>NZ_CP109596.1:0-4800000 GCF_036327755.1 Nocardia sp. NBC_01503
ATGTTCCGGCGGTGTCCTACTCTCCCACACCCTGTCGAGTGCAGTACCATCGGCGCAGGTGGCCTTAGCTTCCGGGTTCGGAATGGGACCGGGCGTTTCCCCACCGCTATAGCCGCCGTAACTCTATGAAACTGTACACAGAGAGCCTTAACCCCTTACAGGGCAAGTCTTCTGAGTATCTGTGTGTTGTTTCAGATACCGCACAGTGGACGCGTAGCTTCTTTGTTGGTAAGTCCTCGGCCTATTAGTACCGGTCACCTGCACCCGTTACCGGGCTTCCAGTTCCGGCCTATCAACCCAATGGTCTGTTGGGGGCCTTAACCCCTCGAAGGGGGTGAGAAACCTCATCTTGGAACAGGCTTCCCGCTTAGATGCTTTCAGCGGTTATCCCTTCCGAACGTAGCAAACCAGCCGTGCCCTTGGCAGGACAACTGGCACACCAGAGGTTCGTCCGTCCCGGTCCTCTCGTACTAGGGACAGCCTTCCTCAAGTTTCTGACGCGCGCGGCGGATAGAGACCGAACTGTCTCACGACGTTCTAAACCCAGCTCGCGTGCCGCTTTAATGGGCGAACAGCCCAACCCTTGGGACCTACTCCAGCCCCAGGATGCGACGAGCCGACATCGAGGTGCCAAACCATCCCGTCGATATGGACTCTTGGGGAAGATCAGCCTGTTATCCCCGGGGTACCTTTTATCCGTTGAGCGACACCGCTTCCACTTGCCGGTGCCGGATCACTAGTCCCGACTTTCGTCCCTGCTCGACCTGTCGGTCTCACAGTCAAGCTCCCTTGTGCACTTGCACTCGACACCTGATTGCCAACCAGGCTGAGGGAACCTTTGGGCGCCTCCGTTACATTTTGGGAGGCAACCGCCCCAGTTAAACTACCCACCAGGCACTGTCCCTGAACCCGATCAGGGTCCGAGGTTAGAGGTCCAATACGATCAGAGTGGTATTTCAACGACGACTCCACCAACACTGGCGTGCTGATTTCACAGTCTCCCACCTATCCTACACAAACCGTACCGAACACCAATACCAAGCTATAGTGAAGGTCCCGGGGTCTTTTCGTCCTGCCGCGCGTAACGAGCATCTTTACTCGTAATGCAATTTCGCCGAGTCTGTGGTTGAGACAGCTGAGAAGTCGTTACGCCATTCGTGCAGGTCGGAACTTACCCGACAAGGAATTTCGCTACCTTAGGATGGTTATAGTTACCACCGCCGTTTACCGGGGCTTAAATTCTCAGCTTCGCCCTTACGGGCTAACCGGTCCTCTTAACCTTCCGGCACCGGGCAGGCGTCAGTCCGTATACATCGTCTTACGACTTCGCACGGACCTGTGTTTTTAGTAAACAGTCGCTTCTCACTGGTCTCTGCGACCTCACCCAGCTCGGGCAGCAAGTGCCGTCACCAGACAAGGCCCTCCTTCTCCCGAAGTTACGGAGGTATTTTGCCGAGTTCCTTAACCACAGTTATCTCGATCGCCTTAGTATTCTCTACCTGACCACCTGTGTCGGTTTGGGGTACGGGCCGTGTACCAACTCACTAGAGGCTTTTCTCGGCAGCATAGGATCACTGAATTCGCCTCAATCGGCTACGCATCACCTCTCAGGCTATATGTCTGGCGGATTTGCCTACCAGACGCCCTACAGGCTTACACCCGGACAACCATTACCGGGCCCAGCTACCTTCCTGCGTCACCCCATCGCTTGACTACTACAGCCAGGGTCGTATGCATTCCTTTTCAGTCACCCGAAGGTGATCCGTCCAGTTCAGGATACTTAGCACAACTGATTCGCCATTGGGCGCGGATACACGGGTACGGGAATATCAACCCGTTGTCCATCGACTACGCCTGTCGGCCTCGCCTTAGGTCCCGACTCACCCTGGGCGGATTAACCTGGCCCAGGAACCCTTGGTCATTCGGCGGACGAGTTTCTCACTCGTCTTTCGCTACTCATGCCTGCATTCTCACTCCCATGGCCTCCACGGCTGGATCACTCCGCCGCTTCCCTGGCCACAGGACGCTCCCCTACCCATCCACACTCCTGGCCCGAAGGCGGGATAATGTGTGAATGCCGCGGCTTCGGCGGTGTACTTGAGCCCCGCTACATTGTCGGCGCAGGATCACTTGACCAGTGAGCTATTACGCACTCTTTCAAGGGTGGCTGCTTCTAAGCCAACCTCCTGGTTGTCTTCGCGACCCCACATCCTTTTCCACTTAGTACACGCTTAGGGGCCTTAGCCGGCGATCTGGGCTGTTTCCCTCTCGACTACGAAGCTTATCCCCCGCAGTCTCACTGCCACGCTCTCACACACCGGCATTCGGAGTTTGGCTGACTTCGGTAAGCTTGTGGGCCCCCTAGGCCATCCAGTAGCTCTACCTCCGGTGTGAAACACGTGACGCTGCACCTAAATGCATTTCGGGGAGAACCAGCTATCACGGAGTTTGATTGGCCTTTCACCCCTACCCACAGCTCATCCCCTCAGTTTTCAACCTAAGTGGGTTCGGGCCTCCACGACGTCTTACCGTCGCTTCACCCTGGCCATGGGTAGATCACTCCGCTTCGGGTCCATAGTGTGCGACTAACTCGCCCTATTCGGACTCGCTTTCGCTACGGCTACCCCACACGGGTTAACCTCGCCACACACCGATGACTCGCAGGCTCATTCTTCAAAAGGCACGCCATCACCCCACACAACAAGTTGCGAAGGCTCTGACGGATTGTAAGCGCACGGTTTCAGGTACTATTTCACTCCCCTCCCGGGGTACTTTTCACCTTTCCCTCACGGTACTAGTCCGCTATCGGTCACCAGGTAGTATTCAGGCTTATCGGGTGGTCCCGACAGATTCACAGCAGATTTCACGGGCCCGCTGCTACTCGGGAGTTGCTCACGAGAGCCGTTGAGTTTTCGTCTACGGGATTCTCACCCTCTACGACGGGCCGTCCCAGGCCACTTCGACTAACACAACGGTTTCTGACTCTCGCCCGATTCGGCAGAATCGGGAAGAACAATCCCACAACCCCGCATGGACAACGCCTGCCGGCTATCACATCCACACGGTTTAGCCTCTTCCGCTTTCGCTCGCCACTACTCACGGAATCACTGTTGTTTTCTCTTCCTGTGGGTACTGAGATGTTTCACTTCCCCACGTTCCCTCCACACACCCTATATATTCAGGTGCGGGTAACACGACATCACTCGTGCTGGGTTTCCCCATTCGGAAATCCTCGGATCTCAGCTCGTTTGACAGCTCCCCGAGGCTTATCGCAGCCTACTACGTCCTTCATCGGCTCCTGGTGCCAAGGCATCCACCGTACGCTCTTACACACTTACTAACAAAGATGCTCGCGTCCACTGTGCAGTTCTCAAACAACACACAAGAAAGACACTCAACTCAGCACCAGACCAGAGAATCTCTGCGGTATGACTGAAGGGTCAGTCTCGTCGTTTTTTGCCTAGAAAGAACGTCTGTTCTTTCAGGACCCAATAGTGTGTCGGTATATCACCGCGATCAACCGCTGAGGATTGATCGAGTGCGATGAGCTTGTCAGTGTTCCACCCATGAGCGTCCGCAGTCCTACATGTGAGGACTAAACGGTCTCTGCCACAACGTCATTCACCTATGTGAAGAGTCGTGGAGATGTGCTCCTTAGAAAGGAGGTGATCCAGCCGCACCTTCCGGTACGGCTACCTTGTTACGACTTCGTCCCAATCGCCAATCCCACCTTCGACGCCTCCCTCCCACAAGGGGTTAGGCCAGCGGCTTCGGGTGTTACCGACTTTCATGACGTGACGGGCGGTGTGTACAAGGCCCGGGAACGTATTCACCGCAGCGTTGCTGATCTGCGATTACTAGCGACTCCAACTTCACGGGGTCGAGTTGCAGACCCCGATCCGAACTGAGACCGGCTTTAAGGGATTCGCTCCACCTCACGGTATCGCAGCCCTCTGTACCGGCCATTGTAGCATGTGTGAAGCCCTGGACATAAGGGGCATGATGACTTGACGTCGTCCCCACCTTCCTCCGAGTTGACCCCGGCAGTCTCTCACGAGTCCCCGCCATTACGCGCTGGCAACATAAGATAAGGGTTGCGCTCGTTGCGGGACTTAACCCAACATCTCACGACACGAGCTGACGACAGCCATGCACCACCTGTACACCGACCACAAGGGGGGCCATATCTCTACAGCTTTCCGGTGTATGTCAAACCCAGGTAAGGTTCTTCGCGTTGCATCGAATTAATCCACATGCTCCGCCGCTTGTGCGGGCCCCCGTCAATTCCTTTGAGTTTTAGCCTTGCGGCCGTACTCCCCAGGCGGGGTACTTAATGCGTTAGCTACGGCACGGATCCCGTGGAAGGAAACCCACACCTAGTACCCACCGTTTACGGCGTGGACTACCAGGGTATCTAATCCTGTTCGCTACCCACGCTTTCGCTTCTCAGCGTCAGTTACTTCCCAGAGACCCGCCTTCGCCACCGGTGTTCCTCCTGATATCTGCGCATTTCACCGCTACACCAGGAATTCCAGTCTCCCCTGAAGTACTCTAGTTCGCCCGTATCGACTGCAAGCTTGGAGTTGAGCCCCAAGTTTTCACAATCGACGCGACGAACCGCCTACAAGCTCTTTACGCCCAGTAATTCCGGACAACGCTCGCACCCTACGTATTACCGCGGCTGCTGGCACGTAGTTGGCCGGTGCTTCTTCTACAGGTACCGTCACTTGCGCTTCGTCCCTGTCGAAAGGGGTTTACAACCCGAAGGCCGTCATCCCCCACGCGGCGTCGCTGCATCAGGCTTTCGCCCATTGTGCAATATTCCCCACTGCTGCCTCCCGTAGGAGTCTGGGCCGTGTCTCAGTCCCAGTGTGGCCGGTCACCCTCTCAGGTCGGCTACCCGTCGTCGCCTTGGTAGGCCGTTACCCCACCAACAAGCTGATAGGCCGCGGGCCCATCTCGCACCAGTAAACCTTTCCACCAAAGAACATGCATTCCCTGGTCGTATCCGGTATTAGACCCAGTTTCCCAGGCTTATCCCAGAGTGCGAGGCAGATCACCCACGTGTTACTCACCCGTTCGCCGCTCGTGTACCCCGAAGGGCCTTACCGCTCGACTTGCATGTGTTAAGCACGCCGCCAGCGTTCGTCCTGAGCCAGGATCAAACTCTCCGTTGAAGACTCTCAACTCGCTCCGAAGAGCTAATTGGAAGAATTAACCAGAGTCCGAAAACCTTGGCAAAATCAAACGCCAGCAAAAGTATTTGCTGACTAAATGTCCGACACATCTCACGGGGGTGAGAAGCATCGGAACCAATAAATTATTGGCACTGACATTCATCGACACACTATTGAGTTCTCAAAGAACACACGCACACAAGATCTCACCACTCGTTGGAGCAGGGATTTCGTTGAGGCAACTTTTACAGCTTAGCCCAGCCACGACAGCAGAACCAAATCCGCTGGTCGAACCGAACTAGTGTGATCGTCAGGCGCTCCTCGTACAACCTCGTTTCCCAGGCCCTTGGGGCTCCGGGTCGGTGTCCGTGTCGCTCTGACTCGAATAAAGTTACGTATCGCTTCGATCAAAGTCAAATCGCCTCTTGACCAGGGCGTTTGCCGGACCGGGTCGATCAACTCAGCGGCCCCAGGCGAGCTTGATCCGGGTTGTCGCGAGGAAGTCGGCGGTCAGCTCGCGCAGGGCCAGGAATTGACCGCCCTGGCCGTACTTCTGACGCAGGGTGCCGAAGTCGGTGAACTCGGCGGCCGCGGCGATCTGGTTCGACTCCGGGATCCGCGTGGGGAACAGCCGCGGGAGGGTCGGGTTCTCGCGCAGGGTCTCGAGGGTGCGCTGATGGACCGCTGACGAGCGCTTGTACTTGGTGATGACCACACCCAGCTCGGTGATAGGGGTGGACCACGCGCTGGAGAGATGCCGAAGGTGGGACTGCAGCGGCGGGATGCTGTAGGTCGACATGACGTCCGGAATGGTGGGGATCAGGTAGCCGTCGGCGATGCGCAGGCCGTTCTGGGTGATGGGGCCCAAATTCGGCGGGCAGTCGATCAGGACGTAGTCGTAGGTGGACATCACTCCGGTCAGGGCCGAGGCCAGGACGGTAGTGGGATCCAACTCGGTGAGGCGGGACATACCGTCCTGCAGCGCGATCAACTTCGGGGACGAGGCGAGCAGGTCCACCGTGGTGACCGACTGCATGGGCGATACCTGATGCTGGACCAGATCGGCGGCGTCGCGCGGGCGACGACCCGACAATGCGTCGGTGAAGACCGCGGCCAAGGTGTGGTCGGTGGAATCCAGTTCGGCCGCGCGTATTTCGCCGACCATCATGGTGGTCAGGTTGCGCTGCGGGTCCAGGTCGATGAGCAGGACCCGCTTGCCGAACTCGGCGGAGAGGATCTCGGCCAGGGCCGCGGTGGTGGTGGTTTTGCCTACGCCACCCTTGAGGTTGAAGGTGGCCACCACATAGGGGCGGGCGCGGCCGGGGACGGCGGCCGACTCCCAAATGCGTTGCGGGCGGTCGAATTGCAGGGAGCGGTTGGGGGATTTGAGCCAGTCCCAGCCGAAACCATCGGCCCCGGCAGGCCGCTGCGCACGCGCAGCGTCATCGGGAACCACATCACCGCGCAACTCCACCAAACCAGCACCCTTCATCACAGCGACCGTCTCGACGGTCGGCATCAGACTAGTTACTCGGGGTGCGCCGAGGGGGTGCGACACGAGAACCCGATCATGCGACGAGCCGGGAGGACTCGCCGCGTAGGCGGGTTGCGGCGTACCGAACCACAGCGGCGTGATCGGGGTGCCGACCGGGGAACAGCCTGATCGTCAGATGGTTTCGGGTTTGGCCAGTTCACCGGCACTCCGTGAGTTCGGGTATGGGGATCGGCGGCACCGGCGTTCCGCGTCGGCGCAGGGTGACCATCAGCTCTTCCACGCGACGGGCGGCTCGGAACCAATTGTCCAGGCGATTGCGGGATTCCAGGCCGGAGACCTGGGCGAAGTCGCAGCAGTAGGGCAGGAAGGCCAGGGCTTGGGAGTCGGTGACCGCGGTCGGATGGGAGTCCGAGGCGGTTTCGCCGACCGTCGCGCGCCAGGCTCGGACGGCCTGGTCGAGGGTGCCGAAGACATCCGCGCCGAGCAGTTCCGTTGGGCTGCAGGTCTCTACGTCGAAGAGGTAGACGTGCTGGTCTGCGCCGCCGGGATATTCGTAGCCGGCGATGATGGCGATGCGGGTTTCATCCCTATTGGTGAGCTGCCAGATCTCGCCGGTCGCCTGCACTCGGCAGGAGAGGGGTAACCAGGGCGGATCGCAGTGGCCGGTGGTGGCGTCGAGCAGATCTTGGATGGCGGGTATCAGGAAGTCGGTCGGGGCTATGGCGAGCAGACCGTGGAGCAGCCACCAGCCGGATTGATCCGAATCGTCCTGGGATGCCGGGACTTTGGTTGATGACAGGACCGCCGCCGCCAGTTCGCCGAACCAGCGGTCGAAGTGGAGATGGAAGTCCCTGGCCTGCACGGCGGAGTGCAATTGCTCGCCGAGTAGCTCGCAGGTGGCCTGTTCCAGCTCCCGCGGGCGCTTGGCGAATATGAGGGACCGGCGGTGCCCAAGCACCTGCCGGATCGACTCGTCGAACCAGGACGGCCCACCCGCGACGCGCTCACGGCGGTGGTGGGCGGCGGCGATCTTGGCTCTCCGCTTGGACTTTCGACCTCTCGAACTGGGCATGAATCGAGCTAAACAGGCTGATCGACCCAGGTCACGGGCTGTGGAAGCTTCGCGCACCGACACGCCGAATTTGATGGTGTGTCGGACGACGCGCGGGCTTCCACCCCGGGAATGACCTACTCGGACAGGGCCTTACGCAGCGCCGCGGCGAAACCGTCCGGGTCGCCCTGCTGGCCGAATTCGCCGCCCAGGAAGCCGGCGTGGTTGCTCGGGAAGACCACCGGCTCGATGCCGATTCGTTCGGCCACACCGAGGCCGCCGCGATACGCCAACTCGCCCTCGGACTCGACTCCGACCGCGATCACGATTCGGGTGCTCGCGGCGCGCAGGGCATCGAAATCATGGTCGTACAGGGTGCAGCTGATCAGGTTCTGGCCGACCAGCGGATCCGCGCGGGTGCCGTCGTCCTCGGTGGGGAGACCGAACATGGCCGGATCGACGGGCTGGTCCGCGAACTCCGCCGGAATCTCCCCCTTGATACCGACCAATGCGATGAACTTGGCCATCGCGGGGCCGAAACCGCTCTCCTGGTATGCCTTCCGGATGCTTTCGATACCCGCCTTCGCGGTCTCACGGTCCGGGAGCACCTGGGCGGCGGGCGGCTCATGCGCCACCAGCACGCGGACCTGTTCGGGATGCTTGGCGACGAAGGCGAGTGCGTTGACCGCGCCACCGCTGCTGCCGAAGAGGTCGACGGGTGCGCCGCCGAGGTCGTCGATCACCCGGTGCAGATCGTCGGCGTGCTGGTCGGGAGTGGATTCGCTGGCCGGATCGGCCTTGGTGCTGCGGCCGGTGCCACGCGGGTCGTAGGTGACAACCGTACGGTCGGGGAATCGAGCCGCGAGGCTGACGAATCCGCTTGCGTCCATGGGTGAACCGATCAGCATGAGCGCGGGCTGATCGCCGCCGGTCGCGGTCTCGGGCTGCCGTACGTCATAGGTGATCACGGCTCCGGGGGCTTCCACGGTATAGGTCTTGGTCTCGGACATTTCGGGCTCCTCAGTGGTCGGTTGCCAGGTAGACGGGGCGGGCAGCCGGAACTAATCGGTCAGTCGATCCAGCTGCTCGGGCCGAATCGATGAGACGTCATGAGTCGACCATGGCACACACGACACGCTCAGCATGAATGAGGAGGCCCACATCGCCCTCGGCGAGTCCTCGCCAGTGGATCGCATCGCCGATGTTTGTATGAGGCCGATAGGTATGCGGTACAGCACAATCCGAGGAGATCTGATTATGCGTGGAAACCGTTCTACTAGTCGGTTAGCCGCCACCGCCGTGGCGGCTGCGGCATTTGTCGGCATCGCCAGTGGGCCCGCCAGTGGTGCACCGGCCTTCGAATGGACTACGGCAATACAGGGGCTACAGGCCACCGCGGCCGGGAACCCCGTCGCCGAACAGGCCGTGAACAGGCTCATCGCCTCCGGACAGCGCGCCGGAGACGTTGCCCTGCCCGCACAGCCGTTCCAGATTCCGGCGCAATCCGATATCGGGCGCGGGGACGGACCCGGGGTGTACGGGTCCGGCATCGCACTCGGCACCGATGGATTCCGATTCGGGTTCTTCGGCGGGCCCGGCACCATCTCACCCGATCAGACGGGTGCGAAGCTCGAGGTGATGTGGTTCAACCTGTCCAACGGGCGCAGCGGGACCAACCTGCTCATCGAGCATCAGGATGTGCCGGTGGACACCACGATTCGCACGGCCGTCATCGATCCGGGACCGGGCATGGTGGTGGCCGCGGTGTACGGCAGCGTGTGGCATCGGTGGTCGGTCCCGGTCAGTGACGCCAATCCCGATGGGTTCCAGTATCAAAAGGGCACCATCTCCGTTCCTTCGTTCGGAGCTGTCTACAACTGACGCGAGTGGGGCGCGGGGCATTACTTGATGATTTTGGTGATCTGGCCCGCGCCCACCGTGCGGCCGCCCTCGCGGATGGCGAACTTCAGGCCCAATTCCATTGCTATGGGCTGGATCAGGACCACCGACATGGAGACATTGTCGCCGGGGAGCACCATCTCGACATCCTTGGCCAGCGTCACCACGCCGGTCACATCCGTTGTCCGGAAATAGAATTGCGGTCGATAGTTGTCGAAGAACGGGGTGTGACGGCCGCCCTCCTCCTTCGACAAGACGTACGCCTGGCCCTCGAATTCGGTATGCGGGGTGACCGATCCGGGTTTGATGACGCATTGGCCGCGCTCCACATCCTCGCGTTTGATACCGCGCAGCAGGAGCCCGACATTCTCGCCCGCACGGCCCTCATCGAGGAGTTTGCGGAACATTTCGATTCCCGTGACCGTGGTCTTGGTTGTCCTGGGCCGGATTCCGACGATCTCCACTTCGGCGTTCACCTTCAGCACACCGCGCTCGATTCTCCCGGTGACCACGGTGCCGCGACCGGTAATGGTGAACACATCCTCGATCGGCATGAGGAATGGCTTGTCCACCTCACGCGCGGGAGTGTCGATCCAGCTGTCGACGGCATCGAGCAATTCGGTTATGCCACTCCCCCATTCGCCATCGGGATGCTCCAGCGCCTGATACGCCGAGATGCGGACCACGGGGGTGTGGTCGCCGTCGAAGTCGTATTCGCTGAGGAGGTCGCGCACCTCCATCTCGACCAGTTCGAGGATCTCCTCATCCTCGACCATGTCGCATTTGTTCAGCGCCACCACCATTTTCGGCACGCCCACCTGCCGGGCGAGGATGACATGCTCCTTGGTCTGCGGCATCGGGCCGTCGGTGGCGGCGACCACCAGGATCGCGCCGTCCATCTGCGCGGCGCCGGTGATCATATTCTTCACATAGTCGGCGTGGCCGGGGCAGTCCACATGCGCGTAATGGCGGTTCTCGGTCTGATACTCCACATGTGCGATGGATATCGTGATTCCGCGCTGCCGCTCCTCCGGGGCCTTGTCGATGGCATCGAATGGCGTGAACGGATTCAACTCCGGATATCTGCTGTGCAGCACTTTGGTGATCGCGGCGGTGAGCGTCGTCTTACCGTGATCGATATGACCGATCGTGCCGACATTGACATGCGGCTTGGTGCGCTGGAACTTCGCCTTCGCCACGGGGACCTCCTGTGCGATCCGAGGCGGGCATTCCAGGGTTGTGGACACCGCGCAGTATGCCCGACAGCGGTGTCGACTCCAGGGTATTTCCCGGGGACGCGGCCGGGTCTGGAACCGGGTCAATCACGCGTTGAGCGGCATTGACGGGTTCTCAAGGCGCGGTGATCAATTCGAGGTATTGCGGCGGCACCGTATCGACCAGCCAGACGCCGTTGCCGGTCACGAAGAAGTCGTGACCGTCGCGGACCATGGCCGCGGTGTCGACCCGCAATACCGCCGGACGGCCATGCCGGGCACCGACATTCACCGCGGTATCGATATCCGCGGACAGGTGCACGGCATGACGCCGCATGGGGAGCAGGCCCTCGGCCATGATCAGGCCGAGGGTGCGTTCGGCGGTGCCGTGGAAGAGCACCACCGGTGGATCGGCGGGGGCATAACCCAGATCGACATCGATCGAATGGCCCTGCCGAGCCCGGATCGAGGTGCCCGATTCATCGAATTCGAAGCGCCGCTTATTGTTCTGCGCCACTACCGTCTCGAGTTGAGTGCGGGTGAAACCGCGGCTGTGCGCGGCGGCTTGGCGCAGCAGGTCCTCGACCCGCACCCAGCCCGCCGCATCCGGAGCCAAGCCGATGGCATCCGGGCGATGCCGCAGCCAACTCGACAACCGCTTGGACAGTTTGACCAGTTCCTTTTCATTCATGTACGCCCAAGATCGCGCATCGGCGGGCGCGACGCAAGCGGATTCCGGGAGTCAGCCCTGAAACCACATGGGGCGCAGGGTCGGACCGCCGTCGGGAAGATCGACGTCGGCGCCGATGCGGGTGAAACCGCAGCGCTCGTAGAGGCGGGCGGAGCGTTCGGTGCTCGCCTCCAGATAGGCGGGGGCGTCCACCGATTTCATGCGATCGGTGATGATGGCCGCGCCCGCGCCTCGGCCTCGGAATTCGGGGAGGGTCACGATGACCTGGAGATAGTGGTGCGGGAATTCGCGTGGGTGCGCGGCGGCGGTCGCGGTGGTGAGGGCGGTGATGCGCTCGAACGGGCGGGACGGTACCTGGCCGCTAAAAGTGCGCAGCTCCGCGGCCTCGGCTTCGAAGCGGTCGAGGGAGGTGACGGTCTGCCATACCGAAACCGCCCAGATGTCATCGCCCGCGCCCGCGATCCAGACCTCGTCCTCCTGCAGGGCCTTGGTGATTCTTTCGGGGGCGCGCTCGGTGCGGAAGTATTCGGCCACCTCGGGGCTGTCCTCGAGGATCCAGGCGGTGACGGCCTCGTCCAGGATGGCGCGGCCGTAGACCGCTGCCACCTCGGCGGCCTCGGCGAGTTCCGCGCGACGGACCTGCGGTTGCTGCATATTCCTACCTCCTGTGGTGAACGGTGTTCCGAAAACCAAAGTAGGAAGTTCGATGCGGGATTACGAAGAATTCGTCACACTTGCTGGTGTGACGAAAAGTGGGTGTGCGGTGTGCGGGGAGGACTTCGCGCAGCGCGAGCGTGGGCGACGGCGGCAGTACTGCTCGCGGTCGTGTCAGGCGCGGGCCTACCGGGCTCGGCGGTATGCGGCGGCGGTGCCGCGGCGGGCTCGGGCGGATCGGCTCACCAACGTCGGTATCGTCAGGGCCGCAGTCGAATTGGCGGATCGAGATGGGCTCGAGGGGTTGTCCATGCGGCGGCTTGCTACCGCGCTCGGGGTGGCCACGGCCGGGCTGTACCGGCATTTTCCGGATCGGGACGCGCTGCTCGCGGAGATGGCGGAGTATGTGATCGGCGCGGGGCCCGCGCCTACGGCGAGCGGCGACTGGCGGGCGCGGCTCACGGCCGAGGCGCGGGCGGAATGGCAGCTGTACCAACAACATCCATGGATGCTGCCGGTGCTCGCACAGACTCGGCCGCCGCTCGGACCGGCGCTGCTCGATACGCTCGAACGGTCGTTCGCGGCGCTGGATCAGCCGGGGATGAATCGGGACACCATGATGTCGATCTATCTGTCGCTGTCGGGGCTGGTACAGGGTTTGGCGTTGCTACCCGGGTCGGAGCGGGCGCCGGTGGGGGTGGTCTCGGAGAATCCGCTCCAATTGGTGAGCGCGGAGACGCATCCGACGCTGCTCCGGCATCTCGCGGGGGATGCGGATGGGCTCGATATCGACTTCGAGCGACTGCTCGACGAGGGAATCGAACTGCTGCTGGGCGGGGTGCAGGCGCGGTACTTCGCGGGTGCCGAGCTGATCTGAAAGCCATCGAAAGCCGCTGGAGTACAGCCCATGGAGATCGCGGCCAAACGCATGCCGGGATGACGGTGGGCGACCTGGCGTGTACTGGGTCGGCCCAGACCCGGCAAAAGCCCTGCCCGGCGGCAAACCACACGTGTGCGTGTTCCTGCCCACGATCTGCTCGAGCGGAAGCACATGCCTCTGCGGGCATAAGTCGCTCGACCGGGGCGGATCACGGTCTCAGCGCTCGGGAATGGGGCGCGCCGGAGGGGTGAGCGGGGCGGGTGCGCAGTAGCCTGGGGCGCATGACAGCTGTTGCAGATCGTTCGCTCGGGCCGGAACTGGTGCGTACCGAGACCATCGGCGCGGCCGATGCGCTCGTCATCGGACTCACGTCGTCGGAGGACGGGCCGGTTATCGCCCCCGCGGACGCGTTCGAGGATGTACTGGATGCCGATACTCGCGCGGCGCTGCTGAGTTCGCTGCGGGCGATCGGGGCCAAGGGCAAGTCCGAGGAGATCACCCGGGTGCCCGCGCCCGCCGGGCTGGATGTGGATTTCGTGCTCGCGGTGGGGTTGGGCGCGGCGGAGAAGATCGATGCCGAGCAGGTGCGCAAGTCCGCCGGTGCGGCCGGGCGGGCGTTGACCGGGGTCGCCACCGCGGTGACTGTTTTGTCCGGACTGGATTTGGGGGCGGCGGCCGAGGGGTTCTACCTCGGCGCTTACCAGTTCACCGCGTTCCGGTCGGCCAAGAGCGCGCCCAAGGTTGACGACCAGCCGGTGCGGCGGATCGAATTCCTGGTTCCCGATGCGGGATTCGGGGAAGAGACGCTGTTCCGGGCGCAGGCGGTCGCCGAAGCCGTCGCTACCGCACGGGATTTCGTGAATACGCCGCCGAATGAGCTGTTCCCGGCCGAATTCGCCAATCGCGCAGCGGAATTGGCCAAGGCCGCGGGGCTGCAGGTGGAGATCCTCGATGAGAAGGAGCTCGCCGCGGGCGGTTACGGCGGGATCATCGGCGTCGGCAAGGGGTCGTCGCGGCCGCCGCGGTTGATTCGCATCACCTATGCGGGTGGGGATCAGCGAGTCGCGTTGATCGGCAAGGGGATTACCTTCGATACCGGCGGTATCTCCATCAAGCCCGCGCAGAGTATGGAGAACATGACCTCCGATATGGGTGGGGCGGCGGCGGTTATCGCCACCACGCTGCTCGCGGCTCGGCTGAGCCTGCCCATCACGGTTACCGCGACCGTGCCCATGGCGGAGAATATGCCCTCGGCTACCGCGCAGCGGCCGGGTGATGTGCTGGTGCAGTACGGCGGGACCACCGTCGAGGTCATCAATACCGATGCCGAGGGCCGGTTGATTCTCGCCGACGCGATTGTGCGTGCCGGAGAGGACGATCCGGATTACATCATCGATGTCGCTACGCTGACCGGCGCGCAGATGGTTGCCCTGGGCACCCGCACGCCGGGCGTTATGGGCACCGACGGGTTCCGGGATCGGGTGGCGCGGATTTCGCAGTCGGTGGGTGAAAACGGTTGGGCCATGCCGCTTCCCGCCGAGTTGCGCGGGGATATCAACTCCAAGATCGCCGATCTCGCGAATGTGGCTCCGCATCGGTGGGGTGGAATGCTTTCCGCCGCACTGTTTCTCAAGGAGTTCGTGCCCGAGGGTGTGCAGTGGGCGCATCTCGATGTCGCGGGTCCGGCCTACAACACCGGTGGGCCATTCGGGTATGTCGGTAAGGGTGGGACGGGCGTGCCGGTTCGGACGCTGATCGCTACGCTCGAGGACATTGCCTCGGAGTAACCGAGAGTTGGCGGGGTCGCTTAGGGCGGCCCCGCCTTTTTTGTTTTCCGACAATCTTGCTGTTCACATGTTCGCGTGATGGGTAGCCGACTTGTCGCCACTCGGGGCTATTCTGCTTCTCATGAGCGGTGGGGTGGAGGTCGATCCCGTTGAAGTGCGGGCGGCGGCGGACTGGTTCGACGGGGCGGCAGGGGAATTGAGCGATCGCGTCGACGGGCATATGCGCGCGGTGCGGGAGTTCCTGGGGGCGGAGTGGGTCGGGGTCGCGGCCGGGTCGCATGAAGAGCCGTGGGGCGAGTGGGAGGGCGGGGCGCGGCGGATAATCGCGTCGTTTCGGGCCGATGCCGGGGTATTGCGGCAGGCCGGTGAGGAATTCGCCACGAACGATCGCTGCCGGGCGGAGGCCACGGAACGCCTCGATCTGCCCGAGGTGATGTGAGTGGGCGACTATCGAGTGGATTTGAGTGGGCTGCAACAGCTCATCGATGCCACCGCCGCGCTGGAGAACGCCATCGAGGAGCAGGTGACGGCGATCGAGCAGCGGGTCGAGGCGCTGCATGTCAATTGGTCGGGGGCGGCTGCTGCCGGGCATCTCGCGGCGCATGAGGCGCGCGTCGCAGGGGTCGCCGCAATGCGTACGGCGCTGGGGGAATTGCGCGGCAAGCTGCGGACCGCGCGCGATTCGTACATCGCGGTCGGCGAAACCAATCTTGGGATGTGGCCGTGAGCGGCTCAGTTGTCCTGGCCGTCCGCTTCGGGATACGGCCTGGACACACCTACCGCGTTCCGATCCGCCTGGGAATTTCGTCATGACCGCGCCCCCGGTGCCGCTGATCCTCTGCCGGGTGACCGAATACCACTCCGCCGCAGAGGTATTCGGAACCTTGGCACAAGACGCGGCCAGCACCCATATCGCTCTGCTCGGAGTGCTCAATTCCGGTGCGGGCATGGCGGGCAGTGACAGCATCGGCCAGTCCTGGGCCTCCTCCTACGATGAAGCGGCGCGGCTGGCCCTGGCCACCTCCGAACGCCTCATCACCGCCTCGGCCACCACCGCCGATCTCATCACCACTGGCGCACACAATCACGAAACCGGGGAAGCCGCCGCCAATTTCGGCAGCGCCGCACCCCCACCCACTCCCCCGGCCTGGCCCGTCCCCTGCGTAGTCCCCCAAGCGGAGTCCGCCGCGGGCGACGGCCTCCCCGAGCCTTTCGGCTGGTCCCTCATCAAAGACCTCGTCGGCGCGGCCTGGCCGAACGGTCACCAAGACCAACTCCGCGCCGCCGAAACGGCCTGGTACACAACCGCCGCCGACCTCCGCACCCTCGCCCTGCGCATCCCTGAAGCCCTCACCCTGCTGGGCAACCAGCAATCCCCCGAAATCCCCACCGCCCTCAGCACCTGCACCGAACGCCAATCCGACCTGCACGCCCTCGCCGACATCTGCCAAACCCTCGCCGAAGCCTGCGGCACCTACGCCCACCACCTCGACGAAGCCCACCACCAAATCCTCGACGAACTCGCGGAATTCGCCCTCGAAACCG
Source organism: Nocardia sp. NBC_01503 (assembly GCF_036327755.1). Lineage (NCBI taxonomy): Bacteria > Bacillati > Actinomycetota > Actinomycetes > Mycobacteriales > Nocardiaceae > Nocardia > Nocardia sp. NBC_01503. The sequence goes on from NZ_CP109596.1 coordinate 16,394, forward strand.
GCATAGCCGAAGGCATCTTCTTCGCCGCCGCCCCCTTCACCGCCGGCCTCTCCGAATACCTCGGCAACACCGCCCTCGGCGCCCGCCTCGCCATCAAAGCCCGCCGAGTAGCCACCATAATCAGCGAACTCGCAACCCGCGCAGCCGAAATCACGTCGAAAACAATCAAGCCCCTCACCGAACGCATCGGCCCGCTGCTCGCGAGAATCACGAAGTGGGTCGACGAAGCGCGAGTGGCCCTGGTCGGGTTTCCACCCGCCGGAAGCTCGGCACCGGCCGACGAAGTACTCGCGCTGATTCGGTCCGTAAATCCGGGCAACGGCACGATGAATTGCGTGAACTGCGTCATCACAACGGATCGCGTGCTCGATGGACTCGAAGTATCCGCACCGGTTCATGGGCCTGCCGCCATTTCCGTGCTGGAAGAACACTTCGGAGCGAAATTCGCCGCGACCACTGGACGCACCGAGATCGAGCAGATCCTGTCCGATGCGGGTGACGGCGCGCGCGGCGTGGTGTTTGCGTCTCGGGGCCCCGGCCAGGTAGGTCATGTCTTCAATGTCATCAACGATCGGGGAGCCGTTCGCTTCCTCGATGGACAGAGCGGTGCCGATGCCGCCTTCGACGGGTACCAGAACTTCTACGTAATGAGGTACAGGTGATGAGCATGACGCCGGACACCGCCAGGGAACTGGCCGAACGGAAACTCGCCGAGCTCGCGGCGGCCAATGAATTGGGTGCGGTGCGAATCGTCGACGATGCCATCGTCGAAACCGATTCGGATTGGTACTTCCCGTATGACGCGATCGCATACCTCGAGCAAGGCGAGATTTCTGCCGCCCTTGCGGGAAACATTCCTATCCGAGTCGAGAAGAGCAGTGGCGAAACAAGTCTCGAGCTACCGCCCGGCTGGTGATCGGGACTGCTGATCAGTAGTTACGCAGAGCGCGCTTGGCTTCGATGCGCATGCGGGCGTCGTGGTCTCGCATGCGTTGGGGGTAGCCGACTTTGCGGACGTCGTAGACGGGGATTCGCAGGGTGGAGGAGAGGCGGTGGGCGCCTCGTTCGCCTACTACTCGGCGGGTCCATTCGCCGTCGTGGGCTACCAGGACTGCGGTGACGTCGGTGACTGTGGTTCGGGGTTCTATGAAGGCTTCTACGCCGTGGTGGGTGCGGGTCCAGGTGGTCAGGTGGGTTAGGTCCGCCGGGTCGGGGGACTTCGATGAGGGGCCTGAGCGGGTCAGGAAGTCCAGGAAACTCATGGGGTTACCTCCTTCCCGGACGGGTGGGTGCCGCCGGTAATTCGATATTGCCAGCGGGATGGATAGCGGGAAAGGGTGGTGGGGGGATCCGAAGGTGCAGCTCAGGGACTCCTTAGGCGGCTATCAGGAGCGGCGGCGGGGGACGCGCGCGGGGTGGCCGGGAATGGGAATGTGACCGGGAGGGAATTTGCGGAGGTACCGGGGGCTGATCTTCAGCAGCGGCTGGCTATCACCGCTGTTGACGAGCGTTCCACCGTTCTCACCATCGCGTTTGCGACGCGGCGAGGTTCGGTGAACGGCCGCCCTGTGACACGTTGCACGCGGCGGAGTGCAAGGATGGGTAGCTGGAACAAGAACCAACATGGATCTCCGGGTGCCACAGAAAGTTCGGTGGCCGTTGGGCCGACATCGCGACCCGCGGTGAAAGCCCTTGGAGACAAACTGTTTAACCCGACGAGCAGTCAGAGGAGTCAATCGACATGGCCTTCTCCGTCCAGATGCCAGCTCTTGGTGAGAGCGTCACCGAGGGCACTGTGACCAGGTGGCTGAAGCAGGAAGGGGACACGGTCGCGGTCGACGAGCCTTTGCTCGAGGTATCCACCGACAAGGTCGACACCGAGATCCCGTCTCCCACTGCCGGTGTGCTGGTCAAGATCGTGGCGCAGGAAGACGATGTGGTCGAGGTCGGTGGCGAACTCGGCGTGATCGGTGATGCCGGTGAGGCTCCCGCGCCCGCCGCCGCCCCGGCCCCCGAAGCAGCACCCGCGGCCGAAGCCGCCCCCGCACCGGCTCCCGCACCGCAGCCCGAGGCCGCCGCACCGGCGCCCGCTGCCGCAGCCCCCGCACCCGCCGCTGCCGCCTCCGGCACCCCGGTGAAGATGCCCGAACTCGGCGAGTCCGTCACCGAGGGCACCGTCACCCGCTGGCTCAAGCAGGTCGGCGACCAGGTCGCGGTCGACGAGCCTTTGCTCGAGGTCTCCACCGACAAGGTCGACACCGAGATCCCCTCGCCCGTCGCCGGCACACTGCTGGAGATCACCGCGCAGGAAGACGATGTCGTCAATGTGGGTGGTCAGCTCGGCGTAATCGGCAGTGGCACACCGGCTGCCGCGGCCGCACCGGCTCCCGCCCCTGCCCCGGCACCCGCGCCTGCCCCGGCTCCGGCTCCCGCGGCCGCCGCGCCCGCCACGGCACCGGCTCCCGCGCCCGCTCCGGCACCGGCACCGGCTCCCAAGCCCGCTCCGGTTCCGGCCGCGGCCACCCCCGCCGACGAGGTCTCCTCCAATGGCGGCGGCCCCTACGTGACCCCGCTGGTCCGTAAGCTCGCCACCGAAAACGGCGTCGACCTGGCCACCCTCACCGGTTCCGGTGTCGGCGGCCGCATCCGCAAGCAGGATGTGCTCGCCGCGGCGGAGGCCAAGAAGGCTCCGGCTCCGGCCGCTGCCGCCCCGGCTCCCGCAGCCGCTGCTCCGGCCGCGCCCGCCGCCACCGCGGCCGCGCGCCCGAACCTGGCACACCTGCCGGGCACCGTGCAGAAGGCCAGCCGCATCCGCAAGATCACCGCCATCAAGACCCTCGAGTCGCTGCAGACCACCGCGCAGCTCACGCAGGTCCACGAGGTCGATCTGACCAAGGTCGTGGCGCTGCGCGCCAAGGCCAAGGAGGCGTTCAAGGCGCGCGAGGGCGTGAACATCACGTTCCTGCCGTTCTTCGCCAAGGCGGCGATCGAGGCGCTCGGGGTGCACCCGAACGTCAACGCCTCCTACAACGCGGAGACCAACGAGATCACCTACCACCCGGTGGTCAACCTCGGTATCGCCGTGGACACCGAGCAGGGTCTGCTCTCCCCGGTCATCCACAATGCCAACGACCTGTCGCTGGCGGGCCTGGCACGCGCCATCGCCGATCTCGCCAACCGGGCGCGCAACGGCGGGCTCAAGCCCGACGAACTGTCCGGCGGCACCTTCACCGTCACCAACATCGGCTCGCAGGGCGCGCTGTTCGACACCCCGATCCTGCTTCCGCCGCAGTCGGCGATGCTGGGCACCGGCGCGATCGTCAAGCGCCCCATGGTGATCAGCGACAGTGGCAGTGAGTTCATCGGCATCCGCTCGATGGCCTACCTGCCGCTGACCTACGATCACCGGCTCATCGACGGCGCCGACGCGGGCCGCTTCCTCACCACCATCCGGCACCGGCTGGAAGAGGCGGCCTTCGAGGGCGACCTCGGCCTGTAGGAAACCGGATGAAGGTCGTGGTCGCCGGATCCTCCGGTCTGATCGGGACGGCACTCGTCGCGGCACTGCGCCGCGACGGGCACGAGGTGACTCGTCTGGTGCGCCGTCCCACCCGGGCACGCGATGAATTCCGTTGGGATCCAACGCGTGCCGACCTCGACGACCGTGCGCTGCGCGATGCCGACGCCGTGGTGAATCTCTGCGGCGCCGGTATCGGAAGCAGGCGCTGGAACGGTAGTTATAAGCAGGAGTTGCGGGACAGCCGGATCGTCCCCACCGATGTGCTGGCCTCCGCTGCCGCCGCCGAAGGCGTGCCGACGCTCGTGAACGCGAGCGGTGTGCACTACTACGGCGGCGACCGCGGCGACCGCGTCATGACCGAAAGCTCCCCTGCCGGAACGGGATTCCTGGCCGGACTGTGCCGAGATTGGGAAGCCGCGACCAAACCCGCCGCCGACGCCGGTGTGCGCACGATTCTGCTGCGCAGCGCCGTGGTGCTGGCCAAACAGGGTGGCATGCTCGGAATGCTTTATCCCCTTTACTATTTGGGCCTGGGCGGCAGGCTCGGCAGCGGCCGCCAGTACACACCGTGGATCTCCCTGGCTGACGAGATCGGCGCGATCGTCTTCGCCCTCACGCACGAAACCCTCTCCGGCCCGGTCAATATGGTCGGTCCCGCACCGGTCACCAATGCCGAGTTCACCCGCGCCATCGGCCGTGCCCTGCATCGCCCCACTCCGTTGATGGTCCCCGCCTTCGTGCTGCGGGCCACGGTCGGCGAATTCGCCGACGAGGGAATCCTGCACGGCCCCAGGGCAATCCCCACCGCGTTGGAAGAAGCGGGCTACCCCTTCCGGCACCACACCATCGGCGCGGCGTTGGCCGCCACGGTCGGCAGCGACAAGTAGTCGCCCGCGGCGGAGGGATGGCAGCGCCCCCGCTTGAAGCCTCGCGATCAACACGCGTCTAATCACGCATGCGATGCCAGCGCCATCGCATGGCAGATTTTGCCAGGCCGCGACGGGCGCGATACAGATCACAGCAGCCACGCGGATAGCGTGTTGCGGTGACTGAACTGCTGGTGCGGGATGCGCGCGAGAGCGATCTGCCGGAGATCCTGGCGATCCACAACAACGCCATCGCCGAGACGACCGCCATCTGGGATACCGAACCCGCGGATCTGGCCGAGCGACAGGCGTGGTTCGAGACCCGCATCGCGGGCGGACATCCGGTGCTCGTGGCCGAGATCGACGGCGCGGTGGCCGGGTACGCCAGCTACGGACAGTTCCGGCCCAAGTCGGGTTATCGCTTCTCCGTGGAGAATTCGGTGTACGTGGCCGATCGATTCCAACGGCGCGGGGTGGCCCGCACCCTCATGACCGAACTGCTGGAACGCGCCCGTAAGGGCGAGGTGCACGCCATGATCGCGGCCATCGAGACGTCCAATACCGTCTCCATCGCCATGCACGAGAAATTCGGCTTCAAGATCGTCGGACAGCTGCCCGAGGTGGGGCAGAAGTTCGGCCGCTGGATGGATCTGACGCTGATGCAGATCACCTTCGACGATGGCGTAGCGTCGCAGTTGTGAGCGATAGCAACACTGCCACCGCCCCGGCACACCTTGGGGTATCGGCCCGGTTCGACAGCACACCCCTGCTGGTGCAGAACCTCGGCCTCATCGACTATCAGCAGGCGTGGGATCTGCAGCGCGGCATTGCCGCCGAGCGCGCCGAGGGTATCGGCCAGGATCGGCTGCTACTGCTCGAACATCCCTTCGTCTTCACCGCGGGCCGACGCACCGAGGCCACGGATCTGCCCATGGACGGCAGCCCGGTGGTGGAGGTCGATCGCGGCGGAAAGATCACCTGGCACGGTCCCGGGCAATTGGTCGGCTATCCGATCGTGCGGCTGGCCGAACCGGTCGATGTGGTCAAGTACGTGCGACGACTCGAGGAAGCGCTCATCAGCGTGTGCGCACAGCTCGGCCTGGAAACCGGTCGAGTGGAAGGGCGTTCGGGCGTCTGGCTGCCCGCCTCGGACTTCCTGCCCGAGCGCAAGGTCGCGGCCATCGGCGTGCGAGTGCAACGCGGGGTGACCCTGCACGGGGTCTCGCTGAACTGCAATTCGACGCTGGACGGCTTCAACGCCATCGTGCCGTGCGGTATCCGCGATGCCGGTGTCACCACGCTGACCCGGGAACTCGGGCGCGAGGTCACCGTGGACGAGGTGAGCCCGCTGGTCGCCGACGCCATCGCGCGCGCCCTCGACGGCGATCTGCCGATCACCGAACACCATCTGCCCAGGACCGCCGCCGTCACCCCAGCGGTGGCCGTCAAGTCCGAATGATCACGAGCGTAGGGTGAGTTGAGTGACCTCCGTCGATACCCCGACATCGAACACCCCCGAACCCGCCGCATCCGGGCCGGGTTCGACCGCCTCCGCACCCGCCGGACGCAAACTGCTCCGCATCGAGGCGCGTAACGCCGAGACGCCGATCGAGCGCAAACCCAAGTGGATTCGCACCAAGGCCACCATGGGCCCGGAGTACACCGAGCTGCAGGGATTGGTGAAACGCGAAGGGCTGCACACGGTTTGCCAGGAGGCCGGGTGTCCCAACATCTTCGAATGCTGGGAGGACCGCGAGGCCACCTTCCTCATCGGCGGTGAACAGTGCACGCGACGCTGCGACTTCTGCCAGATCGATACCGGCAAACCCGCGGCACTCGATCGCGACGAGCCGCGGCGAGTGGCCGAATCGGTCCAGGCCATGGGGTTGCGGTACTCGACCATCACGGGTGTGGCCCGCGATGATCTCGAGGACGGCGGCGCCTGGCTGTACGCGGAGACCGTGCGCGCGATCAAGGCGTTGAACCCGAATACCGGCGTCGAACTGCTCATCCCGGACTTCAATGCCGTACCGGAGCAGCTCGAAGAGGTCTTCTCCTCGCGGCCCGAGGTGCTCGCGCACAATCTGGAGACCGTGCCCCGCATTTTCAAGCGGATTCGCCCGGCCTTCCGCTACGAGCGGTCCCTCGCGGTGATCACCGCGGCGCGTGAAGCCGGACTTGTCACCAAGTCGAATCTGATTCTGGGTATGGGCGAGACGCCCGAGGAAGTCACCCGGGCTATGCAGGATCTGCATGACGCCGGATGCGACATTCTCACCATCACCCAGTACCTGCGGCCCTCACCGCGGCATCATCCGGTCGATCGGTGGGTGAAGCCGGAGGAGTTCGTCGAGCACTCCGACGCCGCCGTCGCGATGGGATTCGCCGGGGTCATGGCCGGACCGCTGGTGCGTTCCTCGTACCGCGCGGGTCGCCTCTACGCGCAGGCGATGAAGCATCACGGCCGCGAAATCGCTCCGGAGATGGAGCATCTCGCACAGGAGGGCACCGCCACCCAGGAGGCGACAAGCGTGCTCGCACGCTTCGGTTCGCACTGAGATCGTGGATCCCGGCCGGAAACACGCCGGGATGACGAGGACAAGACCGCCCGGGATGCCACAGACACACGGCACGTCCGGCTGCCGCGGGCGATGTCGACCGGCCGGAATTCATTCGTGAATTCCGGCCGGTTCTGTGTTTGCGGATGTACAGCGCGTGAACTGATGCCAAACGCCATCTCGCCGGATTCGTGGACGGAATCACCCCGCCGGTGGGAAGCTCGGAGTACCGCATGAATCGACCCCGGAGCGAGCCTTATGGTCGAGCGAACTACAGCGTCGGCAGGCGCGAATGGCAAGGTGGTCACGGCCGAACGGCCGGATGACATACGCAATGTGGTGCTGGTGGGCCACAGCGGGTCGGGAAAGACCACGCTGGTCGAGGCCCTCGCGGTCGCCACCGGCGCGGTGCCCCGAGCCGGGCGCGTCGAGGACGGCACCTGTGTCTCGGATTACGACGATATCGAGCAGCGACAACATCGTTCGGTGCAATTGTCGGTGGTGCCGATGGGCTGGGCCGGGACGAAGATCAACCTACTCGACACCCCCGGTTACCAGGATTTCGTCGGGGAGCTCAGGGCCGGTCTGCGAGCAGCGGACGCGGCCCTTTTCGTGCTCTCGGCCGCCGCGGGCGTGGAGGGCGTGAGCGGTGCGACGCTGGCGCTGTGGGAGGAGTGCGCGAGCGTCGGTATGCCACGCGCCATCGTGCTCACCCATTTGGATACCGCGCGAGCCGATTTCGAGGAGATGACGCAGACGTGCCGGGAGATACTCGGCGGCGGGCGGGCGGAAAGTATGCTGCCGCTGCATCTTCCGGTGTACGGAGGCAAAAGCGCGGACGGACATCGGCCGGTCACGGGGCTGATCGATTTACTCACCCAACGCGTTTACGACTATTCGGCCGGTGAGCACACCGAAATGCCCGCCTCCGACGAGCAATGGGAGTTGCTGGAACAGGCGCGGAATCGGCTCATCGAGGGAATCATCGCCGAATCCGAGGATGAGACGCTGATGGACCGGTATATCAGCGGCGAGGAGATCGATCTCGGAACGCTGGTGCGGGATCTCGAAAAGGCGGTCGCGCGTGGGAGTTTCCATCCGGTGCTGATTGCGGCACCGCCGCCGGAGGGGGCGCGGGAAGGACTCGGGACGGCCGAGATTCTGGAGTTGATCACCCGCGGATTCCCCACGCCCGCAGAACATCCCGTATCGGCAGTGCGCGCCGGGAAGTCCACCCGGCTGGTGTGCGATCCGAAAGCGCCACTCGCGGCCGAGGTCATCCGCACCGCCTCGGATCCGTATGTGGGCCGAATGTCCTTGGTACGGCTCTTCTCCGGGACACTGAGCGCCGATGACACCGTGCACGTCTGGGGTCATCGCGCCGGTGACGACACCGCCGATCACGATGCCGACGAGCGCATCGGAGCGGTCTCGATTCCCTTCGGTAAACAGCAGCGCCCGCTCGGCCAGGCCATTGCCGGGGACATCGTCTGTGTCACCAAACTGTCCCGCGCGGAGACCGGGGATACGTTGTCCGCCAAGGATTCCCCGCTGCTCATCGAACCGTGGTCGATGCCGGACCCCCTCCTGCCGGTCGCGGTGAACGCGCACAGCAAAGCCGACGAGGACAAGCTTTCGGTCGGCCTGTCCCGCCTGGTCGCCGAGGATCCGACCGTGCGCCTGGAGCAGAACCCGGACACCCATCAGCTGGTGCTGTGGTGTCTGGGGGAGGCGCACCGCGATGTGGCGCTGGAACGCCTGCGCTCACGCTTCGGCGTACAGGTCGATGTCATCGACCACCAGGTCGCGCTGCGAGAAACCTTCGCCAGCACCGCATCCGGGCGCGGCCGCCACGTCAAACAATCCGGTGGCCACGGCCAGTACGCCATCTGCGAGATCGAAGTCGCGCCGCTGCCGGGCGGTTCCGGCATCGAATTCGTGGACAAGGTCGTCGGCGGCGTGGTCCCCCGCCAGTTCATCCCCTCCGTGGAGAAGGGCGTCCGCGCCCAAGCCGCCCGGGGTGTGGCCGCCGGTTACCCCCTGGTAGACGTCCGCGTAACCCTCTTCGACGGTAAAGCCCACTCGGTCGACTCCTCGGACGCCGCCTTCCAAATGGCCGGCGGCCTGGCCCTGCGTGAAGCCGCCACCGCCGCCAAACTGAACCTCCTCGAACCCATAGCCGAAGTCCGAGTGGTGGTCGCCGACGACTACGTGGGCCCCGTCCTGGGCGATCTCTCCAGCCGTCGCGGCCGAGTTCTGGGCACCGAACCGGTAACCCTCGGCCGCACCGAGATCCGAGCCGAAGTCCCCGAACTCGAACTGGCCCGCTACGCCATCGACCTGCGCTCCCTCGCCCACGGCGCGGCCACCTTCACCCGTGCCTACACCCGCCACGAACCCATGCCCACCCAGTTGGCCGACACTATCCGCGACAAGGCAAAACCGACCGGTTGACCGATATGCCGCAGAGAGCCCGGGAACGCTCGATGAGTCCGCCGGACAGTGAGACTCACGTCACAGGAAAACGTCCGAATGGTCCCGTCGCGGACCGGGCGGTACCGGGCAACTATCCTGGTGGGCATGGCAGCAGGTAAGGGCGGCAACACCCCGTCGAAGGAAGCGAAGGCCGCGGCTAAGGCGGCGCGCAAGCAGGCGTCGAAGGAGCGCCGCCAGCAACTCTGGCAGGCGTTCCAGATGCAGCGCAAGGAAGACAAGCTGCTGCTGCCGCTGATGATCGGCGCGTTCGTCGGCGTGACGGTGCTGTTCCTGGTGGTCGGGCTGATCTTCGGACTGCAGTGGTTCCTGCTGCCGATCGGTCTGCTGCTGGGCGCGCTGGCCGCGTTCATCCTCTTCGGGCGGCGGGTGCAGAAGAACGTGTACGCCAAGGCCGAGGGACAGGCCGGGGCGGCGGCATGGGTGCTGGACAATCTGCAGGGCAAGTGGCGGGTCACCCCGGGTGTCGCGGCCACGACCCAGTTGGACGCGGTGCATCGCGTGGTCGGCCTGCCGGGTGTCGTGCTGGTCGCCGAGGGCTCGCCGCAGCGCGTGAAATCGCTGCTGGCGCAGGAGAAGAAGAAGGTCTCCCGCCTGGTCGGCGATACCCCGATCTACGACGTCGTCATCGGCAACGAGGGTGATCAGGTGCCGCTCAAGGAGTTGCAGCGCTACCTCACCAAACTGCCGCGCAATATCGATGCCAAGCGGATGGACCTCATCGAAGGTCGTCTCGCCGCGCTCGCGACGCGTGGCGGACCGGCGCTTCCCAAAGGTCCGCTGCCCGCGGGCGCGAAGATGCGTGGCGTACAGCGCAGCATCCGCCGCCGCTGATTTCACTCCCCCGAGGCCCGCGTCCACACCGGACGCGGGCCTCGCGCATTTCCGGTCAAGATCATCAGGAACTGGTGTACGGATTCGCGCGAAAATCGCACCACCGTTTACTGGTCAGTCCTCGGGGATGGGAGGCAGAGGGCTGCGCCTTCGCCTAGGTCGAGCCAGCGGCCGGTGGGGGTGGTCGTGAGGCGCAGGACTACGGCGGTGCAGTGGGGGCAGCGGACGACCGTGCCGGGGCAGTGCAGGTAGACGAGGGCGCGGGCCAGGGGTTCGACGACTCCGCAGGCGCCGCAACGGCATCCGCAGGCGGTGAGGTCTTGGGTGAAGATCTCCGAGAGGGTTCCGGCTATCGCGTTTCCGTCGACGAAGAACTGCTCGGCGGCTCCGGTCGCGTAGGTGTACGGGATGGACATGGTCATCCTCCTGTCGGGCCGAAGCGTTCGGTTCTGATCGAGCCCGGGGCGTGACCGGCGGATACCAGTGCGGCGGCGGCGAATTCGACGAAGGGGGTCGGGCCGCAGACGTAACAGGTGAGGTCGGGGGCGGGTGGGAGGGCATGCCACGCGATCTCCTCGGCGGTGAGCCTGCCGGGCGGGCGAGCGCCGGGCGGCGCGCTGCGGCTGTACGCCAGAAAAACCTCTATGCCGTCACCCGCCCCCGCGAATCCCGCAGGCGGCGTGACCAACTCGCGGCCCAACCCGGCCCCGCCCCGCTCGCGACGCCCCGGGATCTGCTCGGGCACCTCGCCGCGATGAGGCGGGTGCGACCCGACCGCCGAATCCGCAGCGGAACCGACGCCCGCTGCGGCCGCCTGGCGTCCGAGCACGAGCCCCGTATCAGCAGCACTCGGGCCTGTTCCATCTGCGGCTGGGACCGATGACGCGGGCAGAGACAGGAGTTCGTCGGGGTAATAGAGGTCCGATGGGGAGCGGAGGGCATAGAGCAGGCGGAAAGGGTTGGTGGAGAGGGTTTTTCGGCGGGCTCGGAGGATGGCGGCCAGGGGGACTATGCCGGAGCCGCCCGCGATCAGGACCGCGGGGCCGCCGCTGTCGGGGTTCCAGACGAACCAGCCGCCGATGGGGCCGCGGACTTCGATTCGGGCTCCGATCGGGAAGACGTCGACCAGGTAGCCGGAGACTTCGCCGTCGGGGACGCGCTGGATGGTGAGTTCGATGTGGTCGGCGGCCGCCGGGGCGGCGAGGGAGTAGCTGCGTTCGGCGTGGTAGCCGTCGGGGGCGGTGAGGCGCACGTCGACGTGTTGGCCGGGGAGGTGACCGGGCCAGCCGGGGACGCGCAGGGTGAGGGTGCGCGCCGAGTTGGTTTCGAAGTGGTCGGCGATGAGTTCAGCGGGCTGCCAGCGCATTTCAGTCGTCCTGGTAGCGCTGTTCGCGCCAGGGGTCGCCGAGGTTGTGGTAGCCGGCGGTCTCCCAGAAGCCGGGCTCGTCGTAGTCGAGCAGGCGAATCGCCTTGACCCACTTGGCGGATTTCCAGAAGTACAGGTGCGGGACGAGCAGTCGCGCGGGGCCGCCGTGCTCGGGATGTAGATCCTGGCCGTCGAAGGTGTGCACGATCCACGCCTTACCGTCCAGCAGATCCTCGAGGGGGAGGTTGGTGGTGTAGCCGCCGTAACTGGAGACGGCCGCGAATTCAGCTTGGGTTTCGACGTTTTCGAGAAGGTCGTCGAGTGAGACGCCCTGCCACGTGGTGTCGAGTTTGGACCACCTTGTCACGCAATGGATGTCGACCTGCGGTTTGGTCTGCGTCATGGACATGAATTGCGGCCAGCTCCAACTGTATTGGCGGCCGGTCTCATTGGTGATGGTGAATTGCCAGCGATTCAGGTCGACCCGCGGGGTCGGGCCCGCCGACAGCACCGGAAAGTCCTCGGTCAGATATTGGCCGGGTGGTAGGCGATCGGTCTTCGGGCGGGGGCGGCCCTGAAAACCCGGCGAGAAGGTGCTCATGTGATCCCTCCGGCGGTTCGGCAGGCGACACTCGGCTGGCGCTTTGAGACAGATTACGCCGCACACCATCGGAAACCCGGCGTTTCGGACGCGTGATCACCGCACCCGGCGGTGCTCACCCAGGAGCCGGTCAGCGAACGTGCGAACCCAGGAAGCGGACCACATCGGGGGTGACGGTGCTCCAGTAATCGTCGTTGTGCGCGCCCGGGGTCACCAGGGCGACCTCGAGTCGCGCCCGGCGCATGAACTCGCGGCAGCCGTCGACGAAGCGGTCACGATCGCCCACCCAGACGCCGGTCGGAGCCGGGCCGAGTTTCGAGATGTTCTGCAGCGGGTCCAGGGCGGCCCACTCGTCGACACTCGCGAACGCGTTGCGCTTGCTCATCTCGTTCCAGGAGGTGATGAGTCCGGGCGACAGCGTGGCGATGGCATTGGTCGGACGGCCGCGCTCGGCGCGGCGGCGACCGTAGACCAGCGCGCCGAAACCACCCATGGAGGTGCCGGTGCAGGCGAACGGTTCGGTGGCGAGACCGCGCGCGGCCAGCCAGTTCGGGGCCTCGTCGAGCAGCATGGTCATCGGATCGTCACCGGAGAAGTGCTGATGCCAATAGTTGTCACCACCGTCGACGGCCATGAATCCGAAGGCCGGAACCAGCCGGGCGGCGACCGCGGCGGCGAGCACCCCGCCGATTCCGCCGATGGCGGCGGTGCGCGCGGTGCCGTGCAGACCGTGCAGCAGCAGCGACATGGGCAGGTTCTGGGTCGGCACGCCCGGCGGCAGGATGGTGATCACCTCGACCTCTCGGCCGCGGGCCGCGGAGTACACGCGATCGGTGCGGACGATCGGTTCGATGCCGAGTACGGCGCGTGGCCCGCCGCCCACGGCGCGCTGCAGGCTGTCACCGTCGGGCGCGGCATTGACGCCCGCGCTCACCGCCGCTCCGGCGGCCGCCAGACCCAGCAGACCCGTGGTCGCCAAGAGCGACCGTCGGCTGAGACTCCGCGCGGCAGCCCGGTAGCCCTGACCCATCCATCCTCCATCAGCACATCAACAGCTATCCGCCGTTTCGCAAGCTCGCAGCATGCGCCCCGGCGGATCGCCTGCGACCATACCGATCGCAGGCAACACGCGATGAACAACGGGCTACATCTGCGAGGACTCTTGTCCGACAAAGCGATGATGGACCTCGATGCATGAGGCAATCGTGAGGATTCGGATCCAAATGAATCGAATGGGGGCGCGGGTCACATAGCCCGCGGGCCGACTTACCCAGTCGGGAATCGGCGAGGGAAAACCCCGGGCAACCTTCAGCGCGCGTAGGTGAGCGCGGTCCCCGTCGCGCGGTCATGCATACCGCGACCGTCCCCGTCGGTGAAGAGCGCGGGCACCACGAAGACCAGGATCGCCTGCCGAGCCAGCGCTCGAATGAAACCAACCGGCCCGTCGGTATCAATCCGGCTCACCCGCAATCGCAGGAAGTACTGCCCCGGCGTGAACCCGAACAGCGTCACCGTGGCGATCCCGAGCACGAACCACACCCCGAGATTCGGCGTCGCCAGCGAATTGATGATCACCTCGAAATGCGAGGGCGGCTGCTTACCCGGATTCGCGGCGACGAACTTGGCGATGAGCGCATCGGCATCGGGCCGCACGATGATCGCGGTCAACCCCAGCGAGATGAACCAATCCAGGATCAGCGCCGGAATCCGCCGGGTCATCGGCGCCAGCGCTCCCACACCGCTTTTCGGCAGCCCCAGTTCCTTGCCCTGATAGTCACCGGGCGAGTTGTCCCCGGAATCCGCGTTCGGTCCGGACAACCACGAGCCGGTGATGCGTGCCATGCCCCCACCTTATTCGCCGCCCCCGCCCCACCCCGCGCAGCCCTACTACACCGTTGCGTAAAAGGTGCGGAGACGGCCGATCGGTGCGAAGCTTCCTCTCGCATACCGAGGACCGGACGGTGTGCGGGGTAACCGGAAGGGTGCCGCACGCGGTGAGGATTCTCACGGCGAGCGCCCACGACACGGTAAGACCCCTATCTTTTCGGAGTCTTATCGGCGTTGCGGCCGAGGTCAATGGCAGGATATCGGTGCTGGTCGAGCGCCACTCGGCGACCGACGCGTGTGCTTCGGGCTCCCGGGGGCACCGACGAACCCCCGGCCAGCTGTACGTGTAACACTGGCGAAACACAGCCTTGGGGCACATATAGGCTGGTCAGGGAGGATGTCACAAGACCCCTGAGGGGCGAATTAGTCATCATGTAGTCAAACTCCCCAAGTTCACGAGCTCCCCGAACTCCACGAGGGCGGGGGTGTTATCGACGACGCGGCGAGTTCGCCCGGACTTGTCGATGTAGTGCTTGATGGCCATACTTCGGCCCTCGGAGTGTCCCAGCTGGGCACTCGCACGCTTGGGCTCGTCGTAGAAATCGGCGACGGCCGTCCCCACGGTGTCGCGGAAGTTCCCGAACTTCAGCCAGTCGAGCGGCGTCCCTCGGCGGGCATTGATCAGCGACCGCTCCGCAGCTGTTGCCGTCAGCGCTCCGCCCGTACGGCTGCTGAATACAAAGTCCTTGTCGCCATCGAACCGGCAATCCTCGCGCCAGGCATCCAACTCGCCAGTCAGCCATCCTGGCAATTGCAGCCAGTAACCAGGATGGCCACCTTTACGGCCGTCCCTTCGGATCGGCGGATTGCCGACCATGTGGCCATTGATGGATGCGATGACACACCCCTGTTCGTCGCGCTCATCGATATCGCACCACCGGAGCGCACGCGCCTCGCCAGGACGCATCCCGGTACCCAACAAGTTCAAGAGCATCGGGCGCAGGTACTGCGCACGGCCATGACCCACCTTTGGCCACAGCATGGGCAGGCGCTCAATCTCCGACGGCAGCAGCGCCCTCTGATCGCCCCCCTCGGCGGACATCGGCTGCGGGACCTTGATCATGGGCGAAACGTCCCATGCACCGCCGAGGGTCGCCATCGTAAATACGGCCCGGAGAATCACATGCTGGACGCGTGCGACGCCCGGAGCCTTCGCCTCCACCGCATCGAAGTAGTCAGCGAGATACGCCGGGCGCCCGGCTTGCCCGAGAGTCAGCTGACCCATTTCCCTGTCCAGCCTGGGGGCCGTCTTGCTGGCCTTCTCGCCCGTCGGGTAAATGAACCGGCGATAGTCGCTGCACGAATTCTCTTCGAGCTTGCCGCGGTCGACCTTTTGCTCCTGCAATGCGAGCCAGTGCTCCAGTGCGGCGGACATGGTGTCCGAGGTGGACCACTGCCGACGCCGGGATGCCACAACAACGGTCGCACCGCCCTTGTTGATATTGCGCTCCCAGTTGGTGCGGAAGTTCGCGAGACAAGCCTTGTCCGACTTGCCCTTTCCGCTGCTCCGTACCAGCTTTCCCGACCAAGCACGATGCCAGGTCTGGGGAATCCTCCATACGCCGTCTGCGCCCTTCTTTGGGGTGAGGTCCTCTGGAAAGGCTCCCGGTTCGAGTCGAACTGTGGACATGAACCATCTCCTACTTCAAGTTGGATTGCTCCCAACCGATCAGCTCGTCAAGGGGGTACAGGCAGCGTCCATTGCCGAATCGAACGAAGCGTGGACCAGTCCCTCGACTTGCCCAGTTGGCGAGCGTCTGAACTGAATGACGAAGCCGTTCAGCAGCTTCGGCGCGAGTGAGGTAGCTCGACGCGCTCATTGAGACTCCTCGAGATGGATGTCGATACACAAGATCCCAGCTGATAGCTGAACAGTTGCTATCTGAATCGGAGGTGTCGAGCGCAGAGATCTCGCTGGCCGAATACGGGCCACCAAGAACACGCCAGATGACCGTGAGATAGCAGGGGCAGTCGCCACTCAGCACGCAGACTCCCCCGGCGCTCCACCAAAGGACCCATGAGCAGGCCCATTAGGAGTCTCATCCGGGGACTAAGTTGCGCCCGAATCGCATACCGCAATCCGCGCCTTCAGGGCTGCCATCACAGTCCCTGGGATCCGATCACGCACATCCGACATTGCCGAGGAATTGCCGTGACCAGGTGTGATACAGAATATGCCCTGCCCATGACATGTGCAATCATCGGACCGCCAGCTGATTCTTCAGCCGACAGATTCCATCTTTAGATGCGCATATGCCAATTTAGCCGTTCAAGGCGCTCGTAACTCAGACGAAGCAGTCCCCGTCCGACCACAGGTGCTTCGACCCATGCACGCATCGGTGACTGCCTCCCGGCGCACACTGGGCTCCACCGCGTCAGCGCCGTTGATACCCACGGTACGGAAAACCTTGCGGCAGAACCTGATCCGATACCGATGAAACCGCGACTACGGGCGCCGGGATCTCTTCCGAGGTAGGAGCCGTTCGGATGGCGGAAGTCGAGCTACGGCGGGTGCATGGTCAGGAGAGGCCATAGCCAAGGATCGCCGCGCCGCCAGCCCCGATGCGAGCAACAGGCCCTCCGACCACCGACCGCGAGTTCATACTCCTCAAGGTGGGCGAGCGCGAGGCGCGCCGCTCGCAGCTCTGAACCGCGAAGGATGCCTGCGGGCAACGGCCGTCGAATTCCAGGTCGGCGTGTCGGTGAGTCTTACTGCGGCAGTGGAGGTCGCGACCACGATCAGTACTTGAAGGAGACGCGCGCACAGTCAGTCCCCGCGCGTGCGGGGAGCACTGGCCGTGCTGGTACAGCCACCACGCCACCGTGGGCTCACCCCCGCGCCTGCGGGGAGCACACCGACCTCGGCGCGCAGATCGCGTTCCCACGGGGCTCACCCCCGCGCGTGCGGGGAGCACTTCCGCGACGACGGAATTTTTCAAGGTGGATGAGTCCAGCGGGTGTTAAGCGGCTGTCGTGTCGGTCTCCTGGGTGGTGTCTTGGGTTGGTCGGTTGATCCAGGCGGTGTCGGGTAGGTCGAGGATCTTCGGTGTCGTTGTGGTGCCGAAGCGGTGTGGGTGCCGCGCGCGGGCCTGGGCGAGCACGGCTGCCCGTTCGGCGGCCTTGTCGGTGGCCAGCCCGTAGTGGACGTCGGCGGGGGTGTGTAGGCCGATGCCGGTGTGGCGGTGTTCGTGGTTGTACCAGTCGGCGAAGGAATCCATGAATCCTCTTGCGGTGGTGAGTGATCCGAAGCGTTCGGGGAACTCCGGCCCGTATTTCAGGGTCTTGAACAGTGCTTCGGAGTAGGGGTTGTCATTGGACACCCGCGGTCGTGAATGCGAGCGGGTGACCTCGAGATCGGCCAGTAGAGCGGCGACGGTTTTGCTGGTCATCGAGGTGCCCCGATCGGCGTGCACGACCTGCGGGATCCCGTGGACTCCGAAGATCTCCTTCATCAATTCTGTTGCCAGAACACCGGATTCATGATTGTGGACATGGACCCCGACGATATAGCGGGAGTAGATGTCGATCATCACGTAGGCATCGAAATATTGTCCCTTGACCGGGCCCGCGAGCTTGGTGATGTCCCACGAATACACCTGCCTCGGTGCGGTGGCGACCAACTCCGGACACACCTTGCTCGGATGGCGCGCCAACCTTCGACGCTCCTTGACCTGCTTGTTTTCCCGCAACACCCGATACATCGTGGACACCGAACACAGGTAGGTGCCCTCGTCCAGGAGCTGAGCGAAGACCTGCAACGGCGCCAGATCGACGAACCCGGGACTGCCCAGCACCTCCAAGATCTTGCGGCGCTCGAACTCGGAGAGCTTGTTCACCGGATCCGAAACCGGTTGCCGAAAAACCGAACTCGGTCCCGCGGCCGCGTTGCGGCGGCGGATCGCGGTGGAACGCACCAGCCCGGTCAACACCGCCGCACGCCGAGTTCCGGCTCCGACCTCGGTCAACGACGTGTACGCGGTGGTCAGCGCTGTCTGCGCTTCTCTTGCGAATCCGCTCTCTCGGAGAGAGATTCCAAGAGAGCGTGTGCTTTTCCCATGATGTCCAGGGCGGCCTCGGTGGTAACGAGGCGTTTGTTCGCACGCGCCAATTCCGCTGTCAGGCGAGCGATTTCGGCTTGCTCGGCGGTGAGTTTGCCGACCTTCTCGCCCGGCTTCTTCCCGGACAGGACTCCCGCGTCGCGTTGCTTGCGCCACTCGCTGATCTGCGAGGAATACAGCCCTT
Organism: Nocardia sp. NBC_01503; assembly: GCF_036327755.1. NCBI lineage: Bacteria > Bacillati > Actinomycetota > Actinomycetes > Mycobacteriales > Nocardiaceae > Nocardia > Nocardia sp. NBC_01503. The sequence goes on from NZ_CP109596.1 coordinate 34,761, forward strand.
CTCGCCGCAGATACCCGCCACCGTCGCCGTGTTCGATCGCCTGCTCGTAGGCCTGCAGATACGCCAACTTGTCCGCCGCGCTGAACGCACGCCGCCGCTTCGGCTCGTCACCACGCGGCCCTCGAGAACCCATCCGCCCATTGTGGCCTTCGGCCACCGTGGTGCTTGTCCTGGTCATGAAATATCGATCCGTCTCTCGCCCTGCATCTACCCGATTGGCTCCGAGCCGGTGGACTCACCTCACCCTGACACGCAGGGCGACGACAACGTCTGCGCCAGCCCGGGCTCACCCCCGCGCGTGCGGGGGCACTCAACATGTTGAGACGCACGACATTTCAACATGGGCTCACCCCCGCGCATGCGGGGAGCACTCGGCTTATCGGCCCAGATCGAATTGATTCCGGGGCTCACCCCCGCGCGTGCGGGGAGCACACTTCCTGACCAGCCTTTCCTCGGACGAAGACTGCGTTTTTCATTCACTTTTCCTCACCGCCGCGGCGTTTGACGTTCTGCTGTACTGCCTTCCGATACCGGCTGGCTTTGCTCCATCCCGAGCGGGGTCGGCTGACGGATGGATCGCCGGTGTGAGGCCGCAGCATCAGCCGGACTCCGTCGATATCCACAGGTTCCCATTCGTGTCGGTGCACCTTGAACGCGAGGCGTTGTTCTGAACGTGTGGAGTACGCCATGATGGCCGAACCATACCGCGAAGGGCTATTCGAGGCATGAATGACGTTGCGGCCGTAAATAATAGAGTTCGTGGGGACCGCGACACTTGCTGCATTGACCGCCCTGCTTGGCGTGGCGATCGGACGCTTCTGGGACAGCAGATCGGAATCCGGACGCTGGCAACGTGACCAGCGGACCGCGAGCTATCGGGCATTGGCCGAACAGTTCCAGGCCGTGAACGAAATCCTGCGGGGCCTGGCCACAGCAGATCCGGCATCCGAGGGCTACAGCGACCGGGTCGAACAGGTGCGGCTCATCGACTTCAAAGCGTGGGACAGCGCGTACACCGCAGTGTGGCTCTACGGAAGTCCACACGTTGTCGCGGTGGCCTCAGCACTGGACGCGACAGTCACTCGATTGTTCTACGACACCCAAGAACAGCAGGGTTGAGTCCAGCAGAATGGTGTACGAGCTGGCGGCCTGATCTGCCGCCGAGTCTGGCGTAATCCCCGGACAGCAAGGTGGTCACCGCGTGATCCTCGAAGGACCTCTCACAGTCTCTCGAAGGAGAACTCACGCGATGACCGATATCCAGCCTATCGACCCGACCGCCGTACTGTCCGAGCAACCGGACCTGCTGCGCGGGTTGTTGTCCACGTTCATCCAGTCCTTGATGAGTGCCGAGGCCGACGCGCTCTGCGGCGCCGACTACGGGCAACGCAGCGACGAGCGCGTCAACCAGCGCAACGGCTACCGCCACCGCGACTTCGACACCCGCCTGGGCACCGTCGATGTCGCGATCCCGAAACTGCGCTCGGGCAACTACTTTCCCGACTGGCTCCTCGAGCGCCGCAAACGCGCAGAGCGTGCCCTCACCAGCGTGGTCGCCACCTGCTACCTACTCGGCGTGTCCACGCGCCGGATGGAGAAGCTCGTCGAATCCCTCGGGGTCACAACACTTTCCAAGTCACAGGTCTCGATCATGGCCCGTGATCTGGACGCCCAGGTCGAAGCATTCCGCACCCGCCCCCTCGATGCCGGTCCCTACACGTTCGTCGCCGCGGACGCCCTGGTACTCAAAGTGCGTGAGAACGGGCGGGTGGTCAACGTTCACGCCCTGGTCGCGACCGGCGTCAATGCCGACGGGCACCGCGAAATCCTGGGGCTGCAGGTGGTTTCCGGGGAAAACAAGGCCGGCTGGCTGGCGTTCTTCCGTGACCTGGTCGCGCGCGGGCTGAGCGGGGTTGCCTTGGTGACCTCCGATGCCCATACCGGCCTCGTGGCCGCGATCGGGGCGACCCTGCCCGGCGCGTCCTGGCAGCGTTGCCGCACCCACTACACGGTCAATCTCATGTCGGTTTGCCCGAAATCGTCGTGGCCGTGGGTTCGCACGTTGTTGCACTCGGTATTCGATCAGGCCGACACCGAATCGGTTGCCGCCCAGTATGATCGGATGCTCGACGCGCTCGCCGGCAAGCTCCCGAAAGTCGCCGATCACCTCGATGGGGCCCGCGCGGATCTGCTGTCGTTCACCGCGTTTCCCAAACAGATCTGGCGCCAGATCTGGTCCAACAATCCCCAAGAACGGTTGAACAAGGAGATCCGCCGCCGCACCGACGTGGTCGGCATCTTCCCGGACCGCGGCTCGATCATCCGCCTGGTCGGGGCGGTCCTGGCCGAGCAACACGACGAATGGATCGAAGCCAAACGCTACCTCGGCCTCGAGGTGCTCGCCCGCTCACGCGGGCTGGCACCCACCGACGAACAGGAGGAACCAGCACCCACCGAACTCACCGCCTGACACGACAATTCGGATCCTGCGGTGACCACCGAGTTACACCACGCATTTGGACTTGACCAACAGCAGCTCAACATCCACCAATGGCAACGCACCAGAGAGCCAGCACGAGAAGCCTTCGAACAGTTCATCGCCGCTATCCGCCAGGAGCTTCGCCTCCACTCGGTCGATGCCCGGTTCTTCTCCTACGTACACCCGACGCCCGCCGTCGAATAGCCAGAAGCTGAGGCAGGCAGCCCGCCAGAGCGATCACACCGCAATGGCCCATAACCGCCGGCCACACCTCGAAAGCGCACTGAAGCCATTCACGGACAATGGTTTTCGCGGCCACCAGGTTCATAACTCTTACGCGCCCGAGGACATCATGGGCGTCGTGCGCCATCCGCACACTCTCCGCACTCTCCCGTGGGGGACGAGCGTGGCCAGCAGCCGAAAACTCTGTATCGCGGGGTGAGTACGTGAGATGTCTTATGCCAGCGAGGCGTTGAGGGCGGCGTCGACAGTCGCAGACTAACGAGCAGCACTCCGTCGACGGCGTCATTCAACCCGGCAAGTGTGTACGTCGCCAGGGCTCACCCGGCACGTGCGGGAGCACGTCTCCCCGGACGTCGCGCTCGGCGTGGCCCAGGGCTCACCCCCGCGCGTGCGTGGAGCACCACCGGTGGGCGCGGGCACGACTGCGGATGTTGGGCTCACCCCCGCGCGTGCGGGGAGCACCGGCGCGGAATTCGGTGCCGGTGTCGTCCAGGGGGCTCACCCCCGCGCGTGCGGGGAGCACTTGGTCGGCAAGCGGACCGCACGCTGAAACCAGGGCTCACCCCCGCGCGTGCGGGGAGCACTCGAGCAGTCCGTCTCGGTCGGTCCACGTACCGGGCTCACCCCCGCGCGTGCGGGGAGCACCCGAATGTCTTTGAGCGGGTCACGTTTGGGCGGGGCTCACCCCCGCGCGTGCGGGGAGCACCGTGCGGGTGACCTGTGGTGGAACGGCGACAGTGGCTCACCCCCGCGCGTGCGGGGAGCACGTCGGCGCGGACAGGATCGCTTCGAAACTACCGGGCTCACCCCCGCGCGTGCGGGGAGCACCCCCGATTCCGGGCCGGAAAGCGAACTCCGCGGGGCTCACCCCCGCGCGTGCGGGGAGCACGTGAAGCGTTCCCGCCCATGGTGTTCCGGGGTGGGCTCACCCCCGCGCGTGCGGGGAGCACGAGTACTGGCCCCACTTCGCGCCAGCCAACGCGGGCTCACCCCCGCGCGTGCGGGGAGCACCTCCTCGCACAGCAGCCCGAGCATCTCCTCGCGGGCTCACCCCCGCGCGTGCGGGGAGCACATCTCGAAACCTATTCCAGGACAAAGGAATTCAGGCTCACCCCCGCGCGTGCGGGGAGCACACTTCCTGACCAGCCTTTCTTCGGACGAAGACAGCGTTTTTCATTCACTTTTCCTCACCGCCGCGGCGTTTGGCACTTTGCTGTACTGCCTTCCGATACCGGCTGGCCTTGCTCCATCCCGAGCGGGGTCGGCCTGCGGATGGATCGCCTGTGTGGGGTCGCAGCATCAGCCGGACTCCGTCGATATCCACCGGTTCCCATTCGTGTCGGTGCACCTTGAACGCGAGGCGTTGTTCTGAACGTGTGGAGTAGATCATGATGGCGCGACCGTCTTTTGAGAGTTCGACGACTCGTTCCCAGGCCAGATCGCGTACGCGTTTGGTCAGTACACCCACGAACACGCCGGGACTTATTTCCAGGAGCCAGCGAGTGAGGTGGCCCCGCAATCCTGCTGGGCAGGCGCTCAGGACTAGCACTACCACGGCACTTCCTCGTCGACGTAGGAAACACCGGAGTCGACGTTGCCCTGTCTGTCCCACAGCTGGACAACATCGGTGTCCCAGTCGTCACCAGCGTCCGGATTGTCTGGGAGCAACAGCGTATGTAAGTCGTTGCAGCAGCGACCCAGGAGTCCTTCTGCGTGGATCGCGTCGCGGACCGCGCGGCGGGTAGATGCCCCGATGTCCTCGACGTTCGCGGCAGCGATGTCGAATGCTATGGGGATCGCGAATTCGGCTTTGTAGAGATCGGCTATATCGAAAACGAAGGACCGCTCGTGTCCGGTGTGCACGAACCCGAGCCCTGGTGCGGCGCCCAAGGCCACGATCACCGCGTGTGCGATGCCGTACAGACATGTCGCCGCCGCCGACAGCGCCTGGTTGACGGGGTCACCGCCTGCGAAATCGTTCGGATCGAACTTCCTTCGCTTCCAATCGATCCCGGTTCGCTCAGCGTGTTCACGGTACAGCGCTCGTACCCGGGCGCCTTCGCGGCCGCGCAGTTGCTGCATCGTCAGGCTCTCGACCGTGTCGCCGGGAAAACGCATCGCGTACATTGCGCGTGCTACCCGAAGCCGACTGCTCTGGTTCGAGAACGCGATCGCCTGCGCTTCGAGCAACCGTGAGCTGCGAGCCAGCGAGCGCCCGTGCGCGTAGTAGCGGACACCCTGCTCGCCCACCCATACTGCGGTGGAACCGCTCTCGGCGAGCAACATCATCGCCTGATGAGTGATGCGGGTACCGGGTCCCAGGATCAATGCCCCGAGGGTCGCGGCCGGGATGTGGATGACTCCGCGTTCGTCAGTGGCGGTGAGTGCGTTGGCATCGCGGTGTATCACTGCTCGTTCGCGGTACGAGCAATAGCAGGTACAAGGTCCGGGCAGGCCGTAGCCGAGTATCGCCACGCCCTCGGCGCCCGAGCGAGCAACAGGCCCTCCGAGCGCGCGTTCGTACTCCTCAAAGGTGGGCGAGCGTCAGGCGCGCCGCCTCGCAGCTCTGAACCGCGAAGGATGCCCGTGGTGTCAACCGGTCCGTGAGTCTTACTGCGGCAGCGGGGGTATCGCGGCCACGATCAGTCCGTGAAGGAGACCCACGCACGGTCGGCCCAAGCCGGGCTCAACCGCCGCATGCGCGGAACGCCCCCGAACAGTGCTGACTCCCAATGGTTGTCGGTGGGCTCACCCCCCGCGCATGCGGGGAGCACACCTCGCTGCGCAGCACGCGGTAATGGCGACCGGGCTCACCCCCGTACATGCGGGGAGCACCCGTCGAGCATCACATGCCATAGGTCGCTCACGGGCTCACCCCTGCGCGTGCGGGGAGCACTGTGTCACCAGTAGATGTTCTTGCCCGGTCGCGGGCTCATCCCCGCCATGCGGGGAGCCCCATCGGCGGGACAGGCGTACTGCATAGGCCACGGGATCATCCCCGCCCGTGCGGGGAACACATCGCGGCCGCCGACTTGGAGTGGATGAGTCCGGGCTCACCCCCGCGCGAGCGGAGAGCACCTGATGATCGATCCCGGCCGCACCTTCCACCGAGGCTCACCCCCGCGACATGCGGGGAGCACTCGGGACTGACCTGTACCAGGCCCCGGCCTTCGGGCTCACCCCAGCGCGTGCGGGGAGCACCCGCGCACTGAGGGAATTGCCTTCGCGCCGGTGGGCACACCCCCGCATGTACGGGGAGCACTACAGCCAGGGCGCGGTGGTCGTGCACACCGCGGGCTCACCCCCGCACGTGCGGGGAGCACTTCTTCGGGATCCGCTACTCGGATCGATGGCGGGGCTCACCCCCGCGCGTGCGGGGAGCACACCCGGACTATCGGGTTTTTGTTGTGGAAGCCGGGCTCATCCCCGCACGTGCGGGGAGCACTGCCTCGCTGTCGGTGTCGTTGGCGGCTTGCTGGGCTCATCCCCGCACGTGCGGGGAGCACGGTCCGGGTGACCCGCGCGGCCAACCACTGGGAGGGCTCATCCCCGCACGTGCGGGGAGCACCGCCTTTTCGCATCGCGCTTGGCCTGCGCCAGAGGCTCATCCCCGCACGTGCGGGGAGCACCGCATCGCGGCATCCATACGACGACGGCGCTGAGGCTCATCCCCGCACGTGCGGGGAGCACACTTCCTGACCAGCCTTTCTTCAGACGAAGACAGCGTTTTTCATTCACTTCCCTTACTGTGGCGGCGTTTTACGCTCTGCCGTATCGCCTTGCGGCACCGGCTGAAGCGGAGCGGTAGCGTCGAGTGCGGTGACGAGGCCGCAGACAGATATGACCGTGCGTGCCAACTCTTTGCTGCACGCTAGCGCGAGCAGGTTGGCACGCGCACACTTGGTGATGTTTGTCGACGCCGTTGACGAGACTCCGCCAACCGCCCAGCGATCATGTCTACCTCAATCATGTTGATATCAAACCCATTTCGCGTATTCTACTCGGGGCAGTCCAGCCAAGGGGAGGACCGATGGGATCTACGGGACCGCGTAGCGCGGTGTCGTTCGACCTAATTTCCGAACCGTGCATTCCAGTAATGACGTCGGACGAGGGATTGCAGTGGCGCAGCCTGCGTGAAGTGTTCGCTGCGGCGGATCTGGATGAAATTGCTGTCAGCCATCCGTCTCCGGGGACCGAAATCGCCTGCTACGAACTGCTTTTGGCTATCTGCCACGCGGCTGGATACACCCCCCGCGCTCCAGGTGAGTGGCGCCAATGGTTTGACGATGCCAGGCCATTCGATGATGTGATCGACTGGCTGACAAGTGGTGACGGTCGGTCCTTGTTCGATCTTTTTGATCCTCGAATCCCGTTCGGGCAGAATGTCTTCCTTTCGGGAGCGCTGACAAAATTGGGCTACAGCCCGATCCAGTTGATGCTCGAGCGTGCTAAGAACTACAACCAGTTCACCGACCATGTGCACCTACATGACCCCGATCCGGTCACGGCCCGCGACGCATTCTTGTCGATGATCACGCAACACTCCTATGGGCTCGGTGGTCGGATGATGACCGAGGGTGTCGTCAAGCACACGGCCGCCACTCTCGGCTACAAGGATCCGTTCACTCGTGGAGCGGTGGGCCGTCTAGGAACGCGGGTGCGAGTTCTTGCGCTGGGTGAATACCTCGGCGACACGCTTCGCCTCAACCTCAGCATCAATCAAACCGGCGGCAGCTTCAATGCCACATGGCATGAACGTCCACGGCGGCCATTCCACTCGGTTCGGGAGAGCCGCCCCATGGACGGGCCGGCAGACTGGCACAGCGCTCTGGGACGTTCAATCCTGTTGCGCGGCAGCACTACTCGTGAAGGCAAGCCGATCGTCGATCGCGTCCTGCTGGGCATGGGTGAGACCCTCACTGCCACAACCGATATCGGTGGATACGCCAACTTCGACACCGTGTACATCGGCGAGCGACCGCTGCGAGCGAGTTTGGGTCGTGCGCTATGGCGGGACGCGCACGCGATTTACGCGGCCAGTCTCACCCCCAACAGCGGAGATGGACTTTTCGGTCTGCTGGGTAATGAGCTCGACCGGCCAGTTCAGCTTCTCGCGGTGGGGTTAGCCGCAACCAAAGACGGTGTGGATGGCTGGGTTCGGGACATATTCCCTTTCGCCCCGAATAGGAAGCGTGCCTTGACGCATGCTGCCGAAACCGGTGTACAGCTGACCGAGGACGCAGTCGCTGCGTTGAATGCCGCTGCGGCCGAAGCTTTCCGGTACACGTACCCCGCGTGCCCGAGTGAGCAGAAGAAGCACCTCATGAAGCGGTTCGACGCGACAAACTATGTCTGGGCGCGATCCGGGTCGCCGTATCACCACTTGCTCGAACGCGTGAAGACCGGATACGACCCGCACGATGAACTTCGCACGCACGCGGAGCGCATCCGTGAGATCACCATCGCCGCACTCGACGAGCGATTGAGATCGCTGTCCCCGAATGCACGCGGTTGGCAGGCGAAAGTCCGTGCCCGCGAAAAGTTGCTGAACGAGTTACAGAAACGCCACTTCGAACAACAGGTGGACCCGCAGTGACCGACAACGGACTTCTCGTTACGCCGCTACGTAGCCGTGACGAGCAGGCAGCCGCCAGCTTGGTGAGCTGGTTACATGGTCTGATCGCGGCAAGAAACATCGGGTACCTGTCGGACCTACGCCGTCCGCGTGCCGAGACGGTGGCACGCCTGCTGGCAGGCAACTACGCAGTTCCCGATGGTGTGGCGCTGGGGCCGAACGCTATCGAGGTCTTCGAAGCCGTCGCATATCTGTTCGCACGGTTTCATGCGGGCGAATCGACGCTCGAAAAGGGTTCTGGCTCACTGGGGTACGCGCTGACCCGGGTCGGCAGCGATGGGCATCGAGGCACCGACAATCCCGGCTGCGTGCGGCTGGTCAGTCAGATCCTGGTGTCGCGCGAGCCGTCCTTTCGCCGTGTCCAGCATGGGATCGATCTGCTGCGGGCCGATTCGGTCAAGCCGCCGAATTGGTACCAGTTGGCTGTGGATCTGCTCCGCTGGACAAGCCCGGACCGTACAGTGCAGCACCGCTGGGCCCAGGACTTCTATCTGCCCCACACCAACTCGAGAAGGGTGCACTGATCGTGGATGATCAGTACCTGTCCCTGCACGCGATCGTGACGTTCTCCGGAGTGCTTCTCAATCGAGACGAGAACAACCTGCCCAAGGAACTCGTCTACGGCGGAGTGACGCGTACGCGGGTGTCCGCGCAGAGTTGGCGGCGGGCCGAGCGGATGTACATGCGGACACAAGCCAACAACGGATTCGGTCCCCTGGCGGGGCACGCGTTCGGGATCCGCACCCGCGAGTGGGCCATCGAAACCGCCGACACGCTTGTGAAACTCGGCTGGTCGCAAGACAAGGCCGACAGCATCGCACGGCTCGCCCTCGAACACTGCAAACTCAAATTCGGTGATCCCGACAAGGATCCGATGAAGACCAAAGTCGCCATCTTCGCTCCGGCTGATGCGGGCAAGAAGATGGCCGCCATCCTGCACTCACCTCCGGTTGATCTCGATGGCTGGTTCGAGGCCGAAACGCAACGGTTGCACTACGAAGCCGAGAAACGCGCAACCGAGCAAGCCGCGAAAAAGGCCCGCAAGGGTAAATCCGCAGCGCCTGCGGAGTCCGAATCCGATTCAGACAAGCCCGCTCTGACGCCTCTGCCGAAGAAGGTGCGCGACGCACTCGTGGCCGCGCTCGCGCCTGCCGATGCCATCGACATCGCATTGTTCGGCCGGATGCTCGCCGAGATCACCGCCGCAACGAATGTGGACGGCGCGATCCAATCCATGCACGCGTTCACAGTCGATTCCGCAGAAGTCGACGACGACTTCTTCACCGCGGTCGACGATCGAAAAGAGGATCGCAGAAGCGCTTTCGACGCCATCGAGGGCTGGTCCGGGGACGACAGCGGTGCCGCCATGACCGGCTATCAGAGCCTGACCTCGGGCACCTTCTACCGCAATGCGGTTCTCGATCGAGCACAGCTGCGCCGCAACCTCATGAGCGCCGGCATCGGCCCGGACCACGTTGTCGAGCTCGCTGATGCCGCCGAATTGGCGTACGTGGAAGCGTTTTGCCACGCGGTACCGTCGGCGAAGAAGAACAACACTGGCGCTCTCGGCACACTGCCGAAATTCGTTCTCGCAGTGTGTGGCTCGCGACCGGTCAACTTTGCCTCGGCGTTTGAACAGCCGCTGGCGGCCAATGGCCTACCGGTCAGTGTCCAAGCAACGCAACATCTACTGCGCCAGCACAAGTTCGTCTTCACGAGGCTTCCCGGAATCACGGCCGGGCGCGCTCTCACTTACGACGCCGATATCGCAGACCGGATCTTCGGCGCCGACAGCCAGTCGCTCGTTACTCCCGTCGACAAGCCAGAACACCTCCCGCACAGGTCTGAGCCATGACATATACCCTGTTGATTCGGCTGGCAGGACCGTTGCAGGCGTGGGGCACATTATCGAAGTTCCATCATCGTGACACCGACCCCAACCGTCCCACAAAGAGCGGTGTAATCGGACTTCTCGCTGCCGCGGACGGCCACAATCGCACCGACATCAACATGGACTATCCAGACGCTCTCAGACTGGAAAAGCTTGCAGCGCTTCGGTTTGGTGTACGCGCTGATCGACCCGGCGTCATGATGCGCGACTACCACACAGTCGGCGGCGGTCGGTACCCGATCCGCCCCCGCGACCTCATTCTCGATGACCGGCGGATCGCGGCGGCACAGCTCCCACCCGAATCAGCCCAACCGGGCCCGTTCGGCTCCTTCGACGTCCCCGATTGGTACGGGGCACCCAAAGGCATTGCACCGACCTCGTCCGGGGCCCTTCAAGCCAGTCCGGTTCTCGGGCGCTCTGGGCTGATCACCGAGCGCTGGTATCTCGCAGACGCGGCCTTCGTCGCTGCCGTCGAGTCGGACGATCGAGCGCTGCTCAATCGTCTCGCCGATCGTCTCGACCGTCCCCGCCGGATGGTGTGGTTGGGTCGCAAGAGCTGCCCACCCGCCGAACGCCTGAACCACGGCGTCCACGAAGGAAGGCTCGAAGGAGTGCTCACGAATACCGCTCTCCTTCCTAATGCCACTGAACCCCAGCCCTATTCGTGGCTCGAGACCAGTCCCAACGAGCCCGATACGGTGCCGGTCCAGGATCAACCGGAGTCATTTTCCTCCCGCCATCGAGTCCACACGCACAGGTGGGAACGCCGACAGCGCATGACCATCGCGAATCCAACCATCACATGGGATGTTCCATGAGGGCCACACTCATCACCTGTCACAGCATCCTGGAATTGAACGCGCGCCATCCCGAAACCCAACGCGCGCTTCTGGATGCGCAGGCCATGCACAGGCTGGTGATGAAGGGGTTCCTCGGCTGGGTCGATGACGGTAGCCGGGATGCTCGAGCGCAAATGGGTGTCCTGCACACCTCGAACGTCGATTTGAAGAACCAGCAGCTCACCATCGTCGTGCAGTCCAAGGTCCCGCCGGACTGGTCACAGGTGGATAAGCGTCAACTCCTGCGCGAACCACAAATCCTCAAGGTCGACCAAAACATCGACGCCGGTCAGCAATTCCGATTTCGCACCGTCATCAACCCCGCGCGAATGAGCAGTCGTCACCTACCCTCAGACGAGAGAACCACTCCACGCCAGGATCGCAAGCGTCTCGCCGACACCACGCCCGCGCATGCACGCCAATGGTTCGCCGAACGTCTTCAGCCCCAAGGAGATAGCGCGATAGGCCCACGAGGGGTCCGCCGCATCGGCGCTGACTCCGACGCCGCCCAGCTCGCTGTGCGCATGCTCCCCAAACTGGCGCACCTGCAAGGCAAACCAGGCATGAGGATCGGCCGCGCGGAGGTGCGCGGGGAGTTGACAGTCACCGAACCCGAGGTCTTCGTCGACGTCGTCAGCAACGGACTCGGTCATGGCAAAGCGTACGGATGCGGATTAATCCTCATCAAGCCGATCACCACGAGAGCTCCGGCCAGATGATCGAAACCTCAATGGGCGGAGCGGTTTTCACGACATAGAGTGCGGGCCGCGGAGCTGCAGTACGACCAGTCGACCGCTCTTGTCGCCGTAGACCATCATGGTCGGGTCGTCCGAGCATGTCCTCACCACGGTGACTGCCGTTGTATCGGTGACCCAGTGCGCCACTTGCCGACCGCTGCTCAGTTCCCACACCCGCACTGTCCGATCGTCGCTACCGGATACGACATGGCGCGCGTCCGCAGTTACCGCGACCGTCCGGACGCGGTCTGTGTGACCATCGAGAGTGATCATGTGCCGCCCATGTTCCAAGTCCCACACCCGCACCGTGCAATCATGGCCCCCGGTGACGGCATACCGACCGTCGAATGACACAGCGGCAGAATTGATTCTGCCGTCATGACCGGACAATTCGCATTCCAGCGCGCCAGAGGTGAGAGCGAATACCCGAAGGACCCCCTCGTAGCCAGCTGTAATGACACGCCGTCTATCGGAAGTGGTTGCCAGAGTGTAGATCTCACCAGCGTGGCTACCCAGGTCGCGGATATGCTTGCCGCTCCTGAGATCCCACACTCGCACGGTTCGGTCACCACCACCGGTAATGACTTGTTTCCCGTCGCCGGTTACGGCCACAGCGTATGTGGAGCCTGGAACTGGCAAGGGGCGCAGCCGCTTTCCCGATGACAGCTCCCAAATACTCACCGGCTCTTCATAGCTGGCGGTGATGAGGTGTTTGTCGTCGGGGCTGAGAGCTAGCGCTTCGACTACTCCGACCGAACCCTCGAGAGGATGTTCCACCTTCCCACCGTGCGGACTCCACGCCCCGATGGAGCGGTCGTGGCCACCATAGAGGACAAGCCGATCGTGGTCAGCCAGCACCGCCGCGGTGACAGGTCCTGACTTCCCCCCCATGCGGACTGCTCTGGCGTCGGCCACATCCCACAGCCGCACTGTCCCGTCACGCCCCCCGGTCACAATCCGACGGCCGTCGGGAGTGATCGCGACAGCGTTTACGCAGTCATTGTGGCCTGGCAGCTCGAACTCCAAATGACCGCCGACCGTACTCCAAACCCGAACGACCTGATCATCACCGGCGGAGACCACACGCTTCCCGTCCGCTGAAATAGCGACAGCGCGAACCGAACGAGCATGGCGACCCACAAGACATTCTCGAGGCACGTCGTTGAGATCCCACGCCAGAACGCTGTGATCGCGACCTCCAGAAACGACGTACCGGCCATCAGCTGAGATCGCCACCGCCTCGACATCCCGAGTATGGCCTGCCAGTTTGTGTTTGAGCCCGCCTCCTGCCAACTCCCAGACACGCACCGTCCGGTCGTAACCACCGGACACGACGTACCGACAGTCTTCTGAAGACGCAACAGCTTTGACGTGTCTCGCATGGTCCGACAGCCGCAGCACGAGTTGGGCTTCGGCCCTACTCCACACCCCGACCTTGCTGTCACCACTGCCGACCACGATGTTCTGGTGATCGGCAGTAATTGCCACCGCATAGACATATCCGGAGTTCACCGGTAGCGAGCGTTCAAGGCGCCCACTGGCGCGGTTCCACACCCGGACAGACCCGTCGAAACTGCCGGATACGACGCGGCCTCCGTCCGGCGAGATAGCCACCGCGCTGACGACCTCGCTGTGCGCATCGATGGTGGTTGCCAGCCGCCCGGTCGAGCCTTCCCAGACGCGCACAGACCTGTCACTACCTCCGGAAACGATATATCGACCGTCAGCCGAGATCGCCACCGCGGCAATGGATTCGGTATGCCCCTGCATGACAAGCTCCAGGGGGCCGCCTGGTTGGGTCAGGCCGCCAGGAGTACGTGGACACAACCATTGATTCCCGTCGGAAGGACATGCGCTTCGAACGAGAGCGACGATCTGGAGTTCTGAATTTCCAAGTAGGCGTCCCGTGAGCTGGCCAGCCAGCAGGTTCGGCGCGTCGGCCAACACATGTGCAGAGAGCTGGAGAGCGCCGTGGACCGATTCGAGGAGTGGAACGCGTGGCTGCTGGTACGAGTAGTCGGCCAACAGATCGCCGATACCGCCCGTTGCCAGCTTGCGCTCCATCCATGCGAACCGCGTGAGCAGATCGCGGAGTTCGCCGTGACGAGTGGCGTGTACAAGGTGGTAGGCGAGATTCTGCAGCAGGTAACCATCGTCCGGCCCGACTTCCCACGCGAACCCGCTGTCCGTGGCGCCCTCAAAGTCCGCGGTCTGCTCGACTCGTCCTCGATAACCGTCCACCAGTTGACCGTGCGCGGCGGCAACACCGCCTGGACTGGTGGCCAAATAGTAAGCAGCAACGTCGAATTCGAGGTCGTGCAGCGTGTACAGTCCGCGATTTTCCTGCACCAAGCATCGATCGACGAGTCGAGGCAAAAGCTGCACAACAAACTGGTCGGACTCGCCCGCTGATGTCCACAGTGCGTTCACGGCATCGAGCGGAATGCTTCCGCGCCCAGCAAACACAGCAAGTTCGCAATACCGCTGCTGATCTGTCGATGACAGATCGTCGATGCTGAGAGTGATGGACGCCAGCACGCTCCGATGCTCGTAGCCACCCGGCCCGAAGGCGTCCGCAATCACCTCAACATCGGCTTGCTCGAGCAGGTTCAGAACCTCGCTCCATCGCTGCGGGCCGCGCCGGGCACCAATCATTCCGCCGACCAACGCCACACCCAGCGCCAGGTTCCCCACCTTGAGACACAGCTCATCCGCGACCGGCGGAAGCTCGTCGACGACCGTTGCTGTCCAGTGGCTCAACAGATTTCGAGCATCATCGAGCGACAGCTCGTCAACCTCATGACCTCGGGCACCATCGGCACGCACAATTCCTTGATGACGCGTTGTGAACAACAAAGCGCTGCGAGAAGGGACGTGGAGAGCCCGCAAAACCCCGATATCCCACACGTCATCGACCACCAGCAAGACAGCTCTGTCAGCCAGTATCTCGGCAAGCCGGTCCTTGCCCTCGTCAACAGTGGCGAACGGAACCGCCTTGCCGATCAGCTTTTCAGCGAGGAGCTCCTGTAGTCGAGTAGGCGGCACATCCCGGACCGCGTTCACCCAAGCAATGCCATCGGGAAACGCGGCGTGGATCACCGGATCCTGCGCGATCGCTGCGGCGAGGGTGGTCTTGCCAGCACCACCCATTCCAACCAAACCCACAGTCGCACAGTCCAATATGTCGGCGCGGACCTTATGCAAGAGCTTGGCTCGGACCACGTATCCCGCTGGTACGTCAGAAACGTCACCGAAGAACTGAGTTCCCGGAATCGTCCGCAACCGCGCGGGCTCCTGCGCGACCACCGACTCGCTCAGAGCGATTATGATATCGCGCCCCGCCCATACGTCGGCCAGAATGACATTCGCCCCCGATCCCGAAGCGGGAGAGGCGGCCGGAGTGGGGACTACCGACTCGCCGACGGAGGGTGCTGCCGTTCGTGGCTCCCCGCACGGATCGAGTCGATCTCGATCGGCCCATCAACGCGGAGACCTATTCCCCGGACTCCAGTACCAGCAGCGTCGACGTTCCGAATTCGGAGCGCGGCAGCCTCCACCCGCTCCAGATCAACACCCACCGCCGCACCGGCGGCCGCCTCATGGGCACGGACCGCGGCAATAAGCGCTTGAGCAGCCGCCAGCAAGTCCGTGTCCTGACCCCCGCCTGCAGCCTGCAGATCCTCGGCGAACTCATCACGACGATGCTGCGAGTCAGGCCGCCGCTCCACCGGCGTCACATCGACCTGCCCATAACGGCCGGAAACCAGCCCCTTAAGCCGTTGATATGCCTCTACCACAGCAGTTTTGGCCGAATCCTGCATACCGGCAACCGCCCCGACCGCCAACGCTTCGGCGACAATCTGCGGCACTGTCTCTAACATCTACACCCCTCCACCTCTACCGAGCGAGCAGACCTGCGACCCGAGATCACACTGTACCGCTGCATCGACGTGCTTGAGCGAAACTCCTTGAGCGCATTGACTTATCGGCCTCGGCGATCGCCTTGGTACCGGACAGAGCGACTCCGCAACTTCCAACCAATGCCCGCCCGCAATGAAGTTCCAGTCTGCGCGTGGGATTCGTGAGCTCATCCCCGCGCAGGCGGGGAGCACGCGATCGGCCAGGACCCGACCCTGGCCACCGTGGGCTCATCCCCGCACGCGGTGGGGAGCAAGAAAGACTCGCTCGCGGAAACGTGGATTCCTCGAGCGCCTGCGGTGTCAATGGAGCACACGATTTCCCCGACCGCCCGCCCCTGCTACCCGGGCTCACCCCCGCGCCTGCGGGGAGCACGTGTTGCCGCGGGTCCGGAAATTGTTCCAGGTGGGCTCACCCCCGCGCCTGCGGGGAGCACTCGATTCTGGGCGGGCCGAGCGGAATCCTTTTGGGCTCACCCCCGCGCCTGCGGGGAGCACTCGATTCTGGGCGGGCCGAGCGGAATCCTTTTGGGCTCACCCCCGCGCCTGCGGGGAGCACACTTCTTGACCTGCATATACTCGACTCATGGCGGCATTTCGCATTCACTTTCGATCGCCGCCGACCTCCGCTCCCATACATCGCGATGCGACCGAAACACCCTCAGTGGGTACGGCACGCAGACACCTGTGCGATTCATAAGCCGAGACGCAGCTGCTCTGCCAGGGTTACCACCAATGCGCTGTTGGGGACGGTGACCAGCGGGATCATGATCGGCAGTACTTTGCCGTGCCTGAAGATGGCGATGTACCTGCCACTGCCGTCGAGCTTTACCTGTTTGATCTGCGGCCAGGCCAGCACACCCTTGGAGGTCTTGAGCTTGCTCCACATTGAGAACGGATAGTTTCAGACAAGAACGGGCCGCCTGGTCAAACCCCACCGTGCAGACGGCCCATCCCCGTGTATGCGGGGAGCACCGCTTGCCCACCTTGGCATTCGAATCCCAGTTGGGCTCATCCCCGCGCCTGCGGGGAGCACATCGGTGATGTCACAACCGATCTGGTATCGGTGGGCTCATCCCCGCGCCTGCGGGGAGCACATCGATCAACGGCTCGAACGGGTTCCTGCCCAGGGCTCATCCCCGCGCCTGCGGGGAGCACCCGCTGCAAGGTGCGCCGCTGACCGGCGACCTGGGCTCATCCCCGCGCCTGCGGGGAGCACCACGTCGGTCACCGTCGTCCAGGCCACCTCATGGGCTCATCCCCGCGCCTGCGGGGAGCACTCCTGCTGGATTGCCGGATCATGAGGGTAGAGGGGCTCATCCCCGCGCCTGCGGGGAGCACTTCGACGCCGCCGAAGCCCACCTGCTGCGCCTGGGCTCATCCCCGCGCCTGCGGGGAGCACACTGGGATCGATGCGTAGACGTGCCCGACGCTGGGCTCATCCCCGCGCCTGCGGGGAGCACGCCACGCCTGCGTTCGACGACCTGGTGAAGCTGGGCTCATCCCCGCGCCTGCGGGGAGCACCCGGTGGCACCGGTCGCGGGAAACCCTGCGAGGGGCTCATCCCCGCGCCTGCGGGGAGCACCGCTGTACGCCTCGCTCTTGGCCGCATCCGAGGGGCTCATCCCCGCGCCTGCGGGGAGCACACTTCTTGACCTGCATATACTCGACTCATGGCGGCATTTCGCATTCACTTTCGATCGCCGCCGACCTCCGCTCCCATACATCGCGATGCGACCGAAACACCCTCAGTGGGTACGGCACGCAGACACCTGTGCGATTCATAAGCCGAGACGCAGCTGCTCTGCCAGGGTTACCACCAATGCGCTGTTGGGGACGGTGACCAGCGGGATCATGATCGGCAGTACTTTGCCGTGCCTGAAGATGGCGATGTACCTGCCACTGCCGTCGAGCTTTACCTGTTTGATCTGCGGCCAGGCCAGCACACCCTTGGAGGTCTTGAGCTGACTGGTGTCGAGACTGAGTTCCCCGAAGGTCAGCACCTCACCACGCGCCAGCGCGCTGAGGGCCTCTGTGTGGTCGACATACCGGGCTGAGGGCGTGGGTTGCGGTGGGTGGACCGATGTTCGCGTGGAACTCTGCGCCGCGGCGGGTACGGATACGGTTCGTGGGCTCAGGGCGGAGAACACCGCGGCACCGCCGCCGAGTAGAAGTACCCCGCCCATGCCTCCGGTCCACCATGCGGTGCTGTGGTTCGCGGCTTTCTCCTCGTCCGCGTCGTTGGTGTAGCCGGCGCCGCTACGTTTGGTGTGTTGGCAGCTGTCACCGGCGCGCATGGTCTCGCCCGCGCACTGGCCGGTCTCGTGGATCACGCTGTAGCAGACGAACAATAGGCCCGCACCCAGCAAAAGCATGATGATGCCGCCGACAATCAGGCCGCCCCTGTCCGATCGCGTCTCGGCCACCGCTCTGCCATACCCCCGCTAAATCGACTGTCCGGGTGTCTATTTCGCCTCGGCGTACGACCAAAGCCCCCACGAACACAATCGCATACGCCGCGCATCGCGCCAATATGGAGGGTCGGGTCAACGCGACTCCTCCGAAGATCAACGGGCGGAACGCCATCCGGCCGTAGCCGGCGCGCTCCACCCATGGGCCTCGCTATACATCCCCGCAGGGCGAGCAGCGAACGCCAACCACTGCTCCAGCAGCGGTCTCGACGGTGCTCATAAAGGTGTGGCCATGATCAATCTGGCAGCGTCGTCCTTTGTTGTGGCAGGGTCAGGAGACCGCAGGAGTTCGGTGTACACGATCGTGCAGGAGGGGCCAGTGACTTCACACGCGTCAGTACCTTCGGGATACACAGAGTCGTTGGCGACAAAAATGGACCGCCTCGCCGATGCGTTGAGCAATAACCGGGCGTCCATGCAGGCTGACGGAGTGTATGTCGATGTCTATGCGAACGGCCATGTCCGGGCGGTGGCCATCGACAGCGATGTTGTCACCGACGTCAGCCGGGTCGGACAACTGATCGCGGATTTGATCAATCGTGCACGCGAGCAAGCACAGCAGCAGGTCGCGGAGCTTGTTCAGGAAGTCAGTGGCGACCCGCGCATAGCGAGTGTGGTCGAGCAGATCGGTGACGCGCCAGAACGACCCTTACCGCACTCGACCAGACCTGCGGAAAGCTGGGACGAGGGTGACGATCCATGGCGGCCGAGATCCCCGATTGCCGCGGATTGACCCGAACCCGACCTCCGCACGATCTTGATTTCCCGTAAAGTTCCGCACCGATAGCCGATCGACACTGACCCATAGGGGGGATCAGCGGTGAGTAACGACGAAATCTATGTCGACCCCGAACGCACCCGCAGTCTCATAACATCGATCAATACCAGCGCCGATACCCTGACCACGATCCGCGCGGACGACAAGGTACTCAGCATCGCGGGCGCGGTGGCGGGCACCGGTGTGGAGGCGGCCTGCGTGAGCGGCGGCCAAAGTGCCACCACCGCAATAGGATCGACCACCGAGAAGGTCCGGGTGATCGCGGTCAGCACCGACACCGGACTGTCCGAAATCGAAACCCAGGACCGCACAAGCGCTGTCAAGATCACCCAGGCCGGCCCTCGATGAGTGGTACACCGATTCCCACGGTGTCGCAGGTCATCAGCTGGAAACTCGACACCCTCGAAGCACAGGGCCGCTACTGGACTGAGCAGTCGGGAAAAGTCACCACCCAGCTCGATGCGGTGTACAACGATGCCGACAAATCGGCGGACTACATCGTGGGCAAGTTCGGCAACGCCGTCCGCAGCAAGAGTCTGACGGTGCGCGACGAGGGCTACAAGATCGCAAATGCGCTCACCGCCGCCGGTGCCGTGGTCGTCGGCCGACTAGAGGGTCTGCAAACCGCACAGTCGATAATCGCTCAATCGAAAAGCACGATTACCGCGGAGGGATACCTGGTCGCCGAGGACGGCAGCGTCGTCCTTTCCCTATCGCAAATCGCAAACGCCTTATCGGACCGCGACAACGCGGCAGTAAAACTAGCAGCACTGCAACGCAAAGCCGACGATTACGCCACGTCACTGCGCTGGTGGCTAGACGAGGCCGGAACAACCGCGCAAGTGCTCGCCGACGGCGTAACCGCCGCATTCGCTGAACTCCCGGGTGGCGCGAACGGTGCCGCACCCGTACCCGTCACCGCCGCCTCGGGACAAGACCTCGGCACCAAGGTGAAGAACTCCGACCAGATTCCCGCGGACGTCCTGACACAGATCGATCAGGTACTCGACAAGACCGGCCTCTCTGCAGACGACCTGGCACGGATCAAGGCCGGAGAACCCGTCGACGTCCCCGCCTCCACACTCGAGTTCACCCAGAAGCTCCTCGACGCCGCAGGCCCGGAAGGGTTTTCCCGCCTCAGCGAGCAACTACGCACACAAGGCCCAAACGGGGAAACCCACGCCCGCGAACTGGCGAACTCGGTCATGGTGTTGTCGAACGAGAACGTCAAAGGCATCAAAGCGGACGGAAAGCAGACCACCGGCGGGTACGAGCAACTACCGCAGTCCTACCGCGATTGAGGGGCCGGAAGGATTTCGGACAGTGGGGTTTTGGTTTATCAGGCTGCCTGGTTCTGTTCGAACCATTCGGACTCTACCTCGTTCGGTGTGCGGTAGCCAATCGCTGAATGCAGCCGAATCTGGTTGTAGCGCAACTCGATATAGCGGGTGATGTCCTGTTTCGCGTGTTCCCTGGTCGGGTAATTCGTGCGATGGACACGCTCGTTCTTCAAGGTCCCGTTGAATGATTCGGCCCAGGCATTGTCGTAACAGACACCGGTCCGTCCGACCGACCGGGCGAGGTTCAATTCCCGTGCGGCAGCGGCGAACTCCGCGGAGAGGTACTGGGTGCCGCGGTCGGAATGGAACACCGTGATCCCGGGCACGAATTCGACAGTACGCGAGGCCATTCGCAGAGCGTCGGTGACGAGCTCGGTGCGCATATGCTCGGCCATCGCGTAGCCGATCACTTTCTTGGAGAAACAATCCAGCACCGTCGCCAGATAGAGCCACCCTTGCGCGGTGCGGATGTAGGTGATGTCGCCGACCAGCTTGACGCCGGGGCGGTCGGCGGTGAAGTCGCGCCGCACCAGGTCCGGCAATGTCTCGGCGTCGCCGGCAAGGGTCGTGATCGGCCGGAACGGGCGAGGCTGACAGGACACCAGGCCCAGCTCACGCATGATCGACCGCACCGTCTCCGGGTCGGCGAGGGTGCCCCAACGCGCGAGTTGGGCGTGGATTCTGCGATACCCGTAGGTACCGTCGGAATGGTCGAACGCGAATCGCACCTCGGCGGACAGGATTTCCCGCCGCACGGTGGTCGCCGAGACCGGCCTGCTCTTCCAGTCGTAATAGCCGGACCTGGACACCTTCGACCACGCACACATCCGGGAGATCGGGTAATTTCCTTCTTCGGATTCGATGAACGCGTACTTCGCGGTCACCGGAATCTCTTCGCGAAGAAGGCCGCCGATTTTCCCAGGAACTCGTTCTCCGCCTCCAACTCCCGCACCCGGCGTTCGAGTTCGGCCAGCCGGGCCCGATCAGGCACCGATAATTCGGGTTCGGTCACCACATGGGTCTGCCGGTAGTTCTTCACCCAATTGTTCAAGGTCTGCTCGATCAGCCCCAACTCGCGGGCAACCTCGGCTACCGTGCGGGATCGGTCAACCACTTCTTTGGCAGCCGCCTCCCGAAACTCCGGCGAATACCGCGAATTCTTCCGTGCCACAACAACTCCGTTCAATGAACCCCAATCCTACTTTGGGGCCACTGTCAGAGAACCTTCCGGCACTACAGATATCATCTCCAATCGCGTCGAGGAAAACCCGGGGGTGCATCAACCCGGCACCCCCGGCTATCTAGCTGATGCCAACAGCAACACGTACGAGAACCCCAAAGGCCTCGACCAGTATCGCGCCGGTCTGGATCACTACAAGAACCTCAACGCCCTCACCAGCGCCCTGGACCTCGCGGACACCGGATACACCCCCGGCACCAAACTTTCCACCGAGCTATATCGCCAGGGCGCGTTCCTATCCGAGGTCCTCACCGACCCAGGACAAACGCGCGCCCTCCCGACCGACCCATCTTCGATCAACAACACCATCAGCAATGTCGTCGATGTCGCCTCCCGCAACACCGACGCCACCACCGTCATCCTCACCGGCGACGGCACCCCCGAACAGCTCGGCTCGGGCTATCACCGGGACTCCGCGGTCGTGGCCTTGCTCGAGCACGATTGGCCGGGCGGGGTCGAGAACTCACCGATGCACAAAATGCTCGACTACATCTCCACCGATGCGCACTCGGACAATCTCGAGGACGCAACCCGCGCCGGCAAATCCGCCCGCGCCCTGGCCGATGTCATCTCCTCCACCAAATCGCCCGGCGGTGTCGGCAACTTCGATTCACTGTTCAAAGACAACAGCCCCTCGATGCGCTACGTCGCCCAAGCCCTGTCGCCGTACGTCGGGAATATGGTCGATGTCCCCGAAAACCTACTTGGCACACACGGATTCGGCAACCTCGACCCCGTCGAGTCGACACGTGTGTTCACGCTCATGGACAACGACCAAAAATCTGCGGCAATCCTCAACGGCGCCGCGATCGCCCAGGCGTACGAGTTCGACCAGGAGTTCGCACGCGGAGAAGGCGGACAGGACCTCGCCCTGTACTCGGGCCGCCTGCATGGGCTCATCGAAGGCGGTATCGCCGCCAACACAGGCTTGCACGGCTACGACGCCACCTCCGCCGCCACCCACAGCAAGGAAGTGCTCGGTGCCGGCTACATGTCGGCCAAGGAATTCTTCAATGCCGGAGTCGGCGCCGTCACCGATGCACTGCCCGGCAAAAGCTCATCATGCCGGCCGTGAGCTCCATCGAGGCATTCCTCAAAGACCCGACGGTCAACACTCTCAGCGACAAACCGCAGCTCTCCTATCCCGTGCTCAACGCCGAAATGCCCGGCGGCAAATCCGTCGACCTCAGCTCGGTCAGCGTGCACGAACGGGTCCTCGCGTCCCAGCGCTACGTGATGCTGCAAGGCTTGGTGGATGCCGGCCGGATCGACACGAGCACGCTACCGAATAATCTGACCGACAGCAGCGGACTCAAACCCTTCGACCAGGTGAAAGATGCCGACACCACAGCCATCCCAGACATCCTCGAACAACACGGCCTCTCGCGTGACCAAATCACCGACTACGTCACCAACTCGACCGTAGGGAACCAAACGATCAATGACATCGTCTTCGGTGGCTCACTCGTCCAACCGGGAAGCCCGCTGTTCGTCTCAGTCCTTCGCGGGGCAGCACCCTCGACGGCCGACAAATGGCCGTGACCGGATGAGCGCCCGACAACTGGTCAACGCCGCGCTAGTCCTGGTGGCCGCCCTGGCTGTCGGCTTGTTCGGCACCGGATGCGGTCGCAGCAGTGACACTTCCACCGGTGAAGCACCCAAATGGGACCCCTGCTCGGCCTTCCCCGAATCCGCCATGCAGGACCTCGGACTCGACTACAAAGCACTACCCGGCGGACAGACCCCCGGTATGCGATGCACCTGGGCGAACACGCAAACCGGCTACTCCGTCGACGTGCAATACAGAACGAAAAACCAATTCACCGACTGGCGGACCGGTGCCGAGGACATCACCGACTTCACAGCCGCACCATACAGCGGCCATACCTACCACATCCAAGGCAATAGCCACCCGTTCATGTGCTCCGCACAGCTGAAGACGAAGAACTCCGATGTCGTCTTTCAAGTAACCAATCAGAACTACCGACCGGACGATCCGTGCGCTTTCGCCACGCGCATCGCGACCGCACTCGCCAAATACCTGCCTGCGACTCCGTAACATCGCACCCGCGTCAGCCATATCCGGGCACACAACACCATCTCAACTCGCGTTCGGCCTCCCCGACGATTGACGGGGACGATGAGCGCGGTTGCAGTTGCGCGGCGTTCCCCACCGTCACAGGGGATCCCGATCCGGCCTGTCCAGACAATCACCCTGGTGGACTTCGGTTTGTTCGATCTCCTCGGGATTCAGCGGCCATCGAACTTTTGGATGCCTTACCGGTGAGTCTTACTGCGGCAGTGGGAGTCTCGCGGCCAAGATCACTATATGACGGAGATGCCCAAGTCCGATCCCGGAGCCATCAGCACCGCATCGACGGCGGCACGATACGCGGTATACGTACCTATCCCGCCGCTCCCTGACGAAGACCGCGATGATCTGGCCCTGCAACTGGTCGTGAATGGGCCGATGGTGCCCCGAACCGGCGACTTGCTGAACTTCGACGGACCACGCGGACGGAACCTGGCGCTGATAGTGACCCAGGTAGAACACAGCTTCAGCAGCGAACCCGGACGAACACCGATGGTGCACGTGACCGCCGAACTCGATAACTCACCGATAGCCCAGCGCATCGCCCGCGACCTTCTGGACCTGATCGCATTCAAACGCTGGGTCGATGCCTTCCCGACCGTGGAGTTCCCTGCCCATCTTCGCTCTGTCTACGAGCACGATCTGCGTGCCCGGAACGAGAGCGAGTGACGGTCCGACCAGGTACTCTCCGCCAGTCTCGCGACAGCCCAACCAGTTCCGCACTGCGCTGTGCTCGCCCGAGTGCTCCGTTGGTGACGGAACCCCCACACTCCTCACCACTCGACTACAGCCGAAGTGAATCCTTGGGACTGCTGCAGGATCCGGTGACCGATGCGCAGCGCAGGTATCACGAAGAGAACCACGACGGCCCGGCTCGGTGGTGCGAGGCCATCCCGTGCCGCTTACTGTTCCGGCCGCGCCGATTCGCTGATGCGGGATGAGTCAGCGTTCGGAAAACGATGGTTGGCATACATGGTGGGCCTCGATCCCGGCATCCTGTGGCTCCGCAGGAAGTGGTGCTCGGAAGCTCGTTCATCAACCCGGGGCAGCGTGCCGGCTAATCGCGAACGGTAGGCCAGGGTTGCGAGCACAATCGAGTGGTGCTCGTGTGGGTGGGAAAGTGCAACAAGGCGATTGGTCGCTTCGTCAAGCGGATCGGTCTTTTCTTCGCGGTCTTCCTCGCGCTGTGTGGTGGCCTGGTCATCGCGTTCGCCGCCTACGAGTTCCTGTGCTGGATCACCCCGGTCGATACGACCAAGCCCGCGGCTCAGATCGATGTCACCCGGATCGCGTTGACCGTCGTGGCTGGTGTCGGTGGTGGGGTCGCGTTGGTGATCGCCTACCGGCGCCAGCGCGATATCGAGCAGGGCCGGTTCGTCGAGCGCTTCGGTGCCGCGGCTGCCCAGCTCGGCGCCGCCGACGTCGCGGTCCGTATCGCCGGGGTCTACGCCATGGCCGGCACCGCCGACGAGTCCTCCGGGCTGCGCCGTCAGCAATGCATCGACGTCCTGTGCGGCTGCCTGCGACTGCCCTACGACAGCGAGCAGGGCAGCAGCGGACGCACCAAACTTGTCCTCACCACACCCACTGACAGCGAAAACACCGATAAGGGCAACCGGGAAGAACACATCGAGTACCGGCAGAACGATCGGGAAGTCCGTTTGGATTCCGCTGGGCCCCAACGATGTTGGAGATCGGCGATGCTGGGCAGCTTGTCTCCTTCGGCGAACGTCCCATTCGCGATGGCCTCGCGCAGAGCCGCCACGATCGAAGCTCTGGATCATGGCGGTTTCTGGAGCGGCGCGCTCTGATATCGGGAAGGATCGTCATAGGCCTCAGCCGCATGGCTGCTGCGTAGCATTCCAACCTTGATGGGAGTGTGCAAATGCCATGGAACGATTATACGCCCGCGGCTGCAACCATAACTGCAGGTATCATCGGCGCCCTCGCTGTTCGCTATTCTGCCCACTTTGCGCGCAACAGGCATGGCAAGTGGGATGCACTCAAGACTGATCTGGAAATTGCGAACCTGCTAGACGACGCTGACCCGATGAAGGAATGGCTACGCGATTATGTGGACGTTCGACTACGTTTGTTTGCTCAGAAGGAGACGCAAGCTCATCGAAATATCGGACTGTCCGTGTCCGGTGGACTTCTCGCGTTTGTATCGCTACTGGCCTGCGTTTCCCTTGGGTGGGGGGCAGTCCTTGATGAGCGAAAGGGGTATGTGAGCGGCCTGATATCGCTTGGGTTCTACTGTATAGTTCTAGGTGTTATTGCCTTTCTTGCGTCGATATATTCCTATTTGCAAGCCAAGAAGTCGTATTACGAGCTTCCAGGGGTGAGCGGTGTTTCACAGTACGGTTTAGGGTATGAGATCGATGGACTGAATCTACAGCTGAAACATCGAAATCATCCACACGCTAAAATCGTTCAACGCCACGCTGCTGATATTAGAAATCGGCGAACCTCGATCCGGAAATAGGACTATCCGCCGAGTAGATAGAGTTGTCGGAGTTCCAGACCTGGCCGCAGCGAATGTGATCCCTGGCACCGATAAAACTGACAACATCGTATGTTGGCCGGGCGTGAGGTCAAGTGTCCGTGAGAATGGTGAAGGTGACCAGCATTCTCGATGACGACGACTGGCGTGCCCTGCCTGCCCGAGACAAACAGCATCTCGTCAATCGGCTGCT
This sequence comes from Nocardia sp. NBC_01503, assembly GCF_036327755.1. NCBI lineage: Bacteria > Bacillati > Actinomycetota > Actinomycetes > Mycobacteriales > Nocardiaceae > Nocardia > Nocardia sp. NBC_01503. Next base: position 61,119 of record NZ_CP109596.1, read on the forward strand.
GCAGGCTCGTGCGAAAGCTGGCGTTACCCTTGATAGGTGGGCTGGCTGGTGATTGCCGCATTGGAACTCGGCGCGGCCGATGTGCACGCCGCGGTGAGTGCGACTCTTGACCCGCCGCCGAGTCGCGATGAAGTGGAAATGATTGTGCACGTTCTCAATTCGGCTGCCGTCGACTATCGATCAGGCGAGCCGGAAGCCGCGGTGACGGGCCGCATCCTCGATCTGATCGAGGCCATCGGCGACGGGTGACAAGGTGAAGCCGTATCGCCGCGATGGCGACGACAGGTACTGACCTTCGCCTACTCGGTGCGCAGGATCTTGATCAGCACATCGAACTGAGGTGCGTCCGGCCAGCTTGGGCGCAGTGTTCCGACACGCTCCCAGCCCCACCGCAGATAGGTCTGATACGCGCGGGTGTTGCCCGGGCGGACCAGCAGCGTCGCGCGTCGTTCATGTCGTCCCTGCAGCAGGGCATCATGCAGCGCGCGGGCCAAGCCCTTGCCGGTGAATTCGTGACACACCATGATTTCCGAGAGCGCGAAGGTTCGGGTTCCGTCCTCTGCGGTGAACTCGCTGACATTGTCATCAGCGTCGAGTTCGAGCCCACCCCACCACGCGGTCCCTTCCCCTAACGGCCAGCCCCACGCCTGCCCGGCCAGCTGGTCGTCCCACAGCGCCATCACCATCTCGAAACCGCTTGCCCGCGAGGGGGAAACGTAGGCATCGAATCGGGTCATGAATGCCTCAGGTGAGGCGAACGCACGACCGGAGGCAATCTCCTCCACGTACGCGCGACGGAATATCTCCTCCACGTCGGCGCGGTGGTCGCGCGCAGTGGCTGCGTCGAAGCGCTCGAACCGGATTCCGGCCGGAAGATGCTGCTGCCCAATGGTCATGACAATGCCACCGCCTTGCTGAGTTGATCGAAGTCCAGTGCGAATTGCTCTGTCTCGGGCTCACGCACAGCGTTACGCACTGGCATCAATGCCTTCAAAGTCCGCGTGGACTCCACCGACTTGGCTCGCATGGCTTCCAGTACGGCCTTACCGCTGGCTATCGCACCATCCGAGTCACCGACCTTCACCCGCGTCACGGCGTCCCATGCTTGATAGAAGGTGGCGTTGCGAGTGCCGGCGACCTCGTTGACCGCCGCGGTCGACAGCTCGGCAGATCTGGTGAACTCGCCGAGATCGCTGAGGCCGCGCGATTCCTGATGTAGTGCTTCGGTCGGTGTCACGAACCGCAGCCACCGCGGGCATTCGGCGATCGGTTCATGGTCGATCGCATGGTCGAGTTCGCGCCATGCTGTTGCCATCGCCCGAGAGAATCCCTGGCTGTCCGCAGCAACAGCGTGGGCCATGGCCTCACGCATCGCGATCAGCGCGTGGATGCGTCCCGGGGGTCGCCCGCGCATCAGGTCGCGGGCCCGGCTGACCATCACCAACGCCCGTTGCGGGCGCGCGTGCCCGCTTCGGCTGAGAGCAGCGATCTGCAATGCAGAGTTGAGGCAGACGTGCGCGGTGAGGTCATCGTCGTCAGCCTCGTTGGCCAGCGCCAGCGCTTCGTTGTAGCAATGCCTCGCCAAAGGGTGCGCTGCGGAATCGAATGCCATCCATCCGGCCAGGCAAGCCAAATTGCCTGCCGCCGTACGCATTTCCTGTCCCGCCTGATCGTCGTAGACACATCCGTCGAGCATGGCCTGCGCTTTGGCCACCCCGACCAGAGCCTCATCGACCAGAGAAACCCCACCTACCCGCTGCTCACGCGTACCGAGATCATCGATCGCTGCCATCAACGCTCGCGCATCGCCCACCCCGAAACGGGCTGCGTCCGCACTGATCCCCCAACCAGGCGCTGCCCAGGCAGCACCCACCGCAGCGCCTAACTTCCCGAACTGCCGCCGCTTCACATCATCCCTCTCATCGACCGCGAACTCCCTACCGTCGCTGCCCGCAGGCAACGCTGCATAGCGGTTGGCCAACTCAGCTTCGAACCGACGTAACTGCCGTTCATCGAGACGTTCGAGCTGGGCATCGAGATCCGCCGGGGACTTGCCACGCAAGGCATGCCCCACTCTCAGATGTTCCCACCGCTGCACCGCGTGAACCGAATACCCCATGGCAAAAGCGAATTCGCTCTGCGACATGCGCAGTGCAGCACGCAGCGAGCGAATCTCAATACGAGTCCATCCACCGATGATCATTCGTGTTCCCCACTCACACGCGCAACGGTCCGTGACCAAACCCTACGAGTTTCCTACGAGTTCCACGCGAGTTTGTGCGGTGGGATTCAAGTCAGGGCTGCGCGACCCTCAATAGGCATCCGGCGTCGACCGTGTGGAATCAACCTCACACCGTGCGGACCAGGTAGTTCAATTGCTCGGGTTACCTGATCCTGACAGACGGTTGACGCCGGGTGCTTCCACAAGGGAGGCCCGAATGTCTTTGGTGCTCATCTCATTGGCCATTGTCGTCTTGCTCTCAGGCTGCGTTGCTCAGCTACTCCAGCCTGCCTGGGATCCACCGGAGGATCGGCTCACCGTGGCCGACATCCAAGCGCGCCTCGCGCGGGAGCGCGCCGCCTCGACCGGCTGCCGATCGTGATCGGCGAAGCCGCGAAGCGGGGTCGCCGGGTCGTTGAGGACAGGCCTATTCGGCCGATCCTGCCGGACTGGCACGAGTTATTCGCAGCATTCTGTGGCCACCTCGGTGAGGAACCGGACGCACATCCGATCACCGCGTGCGCGCGAGCGTTGGCTGAACTCAACCAAGCAGACCGTCGCAATCCCGGTTGGCAGGGGTTCACGTCGGCCAGTCGCGTGCTGATCGACTCGGTCGATACGTGGGTGCGCCAGAACGCCCCGCATCCGGCCAGGGTCGGTGAATCGCTCGGTGAGCTGATCGCACGGATGGCGCTGGCCCAAGTCACGGCGAATGAACTTCTGCGCCAATGCGACAGCGTCGATGAAGACGTGCACACCGCATGGCAGGAGCTGGCTGTGATGGCTGGCCGATGGACCGACCTTGTGGCCGAAGTGGTCGACGGCCAGCCCCTGTTCCCGAAGGACAAACACCAATGACGCATCTGACGCGGCGTTCGACACCCAGCCTGTTCGGGCAACGCGGATACCTGCCACCTATCCAGTGGACAACCAGCCAGGCCGCGCGGGCGCTGGCGCACTACCTCGGCTCAGTGCCCAGTCCGAGCCGTACCGCGGTGGTGCGCAATCCCCATCTGAGCGAGGCATGGGCGCAGGATTTGGTTCAGGCCCCGACAGTGATCAGTCGGGTCGCCGGGCTGATCGGGCCTGAGGCCGGTATCGATCAAACATTCCTGGTGACCAAGTGGCCCGAGGACCGCACCGAAGTGCCGATGCATCAGGACGGGGTCAGTGTCGATATCGAACTCGACCCGGTCCGGTCGGTGTCGTGTTGGCTCTCGATCAGCAACGCGCCCGAAGCCGCTGGCGCACTGCAGTTCTCGGTCGGATCCCATCGTTGGGGATATCTGCCGCACGACTTCGATGACTCCGGGGCGCTGGCCGCACACGACGACCCCCGCCTGACCGACTGCGAATTCACCACGGTGCCAACGACAGCGGGCGAGGCACTGCTGTTCGATACCCGGCTGCTGCACCGCTCAGGCATGAACTCGACGCACCGCCCGCGAATCGGCTTGAACATCGTCTACGCCCGCCGCAGCGCATACCTGCGCGGCTCGGCTACCACCCGCGAGGGTTGGCAGCCCCTCAGACTTCCGTAACCGTCAAAGACGTTGCGGAAGAACAGAAGAACCGAAGAACCCTATTTGCCAATCTTGGTAGGGAGAACACCATGTCGGCACCAACCATTTCACCGACGCTCGACACCATCATCCCCGCGAACCCTGTCACCCTGGTGCGGGTATTGGAGGGAGAAGGCCCCGGCACACCGCGCCGCGCCAACAAAACCCTGTTCGCCAAGTCCGAGTGCAGCTACCACTGCCGCACCGCCGAGATCGCCGCTGCGGTGATCGAAGCCCTGCGCCAGTCCGACGACAAGCTGCGCAACCGCCCGCAAGAACTGATGCTGTGGGACTGGCAGTCGACATGGTTCAAGGTCGACCCGGACAGTGTCACCGGCGGCGGCTGGGTACTGCTCGGTGTCGCTTGGTACGACCCGGAGTTCTACGCCGACCGCGCCGGTGCCTACCTCTCGGTGATGCACAAGCGCATCTACGACATGCTCGGCCTGACAGTCGATGATGTGGAGGTCGTGCACTACCTGGTCGATACCGCTCAGGCGGCCTGATCAGTTGAATTCGTGCGGGTGGCGGAGGCAACCTCCGTCACCCGCACGCTGCGTGCGATGGGCGCGCGTGCCACGGTCGCCGAGATCACCCAAGCCGTAACCGCCACAACAGTCAGCGATGTACCGCCGAGGATGAATCCGCGTGCGGGTGCCGACGCGATGAGGACCGGAATGATCGCCATGCCCGCAGTGCCCGCAGTGCGCATCACGGTGTGATTGATCGACATCAACCGCAACCGCGCGGGGCGAGGATACGCGGCCAACTGCGTGCCCAGTGTGATCGAAATGAACGGGGTCACGAACCCCGACAGGCTCGCGAACACCAACACCAGCACCAGGCTGTTAGCCGCGCCGGTCGCAGCGAGCAGGGCACCGGCGACCGCCCACGCGGCACAGAATCGCGGCAGGAACGCCGCCGCCGTCGGCTGGATCCTGGACGCAGTGAGGTTGCCGATCAGCCCCGCGGTTCCGGTGGCGGTGAGCACCCACCCGTATGCGGCGGGGCTCGCGCCGAGCTGGTGAGCCAACAACAACGGCAGCCCGATGCCGGGCAGGGCGGTGAGGAACAACCCTGCGGCGTGCACGAGGAACGCCGCGCGCAGCACGGGAGATTCGCGCAGCAGTGCCCGCGCGCTCGCCCGCTTCGGCGCGGCTGAAGGTGCGCCGGGGGCCGCCGATGCGGTCGCCGCGGCCGAGGTGGCTGTCCTGGCCAGGAACACCAGGGCGAGCACCGATACCGCGAATGTGGCAGCGTCCGCAGCGAACAAACTGTTGATGGGCAGGATCAGCAGCAGCACGCCAGCGAGCGCTGGACCCGCGATCCGAGCAATGCGTCCGTTGAGGTCCATAGCCGCGACCAGCGCAGGCCGCTCCGCTTCGCTGACCAGATCCGGCACCAGCGCGCCGAGAGACGGATCGAAGACCGCTGCGAACGCGCCAAGGATCATCGCGACCGCCAGCACCGCCACGGTGCCGCCGATGTTCCACACCACGGGTACCGCGATCACCAGCAGCACGCGCACAGCGTCGATACCGGCGAGTATCCGGAATGTCGCGCACCGGTGCAGCAGTGCAGCGCCGAAGGTTCCGATCAGGATGAACGGCACACTTTCGGAGATGGCGACCGCGCCCATGGCGACCGGTCCGGAGAGTTGCAGTGCAACCCACATGATCGCCAAGGCATAGAAGCGGTCGCCGAGGATGCTCAGCAGCTGTGCGGTCCAGATCGCCGCGATCGGCGGGCGGCGGAGCAACATCAGCAACGACACAGCGCAGCACGGTAGCCGATTGTGCAGTCTCGAACCGCATGCCATCGAGCTTGGGGCGTGTCTCGATCACGATGGGCCCTGACTAGGGCCTACTCGGCATGTACAACTCTTTGGCAACCAGTATTGAATTCAAAAAAACTACGATCTCGACGACCGATACTGATCAACGTCGGGCAGCGCCGTCCGGCCAGATGATCTCGACCGGAACACCTTTGGCTCGAGCCAGCTCGACAACTGTTCCAGTACCGCCCTTTTCGCTGGGCTTGCTGTCCCAAACCGCGATGAGGCGATCGGCGGTGCCAACCACTGCCTCGTTCGCCGCCTCGTACGCGTCTCGACCTACCTCGTCATAGTCCATCACCCGCACGGTCGTCGCTCGCGCGACAAGCTCATCGAACTTCTCTACGTGGTCGAGCTTCACCTTTCGCTCGCGGTAGTTCCGTGACGGCAGAACAACTTCCAGGTGGCCACCGGCGTCGAGGACAGCTTGCGCAAACACGCTGTCGGCACCACGAGCGATGCAGCTGATACCAACGAGGTCCGTCGGATCGCCTGCGTCCGCGAGAATTAGAGCGATGTCCGCGTAGACCAGTGGAATCAAATCCTCGGTGACGTTCACGTGCCCTGTGACGCCGATGCGTGTCATGCCTACTTCTATATCGTGCTCGCGAGCAACGGGCGCATCCTGTCACGCAGGGCGGCCATAGATCGCACATTAGACGGTTTCTCGGTCCTGGTGTACATCTCGCGCAATTGGACACGAACCCGGTCCGACCCGGTCTTCTCGGCATCGGTCAGTGCCTGGTGCCCGACACGACAAGCCTCGGCGAATTCGCCCTCGATGAGACGGGCCTCGGCAAGCTTGTCGAGGACGCTGCTGCGCCATCGATCTGGACGCCGGTGGGCTATTGCTCGGTCGATCTTCGCGGCGGCCTCTCCGGCGAATTCTGGTGCGTGCTGTGCCATGGCGAGCAGTCGGCCGCCCATCGTCCCGGCAAGTTCCGGCGCTCCTTCACCCCCAGTGGATTGGCGAATCATGCTGCGACTCATCGAGAAACGACCATCCAGCACCAAGAACCGACCGGCCACCGATCACCGAGGCGCCGGGATATGCCTGGATGCGGGTAATTACCTTGCCTTTCCGGAATTTTTCAAGGTGGATGAGTCCAGCGGGTGTTAAGCGGCTGTCGTGTCGGTCTCCTGGGTGGTGTCTTGGGTTGGTCGGTTGATCCAGGCGGTGTCGGGTAGGTCGAGGATCTTCGGTGTCGTTGTGGTGCCGAAGCGGTGTGGGTGCCGCGCGCGGGCCTGGGCGAGCACGGCTGCCCGTTCGGCGGCCTTGTCGGTGGCCAGCCCGTAGTGGACGTCGGCGGGGGTGTGTAGGCCGATGCCGGTGTGGCGGTGTTCGTGGTTGTACCAGTCGGCGAAGGAATCCATGAATCCTCTTGCGGTGGTGAGTGATCCGAAGCGTTCGGGGAACTCCGGCCCGTATTTCAGGGTCTTGAACAGTGCTTCGGAGTAGGGGTTGTCATTGGACACCCGCGGTCGTGAATGCGAGCGGGTGACCTCGAGATCGGCCAGTAGAGCGGCGACGGTTTTGCTGGTCATCGAGGTGCCCCGATCGGCGTGCACGACCTGCGGGATCCCGTGGACTCCGAAGATCTCCTTCATCAATTCTGTTGCCAGAACACCGGATTCATGATTGTGGACATGGACCCCGACGATATAGCGGGAGTAGATGTCGATCATCACGTAGGCATCGAAATATTGTCCCTTGACCGGGCCCGCGAGCTTGGTGATGTCCCACGAATACACCTGCCTCGGTGCGGTGGCGACCAACTCCGGACACACCTTGCTCGGATGGCGCGCCAACCTTCGACGCTCCTTGACCTGCTTGTTTTCCCGCAACACCCGATACATCGTGGACACCGAACACAGGTAGGTGCCCTCGTCCAGGAGCTGAGCGAAGACCTGCAACGGCGCCAGATCGACGAACCCGGGACTGCCCAGCACCTCCAAGATCTTGCGGCGCTCGAACTCGGAGAGCTTGTTCACCGGATCCGAAACCGGTTGCCGAAAAACCGAACTCGGTCCCGCGGCCGCGTTGCGGCGGCGGATCGCGGTGGAACGCACCAGCCCGGTCAACACCGCCGCACGCCGAGTTCCGGCTCCGACCTCGGTCAACGACGTGTACGCGGTGGTCAGCGCTGTCTGCGCTTCTCTTGCGAATCCGCTCTCTCGGAGAGAGATTCCAAGAGAGCGTGTGCTTTTCCCATGATGTCCAGGGCGGCCTCGGTGGTAACGAGGCGTTTGTTCGCACGCGCCAATTCCGCTGTCAGGCGAGCGATTTCGGCTTGCTCGGCGGTGAGTTTGCCGACCTTCTCGCCCGGCTTCTTCCCGGACAGGACTCCCGCGTCGCGTTGCTTGCGCCACTCGCTGATCTGCGAGGAATACAGCCCTTCTCGCCGCAGATACCCGCCACCGTCGCCGTGTTCGATCGCCTGCTCGTAGGCCTGCAGATACGCCAACTTGTCCGCCGCGCTGAACGCACGCCGCCGCTTCGGCTCGTCACCACGCGGCCCTCGAGAACCCATCCGCCCATTGTGGCCTTCGGCCACCGTGGTGCTTGTCCTGGTCATGAAATATCGATCCGTCTCTCGCCCTGCATCTACCCGATTGGCTCCGAGCCGGTGGACTCACCTCACCCTGACACGCAGGGCATCGACAATGCTGCGGGCGATCTCCATGCGCGCCCCGAAGTCGTGGGCGATGTCGGCTTGCGCGAGAACGGTTTCCCCGGAAGTGCTGGTCTCGGAGGTGAGCAACGAGCCCGCATAGTCACCGTAGTAGCTCAGAAAATGAATGTTGATGCGGTGATGGTTGAGCAAGGAGACCACAGCGGTGTTGATGTCGATCTCCGCACAGGCAACGATGTCTCGAACATCGGTGACAGGGAAATGGATTTTGGTGCCGTTCTCCCGCTCGATGATGAGCGATTGGTCCTTGCGGCGGATGCGGCAGGGACTGGTCAGCCAATAGGTACGTGTGGCGGCGGCCATTTCACTCCGTCCAGCAATAGTCGGTGAAACTGCAGCCACGGCAGGAAGTTCGAGCGAGCCGGTCCGGGGAGGTCGCGGCATCGGCCACGACCAGTACCGCGTCGATGTCGGCTTCGGCTCGAATCGCAGCTGATGGGGTGTACGGGAAGCGTTGTGTGCGACGGGTTCTGGGGTAGTGCAACACCGCGCCCTGGGCCTCGACACCGATGCGGCGAAGTTGTTGGCAGTAGTGCAGCCCTTGAGCTCGGTCCGCCTCTTGTGGCCGGGAAGAGGACTTCACCTCGTGAACCCAGTATTCGTTATCGACGAAGTCGAGCTGGGCGGCACCGAGATCAATGGGTGAGTGGCGCGTGTAGGCGGTGTCGTGGACAGCTTCACCCAATTGCACAGCGGCACTGAGATGTTCGGGGCGGATGCCACGCAGGTACAGCCAGAGCTGTCGATGGCAGTGGTAGAGGTACTTGATGTGGACACCGGCCACGTCCTCACGGCCGATCACAAGACCCATCCCGCGCGGTAGGTTTGCCGTGCCGGCCCCCGTACCGTGAGCAGTCCGAGTTCGGGGTCGTATTCGCCATCGATGACGCGGACATTGAGGTCTTTTTCGTATTGGGTCAGCTGACTGGCCCAGTGGGGCATGGGGATGAGGTATCGGTCGGCGAGGAGTCTGCCGGCGGTTTTGTCGTTGCCGGTTTCGGTGAGTGCCGCTGCGTACTTGTCGCGGTCCTCGGTGAGGATTGCTTCGGTGCCGTCGAAGTTCTCGTCGAATCTGTCGGCAAGGGCGGACCGGTCGTCGAAGGGTTGGGCGAAGGTGAGGAACCCGCGCTCGAAGTCGTCACGATAGCGGTCGACAGAGGCTCTCCATTGCTTACCCCATTCACTGCCGTACACCTCGTCCAGCCAAGCGGTAGTGCCGTTTTCGTCGACGAGCTGTCCGTTGTGCCGGGTCAGGATCTCCCACGCCAGCCGCGTCGGTACCTCCTCGTAGACACCATCGGCCCATATTTCGCCGCCGGAGTGGCGTTGTGCGTAGGCAGGTTCATGGATGACAACGGGTACTGCGGGGAGTGCGCCGATCCGGTTGGCGCGCCCGAACCGTTGGAGCAGGGCTTCCAGGTCGGCGGCGGAGGTGTGGCACGAGTCCAGGTCGATGTTCAGTGAAACCTCCAGCACCTGGGTGCCGACCATCAGCCCGGGTCGACGGGGGGCACCGACTGCGAATCGTTCCAGGACCATGGCCTCGATGGCATTTCGGTGCTCGCGTTTGAATCGCGAATGCAGCAGGTACGCCGAGTCCTCACCGTGGAGCTGGGTACAGATGGGTGCGAGCATTTCGTAAAGGTGGACAGCATCTTTGACGTTGTTCGCGACCACCAGCACCGACCGGCCAGCGACTAGCTCGTCCCGGATCTCGGCAACCGAGGTCGCGGAGGTGAGGTGCGCTGTCCGGATCTCGATGCGATGGCGCACCGGTGCGCCGCCATCGGCGGGAGCTTCGACCAGCCGAACCGGTTGCCGCAGACTGGCGCGGACCAGTTCGATCAGGGCGGTGGGCATGGTCGCCGACAGCACCGCGATGCGTCCGCCGATCCGTTCCCACAGGCGCATCATGGCCAGGATCATGCCCAAGCGGCGCGCGTCGAAGGCATGCAGCTCGTCCAGGACGAACACCGAATTCGCGCTGTCGGCAAGGATACTCGAGTGGATGGGTCCAGCGAGGGCACCGCGCAGGAGCTGATAGGGCGTACCGACGCGCAGCAGTTCCCGGAAATTGCGTGTCGCTTGCTGCCGGGAATATGCCTTGCGCGCGGCATGGGCGTTGCCGCCGTAGTCGTCATTGCCATCGGCCAGTGAACGGGCCAGGTGGTAGGAGGCGGCCTTCGAGTGGGCTACCCCGATCATGTCTGGAGCATCGAGTTCAGCGCCCAGCCGGTCGGTCATGGCGTTGATGCTGGCCAAATAGGGTAGGAGATAGAAGATTCGGGGATTGCCGGTGATGTCGGCGGCAAGGTCGGTGGCCTGGGTCCGGGCCCACAGCAGAGCACCTTCGGTCTTGCCACTGGCAGTCCAGGACCGTAGTAGCAGGTGACCCTTGGTGTGGCCTGCCTGCTCTTGTTGCGGTCGCAGAGTATGCCCGCCGGCCGCGAGGCGGTCGACCAATGCGGCGCGGTAATCGACAGTGAGAGGCTGGCTTTCGGCGAGCTGACGGCGCCCAGAGGAGAGGTGATCGGCCATGGTGACCGCACCTAGCAGCAGAACAGCGGTGAGCCCCTGCGCGGTATCCTCGAAGTCCAGCGCCCATTCCCACCGATCCACCAGCGACTCGAACACGGCGTGAGCCCGAGTAGTGAGAACGTCCGGAGATGTTCGGGGAGAATCGGAATCGGCGGGGAGCCCGAAACCGTGGGCGGTGCGGTGCAGCCACTCGCACAGCCGGGTGAAAGCCCCCGGGTCAGCAGGCAGAAACTTGGCGGCGAAGATCTCGGCACCGTCGCCGCCGTACTGGGTGAACAACGGGAGCTTGCGCGCATCGGCGCCGCCGGTGAAGGCGCGATGATGCCCGGCGATCACACTCGCGATCCAGAGGCGGTCCTCGGCCGGAAGGTTGCCGAGGATCAGATCCACGAAACCCAGGGACAGCACTTCGTGGCGTTCACCCCAACTCTGTGGTGGCTCAACGCTATTGCCGACCATCCGCTGGAAGCCGTCGGGGAGTTTCCCGGCATCGTGCAGCAGCGCGGCGAGCGCCGCCCACACCCAGAACGCTTCAGGCATACCGGGAATGCGGCCCACACGTGCCTGAATTTGCAGCACAGATTCGAGGGTCGCCCGCAAATGGTGTGTCAGCAGTTCACCCTGCGGTGCCGGGCGATCAGGATGGGAGAGCGGGCTTTTCGCCCACAGGTCGCGCACGAGATTCTCCAATCCGGAGTAGGAACTCGCCTGGCGGCCGTATTCACGTCCGCTCGAGGGCACAGCGGGTCGGACCTCAGACGGGGGCCGCCAACTGTGAAGGATGAACCGGTGGCAGCACCGCGACGGCCTGGCCGGACACGGTGACCAACCCTGTATCGAGCTCGACTCCGGCGCCCGTCGGTGCGTAACGGTAACCGTCCCACCGTGTTCGGGCACGATCCAAGGCGACGGCGGTGGTCAAACGCAACCGGGTGCCCACCGCATGTGGCTGCCCGTCCAGGACGATCGCATGCCCCTGAGTTCCGGGCCCCGCGGTCAGCTCGACACGTCGAGCATGAACCGCGACGAGGTCCTGACTGCGGCCCAGCCGCATCGGCCACACAGGACGACGCAACACTCTCCCCCACTGATCGAGATCCTCCACGAGCCACAGCGTGAGGGTCGTCAGGGCAAGGAAGTCGCGGTCTTTGATGGTGATATTGGCGGGCGTGCCTGGAATGGCGAGTGGATGGTAGGTCTCCAGATCCGTGCCGGAGCCCGCGGCATGGAAGGTCATCGCAAACCGGGTCGTAGCGGGGACTCGATCCCAACCGCCTGCCGCCGCGGCGAGCAGCCCACCGACCGTCGAGGGCGGGGGACACGGGAGTCCGACCTGCAGTCCGTCGTAGAGCGGATTGCGGAAGCTGACAATGGGGGCGGTGATGACGATTTCCAGGGCGGGGGTCATGACAGCTTCCTGTTACCGGACGGGAGATGACGTCCCTCGGAGAGGGCGATGATCAAGCAACCGGATCGTCGAACCAGTCATCGTGTGCCCCATCGAGGAACTCCTCGGCGAGCGCGTTCAACATCACCCGCGGATGGTCGAGGGTGAGCTGCTCGTCCTTGATCAAATCGGCGAGATCTGTGCCCGCTTTCTCACGGCTGTCGCCGAGAAACCCTGGTGCCCAGCCGAGGCGGACAGGTCCGTCCAGTTCGTCTTTCCATGCTTCGATTTCTTCCCTCAGGATCTCGGCGTCGAAAAACGTTGCGTGATCACGGTTTCGAATGATGCGAGTAAAGGGATTGGTGCCGCCTTTGATCGGCGCCAGCACGATCAGGCCCGGGGTCCGGTCACCGTAGTGCAGGGACTGCTTGGCCCCTCCTTTCACCGCGGCCATGGTCCGCAACAAGACGCCCACCCGCCGTCGGCGTTCCTGGATCGACAGCCGAACACACGACACCCCACGCACGCACACCTCCTCGGCCGAGCTGGCGAGCAGTTCCGCCGCCAGGGTGGGGGAAATCGCGGGTTTCATTGCGCTGCCACCGATTTCGAAGGTGCCGACGCGAGGAAGATCGAGTAGCAGATCACCGGCCAGGTCCGCGGTGTACATCTCGTGCTCGTGGATGACCGGGTTGGCATCGGGTCCGAAGCCCCGGCTCATCGTCCCGAAGTCCATGACGGGGTCGTTGGGGACGACAGCGACCAGGGTGCCGGTCGCCAGCACTGTGTCGCGCATGAAGGTCTTCGATTCGCCCTTCTTGGCGCCTTCTTCGTCGGCTTTGATCGCGATCATGTAGCCGAAGAGGTCATCATCGAGGTACCGGTCGGGTCGCCCACTGGTGTACGCCTGCTGCTTCTTTCCCGCACCGCTGCGGACGACCGGAGAGACCGGCTCGGTGCTGGGCAGCGAGTCGCGCAACCAGCGCCGCGAGGCCTGCGCAGACACGTACGGGACATGGTCTCGGCCCACCCTGAACTGCTTCACCATCCCTCGGTTGTCCTCGCCCCGGCCGTTATTGGGAGCACCGGCTTTGATCTCGAGTACGACCTTGCCTACCAAAAATGTCATCGCGAGTGCTCCTCGTTGTGGTGGTCGGCGGCAGGCTTCCCGGCTTCGGCGGCGAGTTCCTCGAGTTCCTCAGGCGAACCCTTTGGCTTCCAATTCCTGGCGGCGAGTGCTTCGATCACCGCGAAGAACAGCAGCCGCCGATGCGCCCAGCGGCCGTCGCCATCGAACAGCAGCCGACTCTCCCTGGTGGAGAGCAGAACCTGAGGCATTCCTTCAGGCCGGGCAGTGAGCAACCAGGTGACACTGTTCGAACGGAACCAGCCGTCGAGGTCCCCTCCTTTGGCGTTGGCACGCACGAAGTCCCGGAACGGCCCGGGCCGGGAGTCTTGGCCCAACAGCGCCGCGAGCCGCTGCGCCAGCTCACCGATTTGGGCGACGTCCTTCTCATCCATGCCGAGCACCTCGATGCAGTAGGAGTTCACAAGTGGGGCGAGCACCATCGACTCACCGGGAACAGATCCCTTGTCCGAGAGGCGTTCCCGTAGGTAATTGACGGTCCGATACAACACATCGACGGGATGGTCGAACACCCGCTTGGCCAGAAACGCTTCGCCGGGAACCGATTTGGCCGTCTGCGCGACAACCAACGCGCCATAGCCGGCGCGCCGTTCGGTGTCAGTGGCGGTCGTCCTGAGCCACTGAGCGCTCGGTTGCGTCATCTCCTGAACCCGTAAGGACTGCTCCTTGTTGGAGTTCGAGAGCACGATCAGCTCGACGCCGGCGTGGATTCGCCGATCGTAGGAACGCACCCGCTGCAACACCGTCAGCTCACGGGCATACGGCCCGTGCTTCACCTTCGCCGCCGAAGATTCGGCGGCGCTCAGCGTGCGCTCGACCGCGATCCGTGTCATACGTGAGAGAAAAACATCGTCCCAGGAATGAATCGCCGCAGCGCGTCCTCCCGAAAGGTCCGCACCATAGGGGAACGCCCACAGACTGGCGACACACGCGAAACACAGTGGTGTGCCGTTCTGTCCAGGTGCGGTCGTGTTGCGGTATTCGACGCTGGCCCCGAGTGGAATATCGACCTTGCCGAACCATCCGCACGCCGCACGATCGCAGTAGGCGCACGGCACGCCCGGCCACTCGGCTTCCTCCGGTCGCCGTCGCCACGCGCCGATCGACTCTCGACGTTGCGCCGCCGTCTGTCTGCCGCGGATCGTGGGGTTGATCCCAGAGTTCGGCCAGAGTGCGTAGCTGGCAGCCAGCCAGAAGCCGCCGGGGTCAGCGGGTTTGGGGACGCTGGCGGTCTTCTGCAGATGACTGGTCATCAGCTCGACGACCTTGTCGAACTCGTCGACACTCAGCTGTTCCGGATGCGAACGCTCCGCCAACGCGGCGATCGCGAAAGCGCCGATTCGCTGCAACGTGCTGGCAGTGAGCACCACCGTGCGCTGCTCAATGAGTGCGTCGGTCATCACTCCCATTCCTCGGGTTTCGGGGCCAGCCGCAGAGGCGACGCCGAGACCACGGATTACGAGCAGATCCAGCCCATACCAGCAGAATTGGCCTGCCCTAAGCCCCAATCATGCAGCGCCTGAAGCGTTTCGGGATCGCCCGAAACATCGACCTCGACGCACGCGCCCGGCTTCTTACCACCCGGCCCCTGCGCGCTGCCGACAGCGAAAGACCGCTTCGATCCGATCCAGCCGACCTTCTCCAACGTCACATCCGAACGCAGGCCGAGGGTTTCGGCCTTACGGCGAAGATTGGACTCGATATAGACATCCCACTCCGGCTCACCGGGCAGGCACCACGCCTGCCTGGTGAGCCGCACGCCCGAGTCGTCCCGACCGGAGGTCTTCATCACCACCGGTGTGCTGGTCCGGAACACCGCGCGCCCGGACACGAACTCCGCAGGCTCGAGAAGTTCGATCTTGTCGACAATGAATGCGGTTGCGCCCCAAGCCAGGACCGGCATCGTCGCCAAAGCTCGCGCCCACGCCTCGACAATCTCGGGCAACGGACTACCGAGTTCGAGGATGCCCGGCCCGCCCACAGGGTAGGTACCCGCCTGTTTACGTGCTGACGGAAATACCGGTGCCGAGTACCCGAAAGGCGCCATTTTGTAACGCCCATATCCATTGATATGCAGGTCTGCACCGAATTCAGGTGCAGCACTTTCCAATAACGCGTACACCAGCGCACGCCCAGGCTTCAACACCTCATCCCACGGCAGCTCCCGAGCCCCAGTGTGAAACGTCAACCGCAGCCGCATCAGATACCCCGATTCTGAACTGCTGAGGAGAACCGGACGCTGTCGAGCGCTGCCTGCCGGTGGCCGTCGCCATGATCGTGTGGCCTGCGCCACAAGGCAACGGTAGGCTCGCAAATCCCCGACGTCAACCACAAACACCAAGCAAGACATACAGTTTCGATCATCGGATCAACCCGATTGCCATGCAGCACATAACCTTCGAATGGCAGACTGTCGACGGTTATTCACTTTGGTCGCAACTGCTTCGCGTTCGGGGTGACTGATTCCTGAACGACAAGCGCATCACCCCTCTGAGGGTTCGGAACCCATGGCCATCTCGGCAGAACACCCCAGTCCGGATACCTTCCGCAAGAAGCCCGCCGGCCCCTCATTGCACGAGTGCAACAGCTATCGCACCTGTGTGCCTGGGGATACCCTCTGAGCATCAGGACGATTCGGCGTGAGCTCTCTACTCGGACACTGCCGACTAACAAATCCCGGAGATTTCAGCGACACGCCGTGCCCGCTTACACGACTGGAGGTTCACTGCAAAATCGGCAAGAACAACCAACCGGAACGATTGGTAACCAGGCGTTTTACGGTGGGGTCCCCATCGCCCCTACGAGGGGTCGCAACCCGATCCCGGGTTTCATGAACCGACCATGCCATTCATGAGTCCCCATCGCCCCTACGAGGGGTCGCAACCTTCAGCTGGTGGGCGACTGGCAGACCCGCAGCGCGGATGTCCCCATCGCCCCTACGAGGGGTCGCAACGTGCGACTCTGGTCGCCATTCCCGCGCACGGACAGGTCCCCATCGCCCCTACGAGGGGTCGCAACATATGAGCGGTATGGGCGAGGCGACGGCGGCCGCAGGTCCCCATCGCCCCTACGAGAGGTCGCAACTCCGCATATCCGGCGGCGGACCCGGATCGGATGGTGCGTCCCCATCGCCCCTACGAGGGGTCGCAACGCTGCCACTATGCCGCCGGACGTGATCGCCATGGAAGGGCCGGTCCCCATCGCCCCTACGAGGGGTCGCAACTGTCACGCACGGGAATAAGCAAACTGCGACTGCTGGTCCCCATCGCCCCTACGAGGGGTCGCAACGTCATGTGGACTTGCCGAGTTGCTGGCGCATCCGCGTCCCCATCGCCCCTACGAGGGGTCGCAACCTGGCCAACACACCCCGGGCCGGAACAACCACGGGTCCCCATCGCCCCTACGAGGGGTCGCAACCTGGCGCTCACCGCCGTGCAGGAAGCGTCCATGTGGTCCCCATCGCCCCTACGAGGGGTCGCAACAACGTACCGCGCAGGTCACCCCGGAAATCCTGAATCGTCCCCATCGCCCCTACGAGGGGTCGCAACTTCACCGTGAAGTGCTTCACGGCCGCGTGGGAGGGTCCGGTCCCCATCGCCCCTACGAGGGGTCGCAACAAATACGTTGCGTTGATGCATGGGTAGCTCATGGGTCCCCATCGCCCCTACGAGGGGTCGCAACGATACAGCTCACACTGGCCAGTACCGGAATGGACGTGTCCCCATCGCCCCTACGAGGGGTCGCAACTGTCGGCCGAATACGCGGCCAGTTTCGAGATCATCGTCCTCATCGCCCCTACGAGGGGTCGCAACTTGCCGCCGCCCGCCGTGATGGTGAAGGTATACGCCTGTCCCCATCGCCCCTACGAGGGGTCGCAACATGTCACCAACCTGTACCTGACCGCGCTGGCCCGCGTCCCCATCGCCCCTACGAGGGGTCGCAACTCGGGCAGCATCTCCCATGTCAGCTTGTATTCGCGGAGTCCCCATCGCCCCTACGAGGGGTCGCAACCCCATCTATGCGCAGCGTCGCGGTGACATTACTCATGGTCCCCATCGCCCCTACGAGGGTCGCAACATCGTGACGGCCCTGCAACAAATCGGTGTGTTCTAGGTCCCCATCGCCCCTACGAGGGGTCGCCACCGAACGAGAGCAGTTGGACCGCCGGACGCCGACGGCGGAATTGTCAGGCTAGAGGCGCAGTCCAGCGCAGACGGGTTCCATGGGGTTGCGCGGGGCCGGAAATGAATTGTCCACCGGCGTGCAGCGCACGGTGAGTGAGGTTGGCCAGTCCGCTCGGGGTGATGTCGTCACCGAATCCACGGCCGTCGTCTTCGACGGTGATGGTGACGTCGTCCGCGACGGTGATCTCGACGGTGAGGGTACTGGCGCCTGAGTGGCGCACGGCGTTGCTGACCGCTTCTCGCACAACGGCTTCGACGTGGTCGGCAAGGGTGGGCTCGACCACCGACAGCGGACCCGACACTCGCAGTCGCGCGGTGATGGCGGAGTCGGTGGTCGGCTGGGCTACCGCGTCCTCGAGGCGTTGCCGCAACCGCGTGGAGGTGCTGTCGCCGCCGTGCAGGTCGAAGATCGCGGTGCGGATCTCGGTGATGACCTGCTGCAGGTCGTCGGCCATATTCGAGACCCGCAGTCGGATCGCGGGGTCTCGGGCGCGAGCGGCGGTGCCCTGCGCGCCCAAACCGATGGCGAACAGGCGCTGGATGACGTGGTCGTGCAGGTCACGGGCGATACGGTCGCGATCGGAGACCACGTCGAGTTCACGCAGCCGATGCTGGACGTCGGCCATCTGCATGACCAGCGCGGCCTGAACAGCGAAAGCCGCGGCCAATTCGACGGTCTCTTCAGGGTAGGGGCCCAGTTGAGGATCCCGCACGACGATCAGCACGCCGAGCATCGCGTCGGGGGTGTCCAGCGGCAGGATCAATGCCGGGCCGGTTCCGGGCATCGCGTTGGCGAGGGGGTGGGTGCGGCGGTCTCCGAGTTGGACCGGCCGGTGCTGGGTGTACGCGTCGCCGACTGCGGTCGCGGTCACGTGCACCACCTGTTCGCGGTGTTCAGTGTCGGGCCCGGCCCAGTGCGTGACGGTGAGTTCGGTGACCTCCGGGGAAGGGATTTCGGTGTCGGCGGGAACCGCGAGCGCCGCTTGGCGAGAGTCTGTCAACGTGCGGGCGTGTTCCACGACGTGGGCAAGGACTTGTCCGGGGTCGGCGTCGGCGAGGAATTCGGTGGCGATGTCGCGCATCGCGGAGATCCACGATTGCTGGGTTCGGGAAGATTGATACAGGCGCGCGTTGTCGACCGCAACACCGGCTGCCGAGGCGAGTGCCTGCACGATCACCTCGTCGTCCTCGGTGAAGGGCTGCCCGGCGGCCTTCTCTGTGAGGTACAGGTTGCCGTACACCTCGTTGCGGATACGGACCGGTACACCGAGGAAGGTGTGCATAGGCGGATGATTCGGCGGGAATCCGACCGAGGTCGCGTGCTGGGCAAGGTCGTCGAGTCGGATCGGTTTGGGCAGCGTGAACAGCAGGCCCAGCACCCCAAGACCGCGCGGCAGCTCACCGATACGGGCACGTGTGGCCTCGTCGATGCCTTCGTGAACAAACCGTTCGAGCTGATCGTCGTACCCGCGCACCCCCAGCGCACCGTAGCGCGCATCGACCAGGACGGTCGCCGTGTGCACGATGGTGCGCAGTGTTTGGTCCAGATCCAACCCCGCGGTCACCGCCAACATGGCCTCCACCAGCCCGTCCAACCGGTCGCGGGTGTCGATCATCTGCTCAATCCGGTCACGGGTCTCAGCCAGCAACGCACGTAACCGTAACTGCGACAACGTGTCTCGCATCGAAGCGGTATCGCCGCCGAAGTCCCCGGTTGATCGTGCGCTGACAACCTCGTGATCATTGAGTGACGGCATAGCCCGTCTTTCTGCACCCTGGTTGCGGCCCGTTGATCACATCTCAGGACCTAAGGGAACACCGTCCAGTCTAGGCCGACCTCCGATCGGAGAGTGTAGTCAGACCGCCGCTCCGCCGACCGCCTGACTATGGACCAACGACACCAAACATCACGGACATCCGCTCCAGGTACATCCCCATCGGCCCACCGACATCGGCAGCAGCGTGCGTCCGGCACTCAGTAGTGGCACCCCCCGGTATTTCCGGACTTTCAGTGGACTCTCCATCGTGTCGATTTCAACGCCGATGGATGTTGGAGATCCAGAAAGCCACATCGAAGTTGGTGCTCGAGCTTTGTCGGTGGCTCGCACCGCGCCAGCTTCCATGGTGATGATGTTGCGGCGCAAAGGATTCCAGGACGCCCGTATCATAAGTACCTGACACGGATCCCCCGGGGGAAAGTGTCCTGCCCTTCAGATGCCGTTTCGCAACTGGTCGTTCCAGGCCGTGATGGCTCGCCCGAGGTGGCGGATCTCGGGACCCGCTGAAACGAACTTCATGCCCGCTTGGATGGCGTCCCGCAGCACACCGCCTTCGATCGGTACGCCACCGATGCCGGCGAACTTGCCCGCAGCTTCGGCCGCGCCGATCACGCGACGGTATGCCGCCCATGCCTTCTCGCTGCCGTGCTCTCCTGGCACACCGATATCGGCTGTGAGATCGTTGGCACCGATCAACAGCATATCGATGCCGTCGACGGCCACGATCTCGTCGATCCGGTCGAGCGCCGCCTGCGACTCGACCATTGCGATGACGAGCGTCGCCGCATCGACCGCGGCGGTTGCCGCGTTCGACGACACTGTCCGGAAGTCGAAGAACGGCAGAGCAGACGAGATGCCTCGTTCACCGCGCGGGGCGTAGCGAGCGGCCTTCACCGCCGCCGTCGCGTCCTGCACGGAATCCACATGCGGGACAATGATTCCGAGCGCACCGCCGTCGAGACTTGCTCCGATGCTCTCCGAGTAAGCCGAGCGGACATGGATGAGCGGCGTGATTCCAGCCGCGAGCGCGGTCATGTTGATGTGCGAGGTGGCATCGTCGGTGATCGTGCTGTGCTCCAGGTCGACGAAGACACTGTCGAATCCGGCGGCGCGGGCAAGGAACACGATCTCTGGAGTCCGCACGAGACGGATCGACAACGTCGTCGCCACGTCCCCCCGACGGAGCACGTTGAGCACAGTGTTGGACACCTCGGGTACGTCGGTGGCGGAGTTCGTCACATGTCCGTCCTTTCGGTCGGTGGCAACGACCCGCACCCAGATTCCGAACTCCGAGCCGCCGTCGTAGTGCGGTCCTGCTGGTCCCCGACGGCTGACGCAACGGGGACTTGTGCCGGAGGATGTCGCTCCGTCAGACTACGTGGTAGGTACCTGCCTTGGCGATTGACCGTGCGGTGCACGGGCTTTCGCAGACGTACCGACGAATAGGGGTAGCGACATGATGCACCTCATCACCTGGCTCACGGGAAACAGCTACCACCCCGCCGGATGGCGTCACGAATTGGCCTGGGAGCGCACGGCCATGCGCCTGGACGTCTTGATCGAGGTCGCGAAAATCGCCGAGCAGGCAAAGCTCGACGCACTGTTCGTCGCGGACGGCAACGGTGTGCGGAACATGGACAAGGTGGGCTTGTTCGAAGCCAATACCCCCTCCGCTCGTCCCACCGTCCACGATCCCGTCACCCTGATGTCGGCGATCTCGCAGCACACCAAGCACATCGGACTCGTCGGAACCGCGTCCACAACCTACGAGTCGCCCTGGGTGGTAGCGCGTCGCTTCGCCTCGCTCGATCATTTGTCGAACGGCCGGGCATCGTGGAACGTCGTCACCGGATCGAATCCGGGCGACTCCGAGAATTTCGGCCTCGAGCGTCACCCCGATCGCAATGAGCGCTATGCACGCGCAGAGGAGTTCGTGTCGGCCTGCAAGGCACTGTGGGACAGCTGGGACGAGGATGCCTTCGTTGAGCGCAAGGACACGGGACAGTTCCTCGATGCGACCAAGGTGCGAACCGCTGACTTCAATGGACGATATTTGTCGGTCAAAGGCCCGCTGAACGTCGCGCGCTGTCCGCAGGGGCGTCCGGTCTTGTTCCATGCTGGGCAGTCCGAAGGGGGCAGGCGCTTGGCTGCCCGGCATGCGGATTGCATATTCGAAGCGGCGGCGAGTGTCGATGCGGCGCGAGAGTTCTACGCAGACCTCAAGTCTCGCCGAGCCGAGCTCGGCGGGAACCCTGACCACCTGCGCGTCATCGTCTCGGTGGCCGTGTACATCGGCAGAACCGAGCATGAGGCCGAGAGTCTGTACAGCGAGCTGAACTCGCTCATCAGTCCCGACATCGGCGCGGACTTCCTCGCGAAGGCGGTTTCCGAGGACCTGACCGGGTATCCGATCGATGGTGCGATGCCGGACCTCAGCGCATCGGTTGTGGGCGGCAATTCGATACGGGGACAGCTCGATTCGATCGCCAAGGCCGAAAATCTCACGATCCGGCAGATGTACCAACGTGTCGTGCCAACCATGGGCAACACCGCTCTGATCGGCACCGCGGCACGGATCGCCGACGTCATGGAGGAGTGGTACACCACCGGCGCTTGCGATGGCTTCGTACTCGGCGCTTCGATAAACCCATTCACGCTCAAGCTGATTCGGGACGAGCTAGTTCCTGAATTACAACGTCGAGGACTGTTCCGAACGGAATACAAGGGAACGACACTTCGCGACAACCTCGGGCTACCCCCGGTGGAGAACTCGTTCGACCCTGCCGCATTTCCACCGTTGCCAGCACGAGGCGCTTCCGGCAATCCCCAAATGTAAGGAACACCATGTCCGTTCGGCTGTGCAGAAGTGGCCTGACCATCGCCGTACTCCTCTTGGCAGCGAGCCTGACGGCGTGTTCCCAGGGCCCGCCCGCAGCCGATACCTCTACCGAGGGCACTCTGACCTGGTATACGGACGATGACGCTCAGGAAGTGGATCCCGTCGTTCGCGAGTTCACTAAGCAGACCGGTATCAAAGTGGTACTGCTCGCCACAGAGTTCGTCGCCCAGCGACTGCTGTCGGAGTCAGCGAGCAACGTCGCTTCGGCTGATGTGATCTCCTTCGCCGGGGCGCCGAGCGTGCTCAAGCTCGAAAGTGCGGGCGTCCTCGCCAAGCTGCCGGTGGGCGTATCAACGGCTTTGCCCGAGCAGGACCCCGTCTTCGTCAGCAAGAGCGGGAACTGGTTCTCGAACCAGGCGTCGTCGTGGGGTGTCTTCTACAACACCGACCGAGTGGACGCGAGGCACGCGCCGACAGATTTCAAATCCTTTCTCGACCCGTACTGGAAGGGCGAGTTCTCCATCCCGATCTCCACGAACGACAGTTCCATCGAGGGCTACTACCAGATCGCGCAGCAGCCATCACTCGGGAAGGAGTTCCTGACCACGCTCGGCAAGAACAACCCGGTGATCTCCAGCAGCAGCGGCCAAGGCGTCAGCGACGTGATCGTCGGCAATCAGCTCGGTGGGATCACCAACGACAACGCGGTCTGGCAACAGATCGAAAAGGGCGCGCCGCTCGCGTTCGCCTACCCTCCCGAGGGCACGACGTTCTCGCAGAAGTACAACGCTCTCGTTGCGAACGCATCGCATCCCAAGGCGGCGGAAAAGTTCTTGGAATTCCTGGTATCGAAGGACGCCGCCACCCTCTTGTCCGCATCGACCGGGAAACTGAGCACCTTCCCCGGCATCCCATCGAAGCCAGCCGGTCGGCCCACCATCTCCGATGGAAAGTTCTTCCCGTTGCCCAATCCACAGGATCTCGTCGATGCGCAGGCCACCATGAAGCCGTTCTTGAAAGAAGCGTTCAACGAATAGCCGACAGGGTTGGACCGAGCTGCTGAGTCGACCTCGATGGCGCACCAGGTTCAGCCGGGTGAGGGTGTGGATCCCCGCCGCGGTGCTGCTCCCCTTGGTCGTGATGCCCATGACCTTCTTGGTCTATGGGTCCTTACAGTCGGCCCCTCCCGGCCAATCAGGCCTGTGGACCCTGCGGAACTACGACGTGCTCTTGTCGGGAGAATTCCTCGAACTCGTGGGGAACAGCTTGCTCCTCGCCGCGGCAGTAACCGCGATCGCACTCGCATTAGGAGCTGTCCTCGCGATCGCACTCACACGGTGGGATGTGCCGGCGGCCAAGTTCTTCGACTCAGTGACAATCATCCCGGCCTATATACCGGCGTTCGTCGGCGCGATCGCCTGGTCGTTCCTGCTTGCACCTCGGTCCGGATACCTGAACGCGCCCTTGGCTGCGCTGGGCCTTCCCGCCGTCAACATCTATTCGTGGGGCGGAGTGATCGGCGTGCTGTCGGTCTACAGCGTTCCCGTGGTCTATCTCAATTTACGTCCGGCGCTGCTGTCGGTCAGCAAGTCCTCGGAAGAGGCGGGGCGTCTGCTCGGAGCCAGCCGGTTCAGAGTCGCGCACGAGATCCTCCTGCCGGCGGTCCGCCCCGCGATTCTTTCGTCCGCCCTTATCGTATTCATCAATACCCTCGGGGATTTCGCTGTCGTCGGAGTGCTTGGGGTGCGGGCACACATCGACGTAGTGGCGCTTCGGATCGTCGAGCTCACGACCAAAGGAGTCTTCGATACGGGTCGTGCCGCGGTGCTCGGTGTGGTGCTAGCGATGTTCAGCGTCGTCGCACTGAGCGTGATCGTCCGCGGGCTGGCGCATCGCGACCTGGCCACCATCGGTGCTCGGCACAGCACGGAGTCCGCTACGACCTCACGCGCCCTCAGACTTCTGGGACTCGCTCTGTGTCTGAGCTTTGCGCTGATCACCGTAGTCCTGCCCGTCGCGGTGCTCGTGATCGGCTCTCTCCAGCCATACCTGTCGACCACCTTCAGTTCTGGGTGGACGATCGATAACTACGCGCTGATGGCCCGCTATCCAGGAGCACTCACCTCGATCACCAACAGCGTGCTGTTGTCCTTCCTCGCCGCGACCGTGTGCGCTTTCCTGTCTGCGGTGCTGGCCTACATCGTGGTCAGACGTCAGGGATGGTTGGGAACGCTCGTGGAGTACCTCTCGATGTCACCGCTCGCAGTGCCGCACATGGTGTTCGCAGTCGCGCTGGTGTGGGCCTGGGTCGGCACAAGCGGTGTGTTCTACGGAACCAAATGGATTCTGCTGGCTGCCTATGTGGCCCTGTTCCTGCCGTACTCCATGCGGGCCGCGGTGACCGCATTCCAGCAACTCGACCCGGTGCTCGAGGACGCCGGACGGATATCTGGGGCACGGTGGCCACGGGTCATGCTCCGCATCGTGACTCCGCTCGTCCTTCCGGGAATCTTGGCGGGCGTCATCATCGTGCTGTACCACACGATGAAGGAGATATCGGCGTCACTCGTGCTCTATCCGCCGGGTGAGCCGGTGATTTCGGTCGTGATCTGGAGCCTGAGCTACCAGGGGCAGTTCGCCCAGCTCTTCGCGTTGTGCGTCGTATACATCGCCCTCATCTTCGCCCTCGTGGCCAGCATCAGCGCTCTCGGTCGTCGATACATGAGGCTGTGAGCACCCATCGATCGATTCGGAGGCGACTCGTGGCGCTGCTGATTGTTCAGAACGTGGGCAAGACCTTCCAGCGTGCCGGTGGTGACGGTTCCGGACTGCGCCGGATCGAACTGGACGTCGAGCGCGGCGAATTCATCAGTCTGTTGGGTCCGAGCGGATGCGGCAAGACCACGACACTGCGGTGTATCGCCGGATTGGAGACGC
This sequence comes from Nocardia sp. NBC_01503, assembly GCF_036327755.1. NCBI lineage: Bacteria > Bacillati > Actinomycetota > Actinomycetes > Mycobacteriales > Nocardiaceae > Nocardia > Nocardia sp. NBC_01503. The sequence goes on from NZ_CP109596.1 coordinate 86,239, forward strand.
CCGACCATGGCCGGATCGAACTGGATGGCACGGTCCTCTTCTCGTCGGATCGGTCCTCCGGGCATCGCCCAGTGAACGTCCCCCCGGAGCGGCGCGGCATTGCCATGGTGTTTCAGGACTACGCACTCTGGCCACACATGAACGTCTTCGAGAACGTGGCCTTCGGCCTACACGGCGCGCGTCTCTCTCGTGCCGAGGTCTCCACCGAGGTCGAGCTCACGCTCCGGAACGTGCGACTGTGGGACCATCGCGACAAAAGGATCTCGCAATTGAGCGGTGGGCAGCAGCAGCGCGTCGCGCTCGCCCGCGCATTGGCTCCGAAGCCGAAAATCATCCTGTTCGACGAGCCGCTGAGCAACCTGGATCCCCAACTAAGGGACGACATGCAGCTCGAGATCCTCGAACTGCAGCAAAGGATGGGGCTGACCTCGATTTGGGTGACCCACGACCAGGAGGAGGCGTTGGGGATGTCGACCCGTGTTGTTCTGATGAACGACGGCAGGGTCGAGCAGATCGGGAAGCCAGCCGAGCTCTGGAACAAACCCGCGACGAGCTTCGTAGCGAGCTTCCTCGGCACGACCAACCGCATGTCCGGCACTGTCGTCACCGCTGAGAACGGCGGCGGCCCGAGGCTTGCTCTCTCGGTCGACGGAGCACCGTCGGTGTATCTGCCAGAAGGAACAGGATTGGAGCCGGGCAACCAAGCGTCAATTTACGTCAGGCCTGGGGCGATCACGATCTCCACCGAGCCCATGAACGGGCGCGCAAACGTCTGGAAGGCACAAGTCCTGGGACAGGTGTTTTACGGCGAATACACCGTCGTGACCGTAAAGGTCGGCAGCACGCGCCTAAAGGTCAGGAGTGACCACTTCCTCGAATCGCCGCCGGAATATCTCGACGTGCAAATGGATCCTTCGAACATCGTTGCTTTCCGCGACTACGTGTGAGGCAAGCCTTTCGAGACCGCAAACTTGTCGCATGAGCCGTTCGACGCGCTTGCGCCCCAACATGATTCCCAATCAGACCCGGAACTCGGCATGCACCCGGGGTGATCCGTAGGTGCTCCGTGAGGCGGTGTGGATTCGCGTGATCTCCGCAGTCGGCTCGGCATCGGCGACGGCGCGCCAAGGGCCCGCGGCTACGCCATTCGTACATCTCGTACTTCCGCGGGCCGCGCTTCCAAGACATCGCAACGGAGTTCGTCCAGGCCTACGGCGGCTTCGACGCCGTCGACCTGACCGCCAGAACGGCTCGGGGACTGGTCCTGTTCACCGACCGCGCCCTGGCGGAGAGCTGGCACGCTCGCCACCAGAAGCACACGGTTCTCGGGCAGCTGTCAGCCGAGAAGAACCTGCGACGCCCAGGCGTGTAGCGCCGCATCCTCCACCGCGCTCCCCCGCTCGCCTGACTCGGAGCACCACATCATGGCGGGAGCCTCCGCCAACTTGAAAACCCAGTTCGCAGGGCTCGAATGAACATGTCGACGTGCCATTTGTCCGCGCCTTGCTTGCGTTTGTGGCGAAGATGGCGGTGCTGCAGAGACAGAACCTCGATCGGGGCCCGGGTGCCGTCGCGGAGACCGTGTGCCGTGCGGGCTGCGGCCCACCAGTGGTCGCGGATAGGGGTGAATTTGCCTGCGGCGCGGGCCTTTTCGAGCACTGTGGACCCTGGTAGCGCGCCGGGCTTGCACAGGAGTCGTTCCAGGTAGTGATCCAGCTCCGGCACCGTGCCCAGGAGGCGCGGGCCCGGCGCGCCGCCCAGCCCCTGCGCCGTGACCACCCAGTTGCCCTCCCCTGTCGTCGACGCTGTGGACGGGGCAGTGTGCTTTTCTCCCGTCTCGCGCAGGTCAGGGTGGATGAACTCTCCGAGGTCGAGCGAGTTCACCAGATCACCCCCAGTAATAAGGGGTTTGAGAGCACTCGGCCGCACTTCAGGGGAAGCTTTCCCTGCGTGGGTGCGCTGGGCCAGATACTGCTTCGCGCTGTCGGTGCGCAGCACGTTACGAAGGTTGGAGTGGTCCCACTGCTCCGTCCTCCGGGGGGTCGGGATCTTCTGATCGGTTAGCCACCGCGCCGTGACGCGTAAGGACATGCCGCTCGCCTGCAGGTCGGCGACGAGGTCAAGCAGCGCATCACTGGCAGCCCGAGGCCGCCCGGCCCGGCGCTTGGGATGCGGTTCCGCGGGGCTCACTGCCCGTTACCCGATTTCTTGTGCCCGGAGGGTGCAGGCGGGCTCGGGGCAGGACCACGCGCATCGAGTTCGCCAGGCCCACCGGAGGATTGGTCCGGCGGCGACCCGATAAGGGAGGCGATCGTGGTGAGAGTGCCGCAGATCAGGCTCAGCACGTCGTAAAGGTTGGTGAGCAGCTTGTCGAGAATCCGTTCGCCAGATTGGCACTGGTCTTCCGTCCGCCCGAACAGGCTGACCAGCAACGCGCAAACAATGCACAAGGAGTACAGGCCGATCAGCGACGCGATCAGCCACAGGGCGAAGCCAGCAGGGTAATTCCAATCGAACGACACAGTGTTGGACGTGCCGGTGGACATGGTCGTCTCCCGTAATTCAACGGACGACGCGCACACGCGCGATCTTCCGCAGGTTGGTTAGGGCTCAGAACCAACCTGGGAAGTGGGGCCACGCTCGATATGCGGTGTTGCCGTGGCGATCTGGCCCGGAGGATCGCCACGCTGGCGCAAGGCGTCGACGCGCGCGTCGACGCGCAGTTGCCGCGACAGGCAACCGAGAAGGAAGAGCAGAACTGCCGCGATCCACAGCAGCAAGTCCAGGAGATCGCTCGGGCGCATACGCCGACTCGGGCGCTGGCGGGCACAAGCCAACATCGACGCGAACAGCGCCGGCCACCCCTGCTCCCACAGACTTGGGGGCGGCGGCGCAGACGAAGGCCCGAGCCCGCACGGGCGGGCTTTGTCGGGTTCCTTCAAGCGCATGCCGCTATGTCTACATGACGATTCTGGTGTGGTGGTATTGAAAAATCTGTTTTGGGCGTTTTGCCCCTGTAGGTCCACAACCAGGACAACTTCGGTCGGATCTTGAACCCTGTCTTCCACATCGCTGCGACCACGTCCACGCGCTCGCCGCTGGTCAGGTTTCGACTTCGACCGCGCCCCTTGGGCCGGATACCGATTCGGCCGCCCTGGTCGAGAACAGACTTCACGAAGGCCAGGACATCGATGCCGATGTTGAAGATCTCAGACTTCGACAAATTCGTCTGTTCAGCGATCGCATCGACAATCTTGGCACTCATAGACCGATGTCGAGGAGGGTGTCCATTTCGCCGCGGGGGCCTGGTCTCTGAACGAGTTTGGATCGCGCAGAGACCAGGCTTGGCCATATGTCGGTGCAGAACTTCAAGGAAGGGTGGATCGCGTGAGTTCGTCGAAGCAGTCTGTGACGAAGTCTTCGTCAGACCGGCTGACGATCACTCCTATGCCCAGCACTAACACCTGTAGCTGGGGCCGGAGGTCCTGTCGATCTACTTCCCGAGATGATAGGAGATGTTCTGCTGCGTCATGCCGGACAGCTCGGCCAGCCTCTCCTGCGTGTAGTACTCGGGCACAGCAGACCGAAGCTTCGCGATCAGCTCCAGCCTCGCCCGCTTGGCCCCCTCACCGATCGCGATGGCCGCCGCGTACTCCTCGAAGTGACGACGGACCAGAGCGTCACGGTCGACCGTGCTCATGAACGGCCCCCGCACCCACGCTCCCACCGTCGGTACAAAGGCTTTGTGGCCGGAATCACCCTCTCCGCGTTGGCCATTCGGCGTCATCGAATCGTCGGTCGGAAGTTCGGAATCGGGGCAGGTTTCGGGTGTGCTCATGCCGCACTCCAGTCGGGTTTGCTGAATGGATGCTGAGGACGAAAACTCCTCGGCGTGTCGACCTGCGACGCGCCGGAGTGATTGTTGTCTCCAGGTCGCGGAGTAGTCAGATTTGTAGTCAGATTGACGGAAGCCTTCGGTATCCGCTGGTAAGCGGGTTGATCGGCTCGGGTAGCCTGACCTGGAGAACAGGTATGTGCCGGTAACCGTCGGTAACACCTAACGTGTAACACTGGCGCAAACACAGCCCTCGAAGGCATATGAGCTGGTCATGGGGATGATCCAGAATGCCGCAAGGGTTCGCGTAGTCAATTGCATACGAACTACTCAAGTTCAGGATCTCGCCGTTGGAAGCCGGTTGCGGACTGGATGGCTGCGGCAGACTGGCCGCCGCGTGCAAGGGATACAGGCCCTGCGACGGACCATTTACGCCGCGAACTACGTCCGATCCGGGCTATCGACGCAAGATCACCTGCCAGCTCAACAAGGGCAATCCCCGCACGTGCTGCGCCTCCGCCCTACTCTGCGACCGCGAGGGCATGATCCGGGCCCGGCATCTCGAGGCCCCGCATCGAACAAGCTCGATGCCTGAACCTGGCCACGAATGCGGTAATCGCTTGGACCACAGAGCATTACGGGCTCACGGTCGAGCGGATGCGCCGCACCGGACGACGCATCGACGACGAAGTGCTTGCCTGCATCCCCCGCGTACAGCGAGAACATCCACTTCTCAGGCGCGATCGAGGTCGATATCGATGCCGAACTCGCACAGCCCGGCCCGACCCGCTACCGGCCCTCGCGGATCCGCGACACTCCGTTCTGATCGGTGCCACCCGGGTCCGGACGGGGCGAGTCGTCCGGACCTCGATGGCAACCTCAGACGCCGGCGCGCAATCGCTGGTCGAGTCCGAGACGGTTGTCGATCAGGTCGCGTCCTTCGGGGCTGAAGCGTGGGTGTGTGTTCGGAACGGCGTCGGCGATGAACAGGGTGTCGTGGTGCTGGTGCTCGGCTGCGGCGGCGATGAGCGGTTTTTCACCGGCGGCATCGGCCAACCAGTTCGTGCGGCAAGGGAATTCGATCTCGTTCGTTCTGAGTACCCGCGGTGCACAGCCAGCTGGCATCGGCCAAAAGCAGATCCCGCAGGAACGTCGTAACCGGCTCGACCTGGGCGCCCACGCCATCGACCACGACACATGGAACGAGGCCGGTCCCGTCACACCGCACGATCGCACCGATGCGGGGAAGCGGCCAGACCCTAACTACACAACCGATAGTTGCAGCCTGAGCCTCATCGCCAATACCACTCCTGATGGCGATCAAATACCGGTATTGGTGGGCGAACCCGCCGGTTGAGAGCCAGTGTGGATGCCGAAGTCCCGGCGGGGTTTCGGGTGCGGAATCTCCATCCGAAGTCCCCGACGGGACCACCTGCCTTACAGACCTGCGCAGGTGTGTCGCATCACTGGTTCACGTCAGTACCGGCCGAAGGTCAGCGCGACATTGTGCCCACCGAAAGCGAAGGAGTTATTGATCGCGTACTCGATGTCCTGACGGCGAGCTTCGCCGTGCACGACATCGAGGTCGATCTCCGGATCCTGGTTATCGAGGTTCAGCGTCGGGGGGACGATGCCGTCCCGAATGCTCAGGACAGTCAGTACCGACTCGAGGGCGCCGACGGCGCCGATCGAGTGACCCAGGGCCGACTTGGGCGCGTAGACCGAGGCGTGGCCGACACCCGCTTTGTGTAGTGCCTTCGCCTCGGAGATATCACCTATGGAGGTGGCAGTCGCGTGCGCGTTCACATGCGAGACATCCTGTGCAGACAAGCCCGCAGTCTGCATCGCCCGCTGCATTGCACGCGCGATGCCGGTCCCCTCCGGATCCGACGCCACCAGATGGAAGCCATCCGAGGTGACGCCCGCGCCCATGAGGCGGGCGTGGATGGTGGCGCCGCGAGCCTTGGCGTGCTCCTCGGTCTCGATGACCATGAGGGCACCGGCTTCACCGAAGACGAAGCCGTCGCGATCCTTGTCGAAGGGACGCGAGGCGCCCTTCGGGTCATCGTTGCGTGTGCTCATGGCGCGCATCATCGAGAAGGTCGCGATCGGTACGGCGTCGATGAAGCCTTCGACGCCACCGGTGACGACCATGTCGGCGTCACCCATGACGATCATGCGCCAGGCATTGGCGATGGCCTCTGCTCCGGATGAACATGCCGAGACCGGAGTGATCACCCCGGCCTTCGCACCGAGTTCCAACCCGACCACCGCCGCTGGACCGTTCGGCATGATCATCTGTACGGCGAGCGGCGAAATCTTGCGATAGCCACCGGCTTTCATCTTATCGACCGAGTCGATGAGCGCGTCTGCGCCACCGAGACCCGTGCCGATCGACACACCCAGACGCAGCTGGTCAACCTCCGGGGAACCGGCGTTCTTCCACACCTCGCGACCCAGCACCGTCGCCAGTCGCTCCACATACGACATGCGGCGGATCTCCACGCGGCTGAGCAGCGTGTCCGGCGAAACCTTTAAATGCCCGCCGATTCGGACCGGGAGGTCGAACTCGGTAATGAAGTCGTCCTCAAGAACGTCGATGCCGCTCTCGCCGTTGAGCAGGCCCTTCCAGCTCGCATCGACGTCGCCGGCGATCGGCGTAGTCGCCGCGACGCTAGTGACGACGACACTGGGAAAGTTACCGTTCGCACTGAAAGGATTGATCATCGTTTCGCCCATCATTCCGCGTGACCTTCGATGTACTTGGCCTTCAATTCCGCTGCGAGCCCGGCGTTCTCGACCTCCAGGCGCTGCACGTACGCCACCGCGTCACCGACGGTCCGCAGCGTGGTCAAATCCTCGTCGGGGATCTTGACGCTGTACTTGTCCTCGAGCTGCACCGCGATCTCCACCAGCGACAGCGAGTCGATATACAGGTCCTCGATGAACGATTTCCCGAGGGTTACCTCGGATGCCTCGATACCGGTCACCTCCTCCACGATCTCTGCGATACCGGAGACGATCTCTTCTTCTGTGGCAGCCATAGCCAATCCCTTCTTGTTGCATCGAATACCGGTTGTTCACCCGTTGAGTGCATACGGAGACGCCCTCGCCACGAACAGGATCGCCAGGCACTGGATGTGCAACGAACCAGCGACTCTCGTTGTGGCTCAGTTGTTTTCGGGTACTCCGCCACAGTCAAAGGTATACAGGTGGCTCGTGACCGGAAGATGGAAGCTGACACGGAACCATCAGTGAATGTTTGTGGAGAACCTCCAATGCTCCAGTCGTGCAGGATATCTCGTCATCAACGGCGGTACGGTTCGAGCAAACCTCACTACAACGTACAGATCGGAACACACTCAACCGCTCAACAAATCAAGTCTCCGAAATTGCGAACCTTCATCGTCCGAACATGTCGAACAGCGCTATCTACGACGCCATTCAGGCCTGCGGGTTCCGCCCTCACGAAACTAGACGACCAGCGCATTGCCGAGAAGGCGGAAAGTCGCCAAGTTTGCGCATATTTACGCCAAGGACTTTTCATCGCTTCATCCGCGGCTCACACTGACGACCGGCGTGATGGGACAGGCCACATCGGCCATGTGAACACCACCCGATATCAATGACACGAATGATCCGAAGCGCCCGAGGAGTGCCCGTTGCCATCAGTTCATCTGCCCTGGAGCGGATTACGCTTGTTGGCCGTGCACGCTCACCCGGACGATGAGTCGACCAAGGGCGCCGCGACACTCGCGCGCTATGCGGCCGAGGGCGCGGAAGTGCTTGTGTGCACAATGACCGCTGGCGAGCGCGGCGAGGTGCTGAATCCCAATTTGGACCTGCCGGAAAAGCGGCAGGGCCTGCCGCGGTTACGTCGAGCGGAAATGGAACAGGCACGACAAATCTTGCGGGTCGAGCACATCTTTGCGGGGTTCATCGATTCAGGTCAGCCCGAACCCGGCGAAGAACTGCCAACCGGCTGTTTCGCCCTGGCACCGCTCGAGCAAGCAACGGCTCCGCTGGTACGTGTCATGCGTGACTTCCGGCCCCATGTCGTGGTCATCTACGACGAAATCGGTGGCTACCCTTACCCCATCCCGACCACATCAAGACACATCAGGTCTCGGTCGAGGCCTTCACGGCGGCCGGCGACCTCAACCGCTACCCCAGGGGCGGGCAACCGTGGACACCGTCGAAGCTTTACTACCTCTGCTCCTACAGCAAGGAGTATTTCGAGTCGATCTACTCTGCGATGACCGCCGCCGCGGTTCGATCGCGGTATGGGGGCATTCTCTCGGAGTGGGACGATGGCCAGCCCACCTGGGAAATCACCACCAAGTTCCACTGTGCGGAATACTTCTCGATCCGCAGGCAAGCAATGCCCGCGCATCGGACCCAGGTCGACCCGGATGGCCCGATATTCGATTGTCCACTCGACTTGGAGCAACGTGTGTGGCCCACCGAGGACTACCACCTCGCCGTGTCTCGGGTGCAATCCACCTTCCCCGAGGACGATCTCTTCGCTGGAGTCCACACCTGACCATGACCGACTACACGCGGGTAATACCGATCCAACAACGACGCCGAGCGTTCAGGGGTACCTCAGTGGAAGCCCGGCTTCGCCGTGCCTGTCAGACGAACGCTTTCCGATAGGCATGGGGAGCGAGCCCTACCGTCTTTCGGAACGCAATCCGAAGCGCCGCTACCGATGTGAACCCAACCTGATCCGCGATGCAATCGATGGTCAGGTTGGTTGTCTCGAGCAGTTCCTGACTTTTCCTGACCCGAGCCATCTGCAGCCATTCATTGGGACTCATCCGAACCTGCTCACTGAATCGGCGAATCAAGGTGCGATTACTGACACCCGCTCGTGCCGCGAGATCGGATACGGTGATCTTGCCGGACAGCATCGACTCCGCCCATTCCAGTGTCGGATTGATCGATTTGTAATCCGCCTCCGATCGAGGACTCTCCGCAATGAACTGAGCCTGCCCGCCATCTCGGGTGAGCGGCATTACCGAAAGGCGGGCGGTATCCGCCGCGACCGCCGAGCCGTAGTCGCGGCGAACCATATGCAGGCACAGGTCGAGGCCTGCTGCGGCGCCGGCCGAGGTCAGCACACTCTCGTTGTCTACGAACAGAACTGCGGGATCCACATCGATATCCGGATAGTCGGCGGCCAGCTCGGCCGCCGCCATCCAATGGGTGGTAGCTCGCTGCCCATCGAGCAGCCCCACAGCCGCCAGCGTAAATGCGCCCAGGCAGATCGAGGCCACACGAGCACCGCGTTCATGGGCGCGATGCAGCGCATCCTTCATCCGATCCGACGGCGCCGCACGATAACTCAGTGATCCGGGGACCACGACGATGTCGGCTTCCTCCTCCAGGAACTCCAAGTTCCCGACCGAGGAAATCCCGAAGAACCGGGACGAAACATCGGACTTCTCCCCGCATACCTGCACTTCGTAACACGAGGTTCCGTCCTCTCGCTGGGCCCGGCCGAAGATCTCAAGCGGAACCGCCATATCGAAGGGAACTACGTCATCGACTGCGAGCACCGCAACAGACCTCATGGCAGCCAGCCTAGTTCACACCACCTGCAGCCTCTGTTCGGACGATTGCGAGTCCGGCACGGATAAGCCGCTTCAAGGCCCGTCCTTGCAGCACCGTCAGCGACGGCGCGAGTTCGGACCATCGGACCGGCCCACCCTGCAGCGCGTCCCAAAGCCCCTGTCCACCATCACGTTCCAGGCATCGCACTTCGATCTTGGCATCAGTCGCAGAGTAGATCCGATCGCACGGAACCGTGTCGTTCAGCGGCGAGGGAGCATCGTCGGGGTTGGCGATCGGGTCTCGCCAGTAGTTCGCGAGACCCTGGCGCGCCTCGAGTGGGATCTCGAAGGGCGGAGACATACCCTTGAACCCCGGAATATCGGCGCCCAGGCCGGATCGGATTCGCGCATCGGGTGAAAGTTCCACCAGGTCAGCCGATTCCAGATCCACCGCATCCGCTGCCGAGAGTGCCCTGAGGTACGGGCCTTCCACAGCGAGGTCACGAGGGTCACGGCTGCCCTTGGTCATGATATTGACCAGATCCGGGACCAGGGCGGTGTTGAGCAGGGCCTGGAACGTTCCCTCGGTGGCGTTGTCGAGCCCGACCCTGCGCCCCTGAGCGCTCCAATACGGACTGTCCGGGTGAGACCGCGAAATCTCGTGGTACCACTGGTCGATGCTCAGCGCCCAGGTCTCGGCCATCGCGCGCCACTCGACATCGTAATCGCGCCAGAGGTCCCGTTTGGCCCGCTCATCCAGGCCGGGGTCAAACGTCTTGCGCAACACCAGCGCTGCCGCCCACGCCTGGGTCACCGCGAACGACATCCCGGACGAGAACAGCGGATCTACGAAGTAGGAGGCGTCGCCGATGGCCATCCACCGGTCATCGTAGGAGCCGAAGCAATCGCTCACCCGGGAATAGTTTGTGGCGGTGAGCATTTCATCGCGCACCGGCTCTGCATCGACGATGAGTTCCTTCAGCACCGGGATCGATTGAATCGTCTTCCGGAAGATCTCGGGGTCCCGAAGGTTCACCCGGATAAGCGATTCGGGATTGGTGACGATACCGATCGACCACACCGTTTCACGAACGCCGTCGACCAGGCGCGGCGTCGGAATGTACCAGACCCAGCCGTGCTCGAACGCCACGGCGTAGATTGGCGACAAGTTGTTGTCCCGAAATACATTCCAGTCTCCCTCGGCACGCTGCGCCGGCACGCAGTTCCGGAAGTGCGACCAGATCGCGATGTTCCGATAATCCGACAGCCACTCCTTCTCCCGCTCCGCGCCACGAGCGGCGACCTGGTTCGCCCGCCCAGAGGCGTCGATGAAGAACCCGGCGCGAATCTCGGTGCCGTCCTCGAGTACGACCGTCGAAATCTCCTTGCCAGAAACGAATTTGGATACCCGCACGCCTTGGAAGACGTGTGCCCCACTGTCTTCGGCATGATCGAGCAGGACCGTATCGAACTCCGCACGGTTCACGTGCATCGACCACCGATACACGCCATCCGCCAGGTAATCGGAATGATCGAAGAAGCCGACGAACGGACGCTCGGTGTCCCACTGGTAGATACCGCCGTACTTCTGGATCCAGCACTCGCTGGCCATCACCTTTTCCAACGCTCCGCTGGCCTGCAACACGGGCACCAGAGGGTGCGCACCCGACTCACCGATGTGCTCACGAGGGAAGATCTCCTTGTCGAAGACCGCGACCTTCAGATCGGTTTCCCGGCACAGCATTGCCGCCAGGGTGGACCCAGCCGGTCCCCCACCCATGATGACGACATCATATTCGGGCGCTAGGTCGGTAATCGAAGTAGCCATGAAAATGCCTCTCGTTCAGATGATTTGGTTCAGAGAATCTGGATGCGCTGCACGTGACGCTCAGCGGAACCGATGAATGCATTGCGACCGTGAAGGAGCGCATGGTTCTCGACGACCACGATGTCGCCGGTCCGCCACGGGTGCTCGTAGCAGTAGCGCGGGTCATGCAGTCGATCGCGCAGATCTTCCATGACCCTGACGCTGTCCTCCGGGGAGATCCCCTCCACACTCAGGAACAACGGATTCAAATACCTTGCGGGATCCAGCGGTTCGGCATATCTGATGGTCGTCTCACCTGTTGTGGGGTGGACGCCGAGCAGCGGCCAGCTGGCGAGCCCCCCGTAGTGCGCCAGTTTGTCCGTTCGGTAGGTAATCGTCGTATTGGCCCACAGCCTCCGCAGCTCCTCGGGCGCTTCACGGTAGACCTGGACACTGTCGCAGAAAACCGTCTCACCGCCAGCATCGGGCGCACTGCCCTGCACGCACTGGAAGATGAAGAAGCGCGGTACCGATTCAGCGAAAGCACCGTCCCAGTGGAAGGGGACGTCACCCTTGTCGAACAGATAGTTCTGCGGATCTTCCTGGACCACCAAGTCCAGGATCGTTCCGTAGTTCCATTCCAGAATGTCCCCGGCCTGGCGGCAGTACTGCTCCAAATCAGGTTTGCCGAGTAGCCCGTATCCGCGGAGTACCACGACCTTCTTCGCGAGCGCTGTCGCGAGCAGATCATCGATCGGGAGGTCGGCAAGGGTCACTCCCGCGGAGGAGGCCGCGACGACCAGACCGAACGGTTCGAGGTCCATCCCCTCTAGCGAGGAATGGTTCAAGGTCTCAGTCATGATTCTTCCTTAAGCTTGTACGGGTTCCGGCTCCGCCGACCCGGCGAGAACGAAATGGCTCGGGCGACTGTTGCGCCAGATCAAGCGGGCCCCCAGCTCCTCCGCCTGTATCCTCTTGACCAGCGTGTACTTGGTTCCGTCGTCGAGTACGACGCCGTGCCAAGGGGTAAGCCAGTTGTCCTGGGTACGCAGGAGATGAAAACCGATCTTGTCGCTGTGGTGCGTTTGCGGATGAATCGAGAGCCGTACCGCGTGCGGAAAGATCTCCGCCATCAGCCGACTCCACGCCTGGCTTCGCTGAACTACTTCGTAGGCAGTCTGTTTCGAGCGATTTCTGCGCTGCGTCATACTTAGCTCCGGCATCAGCGCGGCGTTGTCCTCGACCATGAAGCGATGGATTCCGTTGAACATTCGCCGAGCATCGGGATCGCTCTTCACGGACTTACGAATCTCATCGACGGTCTCGGCGTACTCGGTGAGCAACCGCCGCCGGCGCTCGTCCCACCCCAACTCCGGCATCGCATCGCGCAGCCCATACAGGCCGATCGACCCGCCGCCGGTCGATCGGATCACTCGCTGCAGCTCAGCGCCGTACTCGTCGACGTGATGGTCGGGGATTTCCAGTGCGTCACTGAAGACGTGCCCGTCCGAGCAGATCGTGACGATCGCACCGGGTGCGTAGATCGCCGATACCTGATCACAGAAGCCCTGGAGCGACTCGATCGCCAACGTCTCGGCCATGTCCGGCACACGCCCGAGCGTCTTACCGCGGTTTCGCGATTTGGCAGGAAACGCGGGAATGATGAAATGAACCGGCTTACCGGCTCGAATAAAAGCGCCCACCTTCTTCATATGCGGTTCGAAGCACTCCCCACACGGAACCACATCACACAGGGAGTCCGGCTCCGCACTTCGTCGGCGGCCGAAGACAAGACGGAGTATCTCTGTCTCAACGTCCTCGATTTCCCCGACGCGAGTCTCAAATCCCGAAGAAAGACATGTTTCAACGGATTCGGATTCACTACGACTGACTGTGCCCATAACTACCTCTCGGACATATAGCAGCATGAGCATATACAATCTGACACGCAACCCCCTAGGTCGCTGCATCGACATGAATGCTCAAGCGTTTATCAAATATCAAGCGATTGATTGCGAACCCACGAAATATGAACTAGATCGGGCCGCCGAACCCCGCCACAAAACTAATATCGAACTCCCCTTCGATCATCCCCGAATATCCCTTCATATAACAGTAACCCGTTTCACTTGAAGCCCGCAAAGTGGCACTAGTCACACGTCCAGAACATCTAGACAGGCAGAGGCCCAGGACTGAAGTCCTGGGCCTCGATGGCCCCCCGCCGAGTCCATTTCCGATCTTATCTAGTCCTTGGCCAGCTCCCCCTGAGACTCTCAAGACTCTCTGGCAACAGTTCCCTCAACCTCCTCGGCCGGCTTGCGCGGGCGTGCGAATCTACGCATCGCGGGCGACTCGACGAATGTGAAGAGCAGCCAGCCGATAAATATATTGAACGCGAGCATCAAAACAATCATGCCAACGGCAACAGGGGTACTGAAGGCAACTTCCCCCATTAACCGCCGCACGTAGAATAGCGCTACACCCTGACTCAAATAGAAGGCGAATGACACCTCTCCCAGCCGCACCGCGACACGACTCGACAGGAATCGGGATCGAGACTCGATATCGGACTGAGCCGCAGCTCCGATCAGCAGGGCCAGCGGCACCGCGGTGGCGAGACTGAACCCGACGTAGAACGGTGCGTTCATCGCCACTGCGTATCCGACCAAGCATCCCACCAGGGCTCCCCAGACGGGAAGTCTTATCCAGCGACCCTCCATCACGAGCCGGGCAACGAATACTCCCAGAAAGAATTCAAACAGTCGCGACGGCGGAAAGAGATATCCGAACCAAAGCTGCAGAACCGGGATCGGCGTCAGTTCAGATTTCTCGGAATCCGGCAGTACGAACGCGGTCAGCAAGACAATCAGGCCGATACCCACCACCATCGCGGTGGCGCCGTACCAGAGATACTTGGCCGGTATACGTAGTACCAACGGGATGATGAACGGAAAAATTACATAGAACAGCAGCTCACAGGAGAGCGTCCACGCCGGCGTATTGACTCCGGCATTGATATAGTTCTGCGGGAACCATGCATGAATGAGGAGCAGATTCGGCAGCCACGACTTCCACGGCGTGATTGCGGCCGCGAACAGAATCATCGCAGCCAGCCAGATTACGATATGGTTCGGGTAGATCTTGACGATACGTCGCCTAATGAACTGGCGCCCACTCGCCCCAGGCTTCCACGACCATGTCAATACGAATCCGCTGAGAATAAAGAAGAACGACACCCCCACGAATCCACATTTTCCGACCAGCCATGCGGCGTTATATGCGACGTCCGGGTCACCGAAGAAATTCACCGGCCTGTAAGGCGGAATCGGAGAATTCGGTAACATCGCGTGAAAAATGAAAACCGAGAGTGCAGCAAAGAAACGCAATCCGGTCAATGACGGCAGCCGACTTCTATTTCCGACTTCCACTAGAGTAGATCCTGTCTAACCGAGCACCATACAGTCCGACGGCATGCCAGTTGTTACGGGTGCTAATCTGTATCGAATATAACGACGGCTTCGCGACCACCGCTGCGCACACTTCGACTCCGAATCAACCTAGGCCGAGAACAAATGGAAATTGCGGCTTGCCACCGAGCAGGAATGCCCCTGCCGACTGAATAACCGCATCGTGAGCAATGATGTGGGTCGCCATGGTGTTGACGTCTCGGAGCCAGATATCGAGAGGGTTCGGCTTGTAGATCGATTCGGTGCCAACCAATTCACACAGGCGCGAGATAATCCTTCTCGATGCACGGAACGAGTTCGTTCGCGCGAGCGCGGTGCTGATTCTGGCATCTGGCGGAAGTTCACCGAACCTGTTGTGGTCCAAGCGATTCCATAGACTCGCTACCGTCTCCACGACGGCGCCGCGGGCGACAATGTACTCCATCTCACATTCCCCGAGAATGTACTGCGCACGGTAGTTATCTGCCCACCGCTCGCCGGTCGCGGGCACCATTTTTCCCTCGGCCATGCATCGGACGTAATCCAGTGCGGCGCGGGCACTTCCGAGTGGCACGCCGGGCATGATTCGAGCCAGTGCCTCCGGCTCGGCCAGCTTGCCGGTACCGCTCTTACGTTCGCCGAAGCTGAAGGAGTGGTGCTCCGGCACGAACAAGTCGTCGACCGCGTAATCGTTGCTGCCGCTTCCCCTCAGACCGGTGGTGTCCCAGGTGTCGAAAAGTGTGACCTGATCGCGGCGCATAACGAAGATTCGAACAACGGGGCCGCCGGCCGCGGTGGTTTCCAGTTCACCGTCGGCAATAACGAAGGCACCGCCGATCACCAGATCGGAGTGTGTCACCGCGCTTCCGAACTTCCATCGCCCGGACAACCGGAAGCCACCGGGGACCCGTACCGCGCGACCGGCGGGGAAGATCAGCCCTGCGGTGATCAGATCGAGAGTCGGCATCAGTTCCGCGATGGCCTGATCGTCGAGGTAGCCGGCGTAGATACCGGTAGCCGAGCCGATCATCGCGCACCACCCCGTCGCGGTATCTCCGTATGACAGCGCCTCGACCACTTCCATCTGCTCCAGGGACGTCAGCCCCGGACCACCCAACTCCGCGCTGAATCCCATGCTGTAGATGCCCATCGAACGAAGGCGCTCGACGATGTCGCGAGGAATCTCGCGATTCGCGTCGATCTCGCTGCGGCGTTCAGAGAGTTCGGGTGCGATGGAACGCGCCGACTCGAGTAGAGAAGTTGCAGAAATTATCGCTGTGCTCATGGCAAGTTTCCTAGTTCAAGCGGAATGATGAGGGGCCTGTTGGCGCTGTGTAAGCAAGGTGATCGCGGAGGTCGTCTGCTCGGGGCCCAGGGCCGAATAGCCGCCGTCCACAGCCCATTCCGCGCCGGTGACGAAGCTGGCCTTCGACGAGGCAAGGAAAGCCACCACCTCGCCGATTTCCGCAGCGTCGCCTGCCCGTCCGAGCATGTGGAAGCGAGAGGCGACGGCGTCCGTAAGCTCACGATCGCCACCGGTTATCTCGTTCATCACGCGAGACCAGGTCCAACCGGGGGACACACTGTTCACTCGAATACCGTCCTGGGCATATTCCAGAGCCAGGCTTCGCGTGAGCTGTTGCAGGCCGGCCTTGCTGACCGGATACTGAAAGCGCCCGGACTGCGCAACCCGTCCGCTGGGGGACGTGAAGTTGATGATCGAGCCTTTCGACTCACGTAAGTGCGGTCGCGCCTCTTCGCACATCAGAGCGGTGCCGACGATGTTCGTATTCAAAACATCCAGCCATTCCGCCCGAGATTCGACACCGGGATTCTCGTCACCATAGACACACGCAATATTCACCAACGCATCAATTCGCCTACTCTTGATTGCGGCAGCAGCAAAGAATTCCCGGATAGAGTCGTCACTCCGGATATCGACCGCGATGAAATCCACACCACCGCCGACCTCATCTGCGGCTCGAAGCCCGCCGGCCTCATCGACGTCACCGAGCACAACTCGAGCAGAATATTTCGTGAAGACACGCGCGACTTCGACCCCGATAATTGTTGCCGCGCCGGTGATAAGTACTGTCTTATCCTCGAGCACTTCTCATCTCCCTCTGCTCAGTCACCGAACGACATGAGCCCCAGGGGAAGTATGTCCACCGGATGAGGAGCGGAGAAGCGGGATTCGCGACAAGGATGGTCGACTTTGCGCCATGTATCTCCCCCACTCCTGCTCGATGTGTTGTGAGTCACATGGCACTGGGACGCTTCGGCAGTTGCGTTAACGTCCTTCCCGGGAGTTCAGATTTTCACTGGGGGTCTTCGGCTGGGTTGATTGTTCACCGTCCAAAACTCAACGCAAGCCTGCAGGGCCTGCAGCGGAGCTGGACAATTGCTATTTTTTCGGTCCGAGGGGAGTTGGATCTTGCCAAGTAATCAAATGGTATTTTTGCTATTGGACCTAGTTCTCATAACCATTGCAGCGCGCCTTCTTGGACGATTGGCAGAAAAGACCGGTCAGCCTGCTGTAATCGGCGAGATCGTAGCCGGCATAATTGCCGGCCCGACCATTATCGGCACACAGGTGTCGAACGCTATCTTTCCCACCGATGTTCGCTCCTACCTCAGCGCATTCGCAAATGTCGGGGTGATGGTATTCATGTTCATCGCCGGACTCGAGATGAATCGAGGATCGCTGAAGGGCAGCGGCCGTTCGGTGACCGTGGTGGCATTATCGTCGTACCTGGCCCCATTCCTGTTCGGCAGCGTAGCCGCAGTCACTGTGTTGGCACGGCATGAAAATGGAAATGGGCTAACATTCGCGTTTTTCATTGGCTGTTCACTCGCGATCACGGCGTTTCCGGTATTGGCTCGTATCCTCCAGTCGCGGAATATGATGGGAACTCGCATCGGTCAGCTCGGCATGACCAGCGCAGCCTTGGACGATATTCTCGCCTGGTGTGTACTCGCGGTTGTGATCGGAATCGCTCAGCCTGAACTCGACCATCAGTTCCGCCTGTTCCTGTTCATCCCGCTGGTAGCCATCGTATGGTGGATCGTCCGACCGATGCTGACGCGAATCACAGATCGGACCGATCCGAAGGCGACTGGCAACCTCGCCTTCATCGGAATTTCCGGTGCACTCCTACTGGGTGCCGCAACCGAATGGATCGGACTGCATTTGATCTTCGGTGCATTCTTGTTCGGCGTGATCTTCCCACGGAAGCATCGGGAATCCGTAGAAAGTGGCGCACGCCTGCTGAGCAGCATCTTCCTGCCGGCGTTCTTCGTCGTCGCGGGCCTTCAGGTCGACCTGGGTTCGCTCGATCGCGCAGGTGTGCAGGAATTCTTGATCATTCTGGTTGCCGCCATCGGCGGAAAGCTCAGCGGTACATATATCTCGGCTCGGGCTACGGGAATCAAATCGAGAGAAGCGGCTGCTCTCGCAAGTCTGATGAATACCCGCGGACTCACGGAATTGATTATTCTCAATATCGGTCTCACGCTGGGTCTGATCGGGCCGCAGCTTTACTCGTTGCTGGTATTGATGGCCTTGATCACCACCGCCATGACAGCTCCGCTGCTGACGCTTTGCGAAAGAGCGAAGCCGTCCCGGCGTACGTTGAACAGCAGGCCTCACAGCGATCGCACGGCCCGCGACGAGGCCGAAGCGGGAACCAGCGTCGGATCATGACTAATCATCCCCGCCCCGCATCCGCCGACAACACGGTCCGCGGAACCCGACTTCCGACGACTGCGAACCCTCGATCGAGTGGCGCGGTGGCATTCGTCGATGTCGACGAAACACTCGTTCGCGACATTACTTTTCTGTCGCTGTATGAATTCGATGCTCGGCGACATCACCGCGGAACCGAAGCCGAGGCCACACTACGAATATTCCGCTCATTGCGCGAATCTGGCATGAGCCGAAGGGATTCGCACCGCTGGTTCTACCGGCTGTGGTTCGATCGCGAATTCGACGATGTAATGCGAACAGGCAGAGAATGGTTCGCATCACGATCCGCGGATCCGGCGTACTTCAACTCGGCTGTGCGCGAGCGCCTGCACGAGCTCGCCGAGAACGGGTTCCGGATCGTCCTCGTGTCCGGGTCGTTCGAGGCCGCACTGGTCCCCATCGCGGAAGCGATCGGCGCAGACGAAATACTGTGCACGCAACTGGTTTTGGCCGAAGGTCGCTTTACCGGCGAGGTGAGCGCGACAATGGTCGGCCCGGACAAGGCCGCCGCGCTCCGCCGATACGCCGCGCGGGAAGGAATCGACCTGCGTGCCTGCGCCGCATTCGGCGATCACCACTCAGACATCGCCATGTTCGACCTGGTCGACCATCCGGTCGTGGTGGGCAATTGCGATCCAGCACTCGACCGGTACCCGGCGGAGCGATTGCCCGGCTGAGTCGTATCCTTTCGAAACCACCAGCGCAGCAGGGCCTTTGGCCCGCACTTCACCGAACCTCGCGGTCCGATGAAGTGCGGGTCGACCCTGCCGGAACCTATGCCTCGCTGGAAGTGGCGTTGATCAGAACAGCCATATTGCCGGGTTGGTGTGCGTTGTCGCGCATCATCTGGTGCGTGCGACCTATCTCGGAGAATTCTCCGACATAGGACAAACACGGATCGATGTAGTTTTTTGCGACAAGTTCGGTGATGGCGCGGCACTGCTGAAAGTTGGCGAAGTGCGAGCCCTGCAACCGCTTCTGCCGCATCCACAGGTAGCGCAAGTCGATATCGGCGTGATAGCCGGTCGTTCCGCCGCAGATGACCACCATACCCCCGGTATCGCACAGGTACATCGAGGTCGGGATGCTGTCCTGACCAGTGTGTTCGAGGACGATCTTGGGGGCACGCTTCTCGCCGAGCGCCTCCCAGAACGCCGCACCGAAGCGACGAGTTTCCTGCAACCAGACCGCACTCGCGTGCACGTCGGATATATCCGGAAGCCTGCCCCAGTGGGTGAATTCGGACCGGTCGAGCACACCCTCCGCGCCCAATTGCTTGCAGTAGTCCGCGCGTGCTGCCGACGACACCACCGCGACCGGACGCCCGCCGAATGTTCGAACGATCTGAATCGCCATGGATCCCAATCCGCCTGCGCCACCCCAAATCAGAATCGGGTCGCCCGGACGAACGGTATTGGGCTGCCACCCCAGCAATTGGCGGTACGCCGTGGCGCCGGTCAACAGGAAGGCCGCCGCCTCGGCCCATGACAGTCGCTGGGGCTTGGGGTGACATTGATATTCGTCCACGAGGGTGAACTGCGCGAAGGCACCGAAATTCTCCTCGTACCCCCAAACCGCTTGAGTACTCGACATCATGGGATCCCCGCCCGCCCGGATGTCCGCGGCCGATTCATCCCATTGACAGCCCGACAGGATCACCTCGTCGCCGACTCGCACCTGCTTCACCCCGTCACCGACCGCCCAGACAATCCCCGAACCTTCCGAACCGCCGATATGAAACTCCTCCGCCGCACCATTGCGCTGGCGGGCCGCGATGACATCGACCGGAGTTCCCAACGCTGCCCATACGTTGTTGTAGTTCACCCCCGCGGCCATCATGTAGACCAGGACCTGCCCCCGTCCTACGGGTGGCACGTCGATAACCTCGGTACGGAACGCCTCTTCGGGTGGACCGTAACGATCCGGCCGGATTACCGACGCATACATCTTCTCGGGCACATGGCCGGTCGGTGGCATTTCCCCGAGTTCATACAATGACTTCTTCACAGTTTCCCCTCCTGAATGACGTCTTCGTCTTCTATGCGATCGGAGACCCATTGGTTGATGACGGCGACGGTATCCACCACGTTCTCCGCCAAGATGTTGAAATGATCTGTCGCAGTGGTCACCTCGGTGCCGTCCTGCGAAAGCCACGACACATCATCGATACTCGCGTCGCGAGAGATCCCGTCCATCAGTTCGTTCGCTCGCACGACGAGTACGGGAACCGAGAGTTGTTCGGGAACAGAGCTTTCCATCAGTGCGATATATCCGGCCATAGCGGAAATACGGCTGCCATCGAGCGATACCAGATCACTGTTCATGCTCAGCATCGTCGCGATGATGTCGTCCTTGCGTTCGCTCAGCGTGGGGTCGTCCAGCGCGTAAGGATCCACCAGCACCAGTCCCGCAGGCGGAGTACCTGTTTCCTCGAGGTATTGCGACACCCCACGCGCCATCCACCCACCCGACGAGTAGCCCATCACGATGCACTTTCCATCGGGAACAATGCGGCGAATCGCTGCGGCCTGCACCGAAAACGCGGCCGTAGCGGTCTCCGGTATCAACTCACCGGCTACGAATCCCAGCGGTGAGAGAACATGAACGTCCCGTTCTCCGAAGAATTGCCTGGCCAGATTATAGAATTCGTACGGAGTCGTGGTGGCGACCACCGACGGAAAGCAGATTATCGGCAGGGAAGACCGGCCCTCCGAGAGTTGAATCGCCTTGGGCTCCTGGTCTTCATCCGACTCTCCGAATGTTCGGCGCAAACGTGCCGCAGCCGATGCGAACTCGTACGCGCTATCGATGCGACCATCCGCGCACGCCTCGGTATAGGCAGAGGTCAAGAAGTCGGTCGCGGCCGTGGGCGGCTTTCCGGCGAGATCCGCGACAGCCGGTCCGGCGATCAGACCGGAGACGCAGTCGACAATGTCCCACACACTCGGGTGATCGAAGACCAAGGTGGTCGGCAGCTTCACACCGGTCGCGGACTGCAGTCGGTTGCGCAACTCGACCGCAGTCAACGAGTCGAACCCCAACTCCTGGAACAGTTTCGCACGAGGAACTTCATCCGCAACCGCATACCCGAGCACTGCTGCTACGTTGTCGGCTACGACATCCGCCAGCTCCGCGCGAGCCTTATCCGGTGACAGCGCGGCAAGGCGCCGTGCCAGATCCGGCTCGGACGAGGAGAGCGCCACACCGCGACGAACGCCAGCACTGACGAGCCGTCGAAATACCGCCGGGGGCGTTCCACCGCCCAGCCCCTTCCGTAGCAGCCCCACATCAAGGCTCATCGGCAGAATCACTGCCTGGTCGAGGGCTCTGGCACGGTCGAATAGCCCCATACCCTGTTGTGTGCCAAGCGCATTCATGCCCGCCCCCTGTACCCTGGCACGATCGATGGCTCCCATGGCTCCGGTCATGGCACTTTCGCCCTGTTCCCAGAGTCCCCACGCGAGCGAGGTCCCGGGCAACCCGAGCCTTCGGCGTTGCGTCATCAATGCGTCCAGAAACCCGTTTGCCGCTGCGTAATTGGCCTGGCCCGGGCTGCCCACGATGCCCGCGGCAGAGGAGAACACGATGAAATCCGACAACCCCGAGTTCCGAGTGAGGGTGTGCAGGTTCCAGGCGCCGTCCACCTTCGGGCGCATGACGGAGTCGAATCGTTCAGGCGTCAGCGAAGCGAGCACACCATCGTCCAAGACGCCGGCAACATGTACGACGGCAGTCAGCGGATGCTGCTCGGGGATCGACCGCAGCGTTGCCGCGAGCTGCTCGGCGTCAGCCACATCGCAAGCGGCCCAGTCGACGGTCGCGCCATTTGCTTCCAACTCGCTGATCAGGCTGGATCGTGGCCCGCTCCGGCTTACCAGCAATAGGTGCCGCACACCGTGTTCCGCAACCAGGTGCTGTGCGAGAACCCCCGCGAGTGCGCCGGCCGCACCGGTGATCAGCACCGTGCCCGCACGGTCATCGGCCATACCGCGCGGGATCGTCAGGACCAGCTTCCCAACGTGACGCGCCATGCTGAGAAAACGAAACGCCTCACGAGCCCGGTCGATGCTCCATGTCGCGACCGGCAGGAAGTTGAGCTCCCCACACTCGATCAGATCCACGATCTCCTGTAGCAGCCGCCCCTGTAGTTCGAGCGTGTCCTCTGCGAGCCCGTTGAACGCGGTGTAGATCACGCCAGCGTGCGCGCTGCCCACCTCGTCCACCGATCGGATATCGGTTTTCCCGATCTCGATGAAACGTCCACCGGGCCTTGTCAAACGCAGTGAAGCGTCTACGAACTCACCGGCCAGGGAGTTCAGCACCACGTCGAATCCGGGGCTCCGGCCGAACGACTTCTCGAAGTCGAGCGTCCGGGAGGAGGCGATGTGCTCCGCATCGAGGCCGAGCGCCCTCAGCTCCGCCCATTTCGATTCCGACGCCGTGCCGAATACTTCAGCGCCCAGGTGCTGCGCGATCTGCACGGCGGCCATGCCCACGCCGCCCGCGGCCGCATGCACCAGGACCGCTTCACCGGGCTGGATTCCCGCCAGATTGACGAGGCAGTGGTAGGCGGTCAGGAATGCGATAGGCACCGATGCGGCCTGCTCGTAGGACCATTTCCGCGGCATGGCGACCAGCGCTCGACAATCCGCTATCGCCACAGGGCCGAACGCGCCGGAGAACACGCCCAGGACGCGATCCCCCGGAGCAAGGTCGTAGACGCCGCTTCCCACCTCGACAACCATGCCGGCCGCCTCACTACCCAGCGGCAGATCATCGTCGATCATGCCCAGGGCTACCACCACGTCGCGGAAATTCAAGCCCGCCGCATGAACAGCGACGCGCACCTCGGTCGCGGCCAGTGGCCGCTCGGCTTCCGGATAGGCAGCGAACGCTAGACCGTCCAGCGTTCCTGCATTCGCTGCGCTCAACCGCCAGGGACGATCCCCGAAATCGGGCAGCGGCCGCCTCGTACGAATTAGTCGGGGCACGAGCATTTGGCCGCGCCTAACCGCAATCTGTGGCTCGTCCACGCACATCGCGTCGCGAATCACCTGATCACTCGGTTCGCTACCGTCGGTATCGATCAGCGCGAACCGGCCCGGATTCTCGGTTTGCGCCGAGCGAACGAGTCCCCATACCGTCGCCTGAACCGGATCGGCGGCCTCAGAACCATCGGTGGCAGTCGCCTGATTTGTTATGAAGACCAGCTTGGACTCTCGGACTCGATCGTCGGCCAACCACAACTGCACTGCGGCCAGTACCGTTCGAATTACGGCTCGGACGGCGACCGGGGTCTCGAACAACGATTCCGATTCTGGGCACACGAACGCCACCGTGCTGGGCACCAAAACCGTCCGGCCCACCACCTCCAGCAGCGAGTCCAACTGCCGGACGCTCGCGATGGGTTCGCCGATCGATCCGGCAAGGGCCCAGGCAGAGCCAACGTCCGGGTCGACAACAGCCCAGCTTCCGGGCGCCGGACGGGTGCCGGACACCGGAAGTGGCTCCCATTCGACATCGAACAGATCATCTAGATAGGTGCTCGAATTCAGCTGTTCCGCCGATACCGGACGCAGCGCCAGCGATCGCACCGAACCCACGGGCACGCCGGCACTGTCGGCCATCTGCAATGCGACGGTGTTCGGTCCCAGCGCAGACAGCTTGACGCGCAAGCTGGACGATCCCACGGCGAACAGGGAAACCCCGTTCCAACTGAAGGGCAGTCCGACACCAGCGCCGGCTCCGAAATCATCGCCTTCGCCGAACAACGCCACGGCATGCAGTGCGGCGTCGAACAGGGCTGGGTGGAGGCCGAAGGAAGCCGCCTCGACCCGGTCTTCCTGGGGGAGTTCCACCTCCGCGTAGATCTCCCCGGTGCCGCGCCACGCCGCTCGAAGGCCGCGGAAGACCGTGCCGTAGCCGTATCCCCGAAGTGCGCTCTGCTCATAGAAGTCCGTGATATCGATCGGCAAGGCGCCGTGCGGCGGCCATACCTCCGCGGTGAACGGCTCGATATGTACGCCTGCGCGGATCAACTCCCCGGTCGCATGCCGTACCCAATCATGTTCTGCCGCAACGTCATCTGTGCGTGAATACACACTGACCGAGTACCTGCCGTCCTGGCCGGCCGCGCGAAGCACGACCTGCACCTGAACCGCAGTCGCCGGGGGGAGTATCAGCGGGGTTTCCAGGACGAGTTCCTCGATCTGATTGCATCCCACCTCATCTCCTGCTCGGGTCACCATCTCGGCCAGAGCCGTACCGGGTACGAGCACCGCGCCCATGACGGTGTGATCGAGGAGCCACGGGTGCTCGGTGGTGGACAGGCGGCCCGTGAGGATGACACCGTCACCGTCGGCCAAGTTGGCCGCAGCTCCCAGCAAGGGATGGCCGACAGCGCCCAAGCCCAATTGCGCGACCTGTCGTTCCCCGGTTCTGGCCGATGGACCGTCCAACCAATACCGCTGCCGCTGAAAGACATACGTCGGCAGCTCGACATGCCGGGCGTCGTGGCGCGCGAAGGCTCCCGTCCAGTCCACGGATACGCCGTGAACGTGGGCTCGACCCACCGACGCTTCGAATTGACCGAGATCGCCGCGTTCACGAAACAGCGTTTCCAGTGTGATGGCGCGGGTCCCGCGTCCTTCGGCGGTCTCCTGGATCCCGAGTGTCAACACGGGATGCGGGCTCACTTCCACGAACGCTGAATAGCCAGCAGACAGTAATGCGGCCGTGGCGGATTCGAACTGCACGGTTTCGCGCAGGTTCCGGTACCAGTACGCGGCATCGAGCACTTTGCTATCGACGCGCTCCCCGGTAACCGTGGAGTAGAACGGAATACGGGTCGGGCTCGGATCGACCTGCCCCAGCGCGTCCTCGAGTTCCTGCCGAAGCACCTCGACCTGCGTGGAGTGCGACGCGTAGTCCACAGCGATCCGCCGAGCGCGAATTCCCGCACCTTCGCATCGAATCAGGAACTCGTCCAAGGTGTCCTGGGCGCCCGAGACTACCACCGAATGGGCGCCATTCACGGCCGCGATCGAAAGCGTCGACTCTTGTTGCGCCAGTATGTCTTCCGCATCGAGGCGGTTCAGCCCCACGGACACCATGCCACCGTATCCGGCGAGCTTCCGTAATGCTTTGCTGCGTAGGGCGACGACTCGGGCAGAGTCTCGTAACGACAGGGCGCCGGACACATACGCTGCCGCGATCTCACCCTGAGAATGCCCGATCACCGCGTCCGGCTCGACGCCGTACGAGCGCCACAGGGCCGTGAGCGAGATCATCACCGCCCACAGCGCCGGCTGCACGATATCGACCCTGTGCAAAATGGTTTCATCGTCGTCGCAAAGCACTTCCAGCAGCGACCAATCCACGAACTCGCCTAGTGCTGCGGCACACTCGGACATGCTGTCGGCGAAGACTGGAGCCGAGCCCAATAGCTCGCGTCCCATGCCCAGCCACTGCGCACCTTGGCCCGGGAATACGAATACCGTCTGACCGGGAAGACATTCACCGGTCGTGAGGTTCGGGTTGGGCCGGTCGGCCGCCAACGCCTCCAACCCCGCGATGAACCCCGCACGATCCTGTGCGATCACCACCGCACGATGCTCGAACCGCACCCGCGTCGTAGCCAAGGAGAACCCCACATCGGCCGAACCCACCTCCGGACACCGATCCAAGAACTCCCGCAAACGACCCGCCTGCGCACGCAAACCCACCGCACTACGCCCCGACAACACCCACGGCACAACACCATTGGGCAACACATCACCCGAAACCACACCACCAGAAACCCCAACAGGCTCCACCAACGGCGGCTCCTCCAAAATCAAATGCGCATTCGTACCACTGATCCCGAACGAAGACACACCCGCACGACGCACCCGCTCACCCCGCACCCACGGCCGCGCCTCGGTCAGCAAACGCACCCCACCCGAAGACCAATCCACATGCGAAGTCGGCGCATCCACATGCAACGTCCGCGGCAACAAACCATGCCGCATCGCCAACACCATCTTGATCACACCCGCAACACCAGCACCCGCCGCGGAATGCCCGATATTGGATTTGATCGAACCGAGCCAGAGTGGCCGGTCGGGGGATCGCCCCTTTCCGTAGGTGGCGATCAATGCCTGCGCCTCGATCGGATCACCCAAAGTCGTTCCCGTGCCGTGCGCTTCGACCACATCCACTTGATCCGCCGACAAACCCGCACTCGCGAGCGCCTGACGAATCAACCGCTGCTGCGACGGACCATTCGGCGCGGTCAAACCATTCGAGGCACCATCCTGATTCACCGCCGACCCCGCCACCACCGCCAACACCGGATGACCGTTACGCCGAGCGTCGGAAAGCCGTTCCAGCAGGACCAGACCTACTCCCTCGGACCACCCGGTGCCATCGGCGGCCTCAGCGAACGATTTGCATCGACCATCAGCCGACAATCCACGCTGACGACTGAACTCCACGAACGCGGTCGGCGTGGCCATCACCGTCACACCACCGGCCAACGCCAGCGAGCACTCCCCCGCCCGCAACGACTGCACCGCCAAATGCAACGCCACCAACGACGACGAACACGCCGTATCCACCGTCACCGCCGGACCTTCCAACCCGAACACATACGACACCCGACCCGAGGCAATGCTGCCCGAGCTTCCGTTGCTCAGATAGCCCTCGAACTCGGCCGAATCCCCACCACCGTATTGGATTCGGGAGCCGTAGTCGTTCTGAAGCACGCCGGCGAAGACGCCGGTTCGGCTGCCCCGCAACGAATCCGCACCGATCCCCGCCCGCTCGAACACCTCCCACGCCGTCTCCAACAACAACCGCTGCTGCGGATCCATCGCCACCGCCTCACGCGGACTGATCCCGAACAACTCGTTGTCGAACTCCGCCGCATCATGCAAAAACCCCCCATCACGCACATACGACTTCCCCACCACACCAGGATCAGGATCGAACAAACCCTCATCCCACCCACGATCGACCGGAAAACCCGACACCGCGTCCCCACCCGAATCCACCAACCGCCACAAATCATCCGGCGAACCAACACCACCCGGATAACGACAACCCATACCCACGATCACCACCGGATCATGAGTCTCGGTCAAGGCATCAAGGGCACGTTTGAGGCGTTCGTTTTCCTTCAGGGATGAACGCAGCGCCGCAATGTATTCGTTATTGTCAATTCCCACAACGATCTCCAAAAAACTATAGAGCGATGAATTCGCTACGATCCACTGCGCAGGGCCAGATTCAGCAACATCTCCGGCGACATCTCGTCCAGGTTCGCTTCCTCGGCACGCGACTCCTCGTCAACAGATTCTGCGGTCAGGTTTCGAATCACGCTGACGAGGCCCGCGCGATGATATTCGGCGAATGGGATGGACAGCAGAAGATTTCTGAATTCTCCTTCCTGGTCCGGCCGGCCGGTCGATGGTGATGTTCCGGCTATTTCGTTTTCGAGGTGTTCAGCGATGGACAGCACCGTCGGATGATCGAAAAGCAAACTCGTCGGCAACCGCAACCCCGTCGCCGCGTTCAACCGATTCCGCAACTCCACCGCGGTCAGCGAATCGAACCCCAACTCCTGAAACGGCTTATTATGCGAAACCTGCGCACCACTGGAATAACCCAGCGCCACAGCCACATTGTCCGCGACCAACCCCGTCAGAATCCGAACCCGCTCCGCCGCGTCCGCCTCGGCCAGAACATGCACCAACGAACCCGGCACCGGCACCGGCACCGACTCCACCGCGATCAGATCCACCACATCAGGCAAATCCTCCAGCAACGGACGACGCCGCGCAGCACTGAACGACGGAAAGAAAACACCCCAATCAATATCGGCCACAACAACATCCACATCATCGTGCGCCACCGCCTCCTGCAACGCCCGCACCGCCACCCGCGGATCCATCCGCCCGATCCCGTGCCGACGCACCATCGACTCCACCGCAGCCGTGTCCGCACCCATATCCGAGCCCTCCCACGCACCCCACGCCACCGAGGTCCCCACCAAACCCAACCCACGACGATGCCGCGCCAACGCATCCAAAAACGCATTACCCGCCGCATACACACCCTGACCGCCGCCGCCCCAGGTGGCGGCGATGGAGGAGAACATGACAAAGGCAGCCAAGTTGTGAGTGCTGGTCAGCTCATGCAGATTCCATGCTCCGGCGACCTTGCCGGCGTTCTCTCCCGCCCAACCAGCATGATCGACTTCGGATATCGATTTCACAGCCAGCGCACCGGCGGTGTGGATGATCGCAGTCAATGGACACTGCGCGGGAACCGACTCCAGCAACCCCGCCAACGCCTCACGATCAGCGATATCACACGCCCGCACCGTTACCCGCGAACCCAACGCGGTCAACTCCCGCACCAACTCCGCGCAACCAGGCGCCGAAGACCCACTCCTGCTGACCAACAACAAATGCTCGGCACCATTACCCGCCAACGCACGAGCAACATACCCACCCAAAACCCCAGTGCCACCGGTAATCAACACCGTCCCACCCGGCAACCACGGTTGCGCCGGAACCGAACGATTCAAACCCGCGCGCACCAACCGCCGACCGAACACACCCGAGGACCGCACCGCCACCTGATCCTCATCACCGGCCAGCACCCGCACCAAACGACCCGCCACCACCGCATCCACCACCAACGGCAAATCGATCAGACCACCCCAACGCTCCGGATGCTCCAAACCGACCACCCTCCCCAAACCCCACACCATCGCCTGCCCCGGATTCACAACCCGATCCCCACCCGAAACAGACACCGCCGACTGCGTCACACACCACAACGGCGCCACCACACCCACATCACCCAACGCCTGCACCAACAACACCGTCACAAACACGCGCGGGTCATCGGCAAGGGCCAGCATGGACAGCACCCCGCGCAGTTGGGAAGGATCACACTCCGCGAGTGCGTCATT
This sequence comes from Nocardia sp. NBC_01503, assembly GCF_036327755.1. Lineage (NCBI taxonomy): Bacteria > Bacillati > Actinomycetota > Actinomycetes > Mycobacteriales > Nocardiaceae > Nocardia > Nocardia sp. NBC_01503. The sequence continues at coordinate 115,587 of NZ_CP109596.1, forward strand.
CAGGTCGCCGGCCAGTGATTCGCGTCCGGCGCCGGTGAGATCCACGTTGAGCAAGTGGACGGTGTCGCCTGATGCCTCGATTGCATCCACACACGAACGCACCGGCTCGGAGTCCGCCCACCCGGCCGGCACGACAAGCAGCCACGTACCCGCTGGCGCCATCGGCGGCTCGGGCAAGGACCGCCACGAGATCTGGTACCGCCAGGAATCTGCGATCATGCGACCCTGCTGTTCTCGCCGCCAGTTCGACAATGCCGGCAATACCGCCCGCAGCGGCTGCTCGGCATCGACATCCAGGGTGCCGGTCAACGTATCGAGATCTTCCCGTTCGACCGCCTCCCAGAACTGCCGCTCGATTTCGTCGACCGGCGTCGGTTCGCCACGCCGGCCGGCAGCGTCTTCGAGCCAGAACCGTTGCCGCTCGAACGCATACGTCGGCAACTCGACTCGGCGCGCACCGTGCCCGCTGCACATCGCTGCGAAGTCCACGGGGATCCCTGCTACGTGCAACCGGCCTGCTGCGGTGTGCATCGCCACTGTGTCGTCTCGATCGTCCAACAGTGTCGGCACGAACGTGGCGTGGTGTTCCTCGGGTACGCAATCTGGACCCATACTCGACAACACCCCCGCCGGACCCAACTCCAAGAATACCGAAACACCCAGCCCCACAAGAGCACTCACACCATCAGCGAACCGCACACACGCACGCACATGCCGAACCCAATACTCCGGCGTCCCCAACTCCGCACCAGCGACCGAACCCGACACATTCGACACGATCGGAATCGAAGCCACCCCGAAACTCACCCCCTCGAGCACCCGCCCGAACTCCACCAACATCGCATCCATCCGCGCCGAATGAAACGCATGACTCACCCGCAAACGCTTGACCCGAACACCACGCCCGGCCCACAACGCCGCAACCTCCGCCACCGCATCCTCATCACCGGACAACACCGTCGCACCCGGACCATTCACCGCGGCGACGCCAACCCGATCCCCATACCCCACAAGCGATTCCAGCACCCGATCCTCAGCAACACCGACCGCCACCATCGCCCCACCCGCCGGCAACGACTGCATCAAACGACCACGCGCAACCACCACCGACACCGCATCGGCCAACGACAACACCCCCGACACATGAGCAGCAGCGATCTCACCCACCGAATGCCCCATCAAAAAATCAGGAACAACACCCCACGACTCAACCAACCGGAACAACGCCACCTCAACCGCGAACAACGCAACCTGCGCATATCCGGTCTGGTCGAGCAGCTCGGCTTCGGGAGATCCCGGCGCGGCGAACATCACTTCCAGAATCGGCCGATTCAGGTGTACGTCCAAACACGCGGCCACCTCGTCGAGTGCGCCCGCGAATACCGGATTCGTCTGGTACAGAACGCGACCCATTCCGACTCGTTGCCCACCCTGTCCCGTGAAAAGCAAACAGAGACCCCCGAGTCCGGCCACCGCTCCGGTCACGACGCCCGATCGAGGCTGTCCGGCAGCCAATGCGTTCAAACCGGCCGCGTATCCCGCACGATCCTGTGCGATCACCACCGCACGATGCTCGAACCGCACCCGCGTCGTAGCCAAGGAGAACCCCACATCGGCCGAACCCACCTCCGGACACCGATCCAAGAACTCCCGCAAACGACCCGCCTGCGCACGCAAACCCACCGCACTACGCCCCGACAACACCCACGGAACGGTTACTGGCTCCGGCGCGATCCGCACCGGCTCGGGCGAGGTTTCGCTCTCGACGCCGGTCGCAGGAGCCTCCTGAAGCAGGACATGAGCATTGGTACCGCTGACCCCGAATGAGGAAACGGCTGCCCGGCGCGGGCGTTCACCCGGTTCCCACGGCCGCGCCTCGGTCAGCAAACGCACCCCACCCGAAGACCAATCCACATGCGAAGTCGGCGCATCCACATGCAACGTCCGCGGCAACAAACCATGCCGCATCGCCAACACCATCTTGATCACACCCGCGAGGCCCGAAGCAGCTTGAGTGTGGCCGATATTGGATTTGATCGAACCGAGCCAGAGTGGCCGGTCGGGGGATCGCCCCTTTCCGTAGGTGGCGATCAATGCCTGCGCCTCGATCGGATCACCCAAAGTCGTTCCCGTGCCGTGCGCTTCGACCACATCCACTTGATCCGCCGACAAACCCGCACTCGCGAGCGCCTGACGAATCAACCGCTGCTGCGACGGACCATTCGGCGCGGTCAAACCATTCGAGGCACCATCCTGATTCACCGCCGACCCCGCCACCACCGCCAACACCGGATGACCGTTACGCCGAGCGTCGGAAAGCCGTTCCAGCAGGACCAGACCTACTCCCTCGGACCACCCGGTGCCATCGGCGGCCTCAGCGAACGATTTGCATCGACCATCAGCCGACAATCCACGCTGACGACTGAACTCCACGAACGCGGTCGGCGTGGCCATCACCGTCACACCACCGGCCAACGCCAGCGAGCACTCCCCCGCCCGCAACGACTGCACCGCCAAATGCAACGCCACCAACGACGACGAACACGCCGTATCCACCGTCACCGCCGGACCTTCCAACCCGAACACATACGACACCCGACCCGAGGCAATGCTGCTGGCGACACCGGTCAGGGAGAATCCCTCGGTCTCCGCGGATCGCTGGACACCTTCTCCGTACCCTTGCGCGCTGACTCCGGCGAAGACGCCGGTTCGGCTGCCCCGCAACGAATCCGCACCGATCCCCGCCCGCTCGAACACCTCCCACGCCGTCTCCAACAACAACCGCTGCTGCGGATCCATCGCCACCGCCTCACGCGGACTGATCCCGAACAACTCGTTGTCGAACTCCGCCGCATCATGCAAAAACCCCCCATCACGCACATACGACTTCCCCACCACACCAGGATCAGGATCGAACAAACCCTCATCCCACCCACGATCGACCGGAAAACCCGACACCGCGTCCCCACCCGAATCCACCAACCGCCACAAATCATCCGGCGAACCAACACCACCCGGATAACGACAACCCATACCCACGATCACCACCGGATCATCGGAGTGTCCCTTTTCCAGTTCTCGCAGGCGGGCACGCGTCTGGTGCAGATCTACGGTGACCCGCTTCAAGTATTCGAGGAGTTCTTCCCGAGAAGTCATTCTGTTCCCTATCCCCAATTATCCTGAATATCACTGAAGTTCGCGATCGATGAACTCGATCAATTCTTCCGCTGTTACGTTGTCCAATGCCGTGGATGCCGCAGCAGCACTGCTCGCGGGGCGCATTTCCGTCAGGAAACGCTCGAGCCGAACACGAACGTGCGACCGCAGGACATCGTCCTCGGCTGCCGATTCCGACAGCGTGGACAAGAAGCGATCCAGCTCGTTCGTAATATCCACCGGACTCGAATCGCCACCCGGAATCAGGACGTTTTCGAGGTGTTCAGCGATGGACAGCACCGTCGGATGATCGAAAAGCAAACTCGTCGGCAACCGCAACCCCGTCGCCGCGTTCAACCGATTCCGCAACTCCACCGCGGTCAGCGAATCGAACCCCAACTCCTGAAACGGCTTATTATGCGAAACCTGCGCACCACTGGAATAACCCAGCGCCACAGCCACATTGTCCGCGACCAACCCCGTCAGAATCCGAACCCGCTCCGCCGCGTCCGCCTCGGCCAGAACATGCACCAACGAACCCGGCACCGGCACCGGCACCGACTCCACCGCGATCAGATCCACCACATCAGGCAAATCCTCCAGCAACGGACGACGCCGCGCAGCACTGAACGACGGAAAGAAAACACCCCAATCAATATCGGCCACAACAACATCCACATCATCGTGCGCCACCGCCTCCTGCAACGCCCGCACCGCCACCCGCGGATCCATCCGCCCGATCCCGTGCCGACGCACCATCGACTCCACCGCAGCCGTGTCCGCACCCATATCCGAGCCCTCCCACGCACCCCACGCCACCGAGGTCCCCACCAAACCCAACCCACGACGATGCCGCGCCAACGCATCCAAAAACGCATTACCCGCCGCATACACACCCTGACCGGCATTGCCGAGAACACCGGCAGCCGAAGAGAACAGCACGAATGCCTTCAGGTCCAAGTCAGTGGTGAGCTCGTGCAGGTTCATGGCAGCGATTTGCTTCGGACGCAGGACCCGTTCGAGACGTTCGGCTGTGACGCTCTCGATCACGCCGTCGTCTACAACGCCGGCGGTGTGGATGATCGCAGTCAATGGACACTGCGCGGGAACCGACTCCAGCAACCCCGCCAACGCCTCACGATCAGCGATATCACACGCCCGCACCGTTACCCGCGAACCCAACGCGGTCAACTCCCGCACCAACTCCGCGCAACCAGGCGCCGAAGACCCACTCCTGCTGACCAACAACAAATGCTCGGCACCATTACCCGCCAACGCACGAGCAACATACCCACCCAAAACCCCAGTGCCACCGGTAATCAACACCGTCCCACCCGGCAACCACGGTTGCGCCGGAACCGAACGATTCAAACCCGCGCGCACCAACCGCCGACCGAACACACCCGAGGACCGCACCGCCACCTGATCCTCATCACCGGCCAGCACCCGCACCAAACGACCCGCCACCACCGCATCCACCACCAACGGCAAATCGATCAGACCACCCCAACGCTCCGGATGCTCCAAACCGACCACCCTCCCCAAACCCCACACCATCGCCTGCCCCGGATTCACAACCCGATCCCCACCCGAAACAGACACCGCCGACTGCGTCACACACCACAACGGCGCCACCACACCCACATCACCCAACGCCTGCACCAACAACACCGTCACAAACAGCCCACGGTCCGAACCAGAAGGAGCGGACGACGGGTCCGGATTCAGCGCCAGCAGGGACACCACTCCGTCCGTGCTTCCCGCAGCGTCCAGGAGCAGGCCCGCGAGTGTTTCGCGGTCCGTTCCCGCGAGGTCGACTCCGAGTATCCGAACCATGACGCCACCCGCTTGGAGGGCGGCCACGCATGTGCGAACAAGTTCGGAGTCAGTCAACGCACCGGGAACAACCAGTAGCCATGTCCCCGACGGTAGGAACGCCCCCTGCTCGGTCAACGAACGCCACGTTGCGCGGTATCGCCAGGAATCCGCGACCGCGAGACCGTGCTGTGCTCGCCGCCAGCTCGACAGCGCAGGCAATACCGCCCGCAGCGGCTGCTCCATGTCGACATCGAGGGTGTCGGATAGCAGGTCGAGGTCTTCCCGATCGACCGCCTCCCAGAACCGCCGTTCCACATCGCTGGCAGCGGTCGCCTCCTTCCGCTGTTCGGTCGTGGCCTCGAGCCAGAACCGTTGCCGCTCGAAGGCATACGTCGGTAGCTCGACATAGTTCGGACTCGACTGTTGGAAGAGCGCAGACCAGTCCACGGGAATCCCGAGTGCATGGACTCGACCGACCGCAGTCGCCAGCGCGGCCGGTTCGTCTCGATCGCTCTGCAAAGCCGGCACGAACGTGGCGTGGTGTTCCTCGGGTACGCAATCTGGACCCATACTCGACAACACCCCCGCCGGACCCAACTCCAAGAATACCGAAACACCCAGCCCCACAAGAGCACTCACACCATCAGCGAACCGCACACACGCACGCACATGCCGAACCCAATACTCCGGCGTCCCCAACTCCGCACCAGCGACCGAACCCGACACATTCGACACGATCGGAATCGAAGCCACCCCGAAACTCACCCCCTCGAGCACCCGCCCGAACTCCACCAACATCGCATCCATCCGCGCCGAATGAAACGCATGACTCACCCGCAAACGCTTGACCCGAACACCACGCCCGGCCCACAACGCCGCAACCTCCGCCACCGCATCCTCATCACCGGACAACACCGTCGCACCCGGACCATTCACCGCGGCGACGCCAACCCGATCCCCATACCCCACAAGCGATTCCAGCACCCGATCCTCAGCAACACCGACCGCCACCATCGCCCCACCCGCCGGCAACGACTGCATCAAACGACCACGCGCAACCACCACCGACACCGCATCGGCCAACGACAACACCCCCGACACATGAGCAGCAGCGATCTCACCCACCGAATGCCCCATCAAAAAATCAGGAACAACACCCCACGACTCAACCAACCGGAACAACGCCACCTCAACCGCGAACAACGCAACCTGCGTGTTGTCGGTTCGATCCAGGAGCGCAGCATGTGGGGAGTCGATTTCGGCCCAGACCACATCGCGTATCGGCTGTTCGAGCTGTGCGTCCAAATGCGCGCAAACCTCATCGAATGCGGCGGCGAACACCGGATACCGGGCACAGAGTTCGCGGCCCATTCCGAGGCGCTGAGATCCCTGGCCGGTGAACAAGAACGCAACCTTGGCGTTCGAAGCAGCCGTTTCGCTAACGACGTTCGGGTTGGGCCGGTCGGCCGCCAACGCCTCCAACCCCGCGATGAACCCCGCACGATCCTGTGCGATCACCACCGCACGATGCTCGAACCGCACCCGCGTCGTAGCCAAGGAGAACCCCACATCGGCCGAACCCACCTCCGGACACCGATCCAAGAACTCCCGCAAACGACCCGCCTGCGCACGCAAACCCACCGCACTACGCCCCGACAACACCCACGGCACAACACCATTGGGCAACACATCACCCGAAACCACACCACCAGAAACCCCAACAGGCTCCACCAACGGCGGCTCCTCCAAAATCAAATGCGCATTCGTACCACTGATCCCGAACGAAGACACACCCGCACGACGCACCCGCTCACCCCGCACCCACGGCCGCGCCTCGGTCAGCAAACGCACCCCACCCGAAGACCAATCCACATGCGAAGTCGGCGCATCCACATGCAACGTCCGCGGCAACAAACCATGCCGCATCGCCAACACCATCTTGATCACACCCGCAACACCAGCACCCGCTTGCGTATGCCCGATATTCGACTTCACTGTTCCCAGCCACAGGGGCTCTTGCGCGGACCGGGCCTTCCCGTATGTCGCGAGAATCGCTTGCGCCTCGATCGGATCACCCAAAGTCGTTCCCGTGCCGTGCGCTTCGACCACATCGACCTGATCCGCCGACAGCTTCGCGCTCGCGAGCGCCTGACGAATCAACCGCTGCTGCGACGGACCATTCGGCGCGGTCAAACCATTCGAGGCACCATCCTGATTGATAGCCGACCCACGAACGACAGCCAAAATCGGATGACCATTACGCCGCGCATCGGACAACCGCTCCAACAAGACCAGCCCCGCGCCTTCGGCGAAGATCGTGCCGTCCGCAGCGTCGGCGAACGACTTGCACCGAGCATCGGCCGCAAGGCCCCGCTGGCGGCGGAATTCCACGAACGCGGTCGGCGCGGCCATCACCGTCACACCACCGGCCAACGCCAGCGAGCACTCCCCCGCCCGCAACGACTGCACCGCCAAATGCAACGCCACCAACGACGACGAACACGCCGTATCCACCGTCACCGCCGGACCTTCCAACCCGAACACATAGGACACCCGACCCGACGCCACACTCGTGTTGGTGCCGGTGGCGAAATAGCCCTCGGTACCTTCCAACGGCTGGTTCTGGCCGAATCCGTAGCCCTGGTTGATACATCCGACGAAGACACCGGTCGCGCTGCCGTGCAGGCTGTCGGTCCGAATCCCTGCGCGTTCGAATACCTCCCACGCGGTCTCCAGCAACACTCGTTGTTGTGGATCCGTCGCGATGGCCTCACGCGGGCTGATACCGAACAGCTCGGTGTCGAACTCCGGGGCTTCGTGCAGGAAGCCGCCCTCTCGGACAAAGGACTTTCGCGTGTCATCGACCTCGGGTGAGTACAGGTTGTCGAAGAGGTGCTCGAGGTCCCAGCCACGATCGTTCGGGAACTCCGAGATCGCATCTCCTCCGGACTCCACCAGCCGCCAGAAGTCTTCCGGAGTGTTCGCGCCACCTGGATAGCGGCAGCCCATGGCGACGATAACGATCGGATCGTCGTCCGGATCGATGACCGGCGCGGTCGAAATCGTTGCCGGCTCGGCGTTTTCACCGACGAGCTCGGCCTCGAGATGCCGAGCGATCGCCTGGACCGTGGGGTAGTCGAACACCAATGTGGTCGGCAGGCGCAGCCCCGTCGCGGCGTTGAGCCGGTTCCGGAGATCCACACTGGTCAGAGAGTCGAATCCAAGGTCGCGCAGTGGTGTCGATACCGGCACTTCACTCGCATTGCGGTATCCGAGAACCGCGGCGGCGCTGGTCGCGACGAGCTCGATCAGTGTGGCCCGCGCCTTCTCCCGGGGAAGGCTCGAAAGCCGTTCTCCCAGACCACTCTCGGTGTTGTGGGAAAGGGCCGCGGCACGGGTGCGGACGGCCGGCGCCTGCGCCAAACGGCGCATGAGTGGCGACGGCAGGCCTGCCCCCGCTCGCAGCAGGGCCACGTCGAGGTTCAACGGCAGCAGGAGCGCCTTGTCGATCGCACGGGCATTATCGAATAACCGCATGCCGTTGGTGCTGGTCAGTGGCTTCAACCCGGTGCTGCGATACCGTGCGAGGTCGGCGGCGCCCAAAGCGCCGGTAACACTCGTGCCACGTTCCTCCCACAGTCCCCATGCCAGCGAGGTACCGGGCAAACCTTGGGAACGACGATGGGCGATCAACGCGTCCTGGAAGGTATTCGCGGCGGCGTAGTTGGCCTGGCCTGGATTGCCCAGTACGCCCGCACCCGATGAGAACACCACAAAATCGCTCAGTGGCAGGCCGCGTGTGACGGTGTGCAGATTCCAAGTTCCATCGACCTTGGGACGCAGAGCCGTATCGAGCTGCTCCGGAGTCATCCGGTCGAAAACACCATCGTGCAACGCCGCGGCGAGGTGAATTACCCCGGTCAGCGGGTGCTCGGCCGGCACCGCGTCGATAACCGCCTCGAGTGCTGCCAAATCGGCCACGTCGCATGCTGCCCAGATGACCTCGGCTCCCGCTGCGGTGAGTTCGGCTATCAGCTCAGCTCGCGCATCACTTCGACTCAGCAAGAGCAGGTTACGAACTCCGTGCTCGATAACCAGGTGCCGGGCCACGATCGCCGCCAACGCGCCGGAAGCGCCCGTGATGAGCACGGTGCCGCCCATCGACATCCGGCCCTTCATAGTGAGCACCAGCTTGCCGACGTGCTTGGCCATGCTCATGAACCGGAAGGCGTCCGGCGCTCGATCCACGCTCCACAGCGAGATGGGTGAGAGCCGGAACACGCCCGCTTCGAAGAGCGCCGCAAGGTCCCGAAGCATCTCCCCGATCACCTCGAAGGGCAGGCTCATCAGGTCGTAGGCACGGTAGATCACTCCGCCGTGGGCATCGGAAACCTCGGAAGCGTCTCGAATATCGGTCTTGCCCATCTCCAAGAATCGACCGCCGGAACGGTTGGTCAGCCGCAAGGACGCATCGACGAACTCCCCGGCCAGGGAATTCAGCACTACATCGAAACCGGCCCCCGATGTGGACGCGGTGAATTTCTGTTCGAATTCCAATGTCCGTGACGAAGCCAGATGTTCATCGTCGATTCCGAAGGTGCGCAGTACATCCCACTTCGACGGGGATGCGGTACCGAACACCGTCGCACCCAAATGCCGAGCGATCTGCGCCGCGGCGATGCCGACGCCACCCGCTGCCGCATGTATGAGTACGCGCTCACCGCTTTGCACACCGGCCAAATGGACCAATCCGTAGTACGCCGTCAGGTAGACACCGGGAACCGATGCCGCCTGCTCGAACGACCAACCGCGCGGCATTCTGACCAGCACCCGCTGATCGGTAACCGCAACCGGCCCGAACGCACCCTGATGGAACATCCCCATGACGTGATCGCCCGGCGCGAAGTCGGTTACCTCGGTACCAACCTCGAGCACTACGCCAGCGCCCTCATTGCCCAGTGGTATGGAAACATCGACAAGCTGCAGGGTGGTGACGACATCGCGGAAGTTGACGCCGGCGGCATGCACCGCCACTCGTACACCGTTGGGAGCCAGCGGTTCCGCCGCCTCCGGGAAGTCGACCAGGCCGAGACCGTCGAGCGTTCCCTTGCTGATCGCTTCCAGCCGCCAGGGGCCCTCGCCCGATCGCTGCAGCGTCTTGCCCACCCTGCCGAGCCGTGGCATCCAGATTTTGCCATTCCGGATGGCGATTTGAGGTTCGTCGTTCGCGGCGACGGCCCGCAGTAGCCGCGCGCTTTCCACCCTATCGTCGAGGTCGACAAGGACGATTCGGCCCGGATGTTCGGCCTGCGCCGATCGCAGCAACCCCCATACGGGTGCACTGACGAGGTCCAGCGCGGATCGCCCCTCATCGATGCCGACTGCCCCATAGGTCAGGACGATCAGCTTCGAGCGCTGGAATCGATTGTCCGACAACCATGATTGTACGAAGTGCAACGTCTCGTGTAGCAGCGTTCGCACCTGCTCGACAGGGTTTACCGCCGTCGGCGAATCGCAAACCAGCAGGAGCTGTTCAGGAACCCAGGCTCCGTCGGTCAGTGCAGTATCGAGGGTGACCCAGTCCCGATACACGGCTTGCTCGCTGCCGATCGTCGCCACCAGCGCGGCGGCTACCTCTTGTCCGATGATGGCCCAGCTGGACTCCGCAGCCGCCGGTTCCGCGACTTCGGCGAGAGTTCCGCTCTCCCAATCGATCTCATACAGAGCATCCTGATTCGCACTCGCTGCTTCGAGCTGTTCGGCCGATGCAGGCCGAACGATCAGCTGCCCCACCGAAGCGACCGGTGCACCGGCGCCGTCCGCGATTTCCAGCGCGAATTCGCCACGCCCCGTGGGCCGCAACGCCACGCGCAGGGCATTGGCCCCCACCGTGTACAGCGAAACGTTCGACCAGGTGAACGGCAGATTCACCGCATCGTCCATGCCGTCCGCCCATTGCGTCGCATGCAGGGCGGCGTCCAACAGCGCCGGATGCAAGGCAAAGGTCTCACTATTGGTGGATTGATCTGCGGGCAAACCGATTTCAGCGAAGATCTCCGCGCCGCGACGCCACACCGCGCGCAGGCCCTGGAATGCCGGGCCGTAACCGTAGCCGCGCTCAGCGAGGCGCTCGTAGGTACCCGCGATATCGAGGGATTGCGCTCCTTGCGGCGGCCATACCGCGAAATCGAATCCCTCGATCGGCGCGACGTCTTCGGCGACGAACGCGACCGCGTGCCGCGTTCGTCCAGCGGCACCGGAGCGCGAATAGACCGTCACCGGATACCGCCCGTCGGAGTCCACGCCTTCGAGTACCACCTCAACGGTGATCGCCGAGTCGGTCGTCATCACCAGCGGCGCTTCCAAGACGAGTTCGACGACCCTGTCGCATCCCACGCGACCACCCGCGTGCAGCACCATCTCGAGGAAGGCGGTGCCAGGCAACAACACCGTGCCGAATGCCTGGTGGTCCGCGAGCCAGGCCTGGTGATGCAGCGAAAGCTTGCCCGTGAACACATGCGTCTGGCTCTCCGGTACCTCGATCTCGGCGCTCAGCAGCGGATGATCGACCGCCGTCAAACCGAGATCGCTGGCATCGGTGACGGTCGAGGACACGTTCAGCCAGTACCGCTGCCGTTGGAACGCATAGGTCGGTAGGTCGACTCGTTCGCTCGCGCTCTCCCGAAGTATCGATTGCCAATCGAGGGAGACTCCGGCTACGTGGGCATGAGCGAGCGCTGTCAACCACTGAGCTCGGCCGCCGCTGTTGCGTCGCAGCGATGCGAGTGTCACCCCGTCGACGCCCGCATCATCGAAGATGTCGCTGGTGGCCGCGGCCAGGGAAGGATGCGGAGTGTTCTCGACGAACGTGCGATGCCCATCCGCATGCAACCGCAGCACGGTGTCGTGGTACCGGACCGGCTCACGCATATTCGTGAACCAGTAGTCGGCGTCGAGGGTCGCTGTATCGATAGCGGTTGTGGTGACGGTGGAGTAGAACGCGATCTCTCCCGATCGCGGAGCGATCCCGGCGAGACCGCCTACGACAGCCTCTCGCAGGGACTCGACCGCGGAACAGTGCGAGGGCACACTCGCGGGGAGGTGGCGCGCTTGGATTCCGCGTTCCCGGCAAAGGTTCATCAGGTCCGCGATGAGCGCCTCGTCATCGACGGCGAGGACCGTCGCGGACGCCGAGTTCACCCCTGCGATGTGGATGTGGCCCGGCGCCGATGCCTGCAACTGTTCGACCGTGGCCAAGGACGCAGCAACGGAAACCATGCCCCCACGCCCCTTCAGAGCGTTGAGCGACTTGCTGCGCAAGGTCACGATTTTCGCGGCATCCGAGAGCGTGAGCGCGCCCGCGATGTACGCAGCGGCGATTTCCCCCTGCGAGTGGCCGACGACCGCATCCGGCAGCACCCCGACAGACATCCAAAGACGTGCCAGGCCAGTCATAACGGTGAAAAGCGCGGGCTGAACGACATCGGTCTGATCGAATGACGGAGCATCAGGCCGGTTGTCGAGCACATCCTGCAGGGACCACCCCGTCAGCGGATCGAAAGCGGCCGCGCATTCGGCGATATGTTCCCGGAACACCGGCATGCTCACGGCGAGTTCCACCGCCATTCCGGGCCATTCCGAACCCTGGCCGGGGAACACGAAGACGGTCTTGCCGATATCGCTTGCGGCACCGGCGATTACCGCGTCGGATTGCTGCCCCGTGGCCAGCGTCTCGAGCCCGGCGAGCAGGTCACCCGGGAGCCCCAGCACTGCGGCTCGGTACCGGAAATGGGTGCGGCCCATCGCCAGCGCACGCGCGACTGCGTCGGCATCCACAGCTTGTTCCACCGACGCGGAATGCAATCGGTCGGCCTGATCGCGAAGCGCGGCTTCGGTCTTTCCCGACAGCAACCACATTGTCGGCATCGCACTCGTTGTTGATGCGTCCTGCGTAACCTGCGGGTCTGCGGTGCGCGGCGCTTCTTCGATGATCAAGTGCGCGTTGGTGCCGCTCACACCGAACGAGGAGATACCCGCCCGGCGTGGCTCATTCAGCATCGGCCAAGGACGCGATTCCGTCAGGAGTTCGACACCGGCGTTCCAGTCGACATGACCCGTCGGCTTCGTCGCGTGCAGTGTTCTCGGCAGCAGGCCGTTGCGCAACGCCATGATCATTTTGATGGTTCCGGCCACCCCGGCTGCGGCTTGGGTATGACCAACGTTGGACTTGATCGAGCCCAGCCACAGTGGCTGATCCGCCGGGCGGTTTCGGCCATAGGTATCGATCAGCGCCTGCGCCTCGATGGGATCCCCGAGCGTGGTCCCGGTGCCGTGTGCTTCGACCGCGTCCACCTGATCTGCCATCAGACCCGCATTGGTGAGCGCCTGACGGATGAGGCGTTGCTGAGCCTTGCCACTGGGCGCGGTCAGGCCGTTGCTGGCGCCATCCTGGTTCATTGCCGAACCGCGAATGACCGCGAGGACCGGATGGCCGTTGCGCCGCGCATCGGAGAGTCGCTCGACAACCAAGAGGCCGGCCCCTTCGCCGAAGATGGTGCCGTCGGCGTTGTCCGAGAAGGATTTACACCGGCCATCGGAAGCCAGGCCACGCTGCCGGCTGAAGTCGACAAAGATGCCTGGAGTGGACATCACCGTCACTCCACCGGCCAATGCCAGGTCGCAGTCGCCGTTTCGGAGTGACTGAACCGCAGTGTGCAATGCGACCAGGGACGATGAGCAGGCCGTGTCGATGGTCAGGGCTGGGCCTTCCAACCCGAGTTCGTATGCCACACGACCGGATATCACGCTGGAGGTCGTACCGGTCAGCAGATATCCGTCGACGTCGTCCGAGCCCGTATGGGAGAGCGACGCGTACTCCTGCGCGAAGGCTCCGACGAAGACTCCGGTTCGACTGCCGCGCAGCGTCGTCGGATCGACACCGAGCGCTTCGATTGCCTCCCAAGCGATTTCGAGCATCATCCGCTGTTGTGGCTCTACCGCCAGCGCCTCACGCGGGCTGATACCGAAGAATTCGGCGTCGAATTCATCCGCGTCGTAGATGAAGCCGCCCTGCCTGGCGTAGGTCTTGCCGGACGCTTCCGGATCCGGATCGTAGAGATTCGCGATATCCCAACCTCGGTTCTCCGGGAAATCTCCCACGGCGTCAATGCCATTGGAAACCAGGTCCCACAGATCCTGCGGAGTAGCGACACCGCCGGGGAACCTGCAAGCCATCGCCGTGATCGCAATGGGCTCCTCTCCCCGAAACTCGTTCGGATTCGGCGCGGGCTCCGCGTCCTTCGTCTCGACTCCAGCGAGTTCGGCGAAGATGAATTCCGCGAGCGCTTCGGGGGTCGGGTGATCGAAGATCGCTGTCGGTGGCAGCAAGACACCCAGTGCGCTGGAGAGCCGATTACGCAGCTCGACTCCCGTCAGCGAGTCGAAACCCGCTTCCTTGAATGGCCGATCGGCGAGGATCGCCGCGACCGGACTGTGCAGCACCGCGGCGACTTCGGCGCGCACTGCGTTCATCACCTGTTCGCGGTGTTGATCGGGAGATAGTTCGGAGTTCGGTGCCTTGGACGGCCGGGGCACGCTGGGGAGCGTCTCGGGAATCGCGGTCGCCCGAATTCCCGCCCGCTGCTGCAGGGCACGCCACAACGGCGATTTCGTGGCCGTGGCCGCCGGGTCCAGACGCGCCGGGACCAGAACGCCCAAGCCCGAATCGAGTGCGGCATCCAGCGCCCGTAGGCCGGTATCCGCCGACATGGGCAGGATTCCGGCGCGCGCCATCCGCACGAGATCTGAATTGCCCAGCGTCGCAGCCATTCCCGCGTCGGCCCAGAGACCCCAAGCGAGCGAGCTGGCCGCCAACCCCGCGCCTCGACGATGTTCAGCGAGCCCGTCCAGGAAGCCGTTCGCGGCGGCATAGGTACTTTGACCCGCGTTGCCGAGCGTGCCGACTACCGAGGAGAACAGCACGAACGCAGCGAGATCACGGTCCCGGGTCAGCTCGTGCAAATGCCATGCCCCGTCGACCTTCGGTCGCATGACTCGACGCAGCCGCGCCGAATCCTGGCCCTCGACGAGACCGTCATCGAGGACGCCGGCCGCATGAATCACCGCGGTCAGGGGCTGATCCCTGGGAATTCCCGCCAGCGTGGCGCTGAGCGCGTCTCGGTCGGCAACATCACACGCGACCACCGTCAGCTCGGCGCCGAGGACCGAAAACTGCTCCGCGACTTCGGAAGAGGCCGCATCCGGGCCGCGCCGACCAGCCAAGAGCAGGTGCTTCACGCCGTACCGGGTCACCAGGTGGCGAGCCGTTTCGATCGCCAGGGCACTGTTCGTGCCACCGGTAATCAACACGGTGCCGTTCGGATCGAGCGGCGCCGGCAAAGTCAATACGATCTTGCCGATATGGCGCGCCTCACCGAGCTGCCTGAGCGACCTGGGCGCTTCCCGCATATCCCACGTCGTCAAGGGCAGCGGAGTAAGCACCCCGGAGTCGAAAAGCTCGCCCAGCTCATCGAACATGCGCTCGATCGAACCGTAATCGAGGGACAACAGATCGAATGCCCGGTACTCGACCCCGTTGTACTGCTCGGCAATTCGCTCGGGGTCTCGAATATCGGTCTTACCCATCTCGATGAACCGGCCACCACGGGGCAGAACCCGCAGCGACGCATCGACGAGCTCATTTGCCAGACAGTCCAATACGACATCCACACCGCGTCCCGCAGTAGCGGCTAGGAATTTTCCTTCGAACGAGGCGTCACGGGAGGAAGCGATCCGCTCCTCAGGAAAACCTTGTGCACGCAAGACATCCCATTTGCCGATGCTCGCGGTACCGAATACTTCAGCGCCCCAGTGCCGAGCCAGCTGGACCGCCGCCATTCCCACACCACCGGTGGCGGCGTGCACGAGCAAGGATTCACCGCGGCGCAGTCCGGCGAGACGCTCGAGACCGTAGTACGCGGTGAGGAACACCACCGGCACGGACGCGGCCTGGGCAAAGGTCCATCCATCCGGAATGGCGGCAAACAGGCGCTCATCGGCGACGGCAAGCGGCCCGAACGCCGCCGGGCACAACCCCATAACCTTCGCACCGACCACGAACCGAGTTACGTCTGAGCCGACCTCGACCACCACGCCGGCGGCTTCCAAGCCCATCATGCTGTGCTCGGGGACCATCCCCAGAGCCAGCGCGACATCGCGGAAGTTGACCCCGGCCGCTCGCACCGCGATGCGCACCTCGCGCGGGGCGAGCGGCATCGTCGCACGCTCGTTGTCGACAATCGTGACGTTCGCGAGCGTCCCCGTATTCCGGATGTCGACTCGCCAGTTGGCGTCTCGGAGCGATGCGGGCAGACTGCTGCCACCGTCGACAGGGACGAGTCCGGGAATCACGATGTTGCCCGAGCGAATCGCCAATTCCGGCTCACCACTTGCCACGGCCGCCGCGAACACCTCATAAGAAGGTTCCGTGCCATCGATGTCGATAAGCCTGAAGCGACCGGGCGCTTCGGCCGATACGGCGCGAACCAAACCCCAGACGGCCGCGAAGGTCGGTGCGACCACCCGGTCGTCCGGACACGTCACCACCCCCCGGCGAGTCACCAGGACGAGGGGGAAATCAGCGACGCGGTCATTGCGCAGCCACTCCTGAACAAGGGCCAACGCGTGCTGCGCGACCTCATGGGTCACTGTCACCGGATCACCGTCGGGGTTGTCGAAACACACCACGGCCGCATCAGGACGTGTCCCGCCACTGGTGAACGCCTGCGCGAGTGCCGCCAGATCTCGGGAACCGACGACCTGGGCCTCGGCACCGAGTACAGCGAGCAGGGCGGGATCGGAACCCAGCACCGCCCAAGACCCAATAGGTTGCGCCGCAGGAGAACTCGAGATCGGCTGCCAGTCGACGTGATACAGATCAGCCTCTTCGCCTTGGCTGCCGAGGCGCGAGTTCGACTGTCCTACCACATCTTTCGCGGTCGCCGGACGGAACACAAGCGAAGCGATCGACGCGACAGGAGTTCCCTGGGCGTCAGCAATGTCCACCGATACCGCATGGGACCCGGCCGGAACCAGTCGCACGAGCAGACTGGTCGCCCCGGGTGAGACCACTTCGATCCCGGTCCAGCTAAATGGAAGCAGTAATCCGTCCGGCTCGGTGCGGTCGCGCCCGAACTCGTCCGAACCGATCAATAGCGCATGCAGCGCGGCATCCAGCAGCGCCGGGTGGATCGCGTAGCGGCCGAACTCGGCCGTCTCAGCGTGCGGCAGCTCGATTTGTGCGTAGATGTTGTCGCCGTGGCGCCACAGCGCTTGCAAGCCTTGGAACTCCGGACCGTACTGATAACCCCGCTCGGCCAGCTGTTCGTAGCATCCCGCCACGGTGACAGGTGTTGCTGCCGAGGGAATTTCGATCCGGCGACGGCCGAGCGCATCATCGCTTTCGATCGTTGCTCCGATCAGGGATCCACTGGCGTGGGTAACCCATTGGCTCTGGAAATCCCCCTCGGAACGGGATCGAATCGTCACCGATCGACGGCCTCCGTCCGCGATGGGACCGACCGCGACCTGCAGCCGGACCGGATCGGCGGGCGTGAGCAGCAACGGGGACCACAGGGTCAGCTCCGCCACCCGGCCCAGCGGGCCGCGACCGGTTCCGCGCAGGGCGATCTCCGCGAATACCGTCGCGGGAACCACGACGGAACCGAAAATCACATGGTCGGTCAGCCATGGGAAGGACGACAGCGAAAGCTGCCCGGTCAGCAGCAGACCACCGTCCGGAAGTTCGACTTCGGCGACGAGCAGCGGATGGTCGGCACGGTCGAGTCCGGTCGAGGAGAGTTCGCCGGCCGCGCTGCTCGATGGAATCCAGCAACGCTGCCGTTGGAATGGATAGGTGGGCAATACGGCGTAGTTTCCACCAGCCAACACTGCGGCCCAATGGATTCCGATTCCCGCGCGATGTATCTCGGCGAGCGCCGCGACCAGGCACGCCGGCCCAGGCCTTCCTTGCCGCACGGCCGCCGCAATCACCGCGCTGGCGTTCTCCGGAACGCCGGCCGCGGTCAGGGCAGCGAGCGTGGCGTCCGGACCTAGTTCGAGATAGGTGGTGACTCCCTCGGCGACAAGGTTTCCCACCATGTCGTGGAAACGAACGGCCTCACGAATATGCGCGGCCCAGTACGACGGAGAGCTCAATTGCTCGGCGCTCGCGCGCATACCCGTAACGTTCGAGAGCACCGGAAGCAAGGGCGGATGAAAGGTCAAGTCCGCGATCGCGCGCTCGAATTCAGCGGTCACCGCATCCATATGAGGTGAATGGAACGCATGCGAGACCCGGAGTCGTTTGGTCTTGCGGCCTTGCGCCGCCCACTGTGCCGCGATATCGAGTACGGCCTGCTCGTCCCCCGAGATAACAACCGACGTAGCGGTATTCACTCCGGCAATGTCGACACGGTTCGTCAGCCCCGAGAGACTCTCCCGAACTTCCGCCTCGGTCCCGGCGATCGAAACCATGGCTCCGCCCGATCGTGCGGATTGCATCAGGCGGGCCCGCACGGCTACGAGTGCGACAGCGTCACGCAGGGACAGCACACCGGCAATGTGAGCGGCGGTTATCTCACCGAGAGAATGCCCCGCGAGATAGTCCGGTGCCACTCCCCACGAATCGAGCAACCGGTACAGGGCGGTGCCGAATGCGAAGAGGGCGGGTTGGGCATATCCGGTGTCGTCGATCAGCTGCGCCGACCCCGAACCGGGTTCGGCGAACATGACTTCACGCAGCGAGTGATCGAGATGAGTATCGAAATAGGAGCAGACCTCATCCAGGGCGGCGGCGAATTCTGGATACCTGCGGTACAGATCACGCCCCATGCCCGGGTACTGGCTGCCCTGCCCGGTGAACAGGAAGGCGATCTTGCCGACACCGGCTCGACGGGTGATTTTCGCCGAACCGCTCGCGAGCTCGTCCAGACCGGCAATCAGTTCCTCGCGCGTGGAACCGACCACCGCGGCGCCGTATTCGAGGTGCGACCGGTGTGCCAGGGTGAAGGCAACGTCGATTGCTGATAGATCGGCGTCATCCGCGAGTTGTCTCGACAGCTGTACCGCTTGTGCCCGAACTGCGTTGTCCGATTTCCCGGACACCAGCAACGGGAACGGACCGAGATCCGCCGTGCTGTCGAATGGGGCGGTGGCAGGCGGCTCCTCGATAATGACGTGTGCGTTCGTACCGCTGATACCGAACGAAGAGACCGCGGCACGACGAGATTCGCCGCGCGCGGGCCAAGGCTGCGCCTCGGTGAGCAGACTGATCGCCGACCCGTCCCAATCCACGTGCCGACTGGGCACATCGACGTGAAGTGTCTTCGGCAACAGGCCATTCCGCAGCGCCATCACCATCTTGATGATCCCGCCGATGCCCGCCGCCGCCTGGGCGTGACCGATGTTCGACTTCAGCGAACCCAGCCACAACGGTCGGGTTCGATCCGCGCCATAGGTGGCGACCAGTGACTCGACCTCTATCGGGTCACCCAGACTCGTTCCGGTGCCGTGTGCCTCGACGGCGTCCACGGCACTCGGGGACAGTCGCGCATCCGCCAGCGCCTGCATGATCACCCGCTGCTGCGATGGGCCGTTCGGTGCGGTCAGACCGTTGCTGGCGCCGTCCTGATTCACGGCGGACCCGCGAACCACGGCCAGCACGGGGTGCCCATTCCGCTGCGCGTCCGAGAGACGTTCCACCAGAAGCATTCCGGCGCCCTCTGCCCAGGCGGTGCCATCGGCTCCCGCGGCGAAGGGCTTGCAGCGACCGTCGGGTGCGAGCCCGCGCTGCTTGCCGAATTCCAGGAACATACCCGGCGTCGCCATCACCGTGACGCCACCGACCAGCGCCATATCGCACTCGTCCGAACGCAGGGCGCGCACTGCCATATGAAGTGCGACCAACGAGGAGGAGCACGCGGTGTCGATTGTGATCGCGGGACCCTCGAACCCGAAAACATACGACAGCCGCCCCGAGGCCACACTGCCGCTCGAGCCGGTCAGGACATAGCCTTCGAAGCCCTCCGGCGCCTGGTGCAGCCGAGGACCGTAATCGGTGGCCATCGCACCGACATACACACCGGTACGGCTCCCGCGCAGGGTGGCGGGGTCGATGTGAGCGCGTTCCATCGCCTCCCAACCGGCTTCGAGCAACAGCCGCTGCTGCGGGTCCATCGCCTGCGCTTCACGCGCACTGATTCCGAAGAACTCGAAGTCGAACCGATCGACATCGCTCAGGAATCCGCCGTGCCGGACGTAGGTCGTCCCGTGCTTGTGCGGATCAGGGTTGTACAGCGAGTCGAGATTCCACCCTCGATTCGCGGGGAACGGCGATATCGCATCGGTTTCGGAGGCGAGCAAGTCCCAAAGCTGTTCCGGTGTATTGGCTTCGCCCGGATAGCGACAGGCCATCCCCACAATGACGATCGGGTCGTCGGACTCGGTCATGACACGTGGTCCACTTCGTGCCGATTCACGCTCGGCTCCCGACAAATACCGCACCAGCCCGACCGGAGTCGGATAGTCGAACAGCAGTCCAGCGGGCAACCGCATCCCGGTGGCTTGAACCAGGCGATTCCGCAGATCGACCGCCGTCACCGAGTCGAAGCCGAGTTCCTTGAACGTGCATTCGGGATCAACGCTGGTCGAGGACGCATGACCCAGGACCGCAGCCACATTGGTGCGAACCAGCGCCATCAGATCTGGGACGTCGTCGGCGTCATTCGATGGGCCGGCCGAGACCGGGGTATGCGACGCGTTGTGTTCTGGCATCAGGACGCTACGGGCGGAGGTCGGCCAGAACCGCTTGCGCTGGAACGGGTACGGGGGAAGGGCGATACGGGCCGGGGCAGCCGCGGACAGCAATCCGGCCCAGTCGACTGGCACTCCACGCACCGACAGCGCGGCAGCCGAGGTGAGCATGCGCGCCCAGTCGCCTTCACCGCGACGCAGCGAACCGACCACGATCGCGGTGGATTCGAGCGTCTCCTGGATCGACATCGCAAGTACCGGATGCGGGCTGGTCTCCACGAATGTGTCGTAGCCGTCGGCATCGAGCGCTTTGATCGCGTCCATGAACCGAACCTGGCCACGAAGATTGGCAAACCAGTACTCGGCGTCGAGTGCGGTGGCATCGAGCAACCCGCCCGTGACGGTCGAGTAGAACGCCAAATCCGGTCGGCGCGGCTGGATTCGGGCTAGCGCCTCGAGCAACTTCTCGCGCACGGGGGCGATCTGCGGCGAATGCGATGCGTAATCGACCGGTACCCGGCGCGCCCGGGTCCCCTCGTCCTCGCACCGGCGCACAATCGACTCGATAGCAGCACCGGTACCTGCGACCACCGTTTCGGCGGGTCCGTTGACACCGGCAACAGTCAGCAACCCGTCGTATTCGCGCAGCAATTCCAGCGTCCGAGCCTCGGACAACCGAATCGACGCCATGCCACCGGTACCGGAGATCGCGGCGATCAAACGGCTACGCAACGCGACCACGGCCGCCGCATCGGCCAATGTCAGCGCTCCTGCGAAATGCGCCGCGGCGATCTCACCTTGCGAATGCCCGACCACCGCTTCTGGTTGCACGCCAAGCGATTGCCACAACCGGGCGAGCGCCACCATAACCGCGAACAGCGCGGGTTGAACCACGTCCACACGCTCCAAGGACGGCGCACCCTCGATCCCGCGCAGCACGTCCAACAGCGACCAATCGATGTGCGGGGCCAACGCATCGGCGCACGCTTCGAGTTCGGTCCGGAAAACCGGCGACGACACGAGTAGGTCCGCCGCCATACCAACCCACTGCGACCCCTGTCCGGAGAAGACGAAAGCCAGCTTGCCGAACTCACCGGCCCTGCCCTGCACCACATTTGGCGCGGCTTCGGCGGAGGCAATGGCATGCAGCGCATCTCGGACGTCCGTTCGGCTCCCACCTACGATCACAGCACGGTGGGGGAAGCTGGTCCGCGTGGTAGCCAGGGACCAGGCCAGGTCGATTTCGCTGAAGGTTGTGTCGACGTCCATCCGATCGCGTAGCAATGCCGCCATCGTGGCCAGTCCCGCTGCGTCTTTCGCTGAAACCGGCACCGGCGTGACGTTCAACGTGATACCGGACGTAGCCGGACTGTCCTCCTGCGTAAACTGCGGCCGCGACACCTCGCCAAGAATCAAGTGACAGTTGGTGCCCCCCATTCCGAATGAGCTGACTCCAGCCAAGCGAGGCCGACTCGGGTCGGGCCAGTCCGAGAGCTCGGTCTGCACCTCCAAACCGAGCTCTGATAGACCCATCAGAGGGCTCGACGCCGAGAAATTCAGACTCGGTGGCAGCTTCTCATGGGTCAGACTCAAGACCACCTTGAGCAGACCTGCGATACCCGCGGCCGCCTCGAGGTGGCCGATGTTGGTCTTTATCGATCCAACCTTGAGTGATCCCGCCCCGCGGTAGACCATCCCGAGCCCTTCGGCTTCGATCGGATCACCAACCGGGGTACCCGTTCCGTGCAGCTCCACATACTGCACATCCCCTGCACCAATTCCCGCGTCCTGCAACGCCGATTCGATGACCTCCGCTTGCGCTTGCGCGCTGGGTACTGTCAGCCCGGTCGTAGCCCCGTCATTGTTAACCGCGCTGCCTAGAATGACACCGTGGACGGTATCGCCGTCGGCGAGCGCGTCCGGGAGTCGTTTCAACACCACGACCGCTCCGCCTTCGCCGCGCACATAGCCATTCGCGCGCTGATCGAAGGTGTAGCAACGACCGTCCGGAGACAGACCTCCGAATGCGATCGACTCCGCATTCCCCTGCGAGCCAACCAACAGGTTGACGCCTCCGGCAAGTGCAACCGACGATTCGCCCGATCGCAGGCTCTGACATGCCAAATGCACTGCTACCAGCGAAGAAGCCTGTGCCGCATCGACGCTCAGACTCGGTCCGTGCGCCCCGAGGAAATAAGAAACCCGGTTCGCGATCACCGAGCGACTGGTTCCCGGCATAGCGTGCCGACGCACCTCGGAAGAGGTGTGCTCATCCAACACTGCGCCGTACTCGTCCCGCATGACGCCCACGAAAACGCCTGTAGAGGTCCCGGCAAGACTTCCCGGAACCACGCCCGCCTGCTCGAGCGCAGTCCAACTCAGCTCCAACATCAAACGCTGCTGAGGATCCATAGCAAGCGCTTCGCGAGGTGAGACGCTGAAGAAGGCAGGATCAAAATGGTCGATCTCATCGAGCAATGCGGCATGACTCAACCCAGTCGCGGAGGCGTCCCGATCGTCAGCTTCCGAGGCACGAGACTCTGTACCAACGACACTGATCGCGCTCTTCCCGTCGCACAGGAGCTCCCACAAGGTTTCCAGACTTGATGCTTGGGGCAACCGACACGACATACCGATGATCGCGATCGGCTCGCTTTCGCCCATGAAAGAGCCACGCTTCTCGACCATAACGCCCCGCCACCTTTTCTATCCAGAACTCCCCAACTGTTAGGAAGGCTATCGACCACGGGCAACGAAGCGGGAGAGCGATTCGCGACAGCTTCAGGTTGATTTACGCCTCCGCCAGACAGACGGGGTTATCGTTGCCACACTGCCCCCAGATCGCGACCAGGATTCTAGATCTGTTGCCCCACAAGGTATTTCAGATATTCACCCGACATGTGTCAACGGCAGTTGAATCCTGGATCTGGCACGGTTTGCGTGATTGACCGGGACCGTATTGCCAACGGGCGCTTGATGATCGATCATGTGGCCGGTGTTCTGATCTTGGACCGATGGCGGTCCTGTTCCCTCATCTGAACGGGCTGCGGATCGAGAGTGTGGACTCGACAGGGGTTCGGGTGCGAATCGAAGCACGGACGGGTGACGAACCAGCCGCGTGCCCCGGGTGTGGCATGTTGTCCCGCCGAGTCCACAGTCGCTACGGACGCCGATTGTCCGACACCGCGATCACCGGGCGGGAAGTGGTGATCAGGTTGCGGGTGAGGAGGTTGTTCTGCGTCAACTCCGACTGTGGGAGAAGGACTTTCGCCGAGCAGGTGACGCAGCTGGCAGCTCGGCACGCCCGGCGCACCACGATTCTGCAACGCCTGCTGTGTGCCGTCGCGTTGGCTTTGGGTGGTCGGCCGGGTGCCCGGATGACAGGGCATCTGGCGGCCACGGTCAGCCGGATGACGCTGCTGCGGCAGATCCGCGCGCTGCCCGATCCCGACCATGCGACACCGCGAGTACTCGGCGTCGACGACTTCGCCCTGCGCCGCGGACACCACTACGGAACGATCCTGATCGACATCGAAACCCGGCGACCGGTCGACGTACTCGGCGACCGCACCGCCGCAACCCTGGCCGCCTGGCTGCGTGCACATCCCGGCGTCGAGATCGTCTGCCGCGACCGCGCCGGCGCCTACGCAGACGGCGTGGCGACCGCAGCGCCCGACGCTCTGCAGGTCGCGGACCGCTGGCACGTCTGGCACAACCTCGGCGAGGCGGTCGAGCGGGCCGTGGCTCGATACCGAAACTGCCTCGACACCATGACCGACACCGAGCAAGCGAGCACAGACGGGCAGGAAATCCCGGTGATTCCCGAAGTGGTTGCGCCACCGCTGATTCGGACGGACAAGTGGGCCGTGCGGACCCGCGAACGTTACGCCGCAATCCACACACTTCTTGCCGACGGCGTGAGCATGCGGTCGGTCGGCGCCCAGCTGGGTCTTGCCCGGGGAACCGTTCGGCGCTTCGCGCGTGCCGCCAACGTCGAGGAGTTACTGGTCAACACCGGTACCGGGCAGCGCCGCAGCCTGCTCGAGGAGTTCAAGCCCTACCTGCATCAACGATGGAACGAGGGCTGCACCAACGCCACCGAACTGTTCCACGAGATCAAGGCCCGCGGTTACCGCGGCGGACCGAAGATCGTCATGAACTACCTGCACCCCTTCCGCACGACCGGCCACATTCCCCGCGCTGCCCGCAAGCCGCCATCGGTGCGTCGTGTCGTGAGCTGGCTCATGAGCGACCCCGCCAACCTCGATTCCGATGATCAGCACCGGCTCGATGCGATCCTCACCGCGAGCCCCGAACTCACCTGCCTGGCCGGTCACATCCGGGCCTTCGCCACGATGATGCGCCAGCGACGCGGCCGGGAACTGGAGCAATGGATGAAAGCCGTCGACGCCGACGACCTACCGGCCCTGCACTCCTTCGTCCGCGGCCTGCGCCGCGACTTCGATGCAGTGACCGCCGGCCTGACGCTGCCCTGGAGCAGCGGACCGGTCGAAGGGCATGTCAACCGCATCAAGATGGTCAAACGCCAGATGTTCGGGCGTGCAAAGCCAGACCTTCTCCGGAAGCGAATCCTATTGAGCGACTGATCAATCCGGACCAACCGGATCACGGAATTTGTGCCAGAACCTGAATCCTGACCCCTTTCCGGCAAGTGAATCCTGACCCCCTGTGCCCGGTGGTTCTGGTTGGTTTCAGTCTTCAGTTGTGCCGGCGGCGGGAACGCGACCGAGGTCACGGTCCTTGAGCCGGTAACTCTCGCCCTTGAGGGCGAGAACTTCGGCGTGGTGAACGAGGCGGTCGATCATGGCCGCGGCGACGACGTCGTCGCCGAAGACCTCGCCCCAACGGCCGAAGACCTTGTTGCTGGTCACGATCAGCGAGGCCCGCTCATAACGGGACGAGACCAGCTGGAAGAAGAGGTTGGCGGCCTCGTTCTCGAACGGGATGTAACCGACCTCGTCGACTACCAAAAGTGGATAGCGGCCGAGCTTGATCAACTCGGCCTGCAACCTGCCGTTGTGATGCGCTTCGGCGAGGCGGGCAACCCATTCGGCGGCGGTGGCGAACGCGACCCGATGCCCGGCCTGGCAAGCCCGGATCGCCAACCCGATCGCCAAGTGGGTTTTGCCGGTCCCGGGCGGGCCCAGGAACACGACGTTCTCCTTCGCGGTAACGAAATCCAGGGTCCCCAGATGAGCGATGACATCTCGTTTGAGTCCGCGCGCATGGTCGAAGTCGAACTCCTCCAACGACTTCCGGGCCGGGAACCGAGCAGCGCGGATGCGTCCCTCACCGCCATGGGACTCGCGAGCAGAGACTTCCCGCTGCAGGCAAGCGACGAGGAATTCCTCGTGGGTCCAGTTCTCCGCGCGGGCGCGCTCGGCGAGCCGACCCACCGATTCCCGCAGGGTCGGTGCCTTCAAAGCGCGAGTCAGGAACGCGATCTCAGCGGCGAGATCCCTTGCGTTGGTGGATGTTTTGGCTGATGTTCTTGTGGTCGCCATCACGCCACCCCGCCTTCGGTGTCGAGGTCGATGCCCAGTGCGGTGTCGTAGTCGCTCAGGGCTCGTTGCTCGACCTCCGGTTCGGGTGTTGCCCGCAATACCCCGATGCGGCTGCGCCGCAACGCTTTCGCCGCCGTGACATGATCGGGGTCGGAGATCGTCTGATGCCAAGCCCAGATCCGTTCGTGATCTGCCACCAGCTTGCCGCCCGAGTGGACGCGCACTCGTGCCAGGTCGGCGAAGACCTCGACCGGACGGCCGATCACGCTCGGGTGCACCGAATAGTCGTTGGAGTCCAGGCGAATGTAATGATCACGCGGCAGCCTGACCGAGCGCCGCCACCCGATCTCTGGCGCAACGGGTGGCAATGTCAGCATCGCTTGCCTGTCGGCGGTGATTCGGTCGGTCGGCGCGCAACCGAGTACCCGCCGCTGACGGGTGTTCACCAGTGCCAGCCAATCGGTCATCTGAGAATTGAAATCGGTTGGGCTGCAGAATGATCGACCAGGAAGGAACGAGCGTTCCAGATAGTCGTGTGCGCGTTCGATGATCCCTTTCGCCTCCGGATCAGCGGGTTTGCAGATGATCACCTTCGAGCCCAGCGTTCCCCGGAACGCCTGGCATTGTGCGGTCAACTCACTCCGACCGCCGCGCCAGCGCCCGATCGCCCCTTCACCGTCCCAAACCAAAGCCCTTGGCACCGAACCTAATCCGTGGATCAACCTCCACCATCCAGCGAACAGATCCTCGGCATGGCGAGTCGGCACCAGGATCGCCATCAACCAGCGTGAATACCCCATCACCATCGTGAGTACTGGCAACTGTTTCGGGCCACGGACCTGCCCGAATCCGACCGGCAGCTCGATCGGCGGGAACCAGAAATCACATTGGGCGATCTCTCCGGCGACATATGCGGTCCGCGACGCCGGATCCGGCGGCAGATACGCCGGTCGCAGCTGCGCGACACGCTCGGAGAGCACCCGGATCGACCTGGTCCACCCGATCCGTTCGGCGATCACCGTGGCCGGCATCGTGGGATAGGCCCGCAACAATTCCCGGATCCGTGGTTCGACCGCATCGACGATCGAACCTCTCAGCGGCCGTTGATATTTCGGTGGTCTGTCCGAAGCCAGAGCAGCACGCACGGTGTTGCGGGACACGCCCATCACCCGCGCGATCGCCTTGATCGGTATTCCTTCCGCCCGGTGCAAACGACGGATTTCAGCCCAATCCTCCACGGCAAGCATCCCTTCGTCCTCCCTGGCTCGGTTAATACTGCAACGGCACTCGGTGGTCAGGTAAGTGGGTGTCCTCGGCGGCGGTAGTGCGATAGGCGGGCCTCGTGCTGGCGGCGACGCCGCCAGCACGACCAGGACCACACGAGCTCGGCGGGATTGACTCGGGCCAGCACGAACGCCACCAGCAGACGGCGGATCTCCGGTAGCGTGAGAGCGATCATGCCCGCAGCGCTGGAATCGGTTCCCCTTTTAACGCAACGGTTTTCGACGCTGCCAGCCAGGCCAGAGCGAGCATCGACAACGTAATGTGGGCATACCAGGCCCGCCAGGAACGCACCTGATAATGGTCGAGCCCGGCCTCGTTCTTGGCCTGCTGGAAACATTCCTCGACATGCCAGCGCGAACCGGCGGTCCAGGCCAGATCGACCAGACGCGACCGGGCCAGGCCGTAACAGACGTAGTAGGCGATCTGGCTCGGATCGCTGATCGAGCGCCGCGCCAGCAGCCAGTGCCCGCGTCCACCGCTCCACCGACCATCGATCGGCCTTCTGGCCCAGTCATATTCGCGCGGGCCGTGCGCTCCGGCACCGACCGAGAGCCGCTGCCAGGAGGCGGCGGGCAGCTCCGCGATCAACGCATCGGCCCGTCCGCCGCGTTCGGCACGAGTGGCGACCCGGTCGTCGCGGCGGGTCGCCATCACGTACGACACCGCGTGGTCTTCGAGCCATTCCCGCAGATAACCGGCCTGGCCATAGGCTTCGTCGGCGGTGAACCATGCGAATGGCAGCCGCGCGGCCAACGCCCGCTCCAGCATCGCGATCACCAACCGCGGTTTGGTCGCGAACTCGACCTCGTCGGGAATCCCGGCGCCCCGGCACCGATCCCGGTCATCGATCCACGACTGCGGCAGATACAACTCCCGATCCACCAGCGCATGCCCGTGCGTCGAGGCATAAGCCAGGAAAACCCCGATCTGGCAATTCTCCGTCCGCCCGGGGGCGTGTGAATGAATAACTGTCAGTGTTGATCTGGGGCGTTTCCGGGGCTGTGGTGGGAGGCTGGGGTATGGCTGTGCCTGCACGAGTTCGCATTCCCATCACCGAACTGAAGGTCAAGTTCGATCGGATCCTGCCCCACCTCGATGAACGACGTCGTCGTCTGTATCTGGCCAGCGAGGCCGCCGCGCTGGGCCATGGAGGGATCGCCGCCGTGGCTGCAGCCTCGGGTGCCAGTACCGCCACCATCGCGCGCGGCGCCTCCGAACTTGATACTGCTCCTGTTGCACCCCAACGTGTTCGGGCTCCGGGGGCCGGTCGTAAGCCGCTGACGGGCACCGACCCTGGTCTTCGGCCGGCGCTGGAGGCGCTGATCGAGCCGCGTACTCGTGGCGATCCGGTGTCCCCGCTGCGCTGGACCACGTTGTCGCTGCGCACGCTGGCCTCGGCGCTGACCGTGCAGGGCCATCCGGTCAGCGCTGCGACCGTCGGGCATCTGCTGCACACGATGGGCTACAGCCTGCAGGGCACCGCCAAGACCACCGAGGGCACTCGCCATCCCGATCGTGACGCCCAGTTCGCTCACATCAATGCCACTGCCACCGCTTTCCTCGACGACCACCAGCCGGTGATCAGCGTCGATACCAAGGCCAAGGAATGGATCGGCAACCGCGACCGGCCCGGCCGCACTTGGCGACCGGGCAAAGACCCGATCATGGTGGACTGTCACACCTTCGTCACCGAGGACCAGCCGGTCGTCATCCCTTACGGGATTTACGATCTGGCCCGCAACACCGGCTGGGTCAACGTCGGCACCGACCACGACACCGCCGAGTTCGCGGTCGAGTCCATCCGCCGCTGGTGGCGACACCGCGGACAGGCCGATCACCCGGACGCGACTCGGTTGCTGATCACCGCCGATTGCGGTGGCTCCAACGATCCCCGCCGCTGGACATGGAAGAAACACCTGCACTCCTTCGCCCACGAGAGCGGCCTCGAGATCAGCGTCTGCCACTTCCCTCCCGGAACGTCGAAGTGGAACAAGATCGAGCATCGGATGTTCTGCCACATCACCGCCAACTGGCGCGGACGACCGCTGACCAGCTACCAGATCGTCGTGGAAACCATCGCCGCGACCACCACCACGAGCGGATTGGTGATCGGCGCCGAACTCGACACCGGCAGTTATCCGCTCGCGGTCGCCATCGCACCGGCGCAGTTCCTTGCCCTGCCGATCAGGCCCGCAGCGTTTCACCCGGACTGGAACTACACTCTCGACCCCGCGCCACCTCGCGATCCCGAAGTTCCCGCAACCCGCCGCCCGATCGATCCCGACGTGACCGCACTGCTCACCGAGCCAGCCCTGACCGGAATGTCACGGGCGGAGTTCACACATCTGGCAGCCGTCTCGGAACCGTACTGGGATGGGTTGGCCGAGGCCGCTTTTCAACGTCGCTTCCACCGTCCGCGCAGCTACCTGCATCCGCAAACCAGCAGTATCGACCACTTCCACCGACTCCTGACCGCCCTGCTGCACCGGCGAAGAGCCGCCACCACGACACTGATGGCCCAGCTACTCGGCGTCAAACGCACCAACCTGAACATGCAGTTCCGAGACGGCCACCGGATTCTCGACCTACACCGGCTCGACATCACACCCATACCCGGAACCCCCGCACGCACACCGAGCCAACTAAACGCCCGCGCCGAACCCGCAGACCACAGCGCCCCAGATCAACACTGACAGTTATTCATTCACACGCCCCCGCTGTTCCGGAGTATTGCCGTTGCACCCCAGCGGATTTCGTTCCCTTCTTCAGGAATCCGGTCTCGTCGACGACCAGGACACCATCGGCGTCCCCGAGGTGGGCGACGGCGTAGGCGCGTACGTCATCGCGCACGCCGTCGGCGTCCCAGGCCGCCGCGTTCAACAGCCGCTGCATCCCGTCGGGCGTGTTGTCACCGGCCGCCTCCGCGAGGGTCCACCCGTTCTTCCCCGCCAACGGCGCCAACAGCCCGCGCACATACGCCCGAGCCCGTCGTCGTGGCTCCGGCCTGCAGAAACGGCCCGCCACCCGCGCGAACAGATCGTCCAAACCGGCCACCCACACCGAAAGATCCTCATCAATCGACACAAGCCGAGCACACTACTGCCGAACCCGACCGCCCGTCAGCGGAATCGCACACAACGTCGTATTACGAAGTGCTGCTGGAGTACTAGGACCTTGTCCCGTAGGCGATCCCACGTTCGTCATCGTCAGACGTATCGAGCGCGACGTAGGTGGCCCACTCATCTCCTTGAATGTCCTCACTGGACATCGCCCCGCGTCCGGAAGGCGAGCCGGCCACAGTGCGGGACCGGTCCGGGACACGGCGTCGGTCATCAAGCATCATCTTCCGACGGGCGGGCATTTGCACCAACTGGAGATTGGGCTTCAGGCAATCCAGCTTTCACCCTATCGCGCGGGTCCCCCGGACGCGCCATCCCGATGCTCGGGCACGGCCGCCGGTTTCCTGACATGCTCTTGTCCCCGTTAACCTTTCGGCCTCGGGTAAGCCAGCGGACCCACAGACCCCCTTCCAGTCTGTCCCGGCTGCGCCGGGGATCTGACGATGCGCATCGTGGCGCACCACTGAAATGCCGCAACCCGCGCGTTGGTCGGCCGGCCAGCGCGGGCGCGGAAGATCAAGTGGCCGTGTCCATGTGCGGATGCGTTTGCGGTGGGCCTCGCGCGACAGGATCACTGCCGCCTCCGCTCAGTTCCTATTATCGAGGCCGGTGTAGACGCGGGCGACAGGGAGCTTTGGCGCGTCGAAGCATTCGGCCGCTCCCGGATATATCGCGATCGGTGAATCCGGGCCCCGCCGGCAGGTGTCGGTCAGGCCGCGGATCTCGGTCACCGGTTCGAAGGTGCTCAACGCCGGCCCGTCGATCGCGTCACCGCGAATCATGTTGATCTGCTGGGCGTAGCAGGACGCATGGTGAGCCGGCGCAAGCGATTCGGGCCATCCCCATGCAGCGATCCGCGCGGTTCCGAGGAGCGCGAGGGCGGGCCGAGGACGGCAGGGTCATTTCAGCGTCGGCAGCGCACTGCGGTAGAAGTAGAACTCGATGTCGAGAGGTGTGTGGTGAGCCGGGTACGCAAAGTGGTGGGTGGCCCCTCCACAGTCGGGTGGATGCTCGGAGTTTGTGCGGGGTCTGTCTTGTTCGTGCTGGCGGCGACCGGGCAGGGGATCCGGATCGGCCAGCATGTCAATGCCGACATCGGTCCATTCTTCGGGCTCATCGGCGGCGTCATCACCGGACTGGTGGCATGGTCGCTGCTGCTACGGTTGGCTTGGCACCGCAGACGAGAGTATCTGCGCCGGAAGGGAACCCACGGCACCGGCTTGGTGGTCGACTCGACTTACCGGCACACGCTTCGGTCCAGTGCGGTAACCCAGCGCGAAGTGAGCATCGAGGCGCTGGTCACCCACCCCGAGACCGGCGAGACCCTGAAGGTCGTCAAGAGATACCGCTTTGTCGAGTTCCGTGCCCGCCGGGCCAGGGCGTTGCATGGCGAATTCCCCGCGGGCACAACGATACCCGTGCTTCTTCGCGGCAGGTACGCGGCATTCGATATCCCGGATCGGCCAGGGTGGCTCGATATCTGGTAATCGAACGATCACTCGAGAACGGCGGCTCCCGCCCCGGGCGTGCCGCTGTTGGTGTAGATCGCGGGCAGGTAGTGCGCGCAACTGCCGATTACAGCGCCGTCTTGATTGCTTGCGGCGCGGCCGATGGATCCGCTCGTCGCGCGGTCGGTCGAGTATCGGTCCAAGAGGGATTTGATGTAGTCATCGGAGCGGGCAGCATTGATTGAGCGGTCAGGCGCGAGGCGATGCGTTTGGCGGTGCTGGCGACCGGACGCGCGAACGTGCCGGCGAGTCGGGTGTAGGGCCAGATCGCGACGAACAGCAACAAGATCAGTCCGCGGGCCTGATACAGCAGCGGGGCGTGCGACATCGAGTCGGCGTGCGGGTGGGTGGTGAGCAATGACCGGAACCAGGCGAATAGCGTTTGGGGGCTTCGGCTCTCGGAGTGGATCGAGTCGAGACGAATGGCCACTCCGGACAGCAGAACGGCGGCCAGCGTGGGCAATGTCGCGCGGTCCAGCGGAGTGATCGGTCGTCCAGCGGTGGCGGTGATCAAATTCGGAATCACCAGCAGTGCGGCGCCGATGATCGCGGGCGGTATGGCGAGTACCTCGATGATCGTGATGCTCGAGTAGACGCCACCCTGCGGCTGGGAAGGCGGTGCAGAGGTCAGCGAATCAGTGATCCTGGCGACGACGATCAGACTCGTGGCAATTCCGAATGCTGTCGACCCGATGCGCTCGGCCTGGTCCAGATCAGCTCCGCTGGTGAAACGACGGAATCCGTCGTGCCGCGCCCGCCATAGGTGGCCGCCGGCGAAGGACAGTAATGCACCGTAGGGCAATATGATCCACACCAGAGATGGCATGCCGCCCACTCCTTCCGGTTCTGGTAACCACGCGTGAATCACCCTCGCAAATACGCGGACGGCGTTCTAGAGCACAAGGACCCTACGGTCCCGAATAAACCATCCCGAACGACTTGTCGGTAGAATTGACTGTGCCGCAACCAGTTTCGTCGATCTAACACGAACTCCGGCACAACGAACACCCACGTCCGTCATCGCCACCGGCAAATTCCCGCGCATGCGGACAGTAATTGGTCGGCGATCTTCAGGCGATCCGACTCCGCCGCCATCACCGCGTTCCGGCTGATACCTGCCGTACGCCGTGGAACTCGGCGCGGTTCGCGTAGAGGTCAAGTTCGAGAGCGGCGCGGTTGGGGTGCGGGACTCGAAGAGTCCCGGCGGTCCCGAACTCGCATTCAGCCCCCAGGCGTGGGATGCCTTCATCGCCAGCGGGATTTGGAAGCGTTGAGCCGCAACATGATTGAGTGTGCCACGACTAGCGAGAGCACACTCGATTTGTCGGATCAGTCGGTGAGGGTGGCCTGGAAGGCGATTCGGTCGCCTCGATAGAGGGAGCGGACGCGTTCTATCGGGATGCCGTCGGTCCCGATGCTGCGGCGGTGGAGCAGGAGCATCGGGAGGGCAGTGGTGCATTCCAGGAGAGCCGCCTCGCGGGGGGAGGCGAGGACGGTTTCTATTCGTTCGGTTGCCGAGGCGTAGTCGACGCCCATCGAACGTGTTGCGGCGTAGAGGGATGTCTCCGGGTTGTAGAAGTCGCGCAGGACGCCGAAGCGCGGGACCGGCATGAAAGTGCTTTCCAGGCCGATGCGTTCACCGTCGGCCAGCAGGATTCGCTCGAGGTGCATGACCGGTGTGCCCGGGGCCAGTCCGAGGTCGGCGGCGGTGTCGGCATCGGCGGGGATATCCGTCCAATCGACCAGCAGACGGCCCGGTGTGCGGCCGAACTTCAGGGCGCCCTCGGTGTAGGAGCGAAGGGTCAAGGGCTGCACCATTTTCGGGCGGGAGACCACCGTGCCGCGACCCTGGCGGCGGATGCGGCCCTCCACCAGGAGTTCCCGTACCGCCTGGCGGACGGTTTCGCGGGCTACACCGCAGCGCAGGGCGAGGTCGCGCTCCGAGGGGAGCGGATCGCCCTCGCTCAACTCGGCGAGTAGCGCCTCCAGTTCGGTGCGCACCCGATACGACTTCGGCATGCGGGCTTCAGCTGCGGAAAGTGCGCTCTCACTGGACAATTCAGCCGACGACGCGGCTCCCTGCCGGGGGCCGCCCAGTCCGGCGACGTCCGTAGTGTCCATGCCCCCAATGTACACAAGATTGGTCTATACCAATTGTTAACCTAGCGTTTGCACACGAAACACTCCTAGGTCTAGACCATTGGCCACCATGGGTCCATGCGATTGGTCATCATCGGCGGCGGCATTCTCGGCACCGCCCACGCCCTCGCCGCGATCGGACGCGGTCACGAAGTCGTTCAGCTCGAGCGTGAGGTGGAGGCGCGCGGAGCGACCGTGCGCAACTTCGGATTGGTGTGGGTGTCCGGGCGCAGTGCGAACGAACTCGGTATCACGCTGCGCTCGCGGCAGCTGTGGGAGGAGATCGGCGGCAAGGTGCCCGGTGTCGGGTTCCGGCCCGCCGGATCGATGACCCTGGTGCGTAGCGCGAATGAGCTCGCCGTGGCCGAGGCGGCCATCAAGAACCCCACCGCCGCCGAACGCGGGTTCGAACTGCTCGAGCCGGAGGATGTGCGCAAGGTCAATCCGGCCCTGCGCGGCAAATTCCTTGCCGGACTGCACTGTTCGAAGGACGGCGCGGTCGAGTCCCGGCAGGCGCTGCCCGCACTGCGCCGGTACATGGAGGCCACCGGGCGCTACAGCTTCTTCGGTGGCACCGAGGCGCGCACCATCACCGGCACCACCGTGCTCGATGATCGCGGCCGCCGCCACGAGGGCGATCTGGTCATCTCCTGTCCGGGCGCGGCGCATACCGGCCTCACCCGCGAACTCGTCGGCGACATCCCCGTGCGCCGGGTTCGGTTGCAGATGATGCAGACCGCCCCGCTCGGCGAGGATCTCACCACCGCCTTCGCCGACGGCGACAGCTTCCGCTACTACCCCGCCTTCCAGGGTGCGGAGCTGGATCGCCTCAATAACGAAGAGGCACAACCCTTCACGGCCGCCCAGCACAAGATGCAACTGCTGTGTGTGCAGCGCCTGCACGGCGGCCTCACCATCGGTGACACCCACGAGTACGACGAACCGTTCAACTTCGATGTGGACGAGGCCCCGTACGAGCATCTGGTCACCGTCGCCGAGGAACTGCTCGGCCGCGAACTTCCGCAGGTGGTGCGCCGCTGGGCGGGCGTCTACAGCCAGTCCATCGATCCGGGCGCGATCGTGACCCGCGCGCAGGCCGCCGACAACGTCTGGGTGATCACCGGTCCCGGTGGTCGCGGTATGACGCTCGGCCCGGCCATCGGCGAGGAAACCGCCGACCTGCTCAACCTCTGACGTCAAAGGAGACACCATGTCCGACAAGCAGATCGACCTCGCCGTCCTGGATATGGCCGGTACCACCGTGGCCGATGACGGTCTGGTGATCCGCGCCTTCGAACAGGCCGCGACCGTGGCTGGCATCCCCGCCGAGGGTCCCGAGCGCGAGTCGGCCCGGCAGTACGTCATCGACACCATGGGCCAGTCCAAGATCGTCGTCTTCCGCGCACTGCTCGGCGACGAGGACAAGGCGCAGCAGGCCAACGCTGCCTTCGAGGCCGCGTACTCCGAGTTCGCCGATGCCGGTGTGACCCCGATTCCCGGTGCGAAAGAAGCTATTTCGGCGCTGCGCAAGGCCGGTATCAAGGTGGCGCTGACCACCGGATTCAGCCGCCGGACGCAGGACAAGCTGATCGATGCCCTGGGCTGGAACGAGATCGCGGACCTGACCCTGGCCCCGTCCGATGCCGGGCGCGGCCGCCCCTACCCGGACATGGTGCTGACCGCGCTGCTGCGGCTGGGTATCGACGCCGTGGATCGTGTCGCGGTGCTGGGCGATACGTCCAGCGATATCGGCACCGGTCTGGCCGCGGGCGCGCGGATCGTCGCGGGCACGCTCACCGGCGCCCACAACGAGGAGCAGCTGCGCGCCGCGGGCGCCACCCATGTGGTGCCGTCGGTCGTCGACTTCGCCGCGCTACTGCTGGCCGAACGCGGCTGACTCCCACAGATTTCCGCCACTCGCATGAGGGGGTGGCGGAGAACCCCCACTGCCCCTTCGACGTCCCGACCCCACGAACTGAAAGTTGCAGTCACCGTGCGTAATAAGAACAACCGCCTCGCACGCACCATCGCCCGTACCGCTCTCATTCTCACCTCGGCCACCGCGGTCGCGTTCAGCCTGACCGCCTGCGGCGGCACCGGCAGCGATTCGAGCGACGGCAAGACCGTCACCGTCTACTCCGCCGACGGCGTCGGCGACTGGTACAAGACCCAGTTCGCGAAGTTCAAGGACCAGACCGGTATCTCGGTCAATCTGGTCGAGGCCGGCTCCGGTGAGGTCGTCAACCGGGTGGAGAAGGAGCAGTCCAACCCGCAGGCCGACGTCATCGTCACCCTGCCGCCGTTCATGCAGAAGGCCGCCAAGTCGAACCTGCTGCAGCCCAGCGGCGTCGACCTGAGCGCGTTCCCCGCCTCGGAGAAGGATGCCGCCGGTAATTGGGTCAGCCTGGCGGGCAACTACCTCTGCTTCATCGCCAACCCGTCCGTCGAGGCATCCAAGGTGACCTGGGACGATCTGCTCAAGCCCGACTACAAGGGCAAGATCCAGTACTCCACCCCCGGTCAGGCCGGTGACGGCACCGCGGTGCTGATCCTGCTGCAGCAGCTCTACGGTAAGCAGGGCGCGCTGGACTACCTCGGCAAGCTGCAGGCCAACAATGTCGGCCCGTCCTCCTCCACCGGCAAGCTGCAGGCCAAGGTCGACAAGGGCGAGATCCTGATCGCCAATGGCGATGTGCAGATGAACCTGGCGACCATCAAGGAGAAGGGTTCCAAGTTCAACGTCTTCTTCCCGGCCGCCACCGACGGTAAGCAGTCCACCGTGGCACTGCCGTACCTGATGGGTCTGGCCAAGGGCGCCCCGCACTCGGACGCCGCCAAGAAGCTGATGACCTACCTGCTCTCGGCTGATGCGCAGAAGACCCTGACCGATGCCATGGCTGTCTCGGCCCGCACCGATCTCGAGGATGCCGCCGCTCCGGCCGGTACCGCCGTCTCGCCCGCCTCGCTGGTTCGCAATGTCGATGTCGTGCACCCGGATTGGAACGCGGTCCTGGATTCCCTCGACACCGATGTCGCCGCGTACCAGAAGGCCACCGGCAGCTGATTTCACATTCGGGAGTAGCAACCATGTCCTCCGCATTGACGACATCCACGGTGACCGGAACCTCGGCCGTCGAACCGGCCATCGTGTTCGATCGAGTCGGGGTCACCTATGGCCGCGGCCGTAAATCCACTGTCGCACTGGCCGATTTCAACCTGCGGGTCGCCGCGGGGGAGACGGTTGCGCTGCTCGGGCCCAGCGGTTCCGGCAAGTCCACCGCGCTCAAGGCGCTGGCCGGATTCGTCCGGCCGACCTCGGGCGCGGTGCGACTGGCCGGCCGCGATGTCACCAACCTCTCCCCCGCCAAGCGCGGGATCGGGGTGGTGGTGCAGTCCTACGCCCTCTTCCCGCATATGCGGGTGCACGACAATGTGGCCTTCGGGCTCAAGGCACATCATGTGCCGCGCGATGAGATCGCGACCCGAGTGGCCGAGGCGCTGGAGATGGTCGGCATGGGGTCCTATGCCAAGCGCCTGCCGCGTGAGCTCTCGGGTGGACAGCAGCAGCGCGTGGCCATCGCCCGCGCACTGGCCATCCGGCCCAAGGTGCTGCTGCTGGACGAACCGCTCGCGGCATTGGACGCGCAGCTGCGCCAGTCCATGCTCGGTGAGTTGCAGCAGCTGCGAAAGGCGTTGCCGGACACCGCGATGCTGTATGTGACCCATGATCAGGCCGAGGCGCTGGCACTGGCCGATCGGATCGCGGTCATGCGCGATGCCCGGCTCGTCGATATCGATACCGCGCACAAGCTGTGGCAGCAGCCCTCCACCGACTTCACCGCCTCCTTCCTGGGCGGTGCGAATCTGCTGCCCAGTGTGGTCCGGCATGTATCGGGCACCGCGGCGCTGGTCACGGTCGGTGAGCACACCCTGCGCGCACAGGCCCCGCGCCCGGGCGTCGGCCGCCCGGACTGGCTGCCCGACGCCGATGCCATGCTCTGCGTGCGTCCGCACACCGTGAAGATCGTGCCGCTCACCGAACAGGATGCGTTGCGCGGCACCGTGATCACCTCGGTGTGGAAGGGTGCGGCCACCCGACTGCATCTGACCGTCGAGGGCATTCCGGTCGAGTTCACCGCCGATATTCCGGGTCACACCGAACTGGTCGCCGGTGACATGGTGGGTGTGAGATTCCCAGATCCGGCGGGTGTGCTGATTCCGCCGGGGATCGGAACCGATGCCGCCGCAGCCGATTCCGAGGTACGAGCATGACCGCGCTGCCACAGCGCCGCCGGTCCGAATCCGACGCCCCACGCCGCGCCGCCGATCCCGCGCCCCGGGCGCACCGCCCGGCCACGACCACACGTCCGGCTCGGGGTGAGGTGTGGTCCGAGCTCTTCACCGGCGTTCGAACCGCGCGCGATCGGAGGAAGTCATGACCGCACTGCTCGAATCACCCACCACCCCTTCCGATCCCGAGGTGAACGATCCGCGGCGGTCGTGGCGGCCGGTGCTGTGGACGCTGCCGCCGGTGCTGGTGGTGCTGTCCATCGCCGTGTATCCGATCGTGCGGGTGCTGTGGGAGTCGACCAGCAGCAAGGGGGGCGGGCGCGGGACCTCCACCTGGTCGAGCGTGCTGGCCGAGGAGTCGGTGCGAAAAGCGCTGTGGCGCACCATTACCATCTCGGTCAGCTCGACAGCCGGATGTCTGGTGCTCGGCACGTTCCTGGCGATTGTGCTGGCGTTCATACCGTTTCCCGGATCGCAGTTCGTCGGACGGCTCATCGACACCGTGCTGACGCTGCCCTCGTTCCTGGTGACGCTGTCGTTCACCTTCCTGTACGGCACGGCCGGGGCGGTGAATGCGCTCATCGGAAACCTCACCGGCAGTTCGGAACCCGCGATCAACTTCCTGTCCACGCCGTGGGGCATCATCCTGGCGGAGATCACCTTCTTCACTCCGTTCGTGGTACGACCGCTGCTGGCGGCGTTCGCGCAGCTGCCCCGGGAACAACTCGATGTGGCCTCCAGCCTGGGCGCGACGCCGTGGCGGGTACTGCGCCAGGTCGTGCTGCCCGAGGCGTGGCCCGCGCTCGCGGCGGGCGGCAGTCTCGTACTTCTGTTGACGCTCAACGAGTTCGGCATCGTGCTGTTCACCGGGGCCAAGGGCGTCATCACGCTGCCCGCGCTCATCTACACCCGCGGCATCGTCACCTTCGATCTACCGGGCGCGGCGGTGCTGGCCTCGGTGCAGGTGTTGCTGTCACTGACCCTCTACCTCGGCTACCGGCTGCTGTTCGCCCGCCTGACCAGCGCCCGCAAGGAGAGCTGAACGATGCTGGTATGGACTCGCCGCGGCCGCCTGACGGTACTGGCGTTCTTCGCCGTCGTGGTCGCCGTGGTCTTCGTGGCCCCCATCGCCACCGTGGCGGCGGCGGCCCTGGCCGGACACTGGAGCGGCCCGCTCCCTTCGGATCTCGGCTTCACCAATTTCGATCATGTGCTCTCCGGCGAGGAGTCGGCCAGTCTCTCGGTGAGCCTGCAAACCGCCCTGCTGGCCGGACTGATCTCCCTGATCCTGGGCACCTGGGCCGCGCTGGCTTCGCGGGAAGCCCCGGAGTGGTTGCGCCGCATCACCGATGCCGTCTTCCACGTCCCGGTGGCGGTCCCCTCGGTAGCCATCGGCCTCGGCGTCCTCATCGCCTTCAACGAGCGCCCGCTGCTGCTCGGTGGCACCAAATGGATTGTCATCCTGGCCCATACGGTCCTGGTCCTGGCCTACGCCTTCAGCGGCGTCTCGGCCGCCCTGGACCGCCTCGACCCCGGCTATCAACAGGCCGCCGAATCCCTCGGCGCGGGCCCGGTCCGAGTCCTGTTCCGAATCACGTTGCCGCTCCTGCTCCCCGCTTTGGGCGCGGCAGCGGGTCTCGCCATTGCCCTCTCGATGGGTGAACTCGGCGCGACCATCATGGTCTACCCCGCCACCTGGAAAACCCTGCCCGTCAGCATCTTCGCCGCCACCGACCGCGGCGAGGTCTTCGACGCCGCCGCCAGCACCACCCTGCTGGTCCTGGTAACCCTCATCGCCCTGATCATCCTGGGCCGATTGAAGGGCCGTGCGGCACTGCGCTGAAACCGCCGTGAACACACCAGTTGGGCCGGTACCTTGGCAGTGGTACCGGCCCAGCTGCTTCTCCGGTGAGGGATCGGTCCCGGAGTCAGAGGCCCGCGCGGGCGGAAAGTAGTGCGCGGGAGCGGGTTTCGTCTGTTTGCTGGATGAGGCCGGCGGACAGGAGGTAGGCGGCGGCCATGGCCAGGGCGTTGGATTGGAGGGTGGTGAGGGTTGCGGTCAGAGCTACAGCTTTGGATTCGAAGCCACGGCTTAGCTGGCGGGACGAATCGAGGGCGCCGAAGCCGGTGAGGGTTTGGATGCGGTGGGACTGCCCGAGGTGCGGGTCCAGCGAGTCCGCGAATCGCAGGAAGTGTGCGGCGCACTCGCGTGCCACCGCGGGGTCCAGCTGGAATGTGCCGCCGCAGGCGCTCTGATAGAGCTCCGCCGCGGCCGTCTCCCCCACATTCATGACAGCACTCCGTCCACATGGTCGACCGAAATGTGAAACGCCTTTTTACAACCGCAATTTCGCAAATGACATATCAAGATTGATGGAGCGAAGCCCTCGCCGAAACGGCCCGCATTCGTAACGGGCGTGCCGCGCCAGTCGACCACGCGGCACGCCGGGCGGGGCGCCCCGTTGCGCCCGCCGTTCTCGGGGCGGGCGACGTCTTGCGGTTCGAGCGGGCTACTGGTCGGATAGCGCGACTCGGTCGACGTCACCGCTGGCGACAATGGTTCTGTAGCAATGCATCAATTGTGTCAATGCATTTGGAATCATTGCTCCGGTAAACGACGACGGCCACCGGCCACGTCGATTACGAGATCAGTGTAACCGTCCACGAGTTCGGCGAGATGGTACCAGTGTTTATGGGTATTATCGCTGGCCGCGCCCTCATGATCGATGACCTGGTTGGCTTCCACCCAGCTCATGGCCATGCGGTCGACCACCGCACCCAGACTTTCGGTGTGCAACAGCGCGCCGTTACGGTGCTGCGGCAGTTCCTGTTCCACCCATTCGTTGATATCGTCAACGAGTTCGGTGCGCCGACAATCGATCTCGGCGATCAACGTGAGATCGCCTATCTCGGCTCGCCGTTCGTGCAGCTCGGCCAGAGCGTGCGCGGTCCGAAGCAGAACTCGATCTTGAAAACGCCTGCCTTGGAAGGCACAGAGCAATTGTGGAGCGGTCGGCAGGGCGCCCGCTATCGACATGGTCATCGTGACCCCCCACATGCACCCGACAACATCACTAATCGCACCAACATGATTGGTCTCCGGATTCAGCTATACCGCGCATCGGATCGGTTGTTCACGAATAGGCTAGCTCGGATCATGCTCTTACAAATGCAAGAACGCAATACTGCGTTCGGGCTAGTGCGCCAGGCGAAAGGGATGTCATGGCAGGCAAGCGAACCGTGCTAACCGTACGTTTGCGCAGGCTCGCGGCGATGCTGCACGAGATGCGCGAAACCGCCGGCCTCAGCAAAGAGGTGGTCAGCGCCAAGACCGGTATCAACGTAACCACGCTGTACCGGATCGAGACCGCGCAGGCCCGGCCGCAGCGCCGCACCCTCACCGCCATGCTGGAGCTCTACGACATCCCCGAACCGCAGCGTTCAGATGCCTTGCAGTTGCTGGTGGATGCGCTCAAACCCGGTATGGCCAGATCCTTCGAGGACGCGGTCTCCGAGGTCTACGGCGCGTACATCAACTTCGAGGCCGAGGCGCTCTCGGCCCGGTTCTTCCAGGCCAGCTTCGTCCCCGGCCTGCTGCAGACCGAGGCGTACGCCAACGCGGTCTACGAGACCACCATGCCCAAGATCTCCGAACAGGTTCGCGAACAACGAGTTCGGGCTCGCCTCGAACGCTCACGGGTGCTCGGCAAACATGATCCGCTCGAACTGTGGGTGGTACTGGACGAGGCCGTGATCAAACGTCTCGTCGGCGGTAAGGAGGTGATGCGCCAGCAGTTCGATCAGTTGCTGGACCACACCAACAAGCGCAATGTCATCCTCCAGATCCTGCCCTTCGACGCCGGCGCGCACCCCGGCATGCTCGGCTCCTTCACCCTGCTCGACTTTCCGGATCCCGCCGATCCGGAGCTGGTGTACGTGGAGGGCATCGCCAGCGACGAGTTGATCGAGGGCCATCCGGAAGTCCGCCGCTACGGCGTCATGTTCGACCAGTTGCGCGCCATGGCGCTGAGCCCGCGCGACTCCATCACCATGATCGAGCAGGCCATCGAGGAGATGGGCAGATGATCAACCACCCACCCTAGGTGGGGAAAGGCGCACCCCTCGGAGGGGTGATCGGCAGTACTGAGGTTGCTGTCGGATCGAACCGAATGCGACGACAGTTGGATACATCCCCAACAGCACCACGTAGCCGCATCTCCGAGAGGATGATTACCGATGTGCAAGCCGGTCGAATCGCCCGTAGCCACCCTCGTTCCCCTCCGTACGAGCGCGCAGCCGCTTGCCCCCCAGGCCGACCCCACCGCCGTCGCCGCCAGCGTCGGCGACTGCGAGCTCACCTATGCCGAGCTGGACCGCTGGTCCAATCGGATGGCCCGCATGCTGCTGAGCATGGGCGCGGGCCCCGGCACCCGGGTCGCCATCGCCGGCACCCCGAAGCTGGAGTCCATCGTGGCCC
This sequence comes from Nocardia sp. NBC_01503, assembly GCF_036327755.1. Classification (NCBI taxonomy): domain Bacteria; kingdom Bacillati; phylum Actinomycetota; class Actinomycetes; order Mycobacteriales; family Nocardiaceae; genus Nocardia; species Nocardia sp. NBC_01503. Next base: position 158,713 of record NZ_CP109596.1, read on the forward strand.
GCGTGGCCATCACCAAGACCGGCGCGACCCCGGTGCCCTACACCACCGAAATCACCACCACGCGAGTGGATTTCGGTATCACCGTCAAGGACGAGCGGGACCGCTTCGGCGATACCGCACGCTGGCTGGTGCTGGACGAGCGCTCCACCCTGATCCAGTACCTGACCGGTTCGGACGCACCGCTCACGGCCACGGAGCTGCAGCTGTCCATGGCCTCCTGATCCGTCGAATCACCCCAGCCCGCAGGATGTTTCATGGCTTCCAGCTCTGCCACCTCAGCCTTCGCTCTGTCCGCTGCACAACGTGGCATCTGGTTCGCCCAGCAGCTGGCTCGTGACACCCCGATCTCCATCGCACAGTACGTCACCTTCGACGGCGCGGTGGATGTGGAACTGCTCGCCAATGCGGCGCGGCAGGCCGGTCGCGAGTTCGGCACCGGCTATCTGCGGCTGCTCGAGATCGACGAACTCCCCTGGCAGCTGGTCGACACCGGCCTCGACGACCGAATTCTCACCATCGACCTGAGCGGTGCGCCGGATCCGGAGGCCGCCGCACAGGCGTGGATGCGTGCGGAGTACACCGCGCCACTGGACCTCACCCGGGACCGGCTCTGCACGGTGGCCATGCTGAAGCTGGCCGAGAACAGGTGGTTCTGGTACTCGCGACTGCATCACATCCTGCTCGACGGGGTCGGCGCGCTCACCATGCTGCAGCGCACCTCCGAGCTCTACAACAGCTGGGCGAACGGCGCCGAGGCACCCGAGGGCAAGGCGGAGCCGCTCCGCAATATCGTCGAAGCCGATGTGGCATACCGGAACTCGGATCGCATCAATGCCGATCGGGAGTACTGGAAACAGCATCTGGCCGGTATGCCCGAGCCGGTATACCTGGGCAGGCATGCCGGAGCGGTGGACGCGCACCCCCGACTGCTCAGCGGTGCGCTGCCGGAGGAGACCGCGGCGCTGCTGGAGGCCATCACCACCGAACTCTCCACCAGCGCGGCACCCGTGGTGGTGGCCGCCTTCGGAGCCTTCGTCGGAGCCATGACCGGCAGCGGCGAGATCGTGCTGAGCCTGCCGGTCTCCGGGCGCACGACGGCGGCGCTGCGGCGTTCGGGCGGAATGGTCGCCAATGTGGTGCCGCTGCGGCTGCATCCCGCGCCCGTCGCCACCATCGGCGAGCTGATTCGCGCCACCCAGGGTGAACTCACCGCCGCGCTGCGACGACAGCGGTACCGGCAAGAGGACATCATTCGCGACCTCGGCTGGGCCATGGACGAGATCGCCGGATTCGGGCCGACGGTGAACCTCATGCTCGCCGATACCCGGATCCGGCTCGGCGGGGTCACCGGACAGCTGCATGTGCTGACCTCGGGGCTCATCGACGACCTGTTCGTCAATGTGTACCCCGGTACCGGTGGCGAGCCCACCCACATCGACTTCCAGGCCAACCCGAACCGCTATGACGAGGCAGAATTGGCCGGACTGCATGCGCGGTTCCTGGACTTCCTGCACCGATTCCTGTCCGGCGGGCAGAGCGCACCCTTGGCGGGTGTCACCGCGCTGTCGGCGACCGAACGCGCGGAACTCGTTCCGGCACAGGGGCGTAAGGGGGTCAGTCCACGCAGCCTGCCCGAGATTCTGAGCGCGGGCGCCCGGCTCGATCCCGCGGCCATCGCCATGCGCGCCGACGGTACCGCCTTCACCTATCGTGAGGTCACCGAGTACACCAATCGACTGGCGCGGGTGCTCATCGAGGCGGGCGCGGGACCCGAACGAGCCGTTGCCATTTCGATTCCCCGTTCGGCGGAGTCGGTCCTGGCCATGATCGCGGTGGCCCAGACCGGGGCGGCATTCGTGCCTATCGATCCGGGATACCCGACGGACCGGATCGAACATATGCTCACCGACAGCGGCGTGGTGGCCGGAGTGACGGTGACCGCCGCGCGCGCGGCACTGCCGGATCGGGTGCGGTGGCTGGTGCTGGATACCGAATCCACCGAAACCCGGATGGCCGCAGCGGATTCCGATGAGCTCACCGATGCCGATCGGCGCGCGCCGGTGCGGGTCGACCAACTGGCCTATCTGATCTACACCTCCGGTTCGACCGGACTGCCCAAGGGTGTCGGGGTCACCCATCGGGGGCTGGCGAATCTCGCCACCGGATCCGGTGCCGCGTTCGGTGTCGGATCGGATGCCGTTATGGCGCATGCCGTTTCGCCGAGCTTCGATATCTCGGTCGAAGAGTTGCTCGTCGCCCTCGCGGTGGGCGCCACGGTGGCGGTGGTGCCGCCGGCCGCCTACGCCGGCGAGGAGTTGGCACGGGTACTGCGCACCCTCGAGGTGACACATCTGAACGTGACTCCGGCGGTGGCCGGTTCACTCGAACCGGAGACACTCCCCCGCCTGCGGACCGTGGTGGTCGGCGGCGATTCCTGCCCGCCCGAGCTGCCGGTGCGCTGGGCCGGGCGCTCGGTACTCAATGGCTACGGGCCCACCGAGACCACCGTGACCGCGACGCTCAGTTCACCGCTGTCGCCCGGCGCGCCCATCACCATCGGCACACCCGCACGCGGTGTGCGCGCGGTGGTGCTGGATCCGTGGCTGCGGCCGGTGCCGCCCGGGGTGACCGGTGAACTGTATTTGAGCGGGCCAGGGGTGGCGCGCGGCTATCACCAGCGCATCGCCTTCACCGCGGAGCGCTTCGTCGCCGATCCGTACGCGCCCGGGGAGCGCATGTACCGCACCGGGGATCTGGTGCGCTGGCGGCGGCGCGGTGGGCGCAATGAACTGGAGTACGCCGGACGCGGCGACACCCAGGTGAAGGTGCGTGGCTTCCGCATCGAACTGGGCGAGGTCGATGCCGCGGTGGCACGGCACGCGGGTGTGGAGTCGGCGGTCACCGTGGGAGCCACCACGCCCGGTGGCGCGACCGCGCTGGTCTCCTATGTACTCGCCGCATCGGGTTCCGCGGTCGACCCGGAGTCAGTGAAAGCCACGGTGGCCCATCATCTTCCGGCGCATATGGTGCCGTCGGTGGTGATGGTCCTGCACTCCTTCCCGCTCACCCCGGCGGGCAAGGTGGATCGGAAGGCGCTGCCGCAACCGGAGTTCGGGGCGCGGACCCGCACCGGCCGGGCCGCCGAGGGCTACCGCGAGCGGATTCTCGCCTCGATCTTCGCCGAGGTGCTCGGCACCGACGATATCGGCGCGGACGACAATTTCTTCGCCCTGGGCGGCGACAGCATTATCGCCATCCAACTGGTGGCGCGGGCCAAGACCGCCGGACTGGCGCTGCGCGCCCGAGATGTCTTCGAACACAAGACCATTGCCGGTCTGGCGCTGGCCGCCACCGAGGTGACGACACCGGTGGTGCGGGAGTTGCCGGGCGGCGGCATCGGCCCGATACCGCTCACGCCGATCGTCTACGACATGCTCGAACACGGCGAGTCCTGGCAGCGGTACGCGCAGGCGGTGCTGATCGGACTCCCCCGCGGCGTCGGCCGAGCACAGCTCCTACCCGCCGTGCAGGCGCTCCTGGATCGGCATGACCTGCTGCGAAGCACGCTGAAACGCACCGATGACGATTGGGAATGGAGCGTCGGCGAACCCGGTTCGGTGAACGCCGAGACGCTCGTCGATATCTCGCACGCACCCACCGGGCGGGACGGCGCGGCGGAGCTCGAGCATGCGGCGGACCTGCTCGATCCGGCAGCCGGAATCATGGCGCGGTTCGTACTCATCGACCCTCCCGATACCGATCCACTGCTGTGGATCGTGCTGCACCACCTGGTCAGTGACGGTGTCACGTGGCGAATTCTGCTGCCCGACTTGGCAACCGCGTGGGCGGGGGTCGAGCTGCAACCGGTGGGGACCTCGTTCCGGCGGTGGGCGCACGCACAGCATGAGCAGGCCGCGGAGCGCGCGGTGGAGCTGCCGCTGTGGCAGGAGATTCTGGCTACCCCCGATCCGCCGATCGGCGCGCGCGCCTTCGATACCGCACTGGACACCGTGGCGACCATGGGGCAGCTGCGGACCACCATCGATGCCGAAACCTCTTCGGCCGCATTGGAACTCATTCCGGAGCGGTTCCACTGCGGTGCGGATGACGCACTGCTCACCGCGCTCGCACTGGCCGCGGCCCGCTGGCGTGGGAACAATCGCACCCTGCTCACCCTCGAGGGCCACGGCCGCGAGGAGGCGATCCTGCCGGGGGCCGATATCTCACGCACCATCGGCTGGTTCACCAGCGTGTATCCGGTGGCATTGGATCTGCGCGGAATCAATATCGACGATGCCTTCGAAGGCGGATCCGCTGCCGGGATCGCGCTCAAGACGGTGAAGGAGCAGCTGCGGGCGATTCCCGACAAGGGCGTTGGCTTCGGCATGCTCCGATACCTGAATACCGCTACGGCAGCATCACTTTCGGGTGCGGATACACCGCAGCTCAGCTTCAATTATCTCGGCCGCACCGGGGCGGGCGCGATGGATGCCGATACGCCCTGGCTGCCCAAGTACTTCGATGCCACCAATGACGATGCCGCACCCCTGGCGGCAGCCGTCGATATCAACGCCATCCACACCGACGCCGGACTCGAGGTGACCTGGGCGTACGCCTCACGACTGCTCAGCGAGGCGCGGGTACGCGAATTCGCCGAGCTGTGGGCGGCGGCACTGACCGCGCTCACCAGCCATGCCCGGCGTTCCCGGGCGGGCGGGCACACACCCTCGGACTTCCCCCTCGTCACCGTCTCGCAGCCGAATATCGATGCGTGGGAACGGGATTACGAGCGGCTCAGCGATGTCTGGCCCCTTTCACCGCTCCAGTACGGGCTGCTCTTCCATGCCCGCTACGACACCGATACCGCCGACGGATACACCGTGCAGACCCGGCTGGGACTGGCCGGGCGGGTGGATGGCGCGCGGCTGCGCGGTGCGGCGCAGAGCCTGCTCGACCGGCACGACGTATTGCGGGTCGTCTTCACCGAAACGGCCGCCGGACCGCGGCAACTGCTGCTCGGGGCCGCCGAACTCCCGTGGCAGGAAATCGATCTCACCGATATCGAGGATGCCGGTGAGCGCTCACGCGAACTGGAACGACTGATCGCCGTCGACGCGGGCACCCGCTTCGACCTGGCCCGGCCACCGCTGCTGCGCTTCAACCTGATTCGCACCGGCGACGAGGCGTACACGCTGCTCATGACCAATCACCATCTGGTGCTGGATGGTTGGTCCACACCGCTGCTGGTGCGCGAACTGCTCGCGGGATATCTTTCGGCCGTCACCGGGCAGCAGCTCATCGGCGCACCCGCGCACTCCTATCGGGAATTCCTGGCCTGGCTGGGCGAGCAGGACGATGCCGCCTCCATGGCCGCGTGGACCGACGCACTCGCGGGCGTGGACTCGCCCACCCGGGCGGTGCCGAGCCTGGCGGGTATCGAATCGACCGAATCCGGCATGGTCTCCATCGATTTCGGGCCCGCACAGCTGGCGCGCCTGGAGACCACCGTGCGCGCCGCGGGGGCGACGGTGAACACCGCGGTGCAGACCGCGTGGGCGCTGCTGCTGGCCATGCTCACCGGTCGCACCGATGTGGTGTTCGGCGGTACCGTCTCCGGGCGGCCGCCGCAGCTGGCCGGGGTCGAGGAGATGATCGGGCTCTTCATCAATACGCTGCCGGTGCGGGTGCGGCTGGATCCCGGTGAGCGCGTAGCGGATCTGCTCGCGCGGGTACAGGACGAGCAGGCGCGGCTGCTCGATCACCAGCATGTCGGGCTGGCCGCCATCCACCAGGCGGTCGGACTGCCCGAACTGTTCGACACCCTCACCGTCTTCGAGTCGTACCCCATCGATCGCGAAACCCTCTCGCAGGCAATGGATATCGCCGGAATGCGGATACTCGATGTCTCGGGCACCGATGCCACCCCGTATCCGCTCAACCTCATGGTGATTCCGCAGCGCGCCGCCGACGGGGCCGAAAGCCTGCAGCTCACCGTGAAATTCATGGCCGATCAACTGTCCGAGGCCGAGGCACGGCGACTGCTCGAACGCTTCGGCTACCTGCTCACCCAGATCTCCAACGCGCCGCAGTATCGAGTCGCGCAGCTCCAGCACTGTGAGCCCGCCGAACGCCGTCAACTGCTGCCGGTGCGCGGCGGCGATCCGGTGCCCATGCGCACGCTGCCCGAAATCCTCGGGGCGGGAGCGCGAGTCAATCCGGACGGCATCGCCATCAGCTCCGGCACCCTCACCATGACCTACCGCGATCTCGACGCCTGGTCCAATCGCTTCGCCCGGGTGCTGCTGCGGCGCGGGGTGGGCCGCGAGGTCTTCGTGGTGCTGGCGCTGACCCGCTCGGTGGAATCCATTGTGGCCGTGTGGGCCCTGGCCAAGACCGGGGCGGCGTTCCTGCCGCTGGATCCCAATTATCCGGTGGAGCGGATCGAACACATTCTCTCCGATTCGCGGGCGCCGATCGGGGTGACGGTGTGCGCGGTCGGCGAGACACTGCCGGGGAGTATCGACTGGCTGCTGCTGGATGATCTCAACACCATTCGGCGGGTGATGACGGTATCGGACGCGCCGATCACCGATGCCGAGCGCGGTGGGCCGATCGACCTGAATCAGGTTGCGTACCTCATCTATACGTCGGGCTCGACGGGTAAGCCCAAAGCGGTGCTGTTGAGCCATCGCGGGCTGGCCAATCTCGCCTCGTCGCAGGAGACCTTCCTCGATCTGAACGAGGAGTGCAGTCCGCTCCAGGTGGCCTCGCCCAGTTTCGATGCCTCCGTGCACGAGATGTTCATGGCGCATGCCATGGGCGGGCGATTGGTGGTGTCACCGCCGGATGTCTACGGCGGCAATGAACTCGAAGAGCTCATGCGCACGCAGGGGGTGACGCACGCGGTCATCACACCGTCCGTACTGGCCACCATGAACCCGGCCGGGCTGAGCGAACTGCGCAATCTCACCGTCGCCGGTGAAGCCTCCGGGCCGGAGCTGGTCGCCGACTGGTCACCCGGTCGGCGCATGGTCAATCTTTACGGCCCAACCGAATTCAGCATCTGGGCCACCGGTCCGGGTGAACTGCGACCCGGTGAACCCATCACCATCGGCGCACCCATTCGCGGCGCCGCCGCCATGGTGCTGGATACCTGGCTGCGGCCGGTGCCGATCGGGGTGACCGGGGAGCTGTATCTGGCAGGCCCCGCCCTGGCACGTGGCTACTTCAACCGATTCGGGCTCACCGCAACACGTTTCGTGACCAACCCGTACGGTGCGCCGGGAGCGCGCATGTACCGCACGGGTGACATGGTGCGCTGGGTCGAGATGAAGCATGACGGTGGGACCCGGCTCGAGCTGGAGTATCAGGGGCGCAGCGACTTCCAGGTCAAGATCCGCGGCCTGCGTATCGAGCTCGGTGAGATCGACGCGGTACTCAATGCCGATGATCAGGTCGAATACGCCGCCACCATCGGCGCTCCGGGACCGGCGGGCCAAACCGTACTGATCTCCCACGTGGTCGGGCTGGCCGGACGGACCCTCGATACCGAACTGCTGCGCACCCGGGTGGCCTCCGCGCTGCCCGGATATATGGTGCCGAGCTACATCATCGAATTGGCTGACGTACCGCTCACCCCGGTCGGCAAACTCGACCGAAACGCGCTGCCCGCACCGGATTTCAGCAGTTTGCAAGAGCGCTACCTGGCCCCGCGCACCGCCGTGGAGACCGCGGTCGCCGAGGTGTTCGCCGAGGTGCTCGGAGTGGAGAAGGTCAGTATCGACCGGTCCTTCTTCGAACTCGGCGGCAATTCGCTCAGCGCCACCCGGGTGATCGCCCGCGTCAATACCGCTCTCGGCGCGACCGTGGCCCTGCGCGACCTCTTCGACGCGCCCACCGCCGCCCAACTCGCGGCCCGTGTGGTGCCAGCCGGTGCAGGCTTCGGGCGACCCGTCCTCGCGGCGCGCATTCGCCCCGACCGGATTCCGCTCTCCCCCGCACAGCAGCGCATGTGGGTGATGAACCGCCTCGACCCGACCTCGGCGGCCTACAACATCTCGGTCGCCCTGCGGCTTCGCTCCGTCGACCCGCGCTTCGGCGAACTCGAGGTGACCGCACTGCGGGCGGCCGTCATCGATGTGGTGACCCGCCACGAGACGCTGCGCACCATCTACCCCGCCGATGCCGACGGGCCGCGCCAGGTGGTCGTCGGCGTGGAATCGGCCACGCCGGATCTGACCCTCATCGACACCGAAGACGGTGCGGCCCTGGCCGATCACATCGCCGAGATCACCGGCGCGGGCTTCGACCTGACCCGCGAGGCACCACTGCGGGTAGGGCTGTTCCGCATCGCCACGGATACACCCGAGCACACCACCCATGTGGTGGTGCTGGTCGTACACCATGTCAGTGCGGACGGCACCTCGATGGCACCGCTGGCAACCGATCTGATGGCCGCCTACCTGGCCCGGACCAGCGGTGCGAGCCAGGGGCTGCCACCGCTGCGGGTGCAGTACGCGGACTACTCGCTGTGGCAGCGCGAGCTGCTCGGCGATGAGCAGGATGCGGATTCCCTTGCCGCTCAGCAGATCCGGTACTGGTCCGAGCGACTGGCGGCCGCCCCGGATGTGCTGGAGCTGCCAACGGATCGCCCACGACCCGCCGCGCAGTCCATGCGCAGCGCCGATCTGCCGTTCACGGTGCGACCCGAATTGCACAGCGCGCTGACGACTTTGGCCACCGAGACCGAGTCCAGCCTCTTCATGGTGGTGCATGCCGCGCTGGCGGTACTGCTGTCCCGGCTCGCCGGAACACCCGATGTCCTGATCGGCACCGCCATCGCCGGACGCGGGGACGCCGCGCTGGACGATCTGGTGGGCATGTTCGTGAATACACTGGCGCTCCGTACGCCGGTCGATCCAGGCCGGGGCTTCCGCGAATTCCTCTCCGCGGTGCGGACTTCGGACCTCGATGCCTTCGCGCACGCCGATGTGCCGTTCGAACGCCTGGTACAGGTGTTGGACCCGCCACGCTCGACCGCACACCACCCGCTGTTCCAGGTCTCCCTGTCACTGCAGAACTTCAGCCTGCCCGAACTGGAATTCCCGGGCCTGCGGGTGGGTGTCGAGCCCTTCGACCGCGACACCTCACAGTTCGACTTGACCTTCGACCTGCGTGATCCGCGCGCCGGGGCCGAACCCGGCGGACTGGAAGGCACACTCACCTACGCCACCGACCTATTCGATCCGGCCACGGCCGAACAGCTCGTCGCCAGGTGGGAGTTGGTACTCACCGCCATTACCGCGAACCCGGATATCCGGATATCCGATATCGACGTGCTGTCGGCGGCGGAACGGAAGGCACTGGTTCCGGTGCGCGGTCCACGTGGCGGCGCGACCGGCACCCTGGCCGAGCTGCTCACCACACCGTCGGCCTTCCACCCGGATCGCCCCGCCATCGTCGCGGACGGGCGAACCACCACCTACGGTGAGCTCGAGGAGGCCGCCGAACAACTGGCGGCCAAGCTCTCCAGCGCCGGCGCGAACGTCGAAACCGTGGTGGCACTGACACTTTCACGCAGTACGGAACTGTTGATCGCACTGCTCGCCACCGCCAAGACGGGTGCGGCCTTCCTGCCCATCGACCCGCGCCACCCCCTCGACCGTATCGACCACATGCTCTCGGACTCCGGCGCGGTACTCGGCCTCACCACCAACGCACATCGGCCGGTGCTGCCCGACACCATCCGGTGGCTGACCCTGGCATCGGACCAGGATCCGACTGCTGCCGACTTCCACTGGGGCACAGCGGAATCCCGATGGGCGTCGATCGAATCCGGCTGGTACTCGACCGAGCGGGAGATCCATCCGGACCATCCGGCCTGGCTCATCTACACCTCCGGATCAACCGGCACGCCCAAGGGTGTGTCCGTCTCGCATCGCGGCATCGCCGATCTCGTCCGCGCACAGCACCACATGCTGGGGCTCAATGCGAACTCGCGGGTATTGCAGGTCGCCTCACCCAGTTTCGACGCCTCCGCCTTCGAGGCGCTCATGGCGTTCGGTGCGGGCGGAACCGCCGTGGTCGCGCCGCCGGACGTCTTCGGCGGTGACGCGCTGGCCGAACTCATCGCCACACAGCGGGTCACCCACCTGGTGATCACGCCCTCCGCGCTCGCGACCATGGATCCCGCCGCCGTTCCGAGTGTGCGGGTACTCGCGGTCGCCGGTGAGGCCATCGGGCCGGACCTGGTGAGTCGCTGGGCGGCGGGGCGCATGCTGGTGAATCTCTACGGTCCCACCGAATTCACCATCTGGGCAACGACTTCGGATGTGCTGCGGGCCGAAGGACCGGTCACCATCGGTCACCCGATTCGCGGAGCGGCCACCCTGGTACTGGACGATCGGCTGCGACCGGTGCCCTTGGGCGTCGCGGGTGAGCTGTATCTGGCCGGTCCCGCACTGGCTCGCGGGTATCATGCGCGCCCGGGGCTGACCTCGGGCCGCTTCGTCGCCAATCCCTATGGCGGCGTGGGCGAACGCATGTACCGCACCGGCGATCTGGTGCGGTGGACCGGGGCGCTCAGCTCGCCGCGGTTGGAGTATCTGGGTCGCACCGACTTCCAGGTCAAGGTGCGGGGTCAGCGGATCGAGCTCGGCGAGATCGACGCGGTGCTGAATCGCGCGGATAAGGTCGAATTCGCTGTGACACTGGGTGTTCCGGGTCCCGGCGGAGCGACGGCGCTGGCCGCGTACCTGCTGCCCGAGCCCGGAGCGGCACTCGATCTCGCGGCCGTGCGCGCGTACGCCGCCGACTCATTGCCCGGCTATATGGTGCCGACGGCCTTCGTGGTCCTCGACGCCATACCGCTCAATGCCGTCGGCAAGCTCGATCGGAAAGCATTGCCGCAACCGGTATTCGAGGCCGAGACCGAGTACCGCGCGCCGACCACCGATACCGAGACCAAGCTGGCCGCGATCGTCGCGGAGCTGCTCGGGCGGGATCGGGTCGGGGTGCACGATTCGTTCTTCGCGCTCGGCGGTGACAGCATTCTGGCCATTCAACTGGTGTCGCGAGCGCGACTGCACGGACTCGAACTCACCCCGCTACAGATCTTCGAACATCGCACCGTCGCCGCGCTGGCAGCGCTGGCGGATGCGGCGGGCGAGACCGTGGTGCTGGAGGAACTGCCCGGTGGTGGGGTCGGTGACTTCCCGCTCACCCCGATCATGCGGTGGATGCTCGAGCGCGGCGGCGACTTCGGCCGGTTCGCGCAGACCGCGGTCCTGGAGATGCCCGCCGCGATCACCCGCGAACAGCTCGTCGCCACCGTCCGCGCCGTGGTCGATCAGCACGATATGCTGCGCGCCCAGCTCATGGAGGAGGACGGCGCGTTCTGGCTGCGCACCCGGGAACCGGGCGCTGTCGATGTGGACGCCCTGCTGTATCGGGTGGAGTTCGATGCGGCGGGCAGCTCCGAGCTGCGGGAATACGCCCGAACCGAGCTGAATACGGCCATGAGCCGACTCGATCCGGCCGCCGGGGTGCTGTTGCAGATGGTGTGGCTCGATCCGACGGGACCGACCGGTCGCTCCGGAAGATTGATCCTGATCGCCCATCATCTCGTAATAGATGGTGTGTCCTGGCGAATCCTGGTGCCCGATCTGATCGCCGCCTGGGCTCAGATCTCCGGTGGCGCTGAACCGGTACTGACCGCCACCGGGACCTCCATGCGCCGCTGGGGACACGCACTGCACGAGGAGGCGTACACCACGACCCGCGTCGCCGAACTCGAGCATTGGCGCGCACTCGCCGAATCACCCGATCCGCTCATCGGCCGCCGCGAACTCGACCCGGCCATCGATCGCGTCGGCACCGTGCGCGCGGTCGATGTGGAGGCCGATGCCGAGGTCACCACCGCCCTGCTCACCACCCTGCCCGCGCTCTTCGGCGGCAGTGTCGAGGACGCGCTGCTGGCCACCCTGGCGCTCGCGGTGCGGCGGTGGCGAACCCGTTCGGATGAGGAATCCGTACTCATACGTATGGAAGGCCACGGACGCCAGCAGGAGATCATTCCGGGCGCGGACCTGTCCCGCACCATGGGCTGGTTCACCACCCTGTACCCGGTGCGCCTGGAGCTGCCCGGCATCGATATCGACGATGCCATCGACGGCGGCCCGGCCATGGGCGAGGCGATCCGCGCCGTCAAACATCAGCTACTCGCCGTGCCGGACAAGGGCATCGGCTTCGGCCTGCTGCGCTATCTCAACCAGGACACGGCGGCCCAACTGCCGCAACGGGTTCCGGGCCGCATCGGATTCAACTACCTCGGCCGCTACGCCGCCGCCGATATCCCCGCCGGGCTGGAAGGGCTCGGCTGGCTGCCGACCGAGGAGTTCGGCGACCTGCACGCCACCGAGCATGCGGACGTACCGGTCACCACCGAGATCGAGATCAACGCGGTGGTGGCGGACAACCGGCTCCAGGCCACCTTCACCTATCCCGACGCACTATTGACCAGAGCGCGAGTCGCGACCCTGGCCTGGCTCTGGATCGAAGCGCTCACCGCAGCGGCCCGTTTCGCCGCGACGCCGGAGGCCGAGGCAGCGGCCGAGGCGGAGCGGGACTACCTCGCCGAGCAGGCACGTGCGGCACTCGCTGCGGCACAACCGGATTCGACACCCGGACTCGGATTGGACGTGGTGCTGCCCATTCGCCCCGGCGGCGATCAGCCCGCGCTGTTCTGCATCCATCCGTCCTCCGGTATCGCCTGGACCTATCTCGGCCTGGCCGAACTCCTGCGGCCCGGACGCCCCATCTACGGTCTACAGGCCCCCGACCTGTCCGGGGAACCGCACGCGCGCAGCATCGACGATTTCGCCGAGCGCTATGCCCGGGAGATCCGCCGCCTGCAACCGGAAGGCCCATATCACCTGTTGGGCTGGTCTTTCGGCGGACTCATCGCGCACGCCGTCGCCACCAAGCTCGCGGCCTCGGGCGCGCGAATGGGTGTGCTCACCCTGCTCGATGCCGACCACACCGATATCGACGGAGACAGTATCGAACCGCTCACCGCCGGTTCCTTCGTCGCCGCCTTCGGCTCGGTCTTCGGCATCACCGATATGCCCGCCGATGCCACCGCACAGGAGGCCGCCGATCTCATACGTCAACGGATGGGCGGAGTTTCGCTGGTCGACGCGCTCACCCTGGAGCGCATGGCGGCCTCCTACAATGCCTCCGCCCGCACCCGCACCGGCTATCAACGACCCGTATTCCACGGCGACGCACTGTATTTCAGCGCCACCGTGGGCACCTCGGACATCTTCGGACCCGCCGGTTGGCGACCCTGGATCACCGGCCGCATCACCGATCACGATATCGAGGTCGGCCACGACGAGCTGACCGCGCCGCACGCGCTCGCGGAGATCGCACGCGTCCTCGACGAACACCTTCTCGACGAACACCTGGGAGACCAACCGTGACAACCACCGACAGCGCGGCCGACGGCGTCATTGTCGAAGGCGTCGAGAAATCCTTCGGAGCCGTACAAGCCCTGCGCGGCATCACTTTCAAGGCCGCACCGGGCGAGGTACTCGGCATCCTCGGCCCCAACGGCGCGGGCAAGACCACCACCGTCAATATTCTCTCCACCCTCATCGCACCCGATGCCGGACGCGCCTCGGTGGCCGGGCACGATGTGGTCACCGCCGCCGCCGAAGTGCGCCGCAGCATTATGCTCACCGGCCAATTCGCCGCCCTCGACGACGCTTTGAACGGTTATGAGAACCTGGTCATGTTCGGGCGGCTGATGGGGCTGCGCAAACGCGCCGCCCGCGCCCGCGCCGACGAACTCATCGAGGAGTTCGACCTCATCGCCGCCGCCAAACGCCGGGTCGGCACCTACTCCGGCGGTATGCGGCGGCGTATCGATATCGCCTGCGGACTCGTGGTGCGACCCGAGGTGGTCTTCCTCGACGAACCCACCACCGGACTCGATCCCCGTAGCCGCCAAGGGGTTTGGGACCTCGTCGGCGGTTTCCGCAAGCACGGCATCACCACCCTGCTCACCACGCAGTATCTGGAGGAGGCCGACGCGCTCTGCGATCGGATCATCGTCATCGACCACGGCGTGGTGATCGCCAGCGGCACCGCCGATGAACTCAAAGCGCGCACCGGCGGCAGCTACTGCGAGATCGTGCCGTTGCGCATGGAGGATCTGCCCGCCATCGCGCTGGCACTGGGCGACCTGTTCCCCGAAGCCAATCGGGCCGCGCTGACCGGTGATGCCGACCGGCTCGCCATACCCGCACCCGAGGGCGCGAAAACGCTCGCCGAGGCGCTGCGCCGACTCGACAGCGCCGGAATGGAATTGGTCGATATCGCACTGCGGCGACCATCCCTGGACGAGGTATTCCTCACCCTCACCGGACATCTCACCGAGAAGCCCGAACCCAATGGAAAGGGCCGGTCATGACCACCGTGGCCGCCACCCGCGACGCCTGGCTCACCAGCACCCGCGCGACCCCCGCCACCCTACGACAGTGGTGGGTGCTCACCGTGCGGCTCATCGTGCCCGCCATCACCACCGGCGAGATCATTACCGCGGTGCTCGCGCCGATCACCTTCACCGCCAGCTTCTATATCCCACTCAATCGCGTGATGACCTTCGCCGGAACGGGATTCAGCAGCTACGCGCAGTTCATGGCACCCATCGTGATTCTGCAGGCCGCCGCGTTCACCGCCATCTCCGCCGCCTTCCGGGCCGCCACCGATATGGTCTCCGGACTCGACCGGCGCTTCGACGCCATGCCCATGCATCCACTCATCCCGACCGCGGCACGCATGTCCGCCAATACGTTTCGCATGGTCATCGGGCTCATCTCGGCGCTGGTGAGCATTCGCTTCATCGGCTTCCACTTCCACGCTGGCACCGCCAACACCATCGGCTTCCTGGCCTTCGCCATGCTCATCGGCATCGCCTTCAGCCTCGGCGCGGATGTGATCGGCACCGTCACCAAGAGCCCGGAGGCCACCACCCAGATGCTGGTGCTGCCACCCCTGATTCTCGGCATGCTCTCCACCGGACTCGCACCCGCCACCCAATTCCCGCACTGGGTACAGGCTTTCGTGCGCAATCAGCCGGTCTCACAATTCGCGTACGGGCTGCGGGCGCTCGGCGGTGACACCCGCGGGAACGCCGGTGCGGTGACCTGGTCACTCATGACACCGCCGCTACTGTGGGCCGCCGCCATCATCGTGGTCTCGCTGTACTTCACCGTCCGGCTGAATACGAAGAGGTCGTGACATGTCCATCGAAACCACCCTCGCCGATCGCGATACCGTCGACATCCTGCGCCCGCGCGAATCGTCCATACCGGCGCTGCTGCGGCACACCTGGATTCAGACCCAGCGGCTGCTACTGCGCTGGGCGCGCGATCCGATCACCTTGCTGGAGACGCTGATCGTCCCCTGCCTGCTGCTGCTCATGCTCAATATCGTGGTGGGCAGCCAGATTCAGAAGTTCTCCGGACACAGTGCGCTCTACGGGTCCACCCCCATGGTGACCCTGGTCGGCGCGCTCTCGGGCACGGTGGCCAGTGGCGTCATGCTCGGTCGCGAACGCGATGCCGGACTCCTCGCGCGCTTCTGGGTGCTGCCGGTGCATCGCGGATCCGGTTTGGCCGCAAGGATTCTCGCCGAGGGCTGCCGAATCTTCTGCGGCACCATCATCATCGTCGCCTTCGGCATGCTGCTCGGTTTCCGCTTCCACGAGGGGCCGCTGGCCGCATTCGTCTTCCTGTGGTTGCCGGTGCTGTTCGGCCTGGCCTTCGCCACCATGGTCACCGCCATCGCGGTCTTCACCGCCAAGTCCACCCTGGTCGAGGGGGTGGCGCTGCTGTCGTCCCTGCTCATGTTCTTCAGCACCGGTTTCGTCCCGCTCGGCGCGTACCCGAATTGGATTCAACCGGTGGTGCGGAATCAGCCCATGTCGGTCGCGGTGGACACCATGCGAGCCCTCGCCGAGGGCGGTGCGCTGGCCCGGCCGCTGACGCTGACCATCGTCTGGTCGATCGGCTTGATCATCGTCTTCGCCGTCCCCGCCGCCTACGGCTACCGCCGCGCCAGCCGCCGCTGAATTACCGCGGCCATGGGCGATTGGTCCGGAACGTCCGGAGCCGGGACCCCCATGGCCGCAACACAATCCCCCATCCAGCCCCCTTTCCGGAAATACCGGCAACACCGGGCGCCGACCGCGCGCCGGACCCCGCGCGGCGCACTATGCTGGCCGCCGTGCTCGAACCCCAATCGCCCATCGCGCCCCACCCGGATATCGCACACCTCGCGCCACTGCTCGGCACCTGGCGCGGACGCGGTCAGGGTGAGTACCCGACCATCAAAACCTTCGACTATCTGGAGGAGGTCGAGTTCGGTCATGTCGGGCGACCGTTCCTGACCTATCGGCAGCGCACCCGCGCGGTCGACGACGGACGACCCATGCACAGCGAGACCGGATACCTGCGCGCACTGCCGGACGATCGGATCGAGCTGATCCTGGCGCATCCGACCGGTATCACCGAGATCTGCGAGGGCAGCCTGGTCGCCGATGACGACGGCCTGCGCATCGAACTCGACTCCACCTCCATCGGCCGCAGCTCCAGCGCCAAATCGGTGACCGCACTGGGCCGCACCCTCTCGGTCGCCGGTGACACGCTCAGCTACACCCTGCGCATGGCCGCGGTCGAGCAACCGCTCCAGCATCACCTCGCCGCCACCATGCAGCGACAGAACTGAAATTTTCTTCGCATCCAACATCGGCGTGACCTGGCACACTTTGTCGCCATAAGTGTGCGAGGTCACACCATTGGGTTGCTTTTGGCATGATTGCCGGATTACCGTTCTTTACGGTGGCAAACAGTCAGCCAACCCTCATGAGCATCTCTTTTCCGAAACTGACCGTTCGGAGGCGATGACTCATCCCTCTAATCAAGGGAGTTGGACATGAAACGTTCGGCCCTCCTGCTACTCACCACCGCGGGCATGATCCTCGCCGGAGCCGGTGTCACCGAGATGCTCGGCGACGCCTCCACCGCGGGCCCGCCCTCCGGACAGACCCTCGCCACACAGCACTACATCACCGACACCGCCCTGGGGGAGATTCAGCCATCGGCCTGCGTGCATATCGCCGGCACGCCGTCCGATCGCTGAGTCTGCGATATTCCCGCCTCAATATCCGGCCGGTAGCGCCGTCAGCATGTCCCGCGTCACCGCCACCGCATTGTCGGAGCTGCCACCGCGCACCACGAGCGTCGCGAAGGCCATATCACCGCGATAGCCGATGAACCAGGCGTGCGAACCGCCATCCACCTCGGCCTCACCCGTCTTACCGAAGACCTCGCCCTGATCGGCGATGCGCTCGGCGGTACCACCGAGCACCACCTTGCGCATCATCAGCCGAAGACCATCCACCACTTGGGGAGTCAACTGCGGACGGTCACCCTTGACCTCCGTCGGATGACCCGAGATCAGATACGGCACCGGCGTGGAACCGTGCGCCACCGTCGCGGCCACCATGGCCAGACCGAACGGACTCACCAGCACCTTGCCCTGACCGATACCGTCCTCGGCGCGCTGCACCAGATCATCGTCCTGGGGCACCGAACCCGAGACCGTCGGCAGGCCGACCACCGTGTAATCCAGGCCGATACCCAGGGCGGCCGCGGCCGTGCGCAGATCATCACCGCTCAACTCCGAGGCGATCTTGGCGAACGCGGTATTGCAGGAGCGCTCGTACGCCGTCGACATGGGTACATCACCGAGGGAGAAGAGGTTGTAGTTCGGAATCGTGCGGTCCCCCACCGTAATCCGGCTCGGACACGGCACCACCGTATCGGGGGTGGCGTGCCCCTCGGTCATCGCGGCGGCCGCGGTCACCGTCTTGAAGGTCGAGCCCGGCGGATACATACCGGAGGCGGCGAGTGGACCGTCGGCATCGGCTGCCTCGTTCTGGGCAATGGCCAGAATCGAACCGGTGGACGGCTCGATAACCACCATCATGGCCTGGTCCTCCCGCAAATCCACCGCGTGCTGCGCGGCATTCTGAATATTGCGATCGATACCCAGGGAGAATGACGGGGAAGTCTGCGGCGCAACCTCTTTGAGCACATCGGTATCCACGCCATTGGCGTTGACTATGACCACACTCCAGCCCGCCTGACCATCCACCTCGTCGACAACGGCCTTGCGGACCTGAGTCAGCAGGTCTGGAGCGAAATGACGATCGGTCGGCACCAGATCCCACTCACGGCCGAACGTGACCCCCGGCAAACCCACCAGCTCGGCACTCACCTGCTGGTACTCCCATTCCGAAAGCACCTCCACGCCGTACCCGCCATCGGCCTTCCGCGCCCCGGACAGAATCCCCTCCGGAGAAATGCGCTCGTCGAACTGCCCCAACGTATTCGCGAGAGCGTTTGCCACCGCGACCGGGTCGTTGGTCGCCGCGCGATTGAAGACAACGCGGTAGACCGCGCCCGGCACCAGCACATCACGTCCGGAGCGCTCGTTCACCCGGGCCCGGGGTGCGGGAATCGAGCGCAATTGCAGAGTCTGCGTATCACCCAGCCGCGGATGGATATTCGAGGAGGTCCAGCGCACCCTCCAACGGCCCTCACTACGGCCCATCTGCAACTCGCCCTGATAGGACCAGACGCGATCCTTGGGTAGCCGCCACTCGTAGCTGTAGTCGATGGTGGCGGTGTCACCCGAGACGCGGGCAGGACCGGTATGCGCCGTGAGCTGGTCGGCCTGTAGCTGATCCCAGGCGGAAGCCATTGCGGGAGCGGCCTTCTCGGGCGCAGTGGTGAGGTCGGCGGCGGCCTGGACGTCATGGTCGGCGAAGGCTTGCAGGAAGGCGTCGGCAGCTTGCGCCGGACCCTGCGGACCCGACGAGCAACCCACCGCGGCAACCGAGATCGCGGCGGCCATCAGCATGGTGAAGACCCGTGTGGACATCGGCACAGATGGTAGAGCCAACTATGGGCAAACCCGCGCGACACACGGGGGGAGAACGGATTTCACTGCAACGTCACAGCACCGGAAGCGGTCAGTCCAGCAGCACTGTCGCAAATGTTGCGATCTGTCGGAATCCGACCTTCGCGTAGGCGCGACGAGCGATCTCGTTGTAGCAGTTCACATACAGACTCGCGATACGACCCGAGGCGACCACCACATTCGCGACGGTCGCCGTACCCGCGGTGCCGACACCGATTCCGCGATGCTCGGGATGCACCCACACACCCTGAATCTGACCGGTGCGCCGGGACAACGCACCCACCTCGGCCTTGAAGACCACCTCGCCGTCCTCGAAACGTGCCCAGGCCCGGCCGGATTCGATGAGCCCGGCCACCCGGCGACGATAGCCGCGGCCACCGTCCCCGGCGCGCGGGTCGACACCGATCTCCTCGGTGAACATGGCAACGGCCGCAACGAGATAGCGGTCCAACTCCTCCGGGCGCACCCGGCGGACCCGCAGATCGGGCTCCACGCCCGCGGTCTTGTCCAAGGCCAGCAGTGGCTGATCGGCACGCAGCTCACGAGCCGGACCCCAATGATCGGAGAGCAGTTCCCACAGCGGCAGCGCGAGTTCGCGACGGCCCACCACCGAGGAGCAGGCGCGCGGTGACCGCACCGCGCGCTCGGCGAACGCCCGCAGATCCCCTCTGCTACCGCGCAACGGCACCAGATTCGCGCCCGAGAAGCATAGGGACGTACTCGGTCCGCCACGACTCCACAGTTCGCCGTACGCGCCGCGGGTGTCCAGCCCATACTCCTGTAATCGGGCCGCCACCATGCAACTCGCCACCGGGTCGGTGTCGAGGACACGCAAAACCTGTGTCAGATCGCGGTTCACGAGCTGTTGGGCGCCGGAGGATTTGCCCCGGCGAGTCGGCTCCAGCACACTCCGCACGTTCACAGCCTGCCAGAACTTCTGAAAACGTGCCGCACTATTGGTATGGACCGCGCGTCGACCAGGGGTTATCCGGCGCTCACGACCGGGGAACCGCTGCCGGCGGCCTCGCCCATCTCCTCTGCGATGCGCATGGCCTCCTCGATGAGGGTCTCCACGATGAGATGTTCGGGCACGGTCTTGATGACCTCACCCTTGACGAAGATCTGGCCCTTGCCATTACCGGAGGCCACACCCAGATCCGCCTCGCGGGCCTCACCGGGACCATTGACGACGCAACCCATGACGGCAACGCGCAGCGGCACTTCCATACCCTCGAGCCCCGCGGAGACCGCGTTGGCCAAGGTGTAGACATCGACCTGCGCGCGACCGCAGGACGGGCAGGAGACGATCTCCAGTTTGCGCGGGCGCAGATTCAGCGACTGCAGAATCTGATCGCCGACCTTGATCTCCTCGGCGGGCGGGGCCGAGAGCGAGACGCGAATGGTGTCACCGATGCCCTCCGATAGCAACGCGCCGAACGCCACCGCGGACTTGATGGTGCCCTGGAAGGCCGGACCGGCCTCGGTCACACCCAGGTGCAGCGGGTAATCGGACCGCGCCGCCAGCTGGCGGTACGCCTCCACCATGACGACCGGGTCATTGTGCTTCACCGAGATCTTGATATTGCCGAAGCCGTGATCCTCGAAGAGGCTGGCCTCCCACAGCGCGGACTCCACCAGCGCCTCGGGAGTGGCCTTGCCGTACTTCTCCAGCATGCGCTTATCGAGCGAACCGGCGTTGACTCCGATGCGGATCGGGATACCGGCGGCAGCGGCGGCCTTGGCGACCTCCCCGACGCGGCCGTCGAACTCCTTGATATTGCCCGGATTCACCCGCACCGCAGCACATCCCGCGTCGATGGCGGCGAAGATGTAGCGCGGCTGGAAGTGGATATCGGCGATCACCGGAATCTTGGACTTCTTGGCGATGGTCGCCAGCGCGTCCGCATCCTCCTGCCGCGGGCAGGCGACGCGCACGATGTCACAACCGGACGCGGTCAGCTCGGCGATCTGCTGAAGGGTGGCATTGATGTCATGGGTTTTGGTGGTGGTCATGGACTGAACCGAAATCGGGAATTCGCTGCCGACGCCGACCTTGCCCACCATCAACTGACGGGTCTTGCGCCGGGGCGCGAGGACTGCGGCCGGTGCGGCCGGCATCCCCAATGCGATGGCACTGCTCACGATCAGTTGCCTACTTTCGTCTTGTGCTCACCCGTTCCGGTCCCGAGCTTACCGAGGCACGGATACCGGTCGCCCTGTGACGGCGGCGACAAGGGTACCCGCGCCCGGGCAGCGGCCCGGAATCGGCCGGGGCCTACGCTTTGTATTCGTTGCGGACGGCGCGAAGGTATACGTTTCGAGATGTGAAGGTAGCGAACCTCGATCCCTGGCCCCGCACACCGGAAGAGGCCGTGGCACTTCAGGATCGACTGCGCACCCAGATTATCTCCAGCAATCCGGCTCCGCCGCGTTTCCACACGATCGCCGGACTGGATTCGGCCTATGACGATGACGGGAATGTGGTCGCGGCCATAGTGGTGCTGGACGCCGAAACCCTCGAAACGGTCGACACCGCGACCGCCCGGGGCACCACCGACTTCCCGTACGTCCCCGGCCTGCTGGCCTTCCGAGAACTGCCCACCACCCTGACGGCCTTCGAAAACCTCACCACCACACCGGATCTCATCATCTGCGATAGCCAGGGCCTGGCCCATCCCCGCCGCTTCGGCTTCGCCTGCCATGTGGGTCTGCTGACCGGAATCCCGACCCTGGGCGTGGCCAAGAACGCCTGGGGCGACTACACGATGCCCGATGCGGAACGCGGCTCCCGCAGCGAGATCACCATCGACGGCGAAGCGGTAGGCCGAGCTCTGCGAACCCGCAGCAACGTCAAGCCGGTCTTCGTCTCGATCGGCCACCTCATCGATATCGAAACCGCCACCGCCCAGGTGCTTTCACTCACCCCCGAATACCGGCAACCCGAAACCACCCGCCGAGCCGACCGCCTCTGCCGCCGACTCCTCGCCGAACTGGCGGCCTGAGACCGCCCCCACACCCGGCTCAGATGCGGGCTCCCTTCTGCTGATTGCATTTGCGGCAGAGGATCTGCAGATTGTCGACGCTGGTCGCGCCACCCTGACTCCAGGGGATGACGTGGTCGAACTCCAGATAGCGGTTGTCGCCACACTGTTGGCATTTGCCGCCGTCGCGCTGCCAGACACGGGCCTTGACGTCCTGCGGGACGGCGCGAGAATCACGCTGGCCGGGGGCCAGGACGAGGCGTTTTGCCACGCGGAGGGCACCCTCGAGGATGGCGGCGACGTATTCTGCGTCGGGGACGCGGTAGCTGCCGCCGCCGCGAGCGGTGGTGGCCTGGATGACGACGGTGTCGTACTCGTGGCGAATGGCGACCATTTTCGCCCAGGTCAGCTCGGTGCCCGCGGTATCGCCGACGAAGCGGAGCTTCTTACTGCTGGCGATCAGCCGGCCGGGAGTCTGTTTGGGGCCGTTGGCGAGATAGCGGATCTGGGTGGCGTTCACATCCAGATAGAGCAGTTCATCGGCCTCCAGGTGTAGGCCGGGACGCTCGATCAGGGGCAGATCGCCGACCTTGACCTGTGTCAGGGCCCGGCCGCGCAGCATCCGCTGACGCAAGCCCTCGAGGTGCTGGGCGGCCTGGGACAGATCGGTGACGGCCCGCAGGATGGCGACGGTGCGGTCGAAGTCGGCCAGTTCGCTCTCGTCGATCTCGCCGTCCGCGAAGGCGAAGGCCACCACCCGCTCGAGATGGGCGACCGCCAGCGGGCGCAGCGCTTCGCGACCGGTGGCGTCGCTGATCATGTGAAAGCGCAGCTGCCCCCACACCTCATCCCACGCCGGGCCGTGCGGGCCGCCGGAGGTCAGTACCTGCCACACCTGCCCACGCCACGCGTCCAGCAGACCGTTGACCTCGGACTCACACCAGCGGCAGGCACCGGGGCCGCCGAAGCGCGGCACATGCTTGGGACGGCCGCAGCGCGGACAGGTGGCCGGATCGTTCGCGGGGAA
This sequence comes from Nocardia sp. NBC_01503, assembly GCF_036327755.1. Lineage (NCBI taxonomy): Bacteria > Bacillati > Actinomycetota > Actinomycetes > Mycobacteriales > Nocardiaceae > Nocardia > Nocardia sp. NBC_01503. The sequence goes on from NZ_CP109596.1 coordinate 181,771, forward strand.
CGACTGCCGGTAATCCTCGGTCCACACCGAGCCACTCCACCAGCGCAGCCGCGTGGAATCGCCTGGGGCGGAATACCATCCGACGGGAATGTCGGAGGTTGCCGGTGATGCGGGAACAGCTGAGGCTGACAGCGACGGAGCCGGAACGGCCGCCGATGCCGGAGGCGGAGCCGGTGAAGTCGCGATTGACGGCGGAGTCGATTCGACGGGCGGCGCTGTCTGCTCGTCGTCGACCTCGACGCCGAATTCCTCTGCGAGGCCGCGTAATCCACTGGCCCAGCCCTGGCCTACGGCGCGGAATTTCCAATCCCCGTTGCGGCGGTAGAACTCGCCCAGCACCATGGCGGTCACGGCGTCGGAGCGCTGCAGCGGGTAGCGGAGCAGGACTCCGCCGGTATCGCGCACGGTCAGGGTCAGATTGTCGACGTCCCGAAATGAGCCCTGCTCAACGGATCCCGCGATGACTACCTTATCGACACCGGGTTCGATGGCCGTCAGCGCCAGGTGCAGGGTGGCCCGGCCGAAGCCGGAGTCCTCCAGCACCACCGCACCGGAGGGATGGCGGGGCGCGTTGAAGAAGACGAAATCGTCATTGCCCCTGATCTTTCCGCTCGCGGCGAGGAGTAGCGCCTGCGGATCCACCTCGCGGCCCGCGCCCCACTCCAGCACCAGCGATACCGCGGCCGAACCCACCGGCGCGTTCGCTCCACGCGTCAACTCCACGACGCAACACCGTTCTCTCTCGCCCAGAAAATGTCGAGACATCCACTGCGCCAGGTAGTTCGGTGACAGCTATCCCCACCCCGAGCTCAACGGCTGCCCCGGAGCAACCTTACCCACGGCGACCGACAACACGCTTCGGCCACCGGAGTATCGGCACGATCCGTCAGGGGAAGAGCTTGACCGGGTTCACGATGTCCGCGACGAGGGTCAGAACCATGTATGAACCGCCGAGCACCACGACCACGTAGGTTGCCGGGAGGAGCTTCAGATAATCGACCGGCGGGCCGTCCGGCAGACCCTTGCGGCCGCGCAGCACATTGCGGATCTTCTCGTAGATGACCACGGCCATATGCCCGCCGTCCAAAGGCAGCAGCGGCAGCAGGTTGAACGCGCCGAGGAAGAAGTTCAGGCTCGCCAGGGTCAAGACGAACAGGGACCACAGGCCGTGCTCGGCGGTCTCGCCACCGATCTTGCTGGCGCCGTAGACCGAGACCGGGGTCTCCGGATCGCGCTCGCCGCCGGTCACCGCATGCCACAGATCGACGACCTTGGCGGGCATCTGCGCCAGCGATTGCACCGTGCGGACACCGATTTGACCGGTGAACGCGGCCGAGGCCGGAATGGCGGCGAGGAAATCGTGCTTGACGGGCAGGTACTGGTCCTGGCCGACGCCGATCTTGCCGACCGTCTTGGGCGCACCATCCTTCACCGGGTAGACCACCGACTGCTCGGGCGTGACCGGGATGGTGAGGGTCTGGCCGTCGCGCTTGATGGTGTACGTGAAGGTGCCGGTCTGCTTCTGCGTCTGCGAGGTGAAGTCCTCCCAGGTCTTGACCGGTGTGCCGTTGACCGCGGTCACCAGATCACCGCGCCGCAGGCCCGCGCGCTGGGCGGGGCCGTCACCGGTGCACGGGCCGTACGTCTGATCGGGGTTCTGCGCCTTCACACAGCTCATCGAGCCGAGCTGGGTGGCGGGCGGCTGATCGAAGCGCGGCAGTCCCCACACCACCGCGAGCAGCATGATGAGCAGGAAGCCGAGGAAGAAGTTCATCAGGATGCCGCCGGACATGACGACCAGCCGCTTCCAGGTCTTCTGCCGGTACATCGCCCGGTCCAGATCCACGGGATCGAGTTCGTCCAGGGCGGTCATACCCGCGATATCGCAGAAACCGCCCAGCGGCAGCGCCTTCACACCGTATTCGGTCTCACCGCGCGTGGTGGACCACACCTTCGGGCCGAAGCCGATGAAGTAGCGGCGCACCTTCATGCCGGTCGCCTGCGCCGCCCACATGTGGCCGCACTCGTGCAGCGCGACCGACACGGTGATACCGAGGGCGAACAGTGCGAAGCCGATCGCGTAGACCATGCGGTATCGAACCCTCCTGCAGTCAGCCGCGCACGATCGTGCGCGCGGTCTCTCGCGCCCACGTATCGGCCGCGAGCACCTCGTCCAAGGTACTGGGTTCGGCCGTCCAGCGGTCGGCGGACTCCACGACCCGCGCGACGGTGCGCACGATTTCGGGGAAGCGGATGTGGCCGTCCAGGAAGGCCTGCACGGCGATCTCATTGGCGGCGTTGTAGACCGCGGTCACGCAGCCGCCCGCCATACCGGCCTGCCGCGCCAGGTCGATGGCCGGGAAGACCTCGTTGTCGACGGGTTCGAAAGTCCAGGTCGAGGCGGTGTTCCAAGCACAGGCGGTGGCAGCGCCGGGCACCCGGTCCGGCCAGCCCAGGGCCAGTGCGATGGGCAGTTTCATATCCGGCGGACTGGCCTGAGCCAGGGTCGAACCGTCGTAGAAGGTGACCATGGAGTGCACGATCGACTGCGGGTGCACGGTCACTTCGATGCGGTCGTAGGGGACGCCGAACAGCAGATGCGTCTCGATCAACTCGAGGCCCTTGTTCACCAGCGACGCCGAGTTCAGCGTATTCATCGGACCCATGGACCAGGTCGGATGCGTCTTGGCCTCGGCCGGATTCACCGATTCGAGCATCTCCGAGGTCCAGCCGCGGAAGGGCCCGCCCGAGGCGGTGAGCACCAGGGCCCGCACCTCTTCGGCGCGACCGCCACGCAGGCACTGTGCCAGCGCCGAATGCTCGGAGTCGACCGGCACGATCTGGCCGGGCTTGGCGGCGCGGGTCACCAGCGAGCCGCCCGCGACCAGCGATTCCTTATTGGCGAGCGCGAGCCTGCGGCCGGAGTGCAGCGTCTCCAGGGTCGGCGCCAACCCGAGCGAACCGACCAGTGCGTTCAGCACCACATCGGCATCGGTGCGCCGCACCAACTCGGTCGCCGCATCCGGACCCGCCAGCGCCACACCGAGTTTCGCCGCCGCGGCCGCATCCGCGACCGCCACGTTCCGAGTCCCCGTGGCCGCGATCTGCTGCGCCAGCAACTCGGTATTACCGCCCCGAGCGGCCAATCCCACCACCTCGAACCGGTCGGGATTGGCGGCGATCACCTCCAGCGCCTGGGTACCGATCGAACCCGTGCTGCCCAGCAGCAGAACCTTCACAACGTCGGACACCCGCTCATTCTCCCTTGTCCGTAATCCGCTGTCGCCACCCCTGTCCGGGCGGTGGGTGCGGTGACATGCCGCCCTGCCGTCACCCTGCTGGCTACGACGCTGGGTCGTATGCCACGATATGGGCGAGTATTCGATTCGAGCCTATAAGGAGCGAAAGTGGCCGCCACGGAACTGGAATCCGTCCACAGCGCCGATGTCGTCACCAAGGTCGACACCGCCGAGGTTCCGTCGGCAGCGTGGGGCTGGAGTGGCGAGTCGCGCCGTACCTTCCGCACCGCCGGCTGGGTCGTCGTCCTCATCCTGCTCGGCATGCTCTTCGAGGGCCCGCAGGGCGCCTCGTCGGGCAGCGGTCACACCGGATACATCTTCCTGATCGTCTTCGCGGTCGGACTCGCGGGCATCCTGATTCGCGACTCGCTGCTGCACAAGAAGCCTCGCTAGGTTCTCACCTGCGCTAATACCCGGCCTCGCAAAGTTTTTCGCGGGGCCGTGGTCGTTTCCTCTTGAACATCAGGCAAACTCGATTCGGCAAACCCGCCAACGAGTTTCCGGGAGTAAACGTATGCGCAAGATCCTGCCCTCCACCCTGCTGGCCGCGTCGGCCGTCGGCGCCCTGCTGGTGCTGCCCGCCGGCACCGCGACCGCCCAGTCCCCCGCCTGCGCTCAGGTCGCCGATGTGCTGGGCGGCGTCACGGCCCTCGGTCCCGACCACGACCTGGAGGTCCGCGTGGCCGACCAGCTGCTGGCCATCGATGCCGGCGGCCAGGAGCGCACCGCCATCGCGCAGTACGCCGACGCGCTGAAGAACGGCGATGCGGCGAGCATCGGCAACGCCACCATCATCCTCAACGGTGTGTGCGCGCAGTCCTAGTCTCCGGACATCCGCAGCGACTTCGGGCCGGATCGCAGTACGCGATCCGGCCCGAAGTCTGTTGCAGCGCAACTGATCACGGCGCGGAGATATCTGTTGCAGCGCAGCCGATCACGGCGCGAAGATATCTGTTGTGGCGAGGGTTATCACGGCTGCGAGATGCGGCTGAAGAAGCCGATACCGACGCCGATGGCGGCCGGAACACCGGTCAGCACCAGGCCAGCGGCGGCACCCAGCGGGATACCGACCAGGGCGCCCGCCATGCAGCCGCCGATCCAACCGGGCAGCAGCACCGGGGTGCCGAGGAACGCGCCGATGGCGCAGCCGCCGATACCACCGATGAGGGTGCCGACCATGGTGCCGATGGCGGTGATGACACCGAACTGCGAGGAGGCGGCCGAGAAGGCGGCGTCCTGATCGGCCTGGCTGGCCACATTCTGCAGCGGCAGATCGGCCGGGTGAGCGGCGGCCGGATCCATATTCGGGGTGAGCGTGGCGGTATTGCCGTCGATCTGGGCCGCGATCGGGAAGGCCAGACCGTCCTTGATGAAGTTCAGCGGGAAGGCCGTGACCAGACCGCCCTGCGGATCGCGCACCTGGAACTGATCACCCTGGGTGGTCAGGGAGCCGATATCGGTCTTCAGAACCACGGACGCGCCTTCGATCTTGGCGTCGTAGTGGATGGCCGAGGCCTCCGGGGCGTCGGCGGGGGCGGCATAGCTGGTGCCGGCGGTGATACCGAGGGCCGCGATGGCCAGGGCCGAGGTGGCGGCGAACTTCTTGAAACGCATGACTTCTCGTCGCTTTCTGCAGCGGGCGGGACCCCTGTCTTGGGGAGCAGGTCCTCGTCGAGCACCTGAGAAGAAGCATCGTTTCAATGTGTTGCCGTGATGTTGCCGAACTATGGCAACGATGGGTCGTCAAGCACGTTTCGGTTACAGTTCATGTTCAAACGGTCTTTTCAGGCCGGTTTAAGCAAACTTCCAGTACATGACTAGGGCCCGTACCAATCCTTGGATCGGTACGGGCCCCTAGTGGTTCAGAGCGGTTCTACTACTGGTTCGCGGGATCGTTGATGCGCTGGAAGAACCCGATGCCCACGATGATCGCGGCCGGAACGCCGGTCAGCACCAGGCCAGCGGCGGCACCCAGCGGGATACCGATCAGCGCGCCGGTGAAGCAGCCGCCGATCCAACCCGGCAGCAGTACCGGGGTGCCGAGGAACGCGCCCAGCGCGCAACCGCCGATGCCGCCCACGAGGGTGCCGACCAGGGTGCCGACGGCGGTGATGACACCGAACTGCGAGCCCGCGGCCGATACCGCATCGTCGAATGCCTTCTGCTGCACGACCTGATGCACCGGCAGATCGGCGGGGCGGGCGGCGGCCGGATTCACATCCGGGGTCAGCACGGCGCGCAGGCCGTCGATGGCGGCGTGGATCGGGTACTGCATGCCGTCCTTGACGAACCCGAGCGGGAACGCGGTAACCAGACCGCCCTTGTTGTCGAGCAGCTGGAACTGGTCATCCTCGGTGGTCATGACACCGGCATCGGTGGTCAGCACGACCGAATCGCCTTCGATGGCGGCATTCCAGTGAATGGACGGGACCAGGCCGTCGACCGCCTGGTTGAGGCCGCCGACAATGTCGGGAACCGCGGGAAGAGCGGGAGCGGGAGCTGCGTGAACGGTTCCGGCAGTGATGCCGAGAGCCGCGATAACCATGGCCGATGTTGCGGCAACCTTGCTGAACTTCATCACTTCGTTTGCTTTCCTTGCTCGAACACTGACGGGAATTCGGTTTCAGGGCCTTTCAAAGCTCCCTAGTCAAGTGTCCAGGAATAAGTTACTGATAGGTAGCTAAGAAAGCGTATTGATAGCGGAAGTCACTGACCGTGCGGATATGTGACCCGGGCGACCCATCCGCTCCTCTCGACCGCGGGGCGCGGTCCATACTGTTCGCATCCGACCAAGATCGAAAGGTGTGGAATGGCCGAGACCATGCGTGCCGTCGTTCTCGATGCGCCGGGGCCTCCCGAGGCCCTGCGAATTCGTGATCTTCCGATTCCCGTACCCGCACCCGGACAGGTACTGATACGGGTGAAGGCGTTCGGTATCAACCGCTCCGAACTGCACACCCGGCTGGGATTGGCCGAGGGCGTGGTCTTTCCGCGCGTACTCGGCATCGAGGCCGCGGGCATCGTCGAGGCGTGCCCCGGCGGCGAGTTCGAGCCCGGACAGCAGGTCGCCACGCTCATGGGCGGTATGGGCCGCACCTTCGACGGCGGCTATGCCGAGTACACGTGTGTGCCCGCGGGACAGGTGATTCCGTTCCGGAGCGAACTGCCCTGGGCCACCCTCGGCGCGATCCCGGAGATGCTGCAGACCTCCTACGGCTCACTCACCGTCGGCCTGGACGCCCAGCCCGGTCAGTCGATTCTGATTCGCGGCGGCACCTCCTCCATCGGCATGTGCACCACGGTGCTGGCCAAACAGCGCGGTATGACCGTGCTGGCCACCACACGCAATCCGGACAAGACCGAGGCGCTGCATAGCATCGGGGTCGACCACGTCCTGCTGGACAAGGGCGAGGTGGCGCCCGCCGCCCGCGCGATCATCGATGGCGGTGTGGATGTGGCGCTCGAACTCGTCGGCACCCCGACTCTCCCGGATACCTTGCGCGCCACCCGTTTCCACGGCGTTGTCTGCTTCACCGGCATGCTGTCGAACCAATGGACGGTCGAGAACTTCTATCCCATCGGCTACCTGCCACGTGGGGTCCGCCTCGCCGGTTACGGCGGCGAGGCCGGTGATCTGCCCGCCGCGGTTCTCCAGGACTTCCTGGATGCCGTCGCCGCCGGGACAGTGATCGTGCCCATCAGCGAGGTCTTCACCATGGACCGGATTCAGCAGGCACACAGGATTATGGAATCCGGCAGTGCGACAGGAAAACTCGTCGTCACCACCTGATTCCGCTAGTACATGCAGCCCGCGACCTCCGGATAGTCACAGCGAGAAGTCGTCGGGTCCGGGCCGGAGTCCTGGACATAGTGCAGAAGCTGTCCGTTCGGGCCGGTGGCGCACGCCATTTCATAGGCGTGCTGATGTCCCACGCACGCGACATAGTGAGTGCATTTGGTGGGGTTGCGCTACCCTCGGCTTCCCGCACCGCTGCCCCTCGACCGCACCGCTCTGATAACGGTGACTGTCGCCGTAGTGACAGTTCAACTCTGGCAGGGCTCGGCGCTGCGCCGACTACGACGCGAGCGGGGCGTCCCCGTTCCCACCGCGTCGACGCCCAGCCAACTCCCGATCGGGTCGCTCGCACCGGGATTCACGCTCCCCGCGGCGCTCGGAACACCGGCGAGCCTGCGCGATCTGCTCGCGAGCGGTCATCCTCAGATCCTGCTCTTCCTGCATCACGGTTGTGGCCCGTGCCGCCAGTTGGCCGATGAATTGGCGTCCTGGACAACCAAACTCGACGGCCGCGTCGACCTCACCGTTATCGGCTCGGGCACCCTTGCCGACAATGCGCTCTGGTCCGAGGAGTACGGCCTTACCCGCTACCTGGTCCAGGAGTACCGGGAGGTGGCCGACCGTTACGCCGTTCGCGGCACCCCCACCGCCATCGAAATCTCCTCGGACGGTCGAATCGCCACCGGCCAAGCCTTCGGTACCGCCGCCATTCGCACGTTGCTGGAATCCGCCACCGGCTGAGGTACGGGGTTGGCCCCGCCTACGTGCTGTTATGAACAACTGTCTATAGTATTTAGACAACCGTTCATTAACTGAGGAGGGCTCATGGGGACCGTTGCCGTCGTACTGGTCGCACTAGTGGCCGCGCTGCACGCGTACATCCTGGTGTTGGAGATGTTCCTGTGGGACAAGGCGCCGGGACGGAAGTTGTCCGGATTCGATGCCGAGATGGCGGTCGCCACCAAACCACTGGCCGCGAATCAAGGGCTCTACAACGGATTTCTGGCGGCCGGCCTGGTGTGGGGTTTGATCCTGGGCGGCGATGCCGGACATGACGTGCAGGTGTTCTTCACACTCTGCGTGGTGATCGCGGGCGTCTACGGTGCTCTCACGGCGAATCGGCGAATTCTCTTCGCGCAGGCCCTACCCGGCGCGTTGGCGCTGGCCGCGGTTCTCATCGCCGGGTGAGCGTTATGGGGGACCCGCGGGCCGAACGCACTCGCGGCAAGCTGCGACAGGCGCTGTTCGACGAGTGCGCGGAACGGCCGCTGGAGCAGGTGAGCGTATCGGCGGTGGTACGGCGGGCGCGAGTGAGCCGGGGGGCGTTCTATCTGCATTACCCGGATCTCGAGACCCTCGCCGTGGATGCCTGCGCGGAGGTGGTCCGCGATGGGGTGGAGGCGCTGCACGCCTGGCGCGGAATCCCCGATCCGGATACGCCGCCGGGCGCTCTGCTCGATTTCTTCCGCGTCATCGAACACAGTGCCGCGCTGTACCGAACCCTGTTGCGCCCCGGCGGTTCCGGGCCGTTGGGTGAGCTGCTCCACCGCGAACTGCGCGAACGCTCCAGACAGGAGCGGCTGCTGATCGATGCCCCCGCCGCCGATCTGATCGCCTCGGCGGTGGCGGGCACCTTCACCGGTGTGCTGGCCGACTGGTTGCACGGTCTGATCGACGCCGATGCCGATGCGGTCGCCGCGCGGGTGTGGCGGCTGCTGATCGCACTGCACCGCACCTCGCCACCTCCCCCGGGCCACCGATAACCGGTTACGGTGGCCTGATGAACGAACCCGCGATCTCACCGCTGCGCATCGGCATCCTCGGCGCGGCGCGTATCGCACCCGCGGCTCTGATCAACCCGGCGAAGTCGAATCCGGAGGTCCAGGTCGCGGCGGTCGCCGCCCGAAACACCGCCCGCGCGAAGGCTTATGCGAACAAGCACGGTATCGCCCAGATCTACGACGACTACGACGAACTCGTCACCGCACCCGACCTCGACGCCGTCTACATCCCGCTGCCGAATGGCTTGCACGGCAAATGGACTCGCGCCGCGCTCGCCGCCGGCAAGCATGTGCTGTGTGAGAAGCCGTTCACCGCCGATGCCGCCGAAGCCCGCGAAATCGCGGACCTGGCAAAGGATTCCGATCGCGTGGTGATGGAGGCATTCCACTACCGCTATCACCCATTGACCCTCGCGGCCGAAAACATCATCGCCTCAGGAGAATTGGGCAAACTCCAACGCGTTGAAACCGCCTTCTGCTTCCCGCTTCCCCGGTTCTCCGATATCCGCTACAACTACGACCTGGCCGGCGGCGCACTCATGGACGCGGGCTGCTACGCGGTCCACATGGCGCGCGTGCTCGGCGGCGAAACCCCCGAAGTCACCGCGGCACAGGCGAAAGTCCGCGACCCCCGCATCGATCGCGCCATGCGCGCGGACCTGCGCTTCCCCAGCGGCCACACCGGCAGCATCCGCTGCTCCATGTGGTCCTCGGACATCCTGCGCGTCAGCGCCCGCGTAATCGGCGACCAGGGCGAACTACATATCCTCAACCCCATCGGCCCCCAACTCCCCCACCGCCTCACCGTCCGCTCCCCCCACGGCAAGCGCACCCAACGCTTCACCCACCGCCCCACCTACGCCTTCCAATTGGAAGCCTTCGCCGCCGCCGTCCTACGCGGCGAACCGGTGAAAACCCCACCCGAGGATGCGGTCGCCAATATGACCGTCATCGACGCCATCTACGAAGCCGCGGGCCTACCCCTGCGTCGGCCCAGCTGAGCCAGCGGTATTCGACTAGCCTTCGGCGGCGAGTTGGCCGCAGGCGGCGGCGATTTCCTGGCCTCGGGTGTCGCGGACGGTGCAGGGGACGCCCTGCGCCTCCACGCGGCGGACGAATTCGCGCTCGACGGGTTTCGGGGAGGCGTCCCATTTGGAGCCCGGGGTCGGGTTCAGGGGGATCAGATTCACGTGGACTCGGGAGCCGAGGGCCTTGTGGAGCTTCTGGCCCAGCATGTCGGCTCGCCAGGGCTGGTCGTTGATGTCTCGGATCAAGGCGTATTCGATGGAGACTCGGCGGCCGGATTTGTCGGCGTAATACCTTGCGGCGTCCAGAACTTCGGCAACGGACCAGCGGTTGTTGACCGGGACCAGGGTGTCGCGGAGTTCGTCGTCAGGGGTGTGCAGGGAGACGGCGAGGGTTACGGACATGTTCTCGTCGGCCAATTTGCGGATGGCGGGGGCCAGTCCGACGGTGGAGACCACGACGCTGCGCTGGGAGATGCCCAGGCCGTCGGGGGCGGGCGAGGTGATGCGGCGGACCGCGTTCACCACGCGCTTGTAGTTGGCGAGAGGTTCACCCATGCCCATGAAGACGATGTTCGACAGGCGACCCGGACCACCCGGGACCTCACCGTCGCGCAGGGATGCGGCGGCGGCGCGCACCTGGTCGACGATTTCGGCGGTGGAGAGGTTGCGGGTCAGGCCCGCTTGGCCGGTGGCGCAGAACGGGCAGGCCATTCCGCAGCCCGCCTGGCTGGAGATGCAGAGGGTATTGCGGTCGGTGTAGCGCATCAGGACGCTCTCCAGGAGCGTGCCGTCACCCGCGCGCCACAGCGTCTTGCGGGTGCTGCCGTCATCGCAGACCACATGCCGGACCTCGGTCAGCAGCGGCGGGAACAGCGCCTCGCCGACCTTGGCGCGCATGGCCTCGGGCAGATCGGTCATCTGGGCCGGATCGGCGACCAGACGACCGTAGTACTGGCGCGCGATCTGATCGGCGCGGAACTTGGGGAGCCCGAGCTCCTCGACGGCCGCCTTGCGTTCCTGCGGATCGAGGTCGGCGAGATGCCGGGGCGGCAGGCCACGGCGGGGGGCGTCGAACACGAGGGGCACGGGGATGGCAGTCATAGCCCTTCCAGTGTTCCATCCGAACAGCCGTTTCGGGCGTGCGGGGTGCGATGCGCTCATCACATTCGCCGTGAGACCGGCAACAGTGCGCTGGCTAACACTCAGCAGAAACGACATATAGCCGATAAGGGGCAATATGCGTGCAACGGTCATAGCAATCGGCAATGATAAAGCAATGACCGCTGACGCCGCACCGACCGCCGGGTCTGAGCCGACCCCGAATACCGGGAACACCAAGAACAAGGGCCAGGGCGTCCTCAAAACCCGCGCCGGCTACGCCTGGGTCGGCCTCGTCATCGCCGCCCTGCTCGGCATCGTCGTACTGATCTTCATCCTGCAGAACCTGGAACAGGCGCATGTCACCCTGTTCGCCTGGGATTGGAACCTGCCAATCGGCGTACTGGTGCTGCTCTCGGTGTTCGCCGGCGCGCTCTTCACAGCACTCGTCGGCGGCTACCGCATTCTGCAGCTGCGCCGCGCCACCAAGAAGCACGGCTGACCGCTACCACACTCCCGCCAACAGCAGATCGTCCGCGGACTTACGGTATTGCCCAGGGGCAGTACCGTATTCGCGTTTGAACGCCTTGCCGAAGGCATACTCCGAGCCGCCCCGGTACGACGGGCCACACTCGCGAGCGGCGCATCGGTATCGCGCAGCAGCCAGGTCAACGAACGCGGACGGCAACATGGAGTCCAGGCGATCCACGATGCCGCCGTGGCCGCCGACTCCGCTACCCGGCCAGCGCCTCGCCCCGACGGTCGAGTCGAACGTGCACGGTCAGTAGATCGGCGCCGAGCACGCGCACATTGAGCGCATTGAACGCGCGCAATGGATGCCAGGCGATGATGCGCCGCTGCCGGGCGAGCGGATCATCATCGGGCATGACGGTGGCGAGGCCCGGCACCCAGCGATAACGCAGCCCGATGCGCAACCGCACCCGCACGCGTGGATCCTGCTGAATATTGCGGACGTATCCGGCGCGAGTGCCGTGTTCGGCAATGATCCAGAACGAGTTCCCCTCGCGGCCGTTCCCCACCGGGACCCGGCGAATCTCGCCGGTCCGACGTCCCCGAGTCTCCAGAATCGCCAGTCCGAGCGGGTTCACCCCGATGGCGAGCAACATACGCATCAGCGGATTGACGGTGTACCGCTGCACCGTCCGGATGATCAGCACCTTCGCCCGTCGACTGTGGCACGTGAGCGCCAACAACCCGAGGTAGACCGCACTCTGGACGAGCGAGGCGATGGGGCTCTGACCCGGCAGCAGCACGAAGGGCCCCCATACCAGCACGTTCGCCACGATTGTTCCGGTAAGCAGGCCACGCGGCACGCGGAACCCAGGAACTTTGATCGGCACCATGGCCAATTCCCTTCGAGCACAATGAGATTTAAATAGCACATCCATGCTAACACCATCATGCTAGTACGGCGATGCTACATTGAACCCATGCCGAAGACGGTGGACCACGAGGCGCGCCAGCGCATACTCGCCGATGCCGCCTGCACGGTGATCGCACGCAACGGACTCGCCGGCACCACCCTGGCCGATGTCGCCACGGAGTCGGGCTGGTCGATCGGCTCCATCCGGCACTACTTCCCGAACAAAGACGAGCTGATCGCCGCCGCGCTATGGCGAGTGGGAGAGCGCGTCGACGACCGCATTCGGCGCCATACCGCCGGGGGCATGCGCCTGGCCGATCTGCGAACCGCCGCACTCGAATTGCTCCCACTCGACGCCGCACGGCGCGAGGAGGCAACAGTCCACCTGGCATTCATGGCTCAGGCCGCAGTGGTTCCGGCATTGGCGAACGCGGCCGAAGAAGCGGTCCGGCGACTACACGAACCACTCGCGAAGCGCATCGCGCATGCCATACGAACGGGCGAGCTGCCGGGGCATTTGGATGCGGAAAAAGAAGCGACCCGCCTGCGGCTGCTCTTCGACGGGCTGGCGGTTCAGCTTGTGACCACACCTCGGCGGAAGTCGACGGACTGGGCGCTGGAGGTCTTGGACGACCACCTCGCCGCTCTCACCCGGTCCCCCGGTCCGTCGAAACCCCGGAATTGACGCGACGATTCAGAGCAGGGCGGTCAGGACCAGCCAGGCCACGAAGGCTGACGGGAGCATGGAGTCGAGGCGGTCCATGATGCCGCCGTGGCCGGGGAGGAGGGTGCCCATGTCTTTGATGCCGAGTTCACGCTTGACCTGGGATTCGATGAGGTCGCCGCTGGTGGCCACCAGGACGAGGGCCACTCCCAGCAGTACGCCGATCATCGAATTGGCTTGCAGCAGCAACGTTACGGTGAGCAGACCGCCGATGACGCAGAAGACCAGGGAGCCGCCGAAGCCCTCCCAGGACTTCTTCGGACTGATGTGCGGGACCATGGGATGCTTGCCGAACAGGACACCGGCGATATAGCCGCCGACATCGGAGCAGACGACCAGGATCATGAAGGTCAGGACGCGCAGGTTGCCGTCGTCCTCGGTCAGCATGAGGACGGCGAAGGCGGCCAGCAGCGGAATCCAGGACAGGGTGAACAGGCTGATCGCGGTGTCGCGCAGATAGTTTCGCGGGGTCGCGCGCAGGCCGTGGTCGAACAGTCGCCACACCATCACCGTCAGGGCGGTGGCGCCGAACGCGCCGAGTACACCCTGCGGGCCGAACGGCCAGGCCAGCCAGATGATCGCCTGCCCGCCCAGCAGCAGTGGGATGCGCGGGACCAGGACATCGGCCTCGCGCAGGCGCTTGGCGACCTCCCAGGTGGCGACCGCGACGGCCGCGGCGATAACGCCGATCAGGACCTTGGGGGCGAAGAGCAGAATCGCTATGAGCGACAGGCCCAAACCGAAGCCGACACCGAGGGCGGCGGGCAGATTACGGCCCGCCTTCGACGCGGGCGCGGGCGGCTCCGAAGCGGATGGCGAACCGGCGGCGGCGGACTCGGCCCCGGCCGGACCGGACGACGACTGCGAACCAGCCGCGGCGAAACCCACTCCGGTGGCGTCGGATCCGGTTCCCAGGGAATCGGATGACGTGGGGGAAGCAACAGCGCCCTGCGGATCAGCCGCTCCCCGCGAACCGGCGTCCCGCTCTCCCCCGCCCGTACTCGACTCGGACCCCGGCGTACCCGGTGTGGCGGGCACCGACCCCGCGGTGCCCTCGCGGGGCGGCGTCACCGCACCGGTGGCGGCAGTTTCTTCGGCCACGATTGTCCTGTCGCTCACTTGTCGTCCGTTCGTCCCTACCCCCGGTCGGCGCCGCCGACCGTCCGTACCAGATGCCGAGTCGCCGTACCGGGATTCGAAGCGCCCGCGAGGCCGTCAGACCTCGAGCAGCTCGGCTTCCTTGTGCTTGACCAGTTCGTCGATCTGCGAGACGTACCGGGCGGTGGTCTTGTCGAGATCCTTCTCGGCGCGACCGACCTCGTCCTCACCCGCCTCGCCATCCTTCTGGATGCGCCCCAGCTCTTCCATGGCCTTACGGCGCACATTGCGAATGGAGATCTTCGCGTCCTCGCCCTTGGACCGCGCCTGCTTACCCATCTCCCGGCGCCGCTCCTCGGTGAGCTGCGGGATGGACACCCGGATGATGTCGCCGTTATTGGTCGGGTTCACACCCAGATCCGAGTTGCGAATCGCGGTTTCGATGGCACCCAACTGCGACTGCTCATACGGCTTGATGATCACCATGCGCGGCTCCGGCACGGTGATGCCGGAGATCTGGGTGATGGGTGTGGGCGACCCGTAGTAGTCGACAACGATCCGGGAGAACATGCCCGCATTCGCGCGACCGGTCCGAATGGCACCCAGGTCGTCTTTCGCCACCGAGACGGCCTTCTCCATCTTTTCCTCGGCGTCGAAGAGCGCTTCTTCAATCACGGCGTTTCCTCCACAGCGTCATTCGTTCTTCGGTGGTCACGAACGGACCAGCGTGCCGATCTTCTCACCGGCGACCGCGCGGGCGATATTGCCCTTCGTCAACAAATTGAACACCAGCATCGGCATCTGGTTGTCCATGCACAAGCTGAACGCGGTGGCGTCGGCCACCTTCAAACCCTGTTCGAGCACCTCTTTATGGGTGATCTCGGTGAACATGGTCGCGTTGGGATCCTCGCGCGGATCGGCGTTGAAGACACCGTCGACGGCCTTGGCCATCAACACCACCTCCGCGCCGATCTCCAGCGCACGCTGCGCCGCGGTGGTGTCGGTGGAGAAGTACGGCATACCCATACCCGCACCGAAGATCACCACGCGCCCCTTCTCCAGATGCCGCTTGGCGCGCAGCGGGAGATACGGTTCGGCGACCTGACCCATGGTGATGGCGGTCTGCACGCGGGTGTCGATACCCTGCTTCTGCAGAAAGTCTTGCAGCGCAAGACTGTTCATCACGGTGCCGAGCATGCCCATGTAATCGGAGCGGGCGCGTTCCATACCGCGCTCCTCCAACTCCGCACCGCGGAAGAAATTGCCGCCGCCGATGACCACGGCGACCTGGACACCGTCCTCGACGACCTCGGCGATCTGCTCGGCAACCGCCTGCACCACATCGGGATCGAGACCGACCTTGCCACCACCGAACATCTCGCCACCCAGCTTGAGGAGCACTCGGCGATAGCCCTTGCGGTCTGGGGCCGTATCCGGGTCCGTCATCGGTCTCCTTGTCCTCGGCGGTGATGCGTAACCACGCACATGAAAAGACCATCCCGGCGCATGAAACCACACGGGACGGCAACAAACTTCTGTCTATCCTGCACCACGCGCGGGTACGACGGTGCGGCGACCCTCTATACCGTGCCCGAATTCGTGACATTGGGCGAATGCCGCGCACCGGCCAGCAGAGTCGCCATCCGGGCGGCGGCGATCTCCCCGGTCGGGACCTGAACGACCATGAGCAGGCACGGGTTCTCCACCGGGCGTAATTGGAAGAGCTCCAACTCGATCACGCCCACCTCCGCGTGCTCGACGACAATGGTGCTCGGGCGGAAACGGCGGATCGGGTACTCCGACCACCAGCGGCGGAACTCCGGACTGGCCTCGCTCAAATCGGCGACCAGCGTGGCCAATGCGGGATCGCCGGGACGGCGGCCCATCGCCTCGCGCAGTTGACTCAGCACCGCCCTGGCGGCGAATTCCCAGCGCGGCATGCGGTCGCGATTATCCGGATCGGTGAACATCATCCACAGCAGATTGCGTTGCCGCGGCGGCAATTCCATCGGATCGTGCCGGACCCGCGTGTAGGCGCTATTCCACACCAGATAGTCGAAATCCGCGGCGTAGATGACGGCCGGATTCGGCATCGACGCATCCACCAAGCGCTGCAGGCGTTTCCGGTCGGCATCATCGGTGCGGTCGTAGGGTGCGGCCAGGCCCGCCAGGAAACGCAGATGACTGTGCTGATCCGGATCCAGGCGCAGCGTGCGCGCGAGGGCGTCGATCACCTGCGCGCTGGCCGCCACATCGCGGCCCTGCTCCAGCCAGGTGTACCAGGTCAGGCCGACACCGGAGAGTTCGGCGACCTCCTCGCGGCGCAAACCCGGGGTGCGCCTGCGGGCCGGATCGCCGTACGGCGCCAAACCCACATCCCCCGGTTGCAGTTTGGCCCGCCGGGCGCGCAGGAACTCGCCGAGTTGGGCGTGCCTGCTCGGAATCGGTCCGGGATTGCCGTCGCCACTTACCATTTCGTCTTCCCCCGCGCTGAGACTATGGGTAGCAGTATCGCCACCAGGACAGATCCGCGCGCGAGTTCCTACCGTGATCCTCAGATCGAGAACATGGGGAGTCGACGTGAACGAGCACAACGGACCGGTACTGGTCATCGGGGCAACCGGCAAGCAAGGCGGGGCAGCCGCCCGAGCACTACTCGAAAGAGGTTGGGAGGTAAGGGCTTTCGTCCGAGATCCGGAGTCACCCAAGGCCGTCGCGCTGCGCGAGGCCGGGGCGCGGCTCGTCGTCGGCGATCTGGAGGACGAGGATTCGCTGCGGGCGGCCCTGGACGGCGTCTACGGCGTCTTCCTCATGCTGACCATGATGTCCGGGGTCAATATCAGCCTCGAGGCCGTCGCCGCCGAAGAGCGGCACGGGCGCACCGTCGCCGACCTCGCCGCGAAAGCCGGTGTCGCACACCTGGTCTACAGCTCGCTCAATGGCGTCGACGCGGGCTCGGGCATCGAATACTACGACGCCAAAGAGCACATCGAGGATTACATTCGCACCCTCGGCCTGCCCTTCACCGTGCTGCGGCCGGTGTCGTTCATGGATAATTTCGCGACCTACAACAAACCCGCCCGCGACGGTGACAATCTGACGCTGGCACTGGCCATGGCACCCGAAACACCGATGGCACTGATCGCCGTGCACGATATCGGCGAATTCGCGGCAATCGCCTTCGAGCGGCCGGACGAATTCCTCGGCCGCACCCTCGGTCTCGCCGGAGACGTCCTCTCACCGGTTCAGATCGCCGAAACCTTGGCCGCGACAAGCGGATTGACCCCGCGCACCGTCCAGATCCCGATCGAACAACTGCGCGCCTTCGACGAGCAGGTGGCCAAGATGTTCGCCTGGTTCAATACCCACCCCGCCCCCGCCATCAACGTCACCGCCTTGCGCGCCCTCCACCCCGGCCTGATGACCCTCGCCGACTGGGTGCAGGCCACCGACTGGAAACTCTGAGGAGCCACCATGACCGACGGATTGCTGGCCGGAAACGGCCTACTCCTGCCGCCCGGCGCGGGCGATAAGGTCCAGCCCACCATGACCCTCAAGGTCGGCGCGGAGCGCTCGGATATCTGGTCCGCCTTCGAAGCCCAAGTCCCACCAGGCTTCGACGTCGGCGCCCACTGGCACGGCCACGCCGAGGAGATCTTCTACGTAGTCGAAGGCGAACTGGATCTCCTGGCCTTCCACCCCGCCGCCGACCCCATCGGCGACTGGACGACCTGGCAAGCCGAAGACGGCATGACCGTATTCCGCGGCAGCCCAGGCGCTTTCATGCACGTCCCGGCGGGCTGCCCACACGCCTTCTACAACCCCGGCACCGCAATCGCCAAAATGCTCTTCCTGGTCACCCCCTCCGGCCATGAGAAATACCTCGCCGAACTCAGCGAACTACTCCTGTCCGGCGAAGCAACCCCGGACCTCATCGCCGAATTGCGGCTGAAGCACGACATTCACCAGCTGACAGCCCTACAGAGTCGCCCGGTCGGATGATCCGGGGGAATTGCCGAAACACAGTCTGAAACATATGCATTTCGCTAATGTGCGGGTATGAATCTCACACATCGGACCGGCGCGTTCATTGCCGGCCTGACAATCGCGGCGGGACTGATGGCAACCGCGGGCCAAGCCTCGGCGGATATCCCCCTTACCCCGGCCGCCGACACTACCGCCAACACCAGCGTCGACGGTGGTCCGTTCGACAGCCCCATAGGCTCCGCCGCCGGTTCACTCGGCGCGCCCCTGGTCAGCTTCAGCGGCTGGGCGCAGGCCAACAACCTGCCCGACTTCAGCTCACTCAGCGCGGCTGCCAGCGGAAGTTCCGCGGTGCAAGCGATCTGGTTCCCGATCCTCAACGGCATCATCACCGTGGTCTGCGGTGCGGACTCGGCGAGCGGCGGCGGGCTGTGTCAGTCCGGCTCGGGCCATGGCAACAACCAGCAGGGCGGCTGATCATATGGATTCGACATCTCGAATCCGAGGCGCGGTCGCAGGGCTCGCGGTCGCCGCCACGCTGGTGGCCGCCGCAGGGTCGGCCGCCGCGGATGTGCCATTGGACGCCGCGCCGGTGGTCACCGCCGACAACATCTACACATCCGGCGAAACCATCAACCTCGGTTCGGTCACCATCCCGCGAACCACCGATCTGCTCAGTTCACTGAGCGCCGCGGCTTCCAACAGCCACCCACTGGGTGATATCTGGAAAGCCTTCGGAAACGCGGTGCTCGTGCCCTTCCTCATCGCCTTCGGAAGTTCGTGCCAAAGCGCAGGGCATTCTTGCAACCAGCAGGGCGGCTGAGCGGAGCCGCGTCGAAAGCGCAGCGGTACACGGCAAAGGCCCCTCGCTCATCGGAATCCGATGAGCGAGGGGCCTTTTCAGGTTTGGCAGGCGAATTACGCCTGGCCGACCTCGAAGCGGGAGAAGGCGGTGACAACGGCACCGGCCTCGTCCAGGAGCTGCTTCACGGTCTTCTTGTTGTCGGTGACCGACGGCTGCTCCAGCAGGACGACGTCCTTGTAGAAGCCGTTGACGCGACCTTCGGTGATCTTCGGGAGGGCGGCCTCGGGCTTGCCCTCTTCGCGAGCGGTCGCCTCGGCGATCGAACGCTCCTTCTCGACGAGGTCGGCGGGGACCTCTTCGCGGGTGACGTACTTGGCCTTGAGCGCGGCGACCTGCATGGCGGCGGCGCGGGCAGCCTCGGCGGCGGCTTCGCTGTCACCGGTGTACTGCACCAGCACGCCGACGGCGGGGGGCAGATCGGTGGCACGCTTGTGCAGGTAGGTCGCGACCGGGCCGTCGTAGGAGACGACGCGACGCAGCTCGAGCTTCTCGCCGATCTTGGCGGCCAGCTCCTGCACGGCCTGATCGGCGGTCTTGCCGCCCAGGTCGACAGCCTTGAGTGCGTCCAGGTCGGCCGGACGAGCCTTCGCGGCAGCCGCGACGACAGCGTTGGCCAGCTCCTGGAACTCCGCGTTCTTGGCGACGAAGTCGGTCTCGGAGTTGATCTCGATCAGCACGCCGTCGAGGGCGGTGACCAGACCTTCGGCGGTGGCGCGCTCAGCGCGCTTGCCGACGTCCTTGGCGCCCTTGATGCGCAGGATCTCGACGGCCTTCTCGAAGTCGCCGTCGGTCTCCTCGAGCGCCCGCTTGCAGTCCATCATGCCGGAGCCGGTGAGGTCGCGAAGCTTCTTCACGTCAGCGGCGGTGTAGTTCGCCATGTCGGGCGAGCCTCCTCAGTGTTGGTCTGTGGTGGTCACACCTTGCCGCCCGCTTCCGAACAGGAAGGGGCGGCAGGGTGAACGAACGTCGTTAGGACGCGACTCAGAAATCAGCCGGGGTGGAAGCCGGGGGAACCTCGGCAACCGCGGCCTCAGCGGCGGTCTCGACGGCAGGAGCCTCGGCCTCGGCGGCCGGGGTGGCCGAAGACAGCAGTTCCTGCTCCCACTCGGCGAGCGGCTCGGCGGCCTCGGGCTTCGAATCGCCACCGGCACGCGAGGCACGAGCCTGCACGCCCTCGGCGACGGCGGAAGCCACAACGCGGGTGAGCAGCGCGGCCGAACGGATCGCGTCGTCGTTACCCGGGATCGGGTAGTCGACCAGGTCGGGATCGCAGTTGGTGTCCAGGATCGCGATGACCGGGATGTTCAGCTTGCGAGCCTCACCGACGGCGATGTGCTCCTTGTTGGTGTCGACAACCCAGATGGCCGAGGGAACCTTGGCCATATCCCGGATGCCGCCCAGGGTGCGCTCGAGCTTGTTCTTCTCACGCGTCAGCATGAGGATTTCCTTCTTGGTGCGACCCTCGAAGCCACCGGTCTGCTCCATGGCCTCGAGCTCCTTCATACGCTGAAGGCGCTTGTGCACGGTGCCGAAGTTGGTGAGCATGCCGCCCAGCCAGCGCTGGTTCACGTAGGGCATGCCGACGCGAGTGGCCTCGGCCGCGATCGACTCCTGGGCCTGCTTCTTGGTACCGACGAAGAGGACGGTGCCACCGTGGGCGACAGTCTCCTTGACGAACTCGTAGGCCTTGTCGATGTAGGTCAGCGTCTGCTGCAGATCGATGATGTAGATGCCGTTGCGGTCGGTGAAGATGAAGCGCTTCATCTTCGGGTTCCAGCGACGGGTCTGGTGTCCAAAGTGGGCGCCGCTGTCGAGCAGCTGCCGCATTGTTACGACGGGCATGGCCTCGTAACCCTTTCATTGCTGGTTGACGCAGGGATCGGCGATCTCTGCCCTGGCGCCCACGGCCACCGGAACCTCCAACTGAAAATCTGGGGGACCAGCCGACGACCCTCGATGTGGGCGCGCGAAGTCGGGTTGCGTTCAAGCAAACCGCTGGATCAGTTTACGGTGCCGTCATCCGAGACCGAAATCGGCCCCGCGCGCAACCCGCTGGCCTGGGGATACTCACTTTCCCAGGACGGCGTATTCGACCGTGAGCACCATCGCGACCAACGCCACCGCGACAATCGAGACGGTCACCGCGCGAATACCTCGCGCGCCATTGTTCCAGTCGCCCTTGCGATGTGAATGCAGTACTCGACCGCGGCGCACACACACCACCGTGACCACCAACAATGCGATACAGGCGAAGAATTCGGCCACCGTCACCGCAGGCCAATCACTGTCGAAACCGGCTTTGAGGAAGAGCACCGCGTTGGCCATGGCCGCGATCGCGGTGCGCCGCCAGGCCAGAGCGGTGCGCTCGGCCGCGAGACCCGCCTCCGGACCGGTCACGACAGCAGCAGGCCGATGCCCGCGAGCACCGCGATCACCGCGATGCCGCCGGCCAGAATCGGGACCATCAGCGTGCGCGGGAGCTTGTCACCGCGCTCCATCGACGCCTGCACATGCCGCCAGCGACCGTACGCGCCGACCGCGATAACGCCCGCGAGCACGATGCAGCTGACAGCAACCGCCGAACGGACTCCGTGATGGCGGAAGGGTTTCACGAGTTCATGCACCGCGACGCCACCCGCGAGCAGGCCCAGCGCGGTGCGCATCCAGGCCAGGAAGGTGCGCTCGTTGGCGAGGGTGAAACGGTAGTCGAGCTCCTGCTCATGGACCTCGGTGAGCTCTTCGATCCGGGCTTCGCTGTCGGCGATCCCTCGTTCGACAGCGGTCTCGTCCCGCTTCGCGGGATTTCCGGACGGCTCGGCGGAGCCCATCTGCATTCTCCTTCGTTTTTGCGGGTGAGCTGGCGAATAGTGCCTGGTACAGCAACTTTCGAGGATTTCAACCATGCGGTATTCACAAGGCGCGGAGTATCCACATTCGCCGTTCACGGTAGTCCGGGGACAGACGCGGACGCGCACAGTGAACGCATGCGCCTGATCGTGTCGATCGCCCTCGGCTGGTTGCCCCTACTGCTGCTCGGACCGGTGCTGTTCGCACCGGAATGCCTCGCCGCGCCGACCGGATTCGACTGGCCGCTACAACCTCGACCGGCGGTGGTGCGCGGATTCGACAAACCGGAGCGGAACTGGCTGCCGGGGCATCGCGGCGTGGACCTGGCCGGATCCCCGGGACAGCAGGTGCTGGCCGCGGCTGCTGGCACGGTGGTCTTCGCCGGAACGGTCGCGGGCAAACCGGTGCTCTCCATCGACCATCCCGGCGGACTGCGCACCACCTATGAGCCGGTGACGCCGTCAATTCCGGTGGGGCGCACGGTGAATCGCGGTACCGCGATCGGGACCCTCGATCGCGGTCACAGCGGCTGTCCGGTGAGTGCCTGCCTGCACTGGGGATTGCGCCGGGGACGCGACTATCTGAATCCGCTGGGCCTGATCCATCAGACGCCTATCCGGCTCAAACCCCTGACACCGACCACCGGATGAAGAACGATGGGGCCAGGATGTAGGAATGTCGCACGAGTCCGCTTCAGCCCCATTCACCTACTCCGATGTCGGAGCCACCGGTGGTGAATTCCCACCGGGGTACGACCATTTCCGGCTACGCCGCCGAATCGGTTCGGGGCGGGCGTTGTTCGACAAGGCCGGATCGCAGCTCCTCGCATACGAAATGCAGCGTGGGACCGGCATTTTCGTTCAGGCGAGTACGCCGAACGCCGAACCCGGCACCGAATTGAGTGTCCGGCTCGGGTTCGGTCCGTTCGGGATCACCGCCCCGTGCCGTGTGGTCTATGTCCTCGATGAACCCAACCGACGCGGCTTCGCCTACGGCACGCTTCCCGGACACCCGGAGAGCGGAGAGGAGTTGTTCGCCGTCGAATACGACCCCGCCGATGACTCGGTCCACGGCATGGTCGCGGCCTTCTCCCGCCCCGGCACCTGGTACACCCGGGTAGGCGGCCCGGTCGTCCGAATCATCCAGCGCTGGTTCGCCGCTCGCTACATAGCAACCCTGCGCCCGCGCTGATACAGCCGATGTGCGGGTAATGCCGCAGTGGCCTTCTCGACTATCACCAGCGTGAATACCTGCGCGGTCGTTGACGGGACGGATGCGACGCCGAGGGATCGCGGTCGGCTCTTTCGCTAGTCCAGATGTCCGGCGAGGGCGTCCGCTTCGGCGCGGAGCGCGGCGGCTCGGTCGGCTCCTCCGGTCAGGGACTCGTATTCCGTTGCGGCGGTGCGGCGCTCGTCGACCTCCGACTGGACGATGGCCGCGATATCGGCTTCGGTGAGGATGCGGCGAGCACGCTCGGCGGTGCCCAAACCGACGGCGCTGGTCTCGATCGCGCCCGCGTGAACATCGGATGCGTCGACGGCCTCGGCATTGTCGATCGCCCCGAGCGCCGATCGAAGTGCGGCGGTGGCACTTCGATCGCGCGCCTTCATGGCCACCGGGAGGGCAGCGCGCAGGCGATCACGCAGGGGCGGGACTTCGCTGGGGCGTTCGGTCGTCATGATCATCGACGCTACGTGCGGCGGCGAGCTTCGTCGAACATATTCGAGGTCGGTCGCGCGGTCGGGCCGGTCACCGTCGGCGGTCCGACCCTTACGGCGTCGGTCAAACCCCTGCGGGCGTGCCCTTTTCGCTCTCGGCGAGTTCGGACTTCCAGCGGCGGAAGCCCTCCTCGGTGCGGCCGCGACGCCAGTAACCGGAGATGGATGCCCATTCGGCGGTGACACCGCGTTCCTTGCGGATGTACGGGCGCAGGTCGTGCATGACGGCTTGTGCCTCACCGTGGATGAAGACGTGGACCTGGCCTTCGAGCCAGGGTTCGGCGCGCACGGCGGCGGCCAGGCGCTCGCCCGGATCGGCGTCGCCGCGGTGGATCCAGGTCAGTTCCACACCCTCGGGATGGACGAAGGCGAGTTCGTCCGCGGGGCCGGAGATTTCGACGAAGACGCGACCGATCGCGTCACCGGGGAGGGCGGCACAAGCGGCGGCGATGGCGGGCAGGGCGGAGTCGTCACCGGCGAGCAGATGCCAGTCGGCGTCCGCGCGCGGAGCGTACGCACCGCCGGGGCCGAGCAGGTCGATGGTGTCACCGGGTTCGGCGGCGGCCGCCCACGGACCGGCTACGCCCTCGTCACCGTGGTAGACGAAGTCGATGGCGATCTCCTGCGCGGCGGCATCCACCGAGCGCACGGTATAGGTGCGCATGACGTCACCGTCCGCGCTGGGGAAAGCCAGTTTGACGTAGGCATCGGTGAAGCCGTTGGGCTGGAAGGCGGCGAAGCCGGGGCCGCCCAGGTGCACGCGGATCAGATGCTCCGAGAGGCGGATGGTGTTCTGAACGACAAAGGTTGTGCGGACGCGGGCCAAGGGGCACCTCCATAATTAGGGTTACCTAACTCAACCTAGCATGCGCTTCGACTGTTCGTCGATAGAGTTCCGATAGATCGTCGATCACGACAACTTGTCGACCAGCGTGGCCAGTGCGTCGGCCAGGGGCTCGAGGCCGGGACCCGGCGGACCGCCGGGCTCGGTCATATAGGTGTCGCGACGAATCTCCACCATCAACGCGGAGACGCGCGGATCTATGCCGTAGCAGTCCAGCGGAACATAGGTTCCCGCGAACGGACTGTTGATTCCGACGCCGCCGAACTCCGCGAATGCCTCCGCGGCATAGGCTTTCAGCTCGGCCGGAGTGTGGAAATCGTCCACGCCGAGGCAGATCGACGGGCGGTCGCCGTCACCGTGCAGTTCGTAGGGCAGGCGTTCGGTGGGGTACGAGTGCACATCGATGATTACGGCACGTCCGGTCGCCAGCAGTCGGTCGGCGACCACATCGGTCATTGCCCGCGCATACGGACGGAAGTAACTATCCAGGAGCAGTACGGGGTCGAAATCCTTGTCCCGCAGCAGGTCCCGATGCGTTGTGCGCGTGTAGACCGCGCCCATACCGACGGCGAGCATCTCCTCACGCTCGTCGGGGAAGCGCTCCGGGTCGATGACCAGCCGGGAAAGCCGGTTCACGAATTGCCAGGGCCGCGTCGCGGCAAGTGCCGCGGCGGTGGCGGCCAATTGTGCGGTGTGCGCATCGGTGATGTGGTCGAGTTCGCGGACCAACGCCTGGTCATCGAGGACGATATCGCCGCGAACGGCTGCCGGAATCACTCGCGAGGAGTGCGGAACGTGCAGGATCACCGGTGAATCGGCCGCGCCCGGCCACAATGCGACCGAGTCGGGCATCGCAGCCGTGCTCATGCGCGCGGATGGGCCTGGTCGTGCACCTTCTTCAGGCGATCGATCGAGACGTGCGTGTAGAGCTGCGTCGTGGCCAGGCTGGCATGACCGAGAATCTCCTGTACCACCCGCAGGTCGGCCCCGCCCTCCAGCAGATGTGTCGCCGCCGTATGCCGGAAGCCGTGCGGCCCCATATCCGGTGCACCGGGAATCGCGGAGATAACCTCGTGCACAACGGTTCTGGCCTGTCTGGGATCGAGTCGCCGCCCGCGCCGCCCGAGTAGCAGCGCCCGCCCGGACTGCGGAGTCGCCACCGCCGCCCGGCCGAACCGCAACCAGGCGTCCAGTGCCTGATCGGCCGGTCCGCCGAAGGGCACCGCCCGCTCCTTGTTCCCCTTACCCAGCACCCGCGCCAATCGCCGCTCCCGATCCACATCCTCGATATCGAGGCCGACCAATTCGCTCACCCGAATCCCGGTGGCGTACAACATCTCCACGATAAGCCGATCCCGCAGCGCCATCGGATCATGCTGCGCCGCACCCGATTCCGCCGCATCCATGGCCGCTCGTGCCTGATCTCGCCCGAGAACAGCGGGCAGCACCCGATGCGCCTTGGGTGACCCCAGCCGAGGCCCCGGATCCACGCCCAACCTCCCGGTATGCGTCAGCCAGGCCGTGAATGTCCGCGCCGAGGAGGTCCGTCGCGCCATGGTCGTGCGAGCCGCACCGCCCGCCGCCTGCGCCGCTAACCACGCCCTCAGCAAGGCCAAATCCACCTCCCCCACACCGGAATCCGCCGCCCGCTCCACCAAATGCTCCAGCAGCGATCGCGCATCCCCCATATAGGCCCGCACCGTATGCTCCGACCGATTCCGCCCCAGCCGCAAATGCCGCCCGTACTCGGTCAGCAGCTCCTCCAGATCCTCGGGCAATCCACTCATCCCCCCACCGTTCACCTCCCCCACCCGGCAAATCAAGCCCCCGCGCCGTCGACCGTGCCACGGCCGCGCCTGCGCCGGTTCCGGTCGTGTTCGGCCACTATGGCTTCCGCGCCGCGGGTGGTGGAGCGGGCGAGGCGGTACCAGCCGGAGTCGTCGCAGGCGACCAGCCCCGCGATCTCCAATGCGGACAATGTCGCGCGGACAACCGGAAGCGAAAGTCCGGTCTCGACCATCAACGAGCGCGCCACTCGTGAACCGGCCGCGGGTAAGGCGGCGTAGATCAGCGCCTCGTCGTCGGAGAGATCGTCCTCCGGCGATGCGGAGACGGTCGTCGGCAGGGAGAAGCGCAGTGGCCCGGCCTCGTCGAGGATGTCGGCAGCGCTGGTCACCAGAAATGCCTCACCATCGCGAATCATCCGGTGGCAGCCGACCGAGGCCGCCGAAGTGATCGGCCCCGGGACCGCCAAGGCCGGGCGCCCCAGGCGACGAGTCCATTTCACGGTATTGCGCGCACCACTCCGCGCACCCGCCTCCACGACCACCACCGTGTCCGCCAGCGCGGCAATGAGCCGATTCCGCGCCAGGAAGTGATGCTTCCGGGCCGATGTACCGGGCGGATACTCGCTGACAACCAGCCCGCTGGCGGCGATCTCGGCCAGCAGGTGATCATGCTGCACCGGATACGGCCGGTCGACACCGCATCCGAGCACCGCGATCGTGGACCCGCCCACCGCCAGTGCCGCCCGATGCGCCATCCCGTCGATCCCGAACGCCGCCCCGGACACCACCGTCCACCCCCGCGCCGCGAGCTCCCCCGCGATCTCCCCCGTGGCGTGATTTCCATACCCGGTACTGCACCGAGCACCTACAACGGCCACGGCCCGCTCGGTGCACTCCAACAGCGACCGAGGTCCGCGCACCCACAGCACCAACGGCACGGCAGCCGCGTCATCCTGTTCCGGATCCAACTGTCGCAACCCCAACATCCGCCAAGCGGGCCACTCCGCATCATCCGGGGTCACAACCCGCCCTCCGAGTTTGGCCATCAACGCCAAATCCGCTGCGGCCCGGTCGATCCCACGCCGCATCTCGGTCGGCCCCCGTAGCACCTCGGGCAGCGCACACTCTCGCACCGCCCGCGCCGCCTCCACCACCCCGACCGACTCGATCAGCGAAGACAATGCCGCACAAGGCCCTTCGACAACCCGCGACAAATAGACCCAGGCCAGTCTGCGTGCCTCGGCATCTCCGTTGCCGAGCCGGTCGGCATCGACCGCCGCGCACGCGGGATGGTCATCGCCGGCCGCTCCGGCGGCCACGGTCTCGTTCCCGGCAGGAAGGCCGCATTTCGAAAGAGTCAGCGGCACCGTCCCATTCGCAGCGGTCTCGCCGCCCGCTGATTCGCTGTCACGTCCGGACTGCGCTGTCACCGCGAATTCCTGGTCAACGGTCGGCGCTGTTGTGCCGCTGCTCGATTCGACCGAGGCAGGCGTGGATTCTCTTGGGGTACAGCGATTCTCCGCAGCGTAGTCAGGCGACCAGGGGTCCGAGTCGTTCGAATCGCAGGCAGGGCCGCGGCTTCGGCTGTGGTCGGTACGTCCGATGCGGTGATCGCCGGAGGCATGGCCGGGCCGCGCGGTCATGCGGCACCTCGCTGTCGGAAGTTCAAGGCCTGCAGGACGTCCTGGGCGGTGGGGAGATCGCCGCCGCGAAGATCACAAACCGTCCAGGCAACCCTTATCGCTCTATCCGCGCCGCGGGCGGACATGCGGCCGTGGCGGAGAGCGTTCTCCACCGGGGCGAGGGCCTCCCGTGGGAGGCGGAACATTTGGCGCAGGATGTGGCCTGGGACTTCGGCATTGGTGGACAGACCCAGGGCGGACCAGCGCTCGGCGGCGGCGTTACGGGCCACCGCCACCCTGGCTCGGACCACCTCGCTGCTTTCGACCTCTTCACCGCTCAAGGCTCCTGCGGATTGGGCATGCATTTGGACAGCGAGGTCTATGCGGTCGAGCAAGGGACCGGAGAGTTTGCCCAGATAGCGACGGCGGGCCAGCGGGGCACAGATGCAGTCGATATCGCGCGCGGGCGCGCAAGGGCATGGGTTCGCGGCGAGGACCAATTGGAATCTGGCCGGATAGCGCGCCACGCCGTCGCGGCGGGCTATGCGAACCTCGCCCTCCTCCAAGGGAGTTCGCAGCGCTTCGAGGACCTTCGTTCCGATCTCCGCGCATTCGTCCAAGAACAGGACGCCGCGATGGGCGCAGCTGGCCGCGCCCGGGCGGGCCGAACCCGAACCGCCGCCGATCATCGCGGCCACCGACGACGAGTGGTGCGGGGCCACGAAGGGCGGCGAGAAGATCAACGGGTGATCATCCGAGAGGATCCCCGCCACCGAGTGAATAGCGGTCACCTCCAGGGACTCACGTTCGCGCAGTGGCGGCAACAGGCCCGGAAGACGCTGCGCCAACATGGTTTTGCCGATGCCGGGCGGGCCGGTGAGCAGCAGGTGGTGCCCACCGGCGGCGGCCACCTCCAGCGCCCAGCGGGCCTCGTCCTGGCCTACCACCTCCCGCAGGTCGCCGGTGGGCGGTACGAGCGGTGGCGCGGTGGGCTCCGGCAGTGCCAACTCCCCGCCGCCGCGCAGCCAATCCACCAGTTCGCCCAGGCTGGCGGCGCCCAGGACGCGGATACCGTCCACCAGCCCGGCCTCGGGCAGCGCGGCGGTGGGCACCACAACCGTGCCGCGACCGGCCGTGCGGGCGGCGAGTACGGCGGGCAGGATGCCGCGGACGCGGCGGACCCGGCCGTCCAGGGCCAGCTCACCCAGCAGCACCGTATCGGCGAGCCGCTGCGCGGGAATCGAGCCCGCCGCATCCAGTACCGCCGCCGCCAAGGCCAGGTCGTAGACGCTGCCGACCTTGGGCAATGTCGCCGGGGACAGGGCCAGGACCACCCGGCCGTCCGGCCACTTCTCCCCGGTATTGCTGACCGCCGCCCGCACTCGATCACGGGATTCCTGCAATGTCGTATCGGGCCGCCCCACCAGGTGCACCGAGGGCAATCCCTGCCCGATATCGGCCTCGATCTCCACCAGTTGCCCGTCCACCCCGGCGACGGCCACCGAAAACGCTCTCCCCAAAGGCATTTCAGAACACCCCCTTGAGGTGTTCCACCACCGGCTCGGTGCCCTGCCGCATGAGCACCGACACCACATCGAACCGGACCCGCGACCACGGCCACTGCTGTTCGTGCAGCCACAGTAGCGCCAGCCGCCGAATCCGCTGCTGCTTCAGAAACGTGACCGCTTCGGCAGGCGACCCGAAGGCGACCCCGCGCCGCGTCTTCACCTCGACGAAGGCGGTCACCCCCTCGGTGTCCCGCCCGATCAGATCCAGTTCCCCGTACCGGCATCGCCAATTGCGTGCAACGATCTCCATCCCGGCGGCGCTCAGGTACCGCGCCGCCAGCTCCTCCCCATGCGCTCCGAGCGCGAGATTGTCTCCCATGAGGCCAGCATGGCCGGGCCCGAAGCGGACCCGGCCATGCCGACCTGCGGAAACAGGTTGCCTGTGGATAGCGAAAAGCTGTGGATTACTCCGGAAGCCGCAGGTCAGGCTTCTCCAGCTCTTCGATATTGACATCCTTGAAGGTGATGACGCGAACATGCTTCACGAAGCGAGCGGGCCGGTACATATCCCAGACCCACGCATCGGACATGCGCACCTCGAAGTACACCTCGCCATCGGCGTTCTGCGGCCGCAGTTCAACCGTATTGGCCAGGTAGAAGCGGCGCTCGGTCTCCACCACATATGAGAACTGGCCGACGATGTCCTTGTACTCGCGATATAGCGAGAGTTCCATCTCGGTTTCGTACTTCTCGAGATCCTCGGCGCTCATCGGGTGGAACGTCCTCCTTGTCGCCCAACTGGGTGTAGAGACATCATCCCGCATACGCGGTATCGGTAGCCACCCGGCCGGTCTCGCGCACATTGCGCCAGGACCGACGGTGCTCCGGGGTGATGCCCAACCGCTGTAGGGCCTCGGTGTGTTCGGGCGTGTTGTAGCCCTTGTGACCGGCGAATCCATAACCGGGGAATTGCTCGTCCAGCTGCACCATCATCCGATCCCGGGTGACCTTGGCGAGCACGCTCGCCGCGGCGATACAGGCCGCCGACGCGTCGCCGCCGATCACCGGCAGCGACGGCACCGGAATGCCCGGCACCCGGAACCCATCGGTGAGAACGTACCCGGGCACCGGGTCCAGCCCCGCCACCGCACGCCGCATGCCCTCGATATTGGCGACGTGAATACCGATGGCGTCGATCTCCCAGGCGGGGATGACGATCACCTTCCAGGCCAGGGCGACCCGTTTGATGATCGGGAAGAGCTCCTCGCGGGCCGCCTCGGTGAGCCGTTTGGAGTCGTCCAGTCCGGCCAGCGAGGTGTACGCCTTGGGTGCGAGCAGACAGGCCGCCACCACCAGCGGGCCCGCCGACGGACCGCGGCCCGCCTCGTCGACCCCGGCGACGGGACCGAGGCCGCTGCGAATCAAGGCCGCTTCGAGCGTGCGTAGCCCGCCCGCCTTGCGCATGACCACGCGCGGCGGCCAGTCGCCGCGTTCGATCGGCTGAATCACCTTGCCGCCCCGTGGCTTCACACCACGTATGGACCCGTTCGCCATCTTCCCCACCGGTCGATTATCCCGCTGTGCTCAGTTGGACTGAGGGTCTTGCGACTTCACGAATCCGATCCGGCCCAGTGGCCAGATCTTGTAGACCGCCTTACCGCGCACATCGTCGACCGGAACCGTGCCCTGCAACTCGTCACGCATGTGATAGCGGGAGTCCGCGGATTCGGCGCGATTGTCGCCCATCACCCAGAGATTGCCGTTCGGCACCTTGATCGGCCCGAACGCGCGACCGCCGGCATTGAACGGCACATCCGGGTGCGCCGGATCGAACGGATTGTTGAACTTCACGTACGGCTCGTCCAACGGTTTGCCGTCGACCAGGATGCGGCCCTGCGCGTCACAGCACTGCACGGTCTGGCCGCCGGTCGCGACCACCCGCTTGACCAGGTCGTTCTCATCCGGCGGCACCAGGCCGAAGAACGAGAGGAAGTTCTGTACGCCGCGCACCACGGTGTTCCGCGAGCGGATGGAGGTGTAGTGCTTGTTCCAGTCATTGGTCGGGCCGACGAACACCACCACATCACCCGGCTTGGGATCACCGAAGTAGTAGCTCAGCTTCTCCACATAGATGCGGTCGCCGGTGCAGCCCGCGCATCCGTGCAGGGTGGGCTCCATCGACTGCGACGGAATCACATAGGGCCGTCCGATGAATGTCACGACCAGCGCGGTGATGACCGCGGCAATGCCGATGAGCATCGGCAGTTCCTGCCAGAACGGCCGCTGCTTCTTCTTCGGCTTGCTGGTCGGCGCATCCGCTGCCCGACCCTCGTCGTCCGCACCGGACACCGTCACCGACTCGCTCTCGTCTGCCACCGGAACAGAGTAGCCCGGCACCGCGAAGAACC
This sequence comes from Nocardia sp. NBC_01503, assembly GCF_036327755.1. Lineage (NCBI taxonomy): Bacteria > Bacillati > Actinomycetota > Actinomycetes > Mycobacteriales > Nocardiaceae > Nocardia > Nocardia sp. NBC_01503. The sequence goes on from NZ_CP109596.1 coordinate 213,562, forward strand.
ATGCGGTGCCGGGCTACTCGGCGTTCTGGGCGAAAAGCTAGCTCAGCGCTTTTCCTTGATCTTCGCGGCCTTGCCACGCAGATCGCGCAGGTAGTACAGCTTCGCGCGGCGGACGTCACCACGGGTGACGACCTCGAGGTGGTCGATGTTCGGCGAGTGCACCGGGAAGGTGCGCTCCACGCCGACACCGAACGACACCTTGCGCACGGTGAAGGTCTCGCGGATGCCACCGTTCTGACGGCGGATCACGACGCCCTTGAAGACCTGGACGCGCTCCTTGTTGCCTTCGATAACCTTCACGTGCACGTTGACCGTGTCACCCGGGCGGAATGCCGGGATGTCGCTACGCAGCGACTTTTCGTCGACGAAGTCGAGGGTGTTCATTTCCGTCCTTATTGGATTCGCGCGAACAGAGGAACCTGGCGGCTACCTCCCGAGCGGGAGATGCTCTACCGGTTCGTGCTCCGGATAATTGGGCGGTGCCCGGGCATGCGAGCGCCCAAGGCAACCTGAGTATTGTGCCAGACGAAACCGCACCCCTTGTAATCGGGGCTAGGAGCGGGAGTTCGCCCGGGTTATCGCCGATGCTATATCGGAGACCAGCGGCGGGTAATCAGTGCGTCCCGTGACCACCTGCAGGAAAACCAGACAGTCTTGCGCTGCCGCGGCAACCTCCAGGCATTCGCGTAGTTCGCCGACCGTGGTCGCGCGCAGTGTCAGCACCGAGTCCTCATCGCCGCCGAAGGCGTGCGGGAGTTCGGACCAGCGCCAGGGGGCGATGTCGTTGTACGGGGCGTTCGGTCCGTGGATGGCGCGTTCGATGGCGTAGCCGTCATTGTCGACCAGGACGATGACGCCGGTGAGCCGCTCACGAATCCAGGTGCCCAACTCCTGGATGGAGAGCTGCGCCGCACCGTCGCCGATCACCAGCACGGCGCGGCGATCCGGACAGGCCAGGCCCGCGCCCAGCGCGGCGGGCAGGGCGTAGCCGATGGAGCCCCAGAGCGGCTGGCCCATGAAGGTGATGCCGGTCGGCATGCGCAGGGTCGCCAGGCCGAAGAAGGCCGAACCCTGGTCCGCGACAACCACATTGTTGTTGTCGAGGGCTCCGGCGATGAGCGGCCAGAGCGTGGCCTGGGTGAGGGGGGTTTCATTGGCGTCGGTGACCATCGGGATGACATCGGCGGTCGGCATCGTCTTGTCCGGATCGGCGAACTCTTCGGTGAGATCGGTGAGCACCTCCAGCGCGGCCGTCAGCGAGAGCGGGGCGAAGGCGTCGACACCGCCGATGACCGTGCGCTCCGGGCCGATATCGATGGTGCGGCGCGGGTCGATGCGATGACTGAATCCGGCGGTGATGCTGTCGGTGTACTGCACGCCGACGGTCACCAGGCGTTCGGCGTCCTCGACCGCGGCGCGCACGCTCTCGGGTGAGGCCGCGCCGGTGTAGACGCCCAGGAAGTTCGGGGTCGATTCGTCGACCAGGGTTTTGCCCCAGGCCAGGGTGGCGTACGGCAGATCGCCGGAGGCGAGCAGACCGCGCAGTTGATCGGTCGCGCCGATGCGATTGACGAAGATGTCGGCCAGTATCGTCACGCGTCGCTCGGCGAGGAATTCGCGGGCGGCCACGGCGAAAGCGGCTCGCGCGCCGTCGCTGCTGAAGTCGGCGGGTGGTGACAGGCGCGCGGTCGGCGGGTCGACCGCCATGCGCGCGGTATCGGTGGCGAGCATCAGATAGCCCGGACGGCGGTGCACCAGAACGGAATTCAGTACCCGGTCGATCTCCTGGCAGGCATCGGCGGCACCGAGATCGGCCTGGGCGCAGGTGACCTCGGCGGCGATCCGGCGGAAGTGGTGGAAGTCCCCGTCGCCGAGTGTGTGATGGATGATCCGGTGATTGGCCTGAATGTCCTTGGCCGGGACACCGACAATGTGCACGACCGGGACGTATTCGGCGTAACTGCCCGCGATCGCGTTGACGGCGCTGAGCTCGCCGACACCGTAGGTGGTGACGACCGCGCCGATCCCGCGTAGTCGCGCGTACCCGTCGGCCGCGTAGCCGGCATTGAGTTCATTGGCGCTGCCGACCCATCGCAGGCCCGGATGCCGGACCACATGATCTAGGAACTGCAGGTTGAAATCGCCAGGTACCCCGAATATTTCGGTGACTCCGAGTTCGTGGAGCCGATCGAGCAGATAATCGCCGACAACGTAGCCCATGCTCAAACCCTGGCATGCCGATCGCTCAGTCAGCGATCTTTCGGCTACCCAGGTGTGGCGTGGGTAATGGTGCGGAGGGCGCGGGCACCACGGTGCGCACCAACTCCTCCTCGGCGGCGCGTCGCACATGGGCGACATCGGGGCTACCGGCCACCAGATCCTGCAGGAAGATCTTGGCGCGAATCACCGGCCGCCGATACCTGCGTTCGCGCACGATCGCACGCCGCATCCGCCCACGGCGAGTGCCGTAACGCCAGCGTGCCCACGGCGCACCCGGCCGACTCAAGCGCAGCGCGCCGACGAACAGCAGCGGCGGGAAGAACATGCCGAACAGGCCGGTCCAAATCTTGCCCTTGGCAATGACAATCGCGGCCAGCAGCAGATTCACCACCGCGAAGACGACGATCACCACGCGTTCGGCGGTACCCGGATCCGAGCGCAGATCATTGATGTCCAGCAACCACAGTGGATGAAAACCCAGCAGCAGCAACCCGGTCACCGCGACCGCGACGAATACGGCGTCGACCGAAGTGCGGCCCTGCTCCTCCCAGTACACGTCACGCAGGTAGTAGATGAGCGCGAACTCGTCCAGCACCAGCGCCGCGCCCACACCGAAGACCGCCGCCACCGCACCGACCACACCGCTGCTGCTGTCGTACAGCGTCACCAGGCCGACACCGGAACCCAGTACCAGGATCACGCCGAAGACCATGTGGTGGATGTGCACATCGCCCGCGCGGACGTTCCCGGGCCACCAGCGCACCTGTTTGCGGATGAGCCGCACGCTGATGCGGATCAGGATGAAGCCGATGATGAAGCCGAGCAGCAGGCAGGCCAGGGGTAGGCGGCCGTTGTCGATGACGTCGTCCTCCCACCACCGGTGAAAACCTCTCATGCCACTCTCGTCTCCGGGATCCGCTCATAAGGTCATTGCCGAGCCTAGCCATGGGTTGTGGATGCCCATGTCAGGGCTATTCTCCCGCGCGAGATCGGCCGTCGAATGAACCTCCGGCTACGACTCGGGGCCTACGTAGCAGACTCGGACGAATCACCTTCAGCCTCAGCGGGGTTCGGAGGATGGCCACGATTTTTCAGCGTGGTTACCTCGCCTGCCGTACCCGGCTTTCGCTCCCCCTTTTGGGAGCACACTCTCACCTACCAGCCTGGTCGGCCGGCCGTGGGAACCTTCAGAACCCCAACGACAAAAAACAAGAGACCAAGAACCAAGACAAAAGACGCCAGGACCAGAGGAACCACCCGCACGAAGTAGACAATCCGGGCAAAGTGGGCCGCCTCGGGGTGCCCGTACCCCACTTCCGAGGTGACCGCACCACTGACACAGGGCTATCACACCCCGCGTACTGGTATCACACCCCGTACAAGGGGTGTGCGGGTTAGACACGGGGTGTGATGACTTCGAGGGTGGGGGAGTTTGTTTTTTCGTGGTGGTTCTGAAGGTTCCCGCTACCGGCCGACCCGGCTGGGGCGCGAGTATTCGCGCCCGAGTGGGGAGCGAAAGCCGGGTACGGCAGGCGAGGTAACCACTCTGAAAAATCGTGGCATTCTGCCGAACCCCGCTGGAACGTGATGCCCCGCAGGGCATTCGGCTACGAAGGCCCCGGGTACATCCCCTTCTACCGTCCCATTCGACCGATTCCCCGGGAGAGACGTACACCGATGTACTCACGCAGGCAAACGTCGAGTAGACCCCTGCGTGAGTACATCCATGTTGATTCGTCTCTGCCGACCGGTAGGTACGGAGCTACTTGCCGAAGCCAGCGCGGCGGAGGGCGTCGGCCATCGAGCCGGAGGGCGCGGCTTGCGGGCGGTTGCCGCCCTGGCCACCGCGGGCACCGCCGCCACCTTGGCCACCGCGAGCGCCACCGGCACCCTGGCCGCCGCGCGCAGCACCACCGCCACCCTGGCCGCCCCGGGGGTTATTGCCTTGGCCGCCCTGGCGGGCACCGCCGCCTTGCCCCTGGCCCTGGGGCCGCTGGCCCTGGCCGCCGCGCGGACGGCCTTCGCCGCGTTCGGGTTTGGGTGCGCCGGGCTCGTCGTCGAGGCGGAGGGACAGGCCGATGCGCTGGCGTTGGACGTCCACCTCCATGACCTTGACCTTGACCACATCGCCGGATTTCACGACCTCGCGAGGGTCCTTGATGAAGTTGTGTGACATGGCGGAGACGTGGACGAGGCCGTCCTGGTGGACGCCGATGTCGATGAAGGCGCCGAAGGCCGCGACATTGGTGACCACGCCTTCCAGGACCATGCCGGGCTTCAGGTCGGCGACTTTTTCGATGCCAGCGGCGAATTCGGCGGTTTTGAATTCGGGGCGGGGGTCGCGACCGGGCTTCTCCAGTTCGGCGATGATGTCGGTGACCGTGGGGACGCCGAAGCGTTCGTCGGTGAAGTCGGCCGGGCGCAGGGCGCGCAGGGCCGTCGTATTGCCGATGAGTTCGTGCATGCCGCGGCCGCTGGCCTCGAGCATGCGGCGGACCACCGGATATGCCTCGGGGTGGACCGAGGAGGTGTCCAGGGGGTCGTCACCGTTGCGGATGCGGAGGAAGCCCGCGCACTGTTCGAAGGCCTTGGGGCCCAGGCGTGGAACGCTCAGCAGCGCGGTGCGGCTGCGGAACGGTCCATTGGCGTCGCGGTGGGCGACAATGCTTTCCGCGACCGCGCCGCTGATACCGGAGACGCGCGACAGCAGCGGAACCGAGGCGGTGTTGACGTCGACGCCGACCGCGTTCACGGCGTCTTCGACGACCGCGCCGAGGGAGCGGGCGAGCAGCGTCTCGGAGATGTCGTGCTGGTACTGGCCGACGCCGATGGACTTCGGGTCGATCTTCACCAGCTCGGCCAGGGGGTCCTGGAGGCGGCGGGCGATGGAGACCGCGCCACGCAGTGAGACATCCATATCGGGCAGCTCCACCGAGGCGTACGCGGAGGCGGAGTACACCGACGCGCCCGCTTCGGAGACCACGATCTTGGTGGGCTTGTTCTCCGGAATACGCGAGATGAGTTCGGCGGCAAGGGCATCGGTTTCGCGCGAGGCGGTGCCGTTGCCGATGGCGATGAGCTCCACCTTGAAGCGCGCCACCAGTGCGCCCAGCACCGCGAGGGATTTCTCGGTCTGTCCGGTGTGCGGGTAGATGACCTCGGTGGCGACGCACTTGCCGGTGGCATCGACCACGGCGACCTTCACACCGGTGCGGAAGCCGGGGTCCAGACCCATGGTGGTGCGGGTGCCCGCGGGTGCGGCCAGCAGCAGATCGCGCAGGTTCATGGCGAAGACGTCGACGGCGTCGCGCTCGGCGGACTGGCGCAGTCGCATGCGGATATCGATGCCCATGCTCACCTGGAGCTTGGTGCGCCAGGCCCAGCGCACGGTGTCGAGCAGCCAGGTGTCGGCGGCGCGGCCCTGGGCGGCGATGCCGAACTTGTGGGCGATGCGGCCTTCGTAGATGGTGCGCTCGCCGGGTTCGGGCTCTTCGGTGTCGGCCTCGAGGTGCAGGGTGAGCACCTCTTCCTTCTCACCGCGCAGCAGCGCGAGGATGCGGTGCGACGGCAGCTTCGAGAACGGCTCGCTGAATTCGAAGTAGTCGGCGAACTTCGCGCCCGCCTCTTCCTTGCCCGCGCGCACGCTGGAGCTGATCTGCCCGCGATTCCACATCAGCTCGCGCAATTCACCGACCAGGTCGGCGTCCTCGGCGAAGCGCTCCACCAGGATCGAGCGCGCGCCGTCGAGCTGTTCGGCGTTGTACTGCGCGGGATCGGTGGTCGGATCGTTGATCAGGGCATCGGCGACGGGCTCGTGTCCGGCCTCGCGCGCGATCTGCGCCTTGGTGCGCCGCTTGGGCTTGTACGGCAGGTAGATGTCTTCCAGGCGGGCCTTGGTGTCGGCGAGCATGATCTGCGCGTGCAGCGCGTCATCCAATTTGCCCTGACCGCGGATGGATTCGATGATCGATCCCCGGCGCTCGTCGAGTTCGCGCAGGTAGTGCAGGCGCTCGTCGAGCTGGCGCAGTTGCGCGTCGTCCAGGCCGCCGGTGACCTCCTTGCGGTACCGGGCCACGAACGGAACGGTGGATCCGGCGTCGAGGAGTTCGACGGCGGCACGCACCTGTTCTTCCCGTACCCCCAGCTCGTCGGCGATACGGCGGCCGACACTGGCTAGGCGGACGGTTCCGGTTCCGGTGGAGCTGACGGTGTCTGCGTTGACAGGTTCGGAGGCTATCGTCACGCCCGCAGACACTACCGTCGTACGGGGACAAGGCTGAACAGTGCCGCACCGAAAGACCGGATAGTCGCACTCGCCGGGATTTTCGACACACCGCGAGACACGCGGAAACGCGAACGGCGCGAAGGTTACTCGCCGGTCGGGGGCAGCAGATCGGGGCGGCGTTCCCGGGTGCGCTCCAGGGACTGCTCATGCCGCCAGGCGTCGATCTTGGCGTGATTGCCCGAGAGCAGGATCTCCGGGACGTCCAGACCGCGCCAGGAGACCGGACGGGTGTAGCTGGGCCCCTCGAGCAGTCCGTCGGAGAACGAATCCTGTTCGTGTGACTGCTGATTGCCGAGCACGCCGGGAATCAGGCGGACGACGGCCTCGGTCATGACGAGCACCGCGGCCTCCCCGCCGATCAGCACGTAGTCGCCGATGCTGACCTCTTCGACGCGTACGCGCCGGGCGGCATCATCGAAAACCCGCTGATCGATGCCCTCGTAGCGTCCACAGGCGAACACCAAATGCTTTTCGGCGGACCATCTTTCGGCGGTCCGCTGGGTGAACGGCACACCGGCGGGGGTGGGCACCACCAGCAACGCGTCGTCCGGGCACACATCGTCCAGCGCCGGACCCCACACCGTGGGCTTCATGACCATGCCGGGCCCACCGCCGTACGGGGTGTCGTCGACGGCCTTGTGCACGTCATGGGTCCACCCGCGCAGATCGTGCACGCCGACCTCGAGCAGCCCCTTGTCGATCGCCTTGCCCAGCAAGGCCGTTCGCAGCGGCTCCAGGTATTCGGGGAAGATCGTGACGACGTCGATTCGCATCGCGCTCACTCCGGATCCAGCAGACCCTCGGGCGGATCGATGACGATCAGCGAGTCCGCGATCGAGACGGTCGGAACCATGGCATTCACGAAGGGCACCAGGATCTCTCGCCCCGCGGGCGGGAATCCCTCGGCCGCGGTGATCGAAAGCAGTTCTCCCGCAGCGGAATGCAGGACTTCGCGCACCTTGCCGACGACAGTGCCGTCACCGAGCTGCACTGTCAGACCTTCGAGTTCGTGATCGTAGTACTCGTCCGACTCCTCCGAAGGCGGCAGATCGGCGGTATCGATCACAAAGAGCATGCCGCGCAACGCATCCGCGGCTTCACGCGTGACGAGCCCGTCCAGACGCACGAGAAGCCGGCCCGAGTGCTCCCGGGCCGACTCCACGACGTACTGGTTGATCTGCTTCGCCTTCGGCAGCCGCCCCTTGAGGGTGCTGCCGGGCGCGAAACGCAGATCCGGCTCGTCGGTGCGGACCTCTACGACGAGTTCGCCGCGCACTCCGTGCGACTTGGCGACCCGCCCGACGACGAGTTCCATCTCTATTGATCCGTGTCGACCACGTCGACGCGAATGCCCTTACCGCCGATACCGGCGACGAGGGTGCGCAGTGCGGTGGCGGTACGACCACCGCGACCGATCACCTTGCCCAGATCATCGGGGTGCACGTGCACCTCGACGGTCCGGCCACGACGGCTGGTGATCAGCTCGACGTGGACATCGTCCGGATTGGCGACGATGCCGCGAACCAGATGTTCGACGGCATCGGCGACGACGGCCGTCATTACTCGGCAGCCGGGGTCTCGGCAGCCTCGGTGGAAGCCTCTGCGGCTTCCTCCTTCTTGGCGGCCTTCTTCTTCGGGGTGACGGCCTCGGCGGTGGGCTCGCTGTCGGCGGCGGCCAGCGCGGCGTTGAACAGGTCCAGCTTGGACGGCTTGGGGGCCTTGGTCTTCAGGGTGCCCTCGGCGCCCGGCAGGCCCTTGAACTTCTGCCAGTCGCCGGTGATCTCCAGCAGACGCTGCACGGGCTCGGTCGGCTGCGCGCCGACACCCAGCCAGTACTGCGCGCGCTCGGAATCGATCTGGATGAGCGAGGGCTCTTCCTTGGGCTGGTAGATGCCGATGGATTCGATCGCGCGGCCGTCACGACGGGTACGGGCATCGGCGACGACGATGCGGTACTGCGGGTTGCGGATCTTGCCCATGCGGGTCAGCTTGATACGAACAGCCATTAGCTGTGCCTTTCGATGGCGGCCTTCCACACGGGAGGGCCTGATTGGTCACGGCGCAATTCAGCAGCCCACACGGGGTGGGCCCGGTTTTGCGTTGAGTGTGTGACCGCCGCGCGGAACGTATCCGGAGACGGGCTGCACTGTCCTCGATGAGGACGATCGACCATTCTGCCAGACGGGCCACACGCCTCGGAAATCGGGCTAGTCGGTGCGGTAGCGCAGCAGCACGATGCCGGAGCGGAACCGCTTGTTCTCGATCAGCCGCAGCGACGGCACCTTGGCGCCCTCGGGGAACATGCGTGCACCCTGTCCGAGCACCACGGGATAGACGAACAGCCGGTATTCGTCTACAAGTCCGGCGGCGGTCAGATCGTGAACCAGGGTGATACTGCCGGTGCTGACGATATCTTTGCCCGGCTGCTGTTTGAGCACGCGGACCTCATCGAGGTCCCGCAGCACCTCGGAGTTCTGCCAGCCCGGATCGCCCATGGTCCGTGAGACCGCGTATTTGCGCATCTCGTTCAGTTCGGCGGTGATGCCGGTTTCATCGTCGGCCTGTTTCGGCCAGTACTCGCGCATGCCTTCGAAGGTGACCCGCCCGTACAGCACCGCATCGCAGTTCTCGGTGTGTTTCATGAGTTCGGCGAGTACATCGTCGGTTTCGCCGTGTTCGCCCGCGCCGACGCTGAACCAGCCCTGGCTGGCGTCGATGACTCCGTCGAGCGTGATGTTCTGTGTGACAACCAGATCCCGCATGATCAACCTCCCGGTCGTGAAACGTCCTTCGACTCAGGACTCCCTTGGGACCCGGAATTCATCGGTCGGACATGCGACAGCCCACCGAAGCCCGCGCGACCTCGATGGGCTGGTGTGCGTGCGGCTAGTGGCCGATGCTGCCGGTCAGCAGCTTGACGACCAGTCCGGCCAGCACGGCCGTCACAAAGCTCTCGACGGAACCCAAGGTCTTCTCCTCACAAGGTGGAACGACAAAACATGTGAAGCATGACTGATTCACTTGTTTCGCGTAGCCGAATCCGTCAACCTGTGAACCGATTTCGCGCGGTCAGCTCAAGAGTGAGGTGTCGACCGTGACCGGAACAGGCCCCGGCGCGACGACGGTCTCGCCTGCCGCCGCGTAGACCTCCGCGCTTATGCGGTGGGGGATCACTCTCGATCCCTGGGATTCTGACATGCGGCACCGACGAGTACGCCCTGATAAGGGGGCTATCCGAGTAATTCGCGGCGGTACGGGCGCCTATCGGCGGGCACGGCGAACCGGTCGAGAAATCTGCCCTCGACCGGGAATTCGCCGCAGCGGCTGGGGACCGCCGGGTGTGGTACTCATGGCAATTCCCCTCCGAATGCCTGCGTGAGAAGGATTCTAGAAGCCGGACCGCCGGTCGGAGTAGCCCATGGAATTACCGGTACCCGGTGACGGGATCGCGGCGATCGTAAACGCGACCACGCAGCACCACCCAGGCGGGAGTGCTCAGCGCGGCGAGATTCAGGCGCGGATCCTGCTGGTAGACCACGAAATCCGCGCGAGCTCCGGGTTCGATACCGGAGCGGCCCAGCCAGGAGCGCGCATTCCAGGAGGAGGCGCCCAACGCGTCGTGCGTGCTGAAACCCGCACCGGCGAGGGCGGATATCTCATCGGCGATGCGACCGTGCGGGATCGAACCACCCGCATCGGTGCCGGTATAGATCGGCACCCCCGCCTCGTGTGCTTTGGCCACGGTCTCCCGCGAACGCCGATGCAGGTCGCGCATATGCGCCGCGTAGATGGGGAATTTACCTGCGCTGTCGGCGATTTCGGGGAAGGTGTCGATATTGATGAGCGTCGGGACCAGTGCGGTGCCGTTGCGCGCCATCATCGCGATGGTCTCGTCGGTGAGGCCGGTGCCGTGCTCGATGCAGTCGATACCCGCGTCCAGCAGCCCGTAGAGCGCGTCCTCGCCGAACACATGCGAGGTGACCCGCGCGCCCTCTCGGTGGGCCGCGTCGATGGCCTCTTTCAGAATGGCATCCGACCACAGCGGAGCCAGATCACCTATCGACCGGTCGATCCAGTCACCGACGATCTTCACCCAGCCGTCCCCGCGCCGAGCCTGTTCGGCGACGATCTCCGGTAGATCCCGTTCGTCGTCGAGCTCGATGCCGAGTTCGCGAATGTACCTGCGCGGGCGGGCGATATGCCGCCCCGCGCGAATGATCTCGGGCAGGTCTTCGCGGTCGTCGATGAACCGCGTATCTATCGGCGAACCGGCATCGCGCAACAGCAGCGCTCCCGCATCCCGCTCCACCTCGGCCTGCGCGATCGCCCCGTCCGAATCCTCGTCCCCGCCACCGTATTTGATTCCGACATGGCAGTGCGCGTCCACCAGCCCCGGCACGATCCATCCCGAAGCGTGCACGGTCTCGGCACCCGCGAGCGGCTCGAACGAGATGACCCCGTCATGCACCCACAGATCGAGTACCTCAGATCCGGGCAGAACCACTCCGCGAAAATGCAGCCGCATCGCCGACCTCCGTGTCTCGGACTGTTTCACATACTAGAACGAGGCCGGACCCCGTCCGGGCGGGGATGGGAGTTACTCGGAAAGGCGAGTCCGGGCCCGAACGAGCACCGGCCCCGCCGCAAGGCAGGGCCGGATTCTCTTGTGAGCCTTACTTCTTGGGGAAGTTGAGCTTGGAGAGGTCGAAGCCCTCCAGACCCGGGGGGAGCTCGTTCAGACCGGCGGGCATGTTGGACAGGTCCGGCATCCCGCCGGGCATCCCACCCGGGAGGGCGGGCATGCCGGGGAAGCCGCCGCGCACCTTCGGCGGGGTGGGGCCGCGGCCGCCCTTCTTACCCTTCTTGCCCTTGCCCTTACCCTTGTTGCCACCGCGCGAGCCGGGCAGCCCGAACTGGCGGCTCATCATGCCCATCATCTTCTTGGCTTCGAAGAAGCGGTCGACGAGCTGGTTGACCTCGGAGACCGTGACACCGGAGCCGTTGGCGATGCGCAGGCGGCGAGAGGCGTTGATGATCTTCGGGTTATCGCGCTCGGCGGGGGTCATACCGCGGATGATGGCCTGGACGCGGTCGAGTTGCTTGTCATCGACCTGCGCGAGAACATCTTTCATCTGACCGGCGCCCGGCAGCATGCCGAGCAGGTTGCCGATCGGGCCCATCTTGCGGATGGCGAGCATCTGCTCAAGGAAGTCCTCGAGGGTGAGTTCGCCCGAGCCGATCTTGCGCGCGGCCTCCTCGGCCTGCTGCGCGTCGTAGACCTGTTCGGCCTGCTCGATCAGGGTGAGCAGATCGCCCATGCCCAGGATGCGGCTGGCCATACGGTCGGGGTGGAAGACGTCGAAGTCCTCCAGCTTCTCGCCGGTGGAGGCGAAAAGGATGGGCTGGCCGGTGATCTCACGCACGGACAGCGCCGCACCACCGCGGGCGTCACCGTCGAGCTTGGTGAGCACGACGCCGGTGAAGCCGACACCGTCGCGGAAGGCCTCGGCGGTGGTGACCGCGTCCTGACCGATCATCGAGTCCAGGACGAACAGGGTCTCGTCCGGATTGACGGCATCGCGAATGCCCGCAGCCTGTGCCATCAGCTCAGCGTCGATACCGAGGCGACCGGCGGTATCGACGATGACGATGTCGTACTGCTTGGCCTTGGCCTCTTCGATACCGCGGCGCGCCACATCCACCGGATCGGCGGCCGAGACACCGAGCGGGTTCTCGCCACCGCCGATGGAGGTGCCCGGATTGGGCGCGAACACCGGCACACCGGCGCGTTCACCGACAACCTGAAGCTGGGTGACCGCGCCCGGCCGCTGCAGGTCACAGGCGACGAGCAGCGGCTGATGCCCCTGCCCCTTCAGCCATTTCGCGAGCTTGCCCGCGAGGGTGGTCTTACCGGCGCCCTGCAAACCGGCCAGCATGATGACCGTGGGCGGGTTCTTGGCGTACTGCAGTCGCCGGGTCTCGCCGCCGAGAATGGCGATGAGCTCCTCGTTGACGATCTTGACGACCTGCTGCGCCGGATTCAGCGCCGCGGAGACCTCGGCGCCCTTGGCGCGCTCCTTGATCTTGGCGATGAAGGTGCGGACCACCGGCAGCGCGACGTCGGCCTCGAGCAGGGCGAGTCGGATCTCGCGGGCGGTGGCATCGATGTCGGCGGGTGACAGGCGCCCCTTTCCGCGCAGATCCTTGAGGGCACCGGCCAACCGGTCGGAAAGGGATTCGAACACCGATGCTCCTGATCTCGAGGGACGTCACTCGAGATACCAGGGTAGTGGGATCTGCGACGGGCCGTTATTCCAGGGACCGTGAGCAGCGCTATTCGTTGCGGGCGGGGCTATTCCAGCGAGCGCGGGCGGGTGGGGGGCCGGCGCAGATCGTGCAGTTCGGCGGCGACCATGCCGACGGCTTCGCGCGCGGTGAGCCCGAGTTCGAGGGCGAGTGCGTCCAGGACGGTCCATTCGGCGTCGGTGAGCACATGGTCGACGAGGGTGGCGGCGATGGTCATGGCGGTCACCGCCTGTTGACCGGAGAGGGTGCGACCGGGGAGCCAGGAGACCACCCAGCGGTCGCCGCCTACGCAGCGCGCCATGTGCGGGGTCGAATCGCTCGTCATCATCGATGCTGAAACAACTTCGATTGCCACCGACCAACTCCCCTCATAGCACACGCGACCGCATTGGTTGAGGCGATATTAGGGGGATTCGGGATTGCTCGATCAGTATTTCAGCAAATTACGTGCAACGATCAGATTAACTGGCAAACGTACGGTTTGCCAGTTAATCCAGCATCCTGGCGATCGGTCAGAAAACCGAGGTTGATCCGTTTTCCGTGTCCGATTCGGGCGTTTTCTTCGGTTGTTGCGGAGGCACCACCGCGAGCACCGCCGCCGCGATTTCCGCGCGCCGCTCCGGCGTGTCGGCAGCCCCCAGATCCAGGCAGAACGTATCCACCACCGCCGCGCCCATGGTCGACACCTTCGCCCAGCTCACATTCGCACCGGATTCCGCGAGCGCGGCCGCCAAACGACTCAGCAATCCGATTCGATCCTCGGCGCGCAATTCCAGCAGCACCCGGCCGGGCTCGGCGGTTTCATTCCAGAGCACGCGCGGCGCGGCCTGCGCGTATGGACTCGGCTGGGTGCCACCGGCTTCGCGTTCCTTACGCGCGAGAACCGAAACCAGGTCCAAATCACCGTTAATGGCCCTGATCAATTCCTGGCGCAGCAGGCCGGGCTCCGGTGGATTTCCGAAACGCGGTGCGACGGCGAAGGTATCGATGGCGGATTTTCCGACACCGGCGAGATCCGCGGAGAGCACGCGCAGTGAATGCAGTGCCAGTACGCCCGCCGCATCCGAGAGCAAACCCGGATTATCCGGCGCGACAACCGTCACAATATGGGTATACCGCCCGTCCCCGGGCTTCAATTCCACATGTACGCCACCGCTTTCCGCCTTTTCGCGCAGATCATCCGGAATGGCCTCGGGTTCGGGCAGCTCCTCCCCCGCCATGGACAACCGGCAGCGGCGCACCAGATCACCGATCAGCGAGGCTTTCCAGTCGTTCCAGACCCCCGGCCCGGTGGCCAGCGAATCGGCCTCGGCCAGCGCGTGCAGCAATTCGAGCAATTGCGAATCGCCGTCGAGGGCCTCGACCACCATTTTCACGGTGTCCGGATCGGCGAGATCGCGACGCGTGGCGGTATCGGGCAGCAGCAGATGATGCCGCACCATGGCCGAGAGCAGCCGCACATCGGAGGGCCACAACCCGAGCCTGCGCCCGATGGAGGTGGCCAGCTCCGCGCCGACCGCACTGTGATCCTCCGTGCGCCCCTTGCCGATATCGTGCAGCAGCGCGCCGATCAACAGCAGGTCCGGGCGGGCCACCCGGGTGGCGAGGGCACCGGCCTGCGCGACCGCCTCCATGAGATGACGGTCGACGGTCCAGGTGTGCATGGCATCGCGCGGCGGTAGATCGCGCACCACACCCCACTCCGGAAAGAGCCTGCCCCACAAGCCGGTTCGGTCGAGAGCCTCGATCGCGTCGATGGCGCCGCGGCCCGTGCCCAGCAACACCAGCAGGTCGTTGAGGGCTTCCTTGGGCCACGGCTCGCGTAGCTCGGGTGCGTCCTCGGAGAGCCTGTTCAACGTCGTCGCGGACATGGGCAATCCGGTCTGCGCGGAGGCGGCGGCCACGCGCAGTATCAATCCCGGATCACGCTGCGGCCGCGCGTCCCTGGCCAGCACCACCTCACCGGAGTGCTCGACCACCCCCTCATCGAGTGGTCGGCGCACCGGCATCCGGCGCAGCCGGGCCAGGCCGCGGCGAGGCAGCGCGTTGGCGGCGGTGCGCAGCCCGACATCGGTGGAGTAGCTGACGGTTCGCGCCGCATCGCTGAGGGTGCGGGCGAGGTCGAAGCGGTCACCGATGCGCAGGGCCGCGCCGATTTCGTCCGCATCCTGGGCGCGCAGTTGATCGCGGGCACGACCGGCCACCCGATGCAGTTCGGTGCGAACATCCAGCAATCTGCGGTGCGCCTGTTTCAGCCCGCCACCGGGCACATCCGGACCGAGCCCCGGCATGGCATCGGTCAGTTGTGCGATGGCGAGAGCGTCCAGGAGCTGGATATCGCGGAGCCCACCGCGCCCGTTCTTGAGATCGGGTTCGGCGCGATGCGCGATCTCTCCGCTACGCCGCCAACGGGTTTCAGCCTGTGCGATGAGACCGTCGAAGCGGGAACGGATCCCGGTCCGCCAATCCCGTCGCACCCCGCTGACGAGCAGATTGCTGAGACCTTCATCGCCGACGATATGGCGGGCCTCCAGCATGCCCAGGGCGGCGGTCAGATCATCGGCTGCCACGCGCAGCGCCTGCGGCACCGTGCGCACGCTGTGATCGAGTTTGATGTGCGCGTCCCACAGCGGATACCAGAGCTGATCGGCGACTTCGGCGACCTTGGCGGGGTCTATGTCGTCGTAGAGCAGCACCAGATCCAGATCCGAGTAGGGCAGCATTTCGCGGCGGCCCAATCCGCCCACCGCGACGATCGAAAGCCCGCTCCCCTCGGTGATGCCGACCTCGTGACCCTTTGTGGTCAGCCATAATTCGTACAGGTCGACCAGCGCCAACCGCAGCGCCTCCGGGTCCAACCGGGTGGCGCGCCCATGTGCGGCGGTGTGTTCGGCGAGTAGTTGGTTGCGAGCCCGGACCAGATCCGAAGCGCCGTTGGAGACCTTCTCCGTGGAGTCCTTCTCGTCGCGTGCCTGCTGGAAACCCACACCACACCCCTGTATCTAATTTGCCTCCGCTGCGCTCCGGCGAGTTCGCGGCCCTGGGAGTCTCACTTGTTCCCTCGCTCCGCTCCCCCGCTTCGCTCCTCCGCTCCACTCAGTCCAGAAGTGAGACGGGCCGCGAACTTTCGGGCGCATCAGCTGTCCAGTTATATGCGTGCGGCCCCGCACCCACCCGATCGTGCACCGGTGGGAACGGGGCCGCCGCTCGGTCCTCGACTACAGAGCGTCCGACCCGCGTTCACCGGTGCGGACCCGGATGACCGCCTCGACGGGCGTCACCCAGACCTTGCCGTCACCGATCTTGCCGGTGCGGGCGGCCTCGACGATCACCTCGACGACCTTCTCGACGGAGGTGTCGTCCACGACCACCTCGACCCGGACCTTCGGGACGAAGTCGACCGAGTACTCGGCACCGCGGTAGACCTCGGTGTGACCCTTCTGGCGGCCGTAGCCCTGCACCTCGCTGACGGTCATGCCGAGCACGCCCGCCTGCTCCAGCCCGGACTTGACGTCCTCGAGCGTGAACGGTTTGACGATTGCGGTTACCAGTTTCATGCGTCATGCCTCCTTGACGGCGGTGGTACGTGCCGTGCCACCCACAGCAGCGAAATCGTATGCCGATTCAGCGTGCTCCGACTCGTCCAAGCCCACGAACTCGGCTTCCTCGTCCGCACGGAGGCCGATGGTGTACTTGATGGCGAGCGCGATGACGAGCGTCGCGACGGCGGAGTAGGCGAGCACCGCACCGGCGCCGATCGCCTGCTTGACCAGCTGATCGAAACCGCCACCGTAGAACAGGCCCTTGACCGCGGCCGGGGCCTCGGGGGCGGCGACCAGACCGACCATCAGGGTGCCCGCGATACCACCGACGAGGTGGACGCCGACCACGTCGAGCGAGTCGTCGAAGCCGAAGCGGAACTTCAGGCCGACGGCCAGGGCACACAGCACACCGGCGACCACACCGATGGCGAGCGCGCCGATCACGTTGACCGAGGAGCAGGACGGGGTGATGGCGACCAGACCGGCCACGATGCCCGAAGCGGCGCCGAGGGAGGTGGCGTGACCGTCACGCACCTTCTCCACCAGCAGCCAGGCGAGCATGGCCGCACCGGTGGCGACGGTGGTGGTGACGAAGGTGGCGCCGGCGATACCGTTCGAGCCGATCGCGGAGCCCGCGTTGAAGCCGTACCAGCCGAACCACAGCAGACCGGCGCCGAGCATGACGAACGGCAGGTTGTGCGGGCGCATCGGGGTGCCCGGCCAGCCCTTGCGCTTGCCCAGCACGATGGCCAGGACCAGGCCCGCGACACCGGCGTTGATGTGGACCGCGGTACCACCCGCGAAGTCGATCGCCTTGAGCTTGTTGGCAATCCAGCCACCGTGCTCACCGGTGACGCCGTCGAAGGCGAAGACCCAGTGCGCGATCGGGAAGTAGACGACCGTGGCCCACACGGTCGCGAAGAGCATCCAGGCGCCGAACTTCAGGCGGTCAGCGACTGCACCCGAGATGAGGGCGACGGTAATGATCGCGAACATGAGCTGGAAGGCCACGAAAACCGTGGCCGGAATAGTGCCCGCGAGTGGTACAGCCACCTTGACGGATGCGTCGGTCGCATCGGCCAAGTAGGTGCCACCGATAAGACTCTTCAGGCCGAAGTACTGCGCCGGATCACCGAAGAGATTGCCCTTGTCCTCGCCGAACGCCATGGAGAAGCCGTACAGCACCCACAGGACGGTGATAACGCCCATGGCACTGATGCTCATCATGATCATGTTCAGCACATTCTTCGAGCGGACCATGCCGCCGTAGAAGAATGCGAGTCCGGGGGTCATCAACAGCACGAGTGCGGCGCTGGCCAGCATCCATGCGGTATCTCCGGCGTCAGGTGCGCCTAATACGGGGAACGCCACCTTAATTTCCTCCTCATCTCGGGCCCCGCCGATAACGGCGAATGAGCCTGACATGAAGGTTCGGGGAGTGGTGTTTCCGCCGTGATCCTGCGGCGTTTCGCGTAGGTGAACGGATGAGATCGCAGTGTTTCGGTCAGGTTTCCGCAATCGCACCGCTGTTACGGGCGGGGCGTGAGGTTATGTGAGTTCCCCGTGGTACGGGCAACTCAGCCGAGTAGCGCGTCCACGAAAGCGCCCGGCTCGAAGGGGGCCAGATCGTCCTGACCCTCACCCAAACCGACCAGTTTTACGGGTACGCCGAGCTCATGCTGGACCTGGAAGACGATGCCGCCCTTGGCCGTTCCGTCCAGCTTCGTCAGGGCAACACCGGTGATATCGACGACGTCGGCGAAGACGCGAGCCTGCATCAGACCGTTCTGTCCGACCGTGGCGTCCAGGACCAGGATGACCTCGTCCACCTCCGCCTTCTTCTCCACCACCCGCTTAACCTTGCCCAGCTCATCCATCAGGCCGGTTTTGGTGTGCAGCCGGCCCGCGGTATCGATGAGCACCACATCAACGCCACGATCGATACCGGCGCTCACCGCGTCGAAGGCCACGGCGGCCGGATCGGCGGCCTCCTTACCGCGCACGGTCTCCGCACCCACGCGCTCACCCCAGGTCTGCAGCTGATCGGCGGCAGCGGCACGGAAGGTATCGGCGGCGCCGAGCAGGACGCGACGCCCGTCGGCCACCAGCACACGCGCGAGTTTGCCCGTGGTGGTGGTCTTTCCGGTGCCGTTCACACCGACCACCAGCATCACCGCCGGGTGATCCTGGTGCGGCAGTGCGCGAATCGAGCGATCCAGCTCCGGGCGCAGCGCCTCGACCAGCACCTCGCGCAGCACCGCGCGGGCATCGGCGGCGGTGCGCACGGTGCGCGCGGCCATCTCCTCGCGCAGGCGCTCGACGATCGCGGCGGTCACCGCGGTGCCGAGATCGGCCATGACGAGGGTGTCCTCGATCTCCTCCCAGGAGTCCTCATCGAGATCACCGCCGCCGAGCAGGCCGAGGAGCGATTTGCCGACGGCGTTCTGCGAACGGGCCAGGCGGCCGCGCAGGCGGTTCAGGCGACCGGCGGTGGGCTCGATATCGGCGGTGAAATCGATCTCGGGCTCGGCCGGAGCGACGGAAACATCGGCGGGCGCGACGGTTTCGGGGGTCGCGGACGGTGCGGCCTCGGCGGGCGCTACCGCGGCGGCCGCGGCCTGATCCTGCGCCGAGGTCTCGACGGCCGAAGCCGGGGCGGCGCTTGCCTTCTCATCGACGGGCGCTTCGGTGTCCGGTGTGGCGATATCGGCGGCCTCGGCCGGAACCGTGGTGACAGGCGGCGCGGTCGCCGCCTCGGCGGTGTCGGCCTCGGCCTCAGCGGTGTCGGCTGCGGCCTCAGCCGCGGCGGTGTCGGCCTCGGGAGCGCGCTCGGGACCCTGGACCGGTTCGGGGAGCCGGACATCGTGAATGCTGCGCTTGGCGGCATCGCGCGGAATGGCGGCGTCATCGCCGACGTGCGGCTGACCGTCGGTGTCGGTGCGCTCGATCGGGACGGGTTCGGGTTCGGGGCGCGGTTTCGGCAGGGTCGCCGTTCCGCCGCCTTGACTGAAGCTGAATCCGCTCGATGCCGTGTATCCACCCGACCGGTCGGTCAACTCCGGCTTCGCCTCCTCGGCGGCCGGGGCGAGGGAGATACGGCGGCGCTTGTACAGGACGAATCCCGAGACGAACGCCACCAGCAGGACCGCGGCGATAGCGGCGATGAGGATCCAGGCTTGTGCAGTCACGACGCCATCCTCTCAGAGGGGTCACTATTGCCGGTTTCACATACCTACTCGCGGGTTGCGAGGCAGTGTCGTCTAACACACATCGGTGCGCACCGGCTATGGACACGCCGATCAGAGGGCTACGAACCGCTATACGGACCGACCGGTCTGCTCGACAACGCACCACAGTGCGGAAGGAGCGGCGAATGCGACACCGAGACAATAGGATCGGCGACGTGACCGATCGAAATGTGCTTGGGGGACCGCTGGAGGAGTGTGGCACCGATCCTCTCACCGGCTTCTACCGGGACGGCTGCTGCAGCACCGGCCCCGAAGACCTTGGCAGCCACACCGTGTGCACCGTGGTGACCGCGGAGTTCCTGGAGCACCAGAAGTCGATCGGAAATGACTTACTGACCCCGCGGCCGGAGAACAACTTCCCCGGCCTGCAACCGGGTGATCGCTGGTGCGTGGTGGCGGTGCGCTGGCTGCACGCGCATGAGGACGGGGTGGCCGCGCCGGTGGTGCTGGCCGCCACCCATGAGAACGCGCTCGAGGTGGTGCCCATGGATACGCTGCGCAAATACGCCGTGGATGTGCCCGACGACGTCAGCGATCTGCTCTAGGAGCACAACCGTTCTCATCGATTCCCGTCGGCTCGGACCCGCCGCATGAACCGGGCGGCGGTGTCGCGCAGCAGGATTCCGAGGCGACTGCGCGGGACGATGAACATTCCGGCCGCGCGGGCACCGTTCTGTTTGGGGTCCGACAGCACCCGCTGGCGCTGTTCGTAGCGACGCAGGGCGATGTCCGGTTCGCCTGGAGTGCGGGCCAATTCCTCGGCGAGGGTGCTGGCGGCGGCGATGGCCAGGCTGGAGCCGTCACCGAAGAGCGAGACGCTCGAGCCGGCATCGCCGAGCAGCGTGACGCGCCCCTTCGACCAGGTGGGGAGTTGAACCTTGCTGACGGCGTCGAAGTACAGGTCGTCGGCGGCGTCGATCTGGTCGAGCAGATCACCGAAGATCCCGACCGGTCCGTCGAATGCGTTGCACAGCAGGCGTTTGTGCTGCTCCAGGTCCCGATAGTCGTAACCGGGGATGGCGGGGCTGCGGAACATCAAGGCCGCGAGGGGCTTTCCACCGGCCGGATGCACCGAGATGGAGCGGCCGGGCGTGTTGTACATGACCACCTCGTCGGGATCACCGTAGGCGCGATCCACCGGCAGGGTGGCGACGTAGATTCCCATATGCCGCACGAAGTCCCGCTCCGGTCCGAAGGCGAGGCGGCGGACATTGGAGTGCAGGCCGTCCGCGCCGACGACGTAGTCGAAGGTCTCCGGGGCGTGCTGTTCGAAGGTCACCGAAACGCCTGATTCATCCGCGTTCAACCCGGTAATGGTGTCGCCCCACCGGATTTCGGCCCGGTCGCGCGCCGCGCCCAACAGAATCTTCGCCAATTCGGCGCGCGCCAGCTCGACCTCGCTCGCATCCGGCGCCTTGGTGGCCACCGAGGTCCGCCGCCGACCCGCGGAATCGATGAAGCTGAGCCGATCGACTTCGATTGCCGACTTACGCAATTCGGGCATCACACCCATCTGCTCGACCACATCGATCGCGAATCCGCGCACGTCGACCGGGTTTCCGCTGGACCGCTGCCCGGTGGCGCGCTCGACCACCGTGACATCGAACCCGCGTTCGCTCAGCCAGTGCGCCAGCGTCGAGCCGCCGACACCCGCACCCGAAATGAGAACTTTTCCGCTCATGACAATCACCTTTTCGATCCAAGTGGACGAACTTCGTCCGCTTATCCGAATGCTACGCTAAGTGGAATCAATTCGTCCACTTATAGGAGGTGGGTCCGACGGCCGAGCAGCTACGGGCCGATGCGCGCAGTAATCGGGACCAGATCATCGATGCGGCACTGGCGGTCTTCCGCGAACGCGGCACCGATATCCCCATGAAGGAGATCGCCGACCGCGCCGGGGTCGGCGTCGGCACCCTCTACCGCCGCTTCCCCGATCGCGACGCACTCCTGATCGCGACCACGCGGGCGCATCTGGAGCGGCTCGCGGAGCTGGCCGCCACGGCCTGGCGCGAGGAGCGCACGGCCTGGGGCGGAATGCGCCGATTCCTGCGCGAATGCGTCGAAATGCAGCTCGGCGCACAGTCTTCCGCCATCGGCCCCACCGTGCACAAGGCCATGCACGCCGACCCCCGATTGACCGAGGTCCGCGCCGCGGTCGTCGATCTGGTGGCGCGGATGACCGTCCAGGCCCAAGCCGACGGCGACCTGCGCCCGGACGTAGGCCCGGAAGATATCGCCCTGATCATGACCGTGCAGGTCTACACCCGCGAAGGCGAGTCCTACCTCGAAGCCGTCGACCGCGTCATGACGATCATGGTGGACGGCCTACGCCCCCAACCTGATTCGGCGAGCTAGCGGATGGTGGATCCCGGCCAGAAGCATGCCGGGATGACGAGGGGACGCATGCGGAAAGCCGCCCGGCCGAGTGGCCGGACGGCATGGAGCGCCGACAATCAGCGCGTGGCGCGGAGGGCGTAGGTCTGCACGGCGGCCATGGCGGCGGTGAAGGCGGCGATGAACAGGATGCCCGCGATGCCCAGGGTGGTGGGCTCGAGCCATCCGGCCTCGAGTGTGATGACGCTGTCGACCGCCCAGACCGCATTGAGTCCGGCGACGAACGCGGCCGGGCGGCGTGGGATTTCGCGGCGGGTGGCGATGACGAGTACCCCGGCCGCGTACAGGATGAAGAAGGCTCCGACGCCCAGCAGCAGTTCGGTGGACAGGCCCAAGGCGGTATCGAGGACTCCGGACAGGGCGGCGATCAGGATGCCGGAGGCGAGGGTGACGATGCCGTCGGCCTCGTAGGCCCGGCGCAGCGGGGACATACCGGCGATCAGACGGGGGCGAGTGGCGGTGCTGGCGGTCATGAGATGGGGTCCTTCCGTGAGGCTTTCGAAGACACCTCAACGGTCGCCGCGAGTGCACTGCCGTCACCATCCCAAGAGCTGCCGAATACTGCCGATCACAGGTCAGGGGTGGTGTATTGGTTCAGGAGACGACGGTGTCGAGTCCTGCGCGCAATTGCGCCGCGATGATTCGCGCTGCCGCGTTCTGCCAATTGCGCAGTGTGCGTTCGGGTACCTGATCCGCGAACCAGGACAGGGCGCGCCGCGAGATCGGATCGAGGTCGGTGCGTTTGGTGCGGACGCTGTAGGGGCGGATGCCGACGACGTAGTAGAAGTACACCGAGTTGTAGTGCCGCCACTCCTCGCTGGTGCCGAAATCCTCTCCGGTGCGGGGCTTCAGGTGGGAGATGCTCTCGGTCAGTAGGGCTTTGAGTTCGGTGGCGCGGTCGAGTGGACCGGGTGGACTGTCACGGCCCGCGAGCCGGGAGTCGATGGCGGGCAGGTCGATCAGCGGGCTGGAGACGAGTTTGCCGAGATCGGCGTAGTGGCTCAGGGCGCGCCGGGTGAGCCGGATGAATTCGGCCTCGCCGAGGGCGGCCAGTCCGGTCTCGACTCGTTTGCGCGGTAATTCCTCGGCGGCGGTGCGCAATTCACCACGCGCCTGCTGCAGCGGCGGCGCGAAGGCGAAGCGATCGATCCCCGCCTGCAGTGGACCATTGAGCACCTGCATGGCGATGGCGGCGGCGATCGCTCCGAAGAGTAAGGCCACCAGTGCCGTGCGCTGTCCCGCCAGCACGATGGCCACGGCGGCCTGTCCGCCGAACACCGCGGCGGTCGCGGTCGAGATCAGCAGGGAGCGCACCATATCCGCGCGCAGCGCCTGCCCCTCCTCGAAAGCGTCGAGTACCGCGATCCCCACTCCCAAGGTCGCCAGATCCACGGCGATGGCCGACAACATGGCGGTGCGCGGAAGTACGTTCAGTCCCAACAGGATCAGAGCCGCGCTGAGCCCGAACATGAGCGCGCCGACGGTGAGCAGTCCGGCCACCGACCGCCGGCCGTCCTCATCCCAATCGCACTGCTGCCCCAGTACGGCCAGCATTCCGCCCATGAGCGCGAGCAGCGCGACCGTCCCGAGTACGTAACCGGCGGGCAGGAATCCCGCCGCGGCGGGCATGGCGAGCACGGCGCTCAGCGGTATCAATCCCAAGCGCCACAACCGATCCGCGTGTGTGGACCACCGCTCGGTGAGCAGCAGGACGAATACCCCGCTCCAGGCCACCGCGGGCAGGCACACCAGCACGATCCGCATTCCGTCGAACCATGCGTCCCCCGTGGCCAATTGATCCGCCACCACCGCGATCGCGTATGCGATCAATCCGGCGGCGGCCCTGCGCAGCACCGCTTTGCGCGCATCCCGCGCGAGCAGATACCACCCCAGCCACCACGCGACACCGAACGCCACCGCCGATACCCACACCACAAATGCGAGCCTACTGCGCGCGCACCTCGATTCCGGCCCTATCTCCCGACTCGTATCACCCGCTGTGGTCAGGGAATTCGAGTTCGGGTTGCTGATCGGCGGCGAGCGGGAAGTAACCGAGGCACTCGACATCGGTTGTGCCCGCGTCGAAGCGGGCGATGCGCGCGCCCTCCGGTTCGTAGCAGACATCGCCAAGGCCGAGGACGGTCTCGGGTTCACCCTCGATCCGGGTCTGGTTCAGGGGAGGTTCGCGTGGCGGCGGCGGTGGGCTTTCTGACGGCAGGCGGGTGAGCAGTAGCGGGGTGGGCGGCCGGTGCCGGTGGGGTGCACCGGGGTCGCGCAGACGGGGCATGGGCGGGCGCAGGTTTCGTTACTCCGGACGGTTTCGTCACGCGGCCTAGCGGACTTTCCGGGTTTCGTTACGGTGGCGGGCACCCCGGGCGCGCGCATGGCCTCCAGCACTATCAGGGCGGGGCGGGCGAGGCCAGGGGCGGGGGAAATGCGCTGGATGGCAACGCATCCGGTGTAGAGGGCGAGAACGTCGGAGAGGGCCAGGTCCGGGCGGATCGCGCCTTGGCGCTGGGCGGCGGTGAGCAGATGCCCGAGCGCCTGATGGAAGCGTGTGCCCGCTTCCTGGAGCAGATCCCGAGGCCAGCCGTCATTGTCGAAGACTTCGCAGAGGGCGGTATTGCCGCTGGTGGAGGTGATCACCTCGGTACAGAAGGCGAAGAAGGCCAGACCGGCGTCGGGTGCGTCGCGGTAGCCGAGCGCCAGGGCGGTGAGGCGATCGATGCGCTGTTGCAGAACCGCTTCCAGGAGAGCGATCTTGGTGGGGAAATGGCGGTGCACGGTGCCCGCGCCGACACCCGCGCGGCGCGCGATTTCGGCCAGCGACACCCCGGTTCCGTCCTCGGCGAAGGCGCGCTGCGCGGCCGCCAGGACCAGGGCGCGATTTCGCCGGGCGTCGGCGCGCGCATTCGGCGCGGCCGATCCACCGGCAGGGGCGGGATGCGGTGCGACAGCGGGGTTTCGGGAGGTGCGTGACGGGGCGGTCATTTCGTTACGGCGTCCTTCCGCGGAGCTGGCGACCCGGGTACGCGACTCGTAGCGTCGGGATTATTCGGGTCGCTCGACCCGAATACTACCGAAGGACAGGATGAACATGTCTGCTCAGCATGAGCTCGTATTGGTGACCGGCGCGACCGGGAAGCAGGGCGGTGCCACCGCGCGGCGGCTGCTCGCGACGGGGCGACCGGTGCGCGCACTGGTACGGGATCCGCAATCGGCCGCGGCGCGGGCACTTGCAGCCGCGGGCGCGGAGTTGGCACCGGGTGATTTCGACGCACCGGAGACGCTTGCGGGCGTAATGGCCGGTGTGAGTGCGGTTTTCATCGTGCCACCCGCGGCGTTCGGGCCGGACGGCTGGGATGTGGAGTTGGAGGCGCGGCGCGGGGAAGATCTGGTGCGGGCGGCACAGGCCGCCGGGGTCGATCAGCTGGTGTTCACCGGAATCGCTTCGATCGACAGTGAAGACGCGGAGTGGGGCGCGTTCGGTAAGCACCGAATCGAGGAGGCGGTCCGATCCAGCGGGCTGCGGTGGACCATTCTGCGCCCGGTGCGATTCATGGAGAACTATCTGATTCAGGGATTCCCGGTCGATGGCATCCGCGAGGGCGTACACCGCCATCTGTTCCCCGCCGAGCTACCGACGCAGATGATCGCCGTCGACGATGTGGCGGCCTTCGCCGAGCTCGCGCTCACCGATCCCGCTCGCTTCCACGGGCAGATCCTGGAGCTCGCCGGGGATGAGCACACCATGGTGGCGGCGGCCGCGGTGATCTCCGAGATCACCGGGCACGCCGTCACTTACGAGGAACTGCCGGAGGAGTTCGCCGCCGGCATGGGTCCGGAGGTGCTCAATGTCTTCCGCCTGACTCGGGCGGGCCGGACCTGGCACGCCGATATTCCCGCCCTGCGCGAAATCCTGCCGTCCCTGCGCACTTTCGAGACCTGGCTCACCGAAACCGGTGCGGCACAGTTGAAGCCGATACTGGCCGGTTAGGGCTCACTGCAACGCGCCGTCGTAGTCGGGTAGTTTGAAGGTGGCCTGAGCGTGCCCGCCCGCGAGATCGGAGGCGCTGTTGCCGATATTCGCGACAATCGTGTAGCCCTTGCTCTCGATATCGATGCGGGCGCCGGTCTTGTACGACTCCAGCGCGCCCGCACCCGCGGATCCGGTGGTGAGCCCGCCGCCGTAGAGCCCGTCCACCGTGTAGCCCACCGCGGACAGGTTCGTCTGGGTGTAAATGCCCATGATCGAAGGTCGCCCGGTCACGAAAATGACTGCCGCGCCCTGCTGTTTGGCCCATTTCGTCAGCGCCAGCACCGGCGGGATGGCCGGGGTGATGATGCCGGGGTTGTAGCTGGTCTCCAGGCTCGTGTTGTCGATATCGAGCACGATGGCGGGCTTGGTCACCCCGGGCAGCGCGGCGGCGAGGTAGCTCTGCGCCTGGGTGGTGACGGCGGTGACATCGGCGATCCACTGACTGTAGCTGGGCTTGCTGCCGCCGCCCGACAGTGACGAGGAGCCGGAGCCACCACCCGAGAGCGAGGAGGATCCGGTCCCGCCGGACAGCGAGGAGGACCCGCTGTCCGCCAGCGCGGCGGCCGGAAAGGCAAGGGCGACAGCGACACCGAGGGCAACGCCTGCGTAAGAACTTCTCATGCCCCCGGACGGTATGCGTCGGCACACTTCGACGTGATCATGTTTCAAATTGTTGGCTTGTCGGGTTTTTCACTCCCACTCACCGGGATGCGCCGATCGAATCGCCTACGCGTTCGCCCCCACCAGGTTCTCCCCGCGCAACCGCTGCGAGATCACCTGGGTGATGCCGTCCCCGCGCATGCTGACGCCGTAGAGCGCGTCCGCGATCTCCATGGTCGGCTTCTGGTGGGTGATGACAATGAGCTGGCTCTTCTCGCGCAGCTGCTCGAACAGGCCGATGAGGCGGCGCAGGTTGGTGTCGTCCAGCGCGGCCTCGACCTCGTCCATGACATAGAACGGGGAGGGCCGCGCACGGAAGATGGCCACCAGCAGAGCGACCGCCGTCAACGACTTCTCACCACCCGAGAGCAGCGAGAGTCGCTTGACCTTCTTGCCCGGCGGCCGAGCCTCGACCTCCACACCGGTGGTGAGCATGTCACTCGGATCGGTGAGCAGCAGTCGGCCTTCACCGCCGGGGAAGAGTTTGCCGAAGACGCCGACGAATTCGCGCTCCACATCCTCCCAGGCTTCGGTGAAGACCTGCAGGATGCGGGCATCGACCTCGGCCACCACATCCAGGAGGTCCTGCCGGGCCTTCTTGACGTCCTCGAGCTGGGTGGCGAGGAAGTTGTAGCGCTCTTCCAGGGCCGCGAACTCTTCCAGCGCAAGGGGATTCACCTTGCCGAGGGTGGTGAGATCCTTCTCGGCGCGTTTGGCGCGGCGCTCCTGGGTGGCGCGGTCGTACGGCATGGGCTGCGGTTCGGTGACCTGGTCACCGCGCTCCTTGGCCTGTTCGTACTCGATCATCTCCAGCGCCGTCGGCGGCATGGGGTTGTGCGGACCGTACTCTTCGATGAGGTCGTCCAGCGCCACACCGAATTGTTCGGCGATATTGGTTTCGAGCTGTTCGATGCGCAGCGCGGCCTGCGCACGCGCCACCTCGTCACGGTGCACGGCATCGGTGAGCTGGGTCAGCTGCGCGGTGAGCGCGCGGGCGCGCTCCTTGGTCTGATCCACCTGTGCCGCGAATTCGGTTCGGCGGCGCACCAATTCGTCACGGCGCAGACCGGCCTGCGCGACCACCTGCTCCAGTTCGGCGGCGACCTTCTCCGCAGACTCGGCGACCACCGCGGCCACGGCGGCGGCCTGGCGGCGGGCGGCGTGCTGGCGTTCGGCGCGGGCCCGGTTCTCGCGTTCGGAGCGGGCGGCGCGGCGCAGTGAATCCGCTTTGCCGCGAACCGATTCCGCGCGCTCCTCGGCGGTGCGCACGGTCAGGCGCGCCTCCACCTCCATGGTGCGGGCCTCGGCGAGCGCGGCGGCGGCCTCCTCGCGGGCGTACCCGGCGGTCTCGGTACCGGCGGAGTCCGAATCCAGTTCGGAGCCTTCACCTTCCACATGCCGCAGGCGATCCTCGAGCTCGGCGAGCTTGGTGAGGGTCTCCTCGCGCCCGGACTCGGTCTCGGCGCGCTGGGCGAGCAGGCGTTCACATTCGCGCTGGGCGTTGCGCGCGGTCTGCCCGAGCCGGCCGAGCCGGTCGTAGATGGCCACCAGCGCCTGATCGGATTCGTGCAGGGCGAGCAGGGCGTGATCGACGGCTTCCTTGCGATCGGTCTGCTCGGCGAGCGCCCCGGAGAGCGCGGCCTCGAGCTCCTCGGCCTGGCGCTGCCAGGATTCGAGTTCGCCCTTGGCGGAGTCGATATCGGCCTGCACCTCGAGCTGTGAGGGTGCGCGATCGGAGCCGCCGAGCACCCAGCCCGCACCGGTGAGATCGCCCTCGCGGGTGACCACGCGCAGTTCGGGCCGGACGGCGATGACCTGTGCGGCGGCGTCGAGATCCGCGGCCACGGCGATACCGGTGGTGAGCGCGGCGATGGCCCCGCGCATGTGATCCGGGCAGTCCACCACGTCCGCGAGCCAGCGCGCAGCACCGGGCAGTTCGCCACCGTGACGCGAATCAGCCTGTGCCGCACCGGCATACACCAGCGCCACGCGGCCGCCGTCGGCCTCCTTGAGCGCCCGCACCGCGGCGTGCGCGGACGGCCCGGTATCGGCGGCGACGGCGTCGGCGAGCGGCCCGAGCGCGGCGGCAACCGCGGCCTCGAAACCACCGTGCACGCGAATCAATCCCGAGAGCGGTCCCAGCAGTCCGTCCGCGCGATGCTCGAGCAACCAGGCCGCACCGTCACGACGCGCCAAACCCATGGTGAGCGCCTCGATGCGCGCGGTCAGCGATGCGACGCGTTTACCGGCCTCGCGATCCTTCTCACGCAGTTCGGTCACGCGCTGATCGGCGAGTTGCAGGGCCTCGGCGGCATGCTCGTACTGGGCGTCCAGTCCGGCCTCACCCGAGTCGAGTTCGCTCAATTCCTCCTGGACGGACTCGAATTCGGCGTCCGCGGCCGATCCGCGCTGGCGGGCCTCGGCAATGGAGGCCGAGATGCGGGTGATCTCTCCGTCCACCGACTGCGCCCGCGAGCGCAGGGTGTCGACCTGTCCGGAAAGCCGGGCCAGCCCCTCCCGGCGATCGGCGATGGCGCGCACGGCGGCCAGATGCGCCTGTTCGGCGGCCTTGGCGGCCTGTTCGCGCTCATGCAGCAGGTCACGCGCGGCTTCGAGGGTCTCGGTGGCGATCTCGACGGCCTCGACGAGTTCGGCCTCCTCGGCCTCGACCCGGTCGGCGTCGCGTTCGAGCTGCTCCGGATCGCGGCCTTCGCCGGTGGGCTGTTCGATGGTCAGATTGCGCGCGCGATCGCGGGCGATGCGAATAGTGGCATTGACACGTTCTGTCAGCGCGGAGAGCTGGAACCAGGTCTGCGCCGCCGCCTCCGCACTCGGGGTGAGCCGGGAGAGTTCGAACTCCTGTTGGGCCAGTGCGGCATTGGCGGCGTCCAACTCCGCGTGCACATTGACCTGTTGTTCGCGCGCGTAGGACTCTTTGCTCTGCTGACTCTCCAGCTCATTGCGCCTGGTCACAAGGTCGTCGGCGGCCAATCGCAGGCGTGCGTCGCGCAATTCCGATTGCACGGTCGCCGCCCGCCTGGCCACCTCGGCCTGCCGCCCGAGCGGTTTGAGCTGGCGGCGCAGTTCGGTGGTGAGGTCGGTCAGGCGGGCCAGATTGGCCTGCATCGCATCGAGTTTGCGGACCGCCTTCTCCTTACGGCGGCGGTGTTTGAGCACGCCAGCGGCCTCTTCGATGAAGGCGCGGCGGTCCTCGGGCCGGGATTCGAGAATGGCCGAGAGTCGGCCCTGGCCGACGATGACATGCATTTCGCGGCCGATACCGGAGTCGCTGAGCAGTTCCTGCACATCCATGAGCCGGCAGGAGTTGCCGTTGATCTCGTATTCACCCGCGCCGTCGCGGAACATGCGGCGGGTGATGGAGACCTCGGAGTAGTCGATCGGCAGCATGCCGTCGGAGTTGTCGATGGTGAGCGTGACCTCGGCGCGGCCCAGCGGCGCGCGCCCCGCGGTCCCGGCGAAGATGACGTCCTCCATCTTCCCGCCACGCAGCGCTTTCGCGCCCTGCTCCCCCATCACCCAGGTCAGCGCGTCGACGACGTTCGACTTGCCCGAACCATTGGGCCCCACCACACAGGTGATGCCCGGTTCCAACCGCAGTGTCGTCGCGGACGCGAAGGACTTGAATCCCTTCAGCGTCAGACTCTTCAGGTGCACAGCCGCCCAGGCTACCCGGTCGAAGCCGATTGCCCCGAGTATGCCGAGTACGCGTCCGGCTGGGCGATCGACCAGGTTATGGTCGCGGGAGTGGGCCGCGTCCCGATCCGGCGCGGCCATGACTTGCGACACGTCCACGAGGTGGGAATTCGTCGGATGTACCGAAGATCAGGTACTGTCTTGCTTGTTGCAACTTTTGGTTCTCACAGACTTCAGTACGCGCCTGCTGACCATCACGCAGGCGCGCATTTGTGTTTCCAGTGACTCCTGACGGCGTCATTACAGCGACATCAGATCCGCAAAGTGCGGGTCGCACCAAACAAAGAGGAGAGTCAATCGTGGCTACCGGTACCGTGAAGTGGTTCAACACCGAAAAGGGCTTCGGCTTCATCGAGCAGGATGGTGGCGGCCCTGACGTGTTCGCCCACTACTCGAACATCGCCGCGCAGGGCTTCCGCGAGCTGACCGAGGGCCAGAAGGTCTCGTTCGACATCGCGCAGGGCCAGAAGGGCCCGCAGGCCGAGAACATCACCCCTGCCTAATCAGCAGGAGTTCGAACGGCGGCCCGGTGTACTTCGGTACACCGGGCCGCCGTTCGTTGTATCCGGGTTACGCCTTGCCATAAAGTGATGGCGGGTGCCAGCACATTTGCCAGCGGGAGCGAGGCGGTGAGATGGTTGGCATCGAACCTTCGCACAAGGAGTACCCGTGGACCTCGACTGGTCGCCCGCTGAACTGGCGTTTCGCGATGAAGTGCGCCACTTCCTCGATGAGAATCTGACACCCGAATTGCGGCGCGCGGGACGGTTGGCCACCAGCGTCTACCCGGACCATGAGGCCAGCATGGCGTGGCAGCACATCCTGCATGCCAAGGGGTGGGCCGCGCCCGCCTGGCCGGTGAAGTACGGCGGCTGCGACTGGAGCCTGACCCAGCACTACATCTTCGGGCGCGAATGCACCCTGGCCGGCGCACCGAACCTGTCCCCCATGGGGATTCGGATGGTTTCGCACGCCATCATGGCCTTCGGCACGGCGGCGCAGCAGGAGTTCTTCCTGCCCCGCATCCTCACCGGTGAGGTGTTCTTCTGCCAGGGCTACTCCGAGCCCGAGGCCGGATCGGATCTGGCATCGCTGTCCATGGCGGCGGTGCCCGATGGTGAGGATCTGGTGGTCACCGGCTCCAAGATCTGGACCACCCATGCCACCGAGGCCAATTGGATCTTCGCGCTGGTGCGCACCTCCCGGCAGGCCAAGAAGCAGCAGGGCATCACCTTCGTGCTGATGGAGATGGACAACCCCGGGATCCAGATCCGCCCGCTGGTCATGACCTCCGGTGAGCAGGTGCAGAATCAGGTCTTCTTCGATCAGGTGCGGGTACCCAAGGCGAATGTGCTGGGGCAGATCGACGACGGCTGGACGGTGGCGAAGTTCCTGCTCAATTTCGAGCGCGGCGGCGGCGCGGCGGCGCCGGCGCTGCAGGTGATGGCGGAGGAGCTGGCGCAGGCCGCACGCACCCAGCCCGGCCCCAATGGCGGTGCGCTGCTGGATGATCCGGCCTTCGCGGCCAAGCTGGCAGATGCGCGAATGCGTGCGGATGTGCTGGAGATTCTCGAATACCGCACGCTCGCACTGGTTTCCAGTGGCAAGGATCCGGGACCGGCGGCCTCCACCATCAAGATTCTGGGCACCGAGCTGAGCCAGGCCCTCACCGAGCTGGCATTGGAGGCGGCCGGTCCGCGCGGTCGCGCGTATCAGCCGCACGCCACCATGCCGGGTGGTCCGATCGCCGACTTCACCCCGCCCGCGGACGGTTTCGTCTCGGGGCAGGAGTGGCAGGCGGTCGCACCGCTGCGCTACTTCAACGACCGTGCCGGTTCGATCTACGCCGGTAGCAATGAGATTCAGCGAAATATCATCGCCAAAGCGACCCTGGGACTGTAGCCATGGATTTCTCCTTCACCGCTGAACAAGAACTGCTCCGCGATACCGTCACCGAATTCCTCGCGGCCCGCTACGACATCGAAAGCAGCCGGGCCGCAGCGCGCCTCGGCGCGGGCTGGCAGCCACAGGTGTGGCGCGGACTGGCCGAGGAGGTCGGCATCCTGGGCGCGGCGCTGCCGGAATCGGTCGGTGGTATAGGCGGCGGGGCCGTCGAAACCATGATCATCGCCGAGGCGCTCGGTGGCGCACTCGTGGTGGAACCGTATGTGGACACCGTGGTCGTCGGCGGCGGTCTGCTCCAGCGCGCCACCGGCAAACGCGCCGAGGATCTGCTCGCCGGGATCGCCGAGGGTTCGGTCATCATCGGCTTCGCCGGGCTCGAACCCCAATCCGGTTACGACTACGGCAATGTCGCCGCCACCGCCGTGCGCGAGGGTGAGGACTGGCTGCTCACGGGCGTGAAGACGGTGGTCACCTCGGCCCCGCTCGCCACCCAGCTGCTGTTGACCGCCACCATCGACGGTGAGATCGCGCTCTTCGCAGTGGATTTCGATGCCGCGAACCCGCCCGCCGAGCTCACCGTCGAGTCCTACCGCACCATCGACGAACGGCCCGCCGCCGACGTGACCTTCCAGAATCTGCGCCTGCCGGCGGATTCCCTGCTGCTGGAGCGGGCATCGGAGGCGGTGGCCGCCACCGTCGACGAGGCCATCGCCGCCATCTCGGCCGAGGCGGTCGGGGCCATGCGCAAGGTGGTCGCCGATACGGTCGATTACACCAAGCAGCGGCAGCAGTTCGGCGTCCCCATCGCCAGCTTCCAGGCGCTGCAGCACCGCATGGTGAATATGCATCTGGAGCTCGAACAGGCCATTGCCGCAACGTATCTGGTGACATTGAAGCTCACCGGCGATCCGGTCGAGCGCGCCAAGGCCGCCGCCGCCGCCAAGGCCACCATCGGCCGCGCGGCCCGGCTCATCGGCCAGGAGGCGGTGCAGCTGCACGGTGCCATGGGCATGACCGAGGAGCTCGCCATCGGCCACTTCTTCAAACGCCTCACCGCCGTGCAGTACGAGTACGGCACCACCGCGCATCACACCGCGCGCTACGCCGCGCTGACCCGGCCCTGATCCTGGTGTGACGGGCCGCACAGGCGCGGCCCGTCACGTCCGCGCGCGCTGTCTCGTCCAATGGATGTACCGAACCCGATCGGCACGTCACGAAAGGACGAGCACATGTCACGAATGAACCTGGCAGCGGTCGCACCCGAGGTCTACCAGGCGTGGGTGGCCGCCGAGACCGCGATTCGGCGCGGCCCGCTCGACGCCACGGTCCGTGAACTGGTGAAGATTCGCGTCTCCCAGATCAATCGGTGCCTGTTCTGCATCGAGATGCACACCACCGAGGCCCGCAAAGAGGGCGAGACCGAGAAGCGCATCTACCACCTGACCGCCTGGCGCGAATCGGACCAGTTCACCCCCGCCGAGCGCGCCGCCCTCGAATACGCCGAGGCCGCCACCGAACTCGGCGAGCACGGCGTCTCGGACGAAACCTGGGCGCAGGTCGAGAAGAACTTCGACGAGGGCCAGCGCGCGGGCCTGGTAGCGATTACCGCCCAGATCAACCTCTGGAACCGCCTCGGCGTCCCCATGCGCCTCTACGAAGCGGACTAACCCGTCTCGCCGGATCGACATCCCCGTCATGCCGGGATGACGGGGGTGGCGGTCCCGCCGAGATCGATCGGTGAGAACCGGTATCGTTTAACGCAATTCATATATGTGGCGCGCCGGGAAGCCTGGTCGGCATTCGGTCCGAGACCTCGGGCCGGATTCGAGCCGGGAGTTTCGATGACGCCGCGCTATTCGATCTTGACGTATTCTCTTCGCGTGATACCTGGCCGCAGCGTCGTATCCTGCAATTATGCATGCCGCTCAGATGGCCGAGGAATACCCGGTGATCGATTTGGACTCAGATGCGATGGATGCGGCGAGGTTGCTTGCCGAGCATCGACTGCCCGGGATTCTGGTCACCGACGCGAACGGGGCACCGCATTCGGTGCTGCCCGCCTCGCAGGTGGTGTTGTTCATCGTGCCGAAGTACGTGCAGGACGATCCGTCGCTGGCTGGGGTGCTGAACGAATCCATGTGCAATCAGGTGGCGAATCGGTTGCGCGGCAAGAAGGTTCGCGATGTGATTCCGGAGCGGCTGACCAAGATTCCGGCGGCGCAGGCGGACGACAACACCGTCGAGGTGGCGGCGCTGATGGCCAGGTACAAATCGCCGCTGATCGCGGTGCTGGACGGCAAGCGGCTGATCGGTGTCATCACCGCCTCGCGGCTGCTGGAAGTGGCGTTGAACAACTGAACCCGCGGCGGTCCCGGTGACCGCCGTCGCCATCGCGGTCTTCGCGGTGGCGTACACGCTGATCGCCTCCGAGCGCGTTCACAAGACCACGGCCGCGCTGGCCGGTGCCGGTGTAGTGGTCGCCGTCGGGCTGATGACCTCCGATGACGTCTTCTTCTCCCGGGAGACCGGCGTCGACTGGAATGTCATCTTCCTGCTGCTCGGCATGATGATCATCGTCGGCGTACTGCGCCAGACCGGTGTCTTCGAGTTCGCCGCGGTGTGGGCGGCCAAGCGCGCCAAGGGTTCCGCGCTGCGGGTGATGATCCTGCTGACGCTGATCACCGCGATCGCCTCGGGGTTCCTGGACAATGTGACCACGGTGCTGCTCATCGCCCCGGTCACCCTGCTGGTCTGCGAGCGCCTGGACGTACCGCCCGCGCCGTTCCTGATCGCGGAGGTGCTGGCCTCCAATATCGGCGGCGCCAGCACCCTGATCGGTGATCCGCCGAACATCATCATCGGCAGCCGGGCGGGCCTGTCGTTCAATGATTTCGTCTTCAATCTGACCCCGATCGTGCTGATCGCGCTGGCGGTGTTCACGCTGCTGCTGCCGCGTCTGTTCCGCGGTTCGTTCACCGTCGATCCCGAGCGCGCCGCCGACATCATGCTGTTGAACGAGCGGGAGGCGATTCGCGATCCGAGGCTGCTGATCAAATGCGCCGCGGTGCTGGCGGCGGTGTTCGCGGGGTTCTTCGGGCACTCCCTCTTCCATATCGAGCCGTCGCTGGTGGCGCTGCTGGGCGCGGGCGTGCTGGTGCTGATATCCGATCTGCCGCAACGGGATTACCTGGTGGCGGTGGAGTGGGAGACGCTGCTGTTCTTCGCGGGCCTGTTCGTCATGATCGGCGCACTGGTGAAAACCGGTGTGATAGCCCGCATTGCGAGCTGGGCGACCGACCTCACCGGCGGAAACGCGCTGGTGGCAACGATGCTCATCCTGGGTGTGTCGGCGGTGTTGTCCGGTGTCATCGACAATATTCCGTACGTGGCGACCATGAGCCCGCTGGTGGCCGAGCTGGCCGGTTCCATCGATCACCCGGGGCAGTCGCAGGCGCTGTGGTGGGCGCTGGCGATCGGCGCGGATTTCGGTGGCAATCTCACCGCGGTCGGCGCGAGCGCGAATGTGGTCATGCTCGGTATCGCCCGCCGCTCGGATCACCCCATCTCGTTCTGGGAGTTCACCCGAAAGGGCGCGGTGGTCACGGCCGTGACCGTGGCGGTGGCCGCGCCCTACCTCTGGCTACGGTATTTCGTGCTCGCCTGATCACCCGTCGAGTCCTGTTCGCCGGGACATTGGCCACATTCCGGTGAAGATTCGTGCGGCGACTGGCAAATTCACGGCTACGGATACCAGAATGGTCGCCGCCATGTCCTTATCCAGCACCGATCAGCCCTCGCCGACAGCGCCGGACAGCGACCCCCAGGCCGCACCGGCGCCGAGCCCCGGTTCCGGTACCACGGACCGCGCTCCGGGCGTGTACCGGCACGACCTGGACGGTCTGCGCGGTATCGCCATCGCCCTGGTGGTGATCTTCCATATCTGGTTCGGCCGGGTCTCCGGCGGCGTGGACGTCTTCCTGGTGCTCTCGGGCTTCTTCTTCACCGGCATGCTGCTGCGCCGCGCGGACGGCGGACCGGTCGGTGTGCCCGCGACCATCCGGCGCACGCTGCGGCGGCTACTACCCGCCATGGTGGTGGTGCTCGCGGCGGTCGTGATCGCGGCGGTGCTGCTGCTACCGCACACCCGCTGGACCGATATCGCGGCGCAGACGCTGGCCTCGCTCTTCTACTACCAGAACTGGTACCTGGCGCTGTCCTGGTCGGACTATCTGGCCGCCGACCCGTCGGTGAGCCCGCTACAGCATCTGTGGTCCATGTCGGTGCAGGGCCAGTGCTATCTGGGGATGCTGCTGATCATCGCGGCGACCGCCTGGCTCGCCCGACGCGGCCCCGCGATCGTCCGGCGGGTGGCCCCGGTGCGCCGGGTGCTGAGGTCCGATCCGGTGCGCCGGATCGTCCAATCCGCCACCGCGCGCCGGGTGCTGCGGGCGGCCGGACCGCAGGGCGGGCTGCGCATCACCCTCGCCGTCCTCTTCACCGTGATCGCGGTGATCTCGTTCCGCTATGCCGCCGAAGGTGTTTCGACCCAGCAGGGCTGGAACTACTACGACACCTTCGCCCGCGCCTGGGAGCCCCTCACGGGTGCGCTGCTGGCCATTGTCGCGCCGATGCTCAACCCGCACAGCCTGATTCGAGCGGCCTACGCCTGGGCGGGTATCGCGGCGATCGTGGCCTGCGGCTGGCTGGTGAACGGTTCGGCGGTATTCCCCGGTCCGGCCGCGCTGATTCCGGTGCTGGCGACCGCGGGTCTGATACTGGCGGGAACCGGCTTGGCCACCGCCGGACAGCCTTTGGTGAATCGCCTGCTGGCCAGCGCGCCCATGGTGGGCCTGGGTGGCTTCGCGTACGCGCTGTACCTGTGGCATTGGCCGATGCTGATCTTCTACCTGGGTGAGCGGCATGAGCGCGCGGCCGGTGCGCTGGGCGGGCTGATGATCATCGTCGCCTCGTTCGTACTGGCCTATGGCACACACCGATTCGTGGAGGAGCCGCTGCGGCTGCGGTCCACACCGACCCTGCCGGCGCGGGCCCGCATGCTCACCGGCGTCGCGGTCAGCACCGTCGGTGTCCTGCTGCTGGGATCGACCCTGGCCTGGCAGTGGAGCAATGGCGCGAAGGCGCATGCGGTGGGCGAGCTCGATCCGGCGAAGTATCCCGGCGCGGCGGCGCTCACCGACCACGCGCTGGTACCGCGCGCACCCATGCGGCCGACCATGGAGGAGGCCCCCGCCGATATCGCCTACCCGACCCGGGACGGCTGTATCGCCGACTTCGACACCCGCTCGGTGGTCACCTGCGTCTACGGCGACGCGAACGCGCATCGCACCATTGCCGTGGTCGGCAATTCCCATGCCGAACATTGGATTCCGGCGCTGCAGATCGCGGCGGAGAAGTACCGCTTCAAGGTCACCGTCTATCTCAAGATGGGCTGCCCGCTCACCGTGGCGGAGGAGCCCATGTACAAGGGCCAGCACAATCCGGACTGCAAGGACTGGTCGCACGATGTGATCGAGCGGCTCGGCGACGAACGCCCCGACTTCGTCTTCACCACCGGCACCCGCCCCGCCGACAATGGCGGCGACGAGACGCCGCAGGACTATCTCGACGTATGGCAGGCGCTCTCCGATCGCGGCCTGCAGGTGCTCGCCATTCGCGATACACCGTGGTTGCGCCGCAACGGTATTCGCTATCGCGCCATCGACTGCCTCGCTTCGGGCGGTAATCGCCTGGAATGCGGTATGAAGCGACCGGACGCGCTCTCCGCGGTCGATCCGGCCCTCGCCGCCTCGGACGATTTCCCCAATGTGCATGTGCTGGATCTGAACAACGCGGTCTGCGAACCGGATACCTGCGCCGTGGTGGAGGGCAATATCCTCGTCTACCACGATGAGCATCACCTCACCGCGAGCTATTCCCGTTCTCTCGCACCGGAACTCGAGCACCAGCTACAACCGATCCTGCACTGGTGGTGAACCGACTCCCAAGGGCGACAACTGATATCGTGCCGTCGGGGTAACTCGTGGGGTACCCCCGAAATCGTATCGGCTCGTAACCGCCGGCACGCGTTGGTAGCTGTAAACGGCACCCGAGCCGGGCGCTGAAGTCCCGGGGAGGCGGCACAGTGAACGGCGGGGGTTTTCCAATCGAGATAGTGCTGGCGCTGATCGGTATCGCGGTACCGGTTGCGGCCTTCATCTGGGAATTCGTGCTGGTGGGGCGCAAACGCCTCGGCTATCGGGTGCAGATGGATACGCCGGTCACCGGTGAGATCGAATCCGTATTCCCGGGTGTGCTACCGCAATTGCGCCCCGACGGGACCGGCACACCACCGGATCTGCAAGACCTGTCCGTGGTGTTGATGCGTATCGAGAACAATGGCGCGACCGATATCGACAATGGCGACTACGCGGTGCCCGATGCGGAACCGGTCGGCGTGCACATCCACTTCCCGAATCGGCGCGTAATCGGTATGGCGGTCACCGAACTCAGCGATGACACCCTCGGCGACAGTCTGCGCCCGGGAACGGGAATCGGCACGCGCGAGGACGCCGCGCACCGGGTGGGCATCATCGACCTGCCCAAGGTGCCGTTGAATCGCGGTGACCACTACAAGATCCTGGCGATTCTGCAGCGCAGCAGTGGCTCGGGCGAGTATCCCCCGCCGACCGTGCGCGCCAAACTCAAGGGTGGCCGGGTCGCCGAAACCCGAAGCAACTCCGGACGTTCGCCTCGACTGCTGGCGCTGATCGGCTTCCTGGTGGCGGTGGTCGCCATCCAGTACGTGGTCGGTACGGGCACCGATGACGCCCCGGTCAACGCCGACTGCACTACCGGCAAACTCACCCTGGTGGGCTCTTCGGCATTCGAACCGGCCATCCGTGACGCCGCCGCCGCGTACCAGCGGCTCTGTGCCGGAGCGGATTTCGGCTTCGAGTTCGACGGAAGTGAGCGGGGCCTGAGCCGGGTTGACGACGAGGGTAAGGACAACCCGGCACTGCTGGCGATCAACGACGGCCCCAAGGGCGTCGGCTATCCGAATCTGCAACCGCGCACGCTGGCGTTGTCGCTGTTCACCGTGATCGTCAATCCCGGTGTGGGGGTGCGCGATCTGAGTGTGCGGCAGATCCGCGATATCTATGCGGGCCGGGTGGACAACTGGCAGCTGGTCGGCGGCCCGAACCTGCCTGTGCGCGTGATACATCGGGCGCTGGGCTCGGGCAGCCGGGAAACCTTCCGCGCCCGGGTACTGGGTGACGAGCAGCCCCCTGCGCCGCCCGCCACCAGCTGTCGCACCATCCTCGCCACCAATCCGCCGGGCGCGTCCTTCTGCGAGGTCCCGGTCACCAAGGACATGCTCAAGGCCGTGGCGGAGGTTCCCGGTGCCATCGGCTACGCCGAGAACACCGATGCCGCAAAGGCTTCCGATGTGCAGGCGGTGACCATCGGCGGCCACTCCGCCACCCGCGAACAGGTGCTCACGCACACCTATCCGCTCTGGAATGTCGAGTACGCCTACAGCAACGGCGAACTTCCCGCCGATTCCCTCGCGGCGGCCTTCCTGCGGTACCTCACCGACCTCCAGGGCAAGGACGTATTGCGCTCGTACGGCAATACCCCGTGCACCGAACTGGCGAACCCGACCAGCTGCCAGCCCACGTCCTGAATCGGCTCAGCTGTCGGACTGCTCGTACAACTCGACCCACACCGCGAAGTTGTTCAGCAGTTCGACGATGCGCCAGCCGTTCTCGGTGAGCCGAACGGGTTCGGCGATCTCGAGCGGTTCATCCCAACTGCCGGTGCCGTCGGTGGTCACCAGCCCGTAGGCCGCGACCACCCGCAGCACCCGGGACACCCCGGGGCGGCGCAGACTCAGCGCCGAGCGCAGCTCGCGCACCGTATGCGGTCCCCATGCCAGCAGATCCAGCAGCTCGACCACGCCACGGTGATTCACCACCTCGCGCAGTACGCGCATCTCCTGTGCCTGGTCTTCCATCGAAACCGCTGCCTCACCTTCGATGCCAATTTCCTTGCAGCACAGACGTTATGCGTGTCACCGGCGCTCGACATCCACTCTTGACGGGACCCATGCGCCCGGGCCCGGCATATTTACCCGATCAATACGCAAGGGCCACAGTCGCCCTCGTGAACGAAGCGACTGTGGCCCTGCGGTCCCACCGGCCGATACCGGCAGCTTTCTAGGCGCGGAACGGGTACTTGCCGTCCAGGTCGAGGTTGAGTTCGACCACGTTCACGCGGGGCTCGCCCAGGAAGCCGAGGGTGCGGCCGTCCGTGTGCGCATCCACGAGGGCGCGCACCTGGTCCTGGGAGATATTGCGGGCCTTGGCGATTCGGGCGATCTGGATATCCGCGTACGCCGGGGAGATGTGCGGGTCCAGACCGGAACCGCTGGCGGTCACGGCATCCGGCGGTACGGCCGACTCGGCGGGGGCGTCACCGCGGATCGGGACGATGAGCCCGGCCGAGTAGTCCTCGCCGTCGGCGGCGCACTCGACCGTGACGCCCTTGTACGCCTGCTGGAACGGAGTCTTGGTCACCGAGCAGAACTCGTTGACGCTCACCACCTTTTCGGGGTGATCGATCTGGCCGTTGGTCTCGCGCGGCCCGATGACCGACAGCACCGCGCCCACCCCGCCGGGGGTGCAGAACGGACGGCTGCCATCCACGCCCTCGAGCTCACCGATGGTCTTGCTGCGGGTGCACACGGTAGTCAGCAGGCCGGTCTTGTCCGGCGCGCTGTCCACGATGTTCTCCGGGCCGAGGTTGCTCGCGCCCGTGGAGGTCGGGTCGTAGCCCGCGGTGCCCGCGGCGGAGGGACGGCTCTGGAAGTACTGCACCAGGGCATTGCCCTTGTCATCGGTGAACGACTGCCCGATGAGGCTGGAGCCGACCGTCACGCCGTTGCGTTCGATGAGCGAACCCTCGGCGTTGTCCTTCAGGCCGGGCAGCTGTGCGACCGCGAAAACCGCCAGCGGATAGATGATTCCGGTGATCGCGGTCAGCACCAGTAGCGCGCGCAGGGCCGCCACATGCTGCCGGATCCAAGTTGACATGCGCATTTCAGGACATCCCGGGGAGGAATTGGACGACGAGGTCGATCAGCTTGATGCCGATGAAGGGGGCGATGATGCCACCCACGCCGTAGACGGCCAGGTTGCGGCTCAAGAGCTTCGAGGCTGCCGCGGGCTTGTAGGCCACGCCGCGCAGCGCCAGCGGAATCAGCACCACGATGATGATCGCGTTGAAGATGACCGCGGACAGGATCGCCGACTGCGGGCTCGCCAGTCGCATCACATTGAGCATGTCCAGGCCGGGGTACAGCGCCACGAACAACGCGGGAATGATCG
This sequence comes from Nocardia sp. NBC_01503, assembly GCF_036327755.1. NCBI lineage: Bacteria > Bacillati > Actinomycetota > Actinomycetes > Mycobacteriales > Nocardiaceae > Nocardia > Nocardia sp. NBC_01503. Next base: position 255,264 of record NZ_CP109596.1, read on the forward strand.
CGAAGTACTTGGCGATGTCGTTGGCGATGGAGAACGTGGTCAGCGCACCGCGGGTGATGAGCAACTGCTTGCCGATCTCCACGATCTCGATGAGCTTGGTCGGGTCCGAGTCGAGGTCGACCATATTGCCGGCCTCTTTCGCGGCCGACGTACCCGTGTTCATCGCGACGCCGACATCCGCCTGGGCGAGTGCGGGCGCGTCGTTGGTGCCGTCACCGGTCATGGCGACCAGGCGGCCACCGGCCTGCTCCTTCTTGATCAGCGCCAGCTTGTCCTCGGGAGTGGCCTCCGCGAGGAAGTCGTCGACGCCCGCCTCGTCCGCGATCGCCTTGGCGGTCAACGGATTGTCGCCGGTGATCATGACGGTGCGAATGCCCATCTTGCGCATCTCGTCGAAGCGCTCGCGCATACCCTGCTTCACCACATCCTTGAGATGGATGACGCCGACCAGGCGGGCCTTACCGTCTTTGGCCTCCGCGACCACCAGCGGTGTGCCGCCGGAGGCGGAGATACCGTCCACGGTCTGGCCGACCTGATCCGGAATCACCCCGCCCTGGGTACGCACCCATTCGGTGACGGCACTGGCCGCACCCTTGCGCAGCTGATGCCCGTCGGCCAGGTCCACACCCGACATGCGGGTCTGGGCGGTGAACTCCACCCAGGTCGCGCCGGTGAGCTCACCGGGGGTGCGCTCGCGCTTGTTGTACGCGGTCTTGGCGTACACCACGATGGAGCGACCCTCGGGGGTCTCGTCGGCGAGGCTGGAAAGCTGTGCGGCATCGGCCATTTCGTCGGCGGACACACCCGGCATCGGCACGAAATCCGAAGCCTGACGGTTACCGAGGGTGATGGTGCCGGTCTTGTCCAGCAGCAGCGTGTTCACATCACCGGCGGCCTCGACCGCACGGCCCGACATGGCCAGCACATTGCGCTGCACCAGCCGGTCCATACCGGCGATGCCGATGGCCGAGAGCAGGGCGCCGATGGTGGTCGGAATCAAGCAGACCAGCAGCGACACCATGACGATGCCGGTGATGCCATTGTTGTCGAGCGCCAAGCTGTCCGGCACGCCGGGCAGGTTCACCTTGGAGTAGATGGCCAGCGGCTGCAGGGTCGCCACCGCGAAGACGAAGATGATGGTGAGCGCGGCGAGCAGGATGTTCAGCGCGATCTCGTTCGGCGTCTTCTGCCGCGACGCGCCCTCGACGAGCGCGATCATCTTGTCGATGAAGCTGCCGCCCGGCTCCTGGGTGATCTTGACGACCACCCGGTCGGACAGCACCGTGGTGCCACCGGTGACCGCGGAACGGTCGCCGCCGGACTCACGGATGACGGGTGCGGATTCACCGGTGATGGCCGATTCGTCCACCGAGGCAATACCTTCGACGACATCACCGTCACCCGGGATGACCTGGCCCGCCTCGACGACGACGAAGTCGCCGCGTTGCAGTTCGGCCGCCGCGACCCGCTCCTCGACCACCCGTGCGCCGGGCGACCAGTCGGCCAGGCGGCGAGCGACGGTGTCGGTCTTGGCTTTACGCAGGGTATCGGCCTGCGCCTTACCGCGACCTTCGGCGACGGCCTCCGCCAGGTTGGCGAAAAGCACTGTCGCCCAGAGCCATACGACGATGGCCCAGCCGAAGAACGACGGGTCGACGACGGCGAGGATGGTGGACCAGATCGCGCCGATCTCGACGATCAGCATGACCGGGTTATGCCACAGCGTGCGCGGGTCCAGCTTCTTGAAGGCGTCCGGCAACGACTTCAGCAGCATCTGCGGATCGAACAGTCCGCTGGTGACCCGGCCCTTGGGCGATGACGCGTCCGGCGTCACCGCGGGTTCAATGGTGGGAGCAGACATTTCAGTGGATTCCTTCGGCGAGCGGCCCGAGCGCCAGCGCGGGCAGGAAGGTCAGGGCCACCAGGATCACGGTCACGCCGACGACCATGCCGACGAACTGCGGCCGATGGGTCGGGAGCGTGCCGATCGATTCCGGCGTCGTGCCCTGCTGAGCCAGCGAACCGGCCAGTGCGAGAACGAAGATCATCGGCAGGAAGCGGCCGAAGACCATGGCCAGACCGAGCGCGGTGTTGTACCACTCGGTATTACCGGTCAAACCGGCGAAGGCCGAACCATTGTTATTGGCCGCGGAGGTGAAGGCGTACAACACTTCCGACAACCCGTGTGGTCCCGAGTTCGCCATACCGGCGCGCTGGCCGGGCATGGCCATGGCGACGGCGGTGCCGATGAGCACGATGAGCGGGCTGATCAGGAAGTACGACGCGGCGAGCTTGATCTCACGCGGGGTGATCTTCTTGCCCAGGTACTCCGGGGTGCGGCCGACCATCAGGCCCGCGATGAACACGGTGATGACCGCCAGGATCAGCATGCCGTAGAGACCCGAGCCGACACCGCCGGGCGCGACCTCACCGAGCTGCATATTGAACAGCGTCATCATGCCACCGAGGCTGGTGTACGAATCGTGGAACGAGTCCACCGCACCGGTCGAGGTGAGCGTGGTCGCGGTGGCGAAGGTCGCCGAATTCGATACGCCGAAGCGGGTTTCCACGCCTTCCAGCGATGCGCCGATCGCGGTCGGGACCGTGCCGTGGTGCTGCAACTGGAAGAGATTCATCAGTGTCAGCGAACCGATGGCCAGCACCGACATGACCGCCGCGATGGCGAAACCCTGCTTCTTGCTGCCGACCATGCGCCCGAAGGTGCGCGGCAGCGAGAAACTGATCACCAGCAGCAGGAAGATCTCGATCCAGTTGGTCCAGGTGGCCGGGTTCTCGAACGGGTGTGCGGAGTTGGCGTTGTAGAAGCCGCCGCCGTTGGTGCCGAGTTCCTTGATGACCTCCTGGCTCGCGACCGGACCACCGGTAATGGTCTGCGACCCACCGGTTATGGTCTGCGCCACCTGATCGTGCACGTGGAAGTTCTGGATCGCGCCGCCCGCGATGAGCACGATGGCGAAGAGGAACGCCAAGGGCAGCAGAATACGGATGGTTCCCCTCACCAGATCCACCCAGAAGTTGCCCAGATCGCCGGTGTGCCTGCGCGCGAAACCGCGCACCAGGGCCACCGCGACCGCGATACCGACCGCCGCGGAGACGAAGTTCTGCACCGCGAGTCCGGCCATCTGCACCAGGTGGCCCTGGGTCGATTCGCCGGAGTAGTTCTGCCAGTTCGTATTGGTCACGAAGCTGACCGCGGTGTTCCAGGCCAGCGCCGGGGTCATCTCGGTGCCCGGATCATTCAGGTGCAACGGCAGTTTGCCCTGAATCAGCTGAAAGAAGAACAGGAACAGAATGCTCACGGCCGAGAAGGCCAGCACGCTGCGCGCGTAGACGCCCCAGGTCTGTTCCACCCCGGGCTGCACGCCGATGGCCTTGTAGATGCCACGCTCGGCGCGGGAGTGCTTCTCGCTGCTGTAGACCCGGTACATGTAGTCGCCGAGCGGTACATGCACCAGGGCCAGCGCGAGGATCAGGGTCGCCGCGAAGACGATCCCCGCTGTTGTCGTGCTCACTTAGAACCTCTCCGGGTACAGCAGCGCCGCGATGAGATAGACAGCGACGCCAATGGCCAGAACCAGACCGATAATGTTCTGAGTCACAGCCGCTCCACCCCGCGCTGGATCAGGCCGAGCAGGGCGAAAATCGCCACGGTCAGCACGGTGAACACCACGACGGACATGTATCGAAACCTCTCTCTAACAGACGCCGCACCTCAGGTGCGACGGAGCGAGTCAAGCGTTCGATTGGGCCATATTCGAGGGCATTTACGCCTTCTTAGCGTCTCGCGCCTTCGCCTTGACGCTCCGCTTACAGGCTCGGCTCGGTGTGTCGAAACATCGGCGTGGCGGGGGTCGTCCGTAACCTCGATCAGGCCGGACGAAACGGAGGCCCCATGTTCGAACGCGCACTACAGAAGTCCGTGGAATTGGTGCTACGCGGCGGCACCGGACTACAGGCTCCGCTGGCGGCGAAGTATGTCGACCGCCTGCACCGCAAACATCCGGACCGCTCCCCCGCCGGGATCGAGCAGGGTCTGGAGCTCCGCTATCTGACGATCGTCACCGTCAGCGGCACCCTAGCGGGGCTCTCGGCCGCGGTGCCCGGGGTGGGCACCCTCATCGGATTGGCCGTCAGCGGCGTCGAATCCGTGTTCTTTCTGGAGACCTCGGCGCTGTACGCCGCATCGGTCGGGGCGGTGCACGGTATGAACGACCTCCCCGCCAAACAGCGCCGGACCCTGGTTGCCGGGGTGGTGCTGGGTGAGAGCGGAGAGGAACTGCTCGGCAAGCGGGCCGGGCAATCCGCGCGCGACTGGGCCACCACCGTCGCCGATCATCTCCCGGTGGTCCGCTCCATCGACAACGCCATGGCCAAACGCTTCATCGTCCAGTTCATCGTCAAACGCGGCGTCCTCATGTTCGGCAAGACCCTGCCCGCGGGTATCGGCGCGGTCATCGGCGCCGTCGGTAATCGCGCCCTCGCCAAGTCCGTGATCGCCAATGGGCAGCGCACTTTCGGCCAGGCACCGGCCACATGGGACAAAACGTTCGCCGCGAATTAGCTTTGGCACGATAGGTCACCTCTCGAGCCGCGTCCGGTCATAACCCGGCCCCTACAGTTGGCGACGGTTCTGGGAATCGTGTGGGTGACCAGACCGCTTCGAGGGGTGGAGGTCTCGCCTCGCAACTCCCGGTGGCTGACTCAGCGGGGCGAGCCCTCCACCGAAGCGCCCGCACGTCGGATCGAACGGTGTAGCCGGGATCACGACGCGCGGGCGTTAAGAAAGCGTCAGTACCAGCCTCTTCGACGAAATCGGCGGTAGAACAGGAAAGTCCGGTCCGATCGATCGGGCGTCACCGCCGAAGAACGAGGAGCGATCGTGCCGGACATCATTCCGATGCTGGTGGTATTCGGATTTCTGGCTGCCGCGCTGTTGCTGCGCGTTATCGCCGGTGCGCAACCCACCCGCCTGCGCGTCCGCGCGGGCCGAACGGGTTTTTCCACTCCGCACGCGATGATGGACGAGTGAGACGCGGTCAGCTACGGATCTATCTGGGTGCTGCCCCGGGCGTGGGCAAAACCTTCTCGATGCTGTCGGAGGCACATCGGCGGCTCGAACGCGGTCGCGATGTGGTGGCGGCCGTGGTCGAGACCCATGGGCGATCCAAGACGGCCGAGATGCTCGCGGGCATCGAACGGATTCCGCCGCGCATGATCGAGTATCGCGGGACCACCCTGCCCGAACTCGATGTGGAGGCGGTGCTGCGGCGCGCCCCCGCGGTGGTGCTGGTCGACGAGCTCGCGCACACCAATGTGCCGGGCGGCAAGCACGAAAAGCGTTGGCAGGACGTACAGGAGCTACTGGACGCCGGGATCGATGTGGTCTCCACGGTCAATGTGCAGCATCTGGAGAGCCTCAACGACGTGGTCGAGCAGATCACCGGCGTGGTGCAGCGGGAAACCGTGCCGGACTGGGTGGTTCGCTCCGCGGATCAGGTCGAACTGGTGGACATCACCCCGGAGGCGTTGCGGCGCAGGCTCTCCCACGGCAATGTGTACGCGGCCACCAAGGTCGACGCGGCACTGCGCAATTACTTCCGGCCCGGCAATCTGACCGCGCTGCGCGAACTCGCGCTGCTGTGGCTGGCCGATCAGGTGGACGCCGCCTTGGCGAAATACCGTGCGGACCACAAGATCACGGACACTTGGGAGGCACGCGAACGCCTGGTGGTGGCCGTCACCGGCGGCGGCGAATCCGAGACCATCGTGCGCCGGGCCAGCCGGATCGCGGCCAAATCCAGTGCCGAACTCATCGTGGTGCACGTGGTCCGCGGTGACGGGCTGGCCGGGGTCTCCACCCAGCGCCTGACCCGGCTGCGCGATCTGGCCACCGGCCTGGGCGCGAGCCTGCACACCGTCACCGGTGACGATGTCCCCACGGCGCTACTGGATTTCGCGCGTCAGGTGAACGCGACCCAGCTGGTACTCGGCACCTCGCGGCGCTCACGCTGGGCGCGCATGCTCGACGAGGGCATCGGCGCGACCGTGGTGCAGGAGTCCGGCAAGATCGATGTGCACATGGTCACCCACGAGGAGTCCAATCGCGGCTTCCGCTGGTCCTCACTCGCCCCGCGCGAGCGCAAGCTCGGATCCTGGTCCGCCGCACTGCTGGTGCCCTCGCTCATCTGCCTCGTCACCGGATTGTGGCTGGACCGCTGGCTGGATCTGGGCGGGGAGAGCGCCCTGTTCTTCATCGGCGTCATCGTGGTGGCGCTGTTCGGCGGCGTGGCCCCGGCGGCATTGTCGGCCTTGCTCTCGGGTGTCCTTTTGAACTGGTACTTCACCGAGCCCCGACACAGCCTCACGATTGCCGAGCTGGACAATCTGCTCACCATCGTGGTGCTGCTGATGGTGGCGGTCGCGGTCGCCGCGCTGGTGGATGTGGCGGCCAAACGAACCCGCGAGGCGCGCAAGGCCTCTCGGCAAGCCGAACTGCTGACGCTGTTCGCGGGCGCGGTGCTGCACGGCGCGGATCTGCCGGACCTGCTCGAGCGGGCCCGCGAAGCCTTCAGCCAGGAGGCTGTCAGCCTCATCACCGATGAGGCAATGGTGGCCTCGGTCGGCGAGGATCCGCCGACCGAGGTGATCGACGCCTTCACCGCCATCGAAGCCGGCGACGATACGCACTGGCTGCTGCTGCGCGGGCGCGCGCTCAGCTCCGGTGACCGGCTGGTGCTCGGTGCGGTCGCGAATCAGGCGGCGGGACTGGTGCATCAGAAGCAGTTGCAGGCCGAGGCGGGTGCCGCACAGGCGGTGATGGAGGCCGACAAACTGCGCCGCGCACTGCTGTCCGCGGTCAGCCACGATCTGCGCACGCCACTGGCCGGCGCCAAGGCCGCGGTCTCCAGCCTGCGCAGTGTGGATGTGGAGTTCTCCCCCGAGGACACCGCGGAATTGCTGGAGACCATCGAGGAATCGGTGGATCAGCTGACCGCGCTGGTCGGCAATCTGCTGGACTCCTCGCGGCTCGCGGTCGGCGTGATCAAACCGCAGATGCGGCGAACATACCTCGATGAAGTCGTGCATCACGCGCTCATGGGCATGGGCACCCGTGGGCTGGGGCGCGTAGCCATGAACCGGGTGAAGGTGGAGGTCGGCACCCTCTGCGTGCGTGCGGACGGCGGGCTGCTGGAGCGCGTGCTGGCCAATCTCATCGACAACGCCGTGCGCTACTCCCCCGGCGACTCACCGGTGCGAGTCACCGCCGAACACACCGGGCAACGCGTAGCCATTACGGTGGTTGATACCGGTCCGGGAGTTCCGACCGGTATGGAAGATCAGCTCTTCGAACCCTTCCAGCGGCTCGGCGATCGCGACAACTCCACCGGTGTGGGCCTGGGCCTGTCGGTGGTGCGCGGTTTCGTCGACGCCATGGGCGGCACCGTGCACGCCGAGAACACCCCCGGCGGCGGTTTGACCATGGTGATCGATATGCAGGCATGCGATGAACAGGAGAACGAGTGACGAACGCGGCGCCCGCGCCGACGAAAGTCCTGGTGGTTGATGACGAACCGCAGATCCTGCGGGCCCTGCGCATCAACCTGTCGGTGCGCGGCTACGAGGTGACCACGGCATCCACCGGGGCCGCGGCCCTGCGCGCGGCCGCCGAGAAGCATCCCGACGTGGTGGTGCTGGACCTGGGCCTGCCCGATATGGACGGCATCGAAGTCCTTGCCGGACTGCGCGGTTGGACCACCACCCCGGTGATCGTGCTCTCCGCGCGCACCGACTCCTCCGATAAGGTCGAGGCCCTGGACGCCGGCGCGGACGACTACGTCACCAAACCCTTCGGCATGGACGAGCTGCTGGCCCGGCTGCGCGCCGCGGTCCGCCGCTCCTCCGGCACCGCCGACACCTCCGAGCCGGTAATCGAAACCTCTTCCTTCACAGTGGATCTCGCCGCCAAGAAGGTCACCCGGCACGGCCGCGACGTGCACCTCACCCCCACCGAATGGGGCATGCTCGAAATGCTGGTCCGCAACAAGGGCAAACTCGTCGGCCGCCGCGAAATCCTGCGCGAGGTGTGGGGTCCGTCCTACGCCACCGAAACCCATTATCTGCGTGTGTATCTCGCGCAGTTGCGGCGCAAGCTCGAGGACGATCCGTCACAGCCCAAACACCTGCTCACCGAGGCGGGAATGGGTTACCGCTTCCAGGTGTGAGAGTCAGCGGGTCAGGCGCAGGGGTAGTGACTTCAGACCGTTGTTGAGGTTGGAGCGGATGCGGCGGGAGTCGCCGGTCTGCTCGATCTTCGGGAACCGGGCGAGCAGCTCCTCGAAGAAGACCCGCCCTTCCAGGCGGGCCAGATGCACGCCCAGACAGAAGTGCTGGGCCAGACCGAAGGACAGGTGCGGGTTGGGGTTTCGGCGGATGTCGAAGCGCTGCGGATCGGTGAATACCTCTTCGTCCCGATTGGCGGAGGTGTACCACATGGCCACCTTGTCGCCCGACTTGATCGGGACGCCGCGGATTTCGGTGTCCTCGGTGGCGGTGCGCCGGAAGTAGTGCAGAGGGTTGGCGTAGCGCAGGATCTCCTCCACCGCACCGGGAATCAGTTTGGGGTCCGCGCGCAGCGCCGCGAGCTGGTCCGGATGCTGGAGCAGCAGCTCCACTCCCGACGAGAGCATGGTTTTGGTGGTGTCGTTGCCCGCGACCACCAGCTGCGTGAAGAAGCTGCCGAACTCTATGTCGGACATGGCCTTTCCGCCGAACTCACCGGCGAGGATGAGAGAGGTGAGATCGGCCCGCGGCTCCCCCGCGCGGCGCGCCATGGCGAACTGGATGGCGTAGATCGCCATCTTGGTCATCTCGGCGGTCACGTCGAAATCGCCGACCAGCTCCGGATCCTGTTGGCTGGTGGACTGTTCCGCCCACTGCCGGATATCGGTCCAGTCCGCGGCCGGGATACCGAAGAGTCCGCCGACCACCTGACTGGGCAGCACCCCGGCGATCTCGTGCACGAATTCCACGTCACCGTCGATGTTTTCGAGAAGTTGGCGGGTCAAGGCGCGGACCCGGTCCTCCATTTCGCCGATCACCCGGGCCTTGAAATGTTCGGCGAGCGGTCGACGGTATTCGGTGTGCCGGGGCGGGTCCATCATGAGCAGCATGTTCCTGGTCTGCTCCAGCCGTTCGGGCGGCTGATTCTCCAGGATCACGCCCTCGCGCTCGGCGGAGAAGAGCAGTGGATTGCGCGCCACATGGGCCACATCCGCGTGTTTGAGGATCGCCCAGTATCCGGGCTCGCCGGGCATGTCCTGCCAATACACGGGTTGTATCCCGCGCAATTCGGCGAACATCTCGTGGATCGGACCATCCACATAGAGTTCGGGATCGTAGATGTCCAGGACGGTGCCCACGGCCCACCTCGGCATTCGCTTGCGGGTGTCTGACTTTCGATTCGGACGCTAACCGCGCCGAGGCGGGCGCGGTGAGCGTTTCGGACCGAAATCTCATTCAGTGGACACTGTGTCAGCGAGCCGCGCCGGGCACCACCACTTCACCGCCGGGGGTGACCGCCGGGGCAGGCGGGGTGGTCGCGACGGTGGTGGTCGGCGCGACGCTGGTGGTCGCCACCGTCGTGGTCACCGCGGCGCTGGTCGTAACCGTCGTCGCCGGTGCGGGCGAGGTGGTCACCACACCACAGTTGTCACCGCAATGGTCGATGCCACCCGGCTGACCGCAGTTGTCGTCGCAGTGATCGATTCCCCCGGGCGGTGCACCGCAGTTGTCACCGCAGTGGTCGATCCCGCCCGGCGGGAGTCCACAGTTGTCACCGCAATTGTCGGTGCCACCGGGTTGCGGTGCCGGATTGTTCGGCTGCCCGCCACCCGGATTACCTGCTCCTCCACCGGGATTGCCCGCAACTCCACCCGGATTCTGCTGCGGCGCACCGGAACTCGTCGGCACGCTGGTTTTGGGGGTCGAGGTCTTGGTCACCGAACTCGTTGTCGCCCCGCCGGATCCGGACTCCTTCGTACTGCACCCGCCCAGCACCAGAATCAATGCGAGCATTGCGAGCAATGCCCCGAACACCATATGTCGGCGGCCACCCATACGCATCGCCATACTCCTCCCGCCGCCGCAGCGGCCACCCACCCGACCCGCTCAGAGACTAGATACGCAGGGCCGCAACGGGTATCGGACATATGCCCTAACCGGCTCAGGCATACGGGTCGGTGATCTCCCGCAACCGGGTGAGCGCGTCGCCGCAGCTGCCCCAGCCGCGCCCGCCCAGCTCCGGGATCCGGGACGCGCTCCCCCCGCCGAAGCCGAACCGGACTGACCGCCCCGTCCGGTCACCCCCGGCGCGCGGGGTCCGGGGGGTGACCGGGACGATGGGGCACATGCCTGTTGCAGCCATCGTCTTCGATATGGACGGCGTACTGATCGACACCGAACCCATTTGGGAGGAGGTGCGCCGCGAGTACATCGCCGAGTTGAACGGGCGCTGGCTGGCCGACACCCAGGACCGGTTCATGGGGATGAGCACCGCCGAATGGTCGGAATACACCAGTAAGGATCTCCTCGACGGCCGGCGCACACCCGATGAGGTGGCCGCGGATGTCATCTCCCGGATGGCCGCCCGATACGCCGAGCAGCTACCGCTCATGCCCGATGCGGTGCGGACCGTGCGCCGCTTCGCCGATCACTTCACCCTCGGCCTGGCGAGCTCATCGCCGCGCAGGCTCATCGATGTGGTGCTGGATCACATGGGTGTGACCGAACTGTTCCACACCACCGTCTCGACCGAAGAGGTCGAGCGCGGCAAACCCGCACCGGACGGCTATCTCGCCGCCGCGGCCGGGCTCGGCATCGCGCCCGATCGGTGCGTGGCGATCGAGGATTCCAGCAATGGTCTGCGCGCCGCGTACGCCGCGGGTATGACGGTCATCGCCGTCCCGCATCCGCGCTACCCACCCGCGCCCGACGCATTGGCCCTGACCTCGCTCGTCGCCGAGAACCTCGGCGTGCTCACGCCCGAGCGGATCTCAGCGGTCATCGCGTCGGCCTGAGCCCGCGGGCACCGGTAGCCCATCTCACCCCCACGACGGAATTCCGCTGACGACGGCGCTGTTTCGAACCGAACGGTAGTGAATTCCGCACGAATGCGAGGATCTTGGTATGTCCGAACAGACCGCCGCACCGCAGTCCGCCGCACCCGCATCCGCCGACGCACCGGTCGAGCTGTGGGCCGAGCGCACCGGCACCCGGGCCTACACCGGCCGCAATAATCGCGGCGGCGAGGTGCTCATCGCCTCCGCGGGCGTCCCGGGCGCGTTCACCCCGGGCGAGCTGCTCAAGATCGCGCTCGCCGGATGCACCGGGCTCAGCGCCGATTTCACCCTCGCCCGCAAACTCGGCGACGACTTCGACGCCACCGTGCGCGTCTCCGGTGACGCCGACCGCGAGAACGAGACCTACCCGGAACTCAACGAATCCTTCGACCTCGATCTCAGCGAACTCGACGACGCCACCCGCGAACGCCTGCTGGTCGCCGCGCAGCGCTCCATCGACCGGGTCTGCACCGTGGGCCGCACGCTCAAGGCGGGCACCACCGTCAATCTGACCTTCCGCGTCGACGAATGACGCAAACCCCAGTCCGGCTCAGCGCCTGGGTGCACGGGCAGGTACAGGGAGTCGGCTTCCGCTGGTGGACCCGGTCCCGCGCCCTGGAGCTGGGCTTGACCGGGTACGCCCGCAACCACCGGGACGGCCGCGTGCACATGGTCGCCGAAGGTCCGCGTACCGCGTGCGAAACCCTGCTGACCCTGCTACGTTCCGGCGACACGCCTGGTCGCGTGGACCTGGTCGTCGACGACTGGGGAAACGGCCAGGGAGGCATAATCGGATTCGAGGAGCGTTGATGCGCGCGCACGTCGAGCAGCCCCAGGAGTCGATCGTTGGCAATTGAACGTCTCGGCGGCAATCCGGATGATCCGAGCCGGCAGCCAGATCCCGATAGCTCCGCGAATACTCCCGCCCAGCCCACCGGCGACGAATCACGCATCAGCGCAAGCGATTCCGGACCCGAGCCGACCTCGGAAGCCGAGGTGAACCCGGTCACCGGGCGCGCCTGGGGTACGGGCGGACGCCCTATCCGCAAGCGTGATGACGGGTCCGAATCCCCCGACCCCCGGCACGAAGCGACCACGGACCCGAGCTCCGCGCCCGCCGAATCCGCTGAGCACGCCGAATCCCCCGAGCACACAGCGCCTTCCGGTGCGCCCGCCACCGAGCCCACCGTCGAGGCGGCTGCGCGCACGAGTGAATTCGCGACGCCGCCGACCTTCGAACTCCCGGTGCCGCCGGTCTACCCGCCCGCGCCGTCGGTGCCGATGCCCGCTCCGGAGCCGCGCCGCGGCAGTGTGCAGCGACAGCAGGCCGGGGTCACCGCGCCCCGTCCGCCGACGGTCGCCGAGGCCCGCGCCCGCGAGAAGGCGCGCAAGCGCGCCGAAGAGGCCGAACGCGCCGCCGCCGAGGCCGAGGACGCCAAGAAGGCCAAAAAGAAGAAGCTGCTCATCGGCGGTGCGGCCGTGGTGGGTGTGGCCGCGCTGGTCGGCGGCGGCTATCTGGCGTACGACGCCCTGACCACGCCCGAGGTGACCGCCTACTGCACGGTGGTGGCCAAACAGGGGCAGGTGGTCGCGGTCGGCAATGGCCAGACCATTACCGCCACCAAGGACAATCAGGAGATCGTGGTCCCGGACAACTACTGCGACGACGCCAAGCGCACCGGCAGCAGCGGTCTGGGCGGCATCTTCATTCTCAATGGCAGCCAATACCGCTACTACTACGGTGGCAGCGGCAATACGATCGGCCACGCACCGACCGGCGGCACCACCGTGCTGCCCAAGGGCGCGGATGTGAAGACCAAGAGCGGCAGCACTATTCAGCGCGGCGGGCTCGGTTCCAAAATCGGTGGAGGTTCTTGATGCGGCGAGTGCGGAGCACTCCGCGCCCGGGTTGGCAGCAGATCATCGAGAGTCAGGGGCTGGTGTACGGATCCCCGGGGCGCGATACCAATGGCCAGCCCCGCCCGTACTGGGACGAATCGGTGCACTACGAGTTCGATATGGACGAGATCCTCGCGCTGGAGGCGCAGGTCGAGGTGCTGCACAGTATGTGCCTGCACGCCGTGGAGCACATCATCCTCACCGAGCGATTCGCCGATTTCGGTCTGCCGCAGTGGAGTTGGGAGCATATCGCCAACTCCTGGAAGCGCTCGGACCCGCATATCTACGGCCGCTTCGACCTGCGCTACGACGGGCGCGGACCGGCGAAACTGTTGGAGTACAACGCCGATACCCCCACCTCCCTGTTGGAGGCGGCAATCGTGCAGTGGCATTGGCTGACCGACACCCATCCCGATGACGATCAGTGGAACTCATTGCACGAGAAGCTGGTCGAGCGCTGGGGTGAGGTGCGCGAGCTGCTGCCGACGGCCGAACTGCACTTCACCTGGTCCGGTGCGGACGGCTCCGGTGAGGACAATGTCACCACCGCGTACATGCAGGAGACCGCCGCCGAGGCGGGGTTCGACACGGTAGCCCTGCCGATCGAGGAGATCGGATTCGATACCGAGCTGGAGCGTTTCGTCGATCTCGCCGAGGCGTCCATCGATTCGGTCTTCAAGCTGTACCCGTGGGAATGGGTGCTGGACGACGACTTCGGCAAGCGCGTGACACAGTCCCTACCGGGCACCATGTGGATCGAACCGCTGTGGAAGACAATGCTTTCCAACAAGGCGCTGCTGGCGGTGCTGTGGGAGATGTACCCCGGGCACCCGAACCTGTTGCCCGCCTATATCGATGACCCGCACGAGCTCACCGAGTACATTCGCAAACCCAAGCTGGGCCGCGAAGGCGCGAATATGACCATTGTCGGCCCGGGGATGGAGACCGCCACCGGCGGCGTCTACGGCGAAGAGGGCTTCGTCTACCAAATGCTGGACCCGCTACCGGAATTCGACGGTATGCGCCCGGTCCTCGGTGCCTGGATCGTCGGCGACACCTCGGCGGGCCTGGGCATCCGCGAGACCGTCGGCCTGATCACCGATGACAGTTCCACCTTTGTGCCACACCGTATTCCGCAGCCCTGATCCCATCCACCACCCGTCCCGGAGGACACACCAGATGATGACCACTCTCGCGCTCGAGTCGGGGTATTGGAGCTCACTCGGCCGTGGCGCAGGCGCGATCCTCCTCTACGCGCTGATCGGCCTGGCGCTCATGCTCATCGGCTTCCAGGCGGTCGACCTCACCACCCCCGGCAGTCTGCGCAAGATGGTCGCGCAGGGCCTGCCCAATGCCGTGATCGTCAGCGCCGCGGGCATGCTCAGCATGGCCTTCATCGTGGTGCTGGCCATCTACGCGCAGGCGGGCAAGCTCTCCGAGGGCCTGATCGCGGCGCTGATCTACGGTCTGGTCGGCATCGTCGCCCAGGTCATCTCGGTGCGCGTGATCGAGATGGTGCTCGGCATCAATATCGGTGAGGTCCTGAAGAGCCCCACCTTCGCCACCGAGGCCCTGGTGGTCGCGGCCGCGCACTTCGCACTGGGCTTGGTCGTCGCGGTCGCGATCCTCTAGCGCACCAAGCGCTTTCAGCGCACCCGGCTGTACTTGAGGAAGGCCACGCCGTCCTCGAAGATGCGGCTGGTCAGCACCCGGTAGCGGGTGGGCTCGGGCAATCGGGCCCCCGCGCCGAAGAGTGGGCGGCCGTGGCCGAGCACGATCGGGTAGAGCTTGAGGAAGATCTGATCGATCTCCGGCAGCAGGGACTGGGCGAGTTCGCCACCGCCACACAGCCAGATGCCGAGGCCCTTCTCGCGCTTGAGTTCTCGCACCCGGGCGAGCGGATCACCGGAGATGAGTTCGACATCGGGATCCGGTGTCTCGGGCAGTTTGGCCGAGACCACGAACTGGCGCAGATGCGAGTACGGGCTCGACGTTCCGGTGCGCACGCCGAAGTCGTGCGTTTTGCGCCCCATGATCACGGTGTCGAAGGTGACACTGGGTCTGTCCACCCCGAGCGCCTCGCGCACCTTGGTCGGTAGCGTCTCCGGATACTGCGCGGTGATCGCGGGACCGTGATCACCCCCCACCGGGAAGAAGTCGACCGAACCGTCCTCCGACGCGATGAAGCCGTCGATGGTCGCTGCCACGTAGTAGGTCAGTTTGCGCATTGGTCCCTCCAGCCGGCATCACACATGCCGCTGTGAAAAAGGTAGCGCTTCAATGGCTTCAGTAGGGAGGCAAGAACCGAAGACCGGGCAACAGCGGCAGAAACTGTCAGTTACGCGGCCGCGGCTGACAGCGCGGGCAGGAGAAGGACGAGCGGTTCATGAACTTCTCGCGGATCATCGGCGCACCGCAGCGACGGCAGGCTTCGCTCTCGCGGCCGTAGGCATTGAGCGAACGCTCGAAGTAGCCGGATTGGCCGTTCACATTCACATAGAGCGCGTCGAAGGAGGTGCCACCGGCCAGCAACGCCTCGGTCATCACCGTGCGCACCTCACCGAGCAGGCCGCGCAGCACCGGCCGGGTCAGCTTGGCCGCCACCCGCTCCCCGTGCAGTCTCGCCCGCCACAGCGCCTCGTCGGCGTAGATATTGCCGACGCCGGAGACCACGGTCTGATCCAACAGCACCCGCTTGATCTCGGAGTTCTTGGCGCGCATGGCCGCGACGGTCAGCTCATCGTCGACGAGTGGATCCAGTGGATCGCGGGCGATATGCGCGACCGGTTCGGGCACCAGCGTCCCGTCCACGTCGACCAGATCCGCGAGCTGCCAGCCACCGAAGGTGCGCTGATCCACGAAGCGCAACTGCGCCCCGGTATCGAGATTCGCGATGATGTGCGCGTGCTTCTCCAGGGGCGCGTCGGCGCTCTGCACCAGCATCTGCCCGCTCATGCCCAGATGGACGACGAGGGAGAGATCGGGCTCATCGAAGGTGAGCCAGAGGAATTTGCCGCGCCGCTGCGCGGAGTCGACCCGCCGTCCGGCGAGCCGGGCGGCCAGATCATCGCCGCCGGGCAGATGCCGTCGCACCGAACGCGGATGTTTGACGGTCACCGAATCGACGACGCGGCCCACCACATGTTCGGTGAGACCGCGTCGTACGACTTCGACTTCGGGAAGTTCGGGCATCGGGCGGCTACTGCGCCGATTCCTCGGTGGCAGCGGCATTCTCGGCGTTCAACGCCCGATAGGCGGCGCCCGCGGCCTTCTGCTCGGCTTCCTTCTTGGAGCGTCCCACCCCCTGGCCGTACGCCTTCCCACCGATCACCGCGGTAGCGGTGAACTCTTTATCGTGGTCGGGTCCGGTGGAGGTGATCTCATAGCTGGGTACGCCGATACCGCGCTCGGCGGTCAGCTCCTGCAGACTGGTCTTCCAGTCGAGCCCGGCGCCCATGCGGGGGCCACGCTCGAGCAGGTCGGCGAAGAGGGTCAGTACCACGGTGCGCGCGGTGTCGATGCCGTGCTCGAGATGAACGGCGCCGAGGAGCGACTCCATACCGTCGGCGAGAATGCTGGGCTTGTCCCGGCCGCCGGTGAGCTCTTCGCCCTTGCCGAGCAGCAGGTGGGTACCGAGTCCACCCGGGCCGAGTTTGCGAGCCACCTCGGCCAGGGCATGCATATTCACCACGCTGGCACGCAGTTTGGCGAGCTCACCCTCGGACTTATCCGGATGCTCCAGATACAGGCGTTCGGTAATGCTCAGGCCGAGTACGGAGTCGCCCAGAAACTCCAAGCGCTCATTGGTCGGCAGCCCGCCGTTCTCGTAGGCGTACGACCGGTGGGTGAGCGCGAGGCGCAACAGGTCCGGTCGTACGTCGACGCCGAGCGCTTCGAGCAGGCTGGAATGGTCGGCGGAGTCACCCACGGCGGGCACCTCCGCCGCGTCCTTGCTGGCGGTCACGATCGGCTGGATCAGAGAATCAGACCGCAGCGGTGACCTGGCGGCCCTTGTACGTGCCGCACGAGGGGCACGCGATGTGCGGCAGGGTCTGCTGGCCGCAGGCACGGTTCGGGCAGGTGATCAGGGTAGGCGCGCTGGCCTTCCACTGGCTCCGGCGCGAGTGGGTGTTGGAACGGGACATCCGGCGCTTCGGAACGGCCACGACTACTTCTCCTCTGTCCTCGGACTCGCGGCGCGATTGTGCGCCGTAAGTTCAGAATCTATTGATGGGTGTCCGGTGCGGCGCTTGCGGCACCACTTCCGGGGGCTGAAGCGACTTCGTCGCCTGCAAGATCACTGACGACTTCGTCGTCGGCGACTTTCAATTTCGCGAGCCCGGCCCAGCGAGGGTCAAGTATCTCATGACCATGGCCGGAACCCGCAATCGCCATCCGTACACCGCATTCGGGGCACAATCCCGCACAATCCGGCTCGCAGAGCGGCTGCAGCGGCAGCTCCAAACCGACCGCGTCGACGACCGCCGGCTCGAGTTCGATCATGTCATCGACCAGGCGATGCACTTCGTCTTCCTCGGTGGTCTTCTCCGTGGCACTCTCCGGGTAGGCGAACAACTCGGTGAGATGCAGCTCGATATCGTCGGTGAACGATTCGAGACAGCGCGAGCATTCACCCTCGAGGGTCGCGCGGACCGTGCCCAGGACGAGTACGCCTTCGGAGACCGACTGCAGGGTCAGGTCGAGTTCGACCGCACCGCCCGCGGGGATACCGATCATCTCGATACCGATGCGCTCATCGGTATCGAAGGTGCGCTTGACCGGGAGGATCGAGCCAGGCTTGCGGCCCAGGCGTCGCGCATCCAGATTGAAGCCCGCGTCGTCGATCGTCGTGCGACGATGACGCGGCTTGGAACCGGATTCGGACATCAAGGACTCACTCACGTTCGGTATGGAATGGGCAACCACTCAACAATACCGAAACGCCTGACAACAACCCAAACCGCGCCCATTGCCTCCGCTGCGCTAGGGGTTCACGGCCCTGAAGTCCCGGTTCTTCCCTCCCCCGCTCCACTCAGTCCGGAACCGGGACGGCCGTGAACCTACCGCCGGAACTCCGCCGCGTAATCCGGGACGGTCGTACCGGAACGGACCTGGTTGCGGCCGCGGCCGATGATGCGCAGGGTGTTCTGCAGGGTCTCCTCGAAATCGGCGAGCTTGCCGTCGACGTACTCGTCACACTCGGTGCGCAGGCGATCGGAGTCGGCCTGGGCGGCGTCGATGAGCCGGGCGGATTCGACATGTGCGGCCCGGACCACCTCGGTGGCCGAGACCAGTCGTTCCTGTTCGGCCTTACCGTCCGCGACCGAACGGTCGTAGCTGGCCTGTCCGGCGGCGGCCATGCGATCGGCCTCGGAGCGGGCGCGGCCGGTGACCGTCTCATACTCCTTATTACCGTCGGCGACCACGCGTTCGGCCTCGGCCTCGGCGGAGCCGACGAGGTGTTCGGCGTGCGCGCGGGCCTCGGCGACCATGCGGTCCGCGTGCGCCTTGGCATCGGCGAGGATGCGGTCGGCTTCGTCGCGAGCACCCGTGACGGTCTCATGCGCCTGCTGATTCGCACCGGTCACGGCGGTTTCGGCGGCATTGCGGGCATCGATGACGATCTTGTCGCGGTGGTCGAGGACATCCTGGGCGTCATCGAGCTCACCCGGCAGCGCCTCGCGCACATCGTCGAGCAGTTCGAGTACCTCACCGCGCGGGACGATGCAGTTACGCGTCGGCGGGATGCCCCGCGCCTCTTCGATGATGGCCACGAGTTCGTCGAGCGCTTCGAATACCCGGTACATGTGCTACCCCACTCTCCTGCCAGGACTTCACGGCGAGAACTCCGCGGGAACAAGTCTGCCCTTCCGCGCGCTGTCAACAAGGTTCGAACCCGGCGTGTCGGAGACCTGTTTCACACCACACAAAAAGAAGTGGAGGAAACCCCTCCAGTTGGTTTACATTCAAGCAACAAGAAATTGTTGTGTCAGGGCCGCGGGGCAGCTACAAGCACCGCTCCGCAGGGCAGGCTCCTGACGTGTTCGAGGGAAATGACAATGGCTGTCCTGGACATCCCGCAGCGGGCCACGATGCCCGGCACTGCGCTGGTCGACGCCTACGCATATGGCACCGAGGCGATGGTCTCCGGAACCGAGGCCGTGCGTACCGCCGGCGTCCGCTGGACCGGACAGCTCGGCGCGTGGCTGCGCAGTGAGCACGCCTTCGCGCAGCTGATTCGCTTCGCCCTCGTCGGCGGCCTCAGCAATATCGGTTATCTGATGCTCTTCCTCGCCTTCTACGGCGGTGGCCCGCAGCTGGCCAATCTGGCCGGATCCATCGTGAGCACCGCGGTCGCCAATGAACTGCATCGGCGGCTCACCTTCCACGCGGCCGGTCGGGTGCGCTGGTTCACCGCACAGCTCGAGGGCGGCGGGCTGGCACTGGCCGGTCTGGCCATCACCTCGGCGGGGCTGGCGATCCTGGAGTCCACCGCACCGGGCATGGGCGATATCGCCGAAGCCGCCGCGGTACTCGCGATCACGGCCGCCGTCGGCACCATCCGCTTCCTGACCCTGCGGCTCTGGGTCTTCTGACCGCTGCGCCACCCGAATCCTCGCACTCGCCGAAAAACGGCAAGGCGTGCGAGGATTCGTCATTTCCGGGATAGGGGAACCCGCTCGGTGCTGCCTGCGTCCAAGCAAGCACAGACCGATTGAGAGGGGTTCCGACCATGCAGAGATCGCACGGATGCCTTGGCGGACGGCAAGATACCCGCCGCCCCGCACCCCCGCGCCCCGCCGGGAGGGTCCACGCGTCCTGCGTCAGACATGGCTGGCGGCGCGGACGCCCACGCGGGGAGGGCGAATGAGCCCGTCGCGGAAGTCCGAGCCGGTGAGTGAGCCGAGTCTCCGACAGCTTTGCGCGCCAAAGCGATTGACCCGACGACTGCTCGAGGGGTGCGAGCCGTCGGTGGACTGGGCTCCCGCTCGCGGGCAGACACCGACGCCCGCACCGGGGCGCACGGGAACGGCGACGCGCGGCGGCGGGTCAGCGCCCGAGGGTTCCTCCGCACCATGGGCGATCTCGCTGGCCGCAGGGGTTCCCGCGCGGAATTGGCGGGAACGGCATCGGTTGCTGATCGAGGCGGTGCTACCGGATATGGCCGCCGGGACGGTGGTCAGTCATCAATCCGCCGCCGTGCTGTACGGCGCTCCGCTGTGGCGTACACCGCTGGATCGAGTCGTGGTGACCCGCAACCGGCGTGGCGGCGGCCGCACCCGGCCGTACACGAAAGTGCATGGCTCACCGCTGGATTCGGCCGTGGAGATCGACGGGCTGCTCGTCACCCCACCCGCGCGCACGGTGATCGATCTGGCCCTGTCCCTGCCGTTCGAAGCGGCGGTGGTGGCGTGCGATGCGCTGACCGGAACCTTCGGTCTCACCGAAGCCGAACTGGGCGAAGAACTCTCGCTCGCGCGCTGCCGTCACGGCATAGCGCAGGCCAAGCGGGTGGTCGCGGCGCTGGATGGCCGGAGCCGAAGCGCGGGTGAGTCTCTGAGCCGCCTCATGCTCGGCCGCCGAGGTCTCCCGCTCCCCCGCACCCAGGGCAATGTGCTGACCCCCGACGGCCGTTTCGTGGGCCGGGTGGCCTTCTACTACGAGGAGTTCGCCACCCTCTGCGAATTCGACGGGCCACTGCGCTACGGCCGTCTGCTACACCGCGCGGACAATGTCCCCGAGGCCCTGCGCCGCGAACAGATCCGCGAAACCTGCTTGCGCGCCTTGGGCTTTCAGGTCGTCAGGTGGACCTGGAACGACCTGCACACCGATGCCCCCGCGCGCCGCCTACGCGCCGCGCTGTCCCGGCCGCGCCGCGCCGAGGGCCGCGTAGCACCAGCCCCGGCACCCGCGCCGCGCCGAATTTCGGCCCAACGGCTATAGGGACCTCGCCGAAACCGCGCCGGGTGGGCACCAGCGGAAGGTGCCCACCCGATGCGGTTACTGAAAATACAGTCGTGGTGTCGTCGACCACCTCGTCATTCCCGCATGCTTTTGGCGGGAATCCACCGAAATCAGCTGAGCCACTTCAGGTGTGGATCCCGGCCGAACGCACGCCGGGATGGCGGGATGGGATCACGCGTTGAACCTCAGCAGTGTGCGGCGACGCTCAGCCGCGGTTCTCGGCGATCCGGGCGATCAGCGCCTTGTGCACGGCCGGCGGCAGCAGATCGGAGATATCGCCACCGTAGGCGGCGACCTCCTTCACCAGCGAACTCGAGACGAAGCCGTACTCCGGATCGGTCGCGATGAAGTACGTATCCACGCCCGTGAGTTTGCGATTCATCTGCGCCATCTGCATCTCGTACCCGAGGTCGGTGGCATCGCGCAGCCCCTTGACGATGGCGCTGACGCCCTGCTCCTTGGCGAAATCGACCAACAGCCCGCGCCAGGACTCGACCCGCACGTTCGGCAGGTGCGCGGTCACCTCCCGAATGAGCTCCATGCGCTCCTCGACGGTGAACATCCCCTTCTTGTTGGGGTTCACCACCACCGTGACGATCACCTCGTCGAACTGCTCGGCGGCCCGCTCGAATACATCAAGATGTCCATTGGTCACGGGATCGAAGGACCCCGGGCACAGTGCTCCAGCCATGGTCGAACGCTACCGCAGTCCGACCGTGCCGGTTCCTACGGCTCGTACTCGGCCAGGTCCAGCCGAGTTTCGCCGTAGGCGCGGGGCTTCGAGGGTGAATAACCCTTGGGCCAGGTGATTTCCGGGGAGCGGGTGGAGCGTTCGACCACGACGAGAGCGCCTTCGTGGAGCCAGCCGCCTTCGGCCAGGGCCAGTAGATCGGCGTTCACCTCATCGACCTCGACCGCGTAGGGCGGATCGGAGAACACGAGGTCGTACGGGCCGCCCGGTGGGGATGAGGGAGCCAGAGCGAGTGCGCCTACGGCGTTGCGGCCCAACGTGCCCGCGACGGTGTTCATTCGCAGGTCCGCGCCGGGGAGGCCGAGGTCCGAGATATTGCCGCGGATGATCGCGGCTGCCTTGCGGTCGGATTCGACCAACAACGCGTGGGATGCGCCGCGGGACAACGCTTCCAGGCCGAGGGCACCCGAGCCCGCGTAGAGGTCGAGGGCGCGGATGTCGTCGAAGTCCATGCGGGCGGCGAGGAGGTTGAACAGCGCCTCGCGGACCCGGTCGGAGGTGGGGCGGGTGCCCGCGGGCGGGACGCGTAGTCGGCGTCCGCCCGCGGTACCGGAGATGATGCGGGTCATCGGTGAGCCGCCGATCCTCCCCGCGCGCACGACAACGCGTGCGGCGCGGGGGCGGCGGTTGGCCGGGGGCGGCGCATCATTCGGCCGCGGCCTCGGTGAGGCGCAGTTCGACCAGTAGATCGCCGCCCTCGACCTGCTGAACCTTGCCGATGGCGACGCGGCGGACCGTGCCGGAGCGCGGCGCGGTGATGGCGGCCTCCATCTTCATGGCCTCGATGGTGCCGATGGTGTCGCCCGCGGAGACCGAATCGCCTTCGGAGACAGCGAGGGTCACCACACCGGCGAACGGCGCGGCGATATGGCCGCCATTGGTCTTGTCGGCCTTCTCCGCGGTGGGCACCTCGCTGGCGATGGAGCGGTCGCGCACCGTGATGGGGCGCAACTGGCCGTTGAGAATGCACATGACGGTGCGCATACCGCGCTCGTCGGGTTCGGAGATGGCCTCCAGGCCGATGAGCAGGGTGACGCCCTTGTCGAGTTGGACGCGGTGTTCCTCGTCGTGGCGCAGGCCGTAGAAGAACTGGTTGGCGGAGAGCCCGGTGGTATCGCCGAATTTCTCGCGGTGGGCGAGGAATTCGGAGGTGGGCCCGGGGAACAGCAGATTGTTGAGGGTGGCGCGGCGTTCGGCGGAGGTGCCGTTCAGGCCCGCCTCGTCATCGGCGGTGAGCTGGGTTTCGGGCTTGGCCGGACCGCGACCGGCCAAAGCCCGGCTGCGGAAGGGTTCGGGCCAGCCGCCGGCGGGGGTACCGAGTTCGCCACGCAGGAAACCGATTACGGAGTCCGGGATGTCGTAACGGCCCGGATCGCTGGCGAAGTCCTCGACGTCCACGCCGCTGCCGACGAGCGCCAGGGCCAGGTCGCCGACGACCTTGGAGGACGGGGTGACCTTGACCAAGCGGCCCAGGAGCCGGTCCGCCGCAGCGTATTTGGCCTCGACCTCTTCGAATTGATCACCGAGGCCCAGCGCGATGGCCTGCTGGCGCAGGTTCGACAGCTGACCGCCCGGGATCTCGTGGTGGTACACCCGACCCGTCGGGCCCGGCAGCCCGGATTCGAAGGGCGCGTACACCTTTCGCAGCGACTCCCAGTACGGCTCGAGATCGCAGACGTGCTGCAGGTTGAGCCCGGTGTCGTACGGCGAATTCGCCGCCGCCGCAACGATTGCCGAGAGCGCGGGCTGAGAGGTGGTGCCCGCCATGGGCGCCGAGGCGCCGTCGACGGCATCGGCACCGGCCTGCCACGCGGAGAGGTAGGTGGCCAGCTGACCACCGGGAGTGTCGTGGGTGTGTACGTGCACCGGCAGATCGAATTCGCGGCGCAGCGCGGTCACCAGGGTCGCGGCGGCGGGTGCGCGCAGCAGTCCGGCCATATCCTTGATGCCGATGATGTGCGCCCCGGCCTCGACGATCTGCTCGGCGAGCTTGAGGTAGTAGTCGAGGGTGTACAGATTCTCGTTCGGATCCGACAGGTCGCCGGTGTAGCTCATGGCGACTTCCGCTACGGCGGTGCCGGTTTCGCAGACCGCGTCGATGGCGGGGCGCATCTGGTCGACATTGTTGAGCGCGTCGAAGATGCGGAAGATGTCGATACCGGTCGCGGTGGCCTCGGAAACGAATGCGCGCGTGACCTTTTCGGGGTACGGGGTGTAGCCGACGGTATTGCGGCCGCGCAGCAGCATCTGCAGGTTGATATTCGGCACGGCTTCACGCAGCGCGGCCAGGCGCTCCCACGGGTCCTCGTACAGGAAGCGCAGTGCCACGTCATAGGTTGCGCCGCCCCAGCATTCGATGGACAACAGCTCCGGCGTCAGCCGCGCCACATGCCCGGCGACATCGAGCAGACCGTTGGTGCGCACCCGGGTGGCGAGCAGCGACTGGTGCGCGTCACGGAAGGTGGTGTCGGTGACGGCCACACCCGACTGCTGACGCAGCGCCTTGGCGAAGCCCTCGGGGCCCAGTGTCAGCAGTCGCTGCCGCGATCCGGCGGGCGGCGGCACGGTCATATCGAGGGCGGGCAGTTTGTCGTGCGGGTACAGCTTGGTGGGCCGGGTGCCGTGCGGCTTGTTCACCGTGACGTCGGCCAGATAGTTCAGGATCTTGGTGCCGCGGTCGGCGGAGCTCTTGAGCGTGAGCAGTTGCGGCCGCTCGTCGATGAACGAGGTGGTGACGTGTCCGGCGCGGAAGTCCGGATCATCCAGGACCGCCATCAGGAACGGGATATTGGTCGTGACGCCACGAATACGGAATTCGGCGACGGCACGACGGGCGCGCGCCATGGCGGTCTGGAAGTCACGGCCGCGGCAGGTGAGCTTGACCAGCATGGAGTCGAAGTGCGCGCCTACCTCCGCGCCGACATTGGTGCCGCCGTCCAGGCGCACACCCGCGCCGCCGGGTGAGCGGTAGCCGGTGATCCGGCCGGTGTCCGGCCGGAAGCCGTTGGCCGGGTCCTCGGTGGTGATCCGGCACTGCAGGGCGGCGCCCCGGATGACGATCGAATCCTGGCTCAGGCCGAGCTCTCGCAGGGACTCCCCCGCCGCGATGCGCATCTGCGACTGCACCAGGTCGACATCGGTGATCTCCTCGGTCACCGTGTGCTCGACCTGGATACGCGGATTCATCTCGATGAACACATGCTTTCCGCGCTCATCCAGCAGGAACTCCACCGTGCCCGCGCACGAGTAGCCAATCTCCTTGGCGAAGGCCACCGCGTCGGCGCAGATGCGTTCGCGCAGTTCGGGATCCAGATTCGGTGCGGGGGCCATCTCGATGACCTTCTGATGCCGCCGCTGTAGCGAGCAGTCCCGCTCGTACAGGTGGATGACATTGCCCTGCTGATCGGCGAGGATCTGCACCTCGATATGCCGGGGGTTGATCACCGCCTGCTCGAGGAACACCGTGGCGTCACCGAACGCGGATTCGGCCTCGCGCGCGGCGGCTTCGATGGCCTCGCGCAGCTGCGCCTTATCCGCCACGCGGCGCATACCGCGCCCGCCACCACCGGCGACGGCCTTGACGAAGACCGGGAACTCCATGGTCTCGGCGGCGGCCATCAACTCGTTCACATCCGAGGACGGCTCACTCGAAGCCAGCACCGGCAGTCCGGCGGCCTTGGCGGCGGCGATGGCCCGCGCCTTGTTGCCGGTCAGCTCCAGCACATTCGAGGACGGACCGACGAAGGTGATGCCCTCGGCCGCACAGGCCGCGGCCAGGTCCGGGTTCTCGGAAAGAAAACCGTAACCGGGGTAGATGGCATCGGCTCCGGAAGTCTTGGCGGCCTTGATGATTTCGGCGATGGACAGATAAGCCCGCACCGGGTGTCCCGGTTCGCCGATCTGGTACGCCTCGTCGGCCTTGAGCCGGTGGACCGAATTGCGGTCCTCGTACGGGAACACCGCGACGGTGCCGATGCCGAGTTCGTAGGCCGCGCGGAACGCGCGAATGGCGATCTCGCCGCGGTTGGCGACCAGGACTTTGGAGAACATTCGACCAAGGTACCTGGCCGGGTGTGTCGAATGGGCATCGAAGTCACCTTCGCAGCAATCTTCACAGTCACATACCGGTCGGTTGCGAATTTGTGTTCATCACCTGGACACATGGGCTGCGGTGAGGTTAGCGGGCGGCGCGCAGACGGATTCGCCGACTTGCTAAGGCCGCACGGGGGAAATCCGCCCGCACGAGATCCATGGCGAAGCCGATATGCTTCGGGGGCAATCGGTTCACGCGGTATCGATGGTGGAGGAGCCCCTCCCGTCGGCGCCGGGTGTCGAAGCCGGTCCATCCCCCGGGTGGTCCGGTGAGAGGGAAGCTGGTGAGAATCCGGCACTGTCCCGCAGCGGTATGCAGGAACGACCGCCGTCATCAGCACTGGGCATGGACCTGGGAAGCGACGGCCAGTAGGTCGGCCGAATCGGCCGGTGCCCGCGAGTCCGAAGACCTGCCGAATGCGCCGGATACGCCGTATCCGGCGGTCGACGCCTCGTGGATCGGGTGGACGGGCCGGAGCTTGCCGCACCGTGCGAACGGTGACCTAGGGCTACCCGGATTCGCGCCACCCCTGGGCGGCGGCCAGTGACTTTGGAACACTGGAGCACACCCGTGACCAACACCTCCCCTTTCACCGCAACGGTTCTCGGCCTGCCCCGTATCGGGCCGCGCCGCGAACTCAAGCGCGCGATCGAGTCCTACTGGGCGGGACGCACCGGAGCGGACGAGCTGCACGCCGTCGCCGCCGACCTGCGCCGCAATCAGCTCACCGGGCTCATCGCGGCCGGACTGGATTCGATTCCGGTCGGCACCTTCTCCTACTACGACCAGATGCTGGACACCGCCGTCATGTTCGGCGCGCTGCCCGAGCGGGTCGCCGGTATCGCCGATCCGCTGGACCGATACTTCGCGGCGGCGCGCGGAACCGACACCGTGGAACCGCTGGAGATGACCAAGTGGTTCGACACCAACTACCACTACCTGGTGCCCGAGTTCGGTGCGCGGACCGAATTCGCCCTCGATGCGACCAAGCTGCTCGACGAATTACGCGAGGCACTCGCGCTGGATGTGCCCGCGCGGCCGGTGGTGATCGGCCCGCTGACCTTCTTGAAGCTGGCCAAGGACGCCGCGGGCGATCCGCTGCGGCGTATCGACGCGCTGCTGCCGCTCTACCTCGATCTGCTGGCGCAGCTCGCCGCGGCCGGAGCGACCTGGGTGCAGATCGATGAACCGGTGCTGGTCACCGATCTGAGCGAGGCCGAGATCGCGCTCGCCGCAAGGGTTTACCAGGAGTTGTCGGCCGCCGATGCGCGACCCGCACTGCTGGTGGCCACCTACTTCGGCCGTCCCGGTGTGGCGCTGGCGGCGATCGCGGGCACCGCGGTCGAGGGTATCGCCCTGGACTTCACCGAGGGCGTGACGGTCAGCGATGTGGCGGCGCTTCCGGCGCTGGCGACCAAGCTGGTGGTGGCGGGCGTGGTGAACGGCCGCAATGTGTGGCGCACCGACGCCGATCGGGCACTGGCCACCCTGGGCACGCTGCTGGGCAGCACCGGCGCGCTGGTGGTCGCCACCTCCGGTTCGCTACTGCACGTACCGTATTCGCTCGATGTCGAGACCGGGATCGATCCGGCGCTGCGGTCGTGGCTGGCGTTCGGTGCGGAGAAGGTCGTCGAGGTGCGATTGCTGGCCACCGCACTGCACCAGGGCACCGAGGCGGTCGCCGACGAATTGGTCTCCACGCGTGCGGCTCTGGCGTCGAGGGCCACCGATCCACGATTGCGCGATGACACCGTGCGCGCCCGGTTGCGCACCCTCGGCGCGGCCGCCACCCATCGCGCACCCGCCGCGGAACGCCGTGTGCTGCAACAGGAACGACTGCGCCTTCCGCTGCTGCCGACCACCACCATCGGCTCCTACCCGCAGACCCCCGCCATCCGCAAGGATCGTGCCGCTCTGGTCAAGGGCGATATCACCGTCGAGCAGTACAACGACCGCATGCGTGCCGAGATCGCGGAGGTCATCGCGCTACAGGAGAAGCTGGGCCTGGATGTACTGGTGCACGGTGAGCCCGAGCGCAATGACATGGTGCAGTACTTCGCCGAACAGCTCACCGGTTTCCAGGCCACGGCCAATGGCTGGGTGCAGTCCTACGGCACCCGCTGCGTCCGGCCGCCGATCCTGTTCGGCGATGTGGCGCGGCCGCATCCGATGACGGTCGAGTGGATCGGCTACGCCCAGTCGCTCACCGACAAACCGGTCAAGGGCATGCTCACCGGTCCAGTGACGATTCTGGCGTGGTCGTTCGTCCGCGATGACCAGCCCATCGCGGATACCGCCCGCCAGGTGGCGCTCGCCATCCGCGACGAGACGGTGGATCTGCAGGCCGCGGGCATCCGCATCATCCAGGTCGACGAGCCCGCGCTGCGCGAACTCCTCCCCCTGCGCTCGGAAGCCAAAGCCGCATACCTGGATTGGGCCGTCGGCGCCTTCCGCCTGGCCACCGCGGGCGTCTCCGATGCCACCCAGATCCACACCCACCTGTGCTACTCGGAGTTCGGTGAGGTGATCGGCGCCATCGCCGCCCTCGACGCCGACGTCACCTCCATCGAAGCGGCCCGCTCCCATATGGAGGTCCTCGACGACCTCAACGCCGCGGGCTTCGCCCTCGGCGTCGGCCCGGGCGTCTACGACATCCACTCCCCCCGCGTCCCCGAGACCGCCGAGATCACCACCTCCCTCCGGGAGGCCCTGAAAGCCGTTCCCGCCGAACGCCTCTGGGTCAACCCGGACTGTGGCCTGAAAACCCGCGGCCCCGCCGAGGTGGAGGCAGCCCTGCGCAATATGGTCGCCGCCGCCCGAACCGTCCGCTGACCTGACGGTGCGCTGGTCCCTGCTTCGCCAGGGGCCAGCCCACCGGTCTGTCACTCGTCCCGCATGCGCCGCAGAATCTCGACTCCGGCACGCTCCAGGGTGGGATCGAAGACATCGCGCAGGAAGACCAGCGCGGTTCCACTGTGCCGGTCGAGCAGCAGCAGACCGCTGAATCCGCCGGTGCCGCCAGAATGCAGGGTGTACTCCACTCCGCCGCTGGTGACCACACCCCAGGAGTAGCCGTGTGCGGTTCCGGCGATATTGCCCGGGGCCATCGGCTCCAGGGCCACCATTCCCGGCACCGCCCCGGCGAGCAACGCCCGTGCGTAGACCGCCAAATCCGCTACGGTCGAACGCATTCCACCGGCGGGCGCGGTCGCATTGATCGCCCACGCCGCCTCCGGCTTACCGCTGCGATCGATACCGGTTCCGACATCGGCGGGCAGATCCGCCTCGGTGAGCGGTGTCCAGGTGTGCGTGAGCCCGAGCGGCTCCAGCATTCGAGTACGCAGCAGCGTCAGGTAATCCGTCTGCGCGGCAGCGGCGACCGCCTGCCCGAGCAGGGCGTACCCGAGGGTCGAATATTGGAAGACCCCACCCGGAAGCAGTGGTGTAGCCCGCGCCGCCGCCAGCAGCTGCGGCAGATCGAAGTGGAAGGGATTCTTCCCGTTGACCACGTAATCGATACCGCCCAAGGCCATTTCGGGCGTAGTCGCGAATTCGGGCACGCCCGATCGATGCTCCGCCAGATCACCCAGGGTCACTTCGCCGATGGCGCTGCCCGCCAGCGGCAGCACCTCCCGCAGCCGGGTATCCACCCGCACCTCACCCCGAGTCACCGCATCGGCGAACAGCTCGGCGGTGAAAGTCTTACCGATGGAACCTATTTCATAATCCTTGGCATTGCCCGCACCCAGGTGCGTGAACACCGTGTCGCCGCGCCCCAGATAGCCGATATCCATCGACCGATCCGCTCGCATCGGCAACAGCTCCGCCGTGATTCGCGCCAACTTGGCAGCCGAATCCTCCTGCGGTCCAAGATCATCCGCACGTGCGACAGCACCCGAAGAGATCAAAGCCAGTGCCGTCATCACGATCGCGTAGCCCGGCATCCATCGGGTCCCGTTTCCAGCCTTCCCCACCGATACATCCCCTCATCAGCCGACCCGGTGCAACCCTATCCGATTGCCGAGCAGCCCGTTTCGGGGTCGAGCTGGTATTCGGCCCGCTCTCGTGCCGAACGCGGCAGAGCGGGATCAGCACATCTAGGCTCGGGGAATGACGAGTCCCGAGCGTTTGCGCTACCGCTTGATCACCGGTCCGGACGACGCCACCTTCTGTGAGCGCATCAGCGCGCTGCTCGACGAGGGTTACCTCCTGCACGGCTCACCGTCCGTCACGTTCAACGGTACGAATGTGATCGCCGCGCAGGCGGTTGTCCTGCCCGCCGACGACTGATCGGTTCAGCCGCCGAAGGCGCGGGTGATGGGGGCCATGTCGAAGTAGTCGCGCCAGGCGGCGATCTTGCCGTCGGTGATTTCGAAGACGCCCACGACGGGGAGTTCGGTTTCGCGGCCCGCGCCGCGTAGGACATCGGTGCGTTCGTTCATGACGAGGTTGCCGGTGACCAGTTGGCGGTGGATCTTGAAGTCGATGCCGTCCAGGGCCGCGGCGAAGCCGGCGATGAAGTCGCGGATGGCTTGGCGGCCGACCACCGGGTCCATCGGAATATTGTGGTACACAGCGTCTTCGGTGAAGAACGAGGCGATGTGGTCGGCGTCGGGTTGCACCCAGGCGGCGCACATTTCGCGGACCAGGGCATCAGGGTCGAGCATGGTGTTTCCTTTCGATGCCGTCGCCCAGACGGCGGGCCGACGCGGCCAGCTCGGCGAGGTAGCGGCGGCGTTCGGGGCGGGTGACATCCATTCGGAGCGGGCCGATTTGGAGCTCCATGACGGCATGGCCGGTGCTGTCGAAGACGGGGGCGCTGACATAACTCAGAGGTAGCGGGATGTCCTGGTCGAGGGTGGCCTGGTCGTAGGCGCTGCCGACGATGGTGGCCAGTTGGGACAGGACGCGGCCGCGCAGGTCCTTGCCCGCCGGATGCTCGGCGAGGTGGTCCGCGACATCGGAGAGCACGCGGGCGGTGGGCAGGCTGTCGGGCTCCAGCCGCCAGGCGCAGTATCCGGTGGCGCGCACCGTGCTCAATACCTCGCGGTATTCGTCGCGGCGTTCGGGGCCGCGGGTTTCGAGCCAATCCTGTTGGCGGCCCGGCCCGGAGTGCGCGATGATGCCCGCGCCGGCGGGTGCGCGCAGCGGGATGCGCACCCCGGATTTGATACCGACGGTGAGGCGGTCACGGGTCACCGCGACGAATTCGAGGTACTCGCCGTCGATGACGGTGAGCGCCGCACCGCAGTCGACATGCTCGGCGAGCCGCTCCAATTCCTCGTTCAGCCAGGCACGATCGCCGCGGGTATCGGCCATGCGGACACCGAGCGCGGCCAGCGCCGGGCCGAGCCGGTAGGTCAGATCCGGTAGCCGCCGCACCCAGGCGCGTTCGGCGAGCGCGGCCAGGATGGACCCCACCGTGGAGCGGTTGAGATCCAGACTGTCCGCGATCTCCGCCGAGGTCAGCGGTGTCGGCTGGGCGGCGAGCAACTCCACGATGGAGATGACGCGCTGGGTGGGCGGGGAGCTGTCCGCAGTTCTGGTCTTGCCAGCGGGCACGCGCGTCTCCTAGCCTCTCGATACGAATAACCGAATCGTTTTATACGAATAGTCGCACCAAGGAGCAGGCGTGGCAATCCGAACAGCGGAACCGATCGCGTCGTGATCGCCGATTTCGCCGACCACTGGCTGCTGTACTGCTCGATTCCGGTGGTGGCCGCGCTCATCGGCTGGGTGACCAAGATCGTCGCCGTGCGGATGCTGATGTATCCGCTCGAATTCCGCGGTATCCCACCATTTCTCGGCTGGCAGGGCGTGATCCCGCGCTCGGCGCCGCGCATGGCCACCATTGCCGTGGACCTCATGTTCGGCAAGCTCATCGATCCGCAGGACATTATCGCCCGCCTCGATATCGCCGAACTGACCACGCGATTGCGCGAACCCCTGGACGCGGGCGTGGACTACATGGTCCGCGAGATGATGATGAAGCATCAGCCGCGGCTCTGGGTGAATATGCCCGAGGCGGCGCAGCGCGCGATCATCGAACGAGCACAACGGGATCTGCCGAGGTTGATCGAGGATATCGTCTTCGATCTGCGCACCAATATCGATCAGGTGATGGATCTGCGCGGTATGGCCATCAGCGCGCTGGTGGACGATAAAGCGCTGCTGGTGGAGATGGTGCGCCGGGTCGGCGCGAACGAGCTGCGGTTCATCGTGCGCTCCGGATTGATCTTCGGCACGGTGCTCGGATTCGTGCAGATGATCACCTGGGCCTTCACCCACTCGTCCTGGCTCATGCCCGCCTTCGGCGG
Organism: Nocardia sp. NBC_01503; assembly: GCF_036327755.1. Lineage (NCBI taxonomy): Bacteria > Bacillati > Actinomycetota > Actinomycetes > Mycobacteriales > Nocardiaceae > Nocardia > Nocardia sp. NBC_01503. The sequence goes on from NZ_CP109596.1 coordinate 287,427, forward strand.
TTTCACCGGACTGGTGACGGATTGGCTTGCGCTGCAGATGATCTTCCGGCCGATCAAACCGGTCGGCATCGGCCCGCTGCGCTGGCAGGGACTCTTCCATAAGCGGCGCGAGCAGGTGTGCACCGACTACGGCGATCTCATCGCCACCGAAATCCTCACTCCGGCACGGATTCTGGAGGCGGTGCTGAATGGTGAGCGTGCCGACCGGTTGGCATCGCTGCTGAGCCATCATGTCGGAGAGTTCCTCGATCTGCAGACCGGACCGGCCAAACCGCTCATGCTCATGGTCGCCCGGGACAGCTACACCGCCCTCGAACGCGATGCCGTGCGCTTCGTGCTGGATCATGTGCGCGCCGCGGCGAACTCCGGATTCGACCGGCACGCGATGGAAGCGCTCGATGTCCGCAGCCTGGTGATCGAGAAGACCAAGCAGCTCAGCGACGACGAATACGAGGGCCTGCTGCGCCCGGCGTTCAAACAGGACGAGTGGAAGCTGGTCGCGATCGGAGCGGTCCTGGGATTCCTCGTCGGCGAACTTCAGGTTCACCTCATACTGGCCTGAGACGGCCGATTGTCCGGTCGATTGCCACCCCGGTTCGGCTCCGGCCGGGGGCGCTCGCGCGTACGATAAGGGCCTTGCGTCGAACCGCCCGAACCGCCGAATTCGCATGCTACGCAGACACACCGCGAATGCGAAACGCCACGCAGGTATAAGAAATCGTCGCGAGTCCCCTCAATTTGCGATGTTTGCGAAGCGCGGTCGGTAGCATCCTGCAGGTGCGCAAGATGTATGCGGGTGCCCGACTACGGCGGTTGCGCGAGGAACGGCGAATGACCCAGGCGGCCTTGGCCAAATCCCTGGATCTCTCACCCAGCTACCTCAACCAGCTGGAGCGAGATCAGCGGCCACTCACCATTCCCGTACTGCTGAAACTGAACTCGACATTCGATCTGGATGTGCAGTTCTTCGCCGCCGACTCCGACGCCCGCCTGGTCTCGGATCTACACGAGATTCTGGTGGAGGCGGCAGGCGGTAATGCCGCGCCGGTCGCCGAGGTCGAAGACCTCGCCACCCGCATGCCGGAGGTCTCGAAAATCGTTGTGGCCATGCATCGGCGACTACGCGCTGCCACCGATCAACTGGACCTGCTCTCCTCCAAGGTGGCCACACCCACCGGCGTGCCCGGCGTCCCGATGCCGTACGAGGATGTGCGGGACTTCTTCTACGATCACCACAATCACATCGCGCAACTGGATCTGGCCGCCGAGCGACTGTTCGAGGACTGCGGGCTCACCGTGGGGTCACTGGACCGCCAACTCGCCCGCGTCGCCGAGGAGCGCGCGGGTGTCACCGTCCTGGTACGCGGTGACGGGGCAGACCCGAATGTGCCCAAGCGCCACTATGAACCGGAGACCCGCACGCTGACTCTCGCGCGGCGATTACGCCCCGGGCAGCGCGCCTTCCAGATCGCCTCGACACTGGCATTCCTGTTGCACGGCAATCTACTCGACGAAGTACTGGACGAAACACCTTCCCTCGCAGGTGAATCCCGGACCCTGGCCCGAATCGGCCTGGCCAATTACTTCGCGGGCGCACTCATCCTGCCGTACAGCAAATTCCTGCGCTCGGCGGAGGAGCTCCACTACGACATCGACCTGCTCAGCCTGCGTTTCGAGGTCGGCTTCGAAACCGTCTGCCACCGCCTCTCCACCCTGCAGCGCCAGGGCCAGCGCGGCGTCCCCTTCTTCCTGATCCGCACCGACCGCGCCGGAAACATCTCGAAACGCCAGTCCGCCACCGCATTCCACTTCTCCAGAGTGGGCGGCAGCTGCCCGCTGTGGGTGGTCCACGAAGCCTTCGCACATCCGGGTCGCATGCTCACCCAGGTCGCGGCAATGCCCGACGGCCGGCGCTACCTGTGGATAGCCCGCACCACAACACCGACACCCACCGGATTCGACACGGGTGCAAAGGAATTCGCTATCGGCCTGGGCTGCGATATCGAATACGCCGACCGCCTCACCTACTCCCGCGGCCTGCAATACGCCGATGCGGCCACCGCCACCCCCATCGGCGCGGGCTGCAAGGTCTGCGAGCGCCCCAACTGTCCACAGCGCGCCTTCCCCCAAATAGGCCGCCCCCTGGCCATTACCGAGACCACCAGCACCGACCTGCCCTACCCCCGCCTGCCGCATTAGCTCGAGCCGCACCACCGGCAAGCGGGAATGCACCCGGGGCCTTCGTAGCCGAATACCGTACGGGACATCACGTTCCAGCCGGGTTCGGAGGAATGCCAAGATTTTTCAGAGTGGTTACCTCGCCTGCCGTACCCAGCTTTGTCTCTCTCCCCCCTTGGGAGCCATACCCTCACGCCCCAGCCTGGCTGGATGGCCGTGGTCCCGATCTCGAGCAAGACACAAACCCCCAAGACCAAAAGCCCCAACCCCCCACCCCCCGAAGCCATCACACCCCCTGTCTAACCCGCACACCCCTTGTACGGGGTGTGATACCAGTACACGGGGTGTGATAGCCCTGTGTCAGTGGTGCGGTCACCTCGGGACTGGGGTACGGGCACCCGGAGACGCTTCACTTTGCCCGGATTGTCTACTTCGAGTGGGTGGTTCTTCTCGTCCTGGCGTCTTTTGTCTTGGTCTTCGAGATTGGTCAGGACTTGGCCAGGTACTCCAGACGTTCGCCGTCCACGGCGGCGTGCATCATGCTGGCCAGGCCGGGGTGCTTCTTCAGACCTGGGTCGGATTCGGTGACCTCCCTGGCCAATTGCTGCGCCGCGGTGATGACCTCCAGGTCGTCCAGGAGCGACAGCAGGCGGAGGCTGCGGGCGGTGCCGGATTGGGCCGAACCCAGGACATCGCCTTCGCGGCGCTGCCGCAGGTCCAGGACCGCGAGCTCGAAACCGTCGGTGGTGGCGGCCACCGCCTCCAGGCGGGCCATTGCCGTTCCCACCGGGCCGGATTCGGTAATGAGCAGGCAGAGGCCGGGGTGTTTGCCTCGGCCCACTCGACCGCGGAGCTGATGGAGTTGGCTCACACCGAAACGGTCGGCGTCCATGATGGCCATGACCGTGGCGTTCGGGACGTCCACACCCACCTCGACGACCGTGGTGCAGACCAGCACATCTATGTCGGCTTCATTGAAAGCCCGCATGACGCGGTCTTTTTCGTCGGAGTGCAGGCGACCGTGCAGTAGCCCGACGCGCAGATCCCGCAGCGGGCCGGTGGAGAGCATCTCGAAGATGTCGACCGCCGAATGCGTGGTCGGACCTTCCTTCTCCTCCTCGGATTTCGCCTTGCGCCCCTTGGCTTTCGGATCATCCTCCTGATCACCGATGCGCGAGCACACCACATACGCCTGGCGGCCCGCCCCGACCTCCTCGTGAATGCGTTCCCAGGCACGATCCACCCAGGACGGTTTCACCTTGGCGGGCACCACCTTCGAGGTGATGGGTGAACGCCCGCGCGGAAGCTGGGTCAGGGTGGAGGTCTCCAGATCGCCCAGGGTGGTCATGGCGATGGTGCGCGGAATCGGTGTCGCGGTCATGACCAGCAGGTGCGGGCTGATGCCGTCCTTGGCCTTGGCGCGCAAGGCATCTCGCTGTTCGACGCCGAAGCGGTGCTGTTCGTCGACGATCACCATGCCGAGATCGAAGAATTCGACATTGTCCTGGATCAGGGCATGCGTGCCGATGAGTATGCCCGCCGCACCGGTCACCGCGTCGAGCAGCGCCGCCTTCTTCTGCCCCGCCGACATGGAGCCGGTCACCAGCACCACCTTGGTGGCATTATCGGCCGCACCCAGTTCACCGGCATTGCCCAGATCACCGAGCATCGCCTTCAGCGACCGATAGTGCTGTGCGGCAAGCACTTCGGTCGGGGCGAGCAACGCGCACTGCTGACCGTTGTCGACCACCTGGAGCATGGCGTGCAGGGCGACGATGGTCTTACCGGAGCCGACCTCACCCTGGAGCAGCCGGTGCATGGGGTGGGTGCGGGTCAGATCCGCGGAGATCTCGTCGATGACGGTGCGCTGCCCCTCGGTGAGTTCGAAGGGCAGGCGCTTGTCGAAGGCCGCGGCGATACCGTCGGTGCGCGGCGGGCTCGATTTGGCGGTGCGCCCCTCGGTCCGGTGCCGACGTTCGGCCAGCACCAGCTGTAGCGCCAGGGCCTCGTCGAAGCGTAGGCGGCCGCGGGCCTGGTCGATATCGAGCTTGCTGTCGGGTAGGTGGATCAGGCGCAGCGCATCGGAGACCGGCATGAGCGAATGTTCGGTGCGCAGTTCCTCGGGGAGCGGATCGTCGATCGGGTCGAGCTGGTCGAGAATCTGGCGGACACAGCGCAGCAGATCCCAGCTCTGCACCTTCGCGGTGGCCGGATAGACGGGGATGAATTCGCGTTCGAAGAACGAGACGTCAACCCCGCCCGCACCTTTCGCGCTCTGCGCCAGCCCGCGCAGCGCGCCGCCGCCGCGCACCGAGGTGAGGTTCTCGATGGAACCGTCCTCTTTATCGGGCAGAATCAGATAGTCCGGATGTGAGAGATTCCAGCGGTCCGGTCGCCACCAGTGCACGGTGCCGGACATCATGGCGCGCACCCCCTCCTTCACCAGGTGCCGCACCTTGTCACCGTTGAAGAAGGTGACCTCGATGGGCTTGGCACTGCCCGTATCCAGACTCACCTTGAGCAGGCTGCCGCGCCGATTCTTCATGGGGCGCAGATCAGTTTTGGTGACCCGGCCCATCACGGTGATGTGCTGGCCCTCCTCCGGAGCCTCCTCACTGAGCGGCTGGCCCTGGGTGGCGTAGCGCAACGGATAATGCCGCAGCAGGTCCTCGACGGTATGCATATCGAACGCCTCGGCCAGGGGTTCGGCGGCCTTCACACCGAGCACGTGGTCGAGCCGATCACCCAGTGTCGCCACCTATTCCACCCCGATCTGCACCAGATCACCGGCTTGTCCGCCGGGATACACCACCACCTCGACACCCGGGAACGCGGTGCCGACGTGCTCGGCCAATTCTTCCGAAAGTCCCCGCGGCGCTTCCGCACCAACCAGCATGGTCACCAATTCGCCACCGAGACCGAGCATTCGGTCCAACAGTGTGCGCCCGGCCGCCCGCGGATCGGGATCGATCACCACCACATCGTGCCCGACCAAGCCCAGACCGTCCCCGGCCGCACAGGTGCCGACAATCGTCAGCGCCCGTTCGGGAGCGATTCGCAAAGCGCCCCAACGGGTTCCGGCGGCAGCTTCGGACATGGCGAAGGCATCGTCCACGGCGATGCGGCCGCCGTCGTGCATGGACAGCGCCGCCAGACCCTGCACCATGGAGCCGCTGGGCAGCATCAGCACATCCCGATTACCGTCGCGCGCGGCCACACTCACCGCGACCAGTTCATGTGCGGGCAGTGCGCCATTGGGCAGCACCAGCACCTCCCGATGCGGTAGCCGTCTGATCCCGGACAGCAGCGCCTCGGCGGTCACCTCACCCTCGAGCACCTGCGCCCCGGCATCCTCGAACAACCGCACCGCGCCCGCCCCGGCGGCCACCGCGAGAATCGCGCGCTCGATCGGCTCCTCCGGCGCATGCGCCGAAACGGCCAGCGTTTCGATCCGAATCCCGCTCAGCGCACCGGCCGCCAGCCCCGCCTCGATCGCCGCCCCGGCATCCGCACAGTGCACATGCGCCGACCAGGTTCCCGCCCCATCCCCCACCACGACAACCGAATCACCCAGCCCCCCGAGCTGCTCCCGCAACGCGTCGACACCCGCGTCATCGGCTCCGGTCAACAAGAACATGACCTCATAATGCGGTGCGCCACCGACAGACATATGCCCCGAGGCGTCATCCGCCGCCAGCGCACGCGTATTCACATGCCCCGCAACCGAATCGATCAGTCGCCCCGTCCCCGCACCTCGGACACCGCTCACGCGGCGGCTATCCGCCGCGGCACGCAAGCCCGCACCCGCCCCATCCGCACGTCGCGAGTCCGGATAATCCGCAGGTCGAGAGTCCGGTCCCGCGCCGGCGAACCGCTCGACCGAGTCGGCGCCGCCCGACATATCGGCCGCCGCGCGCTTGGACCGCCGGGTGTACTCGGGCCGCTGCGGTGCCGGGGCACCGGTGGCAGCCACCAATTCGTCCAAGAGCACCAGCAGCCCGCGCGCGCCCGCGTCCACCACACCCGCCCGCGCCAGCACCCCCAACTGCGACGGCGTCTCCCCCAATGCCTTGGCTGCCCCGTCCGCGGCGGCCGAGGCCACCGCACGCAATGTCCTCTCCGAACACTGCCCCGCGTGATCGGCCGCCTGATCCAGCACGGTGAGCATGGTCCCCTCCACCGGCGAACTCAGCGCCTCCCGCACCAGCCGCGCCGCCCGCCGCAACGCCGACCGCAGCGTCTCCGCGGTGAGATCGTCATCACCGACCGCATCCGCGATCCCCCGCAGCACCTGCGAAAGAATGATCCCCGAATTTCCGCGCGCCCCCAGTGTCGCCGCCCGCGCCATGGCAGCGGCAACCGCCCGAGCGGACAACTCGGCAGGCTCCCCGGCCACCGCGGCACTCAGGACCGACCGGTTCCCGTCGCGGGCCGCCATCTCTTCGGCCCCGCGCACCGCGGCGCGCATGGTGCTCAGCAGATTGGTCCCGGTATCGGAGTCGGCGACGGGGAACACATTGAGGGCGTTTATTTCGTCACGGTGGCGAGTGAGCGCCTGTAGGCAGGCGTGCGCCCATCGCAGCAGCGCTTCACCGTCGAGCTCATCCCCGACCCTGCGCACCGTCACCGTCCTCTCGCCGCATATCAAGCCTCCCGAACCCCGCTCGCCAGCCTAGTCCGGAGTACCGACACCCCGCCGTCACCTGCCGTTCGTTTGTGTCCACCGCGGGGTGAACCGGGGGCAATTGGACACGCCGGGTTGGGGGCGGTTACTCTTGTGCGGTTGCCCGACGCGGGCACTGATCCTTTCTCGGGAATCAGAAACGCGTTCGCTAGCGATTCGCTGGCAGGCACGTCCAAGACATTAAAGTTTCCGGACTCGCTGCTTTCGCAGTGTGTCCCCACATGACATGAAGGAGCTCGCGACTATGGCTGCCGTCTGCGACGTCTGCGCCAAGGGCCCCGGCTTCGGTAAGTCGGTTTCGCATTCGCACCGGCGCACCAACCGTCGTTGGAATCCGAACATCCAGACTGTGCGTGCGCAGGTTGCCCCCGGCAACACCCGCCGCATGAACGTGTGCACCTCCTGCCTCAAGGCCGGTAAGGTCGCGCGCGGCTGATCGCCCAACTTTTCTACAAACGCCCCGGCGCCCACAATGGGTGATCCGGGGCTTTTGTTGTGCCCGTGGCACTTTGCGCGCACAGGGGGCGAAAATGAGTGAGTGGCAGGTGGTTCCACTCGGAGCCGAGCATGTCCACAGCATGGCCGAATGCCATATCGCCTGCTGGCGTGAGGCATATCAGGGCTTGGTGCCCGCGCATGTGCTCGATGCGTTCGATATCGGCAAGCGCGCGGCCGCCTGGGAGAAGATCCGCGCCGAGTATCCGGGCCGGATTGTGGTGGCGGTAATCGATGGCACCGTTATCGGATTCGCCAGTAGCGGTCCGTCACGCGATGAATCGCCGGTCGCGGAACGCGAACTCAGCGCCATGTATGTCCGGAAAGCCTGGTACGGCACCGGTGTCGCGCATGAATTGATGAAAACGGTGCTGGCCCAGGACGTCGATACCTCGCTCTGGGTGTTCGAGGAGAATCCGCGTGCCCGGGCCTTCTACCGCAAATACGGCTTCGAACCGGACGGCGAGCGCCGCGTCGAAGCCTTCACGCCCGCCATGGAAGTGCGTATGGTGCACCGCGTTACCGGTTGATCGGTGCCGCCGCAGCACCGATCATTCGGTGATCAGCGGTCGCCGGTGAAGCAATCCAGGTTCTGGCTGATCGTCATGGGCAGGCAGGCAACCCGCGAGGTCACCTCCGAGCTCATGGTGGTCGCGCTATTGGTGTCGAACAGGCTGGCCACCTGGGTGCCACCCTCGGTCGAGGCGGGGGCGTTGGTGAAGGGCTCCAACGTCAGCGCATCGGCATTGGCCGCGGCGGGAGCGCTGGCGAGGGCCGCCCCCGCCACCAACGCTACGAAAACACCACGGGCAGTCTTGTTCTGCATTCACATGCTCCTGAATCGGTTCAACGGATCGCGCTTAGGGCAGACGCCAGTCCACCGGCGCGGCACCCAATGTACCCAGCAATTCGTTGGTGCGTGAGAACGGGCGCGATCCGAAGAATCCGCGCGAGGCGGAAAGCGGTGACGGATGGGCGGATTCGATGTAGGGCGTCGACCCCAGCATCGGCTTCAAAGTCATGGCGTCGCGGCCCCACAAAATGGCGACCAGCGGCTGATCACGGGCGACGAGCGCGCGAATTGCCTGCTCGGTCACCGCCTCCCAGCCCTTACCGCGATGCGAGGCCGCCTGGCCCGGCTGCACGGTGAGCACTCGGTTCAACATGAGTACGCCCTGATCCGACCACGGCGACAGATCACCGCACGACGGCATCGGGAGTTCGAGGTCCTTGGTCAATTCGGAGAAGATATTGGCGAGACTGCGCGGCACCGGCTTCACATCCGGTTCCACCGAGAAACTCAGCCCCATGGCATGGCCGGGGGTGGGGTACGGATCCTGGCCGACGATGAGAACTCGGACCTTGTCGAACGGACGCTGGAAGGCGCGCAGCACATTCTCACCCTTGGGGAGATAGCCACGCCCGGCGGCGTTTTCGGTACGGAGGAATTCGCCCATCTCGGCAATGCGATCGGCCACCGGTTCGAGGGCCTCGGCCCAACCTGAATCGACGACCTCCGACAGCGGTTTGTTGCCCATGTCGGGAAAACTTATCGTGGCGAGTTTCACGAGGGAAGACCACCCACCTAAGCGAAGGATTCCCAACCGGCAGGTCCGGTTCGGGCGATGCCGTCCACGGTAACGCCCGAACCTTCGGCGACTCGGCCGATTCGCACCCAACCCGCTGGCAGAGCAACGGAATCCGGAAAAGTGGCGGCGAAGGCATGGTCCTCACCACCGGCCAGAATCCAGTCGAGGGCGCTTGCGTCGAGGGCTTGTGCGATCGTCTCCAGCAGCGGATCGTCCAGTGCCGCGGAGTCGAGATCGATGGCTACACCGGATGATTCGGCAATATGCCCCAAATCAGCCAGGAGGCCGTCGGAGACATCGGTGAGGGCATTGATCTTCGTCTCGGGCGGCAAAGTCAGCACAGCGGCGTACGGCGGCTGCGGAACCTTGTGCACGGCAACGGCATCCGGCCAATCCGAGGCATCGACGCAGCGATAGTTCTCCGAATTGTCGCCGTCGAGCAGGAGCGCAAGCCCCGCCGCGGACCAACCGAGCAGACCGGCAACGGCCACCACATCACCCGGCCGCGCACCCGACTTCAGGATCGGCTCACGCCCCGCCGGATCACCGAACGCGGTCACCGAGATCACCAGCAGCGGGGCGCGCACCACATCACCGCCCGCGATGGAGGCGCCCGCACGCTCGGCCTCGGCCCACATGCCATCCGCGAGATCGGTGACGAAATCGACCGGGGTCTCCGGCGGGCAGCCGAAGGAGACCACGAACGCGCTCGGCGTCGCACCCATGGCCACCACATCGGCCGCGTTCTGCGCGATGGCTTTGCGCCCGATGTCATGCCCACTGGACCAGTCCAGCCGGAAATGCCGGTCTTGCACCAACATGTCCGTTGTCACCACGAACCGGCCCTCCGGCGCGGCCACCACCGCGGCGTCATCGCCCGGCCCGAGCAGCACCCCCGGTCCCTGCTTACGCCCCGCGTTGATCCGCGCGATCAACCCGAACTCTCCGAGCTCGCGCACCGTCTGCGCATCACCGGCGTATCCGGGAAAGCGATCGACAGCGGCGCGGCTCTGGGAACCGCGACGCCTGCTGCTGGCGGTGATGACGATCTCCTCGGCGTGAGTGGGCTGCGGACCTCGGACCCCGAAACGGTACCCTCGGACACGAAATCGACGACCACCAGCCGGGACGCGCTGTGTCCGGCACGGCACGATCGGGGACCGACGACCGGATGAGCAACGACACCCGCGGCAGCGAACCGGAATCCGGCACGCCCGAAACCGCAGAGCCCGGCACGGTGGATATCGCGAAGCAGCCCGCCGAGCACGCGGACACCGCGGCCGAGTCGACACCCGAGTCAGCGGGAACGCCGAAGTCCGCGACCGCGGATTCGAGCGACGCGGACGACGCGGAGCGGAGCACGGCCGCGGTTGCCTCGGCCGAGGACGATGAGCCGGCGGAGCGCCGCTCCCCCGCGCTGATCGCCACCGCCATCGCGCTGCCGATCGCCCTGGTCGCGGGTGTGCTCGTCATGGGTGTGCTGGCGAATCGGCATCCGGCTCGCGAACCCCTGGTGCTGGGTGCGGTGCAGGCTCCCGCGGCGACCGGTCCGCAGTGTTCGGCGCTGCTGCCCGCGCTGCCGGACAAGCTCGGCGACTACACCGTCTCCGAACTGGTCCAGCCCGCTCCCGATGGCGCAAAGGCGTGGCAGCAGGCCGACGGCGGGGATGCGATCGTGCTGCGCTGCGGCCTGGATCGGCCGCTCGAATTCAATCGCGCCTCACCCCTGCAGGTCGTGAACAATGTCAACTGGTTCGATGTGCGCGATCAGACCAGCGGCGCGGCATCGGGCACCTACTGGGCGGTCGATCGCGGCACCTACATCGCGTTGACCATGCCCGACAACGCGGGACCGACTCCGCTACAAGAGATTTCGGACGCCATCACCAAGGCGATCCCGCAGCAGCCGCTCGACCCGGGACCGCTGCCCAACTGAGGTGTTGCGCCGCCCACCCGTGGGCACGCTCGGTCAAGGACACTCCCTCGACATCCCGGCGCGCTTTTGGCCGGGATCTCCGTCAGTCGGGTGTATCCCAGCTCGGCGCGCTTCAGACTTTCCGGATCTTGACTTTGCCCGCGGTGAGGTCGACGTTCACACCTTCATCCCCGTCCCCCGGATTCTCGCGATGCATGAGAACCGATTGGCGCTGCTCGAATTCGAGCTTCTTGCCGGGGTCGAACACCGAGCCGAAGGTCTCGAAGCCGACGGCGGCGGCGCTGCGCCCCTCGGACTCCGCGGGATCACGCATCCACGGGAGTCCGGCGCGACCGCTCACCTTGCGATAGGCGACCTCGGCGAAGGCCACCACGATAATCAGCAGGGCCAATCCGGGAATGGTCATCGCCATGAGCACGGCTTTCAGGCTACCCAGCGGCACCGGTGACTGCCATCGTTCCGAAGTCGGACGGCAGTCACCCATGCGGGGGATTCAGCGCAGGCCGGTACCGCGCGCGAGCGCGGTCTCCACCAGGGTGGTCACCAGTTCGCGGCGGCCGATACCGGTCGCCTCCCACATGCGCGGGTACATGGAGATGGCGGTGAAACCGGGCATGGTGTTGATCTCGTTGATCACCGGGCCGGCCGCGGTGACGAAGAAGTCGACGCGGGCCAGACCCTGACAGTCCAGGGCGCGAAAAGCCTGGACCGCGAGCTCCCGAATCTGTTGCGATACATCATCGTCCAACTTGGCGGGCACATCGAATTCGCAGACGTCATCGAGATACTTGGTGTCGAAGTCGTAGAACTCCGGCCCCTCGGGCGTCTCCTCGGGCATCCGAATCTCCGCCACCACACTGGCTTCCACCCGGCCGTCCGGGAATTCCAGTACGCCGCACTCGACTTCGCGGCCCACGATTCCGGCCTCGATGATCACCTTCGGATCGTGCTGGCGCGCAACGGCAATCGCGGCATCGAGCGCATCCCAGGTGTCGACCTTGGTGATACCGATGGAGGACCCGCCGCGTGCGGGCTTGACGAACACCGGCAGTCCGAGCCGATCCCGGTCCGCCTCCGACAGCACCGCGACGCCGGGCCGCAGCACCACCTGGATACCGATCGGAAGTCCTTCCGCGGCAAGGAGTTTCTTGGTGAACTCCTTATCCATTCCGGCGGCGGAGGCCAGTACGCCCGGGCCGACATACGGCACCCCGGCCAGCTCCAGCAGACCCTGCAGGGTGCCGTCCTCGCCGAAGGGGCCGTGCAGTACCGGGAACACCAGATCCACACCGCCGAGCACCCCATCCGCACTGTCCAGCGGGACCAGCCCACCGGCGCGACTGGGGTCGGCGGCCAGGGTCAGCTCGGTGCCCGTCGAATCCACCGACGGCAGTTCCCGGCTCGCGTCCGCGGTGAGCGCCCGCGAGTCCGCGGAGTTCAGCACCCAGGTGCCCTCGCGGGTGATGCCGATCGGAACCGCCTCGTACCGTTCGGGATCGAGGCTGCCCAAGACCGTTCGGGCCGACACACACGAGACGCCATGCTCGTTGCTGCGCCCGCCGAACACCACCGCCACCCGGATCCTGTTGGTCATGCCCGGAACCATATCCGGCGGCGATGGCAGCGCGGTTACGCGGTCACTCCGATTTGAGGCGGCGGCCCAGCAGCTGTCCGACCGCATCGGCGGTGGGCAGCCCCTCGTGGCAGACCTGATGCATGGCATTGGTCAACGGCATCTCGACTCCGTGCGCCGCGGCCAGTGCCCGCACCGATGTGCAGGACTTCACACCCTCGGCGACCTGACCATGAGTGGCCTGCTGCGCGGATTCGATGGTGCCGCCCGCACCGAGCGCATGTCCGAACGAACGATTGCGCGAGAGCGGTGAGGTGCAGGTGGCGACCAGATCGCCGACCCCCGCCAGCCCGGCCAGGGTCACCGGTTCGGCGCCGACCGCCACGCCCAGGCGAATGATCTCGGCCAGTCCGCGGGTGATCAGACTCGCGATCGAGTTGTCGCCCAATCCCATTCCCGAGGCGATACCGCAGGCGAGCGCGATGACGTTCTTGCAGGCCCCGCCGATTTCACAGCCGATCACATCGCTGTTGGTGTACGGCCGGAAGTATCCGGTGGCGCTCGCGTGCTGCACCGCCTCGGCCCGCGCGGTATCGGTACACGCGATCACCGTCGCGGTCGGCTGCCGCGCCGCCACCTCATGCGCCAGGTTCGGCCCCGAAAGCACCGCCACCCGACTCGGATCCGCCCCACTGACTTCGGAGATGACCTGACTCATCCGCAGCAGCGTCCCGGTCTCGATGCCCTTGGCCAGACTCAGCAGTGTGGCATCACCCGGGATATCGGGCTGCCACTGCGCGAGATTGGCCCGCAGCGACTGCGACGGCACCGCCAGCACGACAATGTCCGCGCCCTCCAACGCGATCCGATGATCATCGGTCGCACCGATCGGCGGCAGCGTCACCTCCGGCAGATACCACGGATTCCGATGCTCACTCGCAAGGACTTTCGCCACCTCCGGCCGCCGAGCCCACATGGTGACCTCGGTCCCCGCCTCCGCCAACACCTTCGCGAACGCGGTCCCCCAGGACCCCGCTCCCAACACCGCTGCCCTAGCCATCTGCCCAATATATGCGCGCCTGAAATCGACCGCGCCGAGCATCGCACAGCGGATCTTGCGGCACTCTGGAGAAACCACATCGGAACCGGGGAAGCCATACCGCCCGGCGCGGGTTAACGACGTGCGTGGGCGGGTGCTCATACAGCTGTCACGTTGGAGTGGGAGGATTCGGGCATGCGGTCGACCGTGCACGCCGTGATCGCGGTGAAGAATCTCGAGCTGGCCAAAAGTCGGCTCGCTGATCGGTTGCGACCGCAGGACCGGCCGCGACTGGTGTTGGCGATGCTGACCGATACGGTCGGTGCGGCGGTGGCCACGGTGGGTATCGCTTCGGTGACGGTGGTGACGCCGGACCCCACGGTGCGTGATCTGGTGCGCGGTCTCGGCGCGCGCGTACAACCCGAGCCCGCCGTCCCCGGTGGTCTCAATGCCGCGCTGGCGGCCGGCGCCGAGGCGATCCGGGCGGCGCACGGTCCGGTCGATCTGCTTGCCCTGCAAGCCGATCTGCCCGCGCTGCGCCCGCAGGAGTTGACCGACATGCTGACCGTCGCCGGACATCGGCGTTCGGTGGTGGCCGATCACGAGGGCAGCGGCACCGTCGCCCTGCTGGTGCGTGATCCGGCCGCGGCGCTGAACCCGTTGTTCGGCCCCGATTCGGCCCGCAGGCATATCGCGGCGGGCGCGGTGGAATTGCTCGGGGACTGGCCGGGATTGCGCCAGGACGTCGACACCGCCGCCGATCTGGACCGCGCCGCCGATCTCGGCGTCGGGGTTGCCACCGGCACGCTGCTCAGTGAAATCGGCGTGTCGCGGGCGTGTCAGGCAGCAAAACATGTCCACGCGGCGGGCTCCTCACGGTGCTGACCGGGCGTGATCTGCGCTGCAATGGACGGTGTCAGAACGGCACCCCGCACACGACATAAGGAATGATCGTGAGAGTGAGCGATACGGATACCGTCAAGCAACCGCCGCTACTACCCGCGGCCCCGCCCGCGGCAACCCCACCGCCCACGGCCGCGACTGCCACGCGTTTGCCAGCGGACCGGTACCTCAACCGGGAACTCAGCTGGCTCGATTTCAATGCCCGGGTGCTGGCGCTCGCGGAGGACACCTCGCAGCCCCTGTTGGAGCGCGCGAAATTCCTCGCCATTTTCGCGTCGAATCTCGACGAGTTCTATATGGTCCGCGTCGCCGGTCTGAAACGCCGTGCGGAGACCGGCCTGTCGGTGCGCTCCGCCGACGGGCTCTCCCCCACCGAGCAGTTGGAGATGATCGCGGCCCGCACCCAGGATCTGGCGGCCCGCCATGCCCGGGTCTTCCTGGATCAGGTGCTGCCCGCGCTCACCGCCGAGAACATCGCCATCACCCGCTGGGCCGATCTCGACGACGGCGAGAAGCAGCGCCTGTCCGGGTATTTCCAGGATCAGGTCTTCCCGGTGCTGACCCCACTGGCCGTGGATCCCGCGCACCCGTTCCCGTACATCAGCGGCCTGAGCCTGAATCTTGCTGTGACGGTGAAGGATTCGGTCACCGGCGGTGAGCATTTCGCCCGCGTCAAGGTGCCTGACAATGTGGACCGCTTTGTGCGCGTTCGCCGTTCGCCGCGCGAATCCGGCGCCCCGCACACCCTGGCCCCGTTCCTGCCCATGGAAGAACTGATCGCCGCGCATCTGGAGCAGCTCTTCCCGGGAATGGAAGTGGTGGAACATCATTCGTTCCGCATCACCCGTAACGCCGACCTCGAGGTCGAGGAGGATCGCGACGAGGACCTGCTGCAGGCCCTGGAGCGCGAACTCGCCCGCCGTCGCTTCGGCTCGCCGGTGCGGCTCGAGGTCTCGGACGATATGACCGAGCACATGCTGGAGCTGCTGCTGCGCGAACTGGATGTGGATCCCGGCGATGTCATCCAGGTACCGGGCCTGCTCGATCTGTCCTGCCTGTGGCAGGTGTACGGCGTGGACCGGCCCAACCTCAAGGACGCCCCGTACGTACCCGCCACCCCGCCCGCCTTCGGTGAACGGGAAACGCCCCGAAACGTTTTCGCGGCGCTGCGCGAGGGCGATGTGCTGGTGCACCACCCGTACGACTCCTTCTCCACCAGCGTGCAGCGCTTCATCGAACAGGCCGCCGCCGATCCGCAGGTGCTGGCGATCAAACAGACGCTGTACCGCACCTCCGGCGACTCCCCCATCGTGAACGCGCTCATCGACGCCGCCGAGGCCGGTAAACAGGTCGTCGCGCTGGTCGAGATCAAGGCCCGCTTCGACGAACAGGCCAACATCAAATGGGCTCGCGCACTGGAGCAGGCGGGCGTGCACGTGGTCTACGGCCTGGTCGGCCTCAAGACGCACTGCAAGACCTGCCTGGTGGTGCGGCGCGAGGGCGCGACCATCCGCCGCTACTGCCATATCGGCACCGGCAACTACAACCCCAAGACCGCGCGCCTGTACGAGGATGTCGGATTGCTCACTGCCGCACCGGAGATCGGCGCGGACCTCACCGACCTGTTCAACTCGCTCACCGGATACTCCCGGAAAGCGAGCTACCGCAATCTGCTCGTCGCCCCCAGCGGGGTGCGACAGGGCATCGTGGAGCGCATCGAGCGCGAGGTGGAGCTGGCCGCGCAGGGCGAACCGGCGCGAATCCGCTTGAAGGCCAACGCTCTGGTCGACGAGCAGATCATCGACGCGCTGTACCGGGCCTCCCAGGCGGGCGTACCGGTTCAGGTGGTGGTCCGCGGTATCTGCGGGCTGCGCCCGGGTGTCCCCGGAATGAGCGAGAACATCGAGGTGCGCTCGATTCTCGGCCGCTACCTGGAGCATTCGCGCATCCTGCACTTCGCGGCCCAGAATCAATACTGGATCGGCAGCGCCGACATGATGCACCGCAATCTGGACCGGCGCGTGGAAGTGCTGGCACAGGTGAAGGATCCGAAACTGGCGCAGCAGCTGGGCGAGGTCTTCGACTCCGCCCTCTACCCCACCACCCGCTGCTGGGTGCTGCGGCCGGACGGCAGCTGGGTGGCCCAGCCCGATCCGGATGTCGCCGGTGAAGAGATCCGCGACCATCAGGAACACCTCATGCGACTGCGACGTCCGGATCGCCCATGACACCATCGAATTCCCCCGCCGCCGATTTCCCGGACCCCAGGGTCTCCGCGAACATTCCGGCCGCGGGGGCGGTGCTGTGGCGTTACGCGGCCGATGGGGCGGTGGAGATCGCCCTGGTACACCGACTCAAGTACGACGACTGGTCCCTGCCCAAGGGAAAACTGGATCCCGGTGAGACCCCGGTGGTCGCCGCGGTGCGAGAAGTGGCCGAGGAGACCGGAATCCGCTCCCGGCTCGGCCGCTACCTCGGGCACGTCACCTACCCGGTGACCGGGCATCGCAAGATCAAGCGCGTGGACTATTGGGCCGCACAGATTCTCGGTGGCGAGTTCGAATCCAACGCGGAAGTCGATGTGCTCCAGTGGCATCGAGTGGACGGGCTCATGGACGCGCTGTCGTACCCCATGGATCGCCATATCGTGCGCAATTTCCTTCGGCTGCCGCCGGATACGGCCACCATGCTGCTGGTGCGGCATGCCAAGGCGGGTCGGCGGGAGCGATTCTCGGGCCCGGACGATGAACGCCCGCTCGAAAAGGCCGGGCGCGCACAGGCTGCCGGACTGGTGCCGAATCTGATCGGCTTCGGCGCCACCGAAATTCATTCCGCCCCACCGCTGCGCTGTGTCCAAACCGTGACCCCGCTCGCCGAAAACCTCGGCGTGGACATCGAACTGGAGCCGCAGTTCTCCGAGGCCGGTTATGCCGCCACCCCGGACGCCGCCCGGAAACGCATTCGTGATCTTGTTTCCGATCATGCCGTTCCGGTGATCTGCAGTCAGGGCAAGGTGATTCCGAATCTGCTGGCGTGGTGGGCGGAGAAGGACGGTGTCACGCTGCCGGCCGCACGCAATCGCAAGGGCAGTGTCTGGGTGCTCTCGGTGCACCGGGGCCGACTGGTCGCGGCCGACCATCTGGATCGGGCATTGAACCCGACCGACATTCCGCGCTAGGGGATTTCGAGCCGCCGGGAGATTTGCCACTAGAGATTTGCGGCAATTACCCGGCGGCCGAACCATTTCCGGCCTCTGACGGGCCGAATGCACAAGAACAACTATCCCGAACGTGCGAAACGGCCCGGCGATGCCGGGCCGTCTCACATGTTGTGTTGCTCCGAAAACCCGTCTGTGACGGGCGGTTCGGTCCGTCAGCGACGGGCGGTGCGCTTCGCCGCGGTCTTCTTGGCCGGAGCCTTCTTGGCCGGAGCCTTCTTGGCGGTGGCCTTCTTGACCGCGGTGGCCTTGACGGCTGCCTTCTTGGCCGGAGCCTTCTTGGCGGCCTTGGCCGGAGCCTTCTTGGCGGCAGCCTTGGTGACTGCCTTCTTGACGGCAGCCTTCTTGGCGGGAGCCTTGGTGGCAGCCTTCTTGGCCGTGGTCTTGGCCGGTGCCTTGGTGGCGGCCTTCTTGGCGGTCTTCTTGGCAGCGGCCTTCTTCGCGCCGGCCGGCTTGCCCGACACCGGAGCAGCCACACCACGTTTCACGGCCGGGCCGCTCGCGGTGATCTTCTGCTTACCGGCGATGATCGCCTTGAACTGCGCACCCGGACGGAAGGCAGGCACCGAAGTCGGCTTCACCTTGACGGTTTCACCGGTACGCGGGTTCCGAGCAACGCGCGCTGCGCGCTTACGCTGTTCGAAGACACCGAATCCCGTGATGGTGACGCTCTGACCTTTGTTCACAGCACGCACGATCGTATCTACCATCTGCTCGACTGCAGCAGTAGCGGTGCGCCTGTCAGTACCCAACTTCTCGGTCAGAACATCGATCAGTTCCGCCTTGTTCATTGAATCCTCCGCAGACTAATGGCCCGTCGTCGGACCGACTAGGTACCACGGTAAACCTTCTTTGAGCAAGAGTCTATCTGCCACACCCATTTTGATGAGAGATGGCTTACGACCAGCTACCTCGTTTGGGGGCGTTCAGCTAACGCCCCCAAACGATTACGTCTGCGAAATACGGGCCGGAATGGTGGTGGGTTTCCAAGTCGGCCTTGCGTTTTCGAACTGGCTGATCTGGTCACTGTGCCGCAGAGTGAGCCCGATGTCGTCCAGACCTTCCAGCAGACGCCACCGTGTGTAGTCGTCAATATCGAACGGCAACACGACCGTTCCGGCCGTCACGGTGCGCGCCTCGAGGTCCGTCACCAATTCCAAACCGGGCTGTTCCTCGAGCAACTTCCAGAGCAATTCCACATCGCTCTGCGCCATCCGAGCCGTCAGCAGCCCGTCCTTACCGGCGTTTCCGCGGAAGATGTCGGCGAAGCGGGACGAGATCACCACCCGGAACCCGTAGTCTTTCAGCGCCCAAACCGCATGCTCGCGTGAGGAACCGGTACCGAAATCCGGACCGGCGACCAGCACACTGCCGCGGTTGTAGGGCTCGGCGTTCAGAATGAAGTTCGGATCCGTTCGCCACGCCGCGAAGAGCCCATCCTCGAAACCCGTTCGGGTAACGCGCTTCAGATAGACGGCGGGGATGATCTGGTCGGTGTCGACGTTGGATCGGCGGAACGGAACGCCGATCCCCTTGTGGACCTTGAAGGCTTCCATCGTGTTTCTCCTGATGTCTGTGAGGGCAGCGGATTACGGGCCTGGAGAGCCGAAATCAGTTGAGATCCGCCGGTGAGGACAGGGTTCCGCGCACCGCGGTCGCCGCCGCGACCAGCGGTGAGACCAGGTGCGTGCGACCGCCCTTGCCCTGTCGCCCTTCGAAGTTCCGGTTCGAGGTGGAGGCGCAGCGCTGACCGGGCGAAAGCTGATCCGGATTCATTCCCAGGCACATCGAGCAGCCCGCCTGCCGCCATTCCGCGCCCGCCGCGGTGAATATCTCGCCCAGCCCTTCGTTTTCCGCCTGCAGCCGCACCCGCATGGAGCCGGGAACGATCAACATGCGCACGCTCTCGGCGACCTTGCGGCCCTTCAGAACGTCTGCGACCGCACGCAAATCCTCGATCCGGCCATTGGTGCAGGAGCCGACGAAAACAGTGTCGACGGTGACATCACGCAGTGGCGTACCCGGCTTCAGGTCCATGTACTGCAGGGCCTTTTCGGCCGCCTGACGCTCGTTCTCGTCGACGATCTGCTCCGGATCGGGGATCGAGTCCCCCAGCGGCAGACCCTGTCCCGGGTTGGTACCCCAGGTCACGAAGGGGGTGAGCGCGGCGGCGTCGATATGCACCTCGGCGTCGAAAGTCGCGCCCTCATCGGTGGTCAGCGCGTCCCAGGAGGCAACGGCGGCATCCCAATCCGCGCCCTCGGGGGCGTGCGGACGGCCCTTCAGGAACTCGTAGGTGGTCTGGTCGGGGCCGACCATGCCCGCCCGCGCACCGGCCTCGATCGACATGTTGCACATGGTCATCCGGGCTTCCATGGACATCGAGCGCACGGCCTCGCCGCGGTACTCCAGCACATAGCCCTGACCGCCGCCGGTGCCGATCTGCGCGATCACCGCCAGGATGACGTCCTTGGAGGTGACGCCGTCGGGCAGCGTGCCGTCGATATTGATGGCCATGGTCTTGAACGGGCGCAGCGACAAAGTCTGCGTCGCCAGAACGTGTTCCACTTCGCTGGTGCCGATACCCATTGCGAGCGCGCCGAACGCGCCGTGCGTGGAGGTGTGCGAATCACCGCAGACGACGGTGGTGCCCGGCTGGGTCAGACCCAACTGCGGACCGACGACGTGCACGATGCCCTGATCGAGATCGCCCATGGGGTGCAGGCGAACACCGAACTCCTCACAGTTCTTGCGCAGGGTGTCGACCTGCAGGCGCGAGATCGGATCGGCGATCGGCTTGTCGATATCGATCGTCGGGACATTGTGGTCCTCGGTCGCGATGGTGAGATCCGGGCGGCGCACCGGACGACCCGCGGCGCGCAGACCGTCGAAGGCCTGCGGGCTGGTGACCTCGTGCACCAGGTGCAGATCGATGTAGATGAGGTCGGGTTCGCGGTTCGCGCCTTCACCTTCGCCGCGAACGACGACGTGCTGCTCCCAGACCTTCTCCGCCAGAGTGCGTGGCCGATCGGCCATAGCTCCATCACCTCTCGATAGGACATACCCGCGCCCGGGCTGGTGACGCGGGGATCGCGACGCGCGGGGCGGTAGTGCCCTGGTGCCGGGAAGCCGGTTTGCAATTCCCAACATGCGAGACGCTAATATCGTTCTATGAGACAGCATAGCGGTATCGGTGTTCTGGACAAAGCCATGGCGGTCCTGCACGCCGTAGCCGAGCAACCCTGCGGCCTCAATGAGTTGTGCACCCGCACCGGCCTGCCCCGCGCCACCGCGCATCGGCTGGCCGTGGGCCTGGAGACGCATCGCATGCTGGCCCGCGACAGCCAGGGCCTGTGGCGCCCCGGACCCGCGCTCTCGGAGCTGGCTACCACCGCGAGCGATCCACTGCTGGATGCCGCCGCGACCATTCTTCCGCGCCTGCGCGAGATCACCGGGGAGAGCGTGCAGCTCTACCGCCGGGACGGGAACGCGCGCGTCTGCGTGGCCTCGATGGAGCCCGCGTCCGGATTGCGGGACACCGTTCCGGTCGGGGCGCGCATGCCGATGACCGCCGGGTCCGCGGCGAAAGTGCTGCTGGCCTGGTCGGATCTGGAATTGCAGCGAACCGTGCTGCCGGAGGCGGTCTTCGGCGAGCGCGCACTGGCCGAGGTGCGTCGGCGCGGTTGGGCGCAGAGCGCGGCCGAGCGCGCGGCGGGGGTGGCCAGCGTTTCGGCACCGGTGCGCGATGCGGCGGGGGCGGTGATCGCGGCCGTCTCGGTCTCCGGACCGATCGATCGAATGGGGCGGCGGCCGGGTGCGCGCTGGGCCGCTGATCTCGTAGCGGCGGCGGACGCCTTGCACAAACGGCTCTGACGGGCCCGCACAGCCATTTTCATGCCCCCGCCGGGAATCCGGTGGGGGCATCGGCGTTTTCGGGCCACACAAGCCCATCCGGCCCCACGCGTACCGACCGGTCGCGAACCTCGCCACCGGCGGCATCGCGCACACGCCTGCGGCCCAGCGGTATTCACGCCGGATACCCAGGCGTTCACGCAGTCGCGTCTCAGCGTTCGCGCACTTCACAGCCGGTGTGATCCGGCTCATACGGCGTAAATTACAGTCGGCTGATGGGAGTTAATCAACGCGCTCAGATCACGATGTCCGAGCAGGAGATCGCGGACTTCATGCGGCGCAGCCGAATCGCCAACCTGGCCACCCTCGGCGCCACGGGCAACCCGCACCTGACCGCCATGTGGTACGCGCTGATCAACGGCGAAATCTGGTTCGAGACCAAGGCCAAATCGCAGAAGGCCGTGAATCTGCGCCGCGATCCGCGGGTGACCGTCCTGCTCGAGGCCGGCGATACCTACGACCAGTTGCGCGGAGTCTCCATCGAGGGCCGCGCGGAGATCGTGGAGGACGCGGACGCGCTGTTCCAGGTCGGAATCAGTGTGTGGGAGCGGTACACCGGGCCCTACAGCGAAGAGATGAAGCCATTCGTCGAGCAGATGCTGAACAAGCGCATCGCGATTCGCATCGTGCCCGAGCGGGTGCGCAGCTGGGATCACCGCAAACTGGGATTGCCCGCCATGCCGTTGGGCGGCAGCACGCTGGCCGAACAGGATTGAGCAGTACAGATAGGCGGTAACCACCCGCGAAAAGCAAAGGCCCCCAGCCGATTGGCTGAGGGCCTCACCTTTGTAGTCCCGACGGGATTTGAACCCGCGCTACCGCCTTGAGAGGGCGGCGTCCTAGGCCGCTAGACGACGGGACCAGGATTGCTGTCGACTGCTCGATGGCCGGACCATCGAATCTCCAGCATTTCGAAAGCCTCGAAAAGCTCTCGGAGCTGGGGTACCAGGACTCGAACCTAGAATGGCTGAACCAGAATCAGCTGTGTTGCCAATTACACCATACCCCATTGACCTGGGCTTTCAGGTTGCTCCCAGTGGGAACTCCCTGACCGCTTCCGGCCGAGAAGAAGATTAGCAGGAGTAGCCGGGTTATATACAAATCGGCTGGTCAGAGGCCGGTTTTCGAACTGTTCGAGCGTTGTTCACCGGCGCTCTGCCAACTTCTCGCGGGGTTTACGCGGGGAGCGCGGCCCGCAGCCGGTCCAGCGATACCTCGCGGCCCAGCAGCTCCATCGACTCGTACAGCGGCGGGCTGATGTGCGATCCGGTCAGCGCGACGCGCACGGGCGTGAACGCCTTACGCGGTTTGAGCCCCAACTCGTCGATGAGCGCGGTCTTGAGCGCCTCCTCGAGTGCGGCCGCCGACCATTCCGAAACGCCTTCCACGGCGGTGATGGTCGCGCGCAATACCGGCAGTGCGTCCGGGCCGAGATTCTTTTCCTTCGCCGCCGGATCGATCGAGAAATCTTCGGCGGGCACGAACAAGAACTTCAAGAGATCCCATGAATCACCCAGAACCACGATGCGGGTCTGCACCAAATCTGCGGCTGTGGCGAAGAGCTTCTCATCGATCTCGGCGCCGATATGACCGTGTTCGGTGAGGTACTCACGGAGTCGGTGAGCGAAATCACCCGACTCCAGCAACCGAATATGTTCGGCGTTCAGAGCGTCGGCCTTCTTCTGGTCGAAACGGGCCGGATTCGAATTAACTTTCGATATATCGAACGCCGCCACCATCTCCGCCATGGAGAAGACGTCATGATCATCGGCGATGCTCCAGCCGAGCAGCGCCAGATAATTCAGCAAACCCTCGGGAATGAAGCCCCGATCGCGATGATGGAAGAGATTCGACTCCGGATCCCGCTTGGACAGCTTCTTGTTCCCCTGCCCCATCACGAACGGCAGATGGCCGAACTCCGGGGTGCGCTCGGCGACGCCGATACGAATCATCGACTCATAGAGCGCGAGCTGACGCGGAGTGGAAGACAAAAGATCCTCGCCGCGCAATACGTGGGTGATCTTCATCATCGCGTCGTCGACGGGATTGACCAGCGTATAGAGCGGATCGCCATTACCGCGGGTGAGTGCGAAGTCCGGGACCACACCGGCGCGGAAGGTGGTCTCACCGCGCACCAGGTCGTTCCAGGTGAGGTCGTGGTCGGGCATGCGCAGCCGGATCACCGCGGGCCGGCCCTCGGCCTTGTAGGCGGCGATCTGCTCCGCCGTCAGGTCGCGGTCGAAGTTGTCGTAGCCCAGTTTGGGATCGCGTCCGGCGGCCTTGTGGCGGGCCTCGACTTCCTCTGGGGTGGAGAAGGATTCGTAGGCCTCCCCCGCCGCCAATAGCCGCCGCACCACATCGAGATGAATGTCACGGCGCTGCGACTGCCGGTACGGACCGTAGGGTCCGCCGACCTCGGGGCCCTCGTCCCAGGTGAGGCCGAGCCAGCGCAGGGCGTCCAGGATCGCCCGGTAGGACTCCTCGGAATCCCGTGCGGCATCGGTGTCTTCGATGCGGAAGACGAATTTCCCGCCGGTGTGGCGGGCGTAGGCCCAGTTGAAAAGCGCGGTCCGGACCAGGCCGACATGCGGTGTGCCGGTAGGGGACGGGCAGAATCGGACCCGAACGTCTGTCATAGCTCTCTCTCGATCAGCGTTTGGCGGCAACGGGATTGGTGAGGGTGCCGATACCTTCGACGGTCACCGACACGCTCTGACCGGCCTGCATCGGACCGACACCCGCGGGGGTGCCGGTGAGGATGACATCACCGGGGAGCAGCGTCATCACGGTGGTCACCCACTCGATCATCTTCGGAATATCGTGCAGCAGAAGTGAAGTGCGGCTGCTCTGCTTCTGTTCGCCGTCGAGCTCGGTGGAGATCGCCAGATCCGAAGGGTCCAGCGAGGTCTCGATCCACGGGCCGAGCGGGCAGAAGGTGTCATAACCCTTGGCGCGGGTCCACTGACCGTCGTGCCGCTGCTGATCGCGGGCGGTGACGTCATTGGCGACGGTGTAACCCAGGATCACCTGGTACGCCTGGGCGGCGGGCACGTCCTTGCAGGGGCGGCCGATGACGATCGCCAGCTCGCCCTCGTAATCCACCTGAGAGGAGCTGGGCGGCAACATAATCGGCACGTTCGGGCCGATGATGGAGGTATTCGGCTTCATGAAGATGACCGGGTCGGCCGGTGCCGGACCGCCCATTTCGGCGGCGTGGTCGGCGTAGTTCTTACCGATGCAGATCACCTTGCTGGCCAGAATCGGCGCGAGCAGGCGCACATCCGCGAGCGGCCAGCTGCGGCCGGTGAACGTCGGGGTGCCGAACGGGTGTTCGGCGATTTCGCGGGCGACGGCGTCGCCACCGTCACCTTCGATGCTTACGAAAGCGACCCCATCTGGGCTGGCAACTCGACCTAGGCGCATGTTTCGCATCCTATCGACCGGCTTCCACCTGCCCTAATGCACCCGACAACGCGACGCGGGCATGATCGCGCGGTGCGATCGGCAGTCGCGTGGACCCCCTTGCGACGGGGTGCGGCATGCCTGCCCGCATCGGGTCGCCGGAAATGTGGAATGCCCTTGTACGCAAGACAACTCGATGTGCCGTCGATCCTACGCGGAGCACGGTTTCCGGTGTGAGCAAATCGACAGCTTGCCTCCGAAATAGCCGATAGCGCCGGGTGTACCGTAAGGTCCGATGTTCATACAGTAAGACATGAGTTCCACATAGTGAGATAGAGGTGCGGCCATGGCCACCGTGACACGAATCGGATCAGCCCAACGGTGGAGCATGCTGGCCCTCGGCGTCTTCGCGCAGAGCTCCAGCGCGGTCTTCGTGCACGGCACCCCTTTCCTGCTGCCCGCCCTGACCGACCGCGGATTATCGCTGGCCACGGCCGGTCTGCTGGTCTCCATGCCCACCATCGGACTGGTCTGCACGCTGATCGCGTGGGGCTACGTCGTGGACCGGATCGGTGAGCGCAAGGTGTTGGTGGCCGGTCCCGCGCTGATGTTGATCGCGGGCGTCGCCGCGGCGACGGTCACCAACTATGTGGCGCTGGGTGTGCTGCTGCTACTGGGCGGTATGGGAGCGGCGAGCACCAATGGCGCGAGCGGACGGGTCATCGTGGGCTGGTTCCCGCCCGATAAACGCGGTCTGGCCATGGGAATTCGGCAAACCGCCCAGCCGCTGGGCGTCGGCGTCGGCGCGCTGAGCATTCCGGCCATCGCTGCGGCACATGGCTTCTCGACCGCCATCCTGGTGCCCGCGCTGATGGCGGGCGCGGCCGCGATCGCCTGCCTGTTCGGCATCGTCGATCCGCCCCGGCCCCAATCCAACGGGGCCGCAGGGCGTCCCGCGAATCCGTATCGCGGTGACTCCACCCTGTGGCGCATTCACGCGGTATCGGTGCTGCTGTGCATCCCCCAGGGGACGCTGTGGACCTTCGCACTGCTGTGGCTGCACCGCGATGTGGGCTGGTCACTGGCGGCGGCGGGCGTACTGGTGACGATCACCCAAATCCTGGGCGCGGGAGGGCGAATCGGCGCGGGCGTCTGGTCCGATCGGGTGGCGAGCCGGTTGGGCCCGCTGCGCACGGTGGCCGTCGCGGCGGCAATCTCCATGGCCGCCTTGGCCTTCGCGGCCTGGGCGCAGTGGTGGTGGGCGGCGATTCCACTGCTGATCGCGGCCTCGGTCATCACTGTCACCGACAATGGCCTGGCCTTCACCGCGGTCGCGGAGATCGCGGGTCCGTACTGGTCCGGGCGCGGTCTGGGGATTCAGAACACCGGGCAGAATCTGGCCATGGCGGCGGTGGCTCCCGGGTTCGGAGCGTTGATCACGGCGGCGGGTTTTCCGATCACCTACGCGCTGGCGGCGGTGGTCGCGGCGGCCGCAGTCCCGTTGGTGCCCAGGGCTTCCCGATGATCTCACGGTGGCCGCGCTGATCTCCGGCAAATCCGGAAGAGCTGCGCCCGTTACGTTTTCGCATCCGAATGCATGAATGCGATATGTCTCACTGTCCCATTGGGTTTCGATTTCGACCCAGTTGAAATGCCGCGAAACGGATCCTACTCGGCGGTAATCACCTGTGCGACTCAGGGATTCGAACAGTGAACGGCCCCGCACCCGAGTACCGGGGCGGGGCCGTAATCGTTAGTTCGTCGAATCAGACGGCGGCGGCGATCCGATCGCCGACCTCGACCGTGGAGGCCGGGGCGGTGCGCGATGCCAGATCCTTGGCCACGGCGGACTCGATGCGAGCGGCGGCCTCGGCATTGCCGAGGTGGTTCAGCAGCAGCGATACCGACAGGATCGCGGCGGTCGGATCGGCCTTGGACTGGCCCGCGATATCGGGGGCGCTACCGTGCACCGGCTCGAACATGGACGGATTCGTACCCGAGGCATCGATATTGCCCGAGGCGGCCAGGCCGATACCACCGGAGACGGCGGCGGCCAGATCGGTGATGATGTCGCCGAACAGGTTGTCGGTGACGATCACATCGAAGCGGCCCGGATCGGTGACCATATGAATGGTGGCGGCATCGATGTGCTGGTAAGCGGTCTGAACATCCGGGTACTCCGCCGCGATCTCCTCGACCGTGCGGGTCCACAGCGAACCGGCGAAGGCCAGCACATTGTTCTTGTGCACCAGGGTCAGATGCTTACGCCGGGTGCGCGCCTTCTCGAAGGCGTAGCGGACCACGCGCTCGACACCGAAGCGGGTGTTGGTGGAGACCTCGGTCGCCACCTCGTGCGGGGTATTCACGCGGATCGCGCCGCCGGTGCCGGTGTACGGACCCTCGGTGCCCTCGCGCACGACCACGAAATCGATCTCCGGACTACCGGCGAGCGGGCTGGTGACACCCGCGTACAGCCGCGACGGCCGCAGATTCACATGGTGATCGAGCTCGAAGCGAGTGCGCAGCAGCAGACCGCGCTCGAGCACACCGCTCTGCACCGACGGATCACCGATCGCGCCCAGCAGGATGGCGTCGTGCTGCTTCAGCTCCGGAATCACATTGTCCGGCAGGATCTCACCGGTGGCATGGAACCGCTTCGCGCCGAGGTCGTATTCGGTCTTCTCCACACCGGGGACCACCACATCGAGCACCTTGAGGGCTTCGGCAATGACCTCGGGACCGATTCCGTCGCCCGGGATGACAGCGAGTTTCATGAAAACAATGCTCCGATCGGATGTGTGCGCCCGTGAACAACGGCCACCCTAGCGCGTGCCCCCACGACCCCTGTCACCAGGGCGAACCGCTCCCACACACTGGGATGAGCCGGATTCGGTAGCGTCGGGGCATGTTCGCGAACTACCGACTCGAGCGCAAGCTGGATCGCCTCGAACGCAAGCTCGACCTGATCATCCGGCATCTCGGAATCGCTGATCCGAGCACTGCCTTCGACTACAGCGCGGTGGACGAATTCCTGAGCCGCGGCAAGAAGATTCACGCGATCAAGGCATACCGCGAACTCGACCCGCTGGCCGATCTGAAGGAGGCCAAGGACGCGGTCGAGGCTCGAGAACGAGCACGCTGACCCCCGGATACGCGCCGAGCCTCTTCCATTTCCGGAAGAGGCTCGGCGGCAACTATTTCGAGGCGGTCAGGCCCGTCGAACTCAATCCAGGTTGACCTGGGCGACCTTGGCGGCGCCGACGGCCTCGGCGATGGCGGCCTGGACGTCCGCGGGGACCTCCTTGTTGACCCGCAGCACGACGGTCGCGCCCTCCTGGTCGAGGTCCTGGGTCAGCTGGGCGGCCAGGATGTCGATACCGGCTTCACCGAGCTTGGTGGCGAGGCGGCCGAGCTGACCCGGCTTGTCCTCGTACGCCAGCACGGCCAGGTTCAGGCCCTCGGCGCGCATGTCGTAGTTGCGGCCATTGATATTGACGATCTTCTGGACCTGGTGCGGCTCGGTCAGGGTGCCGGCCACATTCAGGGTGCTGCCATCGCCGAATACGGCGCGCAGATCGACCAGGCTGCGGTGGGTGGGGCTCTCCGACACGGTGGTGACGGTGGCCTCGAGACCGCGATCCTTGGCCAGCGACGGGGCGTTGACGAAGGTCACCGAATCCTCGATGAGGGCGGAGAAGACGCCGCGCAGAGCCGAGAGCTCCAGCACCGCAACATCATTCGCGCTCAGCTCACCGCGGACCTGAACCTCCAGGCTGACCGGGAGCTCGGAGGAGAGCGCGCCCAGCAGCGCGCCCTGCTTGCGGACGATCTCCAGCCACGGGGCGACCTCTTCGGAGACCGAACCGCCGGTGACGTTCACCGCGCCGGGGACGAACTCGCCCGCGAGCGCCAGCTTGACCGACTTGGCGACATCGGTGCCCGCGCGATCCTGGGCCTCGGCGGTGGAGGCGCCCAGGTGCGGGGTCACGACGACCTGCGGCAGCTCGAAAAGCGGGCTGTCCGTGCAGGGTTCGGTCTCGAACACGTCGAGACCGGCGGCGCGCACATGACCGGACTTGATGGCATCGGCCAGGGCCTGCTCATCGATCAGACCGCCACGGGCGGCGTTGACGATGATGACGCCCTTCTTGGTCTTGGCCAGGGTCTCGGCGTTCAGCATGCCCTTGGTCTCGGGGGTCTTGGGCAGGTGAATGGAGATGAAGTCGGCGGCCGCGAGCACCTCGTCGAGGGACATGAGCTCGATGCCGAGCTGGGCGGCGCGGGCCGGGGAGGTGTAGGGGTCGTACGCGACGATCTTGGTCTCGAAGGCGGCGAGGCGCTGCGCGAACAGCTGGCCGATACGGCCCAGGCCGATGACGCCGACGGTCTTGCCCAGGATCTCGACACCGTTGAACTTGCTGCGCTGCCAGGTGCGCTCACGCAGCGTGGCATCGGCGGCCGGAATCTGGCGCGCGGCCGAAAGCAGCAGCGTCACAGCGTGTTCGGCGGCGGTGTGGATATTCGAGGTCGGCGCGTTGACGACCATGACACCGCGCTCGGTGGCGGCCGGCACATCGACATTGTCGAGGCCGACGCCCGCGCGGGCGACGATCTTCAGGTTCTTACCGGCCTCGAGCACCTCGGCGTCGACGGTGGTCGCGGAACGGACCAGCAGTGCGTCGGCCTCGGGCACGGCGGCGAGCAGCTCGGGCCGGTTGGGGCCGTCGACCCAGCGAACCTCGACGGCGTCACCGAGTGCGTCGACGGTCGACTGGGCGAGCTTGTCGGCGATCAGAACTACAGGACGGCCTGCTTGGCTCACTGTGGGGTACTCCTGCGGGAAGGGATCCGGGATTTACGGGCGCTAGCTTAGTGGGCCGGATTTGATCTCGGCTTACCGCCCGGTAGACGGCTGCCATCACACCGGTGACATGGGGCTTTTCCCAGCCACCGGGACTGTCGTGGTCAATTGTCCAGTTTTGCCCGCGCGAGCGGGCGCGAGGCACTAGGTTGCGCGGCATGTCTCGAAGGTTGCCTCGCATGTCTTGCGCATCGCCCCGCACGAGTCGCGTACTCGCCGCCGCCGCACTCGCCACCCTGCCGCTCGCCGCCGCCGTCCCCGCCGCCGCCGCACCGACCGTGAACAAGGTCGTGGTCATCGGTATCGACGGCACGCTGTACAGCGAGGTGGTGGCCGCCAACGCGCCGAACCTCGGGCTGCTGGCCGCACAGGGCACGCTCGCACGCACCTCGATCGCACCGCACACCACCATGTCCTGTGTGTCGTGGGCGACCGCGCTGACCGGGGTATGGGATACCAAGCATGGCATCAAGGACAACGACTCCACCTGTAACCCAGCGGCTTTCGTGCCGTACCCGACCGTATTCACCCAGTTGGAGCAGGCGCGGCCGAACCTGACCACCGAATCACTGGGCACCTGGGACAAGATCGGGATGATCGCGCGCACCGGAAATCCGCACGCGGACAAGGTATCGGTGACGCAGATCGATCCGACCGGCTCGGGAGTCTGTGAGACGACGGCGGATTCGAACGCGGCGGCGCAGGTGGTCTCGGCGGTCACCGACGACGGCGCGGATCTGGTGTTCACGCATCTGGATCAGGTTGATATCACCGGGCATACGCTGCGCGGGATCTGGCCGCAGGCGTATCGCGACGCGATTCAACGGGTCGACACCCTGGTCGGGAGGATCACCAAGGCGGTCGACGCACGCCAGGCGGCGCACAGCAACGAACGCTGGACGATCCTGGTCACCACCGACCACGGACATAAGCCCGAAGGCGGACACGGCGGCCAGAGCGCCTATGAGACAGCCAGTTTCGTGATCGCGCGCGGTCCGGACTTCGCGGCCGGTGCGCAGCACAACGGCTACACCCTCGCCGACATCACCCCGACGGTGCTGGATCTGCTGGGCGTTCCCGCCCCGACCAACCTCGACGGTCGCTCGATGCGCGACGGCGGATCGGGCAATCCCGCCGCGCCGGTACCGAATACACCCGCGATCGACTCCGCGGTCACCGGTTCGTCCTCCGGCTCGGCCGAGGCGCTGATGGTGAACAACCCGCTCTGCATTCTGGGCACCGGATCGGGTAGCGGTTCGGCCAGCGGCTCCTTCGGCAAATAGCCTCCAGCGCGGCCTATTTCGATACGACCGAGCCGGTCTCGGACGTTCCGAGACCGGCTCGATCGAGCTCAGGCGGCTTCAGGCGGCGTTGCCCTCCACCGAGACCATGATCTCGACCACCGCGCCGTAGGCGGTGGTCCAGGTGGCGGCCAGCTCCGGTGTCCACTGCTCACCACACGAGCGAAAATACCATTTGACAGG
The DNA here is from genome assembly GCF_036327755.1 of Nocardia sp. NBC_01503. Classification (NCBI taxonomy): domain Bacteria; kingdom Bacillati; phylum Actinomycetota; class Actinomycetes; order Mycobacteriales; family Nocardiaceae; genus Nocardia; species Nocardia sp. NBC_01503. The sequence continues at coordinate 318,700 of NZ_CP109596.1, forward strand.
CTAATTATCGACGATCAGACCGCGATGGGACGCGGGCCGCATTCGATACCGACGGGGTATTGCACGCTATCTCGCTTCTATAAATACGACGAAAGGCCGACCTCAGGGCTGCGAAACCCGAGGTCGGCCTTTTCGGCTTGTGTGGCGCTATTTAGCGGCCGAAGGAGCCGGTCCACAGGGTGCTCAGGATGCCGTGCAGCGCGGCGGAGCCGGTGTCGAGCAGGCCGTTGAGAGCAGCGGAACCGGTGTCGATGATAACGGGGATCATTTTATACCTCTCGGTGAATCTCGATTGAACTAACGACAGCCAGCATATCGGCGGTCATTTCATGCTCGTTACCGGGCATTAGCGTTATGTGATGGGGGTCACCGATTCCGAAATGTGTGACCCGAGTCATATTCTCATCAAATTCTCAGCTATAACGGTCAAATCACGCCCCTATTTCCTTGGGCATTGACTGTACGAAATCCCGTGGACCAGCGCTGCTTCCGGCGCTAGCGTCACCGCCCATGACACTGCGCTCTATCCCCTCCTCGATGGACCCGGCGGTGGTCGCCACCATCGACGGCGAACTGGCCCGAATCGGCCGTGAGCAGGGCGTCACCGTGCCCCTCGCGATCGAAAGCGGCAGTCGCGCCTGGGGTTTCCCGTCACCGGACTCGGACTACGACTGCCGGTTCGTCTACCTGCGCCCGCTGGACGACTATCTGACGCCGTGGCCGGTGCGCGATGTCATCGAGACGCCACTGGTGGGCCTGCTCGATGTCAGCGGCTGGGATCTGGTGAAGGCTCTGCGGCTACTGGTGCACGGGAACGCGGTGCTCATCGAATGGGTGATGTCGCCGATCATCTACACCGCGGATGCGCAATTCCGCACCGAACTGCGGGAACTCGCGGAACAGGTGGCTGATCGCGATCGGGTGGCCCGGCACTACCTGCACCTGGGTACTCGGCAGTGGCGGCTTTTCGATACCAATAGGTCGCTGAAGAAAGTGTTCTATTCACTGCGACCGGCAATGGCACTGCGCTGGTTGCATGAGCATCCGGATAAAGCGGTGGCGCCGATGCATTTACCGACTCTGCTCGAGGAATGCGAGCTGCCCGTGGCCTTCGTCGAATCGGTCGCTGAGCTCACCGAATTGAAGTCGCGCACCCGGGAAATGGGCAGTGGCGAGGTGCCCGCGCCGATCGCCGCGTTCATCGCGGACGAGTTCGAGCGGGCCGCGGTGGAATTCACCGGCGACGAACCGGCATCCCGCGAGCGAGGGCGGGTGCTGGCGACCGAGTTCTTCAGAAGCCGGCTGCGATGACGCGCACGATCACGGCCTCCGGCCCCGGCTTGGTCCGGCGCACCTCGAACTCGACCCGCTGACCCTCGACCAACGAACGGAAGCCCGCACCCTGAACGGCGGTGTACTCCACGAACACATCCGGACCGCCGCCGTCGGGGCCGATGAAACCGAAGCCCTTCTCGCTGTCGAACCATTTCACAGTGCCGTGCAGCATTACCGAACCTTCTCGAACGCCGGGATACCTGGGGCTGCGTCCCCACGCGCGCCGCGGTCCATGGTTGCACGCGGCCGGTCACGGTGCGCACGCGCCCGCGACCGGTGCCCGGCATGTCCGAAAACGAGACCGGCTCGCCCGAGGCGAATGCGCTCACGCCATTGTGAGCGCGCTCCGGACGAGCCGGTCCGCAGGGCCCTATCCCGCGCGCGCGGTGCCCTCTTCCTCCTCGTTGCCGCGCATGGAGTAGACGCGGTCGAGGAAGTCACGGTGCGCGCGCAGCGTGGCGTCGAGCAATTCGCGCCAGGTGCGGCGGTCCACCCGCTGATCGCTCATCAGCGAGGAGAGCGAGGCGGGGCCCAGTCGGTCGATGTGATCGACGATGAAAGTCAGTCTGCGGCGCGGGAACTGGGCGCCGATACGCGGATTCTCATCGAGAAAACGATCGAGTTCGTAGAGATAGTTGACGGCGCGGTTGTACTCCTCGTCGGTGAGGTGATAGTCCATCCGCTTGATCTCCACGATCCACAGCTCGCCCGAATCGTGCAGCAGCACGAAATCGGGTTCGCGCTTGGGGCTGCCGATGGCGGTGGTGAGCAGGGTGGTGCCGAATTTGTGTGTGTACCAACGCTCGAAGCTGGCCCGGACGCGTTTGAGCGATTCGTTCATACCCAGCGGCGTCCACTCCGGTGCGAGCAGCCAGGGCGCGCTTTCGATGAGCTCCTGCAGCGGGCGTTCGAGGGAACGGCGGTCGTCGATGAGCGCGCGCAGCCGATCCACCACGGCCACGCGTTCGCTGGCGATCTGCCCGAGCGAGTAGATCTCGGCGACCCGGGCCCGTTCGAACAGTGCCACAACGACATCCATCTCGGGTTCGGCGTCCTCGGCTATCTCCTTGAGGGTTTCGAGCAGGCTGCGCTGCGGGCCGAGCGAGAGGGCCAGGCGGACCATATTCGCGATATGCGCGGGATCATCCAGGGAGGCTCGATCCTTGTGCGCCACCAGGATTCGCGCGGCGTCGATGACCGAGTCGCGGAACAACCGGTCCCCCGGCGCGATCGCCTCCAGGGTTTCACGGAGCCGGGAACGCTCCACGAACTCCTCCCAGACCCGGCGGCGAATGGATTTCTCGCCGATCCGGCCGATCTCCTTGATCAGCGCCTGCCCCCACTGGGCCAGCGCCTCACCGCGCGGGGAGTTCCACATGATGTCCTGGCGGTCGGAGCGGACCAGGTCCTCCTCATCGTCGAGCCAGTCCACATGCACCGCGCCGACCAGATACGAGCGCAGTTTGAACTCGCCGGTGAATCCGGCGGGAATGCCGAAATCCCTTGTCTGGGCGACGATCTTGCCGCGCGCGTAGATACGCACGCCCGCCATGGCGTCATCGCGGTACGGCTGTTTCGAGTACGCGATCCAACCGCTCACCGGCAGGAATTTATGCCCGAAGCGCACCGGCACCCGGCTCACATCGATGCGGGTGTCCTCCATGACATCGATGGGCAGATCGCTGAGGGTGAAGCTCTCCTGGCCGATGCAATTGCACACCCGCACCCGCCAGTCCGAGCGCTCGATACCGAAGCGCGAGGCCAGCTGGCGGCTGAGCTCGGTACCGCTGTTCACCCGCTTGCGGAAGAAGTCCCGCAGGATGACGGTGGTGCCGCGCTCGGCCGCGTAGGTGCCGTCCAGCGGACCCGGCTGCGGGTAATAGTCGCGTTCGGTGTCCGAGAGCATATCGCCGAGATCCATCACGATATGCGATACCGGCCAACCCGATTCGTGTTCATCCCCGGGGTGACTGCCCGCCGTGATGACCTCGATGGTGCGGCAGATGCCGAACGCGGCGAGCTTGCCGATTCCCTTGCGCCCCATGACCGGTCGCCCGCGCTCCCGGGACAGATCGGTGCCGGTGCGGATGCGCCGATCGGATCCGACCATCAGGTAGTGCCGGTTGATCTCCTCGGTGGTCATACCATGTCCGTTGTCGGACACCACGATTCGATATGCGGGCTCATCGGCGGAGCGCACCGTCCCGGCGAGGGTCACGCCCCACGGTAGTGAGACCTGGACCTCGGTGGCGTCGGCATCGTAGGAGTTCGCGATGAGTTCGGCGAGTACGGCCGAAACCCGGTCGTAGAGGCGGATTCCGAGCTTGTCTATGGCCAGGCGGCTGATCCGCATCGTGTACTTGTGGTCGTCGCATCCCTGCGTGGCCGCATGCACGTCGTTGTACATGGTGGGCCCCCAATTGCCCTCTCGATAGCCTTCGTTCAGCTATCCCTGATATCGATGCAACGCGAACTGGTTAACAAAGGGCTGAACATTCACCTACCAGTTCGTCACGGTCGTGTTCCGAGATTCACCGGCGGGTAGCCCAGTGCAACGGCAAGGTCTCGGTTACCGATTACCGGCCCGAATCCTGTTCCAGGGCGGCCTGGTACGCGGCCGCGAGGCGTTCGGTGGCGCGGGGTCCGGAGCGCTTGGGCAGCGGTGTGCCGAGGTGCGCCTCGCGGAGTTCGTCCATGAAATCCGCCCAGAGTTCCGGGCCGCCCTCCTCGAGCAGTTCGGCACGCACGCGCAGGGTGTGCGTGGTCGGGCGGTGCCGCAGACCCCACGCGCCGAGGTGCGCCATGATCGGCACGAGTTGGATGGCGGGTTCGGTGAGCCGGTACTCCGCCTTCTGCCCCGGGCGCGCGTCATCGCGGCTGAGCAGTCCGGCGGCGGTGAGCCGCTTGAGACGATCGGACAGGATATTCGAGGCGATCCCCTCCTCGGAGTTGTTCAACAGCTCCCGGAAGTGCCTGCGATTGCCGAACATGATGTCGCGCAGCACGAGCAGGCTCCACCTGTCACCGATGACCTCGATGGTCGCGTTGATCGGGCATCCCGAGCGAGCGTCCACGCCTGCCTCCCAAACTTTTCCACCAAACCGATTGCAGTTCGCAACTGGTTGCTTCTATGATACTGACTGATTGCAAATCACAACCAGTTAAAGAGGTGCGTTATGCCGAAACTTCGAGTCCACAACCTGTCGATCTCCCTGGACGGTTACATCGCCGGACCGGATCAGGGGCCGGACAATCCCCTGGGCGTCGGCGGAATGGACCTGCACAAGTGGGTCTTCGACACCGACTTCGGACGTGCGATGTCCGGCGAAGCGCCGACCGGAGCGGGCGGGCTCGACCAGCAGTACGCCCTCGCCGGTGAGGTGAACATCGGCGCAACCATCATGGGGCGCAATATGTTCGGACCTGTGCGCGACGAATGGCCGGACCATTCCTGGACCGGCTGGTGGGGCCCTAACCCGCCCTACCACCACGACACCTTCGTCCTGACCCACCACCCGCGCCCCGCGCTGGAGATGGAGGGCGGCACCGTCTTCCACTTCGTGGACGACACCCCCGAGGCGGTCCTGAAGCGAGCCTTCGAAGCCGCGGGCGGACAGGATGTGCGCCTCGGCGGCGGCGCGTCCGCGGTCCGGCAGTTCATGCGCGCGGGATTGGTCGACGAACTCCACTTGGCGCAGGTCCCGATCCTGCTGGGCGCGGGCGAGAAGATCTACGACGATCCGGCGACATTCGCGGGGTATGAATGCACCCGGCTCGAGTCATCGGACAGGGTGACCCACCTGACGTTCACGCGCCAGGGCGGTGAGCGCCGCCCGCGTCGTCGCACCGACCGCGTCGCGGTCGCGTCGGGACCAGATAAGGATGCGGCCGCCCGTGGGCGCCGACATTCCGGATATCGCATTGCCCGCGCACACTGACAGCGACAGCCGATCCGGGCAGAATGCTGACCAGGCAGGGCCGACGGCTCCGCGGGCGAGAGGAATACGGGTGGCGCGCAGTCCTATTCAAGGCGGTCTGGCCGGGTCGGTTCGGCGCGGGCTCGCGGGCCCTGTCCAGCGTGGCCTGAGCACATTGGCGCAGCGGGTCGCGACTCCGCCTATTCCGGTGCCGACGCTCGCGGACACGATCACCGCACGACAGCGCTTCTTCGGGGTGGATGCGGTCGACGCCGACACCGGCGCCGCGCGTTCGGACCAGGTGATCCTGAGCTGGTTCGGCTGCGCGAGTTTCGCCGTGGCACTGGGTGGTTCGGTATTCCTGCTGGACGCCTGGGTGCCCCGCGGCGCGACCTCGGGATACGTCCCGACCACGCCCGCCGAGGTCGCGGCGCTCCGCCCCGCCGCGATCTTCATCGGCCACGGGCACTTCGATCACGCCGCCGACGCCGGACCGATCGCGCAGGCCAGCGGCGCGGTAGTGCACGGCACCGCCGAACACTGCGCCACCGCGCGCAAACAGGTGCCCGGCACGCCCGAATTTCGTTGCGTAGAACTGGGTTCCAGCGCTTCCCTCCCCGGCGACCGCTACGATTTCGAACTCGCACCCGGTGTTTCGGTGACCGCGATCCGCCACATCCACTCGGCGCGCACCTCCCGGTACGAGGGCGCGGACGCCTGCGACCCGGTGAAACCGACCCCCGCCCTCCGCGATATCCGTTCGTACCCACCATCTCTCGCCGACACCGCGCACCTGCTCCGCCGACTCACCGACCCCGAAGGCGGCGTCCTGCTCTACCAATTCCGCACCGACACCTTCACCCTCACCTGGCACGACTCCTCCGGCCCGTTATCGGACAAGGCACCGCGGGTGGTGGAGGTCCTGCGCACCCTCCCCGAATCCGACGTCCACGTGGGCGCGGTCCAGGGCTACAACCAATTCACCAACGGCCTACGAGACCCCCGCACCTACATAGAAGCCCTCCGCCCCAAGGTCTTCGTCCCCAACCACCACGACAACTGGCTCCCCCTGATAACAGCCCGCGGCGAGGCGTTCCGTGCACCCATGGAAGCCGAATTGTCCCGCATGACAACAGTTCCCGAACTCCGCATGCTCCTGGACCCCACCGACTATATAGTCCCCGGCCGCCTCTCCTTCCCCGCGAAGTAGCTCACCGAAACCGCAACACCATGGTCACGCTCGTGGTCCCGTCATGCGCCAGCTCGGTGTCGGGTACAACCGTGAACCCCAGCCGCTCGTACAGCCTCAACGCCGGATTATCCACTCGCACACTCAAACTCACCGCGCCGTAGCTCGGCCGCGCAGCATCGAGCAGTCCCATCATGAGCGCGGTCCCCAACCCAGTGCCGCGCAGCCCCGGCGACACCGCGATGGCGAGTTCCGGCGTGTACTCGTCGACGAACCCGTACGCGGCATCCTCCGCGGTGAACAGCCGCGCCCACGCCGCCCCTGCGGCGCATCACCTTCCCCACCGACAACCCCGAAATCCCCTACCCGGCCCCATCCTTCGACATACCGCGCCAACGCGGGAATGCCGCGCAACTCCGCAGAAGACTCCCGGCCTTGCGCACGCGAGTACGACGCCTCGAACAGCATCTCCCACAAGAACGTCTCGTCGGCTACCGCGGCCGGGCGAATGATCAACGCAACCATCCCTCGATGGTAGAGACCGCCCCGGCCCGCCCGGACATTTGTCGATCGGCAGTTTCAGCAGCTCGCGACCAATCCTTCAACCGTAAGCACCACGAGAATCAGCACAGCCGACTGTCACCGAATCTGCAGTCAGGGAGCCTGTCTCATCACATCCTCCACGTAACTAGCTGCGCTGCAATGCTATTGACGGAGCATTAGTCGCTCACTCGGGCAACGTGTCGGTCCCTCGTCGTACTGTGTGATCCGAAGCGGGCCAGCAGCTTCAGTTCGGAGGTACCAAGCATGCCAACCCAAACCAGCGCCACAGAAGTCGTCCAGCACTTCACAAGCAGGGGCCGGATCGCGCTGCGCGAACTTCAGAAGTGGAAGCAACGACCGGGGTGTGAGCACGTTCCGCAAGCTGTCCTAGGACATACAACCAGTGCACCGTACACGATCGCGGCCGACGATATTATGCGTCTCGAAACCAAACACCCACTTGGGCAAGCTCGCCCGCAGAACGTGAACAAGATTGCTGCGATTCGAAATTGGCGCCCAGACTTTGCGTTCACGCACCTATTCCATTTCATGCTGGAGCAGCACCATGGAGTATTCAGCTGGGAGGAGTTCCGGATGTGGGCTCAAGGTCCCGATGTCCGCGAGTGGCTGTGGGAGCCAGCACAGAAATTGGTCCGCGACGCCATCGAGTCCGGGTTCGATTCAGACCTCGCCCACCAAGCCATGCAGTGGCGCATCGGCAACTCTTATTACTCGTTCCTGCGCGAACTGTATGTGATCGCTCGGTTCAGGGAATGCGGCATACCGCTTCTATGTCATCCGCTGGCAGATGCACTTTTCAGGGCCGATGCGTGGTGCGAAGGCATGATTCTGGAGCTATACATTCCCAACCCGGCGTACAAGACGGCGTACACCGGCCGGAAGTTCAAGGCTGCCGACTTCTTCACCGATCAAGAGCATCTGACCGTCCTCTCCCTCGAGTTGCCCGTCCAGCGAATCTTCGGCGAGGTACACCTGCCCACTGATGAGACGATCAACGCCGCCGTGGCACGCCTTCGCACAGCCGCTGGTCAACGAGTCACCTGAGAAGGCGGCGGTTGGAAAACCACGCCGCCACTGTTCGATAAAGATCAACATCGCCCGAAAGAACCTGGCACACTTCACTTGTGAAGCATGGGGCTGAAGGGGAATTTCGCGAGGTGCTGATCCAGCACCTGGACGAAGCCGGTGACCAGCAAATCGGGCTATCCGAAGCTGCAGAGGAGAGAGCGAACACTACGACCCATGTTGATGCCGCACTCGAACTGGTCGAAGCCGAGTTGAGGCGCCTGGATCCGGACGGAACTAAGATCGCGAGGGTCCTCCGCGACACGATTGACCAGCTCCTCAACGGAGAAGTCACTGGCCGATACGACTGGAAAACCCTTATGAAGACGGAGAAAACGCACGCTGGAACGCTCGTCGAGATCAATCTCCAGCGAGAATTTCAGTTCGCCGACGGTCTGGTCATGGACTACAAAATCGCTGGACAAGAGGTCGATTGCAAGTACTCCCAGCGGTTCGGTGGTTGGATGATTCCGCCAGAAGCGCTAGGTCATCTCTGCCTGCTGGTGTGGGCCGATGACTACATGAGCAAGTGGAGCGCCGGACTCGTGCGCATCGAGAAAGACATGCTCAACATCGGAAACAATCGCGATCTCAAGCTGACAATCCGCGCTGAAGCTCGTAGCAAAATCGTGTGGCTCTGGCATTGCAGCGACCTCCCCGAAAACATCCTCCTCCACCTCGATGAGCCCATACGCCGACAGATCCTGATCGAAGGAACACGCAAAGGTCAGGCCCGCGTCATCGAGTTGTTCCGTCTGGTCCGCGGGCGGCGGATCTGGCGTGGTGTCGTCCGCACGGTCGCGCAACAGGTCGACTACATGGCTCGCGTGAGAGAAGGCAGCCCGGGTAGAGCACGTCCGAAACTACGGCACGAAGGCATCATCATCCTTGGCGACTACCCCGTTCACCAGGCCATAGCCGCAGATCTGGGCGGCCCAGTCCCTCGGCGCGGTGAGTTCGTAGCTCACCGCGTGGTACGCGCGTTGCCCCAGCACGGCGATCGACCACGTGCAAAGATCGCAGGCGAATTCTGGGTAGTAGCCAAAGAAGACGAACCCACAACCGGACCAGCTCCACTACTGCCCGACCCGCAGGGCGCTTGACCAAGCATTTCGCCCCCGGGCTACCCGATCAGCACACGAAAGATGTTCCGGCATTGCAAGAATCGTGGCCGGGCCCGGCAAATTGCGCGCATCCGGAGAGTCCACAGACCTTCCAGCGCTCTATCCCATATGATCGCTCACATGTTCGGTTCCGCCCAAGACTCTCGTGACAGCCGCAATAGCGCTGTCCAGATTCTCGTGCTCCCAGAGACGGACGACCTGCCAACCAGCTTCGGACAGTGCGGCATTCGCGGCGCGGTCGCGCTCCATGGTGCGGCGAAGCTTTGGGGCCCAATACCATTCGTTCGTCGTCGGCTGACGGCCGTGTTCCGGGCAGACGTGCCAGAAACAGCCGTCGACAAAGATGGCAACCTTGCGCGCCGTGAAGACGATATCGGGCCGGACCTTCACAGCTCCGAGGTCGAGTCTGAGATCCTTGCGATACCGGTAGCCAAGCCGATGCAGCTCACGGCGCAGCGCGAGCTCCGGTTTGGTGTCAGTCCGGCGGTTGGCTCGCATGTTCCGGGAGCGCCCCTCGTTGAGAGGCGCAGGGTAACGACGCTGTTCGCGGGCGTCCCGCCGGGCTTCCGCGGATCGGCCCTCGATCAAATCTGTCCCAATCTCAAACAGTTCTATGCCATGCGGAAAGATACTCCAGCACGCACCATCACATGATCCGGCCCCCGCAGTGAAAGGCATCAGCGTGACCGACCTTCGTGTCATCGAAGCCCATGCCGACTTCGGACGGCAGTTCATCGGCAGCACAGGGAAGGGCGCATGACTCGCATGAAGGCACCTGCCGAAGCAGCCGCTGCGCGGGAAGAGCCCCGGTACACCTCGATCGAGATCTGTGCCGGTGCGGGCGGACAAGCTGTAGGCCTGCATCAGGCCGGATTTGGTCACCTGGCACTGGTTGAGATCGACAAGCACGCAGTCGAGACGCTCGAACTCAATATTCAAGACCATGAGGTCTGGGCTTGGGAGCGCGAAAACTGCGACATACTCGCGACAGATGTCAAGGAATTCAATCCCTTCGAGGATTTGAAGAAGCGGGCTGAGCCCTTGAAGCCTGGGGAGCTCGACCTGCTGGCAGGCGGCGTTCCCTGCCCGCCGTTCTCACATGCGGGCAAGCAGTTGGGCAAGGACGACGAGCGCGACCTCTTTCCTCGCATGCTCGAGCTGGTCGACATTCTCAAACCGCGCGCGGTGATGATCGAGAACGTCCGAGGTATCAAGGATCCGAAATTCGCGCTCTACCGTGACTGGATCACGGCGAAGCTGGAGGGCGGCTACTTCCTTGGCGACGATGGCGAGTTCGTCGACGAGCAAGGCCTCGGGTACAAGGTTTGCAAGTGGGAAGTGCTGGAGGCCAGCGACTTCGGCGTGCCACAGCTGCGCCCTCGTGCCATCCTGGTCGCATTTCGCAGCGATGTCATCGAGGATCTGAAGTACGAATGGCCGACGGCCACCCATGAAGATCCGGTCTCCGTGGCAGACAGCCTCGAAGCCACCATGCGTGAGCGCTACGAACAACCATATTTCAAGGGAGCCCACAAAACTCGAGCCAAAGCTGCATTCAACAGATGGCTCACGACGGCACGTCAGCGCGACAACGAGCTCAAGGGTAAAGGCGGAGGTATCGCGCCCACATTGGTTGGCGGGTCGAAGAAACATGGCGGCGCTGACCTCGGCCCCAACCGGGCCAAGGCTGCGTGGAAACAGCTCGGCGTCTCAGGTATGGGTGTTGCCAATGACATTGAGACCTGCAAGGTCAAGCAAACCGAAGAACGAGACTTGTTCGGCCCCGACGGACCGATGCTGACAGTACGACAGGCTGCAATCATCCAGGGGTTCCCGTCCGAGTGGGAGTTCACCGGCGGGAAGACCGCCCAGTATCGGCAGGTGGGCAATGCCTTCCCACCACCGGTAGCCAAGGCTGTCGGCCAGTCGATTATCGAAGTGCTGAAAGCTGCGGACGAGCGCGATCGGAACGGGAACTGACCGGGATCTTAGGGTGTCATCCTGACGGATACGATCTGTCGTAGCTCGTCAGGGTGTAGCGCCATCGCGGCCCGCGATGAACCATCCTGTGGCAGTTCGAGCACAGCAGGATCAGATCGGCGAGCTTCGTCTCCGTCTCACCCGATACATGGAGCGGGACGATGTGATGGCATTCGATGTAGTCCTTACCGCGCTCCCCGTACACCGCTTCGAAGTCGAAGCCGCATACTTCGCAGTACACCCGGGGATTGTGGCGCAGGAATTGAGCAATCTTCTTCTTCCTGGCCCGGGGACTGCGTTCGCGACGGTAGTACAACGCCTCCAGTAGCCCACCCTCCAGGACTCCTTCATCCATGTCGACGGCGGCGCCACCGAAGGCAATGTCGATAGTCAATACCACGGAGGCCGCCGACCGGCGTATCTGGTCGGCCACGGCATGCATCTGAGCTGGGTCCGACCGGAAGTCGTCCAGCACCACGCCATCCAAAGAGCCACCACGCGTGGGTTTTCCGGTGTAATCCGGATGCCGGGTGGCGATGTCCGTAGTCTTGCGCGACACGCTGTTCAGGCTTCGAAACTTCTCATCGCGCACCCTCGGCTCGTGGATCGGCAGCGAACGCAGCAACGTCGACAAATCCCGCACCCGCGGGTCGTTTTCACACAGTTCGGCCCACCCGTTCTGCCAAACCAGATCACATGCCAGGATCAACTCATCCCGAGTCCACGCCGGGTTCCGAACCATTTGAACCACAGTAGATTCGCATGCGATCCGTAGCAATCTGAATCGCCCCGAGTTTCGTGCTCACTCTCTTTCTTGAGAGGATGGGCACGAGATGCCAGCGAAGTACGACGAAGCGACCAAGGCCAAGGCTGTGCGGCTGGTCGTCGATCACCGTGATGATTACGACAGCGAGTGGGCCGCGATCAAGGCGGTCTCGTCCCGGCTGGGTATGACTGCGGAGACGCTGCGGAAATGGATCCGCCAGGCCGCGGTCGATCGGGGCGAGTCCGAGGGGACCTCGACGGAGTCGGCCAGGGTCATCCGTGAGCAGAAGCGGAAGATTGCCGAGCTGGAACAGACGATCGAAATCCTCTCTGCGGCAACGTCTTTTTTCGCGCGGGACAGGCACCCGCGACACCATTAGTGTGTGAGTTCATCGCCGAGCACAGGGCACGGTTTCCGATCGCGGCGATGTGCCGGGCGCTGACCGGGCGCGGGGTGAAGATTTCCCCGCGCACCTTCCATGCCTGGGCGAAACGTGCGCCGTCGAAGCGGGCGTTGTGGGACACCACGGTCACCGAGATCCTCGCGGGCTATTACGAGCCCGACGAGAACGGCAAACGTAAGCCGGAATGCCTGTACGGGGCGGAGAAGATGTGGGCGCATCTGCGACGCGAAGGGATCCCGGTCGCTCGGTGCACGGTGGAACGGTTGATGCGGGCCAATGGGTGGCGAGGTGTGGTGCGGCGCAAGCGGATTCGCACTACCGAGGCTGATCCGGCTGCCTCGCGGGCGGTGGATCTGGTGGATCGGCAGTTCCGGGTGCCGGCACCGAATCTGCTGGTCGTGGCCGATTTCACCTATGTGCGGTTGGTGACCGGCGCATTCGTGTACACGGCGTTCGTGATCGACGCCTATGCGGGCCGGATTCTGGGCTGGGAATGCTCGACCAGCAAACTGACCGCGTTCGTGGAATCGGCGATCCGACAAGCGGCCGCGCTGCGGGTCCGTGAAGGGCATCCGCTGATCGATGCAATCCATCACTCGGATGCGGGAAGTCAGTACACATCAGTGAAATTCGGTGAGACACTGATGCTTTCAGGACTCAAGCCGTCGATCGGGTCGGTTGGGGATGCTTTCGACAATGCCCTCGCCGAGACCACGATCGGGCTCTATAAGACCGAGGCGGTCCGGGATGATTCCCCGTTCCGGCGTGGCCCGTTGCACCGCCTGGCGGATGTCGAGCAACTCACCCATGAGTGGGTCAGCTGGTTCAACGAGTCCCGGCTGATGCACCGACTCGGCCGCAAACCGCCGACCGAGTACGAGGACGACTACTATGCCGCTCTGACCGAACAACCGGTCGGAGACAGATAACCGGGTGTGCACGAAACCCGGGGCGATTCATCGGCGCTCAGATGTACGGCGACGGGCTGGGGGCGCAGGGGATTTCGGTGGGGGTACCGAAGGTGTTGAGTACGAGGGCGGCGACCGTCGGGTCTACCGAGACGCTGTTGTGGCCGGCCATGTTTACCGGGCAGACGTCTTGCAGGACGATGTTTGTCGCGTTGGGGGCTTCGCGGAGGCCGCTGGTGTAGGGGACTACTTCGGTGTCGGCTCGGGTTGCGAGGTTGGTGTAGTGGACGTTTGGGGCGTAGACGCCGGCGGCTTGGAGGTTGTGGATGAAGTCGGAGACGGGGAGCATGTCTACGCAGCCCTGGCAGACGGGGCGGAGGGCGGCGAAGGTTTCGGGGGCTACGTTGAGGCCGTAGGCGGCGTTGACGATGGGGTCGGCGGCGTGGGTGCCTGCCCAGATGGGGACCAGGTTGAAGGATTGGTCCACTACCTTGTCGCCGCCGTCGAACAACAGGTAGTTGGCGGCTACCAGGGTGCCTTCGGACCAGGTGAGGAGGTTGACCTTCTCGGCACCGGTCTGTTGCAGGACCCGGTCGACGAAATCGCGTAATTCCTTGCTGGACTGTGGTATTGGTTCCAGGCCACCCATTCCGGCAATGGGGCCGGATTGGCCGGGGTAGATGCCGTAGGTGACGGAGTACACGCAGTAGCCGTTGTTGTGTAGCAGGGGGGACATGGCGGGCCAGCCCGCGCCGTTGCCGGTGATGCCGTGGACCAGGACCACCGGCTCGGGGTGGGCGGCGGTGGGGACACAGGTCCAGTCGTTGCCGCCGGGCGGGGTGAAGGGCGGTGTAGCGCTATTGGTGTCGGCGAACCATTGCGCGACCGAATAGTTGACGGGGAGTTGCTCCGGTTCGGCCGAGGCCGTGCCCGCGGTGCAGATCAGCGCCGCGGTGGCGATCAGGGAAAGACTGATACGACTACAGATTCGATGCAACTCATGCCTCCGCGGGTCGACGCACGCCAGGTAGCCAGAATGTCGCTCGGGCGTACCTTAGCGGGCGCGATCACGCGGAACGGGGACGAAACGCCGGACGGCCACCGGCACTCGGCCACGCGGCCGAATACGACCGGACAGCCCGGCAAGAGATCGAGTGACGACCCGCCTCCAGCGTCCGACTCGACTACAGACCCGCACCCAGCGTGCGCAGGCAGCGCACCGTCAATTCGGCGGGGGTCGCTCCCCCGGCGGCGGAGTCTTCCACGACCGCCCACTCCTCCAGTGCGATTCGGATTGCCCCGGCGGCGGCCGCGGCGAGCAGGCGCACGCGTACCGGGTCGGTGCCGGGTTCGGCCAAATCGGCCAGGACCCTTCGCAATTCGCGTTCGCCCTCCATATTGATGCGGTGCCAGACCGCGCGGAGGGCGGGATCGGTCTCCATCGCACGCAAGAGACCCCGCGTGAGTTCGAAATCGTCTCCGCCGGAGAGGGATTGCAGGGCGGCCAGTTCGAGTTCGGCGACCGTGGGCAGTCGGCGCGGACCCGCGGCGATGATCTCCAGCCAGTGTTCCGCGCCCGTGGTGAGCATCGGCTCGACGGCGTCCTCCTTGGTGCGGGCGTAGCGGTAGAAGGTGCGCAGGCCGATGCCGGCCTCGGCGGCGATGCGTTCTGCGGTGACCTCGGCGGTGCCGTATTCGGCGAAGAGGCGAGCGGCGGTGCGGGCGATATCCAGGCGCGTCTCCACCTTGCGGCGTTCGGCCAGGGTGAGGCGCTGCTCGGGTGCGAGCATGGCACGTCCTTCGGTCGGAGTGGTCAGGCTCATCCTAGTCTCCGGATGCCACTATGGCACGTCATGCCATTCAGGCGTAACGTGTCAATCAATGGGGGACGAGACACTGAAGGAGAAGTTCGCAATGGAGCGTTTCACCGACCGCCGAGTACTCATCACCGGCGCGGGCTCGGGCATCGGCCGGGCCACCGTGCATCGCGTGCTCGCCGAGGGCGGGCAGGTCGTCGCCGCCGATATCAATGAGGCCGGACTGGCCGAGACCGTCAAGCAGGCCGCCGATCAGGGCAATGCCGAGCGGATCAGCTCGGTCACCATCGATATCGGCAATGAGGATTCGGTGCGGGCGGGCGTCGCCACCGCGCTGGAGACCCTGGGCGGGCTGGACGCGCTGATCAATGCCGCCGGGATTCTGCGGTCCGCGCACACCCACGAGATGCCGCTCGAAGATTTCAACAAGATCATTACCGTGAATCTGACCGGCACCTTCCTGATGGTCCGCGAGGCACTGCCCGCGCTCCTGGCCTCCGAGAAGGGCGTTATCGTCAACTTCACCTCCACCTCGGCGTTCTTCGCGCACCCGTACATGTCCGCGTACGCCGCGTCCAAGGGCGGCATCATGTCCATGACGCATGCGCTCGCCGCCGAGTACAGCAAGCAGGGTCTGCGTGTGGTCGCCGTCGCGCCGGGCTCGATTTCGAGCGATATGACCGACGGCCGCGGCCCGGGCCTGCCCGCCGATGCCGATCTGAGCCTGTTCATGAAGCTGGCCCCGGGGATCGGCCAGGGCTTCGCTTCGCCCGATACCGTCGCGGGCGTGGTCGCCATGCTCGCCTCCGATGACGGCGCGTTCATCACCGGCACCGAGATCCGCATCGACGGCGGCACGCACTACTGAGTGGTTCTCGGGGGACGACACCGGGAACCCGTCATACCAGAGGACTAGGCGGACCCTGAATTCTCACCGAACTCTGTTCATGCCATATCTTTTCGGCGATCGGATTCGGCAGAGTGATCGATATGAGCTCGACGAGAAGTAATTCCGCACGACGGATGATCGCCCGGGTCGCAGTGGCCGGGGCGATCGCCGCGATTCCCCTTGCCGCGGTATCGATTCCGGCCATGGCGGACGCCCCCGCCGGACCGGATGTCACCGCAGTCAACCGGCCGCACTGGGACGACCGGGACGACTGGAACAATCCTTGGAACCGCAATAACCCGTGGGACCGCGACAATCCCTGGGATCGGAACAATCCGTGGGATAACGACAACTGGCGCGACCGCCATGACCACTGGGACGACCGCGATCAATGGAATCGCGATCCCCTGCGCTCGTTCCTGCGCCAGTGGGTGCCGACCGGATCCTTCGGGAGTCGTTGAACCCCTGTGTGAGATCGGCCCGGCATTGTTGGGATGCCGGGCCGATTCCGTGTTCAGCGGGCGCGTTCGGCGGCCGCCGCCACCCCGTCGAGCACCAGATCCAGGCCGAAGGCGAAGTCCTGATCGGCGGATTCGGGTGCGTCC
The DNA here is from genome assembly GCF_036327755.1 of Nocardia sp. NBC_01503. NCBI lineage: Bacteria > Bacillati > Actinomycetota > Actinomycetes > Mycobacteriales > Nocardiaceae > Nocardia > Nocardia sp. NBC_01503. The sequence continues at coordinate 335,262 of NZ_CP109596.1, forward strand.
GGGACGGATTCGAAGAGCCCGGATCCGAGCAGCGCGGCGACCTCCGGGAATCGATCCGAATCAACGACACCGGTCAACTCGCGGACATACTGCCGCAGCGCCTGCTGTTCATCGACGTGTGCCGCCCCGCGACTCTCCGTCAATTGCCGATCCAGCACGAACGCCTGGCGCACATAACCGCCGACGACCGTGATCACGCCGATCTTGGCGGCCCAGTCCAGACCGGTCTCGCGCAGGGTGCGCAATCCGGCATCCATCCAGGCGATGGCGTTTGGCCCTCGTGGCGGCCCGGTCACCGGCAACTGCGCCAGCCACGGGCGGCGGCGAAAGACTTCCGACTGCGCCAGCGCCCAGCAGCGCAGTGCGGGACGCCATGTGGGAGAGCCGGATTCGGGCGAGCTGCCGAGTGTCGTCGTGGCACCGGTCCGCTGCGGTGAATCCGACGTCGACACCGTATCGGAAGTAGCCCCGCCTGCCCGATCGGGCTGCGATCCGGGGACTTCACCGGGCGCGGATCCAGGCGCAAGCCGCTGCGCCGAATCCGGGGCGGGTCCCAGCGCCGCATCGACCATCAGCCCGACAAGCTCTTCCTTCGACCCGATGTGCCGATACAGCGACATCGGCGTAACCGACAGCGCCGCGGCGATTTTCGGCAGTGTCGCACCGGCGAGACCGCTCTCGTCGGCGAGCCGCACCGCGGTGTCCACAACCCGATCGATATCGAGTTCAGCCGGGCGACCCAGCCTGGGACCGGCCCGCAGTCGCCACAGTCGCACCAGGTCGTCGGGCATTTTCGGCTCGGACATGCCGCGGCTTTCCTCCTCTTCGAGACTGCCGCCGAGATTAGCATAGACCTTATAGTATAAGTCTTATACTATCGATGGCATGGATACCGACCTGCTTCGCCGAGTGACGGGAACCGCCGCCGTCATCGGGGCCGCGCTCACCCTGATCGAAATACCCCTGTACTTCGTCTACGACGGCCCGCCGCCGGACTGGAATGTCCTCACCCGCAGCCTGTTCGGCCTCGCGGGCATCACGACGCTGATCATCTTCTTCACCGGCTTCGGATATCTGGTGAAACGCACTCTCCCCGAGGCGGATTGGATTGCGGGTATCGCCGCCAACGCCGGACTCATCTGGCTCACAGTGGCTTTGGTCTCCACCGGCCTCGAAGTCGGCGCGGTCATCCAGGCACCCGACCCCATCGACCCCACCATCACGGTCAGCGGCACCTACATCCTGTACGGCACCATCTCACGGTTCCTGGAGGCACTCATGTTCTGCGCCTTCGGTTTCGCCGTCCGCCGCACCGCACTGCTCCCCCGCTGGACGGCGACGACGGCCTTCGCGCTGAGCCTGATCAACCTGGCGTTCGTCCCGTCCATGTTCTTCGGGAACACCCCCGCGAACTTCTACGCGGCCAATGGCTGGGGCACCACCGCCACCCTCGGCGGTTTCACCATGATCTGGATGCTGGCCGTAGGAATCACAACGGCCCGGCACCCCCGAAAGGTGCCGGGCCGTAATGCGGTGCGCGCGTAGTACTTACGGCGCGTGCAACGAGACTTAGGCGGTCTCGGTGATGGGCCGGTCGACCCAGCTCATCAGGCCGCGCAGCTTGGCGCCGGTGACCTCGATGGGGTGCTCGGCGTTGGCCTTGCGCAGGCCCTCGAGCTCGGTGTTGCCGTTCTCGACATTGGCGACGAGGCGCTTGACGAAGGTGCCGTCCTGGATGTCGGCCAGGATCGCCTTCATGCGCTCCTTGGTGCCGGCGTCGATGACGCGCGGGCCCGACAGGTAGCCACCGAATTCGGCGGTGTCCGAGACCGAGTAGTTCATGCGGGCGATGCCGCCCTCGTACATGAGGTCGACGATCAGCTTGAGCTCGTGCAGCACCTCGAAGTAGGCCATCTCGGGGGCGTAGCCCGCCTCGACCATGACCTCGAAGCCGGTCTTGACCAGCTCTTCGGTGCCACCACAGAGCACAGCCTGCTCACCGAAGAGGTCGGTCTCGGTCTCTTCCTTGAAGGTGGTCTTGATGACGCCGGCGCGCGCGCCACCGATGGCCTTGGCGTAGGACAGCGCCAGGGCCTGGCCCTCGCCCTTCGGGTCCTGGTCCACGGCGATCAGAGCCGGAACGCCCTTGCCGTCGACGTACTGACGACGCACCAGGTGGCCGGGGCCCTTCGGGGCGACCATGGCGACGGTGACGTTGGCCGGAGCCTTGATCAGACCGAAGTGGATGTTCAGGCCGTGGCCGAAGAACAGCGCGTCGCCGTCCTTGAGGTTCGGCTCGATGTCATTGGTGAAGATGGACGCCTGCGCGGTGTCCGGCGCGAGGACCATGATCACGTCGGCCCAGGCGGAGACCTCGGCGGGGGTGCCGACGGTCAGACCGGCTTCTTCGGCCTTCGGGCGGGACTTGGAACCCTCGGTCAGGCCGACGCGGACGTCGACGCCGGAGTCGCGCAGGCTCAGCGAGTGGGCGTGGCCCTGGCTGCCGTAGCCGATGACCGCGACCTTCTTGCCCTGGATGATCGACAGGTCAGCGTCGTCGTCGTAGAACATCTCGACTGCCACTTGGGTTTCTCCTTCTGGATTCTGTGTCTAAGTTTCGGTCCCGGCGCTCAGCATGCCGGGCGGTGCAGCGATTGGCCGCCGGGGCGGCCGGTTACTAGCGAGTCGCTGTGATGGACTTGGGTCCACGGCCCACTGCGACAACTCCGGACTGCACGATCTCACGGATGCCGTACGGCTCCATCATGCGCAGCAGTGCGTCGAGCTTGGACCGGGTGCCGGTCGCCTCGATGGTCAGCGCATCGGGCGACACATCGATCACCTTGGCGCGGAACAGGTTCACTGCCTCGATCACCTGGGTGCGCACGCTGGCGTCGGCGCGCACCTTCACCAGGATCAGTTCGCGGGCAACGGAACTGTCGTTGTCCTGCTCGACGATCTTGATGACGTTGACCAGCTTGTTGAGCTGCTTGGTGACCTGCTCGAGCGGCAGATCCTCCACCGTCACGACGATGGTCATGCGGGAGATCTCGGGAATCTCGGTGCCGCCCACCGCGAGCGATTCGATATTGAAGCCGCGGCGGGAGAACAGGCTGGCGACGCGCGCGAGCACGCCGGGCTTGTCCTCCACCAGCACGGAGAGGGTGTGGGTGGTGCTCATTCCTCGGTCCCCTTCTGGGCGGCCTGCTCGTGCGACATCGCCTCGTGGATGATGGCCGGTTCGGAGACCGACTCGTCCTCGTCGAACAGCGGGCGGATGCCACGCGCGGCCATGATCTCGTCGTTCGACGTACCGGCGGCGACCATCGGCCACACCTGCGCGTCCTTGCCGACGATGAAATCGATCACCACGGGACGGTCGTTGATCGACTGCGCCTCGCGGATCGCGGCCTCGACGTCCTCTTCCTTCTCCACGCGAATGCCGTGGCAGCCCAGGGCCTCCGCGAGCTTCACGAAGTCCGGGATGCGCAGGGTGTGCGTGCCCAGATCGGTGTTGGAGTAGCGCTTCTCGTAGAACAGGGTCTGCCACTGGCGGACCATGCCCAGGTTGCCGTTGTTGATCAGCGCGACCTTGATCGGCACGCCTTCGACGGCACAGGTGGCGAGCTCCTGATTGGTCATCTGGAAGCAGCCGTCACCGTCGATGGCCCAGACCTCGCGGTCCGGCATGCCCATCTTGGCGCCCATGGCGGCGGGCACGGCGTAGCCCATGGTGCCCAGGCCGCCGGAGTTCAACCAGGTGCGCGGCTTCTCGTACTTGATGAACTGCGCGGCCCACATCTGGTGCTGGCCGACACCGGCGCAGTAGATGGCGTCGGGTCCGGCGAGCTGGCCCAGCTTCTCGATGACGAACTCGGGCGAGAGCGAACCGTCGGACGGGGTCTTCCAGCCCAGCGGGTACTGATCGCGCACACCGGAGAGGTACTGCCACCAGTCGCCGAGCGCCAGCAGCGGGGTGCCGGTGGCGGCCGGATCGGCCTTGAGGGTCTCGATGAGTTCGGCGATGACCTCACGGCAGTCGCCCACGATCGGGACGTCCGCGTGCCGGTTCTTACCGATCTCGGCCGGGTCGATATCGGCGTGGATGACCTTGGCATTGGGCGCGAAGGAGTCCAGCTGACCGGTGACGCGGTCGTCGAAACGCGCGCCGAGGGTGATCAGCAGATCCGACTTCTGCAGCGCCGCAACGGCTCCGACGGTGCCGTGCATACCGGGCATACCCATGTTCAGGGTGTGCGTATCCGGGAACGCGCCGCGGGCCATCAGCGTGGTGACGACCGGGATACCGGTCAGCTCGGCCAGTTCGAGCAGTTCGGCCGAGGCGTCGGCCTTGATGACGCCGCCGCCGACGTAGAGCACGGGGGACTTGGCCTCCATGATCATGCGGGCGGCCTCGCGCACCTGCTTACCGTGCGGCTTGGTGACCGGACGGTAGCCGGGCAGCCGCATCTCCGGCGGCCAGCTGAAGGTGGTCTGCGCCTGCAGCACATCCTTGGGGATATCGACCAGGACCGCGCCCGGGCGACCGGAGGAGGCCAGGTGGAACGCCTCGGCCAGCATGCGCGGGATATCGATCGGGTCGGTGACCAGGAAGTTGTGCTTGGTGCACGCCATGGTGATGCCCGAGATATCGGCTTCCTGGAAGGCGTCGGTGCCGATCAGGCTGCGCCCCACCTGGCCGGTGATGGCCACCAGCGGCACCGAATCCATCTGGGCGTCCGCGATCGGGGTCACCAGATTGGTCGCGCCCGGACCGGATGTGGCCATACACACACCGACCTTGCCGGTTGCCTGGGCGTAGCCGGTGGCCGCGTGGCCGCCGCCCTGCTCATGGCGGACCAGCACGTGGCGGACCTTGACCGAGTCGAAGAGCGGATCGTAGACGGGAAGAATCGCGCCGCCCGGAATACCGAAAACCGTGTCGACGCCGAGCTCCTCGAGGGAGCGGACAACAGACTGCGCGCCGGTGACCCGCTCGGGCGGGACCTGGCGGCGGTTCGGGGTGCTGGCCGGAGCCACGGCCGGGGAGGCCGAGGGCGCGGGCCGTCGGGCCGAGGGCCCGGGTCGGGCGGTAGGTGCGCTCACCGTCTGGTTCCTTACTGCTTGTCGTTCCAGTTCATGGACTTGCCTGAACACAAAAAAGCCCTCGACAGCCAGGGCTGTTCGAGGGTGGCGCGTCGCAGCTGCGAGCTGACGTAATTGACTCTATAGTCGTCGGCTCAGCGCTGGACGCGCCGGCCGATTACGAGCAACTCGATTCGATTCACGCGCTCGACGGTATGCGCGCATGAGCCGCGGAGTCAAACATCTGACCATGTGTGTCTCATTATGTGAGACAGAGCGGTTGTTCGGGTTCGTTCAACACAATGCGAGGATGGGGGTGTGTCATCACCGCATCAGTCCGTGCCACCGGCGCAATCGTCCCATACCCCCGACCCCGGATCGGACACGGGTCTGTTCCGGGAGGTCCGATTCCGCAGTGACTGGCTATGGTTGCCCGCGATCTTGATCGTTCCGCTGATCATTACCCTCCCGCTCTGGCTGCTCCGCCTGCAAACGGACCTGACCAGCAACGGGGTCGAAACCCGCGGCCTGTTCCGCACCCGGCGGGTGCCGTGGTCCGAGGTTGCCGGGGTCCGCGTCCCGGGATTTGGACGGGTGCACCTGCGGACCACCGACGGGCGCGATATCCCGTTGCCCGGCGTCGACTTCAGCCGCCTGCGCTCGCTGGTGCTGGCCTCGCGCGGGCACATCCCCGATCCGGGTGTCCGGGTAATCGGACTGCCGCGGCTCGCGCATATCGCGGTCTTCATGGTGCTGATGGGTGTGATCTTCCCGTTCTCCGGATTGCCGCAGGTGCTGTGGGTGCTGTTCGCGATTCCGATCGTCATGGCGGTGTGGATCGAGCGCACCCGAACCAAGGTGTCGGCCGACGGCCTGGAGCTGCGGTCGATGTTCTCGACCCGGCATATCGACTGGTCCGAGGTGAAGGGCCTGCGGATTCCGCGCCGTGGATTCCTGCAGTTGCATCTGGCCGATGATTCGGATGTGACCTTGCCCGCTGTCAGCTATGACCGACTGCAGGATCTGGTGGAGGCGTCGGCCGGGCGCATTCCGGATCCGTTCGTCGAGCCGGAGGACGCGGACGCGGCTGCCGACGAGGCCACGGCCGAAACGGGCGAGAGCGACACTTCAGACAAGTAGCGGCGTGTTGGGGTGCGAGGATTCGGGCGCTGACGGGGATCGATCCGCGCGGGAGTAACGTTGGAACACGCCGAAAGCATTCGGCGTAGTCGCCGACCAGCCCCCTGCGACGAGAACCCGAGGACCCCATGCCACCGCTTCGCTCACGCACCACCACCGTCGGACGCAATGCCGCGGGCGCTCGCTCGCTCTGGCGCGCGACCGGCCTCACCGACTCCGACTTCGGTAAGCCGATTGTCGCCATCGCGAACTCGTATACGCAGTTCGTACCGGGTCACGTCCACCTCAAGGACGTGGGCGAGATTGTGGCCGAGGCGGTTCGGGCGGCCGGTGGCGTACCGCGTGAGTTCCACACCATCGCCGTCGACGACGGTATCGCCATGGGTCACGGCGGCATGCTGTATTCGCTGCCCTCGCGCGAGATCATCGCGGACTCGGTGGAGTACATGGCCAACGCGCACACCGCGGACGCGCTGGTCTGTATCTCCAACTGCGACAAAATCACTCCCGGCATGTTGAACGCCGCCATGCGGTTGAACATCCCCGCCGTCTTCGTCTCCGGCGGTCCGATGGAGGCCGGTAAGGCCGTGGTCGTCGGCGGCGTGGCACAGGCCCCCACCGATCTGATCACCGCCATCTCCGCCTCCGCCTCGCAGACCGTCACCGATGAGGGTCTGGACGAGGTAGAGCGCAGCGCGTGCCCGACCTGTGGTTCCTGCTCGGGCATGTTCACCGCGAATTCGATGAACTGCCTCACCGAGGCCCTGGGTTTGGCGCTGCCGGGCAATGGCTCCACCCTGGCCACCCATGAGGCGCGGCGCGCGCTGTTCCAGCGCGCCGGACGGGTCATCGTCGATATCGCCACCCGCTGGTACCGCGATGACGACGCCTCGGTGCTGCCACGAAATGTGGCCACCGCCAAGGCTTTCCGCAATGCCATGGCCCTGGATGTGGCGATGGGCGGCTCCACCAATACGGTGCTGCACACCCTGGCCGCCGCACAGGAGGGCGAGATCGACTTCGATCTGCAGACCATCGACGAGATCTCGCGCCGGGTGCCCTGTCTGTCGAAGGTGTCGCCGAACTCGGATTACCACATGGAGGATGTGCACCGCGCCGGTGGCATTCCGGCCATCCTCGGCGAGCTGCGCCGCGGCGGGCTACTGGAAACCGACGTGACCAATGTGCACTCGGCCTCCTTCGACGAGTGGCTGGACACCTGGGATATCCGCTCCGGCAAGGCTTCCGAGGAAGCCGTCGAGCTGTTCCACGCCGCGCCCGGTGGGGTGCGCACCACCGAACCGTTCTCCACCGCGAACCGCTGGTCCTCCCTCGATACCGATGCCGAGGGCGGCTGCATCCGCGATATCGAACACGCCTACACCGTCGAGGGCGGGCTGTGCGTGCTGCGCGGCAACATCGCCCCCGATGGCGCGATCCTCAAGACCGCGGGCATCGATGAGGACCTGTACACCTTCGAGGGTCCGGCCGTGGTGGTCGAATCCCAGGAGGAGGCCGTCTCCATGATCCTGGGCAAGAAGATTCAGCCAGGTGATGTGGTCGTGGTGCGCTACGAGGGTCCGGCGGGCGGTCCGGGTATGCAGGAGATGCTGCACCCGACCTCGTTCCTCAAGGGTCTGGGCCTGGGCAAGGTGTGCGCGCTGATCACCGACGGCCGCTTCTCCGGCGGCACCTCGGGCCTGTCCATCGGCCATGTCTCGCCCGAGGCGGCCAGCGGCGGCGCCATCGGTCTGATCGAGAACGGCGACCGCATTCGCATCGATGTGCACACGCGCGCCCTCGAATTGCTGGTACCCGATGAGGTTCTCGCGGAGCGCCGGGTGAAAATGGAAGCGTCCGAACGGCCTTGGCAGCCCGTGAATCGCGAGCGCCCGGTCACCACCGCGTTGCGGGCATACGCCGCGCTGGCGACCTCGGCAGATAAGGGAGCCGTGCGGCGGGTGCCGTAAGAAAGAGCAGACATGACAATCGAATACGTCGGCAAGGCCGATACGATGCTGGCCGAGTACACCTCGATGCTGGAGCGTTGCGATACCCGCAACGCCCGGGCGAAGGCGCTGCTCGCCGAGGCGGAGGAGCTCGCCGCCGAATCCCGTGAACTCGCGAACGAGGAGTTCATGGCCTCCCCCGCCGATGCCGCCGATATCGCCGCACACCGCGCGATATTGAACGAGCAGATCGACGCGAAGTCCGGCGAGGTCATGCGCTTGCACCAGGAGACGTTCGAGGAGTGGGAACGCTTCAACGCCACCTGGTCCGCCTCCCCGGAACTTTCGCCGACCAGTAAGCACAGCGAGACCGCCGTTGCGGACTGGCGGCCGACAACGTAGCCGAGTCGGAGGTGGTTGGGGAGTTACCCCGACCTCACGAAATCAGTGGCCCGCGTTCATCACCGCGGCCAACGGCGAAGCGGCCCAGGGTGATCCGTTGATCTCCCTGGGCCGCTTGCTTTCAAGGTGTCAGAAGGGGCCGACGCCTTCGAGGGGATTGCCGCCGTGGAGATAGATATAGGTCAGGACGGCAGCGGCGAAGGCGGCCACGAGTGCGGCGAGTGAGCCCAGGAACGGGCGCGTGGCCCAGCCGCGGCCGCGGTCCAGGGCGAGGCGTCCCGGGCCGGTGAGGATGATGGCCGCCGCGGCGCCCGCGAGGACGGATTCGAGCTCCACCGAGACCTTTTCGGCCTTGTACTGGAAGCCCGGCGCCATGCCCTGCTTCCACAGCCAGGCGTCGATGATGACCGCGAGCACGGCACCGGCGGCCAGCGGGGTCGCCAGGCCGAGCGCGACCAGGATGCCGCCGCCGAGTTCACCGGCGATGAGCATGGGTGCGGCGATATCGACGTGTTTCCAGCCGCCGTTCTCCATGGCGGTGCGGATGCCGTCGTAGCCGGGGCCGTTGAACCAGCCGGCCGCCTTCTGCAGACCGTGGTAGATGAAGGTGCCGCCGACCACCAAGCGCAGCAGTAGAAGTCCGAGATCCAGGGTGCCGCGGCGTTCGTCGCCGCGGCGGCGGATGCGCGTGGTGGGTTCGGTGCCGCCGCCTGGGGCGGGCGGGATGCTGGCGAACGCGTAGGTGGGCGCGGTATCGGCGGTGGGCGCTGTGGGTGCGGTGCCGTTGATGGCCTCTTTCATCTCCGCGTAGAGCGGGACTTCGGGATCGAGGCCCAGTTCCTCATCGGTGCGTGGAGGCTCTTTGGTCAGCTCCGGCTTGGTCACATCCGTTTTCACGGTGGTGGCGGTGAACTGCTCGGTCGGCGAGTCGAAGGGGCTGCGCACCGGTTCACCCGCCGGCCGTGGCGATGCGGGCGGTGTGCTGCCCGGCGCGTCCGCGGTGGGCTCGTTCGGCTTCTCGGTCACGCGGCCAGACTATTAGGCAAGAGCGCTCGACACACGGCTGTGGCGGGCGTGTCCACTGTCCAGTTCACGCCGCGCGGGCGGAACGAGCCACCCCGTCCGCGCATTCGCGCCGGGTTTTCCGTAACGTCTCAACCATGAGTTGGGTTGCCGCGGGCCGGTTCGGGGTGGGCGCACGGAGAATCGTGGTGGGCGTTATGGCGGGCACCTTGCTGTTGTCCGGTTGTGCCCGGTTCGATGATCGCGCTTCCAGCCCATTCACCACCGAGCCGAATTGGCAGGATGCCGAGCAGGGCACCTCGAAGCCGAATGCGCCGAGCAGTACCGCGAAGCGGCCGACCGCGCCGTGTGTGGACCCCGATCCGCTGGTGGTGGTCTCCTGCCTGGATACCACGGGCGGTCTGGTGACGCTGCCCGATGGGGCGAGCGCGCTGGTGGGTGAGCGCACCACGGGCCGGATTCTGAAGGTGGTCGCCACCGATGAGGGCATGCCGCCCGCACCGATCGAGGTGGCGCGGCTGGATGTGGACGGGACGGGCGATGGCGGTCTGACCGCATTGGCGTTGTCCCCCAGCTACTCCGAGGACGGTCTGATCTACGCGTACATCACCACCGGCAGCGACAATCGGGTGGTGCGCATCTCCACCGACGGTGGTGCGCCCAAGCCGATCCTGACCGGAATTCCGAAGGGCTCCACCGGTAATCGCGGTTCCCTGGACTTCCACACCCCCGACCGCATGCTCGTCCTGACCGGTGACGCGGGCAACCCGTCCGCGGCCGACGACAATGGTTCCTACGCGGGGAAGTTGTTGAGCGTCAACTCCCCCGCCCCCGGGGCGGCCGCGGAGGTGGTGCTCGCGGGCATCGGTGTGGCAGGCGGTGTCTGCTCGGATCACCAGGATTCGATCTGGGTCACCGACCGCACCGCCACCGAGGATCGCCTCCAGCGCATCGGCTCGGACGGCGCGGCCACCAAGGCCTGGAGCTGGCCCGACCATCCGGGCGTCGCCAACTGCGCCGCCGCCACCGACGGTGTGGCCATCGCCCTGACCAACCAGAAGGCCCTGGCAATCGCCAAGGCCGACAAGGACACCCACGCGGTCACCGCCGCCCCCTCCCTGTTCGCCCAGGACAAATACGGCCGCCTCGACGGCGCGGCGATCGGCGGCGACGGCAATATCTGGTCCTCCACGGTGAACAAAACCGACGGCCAGCCCAACCAATACGACGACCGCGTCGTACGGATTCCGCCGCCCTCCAACGGTCAGGGTTCGGGACCGGATTAATCGCTCGCAGCACGTAATCCGAGCGACGAACACCCATGGCGCACGCCACATTCGCCGTGCGCCATCCTCTTCTCTCATAGCGTTACGCGAACGACCGCCGACCGTTGGTTCTCGGGCAGGCCGTGTGGCCATTTCGAACAGCGCGCCATGCGGCATGAGCGTGCATGCCCTCTACATGCGTGTGTCCTTGTCATCCGAATTCACGCCGAGGCAGTAGCTCGCTCCAGCACCTCGATGGCCACATCCAGGTCGTTGATGACGAACAGTTCGACGGAGCCGTCGGCAAGGTCTAGCCGCAGGCGATTGCGGAGTCCGCCGTTGAACGGGCTTCCGTCTCGGTCCTGAGACCCGATCCTATGGATCGCGTGCAATGGCGTTGACCAGGGGCGTCCTCCGGTAAGCACGTCGAAGTGACCCGGTTCGAATATCAGGCGAGTCTCGGTCAAGTAGAGGCGGCCGCCGACGGCTCGGTTAGCTGATTGTGTGCGGTTGGCGACTTTCTTCCAAATGACCGATTCGGACTCAGTCAATCTAGGAGCGCGAAACCAGATTCCCATGGTTCTACCTGCGTTCTATCTGTTGTTGCCGGACTTGCTAAAGCGCTGTGGCCCAGACACATTCTGGCCGTTAACGGCAAGTCTGGCTCGCTACTCAAGCTTCTGGTGGAGGGTGCACCTACTTTGCGCCCGCCATCCCCGCCACCAAAGCAGCACGCTCATCGGCAGAATAGTGCGTTCGGGTGCCGCACCGAGGAAGGTGGACGCGCTGGCCGGTGACGTCAGGTTTCGCCGATGCCAACGTGAGCCCCAGTGGGGCGATGGGCCGCGACCTCACCGCGTGCGAAACGCTAATCGAGCACGGGACGTACTTCGGGGCGTTGAAGATATGCACACAGCATTGCCTACCGATGCGATGGCCCGGAGCAGGTAACACCTCCGATCGCGCCGACACCGCCAGGTGGCTTCACGCAGTCCGAACTGGAGGACGACGCAGTCCCGTTGTCGTGCAGGGAATTCAGTGAAGTGACGAACGATTGGGCGCCCGGTCCGGCACCAAATGCCGGAGGGTGTTGCGGTCACGGCCGGCTACGAACGGACCAGCCCGAACGAGACTGCCCTGCGGCACGAAACGACCTCCGGCTGAGGCGTTTTCGGCTCAGAGGTGCTGGTCGTCTTGCTACTGGCTCGCGAGGCGGAGGAAGCTGGTCCACTGCTCCGGGGTGAAGAAAAGCTCTGGTCCGCCAGGGTTTTTCGAATCGCGAACGCCGACCGCATCGTCAGCGTGGACGACCTCCACGCAGGCATTGCCCCCATCGGACCAGCTCGACTTGTACCACATGTCAATCGGCGGTTTCCTCACGCCTTGTACTCCTTCATCATTCGTGCCAGGAGCTCCCTGGTGCCCTCTTCCGTCAACGCTACCCCCCGCATCGTGGAGATCGCCGTGTCATATTTGTCGATCACGTCGTCCCGTTCGTGGTACCCGATGCTGAATGCCCCCTCGACGTACACCACGGGCGGCTTGGTGAGTCCGCTCAGGCCGGGGGCGAACTCGAGACGTGTAAACGGCTGAATCGTGAGCCCTCGATGCGCGATCTCCTTGAACTCGATCAGCCGAAGGCTCACATTTTCGTGCTCACTCCACGAAGTGAGCCATTCGAGCTGTGCGGCCATGATGTCGGGACGACCAACCTGATTACGCACGGCAGCTTCGGATACCAATACTTCGACCCGAAACCCCTTCTCGCCCAGACGATTCTGACGCAGCGCGGTCAGCTCGAGCCGGCGCTCCACGTCGACGGCCGACAATTCCGGGTTGTCGATCTTGATGATTGACCGCCTGTAGTCGGGACCCTGGAGCAATCCGGGGAAGATCACCGGATGGTAGGCGACCATCCGGTTGGCAAGCTCCTCCAACCTCAGGAACTTCGAAAAGTTGGGCGCTATCTGATCGGTGTACTCAGTCCAAAAGCCTTTTCCCACACCACCTTCAGCCCTCGCGACCTTCTCCTGGCGCTTGATATCAGCCCAAAGCGCCAACGCCTCTTCCCGCTCGTTGTCGGTGGCACGATAGAACCACAGCAGGCTTTCCACCTGAGGGGTTGTCAGCTTGGTCGGCACACCCTCTTCCAAACGCCCGATGACGAATCGCGATACCTCGCCGAGGTGCAGACCGGCAGCCGTAGCGTTCTTGCCTGCGCGCTTGCGTAGCCGTTCCATGAAATTCCCGAAATCCATTCGAGAAACGGACGTTTTACTCGATACGGCCATCTTCTTAGCCTCACTATCGGGTTGGGAGTGCAGCACGCACACGTGCGCGCTGCACGCTCATCGTATTTCATAAACTGAGCCCCGAGCACGTATTACAGGGGATCTACTTAGCCCATAGCACCTGGCAACGACGACGAAGTAGGCCGCCGCCGGGGATTCAGCCGAAAGCACAGGGAGCCGAAATGCCTTGGGATGCTTGGGTTTTGATCGCACTCTTCGCGACTGGACTCGTCATTGTCGTCGCAGCCCTCATTGAGGACATCAAAAATACCGGCAAATACGACGATTCGCCGCCGCGCCCTGTTTCAGTCCGCGTTCGCGGCGGTACGAAGCTCGAATTGCATGCCGCCAGCGTCACCGGTCGGCACCGGCGACAGCCGTGAGCCGAATCAGTGAATTCATAGGATCGGCAGCGAGGAGTAGGCCCGTGGAGTTCTACGGTCCACGATTGGAACGATTGGAAGACTGCGATGTTCGCGACGACGACATCGAAATGAACGCGGCCGAAGCGCTGGAAGCATTGATCCTTCATCGGGACTGCCACGCCGCGGTGTGCCCCCGCCAACAAGCCGCGACGCGGATCATCGGCATCGAGAAAGACCGATACGCCGAACCCTCGAACGTCATCCCCCTTCCTACCCGACACTTCAAGGTCGTCGGTCAAGCACGATCGAACCGATCACAGTAGAGATGAAGTGCGAGAGTTCAATACCGAGAATTGAGTCTTCACTCCGCCACGGGCGCGGGTGAGATGCCGAGGATCAGGGACTCGAGCGCCGCTGCGGCCCGGCCGAACGAGGCGAGCCAGTCGGCGACCAGATAGAGACCGCCCGACTCGGACATTCCGAGGAAATGGCGTCCACCGTCGAGTTCGCCCAGCGGCGCGATCGACTCACCGATGACCTCGGCCCATTCGGCGAATCTGTCGCCCTCGCCCTCGACCAAAATGGGATCCAGCTCGAAAGGTTCACGGGCGGAAGTGATTCCCGGGCCGGAGATGTCGACGGCCAGGCCCCCGAATTCCCCGAGAAATCGGTCCGCCGCCGTGTTCCACCTGAACCCGCCGGATTCCAGCCTCTTTCGCCAGAAACTGGTATCGACATGCCTGCCAGGCCGCCATCCCGAGGCACGAAGGACGCGTTCGGTCTCATCCGTGAACCGTGTCATAACTATTTCCATCGCCGGAAACGGTGCGCGCCCGGGGCAGTGCCTGATTCGAACGTCGGCTGCGTATAGCGATGGCGCACGGCAGGTGCCGTGCGCCATTCACGTTCGGATAGTTACTCCGTGACGCCACAGGCGGCGAGCACGAGCTCGCGCACGCGCGCCGCGTCGGCTTGGCCGCGGGTGGCCTTCATGACATCGCCGACGACCTTGCCGGCGGCCTGGACCTTGCCGGAGCGGATCTTGTCGGCGATGGCCGGGTTGGCTTCCAGTGCCTTGTCGACCTCGGCCTGCAAAGCGGAGTCGTCGCTGACCATGCCGAGGCCCTTGGACTCGACGATCGCGGCGGGTTCGCCTTCACCGGCGAGGACGAAGTCGACGACCTGCTTGGCGATCTTGTTGTTGATGGTTTTGGCCTCGACCAGTCCGGCGACCTCGGCGACCTGCTTCGGCGTGATGGGCAGGTCTTCGAGAGCGACCTCGCGCTCCTTGGCCTTCTCGGTCAGGTAGGCGACCCACCAGGAACGAGCGGCGTCGACCGAGGCGCCGGCGTCGACGGTGGCGATGATCAGGTCCAGGGCTCCGGCGTTGACCAGGTCGCGGAAGACCTCGTCGGACAGGCCCCAGTCGGCCTGGATGCGGGCGCGGCGCAGCCACGGGTATTCGGGGATGGTGCCGCGCAGCTCTTCGACCCAGGCGGCGTCGGGGGCGACGGGCTCGAGGTCCGGCTCGGGGAAGTAGCGGTAGTCCTCGGCGGTTTCCTTGGGCCGTCCGGGCGAGGTGGTGCCGTCGGTCTCGTGGAAGTGCCGGGTCTCCATGGTGATGGTGCCGCCGGAGGCCAGGACCGCGGCCTGGCGGCGCATTTCGAAGCGCACCGCGACCTCGACGCTCTTGAGCGAGTTGACGTTCTTGGTCTCGGTGCGGGTGCCGAACTCCTTGGCGCCCTTGGGCATCAGCGAGACATTGGCATCGCAGCGCAGTGAGCCCTGCTCCATCTTCACGTCCGAGACGTCCAGGGACTTGAGCACCTCGCGCAGGGCGGTCACATAGGCGCGCGCGACCTCGGGGGCCCGCTCGCCCGCGCCCTCGATGGTCTTGGTGACGATCTCGATGAGCGGTACGCCCGCGCGGTTGTAGTCCAGCAGCGAATGCGAGGCGCCGTGGATGCGGCCGGTGGCGCCGCCCATATGGGTGGACTTACCGGTGTCCTCCTCCATATGGGCGCGCTCGATCTCGACCCGGAAGATCGACCCGTCGTCGAGCACCACGTCCAGGTATCCGTTGGTCGCGATGGGCTCGTCGTACTGGCTGATCTGGTAGTTCTTCGGCTGGTCCGGGTAGAAGTAGTTCTTCCGCGCGAACCGCCCCCACGGGGTGATCGAGCAGTTCAGCGCCAGCCCGATCCGAATGGCCGACTCCACGGCCTTCTCGTTCACCACCGGCAGCGATCCGGGCAGGCCCAAACACACCGGGCACACCTGGGTATTGGGCTCCGCGCCGAATTCGGTGGGGCAGCCGCAGAACATCTTCGTCGCGGTCCCCAGCTCGACATGCACCTCCATACCCAGCACCGGCTCGTACCGGCTGATGACGTCGGTGTAGTCCATCAAGTCGACCGTGGCTGCGCTCATGGCCACCATCCTATGTAAGACCCCGAGCCGGTCAGTGCCCCAGGGCCACCTCTATGCACAGGCGGGGAGTTGTCCACAGCCAGCCGAATTCGACAATGCACCGTGCGCTGCCAGCGGTAATGTCGTCGACATGACGGAGGAGGCCACGCTGCACTATCACTGGACCCGCGACGCGTTCATGCGGGCGTGGGAAGCCGGGGCCTTCGACCGCAGGGTCGAATTGGTGGAGGGGGAGGTCTGGCCGGTGGTCCTGGGTGACTGGCACGGCGAAACCATATTCCGCGTCGGCGAACTGCTGCGCCACCCGGATGTGATCGTGACCGGCTCGACCCTACCGACCTGCGATTCGCTACCCGACCCGGACTGCTGGATACGCCGCAAGACTGCCGAACCCGTGGACACCGTCGGTACCCGGCTGACGATGTGGGCCTCGTCGGATGTGCTGTTGGTGGTCGAAGTCTCGGACGAGACGGTCATGGCGGATCTCGGAGTCAAGGAGCGACTGTACGGTCGCGCCGGATACCAGGAGTACTGGGTTGTCACCCAGAGCGTCATCTACAAACACACCGCGCCCACATCCGCCGGATACCGCTTCCGGCAGGAGTTTCGTTCCGGGGATCGCATCGCGCTGCCCTATGCCGATACCGACATCGCGGTCGAGGATCTGCTGAACCCGGCTTGACAATGGCCGGCGCGTGCTCCATGTCCGAGAGTCCGCGCCGGTCAACATATTTCAGTCGATCGCGATGGCCTCGACTATGGGGAGGCGGGCGGCCCGCAGGGCCGGTGGGATAGAGCCCAGCAGGGCCAGGATCAGGGCCACGACGGCGTAGACCACCAGCAGCGGACCGGGTTCGTAGTGGATGTCGATGGACAGCGCGTGACTCAGGGCGACGGTGGCCAGGTAGTGCACGGCCGAGCCGACGGCCAGACCCAGTGCCGCGCCGGTCAATCCGATGCCCACCGCTTCGGTGAGCACGGTGCGCAGCAGGAAGCGGCGGCTGGTGCCCATGGCCCGCAGCACGCCGAGTTCGCGGCGGCGTTCCAGCACCGAGAGCATCAGGGTGTTCAGCAGGGCGACCGTGGCCACCAGCACGACTATCCAGAGAATGGCGGCGCTGATCGAGGTGCCCTGGCGGACGCTGCTGGAGATGGCGGTCACGGCCTCCTGTCCGGTGGCCACATGGAAATCGGCGGGGACGGCGGCGCGGATGGCGTTGAGGACCGCGGTGTGATCCGAGCCCGGCGCGAAGTCGATGCCGATAATGGTTTCGCCGGGTCGCTGATACCACTGGCGCAGGATGTTCAGATCCAGGACCACGATTCCGGCGATGGCCGAGAAGTAGGGCACCACACGCAGCACAGTGACATGGTGGACGCCGGTCGGTGTCGGGAGGTCCAGGCCCGAACCCTCGGTGACATCGAGGGAGCGGGCGACATCCCGGGAGATGACCACGCCCTCGCCCGCCGCCATCCGGGCCAGGTCTCGCTCCGAGGTCCCGTCGAGCGCGGAGCTGCGGGCCACACCGCCTTCATAGCCCTGCAGCATGACGCGACCGCGGCCGAGGGTGGCGAAAGCCATTTGCGCCGAACCACTTCCGCCGACACCGGGGATGGTGGCGAGTTTCTCCTTCAGATCCGCGGGCAGGATGGGGCCGGTGGGGAACTGCTCCATGGCCGTCGCGCTGACGAAAACGTCTGTGCGGCCCAGACCTTCGAAGGTGGCGGCCGCGGCGTCGACCATATTGCGGGACGCGTTGCCCATGGCGACGGTGGCGCAGACGCCGATCATGACGGTCATGGCGGTGGCCCATACGCGGCGGGGCGCGCGTTCCAGCGTGGTCGCGCCGAGTGCGCCGGGTGCGCCGAAAAGCCTTGCCACGGCGGCGATAGCGCGCACGATGGGTCCGGTCGCGGCGAAGCACAGCACCACCGCGCCGGTGATCGCCAGCGAGATGGCGGCCAGCGAGTAGCGGCCGATATCGGCGTCGGCGATGATGATCGCACCGCCGACCATGATCAGGCCGAGCACCAGCGAACCCCACTTCAGCAGCGGGTTCACCGCATCGGCGGTGGAACTGCCGACCGGGGCGAGCGCCTCGATGGGCGCGACCTTGTACACCTGCCGGGCGGCAATGGCCGCGGCGGCGACGCTGGCGATCACGCAGGCGGCGATGGCCACCGGGATCGCGTAGCCGGGCACGCTGTATTCGGTGCGCGCCTCGACCGATTGCAGGATGGCGGCGGGCAGTTTGTCGATGGCGGCGCGGCCCATGAAGATGCCGATGATCGATCCGCTCAGCCCGCCGAGCAGGCCGAGGATGGCGGCCTCGACCAGCAGTCCGAGCACCATGGGGCCACGTTTGCCGCCGATGGCGCGCAGTAGCGACAGCGTCGGACGCCGTTGCGCCACAGCCATGCTCATGGCGTTGTAGATCAGGAACGAGGACACGATGAGCGCCGAGGCCGAGGAGGCCAGGGTCGAATATCGCACCAGCTGAACCGATCCGCCCGCCTGTGCGGTGCGCAGATCCGGATCGGCGACCACCGCGCGCCCGGCGACCACCTGGGTGAGGGTCGAACGGAGTTGGTCCACATCGGTGTTCGCGGCGGGAATGATCTGTACCGAATCCAATCGCCCGGCCCGGTCGGCGATCTTCTGGGCGACCGGCAGTAGCGCGATGACGATATGCCCGCTGTTGAGTTTCTTCGCCGTGGCGTCGTCGATCACGCCCGCCACGGTGGCGGTGGTGGAGCCGAGTTGAATCCGCTCCCCCTCCTTATGCCCCATGGCCGAACCGACGAGGACGCCGTTGGATACGGCCAGCAGCTTGCTCGCCTGATCTTGCAGCGGCCCGCCGAGGTCACTGCCGAGCGCGGAAACGGTGGCGTCGGCGCCGATCAACAGCGCCTTGTTCGCGCCCGCGCCGACGGATTCGCGCAGCATGGGCACCGCCGTCCCCACCCCGGCGGTGCCCCGAATCTGTTGCAGCAGTGCTTGATCGAAGCCCGCGTCGGTGATGCCGCTGATCTCCAGCGCGGCATTGCCGCCGAGGCTGTGGGTGAGCCGGTCCACCGATCCGGTGATGGATCCGGAGATGCTGAAGACCGAAACCAGCAGCCCCGCCGAGACTCCCATCACGACCATGGACATGGTGGTGCGGCCGCGGTGGGCGAAGAGTTCGCCGATATTGAACAGCCGCAGCCGATCCCAGACCGCCCGGATCATGCGCGCACCACCCCGGCGCCGTCGGTGTCCGCGACGGGAGCCGGGTCGGCACCGGTCTCGGGCACGGTGCGCACCTCGCCGTCATCGGTGCGCCGCACCCGCTCGGTGGAGCCGATCAGCCCGTCCCGCAGGGTGATTACGCGATCGCAGTACTTCACCGCGCCCATATCGTGGGTCACCATCACCACCGAATTGCCCTCGCGGGTGATATCGCCGAGCAGCCGCAGAATCGAGGCTCCGGTCTTGGAGTCCAGGTTGCCGGTGGGTTCATCGGCCAGGATCAGCGGCGGGTCCATGATGAGCGCTCGCGCGACGGCGACGCGCTGCATCTGTCCGCCGGAGAGTTCGGCGGGCCGGTGCTCAGCCCGATCGGCCAGTCCGACCAGATCGAGCAGTTCCAGCGCCCGTGGCTTGGCCTTGCGTAATCCGGTGCCGTCCAGCAGTTTCGGTATGGCGACATTCTCCCAGGCGGACAGGGTGGGAAGCAGATTGAAGAACTGGAAGATGAAACCGACCTGATGCCTGCGGAATTCGGATTGCCGATCGTCGTCGAGGTCGCCGATCTCCTTGTCCCGGAATCGAATCGACCCGGTATCGGGTGAGTCGAGGGCTCCGAGCAGATGCAGCAGCGTGGATTTGCCCGATCCGGAGGGGCCGATAATGGCGGTGAACTCCCCCGGTTCGATGCGCAGGCTGATGCCGTCCAGCGCGCGCACGGTCTGCCCACCGACGCGGTATTCCTTGGTGACGTCGGTCAATTCCAGCATGATGCTTCCCCTCGTAGATCAGCGTGCGGTGTGCGGCGAGCCGCGCCCGGTGCGGCTCAGCTGGCCATGGCCCGCGGGTGCGGGCGGATGTGGCGGTGATCGGTGTCGTAGGTGTCCAGGATGGCGCGCAGCGCGGGTTGTTCGGCGGCGAGTTCGAGATACACCTCGACCGTCGATTTCCCTTCCGCCAGTGCGTGATCCAGCTTCACGGTCAGGTGGTTCTCCCACCGGTGCCGCAGCGCCAGCAGGATTCCGTCTCGGCCGCCGAAGAGCCGGTCGAGATCGGGAATATCGTCGAACAGCCTGGTATCGGCGGGATTTCGCGCCGCCCGATCCAGGACGGTATGCAGGATGTCGGTGCGAGCATGCAGGTCTGCCCAGCTCATGGCCCCCAACCTCTCTTGAAGGTGCTGCCTCGCGATCCGGCAGGTTCGGTGCCGGATCCGTCTGTGTTCAGACGCTACGGAGGCGGGGGTTTTCTGTCGTCGTGCCGCGGCAGCGACTTGGCCTCCTACCCCGGTAGGAGCGCAGCCCCTGCCTACGAACGATGTACGCCGTCAGATTCGGCCATTAGCCTTGCAGAATGAACGTGACCGACGCCACCCCCAGAGTAGCCGGGCGTGCGCTGCGGGATATTCAGGATTGGGCGTGGGCGAGCGGACGACGGATCCGCGCGTTCGCGCGGCATCCCGTGGCCGAGTTCCAGCGCAATGCCGAGCAGTTCGGCTATCCGGCCAATATGGTCGCCCTGATCGATATCGTGCTGCTCGCGGTCGCTGTTCTCGCGGTGATCCAGCGCTGTGTGCACGGTTATTCGATTCTGCTGCCGCTGCTGGCGCTGACCCTGGCCTACAGCAGCGGCCCACTCTGCGCCTTCTTCGGAATCATGCCCAAACCGCTGCTCATCGCGGCCCTGACCATGTCGGCCGAGGCACTGTTCCTGTCCCAGCCGGTGCCGACCGATGCCTCACCATTCGTGCTGATCGCGGCGGCCGGGGAGATCGCGGCCCTGGCCCCGATGATCGCCAGTATTCCGGTGGCCCTGGCCATGATCGCGGAGCTGATGTTCTTCTCCTCCATCGGCCATCTGGATATCGGCATGCCGATCTGGTTCTTCGCGGTGGCCTGCGGCTGGATGACCGGTCAGATGCTGAATTTTCAGCGCCGCTACCTGTACCAGGAGCGGGAGTATCAAGAGGTTCGCGCGGTCGCGGCCGCCGATGAGGAGCGCCGCCGGATCGCCCGCGAGGTGCACGATGTGATCGCGCATTCGCTGAGCATCACGCTGCTGCATGTGACCGCGGCCCGGCACGCCCTGCAGACCGATCGGGATGTGGACGACGCGGTCGAGGCGCTCACCGATGCCGAGCGCCTGGGCCGCCAGGCCATGGCCGATATCCGCCGTACGGTGGGCCTGCTGGATCAGCGCCCCACCTCGCAGTCCCCCGAGCCGGGGTTGGAGGATATCGCGGATCTGGTGGCGGATTTCGTCCGGGCGGGTATGGCGGTGGAGTTCGGCTTGGAGGGCGATCCGTCGAATATCTCCGCGAGCGTCGGTCTGGCGCTCTACCGGATCAGTCAGGAATCCCTGGCCAATATCGCCAAACACGCACCCGGCGCACCCGCCGATCTTCGGATCATGCTGTGCAGCAAGGACATTACGGTGGATGTCCGCAATAGCCTGCCCGCTGGGGCCGCCGCTCGGCCCGGTCGCGGAATGGGTATATCCGGTATGCGCCAGCGCATTTCGCTGCTCGGTGGCACGCTGAGCGCCGGACCGCACGATGACGGCTGGCGGGTGCAGGCCCGCATTCCGATGTCCGGTCAGCTGACCTGTATGGCGGTCGGCGCCGAGGACTCGCTGCGCGGTGCGCTGCAATCGATGGCCCGCAAACTACACGACCGGCCGAATCCCATGGTGGCCAAGGATATTCAGGAGGATGCGCGTGACATCGCAGCCGGATGAGCAGCTCATCGGCGTACTCGTGGTGGATGATCAGGAGCTGGTGCGCGGTGGTCTGCGCCGAATCCTGCGCCGCCGTGACGGTTTCGCGGTCAGCGAGTGCGCGGACGGTGACGAGGTGCCCGCCGCGATCGCCGCGAACCGGCCCGATGTGGTGCTGATGGATCTGCGGATGAAGCGCATCGGCGGTATCGAGGCGACCCGCACGCTGCGCACCCGCGCCGACGCGCCTCCGGTGCTGATGCTCACCACCTTCGATGATGATCAATTGCTATCGGGCGCATTACGCGCGGGCGCGGCGGGCTTCCTGCTCAAGGACTCCCCCGCCGAGGATCTGATCCGCGCGGTGCGCACGGTCGCGCAGGGCGGCTCCTGGCTGGATCCGTCGGTGACACCGCGCGTACTCACCGCATACCGGTCGGCACGTCCAATCCCGTCCCCGGCGGGCGGCCGCCTCGGCGAGCTCACCGTGCGCGAACTCGAGGTACTCGAGTTGATGGCCAAAGGCCGGTTGAACTCGGAGATAGCGAGCGCGCTCGGCATCTCCGAAGTGACGGTGAAAAGCCACGTCGGACACATTTTCGGAAAGCTGGGGTTACGTGATCGCGCGGCCGCGATCGTGTTCGCGTTTGACCATGGTGTAGTCGCACCGGGAGAATCCACTCTCGAGGGGTGAGCTGCGAAGAGCTTCGCATCCTCACCTGATGAGGTTGGAGGTTTGACGGGGTGGATGCACCGCCTTCGCGGTCCGGCGGCAGGTTCGGACCGTACGAGTTGCGCTCACTGCTGGGCCGGGGCGGCATGGGTGAGGTCTACGAGGCCTACGACACCTCCAAGGATCGGGTCGTGGCGCTCAAACTGCTACCCGTCGAACTCGCGAAAGACCCCTCCTACCAGGAACGTTTCCGCCGCGAATCGCAGGCGGCGGCGCGCCTTGCCGAACCGCACATCATCCCGATCCACGACTGGGGTGAGATCGACGAGCAGCTGTATATCGATATGCGGCTGGTGCGCGGGCAGGATCTGCGCAGTCTGCTGGACGCGCAGGGGCCGATGTCGCCGCTGCGCGCGGTCGGGATCATCGAGCAGATCGCCGCGGCGCTCGATGCCGCGCACTACTCGGGTCTCGTTCACCGGGATGTGAAACCCGCCAATATTCTCGTGACTGATGCGGATTTCGCATATCTGGCGGATTTCGGTATCGCGCGCGCGGAGGGCGACACCACCATCACCATGGCGGGTACGGCCGTCGGCTCGTACGCGTACATGGCCCCCGAGCGGTTCGACGACTCCGGTCCGGTGACCGGACGCGCGGATCTGTACTCGCTGGGATGTGTTCTGCACGAATGCCTTACGGGCAATCGACCCTTCCCCGCGCAGAATATGAGCGTGCTGGTGCGTGCGCACCTGTCCGATCCCGCGCCGCAGCCGAGTCTGCAGCGCGCCGGGATTCCGCCCGCGCTGGACGCGGTGGTGGGGCGTGCGCTGGCCAAGGATCCCAACAGCCGGTACCTGACGGCGGGCGAGTTCGCCAGGGCCGCACGGACTGCCCTGGCGGGCGGGCCGGTGGGTGCGGCGCCGACGGAGTTCCTGCAGCCGGGCCGGACCGTACCGCCTGCCGCGCCGGGGACACTCGCACCCGCGGCGTCGGGTCCGATGCCGCCCGGAATGCCGCAGCCCGTGATCCAACCGCCCGGTATGCCGCCCTCGGGTACACCGCTGCCCGGACGTCCGGTGCCGCCGGGTGCGCCCACCACCGTCATGCCCGTGCAGAGCTCGGATCCGACAGTGGTGCAACCGAATACCGGTCAGCTCCGGGCCTATGTCACCGGCTCGTTCCCGCGCGAGGAGCCCGCCGAGGGCCCCGGCACCTCGGATCTGCCGATCATCGTGCCGACCGATCCGACCGTGGTGCGGGTCAGCGACTTCCACTACAGCCCGCTGCCGCAGAGCGCACAGGATCAGAGTCGCCAGCAGGTATGGGGGCATGCGCAGCAGCAGGATTTCCCATATGCGCCAACGCCCGATCCGTCGCTGTACCCGACCTCGGAGCATCCGCGCATCGATCCGGAGCCGCGGCCCCCGCACCGGCGTTCACGGCGCGGATCCGTGGCGGTGCCGATCTCGATCGGCGTGCTGGTGGTCGCCATCGCGGCCATCGCCGGTGCGGTGGGCTGGCAAGTCCTGGATCGCTCCCGCAACGAAGCACCGAGTGTGACCGTGGCGCAGGACAATCCGAGCTTCACCGTGCCGTTGTCGCAGCCGAGGAATCCGGTGACCAGTACCCCGGCACAGACCACGGTCCAGCTACCGGCGGGCGCCTCGCCGTGCCAGCTGGTGTACCCGGCGCTCAACGGCTACACCGGTTCGGCGACCGGATCCGCCGTTACCAGTTGCCCTTTCGCGGAGGAGGTACGCCGGTCGTATGCCGACGCGACTACGGGAAAACCGGGAACGGCAAGTAGTGTGGTGGTGGTAAGCCCGGTAACAAACCGGGCATACACGATGAACTGCACGGCGACAGGCAAATTGGTCACCTGCATCGGTGGCGAGAACGCGGTGGTGTATGTCTACTGACCCAATTCCGGCCTGTCGTAAGGCCATTGCTCGGTGTTTGTCTTTCGCGACCCTGTTGGCGATCTCGGCGTGCGCGATGCATGTGAGCTCCGCGGATACCCCGGTCCCGGAGGCTCCCGTAGTGACCGGGCCTGCCGATGTGGCAGACGGCGCGCCGACCATGTCGATGATCGCGCCGGATCTGCCCGATCTGTTCGGCCTGCCGAAATCCATTACGTTCGCAGCGGATTTCGCCGACCTGCAATCCGGACTGGACGGCCGCGTAGGACTCGCGGTCATGCCGGTCGGCGGCGGCGATATGACAGTACTGGGCAACTGGACCACAGGTATCGCCTGGTCCACCATCAAGGTACCGATCGCGCTGGCCGCCATGCGCCGCGATCCGGACGGGTTGCGCGATCTCGCCGAGGCCGCCATCACCTTCTCCGATAATAATGCGGCGCAATCGCTTTGGACCTCCCTCGGCAATGGCTCACAGGCCGCCGCGGCGGTCGAGGCGATCCTGCGCGAGGCCGGGGACACCATCACCGATGTGGCGGCCCGGCACACCCGGCTCGCCACCCTCGGCTCGGATGATCTGCTGGCCTTCGGCGCGACCGACTGGTCACTCGCCGATCAGGTGCGCTTCGCCTCGAAACTGCCGTGCCTGCCACGCGCGAATTCGGTTGTCTCCCTGATGAGTGAGATCACCCCGAGCCAGAGCTGGGGCCTGGGCCGGTTGATCGGCGCGGAGTTCAAGGGCGGCTGGGGACCGGACGACGATACCGGCGACTACACCGTGCGTCAGTTCGGCCTGATTCCGACCCTGGCCGGACCGGTCGCGGTCGCGCTCGCGGCCGAACCGACCTCCGGCACTTTCGAAGACGCCACCGACATGATGGACAAGATGGCGCTGCTGCTCGGCGATCACCTGCCGGACCTACACGGTGGGCTCTGCTCGCACTAGCGAGCCGCACCGATCGTAATCCCCCGAGCCGCATCGCAATCCTTCGAGATTGACGCATACCGGTGAGTCCGCTAGGAAACAGGGACTCACCGGAGACGATGGAGGTACCGGGTGGACGCACCGTATTCGCTGCGCAGACGCATCGCTGGAATCGCGAGCTGTTGTGCGGCAGCACTGCTGGTGACGACCGGATGCACCAGCAAGCCGGTGCTCGTACCCGACGCCACCACCGCGGCGGCCGGTCCGGCGGCACCCGCGCAGACGCTCACCGCGACCATGCCGGGAACGCTCGCATGGGAATTCGAGCATGAGCTACAGCCGACGCTGAAAGGCGAAGTGGCGCTGGCGATCATGCCGGTGGGCAGCGATCGTGTGGTGGCACTGGGTAATTGGAGTGGCGGCCCCGCCTGGTCGTCCATCAAGGTGCCGCTGGCACTGGCGGCACTACGCGCGAATCCCGGCTACACCAGCGCCGCCACCTCGGCGATCACCAACTCCGACAACTCCGCCGCCGATACGCTCTGGCAGTCCCTGGGCACGCCGGTTGCGGCCGCACAGGCCGTACAGGGCGTACTGCGCGAGGGTGGGGACAATGACACCAAAGTGCCGGCGCAGCGGGCGCGCGCGGAGTACTCGGCCTTCGGCCAGGCCGAGTGGAGCATCGCCGATCAATTGATCTTCGCGGCGCATCTGCCCTGTCTGCCGCAGGCGGATTCGGTCACCTCGCTGATGGGCAAGATCGCCTACGGCCAGCGCTGGGGGCTGGGCACCCTCACCGGTGCGCAGTTCAAGGGCGGCTGGGGACCGGATCCGAGCGGCAACTACCTGGTCCGGCAGTTCGGAGTACTACCGGTCGAGGGTGGAGACGTGGCCATCGCGATTGCCGCACAGCCCACTTCGGGCTCCTTCGACGAAGGCACCACCATTCTCACCAAGATCTCCGATCTGATCGAGAAACACCTGGGCGAATTGCGCGGCGGCGCCTGCTGAGCAACTCTTGACCAGCTGTTCACGGGGGCGCGCCCCACGGCGACCTCGACTCGGGGCAAGATAGGGCGCATGCGCATCGGAGTCTTGACCGGAGGCGGAGACTGCCCTGGACTGAACGCGGTCATCCGAGCCGTCGTTCGCACTGCGAACGGCCGCTGGGGCGACGCGATCGTCGGCTTCCAGGACGGGTGGCGCGGGCTACTCGAGGATCGCAAGATCCAAATCCTCAACAACGACCGCACCGACCGGCTGCTCACCAAGGGCGGCACCATCCTGGGCACCGCACGCACCAATCCGGATGTGCTGCGCGCCGGACTGCCGCGCATCAAACAGACCCTGGACGACAATGGCATCGACGCGCTGATCCCGATC
Organism: Nocardia sp. NBC_01503; assembly: GCF_036327755.1. Taxonomy (NCBI): domain Bacteria; kingdom Bacillati; phylum Actinomycetota; class Actinomycetes; order Mycobacteriales; family Nocardiaceae; genus Nocardia; species Nocardia sp. NBC_01503. Next base: position 362,056 of record NZ_CP109596.1, read on the forward strand.
GGCGGCGAGGGCACGCTCACCGCGGCCAGCTGGCTCGCCGAGGAGGGCGTGCCGGTGGTCGGCGTGCCCAAGACCATCGACAACGATATCGACTGCACCGATACCACTTTCGGGCATGACACCGCCATCGCCGTGGCCACCGAGGCCATCGACCGGCTGCACACCACCGCGGAATCGCATCAGCGCGTCATGCTGGTCGAGGTGATGGGGCGGCACGCGGGCTGGATCGCCATCAACTCCGGTATGGCCTCCGGGGCGCATCTGACACTGGTCCCCGAGGTGCCGTTCGATGTGGACGAGGTCTGCGCCATGGTGAAACGGCGCTTCCAGCGCGGGGATTCGCACTTCATCTGCGTGGTCGCCGAGGGCGCCAAGCCCGCTCCGGACTCCTTCTCGCTGCGCGACGGCGGTATCGACGAATTCGGGCATGTGCGATTCACCGGGGTGGCGCAGCAGCTCGCGCCGGAGATCGAGCGGCGCATCGGTAAGGAGGTCCGGGTGACCGTGCTGGGGCATGTGCAGCGCGGTGGCACGCCGACCCCGTACGACCGCGTACTGGCGACCCGTTTCGGCGTGCACGCCGCGGAAGCCGTGCACGCCGGTAATTTCGGGCAAATGGTGGCGCTGCACGGCACCGAAATCGATCTGGTGCCATTGGCCGAGGCGACCAAGCAGCTCAAACTCGTTCCGCAGGACCGCTACCGCGAGGCCGCCGCATTCTTCGGGTGAGGTGTGCAGTACCGCCTCTCCGCGTCTTTGGCGCACGGCTGGGTGCCGTTGACCGTTGGGGACGCGTAGCAGCGGTGGGGTGTGACACCGATTTTGGGCGTACCCGGGGAGTTACCCCGAACCCCTGCGAAATCAGTCGGTACCATCCGACAAATTGAAACGCCCCTGCTGTACCGCGGAGGTGAACCTGTCCCATTCGGCCGGGCCGAAAAACAATTCGGGCCCGGCCGGATGCTTGCTATCGCGTACTCCCACACCCTTTTCCAGGAATGCGATCTCCACGCACTCCTTCGCCCCGGTACTGCGGGCGCTCTTGAACCACCTGGCGGTCGGTTCGACGGTCACGTCGCGTACTCCTTCGCTGCCTTGCGCAAGAGATCCCTACTGCTGGTCTCGTCCAGCGCCGAGTGCTGGAGAGCCTGGTACGCCTGGCGATATCGGTCGACCGAGGCCTGCTTCTCCAGGTAGAGGTCGCCGAGGAAATTCTCCAGGTACACCACGGTGGGTTCGACCGGTCGATTTCCGCTGTCCCGGCCGAAATCCAGAATCACGAACGGCCCCACGGTATGCCCGATAGGGACGCCCGCGGAGAAGGGTAGTACACGCACAGCGATCGTCGGGAGTGTCGACATGTCCGCGACGCGTCGCAGTTGTGCGGACATGATCCTCGGACTGCCTACGACCCGGTGTAATGCCGTTTCGTGGACGATTACGTCGAAGGTCGCGGGGCTGCGTTTTCTGGTCAAAAGGGACTGTCGGCGGATCTTCAACTGGACTCTGCGGTCGATCTCATCGCGCGCAGCATCCGGCCAGTAATCACTGATCAGGACGCGGGCGTAGTCGGTGGTCTGCAGCAGTCCGGGGACCAGATCGGGTTGATAGGAAATGAGGCCGCGGGCCGAGGCCTCCAGTCCGACATACACATTGAAACCCTCGGGAATGAGATCGTCGTACTCATGCCACCAGGACTTGACACTGGCCTGTTGTGCCAGCCCCACCACGGCGGTGCTGAACTCGTCATCGAAGTCATAGATGCGGCATAACTCCCGAATGTCCAGTACGCGAATCTTTTCCGCGTTACCGGTCTCCAAACGCTGTAGTTTCGACTCGCTCCACTCCATCATCGAGGCCGCCTCGGCAATGGTCATATTGCATTGCATTCGCCCCTCGCGCAGGTATCGCCCCAGTTGGCGGCGCGGCAGCGTAGAACCATGCTCGGACATCGAGTCTCCCCCCGCGAAGGCGGTTTTCGGTCACTGTGAACGATGCTCCCACGCACAATGAATGGCGACCTGGAGGTTTCGGAAACTTTCCCGCGACACCCGAATTACATTGCCCGCCCGCACCCGCCGATGCTGAACTTGACTCGCGCCCGGCGAGAGCCGGAGCCCTGATTTCGGACCCACTCGTCCCCGAGCCGGGCGCACCATAACTTCGCGGCGATCCTCAGCCCGCCACCTGCACCACCACGAGGGCGAGCATCAACAGCAGGGCCAGCACGGCCAGGCCGAGCACCACCAGGGCGGTGACCTGTGAGCGCCCGACTCCCGCCGGAATCTGCTGTGATGGAGGCGAATTGACCGGATATCCGGCCGGGCCGAACTGGCCGGGTGGCGGACCGCCGGGATGCGGCCCTACCGGTATCGCGCCGACGGGTGGTGCTGCGGCGGTCTGAGCCGCACCGGGTTGGGGCTCGATGGGCGGTTGGGCGGCGGCGGAAGGGGTCTCGGCGGCCTGAGCCGTGGGGGACGGTTCGTCATCGGCTTCCCGGGGTTTCGAGCCCTCGCGCGACCACACACTGTCGGCACCGCGTTTCGCAGGACTCGCGGCACCGGGCTCCGCCGAGGGAACGAACGCGCCGGACTCCGGATTGCGAAGCCCCGCACCGGGATAGCCCGCTTCGGCACGAGGCTCTGCCGCGTCGCCGTCCTCCGAGGGCGCGCTATCGGATGCTCCGGCGATCCGGGCGGATTCGGTGTCGGCCCGCGCGGCCGAGTCGTCCTGCGCTATCGGATCGGACGCGGCCACCGGCGGCGGAGTCTGCTCCGCTGTAGCCGGTGGCGGCGCGTCATTGTCCGGCGCTTCGTTCTCGGGAGCGACGGCAGGGTTCATCGCCTCCGATTTACGCGAGGCCTTCCGCTTGCGCCGTTTCGATGGCGCTTCGACAGCCGAGGCTGCTGCGGGGCCGGTCCCAGATGGCGCCGAATCCTCTTCCCCGGCAGTGGAATCAGCTGCCATATCCTCGGCAGGCGCCCGATGGGTCGGGAAGGAGTCGGTTTGCCGGGACGCGTTCTCGTCGGCGTCTGGTTCGTGCGGCAGCGCGGTCAGTTGGCGTGGCGCATCCCCCGAGGGCTCTTCCGAAATCGCGGGTGGGGCTGGCGGAGGGGGTGATTGCTCATCACCCGGCGTGCCGGAGTCCGTGGAGGTGGGGTCGGCGGGATTCCCCTCGGAGGTGCCCGACGGGACTCGGCGGGTGGGGAACGAATCGGTTGGGCGGTAGGCGGAATCGTCCAGTGGCGCTTCAGGGTTCGCCGGGGCGGGCGATCCGGCGGGCGGTGCCGGGATCGGCTGCGGCGCGTTCGGAGACTGCGGCGCGCCTACGTATCCCGAGGCCGCCGGGCCCGGAGGCATCTGCCCCGGTTGTTGTGCGGCCGGGTGCTGTTGGGGAGCCGGATAATTGGGCGGGGCGGCGGGATAGCCCTGCGGGGCGGCCGGGAAGCCGGGCGATGGCATCGGCGCGGCCGCACCCGGCTGGGCAGGCGAATAGCCCGGAGCCGGAACCGATGCGCCACCGGGCGCCTGCTGGGCCGGTGCGTAACCCGGAGCGGGGGCCGGTTGGCCGGGCGGGTAGTTCGGCGCCTGCGGCGGATAGGCCGGTGGCGCGGCGGGGTAGGCGGCCGCGGGCGGGGCGCCGTAGGTGGGTGGGGCGACGGTGTACGGCGCGGCGGCGGGGTAGGGGACGGGGCCCGAGGTGAGGGCTCGGCGGGCGGCTTTGGCGAAGTCGGCGCAGGAGGGGAAGCGATCCACCGGGCGTTTGGCCATGGCCTTGGTGAGGACGGCGTCCATGGCTTGGGTGAGTCCCGGGCGGCGCAGGCTCACCGGCGGCGGGAGGAGTTGGAGGTGACCGCGAATGAGTTCGGCGGGGTGGGGAGAGTCGTACGGACCCGCGCCAATAAGCAGCCAGTACAGGGCACAGGCCAGCGAGTACTGGTCGGTGGTGTGGTCCAGATGGGCGCCGGTCATCTGTTCCGGCGAGGCGTACGCCAGGGTGGCGGTGAACATACCGCGCTGGGTGAGATGGGTGGAGTCCTCGCGCAGGCGGGCGATACCGAAATCGGTGAGAAAGACGCGTTCACCGTGACCGGCGACGGCGCGGGCCAGAATAATGTTGGCGGGCTTCACATCCCGGTGCAGGACGCCGCGGGTATGCGCGTAGTCCAGGGCCTCGGCCACGCCCTCGATGATCTGGACGGCGCGTTCGGGCGGGAGTTGGGTGACGTTCACTCCGGCGGCATCGACACCGTCGATGTACTGCATGGAGATCCACAGCTGCTCATCCTCGCTGCCGCGGTCGTACACCTCGACGATATTGGGGTGATCGAGCTGTGCGACCAGATCCGCCTCACGTTCGAAACGCGCGCGAATCTCCCTGTCGGCGAAGAGTTCCCGATTCAACAGCTTGAGCGCGGTGAGCCGCCCCAGCCGGGGATGGCGGGCGAGATACACCGATCCCATCCCGCCCTGTCCGAGCAGTCGCTCAATGGTGAAACCGGCGAACACGTCACCGTTGTTCAACACCGCGACGACCCCCTTCCGGTGACGTACGAGTCCTGGAGCTTACAGCGCGAAACGCTGGCCGACCGGCTGGATTTCAGCCCGGCGTCACCAGGCCGGACTCATAGGCCAGCACCACCGCCTGCGCGCGATCCCGCAGATTCAGTTTGGCGAAAACCTTGGAGACATGGGTCTTCACGGTCTGCTCCGCCACGAAGAGATTGTCGGCGATCTCGGCATTGGAGAGCCCGCGCGCGACCAGCTCCAGCACCTCGCGTTCGCGCGGGGTGAGCACCCCCAGCGCGGGTGCGGGCGCACGCCTGTTGCGCCGCTTGGTCACATCGGCGATGAGCCTGCGCGTGACGGTCGGCGCGAGTAGCGCGTCACCGGCGGCGACCACGCGCACCGCGCGCACCAACTCCTCGGCGGGCGCGTCCTTGAGCAGGAAGCCGCTGGCCCCGATCCCGAGCGCCTCGTACACGTAGTCGTCGATATCGAAGGTGGTGAGCATGAGCACCCGCACCGGCGGATCGAACCCGGCGGAGAGAATCGCCCGCGCCGCGTCCAGACCATTCATCTCGGGCATGCGCACATCCATGAGCACCACATCCGGGCGGAGCCGTTTCGCCTCCGCCACAGCGGTTTTGCCGTCGGGCGCGTCACCCACCACGCTGATATCCGGTTGCGCCGCGAGCAGCGCGCCGAATCCGGCTCGCACCATCGCCTGATCGTCGGCGATCAACACCGTTATCGCCACAGTCCCACCACCTCACGCACCCAACCGAGTTTGCCACGTCAACCACACGAGAGCCTCGGTCGCATCACCTTCGCACCCCAACACGCGGAAATGCCCCTCGGTTATGACAACCGAGGGCACGGGCATCGGATCAGATCCCGGAGCCGAGCGTGGCGTGCATGGCGTCCGCGCCGAGCGTCAGCGGCAATTCGGCACGGACCTCGAAGCCACCGTCGGGGCGGGGCGCGGCGGTGAGATTGCCGCCGACCGAGGCCGCACGGGACTGCATCCCCGCGATCCCGCTGCCACCGACATGATCGGTGTGCGCCGGACCGAGCGGACGGTCATTGGCGACAGACAGATTCAGCGCGGCGGCACTGGCAATGCGCACCCACACCGGCGCGCCGGGCGCATGCCGCGAGGCATTGGCGAGGGATTCCTGCACGATGCGGTACAGCGCGAGGCCGGTCGTCTCCGGCACCGCGTCCAGATTCCCGTCGATGGTCCAGGTGAGTGGTACGCCCGCGCGGCGAGCGCCCTCGAGCAGGCCGAGCACATCGGTCGCGGTGGGTTGCGGGGCATGCTCGGGCAGCTGCCCGTCACTGCGCAGCACCCCCAGCAGCCCGCGAATCTCGTTGAGCGCCGAGCGTGCACCCGAGCCGATGGATTCGAACTCCTCCTTGGCCTCGGCGGACAGGCCGTCGATGCGATACGGCGCGGTCTGCGCCTGCACCACCACCATCGACATGTGATGTGCGACCACATCGTGCAGATCGCGGGCGATGCGCGCCTTCTCCTCCAGGATCGCGCGCCGCGCCCGCTCCAGCTCGGTCTCCTCCTCCTGCTTGAGCAGCTGCTGGCGGGAGACCACCACCCAGCGCACCAGGAGTCCGAGTACGACCAGCCCGGTAATGGCTATCGGCCAGCCGAGTCCGGCTTCGGCGAAACTGTCCCCGGTCTGCGCCATGGTGGTGGCCATCAGCAGCGAGGTCGCCACCCACGCCACCCCGACGATCTGAATGGGCGCGCGCACCGCCACCGCGAACACCAGCGCGAACAGCGACAGTATGTGCACGACCTGGAAGGGCAGCGTGTTACCGGGTGTATGCGGTACCGCCAGCGAGATGAGCAGCGCCGATCCGGCCGAAACCGCCCATCCCAGCGCCGGATTCACCCGCACCAGCAGGATGGGGAACGCCGCGAACCCCGCGATGAAGGGCTGCGCGGCCGCCGGTACCGCATGGGTGAGATGCAGGGTCGGCCACGCCACCGCGATGAATATGAGTGCGACCAGCACCGTGATGCCGTCGAACCACTGCCGCGCTCTCGCCGAGAGTGCCCGCTTCGCCAAAGTACCGACCATGCCATCGACGGTAGAGGTCGCGCGGGCCGCACACCTCATACCCTCGATCGATCTTGCACCCCCTACCCCGGTACGGGCCGCGCCCCGGGCTCCCCCACCCCGCCCATCCCGGAACACCCCCGCAGCGTGAAGCCCCGGTCAGGGCCCAATTCCTAACGTCGTCCCCATGAGAGCGTTCCCGTCCCACCCGGGCACTCCGACCCCGGAACCGCAGCCCGCAGTCAGCTCCATCCCGCAGCGCCGCCCCGGCCGACTCCCCCGCTCCGAAGCCGCCGGTCCGGTGCGCCGCTCCGCAATGCTCGCCGGTGCGGCGACCGTACTGTTCTCCGTCGCGGTCGCCTTCGCACCGTCCGCCGGAGCATCCGCGGCACCGCCGGTGATCTCGGAGAATGCCGCCGCACGGGTCGGAATCCTGGAATCCACTGCCGCGCATCCGGATCCGAACGCTATTGCGGAGGATTTCGTCACCGAGGCCGGATATCGGCCGGTGGTGGAGGCGGGCATGCTGGTGAATCCCGGCGGGGACTGCTCTTCTCCGGTTCCACTCCCACGCGAGTTCGATATCGCTTGCAAGGCACATGATCTCGGGTACGACATGCTCCGCTATGCCGACAGCCACGGGCAGGCGCTGGGGCCGTGGGCTCGGCAGGCGGTGGATGCGGCGCTGGATGAGCGCATGCACGCCTCCTGCCTCGCCCGCGGCGATGCGCTGGATCGGGCGGGTTGCGAGTTCATGGCCGGGGTCGCCGCCACCTTCGTGGATTTGAACTCCATTCGCCAGGACTACGGCGTTCCGGTGCACGAGGCCGCCTTCGACGGCTCGCCCTCGCCGATCGTGCGCTACGCCGCCTTCGGCCTGCCGGCCGCCGTATTCGCCGCCACCGCAGGCTTCTTCGCCCGGCGAGCACGCGCACTGCGCTCCCTGTCCGACGTTCGGATCACTACCCCACGGGCGGTGGCGCTGTGAGCATCATCGATCGGGCCAGACCCACGACGACGAACTCTCCCGGTGCGGCAGTGCATGATTCGCGGGCGAATCGATCCATCGGCGCACGCCTGCGGATACGCGCGCCGCGGGTCGGGACCACGCTCGGGGTGCTGTTCGGAGTGCTGGCATCGCTGGCCCCGGGATTGCTGCCGCGAACTCCTACGGCACAGGCGATTCTGACGGCGTTGCTGGTTCTCCTCGGGCTCGGAGTGGTGGGGCTGGGGCGTATCGCTCTGCGCCGGATGGGATTCGGCGACGGGTCGATCCGGAGACGATCGCGGGTTCCGGTACTCGCGCTGGCTGTCCCCGCGGTGGCGGTCGCGGTGGCACAGGCCGAGCATTGGCAGAACCGGCTGCGAGGGGCCATGGGTGTAGCTCAGGTGGGGCCCGCGTACTGGTTGCTGTGGGGCGTGTGGACGGCGCTGATCGTCGGAGCGGTTATCTGCGGATGCCTCGGAATTCGCCGGGTGGTGCGGCGACTCGGGCGGCTGCGGAGTGCGCTGCTGCTGGCCATGATCGCAGTCGCGACGCAGGCCGTGCTGGTGCCCACCGTGGTGGATTGGCGCAAGGAGTCGTACGCGGCCGCGAACGCCTACGTGGATCCCACTCTGCAGCAGCCGGTTTCGCCGGGCCGGTCGGGGAGTCCGGTATCGGCGGCCAGTTGGTCCTCACTGGGCGCGCAGGGCCGCAAATTCGTGGCGGGCCAACCCGCACAGGGCGTGCGGGTCTACATCGGGTTGAACTCGGCACCGGATGTGAACGCCCGTGTGGCACTGGCGATTCAGGAGTTGGAGCGCTCCGGTGGATTACAGCGCGCGAACCTGGTGGTGACCGTCCCCACCGGATCGGGCTGGATCGACGGTGAGGCCGCCGCCGGCCTGGATCGACGCTTCGACGGCGATGTCGCCCTGGTCGGATTGCAGTATTCGAACGCACCCAGCTGGGCCACCTTCGTCTTCGGCCGCAGCGCCGCCGAGGAGTCGGCGCGAGCCCTCTTCACCGCTGTGGAGCAACGCGTTTCGACACTCCCGCACAGGCCGAAGCTGTACCTCTACGGCCAGAGCCTCGGGGCACTGGGCGGCAACGCCATCTTCGCCGATGACGCCGACCAGGACCGCCGCACCTGCGCGGCGCTCTGGGCGGGACCTCCGGCGAACGACGTGCATCGCGCCGGCGCGACGGTGCTCGCGAATGCCTCCGACCCGGTGGTGCACTGGTCACCGTCGCTGCTGTGGAGTCCCCCGAATCTCACCGGCACCCGCCCGGATGCCCCTGTCCCCCGGTGGCTTCCGGTGGTGAGCTTCCTGCAGACCAGCCTCGACCTGCTCGGCGCCTTGGACGCGCCCTCCGGTCACGGCCACCGCTACGGCGTCGATCAGGGCACCGCGCTGGGCACCTGCTGAACAGCGGTACCGGCACACGAAGGCTCCCGGCTGACATTGTCAGCCGGGAGCCGAATTCGCTTACCGCACTACGCGATCAGAGCCGTCAGGCGATATCGCCGCGGGCCGCCTCATAGGCCGCGCCGACCCGGTACAGCCGGTCGTCGGCCAGCGCCGGGGCCATGATCTGCAGGCCGACGGGCAGCCCGTCGTCCGCGCTCAGCCCGGACGGCACCGACATACCGCAGTGCCCGGCCAGGTTGGTGGGCAGCGTGCACAGGTCCGAAAGATACATGGCCAGTGGGTCGTTGACCTTCTCGCCCAGCTTCCACGGCGTGAACGGACTGGTCGGCGAGACCAGCACGTCCACCGACTCGTACGCCTTGTCGAAGTCGCGCGCGATGAGCGTGCGCACCTTGAGCGCCTGACCGTAGTAGGCCTCGTAGTAGCCCGACGACAGCGCGTAGGTGCCGATCATGATGCGCCGCTTGACCTCCGGGCCGAACCCGGCCGCCCGGCTGAGCGACATGACCTGATCCGCGCTGTGCGTACCGTCGTCGCCGACGCGCATGCCGTACCGCATGGAGTCGAAGCGCGCCAGGTTCGACGACACCTCCGACGGCAGGATGAGGTAGTAGGCCGCGAGCGCGTACTCGAAGTTCGGGCAGGACACCTCGATCACCTCGGCGCCCAGATCCTTCAGCTGCGCGACCGCGGCGTCGAAGGAGGAGATGACACCGGGCTGATAGGAGTCCGAGTGCAGCTCCTTGACCACACCGACCTTCACACCGGACAGATCACCCTTGGCGCCTTCGCGCGCGGCGGCGACCACCGGCGGCACCGGCACATTGCGCGAGGTGGAGTCGCGCGGGTCGTACCCGGCGATGACCTCGTGCAGCAGCGCGGTATCGAGCACGGTGCGCCCGCACGGCCCACCCTGATCCAGCGATGACGCGCACGCGACCAGGCCGTATCGGGAGACGGTGCCGTAGGTGGGCTTGGTGCCGACGGTCGCGGTGACCGCGGCGGGCTGCCGGATCGAGCCACCGGTATCGGTGCCGATCGCGAGGGGAGCCTGGTACGAGGCCAGCGCCGCCGCCGAGCCACCGCCGGAGCCGCCCGGAATCCTGGTGGTATCCCACGGGTTTCGGGTCGGCCCGTACGCGGAGTTCTCGGTGGAGGAGCCCATGGCGAACTCGTCCATATTGGTCTTGCCGAGAATCGGGATGCCGGCCGCGCGCAGTCGTGCGGTGACGGTCGCGTCGTACGGCGCGGTCCAGCCCTCGAGAATTTTCGACCCGCAGGTGGTCGGCATATCGGTGGTGGTGAAAACGTCCTTGAGCGCCAACGGAACACCCGCCAGCGCCGAGGCGGTCTTACCCGCGGCGATCTCGCGATCGACCTCGGCGGCGGTCAGCAGCGCCTGCTCACCGGCGACGTGCAGGAAGGCGTTGATCTCACCGTCGACCTCGGCGATGCGCGCGATATGCGCCTCGGTCACCTCGACCGAGGAGACCTCGCGGGCATGGATCTTCTCGGCCAGCGCGGACGCGCTCAGCTTCGTCAGGTCTGTCATTCGCCCTCTCCCAGAATCTGCGGAACCAGGAACCGCTGCTCCTCGACGGCGGGTGCGCCCGAAAGCGCCTCCTCCGGAGTAAGGCAGGGCTGCTCCACATCCGGGCGCGTCACATTGGTCGCGGGGTTCGGGGAAGCGGTGGCGGGGACATCGGCCGCGGCGACCTCGGAAATCTGCGCGACGTGGGTCAGGATGGAATCCAACTGACCGGCGTACAGATCGAGTTCGTCATCGGTCAAAGCGAGCCGGGACAACCGGGCGAGATGTGCGACCTCGTCCCTGGAGATGGCGGGCACCGCGGGACCCCTTTCGGCTGGTTCGAGCGTGGTGATTCGACTCCGGACAGCCTAGCGGGGCGTGTCGGAGCGCCGGTCACAGGTGTCTCCCGGCGGCGAATCACGTCCCGCGATACCGTGGTTGGAGAATTCCGCATCAATTACGTGACCGACCGGTAAGTGGCCCGGATCACACCCCTCGCTTCGATTCGATAACCATGAGCCGAGGGTGTAAATATTGCGGGACCCGGGTACCCGTCCCAAAGTTTCACTGGTCGCACAGGAATCGAAAGGAAGGCACGTGTCATACCTGCTTCGCGTGCAACTTCCGGATCGTCCAGGCAGTCTCGGTTCGCTCGCACTCGCGCTGGGTTCCGTGGGCGCCGATATCCTCTCGCTGGATGTCGTCGAACGCGGTGACGGTTTCGCGATCGACGACATAGTGGTCGAGGTACCGTCGGGCGCTCTTCCGGACACACTCATCACGGCGGCGGAGTCGCTGCACGACGTACAGGTGGATTCGCTCCGCCCGTACTCGGGCATGCTGGACACGCATCGCGAGCTCGAGCTCATCGATCAGGTCGCCAACGCACGCGACGACCGGTTGCAGGTATTGGTCGACGGCGTCCCCCGGGTGCTGCGGGTGGGCTGGAGCACGGTCATCGATATGGGCCCGCAGGGCGCGTACCGGGTGGTCGGCAGCCAGAGCGCGCCGTCCACGCAGGCGGCCGAGGCGCCGTGGATGCCGCTCGAGAAGCCCGCCGCGCTCGACGGCGAGGGCGATTGGGTGCCGGAGCTGTGGCGCGATATGGACACCAAACTGGCCGCGGCACCGCTGGGCAATACCGGCAAGGCGCTACTGCTGGGCCGTCCGGGCGGACCCGATTTCCGACCTTCCGAGGTCGCTCGACTCGGATATCTGGCCGGAATAATCGCCACCGTGCTCGGCTAGTTCTTCGAGGGTTCTCAGGTTCTGTCTACTATTCAGCTCAGTAGATCATCTACGGTGCAAGTACGTAGATGATCTACTGAGAGGCAATGACGCCATGCAGTACCACCGATCCACCTCGACCCTGCGCCGCGTATCCCTCACCGTGGCACAGGTGATCGGCGCCACCGCAGCCGCCACCATCACCGCCGGAACCGCTGCGGCCGAATCACTTTCGCGCGAAGACGGCGCCCGCGACAACACTCCGTCGGCCCCGGGCCGTTCCGCACCGCCGCATATGGGCGGCACCGGGATGCACGCCATCGATCCGAACGGCTATCACCACACCGATTCCAATCCCCTACTGCGGAACCAGCATCAGCAGTATCTGCGCGAAATGCGGGCCACCCCGACCGAACCCCAGCGCACTATGCCCGGTGACGACAACCCCACCACCTGGAACACCAATGAGAATCCGGATGGCAGCTGGACCGTCTGCCGCGCCCAGGCGAGCTGGTGCTGACCGCCAGGACCGCATCCCGCCGGGCCGCCCGGACCGTTGCCGTATTGACCACCGCTGCAATACCTTTCGGCGCTGGAGTGGCCGAGGCCGAAACGCGCGGGGCGCGGAACCCACCTGGCGCACCGCCGGTCTCTGTATAGACGGCAACCTCACCTGGCCCGCCGAGGCGGCGCATCCTCGTCATCCCGGCATGCCTCTGGCCGGGATCCGCGGAAACGGCGGATCAGCTGATGGTGTGGATCCCGGCCAAGAACGCGCCGGGATGACGAGGGTGGGCTCACACCGGGAGGCGCATCACTGTCAGCGGCGTGCCCGCCATCGTCTTCCAATCCCGTTCCGGCGCATGGACGAATCCCAATCGGTCATAGAGCCGCCGGGCGTCTCGCATGGTCGGCATGGTGGTCAATACGACCGCCTGCCAGCCCTCCGCCCGCGCGATCTCGATGACCTTGCGCACCAATGCGGTACCGACACCGAGCCCGCGACCCTGCTTGCCCACCACCAGCATGCGGAATTCCAGCTCACCATCCCGCGCGATATCGGCGAACGGGGTACCCGGCCGCGCCACCGTCACCGATCCGACGACCCCGCCGTCGTGCACCGCCACCAGGATCTCCGCGCTCGCTGCGCGGGTGCCGGTATCGGCGAGCTCCGCGACATAGGGACTTTCGGGGTTCACATGCCCCTCCCCCACATACACCTCGACGGTCAGCGCGCCGACTGCCGCGTACTCTTCGGTCTCCACATCCCTGATCACCACGGCCGAGTCACCCATCACCACTCCATCCTCACTCCCACGCCCCCAACACAATTGAACAGTCGACCATCAGGAACCGGTGGCGCGAAATTCCGTCCCATGCCGCCACCGGTTCCCGATCGATTACGCCACCGCGTCGGGGCCGCCCTCGAGGAGGCGTTTGAAGGCATCCTCGTCGAGGATCCGCACGCCGAGTTCCTCGGCCTTGTCCGCCTTGGAGCCGGGGGAATCACCGATCACCACGAAGGCGGTCTTCTTGGAGACCGAACTGGCCGCTTTGCCACCGCGAACCAGAATGGCCTCCTTGGCCCCGTCGCGGGTGAAGTCCTGTAGCGATCCGGTGACCACGATGGACAGGCCCTCGAGATTGCGCTCGATGGATTCGTCGCGCTCATCCGCCATCCGGACGCCCGCGGCCCGCCACTTGTCCACGATGTCGAGATGCCACGGCACCGTGAACCACTCCTGTAGCGCGACGACAATGGTCGGGCCGACGCCATCGACCGCGGCCAGCTCCTCGTCGGTGGCTTTCTGGATCTTGTCCATACTCCCCAGTGCGGACGCCAAAGCCCTTGCGGCCGTCGGACCTACGTGCCGGATGGACAGGGCCACCAGGACTCGCCACAGTGGGCGATCCTTGGCGGACTCCAGATTCTGCAGCAGCCGCTTGCCGTTCTGCGACAGCGTGCCGCTCTTATTCGTGAAAAGTGCTGTGGTGAGCAGTTTGTCCTCATCGAGGGCGAACAGGTCACCCTCATCCTCGATGGCCCCGGACTTGAGCAGATCGATGGCTGCCTCGTAACCCAGCGCCTCGATATCGAACGCACCGCGCCCGGCGACGTGGAATACCCGCTCCCGCAACTGCGCCGGGCAGTGCTGCTGATTCGGGCAGCGGATATCGGCGTCACCCTCCTTGGCCGGAGCCAATTCGGTACCGCATTCGGGGCAGTGCGTCGGCATGACGAACGCGCGCTCGGCGCCGGTGCGCGCGTCCACCAGCGGGCCGAGCACCTCGGGAATCACATCACCGGCCTTGCGGATGGTGACGGTATCGCCGATGAGCACGCCCTTGCGCACCACCTCGGCGGCATTGTGCAGGGTCGCCATGGCCACGGTGGAGCCCGCCACGGTGACCGGCTGCATGACCGCGAACGGCGTAACCCGGCCGGTACGACCGACATTCACCTGGATATCGAGGAGTTTGGTGGTGGCCTCCTCCGGCGGGTACTTGTAGGCGATGGCCCAGCGCGGGGCGCGCGAGGTCGCGCCGAGCCGGCGTTGCAGTGCGAAATCGTCGACCTTGATCACCTGGCCGTCGATCTCGTGCTCGATATCGTGCCGATGCTCACCCCAGTAGGCGATGCGATCCAATACCGGCTCGATACCCCGCACCCGAACGGTATGCGCGGAGACCGGCAGCCCCCAGGCCGCCAGCGCGCGATACGCCTCATGCTGCGATCCGGCGCTGAAGCCGTCGGTGCGGCCGAAGCCGTGGCAGATCATCCGCAGCCGCCGCCGGGCGGTGACGGCCGGATCCTTCTGCCGCAGTGAGCCCGCGGCGGTATTGCGCGGATTCGCGTACGGCTCTTTACCTTCCGCGACAATGGTGGCGTTGAGGCGCTCGAAATCGGCGAGGGTCATATACGCCTCACCGCGCACCTCGAGGAGTTTGGGCACCGGGAATTCGTCGGTGCCGATCAGCTCGTGCGGAATATCGTCGATGGTGCGGGCATTGAGCGTGACGTTCTCGCCGGTGGTGCCGTCGCCGCGAGTCGCGCCGCGCACCAGTTTGCCGTCCTCGTAGACCAGGTTCAACGCGACGCCATCGATCTTGACCTCGCAGACGAAGTGCGTATCGGCCCCGGTCTCGACCTCGACGCGGGTGATCCACGCCCGCATCTCGTCGAAGTTGAAGACATTGTCCAGTGAGTACATCCGCTCCAGGTGATCGACCGGTGCGAACTCGGTGGTGAATCCGCCGCCGACCAACTGGGTCGGGGAGTCGGGGGCGCGTAGATCCGGATGCGCCTCCTCCAGGGCGACCAGTTGCTGGAACAGCTCGTCGAATTCACCGTCGGTGATGATGGGCGCGTCCCGCACGTAGTACCGGAATTGGTGGTCGCGCACCTGCTCCGCCAGCCGCGCCCACTCGACCCGCTCGTCCCCACTCGCGGGGGTGATCCGCTCCGCGCTCGCCGCGCTGATCTCCATGCCCGATTCGCTCACAACAGGCACATTAGCGCCTCGCACCGACACCTTCGTACGACATTCCCGCACGTCGAGCCGGTCTGGCACGGATTCTCCGCCGATTGCCACGTGGCGCGGAACACCGTCGCGCCGGGACGGGTCGCAGCAAGTATGGACATTGCCGAAGCGGTCGATTTCGCGCACTCGAGCCCGGCACGGGCGCGGCTCGCGGCGCCGGCGGTGCGGGTGATGGAGCCGTCCGGCCGGAGCTGCGATGCGGCCGCGCGCACCGCCGTCAGCGCGCCCAAGTACCTGAGCTCGAAGAACTTTCGGGCCGCCGGGTACCACCTACATTCCGGTCGCCGATATCGCCGACGACCGGGTGAGCATGGCCTGGGATGCGACTCGGCACAGCCCGTTGATCGACGAATTCGCCACGCTGGCAGCCGAATAGCTCACGCCCGGCTGGTTCGGGCGGAATCGCACCGGTCCCGAGGCCGTGAAACCGCATCCACCTGCGTGTATGTGGCCGCCCGCGAATGAATTCCGTTCCCGCCGCACATGTCCGATACGGGCGAGTCGCTTTAACGCCCGCCGACCGGCAGGATGACCAGGGTGTTGCGCAGTTTTCAGGTGGCGAACCACCGATCCCTCGCCGAGCCGCAGGAGTTGCGGCTCACCCGCGGCAACGGCCCGGTCGCCGCGCCCGTCACCGCCGTCTACGGCGCGGCCGCGACCGGAAAGACGAGTCTGGTCGACGCCCTGGACCGGATGCGGGACGCGGTGCTCAACTCCGTCACCGGCTGGGACCCGTTCTCCGGACCGGTGCGCACCCCGCACCTCGGATTGGCGGACCGCCCTTCGGAATTCATCGCCCAGTTCGTCGCCGAGGGCTGCCCGTACACCTACGGCTTCCGGCTCGACAACGCCGATGTGAGCGCCGAATGGCTGCATTCGCACCCGCACAATCGCAAGCGCATCGTCTTCGAACGGCAGGGCGACGATATCCGCATCGGGCCCATGTTCGAGGCGGCGCGCTACGGGCTGGGCGCGGTGGTGCCGCTGGTACGTCCGAATGCCCTGCTGCTGAGCCTGTCCGGACAGTTGTACGCCGAACCCCTGGTACCGGCCTACCGCTGGTTCCAGTCGCTGCTGGAGGTCCAGTGCGGACAACCCGATCCGGCCGATATCGCGCATCGGGTGGGCAGTCACATCTCGCGCTCCACCGATCACGCGGTGCGGCTGCTGACCCTGCTGCGCTCGGCGGACCTCGGCATCACCGATCTGCTGCTGCCCGGCGACGACCCCATGTACGGCGACTACCTACGCGACCTCGACAACGATATCGCCAGCACCACAAAGGAAATCGAGTCCTGTACGGTCTCGACCGGCTATGCCGAGGAGCTGTTCCTCGAACACGGCATCACCGTGACCCTGCTGCAGCGCGAACTCTCCAATCTGTTCGGCGCGCGGGATGCGCTGTACTCGCGCATGGTCACCCGCCGCGGTGTCGGCCTGGGCCTGGTGCACGAGGGCATCGATACGGCCTTCGACATCACCGATGAATCCAGTGCCACCCTGGCCATGTTGCGCCTGCTCCCACCCATGCTCGATGCCCTGGACACCGGCGGCGTGCTCACGGTCGACGATATCGACGCGCACCTGACACCGGAGACCGCGGACAGTCTCATCCAGCTGTTCCAGAATCCCGAAACCAATACGCACGGTGCGCAATTGGTCTTCACCACCGCCGATCGCATGCTGATCGACCGGGGTAACGGCCGTTCACAGTCCAAGCGGACCACGGTGTGGGGCGTGCGCCGCACCAATTCCGGGACCTCGGAGTTGCAGCCGCACTGATTTCAAAGCAATTCTTCAGCAACCGTACAGCGGCGACGACTGGCACACGCGCCTAGAGTGGAGCCCATGCTCCTGCAGCTGATATTCGTTCTGGTGATCGGTGGCGCGCTGGTCGCGGCCATTATGAGGTTCCGAGGCAGCCGGGGCGCCGCGCCGATGGTCGCGCCGGAATCCGGAATGCTGCACCTGACCGGGGTGAGCCCGCGACCCGATGCCACCGGTGAGCAGTACGTGACGCTCAGCGGCAGCATCTCCGGGCCGACGGTGGTGGCGCACGAGGTGTACGGACGGTTCGCCTGGGATGTGAATCAGTGGCCGTCGATCGGCGATCAGATTCCGGTGACCTATCCGGCCGGTAAGCCGGACCACTGGCAGCTCGCGCATCCCGGGGTGCGGCCGTACTTCGGATCACGGCAGCAGCGCGATCCCGGCAACTGACGCCTCAGCGTCGTATCGCGACGATATTCCCGGTCTCCGGACCGCCGTTGGTGTCCGGGCGCCCGACAGACGCGGCCTGTTCGGCCCAGGTCTGGAAGGTGGTGTCCCAGCCGTGCTCGTGCAACCACTGCTCGATATCCGAGCCCAGACCGGCCACCTCGCGCGGGACCTCGTCGGCACCGGAGACCAGCCGCCGCAGCACCAGGTAGGCGCCGCTGTTCGGGTCGACGGCGAAGTTACCGATATCGAAACGGCTTCGCGGCGCGGACAATTCGGTGAGCGTGGCAAGGACCTGCCGGGCATCGGGGCGCAGCAGATATCCGAGTACGCCCTCATCCACCCAGAGCGTCGGCTCATCGGCCCGGAATCCCTGTGCCAGTAGCGCTTCCGCCCAGTCTCCCCGCAGATCGACCGGCAGCACCCGCCTTTCGTAGCGCGGCGTCACGCCGCCGCGGGTCAACACCGGCTCCTTGAACGCGAAGGTCTCCGGCAGATCCAGTTCGAAGAAGCGGGTGTCCGCCGGCAGATCCATCCGGAATGCCCGCGTATCCAGCCCGGCACCGAGGATGACGATCTGGCGAACCCCCTCGCGCACAGCCGCTTCCACATGATCGTCGACCAATCGCACGGCCACCGTGCGGGCCTCGTAGAACATGTCGAGCAAGGGCGACAGCTCATCCCAGCGCGCACCGAAACTCGGCATGGCCGCGTCGACGAACAAGTGCGCGAACGGATCGCTGTACAAACGATCGTCCCGCTCGGTCTCGCGCACGCGCACCACGGCGATCCCGATCGCGGTCATGGCTACCCCGGCGATCGGCACCGGCGCTGCTGCTTCGGTCATGACTAACTCCCACTCCGCAATTCGGCCGACAGCCCGCAGAAAACGTACGGGCCACCGTCGACGCTAGACCGCCGCATGCGACAGCGCAGCATTACATCTGCACGCACGTCGGCACTCTCGGTCCGGCGACTGGTACGGACCAGCCCCGCCCAGGTGAAAGTCCTTGCCGCTCAATCGAAGGCGATCGACTCCGGTTCATCGGCATAGACGCGCGCGGTCTCCGCCGCCAGGCCCAGTGCCTTGCGAGCCCAGTCCAGCGATGCGCCCGCCAGTCCACATGCGGGCGAGACCAGGATCTGCTCGGCCAGCAGTCGGCGCGAGAAGCCGAGCCGATCGATCAGGCGCACACCGGGTTCGGCGATCTCACGCCAGGTGACGGGCTTGTCGGGCGCACTGGTCGGCACCAATCCGAGCACCAGATGCCGACCGTCATCGAGGATTTCCCCGATCCGGTCCAGATCCCTGACGCCGATCCGTGCCATATCGAATCCGATTGCGGCGGCACCACTTCGGCGCAGAAAGCCCAGTGCGGGCTTGGCCGCGCAGGTGTGCACCAGCACGGGCCCCGACTGGGCGTCGAGCACCGTATCGAGAATGTGCAGCGCCTCCGGTTCCGGCAAGGCGCGCACGGTGTTCAGCACGCTGACCCCGCGCATGGTGCCGTCGAGCACATCGGTGAGCAGCGGTTCGTCGAACTGCACCAGCACATTCGCACCCAAACGCTTAGCGACCTCGGCGGCGTGCGCGGCCACCCCCTCGGCGAGCGACTCCGAAAGATCACGCACCGCACCGGAATCGGTCAGCACCCGATGCCCGAGCGGCAACTCCACCTCGGCGGCCAAGGTCAGCGGCCCGGTAACCTGCACCTTGACCGTCCGCCCGGTACCCGCGAAACCCGCTGTCTCCCAGGCTTCTTCGAGTGCGTCCAGATCCGCCCGCAACAGGTCGTGCGCACGCCGGGACACCGCACCCGGGCGCACGGCCAGCCGATATCCACGCGTGGTGCTGTCGAACCGCATATCCACCAGCAGCGCCGAAACCCGCCCGACCATGTCCGCGCCGACCCCACGTCCCGGCAACTCCACGAGATGCGGCAGCTGCCCCAGCTCCCCCACGATGGTGGACGCGGCCTCGCGCACATCGGTACCCGGCCACGACCCGACACCGGTGGCAATGCCGCCCGGTAATACTCCCGAACCGCTCTCGATCTCACTCATCCACGCACCCCGCATCACTCGGCCCTACAGATTCAATTGCCCGGCAAGTCACACCAGTTCAGGCCGAGGCCCTGGATCGGCGCACGGTACCACCGGCAGGATCGGCGGGATCACGATGCCGACCGATCCTTGCGAACCGAGCCGCCCCGACCCTCCGCGCCCTCGTCATCCAGCCACACGACACCCCGCCATCCCGGCACGCTTTCGGCCGGGATCCACACCCCAGCGGGCATCAGTGGAATCCGGCCGACACCACCCCGGACAACCGGAAGCAGTCCCGCGCCGCCCAACTCGCCCCGCCGCTGCGAGGGTGGTGTCACTGAGCGGTGTCCGACACCAGTTCGGTTGCGTACGAATGGGGTTCGCGCTCGGTACCGGAGATGGTGCCACTGCCGATGACCTGATCGCCGGCCGCTGCGTCCGGGCGGTAGAGCACCACGGCCTGGCCGCGGGCGACGCCGGTCAGCGGTTCGCGCAGGCGGACCACCAGGCCCGCGCCATCGGCCTGCGCGACCGCGGGGGCGGTGCCGCCGTGCGCGCGCACCTGCGCCACACATTCGATCGGCCCGGCGGGGGTTTCGCCGGAGGTCCAGATGGCACGGTCGGCCAGGACCGTCCACACCTCGAGATCCTTGGCGGAGCCGACGCGCACGGTGCCGGAGTCCGGATCGATATCGGTGACATAGCGCGGCTTACCGTCCGCGGCCGGACCGGGCAGGCCCAGGCCCTTGCGCTGACCGATGGTGAACTCGTGCACACCCTTGTGATCGCCGAGCTTGGTGCCATCGGCATCGAGCAGCGCACCCGGGCGGATACCGATCTTCGCGCCCAGGAACGCCTGGGTATCACCGGAGGGGATGAAGCAGATGTCGTGGCTGTCGGGCTTGTTCGCCACGGCGAGACCGCGCTCGGCGGCCTCCTCCCGAATCAGCGGCTTCGGGGTGTCGCCGACCGGGAACATGGCGCGCGCGAGCTGCTCGGCGGTGAGCACCGCGAGCACATACGACTGATCCTTGTCCTCGTCGACCGCGCGGCGCAGCACACCGTCCTCCAGGCGGGCGTAATGCCCGGTCACCACGGCGTCGAAGCCGAGCGCGACGGCACGATCGGCGAGCGCGGAGAACTTGATCTTCTCATTGCAGCGCAGGCACGGGTTCGGGGTTTCACCGGCGGCGTACGCGGCGACGAAATCGTCGATCACGTCTTCCTTGAAGCGGTCCGCGAAATCCCAGACGTAGAACGGGATTCCGAGCACATCGGCGGCGCGCCGGGCATCACCCGCGTCCTCCTTGGAGCAGCAGCCGCGCGATCCGGTGCGCAGCGTGCCCGGATTCGCCGACAGCGCCAGGTGCACCCCGACCACTTCGTGTCCGGCCTCGACGGCGCGCGCGGCGGCCACCGCGGAATCGACGCCACCACTCATCGCGGCAAGTACTCGCATCTAGAAGCCTCCTTTCGCGCCGGCCAGTCCGGCCGCCTTCGCCCGGTCCACGACCTGCGGCAGCGCGGCCAGCAGAGCGTCGATATCGGCGTCGGTCGAGTTGTGTCCCAAGGTGAATCGCAGCGACCCGCGCGCCTGCCGCGGCTCCACACCCATGGCCAGCAGCACATGGGAGGGTCCGGCGACACCGGCATTGCAGGCCGATCCGGTCGAACATTCGATTCCCGCGGCATCGAGCAGCATGAGCAGTGAATCGCCCTCACAGCCCGGGAACGTGAAGTGGGCGTTGCCGGGTAGTCGCCGGTCGCCGGTGGGCCCGTTCAGGATGGCCTCGGGCACCTCGGCGAGCACGCCGTTGATGAGCCGATCCCGCAACCGGGTGAGTTCCATTGTGCGCAGCGCCATTCCGTCGACGGTCTCGCGAACGGCGGCGGCCAATCCGGCCGCACCCGCCACATCCGAGGTCCCCGACCGCAGATCGCGCTCATGCCCGCCGCCGTGGAACAGCGGCACCGCGGCGACCTGACGCCCGAGCAGCAGTACGCCGACCCCGTGCGGTCCGCCGACCTTATGACCGGCGAAACTGGCCGCGGCCAAACCGCTCCGGCCGAAGTCGATGGGCAGCTGCGCACCCGCCTGCACCGCATCGGAGTGCATGGGCACATCGAACTCCTGTGCCACCGCGGCCAATTCGAGAATCGGCTGGATGGTCCCGACCTCGTTATTGGCCCACATGACACTCACCAGCGCGGTGTCATCGGCATGCGCGGCCAGCGCCTCGCGCAGGGTCCGTGCCGAGACGACGCCCTCGGCGTCCGCCTCCAGCCAGGTGATCCGCGCGCCCTCGTGCTGCTCCAGCCACTCCACGGTATCGAGCACCGCGTGATGCTCCACCGAGCTGACCAGAATCCGAGTGCGCCCGGGATCGGCATCGCGCCGAGCCCAGTAGATCCCCTTGACCGCCAGATTGTCGCTCTCGGTCCCACCGGAGGTGAAGATCACCTCCGAGGGCCGCGCCCCCAACCCCGCCGCGATCGATTCACGCGATTCCTCGAGCAACCGTCGCGCGGCCCGCCCCGAACCATGCAGTGAGGAGGCATTACCGCCCGACCCCAGCACAGCCGTCATCGCCTCGACAGCGACGGGAAACATGGGTGTAGTGGCCGCGTGATCGAGGTAGACCGTCTGGGCACCGACCGGACCCGGGAAAGCCGACTTCATGACTGATAGAGCCTAACCCATCGTTGACCTGCGTAATCCTGCGGTATACCCCCGCCGCCCACGATTTCGCACACGCTGTGCGCAACCGATCGATCGCCGCCCGATATTCCCCGAGCTCTGTCCGGGGAAGTTGGTCTCCGCCCGGGATCCCCGGAACGCCGGTTGCGCCACCGGTGCCGGGCCGTTTGTGAGGGCCGCCACGTGGCCCCGGCGCCCTCGGGGTCGACGACCTTCCGGCGCCTGTGGCCGGTAAAGTTACCGCTCGATTGTCGTGATAACCCATTGGTTGCCGTGGGTGCGCGGAATTCGATGGGCGTGGAGAGGTCGATGGATCGGGCGAGCGCGCTACACCTGATCCTGCTGGACGGGGTGGAGGCGCGGCTGGACGGACAGGTTCGGCCGTTGGGACCGCCGCAGCGTCGAGGGGTACTCGCGGTACTGGCCATGCGCCGGCGGCAATGGGTTTCGGCAGCGGCACTATTGGACGCGCTGTACGAGGATGCGCCACCCGCCAGCGGCAATGCGGTGATTCAGACCCACATCTCGGCATTGCGCCGGATCCTGGAGCCCGCTCGACCACCCCGTACGCCGCCGAGTGTGCTGCTGTCCGGGCACGGCGGTTATCAGTTGCGCATCGATGACGATCAGATCGATATCGGCGTCCTGGACCAACTGGTGGCCGCGGCGACGCGAGCCCGGCGCGCGAACGACGGGGAGGGCGCCGCGCGGTTGTACGCCGAGGCGCTCGCCCTCTGCTCGGGCGAACCGCTGGCGGGTATCCCCGGCCCGTGGGCGGAGCAGCAACGGACCGCGCTGGCGGAGCGACGGCTCGCGATCCTCGAGGACAGCCTGGAGCTGACGGTCATGTGGGGCCGCGCCGACGAGGCGATCGATACCTTGCGATCGCTCGTGAGTGAGCATCCGCTGCGAGAGCGGCTGCGCGCCATGCTGATGCGCGCCCTCGCCGATCGGGGGCGGCGCTCGGAGGCGCTGGCCGTCTACCGCGATACCCGGCGGCTGCTGGTCGACGAACTCGGTGTCGAACCCGGTGCGGAGCTGCGCGGACTACAGGACCGCATCCTCGCGGGCTGGGAGTCGGATTCCGCACCGCGGCCGCGGGCCATCGAGACCGCTCCGCCGCAGCCCGCGAATACCACTGTCGCCGAAAGCGATTCCCGCGCGACACAACTCGTGGATCGTGATCGGGAGTTCGCGGCCATCGACGAACTGGAGCGCGGCGCGGCCGCCGGTGTGGGCGGGCTGGTGGTGATCACGGGTCGCCCGGGGTACGGCAAGACCGTACTGCTCGACGAGGTCGCACGGCGCTATCCGGGCGCGCTGCGGATCGAGCTCACCGCCGATCACGCGGATCTGGCGAAGGAACTGCTGACCCGGCTCGACGGCCCCGCAGCGGTGGACGACGCGGCAGCGGTGGACGAAACCACCGAGAAGACCCTTATCGCTCGACTGCGCGCCGCGCTGGCGCATCGATCGGCGGACCTGCCGACACTGGTGCTGGTCGACGAAGCGACCCGGATGGATGAGCGCTCGGCCCGGGTACTGGCCGCCGTCATCCCCGCACTGCGCACCGCGCGGGTACTCATTGTCGTCGCGCTCGACGGCGGCTTCTGGGATCGGCGCGTCGTGGACCTGCACAGCCGCCTGGAACCACTGGCGGCACGGGTACTGCGGCTACAGCGGGTGAGCCTGGCCGCCATCGCCGATCTGTACGAGCAACGCACCGGCTTGCCCTGCCCGCCGGAGCTGGCCGCGGAGATCGAGCGCGCCGCCGCCGAGATACCCCTGCTCGTCGACGCGGTTGTCACGGATATGGCCGAACGCGCCGACCGCACCCGGGTACCGGAGCGCCTGCTCGACGGCCGCTATTCGCGTGCGACCAAGCGTCTCCTGCAAGGGTTTTCGGCCCGGGGATCGCGGATGATGCGCGCCCTGGCCGCGCTCCAGGGTCTGGAGCCGAGCCTCGAGACCCTCGCGGCGGCCTGCGACCAGCCGCCCAGTGAGGTGCGGCATCGCTGCGAATTGCTCACGGATGCGGGCATTCTCGCCGCCGCGGACCCGCCGAGTGTGCGACATCCGTTGATCGCCAACACCATTCACTGGCTCAGCAGTCGTGACGAGTCCGCGCGGTTCCGCACAGCGGCCGCCGAACATGAGCGCAGCACCGGCCATCCGGCCCGACATGTGGCCCGCTATCTGCGTGACCTGTGCGGTTCCGGCTATGCCCGGTGGACCGTGGTACTCGTCGACGCCGCCGAGGAATGCCTGCGCGCCTGCGTTATCGCCGAGGCCGTGCGCTGGCTGGAATTGGCGCTGCGCATCTGCACACCCGAACAGCGGGATGACCTGCTGGTCCGGCTCGGGCAATTGGAGCTGTGGACCAATCCCGCCGCGGCGCGGGCACATCTGGATGAGGCGCTGCGCGGTCAACGCGAGCACGCGGCCGCGCCGACCGCGGCCGTCCCGCTGGCCTGGACCATGGCGACGCGCCACGAGGCGACCACGGCCATGCGTCTACTCGATGCCGTCATCGCCGCTACCGAACCGCGAGATCGCGCTTCGGCGGACGAGATTCGCGCGTCGATGTGGATGATCGCCGGGCTGTCCGCCCCCACCTGGCGGGGTCTGGTGGCCGGGCTGCGTTCCCTGCCGCAGCACGATCTGATCTCCTCGGCGACCCTCACCTGGGCCGATGCCTTCGGCGTCCGGATCGATGCCCGCACCGCGGTGCGACGGCTCGCGCCCGAGCATTCGGAGGAGATGCTGCCCTGCCGCCTCATCGGATTACTGGCGCATCTGCGAATGTGGCAGGGCGATCTGCCCGCCGCGCTGAATCTCACCGAACAGCGCGCGGATCAGCATTTCGGCGCCATCGACACCTACCGTGTCATCCTGCGTTCGGAAGTCATGCTGCGGGCCGGCGCGTACCAGGACGTATTGACAGAACTGGGACCCGTACTGGGCGATATCGACGACAGGTTCGTGGTGCCACCGGCGACTCTCGCCGCCCAGTACGCGCACGCGCTGATCGGCCTCGGCCGACTCGACGAGGCCGAACACTGGCTGGATCGCCGTACCGCCAATGCCAACCCCTCAACCTGGGAATGGACCGTCGCCATTCATATTCGCGGCCTGCTGTGCGCCGCCCGCGGCGAATCCCGGGAAGCCGTAGGCCATTTCCTGGAGTGCGGGCGGCGGGTCGGCGCGGTGGGCATCGCCAATCCGGCGCATATCGCCTGGCGCAGCTCAGCGGCGATGGAACTGGTGCGCATGGGTGATCGGGAGCGGGCCCGGGAACTCGCGGACGATGAGCTGGAGCTGGCGCAGCGCTGGAATACGCCGGTGACCATCGGAAGGGCAATGCGCGCACAGGCTTTGGCGGCGCCCGGTGGTCCGTCGGCAGCACTGCTGGACCGGGCCGCGGCGGTATTGCGCACCCAGGACAGCCCGGTCGAGCTGATTCCGGCGCTGATCGATCTGGCTCGACTGCTCCGCACGGACGGTGAGCGTGCGCGAGCGCTACTTCATGAGGCTCGCGCGCTGGCCGAGCTGATCGGCGCCGCTCTCGAACTCGCCGAGATCGACGCCGCGCTCACCGGTGGTTCAGACCTGCTGCCGGAGAACGGCTTCAGCTTCGGCACGGTCGACGGGATGCCCCAGACCACCGAACTCGTGCAGGTCGCCGAAGACCTCGATACGAATGGCGGATTCGATCCCGCCCACCCGGACCGGATCGAATCCGGCCGCGCTGATGAGGGATTCGACGGCGAGGCCGGCACGCTCGTCATCGGTAGCGTAGAAACCCACCGCCCGCACCGGGATTCGGTTGGCGGCCGCCGTCAGTGAGTCAACCGGATCGGGTCGTGAATGGCGGGGTTGGTGTCGGCGGGTCCGGCCTCGAGCAGCAGCACTCGCTGTCCTGCGTCGCTGAGTCGGCGAGCCGGCACCGGCGCCCACGATGATGTAGTCGTGCGTCACAGCACCCTTTCAGTCCTTCGGGTTTCCCCTCAACGGTGCTCGTGCTGAGCACCGATGAGGAGAGCGGCCCCGACGACTCAAAGGCTGCTGAACGATCTCGAAACGCACGGGTCAGCGGTGCGTTGAGGGGTCGTTCAGACGGAATCGCACCAGATGCGGATGCGATCCACCGGCATGTTGTCCGATAGTTCGCAGTCCCGGGCGAATTCGCGGCGGCCCGCGATGGCGGGCCGTTCGGGAAGCTGGAGGGCGTCTGCCCACTCCAGGGTGAGGAGTTCGGCGGTGAGGGGGTCTTCGCCGGCGGGGATGGTGCCGACCACCTCGGTGAGGATGCCGATGCCGAATTCGTCGGCCGGCTCCTCACCGAGGGTCCACAACAGTGGCGGAAGATTCCGCCAGTCGCCCAGATCGGCGATTCTGGCGGAGACCCGCTCGATCCGGGTTTGGTCGCGCGGGTCGGCTTCCATCAGCCCAGGCGTGCCTCGATGGCCTTGATAATGGCCGGGCGCAGATCGGCGGCGCGGATGATGGCATCCACCGAACCGACCTCGACAGCGCGCTGGATATTGTGCACGCGGTCGAACTCCGCCGCGACCTCACCGAGCTTCTCCGCGCGGACCGACGAGCGGATCTCGTCGACCTCGGCGGTGAGCGCGGCACGATCGGCGCCGGGGGCGTTGGCGGCCCGCTCCTGCAGTTCCCGGACGCGCGCGTCGGCGGCGGTACGGGCATTGACCTCACCCGCGAAGACCACCGCGGCGGCCGGAGCGCCACCGAGCACCGAGGCGACCGAACCCTCCAGAGCGAGCACGGTCATATTCGGATTCAGCGCCTTCGAGAACACCACGAACGCGCCGCCGTGGTACCGCGAGATCACGCAGAACACGATGGGGCCTTGGAAATTCACGATGGCACGGCCGATCTCGGCGCCGTACTCGAGCTGCAGCTTGCGCATCGACTCCGGTGAACCGTCGAAGCCCGACAGGTTCGCCAGCACCACCAGCGGACGATTTCCGCTGGCCGCGTTGATCGCTCGCGCCGCCTTCTTCGACGACTGCGGGAAAAGCGTTCCGGCGGTGTAGGTGTCGGGTCCGTCGGTGGCCGGGAAGCCACGACGCGGCACACTCTGGGACTCGATACCCAACAGGCACACCGGGATTCCACCGAGGTGCGCGTCATGCACCACAGCGGTCTCGGCATCGGCCATACCCGCCCAGCGCTCCAGCACCGGATGGTCCTGATCCGAGAGCGCCTTCATCACCGAGCGAATATCGAAGGGCTTCTTGCGATCCGGATTCGCGGCCACCGAGAAGATCTCCCCGACGGTCTTGAAATCGCTGTTCGCCGCGGTGTGCGGGAAGTCCGACACATCGCGATCGATGGGATCGCTGGTCTGCGAACGACGCGGGGTCTGCTCACCGGGCGCGATATAGGTGTGGTCGTAGTGCGCCATGAGCACACCGCGCGCGGCGGTCAGGTTGGGAGCCCAGTACTGCGCCTGACCATTGGGTCCCATGACGCGGTCGTAGCCGCCGATACCGAAGTTGTCCTCGGCCGAGACGCCACCGGAGAAATCGAGGGCCTGCTTACCGGTGAGCACCATCGCCGAATCCGGGGTCATGACCAGGATGCCCTTGGTGTGCATGAGCATGGTCGCCTCGGCGTTCCAGTACGGCTGCGCACCGACATTGATGCCCGCGACGACGATATTGATCTCGCCGCCGTCCTGGGTGAACTCGACGATCCGCTTGAGCGCGGCCGCCACCCAGTCCATATTCTCGGTGCCCGACTCCATGGAGATGCGCGCACCCGAGGAGAGGGCGTACCACTCCAGCGGCACCCGCATCTGCTCGGCCAGATCCAGCGCCGCGATCACCCGGCGGCACTCCGGCTCCGACAGTGCGCCAAGCGATTTCGTCGGATCACCGAGCAGCACCACGCGCTTGACGCCCTCGGGGTACTGGGTGGTCGGTGTGCTCACCACACCGGCGACGATGGCCGCGCTATTGCGGCCCTTGGCCCGGTCGACCGGCACCAGCGCATGCGCGGCATCGAGATCGTATTCGGCGAAATCACCGAGCTGCTCGGTCAATTCGTACGGGTACACGGTATTGCGGCTGGCCGCGCGCAACACCTTCTGCCGGTAGGAGTCCAGCGGCTCGACCGGCTCGTCCGAGCGCTCGACGAAGCTGACCTCGGTACCGCCGGCGGCATCGAACGCGATCCGCACCGCGATCTTGACCAGCTCACCGGTGGCGGCATCACGCTGGCGCGCGATGAGCAGGATCTCCTCCAAACCCGTTCCGGCGGTTGCCGGTTGCACGCGCGCCGCGATGATGGTCTCCAGCTCGGCCCGGGTCAGCTCGACCGGCGGCCAGATGTACATGACGATGCGGTTGGTGTGCAGGCGCTTGGCCGAGGGCCGCTGCGACTGGGCCCGGCGAATCGAGTCCAGGCAGGTGGCGATGGTGATCTCGGCGGTCGGCAGCGAGAGCAGTCGGCCGTCGTGGTCACGCAGCGCCGCGAGGTCCCGGACCTGGGCGAAGGCGATGAGCCGCTCGTCGGAGGGGTTCTCCTTGGCCACGCACCGGAACAGGTACACCTCTTCGTCGTCCGAGGACGGCAGTCGGGTGAGGTCGAACTTGTGCAGCCGCTTCATCTGCATGCGCTGCGCGATGTACGGGTGCAGGCCGCGGATCAACCGCTCCTCGACCATGCCGGTGGCCGAGGGCCGGAAGGTGAAGTGGTGGTGCATGACCGCGCCACCGCTGCCCGCCACCGTGCAGGTGATGCGATGCACGTGATTGGGCAGCGGCTGGGCGTTGAGCACCTCCTGCAGGGCCGCGGCCATGGCGTCGAAGTCCTCGGGCTGCTTCTCCCAGCCGAGGTAGATGTCGACCTCGAGCGAGGCGGCGCCCTTGGCGACGGCGCCGAGACCGCGCAGCACGGTGGGCAGGGTGTCGAAGCTGGCCGCGGCCGAAACCAGCGTCAGGCCACGACGTTCGGCGACGACGAAGGAGCAGCCCTCGGTCTCCTGGGTGCGGACGTCGACCAGACCCTTGTTGCCGTAGTACCGGCGGGTGAGAACCTCCAGCACCGCTGTGTTGTCGGCGTATCCGCGCACCAGGCGCTGACCGAGCAGGCGCACCAGCGGTTCGGTGCTGCGCACCATATCGGAGATGCGCTCGGCGCGATCGGCCGAATCCGGGTGCAGATCCAAGTGCCGCAGGTTCTTTCGCACATTGGTGTACACGCGGGCCCGGTTGCGGCGCAGCAGCGGCTGGGCGTACCAGGCGTACACCACACCGCGGGCCAGGTCCGCGATCACCGGGAAGCGCACCTGCGTCGCGGCCACCAGGCGCTCCAGCGCCAGGCCGACCGGCTCACGAAGTGCCCTGTCCGGCACCGGCTCCCGCAGCCATTCGCGCAAGAGCGTCGTAACGATGGTGACGGTGTCCGACGGTCGCTGCTGCGCCAGGAAGATGCGGAAGACCGCGGCCTCGAGGTCGGGCGTGCGATCGAGTTCGGTGACGCCGTAGTGTCCGAGCGCCTTGGAGAGCTTGGCCTGATAGGTCTCGGGCAGTCCGGCGCGCTCCACATCGAAGCTCTGCAGATAGGTGTGGAAGTACTCGCGGGCGCTGTGAACGTGGCTCTGCTCGCCCTCCTCGTCCCAGGAGCGATTGTGGCTGAGCTCGGCGAGATCGGCGAAGACATCGACCAGCGCCAGCTCTTCGGCGAGCGGGCGACGGTAATCCGCCACGGCCGCGCGGCGCAGGACGAGGTAGTCGTCCACCACCCGCTTCTCATCGAGCGGATCGACATCGAAGCCGAGCAGCAGTCCGCGCAGATCCTGCAGGCGACGGCCGATGCGCTCGTGCGGGCGCACCGCGGCGGTCTCCACGGGCAGATCCAGTACGGCCGCGCCGGTGGCCGAATCATCCTCGGCCGCATCGTCATCGGAGGCGAGCGGCTCCAGGCGCAGCAGCGGCGCACCGGTCTCGACCTGAGTGCCGACCGAGACCGCGCACTCCTTGAGGCGAGCGCGGAACGGGGCCCGCAGCACCGTCTCCATCTTCATGGACTCGAGTACGAGCACGGGCGCGCCCGCCTCGACCTCATCGCCGACCTGCAGCGGGGTGGCGACCACCAGCGCGGGGGCGGGCGAGCGCACGACGCCGCCCTCGTCCCGGCTGATCCGATGCGTCACACCGTCGACATCGACCAGGTGCACGGGTCCGTGCGTGCCGGTGGTCAGGCGGTACCGGGTGTCATTGACCACGATCTGCCCGGTGTGCTGATCGAAACGCTCCAAATCCACATCGGCGGTGCGGATTTCGCCGCCCGCCTCGATGCCGACCCGGAAGCGATGCGCGCCGATCCGCGCGACCCGCACCCGGTAGCCGACACCGCGCAGCTTCAGATCGCGCGGGCGACCGCTCTCGTGCTGCACCTGCGGACGACCACCCGAGGCGGTGGAGATCAGGCGCTGGCGCTCGACCCCCTCCTCTTCCTCATAGGCGTCGATGGCGGCCGCGGCCAGGGCGATGCTGGAGTGCGCGTGCGAGACCAGACGGCCCTCACCGCGCACGCGGTCGATCCAGCCGGTATCGGCGCTGGCATCGATGACCTCGGGCTGGATCAGCAGATCCAGGACGAAGCTCTTGTTGGTGGCGCCGCCCTCGATGACCACGCGGGTCTGCGCCACCGCGCGACGCAGGCGGGCCAGGGCCTCATTGCGGTCGCGGCCGTAGGCGATGATCTTGGCGATCATGGAGTCGAAGTCGGCGGGGATGGTGTCGCCCTCGCTGACACCGGTATCGACGCGGATACCCGGTCCGGCCGGAAGATCCAGGCGCGCGATACGACCCGGGGCGGGTGCGAAATCGCGATCGGGATCCTCGGCGTTGAGGCGCGCCTCGATGGCGTGCCCGCGCTCGGCGGGCGGTTCCCCCTCGAGCCGGCCACCGGAGGCCACGTGCAGCTGCGCGCGCACCAGATCGAAGCCGGTGGTGGATTCGGTGATCGGATGCTCCACCTGCAGGCGGGTATTCACCTCGAGGAAGGCGAAGAGCTGATCGCCCGGGTGGTACAGGAATTCGACGGTGGCCGCACCGCGGTACTCGACCGCGATGGCCAGCCGCTCGGCGGAAGCCTTGAGTTCGGCGGTCTGCTCGGCGCTCAGCACCGGTGACGCCGACTCCTCGATGACCTTCTGATTGCGGCGCTGCACCGAGCAGTCGCGCACACCCAGCGCCCACGCGGTGCCCTGACCGTCGGCGATCACCTGTACTTCGACGTGGCGCGCACCGGTGACGAGGCGCTCCAGGAAGACCACACCGCTACCGAAGGCACGCGCGGCCTCCTGGCTGGTGCGTTCATAGGCATCGACAAGCTCGGCCTCATTGGTGACCACGCGGATACCGCGCCCGCCACCGCCCGCGGTGGCCTTGAGCATGAGCGGATAACCGATCTCGGCGGCGGCGATGGTGGCCGCCTCCAGGGTCTCCACCGCGCCCCGGCTCCACGGCGCGACCGGCACGCCGACCTCCTCGGCGATCAGCTTGGCGCCGATCTTGTCGCCGAGTTTGCGCATGGCGTCCGGGCTGGGCCCGATGAAGGTGACCCCGATCTGCTCACACAGTTCGGCGAAGGCCGGATCCTCCGCGACGAAACCCCAACCGACCCAGGCGGCGTCGGCCTTGGTCTCGATCAGGGCCTTCTCGAGCAGCTTGAGATCCAGGTAGGGGCGCGCGGATGCGGGGCCGAGGTCATAGGTGACATCGGCCTCGCGCACGAATGTCGAATTGCGGTCGACATCGGTGTGCAGGGCGATGGTTTCAATCGGCAGCGCGGTCTCCGCGGCCAGGTCTCGTACGGCATGGATGAGGCGCATGGCGGCCTCTCCGCGGTTCACGATGGCGATGCGGCTGAACAACTCGCCGACTCCTTTCCAAGGCATTGGCCCGGTCGGGCGAGGGAATGGACTCCCGGTTTTCGCCCAGTGTGCGCTCTCCCACGTCATGGAGCCACAGCGTGTGGGGGTTACCGGTCCGTAGTTCCAAAGAATTTCACAGAGAAATACCTCTGAGACAGAGCCATTCTGGGAGATATGCGCGATGGACAGGCACAAATGGCGGACCGGAACGAGGCGCACAGCGAACTGTTCGCCCTGCTCTTCAGCTCCATGGGACGGTTGCGCCGACAGGTCGGCCGACTCGCCGGGCGCTCCTTCGACGAATCCGCGCTCTCCGGCGCGCAGACCGAATTCCTGCGACTGGTGGGGCGCAGACCCGGTATATCGGTCAAGGAGGCGGCGGCCGAACTCGGCTCGGCCGCCAACAGCGTCTCCACCCTCGTCACCGAATCGGTGAAGGCGGGACTGCTGGTGCGCGAACCCGATCCGGCCGATCGGCGCGCCACGCGCCTGTCCCTCACCCCGGACGCGCGGCGGCTCGCCGACGAAAGCCGCAGGCACCGCATCGAAGTGGTCGCCTACGCGCTCGACCGGCTCACCCCCACCGAACGTGACGAACTGCGCGCCGGACGCCGGGCCATGACCCGGCTGACCGACGTGCTGCACGACTACGAGCAGAATCGAGGGGTAATCAGATGACCGGCTACCCGCCCGCCGTCGACTGTGCGGGCCCGCCCCGTCGCTACCCGTCCGGTCCGCTGATCACCGTGCGGCTCAGCGCATTCCGCGCATGGGAGTGAGCAGCCGGTGAGCCCGGGCGTACTGCCCGGGGGTCTGCCCGCGCCAGGTGCGGAAGGCCGTGCCGAATGCCGAGACGCTGGCGTAGCCGAGGCGATCGGCCACACTCTCCACGGTCAGACCGGTGCTGAGCAACTCTTCGGCGAGCAGTCCGATGGTCTCGGAGCTGAGTTCCCGAAAGGTGGTGCCCTCCGCGGCGAGCCGCCGCCGCAGCGTGCGCACACTGATATTCAGATCCGCCGCGATATCGGATTGTTCGGCCAGCCCGTGGCGGTGAATCAATAACTCCCGCACCTGCTCACTGACTCCGAACCGATTGCGCCGCCGCTGCACCACCTCGGCGCACTGCTCCTCGAACATTCGCATACTGGCCGGATTCGCCTGCGGTAGCGGCATTTCCAAGGCCGACGCCGGGAGCGTGAGCGCCGATCGCTCGGCATCGAAATCCAATTCCGAGACCCCGAGCAGCGTCGAGACCGCCTCGTACATCGGATGCGCGGGCAGAGCCAGCTCCAGTCGGATCGCGGGCAACCGCATAGGCAGTAGATCCTGTTGCACAATACCGATGGCGACCATATCCCGCTCCAGGGTGAAGCGGCGCAGTTCGCGCGGCAGCGCCGAATCATCGCGAATGATCACCACATTCGGGCCCCGGGTTTCCAGCCGCATCTCCCCCGCCGCGAATGACAGGTCCAGGTAGCGCACACCGATCTCGAGCGCCTGCCGCAGCGTCGAGGAGGTACTCAGCGCGAAACCCCAGATCCCCAAACTCGTCGGATGGCACAGCATGCCCGCCAGCAAACCCAGCCCGGGTTCGTCCTCACACCCGGTGAGCAGATTCCGCATCAGCGTGTACTCCTGCTCGCAGGTGATCATCACCTCCGAATCGCCGAGATCCTCCGGCGCGATCCTCGTCCCCGCCAGCAGATCCTCGGCGTCGAGTCCGCGCTGCGCACCGAATTCGACCAACAGAGCGGCATTGTGAATGGCGCGAAGACGCCCGGGCGCTTCAGACATGCCGCCATCTTCGCAAACATCCGGCTCACGATTATGCGAAACGTGCGGGTTGAACAGCGGAACGGCACGCAGTGACAGAACTTCGCCCCACCTCGACCGCACCCGGCACACGCGGACAATGCAATCGCGTGATGGACAGAGCCCCCATCATCCCGGCATAACCACCCCCGTCATCCCGGCATGTTTTTGGCCGGGATCCACATCTGCTGCACTCCAGCCGCTTTCAGCGGATTCCGGCCAGAAGCGCGCCGGGATGACAAGGAAGGCCACACCCCAGGATGACGAGGAAGGCCGCCCCGGGATGACGAGAGCGGCCGCACCCGTGCATTACGAGCGTGCTGTCAGACCCGGGCGGGGAGCTTGGGGTGACGGTGTTCGGGAGCCTGGACGGTGAGTTCGGTACGGTCCGAACCCGGTTCGTCGCGGCCGACGATATCGGCGAAGGCGCGGTCCACGGCATCGCCGCGAATGGCCTGCTCACAACGGCGAGCGAGATCTCGGCGGTCGGTGCCGGGCTGCTCCAGGGGTTGCAGGACCAGTTCGGCCACTACGCCTTTGGAGCGCAGCACGCGGCGGAAGGAGTCCGCCATGGTGTCGACGCCGACGAAACCCGGGATGGCGCAGACCTCGCCGTGCCGATCCAGGTAGCGCAGGCGGATGGGCTGAACGGGGGTTCCGGTATCGATGGCCGCCTGGAAGAGCGCCGGACGCAGGCGGCCGTGGGCGCGACCGCACCACGTGGTGCCCTCGGGGAAGAGGCCGATGCGCTCACCGGAGGCGAGGCGTTCGGCAATGCGGTTCACCACGCCGGGGAGTTCGCGCAGGCGTTCGCGGTCGATGGGGATGACCCGGACGCGGCGGGCGATATCGCCGAGTACCGGCCAGTCGACCATATCCGCGCGTGCCACGAAGGCTGTCGGCCGCACGGCCGAGAGCGCGATGATATCGGTCCAGCCGATATGCCCGGCCACCACCAGCAGACCCTGTGGTCCCGCTGCCGCGTTCGCCCGCACCGCAGTGGAATCCGCGGCATCTTCCGCTCGCCGGTCCACGACGCGGACCCGAATTCCGCAGCAGGACAGCAGGGCTCGGGCGTACCGGGTTTGCAGCCCGGCGCGGTAGCGGCGCGGCGTGGCCAGATAGGCGACCGGGAAGGAGACCGCCACCGCACCGATACCCGCGAGGCGGGCGGCGAAGCGGAGGCGACCGGCCTCAGGCTCGGTTTCGACGCATTCGGGCCCGCACGGGCTCGACGGCATCCAGGCGTGGGCGGAGGCGGGGGCCGGAGGACACTCCAGCGCACCGGAACCGGGGGAAAGGAAGGCGGGCATCATGATTCATCACCGCTCGAGAGTGGCCACCGCGCCCTGCAGGCGCTCCAGGTAGCGAGTGTTGATGGTCTCCAGGCCCAACAGGGCGACGAAATCGGCAACGGCGAACGCGGGATCGTGGGCGGGTTCGCCGCAGATCTCCGCGCCCAGGCGCAGATAACCGCTCAGCAGCGGCGGCAGCTTGGGGCGGGCCGGGGGCTCCAGCTCGTCCAGGGTCCGGCCCTGCACGACGACCGGGTTGAACGGGCGCACGTGCCGATCGGCTTGCAGCGCATGCTTTTTCATGAGCAGGTCGCGTACGCCGCGCACATTCACCCCGGGCGCGTCCTGCGGAGTCTGCCGCATGGGCACCGAGACACAGCCCATGATCCAGTCGTATCCGGTGAGCTGAATGTAGTGCAGGATGCCCGCCCACATGAGCGTCAGCACCGAACCGTTGCGATGGTCCGGCACCACACAGGCGCGACCCATCTCGACGATCCGGTTGCCGGTGGGATCCAGTGCGGCCAAATCGAATTCGGTCGCGGTGTAGTAGCCGCCAGCGGCGGTCACCTTATCCGGCGGCAGCATGCGGTAGCAGCCGACGAACTGTTCGGTGAGCTCATCGCGGACCAGCAGATGGTCGCAGTGCTCATCGAAACGATCGGCATCCAGGCCGGTGCCGTTGTCCGGAATGGTGAAACCCGGTTCGGCGGCGAAGACCTGATACCGCAGCCGCTGCGCCGCTTCCCGATGCTCGGCATCGGAGGAGACGACCAGGGAGTACTGGGAACGGCCGGTGGTGCGCGGCGGCTCCGGAGCTGTATATGACTCGCGTGGGAGCAGGCTGGAAGTCGACGCTGCCTTGGTGGTCATACGGTTGATCAAGCCAGTCGCAAACCGCATCGGAGCAACCTCCGGATGGCCTCTCGATGCCAGTCCGGTGAACGCGACGCAGACCACACCCGGCGTTCATCCGAGCGCCTCCGAAAGTTCCCTACCAGGACAAACGCTCGTATCCCGACTGGGTACAACCCTCGCCCGAGCCCTCGCGGCGCATGCTTCGCGACGGCTGGAGAAGGGGACTCTACGCCTTCGCGTACGGGGTGTCAGCGCCGGGGTTCGCGGCATCGGCGCGGGCGGTCGAAGCCTGCTCCGGCGGCGGCGATGAGTCGGTCAGCGCCCGGTTCGGGCGGCGAACAGCAGAGCGGTATCGCCGAATTCGTGCCAGAGGTAACCGGAGTCCAGCGCGGCCCGGTAGGCGCGCCGCACCACCTCCGATCCGGCGACCGCGTCCAGCAGATGTAGATGCGAGGCCCCGGGCGCGTGCCAGCCGGTTATGAGCCCGTCGACCACCCGCGCCGGATGCGCGCAACCCAGTACCAGGTCCGTCCAGCCCGCCGCGGCGTGCACCAACCCGTCTGCGCCGACGGCGGATTCGAGGGCGCGGGTGACCGTCGTGCCCACCGCCACCACCCGCCCGCCGAGGGCGTGCGTGAGATTCACGAGTTCGGCGGTGAGCGCGGGGACCACGAAGCGTTCCGGGCTGGGCGGCTCCCCGGTCTCGGGCGAGGAAACCCCGGTGTGCAGGGTGATCGCGGCCAGGCCGATACCGCGCGCCACCAGATCGGTGATCAATGCGTCGGTGAAAGGCCGTCCCGCGCTCGGCATTTCGGCGCTGCCGGGTTCGCGGCCGAAAACGGTGCGGTAGTACTCCGGCGACCAGCGTTCGGTGACATAGGAATACGTGATCGGACGGCCGTACCGGGTCAGCAGTGCGGGGACGTCGGTATCGATATCGGCGATCCACAGGCGCTGTGCGCCCGGGAACCACGGTCGGCGCAGTCTCGCACGGTGACCACCCGGAATCAGCACGCCGACACCGGCTTCCAGCGGCACGCCGGCCCAGGGTGTACCACTCGGGTCGCGTAGTTCGACCACCCAGCCGCCATCGTCCAGACGCGTCGAGAAGTGCAGGACCGCGGCATCATCGCCGTACCGGGCGGTGACGGCGGCCTTGACCATGGCCGAATTGTTCACCACGACAAGGTCTCCGGGCCGCAGGAAATCCGGCAGTTCGCGAAAGCGCGCGTGCGTCAACGCGCCCGCATCGCTGACCAGCAGGCGAACTTCGTCCCGGGCGAGCCCGCGCGCTTCCGGCGGACTGGTCGCGGTCAATTCCTCCGGCAGCGTGAACTCCACCGCCAGTTCCACCGTCATGACGCCACCGGCAGTTCCGAGGCCACATACCGGCCGCTCGGCGGTCTCGTATCGAGCAGGTGGAGCAGCGCGGGGACAACGGTTTCCGGCTCCGGCCGGTCGGAGATGTCCTCGCCCGGGAACGCCGCCTGATGCATGGCCGTACGCATATCGCCCGGATCGAAACTGTAGATCCGCAGCTCCGGATGCTCCGCGCCGAGCACGGCCGTGAGCTGATCCAGCGCCGCCTTGGACGCCCCGTATCCACCCCAGCCGGGATACGCGCCGACCGCGGCATCGGAGCTGATATTCACCACCGCACCGCCGGCGGCCCGCAGCAGCGGCAGCGTCAGCTGCAGCACCTCCAGGGGCGCGATCACATTGGTGTCGAGGACCGCGACGAGCTCTTCGATCGGATACTTCTCCAGCGGCGGCAACGGGCTCGGCCCGAGCGCGCTGGCATTGTTGAGCACCAGATCCAGGGGCTCGGATCCAATGGCCCGGGCCAGTTGCTCGTGGTGCGCGGGATCGGCGATATCGCCGGTCACCGCCACCGCGCCGGTCACCGCCCGCACCTTCGCCAATTCCCGCGCGCCGCGGGCGGTGATGATCAATTGCCAATCTCGCTCGGCGAGGGCGTGCGCGACCGCACGACCGAAGCCCGCCGATGCCCCGGTGATCAGGGCTCTCTTGTTTTCCGACATAACGCCATCGTGAAACCTGAACCTCACTTCAGGTCAAGGAATTTCACCGACGGCAAACCACAACGACAGGTCAGGCGTTTTCGCGGGCGAAGCTGCGCGCGCCGATCACCATCAGGAGCAGGGCGAGCGCCACGGTTTCGCCCAGTCGTCCGCATGCCAGGACAGCAATTCACGCCGGACGTCGAACCCGTGCACCGGCGCAAGCATGCGCACCACCGCCAGCACCAGCAAACGTGTTGTAGGAACAGCCATATGCGCAGGTTAGCGCGCCCGATACCGCCTGCGGCTGGAGGCTTGGTCGTCCGGATCAACCAATCCCACCGGCTTACCGTCGCGCACCACGAACAGCAGCGTGCTGATCGGGGCATTGCCGTACGTATCATCGGCGAAGGTGCGCGAGACCAGGCGCAGCATCTGCTGTGTCGACTCCATGGTGTCGAGGGTGCTGCGCGGGAACGCGTACAGGATGGTGCGCCGCGGCACCGAGACGATGATCTCCTGGGTGCCGAGTAGTCGATGCGCCTGCCGCAGAGCGGCGGGATCGAGCAGCTTCTCCGCGGAGAAGGTATGACCGGAGCAGGTGGCGACCCGCAACCATTGCAGCTCGGTGAACTGCCATTCGTAATGCAGCGCAGCGAGATTGGCCAGGGCGCGTTCCGACAATCGCTCATCGGTCGCCTCGGGGTGATCGTCGAGGATCACCTCGTATCTGTCGGGCAGATTGTGCGCGTACGCGATGACAACACGCTGCTGCTCCGAGCCGAGCGTGAAGTGCGGGGCCTGCGCCGCGTCCGGCCAGTTCGACGGTTTCAACAGTGGGTACACATCCGCGAGCCGATCGGCGGCGGGTCTGGGGCGCGAAGGCGCTTGCCGCACCTGGGAATCGGGTCGCTGGTCCAACGCGCCGGCCTCGACGATGCGAATGTTCTGATCGGTGTCCATCACCATCAGCCGGTAGTCGATGCGGACCTCATCCTCGGCCGACGCCACGGGCAGATCCGGGTCGGTGCGCACCATGGCGCGTACGAACGGCTCGGTGCCACGCTGCACCCGTCGCCCGTCGACACAATGAAAGTCCAAGCTGCTGCTCAAATCCTCGACATCGAGAATCACATCCACCACCAGCAGATGGTTTTCACCGAGGCGGCCGATGAAATCCACGGTCCGATCACGTACCGGCCAGGACGC
Source organism: Nocardia sp. NBC_01503 (assembly GCF_036327755.1). Lineage (NCBI taxonomy): Bacteria > Bacillati > Actinomycetota > Actinomycetes > Mycobacteriales > Nocardiaceae > Nocardia > Nocardia sp. NBC_01503. The sequence goes on from NZ_CP109596.1 coordinate 401,421, forward strand.
ATCTGCTCCGGTGAGAATCTCCGCGTTCCGACCGCGCAAATAGTCGAGTCCGAGGATCGTTCGAATCTCATTGCTGCTCTTGGCCACCGCCCTATCCATCTCCAGCAGTTTGCGATTCGCCCGGGCGAAATCGGCGAGCACCGACGGTGCGGCGGCACGCAGCTCCTCCAGCGCGTAGTTCCCGAGACTGAGCAGCCCCAGATCCGCGCGCTCCTCGGTGCCCTCGGTCCAGGTCTCCGCGGTCAATTCCAATGGCAGCCATAATTCCTGGATCTCGCGCATCACCGCGATCACGGCGGCGGCGACCAGCTCGTAGTCGGAAAACCGTGCGGGCCATAGCAGCTCGCGGCGCCAGTTACAGGGCGCATCCGGATCGGGGGTGTCCCAGCCGAGCGCGCGCAACCGCGCGGAGGCCGCGTCCGCCGCCCGCTCCCCGGCATCGGCGACCACCTCGCAGTACAGGTAGTCACTACCCCGGACGAACTGGGCCGACAGCTCACCGCGGGCACTGAGCAGCAGGAAGCTGTCCACTGGCAGATTGAACAGCGTCCACCCCAGCGCCGCCGAAAACCATTCCCATACCTCGGATTCCGGCGATCCCGCCCCCGCCGGTCCCCGATCCTCGAAAGTTCCGCTCCCCACCCGACTACTCCCTCCCATCGAATACTCGCACCATACAACGGGTGTCCGACAGGTTCCGGGCATAAGAGAGCCGCCCGGTGGGGACTACCGGGCGGCTCATTTCGGCGGCAGGCTCAGGCCGCGCGGGGCGGTTCCAAAGCCTGTGCCACCGGGGCCTTTTCGACCTCGCTGAAACCGGGGCGACCGGTGCCGATGAAGGCGACCAGCCAGGAGAAGACCGCGGCGAAGCGGTTGCGGAACCCGACCAGGTAGAACAGGTGCACCGCGAGCCAGGTGAACCAGGCGATGGTGCCGCTGAACTTGATCTTGTCATTGATCTTGGTGACGGCGCTGAAGCGGCTGATCACCGCCATGCTGCCCTTGTCCCAGTAGGTGAACTCGGTGGCGGCCTGCTTCTTACCGCGGATGATGTCCGCGACGTGGCGGCCCTCCTGCATGGCGACCGGCGACTGACCCGGGTAGCCCTTGAGCGAGGTCATATCGCCGATGGCGTAGATATCGGCGTGCGCGCCGACGGTGCAGTCCGGATTGATCAGCAGTCTTCCGGCACGGTCGGTTTCACAGCCGGTGGCCTCGGCCAGCAGCTCGGCGAAGCCGCCCACCTGTACGCCCGCCGACCACACCACGGTCTCGGCGGCGATGCCGCGCTCCACCCCGTCCTTGCTCTTGACGGTCACCTTGCCCTCGTCGATATCGGTGACGAAGGTGTCGACCAGCACCTCGACGCCGCTCTTGCTGAGCGAGCCCTTCGCGTACTCCGACAGTCCGCCGCCGAACGGGGGCAGCACCACGCCCGCGCCTTCGACCAGGATCACCGAATCATCGGTGTGGTAGTACCTTTTCGCGAGTTCCTTGAGCTGGCCCGCGACCTCGACACCGGTCGCGCCCGCGCCGACCACCACGAAGCTGAGCAGGCGGCGGCGGGTCTCGGGATCGGCGGTCTTGGCCTCGGTGAAGACGCGATCGATCTGCGCGCGCAGCGCCTTGGCATCGTCGATGGTCTTGAGCGAGTAGGTCTTGTCGGCGAAATCGTCACGGCCGAAATAGGACTGGCTGGCGCCGGTGGCGGCGATGAGCGAGCCGTAGCGGATCTGCCGGGTGCCCTCGGCGGTTTCGTAGGTGAGGATCGCGTTCGGGGCGTCGATGGCGGTGACCTTGCCGATACGGGTCTCGCCGTTCTTGTGATGCTTGAGGATGTTCTTGATGGGCGGGGCGATCTCATCGGAGGCCAGCACACCCGTCGCAACTTGGTAGAGCAGCGGCTGGAAGAGGTGTTCGGGGGTACTCGAAATCAGAACGTACGGAACTCCCGACTTATTGAGCTGCTTGGCGGCGGCAAGCCCACCGAAGCCCGATCCGACAATGACAACCTCAACGGTCTCGACACCCGCACCCACGTACGACATGACAGCCTCCTTCTCTCATGACTAACCGTGATTCGGAACGCGGATGTTCCAGGGGTCAGGGCGCATAATCAATATGACTCTTATCTACATTGATCATGAATTGGAGAACTGCCGTGGAGCTGCGACAGCTGGCCTACTTCGTCGCCGTCTGCGAGGAGCTCAGCTTCAGCCGGGCGGCGACCCGCTGCTTCATCTCGCAGTCGGCCATCAGCCACCAGATCGCGCGGCTGGAAAGGGACCTCGGGGTACCCCTTTTCGAACGGTCCACAAGATCGGTCGTACCCACCGACGCGACCACTCGGCTACTTCCTCTTGCAAAGCAAATGCTGAGCCTGGAATCCGCCATTCGCGCAGCTGTACGCGCCTCCGGCCCACGAATTCGCCTCGCCGCCAATATGAGCTTCGCAACAAGATCGCTCTCCGCCATCGCCGGAGCACGCGAGGCGCATCCGGGCGCGGAGATCGAATTCGTCATCAAACCCTTCCGCCAGCGCATTCAAGCCGTAGCCGACGGCGATTGTGATCTCGCTCTCATCCGAGGCAGCGTGGACCAGCCCGGTTTGACCGTGGAAAAACTCTGGGTGGAAGACCTCGTCATAGCCACCTCCACCGCCCACCCCCTCGCCGGTCGCACAGATGTGACGCTCGCCATGCTCAGCGCCTATCCGCTATTACTCCCCGGCGAACACGACCAAGTGCTGTTACACAATGTCGTCCGCTCCGCCTTCGCCGATCTCCCCACCGGCCCCGCCTACGGCCCACCCATCCCACCCGACCACACCGCCACCATGGAGCTCATCAACCGCCCCGACGCCTGGACCATCCTCTACGCCGACAGCCACACCGAAGGCATAGCCACCCTCCGCCTCACCGGCCACCCCCTCCGAGTCCCGGTCTCCGCCGTAATCCGCAGCGACCTCCGCCCCTCCCCCATCCTCACCACCCTGCTCGCAGCCCTGCACTGCGCGTGAATTCGCACGACGCCGCCGACTATCTTTGGTTCGATCATGTCGAGCCATGGTGAAAGTGGTTCGGAGGTAGGGGGAGTCATGAATCCGTGTCCGCGCTGCGGAATGCTCGACCAGGTCCGCGGCATTCGCGCGATCATGCAGAACGAGGTGCGGCGCACCACCTTCGTCGGCCAGATCAGGCTGCACGGCCATCACGGTCCGCTGCGCGGCTCGATGAACCAGCAAATCGTCCAAGGTAATTCGCTCACCGACGCGCTGGGCGCGGTGGTATTTCTCGAACCGCGATACGCCGATCCGACCCGCGACAAGCGCAGCGTGTGGTTGATCCTCGCCGCGTTCGCGATTCCATTCGCCGTGGCCGCGCTCGGCGCGGGGCTGCTGGCTCACGGATTCTTCAGCTTCATCCTCTATGTGCTCATCGCGCCGCTGATCATCGTTCTGATCACGGTACCGGCAATCCAATTCATCACCCGCAGACTCGATGCGGCGGCGACGGCGGCCGATTCGGAGAAGATGCGCGGGCGCGAGCGGGGCGCGCGGCGATTCGCCCTCTGGGAGTCGCTCTCCTACTGCGGGCGTGATCATCTGGTCTACGACCCGCGCTACGGTGTGAGCTTTCCGCCCGAGGGGACCACGGGATATCTGTTCCACAGCATCCCGGAGACCGAATTCGCCGTGAATGTCGATGAGGTGCGGCGCTATTGAGCCGACAGGCCGGGTGCGATCGACTTAGGCTGAGACCGTGAGCCAGGAGAATATGCGGGCCTCGGATGCTGATCGCGAGCAGATTGTCACCAAACTGCGGGTGGCGATGGATGACGGGCGGATCAATCTGCACGAGTTCGATGAGCGGGTGCAGCAGGTTTACGCTGCGCGGACCTACGGGGAGTTGACGCCGGTTCTGGCTGATCTGCCCGCGGTGCGGAGCTCTCGGTCGGGGCCGAAGGTGGCTGTCGAACCCGGGATGTTTCCGACGTGGGTGAAGATCATGTGGACGCCGTGGGTGTTCGTGAACATTCTGTGCGTATTGATCTGGCTGGCAACGGGGATGGGGTATTTCTGGCCGTTCTGGGTGGCGGTGCCGTGGGGGTTGGCACTGTTCATTCCGAGCACGGTGGGGTACCTGGTCAACAAGGACGGCCAGCGGGGTTAGGCCAGGGCGTGGGCTACCGCCAGATGTAGGCGGAGGTCTTCGGGCTCATCGTCTTCGACCGCCCAGACAATCTCCTCCATCGAGCGCATGAAGGCCCAGCCTCGGGCCCGCTCCATCGAAACCCCGAGCGCCGTAGCCGTTCGATCCAGCACTGCCACAGCGTGTTCGGGGGACGGATCGCCCTGGACCTGGATCATCACCAGGAAGCCCGCGTCGAAGGCGGCCTCGCCCAGGTACGCTTTGGGATCGATGAGCAGCCACGGTTCCCGTTCGGCGGCAACGATATTGCCGAGATGGGTATCGCGGTTGACCACCAGCAGCGGGCCGTCCGGAACGGCCAGGCGCTCACACCATTCGACGGCCCGATCTCGTAGCAAGGCCGGAATCACCTGTGCGATATCGGGTTTCGGGGCACTGAACATCTCCATCCACTCCGCGACCATGCCCGCCGCCTCCGGGAGCGCCGGGAAATCCGCTGGCACGCCTGCCGGCTCGCGCCGCAGTCGCCGATACAGGGCGCATGCCTGTTCAACCCGGTCGATGTTCTCCGGTCGACCCTCCAGACTCGGGAAACCCGGCTGGAACAGCAGTGGAGTTCCGGGTCGCGCCCATTCGAGCAGCAAAGAGTTACTGCCGGAATCGAACTCGTACAGCCGGACCGCCCCCTCACCCCGGTAGCAGAACAGGCCCGCGGCCTCACCGAGGTTCTCGGGATCGATCACCGGGATCTTCAAGACCGCGACGGATCCGTCCGCCCGGCGCACCGGAGCGACATAGGAGTGCGTGCCGCCGCCGAACGGTTCGCCGATGATCTCCAGTCCCCAAGCCGCGCACCGCGCGGCGACCAGTGCGGGCAGATCCGCCAGCCACTGCCTACCGCGCTCGGCGAAGATCTCGGCGATATTCTCGGCGACCTCGGGTGGCGGTGCGATCGACATCGGTCCAGCCTGCCAGATTCCCGGCGCGCCTTGACTCTCCGGCAAGGGGAGACCCGATCCTCGAAGTATGAAACTGGACCTGGCCAAGACCGACAGGAACTACTACACCGCACCCGCCGATCCGGTCCTGCGCACCTTCGGCACCCACTGCTACGCCACCGTCACCGGCTCCGGCGCACCCCTGGGCAGGGCGTATACCGAGGCCGTCGCCACCCTGTACCGCGCCGCCTACGGTGCGAAAAAACTGGCCAAGGCCGCCGATCAGGATTTCGTCGTCGCCAAACTGGAGGGCCTGTGGTGGGTGGAGTCCGATGCGCCGCCGCTCACGGTTGCGCGCGAGCAGTGGCATTGGAAGATGATGATCCGGCTACCGGAGTTCATCACCGCGGATATGGTCACCGGGGCGACCTTCGAAGAACTCACCGAGGGCGAATCGATCCAGGCGCTGCACGTCGGCCCGTACTCGACCGAACCCGAAACTCTCTCGCGCATGGACGCTTTCATGCGGTCCGAAGGCTTGACCATGAACGGCCGCCACCACGAGATCTACCTCTCCGACCCGCGCAAATCCGCCGAGGCAACCATGAAAACCATTCTCCGCCACCCGGTCCGGCGCTTGACCTGACCGCTCATGGTCAGGCCGGAACCAAGGTTTCGTGCACCGTCCGCCACTGGTAGATGCGCCCATCGGTGACCAGCACGGCGGTAACCGTTCTGCGCGTGGTCGTTTCGCCCATGACGTTCTCGGCGACGAAGCGCAGCACGATGAGATTGCCACTGCGCGCGATCTCCCGGACCTCGGAGACCTCGATCGCCAACCCCGGCTGGGCATTACGCGCCGACCACAATCCGGCCAACAACGTCTCCCGATCCACCGCGTGCCCGGTGGTCACCACCGAGGTGAACGCCTCGTCCAGCGCCCCGGAGATCCGGTCGAACACCTTGGGCAGCGCATCCGATCCCAGCCATTCGGCCAGATCGAAGTGGAAGGCGGCGACTATATCCGGCAGTCCGAAAACTCCCTGAGCATCGGCGTTCCCGGAGTCGGCACGCCCGTCGGACGGGTCTTCTCTTCCACGTCGCCCCACGGCACCACACCTCGCGAACCTCGACAAGCCTGACGATCTTCACATGCCGGGCATCGTTCCGCAGCAGCGGGTCGGGCCGGAAATGCCAATCGGCCCCCGGCTCGAAAAGCCGGGGACCGATCGTATTGCGCTCAGCGCGAGACTCTTAACCCTTGTGGGCCTTGACCGCCTCGGTCAGCTGCGGGGCGACGTTGAACAGGTCGCCGACGATGCCGTAGTCGCTGATCTCGAAGATGGGGGCTTCCTCGTCCTTGTTGACAGCGACGATGGTCTTCGAGGTCTGCATGCCCGCGCGGTGCTGGATCGCGCCGGAGATGCCCAGGGCGATGTACAGCTGCGGGGAGACCGTCTTACCGGTCTGACCGACCTGGAACTGACCCGGGTAGTAGCCCGAGTCGACAGCGGCACGCGAAGCGCCGACGGCGGCACCGAGGGCGTCGGCCAGCGGCTCGACGACCTTGCCGAAGTTGTCGGCCGAGCCGACGCCACGGCCACCGGAGACCACGATCGCGGCCTCGGTCAGCTCGGGACGATCGCCACCGGCGACCGGCTCCTTCGAGACGACCTTGGTGACGCCCTCTTCCTGAGCCGGAACCTCGACGACGACCTTCTCGCCGGCGCCGGCCTGCGGGGCCGCCTCGACGGCGCCGGGGCGCACCGAGATGACCGGCACATCGCCGGTGGCCTTGGCGGCCACGGTGAACGCGCCACCGAAGATGGAGTGCTGCGCGGTGCCGTCGGCATCGATCGCGATGACGTCGACGAGCAGGCCGGAGCCGATGCGCGCGGCAAGGCGGCCCGACACCTCCTTGCCGTCGGCGGTGGCGGCGACCAGGATCGCGGCCGGGGCGGCGGACTCGGACAGACCGGCGAGCACGTCGACCTTCGGGGTCACCAGGAAGCCTTCGGCCTCATCGGATTCCGCGACGTAGATCTTCTCGGCGCCGGCGGCGGCCAGCGCGTCGGCCAGCTTGTCGGCGGTGCCGGGGGCGGCAACGACGACCGCGGCCGGGGTGCCCAGACCGCGGGCGGCGGTGAGGAGTTCGGTGGTCACCTTCTTGGGCGCACCATCAGCGTGCTCCACGAGCACAAGTACTTCTGCCATGATTCTTTCTCCTGAAGTTCGTTGGGCTCGGGGGGCTTTAGATGATCTTCTGACCGACCAGGTAGGTGGCGATCTGCTGGCCGCCCTCACCCTCGTCGACGATCTTCTCGCCCGCCGTGCGCGCCGGCTTCGGGGTCACACCGGTCACCTGGGTGCCGGCGTTCGCAACACCGACGGTCTCCGGGTCGACGCCCAGATCGGCCAGCGTGAAGGTCTGAACTTCCTTCTTCTTCGCGGCCATGATGCCCTTGAAGGACGGGAAGCGCGGCTCGTTGATCTTCTCGGTGACCGAGACGATGGCCGGCAGGGTGGCCTCGAGCTTGAAGACGCCCTCGTCGGTCTCGCGCTCACCGGTGATGCGCTCGCCGTCGACAACCAGCTTGCGCAGGTGGGTCAGCTGCGGCAGACCCAGGTACTCGGCGATGATGGCCGGGACGGCGCCCGAACGGCCGTCGGTGGCCTCGTTACCGGCGATGACGAGCTCGATGCCCTCGATCTGGCCGAGAGCCGCGGCCAGCACGTAGGCGGTCTGCACGGCGTCGGAGCCGTGGATCGCGTCATCGTTGATGTGAATGGCCTTGTCGGCGCCCATGGAAAGCGCCTTGCGGATGGCCTCGGTGGCACGGGCGGGGCCCATGGCCAGCACGGTGACCTCGCCGCCCTGGGCCTCCTTGATCAGCAGCGCTTCTTCGACAGCGCGCTCGTTGATCTCGTCGAGGATGGCGTCGGCGGCCTCGCGGTCGAGGGTGTAGTCACCATCGGTCAGCTTGCGCTCGGACCAGGTGTCAGGAACCTGCTTGATCAGTACGACGATGTTGGGCATGGGTCTTCGTCGACCTCCTGTTCTGATGGCACGGGTGTGGCGGTCGCACGATCGACTGGCCGTACGTCCACAAGTAGCTCGCGCTGGAGATTACCCTACGTTAAGTTACCCGTGGGTAACTTAGGCTGTGATGTTCTCCATCAGCCGATCCGGTCGCCGCTGTGATATGGGCAACCGCTAACGTCGATCCAATGAGCGAGGCCGTGATACCCACCGAAAACCACACCGATCCCCTGCCTTTGACCGGTGAGCGGACGGTGCCCGGCATCGCCGAGGAGAACTACTGGTTCCGTCGGCACGAAATCGCCTACGTCCGCCTGCTGGAGCACTGCGCGGACAAGACCGTGCTCGAGGCCGGATCCGGAGAAGGCTACGGCGCCAACATGATCGCCGGGGTCGCCGCCAAGGTGACCGGGCTCGACTACGACGACAGCGCGGTCGCGCATGTGCGCGCCAAGTACCCGGCCGTGGAGATGGTGCAGGGCAATCTCGCCGATCTGCCGCTGGCGGACGAGTCGGTCGATGTCGTGGTGAATTTCCAAGTCATCGAACATCTTTGGGATCAGTCGCAGTTCATTCGGGAATGCCTGCGGGTGCTCAAGCCCGGTGGAAAACTGCTGATCAGCACGCCCAACCGGATCACCTTCTCACCGGGCCGGGACACCCCGCTCAACCCGTTCCACACCCGTGAACTCAATGCCGCCGAGCTGACCGAACTCTGCGTCGAGGCCGGTTTCCAGGTCGAACTGATGGCGGGCGTATTCCACGGTGCCGCACTCGTCGCCCTCGACGAGAAGTGGGGCGGGTCGATCATCGACGCGCAGATCGCCCGCGCCATCGCGGGCGAGCCGTGGCCCGCCGACCTCGCCGCCGATGTGGCCGCGGTGCGCACCGACGACTTCGAACTGCTCGCCGATTCGGCGGCCGATATCGATGCCAGCCTGGATCTGGTGGCCATCGCGGTGAAGCCGTGAGCGACAGGACAACTCCGGTGCCGGGCCAGTTCACGCTGGTCCTGCATTCGCATCTGCCGTGGCTGGCCCATCACGGGCGCTGGCCGGTCGGCGAGGAGTGGCTGTACCAGTCCTGGGCGGCCTCCTACCTTCCCGTCGCCAAGGTGCTGAGAACCCTTGCCGCGGAGGGGCGTTCACATCTGCTGAGCCTGGGCATCACACCGGTGCTGGCGGCACAGTTGGACGATCCGCACAGCCTGTCCGCCATGCACCACTGGCTGGGCAATTGGCGACTGCGCGCCGACGAGGCGTCCATGGCCGGGAATACCGCACTGGGCGGTCACGAGCATCGGCTGGCGAACGAATCCCTCGAGGATTTCGAGACCCGCTGGCGGCACGGCGCATCGCCGGTGTGGCGTGAGCTCATCGATGCCGAAGCCATCGAATTGCTGGGCGGACCGCTGGCGCACCCCTTCCAGCCGCTGCTCGACGAGCGCTTGCGCGCGTATCAGCTGCGCGAGGGCCTGGCCGATGCCCGCCAGCGCTGGGGGCATACGCCTACCGGAATCTGGGCTCCCGAATGCGGATTCACGCCCGGAATGGAGCGCGGCTACGACGCCGCCGGTGTGACGCACTTCATGGTCGACGGCCCGGCGCTGCGCGGTGACACCACCCTGGGTCGCCCGGTGTGGGATTCGGATGTGCTGGCGTTCGGACGCGATCTGCATGTCAGCTATCGCGTCTGGTCCCCGAAATCGGGGTATCCGGGCCATGCCGCGTACCGTGATTTCCATCACTATGATCACGCGACCGGTCTCAAACCGTCCCGGGTGACGGGCAAGACCGTCTCCGGTCCGGACAAGGCCCCCTACGATCCCGCGCTCGCCGCGGCGGCGGTCGCGCACGATGTCGCCGATTTCGTGGCGACCGTGCGCGAGCGCCTCATCTCCGAATCCGCGCGCATCGGCCGTCCGGCCCTGGTCGTGGCCGCATTCGACACCGAACTCTTCGGGCACTGGTGGCATGAGGGCCCGCAGTGGCTGGAGCAGGTGCTGCGCGCACTGCCCGAGGCGGGCGTCACCGTCGGCACCCTCGCCGATGCCCGCGCCAATGGCTATGTCGGGGAATCGGTGCAGCTCAGCGACTCCTCCTGGGGTTCGGGCAAGGATTGGCGGGTGTGGGCCGGGGATCAGGTCCAGGATCTGGTCGATCTCAATGCCGAGATCGTGCGCCTGACGCTGGACACTCTGGACAAGATGCGCGTCGAAATCCCTTCGGGCGACGGCGAATCCACCTTCGGCGGGCTGCGCGACCGGGTCGCCGATCAGCTGCTGCGCGAGGCGATTCTGACCGTCTCCAGCGACTGGGCGTTCATGGTCTCCAAGGATTCCGCGGCGGGCTACGCACGTGACCGAGCCCATGAACACGCCCACGCCGTGCGCGAGATCGCGGCGGCGGTTGCCGCCGGACAACTCGCCAAAGCGCAGCAGTTGGCGGCAGGATGGTACGCGGCCGACGGATTCTTCCCGGCGCTCGATGCGCGCAGGCTCGCGCCCCGCGACGGCGGGAGCGACGGACCCGAAGGAGGCAGCTTGCGTAACCACGTAGGGGCCCGCGGACGCCGCGTTGATACAGAAGGACCCCAATGAAGATCTTGATGGTGTCGTGGGAGTACCCACCCGTCGTTGTCGGTGGGCTGGGCCGCCACGTCCATCACCTGGCCACCGAGCTGGCCGCCGCCGGGCACGAGGTCGTCGTGCTGGCGCGCCGCCCCATGGGCAGTGACGCCACCACGCACCCCACCATCTCCTTCATCGAGGACGGCGTGCTGGTGGTGGCCGTGGCCGAGGACCCGCCGGTCTTCGACTTCGGCGAGGACATGCTCGCCTGGACCCTGGCCATGGGACACGCCATGGTGCGCGCGGGTATCGCGCTGAACAAGCCGGGTATCGGCGAGGGCTGGACGCCCGATGTGGTGCACGCGCACGACTGGCTGGTCGCGCATCCGGCGATCACGCTGGCCGAGCATTACGACGTGCCGCTGGTCTCGACCATTCACGCGACCGAGGCCGGACGGCACAGCGGCTGGGTCTCCGGCCGGGTCAACAAGCAGGTGCATTCGGTCGAATGGTGGCTCGCGCACGACTCCGATGCGCTGATCACCTGTTCGGAGTCGATGAAGGACGAGGTCGAGCGGCTCTACAACCCGGAGCGCACGCCGGTCACGGTGATTCGCAATGGCATCGATGTGAGTTCGTGGACCTTCCGCGAGCGGGCACCGCTGTCGGGACCGCCGCGGCTGCTGTACGTCGGCCGGCTCGAATACGAGAAGGGTGTGCAGGACGCGATCGCCGCGCTGCCGCGCATCCGCAAGGCGCATCCCGGTGCGACGCTGACGGTCGCCGGAATCGGCACCCAGATCGATTGGCTGCGTGAGCGCGCTCGCGCGCATCGTGTCGCGCGGGCCGTGAATTTCGTTGGCCGCCTTGACCATACGGATCTGCTCGGCTGGCTGCACAGCGCCGACGCGATCGTGCTGCCCAGTCGCTACGAGCCCTTCGGCATCGTGGCCCTGGAAGCCGCCGCCGCGGGCACCCCGCTGGTCACCTCGACCGCCGGTGGTCTCGGCGATCTGGTGACCGACGGTGTCACCGGCGCGTCCTTCGAACCCGCCGACGTGAACGGCATTGTCGAGGCGGTCTGCACCGTGCTCGACGATCCGGCCGCCGCACAGGATCGCGCCTGGGCCGCCCGCGAACGCCTCACCGCCGACTTCGCCTGGGATGTGGTGGCGCAGGAGACCGCACTGGTCTACCAGTCCGCCAAGCGCGGCGTCCGCAACCCGCTGGGCCGCCCGGTCATCGTGGAACGCCCACTGCCGGAACGGGATCCGAACCAGCCGTACTGAACCGACGGACCGACATCGGCGCGCCAGGTCCGGCATCATTCGGGCGCAATCAACGTCAGGGTCGGGAAGTAGGCGCGATACCTGCGCGCATCTCTGGTCAGTAAGCGATAGCCGGTGATCGCGGCATGCGCGCCGATGTAGAAGTCCGGCAATGGTGATCGCTTGTCACCACCGTTGCGCTTGTACCGCAGATGGGCACGTGCCGCGAGAAATGCTGCGTCCCACGGCAATGGCTCCCGATCGATGAAGTCGGTCGGGAGCGCACTCTGCAGTTCCTCCTTGGTTGTGAAACCCACCGAGACCTCGGAGTAGATCAGCGGATTGATGACCAATCGGCCGAGATCAAGGGCATCGGCGAGAGCTGCGGCAGACCAAGATTCCCAGGTCGGATCGGCGTCGAGGACATCGATCAACACGCAGGAATCAACCAATGTTGCCGGGTGCAGGGCGGTCACGGGTTCAATCACGGAGCAATGCCATGATCTCGTCGGTAGTCATCTCGCGCACGGCCGGATTCGTGAACCGGCTGCGGCGCAGATGTTGAACGAGCTGCTTACCTCGGCTGTCCGCACCGTCACGGGGAGTGATCCGTAGTGTTCCACCGTCGTCGATGACATCGACCTCGACGCCCTCACGTAGCCCGTACTTCGCCCGAAGGTCAGCCGGAATCGTCACTTGACCGTTCGCATTCACTCGCATGATTTGCCCCGATCTAATAGATAGTGGATCTATTAGATCGTAGTGCGATTCGCCTCGACCTGCATCGACTTTCTTCGCTCGAACTCAAAGAGTGCCGTATCGAGAGTCAGTGGCGGCAATCACATCGGCTCGTTCAACGATCCGGAGACGCCTCCAGGCGGCTGGCTCCAGAGCCGGGCTGTCACCAGTGCAGCCGCCCGCGCCACCGCCTTCGGCCATCCCGGCGCGGGCGGATCGATCGGTCTCGGCGATATCGAGAACGACCTCGCCATCGCCTTCATCCCCAACCTGCGTCGCGATTGGCTCGCCCGGGACCGCCGCGCCTATCGTCTCGTCGAGGCCGTGTACGCCGCCCTCTGAACGACTACTCGAAGGGACAGCCGGGGTTGGGCGCGTCCTCGGAAAGCAGACTGCCCGTGGGCAATACGTAGAGCACTTCCAGAATCTGCAGTTCGGTCCCCAGATTGCGTTCGATATGGATATTCCCGATTCCGGCGGGCTCCACAAAGGCGCTCGGCCCGCCCGAACCGTCCTGTTCACAGCTGGCGTCGTAGTGGAACGGCTGGCCCTGCCGGATCACGGCATACAGCGTGCCGTCGTGGTAATGCCAGCCCGTGGAACCGCCCGGGGCGATGGTGATTTCACGCAGTATGTAATCGGTGTCGCCAATTGTGGTGCGCGACAGGATCACTCCCGTGACACCGTCCGAGGTGTCACGTGTGCGGTGGCGGCGAACGGACCGGCCAGCGCGAGCGCGGCCAGTCCGGCGAGTGCCGTGCGGAGACCGATATTCACCGCCACAGCGTATCGGGATCAGCCCAGCTTCTTCAGCGTCTTCTGCACGGTGAGGAAGGTACGGGTGGTGATGTCCTTGCCGTAGCTCTTCTCGATCCAGGCCATGAAATTGGTGGTACTGGGATCGGTGTTGTCGATGACCGACAGCACGGCCGCGGCGGGCTCGTCGTAGCCGAGTACGCGCACCGCCTTCGCCGTCGTCTCATCGAGCGCTCCGGGTGGACCCGCCTGGACGTCCTTGACGAAGGTGACCGTCAAATAGGTTTCGCGGCAATGGGTCAGGCCGGGGAAGGGGTCCGAGTCGACGAGCTCCTGAAGTTGAGCTCCACTGCGGATGATCGTGCCGCCACCGATACCCAATTCGGCCCGCAAAGCCTGCTGGATGCGCGATTCCAGTGCGGGAATATCGGTTTCGGGGCTCTCGAAGACGATATTCCCGCTGGACAGCAGCGATGCCACCTTCATGAAGCCGAGATTCTCGAAAACTCCGCGGAGTTTCTCGTTCTTCATATTCGGGTTCGTGGGCATGATCCCGCGCAGGAAGGCGGCATAGCCGGTCATGACGCGGTGACGCCGTTCTTCTTGCGTTCGATATCGGCGAGGGCTGCCATATGCGCGGCGCGTGCCTCGGCGGCGGCATCCCAGGCGTCCTTGCGGTTCTTCACCACTCGGGCCGGAGCGCCGACCGCGATGCCGTAGTCGGGGACATCGCCCTTCACCACGGCGTGCGCGCCGAGGACGCACCCGCGGCCCACGCGGGTGCTGCGCAGCACGGTGACCTTCGCGGCGATCCAGGTGTCCGGACCGATACGAACCGGGGACTTCACAATGCCCTGATCCTTGATGGGCATATTGATGTCATCGGTGACATGGTCGAAATCGCAGATGTAGCACCAATCCGCGACCAGGGTGGATTCGCCGATTTCGATATCGAGGTAGGTGTTGACGACATTGTCCTTGCCGAACACCACCTTGTCGCCGATGCGCAGCGAACCCTCATGGCAGCGGATGGCATTGCCGTCACCGATATGCACCCAGCGGCCGATCTCCAGGCGAGCCAGATCGGGGGTGCAGTGCACCTCGACATTGCGGCCCAGGAAGACCATGCCGCGCAGCACGATATGCGGGTTGGCCATCTTGAACTTCCACAGCCGGTAGTAGCGCACCAGGTACCAGGGCGTGTACGCGCGATTCGCGAGCACCCATTTGGCCGAGGCCACCGTCAGGAAACGCGCCTGCTCCGGATCCTGGCGACGGGATCCGCGCCAACGCGCACTCAATGGCGCGCCCCACATGCTCGTCACGAACTGCTCCCTGTTTTCCGCTGGGCCGGTACCGCCGCCCTGATCGGGCAATCTCGCCTCACACCTTATGACTTGCGTCTCGCGCTCGACGACGCGGGGACGCGAAGGCGGTGTTTTCCGGCGCGAGGTCAGCCGTGCCCGCCGTGCGTCCCCATTCCAGGCATATCCATACCCTCCATACCGGGCATATCCATCCGCATCGGGGCGGGCTGCTGACCGGGGGCCAGGACCAGGAATTGGCCCATCATGCCCTGGTCCTCGTGCAGGAGCAGGTGGCAGTGGTACATGTACGGATAGGTGGGGTCGGTATGGCCGGAGAAGCGCATGGCGAGGGTGTAGGTGGGGCCGGGGGTGGTGTAGACGGTGTCCTTCCAACCGGAGAGTTCCGGCGGTGGGGCCTGGCCGTCGATGGCGGTGATCTGGAACTGGACGTCGTGGACGTGGAAATTGTGCGGCCAGTCGTCGCTGTTGCGGACGGTCCAGACCTCGGTGGTGTCGACGGGGATGGTCATATCTATGCGGTTCATATCCATGCGCTGGTTGTTGATCATGTGCCAGCGCAGGTCGAAACTCCGGGCGGCGGGGGTGCCGGGCGGGACCAGGGCCGCGATCGTTGCCAGTGAGGTCGGCACGGGCGCAGTGGTTTTCAGGGTCCGCGCGGGTTGCAGGCGCAGAATGTCGAAGGAATCGTCGAAGCCGAAGGCCGCCGGATTCTTGATACCGGTGCGCTGTTCGATCGGCAGGGAGCGCAGGGTGACGGGGTCGCCGCCGACCTCCACGACCAGTTCAACGCGCTCACCGGGGCTGATCTGTATGCGCCGCAACGGAACCGGGGCCGCGAGCAGACCGCCGTCGGTGGCGATGAGCTGGAACTCGCGGTTATCGGCGAAGGCCAGGTTGTAGAGGCGACCCGAGGAACCGTTCAAAATACGCAGGCGGACACGTCGGGTCCGGACGTCCAGGTGTGCTCCCGCAATGCCATTGGTGATGATGACATTGCCCAGCAGCCCGATATCGCCGGGATCGGATTCGTCCAGGGCACCGTCGACGGTGAGGCGGCGATCCTGGATGACCAGCGGAATATCATCCACCCCATACTCTTTCGGCAGCTCCAGACGGTCCGATTCGGCATCGTCCACCAGGAAGAAGCCGGAAAGCCCACGGTAGACATGTTTTTCGGTACTGCCGTGCGGATGCGGGTGGTACCAGAGCGTGGCGGCGGGCTGATCCACCGTCCAGGCGGGCTGCCAGACACCGCCGGGCGCAATGGTCTGATGCGGACCGCCGTCACAGGAGGCGGGGACGTGCATACCGTGCCAGTGCACCGTGGTGGGTTCGGGCAGGGCGTTGTGAATGGTGAACGCCACCTGCTCACCGCGCGCGGCGCGCAGCGTCGGGCCGAGAATCGAACCGTTGTAGCCCCAGCTGGGTGTGGTCTGCCCGGCGCGTATTTCGGTGGTGCCAGCCTTGGCCTCGAGGGTGAAGCGGCGTACCCCGTCCGCGTCGACGGTCGAGGGAGCCAGGGGTGGGATCGGCAGCGGCCGGGTGCCTCCGGCGCGCACGCTCGGCATACCGGACCGGCCGCTCGCGCATCCGGCGGTCAACGCCACCGATGCGACCGCGAATCCGGTGAGAAAGCCCCGCCTCGAGACCACAGCTGCTCCTTCGATAGACAACTCCTCCAGCTTCGATTGCCGGGCGATTGCTTTCGATCCTGCGCGGGGCCGGTAATCCACCGCCCGCACTCCTCCCCGCGGACCTTGTGGCGACTCGACAAACGTGCTAGCCCGATGTGCGGCATGGCGTCGCCCCGTCATCCCGGCGCGCTTTCGGCCGGAATCCATCACAACCGGTCGGCCGCGACCGGTGTGGATCGCGCCAAGGGCATTGCCGGGGACGACGCGGGCGACAGCACTCGCCGAAGCTCGGTAACCAGCCTCGATACCCGCGCACCGAGTCCGGTCGGCGCGGTCCGGGACGCGCTCGTCGCCTACGGTGGAGGCGTGATCGAGACCCCGGATCGGCAGCGCCTGGCGGCACTCGCGCGCGCCCTTCCGGTGGCGCTGGTGCCGCTGCTACTGGCGGCGAGCACTTTTCCCGGGCAGTACCGGGTGCCGGGCGTTTACTGGTTGCTCGCCCTGGCGGCCAGCGTGGTGTTCGTGCTGGGCGCGCGCTGGCCGGTGACGGCCTGCCTGGCCATTTCCGCCCTGGCGATTCCGATGTTCCGGATTCCCGCGTGGGGACTCTCCGGGCTCGTCCCCTTTCTGGGGGCGGTCGCGCTCGTCGATGTGATCCGGCGCTCGCACCGCAATTCGACCGTGTTGCTCACGACCGCCGGATGGACGGCGGCGGTGGTGCTGGGCCGCATGGGCTACCACGATCAGACGGTTTCGCGTGCGACGCCGGTGCTGGAGGTGTGCGCGTATGTCGGAGTGGCGGTGCTGCTCGGGCTGTACCTGCGCGGGCAGCGTGAACTAGCGGTCAGCCTGCGACTGCGGGCCGCCGACGCCGAGCAGCGGCGAGCCGAGGCGGAGCAGCGCACCCGGCTCGTGGAAAGAGGTGCGCTCGCACGCGAATTGCACGATTTGGTGGCGCATCACATGGCGTCGATCGTGCTGCGCATCGGTATCACGAGACATGTGGTGGCCGATGCCGATCCGCGCGTGCACGCGGTCCTCGACGATGTGCACGGCACCGCCTCGGATGCCCTGGCCGATATTCGCCGGCTGCTCACCGCTTTGCGCGATCCGGCATTGGGTGAAGTCGCCCTGGTGGATTCGGCGGCGGTGCGCACGGAAATCGACGCCGCCGCCGAACGAGTGCGCGCGGCCGGATTCGCCGTCGAAACCGAAATCCGCACGAGGGTGGACGGTTTGGACGCCATCGGCCGTCTCACCCTGCTCCGTCTGGTCCAGGAGTCGTTCACCAATGTCATGAAACACGCGGAACCGGCGGTACCGGTGCGGCTCACCATCACCGTGGCGGATGCGGATGATCCACTGGGCGCGCGTCGCGACACTGCCGCGGACAAGCGTGCGGATGCGACCGCCGACGGGTACGCCGGATCATTCGATATCGCACCGGATGGCCGGACCGGAATCGTGGTGCGGGTACGGAGCGGGCTGCGGGTGTCACGGCACGGTGAGACCTCCGCGACTGGTGCGAACTCGCTTGGCGCGCACGGCATTGTCGGTATGCGTGAACGTGTCGAACTCGCGGGCGGACGGGTCGTCGCCGGGGCCGATGGCGCGGACTGGGAGGTGGTGGCGTGGCTGCCGGAGACGAACGGGGAGAACGCGTGATCTCGGTATTGCTGGTCGATGATCAGCGGCTGGTGCGAGCGGGCCTGCGCATGCTCATCGAATCCACGGACGATCTCGAGGTGGTGGGTGAGGCCGCCAATGGGGTGGAGGCGATCCGCCTCACCGCCGAACTCGCGCCCGATCTGATTCTGATGGATCTGCGCATGCCTGGTTTGGACGGTGTCGCCGCCACCGAATCGATCGTGCGATCCGGTTCGCACGCGAACATCCTCGTGCTCACCACCTTCGATGACGACGATCACCTCTTCCCCGCACTGGCGGCGGGCGCGACCGGTTATCTGGTCAAGGACACCGAGCCCGCCGATCTGCTGGCCGCCATCCGCCGCACCGCCGAGGGCGACATGCTGTTCTCCCCGCCGCTGCTGCGCCGTCTCGTCGATCGCGTGGTCACCACCCGCGACGCCGTCGAAAGCGAGATCGCGCCAACGGATCTCACCGCCCGCGAACAGCAGGTGCTGACCCTGGTCGGCGAAGGCTTCGGCAATCAGGAGATCGCCGACCGCCTGCATCTCGGCGTCACCACCGTGAAAACCCATATCGCCAACCTGATGGAGAAGACCGGCCGCGACAATCGCGTCCGGCTCGCCGTCTACGCGCACCGAACCGCACCGCGATAGCGGCTCGGCACGGGGTATCGGTTCGCGCCGAGGACGGCGAAGTAGGCTGTGCTGCGGCTGGATCAGCCCGAGCATCGCGCTGCCTCAGCCCCCACGGCATTTCAGTGACTCCGTACTGGCAGAAGGGACACCAGCAGGTGCGAAGCGGCAGGCGGCAGACCGGACGTGACCAGCAGGGACCGCGCGATTCGAATGGCTTCGCGCCGAACTGGCTACGAACCGGGACGCGGGCCCTCGCAGTGGCGGCCGCCGGAGTACTGACGCTGAGCGCCTGCGGCAGTACGACTGTCGACGACATCAAGGTCGGATCCGGGCAGGGGTGGCCGCTGGTCTTCCACGATGCCCGCAATAGCGCGACCAGTCCGGTCACCGGTTCGCGGGAGTTATCGCTGAGCTGGTCGCGGCCGGTGGGCGGACCGCTCGCCGAGCCCGCGCTGGTCGGGCCGGACGGTCAGATCGTGGTCACCACACGCAACGACTCCTGCAATATCTTCTCGTATCTCATGCCGACGGGGCGTAAGCGCTTCTGTAATCCCATAGGTATCAGCGCCATTGCGGGCGGTATGGCCGTGGACGGCGCCACCAATATCTATGTCGGCGATGACGGCGGGATCAATTCGCTCAATGCGCTCGGCCAGCCGCGCTGGCGGACGCCGGCGGCGGGCGTGCCGATTTCGGTGCAGTTCACCGGGGACGGCAATGTGCTGTCGGTGACCCAGCTGGGTCAGGTGGATGTGCTCAGCCGTCAGACCGGCGATCGGAAGGTCTCCACCTTCCAGTTGCTCGGTGAACCGGACTTCCTGAAGTTCCCGGATCTGCCGCGCCCACCGGACTTCACCGGTTTGGAGGACTGCTCGACCGGCGGCCCGCAGTGCCCGGTCGCGAATGTGTCGGCGGTGGACGAGAAGTCGGGCCGGTTCTACGCCACGATCTGGCAGCCGGGTGAGAGCAAGGCCGAGCTGGTGGCGCTCACCTACGACGGCAAGGAGATCCGCAAGGAGTGGGACGCGAAGATTCTCGCGGACGGCAGCGCCACCAGCCCGACCCTGTCCGCCGATGGTTCCACGCTGTACATCGGTGACAACACCGATCATTTGATGGCCGTGGATACCTCGAACGGACACACCAAATGGGTTTATGATCTGGGCTTTCCGGCCCGTGGCGCGGTCTCGGTGGCCGACGGCCTGATCATTCCGGCCGGTGACGACGGGCATCTGATGGCGCTGCGCGATAAGGGCGATGCACCCGAAATCGCCTGGGAGCGCAAGGATCTCGCGCTGCGCGGCCGTCCCGTCCAGACCGCGGGCGGTACCGGTTACACGGTCGCCCCGATCGGCGACAACCTCACCCTGGTCACCTTCGACACCCGCTCCGGCGCCACCGTCGACTCCCATGAACTCCCCGGCGCGGAGGGCTCCACCGTGGGCACCACCGTCGGCGCCAAGGGCGAGGTCGTGGTGGCCACCCGCATCGGCGAACTCTTCGTCTTCAAACCCGAGAAGAAGTAGCCCGCACCCTCATTCGCGCGACCCGAACCCCGCGCGTGGCCGCCACCGGAACCGCTGCGAACTCGACGCGGCCGTGGCGCTGGTGCGTGGACTCCTGCCCTGAGCGCTATTCGGGCCGGGTTGCCTCGAGCCGGGCAGTCGCCCGTTCGAGCAACTCCGCCAACGTCTTTCGCTCGGCGGCGGTGAATTCATCGGCAAGCGCGCGCTCCACTCGGACCGCGCGTTTGTCCGCGTCTCGGAGGGTCTTCTCACCCGCTTCGGTGAGCCTGGTCTCGAGGATGTTCTTATGCCAGGTGTGCGGGGTGCGTTCGATGAGCCCGAGATCCTTGAGATTGGCCAGGACCGTATTCATGGTGGGCGGGGTGACCCCGCATCGGCGGGCGAGGGCGGCGGCGGAGATGCCGGGACTGTCCTGCAACACGAACAGGGCCGCGTACTGGGGAACGGTGACGCCGGAGGGTTTGAGCGCGGGATTCTTCGCGCCCATGAGGGCCTGTTCGGCGCGCTTGATATAGGAACCCAGGCGCTCCTCGGCGGGCATCGACGTCACAGCATGCATGGTAGTCGACCCTATCGATCATTCGAACATTGACGAGCATTAGAACTCTAATCTATGTTCGTGTGCGCACTACGGTGCTACCCCTATCGATCGGCACCGAAAGGCCCGCCCATGCCTCGTATGACCCGGCTCCGCCTCGCACTGCCCGCAGCCGCGGCAATGCTGGCGCTCACCGCCTGCACCAACAGCCAGGAGGCGGCCACACCCGCCGCGACGCCACAGATCAGCACTGCCTACGAACTCCCCGATGCGAAGGCGTATCCCGAGGGCATAGCGGTGGATTCGCACAACGGCGACATCTACGTCGGATCGTTCACCAATGGCGCGATCTATCGGGCGGCGAAGGACCACAGCAAAGCCGAGGTCTTCCTGCCCTCCGGCACCGATGGCCGGCACACCGCCAACGGCCTGCGCGTCGACACCGCAGGACGACTCTGGGTCATCGACCACAGCACCGGAGTCGCGGTGTACGACACCGGAACTCGCGCCCTCATCGCCCGCTTCGACGTACCGCAGGCAGACAAACCATTCCTCAACGACCTGGCCATCACCCCCGACGGCAGTGTCTACCTCACCGACAGCGTGCGCCCGATCCTCTACCGGGTCACCCCCGACGAGTTGACCGCGGCCATCGCCCACGGCGGCCGCGCCGAACTGCCATTCTTCACCAACCTCACGAAAGATCCCGCACCCCAGTCGATCCCACTCCTGAACGGCATCGTGGCCGACCCGTCGGGCCGCTACCTCCTGGTCGTGGATATGCCCACCGGCGACCTGTACCGCGTCGCTCTCGACGCACAGCGCACGGTGAGCAAGGTGACCCGGCACGGCGGCACCATGATCAACGGCGACGGCCTCGAAATGCGCGGCGACACCCTGTGGGTGGTGCAGAACAAGGACAATACGGTGAGCCGCTGGAGGGTGACCGACGACGGCGCGACGGTCGAACAGCAACAACGCATAACCGATGCCGCACTTGCCATTCCGACCACCATCGCCCATATCGGCGACCGCGCGTTGGTGGTGGTCTCGCAATTCGATCGTGGCGGCCCGATGGGCGCGGGCACCCCCGCGCCCTTCACCGTCGCCGCGATCGACGGTATCTGATCAGGGAGTGGCGCAGAGGAAGACCGTGGCAGTCTTTCCAATACGAGTGATGACCAGTGAGAACGGCTGCTTACCACGGGGTTTGAGCTTGGCCCGCAGCGCGTCCGGATCGAGATCCACACCGCGGGTGAGGATTTCGAGGGGGCCGCAGTCGCGGCGGTGCAGTTCGGCACGTAGGGGCTTCTCGCGGAATTCCATGCGGTCGAGGATGCGGAAGCCACGCATGCCCGCGGGGACGGTATCGCCGGTCAGGTAGGCGATACGGGGATCCAGTTGCCACAGGCCGTGTTCGGCGGCGTAGTGGCGGACCAGGCCCGCGCGGACGACCGCACCGTCCGGGTCGATGATCCACTCGCCGGGCTCTCGGTCGGGGATATCGTCGGGCATCGCGTCGGTGAGGACTTCCGGCGGGCGGGTGCTGGAAAGTACTGTGGCGCGGCGAGTTACGCCACGTTCGGCCAAACCCGGTGACCACAGGCAGGCTTCGCGGACCGCGCCGTCGAGGGAGGCGACCTCGATCTCCCCCACCCAGGCGAGTTTGTCGAAATCCAGTCCGGGGGCGCACTTCACGGCCAGATCGCGGCCCGCGTACGCCGCAAGCAGGTCCGGCAGCGGAGGTTGCAACTTCGCCGGATCGTGGGTGCGGCGGCCGTCCGCACGACGGGCCGGATCGGCGATCACCACCTCGGCGGTGCTGCACGGTCGCAACGCATCGGCCTTGGCCAGCAATACATTTCCCGCGCTACTCGGCCGACCGGGCGAAGTGGATTTCGAGGCACCGGCCGGATCCGCTGCGGCGGTGTCGAATTCACGCGCATCCAGACCGCGCACACCCAAGTTGTGCGCGGCTATCGCCAGCCGAACGTCGTCCAGGTCACTGCCGATGACGACCGGGCACTCCTTGGCCAATTCGGCGAGTTCGGCTCCGATGGAACAGGTTACGTCGTGGACGGTGCGGCCCTTCAGGCGTTCGGCGCGGTGGCGGGCGACCGCGGTCGGCGTGGCCTGTTGCAGGGCGTCGTCGGTGAAGAGCCACTCCCGGGCATCGGAGAGTTTGGCGGTGGCGCGGCGGCGCAGGCGGACGGTCTCCACCAGGGCGGCGGTGTGGTCGCCGTGGGTGCGGCGGAGCTGGTCCAGATCGCGCAGCAGGGACGCCGGGGTCAGGGCGAGGGCGTCGACCTCGGGCAGCGCGGCCGCACCGGCCGCGCTGCCCAGATAGGCGATGTCATCGCGAGAGAAGGCGTAGCCCACTCGGATTCGATCTACTCGTCGTACTACTTGGCCGAGACGCCGGGCTTCACGCCGGTGATCATGGCGTTGTAGAAGAACTGGCGGGGCACGATATGGCGCATGACCTTCTCGTCCAGCCAGCTGAAGCCCAGCCACGCGCGGTACTGCGCCATGCGGTAGCCGACGGTCAGCTTCTCGGCGGGAACGGCGGCCTCGAAGGTGCGGACCGGCCAACCCCACAGGGCGGCGGCGAACTCTTCGGTCTTGGCCTGCACTTCGACCGCACCGGCGCTGCGGGCCATGGCCTCGAGATCCGACGGATCGAAGGTGTGCAGATCGACGACGGCCTCGAGGGCGGCCGCGCGCGAGGACTCGTCCAGCTCTTCCTGCGGGCGACGCCAATCCTTGAGGAACGGCAGTTTGGTGACCTCGGTGGTGACCTTCCAGGTCGCCTGGCCGAGGCGGCGCGCGTAGATATTGCCGATGGTGGTCGGCTCACCGGCGAAGACGAAACGCCCGCCCGGCTTGAGTACGCGCAGGCACTCCTTGAGCGCCAGCTCCACATCCGGAATGTGGTGCAGCACAGCGTGTCCGCAGACCAGATCGAAGGTGTCGTCCTCGTACGGGATGGTCTCGGCGTCGGCGACCCGGCCGTCCACGTCCAGGCCCAGGTTCTGGCCGTTGCGGGTGGCGACCTTGACCATGCCCGGGGACAGGTCGGTGACCGAACCACGCTTGGCGACACCGCCCTGCATCAGGTTCAGCAGGAAGAAGCCGGTGCCGCAACCGAGTTCGAGAGCCCGCTCGTACGGCAGCCGCGCATCGGGCACCACCGCGTCGAAGCGGCCGCGCGCGTATTCGATACAACGCTCGTCATAGGAGATGGACCATTTGTCGTCGTAGGTCTCCGCTTCCCAATCGTGGTAGAGCACCTGCGCGAGCTTGTTGTCGGAGTACGCGGCCTGGACCTCCGCCTCGGTGGCGTGCGGGTTCGGCGCGGGGTCTTCAGGACGAACGGTCATAACAGGGCAGCCTAATGAATACCCCGGTGGGGCCGGTTATCGGCCCGGCTAACGGGCTGTGAACGAGGCCGCACCTGGACCATCGGCCAAATAAGAACGCGTTCCAACCTGCTGATCTTCGGTGCCGAAGAGCGCGGACCATTCGGTGCGGGCGCGATCATGGCCGTGCGTACCCGCTTCGAAGACGCGCTTGGCCGCGGCGAGCGCCAGGGCCGGACCGCCGGTGAACTGCCGCGCCCAGCGCACGGCCGATTCGAAGACGTCATCGGGGGCGACAACCTCGTCGACCAGGCCGATCGCGGCGGCTTCCTTCGCATCGACGAAGCGGCCGCTGTACACCAGATCCTTCGCGGCGGACGGTCCGATGAGCAGACTCAGGCGGCGAATGCCCGCCAGCGGGATGAGCCCGGCCTTGATCTGCGGCAGACCCAGCTTCACGTTATCGCCGATAATGCGGCGATCCGCGCCTAGAGCGAGTTCCAATCCCGCGCCCAGCGCGTACCCGCTGATGGCCGCGACCGTCGGCTGCGGCACGCGCGCCAGGCAGCTCAGCGCGGCCTGGAAATCGGTGACCACGGCCTGCGCCTGCTCGGGGGTGAACCGCGCCAACTCGGCCATCTCGTCACCGGCGGAGAACACCCGCTCATCCCCGTAGACGACCACGGCGGAGATCCCCGGATCCGACGCGATCTCATCGGCGGCGGCCGCCACCTCGAGAGCCACCTGGAGATCGATCAGATTCATCGGCGGGCGCGCGATTCGGAGAACGGCAACGCCCTCCGCCACACCCCGGTCCACGGTCACGAATTCGGCCACAGCGGTCACCCTACTGGGAGCGATATCCCGACAATGCGGTCGGCACTACTCCGGCCGCTGCGACCCACGCAGGCGAGCATTCTCCGGGAGCAGCGCGAAGTAGCGGTCGGCCTGCGGGAACGCCAGGGCGGGCTTACCGTTCGGGTCGTAGATCGGCATGATCGGATCGATGGTGCGGATGGCTTCGAGAATCGCCGCCGTGGAGGCGAATTCGCGCAATGCGTCCAGCTGGGTCCAGGTCGGCGGGAGCAATACGTCCAGGCCCTGCTGCCAGCGGTCGATGGCCTCGTCGGGGGTGCACCAGGTGACCACCTCGGCCTCGGTGGTGGCGCCGTCGGCGAGCTGCCCCTCGGGCAGGACGGCGACGAAGAAGCGGGTGTCGTAGCGGCGCGGCTCGACCTCGGGGGTGATCCAGTTGTCCCAGGGCCGCAGCAGATCCGCGCGCAGCACCAGATTCTCGCGGGTCAGGAATTCGGCGAAGGAGAGCTCCCGGCGCTCCAGCTGACCGCGCGCCTGGGCGTAGACCGAGGTATCGGAGACGACCGAATCGACGGTGGGGCCCGCGAGCAGGACGCCGCACTCCTCGAAGGTCTCCCGGACCGCGGCGCAGACCAGGGCTTGAGCGCGGCCCGGATCGGTGCCGAATCGCTCTGCCCACCAGGCGGGTTCGGGTCCGGCCCACTCCAGGGTGACCGCGGCGTCGGAGCGGTCCACACCGCCGCCGGGGAAGACCGTCATACCGGCGGCGAACGCCATGCCGACGACCCGGCGCTGTAGGAACACCTCGGGCCCGCGCGCTCCGTCACGCACCAGCATCACCGTGGAGGCGTCCTTGATGGGCGCATTGGTGGGCTGGGCGTCGGGCTGGGCAACGGTCTCACTCACCTTTCGCACCCTAACGGTTGCTAGGGCGTCTGGCGAACATCGCCCAGAGAGCCAGCGCAAGCAGTGTCACCCCGACGCCGATTCCGCAGATCAGACCCCATCCCCCGGCCTGATACGCCGAACCCGCCGTCACCGAACCGGCCACCCCGCCGAGGAAGTAGGTGACCATGTACGCGGTGGTGAGCCTGCTGCGCGCGGCCGGATCGAGCGCGTAAATGGCGCTCTGATTGGACAATTGGATGCCCTGAACGCCGAAGTCGAAGACCAGCAGGGCAATGACCAGCACCCACACATTGCCGCCGCCCCAGGCCAGTAGTCCCCATCCGGCCAGCACCGTCAACCACACCAGCGTGGTGACCATGCGCAGCCTGCCCTGATCGGCCAGCCGTCCCACGATCGGCGCGCCCAGCGCTCCGGCCACACCGGCGAGACCGAACAGGCCGATGACGAACTCGGAGTAGTGGTACGAGCTCGAACCGGAACCCGCGAGCAGAAACGCCAATCCGGTCCACATGCCCGAAAAGCACGCCATGGCAAGGAATCCCAGCGCCATCCGCTGGCGCAGCACCGCATGCCGACGAATCAGCGCCAGCACCGAGATCAGCACCTCGGGATAGCTCTCCTCGGTCGCGGCCCGGCCGGTCGCGGGCGCGAGCAGGTACACGCTCACCGACATGACGAGCTGAATGCCGGCGGCGACCAGCAGCACCCCGCGCCATCCGGCGAATTCGGCGATCGCCCCGGAAAGCACGCGGGACAACAGGATTCCCAGCAGCAGCCCACTCATGACGGTGCCGACGATCTCACCGCGCTTATGCGGATCGGCCAGCGCGGAGGACCACGGCACCACCACCTGCGCCGCCGACGCGGTGATCCCGGTGGCGAACACACCCAGCAGCAGGAACGGCAGATTCGGCGCGGCGGCGGAGAGCCCCAGCGCCAGCACCGACAGGGCGAGCAGTCCCGGCACCATGCGCCGCCGCTCCAGGAAATCCCCGAGCGGCACCAGCAGCGCCATACCGCTGAGATACCCCACCTGCGCGGCACTGACCAGCAGCGCCGCGGTCACCGTCGAGACCCGCAGATCCCCCGCGACCTGATGCAGCAGCGGCTGGAGGTAATAGAGGCAGGCGGCGGACGAACCCGCCGCGACCGCGAACACCAGCACGGTGAGACGGGTCAGCCGAATTTCAGCGGACCCGCCCGCCCCCTGCGGCTCCTCCGCCTCCTGCGTCCTGTCCGTCCTCTCCGTCATCCCGGCATGTTTGTGGCCGGGATCCACCGCCGTCGGCCCATGCTCCGAAGGTGTGGATCCCGGCCAAAAACGCGCCGGGACGACGGGGGCGGGTGCCTCCGAGGTGGCGGGGCCAGGTGCCGCTGGGACGACGGAACTGGGCGTCACGGGGAGGACAGGGCCGGGTGCCGTGTCGGCGGGGCTTGCTTGTGAGCGCGAAGTTGTCACGCTTCTCATGCTCCGGGCCGCGGTGGATCAATGGAAGCGATGAGTTTTGATGTGCCCATCTATGAAATCGATAGGCTGGGCCGGTGGAGATTCGGCAGATCGAATGCTTTCTGGCCTGTCAGGAGCACCGCTCGTTCACCGCGGCGGCGCGCAGTCTGAACCTGGTGCAGTCGGCGGTATCGACCAGCGTGGCCAAGCTCGAACATGAACTCGGGGCGCGGCTGTTCGATCGCACCCCGCGCGGGCTCGAACTCACCGATGCGGGGCGGGCCGCGGTGGCCCCGGCGCGCACCATGCTGCGGGCCCGGCTGGAGATCACCGACGGCATCGATCGGTCACGCGGTCAGGTGCGCGGTGAGGTGGTGGTCGGCAATTTCATGAATATCCACACCCTCGATATGGCGAGCATTATCGCCGACCTGCATGTGCGGTATCCGGAGGTGACTCTGCAAATGCGGCAGAACATTTCGGGGGTGCGCGGCAATATCGCCGGACTGCGGGACGGGAGTCTGGAGATAGCGCTGGTGGCCGGAATGAGCGAGCAGATTCCCGGACTCACGCTGTATCCGATCAGTTCGGAGAGCATCGTACTGTGCACCGCGCCCGGAAATCCGCTGGCGGGCCGACCATTCGAGGCTGCCGATCTGGAAGGCGTGCGGTTCATCGATTTCGCGCCGGGCTGGGGTATTCGCGGTGTCGCGGACGCATTGTTTCCCGGACGGCGCAGTGTGATCGAAGTGGCCGATCAGATATTCGCCATGGAGTTGGCCGCCAAGGATTTCGGCGTACTGCTGCTGCCGCGCTCGGCGGCCGCGGTCTCGGATTCGATCGTGCGCGCCGAACGCGCGGGCTCACCGATCCCCTGGCATCTGTCGGTCGCGCATGATGCGCGGCGTACCCCGTCGAATGCGGCGCGCACGGTCATCGACGCGCTCTGTCGCTGCCGTCGCGAATAGTTCAATCGGTCAAGTGCACTGACCCGCTGCGGGTTTCGATGGTGAACGCCGCATCGGGCGCGGTGCGCCGCGACCAGGTGCCCCGCACCTTGCCGGTGCGATAGTCCTGCACCTGGCTGATCACCGAATCGGTGGCGTCATCGGTCCAGGTCACCAGGAAAATGCCGGATTCGATGGATTCCACCATGACCGGCGAGCTGGTCTTGCGACCGCTGTCGGCCGCCACAAAGGTGAGGGTGCGGCCGTCGCCACCGAAGGTCGCGGTCCCACCGGACCCGCTGTCATAGGTGAGTTGCACTGTTTTGCCGACCAATTCGGCGGGAATGGCGGCGGGCGCCATTCCCTCGGCCGACTCCGAGGGTGAAAGATTATGCGGCGGCGCGGGATCGGCGGCGCAGGCCGCGACGGCCAGGGACACCGCCATGAGGGCGACGATACCGAGTGTGCGGCCCAAACCCTGCTCCCTCCACCCGCGCCGAGAGTTCACCAGAGAATGGCGAAATATCGGCGATTGCATCGGCATACCAGCTCAACGCTGAAACTGGAGATATTGCCGATAGTTTGCCCGTAATGGACAAACGATGCAATGGCAGCGCGCCGCAAAAAGATTCAGCGATTGCGATGGCGTCCGAAACGCTGTGCCCGGCGCGCGAAATAGCGACCGTCGATCTTGTCCAGCGCGATCGACTGCCGGAACGCCTCACTCAGACTCTCGGCGGTCAGCACATCGGTGAGCAGACCCTGTGCCACCACACTGCCCTCATTGAGCAGCATGCCGTGCGTGAACCCGGGCGGAATCTCCTCCACATGATGGGTGACCAGGACGGTCGCGGGCGCGTCCGGATCGGCGGCGAGATCGCCGAGCCGCTCCACCAACTCTTCGCGCCCACCCAGATCGAGGCCGGCGGCGGGCTCGTCGAGCAGCAGCAACTCCGGATCGGTCATGAGCGCGCGGGCGATGAGCACGCGTTTGCGCTCCCCCTCCGACAGCGTCCCGTAGGCGCGATCGGAGAGATGTTCAGCCCCCAGGCTTTCCAGAATGTCCACGGCGCGATCGGTATCCATCGCGTCATAGCGCTCACGCCAGCGGCCCATCACCGCATAACCGGCGGAGACCACCAGATCCGAGACCTTCTCATCCACCGGTACCCGTCCGGCGACGGCAGCCGAGGAGAGACCGATCCGCGGTTTCAACTCATTGACATCCACTTTGCCGAGGGTCTCCCCCAGCAGATTGGCGGCACCCGACGTGGGATACATCTCCGCCGCGGCCATGCGCAGCAGTGATGTCTTGCCGGCGCCATTGGGGCCCAGCACTACCCAGCGTTCGTCGAGTTCCACCTGCCAGGTGACCGGTCCGACGAGCGTATGGCCCGAGCGTCGGACGGTGACATCGTTGAAGTCGATGAGCAGATCGGGATCCGGTTGCGGCACGGGGTCCATCTTGGCCCACCGCCCTGGACGTTCGTCAACGTGGTGGGAAAACTCGATGCGTGTCATCCTCTCCCGCGCCGAATTCGGAGGTGAATTCACCGGTGCGGCGGTCGATTTCGGGGTATAGCCGGGATAGCTCGGGCTCCTCCGGGCTGCGCGTGTGACCGTCGTGGCGCGGATGCGCCCCGCCGCGGCCGCGCGCGTCGCCGCCCGTGGATCGGAACATACGTGCCAGGAGCAGTGCCACCGGGATCGAGAGCACCACCCATACGATGAGAACAACCAGCAGTGTCGTCATAATCGTGTTTCCTCCTGGGGAAACTCGTGCACCGATCATTCTCCTGCAGTTCGGTGAAGTCGATACCCTCGCGCACATAGGCCACGGTGCCGACCGAGCGGTTCACGTTCTGGACAAGCTCAGCCTGGACATCGCCCAGCATCCGCCGATTCAGTTATCCGGCACCGCGATCACCGTCATCGACCCCGGGGCCACCTCGGTGAATCCGGCGTCGCGGACCGCGGTCGCGCTCCCCTCGGCCACCCGGCGCTGTAGCTGAACCCAGTGCTCGGGACCGGCCTCGGCTACGTTGCATCGGAAACCGCGCGCGGCCCAGGCATATGCCTGCTGCACCGGCATGGCACCGGCCAGCAGCATGCTCGCATGCCCGACCTGCGCGGCGGCCTTGCCCACAGTCATACCCAATTCCGAATCGATCCATAGCGTGGGATACCCGGACGTGATCGAATTCGGTTCATCGGCCTCCAATTCGGTGCCGCCGATTTGCAGGCGCTTGATGCGCGGGTCGATTTCTCCGACCGCGCCGGGCACCAGGGCCCGGGCCTGCGCGCCCTCGCATTCGACGGTCACACCGTCCACCTCCTGGGCGGCGAGCCATTGCGCACCGCGAGCGCGCCTGGCCACCTTGCGGATTCGCGAACGCTTCCAGGTGAGGTAGCGCTCCTGCCACTCACCGTCCGGGCCGACCCGCTCGTCGAAGCAGAGCCGCACCACCGCGGACGCGGCCGCGGCCAGCAGTGCGCTCCGGCGCGGCGGATCGACCTTGGGGATGTGCAACACCATCTGCATGGCCTGCACCAGCGCCGGATCCGCCGGATCACCACCACCGCCGTAACCGAGTGCGAGTTCGGCATGCCGGGCCACGAACCCGGCATCAATCGTGGACTCGACACTGGACACCGGCACCACACTCCTGTTCAACACGACAACTCCGAGCCAGGTTAGCCACACTCCGAAAAGCCCTGGCCCGGCCCCGATTACGTAACGTTCAAGTTCAGCGTGAAGCGCTCGGTCGGATCGACGCCCTGCTCCCAGGGGCGCAGATACTCCAGGACCAACCGGGTCGCGCCGGTGGACTTCGCGGTGAACTTCCAGATGGAGACGCCACCGACACCGACCATGCCGTCCGGACTGGGGTCCTGCTCGTACTCCGTGCCGCCGTCCTGCCCGAGCATGTTCTGATCCAATTGCGCCAGCTGCCACATATATCCGGTGCTGGGGTTGGCGGCCAGGCGAACCGTCAGACCCTGGCCGACGGTAAGCGCGATATCGGTGCCGTTCTGATCCCGGCCCGCGACCACCGGTTCGGGCGCCTGATGGGCGGCGGAGGAGGTCGTGGTGGGCCGCACTTCATTCGGGTTGTCGTTATCGCCGCAGGCGGTCAAGGCCAGCCCGAGCATTACTACCGCCAGTGATGTGCGCACCCGCACGGACAGCTCCCATCGTCGTGGCCGAATTATTCGATCACGCTACCGACGGGAGGGCCGCCGATCGTGCAGGCGGCCCAACGCGTTTCCCGGTTTCCTCAGCGCGGCAGCGGTACCCGGCGCACGCCGCCGTCGCGGGCATCGGCGGCCTCGACCTCATCCCGGGTGACGCCGAGAATGAACAGCACAGCATCCAGGAAGGGGTGCGAGAGTGCGGCATCGGCCACCTCGCGCAGAGCGGGCTTGGCATTGAAGGCGATACCGAGCCCGGCGGCATTGAGCATGTCGATGTCATTCGCGCCGTCGCCGACCGCGACGGTCTGCTCCATGGCCACCCCGGACTCCGCGGCGAAACGGCGCAGCATGACGGCCTTGGCGGCGCGGTCCACGATCTCGCCGACCACGCGGCCGGTGAGCTTACCGTCGACGATCTCGAGCGTATTGGCCTGTACGAAATCCAATTCCAGCTCGTGCGCGAGCGGTTCGATCACCTGACGGAAACCGCCGGAGACCACACCGCAGCGGAAACCCATGCGGCGCAAGGTGCGAATAGTGGTGCGCGCGCCCGGGGTCAGTTCGATCTTATCGGCCACCTCGTCGATGACAGTGGCGTCCAAGCCCTCGAGGGTGGCCACGCGCTGGCGCAGCGATTCGGCGAAATCGATCTCACCGCGCATGGCGGCCTCGGTGACGGCGCGGACCTCGTCCTCGACACCGGCGTGCGCGGCCAGCATCTCGATGACCTCGCCCTGGATCAGGGTCGAGTCCACATCGAACACGATGAGCCGCTTGGAGCGCCGGGCCAGACCCGCGCGCTCGACGGCGATATCCACGCTCTCCTTGGCGGCCACCACGGCCAGCATGGTGCGCAGGGTGGTCTCCGCGTCACCCGCGTCAAGCCCGGAGGCGGAAGCCTGCGTAACCACGGAGGGCTCGCGGGTGACGCCGTTGGACACGGTGTCCGCGTCCGAGGAGGGCACGGTGACCATGAGCTCCAGACCGGTCACCGGGTAATCGGCGATTCCGCGAATGGAGTCGATATTGACGCGCTGCTCGGCGAGCTTGCGCGAAATGGCGCTGAAGGCGCGCGCGGTGACCGGGGAGCCCAGCACCACGACCGCGTGGGTGGACAGGCGAGCACCGGCGACGGAGTTCGCGCCGATCTCCACATCGACATTCATGCCGACGCTGGCCATGGCGTCCTCGAGCTGATCCTGCAGCGCCTCGGGATCACAGGGACAGGAGACCAGCACGCCCAGGGTGAGGCGGCCGCGGATCACGACCTGCTCGACATCGAGCAGACTGACGGCGTTATTGGAGAGCGCCGCGAGTAGCACCGATGTCACGCCCGGCTTGTCAGGTCCGGTAACAGTGACCAGAACCGTCGTCTCAGCGCTCCGCCTCCCCGCGCTTGTGCTCAATCGAAACTCCTATATCTCGCGAACAATCTCCCCGCCCCAGCGCGCGGCGGCGCACATCATTCTGTCAGGCGGGGGCCGTGATGGTCGCGCCGCCCGCCGTCATCGGCGTCACAGCAAGTTCGCCGCACCCGAGCAGAGGTCGTCGAGCACTTGGGCGACCGGGCGGACCTCGGTCACCGCGCCGACGCAGATACCGGCATCGATCGGGACGATGTCCGGATCGTGGGCGGCGCGGCCTGCGCGCAGGGCCGTACGAGCCTCCTCGGGGAGGTCCTCGATGCGATCGGACCAGCGGTCGGTGAAGGCATTGCGCAGCACCCGGGCGGGGAACCGGGCGGGCCACGGCAATTCCATGGCCACATCGAAGACCCTGGTGGCGAGGGTGTCCTCGGCGGTCGCGGCCAGCATTGCCCCGCGATCCCGATCCGAGAGCATCGACTCCGCGCAGGCGGCCAGGCACGTGCCCAGCCACACCCCGCTCGCCCCGGCCGCCAGGGCCACGGCGAGATCCTGGGCGGTCGCGATACCGCCCGCGGCGAGCACCGGAACCGGGACATCGGCCACGATCGACTCCAGCAAAGGCAGCGTCGGCACCTCCACCGCACCGTGGCCCCCGCCCTCCGAACCCCGCGCGACCAGCACATCGACTCCGGCGTCCTGCGCGCGATGTGCGTCGTCGAGGGTGAAAACCTGTGTCGCCGCGAGAATCCCGGCCTCGTGCAACTCGGGCACCCAGGACATATCCGTCCCGAAACTCACCGAGATCAGGGCGGGCCGCGCCGCGATGGCGGCGGGCAGCAGCCCCGGTTCGGCGCGAATCACCCAGTCCACCAAGCCGATTCCGAACGGCCCCGGCACCCCGTCCAGGTGTGGCAGCTCACGCTCGAGCGCGGCGACCGATCCGGCACTGCCCATACCGATCATTCCGAGCCCACCCGCACGCGTCACCGCCGCCGCGAGCCGACCGCCCGCGACCCCACCCATGGGCGCGTTGACCACCGGCAGCGACAACCCGAATGCTCGCGACCAGGCAGTGGACAGTTCGGGCTCCGGCATCGGATTCCTTTCGGTCACTCCATATTTCTACCGAAAACGACCGCGGCGGTCGTCCTGAGGACGACCGCCGCGGTGGGTACTGCGTTGTGAAACTACTTGGACACGCTGTCCGTCAGCTCGTGCACCTGGTGGGACTTGGTGCCCCAGCCGACATGGGCCTCGGCGCGCATGCGCTCGACCATGTGCGGGTAGTGCAGCTCGAACGCGGGGCGCTCGGAGCGGATACGCGGCAGCTCGTAGAAGTTGTGCCGCGGCGGCGGGCAGGAGGTGGCCCACTCCAGCGAATTGCCGTAGCCCCACGGATCATCGACCGTGACGACCTCGCCGTAGCGGTAGGACTTGAAGACGTTCCACACGAACGGCAGCATCGACGAACCCAGGATGAAGGCGCCGATCGTGGAGATGGTGTTCAGGGTGGTGAAGCCGTCGGTCGGCAGGTAGTCGGCGTAGCGACGCGGCATACCCTCGTTACCCAGCCAGTGCTGCACCAGGAACGTGGTGTGGAAGCCGACGAACGTCGCCCAGAAGTGCCACTTGCCCAGGCGCTCGTCCATCATGCGACCGGTCATCTTCGGGAACCAGAAGTAGATACCCGCGAAGGTCGCGAACACGATGGTGCCGAACAGCACGTAGTGGAAGTGCGCCACCACGAAGTAGGTATCGGAGACGTGGAAGTCGATCGGCGGGGCGGCCAGGATGACACCCGACAGACCACCGAAGAGGAAGGTCACCAGGAAGCCGATGGACCACAGCATGGGCGTTTCGAAGGTCAGCTGACCCCGCCACATGGTGCCGATCCAGTTGAAGAACTTCACACCGGTCGGAACCGCGATGAGGAAGGTCATGAACGAGAAGTACGGCAGCAGCACGGCGCCGGTGGCGTACATGTGGTGCGCCCACACGGCGATGGACAGCGCGGCGATACCGAGCGTCGCGTACACCAGGGTGGTGTAACCGAAGATCGGCTTCCGGCTGAAGACCGGGAAGATCTCCGAGACGATGCCGAAGAACGGCAGCGCGATGATGTACACCTCGGGGTGACCGAAGTACCAGAACAAGTGCTGGTAGAGCAGTGCGCCGCCATTGGCCGGGTCATAGATGTGCCCACCCAGGTGCCGGTCGTACGCCAGGCCGAACAGCGCCGCGGTCAGCAGCGGGAAGGCAAGCAGCACAAGCACACTGGTGACGGCGATATTCCAGGTGAAGATCGGCATGCGGAACATGGTCATACCGGGGCAGCGCAGGCAGACCACGGTGGTGAGCATGTTGACGCCACCGAGGATGGTGCCCAGACCGGAGACGGCCAGGCCCAGGATCCACAGGTCGGCGCCGACGCCCGGGGAGTGGACGATATCCGACAGCGGGGTGTAGGCGGTCCAGCCGAAGTCGGCCGCACCACCCGGGGTGATGAAACCGGCGGTCGCCATGGTGCCGCCGAACAGGTACAGCCAGTAGCTGAACGCGTTCAGACGCGGGAACGCCACGTCGGGCGCGCCGATCTGCAGCGGCAGGATGATGTTGGCGAAGCCGAACACGATCGCGGTCGCGTAGAACAGCAGCATGATGGTGCCGTGCATGGTGAACAGCTGGTTGAACTGTTCCGGCGACAGGAACTGCATGCCCGGTCGCGCGAGCTCGGCACGCATCAGCAGGGCCATCAGGCCGCCGACGAGGAAGAAGGACATGGCGGTCACCAAGTACATGACGCCGAGAACCTTCGGGTCCGTCGTGGTGACCATCTTGTAGATGAACGAACCCTTCGGACCCACTCGTTGCGGGTATGGCCGAGCCGCCTCCACTTGACGGACTGGCTGTGGCTCTACGGCAGTCACAAATCCTCCTGAACAGGTGCCTTCTTGTCGTTCGCACGCGGTGGTTCCGGCGTCCGGTTCGGCGCATGACGAACGACGGGGGCCTAGCGCTTCAAGGATCGTAAACCGTGCTCCCACAGGGCTCGCGGGCTGGTCCTACTCTGTGTCGTAATTGGGCCTCGCGGTCGCCGGATGTACGCTGCCAGCCATGCCGGTGCGCGAGTCCGCTTCCACCCGAATCACGTTCGCCTCCACCACCGCCCCCGTGCGCCGTTTGCGCACCTGGGGCGCTGTTCTGGCCGCTGCCGCGGTGCTACCGGCGGGTCTACTCGCGGGGTGTAGCAAGGGCACGGACGATGCCATGAGCTCGATCGTCCGCACCACCACCAATATCGCCGGGGCCGGTGTGGTGGGTCTGGAGCGCGATACCCGGACCGCGTGCCCGCTGCCCAGTGCGCCGGACGCGAGCTCGGGGACGATCACCGTCACCCATGCCGCGGGAACCAGTGAGGTGCCCGCCGATCCCAAACGCGTTGTGGTGCTGTCCACCGCCGCACTGGACGCGGTCTGCGCGCTGGGGCTGTGGGAGCGGGTGGTCGGTGCGGCAACGGTTTCCGGACCCACCGCGCAACCCGCCTACCTGGGCACGGGCATCTCCGAGGTGCCGGGCGTCGGTATGGTCGGCAGTCCGGATCCGGCGAAGGTGGCGGAGCTGAAACCGGATCTGATTCTCGGGGCCGCGAGTGACCGCGCGATGTACGACGCGCTGAAGGGGATCGCCCCGACCGTGCTGACCGGTTCGGATAACGGCTGGCAGGCCGAGTTCACCGGTTACGGCGCGGCGCTGGATCGCAAGACCGCCGCCGCCAAGGCCCTGGACGATTACCGCACCGCGGCCCGCGATACCGGAAAATCCGTGGCCGCCAGCCTGTCTCAGGCGTCGGTGCTGCGCTTCGATCCCAAGGCGGTCCAGGTGCAGGGCAACAACAGCTTCGCGGGGCTCGTACTCGCCGATGCCGGGGTGCAGCGGCCGCAGTCCCAGCGCGGTGACTCCTTCGATATCGCGAGCCTGGGCGCCGAGGCCGATCGCGACAAGGTCGAGGGCGACATCATCTATCTGATGTTCGACGGCAAGGACGGTCAGAAGTACGCCGAATCGGTGATGCACGGCGATGACTGGAAGTCGCTCAGCGCGGTCAGCGATCGCCGGGAATTCGTTGTGGAGGACAGCATCTGGCATGGATCGGGCGTCACCGCCGCCCGCGCCCTCCTGGACGATCTGCGCAAGTCCCTCAATGCCTATGTGACGGATTGAGTTTCGGCGCAACCACAACATACGAGAGCCCGGCATCCTGGATAGGATCGCCGGGCTTCGCTCTTAAATATGGTACGCGACAACTGATTTCGCGAGTTCGGGGTAACTCCCGGGGTACGCCCGAAATCGGTGCCGCACCAGAACGCCACCCCGCGTCGTCAACGTAATACGGCTCTCAGCCGGGCGCCGAAGTCGCGGAGAGGCGGGACGGCTAGAACTCCCAGTCTTCGTCTTCGGTATTGACGGCCTTGCCGATGACGTAGCTAGAACCCGAGCCGGAGAAGAAGTCGTGATTCTCATCGGCGTTGGGTGACAGGGCCGACAGGATCGCCGGGTTCACATCGCACTCGTCCTTGGGGAACAGGCCCTCGTAGCCGAGGTTCATCAGCGCCTTGTTGGCGTTGTAGCGCAGGAACTTCTTGACGTCCTCGGTGAGACCGACCTCGTCGTACAGATCCTGGGTGTACTCGACCTCGTTCTCGTACAGCTCGAACAGCAGCTCGAAGGTGTACGACTTGAGCTCATCGCGCTCGGCCTGCGAGACCAGCTCCAGACCCTTCTGGAACTTGTAGCCGATGTAGTAGCCGTGCACGGCCTCATCGCGAATGATCAGGCGGATCATGTCGGCGGTATTGGTGAGCTTGGCCCGCGAGGACCAGTGCATCGGCAGATAGAAGCCGGAGTAGAACAGGAAGGACTCCAGCAGGGTGGAGGCCACCTTGCGCTTGAGCGGATTCTCGCCGTTGTAGTACTCGAGCACGATCTCGGCCTTGCGCTGCAGGTTCCGATTCTCCTCGGACCAGCGGAAGGCTTCGTCGATCTCCTTGGAGGAGCACAACGTGGAGAAGATCTGGCTGTAGCTCTTGGCGTGCACCGACTCCATGAACGCGATATTGGTGTACACCGCTTCTTCGTGCGGGGTCAGCGCATCCGGAATCAGGCTGACCGCGCCGACCGTGCCCTGGATGGTGTCCAGCAGAGTGAGACCGGTGAAGACCCGCATGGTCAGCTGCTTTTCGCTGGGAGTCAGCGTGGCCCACGACGGAATGTCATTGGAAACGGGTACCTTCTCAGGCAACCAGAAGTTGCCGGTGAGCCGATCCCAGACCTCCGCGTCCTTGTCATCGATTACGCGGTTCCAGTTGATCGCCGATACCCGATCAATCACCTTAGTTACACGCATGGTCGTGTGGTCCACGGTCATCCTCTCAGCTCACCCATCCTCGTGGCTTGAACACTACTACTGGGGGAAGGTCCCATCGCGCAGCACAAGACCTTGTGTCTTCAACCGTCTGCTGATCAGATGCCGAGAACCAATTTCGCTGTCATGAAATAGATCACGAGTCCGGTCGCGTCGACCAGCGTCGTCACCATTGGGGCCGAGATCACCGCGGGATCGATGCGCAGCTTCTTGGCCAGCAGCGGCATGGTGCCGCCGATGGTGGCCGCCCAACCGCAGATGATGATCAGCGTAATACCAACCACCAGACCGATCTTCGCGCCCACGAAGAATCCGGCGATGATCATACCGGCCACCGCGAGCATGCAGCCGAGCACCAAACCCACTCGGCATTCTCGCCAGATGACCTTGAACAGATCCGAGACTCGCACCTCGCCCACGGCCAGCGCGCGCACGCAGGTTGTCGCCGCCTGCGCACCCGCGTTGCCACCCGCGCCGATGAGCAGCGGAATGAACAGCGCCAGATGGGCGGCCTGCTCGAGGGTGCCCTCGAACAGATCGGTCACGGTGACCGTGAGCGTTGCCGCGACCAGCAGCAGCATCAGCCACAGGGCGCGGTAGCGGGCCAACTGGAAGACCCCGGCGGCCATATAGTGACCGGCCCACGGCGTGGTACCGGCCTGGCGCGCCACATCCTCGGAGTCGGCGGCCTCGATGACCTCGATGGCGTCATCGATGGTCAGCAGACCGACCAAGCGGTTCTCGCTGTCCACCACCGGCAGGTTGATCAGGTTCGCGCCCTGCATGAGCCGGGCCGCCTTCTCCGCCGAATCGGTGGCACGGGCGAAAACCGGTTCGGAGACAACGAGATCCGCGATCATGGAGTCCGGCGAACTGAGTACGAGCTCGCGCAGTTCGACCACACCGATGAGGCGGCGGCCCGCGTCCACCACGGGCAGGGTGTAGACGGTTTCGGCGTTCGCGCCCTTGGCGCGCACCGTCTGCAGGGCGGCCGAGACCGGTAGATTACGCGGCAGCGCGACAACTTCCGGCGTCATATAGAAGCCGACCGAACCCTCCGGATAGCCCAGCAGCAGCGCCGTCATACGACGCTCCTCCTGACTCAGACCCGCCAGCACCTTCTTGGCGACCTTGGCCGGGGCCTCGCGCAGCATACGGGCGCGATCGTCGGGATCCATCTCCTCGACCAGATCGCGGAAGCTCTGATCACGCAGACCGGTCAGGATCTGCTGCTGATCGACGGGCTCGAGCTCCTCGAACACATCCAGGGCGCGATCCTTGTCCAGCAGACGGAAAGCCATACCCGCCTCGACGGCGTCCATCCGCGCGAGTTCATCGGCGATGACATGCGGCGGATGATTGTCCAGCCACTCCAGGGTCGCGGCCAGATGATGGCAGTCGACGATATCGCGCAGCGAACCACCCTGTGCGCGAACAGAATCGCGATCGGTGGCGAGTGCGGCATCGCCCGCGGCGGGCAGCGTGAGAACAGTGGGCAGCGTCGGAACGACGGGCAGATCGGTCTGCGTCATGGCGGAACACCTCAGCCGAGTGGCGAGTCAGGGGTGAACGGATGGAAACACCAGGTCACACCGCGAGGCACCGACCCCGTCGCCGCAGCGAACTACCGGCAGTACGAGGGGGTGGCGCCGCGCGGCCTTCGACTAGGGGGCTCGCTACGCATGCGACCCACCTCCTCGAAGCCGTCGTGCACCGATAAATTCACCCGCGGCTCGCGGGCTCTACCTGCCGCAGCGAGGAATTTCCCCCGCCTACGACACAAAAGCGTCCCCGTGCAGGATACAGGCAGGGGGCCGGACCCGCCCGGGCGGTGTAGCAACACACCGTACTCAACGCAGCGGTGGAACGCCCTCGACCCCGTCTGCTATTCCGTGCGAGAGACGGGGGACCGGAAACGAACCGGATAATTCTCCGATCACTTCGAGTTAATCGGGTTCCGGACGCGTTGGGCGCCCTTCCGAGTTGGCCTGACTCTCCGGCTCCGTGCGTGGTTCGGCATCGAGGATGATCAGCAACTCAGTCGTGAAGTGAACCGCCGGGACACCCGTCGGCATATACCGACAGCTCGTACGCTACGACCGTGGCACTGGAATCACTGACCATGATCCGGCACGGGGAGAGCGCGACCAATGCGGCTTCGGCACGGGCGGAACTCGACGGCTCGGAGTTATTCGGCAGCGGGACAAGGGATCCCGATGTGCCGCTGACCGATCTGGGGCGAGCACAGGCCGCGGCGGTCGGTACCTGGCTGGCCGGGCAACCGGAGCGGGCGTGGACGGTGTGGTGTTCGCCGTACTCGCGGGCGCGCGAAACCGCCGCAATCGCATTGGGGGCGGTGGGGTCGCCTCGGGTGCGGATCGATGAGCGGTTGCGGGATCGGGAGATCGGGAATCTGCACGGGCTCACGGACTTGGGGTGGCGGCGGCGGTACCCGGAGGAGTTCGCGCTGCGGGAGAGGTTGGGGCGGTTCTACTATCGGCCACCGGGGGGTGAGTCGTGGGTCGATGTGGCGTTGCGGTTGCGCGCGCTGCTGGACGAATTGGACGGGCACGTGCTGGCGTTCGCGCATGACATTGTCGTGGTGATGACGCGGTATGTGCTGGAGGGGCTGGATGAGGCGGCCATTCTGGAGATCGAACGGGGGAAGATTCGCAATGGGTCGATCAGTCGCTGGGAACGCTCGGATACGGGGCTGATACCCGCCGGGTACAACGAGACGGCGCATCTGGGCTAGCGCATCGGTGTGCGGGTGCCACGGACACAATTTGTGAGATGTCACCGAATCTCGGGGGCACGATTGCGTCGGATCACAGCTAGTGGCCAACTTTCCCCTCTCCGGCCCATCGTGCGTTAGCGTTTCGTTACCGGAGGGCCTGCCCCCGGTGGGTGGAAGGAGCGCCGATGGCCGTCGATATTCCGGCCCGCGCCGGATTGATCATCTCCGGCACCCCGATGTCCTCACCACTACAGGACATCGGACCGCTGGCCCGACATATGGTCGGACACTTCGTGGAGACCGTGGCACCGTGCGGAACATTGCCGGGCGACGCCATTCACGGCGATGTCACCGCCATCACCCGCATGTGCCTGGAATTGGCCGTGGGCATGCTGGATGGAAAGGATCTGCCGGAGAAGACCAAACGACTCGAGGAGGCCGCCGCGCAATGGGCGCGCGAGGGCATCCCCATCGACACCATCCACCACGCCATCCACGAGGGATTCAAGATCGGATCCGATCTGGTGATGGCCAATGCCATGTCCCGGCATCTGCGACAGGACAGTCCGGACGGGGCCGCCGAACTGGTGATCGCGGCCGCGGATATGGACAACATCGTGGGCGGCGCCGCCATGGTGGTGGAGCTGCTGGACCGGATGACCTGCGCGGTCTCGCTGGCATACGTGCGCGAGCTGCGATCGGTGGTGAGCGAACATCACACCGCGGTGCACACCCTCACCTCCGCACTGCTCGGTGGACACAGCACCTCCACCATGGCGCGTGAATGCGGTATCGAGATCGCCGAATCGTATTACGTTCTCGCGGTGTCGATTCCGGAGCATCCGGAGGAGCACTCCCCCATGGTGGAGGGTGCGGTGGTGGCCCGGCGCAAACTACGCCGACTACAGGCCGAACTCGCCACCGGATACACCGCCAAGGTGCTGTCACTGCTGAGCGTGGACGGCGGGACCATCCTGGTCCCGGGCAACGCGCTCGCCGACGATCAACTCGACGAACTGATCGAACGGCTGTCCCGGGCGGCGCGGGTGCCGATCGCCGCGACCATGATCTACGCTCCGGCACAGGGGATTCCGGATGCGGCCGATCAGGCGCATGAACTCTTGGACATCGTGCACCGACTGCGTCTGACCCGCGGACTCTTCCGCTTCGACGAACTCGCGCTCGAGTATCAGCTCACCCGGCCGGGACCGGGACGCGATCACCTCGGCTCACTGCTCGATCCCCTGGACCTGCATCCCGAATTGCTCGAGACGCTGCGCACGCACATCAGCAACAACCTGAATCGGCAGCGCACGGCACGAATCCTGCACGTACACACCAATACCGTGGACTACCGGCTCAAGCGGATCGGACAGTTGACGGGCTTCGATCCGACGCAGGCCGCAGGTCTGTGGTACCTGCGGTCCGCATTGGTCGCCCGCACCTATCAGGCGGGCTGAACTACCCGCAATTGCTCACCACCGGTGCGCCATTGAGCCGCGCGTCCAGCCAGGACAGCGCGGCCGGCAGGCCGAGCACCGCCGCGGTCAGATGATCGGGCACCGGCTCCTGCTCCGACCACACCGGCACACCGGCCGCGCAGTAGCGGTGCATGGTGTCCACCACCGCATCGATCGGTATGAGCCCGTCTATCGGCGAATGCCATTCGAACACAGGAATATTCGGCACACCCCGGTACATCTGCAGACTGTTCTCCTCCAGCACCGCGCGGGCCTGCGGATCCTGCGTCATCACGGTGGTCTTGGCGACATCCATCGCGCCCACACCGGCGCCGGCGGCGAGAATATCGTTGGTGCAGCTGTTGGCGAGCTTGTCGCGAATGGCCAGGCCGCGGTCATTGAGTTGCGAGCTGAGCGGGAAGCGGTCCGGGTACTCACGCTCCAACCCCAGACCCGCCGCCATGGCCAGGCCGAAGGCCGGATGGCTGCCCAAACCCATCCCCTCCAGCATCGATACCAGGTTCATCGGCACTCCACCCATGGCCGCGCCCGCCAGATGCAGTTCGGGGGCGTAGGTCGGCGCCAGGGCCGCCGCCCACGCGGTCGCCATACCACCGCCGGAGTAGCCGGCCATGGCGACGGGACTGTGCTGCACCTTCAACTCGGATACGCGCTGGGCCGCGCGAATACCGTCGAGGGTGATCTGACCGCCGAGTTTGGCTGCGCCATAGGCGAAGTGGGGGCCGAGGTGATCGGGGAGCGCCAGACTCCAGCCGCGTTTCAGGACCACATTCCAGGCGGGGGCCTCGCGCACCATCAGATTCGGGTCGTCGGTGTAGAGCACACGCGAGACCGCGCACTGCGCGCCCAGACCGTTGATGATCTGCTGCAGTGACAGCAGCGGCGCGTCGGCGCGCCGATTGCGCGGTGACAGCACCGTGGTGGTGGCCGCGATCGGCTGACCGGTCGAGTTGGTGGACCGGAACTCCACCAGGGTGATGTCGGTATCCGGAAACGCGGCCAGCGCGGGCATGGGCCGCACGGCCAGCACGTCACCGGGTTGATGATCGCCCACATCTGCGGGGGCGGCGTAGAACGGGTCCGGGTCCGCGATCGGGTAGACGGGTCCGGCGGCGGATACCGCCGGGGCGACGGCCAATGCGGCCGCCGTCAATACCGTTGCGCGCAGGCGTATTCGATGCGCGCGGGTGTGTAGTCGAATCCTCATCCGGTGTCTTCCTCTCTCCGGCTGTACCCCAGGATCTCCCGGGCAGCGTAGAGCGGAATCGGGCCGAAAAGCGAGTGCCGGGAAAACCTTCCGACAGGTCACAAAGCCACTCGAAACCTATTGTGAGCACCGGGCATTCCAGTTCCGACATATGACAAGCGGAGTCGTGGCGCACTTGTGAACCTTCCAAGTGCTCGATCGAAGCGTTCTCCCATACAACAGGTTCCACTTACGGTCGGTAGCAGGAACCATCGGATGGGAAGTACCGCAGATGACCAGTACCGAGAGCACATTCAGCCCCGTGAGCAAGCCGGTCTACGACAGCTCCGGCGAGGCGCTCACCCACCGGGTCACCGTCTACCTCGGCGGGCCCGACGACGGCGCCGAACTCGCCATGGAATACGCCGCCACCTGGGCCGAAGCCACCCGATTCACGGCCGCCGCGGTTCGGGCCGGACTCATTGTCACCGTGGACGGTCGCATTCGCGCGGGGCTGCGGCGACTACCTCGGAACGGACTGCGGCACTAGCGCGGTCGCCAGGGTCTGCCAGGCCGGTGCGAGTTGGGCGGTGAAATCCGCCCAACCGTGGATACCGGTGTCCTCGTAGCTGACGGTGGCGGGAATGCCCAAGTCGCTCAGGTGTTTCGCGAACTGCTCGGTGCACAGGCGAGCACCCGCCTCCAGGGCGATACCGCCGCCCGCCT
The DNA here is from genome assembly GCF_036327755.1 of Nocardia sp. NBC_01503. Lineage (NCBI taxonomy): Bacteria > Bacillati > Actinomycetota > Actinomycetes > Mycobacteriales > Nocardiaceae > Nocardia > Nocardia sp. NBC_01503. The sequence goes on from NZ_CP109596.1 coordinate 445,784, forward strand.
CGCGCAGCGCGGTCACCGGATCGGCGGCCCGGGCCACCTGCGTCAGATCCGGCACATTCGGGATACCGGAGGCGGCCGAGAGGTGAATCACCGTACCGCGCAACGCTTCCGCACCCAGCGTGCTGTCGTGTGTGCGCCAATCCCGGGTACCCGGCGGACCCCACAGATTGACCACATTCCCACCGCGCGAGGCCACGGTGAGCGTGGTGACCGCCGCGCCGGTGTCGTCGACCGTGGAGTAGCAGCCACTCATACCCGCGACCGCCTTGTAGAAGCCCGGATGCCGATGCGCCAGCATCATCGCGCCCTGCGCGCCCATGGAGACGCCCGCGACGGCGCGACGGCCGTTCGAATTCAGATAGGGCTCGATAGCACCGGGCAACTCCGAGGTCAGGAAGGTTTCCCAGCGATTCCAGCCCAGTACGGCATCGGGGCGTTGCCAATCGCTGTACATACTGCCGGTGCCACCGGACGGCAGCACCACGTCGACCGGTTTGTCGGCGAAGAACTCGGCGGCATTGCCCTTGTTGAGCCAATCCGAAACCTGTTCGGCGTCAACGCCATCCAGTAGATAGAGGGTGGGGCGCGGACCCGCGCCGGTGCCGTGCAACACATCCACCGCGACCGGGCGGCCCATGGCCGCGGAGTCGACATAGACACGGTCCCAGCGCGGACCGATCGGCTCCACCCGAATCACGCTGGACTGCAGCGCAATCGGTGCCGGTGCCGGTGCCGGGGTCCGGTCGTCCGCGACGCCCGGCAGCCCGACCGCCAGGGTCAGCGCGACGGCCACCCCGGCCCCCATGCGCCGCAGCGCCACGCCCGTACAGCTCTTGCGCATTCCGATCGATCCTTCCGGCATCGCGGCTCTCCTCACTGCCCCCGCATGCCCGAAAGCTGATCGCGGAAACCCGCCGAGCGGCTGCGAGGTGTGCCACTCGACGGGTGGATATCCGGCGAACGCGGCACGCGCCGCGCCGGTACTCCGATTGGATTTGCGCAGTTGGTCCTTTTCACGGGGGCAGGAAAGGACCCGACTCACCTCCAAAACTCTTGTCCCGATGTGGTTTTCGATCACGGAACCGGCCGCGCAGCACCTTATGTCCGATGCCGTGACCGAGGCGAGCGTATCCACCGCGAGAGCCCGAGCGCATCGGTGCGAGCCAGGTTCTGGAGACCTCACAATGCGATCGAATCCACACCGGTGCGAGCCACAGTGCATTCCATGCCATCCCGTCGTCACCGTGGGCGACGGCGCGAAGGCAGTCGCCCACCAGGCTTTTCGCCCAGCCGATCATCAAGCTCACAGACTTCTGAAAAAATTCAGAAGTCAGCTGTATGATCGATGCGCACGGGCCGGCAGCGGGCCGACGCCCGAGAACCAACAGGGGTGCACCGTGGTTACCGAAGTGCAGTGGAGCGAGCTACAGCGTGATCCCAAGCAGGTCGCACAACTAGCCGACCAGGGAACCGTGCGAGTTCGGCGGCGCGATGGCGCACCCTTGCTGCTGATTCGCGAGGACAGCGCGAATGCCCAGTCCGAGGGTTCGATCACCGCCGCCCGCGCGCTGCGGAATGTACTTTCGCATCTGCCGCATGAGATCGCGGTCAGCGCTCTGCTGGACGAATTCCCGTGGGTCGATGTGATGCCTCCGCGTGCGCAGGCCGAATTCGTCAGGGACTTCGCCAGGGCATTCCAGGCATCGGCGGAGCTTGGTGAGTGGTCCGTACTCGCACAGACCATAGTCGAATGGCGCAGCACCGCAGCCATTCTCGCGGATCCCGCGCTCACCGAAGAACTCACCCGACCTCTGGACGGCGACTTCGGTCCGGTGCCAGAACCCGTGGGGGAAGGTGCCGATGGCTGCGAAGAGAGGTGACCGCGTCGCGCCACCGGGCCGCCCTGGCGCTTGGGAAGCCCGTTTCGCGACCTCGGAGGCCGCCAGGGGGTGGGAGGATCTGTGTCGGAGCGCCCGATCGAATACCTGGGAAGCGTGGATAGTGCTGACCGAGCGCCCCATAGCTCCCGAGAACCCGCACCGACAGCACAGACTCAACAGTGTGCTCGCCCACCGAGTCTTGGGCGGGAATACGCTCGAACAATGGCAGTACGAGGTCACCTCGGGGGGCGGATCTGGTATTGCCCAGATCCCGACAAACGAATCGTCTGGATCGTTCGCGCCAGTAGCGGTCATCCGAAACAGACCGAGTAGATGGTTGAAAAGCGAAGGGCGCTCGCGGTTTTCACCGGGAGCGCCCTTCGTGGTTCAACGGGTCAGAGCATGCAGCTTACGCAGCCCTCGACTTCGGTTCCCTCCAAGGCCATTTGGCGGATGCGGATGTAGTAGAGGGTTTTGATGCCCTTGCGCCAGGCGTAGATCTGGGCGCGGTTGACATCGCGGGTGGTGGCGCTGTCCTTGAAGAACAGCGTCAGCGACAGGCCCTGGTCCACATGCTGGGTGGCGGCGGCGTAGGTGTCGATGACCTTCTCGTAGCCGATGTCGTAGGCATCCTGGAAGTAGTCGAGATTGTCGTTGGTCAGGTAGGGGGCCGGGTAGTAGACGCGGCCGATCTTGCCTTCCTTACGGATCTCGATCTTCGAGGCGATCGGGTGAATCGAGCTGGTGGAGTGGTTGATGTAGGAGATGGAACCGGTCGGGGGGACGGCCTGCAGGTTCTGGTTGTAGATACCGTGCTCCATGACCGACGCCTTCAGCTCGCGCCAATCCTCCTGGGTGGGGATGTGCACGCCCGCCTCGGCGAAGATCTCGCGCACCCGCTGGGTCGCGGGCTCCCACGCCTGCTCGGTGTACTTGTCGAAGTACTCACCGCTGGCGTACTTGGACTCGGCGAAACCGCCGAACGCCCGGCCGCGCTCCTTGGCGATCAGATTCGAGGCCCGGACCGCGTGGTAGGCGATCGTATAGAAGTAGATGTTGGTGAAATCGACGCCCTCTTCGGAGCCGTAGTGCACGCGCTCACGAGCCAGGTAACCGTGCAGGTTCATCTGGCCCAGGCCGATGGCGTGCGACTCGTTGTTGCCCTGCTCGATCGAGGGCACCGAGGTGATATGCGTCTGATCCGACACCGCGGTGAGCGCGCGAATCGAGGTCTCCACCGTCTTGGCCAGATCCGGCGAATCCATCGTCTTGGCGATGTTCAGCGAACCCAGGTTGCACGAAATGTCCTTGCCCACCTTGGAGTAGGACAGATCGTCGTTGTACAGCGACGGCGTGGAGACCTGCAGGATCTCCGAGCACAGGTTCGAATGGGTGATCTTGCCCTTGATCGGGTTCGCCCGGTTCACGGTGTCCTCGTACATGATGTACGGATAGCCCGACTCGAACTGCAGCTCGGCGATGGTCTGGAAGAACTCGCGAGCCTTGATCTTGGACTTGCGAATTCGCTTGTCGTCGACCATCTCGTAGTACTTCTCGGTGATATTGATATCGGCGAACGGCACGCCGTAGATGCGCTCCACGTCGTACGGCGAGAACAGGTACATGTCCTCGTTCTTCTTCGCCAGCTCGAACGTGATGTCCGGGATGACCACGCCCAGGGACAGCGTCTTGATGCGGATCTTCTCATCCGCGTTCTCGCGCTTGGTGTCCAGGAAGCGGTAGATATCCGGGTGATGCGCCTGCAGGTAGACCGCGCCCGCACCCTGGCGCGCACCCAGCTGGTTCGCGTAGGAGAACGAGTCCTCCAGCAACTTCATGATCGGAATGACACCCGAGGACTGGTTCTCGATCTTCTTGATCGGCGCACCGGTCTCACGAATATTGCTGAGCAGCAGGGCGACACCGCCGCCGCGCTTGGACAGCTGCAGCGCGGAGTTGATGGAGCGCCCGATGGACTCCATATTGTCCTCGATGCGCAGCAGGAAGCAGGAGACCGGCTCACCGCGCTGCTTCTTGCCCGAGTTCAGGAAGGTCGGGGTGGCGGGCTGGAAACGCCCGTCCATGATCTCCTCGACCAGCTCCTGCGCCAGGGTCTCGTTACCGGCGGCCAGAGTCAGCGCCACCATGCAGACACGATCCTCGAAGCGCTCCAGATAGCGCTGACCGTCGAAGGTCTTGAGGGTGTACGAGGTGTAGTACTTGAACGCGCCGAGGAAGGTCGGGAAACGGAACTTCTTGCCGTACGCCTGCTTGAACAGCTTCTTGGTGAAGTCGAAGCTGTACTGGTCGAGAACCTCTGTCTCGTAATAGTTTTCCTTGACGAGGTAGTCGAGCTTCTCCCGCAGGTTGTGGAAGAAGACGGTGTTCTGGTTGACGTGCTGGAGGAAGTACTGGTGCGCCGCCTCGCGGTCCTTGTCGAACTGGATCTCGCCGTTGGGGCCGTACAGGTTCAACATCGCGTTCAACGCGTGGTAGTCCAGTCCCGCGGTGGACTCACCGCTCACGGTGCGTTCTACGCGGGCTGTCTTTCCGACCGGTGCGGTTGTCGTTGCCAAAACGATTCCAATCCCTCTCGGACGCGCTCGACGTCCTCAGCAGTTCCCATGAGTTCGAAGCGATACAGGTACGGCACTCCGGTTTTGCGCGAAATCACTTCGCCCGCAAAGCAGTACGTATCGCCGAAGTTCGTATTGCCCGCTGCGATGACGCCACGCAGCAGGGCGCGGTTATGCGGATCGTTGAGGAATTTGGCCACCTGACGGGGGACGAACTCCTTGTCGGATCGCTCACCGCCCAGCACATGCCGACCGCCACCGTAGGTGGGGACGATCAGCACATAGGGTTCGTCGACGCGCAGTGAGTCGGCGGTGTGAAGCGGAATGCGAACGGCGGGAATTCCCAGCCGTTCCACGAAGCGGTGCGTGTTCTCCGATGCGCTGGAGAAGTAGACCAGATTCGCTGTCCGCGTGGACAACTCGGTCATATCGACTCCTCTCGTCCGAAGCCCGCGGGAGCTGCCGATCAATCGGCGATCCGGGCCCGCCGGCCGTGGCCGTTAGGCGACGGCGACGGACTCGGCGAGCGCCTTGATGCGATCCGGACGGAAGCCGGACCAGTGATCGTCACCGGCGACGACGACGGGAGCCTGGAGGTAACCCAGCGCCATCACGTAGTCGCGGGCCTCCGGATTCTCGGAGATATCGATGACGTCGTACGCGACGCCGGCCTTGTCGAGGGCACGGTACGTGGCGTTGCACTGCACACAAGCGGGCTTGGTGTAAACGGTGATGGTCATTGGTATCTCCCCTTCTCCTTGCCTTAGATCCGATGCAGTGCACGGCTGAAAACAAGAACCATGTAGTAAGTGCGCAAACCCCTGGACGCGGGACCGAAATCCCTGGTCGCGTGGCTCCCTTCGAGGGTCTCGCCACACGCCCTTCCAGCTCCCAAGACACTACACCTAGTGGCCGACAGATTCATCCAACACGACATGTTGCGAACCACAAAGATGAAATTAGGATGAACGAAGTGCCAGGACGCTCGATTCGCAACTCGACACGACTGAGGCACAGATCACAATTTCGGCATTCAGCACACTTCTGGCAAACCTGCTGTTCACGCTGATCAACAGGCTTCCCGCGAGTCACACGGGCCTCGAGCGAAGTGCGGTTTCACGGTTCGATCGCGGGGCCCGCGAACCTCGAACGCTCCCGAAAAACTCGAGCGCCCCGGCGTGTCGCGCACTCAGCCGATGGTGAAGCCGGAGCCCTCGACCGGACCCGGCGCCAGCAACCGGTTGGTAGCGGCGATGCCGTAACTCTGTGCGTCATAGGCCGACAGCGGTTTGCCGTCGATCCGGATCTCGGTGAAGGTCAGCGGCGCGAAACCCGGCAGCGCGGCATCGAGGTGACCCTCCACCACGATCTCGGCGGTGCGCGCGGGCGCGTCGGAGGGCTGCGTCGTGGTGCGCGTCCAATCGCGGGTGCGGTTCTCCAGCGTCATGACGTACCGGTGACCATCCCAGCCGACCGTCGAGTGCATGGTGTCGCCCGGACGCACCTCGACATCGTCATAACTGACCGGAGGCTCCGGGTAGCCCTCCCACCACGCGCCGACATCCTTTTCGGGAGTACACATTCCGCCGAGAATGCCCGCGGCACAGACACCGTCCATGGCACCGCTGACGGCATTGCCCACGCGATCACCGGCGTGCATGATCAGCCCCGCGAGCCGCGGATCCGCATAGGACAGGCCCGCCGCGAGATTCTCGAATTGCAGTCCCGGCAGCGCCGCGTAGAAGGCGGCATCACTCGCGCACAGGGATTCGACACCGGTCTGCATGAGCGGCAGCGCCACCTGACCATTGAAGTCGGTCGCGCCGTTCAATCCGACCCACGGCACGATCCGCTGCAGTGTGCCCTCATTGAGGCAGGAGATCTCGGGCTGCGTCCAGGTGGCGCTGACCTCCCGAAAATCACCCTTGACCACGTATCCGGCCCAATTGCCCAGATACAGGCGGACATTGGCTTCGGCGGTGGCATCGGTCGCGGTGACCACGGCCGCGGTGGCGGAGACGGCCAGTGCGGCGGTCAGGAAGCATCGACCCCAGACCGAGTTGCCGCTCATTAGCTTCATACGCTGAAGCTAGTCCAGAAGCGGACCGAACTGCGCGAGGCCACGACTGAAAAGTGGTGTCCTCGCACTGGATTCAGCGGCTACCGCTGGAGGTTGCTATCCGTTTCCCAGAAGGTTCAGGCATCGGCCTGACCTCACCCGCTACATCGAGATCCTCGTTGTAGAAGGGATATCGGCGAGGCCCTCGTAGCTGGTGATCTCGACAGGGCTGTGACCTGCGGCACCGACTTCCGATCAGGGAAGGCGGAAAGCCCCGGCGGTCTGCCGGGGCCTTGCGCGGGACCGTGAATCAGGCGGAGGCGCCGACCGTCTCGCGGCTCTTCCGAACCTGCACCACGAGCGCGGCGATCAGACCGGCGACCAGACCGCGGCTGGTCTCATCGGTCAGATTGCCCTGCTCGTCGAAGCGGGTGTAGTTCGCGCCGACGTGCACCTCGGGCTTGGTGACGACCTTGGAGTCGAGCCAGTGGAAGACATCGCGCAGATGGTTCTGGGCGCGGACGGTACCGAACTGCGAGCCCGAGGCACCCATGATGGCGACCGGCTTATCGGTCAGGAAGGACTGGCCGTAGGGGCGAGAAGCCCAGTCCAGCAGGTTCTTCAGCGCACCCGGGATGCTGTAGTTGTACTCGGGGCTGGCGATCAGCACGCCGTCGGCGTCGCGAATCCTCTCGCGCAGCTCGGTGACGGCGGCGGGCACATCACCCTCCAGATCCTCATCGAAGAACGGCAGGTCCCGAATACCTTCGTAGATCTCGATCTCGACGCCCTCGGGGGCGAGTTGCCGAGCGGCCCGCAGCAGCGCGCTATTGGTGGACGCGGCCCGCAGTCCACCGGAAATGGCGAGAATCTTGATCGTCATGGCGTTAACTCCTGATGCTCTCTGGCGCTTGGCGGCGCTTACGGTAGCATTCAACCGGACCACGGTCCACTTTCATCCCGGCTGAGAAGGGGTCCACTGTGACAGCGGGCAAAGCACCCGAAACGGGCGCTGCAATACCCATCGGCGCGGTATCCATCGGCACCCCCGGCGTCGGACCCGCACTACCGGTCATCGACAGTGAACCCGCCGAACGCGCCGACGCCGCCCGCAATCGAAAGCTGTTGCTGGACGCGGCAGCCGAACTGGTGCGCATCGGCGGCGCGGACGCGCTCACCATGGACGCGCTCGCCAAACAGGCCGGCGTCGGCAAGGGCACGGTCTTCCGTCGCTTCGGCAATCGCGCCGGACTCATGTACGCGCTGCTGGACGAATCGGATCGAAACCTACAGGCGGCGTACATGTTCGGGCCGCCACCACTGGGGCCGGGCGCACCCGCGCTGGAGCGACTGGTGGCCTACGGCCGAGCCCGCCTGTCGTACACCGAAATCATGGGTGATGTGATGCGCGCGGCCACCGACAACTCCCGGCGCTATGACGGCGCGCCCTATAACGTGTCCAAGGCGCATGTGTCGATCCTGTTGCGCGACTCCGGAATTCAGGGCGAGACAGCCCTGCTCGCCGACACCCTGCTGGCCCCGCTGGAAGCGGCGCTGGTGCTGCATCAGATTCGACGGCTCGGCTTCACCGTCGACCAGATCGGCGACAACTGGGAAGCCCTGGTGCGCCGAATCGTTCCGGCCCCCGCCACACGGCACTCGGACGGCGACCGCGCAGTACAGTGAGCGCATGGGAGACCTGCGCGAAGCGATCATCGCCGAACTCGGCGTACTGCCGGACATCGAACCGAAAACCGAAGTGCGGCGGCGCATCGACTTCCTCAAGGACTATCTACGCTCAACCCCCGCGAAGGGCTTCGTACTCGGCATCAGTGGCGGCCAGGATTCGACCCTGACCGGACGCCTGTGCCAGCTCGCCGCGGAGGAGTTGCGGGAGGAGGGCCGCGATGCCGACTTCGTCGCGGTGCGACTGCCGTACGGCAAGCAGTTCGATGAGGCGGACGCGCAGATCGCATTGCGCTTCATCAAGCCCGACCGATCCGTCACGGTGAACGTCAAGCCCAGTGCCGACGCGGCCGCGGAGGAGTCCGCCTACGGCATAGACGAATTGCTCGGCGGCGCCACCCGGCTGCGCGATTTCGTGCGCGGCAATATCAAGGCGCGCGAGCGCATGGTGTTGCAGTACGCGATCGCCGGACAGCTCAATCTGCTGGTCGTCGGCACCGACCATGCCGCGGAGGCCGTCACGGGCTTCTTCACCAAGTTCGGTGACGGCGCGGTGGACCTCACACCACTGACCGGTCTCACCAAACGTCAAGGCGCGGCCCTGCTCCAGGAACTCGGCGCACCGCCGAGCACCTGGCAGAAGGTCCCGACCGCCGACCTGGAGGATGACCGCCCCTCCCTGCCGGACGAGGAGGCGCTGGGGCTCAGGTACGCCGAGATCGACGACTACCTCGAGGGCAAGAACGTCACACCCGAGGTGGCCGAACGAGTGGAGACGATCTTCCGGAACACCCGCCACAAGCGCACGGTTCCGGTGACCCCACTCGACACCTGGTGGAAATAAGACGCCTAATCTCGCGCCCGCCGCACGCGAGTGCGGCGGGCGCTTTCAGGAGCCGTGACAACTGATTTCGCGAGATCGGGGTAACTCGTCGGGTACGACCGAAGTAGGTGTCGCGCCTGACGCGTCTACGCGTGGAGAAGTCCGAACGGCGCTGAGCCGTGCGCTGAAGTTTCGGAGAGGCGGGACGAGCAGTGCAGAGATGTGACTGTGCTGCCACTGGCCAGGGCGGCTGCGGCGAGCAGAAAAGCGCCGAGCAGTAGAGCGGGCAACAGTCGCGTCATGGCGACACCTCCCGATCAGAGGGACTGGACAGTCCGAATATCGGGATAGCGAATAAGTCGTTACCAAAAATTCTGCTCTTTTTGCTGATCAAGTGACCTGTTTATGATCAGCGGGCGTGGAACTCAGCCCCCGGCAAACGGGGGGAGCACGTCGACGCGGGGAGTCAGCACCGTGGTGGCGTCGCGGGTGAGCTCATCGCCGATGAGGTACGCGCAGACCTTGAGCATCGGCTCCAGCTTCGGGCCGTAGGTCCGCTCGAGCGTGCTGCGCAGATCGCCGATGGTCGCACCGGACGGCAGATCCAGCCGTTCGCTCGGCTTGCCGACCGCATCGGCTATCGCGGCGAAATAGCGAACCTCAACCACCGATCGCTCCCATCGTTCGTGCGGGCGGGACGAACCCGGCGGCATCGATGCCGTGCCCGGGGGATTTGTTCCACATGGCGCCGCGCCACAGCGTAGCGATCTCGGTGTCCGAGGCGTGCGACCGCAGGGCCGCGCGAATGTCGTACTCCTGATCGCTGAACAGGCAGGAGCGCAGGCGACCATCCGCGGTGAGCCGGGTGCGATCGCAGTCCGAACAGAAGCTGCGGGTCACCGAGGCGATGATGCCGACCGTGGCCGGACCGCCGTCCACCTGCCAGCGTTCGGCCGGGGCCGAGGGATCGTCGCGACCGAACTCGGTGAGGGTGAACCGCGTGCCCAGCACCTCGAGCAGCTCGGCGGCGGTGATCATATTCGCGCGCGCCCACTCGTGATCGGCATCGAGCGGCATCTCCTCGATGAAGCGGAGTTCACAGCCCTCGTCGATACACCAGCGCAGCAGATCGGCCGCGCCCGCCAGGGTTTCGCGCATGAGTACGGCATTGACCTTGATCGGGGTCAGCCCGGCCGCGCGGGCCGCGCGGATTCCGGCGAAGACCGAGTCGAGGCGATCGCGCCGGGTGAGCTTGGCGAAGCCCTCCCGATCGACGGTGTCCAGGGAGACATTGATGCGATTCAGCCCGGCTGCCGCGAGCTTGCTCGCGCGATGCTCGAGGCCCACACCGTTGGTCGTCATGGCCAGTGGCACATCGGGTAGCTCGGCCCGGCAGCCCGCGATGATTTTCTCCAGGTCACGGCGCATGAGCGGTTCACCGCCGGTGAAGCGCACCTCGTGCACGCCGAGCTCCTGAACGGCCAGCGTGACCAGCCGGACTATCTCGGCGGCGGTGAGCAGTTCATCGGCCGGAATGGCCGGTAGGCCCTCCTCCGGCATGCAGTATGTGCAGCGCAGCGAACACTTCTCGGTAATGGATACCCGCAGGTCACGCGCGGTGCGGCCGAAGCGATCCACCAGCAATGGAGTGTCCGGGCGGCCATCGAGGGAAGGCTGCCCGGTTCGTACTGCGGGCATCCCCATAGCGACCACGGTCATGCGACCATTATGTCCGGCCGCGCAACCCCCCGGCGGAGTGGCGAGCGGGGTTGCCCCGGACAGGCTCGCGGATATGCTCACCGACATGAGTTCCCGGCACGCACTGGCCCCGGCCCGTTCCGTCGACGACCACCGGCAACGCATCGAGGATCTGCTGCGACCGCTGGCCGCACGCGAGACCGAGGCGGTGCCGATGGACCGGGCGCTGGGGCGGCGGCTGAGCGCCGATGTGTACTCCCCCCTGGATCTGCCGGTCTTCCGGAACTCCTCCATGGACGGGTACGCGGTGCGCGCGGAGTCGGTGGCGATCGTGCCGGTGACACTGCCGTTGAGCGGGGTGGTCGCGGCCGGAAATACCGGGGCCGCGACATTGCCCGCGGGCGGCGCGGTGAAAGTCATGACGGGAGCGCCGATTCCGGCGGGCGCGGACTGCGTGGTTCCGGTCGAGCACACACATTCGGACGGGGAGTCCGTCACCATCGAAAAGAGCCGGACCGCAGGCGATTTCGTGCGCGAGGCCGGAACCGATGTGCGCACCGGACAGTTGCTGGCGGCCGCGGGGACATTGCTCAAGCCTCGCCATATCGCGGCGCTGGCGGCGGTCGGACTGCCGGAGCTGCCGGTGTACCGGCGGGTGCGGGCAGCGGTCATCACCACCGGGGACGAGCTGGTACCGGCCGGATCGCGGTTGCTGCCCGGACAGATCTACAACTCCAATGGGTTGGCGCTGGCCGCCGCGCTCACCGAGAACGGGGCCGAGGTGGTCTCGATCGCGCACTCGACCGATGATCACCGGGAGTTCCGCAGCCGCCTCGACGAGGCCGTCACCGCGGCCGATGTGGTCTTCACCTCCGGCGGGGTCTCGATGGGCGATTTCGAGGTGGTGAAGGAGACGCTCTCCACCCTCGGCGGTGAATTCGGCCATGTCGCAATGCAACCCGGTGGGCCGCAGGGCATCACCGTGGTCGATGGGACGCCCATCCTGAACTTTCCGGGTAACCCGGTCAGCACCATGGTGTCGTTCGATATGTTCGCGCGGCCGATACTGCGTGAACTCTCCGCTCTGCCCGCGATCGCGAGCACGGAGCTGCCGCTGCTGGCGGCGCTGCACTCCCCCGCGGGCAAGCGGCAACTGCTGCGCGGCAAGCTCACCCCCGAGGGGGTCGAACCGCTCGCGGGTCAGGGGTCGCATCTGATCGCCACCATGGCCCAGGCCGATGTGCTCATCGATATCCCGCCCGCCGACACCGAGGTGCCCGCCGGAACCGTGGTCCGCACCTGGCCCCTGTAGATCCACCCGAACGAACTCGCTTCGGCGCGGCGGGAACTGTGCTGCCCGCCGGTGTCGCGAGGCAGGTGGCTGTGCGAGGCTTGGGGTATGAGTGAGTTGTCCCATGTCGACCGGGAGGGCCGGGCGCGCATGGTCGATGTGAGCGCCAAGGCCGATACGGCGCGGGTCGCGGTCGCCGCGGGCGAACTGCACACCACCGCCGAGGTGATCCGCCTGGTGCGCGCCGACGATATGCCCAAGGCCGATGTGCTGACCACCGCCCGGCTCGCCGGCATCAATGGCGCGAAGAAGACCTCCGAGCTCATTCCGCTCTGTCATCAGCTGGCGCTGTCCTCGGTGAATGTCAGCTTCGGGTTCACCGATACCACCATCACCATCGAGGCCGTGGCCAAGACCAAGGGGCCCACCGGTGTCGAGATGGAGGCGCTCACCGCGGTGGCCGTCGCCGGGCTCACGCTGCACGACATGATCAAGGCCGTCGACCCCGGAGCCGCGCTGCACGTGGTGCGACTGCTGACCAAAGACGGTGGCAAGCACGGGCATTGGGTCCGCGAGGACGAAGTCGACGCGGATCGTGACGCGCATCGGCAGCATTCGCGGCAGCCGGACGCCGCCACATCCGATCGCACCCCGGCACCCCCCTTCGGCACCGGCCGCACTGCCGTGGTGCTGGTCGCCTCCACCGGCGCCGCCGCGGGCACCCGGGTGGACACCACCGGCCCGGTCCTCGCGAAATGGCTTGGTGAACAGGGTTTCTCGGTGCGCGGCCCACTGGTGTACGCGGATGCCGATATCGCCTTCGGATTGTCCGAGGCGCTGGCGGCCGAACCGGCGCTGGTGATCAGCACCGGCGGCACCGGGGCCTCCCCCACCGACGCCACCCCGGAGGCGACGCTCGCCGTCCTGGATCGGGAACTGCCCGGTGTGGCCGAATCCATTCGCCAGCGCGGTACCGCCAAATTCCCGCTCGCCGCCCTCAGCCGCGGTGTGGCCGGACTCTCCGGGCGCACGGTGATCGTCAACCTGCCCGGCTCCCCCGGTGGTGTGAAGGACGGAATCGCGGTCCTGGACGAACTTCTCGAACATCTGCTGGCCCAGGTGGCCGGAGGAGGCAGCCATGAGTGACGCCGTCGAACTCCTCGCCTACATCAGCGATCAGCCCTTGGACCCCACCGAGGTCGAGAAGGCGGTCACCGGTCCCGAACACGGCGCGGTGGTCGTCTTCACCGGCACCGTCCGCAATCACGATGGCGGGCAACCGGTCTCGGCCCTGGAGTACTCCGCCCATCCCGAGGCCGGACGCTTCCTGCGCCAGATCTGCACCGAGATCACCGAATCCTCCGGCCTGCCCGTGGCCGCCATCCACCGTATCGGCCCGCTGGCCATCGGCGAGTTGGCCATCGCGGTGGCGGTGGCCGCACCGCACCGCGCCGAGGCCTTCAGCACCTGCGCCACCCTGGTGGACCGCATCAAACACGAAGTCCCCATCTGGAAGCGGCAGCTCTTCACCGACGGTCTCTCCGAATGGGTGAACGCCTGCGGCTGAGCCGCCCTAGGCGGTGGACTCGGTGGGGGTCACGTAGCGCCAGACGGGGAGCAGCGAATTCGAGTCCAGCGGTGCGGGATCGGTATGGATGGTGGATTCGAGACGCTTGGTGATGTGGTCGGGATCCAGGCCCGGGCCGATGAGGACCAGGGTGCTGGTGCGGGGTTCATTGCGGGACCACGTGGTGGGTTCGATCGTTATGTGCCTGCCGACCATGTGCAGGACGAACTTTCGGGAGTCCTCCGGTACCGCGAAGGCCAGAAACCCCTTGGCTCGGAAGAGGCCGGGCGGCGGGTCCTCCAGAACGGCGATGACCTCGCGCGGGTTCAGGTCGGTGGGGCTGGTGAAGGAGACGCTTTCGTAGGCGTCGTGCAGATGCCGGTGATCGTGGTGATCCCCGCAGGTATGACCCGCATGGCCGCCTGAGCAATCGTGCTGCTCATCCTCGGCGGAGGCTTCGAGCAGCAGTTCGTCGAAGCTGAGTTGTCGACCGACACGGAGTTCGGCCGGATCGCGGGCGGGCAGGTCGAACAGCAGCGCGGGGTCTATCCGGCCCCGGCTGGTGGCGTAGACGGGGACCTGGCCGACCAGATCGGTGATTTCGGTACGGAGCCCCTCCAGTGCCTGCGGGGTGACCCGGTCGGCCTTGTTCAGCACGATCATGTCGGCCATGCGCAGATGCGTGGCGAGTTCGGGGTGCTGGGCACGGGATTCGGTGAAGTGTTCGGCATCGACGAGTTCGATGAGCCCGCCGTAGCGAATACGGGGATTGTCGCTACCGGTGACCATGCGGATCAGATTGCGCGGTTCGGCCAGGCCGCTGGCCTCGACGACGATCACGTCGATGCGCTGTTTGGGATGCGCCAGACGGTCGAAGAGATCATCGAGTTCGGTGACGTCCACGGCACAGCAGACACAGCCGTTGCCGAGCGAGACCATGGCATCGACCTGACCGGCCACCAGCATGGCATCGATATTCACCGCGCCGAAGTCATTGACCACCACGCCGATCCGGAGGTCGCGATTGCGCAGCAGCCGGTTGAGCAGGGTGGTTTTCCCGGCACCCAGGAATCCGGCCACGATCAGTACTGGGATGCGCCGACTCATTCGGTCCACCCTACGACAGGGGTGTGAGTCGGACGCAGCATGGATGAAACGGGGCGGAAATACCGGCGTTCTAGCGTGACGACATTCGGGGCCGATCACGGGAGGTGCGCCGTGCTGGTGCGGGACATACTGGACGCGCCGCAACTGCGGATGCGACTGCTGCACGGGGATACGGCGGAGCTGAAGCGACCGGTGGCGCGGGTATGCGCGACCGATATGCCGGACCCGCGGCCCTTTGTGACGGCGGGCGCGCTGGTCTGCACCGGATTGGTGTGGCGGCAACACGCCGAGGATTCGGACCGCTATGTCGGGATGCTGGCCGAGGCCGGAATCGCCGGGGTGGTCGCGGGACAGGCGTTGCACGGGCATGTGCCCGAGGATGTCGTGGCCGCGTGCGAGCGACACGGACTACCACTGCTCTCCGCGCCGCAGAGCGTGCCCTTCAGCCGGATCATCGAATACCTGGCCGATCAGGCGGCCGAATTGCGGTGGCGGCGTGTGCAATCCCGAGTGGATCGGCAGCGCCGGTTGTTAGCGGCCGTGGCGGACGGCAGCAGTGTCGGCGACCTGATCGCGGAGATAGCGCTGGAGCAGGAGATTTCGGCCTGGCTGGTGTCCTCGACCGGCCGCGTGATCGCCGGGACCGCACCCATCTCCGAGGATGAACTGGACCGGATTGTCGCCACCGCACTCACCGCGCCCAGACTGCCCGCTGTCACCAGAGGGGCTGTTCGAGTACTCCAGGTCGGTGCGAGCGATCGAATTACCGCCTGGTACTTGGCGATACGCCCGGCCGCGGCCGAGCCGGAGGCGTTCGGCCCGGACCTGGCCGCCATTGCCGAGCTCTATCGCCAGCGCGGTATGGACCGCCTGCACTTGGACTGGGAGCTCATCGACCGCTTCCCGGCAGCACCCGCGGATCGACCCGGCGCGCGTGCGGTGGCAGTGGTCTGTGCGATACAGGCCACCGAAACCCGAACCGACATAGGACTTTCCGAGGTGCGAGTGGCTCTGCATGATGCGCTGTCCGGCGCCACCACCTCGATCGACAAGCAAGGTCGCCTCGTCGCCATTGTCGACGGAACCCAGGACCAGACCGCCGAAGTGCTGCGCCGCCGCCTGGGCAGAATCGCGCCCGCGCTCACCGGCCCACGTCCCACCGGACCCGGCACGGAATCATCGGCCGTTCGCCTCGCTTTCGGGGTCAGCGCCCAGCAACGCGACGAATCCCTTTCCGGCGCGATCGCCGCCGCCGCGGCGGCCGCCACCGCCGCACTCGACGACGATGCGCCGGTCAGCGTCCGCATCGCCGATATCGACACGGCGGTAGGACTTTTCACCGCCGTCCCGGGCGGGCTGCAACGCCGCTTCGCCGAACGCGTCCTCGGTCCGGTCGTCGACTACGACCGGAAGAACGGCGCGGGGCTGCTGGAAACCCTGGAGGTCTACCTCGGCTGTGACGGCTCCTGGCGGCAGGCCGCCGACCGAATGCACCTGCACCTCAACACGGTCCGCTACCGCATCGGCCGAGTGGAGGAGCTCACCGGCCGCGACCTGGGTCGCATAGACGACCGCCTGGACCTGTACTTGGCCGTGCGCACACTCACCGCACCGGCCGCCTCGGCCTGACGCGCATACACGCCCACCTACCCCTCGTCCCCTCATCCCCTCGTCCCTCCGTCATCCCGGCATACTTTTGGCCGGGATCCACACCCTCAGCGCCGCAACATGTCTCGGTGGATCCCGGCCAAGAACGCGCCGGGATGACGAGGGGCAGACGTACAGGATGACGGAGCAGTCAGACCGCGCCGGTGTACGGATCCCAGGCGGGGCCCGCGGCGGGCGCGTCCTCGCGCAGGACCGAGGCGTGAATGAGGCCGTAGGGGCGGTCGTCGGCGTAGAAGACTTCGCCGTTATTGGCGACGTCGAAGCGGGAGAGGTCGAAGGACCAGTGGTGTTTGTTCGGCGCGGACATGCGGATCTCGGCGAGACACGGGTACGCCTCGAGCGCCGCCTGACCCATTTCGAAGAGCGTCTGCTGCAGGGCCTTGGAGTGCAGGGTGGCGAATTTCGCGATCATGACCGCGCGGATGCCGTCGTAGGTGGCGTCCCAGTCCTGCGGTTCGGTGGCGAAGCGCCAGCGGGCGGTGAGGCTGGTGGCGAGAATGCGATCGTAGGCCGGTTCCAGCACGGTGAACTCGTCGGTGAGGAAGCCCGCGAACTCCGAACCGGTGGATTTGAGAATGACCAGGTCCTTGACGCCGCCGATCACCCACTCCCGTTGCGCGGCACCGGTTCCCGTCACGGTGACGGCGGCAATGCGAATCTCGGGGCCGACCCGGGTCCAGGTGTGGTCGTGGCCGCTGCCGTCCACCGGAACCCGTTGCCAGGCATACTCTTCGATCTCGATGCGCGCCGACTCGACCGTCGTGATGTCATCGGCGAAGTGCCGTGCCAGAGCCTGTCCGTACTGTTCGATACTTCCGTCGCCGTGCGTCTTGGCGTAGGTGAAGATGGTCTGCTTCTGCGAATCGGTGGGCAACACCCCACCCTGATCGCCGACGGTATGCGCCTCGTCGAAAGCCCCACGCAGACAGGACGATACGTTCAGATCGCGGATCTCGTGCCGCGCGGTGTCGCGATAGATGCGCACCACCCGGTTCTCGGCCTTGCCATACTGATGCGGGCCGAGCACGATCTTGCCGGTCAACTCGGTCATGGTCGCCTCCCGTGGTCGATGAACACCTTGCCCCACTGTGGCGCATCCGCGCCGCCGCACACGCTGGTTCGCAAGACAAAACACCGCACGCCATCCGTCCCGCGCTTAGGCATATCGGACAAACCACCGGATGGCAGCGGCTGCCTAGCCTGAGTCGACCGCACGCGCCGTAGGGAGCCCTCATGACCTCGCCCCACCCCGTCGACACCCGATTGCCCTGGCATCGGCTGCTGGCCTTCGGTATTCAACATGTGCTGATCATGTACACCGGATGTGTGACCGTACCGCTGGTCTTCGGTGCGGCCGCCGGGCTGGACAAAACCACCGTCGGACTGCTGATCAGCGCGGATCTGCTGGTCGCGGGCCTCATCACCGTGGTGCAGAGCCTCGGGCCGGGGCGCTTCGCGGGTGCGCGGCTGCCGATCATCACCGGTGCCACATTCGTGGCAATGAGTCCGATGATCTTGATTGCCAAGCAATACGGCCTGCCCGCCGTCTACGGTTCGATGCTCATCGGCGGCCTGGTCGGTATCGCCCTGGCGTGGCCGTTCGCCATGGTGGTGCGGTTCTTCCCACCGTTGGTCAGCGGCACGGTACTGACCGTGGTCGGTGTTTCGCTCATCGGTGTGGCGGGCGGACTGATTGTTGGAAGCAACCCCAAAGCGCCTTCCTTCGGCTCGATCTCCCATATCGTGCTGGCCGCGGTGGTGCTGCTCATCGCACTCGTCGGTACCGTCTTCGGCCGCGGAATCTGGTCGCAGCTGGGCATTCTCATCGCCCTGGTGATCGGCGTGTTGATCTCCATCCCCATGGGTCTGATCACATTGGACGGCGTCTCGGGCACAGCCTGGCTGGGCGCACCGCATATCTTCTATTTCGGCGCACCGCAATTCCCGATCACGGCGGTGGTGGCCATGAGCATTGTGATGGCCGTGGTCTTCGCCGAATCGACCGCCAGCATGCTTGCCATCGGCGAGATCACCGGTAAGAAGTTGGAGCGCGCGGATCTGGCGCGCGGCCTGATCGGCGATGGGCTCTCGGCGGTGCTAGCGGGTGTGTTCAGCTCCTTCATCGATACCGTCTTCAATCAGAATGTCGGTGCGGTCTCCGCAACCCGCGTGTACAGCCGCTATGTGACGGCCGTCAGCGGTGCGATTCTCATAATCCTGGGCCTGGTGCCGCGTTTCGGCGCGATTGTCGCGGCGGTACCGCAGCCCGTGGTCGGCGGCGTGGGCCTGGTGCTGTTCGCCACCATCGCCGTCATCGGCGTGGACACCCTGCGCCGCGCCGATCTCTCCGACCGCGTGAATCTCACGATTGTGGCGGTGTCGATCGGTGTCGGACTGGTCCCGGTGCTCACCAAGGGCATGTTCGACAAGTTCCCGACCTCGGCACAGATTCTGCTCAATAGCGGCATCTCGCTGGCGGCGGCTACGGCATTCCTGCTGAACCTGCTCTTCAACCACACCAAGCTCGGCGAAATCGCCCGGGGCGCAGTCGAATCCGTCCCCGCCGAACCGGAACCCCAGGATCCGATCGCCGCCTGAAATCCGCCTCCTCATCGGGGATCGAAGCCGCGGATTCCGCCGACGCGCCAGCTGGGCGTCAGTGGGATTCGCGGCTCCGTCTTGCGCTCACCACTGAGCTGGTACGAGCGGTGTCGCCACCAGTCATCCCGGCGCGTTTTCGGCCGGGATCGACCGAAATCAGCTGGAGCACAGCCCGTGTGGAGCCCGGCCGAAAGAATGCCGGGATGACGAGGGTTGCGACTTCCCTTCACTACTCCGCGAGGTAGCGCTCTACCGTGGCGACCTTGGCGGTCAACATGTCGGTATGCCCCGGCCGCACATCGGCTTTGACCATGATGCTGCACCGGTTGGAGATCGCCAGTACCGCATCGGTGGCCTTCTTGATGACGGCGAAGACCTCGTCCCACTCCCCCTCGATCTCGGTGAAGCTCGCCGAGGTGCGATTCGGCAGGCCGCTTTCACGGATGACGCGAATGGCGGCCGCAACCGGTTCGCCTACGTCTTCACCTGCGCCGATAGGGGTGATCGAGAATGCTGCGAGCATGGCGGTGGCCTCCGGTGCCGGGTGAGGTAGTCGCTGTAGGTCGCCGAATGAATGGTGAGCCGTCCCCGATGGGTGACCTGCCAGGTGGCCGGGGTGTGCTGTGTCGCCAGAGCCAGCCCCGTTTGGGACAGCCCGTGCAGCGCCCGCCGCGCCGCGCCCGCGGTGAGACCCGTTGCGGCACACAGCTGGCGAACGGTGAGCGCGGCCGGAAACTCCGGCCGAGCCAATGCGGCAAGCACTCTGGCTTCGGATTCGGTCAAGGCCATGGTGTGGGCCTTCCATCGGTCGATCGCTGAGCAAATGGCTGGTATCCATCGGCTGGCTACCAGCGTCGCTCATTGGCCGCCAACCGTAAAGCTCTAGGAGACCTTCGCATCCCAACAACCGGCGTGTCGCACTATCCGATGGAAGTGGATCCCGGCCAAAAGCACGCCGGGATGACCGGATGGACTCGCACGCCGCGACGACGGGGCGGCCTCGCACCCGGCTCTCAGGCGACCGGGACCACGGCGACCGGGGCGACCGGGAGTTCCGGAATTCGGGTGGCGCGCGCGTAGACGGTTTCGCCCTCCGCCAGATGCAGGGCCTCGGCATCGCCGCGGGTGACCTGGGCGGTGAAGATATCGCCGGTGGCGGCATTGCGGAGTTCGACGCGAACCTCGAAGCCCAGGTGGACGACTCGTTCGACCGTGGCGCGGGTGACGCCCGCGGACTGCGCGGTGCCCTCGTGGGCGGCCAGCGCCATGGAGGGATCGCGGCCGACGCGGATATCGTGCGGGCGCACCAGGTGGCCGTTCAACTTGGCCACCGCACCCAGGAACGACATGACGAAATCGTTCGCGGGACGGTCGTAGACATCCTCGGGACTGCCGACCTGCTCGATGCGGCCCTTGTTCATGACCGCGATGCGGTCGGCCACATCCAGGGCCTCTTCCTGGTCGTGGGTGACCAGCACGGTGGTCACATGCACCTCTTCGTGTAGCCGGCGCAGCCAAGTACGCAGGTCCGCACGGACTTTCGCGTCCAGCGCACCGAACGGCTCATCGAGCAGCAGCACCTGCGGGTCGACGGCGAGCGCACGGGCCAGCGCCATACGCTGGCGCTGACCGCCGGAAAGCTGTGCGGGATACCGGTGTTGGAAACCGTCCAGCCCGACGATCTCCAGCAGATCGTCGACCTTCTTCTTGATCTCCGGCTTGGGCCGCTTGCGGATCTTCAGCCCGAACGCCACATTGTCGCGGACGGTCATATGTTTGAACGCCGCGTAATGCTGGAAGACGAATCCGATATCGCGCTTCTGCGGCGACACATTGGTCACATCGCGCTCGGCGATGGTGACGATCCCGCTGTCCAGGGTCTCGAGACCGGCGATCGACCGCAACAGCGTCGACTTGCCCGATCCGGACGGGCCCAGCAGCGCGGTCAGCTCCCCGGAGGGAATGTCCAGGCTGACATCGTCGAGCGCGGCGAAGGAACCGTAGCGCTTGTTGGCATTGGTCACGGTGATCATTTGGCAGTGCCCCGCTTGCGTTCGAGGAGTGTCATGAATAGGAGAACGACGAGCGCGATACCCATGAGCAGGGTCGCCGCGGCATAGGCGCCGAAGGCGTTGTGGTCCTGGTAGCGGCTGTTCACCAGCAGCGTCAGCGTCTGCGATTTACCGGGCAGCGCGGTGGAAACCATGATCACCGCACCGAATTCGCCGAGGGCGCGCGCCACGGTGAGCACTACACCGTAGGTGAGTCCCCAGCGAATCGCGGGCAGGGTGATCCGCCAGAAAGTCTGCCAGCGGGACGCGCCGAGGGTGGCTGCCGCCTGCTCCTGATCATCGCCGATCTCGTGCAGTACCGGCTCCACCTCGCGCACCACGAACGGCAGGGTGACGAAGATGGTGGCGATGACCATGCCGGGCAGATTGAAGATCACCTTGAGCCCGTGGTGCTCGATACCGCCGAGCCAACCGCCCGCGCCCCACAGCAGAATCAGTGAAACACCCACGACGACAGGCGAAACCGCGAACGGCAGATCGACCAGACCCTGGACCAGATTGCGCCCCGGGAATCGTCCGCGCACCAGCGCGAGCGCGGTGATGATGCCGAACACCACATTCACCGGCACCACGATGGCCACGATGATCATCGACAGATTGAAGGCGGAGATGGCCGCGGGCGTGCTGATCCAGTCGATGAACGTGCCGATGCCGTCCTCGAAGGTGCGCCACAGAATGAGACCGAGCGGCAGCACCAGCAGGATCAGCAGATAGCCCAGCGCCAGTGTGCGCAGCGAAAGACGGGTCGGGGTGGACAGTTTCATCGCGCATCCACCTCCTTGCGAACCGAACGCTCGGCGAACAACCGCAGAATCAGCAGCGACGCGAACGAGATGACCAGCAGCGCAACCGAAACCGCGGCCGCGTTGACCGGCCGATCGATCTCGATCTGCTGCTGGATGTACTGCGAGGCCATTTGCGTCTCGCGCGGAATATTGCCGCCGATCAAGACGACCGACCCGTACTCACCGATGGCGCGCGCGAACGCGAGCCCACCACCGCTGATGATCGCCGGAGCCAGCGTCGGCAGCACGATACTGCGGAAGGTGGTCCAGTTGTCCGCCCCCAGCGATGCGGCCGCCTGCTCCACTTCCTTGTCGACCTCGATGAGCACCGGCTGCACCGAGCGCACCACGAACGGCAGTGTGACGAAGGCGAGCGCGACCACCAGACCGGGCTGAGTGGCATTGAGGTGGATATCGATCGGACTCTGCGGCCCGTACAGCGACAGCAGCACAATGCTGGCCACAATGGTCGGCAGTGCGAACGGAAGATCGATGAGCGCGTTGACGATGCTCTTGCCCGGGAAGTCGTCCCGCACCAGCACCCACGCGATCAGCGTGCCCATCACGACATTGACGATCGCGACGATCACCGACACGAACACCGTCACCCGCAGCGCGTCCAGCGCGGCGGGCGCGGTGACGGCGTCCCAGAATCCGGCCCAGCCATCGCCGAAGGCGTTGTAGGTCAGAGCGGCCAGCGGCAGCAGCACGATAATGCTGAGCCACAGCACCGTGGTCGCGATGCCGAGCGGACCGACCGAGCCGGTCACCCGCAGCCAGGACCGTCGGCGCGGACGGACGGTGCTGCGCTTGTCATCGGAGACGTCGGTGCGCGTTCCGGCGTCTCCACTGCTGTCGTTCACAATCGCCAAGTATCCCGTGTGTCCCAGCTCACCCGACTACTTGGTGGCCTTGTCGTAGATCTGGGCGATGCTGCCCGTGCCCTGAGCGAAGAGCTCCTTGTCCACGGTCTTCCAGCCGCCGAGGTCGTTGATGGTCCACAGTTTGGCCGGAATCGGGAAGTCATCGGCGAACGCGGCGGTCACCTTCGGATCGACCGGACGGAACCCGGCCTGCGCCCAGGCGAGCTGGCCGGTGGGGGTGAACAGGAAGTCCTTGAAGGCCACGGCCTGCGTCGGGTTCTTGGCATTCTTCAGCACCGCGACCGGGTTCTCGATCTTGAAGGTGGTCGGCGGAATGGTGTGCTCGACCGGATCACCCTGGCGCTCGGAGAAGATGGCCTCGTTCTCATAGCTGATCAGCACATCGCCGACGCCCTGCAGGAAGGTGTCGGTGGCCTCGCGACCCGACTTGGGCTGCACCTTCACGTGCTTGACCAGTTCGGTCAGGTAGTCCAGTCCGGCCTGCGGGTTCTTACCGCCGTCGCTCTTGGCGGCGTAGGGCGCGAGCAGATTCCACTTCGCCGAACCGGAGCTGAACGGATTCGGCGTCACCACTTCCACGCCGGGCTCGAGTAGATCGTCCCAATCCTTGATGCCCTTCGGATTACCCTTGCGCACCACGATCGCCACTACCGAACCGAACGGAATCCCCTTGTTGGCGTCGGCATTCCAGGTCGGATCGATCAGACCGGCATCCACCAGGCGGGTGATGTCCGGCTCGACGGAGAAGTCGACCACATCGGCCTCCGCGCCGTCCTTCACCTTGCGGGACTGATCGCCGGAGGCGCCATACGAGCCGAGCACCTCGACGCCCTTACCGGCATCGGTCTTGTTGAACTCGGGAATCACCTTGTCGAACCCGGGCTTGGGGACCGCGTAGGCATACAGATTCAGCTTGCCGCCCTTGCCATCCGGACCGCCGCTGCCACCGATCACATCGCTGGAGCCGCCGCTGCACGCGGTCAGCACCGTGGCGGCGACGGCGGTGAGCGCGACCGCCAGATAACGACGGGGCAATCGGGAATCGCGTGACATCGGTGGACCTTTCCTACCGCTCGCCGGGGTGCGCACACCGCCGGCGGAAATCTGGGGACTGCCGTAGACCCGCCGCGTCATGACGTGGCGGTCGCGCTATCGACCCGGAGGCCGCTGGAGAACGAGCAGTGCTGCGAAAGGCACGCGCGCCAGTCTACAAACAGGACGGGCAGCAGAGCTCGGTCGAGGATCAGCGACAGTGAATATCCGCGACAGCGAGGCAGCCCACAGCGATCAACGCCAATTCATGGCGGACCTGGGGCACAACACTCGACGACACGCGGCAGACTGTAGCAGAGCGGCCGGTGAGGCCGCGAATCAGAGTGAGTATCCACACGGGGGATTTACATGACGAGTCCTGATCGCCTCCGCCGGGATTTTCCCGGCATCTCCACCCGCGCTTGGGAGCATCCGGCCGACCGCACCGCGCTGGTGACCCTGCGCTCGCTGTCCGGCTTCGATGTACTGCTGCGCACGCTCTCCGGACTGCTCGCCGAACGCCAGCATCGACTGCTGTACCTGGCCACCGCGGTGCGGGTGGATGAGCGGCAATTCAAGAACCTGCATCACCTGCGCGCGGACGCGGTGCGCATTCTGGACGCCCCGCGCACACCGGAAATGTTTGTGCTGCAGGACCCTTCGGTCAATGCCTTCACCATCGGCATGGATCGGCCGTTCATCGTGCTCACCACCGGACTGCTGGATCTGCTCGATCCGGAGGAGCTGCGCTTCACGGTCGGACATGAACTCGGGCACGCGCTCTCCGGGCACGCGGTGTATCGGACCATGCTCATGCATTTGATGCAGCTGGCCGCGGGAATCGGCTGGGTTCCGGTGGGCGGCTGGGCATTACGCGCGATCGTGGCGGCGCTGATGGAGTGGAGCCGCAAATCCGAGCTCTCCGGCGACCGGGCCGGACTGCTCTGCGGACAGGATGTGGACGCCTCGGTGCGCGTGCATATGAAGCTGGCGGGCGGCTCACGCGTGGCCGAGATGAGCCACGCGGCGTTCCTGCAGCAGGCCGACGACTACGACCGCGCGGGCGATCTACGCGACGGTGTGCTCAAACTGCTGAATCTGGAATTGCAGACGCACCCGTTCTCGGTGCTGCGCGCGGCCGAGCTGCGGCGCTGGATCACCAGCGGTGAATACGACCGAATCCTGTCCGGCCAGTACCCATTACGCGAGCACGACAAGCAGGCGCGGATCAGCGATCAGGTCAAGGAGGCGGCACGCGCCTACCGGCAGAACTTCGACCAATCCGAGGATCCGCTGATCCGCACCGTGCGCAACCTCGGACGCGATGTCGGATCCGCGGTCGGCACGGTGGGTCAGGAAGTGGGCGAAACGGTTTCGAAGATCGGGAAACGCTTCAGCGAGTGGCGGGACCAGCAGGCCCCGGGGACGTAATTACTCGTCACCCTCGACGACCGGCGGGTTCTCCAGGATGTCGAGAATCCACTCCTCCGTGGCACTCTCGGCATCCTCCTCATCCGGGCGGATGCGGTTGACCAGCCGGACACCCAGGCCGAGCAGCTGCGCGGCCTTCACCATTTCGATGGCTTCATCCGGGCCGCACAGGTGAGTGGCGATCAGACGCGGCTCCTCCTCGAAATCCTCTTCGGAGAGCAGCGTTTCCAGTTCCAAGCCTTCATCGGTTGACATGGTGCAGCAGCGTACGCGCAGCATCCGACAGACCGGACCCGAAGTCCGATTCGCCCGATGAACAGCGGGCGAAATCAGCGCGTGAACAGCCAGGCGACGACAACGAGTACGAGCAGCGCGATCAGGGCGAGCTGAACACGAGAGCGGGGCATCAGGCTGCTTCCTTACGCATACGACGCGGCTGCGCGGCGGGCGCCGCGGCCTCCTGGGCGACAATCCGATCACGACCCAGCGCGCGCAGCGCAACCCGCAACACGCGATCCAGCACGTAGGCGATGGCGAAGCAGACCGGCACCATGGCGGCCAGCACCACGGCGAACTGGGGAACAAAGGGTAGGCCGGCCACCCAGAGTTCGACGCCGTCCCACCATCCTGCAATCCGATGCACGACATCAGCCTAGGCCGAAGTCACGATGGTGGACGATTCGGGCCGACAGGACACAAGATGGTGTACATGGAGTCCTACGACGAACCGGAGTCCGACACCAGGCCGCTCGGCAGTGAGACCGGCCCACTGGGCACCGAGACGCTCGCCCCGCCCCGAGACTCGACCGACCGGCCCGACGTCTCGCTCAACGACGGGTTCCTCCCCTCCGCGACCGGCGTCGGCCACTATTCGGCGTTCCCGCCCATCGACGACTACGCCTTCCTGTCCGACTGCGAAACCACCTGCCTCATCGCCCGCAATGGCTCGGTGGAGTGGATGTGCGTACCGCGACCGGACTCCCCCAGCATTTTCGGGGCCATGCTGGACCGCAGTGCCGGACACTTCCGGCTCGGCCCGTACGGACGCAATGTGCCCGCCGCACGGCGCTATCTGCCCGGTGGGCTGATCGTGGAGACCACCTGGCAGACCGAGACGGGCTGGCTCATCGTGCGCGACGCCCTGGTGCTCGGGCCGTGGCATAACAATCGCTCGCGCAGCCGCACGCATAAGCGCACCCCGATGGACTGGGACGCCGAGCACATGCTGCTGCGCACGGTGAAATGCGTCAACGGCGTGGTCGAGCTGGAGATGAGCTGCGAACCCGCCTTCGACTACCACCGCGGCGCGGCCATGTGGGAGTACAGCGGTGACGTCTACGAACAGGCGACCGCCACCAGCGATATCGACGGCTGCCCGACCCTGACCATCACCACCGATCTGCGACTCGGCCTGGAGGGCCGTGAGGCCCGCGCCCGGACCCGGATGAAAGAGGGCGATCAGGTGTTCGTGGCGCTGTCCTGGTCGGATCTGGCACCGCCGAAGACCTTCGAGGCCGCGGCGGAGAAGATGTGGACCACCACCGAAGCTTGGCGGCAGTGGATCACGCTGGGACGCTTCCCCGATCACCCGTGGCGGGGCTATCTGCAGCGCAGTGCGCTCACGCTCAAGGGCCTCACCTACGCCCCGACCGGTGCGCTGATGGCCGCCGCGACCACCTCGCTGCCGGAAACACCCGGCGGGGAACGCAATTGGGACTACCGCTACACCTGGGTGCGGGACTCCACCTTCGCGCTGTGGGGTCTGTACACCCTCGGCCTGGATCGCGAGGCCGACGACTTCTTCGCCTTCCTGCACGATGTCACCACCGAGGGGAACGGGAAAGCCCTTCCGCTGCAAGTGCTCTACGGTATCGGCGGCGAACGCGAGATCACCGAATCCGAACTGCCGCACCTGTCCGGCTACGACGGGGCACAACCGGTGCGGATCGGCAACGGCGCCTACAACCAGGAACAGCACGATATCTGGGGCACCCTCCTGGATTCGGTGTACCTGCACGTGAAATCGCGCCAGCAGGTGCCGGAGACGTTGTGGCCCATGCTGGAACGACAGGTGCAGGCGGCAATCGAGAACTGGCGCAACCCCGATCGCGGTATCTGGGAGGTGCGCGGGGAGCCGCAACACTTCACCTGCTCCAAGGTCATGTGCTGGGTGGCGCTGGACCGCGGCGCGAAACTCGCCGAATGGCATGGGGAATTCGACTACGCCAGGAAATGGCATGACATCGCCGATGAGATCCGGCAGGACATTCTCGACAATGGCGTGAACTCCGAGGGGGTGTTCACCCAAACCTACGGCGGCGACAGTCTCGACGCCTCACTACTGCTGGTGCCCCTGCTGCGGTTCCTGCCGCCCTCCGACCACCGGGTGCGCGCCACCGTGCTCGCCATCGCCGATGAGCTCACCGAGAACGGTCTGGTGCTGCGCTATCGCACCGACACCACCGATGACGGATTGTCCGGCGCGGAAGGCTCTTTCACCATCTGCTCGTTCTGGCTGGTGTCCGCGCTGGTGGAGATCGGCGAGCTGCCCCGGGCCCGCCAGTTGTGCGAACGGCTACTCGGCTATGCCAGCCCGCTGAAGTTGTACGCCGAGGAGATCGATACCAGCACCGGACGCCATCTGGGCAACTTCCCGCAGGCGTTCACGCACCTGGCGCTGATCAACGCGGTCATGCACGTGATCCGCGCCGAGGAATCCCATCACGCCGGACAGTTCAATCCGGCGCATCCGGGAAGGTCGTAACGGCGGCCCCTCGCCATCCCGGACGGCAGCCCCTCGTCATCCCGGCATGATTTTGGCCGGGATCCACACCGGTGCAGTGCATCCCGGCCAAAAGCGCGCCGGGATGACGGGGCTTGTCACCGGGATGACGGGGCTTCCTGTCAGTAGCCCGAGCTCTGACCGCCCTGCGCGTCCGCGCGCTCGCGGAGGTCGTGCAGGCGGATGAGCGAGGATTCGATCTCGGTGAGGCGCTGTTCGCGACGCTGACCCGAGTGCACGGCGGCGGCCTCCTCGGCCGCGCGCAGTGAGGCGTCCACCGAACGCAGTGTCTCATTGGCGATTTCGGTGAAATGGTCGCGCAGATTGCGCTGTACCGCGCGCAGGCGATAGCGCGATTCCTTGCTCACCTGGAAGATCACATCGTCCATGAGCCGCGCGACGGCGACCTTGGCCTCGGATTGGCGGCGCTGCTTACGCGCTTTGCGGTCGTCCCAGAGCGCGTTGACGCCCAGCAGGACACCGGCGCCGGCCGAGTACCAGTTCACCAGGGACATGCCGAGCAGGCTGGTGGCCAGGCCGACCATCAGCACGCCGCCGTAGGAGCCGCGCAGCATATTCAGGAACTGTTGCGCCACAGCGGGTTTGGCGCTGTCCAGCTTGTCCAGGGAGGTCACCGGCTCCAGCACCTCGCCCACCTCGCCCGGATTGTCCAGGCGCAGTTCGGGTGTCGGAATACCGCGGTCCGGGAATTTGGCCGCCACCTGCTCGGCCAGCTCCACCGAGCGGTAGTGCGCGATGACGAAGTTCTCCTCCACCGCCTCACAGATCTTGGCATCCAGATCCGCGCCGAACTCGGCCCAGCGCCGGGCCGGATCGCGCTTCATGATGTCGGCCTCGGCATCCCGGATCAGGCTCCGCAGCCGGTGTCGCAGATCGTGTTCGGTATCGGCCATCAGCTCGCCCGCACCGTCGGCGAGGGTGACCTGCCAGTTGGCGCTGCGCTGACGCAGCTGCTCGGCCTCCTCGCGGGTGCGGCGCAACTGTTCGGTGATGACGCCGTAGCGGCGCGGATCGCGCAGGGTCTCGGCCTCGGTGCGCAGCGCCAATGCCAGATGGTCGGTAATGAGCCCGATATCGCGCACCGCGGCCTCGGCGGCCACCGCATCGGCATTGCCGAGCACATACCCGCGCAGATGGTCGAGCAGTTGCGGCACACCGGATTCCAGATCCGACTGCTGATCACCGGTGGCGGTGGCCTGCTCATGCAGCCGCGCCGAGGCGGGTGCGACGGCGAAGGCGAGCCCGGCGGCATCGAGCAGGCGGCGATCGTGCTGCTGCACCTCCGGCCACTGCGGATACTGGTCGATCTTGTTGAGCACACAGACCACCGTCGGGCACACCTGCTGAATGCGCTGCAACTGCCCGATCTGCCCGGCGGTGAACGGCCGCGCGGCATCGGCCACGTAGAGCACCGCATCGGCCACGGCCAGCAGTGACCAGGTGGCCGGGGTGTCGGCGGGCGAACCGGGTGCGTCGAGCACCACGAAGCCCTCCGCCAAAAGCGCGCTGGGCTCGGTGAATTCGGCCCGGATGACATGTTCGTCGACGAGTTCGGCGACCGCCTGCTGCGGGTCGACGGCTTGGCGTTCGGCGATGCCGCCGCGGCCCGCCCGCACCAGGGTGGCGGTGGACTGCGGCCCGTACTCGGCGATCACCGGCACGCTGACGGTGCTGTCGGTGGCGCTGACCGCCGCCCCGATGAGACTGTTGACCAGCGTGCTCATACCGCTCTTGGATTCACCGACCACCACCAGGCGCACCCGGGGATCGGAGAGCCGGGCGCGGGCGATGCCCAGGCGGCCGGCCAGGTCCGCGCGGCCCGCGGTGTGCACCGGCTCGAGCAGCTCGTCGAGCAGCGCGAGCAGCGGGCCCATCGCGTCCGGATTCTTCACTGCGACAAGACGTTCGGCTCCGCTCACAGCAGCGTATGGTCGAACGCGGCGTGTAGCGGGAGGTGGCTGTCGGCCAGTGTCGCGTCCGGAATCAGATGCGAGCCGAGACCGGCGTCATGCACCAGGTAGACCGGGTGCAGGGCGGAGTCGTCGGCGATCGGCATCAGATGTTGACCCGAATCGCCGGTATCGGCGATGGGTTTCGCCGGTTTGGGAGCGTCCAGGGTCTTGGGCGGGGTGTTCTGCGGCTGCGTGGTCGGCACCGTCGGGGCAACGGTGGGCACCGTCGGATCCAGTGTGACGGTGGGCTGATGCGTCGGCAGATCCGGATCCACGGTCGGCGCGACCGTCGGGACGGTCACGTCGGAGCCGCCCGGATGCGAGGGGCGGGTCACCGGCGGCTGATGGGTCGGCGCGGGATCGTTGTCGTCCGGCACCGTAATGGTCGGTGAACTACCGTGCGTATCGGTGTCGTCGGACGGGTGGTGCGGGCGGGTGGTGCCCGCGTCCGGATCCGCGGTCACCGGTGGGACGGTGACATGCGGCGCGGTCGTGACCGGCGGCACCGTGATGCCCGGCAGCTTGGTCGAGGCCGGATCATTGATACCCGGCACCTTGGTGTTCACCGGGACGTGCGGTGCCGTGGTGAGCGGATCGGTCTTGGGCACGCTGATCTTGGGCATGGTCGTATCGGCGGTCGGCGATACCGGCTTGGCGACCACGACCGACGGATCGGGCTGACCCGAGGCCAGCGGCACCGGGTGGCCCGGATGGTTGAACAGCGCCGGTGCGTTGGCTGCCGAGGCGTACAGCGGCGACTGGCCGGGCGTGGTCAGCAGGTTCGCGATCGGATGCTGGGCGGCGTCGGGCTGAATGGTGGTCTGCAACGGGGTCGTCACGACCGGCTGCGCCACCACCACCGGGGCCACCACGGCGGGTGCGGCGGCGACCGGAACCACCGGAGCGACGACGATCGGCGCGGCCGGAGCCGAGACCGGAGCGGGAGCCGCGGGGGCCGCGTAAGCCGGCGCGGGAGCGGCGGGGGCCACGTAAGCCGGTGCGGGAGCCGCGAATCCACCCGGGACCGACGCGGCGGGGGCGCCCAGCGCCGCACCGGGCGCGGACGCACCCGGGGCGACGGTACCGCCCGGAATCGCGGAACCCGGTGCGCCCGAGGGAGATCCGGAGGTCGCGCCGTGCGGACCGGGGACAGCCGACGAATTCGGTTGCTGGCCGGGAAGATTGGCGGCCGCGGCGGACTGACCGCCGGGCTGGACGGTGCCCTCGGCCCACGGGTTGGCGCCGGCGGGGAGCGGATTGCCGTTCGGGTCGATGCCGTTCGGCACGTGCGAGATCCCGTGACCCATATCCTGGGTGAACTGATCGAGCTGGTGACCGACATTGCCGACGGCGATATCGACCTTCAGATCCGATTCGAAGTGGATGCCGTCGAGACCGACGTGCATATCCACGGCCCAGTTGGTGCCGACCGAGATTCCGATGGGGCCATCGCCGATACCGTCGAAGATGCCCGCGTGCGAATCACTTCCGAGAATGTCACCGGCATGGGGCAGATTTACGAGTCCCGGTTGATGGCCGTCGACCCCGGGGAGTTTGAGACCGCCGCCCGGAATCTGCCAGCCCTGCCCCGGTTCCATATCGGGCAGCTGCCAGCCCTGGCCGCCGTCCATACCGGGAATGTGCCAACCCGAGCCGTCGGCCCCGGGAAGCTGCCACTGCGGAGCATCGGCGACCGGAAGCTGCCAGCCCGGTGCACCGGTACCCGGCTGCTGCCCGGCCCACGGGTTCTCGGACTGGCCCGGGGTCTGCGGTAGCTCGAATCCGGAATCCTGCTGATAACCCGGCAGAGTGAAGGACTGGGGTGGCTCGGTGTCGGGCAGGCCCACGCCGTGGAAGCCCGACATGCTCACATCGTGCGAGGCGTCGCGCGCGTCGTACTGCGGCGGCAGGAGTCCGGCATCGGTGCCGAAGTGGTGATTATCCGGCAGCGCCACCGGATTGATTCCGGACGGCAGGTGCGTGGGCGGCACCTGATCGGCGGTGAGATCCGGGAAGGTGAGGGTCGGGCTGGGCTCGTCCGGCTGCGGATCGTTCGCCTGCGACCAGCTCACATTGCGGCTGTCGTTATCGATCGCCGGGGCCGGGCCACCCCGGGTGCCCGCGGAGGCGATGAGCGCCCCGCCAGTGACATACGCGCCCGCCCTCGCCGTGCGCGCCACGCCGGTGGCAATGCGATACGCGGCGTCATCTGCGTACTCGTCACCGGCTGCGTCGTCGTCGAAGGACCGCTCACGCGTCATCAAGGCTCCGCTCTCAAGGATCGGCGATCCGCCGCTGGCGGACCGCCGTCTTCAAACTCGTTTCACACCCTATTTCCGGATATCCGGTCTGTCACATCCACCAGGTAGAGGCGATGCGTACAGCGATGCGACACATAGCTTGTCACCCTGCATATGAGTTCGGAAGCCCCTGATTCGACCTGCACAGCGAACGCCCCGCTCGGACCGCAGAACGCCTCGACCGCGAACTTCGCAAACCACACCACCCCGCTGCCATCACACAGCGCGGCACCGCCCGCTCCCCATTCACCCCACCGCGCAGCGGGGCACCACACCTCCCCCATCCACCCCACCGCGCAGCGGGGCACCACACCACCCCCATCCACCACTGTGCCCCGCTGCCGTAAGGCAGCGGGGCACGGGAGTCCGAGAGGTCGGGCTTACTTCTTGGGCTTGCTGTCCGCACTCGAGTCGGTGGACAGCGCCGCCACGAAGGCTTCCTGCGGGACCTCGACGCGGCCGATGGTCTTCATCCGCTTCTTGCCTTCCTTCTGCTTCTCGAGCAGTTTGCGCTTACGGCTGATGTCACCGCCGTAGCACTTGGCGAGCACGTCCTTGCGGATGGCGCGAATGTTCTCGCGCGCGATGACCTTGGATCCGATGGCGGCCTGAATCGGCACCTCGAACTGCTGACGCGGAATGAGTTCGCGCAGTTTGGTGGTCATCTTGTGCCCGTACGCCTGGGCGGCGTCCTTGTGCACGATGGCCGAGAACGCGTCCACGGCCTCACCCTGCAGCAGAATGTCGACCTTGACCAGCGCGGCGGCCTGTTCGCCGGCCTCCTCGTAATCGAGTGAGGCGTAACCGCGAGTGCGCGACTTCAGCGAATCGAAGAAGTCGAAGATGATCTCCGCCATGGGCAGCGTGTACCGCATCTCGACGCGGGTCTCGGACAGGTAGTCCATGCCGAGCAGTTCACCGCGGCGGGCCTGGCACAGCTCCATGATGGTGCCGATGAATTCGCTCGGCGCGATCACGGTGCACTTGGTGACGGGCTCGTAGATCTCCTTCACCTTGCCCTCGGGCCAGTACGACGGGTTGGTGACGACATGTTCGGTGCCGTCCTCCATGACCACGCGGTAGATGACGTTGGGCGCGGTGGAGATCAGGTCGAGGCCGAATTCGCGTTCCAGGCGCTCGCGGGTGATCTCCATATGCAGCAGTCCGAGGAAGCCGCAGCGGAAGCCGAAGCCCAGGGCCACGGAGGTTTCCGGCACATAGGTGAGCGCGGCGTCGTTGAGCTGCAACTTGTCCAGGGCGTCGCGCAGGTTCGGGTAGTCCGAACCGTCGACCGGGTACAGACCCGAGTAGACCATCGGCCGCGGTTCGCGATATCCGGTGAGCGCCTCGGTCGCGCCGTCGCGGGCGCTGGTGATGGTGTCACCGACCTTGGACTGCCGGACGTCCTTCACACCGGTGATGAGGTAGCCGACCTCGCCGACGCCCAGGCCCCGGGTGGGTTTGGGTTCGGGCGAGACGATGCCGATCTCGAGCAGTTCGTGAGTCGCGCCGGTGGACATCATCTTGATCTTCTGGCGCGGGGTGAGCTTGCCGTCCACCACACGCACATAGGTGACGACGCCGCGGTAGGTGTCGTACACCGAGTCGAAGATCATGGCGCGCGCGGGGGCGTCGTCCTTGCCGACCGGCGGCGGGACCACGCGTACGGCCTCATTGAGCAGTTCGGCCACGCCGACACCGGTCTTACCGGAGACGCGCAGCACATCCTCGGGCTCGCAGCCGACGATGTGGGCGAGCTCGGCGGCGTACCGATCGGGATCCGCGGCCGGCAGATCGATCTTGTTCAGCACCGGGATGATGGTCAATTCCTTGTCCATCGCCAGGTACAGATTGGCCAGGGTCTGCGCCTCGATGCCCTGCGCGGCGTCGACCAGCAGGATCGCGCCCTCACACGCCTCCAGCGCACGCGACACCTCGTAGGTGAAGTCCACGTGGCCGGGTGTGTCGATCAGGTGCAGAACGTATTCCTCACCGTCGACCTCCCAAGGCAGCCGCACATTCTGCGCCTTGATGGTGATGCCGCGCTCGCGCTCGATATCCATCCGGTCCAGGTACTGGGCCCGCATGGCCCGCTCCTCGACCACACCGGTGAGTTGCAGCATCCGATCGGCCAGGGTCGATTTCCCGTGGTCGATATGGGCGATGATGCAAAAGTTCCTGATCCGGGACGGATCGGTGAACGTCGTATCGGCGAAACTGCTAATCGGAGTCACTCCTCGGCATGGCAAAACAGCGGCATGTCAACCCCGAAGTCTACGGTGCATGCCGGAGCGCTCCGCGCCCCGGCTCGGCGAGTGCCGCCGGTCGCCTACCCGGCGCTGCCGGTGAGCAGATTGGAGCTACCGCTGCTCGGCAGCGTGGTGACATCGATGTCCTTCGCCCGGGAACTGAGCACCGACCCGTTGGCGGCGCGCTGTTCGGCCACCAGGTGATGGCTGCCGAGGGTTTTCGGATACCAGGTCATCCCGACCCAGCACGAGCTCGGACAGGGCGAGGTTTCGTCGGTGATGCGTTTGGGCGTCAGCGGACTTCCCGAGATGGGTGCGCCATTGTCGAGGAACCACACCGGGGCGACGTCGTCGGTGAACGCGTCCAGGACGAAGGTGCCCGGCGTCTGGTAGCTCTCATGACTGACCGAGAGAGTGTTCACCGTGGCCGAGGCGTGCGGCGCGGCCAGCGCGAGCATCGAGGTGGTCGCGACCGTCGCCCCGCACAGACCCGCGAATCGTCTTGGCATCACACAATTCCCCTGTTGTGAAACATTGAATTTTCGAACCGCTGGACGGTACCGCGAAATCCCGGTACGCACAGGCGAATCCGGCCCGGATGAGAACCGCGCGCGTCGCCGTTAAGCTGCCCCGCATGGCAGGCAGGTGGAACGCGCTGGGGAAGCAGTTGGGGCTCGTGGCCAAGGAGCAGGGGTCTCATCTGGTCAAACAGCAGGGTCCGAAGTTGATCGGGCGAATGGCGCAGTCTTCGGTGTGGGGGCGGGCGGCGCGGGCGGTGGCGCCCAAGCCGAGCGCTCCGGCGGTGCGGCCGACCTCGTCGGCCGGGGTGCCTTCGCGGGAGCGGGCACGGCAGATTGTCTACAGCCCGCAGTTGGACGGGCGGGCCGATCCGGGGGAAATCGTGTGGACCTGGGTGCCGTACGAGGAGGATCCGAGCAATGGCAAGGACCGGCCGGTGCTCGTCGTCGGGCGCGATCGCGGGACGCTGCTCGGATTGATGTTGTCCTCGAACGCCGATCACGCGCGGCACGCCAATTGGGTCGGCATCGGCGGCGGCGCGTGGGATCACGAGGGGCGGCCGAGTTGGGTGCGCCTGGATCGGGTGCTCGATGTGCCGGAGGACGGTATCCGGCGTGAGGGAGCCATTGTGCCGCGCAAGACATTCGACCTGGTCGCGCATCGGCTCTGCGCCGAATACCACTGGTACTAGCCAATATTTATTCGTGTGTATTGACGGATTCCGGTAGAGCCCCGAGACTCTCCCCGTGCGGGCGGGTGAAGTGTTCGCGGGCTTTCGGATCGAACGCAAGCTCGGCGCGGGCGGTATGGGTTCGGTCTATCTGGCGCGCCATCCGCGACTACCCCGGCAGATCGCGCTCAAGGTGCTCTCCGACAACAGCAGCGCCGACGCCGAGTTCCGGGCGCGGTTCCTGCGCGAGGCCGAACTCGCCGCGCGGTTGGCGCAGCCGAACGTGGTCGCGATCCTGGACCGGGGCGTGGAGGGCGAATCCCTCTGGATCGCAATGCAGTACGTGCAGGGCTCGGACTCCGCCGAACTGCTGCGCGAGTACCCGCTCGGGCTGCCACCCGAGCGCGCGGTGCATATCGTCGCCGAGGCGGCGCGCGGGCTCGATGCCGCGCATGCGGCGGGCATGCTGCACCGGGATGTGAAGCCCGCCAATATCATGGTCTCGCCCAGTCCGGACGGGCCGGATCGGGTGCTGGTCACCGATTTCGGAATCGCCCGCGCCATAGGCGAAGCCACCGAACTCACGGTGGCCGGGGAGGTCTTGGCGACGGTCGCGTACGCCGCACCGGAGCAATTGCGCGGGGAAACCCTCGACCATCGCGTCGATGTCTATGCCCTGGGTGCGACGCTGTACCAATTGCTCACCGGCTCAGCACCTTTCCCGTACACCTCGGCCGCGGCCGTCATGCACGCGCATCTGGTGGAGCCGCCGCCGTTGCCGAGCACCGTCAATCCCGCACTGCCGCGATACCTGGACCGGGTGATCGCGCGCGCGATGGCGAAGGAACCCGAGCAGCGCTATCGGAGCTGCGGCGAACTGGCCGAGGCCGCCGCCGCGGCACTGCGCGGCGAGGAGGTCGCGGACGTTCCGCCACCGCGCGCGGGCGGCGGCAGGTTGCTCTCGACCGCGATCACGCTGGTCGCGCTCGCGCTGGCGATCACCGCCACGGTCTTCGTGATCCGCGCGGGCGACTCCGAAAGCCCTTCTGCCACAGTAACTTCCCCCGCGCCGGTGGCCGACGACTCCGGCCCCTGGGGCACCGCCGGATTCGCCGTCGCCGCTTTCCCCGCGCTGCTGCCGCATGCACCGACGAGCAGCGGCTATCGCGGACTCTGGTGTGGATTGCGCGATCAGGACGGCAATACGCTGCCCCTGGATGTGCGCCGCGCCTCGGCCTGGCTGGCGTGCAGTGCCGACGGCGATCCGGTGGACATGGTCTGGGCGACCTGTATGACCAGCCGCTTGAACTGGCCGGATGTCGCCTGGCCGATTCCGAAGGCGGGTGAGCGACAGTGGACGCGTGGGGGCGCCAGCGGCCGAATCATGTGGGGCGACAATATGGTCAACGGTCGTCGGCAGGGCAATGTGCGCATCAACTTCGATGATCCGGCGCGGAACTTCTGCGTCCTGGACATCTTCAGCTCGACGGTCTCGGGACAGGCCATCGTCGACACCTGGTGGCCTGATGCTCCGATCTAGCCTCCCGGCGCTCACCCCCGGTCGCCGAATACTCGCCGGGGTCGCCTGCTTCATCGTCGCGATACTGGTCGCGGTACTGCTGTGGGGTGCGCGCACCGTCGACGGTACGCCGGTCTCCGCCGATATCTCGTTGAGCGACTTGGACTTCGGCGAATTCGGCGCGGAAACGCTCACCGAACCGCGCAATGACAAGGAGCGCTACAGCCGACTCATCGAATCGGCGCGCATGTCCGAGGCCGTGGCCGATCCCCGGGAAATCGACGCGTCGCTGAGCCCGCGCATGCCCGCCCTGCTCCCGCGCCCGGCCGACACCACCGGCATTCTCGCCGATGTGGCCAGCCCGATTCTCGCGAAATACGGCATGCTGGGCGGATATTCGGTGGTCGGCTGCCCACCCGCCAACTGCCCGACCTACAACCGCCCGTGGTCGCTGCGCATCACCGCATTGCGACTTCCCGATGACGCCGCGGCCCGCGGCGCCGCCACCGAGATCGAGGCGGCGGACTTCGCGGTGAGCCCGGAGAACGTCGCGGTCACCCTGCCCGATTATCCTGCGGCACAGGGCCATTGGCGGCCCACCGTACCGACCCTGGGCATCACCCTGGCGCACGGACCGTTCGTGGTGACCATCTTCGTCACCTTCCCGAATCCGGATCTGGGCGAGCTGAGCAGGTTGGCCGCCAAGGCCGTCTCGGTGGAGCTGCCCACGCTGGACCGCTTCGCGCCGACCCCGGTCGCGGATCTGCCCGGCCTGCGCTTCGACCGGGACGACATGCTGCGGCGCATGGTGCCCACCACCCGTGGCGCCTGGTCCTATCCCTACATCACCAAGTTGCAGCCGGATACCACCGCGGGCGAGGGCTACTACATCGAAGCCAGCGGTGTGGTGTTCGGCCCGACCGGCGCCGCACACGCATTACCCGGCGCGGCCGAGACCGCCGGTATACCCGCCGACGCCATCGAGCGCGTCGCCCTGATCGACCGCAATTGGCTGATCCGGGTGCGTGACGCACCCAGCGCCCGCCGCCTGGCGGCCGAGGAGTCCGCGTACGGCCGGAACCAGACACCGATGGCCGATCCGGCCGTGCCGGATACGAAATGCCTTCGGCAGGAAGGAATTCTGCCGGTCTACTACTGCGTCGTGCAGGACGGGCGCTATGTGGCGGTGGTGAACGCGACCGATGAGAAGTCGGTGCACCAGCGCGCCGCCGCGCAGTACGCGCTTCTGGTGCGGAACCGGTAGGCGGCGCGCGTGCGCACACTCGGACCGGGTGCGGTGGTCTCCGGATATCGAATCGAACGCCGGATCGGCGCGGGCGGTATGGGCAGTGTTTACCTGGCCCAGCACCCACGCCTGCCACGCAAGGATGCGCTCAAGATCCTGACCGAGGGGGCCGATGCCGAATTCCGGGCACGGTTCCTACGGGAGGCCGAACTCGCCGGGCAGCTCGATCATCCCAATATCGTCGCCATCTACGACTGCGGCGGCGACGCCGACATGCTGTGGATCGCCATGCAATTCGTCGACGGCTATGACGCCGGACAACTGCTGAAACAGCATGCCGGCGGTCTGCCCGCCGAGCGCGCGGTCGCCATTGTGCGCGGCGCGGCGCGGGGCCTGGACGCCGCACATCGCGCCGGGCTGCTGCATCGAGATGTCAAGCCCGCCAATATCCTCATCGAACCCGCACGCGGAGACGGCGCGGGTGAATCCGACGCGGGCGGCCCGACGGTAAGCGATCCGATCGAAGCGGCCGCTGCGGCGCCCGGCGCGATCGGACCGAGTGGGACCGCCGCAGCGGATCGGGAACTCGTCACGGACTTCGGAATAGCGCGCGCGACAACGGAATCCGGCGGGCTGACCGCGGTGGGCCAGGTGCTCGCCACGCTCGCGTTCGCCGCGCCCGAACAGATCAGCGGCGGCGTTCTCGATGAGCGCACCGATGTGTACGCGCTCGGCGGCACGCTCTACCAATTGCTCACCGGAACTGTACCTTTCCCCCGCGAAACCGTCGCCGCGGTCATGCACGCGCATTTGACCGCACCACGACCGGCGCCCAGCAGCGTCGATCCGGCATTGCCCGCGGCGCTCGATTCCGTTGTCGCACGCGCGATGTCGGCCGACCCGGCCGATCGCTACCGCAGTTGCGGTGAACTGGCCGAGGCCGCCGCCGCGGCGCTGCTGGCGCCGATCGCACCCACGCGGCGCGGCTGGATCTCGGGTGGCGGTCGGCGCGCTTCCGGTGCCGCCGCGGGTGGGCAGGGCGGCCGCGTCCCACCCCGCCGCACCCGGCGGGGGCGCACCATGGCACTGCTCGCCGCGGCGACCGGTGCCGTGGTGGTCCTCGCCGCCATCGGGATCACCACCCACCACTCCGATTCCGGGTCCGGCACCGCCGCTCCCGGCACGCCTCCCACCGTCGCCGGATCTCCCTGGCGCGCTTTCGGTTTCATAGTCGACACCTTCCCGAGGCTGCTGCCGTCGACGCCGTCGGGTCACGGATATCAGGACCTGCGCTGTACCGCCTCGGACAATGCGAGTCAGGCCGTGCCCATCGACGAGGTCCTCGATCAGCCGGTGCTGGTCTGCTCGAACGGTGACACCACCGTGTGGGCGACCTGCGCAACCGATCGCTCGGCCATGCCCGCGGTGGAGATCACCGATAGAACGCAGGGTAGCGAAGCCTGGTCGCGTGCCTCCGGGACCGGGACGGCGGAGTGGAAGACCTTCGACAGTGATGGAAAACCCCGGGGCCAGTTGGATATTCGCTTCGATGGCGTGCGCGCCTTCTGCAAACTGCGGATCACCGGGGCGAACTCCGGTCGCGAACTCCACGACCAATGGTGGCCCAGCGCCCCGATCTAGCGAGGACCAGGTTGTGATGAACGAACAGGCGCGGCGGGCGCTACGGCGCGCGGCGACCATCGCGGTGAGCCTGACCATGCTGGCCGGAGTGCTCAGCGGCTGCGGCGGTGAGGTCGTGCCGGGCACCCCGCACGCCGCCCAGCCCGCACTGTCCGGACTCGATACGGGCGAGGTGTCGACCGACCAAGGAGCCGCGCCCGCGAATGACAATGACACCTACGGGCGTGTTCTGGAATCCGTGCGCCTGGGCGAGGCGGTGGCCAACCCCACCGATATCGACAAGGACCTGGTCTACGGCGGTTCGGCATTGCTGCCCACCCCCGGCCGCACCGCGGTGCTCGCACCGGAGATCGCGCTGAAACCGATCGCCGAGTTCGGCATGATCGCCGGATACATCGTCAACGGCACCGATGATCCCAGCGGCGGCGTACCGAAGTTCGGCGAGTCCAAGGCGCTGCGCATGACGGTGCTCAGCTTTCGCGAGGATCCGATCGCCCGACTGGTGGCCGGGCGGATCGCCGACTCCGCCGCCGCCCTGAGCCCGGATACCCGGCGCGTCGACATTCCGGGATTCGCGGACGCTTTCGCGGTGTCGCGGGTCCGTTCACCCGTGCTGATCACCGCCGTGGCGCATCGGTCGTTTGTGGTGGTGACCTATGTGGCCGATCGAATCCCCGATACCGCGGCGCTCGCCGGGCGCACGGCGGCGACCCTCGCCGCGGAGTTGCCGCTGCTGGACCAATTCCAGCCGACCGCCCCGGACAAGCTGTCCGCCATGCCCTTCGACGGCGACGGCATGCTGCGCCGTCTCCTGCACCCCGACCCGGTGAAGTGGCCGTATCCGTCGGTGGGTCCGAATGGCACTCCGGCCGAGACCACCTGGTTCACGTTCGCCCCGGGCAGCGGTGTGGTCTACGGCCCGCGCGCGGTCTCCCACCTGTTCGGGCGAGGCCCCGCGACCGGTGAACCCGCACGCGATGATGTCGAGCGGGCCGCGTTCATCGGCAATTGGTGGCTGCTGCGACTCCCCGACGAGGCCCATGTGACCGCCATGCACACCCGGGTCCTGGCCAAAACAACCGCGAACGGCGATATCCCGGCCACCGCCCCCGAAGGCGTCCCCGGCGCGGCCTGCTTCCGGTCGAAGGACGCCACCGACAACCAACGCGAAACCCGCTACCACTGCTATATCTCCGACGGCCGCTACTGGGCGGTCATCACCGCCCCGGACGAGAAGACCGTCCGCCAGCGCGCCGCCGCCCAATACGCCCTACTCGTCAAAAACCGTTGACCCCGAAACCGCACGCGGAACCCCCGCTCAGCCACGACCGGCGCGCTCCCCGAACACCCACGCGGAACACACCCGGTGCCAAGCCCGGCACTCCCCGAACACCCACACGGAACACCCGCTGCACGAGCCCGACACTCCCCCAACACCCACACGGAACACCCGCTGCACGAGCCCGACACTCCCCCAACACCCACACGGAACACCCGCTGCACGAGCCCGACACTCCCCCAACACCCACACGGAACACCCGCTGCACGAGCCCGACACTCCCCCAACACCCACACGGAACACCCGCTGCACGAGCCCGACACTCCCCCAACACCCACACGGAACACCCGCTGCACGAGCCCGACACTGCCTGGGCACCCGCGAGAATCTCCCGGCGGAACCGGCAACCCTCCCCCTACGCACCGGGCCCCCTTTCCGAAGGAAAGGGGGCCCGGGAATCTCGAAGAGCTGTCAGCTCACCATGTTCCGCGAGCGGCCGAAGAGGATGCCGTAGACCAGCGCACCCAGCACGCCGCCGATGAGCGGGAACACGATGAACACCCATAGCTGAGCGGGCGCGCCATCCTGGAAGAACGCCACCGCGAGACTGCGCGCGGGGTTCACCGAAGTGTTGTCCACCGGAATCGAGATCAGGTGGATGACGGCCAGGGTGATACCGATCGACAGACCCGCGAGCGGCACATCCGAGAGCTGATCGGTGGAGGCCAGCACCACGAAGACCAGCAGCGCGGTCAGCACCACCTCGACGGTGATGGCCGCGGCCAGCCCGTACCCGTTCACGGTGATCCCGGCGAGTTCGACGCTGGACGGGCTGTGCGCACCCCACCCGTTCGCGCCGAGTCCATCCTTGGCCCGGTTGTAGGACGGCAGGTTCTTGGCGATCGCGTAGATCACGGTGCCGCCGAGCAGACCGCCGATGACCTGCGCCACCCAGTACATTCCCGCTACCGCGACCGAAACCCGGCCCAGCAGCAGCTGACCCACCGTGACCGCCGGATTCACATGGCAGCCCGAGATGGGGCCGATCGCGTACACCAGGAACATCAGCGTGAAGCCGAAGGCCAGGGCCACGCCGAGCGCACCGACCCGGTTTCCGGCGAGCACCGCGGTGCCGACGCCGCCGAGCACCAGTACGAAGGTGCCCAGCGCCTCCGCGAACAGTTTCCTGCCCAGTGCGATGGGTTCCAGCTCGGCGATTTCCTCGGTTACTTCCTGCGCTGTGGGAGACATCAGCCACCTTCCCGGATCGACCCGCCCTGATGGGAGAGCACCTGTGTTCTGCTGAATCACGCGTCACGCGAGCCGAGTGACCTCCACTTCCACTTCCAAGTCAGTCGACCCGCTTCCGCTGAAGATACCTTTCAACGGGGGTACATCCGCGTAATCACGGCCCACTCCGACCGATACGTGTTGTTCGGTGACGGGAATGTTGTTGGTCGGGTCGTAGCCCCACCATTGCCCGGTCCACGCCTCCACCCAGGCGTGCATCTGTCCGGCGACGGTGCGGCCCACCTCGGCGGTGGGGTCGGGGTGCAGGTAGCCCGAGACATACCGGCTGGGAATTCCCATGGTGCGCAACAGCAGCAGGGTCAGATGCGCGTAATCCTGGCAGACACCTTGTCTCTCGGCGAAGGCTTCGACCGCGGAGGTGTGCACATCGGTGGTTCCGGCCAGATAGTTCATCTCCCGGTGCACCCACTCCGCGCCGCGCACAACGGCTTTGGCTGGCGGGACGCCGCGCGCGAGTTGCCGGGCCACCGGGGCCAGACGGCGTTCGCGCGGGACATACGCGGTGGGCGTGAGCAATTCGTCGAAGCGGTCGACGACGTCGTCGGCGCGCAACTCCTCCCAGGAGAGCTCCTCGGCGGGTCCGGCGAAGGGTTCGGTCTCCACCACCGAGGCGCTGGTCACCTCCAATTCGGTATGCGGGGCGTGCAGGTCGAAGGCGGTGACGGTGGTGCCCCAGTAGTCCACATAGCGAAACGAGCGGGTGGAGGGCACCGTTTCGACCCGATTGAGGATGACGTTCTGCCTGCTGTCGGCGCGCGGGGTCAGCCGCGCCTCGTTGAATGAGCGGGAGACCGGTGTGTCATAGACATACCCGGTCGTATGCACCACTCGCATACGCCAACTCATGCTGTGTCCTTTCGGCATGAGCGGGGGGCTCGCGTGGTTACGCGAGCTTCCGCCTCCGGCCCTGACCCGCTCATACCGCCTCCTCGACCCTGACGCCGTTGCGCCCGTGCAAACCGGTCCAGGCGACCCAGGATTCGGCGTGAAAATACTGCAGCGCCACGGCTTCTCCGACCTCGTGACAGGTCTCCTGGAGCCAGAGCAGGCGAGCGGGCAGGTCTTCGAGCAGGACCGACGCGGGCAGGAATTCGAGTTCGCTGCGCGCCCGGCCCAATAGTCGATGCGCCTCCTGCCGCGCCGCGAAACGACTGTTGGGGCGTTGATCCAGTTCCTGCAGGCAGGTTTCGGCGACCTTCAGGGAATGGAATACCGAACGCGGGAAAAGCCGGTCCAGCAAAATGAATTGGGCGATTTGATTGGCGTCGAGAACGCCACGATGCGTTCGCAAATAGGGGTCATGCGCTCCGGCCGAGCGTAATACGGTCACCCAGGCCGGAGAGGAGGTGCGATCACCCGCACGTGAAAGCAACAGGCGCACAGTCATATCCACACGTTCAATGGAACGCCCCAACAGCAGAAAGCGATACCCGTCATCGCGACTCAAAGTGGAGTCCGAGAGTCCGGCGAACATGGCGGCCCGATCGGTGATGTAGTGACAGAACTCGTGCGGCCCGAGCGCGCGGGCGGCGCGCTCCGCGGCGGCGAGTCCATTATAGGTGGCATTGAGACATTCCCACATCTCGGTGGAGGCGACTTCCCTTGCACCCCTGGCATTTTCGCGCGCACGACTGATGGAATCGACGATCGAGCCGTCCTGATCACGACCGAAGGCGACACACTCGGTCACCGACCAGACATCGAGCTCCTCCTCGGGAGGTTCAATACTCAAGACCCGCAACAGGACTCGTGATGTTTTGTCGGGGTCCACCGTCGCGTCCTCGAGCAACTGATGCACAGCTACATCGAGAATACGCGCCGTATACTCGGCGCGTTCGATATACCGGCCGATCCAGAACAAGGATTCGGCATTGCGCGCCAACATAATTCAACCGCCTAGCTGTATATAATTTGCCTCCGCTGCGCTGCGGCTGT
Organism: Nocardia sp. NBC_01503; assembly: GCF_036327755.1. NCBI lineage: Bacteria > Bacillati > Actinomycetota > Actinomycetes > Mycobacteriales > Nocardiaceae > Nocardia > Nocardia sp. NBC_01503. The sequence continues at coordinate 490,368 of NZ_CP109596.1, forward strand.
TCGTGGCCCTCGTAACCCGGCTTCTTCCCTCCTCCGCTCCTCCGCTCCTCCGCTCCGCTCCTCCGCTCCGTCAGTCCAGAACCGGGGCGGGCCACGAACTTCGGGCTGGAGCCGATGGAGCGCACTGTCACTGCTGTTGTTGATTCGCCCGTGCGGGCGAGGGTTCTCGCGACTGATCGCGATCACCGGGGATGGTCTGTTCGCTGACCAGCTGGTCGCCGGAGAGTTCACGTTCGGCCACGGAGGTTCGCGGGGCCAGCACCCAGGTGTCCTTACTGCCACCGCCCTGGCTGGAATTCACCACCAGCGAGTCCTCCGGCAGTGCGACGCGGGTCAAACCGCCCGGCAGCACCCAGATGTCATCACCGTCGTTGACGGCGAAGGGGCGCAGATCCACGTGTCGGGGTGCCAGGCAGGGGCCGATTTTGCTTGGCACGGTGGACAATTGCACGACGGGCTGGGCGATCCAGCCGCGCGGATCGGCACGCACCTTACGGCGCACCGCGTCCAACTCCTTATGGGTGGCGTCCGGGCCGATGACAATGCCGTAGCCGCCGGAGCCCTCGACCGGTTTCACCACCAATTCGGCGACCCGATCGAGCACCTCATCGCGCTCGTCGGGCTCCCAGCAGCGGTACGAATCCACATTGGGCAGTACGGGTTTCTCACCCAGGTAGTACTCGATGAACGCGGGCACATAGGTGTAGACCAGTTTGTCGTCGCCGACGCCATTGCCGACGGCGTTGGCCAGCACCACCGTGCCCGCGCGGGCCGCGTTCAGGATTCCGGCGATACCGAGCATGGAGTCCGGGCGGAACTGCATGGGATCGAGGAAGGTGTCGTCGATGCGGCGGTAGATGACGTCCACCTGCCGCTCCCCCGCCGTGGTGCGCATATAGACGGAGCTGTCCCGGCAGAACAGGTCCCGCCCCTCCACCAGTTCCACACCCATCTGCCGAGCCAGCAGCGAATGTTCGAAGTAGGCGGAGTTGTAGACGCCCGGGGTGAGCACCACCACGGTGGGATCGTCCGCATTGGGTGCGGCGGCCGCGCGCAGGGCCCGCAGCAGATTGCTCGGATAGTCGCCGACGGCCCGCACCCGGTGCGAGGCGAACAGGTCCGGGAAGACGCGCGCCATGGTGCGGCGGTTCTCCATCACGTACGAAACACCGGACGGGGAGCGCAGATTGTCCTCGAGCACCCGGAAGTCGCCGTGCTCATCGCGAATCAGGTCGATGCCCGCGACGTGAATGCGAACGCCATTGGGCGGAATCAAGCCGGTGGCCTCGCGATGGAAATGCGCGCACGAGGTGACCAGACGTTTGGGGATGACCCGGTCGCGCAGGATCGTCTGCTCACCGTAGACATCGGCGAGGAACGCCTCGAGCGCGCGCACCCGCTGTTTGATGCCGCGCTCGAGTTTGGTCCACTCCGTGGCGGCTATTACCCGGGGTACCAGGTCCAGCGGGAAAGGCCGCTCCTGGCCCGAGAGCGAGAAGGTGATGCCCTGATCCACGAAGGCGCGGGCCAGCGCCTCGGCCCGAGCCGCCAGATCGGATGCGTCGATGGCGGCCAGGGCGGCGAAAATGCCTCGATAGGGGGCGCGCGGCCGGCCCGCGGGATCGAACATCTCGTCATAAGCCCGCGCATACCGCCCTGCACGGTATCCGGCGAAGACTCCGGTGTGCGCGGCGTCGACCGCGGCGCGGCCGTTCGTTTCGTGAGCGGCCGCGGCCGCTCGTGCGGCTGCGGCGGGGGTCATGCAAAAATGGTCCATCACGCAGGAGCAACACGCAGTTGGACCGGGATAAATTTCTCGTATCGGGGGGATTGCGGACGGGGTCGATTTCATACCCCGAACCGTTGCCTGGTAACCTCGACCGTCGGTGCTGCGCTACAGGCTGCATAGTGCGCCCGAAGAACTTTGCTTCCCGCATAAACCACCAAACGAAGGAACACGAGGAAACAAGCGTGGCAAACATCAAGTCCCAGATGAAGCGGATCCGCACCAACGAGCTTGCGCGTCAGCGCAACCAGTCGGTCAAGTCCGCGCTGCGCACCTCGATCCGCAAGTTCCGCGAGGCCGCTGCCGCGGGCGAGAAGGACAAGGCGATCGAGCTGCTGCAGTCCGCCAGCAAGAGCCTGGACAAGGCCGCCTCGAAGGGCGTTATCCACGCCAACCAGGCCGCCAACAAGAAGTCGGCGCTGTCGCTGGCCTTCAACAAGCTCGGCTGACAACCCCGGTATACGTACCGCCCTTTATGCATCGAACAGCCGCTGCGGCCACGACGACCGCGGCGGCTTTGTCGTTCCCGAGAACGCGGCGCAACAACTGATTTCGCAAGGTGTGGGTAACTCGCCGGGTACGTCCAAAATAGTTTCGGCACCCATCCGACAGACGCATGCACCGCGGTCAACGGCACCTTGCCGGGCGCCAAAGCCTCGGGGAGGCGGGACAGCAACTTGCTGACTTGCGTGGTTCCCTGCAAGATGGCTGCGATTGGGCTGGGGCCCGTTCGAACGTCGGGGGACGTTGTTTACCACCTGCGTTGGGAGATCTCTTGACACCGCTACGCCGTAAGAATTCGTCCTTGACCCGTGGGGCGGTGGCCGCCGGTGCGGTCGCTCTCGCGTTGATCAGCGGGGTTGGCACGGCTGCCGCCCGGCCGATCGGACCGTTCGATGTCGGCGGGGCGATCGAGGTCGAGTACGACCAGGCGGGTGGGCCCGGATTCTTCGGTGATCCGACCGGGCCGGAGAGCGATGCGGCGGGTGGGGGCAAGAAGCAGGAGTTCGCCAATAACGTCGCCATCTACTGGACTCCGGCGACCGACGCGCACGCTATCGGCGGGGCTATTCGCGATAAGTGGCGTGGAGTGGGCGCGGAGTCCGGGGCATTGAAGTACCCGACCACCGATGAGGGGGCCACCGGCAAGCCGGGGCGGTTCCAGCACTTCCAGGGTGGATCGATCTACTGGTCCGTCGGCTCGGGCACGCATGTGGTGAGCGGCGCTATCCGCGACAAGTACGCGGCGGCCGGATGGGAGAACAGCCCGCTGGGGTTCCCCATCTCCGATGAGGCCAAGACCAATAAGGGTGACGGGCGCTACCAACTGTTCGAGGGTGGGGCGATCTACACCTCGCAGAAGGGCGGGACCCGCACCATCTGGGGCGCCATCCGCGACGAGTGGGTGCGCAACGGTTCGGAGAACGGGCGCTACGGCTACCCGACCAGCGATGAGTACGACTACAAGGACGGCAAGGCGCAGCAGTTCGTCGGCGGCGAGATCACCTGGACGCCGTAGGCACACCGCGAATAAGCGATAGAAATCCGCCCGAGCACCACGGTGCTCGGGCGGATCGCGTTGTACGGGCCGAGGCCGCGGGTCGACCGGCGCGATGCGGGACGGCAGGCCGACGCGTCCGAAGGTGGTTCCGATCAGGCGGATTCGCGGAGATCCAGAATGCGGGCGAGGGCGTGCTCGAGCGCGTAATTGGTATCTGCCGCACCGCCTTTGACGTCGGCGTTCAGGCCCGCGACGACTTTGAGGGCCGCGCCGATGGTGGCGCCGGTCCAGCCTCTGGCCTGGGCCTGGGCCTTCTTCACCTTCCACGGCGGCATGCCGAGATCGCCCGCGAGTTTGAACGGGTCGCCGCGCCCCGCCGAGCCGACACGGGCGATGGTGTGCACCGAATCGGCGAGCGCGTCGGCGAGCAGGACGGCGGGGACACCGCGGTCGGTGGCCCAGCGCAGCGCCTCCATGGCGGCCGGGCGATCGCCGGAGACGGCCAGGTCGGCGACGTCGAAGCCGGTGACCTCCGCCTTACCGGAGTAGTAGCGGTGCACGGCGGCGATATCGATCTTGCCGCCGGTGTCGGCGACCAATTGTGAACTGGCGGCGGCCAATTCGCGCAGATCGGAGCCGATCGCCTCGATCAGGGCCTGCACCACGTCCGGTGAGACGCGGACGTTCGCGGCGCGGAACTCATTGCGCACGAACTCGATTCGCTCACCGGCCTTGGTGAGTTTGGCCGCCTGATGCACAACCGCGCCCATCTTCTGCAGTGCGGGGGCGAGCGCCTTGGCGCGACCGCCGCCGGAGTGCAGCACCACCAGCACCACGCCTTCGGGCGGTGAGGAGGCGGCGTCGGTCACGACCGCGACCGCATCCTTACCCGCCTCGGCGGCGGCCTCGAGCACGATCACCCGGTCCTCGGCGAAGAGTGAGGGGCTCAGCAGTTCCGCCAACTCCGGCGCACTCGCATCCCCCGCCCGCAGCCGGTCCACCGGCATGGAGTCCGGCTCCGACGAGGCGGCTCGCGCCTGTGCGGTAATCGCCGACACCGCCCGCTCGATCAGCAGTTCTTCATCACCGAGCACGAGATGCAGGGGTGCGGGTCGTTGGCTCACGCGGTCGATCCTACGAGCCCGCCCCGACAACCCCGGCACCCGTCACCCCGTGCCGAGTCGCGGACGCGATCCCGCTATGAGCAGACCGCACAGCACCGCGGCGATCACACCGGAGCGAACCCCGGTCGGGAGTGTGATCGAGGCGCCGAGCGCGGCGGCCCGATCGGCGACGGTGAGCAGCCACCATAGGGGTGGTGCGGTGCAGTACAGCACCAACTCCCCGAGCGGAGCCCAGCCGCACGCCAGTATCGCCCCGATGGCTCCCAGTACGGTGATCGGCGCGATCACCGGCTCCACCAGCACATTGACGCCGATGGCCACCAGGCTCAAATGCCCGGTGATGGCGATGACCACCGGCGTGGTGACCACGAAGGCCGCGGCCGCCACCGCGAAGGCGTCGGCGGGCACCCGCCACCAGCCATGTGCGCGAAGCCGATCCGACCATCCCGGCGCGAGCACTATGAGTCCGGCCGTAGCGAGAACGGACAGTGCGAACCCCGCATCCACCGCCAACCGTGGCGACCACGCCAGCAAGCCGATGATCGCGGTGCACAGCGCGGGTAGCGCCTGCTTGCGCCGTCCGGTGCAGAGTGCGAGCAGAGCCACCGCTCCCATGACCGCCGCCCGTAAGACGCTCGGCGAGGGCCGGGCCAGAATCACGAAGAGCAGCAACGCGATTCCCGCCGCCACCGCGCCGACGCGAGGATCAACGGTCAGTGTTCGCATCGAAACCACCACGGCCCCGAGCAGAATGGTGATATTCGCGCCGCTGACAGCGGTCAAGTGCGCCAGATCCGTCTCTCGAAAGTTCTCCCGCACCCGCTCGGGTAGCCGCGAGGTATCCCCGATCACCAACCCCGGCAACAACCCTGCCGCATCGCCGGGCAACGCCCGCTGTGCCGCCATGGCGAAATCCGCCCGCACCCGTCCGGCCCCACGCTGCCACCAGGGCGCGACCCCCACCGCCAGCGGCGGCCCCTCCGCGCGCAGCACCACCACCGTCAAATCCGCCCGCCACGCCGCCGACACCCGCGCCCGAAACACCACCTCCTGCCCCGGCAACAACCCCTTCCACCCCACCTCGGGCGACAGCACCGTCACCGCTCCCCCGCCCCGCACCACCTCCCCACCCACCCGGAACTCGACCAGATCCCCCCGCACCAGCACCTTCTTCCCACCGAATCGCCGCTCGCCCAACTCCTTCGGATCATCCGCGACAACCACTCGTACCCGCACCCACTCCCCCTTCCCCACCGCCCGCAACGGATGCCCCTGCACCCGCCACTCATGCCAGGCCCCCGCCCCCGCAAATCCGGCCCCCACCGAAAACGCCCCCAACAACACCCACCCCACCCCTTTCCGCAACCCCCTCCCCTTCGGCCGAATCATCAACCCCCACAATCCCGCCGCCAACAACAAACACCCCACAGCCGTACAAACCCCCACCCGCCACCCGCCCACCAACGCCACAATCGTCGCCCCCCAGCAGCAGAACGCAGCGGGCACCAACCGAGCATCCAACTCTTCCGGCACCTTGTCGCCGTCGAGAGCAGCGCCCTGTTCGGCATCCCCGTCGGCGGTCATCTCGGGACCGCCCCTCCGTAAAATGCCTGCCACTGTGGGCATTCGAGATATTCGCGGCTCATATCGTCACCGCCGTGCGGAGGCGGTTGAGGCGGGCCGGGCCTATGCCTTCTATTTCGGCCAGTTGGTCTATCGAGGTGAAGCGGCCGTGCTGGGTGCGCCAGGTGAGGATGGCGCGGGCGGTGATCGGGCCTACGCCGGGGAGGGTGTCGAGTTGGGCTTCGGTCGCGGTGTTGAGGTTGACCTTCGCCGCGGGGCCGGTGGTGCGGGCCGGGGCGGTGGATGCCGCTGCGGCCGAAGGGGTTCCGGTCGCGCTGATGACTTTGCTGCCGATTTGGACCTGCTGGTTCGCGGTGCGGGGGCCGGTGCGGCCGACTACGAGTTGGTCGCCGTCGCAGAGGTGCTGGGCGAGGTTGAGGCCGGACAGGTCCGCTTCGGGACGGGGAGTCGCCGCTGCGAGGGCATCGGCCACGCGCGCTCCGAGCGGGAAACGGCGCAGGCCGCCGTGCTCGACCATGCCTATCACGCTGATGACCAATTCACCGGTCGAGGCGGGATGACCGTTCGCCTCGTTGGGCGACCCGGCCGACGAATTCGGCGCGGCGACAGGGGCTTCCGCCCCGGGAATCGCGCCGGGAGGAACCGCCGGTGCGGCGGCACGCCCGGTGGGTACCGTGGACCCACCGGATTGGGGAGCCGATCCATTCGGGGCAACCCCGGCAACGGTGGCAGCGGCGTTCTCACCGGGCGTGGTGGCCGCGTCGGGCATCGCGGTTTCCCCGACGGTTATCGGCGGAACCGGTTGCGCCACGGGCCTTTCCCGGAATGAGACCAGTGCGGCCAGAACGACCGCGACCGCGGCCACCGCCGCCAGCACGAGTGCGCCACGCGGACCCGGATCCCACCTGGTGCCACGGAAGCGCTCGGGCACCAGGCGTTCATGCCAGAGCGAGACCGGACCACACGGCTCGGAAAGCCATGCGGGCGTGGATGTCCCGCCGCCGCCGTATGGGTCGGCATGCGGGACGGTGTCGTTTCGATCCGCCGAGCCCCGCTCACGCGCGGACGTGCTCGGATGCTCCGGGCGCTCGTCGAAGTCCGAGTCCCGCTCACGCCGGGACGAATTCGGCTCCGTCCACTCATCGGGCTCTGAGTGCCGCTCATTGTCCGAGCGGTCGGTGTCCCAGCCGTCGGCGTCGCAGCCGCGAATAATTCGCCCGGGAACGGGCAGGGATTCGGCGTTCCAACGGGGTGGATGGGGCGGGGTCGGGGTGAATTGCGGCGGTGGGTCGATGAGGCCGCCGAGGCGGCGGCTGACCTCGCTGCGTTCGTCGGTTCTTGGCATGGAACCGACGGTATGACCGGGAGCGAACTCTGCCTCGGGGTCGACCTGGGGTTTCGCTGAGCCTGTGGATGGTTTTCGGCATTGTGGACAACGGGATTCCACAACCAGCGGGTCCCACGCTCAACGCTGTGAGCTGCGCGGTCGCGGTGTCAGCCGCAGCCGCCGGGGACCACGAGCGCACCTACCGCACCCATTCCCAGGTGTACTCCCAGGGTTGGTCCGAACTCGGTGACGATCAGCTCTCGAATACCGGGGATCAGATCGCGGAGTTGACCGGCGATCGTGTTCGCGGCCTCCTCCGCGCCGAGGTGCTGTACCGCCACCGCGGCTCCGTCGTCACCGGCCGCATCGACCGCCGCCGCAACGAGTTTGGCGAAGGCCTTGGAGCGGGTGCGAGCCTTTTCCCGCAGCTCCAGGCGGCCTTCGACGATCTGCAGAATCGGCTTGGTCACCAGCTCGGTGCCGAAGAACGCGGCCGCGGTGCTCAATCGTCCACCGCGGCGCAGTTGTTCGGTGCGGTTGACCACGATGAAGGCGCGCCCGCGACTGGCCGCGGCCACCGCCGAGTCGTAGACGACATCCAGGGGTGCCCCGGTCCGGGCCCGGCGCGCGGCGGCCAGCACCGGCAGCCCGGTGCCGAGTCCCGCGCTGAGCGAATCGACCAGCCGCACCCGATCGGCGGCGTCCATATCGCGCACCGCCTGCCGCCCGGCCTCCCAGGTTCCGGAGAGTTGCCGCGAAATATGCACCGCGACAACACCATCCCCGTCGCTGAGCTCCAGTGCCCGCTCGTATACCGCCTTCAGGTCGCCCGGTGACGCCCCGGAGGTCGTGACGGTGGACGAGCTGTAGTCGATATCGCAGTCGTCCACGCCCTCCCGAATCTCCCGGTCGTCGACGAGTACATGCAGCGGTACCGTGAGCACGCCCAGTTCGGCGACGAGATCGGCGGGCAGGCTGGCCGACGAGTCGGTGACAACCACGACGGCCATCGGCTAGCGATCCTCCTCGCGTGCAACGCCTTTCATACAGTCCGAACCTGACCGGCCGTCACTTCGGAGAGCACCTTCACCATGGCCTGGGCGACGGCGACATGCCCTTCCCAACCCCAGTGGATGCCATCGGGATTGGCGTCACCGTGGAAGACGTTCTCGCGCACGGCCTCTCCGAGATCCACCAGTGGGACCGAATTGGCCTCGGCCCATCTGCGGGTCGCCTGCACCATGGGTTCGCGTCCGCTGTGATGCCGGGCGTACGCGTCACACTGGTGCACGGACGGCAGTACCGCCACCATGGGCAGTTCGGGCCGCAAGCCCGCCAGCGCGTTTCGCGACTGTTCGAGATAGTCCACGCTCACCGCGGGCGGCAGCGCCACCGGCCAGCCCAGCGGAGAAAGCTTGGGCTGCAACCAGTTATAGGCGGTGCGCACCTGTCGCCGCGCGAAAGACGGTCGCACATAACGGATCAGCTCACGCAGCGCGGTGGGCAACGGCGACGGCAGTGAATCCATGCCGCCGGTCGCGAACACCACCGCTCCGGCGCGCGGTACGGTCGCCCACACCCGCGGATCACCGATCAGCGCCCAGTAGGCGTCGCGGCAGGTCCAGCCGATGCGCGCGACCAACTCCACGTCCCAGCCGAGTTCGGCCGCAACGAGATTCGGCCAGATCTTGGGATGGTTCGCGGCCAGCCCGCCCTTGGGCCCGAAGTACGAGAGCGAGTCGGCGATCACGAGCAGCACCGGCCGTTCCGCCGGTGCGGCGGTATCGCCGAATGCCGGTGCGGGCGCGCCCAACAGCGCGTCCGGCACCTGCCGAACACTCGTCACCTCCGATGCCCGCCGCAGCAGTTCATCGGAGACTTGCCGTTCGCCGGCATTGTCAGAGGACATCGGGAGCTACCTTCGCCAGCGCGTTCCATACATCGAGACGCCAGCCGGGCCGATCCAGGCTCGGACCGTGGCTGGTCAACTGCACCCAGCTGGTATTGGCCAGCCCGCCCAGGGCGGGCCAGTTCTCCGGTGGGAGGTCGAGAACGGCCGCGGTCAATGCCGCGATCAACCCGCCGTGCGCAACCAGGATGATGGTACGGCCGGGCCAATCCGCGCGCTCGTCGAAGAGTTCGTGCACCACGGGCAGCGCGCGTGCGCCGACCTGCAGTTTGGATTCGCCGCCCGGCGGGGTGAAGGTGGCGTCGAGTCGCCATTCCTTGCGCGCCCCGGGGGAAATGGCGTCGACCTCGTAGTGGGTCAGCCCCTCCCACTGGCCGAGGTCGGTTTCGCGCAGCCGGGTATCGGTGACGACGGGTAGTCCGGCGTGTTCGCCGACGCAGAGCGCCGTGTCATGCGCGCGCCGCAGATCGGAGGAGACGATGGCGATGACATCACCGGTCGCCATCTCCGGCGCGCAGTCCTTGGCCTGGCGGCGGCCGATATCGCTGAGTTCGGTGTCGATCTGGCCCTGCATGCGGTCGGTGGCGTTCCATTCGGTTTGCCCGTGCCGCAACAGGATCAACCGGCGGACGCCGGCAAGCTTGCTCACTACTCGACTCCGGCCTCGTCGTCTCCGGCAGCCTCTGCCTTGGCGCGCTGGTCCTCGAGTCCTTCGACGGGCACCTGCGGGCAGTCCTTCCACAGCCGCTCGAGGCCGTAGAAATCGCGCTCGTCATTGTGCTGGATGTGAATGACGATCTCGACGTAATCGAGTAGCGCCCAACGACCTTCGCGGGTGCCCTCGCGGCGCACCGGCTTGTACCCGGCGTCGCGCAGCTTATCCTCGACATTGTCGACGATGGCGTTGACCTGGCGCTCGTTGGGCGCGGACGCGATCACGAAGCAGTCGGTGATCACCAGCTGTTCGGAGACGTCGAGAATCACTACGTCCGATGCCAGCTTCTCGTCGGCCGCCAATGCGGCCACCGTTGCCATCTTCACCGCTTCGACGGATGCGCTCACCCTGCTGCTACCTTCCCGTTGCTGTCCGGCACATACAGGTGCCGCTTGGATATGTATTGCACGACCCCGTCGGGGACGAGGTACCACACCGGCCGACCTTCGCTCGCCCGTTTCCGGCATTCGCTGGATGAGATCGCCAGGGCGGGAATCTCGATCATGGTGACGGCGTCGGCGGGGTAGTCGCGGAGGTGTTCGGCCAGATGGTCGATATTCAATTCGTACCCCGGACGACTCACTCCGACGAATTTCGCCAGTTCGAACAATTCGGCCCAATCCTGCCAGGTGAGGATGCTGGCCAGCGCGTCGGCACCGGTGATGAAGTACAGATCCGCCTCCGGATACTGTTCTCGCAGCTCACGCAGGGTGTCGACGGTGTAGGTCTTTTTGCCGCGGTCGATATCGGTGCGGCTGACCGAGAAGCTCGGATTGCTCGCGGTGGCGATCACGGTCATCAGATATCGGTCCTCGGCCGAGGAGACGTACCGGTCGGCTTTCTGCCAAGGCTGTCCCGTCGGGACGAACACCACCTCATCCAGCGCGAACCGATTCGCCACCTCACTGGCGGCGACCAAGTGCCCATGGTGGATGGGGTCGAAGGTTCCGCCCATCACCCCCAACTTGCGGCGCCCGTTCTTATGCACAAAACCCGAGCTTACCGGGGGCTATTGGATTAACTCGGAAGCGGCGGTCCAGACCATGCCGACCGAGCGGTTCGCCTGCCCTTCCGGACCCGCGCGCCCGCTCCCCACAGCATGTACCCGCGACGCCGGACCGCCCGGTGACGGCCCCGCATATGCCGGGGTGCACGAGCCCGTTCCGACGGCGGCCACCAAATCCCGGCAACGAGTATCGGGGCGGCCACCGCCAACTGACCGAGGACGATCATCGCGCAGGTGACCCACTCCCCCATCCCATTCACCGCCCACCGCCGCAGCTGTGCAGCCGCGGCAGGATCAGCCCCGGCTCGCCGACGATGAGATGACACGCCCGCCGGATCACCTCGGGCGTGCCGACATGCTCGAGCGTCGGCGTAACCACCGCGCCCGCTCCGAACCGGCGCACCACAATCAGCAACCGTGACACCGGTTCCCGCACCTCCGGACCGATCCGCAAGGTCTTCACGAGGTCGTACCCGTGCTGCCCCGCCAGCTCGAGCAGGTCCAATTCCGCCCGCTCCCAAGCGCTTCCACTCAATTCCAACCGCAGATAACCAACCGCCTTCGGCAGCGACGACCTCAAAGGCTTCGGAGCCATATACGGACGAGTCATCCCGAACCTCCCTGTGCCGGTGTGCATGAACTCAGCCTGATCCACCCACAGAGCAGGCACGACGGCAGAATTCGCCGGGCGCTGCGCACGATCTGCCGTTGACACCGAGCGAATCCGGTGATCACGCCGCCTTGGGCATCCGGGCGGCTTTACAGTCACTCTCATCAGCCGTCGCGTCGGGAGGGCTCGAATGGCCAGTGAGGATGCCGTACCAGCGATTTGGGCGTCGACTGAGTTCCGCCAGCTACTCGCGAACGGACAATTCGGCAGGGCAATGGCCGCCATCCGCCGCGAAAAAGGCTTGAGCCAAGCCGATCTCGGTGAGCTGCTGCACTGGGATCGGTCGCATGCCGGTCGCGTCGAACGCGGCGAGGTGGACACCATATTCGATATCCGCGAACTCGTCCGCGCGGCGGACGCACTCGAAATCCCGCGCACCGCACTCCTACCGGCCTTGCTAGGAACCGCCACCCCGTGGACGATCGAAGTGGGGTGTGGCGAAGGAGTCGACGACGTGGACCGCAGAGAGTTCGGTATCGCAGCGACCATGGCGCTCATGGGTTCTGCCGTGCCGGTCACCGCCGCGACCGAGCCGATGACCGTCGGCACCGACCATATCGCCGCGATTCGGACCATCACCGACCAGCTGTGGGACCACGACAATCGCCTGGGTGGCGGTGCCGTGGCCGATTACGCGCTCCAGCAATACCGCCTGGCCCGCCGAATGCTCGACCACGGCGACTACGGTCCGCGTACCGGCGAGGCACTCGCCGCCACCACCGGCCGACTGTGTAGCTGCGCCGGTTGGCTTGCCCACGACGGTGGCCACCCGGACCTCGCACGCCGGTGCTACACCGAAGCGGTACTGCTGGCGGAACAAACCGGCGACACCGAATTGCTGGCCGCGGCGCTCGGCGGTCTGACCATCACCGCCACCGACCATCCACGCCGCGGCCGCGAGCCCGTGCGCCTTGCCCGCCGAGTGACCGAACTCGCGAGCACGATCCCCTCACCCCGCCTCAATGCCCTGCGCCTGGCCCGAGAAGCCGTCGCATACGCGGCAATCGGTGAACAGCGCGACTTCACCCATGCGATGACCCGGGTCTGGCATGAACTCGACCGCGGCTTCGACAATCCCGATGACCCGATCTGGCTGCACTTCGTCACCGAGGCCGAACTCCGAGTTCATGAGGCGCGGGGCCGAAAGCTCCTGGGCCAGCACACCCAGGCCGCCGACCTGTTCCGCGAATGCATCGATCGCCCCGAGAACCTCCCGCGCGATGAAGCCTCCTACCGCGCGTACTACGCCGCTTGCCTCACCGGCCTCGGCGACACCACCACCGCGATCACCGCCGCCCACTCGGCCCTCGATCTCCTCGAATCCCCAGTGAATTCACCCCGCCTGGTAGCCGAACTCCGCCCGGTCCACCGCGCAGCCGAACGGCTCCACACCACCGCGGCCCAACACTTCACCCACCGCTTCAACGCCCTCATCCGAGCCGCTTGATCGTCACCCTGGGCATGCGATCACCAGGAACTCGCCGTGCACAACCACGACGTGTCGCCCGCTCAATTCCGGTGATCGATCGTCCAGCAACTCGGAGCCCCCGCACCCTCACCTCCGGTCGCTGAGCGCCGACTCCGCCCGCCAATTCGCCATAACCGCAGGTACCGACCCCGGCCGCGGTCGGTTCCAGCTGACCATGGGCGAACTCACTCGGACGTTCCTCCGAATAGTTGGGCCGGAATCCGGCAGATGCTGTGTTGATCCGACTTGCACGCCGTACATACGGCAATATGCTGCCTATTGTGACGAATTTGCGGATCAGTGATGCGGCGGCGCTCATGGGTGTCAGCGATGACACGGTGCGTCGCTGGATCGAGCAGGGGCGGCTCGAATCGATCCGGCTCGAGAACGGGCGGATGGGGGTGCGCGGGCAGGATCTGGTCGAGGTGCTGCGCGCCACACATGCCGAAACCCCCGCTCCGGGTGTGATTGTCGCGGCCTCGGCGCGAAATCGGATGCGCGGCATCGTGACTCGCATTGTCAAGGACACCGTGATGGCGCAGGTGGAGATGCAGGCCGGGCCGTTTCGGCTGAGTTCGCTGCTGAGTCGGGAGTCGGTGGACGAACTCGGTCTCGAGGTCGGCAGCATCGCCGTCGCCTCGGTCAAATCGACCCACGTCGTGGTCGAGATACCAGAAAGTTGACGAGCATGAAGACACTCCGCACCCTCGGCGCGGTCGCAGCCGCATTCGCCGTCACCGCGGGTCTGGCCGGATGCGGTTCCGACGACAAGACGAGCACCTCGTCCGGTTCGGATCAGATCGGCGGGACGGTGACGGTGTTCGCGGCGGCCTCGCTGACCGAGACCTTCACCGAACTGGGCAAGGAATTCGAGTCCGCCCATCCCGGTGTGAAGGTGGTGTACAGCTTCGGGGCCAGTTCGGCGCTGGCCGAACAGATCAAGCAGGGCGCGCCCGCCGATGTGTTCGCCTCGGCGGCACCGGCCAATATGCAGCAGGTCGTCGACGCCGGTGATGTCACCGAGCAGCCCGCCACCTTCGTGAGCAACCGGCTGGAGATCGCGGTGCCCAAGGACAATCCGGGGCACATCACCGGACTGGCGGACTTCGGCAAGACCGATCCCAAGCTCGCGCTCTGCGCCGAGCAGGTGCCGTGCGGCGCGGCCGCCGAGAAGGTGTTCGAGACCGCGGGCATCACCCCACAGCCCGATACCCGGGAACAGGATGTGAAGGCCGCACTCACCAAAGTGACCTTGGGTGAGGTCGATGCGGCGCTGGTCTACCGCACCGATGTGCGGGCCGCCGGTGACAAGGTCGAGGGGATCGACTTCCCGGAGTCGACCGAGGCCGTCAACACCTATCCGATCGCCCCGCTGGCCAAGGCCCCGAACGCGGCCGCCGCCAACGCCTACGTCACCTTCATCAAGTCCGATCGGGCGAAGAAGGTGTTCGCCTCCGCCGGATTCGATACCCCGTGAGCGATCGGGCGATCCACGATGCAGCCGGTGCCATCCCGCGATGGCACGCACCCCGCACCGACCGAGCGATACACGGTTCGGTCCCATCACCACGGCCCGCGCCACCCCGCACCGACCGAGCAAAGCACGGTTCGGTTCCACCGCGGTGGCACGCACACCACGCAGGTGAGAGCGTGCGGGCCGTGCGCTTCCCATTCGCCGAGATGCCTCGATGAGGGCTACCTCGACTCGACGGCGGGCAGTGCGAGGACGACGACCGGTCATCCTCGTACTGCCCGCCGTATTGGCGCTGGCCTTTCTGATCACCCCGCTGATCGGGCTGCTGGTGCGCACCCCCTGGCCCACCCTGACCGATCGGCTGTTCAGTGCCGAAGTCGGTCAGGCGCTGCGGCTTTCACTGGTCTGCGCGACGCTCGCGACCGCGATCTGCATGGTGCTGGGGATTCCGCTGGCCTGGCTGCTGGCGCGGGCGCACGTTCCGGGGCAGGGCATTATTCGCGCCCTGGTGACCGTGCCGCTGGTGCTGCCGCCCGTGGTGGGTGGTGTGGCGCTGCTGCTGGTCTTCGGTCGGCGCGGTCTGCTGGGTCGGTATCTCTACGACTGGTTCGGGGTATCGCTGCCGTTCACCACTCCCGGTGTCGTCGTCGCGGAAGCCTTTGTGGCGATGCCGTTTCTGGTGATCTCGGTCGAAGGCGCGTTGCGCGCGGCCGATACGCGCTATGAGGAAGCCGCCGCGACCCTGGGCGCATCACCCTGGTACATCTTCCGCCGCGTCACCCTGCCGTCCGTGCTGCCGGGTGTCATCGCCGGAGCCGTACTGTGCTGGGCGCGCGCGCTCGGCGAATTCGGTGCGACCATCACCTTCGCGGGCAACTTTCCCGGTAGGACCACCACCATGCCGCTGGCGGTCTACCTCGCTCTGGAGACCGATCCGGATGCCGCGATCGTGCTCAGTCTCGTCCTGCTGACGGTCTCGGTCGTGGTGCTGGTCAGTTTGCGGGAACGCTGGATTCGAGGTTCGGTATGACATTGCGGGCCGAATTGCGTGTCGAGCGTGAGCGTTTCGGGCTCGATATCGCGCTGACCGTCGAGCCCGGCGAAGTGGTCGCGCTGTTGGGCCCCAATGGCGCGGGCAAGTCCACCGCGTTGCGGGCGCTGGCCGGACTGCTGCCGCTCACCGGCGGGCGGATTTCCGTGAGCGATCAGGTGTGGGATGAGCCGCCCGCGGTCTTCGTACCCGCCGAGCAGCGCCAGGTCGGTGTTGTATTCCAGGATTACCTGCTTTTTCAACACCTTTCGGCATTGGAGAACGTGGCCTTCGGACTGCGCGCCCGTGGTGTGCGCCGCGCCGATGCCCGTACGCGCGCCGCCGAATGGCTGGACCGGGTCGGCCTGACCGATCGCGCGCACGCCACCCCGCGCGCGCTCTCCGGCGGGCAGGCGCAACGGGTCGCGCTGGCGCGAGCCCTGGCTACCGAGCCCCAATTACTGCTGCTGGACGAGCCGCTCGCCGCGCTCGATGCGAGCACTCGCCTCCAGGTGCGCACCGAGCTGTCGCATCATCTGCGCGACTATTCCGGGCATACCGTCCTGGTCACCCATGATCCGCTCGATGCCATGGTGCTGGCCGATCGGCTGATCATCCTCGAGGACGGCGCGATCATCCAGCAGGGCGCGCCCACCGAGATCGCCCGTCGACCGCGCTCGGAATATGTGGCGAATCTTGTGGGACTCAACCTGTTTCGCGGCACCGCCAGCGGAACCACCGTCGACATCGACACCGGCGGCAGTCTCACCATCACCGAAAACTCCACGGGCCCGGTATTTCTGGCGTTCCCCCCGACCGCGGTGGGCCTGCATCCGGAGAAACCCACCGGCAGCGCGCGCAATACCTGGCCCGTCACCGTGGCGGGAATGGAGCAGCACGCCAACATCACTCGCGTTCGTCTGGACGGCGCACCCCCGGTGCTGGCCGACATCACCCCGGCGGCCGTCGCCGACCTGCGCCTACAACCCGGTATGCGGGTCTGGGCGGCGGTCAAGGCCACCGAGGTACACACATACCCGGCTTAGACTTGCGGCCGTTTGGCTTTCGGCAGTTTGGCGACGATCGCGTCATAGGACTGGTCGATGAGTTCGCGGAGCTCGTCGTCGGGCACTCTGCCGCCGACCTTGATCAGGTTCCAGCCGTACCTGCCGATGTAGTGCGAGACCGAGACGTCGTCGGGGTAGATGGCGACGAGTTCGTCGGCCTCGGGCCGCGTTCCGCATTTGAGGCTGACCGCCTCGCCGCTGCCGATGAAGGCGAAGATCTTGTCGCCGACCTTGGCGACGATATCGCCTTCCCACGGTTCGTCCTGCCAGGCACCGGGTTTGGTGAGGCAATAGGCGAGAACGTCCATGGCGGCCTCCTCTAGACGGGCAGTAGGCGGCCGACGACGGCGGTCAGCTGGCGGGCCGAGCGGCATTCGTGCATTTCTATGACCTCGGCGTATTTCTTGGCGGCGGAGTCGCCTGTGCCCCACATCTTCTCGGCTTCGGGGTTGAGCCAGTAGGCGTGTTTGGCCACCGAGACGAGTTGTTCGAGGGTGGCCAGGGCGGGATCGCGGTAGTTGTTGCGGGCGTCGCCGAGGATCAGCAGGGAGGTGCGGCTGGTGACCGCGTCGGGGAAGTTCTCGGCGAAGCCCTCCAGGGCGGAACCGTAGTCCGAATGTCCTTCGATACCAACGACATCGGCTTCGGTGAAGATGCGGCGGGTGATCTGATCGAGCGGAGTCACCGAATCGAAGAGTTTGGTCACTTCGTCGGAGCGGTCCACGAAGGCGAAGATCCGGACCCGGGAGAACTGTTCGCGCAGCGCGTTCACCAAAACCATGGTGAAGCTGGAGAATCCGGCCACCGAGCCCGAAATGTCGCACAGCAGTACGAGATCCGGCCGACCGGGGCGCGGCTTGCGGGTCTCCAGGTGAATGGGCACACCGCCGGTGGACATGGATTTGCGCAGCGTCTTGCGCAGATCGATCTCACCGCGACGAGCCCGGCGACGACGGGAAGCCAGGCGGGAGGCCAGGATTCGAGCCAGTCGCTGACTGGAGCGGCGCAGATCGTCGAGTTCGTGCTGGGAGATGCGCAGGAAGTCGGCATCCTCGGCCTGGCGGGCGACACCGTAGGTGGCGACGCGGTCGCGGCCGATGCGTTCGGCGACGCGGCGGCGGGTCTCGGCCTCGACGGTGCCGCGGAAGGATTTGATGCGCTGGCGGGCGGTGCGCCGGGCGACCTCGGTATCGAAGTCGGAGTTGTCCATACCCGCGGTGAGCCCGGCGATCAGCTTGGCCACCAGGATCTCGGGCTGCAGATCCTTCATGGTCTGGTACGCCGAGAAGGACGGACCACCCGCCGCCTGATACTGGCCCATCTGCTCGACCATCTGCGCGGCCAGCGCCTGGAGCTGTCGCTCCTGCTCACCGGAGGGACTCTGAACGAGCAACTCCGCCAGCATCTTCCGCAGTTCGATAATGTCGACCGCGCCATCGGGCTTGTACGGGATCTCGACCTCCTCGGCCCCGACGCGCTCGCCCAGCGCGGCCGGGAACCAGAGATCGAAGAGTCCGTCGAAGGTGGCGCGCTGGGTGGTGCGCCGCAGCAGCGCGCACGCCA
Organism: Nocardia sp. NBC_01503; assembly: GCF_036327755.1. Taxonomy (NCBI): domain Bacteria; kingdom Bacillati; phylum Actinomycetota; class Actinomycetes; order Mycobacteriales; family Nocardiaceae; genus Nocardia; species Nocardia sp. NBC_01503. The sequence goes on from NZ_CP109596.1 coordinate 508,592, forward strand.
GACCCTCGCGCAGTACCTCGCGGTCCATCAGATCCAGCACCGTGACAACCTGTGCGGCGTCGACGGTTTCGGAGGGGCCGACCGGAATTCCCCTGCCGCGCAGGGCCTCCACGAACCCGACCAGATGCCCGGAGAATCCGTGCTCGGCCGTCGGTCCGGGCGCGGTGGCGGATTTGGCGGTTCCCGTTCCCCCGCTCACCGCCCGCATCGCCGCCGAAACCAGTCCGCGAGGCGTATTCGCTGCGCCCGCCATGGCCTCAGGCCAGCTTCAGCTCGGACTGCGCGCGCAGATGATCGGCCTGATGCTTGAGCACCACTCCGAGCGTCGCGCGCACCGTCTTGTCGTCGAGATCCTTTGCGCCCAAAGCCAGTAGCGTGCGCGCCCAGTCGATGGACTCGGCGACCGACGGCAGCTTCTTGAGCTGCATGCCGCGCAGTACGTGCACGACCCGCACGAGTTGTGCGGCCACGGCGGGCTTGAGCTCGGGGACGCGGCTGGCCAGGATGCGGCGTTCGAGATCCTCGTCCGGGAAGTCGATGTGCAGATAGAGGCAGCGCCGCTTCAACGCCTCCGACAGCTCGCGCGTCGCGTTCGAGGTGAGCACCACGAACGGTTTGCGGGTGGCGGTGATGGTGCCCAATTCCGGGACGGTGACCGAGAAGTCGCTCAGGATCTCGAGCAGCAGGCCCTCGATCTCGACATCGGCCTTATCGGTCTCGTCGATGAGCAGTACGGTCGGCTCGGTGCGCCGGATGGCGGTCAGCAGCGGCCGCGAGAGCAGGAATTCCTCGGTGAAGACGTCGGACTTGGTCTCGGCCCAATCGTTCTCCGAGGACGCCTGGATGCGCAGAATCTGTTTGGCGTGATTCCACTCGTACAGCGCCCGCGCCTCGTCCACGCCCTCATAGCATTGCAGGCGAACGAGTTCCGCGCCCGCGACCTCGGCGACCGCCTTGGACAGTTCGGTCTTGCCGACACCGGCGGGGCCCTCGATGAGCAGCGGTTTGCCGAGCCGGTCGGCGAGGAAGACCGACGTGGCGGTGGCCTTGTCGGCCAGATAGCCGGTTCCGGCGAGGCGCTCGATCACATCGTCGACCGACGAGAAGATCGGCTCCTGGATCGGTGCTGTAGGAGCCACGGATGCTGCCCTTTCTTCGAATGTAGCTAGACGGGCCGAATCTGGCCGTCGCCCCACACAATCCATTTGGTGGAGGTCAGTTCCGGCAGACCCATGGGGCCGCGCGCATGCAATTTCTGGGTGGAGATGCCGATCTCCGCGCCGAAGCCGAACTGCTCTCCGTCGGTGAAGGCAGTCGAAGCATTGACCATGACGGCGGCGGCGTCCACCCGGCCGGTGAATTCGCGTGCGGCCTTGAGATCACCGGTGACGATGGCCTCGGTGTGGCCGGTGCCCCAGTGGTTGATGTGCTCGACGGCGGCGTCCAGATCGGGGACGACCTTCAGCGCGATATCGAGGGACAGGTATTCATCGGCCCAGTCGGTATCGGTGGCGGGCACCAGCCCGGGCAGGTCACCGTGGATGGTGACGCCCTTGTCCGCGAGGGCCTTGATCAGGCGAGGTACCGCGGTCTCGGCGATGGCCTCGTCGATGAGCACCGTCTCGGCGGTATTGCAGACGCTGGGACGCCGGGTCTTGGCATTGATCAGAATGGCCTCGGCCATCTCCAGATCGGCATCGCGGTGCACGAAGATATGGCAGTTGCCGGTACCGGTCTCGATGGTCGGCACCAGGGCGTCCCGCACCACGGCATTGATCAGGCCCGCGCCGCCGCGCGGAATGACCACGTCGACCAGACCGCGCGCCTGGATCAGATGGGTCACGCTGGAGCGGTCGTCGGCGGGCAGCAGCTGCACCGCGTCCTCCGGAAGGCCCTGCGCCGTAAGCGCTTCGCGCAGTACGGTCACCAGCGCCACATTGGAGCGCACCGCCGAGGAGGAACCGCGCAGCAGCGCCGCGTTACCCGATTTGAGCGTCAATCCGAAGGCGTCCACGGTGACATTGGGCCGCGCCTCGTAGACCATGCCGACCACGCCGAGCGGAACCCGCGTCTGCCGGATCTCCAGACCGTTCGGCAGCGTCGAACCGCGGACCACATCGCCCACCGGATCCGGCAGCCCCGCGACCTGACGCAGGCCGGAGGCGATCCCGTCGATCCGAGCCTCGGTCAGCCGCAGCCGATCCAGCTGCGCCTCGGCGGTGCCGCCCGCGCGCGCGAGTTCGATGTCCTCGCCATTGGCGATCAGCAGCCGATCCTTGGCGGCGAGCAGGGCGTCGGCGGCGGCGTGCAGCGCGGCATCCTTCTGCGCCGTGGTGAGCTGGGCGAGCGTGCGCGACGCCAACCGAGCCCGGCGCGCCGCGGCATGCACCACCTCGCGGACGTTGTCCAGTTCAGTGGTGGTCGAAGCTGTCATGGGTACAGCCTACTTACCCGGTCATAGCGGTCATTCAGCGACTTCACACCGCCGCACTCCCCGCGTCGCCGTGGAGCCGACCCATCCCGCATCGAAGCCGCACACCCTTTACCCGGGGGTGTGCGGCCACGGCACGGGGTGTGCTGGGGAGCAGCGCGGCGGGACCGACCCGCCCGGAAGGAGATTCGCCGGGCCGGTGTCGGTGCGGCGGGCTAGTTTGAGCGGATGACCGCGAGTATCAAGCTGTCCTCCGCCGCCGGACGCTGGGTTCTGCTGGCCACCGTGCTCGGCTCCGGAATGGCGATGCTCGACGCCACCGTCGTGAATGTGGCGCTGCCGAGGATCGGTGACGAATTCGGCTCGTCCATGGCCGGATTGCAGTGGACCGTCAATGCGTACGCACTCACCCTGGCCGGGTTGATCCTGCTCGGTGGTGCGCTCGGCGACCGGTACGGGCGGCGGCGGGTCTTCATTATCGGTGTCATCTGGTTCGCGCTCGCCTCGGCGCTCTGCGGTGCGGCACAGGATGTTTCGATGCTGATCGCGGCGCGAGCGCTCCAGGGCGTCGGCGGCGCGCTGCTCACCCCCGGATCGCTGGCGATCATTCAGGCGTCGTTCGAACCGCAGGATCGGGCCCGCGCGGTCGGGGCCTGGTCCGGGTTGGGCGGCGTGGCCGGAGCCATCGGACCGTTCCTGGGTGGCTATCTGGTGGAGTACGCGGGCTGGCGCTGGGTCTTCCTGCTGAATGTGCCGCTGGCCCTGCTGGTTATCGCGGTCACCGCCCGGCATGTGCCCGAAACCTACGATTCGCGGGCGCACGGCAAGTTCGATGTGCTCGGCGCGGCCATGGCGGCGCTGTGCCTGGCCGGAATCACCTATGCGCTCACCACCGCACCGGAGCGAGATACCAACCGCGCCTTGGTGATAGGCAGCGCGGTGCTGGGCATTGCCGCGGGTATCGCGTTCGTCCTGATCGAACGCCGGCGCTCGGCCCGCGATGACGGACCCTCGCCGATGGTGCCGGTGGATGTCTTCGCCTCCAAACAGTTCACGGCGATCAACGGCGTCACCTTCGTCATGTACGGGGCGATGAGCGTGGTCTTCTTCCTGTTGGTGCTCACCCTCCAGGTGGTCTCGGGCTTCAGCCCGATCGCGGCGGGCACCGCCATGCTGCCCGGCACCGTCCTCATGCTGCTGTTCTCCGCGCGCGCCGGTGCACTCGCGCAGAAGATCGGTCCGCGCAAACCCATCACCGCCGGTGTCCTACTGGCCGCGCTGGGCATGCTGCTCATGACCCGCATCGGTGCGGACTCCTCCTACGTGACCGTGGTGCTGCCCGCCGCGATCGTTTTCGGCATCGGTCTGACCCTGGCCGTCGCACCGCTCACCGCGACCGTGCTGGCCACCGCCGATGAACGGCACGCGGGTGTGGCGAGCGGGGTCAACAACGCGGTGGCCCGCGCAGCGGGACTCCTTGCGGTGGCGGCCATTCCACCGCTGGCCGGACTCACCGGCGACGCCTACGGCAACCCCTCGACCTTTCAGCACGGCTTCCGTATCGCCCTGATCACCTGCGTCGTCCTCATGGTCGGTGCGGCCGCGCTGGCCTTCCTCACCGTCCGCGACGACGCCCTGGCCATCGCCCCCGCCACGGCCGAGCCGCTATGCAAGGTGAACTGCCCCATCGGCGCACCCCCGCTGGAGCCCGGCCGAGCCCTGACCTCGACCGGCGGCAAGGACGGCTGATCGACCGCCGGGATGCTCAGCGCTCGGCCTGTGGCTTGGTCGCCGGATCGAACAGGAACGAGATCTTCTCCATCACCCGTTGCCGCTGGGTGTTCTGGAAGCTGGCGATCCGCCACTGCCCGTCCTGTTCCCGCACCAGCGTGTAGGTCTGGGTCTTGGAGAGTTCGGACGGTCGATCGTCGTCGTAGCGGTCGCCGCGCGTGGTGACGATGGCGACGTTCCCGCCGTAGAAGCGGGCATCCAGGTACGAGTCGGCGAGCTTGGTGCCCTTGAGGAATCCGCTGAAGAGTGCGCGATGCGCCTCGGTGAGATCGTCGCGGCCTTCGTAATGGGTGCCGAGAAATGTGGTGTACGTGGCGTTCTCGGTGAATGTCGCACCGTAGGCGTCGGCATCGTTGCGGCCCCAGGCCGCGGTCATATTCGTCAGGGTTCCGCAGACCCCGCGGAGGTCGTCGGCGCTGCCGCCGTCCGGGATGAGGCTGGCGCATTCGGCGACACCGACATTTCGGACATCCGAGGTCTGGCTCAGCCAGACGTAGCCGCCCGCCGCGGTGATGCCCAGGGCGAGGGTGGCGACACCGAGGGCGCGAAAGACGGTGCGGTGACGGGACTTACGCGGGGCGGTGGTCGATTCGGCGGCGGTGGCGATCGTCATGGCGGTAGCCTTTCGCATCGTGTCTCTTCTTCCAAGATGTTTCTTCTTGAAAGATGTTTCTTCGTTAAAGAAGAGATTACGAGCGCGACCTACCCGTGTCAACCCCTCCGCACGACTACCGTGGCGATCATGGCGCGGATTGTGGTGGTGGGCAGCATCAATATGGATCTGGTGACGACCGTCAAGCGGCGACCGGAGCCGGGCGAGACGGTATCCGGGGAGAAGTTCTCGCTGGTACCCGGCGGGAAGGGATCGAATCAGGCGATCGCGGCGCGCCGCGCCGGGGGTGAGGTCGGCTTCGTCGGGGCGGTCGGGGATGACGTATTCGCCGATGAGCTGCGCCGGGTGCTGGTCGATGCGGGCGTGGGTGTTTCGCGGCTGCGGCGGGCGCACGGGCCGAGCGGAGTGGCGGCCATCATCGTCGATGACGGTGGGGAGAACAGCATTATCGTGGTGGGCGGGGCCAATTCGCGACTGACCACGCTCGACGAGGATGATCTCGAGGCGATCGCGCAGGCGGATGTACTGCTGTGCCAGTTGGAGATTCCGCTGCCGACCGTACTGCAGGCGGCTCGGCACGCCCGCGCGCACGACACCACGGTGATACTGAATCCCTCGCCGGTGCGCGAACTTCCGGAGCAGGTGTGGGCCGAGATCGATATCGCGGTGGTGAACGAGGGTGAGGCGGCGCAGCTCGGCGCGGCGCTGGACGCGGTTCCGCATGTGATCACCACGCTCGGCGCGGATGGCGCGATCTATCGCGGGCCCGATGGAATCACGCTGCCACAGCCGGGGGTTCGCGTGGAGGTGGTCGACACCACCGGCGCCGGAGACACTTTCACCGGTGCGCTCGCGGCGCATTGGCCTGACGGCCCGGAGATCGCGCTGGCCTGGGCGTGTACGGCGGGCGCGCTGGCGACCACGAAACTCGGTGCCAGCGCGTCGATTCCGACGCGCAATGCGATCGAACGGCTGCTGTCGCGCTGACTCAGGCGGCCGTGGTGCTCTTACCGGTGTGCACGGCCACCAGGTCGGCGAGCTGCTTTCCGGCGCGCTCGAGCGGATCGGTGGAGCGGGTGGCCAGTGACATGATGACCGCACCCTCCACCGCCGCCACGATGGTGGTGGCGAGGGAGCGGGCGATATCGGGCTCGACGGCCTCGACCTCGAGCCGGTCGGCGAGGATGCCCTCCCATTCGAGGAAGGTCGCGCCCGCGATATCGGCGGCCTCCGGGGATTCGGAGCGGCCCAGCGCCGCGGCCACCACCGGGCAGCCCGCGGTGAAATCGCTGGAGACCACCACCTCGCGCCACATGGCGGGGAAGGCGGCGAGCACGGTGGCCAGATCCGCGCCGGAGGTGAGCGTGCGCATGAGCGCACTGGACGCCTGTCCGGCGGTGCGGGTGGCCTCGGCGACCAGTTCGGACTTGCCGCCCGGAAAGTTCAGATAGACCGAGCGCCGCGAGATGCCACTGTGCTCGAGCAGTTGGGCGATGCCGGTTCCGGCGATTCCTTTGCAACGCATGAGGGCGATGGCGCTGTCGATGAGGCGGTCGCGGGCTCCCATGGTCGACTTCCTTCCTTGCCGTATACCGATCGGTGTACTACCGTTCGAGATATACCGATTGGTCGACCACTCGAGTGTAGACCGCCGCCACTCACCAGACGACGAATCGGGGCCACCTATGCCTGCAAACCGCGAGTCCGAGCCGACCGAACGCACCGGCAAGGCCAGCCCGGCCCTGCACGATCCCCTGCCGCTGGCCAGTGGCCAGGTACTGCCGAACCGACTGATGAAATCCGCCCTGAGCGAGGGGCTCGGCAACTCCGCCCTCGCCCCCGACGAACGGCTGCAACGACTCTACGCGCGCTGGAGCACCGGCGGGTACGGGTTGATAGTCACCGGCAATGTCATGGTCGACGGCCGCCACCTGGGAGAACCCGGCAATGTGGCCATCGAGGACGAACGGCACCTGGAGGCACTGACCCGCTGGGCCAAAGCGGGCAAAGACGGCGGCAGCAAGCTGTGGATGCAGTTGAATCATCCGGGCCGGCAGGCCAATCCACTGGTGACCCGCAACCGCGCGGTGGCTCCGTCCGCGATCGGTATGAGCATTCCGGGCGTACCCGCACCGCGCGCACTCACCGAGGACGAGATCCTCGACATCATCGGGCGCTTCGGCACCGCGGCCCGGGTCGCCGAGGCCGCCGGATTCGACGGGGTGCAGATCCACGGGGCGCACGGATACCTGGTGTCGCAGTTCCTGTCCCCGCTGTCCAATCAGCGCACCGACGCCTGGGGCGGTGACGCCGAGCGACGCAGGCGCTTCGTGCTCGAGGTGGCGCGCAGTATTCGCGCTGCGGTGAGCCCCGGTTTCGGCGTCGGCATCAAACTCAATTCGGCGGACTTCCAGCGTGGCGGCTTCACCGAGGACGAATCGCGTGCGGTCATCGAGAAGCTCTCCGCCGAGCAGCTGGATCTCATCGAAATCAGCGGTGGCAGTTACGAATCCCCCGCCATGCTGAATCGGCCGCGCACGGTGGCGGCGAGCACGAAGGCCCGCGAGGCGTACTTCCTGGAGTACGCCGAATCCGCCCGGGCGGCCGCCGGTGCGGTGCCGATCGCGGTCACGGGCGGATTCCGCTCGCGCGGCGCCATGATCGAGGCGATCGCCGAGGGCAACTGCGATATGGTCGGACTGGGCCGACCCGCAGCCGTAATTCCTTCCGCCGCAGCCGATCTGCTCAATGGCGCGAAACAGCTGTACGCCCCCGCGATCTCACTGCGGTTGCCCGCGCGGCTCGCGGCCAACAATGGCCTCAAGGCGTTCGACGGGGCACTGGACCTGCAATGGCACACCGACCAGCTGCATCTGCTCGGCGCGGGCAACGATCCCGATCTCGACCGCTCCCCCTGGCGCACCGCGGTAACCATGCTGCGTCGCAATGGATTCGACGCCCTGCGCAGTAAGCGCTCGGCGAGTACACCCACTCCGGACCGCACCGCCGCCAAATTCCGACGCGAGCGCGCCCTCGGCCGCTATGTCATGAACCCGACCGTCCGCGCGCTGAGCCGGGTCGGCCTGCGCACCGCACTGGCCACCGAGATCGAGACCATCGGACGCAAGACCGGTCAGCCGCGCCGCGTCCCGGTGTCGATACTCTTCGACGACCAGGGCGCCTGGGCCATCTGCCAGCACGGCTCCCGTTCCGGCTGGGGTAAGAACCTCGCCGCCAATCCCGAAATCCGTGTCCGCCAAGGCAATACCTGGCGCACCGGTACGGCGGTCTTCCTCCCCGAGGACGATGTGGTGACCCGCGCCGCCACCTTCGCCCCACACCCCCTGCTGGCTCCCATCGCCACCCGGGGTTTCGCCGCCCTGGAGACCAATCCCGTCACCGTCCGCATCACCTTCACCGACAACTGAAGAGCGCCAATTGCGTTATCGGATATTTATTTTCGTGTGATATGATGAATGCGAATCCGACTTTTCTTCTCTAGCATCGGTTTTCCCGACTGCTTCGAAGGAGAATTCAATGGATGGCGGACCCAGCAGAACCGCGATGATGGCGGCGGGCGGGCGAGCAGCGCATCTCATCGTGGACAGCGCCCCCTACCTGTTCCAGGACACCGTGGCCGCCGACCTGCTCGGTGCACAGGCCGGAGAAGTCATCGGCTATCACCGGCAGTTCGGCGATCACGTGGTACTCAGCGGCACTCGAGCGCAGGTCAACGCCCGCAGCAGCTATACCGAGGCGCGCGTGCGCACCGGCTTCGGGCAGTACGTGATCCTCGGCGCGGGCCTGGACACCTTCGCCTATCGCTCCCCACTCGCCAGACAGATCGCCGTTTTCGAGGTGGATCATCCGGCGACCCAACAATGGAAACGCGGCCTACTCGAGACGGCGGGAATCGACGCCACCGCAACACGATTCGTCGGCGTCGATTTCGAAAGGGATGATCTCGCCGCGAAATTGGCGGCGCAGGGATTCGATTCCGCGACCCCCGCGCTCGTGAGCTGGCTCGGCGTGAGCATGTATTTGACCGAGGCGGCGATCAGCGCGGTGCTGACCGTACTGGGCACATTCGCCCCGGGCACCGAACTGGTGCTGGAATACGCGCTCCCGCCCGAGCTTCGCGACGAATCCGGCACCGCCTACGCCGAATTCGCACTCCCGGCCGCCGCCGATCAGGGCGAGCCCTGGTTGAGCTTCTTCACCCCCGACGCCCTCACCGACCTACTCGACAAACACGGATTCACCGTGGCCGAACATATTTCACAACGCGAGACGGTCTCCCCCGACCTGTGGCAGCGCGCGGACAACCTGCGTCCTGCTGATCTGTGCCGGTTGTTGCGCGCATCCGTGAGCGATTGACCACTCACCGTTGGTCAATGGTCGCGGCGAGGTAGGAGCTGCTGCGACTGCCGCCATGCGGCCTTCCGAGCAGCGTGGGCGGTGGCGGCCGAATCGAAATCGCCGCGCTGCCCCATCTCCAGCAACCTGTCGAACGCCGCGGCTCGCTTCGATCCGTCGTCGTCCAGGTCCATGCGGTTGGCCGTCACAACCAAATTATGCGCCCGACAACGCCGACCCGTCTGGCATCGGGTCTGCGCTGTTCGGGTGGTTACAGATTGGGGCGGACCAGGATTTGGATGTGGTCGTCCGGGTGGCGCAGGGATTCGATGGCGTCGGCTACGCCGTCGAAGCCGACCTGGGTGGTGATCAGGGATTCGGCGTCGATGACGCCGTCGGCTATGCGGTGCAGGGTTTTGGCGTACTCCTCGTGGGGGTAGACCATGCACATTTGCAGGGAGATGTCCTTGTAGATGCCGACGATCGGGCGGATCACGTCATCGGACATGATCGAGCCGATCTGCAGGATCGCGGTCTCCCTGGGGACCTTGTACATGAGTTCATTGAGCAGGCCGGGGACACCCGCGCACACCCAGACGTGCAGTTTCTGCCCCGGGGAGGCGAGCTCCTGCCAGACCTCCACCGGATCTTCGACGGACGGATCCACCACGCGGTGCGCGCCCAGGCGCAGCGCGGCCTCGCGGCGAAGTTTCGAGGGGTCGGACGCGACGATGGGTGCTACACCGCGTTCGACCAGGGCCGCGACCGCCCCCAATCCCACAGGGCCGCAACCGATGACGATACCGGTGCCTTCCGGGCCGATGCCCGTGCGGGCCACATTGCCGAAGCCGACCGCGAGGGGTTCGGTCATGGCGGCCACATGCGGCGGGACATGTTCGGGAATGGGTTCCAAGGCCATAGCCTGCAACACCATTCGCTCGCCGAAGCCGCCCGGATAGTCATTGGAGTAGCCGACGCCGTGAATACCACCGGCCGCGTCCAAGGCCCACGGCAGGGCGACGACATTCTGCCCCTCCACGAATGGGGTGTCCGGGCCCGCACCGATGACGCGGGCGGAGAGCTCATGCCCCATCACCATGTCGCGACACGGATCGAACAGGAAGGTGGGCACACCGCTGTCGCGGGAAGCCTGCAAGAACTCGTCGGTGTAGTCCAGGGCAGCCTTGTCGGAGCCGCAGATTCCGCAGGCGATCGTCTCGACCAGCACCTGGCCGGGACCGGGTACGGGATCGGGCACCTCGTCGACGACGAGTTCGCGATTGCGCATCACTACCGCGCGCATGTCACTTCCCTTCGGATTCGGGGGTCAGGGCGGCGGCCAGCGCCTGGCCGTGCCGCTCGAACGCGGCTTCCACGCCCGCGCGCATGCCCGACATGAGGCGTTCGCTATTGGCGTTGGCCCAGTCCAGGGAGGCGATGCGGCTGCGGTTCGCGCCGGTGAAGTGCGGAATCACGTGCTCGGCAAAGAGTTTCACCGAACGGCGGGAGGCTTCGGGGTCGGCGACATTGAGCGCCAGCACCAGGAAGGTGCCGAAACCGCCGGACTGTTCGGCCAGGGCTTCGATGGCCGCGATGGCGTCATCCGGCGAGCCGATGGTGGCGCGACCGAAGGCGGGGAAGCCCGGCCCGGTCCACTGTTCGATGGCCTCGGCGGCGGTATCGCCCCACGGCACCTCCATCCCGCTGAGCCGCTTGATGTAGTCCACCAGATGCCCTACGCCCCATTCGGCTTCGCGGCGCGCCTGCTCCCGGGTCTCGGCGATATGCATGGGCGCGACCAGTCGCCACTTGGCACGATCGACGGTATGGCCATTGGCGGCCATGGTCTGCTCGTAGACCTTCCAATTCGGCAGCAGCGCTTCATATCCCGAGGGATCGGAGGCGGCCAACGACAGCAGGCCCGCACCGTGCTTACCGGCCAGCACCGAACCCGACGGTGAAATGGTCGATGCCACAGCCATTTCCAACCCGTCCCGCTGATACGGCAGCAGTTGCAGGCGAGCCTCGTTGAGCTCGAACCACTCCGTCTTGGCCGTCACGACTTCACCGCGCAGCAACCGCACGATGGTCTCCATGGATTCGTGCATCATGTCGCGCTGGCGCGGCTGCGGCACACCCATCATGGAGGCGTCCGAGGCCAACTGGCCCGGGCCGATGCCCATCATGACCCGCCCCCGGGTGAGATGGTCGAGCAGGCAGAGGCGGTCGGCCAGCATCATGGGCTGGTGGTAGGGCAGGGAATTCACGCCGGTGCCGAGGCGGATCCGGCCGGTGCGTTCCGCGGCGGCGGCGAGGAAGACCTCCGGGGCGGCGATGATCTCCATTCCGGCGGAGTGATGTTCACCGACCCAGGCTTCCTGAAACCCGAGTTCGTCCGCGAGCTCGACCAATCGCAGATCCCGCTGGATCTGCAGGGTCGGATTGCCATTGAGCGGGTGATAGGGCGCGATGAAGAATCCGAACCGCGTGGGTCCGGAGGTATTGGGCAGAGACAACTTTCGACGCTCCTTTGCGATGTATTCAGTTGTGCTCCGAAACGGCCGCGTATCCGCCGGGGCTCTGGCGGATACGCGGCCGGATCCGTGAGCGGATCAGCCCCTAGCCCACTCGTGGCCCCAGTAGCTGTCCGCGGTCATCTCCTCGGCCACGTAGTCGTTGCCGACCAGCATTCCCTCGCAACCGAATTCGAGATCCCAGTTACCGGGCGTGCGGACGTAGAAGGAGATCATCTTGTCGTTGGTGTGGCGGCCCAGCGTGGAAGAGATGTGGTAGCCCGCCTTGGTGACGCGATCCAGCGCACGGCCCACATCGTCGAGCGAATCGACCTCGACCATGATGTGCACGATGCCCGGACCGTCCGGCCGCGAGCCCGGGATGAGCGCGAGACTGTGGTGGCGCGGGTTCACACCCATGAAGCGAATCCAGATGGGATGCTCGGGCGGGCCGACGCGGAAGGAGCCGCGCGCGGCGAAACCCAATACCTCGGTGTAGAACTTGCGCGCGTCCTCGATATCGCGCACCGGCAGCACCACATGGCCCAGACCCAGATCGCCGTTGATGAAGCGCGCGCCGTGCTTGGTCAGCACCGGGGTGTGATCGAGCAGCGGTCCGTGGAAGACCTCGATGGTGAACCCGGACGGGTCGACAAAGCTGATCGCCTCCTCGACATGACGGTTCGCGGCATCCGCGACAGACAGTGTGGCCACGGCGATTCCGGCCTTCTCCAAGGTCTCGCGCACCAGCGCCAGCGAGCGGGTGTCGGCGACCTGCCAGCCGATGGCGATGACCTCGTCGCGCTCACCCGGCACCAGTTCCAGACGGTAGGTGTGCTCATCGGTGCGCAGATAGATGGAGTTCGGATTCGGTCCGGTGCCCTCGGCGAAACCGATGGTGTCGAAAGCGAATTCGCGCCAGGCTCGCACGTCCGCGATGCGGGCCCGCACGTAGCCGAGGGAGCTGAAGGCAGCCATGTTGCACTCCTTGATATTTCAGGAATAGGTGACGGAGACGTCGTCGGTCACCGGAACCGCCTGGCAGGCAAGCACATAGCCGTCGGCCAGGTCGTCTTCTTCGAGGACTTCATTGCGCCGCATGGTGACCTCGCCGGAGACCACGCGGCAGACACAGGCGCTGCACGCACCCTCCTTGCAGGAGAAGGGCGCTTCGATGCCCTTGGCGAGCAGCACATCCAACAGTGTCCGACTGCGCGGCCAGGTGAGTGCATGGTTTTCGCCATCGAGTTCGACCGCGACGGTGGCATTGTCACCGGCGGCCTCGACGGCTTCGAGATCGACCGGGGTGGAGTCGGTTTCGAAGGGATTGCCGGACAGGGAGACGAACTTCTCCACGTGTACGCGCTTGTGGTCCGCGCCGAGCGAGGTCATGGCGGCGCTCACCGCGTCCATGAACGGGCCGGGACCGCAGACGAACGCCTCACGCGCCGCCCACGGCTCGGCAAGCGCGGCAAGCTGTTCCACCGACGGCAGGCCCTGCACCGACTGCAACCAGTGCAGCACCAGCAGCCGATCCGGATGTGCGGCGGCCAATTCCGCGAGCTCGGTCGCGAAGATGACCGAGTTCTCGTGCTGATTGGCGTAGATCAGCGTGACGTGGCCGGTGCCCCGCGCCAGCGCGGATTTCAGAATGGAGAGCACGGGGGTGATACCGCTGCCGCCGCCGAACAGCAGCAGATCGGCGTCCAGGGACCCCGGTGTGAACAGCCCGGCGGGCGGCAGCACATCCAAGAACATGCCCTCGACGGCGTTGTCGCACAACCAGTTCGAGCCGTAGCCCTGGTATGTCCGCTTGACGGTGATCTTCAGTGGCCCGCCCTCGTGCGGCGCACTCGACAGCGAGTAGCACCGACTCACCGATCCGGTCAGTTCACTCGGAATGCGCAGGGTCAGGAACTGGCCCGGCTTGTACCCGAACCGCCCGGCGTGGGCATCCTCCGGCGCGAGCTCGAGTGACACCGCGTCGTCGGTCTCCCGCACCACGCGCACGATCCGCACCGACGCGATCCCACCGGCAAGTCGCGCCAGTTCCGGTTCGAGGTCTGTCACGGTCATCGCGATTCCATTCCTATGCTGTCCATTTCGGTCGTGCTGCCTTCGTCATCCCTCGCCGCCCCGCGGTCTTCTGCCTACGGTGACGGGGGCAGCTATGCCAAGGTTCCGCCGCGGGTGCGGACGTCCACATCGCGGGTGCTGGAACCCAGTTCACCGGCGGCCACCGCCGCGTCGATGCTGTCGCGCAGGGCGTGGCAGGTGTGCGACTTCAGGCCGGTGGTGGAGAGCTCCGTGCAGGCCGCCACGGCGGCGTTGTTCCATTGCACGCTGGTGTGCTGGGGGCTGAACTTCTCCACCAGTACGCAGGTCCCGCAGGACCGGCACGAAACCTTGTCCATGGCAATGCCTCTCAGGCGTCGGCGGCGGCGCGCTTGGCCAGGTTGTCGGCGACTTCGGCCTCCCAAGCGCTGACCGCGCGGGTGGTGTCCACCTCGAATTCGAAGCGGGTGGTCATCTCCTCGGTGACCGCCGCGGCATCGGTGTAGAACTGCTCGTACCAGCGACGCAGCTGGTAGACCGGCCCGTCCTCCTCGCACAGCAGCGGATTGTTGATGCGCGACTTGCGCTTCCAGATATTCGCGTCCTGTTCGAAGCCCTTGCCGAGCCCGCCGACGAACTTCTCGGCGATCTCCCGCGCCTGCTCCGGCGAGACACCGGAGGGCTTCTTGGCGATCGCGCCGTACATGAGTACGAACTGGTTCTCGTTGATCGGATAGTGGCAGTTGATGAGGTAGCCCTCGACGACCAGACCGTTCGCGCTCTCGCTCTTGAGGTAATCGATCATGTAGGAGGGCCCGTAGTAGGCGGCCTCGGATTGCAGAACGTTCTTGCCGCCCAGCGCTTTCGCGGTCGCGCCCATCATGTCCTCGCGCGAGACCGAGGTCATGTACTGGCTGGCGGTGTGGCCCTCGAACACGTTCTTGAAGAACGTCGGGAAGCCGTAGTGCACATAGAAGAAGTGCGCCATATCCACGACATTGTCGATGACCTCGCGGCAGTTGGCGTCCACGATCATCGAGTTCCAGGTCCAGTCGGTCCACTCGTCATCGAACGCGGCGTCCAGACGCGGGATGGCGACCTCGGCGGGCGGCTGCTTGCCCTCCGGGTCGTTCCATACGAACAACTGCTTGTTCTCGACCATGGTCGGCCACGCCTTGGTGCGGGCCAGCGGCGGAACCCGGCGCGCGTAGGGAATGCCGGTGCACTTGCCCTTGCCGTTCCAGCGCCAGTCGTGGAACGGGCAGGCCAGCGAGTCACCCTTGACGGTGCCGTCGGCGAGATTGCCGCCCATATGCGGGCAGTACGCGTTGAGCACGTTCAGGGTGCCGTCCTCGGCGGCGAACACCACGATCTCGGTGCCGAAGGCCTTGACGGTGTGCGGCTTTCCGTCGCGGAACGAGTCGGCCAGGCCCAGGCAGTGCCAGCCACGCGCGAATCGGGTGGGCGGCGCGCCCGCGTCGATCACTCGCACCTCGGCATCCGTGGTGGTGGTCATGTGAATTCCTCTCCCTTGCCTTGTATCGATGGTTGCGGCCCATGTGACGCCGACGACAATGGCTGTCCCACTGGCCGGGAGGTAGCTACTGGTGTGCGAGACGCCCGAAGCTCGCGCGGTAGAAGAGCAGCGGGGTGGCCTCGGAGTGCTCGTTCAGACCGGTCACGCGGGCAATGACCACCGTGTGATCGCCGCCGTCGACCTCGTCGCGCAGTTCGCAGTCGATGGTTGCCAGCGCGCCGGTCAGCAGCGGTGAGCCATTCCGCGACGGGGTCCACTCGACGCCCGCGAATTTGTCCGCGCCCGGTCGCCCGAGCTGACGGCACACCGAATCCTGGTGGTCGGCCAGGATATTCACGGTGAAGCGCCCGGCGCGGCGAATGCGCGGCCAGGTGCTCGAGGTCCGCGCGGGGAAGAAGCTCACCAGCGGCGGATCGATGGACAGCGAGGCGAAGGATTGGCAGGCGAAGCCGACCGGTTCGCCGTCGTCAATGGCGGTGATCACAGTGACCCCCGAGGCGAAGCGCCCGAGAACTGCTTTGAACGCACCCGGATCGATTGCGGCGGCGGTGCCGCCAACGCCCTCGGCTGACACCCGATCCACCTCCAGCACCGGTTCCACGGTGACTCCCTCTTATTTCGGTTCGAAATATGGCTGCCAGTCATAACAGCAGGTCAGCGCCGGGAGGCGTCAATATCGGGGTTCGGTCACCGAGACATGAATCCGTAGAACGGGACAAAAGCTACGTAGTTCTCCCGATTCCCCCGCGTGTGGTCCAGGGCACTGTGATGGGTAGCACAAGCTCCGAAACCGGAACATACCTAATCGGCATATCCCTAGACTGGATGTCTGCACCAACGGAGGCTCGAATGTCCGTCGCCATGCTCCCCTCGGCGGAGACACGAAACACCCACACCCCTATGCGCGCCAAGGATTCTCGCAACACCAGCGCCGAAGTTCCGGTCTCGATGATCGAGCGCATGACTCTCATCCTGGATGCCTTCGACGCCTCCACCCCCACGCTCACCCTGCTCGGCCTGGTCGAGCGCACCGGCCTGCCGCGCTCCACGGTGCACCGCATCCTCGATCAGATGATCAAGCTGCGCTGGCTGGCGCACACCTCCGGCGGCTACCGCCTCGGTATGCGCGCCCTCGAACTCGGCGGACTCACCGCCGATCACAATGAGATTCGCGATGCGGTCAGCCCGCTGCTGCACGAATTGAGCCAGCGCACCGGCATGGTCGGTCACCTCGCGGTGCTCGACGGCCGCGATGTGGTCTATCTGGACAAGGCCGGCGGCCGCTTCGCCGCCAGCCTGCCCACCCGGCTCGGCGGCCGGATGCCCGCGCACGCAACGGGTGTCGGCAAGGCCATGCTCGCCTGTCTGGAGCCCAATATCGCCGAGGCCGTGCTGCGCAATCGCCTGCCGCGGCTGACCCCGCGCACCATCTGCGAGCCCGAGGCGCTCTCACGTGAACTCGCGCAGATCCGACTGCGTCAGGGCGTGGCCATCGACCGGGAAGAGGCCGTGGTCGGAATCGCCTGTGTCGCAGCGCCACTGCGTGGCCGGGGCACCGCACCCGCCGCGCTCTCGCTCTCGGGTCGCGCCGACGGTATGAGCTATGACCGGCTGGCCCGCGTCGTGCTCGAGGTCGCGCACGAGGCCGGGCGCACGCTGTTCCCGCGTCGCGCGCACTGGCGCTGACCGGACCCGTTGCTCAGGACAGAGAAGGCAGACTTATGCGGGGGCGAATCCCTTCAGCCATGACCGATGGCGCGGCACACGGGGCGCATGACGAAGAGTCACAGGCGATTCCGGATCTGCCCACCACGGCGTGGGCGGTGCTCGGCATGCTCTCGCACGCCGATGAGCTCTCGGGCTACGACCTGAAGAAGTGGGCGGACTGGAGTCTGCAGTTCTTCTACTGGAGTCCGTCGTTCAGCCAGATCTACGCCGAACTCAAACGGCTGGAGAAGCACGGCTACGCCACCTCGCGCACCGTGGTCTCCGAGGACGGTATGCGCGGTAAGCGCATGTACGCCATTACCGAGAGCGGCCGGGAAGCCGCCGCGCACTGGGTGAACCACTCCCCCGTCGAGGCTCCCGTCCTCAAGCACAGCGTGATGCTGCGGGCCTGGCTGGGTCATCTGGCCGAACCCGATCGCATGCGCGAGATCCTCACCCAGCACATCGACTACGCCGAGAAGATGCAGCGCAGGGCACAGATCGACGCCGATGGCGCGGACGCCAATCCGGAGTGGGCGTACCCGAGCGCGGTATTGCGGTGGTGCGTACGCCATTACGCGGCGGAACGCGAATTCGCACAGGATCTGCTGACCGATTTGGACAAGTTGGCGAAGCAGCGTACGCGCCGCAAGCCATCCAAGGAATAAAATCAATAAAGTTCGTATCAGAATCCTCGAAATTCTCCACTCAGCGGATTCATCCATAGGCGGCGCCCCGGGCCTGTGACACGGTTCACGAAATCGTGTTACCTACCCACTGGAGGACGCAATATGTCCACCTCCGTCGCCCCCGAGGTGCCGCCCGGCACCATCGATGACACCGGTCGCCTCGACGGTGCGTCAAAGCTTCGGATTTTCTCCGTCCTCGCGGTGATCGTGCTGTTCACCGAGGTCGCGCCCATGCAGTACGTGATGGTCTCGGCCGCACTGCGCCAAATCGCGCCCACGTTCCCCAGCCATGGCGCGAACATCAACTGGGCGATCATCATCTTCGGCGTCGTCGGCGCCGCCACCTCACCGGTCATCGGCAAGCTGTCGGACATTGTCGGCAAGAAGCGGATGTTCCTGGTCTGCGGTGTGCTGTTCATGATCGGCTGCGCCATCTGCGCGATCACCAGCAACTGGATGCTCTTCCTGATCGGCCGCGGACTGCAGGCGACAGCCATTGCGACAGCGGTGATCTCGTACGGCCTCATTCGAGACCTGATGCCGCGCAAGCTGGTTCCGGTCGGCCTCGGTATCGCCTCCACCGGTCTGGGCGTCTCCGCGCTCGCCGGTCCGCTGATCGGCGGCTGGATCGTGGAGAACCACAGCTGGCGCGCAATCTTCTGGTTCCTGTTCGCCTTCACCGTCGTGATGATTCCGCTGGTGATCGCCATCGTGCCGGAGTCCAAGCTGCGGGTCCCGCAGAAGCTGGATCTGGTCGGCGCGGTACTGCTCGGCGCGGGCTTGGTGCTCACGCTCATCTACCTGGACAACGGTCAGCAGTGGGGTTGGAGCAAGCCCTCCAGCCTGGCCTGGCTCATCGGCGGCATTATCTTCCTGGCGCTCTTCCCGATTGTGGAGATGCGGGTCAAGCAGCCCATCATGGATATGAAGCTGCTGTTCACCCCGCGCGTGAGTGTGCTGCTGTTCATCGCGCTGCTGGCCTCGTTCATGATCGGCTACCAGTCGTACGCCACCGGTTATATGACGCAGTCGCCGCCGTCCGCCGAGGTGGTCGAGCAGGTCAAGACCGCGACCTGGGATCAGGTGAAGGCCGGTGCGCTGCAACAGGCGCAGGCGCAGGCCGAGGCGCAGGCCAAGGCCGCGCTGCCGCCGGGTGTGGAGTTGCCGCCGGGTGCGGTGGTGGTGCCGCCCGAGGCCGTGTACTCGCAGTTGCCGCCGAATATGGTTGATGTGCAATTGAATCCGGGTTACAGCTACGGCGACGGGTTCAGTCTGCTGAAGTTCGCCACACACATCACCCTCGCGCAATCGCTGATCGCCATGGCCTTCGGTTTCCTCGGCGGTCTGTGGATTCGGCGCTCGGGTGGCCGGCAGCCGCTGGTGTTCGCGCTGGTGATCTTCGTCGGCGCGGCCATCGCCTACGGTGCGACCTCACACGGCTGGGGTATGCAGGCGCTGATCAGCGCGGTGTTCGGTATCGCGTTCGGTCTGTACTACGCGGCGACGCCGAACCTCATGGTCGAGGCGGTGCCCGCGGAACAGCAGGGCATCAGCGCGGGCATGCTGGGCGTTATGCAGGCCATGGGCGCGGCCGTCGGACTCGCGGTGGCCACGGCTTTCCTCAATGCCAATCCGGTCAAGGCGGATGTGACGGTGATGGGTGCGCCCACGGTCACCAAGGAAATCCCGATGCTGTTCGCGGACAAGGGCTATGAGATCAGCTTCTATGTCATCGCGGCCACCTCGGCGATCGCGTTGATCGGCGCGATCATCATGCGGGCCGGGCGCACGCCCGCCACGGGCGGTACCGCGTTCTGAGCGCCGTGATCGCGTGAAATGGTTCGGAGGCCACGCCTCCGAGCCATTTTCTTATCCGGTGAGCGGGATCTCACCTCGCTGTTCTGCCGTCCGCATATTTCTATTAGGCATAACAGAGGAGGTGGTCGACGATGACCGGTGAACTCGACACCATCGCCACGGCGGTGGCCGCGATCGCCGCGGGCGGCATGGTGCTCGTGGTGGATGACGAGAACCGCGAGAACGAGGGCGATCTCATACTCGCCGCCGAGCAGGCCACGCCCGAGAACATCGCGTTCCTGGTGCGCTACACCAGCGGTGTGGTGTGCGTGCCGATGGCGGGCGAGGATCTCGACCGGCTGTTACTGCCGCCCATGACGGCGGTCAATCAGGATCCCAAGGGCACCGCGTACACGGTATCGGTGGATGCGATCTCCGGTGTGAGCACCGGGATTTCGGCCGCCGACCGCGCGCGCACCATGCGGGTGCTGGCCGATCCGCGCACCACCCCCGATGAGCTGTCGCGGCCGGGCCATGTGTTCCCGCTGCGCGCGAACCCCCGTGGGGTGCTGGGCCGTCCGGGTCATACCGAGGCCGCGGTGGATCTCATGCGCCTGGCCGGGCTGCGCCCCGCCGGGGTGATCGCCGAGGTCGTCAATGACGACGGCTCGATGGCGAGACTTCCCGAACTGCTTGCCATGTCGGCCGAACACTCGATTCCGATCATCTCCATCGCCGATCTCATCGAGTACCGCCGGACCCTGGAGAACGGCATCACCCGGGTGGTGCAGACCCGGCTGCCCACTCGGTTCGGCGACTTCCAGGTGGTCGGCTACGCCGACGAGCACTCCGGCGCAGAGCATTTGGCCCTGGTCTACGGCGATCCTTCCGGCGCGGACGCCCTGGTGCGCGTGCACTCCGAATGCCTCACCGGAGATGCCTTCGGCTCCCAGCGCTGTGACTGCGGCGAACAACTCGATGCCGCCATGGCCGCGGTGGTCGACGCGGGCCGCGGCGTGGTCGTCTACCTGCGCGGCCAGGAGGGCCGGGGCATCGGCCTGCTGAACAAGTTGCGCGCCTACGAACTTCAAGATCAGGGTGCCGATACCGTCGACGCCAACGTCCGACTGGGTCTGCCCATCGATGCCCGCGACTACGGTGCGGCCGCGCGAATCCTGGCCGATCTCTCGGTGAACTCCGTTCTCCTACTGAGCAATAACCCCGCCAAGCAGTCCGGCCTCGAGGCACACGGCATCACGGTGGTGGCCCGTATCCCATTGCGGACCCAGCCCACCGAACACAACGTCCACTACCTCCGCACCAAGCGCGACCGTATGAGTCACCACCTCGGAGAAATCAACGCGGCGGGATAGCATCTCGGCAGAGTCATGACCGAAGGAAGTGCCATGTCTATGCCGGGGTATGGGTCGCCGGGGCCGGGGCGGGGGTTGCGATCGCCGGTGGTGGTGTCTTGGGTTTCGGCGGTGCTGGGGCTGGTGTGCGTGGCGGCGGCCATCGGGGTGTTTCTGCTGTACTCCGGGGAGCATGATGCGGTGCAGCGGGCGGAGAGCACCGAAAGCCAATTGCGGCAGGATCTTTCGGAGGCCAATCGGAATTCGGATCGGCGGGCGGCGGCGCAGCGCGCCGCATGTGATTTCGCGGTGTCGATGGCGACCTACGACTACAGCGATATGGAGAAGTATCGGGTGGCGATGCTGGACGGGTCCACCGGGGAGTGGCGGCAGACCTTCACGCAGAACTGGCCTTCGCTGCGGTCGGTGATGACACAGATGCAGACCCGGAGCAAGGCGGGTGAGACGCACTGCGGACTCTCCTCGCTCGGGGCGCACAATGCCGAGGTGCTGGTGTACACGACGCAGGTCGTGACCACCGCGGGCATCGACTCGCATGCCAGTTCGCTCTCCACGGTGACGCACCTCGACGAGCAGGCGGACGGACGCTGGCTGGTCAGTGAAATGAAGGTGCCCACGGCGTAGCGGCCGGACGGTATGGTCGCCGCATGACGGCGTTCCATACCTCTCGGGCGAGCTTCCTGAGCCGCCGGGTAGTCCCCGCCTATCTGCGGATCATCCGGGCCAATCGGGCATTCCTCACGGCCGAGCCCGCGCGCGAACATCTCCGCGACCGGAGTCTGCGCCCCAAGGCGTACGGGCCGCCGCGGCGGTTGCGCTCGGATGTGGTGGTGTCGGTGGATCACAGCCGCGGTCTGCCGATATACACGCTCATCCCCCGCACCGGACGCCCGCGCGGCAATGTCGTTTATGTGCACGGTGGTGCGTGGGTCAATGAGATCGCACCGCAGCACTGGCAGTTGGCGGCCGATATCGCCGCCGAGGTGGGCACCACCGTCACGGTGCCGATCTATCCGCTGGTGCCGTTCGGGACCGCCGAGCAGGTCGTCGCGATCATTGCGAAGCTGGTGCTGGACAACAGGTCTCGCTATGGCGAGGTCTGCCTGGCCGGAGATTCCGCGGGCGGTCAGATCGCCCTGTCCACCGCACAGGTGCTGCGGGACCAGCATCAGGTGGTGCTCCCCAGCACGGTATTGATCTCCCCCGCGCTGGAGTTGTCGCTGAGCAATCCCGAGATCGATGTGGTGCTGCCGACCGATCCATGGCTGGGCAAGGAGGGCACCCGCGTCTTCATCGAGCTCTGGCGTGGCGAACTGCCCCTGACCGATCCCCGCGTGAGCCCCTTGCTGGGCGAGATGCGCGACCTGGGCCCACTGACCGTCTTCAGCGGCACCCGCGACATCGTGCTCCCCGATATCCGGCTACTGGTCGACAAGGCGCGCGACGCGGGCGTCGAGGTCGACTATCACGAGGGCGCGGGGCTGGTGCACGTCTACCCGCTCACCCCGACCCGTGAGGGGCGCCTCGGCAAGCAGCAGATTCTCGATGCGCTGAGCAAGGCACTGGCCCCGGCGAAAACGACTGCGCCGTAATTACCTGTGCGGGTTCTCCGCGAGCCACCGCCGCGCCCGCGGCCGGAGGTGCCCGTGAGAGCCAGTGGTCGGCACCCCGTCCAGTCGCGTTTCCGGGACGGCTTCACAGGCGGTGAAGGCGGGTCGGTGAAGTTCGCTAATTATTCGCCACAGGTATGGCCGGACCGGACAAATCGGATAGGCCGAGGGCGATGTGGCAGGTCCGCGGAAAACCCGTTGTAAGCGGGGGCACAGTGCTCGGCAAGTCGCCTACCAGACGGCGCGAACTGGGTTTATGGCCCCGGTGGTAGCAGGGAGCGTCGCGAATCACATAGGTTGGACTCCATGGCGCGGCGTGTCAATGGAAACCTCCCCGCGGAGGTCACCAGTTTCGTCGGCCGCCGCGACGAGCTGGCTACCGCCAAAAGGCTGCTGCCCACCACACGGGTTTTGACGCTGCTCGGTCCCGGCGGCATGGGGAAGACCCGATTGTCTCGGCAGATCGGGCAATTGGTCGCGCGCGCGTTTCCCGACGGGGTGTGGTTGGTCGAACTCGCCGACCTCCAGGATCCGAATCTGGTGACGCTCAGCGTGGCCGAGGCGCTGAACCTGCGCGATGAGTCCACCGCGCCGCTGCCCCGGCTCACCGAATTCCTCGCCGATAAACGGCTGCTGCTGATTCTCGACAACTGTGAACACCTCATCGAGGCGTGCGCGGCCCTGGTCGGACGGATCATCGCCACCACACCGGATGTGCGGGTACTGGCCACCAGCCGCGAGGTGCTCGGCATACCCGGCGAACAGGTGATGCCGGTACCCCCGCTCACCGTGCCGGATGCCGATACCGGCGGCGAGAGCGATGCGCTGCAACTGTTCATCGAACGCGCGAGCGCCGCCAATCCCGCATTCAAGGCGACCCCGGCCAATCGCGCGGTGCTCGCTGAAATCTGTCGCAGGCTCGAGGGTATGCCGCTGGCACTGGAGTTGGCGGCGCTGCGATTGCGCATGTTCACCCCCGAACAGATTCTGCACCGGCTCGACGACACCATGGGGCTGCTCAGCGCCGGGCCGCGCACCGCGCCCGAACGTCAGCAGACCATCGAGGGCGCGATCCGCTGGAGCTACAACCTCTGCACGCCTGCCGAACAGTCACTGTGGGAACAGCTTTCGGTCTTCGCGGGCGGATTCGATATCGAGGCCGCCGAGGCGGTGTGCGACCTGGGCACGGGCTCGCTGGTCGGCGCGCTCACCGGACTGGTCGACAAATCCGTTGTGGCGCAACGCTATGACGGTGACGCCGCGCGATACTCCATGCTGGAGCCGATTCGGCAATTCGCCGCCGACCGGCTCACCGAGCGCGGGCACGCGCAGGCCGTGCGGGCGCGGCATCGCGCGCACTACCGGGATCTGGCCATGCGCGGGCAGACCGCGTACTGGACCGCCGCGGATGTGCAGTGGTTCCGCGAGTTGACCCGCGAACACGCGAATCTTCGTGCGGCCCTGCGCTCCGGGCTCCAAGACGAGCCGCTGGAGACCATTGCCACGGTGACGGTGCTGCGGCCGTTCTGGGAGCACAATCGCTTCCTCTCCGAGGGGTACCGCTGGCTCACCGAAGCGCTGGAGCGCAATCCGGAGCCGACAGCCGAACGCGCCAAGGCACTCTCCTCCGCGGCCTCGCTGGCGGCGCTGCTGGGCGATCAGGTATCGGCCGCGAGACTGGTCCAGGAGTGCCTGGAACTGGCTGCCACACTGGAGAGCTCCGACATCATGGCGGAGGCGGCCCTGGACCGCTCGCTGCTCGCGTTCGCCGAGGGCGACCGGCAGCACTCACTCGAATTGGGCCGCACCGCCATCGAATTGGCGGTCGAGCATAACCAGCAGGCCATCGAGATGGACAGCCACGCCTTCGCCTTCATGTGCGCGATGGTCCTGGACGCCCCGGGCCGTACCGAGCTCGCGAACCGCTTCCTCGAACTCACCACCGCCAGCGGCTCGCACCTGCTGGGCGGTCTGGCCCTGTGGACGGTCGGCATCGATCACTGGCGGCTGGGCGACCTCACCGCCTCAGCCGAATTCCACAGCCGCGCAATCGAACAACTCGCCCTGTTCGAACGCTGCGTCTGGCTCTCCTCCGCCTTCGAGGGCCTGGCCTGGACGGTCTCCGCCAATGGCGACTACGAGCGCGCCGCCCGTCTGCTGGGCGCCGCGGAATCCCTGCAGCGCAGCACCATTCGCCTGGCGCACACCATCACAGTCGCGGTCGGCGACAAGGAACGACTCAAGGTCCGAGATGCGCTGGGCGAGGACGCTTTCCGCGCCGCCTTCGGCGCGGGGGCGAACCTGCCGCTCAACGAGGCCATCGACTACGCCCTGGGGCGCACCACCGCGCCCGCCCTCGAATTACCCGAGCCACCCAAACGCGCTCCGCGTAAATCGGCCGCCACCGCCTCGGAGACCAATATCCTCACCCGCAGGGAGAAGGATGTGGCCCGCCTGGTCGCCGCCGGTCACAGCAATAAGCGCATAGCCGCCGACCTGGTCATCTCCATCCGCACCGCGGAGACCCATGTGGAGCACATCCTGACCAAACTCGGCTTCACCTCGCGCACCCAGGTCGCCGCCTGGGCACACGAACACGGGCTGTGATCAGTAGCCGGTAGTGCCGTCTATACGTTCGCGCAACAGATCGGCGTGGCCGTCGTGGCGGGCGTACTCCTCGATCAGATGCAGATAGATCCAGCGCAGTGCGATGTCCTTGCCGGTGCGCGGATGTGCGGTGGTGTGATCGAGCGGCAGCGGGGCGATCGCCTTGTCGCACAGGGCGATTTCCTCGAGGTAGCGGGCGTAGTCGGCTTCGGCCTCGGCGGGGACGGTATCGTCGAAATCGCCGTCGAGGTTGGTGTCGTCGCTGTAGATGTACTCGAGGCGCTCACCGGCGGCGCGCATACGGAACCAGCCGCGCTCGGTTTCGGTCATATGCCGCAGCAGGCCGAGCAGCGACATCGAGGACGGTTCCACGCTGCGGGTGGCGAGCTGAATGCCATTGAGCCCCTGGCATTTCCACAGCAGGATATTGCGACCCCGGTCCAGCATGGCTTGCAGCATGGCGCGCTCGTCACCGACGAGCAGTTGTGCGGTGCGTTCGATCTCAGGCGCTGTCCACGTCATCCCCGCACTGTATCGCCGCGCACCTCGGCCGCAACCGAAATACCGTTCGTCCCGCCCCACCTCGAGAGAGGTCCTCCGTCATCCCGGCGCGCTTTTGGCCGGGATCCACACCCGCAGCACCACAGCGTGTCTCGATGAACGACTTCGCGCCCGCCACCGGAACAGTCCAGGGCGGGCGCGAATCGTTGTCTTACAGGCCGTTCTCCAGGAATTCGATCACAGCCCGTTCGAAGGCGTCCTTGCGCTCCACCATCACCCAGTGCCCACAGCGCGAGAAGATGCGCAGATCGGCATTGGGAAGCTGGCGAGCGGGAAAGAGCGCGCCCTCGACCGGTGTGACGCGGTCGTCCTGGCCCCACAGCATGAGAACCTCATGCCGCAGGCTCTTCAGTCGCGCCCAGAGCGGGAGCGGCTCAGCCATTTTCGGGTTGTAGAAGGTGGCGTAGGCATCGCGCAGGGCGGCCTGGCCACGCGGGTCGGCCGCGGCCTTCAGCCGCGTCGCCACGAGCTCTTCGGTGAGGGTGGCCTCGTTGCAGACCATCGCCCGCAGGAAACCCATGGCGCGCTCGTCACTCGGGTTGGCGTTGTACTCCATCAACCGCCGAATGCCCTCGGACGGTTCGGGTCCGAGCACATTCACCCCGACACCGCCCGGTGCCATGAGCACCACGCGGTCCACCCGGTCCGGATGATCCAGCGCCAGCAGAGCCGCCACCCCGCCGCCCATGGAATTGCCGAGCAGATGCGCCTTTTCGATGCCGAGCTCGTCGAGCAGCCCGAGTACCGCATCGGCCGCGATGCGAAGGTAATTGCGCTCGTACACTTCCGGGCGTCCACTGGCACCGAAGCCGGGCTGATCCAGGATCAGACAGCGGAAGTGCTCGGCCAGGACGGGCAGGTTGTTGCCGAAGTTGGCCCAGCCCGAAACACCCGCGCCGGAGCCGTGCAGCAGCACCAGCGGCGCACCGGAGCCCGCCTCGTGATACCGCAACTCGTGCCCGTCGACGGTGACCCAGCGCTCGGTATTCTCAACGGTCGGAGTCATTCACAGCATCCGATCCGCGACCTCGAGGCCCATCGCTCCCTTACCGAACATGGCCAGCGCCCGCTCCACGTCATTGATGGCGTGCACGCTGCCGGCGTGCGCGTCGCGCCAGTGCCGTTCGATCGGATTGGGCTTCTTGATGGAGTGCCCACCGGAGTTCTTGAACAGCAGATCGATTGCCTCCAAAGCGCGTTCGGTGCCGCGCACCTGATCGCGCCGGGCGCGCAGCCGCAGCTCGAACGGAATCTCCTCGCCCGCTTCGGCATAGCGCAGCTGCTCTGAGGTATTGCGCTCCATCTGCAGAATGGCGGCGTCGATCTCACTGGCGGCGCGGGCGATTCGCACATGCGCGAACGGATCGTCGGAGACCTTCTGACCGCCGTAGGACAGCCGCACCCGCTCGCGCTGCCGCTCGATATGCGCCTCGTACGCACCCTCGGCCGCGCCGATGATGGGCGCGGTGATGGTGTTGGAGAAGACGCTGCCGAACGAGATCTTGTACAGCGGAGCGGTATTCACCTGCTGGCCGGGTCCGATCAGATTGGCCTGATCGGTGGCGGAGTACATGCGGTAGGCCGGGACGAAAGCCTGCTCGATGACGATGTCATTGGAGCCGGTGCCGGACAGGCCCGACACATTCCAGACGTCGTCGATGCGGTAGTCGGTGCGCGGCACCAGCACCGTGAAGTAGTCCATCCCCTGCTCGGTGGGCAGCAGCGCGCCCAGGAACACCCACTGCGCGTGATCGCAGCCCGAGGAGAAGCTCCAGCGGCCGGACATCTCGAACCCGCCCTCGACGGCGACCAGCTTGCCGGTCGGCGCGTAGGAGGACGACACCAGAATGTCCGGATTCTCGCCCCACACATCCTGCTGTGCGCGATCGTCGAACAGCGCCAGCTGCCACGGGTGCGCGCCCAGCACCGAGGTCACCCACGCGGTGGACGGGCAGGCCGTCGCGACCGCGCGCACCACCTGGTAGAAGTCCACCGGGGAGGTTTCCGCGCCGCCGAATCGCTTGGGCTGCAGCATGCGGAACACACCTGCCTCGGTGAGTTCGGCAATGCTGGCGTCGGGCACCCGCCGCTGCTCTTCGGCCTGCACCGCGCGTTCCCGGATCGCGGGCAGCAGATCGCGAACCCGATCGAGCACCTTGTTAGTCATGCGGGTGTTTCCTCCTCGTGCAGTGGTTCCTGCACCCGACGCTATGGCGCGCGGTAC
Source organism: Nocardia sp. NBC_01503 (assembly GCF_036327755.1). Lineage (NCBI taxonomy): Bacteria > Bacillati > Actinomycetota > Actinomycetes > Mycobacteriales > Nocardiaceae > Nocardia > Nocardia sp. NBC_01503. Next base: position 536,456 of record NZ_CP109596.1, read on the forward strand.
TATGCCGAGTCGAAAAGTCCCGGTCAACGGAATTCCTGGCAGGTAGCTGCCAAAGCCTTGCGCCCGGTCGATCAGCTATTTATGCGCATACTCCCAGGTGATGTTCTCATCGAGGGCTTGACGAATGCGCTCGGTGAGTTCGGGTGTCCAGTCGGCGGGTTGGACGACCTGCGCCCACGCGTCCAGCACCGTGGTGCCGTAGCGGTGGCCGTGACCGGAGGGGACCTTCTGGGCGTGCGCGAGGTCGGCGCTGATCTGCCAGAAGGTGACGATCGGCCACCAGCGAATGGATTGGGAGACATCCGAACCGCGCGGCTCCTTCAGCCAATCCGGTTGGGTGAACAGCAGATCCGGCGACCACCAGACGATGGGGTCCGAGGCGTGCTGGAGATATACGATGCGAGGCGAAAGCCATTGCCGGTCAGGACGTTTCAGGTCGTCCCCGGTAGCGCCGAAGCGCACCGCGAGACCGTCCGCGTAGATGGGCAGGATCTCGGGCGTGCCCGGATCGCGGCGCTCGGTGAACTGCGTCCACAACCGATTCGAATTCGGCGGTCCGACCCACAGCACGCCGTCGACCAGGGTGCGAATGTCATCGAGTCCGGTGAAGGCGGCCTCGGAACCCTGCGAGCCCAGACTCTCGCCGTAGATCAGCAGTTTCGGGCGATGCTCCGGCGGCAGGGTGGCCCAGCGTTCGTGCACGGCGTGCACCACCAGCCGCCCGGCATCGGCGGCCTTCTGCTTATCGGAGAGGAAGGACAGCACGCTCGGCAGATACGAGTACTGGGTCGCCGCGATGGCACTGTCGCCGCCGTACATGAATTCGATGGATTCGGCGGTGGTGGAGTCCACCCAGCCGGTGCCGGTGGTGGTCACCACCACCAGCGCCTGGCGTTCCCACGCATTGGTGCGATCGAGCTCCTTGACCACCAGATCGGCGATATCCTGCTCGGTCTCGGCCGATTCCAATCCGGCGTACACCCGAATCGGTTCGCGCGCGGGCTTTCCCGTCACCTCGGCGATACGCGCGGCGGTCGGCACATACGAGACGAACCAGCGCCCCTCCGAGCCGAGGGTATTCCACGGTGCGAGTGATTGCGGGCTGCCCGAGCGCTCGGGTAGCTGCGGCTGGATCGCCGCGGGTGAGGTATTGCTGTTGCGCACGCTGAAGGCCGAATTCGCCACGGAGAAGAAGGCTTTCGCGAGGACACCCTGGAACAGCAGAACCGAGAGCACCACGATCACCACCACCGCGCCCGGTACCGCGACCGCGCGCGGAATCCGCCAGTCGATATTGAGCACCCGGATCAGCCACCGGAAGAACCAGCGCACCGCGCGATACGCGCCGATCACCAGGGCGACCGTCGCGGCCGCCAGCAGTTCGGTGCGCAGATAACTGGAGGTGGCGGTCGGGGCCATCCCCATCAGCGTCTCCAGATCGCGCTGCCAGCGCGCGGAGCGGGCCAGCACCGCCGCGGCGCCCACCGCCGCGCCGATGATGATCACGATCTTGGTGAGCTGCCGGGCCCGGTCCGAGGGCTGCCACAGCCCTGCCCATCGCGTCACCGAGGCGGGCAGCCGCGGTCGTACCCAGCGCCGGAACGCCCAGTCCAGGACGCAGCCGACGCCGTATCCGATCACCGCGCTGATACCGCTGACCAGGCCCTGGAAGATCCACTCGCGCGGCAGCAGGGACGGCGAGACCGACCAGGCGAAGAAGATCGCGCCGACCACCACGCCGGTGTAGTTGGGCCTGATGGTGTGCTCGATCGTCCGCAACCAGTCCCAGATGCGCGTAGGCAGCGACTCCCCCGGCCGCGACTCGGTAGTCATACCGCGAGTCTTCCCGCCTTCAGCAACCCTTCGGCTAAGCGACACGCGCAGCCTCCCTGTCGATACCCGGGCAGTCACGGCGCGCGGTGCGAGAGTTCCGGCGCGGCCGCTCGGGTCGCGGAATCTACGATTGCGCTACGACGAGTCGGGAGGATTGGCGCGCATGCGAATCGAGGGTGACCGGTCCACCATCCTGGTGCCGTGGGCGGTATCGGCCTGGGGCGGGATCGCCGCCGTGCTGACCGCTCCCATCGCCGCGGCGATCGTCGGGATTCTGCTCCGGTTCCCGATTCCGTTCGGCGACTATGCCAGCGGGCTCGGCGACACCATCAACGCGCTGATGGCGTCGATCTTCTATCTGGTCATGGGGGAAGGCGTGGCGCTGGCCGCGCTCGGCGGCACCGCGGGGTACTTCATCTCGAAAGCCATTGGGCCGTGGCTGATTCGCGGACTGATCTGTGCGGTGGTGGCCGGATTCGGACTGGCGCTGATCGGCGCGCTGCTCATCGCGGCCGTCGGCTAGGGCTCAGGAATCGGTCCAGGTCAGCAGCTTATCGACCGGCCAGGTATTGATGATGCGCGCGACGGGCACGCCATTGTCCAAGGCCCGCTGTGCGCCATAGCCGAGGAAGTCGAGTTGGCCGGGCGCGTGCGCGTCGGTGTCGATGGAGAATTCGCAGCCGATCTCCAGGGCCATGCGCAATAGCCGGGTCGGCGGATCGCGCCGTTCGGGTCTGGAGTTGATCTCCACCGCGGTGCCGTACTCCCGGCAGGCGGTGAACACCTGCTCGGCATCGAAGGCCGACTCGGGCCGGGTACCACGATTACCTTCGACGAGCCTGCCGGTGCAGTGCCCGAGTATGTCGGCCTGACCGCCCGAGACCGCGCGCACCATGCGCCTGGTCATGGCGGCGGACTCCATCTTCAGCTTGGAGTGCACGCTGGCGACCACGATATCGAGCCGCTCGAGCAGCTCCGGTTCCTGATCCAGCGACCCGTCATCGAGTATGTCCACCTCGATTCCGGTGAGAATCCGCATCGGCGCGAACTGCTCCCGCAGCCCGTCGATGACATCCAACTGCTCCCGCAACCGCTCCGCCGACAACCCATTGGCCACCGTCAACCGCGGCGAGTGATCAGTGAGCGCGCAGTATTCATGCCCCAGCGCCCGCGCCGCCGCCATCATCTCCGCGATGGGCGCGACCCCATCCGACCAATTCGAATGCAGATGCAGATCCCCCCGCAGCGCCGCGCGCACCGGTCCGCCACCCAAATCCTTTGCCGCACCTCGTAATTGGACCAGCACATCGGGCTCGCGCCCCGCCAAGGCCTGCGCGATCACTGCCGCCGTCTTGGGCCCCACCCCCGCCAGCGACTGCCACCCGTTCGTCCGCCCCAGCTCCTGCCGCCGCCCCTCGTCCAGCGCCTCCACGACATCGGCGGCCTTCCGATAGGCCATCACCCGCCTGGTGTCCTCGCGGGCACGGTCCTTGTAGTACGCGATCTGACGCAGAGCCACGACAGGATCCATCCCTCCAGTGTGCCCCCACACCCCAAGGCTGGAGGCGAGGGTTACACCCCAGCAGCCGATACCCCGACCCGATGGTCCGCAGCGAAGCAGCCGACGTGGACGCCTACCTCGCCGCGACCCCCTCGCCCGCGCCCCCCCTGCTGACAGCAACCGGTGACGACGGTGCTCGGGGGCCGCCTAAAGCGTGAAAAGGCTTCCCTTGCTCGCCCACAGAACACGACCACGAACGGTGAGTTGCCAACCCCCGGAACGATTCTCGGCCAAACCACGAGCCTCGAGGCGAAGCAGGGTCCGGCGCACCGCATCATCGGTCAGCGTCATCCCGGGGCCGAGCCGCGGCACTGCGACGATCTTCCCGATCTGTTCGACTCCCAGCCCGTCGGCGGTGCTCAGCACACGGGCATCGGCGGCGGGAGTGGCCGAGGCCGGGAATCTCGCGCGCCGGGCCAAAGCCGCGCGTGCGCCTATTCCTTTGCAGCTGTGAACTTTTCGACCCAGTCGGCGTACCGGTCCATGGCCCATTCCACCGGGGAAGCGGTGATTTCGGAGCTACCTGCCCAAGGGTGCAGTTCGAGAATCCGGGCCGCCAGCCTGTCTCGAACGACAGCCGAGGTCTTGAGCGTCACTCGCCATTCCTGCCCCTCGCCCAGCTCGTCGTTGTGCCAAAACACCGACATCGCGGGTCCGGTCACCTCAGCACCAGCGGCAAGCCGTTCCGCGACTACGGTTCGAGCGATCGTCTGCGCATCCTCCTCGGTTGGAGTCGCCGACGTCACTGACCACACCCTCGCGGCTGCCATGGGGCAACACTAGGCGCTACTGAACGCAGACGGCGTTTTCGTCCACTCCCTCGCGCCCCTGGACGCTTGATCACCAGGAACTCACGGAGGGGCATACGGACAAAATCCCGCCACCAGTTCCTGGTGATCGCATGCCTAGGCCTTCCTCATCCTCGGCGGGCTCTTCACCCGCGCGAGATCCGCTGATCCCCGGTATCGTCCACTCCACTTGAACGACAAGGCAATTCATTCCCATGGTGAGTGCGGGAGTCGGAATCGATGATCAACCTGGTGCTGATACTCGCCGTCATGGACATCGCGGCGATGACCGTCCTGATCGTCATCTACTGGATCCCACCCCTGTACCGCCGCCTCAACGATATCCCGCTGATCAAGCGCTATTGGCGCGAGAGTTGGGGCGGGCCGAGAGTTCTCATTCCGCTCCTCGTTCTGGCCGGGATCGCTCTACTCGGGGGCCTGATGCGCCTCGCCAATGCCCTATAACCCGAGCGGGCGGATGTGGTCGGTGGCGGAGTTGGTGCGCAGTCTGCCGTATTGCGCTGTGCGGGCACGGCCTTCGGTGACAGCGGACAGGCGGGCGGATAGCAGTTCCATGGCGCGTTGCCTGCTGGGGGCCCGGGTGTAGGCGCCTTCACTGTCGGCGGTGATGCCGGTGGGGAGGTGGGTCAGGCGGACAGCACCGCGGCTGCCGTTGCCACAGCAACTGCGGCCGTAGTTGTACTGGTCGATGCGGATATCCTTCGGATCGAGGTGGCTTGTTGTCCACCAACGGCATTCGGGGTAGGCGAGGACCTCGGCGGCAACCTTCACGATTCGGCCGGGCGGTCCGTCGAACGAGTAACGACGCGCCTGATGCAAGCCGCTCTCGAACTCAAAGGCGGGCCAGGTGCCGCTGCGGCCGGCGATAGACAGGGTGACGTGCGTCCAGTGGTAGCCGAGGCTCCGGGTCTCGAGGATCTCGGTTCGCCAGCCGCGGGACTCAGCGAAGCGCTCATATATACGAGCCAGATCGGCGGTGAAGTAGCAGGAGTCGATATCGTCTCGAACCGCCGTGATTTCCAGCAGGGCGTTGTCCAGGCCGTTGGTATCCAAGGCCCTCGACAACTCGGTGAGACGGTGTGTCAATTCGACTACCCGACAGTGGAGTTCGGGTAGTTCGGCGCTGAATGACGGGTCTGCGACCGCGAGCTGTTCACCTGCGGTGAGGTCGTCCTGGGCCGCGCGCAGTCAGGTGTATGCGACCGCGACGGGCTCGAGCTGCTCGAAGCGATCGCATACGCGACGCAGCTCGACCGGGTCGACGTAGCGCGACGGGTCGGCTAGGCGGACTTCCAGGGATCGATACTCGGCGAGGAGGTCGCTGAGCTGTGATTCGTTCGAGAACACGGGATTACTCCTTCCGCGCCCGACTATTCCATCGGACGTCACTCGCCCACAAGGGAATTCACTTCGTTGGCGAAGAGGGTGGCGGGGTCGACGCTCATGCCGGTGAAGTGGCCTGCGAGTTCCAGGGAGAGGACGCCGTGTAGGCGGGTCCAGAAGGTCAGTGCTTGGGCGGGGAGCATGACTTCGAGGAGGGCGTGCATGACTTCGTCGGAGATTGCGGTGGTGTCGGCGGGGGCGTGGTAGCCGGGGACGGGGGTGCCGTAGATCAAGAGGTAGCGGTGGGGATCAGCGAGTGCCCAATCGCGCAGGGCGGCGGCTAGTTCGGGGGGTTGAGCTCCGGCGTCTCGGGCTGTGCGGAAGGTGTCGGCCAGAGAGCGGTAGGCGTCTCGGATCAGGTCTGTGATCAGGGCGTCTCGGTTGGCGTAGTAGCGGTAGAGGGCGGGGCCGGACATGCCCAGGTGTTTGGCTATGGCGTTGAGGGAGAGGGCGGAGGCGCCCGCGGTGGCGATCTGGTCGCGGGCGCACTGCTTGATTTCGGCTCGCATTTGTTCGCGGTAGCGCTCGCGGGGGGTCTTCACCTCGGCGTTCGTCATGAGTTAGAGGGTATCACTGTTGCTCTTGCCTATCACCGACAGGAGTTATACCCTCTAACTAACACAATAACCAATTACTTAGGAGCAGGACGATGACCTCCACTCGACTCACCAGTGCCGTGATCGGGATCGCATTGAGCGTCGCAACGCTGGGCGCGACCGCCGCACCGACGCTGGCGGATGGTTCCACCGCCGACAAGACCCCGCTCTCCTGCGAGGGGCAGACCATCAATACGACCGCGCCGATCCACTACCGGACCGAGGCCCTGATCGAAGCGCCGCTGGACAAGATCTGGAATCTGCAGACCGATGTGCAGGGGTGGCCGTCCTGGCAGGAACCCGTCACGAGCATGCAGCGACTGGATTCCGGTCCGCTCCAGGCGAATTCGCAATTCCGGTGGACCACACCGGTTCCCGCCACGGCCACGACGCCAGCGACCACGCTGACCATCACCTCGACGGTGCATCAGGCGCAGCCGCAGCAGTGCTTGCGCTGGAGCGGCCCGGCACTCGGCGATGGCATGAGCATCGACGGCGGCATCCACGTCTGGAACTTCATCCCGGTCCCGGGCGGCACGCTGGTGCGCACCGAGGAGAACTGGAGTGGAGCCCAGGTGGAGGCGGATGTGCCGACCTCCACCCAATACCTCGGCGCCGGACTCGAGGCGTGGCTGGCCAATCTGCGCACCGCCGCCGAGAACTAGTCGCCTATTCCGTGCGGGCGGCAGCCGTTCCGGCGCGGCGGCCGAAGAAGGTGCCGTCACCGAGGGAGGTGCCGGAGATATAGCCGAAGCCGTGCAGGCCGTTGGCGGCGCGACCCGCGGCGAAGAGGCCGGGGATGCGATCGCCGTTGAGGTCCAGGACGTGGCCGTCGAGGTCGGTGTGCAGGCCGCCGAGGGTGAAGACCGAGGCTCCGGTGCCGCGACGATCGCCCGCCTCGGCCGGTGGGCGGATCCCCGCCTTCACATCGATGGCGGCCAGCGGCGGGGTGAGGGGGCGGAGCCAGCGTGCGGCCTTGTGCAGATCGAGATCCGCTCCGCCCATTGCTGATTCGTTGTAGCGGGCAATGGTGGCGGTGAGCGATCCCGTCGGCAGGCCGGTCAATTGCTCCAGCTCTTCGGGGGTTTCGGCGACATGTGTGGGTCGCACGCCCCAGCGCTGGGGTTCGGGGACGTCTTCGAAGCCCTCCTCGTCGACGATGACCCAGACCGCGGTATCGCCCCCGGCCCAGCTGCCGCCCATATTGTTTCGGTACAGCGCGGCCTGACCGATCCGGCCGGGATAGGTGTCCTCGTTGATGAAGCGCTGACCGCGCGCGTTCACGACCATGCCGCGCGCGGCCAGGCCGGGAATCAATGACATGCCCACCTGACCGGAGGACATATGGCGCACGGCCGCGCCCAGCGCCTGTGCCATCCGAATACCGCTGCCGTCATCGGTACCGGCACTGACCTTGGTGTGTCCCAACAGTTCCGGCGCGTGCGCGCTCAGCATGGCGTCATTGTCGACGAAGCCGCCGGTGGTGAGGATGACGCCGCGATGGGCAAGAATGGTGATCTCGGCACCGTATCGCCGCGCGACCACACCCGTGACCACGCCGTCCTCGTCCACGATCAGCGTCACCGCCTGGGTATCGAACAGCGTTGTCGCACCGGCTGATTCGGCAGCGGCCGACAGGCACTCCATGAGCAGCTTCCCGCCGAAGTCATTGGCGGTCGGCCGATGCCCACGCGGTGCCGGATGCGCCGATTCGGTGAAGGGCCAACTGTTCTCGCCCAACCACATGAGCCCGTCATCGGTGGGCGGCACCCAGGTGGGCGCATCCCACATGATCGGCTTGAACGGCACGCCCCGATCCACCAGCCAGTGGAAATGCTCGACACTGCCCGCGCTGTACTCGTCGATCTTGGCGTGATCCGCGCCCGCGCCCATGGCGGCCTTCAGGAACGCGGCCATGGCCTCGGGGGTGTCGTCGTATCCGCAGGCGATCTGAATCGGCGTGCCGCCGCCGAGGTAGATCTCGCCGCCGGACATGGCCGAGGCCCCGCCCGCACCGCCGGAACGGTCGATGATGAGCACCCGCGCCTCGGTGCGCGCGGCCTCGAACGCCGCCGCGGCACCGGCGGCACCGTAGCCGACGACCAGTACATCGGTCTCGAAGTCGTAGTGGCTCACCTCGACGGCCGCCCGGGGCGTCACCGAATTCCGCGCTGTCATGTCCTGCACGGTGCCCTCTCGGGTGCGGTGGACATAGCTCTCCATCTTGCTCACCGACTCTCAGATCCCGTTGACCGGGACTGCGACCAGTAGCGGAGCAGCGCACTGGGGATGGTGTGTGAACGGCGTCACTGTGGTTGGGGGCGTCGCACGAGTTGGAGGAGAGTCAATGCGGATTCTGGTCACCGGAGTCACCGAGCTGAGCGGTCGTTCCGTGGCACGCATGCTGCTGGCGGCCGGGCACGAGGTCGTCGGCCTGGACCGGCAGCGCAACCGTTTGGTGGACCCGCGTGTCGAGGTGATCGTCGGCGATCTGTCCGATAAGCAGATCTGCGCCCGCGCGGTGGCCGGTGCGGATGCCGTCGTGCATCTCGCGGGCCGCGCGGTCGCCGCAATCGCCTCGGCCGCAAAGGATGCCGGTGCGCGTCTGGTGATTCCCGTTGCGGCGGGCTCGGATTCGACCGTCGAGAACACTTTGCGCGGCAGTGGCGTGGATGCGCTGATCGTGCGCACCGCCCTGGTCGCGGGCCGCCGCATGGACGCCGGCAGCTGGCGCGCGCTGGAGAATCTGGCCGGTGCGCGCGGCAATACCGCATTACAGGTGCTGCACTATGACGATCTGGAGCGCTTCCTGGTGCTCGCGGCGCTCTCCCAGCGCGGCGGTACGGTCGGCCTGGCCGCCCCGGGTGAGGTCTCCGGCGATGACGTGCGCGCGGCGCTGAAGGACGCGGGCGTGAAATACGCCGCGTGGCTGCCCCGTTCGGCATCGAACCGCGCGCAGGTCGATACCACCGCCGCCCGCGAGGAGTGGGGTTTCCGCTTCGGCTGGACCGCCCGCGAGACCGTCGCCGATGTGGCGCGCGGCCTGCACGGTCGCAAGGCCGCCGGTTCCGGTATTCGCGATCGCCGGGGCGCGATCCCGCTGCCCTCGCACGTGGTGCCGCAGAACGCGCCCACCTCGGATGGCTATCAGCTCAAAGACTCCGCGCCCCAAGGACTTCAGGGCGAATTCGACGATCTGATGGACGACCGCATCCCGGTCTTCACCGCCACCAATACCTCCGAGGCCCTGCCCGGCCCGCTCACTCCGCTCACCATCGATTTGCAGGCCGGTGCGATCCGCCTGGGCAACGAGGCCATGGGCCATATGATCGCCATCGAGGGAGAAGCGCTGGAGCACTGGGTCTCTCGTGTGACCGGCGTGATGGGCCATCATATGTACATCAACGCCTCCATCGGCGTCTTCTCGGCCGAGAACATGCCCGGCTGGGACGAGGAGAGTGTGCGCCGCGATGTCTACGGCGCGATCGGCGATGTGGAGCTGCATCCGAAGGGTCGCCCCGCCATGGCCTCGGGTTTCGCGGCCAAGCTGGGCACCTTCAAAGCATTGGGCCGGGTCGGCGCGACCGCCATGAGCTTCCGCAAGACCGCGGAGCTGATCAATGCCGCCTCGCATGCGGAAGCTCTTGACCGGGACCGGATTTCGGAGCTCACCGATGAGCAGCTGCATGCCCGCGCGCTGCTGTGGCGGGACCGCCTGAACCAGGCGTGGCAGGCCGCCTCCATCGGCGTCATGATGACGGGCGCCGCCACCGCCGCACACAAGGGCGAGGTGAAGATCAGCCTCGAACGCCTGGAGTCGGCCAAGACCATGCTCGCCGTGGAGCGCCTGGCGGCGCTGTGCCGCAAGGACTCCGGGCTGCAGGCCATCGCAAAGAGCGGTGATGTCGCGGCGGCCCGGGAGAAGTCGCCGGAGTTCGCCAAGGCCCTGGATCAGGAGCTGGCCCGGATCGGCCACCGCGGCCCGGGTGAGTGCGAACTCGTCAACGCCACCTTCGGTGATCGCCCCGAACTGCTGGTGACCGCCGCCGGTCGCGCCGCGGAGATGCCCGCACCGCACCGGGAACCGGTCGCCGAGCCGACCGGCCGCACCGCCAAGATGGCGGTCGGCGCCACCGTCTACCGCGAGCGCGCCCGCGATGCCGTTGTGCGCGTGACCAATTGCCTGCGCCTGGCCACCCAGGAGCGGGCGGCGCGCCTGATCAAGGCGGGCAAGCTCACCGAGATCGAGGATTCGGCCTTCCTGACCCTCGATGAAATCCTCTGGGCCCCCGCCGATCTGAAGGAGCGCGTGGCCCGCCGCCGCGCCGAGCGGATTCGCTTCCAGGGCGTGCGCATGCCCGATGTGATCAACGGCGTCTGGGAGCCGGAGGAGATCTCCGGTGCGCTCCCGGTCGGCGAGACCCTCACCGGTCTGGGCGTGAGCCCCGGCGTGGTCGAGGGCACCGTCAAGCGAATCCTGTCCCTGGACGACGATATCGAGCCCGGCGACATCCTGGTCGCCGCCGTCACCGATACCGGCCACACCGCCATGTTCGGTTACGCGGGCGCGGTGGTGACCGATATCGGCGGCGCCGCTTCCCATGCCGCGATCGTGGCCCGCGAATTCGGCGTGCCCTGCGTGGTGGACACCAAGACCGCCAGCACCAGCCTGAAGGACGGACAGCGGGTGCGGGTGGACGGTGCCGCGGGCACCATCACCCTGCTCGCCGACGCGGAGTGAGCGCACGGCCGGGGAAACACCCGGCCGCAACTCGAATCCCGCAGAGCGGGACTGGAAGTCCGCAGGCCGGCCAGTTCGCCGGGATCTCATCCCCCGTACACCATCCGGCCAAGAATCCACAGGAACCTGCTCTGGCCCGGGCACACCCGGGCGACGTGGGCACGCAGGCCGCCAGGCGAACCACGCCAGCACGCCCATGAACCCGGGCCGGATACCCACTATCCGGCCCGTGATTGAAAGGAATACCGCTAGTGACGATTACGCGCGCAGTACGCGGAACACTGACCGGTGTAGCCGCCGCGCTCATCACCGTCTTCCCGATCGCGATGACCCCCGCGTCCGCCGCCCCGATCGCGATCCTGCATCAGGCTCCGGTCGGTGCGGACTTCAAGCTCCAGGCCGCACCGAACGCCCGTGACATCGGCGGCGTCGGTGCGCAGAACGGAAAGATCAAGTCGGGTCTGGTGTTCCGCACCGACGCGCTGAACCGGCTCACCGATGCCGATCAGTCGACGCTGACCGCCGCGGGCATCACCAAGATCATCGATTTCCGCAGCCCGGCCGAGCGCGCCGCCAGCCCCGACAAGGTGCCGCCGGGGATCTCGACCATGACCCTGCCGATCTACAACCCCGACCAGGATTTCTACGCCTACATCGGCGGACTCATCCAGGCGGGTCCGGACGCCCAGCAGGCGGCGCTCGGCGACGGCAAAGCCGCGCAGTACATGCGCGACTACTACAAGTGGGTCGTCAACGACCCGACCTCCCGCGCGCAGTTCGGCACCGCGCTGAAGGAGATCGCCACCACCTCCGGCGGCGTACTGTTCCACTGCACCGCCGGTAAGGACCGGACCGGCATGATGGCCGCGTTCCTGATGACCATCCTGGGCACCCCGCAGGATCAGATCTTCGGTAACTTCCTGCTCTCCAACGATCGCCTCGCGGGCAGTAACAAGGCCACCCTCGACGCGCTCGTGGCGCAGGGCCTGGTGAAGGACCGTACGCTGCTCGAGCCGGTTCTCGGTGTACAGAAGGACTACCTGGAAGCGGCGTTCTCGCAGGCCGTGGCGTCCTTCGGTTCGGTGAACGACTTCATCTCCAAGGGCCTGGGCATCGATGCGCAGACCTACAAGCTGCTGCAGGACAAGTTGATCGAGAAGGGTGGCGTCTCCACCGGTTCGTTCGGTAGCTGATCCACCTCGAATGCCGACGCCACGTGTGGGATGGCGTCGGCATTCGCATATCCGGGACACTCCCGGGACCGCATGTCCGGGACACCCGGGCATACCGCGTGCGAAAATTCGCACGGTGCAGGAGATCTGGCATCTCGACGGGCGGCGCACCCGCTCGATCAGCGCGGAAAACCCCACCGGTGAGCCCGGTGCGGGTGGGCGGGCCATCTCCGGGACCGGGGCCTACGCGGCCGCCGGACTGGGTCGCGGGTGGAAGGTCTCGCCCTCGGTCGATATCGGGCCCGGGCAGACCGTCACCCTCGCCGATATCACCGGACCCGGCGTGATCCGGCATATCTGGCTCACCACCGATCGCACCCTGCTGCGGCACTTCACCCTTCAGGTCTATTGGGACGGTGCGCTGGAACCGGCCATCGCGGTACCGCTCGGCGATTTCTTCTGCAATGGCTGGGAGCAACTCGCACTGGTCAACTCGCAGATGGTGGTGGTGGCGCCGGCGGGCGGTCTGAACAGCTACTGGCCCATGCCGTTCGGTACGAATGCGCTCATCACCCTGCACAATGGCACCGAACGCACGGCACCGGTGTACTACCAGATCACCTATCTGGAAGAAGAGGTACCACACGAGTCGGGATATCTGCACGCGCGCTGGCGCTGTAGTGATCCTCTGGGTTCACCCGCGGTACATCCACTCGTCGAAGTCATGGGTGGTCCGGGTCGCTATGTCGGCACCTATTTGGCGATCGAACCGCGTGTCCCCGGCTGGTGGGGTGAGGGTGAGCTCAAGTTCTATCTCGATGACGACGGCGAATTCCCGACCATCTGCGGTACCGGTACCGAGGATTATTTCGGCGGCGCTTGGAATTTCGATCTCAATGGCGCGCAGGTGCCCTACTCGACACCGTATCTGGGCCTGGTGCAGGTACAGCCGCGCGATCGCATCTACGAGCCGCAGCAGCGATTCGGCATGTACCGCTGGCACATTCCCGATCCGATCTGTTTCGAGCACAGCCTGCGCGCGACCGTGCAGGCGCTGGGCTGGCGCGAGGACGGGCACTATCTGCCGCTCGAACACGCACATGTGGCGACCACCGCGCTGTGGTATCAATCGGTTGGGTAATGCCCCCGAATCCACTGATGCCGCCCGCAATCAGGACGAAATGAGATCGACGATGTGATTGCTATTGGGTAAAACGCGCCGGGCGGGCGGCGATCGGGTGCATGGTATTTGTATGCGCGCGTTGGTGGTCGAGAAGCCAGGGCAGTTCTCGGTCGAAACGGTGCCGGATCCCGTGCCGTCGGCGGGGGAAGCGGTGGTACGGGTCGATGCGGTCGGGATTTGCGGTACGGATATCCATATCGTCGAGGGTGAATTCCCGCCCACGCCCTATCCGATCATCCCCGGGCACGAATTCGCCGGGGAGATCGTGGCTCTCGGTGCGGGCTCGACCGGCGTGCGCATCGGAGATCGAGTAGCGGTCGATCCGTCACTGTTCTGCGGGAGATGTCATTACTGCGCGATCGGGCGCGGAAATCTCTGCGAGAACTGGGGTGCCATCGGCGATACCGTCGACGGCGCGATGGCCGAGTACGTGAAAGTGCCCACCGCCAACTGTTATCGACTCCCCGGGCATCTCTCGGCCGCGCACGGTGCGCTGGTTGAGCCGCTCTCCTGCGCCGTGCACGGATTCGATGTGCTGCCAAGGCAACTCGGCTCGCACTATCTGATCTACGGTGCGGGCACCATGGGTCTGCTCATGCTGCAATTGGCCATCGCGGCGGGGGCGGCCTCGGTTTCGATGGTGGATACCAATGCCGATCGGCTCGCGGTGGCGCGCACGCTCGGCGCGGACGCGGCCACCGTCTCCGCCGCCGCTATGGATCGGCCGGAGGGCTGGGAGATCGTCATCGATTGCAGCGGAACGATCGCCGCCATCGAGGACGGGCTCGCACGGGTGCGGCGCGGTGGCACGTATCAGCAGTTCGGGGTCGCGGCGGCCGACGCGCGCGCGGTCATCTCCCCGTTCCGCATCTACAACGACGAGATCACCATTGTCGGCTCGATGGCGGTCCTGCACAGTTTCGGGCGAGCCGTGGATCTGCTCGGGGAAGGCGTCATCGACGCCGACACCATGATCACCCACGATTTCGCGCTCGACGAATTCGGTGATGCCCTGCGGACTTTCCGCGCGGGCACCGGCCGCAAAATCCAGCTGCATCCCGGACGGGCGGCACGATAGGGACGGGTGAGGACCAATGACGGTCGTTGCCGGAGTGGACTCTTCGACGCAATCCTGCAAACTTGTGGTGTGCGACGCCGACACCGGAACGGTGTTGCGGCAGAGACAGATCGCGCATCCCGAGGGCACCGAGGTGGCGCCCGCGCTGTGGTGGGACGCACTACGCGCGGCCTGCGATCGCATGATGCGTGACGTGGAGGCGATCGCGGTCGCCGGGCAGCAGCATGGACTGGTGGCGCTGGACGGTAACGGGATGCCGGTGCGGGATGCGCTGCTGTGGAACGACACTCGCTCGGCGGAGGCGGCCGAGCAGCTGGTCGCCGAGCTGGGCGGGCCGCAGGCGTGGGCGGATGCGGTGGGCAGTGTGCCGCTGGCCGCGCATACCGTGGCCAAGCTGCGCTGGTTCGCCGACCATGAGCCGGAGTTGGCCGATCGCACTGCGCGGGTACTGCTTCCGCACGACTATCTGACCTGGCAGTTGCGCGGCGGGGACCCAGACTCGGAGCCGACCACCGATCGCGGGGAGGCGTCCGGGACCGGATACTGGTCGCCCGCCACCGGGCATTATCGGCCCGATCTGCTCACCATGGCGCTGCGCGGGCGAAGTCCGGGGCTCCCAACGGTTCTCGAACCCGCCGGGGTGGCCGGGCATACCCCGGGCGGCCGGGTGATCGCCGCCGGCACCGGTGACAATGCCGCGGCCGCACTGGGATTGGGTATCGAGGACGGTGATGTGGTGGTGTCCCTGGGCACCAGCGGAACCATCTTCACCCGCTCACCCTCCCCCAGCGCCGATCCCTCCGGCGCGGTGAACGGTTTCGCCGATGCCACCGGAGCCTTCCTGCCCCTGGTCTGCACGCTGAACGCGGCCCGGGTCCTGGAGGCCACCGCGGTCCTGCTCGGCACCGATCTCTCCGGCCTGGAAGTGCTTGCCGCCCAATCCCCCGCGGGCGCGGACGGCCTCACCCTGCTCCCCTACCTCGCCGGTGAACGCACACCCAACCTGCCGAACGCCACCGGCAGTCTGCACGGTCTGCGCGCCGCGACCATGCGCCCGCACCATCTGGCCCGCGCCGCCATCGAGGGCATGCTCTGCAATATCGCCGAAGCCTTCGACCACCTGCCCACCACACCCCGGCGCATTCTGCTCATCGGCGGAGCCTCCCGCTCCCGCCTGATAGCCCACGCCGCGGCCACCATCTTCGGCCGCACGGTGACGGTCCCCAACCCCAGCGAATACGTCGCCCTGGGTGCGGCCCGCCAAGCCGCCTGGGCCCTGCGCGGCGGCCCGCGCCCACCGCGCTGGCCGATTCCCCAGGCCACCGAATTCCATACCGCCACGCCCGCGACGGGCGCGGCGATCCGTGCCCGCTATGCCCAGATCCGCGACAGCTACTACAACTGAGCGCGGAAGCCCCGCGCGGTCGCGGCGACCCCTCCCGTCATCCCGGCATGTCTTTGGCCGGGCTCCACACCCGCGTTAGCTGAACACCACCGGTTCGTCGGAGAGGTATTCATCCCAGGTGCGCTGGCGCTCCAGATAGGTGCGCAGTGCGTCCCGGGTGATCTCCTGTTTCGACCGTCCCTCCAGTACCGCCTGCGCGTGCAGCGCAGCCTCTTCGTGCTCGCTGAGCCGCAACGTCCATGCCACGGCGCAAGTTGTACCACCTCGCCGCCGCCGTGTCCTCCGATCGACCACGCCGATCTGGTCATGTGATCAACGGGACTTCGGGGCGGAGCGAACTCGCGTTTCGCCGCCCTCAGCTCCCGCCGGTCCGCTTCGGGTGGGTGTGGGCGGCGCGGTGTTGTTCGGCCGCGAGGAAGTGGGTTGTGGCGCGGGTGGATTCGTAGAGGGTGCGGTAGTGGCGGTAGTAGGGGGCGTAGTGAGCGGTGGCGGCGGGGTCCGGTTCGATGGTCGCGGTGATCGGATTCCACGCGGAGGTGTCCAGGCCGATCGATTCGGCGGCCAGCAGGGCATCGCCGAGGGCCGCGCCCACCGTATCCGCGGGGAGTTGCTGTGCGAGACCGGTGATATCGGAGACGATGCGGGTCCACAGGCCGCCCTTGGTGCCGCCGCCGACGGCTACCAGGCGGGTCGGGGTGCCGCCCGCGGCGGCCATGGCCTCGAGATTGTGCCGGACCCCGTAACCGATGCCCTCCAGGACCGCGCGATAGATGTCGGCGCGGTCATGGGTGAGGGTGAGTCCGGCGATGATGCCGCGGGCGTCCGGATCGAAGAGCGGAGTGCGTTCGCCCGCGAAATAGGGCAGGACCAACAGGCCGCGACTGCCGGGCGGCACATCGGCGGCCTCGTCGACCATATCGTCGAAATCGCCGCCGGTGAGGGTGCGCAGCCAATCGGTGACCGCGCCGGAGGTCGCCATGCCCGCGGCGGATGTGTATGTGCCGGGCCAGGTTCCACAGGTGGTCCACAGTCCCGGATGCGGGCGCGGTTCGGTGAGCACCTGGGTGAGGAACAGGGTGGTGCCGTACATGATCATGACGTCACCGGGCGCGCGGACGCCCACACCGGCGGCCTCGGCCCAGGCGTCGATAGTGCCGGTGGTGACCGGCAGCCCCACCGGAAGTCCGGTCGCCGCGGCGGCTTCCGGGGTGACCCGTCCGACGGTCTCCGTGGGCCAGGCCAATTCGGGCAGTGGTAGGCCAGGGGCGACCGAATCGGCCCAGTCGGTGGCCCAATCGCACGCCATGAGGTCGTACATGGGTACGCACTGACTGGCCGATTGATGGTCCAGCACATAGCGCCCGGTGAGCCGATGCACCAGAAATGAGCTGGCCATCAACAGCATTCGGGTCTGCTTCCAAACCTGCGGTTCATGTCGGGCGAGCCAGCGCAGTTTGGGTCCGACGGCCTGGCTGGTGAGCGGGGAACCGCAGCGCTCCAGCACCGTGTCGGCACCCAATTCCGCTGTCAGCTCCTCGATTTCGATGCCCGCGCGGGTGTCCACGCCGTAGAGGATGGCGGGCCGCAACGGCCGTCCGTCCCGATCGGCGGGCAGCAGGCACGGACCGATACCGCTCACCGCTATGGCGTCTATGGGCTCACCGGCGGTGGCGGCCACCAGGTCCCGGGTGATGGCGAGGAAGTCCGCCCACCACACCGTCTCCGCGTCATGCTCCACCCAGCCGGGCCGGGGTGTCGAAACACGGTGCGGGCGTTCGGCTCTCAGCGACACCATGCCATCGTGGTCGACCAGTACACCCTTGGATCCGGAGGTTCCGATATCGATGCCGAGCAGCATGATCAGGCCGCCCTGCTGAACTCGTGCACAGTCACGCCGAGCAGCTCACAGGCCGCATGCACGGCGGGGCTGTGATCACCCGGAATCGCGTGAATGTGGTTGGCTCCGAAGCGGGGCCGGAAATCGCCCGGTATCAACTGCATTCGGTTATCGCCGTCCTTGCGGGTCAGGTGCGCCAGGGCCGGCTGCCCAGGTGCGGCGAGGTGATGTACGGAGGCGGCACCGGCGGGGACGAAGAACATCGCGGGGTACAGGTGCACGCGGGCGAGGTGCTGAGCCTCCTCCACCGTACGAATGAATCCGACGATTCCCCCGTGCGCATGGTCACGACCATCGGAGATGCTGATAACGCCGATCCTGGCCATTGCCTTGCCTCCCCACAGTGGGTGGACTCTCGACTCCCCTTCAGAATCTCAGCTCGCCGGGGCTCGCATGCCCGAATCCGGAAGATCGACTGCGGACGGGAAGGACAAGGGGGCCAGCCGGACTCCCCGCTGCCCCCAACCCGCCCGGGAGATCCGATACTGTCTCCCATCGCGGATGACCTCGGCCGCATGCGCCGCGACCCGGCCCGCGAGGGGTCCGCGGGTTCGCGACGGGTGATTCCGAACATGTGCCCATACGCCCCGGGCGTCTCGAATCACGGTGTGGTCGTTGACGTACCAGCGACCGGCAGCGCGCTCCGGTTCGAAGATGCGCCGGAACCGGCCCGCCGTGACCCGCCGACTCATGCTCCGCGTGTGCGCGCCGGCGCGGCACCCGGCGGGATTCGGCAACGCGCCCTGCTCGATTCAGCGGCGTTTGAACAGGGATCTGCTGGCGAGGCGCTGGTCCACGGCCAGCAGGTAGGCCACCGGTGATTGTTCGCGCAGTAGCCGCCGCGCCTTGATGCGCCCGGCCACGTACGGGGCGACGGTAAGGGTCACCCCCGCGGCGGCCACCACCGGCTGTCCGGCCGTCGCCGCCAGACCGCCGATTATGGTGCCCGAGACCAGATCCACCTTCAGGCCGAGCATGCCGGTGCTCGATTCGACTCCGAAGGCGCGCATGGCGCGGCGCAGCTCGTCCAGCTGCGGTTGGGTGGTGGAGCGGTAGACGCTGTGCAGATGCGCGTGTGCCGCAATGGGATTCTCGATGGCGGCGAGGGCGGCCAGCTCCTCCGAGAGCGAGCCGACGTGTTTTCGGAAGGCCGCCAGCTCACCGGTACAGCGTTCGCGGAAGTCGATCAGTTTGCGCACCGGGACATCGGCGATATTCGTGGGCCGGACGACGGCCTCCACCGCGAGGTGGATATAGGCATGGTCGAGATCGCCGATGGCGGGTCGCGCCGCGCCCTTCTCCAGTAGCAGTTCGTACAACCTGTCGAGGGTGCCTACCGCGCTGTACGCGTCCAGGTCGTCGGTGACCGGGGAGAGCAGCGCGTTCGCCGCCACCGCATCCGCGAGCGCGGTCATGTAGACCCGAGCGAGGAACGGATGCAGCCCGACATGGGTGACACCGTCCTCGTCCCGGACCACGGCCAGCTCCGCGTTGACCAGCGCGAGCAGCAGCGATTGCGTCATCTTGCGCCCGGCCCCACCGGCGTACACCCACACCAGACCCGGATACCTGGCGCGCAGGCCGGTCGCCGCCGGAGTCGGCGATGCCGCCTCGACGGCCGCGCGCACGGAGAACCGGCCGCGCAGCCGCGCGCCACCGAGTTCGACGATCTGCCCGAACAGCTCTCCGACGGTGTCGAGATCCTGCTCGCTCGGCTCCAGGTCGAAGAGGAAATCCGTTTCCGCGCGCAACTGCCGGGCCAGGTCGGAGTCGGTGTCCATGGTCAGTCGAGGCCGAATCCGCCCCACCTGATCCCAGGTCAGCATGGCCAGCTTCAGCCACTCCTCGCTTCGGAAACGCATCCAGGGGTAGTACAGCGCAATCGTCGACACCGCCCCAGCATGACAGCTCCGATACCGCCCCGGTTCCAGATTCTTTACGACTCCCCTTGCGCGCCAGTGCATTCGAATTCGCAGATGCACAGTCGAAATGCGGCCGCAAAGCCCGCGCCGAGATAGGACATTCCCTGTCCTAGTTACCTTCGACACCGGGTTCATGAAGGAGCTCTCCCTGCGCCAGCTGAACCGGACCCTGCTCGCGCGCCAAATGCTCACCGAGCGCGTATCCATGCCCGCGGCAGACCTCATCCGCCACCTGATCGCGGTCCAGGGCCAAGAGGCCAACTGGCCCTTCATCGGCCTGTGGACCCGCCTCACCGATTTCGAACCAGCGGAGCTGAATTCACTCCTGCATGATCGGACCGTGGTGCGCGGCACCATGATTCGCCGCACCGTCCACCTCGCGCACGCCGAGGACTACCGCTGGCTGTATCCGACGGTCCGCCCGACGGTCGAACAGTCCCTGCGACTCGCCTACTACCGCGAAGCCTGCGAACACCTCGATCACACCGAATTCGCCACCGCCGGAAGGCGACTCCTCACCGGCCGCACCCTGACCCGCACCGAAATCGGCCGCACCCTGGCCGAACGGTTCCCCACCCCGCACCCGGATCGCCTGTCCGCGATCCTGGGCCAGATCACCCCCCTGGTACACCACGCCGAGGCGGGTACCTGGGGCGCCTGGCGCAACCGCCGGGTCTCGGTATCGCTCGCCGAGGAATGGATCGGCGCGCCCCTGGCCGAACGCCCCGACCCCGAGCAGCTGATCCTGCGCTACCTCGCCGCCTTCGGCCCCGCCACCGTCGCGGACATCCAATCCTGGTCCGGGGTAACCAAACTGGCGGAGGTGGTAGCTCGCCTACGCCCCCAACTCCGAGTCCTGCGAGACGACACCGGCCGCGAACTCTTCGATATCCCGGACGCCCCGCTAGCCGACCCGAACCTCCCGGTCCCGGTCCGCTTCCTCCCCGCCTTCGACAACGCACTCCTGGCCCACAAGGACCGCCGCCGCGCCATCACCGACGAAGACCGCTCCCGCATAACCAAAATCGCCTCGGGCGGCGTCCCCATGTACCTGGTCGACGGCTTCGTCCACGGCCGCTGGGACCTGCGCGGCGAAACCCTCCGCATCACTCCGTGGCACCCCATGACAAGCACCGACGAGGCCGCGGTCCGCGCCGCCGCCGAGGAACTCCTACCGATGGTGCTACCGAACACCACCGGCGGCGTCGCCATCACCCCCGCATAGACACCGCTCATGCCGAGTTCGCTGCGGGCACCACGAGGACTCGCACTGACGGCGTCCGGTGTCCATCAGCACAATGGCGCACAGCATCAGTACCTGCCGTGGAGCGCCGTCGCTACGGTCCAACCGACTCTGCGCGATCCCACCGGGAGTGGCGACGCCCGTAATCGGCGACGCGTACCCATGGTGCTGCTTCGTCCCGACCAGGGAATGGAGGTCGCGGTACTCGGCCGCTACGGACGCTACCGCCAACGCGCATTCCTCGACGTGATCTCCGTTCAGCCCGCCGTCTATCCGATCGACGGCGGACTGCTCTACTACACCCTCCGGTTCTATTGGCAGCACCCGGAATTGCGGGACGAACTGTCGTCGGGGTCGGCGATCGAACGCATGCGCCGGGGCGAAGTCCGCGGTTAGACGCCGACACTAATGCGATGGTCGGTACCGTCCTGACAGCAGTCTGCGCCAGGAGTCAGGCTACGAGGGCCTCCCGCAGCGCTTCGAGTTCGGATTCCGACAGGCCGTTGGCGAGCAGCCATTCGGCCGCGCCGCCGTGGTCGGCGTGGAGGTTCTCCAGGAAGCCGAGCATGACCTGCGCGGTGATGGCCAGGATGCCGGTGTTCGCTTGCGGGAGGCCCGCGTAGGACGGGAGGGCGTCGAGGCGGTCGCGGACTCGTTGCATGCGGTCGTTGGTCAGGACGTAGTCGTGGGCGATCACGTCGGCGGGGACGCCTACCGCGTCGAGCAGGACCGCGGCCAGGACGCCGGTGCGGTCTTTGCCCGCGGCGCAGTGGAATAGGACCGAGCGGCGGTCGGGGTTGATGATGAGGCGGACGGCTTCGACTATGTGGTCGCCACTGCCCGCGAGTAGCAGGCCGTAGAGCTCGGTGAGGTCCACGCGGGTCTTGTCCGGAACGAGATCCCTTGCGGCCAGCGAGGACTGGGGAGACTTGCGAATCGGCAGATTCGCGATGTGGACGCCCGCGTCCGCGAAAAGGCCGTAGCCTTCACGCTCCACCTCGTCGGGCAGGCGCAGGTCGATGACCGTGCGCAGGCCGAGAGGCTCCAGCAGTCGGGTGCGGTCCTCGCAGGTGGCCTGTTGCAGGGTGCTCGAGCGGAAGACCACGCCGAAACGGGTGGTGCCACCGCCGGTTACGGGCAAGCCGCCCAGATCGCGCACATTGTCGATCTCGGCGAAGTCGATCCAGCGGTCGGCGGCCAGGGCGGCCGCGGGATCAGTGGGCACGACCGGCCGCTGCCTCTTCGGCGCGGGTGAGACCGCACAGGCCGATCAGGTCTTCGTGCAGTTCGAACCACACGGTGTGGTAGCTGTCCATGATGGGACGGGCCACGTAGGTGTGATCGCCCTCGGCGATGCGCTCGATGGCGCGGTCGAGGCGGGCGGCGTAGCCGGTCAGGCGCGGGGCCAGGCCGCCCAGTCGCCGCACCAGGGGGCGCAGGGCGCGGTGGGTGTCGGCCAAGCGGTTGAGAACGGCCGCGTCGTAATCGGCATCGGCGTGGTCGTTGACCGTGGCCGGATCCTTCATCTGCCAATCGGTGATGATCACCTTGAGATCGGCGTTGTAGACACAGAATTCGTCATAGGCGGCGGTCAGCGCGGCCGCGTCGACGGTGCCGCGCTCCGCGGTGAGCAGCTGCTCCAGACGGGGGCGGCCCTCCGGGGTGAGGCGGAAGCCCGCGGGGGTGCTGGCGCAGAGTCCGGCATCCACGAGACCCGCACAGTGCGAGGCGATTTCGGCCGCATCGGCGAACAGGCTGAGCGCCAGATTGTCGGCGTTCACGCGGCCCTTGATGCCGACCAGGCGCAGCAGCGCCAGTTCGGTGACGGGGGTGTGCACGGAAACCACTTCCTGCTCGGCGCTTTCCGGGGTGGTGGCACGCTCTTCGAGGCGGTCGGCCAGGTGCGCGCCGTCGACCCCGGCCCACTGGGCCAGTTGGGCGACATCGTCGAGAATGATCCGCTCGACCGGTTTGGCGACGATCTCACCGGCGAGCACCAGACCCGCACCGCCGTCGACGGTGACGGTGCGGCCGACCAGCGCGTCCACCACGCCGGGGCCGCAGCCGACCACGCAGGGGCGGCCGAGTTCCCGGCTCACCAGCGCGGCATGCGAAGTGGTGCCGCCCAATTCGGTGACAATGGCGCGCGCGGCGATCATGCCGTGCAGATCGTCCGGACTGGTGGTGGGGCGCACCAGGATGACATCCTCACCCGCCTCCGAACGGGCCTCGGCCTCATCGGGATCGGTGACGACCACACCGGAAGCCAGTCCGGGACAGGCGGATTCACCACGGGCGAGCCGCTCGTGACCGGCGGCTTCACCCGATGCGGGGCGCAGCACCTCACGCACCTGATCGGCGGTGACGCGATCGAGCGCCTCAGCGGCGGAGATCAGCCCCTCGGCGACCATGGCGACGGCGGTGCGCACCGCGGCCCGCGCCGAACGCTTGGCGGCCCGCGACTGCAGCATCCACAGCGTCCCGGACTCCACCGTGAACTCGATATCCTGCAGGTCACGGCCGTCGCGCTCGAGCAGTTGGGTGGCGGCGATCAGGCGCTCATGCACCTGCGGCTGGGAGGCGGCGAGCTCATCGAGGGGGCGCGGGGTGAGGCGGCCGGAGACCACATCCTCACCCTGTCCACCGACCAGCCATTCACCGTAGACGGGTCCGTCACCGGTATTGGGGTTGCGGCTGAACAGCACACCGGTACCGGAGCGCTCGTCGAGATTGCCGAACACCATGGCCTGCACGGTGACCGCGGTGCCCAGGGTGTCGGGAACACCGCGATTGCGGCGATAGGTCTTGGCGCGCGCGGAATCCCAGGAGCGGAAGACCGCTTCGATGGCGCCGCGCAGCTGATCCCACGGATCGACCGGCACCGAGCCGTTCGCGTCGCCGAGTACGGTCTCGCGGTACTGGTGCACGAAACGCTGGCGAGTGTCGTTGGCGTACACCGGATTCGAGGTCTCGTCCGCGAGCGCCCGCTGCACCTCGTCGGTCATGCCGAGATTCAGAACGGTATCCATCATGCCGGGCATGGAGATCGCCGCGCCCGAACGCACCGACACCAGCAGCGGCTTATCGGCCGAGCCGAACCGCCGCCCGGTGCCACGCTCGATCATGGCGACCCCGGCGCGCACCTGCTCCCAGATCTCGGCCGCGATCGCACCGCGCCGCGTGTAATCCGCCCAGCCCGCGGTGGTGATCACGAACGCGGGCGGCACCGGCAGCCCGAGGGCCCGCATGTGATTGATGCTCCACGCCTTGCCGCCGATCCGCTGCCGCGACAGCTCGCACGCACCGTCGAGTTCGACGACGGTCACGGCGTCGGCCGCCACATCGGGTCGCTGCGCAAGCTCCGCTCCGGCGGTCATGTCACTCCTTCGATGTTCTGAATTCATCAGCACTCCAGCGCTCGCCACTTCACCGCGGCCCGCCGGGCCCATGCCGCACACAGACGCGGCGGCCTTCTCTGCCATCGAGCGTGCCGCGTGACCCCCCTCACCCCCAACTGCCATCCCGATCAGCGGAACCCCGCGGCAAGCGAATCCCGGCCGAACCCATGCCGGGATGACAGAAGAACTCAACCCGAAGCACGCCCGGATCACGGGGACCTCCACCGAAGCACGCCCGCACCACCGGGACCTCCACCGAAGCACGCCCGCACCACCGGGACCTCCACCGAAGCACGCCCGCACCACCGGGACCTCCACCGAAGCACGCCCGCACCACCGGGACCTCCACCGAAGCACGCCCGCACCACCGGGACCTCCACCGAAGCACGCCCGCACCACCGGGACCTCCACCGAAGCACGCCCGCACCACCGGGACCTCCACCGAAGCACGCCCGCACCACGGGGGCCTCCACCCGACATGACAGGGCAGCAACATCCACCCCAAGGTCGCGGCCCGGCTCGGTTCTGGAGCGACTGACCGGAGGAGTGAAGAACCGAGCCTCCAGGGGCCGCGACCCGCCCGTAGCGAAGCGGAGGGCAAATTAGACACAGCCCGCCCGGTCAGCGGGATGGCACTCGAAAAACGGGCAACCAGGGCGGGGTCGTACGGCAGGATGGGCGCATGGATCGGCGGCATGCGGCGTCCATCGGTGGCGGTTCCGCGACCGCACCGGTATCGACAATTCCGGCCCTGGTGGCCGATCGTGCGCGGCGGTATCCCGATGCGGTCGCCATTGCCGGGCCGATGGGGCGGCTGACCTTCGCCGAGTTGGCCGATGCGGCGGGTACGGTGACTCGGGCCGCCATCGCGTCGGGGATCGAGGCCGGGGATCGGGTGGGGATCTGGGCGCCGAACAGCACTCGATGGATTGTGACGGCGCTGGGCATGCTCGGCGCGGGGGCGACGCTGGTGCCGATCAGTACGCGACTGCGCGGGGCCGAGGCGGCCGAGGTGCTCACCCGCAGCGGGGCCAAGGCGGTCTGTACGGTGCAGGAGTTCCTGGGCCGGGACTATCCGGCAATGCTGGCGGAGTCCGGCTATCCGCTGCCGTCGCTGGAACACCTTATCCTGCTGGATGATTCGCGCGGTGAGGCCGCCGAACGCTGGGATATCAGTTCCTGGGCAGGGTTTCTCGCACCCGAGACGGTGGTGCCGCCGGAGGCGGTCGCCGAACGGGCGGCGCAGATCGATCCGGAATCCGTCTCGGACATTCTGTTCACCTCCGGCACCACGGGCGTCCCGAAGGGCGTACTCGCCACGCACCAGCAGACTTTGGCGGTGTTCGCGCGCTGGGCCGATGCGGTGGCGCTGCGCCCGCGTGACCGGTATCTGCTGGTGAATCCGTTCTCGCACACCTTCGGATACAAAGCGGGCATCGTCGCCTGCCTGCTACGCACCGCGACCATGATCCCGGTCGAGCGATTCGACGCCGATGCCGCGCTTCGCCTGATCGAGAGCGAGCGGATCACCGTATTGGCCGGTCCCCCAACACTCTTCACCGATCTGCTGAACGCCGATCACAGCGACTATCTGCTGGGTTCACTCCGGCTGGCGGGCACCGGAGGTTCGACCATCCCCGCCGAGCTGGTGGAGCGGATTCGCACCGATCTCGGTGTGCCCTCCGTCTTCACGGCCTACGGTCTCACCGAGTCGATAGGCGTCGTCACGGTCTGCCCGCCCGATGCCCCCGCCGAACTTCTCTCCGTTACGGTCGGAAAAGCACTGCCCGACACCGAAATCCGCATTGTCGATCGGGACGGTTCGGATGCGCCGGTGGGCGAGCCCGGTGAGATCGTCGTCAAAGGCCCCAATGTGATGCTCGGCTATCTGGACGATCCGGAGGCCACCGCCGCCGTCATCGACGCCGCCGGCTATCTGCACACCGGCGACGTCGGTACCCTGGACGAGAACGGTTACCTACGCATCACCGACCGACTCAAGGACATGTTCATTGTCGGCGGATTCAACGCCTACCCCGCCGAGATCGAGCGAGTTCTCCTGCAACACCCGGCAATTCGGGATGTCGCCATTATCGGGGTACCCGATGACCGACTCGGTGAAGTCGGACGCGCGGTCATCGTTCCCGAGAACGCCGCCGACGCGGATGCCGACGCGATAATCGAGTGGTCGAAGGCGAAGCTCGCCGGTTACAAGGTGCCGCGCGAAGTCGTGTTCACCGAGAGTCTGCCCCGCAACGCGGGCGGCAAGGTGAACAAGGGGCGGCTGCGGACCATAACCCGATAGCCCCGCACCGGGTGAGGGTGCGAGGCGTCGGGAATCCGGTCGCGGATCGCGGTCGTGAACCGGGTTCAGATCTCCTTGCGCATCTGCGCGGTCAGCGGCTTCATGTAAGCCGAGCCGAGCAGACGGCGCATCCAGTTCATGGCCTTGGCGTCGGTGCCGATCAGGATGAGTGGTTTGTTCTTCTTCATACCGTTGGCGATGATCTGGGCGCACTGCTCCGGGGTGGTCTTGGCCAGGCCGTCGAAGTTCTGCGCCAGCGCGTCCCGGTCGCGATTGGCCGAAGCCCTTGCCTTCCAAGCGATTTCGGTTTTGATCATGCCCGGGTGTACGGATGAGACGCCGACCTTGTGGCCCGCGATGATCATCTCCTGACGCAGGGCGTCGGTGAAGGCGTGCATGGCGTACTTCGAAGAGCTGTAACCACTCTGACTCGGGCAGGCCACGAGCCCGAACATGGAGGACACATTGGCGATATGCCCGTCACCGGAGGCGATGACATGCGGCAGGAATGCCTTGGTGCCGTTCGCGGTACCCCAGAAGTTGATATTGAAGATCCACTCGAAGTCTTCCCAGCTGACGTCTTCGACATTGGCGGTCAGCGAGACTCCGGCATTGTTGACCACGATATTGACCTTGCCGAAGTCGGCGACGACCGCATCGGCGTGCGCGTAGACGGCGGCGCGATCGGTCACGTCCAGCTTGTAGGCGCGGGCCTTGGCGCCGGCCTTCTCACACAGCGCCGCGGTCTCGGCGACGCTCTCCAGATTGCGGCCCGACAGCGCCAGCTGCGCGCCACCCCGCGCCAGCTCCAGGGCGAGTGCGCGGCCGATACCCGCACCGGCACCGGTGATTACGGCGACTTTGCCGTGGAAGTCCTTCATAGCTGTTCCTTTTACTGAGTGGTGAAGCCGCCGTCGGCAATGAATTCCGACCCGGTGCTGTAGGAGGACTCGTCGGAGATGAGGAACAGGACCAGATTGGCCAGTTCCTCGGGGGTGCCCGGCCGCGCGATCGGCTGCTTGGACGCAATCGATTGCGAGCGTTCGGAAGTCGCGACCATCTCGGTCGCGACAATGCCCGGGTGGACCGAATTGACGCGCACATTGTCGGGCGC
The DNA here is from genome assembly GCF_036327755.1 of Nocardia sp. NBC_01503. Taxonomy (NCBI): domain Bacteria; kingdom Bacillati; phylum Actinomycetota; class Actinomycetes; order Mycobacteriales; family Nocardiaceae; genus Nocardia; species Nocardia sp. NBC_01503. Next base: position 564,096 of record NZ_CP109596.1, read on the forward strand.
GAATTCCTGTGCGGCGGTCTTGGACATACCGCGCACCGCCCATTTGGAGGCCACATATCCGATGATGTTCGAGTAGCCGATGATGCCGCCGGTCGAGGAGATATTCACGATCGATCCGACCCCGGCCTTGCGCATGGAGCCGATCACGGCCTTCATACCCAGGAACACGCCGAGCTGATTGACGTCGATGACCTTGCGGTAGTCGGCTTCGGACAGCTTCTCGATCGGGTCGACGTGCACGATACCCGCGTTGTTGACCAGGCCGGAGACCGGACCGAACGTCGATTCCGCCTGTGTGACAACATCATTCCAGGCCGATTCATCGGTGACATCCAGCGGCAGGAACAGCGCCGAGTCGCCGAGTTCGGCGGCGAGAGCCGCGCCCTCGGCGGTCAGCACATCGGTGATGACCACGGTCGCGCCCTCGGCGACCAGCTTGCGCGCGAAGGCCGCGCCCATACCGCGCGCACCACCGGTGACGATGACGTTCTTGGTGCTTACCCGTCCCATCTCGTCCTCCTAGTTCTGCGCCACGGCGGTCGAGGCCGCATTGCGCTGCGCCGCACCACCTCGCGCGGTCTTCTTGACGGGAGCCGGAACCGCCTCGACGGGCTCGGCATCGGCCATGTGATTGGCGGCGATATAGCCGAACACCATGGCGGGGCCGATGGTCGCGCCCGCGCCGGCGTAGTCATTACCCATGACGGCGGCCGAATTATTGCCCGCCGCATACAGACCCGCGATCACGGAGCCGTTCTCGTCGAGCACCCGCGAGTGCTCATCGGTGACCAGACCACCCTTGGTGCCCAGGTCACCCGGCACCATCTCGACCGCGTAGAACGGACCTCGGGTCAGCGGGGCCAGGGTCGGATTGGGCTTCACCGTCGGATCGCCGTAGTAGCGGTCGTAGGCGGAGTCGCCGCGCAGGAAGTCCTCATCGCGTCCGGCCTCGGCGAAACCGTTGAAGCGCCGCACGGTCGCGGCCAGCTTCTCCGCCGGAATATCCAGCTTGCGCGCCAACTCTTCCAGGGTGTCGGCCTGCTTGATGATGCCCTTGTCGAAGTACGCCTGGGGCAGTGGACGTTTGGGGAAGTTGCCGAGGAACAGGTACCGGTCGCGGAAGTTCTGATCGAAGATGAAGTGCGCCGGAATGCTGCCGGTGCCGTTCGCCTCGTCCTCGTACATCTTGTGCACGACATTCACATACGGCGCGGATTCGTTGACGAAGCGCTCACCATTGTTGTTGACCATGATGGCGCCGGGCTGTGAACGCTCGGCCAGGCAGAAGAACGGCGGACGGCCCTCGGGGCTGCGCACCGACGGACCCCACCAGGCGTCATCCATGAGATCGACTGCCGCGCCGATGTTCTGGCCCGCGACAATGCCCTCGCCGACATTCTCGATCGCGCCGACGGTCCATTCGGTGGACTGCGGACCGGAGATGTACTTCTTGCGCATCTCGAGGTTGTGCTCGAAGCCGCCCGCGGCGAGTACGACGCCGCGCTTGGCCTTGATGACCACGGGGCGGCCCTCATGTTCGGCGCGCACGCCGACCACCACACCGTTCTCCGTAATCAGTTCGGTGAGCGGCGTATTCAGCCACACCGGCACCCCGGCATCGCGCAGCGACAACCACAGCCGAGCGGCCAGGGCCTTGCCCAGGCTCAGCGGCAGCGCGCCCTTGGCCAGGGCCAGCGCGGTGCGCGCGCCGACCTTCATGGCGGTCTTCTTGCCGGTCCAGGTGCGGGCGATCATATTCAGGTCGTGGAAGTCACTGACCGTGATGGCGATGCCCTTGGGCGCGGACATGGTCGGCTGATTGATCTTGTGCAGATCACCGCCGAGCAGTCGGCCGTCGATGACGGCGGGCTCGATACTGCGGCCCTGTGCCAGACCGCCCGGGAACTCCGGATGGTAGTCGGAATAGCCACGGTCGTATACGAATTCCCAATGCTTGGAGCGAGCGCCGATGTAGGAGAACATCTCCGGGCCGTGATCCAGGAAAGCCTGCTGCTTGGCCTCGGGAACCCGTTCGCCGACAACGGCTTTCAGGTAGGTCTTGGCCATGGTCGGGCTGTCCGGCACACCCGCGGCCTGCAGCACCGGGTTATTGGGCACCCACACACCGCCGCCGGAGCGCGCGGTGGAGCCGCCGAACAACCGGCTCTTCTCGATGAGGGTTACCGACAGTCCGCGATAGGCGGCGGTCAGGGCGGCGGTCATACCGGCCGCGCCGGAGCCGACGACGACGACGTCGAATTCGAATTCCATTGCGTATCAGTCCTTAGTAGCCGCAGCTGGTGAGCATGCCGCCGTCGACGACGAATTCGCCGCCGGTGCAATAGCTCGAGGCATCGGAGGCCAGGAAGAGTGCCACCTCGGACACCTCGACCGGCTGACCCCAGCGCGGAATGGGCAGATCGGAGAAGAAACTATTGCCGTCCAACCCGGTGGCACCGGCCACGGAGGCGGTCATCGGGGTGGCGATACCGCCGGGATGAATGGAGTTCACCCGGATACCCGAATGCCCCAGCTCCCGAGCGGCCGACTTGGTGAGCCCGCGCAGCGCGAACTTGCTCGCGCTGTAGGCGGACAGTCCGGCAGCGCCGACGAAACCCTCTACCGAGGACACGTTGACGATGGAGCCCGCGCCGGTCTCGATCATGGCGGGCGCGGCGCTCTTGATACCCAGGAACGCGCCCGTCACATTGATGCCCTGCATCAGGTTCCACTCGTCCAGACTCATTTCGAGCAACTTCCTGAAACGAAGAATGCCCGCGTTGTTGACCAGCACATCGAGGCGGCCGAAACGGGTTACCGTCTCGGAAACCGCTGCCTGCCAATCGCTTTCGCTGGTGACATCATGGTGCACGTAGTGGACCGCGTCGCCGATCTCGGCGGCCAGCGCCTTACCGTCGTCGTCGAGCACATCACCGAACACGACCCGCGCGCCCGCGGCCACGAAGCGGCGCACATGCTCGGCACCCATACCGCGCGCACCACCCGTAACCAGGGCGACCTTCCCGTCCAGCTGTCCCACCGGTGAACCGTCCTTCCTCAGCGTTTGAACCGACGCTAAGACCGGGGCGCAAGGGCGGCACGGTGTGGTCCCGGCCACTGAGACAACCGAATGACCTGAAGGTTTGAGTCCTGAACTATTCCGGTTAGGCATAGCGGCCGCACCGGCCTGACTCGAGGCGGCAAGGAGTACCCGGATGAAGTTCTCGATGATCTTCGAAGCACAGATGACGGACCCCACCGCCGCGCATGAGGCGCAGGTATTGCGCGACAGCGTCGAGCAGGCCGTGCTCGCCGATCAGGTCGGATTCGACACCGTCTGGGCGGTCGAGCATCACGGGCTCAAGTGGTACGCGCATATGAGCGCGCCGGAGATCTTCCTGACCTGGGTGGCGGCGCGGACCGAGCGGATTCGCATCGGGCACGGCGTGGTGTGTATGCCGTTCAACTTCAACCATCCGGTGCGGGCGGCCGAGCGCGCCGCCATGCTCGATGTGCTGTCGGGCGGACGGGTGAACCTGGGCGCGGGGCGCGGAGCCACCGCCGTGGAGACCTCCATGTGCGGTGTCGATCCCGCGCGCACCTATCAGGAGGTGGAGGAATCACTCCGGATGATCGCCGCCGCCTGGCAGCATCCGGAGAACGAATTCTCCTATCACGGTGAGCTTTTGGATATCGAGCCGCATCATCTGCTGCCGCGGCCGGTGCAGCGCCCGCATCCGCCGCTGTTCATGGCGTGCACGAAGAAGGACACGCTGAAGCTGGCGGCCGACTACGGAATCGGCGCACTGGTACTCGGCTTCGCCGGTATCGAGGAGATCGCCGAACTGCGGCGCATCTACGACACCGCCCTTGCCGAGCGCACCGGGGAACGCTTCGTCTCCACCGTGGTCAATGATCACTTCGCGGCGCTGTGCCCGACCATCGTGCTCGATGATCGCGAGCGCGCCCGGCAGATCGGGGCGCGCGGGCAGCGGTTCTTCGCACAGGCGATCAAGCACTACTACGGTGCGGGTCCGGTGCCCGACGAGGCGGTCGAACCGGGCGTCGATCAAATGGCCAAGATGCGCGAGGCCGCCGAGGAACACGTCGCCTACCTGCATGAAGCCAAGATTCCGGTGAAGTCCGGATCCACCGCCATCTTCAATACCGAGCACGCCTACGGCAATGCCGAGGATGCCGTCGCGTATGTGGAGCGACTGCGGGACGCCGGTGCCGACGAAATCCTGTGCCTGATCCAGATGGGCACGGTGCCGCAGGACGCCTGTATGGAGACCATCCGTCAGTGGGGCGAGCACGTCATTCCCCACTTCCGCAACAAGTAGATCGAGTAGAAGGAATCGAAATGGCTGATCTCACAGGCAAAGTCGCCCTGATCACCGGCGCCGCGCGCGGCCAGGGCGCGGCCGAGGCCCGACTGTTCGTCGAGCGCGGCGCGCGGGTGCTCATCACCGACGTACTCGAGACCGAGGGTAAGGAGCTCGCCGAATCCCTCGGCGACGCAGCGGGTTTCGTCAAGCACGATGTCTCGGACACCGACAGCTGGGATGCCGCCGTCGCGGTGGCCCTCTCGACCTTCGGCAAGCTCGACGTCCTGGTCAACAATGCCGCGATCTACACCATGAAGCCGCTCATGGAGACCGAATCCGCTGAGCTGGAACGGATTCTGAAAGTGAACCTGATCGGCGCGTTCAACGGCATCAAGGCCGTGGTTCCGGCCATGCAGGCCGTCGGCGGCGGCTCCATCGTCAATATCTCCTCGCAGTCCGGGCTGGAGGGTCTGATGAACCATGCCGCCTACGGCTCCTCCAAATGGGGTCTGCGCGGGCTCAGCAAGGTCGCCGCGCTGGAGCTGGGTCTGTCCCAGATCCGGGTCAACTCGGTGTATCCCGGCCCGATCGCCACCCCGATGGTGCCCTATCTGACCACCGGTCCGGGCAGCTTCCCGAACCTGCCGCTGGAGCGCAGCGGATTGCCCGAGGAGGTCGCCGAACTGGTGGCATTCCTGGCCTCGGATGCGGCGGGATACATCACCGGCGCCGAGGTCGCCATCGACGGCGGTCTGGCCGCGGGCAAGTTCATTCCGCGCGGCATGTAGTCCATCCGCGCGGAGCTGTCTTCGAACGCTCCGCGCGGATCGGTGCGCCGCCCGCGCCTGCGAGGCGGGCGGCGCGCCACTCCACTCGCAAATCGTTGTCCAGCTGAGGAGTTCGCGATGCCACTGTCGCCCGAATGGCAAGTCTTCGTCGACGCGGCGACCGCCGCCTTCCCCGAACTGGGCACCGAGGTGGTCGATGCCGCCGAGGCGCGCGCTTTCCTGGCCGCGCGCCCCGCACCGCCCGCCGTGGAACCCGTTCCCGTTGCGGCGGTGGAGGATTGGCTGGTACCCGGGCCCGCCGACGCACCCGAGGTGCCGGTTCGGATCTACCGTCCGCTGGACGCGGAGAACGTCCCCGGTGTGGTCGTCTTCTATCACGGCGGCGGCTTCGTACTCTGCGATCTCGACAGCCACGACAAGTTCTGCCGCGTCATGGCGAATGCGGCCGGGGCGCTGGTGATTTCGGTGGACTACCGCCGCGCGCCGGATGCCCGCTTCCCCGCCGCCGCCGCGGACGCCTATGCCGTACTGCGATGGGTCGCCGACAATGCCGAGGCCCTCGGCGGCGATCCCGCCCGCATCGCGGTCGCCGGTGACAGCGCGGGCGGTAATCTCGCGACCGTCGCCGCCCTGCAGGCCCGCGACAACGGCGGACCGGATCTGGTGTTCCAGCTGCTGATGTACCCCATGCTCGACCCGGCTTGCGATACCGCCTCCTATACCGAGAATGCCGCGGGCTACTTCACCACCGCACCCCAATTGCGCTGGTACTGGGAGCAATACCTGAACTCCCCCACCGCAGCCGACGACCCGTACGCCAATCCGATGCTCGCCGATCTCACCGGTCTCCCACCCGCCCATATCGCCACCGCCGAATTCGATCCACTGCGCGATGAGGGTGAGATCTACGGGAAGCTGCTGCGCGAGGCGGGCGTCCGCACCGAAATCCGGCGCTGGGCCGGGACCATCCACGGCTTCATGTCCATGGCCTGGCAGCTGCCGGAAACCCAGCGCGCCAACGCGACCGCCTTCGCGGCACTGCGACAGGCACTGGCCCGGACTGCCTCCCAGGCCCGCTGATCCCGCTATCGAGCCGCCGCGAGGTGCGCCAATATGACCGAGTTGGCACCCTGGCAGCGCACCCACCTGGGCCCGGTGCAGGTGACCGCCGCACCCGCGAAACACGGTGTCCCCGAAGTGACTTTCGTACTGCGCGCCGACGGCGACACCGTCTATTTCGGGGCCGACACCCTGCGCATCCGCGAGCTCGACGAGGTCGCGCGCCGCTTCCCCGAGATCGATCTGGCGCTGCTGCCCATCAATGGTCTGAGCATTCGGCCGCTGCTGAATCATCGGGTCGTCATGGACGCCGCCGAGGCCGCCGATCTCACCCGCGCACTGCGTCCGCGTCTGGCGGTTCCCATTCACTACGCCTTCACCAGTGGCCCGCTCGGCGATCGCGTCATGACCAAATCCGTGCGCAATCGCCCGGATCTGTATCGCGATGCCGCGGCCGATCTCGCGCCGGAAACCACGGTGCACGTACTGGATCCGGGCATTTCGCTCACGGTCTGATCGCTCTCGGTTGCGGTGCGGTCAAGATCGCGCGGAAACCTCCGGGGCGGCGGACAATGGGGTACCGGGAGCGCGCGGTCTGCCGGTGAGCAGGGAGACGGTGATGCCGGAGAAGTTTCCGTCACCCGCGGGGTGGACTCCGCCGGGGGCGCAGTTTCGAAGCAGTGGAGGGTTTTCGCGAACCATCGCCGGTGCGCTCATCGGTCTCATAGTGACGCCGATCGGTATCGGCTTCGCGGCGCGCGGGGCCGCCGGAACCCGGCAGTGGGTGATCCTCGGCGATCTCACCGACCGCCTGGGCGCCACCCTGCAGATCCTGGTGGCGGCGGTGCTGTTCCTGCTGGTGGCGGCGCTGGCCGCCTATTCAGCGGCGGGAACCATTGTGGCAGGGCTGGTTTGGGGCGTACTGCCGGGAATCATCTACCTGATCTTCCCCGACGACACCTTCCGCCTGATCGGCGACCTCCCGGTCTCCGACGATATGCATATCGCCCTGTTCCAATGGCTGCAAACCGGATTCCCACTGATAGTCGGCATTCTGCTCATCGGCGCCGGAGGAGCCGCAACCCTCCGACGCCGATAGCGGTCATCCCTTGACGCACAACACCTGTCGCAGCGTATGCACCACATCCACCAGATTCCCCTGCGCCGCGATCACCTGATCGATGTCCTTGTACGCGGCCGGAATCTCATCGACGACCCCCGCATCCTTGCGCGACTCCACCCCCTCGGTCTGCCGAATGAGGTCGGCAACCGTGAACTGCCGCTTGGCCGCGTTCCGGCTCATCCGCCGTCCCGCCCCATGCGATGCCGAGTAGAACGAGTCCGGATTCCCCTTGCCCCGAACCACATACGATCGAGTACCCATCGACCCCGGAATCAATGCCAGATCACCCGTCCCGGCCCGAACCGCACCCTTACGAGTAACCAGCATCTTCATCCCATCGATAATCTCCTCTGCCACATAGTTGTGGTGGCACGAGATCGGCTGATCGAAAGACACCTCACGCTCGGAGAATTCATCCCGCACCGCCTTGCAGACCAGTGCCAGCATGACGGCACGATTCCGCGCCGCATACTCCTGCGCCCAGGTCAGATCGCGCCGATACGCATCCATTTCCGGTGTCCCGGAAACAAATACGGCGAGATCCCGATCCGGCAGATCCTGGTTATGCGGCAGGGCTCGCGCAACAGCCATATGCCGCTCCGCCAATTCCTTACCGATATTCCGGCTTCCGGAATGCAGCAGAACCCACACCTGCCCGTCTGAATCCAGACATACCTCGCAGAAGTGATTCCCTCCGCCCAGCGTCCCCATCTGCTTGTGCGCCTTGGATTCCCGCGACCGAACGGCCGGATCCAACGCATCGAAGGACTTCCAGAAGCGGTCCCACCCCGAACGCAGGGTATTACTCGCGCGGTGTCCGGAGACCTCGGCATTGAGCCGATTCACATTCACCGGATCCTGATGTGCGGCAAAGCCGACCGGAACCGCCGCCTCGATCCGCGAGCGCAGCGCATGCAGATTGTCGGGCAGATCGGAAGCCTTCAGCGAAGTACGCACGGCCTCCATCCCGCAGCCGATGTCGACCCCGACCGCGGCGGGCGAAACGGCCTCCCGCATAGCGATGACGGAGCCGACCGTGGCCCCCTTGCCGAGGTGCACATCCGGCATGACCCGTACCCCGTATACCCACTCCAGCGCGGCGATATTGCGCAGCTGCTGCAGGGCGGCGGGCTCGACCTCGTACTCATGGGCCCACATGAGGGTCTGCGCTCGGGTACCGCGCAGCTCGACGGGAAACATTGGACATTCCTTCCTTCGGATTGCCCTTCACCGTAGGTGGCGGTCCGGCCGAGCGCATCGCATTTTCCGCGTGCCGGGCCGCCCGTAAACCTCAGGGTTCGACGAAATCAGCTGTCAGGGAACAGAGTTTCCAGGCGCCGGCGCGGCGGACCATGGTGCCGGTGTAGTCGATGTCCTTGAAGTAGTGGCTGTATTTCTCGGGGACGTTGGTGAAGGATTCGCGGAGGATGAAGGTCGCGGAGTCGGGGTCGTTTTGGGTTATGCCGGTGACATTGTTGGTGAAACCGGCGGATTTGACCTCGGTGCCGATATCCCGGTCGTACTGCGGGGTGTATTGCAGGACGATTTCGTCTATGGCGTCGGCGTTCTCGGGGCAGACCAGGGAGCGGAAGCCTTCCCAATCGCGAGCGTTGGAGGTGGCGGCGACAGCGCGGGCGGTGCTGACCAATTCGGGGTCGAGGGTGGTGGGGTCGCCGGGGGCGACAGCTTTGTCGGGTGCGTTGAATACGGTGGGTGGCGAAAGTGGTTGGTAGCCATCGGCGACGAGATGGACCTGCATGGCGCGACGCCAGCTGCCGTCGTCGACCATCATGCGAATCGCATCGGTAATTCGGGACTGTAGGTCGAGATCGCCTTTTCTGATGCCGACGCCATAGCGTTCACGGGTGAAGCGATGTCCGACCAATCGCAGCACACCGGGATGTTCCCGAGCGAATCCGGCGAGAATGACATCATCGGTGGTGACGGCGTCCACGGTGCCGGATATCAGGTCGGCGACGCATTGCGCGTAGGTGTCGCGGGTACCGAGTTTTACCGTGCGAGCGAAACTTCGGCGAATCTTCTCCGCGGAGGTGGAGCCCTCGGCGGTGCAGACGGTGCGGCCATTGAGGTCTTCGGGTCGTTCGATGGCTCTCTCGCCCTCCCGGACCAATAGGTCCTGCCCGGCCATCAAATACGGCCCGGCGAAGGAGACCAGCTGCCGGCGGCCGGCGGTTATCGAGTACGAGGCGACGACGAAATCGACCGCACCACTGGTCAAGAGGTTTTCGCGCTGTTCGGAGCGGGCCTCGCGCCAGGTGATGTGCTCGGGACCGACACCGAGCTTCCCGGCGATATAGACGGCGGTATCCACATCGAAGCCCTGCGGTTTACCGCCCGCGGTCCGGGTGGAGAGTCCGGGTTGATCGAATTTGATGCCGATGGTCATACCGCGCGGCGGGAGTTGGAGCTCCTGAACAGCGGGCGCCTGTTGTGCGCAGGCGGCGAGAACGAGACCGGTCGCAATCGCACCGGTGCGGAACACACGCTTCATCGGGTCCGAATCTCCTGTCAGTCCGAAGAGTGGCAACCATTCAGCACAAAGTGCATCCAAGCATCCGGACAAGCGAAAACCACGGAAAGCCGAATAAGTCCGTCAGCGATTCGCCCAATTCAACGACAGCACAGCCGTTGACCGCGTTTCAAATGCGCAGACCATCCAGGATCACGGCAAAGGTGCGTTCACGTCGCGCCGAATCCATACCGTCCATATGGACGGCGATGAAGAAACCCTTCAGGATCGACAGGAGATCGTCGATCCCGATATCCGGACGAACCGCACCGGCCCGCTGTGCGCGGGAGAGCAATTCGCCGATCGCGGCCTGCAACTCTCGGGTCGGGCCCTCGTAGGTATGCGCGCCCTGGGGTCCGAGCGCATCGGCGAGATCACGCTTGACCCCACCGCCGGAATCCATCTGCCTCAGGAAGGCGAAGAAGGCCGCGCCCGGATCCGCGCCGGCCAGTCCCTCCCGTGCGCGCCCGGTCATCCGATCGACCCGATCCACGATCGCCGCCGCGAAAAGCGCTTCCTTGGTGGGGAAGTGGCGATACACGGTGCCCGCGCCGACCCCGGCTCGCCGCGCGATCTCGTCCAGGGGTACCGAAATACCCTCCGCCGCAAAGGCTTCCTGCGCGGCGGCGAGCACCCGTTCGCGATTGCGGCGGGCGTCGGCGCGGAGCGGGCGTTCGGTCATCTCCCGCAGCCTACCCATTGACAAGCGGGGCGAGCGCCCCGAATACTAACCGGGTCGCACGTTCCGTTTAATTCCGACACCGTGGAGACCTCATGACCACTACCGCAGAAACCCCTCGCGAACTGGTTGAACGACTCTTTCGAGTACTGCCCGAACGCGACGCCGAAGCCTTCGTCGCCCTCTTCGCCCCCGAGGCCGTCTTCGAGATCCCCTTCGTCATCCCCGGCTTCCCGAGCCGATTCCAGGGCCGCGAGGAGATCCGCGCACATCTGGAGCGCTGGTGGTCGCCACAGCGACTCTCCGGTGTCGTGATCCACGGCATCCACCCGACCGTCTACCAGACCTCCGATCCCGAAACCCTTTGGGTGGAGAACGATGTCGACCTGACCCGGCCCGGTGCGGAGCGGGCCCGAGTGCGCACCTCGGTCAATGTGGTCCGGGTTCACGACGGTCAGGTCACGCTCTTCCGCGACTACATGGATACGAACCGGGTCGTCGCCATGGTCCAACAGATGAACCAGGTGTGATCCGAACAACCCACTCGATCGCGTGCCAATAGTTAGTGCGTTAAGTATTATTGCCCTAACGGTATCGACCGAGGAGGGTTCGTGGAGGACGTCGAGGATCCGCTGCGCTTGGACCGGCAGGTCTGCTTCGCGCTGGCGGTCGCCAATCGCGCGGTGCTGGCCGTCTACCGGCCGCTACTCGAACCGATGGGGCTCACCCATCCGCAGTATCTGGTGATGCTGGCGCTGTGGGGTGAGGCTCCGATGTCGGTCAAGGATATCGGCGAGGCCATCCAACTCGATTCCCCGACGCTGTCACCGCTGCTCAAGCGACTCGAAGCCGCCGGGCTCATCACCAGGCGGCGGGACAGCCACGATGAGCGCAATCTGGTCGTCGATCTCACCGCGGCCGGGCGCGAACTGCGCAACGAGGCGGAGCGGATTCCGCCCGCGGTGGTCGAGCGACTCGGTGTGAGCCTGGCCGATCTGGAGGATCTGCGCGCGGTGCTCACCCGCGTGAACGATGCGGCCCGGCGGTCGGTGCTGTCCGGCACGACGGAGACGGCGAAGGGAACCCGGAGATGAAGCACCCCAACCCCATCCAGTGGGTCGGCTACTCCTGCGGCATGCGGCTGCCGGACTCGCTCGAGGAGTGGGTCCGCAATGATCTGACCGGAAAGTTCGCGGTACCACGACATCTGGTGCGCGGGCTGTTCCCGCTGCTGCCGATCTTCGCGGCCTTCCTGCTCTTCCCCGGCGAACTATGGCTGCGCGGGGCGATGATTCTGCTGGCCGTACTGCTGGCGGGCTTCTACATCATCGCGTACATGCCGATGAATCGAGCACATCGCCTCGAAAAGCATGGACTCCCAGCCGATCTGGAGAATCCCACCAGGGCTTCACAGCGTGCCGCCGAACGGGCGGCCTACCAGGCCCGCTACGGGCGGTAGCCGAAACCGGCGGCGGTCGAAGGTAATTCGACCGCCGCTGTCCACATCTACTGAATGTTGCCGGTACAGGTCGAGGCCACGACCTTGGCGGCCTGCGGACTGGCACTGCCCAAGTCGGGGAAGGGCGGATTGCTCTGGCCGAGTCCGGCGACCGCCGCGGCCTCGGCCTCCTCGCGGGAACCCGCTGCGGCCCAACCGAATGTGCCATCCGCTCCCCGGGCGAGCGCACCGCAACCGTCGGTGAAGCGGAAGACGATATCGCAGTCATAGTTGGCGCAGTCGCGAATAGCGGCGGCATCGGCGGTGACCTTGCTATTGCCGGCGGTGACGACACCGGAGTTCTTGAGCTTGGAGACCGCGATGGTGCCGTAGGACTGGGCGGCGGCATTCGCGCTTCCGGCGGCGACCGCGGCGCAGGACATGGTCACGGCCGCGGCAATGGCGGTGATACGAGCAACCGACAAGAGAATTCCTGACGTTTCAGAAACTGACGAACGAGGCCGATAGTAGACGATCCGCCTTGCCCGCCAGGTCGGCTTGGGCGAAGGGGCTCAGTCGAGCCCTCGACCGGGGCGGATGGCATCCGCGATTCCTCGACACACCCCACGCCCACGGCGTGCCGGGGTGCGAGGTTGCGGTCAGGCTGGGTCGTGTCGGTGCGGTGAGGCACGATGGAGCGCGTGACCTCGACCGACGCGAACCGAACCGGAACCTCCAGCGACCTGCGAGAGGATGCCGAGCGGTTGTTGCGCGAGCTCGCCGGGCCGGCTGCGCGGCTGCGCGAGGATCAGTGGGTGGCCATCGAGGCACTGGTGGTGCAGCGGCGGCGGGCACTGGTGGTGCAGCGCACGGGCTGGGGTAAATCGGCGGTGTACTTCATTGCCGCCAAACTGCTGCGGGCGGCGGGGCGCGGGCCGACGGTTATCGTGTCACCACTGCTCGCGCTCATGCGCAATCAGGTCTCCTCCGCCGAGCGCGCGGGGGTTGTTGCCGCGACCATCAATTCGGGCAATGTCACCGAGTGGGACGAGATCCACGCCCAGGTCGCGGCGGGCGAGGTGGATGTCCTGCTGGTGAGCCCGGAGCGGCTCAACAATCCGGATTTCCGCGATGCGGTGCTACCCAAACTGGCCGCCGACGCCGGGCTGGTGGTGATCGACGAGGCGCACTGCGTCTCGGACTGGGGGCATGATTTCCGGCCCGACTATCGCCGAATCCGTACGCTCATAGCCGATCTCGGCTCCGATGTGCCGGTGCTGGCCACCACCGCCACCGCCAATGACCGCGTGGTCACCGATGTGGCGACGCAGATCGGCCACGACACCCTGGTGCTGCGCGGCGGCCTGGATCGCGAATCGCTGCACCTGTCCGTGGTGCGCATTCCCGACGCCGTGGAGCGCACCGCCTGGCTCAGTCGCAGACTGCACGAATTGCCCGGCAGCGGAATCGTTTACGCGCTCACCGTGGCGGCGGCACACGATCTGGCCGACGTACTGAACTCACACGGACATCACGTCGCCGCCTACACCGGCCAGACCGATCCCACCGAGCGTGAGGCCCTGGAAGCCGCGCTGCTGGGCAATGAGGTCAAGGCGCTCATCGCCACCTCCGCCCTGGGAATGGGCTTCGACAAGCCCGATCTCGGCTTCGTCGTCCATGTCGGTGCGCCCTCCTCCCCCATCTCGTACTACCAGCAGGTCGGCCGTGCGGGCCGCGGTACCGAACGCGCCGAGGTGGTACTGCTGCCCGGACCGGAGGACCGTCAGATCTGGAGTTACTTCGCCTCGGTGGCCTTCCCGCGCGAACATATCGTCCGCTCGGTGCTGGCGGCCCTGAACTCCGATCGGGCGCTCTCGACCGCGGCCCTCGAACCCCTGGTGGAGCTGAACCGCTCCCGGCTGGAGATGGTGCTCAAGGTGCTCGATGTGGACGGCGCGGTCCAGCGGGTGCGCGGCGGCTGGATCAATACCGGTCAGCCGTGGGAGTACGACACCGAACGCTATGAGCGCCTGAGCATTGCCCGAAATGCCGAGCAGCAGGCCATGATCGACTACCAGTCCACCGACGCCTGCCGGATGAACTTCCTGCGCGGACAACTCGACGATCCCGGCCTGGAAGCCGACACGCCCGGCTGCGGTCGCTGCGACAACTGCACCGGCACCCGCCAGGACACCGCGGTGGACGCCACCGATCTGGCCGCCATTCGCGCCCGCCTGGATCGCCCCGGTATCGACCTCGCACCCCGCAAACAGTGGCCCACCGGTATGGCCAAACTCGGAATCCCGTTGTCCGGCAAGATCACCCAAGGGGCGGAGACCGGACGCGTACTGGGCCGCCTCAGCGATCTCGGCTGGGGTCAGCGGCTCCGCGCCCTGCTGGACGCACCCGACGCGCCGATCTCCGATGAGGTCTTCCGCGCCTGCACCACCGTACTGCGCGAATGGGATTGGGCGCAGCGCCCCACCACGGTCATCGCCCTGGAATCACCCCACCGCCCACTGCTGACCGCCTCGCTCGCGGCGCGCCTGGCCGAGGTGGGCCGACTGCGCGATCTGGGCACCCTGTACCTGCGCCCGGATATGCCGCCGGTCTCCGCGGTCAACTCCGCACACCGGGTCGCGGCACTGCACAATGCCTGGGAGACACCGGATCTCACCGATGTCGACGGTCCCGTCCTGCTGGTGGACACCCTCACCGATACCGGCTGGACCCTCACCATGGCCGCACGCACCCTGCGCGCCGCGGGCGCGGACGCCGTCCTGCCCTTCGCCCTGGCCACACCCTCGTAGCAGGCCGCCACCACGTCTCATCCGGCTGCGCCGCAACGGCAGTCGCCGACCTTAGGCGTCCTTGGCGAGCCCGCGATCCTTGAGGGCGTCGAGGGAATCGACGTACTTCAACATCAACCGAGCGAAGGTGAGCCGCTCCTGCTCGGTCCACTCCGCGGTGATGTAGTCGTAGGCGTCGCGCTGATGCTTGCGGAACCGCGTCATCAACTCCACCCCCTGCGGGCTCAGCTCCAGCACCGTGCGGCGCCCGTCCTGCTGCGATGCGGCGCGCACCAGGAACCCGGCCTTGATGTTGTCGCTGACCATGCGGCTGGCCACCGAAGGATCGGTGCCGAGTAGTTCGGCGACCTTGCCGACCGTCACCTCCGCACCGGGTTCTCGACTGTTCTCCAGCACCAGATTCAGCACCAGGGTGCGGCTCAAATCCTTTGCGGAGATGGGGTTCTCGACCTCGAGCAGGGAGGTCCGCCGCAGTTTACCGAAGGCCGGGCCGACGGCATTGAGCAGCTCATCGGGGGTACGGGGGTCCTGTGCACTCATATGCACATCGTATATCCATGCCCAATCGAAGACATGTGTTGACTTACATTTGCATGCATGACAACATGCATATGTACACAAACACAGAATCGCCATCCGATGGAGAACCTCATGACCACCCTCGTCACCGGCGCTCGCGGCAAGATCGGCCAGTCGCTCATCGCCCAGCTGCACACCGCCGGTCTCCCGGTCCGCGCCGCCAGCGCCGACCCGAGCACCCTCACCGTCCCCGCCGGTGTCCAGACCGCCGAGCTGCGCCTCGACGCCCCCGAAACCTTCGACGCCGCGCTCAACGGCATCACGCAGGTGCTGCTTTACGCCGAGCCCGCCGGTATCGACTCCTTCGTCAAGTCCGCCCGCACCGCCGGGGTCGAGCACATCGTGCTCATCTCCTCCTCCTCGGTGCTCGGCCCGAACGCCGCCGAGGACTCCCTCGGCGCACACCACCTCGAGGTCGAGCATGCCCTCGCCGCCTCCGGCATCCCCACGACCGTGCTGCGCCCCGACGCCTTCGCCAGCAATGCCCTCGGCTGGGCCTGGTTCATCAGCAACGGCATGCCCATCGAGCACGCCTACGCCGATGCCGAAGTCGCGCCCATCCACACCGACGACATCGCCGATATCGCCTTCGCCGCCCTCACCGGCCACGAATTGCGTGGCGGCACGTACCATTTGACCGGCGCCGAGGCGCTCACCTTCCGCGCCCAGCTTGCCGTTCTCGCCGAGGTGCTCGACCGCGACATCCCGGTCGCCGATATCACCCCCGAGGCCGCTCGCGCCCAGCTCATCCAGCACATGCCCACCGAGATGGCCGATTCACTGCTGGCCTTCTGGGCTGCGGCCACCCAGCGCCCGGCCCCCATTGCCGATACCACCCATTCCCTGCTCGGCACCCCCGCCCGCACCTTCACCCAGTGGGTCCACGAGCACGCATCCGCGTTCTCGCGCAATTGATTCCGGTCTCGCATCAGCGAGACCCCGCTCCCCCCAAGGCATCTCATGTCCACCCCGCTGGCCGCCACGCCACGCTCCGCGATCCGCGCCCGCTGGGCCGTACTCGCCGTCATCCTCTTCGCCGAGATCCTCGATCTGCTCGACTCCACCATCACCACCATCGCCGCCCCGACCATCGCCGCCGACCTGGGCGGTGGGGAATCCCTGGTCCAATGGCTCGGCGCGACCTATGCGCTCGCCATGGGCGTCCTGCTGGTGGTCGGCGGCCGACTCGGTGACAAATTCGGTCGCCGCCGCCTGTTCCTGATCGGCATTATCGGCTTCACCCTCGCCTCGGTCGCCTGCGGACTCGCCTTCGGTCCGGCCGCGATCATTGTCTTCCGCCTGCTCCAGGGCGCTTTCGGCGCACTGCTCATACCGCAGGGCTTCGGCATCCTCGGCGCGATCTTCCCCCGCGACGAACTCGGCAAGGCGTTCGGCGTCTTCGCCCCCGCCCTCGGACTCTCCGCCATCTGCGGCCCCATTCTCGCCGGATTCCTCATCGACGCCGACATTTTCGGCCTCGGCTGGCGCTCCATGTTCCTGATCAATATCGTCCTGGGCGGTCTGGCCACCGTCCTCGCGATCAAACTGCTGCCCCGCGACGCCGGTGATCGCACGGTCACCGTGGACGGTCTCGGCTCCACCCTGCTCGCCGCCGCCATGCTCGGCGTGCTCTACGGACTCATCGACGGCCCCGCCAACGGCTGGACCGGCCGCCCGATCCTGGCGCTCACCGCCGGATTCCTCTTCTTCGCCGGATTCTGCCTGCGCCAGCGGCGGGCCGCCGCACCGCTCATCGAACCCTCGCTGCTGCGCAATCGCGGCTTCACCTCCGGCCTGCTGCTCGGCCTGATCTACTTCGCCGCCACCTCCGGACTGCTCTACGTACTCTCGCTGTTCCTGCAGAATGTGCTGGGCCGCACACCAACTCAGGCCGCGATCGCCCTCGCCCCGCTCGCGGTCGGCATTATCGTGGCCTCCATCGCCACTCATCAACTGCTCGAACGCCTGGGCCGCAGGCTGGTTCTCATCGGCCTGCTGCTCACCCTGACCGGCAGTCTGATCCTCTACGCGCTCACCGACCACTACGGCGCGGACCTGTCCGGATGGCTGCTCATCGCGCCCATCCTGCTCACCGGTCTCGGCCTCGGCGCCTGCTTCGGCACCATCTTCCGGGTCACCCTCGGCGATATCGATCCGGCCGAATCCGGCAGTGCCAGCGGCACCCTCTCCGCAGTCCAGCAGCTCGCCAACAGTATCGGCGCGGCCGCCGTCACCACCGTCTACTTCCACACCTCCGGCGGTGCGCCCACCAGCCTGCTGCTCATCGCCGGCCTCACCCTCGCCTGCTGTCTCGTCTACCGGCTGCTGCCCGAACATGCCGCCGCCGAATCTCACTGAAGGACAACGATTCTCATGAAGCCCATCGGCTACTGGCTCAATCGCACCGATCGCGCCATCACCACCTACATGAATAACACGCTCGCCGAATTCGGCATCACCCGGCTCGCCTGGCAGGTCCTCAATGTCGTGCGCGACGGCGGCGATGTCACCGACGACGAGGTGCGCGCCATCCTGGTCGCCAATGCCGACACCGCCGAGCTCGACACCGCCATCACCCTGGTACTCACCGGCGGCTGGGCATCCCGCCCGGCCCACGAACACCTCGCGCTCACCGATACCGGCCGCGAACGGCTCGTCAAGGTCGGCGAACACATCAATACCTTCCGCGAGATCTCCCTCGCGGGCGTCACCGATGCCGAATACCGCACCGCAGTCTCGGTTCTCGAACGCATGACCGGCAATCTCGAATCCCGCGCGTAGGCTCGAACCAATCCGTAGCCGAGCATTCCGCTGTCGAACCGGTTGGAGTTGATCATGGCGTCCGCAACAGTTCCGCCGCTGCCACTACTGCGCGCACTCGGATGGTTCCGCGATGGCCTCGCGGCGCTGCACCGGCGACTCGTCCCAGGCCATGTGGCACTACTGGAATTGAATATGACCGGGTTCCTCACCCAGGCCATCAACGCCGCCGCCGAACTCGGGATCGCCGACGAACTCCGCGACGGGCCACGGCAACCCGCGGACCTGGCCCGCGCCCTCGACGTGAACGAGGACGGGCTGCGGCGGCTCATGCGGCTCCTGATCAGCTTCGATATCTTCACCCAGCGCCGCAACGGGGCATACGCGCTCAATGGCATAGCGCAGGCGCTGCGCAGTGACGCGGACGTCACGCTGCGAGATGTGTTCCTGTTCTTCGGATCCGAATTCCATCGCGGCCACTGGACACACCTCGCCGATGCGGTGCGCACCGGACATTCGGTCGGCCCCGCGCTGGACGGTATGCCCTTCTTCGAATACGCCGCCGCACACCGCGATATCGGGGATATGTTCGACCGGGCCATGACCAGTATCAGCACCCTCAGCACCGAACCCCAGCTCGCCGCATACGATTTCGGCCGCTTCGGCACCCTCGTCGATGTGGGCGGCGGACACGGGAGTCTGCTCACCGAGATACTGGAGCGCACCGCCGCCGCGCGCGGGATCATCTTCGATCTGCCCGACGTCGTCGCCGAACTGCCCGAACAGATCGCGAAACTCGGTCTGACGGAACGCCTTTCGGTACAGGGGGGATCATTCTTCGAATCCGTGCCCAAGGGCGGGGACGCCTACCTTCTCAAACACATCATTCACGACTGGTCCGATGCGGAGGCCGAAAGCATTCTGCGGACGGTACGCGCGGCCATGGAACCCGATGCGTGCGTGCTCATCATCGATATCGTGCTGCCCGGCCATCGACGCCCACACGCCGGAAAATTCATCGACCTGGAGATGCTCGTCAATGCCACCGGGCGCGAACGCAGCGAACAGGAGTTCCGGGACCTGTTGGCCCGCAGCGGATTCACTCTCACCCGCACCGTGCACACCGCAGCCCCCGACAGCATCCTGGAAGCCCGCCCGACACGCTGACTCCCCCGGCGGTGATCGGCCCCCTTGCACCGATCACCGCCAGCACGGGTACGTGCCGCAACACCGGAATCCTCGGACAACCGCCGCACCAAAGGCTTCCAGCACCACTTCACCAACCCGACCCGGCGCACCCATTTGCCACCGGGGTGATTACCCCATCCTCGCAACGACAGATTTCGTGAGCTCCGGGTAACTCCTGGGGTACCCCCGAAACTGTCCGCGAACCTGACCGCACTACGCGAATGGGACTGTCCACCTCCTCAGGCCGGGCGCTGAATGCCCGGAGAGGCGGCGGGAGCTCTTCGTTGCTGTGCGCCTAGGACGTTCGCGGCACGATCCGTCCATCCGGCGGCCAGTTCGGCCAGGTCGTACCAGGCCGCGTGTACCTGTTCATCCGATACCCGGTCCACCGTTCGCAGTAGATGTATCGCGTGCACGTGCGCGGCGGCCATCGAATCGATGAGGGAACCGAGGGATTCGGCGCGCGTTCCCCTCCGACGCGCCCGTCTCGCCACCCACTCGTCGATGAAAGTGACCGTCTGGGCGCGGCGCTCATCCACCGCGCGCGTATCGGCCGCGCCCGGATCGCCACGCTCCGCACGGCGCTCCAAATGCAATTCGGCCAGGCCACGAGCCCAGCGGGTGACCGGATGGTCATCGGACTGGTCACCGATGTGACCGCAGAAGGCGGCCAGCAATTCGTGCCAGTCGGGTAATAGGGGGCGGTGTACGAAGACATTGTCACGGCCACTCGCCCACGACAACTGGGTGTCGTCCGGTTGCGGTATGTACATACCTACCTCCACGGCGGTGCGGGCGCACCCGGCGCCGCGGGCGGTCACCGGACCGCGAGCCCGGCGCGGCAAGGGCGGACCGCGCCGGATCCTGGCGACCGCTATCGGCGAAGGGCACATCTACGATGCGGCGCCGGGTGCAAGTTCCAGGATGCTCCGCAAAGCTGTCCCGCCCACTGCCCTTTCCATGGCCTTCCGGTGCCCCTCGGTCGCCGCGCCGTGCCGACACGCTCGAAAATGCGGTATATGCGACCAACCGGTCGGTGAATAACGCCCTCACCACTCGCGCTGTCGGCCGATTCGGATCTATGGCACAGTCGCTTTCGCACATGATCACCGGCAGGACCGGTGGGAGGGCGCGCGCTTTCCCACCGCACAGGGGGTAGTTGGATGACGCGCGTGGTGGGGATCGATCTGGAGACCTCGAAGTCCGTCGTCTGCGTGCTGGAGAACGGGCGACCCGCATACCGGCCAACGCCCAAGGCGCGCAATACACCCCGTCCGTCGTGGGATTCAATGACGACGGCTCGGTGATCGTCGGGCAAAAGGCCGCCGATCGCGCCATCCGGCATCCCGAGCGAACCGCCACCGCCGTGCGCCGCCACCTCGGCACCGACTGGCGCTTCACCAACCACGGAACGACCTACACCGCACCGCAAATCACCGCCTGCGTACTTCGCAAACTCAAACGCGATGCCCAGGCCGCACTCGGTGCGGAGGTCACCGATGTGGTGCTGTCCATGCCCGCCCACTACGGCGAGGCCGAACGCCGGGCCACCCTCGAAGCCGCGGAGCTGGCGGGATTGCGAGTCCGGCGACTCGTCGGCGAGACCAACCTGGCCGGATTCGCCTACGCCATGCAGACCCGCCCCGCCGACGAGACCACCCTCGTACTCGACCTCGGCGCAGGCACTTTCAGCGTTTCACTGCTCTACGGGATACCGCTGGCCATTCTCGGGGTCATCGTTACTGCCAGCTTCATCACCGACGGCGCGGGGAGCGCGCTGGCGGTCGCGGTGCTCTTCCTCGGCGTCGCCGGACTGGTGTGGCTGCGGAAGTTCATCAGTTCGCCACGGCATACGGCGGCACGGGTCAAGTACGTCGGCAGCCAGAACACCGGTTCGCGATTCCGCGACGCGCAATTGAGCCTGTACGAGCCCGGGACCGTGGTGCAGAGCGGTGACGAGACGCACGTATTCCGTTGGGACACGGTATCGGTATTGCAGGACCTCACCCGCGTCTCGCACAAGATGTACGGCACGGAGACGGGCGTCTCCTGGATCCACCGCTACCAACTCACCGATCCCTCCGGCACCAGCTACCTGGTCACCGGCGACTTCACCGGCCCGGAACAATGGGGACCGGAGATCCAGCGCCGGGTCGCCGCCGCCCAACTCCCCCGCGCCGTCGCCGATATCGAAGCCGGTAAGACCCTGGAGTTCGCGTCGATCGCCCTGAGCCGCAGCCATATTCGAGCACACGGCCGCTCGGTCTCCTGGAGCGAAGTCCAGGAGATCCGGGTGGACAAGGGCTACATCTCGATTCGCGTTGCCGGAGAATGGTTCTCGCTGGCGAAGACGACGACCAACGCCATCCCGAACGTCTTCATCTTCCTGGAACTGGCCGAAAGCCTGCGCACCGCCGCCGCCTGAACCTGACCGTCAGATCTTGACCAGGTCGTCGGCGTGGACGACGGGGCGCTGGGAGTTCTCCGGGAGGTCGCCGGTGGAACGGCCTTTCATGGATTCGAGTTCTTCACTGTCGTAAGCCGCGACACCGCGGGCCACGACGGTACCGTCCGGGGAGATCAGGTCGATGACATCGCCGCCGTAGAAGCGGCCCGCGACCTTGGTTATTCCGGCGGCCAGGAGAGAGCGGCGGCGTTCGGCCACCGCCGCGACCGCGCCCGCGTCGATATGGACCGCGCCGCGGCTGTCGGCGGCGTGGCGAACCCAGAACTTGCGGGCGGACAGGCGGACCGGGCGGGCGGCGAAGGCCGTACCCACGGTCGCGCCGGAGAGCGCCGCGGCGGCATCGGAGGCCGCGGCCAGCAGGACGGGCACACCCGCGTCGGCGGCCAGGCGGGCGGCGGAGAGCTTGGAGGCCATTCCGCCGGTACCCAAAGCGCCTCCGCTACCGGCGATCACACCGTCGAGGTCGGCGCTGCTGCGGACCTCGGGGATGAAGTTGGCGGCGCCCTTGCGGGGGTCGCCGTCGTAGAGGCCGTCGACATCCGACAGCAGGATCAGCGCGTCCGCGCCGACCAGATGCGCTACCAGCGCGGCCAGGCGGTCGTTATCGCCGAAGCGGATCTCTTCCGTTGCGACGGTGTCGTTTTCGTTCACCACGGCGATGGCGTGCAGCGAGCGCAGCCGATCCAGGGTGCGCTGGGCATTGCGATGATGTTCACGCCGGCCGAAATCGCCCGCGCTGAGCAGGACCTGACCGACCACGCGGTCATACCGGGAGAACGAGGTGCCCCAGGCGTGCGCGAGGGCCAGCTGCCCGACGCTGGCGGCCGCCTGTTTGGTGGCCAGATCCTTGGGCCGCCTGGACAATCCGAGCGGTGCGATACCCGCGCCGATGGCCCCGGAGGAGACCACCACCACATCGGATCCGGCGCGCATGCGCGCCTCGACGGCATCGGCCAGGCGGTCCAGCCGCTCGGTCTCCAGCCCGCCCTCGAGACTGGTCAGCGCCGAGGAGCCGATCTTGACGACCACACTGCGCGCCGTCGCGATGGCCTGCCGGGCCGCGCTCAGCTCCGACTCCACCCGCGTGATACTCGAACTCACCTGCACCACACCTCAATTCGCCCGCGGTACGGTACCGCCGCCTCGAATCACTATCACCCGCACCGGTATTCGCGCGAATCCCGGTGCGGTCGTACTGTCAGCCCTCGTCGTCGATCAGGCCCCGCCGCGCGCGCGAGGCGTGCTTGCGCTCGGCCGCGCCGATGCGCTCGGTCTGATCCAGGCGCGCGTCGACACCGCGGCGGGTGAGCAGCGTCTCCGCACCCGCGGAGATCTGCGGCTCCCAGTCGAAGCAGTAGTCGCCGATGGTCACCGAACAACCCGGCTCGGCGCCCAGCTTGACCAGCGCGTCCTCCACACCGAGCCGCGCCAGGCGGTCCGCGAGGAAGCCGACGGCCTCGTCATTGTCGAACTGGGTCTGCGCGACCCAGCGCTCCGGACGCTCGCCGATGACGATGAAGCCGCCCTCGATCTCGCCATCCTTGATGATCTTGAAACCGACCTCGCCCTTGGCGACCGGGCGAATGACCGCCCGCTTGGCCTCGGCCTTGGGATGCGCCTCGCGGTACTGCTGAATCATCTCCGCCAGCGCGAAGGTCAACGGCCGCAGACCCTCCCGGCTCACCGCCGAGATGGTGAAGACCGGCCAGCCACGCTTCTTGAACTCCGGGGTGACCATCTCGGCCAACTCGGCGGCGTCGGGCACGTCAGCCTTGTTGAGGATGACAACGCGCGGTCGATCCGCCAGATCGCCCAGCCCCTCATCGCCCTTGAGCGCGGGCTGATACGCGGCGAGTTCGGCCTCGAGCGCGTCCACATCGGAGATCGGATCGCGACCCGGATCCATTGTGGCGCAATCCACAACGTGCGCGAGCACCGCACAGCGCTCCAGATGCCGCAGGAAGTCCAGACCCAGGCCGCGGCCCTCGCTCGCGCCCGGAATCAAACCGGGCACATCGGCCACGGTGAAGGTCGTATCGCCCGAAAGCACCACACCGAGATTCGGCACCAGCGTGGTGAACGGGTAATCGGCGATCTTCGGCTTGGCCGCCGAGAGCACCGAAACCAGCGACGACTTACCGGCCGACGGGAAGCCCACCAGGCCCACATCCGCCACCGACTTGAGCTCGAGCACCAGCTCGCGCTCCTGACCGTCCTCACCGAGCAGCGCGAAACCGGGAGCCTTACGCGCCTTGGAGACGAGCGCGGCATTACCGAGCCCACCGCGGCCACCGAGCGCGGCGATGAACTGGGTGCCGACGCCGACCAGATCGGCCAGCACCTCACCGTCGGCGCTCATGACGACCGTGCCGTCCGGCACCTTCAGCAGCAGGCCCTCGCCCTGCTTGCCATTGCGGTTGTTGCCCTCGCCCGGCTTACCGTTACCGCCCTTGGCGTGCGGGTGGAAGTGGAAGTCCAGCAGCGTATGCACATTGCCGTCGACCTCGAGGATCACATCCCCGCCATTACCGCCATTGCCGCCATCGGGGCCGCCCAGGGGCATGAACTTCTCTCGGCGTACCGAGGAACATCCGTGCCCACCCTTGCCCGCACGCACGTGCAGCACGACACGGTCGATGAATTTGGACATATCGGTGATCATCCTCCTGCTCTGTCCAATTGCCCTGCGCTTCGCGCCGGGCAGGTTCACGGCCCCGAAGTCTCGGTTCTTCCCTCCTCCGCTCCTCCGCTTCGCTCCCCCGCTCCGTCAGTCCAGAACCGAGACGGCCGCGAACACTCGGGTGAACGCCAAAAGCGAGCCGAGGTTGTTCTCCAACCCCGACCCGCTCAGGAAAAGACGTATGGATCAGCTCCAGCGCGGCGTCAGGCCGACACCGGCTCCGGAACCACGATGTTGATGGTCTTGCGACCACGCTTGGTGCCGAACTGCACCGAGCCCGCCGCGAGGGCGAACAGGGTGTCGTCGCCGCCACGGCCGACATTCACACCGGGGTGGAAGTGCGTGCCGCGCTGGCGAACCAGGATCTCACCGGACTTGACGACCTGGCCGCCGAAGCGCTTGACGCCGAGCCGCTGGGCATTCGAATCGCGACCATTGCGCGAGCTGGATGCACCCTTCTTATGTGCCATTTCAGAACTCCTCGTGCAGTGTGTTTAACGACATGAGCGGGGCCCTACGTGGTTACGCAGGCTGCCGCCTCCGGGCCTGACCGCTCATGCCGGGGGTGACGAACCCCAAGTCGGATTACTTGATGCCGGTGACCTTCAGGACCGTCAGCTTCTGACGGTGGCCCTGACGCTTGTGGTAGCCGGTCTTGTTCTTGAACTTGTGGATACGGATCTTCGGGCCCTTGGTCTGCTCGACCACCTCGGCGGACACGGAGACCTTCGCCAGCTTGTCAGCATCGGTGGTCAGCTCGGCGCCATCAACCAGCAGCACCGGCGCCAGCGACACGGAAGTGCCCGGCAGACCCTCGATCTTCTCGACCTTCACCAGGTCACCAACCGCGACCTTGTACTGCTTTCCGCCGGTCTTGACGATTGCGTACGTTGCCATCGGTCGGCTGCCCTTCTTCCTGTAGTACTACACGGCTGATCCACCGGCATTGCACCGGGAACCGCCGAATGACTGGTCTGGTATTCACCGCCGCCTCGGGCCTGTGGTTCACATTTGAACCGGACCCTCGTTCTCACAGCGCATTTGCTGAAATCATGCTGCACAGCAGAGCACTGTCGCCGGGGGCAGCGACTGTCCAAGAGTACAGGACATGCTCAGCCCCTCCAAACCGGGGTCCGGAGCTCGGTTCCGGCCGATCGAGGACTTGGGACCGGGTGGTCGAGGACCTACGGCTCCGGAATTCCGACGACCGGGAACCTACGGTGAGAACACAGCTCAGCACGGCATTTCCGCCGTATTTGGAGGACATCATGAACTGGCCCGTAGCCGCCGTGATCATCGCCCTGATATTCGCGCTCATGGTCATTGTCAGCACCTACCTCGCCGCACGCGCCTCGAAGAAGTAGCGGCCTCGAACATAGTCGTGGCCCCACCGGTCGAACGGCGGGGCCACGACTATTCGAAGCTGTCGAACCAGCCCGTCAGTTCTCGCCCTCCGGCGCGCCCGCAGGGCGCCCGGCGGCGCGACGACGGGGGCGAGCCCGCGGCGTCACCTCCACCGGAGCCAGGTCGGTCAGGGACAGGCCCGGGGTTTGCGGCTGGTCCGCGCTGGAGAGCACGAAGACCGCGCCCTCGCTGGCGGAGGCCGGTGCGGTGACCGCGCGAGCGACGCGGCGGCGGCCCGCCCGGCGGGCGGGCGGTGCGGTGACCTCTTGGGTCACCTCCGGTTCGGCGACGACCGCCTGAGCCTCCTGCACCAGCACCGCTGCCTCGGCGCCGGCCTCATCGGCCTCCTCCTCGACCACGGCGTCCGCGGCGGCCTCGGATTCGATGGTGTGCCTGGCGGTTCCGTTGGTGGACGACTTCGCCGGCTCGGCGTGGGCGGCCGCCTCCGCGACCGCTTCCGCACCGGCGACGGCGGCATCGGCCAGGGCCTGCTGCGCGTACGCCACCTCATCGGCGACATCGTGCTGCTCGTCGTCGTGGCCCTCGTCGTGATGCAGATCGTCGTCATGGTGCGCGGCCATGGCGAGCGCGACCGGATGAGCGCGCCGGGCGGCGGCCTTCTCCTTGCCCTCCGTGGTCTCCACCTCGACCACCTGGGCGGCGGGCTCGACCACGGCCGGAGCCGCTTCGGGAGCCGCGTTGCCGCGATCCTTGCGACGGCGGCGCGAACCCTCGCGACGGCCGACGCCCTCCTCGGCCGGAGCCGATTCGACGGGGTAGTTGTGCACGATCAGACCGCGACCGTGGCAGTGCTCACAGGTGGAGGAGAACGCCTCGACCAGACCGGTGCCCAGCTTCTTGCGGGTCATCTGGACCAGGCCCAGCGAGGTGACCTCGGAGACCTGATGACGCGTGCGATCGCGGCCCAGGGCCTCGGTCAGCCTGCGCAGCACCAGATCCCGATTGGACTCGAGGACCATATCGATGAAGTCGACGACGATCATGCCGCCGATATCGCGCAGTCGCATCTGGCGGACGATCTCCTCGGCCGCCTCCAGGTTGTTCCGGGTGACGGTCTCTTCGAGGTTGGAGCCGCCCGCACCGGTGAATTTGCCGGTATTGACGTCGATGACCGTCATGGCCTCGGTGCGATCGATCACCAGGGTGCCACCCGAGGGCAACCACACCTTGCGGTCCAGGGCCTTGGCCAACTGCTCGTCGATGCGCAGGCTGCCGAAGACGTCGACACCGTTGTTGTCGTACTTCTCCACGCGGACAAGCAGATCCGGGGCGACGGTGCGGACGTAGTTCTCCACCGTCGACCAGGCGCGCTCACCCTCGATGATCAACTTGGAGAAGTCCTCGTTGAACAGATCGCGAACCACCTTGACCAGCAGGTCGGGCTCTTCGTACAGGGTCTTGGGCGCACCGGAGCCGTTCTTGGACTGCTCCTCGATGGTGCGCCAAGTCTGTTGCAGCCGTTCGACATCGCGCGCCAACTCGGGCTCGCTGACGCCCTCGGACGCGGTGCGGATGATGACCCCGGCGTCCTGCGGGACGATATCGCGCAGAATCTCCTTGAGCCGCTTGCGCTCGGTATCGGGCAGCTTGCGCGAGATACCGGTGGAGGTACCGCCGGGCACATACACCAGGAAGCGACCGGCCAGGCTGATCTGCGTGGTCAGGCGGGCGCCCTTGTGCCCCACCGGATCCTTGGAGACCTGCACCAGCACGGTGTCACCGGGCTTGAGCGCCTGCTCGATCTTGCGCTCCCTGCCACCGAGTCCGGCGGCCTCCCAGTTCACCTCGCCCGCGTACAGCACCCCATTGCGGCCACGGCCGATATCGACGAACGCGGCCTCCATGGACGGCAGCACGTTCTGCACCTTGCCCAGGTAGACATTGCCCACCATGGACGCCGAACCGGTGCTGGTCACGAAGTGCTCGACCAGAATGCTGTCCTCGAGCACCGCCACCTGCGTGGTGGAGGTCGGGTGATCGGGGAAGTGCTTGTCCCGCACCACCATCACCCGGTCAACCGATTCGCGACGAGCCAGGAATTCGGATTCGGTCAGGATGGGCGGGCGACGGCGACCGGCCTCGCGACCGTCCCGGCGACGCTGGCGCTTGGCCTCGAGCCGGGTCGAACCGCTGATGCCCTGGACCTCGTCCGGGTTGCTCTCCTTCGCGGCGGCGCGGCGCTTGCTGCGCGGCTCGCGCTCGTGCACGACGGTGTTCGGCGGATCGTCATCCGCCACCTCGGGCTCGTTATCGGTGTCGTCCCCGCCCTTGCGGCGACGACGGCGGCGCCGGCGACGGCTGCTCGAACCCTCCGGCACGGCCGAATCATCGGCGTCGTCCTCGGACTCCTCGGCTTCGGCCTCGGCATCGGCGCGCAGCTGATCCTCGATCTCGGGATCGATCTCGCCGTTCTCGTCATCGGGATGCTGTTCGCCGCGACCCCGGCCACGACCACGACGGCCACGACGACGACGGCGCGAGGCGCCGTCACCGCGCTGCTCGCGGGCGTCGTCACCGTCCCAGTCCTGCTCGTCCTCGGAGTCGTCGGCGGCGGTCTCCTCGGCGGCCTTCTCCTCGACAGCCTTGGTCTCGACCCGGACCTGCTCTTCGACCTTGGCCTTCTCGGCGCGCGGCTTGTCCTCGCGGACCTGCTCCTCGCGCGGCTTCTCCTCGGCCTTGGGCTTGCGCTCGGAGCGCAGCTTGCGGCGGGTCTCCTCGGCGGCGGCCACATCCGGGGACAGGAACAGCGGTGCGGCGACGGGCGCGGACGGCTGATAGAGCACCGGCTCCTCGACCGGCAGCTCCGGCTGCTGGAACGGGCTGGTGAAAAGTTTGGGAGCGCGCTTGCGCGCGGGGGCGGCCTCGGCGGCCTCGACCTCTTCGGCGGCCAGTTCATCGGCGGCGAGTTCGTCACCGGCGATGATGGCCTCGTCGACGGTTGCCGGGGGCTCGACCGAACGCGGTCCGAAGGCGTCCCGAACGGTCTCGGCGACCGTGCGGTCCAGGCTGGACTGCGGGCTGCGGGCTTGGGCGCCCATTTCGGTCAGGTGGGCCAGGATACGTTTGCTGGTGGTGCCCAGCAGCTTCGCCAGTGCGTGCACTCGGATCCGTTCCGGCAACTGTTCGGCGGCCCGGATGGTGTCCGCGGCCTCCCCGTCGGCGTTCACCTGTGTTGCTTCCTGCGGCTCTTTTTCGGCCACGAAATCTCCTTGGGCCCCCGGGCGCGTCCCTCCGAGGAGTGACGCGGCCGACGCGGGGGCACTGTCTTCGCCTCGCGCCCTCAGCGGGCGCGAGATCAATGGTCTGCGCGCCGCGTGCCCGTTATCACCTTGTTCTCGTCGTTCGGGCTAACTGGTCACGTGGCGCCTGGGTGGTTTGGCTCAACCCCACAGCACGAGCGTTCATCCAGCGTGCGAGCCGACAACCGAGTCTTTGAAGCCGTCGGCGGCAGCGATGATCGTCCGTCGTGCCGTGGTGTCAATCAGAGGTGGCACTCACCTGCCGCTTGTGACGGGCAGTGACCACTTCCATTGCCAGTATCCCACATGACGCCGCTGCCCCCGCAGCGGCGCACGAGAGTCCCCGAGTTCGGGACTTGATCAGTGAGTGAATTCGGGGAACCAGAGCGAGATCTCGCGCTTGGCGGATTCCGGCGCGTCCGAGCCGTGGACCAGGTTGAACTGGGTTTCCAGGGCGTAGTCGCCACGGATGCTGCCGGGGACGGCCTTCTCGACCGGATCGGTGCCGCCGGCGATCTGACGGAAGGCGGCGATGGCGCGGGGGCCTTCCAGGACGGCCGCGACGACCGGACCCGAGGTGATGAATTCGATCAGCGATCCGAAGAACGCCTTGTCCCGGTGCTCGGCGTAGTGCGCCACGGCGATCTCTTCGGAGACATTCACCTGCTTGAGCGCGGCGATCTTGAGACCCTTGCGCTCGATTCGGGTGATGATCTCCCCGATCAGGCCACGGGCCACGCCGTCGGGCTTGATGAGTACC
Organism: Nocardia sp. NBC_01503; assembly: GCF_036327755.1. Classification (NCBI taxonomy): domain Bacteria; kingdom Bacillati; phylum Actinomycetota; class Actinomycetes; order Mycobacteriales; family Nocardiaceae; genus Nocardia; species Nocardia sp. NBC_01503. Next base: position 593,949 of record NZ_CP109596.1, read on the forward strand.
AACGTCTGCTCAGTCACGCCGGTAGCGTAGCTGGCCTGTTGGCCTGCGGAAAAACCCAGTACGCGGGCTATGACCGGTTAGGTGCGATTTCAGGCCCCGGACATCCGCTGACTGGGTAGCAAACCGGCCTCGATGCGCTTTCGGACGTCCGCGCGCAGAAAGAGGATGAAGAGCCAGACGGCGGCGAAGACGACTCCGATCACCGCGATGGAGATATGAATGAAACCGCCCGCCAGCAGGGCGGCTTGCAGGGTGAGGTTGAAGGGCATGGCCCACGGGCGGCGCTGGACGCCCGCGCCCAGGAACATGAGTACGGCCAGGCCGACCAGGTAGAGGACGGACCACCATTTCAGGCCGCCGCCGACCGCGCCGACCACGGGTAGCGCGAGCAGCACCGTGATGGCCTCGAGGACGAGGGTTCCGGCCATGACCCCGCGGAAGCCCTTCCACGGGTCGGTGGTGGGTTCGGGCACGCCCGCGGGCACCTCGTCACTCATGCGGGATCCTTTCCGAACAGTGAGCGGGCCGTCCCGGCGGTGACGACCGATCCGGTGACCACGATGCCCGCTCCGGAGACGAGTTCGCCACTCTCACCCTCTTCGGCGAGGGCGATGGCGGTCTCGATGGCGTCGGGCAGATCACTGGCCACCGCGACGCGCTCATCGCCGAAGCGCTGGACGGCGAGGTTGGCGAGATCGTCGACGGGAAGGGCTCGGGGCGAACCGTTCTCGGTGACGACGATCTCGTCGAGGATGGGTTCGAGGGCGTCCAGGATGCCCGCGGCGTCCTTATCGCCGAGCACCGCGACCACGCCGACCAGTTTGCGGAAGTCGAATTCGCTGGTGAGCGTTGCCGCGAGGGCCTGCGCGCCGTGCGGGTTGTGCGCGGCATCGATGAAGATGGTCGGCGCGCTGCGCATGCGCTCCATCCGACCGGGGCTCTGCACGGAGGCGAATCCGGCTCGGATGGCGTCGATATCGAGCTGGCGGGACGCGCCCGCGCCGAAGAAGGCTTCGACTGCGGCGAGCGCGAGCACGGCATTGCGGGCCTGGTGTTCACCGTGCAGCGGCAGGAAGATGTCGTCGTACACACCGCCGAGGCCCTGCAACTCCAGGACCTGGCCGCCGATGGCGACGCGACGGGTGAGCACCCGGAACTCCGAACCTTCCCGCGCCACAGCGGCATCCATATCGACGGCGCGGCGCAGCAGCACCTCCATGACCTCGGGCTGCTGTTCGGCGATGACCGCGACGGTGTCGCGCGGCACCAGTTCGTCGGCCGGGGCCTTCTTGATGATTCCGGCCTTCTCCCCCGCGATGGATTCCAGATCCGGGCCGAGGAAGTCGGTGTGGTCCAGGCCGATCGGGGTGATCACCGCGACCTGACCGTCGATGACATTGGTGGCGTCCCAGGTGCCGCCCATACCGGTCTCGACGACCGCGACATCGACGGGCGCTTCGGCGAATTTCGCGTAGGCCATGGCGGTGAGCACTTCGAACTTGCTCAGCGCCGGGCCGCCCGCCGCGATGGACTGTTTGTCGACCATCTCGAGGAAGGGCAGCAGTTCGCGATACAGCTCGACGTATTGGCCGGGCGTGATGGGCGCGTTGTCGATGGCGATGCGTTCGGTCGCCAATTGCAGGTGCGGGCTGGTGATCCGCCCGGTGCGCCGGTGCAGAGCGGTCAGCAGCGCGTCGATCATGCGAGTGACCGAGGTCTTGCCATTGGTGCCCGCGATATGGATGGCCGGGTAGCCGTGCTGCGGCGAACCCAGCAGATCCATGAGGGTGGCGATGCGGGTCAGCGAGGGCTCGATCTTGGTCTCGGGCCAGCGCTTGTCGAGTTCGGCTTCGACCAGCGCCATTTCGGCCAGATCCACCGGGGAGGTGGTGATGGGGCCTTCGACGTACTGGCGTTCGGGTTCGTCGTTCACTTGCGCTCCGCCAGCTTCGCGATCTCGGCGAGCCGCGCGCCGATGCGCTCGACCTCGGACTCGGCGATCTCCTTGCGCGCCTTGATCTTCGCGACCACATCGTCCGGGGCCTTGGCCAGGAAGCCCTGGTTGCCGAGCTTGCCGGTGGTGCCCGCGAGCTCCTTCTGAGCGGCGGCGAGATCCTTCTCCAGGCGGCGCGCCTCGGCCTCGAGGTCGACGGTCCCGGAGGTGTCGATCTCGACGGTGACGGTGGCCCCGCTCAGGCGCACCTCGACCGCGGCGGTGGCGGCGAAATCGTCGCCGGGCGCGGTGAGGCGGGCCAGATTGGTGATCTCGGTCTGCTGGGCGAGCAGATCCGCGGTGTCCAGGCCGATGAGCTTGGCCGCGACCTTCTGGCTGTCGGACAGGCCCTGATCGCTGCGGAAGCGGCGGATCTCGGTGATCAGGCGCTGGGCGTCGGCGATGCGGACGGCCGAAAGCTGGTCGGTGGCAATGCCGGCGGCCTGCGGCCAGGCCGCGACCACGATGGATTCACCGCCGGTGAGCGCCAGCCACAGCTGTTCGGTGACGAACGGAATGGCCGGGTGCAGCAGGCGCAGCACCGAATCGAGCACATTGCCCAGCACGATGCGGGTGCTGGCGGCGCGCTCCTCGGACTCGGCGAACTGCACCTTGGCCAATTCCAGGTACCAGCTGCAGAATTCGTCCCAGGCGAAGTGGTAGAGGGCCTCGCACGCCTTGCCGAACTCGTAGCGGTCGAAGCTGGCGTCGACCTCGGCGCGCACCTCTTCGAGCCGGTCCAGGATCCAGCGATCGGTATCGGTGAGGGTTTCGCGGGCGGGCAGTTCACCCGGCTGCGCACCGTTCATGAGCGCGAACTTGGTGGCATTGAACAGCTTGGTGACGAAGCTGCGCGAGGCGGTCACATGCGCGGTGCCGACCGAGAGGTCGCCGCCGGGCTGGGCGCCGCGGGCCAGGGTGAATCGGGTCGCGTCCGCCCCGAATTCGTCGATCCAGTCCAGCGGGTCGATGCCGTTGCCGCGTGACTTGGACATCTTCTTGCCGTGTTCGTCGCGAATCAGGCCGTGCAGGAACACATCCTGGAACGGCACCTGCTTCTGTTCGGCGTCCTTACCGGTGGTGAGCACCGGATCGTCGGAGACGAACATGCCGAACATCATCATGCGGGCGACCCAGAAGAACAGGATGTCGTAACCGGTGACGAGCACGCTGGTGGGGTAGAACTTCTCGAGCTCGGCGGTGCTGTCCGGCCAGCCCATGGTGGAGAAGGGCCACAGGCCCGACGAGAACCAGGTGTCCAGGACGTCCGGGTCCTGGACGTAACCCGCGGGGGCCTGCTCGTCCGGGCCGACGCAGACGATCTCGCCCGCGGGGCCGTACCAGATCGGAATGCGGTGGCCCCACCACAGCTGCCGGGAGATGTTCCAGTCGTGCATATTGTCGACCCAGTCGAACCAGCGCGGTTCCTGGCTGGCCGGATGGATCTTGACATCGCCGTTGCGGACGGCGTCGCCGGCGGCCTTGGCAATGCCCTCGACCTTGACCCACCACTGCATGGACAGGCGCGGTTCGATGGGCTCGCCGGAGCGCTCGGAGTGGCCGACCTGATGCTTGTACGGGTAGACGCGGCCGGTCACGCGGCCCTCGGCCTCGAGGCGTTCGCGGATCTTGAGCCGGGCCTCGAAGCGGTCCATACCGTCGAATTCGGTTCCGCTGTCGGCGATCTTGCCGGTCTTGTCCATGATGGTCGGCATCGGCAGGTTGTGCCGCAGGCCGAGCTCGAAGTCATTGGGGTCGTGTGCGGGGGTGATCTTGACTGCGCCGGAACCGAATTCGGGGTCGACGTAATCGTCGGCGACGATCGGGATCTGGCGGCCGGTGATCGGGTGATAAAGCGTGGTGCCGATGAGCGCCTGGTATCGCTCGTCGTCCGGGTGCACCGCCACCGCGGTATCGCCGAGCATGGTCTCCACACGGGTGGTGGCCACGATCACATGCGGCTCATTGTCGTTCAGTGAGCCGTAGCGCAGCGAGACGAGTTCACCGTCGACCTCTTTATGGTCGACCTCGAGGTCGGAGATACCGGTCTCGAGCACCGGCGACCAGTTCACCAGGCGCTCGGCGCGGTAGATCAGACCCGCTTCGTAGAGGCGCTTGAAGATGGTCTGCACGGCGCGGGAGAGTCCGTCGTCCATGGTGAAGCGGTCGCGGCTCCAGTCGACGCCGTCGCCGAGGCGGCGCATCTGGCCCTGGATCTGGCCGCCGGATTCGCGCTTCCAGTCCCAGACCTTGTCGATGAAGAGTTCGCGGCCGAAGTCTTCCTTGGTCTTACCGTCGACGGCGAGCTGCTTCTCCACCACCGATTGGGTGGCGATGCCGGCGTGATCCATACCGGGCAGCCACAGCACCTCATAGCCCTGCATGCGCTTGCGGCGGGTGAGCAGGTCCATCAGGGTGTGGTCGAGGGCGTGGCCCATATGCAGGGTGCCGGTGACATTCGGCGGCGGCAGCACGATGGAGTACGCGGGTTTGGCGCTGCTCGCGTCGGCGGTGAAGTAACCGGCGGCTACCCAGCGCTCGTACAGGTCGGCCTCCACCTCGCCGGGGTTCCAGCTTTTGGGGAGGGCATCGGCACGATTACGCGGGTTCTCAGAGGCTGCGCTGGTCACCGTGCGATTCTAATTGACACCCCGGCAGGGCTTGACAGCGCGGCTGCGGCGGGTGTGAGGCTCGGAAATTTTCCCGGAAAGCCGAAGGGCGGGGCCTTCGGCGGATGAGGGACACCGAAGGCCCCGCCTTCGTAGGTAAGCCTACCGCCGTTTGCACCGACCCTCTCGGATCCATAAGCAATTCTCAGGTTCGGAACCAAATGCGCCAGGGTAGGCCATAATTCGTTGCAACTGCGTTGCGTGGCACGCATGGCCTTCGCTACCCGCAGCGGAGCTGCGTAAGCGGTGCGGCAGATCCGAACAAGCCCCGAATAATACTGGCGGCCAGCGGTTTTCGCAGGTAGCCCAGGCGTCTGACTGCATTGCATTTCACAGTCGGAGTCGGGTTTACCCGTCGGGCGACTGTCGTAAGGTCCGAAGATGCCGTTCGTAGCTCGTGGGGGAGCGAAGATCCACTACACCGATACGGGAGGGAATGGACCACCGGTTCTGCTGGGGCACAGCTTCTTCATGGATCAGGAGAGCTTCGCCCCGCAGCAGCGGGCGCTGGCACCGCGCTACCGCATTGTCTGTATCGATTCGCGCGGGCACGGACTCTCCGAGGACGATGGCACCCCGTTCAGCTATTGGGACCTGGCACGCGACGCCTGGGCGGTCGCCGATCACCTGGGAATCGAGCGCGCGGTGGTGGGCGGCGTCGGACACGGTGCGTTCACCGCGGTCCGAATGGCGCTGCTGGCTCGGCCGCGATCTCGGGGAGTGATCGCGATCGGCTCCACCGCCGATGCCATGCCCGCTCGCCGCAAGCCCGGTTATCGCGAGGTCCTGGACGCCTGGGCCGGCACCGCGCCGCTGACGCCGATCATCAAAATGGTGTCGGCGTTGACCGTCGGCGGAACCGATGACGATAAACAACCGTGGCGCGACAAATGGCTGGCGGGTGATCGCACGCGGGTCCGGCTCTCGGCGGACTGCCTGATCAATCGGGATTCGGTCTTGGAGCTGCTCGCCGAGATCGACTGTCCCGCGCTGGTTCTGCGCGGTGTCGGGGATCAGACCACCGATGCGGCGGAGGTACTGCGGATGGCGCGGTCCTTCGGGATTCCGGCGGCGGTGCACACCATCGCCGGAGCCGCCATGTCCCCCAATCTCACCCATGCCGCCGAGGTGAACGCATTGTTCCGGAGCTTTTTGGACGGACTGCCGGAGTGATCAGGCCGCGTCGGTGTCGACCAGGCCGATGAAGAGCTGATGCGCGAACTGCGGTGTGGTGCTGCGATACCGCTGCACGATGACATCGAAGACGGTGGCGGTCTGCGGATTTCGCAGTCGGAACTGGGATTCGGGGCGGCCGATCCGCACATGCGCGTCCGCCCAGAGCCGTCGGAAATCGGCATGCTCGCCGAGATCGCCCAGCAGCAGCTCGATTTCGTCGCGATCGGCGGCATCGGCGGCGTAGGCGCGGAAGCGGCCGACCATGAGCCGGGCCTCCTGCTCCCACTCCTCTATCACTATGCGGGCGCGCGGATCGGTGAAGAGCCAGCGCAGTACGTGCCCACCGCGGCCCAGGCCCGGGAAGGCCGCGTCGAAGGCGCTGTTGCAGTCCACTACGTACCAGCCGTCGTCGAGTGCGGCGGCCATATGCGGTAGCAGCGCGTCCAGGGTGATGCGAACAATGCGCGCGGCAGTCGTGTCGGGCCGCAAGGGCTCCGGGATCGGCGGCGTGGGGCGCTGCTGGGCCAGATGGTAGAGGTGCACGCGTTCGGCGGGGTCCAGGCAGAGCACTCCGGCGAGCGAATCCAGAATGGCGGGACCGGGATTGAGCGCCTCACCCTGTTCGATCTTGGCGATATAGCCGAGGCTGGCGTGCGTGGCCTCGGCCAGCTGTTTGCGGGTCAGGCCCGCCGGATGCTTCGGGGTGGGACCGGTGCGGCGCTCACGGACGAACTCAGCGAGGGTGGGGGCGCGCAGGGGCTCCGCGGTCGTCACCGCGATGTCATTGTCGGACAACAGTTCTCCGCTCCTGCTCGATCCCCGAATCGCACCCTACCGGGCGGTGCCGCGCTCTCCCAGCCCATGCGGCGTGGTGCCGCTACCCCTGCCAGTGGCACCTGGACAAGCGGGTGTCCCGGCGAGTGGTACCGGTACGCGGCGTGAATCTTGACTGGGGTATCCCAGCGGTTGCCGATGCTCGGCTCACCCATCGATATTTGGCTCGGGGCAGCAGCGAGACCGGGCAGGAGCTAGAGCATGGGCATCACTTCGCGCACCATTCGGATCGGCGAGCGGACCTATCCGTATTCCTTCGGTGAGGACTGCCTCACCGAAATAGCGGACGGTATTGCCGGATTACACGCCGACACACTGATTTTCGTCACCGACGATACGGTGCTCGGGTTGTACCGCACGGTCGTCGAGCGGTTGTCCGGCGATACTCCGGCGCTGGTACTGAGCCACCGTGCGGGCGAATCCATGAAGACGCTGTCCTGCCTGACCGAACATTTGGAGACCGCGCTGCGGGCTGGAGCGACCCGGCGCTCGGTGGTGGTGGCATTCGGCGGCGGTGTCCCCGGAAATCTGGCCGGGCTGATGGCCAATCTGCTGTTCCGGGGCGTGCGGCTGGTGCATGTGCCGACCACCACCATTGCCGCCATGGATTCGGTGCTGTCGCTGAAACAGGCGATCAACTCCCCCGTCGGCAAGAATCACCTCGGCACCTATTACGCGCCGACGGCCGTCTATGTCGATGTGCGACTGTTCGCGACGCTGCCCGAGGACGAATTACGTTCGGGCTACTGCGAAATGGCGAAGAATTGCCTGGCCATTCGACCGGTGGAACTGGATCGGCTGCGGGCGTACATCGCGGCCGATGAATTGGCCACACCCGCCGCATTGTCGTGGTTGCTGAATGCCAGCATTGCCGCCAAATCCGCTGTCACCCGGGATGACACCTACGAACGCCGCTCCGGATTGGTGCTGGAATACGGGCACACGGTCGGCCACGCCATCGAAATCTGTGACTATCGGGTGCGCGGCGCGGCCGGGATCGCACACGGCGCGGCGATAGCCGTGGGAATGCTCGTGGCGGCGCATATCTCGCACGCGCGCGGCTGGCTCTCCGACGACGAGGTGAGCGCCCACTACGAGATCATCACCGGCCTGGGCGTGGAACCTGGCCTGCCGCCCACGGTTTCGATAGCCGACGTGCTCGCGGTAGTGGACGACGACAACAAGAAGGGCTATCTCACCGCGCGCCCCGATGCGCTGCCGTTCGTCCTGCTGCGCGGACTCGGCCGTCCCGCGATGACGGGTGAGCTTCCGCTGGTCCACGTATCACTACCCGAGATTCGCGAGGCCCTCGAGATCATCGCCAAGCCCTCCGCCCGGCTTGCCCCGTCCGGGTCCGCGCCGGCCGTCGGCGTTTAGGAGAATCATGCTCGCGATTCACGGTGGCACGCCTGTGCGAGGCGCGGCGGCCTGGCCACAGTGGCCACAGTATGACGAGCGGACCGAGGCGGAACTGCTTGCCGCGCTGCGGTCTTCGCGCTGGTCGGTGAGTTGGTACGCGCCCGAGGGCGGGAAGTCCCGGGAGCGGTTGTTCGGGGCGGCGTTCGCGCGGTACAACGGGGCGGCGTACGGGGTGAGCGTCGATCACGGTTCCAGCGCGCTGGTCATCGCATTGGAGGCGCTGGGTATCGGTCCGGGTGACGAGGTCATCGTGCCCGCGCTGACCTGGGTCGCGCCCGCCACCGCCGTCTTGCGAGTCGGGGCGCTTCCGGTACTGGTCGACGTCGACCCTGAAACCGGCTGCCTGACAGCGGATCAGGTGCGCGCGGCGCTGTCCGGGCGCACCCGGGCGGTGATCGCGGTTCATCTGGCGTGCACCGTGGCCCGCATCGATGAGCTGGTCGCGGTGACCACTGCGGCGGGTATCGCGCTGATCGAGGACTGTTCGCAATCGCACGGCGCGCGCTGGGCGGGGCGCGCGGTCGGCACCTTCGGCGATATCGGGGTGTTCAGCCTCGGAGCGGCCAAATCGCTGGCGGCGGGTGAGGCGGGAGCGGCGATAACCGACAGCCTCGAACTGTATCGGCGAATGCTCATGCTGCGCGCGGATTCTCGGGGTTACACCGAGGGGCCACCCGGAGCCGGAGAGTACGAGTTGGTCGAGCTCGGCGAGATCATGGGCGGCAATTACTGCATGTCGGAGCTGACCGCCGGGGTGCTGCTCGATCAATTGCCGCGCCTGGATGGTCAGCACGCGCGGCGCGGGATCCGAGCGGCACAGTTGGAGGACGGGTTGGCCGGGATCCCGGGACTTTCACCGATTCCCGTTCCCGCACAGGTGGATCGGCGCGCGATCTACGAATACGGGGTCCGCTTCGATCCGAATGCCTTCGACGGCGCACCGATAGAACGCGTCGCCGCGGCCCTGAGCGCGGAGCTGCGCACCAAGATATATCCGCCACGCGTGCCACTCCCCCGCGGTAATCTCCTGCGCCCGCAATCCAAACCAGGTTTCGCGCGCTTCTGGGATGCCAAGCGAGCGGCCGGGCGCGAGTTCCCCGCCGCGGACCACTACCGCGAGCACACCCTGCTCATGCACCACAGCGTGCTGCTCGGTGCGCGCACCGATATCGACGACATCCTCACCGCCTTGCACAAGGTGCACACGCATGCGGACGCCTTGACGGACGCGAATTACTCAGCAATGAAAGGCATTACGGCATGACGCAGTGGTATTCGATCCTCGCGGGCGCGGCGGAGGTCGCGGCATGACCCGCTCCGACTCCGCGCCCGCGTCCTGCCCCGTGACGGACACCGCGGCCGCGGCTTCCGGTATGAGCCGGACACAGACGCCGACCGGTGATCCGGCCTGGCTGGCCACCGGATACCACCTGGTGCGGGAGCTGTTCACCGAACCGAATCTGGGGCGTTCGCATCCGCATCCCGAAACCGCCTCCCGCATGGGTGAATCCGCGTTCTTCGGTGGTCCGGTCGGGAACTTCGCCAGTGAGCGCGCCGATCATCTGCGGATGAAATCCCTTTTACAGCCACACTTCTCGGTGCGCCGCATGCGGGAGTTCCAGCCGCGCGTGGAGGCGATCACCGCGCGGCTGCTCGATGAGATGCAGGCGCAGGGTTCACCGGCGGATCTGCATACCGCACTGGCGGTTCCGCTACCGTTGCTGGTGATCTGCGAACTGCTCGGTGTCCCGTATGAGGATCGGGACAGCTTCCGCGAGTGGGTGAGCGCGGTCGGCAATGTCTCCGATCGCGCGAAGGTCGAATGGGGTGTGGCCGAACTCTTCGAGTACTGCCGAAAATCCGTGGAGCGCAAGCGTCGTGATCCAGGCGATGATGTCACCTCGCGGCTGTGCGCCGATCCCGAATTGAGTGATCAGGAGATCGCCACCTTCGCGATGATGCTGTTGTTCGCGGGGCACGAGACCTCGGTGGTGCATATCGGGGTCGGGGCGCTCATGCTGCTCGGCGAACCGGCGCTGTGGCGCAGGCTGCACGAGAATCCGGCACAGCTGGCCACCGCCACCGAGGAGCTGCTGCGGGCCTGTGAGCCCACCGATCTGCCGCGTTATGCCCGCACCGATCTGGAGCTGGACGGGGTGCGGGTGGCCGCGGGTGATCTGGTGCTACTCGGGTTGACCTCGGCCAATCATGATCCGACGGTCTTCACCGAACCGAGCCGGGTGAACTTCGATCGGCAGGAGGGCTCGCACTTCACCTTCGGGTACGGGGTGCGCTACTGCATCGGTGCGCCGCTGGCACGAATCGAGCTGCAAGCGGCCTTCGGACAACTGGTTTCGCGATTTCCGCAGATGCGGCTGGCGGTGGAGAAGGAGACCCTGCTGATGCGGGACGAGGTCTTCACCGGTGGGCTGCGCACCCTGCCGGTGTGCTGGTGAGGCGGCACGCACCCTGCGGCTGATACTCGATTCGGGGAAATATCGGGGGAAATCCCGGTTGTCCGAATGGATTCCACTGCCGATGCTGGACGAGTGACTCCCCCACTCGAATCCGCGACCGCCGCCGATACCGATCCCGAGTATCCCGGGCCGCGCATGATGGCACCGCACCGGGTGCATGACCTGCGCGGCCGCACCATCCGCGAATTGCGTTATCCCGCAGGCGCGGCCGTGATCTTCACCGGTGTGCCGGGCGCCGGGAAGAGCACCGCCCTGCGAAAACTGTTCGGCGACTACCCGGATTCGCATCTGCCCGCCCGCAGCCCCTCGGGCGCGGTACTGGTCGATTCCCAGCAGTCCCGCAAATGGTGGCAGCACCGGGTGCGCGCCGTGCCGTATCCACTGCTGCTGCCGATCGTGCATTTCACGCACTACCTGCGCATTCGTACCGCACTGCGACACGCGGACGGTCCGGTCGTCATCCACGACTGCGGTACCCGGAACTGGGTGCGCCGCCTCGTCACGGCCTGGGCACGCGCCAACGGCCGGTCCATTCACCTGATCATGATCGACGCCCCCGCCGAACTCGCTCGCGCGGGCCAGATCTCACGCGGCCGCACGGTGGGCCGGCTGAGCTTCCAATGGCACTGCATGCGCTGGCAGCACTTGATCGACCGCGCCGGAGCGGGCGTAATGCCCGAGCCCGCACCGGATTCGGTGGTGATTCTCGACCGTGCGGCCGTCACCGCCCTCGACGAGGTCTCCTTCGCAGCCTGAGATCCGCCTCCTCCGCATATCGCGGCGTACCCCCTCATCACCCCGGGGTGCCACTCGTCATCCCGGCACGTTTCATCGAGGCCGCAACCCCGAGGAGGTGAGGTCCAGTAGCCGCTCCCAATCCCCGCTGCCGGTGCGGATGGTCGCCGAGATCGCGCCCACGAGCATGTAGACATCGCGGACCGTGCAGTCCGGGCGCAGGGTGCCCGCCGCTTGATCTCGAGCGATGATTTCGCTGATCACCGCCTCGAGCCGGGAACGGGTTTCGCCACGGGGTGAACATGCCCGCGGTGGCACGAATGACGCGATCGTCGAACTCGACCTCGAGGCCCTGCGCTGCGGCTCCACCCCACCCCCGCGCCTGTTGCAGATCTCCTCCCCCGGTGGCTGGGAGTGCTATCTCGAGGACCTCTTCGAGGCCGGTCCCAGCGCGCTCACCGATGGCGCGCTCGACCCGGTGAAGATCAATCCGATCGCCGCGAAGTACGACATCCGCTACGAGGAGACCGCCGCGCGGCGGGCGTGAACGCCGAAACGGCCGCGCCCCACACTCTCCGGTGCGGGGCACAGCCGAAGTGGCCGCGCGCGAGGCGGTCTCCGGTCAGGGAGCCAGGATCTCCAGGGCGCCCGGACGGGCGATGAAGGTGGCGGGCAGCATGCCCGCCGGATCCCCATCCGCCGTGGCGGGGGCATCGGGTGCGGTGAGGATGAGCCGGGCCGCGCGGTACTGGGTGCTGGCGGGATGCTCGATCCGCTTACCCGCCGACAGTGCGGGCAAGAGCCGCACCAGATCTCGGCGCGGCATGGCGCCCACCACGGTGAGGTCCAGCAGACCGTCGTCGATGACCGCGTCCGGGGCGATGAGCATGCCGCCGCCGTAGGTGCGGGTATTGCCGACCGCGACCATGATGGCGTCCTGCTCGATCACGGTGCCGTCCGGATGATCGGGCGATCCGTGCAGTTCGATGCGGTACGGCACCGCGAGCTTGCCGACCAGTTCGAGCAGGGCCGCGACGGTGTACCGCAGCGGCCCCTTCGGCCAGCGCATCTCATTGGCGCGCAGGGTGACTCGGGCGTCGAGTCCGGTGCCGGTGACCGTGGCGAACCACATGGGCCGCATGGCCGCCTCGGCCTGCACCGTACCCAGGTCGATGGTGCGGCTATTGCCGCGCAGCACCAGATCGACCGCGGCGACGGTGTCATCCGGAATGCCGACCTCGCGGGCGAGGTCATTGCCGGTGCCGCCGGGGACCAGCCCGAGCGGTACGCCGGTGCCGACCAGGGCCTGCAATACCACGCAGGTCAGGCCGTCACCGCCCGCCGCCACCACGGCATCGGCATGAATCGCGGGGTCCGCGAGCGCCTTTCGCACGCGATCCTCGGTATCGGCCGCCGAATCGCCACGGATCTCGGTGACCTGTACCCCACGCTCGGTGAACAGGTTGGCGGCGCTGATCGCGACCTGCACGCCCTTGCCGTGACCGGAGAGCGGATTGGTCACCAGCAGGATGGAGCGAATCTCTGTCACGGAATGAGCTTCCCAGGGTTCATGATTCCGGCGGGGTCCACGGCATTCTTCACCGCGCGCAGCACCTGGACGCCGAGATCACCGATTTCGCCGGTCATCCACGGACGGTGGTCCGCGCCCACCGCGTGATGGTGGGTGATGGTGCCACCGGCCGCGACAATGGCATCGCCGACGGCATGCTTCGCCTGCGCCCACTGCGCGATCGGATCCTGCGCCTGCTTGGCCACAATGGTGAAGTAGAGCGACGCCCCGGTCGGGTAGGTGTGCGAGATATGGCACATGACCAGGGCGGGAGTGCCCTGCGCGGTGAGCGAGTCCGTCAGCGCGGCGGTGACTTTCGCCTTCAGGTTGGCCAGATTCGACCAACCGGTAGCGGTTTCGAGGGTCTCGCAGAGGATTCCGCTGTCCAGCAGTGCGTCTCGCAGATACGGGGCGGCGAAGCGGCCGTGCTCCCACTCCCGGGCGGGATTCTCGCCGAGTGCGGTGCCACCGGCGGCGGTGAGCAGATCCGCGGCCTCGGTACCACGATGGGCGACATGCGCCGCGGTGCCCTCGAAGGTGGTGACGGCCAGGCAGCCGCCGACCGGCGCGCCACCGATATCCCCGGCGCGGGCCAGGTTGAGTCCGGTCTCGGCCTCATCGGACAGGCGCATCACGGTGGGTGCCGCGCCCGCTTGGATCACCGTGCGCAGCGCGTTCGCGCCGGTGGCGAAGTCCGGGAACGACCAGGCCTGGTACGCGGTGGTTTCCGGGACCGGGTGCACGCGCAGGGTGACCGCGGTGATGATGCCGAGGGCGCCCTCGGAGCCGGAGAAGAGTTCGCGCAGATCCGGACCGGCGGCCGAGGCGGGTGCCCGGCCCAGGTCGAGACTGCCCGCGGGGGTGGCGATTCGGAGCCGCTGGATCATATCGTCGAAGCGGCCGTAACCGGCCGACGCCTGACCGGAGGAGCGGGTGGCGGCGAAGCCGCCGATGGTGGCGTATTCGAAGCTCTGCGGGTAGTGGCCGAGCGAAAGTCCCTGTTCGGCAAGGAGTTCCTCGGCGCGCGGTCCGGTGAGACCCGCGCCCAGGGTGACGGTGCCGCTGATCGGATCGATCTCGGTAATGGTGTCGAGGCGACGCAGGTCCAGGGCGATGACGGCGGCGAAAATGCCTCGGGCCGGGTCCAATCCGCCGACGACGCTGGTGCCGCCACCGAAGGGAACCACGGCAATCCCACTCGCGCTGCAGTATTCGAGCAGCGCCAGGACCTCATCGTGGTCGGCGGGGAATACGACCGCGTCGGGGGCGTCCTGGGGAGCGGTATCGCGGCGGCGCAGCAGATCGGGGGTGCTCTTGCCACCCGCGTGGCGTAGGCGGTCACGGTGGTCGAGGGAAATATTCTCCGCACCGACCACCGTGCCGAGCCCGGCATGCTGTTCCGGGGAGAGAGCCGATGCGCGCAGCGGCACGTCGCCCTCATCGCGACGGGTCGCCGGCTCACCGGACACCCCGAATACCTGCGCGAGCAGTCCCCGAATTTGTTCGGGCAACGGTTTATGTCCGGACGGGGAGCCCCAGGCGTCCCACACCATACTCGCGCGGGCTTGGGGCTCGCCCGGGTTTTCCGTCGATGCGGAGGCTGCTCGTGTGTCGACCATGCGTTACAGTCTGACATAGAATGTCAAGCAGTAACGAAACCCTCCCAAGGATGGTGGCAGCCATGGCCTCGACCGAACCAGCCACCGCCGTCGATCGGGCCATCCTCGATGCGGCGCGCGCCTGTGTGGCCGAGTTCGGGGTGCGCCGCACCACGCTCACCGAGGTCGCGCGGCGTGCGGGTGTGAGCAGGCCGACCGTCTATCGGCGCTGGGCCGATACCGGGTCGCTGGTGGCGGATCTGCTGGTGCGCGAATTGCGCGAGATCATCGCCGAGGCCATACCCGCGGGCGGCACTGCGCGCGCCCGGCTGGTCGGCGCGATTGTCGGCGGCGGATCGATGATGCGGCGGAATCCGCTGTTCGCCAAGATCTTCCGCACCGACGCCGATGTCATGCTCACCTATGTCTTCGAACGACTGGGGCGTAATCAGCGCGCGCTGATCGCGCTGTTCGCCGAATCCATTCGAGAAGGCCAGCGGGACGGGTCCGTTCGCGACGGCGAGCCCGAACAGCTCGCGGCCATGCTGCTGCTGTTGGCGCAGTCCGCGGTCCAATCCGCGGGCACCGTCACCGATTTCCTCGACTCCGATCAACTCGACCGCGAGCTCACCCGGGCCATCGACGGGTACCTGGCACCGGTCGAACAGCGAAAGGGCTTCTGATGAACGGCACTTCGACTCGGTCCGATTCGGCGCTCAATGCCGCTCGGCGGCAACGGGAATGGGCCGAGCTCGGCGCGGGCGAGACCATCGACGTGCTGGTTATCGGCGGCGGAATCACCGGGGCCGGTGTGGCATTGGACGCCGCGGCACGCGGGCTGCGTACGGTGCTGGTGGAGAAGCACGACCTGGCGTTCGGGACCAGCCGGTGGAGCTCCAAGCTCGTACACGGCGGGCTGCGGTATCTGGCCAGCGGCGGGGTGGGTATCGCGCATGAGAGCGCGGTGGAGCGGGATATCCTGCTCACCCGCACCGCGCCCCATCTGACCCGGGCGCTGCCGCAGGTGGTGCCGCTGCTGCCGAATATCGGTGTGGCACAGAAGACTTTGGTGCGGATCGGATTCCTGGCCGGGGACGTGCTGCGCCGGACAGCGGGGACCGCGGCCGCGGTGCTGCCGCGGTCGCGACGGGTGGCGGCCGCCGAGGCGCTGCGGCTCGCGCCGACCGTGCGACGGTCCGGATTGCGCGGTGGACTGCTCGCCTGGGATGGACAGCTCGTGGATGACGCCCGCCTGGTGGTGGGCATCGCGCGCACGGCCGCTCTGCACGGGGCTTCGATTCTCACCCGGGTGGCGGCGACCGAGGTCACCGGGACCTCGGCCATCCTCACCGATCAGCTGACCGGTGAAACCCTCTCCGTCACAGCGCGGTCGGTCATCAATGCCACCGGGGTCTGGGCCGATCAGGTGGACCCGAGTATCGAGCTGCGGCCCTCGCGCGGCACCCATCTGGTGTTCGACGCCGCCGCCTTCGGTGGACTCACCGCCTCGCTGACGGTGCCGATTCCCGGCAGTACCAGTCGCTTCGTCTTCGCGTTCCCGGCCGCGCACAATCGCGTCTACCTGGGGCTCACCGATGAAGAGGCACCCGGACCGGTGCCCGATGTCCCGCACGCCACCGCGAGCGAAATCGACTTCCTGCTCGATACCGTCAATACGGTGCTGCGAGAACCCCTCACCCGCAACGATATTCGCGGCACCTACGCGGGTCTGCGCCCGCTGCTGCGCACCGGCGGCGACAGCACCGCCGATATCTCCCGTGAGCACGCGGTCCTCACCTCCCCCACCGGGGTGATCACCGTCGTCGGCGGCAAACTCACCACCTACCGGAAGATGGCGCAGGACACCGTCGACGCCGCCATCGCGCACGCCCACCTCACCGCCGCCCCCTGCCGCACCCGCGATCTGCCCCTGGTCGGCGCGGTCTCGGGTAGGGCCCGCGACGGTATCGAAGCCCCGAACCTGCTGGTGGAGCGCTACGGCAGCGAGGCGACCGCCATTCTCGAACTCATCGAGGAGAATCCGGCCCTGGCCGAACCGGTCGCCCCCGGAATCGACGTCACCGCAGCCGAATTCGTCTTCGCCACCACCCACGAGGGCGCGTTGGACATCGACGACCTGCTGGACCGCCGCACCCGCATCGGCCTGGTCGACTCCGACCGCAAAGCCGCCACCCCCGCCGCCGAAGCCGCTTTCCCTCACCCCGACTGAATCCGCGCCCCCGGAACCAAACCACGCGCACACGGCCATCCGGGGGCCGCCACCCGGTCACCTTCGAGACCGCCTCGCCCCCGTCATCCCGGCATGGGTTTGGCCGGGATCCACACCTGACAGAGAACCAGCCGCTCTCAGAAGAAGACGTTGCAGCCGGAGCCGGTGGGCAGGCCGGTGCCCACGGTGAGGTCGAGCCAGGGAATGACGTCCTCACCAGGGGCCGTGTGCTGAACGATGGTGATGCGGTGCGCCCCCGGGGTGGCGGGGGTCCAGCGGCCTGTCGCATGCGCCCCGGTGGGTTCGGCCACCGCGAATTGGATGCCATTGTCGTAGAAGACGACAGGTGTGGACGGGTCGTCCACATAACCGTTGATCACATAGCTGCAACCGGTCCCGTAATTGGTCGCCGAGCCGAAACTCGGACCGGGCTCCGCGCCGACCTGGGTGGCGGTGGCGGCGGCGGGCGCGGCCAGCACGGTGAGGGCGACCGCGCCGATACCCGCGGGGACGGCCATTGTTCGGAGCGTTGCCAGCGCGCGGTGGGTGACCCTCTCGCGGCTGGCCCTCGCACGGAGGGTGACCGCGCTGTGGGTGGCGGCGACCGGGCGGGTGGCGCGCCTGTTCCTGGTGATCGTGCCCATAGGGTTCGGTCCTCATCGGGTGTGCCGGAGCCGGATGCACCGGAACGATCTTCCGATCCTCGCGCGCCGCACCCGCCCGCGCGGAGTATTGCCGCAAATCTGGCGAGTCCGCTGCCTCCCGAGGAGTGTCGGTGGCGACCAGTCCGGTCCGGACCTCCCGGCGCACACGCGGACCTGGGAGGCGCGAACCGGTCGGGACAATTCGCGACCGCTGCGGGATCGGCGCGAACGGACCTATGCTGGGCTGCGATATTGGCGAGCGCCGGAATAGGAGGCGCGAATGGGGCGGATTCCGACCGCTGTCGGGCTGATGCGCGGGGATGGGCTGGTCGCACGGTTCGGCAATGTGGTCATCTATCTGGCCGGGGCGAGTCCGTCGACGGAACGGATACTCGGTGCGGCCGAGACCGCGGCGACCGCGGCCGATCCCGGGGTGGCGATCGCGCAGCGGCTGGCGGCGACCGTATTCAGCAGCGGATCGGCGCAACCACCGTCATTCGGGGTGGTCGCACCGACCGCGGGCGGAATCCTGGTGCTGCTGCGCGGACCGATCCGCGCGGTCGTGGACGGACCGGAGGGGACGCGACAGCTCTCCGGAGTGCGGGCCATGACCTGGGTCGACGAGATCCTGCGCGATCCGGTGCGCAAACTCGCGGTCGCGGCGGAGACCGATCCGGGCACCGTCATCGCACACACCGACCTGCGCTCGGGCGTGGTGGCGGCGGGCGGATTCATCGTGAACGCCCCACCGTCCGGCATCACCACTCAGCCGCGCGCCACCGCCGCACCCAAACCCGCCCCACCCGAAACCCATCCCGCCACTCCGACCTACGACTCGACCAAACGCGCCCCCATCCCCACCCCATCGCACACCCGCTTCTCCTCCCCCGGCGGTTCCGAAGCGCTGCAACGCGATTCCGCCGCCGATATCGAGAGCTCGACCCCGACGCGCCACACCTCCGGTGATTCGGAACCGATCCGCCGCGCGGCGGGCGCCTCCGAGCCGGTCCGGCCCACGCCGGACGATTCGGAGCGGAATCGGCGGCGGGCAGCCACCACACCCGCGGTGCCGCCACCCGAGGAGACGCAGGCCATTTCGGCCTTGGAGGCCGAGGAATCGCGGGCCGCGGCGGATCTACCGAACCTCACGAAGGCTGTGCGGCACAACGGGACTCCGGCGAATTCGGCCGCGGCGGAGACACATCTGGACGCCGCCGATCAGCCACCCACCGCCGCCCACGACTCGAAAGCCGCTGCCGCCGAGGAGGAACCACCCCCCAAGGTGAAACCGATTACCGGTCAACCGGAACCGGAAACCGACAAACTCGGTGGCCGCCCCGGCGCTCTCACCACCGTCGACGGTGCGGTCTACCCGCTCGACCGCCCCTACGTGATCGGCCGCGACCCCATGATCGACGAATCGGTCCGCCGCGCCGCCGCCGCACCCATCGTCATCCCCCGCGACCGCCACGTATCCCGCGTCCACGCCCACGTTTTCATCGACAAGGGCACGGTCCTGGTCCGCGACGCCGCCACCCCCGGCGGCACCTACCTCGCCGCGCCGGGTGCTCAGGACTGGATCCGCGTCGGCCAGCGACCGATGGAGTTGAAGCCCGGCTGGAGCCTGCGCGTGGGCGACCGCATCCTCACCTACCGCCCCAACCCCGCCCGCCACTGACCCGCGACCCCGCATCAGGCCCGTTCGCGCATGCGGAGTACACGGACGTAGCGGAAGCGTTTGCCGACGCGGCGGCAGCCGATGGCGAGGGCGGCGCCGGCGGCGGCTCCCGCTGCGGCACAGACGATTACGGTGACGAGGGCGGGTTCCTGACCGAGTAGCACCCAGGCCGCGCCGACCATCGCCGTCCCGAGCAGTCCGGCGCTCAGGGTCAACCCGACCGTGGCGGCGATGCGGGAGCTGCCATGGCGCAGGGTGCGGGCGTTCGATTCGGCGTAGGCGGCCGCGAACAGGAGCAGGAGCAGCAGGCCGATCGCGGTGGCGGTCGTGGTGGCGCGCTGGGTGGAGTGCACCCCGATGCGATAGGCCGCTACCTCGGAACCATTGCGGGACAGGGTCAGTTCGCCGGTCAAGTCACCGGCGAGTACATAGGGATTCACCGGTGGGGATACCTCGACCTGAGTGCCCGGCGGCAAGTCGGTGGTCGCGCCACCGACCTTGGCCCCCAACATATTCAGGGACAGTCGAGCCGAATCCGCCTCCACCCCGGTCACCGTCAGCGGCACAGGCTTGGACAGGTCCAACTGCACGCGGCTCACCGCGGCCGGGTCCACGCCCGCAATCCGAACGGTCCCCGCGGCCGGAATCTCCCGCCCGGGTCCGGACCCGATCCCCAGTACCGCAGCCCCGCCGACCATGACGGTCAGCACCGCCGCCGCCACGAACGGCAGCCGAGGCGAGCGCAGTGTGACGACCCGCTGCACCGGCACCAGATCCTTGCGATCCACGTCGACGAGTCGAACCCCGTTGTGCTGAAGGGGTTCCAACGGCCGCACCCGCGTCATCGACCCACTCATCCACCCCGCGGCAGCCCGTTCCCGGCTGCGATCCCGCGGCCGCATGCCCTGCGGCGCAGCCGGTGTCGGAAGCCGCGGCCCCGATCGTTCGCCGCCGTATGCCCGGGTCGAGGGATATGACGGCCGGCCATTGCGGAGGGTGGGGTCCGGCGGTCGGTTCGGTCCGGGTGGGGTCCGGCGTTCGCCCTCGAATCCACCCGACGGGTTCGGTGTCGGTCGCCAGCCTCGGCCGAAACCGGGGCGGAGTTCATGAGGCGCGGGCGTCCCCGACGGCTGCGGCGAGTCGCGGGTCACGCCGTTATCCCTGCGCGGTGCGGGATTCGGGGTCGGCCCGGCCCCGCCCGAGGGGTACGGATCAGACCCCGGCCGCCGATCGGGGCGGGGGAAGGGTTGGGGTGTGAAGGGCCGAGCGCCACCGGTGGCCGCGGCGACAATGGTGTCGGCCCCGATCAGCGGAATACCGACGGGCGTCAACCAATTGGCGCCCCAGCAGTGGGCGGCGGGTTCGGCCAGGGCGATACCGAAGTGTTCGGCGGTGTCGAAGCGTTCGGCCGGATCGGGGGCGAGACCGCGCATGACCGCTTCGGCTATGGGTCGCGGGACGGTGGGGGCGACCGAGTCGAGGGGGACGGGGTCGCCGTAGGCGTGGGCGAAGAGCATGGCCATGGCGTCGGCACCGGGCGGAAAGGGCAGGGTGCCGGAGAGCAGTTGGTAGAGCATGGCGGCCAGGGCGTAGACGTCGGTGGACGGTGAGAGTTGCTGGCCGCGAACCTGTTCGGGGGCGATATAGGACGGGGTGCCGATGATCTCGCCCGCGCGGGTGACGAGAGTTTCCTCGCCGCCGATTATCTTGGCTATACCGAAGTCGGTGAGTTTGAGGGTGCCGTTGACGGAGAACATGAGGTTGGACGGCTTCACGTCCCGGTGCAGAATGCCGTTCCGGTGCGCCGCGTCCAGGCCCGCGGCGCAGGAGAGTGCCACCGCGACCGCCGCAGTCGCCTCGAATCCCGCTGTGACGAACCGGCTTTCGACGGTTCCGCCGGGCAGGTACTCGAGCACCAGCAGGCACATATCCTCGTGCTCGATGAAGTCGTACACCGGCACCACATGCGGATGATCCAGCGCCGCTATAACTCTCGCCTCGGCGACGAAGCGTCGTCGCACCTGCGTATCGTCGGCGAACTGCGGTGGAATCTGTTTGATCGCCACCCGCCGATTCAATCCGCGATGCGTCCCGGCCAGCACCACCCCGCAGCCGCCCCGCCCCACCTGCCCGTCCACCACATATCCGGGCAGGGCCGCGCGCACCCGCGCGATATCGTCCCGCGTCAGATCCCGCACACTCATCTCCCCGCACCTCCGGGCCGAAACCGCCACTCCCCCGGTGTATTCCGAATGGTCGGCTCATCCTCGGCGGCCGGGACCGGCTTGCGTTCCACCGGCTCCCGCCCGATCGTCTCCTCCTCGACCGAACCCTCCGGCCGCACGACCGGGCCGCCCGGGCCCTGAGACACGACGGTTTCGAGTTGGTCGGGCGCGAGAATCGGAGTGCCGCCGGGACCGCGCACGATGGGCGCGGGTCCCACCGAGCGGTGCTGCTGCGCATAGCCGCCGACAACCGGCATCGGATGGCTGGGAGTTCTCCCGGGGTTGAACGGAGTCGGGTACGGGGTGGGATACCGGGCCGGTTCGGGATTCGAATCGGGGTAGCCGTGGGCGTCGAGTTCCCTTGCCGCAGCGAGGTCTTCGGCATCCAAGTCCAGGTCGCCGGGTGGGCGCGGGGTGGGCGAGAGATATCCCGCGAGGAAGAACACGGTGGCGGTCACGCCCGCCAAAGCCAGCCAGAGCGCGGTGCCCGGAACCCACCAGCGGGCCACCGAGGCGGTGAAGCCGATCATGAGACCGATACCGATACCGGGGGCCAGCAGCCGAAGGCCACGTTGCCAGCGGTTCACCGAAAGGCGATGCCTGGCAACGGTCAAGGCCGCATCGGCAATGGCCAGAGCGGTCAGGGCGGCGAGGATGATGCCGAAGAGTCCATAGACGGACGCCAGTGAACCGCGCACGTCCACCACGGTGTGTGTACTGGTGAGCGGTTCACCGTCGGCGCCGATCAGCGTCAGATCGGCGCCTATCAGACCGGTGGCCTGGCCATCGAGTCCCGCCGGGTCCAGACGGTAGGTCAACTTATCGGATTTGCCCGCCGCGACGGTCAATTCGACCGAGGTGGAGTACGAGAAGAAGTTCAGCCCCAGCACGTGCCCGGCCAGGTCGACACGGCGCACCGTCACCGGCTCGGCGGTGCCGTTGACGACCTCGACCACCACCTGACTGACCTCGGCCGGATCGAAGCGAACGGGATTGCGCGCATCGGCCCCGGAGATGGCGCGCCCCTCGATGGTCGCGTTGGCCGTGACACCGCCCGCCGCCGAACCCGCTCCAGCACCGAAAAGCACTGTGCCACCGAGTAATACGGCCATCACACCGGTGCAGGCGCGGCTGCTGCGACGGATATTCATCGGGGCCTCCGGGCGGGCAGATGGGATACCAGTCGGTGGCCGAAGAACCAGCCGCCGATGAGCAGGAAGAACAGCAGCACGGTCGCGGTGGCTGCATTGCCGCCGACCTGGCTGACCAGTACGACATCCAGGGCGGCCGCGAGCTTCGGCCCGCACTCCGCGGTCACCTCATGATGACCGATATCCGTTGTGCCCGTGGACATTGTGGCATCGAAACCACCGTCGGCGCGGGCGCGGGTATCGATGGCGTTCGCACCGCCGATGGAGAGCTTCACCTCGGCATTGGGATCACAGCCGCGCCCGCTCACCGTCACCGTCGAACCGGGCGATACCGCGACCGGATTCACCGACAGGCCGGTATTCGCCGGGAACACGTCATTCGACTTCGGGTTCGCGGGTTGTCCGGTACCCGGATCCGGCTGCGGGACCACGGTTTCGCTCGGATTGTCGGGCGGATTCGTGGTCGGCGGATTCGTGGTGCCCGGATTCGGCTTCCCGCCACCGGGATTCGGATTGCCACCGCCGGGATTCGGGTTACCGCCGCCGGTCTCACACTTGCCGCTCGCGGGCTGCACCGATCCGTCGGGGCATTTCTCCGGCGCAGGCGTAGTCGTGCAGACCCCGCCGGCGGGTTTGTCGGAGCCATCCGGGCACTTCTCGGGCGGTTTCGTCGTCGCGCATACCCCATTCGCCGGTTTGTCCGTGCCGTCCGGGCACTTCTCCGGTGGCTTCGTGGTCGGACACACCCCGTTCGCCGGCTTCACCGAACCGTCCGGACACGGCTCCGGTGGCTTGGTCGTCGGGCAGACGCCGCTCTCGGGCCGTACCGAACCGTCCGGACAGCGCTGCACCGGTCTGGTCGTCGGACATGTCCCACCGGTGGGTTTGATCGAACCGTCCGGACAGTATTCGATCGGAGTGGTCGTCGGGCACGTCCCACCCGTCGGTTTCACCGAACCATCCGGGCAGTAGGTAATCGGGCAGTGGCCGTGCGCCGGTTTCCGCGAACCGTCGGGGCAGTACTGGACCGCCGGGGCGCAGGTGCCGTTCGCGGGCTTCTCCGAGCCATCCGGACAGTACTGCTTGGGTGTCGAGCCGGTGCCGTCATGGGTACCGGTGCAGTCCGAGGTATCGCAGCCGTTGTACCCCGGATCGGAGGTGGGTCCGGGCGCGGGCGTGGTCACCGGCGAATCCGATAGTGCGGGAGGTATTTTGGCGGGCGCGAGCAGACCGACCGGATCGGATGTCGCGAGAATCGGGTCCGCACCACCGATTCCGGAGGTCAGAGCCAGCGCCAGCACCGCGAAGAACACCGCGAAAAGCCCTCGAATGCGGCCCGAATTCCGTACGCCGCGTGGAAATTTCGCACGCCGTCGCTCTGCTCCGGCACGCGGACCGAATACCGCAGGTGTGTCCATCCGGCGTAACCTCGCTGGTTAGATGGTACGGCCCAGCGCCCCCCGTCGCGCACATGATTCCGTCCTCCGGTTATCGCGGAGGGGACGCCGAGCGTTCACCGACCTAGAATTCATGGGACCACTCGGGTCACCCGCTCGCGCCGCAGAGGAGAATGGTCGTCATGCATCGTGCCGCGCCGAAGAAAGACATCGATGAGGCCGCGCTGACCGTCACCCCTCCGAAAACCGAGGCGGTGGGCGTCAAGGCGGTCACGGTGGCCCTGGAACGCGCCGTCGAGGAGATGGGCGTCATCCGCACCGCCCGCACACTGACCCGGGTGAATCAACGCCACGGCTTCGATTGCCCGGGATGTGCCTGGCCGGAGCCGACCGGTATACGCCGCCCCGCCGAATTCTGTGAGAACGGGGCCAAGGCGGTCGCCGAAGAGGCCACGCTGCGCACCGTCACACCGGAGTTCTTCGCCGCGCATTCGATCGCCGAGCTGGCGGGTAAATCCGGTTACTGGCTCGGACAGCAGGGCCGCCTCACCCATCCAATGGTGTTGCGCCCCGGTGACACCCACTACTCCCCGGTCTCGTGGGATGACGCCTACCAGCTGATCGCCGAGAATCTGCGCGAGCTGGACTCCCCCGACGAGGCGGTGTTCTACACCTCCGGCCGCACCGCCAATGAGACGGCATTCCTGTATCAGCTGCTGGTGCGCGGCTTCGGCACGAACAACCTGCCGGACTGCTCGAATATGTGCCACGAGTCCTCGGGCGCGGCGCTGACCTCCTCGATCGGCATCGGCAAGGGTTCGGTGACGATCGACGATTTCAAGAAGGCCGATCTGATTATCGTGGCCGGGCAGAATCCGGGCACCAATCATCCGCGCATGCTGTCGGCGCTCGGTGAGGCGAAGGCGCACGGCGCGAAGGTGATCGCGGTCAATCCGCTCCCCGAGACCGGGTTGATCGGTTTCCGCGATCCGCAGACCATCAAGGGCTTCACCTCCGGCATCACCATCGCCGACGACTTCCTGCAGATTCGCCTCGGCGGCGATATGGCGCTCTTCCAGGGGCTGGGCAAACTGCTCTTCGAGGCCGAGGACCGCCGCCCGGGCACGGTCGTGGACCACGAATTCGTGACCGCGCACACCGCCGGATTCGCCGAATACGAGAAGCAGACGCGCGCGGTCGATCTCGGCGTGGTCGAGGAGGCCACCGGCCTGACCCGGGCCGACCTGGATCGCACCGCGGCGCTGCTGGCCGAATCCAAGGCCGTGATCATCTGCTGGGCAATGGGTTTGACGCAGCAGGTACACGGAGTCGCCACCATCGAGGAGGCCACCAATCTGCTGCTCATGCGCGGCATGATCGGCAAGCCCGGCGCGGGCGTATGCCCGGTACGCGGGCATTCGAATGTACAGGGTGACCGCACCATGGGCATCTGGGAGAAGATGCCGGACGCCTTCCTCGATGCCCTGGACGCGCGATTCGGCATCACCAGCCCACGTGCCCACGGTATGGATACGGTCGATTCCATTCGCGCCATGCGGGACGGGCGCGGCAAGGTCTTCTTCGGTATGGGCGGTAATTTCGTCTCGGCCACCCCCGATACCGAGGTCACCGAGACCGCGCTGCGCAATTGCGCGCTCACCGTGCAGGTTTCGACCAAGCTCAATCGCAGCCATGTCGTACACGGGCGAACCGCGCTCATCCTGCCGACCCTCGGCCGCACCGATGAGGATATGCAAGCCGGTGCGCGCCAGCAGGTTTCGGTCGAGGACTCGATGTCCATGGTGCACCTGTCCACGGGCCGGCTGAAGCCGGTCAGCGGTGAACTGCGCAGTGAGGTCGCGATCGTCTGCGAACTCGCCCGGGCCCTGTTCGGCCCCTCACATCCGGTGCCGTGGGCGGAGTTCCAGCGGGACTACGACAAGATCCGCGACGCCATCGCCGCCGTGGTGCCGGGTTGCGCAGACTACAACGCGAAAGTCCGGGGCCGCAATGGCTTCCAGCTCCCGCACCCGCCGCGCGACTCCCGCGAATTCCGGACCACCACCGGTAAGGCCAATTTCGCGGTCAACGAGCTGCACTGGCTGCCGGTCCCCGCGGGGCGACTGATCCTGCAGACCCTGCGCAGTCACGACCAGTACAACACCACCATCTACGGTCTGGACGACCGCTACCGCGGTATCCACAATGGCCGCCGGGTGGTACTGCTGCACCCGGAGGACATCGCCGAATTCGGTTTCGCCGAGGACGATCTCGTGGATGTGATCTCCGAATGGACCGATGGCACCGAACGCCGGGTGGAGGGCTTCCGGCTGGTCGGTTACGCCACCCCGCGCGGAAATGCCGCGGCCTACTATCCGGAGACCAATCCCCTGGTCCCCCTCGACCATGTCGCGCGGCGCTCGAATACCCCTGTCTCCAAGGCGGTCACCGTACGCCTGGAGCGTCACATCCATAGGACGTCGTGAGCCGAGTAACCGCCCGCCGCCGCACCCTGCGCATCTCCCCCACCGGTACGGTCGAGCGCCCCGACACCCTCGCGGTGGAGGAGCCGCTCGAAATCCGTACCGGTGGTGAGGCATTGACCGTCACCATGCGCACGCCCGGTGCGGATATCGACCTCATCCACGGTTTCCTGTTCACCGAGGGGATCATCGAAACCGCCGAGGATATCCACACCGCGCGCTACTGCGCGGGCACCGACGAGAACGGCCAGAACACCTACAACGTGCTGGATGTGCGGTTCCGCAACCCGATTCCGGTGCGGCCGCGCAATTTCCTCACCAACAGCGCGTGTGGGCTCTGCGGTAAGACCGCGCTGGACGAGGTCCGTACCCGCACCCGCCATCCCATCCCCGGCACGGGTATCGAGGTGAAGCCGAGCGTGCTGGCCACGCTCCCGACCGAACTCCGTTCCCGCCAGGACCTTTTCGACGCCACCGGCGGACTGCACGGCGCGGGACTGTTCACCCTCGACGGCGAGGCCGTGGTGGTGCGCGAGGACGTGGGCCGCCACAATGCCGTCGACAAGGTGATCGGCTGGGCACTGCGCGAAAACCGTATCCCCGCACACGATCTCATTCTCATGGTCTCCGGCCGCGCCTCCTTCGAACTCGTCCAGAAGGCCGTCATGGCGGGCATTCCCCTGCTCGGCGCGGTCTCCGCCCCCAGCTCCCTGGCCGTCGATCTGGCTGCCGACTCGGATCTGACCCTGGTGGGATTCCTGCGCGGTGAATCGATGAATGTCTACTCCGCGACCCATCGCATCTCGGTGTAGACGCCACCCCGAGGGGGTCTCCCGGAAAGGGTCTCGGAGAGCGGGGCAGACGGGGGTGCCGGGCCGGGGTCGGCTGCTACGCTCCGAGCTAGAACACGTTTCAATTCTTACGGGAGATGCCATGGCAGCGCAGGTCCGCGATGTGGTCGAGCAGTATGTGAAATTGGTGGCCAGCGGCCCCACCGATGACGTGGTGAACCTCTACACCGCCGATGCCGTGGTGGAAGACCCGATCGGCAGCGAACCGCGCAAGGGCCACGACGCCATCCGCGAGATGTACGCCGCGCTGGAGCATATGCAGGGCCGCGAGACCGAGGTGCACTCGATCAAGGTCGCGGGTAAGCACGCCGCGGTCTCCTTCACCCTGGTCGGGCACTTCGGCGATCAGAAGATGACGCTCTCGCCCATCGACATCATGGAGTTCGATGACGAAGGCAAGATCGTCTCCATGAAGGCGTACTGGGGTCCGGACAATATGGTGATGGGTCCGGCCTAGTCGGCGGCGGCCTATTGCCCCCTTCCGATTGCCGAATTACGGTGGGCGCACCGCAAGATTCGGCAACGGAACGGGAGGGCCGATGCGAATCTCCTTGCACGGCACGGGGGATGGCATCCGGGTGCGTGTGCGCCTCGAGGTGAATCGACGCCGCTGGCTGGCACTACAGATCATGCTGGCGATACTCGCGCTACAGGGGTTGATCGTGGGCGCGTGGGCGGTGTTCGCCCCGCACTCCTGGTACACCAGTTTCCCGGGCTTCGGTATGCGCTGGGTCGGTATGGACGGTCCATACAACCATCACCTCGCCTCCGATGTCGGGGCGTTCTTCCTGGCCATGGCCGCGGTGACGGGGGTCGCGCTGTGGTTCATGGACAGCCTGCTGGCGCGGGCGGCGGGCGCGGGCTGGCTGGTCTTCGGCATCCCGCACCTGCTCTATCACACCTTCCACCGGCCCGAGGCCATGAGCACCGTGAGCTTCACGCTCAGCGTGATCGCCGCCTTCGCGCTACCCGCGCTCGGCGTGGCCTGCGTACTGGTCGCCCCGCGTGAGCGCAGGCCGATTCCCGAACCCGCCCCGTTCACCCTGAGATTTCCGCGTCGCGGCAGGTCGGGGTCGCGACCACCGCGATGAATTTCGCTGCCCCACACCGTCGTAACAGGTGAAGCACAGGCGCCGATTTTCATAGCAAAGGGATAAAGGTTCAATGGCGAACCACGGGGAGTCAAAGGCGATTCCCGGCCCGGGCGCGATCGATCCGCTCGATCGTCACCGTTTCCACGCACAACTCCACACCCGGTGTGACACAGCCCATCTCCACGCCCCGTCACGTTTCGCGGGGCTGCCTCGTCCAAGGGGCAGCACCCTCGGATCGAAGGAGACCATCATGGGCGTCACCCGCATCCCCGCCGTCGGCCCCGATAAGGCCGGACCGCTGACCCGGATCCTGTACTGGTACATGAAGCGCCGCTTCGGCGTGGTGCCCGAGCCGTTCGCCGTCGCCGCCAATCATCCCGGCATTTTCCTGGCCTCCTCGATTCATGAGGGCCTGGTCGAGCGGGCATCCACCGTATTGCCCGCCAATATTCGCGAGATCGCGGTCTATCAGGTGGCACGAACCGTCGGCTGCTCCTGGTGCGTGGATTTCGGGACCATGCTCATGCGCCTGGACGATCTGGATATCGACAAGCTGCGGTTCATCGACGATTACCGAACACATCCGGCGTACAGCGAGGATGAGCGGGCCGCCATCGCCTACGCCGATGCGGTCACCGCGACCCCGCCGACCGTCACCGATGAGCAGGTCACCGATCTGAAGCGGCGGTTCGGCAGCAAGGGCGTCATGGAGCTGACCTATCAGATCGCGCTGGAGAACTCCCGCGCTCGCGGCTATCACGCGCTCGGGATCACCGATCAGGGCTTCAGCCAGGATTCCTGCCGAGTCCCCTGGGCCTGACGGCGGCTCGCGGCCGGAGTAGCGATACCGCCACTCCGGCCAGCACGATTCCGGTCAGATTGATCCCCAACTGTGCGAGCGAACTCGCGGTCACACGCCATTTGCCCGCGATGGCGGCCACCACCGCCGAACCCGCGTTCGAGCGTAATACTCCCCGTACCAACCAGATCCAGGGCGCGCAGCGCGGCAATCACCGTTAACCTGGGCGAAAACCCGTGCAACGCAAAACGGCCCCGCGAGAAGGATTCTCGCGGGGCCGCTCGCAGGGCTCGAACTACGCGGACTTCTCGCGGCGCTCGGGCGACTGACGCTTACGGGGAACGATCGTCGGCAGGACGTTGTCGTTTACGGTGGCCTCGTTGACGACGACCTTGGCGACATCGTCGCGGCTGGGGATGTCGTACATGACCGGGAGGAGGACCTCCTCCATGATGGCGCGCAGGCCACGGGCGCCGGTACCGCGCAGAATCGCCTGATCCGCAACGGCTTCCAGGGCGTCCTGGGTGAATTCCAGGTCCACGCCATCCATTTCGAAGAGGCGCACGTACTGCTTGACCAGTGCGTTCTTCGGCTGGGCCAGAATCCGGACGAGGGATTCCTTGTCCAGGTTGGTGACCGAGGCGACGATCGGCAGACGACCGATGAATTCGGGGATGAGCCCGAACTTGATCAGATCCTCCGGCATCACATCGGCGAAGTGATCGGCGGTGTCGATCTCGGACTTGGAGCGGACCTCCGCGCCGAAACCGATGCCGCGCTTACCGACTCGGTCCTGCACGATGCGCTCCAGGCCCGCGAACGCGCCCGCCACGATGAAGAGCACATTCGTGGTGTCGATCTGGATGAACTCCTGGTGCGGATGCTTACGACCACCCTGCGGCGGCACCGAAGCCTGCGTACCCTCCAGAATCTTCAGCAGCGCCTGCTGCACACCTTCACCAGAGACGTCACGGGTGATGGACGGGTTCTCCGACTTGCGGGCGATCTTGTCGACCTCGTCGATGTAGATGATGCCCGTCTCGGCGCGCTTCACATCGTAATCGGCGGCCTGGATCAGCTTGAGCAGGATGTTCTCGACATCCTCACCGACATAACCGGCCTCGGTGAGGGCGGTGGCGTCGGCGATGGCGAACGGAACGTTCAACATCTTGGCCAGCGTCTGCGCCAGATAGGTCTTGCCACAGCCCGTCGGGCCGAGCATGAGGATATTGGACTTCATCAACTCGACCGATTCGCCTCGGGAGTCGCGGCCCTTGTCCCCGGCCTGAATTCGCTTGTAGTGGTTGTAAACAGCCACTGCCAGGGTTCTCTTCGCGGCGTCCTGCCCGATCACGTACTGCTCGAGGAAGTCGCGGATCTCCGCGGGCTTCGGCAGCTCATCGAGTTTGACCTCGCTGCTTTCAGCGAGCTCCTCCTCGATGATCTCGTTGCACAGATCGATGCACTCGTCGCAGATGTACACCCCTGGTCCCGCAATGAGCTTTTTGACCTGCTTCTGGCTCTTCCCGCAGAAAGAGCACTTGAGCAGATCGCCGCCATCACCGATGCGCGCCATCTCCTGGGTCCCTACTTCCTTGTCCGCGTGCAACCATCTGTCTCGGTTGTCGGCGAAGTGCCACCTATAAAGCGTATGCCGTCCCCAGTGATTGCGGGTACGGCCGGTGCGGCGGGTGCCGACAACCACGAGCAAAGGTCCCTAGAGTGACCGTACCCGTTATCCGCGACCGAGGTCGACAACTTGGGCACGTTTCTCATCGGACATGTGCGTGGACTCACCCCTGTCCGGGTGGCGAGACGCACCGAACCTCGCCACCCGCCCGCCTCACTTTTGCGCGCTGAGCTTGCGGTACTCGAAGACCTGATCGATGATCCCGTAGTCCTTCGCCTCCGCGGCGGTGAGGATCTTGTCGCGATCGGTGTCCTTACGGATGACATCCGCGTCCCGGCCGGTGTGGTGCGCCAGCGTGGTCTCCATGAGACGGCGCATGCGCTCGATCTCGGCGGCCTGGATCTCCAGATCCGAGACCTGACCCTGGATACCGCCCGAGGTGGACGGCTGGTGGATCAGCACACGGGCGTTCGGCAGCGCGGCGCGCTTACCCGGCGCGCCGGCGGCCAGCAGCACCGCGGCGGCCGAAGCGGCCTGGCCCAGGCAGACGGTCGCGACATCGGCGCGCACGTACTGCATGGTGTCGTAGATGGCCATCAGCGCGGTGAACGAGCCACCGGGCGAGTTGATGTACATCGTGATATCCCGGTCCGGGTCAAGGGATTCCAGCACCAGCAGCTGCGCCATGATGTCGTTCGCGGAGGTGTCGTCCACCTGCGCGCCGAGGAAGATGATGCGCTCCTCGAACAGCTTGTTGTACGGGTTGGACTCCTTGACACCGAAGCTCGAGTGCTCGACGAACGACGGCAGGATGTAGCGCGACTGCGGCATCTGAGAACCGGCAGCAGCGAAGGTGATGCCCGCGGAGCGCGGATCCATCATGTTCGACATATGCGTCTCCAAAAAAGTCAGGTCGGTGGGCGACTCAGTTGTTGGTCTGCGCGGCGCTGGAGATCACTCGGTCGATGAATCCGTACTCGAGCGCCTCGGCGGCGGTGAACCAGCGGTCGCGGTCGGCGTCGGCAGTAACCTGCTCGATGGACTTGCCGGTGAACTGCGCCTGGAGCTCGTTCATCTCACGCTTGGTGTACGCGAACTGCTCGGCCTGAATGGCGATGTCCGCGGCCGAACCACCGATACCGGCGGACGGCTGGTGCATCATGATCCGGGCGTGCGGCAGGGCGAAACGCTTGCCCTTGGTGCCCGCGGCGAGCAGGAACTGACCCATCGACGCGGCCAAACCCATTCCGACCGTGCGGATATCGCATTCGGCGAACTGCATGGTGTCGTAGATGGCCATACCGGCCGTCACCGAACCACCCGGCGAATTGATGTAGAGCGAGATGTCCTTGGTCGGATCCTCGGCCGAGAGCAACAGGATCTGCGCGCACAGCTTGTTGGCGATGTCGTCGTCGACCTGAGTGCCCAGGAAGATGATTCGCTCGCGCAGCAGGCGCTCGTAGACCGAATCACTGAGGTTCAGACCAGCAGTCGCGGATGTCATGTGCACCCCTGCCTGATTGATTGTCACGGATACCTGCCCTCTCTCACCGGCTCGGTCCCACCAAGCCCCTACTGATTCGCTGACACTGACCCTAACGAAACAGGGCGGCACCGAACTCCCGGTACCACCCTGCTTCGCTCACAGCGCAAAACTTACGGGGTCTTCGCCTCCGCAACCTACCCGGCCTGAGCCGAATCCGGTTGCCCGGCACTGACCTCGGTCTTTACTTGGCCTCGACCTCGGCGGCTTCGGTCGCGTCGGCGACCTCGGCCAGCTCCTCGGCGGAGACCTCTTCGGCCTCTTCGGCCGGGTTGCCGAACATCTCCGTGGTGTCCACGGTGTTGCCCGCGGTATCGGTGACGGCGGCCTGCACCACCACACCGGCCAGGGCCTTACCGCGACGCACGTCCGCGAAGACCGCGCCCAGCTGACCGGCCTGCTGGATCTGCTGGATGAACTGATCGGGCGACATGCCGTAGCGCTGCGCCTGGAAGATGATCCGCTCGTACAGCTCGTCCTGGCCGACCTGGGTGTTCTCCGCCTCGGCGACGGCGTCCAGGAGCAGCTGGGTCTTGACCGACTTCTCGGCCGACTCCTTGGTGTCCTTGTCGAACTCCTCGCGGGAGGAGCCCTGCGCCTCGAGCGCCTCGGCCAGCTTGGCCTCGTCGTGGTCGAAACCGTGCACGGCGTCGTGCAGCACGGCGTCGATCTCGGCCTGGACGACCTTCTCCGGCAGCGGGATCTCGACGGTCTCCAGCAGGGTCTCGAGGACCTTGTCGCGGATGGCGCCGGCCTGCTCGACCTTCTTGGTGCGCTCGACGCGACCCTTCAGGTCTTCCTTCAGCTCGTCGATCGTGTCGAATTCGCTTGCCAGCTGGGCGAACTCATCATCCGCCTCGGGCAGCTCGCGCTCCTTGACCGACTGCACGGTCACGGTGATGACGGCTTCCTTGCCCGCGTGCTCGCCGGCGACCAGCTTGGAGGTGAAATCCTTGGACTCCTCCGCCTTGAGACCGATCAGGGTCTCGTCGAGGCCCTCGATGAGCTGGCCCGAACCGACCTCGTGCGACAGGCCGGTGGTGCTGGCCTCTTCGACCTCGACGCCGTCGACGGTGGCCGACAGGTCGATGGAGACGAAGTCGCCGTCCGCGATGGCGCGGTCGACCGAGGTCAGGGTGCCGAAGCGCTGACGCAGCGAGCTCAGCTGCTCCTCGATGTCCTCGTCCTTGATCTCGATCGGATCGACGGTGACGGCGATGGTCGAGAAGTCGGGGAGGGTGATCTCCGGGCGGACGTCGACCTCGGCGGTGAACGCCAGCTCTTCGCCGTCTTCGATCTTGGTGATCTCGATCTCCGGCTGGCCGATGACCTTGACCTCGGTGGCGATCACAGCGTCGCTGTAGCGCTTGGGGAGGACGTCATTGACGACCTGCTCCAGCACCGCGCCGCGGCCCACACGAGCCTCGATCAGCTTCGCGGGCGCCTTGCCCGGACGGAAGCCGGGGATGCGGATCTGCCCTGCGAGCGCCTTATATGCCTTGTCGAAATCCGGCTTCAGCTCCTCGAAGGGCACCTCGACGTTAATCCGGACCCGGGTCGGGCTCAGCTGCTCGACGGTGCTCTTCACGGACATGCTCCTTGTTCGTTCGTGGAATGATGTTCATTCCCCCCACAGGCATCCCGACCAGGGTAGTCGACGGTCGATGTGCCCTGATAACCGGTCATGGCAAGTCCGCCGCGCCACACCGGCGCGGCGGGTCGGCCGTCTCATCCCCCGCAGGTGGACGGCCTGGTGACAGCTAACCGACCTTGACGGCGTCGGTCACGAAGACCAGGGTCTCGTACGGCTTCATCCCGCGGCCGCCCGCGCCGTAGCCCAGGTCCGGCGGGACGATCAGCAGTCGGCGCGCGCCCTGCTGCACGCCGACCAGACCCTGATCCCAGCCCTTGATGACCTCGCCCGCGCCGAGGGTGAGCGTGAACGGCTCACCCCGGTCGAAGGAGCTGTCCAGCTTCTTCTTATCGGACCAGGTGATCAGGGAGTAGTTCATGGTCAGCTTCTGACCGGCCTGCGCGCCCGGCCCGCTGCCCGGGGTCAGGTCCTTGGTGATCAGCGTCTTGGGCGCATCGCAGTCGTCCGGAATCGTGATGGTCGGAGCCTTGCCGAAGGCGCCGTCGACCTTGATGTCGTCGGCGGTGCACTCGCGGCCCTTGGACTGGGTCTGCGCCGCCGACTGCGGCTGTGCCGCAGCCGAAGTCGTGGCCTTGGCCGTGGTCGTCGTATCCGCCTCGGAGTCGTCACCGCTCCCGCAGCCCGCCATCACCAGCACCGCGGCCGCCACCGCGCCGATCGCACCGACCTTGCCCACCACGCGCATACCCGCTCCTGCCCAGTCACCGGACGCCGCAAGCCTTGCGGCACCGCGCCGAAACTACACGGTCGTGCGGAAATGCGTTTGCCGGGTTTGCGGGGGTACGGGAGCATCGACCGGGTGCTGCTGACAATTACCTGTACCCGACCCGATGGCGCCGCCTGGGCGGCGAGTGAACTGGGATACCTGCTGCACAAGAACCCCGGCAAGGCGCAGACCTTCGAGCAGTCGTACGGGGTGGCGCATGTGCTGTACCCGGAGGCGGGCGAGGAACGGTGCACGGCGGCGCTGCTGCTGGAGATCGATCCGGTGCGACTGGTGCGCGGAAAGACCAAGGGCGCAATGGAATTCAGTCTCGGACAGTATGTGAACGATCGGCCGTACGCAGCGTCCTCGCTGCTGTCGGTAGCCATTTCGACGGTATTCGGGTCCGCGCTGCACGGGCGTTGTGCGCAACGACCGGAGCTGGTGGAGAGCTCGTTGCCGCTGTGCGTCGAGCTGCCCGCGGTGCCCTGCAAGGGTGGGGCGGACGCCGCCGAGCAGATCTTCGGTCCGCTGGGGTGGGCGGTCGAGGCCACTCCCCTGCCACTGGACCCCGCCTTTCCCGAGTGGGGGAATTCGCACTATCTGCGGCTGGCGCTCACCGGCGCCATGCGACTGTCGGACGCGCTGTCACATCTGTATGTGCTGCTGCCCGTGCTCGATGGGAACAAGCACTACTTCCTGGATGCGGGTGAGGTCGACAAGCTGTTGCGATTCGGGGCGGGGTGGCTGAATACGCATCCGGCGCGGGATTGGATCACGCGGCGGTATCTGGCGCGGCGACATTCGCTGGTGCGGACCGCGCTGGCACGACTGGCCGAACTGGATGATCTCGAGCCCGAGCAGTTCGGGGCGGTCGATCTGAATATCGACGAGCTGGCCCGGGATGTCGCGGCCGCCGCCGCGGAGGTGGAAGCCGCCGAGCGGGAAGGTATGGCGCAGGACGCGAACTCCACCGCGGCAAGGGAATCCGAATCGGAAGCCGCCGCAGGTAGTGCTCTCGCGCAGGGCGAGGCGACTTCGGAGAGCACGGCCACCTCGGAGGCCGACGCGCCGGTGCTGTCGCTTGCGGTGATGCGGCGATCCGCTGTCGTGGGTGCGCTGCACTCCGTCGGGGCGCGGCGGGTGCTGGATCTGGGCTGCGGGGAGGGTGCGCTGCTGCGCGAGCTGATCGCGGATCGATCCTTCGACGAGATTGTGGGCATTGATGTTTCGGTGCGATCGCTGCGGATCGCCGAGCGGCGGATGCGGCGGCTCCCGCTGTGGCAGACGCAGCGGGTCACCACCCGGCAGGGTGCGCTCACCTATACCGACGCCTCGCTGCGCGGATATGACGCGGCGGTGCTCATGGAGGTGATCGAGCACGTCGACCTGACCCGGCTGAACGCGTTGGAGCAGGCGGTATTCGGCGCCGCCGGACCCGGAGCGGTCATCGTGACGACACCGAACGGGGAGTACAACGCGCTCTACGAGGGCATGGCGGACGGCGCTTTCCGGCACTCGGATCACCGATTCGAATGGAGCCGCGCCGAATTCGCCGCATGGGCGGCCCGTGTCGGCGAAACCTACGGCTATCAGGTGCGTTTCGAGCCCATCGGCCTGGTCGATGCCGAGCTCGGCGCGCCGACCCAGATGGCGGTCTTCACCAAGGCCGCGAATGACGAGAAGGGAGCCGCGTAATGGCGGAGCTCTCCATCCCCGAACTGTCGCTGGTGGTACTGATCGGCAGTACCGGATCCGGTAAATCGACCTTCGCGCGTAAGCATTTCCGGGGGACGGCGATCATCTCCTCGGACGCCTGCCGCGGCATCGTCAGCGATGACGAGAACGATCAGGCCGCCACGCCCGAGGCGTTCGCACTGCTGCACCATATCGCCGGGGTACGGTTGCGGCGAGGGCTGCGCACGGTGGTCGATGCCACCAATGTGCAGCCGAAGGCGCGACAGGAGTTGATCGAGCTGGCGCGAGCGCACGATGTGCTGCCGGTGGCCATTGTGCTGGATGTGCCCGAACAGGAGTGTGTGCGGCGCAATGCCTCTCGACCCGATCGCGACTTCGGCCCGCATGTCGTAGCCCGGCAGCAGCGGGATCTGCGGCGCGGTATGCGGTTCCTGGAGCGCGAGGGCTTCCGCCGGGTGCACGTGCTGCACGGTGCGGCCGAGATCGACGCGGCGACCATTGCGAACGAGCGACTGTGGAACGACCGGCGGGATCTGACCGGACCGTTCGATGTGATCGGCGATGTGCACGGTTGCCGCTCCGAATTGGAGACGCTGCTGGGCGAACTCGGCTATGCGCTGGTTCGGGATACCGCCGGACGGGCCGTGGACGCGCGACATCCGGAGGGTCGGACCGCGGTATTCGTCGGCGATCTGGTGGATCGCGGACCCGACACCCCCGGCGTGCTGCGCCTGGTCATGGGCATGGTTTCCGCTGGAAACGCGCTGTGCGTCACCGGAAATCACGAATTCAAGCTGGTGCGCGCGCTGGACGGGCGCAAGGTGAGGACCACGCACGGGCTGGCCGAATCCCTGGCGCAGCTCGAGGGTGAGGACGGCGAATTCCGTAAGACCGCATTGGAATTCATGCGCGGCCTGATCAGTCACTACGTGCTGGACGGTGGCAATCTGGTGGTCGCGCACGCCGGGCTCAAAGAGCAGTTCCAGGGACGTGCCTCGGGCCGCGTCCGCGAATTCGCCATGTACGGCGAATCCACCGGCGAGACAGACGAATACGGGCTGCCGGTGCGCTACCCGTGGGCCAATGACTATCGGGGTAGGGCCCTCGTGTTGTACGGGCACACGCCGATGGCCGAGCTGGTGTGGGTGAACAACACCCTCTGCCTCGATACCGGCGTGGTGTTCGGCGGACGACTCACCGCGCTGCGTTATCCGGAGCGGGAGCCGGTTTCGGTTGCGGCCGAACAGGTCTGGTACGAGCCGACGCGCCCGTTGGAGACACCCAGCGTCGTACCCGGTATCGGAATGGTGCACCGCGATCCCGGCGTACTCGACCTCGACGATGTGATCGGCCGCCGCGTGGTGGAGACCCGCTACCTGGCGCGCGTCGGTGTGCAGGAGGACGCGGCCAGTGCGGCACTGGAGGTGATGAGCCGGTTCGCCGTCGACCCGCGCTGGCTGGTCTACCTGCCGCCGACCATGTCGCCCTGTGCCACTTCGACACTCGACGGATATCTGGAGCATCCGGCGCAGGCGTTCGAGTACTACCGCTCCGAGGGCATCGAGACCGTGGTGTGCGAGGAGAAGCATATGGGGTCACGGGCCGTCGTGGTGGTGGCGCGCTCGGCCATGACCGCTCGCGATCGGTTCGGGGTGAGCGACGGCAGCACCGGCGCGGTATACACCCGCACCGGGCGACCGTTCTTCGACGCCGCGGAACAGGGGGAGACGCTGCTCGCGCGGGTGCGCGCGGCGGCCGAGAAGGCCGGTCTCTTCGAGGAGTTGGGCACCGATTGGCTGGCCCTGGACACCGAACTGCTGCCGTGGTCCGCCAAGGCGATGGGGCTGCTGCGCACCCAGTACGCGGCGGTCGGCGCGGCCGCGCGGGCCTCCCTCGGCGCGGCCGCACAGGCGCTGGACGCGGTACGCGAAAGAGGTTTGGACGTCACCGATCTCGCGACGCGCACCGCGGACCGGGCGACCGACGCGGCAGCCTTCACCACCGCCTACGGTCGGTACTGCTGGCCCGTCCACGGTCTCGACGGCGTACGCCTCGCACCGTTCCAGATCCTGGCCGCACAGGGCGTCAATTACGCCGTGCACGAACACAATTGGCATCTGGAGCGCATCGACCGACTTGCCGAGGCCGATCCGGAGCTGTTCACGCCCACCCGGCGCAGAGTGGTGAACCTGTCCGACCCGGATAGCGAAGCCGCGGCCACCGCCTGGTGGACCGAGCTCACCACGGCCGGTGGTGAGGGCATGGTGGTCAAGCCGAGCGGATCGCTGGTGACCGGAGCAGGCACCCGCGGTGGACGCCCGGTCCAGCCCGGCGTGAAATGCCGTGGCCCGGAGTACCTCCGGATCATCTACGGCCCCGAATACCTGCGCCCCGCCAATCTGACCCGCCTGCGCCAGCGTGGCCTGGGCGGCAAACGCTCCCTGGCCCTGCGCGAATACGCCCTCGGCCTGGAGGCCCTGGACCGCTTCGTCACCGGCGAACCGCTCTGGCGAGTACACGAAGCCGTCTTCGCGATCCTGGCGCTGGAGACCCAGCCGATCGACCCCCGGCTGTAGCGGGGGCACCTCGCCACCCGAACGGCAGCGGAATCACCTCGTCATCCCGACATGCTTTTGGCCGGGATCCACACCCCCTGCGCACCGGCCGTTCAGTGGACCCCGGCCAAAAGCGCGCCGGGATGACGGAGCGGCGCACGACCTATGGTGCCCTCCAGGCGCACCCGCGCCGGAGCGTCCGGCCCACCAGTGTGGCTGGTGGACCGGACGCCGCGGTATCCGGTGCGGACCGTAGGGGTTCGGCCCGTACCGCCCCTCGATTCACCCGGTCGTGCGCGGGGAGGTCAGGTCGTAGAGCGTGACCCCGTCCACCTGAACCGCGGTGTAATGATCCTTTACCCACGTGGTGATCTTCGAACCCTCGGAACTGGATCGCCCACCCGGTCCACGGCTCTCACCCGCGATGAAGAAGTGGATTCGCCCCTCGGCCACATCCTGCTGGAACTGCTCCAGGGTGGGTGCGGGATCGCCGCCGCTGAAGCCGCCGATCGCCATGACCGGATAGTCCGCGGCCAGCTGGTAGTTCGCGGCATTGTTCGAGCTGACGGTGGCGGCGACCCAGGTGTACGCACCGCCGTCCCGCTCGAGCAGGGCCAGGATCTTGTCGCTCGGCTTCTCGTCCCCGCCCATCGGACCGCCGCCGCTGCGACCGCGCTCCCGCTGCTGCCCGGCGTCATCCGAGGCGGCGGAGTTCGGAGCCGCACCGGTCGGCGCAGCGCCCTCCGGAGCAGCACCGTTCGGGGCAGCGCTATTCGGTTCGGCCCCGGTCGATTCCGGGTCCGAGGTGCCACCGCCACCGGGGAAGCCCGGGAAACCGGAGTTGGTCTTGGGACCGGCTTTCACGATTCCGCCGCTGTGCGGTTGGCGCAGGGTTTCCACGGCATATGCGGTGGGTGCGGCAAGGCCGACGAACAGCGTGGCGAGCAGGGCGGCGATGGTGAGGTTACGGCTGCCGCGCAGCAGCAGTCCGGCCGCCGCGAGTACCGCCACGCCCACGATCACCCAGCGCAACCACGGGACGAAATCCGGTGTGCGCGACAGCAGTACGAAGGCGGTGAGCGCGGTCAGCGCGACACTCAGCACCAATGCCGCCCGGACCCAGCGGCGGTCGCGGTGCGGCCATACCACCGCTGCGGCGGCGGCGATGGTTCCGGCGATCGCGGGAGCCAGTGCGACCGTGTAGTATTCGTGGAAAATGCCGCTCATAAAGCTGAAGACCAGGCCGGTGACCAGACCCCAGCCGCCGATCACCAGCAGGGCGGCCCGCTTCATATCGGTGCGGGGAGCCCTGCCGCACAGCACGATCGCCGCGACGAGCAGGATGAGCGCGGCCGGGATCAGCCAGGCGATCTGACCGCCGACGGTCTCGTTGAACAGGCGGGTGATCCCGGACTTACCACCGAATCCGCCGAAGCCGCCGTGCA
Source organism: Nocardia sp. NBC_01503 (assembly GCF_036327755.1). Taxonomy (NCBI): domain Bacteria; kingdom Bacillati; phylum Actinomycetota; class Actinomycetes; order Mycobacteriales; family Nocardiaceae; genus Nocardia; species Nocardia sp. NBC_01503. The sequence goes on from NZ_CP109596.1 coordinate 634,200, forward strand.
TTTCGGGCTGTTCGCCGCCCGAAGGCAGATCACCGGAGGGCGTCCCACCGCCGAAGCCGGACCCCGAGCTGGAGCCGAATGATCCGAGCCGATCCAGTCCGTTGTATCCGAGAGTCAGTTCGATGATCGAATTGTGCTCGGAGCCACCGAAATACGGCCGATCCGAGGCGGGCCACAGCTGAGCGATGAGCACCCACCAGCCCGCACCGATCACCATGGCCGCACCGGCGGCGAACAGCTGCGCGATCCGCTTACCGAGTTTCGGCGGTCCGGCGAACAGGTATGCCGAAGCGAGTGCGGGCAGCACCAGCAGGACCTGCAATTGCTTTGCCAGGAACCCGAATCCGACGAACAGCCCGCACAGCACCAGCCACCGCCAGCGCCCGTCCTCGAGACCCCGCAGCATGGCCCAGACCGCGGCTATCATCAGCAGCACCAGTAGCGCGTCCGGATTGTTGTACCGGAACATCAGCGCCGCAACGGGAGTCACCGCCAGCACGAGTCCGGCGAGCAGTCCCGCATTCGCCCCGAAGTACCGGCGTACCAGCGCCCACAGCAGCGCCACCGACGCGACCCCGATCAGCACCTGCGGCACCAGCATGCTCGCGCTGCTGAACCCGAACACCCTGGCGGACAACTCCATCGGCCAGAACGACGCCGGAGTCTTGTCCACGGTGATGGCATCGGCCCAGTCCGAGGAGCCGAAGAAGAACGCCTTCCACGACCGCGCCCCGGACTGCACCGCGGCGGCGTAGAACGAATTCGCCCACCCGCTGGCGGTCAGATTCCACAGGTACGCGGCGGCGGTCCCGACCAGCAGCACCGCCAGCGCCAGGCACTCACCGCGCGTGGCACGTCCGGTCAGCGCCCGTCCCGCGGTCGGCGTGGATCCCTGTTCGGCCGCACCACCCTGCCGCGGACTCTCGCCGCCCATCACCCCGGTCGCGCCGCCGGGCCCATTAGCTGTCTCGGTCATGCAACCCACCCTGCGCGCTCCCCCCACGCCCGCCCTGGGACCGCGCTGGGAGCTTGCTGTGAACGCCGACGTCGCTCGACGCCGCCCCCGTCATCCCGGCGCGTTTTCGGCCGGGATACACACCCGCAGCGGTCCAGCTGATTCCGTGGATCCCGGCCGAAAGCATGCCGGGATGACGAGGGAAGGCTCGGCCCCAGGAGGCCAGGCCCCCCTGGTCGACCGCTAGGCCCCCGCGAGTTCGGCGAGGCGGTCCAGGAACGGCCGCTGACCTTTGCCCAGTTTCTCATGGGCGAGGTCGAGGTCGAACCATTCGGCGCGGTCGATCTCGGGGAACTGCTGGATGCGACCGGAGCGGGGCGGCCACTCCATATCGAAGGTGCCCGGGACCACCAAGGCCGGATCGAGGTCACCCGAGACGGCCCAGACGGTGACCTGTTTGCGGCCGCGACCACTGCCGTATTCGACCTCGCCGAGCGCAAGCCATTCGCCGTCGGGAACGGGCAGGCCGAGCTCTTCGGTGAATTCGCGGGCCGCGGCGACCTGTGCCTGCTCCTCGTCCGGTTCGTACTCACCCTTGGGGATGGACCAGGCGGCCGCGTCCTTCTTCGCCCAGAGCGGGCCGCCCATATGTCCGAGCAGTACTTCCAGGGTGTGGGTGCGGCGGAAGAGCAGAACGCCCGCGCTGTACCTGAGGCTCATGAGCGCAGTTTGCCCCGTTCGGCTGGCAGCCGCACATTCGGGGCGCTATCCTGAGCGACGCGTCAGCGAACCGGTCAGATGAATAAGTTCTCGATAAACGCCGGATGATTTTCGCTGCATTCGCTCTGGCCGAAACATGGTCGGCCCCTGCGCGTTCCACTAAGCTTCGCTGGTTGGATCTCGACTGAACCTGATGACGATTGGATACCGCATGGAGTTCCGCAGCGCCACCGCGGCCGCCTCCCTCGTGATCGGCGCACTGACCGCGGCAACCGGCCTGGCTAATGCCGAGCCCGCTGCACCCCAGCACATCGCGTACTCCGCGAAGTTGGTGGACAAAACGGTCGTCACCACTCTCAAGGGCGGCACGTTCGAGCTTTCCAAAGCCCTCGGCGCGGATCTCGCGTCCGGCACCACCACCCGGTTGACCGAACACGACGGTGTGGTCACCGCGGCCGACGGTAAGACCGTCGATCCGGCGGACATCGTGAATGTGGTCGATGTGAAGGACGATCAGGGCGGCGTCCTGCTCACGCTGCCGCTCGAATTCCACCTGGCCGGGGTGAACGTTCCGGTGAAACCCGAGGTGCAGAAGGACAATACGGTCCTGGTCCTCACCCCGGACAAGCCCGCGGGCGTCACGGTCGCGCAGCCGCTCACGGTGAAGCCGATCGCCTCGCCGAACGAGAACACCCGCGCGCTCAATGATTTCTCCACCCAGTTCGGCCTGGCCACCACCATCGGCACCTTCATCGGAACCGCCTTGGGTGCGACCATCGGCTGCTTCGTCACTCTGCCCGCCGGCTGTGTACCCGGGCTCACCATGGGTGCGGCCGTGGGCGGCATTATCGGTTCGATCGCGTTCGGCAGCCCCACGCTGATCGCCGCCGGTATCGATCTGCTCACCACCATGCAGGCCGCGGACGGCACCACCAAGTGGGCGGATAAGCCGAAACCGGTTCCGGCCGCGCCCGCGACCACCGAGCCGCAGGCGCAACCGGCCGATCAGCCGAAGTAGTCGGCGAAGGCCCGGACCGAGCCATGCCAGAACCCGCGTATGTGGCCATCGCCGGGAAGTACGCCCGCCAGATCCGTACCGGCGCACTGCCTCCCGGCACCCGGCTGCCGAGTTATGCCGAGATCGCCGAACGCAACGGGGTCTCCCAGATCGTCATTCGGCATGCGGTGAAGCTGCTGCTCAACCAGGGTCTGGTGCGCACGGTGGAGCGGCGTGGCACCTTCGTCGCGGATCGCCTGGATCTGGTGCGATCGGCTCCCCAGCGTCAAATGGCAAGTCCGGAACCAAGTTTCGACCAGGAGACCGACCGGGAGGTTCGGTTCGAGCGCAGCAGTAAGCGCATGACCGCCACCGAGCGTCTGGCGGAGGCCCTGGGCCTGGACCCGGGCGCTGAGATCACCCATGTGGTGACGCGCACCAGCGAGGACGGCCGCCCCATCTCCATCGCCGACTCATACCAACCACTCGGCATCGAAGGCACCGCGGGCGCGGCCTTCCTGGAAGAGACCATCGCCGACGAAATCCCCGCCGAAACCCATGCGGCCTGGCTCAATACGCCGCCGGGCGATCTGGTCAAGAGCGTGCGCCAGCGCTTCCTCGGCCGCGACAACAGCGTGGTGATGGTCTGCGATCTCTCCTTCCCCTTGGATCGCTACTCCGCCTTCATGTTCCGCATGAATCTGGACCCCACCCCCTAGGGCTCACCCCCACCCCGCGCCATATCCGCCGGGTTCCACCACCAAACACATTGCCACCCCGGGAAACTCGCCCCGACGCGCCGCGCTCGACGAGAGATACGTCATACCTGCGATTTTCGCCCCGCGGGCCCACTCGAGTGACCGGCTATCGAACCTCGGCGAATCGAAAGATGGTCGGGGTGACAGGATTTGAACCTGCGACCCTCCGCTCCCAAAGCGGATGCGCTACCAAGCTGCGCTACACCCCGTGACCGTTCGGCCTGGGCCGAAGCTCCCCGACGGGAGAAGAGCGGGTGACGGGAATCGAACCCGCGCTATCAGCTTGGAAGGCTGAAGTTCTACCATTGAACTACACCCGCATGCCGCCTTCGGAGTACCCGAATGCATGCGTTGAGCACTGTACCTAATCTCACTCACCCAATGCCAATCGGGCTGGATACGGGCCTGTTCGCCCCGGTAGACGAGGCTTGCGGCGCGTCGCGGGGGACTCGCGGAAATTGGGTGTAACGCCTGGGTCTCGGTAGCGATCACACATCCGATCGCCATTCGCGAGGCGTCGGGAACCCGTTCTGAAACAGGGACTTTCGATGCCGGGTGGCTTGCTAGGATCCTTTTTGTCCGGACGGGGGTATCTGGAAAGGGGGCGGTGAGCGTGCACCACACATGCCAACCGCGAGTCAGTGAGTTCGATCCGAAGGGCAATACCGGCGTGAGCAGGACCATCGCCGGCACCGAAGGCACCGGCGACGCCGGGCCTGACATCACGTTCGCTGGGTGAGCGCGCATGCCCATCCGAATCGACACCCGCACCAGCGCCGTCGTGACGGCCACCATCCGGGAATGGGCGCGGGCGGTGCATCCCGGCGGAACCGGTTCCATCGTGCCCGCACTCCAACCCGAGGATATGGAGCGCATATTCCGCCGCGTCATCGGTGAACTGCTGGAACTGGCCGGATCCGAACCGTTTCCGGTGCCCGCGGCCCGCGCCATCGGGCGGCAACTCGCCGAATCACCGTTCGAACGCACCCGCATGCTCGCACCCGCCAGTCGCGCGCTGCTCGGGCTCGCGCCCGGTGAACCCGGATCGCTGATCGCCACCCGCTGGCCGTTCATCGCCAGTCAGGCCATCGACAGCTATGCCGAGGCGCTGCAGCAGCGGGCCCTGGCACAGCAGGAACGCAGTCTCTCCGAGGCGGTTTCGGTGCGGGTGCAGGAGATCGCGGCATTGCAGACCAGGCTGCGGCACGAGGCCACCCATGACGCGTTGACCGATCTGGCCAATCGCTCACTGCTCAAGGAGCGGGTGCGGATGATGGCCACCGATTCGGCGCGGGGCGTCGGACTGCTGCTCATCGATCTCGACGATTTCAAGCAGATCAATGACGGTTACGGGCATTCGGTCGGCGATGAGGTGCTGGTCACCATCGCACAGCGACTGCGGTCGGCCTGTCCGGCCGAGACGGTGATCGCCCGCTACGGCGGGGACGAATTCGTGGTCGCACTGCCCGCTCGGCGCAATTCGCTGGGCGAGCTGGCCATGCGGGTACTCGCGGTGCTCTGCGAACCCGTACCCACCGCCGTGGGACCCGTCCCGGCCTCGGCCAGCGTCGGCACCGCCTTCTGCCCGCCCGGGCGGGACTGCGACTTCGCCGATCTGCTGCGCAGTGCGGACCGTGCGATGTACTCGGCCAAGACCGCGGGTAAGCGTCAGTTCGCGGTGTCGGAACTCGACCCAGAGGAGGTCGACTCAGGTCCTGCAACCGCCCGATTCGCGGCAGTAGCAGGCTGAGCGACCTGGGTCGACGCTGGTCAAAGGGGTAACACCAGCACGTAGCAATTGATTGGCAACACTGCCGCGTAGGGTGGGATCGTGGCTACGGTTGTCGTACTACTCGTTCTCATGGTGGTCGCGCTGCTGGCGGTCTTGGCGGTCAGCCGCGGTCGGCAGGCCCGCGCGAATTCTCAACTCGCGGATGCCAAGGCCGATGCCAGGCGGGTCATCGAACGCCTCGGCGGACAGGTGTACAACCTCACCGGCGATGACGAACCCTCGCGTCAGGCGCTCGCCGATGCGAGTGAGCGGTTCAATGCGGCGGGATCGCAGATCGAACAGGCGAGTACGCCCGCGCAGGCCCGGCTCGCCAAGGAGACCGCTCTCGAGGGGCTCTATTACGTCCGTGCCGCGCGTTCGACCATGGGGATGGACCTCGGACCGGCCGTTCCCGAACTCGACGGCCAGCGCGGCGCAGGCAAGGTCACCGAGGACCGGAGCGTCGACTTCGACGGTCGGCGCATCGAAGCCTCACCGGATCCCTCGGCGCGGACTCCCAACTACTACCCGGGCGGCCGGGTCGCGGGGCGGCCCGTTCCGGCCGGTTGGTACTCCGAGCCGTGGTGGCGCACAGCGCTGGTCGCGGGCGCCTGGGGCGTGGGGTCGGTACTGCTCTTCGACGCGCTGTTCACCGGGATGTCCGGGGTCGGGTATGACGCGACCGCGTTCGAGAGCGGCTATGGCGACGGGTACCAGGCGGGACTGGATGCCGGGAACAACGGCGGGGACCAGAACTACGACTCCGGGGATCAGAACTACGACCGGGGCGATCCGGGCTTCGCCGACGCGGGCTTCGCGGACCCGCGATCCGATCTGGGCGGCAGTGATTTCGGCGACTACGGCGATTTCGGCGGCTTCGACGGTTTCGACGGCGGCGGCTTCTAACCCGCCGATCCGACGGACGAGCGGCTCCCGGCGGCGCGACCGCTGTTTCCCGCTCGTTTGCCTGGATGGTTTTCCAGTAACCGGAAGTTGTGCCTCCGTTTGCCCTGTGTTATCGATTGACAGTGCTGGTCGACCACGAGGTGAATGATCCCGGCTCGTCGGTTCGCGGCGGGGTCGGTTCACGGCTGCTACCCATCGCCGGATCGATCGCGGCGTTGGTACTGCTGATCGCCACTCAGGTCTGGGCGTCCACGCACGAGACCATGGGCCCGCTGCGCAGTCTGCTGGCCGACTATCTGCTGAATCCGCAGTCGGCATTCGTGTCCTGGGCCGGGCTCGGGCTGGCCTGCGTGGGGGTTCCCGCGCGCCTGCGGATCACCAGCCTCACCGCGGCCGCGGTGCTGGATCTGCTCGCACTGAGCGTGCAGGCGCTCTGCGGCTGGCATGTGTCGATCGGCACCGGACCCACCCTCGCCTTGACCGGCCTCGTGGTGACGGTGTCCCAGTGGCAGGGTCAGCCGCGGCGAACCGCCTTGCACGCCATCGCATTCGGCGTGCTGTTGATCATGGCCTCGAAAGTTGCCGACACCTGGCTGATGGTCAGCATCGTCAACGGTCCGCGGGTGCTGGATCAGTACGTCCAACTGGCCGATCGCGCGCTCGGCGAACCTGCGTGGCTGGTGGGCCGCGCACTGGATGGGCTCGGCCCGATTCCGTCGAATGTGCTGCACGTGGTGTACATCCAACTGCCGGTGGCGGCGATGGCGGTAGCGGTGTGGCAGTTGCGCACTGTGACCACCGAGCCGTGGCCCCGGCACAGTCTGCTGCGCACGTTCCTGGTGCTGGGCGTGATCGGGCCGCTGGGCTATGTGCTGTTCCCGGTGGTCGGTCCGGTCTTCGCCTACGGTCCGCTCGGACACGGGCTACAGCTCTCCGACTGGCCGCATACGCTGCCCACCTGGAATTTCGCGCCGCGGCCGATGCTCTTCGATACCGTCACCGCTCGAAACTGCATGCCGTCCATGCATACCGCGTGGGCGACCGCGCTGTTCATCCACACCCGTGCCGCACCGCGCTGGTTGCGTTGGGCCGGAGCGATCTGGCTGGTCTGCACCTTGCTCGCGACGCTGGGCTTCGGCTATCACTATGGCTGCGATCTGGTCGCGGGCGCGGTGTTGTGCATGACGGTGGAGTCGGCGCTGCGTGATCCGGAGCGTGGTTGGGATCGCGGTCGGGTGTTCCTCGTGTCGCTCGGCGCGGCGGTGCTAGCCGGATTGTTGCTGTCCTACCGTTTCCTCGCGACGACCATGGCGGAGTATCCGTTGCCCGCCGGATTCGCCGTTCTGGGCGCGCTGGCGGCGGTTACATTCGTGTTCTACGGCACCTGGTTCGGCCATCGAACAGCCACTCCCACAAGGCAATCCGGACAACTCGCGCGAAAGCCGAAAGGTTAGTGTCTGCTTGATGATCACGACGCGGGCGGGGCAGCGCGGTTTGCCGCGTAAACCGAATTCAGCCAACCGAACATATGTACCCCGTGTTCCGATCGTGGTCGGAGTACTGGTGTCGGTTGCCATCGCGCTGATCTTCTCCAGGCTGCACGGATTCCTGGACCTCCAGGTGTATCGCGTCGTCACCCGCTCCTGGATGCACCACGGTTCGGCCCTGTACGGACCGACCCTGCCGGTCGCGGGCCATACCGACCTGCCCTTCACCTATCCCCCGTCCGCGGCGATATTCATGATCCCGCTGGCGGTGGCGCCGATGTGGTTGGCGGAGGTACTCGTCACGGCGAGTTCCCTGGCGTGCCTGGGCGTAACCATCTGGCTGGTCCTGACCCGGGTGCGCCCCGAGTTGGACCCGCGCACCAAAGCCACGCTGACCACTTCGGCGGTGGTGATCCTGTTGGCCATAGAACCTGTCCGAACCACCCTGTGGTTCGGACAGATCAACCTCGTCCTGATGGCAGCGGTGGCCCTGGACACCCTGACCGAGAAGCCTCGCTGGCCGCGCGGCATCCTGGTCGGCATCGCCGCGGTGACCAAGCTGACCCCCGCGGCCTTCATCCTGTACTTCCTGATCCGCAAGGACTGGAAAGCGGCGGCGACCGCTGCGGCGACCTCCCTCACTGTGGTCCTCGGCCTGTTCCTGCTGTTCCCCCAGGAGTCCAAGGACTACTGGCTGCACGCGGTCAGCGATACCAACCGCATCGGCTCCCCCGACTACGTGGGCAACCAGTCCATCAAGGGCATGGTCTTCCGCCTCGGCCTGACGCATTCAGCCGCGGCCGCGGTCTGGCTCGGCGTCGGCATGATCGTCGTCGTCGCGGGCGCGGCGCTGATGCATCACCTGTTCACCACCGAACAAGCCGACCGCCCGGACTCCCCCGGTACACCCTCGATCACGATCCTGTCCGTCACCGCCCTCTTCGTGAACGCCTCGGTCCTGCTACTGATCTCACCGGTCTCCTGGACCCATCACTGGGTCTGGGCAGGCCCCGCCCTGGTGGCAGCTCTCGCATGGGCCACCACCAAATCCAGCCGCGCCCCCTTCATCACCATCGCGATCTTCGCGGCCGTCTTCCTGATCGGCCCCGGAATCGTCCCCAACGGCAGCCACCAGGAACTCAAATGGTCCTGGTGGCAACACATCCCGGGCGACGCCTACATCATCGCCACCACCATCCTGATCGCCGTCGCGGTAACCCACCTGCTGCGAACCCGCTCACGAATATCGCGGGATTCCGCCCCACTCGGCCGCGCCTAGCGGCCGCGTCTCGCCGGACCGTTTCGGCGGGGCCACCGGTCTAACGTTTGCGCGCGCGGCTGGACTCGATGCGGGTCGCGAGCTCGAGCAGGTCGGCGGCGGGACCGGTGGGCGGGGTTTGGCGGTGCCAGATGGCTCGGAATTTTCTGGTCAGCGGAACCGCGTTGGCGAGGGGGACCTCTCGGAGGGTGGCGGCGCGTAGTTCGTGGGCCACGATCAGGCGGCTGACCACCGCCGGGGCCGCACCGCTGCGGGCGGTGGTGAGAATCGCCGCGGCCGAACCCAGTTCGGCCGCGGGTGGTGCCGGGGTGCCGTGGATTTCGAGGGTGGCCCAGACCGTGTCGCGGGTTCCGGAACCCTTCTCCCGCCACAGCAGTGGGGTGGCGGCGAGTTCGCGGGCGGTCAGCGGGGTGCGGCGGGTCGCCCAGGGATGCGTCGGGGCGACGACCACGACGAGCTCGTCGGCGGCGAGGACGCGGCTGCCCAAACCCGTTGGCGGGTGCGGACCTTCGACGAAGCCGAGGGCGGCCTCGCGGTCGCGGACCGCCGCGGTCACGTGCTGCGAGTTCGCGACGTCGAGTGCCACCGCCAGTTCCGGGTGGATCTTGCGTAATGCGTTCAGCCAATGCGGAATGCGGTGGTCCGCAATGGTTGTCGAGGCCACCACACGCAGGCTCGGGCGGATATCGCTGTGCAGCGCCGCGATCCCCTCCGACATCTCCCGCGCGGCCGCCAGCACCGGCCGCCCGAGGTCGACGACCGTTCGCCCGGCATCGGTCAGCACCGACCCGGTCCGCGCACGATCCAACAGGCGCAGATTCAACCGCCGCTCCAGCGCGCTGATCCGCATACTCGCGGCGGGCTGGCTGATGCCGTGCCGCCGTGCGGCCGCGCCGAGACTGCCCAATTCCGCCACCGAGGCGAGCAGATCGAGCACTTCCAAATCGGGCGTCCGCCCGGGCAGAACCATAAGCGCACCTTATGACGTGCGCACCATGATGTCTCTACCCGCGCACCCCGCAGCGCAGCAGGATCATGAATATCCGCACGTCGCGGACCGCGAAATCGCAGAGGAGCGCACAGTGACGTTCGTAATCGGGGCCGCCTGCGTCGATGTCCTGGATAAAGCCTGCATCGAGGAGTGCCCAATGGACTGCATCTTCATCGGCAAGCGAATGGCCTACATCCACCCCGACCAATGCATCGACTGCGCGGCCTGCGAACCGGTCTGCCCGGTCGAGGCGATCTATTACGAGGACGACATTCCCCCGGGGCAAGAACAGTTCATCACCGAGAACGCCCGCTTCTTCGAAGAGCCGCTGCCGGGACGCTCGGACCCGCTCGGAAACCCCAGCGGCACAGCCGGTGTCGGCGTATTAGGGGTGGATACGGCCTACGTGCGGAACCTCGGCGCCTGAGGGCCGCGGCGGCCCGACCAAAAGTGGAACGCGAACACTTCACAAGTGTTAGGTTGGCCGCCGTAGGTTCGACCCGAGGAGAGTCCTGTGAAGTCCATGCTGGCAACGGCTTTCGGCACCGCTATGGTCGGTTTGGTGATCGCCGCTCCGTCGGCCCAGGCCGCCAGGACCGAAATCCACACCGATACGTTGAAGAACGGGCCGTGCCATGTCAGCCAGACGTACGAGATCGGGCTGTCGCACATCTTGCCGCGCGGGGGGGAACTCACGTTCACGGACAACGGCGTAGTGATTCCGATCAACTGGCAGGACCACAACATGAGTTACGTCGAATGGACGCCCACGACGACAGGCAAACACACCCTGAAGCTGTCCGGCGACATCACGGAGGGCGGTGAGGCTTTGAGCGTGCTCGGCAGCTCGCAACTGGTCGGCCTCGGCTCGGGCAGCGGTTTGTTCCGCGCGCCCAGCGTGACAGTGCAGACGATGGTCGTGAATGCCTCCGACACCACAACCCCCTGTCTGCAATAGCCGCGGAACAGACTCGGCCCCGGCGCGGTTGCGAAGGCGCCGGGGGCTTCCTGTGAAGTGGGTTGGTATCACCCAGCCGAGAGAGATAGGCGTCTACGGCCGTGCCTTCGAATTGTCGGCCAGCCAGTCCGTGACCGGCGAAGCAGCTGAAGCGCTGATCGGGACGGCCCTCGACAAGCGGCGCAATTCATTCGACGGGCAAAGCAGCTAGCACCCGCGCTCGACGACGATCGAGCTCCCGGCATCGATACCGGCGATGAGGCAGCTCGGCCTCGGCGCAGGGATCGATGCCGGGTCCGGCTACTTACTCGATCCGCTGGTCAACGCTCCGAACAGGCCGGATAGCACGCTCATCCCCAGCCCGCTCGGCAGGCCGCCCTTCGAACCGGAGTTGAATCCGCTCGCGGAGCCGGTGAGGTATCCCTTTCCCGGACCACTGGTCGAGCCGGTGAGGGTGTCGGGTGCGGAGTTGGCCAACTCGTCGAGGGCACAGGTGGCGAGTCCGCCGCCGGACCCACTGGCCAGAGCGGTGAAGATCCCATTGGACAACCCGGCGGCGGAACCCGCCTGTGGTCCGGCGGCGGAACCGCCGAGGTATCCGGTTGCCGAACCGGTGACCGAACCGGTCGCGCCCGATTTGGCCGAGCCGCTGAGGAAACCCTGCTGACAGGACTCGCCCGGCGGTAGGGCCGCGGCGTCGATGGTGTCAGCCTGGGTCACGCTCGGGTCTTCCACGGTGAGCGGGAGGGCTGCCGCGGGTCCCGCCCCGACGGCGAGTGCGATGGCGATGAAGGCGGTGGTCAAAACGGTCTTTTGCATGAATAGCTGCTCTCGTGTGGTTCTCGCCGGAGGATGAGGCATGCGCTCGGCCGTCACCTATCGCTCCGCCGCTGTCTACCCACTACTCGAATTACGCTGCGTAACAATCGAGTTCGAGTAGCGGAGGTGTTCCTTCCCGGTACCAGCACCTGGACGTGCGACCAACTTAGCGTGCTAAGCATGATTCCGCAGGGCGTACCGCAAATCTCTCCGAACAAGGCCCCGTCGGGACCGCCGGTCGAGTCACTCGGAGAGGGAACAAGCGTTCACGGAACCTATTGGACTGCAACCGAACCCACCAGCACACCGATGACCAGCCGCAAGCGCTGGAGTTGACTCCTCATGCCCTCTCAAGAGGCTGTCGGACGGGGCACCAGAACAGGTTTCGTCCTTCCTCAACGAGTGCAGCACGATGGAGTGAGCCGATGACACGATCGGGCCGACATCAATCCGAAGTCAGTCGTATGTCCGGAACACTTCGGGTGTGTCCAGCCATTCCTGATAGGCGGGGTTGACCAAGTAGAGATTGATGTAGCCGTCCAGTAGAAAAAGCCGGACGACTACATTCGTTCGATCCCAGAGCACCTTTGGCTCAGGTCCCCATTGGGCGCTACGCGGCGAACCCAGGACCGCGGTGAATCTGTTCACAAGCCTATCGAATTCGCCGAGCAGCTCCTGCGCTGCCTGAGCATCACTCGTGTCGACCTTGTCCGTGACAACCATGATCACGTCACGTACGCCGCCCAGATCCCACTCGCTCCAGTACGCCTCGGGCCGGTCAGCCATGTGGTCAGTACGGAGTAGAGCCGTATCGCTGGTACGTCGAACGACCTCCCACCCCTGCGCCTCGCACAGGGATGGGAGGTCGTTATCGGTCCAGGTCCAGTCGAACGATGCTGCGACGGTGACGATCTTCTCGACTCTGTCACTCAAAATGTGCAAAAGATATGTGCTCTCCAGTTGTTCCACAGCACCACACGGAATTAGTACCTGACTGGTTCTAATTGCCCGGAGATCATTCGTACACCTCGAACTCTTCCGGGGTATCAAGCCACTCCTGATAGGCAGGGTTGACCAGATGGAGATTGATATAACCGTCCGCCACAAAAAGTCGAACAACCAGATTCGCTCGATCCCAGCGCACGCTCGACCCAGGTCCCTGTTGGCTACAGTGTGGCGAGCCCAAGACAGCGGAGAACCGCACCACCAGGCTCCTGAAATCATCGAGTAGTCGCTCCATCGCTGGAACATCATTCGAGTCAATCTTATCCGTTACAACCATGATCATGTGGCGAACACCGCCCTTATCCCACGCGCGCCAATACACCTGGGACTGCGCTGCCACGAGGTCGGTGCGCAGAGTGGTCGTAGCGTTGGTTCGGTGGAGAACTCCGCGCCATCCCAGCGCCTCGCTCAGCAGCGGAAGGTCCCCTTCGGTCCAAGTCCAGTCGAACGATGCTGCGACCGCGATGATGTGCTCGATTTTGTCACTCTCAACGTACATAGGATATGCGCTTTCCGTTGTTCGATGACCTATCCATTTTAGCCTGAATCCACCGATTCGGGTTTCGGGCTGGTCCGCGCGCCGAAGGCGCGCTGACCAGCGGGTTTCAGGTGTGGGGTAGCCGCTGGTCTGCCCAGCATTTCCACGTGGATCTCGGGTCGGGGGCGTTGGGGGCCGGGGTGGTCAGGTGGTGGCGGGTTGTGGTGGTGTGTATCGGATTGTGTTGTGCCACAACGTGAGCCATGCATCGGTCCAGGGCCAGTGGCTGGGCAGGTGCAGGATCGGTCGACGCTGTGGGCGGGCCAGTCGTGCGGGGATATTGACGATCTTGCGGCGCAGGGTGGCCGCGCGAGCGCGGCCGTGTTTTCCGCCGGTGAGGATGCCCGCGGCACGTAGCAGGTTGTGGGCGATCGCGGCGGACAGGACCCAGGCGGAGTTGGCACCGAATTTCCCGGACCGGATGTGGGCCAGGGGGCCATCGATCAAATCTGCGAACACGGTTTCGATCACTGCGTGTTTGCGGTGGGTGATGTCGGCGTCGGCGACCGGCTCTTGCGAGTTGGTGAAGAACGGGTGGTACCGCCAGATCGGGAACAACGCGTCGGGGTAGCGGGCGTCTTTCACGCGCCGCACGATCAACCTGGCAGTGGTCTCGTCTTTGGTGGAAGCGAAAGCGGTGTAGGAGATTTCGGCGACCTCGGCGTCGGAGATCCACCCGCCGGTGTCCGGGTCTCGCACCGCCCCCGGGTACTTCACCGGGATCCACGCGGAGTCCGGGATCTGGCCGATCGCGGTGTTCACCGCGGAGTTGCGGGTCATCACCAGCGAGAACTGCGCGCCCGCGCGCAGCGCGGCACGCACGACCTTGCGGGTGCCGAAGGCTGAATCGCCACGCACCAGAATCGTGCCGGTCGCCCCGGCGGCGCGGGCGGTGCCGATCGCCGCGGTGACCATCGACGCGGCACCCTTGCCGGAGCCGGTTTTCCCGGCGCGCAACCGCATACCCGCGATCACCGGGGCGGTGAGATCGGTGCCGAGCGTCGCCGCCAAAGGCGAAAGTCCTTTGCGGAGAACCTGTTTCCCCGCAATCTTCGCATGCCCGTAGGACGCGCCCTGCTTCTGGCGGCCGTAAACCAGGCGCAGCAGCGAGTCGATGTCCACGAACACTCTCCCCGGCGCGCCGGGCAGCAGATCGGTCCGGGCGGCCAGCGCGAGCAGGTGCTCGCGCAGCACCGACTCCAACTGCTTGGCGTGCCCGAAAGTGAACTCCCGCAACAGGGTTCCCACCGTCGAAGGCGCATACACGCCATCGAACAACTCGCTCATCCCGCCACTGCGCAGCAGATCGATATCATCGATACAGTCCGCGCCCGCGCACATCCCGGCGATCAGCGTGGCCAGCTTCGGCGCGAGGTTGGCCGAACCGGACCGGATCCGCGGCGAGGCGATCACAACTTTCTCGGCCAACATGCTGGTCAGGCCCGTTTGCTCGGCCAAAGTCATCACCGGCACCAAGCCCGCAACCGACACGAGGTTGTCGTCGTCGAACCGCGCCGAGTCCCCGGCGAACGTGTGGAACAATCGCACTGAAAGTGCCTGCCTGTCCTGGTCTTGATTAATGCGTGAGAACATCAATCATCCCAGCTCAGAGGCACTTTCGCTATTCCAGCGTAAAGCTACCCGCAGATAACTTCGGTGGATTCAGGCTAAGTTCACCCCTGCCGACCCGGGTTCGGCTAAGAGTCATATGGCAAGAGAACGAAGCTATCGAAGCCCCACAACGGACGTAGCGTCCGAAAATGGCGCTGGTCGAGCGTCATGATTCGGTCGGTACGCTCTCGATCAGCGATAACCACATTCGAGGCATCCGTGATCCCGACGTAGTCCTGGCTATAACGGTCGAGGATGGTCAGAGCCGCAGCGTGATGGTTGGATGTCCACGCCGCCAGGTCATACGCGCCGCCAGCCACGTCGGAGGCGAAGTCGTGCGCCGCACGGGACCCGAGCCGGGTGTAGAGCATGCGATCCGCCTCGGCGACAACCATCGGCGAAACCACAAGTCGCTCATCGGCTTTAGCGATGATTTGCGCCAGTTGTTTGTGCTCGGCGTACGCCTCATCGAACAAGGCGAGGATTGCACTCGTGTCGACAATTATCGTCATCTAGGCCCCGAAGCCCTGGCCGAGCTCCCGGTCGATCTCCTCGGCCGAAAGTGGACGCTGACTGCGATAGCCCCCAACCGTAGGCTTCGGCCGCGCACCAACCTTGCCGAGCAGATGATCGAGCGCCTGCCCCAGGGTTAACCCGTTCGACGCTGCGACCTCGAGCAAGCGATCCCGAACAGCTTTGGGCACCTTGATGGTGGTCATATCGGACATACCGCGAGCATACCGCCATACTTACGGTAGTCCAGCAGTTCAGCGGGCATTCATACGTCGGGCAGCCTCCGTACCGGACACATCGATGCTAATCATGCATGCCTTCGCGTTCAGCCAAGAAAGTGTCGAGCAGATCGAACAGCACCGCGAGGGCACGGGCTTGTTGTTCATCGGTGAGGGGCGTGACGTGGTCTCGGTCCGCCAACGCGATCTGCGTGATCAATCCTGGCCAGCTGAAACTGCTCTCCTTGCCCAGATGGTTAGTAATCAGCCACTCTCGGAAACCATCGAGACCCCGGCCACCGTGGCGGACCGCGCCTTGGTTGTACCCCTCGAGGAAACCCGTCACCCCATGCCATGTGGCGCGGCCGATATACATGCCAGGCCGCTTGGCGAACAGCGCGAGGTACTCACGCTCGCTGAGCTCGCTCGGATCCGTCACAGCACGCCCGGTCACCATCAATGGGCTTGTAGCCCCGTAGATTCGGCGAACGTTGTCGTCCTCAACCATTCACCCACTCCATCACAGCTACACTCGGCCAGCGTCGAGGCGGCCGATCCGTTGTTCCAGCAACTGCTGGACTTTCGATCCTGCGGAGGCGCAGTTCAGCGGGGCTGACACGTGGGGCACCAGAACAGGTTTCGACCCTCCAGGACCGAGGCCAGCACCGTCGTGCCACACAACCTGCACGGGTCGCCCGCCCGCCGGTAAACATAGGTACGAGGACGGTCTGCGGCATAGGACGGCGCGCCGTGGTCGTGTTCGGGGCGAACCACAACCATCACACCGCGCCGGACACCGACCTTCATGAGGTCGACCAGGTCATCCCAGATGGCCTGCCACTCTTCATAAGTGAGCTGCGCGCCCGGGCGTTGCGGCGAAATACAGTGCCGGAAAAGCACTTCCGCGCGATAGACGTTCCCGACTCCGGTCGGGGCCCCATTGGTTCACCTGTGAAATGCGCCATCCGCCGATCAGGGCCTAGGGTCTTCATGATCGAGGGATTCCGAACGTCGGGACGGGCAGATGCTGTATGGCCGTATGAGTGAGCAGGATTCGATCGGCGAGCTGCTCGCCGGGGCCGCCCGGGGATGTCCGGGAGTCCTGATCCTGCGCGGTGCTGCCGGAATCGGGAAATCTGCGTTATTGAATTACGCGGAGAGCACCGCGCACTGCCGGACGCTGCGGGTGACCGGAGTCGAATCCGAGGCCGCATTGCCCTATGCCGCCCTGCAAGTCCTGCTGCGTCCGGTTCTCGGGAAACTCGTGCAGCTGCCCCAGCAGCAGGCGAACGCACTGGGCAGCGCCCTCGGCCTGGGAGAGACCAGCTTCGGGGACCGGTTTCTCGTCGGCCTGGCCACGCTGAACCTGTTGACCGACCTCGCGACGGAAGGACCGTTGCTGTGCCTGATCGACGACGCGCAATGGGTCGATCAAGAATCCGCCGACGCACTGCTGTTCGCGGCGCGGCGCTTGCACAGCGAGCCGGTGAGCCTGATCCTCGCCGCCCGTGACGACGGACGTGCCTTCTTCGCACCCGGAGTACCCGAACTCCGACTGCCGGGACTGGATCGGGTGGCGGCGCGCGCGCTCGCCGATTCAGGCGGTGCGCTCGCGCCCGTGGTGCGTGACCAGATCGTCGACGAGGCGGGCGGCAATCCCCTCGCGCTGCTGGAACTCACTCGTATGCTCACCCCCGAGCAGCGGGCCGGGGCCTTCACGCCGTTCGCCTACGCACTGGGAGTGGCCGAGCCGCCCTCGGATCGGGTGCTGTCGGGCTTCCGGGAGCGGATCCGGGCGCTGTCGCCGTCGACCCGGTTGTGCCTGCTGGTGGCGGCGCTGGAGGATACCGGCGACATGGCGCCGGTATCGCGCACCCTGCTCGCCCTCGGCCACACGATGGCCGACTTCGCACCCGCTGAACGGGCGGACCTGGTCCGTGTCACCATCACCGGCGTCGAATTCCGGCATCCGTTGGTGCGCACCGCGACCCGGCTCACCGCTGACATCGGCCAGCGGATGGCCGCCCATGCGGCGCTGGCCGAGAACGTCGACGATGACCGCCGGGTATGGCATCTGGCGGCGATCGCCGTCGCCCCCGACGCGGTGGTCGCCGACGAACTGGACCGGGCCGCGGAGCGTGCGCGGCGCCGCGGCGGTCAGATCGCCGTTTCCAGCGCCTATGCCCGCGCCGCTGAACTCACTCCCGATCCCGGCGTGGCGGTCCGGCGTTGGGCAGCAGCGTCCTCCGCCGCATGGGATGCTGGAATACCTTTGCGCGCTGCGGAACTCGTACAGCATGCGGCGACCCACAATGGGCAGGTGGAGACGACGGTCACCGCCGAGCTGGCCCGGGTGCGGGCGGCACTCGCATTCGACGCCGGTCGCCCACTCGACGCCGCCCGGCTGCTCCACGAAGCAATACAGGCGATGGACGTGGCCGGCCGCGGTGAGCCGTCAGCGCTGACCATGCTCGGCTGGGCTGCCATCTATATTTGGTCCAGCCGCCCACACCCGGACCAGATCGCGCTGGCTCGGGAGACCGAGCAACTCACTCCGGTGGTACCCGGCCCGCTCGGATCGGTCCACGCACTCGTCCAGGACATCCGTCTGCTCCTGGAGGGCGACCCGCTCGCCGTCAATATCGCGCCTCGGGGTCTCGGACAGCTCGAGAACGCTCCGTTCGATCTGCATGTCCTGGCCGCCTACCTCAGCTTCGCCCGCGGCGATGTGTCCGGCATGGTCCGGGACGCGACCTGCTCGGTGGACCTGTGCCGGTCGGCGGGCCGTATCGGCCGTATGCCACAGGCCATGATGATGCTCGCGATCGCCGAACTCGCCAGCGGCCGACATCGAGCTGCACGGGCCACCGCTTTCGAGGCGCGACGACTGGCGGAGGATGTCGGTCAGCCGTATTGGAAGCACTACCTCGCGGGGGTGGCTGCCTGGGTGCACGCGGTGGCGGGTGACGAGCAGCAATGCCACGAACTCGCCGCGGAAGCGAAGGCCGAAGGCGGCACCTGGATGACCGGGCACGCCTGGGCCACCTGGGCGCTGGTAGCCCTCGATTCCGGGCTCGGCCGCTACGAGCAGGTGCTGGCTCGGCTCGACAAGGCCGCGACCGGACCGGCGCGACACGGATTCGTCTGGCGCTACGCCTATCCGGACTATGTCGAGGCCGCCGTCCGCACGGGGGATCCGCGCCGGGCCGACCCTTTGCTGGGCAGATTCGCCAATTGGGCTCGCGCAACCGGGAATTCGTGGTCACTGGCCGTGCTGCACCGTTGCCATGCGCTGCTCACCGATGGCGACGCCGCCGATCTGTACGAGCAGGCGCTGCGACTGCACGAGCAGGACGACCAGCCCTTCGAGCACGCACGCACCGAACTCGTCTACGGCGAGTGGCTGCGCAGGCACAACCACCGCGCCGAAGCGCGAGCTCAGCTCGCGTCCGCGCTCTCGACCTTCGATCGGTTGGGCGCGGCGCCGTGGGCGGAACGCGCCGCGGTGGAATTACGCGCGAGCGGGGTCTCCTCGGCCGCTCAGCGCACGGGTTCGGATCCGCTGGCCGCACTGACGCCGCAGGAACTTCAGGTGATCCGGCTGGCCGCGACCGGTGCGACCAACCGCGAGATCGGCGCCCGGCTGTTCCTGAGCGCTCGTACGGTCGCCTATCACCTGTACAAGGCATTTCCGAAGCTCGGCGTCTCATCCCGAGCCGAGCTGGCAAGGTACGTCACGACTTAGGCGGACCTACCGGAACCGATTGCCACTACCGTCATTTGACGGATTCGCCCACCAGCGCGCGTCCGTAGCGTCGCCGGTATGACTTCTCCCAGCCACACGGCGACTCTTCCCAGCCATACGGACGTGCTCATCGTCGGCGCCGGACCGGCCGGCATGGCGCTCGCGGCGTCGCTGGCCGACAAGGGTATTGCCGCAGTCCTCATCGACAAGCAGGCAGAGGGCGCCAACACCTCACGCGCCGCCGTGGTTCACGCCAGGACTCTCGAGGTGCTGACCGAGCTCCAGATCACCGACGAACTCGTTTCCCGCGGCATCATCGTGCCGCGCGCCACGGTCCGCGAACGCGACCGTGTCCTGTTGCATGTCGGCTTCGACGACCTGCCGACCGACTATCCCTACACACTGCTGATTCCCCAGGACGTCACCGAAGCGGTGTTGCTGCGGCGATTATCGAGTCTGGGCGGGAGCGTGATCCGCCCCTGCGAACTGGCCACACTCACCCAGGACACCGACGCGGTCACCGCGACAACCACATCCGGCGCCCAGATCCGGGCACGCTACGTGGTCGGTACGGACGGCATGCACAGCCTGGTCCGTGAGCAGTCCGGTATCGGCTTCCAGGGCGACACCTACGCACAGTCGTTCATCCTCGCCGATGCTCTGCTCGACGGAGATGTTCCGGAGGCGGAGATCCGGCTCTATTTCTCTCCCGAGGGCGTGACCGTGCTCGCGCCACTGCCGGGCGGCCATCATCGGATCGTCGCGACGGTCGACCAGGCGCCACCCGCACCCGATCACGACGATGTACAGAACCTGTTGAACGAGCGCGGTCCGCAAGCGGATCCGGCGGTCGTGCGGAAGATCGTGTGGAGCTCCCGGTTCCGGGTGCACCACCGTCTCGCCGAGCACTACCGCGCCGGCCGGGTCTTCCTCGCCGGGGACGCCGCGCACGTGCACAGCCCCGCCGGCGGACAGGGCATGAATACCGGACTGCAGGACGCGCTGAACCTGGCCGCCAAACTGGCCGCGGTGATCGGTGAGGGCGCCCCCGACACGACCCTCGAGGGCTACGAGACCGAGCGACGACCCATCGCCGAGGAGGTCGTCGCCTTCACCGACACGATGACCCGCATCGCCACCGTCAGCAGCGCGCCCCTGCGCGGCATGCGCAATACCGCACTGCGCGCCCTCGATTGGATCCCGGCGGTCCACCGCAAGATGGCCATGAACCTATCCGAGCTGGGCCTGGATCCGCAGCGAATCCACTGACGCGAGAGCCTTTTCCGGCGTGCGCGGTTCGGGGTCGGATGTGCGGCCTCGAACCGCGCACGCGGATCATGCCGCGGCCCCCAGCGCCGCCGCGGCGGCCACGGGCACCAGATACATGAGCGGATACGGGATGTGGCTGTACGAGCGCGCCCGAACGATCGTGACCACGGCGCCCAGGAAGTACAACACCAGACCGGCCGCGGCCGCGATCCCGATCGCGGGGACCGCCAAGCCGACCAACAATCCCACGCAACCGGCGGTCTTGGCGGCGGCCAGCCACGACCACCACGATTCCGGGACGCCATAGTCGGCCAGCGGTTCCACCACCCACTTAGCCTTCCGATACATCGATACCGCCGAGAAGGCGACCCAGGCGGCCGCCACGATGGTGACGACGACATGAGCGATGGACATTACTTTCTCCAATCCCGTTGGGGCCGAGGAATTTCGGCATGAGTCACGGCGCGGATTCACGTGACGGTATTCAGCGTGCGCGTCCGCCCGGCGCCGAACAAGGCCGCGTCTGGCAACAATCGTTTCCCAGCGGTTCACGATCGAATCGGCCCGCCCGGGTGTGACCTGCCCGGCCGTCAGCGATGGCGGCTACTCGGGCCGGTTATATTTGCTGCTCGCGCGGCATCGGGATACCGACGATGCCGCAACGGGCCACCGACGACAGGAACGATGTGGAGCTCCGCGACATCGAGATCTTCCTGACGCTCGCCGACGAACTACATTTCGGCCGGACCGCCCAGCGGCTCCGCGTCACGCCCGCGAGCATCACCAAGGCGATCAAGAAGCAGGAACGCGAGATCGGCGCGGCGCTGTTCGAGCGAACCAGCCGCAGTGTGCGACTCACTCCGATCGGCAAGCAGCTGCGCGATAGCCTGCGTCCGAGCTACCTGGCGCTGCGTGCATGCGTTCAACAGGCCCAAACGACGGCCCGGGGCTCGGACGCCGGGCTGTGCGTCGGATTGATGCCGTACAACACGTCGGCGATGCAACCGTACTGGCAGGAATTCCGGAACCGGCACCCACAGTGGGAACTGCAGATCCGTCGTCCCGCCGTCATCACCGATCCGCTCAGCGCGCTCCGGGACGACAGCATCGACGCGTTGATCGTGTGGACGCCGATCCTGGAACCGGATCTGACAGTGGGCCCCGTCCTGTTCTCCGATACCCGCGCGCTCGCCGTTGCCGCCGACCATGAGCTCGCCCAACGAGGGTCGTTGCCAGCGGAGGACCTCGCCGACGTCCCGCACATCATCGGGGCCGATTGGCCCGAATACTGGGAGAACGCCTACTTGCCGTTCCACACCCCCGGCGGCCGCCCGATTCCCCGGAGCGCCTACGCCACCAGCCCCGACGACGCCCTGGCGCTGATCGCGGCCGGTGAACTCGTGCATCTGTTCCCCGCGCACGTCACCGAATACTGGTCACTGCCCGACATCCGTTTCATCCCGGTCCTCGGTCTTCCGCGACTGCCTTACGCCCTGGTGTGGCGCACCGACGCGGAGAACGAGCGCACCCGCGCGCTCGCCCGGGTGATCCGGGACCTCAGCGAGCCGACCGAACGGCGATAGCCGCTCCCGACTACCGAGCACGACGGACGCACGCCTCCCGATGTGCGAGCTCCGTGCCGAGAAAGACGTCGGGAAAGCCGACGACGACATCGCCGACACCGATCGGACCACTGGCCTGCCACGGCGTACTCAACCAGGCTGGCAAACGGGGCACCAGAACAGGTTTCGGCCTTCCATCACCGTATGGAAGACGGTAGCGCCACACAGGCGGCAGGGTTCGCCGAGGCGGCGGTAGACGTACGTGCGGGGGCGGTCGGCGGCGTAAGCCGGTGCGCCGTGGTCGTGTTCGGGACGCACCACGTGCATCTTGCCCCGGCGGACACCGACCTTCATGAGGTCGGCCAGATCGGCCCAGATCATGTCCCATTCGGCGCGATCCAGCCGATTACCCGGACGCTGCGGTGAGATGCCGTGCCGGAACAGGACTTCGGCGCGGTAGACATTGCCGACTCCGGCTATGACCTTCTGGTCCATGAGCAGGGAGCCGATGGGGCGCTGGGAGCGGCTGATTCGGTGCCAGGCTCGATCGGGATCGGCGTCGGGGCGGAGCGGGTCGGGGCCCAGACGGGCCGTGAGAGCGTCTACTTCGGGGTCGAGCAGGATTTCGCAGGTGTTGGGGCCGCGCAGGTCTACGCCGTAGGGGTCGCCGGTGTTGCCCGCGCCGATCAGGCGCATGCGGACTTCGCCCACGGGGGCGGGCATTGGGACCGGGGATTCGTAGAATTTGCCGTAGAGGCCCAGGTGGATGTGGACTACGAGGCCCGAATCATAGTGGTGCAGTAGGTGTTTGCCCCAGGCTTCGGCGCTGGACAGGACTTGGCCGTCCAGGCGTGCGGCTTCGGTGGCGAAGCGGCCCTGCGGGCTGGATACGCGTACGGTGCCACCGGCCAGGCGCCGCTGGTGCAGTCCGGCGAGGCGGTGCAGCGTATGGCCTTCGGGCACGGATCACCGACTTTCTCGGGGCGAAGATATGCCGCCGCGTATCGAAATTCGCGGCGGCGCAGCCTATTCCAGGGTGAAAGAACTCAGTACGCGGGGACCTCGGGGGCGACGCCGGTCTTCTCGTAGTCGGCGAGAATATCGATGCGCCGCTGGTGGCGGGCCTCATCGGACCATTCGGCGGCCAGGAAGGCATCGACGATGGCCAGCGCCTCCTCGGTGCTGTGCATGCGGCCGCCGACGCCGATCAGCTGCGCGTTGTTGTGCTGGCGCGCCAGCTGAGCGGTCTCCACGCTCCAGGCCAGGGCACAGCGGGCGCCGGGGACCTTGTTGGCGGCGATCTGCTCACCATTGCCGGAGCCGCCGAAGACCAGGCCGAGGCTGCCGGGATCGGCGACCGTACGGCGGGCCGCCTCGATGCAGAAGGCCGGGTAGTCGTCGAGGGCGTCGTACTCGAGGGCGCCGCAGTCGACGACATCGTGGCCCTGGGACTCCAGGTGGGACTTGACGTGGTTCTTCAGTTCGAAGCCGGCATGGTCGGCACCCAGGTATACGCGCATGGCAGCGATTCTCTCAGGGCGTGCCGCCGACCATTAACGGTGGGTGAGCGGGTACGCGAATAACAGGTGTCCCGATCCGGCCTCCGACCCGAGGGTGCGCCATGCCGTCCCATGACCGTGAAGAACGACTGCCCGCATTGACCGGCCATAAGACGGTCAATGGACCGGCCTGGAATCCCGTCTCGGGGTTGACCGGATGGGATCCGGCCACCGGGCCGCCCGGATGGGGTCCGGTGGTCCCGGATGAGACCCGGCCGCGACGGCTGCCACCGTTGATGCCGATGGATCCCGGTGTGCGCGGGCTGTCACCGTTCGGTTTGCCCGCCCGGCACAGCTGGGAGATTCCGCTGCTGGTGGTTATCGTCGCGCTGACCGTATTCGCCTATCCCTATGCGGTTTACGCCGTAGTACGCGGCACCGACAATGTGTACCTGTCGATTCTGGCGTTCGCCCCGATGCTGGTGTGGTTCCTGCGCGGCTCGCAGTGGGGCGCGGCGCGGGTACAGGGGGTGAAGATATCGCCGACGCAATTCCCGGACGCGTATCGAATGGTGCGGGAGGCGGCCACCCGATTCGGGATGAAGCACACGCCGGACGCGTACGTGGTACTGGGCAACGGCCGGATCAATGCCTTCGCGGCGGGCCACGGCTTCCGCCGCTTCGTGGTCGTGAACAGCGATCTGTTCGAAATCGGCGGTGCGGCACGGCAACCCGAGGCATTGGCCTTCGTCATCGGCCACGAGGTCGGGCATATCGCGGCCGGGCACGCCTCGTATTGGCGGCAATTCGGCACGATACTCATGCAATTCATACCAGTACTCGGCCCCGCGTTGAGTCGCACACAGGAGTACACCGCCGACAATCACGGCTACAGCTACTGTTTCACCGGCGCGGCCGACGCCATGACCACCCTCTCCGCGGGCAAATACCTCGGCACCCTGGTCGGATTCGACGAAATGGCCGACCGCGCCTGCACCGAAACCGGCTTCTTCGTCTGGCTCACCAATCTCCAGGCGAGCCATCCGGTCAACACCTGGCGTATGTGGGCACTGCGCGATCGCAGCCGGCACGGCAAGCTGTTTCTGCGTCCTGCTCCCCCTGCCACATAGAGTTCTGATCATGACGTCCGACGATCAGTCGCAGCCGCCGTACGCGCAGCAGGGGATTCCAGCCGCAAGCAGTCATCCGGGATGGAATCCGGTCACGGGGATGTCCGGTTGGAATCCACAGGTGGGCCCGCCGGGATGGGTTGCGCAGCCCGGTTATTCGCCGCCGCAGATCCCCCCGCATCAGCAGACCCGCGGGCTGTCCCCATTCGGTATGCCCGCCCGGCACAGCTGGGAGATTCCGCTACTCGTGGTCGTGGTGGTGCTGACCGTGCTGGCATACCTGTTCGCACTGCTGCTGCTGTTGACCGGCAGCCTCGATCAATATGTGCTGCTGTTCGTCTTCGCGCCGATGCTGCTGTGGTTCGGCCGCGGTATGACGTACTCGGCCCAGCGGGTGAATGGCGTGAAAATGTCGCCGACCCAATTCCCCGAGGGTTATCGCATGGTGCAGGAGGCGGCCGCGCGCTTCGGAATGCAGACGGTTCCGGACGCGTATGTGGTGCTCGGCAATGGTCAGATCAATGCCTTCGCCTCCGGGCACGGATTCCGGCGTTTCGTGGTCGTCTACAGCGATCTCTTCGAAATCGGTGGCGCCGCACGGCAACCCGATGCCTTGGCGTTCATCATCGGCCATGAGGTAGGCCATATCGCGGCGGGCCATGTGTCGTACTGGCGGCAGCTGGGCATGTTCCTGGGACCGTTCCTGCCCATTATCGGCAATTCGCTGATTCGCGCCCAGGAGTACACGGCCGACAACCACGGTTTCTGCAATCGCCATACCGGCGCCCCCACCGCGATGCAGACCTTGGCCGGTGGCAAATACCTCAACACCATTGTCGGATTCGACGAGATGGCCGACCGCGCACCGCAGGAGAAGGGCTTCTTCATCTGGATCGTGAACGCGCTGTCCAGCCATCCGGTGCTGACCTGGCGTATGTGGGCGCTGCGCGATCGCAGTAAACACGGGCAATTGTTCCTGCGGCCCGCACCGCCGTCACTCGCGCAGCCGCCCGCACTGTACGGGACTTATCCACAGCAGCCCGCCAACAGCGGATACGGGAACACCACAACATATTTCGGTCAGTGACACCGATGGGCCCGCCGCGACCGGAGGGCCCATCCCGCTCTTGCCCGGACCCGCGATTGTCAGTCGAACTCGGGATCTTCGTCGCGCGTGCGCTTGAGCTCGAAGAAGTGCGGGTAGGAGGCCAGCGCGACCGCGCCGTCCCATACCTTGCCCGCGACCTCACCGCGCGGAATGCGCGACAGCACCGGTCCGAAGAACGCGACGCCATTGATGTGAATGGTCGGAGTGCCGACATCCGGCCCGACCTTGTCCATCCCCGCGTGATGCGAAATCCGCAGCGCCTCGTCGTATTCGGTGCTGGTGGCGGCCTCGGCCAGCTCGGCGGGCAGGCCCACCTCGGCCAGCGATTCGGCGATGATGGTGTTGAGCATGTCCGTGCGCGGACCGTCGGTCTCGTACTCGGCGCGCCGATTGTGCAGCCGGGTGCCCATGGCGGTGTACAGCGCGGGCAGCACCTCGTCACCGTTCTTCTGGGCGGCGGCGATGGCCACGCGCACCGGACCCCATCCGGTCTTCAGCAGTTCCTGGTACTGCTCGGGCAGTCCGTCGCGGCCCTCGTTGAGCACCGACAGGCTCATCACATGGAAGTTCACGTCGATATCGCGGACCTGCTCGACCTCGAGGATCCAGCGGGAGGTGATCCAGCACCACGGGCACAGCGGGTCGAACCAGAAATCGACCCGGTCCTTCTTGGTGTCACTCACGAGTAATCCCTTTCGCAGTCGTCGGCCGGGCATGGCCGCCCTTCAGCACAACAATGCACCTTCTTGCCGTTATTTCCGCCAAGGCACCCGGGATGCGGGCTAGGGTCGGATCATCAGCCTCGTCGTCGGCAGCCGCGGATGGGCGGCGCAGGGAGGTCACACATGACCACGGCATCCAGGTTCGTCATAGCGGGGGGTGGGCTGGCTGCGGCCAAGCTCGCGCAGGCCTTGCGCGCCAATGATTTCGACGGGACGGTGACACTCGTCTGCGCGGAGGAGCGACTACCGTACGAGCGCCCACCGCTGTCCAAGGAGTGTCTGCTGGGCAAGAAGACGCCCGAGGACGCGATCGTGGAGCCGGGGCAGTGGTATCGCGACCACCATATCGAGGTGCTGCTCGGCACCACGGTGACCGGGATCGATCGTGCGACGAAAACGGTTGCGCTGCCGGATGGTACGACCGTCACCTACGACAAATTGGCTTTGGCCACGGGATCTCGGCCGCGACGGCTGCCGATTCCGGGATCCGACGCCGCCGGGGTGTACACCCTGCGCAATGCCGAGGATTCGCTCGCGCTGATCGAAATGTTCCGCACCGCAACACGACTCGTGGTGATCGGAGCAGGGTGGATCGGCCTCGAAGTGACCGCCGCCGCCCGCAATGCCGGACTCGAGGTGACCGTGCTGGAGGCGCTGCCGGTGCCACTGCAGACCGCGCTCGGTCCCGAGATGGGCACGGTCTTCGCCGACCTGCATCGCGAGCACGGCGTCGATCTGCGGTGCGAGACCAAGGTCGCCGAGATCACCACCGCCGACGGCCGGGCCACGGGGGTGCGCCTCTCCGACGACACCGTCATTCCCGCCGACGCGGTCCTGGTCGCGGTGGGTGCGCGACCCAATATCGAACTCGCCGTCGATGCCGAACTGGCCACCGGCGAGGGCGTGCTGGTGGATGAGAGCCTGTCCACCAGCGATCCGGATATCGTCGCCATCGGCGATATCGCCGATCAGCTACATCCGATTCTGGAGCGGCGAATTCGGGTGGAGCATTGGGCGAATGCGCTCAATCAGCCCGCCGTGGCCGCCGCGACCATGCTCGACAAGCCCGCCGTATACGACCGGCTGCCGTACTTCTTCACCGATCAGTACGACCTGGGCATGGAGTACACCGGCTATGTCGCGCCCAAACAGGCCGCGCGCGTGGTGGTCCGCGGTGACCTCGGCAAGCGCGAGTTCGTGGCGTTCTGGCTGGACTCCGGGAATCGGGTGCTGGCCGGGATGAATGTGAATGTGTGGGATGTGGGCGATCGGATCAAGGAGTTGATCCTGGGCGGCGAACCGGTCGATCCGGATCGACTGGCCGATACCTCCGCTCCACTGTGATCAGCGTCAGCTGATCGGTTGGGAAACTGCGTCGAAATCGCGGGCCGGGCTCCGACCGGTCCGTGAAAGCGCCGCACGGGCGCATCGAGGATAGGAGCCCATCGTGAAGTACATGCTGCTCAAGACCTACAACCCCGCCGCCTACTGCGCTACCCCGATCAACGAGTGGGCCCCCGAGGAGATCAAGGCGCATATCGACTTTCAGCGCGCGCTCGGCGAGGAGCTCGCCAAATCCGGTGAGCTGGTGGACGCGCAGGGGCTGGCCTTTCCGGACGAGGCGCGACTGGTCTGTTCGGACGGTCGGTCCGCGGCCGTGATCACCGACGGGCCGTTCCCGGAGACCAAGGAGTTCCTGGCCGGGTACTGGCTCGTGGATGTGGATTCGCCGGAGCGGGCGCTGGAGATCGCCGCGCGGGCCTCGGCCGGGCCGGGTCCGGGTGGGAAACCGATCGGCGAATACATCGAGGTGCGTGCGGTCATGGGCGCGCCCGCGGTAGATCAGTGACCGATTCGAATGGGGAGCGGATCGGCCACGTATGAAATCGAGGACCTGCTGCGCGAACTCGCGCCGCAGGTGCTCGGGGTGCTGGTGCGGCGGTACGGCGATTTCGCCACCGCCGAGGACGCGCTGCAGGAGGCGCTGCTCGCGGCCGCGACACAGTGGCCGAGCGAAGGGACGCCGGATAATCCGCGCGGCTGGTTGATCCAGGTCGCGGCGCGACGACTCGTCGACACCGTGCGGGCCGAGGTGGCGCGGCGCAATCGCGAAACCGCGACCATGCAGCGCGAGGTGCCCGCCACGGCGGAACTCTCCGATGCGATGGACGAACGGGACGACACGCTCACGCTGTTCTTCCTGTGTTGTCATCCGGTGCTGTCACCGGCCAGCGCCATCGCCCTGACGCTGCGGGCGGTGGGCGGACTCTCCACCGAGGAGATCGCACGGGCCTTCCTGCTACCGGAATCGACCATGGCACAGCGCATTTCGCGCGCGAAGCAGCGGCTGGCGGCGGTGGACCGGCCCTTCGCCTCGGACGAAGCCGCGGCAGATGAGTCCGGCTGTCCGGGTGCGTGGCGGGAGCGCGTCGGCACCGTTTTGCAGGTGCTGTATCTGATTTTCACCGAGGGCCACACCACCGGCGGATCGCAGTTGCGGCGCAATGACCTTTCCGCGGAAGCGATTCGGCTCGCGCGGGCGCTGCATCGCCTGCTGCCCGAGGATTCCGAGGTCACCGGATTGCTGGCGCTGCTACTACTCACCGATTCCAGGCGGGCCGCACGCAGCGGACCGCATGGCGAACTTATTCCACTGGCGGAACAGGATCGCGGGAAGTGGCAACGCGGGTCCATTACCGAGGGGATTCGACTGGTCACCGCAACGCTGCCGGGCGGGCTGGCCGGGCCGTATCAAATCCAGGCCGCGATCGCCGCACTGCATTCGCAGGCATCGCGGGCCGAGGACACCGAGTGGGATCGAATCCTGTTGCTGTACAACAGGCTCGAACGGTTGACACCCAATCCGGTGGTGAGGCTCAATCGCGCGGTGGCCTTGGCGATGGTGGAGGGCCCGCAGGCCGGACTGGATCTGGTCGCCACCGTCGAGGACGCGTTGCGGGGGTCGCATCGACTGGAGGCTGTTCGCGGCCACTTCTATGAGATGGCAGGCGATTTCAAGTCCGCCATCGCCTCGTACTCGGCGGCCGCGCGGCGCACCACCAGCACGCCGGAACGGGATTACCTGATGCTTCGCGCGGCTTTGCTGCGTAACTCATTGTGAGGGGGTGGATCCCGGCCAAAAACATGCCGGGATGACGGGTGGCGTCGCCCCTGCCCGGGATGCCGGGCGGTTTCGCTCATGCCGGGCTAATGGGCGGTGTCTCAGGCTGCGGCGCGAAATCCCGTGGGGCTCATGCCCTTGCGACGTTTGAAGGCCGCGCTGAAGCCGAAGGCATCGGCGTAGCCGAGTGCTTTCGCGATCTGGGCGACGGTGAGATCCGTTGTGGCGAGCAGTTCTTCGGCCTCGTCCATGCGGAATTCGGTGAGGTAGGCCAGGGGTGGGGTACCCATGATCGCGGCGAAGCGCTTGGCGAACAGCGCACGGGAGACGCCCGCCTGCGAAGCGAGTGACGCCACCGTCCACGGCACGCCGGGACGGGTGTGGATCGCCTGTAACGCGGGTGCGACCAGGGGATCGTTGACGCCGCGATACCAGGCGGGCGCCTCGCTTCCGGCCTGTTCGAACCAGCTGCGCAGGGTGCAGACCAGGCCCCAATCCAGCAGGCGATCCATCATGGCCTGCGAGCCCGCACTCTGACCGACGGCTTCGGCGGCGGCCGCCTCCATCCAGGGGCACATATCGGTGTCATCGCCGACCACCAGCACCGGTGGTAGTGCGCTTACCAGGCGTTCATGGCGTCGAGCGGAGGTCCG
This sequence comes from Nocardia sp. NBC_01503, assembly GCF_036327755.1. Taxonomy (NCBI): domain Bacteria; kingdom Bacillati; phylum Actinomycetota; class Actinomycetes; order Mycobacteriales; family Nocardiaceae; genus Nocardia; species Nocardia sp. NBC_01503. The sequence continues at coordinate 664,535 of NZ_CP109596.1, forward strand.
GTACGCGCCGACCACCAGCGCGGTCGCCTGCTCGGATTCGGAGTTCCACGCGATTCCACTCAAATCCGCTGCATCGCAGTCGGGTTCGGTGAAGCAGGCGATCTCGTACTCGGTATGCGGCACACCGACGGACCCGGGTTGATCGGCGAAGTGGAAGGGTTCGGGCCCTCGAATAATGGCGGTGTCATTGGTGACCAACGGGGTCCGACTGCCATCCGCGAGTACCAGGGTGCCGCCACCGCGCAGCACGGTGACCATGGTCATGGGTGCGCGGTCGGCGAAGCGAATCGCCCAGGGCGCGGCCAATACCGCGTGCGTGACGACCGATCCTTCAGCGCGAATACCGCCCAGCAGCTGACTCAGAGGATCCACGACTCGACTGTAGACGAATTCCTATCCACTGGAGCGCTCTACCCATGGATCGTCTACGCGATCACCGGTGTACTGGAGGCACGCAAGTCACTCGCTGCCCATTCAGGAGGAAATCCCTTGTCGCACAACGATACCCGCACCGCCCTCGTGGTGGTCTCGCATCACCGGTCCGATTCGCTCACCGCGCATATCGCCCGCCGCACCATCGCCCAACTCGAGGACGCCGGATACACCGTCGACCTGCTGGACCTGCACGCCGAGGGTTTCGACCCGCGCATGAACACCGAGGATCAGCCGGACTGGAACGACCGCGACAAGCCCTACTCCCCCGAGGTCGAAGACCATATGCGCCGCGTCCTGGCCGCCGAGGTCATCATCGCCGTCTTCCCCATCTACTGGGCCTATATCCCGGCCCTGCTCAAGGGCTGGATCGACCGGGTCTGGAACTACGGATTCGCCTACGGCCGCAGCAAACCGCGCCTCGCGGGCAAGCGCATGCTCTGGCTCGGCCTGGCGGGTGCGACCGCCGACGACGCCATCATCCCCGCCATCCAGACCATGCTCGACACCCAGCTCAGCGCCTCGATCGCCTACTATTGCGGCCTGTCGGACTCCCGGACGGTGGTCCTCCCGGACGCCGAGGAACGCCCGCAACGACTCGATGCCGCAGGCAATCTGGAGATCGGCGATGCCGTCACCGGCACGGCCCGCGATGCCCACTTCGCCGCCTTCGAACGCACGACGGCCCAGCATGTCACCGATTTCCTGACCCCAGTCGGTGTCCCGTCCTGAACCCCGCCGATCGCGCTACGGTGGATATGTGGCAACACACTTGACGCATTGGGGAACATTCGAAGCCGAAAGCGACGGTGCGAGCCTCACCGCGGTACGGCCCTGGCACGGCGATCCGGAACCGATGCCGCTGATCGACAATGTCGCCTCCGCACAGCATCATCGGACCCGGATCGCGCAGCCGCATATCCGCAAGGGCTGGCTGGACAATGGTCCGGGCGCACCCGGACGGGGTGATGATCCGTTCGTACCGGTGTCCTGGGAAACCGCGCTGGATCTGCTCTCGGGCGAACTGCGCCGGGTATACGACGAGTACGGCGCGGAGGCGGTGTACGGCGGCTCCTACGGCTGGGCCAGCGCGGGGCGCTTCCATCACGCGCAGAGTCAGGCGCATCGGTTCCTCAATTGCCTGGGCGGTTACGTCCGGCACGTGAACAGTTACAGCATGGGCACCTCGACGGTGCTGCTGCCGCATATCCTCGCCGATCTGGGCTGGATGCTCGGTCACTCCACCAGTAAGGACGTCATCGCCGAGCACACCGAACTGGTGGTGGCCTTCGGCGGATTGTCGCCGAAGAACATCGCGGTGACCCCCGGCGGCGTATCGCGGCATCACGGGCGCGGCTGGGTGGCGGCGGCGCATGCGCGCGGCTGCCGGTTCGTCTCGGTCGGTCCGCTGCGCGATGACATCACCGCGGGCGCGGCGGCGGAGTGGCTGGCGCCGCGGCCCGGCACCGATGCGGCGCTGATGCTGGCGCTCGCCCAGGTGCTCGATGCGGAAGGCTTGGCGGACAAAGACTTTCTGAACAGCTACACCGTCGGTTACGACCGGTTCGCGGAGTACCTGCGCGGGCGGGCCGACGGTGCGGTCAAGGATCCGAACTGGGCCGAGACGATCACCGGAATCCCGGCCGACCGCATTCGGGCGCTCGCGCGTGAAATGGCCGCCGCACGAACCATGATCACGGTGAGCTGGTCGCTACAGCGGGCGCACCATGGTGAACAGCCGGTCTGGCTCGGCGTCGTCCTCGCGGCGATGCTCGGCCAGATCGGTTTGCCCGGTGGCGGTTTCGGCCACGGCTACGGCTCGGCGGGGATGGTCGGCGAGCCGACCCGGAAGCGGTCCGTACCGCGCTTTCCGCAGGGGCACAACCCGATCGAGACCTTCATCCCGGTCGCCCGGATCGCCGATATGCTGCTCGAGCCCGGCGCGGACTACGACTACAACGGCCAGCGGCTCCGGTATCCGGATATTCGGCTGGTCTACTGGTGCGGCGGCAATCCGTTCCACCACCATCAGGATCTGGCCCGGCTGCGCACCGCCTTCGCGCGGCCCGAGACCGTCGTGGTGCACGACGCGTTCTGGACGGGCACCGCACGCCATGCCGACATCGTGCTCCCGGCGACCATGACCATCGAACGCGATGATTTCGGCGCGGGCGAGAACGATCCGATGTTCTTCCCGATGCCCGCGCTGACCCGCCCGCACGAGCAGGCCCGCGATGACTACGCCATCTTCGCCGGGCTGGCCGAAAAGCTGGGAATAGGAAAGGAATTCACGCAGGGACGCACCTCCCAGGAGTGGCTGCGGCACCTCTATGACGAATGGCGGGGCGATACCGCCGAGCTGCCGGACTTCGATACGTTCTGGGCGGGCGACGGGATCGAACTGCCGACCGTCGGCGAGTCCGAGCAGGTGATGTTCGCCGATTTCCGCGCCGATCCGCAGGGGCATCCGCTCACCACCCCGACCGGTCGTATCGAGATCTTCTCCGAGACCATCGACGGCTTCGGCTATCCGGACTGCCCGGGGCATCCGGTCTGGCTGGAGCCCGCCGAATGGCTGGGCAGCCCCGCGGCGGAACAATTCCCGCTGCAATTGGTCGCCAATCAACCGCGCTCGAAACTACACAGTCAGCTCGATGTCGGCGCGCACAGTCAATCCACGAAAATCGCCGGGCGCGAACCGGTTCGGCTGCATCCGTCGGACGCGGACGCGCGCGGGCTGCACAGCGGTGACATCGTGCGGATCCACAATGATCGCGGGGCCTGCCTGGCCGGGCTGATCGTCGACGACGCGGTCCGGCCCGGGGTAGCGCAACTCTCCACCGGCGCCTGGTACGACCCGGACCCCGACGATCCGAGCTTCTGCCGCCACGGCAATCCGAATGTGCTTACCGCCGACCGTCCTTCGTCGAGCTTGAGCCAGGGCTGCACCGGCCAGTTGAGCCTCGTCGAGATCCGGGCCTATCGCGATGAGGTCCCGGATCTCACTGTCGGCAGTCCGCCCGCGACGGTTCTCGACTAGACCTAGATACCGGTCCAGGGCGTACCGGTGATGAGTTCGTAGGCCTGCATGTACTTCCGGCGGGTGACATCGATGACCTCGGCCGGGATCTCCGGGCCGGGGTACTCCTTGTTCCAGCCGGTATCGACGGACCAGTCGCGCACGTACTGCTTGTCGAAGGAGGCCTGCGGGCGGCCGGGCTCGTAGTCCTCGGCGGGCCAGAAGCGCGAGGAGTCGGAGGTGAGGACCTCATCGCCGAGGGTGAGAACGTCACCGTCCCAACCGAATTCGACCTTGGTGTCGGCGATGATGACACCGCGCGAGGCGGCGTGCTCGGCGCCGCGCGAGTAGATCTCCAGGGTCAGATCGCGCAGCTTGTTCGCGACCTCCGCGCCCTCCTGGTTGATCACCTCGGCGAATGAGATGGGCTCGTCATGGCCCTCATCGGCCTTCGTGCTCGGGGTGAAGAGCGGCTCCGGCAGCTTGTCGCCGTCACGCAGTCCGGGGGGCAGCGCGATACCGGAGACGGTACCGCTGCGCTTGTACTCGGCCAGGCCACCGCCGGTCAGGTAACCACGCGCGACGCACTCGACCTTCAGCATCTTCAGCGGCTTGACCCGCACCCCGCGCCCGGCGAACTCCGCGGGCACATCGGTGGTGGAGAGAATGTGATTGGGAATCCCGTCGAAGAACCCGAACCACCAGTTCGACAACTGGGTGAGCATGGCCCCCTTCTCCGGAATCGGAGTGGGCAGCACCACGTCGAACACCGACACCCGGTCGGATGCGACCAGGATCAGCGAATCGCCGTCCTCGTACAGGTCGCGCACCTTACCGGCGTGAATGTGCTTCAACTTCTCCTCCTCGGACTGGGATCGCTGCCACCGCACACCCTACCGACGTGCCGATTCGGCCCGGCACCCCGCCATAACCAGCAGCGAACGACCCAGCGGACATGGCATTGTTGGCACAGTCGCGTCCCAACACGGCACAGAGTTCCGAGAGCGAAGGAGCACCCTTGTCCGCACCGAATCTCACCCGCGAGCAGGCGATCGAACGCGCCGCAACGGTCCAGGTGGAGAACTACCGCGTCGAATTGGACCTGACCGGGCAGCCCACCAGCGCCGAAGCGGCGACCAGCGACCTCTTCTTCTCGCGCTCCACGGTGACATTCACGGCGACACCGGGCGCGCGGACCTTCATCGACTTCGTCGGCGCGGGCCTGCGCTCGGCCGTCCTGAACGGTGTCGCGATCGATGTCAGCGGTTATGACGAATCGCAGGGGCTGACCCTCACCGATCTGGCCGCCAGCAATGAACTGGTCATCGAGGCCGATGCCGAGTACTCGCACACCGGCGAGGGTCTGCACCGCTTCGTCGACCCCACCGACAACAAGGTCTACCTGTACTCGCAGTTCGAAACCGCCGATGCCAAGCGCATGTTCGCGTGCTTCGACCAGCCGGACCTCAAGGCGACCTACGACATGATCGTCACCGCGCCGGAGGACTGGGAGGTCATCTCCAATGGCGCGGTGGTCACCAGCCGCACCATCGGCACCGTGGTCGAACACACCTTCGCCACCACGCCTCGGATGAGCACCTATCTGGTGGCGATCATCGCCGGTCCGTACGCCAAGTGGACCGACAGCTACTCCGATTCACACGGGGAGATCCCGCTCGGCATCTACTGCCGCGCCTCGCTCGCCGAATACATGGACGCCGAAAGGCTTTTCACCGAAACCAAGCAGGGTTTCGGCTTCTATCACACCAATTTCGGTGTGCCCTATGCCTTCGGCAAGTACGACCAGCTGTTCGTCCCCGAATTCAACGCGGGCGCAATGGAGAACGCGGGCGCGGTCACCTTCCTGGAAGATTATGTGTTCCGCTCCAAGGTGACTCGCGCCTCCTATGAGCGCCGCTGCGAGACCGTGCTGCACGAGATGGCGCATATGTGGTTCGGCGATCTGGTCACCATGAAGTGGTGGGACGACCTGTGGCTGAACGAATCCTTCGCCACCTTCGCCTCGGTGCTCTGCCAGGTCGGCGCGACCGAATACACCAATGCCTGGACCACTTTCGCGAATGTGGAGAAGTCCTGGGCATACCGGCAGGATCAGCTGCCGTCCACGCATCCCATTGCCGCCGATATCCCGGATCTGCACGCGGTCGAGGTGAACTTCGACGGAATCACCTATGCCAAGGGCGCTTCCGTACTGAAGCAGCTGGTGGCCTACGTCGGGCAGGAGCCGTTCCTGGCCGGATTGCGCGACTACTTCACCGAACACGCCTACGGCAACGCCACTTTCGATGATCTGGTGGGTGCGCTGGAGAAGGCGTCCGGACGTGACCTGTCCGACTGGGGTGCGCAGTGGCTCAAGACCACCGGCCTGAATATCCTGCGGCCGGAGTTCACCGTCGACGGCGACGGCAAGTACAGCTCGTTCACCGTCATCCAGGACGGCGCGGAGCCGGGCGCGGGTGAGCGGCGCACGCACCGCCTGGCCATCGGCATCTACGACGATCAGGACGGAAAGCTGGTGCGCACCAAGCGCATCGAGCTCGATATCAACCCGGCCGAGCGCACCGAGGTGCCTGAGCTGATCGGTATCGCGCAGGGCAAGCTGGTGCTGGTCAATGACGACGACCTCACCTACTGCTCGGTGCGGCTGGACTCCGGCTCGCTGCAGACCGTGGTGGATCGCATCGCCGATATCGCCGAACCGCTGCCCCGCACACTGGCCTGGTCGGCGGCCTGGGAAATGACCCGGCAGGCCGAGATGCGCGCCCGCGATTTCGTCGCCCTGGTACAGCGCGGTGTCGGCGCGGAGACCGAAATCGGTGTGGTGCAACGCCTGCTGATGCAGGCGCACACCGCCATCTCCGCCTACGCCGATCCGAATTGGGCGGCCGAAACCGGCTGGGGCGAATTCGCCGACCGCCTGCTCTCGCTGGCACGCGCCGCCGAACCCGGCTCCGACCACCAGCTGGCCTTCGTCAACGCCCTCACCGGAGCGCACCTGTCCGTCCGCCATATCGAGGCGCTGCGCCAGGTCCTCGAGGGCGATCCGGCGGCGGCCCTGCCCGGCCTCGAGGTCGACACCGACCTGCGCTGGCGGCTCATCCAGGCCCTCGCCGCCGCCGGCGATCTCGACAACGACGGTATCGAAACCCCCGCCATCGACAGCGAATTGGCGCGCGACGATACCGCCGCCGGTCGGCGTCAAGCCGCCGCCGCGGCCACGGCCCGCCCGCAGATCCCGGTCAAGGCCAAGGCGTGGGCCACGGTCATGCAGGACGATGCGGTCCCCAATATCACCGCCCGCGCGATCGTCGCCGGCTTCGCCCCGGTCGGCCAGGCCGACCTGCTCACCCCCTACGTCGAACGCTACTTCGCCGAAATCCCGTCGGTCTGGGACCGCCGCTCCAGCGAAGTCGCCCAAACCGTAGTGGTCGGCCTCTACCCGCACTGGGCCATCACCGAAGAGGCGGTGGCGGTAGCCGACAAGTTCCTCTCCAACGACCATCCCCCGGCCCTGCGCCGCCTGGTCGTGGAGGGCAAGGCGGGCATCGAACGCTCCCTGCGCGCCCGAGCCTTCGACCGCTCGTAACCCGCACTCCCACAGCCCCTTTCGCCGTCGCGCGAGAGGGGCTGCGGTATTTCCGAGACCCTCGCCATTCGATGCGGAGCCAACCCGGCATCCCGGCAAACGAAACCCCGTCATCCCGGCGCGTTTTCAGCCGGGATCCACACAATCGGCCGATGAGCAGCCCGCGTGGATCCCGGCCAAAAGCAGGCCGGGATGACGGGTCGGCGAGATCCCGGGGCGGGTGGGATCGGGGGTGCTGCTGTGGGCGGATCTGCTGTGGGCAGCGGGGGCGGAAATTTCGGCCGGGTCTGGGGCACGGTGGATTCATGGCACAGGACGAGAAGACGCCGATGTTCAACTGGCGCACACGGGAACAGCTGTTCGGTAAGCGAATTCTGGTGCTGGACGGGGCACTCGACGATGACAACGGGGCGCTGCTCATGACGCAGTTGCTGCAGTTGGCGGCCGAGGATTCCGAGACCGGGATCTCGCTGTGGATTCACTCGCCCGGCGGGTCGGTGCCCGCCATGCTCGCGATTCGCGATGTGATGCGACTGGTGCCCTGCGACGTTTCAACGCTCGCGCTCGGATTGGCGTGCAGCGCAGGACAATTCCTGCTCTCCTCGGGCACCCCGGGTAAGCGGTACGCACTGCCGCACGCGCGAATTCTCATGCACCAGGGGTCGGCCGGAATCGGCGGCAGCGCAGTCGAGGTGGAGGTGCAGGCCGATGATCTGCGGTACACCGTGCAGACCGTGCTCGGGTTGATCGCCCAGGACACCGGGCAGCCCTTCGACCAGGTCTACGACGATTCCCTGCACGATCGCTGGTTCACCGCGACGCAGGCGAAGGAGTACGGATTCATCGACGGCATCGTCGAATCCTTCTGGCAGATCGTCCCGCAACGACAGAAGATGGGGATCTCGGCATGACCAGCTACACCATTCCCAATGTGATCGCCCAGCATCCGCGCGGCGAGCGCATCATGGACGTCTACTCACATCTGCTGGCCGAGCGGATCGTATATCTGGGCACACCAATCGATTCCGGCGTCGCCAATGCCCTCATCGCCCAACTTCTGCACCTGGATGCCGACAGTCCGGGCCAGGAGATCAACCTCTACATCAACTGCGAGGGCGGCGACCTCTCCGCCATGCTCGCCGTCTACGACACCATGCAGCACATCTCGTCCCCGGTCGCGACAACCTGCGTGGGCCAAGCCATCGCCGTGGGCGCGGTCCTGCTCGCGGGCGGTGCGAAAGGCCGCCGCACCATGCTCCCGCACGCCCGAGTGGTGCTGCACCAGCCCGCCATCAGCGGCCGGGGCACCATCCCCGACCTGATCATCCAGGCCGACGAGGTGGTCCGTCTTCGCGCCGAGGTGGAGGCCATCCTCTCCGAACACACCGGCCAACCCCTCGAAGCCCTCCGCCGGGACACCGACCGCGACCGCGTCCTCACCGCCGAAGCCGCCCGCACCTACGGCCTCGTCGACCAAATCCTCGGTCCCAGAGACTGATTCATGGGCTGATACGAGGTCCCGGCGCGCTTCGACCGGATCCATCGAAAGCCGCCGGGGCACAGCCGGTATGGATCCCGGCCAAAAGCATGCCGGGATGACGGAGGGCTTCCGCGACCTACGCCGCGATGCGTCAGGCAGTCGGCAGAACGCCTAGATGCATCGGGGGCGGCCACCAGGACGGGGCAATGCGTCAGGCGGCCAGCATGACCGGGCCATTGAATGCCTGTGCGGTAGGGCGGGTGATGGATTCCATGCGCTGGCGGCGGAGTTCGGTGGCGACCAGTTGGGTGAGGCCGATGAGGTCGGTGCCGAGGGCGCCCGCCAAGGCGGCGATCATCTCACTGGAGGGTTCCTTGCGACCGCGCTCGACCTCGGAGAGGTACTGCGGCGAGATTCCAGCTCGCCCAGCGGTTTCCACGAGCTTCTCGCCCTGTTCTTGGCGCAGGGCCCGCAGTTGGGCACCGAGCACCTCGCGCCACAGTGGCTCGCGTACCGGACGCAGGGCGCGTGGGCGCTCACCGCGAGATTCCGGGAGCCGAGCGCTCCGAACAGGGCCGTCGCCCGGCAGCGCGTGGACCGGCTGCGGGCTCGGAGTCTCGGCCCGCTCGGCGAGTCCGCCGGGGATGGAGTGAAGGCGCGGCTGCTCGGACATGGTCCGAGCGTAAGTCCGCTCGCCCGCACCACGGGTCCCGTTCTGCTCTGAGCAGAAGGAACTCCCCCGGCCTTCCGGCCGAAGAACGCACCAGATGCCGGGGCAGCACACACCATCCACACCATCTGAGGCGTGCCAGCGGCCAGGGGCAGCGCACCAGCCTTGCCCAGGTAGGGCGCGTGCCAGCAGCCAGGCGCAGCGTGCCAGCCTTGCCCACGTAGGGCGCGTGCCAGCAGCCAGGCGCAGCGTGCCAGCCTTGCCCACGTAGGGCACGTGCCAGCAGCCAGGCGCAGCGTGCCAGCCTTGCCCACGTAGGGCACGTGCCAGCAGCCAAGGGCAGCGTGCCAGCCTTACCCACGTAGGGCGCATGCCAGCAGCCAAGGGCAGCGCACCAGCCTTACCCACGTAGGGCACGTGCCAGCAGCCAAGGGCAGCGCACCGGCCTTGCTCGTGTAGGGCGTGCTGGATGCGGGGGCCCGTCATCCTCGCCGTAAAGAACAGCGCACCCCTTCCCTCTGCGCGTACCCGGTCGAGAAGCGGGGGCGCGGAGATGGAAGGGGTGCGAAAGTGTCCCGGCGCCGCGCGGATTCGCGGCGCCGGTGCGGGACTCAGACCCGGCCGATGGAGGCGGCCATGACGCGCACCGCGGAGACCAGGCCGTCGATGAGCTCACCCTTGCGGAAGGAGCTCAGGGCGGCGGTCGCGCCCAGCTGGCAGACATTGTCATTGGCGCGCTTGGCGACATCGCTGCCGGAACGCACCTCGACCGCCTTGGCATTGGGGTCGACCGCGATGAGCACCGAACGGGCCGCCTCGGGGGTACCGGGGAAGACCGCGTCCGCGCCGGCGGCGGAGTCCGCGCCGAGGTCGCCGATGAAGATGTTGAACCGCACCTTGGTGGCGCGGGTGGCATCGGTGAGGGCGTTGTCCATGAGCAGCCGCTCGTGATCGGTGAACGGCACTTCGCTGAAGACATCACCCGCCTCGTGCACACCGGAGACGCGTCCACTCACGGTGACCGCGTAGCCGTGCGGTAGCTCGGCCTCGTTCACCGCGGGCCAATTAGAACTTGCCACTTGCCCGGCCTCCGATCAGGTCCGCCGCGGCGGATTCGATAGCAGCATGGTTGCCATGCGATGACTCAGCATTGTCGTGATGACCGGAACCGGTCACCTCGTCCGTCGCGCTCCACAGCACCGGGGGCTGGGTCCACTCCGCGCCGAGCTCGAAGTGGTCCGGCTTCTTGCCGGGCAGCGGCTTACCGAGGAACGACAATCCGGCGATCACCAAATAGATCGCAAGCGGGATGCCGACGTAGATCAGCACTGTCTGGAGAATGCTCACCGCTCAACGGTAATGGATGCCTGGATCAGCGCCACCGACCGGTGAGTACACGTGCGCACGTGTCGTCGTGATCTTGCTCAAATTAGCCAGGCCGTTGAGTTTGCCGGAAGTTTTCCAGCGCTAATCGGAGCGCTCGACAGCAGCACATCTCCCGCCGGCAGTGTTATCGCCGCATCGGTGGCATTGAGCACACATAGCAATCCGCCATCACGCCGAAATGCCAGGCAGCCCGGCGGACTTCCGTACCACTCCAGTCCGGGCCCACCGAATTCCGGTCGCACGCCACGCAATTCGATAGCCATCCGATAGAGCGACAGCATGGAGTCCAATCGCTCCAACTGTTTCTCCACCGTCACCGCCGACCACTGCGGCGGCATGGGTAGCCAGGGCGTCCCGGCGGTGAATCCGAACGGCGGCTGCTCCCCCTCCCACGGCAGCGGTACCCGGCAGCCGTCCCGGCCGCGCTGGGTGTGCCCGGAGCGCTCCCAGGTCGGATCCTGTAGCGCCTCGTCCGGTAGGTCGTCGACATTGGGCAACCCCAATTCCGCACCGTTGTAGATGAATACGCTGCCCGGCAATGCCAACTCCACCATGATCATCGCCCGCGCCCGCGCCTGCCCGATCGCGCCACCGCCGTAACGGGTGACCTCGCGCTCCACATCGTGATTGGAGAGCGTCCAGGTGGGACTGGCACCGACCGCCGCGACCGCGTGCAGCGAATTGTCCACGGCGTCACGGATTCTGTCGGGATGGAACGGTGTCTCGGCCAATCGGAAGTTGAATGCCAGGTGTAGCTCGTCGGGGCGCACATAATCACCGAATCGAGTGTTGTCGTCCACCCAGACCTCGCCGATCGATACCGCGTTCGGGAACTCGTCCATGACTTTTCGCAGTCGGCGATGGATCTCGTGCACGCCCGGATTGTTGAAGCGCGGATCATTATCGTCATGCACCACCAAATGGGTGTCGTCCGGAGTCCGCTGCGGCAGCTCCATATCCGGTAGACCAGCGGGTTTGGCCATTCCATGCGCGACATCGATTCGGAATCCGTCGACCCCGCGCATCAGCCAGAACCGAATTGTCTGCTCGAAATCCGCCGCCACCTCCGGGTTCTCCCAATTCAGGTCCGGCTGTTCGGGCGCGAAGATATGCAGATACCACTGCCCGGGCCTGCCGTCGGCCTCGGTGACGCGAGTCCAAGCCGGACCGCCGAAGATACTCGGCCAATTGTTCGGCGGCACACTGCCATCCGGCCCCCGGCCGTCGCGGAACCAGTAGCGGGCGCGCTCCGGACTACCCGGTGCGGCGGCCAGCGCGGCGGTGAACCACGGATGCTGATCGCTGGTGTGGTTGGGCACCAGGTCCATGGTGACCCGCATCTGCCGGTGGTGCGCCTCGTCGATCAACTCGTCGAGCGCGCGCAGGCCACCGAAGAGCGGATCGATATCGCGCGGATCGGCAACGTCGTAGCCACCATCGGCCATGGGTGAGCGCATGACCGGGCAGATCCACAGCGCATCCACCCCGAGCAGCTCCAAATAGCCCAGCTTGTCACGCAACCCACGCAGGTCACCGACACCGTCGACATCGGAGTCCGCGAACGAGCGGGGGTACACCTGATAGAAGACGGCGGATCGCCACCACGGCGCCGTCGCGGGCACGAAATCCGGTGCGGCGGAGGGCACAGCGGCGGTGGAGTTCTCGGTCACAGCCGTAATGGTGCCAAAGCCTGCCGACACTCGAGGGCACGACGCCGACACTTGTCCAGATTCAGCAAATGATCAGCGGACGAGACCCCGAACCGGAAACGCTCTGGGGGCCTTCAACTTCTGCGGTACGAATTCAGATCGGCGAGTTCATGAGCGAATTGGCGGCCATCTCGAAGTAGTCGAGCAACTGCTTGCGATGGGCGTCGTCGAGCAGTGCGGGTTCGATCTCGGCGACGGCGATGTGCATGGCGCGCAACCAGGCATCGCGCTCGATCGGACCGATTTTGAACGGGTGGTGCCGCATCCGCAGGCGCGGGTGTCCGCGCTCGTCACCGTAGGTGCGCGGGCCGCCCCAGTACTGCTCCAGGAACATCCGCAACCGGCGTTCGGCGGGGCCGAGATCCTCCTCCGGGTACAGCGGGCGCAACACCTCATCGCCCGCCACCTCCCGATAGAAGGCGGCGACGATCCGCTCGAAGGTCTCCGCCCCACCCACGGCTTCGTAGAAGGAGGTCGCTGTCTGCTCGCCGGTGCTCACGCCAACCATTGTGCCCACTGCTCGCCGTGACGGCCCGTCGCGGGTCGAAACGGGGGCCGGAAAGCCCGTTGATCTTGCTGGTCGGGCCGTCCGAGGCCCCGTTGCCCAGGGTGTTTCATACCGTCACGCGTCGTTCATCCGTTTGTGCCCGACAATGTGCGAAATCACCGTGCAATGTGCGCCGTTCCATGGTCAACTGGGTGGCAGTCTGCCGAATACCACACCATCGGACGAATACGGATTCGGGGTATTGCATCATGAAGCAGCGGCACAGTGCCCGGCACGAGGCGCGCACGCACCGACAACTCCAGCCCGCCGACGTCCACAATCGTGGCTCGGGGGCTACTCCGCTGCACATCTTGTCCGAACATTCCCATCCGGATGCGCATCATGACCATTCCGCGCATCGCCCGGCCGATGTCCCTCCCGGCCCGAGCTGGAGTAAGAGTCGCGTTCTGCTCTTGAACGCCACCTACGAGCCGCTCACCGCGCTCTCCGCGCGCCGCGCCGTCGTACTGCTCATCTGCGATAAGGCGCATACCGTTCACGACAATCCCGAAGGTCCGGTCGTGCACTCCGCCGGCACCTCGGTAGCGCTGCCCTCGGTGATCCGACTACGCACCTACGTGCATGTCCCCTATCGCGCCCGCGTGCCCATGACGCGCGCCGCGCTCATGCACCGCGACCGCTATCGCTGCGCCTACTGCGGTGGTAAGGCCGAAACCATCGATCATGTGATCCCCCGCAGCCGCGGTGGTGCGCACTCCTGGGAGAACTGCGTAGCCTCCTGCGCCCCCTGCAATCACCGCAAGGCCGACAAGCTGCTCAGCGAATTGGGTTGGACCCTGCACCATCAGATGGTGGCGCCGAAGGGCCCGCACTGGCGACTACTCACCGCCAGTTCGGAGTTGGACCCGACCTGGCTGCAGTATCTCGGCGAAGGCGCGGCCTGACACAGAGCGCCCAGCCCATTCCTCGGTTCAGCTGTATTCGCTGACCAGTAGTGCCCAGGTGCCCGGTTCGAGCGCCTCGAAGACGTGTGGCGAGTCGCCGGGGTAGCAGATGTAGTCGCCTGGACGCAGCTCCACCGGCGCCTCCGCGGGGCCGACCTTGGCCCGGCCACCGCCCAGCACAATGTGTTCCACCACGCCGTGGCTGTGCGGATCGGAGTCACGGGAGTGCCCGGGTTCGGCGGTAATGCGGTAGATATCGCGGCGCGCGGTGGGTGGTGAGGCCGCGAGCAGTGTTGTTCGATACTCCGACTGGGATGAGGCCAGCATCGCGCCCTCCCCCGCGCGAATCACCTGAACCATCGGCCGCGGTGGATCCAACAGGCGCGAGAACGGAATATCGAGGGCGACGCAGAGCGCCCACAGCGTCTCGATGCTGGGATTCCCGGCGCCCGACTCCAGTTGCGAGAGTGTGGATTTCGCGATTCCGGCCTGGCGCGCGACCTCGGTGAGCGAGAGCCCGGCCCGGGCACGCTCCCGACGCAGGGCAGCGGCGATCGCCTCCTGCGGAGACGCGGACGAGGGGCTGTCGGACTGGGTCATATCGGCTTCACACAGTACCCGGCGCCACCCGACCGGCACGACTACACGGCCGATCGGCGGGCAGCCCACCGTCATCCCGGCGCGCTTTCGGCCGGGATCCACACCAGCGCCGGAATGACCGGTCGACAGCGCGTCAGTGGTAGCGGTGCGGTTACCGTGCCTACATTCGCGCGGCCCGCGGGCAGGGCGATATGGCCGATCGTCGACGCTTGGGGGTCTTTGACTTATCGAGCGGGTTGCGTTCAATATAGACGGCATGCGTTCGATATGGCGAACACTCGATCGGGGTGTACTCACGGGGATCGCGGCGATCTGCCTGGCAGTCGCCATGATCGGCGTTTCCTACGGCGCTACCGCCGTGACCGCGGGATTCCCCACCTGGCTGCCCATGCTGATGAGCGTGGCCGTGGTCGCGGGCGGCTCCGAATTCGTTTTCCTGGGCATTCTCACCGCGGGCGGCAGCCTCGTCGCCGCCGTACTCGCGGGTTTGCTGGTCAATGCCAGGCATCTCCCCTACGGCCTGTCCGTACCGGATGTCGTCGGCACCGGCTGGCGGCGACTGCTCGGCACGCACGTCATGAACGATGAATCGGTCGCCATGGCGCTCGCGCAGCCCGACCGGCCGCGCCGTCGCGCCGCGTACTGGCTCTGCGGATTGGCCGTACTGGCGGCCTGGCCGCTGGGCGCGGCCGTCGGCGCGGTGCTGGGCTCGGTGGTCCCGAATCCGAACGCCTTCGGCCTGGACGCGGTGTTCCCGGCGGTCCTGATCAGCCTGGTGCTCCCGGCGCTGCGTGACCCGCTGACTCGCACTGCCGCCCTCGCCGGTGCGGCGGTCGCGGCAATCGCTACGCCTTTCCTGGGCGCGGGACTGCCGGTTCTACTGGCCCTGACCGCAGTGCTGTTGGTCGTTCGCCGCGCGGGCAGCGCCACAACCGCTGCGGGCGACGCGACTTCGCTCGCGGACAACCGTGAGCCCAATGCGGTCACCGCCGAGTCTGTCGCGGTGACGACTACCGCGAATGCGGCCGCATAACTTCCAGCCCCACCCCACAACTCCAGCCCACACACCGCGGCCCGAGCGGCCGATGGATTCGAGCCCCGAAGGAGGTGCCGCCATGACGAGCACACTTATCGCCGGAGTCTGCGCACTTGCCGTGGGCACCTTCGCATTCCGCTTCGCGGGCCCCGCGCTACGCAGCCGGGTGAAGATCTCGCCGCGCACGGTCAAACTGCTGGAGATCGCCTCCGTCGTCCTGCTGGCGGCGCTGGCGGTCACCACACTGATGCCCTCGCGCAGTGGCGAATTCGGCCTCGCGCTGCCTGCGGGGGTACTCGTCGCCGCCGTATTGGCTTGGCGACGGGCACCGCTACTGGTCGTGATCCTGACCGCTGCCGTGCTCACCGCGGGCCTGCGCATGCTCGGTGTGCACTGACGACATCCGTACGCGCGCTTTTTCGCGGTCGGCGTGGAGAGCGGTGAGCATTCAGCCGCGCAGTAGGTTCACCAGACGCGACCAGGCGTCTTCGGCATCCTCGGGGCGGTACCAATCACGGCCGGGGTAGACGAAACCGTGTGGAGCGTCCTCGTAGACGACGAGTTCGTGGTCGATGTTGTTGTCGGAGAGGGCTTTTTCGAGTTCGGCGCGGGCCTCGGCGTCGATGAGGGGGTCCAGGCCGCCGAAGAAGAGGATGACCCGGCCGGTGATTCCCGAGGTGGATTCGATGGTGGGTTCCGGGGTGGAGAGCGGGATTTCGGTGTTGGTGAGCCAGCCGGGGTAGAAGGCGGCGACCACGGTCAGCGGGAGTTGGGTGGCGGCGTAGTAGGCGACGTGGCCGCCCGCGCTGAAGCCGACCATGCCTACGGTGGTGGCATTGCGGCTGTTCAGTTCGTCGATGCAGGCGGAGATATCGGCGATGACATCGGCACGATTCAGGGTGCGCAGCAGGTCCAGTCCGCGTTCGCGGCCCTCGGCGGTCCAGTCGAGGCGGGCGCGCGGTTCGGCGCGGTGGAACAGGTCCGGGACCAGGACGGTGACGCCCAGGGCCGCGAGCCGCTCGGCGGCGGCGAGCACCGATTCGTGCTGGCCGTAGATCTCATGGCCGACAATGACTCCCGGATAGTCGCCGGGCGCCTCCGGACGTGCCAGGTAGGCGCTCATCACCGCGCCGCCGACCTCGATATCGATCCACTCCGTCACGATGCCCGTATCGCTCATGAGCTCAACGTAGCCACGGCGGCCGCACTCCACCAATCGGGCAACCGATCCCCGCCATCGATGATTCGATGGCAGGGCGGCGCGAAAGTCAGTGCGAGAGCAGCGGAATCGCGGGGCCGCGGCGGCGGGCGACCGAACCGTAGCGGGCATCCAGGCGCAGCCAGGTGCGGGCGGCCCGCACCCGCACGATCTCATCCGCCGGAATGCGCCGGGAATCGGTCTTATCGCCACCGTGCGGGATGAAATCCATTGCGGCCAAGGCGAAGACGACGCGCATGGGCACCTCGACCTGTTCACCCGGACCGGATACGGTCAGTACCGTCTGGTCCAGCAGCGAGGCGGGCGGGCCATGGCTGGAGCCATGCTCCTGCGCCAATTCGGCTCCACGCTCGGCCAATTCGACGAGCGTGCGAGCGGGCACATCATCGATATGCACGAATCCGATCTCCGGCGGCAGCGCGGAGCGCCAGGCCGAATCCATGGCGTAGCCGAGCGGAAACGGTTCGGCGCTGTCCGGGCCGTGCAGCCCGGACAGTACCGTGTCACCGCTGACGGTCACATCATCGGTGCCGAGCACCGCAACCACGGTGCGCACCGCCAGGGCCTCGAAACCGGTTCCGGCCCAAGCGGATATGTATTTTTCCCCGCGTCGGCGCAGCCGGATGACCGCACCCGGATCCAGCCGCACCGCATGGGTGATGAAGGCAGCGAGGTTCTCTCGCTCCGCGGGGTCGGGAATATGCAGGGTGAGTTCGCCGAACGTCACTGTGGTCGGGACCGGCTCAGTCGTCCAGCCACAACGACAGGTAGTCCCGTTCCGCGGCGTCGAGGCGGCGTAGTCGCTGGGTATCGATATCGAAGGCGGCGAGCTGGGTGGAGGCGATCACCGCGGCCGGGGAGTCGGGATCCGCGCCACCGGCGCGCACCTCATAGCCGACGGTGAAGTCGACGGCGCGCAGCCGGTCGATCCACATGGAGACATCCAGCGGTGAATCCTCGTGCCGCAGCTGACCCTTGTACTGCACGCGCAGGTCCGCCAGCACGCAGCCGGAGCGCAGCCGCACGGTGGGCCGGTCATCGGTGAAGAGCCACGGAATGCGCGCCTCCTCCAGCAGGGTCACCATTCGGGCATGGTTGATGTGCTGGAAGGCGTCCATATCGGACCAGCGCACCTCGACCCTGGTGTGAAAGCGCTTGGGCGATGCGGGGAGAACCTCCTCGATCGTCTGCGCCTTTCCGTGGCCATTCAGTGAACCGACACTCGTCAACGCGGTACCTCCGATTGCGCACCCACCCCGCTCACCATGCTGCGCACCTGCCGCGCCGCAACCGACAGCGTGGCCAGGTCGTGGGTTCCGGACTCGAACAGCTCCGAGAGGGCGGCGCGGGCGCGACCCAGTCGGGACTGATTTTTCGACTCCCAGTATGCAATTTTCTCCTCGGCCGTCTCCTCCGGGTCACCCGCGGAGAGCACATCGAGGGTCAGCGAGCGCAGTGAGCCGTACATATCGTCGCGCAGCGCGAGCCGGGCGAGAGCATGCCAGCGATCACCGCGTTCCAGGTGGCTGACCGCCTGCAACAGCCAATCGATCTTGAGGTGATCATTGAGCGCGTAGTACAGCGCACCCACCTCCTCGCCACTGCGATCGGTGATATCCGCGATATCGATCACATCGAGCAGCGGGAAGAGATTCAGCAGCCCGAACACCTCGGTCGCCATATCCGACGGCGCGCCCTGATCGACAATGGCCTGCGACTGCTCGTTGAGCGTGTCGATGTGGTGTCCGCGCAGCCAGCCCGGCACCTTGGGCGCGAGCTGACCCACCTCCCTGGTGTACCGGTTGATCTCCGCGCCGACCGCGATGGGCTGCGGCCGATTGTTGAGCAGCCAGCGCGAGGCGCGATCCAGGGTGCGCTTGGTCTCCAGTTCGAGGGTGTCCTTCATACCCGTGGAGATGTCGGCGGCGCGAATGCGATCCCAGACCGAGTGCAGGTCGAAGATCTGCGTGGCGGCGGTGAAGGCTCGCACCGCATCCGATGCGGTGGCCCCGATCTCCTCATTGAGGCGATGCGCGTAGGTGATACCGCCGAGATCGACCACCTCGTTCACCAGCATGGTGGTGAGGATTTCGCGACGCAGCCGGTGCTTCTTGATGGCCGCGCCGAAGCGGGTGCGCAACGGGGTCGGGAAGTAATGCGGCAGTCGCGCCGAGAAGTAGGCGCTGTCCGGCAGATCACCGGCGAGCAGATCGGTCTTGAGCGAAAGCTTCACGTGCGCCATGAGATTCGAGAGTTCGGGCGAGGTGAGGCCGGTGCCCTGCTCCTGGCGGGTCTTCATCTCCGCATCGCTGGGCAGCGCTTCGAGTTCGCGGTCCAAGCCGCGGCGCTCCTCCAGATCCGCGATGACGCGATGGTGCACATTGAGCATGCGCGGCGCCTCGGCACGGGACATGCCCATCAGATAGTTCTGCGAGACATTGTCCTGCAGGACGAGCGCGGCGACCTCATCGGTCATGGAGGCCAGCAGCGGATTGCGCTCGGCCGCGGGCAACTGACCGCCGGAGACCACACCGTCGAGCAGGACCTTGATATTGACCTCGTGGTCGGAGCAGTCCACACCCGCGGAGTTGTCCAGGGCGTCGGTGTTCATCTTGCCGCCGAGCCGGCAGAATTCGATGCGGCCCAATGCGGTCGCGCCGAGATTGCCGCCCTCGCCGATCACCTTGACGCGCAATTCATTCGCGCTGACCCGGACCGCGTCATTGGACTTGTCGCCCACCTCGGCATTGGTCTCGGTGCTGGCCTTGATGTAGGTGCCGATACCGCCGTTCCAGAGCAGGCCGACCGGCGCCTTCAGAATGGCGCGCATCAATTCCGGCGGGGAGAGCGCGGTGATATCGGCGGCCAGGCCGAGCACCTCGCGGACCTGTTCGCTGACCGGAATGGATTTCACCGTGCGGTCGTAAACGCCGCCGCCCGCACTGATGAGCGAGCGGTCATAGTCCGCCCAGGACGAGCGCGGCAGCGCGAACATGCGCTCACGCTCGACGAAGGAACGCTCCGCGTCCGGATTGGGATCCAGGAAGATATTGCGATGGTCGAACGCGGCGACCAGGCGGATATGCCGCGACAACAGCATGCCGTTGCCGAAGACGTCACCGCTCATATCGCCGACCCCGACGACGGTGAAATCCGTTGTCTGGGTATCGATATCCATCTCGGCGAAGTGCCGCTTCACCGACTCCCAGGCACCGCGGGCGGTAATGCCCATGGCCTTGTGGTCGTAGCCCACCGAACCACCGGAGGCGAAGGCGTCACCCAGCCAGAAACCGTACTGCTGCGCAACGTCATTGGCGATATCGGAGAAGGTGGCGGTGCCCTTGTCGGCGGCGACCACGAGATAGGTGTCGTCCTCATCGCGGCGCAGCACCTGCGCGGCCGGAATAACCTTTCCGGTAGCGCGATCCACATTGTCGGTGACATCGAGCAGACCGGAGATGAAGGTGCGGTAGCAGGCCACGCCCTCGTTCTGCAGCGCCTGCCGATCGGTGACGGGATCGGTGGTGGCGGCCGGTGGCTGCTTGACTACGAAACCGCCCTTGGCGCCGACGGGCACGATGACCGCGTTCTTCACCGCCTGCGCCTTGACCAGGCCCAGGATCTCGGTGCGGAAATCCTCCAGTCGGTCGGACCAGCGCAGCCCGCCACGTGCGACCGGACCGAAGCGCAGGTGCACACCCTCGACCCGGGGCGAGTACACGAAGATCTCGAATTGCGGTCGCGGCTTGGGCAATTCGGTGATCTCGCGCGGCTCCACCTTGAAGGAAAGGTATTCCCGGGGGCGGCCCTCGGCGTCGGTGACGTAGTAGTTGGTGCGCAGCGTGGCCTTGATCAAGCCGAGAATGGCGCGCAGGATGCGGTCGGCGTCGAGGCTCACCACCTCGTCGATGCGGTGCCGCACCGCGCCTTCCAGATCGCGGGCATGGCTCTCGTCCGCGGAGTCGGGATCGAAGAGCGCGGCGAACAGGTCGACGAACATGCGCGAGGCATCCGGATAGGCCAGCAGTACACGGGTGATATTGGCCTGGCTGTACGGGAATCCGGCCTGCTGCAGGTATTTCGCGTACGCGCGCAGAATCGAGACGGTGCGCCAATCGAGTTCGGCGCGCAGCACCAGTTCGTTGAGGCCGTCCGCCTCGGCGCGGCCGTACCAGAGCGCCTCGAACGCCGTGGTGAAACGCTCACGCAGACCGCGCACCTGATCGTCCAGGGCGGTGAGCCGTGAGGAGGACTCCACCAGTTCGGCGTCCATATTCCGGTCCAGCGCCGCGCGCAACAGCTCGGGGCGGGCCAGCAGGCCGAAGTCGTAGACCCACTGCTCGGGTCCGGAGTCGAACTCGAGCTGATGCGGGCGTTCGTCGATCACCTCGACACCGAGGCTCTGCAACACCGGCAGCACCTGGCTCAGCGAGATTCCGCTGCCGCCGATGTAGAGCGCGAACCGCCAGGAGCCGGGCTCGGAGTCGGCATTGCGATACAGGTACTGGGCGATACCGCCCTCGGAGAGTCGTTGCAGCCGGAGGATATCGGCGACAGCGCGGTCGGCGTGGAAATCCTCCTTGTAGCTCTCCGGGAGGGCATCGACGTAGCGCTGCACCACGCCCGGATCGAGCACGGTGGAGTTGGCCACCTCATCGCGCAGGTGGTCTTCCCAGGTGCGGGTGGCCTCGGCGAGCAGATGCTGCAGGCGCAGCCGATTGGCCTCGGAGGTATCGGCGATCGCGCCCTCATCGGGCAGTCGCACCGTGAAATACACACTGGCGAGGTCGCTTTCGGAGACGCGCGCCGAGTAGTCGATGGAGTGACCGCCGAGTTCGCGGACCAGAATGTCCTGCATCTCGAGGCGGACTCTGGTGGTGTAGCGGTCCCGCGGCAGGTAGACCATGCAGGCCACGAAACGGCCGTAGCCGTCCATGCGCATGAACAGCCGAACCTGGCGGCGCATACCGACATTCAGGACCGCGCTGGCGGTGCGGCGGAGTGCGGCGCCGTCGGAGGAGAAGAGTTCGGTGCGCGGGAAGGATTGGATGACCTCGAGCATCTGCTGCCCGGAGAAGGACTCCAGATCGAAACCGCTGGCCTCGATGATCGAGCGCACCCGCCGCTCGATAACCGGAATGTCCAGTACGTTCTCGTGCAGGGCGGTGACGGTGAAGACACCGATGAAGAGGTGTTCCCCTGCGACACTGCCGGATTCGTCGATTTCGGCGACGCCGACGAAGTAGGGGTAGACCGCGCGGTGCACGGTGGCCGGGACCAGGCCCTGGGTGAGCATGAGCAGTGGCTGATCACCGCTATTGTCCGGAACGCGGAAATCGGTGCCGTCCATTGAACCCAGTACGCCCAGACCGGTTCCCGGGGCCATGACCGACTTCGCCTGTCCGTCAACGGTGCTGCGCTCATAGCGCGCGTAGCCGAGCGGGGTGAAATGACCGTCCGCGAGCCAGCGCAGCAGATTGGCGCAGTCGGTGAGATCGGTTGCCATGAAATGGGATGTGCCCGCTTTGGCGGCCGCGTCCAGCTCGTCGGCGACCCGGCTCTGCACCTCGCGCATGGCCTCGGTATCGCCGATCACCTGGCGCACATCGGTGAGCACGTCGGGCAGCCCCAGTGCCACCTGCTCGAGCTGCTCGAGACTGGTGGAGGGGTGCAGCTGCACATGCATCCAGGACTCGCGCAGGCCGGTCGCGCCATTGCCGTCGACCTCATGGGGCACTGCGGTTTCCAGGTTGCCCGACACGTCGCGGGTGACCTCGAAAATGGGGTGCACGACCTCGCTGACACTGACGCCCATGCGGCTCAGGTAGGAGGTGACCGATTCGACCAGGAGCGGCATATCGTCGGTGACCATCTGCACGGCCGCGCCGAGATCGGCGTCGTCCTCGGGATGGTAGACCCGCAGACTGGCGGAGCCCGCGCTGCGCTGCATGGCCAGATCGATCTGGCAGCGGAAGATTTGAGTCGAGGTCGCGGGGATCGCACAGTCCGCGTCGCCCGCGTCGACGTGACGGAAATACGCCTCCTCGAGGGATACGAGGTTGCCTCGCAACGACGCGGGCAAACTCGCAGCCCAAGCCGCGCTGGACAATTCGGACGAGACCGTCATTTCGCCAACTCCTGGGATTCGGTTCCGTAACCAAGTGACGCCGGTCCGAGAGTAGCTGGGCGCGACTAGCGCCGGGCTGAATTCGTCTCGATGTCACACCGCGTCGCACGGTTCGGGCAAACCGGGCGGTACGGCATTGGCCATAGCAGACCGGAATCACCAGGTCGCGCGCGACAAACCTTGCACCAAAAGACATTTCACGCAATAAGGCGTACGCGAAAATGTCGAGTTCGCTCTTCGATAGCCGTTCACCGGGAGGGTTATTCATGCTCAACCGAGTGAACAGCGAGCCGTTGGTTAACGGCTGGCGGCATACGCGCGGGCGATGCGAATCACCCGCGCGTGCGCCGTGTGAGCCGACTCAGTCGCGAGTCAACTTGCGGTGGGTGACGCGGTGCGGACGCGCCGCCTCCGGACCCATGCGCTCGATCTTGTTGGCCTCATAGGCTTCGAAGTTGCCCTCGAACCAGAACCACGCGGCCTCGTTGTCGTCATTGCCTTCCCACGCCAGGATGTGCGTGCAGGTGCGATCCAGGAACCAGCGATCGTGGGAGATGACCACGGCGCAGCCCGGGAAGGTCTCCAGCGCGTTCTCCAGCGAACCCAGGGTCTCGACATCGAGGTCGTTGGTGGGCTCGTCGAGCAGGATCAGGTTTCCACCCTGCTTGAGCGTGAGCGCGAGATTCAGGCGGTTGCGCTCACCACCGGACAGCACACCCGCCGGCTTCTGCTGATCCGGCCCCTTGAAGCCGAATGCGGAAACGTATGCGCGGGAGGGCATCTCCTGATTGCCGACCTGGATGAAGTCCAAGCCCTCGGAGACCACCTGCCAGACGTTCTTGTTCGGGTCGATGCCCGCACGGTTCTGGTCGACGTAGCTCAGCTTGACTGTCTCGCCGACGCGCACGGTGCCGCTGTCCGGATTCTCCAGTCCGACGATGGTCTTGAAGAGCGTCGACTTACCGACACCGTTCGGACCGATGACGCCGACAATGCCGTTGCGCGGCAGGGTGAACGAGAGATCCTTGATGAGCTGGCGATCGCCGAAGCCCTTGTCCAGATTCGCGACCTCGACCACGATGCTGCCCAGGCGCGGACCCGCGGGGATCTGAATCTCCTCGAAGTCCAACTTGCGCATCTTGTCCGCCTCGGCGGCCATCTCCTCGTAGCGGCCCAGACGCGCCTTGTTCTTGGCCTGGCGTGCCTTGGCACCCGAGCGGACCCAGGCCAGCTCGTCCTTGAGGCGCTTCTGCAGCTTCTGGTCCTTCTTGCCCTGCACCTCGAGGCGCTCGGCCTTCTTCTCCAGGTAGGTGGAGTAGTTGCCCTCGTACGGGAATGTGCGGCCGCGATCGAGCTCGAGGATCCACTCCGCGACATTGTCGAGGAAGTACCGGTCGTGGGTGACGGCCAGGACGGCGCCCGGGTAGTTGGCCAGGAACTGCTCCAGCCACAGCACCGATTCGGCGTCGAGGTGGTTGGTGGGCTCATCGAGCAGCAGCAGATCGGGCTTGCTCAGCAGCAGCTTGCACAGCGCGACACGACGGCGCTCACCACCGGAGAGGTTGGTGACCGGCTCGTCCGGCGGCGGGCAGCGCAGTGCGTCCATGGCCTGCTCGAGCTGGGAATCGACATCCCAGGCATCGGCGTGGTCCAGGTACTCCTGCAGCTGGCCCATCTCCTCCATGAGCTCGTCGGTGTACTCGACACCCATGAGCTCGGCGACCTCGTTGTAGCGGTCGAGCTTGACCTTGACCTCGCCGAGGCCCTCCTCGACATTGCCGCGAACGGTCTTGTCCTCATTGAGCTCGGGCTCCTGCATGAGGATGCCCACGGTCGCTCCCGGCGCGAGCCAGGCTTCACCGTTGTTCGGCTGGTCCAGTCCCGCCATGATCTTCAGAACGCTCGACTTACCGGCGCCGTTCGGGCCGACCACACCGATCTTCGCGCCCGGAAGGAAGTTCAAGGTCACATTGTCGAGCACGACCTTGTCGCCATGCGCCTTTCGAACCTTAATCATCTGGTAAATGAACTCAGCCATATGGGCAAGCCTAACTGTGTTGAGTTGCCGGTTCTCCGGCGCGGTCGGCATCGGTGGGCGGCTGTGGCGACGCTTCGGGGCGGTCGTTGTGGCCGAAGTGTTTACGCAGCACCGGGGCGGTGCAACGGCCCAGGTCGGGGCCGAGGGCTGTGGCGCGCATCTCGAGATCGTTGCGCTCCATACCGTCTCGGGTGGTGTACTCATTCGAGCGGAGTTGACCGTAGGCGATGATCGGATCACCGCGCTGCAACGACGCCTCGACACCCTCCACGAGTTT
The DNA here is from genome assembly GCF_036327755.1 of Nocardia sp. NBC_01503. NCBI lineage: Bacteria > Bacillati > Actinomycetota > Actinomycetes > Mycobacteriales > Nocardiaceae > Nocardia > Nocardia sp. NBC_01503. Next base: position 689,587 of record NZ_CP109596.1, read on the forward strand.
GCGCCAGCAGGTTACCGTCAAATACAGCGTGCCACCATCGACCCACTCCCCGCTAGCGGCATCATATCGGCGGGTGGTGCTGGCCAGCCGGAAGCTGAGCACCTGTTCGCCATTGGGCAGCGCCCGGCGACTGGGATGGGTGACCACCCTGCCGATTACCGCGGTATTCGCCTCGTACATCGCTGTCCCCCTTGCCGATTCGTGTCCCGTGCTGTCGTGACTCCAGCTTGAACCGGCGAGCAGCGCGGCGACAGGGCCGCTTCCGCGATTGTGGATAACTCGGCGCTGTGGATAACTTCGGCGCGCTGAATATCCTCGGCGCGTGGGCTACAGCGTCGCGAGATCGGTATTCGCACCGCACAATACGACAACCGGACGCTCCCCCGCCGCCGGGACATAGACCCCGCTCTGGATCGCGGCCAGCGCCGTCGCACCGGCGGGCTCCACCACGATCCGGAACTCACGCCACAGATACTCCCGCGCCATCACGATCGCGTCATCGCTGACCAGCAGTGATCGCACCGCGTACCGCTGTGCGACCTCCATGGCGATATCGCCGATCCGATTGGCCCCCAGCGCATCCGAGGCCACACTCGAAACATCGACATCCACCGGCCGCCCCGCCGCGATCGCCCGATTCAGCGTCGGCGCACCCTGCGGCTCCACCCCGATCACCCGGCCGCGCAGCCCCAGTGCCACCGCGATTCCGGCGACCAGTCCACCGCCGCCGACCGCCACCAGCACCGGCGGACGACCGCGCACCTGCTCCTCGATCTCCAGTCCGACCACGCCCGCCCCGGCCACAATGGCGGGCAGGTCATAGGCGTGCAACTGCATCGCCCCGCGCTCGCGGGCGAGCTGGCAGGCGTATCGATGCGCCTCCGCGTAAGTCGTTCCGTGCCACAGCACTTCGGCCCCGTGCGACCACATGGCCGCGACCTTGGTATGCGGTGCGGATTCGGGCACCACCACCGTGCAGGAGAGTCCGCGCACCGCACTCGCCAGCGCCGCGGCGATCCCCGCGTTGCCGCCGGAGGCGATCACCACATGCTCGACTCCCGCATCCGCCCGCAGCAGCGCGTTCAGGCAGCCGCGCACCTTGAAGGTCCCGCCGTGCTGCAGATGCTCGAGCTTCAAACTGACCGGTATCTGACCGCGCGGGCCCATGATCTCGGTGTGGAATACCGGTGTCTTGCGGGTCTGGCCGTGCAGCAGGCGGCGCGCACGCCGCACATCGGATCGATAGAGCCGCTTGTTGTTCCGGGTCGCCTGGGCGACGTCACTCACTTGCGTACCTCTCGATCACGCCGAGCGAGCTCGGCGTACATGGCGTTGTACGAGGCGAGTTCCGCGTCCTCGTCCCGGTCGGCGGCGCGATCCAGCCTGGTCGCCAGTTTCTTGTCGCTGCGGGACCATTGGATGAGCAGTGCCAGCATCACCACCACCAGCGGCACTTCACCGGTTGCCCACGCGAGGCTGCCTCCGGTGTGCTGATCGTCGAGCAGATTGCCGTTCCAGCCCAGACCCAGACTGCGGTAGAACCAGCCGCCGAGCACCGTGCTCATACTCATCAGCGCGATACCGAAGAAGGCGTGGAACGGCAGCGAACCGAACACCATGCCGAGTCTGGTGAGCGGCTCCACCCGCCGCGGCTTGGGGTCGATACCGATGACCACCCAGTAGAAGAGGTAACCGCTCACCAGGAAGTGCACGTTCATCAGCAGGTGCGCACCGTGCGAGTCGACGAACTCGTCGAAGATGCCGCCCAGATACAGCGCGTAGAAACCGGCAACGAAGAACACCGCCGCCACCACGGGTTGAGTCATGAAGCGCGACACCGGGTTGTGCACGGCCGCCAGAATCCATTCACGCGGCCCCGGGGGTGTGCCACGACCGGCGGGGGGCAACGCCCGCAGGGCCAGGAGCACCGGACCGCCGAGTGCGAACAGGATCGGCGTCAGCATCGACATCATCATGTGCTGCGCCATATGCACGCTGAACATCGCCGGGGCATAGCGCCCGACGCCCGAACTGGTAGCGATCAGCAACACCAGGCAACCGGACATCCAGGCGATGATTCGTCCGACCGGCCAAGCATCCCCCCGAGCGCGCAGCCGCCGCACACCGACCGCGTACAACACCGCCAACACGATGGCGAGGCTGCCGAAAATGAGATCGAAACGCCAGTCGAAGGCAAATCGCGCCGCGGTGGGCGGACCGGCGAGGTTGTAGCCGATCTCGACCTCAGCGGGACTCGGGACGGTCAGCAGTTCGGGCGGCGGGGTGCGCCCCAGACCGACCGCGAGACCGACGGTCGCGGCGAATGTCAGCACCTCGACGCTCGCGAACCGGATAAGCGCACGGCGGTCACTCGGATTCTCTTCGAGAGCGGGCAGAGCGCGGCGACGCTGCGCGAAACCGATGACGCCGAGCACAATCAGCGCGGCGGCCTTCGCGAGGATCAGACGACCGTAGGTGGTGTCGAACAGCTCGGACCAGGACACCCGAACGAACGCGTTCACCACGCCGCTGATCGCGATCACCGCGTAGGAGACCGTCGCCACCTTCGAAAATCGATGCGCGGCCAATGCCGTGTACTCGCCATCACGCAGGGCATATGCCAGCACCGCGTATAGCCCGCCAACCCATAGGCACATCGAAACCAGATGCAGTATCAGGCTATTGGTCGCCAGGTCATGCGCGCCACCGGCAGATGAATGCCCGGTCAGCGCGACCGGGAGCAACGAGAGCGTAGCCAGCGCCAACAGCACCGGGGTCCATCCCCAGCGCAGCACCAAGCGGCAGCCGACGGCCACCGCGAGCACCATGAAGACGGTGAACCGCCATGATCCGGCCACATCGACCTGCGCCGTCGCGCTCCAGACCGCCTCCGGGCGCAGCGAGTCCAGGAGTGGTTGTCCGGTGGTATCCGACAGGGTCAGCGGCACCAACAGCGCCGCCGCGCCCGCCCATGCCAGCGCGGCGTACCCGGCGCGTCGCAGCGCACGATATCCGCCGACATCGAGCAACCCATTGGCCTGCGGCGGCACGAAGAACGCCGCGAACAACAGTGATCCGATGGTCAGCGCGGCGGCAAGATCCGCGATCGCTCGCACCGCGGGCAATCCGTATGTGGTCAACGGGCCGGGATCCGGGATCCCCAGCAGGCTCAGCGCCTGTGAGGCCGAGAGACCGACCACCAGAGCCGCCACCACCGCCGCGACCGCCCCGCCCATTGCCGCGACCACCGCGTACGTCCCGCCTGAACCCGACCGATTCGCCTGAACAGCTGTAGCGGTGGGCGAATCCTGCGGCGACGACATACGCCCAGGGTAGTTCGGTGTAGCGGTCCGAACTTCCCGGGGGTTTCCCGACCTCCGGTCCGCACATCGCGCCCGACGCGCCGAACGGTTGCTAGGCGAGCACCCGATCCCCTCCTGGACGCTCGCTATACTTAACGCGCTGGACACCGAGATCAATATGGGTCAAGGTGTTTGGTGGCCGCATCGCCGACGATGCCCCGCACTGCCTCCGTAGCTCAGTTGGATAGAGCAAGGGCCTTCTAATCCCTAGGTCGCAGGTTCGATTCCTGCCGGGGGCGCTTTGACACTCTGAGCTGCGACAACAGTCGCAGACTCAGAGATACCCAGCCCGTACAGCGCTTAAACAGCTAGGGATTCTCGAGACTAGAATCACGAGATGGGGCAGGATCTCGACGCCATCCCGGAGCTGTTGGAGGACTTCACAACTGAGCTCCGGCGGGCGAATCGCACGAAGGCCACGATCGACACCTACAGCCGCGACATCGGGTACTTCGTGACCTTTCTCGAAGCGCAGGGCATCGAACCGATGGCGGACGCGCTCACCCGCGACAACATCGGAAGCTACATCGAAGACACGCTCAACCGCCCCAACCGCCGCACCGGGCGGCCGGTCACGGCCGACTACGCACACCGCCAGTACCGCAGCCTCCAGCAGTTCTGCAAGTACCTCGAAGCTGAAGAGATCCTGGCTGTCAATCCCTTCGACCGGATGACGCCGCCGCACGTACCGGACAAACCGATTCCGGTTCCCACTGTCGATGCGCTTCGCCAGCTCCTGGCCGAGTGTGAAGGTACCGACTTCGCCGACCGGCGCGACACCGCGATCATCCGGCTCATGGCCGATATCGGCCCGCGGATCAACGAGATCACAAACCTCGACATCGACGCCCTGGACTTCAGCGAGAACACCGTCATGGTCATCGGCAAAGGCCGTCGGCCGCGCACCTTGCCCTTCGGCGACAAAACCCGCATCGCGCTGCGGCGCTACCTCCGGGTCCGGAAATCGCACACCCAAGCCCGCGATGACAACCCGGCTCTATGGCTGGGGCAACGAGGCCGAATGACCAGTTCCGGAATCCAGCAGATGCTCTACCGCCGAGGTACCGCGGCAGGCATTGGCCACCTGCACCCTCATCAGCTACGGCACTTTTTCGCCCATAACTGGCTAGCCAGCGGCGGCCAGGAACAGGACCTAATGATGTTGGCCGGTTGGCGGTCCCGTCAGATGATCGGCCGATACGCGCGAGCAACCGCTGCGACTCGGGCTGTCGATGCCCACAGGAAGGCCCGACTTGGCGACAAGCTGTAGCAGTGCGAACCGTTAGCCGTTGTGTGGGTCCGACAGGTCCGCGTATTCATGGTCGATCCTGAACCGCATTGATGGTGAATATGGAGACCATTGACCGTCGTATTCGAAATCCTGGGCAGCATTCGAAGTAGCTGACCAGACGCCAGCAAACTCCGAATTATGATGCGCGAGTGGACAATTCAGGACATATACTGGTTCAAAGGCTGTCCATGGTGGGGATCGAGGTGGTCGCCGATGGCACAACTGCCGCAGCCCAACGCGAAGCTGAAGGCCGTCATGTTCCAGGCCGGTATGAAGCCGACCGGCCTCGCCAAACGGATGAAGGATCACAGCCTCACCGATGGCGGTTCAAAACTGTCCACGACTCATACGCTGATTGCGAAGTGGTTGGACGGGACAGTAGCTCAACCGAATGATCGCAGCTGCCAGGTCATGCTGGCCGTCTTGGGGACGAAGCTCGGGCGCGATTTGCGGCCTGCGGATATCGGCTATCCCGATCTCAAGTTGCCCCAGGATTCACCCCTCGAATCGGTGTCCGACGCCTTCGAGAATCCTGCGGTCATCTCACAACGACTCCAACGACTCAACCAGGTAGACGCCGATGACCCGGTGCTAGACATCGTCGACTTCGCGATCGCGGACATCCTGGAGCGGTACGAAGTCGAGGGTCCCAAAAAGCTTGCCCCCGAAGTTGTCTCACTGCGAACCCAAGTTGATAGCTGTCTTCAACAGCGGCAGCACCCGAAGCAGACGGTACGGCTATACACGCTCGCGACGAAGCTCTCCGGCATTCTCAGCTATATGGCTGTGAACCGTGGGCGATTCCCTCACGCCAGCATGTATGCGCGGGAGTCGTTCGCGATCGCGTCGCTCCTGGGAGATCCACAGTTGCAGGCTTGGGTACGCGGAACTGAGAGTTTCTGCGCCTACTACATGGGCAAATACGACGTTGCAGCCGATCTCGCCGAACAAGGGCTTCAGCTTGCGACTGACGGACCGCAAGCAATCCGCTTGTTGTCCAATGGAGTTGCGCGCGCACGGGGCAAGATGGGCGATGTTCGGGGCGTGCACCACGCCATCGACCGGGCGAACGCCCTAGCAGAGCGAATGAACATTCCGGATGGGCTGACCCCGGCACTGACCTTTGAACCGTACGGTCAGGCCCGGCTTGCCGCCAATGCCGCGACCGCCTATCTATCGGCTGGCGACTTCGATCGAACCTTGAAGTACGGCCACCAAGTGGAAACACTTGTCGATGAGTCCGATTCGGTATGGAGTCGATCACTCGTGCGGCTGGATATCGCCACAGCCTTGATCAGACTCGCCAGCCCGGACATCGAGCAGGCTACTCATTTGGGTTCACAGGCACTGACCTTCTCCGAGGAGCGGCCGATTCGCTCAGTGTGGCAACGTGCGCACGAATTCGGCACTGCGACTGAATCATTCGACGCACCGGAGGCGCGCGACTATCAGTTCGAACTGCGGGATTGGGCGGACCGAGTTCGGGAATTCTCCGCACCCGGAGCTAAACGTCAGTAGCCGCGAGCTCGATGACCGCCACGTCGTCCCAACGGTAGGCGCGACCTTCACGACGAAGACGAACGATTCGAATCGCATTGACGTCGACGGTGACCGGTGGAACATCGCGAAGTTTGCAGACTCGTGAGATGAGCGGCTCTGCCGATTGGCGGCGGTTGCTGTATCCGATGCCGAGGTGTGGACGAAAGTTGCTCGTCTGAGCTATATACGCATCCGGAAGCACTTCAGCTATGGCTTTGCCTGTGATTCGGTGAAGGTCCAGAAGCTCGGACCAAGGCGACACTGAGAATCGAACTGCCCCACGTGAGCCCGCCAGTGGCCCGACGGACAATCGAAACGACCGAACAGCGTCCAGGTACTCGTTCGCGGAATCAGCGATTGCCTGGATATCGGCATCGGTCACGTGGTCGGTACTACCGATCGGCATGAGGGTGATGTGCAGTCCATCGAGGGGCACGAGGTCCAAGCCATCGATATCGAGATTCTTCTGGCATCGCTCGGTCGCAGCGATCAGATCCGGATCATCAAAGGTCAAGTACCAGTAGTACGCCTCACTGGCAGATGAGTCCGAGGTCCGGCCCCAATGGTTCTCCATGAGGTCGACATCCTGAAACGCTTCCCAGTCATTCTCGCGAATTGATTCCTCGTTCGTGGGCGACTCCGGTGCCGCGGCCGGGAAAGCAGCCGCCCGGCTGGAATCGTCGGACTGTTCGACATCAGGTCTGATCTGCACTTCATCACCCTACTTTGCGTCCCGTGCGTCATGTGCGTGGTTCGTGTGCACTGCCCGGACCAGCGATTTCCGAGTGTTCTGGTGCGACAAGGCATTTCACGCCATGTCCTACCAGGAAGGCACATCCATGACACAGAGACCCCCGACGGATTCGCGACCCCAGATCGGCCAGTTGATCAGCCTGCGCGACGCCGCCGCACTGGCGCGGGTGGATATCAGGACAATCCGCCGCTGGATCGACAACGGACACCTTCGGGCCTACCGCATGGGGTCGAGGCTTGTGCGAGTCGAGCGGCATGAGCTGCTCACTATCGCGAAGCCGATTCCCGCCAAACACGCTCAGGACAACGCATCTCGGACATATCCGGATGGTGCGGCATGAGCACCCCGAATGATCGCGTGCTTCAGGCTCGAATCGCCGCTCACGCCTCATGGGCGAAAACGCCGGACCGAGCGGCGCGCACCGCCAAGGCCCGAGAAGCCCTCGCGAGCAAGTTTGAACGCGAGGTCGATCCGGAAGGCGTCCTGTCTCCACAGGAACGCGCCCGACGTGCCGAGCACGCTCGAAAGGCGTACTTCACTCGATTGGCCCTCAAGTCGGCGCAAGTACGGCGGCGGTGATCGAGATGATTCGAACTCTGCTCGTCTTTCTCGCAGCTGCACTGATCATCGGTGTGTCCGCTCCCCAGCTTTCCGCACTGCTCCTTATCGCCCTGTTGCTGTTGGGTGCTGCGGGCCTGGTGTGGAGTTCGGTGCCTTCGTTCCGGCGTCGTCGACGAGGTGGTCGGCGATGAACGAGTACTTCGTGCAGGATGCCCGCGGCCGGACGAGTGTGCCGATGTCGTCGCCGATGCTGGCGGGGCTGATTCTGCTGGCGTTCGTGTTCGCGGTGGGTGTGTATCTGGGGGTGCTGCTGTTCGGCAGCCGCTCCGCATTGCCGTCCACGGTGGTTGTTTGCCCGGCTCCTGGTACCGCGAATGTGGCGTTGTGGCCGTCGGACTGCCCGCGTGAGGTGGTGTCGCCATGAGCGAGATTCGGTTGCAGCCGTGGGAGACCCGGCTCGAAGAGCTCACTGCCCAGCAGTATGGGCTGTCGTTCGATTCTCTTGCCAAGGCCGCGAGTTTCGCGGGTAAGGGTGCGCGGGCGGCGTACAGGTTCGCGGACCGGTCGAAGAAGGCCGGGCGGGCGTATGTGACTCGCGTGGATTACGGGTCGCCTGGTCCGTGGCGGCATTCGAGCAATTTCGATGAGCCCGACATGGTGCCGCATGGGCCGTTGTGGTTCTTCCTGAATCGCGAAACCAATTGGGGTTACCTCGAATTCGATCCGGGTGAGTGGTTGCCGAAGGCGTCGACGGCCGCGCATTTGACCGCGATCACGGAGTTGCGTCTCGCGCTGACCGGGCTGGATACCAACCCGGAGGTGTGGACCAGCGAACGGCTGCTGCGGCGCCGGATCAAAGCGACCGGCACCGAGCCGACCGATCGTATTCATGACGCCTGGTTCCGAGACTTCACCGATCCGGACAAGGTATGGGCGATCGAGGTTGAGCTGTCCCGCAAATTCGGTGACGGTCGCTTGCTGCGGGCGATGACCACCGCGTTGGACACCGCTGAGCGCCACGGCCTTGCCGGGGTTCTGTACTTCGTGCGCGGTGCGAGTTTGCTCCGCGCGGTCGAGGACACTGCGGCGCGCCTGGCTCATAAGCGCGGTGTGGAGAGCCTGCCGAATCTCGAAATCCATGACCTGGACACCACTTTGGCCCGGAAGGGGGTGATCTGATCATGACCGGATGCGTTCCGATGATCACACCCGAGGACTGCGGACCCACCACCGCACCCGCGCCGACGGTCCCAACCGCACCCGTCCCCGAGATGCTGCCACCGTCGCCCGGACCGGTGAGTCCTGCACCGACGCAGGCACCGTCGTCGGAGCGGTTCGAGAACCCGAGTCTGCCCAATGGCTGGCATGCCCCGAATTGGAGTCTGCACGTCTCCAGCGTGGGCGAGGTGCTCGCGGTAGTGGGTACCGCCTTGGTGGGCATCGTGTTCGCGATCGCCCTACTGCTTGCCCTGAATATGGTTGCGGCCAAACGTCGTTGGGAGGCCCGGCAGGTTCGGAACTATGCGTTCGGGTCGCTGATTCTGGTGCTGGGTGCGATGTGGGTGGCGAATTCGTGGTTCGTGCCGCTGGTCTTGTGGTGGCAGGGCACCACGGTGCTGGTCCACTCCGGTCCGGGCTCGGGGGCGGTGGTGGCGATGACCGCCGGCGCTTTGCCGTTCGCCTGGTGCGGTGCGGCCATCTATAGGGCGCGGTTCCTGTCGAAGTTGGGCACCGAGGGCGTCGGATCACCGTGGAAGACGCGGCGGTTGCAGCGGCGTCAGCAGCTGGGTAAGGCTGCCGCCGCGCGCCGGGCCGCGAAGTACGGGGCGCCGCTGGTGACCGGTTGGCTCAAGGCTCGTGTGGTGCTCGGGCCGTTGTCCGAACGCACCGATGCGACCCAGCCCAGCGCATTCACGCAGATGGCGGATCGCAGGACTTCGAAGCTGGAACTGCCGATCGATGGCCTGGGGCACATGGTGATCCTGGGCAAGTCGCAGAAGGCGGGCAAGACCACCATGCTCGTGCGCTTGGGCACCGGTCTCTACAGCGCCTATTGGCATCGGTATGTGCGGACCGGGGAGAAGCGTCCGCTGCTGATTTTCGTGGACTGCAAGGGCGGCAAACCCGGTCTCGCGACCGGTCGTCAGGTGGTGAAGATCGCCGCGCGGCTGGGAGTGAATCCGAAGCGTATCGCGTTGTGGCCCATCACCAATCGCCTGGATTTGTGGTCGATGAACGTCGATGACATGTGCGCGACGTTGGAATCGATGATCAACCCGGTGCAGTCCACCGAGGCCGGGTCCGAGCATTTCAAGCAGAACCGTATCCGGGTGACCAAGCTCGCGGTCACCGCGCCGTGCGGGCCACCGCGTTCGAAAAAGGAGTTCCTGGAACGGCTTTCGGTGACCTGGCTCAAAGAAGTCGGCTGGGCACATGACGAGGCGATCTGCAACGAGATCGATGCCCTGGAGTTGAACAAGCCGCCAGCGATCGGGGACGTGTCGGGCAAGTTCCGCAACATCTTCGCCGCGATCGGTGAGGGCTTCGACGGCGGCCGCCCCCTGAACAGCTTCGATGTCATCTACGCCACCGTGCCCGGCACCGTCCGCGGGGAGAACGCCCGCGCCCAGGTCGCGGCCCTGACCACCCTCATCTCTCAGTTCGCATGCGGGGAGCACGACCGGCAGATCATTTTGATCATCGATGAGATGTCCGCCGTGGCCGATAAGACCGGCGGTATCAACCAATTCACCATCGCCGAACGACTTTTGGGCATGGGTGTGGTGGCGTTCTTCGCCGCCCAGAACCAATACGGACTCGGTCAAACCCCCGACGAGCGGCGCCGTCTCCTCGAATCGTGCCCGTCCGGTGCGCTGCTGATGGCACTGGAAGGAGCCGGGAAGGTCAGCGAGGTGTTCGGGTCACGCCCGGTCACCGAGAACACCCGCCGCGCCAAGGACGGCAAAGTCGGCGACGAAGGCACTCTCGGGAACCGCGAAACCTTCTTCATCGACCCGAACCGGCTCGCCGAATTCAAAACCGGCGACGTGGTGTGGGTGCACGCCCTCAAAGCCCAATGGGGACACGTGATCCCGGTCGAGCTGGACGAGGTCACCGAACTGCCCGCAGACCCGCACGCGGAGCGTTGGGCCGCCGACACCGTGGCCCGGGTGCCCCTGGCCAGGATGCGGGATCTGGACTCCGGACGCGCCCGCCAAGCCGATCTGGGCCTGGACGGCAACGAGGGCGGTGAAGCGGCATGACCGACTACCTACGCCCAATCGCGGCCTACGTGGCCAGCCAAAGCGAACACCACACACCCGCCCATGACCACCCCGAACACCCGGCCACCACACGGCCGGACACCCCGGACAGCCAGGCGGACATCACCATTCACGCGGACAGCGCCGAGGACAAGGGGCGGACACGATGAGTACCAAGACCCCCGCAGCGCGCGGGCGGCTGGTCTCCTGGACCGGATTCGTGTTCGGATCGCTGACCTCCATCGCGGCCAATGTCCTACACACCTGGCTACCCGCCGCACACATGCCGCCCGGGTGGACACCCGGCATCGCACCCCAAATCGGCGCCGCCGTATGGCCGATCGGCCTACTCCTCAGCGTCGAGGTGCTCTCCCGCGCGCAATGGCGAGGCGGGCGCATGTGGGGCGTAGCCCGCTACGGCGGCGCCGGAGCAGTGGCCTTCGGATCAGCCGTCATCTCTTACAGTCACGTGCGAGATGTGCTGGTGGCCTGGGGATACGGGCATCCGGCCGCCGAATTCGGGCCACTGACCCTCGATGGGCTGATGGTGGTGTGCGGGTTCGCACTGATGTCGATGAGCACCCACAGCGACCCCGCCAATCCCGAACACGCCATCCCCACTAGACCGATGCGCACGGGTGAACCGAAATCGGCAGGTGCCCGCGAGATTCCACTCGCGATCCAAGTGGAACCCGCCGCACCCCAGCCTGTCCGCGCGGTCGGCACGGTGTCCGGGGTGTCCGGACAGGGCTCCGAAGGTGTTGCCGCACAGGCGGACACCCCCACGCAGGAGGTGGACACCTCTGTCCGGCAGGCGGACATGACCGCCGACGGGATGGACAGCGAGGCGGACACCCGCCGCCAGCGGGCACGGGAGTTGCACGCCCAGGACTGGACCCATGCCCGCATCGCGACCGAACTCGGGGTCAGCAAACGCACTGTCCGCCGCTACCTGTCCACCAACGAGGACACCGACCCGTTCGCCGAGGACCACGCGAACACCCTGTCCGCCGAATGGCTGACCGCCCTGGACACCCACCACCACGACACGAATGGAGTGCACGCATGAACGGCAACGGCCGCGGAATCGATTGGGACGGTGAGCTCCAAGCGCTCATGGAGTCCTCCGGCATCGACCCCACCCAGATCGCCCGCCCGACATGGACCACCCGCGCCCGTCGCATTCTCCTGCGAGCTCGCGCCGCCCTAATCACGCTGATCCTTGTCGGTGTGCTGATGTGGCTGACCGGCGCCTCCGGCGCCCCTGCCGCCGCGACCATTCCCCTGCGGATATGGCTGGCGGGCTGGATCGGCTACGGCGTCTGGATCAGTCTGGGCCGCCCCGACTGGCCCACCGCATTCCACACCACACGTGAACTCGTCACCGCCGCAAGTCAATCCGTGTCCCGATTCGTGTTCGCCCATTCTCGCCCGGTGCGTGCGCGCTGGCGTGCCTGGAAAGCCGCCCGCGACCGCGACGACACCGTCACCGCCTAGCCCCCCAATCCAGGAAGGACGCAATTCCCATGCCCAGCAAAGACCGATTCTCGATATTCGGAGGCGACCACGTGCCCACCTCCGGGCGAGAATCCGACGAAGTCGCCCGCAGTTGGCCGCAGATGATGGCGCTGCTGTTGCAGGTGTTGCAGCAGCTCCAGAAGGCCACCGCCGACGGGTCTGTGAAACTGAGCCGCCAGCAGCGCGCCCAACTCGTCACCGAGGCCCGCGATGCCCAGAAAATCTATGACTACCAGGCCCAGACCACCCGGGCGTGGTATCAGGCCCGCACCCAGGACTACCAGCGCGAAGCCAAAGCCGCCGCCGCGCGCACCACGGCCGGAGCCAGCCCGCAGGAGCAAGCCCAATCCGCCGCGTACCTGAAGGGGTTGCGGGCCAGCATCGAGCACACCATCCACGACACCACCCTGACCCCCGAACAACGCGGACAGGTGGTGCAAACCCTTGATGCGGTCGATCATGACGCCTCGAAACCGGTGCCTGACAACATGTTCGAGCAGGTGGAAGGTGAAGGCGCCGCCCGTGCCCGGTATGCGGCGGCAGCGAGTGAATACCGGGTGGCCCAGCATCGCCAGCAGTTGACCACGGCCGAGACCACGCCGACCGGCGGCGCCGAGGCCAGCGAATTCCAGCGCGAGAGTGCTCGCCGGTTCGGTGAACTCGGTAACCGGATCGCGCGCCTGGAAGCCGCGATCGAGGAACTCGTGCCCCGGCACGACGCCACGGCCACCGCCAGCGCCAACGGGCATTCCCGGCCCCGCGCGACCGCACAGGCCGCCCACCAAGCCGCGAGCACGCAAGCGCATACCGAACAGGAACAAGCGCCCTCCGCGGCCCACGCCCAGGCCGATGCCGATGCCGCACAGCACGAGTCGCCGACATCGCACCCCGAGCCCGAACAGCCCGCACCTGAAACCGACAGCGCCGAGCAGCGTGCGGCGTGGATCGCGCAGATGGAGGCCGAGGCATGACCGGTTCGGTTGTGCCCCACAGGTTTTACACCAACAACATCAGAAAGGAAACCCACCGCCACGACCGCAACAATCAGCCGAATCAGCTGACACACCAACCCAATCCACGCTTTACCAACCGATCCGAATCTGTTTCGGACAACCAATTACCGACGGACACAACCCATATCGAATGGAGTAGTGAGAAACATGTCCGGTGAAACCACTCTGACCGTTATCGGCAATCTGACCGCTGACCCGGTGATTCGGAGCATTCCGAAGACCAATGATTCGGTGGTCAACTTCACCGTCGCGTCGACCCCTCGGGTGTTCGACCGGCAGGCCAACCAGTGGAAGGACGGGGCGCCGCTGTTCATGCGGTGCACGATGTTCCGTGAAGCCGCGGAGAACATCGCCGATTCCCTGTCCAAGGGCGCGCGCGTGGTCGTGGTCGGCAAACTCGCCCAGCGCGAGTACACCGACCGCGAGGGCGTCAAACGCCAGGTGATCGAGTTGGTCGCCGACGAAGTCGGAGTGTCTCTGAAATACGCCGTCGCCAAACCGGTTCGGCGCTCCACCCAAGGCGGTAGCCGCAATGGGCGAGCACAGGCCGAACCCGGTGGAAACGCGAACGGGTCGGCCGTGGCCAGTGATGACCCGTTCGCTTCGTTCCAGGGCGATCCGGAAGAGGTGGCGTGATCATGCGCAATCCATACACCGGTAACTGCGGCAACAACGAACCGCACCCCGATCTCGGCCGTTCGGTCGGGGTGGGGTTCAGCACCGAGTACGACGCCGAGCTCAACGTCATCGTGTTCGGTATTCACCCCGATGGAGATCGCGGACCGGATCTGATCATGGGCCTTCCCCTGGAAGCGGCCATGGCGGTGCACGACCTGTTCGACGCCGCGATCCTCGACGCCCTGGATAACCAGAACAACAACCAGGAAGGACTCTGATCATGGCCTATCTGAGCACCACCGCGCGCACCGCATCCCACGGTGAGTACGGCAAGGGCGGCCACGGCAGCCTCGACACGCATTGGCACAACATGCCCCATGCCACCGTCGAGACCCTGCGCAAGTCCGATTGCCGCGGTGACATCGAAATCCGTTGGGGGGCTGGCTACTCCGAAGGAGTGCTGGCCGATCTGACGGTCGAGGAGGCTCGCGTCCTACGGGACAACCTGATCGCGGTCATCACCGCATTCGATGGCAGCGACAACGATGTCGCCGACCCGGAGATCGTCACTGACGACGATTCCGAGCCGATGCCGGAGGAGGTGGCGTGATGCGGAACCTTTTCGGACACCACGTCAGTGGCGCGGTCGATGACGGGGTACACATCGTGTCCCAGGTCGGTGGCTCGTTCGAGGTGTACTACGGCCAGTTCCTCGAACTCGTGGTCCTGGAACTGCGTGCTCATCAGCACGGTGCGGGCATGGCCTCGATGGCGATGACCGTCGATCAGGCGGTGTTGCTGCGGGATCTGATCGATGCCGCGATCACCGACGCGAAGGCGATGAAACCGCTTCGGGTACTGACCGATCCGAAGGAGGTGCTGTGATGGCGATGCGCAATGTACTGGTCGCGCGGGCCGAACGGTTCGGACGGTTGCTGATCACGATGGAGCCGGGCGCGAAGTTCCGGTTCACGTTCCTGTACTCGCTGGCGGGTGAGTATCGGTCGGTCTCGGCTGATCTGCCGCGTCAGGTGGCCGGGGACTTGTTGATCACGATCACCGAAGCACTCCAGGACGGGGTTCCCGTGCAGGACAGCACACCCGCTGTCGCGGACGAGAAGGCCCATGGGGTGTGGGTGGCCGAGCTGATCAAGGAACGCGATGAGTTGCGGGACCAGAACAAGGAACTGCTCGATCAGGTGCAGTGCCTGCAATGGGACCTCAGCGCGCTCGTGGCCCAGCATGATCTGTGCCCGCAGCCGGCACCGGTGCGGAGACGGTGATGGACCCGAACGCGGCCCTGACCCGAATCCGGGATCTGATCGGCGAAGCCGATGCCCTGAATCCGCATGTGTGTTTCGACCACAACGAAGTGGCTCGCATCCTGTACGCCCTCACCGAAGTTGTTGAGGGACTGGATGACTGGATCACCGACGGCGGTTTCCTGCCCGAGGACTGGAGGCCCACGGCCGCCACCACCCGGGACACCGTGATCGGGCGGGCGATATGAGCGAGGGACTCACCTGCTGCGACATGAGAATGTCGAAAATCCCTGCCCGGCAGGAGGATCGGGTGCTCGGTATCGAGTTCCTGCTCTACTGCTGCTGTTGCGGTTCCTACGAACCGTGGGATGTCGATGATGACAAACCCACGGGAACGGGTGAACACGGCGGCCAGCCGCGGGAGGACCGGTCATGAGCAAGCGATCGGAATACCAGTGGTGCGGGTGCCGCGACTGCTTCGACGTCGCGGTCGGAACAGTGAACACGCTGACCTTGTGCGGGCTCTGCGAAGAGGCAGGGTGCGAGATCGGGGAAGGCGATTGCCAGCGCGAGGAAACCCTCTACTTGAGTTCGGGTGACTGCGATGGCGAGGAGTAAGAAGCCGATGAGCCGCCGCACGGAACTCAGGTTCGGGCGGGAGATCCAGGAACAGTACGACCGGGGTGCGAGCTGGGCCAGAATCGCCGACGACTACGACATGTCGCCGTCGAAGGTGAAGAGGCTAGCCAAGACCTACCGGGACGACTGCGATCGGAGAGCCCACCAGAACCAGATGACCTTGTTCGGCTGATCATCACCCACAACTGAATACCGAAAGAAAGCGGAGTCCGTGCCTGTTAGTAGCAGGCACGGGCTCCGCCCCTTGTTCTACCAGCCTGGCAGCACGACGGATTGCGCTGGGCGGGCAACGGTCTCGGAGTAGCGCTCCGTACGCGGGTGGGCAAGATCAGTCCAGCCCGAACCCCCGCGTGAGTGGGCCAGCGAACGCACGATGACCGGCGCGAGTGGTGCTGATAGGCGATGATCAGTCTGACGAGTCGTGACACGCGTGGCAGGGGTTGCGAGGCCGCGGCGGGTGGATCTGCGCGTTCTAGTGGGAGGATTTTGATTATGACTTCGCAGGCGTCGGTTCCTTCGGGCTTCACCGAGTCGTTGGGGACAAAGATGGACCGGCTCGCTGATGCATTGAGTAACAACCGTGCGTCCATACGAGCAGACGGCGTGTACGTGGATGTTTATGCGAATGGCACTGTCCGGGCGGTGGTGATCGACAGCGAGGTCATATCCGATGTCAGTGGGGTCGGGCAACTGATCGCGGACTTGATCAACCGTGCGCGCGAGCAAGCCCAACAGCAAATGGCGGACCTTGTTCGTGAGGTGAGCGACGACCCCCGGATTGCCAGCGTTGTCGAGCAAATCGGTGACGCGCCCCAACGACCGCTGCCTACCTCTTTACGACCGACTGAGAGTTGGGATGACGGCGATGATCCATGGCGGCCGCGCTCGCCGATCGCTGCGGACTGACCCGATCCCAGACTCCCTATGATCTTGGTTTCGCGTAGAGTTTCGCACCGATAGCCGATCGACACTGACCCATAGGGGGGATCAGCGGTGAGCAGCGACGATATTTATGTCGACCCCGAACGTACCCGTGGCCTGATCACATCCATCAACGCCAGCGCCGACGCCTTGACGACTGTCCACCCGGATGACCAGGTGCTGACAATCGCCGGTGCGGCGCCGGGCACCGGTATCGAGGCGGCGTGCGTGAGTGGCGCCCAAAGTGCCACAACCGCGATAGGAACGACCACAGAGAAGGTTCGCGTGATCGCGGTCAGTACCGACGTGGGGCTTACCGAGATCGAAACCCAGGACCGCACCAGCGCCGTCAAGATCACCCAGGCCGGGCCCCGGTGAGCGATACCCCGGTTCCGACCGTATCTCAGGTGATCGGCTGGAAGCTGGATGCGCTCGATACGCAGGCCATGCACTGGATGGCGCAGTCGGACAAACTCAAGACTGAACTCGATGCGGTACAGAACAATTCGAGTAACTCACTGGACTACATAGTCGGCAAGTTCGGCAATGGAGTCCGCAGCAAAGCGTCGAGCGTACGCGATGAGGGCTACAAGGTTGCGGGGGTCCTGCACGCAGCCTCTGGGGCAATCCTCATGCGGCTCGAACAGATGCGGCTCGCCCAGGCGTCCGTCTCCCAATCCAAGGGACTGATCACTGGCGAGGGCTACCTGGTCGGTGAAGACGGAGGGGTCACGCTCTCCCTATCTCAGATTGCGAACGCGCTATCGGATCGCGACAACGCAGCGATCAAGTTGGGGGCGTTGCAACGTCAAGCCGACGAATATGCCAGGTCATTACGGTGGTGGCTGGCCGAGGCCGGACTGAACGGACAAATCGTCGTCGACGGACTCACCACCGCGTTCGCCGACCTACCCGGGGGCGGGAACGGGACCACGCCTGTGCAGATCAGCGGTGCGTCGGGGCAGGACCTCGGTACCAAGGTGAAGAATTCCGATCAGATTCCCGCGGATGTGCTGGCGCAAATCGACCAGATACTCGACAGAACCGGTCTCTCAGCGGACGATTTGGCCCGACTACACGCTGGGGAAACGGTCGATGTTCCCGCCTCTACGCTCGAGTTCACCCAGAAGTTTCTCGACGCCGCAGGCCCCGATGGATTCGCCAAAGTCAGCGAGCAGTTGCGCGCGCAAGGTCCGGATGGGGAAACCCATGCCCGCGAACTGGCGAACTCGGTCATGCTGCTATCGAACGAGAACGTCAAAGGCATCAAAGCCGACGGCAAACAAACCACCGGTGGCTACGAGCAGCTACCGCAGTCCTACCGCGACATCATCTCCAGCCGAGTCCTGGAAAACCCCAACGATCAGCGCGCTGGGAATCCCAGCTTCCTACCGGACGCGAACACCAACAAATACCCCGACCCAGACGGAATCGGCCAATTCCGTGCGGGCACAAAGTATTACGACAACCTCACGCGCATGACTACTGCTCTGGATGCCGCGGACAGCAGCTATACACCCGGCACCAAACTCTCCACCGAGTTGTACCGCCAAGGCGGAACCCTCGCCACGATGCTCAACGCCAACCATGACGGCAAACTGAATCTGCCCGCCGACGGTGCCCTGCTCGAGAAGTCCCTGACCAACATCGTCGACATCGGTTCACGCAACACCGACGCCACTGCGATCATTCTCACCGGTGAAGGCACCCCGGACCAGCTCGGCGCGAACTATCACCGCGACTCCACTGTCGTCGCGCTGATCAACCACGACTGGCCCGGCGGTGTGGAGAACTCACCGATCCACCAGATGTTCGACTGGATTCCCCAGGACGCCAAAGTTCAACTCAGCCCCGCTGATCCGGGCTATCAGCATCAACTCGACCAGTCCACCCTCGCCGGCAAATCCGCCCGCGCGCTGGCAGACGTGCTGTCCACGACGAAGTCTCCTGACGGGATCAACAACTTCAAATCCTTGTTCGATCACAAGGACAATGGCATGCGCTACGTCGCTGGCGCGCTGTCCCCGTACGTATCCAACATGGTGGGTGTAAACGAAAACCTCACCGGCACACATGGATTCGGAACCCTCAACCCGGTGGAAGCCACACGCGTGTTCACACTCCTGGACGGAGATAAACACGCCGCCGCGATCATCAACGGCGCAGCGATCGCCCAATCCTATGAATTCGACCGCGCGTTCGCTCGCGGCGACGGCGGCAACGAACTCGCCCTATATTCCGGGCGCCTGCACGGTCTGATCGAAGGTGGGATCGCCGCCGACTCGGGCCTGCACAACTTGGACGCGGAAAGCGCTGGCACACACCGCAAAGAACTACTCGGCGCCAGCTTCCTCAGCGCCAAGGAAATCTTCAACGCCGGAGCCAAGGAAGCCTTCAAGTTCGTCCCCGGAGAACGGTTCGTCATGCCGGTGGTGAACTCGCTGGAGGCGTACCTCAAGGATCCAACGGTCAACGCCGTCTACGACAAGCCCACACTGACGTACCCGACCGTGGACACCACACTCAACCCTTACGCTCACAAGGACACTCCGGGGTTTCAGCAAATACCAGAACGCGCCGATGCAGCCCAGCGATACGTCATGCTCCAGGCGCGGGTGGACTCCGGACAGCTCGACCCCAGCACACTGCCCCATGAACTGCTCACCGACCAGGGGGCACTACGAACATTCGATGACGTCGACGACGTCGACGCCGCCAAAATCCCCGCCATACTCGAAGGCAACGGCATGGATCCACACCGTCTCGGGCAATACGAGGATGACTCGGCAGCGGGAAGTAAAACCGTGCGCGCCGCCGTGTTCGGCGGGGAACTGGTAGAGCCAGGCAATAAACTCTTCGGTTCAGTCCTGCAAGCTGGAGGGGTACCCGACCAAGTCAACAGATGGGGCAAAGCTAAATGATCACCGCCAGCCACACACGTCGCCGGGCGATGACAATCCTCACCGCCGCAGCGACCCTCATCGCGCTGGTCAGTGGCTGCACTCGAAACACCGACACCGCCACACCTCCAGCCCCGCAATGGGATCCGTGTACAGCCTTCCCCGAACCGGCCATGCAGAGCATCGGAATGACCGACAAATCCGAGGAAGGAACCACCGGCATGCGGTGCAGCTGGTCAGGACCGACTGGTTACCGCATGGACGTCTGGTATCACACCAACGGCGCGGACTGGAAACTCGGCGCCGAGGACATCACAGACGCCACAATCGGCGCCTACCAAGGCCACACCTATCACCTCACGACCCAAAGCCACCCCTACTTCTGCGCTCTCCAACTCCAGACACGCGCTGCGAATATCGTTTTCGAGGTGACGAACTCACTGCACAAAGACGAAGACCCGTGCGCGGTGGCTACACGAGCAGCAACCGCGTTGGAAGGCTATCTACCTCCCGTCAACTGAGCATGGAACTAATCTGCCAACTCTCCCACTCGCGGCAATTCAGCCAACGTGCCGCCCAGGTGAGGTGTCCGCTACCTCCGCTGACCGCAGTGACCAAACCGGCCAGCGAGAACCCCAATGCCGTGGCCGTCGGCGACGGTCGGTACGCGGCGGCAGGTTCAGAACCTCTATCTACCCGCCCCGTAAGACAATGCGCTACTCGCAGTCTTTGTGGCATAACCGAGTTGGTGTGACGATCTGTGCCAGGTTCGTGAGCGTGGTTGTCGCACAGTCGGTTCTGAGTAGGCTCCGGTTCAGCGTGATTACCGCATGAGTTCGGTTCCGCTCCCGATGAATCGATCCGGCGGTGTCTGGTCGGATCGAGAGGTGAGCCCATGACCATCACACGCACAATCACCGCACTGGCGGTGCTACCGGTCCTTGCCGCCGCCGGGCACGGTACCGCGGTTGCCGCGCCGGGACAACCCGGTTTGGCGGTGCCCGGGGAAGGACAACCGGGGCTAAGTACGACGCCCGCACCGAGCATGGCGGACTATCTCCCCGACCCGCCCGCGCCACCCGCGCGGCCACGACCTCAGCAGCAGACCAGCCCGCAGTCCAATCTCCTTGCGCCACAACCGCAGCCACCGACGGCCGAACCCGACGTGCAGCAACCCGACACCGTGCCCGAGGTTGTCCCGGTCGACCCGCATACGGTGCGCGCCGGGAACACTACGGTGGCGGTGCCGGACTGGGTCGATAGGAAGACCCGGGACAAAGCGCAGGCGTATCTGGACTATGTCGAATGGCAGATCGCCGCCGGGTATGACAGCGCGGGTTTTCCGCGGGATGAATCCGATCGCCGCGCCGCCTCGACCATGACCGGCGCACTCGTCAGCGGTACCGCGGGAGCGGAGATCGTGTCCGTGCCAGCATCATTGGCCGGGTGCGGAGTCGGCGCTGTGGTCGGCGGGATCGCGGGTGCAGCGATCGCGGGCGTGCCGACCGCAGGCACCGGAGCGGGTCCGGGCGCCGCGCTCGGAGGCATCGCGGGGTGCATGGTCGGGTCGGTGGTGGCCGCAGTACCGGGTATCGCGCTCGGGGCCACCGCTGGCGCGGTGCTCGGCGGCGCGGCCGCGGGCGCGCTCGGCGGCGGTGTCGATGTACCCAAACCCGTAGATATACCACCACTGATCGAGATCGCCGCCCCTGCCGCAGCGCCGCAGCCCCAGGCGGTCACCGTGGGGCAACAGATCACCGAGACCATCGACGCTGTTGCCGCGACCAACCCTGAAGTCGATACCGTCGTGACTTCGTTGCGGTCTGCCATCGCCGCGCTGCCGCCGCTCATTCCGGCGTAGCCGCGATCAGCGCGAGGTTCCACGCCGTAGTGGATGCCAGCGATGGTGGGGTGGGGCGCGTGGAGAGTGCGGGCAGGCCCGGCCTGCCCGTCACCAGCTGCCCGCTGGCGCCGCCCGAGAGGCTCACGCCGAGTACGAATTTCCCGTTCCGAAACCCTGCGGTGAGCGCCGGGCCGGACGGGGAAATTCGTGCTTGGCGTGAGGGGCGGCGCCGACACAATCACGCGCCCCACCCCCTCCCGGACGCGACGGGCCGTCGAAATCTGGACCGGATACCGGGATCGGCCAGCGGCCAGCAATCGGAAATCGGGGGTAAAACCCGTGCAGAACACAGGTAGAACGCAGCGCATGAGCGGCGAAAGGCGGGCAGAACTCGTCGCATCGTGGAAAAACGCGGGTAGAACGCGGGAGATCACTACCCGAGTTTTACCCGTGTTCTACACCCCGCCCCGCCTCCTGACCTGCGGTTACAGGGTGGGCTCTCACAGATCACCAAATACCCCCATCAGTGTGTATTTGGTGATCTGTGAGAGCCATAGTTAATTTTCAGAAGGAGGCGGGGCGGGGGAAAGAAGAAGAGAGAGAAGAATATTCAGACAGAGGAGTAAGTAGGTTGAGTTGGGTAATGAGCGTTGCAGTTGGGTGCGTGGGAGCGTCCGGTGACGGTGGGTGCGTACGTGGCGGTTGAGTGCAGGGTGTCGTCCGGAACGCTCGCGCAGTGGTGACGTCCGGAGGGACCGGTTGCGCGGGGGTGGCTGTGCCCGGTGCGGATAGTCGCGGGCGATAGTCCGGCGGATGGTCCGGAGTGGTTGTCGTGCTGGGTGATTCCCTGGGTGCGCGCCGCATTGTACGGGCGCCGCCCCTCCCGCCCGAGGACGAATTTCCCCGTCCGGTCCACAGATTCAGTGACGGCGGGGTGCCGGGAAATTCCTCCTCGGCCCGGAGCCTCTGCGACGCCCCCGGCAGGCGGTGAGGGCAGGCGCAGGGCCTGCCCCGACAGAGCGCGGCGCGCGCCCAGGGAATCCACGCTCGGTCGGGACTCCACCCGTTGACACGTACGTGTCAACAGCCTTCGGAAGGACCCGGATGTCATGACCGACTCCGATACCATCACTGGCTTGCTCATTTCCGCGCTCGAAAACACATGGCTGGCAATCCGATCGCACCACCCGGACGTACCCGAAGTAGTGCTCACCTTAGGTGCGGGATCGACCGGCAGTAGCGAGATCACGCTGGGGCATTTTGCGCAAAACCGCTGGATACGAGGCGAGTACGAGCTACATGAGCTGTTCGTGGGCGGGGAAGGGCTTCAGCACGGCGCGGTCGACG
Source organism: Nocardia sp. NBC_01503 (assembly GCF_036327755.1). NCBI lineage: Bacteria > Bacillati > Actinomycetota > Actinomycetes > Mycobacteriales > Nocardiaceae > Nocardia > Nocardia sp. NBC_01503. The sequence continues at coordinate 712,418 of NZ_CP109596.1, forward strand.
TGCTCGGCACCCTGCTTCACGAGGCCGCCCACGGTGTTGCGGCAACGCGGGGCATCAAGGACACCAGCCGACAGGGCCGCTGGCACAACGAGCGCTACCGCATCCTCGGCAAAGAACTCGGACTCGCCCTGGAGCATCACGACAAGTTCGGATGGTCGGTGACCATGGTGCCGGACCAAACCCGCGAGCAATACCGCGACGAACTGGACGAACTGGCCTTCGCGCTGGTGGCGTACCGCCGACGGGAACCGAACCGACGCGGCGGACGTATATCCAACAACAACGGGCTCTCCGCCGTATGCGAATGCGGCCGCAAGCTGCGGGTATCGCTCAGAGTCTTCGAAGCCGGTCCGATCTACTGCGGCACCTGCGGCGCGGCGTTCAAGGCAGACAACAGAACTGGTAGTAGACACTCAGTTCATGTTGAGTTCAACCGGGTCAGTGGTGAATGGTGATCGGATGCTGACGCCACACGCCCACGAGGATGATGCTGTGGATCCGGGCGATCAACTCACGCTGTTCGCAGCGGCTTCTGTTCGCTTGTCAGATGCTGCACGTATGCTGCCCCCTGTGCGGACCATCGACATATTTGCAGGTGCTGGCGGCCTCTCGCTGGGATTGATCGAAGCAGGCTTCGACGTACGCAATGCTATCGAGTGGGATCGAGATTCCGCTGCTACCTACCGTCAGTCCCATCCAAAAACCAAGATGCAAGAGTGCGATATCGCACAGGTTGACTTCGGTCAGTACAAAGGTGAGATCGACGTAGTAGCAGGCGGCCCACCGTGCCAGCCATGGTCGGACGGCGGTCACCGCCTAGGTGAAGACGATCCCCGGGACGGTCTTCCTCACTACCTGCGAGCTGTGAAAGACATAGCGCCTCGCGCCTTCATCATGGAGAACGTTAGCGGGCTAGTACGCGGCAGCCGCCTTGCCCACATGGAAACCTATTTTGAGGCCTTCCGCAGCCTGGGCTACACCGTCTCATGGGAAGTTCTTGCCGCATCCGATTACGGCGTTCCCCAAAGCCGACGTCGTCTCTTCGTCGTCGGAATCCAAGGCAAGAGGTTCAAAGCACCTACACCGACCCACAAGGTTGGCACGGTAAAAGCGGGTGACATTTTGTCAGCGGAGCGCGTCATTGGTGATCCGAATACTTCCAAGGTGACCTACGCCAAGAAGCCACATATCAGGCCCAGCCCCCATGACGGACTCTTGTTCAACGGTGGCGGCCGTCCGATTGACCTCGACGACCTCGCTCCAACTATGTTGGCAAGCATGGGTGGCAACAAGACACCATGGATTGATACCGCTGGAATTTTGCCTTCCTACCACGCCCACCTTCTGTCAGGGGGAACACCCAAGACCGGTACGGTGCCAGGGGCTCGACGTATCACTGTGCAAGAAGCTGCATTACTACAGACTTTCCCTTCTACGATGGAGTTCCAAGGCCGAAGGTCGAGTCAGTACCGACAGGTGGGAAACGCGGTACCTCCACGCCTTGCTGCGGCTGTCGGCAAAGCATTACTTAAGTGCCTAAGCGAATGATTCCTTCATTCAGCCACCATCCCCGATTTCACGAGCAAACTCACATAGTCTCCCACCAGTACATGATTCGGTTGCTGATGAACTAGGAGATAATGCAAGCGCCGAAGCGCCTCAAGACGGTGTTGCCTCACCAGTCGCGCAACCATTGACCGAATCTCGTGACGAACGTCGAGGATACTGAGATCAGCGTCAAGTCCCAGGCCACATTCCGCGAGGGCTGTCGCAAGATCCGGCGCCGAAAGGTTTCCTGCCTTCGCTACGATGTGAATCCTCTGCAAATCTGCTTTGACTCGCGCGGCCTCTGCCTGAGCAAGCTTGGTCTCCCACGAGTTGGCTGTCACCTCGTACCCATCGATGAGTTGGCCCTGCAACCACACCTGCACATCTGCAGCTGACTTAGCAGACGCGTCAGAAGCATTGATATTCTTGGTATCGACACGGAAGTGCCCTCCAAGCTGTTCCATCAATGCATGCAGAAGCGCCGCGAAAATCATCTGTTCATGAGCACCACGAGTTGGCGTGTCAAGCATTGATTCAAAGAGCGCCCACATCTTGGGAAACGTTAGCGCCGATATGACCAGATCGGGCATTGGTGGAATCACTCGGGCAGTTGCCGCAACATCCTCAGCAACATATTCGAAAGCAGCCGCGACTTCTTCAGCGGACGCAGTTGTCGACAACCATGTGATGAGGTTTCGCCAGGCGGCGCGATCAAGCCCATCTAGTCGCTTCTGACCTTTACCTAACGTCTGGAACGCGTCTCGCTTGCACGGGATACCCAGCTCATCGCAGACTTTGGTCAACTTCTGCGTTACCGGCCGCCGGCCGTCTGGTGCGAGCCGAACGTCCAACCTCTCGTCGGAGGAGACGGAGAAGGCAATGATCGCGAGTGTCGCATCCCGGTAGGAATCATGTTTCGACAAGAGGTCATCTAGCCATAACCGGGCAGCGGCGGGTGGGTCCGTTCGATTGGCAGGCGGCAACGTCACCAAGGCACGCAGTCTCGCTTCGACAAGATCGGCCGCCTTCTCTGACAGCTTGTCCTTCTCCGACGGTTTGTCGCCATTGTTGTTGGACATACGTACCTCCGACTATCACCCGATTCAATCCGCTCGCACCAGCCACAAGCGGCTTGCAAGCGGAGACTCACCTGAGCCTCCACGACAACAGACGTTACTTCAACGCGAAACCTCCACTGTCGCAAGCAGTGTCACCGACCGTCGACAGGCAGGGCTGCTGCTCGATCGGGCAAGTGGTCATCGGCCCGATCGACCGCTCGAGTCATGCGGTTCTCCTATTCGATCGAGGCCAATCGGCTAATGCGGGCTTGCTACCACCGCCGACAGCACAGGCAGCTCCAACCAGTTTGCCGCAGACCGGTACCACCAGCCTCAAAGACGATCAGCCGATGTGACACCGATCGCCAAGATGTTGGGCAACCACCCGTCTTCGAACATAGGTTCGAGTAACGTAGGGGCACGTACTGCAACAATGAAGGACTGGTTGCGATGATCATCAAGCATCTGTCGGTAGTAGCTGGTAAACATAGGGAGAGCCGAAAGGAGGGTGACATGACCACTGCGACCGGTACCACGGGTGAAGTGATCGCAATGGATGGACAAGGTAGCGCCGATCTTTTCGATCAAATCGCCAAGGTACACATGGGCATATCGGGGAGTGAGTTCATCGTAAGGTGGGACCGCGGCGACTTCGAGGGTGTGAACTGGGATGACGTTGCAGGTCTCACCGAGGTCGCGATGGCCCTACCGTTTGCCCGGCGGCAGTAGGATTCGGTAGGGGGTATCCGTGCCTGGTCGCACGCCTCAAGAGGCGGTTCAGAACTACATCGATCCCCTTAAGCGGGCCGTTGGCTGCCTGGATGGGTACTCGCAGATCTTTGTAGCTGACCGGGTGGGGAAGGTCGGCAGCCAAGGCGCGTGGATGCTGAACGGTCCCGAAGGCATGGAATTGAAAGGATTCGGCACTCTTTTTGCCGAACAGAGATTCGAGCTAGTCGAGACAGACCCGGAACGGTTCGATATTTCAGTCGGAAGGTTCCGAATCTCAACACGGATGTATAACTACAAATTGGTTCGTGAGGCGGAAGGTATAGAGATCCGCTGGCACTGGCACCCCGTGGGCAACAGCCATGAGTTTCGCCCTCATATTCATCCCTCGTTCAACCTAAAAGCTCATATGCCATCGCCTAGATACAGCCTTGAGGAAATCGTCGAAAGTTGCATCAGCCTCGGCGCCCGGCCGTCATGTGAAGATTGGCAATCACGATTGCTCGAAACTGATGGGATCCACAAGCTATACCGGACCTGGTCGAACGACCCTACAGAGCAGCAACCGCACAGGGTCTGATCCTCGCTCTGAATAGCCACCCGGGGCGTCACTCAAGCCTTCCGATCAAGAAGAGGTCCTGTGCCTGCGTGATCGAAACGAAGCCGATTGGCCGCAAAGATAGTTCAAGATCGGAAGCCCGGTCGCGGCTCACCTAGGGATTCTCCCATTCCGCTCCCCCACGAACTGCTCCTCTGCTGGTCAGGACAATGCTTCGAGCGCAGGAACTTCTAATCCCTAGGTCGCAGGTTCGATTCCTGCCGGGGGCGCCTCCACCCTGACCCTGCGACACAGTCGCCAGGTTCAGTGGTACCCACACCAGGGCGGGACCAAACACCGGGATGGCCGATGACAGCTGAGCAGCCGCCACGGGTGTGGGCCGAGATCCCGTGCGGATACGAGGGTTGCGGGCGAACCGCGGCCGTCATCGAATTGATCCCGCGCGGAGCCGCATACGCCGATGGGCGCACGGACATCCTGCACGAACTGAACATCCCCGGCCTGTCCGAACTGGGCACCTTCAGACTCAGCGGTTTTCTCCCCTTCACAGGGTTCTCCACCCATGTCGCCCGGTACGAGGCGGTCGTCGCCGCGGTGCGCGGCGCGGGCGACCGTGTCGACGCGGTGCTCCACGCACTCGCCAAGGAGTACGCCCCGTACTTCTGTGCGACCTGCGACCGTTCCTACTGCGAAGCCCACTGGAACCTGCACGCGGTCTTCGACTACGGCTTCGACTACTACACCGGAGCCTGCCTCTTCGGCCACAAGAAATTCATCGACCACTGACGGTCGGTCCTGGGCGTTGGGACCCGGGTCAGGTGCGGAGAAAGGTTACCGAGGGGGTGCCGTCGGGAGTCATGGTTACCCGACTGTGGACCTTGTAGACCTCGAAGATCAAGGGTTCGGTCAGCACTTGGGCAGGGGTGCCGGTGGCTACTACTCGGCCTTGATCAAGAACCAGGAGGGTGTCGCAGAACATTGCCGCGAGGTTCAGGTCGTGGAGGGCGAGGATTGCTGTCAGAGGTAGGGATTGGACGAGGGTGAGGATTTCCAGTTGGTGGGCTATGTCCAGGTGATTGGTCGGCTCGTCGAGGAGGAGTTCTCGGGGTTGTTGGGCCAGGGCGCTGGCTATGAGGGCGCGTTGGCGTTCGCCGCCGGAGAGGGTGTGCCAGGGGTCGGATGCCTTGTGGGACAGGCCGGTTGCGGTGAGGGCCTGGGTTATGGCGGAGGTGTCGGCGGTGGGGTCGGTGCCGAAGAGGGTGCGGTGGGGGATGCGGCCCAGGTGGACTACATCCTGGACGGTCAGGTCCAGGTCGGTGTCCGCGTGTTGGCCCACCAGGGCTATGCGGCGGGCTACCCGCCTGCGGCGGATTTCTTGGATACTGTTGTCGTCCAGGAGGATCCGGCCGGAGTCAGGGCGGTCGAGACCGGCCATGAGGCGGAGCAGGGAGGATTTTCCGGAGCCGTTGGGGCCTAGTAGGCCGACCGTGGATCCCGGTGTGGGGGTGAGGGTTACGCCGTCGAGGACCAGACGGCCGGAGCGGGTCCAGGAGATGTCCAGGGCGCGCAGTGTCATGCGAGTCGCCTGCGGCGGGCCAGCAGAAGGGCGAACGCGGGGACGCCGAGCAGGGCGGTTACCACTCCTACCGGGACTTCCCTGGCCCCGAATGCGCTGCGGGCGATGGTGTCTGCCCAGACCATGAAGACCGCGCCCATCAGGACCGTGACGGGCAGGAGGCGGGCGTGGGCGGGGCCGACGAGGAAGCGGGCGGCGTGCGGCAGGACCAGACCGACGAAACCGATTGCACCGGCGGCGCTTACCAACGCCGCGGTGACCAGTGCGGTGATCAGGAGCAGAACTGTGCGGGTGCGGGTTACCGCGACGCCCAGTCCCGCCGCCGCGTCGGGGCCGAAGGCGAAAGCATCCAAAGTTGGTGCGTACCAGAGGCAGATGACGCAGCCGATGGCGAAGACGATGCCGCAGGTGGTGACATCGCTCCAGGTGGCACCGGCCAGGGAGCCCAAGAGCCAGAACAGGACACCGCGGGTTTGTTCGGCGTTGGCGGACCACAGGACGATCAAAGAGGTGAGGGCGGAGAACAATTGGGTGCAGGCCACGCCCGCGAGGATTACCCGGTCGGGGGTGCCGCCCGCGCCGTAGGCGAGGGCGAGCATGAGGGCGAAGGACAGGACCGCGCCCGCGAACGCGCCACCGGAGAGGGTCAGGGCTCCGGCTCCTACACCGAGCACCGCGACCGAGACCGCGCCGGCGGAGGCTCCGGACGAGACACCCAGCACGAAGGGGTCGGCGAGCGGATTGCGTAGCAGCGATTGCAGAATCGCTCCGCAGAGTGCGAGCCCGGCTCCGCAGCCGGCCGCCAGCACCGCGCGCGGCAGTCGCAGTTGCCAGACGATGCCGTCGGCCAGCCGCCCGGCCGAGGAGCTTCCCAGGCCGAGGTGGCTGCCGATCACGCTGTAGACCTCGCGCAGGGAAATATCGGCGGGGCCGATGGATACCGTGACGGCGATCGAAATGACCAGCAGGACAGCGCAGCCCACACAGATCGGCAGGACCGCGCGGCGAGAGACGGTCAACGGGCCGCGGTGAGGCCGGTCGACAGCTTCTCGATGGCGTCGATCTCGCGGATGCCGGGATCCAATTCCGAACCGGTCATGACCACATAGCGCCTGCCCTGCACCGCGCGCATCTGCTTGGTCGCCGGATTCGACTCCAGGAACTGGATTTTCGTGGTGAGCGCGTCACCGTCGATGCGCTGGCGGCTCAGGTCGGCGAGCACCAGCACCTCCGGATCGGCGGCGACGACGGCCTCCCAGCTGATCTCCGGCCAGTCCTCCCGCTGTCCGGCGAAGACATTGCAGGCGCCTACTTCACGCGCGTACATCCCCGGGGCGGAACAACATCCGGCCATATAGGGCGTCTTGATGCCGGAGAACCAGAAGGCGACGGTCGGCTCGGGAGTGCGTTGTGCGCCCGTCTTCGCCGCCTCCAGACGCCCCCGCAATTCGGCGACCAGCTGTGCGCCGCGCTCCCGCACATCGAAGATGCGGGCCAGTTCGGTGATCTCCTGGAACAGCGTGTCGATACCGAGCGGCGCTGTGCGAGTGACGGTTTCACCCTCGACCGTGGCCCCGGCGCACACCGAAGGCGACTGATACGTCGCAATGCCGAGCTGCGCGAACCGCGATCGCTCCGCGACGACGGCGGAGGTGAAGGTGTGCGCGCTCGCCGAGGTCACGAGGTCGGGTTCGGTGGCCAGCACCGCCTCGAGCGACGGATCATTGTCGGCCAGCCGGGGCACCTTCGCATTGTCCGCCGCCAGCTTCGGCAGCACGGGATCGAACCAGGTCGAGGTGCCCTTCATCCGATCGGCCAGCCCCAGCGACAACAGGATCTCGGTGGATGCCTGATAGAGCGAGACCGCCCTGCTGGGCGCCTTGTCGAAGGTGACCTTGACGCCGCAGTTGTCGAGGGTGAACGGATAGCCGGTATGGCCGGAGCTATCCGCTGTGCCACCGTCGGCGACCTCCGTCATCGAGGCGGACTTGCCGCAGGCGGTGACACCGGCGACGAGGCAGCAAACCAGTCCGAACGCGGACAGCAGCCGTATCGAGAGCTTCGTCGTCATGCCCAGAACCGTACCAATCGGAAGGAAAGCGACGTCGCAGCAAGTCGACGCCGCTATCGCGCTCCGATTACCGGGCGCTCAGGTACGCCTTCCAGCCACCGTGTTCGGTGATATCCGCCGCGGTGGCGGTGGCGTCATGGGTCGCGGTGAAGCCCACGACCGTGCGCCCGTCCCCGAGTTCGATGGCGGTCAATGCCATGGGCGCGGGGAGGGCGGCCAGGAAGCGGCCGAGCCCCGCCTCGGAGAGTCGGAACAGTTCGCCGACGATGGGCGCACCATGTCCGGGCGCGGTGCGCACCAGGCCCGGTTTGGGAGGCGTGGTATCCATGGCGGTCAGGCGGTAGGCATCGGTGGTGCGGATGGATCCCGCGAAACGCGCCCCGAGCTCCTCCAACTGCCAGTGCAGTGGCTGATCACGCAGATGGGCCCCGAATACCGCCAGCTCGACGCCGGTCTCGACGAGAAGTGGTGTAGCGGAGGCATGCTGCAGCCGGGCCGCGAGATCGATGGCCACCTGGTCACCGAAGGCGGGCACCACGAGCATGACGCCGAAGGGTTCGCCGGTGGCGGTCGCCGCGCCGGGAATCGCCACGGCCGCGAGATCGAGCAGGTTGCAGAAGTTGGTGTAGGTGCCCAACCGCCGGTTGATCCCGATCGGATCATCTTGGACCGCAGCGAGAGTCGGGTGCTCGGTGGTGGTCGGCAGCAGCAGCGCGTCGAAGGATTCTAGCAGGCGCAGTGCGGCCGATCGAGTACGCGCCAGGGCGGAGAGATCATCCGCGAAGGCATGCCCGCTGGGCATCTCCGCGGCCGAGATGATCGCTGTCACAGTGGGATCGGCGCCGGCGGGCCGGCTGTCGAGGAACGTCCCCACGGCCGCATACCGCTCGGCGACGATCGCACCGTCGTAGAGCAGCAGCGCGGCCTCGAGCAGTGGAGCGATATCGACGATGTCGATCTTGAACCCCGCCTCCAGCGCCGCGGCGACGGTCTTGTCGAACGCCTCCCGGTAGGCCGGGCTGAGCGGAGTCAGGTTGGCGGGCACGGGAATCGCCAAGCGGGGCGATTGCGCGGCGGCGAACCGCACATCGGCAGGCCAGGTGCGACTGCGTGGATCGCGCGGTTCGGGTCCGGCCATGATCGCCGCCGCCCGGGTCGCGAGGTCGAGGGTCGCCGCGAATACGGTCACGGCGTCATAGTCGGCGCATGCGGGCACCACACCGTGGACGGGAATGATTCCCAGGCTCGCCTTGATACCGACGAGGCCGTTGAACGCGGCGGGCACCCGCCCGGAACCCGCTGTGTCCGTGCCGATTCCGATATCGGCGATACCCAGGGCCACGGCGACCGCAGATCCGGAGCTGGAACCACCCGAGATGAGCTCGGGATGGAGCGCATTGCGGACCGCGCCGTAGGGGCTGCGGGTGCCGACCAGTCCGGTGGCGAACTGATCGAGGTTGGTCTTACCGAGGACGATGGCCCCGGCCTCGACCAGCCGCGCTATCGAGGACGCGGTTTCACTTGGCGTGTAGGCGAATTCGGGGCAGGCCGCGGTGGTCGGCAACCCCGCGACATCGACATTGTCCTTGACCGCCACGAGCACTCCGGCCAGCGGCAACTCCGCCCCACCGGATATCCGCTCTTCGAGCGCGCTCGCCTCGGCCAGCACCTCGGCCTGATCGCGCAGGGTGATCCACACCTCGGGCCGATCGGCCTCGGCGATCCGCGCGTAGGCGGCCGCGACGCGCGCGGTGGGTGCGGGGCTCGCGCTGCTATCGGTCTGGTGGGTGTTCATTCAGTCGACTCCGATCACGGCGAGAGGGGTTCCGGGTTCCACGGTGGCACCGGGTGCGGTGAGCACCTTCAGTACGGTGCCGGTGGCCGGACTGGGCACGGGCAGTTCCAGTTTCATGGCTTCGAGGACGGCGACGGGATCTCCTTGCGTGAGTTTGGTGCCGGGGGTGATATCGATACGCCACACATTGCCGACCATGGGCGCGGTGACCACGGTGGCGTTCGCGGGCAGGCCCGCGAGCACGTCGCCGCGGGTCTCGACCGGTGCCGGTGCGGCGACCGCGCGATCGAATTCGCCCGCCGCCCGCCAGGCGCGCTTCTCGGCGTCGAAGGCGACCCGCTGGCGAGTCTCGAAAGCGGTGATGGCATCGGCATTGTCGTGCAGCATCCGCTGATGGTCGGCCAGGGCGAAGGTTCCATCGCTGACCTCGCCATCGAATCGACCGGCGCGGGCGGCGGCGCGATGCTCCAGCAGCTGCCCGGGCGTAACCGGTTCCCAGACAATGCGATCGAAGAAGCGGAACAGCCACGGCGTCCCGTCCTCGAATGGCGCGTGCTGCCGATAACTGGACCAGATGGGCACGGTGCGGCCGATCAGCTGATAGCCGCCGGGCGATTCCATGCCGTACACGCACAGGTACTTGCCGCCGATGCCGACCGCGTCCGAGGGGGTCCAGGTGCGCGCGGGGTTGTACTTGGTGGTGACCAGGCGGTGCCGGGGATCGAGCGGAACCGCCAGTGGCGCACCGAGATACACGTCACCGAGTCCGAGTACCAGGTATTCGGCGTCGAATACCGTCCGGCGCACCTCGTCGACGCTGTCGAGTCCGTTTATCCGCCTGATGAATTCGGTGTTCGATGGCAGCCAGGGTGCGGTATCACGAATTCCACTGCGGTAGCGGTCGATCGCCTCGGCAATGGAGGGATCGTCGAAGGAGAGCGGCAGCCGGATGGTGCGGCTCGGTACCACCAGGTCGCCGGTGGCGGGCAGTTGCTGCTCGAGCTCGCCGAGCAGGCCGAGCAGCCGGAACTGCGGCAGCACATCGGGATCGAAGTGAATGTGCAGGGACCGCACCCCGGGTGTGACGTCGATGATTCCGGCGGGTGCGGCGGCCGCGAGGGCTCGCGCGAGGGCGTGGACTCGCATGCGCAGTCCGAGATCGAGCACCATCTCGCCGTACTCGACGAGAATATTGTCGTCACCGCCGCGCAGGTAGGCCACCGAAGGACGATCCGGACCGGCCGGGGCCGTCCCCAGAATTCCCCGATCACGAAGGGCCGCACCGGTATCGGTGAGAATGCCGGTGGCGCGCGTGGCATTCGAGCCGCGCAGCGCGGTGGCGGTGTCATCGTCGACGGGCAGGAACCGGAGCGAATCACCCGGGCGCAGCTGACCGAGCTTCCACCGATGCGCGGAGACCACGGTCAGCGGGCAGGCGAAACCACCCAGGCTGGGACCGTCCGGGCCGAGCAGGATCGGCGTGTCACCCGAGACATTCAGTGCGCCCACGCTGTACGGATTGTCATGCAGGTTCGAGGGGTGCAGCCCCGCGTCACCGCCGTCGCCGCGCGACCATTCGGGTTTCGGGCCTTCGAGGCGGATGCCGGTGCGGTTGGCATGACCACCGACCCGCCAGGACCGCTCGTAGAACCGCGTCATATCGGCATCGGTGAAGTACGCGGGCGCGGTTTGCGGTCCCGCACCGACGGCCAGCTGCCAATCGTGGGTGAACGCGGGGCGCTGCTCGACCGGTACGGCCTCGGGAGTGCCCGCGGTATCCGGTTGTGCGGCAGCGATTCCGAGTACGTCGCCGTCGGCGACGGCCCTGCCGGTGATGCCGCCGAATCCGCCGAGGGTGAAGGTCGAGGCGCTGCCGTGGTACAGCGGTGCGTCCAGACCCCCGCGAATCGCCAGGTAGGTGCGCAGGCCCGCATCCGAGGGTGCGCCGATATCGAGTACCGCCCCCGGTTCGAGGGTGAGCGGCTCCCACATCGGTACGGGTTCGCCGTCCACCGTGACCAGGGTCGGTGCACCGGTGACGCAGATGACGGCGGACCCGGAGAAGCGGATACGCGGTCCCTGCAGGGTGCATTCCAGGCCGGGTGCGCCGACGGGGTTGCCAACCGCGGTATTGGCCAGGGTGAAAGACAGGTCGTCCATCGGTCCGGAGGGCGGAATTCCCACCTCCCACAGCCCGATTCGGCCCGGATGGTCCTGCACGGTGGTCATCGTTCCACCCCGCAGCACATCCAAGCGGCGGCTGGACCAGCTCAGTTCGGCGAGTGTGCCGGTAATGTGAGCGGCTTCCCGCACCACCGGAGCTACTGCGGCGGAACGCAATTGGGGCAGGTTGGTCTGCACGCCGTAGACGCGGGTCTCCCCCAGCGCCGCCGTCAGCTTCTCGAATGCCTCGTCCCGGGTCGCGCCGTGGGTGATGACCTTGGCCAGCAGCGGATCGTAGAACGCGCTGACCTCGGTGCCGGTACCGATCCAGGTATCGACCCGAACATCATCGGGAAACCTTGTCTCGGTGACCAATCCGGCGCTGGGCCGGTGCTCGTGACCGGGGTCCTCGGCGTAGACGCGCGCCTCCACCGCCCAGCCGCTGAGCGCGGGCCCCGCATCGGGCAGGGTGTCGAGCATGGTGGTGTCACCGCTCGCCAGGCGCAGCATCCAGCCCACGAGATCCACTCCGGTGATGGCCTCGGTGACCGGATGTTCCACTTGCAGACGGGTATTCATCTCCAGGAACGAGGCTTCGCCGCGGTCGGTGTCGTAGACGAATTCGACGGTGCCCGCCGAGCGGTAGTCGACCGAGCGCGCCAGGTCACGGGAGGTCGCGAGCAGTTGTTCGGTGATCTCGCCGGAAAGCCCGGGAGCGGGGGCCTCTTCGATCACCTTCTGGTTGCGACGCTGGAGTGAGCAGTCCCGGGTGCCGAGGCTGACGACCCGGCCGAGCCCGTCACCGAAGACCTGCACCTCGACATGCCGGGCCTGGGCGACGAAGCGCTCCAGGAAGACACCGGCGGAGGAGAAGTTGGCCACGGCCAGCCGCTGTACGCGTTCATACGCGGTGCGGAGTTCATCGGCATCGAAGCACGCCTGCATACCGATGCCACCGCCGCCGCCAACGGCTTTCACCATGACCGGATAGCCGATCAGCTCGGCTTCGGCGACCGCGTGGTCGACCGATTCCAGGATGCCGCTGCCCGGCACCAGCGGCACGCCCACGGCGCGGGCGGCCTCCCGAGCGGTGTGCTTGTCACCGAATACGCGCAGCTGTTCCGGGGTCGGACCGACGAATATCAGTCCGGCGGCCGCCACCGCCTCCGCGAAATCCGCGTTCTCGGAGAGGAATCCGTAGCCGGGATGAATGGCTCCCGCCCCGGAGGCCAGCGCGGCCTCGATCACCAGGTCCGCGCGCAGATAGGACTGCGCCGCCGGGCCCGGCCCGAGTCGGATCGCGGCATCGGCCCTGCGCACGTGCGCCGCACCGAGATCCGCATCGGAGTACACCGCAACGGATTTCAGGCCGAGAGCCTGTGCGCTGCGCATGACCCGGCAGGCGATCTCACCGCGATTGGCGATCAGTACGGTGTCGAAACTCGAACTCACCGACTACTCCTGTTCGCTTGCCATCGACATGGCGACAATGGCCCGCGTGACCCGGTCGAGCACGACATCGAGGGATTCGCCGATATGCCGGTGCAGCAGGACGAGCGCGTGCGGGAGGTCTTCGGCGAGAACGGCATCGAGAATGGCGAGGTGTTCCTCGATGGTCACCTCGACCCGATTGTTGACCATGAAGTCATACATCCGGACGTGCCGGATGCGGGCATTGATCGAGGCCAGCGTCCGCACCAGCTCACCATTGCCCGATGCCGACAGCAGCGCGATGTGGAACTCCTCGTCCACCACCACGAATCCGGGCTCCTGCGCGGGCGGATCCTCCCGCAGCGCCAGCCACCGGTCCCGCTCCAGCCGCAGCAGCTCGTGATCATGCCGCAGCCCGGGATTGTCCATAACCCGCTGAATTCCGGCCAGCTCCAGGGTGATTCGCAATTCATACAGATCGCGGATCATCGGAATGCTGGGCCGCACCGGACTGAATCCGATGTCCTCGCGCCGCAGCAGACCATCGGAGCACAGCATGGCCAGCGCCTCCCGCGCCGGTGTCCGCGAGATCCCGAACCGCCCAGAGACCTTCGGCTCGGTGAGCCGCTGCCCGAACTTGATCTGCCCGTTCATGAGCTCGTCGCGCAGGATGCCGTACACCGTATCGCGCAGATGCCCGCCCCCGGTGTCCGACCGTGTACCCAATGGTGTCGACATGCCTGAATACGCTATGGACCAGCCGTTTCCATACGATCACCACGCGTAACCACTGGGTTAGCAAGACCTCACCGCATGACCGCTGGGGCGGCGGAGAACGAAACGGGAGCTGACCGTCAATGCCCACGGCGGGATCGTCGCGCAGCGATGGCGGCGGGAATCCCTGCTGGTATTTCACCGGCATCGACGCGACCACCGGCCTGTTGGGGGGGTGGTCCCCCGCCAGCGGTTCACGCCGGTTTCGTCAGCAGTACGGTTCCCATATCGATCAGATCGTCCGCGGTGCGGTGAATGGCCTCGACCTGCACCGCGTGACCGCGATCGGCCTGCGATTCCAGATGTGCGAAGGCACGGGCGGCCAGCACCAGCAAGAGCGACAGTCGCTGCCGCACCACTCGCGGATCATGTTCCGGGAGTGCGCGTTCCAGCAGCGCCCCGGCCTGCAACGCGCCGATGAAGTGCTCCGCCCATCGCTGTTCGATCAGCCCGAGGCTCAGATCGGTGATCATCCGGTCGGTGAAGCGCGCGATCCAACTGGGATATCCCGCGGTGGCGAGGGTTTCGGCCCCGGGCAGGATGAGAGCCTCGAGGATGGGACGCACGGTGACGGTTTCGGGATCCAATTCGGCGAGCAGCTGCCGACGGCGCGGCTCACCGCGCTCGGAACGCGTGGTGAGAATCGCCTCCAGCAGCCCGTCCTTGGTCCCGAAGTGATACTGGGCCGCCGAATTATTGCGCTGCCCGGCCACCACCCCGACCTGCCGCAGTGACAGCGCCGCGTATCCGTGCTGCGCGATCAGCTGTTCGGCGGCATTGATCAGCAGTAGTCGGGCGTCGGCGCTCACGCCAACACTGTAGGTCGTGCGCATCCGGCCCCAGCTAGACGGATGACCGCGCGATGACCGATTCGATGGTGCGCAACACCAGCTCCGCACCGTCCTCCTCGGCGAGTTGGGCGGCGACCCCGCTGAGGTTCGCGCGGAGTCCGGTGTCGGTGGTGGCGGTTCGGATGGCGTCGGTCAGCCAGTTCGCGGTGAGGGCGGGCTGCCGGGTGATTCCGGCGGTGCCGCCGAGCAGCTCCAGTCGGTGCGCCCAGAACTGCTGCTCCGGAATCTCCGGCACGCCGATGGTCGGGACGGCGGCGCGCAGGGCGGCGGCGGAAGTGCCCGCGCCGCAGTGATGTACGGCGGCGGCGAGGTGTGGGAACAACCAGTCGTAGGGAATATCGCCGAGGCTGATGATGTCGTCGTCGGCCACCTCGAGGCCGGTCCATCCGGCCTGGACGATGCCGCGTACACCCGCGCGGCGCAATGCGGTGCGAATGATCTCACCGAGTTCGGCGGTGCGTTTCGCGTCATTGATATTGCTGCCGAAGCTGACGAATACCGGGGCCGGTCCGGCGGCGAGGAACTCCACCAGCTCGGCGGGCGGTTCGAAATCCACCGGCCGCGCGGGCCACCAGAAGCCCGTGACATCGATGCCCTCGCGCCAATCGACCGGACGCGGCGCCAGGGTCGGCGAATAGCCGTGCAGGATAGGCCATTTCGCGGCGGTACGGCGGCGGCGCAGTTCTCGCGCCGATACCTTGGGCAGTCCGAGGAATTGCCGGAATTCGCCGATGACCGCGCCGTAGCGGCGATCCACCAGCCAGGCGCCGATATCGGCGGCCCACCGATTTCCGTAGGGTCCGAGCGACCAGACGCCTGCGACGGCAGGTGGGTATTCGGCTGTGGCGCAGGTGGGTTGGAGCCGCAGGCCGATGGTGGGAATGCCGGTGGCCTCGGCGAAGGGATGCCCCGCGAATTCGGCGTAGGGGGTGAGCAGCAGCAAGTCGGCGGGCTCGTCCCGCAGGGCCGCGAGCAATCCCTGCCCGATCACCCGGAATCCGGCGGGCGTATTGAATGCCGAGACGGTCCGGCGCTGGATCTCCGCGTAATCGCCCTCGAAGCCGAAGTTCAACTCCATCAGCCGAAATCGCAGTCCGCAGCCCTCGATCAGCTCCGCGAAGCTCTCATGTCCGGCGAGGACGACCTCGTGCCCGGCCTGCTGGAGCCGGACGCCGAGGCCGGTCAAGGGTGCGACATCTCCCCGGCTACCGATACCTGCGATCACAATCCTGCTCATAAACTCTCCTGTTCCAATGGCCAAGAGCCACAGTGGATCCTATCGAGCATGATCGCGATCGGCGCGTTATGCGCTGAGTGCCAAAGGAATTGGGGGCTTATCCGGAGTACTCCGAACTGCCCGCCACATCGAGCACCCCGGTCACGCCGAAGCGGTCCCGCAGCATGCCGTACAGCGGAGCCCAGCCCGCCGGGCCGAGCGGCTGGATCACCGCGGCTCCGGCACCGAGCCGGTCCCAGTAGCCGGTGATCTCCTCCACTCCGGCAACAGTTTCCGCCACTCCCCCGCGCCGAGCCGAACCGCACCACCTCGTCACCCGCGGTAGCCGCTGATACCTGATCGCCTGGGATCTCAACCGCGCCGATTGGCGCACCTTCCGCGCCGACCGCATGACCCCGCGCATACCCACCGGCCCGCGCTTCACCCCGCGCGAACTCCCCGGCGGCACTGTGACAGCCTTCCTCACCAGCAGATTCCACGGCTCCGACGGCACCGCCGACCGGCCGTGCCACGGCGAGGTGATCCTGCGCCTTCCCGCCGCGACCGTTCGCGAATTCACCCCCGAGGGCATCGTCTCCGATCTCGGCCCCGACCGCTGCCGTCTGCCGCTCGGCTCCTGGTCATGGACCGGATTGGCCGCGGCCATCGGCAGATTCGACGCCGATTTCGAGGTGATCGGCCCGCCCGAACTCGCGGCCGCGTGCGCCCGCCTGGCCGACCGCTATACCGCCGCGGTGCGGGCGCACTCGAATTCACCGAGTCGAAACACGCTGAGCGGCACCGGCGAAACAGAAATTCTCGATGCTTCACGCGACCCGTGAAGTTAGAGGTAATTGGTGTGAATTCGGGAGATACCGCGTGGGTGCTGGCCAGTGCGGCACTGGTCATGTTGATGACACCGGGCTTGGCTTTCTTTTACGGCGGCATGGTCGGCGGCAAGAGCGTGCTGAACATGCTCATGATGAATTTCGTCGCGTTGGGTGCGGTGACCACGCTGTGGGTGCTGTACGGGTACAGCGAATCATTCGGGCCGGACGCGTATCAGGGCGTGATCGGCGGTATGAAACATGTGCTGCTACGCGATACGCACGGCACACTCTCGGGTCCGGCCGGACATCAGATTCCGACCATGGCGTTCGTCATGTTCCAGCTCATGTTCGCGATCATCACAACCGCCCTGATATCGGGTGCGATCGCCGGGCGCGCGAGGTTCTGGGCCTGGGTGGTGTTCATAGTCGGTTGGACGACCGTGGTGTATTTCCCGGTGGCGCATTGGGTTTTCAGCGTCACCGGGTTCACCGGCACCGATGAGGCCGGTAATTCCTCGGATGTCGGTGGCTGGATTGCCAATCGGCTCGGGGCATTCGACTTCGCGGGCGGTACCGCCGTGCATATCAACGCGGGTGCGGCGGCCCTCGCGCTGGTCTTGGTGATCGGCGATCGGCACGGCTGGCCGCGCAGTATCGCGCGTCCGCACAATGTGCCGTTCACCCTGCTGGGTGCGGCGCTGCTGTGGTTCGGCTGGTACGGCTTCAATGCCGGATCCGCCTTGGCGGCGGGTGATCTCGCGGCCCTGGCCTTCACCAACACCACCATCGCGACGGGTGTGGCCGCGCTGGCCTGGATCATTGTCGAGCAATTGCGCGACGGTAAGCCGACCACCCTGGGCGCGGCCTCGGGTGCGGTCGCGGGTCTGGTGGCGATCACTCCCGCCTGCGGATTCGTCGGCCCCACGGGCGCTTTGGCGATCGGCGTGGCCGCGGGGGCGATCTGTGCGCTGGCCGTCGGCCTGAAATTCACCTTCGGCTATGACGATTCACTCGATGTGGTCGGCGTCCACCTGGTCGGGGGCCTGGTGGGCACCCTGCTCGTGGGCGTCTTCGCCGATGCCACCGTGAATCCGGCGGGCGGTAACGGCCTACTGTACGGCGGTGGCTGGACACAGTTGGAGCGGCAGATGATCGCGGCGTTCGCCGTGCTCGGCTACTCGTTCCTGGCCACCTATATCGTCGGCTGGCTCATTCACAAGACCATCGGATTCCGCGTCGATCACGAGGCCGAGGTGACCGGTATCGACGAGGCCGAACATGCCGAATCCGCCTACGATCTCGGCATCTCCGCGGTCTCGCCGACGGGATCGCCTATCCGATCGACTGTTCCGCCACCGATCCGCGCAGACTGGCGTCATTGATATCGAGGTACAGCACCCGCTCGGTGATCGAGAGTGAGGCGGTATTGCGCCGATCCAGTACCGCCACAACGGAATCGATGAATTCCCGGTCGAAACTGTAGAGCGGGACGGCCTCGGCGCGATGGATCTTCTTGCCCGCCAACTGCGCCAGCACCTTCACCGGATCGCGGTGGGTGTAGATGGCCGCGCGCCCGGCCAGCTTGCTGCCGCGATGCACCCGCTCGGCATCGGGTGCGCCGATCTCGATCCAGGCGGTGATCTGTCCGGTGAGATCGCGCACCAGCACCGCGGGTTCATCGGTGGCCGAGACCCCGCCCTCGCTGAAGGTGATGCCCTCCTCGTATTCGAGCAGGTACGCCAGTAGTCGGGTCACCATGAACTCGGCCGACTCCGAAGGGTGCCGGGCCACCCGCAATTCCAGATCCTGGTAGACCCCGCGGTCGATATCGGCGAGCTGGATGGCGAAGGTGTGCATCGTTGCGCTGAGGGCCATAGTGGGGAGCAGCTTAACCGGCGGTGATGGCCGGGAGTGTCACCACCTGACCGGCGTAGGCCAGACCCGCGCCGAAGCCCAGCAGCAGGGCGGTATCGCCGGGCTCGGCCGCGCCCGAGCGCAGCAACTGCTCCATGGCCATGGGGATGGAGGCCGCACTGGTATTGCCGCTCTCGGCGATATCGCGAGCGATGGCGACCGAATCCGGCATATGCAACGCACGGGTGAGCGCATCGGTGATGCGACTGTTGGCCTGGTGCGGGACGAACGCGTCCAGATCGTCGACCGAGACCCCGGCGCGGTCCAGGGCGTCCCGGCACGCCTTCTCCAAAAACGTGACGGCCCAGCGGAATACGGCGGTGCCGTTCATCCGGATATACGGCCGCTCGGTGCTGCCGCCGCTGGCCTCGGCCGCGGCGACCTCGGCGAAGTACTGCGCGAAGTCCTTGTCCTGCTTGATCGCCGAGGTCTGACTGCCGTCCGAACCCCAGGCGACGGGGCCGATGCCCTCGACATCGGACGGTCCGACGACCACCGCGCCCGCACCGTCCGCGAAGATGAACGCGCAGGTGCGATCGGTGGGGTCGAGCAGGTCCGAGAGGCGTTCCACACCGATGACCAGCACATGCCGGGCCTGTCCGGCGCGCACCAGATTCGCGGCGTTGGCGAGCGCGTAGCAGAAGCCCGCGCAGCCTGCGGAGACGTCGAACGCCGCGGTGTCGTGCATGCCCAACTCGGTGGCGACGACCGCGCCGGCGGAGGGGCCCAGCACCATCTGCGATGAGGTCGCCAGGATGACGGCATCGATCTGCTCGGCCGGGATATTCGCGGCGGTGAGCGCCTCGCGAGCGGCGGCGGTGCTCATGGCGACGATGGTCTCGTCGTCCTGCGCCCAGCGGCGCGCCTCGATTCCGGAGCGGGTACGGATCCACTCGTCCGAGGAGTCGATGCGGTCGACGATCTCGGCATTGGGGACGATCCGGCGGGGGCGGTATACGCCGAGGCCAAGGGTGGTGGCGTGGGTTACCGGCGGTGCGGTGGCGATCTGCGCGGGCATGAGTTCCTCTCGACATGAACCGATCGGTTCACATGGATAGGTTTAACATGGACCGATCGGTTCAAGCAAGGGTTGGAGGAACTTCCATGACGGCGGGACCGCGTGCTCGATTGATCGCGAGCACCATCACGACGGTGCAGGAACACGGCGTGCACGCGGCGGGCCTGAGTGAACTACTCAAGCGCAGCAATGCCTCACGCAATTCGCTCTATCAGCATTTCCCTTCGGGCAAGGGCGAACTGGTGGAGACGGCGGCGAAGATCGTGTCCCGGGTGGTGTACCAGCACGTCAGCAGGATGGCCGATGCCCTGCCCGGCACACCCTCCGCCGAACGCTGGCTGGACGACCTCCTCGCGTTCTGGCGGGCGGGACTGGAGACCAGCGACTATCGCGCGGGATCGTTCATGATGGCCGCGGCACTGGACGAACTCGACCCGTCGGTGCAGTCCACGGCCGGACAGGCTTTCACCGAATGGACGGCCCGGCTCGCGGACGGACTCGTCGCCGCGGGTATCGAACGCGCCACGGCGTGCTCGCTCTCCGGACTGCTGCTCTCGGTGATCGAGGGCGCGATCGTGCAGAGCCGCGCGCTCAAATCCAGTCATCCGTTCGATGACGCGCGCAATCAACTCGCGGTACTGCTACGCCACCACCTGAAGGCGGATTAACGAACCGCCCGGGAGAGCCAAAGCTGCACCGGACCACGCAGATCGGCCAGGCTGGCGGGGGTCCCGGCTTCGATGCCGAGCAGCGATCGATGGCCGTGCAGCCGATCGAAGAGCAGCCCTTCGAGCAGGCTGATCAGATCGCGCGCCGCCCGTTCGGGGTCGGCGGAACCGAGGGATTCCATCAGCATGGTCGCGGCGGGCAATGAGAAGAGACAGCTGGCGAGCTCGGTCCGCAATGTCTCGTCCCCGGCGGTATCGGCGGCCAGGGCATAGCGCGCGAGCGCGTCCCGGCGGCGCGCGCCCAGCAGCAGATCCACCTGCCCGGCCATCAGATCGGCCGTGGCATCGACCGAGGGCGGGGCCGCAGCCTCTCGATCACCCGACTCCAGCGCGATCCGGAACGCCGTGCGCGAGGTGGACGCGAGGTGAATCAGCGCCGCCCGCAACAGATCCTGCCGAGTCCGGTAGTAGTACGAGGTCGATCCCCGCGCGATCCCGAGCCGATCGTCGATGGCGTGATGCGTGATCGCCCGATTACCGCCCGCGGCGGCCAAATCCAGCGCCGCCCCACAGATGGCCGCGCGTCGCCCCGACTTGTCACGGGTCGCGATCTCCGTAGCCGCACTCGGGTTTCCCGCGGATGCGCCGCTGCCACGTGCCATCACGCGGTGCCCCTTCCTCTGCGGTACGGCCGAGACTCTCAGCCTCCACATTTATAGAGGATTCAGGGCACCCGACGCTACGCGGTGTGCCAGCGCCGCGGTTCGAGCATGCGCAGGCCGCCCGCGGCGGGCACCCATTGACCCGGCGACCAACCGCCTCCGGCCCACTGCACGCGATTCACCCAGCTGGTCTGTGGAACCGGGACGGCCCTGCCCAGCTCCCGATCCACCTCCAACGCGGTCGAGGAGGCGACCAGATAGGGAGCTCCGGTAACCGAGTCGGGTTCGGGCACCCGGTCGCAGAGCTGTCCCGCGGCGAGTGCGAGGTCCGCGGCCACAACCGTGCCTATGGGCAGCAGCCCGACGTGGTCGGCTTCGACGGAGACCGCAACCACCGTCCATTGCCGAAACGTATCACCGGCATCATCCTCGATGAGCCCGCGATCCGATCTCCTACTGCCACCAATGTTTTCAATGCTGTTCATCACGCCCCCTGGGCGGATCCGAACTGGACCGGGCACCCGCAATTCTATCGCGGCAGTATGTCACGCAATGTAAAACTCGTTGCCGCACAAGTAAACTCATGGAGTACCAAGTAATGCCGCACCGGTCGGTATTCGATGCCCGCGGCGCCGGACCATCCCGCACCATCGACCGCGCCGTCGCCGCGACCACGGCCTGTTCCAGCCCAATGCCCACCATCGGTGAACTCCCATTCGATAATGGAGTAGTGAAAACCTGTACGAGACCGCTCGCAGAGCCCGAGCAGGCGTAGACTGAGGATCACTCTCGCGCCGAGTTCCGCAGCGTCGCTCGGGATTTGGTGCGATCGACCCAGGAAATCGAAATGTCCGACCCTGGAGTGTCACAACCGGGTGCGCCGGAGCCGCCGCCCACCGGAACCGATCCGACGACGAATTCCCCTTTGGTGACAGCGATTTTCGCCGAATCCAGCGAGCGGCTGGTGCGCCAACTCTTCGATGTGGGCGTGGAGCTGCATGAGTTGCGGGGCGTTTTCAACCGCAGAGAGTCGAGTCCGGCTCAGGTCCGTGCCGCCGGTGCCGCGGTGTCCGAGGCCATCGTGGAGCTGGATCTGCTGATCCACGATGCCAGCCGCGTCATGCTCGCGGTCGCCGGGGACCGTTTCGCCCGGACCGAACTGCACATCCGCCGCGCTACATCGCGTAAACGCTTGCACTGAAACACTGATCGAGTCTTCTGCCCGAGTTCTGTTCGCGCACGGGCAAGCACGGTTGCAATTTCGTAAGTACATTGCGCCGCTCCATTTTTCGCGTCAACGACAGGAGACGTGTCCTGCCGTGCGCAGATCGACCACCGGGGTCCGGAGCGATACGACGTGCGTTTCGGATTCTACCCCCGACCTTCCCGCGAGGCATCGGTAATGAACCCTCGCAGCGAGCCCTACGTCATTTGCGAATCCGGTGCCCGAGGATGGTTTCGAGATCGATCTCACGGTCCACCAGCGCGCGCGAGACATCGGCCAAGCGCTGATTGGTATCGCGGGCGTATTTGCGCAGCACCCCGAACGCGGCATCCATATCGAGCTGTGCGCGCTCGGCGAGCATGCCCTTCGCCTGTTCGATGACGACCCTGCTGTTCAGGGCGACACTGAGTTGATCGTTCACCATCAGCGAGTCCGCGAGAATGCGGGCGTGCACAATGCCGATGGTCGCGAAATCCGCCAGTGCCTGACCGATGCGCACATCGTCGGGTCCGAGCGCACCCGCCCGGGTGGTGAACAGATTCAGCGCCCCGATCCGGTCGTCGCGCAATCGCAGCGGCAGGGCGCAGACACCGCGGATACCCTCGAGCGCCGCCCGCTCCGCGAACGCCGGCCAGCGCTGAACCCCGCGCTCGAGATCCTCGACCAGCACCTGCTCACCGGTCCGATATGCCTGTAGACAGGGCCCGGCCGCGGATTCGACCTGCAATAGCTCCAGCAGCCGGGTCTCCTCCGATGTCGAGGCGAAGACCTGGAGTTCACCGTGCCCGTCGGCCAGCAGTAATCCGGCGGCGTCGGCGGGCAGCAGGTCGACGGTGGTATCGACGAGCTCCTGGGTCAGCTCGACCGGGTCGTAGTCGACGACCAGGGTATCGACCATTCGCACCATCGCGGCGGTCAGCGCACCATCTCCAGCTGCCATCCTCCACTCACCTCTTCTCTAGTCAATCCTATGGCGGTTCGTCCGGGCGCGTTCCGCGCTAGGGAACCGGGTTGGGGTCGTGATGGTGATCGGGTGGGAAGCGCAGTCGGCGCGCTACGACGGCCGCGGCGGTCTCGCTCAGGGTCGCGCCACTGACGAACGCATGCCCGACCAGCCTCGCATAGGCGACCGCGGCAGACGAATCCAGTTGCACGGCAACCATTCCGGTGGCCTGATGGATCTCGCGGGCCGAGACCGACTGTTCCCACCAGGGCCCCAACGCGAGGCCATCGATATCGCGACCGCCAGCGCGCACAGGTGGACTGAGGGCGGCCAGCAGCACGGTGGTGATCACATCGGCGACCTGTAGCGCATCGGTATAGGACTGGACACCGCCGAGCACCCGGTCCGCGCCGACCAGATCGAGGAACCCTACCTTGATCGCGCCCAGGCGCAGGGGGATCGAACAGATCGATTCGAGAGTCTGCGGCAACCGGTCCCACTGGGCGAGCAGCGGCCAGCGGCCCGCGGCCATCACATTGGCGAAGTCCGGCACCCGAATGGGGGTTCCGGCCAGGTGCGCGGCGGGCCCTGGGCCTTCGCCGACCACGGCCTCGGCGTCGGCCAGATGGGCGGCGATGACACCGGAAGATCCCAGCACCTCCCAGCGGTTCTCCGGCAGGGCGAGGACGAGCGCGGCCTCATCCACCGGCAACACCTGAATCAGGGCCGCGCACAGGCGCTCGCCGTGCACCGGGGCAGAGTTGCCATCGGCCCCCAGCTCACGCAGGACGGCCAGAAATCGGGCGACCGCGCTGTGGCCAGCCTTCACCGGGATCCGCCGGGCCGATGCCCTCGGTCGACCGCCATCGCCCGCTCCCGTCTGCCGGTTCCGCGCATCACCGCGGCTGCACCCTGGTGTATTCGCGCCACTTTATGCCAAATGGCGGAAACAACCGGGAAGCCATGGTCCGAGAGCTCTTCACGACCCCGCGCTGCGGCGCGGGGCGTTCCGCCAGTGTTGTGGATCCAGCATGCGCAGACCGCCCTCGGCCGGCACCCATTCGGTCCCGACCCAGACGTCCTCACCCCACTTCATACGGTTCACCCAGGTCAGCTGCGGCACGGTGACGACGCGGCCGACGCGCATATCCACCTCCAGCGTGCATGGTGAGGCGACGAGGTAGCGTGCGCCGGGAATCCCGTCGGGGGCGGGTAGTCGGTCACACACCTGGTCCGCCGCCAAGTCGAGGTCGGCGGCCATCACCATGCCGATGGGTACCAGTCCGACGCGACCGGCATCCACCACCACGGCTACCACCGTCCACTGCCGGCAGTCGTCGTCACCGTCGGTGTCATCGGAGTTCAGGCGCGCCAGGGAACTGCCGTGAGCTGCGGAATCGGCCGTCCAGCCGGGTGCGACCGCCGAGGCTCTCGAGGCGAATCCGCCCGATCCCACACCGCCGCGGGTGTTCTCGGTACCGTGCATCACGCCCCCTTCGGGCAGGTCCGATCGTGCTGTCGAACCGCCGGGGACTGGAGCGGAACAGTCCGGAGTCACCAAAGCCGCTGGATTTTCACGGGTCGGGTCTGACCGAACCGAATTCAGTCTATCGCGGTAGTATGTGCGCCGATGTAAAACTCGTTGGCGCACAAGCAAACTCACACCACACCGGTCGGTATGCGGTAGCACTTTCGCACACCGCCGAACCGCGTCACCGCCGAACGGTCGATACACCCGCGACCGATCCGGCCGCGGCCCGGGAGGCTATTGGATTGTTCGGCGGTCGACGCGATAACTTGGACAGGTGATGAAGGATTCCGTAACCACAATGGCAGGAGCATGGCGGGCAGGTGACGGCACCGCGGTGCCGTTCCGGGAGGCAACCGTGGCGTGGGCGCTGGCCGCGCATGCCGAATTGGCCGAAACCGCAACCGGGTATGGACATTTCGTCACCGTGAACGAGCTGGCCGAGCGCGTACAGGAAGTCTCCGGCGTGCATACCAAGGCCCCGACGCGCACCTGGATGGATGCCATCCTGCGCAAGGTGGCGCGGCGCTGCCATGGTGCGGGCGAGCCGCCGCTGTCGGCACTGTGCGTGCGGCAGAACCATACCGTGGGCGATGCCTACAAGTACGTGCTCGAATTGGCGGGGCTGCCGATTCCGGAGGATCTGGAATTGCATGCTGCCTATGCCCGTTGGCAGTGCTATCAGTTCTACGGGGCCGCGATTCCGGCCGATGGTGGTGTGCCGCCGCTCACTCCGAAGGTGGCGGCCAAGCGTCGAATGACAATCACCACACCGCAGGCCGAGCCCAAGCCGGAGCCGGTGCGTGAGGCGCTGTGCCAGGAGTGTTTCATCCAGTTGCCCGCGAACGGCATCTGCTACTTCTGCGCCTAGTTCGAATATCGCTGCGCCGGTTAGGGATTCGGATCGCCGTCGGGCAGCGGTTCGGGCATCTCCTCGAGCGCGGCGATCTGCAGGTGGATGAAGGCGGCAATGCGATGCCTTGCCGCCGCCGGTAGTCGCGCGATATCGGCCGCTTTCAGAGGGTTCTCACCCAGCGGTGGTTGCGGCGGCTCGGTGTCCGCCGATCGAGGTGACTCCGCCCCAGGCTCCCCGGGCACCACCTCGAGATGAGGACGCTGAGCAGACGCCGGATCATCTGGCTCATCCGGGTCGGCGGCGACGGCTGATCGCACCATGTCGTGACCATAACCCGTTCCAGCGCGGCGCGTGAGGCGTTGGCGCACTTGAGCCTTCGCAGTACGCACGGTGCGAAGACCCGGTAGGAGCACCGGTGTTACGCGGGGCGACCAGCGATGCTGTAGAGGTCTCGGGCGGGTCCGGTGAGGCGTTGCCCTTTGGGCCAGACGGCGCGGAGATCCCGGTCGAGATCCAGACCGGTCACCTCGGGAGACACCAGGGTGCGCTCGGCGAGTTCACCCGCCACCGCCAGGGAACTCAGCACCGCCGGGCCGACGCCCTCGGCCACCGCGGTTTTGATGGCGGTGGTGGAGGAGAGCTCCAGCACCGCCTTCGGCTGCCACTCCGGGACAACGCGAGTCATGGCTCGCTCGAAGGAGATTCGCGTGCCGGAGCCGGGTTCCCGATAGATCAGCGGTGTACGCGCCAACTCCTCGGCGGTGATAGCGCGGCCGCGCGCCCAGCGGTGCCCTGGCGGCACCACCACGACGAGGCGGTCGCGCGCCACGATATGGGTCTCCAACTCCCCCGGGACCACCGGGCTCTCCACGAATCCGATGCCCGCGCGCCCGTCGAGTACCGCCCGGGCCACCTCCGCCGAATTTCCGGACTCCAGGGCCAGGGCCATCTCCGGCATACGAGTCCGCAGGGCCATCAACCACTTCGGGAACAGATACTCCGCGACGGTCTGGCTGGCGGCCACCCGTAATCGCGAATCCCGCTGCTCCCGCAGGGTCTCGATGCCCGCGTCCAATCGCGCCGCCGCCGCCACCACATCGCGGGCCCACTCCGCGATCAAAGCTCCCGCCGCGGTGGCCCGGGAACCCAGGGTGGTCCGCTCCAGCACCGGCACCCCCACCAGCTGCTCCAGGTACCGGATCCGCGAACTGGCCGAGGGCTGACTGATGCCGTGCGCCTTCGCCGCCCGCCCCAGACTGCCCAACTCGATCACCGACAGCAGCAGCTCCAGCGCGGCGAGATCAGGCACCCGAGGTGACAGTGACATAGAGCCACCCTATGCCCACGGCTAATCCACCGCTACGACCGGATGCTGAGCCGCTCCCCCAACATGGTCGCGGTCTCCTGGATGACTCCGTCGATATCCAGGTCCGACGGTGGTTACGGTGCGATCCGCAAGCTGGTGGCTACCCGATTCGCGTACCGGCACGCCGAGGTGCGTGACTTCGCCGCGGCCTATTACGAGGCCGATCCCGTCGCCGAAGACCTCATCGACGCGGTGCACCTGGGCGCACCCGGCCCGAAGGCGGGCCGCGGAGCTCGAGCCGGCGCGGAGGTTCCGGCGCTGGCTGCTGGACGCGCCCGCGAACGGAATCGAGGCGGGTCCGGACGGACGCCGAGTGGGGTGCTGCCACAGTCCCTTTCGCTCCAGGATGGACAGGACACCCTCGCCGAACCAGTACGCCTCCTCGAGGTGCGGGTAGCCCGAAAGCACGAAGTGCTTGATGCCGTTCGAATGCCTCACCGGCACACGACCTTTCACCGGCGATTCCGATGCCCAGATCATGCGCGCGCACCTGTTCGATCCGGTGCCGCGCCCCAGTCTGGCCCGGCCGACAGTCTCGGCCGCGTTCGACTCGGGGGCCGCGCGGGGGATGGCCAAGAATCCGGCCAAACGCTGCGCGAGCGCGGGCGATTTGGCGGCGGCCGCGCGGACGGCGCTCTCCGCACCCGCCGAAGCGGGCGAGATCACCCTCGGCGATGAGACGCAAACCGCTGCGCCGGTGGGGGATTCGGCGCAAAAGCCGACAGGTGCGGCGGCCCCCGCAGCCCGGACGGGGTCTGGCGGCAGAAGGGCAAGCTGGTCGGGCGCTTCTACTGCTACGCGGATCCGACGGAGATCGGCCGCCATACATCCTGTCGCTGCCGGACGAGTTCCACACCGCGGGAATCTTCTGCACCCTGCCGCCGGGTGATCCGCACCTGGGGCCCAAGGATGAACAGCAACTACCGGATTGGTTCCTGCGCAAGCTGGGCTGAGCCCCGCGAGATAAGTGATGCCGGGCTCCCTCCGCAGCTGGGAGCCCGGCATCGGGTCGGCACCGGTGTGGGCGGTGACGACGTTTCTGGGGTGCGCCGCTAGTGGGCGTCGCGCACGATCTCCACCGCGCGGGTGAGGATTCCGAGGCCGTGGCCGATCTCGTCCGCGGTGGCGGTGAGCGGGGGCAGCAGCTTCACGACCTCGTCGGTGGAGCCCGAGGTCTCCACCAGCAGACCGAGTTCGAAGGCGATCCGGCAGACCTTGGCGGCCTGCGAGGCATCGTCGAACACCAGTCCGTGCACCATGCCGCGGCCGCGGGTGGAGATGCCCTGGAAATCGGTGGTCAGCGTGGTGAGGTGCTGACGGATGCGCTCACCCTTGGCGAGGGTGTCGAGTTCCATGCGATTGTCGGACCAGTAGTGCGTGAGCGCGACCTCACCGGTGATGAAGGCGGCGTTGTTACCGCGGAAGGTGCCGTTGTGCTCACCCGGGGACCACTGGTCCAGGTCCGGCTTCATGAGCACCAGCGCCATCGGAAGCCCGTAGCCGCCAATGGATTTCGACAGCGTGACGATATCCGGGTTGATGCCCGCGACCTCGAAGGAGAAGAACGGTCCGGTGCGGCCGCAGCCCATCTGCACATCATCGACAATGAGCAGGATCCCGCGCGCGGAACACATGTCGGCGAGCGCGCGCAGCCATTCGGCGCGGGCGACATTCACCCCGCCCTCGCCCTGGACGGTCTCCACGATGACGGCGGCGGGCTTGTCCAGGCCCGAGGAGCTGTCGTCGAGTACGCGGCGCATCCAGGCGAGCTCGTCCAGCCCCTCGAGATACCCGTCGTAGGGCATCGGGGTGGCGTGCACCAGCGGAACACCCGCCCCGGCACGCTTGGCGGCATTGCCGGTGACCGACAGCGCGCCCAGCGTCATTCCGTGGAAAGCGTTGGTGAAGTTGAGGATCGAGGTGCGCCCGGTGATCTTGCGCGCCAGCTTCAGCGCGGCCTCCACGGCATTGGCGCCGGTCGGCCCCGGGAACTGCACCTTGTACTCCAGCCCGCGCGGAGCGAGCAGCACGTCCCGAATGGTCTCGAGCAGGCGGCGTTTGGCGACGGTCGACATATCCAGGCCGTGGGTGATGCCGTCGTTCATCAGATAGTCGATGAGCGCCCGCTTGAGCACCGGATTGTTATGCCCGTAGTTCAGCGATCCGGCCCCGGCGAAGAAGTCCAGGTACTCCTTGCCGTTCTCATCGGTGAGCCAGGACCCGCGCGCTGTCTCGAAGACCGTCGGCCAGGATCGACAGTAACCGCGCACGTTGGATTCGAGGGTCTCGAAAACAGTCGTCTCGGCCACGGTCATCGGTCGTCCTAGCGTCGGAGCAAAGTGAAACAGAGATGTTTCTACCATTGACCGATACCGCGGCGGAGGGTTTTCGGCGAATCCGGGCAAACAGGCTGGACGTGACGGCCGTCGCGTCCGGACAGCCGCGAGCATAACGCGCTCACCAAGACCCCTCCCGCCCCGTCCTCCCCCGGTGGACCACCCCGGCGCGCCGGAATGACGAGGATCGCTGGAAAAGCGCTGTGGGCGACGCTCATTGCCGGTGTCGCGGCATCGGGTAATGTCAAACTCTTGTGCGTGCCGAGGTGGGGGTCTACTGGCAACTGGTCAAGGCCGGATTTCGCAGGCAGACGCACTATCGCCTGGCCATGGTGGCGGGACTGATCACCAATCTGGTGTTCGGGTTCGTACGCGCGGCGGTGCTGACGGCGGCGGTGCACGCCAACAATGGGTTCGGCGGCTACGACTCAGGCACCATCGGCGCGTACATCTGGCTGTCGCAGGGGCTGCTCGGGGCCATCGCCTTCTGGACGCTGCCCGATATCGTGGAGCGGATTCGCACCGGGGATGTGGCCATCGACTTCCTGCGACCCATCGATGTCCAATTCGCGCATCTGGCCGAGTATTTGGGGCGCGCCACCTACTCACTGCTACCGCGCGGACTACCCAGCATGCTCGTCGGAGCGCTCACCTTCGGATTGGCACTGCCGACCACCGCCGGCCCCTATGCACTGGGGGTGATCAGCCTGGCCGCGGCCATCGCGCTGTCGTTCCTGTCCATGTTCGCGGTCTGCCTGGCCGGATTCTGGATGGTGGACACCCGGGGGCTGCGGGCGCTGCACATGATCTGCGGAACCTTCCTCGCCGGATTGTTCGCACCGCTGCACTTGTTCCCGGAGTGGTTGCGCGCCATCGCCTATGCCACGCCGTTCCCCTCCATGCTGCAGTGGCCCATCGATGTCATCTCCGGGCGCACCACCGGGATGGCGGCGGTGGGAATCGTAGTGGTGCAATGCCTCTGGCTCGGGGTGCTGGTGGCGGTCGGACAGTTGGTGCTGCGGGCGGGCCGCCGGAAGCTGGAGGTGCAGGGTGGTTGAGATACCGGCCCGCACGTCCCCGCCGATCGATCGCACCGCGATCGTGTCCCGTCCCTCGCGATTCGCGCCCTATCGCGCCGTACTCGCCTCCCGGCTGCGCGCGCAGCGCTCCTATCCCCTGTCGTTCACCACGGATGTGTTCAGCGCCTTCCTGATCGGACTCGTCGAATTCGCCGAGATGTGGGTGATCTTCCACAATGTGCCGCGCCTGGGCGGACTCGATCTGGACGCCATGCTGCTGCTGTTCGGAATGAGCAATACCAGCTTCGCGGTGGCGGATATGCTTGTCGGGCACGCGGATACGCTGCCCACCTATATCCGGATGGGCAAACTCGACGCCTTCTATCTGCGGCCGCAACCGCTGCTGCTGCAACTCATGACCAGCGATATCGCGTTGCGCCGGGTGGCGCGCATCGCGGTCGCGGGCACCGTGCTCGGCTTCGGCCTGGCCCGCAATGACATCGATTGGAGCGCAGCGCATCTCGCGCTCTTCGCGATCACCCTCGGCGCGGGCGTGGCCATCTTCGCCGGACTCTTCGTCACCGCCGCCGGGGTGCAGTTCTTCCTCATCGACGGCTCGGAGCTGACCAATGCCTTCACCTACGGCGGCTCCTACGCCTCCATGCAACCGACCTCGGTCTTCCCCACCCCGATGAAACTCGTCTTCGCCTTCCTCATCCCGGTCGCGTTCAGTTCCTATCTGCCCGCCATCGCACTGCTGGGACTGCCCGGCCCGGCACTACTGCCGAATTGGCTGGCTTGGGCATCCCCACTTGCGGCGCTATGGGTATGGGTACTCGCTATGTATTCCTGGCGGCTCGGCACCAGGCACTATCAAGGAGGCGGCGGGTGACCGAACCCATTATCGATATCGCCGGGCTGACACGGACTTTCGTCCTGCGGCGCCGGGAAGGACGGTGGCGCAGACGACGCGAGGTGCTGACCGCGGTGGACGATATGAGCTTCACCGTCGAACCCGGCGCGGCCGTCGGATATATCGGCGCGAACGGCGCGGGTAAATCCACCACCATCAAAATGATCACCGGAATTCTGGTGCCCTCCGCCGGACGACTGCGCACCTGCGGACTCGATCCGGTGCGGCAGCGGCGCGAACTGGCCGGGCGCATCGGGGTGGTGTTCGGGCAGCGCTCGCAGCTGTGGTGGGATCTGCCACTGCGCGAATCGTTCTCGATCCTGTCGGCCATTCACCGGCTCGAGCCGGGGGCGGCACGGCGCCGCACCACCGAACTGGTGGAGCAGCTGGAGATGGGCAGCACGCTCGATACCCCGGTGCGGCAGCTCTCGCTCGGGCAGCGCATGCGCGCGGAGGTCGCGGCGGCCCTGCTGCACTCACCGGAGCTGGTCATTCTGGATGAGCCGACCATCGGCCTGGATGTGCTGTCCAAACAGCGATTACGTGAATTCCTGCGATATGAGCGCAGCAGCCGCGGCACCACACTGCTGCTCACCACGCACGATATGGGCGATATCGAGCGACTCTGCGAACGGGTGCTGGTGGTCGACCAGGGCAGTCTGGTCTACGACGGATCCCTCACCGGACTGGCCGCCACCGTCGGGGCGCACCGGGTACTCACCGTCGACCTGGCCGAGCCCACGGCCGATCTCACCGATCTGCCGGGTGCGAAACTGCTCGACAGCGAGGGCGGCGGTATCCGCCAGCGACTCGCCTTCGATACCGAGAGCACCACGGCCGCCCAGCTACTCGCGGCGGTCTCGGCGCGAGCGGAGGTGCGGGACCTCTCCATCGAAGAGCCCGATATCGAGGATGTGGTGCGCCGCATCTACGAGGCCGCGGCGCACCCGCTCTCCTGAGCGCGTCGAAAATGGTTGGCGATCAGGACAGCTCGGAGTCGTTGCGCAGCCCCTGCTCCGGTTCGTTCGGTCCCTGATCCAATCGGAACGGCGGATACGCGTCGGTCATCAGACTCGCGTAGGCGTAAACCCGGATCGCCCAGCGATTGATACCGAGCACGAAATCGTAGAGCCCGCGCGGATATCGACCGGTGAATAGCAATCCGATCGCCGCCACGATGATCAGGATCGGCAGCAGTGTCATCTGGTACCGGCCGCCACCCAGCAACGCGGCCAGGATCAGATAGTGCGGAATCGCCAGCAGCCACCATTTGATCAGGACCAGCCAGCGGTTCAACTGTTCCGGATAGTCGACCTCCAGATCCGCCGGATAGTTCGGATCGGGTTGCAGGCCGAACGGTGGGTACCGATCGGTCCCCAGCACGGTGTAACCGTAGAACCGCACCCGCCAGGCCCAACGCTTCACGCCCACATTGAAATCGAAGAGCGCGCGCGGGAACTTGCCGGTGAACAGAATTGCGAAGAAGGCCACGATGGTGACGACGAAGTAGGCGATGTACAGGAAGATCAGCACGATCACGTGTGGAATCGCGAGAATCCACTTGACCAGCCACATCCAGCGGGACAACCCCGGATCGAGATCGCCGCGCACCCGGACGGGATAACCGGGAGCACTTGGTTGCATGATGCGACACCCCTCTCGAGCGTCGGCGACCGAAGGGTCGGCCGCCGGAAACAGCGGTGCTGCCGTTGTTCACCCCATTGTCTTCCCGGGGACGTCAAGATCACATCTGGTTCTCACCGATTGTGAGCATATTTGTAATAGCGCAAACCCGGTCGAGTTCCACCAGCCACACCGGTCACCGTTCGAATTGCGGCGACCGCCAGATTGTGCGACGTTGCTGATAATTCCCCGTGCGCTCGATCCGAGTCGGCACGGACGGCCGATGTTCAGGAGTGAGTGTGAATTTGCGTCCGGCACGTTTGTTGCCGCACGGTAACGTAATCCTCACGCCTGCATCGGAATTCCTGCGGCCACCCACAATTCGCGCGCGGCTGCGCCGTATTCTGCTGGTCGCGGTGGTGCTGGTGCTGGCGCTGCTGGCGGTCATCATCAATGGCGAGATCGGGCGCTACCGCGATACCGGAAGTGCCGCGCACGCGGTCGATCTCGCGCTCTCGGTGCAGGATCTGGTGCATGAACTGCAGCGCGAGCGCGGCCTCACCAATGGTCTGCTCGGCGGTGACGGATCGGTGCGGCCCGCGGTCGCGGCCGAACGACTCGCGGTGGATACCGCTCTGCGGCAATTGAATTCCGAGCTCGGCGAGAACGCCCCCGGCACGGACCAGGTGCGCGCCGCACTCGATCAGCTCTCCGGAATCAGCGCCAAACGCGGCGATGTGGATGCCAACCGCGTCGACCGATCGGCCTCGTTCACCTTCTACACCAGTGCGATTCTGGCCTTGAACCAAGCCCGGCCCGGGCTGGAGACCGCGCAGGACAGCAGACTCTGGCGCGGGATGCAGACGCTCTATGCCCTCGGCGATGTCAAGGAGCTCACCGGACAGCAGCGCGGCTTTCTCAATGGCGTCTTCGCCGCGGGCGGATTCGGCACCGGCGAGTACGTGCAGTTCCTCGATATCCGCGCCGGAAAACAATCCGCCATTACGGCTTTCGAACGCAATGCCACCTCCGAGGAGCGCTCCCAGCTCTATGCCGCCATGCGCACCGACGAATCGGTGCGCGCCGCCGAGGCCGAGGCGGTCGCCATCGGATCGATGCGCGGACCGCTGCTGGAGCAGGTGAATCCGGCCGACTGGTGGCGTGAGATGACCTCGGTCATCGACTCCGAGCGCGGGGTACAGCGCTTCGTCGGCGATGAGATCCACACCCGCGCGGCCGAACTGCGGCGGCACGCGGCCCTGGAGCTGGGCCTCTACGTACTGGCCGCACTGACCGCCATCTGCGCCATGGTGGCGGTGGTGGTCACCACCGCGCGCGCCATTGTGCGACCGCTGGCCGATCTCGCCGCCGAGGCGGACGCGGTGGCCGAACAGCGGCTGCCACAGCTCATCGCCGAATGGCAGGACAGCTCCGGCGGCGATCCGGCGCCACCCGAACCGGTCCGGGCCGATGCGGCGGCGGGGACCGAAATCCTCTCGGTGGCAAAGGCTTTGGATCGCGTCCAGGCCACCGCCTTCGAACTCGCCTCGGCGCAGGCGCGACTGCGCCGCAATACCACCGAATCGCTGTCGAATCTGGCCCGGCGCAATCAGAATCTGGTGCGCCGCCAACTCGGGTTGATCAGTGATTTCGAGCGCGAGGAGCTCGATCCCAAGGCGCTGTCCAATCTCTTCGAACTCGACCATCTGGCGACGCGCATGCGCCGCAATGCCGAGAGCCTGCTGGTGCTGGTCGGCGAGTCCAGTCCGCGCCGCTGGTCGCAGTCCATCGCACTCACCGATGTGATCCGGGCGGGCCTGTCCGAAGTGGACGACTACCGCCGCGTGGTCTTGCGCCGCGTGGATGACGCCGCCATCGCGGGCTCGGCGGTGAGCGAGCTCGCGCATATGCTCGCCGAGCTCATCGAGAACGGATTGTCCTTCAGCCCACCGGATCTCGAGGTGGAGATCTATGGCCGCCGCCAGGGTGGGCGGTACCTCATCGCCATTGTCGATCACGGTGTCGGCATGCCGCCGGACCAACTCGCCGTCGCCAACGCGCGCCTGCGCGGTGAGGCCGACTTCCTGGTCGCCCCCACCCGCTATCTCGGTCATTTCGTCGTCGGCCGACTCGCGAAGCGGCTGGGTATCGAGGTGGAACTGACCGTCTCACCCGTGAGCGGTGTGGTGGCCCGACTGTTCCTGCCCGAGGCCCTGCTCGGCGAACAGGCCCGGCCCGCCATTCCCGAACTCGGCACACTCGACGCCAAACACGCTGCCACGGCGGAGCTTCCGGCCGTCATGCCCGAACCCACGTACGGTCGCCACCGGCCCGCACTGCCCGCGCCCGCCGAACCCGCGGTGGCACCGGCCGACCGCGAGACCGATCGCAATGCCGAGATCGCCTTCACCACCGGGACGCTGAGCACCGCCGCGGTCATCGAGCCGGTGGACCCGCGCGGTCGATACGCCAATGGCGCACGAACGGTACCGACGGCCGGAAGCGCGGCCAAGCTCATACCCCTCGGCGAGGCCATCGATCGCGGTGGCGTGCCACCGATTCCGGCCGCGCCCGCCGCCGATACCGTTTCGAACGGGCCGACCTCACCGGATGACACTTCAGGTGTTACGGGTTCCGCCCCGCAGGTGCAACGCACACGAAACGGTCTCGTCAAGCGCAGCAGGAAGACTCGTGAGAATTCGGGTGCCACGCCGGGTGGCGCCCAACCCGCGCCGCCGTCCCCGCCCACCGCCCCGCATATCGATCGCACCCCGGATGAGGTGCGCAGCATGCTGGCCGGTTTCCGCGCCGGGCATCAGCGCGGCGAACGCGGTGTGCCACACGGTGATACGGGCGCATCATCCCGGCCCGGCACGAATACCCAGGAGGACCGCAGGTGACGACCCACTACCCCGAGACCGACCCGCACGCGTTCAATTGGCTGCTGGCCGATTTCGTGCGCGGCACCGACGGCGTCCGCGATGCCGTCGCCGTCTCCTCCGACGGCCTGCTCATGGCCATGTCCGAGGGGCTGGATCGAGCCGGGGCGGACCGACTCTCGGCGATTGTCTCCGGACTCACCAGCCTGGGCCGAAGTGCCTCGCGCAGTTACGATTTCGACGGCCTGCGCCTCATCATGATCGAGATGGGCCGCGGTTTCCTGCTGGTGTCGTCCATGACCAATGGCAGCTGCGTCGGCGTCATCGCCGACAGCAATGCCGATGTGGGCCTGGTCGGATATCAGATGGCCATTCTCGCCGAGCGCGCCGGGGCCCTGCTCACCCCCGCGCTCATTACCGAACTGCGGGAATCGCTGGGCCGATGAATGATTCGACCGGGGCCGACGAGGCCGACGCGCAGGTGGTGCGACCGTTCATGATGACCGCCGGACGCACCACGCCCCTGGTCGACGGGCTGCGCATCGAAACCCTGGTGCGGGCCACCCCCGCCGCGCTCTCGGCGCCACTGCGCTTCGAATTGGAGCGGGTGGTGCGGCTGTGCCAGCGGCCGTACTCCATTGCCGAGATCGGAGCCGCCCTGCGGGTACCGGTCGGCGTGGCGCGGGTACTGGTCAGCGATCTGGTCGCCGCCGGTCATGTGACGGTGAGCCAGGGCAGTGAATTGTCCATCTCCGCGATCGAAAGGATCCGGGATCTTGTTCGGGCACTCTGAGACACCCTCCCCCGCACCGCTCGCCTCCTCGGTGAAGATCGTGGTCAGCGGCGGATTCGGGGTCGGTAAGACCACACTCATCGGGGCCATCTCCGAGATCGAGCCACTCGCCACCGAGGCCGCCATGACCGAGGTCTCGGTCGGCATCGACAATCCGGGCCGCGATACCGGCACGACCACCACGACGGTGGCATTGGACTTCGGCCGCATCACCTTGGACCGATCCCTGGTGCTCTACCTCTTCGGCACGCCGGGGCAGGAACGCTTCGAATTCCTCTGGGACGACCTGCTGGACGGAGCTCTCGGCGGAGTGATTCTGGTCGACACCGATCGCGTCGAAGACTGCTACCCGGTCCTGGACTACTTCGAGCAGCGCCGCACGCCATTCGTGGTGGCGGTCAACCGATTCGAGACCGCACCGGCCTTCGCACTCGACGAGGTCCGCGAAGCCCTCGACATCAACCCGAGCATCCAACTGCTGGAATGCGATGCGCGCGACCGGGAATCGGTGAAGACCGTCCTCGTTGCCCTGCTGGAACAAATCCTCCAGTCGCGCCGCTCCCCCGCCCTCGCACGCTGACCCCGAACGGAAATCTGCGGCTTCGAGGCACCCCCACCCACCCACAAATCTGCCCCGAGTGCGCAAGCACTCGGGGCAGTGTCCCGAAAACCCTTCTGGGGATTAAGGTTTAGCGGCCGCCGAACGAACCGGTGAAGAGCGTGTCGAGGATGCCGCTGAACGCAGCGGAACCGGTGTTGAACAGGCCGTTGAGGGCAGCGGAACCGGTATCGATGATGACGGGAATCATAAGTTTTCAACCTCTCTGTTGGTCTCGCCGCCGTTCGGGATTTCCATCCGGCGACGTGACCCACCATTGCGGGGCTCCCTTACACAACCCTGGCCAGTAGCTGAGAGGTAGCTGAATTACGGTGTGTCGCCCGCCACACTAGCGGGGCGAGTGACCGTCCGCCGCATACAGGCTGACTTCGCCGTCCTCCCCCAGAAAGGCGTTGACCAGCATCGTTCCCGAGGAGTGCAGCTCCTCCTGCGTCGGCGCGGCGGTGGTGACCGAGATCTGCGGTACCGCAGCCCAGTTCACGACATAGCGCTCCGGCGGTCCGTCGTCATTGGACAGGTGCGCGAGGCGGAAGACGGACACCCGTCGGCGAACAATCAGAGTGCGCACGACTTCGGCGATTCGCTCCGGGTCTTCCAGCGCGAACATGAAACCGAAGCGCAGCTCCGGTGAGGACGCATATGCGGGCACAAATACCCAGGCTAACCGAGTACGCCACGCACCGCTTCCGGCGCGCCGCGCCGATAGCTATTCATAAGCTCGAGTAACGGGCTCGGCAGCACCGCGGGTGACGATCAGCCCACTTTCGCAGCACCCACGTGACCGAGTTGTAATGCTGTGTAACGATTCTCCGGCAGGTTCGCCGATCCAGCGCCGAATGGTTGCGCCCGTCCGACTATCGCGCTTTCCTGAATATGTCCCGTATTTCGGACAGTCTCCCCATCGCACCGTCGCGAATTTCCCGGTTTCTTCACCGTGCCGTTTGTGGTGGGCTGTGCGTCCCGGCATGCGGGCCTGCGCCGGAGCCGAGGGGAGCCCCTCCCCGAAACCTCCTCGGCTCTGGCGCATCCAAAACTGCACTGGCTAAGGGTGGGAAATATGGCAACCGAATACACCGGTACGGGGTACGGAGCCGAGCTTCCATCGCCGACAACGCTGCTGCGCGCCTTCCGGGAACCCGTCGCCACCCTCCTCTCCGACCCCGCCGCCGACCCGCGCCTCCGAGAGGTGCTGGAAGCGGCCCATGACCTGGTGCAATGCCATGAGCGACGACACCGCGCGCAGGAGGCGGCACACGCCGCCGGAGCCACGCCACGACGGGTGACCGACTGCGTTCAAACGGTTGAGGAGATCGACGCGCGCCGAACCGAACTGGTGGCCCGCATCGACGAATGGGTGGCGATCAATATCCCGCATCGCACCGGGGCCTCACTTCATACCGAGACCCTCGGCGCGGTGATCGACCGCATGGCAGCGAAATGGGTTGCGGCACAACAGGCTTTGGGAGTTCCGCCACCGGACACGGCGCCCCGGCTCAAACTCACCGAGGGACGCGGACGGCGACGCGGCAGTCCGCACCTGGGCGAGCCGCCCCGGCGCGCGGACAGCGAGGCGCACCTGCAGTGGTATCGCCTGGCCGAACTCGCCGACGGATACCGGGATCTCATCACCGAGGTGGCACAGCACCGCAGGCGCCTACCGGTGTGGTGAGAACCCGCTCACGATCAACCTCCCTATGCTGAAGGCCGGCTCCACTCCCGCACGGCCGTCCGAGCTTCCAGCATGGAGGAGGTACGACCTTGAGCGCACACGCCCCGGTCAGCGGCTCGACCGCCGGTCTCGGCCGATTCCACCGCACCCTGCGCACCCTCGCCGACGGTCGGCGGATCCGGTACTACGACACCGGACCCGTGCCGCGCACAGCCGTCGACACCCGTGAGCTGCCACCCGCCACCACACATTCACAGACCCGGTTCGACCCGCTGCTCGGGCAGTGGGTGGTGGTGGCCTCGCACCGGCAGGCCCGCACCTTCCTGCCGCCCGCGGACCTGTGCCCGCTCTGTCCGTCCACACCCGAACGGCCGACCGAGATCCCGGAGAGCGACTACCAGGTCGCGGTGTTCGACAACCGGTTTCCCTCGCTGTCCGGCCATCCCGCCGAGTTTCCTCCGACGGTGGATGGTTCACCGATCACCCTGCTGCGCAATGGTTTCGGACACTGCGAAGTGGTGTGCTTCACCAGCGATCACAACTCCTCGTTCGCTCAGCTCGACCCGGCACGGGCTCGACTGGTCCTGGATGCGTGGGCCGACCGCACCGCCGAACTCGGGGCGAAAGACGGTGTGGCACAGGTTTACTGCTTCGAGAACCACGGCGAGGAGATCGGGGTGACCCTCGCGCACCCGCACGGGCAGATCTACGCCTACCCGTTCGTGGCTCCGCGCGTCACGGCTATCACCCGCAACCTCGCCGAGTATCGGAAAGCACACGGCGGCAATCTCTTCGGTGACCTGCTCGAGACCGAACGCACCGCCCGGATTCGCGTGGTCGCGGAGAACTCCGAATGGACCGCGTTCGTACCGCCTTTCGCCCGCTGGCCGTACGAGGTCACGTTGCAACCGCGGCGCCGCACGGCGGATATCCCCGACCTGGACGACGCGCAACGCGATGGCTTCGCCGAGCTGTACCTCGATATCCTCGGCCGCTTCGCTCGCCGCTTCGACACACCCATGCCGTATATCGCCGCCTGGAACCAACCACCCACGCCCCGAGCCGAACTCCCCCGCGACGACTGGTGGCTGCACCTGCAGGTCTTCTCCTTCCGTCGCGCCGCGAACAAACTCAAATACCTCGCGGGCTCGGAATCCGGTATGGGGGTGTTCATCAGCGACACCCTGCCCGAGACCGTCGCGGCGGAGTTGCGGGAGCTGGCGTGACGCGGGATGTGGATCCCGGCCAAAAGCATGCCGGGATGACGAAGGGCGGCAGCGCCGAAACCGCGAAGGGCGACAGCGCCGAGCTGGGGCGCGATGGCGTGTGGGCCGCGCCGGGGCGGGTGAACATCATCGGGGAGCACACCGATTACAACGGCGGCTATATGCTGCCGATCGCCTTGCCACACACCGTATCCTGCGCGGTAACCCGGCGGGCGGACGAGACCGTGCGGGTATCGTCGCGACAACAGGACGGCGGGTGGGTCGCCGCGCCGATCGACGGATTGGACGATGCCTCGATCACCGGGTGGGCGCGGTATCCACTGGGCGTGGTGCGCGAGTTCCAGCGGCGGGGATATCGACTCCCGGGAGTGGATCTGGCGCTCGACGGCAATGTGCCCGCCGGGGCCGGACTCTCCTCCTCGGCGGCGGTGGAATGCGCTGTGGCGGTGGCACTTCGGGATCTGTTCGCACCGGGGATCGGCGATGACGAACTCGTCGATATCGCGCACACCGCGGAGAACGACTATGTCGGGGTACCCAGCGGGATTCTGGACCAGTCCGCCTCCATCCATTGCACGGCCGGTCATGCGCTCTTCCTCGATGCGAATACCGGTGCGCGCGAACAGGTTCCATTCGATCTGGCAGCCTCGGAGCTGGCACTGCTGGTGGTCGACACCAATGCGCCACACCAGCTGGTCGGCGGTGAGTACGCCGAACGCCGCACCCAATGTGAAAGGGCCGCAGCTGAACTCGGGGTGAAGCTGCTGCGCGAGATCACCGATCCCAGCGCCGTCGATCGACTGAGCGATCCGGTATTGCGCCGTCGCGCCCGGCACGTGGTCACCGAGAACGCGCGCGTGCTCGAGGTCGTCCAACTATTGTCGGCGGGTAGCGATCCGAGACTGATCGGCCCTACCCTCTCCGCGGCGCACGCCTCACTCCGCGACGACTTCGAGGTCTCCACCGAAGAACTCGACACTGCGGTCGAAATAGCCTGTGCCACAGGTGCGTATGGAGCTCGCATGGTCGGCGGCGGCTTCGGCGGCAGTATTATCGCCCTGGTCGACGCGGCAGCCGTGGCGGGTATCGCGGCCAATATCGACGACGGCTTCCTGCGCCACGCCTTCGCCCCGCCGCGCTCCTTCGTCGCAATCGCATCAGCGGGCGCACAACGAATCGGTTGAGCCATCCCCGTCATCCCGGCATGCTTTTGGCCGGGATCCACACCGGTCAACCGATCCCCAGCAGACACCAGGAGTGAATCGATGAGCGACGCGAATGTCGATCTGGCAGCGGGCGATGCGCGCATGAGCGTCGATACCGGAACCGGGCGGGTTACGTCCTTCCGAATCGGCGAGCACGAGGTACTCACTCCAGGAGCGCATTTCGGCGAATTCCCGATGGCCCCGTGGTGCGGGCGGATGCGGGACGGGGTACTCACCTGGCGCGGCACCGTCCACGAGTTTCCGCGCAATGACGGACCCCATGCCATTCACGGACTGGTACGTCAGCATCCGTGGGAGATTCGCGGCCACTCGGAGGCGAGCATCGTGCTGACGCAACGACTCGCACCGCCGTGGCCGTTCCCGGGCGAAGTCACCCGGTCGATCGAGCTCACGCCGGAGTCCGCGTCCTTCGGTATGACCGTCACAGCGGAGTCGGAACCCTTTCCGGCACAAGCCGGTTGGCATCCGTGGTTCGCCCGGCGCTTGAATACCGGCGGCGACCTGGAATTGGATTTCGAGCCCGCCTGGCAGGAGCATCGCGGCCCGGACCATCTGCCCGACGGCACCCGCATCCCGCCGCTGCCCGGCCCCCGGGACGACTGCTTCGGTATGCCCGATGGCGTGCGGGCCACGCTGACCTGGCCCGGGGCACTCGAACTGACGGTGACCAGTCCGCTGGAGTGGGTCGTCATCTACGACATGCCCGCGGACAGCGTCTGTGTCGAACCACAGTCCGGTCCGCCCGACGGCCTCAATACCCTGCCGCGGGCGGTCACCCCCGAGTCCCCGCTGCGCTGTGCGATGCGGTGGCGCTGGCGGAGCCTCGAGGGTGTCGAATAAGGATCAGTAGCGGTCGACGACCTCGGCGTCGATTACCGCGTCACCGGCGGCCGACGGCGTCGGCTTGACCGTATCTGCCTGCGCGACAGGGAATTCCGGCTCATCGTCGAAATCCTCGTCGGCCAGTGAATCGGCCCGGTTGGCGCGCGCGTCCTGCGCGGCCGCCGCGGCGGCCTCACGCATTTCGATGGCGTCGGTGATCCAGTCGCCGATCTCCTTGGTCACCTCCGCGACGGTCCCGGTGATGATCGAGGCGATCGCGCCGACGTGCCGTGCTCCGGACGACGTCAGTTCCTGGATCAGATCCTTATTGCTCTCGAATTTGGAGATCATTTACACGCCCACTTCGCTGTCCTGCCCCCGGCGCACCACGATAACACCGGCAGGTTGCGGCTTCCCGGCGAGCACGGGAGGCAGTGCGAGTTTGAAGAGCTTGGCCCAGACCGAACCGATCTGCTGGCTGAAGCTGCCGGTGTTGTACGGCAGACCGTGCTTCTCGCACAGCGCCTTCACCTCGGGCGCGATCTCCGGGTACCGGTTGGCGGGCAGATCCGGGAAGAGGTGGTGCTCGATCTGATGCGAGAGGTTGCCGCTCATGATGTGAAACAGGCGGCTGCCGTCGATATTGGCCGACCCCAGCATCTGACGTACATACCACTCACCCTGGGTCTCCTCGGCACAGTCCTCCTCGGAGAACGTCTGTACACCCGATGGAAAGTGACCGCAGAAGATGATCGAGAAGGTCCACAGGTTGCGCACGATATTGGCGGTGAAGTTACCGGCCAGCGTGGACAGGAACAGCGGCCCGGTCAGCGCCGGGAACACCACGTAATCCTTGAGCACCTGCCGACCGGCCTTGCGGATCTGGCCCTTGAGCAGTGCCTTCACATCCAGCCACTTACGCTTGCCCTGGACGATGTTCTCCACCTCCAGGTCGTGCCCCATCACGCCCCATTCGAACGCCAGCATGAGGAAGAACGCGTACACCGGATTGCCCAGCCGCAGCGGATTCCACGGCTGCGCCTCGTCCACGCGCAGGATGCCGTAGCCGATATCGCGGTCCATACCGTGGATGTTGGTGTACGTGTGGTGCATGTAGTTGTGCGAGTGCCGCCACTGATCGGACGGGCAGACCGTATCCCATTCGAAGACCCGCGAGTTCAGGCCGGGTTCACGCATCCAGTCGTACTGGCCGTGCATGACATTGTGGCCGATCTCCATATTGTCGAGAATCTTCGAGACCGACAGCGCGGCCACGCCCGCCAGCCAGAACGGCGGCAGGAAGCCCAGGTACATCAGGCCGCGGCCGGCGATCTCGAAACCGCGCTGCGCCTTGATGATCGAGTAGATGTATTCGCGATCCCGCTCGCCCAGATCGTCGGTGACGCGGGCGCGGATCTCATCGAGTGCCGCGCCGATCTCCTCGATCTGCTCGCGGCTCAGTACGACGGGACCTGCGGGTGTTTCGGTAAGCATCGCCATGATGTGCTCCCCTCAAATAGCGATGTCGACGTCCCCGACGGGGGCGTTGATACAGAGTTGGATGGGCTGGTCGGGGTCCGCGTCGACCTCGCCGGTTCGCAGGTTGCGGGTGCAACCGGTGCGTTTGACGGCCGTGCAGGTGAAGCAAATCCCCATGCGGCAGCCGTATTCGGGGGTGAGACCGGCGACTTCGGCCTGCTCGAGCAGGCTCGCGCCGGTGTTCTCGATGGTCTTCCCACTGCCGGAGAAAGTAATCTCGCCCTCGGCGGTGGCGGGATCGCCGGGCGCGACGGTGAGGACGAACTCCTCGCTGTGCAGCCGGTCGGCCAGCTGTTCGGCCTCGTAGACGGTGCGCACGGCCTTCATGAGTCCGGGCGGGCCGCAGAGGTAGGTCTGCGCGGACGCGAACCACGGCGCGAGGCGCTCCAGCTCGTCGTAGCTGAAATTCGCGTCGGTGCCGAGCTCGGGGTACAGCATTTCGACCCGGAAGTTGTTGTGCTGCAGGGCGAGCGCCTCCAGCTCGGTGCGATGCGGCACATACTCCGGTGAACGGTTGTAGTGCAGGAACAACACTTTGCCCGCATACCCTTCGGTGGCGAGCGTACGCAGCATGGACAGCGCGGGGGTGATGCCGCTGCCGCCGGTGATCAGCACGATCCGGTCCGGCCGCTGCTCCGGCAGATGGAAAATCCCTGCCGCGGGTGCGAGGTCGACCACCATGCCGGGAATCGCGTTCTCGTGCAGGTAGTTCGAGACCAGGCCGTGCGGATGCGCCTTGACGGTGAGTTCGATGTGCCTGTCGCGGCGGCGGTCACTGTTCACCGGTGAATAGCA
The DNA here is from genome assembly GCF_036327755.1 of Nocardia sp. NBC_01503. Taxonomy (NCBI): domain Bacteria; kingdom Bacillati; phylum Actinomycetota; class Actinomycetes; order Mycobacteriales; family Nocardiaceae; genus Nocardia; species Nocardia sp. NBC_01503. Next base: position 756,658 of record NZ_CP109596.1, read on the forward strand.
ACGGGTGTGGCGCACACCGTCGATGACCACGCCGATCTGTACGTACTGCCCCGCCACATGCCCCTGCCACTGCCGGGTCGGGCGCAGCGTGAGCGTCACCGAGCCGACCGCACTGCGGCGCACATGGGTGATCTCCGCGCGCATCTGGCGCAGCGTGAAGGTGGGCCGGACCAGCTCCAGGTAGCGGTCCAGCGGATGCGGGGTGGTCAGTTTCTCCACGAGGTCGATGAGTCCAACCATGCGGGCCTCCTGTCGCGTCGCCGGGCTGGGCGACGCCCTTCGCTTAAATGATGAGCACTCGATTTCGGTGCACATCTGTACACTGAACTAGTGTGCCGCGTAGAGGCCATCGAGTTCAACCGGCAGTTCGTGTGACCCACACGACATCTCGCGAATGGAACGAATGTGAACGAATGTATGCTCATCGACGTGAGCGAGCAGGCAGCAACCAGAGTCGAGCGCAAGGAACGCACTCGCGCGGCATTACTGGACGGCACCCTCGCATTGGCCGCCGACCGCGGCTTCGCAGCCCTGAGCCTGCGTGAGATCGCCCGCTCCGCGGGCATCGTCCCCACCGCCTTCTACCGGCACTTCACCTCCCTCGACGAGCTCGGCACCACCCTGGTCGAGGAGGGCGTCCGCCAACTTCGGCTGGCGCTGCGCGAAATGCGCCGCACCCCCGACGCCCGCCTCGCCGAGACCGTCCGCTTCGTCTTCGAACAGGTCGACAGCAAAACCGACCTCTGGGGTTTCCTGATCCGCGAACGCCACGGCGGTTCGGCGGCCCTGCGCGGCGCCATCGCCGTCGAAATGCAGCTCATCGTCCGCGAACTCGTGGTGGACCTGTCCCGGGTGCGCACCCTGGACCACTGGTCCCCCGAAGACCTCGAACTCGCCGCCGACCTCATAGTCGCCACGGTCGCCGACCGCATCGCCGACTATGTCGTAGCCACCCCGCGCGAACGCCCTCGCATCGTCGACCGGGTCGTCCTGCATGTGCGCCTCATCGCGCTCGGCATGGGCGCATGGGACCCGGACGCCGCTACCGCTTAGCGGTTCAGCGACCTCGGAGATCATCCGCCCGCACCGGGACCAGCGCGGCCAGGCCCAGCGCCAATACCAGGACAATGCCGATAATACCCGCGCGCTCCGAGCCGAATGCCCAGACGAAGAAACCGAAAAGGATAGGGGCCAGGAAGGATACGGCACGGCCGGTGGTGGCGTAGAGGCCGAACATCTGGCCTTCGCGGCCCGGCTTGGTGAGGCGCACCAGGAAGGTACGCGCCGAAGACTGTGCGGGGCCGACGAATACGGTGAGCAGCAGGCCGAAGATCCAGAACATGAGCGGGCCGGAGACCACCAGCAGGGCCAGGCCGCAGACGATCATCGCGGCGAGGGACACCACGATGACGGGTTTGGGGCCGATGCGGTCGTCGAAGCGGCCCGCGGTGATCGCACCAAGGGCGGCAACGACATTCGCGGCTATGCCGAAGAGCAGGACGTCGGAGTCGGCGATACCGTAGACGCGGACCGCCAGCACCGCGCCGAAGGTGAAGACACCCGCCAGGCCGTCGCGGAAGACGGCGCTGGCGAAGAGGAAGCCGACCGCGCGGCGGTCGTCGCGCCAGAGTTCACGGACATCGCGCCACAGGACGCGATAGGCGTCGGTGATTTTGCGGGTGTCCGCGCCGGGATCGGCGGTGGTGCGGGGTAATTCGGGGACGAAGAGGAACAGTGGAACCGCGAAGGCGGCGAACCAGACTGCCGCCACCAGGGCCACCAGGCGGATATTGAGACCGTCGTCGATGGGGACACCGAGTAGTCCGCGGTAGTCGCCCTTACCGGAGATGAAGCCGAAATAGACGATGAGCAGCAGCATGATGCCGCCGAAATAGCCCATGGCCCAGCCGAATCCGGAGACCCGGCCGACCGTGCCGGGCGTGGAGACCTGACGCAGCATCGAGTTGTACGGCACATGCGAGAGCTCGAAGGTCGCCGAACCGATACCGAGCAGCACCAGGCCCAGCCACAGGTAGTGGTAGTCCTTGTGCACGAAAAACATTGCGGCCATGAGCATTACGGTGATCGAGGTCAGCACGCCCAGCGACAGCTTGCGCTTGGCGGTGGCATCGAAGAACTGCCCGCTCACCGGGGCCGTCAACGCCACCACCAAACCCGCCAGCCCCAGTGCCCAGCCCAGCCAGGCGCTCGCCGACACTCCCCCGGGCAGATCCTCGCCCACCTTATCGGTCAGATACACCGAGAAGACGAAGGTCAGAATCACCGCGTTGAACGCGGCCCCGCCCCAATCCCACAGCCCCCAAGCCAGTACCGGCCCGCGCCCCGCAGCCGACCCGATCGTCTCCCGCCCGGAAACCTCAGCCATCCGCGCAGCTTAGGCGGAACGCACCGCGAGCCGATGCATTCCCGGCAAAGGCGCGCTCAGGCCGGAGCTCCCGAATGCGATTCGGCGAAATGCTCCAGCCAGGGCCGCTCCCGCTCCTCCACACTCATGGCGAGCAGCGCACGCAGCGCGGTCCAGCCGTCCTCGTCGGCCGGAGTCATGATCTGGACCCAGGCGCCCACGATCGACGGCAGCGACATGCTGGTCATGATCATGTCCACATCCTTGGTCACCAGATTGCGAATCGCCCTGGTGCGCCCCACCGGGAAGCCCACATCGTTGCGCGCCCACAATTCCGCGAACAAGGGACTGTCCGAACACATTTGATCGATGAAGTCCACCCACACCGGGTCGTGCAGATTCTTGACGTAGGCGGCGCGCAGGTAGCCGACCATCCGCCCCAGGTACTCCTTGTTCGCGGTATACGGATTACAGCACGCGGGCGTGAGGAACACCTTCCGCAGAATGTTCTTGGTCCCGACGAGGAAGCCGGGAAACAGCGCGGCGTAGGCGCCGTTGTGGGCGAGCACGTCATAGCGCGCGGAGCAGAGCACCGCGGGCAGCGGGTACAGATGATCCAGAATCATCTGTATTTCCTCCAGCACCGGCTCGGCCACGTGCAGTGTGGGAATCGCGGGCACATCGGCCAGTGCGTACAGGTGCGCGCGCTCCACCCCGTCCAGGCCCAGCGTGCGTGAAATGGCATCCAGCACCTGCACACTCACCTTGATATCGCGGCCCTGCTCCAGCCACGTGTACCAGGTGACCCCCACCCCCGAGAGCTGTGCGACCTCCTCGCGCCGCAACCCGGGCGTGCGCCGCCGCGATCCCACCGGCAGCCCCACCTCCTGCGGCGTGATCCGAGCCCGCCGCGACTTCAAGAACGCGGACAACTCCTCGCGCCGCGTCTTGCGCACGGCTCGCGCATCAGCCGCAACGGGATTCGCCCCATCCGTACCCGCGACCGGAGCGGATTCGGCGGTGAGCAATTCGGCGGGGCGGGACAACCCACTCCAGCGCGCGCCGATATCCGGTCCGAAGGCGATCGAGCCGGGCGGCTCGCGGTGCGACGGATCCGCGTCCGGGGTGGTGCGCTCGGCCGGGTCACCGTCCACCGGGTGACCGGTGGTCGTCGCGGTCGCGTTATTCCTGGCTGCGGAGTTCACCGTTCCATAGTGACCGCATTCGGCACCCGTATCCAGGTGGTGGCAGTACCCGTATAAGCAGACTCCTGTTACCGGCTCGAGCGGCGGCGCAGGCTCGGTCACATGACACAGAGCCTGACCAAATCCCCACCGACGGTGGCGGCTCCGGCGGTCGCCGGGTCCAGTCGCCGCTCGCTCGCCATTCTCGCCGTGATTCTGCTCGGACAGTTCATGGCCGTCATCGACGCCTCCATTGTCAATGTCGCCATTCCGGCCATGCGGACCTCGTTGCACGCCAGCGGTTCCGGGCTGCAACTGATCGTCTCCGGATATGTGATCGCCTACGCCGTACTGCTGGTGACCGGCGCCCGGCTGGGTGATCGGTTCGGGCAGCGGACCATGTTCCTGACCGGGCTCGCTCTCTTCACCATCGCCTCGCTGGCGTGTGGGCTGGCGTGGAATACCCCGGTGCTCATTATCTTCCGATTCCTGCAGGGCATCGGATCGGCGGCCATGATTCCACAGGTCATGACCTTGATCCAGCGCGAATTCACCGGAAACACGCGGGCCCGGGCACTCTCGGCCTACGCGGCCGTCATCTCCGGCGGCATGGTGGTCGGGCAGATTCTCGGCGGACTCATCGTCAGCGCCGATCTGGCCGGAACCTCCTGGCGCGGAGTGTTTCTGGTGAATGTGCCGATCGGCCTGGTACTGCTGGCCGTCGCACCGGCGATCCTGCCGGTCACCGTCCGCACCGAACGCAAACTGGACCTGGCCGGACTCGCGGTGCTCACCCCGGCGGTGCTGCTGCTGGTGGTACCGCTGGTCCTCGGCCACGAGCAGGACTGGCCGGTGTGGACCTGGATCGCATTGGCCGCCGCCGCAGCGGGATTCGTGGGCTTCCTGCGGGTCGAGCGCTGGGTGCACAAGCGTGGCGGGGCACCGCTCTTCGCCGATCAGGTCCTGCGCGCACCCGGGCTGATACTCACCGCGGCAACACTTTTCACGGTGATGTGCACCTTCGGCGGCTGGCTGTTCGTCATGGCCATCCATCTGCAGAGCACGCTCGGCTACACCGCCCTGCACGCCGGACTGCTGTTCCTGCCCATGGGCATCACCTTCGCCCTGGCCAGCCTGAACTGGCAGCGCATCCCGGAACGGTTGCACGCCACCATGATTCCCGCGGGTCTGGTGCTGGCGGCCGTCACCATGGTGATCATGGGCCTGCTACTGCGTGACGGTGCGGACTTCGGACCGCTCGAACTGACCGTCTTCGGCATAATGGGTATCGGCTTCGGACTCTCGTTCAGCCCGCTCATGGCCCGCACCACCGGCAAGATTCCGCTCGCGCTGGCCGCCGATGCCAGCGGCATCCTGGTCACCAATGTGCAGTTGGGCACCGTGGTCGGTATCGCCAGCTTCGGCTCGGTCTTCCTGAGCCTGGCCGGGAGCACCACCGTCTCGGCCTCGCATGCGGTCGGCATCACGGCCATTGTGGAGGGGGTGACGGTGCTGGCGGCGTCGGTCCTGGCCGCCCGCGCCGCCCGGTGAGGACGGCCGCCGCGCGCTGAGCACGCGGTGACAGGGATTACCAGGCCTGATGCGTGAATAGCGGGGCACCCCGCGCGGGGTGCCCCGCTTCAGAATCTCCCTATGCACTGAATTGCATAGTACGTCGAGTCTCAGTTACCCTGGCCGCATGGCCCTCGAACACGCGCTGCTGGTATCGCTGACCGAACGCGCGAGTTCGGGGTACGACCTGGCGCGGCGCTTCGACAAATCCATCGGATTCTTCTGGAACGCCACCCACCAGCAGATCTACCGTGTGCTCAAGCGCATGGAGGAACAGGGTTGGGTCACCGCCGAGGCCGTCGCCCAGGAGGGCCGTCCCGACAAGAAGGTCTACACCGTCAGCGACGCCGGCCGCGCGGAACTCACCCGATGGATCGCCGAACCCGGCGATATGGGCCCGCTGCGCAATGAACTCGGCGTGAAACTGCGCGCCGCCTCGCTCGGCGATACTCAGACCATTGCCGCCGAATTCCAGCGGCACCGCGATCAGCACGCACATCGCCTGGACCTGTACCGCGCCTTCGAGAAGAAGGACTACCCCGCACCGGATCAGCTCTCCGGCCGCACCCTGCACCAGTACCTCGTCCTGCGCGGCGGCATCCGCGTGGAGGAGGGCTTCCTCGACTGGTGCGACGAAGTACTTGCCGCCCTGCATCAAGATCAACCCGCCAGCCCTGCCGACTCAGCCCGGTCGCAGGCGTCCGACCCGAAAGGCACTCGGCGATGAGCGCATACCCGCACCTATTCGAACCCCTGGACCTGGGATTCACCACACTGCGCAATCGCGTGGTCATGGGTTCCATGCACACCGGTCTCGAGGATCGGGCCTGGCATACCAATCGACTCGCGGCCTACTTCGCCGAGCGCGCCAAAGGTGGTGTCGGCCTTATCATCACGGGTGGCTACGCCCCCAACCGCACCGGCTGGCTGATGCCGTTCGGCGCGAAGCTGACCAATAAAACCGAGGCGTACCGGCATCGCGCCATCACCAAGGCGGTGCACGCCGAGGGCGGCAAGATCGCCCTGCAGATCCTGCACGCGGGCCGCTACTCCTATATGCCCGGCAGTGTTTCGGCCTCCTCGATCAAGGCCCCGATCAATCCGCTGCGCCCGCGCGCGCTCTCGGGCAAGGGCGTCGAACAGACCATCGACGACTACGCCCGCTGCGCCGCCCTGGCCAAGTTCGCCGGTTACGACGGCGTCGAAATCATGGGTGGTGAAGGGTATTTCATCAACCAGTTCCTCGCACCGCGCACCAATAAGCGTAAGGACAAGTGGGGCGGCACATCGGAGAACCGTCGCCGCATCGCGAGTGAGATCGTGCGCCGGGTCCGCAAGGCCGTGGGCCCGGACTTCATCATCGTATTCCGTTTGTCCATGGCCGATTTCGTGGAGAACGGCCAGACCTGGGACGAGATCGCCGCCGTCGCCAAGGATGTGGAGGCCGCCGGAGCCACCATTATCAATACCGATATCGGCTGGCATGAGGCCCGCGTCCCCACCATCGTGACCTCGGTGCCGCGCGCGGCGTTCGTGGAGTGGACCGCCAAGGTCAAAGACATTGTGAGCATTCCGGTCTGCGCCTCGAACCGCATCAATATGCCCGAGACCGCCGAGGAGATCCTCACTCGCGGCGACTCGCATCTGGTCTCCCTGGCCCGCCCGCTGCTCGCCGATCCCGAGTGGACGCGCAAGGCGCAGGAGGCCCGGGTCGACGAGATCAATACCTGTATCGCCTGCAACCAGGCCTGCCTGGACCACGCCTTCCAGATGAAAACCGTGTCCTGCCTGCTGAATCCGCGCGCCGGACACGAAACCGAACTGAAGCTGCTGCCCACCCGCCGCACCCGCAAGTTCGCGGTCGTGGGCGCGGGGCCCGCCGGACTCTCCGCCGCGGTGAGCCTGGCCCAGCGCGGACACCACGTCGATCTCTTCGAAGCCGATGACAAGATCGGCGGCCAGTTCGATATCGCGCGCCGCATCCCCGGTAAGGAAGAGTTCAGCGAGACCGTCCGCTACTTCACCCGCCAGCTCGAAATCACCGGCGTCCGTGTACATCTCAACACCCGCGCCACCGCCGATCAGCTGATCGCGGGCGGCTACGACGAGGCCGTTCTCGCCACCGGCGTGAAGCCGCGCATCCCGAACATTCCGGGTATCGACCACCCGAAGGTGCTCACCTACGCCGAGCTGGTCCGCGAGGGTAAGCCGGTCGGCAAGAAGGTCGCCGTCATCGGCGCGGGCGGTATCGGCTTCGATGTGAGCGAATTCCTCACCGTCGAAGGCCATCCCAGCCTCAAGCTCGACGAGTGGAAGGAAGAGTGGGGCGTCTCCGATGACCCGAACACCCGCGGCTTCCTCACCGCCCCCAAGCCCTCCCCCGCCGCCCGCGAGGTGGTGCTGTTGCAGCGCAAGGCCTCTTCGTTCGGCAAGGATCTGGGCAAGACCTCCGGCTGGGTGCACCGCGCCGCCGTCAAGGCCAAAGGCGTGGAGCAGATCGGCGGCGTCAACTACGAACGCATCGACGACAAGGGCCTGCACATCAGTTTCGGCGAGAAGCGTCAGCGCCCCACCATTATCGAATGCGATAACGTAATCCTCTGCGCCGGCCAGGAATCCGTCCGCGACCTGGAGGAACCCTTGAAGACCGCGGGCGTTCAGTGCCATCTCATCGGCGGAGCCGACCTGGCCTCCGAACTCGATGCCAAGCGCGCCATCAACCAGGGCACCCGCCTGGCGGCAGCCCTCTGATGCCGATCCTCACCCGCCTGGGTCTGCCCGGAAACGAGCAGGCGTGGGCGGCATTGGGTTTCACGGTCGACAACGGAACAATCCAGATCGGCCAGGTCACCTGCACCTTGGGCGAAGCGGCCTGGGGTTTCGATGAAACCCGCGCCACCCCAGAGCTTCTCGAGGTGCCGTACCTGACAGCCACCGACAACCCGACGACCTCCGGCGAACACCCGAACGGCGTGACGATTGTCGACCACGTCGTCTACTGGATGCCGAACCTGGACGAAGGCGCGGCCAATCTGACCGCGGTACTGGGCATTCCCCCACGCCGCCGCTTCTTCCCGCGCGGCCCCGATGGCCCCGAGATGGCCTTCTACCGCGTCGGCGACCCCTTCATCGAAGCGGTCGGCTCAGGCCGCCCGCCCAAACTCGCGGGCGTCGCCTTCCTAACCCCCGACCTCGATGCGGCCGTCACCGCCATCCGCGCCGCAGGCGGCCCCATAGGCGACCCCCGCCCCGCAGTCCAGGGCGGCCGCATCGCCCCCGTCTGGCAGGGCCACCTCAACTGGGGCATAGCCCTCATGGAACCCAAGCCGCGAGCCTGACCCGCGAGTGTGCACTCAGGGCGGTGTTTTCGGGTTCTTCCCGCCGTAGCTGCACACTCGTGCGGATTGGTCGCACACTCGTGGGTGCGAGTGGGGTGAGAGTGGGTAGGCTTCGCGATCGTGAGCTTGCCTGCGCCTACCGCTGATAATCGTGCCGTTGTGACCGGGTCCTCTTCGGGGATCGGGGTCGCGCTCGCTGAGGAGCTCGCCTCGCGCGGGTATTCGCTGATCCTGGTCGCCCGCCGCGAGGATCTGCTCAACGAGTTGGCCAAGAAGCTGACCGATCGATACGGGATCACCGCCGAGGTACGGGCGGTCGATCTCTCGAACCGGGAGCAGCGCGCACCGCTGGCCAAGGAGTTGGCGGAGCGCGATATCGCGATCCTGTGCAACAACGCCGGTGTCGCCACCTTCGGGTCGCTGGCCAAGCTGGACCTGGATTATGAGCGGGACATCATGGAGCTCAATGCCGTCGCGGTGCACGATCTGTCGCTCGCGGTGCTGCCGAACATGGTCGAGCGCGGCAGCGGCGGCATCCTCGTCACCGGATCCGCGGCGGGCAATATGCCGATTCCGAACAATGCCACCTACGCCGCCTCCAAGGCGTTCACCAATACCTGGGCCGAATCGCTGCGCGGGGAGATGAAGGAGCACGGCGTACACGTCACGCTGCTGGCCCCCGGCCCGGTGCGCACCGACAATCCGGATCAGGAAGAGGTCGGCAACAAGATTCCGGAGTTCATCTGGGTCACCGCCGCGCATACCGCCAAGATCACCATCGATGCCCTGGCCCGCAATAAGATGCGCGTGGTTCCGGGCCTGATCAGCAAGGGTATGAGCCTGGCCGGGCAGTTCGGGCCGCGCTCGATCACCTCACTGGTCGCGGGGGCGGCGTACAAGAAGCTCGGTAGCTGACCGCAATCCGTCAAGATCAAGCGTCCACTCGTAAAGGGCGCGTAGCCGGGATGGCCCGGCTACGCGATCCGGCGTAGTCCTGAACTCGGCCCCGCATACGGAATAGCGGGGACGGACAACGGAGACATCGTGACGCTGCTCGACATCTTCCCGTCGCTGCGGTCCGGGGGCATGATTCCGCGCCTGGACCCCTCGGTCTGGCCCCGGGAGACCCACTACGACGCCGACGGCCGCATTACCGTCGGCGGAGTCGCGCTGGCCGATATCGCCGACCACTACGGCACCCCCACCTACGTCCTCGACGAGAGCGAGGTGCGCTCGCGCTGTCAGGCGTACCGGCGGCACTTCCCGGACGCCGAGGTCATCTACGCGAGCAAGGCGCTGCTCACCCGTGCGGTCGCCGAATGGGTGAGCGAGGAGGGGCTCACCCTCGATGTTTGCTCGGCCGGTGAACTCGCCGTCGCCCTGTCCTCCCGGGTGGACCCGCAGCGAATCATGCTGCACGGCAATGGAAAACCCTTCGCCGAACTGGAGACGGCGATCAACTGCGGCATCGGCCGGGTGGTCATCGACTCGCTGACCGAGATCACCCTGCTGTCCGCGCTGGCGAGCAAACCGCAGCGGGTTCTGCTGCGCGTCTGCCCCGATGTCGACGTACCCGCGCATCCGGCGGTGCGCACCGGTGTCGCGGATCAGAAGTTCGGCTTCACCATCGGCAGTCACGCACTCGATGAGGCCGTGGAACGCATTGTGCGCCAACCCAATCTGGAGTTCGTCGGCCTGCACTGCCATATCGGATCCCAGATCTGCGACACGTTCCCCTATGGTGAGGCCGTGCGCCGCATGATCGGCGAAATGGCGAGAATCCGTGACGATTACGGTGTCACCCTCACCACCCTGGACCTCGGCGGCGGGCATGCGGTCGCCTACCGCCCCGGCGATGCCGAGATGAATCTGCCCGAACTCGCCGACATCATCGAGGACTCCCTCGACGCCGCCTGCGCGCGATATGCCTTCCCGCGCCCGGTGATAGCGCTCGAACCGGGCCGGGCCGTGGTGGCCCGCGCGGGCGTCACCCTCTACCGCGTGCTGTCCATCAAACATGTCGAGGGCGGCCACACCTACGTGACCGTGGACGGCGGTATGAGCGACAATCCGCGCGTCACCCGCTACGGCGCCCGCTACGACGTCGTGGTCGCCAACCGCCACCCCACCGGCGAACATATGACCGCCAATATCGCGGGCCGCTACTGCGAAGCCGGTGACATCCTCGCCACCGACGTCCGCCTCCCCGCCGACCTACGCCCCGGCGAGGTCCTCGCCATGCCCTGCACCGGGGCCTACCACCACAGCCTCTCCTCGTCCTACAACGGCGTCGGCCGCCCGCCCATCATCGCCGTCCGCGACGGCAGCACCCGGGAACTGGTGCGCCGCGAGACGATTCAGGATCTGCTGAGCCGCGATATCGGCCGTTGACAGCGCTAGCGCTTACGCGTGCCGAAGATACTGCGGCCGATCTCACGACCGGCCACGGTCGCGGCCGAGCGCAGGAAATTCTTGAAGGCGGTGTTGTTGACGATCTTCTCGGCCATGGATTCGTCCACCGGTTGCGCCTTGGCCCGGCCGCGCGAGGGAGCCGGTTCGGGGGCGTCCTCGGCCGCCTTGGCCAGCTTCTCGGCCAGGATCTCGTAGGCGGAGTCGCGGTCGATGGTCTGGCCGTATTTGCTGTACAGCGTGGATTGTTGTGCGCGAGAACGGATTCCGTCGTCGCCGATGGTGTCCATGAGTGAGCGCGGCGGCTGCATTCGCGCCCAGGCGACCGGGGTCGGCGCGCCCTTCTCCGACAGCACGGTGACCACCGCCTCACCGATGCCCAGTGAGGTCAACGCCTTTTCGAGATCGTAGGTGGTGGTCTTGGGATACGTGCGTACCGTCTTCGTCAGCGCCGCTTGATCTTCCGGCGTGAAGGCACGCAAAGCATGCTGCACTCGCGCACCCAATTGGGAGAGAACGGCATTGGGGATATCGGTGGGCAACTGGGTGCAGAAGAACACGCCGACGCCCTTGGAGCGAATGAGCTTCACGGTCTGCTCCACCTGCTGCAGGAACGCCTTCGACGCCCCGGTGAACAGCAGATGCGCCTCATCGAAGATGAAGACCAGCTTGGGCTTATCCATATCGCCGATTTCGGGCAGCGTCTGGAACAGGTCCGCCAGCACCCACATCAGGAAGGTGGAGAACATCTGCGGGCGCGATGCCTGCGCGCCCAACTCGAACAGGGTGATCACCCCCAGCCCACCGGCCATGCGCATGAGGTCGGCCGGATCCATCTCCGGCTCACCGAAGAAGGTGTCACCGCCCTCGGCCTCGAGGTTGATCAGGGCGCGCAGGATCACTCCGGCGGTGGTCGCCGAAACCCCGCCGATCCCCTTCAACTCCTCCTTGCCCTCCGGGCTGGTGAGGAATTGGATGACCGCCCGCAGATCCTTCAGATCCAACAGCGCGAAGCCGTTCTGATCCGACCAGTGGAAGATCAGCCCGAGCGTGGACTCCTGAGTCTCGTTGAGCCCCAGCACCTTCGACAGCAAGATCGGCCCGAACGAGGTGATGGTGGCGCGAATCGGCACCCCGATGCCCTCGGTGCCGAGCGAGACGAATTCGACCGGGAAGCCGCGCGGCTGCCAATCCGGGCAACCGGTCTCCTGGGCGCGGGTCAGCAGCTTGTCATTGGACTCACCGGGCTGAGCCAGGCCGGAGAGGTCGCCCTTGATATCGGCCACCACCACCGGCACGCCCGCCGCCGACAACTGCTCGGCGATGCCCTGCACGGTCTTGGTCTTACCGGTACCGGTCGCACCCGCGATGAGCCCGTGCCGGTTCATCGTCTTCATCGGAATGCGCACGCGCGCATCGGGATGCACCTTCCCGTCCACCATGACGGTACCGAGCTCGAGCGCCAATCCCTCGAAGGCATATCCTGCCGTGATCTGTTGCGCCGCAACCTCATCCGGCGAGGCAGCTCCGCTTGCCGTCGAATCCGATTTGCTCGCAGCGGCTTTCGCGTCAGCACCGGTCTTCGCGGCGGCGCCGGGTGCGGCAGCATCCTTCGCCTGCGCCGCGGCGGCCTTATCCGCGGCCTCCTGCTCCGCCGCTTCCTGCTCGGCCGCCTCCGCCGCCGCTACCGCCTCTGCCGCGATCCGCGCGGCCTCCTCCGCGGCCTTGCGTGCCGCCGCTGCCTTCTCCTGCGGGGTGGTCATCGCGCTTCCTCCGTCTGCTCTGCCAACTGCGACTGCTCCGGGAACTGTCCTGCCAACAAGCCGACCGCTCTGTACGCACGCGGATCTGCTGCAACGATACTGCCCGGTCGGAACGCAAAGCGGGCCCGACGCGGCCGGGCGTAAAGGCCGATAACGACCAAACGTCTACTCTGACCACGGTGACCGATAAGTACGTGGTGTGGATGGATTGCGAGATGACCGGCCTACGCCTGGACAGCGACAAGCTGATCGAGGTGGCCGCACTCGTGACGGACAGTGATCTCAATATCCTCGGCGACGGTGTGGATATCGTCATTCACGCCGATGACGAGGCGTTGGCCGCCATGCCCAAGGTGGTCACCGAGATGCACGCGCGCTCCGGACTCACCGAAGAGGTGCGCCGCTCCACCGTCACCATGGCCGAGGCCGAAGAGCAGATTCTGGAGTACATCAAGCAGTACGTGCCGACCCCGCGCACGGTTCCGCTGGCCGGTAACTCCATTGCCACCGATCGCGGTTTCATCGCCCGCGATATGCCCACCCTCGACGCGCACCTGCACTACCGCATGATCGATGTCAGCTCCATCAAGGAGCTGGCCCGTCGCTGGTACCCGCGCATCTACTTCGGCCAGCCGGAGAAGGGCCTGGCGCATCGCGCGCTCGCCGATATCAAGGAGTCCATCCGCGAACTCCAGTACTACCGCCGCACCGCCTTCGTCGCCGCCCCCGGCCCGTCCACCGCGGAGATTGCCGCCGTCGCGGCCGAACTGAGCGAAAAACCGACCGGAAATACCGCGTAACCAGCCGATTAGGTACTCAGCGGCGGATCGCGATACGATCTACCGCGCCGGAAACACACCGGCAATGGTGACCGTAGTTCAGTTGGTAGAGCACCAGGTTGTGATCCTGGCTGTCGCGGGTTCGAGTCCCGTCGGTCACCCCTAGCAGGTCAGGCCCGAGGTTTCATACCTCGGGCCTGACCTGTATCTGAGCACGACCCGGGGGACTCATCTTGCTGTTTTCGCGTCGTCGATTCCTGATCGCGTCCGCGGCGGGCGCCGCCGCGAGCACACTGCCCATACCGTTCACACCGGGCATCGCACCCGCACGAGCCCAGGCGCCGACGGTCGTGGTCGCCACCGATCCCGCGTACGCCACGCTCACCCAGCGCGGCTACAACCGCCGCTTCACCGCGCGCCCGCAGCGGATTCATGTGCCGACCAGCACCGAGGAGATTCGGCTCGCCGTCGAGGCGGCGGTCCGCGACGGACTGCGTATCGCGGTGCGATCGGGCGGGCACGGGTTCGAGAACTTCGTCGACAACGACCGCACCCAGGCCATCATCGATCTGAATCGGATGGGCGCGGTGTACTGGGATGAGACCCAGGGCGCGTTCTCCGTCGATGCCGGAACCCTGCTGGGCACGGTGTACGAGCGGCTCGACGGCTTCGGCGTCACCGTTCCGGCCGGAATCTGCAAGGGCGTCGGCGCGGGCGGACATATCGCCGGCGGCGGATACGGTCCGCTCTCACGGCAACTCGGGCTCATGGCCGACCACCTGTACGGCGTCGAGGTCATCACCGTCGGCAAGGACGGCACCGCCACCACCGTGCTGGCCACCCGGGACGGTCCGAATGCCGATCTGCTGTGGGCGCATACCGGCGGTGGCGGCGGCAATTTCGGTGTGGTGAGCCGATATCTGCTGCGCTCACCCGGCTCCGATGGCGGCGACCCGGCACTCGCACTGCCGAAATCGCCGGGCAGCATGCTCAATACGCGGCTCATCCTGCCGCTGTTGGACGAGGAGTCGTTCGTGCGCCTGCTCGGGAACTATCTGGCCTTCTTCGAGCGGCACAGCGCACCGGGCGATCCGTTCACCGCCCTGTACGCGCCGCTGATGATCAAACCGGGGATCGTCGACTCCGAGATACTGGTGCTGCTCAATGCGGACGGACCGGACGCACCGGCCAGGTTCGACGAGTTCGTGGCGGCGATCACGGCGGGCGTCGGCGCGGCCCTGATCCAATCGCCGTTGCAGCGGACCGGTTACGCCGACACCGTCGCGAATGTCTACTACGCGGCCGGTATGCCCGGTTTCCGGGTGAAAGCCAAGTCCGCCTACCTGCGCAAGGCGTACTCCACCGAGCAATTGCGAATCCTCTACCGCTACTTCGCCGATATCCGGTTCCTCGGCGAATCCCAGCTGGAATTCATGCCTTTCGGCGGGGCGGTGAACGCGGTGGCGGCCGATGCCACGGCGGCGCCCGCGCGGGACTCGTTCATGAAGATGCTGATCCACGCCGCCTGGCGACTGCCCGGTGATGACGAACGATTCGTGGGGTGGGCGCGGGAGACCTTCGGTGAGCTGTACGCCGAGACCGGTGGTGTACCGGTGCCGAATGCCGCCAATGGCGGGAGCTATATCAACTATCCCGATCCCGATCTCGCTGATGCGCGGTGGAACACCTCGGGCGCGCCTTGGCATGAGCTCTACTACGGCGCGAACTATGACCGGCTGTGCGCGATCAAGGCGCGGTGGGATCCGAACAATGTGTTCCAGCACGGTCTTTCGATCGGGCAGTGACTCAGGTCAGTGCCAGCACCCGGCAGGGGCCGCCGGTGCCGCCCTCGTGCTTGGGTGCTCCGACGATCAGGCGCGCACCGGTCGGCGGCAGTCGGTCCAGATTCGCCAGCATCTCGACCCCGTAGCGGCCCGCGCCGAGAAAGGCGGTGTGCGCACCGTAATCCCGGCTCGCCGACCGATCCAGGCTGAGGGTGTCCACCCCCGCGCCGACGATATCCCGCTGTGCCACAAGGAATTCGGCGGCGGCCGGAGCGAAACCCGGTGCGTGCGTTCGCCCCTCGGCATCCAGATTCAGAAACGAGCCGGGCGTGGCCAGTCGCCGCTCCCAGCCCGAGTACATGGCGATGAAGGCGCGCGCCGGAATCCTCCCGTGCGCGGCCTCCCATTCGTCGATATCCGAAACCGTCAGCGTCGCATCGGCATCGGCGGCGGCCCGGGCCGAGATATCGATTACGACCAGCGGTGCGACCAGATCGGCCGCGGCAATCCGATCGACGGACGCGCCATGGCGATCCCGGTGCAGAGGCGCGTCGATATGCGTCCCCGAATGCTCCCAGAACGCCAGCGCGTGCTGCCCGAACCCGCCATTGTCATGCCAGGCCACCGGCACCATCGCGAATGGCGGATTGCCCGGCCACACCGGCAGCCCCGGCGACAGGGTATGTGTGAGGTCCACCACCGAACCACCCGGAACCTCTTGCGCCACAGCGATTCCCGAACCGGCCGCGACGGCGGTGAACGCACCCGCCGCCGCACCCAGCCAGGCCCGCCGACTCATCCGGGGCGCGACGGCCGCCTCCTGATGAGCGACCTGAACAATCCGCGGCGAACACATCGGCCGGCAACTCCCCCACGACTCGGATCGGACCGCCGCATCCTATGTCCGAGCACGTACCTCCCGTCATCCCGGCATGTTTTTGGCCGGGATCACCGCCACGGTGGTTCCCGGCCAAAAGCGCAGTCTCGTAACCGCCGGTCGTTGATCACCGGATCCGGAATGGAATCGGGATCGGGCAGCCCACCCCACCGCACGACCCCGATTCCATGGCAATCGGACTCCGGCTGTGTCGCTTCGTCGGCCATACGCTATGCGAAAATGCGGCATGACCATCAAGATCGATGCGCTCGATGCCGCGCTGCTGAAGGAATTGGCGGCGGACCCGCGGGCGCCGATTCTGGAGCTGGCGCAGCGATTGCGGATCGCGCGCAACACCGTGCAGGCGCGAATGAAGCGGCTGGAATCATCGGGTGCGGTGCGGGGGTATCCACCGGCGATCGATCTGCAGGCGATCGGGTTCGCCGTACACGCGTTCCTGGGCGTCGAACTGGACCAGAACAAGATCGACGGAATTGTCGAGGCGCTGCGCGACTTCCCCAATGTGCTCGAGGTGCACGCCACCACCGGACGCTCGGATCTGCTGGTGCGGATCGCGGCGCAATCACAGCAGGATCTGCTCGGCATCATCCAACGGGTGCACGCCATCCACGGCGTCCGGCATACCGAAACCATGCTGGCCCTGGCCACCCCGATCGAGTACCGCTCACTCCCCTTGGTCGAGCATCTGACCGACCCGGCCTGATGTGACCCGGGTCTCGCATTCCTCGAGCAGAATGCCGCACCGCCCGGAGTGCTACAGATCACTTTTGAGCAGTCTGATCAACTTTTCACCCATCTGTTGACACAGATCACCCCTCGACGGCAGATTTCGCTACACCGATTGCTAGTGCCTTCGTTTGCAGCTCACGATCTGGGCTGTGGAGAGTGTGGTGACTGTTCATGACCAGCCTTGCCTGCCCGTCCTCGCAGCAGGCCGAACCGGCCGCCCCGTACGACCTCGCCGACCGGTATCGCTCCGGCGCCGGACCGGTCCTGTTGACCGGCGTGCAGGCCATCGCCCGGTTACTGGTGGAACAGCATGTCCGCGATATTCGCGCCGGTCGCCGCGTGGCGACCTTCGTCTCCGGATATCAGGGCAGCCCGCTGGGCGGTGTGGACAAGATGCTGCTGGGCATGCCGAATGTGCTTGCCGAACACGACATCACCTTCGTACCCGGTCTCAATGAGGAGCTCGCCGCCACCTCGGTCTGGGGCAGTCAGGCCGATCTGCCCGCCGGGCGCGCGACCCATGACGGGGTGGTCGGGGTCTGGTACGGCAAGGGACCCGGTGTCGACCGTGCCACCGATGCCATTCGGCACGCGAATATGTACGGGGTCAATGGCAGGGGCGGCGTGCTGCTGCTGGTCGGCGATGATCCGGCCTCGAAATCCTCCACCGTGCCCGCGGTGAGCGAGCGGTCGCTGGCGGCCATGGGTGTGCCGGTGCTGTTCCCGCGCAATGCCGAGGAGATCATCACCATGGGGATGGCGGGGGTGGCGCTCTCGCGAGCCTCCGGCTGTGTGGTGGCCATGAAGATTGTCGCCGATGTGGCGGACGGGGCCTGGACGGTGGACGCCTCGGTAGCCGATCTGCCACTGATCACTCCCGAAGTACTCTGGGAGGGAAAGCCTTTCGTCTACCGGCAGCGGCCCATGGCCGCGCCGACGGACAGCGTGCTGGCCGAAGCCGATCTGTACGGCCCCCGCTGGGCCATGGTGCGCGAATTCGGCGCGCTGAACGATATCGATGTCATCGAAGTGAACCCGGCCGATGCCAAGCTCGGAATCGCCGCCACCGGAACCACTTTCGACGCGGTCCGGCAGGCGCTGCTCGATCTCGGCGTGGATGACGCGGCCATGCATCGCGCCGGGATTCGACTACTGCGTATCGGAATGCCGTATCCCGTGGGATCGCAGCGGGTCACCGAATTCGCACGCGGACTCGAACAGGTCATCGTGGTGGAGGACAAGACCGCCTTCATCGAGACTCAGATTCGTGAAATCCTTTACGGCACAGTGGCTGCGCCGCAGATCGTCGGCAAGAAGGACGCGCGCGGCGCGCTGCTCATGCCCGCCGACGGCGAGCTGACCCCCGGGCGACTGCTCGGACCGCTGCGCCGGGTGCTGCGCGCCCATGTCGAGCTGAAAAGAGCCGCGCCCCCGCCACTTTCACTGGAGGTGCTCTCCGCCAAGCGGACCCCGTACTTCTGCAGCGGCTGCCCGCACAATCGCTCCACCGCCCTGCCCGAGGGGTCCATCGGCGGCGGCGGAATCGGCTGCCACACCCTGGTGACGCTCTCCGGTCGCGGTGACAGCGCGGTCACCGGGCTCACCCAGATGGGTGGCGAGGGCAGTCAGTGGATCGGCCAGGCGCCCTTCACCGATGTGCCGCATCTGTTCCAGAACATCGGCGACGGAACGTTCTTCCACTCCGGACAGCTGGCGGTGCAGGCGTGCGTGGCGGCCGGGGTGAATATCACCTACAAGCTGCTCTACAACGAGGTCGTCGCCATGACCGGCGCACAGGACGCCATCGGCATCCTGTCGGTCGCGCAGTTGACGCACAAGCTGACCACCGAGGGCGTCAAGCAGATCATCATCTGCGCCGACGAGCCCAAGCGGCACGATAGGCGGGCGCTGGCCAAGGGCACACTGCTGTGGCATCGCGATCGGCTCGACGAGGCGCAGCGGATACTGCGTGAGATCAAGGGCGTCACGGTGCTGATCTACGACCAGCACTGCGCGGCCGACGCGCGGCGGCAGCGCAAGCGCGGCACCCTGCCGGTGCGTAATACCCGCGTGGTGATCAACGAGGCGGTGTGTGAGGGCTGCGGTGATTGCGGGGTGAAGTCGAATTGCCTTTCGGTGCAACCGGTCGAGACGGAGTTCGGGCGTAAGACGCGGATCGATCAGACCTCCTGCAATACCGATTACAGCTGCCTGGACGGTGACTGCCCGTCGTTCGTGACGGTGGAAGTGACACCTGATAGCAAGGGGCGCGGTAAATCCCGCAAGCAGGCCGAGCCGCCGATGGTGTCCGATCCCGGCCTGGCCGCACCGCGGGGCACGCAGAATGTATTGCTCGCGGGCATCGGCGGCACCGGCATCGTGACGGTCAACCAGGTGCTGGCCACCGCCGCGCTGCGCGCCGGATACGAGGTGGAGAGCCTGGATCAGATCGGCCTGAGTCAGAAGGCGGGGCCGGTCATCTCGCATCTGCGCTTCTCCAGCACCGAATTGGAGCCGTCCAACCGGCTCACCCCCGGTAGCGCGGACTGCGTTATCGCCATCGACCTGCTGACCGCGGCCGATCCCAAGAACCTCCAGTACGCGAACCCGTCCGGCACGATCGCGATCGCCTCCACCAGCCGCACACCCACCGGCGATATGGTGTACGACAAGTCGGTCGCGTATCCGGAGACCCAGCCGCTACTGGATCGCCTTGCCGCGGTATCGAATTCGCTCAGCCATTTCGATGCGCTGGCAGCAGCCGAGAAGTTGTTCGGCAATACCGCAGCGGCGAACTTCCTGATGGTCGGCGCGGCCTTCCAGACAGGTGGACTTCGCCTACCCGCCGCCGCCATCGAGGAGGCCATCGGCATCAATGGTGTTGCGGTGGCGGCCAATATCGACGCGTTCCGCTGGGGACGAGTGGCTATCGCGGACCCCACCGCCTTCGCGGCGGCCGTCGAATCCGTTGCGCCGCAGCACACCCTGCCCGCCCTACCCGCGGAGCTGCTGACCGGCACCACCTTCGAGGGCGAGGTACGCCGCCTGGTCGAACTGCGCGCCAACGAGCTGGTGCGGTTCCAGAGCGCCAAGATCGCCCGCCGCTACCTCGATACCGTCCAATCCATCTGGGCCGCAGAGCGTTCGGTCACCGACCGCACCGACTTCAGCGAGGCGGTGGCACGCGGACTGCACAAGTTCACCGCCTACAAGGACGAGTACGAGGTGGCGCGCCTGCTGGTCGATCCGGCCTTCCTGGCGCAGGTGCGCGAACAGGTCCCCGGTGGCGAGAACCTCACCTACAAACTCCACCCACCCGTGCTGCGCGCACTGGGCCGTAAGAAGAAGATCGGCCTCACCCCGAAATCCCATGTGGCCCTGCGGCTTCTCGCCAAGGGGAAGGTTTTGCGCGGCACCCGCCTGGACCCCTTCGGCTACGCTCACGTCCGAAAAGTGGAGCGCGAACTGCTCTCCCACTACACCGGACTGATGCGCCAGCTGGCCGTCAGCCTGACCACGGACACCTACGACACCGCGGTCAAGGCCGCCGCCCTCCCCGACCTCGTGCGCGGCTACGAGGACGTGAAGCTCGCCAATGTCGAGCTGTACTGGAACGCCCTGCGCGACCTGGGCCTCGACAACCGCTGAGCAGCAAAACCCTGAACAGGCGGGCAACCCCCGCCATCCCGGCACGTCTTCGGCCGGGATCCACACCGGCAAACCCAGCCGGTTTCCGCAGTGAAGCGCCGCCACGAACGGCATCGAGAGAGGAATGGATTGTGACTGCAATGCACACCGAGACAGGCGTTTTCGGGCGCTCGCACGAGGTGAGCTCGCGGGCTCATGAGCAGGTCGTGTTCTGCGAGGACGACAAGACGGGGCTGAAGGCGATCATCGCCATCCACTCGACCGCCTTGGGTCCCGCACTCGGTGGCACCCGATTCTATCCGTATGCCGATGAGTCGGCCGCGCTGCAAGATGTGCTGCGACTGTCGTGGGGTATGACCTACAAGGCCGCTGCCGCCGGGGTCGATCTGGGTGGCGGCAAGGCCGTCATCATCGGTGATCCGGCCGTCGCCAAGACCGAGGAGCTGCTCGCGGCGTACGCGCGGTTCGTGAATACCCTTGGCGGGCGGTACATCACGGCGGGCGATGTCGGCACGAACACCGACGACCTCGACATCATCGGAAAGCACACGCCGTTCGTGACCGGACGCAGCGCTGCCGCGGGCGGTTCCGGTGACAGCGCCCGGCTGACCGCGCTCGGCGTCTTTCACTCCATGCGCGCCGGAGCCGAATCCGTCTGGGGCACAGCCTCACTCGCCAACCGCACGGTAGGCGTCGAGGGTGCGGGCAAGGTCGGCAGCGAACTCATCGGCATGCTGCTGGCCGATGGCGCGGAGGTCTGCGTCACCGATGTGAACGATGTCGCCCTGCAACGCGTTTCCCAGGTGCACCCCTCGGTCCGGCTGCTCAGCACCGTATCCACCGCACCCGTCGACGTGTACGCCCCCTGCGCTCTCGGCGGTACCCTCACCGCGTCCAGCGCCGAGGCCATCGAGGCCAAACTCGTCTGCGGAGCGGCCAACAACCAGCTCGCGACCCCGGATATCGAGCACGCGCTCAATGAGCGCGGCATTACCTGGGTCCCCGATTTCGTCGCCAATGCCGGCGGCCTCATGCAGGTGGCGGGCGAACTGCGCACCGCCGATCCGGCCGCCATCGAAGCCGATGTGACGGCCATCTACGACCGCTGCCGCGACATCATCACGGCGGCAAAGGCTTCCGGCATCGGTACGGGCGCGGCGGCGAATCGATTCGCCGAGCGGCGCCTCGATGCCATCCCGCGGTCGATCTGACCGCGACGCCGGAGTTTCAAGGAGGAGACCAGAAGTGGCGATCACCAGCGGATTATTCCGCACCAAATCAGTTGAACAGTCGATCCGGGACACCGATGATCCGGATGCCAAGTTACGCAAGGATCTGACGGCCAAGGACCTCACTGTCTTCGGTGTCGCCGTGGTCATCGGTGCGGGCATCTTCACCCTCACCGCGCGGACGGCGGGAACCGTTGCGGGGCCGTCGGTCTCGCTCGCCTTCGTCTTCGCGGCGATCGCGTGCGGGCTGACCGCGCTCTGCTACGCCGAATTCGCCTCGACGGTGCCGGTAGCGGGTAGCGCGTACACCTTCGCGTACGCGACCTTCGGCGAGATCATCGCGTGGATCATCGGCTGGGATCTGATTCTGGAGTTCGCGCTCGCGGTCTCGGTGGTGGCCAAGGGGTGGTCGCAGTATCTCGGTGAGGTGCTCGGCTCCCGGCCGCCCATCCTGGAGCTGGGTTCGATCCACTTCGATTGGGGCGCGGTGCTCATCATCGCCGCGGTCGGCGTGCTGCTGGCCACCGGAACCAAGCTCTCCTCGCGGGTCTCGGCCATCGCGGTCGCCATCAAGCTGGCCGTCATCGCCCTGGTCCTGGTGGTCGGCGCGACCTACTTCAAGGCCTCCAACCTGACCCCGTACATTCCGCCGTCGCAGCCGTCCGAGAAGGCGGGCGGAGTACATCAGTCGCTGTTCAGCTTCCTGACCGGTTCCGGCGGCACCAGCTTCGGCTGGTACGGCCTGCTGGCCGCCGCCAGCCTGGTGTTCTTCGCCTTCATCGGATTCGATGTCGTGGCCACCACCGCCGAGGAGGTGCGCGATCCGCAGCGCAATGTGCCGCGCGGCATCTTCGGCTCGCTGGCCATCGTGACAGTGCTCTATGTCGCGGTCTCGCTGGTGCTCACCGGAATGGTCCCCTACACTGCGCTCTCGAGCGGAAATGCCACCCTGGCAACGGCTTTCGCCATCCACGGCGATATGTGGGTGAAGAACATCATCTCCGTCGGCGCGCTGGCGGGCCTGTCCACCGTGGTCATGGTCATGTTCCTGGGCCAGACCCGGGTGCTCTTCGCCATGGCCCGCGACGGCCTGCTCCCCCGCGGTCTCGCGCATACCGGCAAGCACGGCACCCCGGTCCGCCTGACCGTCATCGTCGGTATCGCCTGTGCCCTGCTCGCCGGTTTCGTCGACTTCGGCACCCTCGAGGAAATGGTCAATATCGGCACCCTGGTCGCCTTCGTCCTGGTGTCGATCGGCGTCCCCATCCTGCGCCGCACCCGCCCGGACCTGAAGCGCGGCTTCCGCGTTCCGCTCGTCCCCCTGGTTCCGATCCTGGCCGCCCTGGCCTGCCTGTGGCTCATGCTCAACCTGTCCATCGAGACCTGGCTGCGCTTCGTGATCTGGATGGCGGTGGGCGTTGTCGTCTACTTCGCCTACAGCCGAAAGCATTCGGTGCTGCGCAAGCAGACCGCGGCCGAGACGCCCGAGGCGACGCCCGTCAGCTAGCCGTCCAGCACACCGGTGAGGGTGCGAATCATCCTGATGAGGGGGATGATTCGCGCCCTCGTGGTCGTTCAGCCGGTAGCGGATCCCGGGTTCGGGACGGATGCGACGGCCGCCGTGATCCCGGCCAGGATGACGCGCAAACCGTGCTCGTACTCCCGGTCGTTGTCGGCGGTGGCGAAATCGGTGACCATGCGGGCGGTGCGCGGATAGCGGGCGGGGTCCACCGCTACGCCGAGATGGTCGGCGGTATAGGGGTTTTCGCGGTACTCCGTCCCGGTGCGCGCCTGCTCCTCGATGACGAAGCCGGTGGTGTAGTGCAGCAGGATCGGGAAGACGCGTTCGGCCGCGAGCCGATCCAGGCCCGCGTCCTCCAGCGTGCGCAGTGTCAATTCCACCGTGCGCCACATGGATTCATCACTGATGAAGGTTCCGGCGGCGACCCGCGCGCCATCGCGATAGCGCAGCATGGATTGCCGCAGGCGTGCGGCGAGGTGGATCAGCCAGTCCTGCCAGCCCTCATCGCGCCGCGGCGCCTCCAGACCGGCCACGGCGTCGACGAAGATGTGCTGCGCCATGGCGTCGAGCAGTTCGCGCTTGTTCTTCACATGCCAATACAGCGCGGGCGCTTGCACATTCAGTGCCGCCGCGACCTTGCGCATGGTCAGGCCGTCCAGCCCGGCCTCGTCCAGCAGGTCCAGGGCGGCCACGGCAATGGCGTTGCCATCGAGCTTCACGGCCGGTTTCTCGCTCACGGTTGACACCTTAACAGCGTTCTGTTTTCCTTAACGGCGTTAAAGGCTTAACGTTGTTAAGGAGAAGGTCATGGCCACCACGGATGTCGTCATCGCAGGTAGCGGTCCCACCGGACTCATGCTCGCCACCGAACTGCGGCTGGCCGGAGTCCAGGTGACCCTGGTCGACGCACTCCCCGCCCGCACCGGCGAATCGCGCGCCGGCGGCATTCACGCCCGCAGTATGGAGATCCTCGATCAGCGCGGAATCCTGGGCCGACTATTACCGCAGGGCCGTCAGATGCAGGCCGGGCACTTCGGCGGACTCGCACTGAACTTCGCCGACTTCGATACCGATCACCCGTACATGCTCGCGGTGCTGCAATCGATCATGGAACGCGAACTCGAGGGCCGCGCAGACGAATTGGGCGTCAATACCCAGTGGGGCTCGCCCGTCATCGGCTTCCACCAGGATGACGCGGGCATCGAGGTCGAGATCGGCGGTGCGCGACCGCGCACCCTCCGGGCCGCGTTCCTGGTCGGCTGCGACGGCGGCCGCAGTTCGGTGCGCAAGATCGCCGGCATCGACTTCTCCGGCACCGATGCCACCGCGACCGGCATGATCGCCGATGCGGAGCTCGCCGATCCGCCCGCCCAGCCGTTCTTCGCCCGGCGCGGGGTCTCCGGCGACTACTCCGTCATACAGTTCCAGCCCGGCTGGTACCGGCTGATCCTGCAACGCCACGACCTGGTGCTGCCGCGCGGCACCGAATTGAGCTTCGAGGATTTCCGCGCCAATTTCATCGAACTCGCGGGCACCGACTACGGCATGCACAGCCCGCGCTGGGTCACCCACTACGGTGACGCCGCGCGCCAGGCCGTGCGATACCGCGCCGGACGGGTCTTCCTCGCGGGCGATGCCGCGCATATCCACTTCCCCGCGGGGGGTCAGGGTCAGAACCTCGGCATCCAGGACGCGGTGAACCTGGGCTGGAAGCTGGCCGCCGCCGTGCGCGGCACCGCACCCGAAACCCTTTTCGATACCTACGAATCCGAGCGTCATCCGATCGCCGAGCGGGTGCTGCACAACACCCGTGCGCAGACCGCCCTGATGCGCCCGGGCGCACACACCGACGCCCTGCGCGATGTCATGAGCGATCTCGTCGAACTCCCCGAGGTCCGGCACCGCCTGGGCCTCATGATCACCGCCCTGGATATCGACTACGACACCAAATGCGCTCACCCCCTCGCGGGCCGCCGCATGCCCGACGCCGTGCTGATCACCAGCACCTGCGCCACGCGCTTCTTCGAACTGTGCCGCCGCGCTCACCCGATCCTGTTGCTGCTCAACCGAACCCCCGCACCCACCCTGCCGACCGGTTTCGAGCACATCGATATCGTCACCGCCGACACCCCGGCGGCCACCTGGACCCTCCCCGGCGTCGGCGGGATCCCCACCCCCGCCGCGGTCCTGATCCGCCCCGACGGCTATGTCGCCTGGGCCACCGACGAGCCCGGCGCCGACGGGCTCGCCGAGGCGCTCGCCACCTGGTTCGGCGCGACCGCCTGAGCCGCGGGCTCTAGGCTGAGCGCGTGCGCATCATCGACCTGTCGGTCCCGTTGCGGACCGGAATGCCCGTCTATCCCGGCGATCCCGAAGTGAATATCCACACGGCCCTGACCGTCGCCGCCGACGGGGTGAATGTGCTGCATGTGGATATGGGATCGCAGACGGGGACGCATGTGGACGCGCCCTTCCATATCGATGACGCGCTACCTACGCTCGATGCCCTACCGCTGGAGCGATTCGTGGGACCGGCGGTGGTGATCGACGCACGCGGGCTCGAGCCGCGCACGGCGATCGGCCGGGAATATTTCGAGGAGAAGGTCCAGCCGGGGCTGATCGTGTTCATCGCCACCGGCTGGTCGCGGCACTGGGGAACACCCGATTACCTGGCACATCCGTATCTGGATCCCGAGGCCGCCGCCTATCTGGTCGAGGCCGGGATCAGGACCGTCGGGATCGATACGCTCAGCGTGGATCCGACTCCGGCACAAGACATTCCGTCGCATAGAATCCTGTGCGGCGCGCACACTGTGATCGCCGAGAACCTCACCGCGCTGGACGAGGTGCTGGCCGAACAACGGCTGGGCCGGCGCGTGGAGGCCTCCCTACTTCCCCTGAACCTGCCAGGCGCGGACGGAGCGCCCGTGCGAGCTATCGCTCGCATCGGGTTGTGACGGGTACAGCACTGTATCGGATTATGTGGCGCGGCCCACTTGATCTTCGTAGACTCCAGGGAGCACGGGGGAGGTCGGGGCCCCCGATCCGAGCTCGATCAAGGAAGACCTTTACGTGAAGCGCTGTACCGTAACAACCCTGCTGGCCACGGCTGCCATTCTGAGCGCCGCCCCCGCAGTCGCCTCCGCGGAGATCACTCTCACCGATACCTCCACGACCACGACGACCAATGACGATCCCATGACCGCCGAGGTCACCGGATCGGCGTCCGGATCGGCCAAGACCGGCAGCTCGGGCGGGCTCGCGACCACCGGCTCCACCGGCACCGGCTCGTTCGGCCTGCCCAATCTGGACAAGATGCTGCTCGGCGATTACAAGACGCTGTGCGCCGTCACCGGTAGCGCCTCCACCGTGCTGGGCAAGGCCGGATTCGGCTGCGACAGCCTGAACGGCAAGGGCAGTCTGGGATTGCCCACCCTGTAGCGCGAACCCGCCCGGCAGCATGATCGAGGCTGCCGGGCGCGGAGATCGAGCGCATGAAGAAGGGGCACCGGCTACGCGCCGGTGCCCCTTCTTCATGTTCGTGATCAGCGGTTGTCGTCGGCGTTGCCGGCCTTCCACTGCGCCCACGGGATATTCCAGTCACCCAGGCCGTCGGTTCCGGGCAGGATGTCGCCCACCGTGTTCTTCACAATCGTGATGTCACCGCGCTTGGAATTCTCGTACACCCAGCGCGCGTCCGCCGGACTCAGGTTCAGGCAGCCGTGACTGGTATTGCTGTAGCCCTGCTGGCCGACCGACCACGGTGCGGAGTGGAAGAAGATGCCGGAGTAGGAGATTCGCGTCGCCCAGTCCACCGGCGTCTTGTAACCCTGCGGCGAGTTCACTGCCACACCGTAGGTGGAGGAATCCATGATGATCTTCTCGAAGCGGTCGCCGACGATATAGATGCCGTTGTTGGTGGGGCTGGAATCCTTCCCCATCGAGGTCGGCATGGTCTTGACAACCTGACCGTTCTTCTCGACGGTCACCATCTTGGTGTTGTCGTCGGCGGAAAAGACGGTCGCCTCACCGATGGTGAAGTTCGAGGTGATGTCCGTATCACCGACCAGGCCGTTGCCCAGATCCTTGCCGTACACGTTCACCGCGATATCGACCTTGGTGCCCGGAGCCCAGAAATGCTCGGGCCGCCAACGCACCTCACGATTGTTCACCCAGTAGAAGGCGCCCTCGACCGCCGGGGTCGTAGTGATCTTGATCGCATTCTGGGCGGCCTTGCGGTCCGGAATGTTCTCGTCGAACTGCACCGCCACCGGCTGGCCGATACCGACGACCTCGTTCTCCGCGGGCAGCAGATACGGGTGCGTGCGATTGTTCGGCGAGATTGTGGTGAAGGTCATGGTCGAGTTGCTCGCACCACCCAGGCCGATGGCATCCACCGACAGCTTGTAACTGCGCGCGAAACCCAACTGCTCGGTCAACTTCCAGGACAAGCCGTCCTTGGCGAGCTCGCCGCCGACCGGCTTACCCTCCGGATTGGTGAGCGTCACATTGGTGAGCTTGCCGTCCTGCACCTGCAACACCAGCGGGTCACCGGGCGAGACGCCCTTCTGACCATCCTTGATCGGCGACACCAGCTTCGGCTTCACCAGTTCGCTCACCGGGTTGGAATCGATTGCGACAGAAGAGGAATCCTTCGACGAATTCCCCGAGGAGCACCCCACCAGCGCCATCGCCAGCACGGAAAGAACGGCAACGGATCCCCGCCACTGCTTCATATACAACCCCACTCCATGTCTAGTGCGTAGTCGGCCCCGAAGGCTTCGACCCCGACCACGCCTGCTCGACCACCACGCCCGCGGGGTTCGGTCGAGACCACGCCTCGATCATTCTGCCAGGCAGCATGGACCCACCACACGCCGATACCACCCGCCCCCGCAGGGCTCGACCGGTTCATCCGTACCGGACCCCGATTCGTTAACACTGCGCAGCGAGTTCGTCGAAGTCGCCAAAAACGCAGCTCAAGGGGGCGATTTCACATTTCATCGCAGAGCCTGTTAATGTTCTTTCCGCACCGCAGAGAGGCCAACACCGACAGGGAGAGGCCAGGACGCAAAGCATGCGCCATTAGCTCAATTGGCAGAGCAGCTGACTCTTAATCAGCGGGTTCGGGGTTCAAGTCCCTGATGGCGCACAAAACGAAGGGCTGGGGTTCGGTTCGACTACGAACCCCGGCCCTTTCGTGCGTGCTCTGCCTGGTGGTGGTCATCCCCGAATCGTAGCGCGTTCCCCCCGGTCGTACACATCTTCCGCAACCCCCTTGCCAACTTCGGCACAGGGGGTTTTGTCATGAGTGGGCAAGCCTCCCCGGCCGACCTGTTCGATGCGGTCTACTACGCCTCGACGGTGATCACGCTCGGCGCTGATCCCGATCGGCCCGGATGCGCTGTAGCCCATACGTTCCACACCGACGACGCCCCGGCCGCGCTGCCGGTGTCGATCGCGGTCGCCAAGCTCCGCGAGCTTGCCGACGAACTGGAGCGGGGCGCGGCATGACGCGCCGCCCCGCCATTCGACGCCCTACGCCCCTGCCTCGCTGCCCGATGTGCGAGCGCCCCTATCACCCCCGTGCCCGGGTTCCCCGGTTGCCTACGGGCGAGATATGGCGCTGTGCGGACTGTCGCAACGGCGGTGGGTCCGACTCCCGCCCGCGCCCGGTGTCCCGTCCTGGGCACGGGTGGGCATCAGTAACGCGATGGGGTGATGCCGTCCCCGAATAGCCGTGACTCTCCGGCGTTCTCAGGCAAGTCCGCCGCTAACCAACTTGCTCCGGTACGTGCTCACTCAACTAATCCCGTGCGAACCGGCGTACGGCTCACCCGACTCGACTGATCCCCGTGGACGGTGGGACATACCGAAAGCCCTTGTGTCACACCAGACACGGGGCCAGAGGCGTTGGGGACGCAAACGGTGAGCGGAAAAACTGGGTGGCGGCGCTGGGTGGCGACCAGCGCTCCGGAATATCCCTACCCATTCCCGAATATCTATGCACCACAACGGAATCGAGTAACCAAATGGCAACCGATACCCCTAGTGAACTGACACAGGTTCTAGTAGTGCAGACACCCCCGGACAAGCTCACCCCTGCACCACAACCGAACTCAGCCCGATCCGGCCGACTCGCACCGGCCGACCGCATCGGCATACCCGGACACATCATCATCGGCGAACTGGGCGAGCGGCCCGGCCCGGCACCGAAACACGTTGGGCCGCCGCCGGTCGCCGTCGCCCCGGTCCCGCTGCCCGCGCCGGTGGTGGAGTGATGGGGCAATGGGCGGGCCGCCGCGCCGCCGCACTGCGCGCGGCGACCCTGGCCGAATACGGCGATATCTGCCACCTGTGCGGACGGCCGGGAGCGACCACCGCGGATCACCTGATTCCACGCAGCAAAGGCGGACCCGACTCGCTGGACAACCTTCGCCCGGCGCATCACTCGTGCAACTCCGCGCGCGGTGCGCAGCCACTCGCCGACTGGCGCGCCCAGCGCGCGGCGCGGCGCGCCCCTCAACTCGCACCCTCCCGGAAGTGGTGAGCAGCAATGGAGCTGGAGATAGAGACCTTCTGCCGTCTGTGTGGCGCACCGCTGGCCTGGCGGTATATCGAACATAACTGGCTGGTGCCGCTGGACGTGGAGCCCAGCGAGAACGGCACGGTGGCAGTGAGCACGGACAACATCGGCCACACCCTCGAGGGCACGGCGCTGGCGACCTCGCGTACCTGTGGGGTGCCCCCGCTCTACACCCTGCACCAGCCCGGCCCCGGCTGCCCGGACCTGTGCATCAGCGGCGGCACGGAGAGCTGAGTCATGGCGTGGTTCGACCACTACGAGACGTGCCACCACATCGGCGCACGCTGGCGGCCCCGCTGCGAGTGCGGCTGGTGCGTCGA
This sequence comes from Nocardia sp. NBC_01503, assembly GCF_036327755.1. Lineage (NCBI taxonomy): Bacteria > Bacillati > Actinomycetota > Actinomycetes > Mycobacteriales > Nocardiaceae > Nocardia > Nocardia sp. NBC_01503. Next base: position 786,784 of record NZ_CP109596.1, read on the forward strand.
TTGCGTCCGTATGCGCGCGAATGGCCCCGGTTCTTTGGCTGGTGGCCCCCAGGACACCCCGCGCCCAGTGTCCATTTTCCCCGGCCCCCAACACAACCGGGGTAGGTACACAGAAAAACCGCAGGTCAGACACGCAATAGGAAGGATATGACCATGCCGCGCAGACCATCGCGGGCGCCGGAGGACGGGCAGGCGTCCCTGCTCCCGGACTTGCCCGACGACCAGGCGGTGATCCGTCCCGCGCCCGGCCGCCACTCCGCCGCCGCTGAATCGGCCATCTCTGCCGAGATCGCCGACGGCACGCTGACCGAGCGCGACGCCGCCACGCTCGCGCTGGTCCGGGCAGGCATGTGGGCGCTGGACACGTTCGAGGCGCAGAACAAACCCTATGGTCCGGCGAAGATCGTGAACCCAATCCTGGACGCGCTCAAAGAACTTCGCATGACGCCGGAAACCCGCGCCGCCGCGCAGACCGACGCCCTACAGGAGCTGCTTCGTGAACTCGCTACCCCCGACACCGCCGCCCCGATTCGCGACGAAGCGTGACCCGTCGCGGCGCACCTTCGGCGGATCGGTCGCCAAGGTGTCGGCCGCGATGGGCCAGCCGCTCATGCCCTGGCAACGCCAAGTAGCGGACACCGCTCTCGAGGTGGACGCCGCCGGGCGGTACGTGCATCCGCTCGTGGTGATCTCCGTACCGCGCCAGTCCGGCAAGACGACTCTTGTCCTGGCGAATGCGGTGCACCGCTGCATCTCCCGGCCGACCGGGCGTGCCTGGCACACCGCGCAGACTGGGCAGGATGCGCGCGACCAGTGGCGCGAAATGGCGAACCGGTTACTGCGCTCACCGCTCGCGCCGCTCGTGTCCGTGAAGTGGGGCGCGGGTGATTCGCGAATGATCTTCACCCACACCGGGTCGGAGCTGCGCCCGCACCCGCCGACGGTAGATGCCTTGCACGGCAAGCAATCCGACCTCAACGACATTGACGAGGGATGGGTGTTCACCGATGCCCAGGGCGCGAACCTCATGCAGGCCATCGTGCCGACCCAGGCCACGCGGCCGGGCGCGCAGACCATCATCCTGTCCACGATGGGCACGGCGGAATCCACATGGTTCCATGGGCTTTCGGACCGGGGCCGCGCCGGTGATCCGGCGGTCTGCTACTTCGAATGGTCGATACCCGACGACGCGGACCCGCTCGACCTGGCGGCCGTGTCCGCCGCTCACCCCGCCTACGGGCACACCATCGATATGTCCGCCCTCGAGCGGGCGCGTGATCAGCTGGGCGACAAGCCCGGCGAGTTCGCCCGCGCCTACGGCAACCGGCGCACCGGCGCGGGCGAGCGGCTCATACCGCCCGCTGTGTTCAATGCGGCGCAGACCGACGAGGCGATTCCGGCCGATGCGCGCCCGGCGTTCGGCGCGGCCGTGGCGATCGATCGCAGCGAGACCGCGATCGTTGCCGCCGCGCCCGGCCCCGACGGCGTGCCCGTGGTGGAGCTGATCGACTGCCGCCCCGGCGTGCGATGGGCGGCCGGGCGGATGCGCGAACTCGCAGAGCGCCACCGTAACCACGGTGTCGCGATCGACCGGGGCGGGCCGTCGGCAACGCTCGCGGACGAACTCGCGGTGTCGGGCCTGGAGCTGTTGCCGATCGGTACCCGTGAGGTCTGCGCGGCGGCGGCGAACCTGCTCGACCGCCTGGCCCCGGCCGAAGGTGGGTCACCGCGGATTCGGTTCCGCACAGATCCGGCGTTCTCGGCCGCCGCCGATATCGTCGCCAAGCGCACGGTCGGCGACGCCTTCGCTTTCGCGCGCCGCGCGTCCGGGTCGATCGCGTCCATGGAAGCGGCATCGCTCGCGGCGTGGGCGCTCGACCACCAGGCCGCCCCGACCGCCGCGCCGCTGGTGGTGTTCGGATGAGCGCGCACCTATTCCGGACAGACGCGACCGACAGCACCGCGCTCACGGTGTGCGAATGCGGCTGGCGCTACCTGGGCGCGAACCGCACGGAAGTACGCCGGGCACAACAGAACCATGTGATCCACGCACACGCCGATGACCTCGCATCGCGCAAGCGCGCGGCCGACACGCTGGCCGCTGCGAACTCACGGCAACGTCAGCGCGGTCCGGACGATCGGATGCATGGGATTCCTGGCGTCGCTGAAAGCGGTTCGCTCGCTGCCGGAGCTGGTCGCCGGTAGCGCGTCGCCCAACACACTTACGGTGTCGTCGCCCTGGTCGGCCTATCCCTCGCACCTGAATCAAGTGGTCTGGCCCGATCTGGTCGGCCTCGAGAACGTACTACCGATGACCCGCATCGAGGCGATGAGCGTTCCCGCGATGGCACGTGCGCGGCGCATCATCGCGGGTTCGATTGCGCGAATGCCGTTGCGCGCCTATCGAATTGACGATCTCCTGTCGCAACAGCCGGAGTGGTTGACCCGTACCGATGGGCCGGTGTCACCGTTTCATCGGATGCTGTGGACGGTTGATGATCTGCTGTTCTGGGGCTGGTCGCTGTGGTCGCTCACGCGCGACGGGGCCGGGGCCGTGGTGTCCGCCGACCGCGTGCCGTGGGAGCGGTGGGAGTTCGACACCGTGGGCCGCATCGTCATCGATGGCGAGCTGGTGGCCGATACGTCGGTATGCCTGATTCCCGGTGTGGACGAAGGTCTTCTGTACTTCGCACAGCGCGCGATCCGGCACGCGGCGAAGTTGATCGCCGCCGCCGACAAGGTGGCCGACACGCCGTCGGCGAATCTCGAGCTGCACCAGACCACCGATGCTCCGATGCCGCAGCCCGAGATCAATGCGCTGGTGTCGCAGTGGGCCGCCGCGCGACGCGGCGCGAACGGCGGTGTGGCGTACACCAATCACGCGATCGAACTCCGCGAGCACGGCGCGCCGAATGAGCATCTGCTCATCGAGGGCCGCAATGCCGCCGCCGTGGATATCGCGCGCGCCGCCGGTATCCCGGCGACGGTGATCGACGCGACCGGCCCCACGGCGTCGCTGACCTACGAGACCACCGCCGGGCGCAATGCCGAACTGGTGGATTACGGACTCGCGCCGTACATGTCGGCGATCTCCGCGCGGCTGGGCATGGATGACATGGTGCCCGCCGGTGTGCGGATCGCGTTCGACCCAGAGGAATTCGTCGGGCCCGCTGTGCGGGTTCAGGTTCCCGACGATGGCGGACCGCTATCTCAGCGACCCGTCGCCGCGCCCAGCGCTTCCCCCGCTGCGCCGGGCGCGGCAACCCCCGCACGGACAGGAGCGCGCCAATGACCCTGATCACCGAGAACGGCTGGCCGCAGATCGACGCGGACAACCTCGACCGTGGCGCGGTGCCTGGTACCCGCGCGGTGGTGGAGCTGCGCGCGGGTGACGTGTCCACGGTGCTAAAGGGTTGGGCCGCTTGGTATCACCGCAACGTCGAACGTATCGACACCGGGCAGCGTGACGAGTGGGGCTGGTCGGCGACGAACGACGTGTGGAACTCAAATCATCTGAGCGGCACCGCGATTGATATCAACGCCACCCGCTACCCGTGGCAGCAATACACCATGCCCGCCGACCGGGTGGCCACCGTGGAACACGGACTGGACCTGTTCGAGGGAACGGTGTTCTGGGGCCGCTGGTGGGACCGGCCCGACGAGATGCATTACCAGATCAATTGTGACGCACAGGAATTGGCGCGATTCGCGGCGAAGCTGCGCGCCGGATACCTGGGCATCTACGCATCGGAGGACAACGATATGACCGACGAAGATCGGCGAATGCTGCGCGAGGTCTGGGAACAGCTGCGCGGCCCCGGCGGCAAGGGCTGGCCGCAGCTGGGCAAGAACGCCAAGGGCGAGAACCTGAGCCTGGTGGATGCGCTCGCCGCACTGAAGGGCGGGGCGGCGAAATGATGTGGTTCGTCATCCTTGCGTTCGCAATCGCTTGCACCGCAATGGTTTCCGTCGGTGCCATGGCGGTGTTGCTCGTGTCGATCACCAACGCGCTACAGGCGCGACGCGTGCCGGAGCTGGCCGCCGATGACCGATGAGCCGACCCAGGTACAGCACCCGGCGCGCGCGGCGGTCCGATCGACCGCGGCGACCCTGGTCGGGCTCGGCCCGCTCGTGCCGCTGCTGGTGGCGAATCTGGGCCAGACCCGCGCCGCGATCGTTCTCGCCGCCGCGCTAGCTGGAAACGCCGTCATCACGCGCGTGCTCGCGCTGCCCGAAGTAGAGGCGTGGCTACAGCGCGCGTTGCCCGTGCTGGCCGCCACCACCGCCGCAATCCCCGGCCGACACCGGAGGGACGAGCAATGACCGACGACATGCTGTGCATGGTCGCCGACGCCGACGTGATCGCCGACGCCGCGCGTCGCATCATCACCGGTCTGGCGCTGCCCTACGGCGTAGCGGGCCGGACCAATCGCGGGCGCGTGACCGTGGAGCGGGGCGCGATTGCGATTCCCGGTGACCTGAAGCGGGTCAAGCTGTTCCGCGATCACCGCCGCCCTGACGGCACCGGTACCCCGGTCGGCTACGTCACCGCCGCCGACGACGGCGATACCGGTCTGTCGCTCACGTTCAAGGTCGGCACCGGCGCAGATGGCGATCTGGCGCTGACCGATGCGGCCGAAGGTATCCGCGATGCCCTGAGCGTGGAGCTGTCGGGCGTGGAGCTGTCCCCCGATGGTCTGCGCGTCGTGCGCGCCACCCTCGACGGCGTGGCCCTGGTGGCCATTCCCGCGTTCGACGATGCCCGCGTTCACTCCGTGACCGCAGCCACCCCCGGACCTGAAAACCCAACCACCGCAACGGAAGAGGCCACGATGACCGAAACCCCCGCCGCCGCGACCATCGACGCGCCCGCCGTCGTACTCGCCGCCGCCACCCCCGAACCGCAGCCGGCCGTTTCCCCGCCGGCACTTTCCCCGCAGCCGGCACTTTCCATGCCGGCCGCCGCCCCCGGTCAGCTGCTCGCCGCCGCGCGCACCGAACCGCGCCCGATGTCCTACACCGATGTGTGCGACACCTTGCAGGCCGCGCGCAACGGTGACATGACGCTGACCGCCGCACTGGCCGATATCACCCGCACCGCGAACCCCTGGGTTTCCCCGGATGGCTGGGTTGGCGAATTGTGGTCCGGTGTCGCCTACGAGCGGGCGGTGGTGCCGCTGCTCACCCCCGGCGCGCTGGCGCATTGGAAGGTGACCGGCTGGCGCTGGGTCACCAAGCCGCAGGTTGGCGACTACGCCGGAGACAAGGCGGAGATTCCGACCAATCCCGTTACCACCGAATCGGTTTCGGTGGAGGCGAAGCGGCTCGCCGGTGGCCATGATCTTGACCGCAAGTTCCTGGACTTCAATGACCAGGACTTCATTGCGTCGTACTTCCGGGCCATGGCGGAGGACTACGCCTACGAGTCCGACCAGCGCGCCGCCGCGTTCGTCGTTGCGTCGGCGACCGCCGCCGGGTCTGCGGCGAATCTGCTCAAGGCCGTGGCGACCGGCGCGAACTACGTGAAGATCAACAGCCGCGCCCGCGCCACGTTCGTGCTGGTGAACCCCACCGATTTCATGGGGTTGCTGGACATCACCACCCAGGAGTTGCCCGCGTTCCTGGCGCTGCTGGGTATCGACCCGTCCGCGTTCACCACCTCGGAGTTCGTACCAGCCGGAACCGTGATCGTCGGCGCACGCCCGGCCGCCACCTTCTACGAGTTGGGCGGTTCGCCTATCCGCGTGGAAGCGGTGGACCTGGCGCGCGGCGGCCACGACGGCGCGGTGTTCGGCTACTACGCCACGCTGCTGCACCACGCGAAGGGCATTGCGAAAGTCACCATCACCCCGGCCCCGTAAGGAGTCCGAGCATGACCGCACCTGTAGGCCCACCCGCGATCGGCATCACCGACGTGAAGGCGTATCTGTCGCTGACCGACACCAGCGACGACGCCGCACTGACCGAAGTAGTGGACGCGGTGAACGATCTCATGGCGCACTGGTTCGGCCCGGCCGTCATCGTCGCCGACGAATGGCCGGACCGATTGGTACAGGGCGCGGTCATGCTCGCCGCGCGGATCTACCGCCGCCGTAATTCGCCGTCCGGTGTGGAGTCGTTCGGCGAACTCGGCCCGATCTATGTGCAACGCAACGATCCCGATATCGCGCATCTGCTCGGCCTGGGCGCGTACGCCCGTCCGGCGGTGGGCTGATGGCGCACAGCATCGACGTGGCCGCGCTGCTCGACATCGTGGTGAGCCAGCTCCGCGCGGCCGGAATACGCGCCAGCGTGGACCCGCGTGACCTCAACCCGCCGTGTGCGTGGGTGGCCGCGCGAACGGTCGCCCATGACTTACTCGGCGGAGGCGGAACAGTCACCGCGGATATCTACCTGATCGCCCCGAACATCGGTGTACCGCAAGCACTGAAGACCCTTACCGGTCTGCTCGACCAGGCGCTGACCGTGATCGCACCGGATGCCGATACGTCCCTGTCCGAGCGTGTACCGCTGCCGTCCGGCGGTGATCCGCTGCCCGCGTTCCGAATCACTGTGGACCTCGAAACCTGTTAGGAGACAAGCAATGCCGGTAGCAAGCTACAAGATGGGGCCGGGCACTCTGACCCTCGGCGACGTCGGTACGAACATTGACATTTCGTGCCAGATCACCAGCGCCACACTGTCGCCGGACAAGAACAAGGATGACGATCTCAACACCCTCTGCGGTGGTGTGCTCGCCGGTGAGATCACCTACGACTGGACCCTGAAGGCCACCATCATTCAGGACTTGTCCACTAACGGAATCAACACCTGGAGCCTCACCCACGCGGGCGAACAGGTGCCGTTCAAGTTCGTGCCGAACACCGTGCTGGACAAGGGATTTCAGGGCACGCTGACCGTCGATCCGCTCGCGATCGGCGGTGACGTGAAGACCCGCCCGACGGCCGATGTCGAGTGGTCGGTGGTCGGTCAGCCCGTCGCCTACGACCCGACGCCGCCGTAGCCATGGCGCGCGGCGCGCTGGTGCGCGTGGACGGCATTCAGCAATTGCGGCGCACGCTGCGCCGCGCCGGTGCCGACATGACCCAGCTGAAGGAAATCAACAAGGCGGTGGCGGAGACCGCCGCCGGTGGTGCCCGTGCGGTCGCACCGCGCCGCACGGGTGCCCTGGTCGGCACCATCCGCACCAGCGCCACCCAGAGGGCCGGTGTGCTCAAGGCCGGTACCGGTTACCGGGGCCGCACGCCCTATGCCGGGGTCATCGAATGGGGCTGGCCCACACGCGGAATCACCGCCGACCCGTTCCTGACCAAGGGCGCGCAGGACACCGAAGAGCAGTGGACACAGCAGTACTTCGATCACCTCACCGAACTCATCGAATCAGTCAGAGGAGTGTGAACCATGGCCGTGATGCGCGTACGGCTCGATATCGAAATGCTCGACGGCACAGAGCATTCCGACATTGCGACCACCGTTGCCGACCACATGTCCTATGCGCGCACGCGGCGCGCGCAGAAGTGGGATGCCCCGCAGGACGACATGATCACGTACCTGCATTTCCTGGGCTACGCCGCGCTGCGGCGACTCGGGCTGTTCCCCGGCAACTGGGATGAGTTCGTGAGCCAGGCCGCCGCCGTCGCCGAAGCGGGCGAGGCCGAACAGGTGGACCCTACGAGCCCGGTTCGTACGAGCGTCAGTTAGTCGCGCTCGCCGTAGCCACCAACACCATGCCCGCCTGGTGGCTGGCCGAACCGGATGAGGTGATCGCGACCGCGATCGACGTATTGCACGAAGCCAACGAGCGCGCGAAGGGGTAGACCATGGCAGCGAACCGCACCGCGATTCTGTCCGTGCGGATCATCGGCGACGGTTCCAATGCCCGGCGCGAACTCGAGCGCACTGCATCCGCGATCGGCGGACTGGCACGCACGGTCACCAAGATGGCAGCGCTCACCGGTGCCGCTGCGGCGGCGGCCGGTGCGGTCGGTTCACTCGGTCTCGGGCTGGCCGGTGTCGGCGCGCTCGCCGCGCCCGCTATCGCTGCGGTCGCGCTGGGTATGGACGGCATCAAGCAAGCCGCTCAGGGCGCGGCCCCGGCGTTGGGCCGGTTGAAGGAAGCCGTGTCCGGCACCTTCGCCAACGAGATGGCATCGTCGTTCGAGAAGCTGGGCGGACTGCTCGACCAGATCACACCGCAGATGCAGGGCATCGCGTCGGCGGTGTCGTCGGTGTTCGGGGCGGTAGTCGATCAGCTGGCCGGGCCGGGTTCGGCCGCTCTCGCGCAATTGCTTTCCGGCGCACAGCAATTCGTTCGCGCGCTGGGGTCGGGGCTGGCCAGCATGACGCAAGGTCTTCTTGATTTCGGGGCCGCTGCCGAACCGGTGGCGGGCAAGATCGGAACCGCGTTCGGGTCGGTGCTCGACCAGATCGGTTCGGCGTTCTCCCAGCTCGCCGCGAACGGCACGCTGACCGCGTTGTTCGATGGGTTCGCCCAAGCGATCACCGGCATCGGTCAAGTCGTCGGCCCGCTGATTCAGACCCTCGCGCAGCTGGGCGTAGTGATGGGTCCGGTGCTCGGCACGCTGGCGACCACGCTCGGCGGTGCGCTGACCGCAATCACCCCATCGCTACAGCAGATGGCGGGCACCATCGGGACCGCCCTTGTCCAGGTGTTTTCTGCCCTGGCGCCGGTGCTGCCGGTGATCGCGAATGCCTTCGCGCAGCTGCTCTCCGCGCTCGCTCCGCTGATACCGCCCTTCGCCCAGCTCGCCGCGATCCTGATCGGGGGCCTGGCCCAAGTCGTCGTTGCCCTCGCGCCCGCGATACAGCAGGTCGCGACCGCCCTCGCAGCTGCGCTAATGCCGGTCCTACCCGTGGTCGCGTCGCTGTTCACTCAGCTCGCGCCCGTCCTCGCGCAAGTCGCTGGCCAGATCGGTACCGCCCTGGTGTCCGCGATCAACACCCTGGCCCCGGTGCTGCCCGATCTGGTGGGCGCGTTCGTGAATCTCGTTGTCGCTCTTGCCCCTTTGCTGCTGACCTTCGCCGAACTCGTGACCTCCCTGCTACCCCCGCTCGCGGAATTGCTGGTGTCGCTGTCGCCGCTGATCATCGCGATAGTCGACGCCGCGGCTTCCCTGGTCGGCATGTTGCAAGGTCCGGTAGCAGGCGCGATGAGCATCGTCACCGGCGCGATCACTGCGGTGATCAACGCCATCCGCTCACTGGTCGACTGGATAGGAAATATCCACTGGCCTTCGCCGCCCAGCTGGCTAACCAGTCTGTTCGGCGGTCCGGTCGCTGAGCTGGTCGGTGTGCCCGCCGCCGCCGGGTTCGATGTGCTGCGATTCCTGCCCGCCGGGTTCGATGCCTTCGCCGCGCCCGGCCCGGAGCTGACCGCCGCCGCGCCGCCGCTGCTGGGCTGGGCCGCCGCTGCGGCGGGCGCATCGATGGCGGCCCCGCAGATCACCACCGTGAACATCACCGTGGAAGGGGCGGTGGACCCGCAAGCCACCGCGTTGCAGATTCAGCGCATCCTGTCCGGGCGCAACATCACCGTGGGCGCATCGGCCGCCATTGATCTGCGGGTGGCCTGATGCCCTACAACCCGGTGCCCTACATCGTGCTCGACGGCGAGCGCCTGCAATGCGACCCGAAGCTGATCGGCACGGCCGCGCTGGCACTGGCCGGTATCAAAGTCGATTGGGGCCGTGACGACTACATCAGCCACGCGCGCCCCGGCACCGCGCAGGTATCGGTGCTCGACCGCACCGGGACCTTTGCCGACAAGGTGGCCGCGAAACAGATCATCGGCCGCCGCATCGAATTGTGGTGGGAGCACACCGCAAGCGGCATCACACAGCGATGGTTCGCCGGGCGCGTGACCGGCGCGACCGCACGCCCGGCGAACCGTGACGGCCTGGCCGGATGGATCGTTGCCATTACCGCCGCCGCCAAGGATGCCGATCTCGGAAACGTGGTCATGTCGCCGGGCACCTGGCCCACAGAAACAATGATCACGCGCGCCAATCGAATTGCCGACGCTGCCGTTCCGGCGGAAATCAGCGCGTTCTATTTCTACCCCGGAAGTGTGAATATCTCGTGCTGGCCGCTGGACGTGAAGGGCCGTGATCTGCATTCGCTGTGCGATGAGTTCTATATGTCCATGGGTGACACGTACTCATATCACCCGCACACCAATGTGATTCGGCATCTGTACCGGCGCAGCTACGAGGCGCTGATATACCTCGTGCAGATGCCCGACGGCCTGGTCTACGTGCAGGCCGGGAACATCATCTACGACTCACAGACCTACAAGGGCGTCGGTCTACCGGGGTGCGACACCACGGCCGACGACGGAATTCAGTTGGCCCCCAACAGTGTTGTGACTCGCGTACAGGTCGGTTGGAAGGATGCACCCAACGGTGGCGGCGACGTGACCACCGTGGCGCAGGTACCGGAGGGCGACACCAACGGCCGACGCACCGTGCAATTCACATCGTGGATAGACAACGGAATTCATATCGACCCGATGGTGACCGAAGTCCTGGCGCGCGGACAGTACGAGGGCGCATTGCCCAAACACCCACCGGTCACGTGGGACACCCGCCGCACCAATGGATTCCATTCCCAGGCCGAAGCCGAAGTGTTCACGCTGGCAGCGGAAACGCAAGGCATCGTGTACGTTTCGTCATCGGTCTATTCCGCCTGGCTGCCGTCCATCATTCCGATATGCGCCATCATCGGAGGCACCATCGAATACGACGGCGGATGGATTATCAGCACCACCCTGCAATACATCTGGAAGACGAACACCACAGCGGCCGTGCTCTGGAATCAACTCGCCACCTCATTGCAGTGGCGCACCAACGCCGCCGGTCAGCTCTCGCCGTCGGTGTCCTGGAACGACTTCCGGTACCTCACCAATCCACTGGTCTACGCACCCAGCTAGGAGACCCGCAGATGCCCGCCGAAACACCCATCTACCACTGGCCCTATCCGGTCGCGACCGACCCGATATACCAAGGGGCACAACAGATGCAGTCGCTCGCGACCGCGATTGAAGCGACGTTCACCGCCGCTACTGTTCCGCCCGGTGCGTCGCCGCCGCCGTCGGCATCGGCTGTGCGCACGTCCGCCCTGAGCGCGAACAACTCCGCGGATACCTTGGTCACCTGGCAGTCGGCCGAATGGGACACTGCACCTGGCGGTCAAGCCCAGTACTCAACAGCCGGGCTGACGTGCCGCGTCGCCGGGCTGTACCTCATCGAGGCAGTCTGGACATGGGCGGGCAATGCGACCGGACGCCGCGCGCTGAAGATCACCAAGAACAACACCGGCGCGGCCGGGTCGATACTGGCCCGCGCGGACAACGCGAACTCATGGGACAACATCGTCATGGCATCGGGCGTCAAGCGCTTGGCCGTGAACGATGTGCTGCGCCTACTGGTCACCCAGGATTCAGGCGGCGCGCTCACCGGCGGACAGACGATGTTCGCCGATGTGCGCGGGCGACTGACTATGACCTACGTTCGGGCAGTGCCCTAGCCTCGTTTCGAATCTCGGTGTCCTGCACCGAGATTGGCTCGACATCGATCACTCTGAAATCGCGCAGCTCGACCAGACCAGCCGAGATCAGCTCATCGACATCGGGAGCGTCGACCGGCACCTGAAAGCCGCTGGGGTCCAACGCCGCCCAAGTGCCGTCGTGGTTCTGAACCCATCCCATGTACTCGGGTTCGTCGGCCGCCGACGTCATTGCACCCGCCCCGAGTCGGGAACCAACTTGCCCGCCTCACGCAACGTCTCGAATGCGGCTGTCTTAGCAGCACACTCGCCTACGAAACACTCGCGGTGAACCTGCATCGCGTTGTGTGCGGCCGTAGTACTCGAGCTGGGCCACTCCCGATTTCGACAATCAACCTTCGCGATTAGCGCTTCGTCCCATCTCATCTCGATCGCCTGCCCTATGTGGCAGCACCATCGGCACCGCCGGTTAGTGGTGGACTAATCAGTCCTCCGAGGACTAGTCCTATGAGGACTATAGTCTTCGTAGGACTAGCCATGCATCCCGAACTGCGATCATTTGGGGCGAGCACTCACCCCGCGAGATGAAGGCGAAGCCAGACATGAACGCCAAAGACCGAATCGCCCAGAACATTGCCTACTTCAGAAACAAGACCGTTAACCCGGAGACAGGCGTACCGCCTATGACCCAGGAACAGCTGGCCGACGCGATTGGAATGACCAAGCGCCAAGTCGGCCGCTACGAACAGGGCGACCAAGAGCCGTCCGGTTCGACCCTGGACAAGATCGCCGACGCTCTCAACCTCGCGCCCGGTCAGCTGTTCCGCCGAACACAAACCGGCCCGGACCTTTCCGGCCTGTGGTGGGTTAGCTGCCAGGTCTGGAAGGACGGCGTAGAGCGCGTTGACACCAACGCCGTCATGGTGCTCCAGGACGGCGACCACCTCACCCTCGACAGCGACCGCGCCCAGGGCGAAAACGCCATCGAGGCAGGCGATTACGCATGGGTCGGCGAGCTGGTCCACCGCCGCGCAACGCGCACGCTCATCGGCTGGTACGAGTCGGCCGACGAAGGCACGGACTACTCCGGGTCGTATTGCTTCACCCTGCACCCGCAGGGAACCCACGCCGTCGGCCAATGGTGCGGCCCCGACTTCGACGGAATCGTCGTGTACGGGTGGGCGATCATGGCGCGATCGAAAGCCCTTGCAGAACAGCAATTGGCGTTGGCGATTGCCGACGCGGAACCGAACGGGAATCTACGAACATGGCCGAAAACGTCTCCGTAGCAACGGTTTACCTCTCCGGCTCTGGCTTGCCGCGTGAGTGGTTTTCCAAGCTCACGCACGCCCTGGTCGCCGAACATCTTGCAGCGACCGGCACAGTGTTCGAACGCGCACACCCCGACAACGGGGGCGATGTGCTGGTTCGCCTGCACACGCGGGCCGACCACATAGAACCGATTCGCCAACGCGCGCACCTGGCAGAGGTGCGCGCGTATCCGCTTCAATGCGCGCCCGACTACGCGGATTGGGTACGGGCAGAAACAGCGGCACCGGCCCCCACGCCGGGAACCGGTGCCACGAAGAACGTCAATCAGCTGTAGGCCGCCGCCTCGACCGTAGACCGCAGGTCTTCGTGCCTGGTCTTCACATACCGCCGCGTGGTGTCGGCACTCGCGTGGCCCAGCAATTCCTGGACAACGAACACATCCCGCTTCACGCGATATGTCCTGGTGCCGAACATGTGTCGCAGCTTGTGCATGGTGTTCTCATCATCCAAGTGCCGACGCACCAGCTTGCCGACGTAGGCGGCCGACAGGTGCCCCACCCCGTACCGGCCGGGGAAGAAGTAGCCCGGCCCAAGTGCACGGAGCTGCTCGGCCAAATCGTCGCGCAGTGGCACCAAGCGTTCCTTGCCGCCCTTGCCGTGAATCCTGATCCACCACCCGTCGTCATCCTCGATCAGGTCGCGCGAATGTGCCTGCGCCACTTCGCCGCGCCGCATTCCGGCCTCTGCCGAGAGTCGCAGCATCAGCCGTTCGCGCGGCCTGGCGTCCGCGAGCGCCTGCCGGTAGACCCCATACGGTGTCGGCCGGGGGTTGGGCTTGCTCGGAGCGACCGACGGCAACTCCGCAGCAGCGTTCTCGGTGGCATATCCAGCGACCCGGCCCCAGTCCCAGAACTTGCGAAAGGTCTGGTAGTAGCTGCGTCGCGTCTCGGCCTGCCATTCCTGCCGCCCAACCCAGTCGATCAGCTGGCGGCCGGTCACGTCCCACGGCACCGGAACACCGATGGACCGCGCGAGCCTGCGCATGTGGTACGTGTGAAGGTCTACGGAGTTCTTCACAATTCCGCTGGCGCGCAACGCAATTGAGAAGTTGTCGAGTGCTGGAACCCACGCCACTGGTAACGGTGAACCGAGTACCTTCAACCCCCGAGATTTTGGACTCTGTTCGACCGCCGGTAATCCGCCCCTGGTCATATGTTCAACGTTACGGCGACTCATCAGCTACCCGTCGAATCGCCACAACCCCAGATTCGGGGACACGCCCGCGTTTCTGATCATGGTTGCTGACCTTCGGGGTTAGGCTCAATGCCGCGCAGTTAGCGGTTGGGGATGCCTGTCAAGCGAGTGTCGTTGCGGGACTTGACATGTTGTGAAACGAGACAGCGGAACTACTGGTAGAGAGGTTTTGTCCTCCAAGACAAACCGTCCACCGGGAGTTCCGCTGTCTGTTCAGTCTGTCATCAAACATGTGTCGGTGGTAGCGGCGGGGGTGTTCGCGCCGGGTCATCTGGGGGAGTTGACCCAGATCGTGCCATTCGAAATGGTCGACGCCGCAGTGGAATCGGGGCGAGCGAGACAGAGGCGGGTGCGGGATCTACCCTCGCGGGTGGTGGTGTATCTGCTGTTGGCCGGGGCGTTGTTCACCGAGCTCGGCTACACCCAGGTATGGGCCCGGATGGTCGCGGGCCTGGACGAAATCCTCGTGGCCCGCCCCGGTTCCTCGGCCTTGGCCCAGGCCCGCCGCCGAGTCGGTGCCGCACCGTTGCGGGAGTTGTTCGGGCTGCTCGCCGGTCCCGCTGCCGGCGCGGCCCGATGGCGCGGCCTGTTGGTCTGTGCGGTCGACGGCACCACCATGTTCGTGTCCGACTCCGCCGCCAACGCGGGTACCTTCGCCCGTCAGGGCGGCGGCAACGGCGACTCGGGGTATCCGATGCTGCGACTGCTCGCGGTGGTGGCGTGTGGCACCCGCACCGTCATCGACGTCGTGTTCGGCACCTCGGGTGTCTCCGAGATCGCCTATGCCCCAAAGCTTTTCCGATGCCTGCACGAGGGGATGTTGTTGCTGGCGGACCGCAACTTCGCCAGCGCCGCGCTGATCGGACAGATCGCGCAAACCAAAGCCGACCTGCTGATCCGTGACAAGACCAACCGTGTGATGCCGTTGATCGAGCGGCTGCCCGACGGGTCGTGGCTCGCGGTGAAGGGTCCGGTAGTTCTGCGGGTAATCGACGCCGACATCGCGCTCACCCCGAAAGGCGGACCACCCCGCCGCGAACGCTACCGGTTGCTCACCACCTTGACCGACCATCACCGCTACCCGGCGATGGAGCTGGTGCGGCTCTATCACCAGCGCTGGGAGATCGAAACCACCTACGCGGAACTGAAATCGACCATGCTCGGCGGCCGGGTACTGCGCGCCCGCACACCCGCCGGGATCGACCAGGAGGTCTATGCCCTGCTGAGCACTTACCAAGCGCTGCGCATCGCCATCGCCGACGCCACACACCCGCAGGCCATACCCCTGCAAGCCAGCTTCTCCATTGCACTCAATACCGCCCGCGACCAGGTCGTGGCTGCCGCCGCGGTCATCGCCGACACCGCCGTCGACCTGGTCGGACGGATCGGCCGCACGGTCTTGGCCGACCTCCTGCCCGCACGCCGACCACGCCAAAGCCCCCGCGTCGTCAAGCGAGCGATCTCCAAACACCGCGCCAAAGGCGCCATCGACCGCACCAATTATCCCACCGTCACCATCACCATCAACCTGCGAAAACACCCGAGTTGACCGCAGACAGGTCGGCCTAACTGCGCGGCATTGGGGTTAGGCTGCCTCCTAATCGCTTCCCCCTAACCTGGGGGGAGGCTATGAAATGCAAACGGCTGGTGATCCGATGGCGAGTCGCCGAATCAGCGGGTTCGGGGTTCAAGTCCCTGATGGCGCACCACAATGTGGCCCTTGACCAGGTATTCCGGTCAAGGGCCACATTTGTTTTACCTGTCCTGCCGGGCGATTCCCAAAGAAGCCCCAAGAATTCAGCATTGCCCGGTTCCGCTGGCCGGTAGTCCCACCAAACCCCCAGTCCAGCACCGCAAATGAGCCTGACGCCGGCCCAGGTGACGCCGCCCAGAGATCGGCCCCCACTGGCGGCCGACGGCAGACTCCGTGTTGACCCTCGGCGATATCTTGCCGATTTCCTTCCTTGCGACGGTGAGCGTGGGTGATATCTGTAAAATCGGCAATATTCTGCTGATTTAGGCATCGGTTCGGGTAGTCTGATGGAATCCGCACAGTATCGGCAGAATATTGCCGGTTTATGGAGGTGATGCGATGACCGTGGTATCGAGCATCGGCGACGCCATTCACGCGGCACGCCGCCGTCATCGTCTGACGCAGGAGCAGTTGGCGGAGCTGGCGGGCACCTCCACTCGCACGGTACGCGAGATCGAGCACGGCAGCGGCTCGACCAGTATCGCCACTGTTGCCGCAGTGGCCGACGTGGTCGGACTCGCCCTGGGTGTTGTCGGTTGAAAGAACTCGAGGAGCTTCGGCGGGTTACCCGAGCGAATGTGTACAAGGCTGGTCGGTGCGCCGCTGTTCTGGAGCGGACAGCGGAGGGCGGGACCGAATTTCGCTACGAGAAGGACTACCTCACCAACCACGGTGCGCCTGTAGCCACGACGCTCCCGCTCGGCCCGGATCCGGTACGCAGCATCGCCGGCGCGGTGCCGCCCTTCTTCGAAGGTCTTCTGCCCGAGGGACATCGGCTCACGGTGTTGCAGCGTGCGGTCAAGACCAGTATCGACGATGAATTGAGCCTGCTGCTGGCGGTGGGAAGCGATGTGCCCGGAGATGTGCAGATCATCCCTGCCGATCAGCCGCTCACCGAGTTTCCGCCATTGGTCGAGGGAGGCTCGCCCGCCGAACTCGAATTCGCGCGATTCGTAGACGAAATCGATACTCATGCGCTGCCGGGAGTGCAGCGCAAAGCCAGTGCGTCGATGATCAGCGTGCCGTTTTCAGCTCAGTACGGCCGGTTCATTCTCAAGCTCTCACAACCGGAGTATCCCCATCTGGTGGAGAACGAAGCGGAGCATCTGAAAGCGGCGAGGTTGATGAAGATCCCTGTCGCCGAGGCGAATCTGGTGACTGACCGCATTGGCGACACCGGTCTGCTGGTGCGGCGTTTCGATCGAGTGCGCGAGGGTCAGTCGTGGCGACGCTTGGCGTTCGAGGACGCGACACAGGTACTAGGCTTACCTCCGGCGTCGAAGTATCAGCCCGATGCGGCCACCGTGGTCAACGCACTCGCACAGATCGCAGAGGCTCCGACCGTGGCTCGCCGAAACCTGTACTTGCAGTTTCTCTTTGCCTGGCTCACCGGAAACGGTGACCTACACGCGAAGAACGTCGGTGTAGTCGAGGGGCCCGGCGGGAAATGGGGTGTCGCACCGATATTCGACATTCCCTGCACTCTGGTCTACGGAGATGACTCGATGGCACTGCCGATCTCCGGCCGAACCCGCGAGTTACGCGCCCGTGACTGGGCTGCGTTCGCCGCAGAGATCGGACTCACCGAGCGAGCCGCGGTTTCGGCGCGCACTGTCGCACTCCGAGCGGCCGTGGCAGTCGACTATGCCGCCCTGCCGTTCTCTGGATCGCCCCTGCACCAAACGGAACGCGAACTGCGTTGGCGGCGCGCCGAACTCGGCCGCTGAGGGCTGAAACGAGTGATTACCGAATGCCGCCACGCCAAGGCCAGGCGCTGACGTTCGCGCCGAAGCTACGAGCGATGCCGACAAGCGCCGCTGGCAGCCTTCGGGGACCTGGCCGGAGGTGAGATCTGGCATCAGTAAGTACTGACCGATGTTGTCGGGTCGCGGGTGAGGAAAGAGGTCCTGGACGTCAGGGTTCCTGACGTCCAGGCGGACGAACCGTGAAATCCCGGTCGCTGGGCCGGAGATCGCCGTTCGGCCGATCGCGACGCTGGTGCGATAGATCCCCGTCTGTCGCGGCGGTCGACGGGGGCTTGGTCGCTGACCCTAGTGGACTGAAGTGCGCGCTCATGCCGATGAGCGTGCATGACCGCGCCAGATCAGCGGTCCTGCATTCAGTCTGGTATCGCCTGAGCAGTTTCGGGCGAGGTCAGTTGCACCAACATCGCGCCGAACAGCATGATCACCGCCCCGACCATCTGAGGTAGTTCGAGCGACTGGCCGAGCAGCAGCCACGCCAGTGCGGTGGCGACCAGTGGCTCCACCACCGCCAGCACACTGGCCAGTGCCGGGGGCAGGTCACGCAAGGCCAAAAGACCGGCCAGGTAGGGCAGAACGGTCCCGGCTATGGCCAGCGTCAGCAAAACCAGCCACACCGGTGCCTGCAGACCGCGCAGCACAGCCGGTGCTGTGAGTAGTTCGGAGGGCAGCGTCCACGGCGGAGCGAACACCGCCATCACAATCGCGCCGACGGCCAATCCGACTGCGGTCAGCCCGATCGGATCGTGCCGACTCGCGCCGCGTTCACCGAGGAGGAAATATCCGGCCGAGCAGACCGCAGAGCCCAGACCCGCGGCAACACCGAGTAGATCCAACCGAGCGTCTCGCCAGAGTTGCGCCACCATGACCAAACCGGCCACCGCCAACCCGATGCCCAGCCACACCAGCCCCGGCAACCGAGTGCGCCGCACCGTCTGCACCCACAATGCCACCAGTGCGGGCGCAAGATTTACCAGCACCATCACCACTGCCACCGGAACCCGGTCCACCGCAACGAAGAACGTCAGTTGCACGCCGGCGACACCGAGCACTCCGTAACTGAGCAGCAGCCACAGATCGGCACGGCGGAACCGCAGCGCCCGAGCCCGCACCACTGCGACCACCGGCACCAGCAGTACCGCGGCCAACGCGATCCGCACCGAAGTCACCGCTACAGCAGAACCGCCCGCCACCATCACAGCCTTGGCCAATGGCCCGGAACTCGCGAACAACACCCATGAGGTCACACTCCAGCCGGTTGCCCGAACCCGGATCGGCACTGCCGCAAGCTCTTCCCCGATCGCCACGCATGCAGTGTGAACAACCATCGCTGACCCGGCCACAGAATATTCGCATATGATGATGCGTCAACCGGCAATCCATCAGGACGTCCGCTCATGCCGCATGGCGCGCTGTTCGAAACGGCCACACGGCACTCCCGAAGATCAACGGGGTGAGATCATCTCGGTCTCCGCAACGGCACGCCGGGAACCAGTCCGGCGTCCTTGAGGTGATCGCGTGAGGACCAGAGGAATCGCCCACGAGATCCGTCCTCGACGAGCATCAAACGCCACGGATTGAACTCGAACGCTTCCGGACCGACCATGATCCCGTCATAGCGGGCCTTGTTTTCCCTGATCTCATCCCGAGACTGTTCGTCGCCCGCTTCATACAGCGCAGGGATCACCGTTTGAAAGATCGCCTCCGCTGGTTCTCTGATCAGCGACTCGCCCTCCCTGTACGAAGGGCGGTCCACCAGTTGCTGCATGCGGACCACGGTGTAGATGAGTTGGGCCTGCGGGTCGAAGATGCCGACTGATTGACCACCACACCACCAGCGGATACGGCCCCACTGCCAGCGCCAGAAGTCCGGCTCGGGCATCTTGGTGGCGTCGAGTTCGAACTCGACCGCGAACCTCTCTGGGTCACCAACAATCACTGCGGACCACCACCCCTTTCCGAGACCGAGGGTATCTTCGCGATTCCCCTTAGAACCAAACGCCTCGCTGCGACCGGATGGGCAATCCCGAGTCCGCTGGGAGCACCCAAACGCACTGAAATACCGCGACCCGTGCGGCTCGCGGCGGAACGGGAAGGTGCGCAATCCGAGATCATCTCGACCGAGGGAGCGCACTGAACTAGCTCATGGAGACCGGTCAGAGGTGGTCAGGCATCAGGGCTTGGAAGGTCAGTTGGCCGCGATCCACCGCAGGCGCCGAGCGCGGCCGGGATTCAACCCCGGCACCAAGAATTCCCCAAACTCTCAGAGCCGCTACGCGCGATTTCACGCACGTTGACGCAGGAAAACCGGCTACTCAACTTGATCCCCGAACAACGAACCCCACGTGGGAATCCATGCACTACCTGCACATTGACAAGAACTCTCGATCAGCGGGTTCGGGGTTCAAGTCCCTGATGGCGCACCACAAGATGGCTCCGACCGGATTCCGGTCGGAGCCATCTTCGTCTCTCTTGATCGGGTGTTGGCGAATGTCCGCGCAGAGCGTTCCAGTTGCGGACCCGTTGTGCCGCAGGCGGTCTCGCCGCCGGGTGCGCGTTGGTGGCAAGCCGATTCGATCCGGGTCGACGACGGCGGGCGGCCGTATGTTGGAACGATGACTGTCGATACACGCGCCATGCGGCCGAAGGCCGCCGTCGTCGCAACGGATCAGGACGCCGCTTCAGCCGCGATCGCGAGGGTGTTCGAACGTCTCGAAACCGCGCTCGCGGCAAAGGATGCCGTTGCGTTCGACAGTGTCTTCACCGATGACGTGGTCTTCATCAATCCGGCGGGCTCGGTTTTCTCGAACTGGGATGAGCTGCACGCCTACCACCTGACCGCGATGCGGGACAGCCCGGACGCCGAGGCGCACTACACGATTCTCGCGGTGCGGCTGCTTGCCGGTGGACATGCGATCGTCAATGTCGAGCAGACGCTGCGGACCCCGGATTTCTCGGTCACCAACCGCGGAACCTGGGTTTTCACCGAACGAGACGACAACTGGTGGGTCTGCTCGGTGCACAACACGAATGTGGCGGGCACAGCGGAACGGCATACGGCCGAAGCTGCCAGCGACTGACTCGACCTCCGTGAAACGTCTCCGATGCCGCATTGACGGCGATTCGAATCGGCCAGGGTGACCCCGGAAGGGATACGGGCCGGTCCGGATCGGCACCGGCGCAGACACTTTCGTGTGCGAGACCTCACCGGGCGTCCGGGCGACGTTGCGACGGGGCCGCGGCTTTGCGGTTCAGCTTCGAGAATGCCTGTCGGAGTTGAATGATGCGGATGCTGCCGGCTACCGCCATCACCAAGAGGCCGGCTACGGCGGCTACCAGGATCGCTACGCCGACCGGCAGCATGAAATGCCAGCCCAGGAAGCCCAGGCGCACGCTACTGGTGTTCTGCACTACGAAGATCAACAGTGCGACCAGGAACAGGCCGCCGACAGTGAGGCTCACCCAGATGCTGCCCGCTCTGGTGCGGCGAATTCTGGACTCGCGCGGAGCCGACGGCGGTTGCGAAGTCGGCGGCGGCTCGGGGGGTGGTGCGGTGCGCGGCGGCTCGCGGGGTGGTGCGGTCTGCGGCGGTAGCTGAGTCGGGGGCGGGGCGGGCGGCACCTCACCTCGTCCGGCCGGAATGGGCGGCCTGCCCTGATCTGCGGGATTCACATCGCTCTCCTCTGGATTCGATACCAACGAGAGCTGGCGTCATACGTTCTCGTTGCAGACTTCTCTTCCAGGGTGATGCCCGTTTATCGGCCGCTCAATCGGAGTCGGCTATCGCCTCCCGCTCCCGGGTGAAGGTGTCGCTATTGGTCTGAACCGCGTGCGCCCAGGGAAGAGTGACCAGGTCGGGCGGAGCGCCCGGTCGAGGCGGTTTGACGGCCTGATCCGATACCAGGTGCCAGGCAGTGTGCAGCCGACCTTCGCGTATCAGGCCGGTGAAGGAGCAGATGGCGGGGGTGTCGCCGGGGGCGATGAAGGCGAATTGGGCGCACGGGCCCTGGTGCAGGCCGAGAATGGGAACTTCCTTGCCCGCGAAAACGCTGTCGGGCAAGGAAGTTTCGAAGGCGCCTTGGAGACGGCCCCCGGAGTCGTCGGTGATGGTCAGGCGCGAGCCGTACTCGTTGCGCCACCGGCCTTTCCAATCAATATTCGGCATGGTCCGCGAATACCCGCCCAGGGGTGGGATATTCGGTGCGGCCGTCTTGATCAAGCATGTAGGCCGACCGCCGAACCGACCCGGACGGCCCCGTGTCCATGTCAGCCCTGGCGAGGTGGAATCAAACCGAGGGCCGATCGAGGGCAGAGGGCGACGGCGTCCCGGGCGGCGGTGAGGTGCCGACGCGTGATGGTGGGATCGCCGGAGTGGTCGCGGGCGAGGGGGTAGCCCCAGTCGTCGCGATCGAGGATTTCGGGGAGCAGTTCGTTGCACAGTCCGCGTCCGTCGCATCGGGTCCAGTCGATGTGGAGCAGGAGATGGGTCATCGTGGGCTCCTGTATCCGGCCGCGCGGAGAGTGGCCTGACAGACGCCGCGCCGGTGCAACCGGACATCGTCGGCGAACGCGATGAGCGCGGAGCGGACCATCCGGGCGGTGCCGTCGGGGTGATGGCAGGATCCGCGACCGTCGACCAGGTGGGCCAGGCGCGCGATCTCCGCGGGATCGCCGCCACCGCGCCCATATGCCAGTTCGGTGAGATCCGCGGCGAGTTGTGGCAGCCCGTTCCGGCACGGCCCGCACTGGCCCGCGCTCTGTTCGGCCAGGTAGCTGGCGATATCGGCGCTGGCGCGCAGACCGCACTCGGTCAGTGGGAGCAGCCGGACGACTCCGGCGCCGGGCGTGGCGTGCAGCGGGCGCAGCCCGGCTGTCGACAGTGCCGACTGCGGCAGGGCAGTGCCGGGAATCCAGGTGCCGTGGTAGCCACCGATCAGCACGGCCCGCACGGTGCCGGGATCGGTGCGTCCGCCGCCTGCGATCAGATCGAGCAGCGGGGTGCCGATGGGTACCTCGACGACCCCTGTGACCACGGTGCGACCGAGGGTGACGAGCATGGTGCCGGGTTCCTCGGCCGTGCCCAGGGCACGAAACCAGTGCGGCCCGTAGCGGGCGATCAGGGCTATGTGCGCAAGGGTCTCGACATTGTGCACCAATGTCGGCCGGCCATGTAATCCCTTGTGCGAGAGACTCATCCGTTGATCGCTGGGCAGCGCCGCTCGTCCTGCGATGCCGTTGACGACGGCGGACTTCTCACCGGAGAGGAAGGTGTCCGGGGCAACGGTGAGCTGGACGCGGGGCTCGCGGCATCCGGCGGCGAGGCGTTCGGACAATGCCCGGCGGACCGGCGTGAGCGCCGATTCGGCGGCATAGAGATGGCACTCGCGCGCACCGACGGCCGCGGCGGCAGCGGTGAGTCCGTCGAGCACCAGGTGCGGAGCCCGCGCGAGCAGCACCGCGTCCTTACAGCTCTCGGGTTCCCCCTCGGCGCCGTTGGCGATGAGGATCGGCCCGCGTTCCGCACCCGCTGCCGCCATCTTGCGCGCGGTGGGGAAGCCGGCACCACCGCGACCGCGCAATCCGGCCGCGGCGATCAGATCGATGAGAGCCCGCGGATTCGCCGCCGGAGCGAGCGGACCGTGACACGCGATGTGCGCGGCCAACTCCGGCCCGGCGGCGGCCAGCAGGCGGTGGGTCCCGGCGGGCGGGGCAGGGCGGACGGCGGGCTCGGCGACGATCAGGTCGTGATGGTTGTTCATCGGATGCCCCGCTCCCGTGTTCGGCCGAATTCCGCGAAATCGCCGCTGATCCGCCAGGCCAGCGCGGCGGCCACGGCGAGCGTGCACGCCGCGGCGATGACGAGCATCCACGGCCGCCCCGCGTCGGTTCCCGCGCCGAGCGCATGGATCAGCGCGAGCGGCCAGAAAGCGTATGCGGCCCAATGGATCACACGAAACACGCGGGGACCGATGCGGTGCCGCAGCAGCGCCGAGAGAGCGATCGCGACGAGCAGATCGACGGCGACGGTCCCCAGCCCCACCCACAGCGGACGGTAATCTCCCGCGAAGGGCACCAGGGTGTCGAGCAAATGCAGCTGGGAGTACGGATCCGCGAGCAGGCTGAGCACATGGACCCCGACCAACACGGTCGCGATCAGCGCTGCGCCACGGTGCAATTCGGCGAGACCCGAGCGCGGCAGCAGCAGCGCCCGCCCGGAACGGGACCCGATCCCGGTGATCACCGCGACCGTCAGCATGGCGAGGGCGGTAGCTCCGCTGCCCCGGCCGAACGCCCAGAGTGCCTGGTCCAAGCTTGTCTGCACTACGCCTACGTCCCTTCCCGATCGGTGGGCCAGTTACCCAAGGTGCTGGCCCGGCCATCGCGATCGACAAGCCGGGCGGGTAACCCGGATCGGCGCAGCCAGCCGAGTGCGTCCGCGCCGCGAACGATGCTGGCGGTGCTGGCCGCATTCGCCGCCAGGCACGATCCGGCGGCGACTGAGACGGTGCGCCACACCGGTTCTGCCGCCACCCCGGTCCGCGGATCGACGATGTGGTGCACGAGCCGACCGCCGCGGAACCATTGCCGGCGCAGCGTGCTGGAGGTCGCCACCGCGGCCCCGCCCGGTAGCCGGATCTGGCAGCGCGGTTCGCCGGGCCCGTCCTGTACCTCGATCTGCCATCCGTCCGCAGGGGCCGGTCCGGCGGTGGCGATATCGCCACCGAGACCGACCAGCACGCCGCAGCCGAGTTCCCTTGCGACCAACCGTGCGGACTGGTCCGCGGCGAAAGCCTTTGCCGTGGCGCCGAGGTCGAGCAGCACACCATCGGGCACTGTCACAGTGCGATCCGCGAGGGCGATCGACGACCAATCGGCGCGCTGGGTAACCGTAACCCGCATGGGCGCAGCATTTTCCGCGGTAGCGGTGCCACCGATCAGGGTGTAGTCACGGTCATAGCCCAACCCGACCAGCACCGCCCCGACGGTCGGATCGACGTCACCGCCGGTTGTCTCCGCGACCTCGAGTGCGGCGCGCAGATACTCGGCGAACAGCGAACTGATCCGGACCGGACAGCCGCGGTGATCGGAGATCCGGCTGACCTCGGAGTCGCCGCGAAACCGGCTGCATGCCTTATCGACTGCGTCCAAGTACGCGCGGACCAGACCGAAGGCCGCGTCCAGTACATCGGGATCGGTGACGACGAGACGGGCCGTGGTGCTCCACAGCGGCCAGTCCACGGCCGCGAGCGATCGATCGATCTCTGGGTCGACCGCGACGCGTCCGGACATCACGATCCGCTCGAGCGCGCATGCGAGCCGCCCCGCCCGGACTGGATCCGCGGAACGGTACCTCCGGTCGTTCCGCTGTCGGAGCCGGGTGAATCCGATTGCCCTGCCGACGAACCGGTCCCGACCGCGGGCGTCGATACGTGTGCGGCGCTGGTATCCGAGTAGGCCGTCACCGAGGCGCCGATCGTGCCTGCCACCCCGAGCGCCAACAGCGCCCGGGTGGCATTGCGCCCGGCCCGGCGCCCGGGCTGCGATACCGCCATGGCGTACCTCTTATTCGTCTTACTCGTCGATGGTGAACACCATCGTGCTCACCTACTCTTGGAACGCTCTGAGAATTCGCCGCGCGAACGCTCCGAGCGGACCACCGTGGGAAATTCGGTGGCAGGCTGGCAGCATGCTCGCTACCGCGATCGCCGGACCTCGGGTGTTGCTGATCGAAGACGACCGGCAACTCGCCGAGATGCTCTCGACGCTGCTGACCGAAGAGGGGTACCGGGTGGAGACTGCCCGGGATGGGCAGGCCGGGCTGCATCAGGGTTTGACCGGGGAGTTCGAGGTGATGATCATCGACCGCGGTCTGCCGGTGCTGGAGGGTTTGGACCTGCTGCGCGTACTGCGCGAGCGCGCCGTCAGCACACCCGCGCTGGTCCTCACCGCTCGCGGGGCACTGGCGGATCGGGTGGAGGGTCTCGACGCCGGCGCCGAGGACTACCTGATCAAACCGTTCGAGATCCCGGAATTACTCGCGCGGGTACGGGCTCTGCACCGTCGACATCTCGCCGCCACGGCGTCCCTCCCGGTCGGCGGCCGGCTACTGGTTCTGTCCGACCGTACGGTCGTCGACCCGAGCGGCGCCCACGACGATGTGGCATTGTCCGACCGCGAATGCGGGTTGCTCGCGGCGCTGGCCCGATCACCCCGGCAGGTGTTCACCCGGCCGCAGCTGCTCGAATTGGTCTTCGATCACGCCGATACGGTCGGCACCGTCGATACCTATGTGCATTATCTGCGCCGCAAACTCGGCCGCGAGGTCATCGACACCGTGCGTGGGCTGGGCTATCAGCTCGGCCGCCGGTGAAGCTCCGCCCGCTCGGCGGGCAGGCCGCGATACCGACCGAGGCGGCGCTGCTGCGGCGCACCGCGCGGGTGGCGGCCGTGCAGGCCGCCCTGGCACTCGCCGCGGTGCTGGTGCTGGTGGGTGTGGTGCTCTACGTCGCCGATGCGCGTATCCAGAGCCGCCAGATCGATGAACAGCTTTCGCAGGTGGTCGCGAGTGCCGACGACGTCAAGGACCCACCGCCGGGCATGGCGATCGCCATCGCCGCACCGGACGGCCGGATCTCCCTCAGTCCGCACGCGCCCGCGCCGACGGTCACGGCGGTGACCGGACCGACCGGCTACCGCGATATGCACGCCGACGAGGTGGATTACCGGGCACTGGTGACAGACCAGTCCGGTGGGAAGATCGCGGTGCTGATCGACTTGACGCCGTGGCAGCGGGGCCGGGAACGGCTGTTGCTGGCTTTGCTGGCGGCCGAGATCGCCGGTCTGGCCGCCGCTGCCGGTGTGGCCGTTGTGCTTTCGCGCCGTGCGATCCGTCCCCTGGCCGATGCGCTGGAACTGCAACGACGCTTCGTCGCCGACGCCTCGCACGAACTGCGCGCACCGCTGACCGTATTGCATACCCGAGCCCAGTTGCTGGCCCGCCGCACCGATCTCGACGAGACGTCGCGCACCCAGCTGAGCGGACTGGTCGACGACACCCGCGCACTCGCCGATGTCGTCGACGATCTGCTACTGGCGGCATCCGCGCGGCACGAACCCGGCCGCGTGGAGCGCACAGATCTGGTTCAGCTGTGCGAAGAAGTCCGTGAAAGCGTTGCCGCGGAGGCGGATTCACACGGCATCGGCATCGCCGTCACGGCCGATCCAGCTGCCGGCGAAATCATGGTCGACGGCGTCCGCCCGGCGCTCCGGCGTGCGGTTTTCGCACTCGTCGACAACGCGTTGAACCACGAAACCGCCGGGGGCACCGTCACTTTGAGCGTCGACCGATCCGGGTCCGAGGCGCGCGTCACCGTCTCAGATACCGGGGCCGGACTCGAACCTCGAAACGCCGAACAGCTTTTCCGCCGGTTCGCGCACGGTGACGGGCACAGCGCGGGCGTCAGAGCGCACGGGATCGGGCTCGCGCTGGTCCGCGAGGTCGTCGAGGCGCACGACGGGTACATCACCGTCGGCGGCGCGCTCGGCCGCGGCGCGACCTTCACCGTGCACCTGCCGATCGCCGCGCACCGCTGACCGCGCTGCTGCTGAGAGCCCAACGGCGCGAAAAGGTCCCGGCAGTGCGACTGTCGGGACCTTTTTCGTGCCGGTGTGGCCGCGTCGGAGAGTCAATCGCGGTCGAGGATGGTGGTCACCAGCATGGTGTGGTCCTCCATGCGGCGCGTGACGGTCCAGCCGAGTTCGGCGAAGGCGCGTTCGTATTCGTGCTGCGTCCAGAGTTGGACGCCGGTGATGGTGTGGTAGATCTCGTAGGTCGGGGAGAACCAGGGTTGTTGGGTCCAGTGGTCGGCTTCCAGGAGGTAGCCGTCGCCGATCACCAGGCGGCGCATATTGGGGAACCACTCCATCCAGCCGCGCAGGACCGCGGCTATGCCGTCGCCGTCGCTGGCCAGTTGGTGGAGCAGGAAGAATGACATGGCCGTGGTGACGGTGTCGCGATCGACGGTGGCGAGCCAGGCGGGCGGGGTGGGTCCGACCCGAGTGGGTGCTGCCATGACTGAAATCCATTCGATGGGAATGTATTTGGTTCTTCGATATTCAGTGAAGCAATCGAAGTTTGTGTCCCGGTGAACGCAGGTAACGAATCCGTTTCGCGAATCCACTGAATTGATTGGGGCACAGCACATTTCAGGCATGCGAATAGCGCACGCCCAGCAATTGCGTGCGCATTATCGGATTATTCGATTATCGAGGTCTGCGAGGCGAACAGGGAGTCCGCGGCGCGCGCCGTTGCGCGCCGGCGGACGAGTGTGGTGGCCGCCGCGACGACGGCCAGGACGACGAGCGCGGCCGGTACCGCGGCCCGCATCGATACGACGGTGGCGACCACGCCGAAGCCGACCGTGGCGAGGGCCGCGCACAGGTAGGCGACGGCGGCGAAGCGAGCGGAGACCCGGGCGTGTTGATCGGGAGCTGTTGCGGCACTGAGAATTCGGAGTCCGGAGCGGTAGGCGATACCCTGTCCGCCGCCCGCGATCACCGCGCCCGCCAGCAGCAGCGGCAGGCTCGGCAGCCAGGCGACGGCCGCGGCGATCGCGATACCCGTGAGGATGACCAGCTGTGCCGCAACCGGTTCCGACGGCAGCGCGCCCGCCGCCAGCGCCCGCTGGGCCAGCCACGCCGCGACCAAGTACAGGGTGACCGGCAGTGCCAGCAGCATGATGTTGGTCGTACTCAGCAGCGCCGCACCGTAACTCGGCAGCAGTGCGACCACCAGCCCGGCCGATACCCAGGCCGCGATTCCGACGAGATATCCGACGAGTACGGGCTCATGCGATATCGGTGCGGAGTGCGCCGCGCGCGGCGCTACGGTAGGCCGCACGGCGCGATCCGAGAGCACCGGCAGCGCGATGATGCCAAGTACGACCGCGTGCACCAGGTAGACGGTCACCCCGGGCGCGGGCAGATACTGCGCCAGCACCGCCGCCGCGAATGTGCCCAGAGCGGAACCGAATACGGTCGCGCTGGCCATGGCGGTGCGCCCGCTCTCACCCCGGCGCTGCAGTATCAATCCCGCCAGCGATCCGGTGACCAGGCCGACCGAGAGTCCGGCACAGATCCGCGCCACACAGGCGAGCCAGGGCGAATGCGCCAGTGCCATAGCGATATCCGCCGCCACACCGAAGCCGCTGCCGACTCCGATCCGCCACCACCAGGACGCGCTGGACGAGGGCGTACCGAGCAGTGCGAGCGTCGGGGTGAGCGCGATCAGATAGGCCGCGAAGATCACCGTGATGTGCAGCGGCGCCAACGCCCAGGCATGCCGGTAGTACGGCATCATGCCGGTCGCCAGGTTGGGCTGCGCCATGATCAGCACCAATAGCGCGCCCGGAAACGCTACCCTCATCGAGCCTCCAAGTGAGGAGATCTTCTCGATTAGAGAGTAAACAACTGAGAAGAACTTCTCTACTCGACGGCCGGATTCGAGTACCGTTTTCGACCTACCCGCTCCGGTGGCGCACCGCGTCGGTCAGGATGGAGGCGTGCCCGTGAACACCCGCAGCGATGCCCAGCGCAGCCGAGTGCTGCTGGTGGACGCGGTCCGCAATCTGCTGCGCGCCGGTCGGATCGGCTTTTCGATACCGGAACTGGCCGCCGAGGCGGGCGTCGGCGTGGCCACCGCGTACCGGCACTTCGCCACCCCGCACGATGCCATGCAGGCTTTCCACCGCCGCGCCATCGAACAACTCCTGGAGGCGTTCGCCGAGGTCGATACCGCGTCCGGCGCCGACCCCGTCGAACGCTTCCACCGGTGCTGCCGCACCTGGGTCGACCAGGCCATGCAGTGGGGCCCGGCCGTGCGTTACATCCGCAGCAGCAGCGGTTTCATCGAACGCCTCACCCGGGGCGACGAAGCCATCACCGCCATGCACGACATCCTCGCCGACGTCCTCAATACCCTTGCCCGCGAAGGTAAGACCAGCGAATTCGATGTCACCTACGCCGTCCTGCTGTGGATCACCATCTTCGACGAACGCGTCGTCTACGACCTCGCCGAGCATCGCGGCTGGTCCCCCACCGAGATCACCGATCACCTCACCCGCGCCGTGGCGGGCGCCCTGGATATTCGACTGAACTAGTTGACCCACGGCGGGTCGACGATGGTGCCGTCGGGGAGTTCACCCGTGAAACCGACGGGCGCCGTGACCATGACGATGGCGGGGGCATCGGCCGAATTGTCCAGGCGGATGGCGGAACCCGCGGCGGCTACCGCGGCATCGCCGGGGGCCAATGATTTGGTCTCACCCTCGATCGTGACGGCGATCGAGCCGGAGAGCAGCACAAAGGCCTCTTCGCGCAGGATGCGATGGGCGACACCCCGGGTGCCGGGGGCGATTTCGAGCCGCCAGACGCAGAGTTCGGCACTGCCGGTGGCGGGGCGGACGAGCGGGGTGAAGGTGGAGCCGTGCAGCTGGTGGGATTCGACGTCGGCGGCGTGGATGACTGGCATGTGCAACTCCTATTTGGTCAAGCAGCTTGTCTATATGGTCAATCTTGTTGACTAATCTGTCAAGTGCCAAGATGCATGCATGCCCGCAACCGCTCAGGACCTGCCGCTACTGCTGCTCGCGGCCGCCGCCGAGGTCACCGACGCCATTCACCAGGAGGTGGCGGCGGCCGGATTCGACGACATCCGGCCGAGTCACGGGTTCGCATTCGTGCGAATGGCGCCGAATGGGGCCACCGTGGGTGAGATCGCCGAACATCTCGGGGTGACCAAGCAGGCGGCGAGTCAACTGGTGGAGGAGCTGGTGAAAAAGGGGTACGCGGAACGCAATCCGCATCCGAGTGACGCGCGGGCCCGATTGATCACGCTCACCGCGCGGGGGTGGGCGGCCACCCGGGCGGCCGATGCGGCGATCGCGCGCTTCACCCAGCATTGGGGACGGGCGCTCGGAGCGGGTGCGGTGGTCGAGCTCCGCAATATGCTCGCCCGCGTGGTCACGCCGGGGCGGGTGCGGCCGTCCGCGTGGTGAGATCGTGATCAATCCGTCGGCGCGCCGCACCAATAGCCGCATAGGGTCTGACCAGCGCTGTTGTTAGCGTCGCGGAGTGGAACCGAACGAAACGGACACACCGGTCTCGCCGCGGACCGCACGGTGGGTGATCATCCTCTGCGTGCTGACGCTGATCGGATCGCTGGCGGGCATCGGGTATTCGATCTTCGATCAGGTGCGGCGCACACAGGACGAGGCGGATCGGATCGCCAGTGCGGCGGCCGGAATGAGCTTCGTCGCCCCCGACGGCTGGCAGCAGATGCCGCAGGACGAGGGCGATCATCTGATCTTCGGGCAGGCCGCGCTGGAGAAGCAGGGCGGCGGGGACGGGATGATCCTGATCGGCAAACTCGACGAATCCCTTTTCGCCGCAGCGGAACCCGACGACACCCGCGCGGCCTGCTCACTCGGCTCGGGTATGGGGGAATTCTTCTTCCCCGATACCGGCAAGCGGGTGGATACCGAGACCCTTGACGTCAAAGGGCGTGAGGTGACCGGGAAGTCGTGCTTCTATCGGGTCCGGTTCGATGATTCGAGCACACCCCAGGCCGAGATCTACTCCGCCGTGGTGCAATCCGATAGTCGACGATGGTGGGTGTGCTGGCTCGGCAATACCGAAGCGCCCGTCGACCGCACCGCCGCAGAGCGACTCGCGGCCTCGATACGGCCGATGTGATCAGCCGAGTTCGAGGGTGGTGACGCCGAAAACCTTTTCCCGGGAATGCGATCGGGGCGCGGCGGTGTACATGCGCGCCGTCTCGAAACTCGGGGTCAGCCCCGCGGACTCCACCAGGCGCACCGCGGATTCGTTATGGAGTGGGATATCGATGGCCAGCGCTTGGACCCCCGCCGCCAAACCCGCGAGCAGCTGTCGGGCATCGGCCTCGGTATCGGCGAAGAGCGGGCCCACCCGATGGGAATCCCTTGCGGGACGGATTGTTCCGTAGCCGGTCAAACTGCCGTCGACAATCCGCACCAGCGTCCGATGACCGGGAGTGCCGAACCAGGCATCGAGAAATCCGGGTCGATCCGCCGGAAGACAGGCGGAGTCGAAGGCGCGCACCTCGGCGAAATCCCCAGTGGCCATGGCGCGCACACTCGCGTCCGGCGGCGGCAGCCGCGGCACACCGGTGAAACGCGCACTGCGATAGGCGAGTTCGAATCCACTGCGCCGATAGTTGTCCTGCTGATCGGGCACACCGTCCAGCCCGACCACCCGCGCACCCGCGTGCGCCAGCCCCGCCTTCCAGGTGGCCAGACCGAATCCTGCGCCGCGCAAGTCGGGCCGGACGAGGTAGCACCCCAGGAACGCGAAATCATTGCCGTAGTTGACAACCGAGACCGCCGAGGCCGGTTCCCCGGCCAGCCGTCCGAGGAAGAACCCCTTCGGATCCTGTGCGAAGAACGCGGTCCGATCCTCTAGACCGGGATTCCAGCCTTCGGCGGCGGCCCATTCGATGACCGTGGCCCACTCGTGCGGGTCGGCGCGGTCGATGACGAGATCGGCATCCGGCATGGTTTCACGGTAGCCGCAAGCCGCTGCCCGCTCGGCGGGTTGCGGGACATCCGATCGGGTCACGACGGGTTCGGCCACCCGGCCGGGATGTCACCACCCTGCGGTAGGGTCGGCCTGGACATAGTGGACTACCTGCGGAGTTGCGATATGGCCGACTACGCGCACTCTGATCACGCGAGCCGCAGCCGGGAGGACAAGGCCCGGCGATTGGCGGCGTACATCTGGGCTCGCGGAATCACCGGCCCGGAGTTACTGGAGCTGCCCCAGGCACAGCGGCGCAAACTGGCGCGGGCCGCGGATACCAATCCGCCGAGTACCGATGAGACCTGGCAGGTGGTCGCCCAGCTGCTGGCCGAGAAAGACGCGTGGGCCGCGCGCCATCCCGAACATCCGGCGGCGGTGCGCGCGCATGCCGACGAGAAGATCCTCTGGGTGAAGCCGCCCGTGCGCCCCTGGAACGCCTGAGACTCTTGACAGCAAGAAATGAACGGGGGTTCACTGCTTGCGTGTCCTCAGATCACGAGCAGCCCTCCCCCGCCACGGACCACGCCGGTACCCGGCCCGCCGCCTGGCGCGACGACCTGACCGGCGGGGATGACTCGCTCTTCGCGGGCCGCCCCCAGCCCGAGGGCGAAATCACCGGCCGCACACTGACTTACGAGGTGACCGGGCGCATCGCGCGCATCACCTTCAATCGCCCCGAGCACGGCAATGCGATCACCTCGGATACGCCGATCGAATTGGCGGCGGCCGTGGAACGCGCCGATCTGGACCCGCGCGTGCACGTGATCGTGCTGAGCGGGCGCGG
Organism: Nocardia sp. NBC_01503; assembly: GCF_036327755.1. Lineage (NCBI taxonomy): Bacteria > Bacillati > Actinomycetota > Actinomycetes > Mycobacteriales > Nocardiaceae > Nocardia > Nocardia sp. NBC_01503. Next base: position 819,749 of record NZ_CP109596.1, read on the forward strand.
TAAGGGCTTCTGCGGTGGCTACGACCTGTCGATCTTCGCGGAGAACAGCTTCACCCCGCCCGAGGGCGCACAGCCGGTCGAGGGCACGGTCCTCGATCCCGTCGTCCAGGCGAAGAATCACAATCCCTGGGGCACTTGGGATCCCATGGTCGACTACGCCATGATGTCGCGCTTCAACCGCGGCTTCGCCAGCCTGCTGTACGCCAACAAGCCGACCGTCGCCAAGGTGCACGGCTTCGCCATCGCCGGCGGTACCGATATCGCGCTCTACGCCGACCAGATCATCTGCGCCGATGACGCCCGCTTCGGCTACCCGCCCACCCGCACCTGGGGGATCCCGGCGGCGGGTATGTGGGCACACCGGGTCGGCGATCAGCGCGCCAAACGACTGCTCTTCACCGGTGACAGCCTCAGCGGCAAACAGGCCGCCGAATGGGGCCTGGCCATCGAATCCGCGGCGCCCGAGGATCTCGACGAGCGCACCGAGGAACTGCTGCAACGCATTTCGCTGGTGCCGATCAATCAGCTGATCATGGCGAAGCTCGCCCTCAACAGCGCGCTGCTGAACCAGGGCGTGGCCAACTCCGGCATGGTCAGCACCGTCTTCGACGGCATCTCCCGGCACACCCGCGAGGGTTACGCCTTCCAATTGCGCGCCGCCACCGCCGGTTTCCGCGAGGCCGTACGCGAACGCGACGAACCCTTCGGCGACTGGAAGCGCGCGCAGTTCCGCAAGCCGGCGGACGAGGCTTGACCGGGCTGGAGCACGGGCGGTGGATCCCGGCCGAAAGCATGCCGGGATGACGGGGGTGTCAGCCGATTCCGGGCGCATCCGTCCGCTCGGCGCGCGGCACCACGCGCTCGGAGAGTGATCGCAGCGCCCGCGCCTCGTCATCGGTCATATCCTCGATGAACAGCTGCCGCACCAGATCCACATGATTGGGTGCGGCGGTTTCCAGGGCCTCGCGGCCCTGTTCGGTCAGCCGCACCTCGCGGCCGCGTGCGTCATCGGCGGCCTGGCAACGGTCGATGAGTCCGCGCGCGGCCATCCGCGAAAGGTGTTTGGAGAGTCTGCTCTTGTCCCAGCAGATCTCGGCGCCCAATTCCTTGGCGCGCAATTGTCCACCGGCCGTGGAGAGCGCGACCAGCACCTCGTAATCCGAAGTCGATAATCCGTCCCGGGCGAGCCCCGCCGCGATGGCCGCCTCCAAGCGCTGCCGCATTCGGATATAGGACTGCCAGGTGGCCTGTTCCTCGTCGCTCAACCAGCGGGTCATGAATGCATAGTATCCCGCATTGGTTGACATGGACACAAAGTCGCCGATCGCATATGCACATGCCGCGATAGATCCGAGCCGGAAATCGGAAGCCCCTCGCCCGCAACAACTTCACCGGTCCGTACACAACAAGTTCACCGGACGGCGCGCAACAACTTCACAGGAATGGCCGATATTGTGTCTGGCGGCGGTTCGGCCCGCTCGGAACTCCACTCGAAGCGGATTTCCAAGCGGATGAATGGGACACGTTCCGGCGGAACAGCTCTCGAAGCCGGCTCGGCGAATAGTTGTTTACCTGGATGAATAGCCCATCCGGTTGACAATGCAACGTTCCGGCGTAACTGTAGTGGCCGGACCCGTACCGGCCACCGTGTCGCAGCCTGCGACAGCGGTGGCATCCGCGCCGAATCGGGCCGCTGCCAACCTACTGCGCCGACATTGAGGAATACATGAACGTTCGCCGGCTTCTCGTCACCGCCAGCGTCGCGGGACTGACGATTCTTGCAGCCCCCTCCGCCCTTGCCCTCGCCAATGTGCCGACCGGTTCGTCCGGCACGGGCTCCTCCGCCATCGACACCGGCTCCGGCGCGACCGGTTCGGCCAACCTCGCCCAGACCGGCTCCGCCACCGGCGCATACAAGAACTGCGATGAGGCCCGCGCCGCCGGGCACGCCCCGCTGTTCCGCGGCGAGCCCGGCTACGGTCCGCACCTGGACCCCGATGGTGACGGAATGGCCTGCCCGACCGTCTGATTCATCCCCATAACGAGAAACACCCGGTGCCGCAGTGGGCATCGGGTGTTTTTTCATGCTCGACTCACCAGCGTCAGCGGAAGACCTTGATCAGGATCAGACCGACCACGACCACGCCCGCACCGATCAGGCTGTACTTGATCTTCGGCTCGTTCACCTTCGCGACCAGCGCCTGCTTGGTGTTGTCGGCCAACCGCTGCGGGTCGGCCCGCACCGCGAGTTCGTCGAGGGTGTTCGCGAGCCGGCTCCGTGCGGCCTCGATCTCCCGCTCGATGGCCTCGGTATCTCTCGCCACGTCACACTCCTGTCTGAAAAGCCGCGCTTGGGCGGCACCGTCGTCTCGAGGCGGCTCGCCACACACGGGCAGCCGACCTGCCCTGGAGTGTATCGTCCGCATGCCGTCGGACCGGCGTACTACGGTGGCGGCATGACCGAGAACCATCGACTCAGTCCCGGCGACACCGCGCCCGCCTTCACGCTTCCCGATGCCGATGGCAAGGAGGTGTCGCTCAGCGATTACAGCGGTCGTAAGGTGATCATCTACTTCTACCCGGCGGCGAGTACGCCCGGATGTACCAAGCAGGCTTGCGATTTTCGGGACAGTCTCGCCGAATTGAACGAGGCGGGGCTCGAGGTCGTCGGCATCTCCCCCGATAAGCCCGCCAAGCTGGCCAAGTTCCGCGATGCGGAGGGCCTGACCTTCCCGCTGCTGTCCGATCCCGATCGGGCCGTACTGCAGGCGTACGGGGCCTTCGGCGAGAAGACCATGTACGGCAAGACCGTCACCGGTGTGATTCGGTCGACCTTCCTGGTCGACGAGAGCGGCAAGATCGAGGTGGCGCAGTACAACGTAAAGGCTGCACATACGACAATCAACATTGACCGGATCTTGGGCAAGCGGAAGTAGGAAACCCCTAAACCCGTACAGGATCGGGGAGCCGCATAACGAGCCGATCCTGACGTGCGGGGGTAGGGGCAACCCCCTGGGGTACGCCTCGACCTGGTGCCGAGCGTCACACCGAATCTCCACCCACTCTCGCGGTGGCGCAATACGAAGACCACGGCGCAGCCCTGGAGCGCGGGCTTCCGTACGGAACCCCGTTCGTCAAGAAGGTAGAGACAAGCGCGTGCCTGGTCGGCGCGCCCTGTATCCGATGCGACAAGAAAGCCACGCCCACACTCGAAGCTCAGTGGAAGTCACTCGATGCCATCCGCAACGAACACGACTACCTGGAGTCCATCCGGGTCCATTCCTGCAGTGCGTGTGTTGGCACCGTGGCAGGGCTGATACTCCACAACATCGACCCACGCGCGGTAGGTGACTGGCTGATCCTCGGCTGACCTAACACCCTTGCAGGACTGATAGATTCACCGCTGGAACCGGACCGTCTAGCTCCCGGCCCGGTTCTTTTCGTTCCAGCCCAAGGTGTTTCGAAGACGATGCGCTTACGCGCTAGGTGCCCTGCTGCCAGTAGAAGTTGTGCCTCGGATACGGGCTCGGATCGAGGGTGGCCGCGACCAGCTTCCACCCTGCGGCACTCCACTCATCTAGGTGGGCTTGAATCTCGCCCCCGCTCTGGTCAGACGAGAGGCTGACATAGCTGTACATGTAGCGCCTACCCATCTACCGAGAGTAGACACGGCCTTCCAGGGTGTCTCGAAAACGATCGGTTGTCGAGATCCGATACAACTTCCGACCGGTCAGATGCAGTGCTGGGGAAATCATGCTCAGAACTGTCTTGAAAACCCGTCTCATAACCTCTAGTCTCAAAACCGGTAGCACAACGGGATTATGAGACAGGATCGAATCAGTGGCACTCATCGGATACGCCAGAGTCAGCACCACCGAGCAAGACCCACAACTTCAGCTCGATGCGCTCAAAGCCGCTGGCGCGGAACGGATCTTCACCGATCACGGCGTCTCCGGATCGAAGACCGAACGTCCCGAGCTGGATGCCTGCCTGGATCACCTCCGCAAAGGTGACGTGCTCATGGTCTGGAAGCTGGATCGACTGGGCCGCAACACTGTTCACGTGTTGCAGCTCATTGAAGAACTGACCGAACGCGGTATCAAGTTCCGTAGCGTCACCGATGGACTGACCACCGAGGGGGCCATGGGTAAAGCCATGCTCACGATCATGATGGCGTTCGCCGAACTGGAGCGGAACGTCATGATCGAACGAACCAAAGCCGGACTTGCCGCAGCAGCGGCCAACGGACGCAAGGGCGGCCGTCCCCGCAAGGTGGATGATGCCGACGCCGCCAAGGCCCGCGAACTGAAGGGCAAGGGAATCAGCGTCCCGGACATCGGCAAGATGCTCGGATGCTCCCGCGCGACTGTCTACCGGTACCTCTCCGGAGAATGATCAGGCCGCAACCTAGACCCTGGCCAAACCGGGGTCTATTTTCTTTTCTAAGCCACTAAAACACGCCTACCCGTACTTGACTCTCCCAGAGGTCTTAAATCCTCCCACGGGCAGTGAATGTATTGATAGGCTCGCCGTCTACCGACCTGCATGGGGGTGCAACTTGTCCAGCAACGAACTCATTAGAAAGTTGGAATTGGAGTCCGCCCGGAGGCGAGAGGAGATACGTGGCGAGTTTGAGATCATTCATGGTCGACTTCGGGAAATCAAGGAAGGGCTAGAGGTTACAAAGACAGGATTTGATGATATCGGGAGTCAGATGGAGGATATGAGCGGGCAACTGTACGAGATATTGAGACTAGTACGCGAGAAGTATTGAAACCGGAACCCCGACCCTCGAAGGATCGGGGTTTTCCTGTTTCCAAGGATCGAAATTCTAGTATCCCTACACGCATATTCCCTAAACACTCCGCGCTTCAATCGCTCCCTGAATCAGCTCTCGCGCTGCGTCTCCTTTAGCGGATTGTCCTGCAAGGATCTGAAACGCTTTGTCATAAAGCTCTACCTCTCGGGGCTGTGTCACCGACAACCCTGCGGAGACTGTTTCAATCTTCACCAAACTGCGGTCATACATTAGAAAGTTCACTACCGGCGCACGAAACAGAGACATCCGGGGAACTATCCCCAATGCCATCCGAGAAGAGCGGACATAAATAAGAAGCTGCTCAAGCTGCGCCAGCATAATCTGATCATCACCGACAGTCGTATAGAGCGCCTGTTCAGCGATTAGAAAATGGAACCTTCGCGGACCCTTCCGCAATATCTTCTGACGCTCAATACGCTCTTTAACGGCAGACTCCAGGTCATCGGGTATACCGATGAACTCGATGCATTCCCGCAGGACAGCGGTAGCGTAGTCACTCGTCTGCAACAGCCCCGGGATCAGATCGGGATCGTATCCACGTATAAACTTCGAGCTTGTTTCGACCTGTCCAGTCTTCTTCTGGGCATGTGCCGACTGAATTCGCTTCCACTCAAGATATGCGGCTTCAAGATTACGAACAGAAGCAATTAAGTCGGGAAGATGCAGCGGCGCATCGGTTATCGCACACCAAACACGAATATCCTTTTCGCTCGGTGTCTGCTTCCCGTGCTCATACCGCGATACCTTGGAGTTGTCCCAACCGGCGAGCCTGGACAACTCCAGGCCCGTCAGGTTGGCTTGCTTTCGAAGTTCGCGGAGACGCGCTCCTAGCGTTTCGCGTGCTTGCTGGACGCTACTCACTGTTTCGGAAAATACTCCGCATGTGGAGTGGCGACACTCCATACGACTTCGCGAACCGAGTTGCAATATTGGACTATGACCGGATCGGTCGTTACGGCCAATCCTCCGAGATTTCCATCGGTTCTGAAAGCCGTGAATGCTACTACTTCATCATCCAGGGTCCACCAATCATCGGTTGTCAGCTGGGTAGGATCTATATCGCTCCGAGGGAGCCAACGGACATCTTCCCCCGACGCAATATTTATTCGAGTAGTCGCGTGCAGGAATCGCGTGTAATCGGTATGAGGTTCCGACACGACACGTGCTCGTTGGACGACTATTCCCTTGTCAGTGACCTCTTTGATGAGGTTTTCCCACGACGACCAGGTTTCATCGAATGTGCCGGTTTTCAGATACTCGGCAAGGTCATCCGCCTCACTGTCTACCGCGTACTCATCCTGTGTCTCTAGATGGAATGCGCGGTATTTGCAATTCCGAAGAAGGTCGTTGAATTCCCTAATATCAAGAAGCTGCATCGTCGGGTCGGATCTCCTTCGCTTTCGGTACCACGATGCTCTGCTCGTAGTCGAGGATCTTCATCTGTGCCAGCGTCTCCGGGTCCGTCACGGGCTGCCCCGACAGCTCGAACGTGCCGTGTCCAGTGTCCTCCAGGCGTGTGCCGATGCAGCTGCCGCGCTCAAGGTACGCCAGCAGCCCATGCGGGATCTCGATTCGGTGCCTGTCTCCTTCGGGAAGCTTCCAGCCAACTACTACATAGCTCTCATCTGTGGCGTACAGCTGTGGCGAGCCTTCTTTGCGGGTATCGACGCCGAGGAAGCGAAGTTGCATCGTCCTGAATCCTTTGGGATAGACCGGTTTTCACAACAACCTGATGGTGTTCCTTCTCCGCTGGTCAGGTCAATGCCTTCGCCTGGATTGCTGCAAAAAGCTGCAAATCTGTAGACCAGAGCATCCCCACGTCCATAGCGTCGAATCAGGCGTTCGGGGCCGGTGCAGTCGTCCTGTCCCCGGACTGCCTCACCAACGACGGACAGGGGCCGACGTGAGCAACAACCAGCGGCAAGACAAGGCGGTCATCTACGTAAACCGTGGCGTACTGACCAGCAAAGCTGATCTTGACTGGGCGACGTTCTACGCACGTCAGCGTGCTCAAGAACTGGACCTGAGGGTTGCGGAGATCCTGGTACTCGGCAACGCGGACGGATCGCACATGCAGACGCTCTACAACTCCGTCCGACGCGTCGATTCGGCACGTGTGATCACTCCCAACCTTGGGCACCTCGGAGGGAATTCGGATCGCGTCACCGCCTTCGCGGAGCTGCACACCGTCACCCCGGCGAAAAAGTACACGTGGCGACTCGGACTGTCTCCGACCGACCTTGCCGAGGCGTTGAACCCGCCGCAAAGCCACCCCGATGCTCGGGAACCTCGGGAGGAGGTGAAGGCCGTAGCCGAACTCAGGACAACCTAGAAGCGTTGTCTACCAACGCGCTTCACGAGAAGCCCCCGGCACCTTCGCAACCGCGCCGGGGGTTTTCGATATTCATCGGCACCGAAAACAGCAGAGGCACAACGTGATTGTTGATGAGGCGTTCAATAACCCGGACAGCCGCAGAGGTCAGGTTCTGGACTGGATCACCCACCATTCTGGCTGGTTCATCGCGGCGTATGCCGGGCTGTGTGTGGGAACGTGGATCAGCGCCACGAACTGGTTGGTCATCCCCGCGCTAGTGGTGGCCGTATCGTTCTGCGGAGCGGTACTCGTAGCCGCACTACACAGTCAGCTCACCCGAATCTGCCTGGCATGTATGCGAGAAGTCCCCGTGAACGCTTCCGAGCTGGCGCATCGCCACCGGTGGTTATTACGGGTGCGGCACACCTGGACGGGACGGGGTGCCATGCCGGTCCTGCTCGTCCTGGTGACCGTTCCCTTGTTCGTCACCGCTCTTCTCCCTGCCGCATACAGCGGTCTCGGAGTTGCACCCCTGGAGCTATGGGTCATCGCCGCGGGGAGTTCCGAACGGTTCCACCATCGGCTCAGACCGTGGTGTCCGTACTGCAAAGACTGGGGCGAAGACGGAGACATCAAGGAACCGGCCCCTGACCCGGTGAACCATGACAGCCTCATACACTGACCCCCGTCCCCGAGCCATGAGCGTGAACGGCCCGTATGGCTGTGTAATGGGCCGTACAGGGGCGGGGAAGGGGCATCTCCCACCGTCGGGGGGAGATAGGCCCATATGCCTGAGGATGGGCCGGAGGCACCGAGGGGAGGGGCAATCCCCCACCGGAAAGCCCCGAAGTGACAGGAGCCGCATTAGGCGGCTGTAACGAGCCTCGATTCCTCGACTCTTTGGACGGTGAGAGAACCCATCAGTTCTCGATCCCGGCTTTGGGCCGGTCTCGATCACTGCGGCTACCAGGAGAGGACACAAGCCCCGATCCTGGGATGGATCGGTTCTTGGACCACATCCAGGGGAAAACGGCAGCAGCCTTCTAAAATGCTGCTGCCCTTCACCGTTATTAATAGATAGATTGGCCATGTCCCCACATGGCCTCTCTCAGTTCTCCGTCTCTGGTCGAAACGCAGCCCCCGCAAGGGCTGCTTATTCTCCCGTCTCCGGGGATCAATGAACTAACCAAGTGGGGTAAAGGGGGAGAGTGAAACGAACCCCTATAAGGGGGTTCCAGTTCCACTATTCCACCGCACTGAACTGCGGTTATGTCTCGGCGTGAAACACGCATATGTTCCACCCGTAAACGCCTCTACCAGCACAAACGCAATCGAGTGGAACAATGCGGGATTACCGATGTTCCACTAGGTCCCAGGTCCATCCATTCCCCGCTTTGGTCCGATTCAGCAGCGGTGAAAGCTTGCCTTTCGTGCCAAGTGAGTTCTTGAACGTATCTGCGTCACCGCTGAACTTGTCGGCCAGCCGCCGTCCTGCTTCCCGAAGGCTGACTCCCTGACACTCCCGCACGACGAACTGAGCGTGTTCCTGATTCCGGTCCAGGGTCTGTGTCGACCGTTCCCGGCTGTTGGTCACGGTCTCGGTTTTCTCGGATGTTTCTAGCACCGTGAACCGTGCACCATCGTCGGCACGGATCTTCATCGTGCGCCCATGGTCGATGTTGCCGTAGGTGTTCACCGACAGATTCCCGCCCCTGGTGTGCCGGACCTGCATCAACCATCGGACCGACTGCGAGATAGCAGCCGATCCCATCGGCCGATCAGGCTTGTATCCACTCTTACCCTTGGCGTCAGAGGAGTGACCGACAATGACCACCGGGATACCAGCTTGGGTGAAGCGGCGGATGCCATCGAAGCACCGCCGGATTACGTCATCCTCGTTGATCGAACCGTCAAGGATCTGCGTCAGGTTGTCAATGATCAGGACGTTGTGCCCGGCGTCCGTCACTACGTGGTGCAGCGCGTCCCAATCGGCGCGCTTCATGATTCCCAGCCCGTACAGTGTCACCGCGTGGTCGGTGCCAGAAACGGCCGTACTGAGCCGTTGGGCGTACTCGCGGTGCCCGGCATCATCGGTGTAACACACACCAATGGAGTAATTCCCTTGTGGCACTTGGACATTCAGGAACTCACCTCCGCTGACCAGTGCCCCGATCAGGTGCGCGATTAACCACGACTTACCTATCTTTGCTTCGCCGAACACCAAGGTTGAGGTAGACGCAATCAGCCCAGGGACCAGCCAATCGTCTTGTTCCTCGGCTGCCGCAGCAGCCTCCGCCAACGTGTACGTGGGGAACCGCTTTTTCGCTTCCTGTAGCTCCCACCACCGCTCTAGCTGTACTTCTTCTTCTGGGGTTAGTTCGTCGCTCACAGTGCCTATCGCTCTCAGTCCTCATCCAAAATCCACAAACAGGCTCACGCCTGATCTTGCCTCGCACCTTCGGGGATGCCTGCCAACTCAGGCGGTGAAGCTTCGTCGCCCCGCAACTCGGCAACCCAGGCGGGCTCCGGCCAGTTGTCTGGAATGCGGACCTGAATCTTCCCGTCCCGCAACCCCACAACTACCCCAGCTTCCCTCAGTACCTGCCTGCGGTCGGTGTCCGGATCGCTCCAAAGTTCGCCGTATGTCGTTCCTGTACCGACTGTTTCCCACTGCGCAGGAACAACCGTGTTCGTCCCCAGTTCCCGAACCCGGGTGGACAGCGACGCCATGCGGCTACGCCAGAGATCTTCATCATCAACCAGATTGTTGTCCGATTCCCAACGAAGCCGCTTCAATGCTTGCTCAGCTAGTTCGAGATCCTGTGTGTGATCCGCACCGGGCACGAACACCTGCTTGGTTACTTCCAAATCGGTGTAGTCCTCGATCAATTCGGATATTTTCCGCTCGACCTCATCGAGCCGAACAGCACCCTTGCAGCCGCCCGGGGTACGACCACACCGGATGTAGTTGTGGACGTTCTCAGAACCGTCTTTCTTCTTCACGGTTCGGCGGTGCTGGCTCAACGAATACCCGCACTCCAGGCACCGGCCGATTCCCGCCATGGGGTTGTCCGTCATCTGCCTAGCCTTACCGCTCTTAGCCTTGGCGGCTAGGACGGACTCGATACGTCGCCAGTCCTCGTCTGAGAACGTCGGCTCAGCCATCCGGATAACGTTGCCCTGAGCATCCAGCACGGGATGTTCGGCACCACCTTGACGGGTGACCTTCAGCCCCTGAGTCCGTAGCGACGACAACACCCGCCGGACCGTGGTTACCGACCACGCGCCGGAACCTCGCGCCTTGGCGACCGCAGTCTTCTTGCCTTCCTCGTTCAACCAGACACACAGCTTGGTCAATGACCAGTGCTCTTCGAGAAGCTTGTCCTTCATCTCATGAAGCACCGCATAGGCTTCCGGGTCTCGCTCAAGCGCCTTACCTTTGCCCGAAGCGTGCGGAACCGTCCGGTATCCGAAGGGGGCTACACCGTGCGATACACGGTCGGTCATCTTCAGCTGGCTCATGCGATCTTGGGCACGGCTCTTGAACCGGTTCAACTCGATCTGAGCGAAGAATGATCCGATGTAGATGAAGAACTCAGCCATCTGTGACTCGAACGAAGTCGATGCCTGGTCTCGGTAGTTCAGCACCATTCCGTCACCGGAGAACGCAAGCACCTTCTTGTTCTCTTCGATGAACTTGGCGAAGTCCACGCAATCACGCGTGGATCGAAACGCTCGGTCGATCTTCTGGAATACGATCACGTCCCACTCGTGCAACCGTTCCGGATTGAGCCACTGTCCCAGGTCGGGACGCTCGAACGGGGTCGTCTTACCAGCGGACACTCCAAGGTCTTCGAAGGTGTCCACCACCTCATACCCCTGGGCTGCGGCCCACCGTAGGCCGTCTTCCTTCTGGGCAAGGTGCGAGACCTTCTCTTGCCCCTGCATCTTGGATACGCGTGCGCCGACGATCGCTCTTAAAACCACGTTGTTCAGAGTAGCGCTCAGTACAACGTGCGAGCCACCGGGCATGTGGCCAAGCTGCGGCGCGATCTGTCGGTCTGATTCGAAACGTGGATCCCGGCCGAAAGCATGCCGGGATGACGGGGCCGGTGCCCTGAGACAGCGAAAGTCCCGGCCCCCAACGGGCCGGGACTTTCACCTTCGATCGGTCCGCGCCGCGTCAGACGCCGCGCGGCACCAATTGTGCTGCCGCCCACTGCATCATCATGCGGAAGTGGTTGTCCCACCATTTGCCGAACTCCGGCGAATCCAGGGCGGGCGGTGCGAGTTCACCCGCGAACAGGCCGGTATCGGTGAGAGCGGCCGAATGGGTCGGCGCGGGCAGGATGTAATTGGAGTTGCTGCTCGCGGGCTCGCCCTCGGGCTGCGACTTCACCAGCGGCTTGGACGAGCGCGACTGTCCCGCATCGGGATTGGCCGGACCCCAGTTCAGGGCGGCCGGATCGATGGTCACCATATCGGGTTCGGGTGCCGCGGGCTGCTCGATGAGCGGCGCGCCCGCATCGGTCGGGGTGGCGTCACCGGGCAGACCCGGAACCATGCCCCCGCCGGAACCGGTATCGGGGGCGGGCTCGCCGATCGGATGCTCGACCCCATTGGTGCGCGCATCGGCCGAGACCCGGGAATCGGTGAGCATGGGCTCGGGCACGGTCTTGGAGTTATTGCTCGCCGCGTATACGCCGCCGGCGACCAGACCGCCGGCGAGCACACTCGCCGCCGCGAACAACGCGGCGGTGCCGCGCGCCCGGCGAATACGCTCGGCGGCCTCACCGGCGTACTCGGCCTCGGGCATGGCGGCCAGCGCCGCGCCGATGGCGGGTGCGGAGGCGGCGACCGAACACGGAATGACCGGTGCGCCGAAGCCCGATTCGAGGGCCGCGATCACGGCGGGTTCGGTTGCGGCGGAACCGATCAGCACCACCGCGTCCGGCTTCACTCCGGCGGCGTCGAACTGATCCCAGGCGGCGGTGACGGCGGCGCGCATGGCCTCGTCATTGGTGGCTCCGCCGTTCAGGGTGACCGCGGCCAGCACGCGGGAGCGGGCGGGATCGATGAGCGAGAACGCCTGCGAACCCGGGACCACCTCGCAGATGGCGAGATCGTCGAATTCGTCCACCCAGGTCATGGCGCGGGCGACGGACAGGTGCGCGGCCTTGGCGGAGACCAGGGATGCCTCATGCCACGGGCCGGAGGCCAGCCGGGTGACGATGGCCCGCCGCTCGGCGGCATCGCGGTAGGCGACGGCCGCGCCGACGATATCGCGATCCGGGCCGAGCTTGCCCGCGAGCTCCTCCAGCACCAACTCGACCGCGGCGGCCAGATCGGCCTTGGTATCGCCGGTGATCTTCTCGACGCGCTCCAGCACCACGCGTTCCTGCAATTTGTCGCCGTCGTCGGCGAGGGCCACCGCGCGCACGGTGCCGCGCTCGGTGGCAACGCCGATGGTCACCGCGGAACGAACAACAGCAGAAGCAACCACAGATCAGCCTTCCAACGTCGTCGTGCTCGCATTTGCCGAGGCACGGTTTTGTTCGGACGAAGCCCCCGAGAGGAGTGCAAACGCATGCAACTGGGAAGCAGCTGCGATGAAGGTTCGTCACCGCTCCCGGTGCGGATGGGTGTTATTCCGGAACGACATAGGGACACACGAACTACCGCAGCGTGTCATCGGAGTGTCGCTACCTCTAGGCTGTTGCACGTGGAAGCACGCACGGGAGCCAGGTCGACGCGACGACCGGACCCTGCGTTGGAGTTGCAGGACGACCCGCAGGAGTTGATGCCCCGTCGCCGCCCGACGCAGGAACGGAGCAAGCGCAAGTTCGACGCCCTGTTGCAGTCCTCCCGCGAATTGCTCGTCGAGGTCGGCTTCGAATCGTTCACCTGTGAGGAAGTCGCGGCCCGCGCTGAGGTCCCCATCGGCACCCTCTACCAGTTCTTCGCGAACAAGTATGTGATCGTCTGCGAGCTGAATCGCCAAGACCTGGTGGCGGTTTCACAGGAGCTGTCGGATTTCCACGGCGAGATCCCGTCGATGGACTGGCTGCGCCATATGAACTCGCTGGTGGACCACCTCGCCGATCTGTGGATGACGGATCCGTCGCGGCGTGAGGTCTGGCTCGCCATGCAGTCCACGCCTTCGACGCGGGCCACCGGCGCGATCCACGAGAAGGAGTTCGCCGAAGCGGTGGCGCAGATGCTGCGCTCGCTGATGCCGCGCACCCCGCGCATTCGCCGCTCGATGATGGCCCAGGTGCTGGTGCACGTCGTCTACTCGATGCTGAACTTCTCGGTGCAGGACGGCCTCAGCCATGAGGACGCGGTCGCCGAACTCAAACGCCTCATGGTCGCGTATCTGCTGATCGCGGAGAAGGAATCGCGTTCGGGCGGCCAGCGCACCGCGCTGGAACCCGAAGCCAACTGAGGTTCGCTGTCGGTCTCGCTCGCTAACATGGGCTCATGTCGATCCCGCATATCGACCCGCCGCCACTGCCCGAGACCATGACCTGGGAAGAGCTCATGGAGCTGCCCGAGGAGATTTCGTGCTGCATTGAGCTACACGACGGCCAACCGGTGTGGATCGCCGACGCGGCCATGCTGAAACACGGTCCGTCTGAGCATCAACGATTCACTCTGCGAATGACGAACGCGCTGCTGAGCGCAGCCAAGCTAACAACCGCGGACGCCACCGGCGGATGCTGGGATGCCACTCTTGAAACGAACCTGTTCTTCACCCGGGACAGGTCCAGCTTCGTAACACCGGATTTCATGATCTATCACTGCCTGGACGACGAGTTCGCGTGGGTGCACGCCGAAGACACCATCCTCGTTGGAGAAGTGCTGTCTCCCTCGAACACCCCAGGTCTGATGGAAGTCAAAAAAGCGCGCTATGCGGCCGCTCATATCCCGTGGTATTGGGAGGTGGAGTTGGCGCCGAACCCTCGACGGATCTCGGCAGTGCGCCAATATGCGCTGGCCGCAGTAGATTTCCACCTCCCGAAGGGCGTGACGCCGCTTCGCCCGCCGAAGGAGGGCGAATACATCCTCACCGGTGAGTGGACTCCCGAAGCGGCTGAAGGCGTCGGGACCCTGCACCCCTTCCCGATCCATATCCCCTGGTCGGACCTGGCCTATTGAGCCACCGAATCGCCAATGGTATGCCGCATTCGAATGCGGCATACCATTTTTCGCGTCGGGCTCGGTGCGGGGTTAGTCGCAATGCCGCGCAGTTAGGCCGACCTGTCTGCGGTCAACTCGGGTGTTTTCGCAGGTTGATGGTGATGGTGACGGTGGGATAATTGGTGCGGTCGATGGCGCCTTTGGCGCGGTGTTTGGAGATCGCTCGCTTGACGACGCGGGGGCTTTGGCGTGGTCGGCGTGCGGGCAGGAGGTCGGCCAAGACCGTGCGGCCGATCCGTCCGACCAGGTCGACGGCGGTGTCGGCGATGACCGCGGCGGCAGCCACGACCTGGTCGCGGGCGGTATTGAGTGCAATGGAGAAGCTGGCTTGCAGGGGTATGGCCTGCGGGTGTGTGGCGTCGGCGATGGCGATGCGCAGCGCTTGGTAAGTGCTCAGCAGGGCATAGACCTCCTGGTCGATCCCGGCGGGTGTGCGGGCGCGCAGTACCCGGCCGCCGAGCATGGTCGATTTCAGTTCCGCGTAGGTGGTTTCGATCTCCCAGCGCTGGTGATAGAGCCGCACCAGCTCCATCGCCGGGTAGCGGTGATGGTCGGTCAAGGTGGTGAGCAACCGGTAGCGTTCGCGGCGGGGTGGTCCGCCTTTCGGGGTGAGCGCGATGTCGGCGTCGATTACCCGCAGAACTACCGGACCCTTCACCGCGAGCCACGACCCGTCGGGCAGCCGCTCGATCAACGGCATCACACGGTTGGTCTTGTCACGGATCAGCAGGTCGGCTTTGGTTTGCGCGATCTGTCCGATCAGCGCGGCGCTGGCGAAGTTGCGGTCCGCCAGCAACAACATCCCCTCGTGCAGGCATCGGAAAAGCTTTGGGGCATAGGCGATCTCGGAGACACCCGAGGTGCCGAACACGACGTCGATGACGGTGCGGGTGCCACACGCCACCACCGCGAGCAGTCGCAGCATCGGATACCCCGAGTCGCCGTTGCCGCCGCCCTGACGGGCGAAGGTACCCGCGTTGGCGGCGGAGTCGGACACGAACATGGTGGTGCCGTCGACCGCACAGACCAACAGGCCGCGCCATCGGGCCGCGCCGGCAGCGGGACCGGCGAGCAGCCCGAACAACTCCCGCAACGGTGCGGCACCGACTCGGCGGCGGGCCTGGGCCAAGGCCGAGGAACCGGGGCGGGCCACGAGGATTTCGTCCAGGCCCGCGACCATCCGGGCCCATACCTGGGTGTAGCCGAGCTCGGTGAACAACGCCCCGGCCAACAGCAGATACACCACCACCCGCGAGGGTAGATCCCGCACCCGCCTCTGTCTCGCTCGCCCCGATTCCACTGCGGCGTCGACCATTTCGAATGGCACGATCTGGGTCAACTCCCCCAGATGACCCGGCGCGAACACCCCCGCCGCTACCACCGACACATGTTTGATGACAGACTGAACAGACAGCGGAACTCCCGGTGGACGGTTTGTCTTGGAGGACAAAACCTCTCTACCAGTAGTTCCGCTGTCTCGTTTCACAACATGTCAAGTCCCGCAACGACACTCGCTTGACAGGCATCCCCAACCGCTAACTGCGCGGCATTGGGGTTAGTCGTGCAGGAGGTCGGCCAGTTCGCCCGGGTCTTCCAGCACCACCATGGCGGCCGCGGTATCGCCGTCATGAGTCAGCGACAGGTGCACGCGCACCCGGGGCAGGAATTCGGCTGCGAGACCGTGCAATTTGATGCTGGGGCGGCCCCAGGCGTCATTCACGACCTCGATCAGCGGGTAGGGGTTGTCACCGATCTGCGGGCTGCGGGCGAAGCGGGAAGATGCCCACGCCTTGATGACCGCTTCTTTCGCGGCCCAGCGGGCGGCGTAGCTGCGGGCCGGATCGGCGCCTTTGCTTTGGCAATAGCGCCGCTCTCCGGCGGTGAAACTCTCCCGGATCATGGTGGTGCCGGTGCGTTCCAGCTGTTCGGCGAATTCGGAGATGCAAACCAAATCCAGGCCGATGCCAAGAATTGTCACAGCGTGGGACTCCTCGATTCCTTATGAGTGCAGTCGATTCCTGCAACATACATAACAGCGGAGCCTACGGTTCCGTAGGCTCCGCTGTTCGGTCGTTCAGCTATTCCAGCTGACTATTACCGGCACGCCGGTCCGGGCGGGACGGCGACATAGGTTGCGTCCGAACCCAATCGGGCCTGCTGCGAGAGCAGCATGTCGGCCTCGAGCTGCCGCGACTTCTTGGCCGGGGTGCCATCGCCACCGAGGCGGCGATCGGCGGGGCGCTCGTAGAGCGGAGCGCCACCGCACATGGCCTCGGTGAGGCGCTGACGTCCGGCGAGCTGACGCTGCTCGGCCTGGCGCTGGTACGCCTCGCGCTGCTCCGGATCCAGGGCCTCGATGAAGGCCTGCGGATGCACGATGGCGACCAGGCCCGAGACGTGGCCGAAGCCGAGCGAGGTGACCAGACCGGCCTTGAGCGGGAAGCGATCTCCGAGCTCCATGGCCTCGCGGACCCACACCAGGTGCGGGTATGCCGCCATCTTCTCGTCGACGCAGTCCAGGCTGCGGTTCGGCGGGATGACGCCCTGCTCCAGCACCTGGCACAGGCCGATCATCTGGAAGGCCGCCGCGCCGCCCTTCGCGTGACCGGTGAGGGTCTTCTGCGAAATCACGAACAGCGGAGCGCCTTCCGAGCGGCCGATGGCGGTGGCCAGGCGCTCGTGCAGCTCGGACTCGTTGGGATCGTTGGCGGCGGTGGAGGTGTCGTGCTTGGAGATGACCGCGACCTCGTCCGCGCTCACGCCCAGCTTGCCGAGCTCCTTGGCCAGCTTGGACTGTGCGCCACCGCGACCCGCGCCGAGCGCGCCCAGGCCGGGGGCCGGGATGGAGGTGTGCACACCGTCCGCGAAGGACTGGGCGTACGCGACCACACCGAGCACCGGCAGGCCCATATCGCGAGCCACGGTGCCGCGGGCGAGCAATACCGTTCCGCCGCCCATGGATTCGACGAAGCCGCCGCGACGGCGATCGTTGGCCCGGGAGAAGTAGCGGTCGCTGATGCCCTTGGCGGACATGACGGCCGAGTCGGCGGTGGCGGACATATCACCGAAGCCGACGATGCCCTCGATACCGAGATCGTCGTAACCACCGGCGACCACCAGATCGGCCTTGCCGAGCTTGATCTTGTCCACACCCTCCTCCACGGAGACCGCGGCGGTGGCGCAGGCGGCGACCGGGTGGATCATGCCGCCGTAGCTGCCCACGTAGCTCTGAACCACGTGCGCCAGTGCGACGTTGGGCAGCGCCTCCTGCAGGATGTCGTTGGCGTGCGGCTCACCGAGCAGGTTGTCGATGTACAGCGAGCGCATGGACGACATGCCGCCCATACCGGTGCCCTGGGTGTTGGCCACCAGCGACGGATGCACCCACTGCATGAGCTCGGCCGGGCTGAAGCCCGAGCCCAGGAACGCGTCCACGGTGCAGACGATATTCCAGAGCGCCACGCGGTCGACCGAACTCGCCATATCGGCGGAGATGCCGAAGCGGGTCGGATCCCAGCCGGTGGGGATCTGGCCGCCGACGACGCGGGACAGCTTGGCCTTGCGGGGTACGCGAATCTCGGTGCCCGCCTTGCGGGTCACCTGCCAGTCGCCCGTGCCCGCAACGGGGGTGATGACCGTCTGATCCGGGTTGGCGGCGTAGAAGGCCCGCGCCTCGGATTCGCTGTTCACCACGAAGGACAGGTCCTTGTCCAGGAACACCGAGGTGAGCAAAGGCGCTGTGTTATCCAGCATTTGGCCGTCATCGGCGTAGCGGCGCACGCCGCAGCGCTCGACCACGGTGTCGTGGTACTTGTCGGCCAGCTCGGCCTCGTCGACGTACTCACCGGATTCGGTGTCGTACCAGCCGGGCTTGGGATCGTTCTCCCAGGTGACCAGGCCGGTGGTCCAGGCCAGCTCCAGTACGCCCGCGGCGGAGAGCTGGTCGGAGACCTCCATCTCGAAGCGGGTGCGCGCCGAACCGTAGGGGCCGAGCTCGCCCGCACCGACGATGACGACCATGTCATCGAGATCGGCTGTCACCGAACCCCATTCGGGGGTCGGCAGCTTGGAGGACAGGGTCGGCGGTGCGGGCAGCGCCGAAATGGTCGCTGCGGCGGTGTCTTCCGCGTCGGCGTCGGCCTCGGCCTGTTCGCGCGCCTGGCGGGCCAGTTCCGGCAGGTCCAGCTTCGCGCCGGCCAGGCCGCCGGTCAGATCGATCTGCTGCGGTCCGGAGGCGGTCACGATGCGGGCCCGCGAGGTGCACCACTTGAGCAGCTCATTGGCCATCTGCTCGGTGGACCAGGTCTGCACGCCCGCCTTCTCGACGGCCTCGACCAGCGGATCGTTACCACCCATGAGCCCGGTGCCGCGCACCCAGCCGATGAGCGCGTGCACCAGGGTGACGCGAGCGGCCCAGGACTTCTCGGCCCGCCACTTGGTGACGATGGCATCGAGCGCGGCCTTGGACTCGCCGTACGCGCCGTCACCGCCGAACATGCCGCGGTTGGGCGAACCCGGCAGCACCACATGCAGTTTCGCGTCCACATCGTGGTCCGCGCCCAGCTTGGACAGGCCACCGATGAGGCGCTCCACCGACCACAGCAGCACGCGCATCTCCATTTCGGCGCGGGCCCCGGCATCGGCCAGGTCACCGGCGACGCGGGGTGCGGCGAACGGCAGCAGCAGGGTGGGGGTCATCGCCTCCTTGACGAGAACCTTCGCGCCACCGGCATTGTCGACCTGCTCGTTACCGACCCACTCGATGAGCGCGTCGATATCGGTGTAGGAGGCCATATTCGCGGGGACGACCCACAGCGAGGCGCCGTGGCGGGCGTTCTCGCGGTACAGCTTCTTGTAGAAGGCGACGCGATCGTCGTTCAGCGAGGAGGTGGTGACGATGACGGTCGCGCCACCGGCGAGCAGGCGTCCGGTCGCGGCGGCCGCGATGGAACCCTTACTGGCACCGGTGATCACGGCGATATCGGACGACCAGGTACCCGGGTCTTCGCTGGCGAGGGCGGCCTCGGCGATCCGGCCGTAGAGCCCGGCCAGTACCGAGCGGGCCTCGCTCTTGGCGCGCTCACGCCACCAGTTGGCCTGTGTCGCAATGGCTTCGCCCGCACCCAGGTAGCCGTCGATCGGCAGTTCGGCATTGTTCGCGTCATTACCCAGCCACAGCCGCGCGAGATCCTCACGCGCACTTGCCCAGCGGTCGTCGATGAGCAGCGCCTTGCGCGCATCGAAGGCGGGGGCGACCAGTCGCGGCCAGTCACTGCCCAATTCGGCGGAGACCAGATCGACCAGGTTGTCGTCCGAGACCTCGGGTGCGGAGAGCTGTTCGGTCAGGCCGAGCTGCTCGAGCACCACCCGGGCGGCGGTGGCGAGCACGCCATTGCTGCCGGTGATCTGCTCGGTGAACTCGCCCAGCGCGGCGGCATCGACGGTCGCACCGCCACCGCCACCTGCGGACGGCATGGAGACCGCGACACCACGGCGCGCGGCCACGGCCTGCACGGCGGCATCGATGGCGGCATCCACGGAGGCACCGTCACTCAGGCCACCGGAGACGAGTCCGCCCAGATCGCCGCCGCGCACGGAAGCGCCCTCACGGGTGCCGAGCGAAACCTCGGCGGTGACATGGCTGGCCCAGCCGTCGCCCAGATCCCAGACCTTCTTGACGCGCTCGGCAATGGCGGCGGGCCGCTTGCCCGACGGTCCGAAGACCTTGCGCAGGTGATCGCCGATGGCATCGGAGAGCACCGAGCCGAACGGCTTGTAGGTGCGGGCCAGGCGCTCGACGGTCGCGGAGAGCGCACCCATATCGGCATCGGCGGCACCGTCGATGGCACCGAGCGAGAGCTCCGCGCCGAGGTCGACGAGCAGCTGATTACGGCGCGAGGAGACGCCGTCGCAGAGGCCCTCGATGGTGTCCACCGGACCGATCTGGTCCAGCCGCAGCTTGGTCCAGAGCGCGATCAGGATGCGGGTGGCGTCGGCGGCGCTGAAACCGATGTCGTCCGGGCGCGGGCCACCGGTGGCGACCGGGGCCGCGGCGGGGGCGGCAGCGGCCGGAGCCGTTGCGGCACCGGCGCTTTCGGCCGGGGTCTCCTCGGGCTCCTCCACCGGTGCGGGATCGGTGTCGGTGGAGTACACGATGGCGGCTTCGCGCTCGATATTGAGCACCTCGACCGTGGTGTTCGAGAACGCGGGCAGCTTCAGCGTATTGGAGGCCAGGTTCGCGACGGTGGGCGTCGCGGCCAAACCGACCTCGACGAACCGCTCGACACCCAGACCACCGTGCTCGGCATCGGTGAAGAGCAGATCCTGGGTCTCGATCCAGCGCACCGGGCTGGCGAACTGCCAGGCCAACAGCTCGACGAGCACCACGCGGCACAGTTCGGTCGGCCGGGCGGCCCAATCATCCCAATTCGCGAGCACTTCGGCGAGCGGCTCGGACGGGACCAGGTCGGCGATCTCCTGGATGAAATCGCGCCCCAGGTTGAACAGTCGCGGCACCAGGTTCGGAATGTAGCGTCCGACAAGGAGTTCCGGGTGCAGGTCGGCGGGCAGCAGCCCCTCCAGCTTGGTGCGGAACTCCGGCACACCGGCGCGCAGCACGGTGGAGTGGAACGGCACATCGATACCCGGGATGACGACGAACGCGCGCTTGCCACCGGTTTCGGCGCGCAACCGCTCGATCTCGACCTCAAGGGCCTCGAGTCCGGCGACGGTGCCCGCGATGGCGTACTGCGAGCCGCGCAGGTTGAGGTTCACCACCTCGAGGAACTCACCCGACTCCTCGCCGATGCGGTTCACGAACGGGATGACCTCGTGATCGGCGACGCCGATCTGCGACGGGCGGATGGCGGCCATCCGATAGTCGCTGAGGCCCTGCGCATTACGCGGCACCAGCTCGTGCATGGCCGAGCCACGCTGGAACACCACCTCGAGCACGGCGTGCAGCGGCAGCACCCCGGCCACGGCCGAGAGCGCGTTGTACTCACCGACCGAGTGCCCGGCGAGCATTGCCCCTTCGATGAAGGCACCGGCCTCGCGCAGCTCCGCGACCTGGGCCACACCGAGGGTCGCCATGGCGACCTGGGTGAACTGGGTCAGGTGCAGGACGCCCTGCGGATGCCGGTACTCGACACCGCGCGCCTTGAGGTAGGTCGGATTGTCGCGCACCACAGCGAGAATCGAGAAGCCGAGGGCCTCGCGGGTGTGCTTGTCGGCGGCGTCCCAGACCTCCTTGGCTGCCTTGGAGCGGGTGCGTGCGTCCAGACCCATCCCCTTGGTCTGAATGCCCTGGCCCGGGAAGGCGTAGACGGTCTTCGGGGCGGCGACGCGGCCGGTGCCGGTCATGACGAGATCACCCGCGATGCGGCAGGAGACCTCGATGATTTCCGTGCCCTGATCCACCGCGACACGCTCCACGCGCACATCGATCTGCGCGCCGGGGCGCACCATGCCGAGGAAGCGGGTGGTCCATGCGGTGAGGGTGCGCGGGGGCACCTTGTCGCTCAGGTCGATGGCCGAAACCGCGTGCTGCGCAGCGGCGCTGAGCCACATGCCGTGCACGATCGGGCTGCCCAGCCCGGCCAGTTTGGCGGCGGCCTCGGAGGTGTGGATCGGGTTGTGATCGCCCGAGACCTGTGCGAAGGCGGCCATGGCGCGCGGTGCGGTCAGCGTGACATCGCGGCGGCGACGGCGCGGGGTGTCACTGGCGTTCTCCGAGAGCGAGCCACCGGCGCGCGGCGGATCGGTGAGTTCACCATTGCCGGTGCGGCCGCGAATGGCGAAGCGCTCGGTGAGGGTGGCGACGGTCGGCATGGACATGCCGGTCTCGGGCTTGTCGAGCATGCCGGAGATGCGCACGTGCACCTCCACGACGCGGCCCATATCGGTGTCGACGGTCTCGCCGGCCTCCGCTCGCACCGCGAGCACGCTTGCGGCGGTGGGCAATTCACCGTTCAGCTGGATCTGGTGATCCAGGTGCACCAGGTCGAGCATGCCCTCGATGACGCTGCGGTCATCGGCGGTACGGCTCGCGCCGAGGACGGCGAAGACGGCGGGCCAGCAGGCGCCGACCAGCACGTCGGGGACGCTGCGGCCGAGGGTGCTCAGGCCCTCCGGCAGACCGGAGCCGGTGACACCGGCGTGGTCGGCGATGAGGTCCGGGCTCCAGGCCACATTGAGATGCGCGACCTTGGCACCGCCCTCGGCGGTCTTGACCTCGGGCAGGGACTGGCCGGCGGCGACGGCGAGCAGCGCCGACATGGCCTCGGTGGCATCGGCTTCGGTAATGACCGGTGCGCCACCGTTGTACACGCTGACCGGGACGGTGATGCGGATCCGCACAGCGTCGCGGCCGAGCAGCGGGACGGCCAATTCCACGTAGGCGTGATCGGCCTCGGGTCCGGTGATCGGGGTGAGGGTGGCCCCGGTCGGCGGATGGGTCGCGCCCTGGCCGTTCAGTGCCCACTCGGCCAGGTCGCCGAGGCGGTGGATCGGGTTGACGGTGGTGCGGCCGGACCACTGCACATCCGGTGCGGCCAGCACGATATCGATGGCACCGGCGGTGACATCGGCACGGCGGCGACCGTCGACGGCGGCCGGGACGACGCCCGCGCGCACCAGCGAGTAGGCGGTGTCCTGTTCGAAGCGATCGAGGAGTTCACCGACCGGCTCGTCCACGCGGGTGATGCCCGCGACGGCGACGGTGCCGGGGATGACGCAGACCTGATCGGCGGTGTAGCGCGGATCATGCGCCTGCCACAGCGAATCCGAACGCCACCAGCGGCGCACGTCCTGATCGACCACGGGGACGAAGTTGACCGGCTTGCCGGGGGTCTTGCAGAGGCTGACGAAGAACGGGACGTCGGCCGGGTGCAGCACAGCCTCGGCGACGGCCGGGTACTGCTCCTTGAGCGTGCAGATGGCCTTGACCGGGGTCTCGAAGTCGTCATCGCTCGCGAAGAGGGTGTCGATCTGCCCGCGGTCGGCCGGGTTCAGACGGGATTCGGTGCGGCGCACCATCTCCGCGAACCGGTCGCGCCAGGTGATGTCCAGCCACACCGAGGCGGTGGCATCGGCGATGGCCGAGGCGAAGTCGCCGCCGCAGTCGAAATCCTTGCGCCGGTCCAGGCCGACGGCGAGCTCGACGTAGCGCTCCAGCCACTCCAGATAGGTCATGGTGGCGACATCGCCGAAGTACGGCTTGGCGGTGCCGTTGAGCGCGGTGATGATCTCGGCGCGGCGCTCGGCGACGGCGTCGGCGTCACCGGCGACCTCGTCGAGCAGGCGGCCGGTGCGTGAGGCCGAGTTGTCGATCTCGTGGATGTCCGCGCCCAATTGGCTACGGCCCGAAGCCATTCCGCCGGTGGCGGTGCCCGCGGCGACCCAGTCGGGGGTGCCGGGGGTGTCCACGAGGAGCTGCTTGACCTCGGGGGTGGTGGTGGCCTCGAGGGTGGCCATGGCGGCGGTGCCGACCAGGACACCGTCCAGCGGCATGACCGGGTAGCCGTAGCCCTGCGACCAGGCGCCGGTGAGGTATTCGGTGGCGCGCTCGGGGGTGCCGATGCCGCCGCCGACGCAGACGATCACATTGGCGCGGCTGCGCAGTTCACCGTAGGTCTCGAGCAGGAGGTCGTCGAGGTCCTCCCAGGAGTGGTGGCCACCGGCGCGGCCGCCCTCGATATGCATGATGACCGCGTAATCCGGTGCGGCATCGGCGATTCGGAGCACGGCGCGGATCTGCGCCACGGTGCCGGGCTTGAACGCGACATGGGTGATGCCGACCTCGGTCAGCTCCTCGATGAGGGCGACGGCCTCGTCCAGCTCCGGAATACCGGCGGTGACGATGACGCCGTCGAACGGCGCACCGGCGGTGCGGGCCTTCTGCACCAGGCGCTTTCCGCCCAGCTGCAGCTTCCACAGGTACGGATCCAGGAACAGCGAGTTGAACTGCACCGAGCGACCGGGCTGCAGCAGGGTCTTCAGCTCGGTGACGCGGTCGGCGAAGATCTGCTCGGTGACCTGACCGCCACCGGCCAGCTCGGCCCAGTGGCCCGCATTGGCCGCAGCCGCAACGATTTTCGCGTCGACGGTGGTGGGGGTCATGCCCGCCAGCAGGATGGGCGAGCGACCGGTGAGCTTGGTGAACGCGGTCTCGACCACAACGCGGCCGTTGGGCAGGCGCACCGGCTTGGGTGCGAATTCGGCCCAGGCGGGCGCGATGTCGGGCGCGGCGCCCGGGGTGAACAGGCTGCGCTGGCCCGGGCGGGTGGAGGCGGCGAGCACGCCGACGCCGGTGCCCTTGAGCGAACCGGCGGTCAGGCGGGAGAGCAGATCGCCGGGGCCGAGGTCCAGAATCCACTGCGCGCCCTGTGCGACGGTGGTGTCGACAATGGTGACCCAGTCGATCGGATCGACCAGCACCTCCTGCGCGAGGGCGGCGGCCAGCTCTGCGTCCAGGCCGCACTGCGCGGCCCAGCCGCGCACCATCTCCACGGTGTCCTGGAGCGCGGGGTGATGGAAGGCGACCTCGACCGGAATGTCCTCGAAGACCGGGGCGAAGACCGAACCGCCACGCTTCTTGGCGTCGCGCTCCTTGGACTGCTCCTCATGGATCTCGGCCGCGCGCTGGCGAACTCGATCCAGCTGCGCCACCGGGCCGCTGAGCACCGCGCGACGGCGGCCGTTGCGGATGGACAGCACCGCGGCCTTGTCGGCGTCGACGCCGACCGAGACCTCGTCGACCACGGCCTGCAGCTGCTCCGGGTCGACGTGGGAGACCGCGACCATGGGCGAGCGCTCGCCGATCGGCATCAGGCTCTTGCGGCGGGCGACCAATCCGGCTGCCGCGCCGATCAACTGGGCGATGGCCAGCAATTCGGCGTCACGCTGGCCGTGCGCCTGCGCGGCGGTGGCGGCGATCCGGCCCTGTGAGTGCCCGATCACGGCCGCCGGGGCATTGGTGACGATATCGAGGCCCTGCAGGCGCAGCGCCCGCAGCGCGGCGATCTGGGTCAGGAAGACACCGGGCATGGAGACCGCGGCGGAGCGCAACACCTGCGCGGAGGGCGCCGCCGACACCTCCCCCTGCTCCGGGTCGGCGAGCTCTTCCTCGAGCATCCAGCCGATGGGGTCGAAACCGACGGGCCGCACCACGAGCAGTTGCGCCGCAATCGGTTCCAGCTTGGTCGCCGCCTCGTTGACCAGTGCGGTCAGCTCGGGTTCGAGCGCACTGTCCCGCCCGATCTCCTCGAGCTCGGTGAGCCAGGCGGCACCCTGTCCGCCGAACGCCAGCGCGTAGGGCGCACCCCCCAGCAACCGGTCCAAGAGCGACGACCTGACTCCACTATCCCGGTTCTGTTTGGCCCGTTCGGCCTTCGACCCGGTTCCGGTGCTCTCGTTGATCGTCAACGCTTCGACTTCCTTCTCCTGGCGTCCCCGTCCCCACAGGACTGGGCCGCGCTCACGGTGCGCAGGTGTTCCTCCGGCCAACTGGCCCTGGTAGACGCCGAGGATTGCACAAAATCATGAGGTTCTCCTCATGTTTGGTTACCGCCGCGACCCCTACCCCCGAGTATTTCCGTACGTCCGTACCAGAATGCTCACAAACATGACCCTCCCTCATGTTTGAACTCGCTGGTGAGCGCAGTTACACCCACGTAGGAAATATGAGGGCTCCTCACATTGCGGTTTATCAAATCGTTATAATCCCAGGTAGGGTTACCGACCAGTACGCCACGCCCGCCCGGTGCTTCTGGATCGCCGTTCAGCCCGGTAGAGTTTGGACGGTCGTACCGTTAGCGCGAGTGGCGAAATTGGCATACGCGCCAGATTTAGGTTCTGGTGTCCACGGACGTGCGGGTTCAAGTCCCGCCTCGCGCACAACAAAATCCCGGCATACCGCCCACCAGGGCAGTAGCCGGGATTCCCCATTTCAGAGGTTTGCCAACGCCTTTCGCGGCACCTCTGCAATCACCGGGCAAACTTGGCAGCCGAACCGGTCACACGAATGGCCGTGATGCCGATAACCGCGTAGTGCCACACGCCGCCGTCGAGTGCGGAGAGTTTGCCTGGATTCGATTCATCGTGACTTCAACTCGCGACATCAGTGCGGACTCGAGTTGCTATGGGGTTTGCCGCCGGAAGACCGGCGCTCATCAGCACTGATCTCAGGACAACCCATGGGACGGAACATCTATCGGCTCACCGCCGCGTTCGCGGCACTGATCGGCACCATGAACGACAGCGTCGCCAACTTCGATGCGTTTGTGGCGCTCAATGATTCGACGAACCCGCTTTGCTTCACCGCGTTCCGCGGACTGGGCTGGTGCTACCTGCTGCCGGGAGTGCTGACCGTCGCGGCCTCGGCGTACCGCACGTCCACGAATATCCCCGGCTCGACGAGTTCGATTGGTGGCCGGTTATGAGGGCACGCATGACGATCGCTGCGGCCGCGGCCGCCCTGACCCTGATCCTGCCGGGTTGTTCCAGCAGCGATACCGCGCAGCCATCCGCACCGGAACGGCTGGTGGGGTTGCTGCGGCTCACTCCCGGTGCGGTCGCGGGGAATTCGGTGTCCGGCACCTGGTTCCGCATGATGCAGCCGGGCGGTACACCGGAGCGGGGTCCCCCACATGCCCAATGGCGACTCCCCCGCTCAGGGCGGCGCGACCACGTTGCTCGAGCCCGACGCCGCCGCACCACCCAGCGCTGTGCCGTCGACCTCTACCGCGGCACAGCCGAAATAGCCTCTCCAAGGACCGCTCTACGATGACCTCCAGCACGACGACCCGCCCCGCGCTCGCGAGCGCCATTCGAACCGTTGCCGCACTCACCATGGTCGCCAGCGCGGCCGGTGTCACCGCCTTGACCGTCCGCCAGCACGATCATGTTGCCGCGGAAGCCATTGTGCCGCAGGAGATCCTGCCCTACGACGGCCCCTACCGCGATCAGCTCATCAAGGCCGAGGGTGACTTCGCCAAGGCGCTGACCCCGATGCTGACCGGCATCTACAACAGCGAGGCCGCCTCCTGCTTCGTCGCCCGGCAGGGCCAGATCATCGATCAGGCCAAGGGCGGGCGCATTACCGTGGTCTCACTCGCGCACCCCGGCACGGTTGTGGAGCTCGGTCCCGAGGAGCCCGCCCCCGCGTCGCAGTAGCGACACCCCCTGTCCCGACTGCGAACCTGACGGGTTGCCTGCGGTTAGCGGCTGTTTTGCCTATTGTGGGCGCGACCGCATCGCGGTTTTCAGGTTGCTAGGTCTGCGTTGTTCTCACACATATCGGAGGGCTTTGCATGGCAAGGGATTTGACCCAGCTCGAAATGTTGACCTTGTTGGAGCCGGTGGTCGGCCAGAATATCGACCGGCATCTGTCGATGGCCAAGGACTGGTATCCGCACGACTATGTGCCCTGGGATGAGGGCCGCAATTTCGCCGCACTGGACGGAATCGATTGGGACCCTGAGCAATCCCGATTGTCCGAGGTGGCCAGGGTTGCGATGATCACCAATCTGCTCACCGAGGACAATCTGCCCTCGTACCACCGGACCATCTCCGAGAATTTCTCCCAGGACGGCGCGTGGGGAACCTGGGTGGGCCGCTGGACCGCCGAGGAGAACCGGCACGCCATCGCCATGCGCGACTATCTGATCGTCACTCGAAGTGTCGATCCGGTGGCACTGGAGAACGACCGGATGGTTCATTTGACCAAGGGTGTGCACGCACCCGAGGGTTTCGGCGGTGTACTCGATCAGGTTGTGTACGTGACCTTCCAGGAGCTCGCCACCCGCGTCAGCCACCGGAGCACCGGCAGGGTGTGCGACGAACCGATCGCGGACCGCATGCTCGCGCGTATCGCCGCGGACGAGAACCTGCACATGATCTTCTACCGCAATATCGCCGCCGCCGCGTTCGACCTGGCTCCCGACCAAACCATCGAGGCCATCACCAAGGTCGTGAAGAACTTCGCGATGCCCGGCACCGGCATGCCCAACTGGCGCCGCAATGGCGTACTGATGGTCAAACACCGCATCTACGATCTGCGCCAGCACCTCGACGAGGTGCTGTGGCCGGTACTGCGCATCTGGAATGTCTTCGAGCGCACCGATTTCACCCCGCGCGGCGAACAGAGTCGCGAAGAACTCGGCGAATACCTCGAGCAACTCGAACGCGACGTCATCCGGTTCGAGGAGCAACGCGACCGCCTCCTCGCCCGCGAGGCGGCCAAAGCCGAGAAGGCGCTGACGCCGTAGCCGCGAATCCTCAACGAAGCTGATCGGTCATAGTCGGACGGAACTCGTCCGACTTGACAGCAGCCTTCGTGATGGCCGGCAATTGATTGCGTAGCAACGGGATTCGTGAAACGAGGCGCAATAGGGGCGCGGAGGCTCCGCGGGGTTGCGAATAGTTGCGGACCGCTACGGTGACGATTCGCGGAGTCCAGGCGCGCAGGCGGACGGGGAGGTCGGCGGGTGTGATGCCCCACGGCATGGGTGGGGTGGTGTAGTTCGCGGTTTTGGCGAAGCCCCGCATCGTCATGCGGGAGAACAGAGGTGGGATCGTATCGAACATCAGCTCCGCGCCGGGGAGGCGTTCGGCGATCGTGGTGATCAATCCGCGCACATCGGGTTCGTCGAAATACATGAACAGGCCCTGGGCGGTGAGGAAGACCGGGCCGGGGGCGAGTTCGTCGATCCAGCGGGGATCCAGTGCGCTGCATGGGATGTGGCGGCAGCGGGGTCCGGCGGGCAGGTAGCGGTCCCGGACGGCTATGGATTCTTCGACGTCTACACATAGCCACGACACTGTCCCGTTGTCGCACCGCTGGAACTGGGTTTCCAGCCCCGCCCCGAGCTCCACCACCGTCCCGGCGGGATGCTCGCGCAGCCAGCCGCGTACGGCCGCATCGAATATTCGAGCGCGTTCGGCGTGGATTCCGCTCGGCTTGCCGAAGCTGCGCTCGTAGTCGTAGTCGATCGAATCGTAGATGCGGACACAGTCGGGATCGTGCAGGATGCCGTCGCTCCGCTTGGCCTCGACGGCGCGGTTGTGCAGCGTCCACAGCATCGTTTCGGGAATTCCACTCAGGCCGACGACATTCGACATCGGGGGCTCCTCTCACTCCGGATCAGGTTCCCCACTATCGATCGGCGAGCGGTCCGCTGTATTGGAAAAATGTTCCGCGGTGAGCAATTCGAGGATCGCCTGCAGCGGGC
Organism: Nocardia sp. NBC_01503; assembly: GCF_036327755.1. NCBI lineage: Bacteria > Bacillati > Actinomycetota > Actinomycetes > Mycobacteriales > Nocardiaceae > Nocardia > Nocardia sp. NBC_01503. The sequence goes on from NZ_CP109596.1 coordinate 849,312, forward strand.
GCACCACCGCGGCCGGGCGCAGTCCCAGTGGCGTGCCCAGCGGATGGGTGACCAGCGGCGGCTCCACCCGCGGATGGGCCAGCGCCAGCCGAGGAAAGTCGCGGGCGACCGCCCGGAGTCGAGCAGCCCAGTCGGGATCGGTGGCATCGACGGACAACTGCTCGAACACGACCTCGGCGAGGTGTCAACAGCATAGGTCTACGCGGTATTCACCGAGTCAGCCGAGGCCGCGCAGGAATAGGGCGAGTTGCCAGGCACTGTGGTCGGGCTGGCCGTCATTCTGGGCGAGAGCCGCGCCGATGGTGTCGACGTGGTTGTAGCCGGGGAGGGTGACGACCGTGGCGAGGGCGGGGGTCGGGAAGAAGGTGCCGGTGGCGGGTGGGACGGGGCTGTCGCCCGCCCAGGCTACGAAATTGGGCTTCAGGCGGCTCATGCCGTGGTAGCGCAGGGCGGCGCGGTCGCCGCTGCGGGCACCGCCGTAGCCCGCGGCGATATCGGTGACCACGCGGAGCGGGAAGTAGGTTTCCCAGTAGGCGCTGGGCCCGCCGGATGCCAATTGCCTTGCCACATCCCGGATATCGGCGACCTCGTGACCGGGGGCGGTGAACGGGACGCCGTTGACATCGTTGTAGTTGCGCCAGGTGTACAGCGCGGTGCGGTCGGTGGGTGCCACCCGACGCTGCGGCCCGGCGGTAATGCGCAGGAGGTTGCCCAGTAGCGGAAGTTGGGTCAGCTCACCGGGATTCGGGAAGGTCTTGTCCTGCAGCGGACCGCCGTCGAGCGCACCGACGCCCTGCTGGAAGAGGGAGAAGTTCGAGGAATTGTTGTCGATGAGAACACCGAGCAGCGCGGTATTGGTGAAGCGGTAGTCCCGCAGGGTGCCTGAGCCATCCGCACCGTTGGTGACCCAGGCTGACCAGCTGGGCGCACCCAGCAGATTCAGCGTGCCGTCGATATCGAGATCGTGCGGAAGATGGGACAGCAGTCGGCTTTCGCCGTCCGGGTCCAGGTGCGCGGCGAGTCCGGCCAGCCGCAGCAGCATGAAGGCGCGGGTCCCCAAACCCGGTGCGGGGCCGAAGATTCGCGGCAATACATCAACCCGGAAGCCTCCCTGCAGCACCGAATCCAGCGGCCCCACGAGCGCATCGGTGATGTCGCGCAGAATCGGCGTGTTCTGCAGGGCGACCGGATCGGAGGAGACCATCGAATCCTGTGCGGCGAAGGCGGCGCACTGGTCCGCCCCCGGCCGACCGTCGAAGTCCCAGTCGGAGAAGAATCCGGTGACCAACCCGCCCAACGAGATTCCGGTGCAGACGAACTTGCGCTGCCGGTCGGCCTGATTCGGGATTTCGTGCAGCATCACCTCGTACTGATCGCGCACGACACGGTCGAGTCCCATGAAGTCCAGCACCGGCAGGTCCGCGGAGGTCTTGAATCCCGGAAACCGTTCACCGTCGATCGGCATCCCATTGAAGTAATAGTCGACGGCATCAAGGTAGTTGCCGGTCTGCAGGGCGTAGTCGAATCCCCGGGTCTCGTCCAGACAGGCACTGCGCCGAGCCAGCGCCCAGTACTCGATCCGCTGCCCCTGTGCCCGCGCCGAATGCACGGTATTGAAGGCCACGCTGTCGGAGTTCTCCGACCCACCGTGCAATCCCTGCTGCTGAATCACCACGTGCGCGACGTCCACCGGATCGGCCGGGCCATCCACCGCCCGGTATCGCATATAGCCGACGCGATCGCACGCCGCCGGATGCGCTGGCGCGGAATCGGGCAGCGGCAGCGCGAAACTCACCCATGAGGTGATAATTCCGTCCCGCGTGGACAGCACCTGTTCCTGCCGATCGCCTGCCGCGCTCACCGGCTCGGATTCCGCGGCGGCCACACCGGTGGTGGCGCCCGTCACGGTAATCACGACGGCCAGCAGCACTCCGGCCGAAACCCGAACCCGCCGAACAACTTTGTTCATATCGTGCACGCTGCCAACGAATTCGGGTATCCACTACGGTCTATCCCATGAAAATCAGCCGACATCACCCGGCACAGTGCCCAAATCCGCGCACGATCGGCTGACGCGCGCGGCGGGGGTCAGGATCTTGCGGTTGACGGCAACGTGACGGATCGACCATACGACGTGTCCGGCAACCGAATCGGGAGCGATATCGGCTGCCGCACCGAATCCAGCGCGCGATAGTAGGCATCCTCGTAACCCGCGCCGAGCCGGTCGGTGCCGAAGAGCCGCTCGACTCGACCGCGGCAGTCGTGCGGGTCGAGGCCGCCCGCCCGCGCGATGGCCGCCGGCAGCTGCGCCGGATCGTCGCAGATGATGCCGGTGACCCCGTCCTCGATGACCTCATCCACCGCACCGCCGCGCAACGCGACCACCGGGGTACCGCAGACCATGGCCTCGATCATCACCATGCCGAACGGCTCCTCCCACTGGATCGGGAACAGCAGGCAACGCGCGGAGGCCAGCAGTTCACGCTTGGACACCGCATCGGCCTCGCCGAAGACCGAATCGGAGGGGTTGAGCAGTGGGCGAATCCGCTCTTCGAAGTACGCGCGCTCCGGGGGTTCGTTCAACTTGGCCGCGAGCACCAGCCGAATACCCGCGGAGTGCGCCGCCTCCAGGGCAAGGTGCGCTCCCTTGCACGGCGCGTAGCGCCCGAGAAATAGCGCATAATCGAGCTTTTTCGGGCGAAAGGGCCATTCTTCCGGTCGAAGCGCATTATGCACACGACCCAGCCAGTTCAAATCCGGCGCCAATTCCCGCTGCCGATCACTGATCGCCACGAGTTGCGCACCGCCCTCCAGGGAGCGGTAGTAGTCGAGCATATCGGCGTCATCAACCGGGCCATGCGCGGTGACCACGGTCGGTATCCCCAACCTCCGATAGAAGGGGGCATTCAATGGCCCCGCGAAGGTATGGTCGTGCACGATATCGACCGCGTCCGTCACGGCCAATTCCGCGACCACCTGCTGAACCTTGAGAGCGTGCACGATCTCCGGATATGGCTCCCCCAGCCGCGCGGTCAGGGGCTCCGGCCAGATTTGCACGAATTCTGCTCTGGTACCCGATCTGCCCGATCCGAGCAAAGTTACCCGATGCCCGCGACAGACCAATTCATCCGCCAATTCGGCGACGATGGCTTCGATGCCACCGTATCCGGCAGGAGGAATATCGAAATAGGGTGGCGCGACCAACACGATATGAAGTGGTCGCGCTTCGATAGCGCTGCTTAAACGTGCGGAACTCATCGCAAATCTCCTCGCCGTTGAGGTGCGAAAGTGGAATTGTTCGCAACCACCATGGCAACAGCGAGGCAGATTATCAAGACCACACACTAGACAATTGTCACCAACATGCCGGAAATAAGACAAACCAGACATATAACGAATCAAGAAAAGGACATATCGCAACCTTGCTACCGGTCATGGCTCCAATACGCCACCGGCATGCGATCCCAAATCCGCCGCGCGCTGGGCGATGGCCTTGCCCAGGTCCGAGGTACTGGCGGTACCACCGAGATCTGGCGTGCGCACCAGTCCCTCGCCGAGCACCGCGCGAACGGCGGCGTCGATGGCGGCGGCGGCCGCGGACTCGCCGAGATGGTCCAGCATCATGGCGGCGGCCAGAATCTGCGCCACCGGATCGGCGATACCCTGCCCCGCGATATCGGGTGCGCTGCCGTGGACCGCCTCGAACATGGACGGAAACTCACGTGTGGGGTTGATATTGCCCGAAGGCGCGAGACCGAGACCGCCGGTGACAGCCGCGGCGAGATCGGACAGGATGTCGCCGAACAGGTTCGAGCCGACGATCACATCCAGTCGGTCGGGATGCAGCACGATCTCGGCGGCCAGCGCGTCGACGTGCATGGAACGCACCGCGACATCGGGATATTCGCCGGCGATCCGCTCGACGACGCTGTCCCAGTACGGCATCGAGTGGATCAGGCCGTTGGATTTGGTAGCCGAGCACAGCCGCCGATCGCGTTCGCGCGCCCGATCGAAGGCGTAGCGGATGATCCGCTCACAGCCGACCCTGGTGAAAACCGACTCCTGGAGTACGAATTCGTCCGGCCGCCCGGGATTGTGCCTGCCGCCGATCTCGGAGTATTCGCCCTCGGAGTTTTCCCGGACAATGAGGATGTCCAGATCCGCCGCGGTGCGATCACGTAGCGCGGATTCGGTGCCGGGCAGCAGGCGCACCGGCCGCAGATTCACAAACTGCGCGAACGCACGCCGCAGCGGGATCAACAACCCCCACAGCGAAATATGATCGGGCACACCGGGAAAGCCCACCGCGCCGAGCAGGATGGCGTCGAACCCCGCCAGTCGCGCCGGACCATCCGGCGGCATCATGGCCCCGGTGCGCAGATAGTTCTCGCACGACCAGTCGAAGGCGGTCCACCGCACGCCGGGCAGCACCGCGTCGACCACGGCGACCGCCTCCGCCGTCACGTCCACGCCGATGCCGTCACCGGGAATGGTGGCGATGCGATAGGTCACAGGCTCTCCTTCACAGTGCGACCCGGATGTATTTGGTCTCCAGGAATTCGTCGATACCAACCAGGCCGCCTTCGCGCCCCAGCCCGGACTCCTTCACCCCGCCGAAGGGCGCGGCCGGATCGGACACCACGCCTTCGTTCAAACCCACCATCCCACTGTCGAGCGCCTCGCTCACGCGCAGACCGCGCCGCAGGTTCTCGGTGTAGAGGTAGGACACCAGACCGTAAGGCGTGTCATTGGCGCGGTTGATCGCCTCGTCCTCGGTATCGAAGATCGACAGCGCTGCCACCGGGCCGAAGATCTCGGTGTGACAGATCCGCGCGTCCGCAGGCACACCGGTGAGAACCGTTGCGGGATAGAAGTTCCCGGGCCCCGCGAGTGGTTCGCCGCCGGTGAGCGCGACCGCGCCCCGGGCGCGGGCATCGGCGACCAGAGCGGTCACCTTGGCGACGGCGGCGGCGTCGATGAGCGGACCCACCACCACACCGGGTTCGGTTCCACGGCCCATGGGCAGTGCGGCCATGCGCTCGGTGAGCCGGGCGGCGAATTCGGCGGCGATACCGCGCTGCACCATGAAGCGATTGGCAGCCGTGCACGCCTGGCCGATATTGCGCATCTTGGCCAGCATCGCACCCGCCACCGCGGCCTCCAGGTCGGCGTCGTCGAACACCAGGAAGGGAGCATTGCCGCCCAGTTCCATGGAGGTGCGCAGCACGGTACGCGCGCACTGCTCCAGAAGCAGTTTGCCGACCGCCGTGGATCCGGTGAACGACAGTTTGCGAGCCCGACCATCGGCGATCATGGGTGCGACGACCGCCCCCGGATCGGAGGCGGTCACCACATTCACCACCCCCGCGGGCACACCGGCGCGCCGCAGCACGTCGGCGAGCGCCAGCATGGACAACGGCGTCTGCTCGGCGGGCTTGACCACACAGGTGCATCCGGCGGCGAGGGCCGGCCCGATCTTGCGGGCGCCCATGGCCATCGGGAAATTCCACGGAGTGATGAGCAGGCTCGGCCCGACCGGCTGGCGAGCCACCAGGAACCGGGAGCCACCGGTGGGCGCGGGCAGATAGCCGCCGTCCAAGCGGACCGCCTCCTCGGCGAACCAGCGCAGAAATTCCGCGGCGTAGGCGACCTCGCCACGTGCCTCGGCCAGCGGTTTACCCATTTCCAGGGTCATCACCAGGGAAAGTCGTTCGACCTCGGCGAGCAGCAGCCGGTGTGCCCGCATCAGGATGTCGCTGCGCTGTCTGGCCGAGGTGCGCGCCCAGTCGCGCTGGGCGACGGCAGCGGCGGTGAGTGCCGCGGCTCCCTCCTCTGGTCCGGCGTCGGCCACCTCGCACAGCGGCTCCGCAGTGGCCGGATCGGTGACCGGCATGACAGCGGGACCATCCCGCCAATCGCCGTTGATGAACAGTCCCGCCGGGACACTGTCGATCGCGTCCCGCTCCGCCTGGGTCAGGCTCGTGCCGGTGAGCATCGCACCGTTCCTCCCGCCGTGGCCGCCGGTTCCCGCGGCCGAATCCATTGCCGCCGTGCTGCCGCCCATGTTATGCATATTGTCGACAATCGGACAATAGACAATAGACAATTCGACCTGTGCCGACGCCGTCTCGCGCCGGACCATTCCGGAGGCGATCACCCATGACTGCCCTGTCCCCCGTCCTCCAGCAGGCCACCTCCGTCACCGTGGACCACGGCGCGGGCTGCTACCTCTACGACACCGACGGCCGCCGCTACCTGGACTTCACCGCCGGGATCGGCGTCACCAGCACAGGCCACTGCCATCCGCGCGTGGTGGAGGCGGCCCAGGCGCAGGTCGCGCGACTGATCCACGGCCAATACACCACGGTCATGCACCGGCCCCTGCTCGAGCTCACCGAGCGGCTGGGCGATGTGCTGCCCGAGGGATTGGATTCGGTGTTCTTCGCCAATTCCGGCAGCGAAGCCGTCGAGGCCGCTTTACGGCTGGCCCGCCAGGCGACCGGACGGCCCAACATCATCGTCTTCCACGGCGGCTTTCACGGTCGCACCGTCGCCGCGGCCACCATGACCACCTCGGGCACCCGCTTCTCCGCCGGATTCAGTCCCCTCATGGGCGGGGTGCACGTCGCACCCTTCCCCACCGCCTTCCGATACGGCTGGACCCAGGAACAGGCCACCGACTTCGCGTTGCGGGAACTGGACTACATCCTCGCCACCCTGACCGCCCCCCGTGAAACAGCCGCCTTCATCGTCGAACCCGTCCTCGGGGAAGGGGGCTACATACCGGCCACCACCGAATTCCTGCGGGGCTTGCGCGAACGCGCCGACCAGCACGGCATCCTGCTCATCCTCGACGAGATCCAGACCGGATTCGGGCGGACCGGAGAGTTCTTCGGCCATCAGCACTTCGGCATCCGGCCCGACGTCATCACCATCGCGAAGGGCCTCGCCAGCGGCTTCCCGCTGTCGGGTATCGCCGCGCCGACCGACCTCATGGCACGCGCCTGGCCCGGATCCCAGGGCGGCACCTACGGCGGCAACGCCGTCGCCTGCGCGGCCGCCATCGCCACCCTCGAGGTGATCGAGAAGCAGGGTCTGGTCCAGAACGCGGCGCTGCGCGGACGGGAACTGCTCGACGGCGTTCGTGCCACCGCCACCGCGGGCATTGGTGACGTACGCGGCCTCGGCCTCCTGGTTGGCGCCGAATTCACCACCGCGACAGGGGAACCCGATACCGCGGCCGCCACCGAGGCGCGCCGACTGGCGGTCGAGAAGGGCCTGTTGCTGCTGGCCTGCGGCGCACACATGAACGTGGTACGGATGATCCCACCGCTGATCGCGACCGCCGAACAGATCAGCGATGGGCTCGATATCTGGACCGAGGTACTCGCCGAGCTGTAGCCGTCACGGACCGACCGAACCGGAAGGCAGAACCATGAGCCGATACCTGACCGTCACCCTCGCCAAGGCCGGAGTCAGCTGCCGCGCCCGTCTCCTCGACGCCGAAGCACCGCACACCTGCGAGGCGGTGTGGAACGCACTGCCGCAGGAGGGTGATGCCTTTCACGCCAAGTACGCGCGCAATGAGGTGTACACCCTGCTGCCGCGGATCACCGCCGCCCCACATCGCGAAAACCCCACCGTCACACCGATTCCCGGTGATGTATGCCTGTTCGATTTCGAACCGTGGGAGATCGGCAACCCGGCCTACGGGTACGAACCGGGCTCGAACGCCCACCATGCGCGGGGAGCGACCGACCTGGCCCTGTTCTACGGCCGCAACAATCTGCTCATCAATGGCGACCTCGGTTGGGTGCCGGGCAGCGTGTTCGCGACCATCGAGGACGGCCTGGCCGAGATGGCGGCGGCCTGCAACGCGCTGTGGTTGCGCGGCGTCGAAGGCGAGACCCTCGCCTTCGCGCGCGCGATCTGACCGGGGCGCTCAGTCCGCCAGGATGGCTTCGGCGTAGCGAGCCAGGGCCAGCACCAGATCATCGGAGTGCCGCGGACCGACGATCTGCATTCCCACCGGCAGACCGCCGGAGGTCACTCCGGCGGGAATGCTGATGGCGGGCTGCTGGGTGAGATTGAACGGGTAGGTGAACGGCGTCCACTGCGGCCAGCTCCGCAGGCCGCTGCCGGGCGGGACGTCGTATCCGGCGGCGAAGGCGGGAATCGGCACGGTCGGGGTGATCAGCACATCGTGGGCGGTGTGGAACGCACCCATGACGATGCCGATATCCGCGGCGGTGGCACGAGCGTCGAGATAGGCGACGGCACCGAGATTCGCGCCACGGTCCCAGACCTCGCCCAGCCCCGGGTCCACCAATTCGCGGCTGCCCGCCGGGAACTTGGACAGCAGGGTGGCCGCGCCCGCCGCCCACAGGTCCTCGAAGGCCGCGAGCGGGTCGGTGAAACCGGGATCCGCGTTCACCACGCGTAATCCGGCCCCGGCCAGTCGCTCCACCGCGTTCCCGACCACGCTCGACACCTCCGGATCGACATCGACGAAACCGAGAGTGGGCGAGTACGCGACGGTGAGCCCGCGGACATCGCGATGCAGTTCCCCGCGGAACGTGGTGATGGTGGGCGGCTGCGCGGTCGGGTCGCGCGGGTCCGGCAGCGACAGGATGTCCATGAGCAGCGCCGCGTCCTCGACCGTGCGGGTCATCGGCCCGGCATGCGCGAGCGGCCCGAACGGACTGGCGGGGTACAACGGTATCCGGCCGTGTGTCGGTTTGAATCCGACAATGCCGCAGAAGGCCGCCGGAATCCGGATGCTGCCGCCGCCGTCGGTGCCCACCGAGACCGGTCCCATACCGGCGGCCACCGCCGCCGCGCTGCCCCCGGAGGAGCCGCCGGCGGTGCGAGTGGGATCGACCGGATTGCGGGTGACTCCGTTGAGCGCACTGTCGGTGGTGGCCTTCCACGCCAATTCCGGTGTGGCGGTCTTGCCGAGGAACACCATGCCGTCGGCGCGCAGATGCGCGGCCACCGGGCTGTCCACCGGCCATGGCACATCGGCGGCGATGGCCCTCGACCCGCGGCGGGTGGGCCAGCCCTCGGTCAGGAACACATCCTTGATGGAGATGGGGACGCCGTCGAGCAAGCCCCTGACATGGCCGCTGTGCCAGCGCTGTTCGGACTCCTTGGCCTGTACCAGGGCCCGCTCCGGGTCCACCAGGCAATAGGCGTTGACCGCGTCGTCTCGTTCGGCGATGGCGTCGAGAATCGCCTGGGTGGCCTCCACCGGCGACAGCGCGCCGGCGGTGTAGGCGGAGACGAGTTCCACCGCGGTCATGGTGGACGGATCGGTGGGAATGTCGGGATTCGACATCGCTGGCCTCCTTCAGGCGGGCACGTACCCGAGCTCCTTGTCGACCACATTGTCCAGCGGCCGACCCTCGATCCAGTTGGCGAAGTTGCCCGTGAAGGCCGCCACCAGTTCCTCTCGCCACCCGGCGGTATCACCGGAGTTGTGCGGCGTGATCAGAACCTCGGGCAGATCCCACAGCGGGTGTCCGGAGGGCAACGGTTCGGGGTCGACCACATCGAGTGCGGCGCCCGCGATCGTCCCGGACCGCACCGCGGCAACCAGATCGTCTGTCACCACTAATTCCCCACGACCGACGTTGATGAAACGTGCCCGCGGCGCCATGGCAGCGAAGGCGCGCGCACCGAACATATGACGGGTCGCGGGCGTCAACGGCGCGATGGCGATGACGTAGTCCGCGCGACCGAGTTCGGCGTACAGATCGTCGCTGACGACACCGAAGTCGGGGTCCTGGGCGCGGGCGCGGCGACCGACCGCGCGCACGGTCATGCCCACGGCCCGCAGCAGCCGGGCGATGGCACGGCCGATGGACCCGGTGCCGACCACGAGCGCGGTGGCTCCGGAGATCAGCTCGCCGTCACGGTGCCGCCATTGCCGCCGCGCTTGCAGCCGCCGCGACTCCGGCAACCCCTTGGCGAAGTTGAGTATCTGCGCGAGAACGTATTCGGCGATGGGCCGATCGAAGACGCCGCGAGTGTTGGTGACCAGCACGTCGCTCGCGATCAACTCGTCGAACATGACCGGGTCCACGCCGGTCGCCGCCATGTGCACCCAGCGCAGCCGATCCGCGGCGGGCCAGGCGCCCGGAATCGCCCGGCTGAGAAAGTCGTAGACGAACAGTACGTCGGCCCCGCGCAGGGCATCGGCGAGGCGATCCGCTTCGGTGTAGCGCACGGTGGCGCGCTCGGCCACCGGAGTCATGAGATGTGGGTCCGGTAGCTTGCCGTCGTGAAGAACAGTCACAATTGGCCCCTTTTCCACGTTGACAGGCTAGAAAGTCATCGTACGATTGTCAACAATCCGAGTGCGCACATCCCTGGATTCTCGCTCGGGGTTTGCCGGAGGCGAAGTTTCCGGCAGAGAGAGTTCTGCACCGCGGGCGAGAGGGGCCGTCGTGGAACTGTTTCTCCCCGAGTTCGAGGGGCCTGTCGCGCAACGCGGCATCGGGATCATCGCCCCCTTCGATCTCGCGTTGGAACGTGAGCTGTGGCGCTGGGTGCCGCTGGAGGTAAGTCTGCATCTTGCCCGTACACCGTACGAACCCGTACCGGTCTCGTTGGAGATGGCCGAACTGGTCTCCGACGCCGTCCATCTGACGTCGGCGACCAGGAATGTGCTGCACGTGGAGCCCGAGGTGGTCGCCTACCTGTGCACCTCGGGCAGCTTCATCAAGGGTCTGGCGTACGAGAAGTCATTGCGCCAGACCATTTGCCAAGCGGGCGCGCGCGACGCGGTCACCACCTCCGGGGCGCTCGTCGAAGCGATAGCCAAACTCGGCCTGAGCCGGATCTCGGTGATCACCCCGTACGACGAGATCCTCACCAACAAACTGCACGACTTTCTGACCGAAACGCATTGCGATGTAGTGCGTTCGGATCATCTCGGGCTCGGTGGCGGTATCTGGCGGGTCAGCTACCGGACGATCGCCGAGCGCATCATGTTCGCCGACGACCCGGACGCGGAGGCCATCTTCGTCAGCTGCACCAACCTGCCCACCTACGACATAATCGAACCGCTCGAACGGGCGCTCGGCAAACCGGTGCTGACCGCCAACCAGCTCACCATGTGGGCCTGTCTGGGCCGCATGAAATTACCCATGATGGGGCCGGGCAAATGGCTCCAGGATGTCTTCTGACCATGCGAGGCGACCCATGCTGAATACCGCGACAGTCGGGTTGATCTACCCCGATCACGCCGCCGAGGACGACTATCCGCACGCCGCCGCGCTTTTGGGCGTGGACCTGCCGGTGGCCCATATCTACGGCACCGACCTGCACGCCGTGCCCGAATTGCTGGAGCTGGGCAGTCCGGCGAAGCTGGCGCACGGCGTGGAGTTGCTGGCCCCACATCAGCCGGAAGCCGTCGTATGGGCATGCACCTCCGGCAGTTTCGTGTATGGCCCGGCGGGTGCGCGCGCCCAGGCCGAGGGGCTGACGCGCGTCGCGGGCGTCCCGGCATCGAGCACCAGCTTCGGCTTCGCCAATGCCGCACGGGCACTCGGCGTACAGCAGGTGGCGGTAGTGGCGAGCTATCCGGACGAGATCGCGCGGCTCTTCCTCGATTTCCTGGCCGCGGCGGGCATCGAGGTGGTGTCGATGTCGAGCGCGGATATCGACACCGCGGCCGAGGTGGGCACCCTCAGCCCGGCTCAGGTGCTGGATTTGGCCGTGGCCAACGACCATCCCGACGCCGCCGCCGTGCTGATACCCGATACCGCCATGCACACCCTGGCGGTATTGCCCGAACTCGAGGCGGCACTGGGCAAACCGGTGCTGACCGCCAATCAGGTCACCGTTTGGGAGGGCCTGCGACTGGCGGGCCTGCTGGACCGACTACCCGAGCGCCCGAGCCTGGGTGCCCTATTCACGGAGATTACGACAGATGCCGATCGCTGAATTCCAACCGGTGGACCGTCGGTCGACAGCCGAGATGATCGCCGACCGACTGCGGGCGGCCATCATGAACGGTGCGCTGCGTCCCGGTACCCAACTGGTGGAGGCCGAGCTCGCCGCGCAGTTCGACGTTTCCCGCGGCCCGGTGCGGGAAGCCATGCAGCGCTTGGTATCCGAGGGGCTGGCCTACAGCATGCGTCACCGCGGCATCTTCGTCATCGAACTGACTCTCGACGATGTGCTCGATATCTATCGGGCGCGGGCGGCCATCGAAGGTGGTGCGCTCGATCTCATTCTGGACAACGGTCGAAGCGCGGCCGCCGTCGCGCTGGCCCCCGTCGTCGCCGATATGCGAGCCGCCGCGGCGCGAGGTGACGCGGCCGGCGTCTCCGATGCCGATCACGCCTTCCACAAGGCGCTGGTGGCCTGCTGCGGCAGTCTCCGCCTGATGCGCGCGGCGGACACCCTGCTCATCGAGACTCGCATGTGCATAGGCGCGTTGGAGAGCACCTACGCCGACCTCGCCGAGCAGGTGACCGAGCATGAGACACTGCGGGCGGCGATCAGTGACGGTCCGGCCGACCACGCGCGCGCCCTGCTCGCCGAACATATGGAGGACGCCATCGCGCGCCTGCGCACCCGTTTCTGAAGTCGTCCGGCCGCGCACGATTCGCTGTCCGGCCGGACCCCTGATCGGCGGGTCAGCGGTCGGCTATTCCGAGGAGTTCGTCGCCGATGGCCAGCAGTGGGGCTTCGATACCGGAGCGGGCAGCCAGGTGGGGGGTCAAAGCTATTTCGTTGCACAGGGTTTGGGCGGCCTGGACGCGGATGCGGGCGGCGATCGGATCCCATCGCGGGTGCACTTCGACGGCCAGGTGCACCCATTCGGCGATATACGCGTGCTGGGCGGCGCGGCCGCGCTGCCGGTCGGGCTCGGGCAGGTGCATGGCCTCGGAGAGCAGGATCTGCACCAGATCCGGGTTCTCGAAGGTGAAGGCGCGGTAGCTGCGCAACAGGCGGTGCAGTCCGTCGCGCGGATCGGTGGCCTGGGCGAAGGCGCGGTTCATATCCATGCGCAGCCATTCGTCACCGCGGAGGACGGCGGCGGTGAGAATCTCGGCCTTGGTGGTGAAGTGGTTGTAGACGCTGGGGCCGGCGATACCGACGGCCGCGCCGATATCCTCGATGCCCACCCCGGCGAAACCCTTGCGGGCGAAGAGTTTCGCCGCCTCGGTGAGAATCGCCTCACGGCGCGAACGCGTCGAGAGCACACCCGCGCGGGCCACCGGCGCGGTCGGCTCGGGCAGCGAGATCGGGGCGTCGATGGTGGCCGAGACGAGTTCGCCCAGCAGCGTGGTGAATCCGGGCTCCGGGAGCGAAAGGCTGTGGAAGGAAACACTATTGACGACCGCCAGCGCACAGCGTGCGAGCAGATCCGCCTCGTCGGTGCTCGAGGCGGGGCGGCGTTCGCGCACCAATTCGGTGAGCCGCGCGATGATTCGGCGGCTCGCCGCGCGCAATTCGGCGCGATTGTCGGCGGACAGATGCCGGGCCTCGCGCCGCCACAGCACACCGATCCTGCGATGGGCCAGCGCGGCCGTCGCCAATCCGGTACCGACATCGGCGGGGGTGGCGGCGCCGAGTGCCCCCTCGACGGTGGCGAGCGCATCGGCCACCACCGTGGCGAGCATGTCCTGTTTGCCGCGAAAGTGCCGGTACAGCGCGGAGGGGCCGATGGCGACCGCCTCGGCGACCTCCCCCATCCCGACCGTGGTGTACCCCTTGCGATAGAACAGATCGCTCGCGGCCAGCACGATCAGCTCGCGCCGATTGGCCGGCCTGGTCCCGCGGACCGGGCCGGGCAGCGTCTGCCTCTCCGGCCCGCTCACCATCTGTTCTCCTTCATCGCGCACCGCCGGTGGGGCGGTCGGTTGCCTAGTGTCTACCGCATCCGCCCACCGGCACGAACGAGCGGCTCGTCCTACATATTGAAGCCGCCGCCGCAGATGAGGGTCTGCGCGCTGACGTAATCGGATTCGGGCAGGCAGAGCAGGTAGACCGCACCGGCGGCCTCGGCGGGCGTACCGGAGCGGCCGAGCGGGATCATCTGCTCCATGGCCGTGAGCAGGTTCGGGTTCACCCCGACCTTGATCTCCTTACCCTGCATATCGATGGTGCCGCCGGTCCCGGCCGGGGCCTCGGTGAGCCGGGTCTTGATCACGCCGAACGCGACCGCGTTCACGGTGACGTTGTAGCGACCCCACTCCTTGGCGATGGTCCTGGTCAGACCGAGAATGCCGGCCTTGCCCGAGGAGTAGTTCGCCTGTCCCGCATTACCTCCGGTGCCCGCGAGCGAGGAGATATTGACGACCTTGCGGCAGGGCACCGGCTCCCCCGCCTCGCGCGCCTTCTTCACCGCCGCCGAGATGACCGGCTGTGCGGCCCGCAGAATCCGGAACGGGGCCTTGAGGTGCACGTCGAGAATGGCGTCCCACTGCTCGTCGGTCATCTTCTGGATGACCGAATCCCAGGTGTATCCGGCATTGTTGATAATGATGTCCAGCCCGCCGAATTCGTCGACGGCGGTCTGGACGAAGCGCTCGGCGAAGCCCTCCTCGGTGACGCTGCCGACACACGAAACCGCCTGTCCGCCCGCGGCTTCGATGGCCGCGAGGGTCTCCTTGGCCGGTTCGGCGTCGAGGTCGTTGACCACCACCTTCGCACCTTCGGAGGCGAGTTTCAGCGCGATCTCACGGCCGATACCGCGGCCGGAGCCCGAGACAATGGCGACCTTGCCATCCAGAGTTCCCATGGGGATATTTCCTTTCGATCTGCGACGACGGTGTACTCAGAGCGCGATTACAGCGTCGCCGGTCAGTGTGACAGTGCCGTCGGCGAGGGTGACGAGGAGTTCGAGGGTGGCGCGCCGCTCACCGTCCACCTCGTCGATGGCGACGACCTTGCCGGTGGCGGTGGGTTCCGCGTGTACGGGCGTAATGGCGGCGAAGCGCACCCGGTACGACCGGATCGACTGCTGCGGAACCCAATTCGTGAGCAGTCGGCCCAGATACGCCATGGAGAGCATGCCGTGCGCGAAGACATCGCCGACCCCGGCCAGCTTGGCGAAGTCGATATCGATATGAATCGGATTGTGGTCCCCGGAGGCTCCGGCGAAGAGTGCGAGGGTGGTGCGCGAGATGGGCCGAATCCGCAAGGGCGGCAGCTCTGTTCCCACTTCGACGACGGTGGGTGTGCTCATTTGCCCGCTCCCGGATTGCGTACCACGACAACGGCCTTCAGATCGGCCACGGCCGACCCGTCGGGCCGCGTCACCGCGGTCTCCTTGACGATGAACTCCAGTGCCCCACCCTTTTTGCTGTACACATCGGTAATGCGCGGCGTCGCGGTGAGCACATCACCCGGATAGGCCAGGGAGTGATAGGTGAACGACTGCTCGCCGTGCAGCACGAAGCGCAGATCCACCCCGGCCTCGGCGAGGTCGGCGAAGGCGTCCGGCTGTTCGAGTTCGATACTGAACAGGAAGGTCGGCGGGGCCGGAATATCCGGGTGCCCGGCGGCTTTCGCGGCCTCGACGTCGGTGTAGATCGGATCCGTCTCGCCGATGGCCTTGGCGAAGATGCGCAGCCGCCCGGCCTCGACGGTCACCGTCGTCGCGGGTAGCGCTTTTCCGACGATGGCGCGGTCGACGGCCATATCAGCCCACCTTCTCGTACAGGGTCACCACGGCAGCGCCGCCGAGACCGATATTGTGCTGGAGCGCCAGGTTCACGCCGTCCACCTGACGATCCTGCGCCTGACCGCGCAGCTGCCATACCAGTTCGGCGCATTGCGCCAAACCCGTTGCGCCCAAAGGATGTCCCTTGGAGAGCAGGCCACCGGACGGGTTGGTCACCACCTTGCCGCCGTAGGTGTTGTCACCGTCGGCGATGAACTTCTCGGCGGTGCCCTCGGGCGTGAGCCGCAGTCCCTCGTAGGTGAGCAGTTCATTGGTGGTGAAGCAGTCGTGCAGCTCCACCACCCGAATATCGCCCGGGCTCACCCCGGCCGCCTCGTACACCTGATCTGCGGCGGCCTGCGCCATGTCATAGCCGACCACCCGGGTCATATCGCCGCTGAAGGTGGAGGGGTAGTCGGTGGTCATGGCCTGTGCCTTGATGGCGACGGTGACCTCGATGCCATTGGCGCGCGCGAACTCCTCGCTGACCAGTACGGCCGCGGCCGCACCGCAGGTGGGCGGACAGCACTGCAATCGGGTCAGCGGTCCGAAGATTCGCGGCGACTCGAGCACCTGCTCGACGGTCACCGGATCACGGAATACCGCGTACGGATTATTGGCGGCGTGTTTGCGCGCCTTGACCGCGATCCGGGCGAACACCTTCGGATCCGTACCGTACTTGTCGGCGTACGCCTGGCCCGCACCGCCGAAATACTGTGCGGCCATGGGCGCTTGGTCGTCCCAGCCCTGTAATGCCTTGGTGGCCTCGTCGAATCGGCCGAACGGGGTGGGCCGGTCACTCCACATGGAACCCAGCGCACCGCGCATCATCTGCTCGAAGCCGACGGCGATGACGCATTCGGCCGCACCGGTCTCGATGGCCTGGCGGGCCAGCCAGAGTGCGGTCGATCCGGTCGAGCAGTTGTTGTTCACGTTGACCACCGGGATGCCGGTCTGCCCGAGGCCGTAGAGCACCGCCTGGCCCGCGGTCGAGTCGCCGTAGACGTATCCGGCGTACGCCTGCTCTACGCGGCCGTAGTCGATGCCGGCATCGGCGATGGCCTTGCGGGCGGCGGTCTCGCCCATGACGTCGTATGGCTGGGTCTTGCCGGGAGTGGTGAATGGGATCATCCCGACCCCCGCGACGACAACGCGTCTACTCATGGCGTCCTCACTGAAAACTAGCAGCAGTTCACTTAGTGAAGCGCACTGTATGTGGCAACGCAATACCCAGACTTCTGTGACCGGAGTTACGGTACCGGTGATTCACATCGATCGGAAAGAGCGGGGCAGCCCGCGCGCCGCGAGACCGCGGCGAATCGGTGTCGCCTAGGGTCGATTCATGTTCGTGAAGCTGTGCGGTCTGCGGACCGAGGAGGATGTGGCCACCGCCGTGGCGGCGGGGGCCGATGCGGTGGGCTTCGTCTTCACCACGAGCCCACGGCAGATCTCGGTCGAAGCGGTGCGAGAACTGCTCGCCGGCGTGCCGCCGCAGGTGCTGTCCGTCGGTGTGGTGCACGGGGTTTCGGCGGCCGAAGCCGGTGAACTGGCCAAGGCCGCCGGGGTGGACGCGCTGCAACTGCACGGCGACTACCCACGCTCGGCCTTCGATGAACTGGCCGGATCGCGCCTGCTCCGCGCGACCTCGCTCACCGCCGAGACCGATGTGCGCACCGGCGCCTACGGCGAGGAGTGGCTGCTGCTGGACTCCCCCGTCGCCGGATCGGGCGACCGCTGGGATCTCACCGGACTCGAGCGTGCGCGGCCGACCGGCCGGTGGATGCTCGCGGGCGGTCTGTCACCGGCGAATATCCGCGAGGCCATCGCGGCCGCGCGGCCCTGGGGCGTGGATGTCTCCAGCGGTGTGGAGTCCAGTCGCGGCGTCAAGGATCACGGGCTGATGCGCGAATTCGTCGCACGCGCCCGGGAGTGACGGCACCGCGCAACAGGCATATTCAACCTGTAGCCGAACTGTCAGGCGCCCTCGTCATCCGTGACGAGAAGTGCTGTGAGCGCGGCCAATTCGGTGCTGCCCAGCCCGTGCGCGCCCAGGTACTCGGCGACCGAACCCCAGCGCTGCCGGATCCGGTCGAGGCTGCGCACCATCAGCTCCGGCGGGGTGCCCGCCAGGAACAGCCGGGCGGCCTCGGTGGGTTCGATGCCGTGCGCCGCCAACCGACTCATGGTCTGATCGGCCCATTCGCCGTACAGATACTGTTGGGACGCGGCGTAATCGGCGACCACGTCATCGTCGCTCACCCCGGCCGCGGCGAGCGCCAGCGCGATCACCATGCCGGTGCGATCCTTACCGGCGGTGCAGTGCAACACGATCGGGCCGGAGGCGGCGGCGATGAGTCCGACCGCCTTGGCCAGGGATTCGCCGCGATCATCGACGATGAAGTCGTAGACCAGCTCGAGGCCGAGCTCGATGCCCATGGTGTTGGAGCCGCCGGTGGATTCGAAGATCGGCGCGTGCACATCGGTGAGCGACAGCTCGGCGACCCGGTTGGGTGATTTACCGCGCTCCTCGATCGTGCGCAGGTCGATCACGGTGCCGATGCCGCGTCCGCGCAGGGCGGCGACGCCGGTATCGGTCAGATTGTGCAGGGCATCGGAGCGGTACAGCACACCCCAGCGGGTGGTCCCGGCTCCGGCGCGGTAGCCGCCGATATCCCGGAAGTTGTAGGTGCCTTCGATCGGGATGTGACGCTGTTCGACGTCGGCGTGCATGCCGTGCCCCTCACTACCTGGTTGTGAAACGAAATTCCATGATCAGAAGATTTTATGGAATTACGATACAGAGAGCTCGGATACGGTGGGTGAACAGCCGCCGACAAGACATCCTCACTCCGGGCAATCGGGTGGATTCACCTGCGCCTCACCCGCACTCACCAGGTCCATCAACTGGTCGAACACCTCCGCCGGGGCCGAACCGATGACCCGCGATACCGCCGAGCTCAACGCCGACAGCAGCAGTAGCTGCACCGCCTGCCCGGCGACGGCGGTATAGGCGTCCGCACGCGGCTGCCCGGCGCCCGCCACCAGCACCACATCGCTCTGCGCGCACAGCCGTGACCGCGCGTACCCGCTGATCCCGATAATGGTCGCGCCCGACGACCGCGCCGCCGCCACCGAACCCACCGTGACCGAGTTCTCGCCGGTGCTGCTGATACCGACCACCACATCGCCCGCACCCAGGGCACGCGCGCTGAGCTGTTGAATCACCGCATCGGCGGGGACCTCGCACCCCCGCCCACCGGTCACCAGCAGCAGCGCCAGGGCCTGCGCCGCTGGCCCGGATCCGCCATTGCCGATGATCAACACCCGCCGAGCTCGCGCGATAGCCGTTGCGGCGGTATCGAATTCCGCGTAGTCCAGCGCGCCCAGCGCATCGGAGAGCTGCCGTACCGATGCGTCGAAGTATGCCGGAACCCACTCTCGGCTCGCCGCCGCGTCCAACTGGGGATCGCGCGGCCGCCCCACCCCCGCATCCCGGATGAGCAGCATGCGCAGATGCTGAAATCCTTTGAACCCTAGGCTCTTACAGGTCCGGATCACGGTCGCGGGCGAGGTCCCGGCCCGGGCCGCCACATCGGCGGCCGACAGCAGCGCCACCTCGTCCGGATGTTCCACGAACTGCACGGCGACCCGCTGCTCACTGGGGATCAGCGAGGGCAGCAGTGAACGCACGACGCCGAGGGTGCCGCCGATCGGCGGATCACTGGGACTGGTGCTCATAGGTCGTGTGTATCACGACGCCGATTGCGAACAGAGTGACGGATGAGCGACGCAACGCACCCCGGGCACACCCGCCGACGGGTATCGGTAATAGCATTTCCACATGGACGTAGATCGTTCCGCCACCGCCGCACCCGCAGCCGCACCCGGTGATCTGACCGGACTGGTCGGTAAACATCTGATCTACGCGTATGAGAACGGCTGGAAGTACGAACTGTACGTACGCGATTCGGTGACGGTCAGCTTCCGCTGTCTGATCGGGCCGATGTTCGGGCGGTGGTCCACGCATCAGAGGGCGAAGATCGTGCAGCTGGACGGCGATATGTACAAGCTGGCCTGGGTCGAGCCGACCGGCACAACCACCGTGGTCATCGCCTGGTTGAGCGAACTCCGAGTGCACACCACCATCTGCTATCCGCAGTGGATGCTCGATTTTCCGGAGATCACACTCGGGCGCTACGAGGACGATCTGGACGCGATCGTGGCCGCCCGCGATGCCGGGCCGACCTATCCGCTCACGCTGGTGGCCTCCACCGGCTTGATCACCTTCCTGGAATCCCGGCCGGCGGATGACGACACCGTCATCGATTGCTCACCGAGCAAGCTGCCGGTGGATTACGCCAATCGGACCGGCTGAGCCGGGCGCTCGGATTGCCCGGGGCACCATCCGCTTCGGGGCAAACGTGTCCCGGGCGGGACATCGCCGTCACCCTAGGATGAGCGGGTGTCCGCAATGAAAGAGCAGATTCTGGCTGCCGCGACGCCCGTGCTGGCCCGGGATCGGGGCGCGTCCATGCAGGTGATCGCGCAGGCCGCCGGGGTCAGCCGGACGACATTGACGCGACTGTTCCCGACTCGCGACGCCTTGATGACGGCCCTGTCCGAGCAGGTGCATGCGGCGGCGTCCGCGGCGCTCGATGCCGCCGAGTTGGTCGATACGCCATTCGAGACGGCGCTGACCACGCTGACCACCAAGTTTCTGCCGCTGGCCCAGTTCTGGGGTGTGCTGTCGGTGGAGCCGCATCTGCTGCGTCAGCCCGAATACACCACGCGCGCAGACGATTTGATTCATCGGCTGGATGAGTTCTTCGCACGCGGCCAGCGTGCGGGACTGTTGCGCGCGGAGCTGTCGCCGCGCTGGTTGTCGTTCACACTGTTCGGGTTGTCCGAGACGGCCTGGTATCTGGTGCTGGATGAGCAGATGGGCGCACGTCAGGCGCCGGATTTCCTGGTTTCGATGCTGTTGAACGGCTCCGGCAAAGCCCGCTGACCAGCCCCTACGAGTGACTCGAGTCATTGCCATTCCGGATACAGGTCCGCTACTTTTGGTACAACATTGTCCCATTAGAGTTGAGTATGTACCGGAAGGATATTTGTCGTGTCGACAGTGCTGGTGATCGGGGCCGGAATGGCCGGACTCACCGCGGCCCGCGATCTGACCCGAGCGGGTCATCAGGTCACCGTGCTGGAGGCCCGCGATCGGGTGGGCGGCCGGCTGTGGACCGATCGCGGCTGGCCGGACGCACCGGTGGATCTGGGCGCGTCCTGGATTCACGGCATCGACGACAATCCGCTCACCGAACTGCGCGATGAATTCGCGCTGCCGACGGTGGTGCTCAACCAGGACGTCATCACCGCGTACAGCGGCGGACGGCGACTGGACCCGATCGCGTTGCGCGAGTTCGAGACTCAGCTCACCGCTGTCGAGTCCGCGATGGAAGAGCTTGCGGCACAGCCGGAATTCGCGCAGCGCTCGATGGCCGCCGGAACCGAACTGGCCCTGGACCAGGTGCCGTTGACCGGCGATTCGGCCGAGCGCATGCGGAATATCATGCGCATGTTCGCTCAGGACGACTCCGGCGCGGACGCCGAACAGGTCGCGTTGTGGGTGATGGACACCGATGAGATCCACAGCGGCGATCAGGAGGTGTTCCCCGGCGGCTACGACCAGCTCACCACCCGCCTGGCCGATGGTCTCGACGTGCGCCTGCGCCATGTCGTCGGCCATATCACGCACTCCGACAACGGAGTTCGAGTCGAGACCGACCGTGGCCCGTTCCACGCCGACCGAGTCCTGGTCACCGTGCCATTGGGCGTCCTGAAGGCCGATGCGATCTCGTTCGATCCGCCGCTGCCCGCCGCCAAACAGCACGCCATCCGCGCCCTGGGCATGGGTGTCTACAACAAGCTGTACCTGCGCTTCGACCGTCACTTCTGGGATGACGCCGACTGGATCATGGAGTTCGCCCCCGACCGCGGCTCGGCCACCGGCTGGTTCCCGCTCCACAAGGTCAGCGGGCTGCCGGTGATCGTCGCCCTGCGCGGCGGTTCGGTCGCGCGCCGCATCGAGCGACTCGACGACCCGACCACCGTCGCCGAGGGCATGGATTCACTACGCCGAATGTACGGCGCGGATATCCCGGAACCCCTGGGCTACAAGATAACTCGCTGGTCGAAGGACCCCTACGCCCGCGGCTCCTACTCCTATCCCGGCGTAAACGCCGTCCCCGCCGACCGCGACACCCTCGCCGCCCCCATCGACCACCGAGTCTTCTTCGCCGGTGAGGCCACCCACGACACCGACGCCACCACGGTCCACGGCGCACTGCTCTCGGGCCGCCGCGAAGCCGCCCGCATCAACGCCCTCGGCTGAGATGGATGTCCCCGGCGCAACCGCCCAGCCGGGGACAAACCCGCTAATCCATTGCGGCTCAGCGGTCCCAGACGCCACTGGCGAGGAAGCGGTCCCACTGGTCGCCGGTGAAGAACAGTTCCGGGCCACCCGGATTCTTCGAGTCGCGCACACCGACGCGAGTCGTGTCGAGATAGACCTCCACGCACTCGTTCCCTTGCGCGGACCGGCTGGACTTGAACCAAGTGCGGATGGGCGGGTTATTGGTCACGCCGCGTACTCCTTCGCAATTTTCAGCACCAGTTTCCTGGTGTCGTCTTCGGTCAACGCTACCTGCTGAATGCCGTCGATCGCCTGCCTGTACCGGGCGATCACATCGTCACGTTCCAGGTAGAGCGCGCCCTCCGGCCCTTCGGTATAGATGACAGGGGGCTCTACCAAACGGCTTGTCGTCGGCGGGAAGTCGAGCAAGGTGAACGATTGCACCACCAGTCCCGGGTACATACCAACCCCATGGGGAACGGCTCGGATCGAGACATTCGATCGTTCACTCAGCTCCGCGAGACGTTGCAGTTGGCCAGCCATTACATGCGCCCCACCGGGCTGGTGGAGCAAAACCGACTCGGACACGAACGCGTCCAAATGCAAGTCGTCGTCGGTCAGGCGGGCCTGCCGGCGGGCGGCCAATTCCAGCCTGCGCTCGATATCGACAGCGGATAGACCGGAGACCGTCGCATTGATGATCGCCCGCCGGTACTCCGAAGTCTGCAAGATGCCGGGCATGAGGACGAGTTGGTGCGAAGTCATGCGACGAGCACCGGTCTCGAGCTTCAAATAGTGGTCGAACCATGTGCCGTATTGCCCCGCGTAGGACTGCCACCAGCCTTTGTGGGTTCCTTGTTCCTTGGCGGCTTTGGCAAGTCGGCGAACCTCGTCCCAAAGCTCCAAAGCCTCAGCGCGTTCGGACGGGCTGGCCGCATAGAAGTCGAGTAGCCGCTCCAATTGCGGCGTCGACAGCTTGGTTGGTAGCCCTTCCTCCATGCGCATCACCGTCTGCTTCGAGGTGTCCGCATGCAACCCGGCCGAGAGAAGGGATCTCTCGTTCCGAAGGGCGCGGAGGAATCGCCCGAATGCCCTGCGAGGGACCGTAGTTCCGGCCATTTCATTAGCCTCACTATCTGGGGATCGCCATGGTGGACCGCAGTTTGGTGACGGCCCCACAGTGGACGGCCGTACAGAAATCCGGTCCACTGTGCGGATCCATCATAATTCCTGGAATCAAGGTTGATGGACGTTCCAGCAGACCAATTCTGTTGTCTACTTGAGCAATAGCACCAGATAGCGCCATTGGGATTACCGTCGGCGCTTCCAACCCGATGAAGTCGAGCATTCGCAAAGGATGGCCGAGATGCCTTGGGACACATGGATTCTGCTCGGAATAACGGGATTGTGTATTGCGGTCATCTGTTGGGCCGCTTGGGGTTTCTATCAGGAGGGTCGCCGCGATGCCCAGTTTCTCCGACTCCAACTCGGGACAGGCGGATACCTCACCGTCCCCGTCGCGAGCAGGCGACGAATGGGACGGCTGCACCGAGGGCAGCACCGAGCCCGACATTTCGCCCACGCAGGGTGGTGAGTAAGCGATGACCAATCCCTATATCGCCCCGGCGAGCCTGCCCAGGCGGACACCTACGGACAATATCGATCAAGGTCCGGCCCGGCATGCGAAACCGACTGTCCACCTGCCACTTTCGGATCAGGATATTGCCGCACTACTGGAGTTGCACGGTCCTCGATGCGCGGCCGACGGCTGCGAACTGCGCACCTATCTCCTCGAATTGCAGACCGCACGCCACAACGACAACGAGCCATCATGACCCGTCGTCACACAAAATCACCCGGGCATCCATTCAACCTTCGCCTACGCCGCCACATGCGTATCCGCGAAAGCCCCCGCGGTGCCGCCCCGAATTCTGGACGAGTGATCACCGGGAACCGAGGGTCGGCACCCGGTGTGTCGCCACCATCAGTTCCTGGTGATCGTATGTCCAGAGGGTAGTTACGGTCGGCGGGCGCGGAGTACGCCGTCGAAGTCGGGGTGGGTCATGATTCGGGCAGGTCCTTCCATTCTTCGGACAGTCGCGCCGACCAGATCGGTGCGCGGTGTTCCAGCAATGCGCGCACGCCCTCGGCGGCGTCGGGACCGCCCATCACCCGCAGGTGCAGTTCGGTCTCGAGTTCGGCCACGCGGCCGGGCTGGTAGCCGCGAACCGCGGTGTCCCACAACAGTCTTTTGCACAGTGCCGCCGACATGGGGGCCACATTGGCGGCCATGTCCCGAGCCTGTTCCAGTGCTACCGGAAGCACCTGTGCGGCGGGCAGTGCCCGGCTGGCCAGTCCGAGTCGGCACGCCTCAATACCGTCGAATCTGCGTCCGGAGAGCAGAATGTCGGCCGCCACCGCAATACCGGCGACCCGGGCCACCGTCCAATGCGCCATGGCATCGGGCAGTACGCCGAGCCGCACCTGTGGAATGGCATAGCGGGCGTCGGCAGCGATGATCCGGATATCGGTCTGCATGGCCAGGGTCATACCGATCCCGATCGCATGGCCGTTGACCGCGGCGATCACCGGTTTACGCAATTCGAAGGCCGCGGGATTCACCGGCGAGGCCGAAAACTCAGCGCTGTCCGGCTTTTCGAACGTGTCCGCACCGCCACCCAGATCCGCTCCGGCACAGAACGCCGACCCCGCGCCGGTCAACACGAGCACCCGCACCGAATCGTCGGCGTCGAGTTCGCGGTACGCCTGTCCGAGTGCCCGGCCCATCGCACCGGTGAAGGCATTGCGGCGCTCGGGCCGATTGAGCGTCAAAATGGCTACACCGCCGTCGATTTCGACGCGCAAGTCACTCATGAGATGCCCTTCAGTACGGTGATCAGATCGGTCACATGCTGTGCCGAGACGTCGTATCCCGGGAAATAGCAGCAGATCCGGTCGGCGTACGCCCCGAAGCGCGCCACGATGGCGGCGGCGCAATCCCCGGCCGTGGTGGATCAATTGCTGGTCACCGTGTACGGCATTACCGCGGCCACGGTCGAGGATCCCCACGGCTGGCCGCGCGAGCGCATCGAAGCCCTCATCGACCGCACGCTGACTTCGGTCGGTATCGCAGTGGGCGGATAGCGCTGGCGGACAGGACATTCAGCCGCGCTGCGACGGCTTTCCCTGCGCCGCCATCACATACAGGGCCTCGGAGAAGCCCGAGACGAACGGCTCCGGATCACCGCCGCGCGCCAGCGCGTGGAATGTGGTGGTACCGGAGAGGATTTCGAACAGCAGATCGACGTCCACGCCCGGCGGAATGCGACCGTCGTCCACCGCGCCATCGAGTAGTTCGGCGAACGCCTTGCGCACCGGCGCGCCGATGGCCAGCAACCTGCGCCGCGCCTGATCGGTTTGCGAATCCGCGAGCAGGCCGGGCACCCCGGCGCGGGCCGCGGGACTGTCGGCGCGGGCCAGGAAGATGCGCACCCAGGTCGCCAGATCGGCGCGCAGATCTCCGGTCGAATCGGGTAGGTTGTGCCCGCCCGGACCGTGAATCGCCTCCTCCAACAAGGCTTGCCGGGTCGGCCAGCGACGGTAGATGGCCGGCGTGTTCACACCCGCTCGCTTGGCGATGGCCACCACGGTGGCCCCCTGGTAACCGACCTCGCCGAGCAGGTGCCGCGCGGCAACGAGGACCGCCAGGTCCTTATCGGCGTCGCGGGGGCGTCCGGGTCGGGGCGTGGCATCCGGATTCACAATTACATAGTAGCTTGTTACGTTATTTCACCCAGGCAAAGGGGGAGCGCTATTCCCGAAACGGCCTGGCCCCACGGTCACTTCTTCGATGAGCGCGGGGCCAGTGGCGCGGGGTGATCCAGTCGCCCGCCGGTGGTGCGGGATCCGGCCTGCTTCAGGCGGTGCAGGACCGGGGAGAGCTCGAAACTGTGAATACCCTCCAGGGCAGACATTTTGGTGGTCACATACCGATAGAGGGCATTGGTATCGGTGGCGATGAGTACGGCGAAGATATTGAAGGGGCCGGATATCGCCGCGGCGTAGTTGATTTCGTCATGTTCGGCGAGGGCGCGGCCGACCGATTCCAGGTGCGCGGGGGCGACGCGGAGCCAGAGGAAGGCCGCGGTACCGGAACCCATTGCGGCGGGGGCGATATCGAGATCGAAGTAGAGGATGCCACCGGCTTGCAGCGCGGCTATCCGGCGGGTGACGCGGCCGATGCTCATACCCGCCGATCTGGCCAGGACCGTGTAGCTGGTGCGGCCGTCGCGGGCCAGCAGGTCCAGCAGCATGCGGTCCGCATCGCCGATGGTTAGCTCCGACTCTGAGTAATCGCTTGTGACAGCGTCGGATTCGCTGCCCGATACGAACTGCCGACCGCGCCAGTCGATGACGTCACGGGGTACGAAGCGGTGCAGGATCATCGCGGCGGCGATATCGTGCACGGGCGCGCTGCGCTGTAATCGCTGCACCAGCAGATCATCCCGGTCCTGCCGGCTGCGCGGATGCAGCGAGAAGATGATCTCCGCGCCCGCGGCGGCGATGCTGATCCAGGCCGCGTCATCACGTTTGGCCAGCGCCTGCGCGACCGAGACCGCACCGTCCGGACGGCAGTGCAGGCGAATGATCCAGTCGTTCTCGCCCAGGGCGCGGGCATCGACCGCGCCGATCACCCGCACTATGCCGTCGCGCCGTAAACGCCGATAGCGGCGCGCGATCGTCTGCTCCGCGACACCCAGTTCGGTTGCGATATGCGCGAACGGGCGACGTGGCTCCAATTGGAGCCGGTGCATGATCTGCGTATCCAGGGGATCCAGCATGGCGGTTTCTTGCACGGAATCGGCTGGCACAAGAGGAAATCTACGCCGAGCTCGCTTCCAGGCGACCGGTGCCGCTTCCACTTTCGATACTCGACGCCTCACATTCGCTTCGAGAGGACAACGGCATTGCGTAAATGGTTACCGCTGCTGACGGTGTGTCTGGGCACCTTCATGCTGCTGATCGATGTCACCATCGTGAACGTCGCACTACCCGAAATGCGCACCGAATTGGACGCGTCGTTCGGCGCGCTGCAATGGGTCGTCGACGGTTACGCACTCGCCATGGCCGCGCTCATGCTCGGCGCTGGCTCGATCGCCGATCTGGTCGGGCATCGGCGCACCTATCTGACCGGTCTGGGCTTGTTCGCGACGGCCTCGCTGGTCTGCGGTCTGGCACCGAATCCACAGGTGCTGATCGCCGCCCGCATTGTGCAGGGGGTGGGCGCGGCGACCATGTCCTGCACCACGTTCGCGCTGTTGAATGCCGCCTACTCCGGCCGCGATCGCGGTACCGCGTACGGCATCTGGGGTGCGGTCGCGGGGGCGTCATCCGCCATCGGCCCGATTGTCGGCGGCATTCTCACCGAGGTCGCGTCCTGGCGCTGGATCTTCTTCGTCAATCTGCCGTTCAGCGTGCTGGCCATCGCGCTGTGCCTGTGGGTGCTCACCGAAGATGAACGCGCCCAGCGCAATCGGATCGACGTACCGGGCATGGTGGTGTTCACCGCGAGTGCGGCCACGGCCACCTACGCACTCATCCACGCCAATGAACACGGTTGGTCGAACGCGGCCACCCGGTGGCTGCTGCTCGGTGCGGTGGTCGCACTCGCGGCCTTCTTACTCATCGAAAAGCGGTCGCGCCAACCGATACTCGACCTGGCACTACTGCGCGACCGCTCCTTCGTAGGTGTGCTCGCCGCGGGCGCGATGCTGTTCTTCGCCGCCTTCGCCGCTCTCATGTACACCCAGATCTGGATGCAATCGGCGCTCGGCCTGAGCCCGATCGCCGCCGGTGCGGTGGGACTTCCCCTGTCCCTCATGGCATTCCTGGTCTCCGGCCTGCTCGGCAGGTATCTGCACGGCGACCGCCCCGCCCGCGTTATCGGCACCGGCCTGGCCGCCGTCGGCTTCGGCGGGATCATCGGCGCCCTCCTGGTTCACGGCGAAGCGAGCTGGCCCGCCCTGATTCCCGGCTTCCTGATGGTCGGCGCGGGCGTCGGCCTCGCCACCGCCACCCTCAGCTCCGCGGCGGTCGCCGCGGTTCCCTGGGAGCGCGCCGGAATGGCCACCGGCGCACTGAATACCGCCCAGCAACTCACCTTCGCCCTCGGAATAGCCACTCTCGGAGGACTTTTCACGCACCCCGACACCCCCATTGCGGGCGTCCAACTCACCCTCGGGGTCAGCGGCGTGGTCGGATTGGTCGGCGCGATCCTCGTACCGATGCTGATGCGCCCGAGGGCGGGTTACAAGCCGAGGCCGTGGGCGAGGACGGGCCAGGAGGCGGCGAGTTCGTCGTCCCAGTAGCCCCAGGAGTGGGTGCCGTAGGGGCGGAGGTTGACCGTGGCGGGGATGCCGAGGTCGGTCAGGCGGGCGGCCATGGTTCGGGTGCACTGGTCGGTGGCGGCTTCGATGACGCCGCCGACCAGCAGTTGGTTGGCGAGGGCGCCGATGCCCGCGCCGACCAGGCCGCGCCCGCCGGATTTGTCGTAGGGGCCGGGCAGGCCGTTGCCGCTGGAGAGGTAGAGGTCGAGTCCGCGTAGGGATTCCGCGTGCAGGTACGGGTCGTTGGCGGCCCACATGGGGTCACCGGGCGGGCCGTACATATTGGCGGCATCGCCCGCGCTGTAGGCGACGGTCAGGCGGACATACGCCTGGCCGAGCGGGTCGGCGATCTGCGCACAACCGCTGTAGGCCGCCACCGCCCGGTAGAGGCCGGGTTTGGCGATGGGGAGTTGCAGCACCGAGGTGCCCGACATCGATACTCCGGCAATGGCATTGCGACCGTTCGAACCCAGTGCCTCATCGAGGAGTGGAGGGAGCTCCTCGGTGAGGTACGTCTTCCACTTCACGACGCCGAGGCGAGGATCGGGTGCACGCCAGTCGGCATAGTAGGAGGCCGCGCCGCCGATCGGCTGAACGACATTGACCTGTTTGTCCGCGAGGAAATCGGTCGCATGCGTCTGCCGGTCCCAGGAGCCGGGGCCCTTGCCGCCGCTACCGCCGCTCAACAGATACAGGACGGGTCGCGGTACCGAGGTGTCGGAAGGGCGCTGCACCTCGACGGTGAATTCGCCGTTCATGGCGGCGGAGTAGACGGTGATGACCCAGTGCCGGGCATCGTCGGTATGGATATTCACGATTCGCGAACCGTCGGATTCACCCGTCTCGGGTTCGGCGGCCGCGGTCGACGGGAATGGTGTGGAGACCGGGACGAGAGCCAAGACACCGGCGGCCAGCAATACCGCCGCGCCGCGCACAGTAATTGCCATACCTTGCGAAGCTACTGCCGCGCCATGCGAAGCGACCGCCGCCGCGCCACGCCAAGTCGAGCGAAAACGCACGTTCGAGCCCTATTCCTCACTGCGCCGCCGTGCTTACCGCACCGCGGTGAAACCACCGATTGCCGCCGCCGCCCACGCCGCGATGGGAGCGGCGCGGGCGGTGGCGCGGCGAGCATGGCAGCCCCGGGCTAACGGCAGGTTTCGGCGGACTGACGTGCAGGGGGCCTGCGAACGGCACTCGGCCGCTCGGGATGGAATCGCCTCGAAGACATGGGTCAGGGGCGGCAGATTCCCGGAATCGCGCTCAGGTCGACGCGCGGGTCCGCGGTGGCGAGGCAGTCCCGGGCGACACCGTCGAGGGTGCCGGGACCGAATTCGAGGATGGGCCGGGCATTCCCACCGCTATTGCGGGTACTGATGAGAGACCTCCCGGCTCCGGAAATGTCGGTGCGGGTGATCGACCCGCGCACGACCGCGGTATCGCCGACATTGATGACGGCTATGCCATTGGCGGCGGTCCCGGTGATCGAGGAGTCGCGAATATCGAAGACCAGCTCCGCGGTGGCCGGGCCCGATCCGGTCGGGGTGTAGCTGACCAGCCCGATACCGTCGGCGCTGCAATCGCCGAACTCCGAATCGGTGACGGTGAGGTCGGTGTGCGCGGTGCGGCCGAAATTCGTATTGACCAGGCAGGTTCCGAGATTCGCGGGAACCGGCGGATTGAGCACCGCACCCGGGAACGACGAATGCCGGGCCCGCACCTTGTCGAGCGTGAGCGACTGCCGCGCACCGCCGGTGCTGAGGTTGTAGTTCTCGATGACATCGCCGCTGACATTGTCGAAGGTGCTGTCGGTGACCGTGACCCGGCTCTCGGGAGTCCCGCTGGTGGTGACGTACTCCAGCCCATTGGCGGAGAAATTGCCGTGCCCGTCCCGGAATTCATCGCGATCCACCCGCACCTCCACCCGTGCGCGGCCGAGCGGATTGATGAAGACGCCCTCGCTGTCGGCGAGCGCGTTCAGCGGTGAGCTGGGCGGGGCGATATCGAACTGCGAATTGCCGACCAGCTCCGCGGTGAGCTGTGCGTCGTCCCCGGCCTGCAATCCCATCGCTAGTACCGACAGTTTCGCCAGCCCCAGATTGATATCCCGGGTCGTATTGCCGTTGACCCGCGCGGTCACCCGGCTGCTCCCGTGTGCGCGAATATCGATGCCGTCACCACAGGCGGTGTCGTGCACGATATTTCCGTCGATGCGCACACCGCCGGTGGCCGTGGAGAAGTCCGTCATGATGGCGGCCCACCCATTGTTGAGGGTGATGAAATCGGGCATCGGATCCGTGGCCAGGCCCGCCACAATCGTCGGCGGCAGGCCGAACGGGCCGATCATGAAGCCGTCGGCGCAGTTCTGATTGGTCGCCGACACCCGGTTGCCGGTGATCACCGCGTCGGCGGCATCGTCGCCGTAGATACCGCCCCGGCGCGCGCCGTCGATGACCAGATTGCGCACCTGCGCGCCCGTCGCCAGTCGCACCGCGTCACCGTCGTGGTCTCCGGTGCTGTTGGTAATGCGCGGCAGCGCGGCATCGGCGGCCGCGCCGATCACCTCCGGGCCGCCGCCGATGAGCTGCTGCCCGGGTTTGAGCGCGATACCCCCATCGAGAGCTCGCACGGTCGTCGGCACCGGCTGCACCACAATGGTGTCTCCGGGCCGCGAGGCCGCCTCGACGGCCGCGAGCGTATCGAACGGGGCATCCGGGGTGCCCGTTCCGCCCGGTCCGGCCGCCGCACTGACGTACCAGGTCGTCGAATCCGGTTGTGCCTGTGCGACTCCAGCCACCTGTGGGACGCAGACGAGCAGTGCGAACGCGCAGGCGCGGCGAGCCGCGGTGCTGTATTTCATGATGCTCCGTGGGTGTGGCGCGACAGTGCCATGCACGCTGCCAGGCCGGAGCGGGGCCGTCATCGGGCAAAGTGCCAGGAGAAACGGGGTGCGGCCGGGCCTGTTGCACAAGAGGGAGACCGCGGCCGGAGCGACTCGGATCGGCCCGATGAGATCGGAAGATACTGCGGGCCACCGGATTTGGACGGGCGTGGTGTTCGATGAAGGGGATATCGAACACCACCCCCGCATCGGAAAGGATAGCGGTAACAAGCGATTTCGTCAGGTTCGAGTTGGGTCCAGCACCGCTCGATCGGTCGCAAGATACTTGCGGTAGGCGCTGGAAACCGCTCCCAACCAGGTGAGTTCGCCGAGGAAGGTGGGTCGGTCGGGGCGACGAAAAGTTTCCCCGTGATCGACCGGAGTCACTCCGGCACGATGTGCGCGCAGGGCGAGGGCGATACGCACCGCCTCGATGGCCGCTTCGCGATCGGCCGCTGGAACACCCAGTCGATCCGCGATTTCCACTGCCCGCGAGTAGATTTCGGGAGTGAGGTGAGGTTGCAACAGCAGTAGGGCGTCACGGATTTCGATGACGCGACGGTACAACCGGTCCCGGCCCATCCGCCGAGCCGCCGGGGCGGCCGTGCCCACCTCGGGCGTCGCCTCGCGCAGTGCGAGCCAGAGTGGACGCAGTCTGGGCAGCGCACGGGCGCGCTGGACGGTTGCCATCGCCTGCGGCAGCAGCGAGGGGCACAGATATCCGAACAGCATGATGGCGGCGCCCGCGCTGGCGAAGGCGGGAGCGATCTCCATATTCAGGGTGCGCGGTGAGTATCCGGCCCAGGCCGCGATGAGAGCGACGGTTTTACCGATGCTGTAACCGATCGCGATCACCGATCCCGCGACCAGCAGTACCAAACCCCTTCGTAGCCAGGGTTGTTCGCGCACGTGCGGAATCCAGGTGCGACACAGCAGCACGATGCGCAGCAGCGCGAGGGTGTAGGCGCAGAGGTAGATACCCAGGAAGAGGTCCACCAGCGGGACGGTCGCGTAGTGGTAGTCGAAGTCGGTCGCATGCGACTCGCCGTGCACAGGTGCGGCGAAGAAGAGCGCGACCAGCACCAGCACGACGACCAGGTTGATCAGGATCACTATGCGGCCGTTGATATTCGGCCCCGTCACCGTCGAGTTGGCGATGGTCGCGGGCGCGCTCGGCTCAGGGGCGTCCACCGCATTCGGTTCGACCAGGTAGGTCGTCCACACCAGCTGCGCCAGGGTGGCGGTGGTGATGGCCGAGTAGACGATCAGGGTGGCCAGGTTCGGGCTGCCGCCGACGCGGCCGATCCACTCGTACACCTGAGGTACCGCGGCCTCGAAACCTATTGCCGCACAGGCAATGGCGACCGCGACCGCCCAGCGCGCGGCGAACCGGGTGCCGCGCAGGGCGAGCATGAGCCGCCACCCGAACACCAGCACGGCGAGTATGCCGACACTTCCGTAAACCAGGGCGAACTGCACGCGATCAGTCGATTCCGGGTCCGAGCGTATCCAGCAGACTGCGGATATCGGCGGGGGCATTCGCGGGCAGCACCCATTCGGCGCGCGGCGTCCAGCGCGTAATGTGGTGTGCCATCAGCAGATCCGCGATGTGCTCGGCCTCCTGCTCCTCATGCTCGGCCGAACAGCTGCGGCCCAGCATGCGTCGCACCACGGCGGGATCGATATTCGGCGCGAGCAGTCGCAGCGCGTCCTGACCGGTCACCGTGACCGGTTCGTGCCCGGCGAGCAGATGTCCGAACTCATGACAGACGATGTGATCCTGATGCAGTTCACTGGTATTGCTCTGGTACGCCAGGAAATCGATATCCCGGGTCACCAGCAGTCCGCCGGAGAGTCCGGCCACCGCGAAGGGCTCGGGACGCAGTCGCAGCGGCCGCCCACGGCGTCGGGCCAGCGCCTCGGCCAGTTCGGCCACCGTGAACCGGCCCGGTAGCCCGAGCGCGCGCAGTTCGCGCCGCAGCCGTCGATGCTCCATCATCGGATGCCCATCACCCGACCCCTCCCAGACCGCGATCCGCATGGCTCACAAGTCTTCCCCGTTGTGCTCGGCCTCGAGCCGCCGCAGCACATCGAGCATGGCGGCTACGGTCTCGGCCCGCACGGTACCGTGCGCCAGGCCGTCACGCAGGACGAGTTCCAGAGCGGGATTGTCGGCGGTTCCCTTGAGCGCGTTGACCAGTGCGAGTTCCCGGCCGCGCGCCACCGCGAGTTCGGGATTGGTGAGCGGGTCGAGACTGTCCAGCCCGAAGTAGCCGCGCAGGGCTTCCAGGGTTTCGAAGGAGGGGTTCACCGTCTGGCCGGTGCGCAGCTTCCACAGATAGTTCGCCGAAAGACAGGCCCCGGTGGTGCTTTGAATACTCTCGGCCAGCGCCCGGTGGGTGATCTCCACCTCCCGACCGTCCCTGGTCAAGGGCGGATGCATACCGGCGATCAGCGCATTGAGCGCGCTGGTGAACGGATGCTGTTGTGCGGCAACCATTCTGATCTTGTCTCCTGCAGTTGACAGTCGAGGTGATCCTGATCATATACTCATCCCTACTTCGTGACCGTACCTGGAAATCGCTGTCCCCGAAGGGGAGGACATCGGCCGTTCGGGTTCGGACCGCGAAGTCAGGATGGGGCGACCGAAGATGTTCGCCCCATTCACTCGGCGCCGTGCGGTCGCACCGGCAGCGTGAGCGGGCCACGATGCCGGAATCCCGAACGCCACGGCAC
Source organism: Nocardia sp. NBC_01503 (assembly GCF_036327755.1). Lineage (NCBI taxonomy): Bacteria > Bacillati > Actinomycetota > Actinomycetes > Mycobacteriales > Nocardiaceae > Nocardia > Nocardia sp. NBC_01503. The sequence continues at coordinate 883,409 of NZ_CP109596.1, forward strand.
CGCGGAATCGGCAATGGCCGCACGCAGATTCGGCCAGCGGGTGTAGAGCTCCCCCAGGATCGAGGCGAGGACCGGGCGCAGCAGTCCGGTTCCCACACAGGCGTGCGCGCCATACCCCAGTGCCACATGCGGATTGGGGCTGCGCCGCACATCCAACTCCAACGCGCCGTTCGATTCCGCCGGGCCGGTGAAGCGTTCCGGATCGTGATTGGCGGCGGCGAGGCAGCACAGCACCGTCTGCCCGGCCTCGATCCGCTGCCCGGCGATCTCCAGATCGGTGACGGCGAAGCGGGGAGCCGCCAGGACCTGTGGGGACAGATAGCGCAGCAGTTCATCAACGGCGACAGCGTGATCCGCGCCGGACAGCATGGCCGCGAGCTGGTCGGGGCGGGCGGAGAAGGTCAGGACCGCACCGGCGAGCATATCCATCAGCACCTCGTACCAGACGAAGAGCAGGTAGAAGAGCAGGCCGGGGAGCTCATCGGAATCCGCTGCCCCACCGCCGATTCCGGAGCGCACCAGACGGCCGAGCATGGTGTCGTCGGCGCCGTCCCGGCCGCGTTCGATGACGGCGGTGATGATCTGCCGCATCGCGCCGAGCGTGTCGCGAGCTCGCGGGCGAGCATCCGGGGCCAGGGTGGCCTGCGCCCAGGCGGCGAGTGAATCCTGTTCGGACTCCGGCAATCCCAGCAGTTCGCCGAGAATCACCGTCGGCAGTGGCAGGGCCACCCGCTCGACGAAGTCGAATTCTTCCACCCCGTCCAGTCCGGCCAGGCTCTTGCCGATCAGCTCGGCGGCCCGATCGGCCCAGTCGCCCGCCAGTCGCAGCTCACCGACGACCAGGCTGCGCAGCCGCGCCAAGCGCGCGGGTTCGGCGGACTGGAATACGTCCAGCGGGGCCGGGACGGCGAAGCCCTCGTAGTCACTCCCCCCGCTGTATCGCAGATTGACCGAGAGCCGCTCGTCCAGGAGTCCGGCCCGCACATCCGCGTACCGGGTGATCAGCCAGGCGGGTGGACCATCGGGGGTCGCCACTCGATGCGCGCCACCGGCCTCGCGCAGCGAACGCAGCACCGGCCACGGGTCGCGCGCGAACTCCTCATCGAAGATATTCAGCACCCGACCATCATCACCCAAGCGGCCCAATGGGTCTCGACCGGAAACGCTCAGGGTTCGCGCGTCGTGGCGCGCCATTCGGGCAGCGAGTCGGGATTGGCGCGCAGGTAGCGCAGGCTCTGTCTCATGTACACGCGCGGATTGGTGTCCAGGTGCCCGGCCCACGCCGGTTTCGGATCACCGCGCATGACGGCCCAGCAGGCGAGCGCGTATCCGTACATGGGCTGGGACAGGTAGCCCAGGCGCGAAGACCGCCAACCGCGTTGATTCTGCGAGAACTGGAGTGCGGCATTGGCATTGAAGATGCCGAGGCCGAGGTACACGGTGGCGAGATCGGTGAGCTGCTCACCATCGTGCCGATCGTGGTCTATGCGCCGCTCACCCAATAGTCGCTCGTGTGCGAGTTCGTGTGCGATGGCGGCGACCAGGGTGACCTGCGAGCGCAGCCGCCCCATATCGAGCGAGACCACCGCCCGCCCGTGCTCCACCCGATAGTGCCCGGCCTCACCGTGCGTGGCGCCCTCCAGGAAGGCCACCCCCTCGGGCAGCGGGTCGTCGCCCGAATTCACCTCCACCACAAGGCGATCCGCGCCCACGCCCATATAGCCGCCGACGGTGTCGACCAATGCGCGGACCTGCGGCTTCGTCCCGGAGTACGGGTCCGGGAAGAAGTCGGCGGTCGGCAGTACAACGGGTGCGCGCAGCGTTCGCGGACCGAATTGCGCCGCACACCAGCCCATCATCTCCTCGACCCAGAGCCGTTCCAGTGCGCCTACCGGACAGGTCGGCCGGAAAATACCCATGATGCATTATGTTCGGCGCAGCGCCGCATGCACGCCGGGCGGGATCACCGCAGGTCAGCGGGTTACCACCCGAAATGCCAGGTCACGGCCGAAGTTTCGGGCCATGGCGAGGGTGAGCCACAGGCGCATCACCCCGTCGACGAGTTCATAGTTTTCCGGGCCGACATAGATCGGCCTGAGGCCGACATCGGTGATGAGCTCCTCGACCTGCTCCCGATCGGCCTCCGCGCAGGAGAAGAACATGTCCGCCGGTGCGCCGTCGACCATCGGATTCTCGAAGATCTCCGCGCCGAGACTGTTGAAGGCCCGCGCATATCGGCACTGCGGCGCGAATTCGGCGAAGAGGGCCGCGGCGTTCGCGGGTGAGCCCAGCACATCGTTGGTGGCATCGAGGACCAGTTTGCCCGCCAAGGCATCCGCATTGTCGCGCGCGAAATCCGCGACGGCCCGCGGTGGAATCGCGACCAGTACGGCATCCCCACCTGCCACGGCGGCGGCGACACCGAAGCTCTCCCGGCCGGGCGTCCGCGAGCCGTAGACCACGCAGTGCCCCGCCTTCGCGAGCGCGAGCCCCACCGCCCGGCCGACCCGCCCGGTTCCGATGACCGCGACATTCGCCTTCGGTCCGCCTTCGGCCCGGAATCTCGGACCCTGTAAATGAATGCTGCACATGGCGATAACGCTAGGTCGGAGCGGGTATCGGGCGCTTCTCGATTCCTGACCGGTCCGGTGCCCGCTACGGTGGTATCCGAACCCGTTCACCGCTCGGCCGTTTCGTGGAGGCGACTTTGCGCATCATCGCTCGCATACTGCTCGTCCTGCTCACCCTGGCCGGGATCGGATTGCCGGGCGCCACCGCGCTCGCCACGCCCGCGAGCCCGTCGATCGATGACACCACCGCGAACAAGCTCGATGAGCTGCTCGGGGTGCGCATGGCCGCCGGGAGTGCGGGCAAGGGCGAGTTGATCAATCAGATCTCGGCGCGGCTGCTCGGTACGCCGTACGGGGCGAACATGCTGGTCGGCTCCGCTACCGTGCCCGAGGAGTTGATCGTCGATCTGCGCCGGGTCGACTGCTTCACCCTCCTGGACTATGTCGAGGCGGCCTCCCGCTCGACGGACCGCGCCGGCTTCATCGCCAATCTCGCCGAGACGCGCTACACCAATGGGACCGTCGACTTCCTGCACCGCAAACACTTCTTCACGGACTGGGCGGTCACCCCGCGCACCGCGGCCGATGACGTCACCGGCACGCTCACGCCCGCGGCCGTGACGGTGCGCAAACATCTCAACACCAAAGCCGACGGAACCTCCTACCTGCCCGGGCTGCCCGCCGTGGAGCGCGACATCACCTATATCCCCGCCACCGCGGTCGACAACGCGGTGATCTCCCAGCTGCACACCGGCGATTACCTTGCCGCCTATGCCGATCAGCCCGGGCTCGATGTGACCCACGTGGGCATCTTCGTCGCCACACCCAATGGCCCGGTATTCCGCAATGCCACCTCGCTGGCGGCCTATCGGGTGGTGGACACCCCGCTCAATGATTACGTCGCGAGCACTCCGGGTTTGGTGGTGCTGCGCCCGCACTGAGCCCCGCCGATGCCGTGACCGATGCGGTGCCGCCACCCGCCCGCCCGGCATCTGAAACAACTATGTGTCTGAAAACCCTGCGAAGCCGAGGGCCGATGATCAACAATTGGCCAGGACTATCTGCCGGGCGGCAACCCCCGCCCGAAACTCCATCGGCGACAGAGGGATTGGACAATGAGCAGGCTGGCGACCTCGTGCGGGGCGATCTCGGTCGCCGCGGCCGTCATGGTCGGGACCGTGGCGGTCGGCGGCGCGCACGCGGATATCCGCGGCACCGCACCCTGCACCCCCTACACCGCGATTCTCGCGCCGGGAACCTGGGAGACGCGCCCCGACGCGGATCCGGCCGTCCCGGTGGGCATGCTCAGGCCGGTCGGTGACGGATTGCAGCGGCAGTTCGGCAGCCAGATCACCGTGCGCTACACCCCCTACGCCGCAAGCGCTTTCGACCAGGGACTGAGCTACGCCGAGTCCTTGAGCACCCTCGAATCCCGACTGCGCACCATGGTCGGCGGTCTCTGCGCCTCGACCCGGGTCCTGCTCGCCGGATACAGCCAAGGCGCGGACGGCATCGGCGATTTCGCCACCGAGATCGGCAATGGCGAAGGCCCGATCGGCCCCGAGCGCGTTATCGGCGTCGGTTTGCTGGCCGATCCCCACCGCGACCCGAACACCACACTCTCCCTGGGCAATCCGCAGCCAGGCCACGGTATCGCCGGCACCCGGAGCCAGGATTTCGGCGCACTCACCGACCGCGTGCGCACCCTCTGCGCCGACGGTGACCTGTACTGCTCACTCAATGCGAACGCATCCCCCTTCCTCGCCGCACTCGGCCGGGTGCTGAGCGGTGATCCCGCGCCCATCGCCGCGCTGGTCCCCACCACCACCGACCCGAGCACGCTCATCGAGCAGGTCGTCAAGGTGGGCGCGGGCTGGGCGGCGACCGCGGCCAACCTCCCCACCATCCTCGACGACCTCACCAGCCTCCCGACCATCATCCAAACCGGCGATGTCCGCACCGCGCACGAGATCGCGAGCAACCTGAATATCGCCCTCGCCCCGATGGTCCAAGCCGCCGCCGGTGTCGATCTCTCCCTGATCGCATCGGTCGTCCGCGCCGCCACCGCCGTCGACCCCTCCGGCTTCACCTCCGCCCTGAGCGTCGTCGCCGACGCCCTCACCGGCATCGACATCCTGGGCATAGCCGCGAATGTCGGCCAGGTACAGGAAACCCTCTGGCGCGCGGTCGAATCCCTGAACCGCAATGATCCGCTGGCCGCCGCGTCCGATGTGGCGTCCCTGGCGCCCACCGCCGTGAATCTGGCGAGCTCGGTCATCGGCCCCTTCGCCACCGCCGTCCGCGGCGATCTCCGAGTGGCCGCCCAAACCCTGCTCGATATCGGTGGCCCCGACTCGGTCAACGATCTGGTCCAGCTCAGTCGTCAGGGCGTGGCCATGGCCAACTTCTACGCCTCCAACGCCCACCTCGACTACGGCGACGACGCCCAGATCCTGCTGAACTTCCTGGGCGCCCAAGCCGATTCATAGCGCATCCCGCCGGTGTTCCACATCACAGGCAGCGGCTGTCAGGAATTCACGAGCTGTCTCGTTCAGAGTGCACGCGAACCAGACAGGAGCGAATCATGAAGCATCGCATCGTCGTCCTCGGTGCCGGATACGCCGGAGCCTTCACCGCCGGATACCTGGCCCGCCAACTGCATGCCGACGACTTCGAGATCACCGTGGTCAATGCCGAACCCGATTTCGTCGAGCGGTTGCGGCTGCATCAGCTGGCCGCCGGGCACGAGCTTCCGCACCGGCCGCTGGCAGAGGTGTTCGCGGGTACCGGCATTCGGCTGCGCGTAGCGCGGGTGACCGCGGTCGATGCCGAACACCGCGGTGTCACCATCGTCGATGGCGATGGCATCGACCGGCTCGAATACGACACCCTGCTGTACGCGCTCGGCAGCACCGCCGCCGATCACGGTGTTCCGGGGGTCGCCGAGCACACCTTCCACGTCGCCGGACGCCCTTCCGCGCTGCGGCTACGCGCCCGCCTCGACGAGCTGGAGGAGAACGGGACGGTGCTGGTGGTCGGCGGAAATCTGACCGCGATCGAAGCCGTCACCGAGATCGCCGAAGCCCGTCCGGGGCTTCGCGTCGACCTCGCCACCAGCGGCGAACTCGGCGGCTGGCTGGGACCGAAGGCTCGTCGTCATCTGCTGCGCAGCTTCGACCGGCTGGGCATCTCGATCCACGAGCGCACCGAAATCGAACGCGTCGAGCCGACCGGAGCGGTCGCCACCGACGGCACCTTCCTCGCCTCGGACGCGACCGTATGGGCCGCGGGCTTCGCCGTCACCCCGCTCGCCGCGTCGAGCGGGCTCGCGGTGCGGGCCAACGGTCAGATCACCGTCGATCGGCGGCTGCGGTCGGTCTCGCATCCGGAGGTCTATGTCGCCGGTGACAGCGCCTTCGTCATCGGCAAGAACGGTCACCCGCTGCCGATGTCCTGCGCCTCGGCGGGATTCACCGGGATGCAGGCGGCGGCCGCGATCATCGGGGACCGGACCGGACGCAAGATCAAGGGCACCGCGCTGGCCTACTTCGGCAACCACATCAGCCTCGGACGCGAGGACGGCATCTTCCAGCTGGTCGACGGGGATGCTCGCGCCAAGTCCGGGGCACTGTGCGGGCGGTCGGCGGCGCACGTCAAGGCGGCGATCGTGGCCGGTAGCGGCTGGAGTATCAGCCACCCGACCTTCGGGATGCCGAGTCACCGGTACCGCCTGGCGACCGCACGCGCGCACTCGGCCGACACGGTCACCACTTAGATTGGCGCTCATGGACACTGCCACCGCGGCGCGTTTCGAGGCCAGCCGGAATCGGCTGGCCGCACTCGCCTACCGTCTGCTCGGCTCCGCCGCCGATGCCGAGGACACGGTGCAGGACGCATTCCTGCGGTGGCAGGCCGCCGACCGGGAGTACGTCGAGGTGCCCGAGGCCTGGCTGACCAAGATCGTCACCAACCTCGCGCTCGATCGGCTGCGGTCGGCGAAGATGCGGCATGAACGCGCGGTCGGGGCGTGGATGCCCGAACCGCTGCTGCGGGGCGATCCGATGCTCGGCCCGGCCGATACCGTCGAGCAGCGCGAGTCGGTGACAATGGCGGTGCTGACCATGATGGAGAAGCTCTCACCGACCGAGCGCGCCGTTTACGTGCTGTACGAGGCGTTTTCGTACAGCCACGCCGAGATCGCGGAGATTCTCGACCTCACGGTCTCCGCGAGTCAGCAGCACCTGCACCGCGCCCGGCATCGAATTGCCGCCGCCGGCAACAGAACCGAACTCGATCCCGCCGCCGCGCGGCGAATCGTCGAGGCATTCGTCGAGGCCGCCGCCTCCGGCCGGACCGAGCGACTGGTGACACTGCTGACCGCCGATGCCACCGGTACCTCCGACGGCTTCGGCGGGTTGGCCGAGAAGCTGATCCACTACTCGACCCCGCAGCGGCTCGCCACCGCCCTGCGCGCGTTCAAACCCACCGCCGCCAAACGCAGATTCGCCGGGGGTTCGCCCATGATCCACGCCGCGGTGGTCAACGGCTGCCCGGCCATGCTCGCCACCGTCGACGATCGGGTCGTGAGCGTCGCGATCCTGGAGATCCGCGACGACAGGATCGCGGGCGTACGCGGCATCTCCGCCCCGCACCGCCTCGCCCGGCTCACCGCGCAATGGCAGCGGCACGAGCACGATGCCGCGCTGATCGAATCCTGGTAATCGACCGCGCTGAAACGTTTTTCGAACCCGCCCTGATCAATTGACGATCGGAGCGATGGGCTCGATGGTGAGACCGGTTCTGGTGCTGCGGGATTGGCCCCATTCGTAAAGGGCGGTGAGGACGGGGACCAGGGTCCAGCCTTCTTCGGTCAGGGCGTAGTCGACCTGGGGTGGGGTGGTGGGGGTGATGGTACGGCGGATGAGGCCGGCGGACTCCAGGTCTCGGAGTTGTTGGATGAGCATCTTTTCACTGGTGGTGGGCATGCGGCGGCGGAGTTCGCCGTAGCGGTGGGTGCCCTCTTTGAGGTGGGCCAGGATTACCGGTTTCCATTTGCCGCCGATGAGGTCGACGGTTACCTCTACGGGGCAGTGGTAGCGCTTGGGGGGCATGATCACCTCGGGTGCTTACCGGAAAGTGAGTACTTGTAAGACTGTAATCATCGGGTTTGCATGGACTCCGCACGGATACGTCGGAACGTTGATACGGAGTCGAAAGTTCATGAAGGTCATTACTTTTGATCGATTCAAGCCGGGTGTCACACTGGAGACCATCACACCCTTCCTACCCGAGGAAGTGGCCAATGTGTGGCGGCTGTGGAAGGCCGGGATCGTGCGGGAGAACTACGCGCGGGCCGACGAGCCGGGTGTGGTGATCGTGTTCGAGGTGGAGAGCGTCGATGAGGCCAAGCGATACATCGAGGACTTTCCACTGACCAAGAAGGGTTTCCTGGAGTGGACGTATGTGCCGGTGACGGCACCGCTACCACTGGAGGCGCTGATGGCCGACACCGTCGACGTCGCCGAACCCTACGACCGGACCAAGTGAGGCGATATGCGATACGCGTACGGACTGACCATTCCGCAGACCATCGAGGATGCGTGCGATCCGAAACGGATGGCACTGCTGATCTATGACATGCAGGTCGGAATCGTGCGGCAGATACCGGATGGCGAACGCATCACCGAAGCCTGTGTACAGCTCCGGGATGCCGCCCGGGAGAAGGGGTTTCGGGTGTTCTACACCCGGCACATGTCGATTCCGGTAGCGGCGGCGGGTGTTTCGCAACTGCGCACCGCCATGGAGTGGCAGCACGTCGACGATCCGCATCAGGTGCACGCGCCGTTCCTGCAGGGCTCACCGGCCTATCAACTGGTACCCGAACTGGAGCCCGGACCGGACGAGGTCGTCTTCGACAAGATCTCCATGTCCGCCTTCACCGGCACCCCACTCGATATCGCGCTGCGGGACTTGGGAATCGACTCGTTCGCCGTCGCGGGCATCGCCCTGGAGATCGGTATCGAACCCACCGTGCGGCACGCCACCGACCTCGGCTACCTTCCGATCATGGTCACCGACGCCTGCGGCGCCGGACATCAGGAGGCCGCCGAACGTGCCTATGCCACTTTGGCTTTCGCCGGCGGCTCGCGTACCACCGATACCGCCTCGCTGATCGAATTGATGAATCGCGGCTGACGATTCCTTCGTCATAGTCGCCGCTGCGCTCGGACTACTCGCGCGAAGTACACGGGAAAACCACCGACCACGATCAGCACCATGGCGATGACCACCACCCCGTGTACCGCCAGCACAACTCCGGCACCGAAGCAGAGCAGTCCGAGCAGCAGTAGCAAGATCTCCCCGCCGGGCGTCACATAATCGGCGCGGGGGGTTTGCGAGGGCCGGATCGGCACCGTGTAGTACGGGGCAGAGCGCGGCGGAACGTACCCGAGCGGCGGTCGGCCCCTGCGCCACCGCGGCTGTGCGGGAATCGACCTGTTGACCATGCGAACCATCGCGCTACCTCGCAGCCCGAAAACGATTCCATAACAATCAGGCTCCAAGTACAGCACCCGCGACCGACAATTACAGCCTTCGTCCTGAAGCTCACTTTTGTCGGAATCGCGAGAACAGCTGGGAGGTTGCGGGATTCCATGGCCCGGGGCGGGAGGGCTGCCGCGGTGGCGCGCCGGGCCTCGGACAGACCCGTCAGTGGCGGCGCTGGCGGGCGGTGAGCAGGCCGGCCAGCCAGCCCACCACGAACATGACCAGGAGTACCAGCCACATCGGGGAGCGGATGGTGATGAGCAGGAATTCGATGGAGACCTTGGTGCGGTTCTCGACCACGAAGAGGATGGCCAGGACAGTGAGGGCCAGGGCTACCCACTGGGTGGGGGTGATGCGGGACAGTAGGGATCGCTTTTCGGGGCTGCTCATGCACACTCCTCGCAGGACGATGCCGACCGGTCGGTGAAGCTACCGTCCAACTATCCCCCGCGACATGGGAAAACCCGATAACCCGCCCGGGCGAGTCGAGCCCTCAGGCCGGATCCAGCGCCCCCGAGTGATAGTGCACCGCCGCATTCCACAGGAAGAAACTCGGAATACCCACCGCCGCGGCCGCATCCACCTGCGCCCGCACCTGGGCGTCGCCGTAGTTCACCCCGAGGCTGAAGTCCTGCAACCACGGAATCACCTTGGCCCCGGTGCCCTCCACCTGGCGCTGGAAGTCCTGTAGTGACCGGAAGACGATGTCGTAGGGCTGCGAATTCGGGCTGGCCACATCGTATTCCCCCGCGTTCCAATGCGAGGGGTAGAGCATGGGCGCGACGTAGTCGAGATGCCGGGCCATGAGCGGAATGTCCTGGGCGATCTCGTCGGGGCGGGTGGCGGCGATTCCGAAAACCGCCGCGCTCTGGAAGGCCCCCGCAGCGCGCACGGGATCGCGGCTCTCGCGCAGGAATTCGGCGATGGAGTTGGTCGGCGTATCGGTCAGCCCGGGGAACACCATGCCGGAGAGCGGACCGTCCGGCCGCCGGATGTAGTCGTACATGATCTCGTCGAAGCCCAATCCGGCCGCCTCGGTCGCGAGATCGATGTTGTAGCGGCGCATCTCGGGGCTGGCGAAATTGGTGAAGGCGATCGAGCCGTAGTGGCTCGCGTACGGTCCGCCACCCGGATTCTGGATCACCCAGTCGGGATGCCCCGCATGCCAGGCCCATTCGGCCATGGTGCGATCGCGGAAGGCGACGATCCGGCCGACGACTCGAATTCCCATGTCGTGCAGGGTCTGCAACGCATCGGCGGCGTTGTAGATGCCCGCCGAGGCCCCGGACTCCCGGGCCAGGGGCACCTGCGAGTCGTAGCCGACGACACCGTCCTCATCCTTGATATCGAGTTCAACGGTGTCGATCCGCCCCTCGCGCGCCATATTCAGCACATCCTCGCGCATGGGCTCATAGGCCCAGGCGTACGCGGTGACATGGACTGCGCGAATCCGCGGCACCTCGGCGCGGGTGGTGATCGGCTGGGTCACGATCTTACCGTCGGCGTCGGTGGCCACCACCGCGGCACCTGCGGTCGAGTGCGGCAGCGTGACCTGGAAGCTGCCATCGGCGGCGGGTGTCACCGGCTGTCCGGCGACGGTGAGACTCTTGGCCCCGGTCGCGGTGCCGCGCACGGTGATCGGCGCGTGCAGCGAGGTGACCGGCTCGGGCTGATTCACCTCCAGTGCGAGCGGTATCACCGCCGCCGCGGGATCGGTTCGCAGGAGACCGATGATCACACCGGCCACGACAATCACCACCACCGTGCCGACTACCGCCAGTCGTCGTCGCCCGGCAGCCGGGACCCGCTTCAGCACGCACACACCAACTCTCACTCTGGGTACCCCAAACTATCCGCTGTCCGTGGACGCCGCGCGTGGGATTTCCGACTCTCGCCCGAGACGGCTTGGCGGACAGTAGAGTTCGACAATGGCCAAGATCGCGGGCCTGCGGGTGATCACCGCGGCACTGCTTGTACTCGCCGCCGCCTGCGCCGCACCAGAGCAGCAGACCGCCGCGCCCGGCGCATCGCCCGCGAGTACGACCGTCCCGCCGCCCGATCCCGCCGCCGTCGGCGCGAATGAACTCGGTATGGTGCCGATCCTGATGTATCACCAGCTCTCCCGGTCACCGGCGGGTGATTACGATCAGACCCCGGAGAAGTTCCGCGCCGAGTTGGAGCGGCTGCTGCGGGAGAACTATCGGCCGATCACGGTGTCCCGCTTCACCTCCGGCGCCATCGATCTGCCCGCCGGTACTCATCCGGTGGTGCTGACCTTCGATGATTCGACCACCAGCCAGGTGTCCTTCACCACCGAAGGCGCCCCGGCCCCGGATACCGCTCTCGCGATTCTCGAGGAGTTCCACGCCGCGCATCCTGAATTCGTCTCCACCGCAACATTCTTCGTCAACAACGAGCCTTTCGCGAATGATCAGCGGGCCCTGCCCTGGTTGACCGCGCACGGCTACGAGATCGGCTCGCACACCGCCACCCACGCCAATCTGGGGCGACTGGACGGCACCGGCGTGCAGCGGGAGTTCGTACAGAATCTGCGGGCCATCGCCGCCGCCGTGCCGAATCAGCCGGTGCGGACAATGGCTCTGCCCCTGGGCATTTCACCGAACGACCGCACCTTGGCCAGCGCGGGCAACTGGGACGGCACCCCGTACACCTTCGACGCGGTGCTGCTGGTCGGCGCGGAACCGGCGCCCTCCCCGTTCGGGGCGCTGGATCCCACCGCGATCCCCCGCATCCGCTCGGGCCGCACTCCGGTTCCGTTCGACTCCGGCTACTGGCTCGATCAGCTCGCCGAACATCCCGATCAGCGTTACACCTGCGACGGCGATCCGGCCCGAATCTCCTTCCCGCGCAACCTCTCCGCCGAGCTCACCGCGCGCTGGTCGCCGCGGTCGGCTCCGTACTGAGCGCCGCCGCGGCTTCGTCCTCGGTGCGCGGACGGCGAGCGAAACGCGGCGCCAGGAACGCGCAGACGATCAACTGGATCTGGTGAAAGATCATGAGCGGCAGCACGATCAGCGCGGTCTGCTGACCGCCGAACAGCACCGCCGCCATGGGCAGTCCGGAGGCGAGACTCTTCTTCGAGCCCGCGAAGGTGATCACGATCCGGTCCACCGGCGCGAAGTTCAGGAGTTTGCCCAGACCACCGGTGATCACCAGCACCGCCGCCAGCAATACGGCGCAGCACAGCGCCACCTCGGCAATGCGCAGCGGCGGCATCGCCCGCCAGATCCCTTCGACCGTGCCCGCGCTGAAGGCCGTGTAGACCACGAGCAGCACCGAACCGCGATCGACATGCTTGACCACCGGCTGATGCCGAGCCAGCCAAGCACCGATGAGTGGGCGCAGCAGCTGCCCGACCAGGAACGGCAGCAGCAATTGGGTCATGATCGCGATAATCGCGCCCGCACCGATCCGCACCCCTCCACCGGTGGTCATGAGCAGCACCACCAGCAGCGGCGTGAGCACCACCCCGAGCACATTCGAGGCCGAGGCGCTCACCATGGCCGCGGCCACATTGCCGCGCGCGATGGAGGTGAAGGCGATCGAGCTCTGCACCGTGGACGGCACCAGGCACAGGAACAGGATCCCGGTGCGCAGATCGGCGGGGAGCAGATCGTGCCCGAGCAGCCGGATACCGAGCCCGAGCAGCGGGAAGATCACGAAGGTCACCGACAGCACGGTCAGGTGCAGTCGCCAATGTTTGAGCCCCGCCCACGCTTGCGCGGGTGAGAGCCGGGTGCCGTAGAGCCCGCGCTCGAACCGTGGCGATTAATTCCGGCGACACGCCCCGTCTATACGGGTAACACCACCTACGCTAGGAGCACTGGAATGCGGAAAATCACTGCGGGCCTTTTCATTTCACTCGACGGCGTCATCGGCGATCCCCAGGACTGGCACTTCCCCTACTTCAACGACGAGATGGGTGAGGCCGTCGGCTCCCAGCTCATGACCGCCGATACCCTGCTACTCGGCCGCGTCACCTACGAGGGCTTCGCCGCCGCCTGGCCGGAGCGCGAGAACGCCGGCGGCGAGGATGCCGCAATGGCCAAGACACTGGGCGACGCCCGCAAGATCGTCGTCTCACACCAGGATCTCGACCTGCCCTGGCGCAACTCCGAGCTGCTGCGGGGCGACCTGATCGAAGCGGTCAAGGCTCTCAAGGCCGAGCCCGGCGCGACCGATATCGGTATGAGCGGCTCCCCCTCCATCGTCCGCCAACTGCTGGCCGCGGGCCTGCTCGACGAACTCCACCTGCTGGTGCACCCCATCGCCCTGCGCCAGGGCCTGCGCCTGTGGGACGAGAGCACCCCCATCCCCCTGAAGCTGCTGTCGTCCAAGACCTTCACCACCGGCGTGCTGCACCTGGTGTACACCTCCGATGACCACGCCCCCGAGGGCGGTTACGAGCAGGCGCTGAAGAATCAGCCCACGGCCCCGTAGTCGAGACCGACTGGGCGGCAATGTCTCCGAACCAGGCTAAGATCATCTTCCCGCGCGCCACGCGGGACATGGATATCGCATTACAGCTGGTGGGGGATAGATCGTGCACGACCGGTCGGACAATTCTGTCGACGAATCCGTTGATACTCCCCCGGCGATCATGCCGGGGTATGCGCAGGGCCGGGATCGGGGAGTCACCCCGCCGACGGATGCCCAGTGGGCAGCGGCCCAGACCGGGTGGAGCGCCGTCCCACCGGGACCCCGGCCCCCGGATGGACCGCCGCCCATTTCACCCGGAAGACATTGGGCCAAAAGACCTTTGGTGTGGATTGCGGTCGCGGTGACGCTGATCGTGGCCATTGCGGGCTCGGTGGCCGGATATATCCTGACGCGACCGGATCCGGTGCAGCGCTTCGCCTTCAATGCCTGCGTATCGATCAAGACCGAGGTTCCGGTCGAGTTCGACTGCGCGCATCCCGAGGCGCTGTACCGCATCGCGGGCCGCGAGGAGATCAAGTACCCGGTCGAGTCGGCCTGCACCAAATACTCCGACGTGACCAAGGCCAAGCCCGAACCGGTATCTCCGGGCGAGACCTGGGATACGGTGCTGTGCCTCGCGCCGACCCGGCTGAATATGAGCGATCCGGGCGCGGTTCAGGTCGGCGATTGCGTCGATGTGAAGGGTGCGGGTGAAACCATAATCCGAATCGCCTGCGGCACACCGGCTTACGGATCCAAGGTACTGGCCGTCGAAATGCACATGGCGGTCCCGGTCACCGATAAAGCCTGTAAGAACGAGGCCGCGACCCGACAGGCGTACGCGCAGACCTCGCTCGGCGGCAGAGCCATTGTGCTGTGCGTGACCGCCACCGATCCCAGCTATCTCGGCACCGCCGTGGTCGGTGACTGCGTCGACCGCAATGTCATGAAGATCGTGGCCTGTACCTCCCCCGAGGCCAACAAGCGGGTACTCACCGTCACCACCGCGTACCAGCAGCTGGCCCGCCCGCAGTGCCCGGATCTCATCGCCGCCACCTCCTTCTCCCAAACCACCAATGACAAAACCGATCTGGTGCTCGCCATGTGCCTCGGCCCCGCCGATCAAAGCGATTCCGCGTACGCGAAGATCGGCGACTGCATCGGCGTCGACGGCACCGGCAACTCGGCCCACACCCGACACCTGGACTGCGCCGACCCGGCCGCCAAATACCGCGTGACCGACGTACACCAGCCCAATGACGGCAAATGCCCACCCGGCAATCCCTACATCACCATCGATCCCGGCATCTCCAATGGCGGAACCATCTGCGTCGCGAGAAGATGATCGAAATGACCGAGCGGGCCGAGAATGTGGCCGATACGCCTGTACCCCCTGAAACGGCGTTGGGCGCGAAGACCTTTGGTGTGGTTGTCCTTCGCGCTGGGGATCGTGGTCGCGGTGACGGCGGTCGTGGTCGCCTTCCAGGTGATCGATCGGGAGCCGGAGCGCTTCGCCGTCGACGCCTGCGTCTCGATCCAGTCCCAGGTACCCGTCGCATACGACTGCGCGGACAGCAGTGCGCTGTACCGCATCGTGGGTCGGGAGGCGATGCGGAATCCGATCGACTCGGCCTGCCTGAAGTACGCCGATGCCACCCGGGCGATCGCCTCGACCGGCGACTCCGAGACAGCGCTGTGTCTGGCTCCCACCAGGCTCAATATGTCCGATCCGGCGATGCCATCCACATCGAGCCCGATGTCGCGCCCGCGCTGACCATCTGCCTCAGCCGGAGGTGACCTGGGATACGTTGCGGCCCGCGCCGATTCGCAGTCCGAGGGTGCCCAGGCCGGTCGGCCGGAGGAAGGGCAGGGTCGGGCGGGATTCGGTGGCGGGCGGTTGCGGGCGGAAGCGGTGGAGCAGTTGGGGCTCCCGGTAGCGGCGACAGTTGATGTGCCAGTTCAGGATTGCGGCCATCCAGTCCTGGAGTTCGACGGCGCGCTGGTTCAGGACGCGGCGAACGGATTCGTCGAGGTCGTACTCCTCGTAGAGAGTGGGGAGTTCGACCGAGACCACATGCTCGAACTGCTGCATGCGGGCCGTCATGAGGTCGTTGACCAGGGTGACGGCGCGATCGCGATCGCAGTCGAGGAAATTGCGGATGACACTGACGCCATTGTGGAAGTCGCCTTCGAACTCGGTCTCCTTCTGATAGGAGAACAGGTCGTTGAGCAGGATGGCGTAGTCGGCGGCGGTGTTCTCCAGATTCGCGAGGGTCTGGGTCCGATAGATCTGCGGCGGAACGAGATTGCCGTGTGAGAGGCGCGACAGCGCCTTGGTGAGATCGGAGCCGAAGGTGTCGCGGCGCATCTCCACATAGTCGATGGGATCGGGGATGCGGTGCAGGGTGTGATTGAGCACTTCCCACTCACACGCGGTGAGGAAACTCTGTACGGCCCTGCGGAATTCGTGTCGCTGCTCGGAGTCCATCGGGGCGGTGGTGCGGGTCCACAGATCGAGCAGACCGAGTTCGAGCGGATTGGCCGGGGTCGCGGTGGCGAGCCCGTCGATCGGCATGAACTCCTGTAACCGGCGGCCCTGTACCTTGGCGGCGATCAGATTCCGGGTGGGGAAGTAGACGGCCGGGTAGTAGTCGTCCACATAGGTGCCCCAGGTGAGCCAGGAGGTCGCCAGATCCAGTTCGGCGGCGGTGGCGTCGGGATCCAATCCCGCGGAGCAGAGCGCGAAGTCGAAGTCGCGCAGATCCTGTTCGGTCCAGATATTCGCCGGGAGACCGGGCGTCGGTTCGAGCATGCCCATCTCGCGCGCCCACGCGACCACATTCTCGCGCGCGCTGTCCAGCAGTGGATTGAGCCGCAATTCGAACGGCATGTAGATCTCCGGCAGCGGAGTCGCGCCGACCGCCTCATACGGTTGGTGAGCGAACCGCGCGAATCGCTTGAGCCCCAAGCTACTCGGCGTTATCCGCAGGGCTGACATACCCAGCCCCGCGGGCGCGAAGGCCGCCAGCAGTGGATGAGTCGCGCTCTTACGACTGCCCTTGTTCATATACCGGCTGGAGCGCAGATGCCATTCGTGCCCGCCGGACTGCCAATCCTGTAATCCCTTGGCGTACAGCGAAACATCGGCCTGTTCGGCCGGGCTCACCCCGTATTCGGCGAACAGCAGCGGTAATTCGGTGAGCGCGGTGTACTCGAACTGCTGCACCCGCGAGGTGAGCAGATCGTTCACGATCTCCGCGGCCGTCTGCGTATCCACCTCGAGGAAACGCTCCATGACCAGAATGCCATTGGCGTTCTCGCCCTCCTGCCGCACCTCGCGCTCATAGGAGAAGATGTCATTGCGCAGGTGAACGGCGTCGGAGAAGGTATCGCAGAGCACTCGCAGCGGCCGGGTGGGCGCGAGCTGCGCGGGCACCTGGGCGTGCACGGCATGCTCGACCAGATTGGCCGACCAGGGCGCGCCACCGACCTTGCGCCGCATCTCGATGTACTCGATGGGATTGGCTACGCGGCCCTCGGCGATATTGTTCAACTCCCAGCGCGACTCCTCCAGCAGCGCCTGGGTGGTGGTGGCGAAGCGCCGCCGCCAATCCAGCGACATGCTGGGCACGGTGCGCGGCCACAGATCGGCCAGTCCGCGCTCCACCGGATTGGTCGGTTCGGGCATATCGATACCCTCGAGCGGCATGAATTCGCGCAGCCGCTCCAGGTATTCGCGCGCGCCCCGCATATCCCGGGTGCGCTTGTACAGCTCGAGGAAATGGTCGTCGAAGTAGAAGACCCAGACGTACCAGTCGGTTATGAGATCGAGCTCGGCACCGTCACAGTCGGGATGCGTATAGGCACAGAGCAATCCGTAGTCATGGCGCTCCAGATCGCTCTCATCCCAGATGTGATGACCCTGCTGTGGTTCGAAGAACCCCATGTCCGCGGCCCATTCGCGGGTATGGCCGCGAGCCCGCTCCAAATGTGGATTGAGCCGCGCCGGATAGGGCATGTAGAAATCGGGAAGTTCGAACGGCTGCATGGCACAACCCCCTGGATCCTCGACCAAAACGCTATTGTTCCAATTGCGGGCGGAGCGAAGAGCACTGGACTGACGACCAGCGGAAGTTCCTGTGCGGCAGGATTTCTGCCCCCGTCTACGGTACGACCAGCGCGGCCGACTTTCACGAGAATCAGCGATTGTGGAGTGCGCGGGATCTAGCCGCGGTGGTGCGGGCGGGGTCGATTCACCCAGCGCGGATTGGATTCGTCACGACGGTAGGCGGTGACCTGACCCGCTATCGAGAAGTGCACGCGAATCGCCTCGGACAGCACCTCACCGTCGGCGGCGACGGCCTCGGGCTCGTTCAGATGCACCGTCAACTCCGGCACCTGGGTCTCGCCGTAGACCTTGCTGCGGCCGATCGCGGCCAGCAACAGCGCGAGCACCGCCCGGCTGCGGGAGAAGCGGATATCGGCGCGCAGCCAGCGCACATCCAGGAGTCCGGCATCGAGCCGGGAGCGGAAGGCCGGGACCGCGCCGTGCGGGTGATACGGGCCATTACCGATGAAGACGAACCACACATCGTGCCAGCGGCCCTCGAAGCGAATGCGAATCGGCTCCGCGCGCCGCAGCATGGTGATCAGCGCGGCCGCGAAGGCGGGCCATTTACCCCAGCGGCCCTGCCACTTCTCGCGCAGCCGAACCAGCTCCGGGTACGCGCCCAGGCTCGCGGTATTGATCAGGTGATGGGTACGCGATCCGGTGGCGGTCTCCAGCTCCACACGCGCGATATCGACCGCGACGGCCTCACCCGCACCGGTGGAGTCCACCACCTCCCGCAGGTCGTAGACACCCAGATCGCGGGCGAAATGATTGAGGGTGCCGGTCGGAATGACCACCAGCGGAAGACCATTGGTGAGCGCCACGGTGGCGGCCGCGGCAATGGTGCCGTCACCGCCCGCAGCACCGACCGCCAGCACCTCGGTACCACCGGAAAGCTCGGTCAGTAAGGTCCGCAGATGTTCGACACAGTCCCGTCCCGGCTCGGTGCGATGCACGATGGCGGCGGGCAGGGCCGCGACCACATCGTCGTACGGGTCGTAGTCGGCCGCACCGGAGACCGGATTCACCAGCACCACAAGACCTTTGCCATCCACCATGGTGGGCGCTTCGCGAACCGGGTGCGCCGCGGCCTCATCCGAGGCGCGCACCGGCCACCAGCGCTGCGTGGCCAGCGCGACACCGGAACCGACCGCGGCACCGACGAATACGTCCGAGGGCCAGTGCACGCCGGTGTGCACGCGCGAGTACGCGACCGTCGCGGCGAGTGGGGCCACGATCAACGCGGTGCGCGGGCTCTCCAGCGCGACCGCGGTCGCGAACGCCGCGGCCGAGGCGCTGTGCCCCGATGGGAAGGACGACGAAGTGGGGAATCGGATGGCCCGCCGCTCCGAGGGCAACGCCTCGGCGGCCGGTCGGCGACGGGCGAACACGGTCTTGAGCAGCACATTGACCGTGAGGCTGGCACCACCGACGGAGATGACCCCGCGCAGCGCCGCCCGGCGGGTGGAGCCCTGACGAGCGGCGAGCAGCAGCGCGATACCCGCCCACAACACTCCACGATCGGCGGTATGGGTCAGGTGCAGCAAGCCGCGATCGACCCCCGTCACCGGAATCCGCGCCACCGCGCCATTCACCGCTTTGTCGAAATTGCCTACCCGATGGAACTTTCGCCCGAACCACGCACTCACCCCATCGAACCTACCGGGTGAACGGTCTTGTGCCAGCGGCACACTCATCGGCCGAGGTAGTAGCGGTTCATGAAGCGGCGCAGGATCTCCGCGGGCACCGGCACCGATTCGCGATGGCCGAGCTCGGTCAGCAGATCGGCCTCCTCTGGATCGAAATAGCCTGCGTCGCGATAGGTTTCGATGCGCAAGGCGAGCCCTTTGCCGTCGAGTTCGGGATGGAATTGGGTGGCGTACACATGCTCGCCGACCCGCACCATCTGCACCGGGCAGTCGGCCGAATCCGCCAGCAGCACCGCACCGGGCGGTACCTGTTGGCAGGCTTCCTTATGTCCGACGAAGGCGCGAAAGGATTGCGGCAGGCCCGCGACCAGCGGATCCTGCCCGGCCTGCGGGGTGAGTTCGATTGTCGTGGCCCCCGCGGTCTCGCCGTAGCGCTCCTCGCTGACCTGTCCGCCGAGCACATCGGCGAGAATACTCAGGCCGTAGCAGGCTCCGAGATACGGAAAGTCCCGCGCCACAATCTCATTCAGGAGTTCCCGCAGCCGGGGCTCGAATTTGCGCTGGTAGTCGTATTTGCGATCGTCCGGATTGCTGACATTGCTGGGACCGCCGCCCACGATGACGGCGGAGTAGTCGTCCAGCAGCAGATCCGGAAACCCCAGATTCATCTGCACCCGCACCAGATCGGCCGGGACGAGTCCGCCCATGCGCAGTATGGCGTCGTATTCGTCATCCGCGGCGGCGGTCTCCGGGCGCAACTGCAGTAGTAAGCAGGGCTTGGGCATGGATTCGATTATGGAATACCCGGCCGCCGGAAAACTGAGAAGTCCCTTTAGCGAGCATTCCGCACAACCGGACCTGCGGATCGCCGCTCCTACCGCCCGGTAGTAGGTCAGGATGTGCGCATGAGAATGAAACAGGTTGCAGTTGCCTCCGCCGTCGCGGCGGCGGCGCTCACCGCGGGCTCGGGAAGCGCTGGGGCAGCGGCGGATCCGACGCTCAGCCGCAACGAGGCCATGGCCATGGCCTACCTCGACGCACTGGTCTCGCACGATGCCAGCGCCGTCCGCTTCACCCCCGACGCCACCCGCGTCGAAGCCGGAATGCAGACCGGCTACTCCGGACCCCAGCTCAGCAACGACCTCGAACACGGGGTCCAATACCGGGTCGTCCAGCGCATTCGCGAGGTCCGACTCTCCGAATCCGGTGATGTGGTCACCGCCCGCTACCTGCTCGACTCCGGCGTCGCCGGAATCCGCCTCATGACCGTCGACATCGCCGAAACCTTCGCCATGACCGACGGCGCCATCCACACCATCGTCGCCACCATCACACCCACGTAGTTCCAGACGCTCACACGCCGAAGATCGCCAGGTGGATCAGACCGCCGACCACACCCAGGGCGGCACCGTGCACGAACAGCAGCCATTCGTCCTGGCGGGTGGCCGAGCGCAGCAGATCCACGAAATCGCGGCGGTCCAGGGCGCGCATCTGGGTGGCCACGAAGTCCCGGATGCGCGCGGTCTGCGACGAGAGGAATGAGGGATCCGAGAAGGCGGTGTGGGCCAGGGACAGTATCTCCGGGGTGGCATCGGATTTGAGCCGGTCATAACCGGAGCGGCCCAGGGAGAAGCGCAGGGCCGGTTTGGCCTGCCCCACCGCCTGATCGATCGACGCGCCCAGAATCGAGTCCAGCATGGTGGTGGTGCGGTCGGCACGCGGACCGGCCAGCAGTTCGCGGGCGAGGTTCTGGGGCGTCATGACCTCGCCCGCGATGATTTCCGCGTACCCGTCGGCGATCTCGTCGCGACGCTCGAGCATCAGGCCCTGCCGCCACGGCACCCACCATTTCGGGTGCAGCGGTTCATAGATCATGGTGATGCCGACCCAGTTCACGATGTAGCCGATCACCACCCCGCCCAGCGGCAGCACCCACCAGTACGGGAAGAAATGCAGTACGGCGACCAGCACGAAACCCATCGGGAAGCCGAAGTAGAAGCCGAAGTTCTGCATGAAACGCAGTTCGGACGCGGCGATTTCGCGGAAGATGCGATTGATCAGGCGCGGGTTGGCGGTGAGATGCCGGATGGTCATCCACTTGGGGTCGATCAATTCCTCGATATGCTCGCCGATGGCATCGGTGATGGCGCGGGCACTGGCGGGCAACTGCTCGGCGACCCGGCGATACACCAGCTCGCGCGCGGATTCGGGCAGGTTGAACCACAATTGCGGATTCCGGCGCTCCAGAATGCGCGCCACCATCACCGGAATCTGCGGCCGGGTGAGCGTGACCAGCTGTTCGGCGATACTGTCCGGATCGAGCTCCCGATAGAAGTCGGACATGCTCCCCAATTTGGAGAGCCCCTTGTCGACGGCGATGCTGGACATCTTCTCCGCCCGCGAGGGCACGATCCCCTGCCAGCCGACGCGGCCGTCGTCCGACAGCAGCGGCAGCACCTGGATGCGCCGCGGCAGATACGGGAAGACCCAACGTAATCCGGGCAATCGGAACCCGTGGAAACGGATCGGCTCGAACAGCATCAGGATGCCGGTCCAGTTCGTGACATAGCCGATGACCCCGGTAAACAGCGGAATGGTGATCAGCTCGAGCCACACACCCCAGAGAGTACGGCCCCGAGCACGTGCATATGGGCGATTTTCACCCTTCGGGCCGGTGCGCGCCGTCGGCCTCGCCGACAGGATGCCGGAGGGTAGCCGAGGAGCACGCGTAGGTTCGGCGCGCAATCGCCCCGGGGCGGGCCGAAGTACTGCCGGATATCGTGATCCCATGGCTGAATTCGGCAGTGCCGCCGCATCCCGACCACCCGCGATCGATGGGGTACGGCGGTCGTTCGTCACCGCTCGCGGAGTGCGATTCCATGTGACCGAGGCCGGGTCCGCGGAGGGGCGGCCGGTACTGCTGTTGCACGGCTGGCCGCAGCATCACTACACGTATCGGGATCTGCTGGCGAATCCGCCTGCGGGGCTGCGGATTATCGCACCGGATCTGCCCGGGTACGGCTGGTCCGGACCCGCACCGCACAAATGGGCCAAGGATGATGTGGCCTCGGATCTGTTCGCCCTGCTCGATGAGCTGGGTATCGACCGGGTATTGCTCGCCGGGCACGATTGGGGCGGGTTCATCGGATACCGCATGATCCTGCGCGAACCGGAGCGCTTCTCCGGCTACCTCGCCATGAATATGGCACACCCCTGGGTTCCCACATCCGTTGTCACACGCAATCTTTGGCGATTCCTGACCTATCAGCCACTGATCGCGATCGCGGGTAAACCGGTGCAGCGGCGCACCGGCTTCCTGGAGTGGCTGATCAGCAGCGCCATGACCGATCGCACCGCCGTCACCCGTGAGGTGGTGCGCAGCTTCTCCGAGCGCTTCCGCGATCCGGTCTGTGCGCAGGCGGCCACCGACACCTACCGAACCTTCTGGCTCAAAGAGATTCCGCAGGCCGCGCGCAATCCCGAACGCCGCCGCGGCACCGTCCCGATCCACGCCCTCTTCGGCCTCGACGACGCGGCGGTGCACCACTCCATGGCCGATCCCGCATCCGCGCGGGCCGACGACTACACCTTCGAAGGCGTCAGCGGCTGCGGACATTTCATCATCGACGAACGCCCCGACCTGGTCCGCGCCCGCCTGATCGAACTGGCCGACCGCACCGAATAACCCCGCACAGGTCAGTGCTGTGCGAGGCTATCGTCGGCGAATCAGCGGTGTGCCGCACCATTTCCGGTGTGTCCGGCGAGCAGGCTGCTGAAGGGGGTCACCGCGCCGAGGGAGTTTCCGGAGGTGCGTTTGCGGGGTTCGGTGTCCTGGAGGAAGCCCGCTACGGCGGTGGGTTCGGCTACTACCAGGGTGGCGAATTCGGCTGCGGCGCGGTGGATTCGGTCGTTCAGACCGGTGGAGCCGAAATCCTCGGTGGCGGCGAAGACGCCGGTGGGGACGATGACCGCGCGCAGGTAGGTGAAGAGTGGGCGCATGGCGTAGTCGAGCACCAGGGAGTGGCGGGGGGTGCCCGCGGTCGCGGCGATCAGAACCGGCATGGCGTTCAAGGCATCCGGGTCGAGGATGTCGAAGAACATCTTGAACAGCCCGCTGTAGCTGGCGGCGAAGACCGGCGTCACCGCGATCAGCCCGTCCGCCTGCGAGATTCGCTCCCGCACCGCCGTAATGGCGGGCGTGGGTATCCCACCGGTGGCCATGGTGGCGGCGAGTTCGGTTGCCAGTTCCCGGAGTTCGATCACCTCGAGCTCGACGCTCTCCCCGCGCCCGCCGACCGCCGCGGATACGGCGGCGGCGAGCTGATCGGCGAGCAGTCGAGTCGAGGACGGCTGGGACAGCCCAGCGGTGAGAACCACGACTTTACGACTCATCTTGTGCCTCAATTCGATTCGACGGGGAGCCGGTCACGGGCGGGATCGACCAGGCGGTGCGGTGCGTCCGGTCCGGCGGCGACCAGGCTGCCGTGGGTGGGCGGATCACTGGGCACATGTTCGGGGCGGCGCAGCTCGAACTCCTTGCGCAGCACCGGAACAACCTCGCGGCCCAGAATCTCGATCTGCTCGAGCACCACGTCGATGGGGAGTCCGGCGTGGTCCATCAGGAACAGCTGACGCTGGTAGTCACCCGCGTAATCGGCGAAACCGAGGGTGCGTTCGATGACCTGCTCCGGCGTACCGACGGTCAGCGGCGTCATCTCCGAGAAATCCTCCAGCGACGGCCCGTGCCCGTAGACCGGCGCATTGTCGAAGTACGGCCGGAACCGCTTCTTCGCCTCGGCCTCGGTCTCGGCCATGAACACCTGTCCGCCGAGTCCGACAAAGGCCTGGTCGGCACTGCCGTGGCCATAGTGTTCGAAGCGCTGCCGGTACAGGCGCACGATCTGCTCGGTGTGCTCCTTGTTCCAGAAGATGTTGTTGTGGAAGAAGCCGTCGCCGTAGTACGCGGCCTGTTCGGCGATCTCGGGTGAACGGATCGACCCGTGCCAGACGAACGGCGCGGTGTGGTCCAGCGGTGCGGGGGTCGAGGTGAAGCCCTGCAGCGGCCCGCGGAAGTTGCCCTGCCAGTCGATGCGCTCTTCACGCCAGAGCCGCCGCAGCAGGTGGTAGTTCTCCACCGCCAGCGGAATGCCGTCGCGAATATCCTTGCCGAACCAGGGGTACACCGGTCCGGTATTGCCGCGCCCGAGCATGAGGTCGACACGCCCGTCGGCCAGGTGCTGCAACATGGCGAAGTCTTCGGCGATCTTGACCGGATCATTGGTGGTGATCAGCGTGGTCGCGGTGGACAGGATCAGCCGTTCGGTGCGGGCGGCGAGGTAGCCGAGCATGGTGGTCGGCGAGGACGGTACGAAGGGCGGATTGTGGTGCTCGCCGGTGGCGAAGACATCGAGGCCGACCTCTTCGGCCTTCTCGCCGATGGCGACCATGGCCTTGATCCGCTCCGCCTCGGTCGGGGTGCGACCGTTGGTGGGGTCGGCGGTGACGTCCCCGACGGTGAAGATTCCGAACTGCACGAGTCCTCCTCGGATCGAAAGGCCATGTTAGTGGATATGGCAACCAAATGAACCAGGAGCCCCGGCGGGTTATTCCACTAGGCTGGTCGATCGATGCGGAGACCACGATGAGCAGCGAAGTAGCGGATGAGAACGCCGTACCCGAATCGATCGAACCCCTCGGCGGGTCGATCGATTCCGATATCGATGTGCACTCCCCCGCACAGCGCCGCGAACTGCACGACCATCCGGTCACCGTACTCACCGTAATCGCCGTCGGCGGCGCGCTCGGTGCGCTCAGCCGCTACGGGCTGGCGCGGCTGTGGCCGACCCCGGCGGGCGGCTTCCCCTGGGCCACCTTCGCCACCAATGCGCTCGGCTGCTTCCTGATCGGCGTGCTCATGGTGACGATCACCGAGATCCGCCCGGTGCATCCATTGACGCGACCGTTCCTCGGCGTGGGCATTCTCGGCGGTTTCACCACCTTCTCCACCTATGCCAATGAGACGCGCGGACTGCTGCAACCGGACACGGTTCCACTGGCCTTCGCCTACCTGGCCGCGACCCTGCTGTGCGCACTGCTGGCCACCCTCGCGGCGGTCGCGCTCACCCGCGGCCTGCACGCGACGCTCCGCCGGGAGGCCGTGCGATGACCGCCCTACTCATCGCTCTCGGCGCGATGGTCGGCGCGCCACTGCGCTATCTCACCGATCGCGCGGTCCAGACCAAGCACGACAGCATCTTTCCGTGGGGCACCTTCACGGTGAATCTGATCGGCTGCCTGATCCTGGGCGGACTCACCGGGGCCGCGGTGTCCTCACCCGTCTACGCCCTCGCGGGCACCGGGTTCTGCGGCGCGCTCACCACATACAGCACCTTCAGTTTCGAAACCGTGCGGCTGACCGAGCAGCGCGCGTACCTGTACGCCGCCATGAATATCACCGTGAGCGTGATCGCGGGACTGGGCGCAACCCTGTTGAGTTACAGCGCTTTTCAGGCAATGTCCTGACCTTGGGACATCACCACTGTCTCAGTCAATTCTGTTGTGCGCCAAGCCTTTTGAGCGCGACACCTTAAATCAAAACCGCACCCCCGGCAATGGTGTGATGAATTGTTTTATGCCACAACGCGAACAAGGTGCGGGATAATCCCCGGCATGTAACCTACTGGTCAGTAGCATTACAAGGGCAGAGGGAAAAATCTTGGATCAGTCGGGTGTACCGGTAATCCGCCGGGCTACCGAGCACGACATAGCGGATATGGCACGGATCATCGCCAGGGCGTTCGCGTCCGATGATCCCATCGAGGAGTACGTCTTCCCAGACGTGGGGAATCGGCACCGCAGATCACCGCGCATGCTGCGCATCATGATTCGGTATCGCTTCCTGCCCGCGGGCGGCGCGGCGGTCTCCACGGTCGACGGCAAAATAGTGGGCGCACTGCTCTGGTATCCGGCGGGATATCGCAAATCACTGTGGCGCGAGGCGATTTCGGGACCGCTGCTGCTGTGGGCCATGGGCGCGGGGACCGCCCGGGGCATACATGTGGACGATGCCATCGCCGAGGTGCGGCCCGTACAGGGGCATCACTTCATGGTCTACCTGGGCGCGGACCCCACGGTGCAGCGTTCGGGAGTCGGCCGCTCACTGGTCAATTGGCTCGACGCCCTGGCCGATGAGCGCTCCGAGACCGTCGGCGGTATCTGCAAGGACGGCAATATGCCGTACTACGCCACCTTCGGCTATGAACTGGTTCGCCGGGTCCGTATCGGGAGTACCGGACCTGAGATGAACTTCGTTCTGCGGCAACCGGTTCCGGTGCCGTCGGAGTAATTCCGGCAACAGCCTTCTCGGGGGGGATCACACATGTCGATCTGAGTTTTGCCGAGGAGTCGTAGTGTCTGACATTGCCATTGTCGGAATCGGGTGCCGATACGCGGGAGGTATCGATTCACCGGAATCCTTCTGGGACTTCATCATCAACAAGGGTGACGGCGTCACCGAGATACCCGAACAGCGCTGGGACTACCGCCGCTACTACGATCCGGACCGCCGCACACCGGGCCGGATGTACACCAAACGCGCCGCCTTCATGACCGGCGATCCCTGGGCCTTCGATCCGGATTTCTTCGGCATCTCGCCGCGCGAGGCCGCCGCCATGGATCCGCAGCAGCGCCTGGTGCTCGAGGTCGCCTGGGAGGCGCTGGACGACGCCGGTATCGCCGGACAGATCTCCGGGGCCCCGATCGGGGTGTACGTCGGCGCGTTCACCCTGGATCAGCTCGCGGTCTCCGGTACCAGCACCGCACTGCCGTACGTCGATATGCACACCGCCGCGGGTGCGTCGTACACCATGCTGTCGAACCGAATCGCGTTCGCGCTCAATTTGGTCGGCCCCGCGCTCACCGTGGATACCGCGTGCTCCTCCTCGCTGGTCGCGCTGCATCTGGCCTGTCAGGGACTGGCCAACGGCGACTGCGCGGTCGCCATCGCCGGTGGCGTCACCATGCTCATGCAGCCCGAGGCCTTCGTCTCCATGTGCAAGGGCGGCTTCCTGGCCGCGGACGGCCGCAGCAAACCCTTCGATGCCGCGGCCGACGGGTACGGCCGCGGTGAGGGCTCGGGCATGGTCGTGCTCAAGCGGCTGGAAGACGCCGAGCGCGACGGGGATCGGGTCTACGCGGTCATCAAGGCCACCGGCTCCAATCAGGACGGGCGCACCTCGGCCATCACCGTGCCGAACGCGGATCTACAGGAGGCGCTGGCCAAATCGGTCTCGCGGCGCGCGGGGATAGCTCCGCACGAGATCACCTACGTGGAGGCGCACGGCACCGGCACCCCGGTCGGCGATCCACTCGAATTGCGGGCCATCGGACGGGCTTACGGGCAGGTCGAGGGGCGCACCGCACCCGTGGGCGTCGGCTCGGTGAAGGCGCAGCTCGGGCATACCGAGGCGGCCTCGGGTATCGCCAGCATC
Source organism: Nocardia sp. NBC_01503 (assembly GCF_036327755.1). Taxonomy (NCBI): domain Bacteria; kingdom Bacillati; phylum Actinomycetota; class Actinomycetes; order Mycobacteriales; family Nocardiaceae; genus Nocardia; species Nocardia sp. NBC_01503. Next base: position 911,214 of record NZ_CP109596.1, read on the forward strand.
ATCAAATCGGCGCTGGCCATCTCCAAGCGCACCATCGCCCCGCAGGGTTGGCTGGATACGCCGAATCCGGAGATTCCCTTCGCTGAGCTGGGTATCAAACTCCAGCTCGAGGCGGAGCCGGTCGGCCCCGAGGTCGAGCGAATGACCGTCGCGGTCAATGGTTTCGGATACGGCGGCACCAATGCGCATGCGATTCTTCAGGAGTACCTGCCCGCGGCCGGAATCGACCGGGAGCCACGGCATTACGGGGTGCTGCCGCTGTCCGCGCGCACCGATCAGGCCGCGCGTGAGCTGGCGCGCGGCTATGCCGAACTCATTGCCGAGGGCGCGAATCCGGGTCTGCTGGCCGAGGCCGCCTGGACCCGCCGTCAGCACCACCAGTTCCGCACCGGCCTGAGCTTCGGCGATGACACCGAACTGGTGCGCGCCCTGATCGAGTACGCCACCGGTGGCGGGCGCGCGGCCACCAAGGTGGTACCGCGCAAGATCGCCGAACCGGTCTTCGTCTTCACCGGCATGGGACCGCAATGGTGGGCCATGGGCCGCGAATTGCTGACCGCCGGTGGCACTTTCGCCGCCGAGGCGCAGCGCATCGACGACGGGTTCCAGCGCATCTCCGGCTGGTCGATCATCGAGGAGCTGCTGCGACCCGAGGAGGAGTCCCGGGTCACCACCACCGCGGTCGCGCAGCCCGCGAACTTCCTGGTGCAGGTGGCGCTCTTCGCCATGCTCGGCGAGCTGGGCATTCACCCGGCCGCCGTCGTCGGCCACAGTGTGGGTGAGGTGTCCGCGGCCTATGTCACCGGCATGCTGTCGCTGCACGATGCCCTGCTGGTCAGCTATCACCGCGCCCGGTTGCAGGCCACCACGGCGGGCTCCGGCGGGATGCTGGCCATCGGCCTACCGCCGGCCGCCGCAATGGAATTGATCGACGGAGACGACCTCGTCGATGTCGCGGCCGTCAACAGCCCGAGCGCGGTCACCCTCGCCGGATCCGAGGCGCGGCTGGACGAGATAGCCGAAAGTCTCACCGCACAGGGAGTCTTCGCGCGCAGACTACAGGTCGAAGTGCCTTATCACAGCTATCTGATGGAGCCGATCCTCGGCGAATTGCGCACGGCACTGGCCGATCTCACGCTGCACGATCCGACGCTGCCACTGCTGTCGACCGTCACCGGCCGCGAGGTGACCGCGGGCGATTGGGACGCCGAATACTGGTGCGCGAATGTGCGCCAACCGGTCCGCTTCGCCGATGCCATCACCGAATTCGTGGGCGCGGGCCATCGGGTATTCCTGGAGGTCGGACCGCATCCGGTGCTGGGTGCCAATATTCGCGAAATCCTCATCGGCGCGGGCGAAACCGGGACCTCCATCGGCACGCTGAACCGTAAGCAGGCCGATGCCGAGAGCATCCGCCAGACCATCGCCGGGCTGTACAGCGCGGGCGTGCTGGATACCGAGGCGCTGTTCGGGAATATCGTGACCCCGCATATCGACCTGCCGCGCTACCCGTGGCAGCGCACCCACCTGCGCCATGAGCTGCCGGTCTTCAAGCAGCTCCAGCATGGGACACCCGGCGTGTACGCCATGCTCGGGGATGCCGATATGGACAACTCCTCGACCTCATGGCGGATTCAGCTCAGTGTCGGGGCCATGCCGTGGTTGGACGACCATGTAGTCGGTGGAGCCCGAATCCTGCCGGGCGCGGCCTATTTGGACGCCGCGCTGAGTGCTGCCGCCCTGCGTACCGAGACCAACCGGGTCGCGGTCGAGGAGGTGCGGTTCATCTCGCCGCTGATCATCGACGACGGCACTTCGCCGACGCTCGAACTGCATGTGGAGGAGTCGACCCGCCGCTTCACCATTCGCTCGCGGGCCAATCCCGACGCGCTGTGGACGGTGCATTCGACCGGACGACTGGTCGAGGGAACGTTCGAATCCGCGAAGGTGGATCTGCCCGCCATCGACGAGATGCACGCCATCGATCCCGCCGCGTTCTATGCCGGATTGGCCACGCGCGGACTGCAATACGGTCCGGCCTTCCAGCGGGCCACCTCGGTACGCATCTCCGGATCGACGGTGCTGGCCACCCTGGACGGCACCGTGCCCGAGGCGCTCGATGGCGCGGGCGCCAAGGCACCCGGACATCTGGCGCATCCGTGCGTGGTCGATGCCGCACTACAGAGCGTGGCCGCACTGCTCGCGGGTACCGGTGGTCCGGAGGACGGGGCCATGGTGCCCGTCGGTGTCGCCGAAGTCCGTGCGTTCGAGGCGATTCCGGAGCAGGTGACCGTGGTCGCGCGGCTGGATGCCGCCGCGGATCCGGTCGCCGATATCGATCTGCTCGATCCCGAGGGCCGGGTGGTCATGCAGATCATCGGTATGCGGTTCGGCTCCATCGCACCGGGTCGCGGTGCGCTGCAACGCATGACGGAGTTCTTCTACGAGGACCGCTGGGATATGCGGGATCCGATCGATCGCGGTGCGCTGCCGGCGAGCGCGAATGCCTTCGCGCTGATCCTGGAGCTGGGCGTAGTGCCCGGCACGCGAGCGGCGCGGATCGCCGTGGCGGTCGGCGCGAGCGAGATCGTCACCCTCGGCGATCCGAACCGCGAGGACCTGGAATCCCTTGTCCTCGAACACCTCCGGCAGGCCACCGGCGAGTCGGTGGATCGGCTGCACGTCATCCTCGTGGCCGGAGACGAATACGAGGACCTCGACAACCTCTGGGCGCTACGTCGGATCGCCCTCACTGTCGATGAGTTCTTCGACAGCTGGCTGGAGCGGCGCGGGGTCGAGATTCCCATGACGGGTGACGGTTCGCTGCACGTCAGTGTGGTCACCGAACGCGCCTTCGCCCATCCGGAGGAGCAGGCCGCGCCCAATCCGGCGCATGCCGCGCTCGCCGGTGCCCGCCGGGTGCTGCTGAACGAGCAGCCGCGGCTGCGCTGGCGCCTGGTCGATATCGAATCCGAGGTCACCGCTGCCGATCTCGCCGCCGAACTCGCCATTCCCGGCGCGTTCAGCTACGACAACTCCGATGAGATCTTCCTGCGCAATGGCCTGCGCTGGGTACCCGTGGTCGAGGCCTCGCTGCCCGATCGCATCGAGGCCCTGGATCAGGCTGTCCCGCTGACCGATCCGGAGGCGAACTTCACCCTGGAGCTGCCCAAATCCCGGCTGCTGTCCAAGCTCGGCTGGCGGCGCTGCGACCGGCGCGAACCCGGCCCGGGCGAGGTCGAGGTGCGCATGCGCGCCGTCGGCCTGGGCTACAAGGATCCGCTCAAGGTGCTCGGGGTACTGAACGAGGAGGAGCTCGCGGGCACCTACTTCGGCGGCGTCCCGGGTATGGAGGGTGATGCCATCGTCACCCGAATCGGTTCGGATATCACCGATCTCGCGGTCGGCGATAAGGTCATGCTCTCGTCCAAGGGCATGATCAGCCGCTTCCACACCACCGACCGCACCCTGGTCAGTCCGGTCTCCCCCGATGCCGAACCCGGCTACTGCACCAGCGAGGTCGCCTTCGCCACCGCGGAGTACGCACTGTTGGAGCTGGCCCGGGTCGCCGCGGGTGATGTGGTGCTGGTGCACGGTGCGGCGGGCGGTGTCGGCACGGCCGCGGTACAGATCGCGAAACTGCACGGGGCCACCGTGATCGGCACCGCGAGCACCGGTGACCGGCGGGCCTACGCGCTCGGACAGGGTGCCGATCATGTCCTCGATTCACGCTCGCTGAACTTCGCCGATGACGTGCTCGGGCTCACCGGCGGACGCGGCGCGGATGTGGTGATCAGCACCGCGCCCGGGGAGATCCTGCGGCGAAACTTCAAGGCGGTGGCCGAGTTCGGGCGCATTGTGGAGATCGGCAAGGCCGATATCTACGGCGGCGGGGTACTGGATATGCGGTACTTCGACAAGAACGTCTCGTACCACTCCTTCGATCTGGATCGCATGCTGGCGCTGCGACGCACCCGGACCATCGAACTCATGGAGCGGGTGGAGGCCGCGCTGGCCGCGGGCCGATACCGGCGACTGCCGTTCGAACTGTACGAAACCGATGATGTGGCAAGGGCTTTCGAGGATGTGGCGCGCTCCACCCAGCTCGGCCGGATCGCGGTGAGCATGGCGGCGGCGGCTCCGCTGGTGCGGCCGCAGATTCCGCGGGTGCGCATCGATGCCTCGGCGCGATACCTGATCACCGGCGGGTTCGGCGCCTTCGGTCTGGCGATCGGGCGCTGGCTGGTGCGCTCGGGCGCGCGGCATCTCACCCTGCTGGGGCGCAATGGCGCGACCACCGAAGCGGCGCGCGATCAGCTGGCGGCCTGGGAACACGAGGGTATCGAGGTCGTCACCGAACGCGTCGACGTCACCGATGCCGAGGCGATGGCCGCGGTCATCGCCCGCGCCGATACCGCCGAGCTACCGTTGCGCGGTGTCGTCCACACCGCCGGAGTCGTTGACGACAAGCGCATTTCGCTCATGGACCGGGACAGCCTCGCCTCGGTGTACCGGCCCAAGATCGAGGGGGCGCGAGCGCTGCGATACGGGCTGGATCTGGCCGGAGCCGAGTTGGATCTGTTCGTCATGTTCTCCTCGGGCAGCTCCATCTTCGCCGGGATCGGCCAATACTCGTATACGGCAGCGAATCTCGCGCTCCAGTCGGTCGCCGATGTGGTGGTTCGCGAGGGCGGTACCGCGCTCGCGGTCGGCTGGGGTCATATGTCCGGCGGCGGTATGGCCGACGACGAGAATGTGGCGCGCTACCTGCGCACCACCGGATTCGACTCGATCGATATGGACGAGGGCACCGAATTCCTGGAGAAGGCACTGGAACTCGGCATCCACCATCAGGTGGCGATCATTCCGGTGGACTGGGGCAAGGTCGCCTCGAGCGTGCCGTTCTTCAGCATGGTCGGGCGGGTGGAGGAGCAGATCGCGGCGGCGGCCGAGGACGATTCCGCCGCATCGCATCTGGTGGCCGCACTGCGGGCACTGGACGCACAGAAGCGCGGTGATGTGGTGGCGCATATGCTCGCCGAACAGCTCGCTGTGGTCATGGGCGTCGACCCGGACTCCATCGATCTGACCGTCCCGGTGCCCGATCTCGGCCTGGATTCGCTGATGGCGGTGGAATTCGGCGCGCTGGTGGGCAAATCGCTCGGCATCGATCTGACCGCGCTCAAGATGGGCCGCACTTTCACCCTCGAACAGGCGGGCGCCCGCGCCGCCGAATTCCTCATCGGCGCACCCGCCGCCGATCCGACACCGGCGCCCGCATCGGCACCGGCAGCCCAGGAGGTGACAGCATGACCGAATCCGCACGCGAGCTCGCCCGGAAACTCCTGGCGGGCAATGGAAACGGCGCCGATATATCCGGCGTCGGCAATCGCGGTGGCGTTGCGACCGCTCCGCGCCCGGCGGCTACGGCTGCCCGGCTCACCCCGAACGCACCGGCGGCCCGGCCGGTGCGCGGACCCGGTAGGCAATTCGCCGACCATCCGGAGGTGGCGGCGACGGTGGCCAAACAGGCGGCCATCGCGGCCATCAGCGCGCAGTCGGGGCTGGTGAATCCGCTGTTCCTACCGCGAACCAGCCCGAACGACACGGTGATTCACGCCAATGACACCGATCTGGTCAACTTCAGCGCCTACAACTATCTGGGGCTGTCGAGTCATCCGCGGGTGATCGCGGCGGCCAAGGACGCCCTCGATCAGTACGGCGCCTCGGCCTCGGCCAGTCGGATCGTCTCCGGTGAGATTCCGCTCTACGGCCAATTGGAGCGGCGGCTCGCCGATATCTACGACACCGGCGATGCCATGGTGACCACCAGCGGCTATCTCACCAATGCCGGGGTGATCGGCTTCCTGCTCGGCGAGGGTGATGTCGCCATCTGCGATGCGCTCATTCACGGCAGCGTGGTCTCGGGCACCCAGTGGGCGGGGTGCCGGCGGATCAACTTCCGGCACAATGATCCCGAATCGCTGCGCGCGGTGCTGCGCATGTCGCGCGCCGGGTTCGATCGCGCGCTGGTGGTGCTCGAGGGGCACTACAGCATGGACGGCACCGTGGGCCGGGTCGCCGAACTCGCCGCCATCGCAAGGGAATTCGACTGCGCCGTCATGGTCGACGAGGCGCATTCGTTCGGCGTCTTCGGTGCGCGCGGGCATGGTATCCGCGAGCATTACGCGATGGCGGGCGCGGAGGTCGACATCTGGATGGGCACGCTGTCCAAGGCGCTGGGCAGCTGCGGTGGATTCATCGCCGCCGATGCCGAGCTGATCGGGGCCATGAAGGCCAGCGCGCCCGGCGTCGCCATGCTCACCGGCGGTCCCGCACCGTCCACCATCGCCGCGGCGCGGGCCGGGCTCGAGGTGCTCGAGGCCGAACCGGAGCGGGTCGCCCGGCTCTGGCGCAACTCCAGGCTCTTGCACGGAGCCCTGCTCGAGCGCGGCCTGAACCTGGGCGAATCCCAGGGCACGCCGATCTGCCCGGTCATCGTGCCCGGCGAGGTCCGCGCCGGCTTCGTCTCGGCCACATTGCTCCAGCGCGGGGTGTACGCCGGAGCCATCTCCGCCCCGGCGGTGCCGATCGGCAAGGAGCGGCTGCGCTTCTTCATCACTTCCGAACACACTGAGCAGCAATTGATTTCGACCGCAGACCTACTGGCCGAGGCGGTCGCCTTGGCTGCGGGTCTGCCGGAGTCGGCGGCTGTGTGACGGGTCGGTGTCTCTCGGATCACACCCCATTTCTGATGACGGGAGAACGATGCTAGGTTAACCGGAGGATATCACTCCGGTTAACTTCCGGAGGGCGGTCAGCCGAGCAAGGAGGAGGCCGCGCCAATGGTGGCACTGGATCTCGATGCACCCGTACACGTTTCGCAGTCGGGAACCGGCATCCTGGATCGAACGCGCGCGGCGGTACACGGCCGCGGGCGGGAAGCCGTGGTTCAGTTGTCGGTCATCACCGTCCTGTACCTGGTCTACCGTATCGGCCGCATGCTCGCCGCCGATGAGGCCACCCGCGCCCTCGCCAATGCCCGCACCCTCCTGGCCTGGGAGGACCGATTGCAGATACCGAATGAGCAGACGGTGCAGTCGGTCTTCCTGAAACACGACTTCCTGGCCATTCCGGCCAACTTCTACTACGCCACAGCACATTTCGCGGTCGCCATCTGCGCCCTGCTCTGGCTGTGGACCTTCCGCCCCATGTACTACCGCGTCACCCGCAACCTCATGGTGGCCCTCACCGCCGCGGCCCTGGCCCTGCATATGCTCATCCCCCTGGCCCCACCCCGCATGCTCCCCGAGTACGGATTCGTGGACCTGGCAGCCAAATTCGGCCAATCCGTCTACGGCCCACCCGATACCGACACCCTCTCCAACCAATTCGCCGCCATGCCGTCCCTGCACGTGGGCTGGGCACTCCTGTTGGCCATGGGCCTGATCGCCGCCACCCGCACCCCGTGGCGCTGGGTGCTACTGCTGCACCCGCTCATCACCACCCTCGTAGTGGTCGGCACCGGCAACCACTACTGGTTCGACGCCCTGGTCGCCACCGCCCTTCTGGCCGTGGCGACCCTGCTGCACCCGCCGGTCCTGAACCATCCACAGCCTCGGGCGTGACGCTCCAGGACCCCTACGGTTTGTCAGAAATGAGAGGATCAGCCTCGACCGTATGAGACAGAGAGCCGATGGTGAGGACGATGACGTCTACCGAATCGAAAGCGCGCGCACAGATCGGTGATCTCATCACCGTCCAGGGCCGTCGCGTGCACGTCCGCCAGGACGGCCCCTACGACGGCAAACCCGTACTGCTGCTGCACGGCTTCGAAGGCTCGGTGCACTGGTGGGACGCGGTCACCCCGCTGCTGGCGGACACCTACCGGGTGATCCGGGTGGATCTGCTCGGATTCGGTTGCACCGGAGGCGAAGCCGGATTCGGCCAGGACGGTCAGGGCAGTATGCTCGCCGCCGTCCTGGCCGAACTCGGCGTCGCCAAGGTCGCGGTCTGCGGCCACTCCTGGGGTGCGGACGCCGCCCTCGCCGTGGCCGCGCGCTCGCCGCGCATTACCGAGATCATCATCCTGGACCAGGCTCCGGACCTGAGCTACCTGCACGTTCCGGCCATCACCCCGGTACTCACCCTCGGCCCGATCGCGCGGTTCATCCAGCGCTTCGCCCCCGAAACCATGGTGCGCCAGGCACTTCGGGAGGGCTTCGCGCCCGGCTTCAACACCTCCGGCATCGTCCCGAGCATGCGCCAGATGATCCAGGATCACCGCGCCATGTCCTGGCGCGCCTATCGCGAGGTCAGCACCGTTCGCCGCCGGGCACTGGCCGCCGACCCGCTGGACCGCCAGCTCCGCCGATTGGCCCTGCCCACCCTGGTCATCCACGGCCGCCTGGACTCCATGTACGACTGGGCGATCACCCGCGATCGCTACACCACCGCGGGCGCGCGCTTCGAGCTCATCGACACCGCGGGCCACAGCCCCAATGTCGAGACTCCGCAACGTTTCACGGAGATTCTGCGCGAGTTCCTGGTTGCCCCAACCGCTCCCACGCCGATCGGCGACTGACTCCACCCCCGCGTTTTACAGGTCTCCGACTCGACCTGGATCGGCTTCAACTATCCCGCCAATCTGACCGGCCAGCCCGCCGTCAGCATCCCGGCGGGCTACACCGAAGGCGGTCTCCCGGTGGGTCTTCAGATCATCGGCCGCCATCTCGACGATGCCGGGGTATTGCGCCTGGCAGCCGCCTTCGAACGTGTCGCGCCCTGGTCACAGCATCGGCCGCCGACGGCCCCGCGGCAACTCGCCGCGGAGGTCCGGCCGATGCCGTAGCAGCGATCATTTCGGGCGAACACGGCGGAGCGTAGGCTGGCGAAACCTGCATGAGGATCGACCAACCAACCTCTACCGAAGGACGGCCGATGTTCAATCAGTCCGACCTGTCGACGCTCATCTCCGCCGCGCCGGGGCGCGGTGTCTCCATTTATCTGCCCACGCACAACAGCGGTCCGGACAAACGTCAGGACCCGATTCGGCTGCGGAATCTGCTCACCGAGGCGCACGCGAAGCTCGTTGCCGACGGGCTCGGCAAACGTGCGGCCGATACCCTGCTCGCCCCCGGTACAGCCCTGCTCGACGACTATCCGTTCTGGCAATATCAGGATCAGGGGCTGGCGCTCTTCCTCGGCGCGGACGGCTCCCAGTACCGGTTCACGGTGCCGCTGACCTTCACCGAACAGGTGCATATCGAGCCCGGGTTCTATGTGAAGCCGCTGCTGCCGCTGCTCTCCGCGGATGGCAAGTTCGCGGTGCTGACCCTGACCGCCGACGGTGCGACGCTGTACGACGGCTCCAAGTTCGCGCTCGCCCGGGATCACGCGGCCGAACTGCCGGGCGGCCCGACCGAGAACCTCGACGACGATAAACAGAGCCGCGTGCTGGCCAGCCCCACCGCCCGGCCGCATACCGGCGGCAAGGCCACCACCTCGACGCAGGCGTACGGCGAAACCTCCACCGACTGGCGCAAATCCGTCCTCGCCGACTGGGTCGGCAAGGTCGCCTCCTCGGTCGAACGGCGCCTGGCGGATCAGGCCATTCCCCTGGTCGTGATCGCCGATCCGGAGCTGTCCGGCCAGTTCAAGAAGCGCAGCACACTGGGTCCGCTGCTGATCGGCACGGTCGAGAAGAATCCGGCCGCGCTCGCCAATGGCAACCTGCACGACACCGCCTACCAGGTGGTACGGCCACACTTCGAGGCCGGTGAACGCGCCGCCCTGGAGCGCGCCGCGCTGCTGCTGGCGGACGGTCCGACCAAGGTGGCCGTCACCATCGGCGAGGTGGTGCGCGCGGCCTTCCAGGGCCGGGTGGACGCGCTGCTGCTCACCGATGGCGCGGCGGAGTGGGGTCGCTTCGACGAGATGACCGATGCCGTCGAAACCCATTCCGAGCCGGGCACTTCGGTGATCGACCTGACCGAATACGCGACGGTGAAGACGCTGGAGCACAAGGGCGCGGTCTACCTGCTGCCGCCCGAGGCGCTGGCCGGATTGTTCCGGAGCGAGGTCGCACCATCCTCGGTCGCGGTGCTGCGCTACTGATCCTCGACGAGGGAATCCCGCTGCGCCCGTAACGAATTCACCGGGCGCGGCGGGGTGGCCGGACGCACCGCGCGCAGCCGGAGCAGACCCAGCGCGCAACCGCCCGCAATGGCCAGTGCCGCCCACCCGGCGACCGGATTGTGTTCGGTGGCGGGCGATCGGTACCACAGGTGCGAATATCCGATCAGGTTGTCGTTCGCACCGCGAATCGCGAGCACCACCGACGGGACGAACAGCACCGCGATCCCGACCACGCGATTCTGGATCAGGCGCGGAGGTGTCGCCCCGTAGCTGTAGCCCGCGATCGCGGCCAGCGCCACCGCCCCGATCGACGGAACCAGTTGCCCCGTATCGGAGATCGGCGCCACCGCGGCGAAGAAAGCCAGCGCCCCGACCAGGCCGATCGCGGCCAGCGGAGAGCGCCACCGGTCCCCCGCCCACAGGCCCGCGGCCACCGCGACGAGCAGGATCGGCAGCACCCAGCTCGGCCGGGGCGCCGCCACAATGGCGCTGGCGGCTGCCGCGTAGGCGACCCCGATCAGCACAATGCTGCCGTCCCGGCCGGTGAGGATGAAGGCCGACATCATCGTGATGAGCACGGTTGCCGCCACCGCCATGATCGCGGGCAGGGTGCCGACCCGATGTCCCGCGAACCACTCCGCGGCAAGCAGTGTCGAGCCGGAGATAATGGCCGCCGCGACCACCGATCCGAAGGGCGCGTCCCGGTCCGGTACCAACTCCACCCGCCGCCGCTGATGCCAGCAGGTCGACAGAATGATCAGCACGACCACCACGACAATCGACCACAGCGGCGGGGAGTCGTTGCCGAGCCCGCTGGAAGTGCTGTCCGCACTGGGTAATTCGGTCAGGTCACCGAGTACGGCGCTCGCGATCGCGCCCAGCATGAACGCCGTCCCCGTCCGTCGCTTGCGCAGGACAGCCGCACCGATCAATCCGAGCAACACACCGCCGAAGATGGAGTCGATGTAGTTCACCGTGGTCAGCGACAGATCGGTGTCGAGGTTTCGGCTCAGGACGGCATTGGCCAGCAGCGCCACACCGGTGAGGGCGGCGGCGATCCAGGTGAGCCGGGTATCGCCGAGTGAGACCGCGAGCACCACGGCCACCACCGCCGAGATCGCACCGGCGGTATCGGCGCGCGGCACGTTCACCACCAGCAGATATTGATGCAGCGCCGAAGTACCGGACACCCGGGCGAAGTCCACGGGCATCATGACCGACAGGCCGGCGACCGCGGCGGCAAGGAACGCGGTCACCACTTCCACGAGGTCGCGCAGACGACGCACCCTCACAACATACTGCGCTGTCTTCATTTTGCGGTGCAGGGTTGCGGTTTCAGTAGCCAGAGGTACGCTCAGAAATGAGTCCGCTCATTTTTCCAGGCAATCCGGAGGTGTCGCATGACCGCCCCGCAGCGATCTACCCAGGTCGGACGGCGTGCACGCGGTATGCAGGATAAGCAGAGTCGCATTTTCGATGCCGCAGCCGAACTATTCGCCGAACACGGCTTCGCACGGGTTACCACCCAGCAGATCTCCGATCGCGCGGATATCGCCGCGGGCACCCTGTTCCGATACGCCTCCTCCAAGGGCGAACTGCTGCTCATGGTCTACAACGCGGATTTCCGGACCGCCCTGGACCTCGCGGAACATCGCGCCCGCGCACACGACGATCCGGTGGAGACGGTGCTGGAGATCATTCGGCCGACCGTGCGCGCCGCCGCGCGCAATGCCGAGAACACCATCGCGTATCAGCGCGAACTGCTCTTCGGCACGGCGAGTGAGAAATACCGTGCCGAGGGACTGGCCCTGGTCGCCCGGATGGAGGCCATGATCGCCGACCGGCTCGCCGTCGACGCCCGCGCGCGGGGACTGGATTCACCTCGGCTGGAAGAGTTTTCCCGCTTGGCCGGCCGCAGCGTCTTCGCGGTTCTACATCTCACCCTGGCCCGCCCCGCGACCGGGGCACATCCGGGCTACGACCCGCTCGCGGACCTGCGCGCCCAAATCGCGCAGATTGTCGCGGGCTTCTTCGCGGCGCTGCACGCTGCCGCCAATTCCGAACAGAGGAGAGACAATTGAGCATCGATATTCACAAGGTGACCGTGCTCGGCACCGGAGTGCTGGGCTCGCAGATCGCGTACCAGACCGCGTTCAGCGGATTCGAGGTCACCGCCTACGACATCAACGACGACGCCTTGAAGGCCGCTGGCGAACGCTTCACCAAACTGGCCGCCGTCTACAAGAGCGAGGTCGACGGGGCGGGTGACGGCAAGGCCGATAGGACCGCCACGAGTATCACGCTGACATCCGATCTGGCACAGGCGGTTCGGGACGCCGATCTGGTTATCGAGGCCGTGCCCGAGGTGCTCGCCATCAAACAGGACACCTACGAAAAGCTCGGCGAACTCGCCCCCGAACGCACCATCTTCGCCACCAACTCCTCCACCCTGCTGCCCAGCGCCATGGTCGAGTTCACCGGCCGGCCGGATCGATTCCTGGCGCTGCACTTCGCCAATCAGGTGTGGAAGTTCAATACCGCCGAAGTGATGGGCACGCCCGCGACCGATCCGAAGGTCTATCAGGCCGTGGTCGACTTCGCCGCCGCCATCGGCATGGTGCCCATCGAATTGCATAAGGAGAAGGCGGGTTACGTCCTCAATTCGCTGCTGGTGCCGCTGCTCAATGCCGCCATGGATCTGAGCGCGAACGGCTACGCCGAACCGGAAGCGGTGGACAAAACCTGGCGGATCGCCACCGGCGCGCCCATGGGACCGTTCCAGATTCTCGACATCATCGGCCTGACCACGCCCTACAACATTCTCGTCAATGGTGACGAGAACGGTAAGGCGCTCGCGAAGTGGTTGCAGGACAACTACATCGGCAAGGGCAAGCTCGGCATCGCCAGCGGAGAGGGCTTCTACAAGTACTCCGCGTGACGGCTCCGCGCGTCATCCGCCCGAAGTTCGAAACCAGGGATAGGAGTCATATATTCTACAGCAGTGGCAATTACGAAGCCTTCACCCGACCGCGCAAGCCCGAAGGGGTGGACGCCAAAACGGCCTGGTTCGTCGGATCCGGTCTCGCCTCGCTGTCCGGAGCCGCCTTCCTCATCCGTGACGGTCAACTGCCGGGCAACAGGATCACCATTCTGGAGGAGCTGAAGCTTCCCGGCGGCGCGCTGGACGGTATTCGTAAACCCAAGAAGGGCTTCGTCATTCGCGGTGGACGCGAAATGGAGAACCACTTCGAATGCCTGTGGGATCTGTATCGCACCGTCCCGTCCATGGAGATCGACGGGGCCAGCGTCCTGGACGAGTTCTACTGGCTCAACAAGGACGATCCGAACTTCTCACTCCAGCGCGCCACCATCGAACGCGGTCAGGACGCGCACACCGACGGCCTGTTCACCCTGAATGACAAGGCGCAGAAGGAGATCGTGAAGGTCTTCCTGGCCACCCGGGAGGAGATGGAGGACAAGCGCATCGACGAGGTCTTCTCGAAAGACTTCCTGCGGAGCAACTTCTGGCTGTACTGGCGCACCATGTTCGCCTTCGAGGAGTGGCACAGCGCCCTGGAGATGAAGCTGTACCTGCACCGCTTCATCCACCATATCGGCGGGCTGCCGGACTTCTCGGCGCTCAAATTCACCAAGTACAACCAGTACGAATCACTCGTGCTGCCGCTGTACCAGTGGCTGCTGGAGCAGGGCGTCACGTTCAAGTTCGATACCACCGTCACGGATGTGGATTTCGACCTGAGCGCGAAACGTAAGCAGGCCAAGCGGATTCACTGGGTCTCCGAGGGCGTCGAGGGCGGCGTCGATCTCGGTGCGGACGATCTGCTGTTCATGACGATCGGCTCACTCACCGAGAACTCCGATGAGGGTGATCAGCACACCCCCGCCAAGCTGAATACCGGACCCGCACCCGCGTGGGATCTGTGGCGCACGCTCTCGGCCAAGGATCCGGCCTTCGGCCGACCCGAGGTCTTCGCGGGCGATATCGAGAAGACCAAATGGGAATCGGCGACCGTCACCACGCTGGATCAGCGTATCCCCGAATACATTCAGAAGATCTGTAAGCGAGATCCGTTCAGCGGCAAGGTCGTCACCGGCGGCATTGTCACGGTGCGGGATTCGAGCTGGCTGATGAGCTGGACGGTGAACCGGCAGCCGCACTTCAAACAGCAGCCCAAAGATCAGATCGTGGTGTGGGTCTACTCGTTGTTCGTGGATGTGCCCGGCGACTATGTGAAGAAGACCATGCAGGAGTGCACCGGCGAGGAGATCACCCAGGAGTGGCTGTACCACATGGGTGTTCCGGTCGCGGATATTCCGGACCTGGCCGCGAACGCCGCCACCTGCGTACCGGTGATGATGCCGTACGTGACCTCGTTCTTCATGCCGCGCAAGGCCGGTGACCGGCCGAATGTGGTGCCCGAGGGTTCGGTGAACTTCGCCTTCATCGGACAGTTCTCCGAAACCAGCCGGGACTGCATCTTCACCACCGAATACTCGGTGCGCACCGGTATGGAGGCGGCGTATCAGCTGTTGAATATCGAACGCGGCGTACCGGAGGTCTTCAACTCCACGTACGACATTCGCTCGCTACTGGCGGCGACCAGCAGGCTGCGCGACGGTAAGACCATCGATCTGCCCGGGCCCGAGATCCTGCGCAAGCGAATCATGCAGCGCCTCGACGCCACCGAGGTCGGCGAACTGCTCACCGAGTTCGGCTTGGTCTCCGAGAAATAGGCTGTCCGCCCTGGGATTTCGGCGGGTCGGCGTGCTCAGTGCACGCAGGCCCGCCATATCTCCGCCGCCTCGAGCAGCTGGGTGCGCACCCGCTCGATATGCGGGCGGGCCGACCCGCCCACCCGGCGCGCCAGATATACGGTATTGATCGGCGAATCCTCCGGATCCAGCAGTGTCACAATGGATCCGGCATCGAGCTCGCGCGCGCACAGATATCGCGGCAGCACCGAGATCCCCGCACCCGAGACCACCGCGGCGAGCACCGCGCGCAGATCCGGAATCACCAGGGCCGGTTCGGCTTCCAGACGGGTGTCGAACACATGCCGCCAATAGCGCCGCAGGATAGGCAGATCCGCCGCATAGCTGATGAGCGGAACGCCCGTGAAGTCATTGCCGCACAGGCGATCGATATCGACCTTCGCCGCCACCTGCGGGGCGGCCACCAGCACGAACTCCTCATCCGCCAGCGGATCGGCGAGTACGGTGCGGCCGCGCGGGCGAATGGTGGAGAGCACCAGATCCAGCTTGCCCAGGCGCAGATCGGTGAGCAGGTCATCGGCCAAGCCGGTGGCGATGGTGAATCGGATGCCCTGTGAGATGAGCGGAGCCAGCGCGGGCAGGGTGAGCGCGGCGAGCAACTCCGCCGGACCGCCGAGCAGTACCGGCGGCTCGGGGGTGTCATCCTGCGGTGAGTCGCCGACCACGGATTCCAGTGCGTCGAGCGGATTCGCCACCCGGGCGGCGAGATCATGGGCGGCGGCGGTCGGGGTGACCCCGCGGGGCAGCCGTTCGAAGAGCGGGCCCAGTCTGCGTTCCAGGGTCTGTATCTGCGTCGTCACAGTGGGCTGGGAGAGGCCGACCTGGGTGGCACCCGCGGTGAGCGATCCGGCCCGGTAGACGGCGAGGAATGTGCGGAGCTGCGCCAAATCCACGGAGCCATCGGTCTGCCTATGTCTCATATAGGCGAGTCTATTGGTCGATCTATGTTCGCGCACCTACGGTGGATCTCGACAACCTGACATTTCGCATACGGAGTGTCAGTTCATCGCAAGCGACCGTTCTGAGCGAGGAGCATCATGGCCAAGGTCTTGTTCGTCATGACCGGCGTCGACCATTGGACGCTGGCCGACGGCACCCGGCACCCGACCGGGTACTGGGCCGAAGAGTTCGCCGCGCCCTACGAGGCATTCACCGCGGCCGGGCACGACATCGTGGTCGCCACCCCCGGCGCGGTGGTGCCGCCCATCGATCGTGGCAGCCTCGCCCCCGACGCCAACGGCGGTCCGGAGGGCGCCGAGAAGATCGCCGAAACCCTGCGCAAGGCAACCGAATTGAGCCATCCCATCGACCTCGGCGCGGTCGATCTCGCCGAGTACGACGCGGTCTACTATCCGGGCGGGCACGGTCCCATGGAGGATCTGGCCGTCAATGCCGTCTCGGGCGAATTGCTCAATGCCGCATTGGCTTCGGGCAAACCGCTCGGCGTGGTGTGCCATGCCCCGGCCGCACTGCTGGCCACCGCCGATGCCGATGGCAAATCGCCGTTCGCGGGCTATCGCATCACCGGCTTCACCAATGCCGAGGAAACCCAGGCCGGATTCGCGGACAAGGCCAAGTGGCTGCTCCAGGATCGACTCGTCGCACTCGGCCTGGATTTCCAGGCCGGTGCGCCGTGGGCCCCGCATATCGAGGTCGATCGCAATCTCTACACCGGGCAGAACCCGGCCTCCTCCGCCCCGCTGGCGGCGGAGCTGCTGAAGGCGCTCTGAGCCCGATGGCCGACCGGACCGCCGACGTACTCGACGCCACCCTGCGCTGCCTGCTGCGGTACGGGGCGCGGCGGACGACCATGGACGATATCGCCTCCGAGACAGGCGTTTCCAGGTCGGCGGTCTATCAATACGTTCGCAATAAGGACGATGCCGTGCGGCGGCTCGCCGATCGCCTGCACGCGACCGCGATGACCGCCGCGCGGGAGGCCGCCGCCGCACCTGTTCCGCTGGCGGACAAGGTCTTCGGCATCGCCTCCGCGAAAGTGCTACTGGCATCGGGACCTTTCGCGGATTCACCGCACGCCGCGGAGCTCATCGACGAGCAGGCCCGGCTCTGCGGGGATATCTGCCGCGCCTTCACCGAGGATCTGCACGGACTGCTCACCGGCGTCCTCACCGACGCGGGCCGGGAACGCCCCGCCGACTCCGCCGGAATCATTCTCGCCACCACCATCGGCCTGCTGTCCATGGGCCGCACCGATCTACTGCGCACCGCCACCGACGCCCTGCTTGCCGGGCTCGATACGAAAACACTTGAAGGAGAACAACAATGACCGTCGACAGCCGTGAATGGCGTCTGATCGCCCGCCCGCACGGCGAGCCCAAGCCCGCCGATTTCGAGCTCGCCACCGTAACGCTGCCCGATCCCGCGCCCGGACAGGTGCTGGTGCGCAATGACTGGCTGTCGGTGGATCCGTACATGCGCGGGCGGATGAACGATGCCGAATCGTATATCCCCCCTTTCGGTCTCGGTGAGGCCATGACCGGTGGTGCGGTCGGCACCGTCATCGCCTCCGCCGCGGACGCTGTGCCCGTCGGCGCGGTGGTCAGCCACTTCTACGGCTGGCGCGAGTACGCCGTGCTCGATGCCGCCGCCGTCCAGGTGGTGAATGCCGAAATCGCGCCCGCCCAGGCGTATTTGGGCGTGCTGGGCACCACCGGCATCACCGCCTACGCCGGTCTCACCGAGGTCGCCCCGGTCAAGGCCGGTGATGTCGTCTTCATCTCCGGCGCGGCCGGTGCGGTGGGTTCGATCGCGGGACAGGTCGCCAAGCGGCTCGGCGCGGCCAAGGTGATCGGCTCGGCCGGTGGTCCGGCCAAGACCGCGCGCCTGCTGGAGGAGTTCGGCTTCGATCACGCCATCGACTACCGCGAGGGAGATCTGGTGGGGCAGTTGGCCGCCGCCGCGCCCGAGGGGATCGACGTGTACTTCGACAATGTCGGTGGCGATCACCTCGATGCCGCGCTGGTCGCCATGAATCTGCGTGGGCGCATCGCGCTCTGCGGGGCCATCTCGGTGTACAACGACACCGAACTCGCCGCCGGGCCGAGTCATCTGCCGCTGGCCATCGGTAAGCGGATCAACCTGCGCGGTATGAACGTCACCGATCATCTGCACCAGGCGCCGGAGTGGATCGGCAAGGCGGCCGGTTGGCTCGCCGATGGTTCACTGCGCGCGGAGGAGACCGTGGTCGACGGTATCGATCAGGCCCTGGATGCCTTCACCGCCATGATGAGCGGCGCGAATACCGGCAAGATGCTGGTTCGGTTGCCGCACAACGGATAACGATCCGTCAGGAACTCCGGTCGGCCCGGCATCGGTCATCGATGCCGGGCCGTTTCGGTTACCCGCGCCGGGTCACTTGCGGTGGGCGCGGAGCTGATAGATCCCCTCGGTCTCCGCGACGACCACACCATTGGCATCGGTGACGACGGCCTTGAGCACGAAGTCCGACTTACCCTTCAACTCGGCCTCCTCCGCGATGCGCGCGATCTCGGACTCCGACAGCTCGGCCACCGCGGTGACATCGGTGGCGGCGGGCTTGCGGAAGTAGATGTGCAGATCCTTGACCAGCGGGTAGTACAGGGCGCTGTCGAAGCTGGCGACGGCGAGCGCACCGCCCAGAATCTCCGCGACGGTGAACAGGACTCCGGCGTACATGACACCGAAGTGGTTGCCATTGCCCTCGACCGGAACCTTGGTGGCGGCGTAACCGGGGCGGACCTCGGTGGCCTGGACGCCCATCTTGTGCGCGATCGGGATCGTGAATTCGAGCGCGCCGTTCACGATCTCGTTCAGCGGCGGGGTGGCGTCATTCGCCATGCGGGACCTCCCTGTCTCACTTACTGGCAGCATGCCAACAGGACAAATCATCGGGGTAAGGGCTCGGCGCGCGCAAGTCCCACGGTCGGCGCGGCGGTGAGACCGGCCACAACCCAGCAAATCCGACCGGTCGGATACCTAGGATGCGACTTGTGTCTATGACGTATTCATCCGCCGAGCGGGCCTACCGCGCGGTCAAGGAACGCATCCTGAGCGGGGAACTCCCCGGGGGCGAGCTGATCAGCGAGGGCGAGATCGCCACCTCGCTCGGCACCTCGCGGACTCCGGTGCGCGAGGCCTTCCTGCGATTGGAGACCGAGGGGTGGATGAAGCTGTACCCCAAGCGGGGTGCGCTGGTGGTGCCGGTGCCCTCGCACGAGGCCGAGCATGTGACACAGGCGCGGTACGTGGTGGAGACGGGCGCGGTCCGAGCCCTCGCCGAGTCCGATCGATCGGCACTCATGATCCGGTTGCGCGCCTGTCTGGAACGCCAGCGCGCGCTCGCCGCCACCGGTGACCTCGATGAATTCGCCGTGGTCGACGCCGACTTCCACCGCGAATACGTGGTAGCCGCGGGCAACCCGCTACTCGCGGGCTTCTACGATTCGCTCCGCGAACGCCAGCGCCGTATGAACAGCGTCGCCCTGCGCCGCGGCGAGATCGAAACCGATCGCATCATCGCCCAGCACGCCCGCCTCGCCGACCTCATCGAATCCGGCGACACCACCGGCTTCGCCACCGCCCTCGCCCAGCACCTGATGGACGTGCACGGCGTGACCCTGAGAGGGCTGTGATGACGAGCGACTCCCCCTTCAGCCCCAGACCCCCACGCGGCAGCACCCCGAATTCTCCGGGCGCTCCCGCCGATTCGTATCGCGGCCTGCCTGATTCACGTCCGGCGGATTCACGCCGTGGCCTGACAGATTCACCGCACGAACCAGCGGATTCACGGGGCGGCCCGGCGGATTCACCGGCCGAGCACGAGGTGTCGGGTGGTGGCGCCGCCACCGCCGTTCTCACCCGGCCTACCGCGGCCGTGGCTCGCGACCCCCGCGCGTGGTTGAGCGTGGCCACGGCGATCTTCGCGATCGCCTGGGGTGGAAACGAATTCACGCCACTGCTGGTCATGTACAAACGGGACGGCTTGCCGGTCACCACCGTTGATCTGCTGCTGTTCGAGTACGTGCTGGGGATCGTGCCCGCGCTGTTGATCGGTGGGCCGCTGTCGGACCGATACGGTCGCCGACCGCTCATGCTCCCCGCGCCGGTGATCGCCGCATCGGGATCACTGCTGCTCGCCTTCGGATCATCTTCCGTGCCGATGCTATCCGCCGGACGCGTGCTCTGCGGTGCGGCGCTCGGGCTGGCGATGGCGGTCGGCAGCAGCTGGCTCAAGGAGTTGTCGCAGCCGCCATTCGCGGCCGAAACCGCCTCCGGCACCGGAGCGCGACGCTCGGCCATGAGTCTCACCGGCGGCTTCGGTGTGGGCGCGGGTGTGGCAGGGGTGTTGGCACAGTGGGGGCCGCTGCCGGACTCCCTCCCCTACCTGATCAATGTCGGGCTGTGCCTGGTTGCCGCCGCATGGATTCTCCGGGCTCCGGAAACCCTGGTGCCCGAGCCGACTACGAGGCGATTGACCGAGGACCTGAAGATCCCCGCCGTGGCGCATCGCCGCTTCCGACTGGTCGTGCTGCCCGTCGCACTATGGCTGTTCGCCTGTTCCGCAACGGCTTACGCCATCATGCCCACCCTCATGATGCCGAAGGTGCACGGTGCGCCCATCGCGTTCTCCGCGCTGATCACCGTCACTACGCTGGGCTGCGGTTTCGCCATTCAATCAGTGGCCCGCCGCCTGGATCGCCCCGGCACCATCCGCCTCCCCGCCCTGGCACTGACCCTCGTCGCCACCGGAATGGGGCTCGCCGCGGCAGCCTCGGGCCCACTCACGCTCTGGCTCACCATCGCCACCGCCATCGTGCTCGGCCTCGGTTTCGGCATCGGGCTGGTCGCCGGACTTCTGGAGATCGAACGCATGGCCCGCCCCGATGATCTCGCGGGCCTGACCGCCGTCTTCTACGCGGTCAGCTACCTCGGCTTCGGCCTCCCCGCCCTCATGGCAATGCTCCACGACAGCACCGGCATCGGCTATCCGGCCATGTTCACCATGCTGGCGGTAGCCGCGGCGGGTTGCCTCGGACTCGTCGCGCGTTGCCGCCGCAGCTGAAACCCGGCCGCCCGAGGAGATGATCTCGCGGGTTCGGCGTCCCGGTCGGCCTGGTGACGCCGCACGATGGCGCCGGAATCGGATACCCGGCCATGTTCACGATCGTGGCGGGCGCGGCCGAGACCCGCGCCGGGCGTTCGGAGTCTTTCGGAGATCGCATCGCGGGCCTTACAGTCGTTGCAGATGCGGTGACCGCGCGCACATCGGCGCGGGAGTGGAGTAGTCGTCGTGAACCTGTGGGACCAGATCAATCAGCCCGTGACGTACGCGGTCCCGTTCTTCGTGCTCGCCCTGGTCGTGGAGATCTTCTCGCTGCGCGCGCACGGCGACGAGCGCACCGGATATGAGCGGACCGATGCCCGCAACAGCCTGATCATGGGCGCGGTCTCGGTATTCGTCAGCGGTGCGGCGAAATTCGTGGCCTTGCTCGGGTACGCGGTGCTGTACGTGCACGCGCCGTGGCAGGTGGATCCGCGAAATCCGCTCAGCTGGGTCGCGGTCATGCTGGCGGTGGATGTGCTCTGGTACGTCTACCACCGCACCTCACATCGGGTGCGGGTGGTGTGGGCGGCGCATCAGGTGCACCACAACAGCCGGTACTTCAACTATGCGACGGCGCTGCGGCAGAAGTGGAATCCGTGGTTCGAACTGCTGGCCTGGATTCCACTGCCGCTGCTGGGCGTCCCGCCGTGGATGGTGTTCACGGCGTGGTCGTTCAATCTGATCTACCAGTTCTGGGTGCATACCGAGACCATCGGCCGACTGCCGCGCTGGTTCGAGTTCGTCTTCAATACGCCCTCGCACCATCGCGTGCACCATGCCAGCGATCCGGAGTATCTGGACCGCAATTACGGCGGCATCTTCATTCTGTGGGACCGCCTGTTCGGCACCTTCCGCGCCGAAACCTTCCGTCCCACCTACGGTTTGACCAAGAACATCGAGAGCGCCAACGTCTTCACGCTGCAGTACTACGAATTCGGCGCGCTGTGGCGGGATCTGCGCTCCAGCAGGCGGATTCGGGACTGGGTCGGTTACGCCTTCGGTCCGCCCGGCTGGTCGCCCGGGGACAGGTGGGTGTCGAAGAAGGCGAAGACGCGCCGCCAGGCATCGGATGTGGCCTCGGCGTTGTAGCCCAGGCCCAGGACCTTCAACAGCGGCTGCCCGGGATGGTTGTCGGCGAACGAATGCCCGGATTTCGGATAGGTCTTCACATCGTGCGGCACCCCGGCCTCGGTCAGGGTGCGCTCGAGCTTCGGCCCGCGTCCGATGTTCTGCGGATCACGCCGACCGTAACTGGCCACGATCGGGCAGGACCCGCGCAGTATCTCGTCGTAATTGCCGCGGCCCGCCGGATAGAACGGCGCGGCGGCGTCGAATCCCTCGGTGGCGGCGAGCAGCGCGAACGCACCACCCAAACAGAAGCCCGCCACCGCGACCTTGCCGGTACAGCGCGGATCGTTCATCAACTGCGCGCGGGCGGCGAGAATATCGCGTACCGGGGTGCTATCGCGTTTATTGGCCAGGAGATCGCGGATCATCCCCGGCACGCACCGAACCTTGCCGCGCGAGAACAGGTCCGGTGCGATGGCGAGATAGCCGTGGTCGGCGAGCATGCGGGTGGATCCCTGCACGGCGCTGCCGATTCCGAGCATGTCGTGCAGCACCACCACCCCGGGCCACGGCCCGTCCCCGGAGGGTGTGGCGAGATAGGCCTCGATGGGCCCGTCGGGCGCGTCCAATTGCATTGAGCTCATCGACGAGCCCCCTCCGCGGTCTGCGAACACCGAATGATGACTGCTGCGGATCCTAGTGCGTCTGGGACGATTTCTCCGGGCTTAGCTCTCGATTGGCAACCCCGCCTCGCTCCAATCCTGAATGCCTTCACGGTATTTGCGGACATTGGTGTAGCCGAGTCGCTCCAGTGCGGTGGCGACGCTCTGGCTGTTGGCGCAGGCGGGATTGGAGCAGTAGGTGACGATGGCGGCGGCCTTGTCGGGGAGCAGTTGGGGCGCGCGGGCGTCCACTTCGGACTCGATCAACGGGAGCGCGCCCGGCAGATGCGCCTTGTCGTAGTACTCACCGCCGAGGGCGTCCAGCACCGTCACGGTCCCGGCCTCGATCTCCTTGGCGAGTTCTTCGCGAGTGATCAACGTGGTCATGGGTTTTCCTTTCCCGAGCACAAAAGTATGTGCGTGTGCACGCTACTACTTAAGTGCGCGCGCACGCAACCGGTTATGCTGAGCCGGTGCCACCGAAATCCCACCCCGCCGTCAATGCCTGGGCCGCCCTGCTCCAGGTACACGCCAAACTGGTCCCGGAGCTGGACGCCGAACTACGCCGCGCCACCGGCCTACCGCTGAGCTGGTACGACGTCCTGCTGGAACTCGATGGGCCGCAACGCTTGCGGATGAGCGACCTGGGTGACCGGGTGGTGCTCAGCCGCACCCGGGTGAGCCGCCTGGTCACCGAACTGGAATCGCGGGGACTGGTGCGGCGTGAATCCAATCCCGATGACGGCCGCTCGGCCTTCGTGAGCATTACCGACCAGGGTCGCGAACGCTTCCGCGAGGCCGCGCCGCATTACCTGGCCGGTATCGAGCGGCGGTTCGGCGGGCAACTGGCGCGGGGTGAGTTGGAGACGGTCGCCGCCGCCCTGAACAAGGTGCTTTCCCCCGCTGACCTGCCTGATCCGGCGCCGGGCAAGACCGACTGAGTCGCCGTGACACGCTGACCGACCAAGGCCCGAGAGTTCGACGCGTTCAGAGTCGAATAGTTGCCCCGCCGGTGACGACCGGGAAGGGTGGTCGCGGACCCATCCATTCAGACGGAGGAGACATTCGTGCGTTTCGGCATTTTCATCCCGCAGGGCTGGCGGCTGGATCTGGCCGGTATCGATCCGGCCGCACAGTGGGGCGTAATGCGCGACCTCGCCCAGCGCATCGACGCCAATCCGGACTGGGAATCGCTGTGGGTCTACGACCATTTCCACACCGTGCCCCTCCCCACCGAAGAGGCCACCCATGAGGCGTGGACCCTGATGTCCGCCTTCGCCGCGAGCACCTCGCGGGTGCGCCTGGGCCAGATGTGTACCGCCATCAGCTACCGCAACCCCGCCTACCTGGCCAAGGTCGCCGCCACCGTGGATCTCGTCTCCGGCGGTCGCGTGGAAATGGGCATCGGCGGCGGCTGGTACGAACACGAGTGGCGCGCCTACGGCTACGGCTTCCCCTCCGCCGGTGAGCGTCTCGGCCGTCTCGACGAGGGCGTGCAGATCTTCAAACAGGCCTGGACCACCGGTTCGGCCACCCTGAATGGTAAGCACTACCAGGTCGACGGCGCGATCGTGCGCCCACTTCCCTTGCAGGAGGGCGGAATTCCGATCTGGATCGCGGGCGGCGGCGAGAAGGTGACGCTGCGTATCGCGGCGCAGTACGCGCGGTACACCAACTTCTCCGGCGATCCGACGGAGTTCGCGCACAAGTCCGACCTGCTGCGTGGACACTGCGAGAAGGTCGGCACCGACTTCGAATCCATCACCCGCAGCTCCAATTTCAATACCCTCGTGGGTTCGACCGAGGCCGAGGTGCAACAGCGCCTCACCGAACTCGAGGCCCGCCTGGCGAAGGTGATCGGCGCGGATCAGGCCAAGGGACACGTGGAGAGCCTCTTCCGCAACAGCCCCGGCGTCGGCACCCCCGAGCAGATCATCGAGAACATCACCCGCACCAAGGATCTCGGCCTGACGTACAGCATCCACTACTTCCCCGAGATCGCCTACGACACCTCCGGCCTCGAACTCTTCGAACGCGAGGTGATCCCCGCCCTGCGCTGAATCGAAGCCCGGCTACCGCGGCACCGTCACCGGATCGGCGCAGCTGGCCAGCGCGTCGACGAGTGAGCACGCCTTGGGGTCGCGGGTCGGGCGGTAGTCGGCCGGGACGCCGTTGCCGGCGGTGATGGCCGTGTACGCGGGGACGGCGTCGGTGGGCTTGCGAGTGAGCGTGGGGTCGGTCAGCACGTCCACCGTGTAGAGACCGAATCGCGGTGTGTAGGAACCCCATTCGTAGTTGTCGGTGAGGCTCCAGTAGTTGTAGCCGATGACGTTCATACCGTCGGCGGCGGCGCGCTGGACCCAGTAGACGGTGTCGCGGAGGTCGTCGGCGCGGGTGTAGCCGTCGGCCCGCGGCATACCGTTCTCGGTCGGCATGCCGTTCTCGACGATGTAGAGCGGCTTGCCCGGGAAAGCGCGCGAATAGTGTTGCAGCGCATAGTAGATGCCGTCGGGCTGCAAGGAGTTCTGCCACAGTTCGTTCGAGATGGCCCGCATATCGTCGGGTGACATGCCGTAGTAGTAGTCGATGCCGATGTAATCCAGCTTGGCCGCGATCGCGTTCATGAGCGGACCGTTGATCGCGTCCTCGGCGGTCGGGACGTAGGCGACATTGCTGGTGACCATCGCGCCGGGCTGCACACCGTGGATATAGTCGTAGATTCCGTTGTGCGCCTGCGCGATCCGATCCGTCATGGCCGGAATATCCGCGGCCGATATGCCGCCGTGCCGAGTCTCGTTGAGCATGTACATGACCGGCTCGTTGAAGGTGACCCAGAGCGGGTTGAAGTGCGCGTAGCGATCAACCACCGTGCGCGCGTTGGCAAGCCAGTCCGACACGATGCCCGGATTCCGCCAGCCACCACGGTCGACCTCCCAGCCCGGGAACACCCAGTGATCGAGGGTCAGCATCGGCCGCATACCCGCCGCGGTAATGGTGGAGATGACCTCGTCGTAGAACTTCAGCCCGTTCTCATCCCACACCCCGGGCTGCGGCTGTACGCGCGCCCATTCGATGCCCATGCGGTACACCTTCACGCCCAGGTTCGCGGCGAGCTGGATATCGGACCGGAAGCGCGAATGGAAGTCGATGGAGTCGCGATACGGGTCCTCGGTCTTGCCCGCCGCCACATACCGCGACCAGTTGCTGTCCGGCGCGTCACCCTCGGACTGGAACCCGGAGGCGGCCACACCCCACAGGAAGTCACTGCCCAGCGGCGCGAGCTGCGTCGGCGGCGCGGGCCGGGCGGAGGCCGGGGCGTTGCCCAGCACCAGGGCGGCGGCGACCAGGGCGGCGGGGGCGAAATATCGAGGACGGATACGCATCGGAACCGGATTCTCCTTCGCTTGTGCGCGGCAATGGCCGCATTGAAAACCGTACATCGCTCGGTTTTGAGTGACAAGGAGCCCCTCCCGGGGCTCTACACTCTCTGCGTGGTGAAACGGGGACCCTATGGCAAGGGCATCGAACGGCGGGAGCAGATCCTCGACGCCGCGCTGCGCACCATCGCCGAACGCGGCTTCTTCGCCACCTCGGTCGCCGAACTGGCCGAGGCGGTCGGGCTGAGTCAGGGCGGGCTGCTGCACTACTTCGGCTCCAAGGAGGAGCTGTTCGTAGCTGTGCTGCGCCGACGCGACGAGGCCGATCTATCGGCCGCCGCCGACCGCACGCCGGAGGCCCTCATCGAGGTGGTCCGGCGCAATGCCCAGGTGCCCGGACTGATCGAACTGTTCACCCATATGCAGGCGGCCGCCGCCGATCCCCGGCATCCCGCACACTTCTATATGCGGGAGCGGTATCGCATAGGTCTCGAAGGCTTCTCGACCTCGCTGCGCGACATGCGCGATGCCGGAAAGCTACCCGCGCATGTCGACCCCGATGCCGCCGCCGTAACCCTTTTCGCCCTCGCCGACGGCCTGCAATCGCGCTGGCTCATCGATCCGAGCTTCGATATGGCGGCACATTTGGAACTGTGCTGGCGCAATCTGATTCGCTGATCAGCCGATCCAGGCCGCGATGGCCAGGAAGGCGCAGATCAATACGAACAGGATGCCCATGAGCGGGGCGATGAACTTGACGTAGCGGTCGTAGCGCACCTTGGCCAGGGCGATACCACCGGTGACCACGGCGGTGGTGGGGGTGACCAGGTTCGCCCAGCCGGAGGCCGACTGCCAGGCCGTAACCACCAGGGACCGTGGGACATTCGCGAAATCGGCGAGTGGGGCCATGATCGGCATGGCGAGGGTGGCGTGGCCCGAGGTCGATGGAATCAGGAAGGCCAGGGGCACATTCACCAGGAAGACCGCGACCGCGAAGACCGCGGAGGAGGTGCCGGTGACCACGCCCTCGAGAGCGTGCAGCACGGTGGCGGTGATCTGGGTGTTGTTCATGATCACGGTGACGCCGCGGGCCAGCACGATCACGATGCCCGCGCCGACGAAATCGCCGAAGCCCTTACCGACCGCCTCGGACATCCTGCTCTCGCCGAGGCCACCGACCAGGCCGATCACCACCGCGCCGACCAGGAAGAGCGCGGTCAGCTCCGGAAAGTACCAATCCAGTTCCCAGCCGAAGGATTTCGCGTCCGGACCATTGATGACCGTGGCCCAGGGGATGATCGCGAAGATCATGAAGGCGAAGGTGAGACCGACCAGCCACAGCACCAGAATCTGGCGCTTGGTCAGCGGATCCGGTTCGTGGTCATCGGCTTTCACCTCCCGATCGCCGGGTTGCCAACCGGACCACGACTTCTCGGGATCGTTCTTGACCCGGCGCGCGTACCAGAGCACATAGGCGACGGTGACGGCCGTGAGCACCACCAGCATGGCCAGGCGCAGCACAATGCCGTCACCGATGGGCACATCCGCGGCCGAGGAGGCGGTGCCGGTGGCGAACGGGTTGACCGTCGAACACAGCACGCCGACACCCGCACCGGCGATGATCGCGCCGACGGCGGTCATGCGGTCATAACCCAATGCCAGGGTCAAGGGCACCAGCAGCGCGTAGAAGCCCAGGGTCTCCTCCGCGAAACCCTCGACCGTGCCCGCGATGGCGAAAACCACCATGATGCCGACGATCAGCAGGAACGACCGGCTGCGCAGTTTGTATGCCAGCCGCCCGATTCCGCTGTCCAGCGCACCGGTGGCGAAGGCGACGGTAATGAACGCGCCGACCGCGAGCACGAAGAGGAAGACCGCCGCCGCACCGTAGAGCGCGCCGGAGCTGTCGGGTGCGACCTGCCCGTTCTCACCCTGGATCCCATAGAGCCCATTGATCGGCGCGAGGAACAGATCGCGCATACGCTCGCCGAAATTCTTCGCACCCTCGATGCGGTGATAAGACCCGGCGATGGTGTGGCCCTTATCGTCCACCTGGTACGCGCCCGGCGGAATCACGAAGGCCGCCAGCCACACCGCCACCGTGACGCCCGCGAGAATCGTGTAGGTGGAGGGGAAGCCGCGCTTCTTCTTGTGCCGGGCGGGTTCGGTCCCGGATGCCGGACCGGCCACCGTGGTGTCGCTCATTTGCGCATCCTGTTCGCGAACAGTTGGAAGAACTCGGCCTCGGCGAGAGCGGTATTGCTCAACTCGCTCAACAGGACTCGCTCATTGAAGCCGTGCATATTGCATTTGGAGTCCTCCGCGCCGATCATGATCACCTCGGAGTTCGGATTGGCGGCGGCCATGGAGTTGGTGAGTGGAATCGAACCACCCATGGCCGAGTCCACCACCTCGGTATTCCACGCCTTGCCCATGGCCTCACGCATGGCGGCGTAGGCGGGACCGCTTGTGCCGGCGGCGAATCCGGCTCCGACATCGCCGCCGGTGACGGTGAGTTCGATACCGTAGGGCTTGACCTTCCTCAGGTGTTCGATGACCGCGCGCTGGCCCTCGGCCGGATCCTGTTCGGGATGCACGCGCACGTTCAGATACGCCTTGGCGTACGGAACCACCGCCGACGCGGCGGTTTTCACCGGCGGTGCGTCCAGTCCGATGACCGTGATGGCGGGTCCGTACCAGATGCGTTCACCGATCGGTCCGGTGCCCAGCAGCGGCATTCCCGGTGCCATACCGGTGATTTCGGCGAACTCGGCATCGGTGTAGTTCGCGCCGGTCCATTTGTCCCGGCGCAGTCCCTGGACCGCCACATTGCCATCGGCATCGTGCAGGGTCGCGAGCCCGGCCACGAGCGCGAGCAGGGCATCCGGGGCCGCACCGCCGAACTGACCGGAGTGCACCGGAGCCGCGAGTGTGCGCACCTCGACGAAAACGTCTGCGACACCGCGCAATGCGGTGACCAGGGTGGGTGTGCCCGCCCGAATATTGCCCGCGTCGCAGATGAGCAGGGCGTCGGCCTGGAAGAGATCCGGCTTCTCACCCGGATAGTCGTCGAAGCAGGAGCCGTACTCCTCCTGCCCCTCGATGACAATGGTGACGCCGACCGGTGGCTTACCGCCGTAGGCCCGCAGTGCGCCGATATGCGCGACCACGTTGGCCTTGCAGTCCGCGGCGCCGCGCCCGTAGATCGCGCCGTCCTTCTCGGTGGGTGTGAATGGTGGTGTGTTCCAGAGGCTTTCATCACCCGAGGGTTGAACGTCGTAGTGCCCGTACAGCAGTACGGTCGGCGCACCGGGCGGTGCCGGAATGCGGCCGTAGATAACCGGGGAGGTGTCCGGCAGGTTCAGTACCGAAATATCATCGACACCGGACTTCCGCAATTCTTCCGCTACGAGATCGTGCGCCCGCCGCACATTCTCTTTCGGATACTCCGGGAAGGCAATGGAGGGGATTGCGACGAGCTGCTCGAGCAGAGATTTCAGCTCGGGCATGAGGTCGCCGACAGTGCCACGCAGGTCCTGACGCAGATCCATTACGCTATAAAACCATCCCACATTGCCGGATCAGCGAATTTGTGGCGATCTTTGCTCAATGGAGACTTCGTGTCGCGGCAGGGCGCTACCGCCCGCCCCAACCGACCGCGGGCACCGGTCAGACGCCCGCTCGAATCGCGCGCAACGGCACGGCGGCACAGACCACCACCTACGGCCCGGTGAAAGGCGTCCGGCGCGATACCGGACTGGATCGCGGCGCTCACCTGGGTGCGCGACAATATCGCGGCCTTCGGCGGCGATCCGGCCAAGGCCACCGTGGCGGGACAGTCCGCCGGTGGCGGTGCGGTATGGACCCTCATGGCCGCACCATCGGCGAAAGGTCTTCTCCGCGCGGACATTTCGGCCTCGGGCGCGGTATCGCAGCCCAATGACCGGGCCACCGCGATGGCGCTCACCGAACTGTTCACCAAGCGCACCGGCCTGCCCGCCACCGCCGCCGCGCTGAAGGACCTGTCCGGCAACCAGATTCAGGATCTGGAGGACAAGTTGCGCGAGATCGGCCCGGACAGCGGCTCAGCCCTGGCCCTGGCGCCCTTCGCCGATGGCAGCACCATTCCGCTCGCCACCCCGGAGCTTTTGAAATCCGGTGGAGCAACCGATGTTCCACTGCTGCTGGGCTTCACCCGCGACGAATTCAACGCCATGACCCAGGATCAGCCGGTCGCCGATGCCGCCCTGCCCGCCGCGTTCGCCGCAATGGGCTTGCCGCCCAGCGATATCGCCGCCTTCCGCACCGCGTACCCGACCGACAATGCCGCCCAGCTGCTCGGCCAGGCACAGAGCGATCTACTACTGCGCGCGCCCTCGTTCAAGCTCGCGGAGGATCGCGCGAATCGCGATCAGCCGACCTGGCTCTACGAATTCACCTGGGCCTCGGATGCGCCGAGGTTCAAGGGCGCCTCCTTCCACCGCCTGGATGTGCCGTTCGCCTTCGACTGCCTCGAGGCACCGGGCGTGACCGCGGTCGCGGGTGACAATCCACCCCAGTCGCTGGCGGATGCCGTGCACGAATCGTGGGTGTCCTTCATCACCAATGGCGATCCGGGCAATGCCTGGCCGCGCTACACCACCGAGCAGCGGCAAACCATGATCTGGTCCGAATCGCCGCGGGTCCAGGCCGACCCCTTCGCCGCTCAGCGCGCCCTTTGGCTACGCTGAGCGGTCATCGGCGGCCGGGATAACCGGCCACCAGCCCAACCCCCGCCCACGACGAATATCCACCGGCGAGCGTTACCGGTCCGCACACCGGGTATGCCACCGTTCGTGTACGGCAATGGCAAACTGATGGCAACTCCGAATCGGGGTGTCGAGACGGATGGGTGGTTCCATATGCTCGGATTTCGCCGGTGGGCCGTGCCCGCCGTGGTCGTGGCCACGCTGGGGATGTCCGCCGCACAGGCGCAGGCGGATCCGGGTGACACCCGGGCGGCGCTCGGCGGCGGATCCGGGATTGTGCTGGGGCGGGCCACCAAATGCAGTCTCACGACCATCGGTCACGATGCGGCCGGGCGATTGGTCGGTTTCACCGCGGGACACTGCGCCGAGGCCGGAACCCCGGTCCGCGGTGAACTCTTTCCCGATGCCGGAGTGCTCGGTGTCGTGCGTACCTCCGATGCGGAGTTGGACTACGCCGTGATCGAATTCGATCCGGCAATGGTGAGCCCGCTGCGCACGGTCGGCGCGACCACCATCACCGGTATCGGTGAACTGCCCGCGACCTGGGATGTGGCCTGCCAGAACGGTCGCACCAGCGGATTCGCCTGCGGCACAGTGTGGTCGGCGGGTCCGGGCGGGTTCATCGATCAGGCGTGTTCCAGTTACGGCGATTCGGGCGGGCCACTGACCATCGGCGATCAACTGGTCGGGCTGGTCTCCGGACCGCTCATCAACGACACCGTCGGTCTGCGGTTCAGCTGCACCAATCCCGGGAATCCCCTGCACTCCCCGGTGATCGCGGTCTCCTTCGACTCGGTGCGGGCCGCCGTGGACGCCGGTAAGGGCATCGGCTCGGGCTTCCAGCCGATCTGACGGACTCGCGAAAGTCGGTTGCTTCTCGAAAGTCAGTGTCCGGTCAGCACATTCAGCGTCCGATCGATATCGGCCTCGGTGTTGTAGAGATGACAGCCCAGGCGCAACCGACCGGCGCGGACGGCCCCGATCACCCGTGCCGCCCGTAGCCGATCCAGGGTCTCGGGCGTGACCTCCAGCGAGACGACGGCCGAATTGCCCACGGGCAGACCGAGTCCCGTGCGCAGTCGATCGGCGAGCGCGACATTGTGCCGGTGGATGTTCTCGATACCGGCCGACAGCACCAGTTCCAGGGCCGGGAGTTGGCCGAGCCAGGCGGGCCACACCGGCGATACATCGAAGCGGCGGGCGTCCTCGGCCAACCGCAGTGGCGCGTCATAGACGGTCTCCCACGGCTTGTCACCGGCGTACCAGCCCGCGGCGAGTGGGCGCAGGGTATCGAGCGCGGCCTCGGTCCCGGCCAGGAAGGCAGTGCCTTTGGGACCGAGCAGCCATTTGAAACCCACACTCACCACCCAATCGGCCCCGGTGTCATGCACCGGAACCCAGCCCGCCGCCTGGCTCAGATCCAACAGCACCCGCGCACCGTTCGCATGCGCCGCGGCCACCACGGCCTGTGCGTCCCCCACATAGCCGTCGGCGGATTGGACCAGGGCCACCGCGACGACATCATCGTCGGGGCGTACCGAGGCGGCCAGCTCGGCGATCGGCACGATCCGCACCCGCAGATCCCCTCGCGCGAGGAAAGGCCAACTGACGGAGGTGAATTCGTGCTCCGCGAGCAGGACCCGCGCACCCGCCGGAAGACTCGCGGCCACCAAGCCGACGAACGGCGAGACCTGACTGCCGATCGCCACCTGATTGGCCGGAACCCCGGCGATCCGGCCGAAGGCGGTACGGCAGTCCAGTACCGTCCGATCGATATCGGGTATCTCGAATTCGCCGCTCACCCGGCCGCGTTCGGCCGCCTCGACCGCCGCGAGGGCGGCCTTGGGCATCAGTCCGTAGCTGGCGGCATTGAGGTAGGTGACCGTCGGCGCGAAAGCGTCCCGGACGGTGGCGGGGAGCACGGGGGCGGGCGCGGTAGTCATCTTCCCAGTCTGGGCGCACCGCGCCCGGTGCGAAATATCCACCGGTGCCGGAACTGGCATGGTTTCGGTTCAGGGACTTCCGGATCCGGATCTGCCGAACAGGCCGGCCGCAGGCGCGGAGATCGGCGTCCGAACAGTGGAAACGAGCGGCTTGACAGCGCGCGATCAACTCCTCGGTGGCGCGATCGTCGCCGATACCGCCCACCGCCCTGTTCACCGGCACGCGGGATATTGTCAATGTCGACGCACACCACTT
Organism: Nocardia sp. NBC_01503; assembly: GCF_036327755.1. Lineage (NCBI taxonomy): Bacteria > Bacillati > Actinomycetota > Actinomycetes > Mycobacteriales > Nocardiaceae > Nocardia > Nocardia sp. NBC_01503. Next base: position 944,302 of record NZ_CP109596.1, read on the forward strand.
CCGCACGCGCGCAACCGAACTCGGGCTCACACTGTCCTGGCATGAATACCCCGGCATGCCGCACGTCTGGCCGCTTTTCCCCATTCCGGAGGCTCGTCGCGCCATCGCGGAGATCGCGGACCTCCTCACCGGTGTGGAGCAGGCGACGCCGGCTGGTTGAGATCCTGTGCGAGGCGCAGGATTTCGGTGGCGGTAGCCGCACCGTAGGCGCGACTGGCCGCGTGGGGGCGGTCTGCCGGGTAGTTGGAGCGGTGCGCGATGGTGATGCCGGTCGGCAGCCGCACGGTGGAATTCGCCACGGTGGCAATGCAATTGCCGCCTGCCTTGGCGGTGAGGTCCACGACCACGGTACCGGCGGTGAGAGCGTTCAGGGCTGAGTCGTCGAGCAGGATCGGGGCTTGGTTGCCGCGATGGCCCGCGGCGCAGATGATCAGTTCCGGATCATCGGCCGTGAGGTGGCCGACAATGGCGCGCGGAGTCGGTGACATGAGGAAATGCGCTGCGCCACAGGCTATTGCGGATTCCCGCTGTTCGGCGCGAATACCGATCGCGGTCGGACGCTCGTCACCGCATTGCACCGCCGCGGCTATGGCGGCCAACCCGGCGCGGCCGCAGCCGATCACGAGCGTCCTGATGGGGCGGGCCTGGACACGGGCGGGTAGCAACGCACGGCCGGTACGGTAGGCGACATCGCCCGCGATCATGCTCATTGCGGAGAGCGGATCCGGTTGCGCGGCAGTATGTTCGGCGGATATCCGCTCGAAGGCCACCGAATGCACACCACGCGCCTCGAGCGAGCGGATACGCGCCTCGCGGTGGACCGGATCCTGGAAACCGAGCAGGGATTGACCGGGATGCAGCGGCATGGCGTCCAGATCGTATACCGGAGGCTTCACCCACGCTATGACGTCGGCGTCGGCGAATACCTCCCTGCGGTGTGCGACGAGCGTGGCTCCGGCCTCGACATAGGCACGGTCGGTGAAGTCGGCCCGCCAGCCCGCGCCCTGCTGGACGCGCACCCGAACATCACTGCCCCGCAGCCGCGCGACATCTGCCGGGGTGAGTGCCACCCGCCGCTCCTGGGCGGCGGTTTCTCGCGGCACACCGACGATCATGGCGCACACCCACCGCTCCGCGCGGGTTCGGTAGCGGCCGCACGCCCACGCCCCCCGAGTCCAGCCGCCGTGGCGTACGCGCGCGCACCGGACCCGAGCTCCGCGGTCATGACGCGATGGCGGGAATCCGCCGCTCCGACAGGGCATCTCCGTAGGTCATACCACCGCGCAGCCGGTGCAGGAGGCATTCCATGCGATCGAAGAGCTCGTGCAGGAGCTCGACCGCACCGTCCTCCTGACCTGCCCCGTAGCGGGGTGCCGCCACATTGAGCCGGACACCGAGACGGTGAGATCCGGTACGCCCCAAGGCCACACTGTCGATCCCGGCCATGGTGAGGAGCAGATCCTCCAATTCCGGACTGGTCCGGACGCCGGCGCTCGTCAGCAGATCGGTATCGAATTCGACGGTCATGAACATGCCCTGCCGACTGCCGAGCGGTCGCAGTACCTGCGCACCGATCCGGTCATTGATCCCGGCCAGCAGCGCACCGGCGGTCTCGACCTGTGCGCGCAGCAGACTTCGATTGTGCGCCAGCTGATCCCAACCGGTGTGCTCGATGGTGGCGCGGGCCAGATGCGTGGTCTCGCGCTGGAAGGAGACGCAGAGTCGCGCTCGGATCTCCTCCAGCCACACGGTATTGCCGGTACAGGCCGCGCCGATCTTGTTCGGACCGAAAGCGTTGTATGCCTTCGAATTTCCGGTGATGCTCAATACCCGATCGTAAAGCCGCACCGGCCCGTCCGGGGACGGCACGGTGAGCGCGGCGATCGGCAGATGATCGTCGACGAGCAGATCGAAGGACATATCGCAGATGACGGGCACCCGCGCGGCCACCAGCACCCGGCCGATCTCGGTCAGCTCCGCCACGGTGTACTCCGCGACCACCGGATTACCGGGCAGCGTCAACATGACTCCGCACAGATTCCCCTGTGCGGCATGGTGTTCCAGCGTGCGCGCCAACTCGACCGGATCGATTTTGAACTCGCGGTCCGGCGTCGCCCTACTGGAGACCATGCGCAGCCCGTACTTGGCGATATGCACGCTGGCGCTCTTGTAGTACCCCTCCGGGCACACCAGCACCCCGCCCGGTCGCGCGATGGTGGCGATGGCCTCCTCCAGCAGCACCGTGCTGGAGTATGGACATACCAGCACCTCGCCGGGATCGACCCGCACCCCGGCCACCTCCGGCACCGGCGCGTGCAGGCGCTGAAACAGCCGCTGCGCCGCCAACTCTCGCAGCACCAGGGGTTGCTTCTTGTCGTACAGCCGCCCATCGCGGTACTCGTCGGGTTGGGTGCGGGTCATCACCTCGCGCCAGGCGGTATTGAGGGCGTCGACCGTGACGTCATCCATATGCAGCCCGGTCTCGCCGTGATAGGCGTCGATGATCCCGCGATAGGCCCGGTCCCGCGTCCCGGGGAACCAGGGATCGGGGCCGAGGTAGGCGCGTGCGGCCTGCTTGCGCTCATCGGAGCGATTGGTGAGGCGCACCGGGTCCGGGCACAGCACTGCCGTGCGTTCGGTCACCGGTACCCGCCTTCCCCACTCGTGCCGGGGCCGTCGGCCCAGGTCTGCGCGAGTGCGGTGCGGAACAGCGCACGGCTGTCATCCGGACCGAGTCGCGGAAGCCGCGCCAGCGTCGGCCGCGCCATGATTTCGTTGACCACGAGGGCCATTCCGGCACTCCTGAGTTCGTAGAGTTTGTCGAACCTGCTCTGCGCGAACTGAACGTCGTGTTTGAGCGCGGAGAAGCGGGTAGCGACGCGTTCGCGCCGCGCGTAATCGTATTCGCCTGTCGTCACATAGCTCTCGTCAACTATGAGCATGCTCTGCGCGTTGCTGGCGTGTAGGCGGTCCACCAGCACCGTTTCGACGCCCGCGCGCACCTGTTGCCAGATCTTGTCCTCGTACGGCACCACATCGGATATCTCGTCGATGACGTAGAGTCGTCGCACCGAGACCCCGGCGCGGGCCAGCCGCAGAATCTCCAGGTGGTACTCATCGCCCAGATCTCCGCCGATGGCGCCGAGGTCGGCGGTGTGAATGGCGCAGATCGCCCGAGAGGCGTTGCCCAGCACCGTCAACCAGTCATTGATGGTGTTCCACTCCCACACCGTGGCACTACCCGATGGGATCTGGGTCAAAAGTTCTTCGGCGCGTTCGAGCTGACGTTTGGCGATGAAGCCGAGCGGTTTCACCTCACCGCGCGCCGCGCCGACGTCGATCAGGCTCTGCGCGATGGCCAGCACGCGCGCCACCGCATCGGGATCCTTGCCGAGCAGGATATTGAACTGCATGCGCAGATCACTGCTGACCAGGTCGGCGGCGGTCTCGGTCCCGACCACCGGCATCCGTTCGCCCAGTACCGAACTCAGCCGTTCGCGCAGCGCGAGCGGCGGTATCCGAGTGCCGTTCTCGATCTGCTGGATCAGGCTGCGCGAACAACCGACCTGTTCGGCCAGTTGCAACTGCGTGAGATCGCGTTCCTTGCGGAGTCGGCGGACCAGGTCGCCGACCTGCTCGCCGTCCGCGGCTGAGCGAGACATGCTGCCTCTCCCATCAGAGTTCCGTTGCCGTGCCACCCACGTGCCATGCGGCACCCATAGTAAGCACGATGTGTCATGTGTGCCATACAGGCTCGGGGAGTTTTCGATTTGCAAGATTGCAGCCGCCGAAATCGCCTTCAACAGCGACTACTCGGAGCGTGCCGGGTAATCACAGATGCTCCGAGACAGGCCGATTCGCCTCGGATTTCAAGCGATCAGGCGTAATTCGGCGCAGATTCAGGACACCAATTCACCATGATGCTTACTTGATATCCAGCTCGGATCTATTTCAACTTCCAGCACCACAAGATCTCGCTTTTTGCCATGAGTGACATCACATATCCTTTATGGCACAGGCACTTTCAGCCGCGAGAGTGCCTGCAGCTCCCGAGGAGGTGTTCGCACCCATGGCCCTCGCATTCACCACGTGGTTGATCACCAGTGACGTGACGCCCGAAATAGCGCTCCGCTCAACCACTTCCGAGCACGAATGGGAATTGAGCTGGCTGCCGGACCGGAAGTTGACCTTCGAGCAGGCCGTCAGCGGCATGGTGCTGGACGAGATCCTGAGCGATCCCGCCCCCGCCGACGGCGATATCGCCCTGGAGCTGGCCGCCATCCGCGCCGGCGAGCTGGGTACCACCCTCCGGGAAGTCGTTGTGCGCCTGTCGATTCGGGTGGCACAGCGGGACACGCTCCGCAGTCAGGAGAAGCTGTGTATTCCGACGCCACACTCAGATGTCACCGGTGCGGCTGGACCAGCCGCGGCAATGCCAAGCTTTGCCGCGGCTGCGCACAGCCACTGCCACGGATCGCGGCAGTGCCACTGCCGACCTCCGGCTACCGCCGGTCGAGCCTGATCGGCACCGTCACGGCCGATCCGCGGCCGATGGAAATGCCGGTACTGCAACCCTTCTGGTTCCTGCTCGCCGCCGTCACACTGCTGCTGGAGGGGCTGCGGCCGCTGTCCCGGGAGGTCATGGCCGGCACGCTCGGCGCGGTCGCGGCGACGGCACTGCTGGTCCACGTGCTGGCGACCGCACACATCGGGGCCATGTCGCGCGCGGCACGGGCATTCGCGCCTATTCGGTGGCGTACGGGCATGCGGCTGGGCATCACCGATGATGCCGGCGCACAGTGGACACTGCATTTCCTGCCCTGGTTCGGCACCGATCTACACCTCGGCGATCCGGCCTTCGCCGAGGGGCATGAGAGCCGGTCCGGGGAGTTCCGGGCCTCCACCGTCACCAATATCCGCACCGGCAGTAGACATATCAGCCGCTGGGCCCTGTCCTCCATGACCGCCGCGACCTGCCTGGTCCTGGTGGCGCTGTTGATCGGCACCACCACAGGCTGATCGCCGGTCGATGGCGGCGTGGAGGGGACATCGCCATCGACCGGCGGTCGGGCTATTGATCGGCGCGGCCTGGACCCGCAGCTACCGGATTACGTTCAGGCGGAGAGGGTTTCCGCCCCGGCAGGCTCTGCCTTGCGGGCCCCGCGCCCGAAGCGCAGGATGCCGTCCTCGATCGCGCCCTTGCGCAGCATGGTGCGATCGCGGAAGTAGTTGTTGATCACCAGCCACGGACCGCGCGTGCCCTGACGCGGCATGACGCTGTCACCGCGCTGGATGTATCCGGAGGTGAGCGCACCACCCATGAGCGAAGCCTCGGAACGATCGCCCTCCTGCGGCACCGCGACGACCTCGGTATAACCCTTGGCCTTCATATGGTTCAGCAGGCGGCAGAAGTACTCCGCGGCCAGATCCGCCTTGAGCGTCCACGAGGCATTGGTGTAGCCGAGGATAATCATCAGGTTGGGCACGTTGCTCAGCAGAGCGCCCTTGTACGCCACCAGATCTCGCGTCGCGAGCTGCTCACCGTCCACCTCGAGGCTGGCACCGCCCAGCATCTGCACGTTCAGACCCGTCGCACTGACCACGATATCGGCCTCGAGCTCCTCGCCCGAGCGCAGTCGAATACCGTTCTCGGTGAAGGTCTCGATGTGATCGGTTGCGATGGAGGCTTTTCCGCTGCGCAGCGTCTTGAACAGATCACCGTTGGGCACCACGCACAGCCGCTGATCCCACGGGTTGTACGACGGGGTGAAGTGCCGCATATCGATACCGGATCCGACCTGCGCCCGCACCGCCGCCAGCATCAGCTTGGCGGACAGCTTCGGATTGGTCCGCGACAGTTGGTAACTCGCGCGCTGCAGGGCGATATTGCGCGCCCGCCCCGCCTTGTAGGCAATGGTCGCGGGCACCTTCGCGAACTTCAGCCCGACCGCGACCGGATCATCGGCGGGCAACGCGGCGATGTAGGTGGGCGAGCGCTGCAGCATGGTGACGTGCGCGGCCTTATCGCTCATCGCCGGAATCAGCGTGATGGCGGTCGCGCCACTGCCGATGACCACCACGCGCTTACCGGTGTAATCCAGATCCTGCGGCCAGTGCTGCGGATGCACGATCTGCCCGGTGAAGTTCTCCTCGCCCGGGAACTCCGGACGGAAGCCCTTGTCGTAGTCGTAGTAGCCGGTGCAGCCGACCAGGAAGTTACTGGTGTAGATCTCGGTCTCACCGGTGCGCTCGTCCAGGGCCTCGACGGTCCAGACCCCGGCCGCGCTGTCCCAGCGGGCCGTGGTCATCTTGCGGCCGAAGCGAATGCGGTCGGTGACGCCGTATTCGGCGGCGGTGTCCTCCACGTACTGGCGGATGTGCGGGCCGTCGGCGAGCACCTTGGTGCCGATCCACGGGCGGAAGCCGTAGCCGAAGGTGTACATATCGGAGTCCGAGCGGATGCCCGGGTAGCGGAACAGGTCCCAGGTGCCGCCGATGGCGGTGCGACGCTCCAGGATCAGATAGCTGCGCCCGGTATTTTCCCTGGTCAGATGGCAGGCCATGCCGATACCGGAGAGGCCCGCGCCGATGATCAGTACGTCGACATGCCGCGTCATTGGGGTACTCGCTTCGTCTGTTCGCGCCCGGGCTCCGTCGTCCGGGTTCGCCGAATATTATCTGTTATTCGCGGTAACGTCTACTCACGCTGCCTTACGCTGCGGCTCCGAGCGGTAACGAGTGGCCGGGCCGTCGATACCCAACACCTTCCAGACGGTCTTGGCGATCGGATTCATCAGACCGATGCGCTTGGCCAGGGTCCGCACATCGGCGTAGTACCCGGCGAAGGTCTCCTTGGAGTCGGGCAGACCGAAGAAGACGTCCTTGCGCACCCGGTCCGGAATATCGAACTCCCGGAAGAACGCGCGCGGCGGAATGATGATGGCCCGCCCGCCGATCCACATGACGATCGGGAAGGCCAGCGACAGCACGAACTTGTTCAGCGGATTCGCCTGCGGGACATGGTGTTCCAAGAACTCGTGGGCGAAGGAGATATGCCGGGCCTCCTCGGCGATATGAATCGCCATGACACCGCGCATGATCGGATGCACCTGCTCCCCGGCGCGCAGGATCGACTTCTGGATGTGGTCGATCGGCTCCTCCCCCGAGAGCACGGCGATGAAGAACAGATTCGGGAAGACCGCGGCCAGCGGTGGCACCACATAGGTGAGCTTCTTCAGAATCGGCCCCATACCGGGCACATCGCGCCCGATGCGGTTCACCATCTCCTGGAACATGAGGGTGTGATTGCACTCCTCGATCACCTCGTGGGTGCAGTACCGGAACTCCGGATCACCATTGGCCAGTCTGAAGGTGTGCTGCACCATGCCGCCGATGAGCAGGGTCTCGAACTGCAGGCCCACCTTGGCGATATTGGCCTGCCGCCACAGCCCGATCTCGATCTTGCGGGCCTCGGAAAGCGCCTGGTACCAAGGGTGCCGGGCGAACATATCGCCCGCCTTGGGCAGAATCCAGCGCCTATCGCGCGGGTCGACCTGGAAATCCGGGTGGTCCCAATCGATATCGGCGAAAGGATCGAAATGCCTGTCGACCGAGCCCTGCGAGAGCAGCAGGAGCTTCTCGGCGTACCGCTGGGCGAGCGCGAACTCCGGATCGGGCTGGGCCGATGTCGTCGTAATGGATGCTGACGCCATTGTCAGAGCCTCTCGAGGAGTGACCAAAATAACTGTACCTCATGGTTACACCTAAATTGGCAACCCGTCAACAGCAATCCCGCTGTGCCCCACCGGCAATCGCGGGCATAGCTGCGCCAGCACATATGCTGAGGGCATGCTGGACCATCTCATCCTCGGCCTGCTGGCACTGCGCCCGCTGTCGGGCTACGACCTGGGCAAGTGGATGGACGGGCCGGGACGATTCATCGGCTACCGGGTCTCACTGCCGCAGGTGTATCGCACGCTCGGCAAATTGGTCGAGCGCGGACTGGTGGAGTTCGATGTGGACGCCCGCGCGGGCAAACCCGACGCCAAGGTGTATCGACTGACGGCGGACGGTCGCGCGGCCCACGCGGCCTGGGCGGCAACACCGTACGAACCCGCACCGCGACCGCTGGATCCGGACTTCATGCTGCGCTTCCTGTTCGCGGGCATGCTGGGCCGCGACCACGCCATCGCCATACTGCGCACCGAACTCGACTATCGGCGCGCGCAGGTGCGCACGCCGACCCGGGTGGACGCGCTGACCGGTGCGCTCGCACCCATTGACGGAATCGATCCGCAATGGGCCGGACAGGTCATGCGCGCGGCCCACGAACACGGCCGCTCCTCCACCGCCGCCTATATCGGCTGGCTCGAGGTCACCCTGGCCGATTTCGAGAATCGGCCGGAGTGAACTCAGGCTCGGAGAACGGTCTCCGAGTAGGGCGGCAACTCGACCGAGCCGGAAACCGCTGTGCGCGTTTCGGATACGGTATCGCCGGGGACGAAGGCGGGCGCGCTGGTCGGCGGTGCGGTGCGCGCCGACGAGTACAGCGCACCCGCTCCCAATGCGCCCAGGGCGAAGGCCCGCCTGCTGATCTTCTTGCGCATGAACTACTTCCGGTCCTCGTTCGGAGTGCAGCGAACGGTGGGATGCCGATCCGGGTCGAGGGCATGCAGCACCAGATCGACGGTTCGGGGATCGGTGGATTCGGCCAGATGGCCCGCGTGATCCTGCGGGCAGCCGTCCTGGAGAACGATATTGGTGACACCGGGAGCATCGATGAAGGCCGAGGTGTACGGGGTCACGATCTGATCGTCGCGGCTGCCGATCATGGTGTAGCGCACGCCGGGCGCGACCATGGGACCGCTGTTGAGCTTCGCGAGATACGGGGAGCCCGCCATCAGGTCCAGCAGGGCCGAGGTGCCCGGCGGCACCGCCGCGGCGAGCGGCGCGAGATTGATTCCGGCCGGTTCGACACCGTAGTGCGGACCGCTGATCGCGACCACGGATCGCATGGGATTGGCTCGGCCGGTGAATTCCAGGCTCGCCGCGCGGGCGATCAACGCGCCCTGGGACTTTCCGACCACATCGATGGCGTCCACCGCGTTGAGTTCGGCAATCCGCTCGGCCGAGGCGGCGAAGTAGGCCGCCGAGGCGGCGACCGATCCGCGGGAGTCGTAGTCGAGGCCGTAGACGCAACGGCCGTCGTCGAGCAGCGCCTGGCGCACCGGGCCCAGGCTCGCCTCGACGGTGGCATTGGTGCCGTGGATCAGCAGCACCGGTGGATCGGCACGGGTCTGCGCGGAGCACGCGGTCAGGGTGTCGAGCGGAGTGGGCGGCGTGGGCGCGGCGGTCGCGCTCCCCGGCCCGGATACCGCGCCGACGATCGCCAGGGCTGCGGTCGCTGCGGCGAGAGTGCGCACAAAATCCTCCTGGGAATGTGTCTATAGGCACATATGTATTTACGCCTTCTTGGCGAAGATACCCGAAGAGCCCAAGTAAACAATATGTACGTTGACACATATCCCAAAGGCTAGGTCCAGAAGACCGGGCGCAACCCCCAGGCCGCGAACTCCCGCGCCACGCATTCACGCAGGGAGTCGCGGGTCGGGAAGCGGTCGGGATCCGCGCCGGTGGCCGCGAGGGTGACGGTTGCACCATCACTGGACCAGGAGAGGTTCAGGCCGACCTCCACTCGGCGGAACAGCTCGGTGTCATTGACGCAGACGACCGGGCGCATCAGCACCGAGCGCGCACGGACGCCCGCGAAGGAGGCCACCGACTGGCCGGTTTCTCCGAGGTTGGTGCACAGGCATTCGGGAGCCTTGGCGGTCCGGGAGAAGCGGTCCAGGACGAAGCGGGGCAGCATCATCTGGACCGGTTGCAGGTGTTGCAGAGCGGGGGTGGTGGCCGGATCGGCGTAGGCGCGGGCCGCTGTTTTGATGGCGGCGCGGACCCGGGCGAGGTCGGTGAGTTCACCGGCGCGGTAGGGGACGGCGATGGGCAGGCCGGTGGTGGCATTGCCGCGCGGGTCGTCGGGGACTCGCATGGAGTGCGGGATATCGACGCGGACTTCGGAGCCGTCGGCGATTCGACCGGAGCGGCCCAGAATGCCCACCGCCACCCCGACCATGAGGCCGTTGGCGGTGCCCCGGTGCGCGGCGGCTACCGAATTCCATTCGACCAGTCCGACCTCCACGACCAGGCTGGCGGCGGTGTGCCGATCCGGCAGTACCAGCGCGGGTTCGGCCGGTCGGGGATTCCGGGCGGGCTCCTGTACGGAGCGGGCGGCGACGGCCGCACGGATACCCGATGCGGCGGAGCGCAATTGACCCAGCGCATCGGCGAAATGCCTGCGGTACAACCCGGTTCGGGGCGTATTCCCCACCAGGCGACCGGAACTGGTGGCGGTATCCACCGGCGCACCGGTCTCCAACCGGTCCAGCGCGTCGCCGACCGCGTACAGCACCGCTCCCCCGTCCGCGCCGACATGCGAGGTGACCAGGGACAGCAGCATGCCACCGGCGGCGGTCGGTGCGGCGGAGAGTCGCCATACCCGCCCGACGGCGGGATCGAACTCCACCCGGCTCTGGTCGAAGAACCAGTCCAGCACACCATCCTCCGCGACCGGCTCGGATCCGATGTCCAGGGGAATCGACCGGGCGGCGGGCACCCACCACGGCCGGGCGAACGGGACGGCGGTGGTCCGCACCCGCCGAGACAGGAAGCCGTGCGCCAGATGCGCGTGAAAGCGTTCCAGCACAACGGCATCCACCGGCTCGTCGAAACGCCAGGCCAGCTGATTGACCAGGGCGTTGCCGTACAGCGAATGCAGTTTGAGGAACAGGTCGTCATCGGCGGTCAGGCGGTTCAACCGGACCGGGGTGGGCGAGGCGAAACGGATCGGGCGAGCGGTTGCGGTGCTGGACATGGCCGGTCCTTCCAATCAGCGATTGCGCAGGGTACGAACGGTCAAGGGGGCGAACACGATCGCGACGAGCAGTGCGGCCGCCAGCGACCAGACCAGATCGCTGCCCGCGCGGCCCTCATCGGCGAGGGTGCGCACGGCGGCCACCAGATGCGAGACCGGGTTGTAGTCCGAGACGTGCCGAAGCCAGGTGGGCATGGCCTCGACCGGAACCAGGGCGTTCGAGGCGAAGCTCAGGAAGGTCAGCACCAGCATGGACATACCCTGCACCGCCGCCGGACGGGCCACCGTGACACCGATGAAGGCGAAGATCCAGCTCATGGCGGTGGTGGCGAGTACCACCAACAGTGCGCCGAGCACGAGACCGCCGGGATGCTCAGGGCGGTAACCCATCCCGAATCCGACCAGCAGCACCATGAGCGCGGCGATCACATATCTGGTCGCGCCGGAGACCAGCGCACCGGTGACCGGTGCGGACCGGGCTATCGGCATGGCGACGAAGCGATCGAAGACACCGGACCGGATGTCCTCGGAGAGTTGCACCCCCGTCGCCACCGACGAGGTGAGCACGATCTGCACCAGCACACCCGGCACCAGGGTCGGCAGATACGCGTGCAGGCTCCCCGCGATGGCGGTGCCGAACACGTTGCCGAACAGCAGTGGGCCGATGATCGGCAAAAGCACCGCGTCATAGAGCAATTGCGGACTGTGCCGGAAAGTCAGCATGCCGCGCTTGGCCATGGTGAGCGATTGCCGCAGCGCCGCACCGGGTCCGATGTGATGAACGGTGGGCTTGCGCTCGATACGCGGTCGCGATTCGGTGACCACGGAGGTCTCGACGAGGACGGTCATGCCGATACCTTTCGGTCCACGGAGTGCTGGGTGAGGGCGAGGAAGACCGAGTTCAGGTCGGGCCGATCGACCGCGAAGCCGCGCAGGCGAATTCCGCTGGTGCGGCAGGCGGTGATGACATCGGCGGCACTGTCCATGTCCCGCAGCGGGACCGTGAGGGTCGTGGGCGTATCGCCGTGCAGCGGAGTGACTCCCACGATGCGTTCGACCGCCGCGTCGGCGAGCGGGCGCTGGGCCGGATCGATGAGGTCGATGCGGAGCATCTCCTCGCCGAGAGATGACTTCAACTCGGCCGCTGTGCCTTCGGCGACCACGCTGCCGTGATCGATGACGGCGATGCGGTCCGCGAGCGCGTCGGCCTCCTCCAGATACTGGGTGGTGAGCAGGATGGTCGCGCCTCGATCGACGAGTTCGCGGACCACCGACCACATGCGTTCGCGGGTATGCGGGTCCAGCCCAGTGGTCGGCTCATCCAGAAAGATCAAGGGCGGCAGAGTTATCAGCGTCGCCGCCAGGTCGAGGCGACGGCGCATACCGCCGGAGAAGGACCCGACTCGGCGGCGAGCGGCGGCGGTCAGCTCGAACTGTTCGAGCAGTTCGTCCGCCCGCTGGGCGGCGGCGCGGCGGGTCAGGCCGAGTAGCTGACCGAAGAGGCGCAGGTTCTCCACGGCGGTGAGGTTCTCGTCCACCGCGGCGTACTGGCCGGTGAGCCCGATCATGGAGCGGACGGCGGTCGCCTCGCGTGCCACATCGTGGCCGAAGACGGTGGCGTGGCCGGAGTCCGGGCGCAGCAGGGTGGCGAGCATGCGCACGATGGTGGTCTTACCCGCACCGTTCGGGCCGAGCAGCCCGAAGACGGTGCCCGCGGTGACCCGCAGATCGACCGTGTCAACGGCGGTGAGTGCGCCGAAAGTCTTTCCCAGCGACTCTGTTTCGATAGCCAGCTCGGTACTCATCGAGTACCTCCGATCCTGAGGGTCGCCACACCCGTCGGCAGCTCTGCCGAGACGGTCGTAGACGATGCTGAATTCGCCTGTGGTGCATCGGAATCGATTTCCGGTGCCGCGTTCAGGGACTCGATGACATCGGCGGCTCGAGCGACGCCGTCATCGCGGAAGCGCATACCGTAGGCGGATGCCCGCAGCATGACGGTGGGCTCGGTGGCGCGAATCAGGGCCTGCTCCAAGCGATCCGCGGACAACTGCGTGAACGGGAGTGTGGCCCCGAGTCCGAGCGTCTCCAGTTGGCGTCCCCAGAACGGTTGGTCGGCCTGGACCGAGCAGATCACCGAGGGCACTCCGGCCCGCAGCGCCGCCGCGGTGGTACCCGCCCCGCCATGGTGGATGGCCACCGCACAGCGCGGCAGTACCGCCCGGTGATCGACCTGCGGCAGCACCGCCGCTCTCGGTCCGATCTCGTCCGGGAACATGGTGCCGGTCAACAGCACTCGGCGGCCCTGGCTGCGGCATACCTCGCGCACCATGCGCTCCACCGCGACCGGATCGGCGACGGGCATGGACCCGAATCCGGCGTACACGGGCGGATCCCCGGCACGCAGCCACTCCGCCAGCAGGCGCGGGATGGCGTCGGTCGAGCCGTGCGAGGACATCGCCGAACCCGCGCCGGAAACGACCGGGAAACCTGTCACCGGCGAACCGGACAACTCCTCCGCCAGACCCGGGAACAGCTCGATGTCGTACGCCTGCAGAGCGATCCGAGCCGGTGACCCCGGGCGGATGCTCCCCGATTCGACACCAACCGTTTCGCCTCGGCCGACCGCATCGGCACGGTAGGCGGTGTCGGTCGCCTCGCCGCGGCGTACCTCAGCGCCCTTGTCGATGGTCCGGCGGAGCGCGGCGATCTCGGGTGTCAGCGAGCGCGCTCGCGCCCTGCCGAGCAGCTGCCAGCCCAGCTGATTCACCGTGCCCGGCAGACGATTCCCCGCTGGGGTGGGAACCACCGGCACGGAGCGATTCGGTTGAATCGGGAAGAAGTGCATGGCCGCCAGGGGAATCCCACGGGAGCGGGCGATCTCGGCGGCGAGCTCCTCGCAGGCCATGCCGGTGACGAGCACATCCGCGTCCTCGGCGATGGCACGCAAATCCCGTGCCGCCTCGGCGAATCCGCGACGTTGCAGATCCACCAGGGCGCGCATCCGCTGTACCGGATTCCAGCTGGAGAATCGGCGGTCCTTTTGCTGCGCGCGCAGCAGCTCGCCGGTGTCGAGCCCGCATGGCACGCCCGAAACCCCGTACCCGGCAGCGAATTCCACCAGATTCGGCGAGACCGCTACCGTCACCCGATGCCCGCGAGCGGCCAGCTCCCGGCCCAGCAGCGTTCCGGGCTGTGCATCACCCCGGCTGCCCGCGAAGGCCAATAGCACCTTCACGGCTCAGCCCCGCGCCGATACCGGAACCCGTTGCGAGGCCGCGTTATCAGCGGCGGACGCGACGGCTTCGGCGGGCACCACCGCACACTCCGGCCCTTCCATCGGCGTTCGACCGCTGGCGACCGGTACCACTTCGCCGGCGGGCCGCCCCGCCGACCGCTGCCCGGAGACAGCGGGTGCCTGTTCACGCGCCGCCACAGCCGAGGCGAGGACAGGTGCGGCGGGCATCGGGTCGGGTAGCGCTCTGGACCCGGCGGAGCTGACCTCGCCAACCTCCTCCGATACCGCATCGACGGCGGTCTCCGATTGGGCGAATTCGCGCATGGCGCGGGTGAATTCGGTGAGGAAGCGGTCCATTTCGTGAGCCGGGAACGCGGCCGGGAAACGGGTGGACAGGCGCAGTCCGTCGGCGGCGCGGACGATCCAGAAGAAGACCTCGTCACCGGAGTAGGACTCGGCGCGCAGGGTGTGGCCGCGCAGGGATTCGACCAGTTCGTAGTCGGGCAGGACCCGGATATCCAGGAAAGAGATGCCGAAGCGCGGGTGGTCGCCGCAGTTCAACAGCTCCAGGGCGCGAGTCCAGGTGGCGTCGTTGGCGACTCGGGAGCGGCGCAGGGTCTTGCGGGTGGACTCCAATGCGTTGTCGAGGTTCAGATCCGGGTCCAGGGTGATGTCGATGGGGACGACATTGACGAACCAGCCCATGGATTCGAGCCACTTCAGGTCAGGACGGGTGGCGATGGGCATGATCGCCCGCATGGAGATGTATCCGTAAGCCCGCCGGTAGGCAATCGCCAGTGCGGTGAAGACCGCCACCGAGAGGCGATGCCCGCGCGCGGTGACCATGGTCTCGATCTGCTCGAGTTCATTGAGCGGCAGCAATTTTCGCGAAACGCTGGTCTGCGGCAGCGCCGACGGCGTCCCGCTGCCCTTGGTAATGGCGGGTTCGAAACGCGGGAGCATGCCGCCGGAGCCGTCCAGGAAGTTCTGCCACAGTCGCACGGCTTCGCAGCCCGGGGTGAGCGTGGCGGCGGCATCGCGCTCTCGAACCGCGAAATCCGCCGCACTGCCGAATGTTTCGGACTCCCGTACGGGTTCGCCGTTCACGATCGAGCGGTAGAGGGTGCGCAGCTCCAGAATCACGATCGCCTGCGAATAGGCATCCATGACGGAGTGATCGGCGGCGATCAGCACGGTGAAATCGGGGGTCGCGTGTTCGACCGTGGCGAGCAGGCAGTGCGGCCACACCAGCGCGGAGAGCCGCTGTTCCAAGGTGTCGCAGAGGTATTCGCTGATCGCTCCGGAGTCGGTGATGCCCGGCACCGGCTCGTCGGCCACGTCCACCGCCTCCGGAGCGCAGCTCATCCGGCGCGGTTCCGGTCCGCTCGCGGTGTCGAGTGTGGTGCGCAGTCCCTCGTGCCGGGCATGCCAGCGGCGTACGGTTTCACGCCAATGTTCGGCCTGGAAGGGCGCATCCATTTCGAAGATGGTGCCGATCCAGCGCCCGCGACCGGGGCGAGGATCGTCCGGGTCGGTGTCCAGGCAATGCCGGACCTGCACGCTGGTGAAGGGTCGTTCGTCGGCGGTCCAATCGTGGTCCGCGCCGAGCTCGGGCCGCCACAGCGTCAATGTTCCCGGGCGCAGGGCGAATTCGGATAGGTGCGTGTATTCCATATCGATGTCCTCATCGAATTAGATGCTCAATGGTCGGGGCGTACGGATTTCGTAAAGATCCACAACCCTTCTATTCACCTCGAGCGAATTGGAAGCTAATGGCTAGTTCGCACCGGAGGAGCCGGCGCCTGCGGCGGCACTGCCCGATCCGAGTGCCTGTGCGAGCGTGCCGCCCGCCTGCGCGGAACCACTGGCCGCGCCACTTCCGGTGCCGAGCAGCCCGAGAATCGAGCCCGGTCCGGGAACGAGTCCGGCCAGCGATCCCGCGGCCGAACTGCCGGTGCCGAGTGCGCCCAGCACACCCGCGCCGGTCGCGCTACCGGTGCCGACAGCGGCGGAACCGGTACCGAGCTGCGGCAACAGGGACTGAGCGCCAGATTTGCCCGCATCGGCGGGAGACGAGGCGCCGTCTCCCGCCGGTGCGGCGGTAGCCAGGGCAGGCGCGATGAATGTCAGTGCGGCGCCGGTGCATACGGCGGCAACCCGGGTGACGAAACGTGCGTTCATTGCCTGAATTCCTTTCGAACCTTCATCAGTTTGAAGCGGTGCGCCGAAACGGCGGCTCGGCTGACGAGCAGTTTGAGAGAGCGGCGGCGACGCTGCCGGGAATGGCGCCGATTCGGGCGCGAACCAAGAACATCACCGTTTCGCGTACTCCGCAATACAAGTGCTCGCAAACAAATGGTTAACGGAATGTTCCGCGCCATTTCACTGTGCGCCAGGCCACTGCAAAACAAAATTGGCCCGTCATTCACTTTCACCGGATTTCAGCGCGCGGAATTCGGTGCGGGCGCGCACAATCCGCGCCGCACCGGCACCGGGGTCCGATGCGCGTGCACGCTGGCGACTCGAGTCATTGTGCTGTGCGCCACTCTTCGCTAGCCTCCTCTGAGACCAGCTGGTTTCACTCATTCGGCTGGGGCAGGGAATGGAAGGACCTCGACGATGAGGGTTATGGCACCGCGGCGCGCCGTCGCGGCGGCACTGGCGGCGGCGACCATGCTCGCCGGATCCTGGACCGCGGTGGCGGCGGCCGATGAACCCGCGCCCGCCGCCACCGCGCAGACCGTCTTCGGTGGTGACGGGCCACATCCGGTGTCGACGTCGGTGCGCACCAATCCCTGCCAGGACTCGGTGTACGGGATGATCCAGCACATCGCCGTGCACCTGCTCGGCAATCGCGACGATCTGACCTGTACGCAGGCGTTCCCCAATGGCCTGGAGTCCCCGGCGGGCGTGAACACCTACTATCCGGCCGATATCGCCGACCTCGGCAGTGCGCCGCTGATCGTGCTCACCGGTGGATTCGACTCCAATCCGGGCCAGTACGACCGGCTGGCGCGGCAGTGGGTCAGCAACGGGTTCGTGGTGGTGATCGCCTACGAGTGGTTCAACTCGCTGGCATATGTGCCCGCGGCGGCCTTGGCCGTGGCCATGACGACCGATCGCGATCCGGCCTCTCCGCTGTATCGGCGAATCGATTTGTCGCACACCGTATTCGCGGGCCACTCCGGTGGCGGGCAGGCATCGCTGCAAATCGCCACGCTGCTCCCGCCGGTGGAGAAGTCCGTCGATCCCGAACTGCATGTGACCGGTGTACTGGCCATTCAGCCCGGTCCGCTGGCGGTGGGCGCGCTCATCAATGTGCCGACGCTATTCCTCACCGGCTACAACGATTTCGTGGTGCCGGACTTCGCGTGGGTGCGGTGGTGGCAGTACAACCTGACCTTCAACGCACCCGCCTGGATCGCGAACGCGCGTGGGGTGAGCCACTTCTCGGTGGTCGACGGGATCGACAACTATCTCTCTGCGGGTACTGCGGTGGCCTGGCTGCGCTATCTGGGATTCGGCGATGAGACCGCCAAGAGCTACTTCGTCGGGCCCGACTGGCAGTTGCCCGCCGACCAGACCTACTTCAGTGTCGAGCGCAATGCGCTGGCCAACGAGGTCCGCTGAATCATGTTCTCGACGAATACCTTTCGAAGGAAGACCGTGAAAATTCGACATTGGCGGCATGGCTTCGGCGCGGCACTGACCAGCACCGCGCTGGCCGCCACCTGTACGCTGCTGTCGCCCGTACTACCCACCGCCGCAGCGGATCCCGCCGAATGCGCCGAACCCGCCGGGTCGACTCCTTTCCAGCGTTCGGAGGCCGCCGATGCCGGATTCGATCCCGCGGTGCTGAACGACGCGCTCGATTTCGGCTCCGGCAAGGGCGCATACGCCATACAGGTGTACCGGCACGGTTGCCTGGTCGGCGACCGCACCAAAACCGGCAATCTCCCGGCGCCGCTGGCCAGCGCCTCCAAAGGCGTCGCCTCGGTGGCCATCGGGCGGGCGATCACCATGGGCTACTTCAGCCTCGATGATCCGCTGGGTCGATTCTTTCCTCGGGCCGATCCCGAACACGCCGCGCTGACGGTCCGCCAGGTGCTGAACCAGACCACCGGACTGCACTTCAGCTGGGCCGCGGATATCGCCGGTATCGCCACCGATGAGGTACTGCAAACCCTATCCGCTCCTTTGGATTTCGCGCCCGGAACCACCTTCCAGTACAGCCAGGCCGTGCTCGTCCTGCTCCCCCGGATCGTGGAGATCACCACCGGTCTGGACTTCCAGGACTTCGTCCAGCGAGAACTCATGTCCCCCTTGGGAATCGATCGCGGCAACTGGATCTGGCTGCGCGACCGCAGCGGCCATACCGCCGTCAACGGCGGCATGGCCATGCGCGCCGACGATCTCGCGCGGCTGGGCCAGCTCATGCTCGACAACGGCCGCTGGGGTGATCGGCAACTGATCGACCCCGACTACATTCGCCAGGCCACCGAACCGACCTCCGCCAATGGCGGTTACGGCTTCCTGTTCTGGCTCAATGCGGGCGACTCCTACAAAACCGCGACGGTCCCCACCGCGAAGGTATTCGACCACGCGATGTTCCCCGGCGCGCCCCGTGACCTCTACTCCTTCGTAGGCGCACTGGGTCAATTCGTGGCCGTAATCCCCAGCCGAGATATGGTGATCGTCCGCCTGGGCGTCCCCTCGGGTATCGACCCGAACAATATCCAGACCTCCCTCGCCGCCGAATCCAATCCGGACAACAAGGAATTCCTCCGCCGGGTAACCGCGGCGGTCTCCGACCAACCGGCCGAACCCTACGACGACCCGTACCGCTACGCCGACAACTTCGGCCCGGTAATCGGCTCCCTGGACGACCTGGCCTTCTGGACCGACCCCGCCCAGGTCGCCCAAATCCTTTTGGGCACAGGCCCATACGCCTCGACCGACTGCAATATCCTGTGGTGCAACGGCAAACTCGTCCCCCAGGACATCTTCGCCGCCACCATCGACACCGCCGGCCAGCTCGCCGGAGTGCTGTCCGCGCTCGGCAAAGGTCAGCGCTGACCGGTCTCGATACCACGAGGTGGGTGAGCGCCTGACTTGACCTTGCCCCCGGGGGCAGCGTTTACATTCGGTTGATGAGGATTGGTCAACTCGCACAACTGGCCGCGGTGAGCCCGAAGGCGATTCGGCGGTATGAGGCGCTGGGGTTGGTCACACCCGCGCGCCATCCCAACGGCTATCGCGAATATGACGACGAGTCCGTTCGGCTGGTCCGCGAAATCCGGGCCTTGAACCGTCTGGGTATCGCGGTGGAGGAGACGCGGCCCTTCCTCGAGTGCCTGTCATCGGGTGGCGAATTCGTGGATGACTGCCCGGCATCATTGGCCGAATACCGCAGGGCCATAGCCGATTTGACCGATCAGATCGCGACGCTGACGGAGCGCAGGGACGAACTTGTTCGTCGGCTGCGTGATGCCGCGCATCGCAATACCGCAGCTCCGACAGTCACATCCACGCCGAATCTATCGACACTACCCAGCGATATGCCGGAGCCCCAGGATGACGGAGCGGCCGCACATCTGCCCGGGCTGCGAATGCCCGAGCTGACGATGTCCGATAGTGCCCGCGCGAGAATCGATCTCGCAACGCTCGGGGGGCGGCGAACCGTCCTCTACCTGTATCCGCTGACCGGTCGGCCCGACACCGATCTCCCCGACGGATGGGATGCCCTCCCGGGGGCTCGAGGGTGCACGGCGGAGGCGTGCGGTTTCCGCGACCATCACACGGATCTGATCGCCGCGGGCGCGGATAACGTATTCGGCCTCTCGAGTCAATCTTCCGACTATCAAAGCGAAGTCGTCAATCGACTGCGTCTGCCCTTCACCATGCTGTCCGACCCCGAACTGCGCCTCGCAAACGCATTATCCCTGCCGACATTCGAGGTCGACGGAACCCGCCTGTACACGCGCCTGACCCTGATCATCCGAAACAACGCGATAGAGCACGTCTTCTACCCCGCATTCCCCCCGAATCAGCATGCCGAGCAAGTGCTTTCCTGGTTGAAAGAGAACCCGCTGTGAGTATCACCGCCGTCACCGACGAAACCTTCGAACACGAGGTCCTCACCCATGAAGGCGCTGTCCTGGTGGACTTCTGGGCAGAATGGTGCCCACCCTGCCGAATGATCGCCCCCGTCCTGGATGCCATCGCCGCAGAGCGGCACGGACTCCTCACCATCCGAAAGCTGAACACCGACGAGAATCCCAGCACCGCTAGGGATTACCACATCATGTCGGCACCAACCCTGATCCTGTTCCGCAACGGCGAGCCCGTCCGAACCATGGTCGGAGCCCGATCCAAAGCGAAGCTGCTCGCCGAACTCGACGAGATACTGAGCGCGAGCCACGAATAGTCGAAAGTCCAATCCAGCGAAAGGCGATCGCTTCTGAATATTCTTGTATCACAATAGAATTAGCCTTTCCCGGCCTGTTCTATCACGGTAGAATAAAGGCATGAATTCGGGAGGGACCACCGCACTCGTGAGCAGCGCTTCGGCGCTGCTCGCCGCGGTGGACGGCCTCCTGGACGCGTCCCTGACTCCGCATTCCGATGAGGAATTCATCGAGGTAATGCGGGTGGTGGAAACGGCGATCCGCGCACTGGAGGCGGTCAAACATCGTTTCACGGTCGAGACCGGTACCCGCTGCCTGGCCGCGCGTGCGGGTGTGTCGACCCCGGTCAAGTTCCTGGAACAAACCCTGCGCCTGTCCCATGCCGAGGCCACCGGGCGCTGGAACACCGCGAAGCTGGTGTCGCCCCGGGTGTTTCCCACCGGCGAGCTCGACCCGATACTGCCCTTGGTTGCCGAGGCTCAGCGTGCGGGTGCGATCTCGGCTGATCACACCCGGCACATCGTGGCCGCGCTGCACAAACTCCCCGACACCCTCCCGGATGAGAGGAAGGAGACCGCCGAACGGATCCTGACCGACTACGCGCGCGCGGGTTTGCCCGATGCCCTGCCGCGGTTGGGGAACGAGATCCTGATCCGGGTGCACCCCGACGGGGAGTTGGCCGCCGAGCGTGATCGTCAACGTTTGCGTGGGTTGAGTATCGGGCATCAGCGGGTGAACGGTATGTCCCCGGTGTCGGGGGAGATCACTCCGGCGTTGCGTGCGGTGTTGGATCCGATGCTGGCCAAGTGGGCGCGCCCGGGCGTGTGTAACCCCGAGGACACCGACAGCCCTCGTAGCACCGCCGATGCCGCCGACCGTGGGGTGTTGGCGGCGGCGGCCAAGCGTGATGGCCGCACCGCCGCGCAACGCAATCATGATGCGCTGCTGGGTTTCCTGCGTTTCGGAGTGGACCCGGCCATGCTCGGCAACCATCGTGGCCTGCCGGTCGCGGCGGTGTTGAGTATGTCGGTGGCCGATGTGGAGCGTGGTGCCGGTATCGCGACCACCGCGACCGGGGGCACCCTGTCGGTGTCCGAGGCCCTGAAATTGGCTGCCACCGCCAGCGATTCGAGTACTTTCGTGGCGGTGCTGGACAAGGCCGGGGCCCCGATCCACCTGGCCCGCGTCCGTCGCTCATCCGCTGGGTCTCGTGGGAAGGCTGCCCGCGCCAGCGGTGCCACACCTGACAGTGCCGGAGTCGGCAATGCGGGAGTTGGCGGTGCCGGAGTTGGCGGTGCGGGAAAGGCCGGAGTTGGCAGTGTGGCGTGCGGTGGTGCCGTGCTCGGCGCATCTCGCGGCAGGGCGTCATGCACCATCGGTGCCATGCCTGGCAGTGCTGGAAATGGCAGTACTGCAAATGGCAGTGTCGCATCGGGCGGCACCCTGGGCGGCAGTACCCTGTCCGGCTGTGCTGGATCTGGCGGCGGTGCCCTGACCGGCACTGCCATATCCAGCAGCGCCGCATCCGGCACGGCCTGTGGCGCGACACCGGTCACCACTCGTGGTGCCGCGTCTGCTGCGACCGGTGCCGTATCGGCCAGTCCCGCACCCGGTTTCACCGTCACCGACCTGCCCCTGCACCTGGGTGAGAACGAGCGCCTGGCCACCGGAGCCCAACGGTTGGCGTTGATCGCCGCCGAGAAAGGCTGCACCCGACCGGGATGCACCGCGCCCGCCTCGCTGTCGGCGGTGCATCACATCACCGAATGGGTCAAGGGCGGACCGACCGATATCGAGAACCTGACACTGGCGTGCGATGCCTGCCACGGCCTGGTCCACGACGGCCCCGGCGGATGGAAAACCGTGGTCATGGGCCCGGACACCGACTACCCCGGCCACACGGGGTGGATCGCACCCCCGCACATCGACCCCACCGGCACACCCCAAGTGAATCACCGGCACCATCCGGGAGAGTTGACGGCCGCGACCCTGGCCCGTATCCACGCCCGTGACGAACGCGAGCGGGCACGGCTCGAGGAATGGCTCAACACCCGCAACACCTCCCACACCCGGCGATAGCGACGCTGAGCAGCCTGTACCACCGACAGGGAACCACCCGCCGGTGCTACAGGCGTGTTGTGCGGTGCGGCCCTGACCTATTCGCCCTGCGCCTACGCCCAACCCCGCACCTGCACCTGCACCCAGCCTCCGTGATCCAGACGCTGATCATTCCCGCGAGTGCCACCGCATGACCCGACACTTCCACACTGGCTGCCGAGGGCGAGAATCGCGCATACGAGGAAACCGTCAGAGCATCATCTGCCGGTGCAACCGGGTCTGCTGGTGCGGCTATGTGCCTTTCGCGGCTCGGGTGCTCACCCGTGGGTCGTGGTCCATCGCAAGACCAGTGGGCTACCACCCGGGGACTTCGTAGCACACTCGCCCGAATCACCCGCGGTCCCAGCGGGGTTCGGGAGGACACGCAAAACAAACGCGGCAGTGCTGGTGGCGTCGCCTGCCGTACCCCACTGTCGCTCCCCCCATCGAGCGCGAATACTCGCGACCCAGCCGGGCTGGATGGCCGTGGGAACCTTCAGAACCACAACCCGAAAAGACAAGAGCGAACAAAGACCCCACCCCATGACGCCCAGACGAGAAGAACCACCACCCTCGAGGCCCTGGACGTGCGATCAGGGGGGCGCTCATGCAGGGGACACGCCGGAGATCGCCGCACCAGTGCCCCCCTGATCGCGTGTCCAGGGGGATTCGGGCGTCGAGCAGGAACTGATGTACGCGACACGCCGGGGTTCGGTGCGTGAGTTCCTGGTGAGCGAACGGTCCAGGTCGTCGGAGGCTCCGAACGGGATGTGACGGAGTGCTTCGGGGTCCTGAAAGTGTTGTGGTGGCGGGGTTTCGGGCCCTTGGGCCCGTCTTTCTTCTTGTCCTGGCGTCTTTTGTCTTGGTTCTTGTCGTTTTGTTCTTGGTTTTTGGGGTTGTGGTTCTGAAGGTTCCCACGGCCACCCGGCCAGGCTGGGTCGTGAGGGTGCGGCTCCCGATGGGGGAGCGAAGGTCAAGTCCAAATGCGTGGTGTAACTCGGTGGTCACCGCAGGATCCGAATTGTCGTGTCAGGCGGTGAGTTCGGTGGGTGCTGGTTCCTCCTGTTCGTCGGTGGGTGCCAGCCCGCGTGAGCGGGCGAGCACCTCGAGGCCGAGGTAGCGTTTGGCTTCGATCCATTCGTCGTGTTGCTCGGCCAGGACCGCCCCGACCAGGCGGATGATCGAGCCGCGGTCCGGGAAGATGCCGACCACGTCGGTGCGGCGGCGGATCTCCTTGTTCAACCGTTCTTGGGGATTGTTGGACCAGATCTGGCGCCAGATCTGTTTGGGAAACGCGGTGAACGACAGCAGATCCGCGCGGGCCCCATCGAGGTGATCGGCGACTTTCGGGAGCTTGCCGGCGAGCGCGTCGAGCATCCGATCATACTGGGCGGCAACCGATTCGGTGTCGGCCTGATCGAATACCGAGTGCAACAACGTGCGAACCCACGGCCACGACGATTTCGGGCAAACCGACATGAGATTGACCGTGTAGTGGGTGCGGCAACGCTGCCAGGACGCGCCGGGCAGGGTCGCCCCGATCGCGGCCACGAGGCCGGTATGGGCATCGGAGGTCACCAAGGCAACCCCGCTCAGCCCGCGCGCGACCAGGTCACGGAAGAACGCCAGCCAGCCGGCCTTGTTTTCCCCGGAAACCACCTGCAGCCCCAGGATTTCGCGGTGCCCGTCGGCATTGACGCCGGTCGCGACCAGGGCGTGAACGTTGACCACCCGCCCGTTCTCACGCACTTTGAGTACCAGGGCGTCCGCGGCGACGAACGTGTAGGGACCGGCATCGAGGGGGCGGGTGCGGAATGCTTCGACCTGGGCGTCCAGATCACGGGCCATGATCGAGACCTGTGACTTGGAAAGTGTTGTGACCCCGAGGGATTCGACGAGCTTCTCCATCCGGCGCGTGGACACGCCGAGTAGGTAGCAGGTGGCGACCACGCTGGTGAGGGCACGCTCTGCGCGTTTGCGGCGCTCGAGGAGCCAGTCGGGAAAGTAGTTGCCCGAGCGCAGTTTCGGGATCGCGACATCGACGGTGCCCAGGCGGGTGTCGAAGTCGCGGTGGCGGTAGCCGTTGCGCTGGTTGACGCGCTCGTCGCTGCGTTGCCCGTAGTCGGCGCCGCAGAGCGCGTCGGCCTCGGCACTCATCAAGGACTGGATGAACGTGGACAACAACCCGCGCAGCAGGTCCGGTTGCTCGGACAGTACGGCGGTCGGGTCGATAGGCTGGATATCGGTCATCGCGTGAGTTCTCCTTCGAGAGACTGTGAGAGGTCCTTCGAGGATCACGCGGTGACCACCTTGCTGTCCGGGGATTACGCCAGACTCGGCGGCAGATCAGGCCGCCAGCTCGTACACCATTCTGCTGGACTCAACCGGGAGCGAAAGCCGGGTACGGCAGGCGAGGCAACCACACTGCCCGTTCCGCTTTGCAGCCCGGTTGAGCAAAGGCAACACCATCCCGCGAACCGACCACACACATGGGTCGGCCACCCCTGTCCAGTACGCCGACAGGGCAAGATCAGGAGTAGATAGCGGCTACTTCGGTGGCGTACTTCTCCAGGACCACCGCACGCTTGAGAGAGAGCTTGGGAGTCAGCTCGCCTGTTTCCTGAGTCCAGTCGGCGGCGAGGATGCGGGTTCGCTTGACGGACTCGGCTTTCGAGACCTTCTTGTTCGACTCCGCCACTGCCGCATCGATTTCGGCCACCAGCGCGGGGTTGGTGACCAGGTCTTCGATGCTGACGTCGGCGGGGATGTTGTTGCGGTCGCGCCAGCCCGGGAGGGCGTCGCGGTCGAGGGTGATGAGGACGCCGACGAAGGGCTTGTTATCGCCGACGATCATGCACTGGCCGATCAGCGGGTGAGCGCGCAAGGTGTCTTCCATCGGCGCGGGTGAGACGTTCTTGCCCGCGGCGGTGACGATGATTTCCTTCTTGCGGCCGGTGATGGAGAGGTAGCCGTCGGTGTCCAGGGCACCGAGATCGCCGGTGTGGAACCAGCCGTCGGTGAGGGCTTCGGCATTGGCGGCTTCGTTCTTCCAGTAACCATTGAAGACCACATTGCCTTTGAGGAGGACTTCGCCGTCCTCCGCGATACGGACCGCATTGCCTTCCAGCGGGAGACCCACGGTGCCGACTCGCATATGGGACACCGTGTTCACGGTGATGGCCGCACTGGTTTCGGTGAGCCCGTAGCCCTCGAACACCGGCACGCCGATACCGCGGAAGAAGTGGCCGAGGCGCGCACCGAGCGGGCCACCGCCGGAGACCGCACCGGAGCACCGACCACCAAGGGCCGCACGCAGTTTCGAGTAGACGAGCTTGTCGAAAACGGCATGCTTGGCGCGCAGGAGCAGGCCCGCGCCGCCGGACTGCTGCGCTGCACTCCAGGCGATGGCGGTATCGGCGGCCAGATCGAAGATCTTGCCCTTACCGCTGTCGTGCGCCTGCTGCTTCGCGCCGTTGTAGACCTTCTCGAAGACGCGCGGTACGGCCAGGATGAAATCCGGCTTGTACGAGGCGAATTGGGTGGTCAGCGTGGTCCAGTCCGACGAGTGCGCGACGGTCACCTTGGCCGCGAGCGAGCCGACCGCGATGGCGCGGGCGAAGACGTGCGCCAGCGGCAGGAACATCAGCGTGGTCTTGCCCTCGGCGAGCAGATGCCGCAGCGCCAGCTTGCCGGAGAGTGATTCGGCGAGCAGGTTCTCGTGGGTGAGGACGACACCCTTGGGTCGTCCGGTGGTACCGGAGGTGTAGATGAGAGTGGCGGGGGTGGCGGCACCGACCTCGGCGCGCCGCTCGGCCAGCACCGAATCGGCTACCGCGAGACCGCGCGAGATCAACGACTCCACCGCATCCTCGTCCAGGCGAAGTGTCTCGACCAGATCCGGCGTCTCGATCTCGGCGACGGTGACCGCGTGCCGCTCGTTCTCGACAATGAGCAGCTTGGTCCCGGAGTCCTCGAGAATCCAGCGCGCCTGATCGGTGGCGGAGGAGTCGTAGATGGCGACCGTGCACGCGCCCGCGGTCCAGATGGCGTAGTCGATGAGCGTCCACTCGTAGCGGGTGGCGGACATCAATGCGACCCGGTCCCCCGCCTGTACGCCGGAGGCGATGAGCCCCTTGGCAATCGCGCGCACCTGCGCCGCGAATTCGGCGGCGGTCACATCGGCCCAGCCGCCGTCCACCGGCCGCCGGAAGGCCACGAACTCGGGAGAGGTCCGGTCCAGACCGTCGACGATATCGGTGAGCGAGGCGCCCTCGGCGATGACGTATGACGCCTTCGCCTCGACCTCACGTCCGGCAACCGCGGTAGATCCCATCTGCGCTACGACCTCTCTCCTGACGCTGCCCGGACCTCGATGTCCGGTATGCGGGCACACTCTCGCACGACCCGCGAAGCAGGGCCAATTCACAATGCTGGAGCGCTGCGCCGTGGATCACAATGTGCGAGCGAACATCGCGCACACCCGCAGAGTGTGCCGGAGACCATTCCGGTCAACGGATGCGGGCGGCCGCCACCATGGCTTCGAGGCGGGTACCCAAGGCATTGACCCGGTCCCGCAGCGCCTCGATATCGGCGAGCGGCAGCCCGACCGATTCGAGGACCGCGTGGATCATGCGCTGCGCCGCGGGCTGCAATCGAGCGCTGGCGGCGGTCGCGTGCAGCACCACCGCCCGCCCGTCGGTCGCACTGCGCACACTCTCGACGAGACCGTTCGCGGTCAACCGCTGTACCAGCGGAGACAGTGTTCCGTAGTCGAGGTGGACGTGTTCGCCCAGCTCTTTCATGGTGATTCCCGGTCGCTCCCACAGGGTCAGCAGCACCAGGTACTGCGGATAGGTGAGATTCATTTCTTCGAGAAAGGGACGGTAGGCAGCGGTCATGGACCGCGACGTGGAGTACAGCGCGAAACACAGCTGAGCGTTCAGCGACAGAAGCGCGTAGTCGATCTCCTCGTCCGCTCCGGCCCGGTGCCCATCGGGTGCGGAAGGCGGATTTTCTGACATTACTGCACTGTACTGCGCACGGTGGTCAGCACGGCGTCGGTGGCGTCCCCATCACCGACGGTGATGCGGATACCCGTCGGATAGCGTTTGACGTGGATATCCGCCCCCGCCAGCCCCGCCGCCACCCGATCGATATCAGGTTCGGGCAGCGTCAGATACGAGAAGTTGGCGTAGCTGTCCGGTACCGACAGACCGAGCTCCCGCAGTCCGGCGGTGAGGCGATGCCGATGCCCGGCGATCATCTCCACCCGGGCCTCGATCTCGGCCTCGGCGGCATAGCAGGCGCGCACCGCGACCTCGGCGAGCGCGTTCATCCCGAAGGGCAACTGCCAGCGCGCGATTCGATCGATCAGCCCGGGTGCGCCGACCGCGTACCCGACCCGCAGCGCCGCGAGCCCGTACGCCTTCGAGAAGGTCCGCAGCACAAGCAGATTCGAATGATGTTCGACCAATGCCAATGCCTCGATACGGTCTTCGCCGGCGACGAAATCCACATACGCCTCATCGAGGACTACGGTGACGGTGGTCGGCACCCGATGCAGAAACTTCTCGAATTCCCTTGGCGCGATCAGTGTTCCGGTCGGATTGTGTGGACTGCAGAGCACCACCAGCCGGGTGCCCGGATCGATCGCCTCGGCCAGCGCGTCCAGATCCTGCCGCCCGTCCGGGGTGAGCGGAACCGTCACCGGCCGTCCACCGGCCATGCTGGTCAGAATCGGATACCCGTCGAAGGTGGGCATCGCCATGACGACACCAGCTCCCCCGGAACCGAATTCCTGCACGATATGCATGATCACGCCGGTGGCCCCGGCCCCGACCACAATGTGGTCGGCGCCCACCCCGAGTCGTTCGGCGATCAACCGGGGCAGCCGCCGCGGCAGGAACTCCGGATAGCGATTGGCCGACGAGAGCGCCTGCGACAGCGCCTCCCGCACCGAAGGCGGTGGACCGTACGGGTTCTCATTGAGCTGTAACTGATGCCCGAGACGGGCCAGAGGTGACATCTGCTCGCCTCAGCGCCCGCCCCAGCGCACCGCGGCGGCGGCCGCGAAGTCGCCCGCGTGCGCGAATCCGGCGAACATCACCAGTGATCCGGCCGAGACGCGGCCCTCATCGATCGCCCGGTCGAAGGTGACGGGAATCCCCGCGCCGAACAGGTTTCCGCATTCGTCGAAGGTGTCCGGATGCTTCTCCGGCGGCAACTGCAGGGCGTCACGCCAATTGCGCAGGAAGGCGCGATTGGGCTGATTGGTGACCAGCAGATCCAGTTCGGTGGAGGCGACGCCGAGCCGCTTGCACACCTGCGAGGCCACCTCCGGCACGATCCGATTGCCGCGCCCGAGCACCTTGGCGATCTTGGATTCGGTGAAGCCGACATGCATCTGGCCCGGCCCGGCCTCCCAGTACTTGCGGGGCGGATCGGCGAGCACGGTCATCTGCCCGGCGAACTCGGGCAGATGCCGGGTCTCGATATCCAGGATCGGCGAGATATCGGATTTCACCAGCAGTCCCGCGCCGGCACCGTCACCGGGTATGGCGGCCTGTGGTTTTCCGCGCACCTGCTCCTGGGTGAAGACCTGTCCGGCGGCATTCTGAATATTCACGATGAGCGCGGATTTGGCATCGGTGCTGATCAGAATCTGCCGGGCCAGCTTCATGGCGTGCACGAACGCCGCGCAGCCGCCATTGTGCAGATCGATGAGCCACTCCGGATTGATGCCCAGTCGCGCGGCGACCTCACCGCCATTGCCGACGATGGCGGTCTCCGGCAGCTGGGTGTGCACGATCAGAATATCGATATCGCGCAATACATCTCGCCCGTGCCGGTCCAGCAGCGGGGCCACCGCGCGCTCGGCCATATCGGCCGCCGATTCCCCCGGCGCGATGTGATGCCGGAACTTGGGCGACTTGAACATGATGTTCGAGGTGATGTCCTCCGCATCCGCGTACTGCGCGAAATAGTCTGCGGGAACAATGGTTTCGGGTAGGTACCCGGCGACGTCGAGCAGGCTGACGGTGCTCATATTCAGTCCATCCATTCGGGCTTGATCGGCAGGCCGTTGGCGTGCCGGTGTTCGCAAATGGCCTTGAGATTGCGCAGTTCCAGCAGGTGCCCGGCGGCGAAGAGATGCCAGAAGTCACCGACCCACACCGGACGGCCCTCCGGCGCGGCTTCGGGGTAGGCGTTCTCGTCGTAGAAGGGGTGGTGGCAGTTCGTCCACAGCACCACCGACCCGGGCTTGTTCAGCACCCGCTGCGCGTCGACGACCCGCATGAGGTAGATCATCCACAGGTGTTCGCCCTGATCCCAGGCGCAGTGGTAGTCGACGGTGCGGGTCGCACGGCTCGATTCGGTGCGGGTGTAGATACGGGTATTCGAGCCGATCCGATCGTCGGAGACCCACAGGTCCGGGGTGTCGGTGCGCTCGAAACCCCGCATGCTGTAGGTCCATTCGCACAGGCTGCGGGTATCGGAGAGGTAGTCGAACACCTCGTCCGGCGGTGCGTCGATGTACTCGTTGACGGTGCAGTACTCACCGAAGATCTCGTCGTGCGGGTACACCGCGCGGGTCATGTCCAGCACCATGGGCATGCCCTCCTTGAGGGTCATGGTCTCGATGCGGTACACGCCCGGGACATCGAGATGGGGTACCTCGACCGGTTCGGCTTTGACGGTGTCGGTCATGCGAGGGGCTCCTTCAGGAAGGGGGCGAAAGGCGGGAGTTCATCTGGGTCGCAGAGGATTTCGATGAAGACCGGACCCGCGTCATCGCGGGTCTTGTCCAGGGCGTTCTCGAGTTCGTCGAGGGTGGCCGCGGTGTAGGCGGGCAGCTGCGGGAACATGGCAGCCACGCCCGCGCCGATCCGCGCGGGACGGAAGCGGTTGTAGCTGTAATCGCCCGTGTAATAGAGCTGTTCGCGGGTGACGCACATGGCGTGCGCATTGTTGTTGAAGATGACGAAGGTGACCGGGGCCTGATACTCGACCGCCGTGTGCACCTCGTGACCGTGCATGAAATACGCACCGTCCCCGGCGATGACGAAGGTGCGGCGGCCGCGGCCGAGCGCGCTGCCGATACCCGCGCCGAACGAGTAACCCATACCGCCCATACCGAGGGCGATGAGGAAGCGGCCACCATCGGGAACGGGAAGATGGTGTACGACAGCGGCGCCGGTATTGCCCGCATCGGCGACCACATCCGTACCGGGCTCCAGGCGAGCCGAAACAGCCCGCACCGCATCGCGATAACGGATGCCGGGGCCATGCGCCGGTGGTGGTTGCAGCTCCGGCAGCGGCTGCCGGTTCGACTGCGCCGCCCCGAATCCAGGCCGCGTGGCACGCGCCGACAGCTCCAGCAAGCGCCGCCGCAGCGAGCCGGGCACGCGTACCCGGACGGGCACGAAGGGCTCATCCGTACCCAGGTGCAGTACGCGAGGGCAGGCGGCCAGCGCGGTATCGAGCCCGGCCCGCGCGGTCATGGTCAGCGGCGTTCCGGCGAGTACACACACCGCTGCCGTGGCGATCAGGTCCGGCGCGTGCGGATGCCCCATGATGCCGGTGACTCCGGCGAAACGCGGATGCCGGTTCGGGAAGGCGTCTTTCGCATCGGGGGTGACCAGGACCGTGGCGTCCAGCGCCACGGCCAGGGCCGCGAGCTCGGCGCGCGCGTCGGCGCGGGCGATCTCGGGTCCGGCGATGATCACCGCGGGCCCCTGTCCGGCCGCGGCGGCGACCAGTTCGGCGGCCTCGGCGAGTTGACCGGCCGCGCGCACATCGACCTGCCACGGCATCGGGACGGGATCGGCTTCGCGGTGCACGGGCCAGGAGCCGCCCGGCGCGATGGCCGCCTGAATATCCTTGGGCAGCAACAGCACCGCCGGTCCACCGCCGAGGGCGGCCTCGACGGCTCGCTCTATTTCGGCGTGAATATGCTGCGGCCGAGCCACTTTCACGCAGTACCGGCTGACCGCGCCGAAGATCTGCCGAGCGTCGAGTCGGCCCATGCCACCGCTGGTGTCCTGGAACGCGCCGCGCCCCTCCAGTCCGGTCGGCGCCTGGCCGACCAGCGCCAGCACCGGAACCCGGGAATCGTACGATTCCGTCAGCGCCGCAAGCAGATTCATCGCCCCGCCGCCGGAGGTCGCCGCCACCACGCCGAGCCGATTGGTGGCGCGGGCGTATCCGTCCGCCATGGTGGCGGCACCGAATTCGTGTTTGGCGACAATGCCGGTGAGTAGATCCGGGCGGCGCTGCACCGCATCGTAAAGGTCTTCGATATTCGCCCCGCCCACGCCGAAGACGTGATCGGTGTAGGCGCCGAGGCGCGTGACGATGACGTCCGCGACGGTGTGGCCGACTACTCCGCGTTCGCTCACGATCCCCCGTTTCGAAATACATTGCCCGCGATACATCGCCCACAATGTATCTAGGGCGACCCGTCCCAGACAACGTGGTACAGATCACATGATTGCCCGAAAAGTACTGCTACGCAGCGATTTTGGCCGCGACAGGGCCCCGCCGGGCGGACCCGGCGGGGCTCCGAATCGAACGCGGCGACCGCCGCATCGGCAGCCGGCCCGCAAACCGGATCGCGATCAACTCATCAGGTTCAACGATGCGGGCGGCACCGGGGTTCAATCGAAGATCCGATCTCCCCGATCTGGAGCCTGGAGCGGATCGGCCGCGACGCGACTGTGCATTGCGCCAACAGCGCGCGACGAGCCCTGGGCCCCCGCACATCGACACGCGCTATGCGACCGGCGTGGCCCAAACACCGAAGGGGATATGCCCCACCGCCGATCCATTCGGTGCCAGCAGTCTGCCCATACGTTTGAGGGCACGCAGGGTTAACTGGCGCTCGGTAATGTGCAGATTCGGAAAACTTTGCAGCAGACGGTTTTCCAGGAGGATGCATTCGTGCTGCGAGCGCAGCCAGGCGATGACCAGCACATTACTGGCACCGGTAGCGGCGGCGCAGAGCCGGATCTCGGGCCATTGCGCGAGTTCGGCGGCGAACGCGCCGAGTTCACCGGCGGACAGCCGGATCCAGTAGTTGATATTGATCGACCAGCCCGCGGACTGCTGCGCGAAGTCACAGCGAATCTGCAGACGCCCGGATCTCGTCATATCGGCGAGACGGCGGCGCACGGTTGTCTCACTGAGTCCGGTGTCCTGGGCCAGATCGGCGACGCTGCGCCGGCCGTCCGGCCCGAGCGCGACCATCAACTCGAGATCCCCCGCGCGCGGCCGGAACGGCACCGGCGGGGTACGGCGCTGATCCTCGGCGAGCAGGGTGCGCTGCGCCGGATCGAGGGCACCCGGCCGCCAATGCCCGCCCTCGATATAGATCCGCGTACCCACCGCGATATCGATCTCGCGCACCCCCGGCAGCGCGCCGAGTACACGCACCGCCAGATCATCCAGTGCGGCAGCGTCTTCGGCGGCCACCGACAGATTCAGTTGACAGTGCCCGCCGGTGCGCTCCACAGAGAAGACGCACTCCATGGCGCAGACCCGTTCGGAGATCACCGCCAGCGCATCCGCCCGGCAGTGCAGGCGCAGGTACCCGATGACCGCGAGTCCGGGCGGATACGCGGTGATCCACGCCAGCCCGGCGTCGGTGAGCCGCTGCCAGCGTCGCGCCGCCGTGGTGGCGTCCACGCCGAGCGAGGCCCCGATCCTGGTCCACGACGCGCGCGGATCGATCTGCAGCGCGTTCACCAGATCCAGATCGAGCTCACCGAATCCCGCCGTCGCGGCGGCGGAATCCGGCATGAGTCCATTCGATATGGCGATATCCAGCGATTTCGCCATATTCTCGGTCATGGGGGCCATTGTGGCATTTCGCCACGCCTCCACGTTGTGAAGGGGCAGGAATGCCACGCACCACCCGGATAACCGTCATGCTGTTGTTCGCGGCCTGGGTCGTCGATTACATCGACCGGACCGTGATCAACTTCGCGCTGCCCGATATCGGCAGCGATCTGGGGCTGGACCATACCCAGCAGGGCCTGCTCATCTCGGTGTTCTTCCTGGCGTACGCGATCGTGCAGGTGCCGGGCGGGCTGCTGGCGGACCGCTACGGTGCGCTGAAGGTCGGCACCATCGGTCTGATCGCCTGGTCGGTCTTCACCGGCTTGACCGCTGTCGCATGGTCTTTCACGGTGCTGCTGGGTGTGCGCTTCCTGTTCGGACTGGTGCAGGGCGTCTTCCCGGCGGCCGCCATCAAAGCGCTCTCCGAGCGCTCGGAGCCGGAGCAGCGCACCACCGCGACCGGCTGGACCAACTCCTCCAACGCGGTCGGCATTCTGGCGGCCGCGATCATCTCCGGAATCCTGCTGCCGACGGTGGGCTGGCGCGTCATGTTCGCGCTCATCTCGGTTCTCGGCGTGGCGGTGATCTTCGCGTGGCGGCGGTGGATGCCCGAGCCGCTGCCGCAGGATATGACGCTCGTCGATGAAAAGGCGGAGGCGGCCGATCGGCGCGCGGTGCTGTTCTCCCCTGCCCTGCTCGGCTATGCCGCGATCTTCTTCGGCTACGACGTGCTGGTGTGGGGTGTGACCGCGTGGACGCCGACCTTCCTGCACGAGGAGCGCGGGTTGTCGCTGACGCTGGTCGCCATAGCGGCGGTACCGTCGACCCTGGCCGCGGCGGCCGGGGTGGTGCTGGGCGCGCGCTTGTCCGATCGCCTGGGCGGGCGGCCACGGGTCATCGTGGTCCCGGCCATGACCTTCACCGCGATCATGCTGTTCGTACTGCCGCGGATGCAGCCGTTTCCGCTCTTCGTCCTGGTCGGCACCGTCATGAGCTTGGCCGCCGGGATGGCCTTCATGCCCGCGTTCTCGGTACCGCTGCGCGCGTTGCACAGCGCCTATATGGGCGCGGCCAGTGGTGTGATCATCTTCGGCGGTCAACTGGCCGGTGTGCTCAGTCCACTGATCTTCGGTGTGGTGACCGATCATGTGTCGTACACAACGGCTTTCGAAACCATGGCCGTCGGCCCGCTACTGAGCATTGTGGCGGCGCTGCTGGTCCCGCAGACCGCACCGGAGTTCCGGGCGAAGGTGGCCCGGCGGGCCGGTGCGGCCGTACCCACGAAGGAGAGTCTCACGTGACCACCACCGATACCGCTGCGGCGCAGTCGATGACCGAGCACTGGCAGCAGGTCTACCGGCAGCTGCATATGCATCCGGAGCTCTCCGGCCAGGAGGTCGGCACCGCGAGCCTGGTGGCCGAGGAGCTGCGCGCACTGGAGGGCTGGGAGGTGACCACGGAAGTCGGTGGGACCGGCGTGGTCGGCGTACTCCAGGGCGGGCCCGGACCGGTGATCTGGCTGCGCGCGGATATGGACGGATTGCCGGTGCAGGAGGACACCGGACTCGAATACGCCTCGCGCACAGCGGGAGTCATGCACGCCTGTGGGCACGATACGCATGTCGCGGCACTGCTCGGGGCCTGTGCGCAGCTCTCGGCCGATCGGCCCGCCGGGACCGTGGTGGCGATCTTCCAGCCCGCCGAGGAGACCGGTGCGGGCGCGCAGCGCATGCTGGATGACCGTCTGCTGGAACGCTTTCCAAAGCCCACGATCGTGCTGGGCCAGCATGTGGCGCCGCTGCCCGCCGGGCTCGCGATCAGCAAGAGCGGGCCGATCATGGCGGCCTCGGACTCGATTCGGGTGAAGTTCACCGGACGCGGCGGGCACGGTTCGCAGCCGCATCTGGCGGTGGATCCACTGCTGATGGCGGCCTCGTTCGTGGTGCGTATGCAGTCGCTGACCTCCCGGCAGGCGGCGGTGCCATCCGGGCCGGTGCTGGTGGCGGGATCGCTGCACGCCGGGACGCGGCCGAATATCATTGCCGATACCTCCGAATTGCTGCTCACCCTGCGGACATTCAGTGATTCCTCGCGGGATGCGATGCTCGCCGATATTCAGCGCCTGGCGCAGACCGAGGCCGAGGCGGCGGGTGCGCCGGTACCGCCGGAGGTCGCGCCGTACGACCATTTCCCGGTGACGGTGAATACCGACGGTGATACCGAGCGGATCATGGCCACGCTCACCGAGGCCGGGGTTCCGGTCCTGCCGCTCACCCATCCCCTCACCGGCAGTGAGGATTTCGGAACCTTCGGTACGGCGGCGGGGTGTCCGTCGGTGTTCTGGCATATCGGCGGGATCGATCCGACCCGGTTCACCGAGGCGGATCAGGCGCTCATGCTCGCCGAACACACGATTCCGCCGCGGTTCCCGTCCAACCATTCCCCGCGTTTCGCACCGGACCCGGCGCAGACGCTCCCGGCGATGATCACGGCCATGGTGACCGCGGCCCGCGCGGAGCTCGCGCGGACCAGCTAGTCAGATGGATCGAAGCGACCTTCGTCATCCCGGTGCGCTTTTGGCCGGGATCCACGGAGATAGGTTGCCGCGCTGAGGATATGGATCCCGGCCAAAAGCATGCCGGGATGACGGGGAAGGCGTGCTCAGCGGGACCGGGTTCCGCGGGTCGTCCTACCCGGTCCTGTCTTTCCGCGCGCGCCGAGGCTGCGGCGGATCAGGCTGCGCGAGTGGCTTTTTCGCCGCGCTGTGCGGTGGAAGCCGCCCGAACGACCGAGGGCAGCAGCAGGGACATGAGGGTCATGTCCAAGGGTAGTCGGACCAGGTCGAGGCGGTTGTGGACGAAGCCGACCGAGAGGCCGGAGTCGGGATCGGCCCAGCCGCCGGAGCCGCCCAGGCCCATATGACCGAGGGCGCGGGGTGCTCCGACCGTCGGGAACGGGTGATAGCCCAGATGCCAGAAGGTGAGGCGGTTCGGGTCGGGGCTGGTGTTGGTGGAGCGGATGAGGGCCCGCGTGGTGCCCGGGGAGAGCAGGCGGGTGTCGCCGCGACAGCCGTCATCGGCGAGAACGGAGTAGACGCTCGCAATGGCATCGGCGGTGAATACACCGGTGGCGGCGCCGTTCTCGGAGTAGGAGAGCTCCGGAATCGGCCCGCTCAACGCTCGTTCACCGTCGGTGAAGTGCATGGAGCTGATTATCTTGCCCACGATGGGAACTCGGACGGCCGCGGCGGTAATCGGTTTGCCCAGCCGGGTTCCGGTGAGATCGAGGCTCGGGCCGACCAGCTCGGCGACCCGGGCGTCATCGGCGGGACGGCCGAGGCTCAGTCCGGTAATGCCCAGTGGTTCAGCGAGTTCGGTGCGATAGAGCTCGGCCATACTCTGCCCGGTGACCGCACGGCAGAGCCCGCCGAGCAGCCAGCCGAAGGTCACCGCGTGATAGACCGGCAGGCCGCGCGTCCAGTCCGGCGTCGCCGCGGCCATCCGCTGCTCCATCAGCACATGGTCGAGGACATCGCCGGGCTGCTCGAGCACCCGGCGCAGATCGGAGAGTCCGGCACGGTGTGCGAGCAGATCGCGCACGGTGATGGAGTGCTTTCCCCCGGCGGCGAATTCGGGCCAGTACTCCGCGACCGGGGTGTCGTAGTCGAGCAGCCCGCGATCGGCCAGGCGGTGTACGACCAGCGAGGTGATGCCCTTGGTGGTGGAGAAGGTGAGCGCGCTGGTGTCCTCCTGCCACGGGACCTCGCCCGCCGCATCGGCGGTTCCGGTCCAGATCCGCACCACCGGTTCACCTCGCAGCCGCACCGAGAGCGCGCCGCCGGTGCGGACATAGCGGGCGAACAGGCGGGCGAAGGCACGGACGGGGGCGGTGAAGCGCGGGTCCGCGGAACCGCGGATTCCTTCGGGCAGAGTGAGCATGGCGGGCAACCTCATTGTCGGGCCGGTTCGGGCGGTTACTGATCGAAGGTGATGTGCAGTTCGTCGGATTCGGGCAGGGTCTGGCAGGCCAGGGTGAGTCCCAGGTCGAGCTCCTCGTCGATGAGGGCCTCATTCATCAGCATGCGCGTTCGACCCCGTTCCACGCGACAAACACATGTCCCGCAGGCGGATTCCCGGCAGACGTACGGTGCGTCGATACCGTGTTCGAGCAGGAGGTCCAACAGCTTCTTCCCGCGCGGCCACGGCAGCTGATGGGTCCGTCCCTCGATCTCGACCCGCACACTGGCGATATCCCCGGCGGGCCGAACGGTGGTCGTGACCACCGGTGCGGGTGCGGGCTGCTCGAACGGGTTCTCCGTCAGTGAGCGGTACTCCTCCTGGCGGATATCGCGCGCGGATATCCGTGATTGTGCCAGGGCCTGTTTGGTGACCAGGGCGAAACCGGTTGGCCCGCAGAGGTACACCTCGTAGCCGCGATACGGTTTGACCAGGCCCGCGAGCCCGCGCGCGCTCGGTATACCGCGTTCGGACTCCAACCAGTGCAGCACGGTGAGCCGCCGCGGATCGCGCCGCACCAGCTCCCGCAACTGGCGGGCGAAGATGATCGATCCCCGGTCGCGATTGGCGTACAGCAGCACGATTCTCGACCGGCCCATACTCAATGCCGATTTGAGAATGGAGATGACCGGGGTGATACCGCTGCCCGCCGCACAGAGCAGCAGATCGCGATTCCAGGTGCGCGGCACGAAGTTTCCCGCGGGTTCGAGCACCGTGAGAATCGATCCGGCCTCGATGTTGTCGCAGATCCAGTTGGAGGCGTATCCACCGGGGGTGCGCTTGACCGTCACGGTGGGCCGGTCATCACAGTGCGGGCTGCTGGAGAGCGAATAGCAGCGCGCCACGGATCCGGTGCGGGTGCTGGGCACCTGCACGGTGAGGAATTGTCCAGGGGCGTAGGCGAATCGGCGGGTGAGGTCCTCCGGAATATCGAAGACCAGCGAGACCGCCTCGGCGGTCTCGCTGACAACCTCGCGCACCTTGATCCGGTGGGCGCGTGCGTTCATCCGGCTCTCCCCGCGTAGCCGGCCTGCCGCAGCAGCCACGCGCCGCCTGCCTCGATACGCTCCATCGAAATCGGCTGGGCGATACGGCGATTGACCCCGGGCGCGATTCGCAGCAGGAAGTACCCCAGCCACGCCTCGGTGCGCACCGGCACCACCGCCAGATCGAAGCGCACCGCGCGCACCACGGCCCGCGCCACCAGATCCGGGCTCATCGGCGAGAACGGCAGGCGTTCCGCGAAATCCTGTACCTGCCTGGCGATCTCCTTACCGCGCTCGACCAGCGCCGGATCGACGCCGACGGTGGTGGCGTGGTCGCCGATATTGGTATTGATCACGCCGGGGCAGATGGCGCTCACCCCCACGCCCTTCGGTGCGAGTTCGAGCCGCAGACATTCGGTGAGCATCTTCACCCCGGCCTTGGAGACCGAGTAGGCCGACATGACCGGTGTCGGCGTGAAGGCCGCAGCGGAGGCGATATTGACAATGTGACCGCGTTTGCCCTCCTCGATCAGCTGCCGTCCGAAGGCCCGGCAGCCGTAGACCACACCCAGCAGATTGACCCCGAGCTGATGCTCCCAGTCCTGCGGTTCGAGATCCAAAAACGCGCCGCTGACCAGGATTCCGGCATTGTTGACCAGTACATCCGGCACTCCGAGATCGGCGTGCACATCACGGGCGAAGGATTCCCAGGCCGCCGGATCGGTCACGTCCAGCTGCATGGCCACGGCCCGGTGACCCTGCGCCTGAATCTTCGCGACCGTTGCGAGGGCGGCGTCCTTGTCGATATCGGAGACCACCACTTGGGCTCCCCCGCGGGCGAAGCGCAGCGCGACCGCACGCCCGATCCCACTGCCGGCACCGGTGACCACGACCAGGCTCGGCCGAATGTCATTGATCTTCACGAGACCTCCTCGGACAGGACGTCCACCTCGCGGGGAAGCGGAGCACCCACGGTGTACCGGTACACGTCGAGATCGAAATGCCGGTTCTGCCAATACATCTCGCCGTGCGTGGACGGCCGGAACGGGGAATCACCCTTATCGTCGATGTAGTAGGTGTTCGAGCCCGCGCAGACCGGGGTGAACAGGAAGTTCTTCTCCTGCCGTTTCAGGCATTTCTCGAAGTACTCGTCGTGCACCCGCTGCCGGATCTCGATCTCCGTTGCGCCCCGGCGATTCGCCTCCGCGATGGCGCGGCTCAGATGCGCGGCGGTGGCCTCGATCATCCAGATGTAGGAGCCCAGCACGAATCCGTAGGGTCCGGTGATCGTGAAGGCGTTCGGGAATCCGGGTACCGACACGCCCTGATACGACTGGTAGCGATGCTCGTCCCAGAACCGCTCCAGATCGAGTCCGCCGCGACCGCGCACCGGGAACGGTGGGATCGCGCCCTTGTCCCAGAGCTTGAATCCGGTGGCGCAGATGAGGATATCGATCTCGTGCTCGGTGCCGTCCGCGGTGACCACACCGCGCTCGGTGACGCGCTCGATCGAATCGGTGACCAGGCTGACATCATCGCGATTGAATGTCTTCAGATAGTCATTGGACATGGACGGCCGTTTGCAGCCGAGTCCGTACCGGGGCGTGAGCTTGTCCCGCAGCACCGGATCGTCGATCTGCGAGCGCATCCACCGCCGGATCGGACCCTCGGCCAGGCGTCGGCCCGATTCGGTGAGCCAGGGCGGCCCCACCACCATCCCGCTCATGGCGACCTCGGTGCCGAGGTTTCCGGCGACGCGCAGGGCGGAGCGAATCCGTCTGCGGCCCAGTACCTGCCGGCCCAGCCAGCCCACCTCGGCATCATTCTTCGGGAACACCCAGATCGGGGTGCGCTGGAAGACGGTCAGATGCGCCGTCTCCTCGACAATGGCCGGAATCAATTGCAGGGCGGTCGCACCGGTGCCGATGACCGCCACGCGCTTACCGGCGAGGGAGACATCGTGATCCCACATGGCGGTGTGCACCAGGGCGCCGCCGAAATCGTTCAGCCCCTCGATATCGGGCATCTTGGGCCGTTCGAGGCCACCGATGGCCAGCACGATATGGCGTGCGGTGAGCTGGTGCCCACCGTCGGTGCGCAACCGCCACAGACTGTTTCGATCATCGAATGCCGCCGCCACAATGGTGGTGTTCATTCGGAGTTTGTCGCGCAGCCCGTACTTGTCGACCATGCTCTCGGCATAGTCGCGAAGTTCGCTGCCGGGCGCGAAGATTCGCGACCAGTCACCGCGCTGCTCATAGGAGAAGCTGTAGATGAACGAGGGGATGTCCACCGCCACACCGGGATAGGTGTTGGCATGCCAGGTACCGCCGACCCGATCCCATTTGTCGACGATGATGAAGTTGTGAATACCTTTGCGCTGTAGCGCGATACCGGTGCCTATTCCGCCGAAACCGGCCCCGACCACGATGACCTCGTGATCGGGACGGGCTTCGTCCGGCGCACCGCGGTCGCCGAGACTGTTCACCTGTGCTCCTCAGCCGATGCGATCTACGAGTTCGCCCTGAGCGCCGAACAATTCGACCCGCCAGCGCTCGAGCAGCTCGGAGGTGTCGATATCGTCCGGATGGAAACCGGGCCGCATATACGGCCGCATCTCCTCGAGCAGGCCCTTCACAATCGGGCCGCGCACCAGTCGAACCGACTGCCGGGCCACCTTGATCGGCCGCCAGCTGCGCGGATCACTCAGGATCGAGACGAGTACCCCGAGTCCCACCACCGGAATGGTGAGGGCGTAACTGCCCGCCATGAGCCCGATGCGAACCGCCTCGGAACCACCGCTGGCGCGATAGACGTCGAAGGCGACGGACTTATGCTCGAGCTCCTCGAAGGCGTGCCAGTTGAGCAGGTTCAGCACCTCGGGATCGCCGGGGAGAGACTGGATCTCGGGTGTGCTGAGCACCCGCTTCGCCAGCGTCGCGGTGTAGTGCTCGGCCAGTGCGGTGACGGCCAGGTGCACCTGGCGCGGCACCATGTTCTCCACGGCGACCAGTGCGCGTTCGCGCAGTGCGCCGGGTTCGAAGGTGAAGATCCGCACGATCGGGAAGCCCAGCGCGATCAGCTGATCATTGAGCACACGATGCTGCTGCCCGTGGACGGCCTCCTGGCCGATGAATCCGGCGACCCGCTTCTTGAGTACGGGATCGGTGATCTCACCGGAGAATTTGCGCACCGAGCGGATGAAGGATTCCTCGCCGGGCGGGAACGCGCCGGACAGTACGGCGATCAGATGGGTGAGCGGAATATCGCCCTCGGCGAAGATATGCGTCATGGGTTCGGGCTGCCCGAACCGGAATCGCATACGCCGGACCTTGGGGTAGGGGGTGAGGGACTTGACGTCCTGACCGATCGTCATTGGTCGGTCCTTTCTCGATGGAGTTGTTTACTTCAGGTGGTCGACCAGGGCACCGTCATCGCCGAAAAGTTCACGCTGCCAACGGTTCAGCAGGGCGGTGGTGTCGATATCGTCGGGATGGAAGCCGGGGCGCAGATACTTGGCCAGCTCCACCATCAGGCCGCGGAAGATGGGTCCGCGGAACAGGTCGTACGCCTCGCGCGCCACCCGTGCCGGCTGCTGCCGGGCGACGGGATCGCGGGCCAGCGCGACCGCGAGACTGCCGAAGGTGAACGGCAGCGTCAAGGCGTACATACCCACCATGACCCCGATCCGCACCGGTTCGGTGCCGCCGACCGCACGGAAGACGTCGAAGGCGACGGACTTGTGTTCCAGCTCTTCGAGAGCGTGCCAGTTCAGCAGATTCCAGAACTCGGGTGCGGCCGGGATGGACTGGATTTCGGCACTGGAGAGCACGCGTTCGGCCAGTACCGCGGTGTAGTGCTCGGCGGCCGCGGTGGCGGCCAGGTGCACCAGCGGCGAGAGCCGGGTCTCGATGCCGAGCATGCGCTCATGCGCGCGCTCGGTGTCGATCCACGCTATGGGATAACCCATTTCGATGAGTTTGTCATTGAGTTTGCGGTGCTCCTGGCCGTGCGTGGCCTCCTGGCCGACGAAACCGGTGACCCGCTTCTTGAGCAGTGGATCGGTGACACGCTCGGCCACTCGGCGCACCGAGCGGATGAAGGATTCCTCACCGGGCGGGAATCCGCCGGAGAGTCCGGCGACGAAATGGCTGAAGACCATATCGCCGTCGACGAAGTACTTGTCGTTCGAATCGTGTTGGTCGAAGCGGAATCTGATCCGTCTGGCCTTCGGATAGGTACTGACCGCTGGGGCAATTGTCATCTTGGCCATCCTTGGTGCAACACCAAGTACCTAGTACTGAGTGTTCGATGTGAAGCCAGTGTAGGATTGTCTCAGACAGCAAGCAAGGGGTGCGCCGTAACGGATCGAATTACAATCTGCCGCATGGCCTCCCCACCGCGCGATC
This sequence comes from Nocardia sp. NBC_01503, assembly GCF_036327755.1. Taxonomy (NCBI): domain Bacteria; kingdom Bacillati; phylum Actinomycetota; class Actinomycetes; order Mycobacteriales; family Nocardiaceae; genus Nocardia; species Nocardia sp. NBC_01503. Next base: position 987,221 of record NZ_CP109596.1, read on the forward strand.
CACTGCCGGAGGTACGGCAGACCGCGGCGGCGCTCAAAGGCGATGCGCGCCATGATCGCTGGCACTCCCATCGTGCGCTGGTGCGGGCCGAGCTCATCGAGGCAACCATTCGCGCCATCGACGCGCACGGGCCGGATCTGTCGATCGATGATGTGGTCAAGACCGCCGGTATCCCGCGCCCCAAGCTGTACCGATTCTTCGGTGACAAGGTGGAGCTGCTGGCCGCGGTGAGCGGGCGGGTACAGGAGTTGATCGTGGAGCGGGTGACGCCGCTCTTCGATCCGGCGGCGTCGGCCCGCGAGGCGATTCACACCGCGCTCTCGGCCTATATCGACCTGGTCTCCGAGCGACCCAACCTGTTTCGATTCATTGTCAGCTCACATGTGGTGGCGGCCTTCGGGGCGGCACGGCTGATCGAGGATGGGCGGCCGCTCTCGGATTCGGTGGCCGAATTCTTCTCCGCGGTGCTCCGCATGCGCGGCGCGGACGGTGAGCACACCCAATTCGTGGTGGACGCGCTGCTCGGCGCGGTCGGTCTGGGCGTACTGCGCTGGTTGAACGATCCGGTCATCGACGGCAAGGAGTTGGCCGAACAGCTCACCCACTTCGCTTGGGGCGCACTGTCTTCCACCGCGGAATCGCGCGGATTGGCCCTCGATCCGGACGCACCGCTGCTCGGCTGATCGGCTCACCAGCCGACGAATCGCTCCACCGTGCGCCGCTCACTCGTTGATGGCGATGATCGGCAGGCGCAGCGCCGCCGGAGCGGTCGCCGGTACAGCGGGATTCGCCGGTGCGATCGGAACGATTCTCCGGTAGGCGGAGCCCGGCTCCGGACGAGCGTCGGGCTCACCTTTGTTCGGCCACAACGAGATCGCCCGTTCGGCCTGGGCGGTGATGGTCAGGGACGGGTTCACGCCCAGGTTGGCGGAGATGGTGGAGCCGTCGATCACGTGCAGACCGGGGTGGCCGTAGAGGCGATGGTAGGGGTCCACCACACCGGTTTCGGGGGAATCGCCGATGGCACAGCCGCCCAGGAAGTGGCCGGTCATGGGGATATTGAAGATACTGCTGGTGAAGGATCCGGTGGGGATGCCATTGATCTTCCCGGCGACCCGCTCGGCCACCTCGTGACCGGCGGGCACCCAGGTCGGATTGGGCTGACCCTCACCCTGGGTGGTGGTCATGCGGCGGCCGAAGAGGCCCTTCTTGGTGACCGTCGTGATCGAGTTGTCCACCGACTGCATGACCAGCAGGCCGATCATCTCCTGCGACCAGCGCCGGGGATTGTGCATTCTCACGAGATCGCGTCTATTGCTCACCAATTCGCGGAGCCAACGGCGGGCGCGCGGTGGTTCACCGCTCACCATGGCGGTGGTCATCAGGGCCAGGACATTGCTGCCCTTGCCGTAGCGAACCGGCTCGATATGGGTGTCCGCGTCGGGGTGAATGGAGGAGGTGATGGCCACGCCCTTGGTGAAGTCGGTTCCCCTGTCTCGACTTCGAACCGCGAGCAGCTCTTCGGAATTGGTGCGCGAGAGGTAGCCGAGCCGGTCGGAGATGTTCGGGAGCGAACCGCGATCACGCAGTCGATGCAGTAGCCGCTGAGTGCCGAGTGAGGCCGCCGCGAAGACAACCTGTTCGGCGGTGAACTCACGACGCCGCTTGCGAATCCAGCGCCCGGTGCGCACGGTCCCGACGGCGTACCCACCACCGGAGAGCGGCCGCACATCGGTCACGGTGGTGAGCGGATGCACTGTGGCACCGGCCTTTTCGGCCAAATACAGGTAGTTCTTCACCAGCGTGTTCTTGGCATTGTGACGGCAGCCGGTCATACATTCACCGCAGTGCGTACAGCTGCGGCGCTCGGGCCCCGCGCCGCCGAAGAACGGATCCGGGACATCCTCCCCCGGCCTGCGACCGGGACCGCCGAAGAAGACCCCGACCGGTGTACTCCGATAGGAGTCACCGATTCCCATCTCGTCGGCGACCTCGCGCAGCACCCGATCGGCGGGTGTGGTGGCCGGATTGGTGGTCACCCCCAGCATGCGGGCGGCCTGGTCGTAATGCGGTGCGAGCTCGGCCTTCCAATCGGTGATATGCCCCCACTGCCGGTCGGCGTAGAACCGGTCCGGCGGCTGATAGAGCGTATTGGCGTATACCAGCGATCCGCCGCCCACGCCCGCACCGCTCATGACGAAGGTGTCCCGCAACAGCGTCAGTCGCTGAATTCCGAAGCAGCCCAGCGCCGGAGCCCAGAGGAACTGCCGTGCCCGCCACGACGTCTTGGCGAACTCATGGTCCTCGAACCGGCGGCCCGCCTCCAGCACGCCCACCCGGTACCCCTTCTCGGTCAGACGCAGGGCGCTCACACTGCCGCCGAACCCCGAACCGATGACCAGGACGTCATAGTCGAATCGCATGCCGGTCACGCTACGACCCGCACGGATGCGCGCGAGAAGGAGCGGCGGCCAGAAAATCCACACTTTCGGACATTCGATCAGCGCGATTTCAACCATGGTTCGCTGCCGCTCCCGGCCCCATGCGGCCACCGGTGGTGGCCGTACTGTCTGGCGACGGTCGCGGTGGTGTCACTCGGCTTGGTGCTGTTCACCTCTCGCGTACTGCACTGGAGCGTCGGGGTCTAGGCGCCGCGGCGCAGGGCGACCCGGCCGGACTCGGCGAACCGATCCGCCAGGAAGCCCAGCGCCGGACGCGCGAAAGACAGTGCGCCGGTGATGTGTTCGCGGCGCGGCATGGAGTGCATGGTCACGTCGACACCCAACGCGCGCCAGCTCTCCGCGAGCCGGACGGCCTGCGGATACGGAATGATCTGCTCGGCCGTTCCACCCGCGACCAGCACCGGCGCGGCCGGCGCGATATGCCCGAGTTTGTTCTCCCGCAGGCGATCCCGGACCTCCGGCACCTCGAACGGCATCCGATGGCAGTAGCTGGAGACCTGCTTGGGCACGAACGCCCCCAGGCCGATGCCGACCAGCGCGGCGGGCAGCGCGTGCGTCCGGCGGAAGATCGCGGCCAGCGCCCGGCCATGCGGCTTGAGGTGTTGCATCACATCGAGTTCCGGATACGCCGCATGCAATCCGACGACACCGTAGAAGAGCAGGAAGGCGTACGGGCTGCCGTCCAGGAAGGCGATCATATCCTCGAGATCGGCGGGCGCGGAGCCGACCACGCCACCGGCGAGCGGCAGATCCGGGGCGTAGCCGGGCTGCAATTGCAGCGCCCAGCCCGCGGCGCAACCACCCTCGGAGTACCCGTAGATGCCGAGCGGACCGTTCGGGTCCAGGCCCGCGGCGGACAGGCGGCGGGCGGCGCGAATGCTGTCCAGTACGGCCGGGCCGAGCGAACGCCCCATGACGTACGGGTGCGTACCCGAATTACCCAGTCCCGGATAGTCGGTGATGGCCAGCGCCCAGCCGCGGCGCAGCGCCGCGGTGATGAAGACCGATTCGTACTCGAGTCCGAAGCGCAGCTGCCAGGAGGCGGCGGCGACCTTGTCAGCCAGCCCCTGGGTGCCGACGGCGTATCCGATGAGCGGTCGCGAGCCCTCGCCCCGCCATGGTTCGCGCGGGACCAGCACCGTACCGGTGACCCGCGTCGGCTGACCCGAGCCGGTGGTCGTGGTGTAGCTGATCCGCCAGGCGCGGGCGGGCAGTTTCACCCCGGGCAGCAGGTACGCCGTCATCGGCTCCGCCGCCAGCAGTCGACCGGGACCGAGCCCGCCGAATGCCGCCGTGGAGTCTCCGGCACCGACCGCCGCCTCGTCGAAGCGGTTGGTGAACGCAGTCATCGTCGCCTGCCCTTCTCGCACAAACATCGCTATGCAGTTGTCGCACAATCGAATCCGAACGTTAACACTGTCCGGGACAGTGCGGCATCCCGCCAACGATACCGAAAATGAGAGAAAGTGCCAGGTTAAGTCGCGGCAGCTCCCACTCGGTGGGACTGCGATCTTCGATGCGAAATACCCGCCCGCCGCGGCGCGTTCCCCGCAGGGTGACCACACCCCTGCGCATTCTGCTGATCTCGGGCAGCACCCGGGACAGCTCCACCAATACCGCCGCACTGCGCACCATCGCCGCGGAGGCGCCGGCCGATCTCACCGCGACGCTCTACGCCGGATTGGTCGAGCTGCCGCAGTTCGTCCCCGGTCTCGAACCCGAACCCGCGAATGTCGAGGCGCTGCACAAGCAGTTGGCCGATTCCGACGCGGTGCTCATCTGCACACCGGAGTACGCGGGCATGATTCCGGGGAGCCTGAAGAATCTGCTCGAATGGACGGTCGGCACCGGGGATCTGATGGACAAGCCGGTGGCGTGGATCAATGTGGCGTACCCGGGGCGCGGGGACGCCGCCGTCGAAACCCTCAGCACGGTGTTGGGTTACGTCAGCGCCGATATCGTCGAGGTCGCGTGCGGGCGCATCACCGTGCTACGCGAACAGGTCGGCGCGGACGGACTGGTCGAGGATGACCAGGCGCGGCAGCGGCTGAGCCTGGTATTGCCCGCGATTGCCGCGCATGTGCGCGAGAAGGCCGCCTGAGCGGCCGAAACCTACCCTCCCACAGCGGGAAACAGCGCGGCCGCCGATAATCGGGCGGCCGCGTTCTTCATACCCCCCACGGGTATGAAATGAATCACTGTCCACAACCTTTCTTCTGGATACCCCCCATGGGTATACAAGTACCCATCGACTTTCCAGAAGGAGTGAGACCGTGTCCATCGATACCCAGGCGCCACCGTCCTCGCGACGGTGGACCGCCCTCGCACTCATTGCACTCGCCCAGTTCATGGTCATCATGGACACCTCGATCATCGGGGTCGCACTGCCGAAAATGCAGGGCGCACTGGGGTTCTCGCAGGAGAACCTGAGCTGGGTCTTCAACGCCTACGTGGTGGTCTTCGGCGGACTGCTACTGCTCGGCGGCAAGCTCTCCGACATCCTCGGGGCGCGGCGGATATTCCAGACCGGATGGGCGATCCTCGGGATCGGCTCACTGGTCGCGGGAATCGCCTCCTCCGCCACCGTCGAATTGATCGGCCGCGGCGTACAGGGAGCCGGGGCGGCGCTCATCGCACCCTCCGCGCTGACACTGCTCATGATGCTGTTCGGCTCGAACCCGCGTGAGCTGACCAAGGCGTTCGCGGTGTACGGCGCGGCTGCCCCCGCGGGCGGTACCGCCGGTGTATTCCTCGGCGGACTGATCACCGAATACGCCTCGTGGCCTTGGGTTTTCTATATCAATATCCCGCTTGCCATCCTGGCGCTGATCGCCGCGCCCGCACTGGTGCCCGGCGGCGCGCTCGCCCCGCACGGTTCGGTCGATCTACTCGGCGCGCTCACCGCCACCCTCGGCCTGGGCGCCGCGGTCTTCGCCGTGGTGCGCGCACCGGAGGCGGGCTGGCTCTCCGGATCCACCTGGGGCACACTCGCTTTGGCTGCGGGGCTGCTGATCGCGTTCCTGGTCGTCCAGATTCGCCGCCGGGAACCGCTCATGCCGCTGTCGGTCTTCCGGTCACCGAATCTGGGCGCCGCCAACCTCTCCCAATTGCTGCTGGGTGCGGCCTGGGTGCCGATGTGGTTCTTCTTGAACCTTTACCTACAGCAGGTTCTCGGCTACTCGGCGTTCCCATCCGGTGCGGCACTGCTGCCCATGACCGCGCTCATCATGGCGGGCATGGTGGCACTGTCACCGAAGCTGTTCGCGCGCTTCGGCGCTCGGACCATGATCATCGCCGGGCTGCTCATCCTGGCCGCCGGACTGGTGTGGCTGTCGTTCATCCGCGCCGACGGCAATTTCTGGGTGGACGTGCTGCCCGGCTCACTGGTCGCGGCGCTGGGCATGTCCCTGGCCTTCGTTCCGTCGCTCCAGACCGCCATCTCGGCGGCGCCGCCGGAGGAGGGCGGCCTGGCCTCCGGCATCGTGAACACCGGCTACCAGATCGGCTCGGCCCTGGGCCTGGCCGCGGTCACCGCCATCGCCTCCGCGGCCGGAGCCGAAAAGCTCGGTGACACACTGGCTCTCACGGACGGCTTCAGCGCGGCATTCCGGGCCGCCGCCGGTATCGCCGCCGTAGCCGCCGTGGTGGCGGTAGCGACCTTCCGGAGGCAGGGGTCAGCCGCGGAGTTGATCGTGCCCTAGTCCTTGCGGGCGAGGCCGCCGTACGCACCCGAACGCTCGGGCGCTTCGACGACCTCGTCCGGATTCTCCGGACGCCACAGCGGCAGCTGGACCAGGCCCGGCTCCAGCAGGGTCCAATCACCGAAGTAGGCGGCGATCTCATCGTGCCCGCGCAGCACGATCTCGGTGGAGGTGCGGCCCGAAAGCTTCTGCGCCTCCAGAACTTCCGCCGGTTGACCATCCGCGGTGGCATGGGTGATGGCCACATAGCTGCCCGGCGCGCACACCTCGAGCAGCTTGGCCACCGCACCGGCGGGATCGGCCTCATCGGGTACGAAATGCAGTACACCCAAGAGCAATACGGCGATCGGGCGCTCGAAATCGAGCAGCCGCTTCACCTCCGGATCGTTCAGGATCGAATCCGGCTGTGCCATATCGGCGTGAACGACCGTCGCGAGCGGGTTGCCGTCCAGAATGGCCTGGCTATGCGCCACCGCCACCGGATCGATATCCACGTAAACCACCCGGGCCCGCGGATTCCGGGCCTGCGCCACCTCGTGCACATTGCCGACGGTGGGGATACCCGAGCCCAGATCCAGGAACTGGTCGATACCGGCGTCGGTCAGCACCCGGACGCAGCGGCGCAACAGATCCCGATTGGCGCGCATGGTCTCGGCGACATTGGGGGTGAACTTCTCGATCATCTGCGCGAGTTCGCGATCGATCTCGAAATTGTGCATACCGCCGACGAAATAGTCGTAAACACGGGAGGCGCTGGGGCGATCCAGATCGATACCCTCCGGTGCCCAACTCGGTCTGGTCATCGATCCACAGCCCCTCTCGAACCCACTACCAATCGTGAAGCGCCGCAATGGTATCCCACCTTCGGCCACGGGGCGGCGTTCACGGGCACCGACCGGTCGGGCTACCATCGACCCTCATGGCGTCGGATCCCGGGGGTGGGCCGGAGCAGGGTGGCCCGCACGCCGAGTTGGTCGATCAGTGGGTAGCCGCACTCGCCAGCGGAGCCCGCGATCACGTCGTGCCCATGAGCCGCGATGAGACCATCGCGCTGCTCGCCCGCCTGGCCGAACGGGTGGATGCCGCCGCGCGCAATGGCGAATCCGCGGATCGGGTGGCCGAACTCGGCGCGGAGTTGGCGCGCGCGCACTTCGTCGGCGATGAGGTGCTGGGCCGCAGCATCACGGTGCTGGACGCGCACTTCACCCGGGAGCACACCATCGCGGCCGAGCGTGCCGCGGAGTTGCTGGGCGCCTTCACCACCGGGTACGTACGCGCCTTCCGGCGGTGGCTACTGGCCGAGCAGGAGAGTGTGCGCGCCGCCGAGATGACCGCTCGATTACATATGCAGGAGCAGTTGCGGGCCAGCGAGGCACGCTTCCGCGCGGTCTTCGCACAGGCCGGAATCGGTACCGGATTGTCCGATATGACCGGACGCATTATCGAGGTCAACGCCGCCTTCGCGAATATGCTCGGCTACTCCCCCGCCGAGATGTGCGCCATCGAGGTCACCGATCTCACCCATCCTGACGATGATCCGAACATGTGGCCGCTGTACGCCTCGGTGCTGCGCGGCGATGTGGAGAACGTGCAGTTGGAGAAGGCCTATCCGCATCGGGACGGGCACACGGTGTGGACCAATATCAATGTCTCGCTCATTCGCGATGATCGCGGCGATCCGCGCTACACGCTGATTCTGGTGGAGGACATCTCCGAGCGACGCGCACTGCGCGAACGATTGCACTTCCGCGCCCACCACGATCAACTCACCGGACTGGCCAATCGCACCCGCTTCTTCGACGCGCTCACCGCCGCGTTCACCGATCCGGACAGTCGAATCGGGCTCTGCTACATAGACCTCGACCACTTCAAGGCCGTCAACGACACCTTCGGCCACGCCGTCGGCGATGAACTCCTGCTCCAGGCCGCCGCCCGCCTGGACGCCTGCGCCGACGGCTTCGGTCAACTGGTGGCGCGCATCGGCGGCGACGAATTCGTTGTCCTGGTACCGAACTCCACCGCCGACGTGGACGATATCGCCCGCCGCGTGCGCCGCGCCTTCACCCATCCGTTCGAGGTGCAGGGACATCACCTCACGGTCACCGCCAGCGTCGGTATAGCCGAGGAGTACGCGGCCCACACCACCGCGGACGACCTGCTGCAGGCCGCCGACTACAGCATGTACTGGGCCAAGGCCGCGGGCCGCGGCCGCCGAACCGATACCGCCGCAGGGTAGGTCGGCAACCCATCGTCATCCCGGCAGGTTCTCGGCCGGGATCCACCCCGATCAGTGGATCCCGGCCAAAAGCGCGCCGGGATGACAAGGGAGGCGATCCGGATCGGACGAGGGAGACGGCCCGCTACAGGGCGTGGATGTCGGCGAGGACCTCGAAGGCGACGTCGGCGGCATCGGAGAGGGTGTGGATCTCCAGGGCGGTGGGGTCGTGCAGGGCGGGATCCTCCAGGGCCAGGCCATTGCCGAAGATGACGACATTCGCGCCGAGGTCGGCCAGGACGAGCAGCGGTTTGGTGGCTACGCCCCGGCCCACCAGCAGATCCAGGCCCGCACCGAGGAAGTAGAAGCGCCAGAGTGGGCCGAGGTCGGCGTGGTAGACCTCTTTGGTGCGGTCGACGATGACATCGCCCGCACCCGCGATGGCGGCCACGATCTTGAAGTAGTCGGGAGCGTTCTCGGGGCGGGTGCCGATGGCGGCGATCGAGTAGGCGAGGTCGACCGCGAGGTGCGCGTTATAGCCCGTCATGGCCACTCGCGCACCGGAGAGTTCACACTGCGCCGCCTGGGCGAAGTAACGCGCCCAATGCCATTCGACCGCGCCGCCGGTGAATTCGGCATGCACATTGTTCAGGTAGCGGCTGAGTAGCTCGAGGCTGATGCGATGGGCGTACTCGCGGTTCTGGAAGGCGGTCGGATCTTCCTGCAACGGCATGACGGCGACCTGCTCGACCCCGTCCAGGCCGATTCCGAACAGCCCCCGGCGGTCCTGATGCGCCACCAGTATCTCGGTGATCAGATGATTGTTCCGCACGGCGGTTTCCAGCCGTTGCAGAGCATCTCCGGACAAGGTCGAAATGTCCGATAGCTCACCAATTGTCGCGATTTCATCAGCGGAGAGCGGCGTTCCGCAGAATGCCGGCGCCACCTCCACCGCCCCGGCCGGGGGCATCGCGGAGCATGTCAGCACGGCAGCGGTCATCGCGATTATGAGCCCGATCCGGGCGGATTTCCCCACGGCAGGAAAGTGTACGGACCGGTCTGCCTATTCGCTGATCACACGCCCATCGCCAAGCCCCCTCGACATGAAAACGGCCCGCGCGCAATACGCACGCGGGCCGGGCAATTCATATCGGAGCGGGCCGGGACCTACTCCGCTACATCCGGGAAGGCCTGCTGGCGGTAACCACCGCGCAGGGTGCCCTCCACATACGCCGTCTTACAGGCGCGCCGCGCGATCTTCCCGCTGGAGGTGCGCGGAATCGAACCCGCGGGCACCAGCAGCAGATCGCGCACCGTCACCCCGTGCCGCTTGGCGATCGCCGCGCGCACCGACTCCGCGATCGGCTCGGGATCGAGTTTGGCCGCGCCCGTACCACGTTCGGCCACTATCACCAGTTGCTCGGCATTGTTGCCGGGATCCAGGGTGAGCTTCACGCCATTCTGGGTGGCCGCCTCGGCGGGCATCTGATTCGCCGAAACCGAGAAGGCCGCAACGAATCCCGGCCGCAGCGCGGTGCTGGACTCCTGTGCGGAGTACTCCAGATCCTGCGGATAGTGATTGCGCCCGTCCACGATCACCAGATCCTTGACGCGTCCGGTGATGTAGAGCTCGCCGTCCAGGTACGCGCCGAAGTCGCCGGTGCGCATCCAATCCGCGTCGTCGTCCGCGCCTTCGGCGTGACTACCTTGCGGCAGACGGGTTTTCAGCCGATTGCGGAAGGTGGCCTCGGACTCCTCGGGACGACCCCAGTAGCCGATGCCCATATTCTTGCCGTGCAGCCAGATCTCGCCGACCTCGCCCTCGGCCTTCTCGGTCCCGGTCTCCGGATCCACGATGACGGCCCACTGTGAGAGCGCCACATAACCGCAGGACACTTGGGAGACAGCGTTTTCCGCGTCCGGACTCACCTCGGTCATCCGACCCGCGTTGAGTTCGGTGCGGTCCACATAGACCACCCGCGCCTCGTCCTCGCGCCGGGTCGCCGAGACGAACAGCGTCGCCTCCGCCATGCCGTAGCAGGGTTTGATCGCGGTCTTGGGCAGACCGTACGGCTCGAAGGCGTCGTTGAACTTCTTCATCGACGTCACCGACACCGGTTCGCTGCCGTTGATCAAGCCGATCACATTGGACAGATCGAGCTCCTCGCCCGGCTTGGGCAGACCGCGCGCTGCCGCGTGCTCGAAGGCGAAATTCGGTGCGGCGGCGAAGATCTCGGCACCATCCTCCTGTGCCGCGAGCTCCTTGATCCAGCGGTACGGGCGACGCACGAAGGCACTGGGCGACATGATGGTGATGAACTTGCCGCCGATGGTCGGCAGGATGACCGTCAACAGGCCCATATCGTGGAACAGCGGCAGCCAGGTGACACCGCGCGCTTTCTCGGTGATACCGACGGTCGTAATCACCTGCAGCAGATTGGTTCCGACCGCTCGGTGGGTGATCTCCACGCCCGCCGGGGTGCGGGTGGAGCCGGAGGTGTACTGCAGGTACGCGATGCTGTCGATATTGATATCCGGTCGCACCCAGGCCGAGCCCACGCTGTCCGGAATCGCCTCCACCGCAATGATTCGCGGCCGTTGCGGTGCGGGCAGATCCCGGAAGATCTCGCGCACCCCGGGGGCCGAGGGGCCGACCGTCAGAATCGCCGCCGGCTGACAATCGTCGAGCACCGCGTGTAGCCGGTCGGAGTGGCCCTGCTCGTCGGGGTCGAAGAGCGGCACCGCGATACAGCCGGCATAGACCGCCGCGTACATGGCGACGATGTAGTCGAGCCCCTGCGGTGCGAGGATGGCGACTCGATCCTTCGGCTGCGTCACCTGCTGCAGCCGGGCCGCCACCGCACGCAGCCGCACGCCGAACTCGTTCCAGGTCAGCTCGAAGTACTCGCCGTCGCGTTCGCGGGAGTAGTCGACATAGCGGTAGGCGAGCTCATCCCCTTGCGCCGCAGAGTGCTTGTCGACCAAGTCGATCATTGTCTGGTTGTCGGGCATCGTGATGTTGCCGCGCTCGTCCAGATAGTCATCAAAGGTCTCGCCGATCATTCCCTATCCTTTTTCAACTCACAGAAATGACTGTGCAGTGACACCGAACAAGAATCGACACCGAAGCCCGAGAAGTAGCTGGGGCTGGGGAAGACTAGCAGGTGTCGATGATCCTCTGCACTCAGTACCGACCGAAGGCCAGGGCTACGTTGTGGCCGCCGAAACCGAACGAGTTGTTCAGCGCGTACTCGTAGTTGCCACTGCGTGCCATGCCGCACACCACGTCAAGGTCGATTTCAGGGTCCAGATTGTCCAAATTCAAGGTGGGCGGGATGATTCCGTCACGCACGCTGAGCACGGTGATGACCGATTCCAGCGCTCCCACGGCACCGATGGAATGCCCCAAAGCGGACTTGGGAGCGTAGACCGCCGCATGGTTGCCGACGGCCTGATAGATGGCATTAGCCTCCGCCGTATCACCGATCGGAGTGGCGGTGGCGTGCGCATTGATATGGGACACATCGGCTTTGGAGATTCCGGCGTGTTCCATGGCGCGGGACATGGCGCGCGCGGCGCCGGTGCCCTCGGGATCCGGTGCGACAAGGTGGAATCCGTCGGATGTGATGCCGGCGCCCATGATTCGCGCGTGGATCCGCGCACCGCGCGCCAGTGCGTGCTCCTCGGTCTCGATGACCATGAGCGCGCCCGCCTCGCCGAAGACGAAACCGTCGCGATCGCGATCGAACGGGCGCGAGGCCGCCTTGGGATCGTGATTGCGAGTACTCATGGCGCGCATCATCGAAAAGCCCGCGATGGGCAGGGCCTGGATGGAGCCCTCGACGCCACCGGTGATCATCATGTCGGCATCGCCCATCACGATGCGCTGCCAGGCATTCGCGATCGCCTCAGAACCGGACGAACAGGCCGAAACAGGCGTTGACACACCGGCCCTCGCGCCCAGCTCCACACTCACCACGGCTGCCGGACCGTTCGGCATGATGGTCTGCACGGTCAGCGGTGACACCTTGCGGTAGCCGCCACTGGACAATTTGTCGCGCGCGATGATGAGCATCTCCGCGCCACCCAGACCGGTGCCGATGGAGACGCCTAGGCGGTCACCATCCACCTCCGGAGTACCGGCATTGCGCCAGACCTCACGCCCCAGCACCAGGGCCATCTGCTCGACATACGAGGTGCGACGGCACTCGTCCCGCGAGAGCACCGAGGTCGGGGCCACCTTGAGGTGGCCGCCAATACGAACCGGGAGACCGAAATCGTCGAGGAAACTGTCCTCGAGCACATCGATTCCACTCTCCCCGTTGAGTAGTCCCTTCCAGGTCGAATCGACATCCCCCGCAATAGAGGTGGTGGCCGCCATGGCGGTGACCACTACGTTCGGAAACTTCCTTCGGTTGGGCGTCTGCATGATCGTTCACTCTCCGTAGCAATGCTCCGGCGAACCAGTTTCGATCCGCGTGGGCTGTCAAGGACTGGTATGCAACTAGCGAACGCCCCGGCCGTTGGACACATCGGCGGGGGATGAAGCCAATCTCCGGCGAACTGGGCTAGATTATCCGAGGCGAAGCCGACCAGTCTTGTTGACCGACACGCGGGCATCCCCGGACCATCTGCCGGTGGCCTTTTCCCCGCGGCGGCGATCGCCACGTCTTCAGCGCTTTCTACTGCATCATTCCGCAGCGCACAGCCATTTTCGAGGGAGGCACACGACCGTGGCCAGGAATCTCACGCAGCTCGAGTTGCTGATCGAGTTGGAGCCGATTGCCGAAGCGAATGTGAATAGGCATCTATCCATGGCCAAGGATTGGCATCCGCACGACTATGTGCCGTGGGATGCCGGTCGCAACTTCGCAGCAATGGGTGGCGCGGATTGGGATCCGGAACAGTCTCAACTCAGCGAGGTCGCCAAGGCGGCCATGATCACCAATCTTCTCACCGAGGACAATTTGCCCAGCTATCACCGGGAAATCTCGGAGAACTTCTCCCAGGACGGTCCGTGGGGCACCTGGGTCGGGCGCTGGACGGCCGAGGAGAACCGGCACGGGATCGTACTGCGGGACTACCTGGTGGTGACCCGCGGCGTCGATCCGGTGGCGCTGGAGCAGGCCCGGATGATCCATATGACCAACGGATACAACGCGACACAGATCGCGCGGAAGCGGATCGGCACCAATGCCATTCCGGCATCCTCCGGATTTATGGTTTCTGTCGCTTATGTGACATTTCAGGAATTGGCGACTCGCGTTTCTCATCGCAATACCGGCAAAGTGTGCAATGACCCCATAGCGGACAAAATGCTGCAGCGGATTGCCGCCGACGAGAATCTGCACATGATCTTCTACCGGAATCTGTGTGCCGCGGCCCTGGATCTGGCGCCGGATCAGGCCATGGAGGCGATCACGCATATGATCCGCGAATTCCAGATGCCCGGAGCCGGAATGCCGAACTTCCGGCGCAACGGGGTCATCATGGCCAAGCACGGCATCTACGACCTCCGCCAACACCTGGAGGAGGTGATCATGCCCGTACTGAAGAAGTGGAATATCTTCGAGCGCAACGACTTCGGGGCCCGCGGCGATCAACTCCGCAATGAACTCGGCGACTTCCTGGAGAAGCTCCGCAAGGATGTGCTCAAGTTCGAGGAGCAGCGCGATCGCTCATTGGCTCGCGAGGCCGCACGGGCGGAGCAGCAGGCCCTGCTGGTGGGCTAGGTAGCGGATTCCGGCGCTGCATCGGATCACCCTCCGGTGCAGCGCTTTTCGTCTCCGTCAGAACAGTGTCATCGGATCGGTCGGGATCGGATCCGGCAGCGGCCGCACATTCGGCAGGCGCGCACGCACTTCGGCATGGAAGCGGCGGGACAGGGTGCGCGAGGAGGCATTGTCCGGGGTGTGGATGAAGATCGTGGGCGAGCGGCCTTCACGCAGCCACGCCACGGTTTGATCCACCCAGGGCTGCCAGCCCGCGACAGTCGCCTCCGCATCGTCCCGGCCGTGATAGCGGACGATGGGGAATTCGGTGAGCGCCTTGGTGCGACGGCGTAGGCGCGGCTTCTTGGATTGCGCTTCGCGTTCGGCGGCGGAGATGGGTTGGGCGGCGAAGAGCGTGCCGGTGTCGAAGGGGATCCACTCCGCACCCGCCGCCTCCAGAATGGACTCCAATTGGGCTATGGCCCTGGGATTTTCGAAGAAGGCCGGATGCCGGACCTCGACGGCGGCGCGGTAGTGCGGCGGGAGGCCCTCCAGCAGATTGGACAGCGCCGCCAGATCGGTGAACGAGCCCGGCAGCTGAATCCACAGGGCGTGCAGGCGGCGGCCAAGCGGTTCCACGGCGTCCAGGAAGGCGTTCATATCGTTGTCGATACCGGTCAACCGCCGCTCATGAGTGACGGTGCGCGGCAACTTGATCACGAAGCGGAAGTCGGGATCGGTTTGGCGGGCCCAGGATTCGACGGTGCGGCGCTGCGGGGTGGCGTAGAACGTGGTGTTGCCCTCCACCGCATTGCACCAGGAGGCGTAGGTGCGCAGGCGTTCCGCGGGCGGAAGTGGGCGTTCCTGCCAGTCCGGATGTGTCCACATTGCGCACCCCACGTACAACCGCATAACTGCCACGTTAGGTCAAGGGCTTCTTGGGCCGCAGCCAACCGAAGGTAAGCTCCACCGCGCGCTGCCAGTTGTCGTACTCCTCGGCGCGCAGGGCCGGATCCATGCGCGGCACCCACTGCGCCGCCACCCGCCAGTTATGCCGCAGCCCTTCGAGATCCGGCCAATAACCGACCGCCAGACCCGCCGCATAGGCCGCGCCGAGCGAGACCGTCTCCGAGACGATGGGGCGCATGACCGGTATGTCGAGCACATCGGCGACAATCTGCATGAGCAGGTTGTCCGAGGTCATACCACCGGCCACCCGCAGCGAATCGGCGCGCAGACCGGCATCGGCGTTCATGGCCTCGACCACATCGCGGGTCTGCCAGGCGGTGGCCTCCAGGACGGCTCGGGCTATGTGCCCCTTGGTGATATACGACGTGAGGCCGATGAGCAGGCCTCGCGCGTCACTACGCCAATGCGGGGCGTAAAGGCCCGAGAACGCGGGCACCAGATAGCAGCCGCCATTGTCTTCGACTGTGCCCGCGAGGGTTTCGATCTCCGGGGCGCTGGCGATGAGCCCGATATTGTCGCGCAGCCACTGCACCAGTGAGCCGGTCACCGCGATCGGCCCCTCGAGGGCGTACACCGGGTCCGGGCCGATCTGATAGCCGATGGTGGTGAGCAGGCCGTGCTGCGAGCGCACCAGTTCACGGCCGGTGTTCATGAGCAGGAATCCGCCTGTGCCATAGGTGCATTCGGTCTCACCGGGCGCGAAACAGGTCTGACCGAACAGGGCGGCGTGCTGATCGCCGAGCGCGGCGGCGATACGCACCCCGGGAACCACGCGCCGGGCCACACCGAAATCACCGGTGGAGGGTTCGATGCGCGGCAGCATCGCCTTCGGTATGCCGAAGAAGCTGAGCAGCTCGTCATCCCACGCCAGCGTGGCCAGATTCATGAGCAGGGTGCGCCCGGCATTGGTCACATCGGTGACGTGCGCACCGTGATCCGCGCCGCCGGTGAGATTCCAGATGAGCCAGGTCTCCATGGTCCCGAACAGCACCTCACCGCGTTCGGCGCGCTCGGCCAGACCCGGCACGGTATCGAGCATCCAGCGCAGTCGCGGAGCCGCGAAATAGGTGGCCAGCGGCAGTCCGCAGAGTTCCCGAATCCGTTCCGCCCCGGGCATTTCCCGCAGCCGCGCCACCAATTCCTCGGAGCGCACGTCCTGCCAGACGATGGCCCGCCCGATCGGCGTACCGGTATTGCGATCCCACACCACCGTGGTCTCACGCTGATTGGCGATCCCGATGGCGGCCACCTGGTCGGCGGTGATCCCCGAATCCCGCAGCGCCGCGGGCACAATCCGCTCCACGGTGCGCCAGATCTCCAGCGCGTCCTGCTCCACCCACCCGGGTCGCGGATAGTGCTGCCGGTGTTCCCGCTGCGCCACACCCGCCAACCTGGCGCGCTGATCGAACAGAATGCACCGAGTCGAAGTGGTGCCCTGATCAATCGCCAGCACGTAGCGCTGCGTCATAGGTGACTTCGCCCTTCGTCATCCCGGCATGGCCGCCCTTCGTCATCCCGGGGTGGGATCGCACCGCGCCTCATTGTGCACCGCCCAGGTCGCGTGAAACAGCTTGGGCGGCATCGCGCACTTGGGCGATGAGTGCCGGGCGGAAGTGGAGTTGGCCGTCGCAGAGATGGTCGACGGGGCCGGTGATGCCGATCGCGCCGACGACCAGGCCGCCGCGCGCTCGGATGGGGGCGGCTATTCCGGCCTCGGTGGCGCGGTACTCCCCTATCTCGCCCGCCCAGCCGGTGCGGCGCACCTCGGCCAGGGCGCGCCCCAGGGCGGGGCGGTCGACGATGGTGCGGTGGGTGAGGGCGGGGAGGTCGCCGTCCCGCACGGTCGCCGCCAGCTCGGTGTCGTAGGCCAGCAGCACTTTTCCGAGGGCGGTCGCATAGGGCGGGAGGATTTCGCCGACCTCGAGGGCCTGGGTGGTGTTGTCGGGGCGGAAGACGTGGTGCACCACCTCGACCGTATTGCGCACCGGGGCGGCGATGCGGACCGATTCGCCGCTGCGCGCCGCCAGCGTATCGGCGCGATTGATCGCTCGGGAGCGCAGTTCGTTGGCGTCCAGGCGGCCGGAGCCCAACTCGCCCAGTGCGGAACCCAATTGATATTTACCGCTCACCGGGTCCTGCTCCACGAATCCCACACCCTGCAGGGTCTTGAGAATCCCGTGCGCGGTGGGCTTGGCCAGGCCCAGCGCCGCCGCGATCTCGCCGACGCCCATGCGCCCGGATCCACGCGCGAGCAGGCGCAACATGGCCGCTGCGCGCTCGATCGACTGAATCGGGCCGGGCATGTCGGTAACCTATCAGCAAACCGTTCGGCATTGTCGAACGGCGACCCTGTCCGCGAGACCCTCCACTTCGTAACGTTGACCTCGGGCCCGGCCGCGACCGTGCTCAACAGGGCAAACGGACTCAATGACGAGTATCCGGAAAGGACCGCGATGACGCAGTACGTCGGAGCCATCGATCAAGGCACGACCTCCACGCGATTCATGGTGTTCGATCACGGCGGCAATGTGGTTGCCCGCCATCAACTCGAGCATGAGCAGATAATGCCGCAGGCCGGCTGGGTGGAGCACAATCCGGACGAGATCTGGGAGCGCACCCGCACCGTCATCAAGAGCGCCCTCGCGGGAGCCGACCTCACGGCGAGCGATCTGACCGCCGTCGGCGTCACCAATCAGCGCGAGACCACCATTGTGTGGAACCGCCGCACCGGACGCCCGTACTACAACGCCATCGTCTGGCAGGACACCCGCACCGACCGGATCATCTCGGATGTGAACAAGGCCGGGCACGGCGATCTCATCCGCCGCAAGGCCGGACTACCGCCCGCCCCGTACTTCTCCGGCGGCAAACTGAAGTGGATTCTGGAGAACGTCCCGGGCGTGCGCGCGGACGCCGAGAAGGGTGATGCCCTCTTCGGCACCCCCGACTCCTGGCTGATCTGGAATCTCACCGGCGGCGCGCGCGGCGGGGTGCACATCACCGATCCCACCAATGCCTCCCGCACCATGCTCATGGACCTCGAAACCCTGGACTGGGACGAGGAACTGTTGCGGGTCTTCGGGATTCCGCGCGCCATGCTGCCTGCCATCGCGCCGTCCTCGAATCCGGCGGGCTTCGGCACCACCAATCCGGACGGGCCGTTCAAGGGCTCGGTCACCATCGCGGGCGTCCTCGGCGATCAGCAGGCCGCCACCGTCGGACAGGTGTGCTTCCGCCCCGGTGAGGCCAAGAACACTTACGGCACAGGGAATTTCCTGATGCTGAATACCGGTACCGATATTGTGCACTCCGAGCACGGGCTGCTGACCACCGTCGCCTACCAATTCGGCGACGAGAAACCGGTGTACGCGCTCGAAGGTTCGATCGCGGTCACCGGATCGGCCGTGCAATGGCTGCGCGATCAACTCGGAATCATCTCCGGCGCTTCACAAATGGAGACCTTGGCCAGGCAGGTCAAGGACACCGGCGGCGTGTATTTCGTACCCGCGTTCTCCGGTCTCTTCGCACCGTACTGGCGGCCCGACGCGCGCGGTGCGATCGTCGGCCTGTCCAGATACAGCAACAATGCCCACTTGGCCAGGGCCACACTGGAATCCATCTGCTACCAGACCCGCGATGTGGTCGAGGCCATGCAGCGCGACTCCGGGGTGCGGTTGGCCACCCTGCGGGTGGACGGCGGCGTCACCGCCAATGAACTCGCCATGCAGATCCAGGCCGACTTCCTCGGTGTACCGGTGTCACGACCGATGGTGCCCGAGACCACCGCGCTCGGGGCCGCGTACGCCGCGGGCCTGGCTGTCGGATTCTGGAACAACACAGACGAACTCGTCGCCAACTGGCACGAGGACAAACGCTGGCCGCCGACCTGGAGCGAGGAGCAGCGCGAGCGCGGGTACGCCCGCTGGCTCAAAGCGGTGTCACGAACCCTCGACTGGGTCGATATCGACGACGACTGATCGAGCTGCCGCCCAATGACTGAAAACACCGATTACAAGGAGTATTTCGTGTCCGCACAACTGGATCCCGCCTACCGCACCCGGGCCATCGATGCGCTCGGCGACACCGAGATCGACGTCCTCGTCATCGGTGGCGGTGTGACCGGCGCGGGTGCGGCCCTGGACGCCGCATCGCGTGGCCTGTCCGTCACCCTGGTCGAGGCCCGCGACTTCGCCGCGGGCACCTCGAGTCGGTCGTCCAAACTCATCCACGGTGGCCTGCGCTATCTGGAGCAGCTCGACTTCGCGCTGGTGCGTGAGGCTTTGAAGGAGCGCGGCCTGCTGCTGAACAAGCTGGCGCCGCATCTGGTGCACCCGGTGCCGTTCCTGTTCCCGCTGCAGCATCGGGTGTGGGAGCGCGCGTACATCGGCGCGGGCGTGGCGCTGTACGACACGCTCGGCGGAGCGCGCGCGGTGCCCATGCACCGGCACCTGACCCGTACCGGCGCACTGGAATTGGCGCCGGCGCTCAAGGACGATGCCATGACCGGTGCGATCAAGTACTACGACGCGCAGGTGGACGATGCCCGGCACACCATGACCCTGGCGCGCACCGCCGCTCGGCACGGCGCGACCGTCCTGACCCGGACCAAGGTCACCGGGCTGCTGCGCGATGGCGAGCAGGTTGTCGGCGCGAAGGTGATGGACCTGGAAACCGGTCTGGAGCATACGATTCGAGCCCGCACGGTGATCAGCGCGACCGGCGTGTGGACCGACGACATGATCAAGATGACCGGTGTGGAGTTCCCCTTCCATGTGCGCATGTCCAAGGGCGTGCACATCATGGTGCCGCGCGAGCGGCTGAATATGAACACCGGTCTGATCATGCGCACCGAGAAGTCCGTACTCTTCGTGATTCCGTGGGCCGAGCACTGGATCATCGGCACCACCGATACCGACTGGTCGCTGGACAAGAACCATCCGACCGCCAGCGCCGCCGATGTGCAGTACATCCTCGATCACATCAATTCGCTACTGCGCGAACCGCTTACGCGCGCCGATATCGTCGGCACCTACGCCGGACTGCGGCCGCTCATGACCGGCGCGTCCAAGGAGACCGCCAAGCTCTCACGCGAGCACGCGGTCGCCGAACCGGCCCCCGGCCTGTTCGTCATCGCGGGCGGTAAGTACACCACCTACCGGGTGATGGCCGCCGATGTGGTCGATGCCGCCGCCGCCCGTCTGGGCAGTGACGCACCCTCCTCGGTCACCGCGGATCTGCCGCTGCTCGGCGCGGTCGGCTACCAGGACATGCTCGATCACGTCGACGAGGTCGCGGCGCGGGCCGAACTGCCCGTGCAGACCGTCCTGCATCTGCTCGGCCGCTACGGCTCGCTCACCGATGCGCTCTTCGATCTCATCGCGGCGGTTCCCGCACTGCGCGAACCGATTCCGGGCGCGGAGGACTACCTGGCCGCCGAGGCCGTGTACGCCGCCACCCATGAGGGCGCACTGCACCTGGACGATGTGCTGACCCGCCGCACCCGCATCTCCATCGAGGTGCCCGATCGCGGCCTGAAGGCGGCCCCGGAGATCGCGCGGCTCATCGCACCGCAGCTGGGCTGGGATGCCGAGCGCACCAATGCCGAGATCAACCAGTACTACGACCGCGTGCACGCCGAACTCGCCGCCAACGAGGCCGATGACGACGAGGCCGCCAACGCCGCCCGTCTGCTCGCTGTCAGCTAGGTCCGACAGTCGAAAGTGGGGTGTCACCTCTGGTGGGGTGACACCCCGCTTCGCGTAAGAAGCGGATATAGCCGACGATGGGGGCATGTTGGTCAGTACTTCCGAAGCCGATCTGTTCGAGCGGTCCCGGGGTCGCCTGGAGGCGATCGCCTATCGACTGCTCGGATCCGCCGGTGACGCCGAGGACGCCGTGCAGGACACATATCTGCGGTGGCATGCGGCCGATCGGACACTGATCGAAGTACCTGAGGCATGGCTGACCAAAGTGCTCACCAACCTGTGCCTGAACCAGCTCACCTCGGCTCGGGCCCGGCGCGAAACCTATGTCGGACAGTGGCTTCCGGAGCCGCTGCTGGCCGGAGATCCCATGCTCGGACCGGCCGAGACGCTGGAGCAGCGCGAAGCGGTCTCACTCGCCATGCTCACGGTGATGGAGCGACTCTCGCCGAACGAACGCGTGGTGTACGTACTTCGCGAAGCGTTCGGATATTCGCATCGCGAGATAGCCGGAATGCTCGACCTCACCGAATCGAACTGCCAGCAGATCTTCCGGCGCGCAAAACAACATGTCGGTACCGAACGCGCACGCGCCGAGGTCGATTCGGCCACCGTGCGGAAGGTTATCGAGGAGTTCCTCGCCGCGATGCTCAGCGGTGAGACCGAACCGCTCATCCGGCTGCTCACCGATGACGCGGTCGGCATCGCCGATGGCGGTGGCCGGGTTCCGGCGCGCAAGACCCCGGTGCTCGGCGCGCTCGCCATCGCGCGCTACATCCGCGACGCGTTCCGACCGACCCCGGCCAGACGGGCGTATGTCGGTGGCACCCCGGTCTTCTACGCGACCGAGGTCAATGGCGATCCAGCCGTTCTGGTCGAGGTCGACGGGCAGGTCTACGGCATTTTCAGCTTCGAGCCGACCACCGCGGGTGTCGCGGCGATTCGCATCCAGGTCAATCCCGAGAAGCTGGCGCGGGTGGCGCGGCAGTGGCGGGCTGCAGAGGCACATCACCCGCTCCCTGGAACCTGGTGACCCACATCACACCCTGATGCTGTCAGGGATCGCATGGCTGCTCGGTTCAGAAGGTGTCATCAACCAGAGGGAGCCTGCCATGAAGCACCGCATCGTCGTCCTCGGCGCCGGGTACGCCGGTGGCATCGCCGCCGGTCGTCTCGCCAAGCGACTGCACCGCGACGACGTCGAGATCATCCTCGTCAATGCCGATTCGGAGTTCGTCGAACGGATTCGCATGCACCAGCTCGCCAGCGGACAGGAGCTGCCGCAGCGGCCGCTGGCCGAGATCTACGCGGGCACCGGGGTTCAGGTCCGGGTGGCCCGGGTCGTATCGGTCGATGCCGACGGCAAGACCGTGGATCTCATCGACGAGAACGGCTCCGAGACACTCGGCTACGACACCCTGGTGTACGCGTTGGGGAGCGCGGTCAGCGATTTCGGCGTCCCCGGTGTCGCCGAGTACGCCCACAACGTCGGCGGTAAGCAGGCCGCGCTGCGATTGCGGGCGCGGCTGAGCGAACTGGCCGCGGGTGCGACCGTGCTGGTCGTCGGCGGCGGCCTGACAGCTATCGAGGCGGCCACCGAAATCGCCGAGGCCCGAACGGATTTGCACGTCGCGATGGCCGCGCGCGGTGGGGTCGGCGACTGGCTCGGCGACAAGGCCCAGCAGCACCTGCACGCCGCGTTCGAACGATTCGGTATCACCGTGCACGAGCGGGCCGACGTTACCCGTGTCGACGCGAACGGCGTGGAAACCGCTGCGGGCGAGCGGATTACGGCGCAGGTGACGGTGTGGACCGCCGGTTTCGAGGTGCACCCCATCGCGGCCGCCAGCACCCTGGCGGTCTCGGGCACCGGGCGGATCGTTGTCGACGGCACGCTGCGCTCGATCTCACACCCTGACGTGTACGCCCTCGGTGATGCCGCATTCGTCGAAGGAGTCGGCGGTAAGCCGCTCCGAATGGCTTGCGCCACAGCGACTCCGATGGCCTGGCAGGGCGCCGATGCCCTCGCCGCGCGCCTGACCGGACACAAGGTCGCCACGGCTCCGATCGGCTACAACGCCCAGTGCATCAGCCTCGGCCGCCACGACGGTATATACCAGCTGGTCACTCGCGACGACCAGCCCAAGTCGACTGCCCTCACGGGCCGGACCGGAGCCCGTATCAAGGAGTTCATCTGCGCGGGCACCGCCTGGAGTCTCGCACACCCCACCATGATGCTGCCGAGCCGCCGCCGTCACCTGGTGGCGACCGGCAAGCAGGCCCCCAGCCCGGCCGTCAACTGAACACCGACAGTGCTGCCCGGGATCCGATTCCCGGGCAGCGCAGAGGTTTTCGATCAGGGCAGCAGCCGCTGCTCCTTGGCCACCGCCACCGCGGCCGCGCGGGTATCCACGGCGAGCTTGTCGTAGATACGGCGGCGCGCCGCAGCTGGCAGATATTCCGGGGACGCTGTTCCTGGCCGGCGGCGCACCGGTCGATGTCAAGGGCGCGCCGATCGCCGGGATCGGTGTGGCGGGCGCGCCGAGCGGCGATCTGGATGAGAAGTTCGCCCAAGCGGGTGCGGCGACACTCGGCCACTGAGCTCTCGCGCACCGAACGGCACTGAGCTCTCACTCACCAAGCGGGCTCGGCCGCGTGTTCCCAGAGATTTGCAGAAGTCAAAACCGTAGAGTCTGATCAGGTATGGCCGCGATAGCGGATCGAACCCCGATCGGAGGCTAACCATGGGCTTCAGCTCGATATTCGTGAGTGAGGCGCTCGGCACCGGAATACTCATCCTGCTCGGCGCCGGAGTCGTAGCCAATGTATTGCTCGCCAAATCCAAGGGCTTCGACGGCGGGTGGCTGCTCATTACGTTCGGCTGGGGTCTGGGTGTTTTCGCGGGCGTGTACGTCGCGTACAAGACGGGCGGGCATCTCAATCCCGCCGTCACCATCGGCAATCTGTTCGCGGGCGCCGAGGAGTACGCGCCTGGCGTTCCGGTGACCTTCGGCAATACCGTCGCATATCTAACCGGTCAGCTGGTCGGCGCCTTCCTCGGCGCGTGCGCGGCCTTCACGGCCTACAAACGGCACTTCGACGCCGAACCGGATGAGGCCAAGAAGTTGGCGGTGTTCTCCACCGGCCCGGCCATCCGCTCGTACAAATGGAATTTCCTGACCGAGGTCATCGCGACCTTCGCGCTGGTGTTCGTGATTCTGGCGTTCGGCCACACCCCGAGCGGGCTCGGTCCGCTGGCCGCGGCCCTGCTGGTCGTCGGTATCGGCGCGTCACTGGGCGGCCCCACCGGATACGCCATCAATCCGGCCCGCGATCTGGGTCCGCGCATCGCCTACGCGCTGCTGCCCACCGGGCACGCCACCGCCGTTCTCCCCGAACGGGTTCCGGCCGATCTGAATGCGGGCGGGGTGGCCGAGCGGGTCGAAGAGCAACTGCCCGCGCACCCGGGCTCACATCACAAGAACGCCGACTGGGCCTACGCCTGGGTACCGGTGCTCGGACCGCTGGTCGGCGGTGCGCTCGCGGGCCTGGTGGCACAGCTCTACCTGTGATCGCGCGCCGCTCGGGCGGCGAATGTCGGTGTGCCTTGCTAGCTTTCGCGGCGTAAAACGTTGACGGAAGCTTGGAGCGGGGCGCATGACCACCGGGGAAACCACCTATCTCGAATTGTCGCAGGACAGCGGTTCGGCACATAAGTTCTACGAGGTCGTCGTCGCGGGCACGCAGGTGACCATTCGCTACGGCCGGATCGGGGAGTCCGGGCAGGTCAAGGTGAGTTCCTTTGCCAGCGTGGACAAAGCGCGCGCGGCCGCCGCCAAGAAGGTGGGCGAGAAGGTGCGCAAGGGCTACGCACCCGCCGTCATGGGTGTGCGCGGTAAGCGACCGGTCACCCGGCGCGCCATCGTCTCCCAGCGCTCCACCGCGAAATCGGCCCCGGTGCTGTGGACCTTCGACTCCGGCGCGGCGGCGTTCGGCATCTTCGTCGACGAGCGGCGCTGCTGGGTCGGCAATGAGAGCGGCGATGTCTTCACGCTCACCCCCGGCGGCGAGGTGACCGGCCGCTTCCGCCTCCCCGATGCGGTGAAATGCATTGTGGCCGATGACTTCTGGATCTACGCGGGCTGCGATGACGGCCGCGTCTACGATCTGTCGGGCAAGGTGCCGCGCGCCGCCTACGATATCGCCGCCAATGTCGATATCTACTGGCTCGATATTCACGACGGCATTCTCGGCGTCTCCGATCGCGAGGGCGGGCTCACCGTCATCGACCATGAGGAGGAGTCGCTGTGGACGCGGCGCAGCACCGGCAACTCGGGCTGGATGGTGCGCATCGACAATGACGGTGTGTACCACGGCCATTCGGACGGCGTCACCAAATACGACCTGGACAGCGGCGTCAACCAGTGGCACGTGCGGACCGGCGGCGCGGTACTGTTCGGCTGGCAGGAGGCCGAGTCGGTGTACGCGGGCACCAGCCATAATCAGGTGCGCATGGTCGCCAAGAACGGGCAGGCCGATCGCGCCTACCAGTGCGATGCGTCGGTATTCTCCTGCGCCACTTCACCGGATGGCCGCTATGTCTTCGCCGGCGACAACTACTCCTCGGTGTACTGCTTCGACTCCACTGGCCAGCGGCTGTGGAAGCTCGCCACCGGCTGCGGTTCGGCGTATTCGATGCAGTATCACGACGAGAAGCTGTACCTGGTCACCACCAACGGTTCGCTGGCCTGTCTGGATGTGAGCGAGGCCGCCATCCACGATGCGGAGCAGGGGGTACTGCCGCAGACGCTTTCGGTGAAGGCGCCCGAGATGTCGGCCGTAACCCCGAGTGCCACAGTCGAAGTGGCGGTGGACGCGGGCAATGGCATTGTCGTGGAATGCGTCAACGACGGCGGTAACCTGCGCGTGCACGTGGTCTCCCCCGGCTATCAGCGCGGCTGGAATGTGCAGTTCCCGCGCGAGATTCGCCAGGCGGGGGCGCGATACGTGGTCGACGCGGTCTCGGAGTCGGCACGCGGCGGCTTCTATCGCGTGCGCGGCGATATCCGCCGACTGCGCTGACTCGCGCCGAATTCCGTCGCGTCCCCGTGGCTCCGGTCAGATACCGATGCTGAAAAGCTCGCCCGGGGTCGCGCCCAGTGCGACGAAATGCTGCTGCGGAACCTCGACGAAGATCGCGCGACTGGTGGCGATGACGGTATCGCCATCGGTCAGCACCGCATCGATGAAGAGTTTGCGACCCTCCCGCGCGCTGAGCTGAGATGTGACGATCAGTTCTCTGCCCAGGCGGGCGGGCGCCTTGAAGTTCACATCGAGATTCACGGTCACCGCGGGCCGCCGCAGCGGCATCAGAATGGCCCCGGAGGCTTCATCGAGGGCGGCGGCGACAATGCCGCCGTGCGCCACCCCGGGCGCGCCCTGATGCCGCTCATCCATGGTGAAAGCGCCGCGCACGGTGTCTCCGCGGCGTTCGAACACAATACGCGGCGAGGACGGATTCGAGGGGCCGCAGCCGAAACACCCGGGGTGATGCGGCGGGAACGGCCCCTGCGCGAAGAGCTCCCCGAGCGGCAGCGGCGCCGATTCGCGATCGTGTTCCATCTCCCGAAGTTAACCCACATTCGTTAGCAAAGCGAGAAGTGGGAGAGTCGCGACAAAAGCGCCGCGCCGGGAGTGGACCCGGCGCGGCGCTGTCCGTGGGCGGCTAGTGCTTGGACTTGCCCGCACCGGCCTTGCCGCGTCCCGTTTTGGCGGGCGCGGTACCGGCCGGGATATTGATGGTGGCGTCCGCGCCTTTCTTACCGGAAGCCTTGCGGTGCAACGCCTCTATGAGCAGACCGTTCTCATCGGCGTCGATGCGCACGGTATCGCCCGGAGCCAGCGCGCCGTCCAGGATCTTCTTCGACAGGGCATTGTCCAACTGCTTCTGCACGGTCCGGCGCAGCGGGCGCGCACCGAACTCGGGTTGATACCCGGTATCGGCGAGCCAATCGGTGGCCTTGTCCGAGACATCGAGGGCGATGTCCTGTGCGCGCAGGCGGCGACGGGTGCCATCCAGCACCAGATCCACGATATCGCGCAGTTGATCGCGGTCCAGGCGATGGAAGACGATCTGCTCATCGAGCCGATTGAGGAACTCGGGCCGGAAATGCTTGCGCAGCCGATCCTCCAGCTGCGGTGTAATCGATTCCAGGTCACCGTCTTCGGCGGACAGGATGATGTCCGAGCCGATATTGCTGGTCAGAATGACAATGGTGTTCTTGAAGTCGACCGTGCGGCCCTTGGAGTCGGTGACCCGGCCGTCGTCCAAAAGTTGCAGCAGCACATTGAACACATCCGGGTGCGCCTTCTCCACCTCGTCGAACAGGATCACCGAATACGGTTGGCGGCGAACCTTATCGGTGAGCTGCGCGGCATCGTCGTAGCCCACGTATCCGGGCGGTGCGCCGACCAGCCGGGAGACCGTGTGCTTCTCCTGGAATTCGCTCATATCGAAGCGGATCAGCCGGTCCTCGTCACCGAATACCGCCTGCGCCAACGCTTTCGCGAGTTCGGTCTTACCGACACCGGTGGGTCCCAGGAACAGGAACGAGCCGATCGGCCGATTCGGATCCTTGAGTCCGGCGCGCGCCCGGCGCACCGCCTCGGCCACCGCGACAATCGCCTCCTCCTGCCCGACGACCCGCTTATGCAGCACCTCTTCGAGTTTCAGCAGTTTCTGCCGCTCCTCGACCGTGAGATCGGTGACCGGAATACCGGTCTGGCGCGAGACCACCTCGGCGATATCGGTGACGGTCACCTGCTGCACCTCGGGTGAGGTGGCACTGTCGGAGCCGGATCCCTTCTCCGCCTTGGCTATTTCGGCCTTGAGCTTATTCGCTTTCTCATAATCCTCGGCGGCGACGGCGGCATCCTTCTCCCTGCGCAGACCCGCGAGCCGCTCCTGACTCTCGCGCGCCTTCGGGTCGAGGGTGCGGGTGCGCAGTCGCACGCGCGCGCCCGCCTGATCGACGAGATCGATGGCCTTGTCCGGCATGAACCGGTCGGTGAGGTACCGATCCGAGAGTTCGGCCGCCGCGATCAGCGCCTCGTCCTCATAGTGCACCCGATGGTGCTCCTCGTACGGCGGCCCGGACTCCGTCCACGACGGATTTGGCGCTCTCGCTCAGCAATCGGGTCAGATCAATGCGCTGGACCGGTGGCTGGGCCGCCATACCGGAGCCGAAGAAGCGCTGGAATATATCGTCGATGGAGTCGAAGGAGTCCCTGGAGCTTGGCCAACCCTGCGTCATGGTCACCTCGTGGAATCGGGGGACTAATGGGGCGAACTCGACTCCACACTAGCGAGCGGGTCCGAAAGGGCAAGGGGCCGTAATGCCTTTGTGTCAGTTCAGTCCGGCACCCACCGGGGCGAATGGCGCGTAATCACGAACGCAGCCCTCGGTCCAATCCCACAGGGATATGGGATCCACCGCTACGCCGCGCTGCAGGATCAGCCGCCAGCCCTCGTCCTGCTTCTCCCAGATATCACCGTCGCGATCGACATAGAAACCGTCGACGGCGGGTTCGATTCCACTCTCTCCGAATCCACTCGGAAAATGCGATTGCTGCGACATGACGAGCACCTCTTCGGTCAGGTTTGGTTCCACCCAAAAGTATCCGGGAGGCCACTTCCGCTGCACTTCCAGAGCGGTTCGGAAGGGTACGGGCATAACTATTCGACAACTATTGTGCAAACTTTTGGCATCTCCGGGTTTTTGCGGGATAGTGCTCTTCTTGCGGCGAACGTCCAGTTTGCTTTCGGGACGAGGAGGGTTCGATGGGCGGGCCGGAGATCAGGGTACTCGGCCAACTGCGCCTCACCCTCGACGGTCGCGAGACCCCACTCGGAACACCCATGCAGCGCGCCGTATTGGGGCGGCTCATCGTGGCTCGCGGCCAGGCCGTCGCGGCGGAGCGGCTGGTGGACGACCTATGGGCGGGAGCGCCGCCACCCAAGGCCACCTCGGTGCTGCAGGTCCATGTGCACAATCTGCGGCGACTGCTCGAACCGGACCGGCCGCGGCGTGCGCCCTCCCGATACCTCGTGTCCGAATCGTCCGGTTATGCGCTGCGAATAGCCGAGAATGCCGTGGACGCATGGCAATTCGAAGAACAGCTGCGCACCTACCAGGAACTCACCGGCAATCCCGAAACCCGGCCGCAACCCGGTGAACGCAGCGCACTGCTCGAAACCGTCCTCGGACAATGGCACGGCCCCGCATTGGAGGCCTTCGCCGATACCGAATGGGCCACCGCGGAGGCGGATCGACTCACCGACTTATGGCTCACCGCAGTGGAACTCAACGCACAGGCCAAACTCGAAGTCGGGCGTTCCGGGGAGGTGGTGATCGAACTGCGCGCACTCTTCGACGAACATCCCGGGCGTGAGGAACTGGTACGGATGCTCGCCACCGCGCAATACCAACTCGGTCAGCAATTGGAGGCGCTCACCACAATTCGACGCTCCCGTGAATTCCTGAGCGCGGAATTCGGCGTCGATCCCGGACCTGGATTGCGGCACCTCGAGACCGCCATCCTCACCCACTCCACCGAATTGGCGGTACCCGGCGGACTGCCCGCCGTCACCGAATCCCCCGCACCCGCCGAACATTTCACCGAAACCCCCGCCGGCACCGGATACTCCGCCGAACTCTCCGATCTGCTCACCCTCGCCGAGGTCGCCCGCACCGGCCGATTGCGCCTGGCCTGGATCTCGGGTGAGGCCGGGATGGGCAAGACGGCGCTGAGCGAAACCGTCCTGGCGGCCCTGACCGCCACCGGCTGGACCGTGGCCACCGGCAACTGCCTCGATATCGACGGTGCCCCGGCGGCCTGGCCCTGGACCGAGATCTACGGCAACTTGGAACCGACCGCGGCGGTGGCCTTTCCGTCCGGCGGCGAGCCGGATCCATTCACGCTGTCGCGGAAGCTGGCACAGGCATGTCGGCGCGCGGCGGTCTCCGCGCCGGTGGCAATCCTGCTGGAGGATGTGCACCGGGCCGATACCGCCACCCTGCAGGTGCTGCGGCAACTGATCAACTGGCTGCGGGATGAACCCGTACTGATCCTGGCGACCACGCGCCGCTCGGAGGCCGGGCGCGGGGTACGCGATACCGCTGCCGCACTGGCACAGTACGCGGCCACCCACCTGGAGTTGACCGGGTTGGACGCGGCCGGGACACGGCAGGTGGCCGAGGCTGCGGGGCTCACGCCGATCGGCTCGGAGCTGCTCGCCCAGCTGCACGAACGCACCGGCGGTAACCCGCTCTTCGTCCGGGAGCTGGCCAAGCTACTGGCCGCGCACGGCACCCTGGAGCAGGTGCCGGAGTCCATTCGGGAGCTAATCGACAATCGCACCGCACGGCTGCCGAACGGGGTTGCCGAAGTGCTGCAGTATATTTCGATCTGGGGCAGCGGAGTCGAACTCGGAATTCTGCGGCTGGCCACGGGGCTGCCGGAGGAGGGACTCATCGACCTGATCGCCGCCGCGGAGGCCGCCGGACTGGTCCGCAGCGCGGGTGGCGGCCGGATCCGCTTCGAACACGATCTGGTCCGCGATGCGGTCCAGCTCGGCATCCCGCCGCTGCGCCGCAGCCGAATGCACTGGGCCGCACTGGAACTGCTGCGCGAAAACGCCGACTCCTATCCGGTACTGGCTCGCGACCCGGATATCTTGGCCCGGCATGCCATTCGCGGTGCGAGCGCCGAAACCGCCAGGGCGGCAATCACATACGTGCGCACCGCCGCTGAACGCCGAATGGCCCGCCGCGATCGCAATGCCTCGGTACGGCTGCTGCGCGCCGCCGTGGAGTTGCACGACCTGGCGGGCGATACCGCCGATCACGCCGAGCACGACGATCGCATAGCCCTGCTGGACACCCGCTGCGCGTTGGTCACCGCCCTCGGCTACGACAATCAACACCGCGCGGCCCGCGCCGAACGATTACGCGCCCTGGCCCTGGCCGAAGACCTCGACAATGAGCGGTTGCGCACCCGATCCCGCACCGCCGCCGCGATATTCGACGACTTCCGGTTCCGCACCCGGGCGCTCACCTGCTGGCGGGCCCCGGTCATCTGGGCGATCCGAGAATGGCGGACCCCCGACCATCGCATCCGGCGCGCCCTGTCCCGAGCCCTCGCCGCCTACGACCCGTCCGGCCCACCGACCCCGTCGACCCCGCTCGGCCCGTCGACCCTGCCAGGCCGGCCCACCCCGCTCGGCCCACTCGAACCGCTCGCTCCGCCCGACGTGTTCGCTCCGCCTCCCCTGCCCGGTCGGGCGGCCCCGGCCGGCGCGTCCGGCTCGAATCCCACCGAAAGTGCCTCCCCGCGAAGCGAAATGGACGAGGCGTCCGATGCGGCACGAATTCGGCTGCTGGTCGCGGCGAGCTTCGAGGCGGGGTTGGAGGAGTACGACGACGAGCAGGCCATGGCGCGGCAGGCACTGGGCCTGGCGCGAACGCACGGGGATGCCGAATCACTCTGTGCGGCAATCAATGCCGTGACCTACCTGACCTTCGACTTCGGTCCCGAATTCGTGGCGCTGACCGCGGAGTTGGAGCGGGTCGCCGCACAGGCCGGGCTGGCCGAGTATCAGGCGCTGGCGCATTTCATGGCGTATCGGGCGGCGGTGGCGCACGGGGATCTGCGCGAGGCGGCCCGGCGGGTGGCGCAGGCGGTGGAGTATGCCGATGAGGGACAGTTGCAACCGCTGTTGGATCTGGTCAGCTGCTTCGCCGCCACCATGGAGCTGCTGCGCGGTGAGGTGGAGCCCGCCGAGCGGCTGTACGAGCAGTTCGGCAGGCGGATAACGCGTTCCGGAATCGCCAACGCCGCGGAGGCGAAGCTGTTCTGCGCACTCGGAACCGGTTGGGCGCGTGGTGATCTGGCGGTTCTGGCGGCCCGGCTCGGGGAGATCTACACGCTGTTGCCGGGCCCCTTCGGGCAGGCGTACGCGCTGGCGCTGATCCACGCCGGGGAGCACGGACGGGCTCGGGAGATCTACGACGAGACCGCCGGGGTGCGTGAGGAGATGTATCCGGTGCTCATGTCGGCGCTGCGGGCGCGCACCGCCATCGCACTCGGCGAATCGGACGATATTCGTACGCTCTATGAATACCTTTTGCCGCATTCGGGCAGCATCATCGGCAGTGAAACCGGTATGACCGCTTTCGGACCGCTCGATACCGTGCTCGCCGCGCTCGCCGACGCACTCGGTGATACCGATGTGGCGGCCGCGCATCGCGAGAGCGCCCGCCGGCAACTGGAGCGAATCCGAACGGAACTGCCGATAGCCGGAAATTCGCTGTTGCGCGCCGCCTGATAAAAGACAACAGCCGGCAACCTCACGGTCACCGGCTGCCGCCGAATTCCCCTACGGGCAGGTGTTGATCGCCCGCTTTACTTCGTACGCTGGTACGCCTCGACGATCTCGGCCGGAATACGACCGCGCGAGGAGACCTGATGGCCCTGAGCGCGCGCCCATTCCCGGATCGCGGTGCTCTCCTCCCGGTCCACAGCCGGTCGGGTACGGCCGTTGGCGGCCGTAACCTTGCGCTGCTTGGAACGACCGACCTTGCGGGCCTTCTCGGTCCAGGGCTCGAGAGACTCCCGCAGCTTGCCGGCATTCTTGATCGACAGATCGATCTCGTAGTCCATGCCGTCGATCGAGAAAAAGACTGTCTCGTCGGCCTTCGATTCGCCGTCGTAGTCGTCAACCAGAGTTACGGTGACTTTCTTCGCCATGGACTGCCCTTCCACGTAGAGGTGCCGCTATTCGCCGAAATGCTAATGCCGCGGCGAGGTAGTTTCAAACCAGGCGCGAATGGTATTCGGTGAGCTCAGACTATTCTGCTATTACCGCGGAGACCATCCGGTCTTCAGCACACCCGGAAAACGGTCAAGCGCCACCCGGAACGACCGCGGACAATGCGGGCGGCAAGTGCGAAATGTCGCGTTCCCCGGTCGTATCCGGCACACACTTCCGCCGCCTTCGAATCAGTCATGATCACATCGATCCTGGTGAGCGTGGCGGCCCCGAACTCGCAGCCCGGGGCCTGTCCGTACTCGGCCAAAGTGCGCAGCGCGGCGATCACGCTCGACTCCGCGAGCGGGCGCAGTTGTACCGGCGAGCGCCGCCCGTCGAGCACCTCCAGCGCCAACCGCAGTGCCACCCCGGCGAATTGCAGCGGCGTATCGACTTCGTCACACCCCCTCGATTTCGCAGCGTGCGAAGCCTGTAATACCCGTTGTAGCGCAACGGTTCCGGTACGCCGCTCGGCCGCATTACGCATGACGTGATTGCGACAGGACGGCGGTCTCGAGTGCGCCGTTGATTGCGCCGGAACGGGTGCGGACGGGCGCACCCAGCGAAAACGGGTGCGGCGGCACGGGGCGATCGGCGGCTCCGAATCCGGTGCGGACAGTACGAATCCAGCCTCGAATACCATCACCCTCCCTCACCGTGGCCACCGGTTGCCCGAACGTTACCGCCAGCCTGACAGGCGGTTTCACGTTCGACCAAGGCCGCGGCGAACCTCGCGCACCGACACCCGGAGTGTCGGGCTGGCTACCGAGGCAAGGCGACCGTTTCGAGCTTCTCGGTCACCGGGACCGGGCGCAGCGTCTTGCGCAGATCCGTGCGCAGCGTGGTCGCCGAATCCAGCAGATAGTTCTGCCGCACCTGCCACGGATGCCGATCACCCTGACGCGGGAACTCCGCGATCGAGCGCTGCACATAGCCCGACGCCAGATCCAGCAGCGGTCGCTCACCGAGGGTGCGCTCGGGCCGCGGGACGACCGCCGAATAGCCGTTGCGGTCCATATAACCGAGCACCTTGCACACCAGTCGCGAGGTCAGGTCGGCGCGCAGGGTCCACGAGGCATTGGTGTACCCGATGCAGACCGCGAAATTCGGGACGCCGGTCATCATGGTGCCCTGCCAGACGAACTGCTCGGACAGATCCACCGGTGTGCCGTCCACGGTCAGCCCGATACCACCGAAGGCCAGCAGCTGCAATCCGGTCGCGGTAATGACGACATCGGCCTCCAGCACCCGGCCGGACTTCAGCCGAATACCTTCGGGCACAAAGGTTTCGATGTGATCGGTGACCACCTCTGCCTTACCCTTGCGCATCGCCTTGAAGAAGTCGGCGTCCGGCACCGCGCAGAGTCGCTGATCCCACGGGTTGTAGTCGGGCGTGAAATGTTCGGCGACCAGACTCTCATCCTTGAGGATGCGGCTGGTCAGGCCGGTCAGCATCTTGCGCGCGGCCTCGGGCCGACGGCGGCAGTACTGGTAGAAGCCGACATTGAACAGAATGTTCTTGGTGCGGATCACCCGGTGCGCCAACTCCGGCGGCAGCAGTTCGCGCAGTCGATCGGCGATCTTGTCCCGGCCGGGGACCGCGGAGATCCAGGTGGGGCTGCGCTGCAGCATGGTGACCCGCTCGGCCTGTTCGGCCATGGCGGGCACCAGTGTCACCGCGGTCGCGCCACTGCCGATGACCACGACCTTCTTACCCGTGTAATCCAGGTCCTCCGGCCAGAATTGGGGATGTACGACGGTTCCGGTGAAGTCGCCGATGCCGGGGAATTCGGGTTCGTAACCGTGGTCGTAGTTGTAGTAGCCCGCGCAGGAGTAGAGGAATCCACAGGTGAGGGCGCGCTGCTCGACCGTGTCGCCGGTACGCGCCTCGAGCGTCAGCCGCCACTGCGATGCGGCGCTGTCCCATTCCGCCGCAACGACTTTGGTGCCGAAGCGAATGTGCTTGTCGATACCGTTCTCGGCGGCCGTCTCCTCGATGTACCGCAGGATGGACGGTCCGTCGGCAATGGATTTGGCATCGCGCCAGGGCTTGAACGGATAGCCGAGGGTGAACATATCGCTATCCGAGCGCACGCCGGGATAGCGGAACAGATCCCAGGTGCCGCCCAGGGCCGCGCGGGATTCGAGGATGGCGTAGCTGCGGCCGGGATGTTCGGCCCGCAATCGATACGCCGCGCCGATACCGGAGAGTCCGGCTCCGACGATCACGACGTCTAGGTGCTCGACAGGGCTGGAGGTCGCGGCGCTCATAACCTCCAGTCTGCGTCGGGTGGGCACGGCCTTCTTGACTCTGCGCGACAAGTATTTGATTCTGGACGACATGTCGGTCATTCGATCCGCCGGATTGCGCGGGTTCCGGGCCACCGTCGCCGAGCTCGGCGGTGATGCCGAGGAGCTCGCCACGCTCTGCGGACTCCCCCTCGAGGCGCTCGACACCGATGATCTGCTCGTGCCCGACCAAGCGGTGGGCGCGGCCCTCGAACTCGCCGCGCATCGACTGAACTGTCCGGATCTGGGTCTGCGCATGTCACGCCGACAGGATCTGGACATGCTCGGGCCACTCGCACTGGCCATTCGCAACTCGCCGACCCTGGCGGATGTCCTGGAGTGCACCTCGCGGTATCTGTTCGTGCACGCGCGGTCGCTGAGCCTGACCATGGGACCGGACCCGTACGGCGATCGCGGGGTGATCGCCCTGCGCTACGGCGTCACCGCGCCCGGGCTCCCGACACCGGTACAGGGCACCGATGTCGGATTGGCATTCGTACACCGCGCGATTCAACGGCTCGCCGAGGAGAAGTACGGCCTGCGCTCGGTGGAGCTGCCGTATCGACCGGCCGCGCCGATTCAGGTGTACGAGGAATTCTTCGGCGCCCCAGTGCGAATCGAGCGTCCGGTTGCCCTGCTGCGAGTGCCGAGCGCGCTGGCCAATCGGCCGCTCTCGGGTGGAGACGAGAATCTGCATCGCCTCGCCATGGCGTTTCTGGCAGAGCAATCCGGCGGGGCGTCGACGGCGCTGACCCCGCAGGTGCGCATCACCCTGCAGAAACTGCTCGGCACCGCCGCACCCGAAATCGGCGCTGTCGCACGGCTGCTCACCATTCATCCGCGCACACTGCAACGGCGGCTGGCGGCCGAGGGCACCAGCTTCGCCGCGCTACTGGACGAGGTCCGCCGCACCGAGGCACGCCGCTATCTCACCACCACCGATATGCCGATGAGTCAGGTGGCCTCACTGGTCGGGCTCTCCGAACAATCCACCTTCACCCGCTGCTGCCAGCGCTGGTGGGGCACAACACCATCCGCCGTGCGGCGCGGTAAACCGGTGTGAAGCGACTCCAGTTCGCCTGCACGCATTGGTAAATCACGCAATGTGAACCAGGCAATTCTCGCAATCAGTTTGCGATCTTGCCGCGTGTCCTGCGGGCGCGCCCGCGTCGGCGCGCGCAGGATGAAGTGGTGATAGCCGAATGCCCTTCCTGCGCTTGGCCCTCCCCCACGCCCGTCTCCTCGCACCGCTCGGTGCAGTACCTACGGTGCGTCTGCGGACAGTGGATGATCGCCGTACACGGGAAGGTGGTGGGCTCGGCCGGCGGCAGTAACTTCAGCCGGACCGATCCACTCACCCAGATTGTCGGCCTACGGGATTGACCCCCGCCGCAGCGGAGCCCGCACCCGTGCGGTGATCGCGCGGGCTCAGCTGCGTGCGGGTACGAAGACGCGCACGGCCTCGATCCGCGCGCCACGCTCGGTGAAGTCGAGCTGCGCGATACCGCGCCCGTCACGGGTCTCCACCGAGACGGTGACGGTGCGGCCCGCCGCGATGGGCTTGCTCCAGCGCAAACCCTTCGCACGAACGATGAAGTCCTCCAGCGACATTCGCTCGTCCTCGGCCCAGGACAGCCGGGGCACCGGAGCCAGCGCCGCGTGTGCGCCCGCCGATTCACCGCGGCCCGCCGCGTCCAGCAGTCGTCCGGCCGCCTGCTTACCGGCAGGGCCGACGCTACGCATACCCTTCATGAAACCCATTGCGCCGCCGATACCCTGGTTGCCGAGCAGCTGCGGGCCGAGTTTCGCGCCCGCCAGCAGGCCCTGCGCACCCGAACCCATGAGCTGGGCGATCATCCCGGGCAGCTCCCAATGCGCGCGCAGCGCTTGGACTTTCAGCTCACCGTCGACCTCGGAGAGGTCGTAACGCAGATGCATGGGCACGTGCAGGGTGACACCGGTCGACATGGTGGTGGCAATACTGAGATCGCGGAAGACCGTCATACCGGAGACCACATCGTGCTCGACATCGAAGGCGATGCCATTGGGCGCGATGAAGGTCTCGTAGAAGCGCTCGATGGCGGCGCGGCCGATATGCGGGCGCGAACCGACCGGGTCCTCCACGCTGGCGGAGTCGGCGAAGAGGCCGACCCAGGCGGCGCGGTCGTGCGCCGCCACCGCCCGCGGGGAGGCTTCGACGGTCGCCAGCAGTTCGGCGGCGGTGGGATTCGCGGGCACGGTTCCTCCAGGTGATGAGTAGCGCGCGCGATGATACCGGCCGCCCCGGTTGCCCGTCACGGGAACACCGGTCGGCTACAGCCCCGCCACCCGGGGCAGCAGCTGCTCGGCGACCTGTTCGGTGTAGGCGAGCGTAGGGGCGATCGACTCCGGAGCCGCCGGAGTCGAGAAATTCCAGTGGTGCGGGCCCAGTGCCACGGGCCCTATTATTTTGCGCCGAGCGGCTTTCCGAAGAACGACGCGAACACCTCACCGAAGGTTCCCAGGAGCATGGCCCTGCCGTCCGCGTCCAGCAGCAGGGAACCGGCATCGGCGGTGGAGCAACCCGGTTGCGCCGGAACACCTTCCAGCCGATCCTTCATCCACAGCATGGCCGGGCCGCCGCCGGAGATCTCGGTGACGACGTGTTCGCCGAGGTGCTCGCGGGTGTACTTCACAGTGGCCCCGGGATTCTGACAATAGGTGTCCACCAGCGTATTGACCTGGCCGACCGGAATGATCTCATCCGGATTCGCCTGCCAGATGTACATGGGCATATCCGGAACGGTCTTTCCCATGCGGGTCTTGTCGATGACATCGGCGACGACCGGATCCTGCAACGGATCGCCGGCTGTGTGCAGCATGCCCTTCAAATTCAGGAATGGCAGCAGCGACGAGGTGTACTGCACGCACAGGTTGTTCTTCACCGCGGCCAGGGCCTGCCCCAGCGGATCCATCCGCTCGTTCACGAAACGCGCGAAATCCGGGTATTCCCTGGTCAATCCGAGCACCGCGGCGAAGATCAGGCCGGAGGTGGCCTGACCGTTCGCCACACTCAGCGTCATTCCCAAATCCGCGGGCACACCGCCCTCCGCGGCGCCGACGATATTCAGTTCGGGTGCGTAGGACTGCTTCAACTCCGCGGCGTGGCCGGTGACGATCGCGCCACCGGAGTAGCCGTACATACCGACGCGGGTCCCGGCGGCCAGCCGCATGGGTTCGAAATTCCGCGCCGCGCGAATTCCGTCCAGGGTGATGCGCGCGCCCAAAGGCCCTGCGGCATAAGCCTCGTTCGGGCCCTGATGATCGGGAATCACCACACCCCAGCCCTGCGACAGCGCGCCCTGCGTGATGGCGAATTCGGCGGGTACCACGATCTGGCCGCCGAGCGCGCTCAGCGACCACTGCTGGACCGCGTAGGAGGGTGCGCAGTAGCCCGCGAGGGAGTCCTCGGCGATCTGCATGGAGATCAGCTTGTCCGGGGCGGAGCCACGCGGCTTCAGCACGGTGGCGACGGCCGGAATCGCTTCGTCGCGACTGTTGTTGGAGCGATAGGACAACTGCCAGGCATCCACATTCAGTGGAATCACGCCGAAATTGGCGACATTGACCTGACGAGCGGCAATGAGCTCGCCGGGAGCCTTGCTCGCCACCAACTCGGGGGCGGGACGGTAGAAGGCCGAATCCAATTCCGGCGGAACGGCGATCGCGGGTGCGGGCTGTACCGGCACCGGATCGGCCGCCGCGGTTCCGGTGGCCATGACGGCCGCCGCGACAATACCCGCCAGCGCGACGGCCATTCGGCGCGCGGTCTTCGGCTTGCTCAATTCTCCACCCTCCGAGCCCAATGTGAGACCGCTTCGTCTCACACACTCGGAACTATCGCATGAAAGTGACCTGGATCGCAATCACGCCGGGCAAGATTGGCGGCTACTGCTTGGGCAGCGCCAGATTCATACCGCCCACATCGGCGACCTTCCAGCCATTGCTCGGATCGACCGTCACGTTGTAGGTGACGGTGGTCTGCACACCCTGCGGATTCTGCGCATTGGTGGAGGTGACATTCAGGAAGACATTCACCAGGTAGACGCCGTTCTCATGCGACATCACCTTGGCCGTCACCGGAGTGGCGCTCGAGGTCCACTTCAGCGGGACCAGAATCTCCTGGAGCTTGGCGGCGGTGGCATCGAATTTATCCGCCAGGCGCGGAGTCGTATTGGCCTTGAGCCGCCCGGTCCACGAATTCAGGTCGGAGAAGTTGATATTCGACGCGCCGACCGAATAGTCGGTGGCCACCTGTTCGGCATGCTGAACGGCGGCCGCGGTGGCATCGCGATCGCTGAGCGCGCTACGGCTGTTCATCCACAGCACGCTCACGGTGATGAGCGCGCCGATCAGCAGTACGGCAGCCGTGGCCGTGACCAGGCTGGACAGCTTCAGCGAGACGGTCTTCGGGAGCTCGGGGGCCACCCGGGTCTCGGACTGCTCCGGAGCGGAGACAGCAGCGGCCTCCGCGTCGACTGCCCGCTTCGGCTCGGTGTCCTGCGACATCCGCTTCTCCTTCTTCGGTGGGACTACTTGACGTTG
Source organism: Nocardia sp. NBC_01503 (assembly GCF_036327755.1). NCBI lineage: Bacteria > Bacillati > Actinomycetota > Actinomycetes > Mycobacteriales > Nocardiaceae > Nocardia > Nocardia sp. NBC_01503. The sequence goes on from NZ_CP109596.1 coordinate 1,026,723, forward strand.
ACCTGGACGCGCACGGCGTTATCGCCGGTACTGGCGAGGGCCTGTGCGATCAGGGCGCTGATATCGAGTTGCGGCCCGGTGCCGCGTGCGGCATCGGCCAGCGGCTGCAATTGGGGCGCGAGGGTTTTCAGTTCGGGTCCGGCCTGCCGCAACCAGTCGGCCAACTTGGCCAGGAAGGGTGCCAGACCATTGCTATCCACATAGGACTGCGGTCCGGGCACTCGATCAACGAGCCTACCGACCGCCTCGACGAGGTCATTGAGAGACTGAGCGAACTGTACGAAGGCGGGTGCGGCGGTGGCAGTAGCCTCGCCCATGCCGCTCATGTTCGAGGCCGCAGCCTGGAAACTGTTCAGTAGCTGAGCAATCTTGGGTTCACGGCTCATAATCGCCGACGCCAGCAGATTACCGGCACGGGTGAGCGCGGGCATCGCCGAATCGGTGTCATGGAAGGCCGCGCCGAGGGTGTTGGCCAGTGATGCCGCCACGGTCGGATCGAGCTGATTCATCACCTGATTGACCAGGCGCGCCACCGCCGGAATGGCGAGCGGGGATTTGACCGCCGAGGTGTCCAGGCGCTGCCCGTCCTTCAGATACGGCGCACCACCGGTTTTGGGGCGGATCTCCACATACGGTTCGCCCAGGGCGGAGAGCTGTTCGATGCTGATGACACTGTCGGTCGGCACCCGGCGATCGGCGTCGACGCGGAAGCCGACCTCGACCCCCGCGGCGGTGCTGTCCACCGAGGTGATCTTGCCGACCTTCATACCCGTCAACAGGATCGGCGATCCCACACTCAAACCGCCGGAGTTCGCCAGCACCATGGAGGCGTGCGTGTACTCGGCGAACGGGTCCGCGCGCACCACCCCGAAGGTGAGGTAGCTCGCGCCCACCACGGTGACCGCGGCGATACCGCCGAGCGAGGCCAGCGATCCCCACTTCATCGCACCGCTCCGATCATGCGCAGGGCGGAGAGGATATTCCCCACCTGGTCGTCCTTGGAGACCGAATTCACCTGTACGCCGGTAATATTCACCTTCGGTCCGTGCTCGACGAAGGGAATCAGCTTGTCGCGCAGCAGCGATACCAGCATGGACAGGTTCGAGGGCACCGACAGATCCAGCGGCGAACCCGAGAAAGCCAGGGGCACGAACGCTTTGGCAGCACCATCGGCGGAATTGACCACCGGGGCCAGCCAGGTGAGCGATGAGCCGAGCTGGCCGAGCGCGGCGAAGATCTGGGTAACGCCACGGATCGAATCGGTGATGCCGTTCATGGCATCGACCGACTCCTGGCTGAGCTGATGGTCCAGGAAATCCACGCGATCGTGCAGCACCTGGGCATTGGTGCCCAGACCGTTCAGGAGTGAGTCGACCTGATCCAGATTCGCGGCCAGATCCACGGCATTGCCCGCGGCGTTCCGCGCGATCCGCTTGGTCTCGTTCGGATCGGCAGGAAGTACGGCATTGAAGCGATTGATGATGTCCTGCAACTGATTCACCGCACCGCCCTGGGTGAAGGCGGCCAGCGCGGCCATGGTGTCCTCGAGCTGTACCGGCGGATGCGTGCGCTCCCGCGGAATGGTGCCGTCCGCACGCAGCAGCGAGCCGAAACCATCGGTCGGCGTGGTCAGGGCCAGGTGGATATCACCGAGCACCGTGTTCTGGCGCAGCTCGGCGATGGTGGTCTCGGGCAACTGCACCTTGGCCGAGATATCGGCGTCCACCACCACATACCCGCCGCGGCCACCCGCATGCGCCGAATCCACCACGCGCACACCGGAAACCGTGCCGACCTGGGCGCCATTGGCGATGACCTTGGCGCGCGCGGGCAGATTCAGCACATTGCCGAATTCGATGTGAATGCGATACGTCGGACCGGAGACGGAGGTGCCGGGAACCGGGACCGAAGACGGGTCGAAGGCGCAACCGCCGACACCGGCTACCAAGCCCGCCGCAAGCAACACAGCGCCCACCGCCTGCCCGATCCGCCACCTCGTCATCCCGGCGCGCTTTTGGCCGGGATCCACCTCGCCGCTGTGGATCCCGGCCAAAAGCATGCCGGGATGACGGGGGAAGGTTCGACGGGGTGCTTCCAGGGGGTGGCTCCGGCCGACTGCCCTCGGCACGGAGCCCGCACGCCCGGGGGTCGCTGCCCGGCGTGCGGAACCTGCCCTCATCGCAGATTCCGCAGCCCCGGCAGTAGCTGCGGCCAGCGCAGTCCCTGCTTGCGGTGGGTGTGTCGTCACAGATTGCTCCGGCGTTACTACCCGGTGGGCAAATCGGATCAATCCGGCATCGAACGTGACTTTCCAGAGTCCGATTCTCATCGCGCACCTGCCATTCCGAGCACGAGGGGCACCAGCGGGACATCGACCATGCCGTTGCCCGGATCGGTGCAGGAGCCGGGAGTCACCGCGTTCACGGCCGCGCAGACCTGGGCGGCCTCGGGCGTGGGCAGGGCGGCGCGCGGCGAACCGTAGGTGATACCCGAGCCCATGACCGATTCGGCCGCATTGGTGAGCACCGGGAGCTTGAGCATGATCTCCGAGAGCGAGCCGACATTGGCGCGCAGCAACCGAACCAGCGGCAGGGTGTCGTCCAGCGCCCGCATGATCGGATCGCCCGCAATGGTGACCAGATCATTGAGCATGGGCAGGGCCTGCCCCAGCCGGTCGATGAGTTCGGCGCCGGGACCGAGCAATTCGGTGCTGGCATTGTTCAGCGCCGGGGCGAGGCGCAGCAGCATGGAGCGCAGATCACCCCAGTGCGCCTCCACCTTCTCGCCCACCGAGGCGAAGGCATCGAAGATGCCCGCGAGATGACCGATATCGGCATCGGGCTGCGATAGCGCGGAGCCGAGCTTCTTGACGATCTCGTTGATCTGCGGTCCGGCGCCGACGGTGGCGGCATCGAGCCCGGAGAGCCCGTGCGCCAGCGCATCCGGGGCCTGCGCCTGCTGCAACTGCGCGGAGAGATCCGCCAGCGCGGTCAGCGTCTCGGTAATGCTCTTGGGGGTGAGGGATTTGGTGATGCACTGCGAGGAGTCCCAGTGCGCCAGGTTCTTACCGGTGGATAGCACCGCCAGATTGCGGTCCGCCACAATGGAATCCGAGACCGTGGTGGCCGCGGCATCGGCGTACACCGGATACTTCGCGTCCACCGAGAACCCGACCTTGACCTTCGCGCCGTCGGCGTCGATGGAGGTCACCGTGCCCACCGGGATACCCCGCATGGTCACCTTGTTGCCGACATACAGCCCGACCGCGTCCGGCATGACCGCGCAATAGGATTCGGTCTTCTTCATCGGATCGAACCAGACGAAGTAACCGACCACGGCCAGCACCACCACGACCACCGCACCGGCGACCGACATGAACGCCTGCGAGGCGAGCAATCGCTTGAGCATCAGCAGTCCCTTCCGGGCACGGGCACGCAGACGGGCACCGTCTGAGCGGACTGGTCGATGGTCACGCCGCCCTCGGGAATCACCAGCGAGGACAGCTGCTGCCGCAACCCCTGTGCCGCGGTGAGCGTCGGCCCGAAACGCGTTCCGAGCTGCTCCAATTGGTCGACCGCAGCGGTCAGCTTGGTCTTCAGCGAGGCATCCCACTGCGGCTGCGCGCCACCGAGGCGGCCGACCACATCGCTGAGCAGTCGAATGGCCTCGGCCATCTCCGAATGCTTGTCCTCGAGGACCGTCACCAGCAGGTTGGCATTGTCCATGAGTCGGCCCAGATCGCTCTTCGCGCCGTCGTACATGCGCACGTACTCGTCGGCGACCGAAATGGCATTGGAGACCTGAGACCGTTGCCGGTCCAGGGCATCCACATAGGTGCTGACAGTCTGCAAGGTGGTCCGCAGGCTCTCCGGCGCACCGTCGATGGAGTTGCCCAGCGCGGCGAGATTGCGGTTCAGCGTCTGGCCGTCGATCTTGGACAGCGGGGTCGCCGCATCCTGGAAGGTCTGCACCAGGCTGTACGGCAGGCGCACGCGATCGGCGGGAATGGCCTTGTCCCCCAGGGCTTTATCACCCGCCGGGAAGACCGCGACATAGTGCCCGCCGACAATGGTGAGCATGCGGATATCCAGCGAGGTCTGATCGCCCAGGAACACATCGGAATCCACGGTGAAGCGCATGACAACCTTGTCCGGCTTCAATTCCAGGGATTTCACCTCACCGACGGAAATACCCGCGATACGCACGTCGTCACCGGTTTTCACCGACTGCGCCTCGGAGAGTTCGGCGGTATAGGTGTGCTTGCCGAACGGCACCACGAACAGCACACCGGCGGCCAGCAAGCCGAGCGCGACGAGTATCGCGCCGATAATCCCCAGGCGCAGTTCACGTTTCTTCTTCGTGCCGTCGTCGACGACCCGATCGTCCCGAACCATGAAGCGTGGCAGTCTCATCCGTTGCATACCGCCACCTGCTGTCCTACGATCAGCAGCCCGAGCACCGGCGGCACCTCGGCATTGCCCTTGCTGCACACCGGCTTCCAACCGCTGGCATTGGCCGGTGCCGACGCATCGGCCGCGGCCAGCACGGCGGGCAGTCGCCCGAAGACCTCCACGGCCTGCTGTGCGTCGGGGAAGATGCGCCGGATCAGCGCGTCCACATCGCTACCGTTGTTGATGCCGAGCGTGCGCATCAGGCTGTCGATCGGCCCGAGCACCGACGGCGCGGTCATGGCGAACTGCGCCAACCCGCCGATATTCGATTGCAGCGCTTCGAAAATATCGCTGAGCCGGGCCAGCAGCGGCACCAGATAGTGCACCCGCCCGCTCAGCCGATCATCCAGATCGGACATATTCCGGATGAGGGTGCCGATCACCTGCTGCCGATTGTCCACGTACGACGCGAGCTTCCCGATGGCGTCCAGGGCCGGTCCGACACCGCTGCCGTCACCCTCGATCAAAGCGACCATGCTGGCGCTGAATTGATTGATGGCCTCGGGAGAAATGGTGGCCAGCACCGGCTTCAAGCCGTTGAACAGGCTCGTCACATCGAAAGACGGCACGGTGTGGTCGATTTCGATGCGCTTACCGGCCGCGAGGCGCTGTCCGGGCCGCGGCTGCTGCTGCAGATCGATATACCGCTGCCCGGTCAGATTCTGATATCGGATGGCGAGCTTGCTGTTGTCGTAGATGGGCGCATCGGTCTTGACCGACAACTGAACTCGCGCCTTCGCGCCCTCGAGTTCGATGTGCTTGATCTTGCCGACCTGCACGCCGTACATGCGCACGTCGTCACCGACCTTGAGGCCATTGGCATCGGTGAAGATGGCGTCGTGGGTCTCGGTATCCCCCGAGACCGGCCGCTGAATCGCGGAGATCACCAGCATGAGCACCACCACGATCACCGCGGTGAACAGGCTCAGCCGCCAGGCCGCACCCTTGACGGTCATCGCGCACCTCCCAGCAGCGGTACCGCGAGCGCGGGCACCCCACGCAGATCGACCTCGACATTGAGCACCGGCCCCTGCCCGTTATCCGGCATGGCGGCGTTCAAACGCTGTAGCAGCGTGCGCAATTCGGCGCTGGACTGCTGCGGCTGCGGCACCATCTGGGCGAGCATGGCCAGCACCGGTGCCAGCATGTCGGTCAGACCGGAGAGCTGATTCCCGGCCGTACCAAGGGTTTTCGCCAGCTCGGGCAGCAGCTGCCCGGTCACCAGCGCCAGATTCGAGTCATAGTCGGCCCGATTGCCCTGCAGCCGTTGAATACTGCGGATCATATCGACCACCTGCACGGTGGCTCCGGCGAATTTGCCGCCGCCGTCGAAGGCCGGCCCCAGCTGACCCATCAGCTCCGACATCGGCATCTTCTGGTTATCGGCCACCGTGCGCACCGCGGTGATGAGCGCCTGCGCCAGCGGGGTGAACGCCTCGGTATCGGCGGCGGCCTGCGCGATGACCGAGGCCAGCTGCGGTGTCAGCACCGAACCGCCGACCTGCGAGGCACTGCGCAGAATCGATCCCATGGTGGCGTCGTAGACCGTGTTCGCCTTGGCGCCGGTCAGATCGATGACCGCACCCGCGCGCAGCGGTGACCCGCCGGGCCCGCCGCGCAGATCGATCTCGCTGATACCGAAGAGGTTCGCGGGCGCGTAATCCACCAGCATGCTGTCGTCGATCCCGAAGAGCCGGGAATCGTCCAGCCGCATATCGATGCGCTGCGTACCGTGCGCATCGGGCGTGATGTCGGTGACCCTGCCGACGATCACCCCGTTCACCCGCACATCGGTGCCGACCAGCACGCCGTCACCGATCTGTTCGGTGCGCAGCGAAATCGCCAGTCCAGCTTCGGTTTTCGCGGACGAGTACACCGTCCAGCCGATCGCCACCGCGACGATCAGCGCCAGCGCGACCGCGCCGACCGCCATGGACCGTTTCCGGTCCACGGCAACACCGGGCATTCCGTAGTTCGGCATCCCCTACCCCGTGAACGTGATCGCCGAGTTGAAGCCCCACAGCGCGAGCGAGAGCACCATGTCCAGGGCGATGATCGCCACCGAACTGGCTCGCACGGCCTTACCCGAGGCAATGCCGACACCCTCGGGACCACCGGTCGCGAAGAAGCCGTAATAGCAGTGGATGAGAATCACGACCACCGCGAAGATTGCCACCTTCACCACCGCCGCGATCACATCGAAACCGGAGACGAACTGGAAGAAGTAGTGGTCGTAGACGCCCGCCGACGATCCGTGCACCAGCGTGATCAGCCCGCGGCAGGCCAGATACGACATGATCAGCGCGATCAGGAAGGTCGGCACGATCGCCACCACACCGGCCAGCACGCGGGTGGTCACCACGAAGGGCACCGACCGCAGGCCCAGCGATTCGATGGCGTCGATCTCCTCGGAGATGCGCATCGACCCGATCTCGGCGGTCATGCGGCAGCCCGCCTGCGCGGCGAAACCGATGGCAGCGGCGATCGGGGCCAGCTCACGGGTGGTGGCGTAGGCCGAGACCAGACCCGTGACCGGACCCATACCGAGCATGTCGAGGGTTGCGAAGGATTCCACCGCCACGGACGCGCCCATGACCAGGCCGAGCACGATCATCATCGGCACGGTCCCGCCGCCGACGATGATCGACCCGCGACCCCAGGTCATATTGGTGATAGCGCGCATGGTCTCGTCGCGATACCGCTCGAGCGTCAACGGAATCGACGACAGCACCTGCCAGACGAAGGCGAGCACGAAGCCCACGCCCTCGACGCGGCGCAATACCAGTCCGCGCCGGTGATAGAAGCGCGCGGCCCAGCCCAGCCCTTTCGGGACGTACGTTGCCGACATCAGGCCAGCCTCGTCGGCAGGAACATCGCCGTGATCTGGGTGGCGATCAGATTGACCACCACGATCGACACCACCGAGAGCACCACTGCCGCGTTCACCGCATCTGCCACACCGCGCGGCCCGCCCTTGGCCTCGAGCCCGCGCTGGCAGGCGATGATCACCACGATGAAGCCGAAGATGACGGCCTTGAGCAGCGAGATCCACACATCGGCGGTGGTGGTGAAGGAGCCGAAGGTGGCCCAGTAGCTGCCCGGCGTGACGTTCTGGCCGCCGATGGCGACCATGTATCCGGCGAGCACGCCGACGAAGATGATGAGCACATTCAGCAGCGGCGCCACCACCAGCATGGCGACCATGCGCGGAATCACCAGGCGATGAATCGGGCTGATGCCCATGGTGTTCAGCGCGTCGATCTCTTCACGGATGGTGCGTGCGCCCAGATCCGCCGCCAATGCCGCCGCGCCCGCGCCGCCCAGTAGGAAGCCGGTGGCCAGGGGCGCGCCCTGTTTGATGACGCCGAGGCCGCCGGTCGCGCCGAGCAGCGAATCCGCGCCGAGCGTGTGAATGAGATTGCCGACCTGCACCGAGACGATGACACCGAACGGAATCGCCATCAGGATGGCCGGAATCGCGGTGACGGTGACCAGTCGCCAGGCCTGGAGGATGGCCTCTTTCCACTGAAACTCTCCGCGCGCGATATCGCCGAAGGTGCCGCCGACGGATTCCCTGGCGATACCGGCCGCACGGCCGAAGGTGCGCAGGGAGGCCACCACGGTGCCGGAGAAGTTCTCGCGAACGATGCGGACATTGCTGCGTACGGCGGAGCTGCGCGCGGCGGTCCGGGTCATTGCGGGACTACTTCCGCGGGACGTCGGATCCGACGCCGGGTGACGAGGTTCAAATCTTCTTCTCCGTGATCGGCAACACTGCCTGCCATCAAAGCTAATGGTTACGCCGAGTTACAACAAATCCGTTCGAAGTGTGACCCAAGCCTCTAAGTTACCCACTGGTATATGCATGACCATCACAGCTCAGCGGAGAATATGCCATGTGACCTGCGATTCTAGAACGTGTTATTAGACGTAACAGCTATCGGCGTGATGCTGGACATACGTCCGGCAACCCCTCGGCGCAGGGCCGAAAACAGCTTCGGCCATACCAAAACCGGAATTGAGTGAACTGTCAGCTACACGTTGGGAGCGGATTTTGGCATCCACCCAAAATGGCGGTTTTCCGCCGTACACGCGCATTCGAACCGACCGGCGTGTTCACTGGCCCTGTGGATCCAACCGTGTCGGCAGTTCTTTCGGCCGTCGCCTCCGACGACTGGACGGCGTTCGCCAAACTGGTACACCCCTACGTGCACTGGACCGCGGACGGCATCACCACGCGCGGCCGCACCCGGGTCATGGCCCGGCTCTCCGGCCACGACGGCGTCAAACCCGCCAGCTCCTACGAATTGCGCGACGGGCAGGTCTACCGCTGGACCTCATGACAGCCCCGGCTAGGGGCTGACCGCCAGAAATACGAAGGCGGAGAACAACACCAGGTGCACACAACCCTGCAGCAAGGTGGCGCGCCCGGGCACCACGGTGAGCGCGCCCACCACAACGGTCAAGGCCAGCAACACCATCTGCGTCGCACCCAGCCCCAACATGAGCGGACCCTCGATCCAGATCGAGGCCAGCGCGATGGCCGGAATCGTCAGACCGATACTCGCCATGGCGGAACCCAGCGCCAGATTCAAACTGATCTGCACTCGTTCGCGGCGCGCGGCCCGCACCGCCGCAATGGTTTCCGGCAGCAGCACCAGCAACGCGATCACCACACCCACCGCCGAGGCGGGCAATCCCGCTGCGGCGATACCGCTTTCGATGGACGGCGAGACCAGCTTGGCCAGGCCGACCACCCCGACCAGAGCCACCAGCAGCAGACCCAGGCTCGCGAAAGCCTGTTTGCCGGTGGGCAATTCGTCATGGTCGTCGTCGTTCTGCTCACCGTCCTCGACGGGAAGGAAATCACCTGGGTGGCGGACCGTCTGCACCATGACGAAGACGCCGTAGAGCACCAGCGAGGCGGTCGCCGCGAAGATCAATTGCGAGGCCGAGAAGACCGGGCCCGGTTCACTCGTGGTGAAGGTCGGCAGCACCAGACTCAGGGTGGCCAGGGTGGCGACCGTGGCCAATGCGCCACCGGTGCCCTCGGCATTGAAGACCGCCAGTCGCCGGCGCGCCGCGGCCACCAGGAGTGATAGGCCGAGGATGCCGTTGCAGGTGATCATGACCGCGGCGAAGACGGTATCGCGCGCCAGCGAAGCCGCCTTGTCTCCACTGGAGAGCATGAGCGTGACGATCAAACCGACCTCGATAATGGTCACCGCCACCGCCAGGATGAGCGAGCCGAACGGCTCACCCACCCGATGCGCCACCACCTCGGCGTGACTCACCGCCGAGAGCACCGCACCGACCAGCGCCGCGGACACCAGCACCACCACCGCCGGACCGAGATCGCGACCCCAGGAAACTGCCAGCACCAGGGCGGCGATCAGTGGAATGACGACGGACCAATAGCGAACGGCGAGACGGACCATGACCTTCATCGTTCCAGCAAATTGTTCGCATTCACCGCAAAACGAGAGCCAGACCTCGCTCGGCGAGCCGGACCTATAAGAGTTCGTCAGCCGATTTCCTCGGCCGCGCGCCGGTACGCGGCGGCCGCGCGCTCGAAGTAGTCGAAGAGAACGGCACGCTGGTCAGCGGGGTATCCACCGACGATTTCGCCGATCGCCCGGCGGACAGGTGCGAGCACCTTATCCAGATCCGCGGGCTTGCCGACCGGTTCCACGATCACCTTGCGCCGATCGCCCGGATCGCTCGCTCGCCGCACATAGCCCCCCGCCTCCAACCGATCGATGAGCCGAGTGGTCGGGCCGGTCGTCAAACCGGTGCGCGTACCCAACTCGCCCGGGGTCATCGAGCCGTTCAACTCCAGGATATTGAGCGCGTAGAGATCGGTGGCGCCCAACCCGACCGCCTTCGCACCCGCCTGAGCATGCAGCACAACGGCACTCTCATAGCGCCGGAAAATCTCGCGTTCCTTCGAGACCTCGGGTGTTGACACGGTCCGCCTCCTCTGCGTAATCTCTTCTTCAACGAAGAAACTTCTTAAACGAAGAAGCATCTTCTAGGAAGAAGAATAACACGGAGGGCGAAACCCATGATTCCCACCACGCGAACCGGACGAGCACTGGTTACCGGTGCGAGCGCCGGAATCGGGCGGGCCTTCGCCACCACGCTGGCGGCGCGGGGCTACACGGTCACCGCGGTAGCGCGGGGCGCGGCCGGACTGGCCGAACTCCGGGACGAGATCGGCTCGGAGCATGAATTCCTGGTCGCCGACCTCGCCACCGACGCCGGAATCCGGATCGTCACCGAACGGCTCGGCGCGGCGAATTACGCGGTGCTGGTGAACAATGCGGGCACCGCGACGCACGGCGACTTCGCGAACACTCCCCTGCCGCACGCGTTCGGCGCGCTGGATCTCAACTGCCGCAGCGTGATCGCACTCGCTCACGCTTTTCTCGTATCGGCCGAGCCCGGTGGCGCGCTCGTCAATGTGGCCTCCGAGCTGGCCTTCGATCCCGAGCCGGGGCTTGCGGTATACAGCGCCACCAAGGCTTTCGTCACGACGTTCTCGGAAACACTGTGGCACGAACAGCATTCGCGCGGCGTACAGATTATCGGCCTGTGCCCGGGCGTCACCGTCACCCGCGCCCAGACCGCCGCGGGTATTCCCGCCGCATTCGTGCAGACACCACAGCAGGTGGTGGATCGCGCATTCGCCGCGCTCACCGACGGCAGCGGCCCCATCGTCCACACCAATGATCACTACCGAAAGGCGAACACCATGTACACCAACGATATCGACGACACCGCCATCCGCGCCCTGATCGAGCGCAGCGCCGCTGCCTGGGGCCGCGGCGACGGGACCGCCTACGGCGCGTGCTTCACCGACGACGCCACCGATGTCACCTACGTCGGTACCGTCTACCACGGCGGTAAGGAGATCGGCGCGGCGCACCAGGCCCTGTTCGACAGCTTCCTGAAGGGCACCCGGCTGACCATCGACATCCAGGAGATTCGCCGCTACGGTGCGGACACCGCGATCGTGGTGACCCGTGGCGAATCCGGCAAGGGTGAGGCCAAGAAGCTCGGAAAACTGGCCACCTACACCGTGATTCGCGATACCGACGGCGAATGGCGCATCGCCGCCGTGCAGAAGACTCAGCACAAGCCGATCATGGAGGCGGTCTCCTTCAAGTTCCAGCCCGCCACCCGCCCGGCCGCGCACTGATATGGCAGCCATCGCGATCCTGGGCGCGAACGGTCGCACCGGCCGAATACTGGTGCGGCAGGGATTGATTCGCGGTCATCGCGTCACTGCGGTGACCCGCGGGTCCAACGACCTCCGTTCCGGCGACCTTCCCGCGCACTCCGCCGGGTTGTCGACCGTGGTGGGGGATGTGACGGATCCGCGGTCACTCACCGAGGTACTGCACGGACACGACGCGGTGATCTCCGCGCTCGGCACCACCGGGCGCGGGCCGACCACCCTCTACTCCGCGAGCGCCGCCGCCCTGGTAGCGGCACTCGCCCCGGACACTCGACTGCTCGTAATCTCTTCCGCCGGAATCGAAGTGCCCGCCACCGCAGGGGCGGGAACCCGGCTCGCCGGGCGACTGCTGCACCGCATCATGCGCGGCACCTACGACGATATGGCCCGGATGGAGGCCGAGCTCGCCGCCAGTGAACTGATCTGGACCGCCATCCGTCCGAGCCGGCTCACCGACGGCCCGGCCACCGGCACGCCCCGCATCTGCCTCGACGCGTCCGACCCGGTCGGATCGCGGACCCGCCGCGCGGATCTGGCCGACTATCTCCTCAACGCCCTCGACGACCCGCACACCCACCGCCGCCCCGTCGCCATATCGTCCTGACATCGGGAACCTCCTGGTCGAGCGAGACACCCGCCACCCCGACACGACCACCCCTCGTCAGCCCGGCATGCTTTCGGCCGGGGATCCCCCTCCCCACGAGCGGCGCATCCGGCAAATCGGTCATGGGTTGGCATAGGCTCTCCCTCGTGGACGATACGAGCGTCGACCCGCCCGCCAATGGGGAACCGCACCCCCACGAACCGCACGCCGAAGGATTGGCCTCGCGGCTGAACTGGTTGCGGGCCGGGGTGCTGGGGGCCAATGACGGGATCGTCTCCACCGCCGGTCTGGTGGTGGGCGTGGCCGCGGCCACCACCGAGAGTTCGGCGATTCTCACCGCCGGTATCGCCGGACTGACCGCCGGGGCGATCTCCATGGCCGCGGGCGAATACGTCTCGGTGAGTACCCAGCGGGACAGCGAGAAGGCCCTGCTCTCCAAGGAGAGGCGGGAGCTGGCCGAGGAGCCGGACTTCGAACTGGCCGAGCTGGCGCAGATCTACCAAAGCAAGGGACTCTCACCCGCCACGGCCAAGCAGGTCGCCGAGGAGCTCACCGCCCACGACGCGTTCCGCGCGCATGCCGAGGCCGAATTGGGTTTGGACCCAACCGAACTCACCAATCCCTGGCACGCCGCCATCTCCTCGGCCATCGCGTTCACGCTCGGCGCGCTGCTACCGCTGCTGGCGATCCTGCTACCGCCGGTCTCCTGGAGAATCCCGGTCACCTTCGCGGCCGTGCTGGTGGCACTGGCGATAACCGGCACGGTGAGCGCGCGCCTCGGCGGCGGCAATACCGGACGGGCGGTATTGCGCGTGGTGATCGGTGGCGCGCTCGCCATGGCGGTCACCTACGGAATCGGCCAGCTCGCAGGGGTTTCCGGGCTCTGAACCGGCCGACTCACCCCGCCGGCAGTAGTACCGGAGCCTCCACCGGATGCGGTTGCGCGGGCGGATACACCTGCGCCGGAGAGATATTCGATACCGCCGAGGGTGCGGGCGCCGGAGTCGCGGGCGGATTCGCCGACGCGGATTTGGCGGGCGGAACGGCGGCCGCGGGGGCGGCCGGGGGATGGAGTATCGACCCCCGCTGATGCGTGGGCACACTGCGGGCGGGCGCGGGATCGGCCGCACCCACCTCGCCCGAGCCGGTGAGCAGCATGCCGAGGCCGATGGCGAGCACCATGAGTCCGGAGACGGCGACGACCACGGCCAGGCCGCGCGGATCGATATCGCCCTCGTATGCCGGATGGGATTCCTGCGGGCTGCCGAGCATGGTTGTCCTCCTTCGGATTCCGGCGGCCACCGGTCAGGGGGCCGGTGGTGGGGGCGGCGGTGGCGGTGGCACCAGGAACGGGAGGATGGGCGCGAGAATATCCGGAATCACCGGGGCCGGCGGAGGTGGCGGCGGCGCGGGCGGAGCCGGAGCGGGGGGTTCGGGAGCGGGCTCGACCGGAGCCGGGGCGTTATAGGTCTGCGGCGGCGGGGCCTGCACCGGGGCGGGGGCCGGGGCCGGGGCCGGTTCCGGCGCGGGTGGCGGCGGGGCGGGGGCCGGAGGCGGCAGGGCCGCACTCGCGGGCTGCTGAGTCGTACTGGAGGTGGCGGCCGGGGCGGCCGGTTTATCGGAGTTCTCGCCGGTGCCGGCGAAGCTGTTGCGGAGACTGCCACCGACCAGCGCCAGCACCACACCCAGCGACAGCACGATCATGAGCAGCAGCGTGCGTGTGGACATTTCACCGGTCTCCACCACACCGGGTGTGCCGTCGTCCGCGCTCGCTGCTGGTTTCTCATGCACCGTGCCGAGTGCCACCGGAAGCTCCTTCGATCTCCGAACAGTCGCCTGCCGATCCGAAAAGCTCGTCTTCCAGGACCGTACACAAGTTTGCTACCGAGATGAACCTCCTGTTGAGAACAGAATTGTTCCAGCTCAATATCTATTTTCCGAGATTGCCGGGAGATCACTCTTCGGATCTCCGGCATCAGAGGATCGAGATGACGACCTTGCCGAAAGGATCGCCCTCGGTGTAGTACCGGAACGCTTGCGCGGCCTCTTCGAACGGGAACACCCGATCGATGAGCGGGCGCATGCCGTGCTCGGTGATGGTGCGGTTCATGGCCTCGAAATCGGCGCGGCTGCCGACGGCGATCCGGCGGACGCCGAGATACTTGTAGCCGGTGGGGTCGCCGGGCTGCTGACCCGCCTCGGCCGGGAACGCACCGATCAGGGTGATCATCGCGTTGTAGGCCCCGGACGCCAGCGATTTCGGCAGTGTCGGCATACCGACCGCGTCGATCACATGCTGTACGCCGTCGCCGCCGGTGAGCTCGAGCACCGTGTTCTCCCAATCGGGGGTCTGCTTGCGGTCGATGACCTCGTCCGCGCCGAGCTTGCGCAGGCGCTCCGCCTTGTCCTGCGAGGAGGTGACCGAAATAACCCGCGCACCAAGCATTTTGGCGTGCTGGACGGCGAAGAGTCCGACCACGCCGGTGCCGACGGTGAGCACGGTGTCGCCCGGTCCGGCGGGCACCGGCTTGGTCAGCGCCGACCACGCCACCAGACCCGCGGCGGTCAGCGAGGCCGCCTCCGCATCGGTGAGGTGCGCAGGTACGTGCACCACCGAATCCTCTTCCAGCAGTACATAGTTCGCCAGCCAGCCGTGGTGATTGGCGCCGTACTGCTCGAAGGAGGACCGCTGCGTCTGCGGTCCGTCGTTCCAGGCCACGAAGTAGGTACCGGTGACACGATCGCCGAGCGCGGCGCGGGTGACGCCGTCGCCCACCGCGATCACCTCGCCGACCCCGTCGACCAGGGGCGTGATGCCCGGTGTCATGGGGACCGGATAGTTGCCCTCGTACAGCAGGATGTCGCGCCGATTCAGCGAAGCGGCGCGGACCCGCACCACGACCTGATGCGGTCCGGGAACCGGGATCTCCTGCACCCGGGTGCTGAGCCCGTCCAGCCCGCGCAGCGGATCCATCTGGTACGCAATGGCATTCATGATTCTTCTCCTGAGAAATGAGTGCTGGTGCGCCGGTTCGGTGACCGGCGCGGGTCCGACGATTCCGGGAATCGCTATGCGGGGCCGATGTACTGGTGATCGCTGCGGATGCGGCCGTCCGCGTCGAGGGCGAGCACGTCGTAGCCCGCGCCGCCCTCGGAGCCATCGGCGGTGGAGACCATCGCCCAGCCCAGGCCGACCAGACCACCGGCCAGGCGCTGCGCCACCCCACGCGGTGCGAACGTGTATTCGCCCGGTGCGATGAACATTTCGTAGGCCCGGGTCACCCGTGCGTCCAGTTCGCGATGGCCGCGCACCGACAGGTAGGGAATCGGGAAGGCGAGCTCGGCGGCGGCCTCCCGAATCTCCTGCGGCGGATCGGTGAGAACCTGGCTGCCGTCCGGCGCCCACAGCTCGGAGATCAGCTTGGTGCGGGCGGCCGGATCGGCCTCGTTCCAGAGGGCGATGTACTGCTCGGTGAGGGTGGTCAGGGCGGTGATGTCGAGGTCGTTGCTCATGCCACAAAGTCTGTTCGGCGGCGCTGCTGAGCGCGATTCCCCGCAGGGAATGATCATGTGGCCGCGCTTGTCATTCCTTCCAGGGAATCGCTCACGAGCGAACGGGCGCAGACAGTGGAGGTATGACGATCATGGCGGTGGCAGCCCCGGCGAGCCCGTTCGCACAGCAGTTGAAGCATTGGCGCACCCGCCGCCGAATCAGCCAGTTGGACCTGGCGATCAGCGCCGAGACCAGCCAGCGGTATCTGAGCTTCCTGGAGCAGGGGCGTTCGCATCCGGGGCGGACCATGGTGGTGCGGCTGGCCGAATCGCTGGGACTCTCACTGCGCGAACGCAATACGCTGCTGCTGGCGGCGGGCTATGCCCCCGCGTTTCCCGAATCCGCTTTGGACGCACCGGAACTCGGACCGGTGCGCCACGCGCTGGACACCATCCTGCAGGGGCATCTGCCGTATCCGGCGGTGGTGACCAGGCCGTACGGGGTACTGGTGGCCGCCAATGCCGCGTTCGAGATGCTCGCGCAGGGGTGCGCGCCGGAGCTACTGGACGCACCGCTGAACGTGCTGCGCCTGGCCCTGCATCCGGACGGCCTGGCGCGACGGGTGATCAATCTGCCGGAATGGGGACGGCATATCACCGACAGCCTGCGCAATCGGGCGGCGCGCAGCCCGGATCCGGATCTGGACGGTCTCATCGCGGAGCTGGACGGATATCTGCCGCCGGTCGACCCAGGACCGCATCACCTCGGCTTCGCGGTACCGCTGCGATTGCGCAGCCCGGGTGGCGAGCTGCGGCTGATCACCACGCTCACCTCGTTCGCGACGGCCACCGATATCACCCTGGCCGAACTGCACCTGGAGGCGTTCCTCCCCGCCGACCAGGCCACCTCGGACTATCTGCGCTCCCGGTTCGCGACCTCCTGAGCCACTCCCCCAGCGCCTCTCACCGCCGTGAGGGGCGCTTTTTCGGGTCCGGCGGGGTACTTGTGCCCTAATACTCGTAGACGTATATTCGTAGACGAGTAAAGGAGGTGCCGGAGATGGCCCGCAAACGCAAAGTCGGAAATCTGATGGCACTGGCCGTGCTGTCCGTCCTGGCCATCGCGCCCATGCATCGCTACGAGATCGCCGGGCGGTTGCGGGAGTACGGCAAGGACCACGACATGGGCGTCAAGTGGGGTTCGCTGTACACCGTTGTCGACAACCTCACCAAACACGGATTCCTCGAGGTCACCGGCAGCGAACGCGACGGCGCCCGCCCCGAACGCACCATCTATCGGATCACCGAGGCCGGTCGGGCCGAACTCGCCGACTGGACCCGCGAACTCATCGCCAGCCCCGAACCCGAGCAGCGCCCCTTCATGGCCGGCCTCTCGGTGCTCTCGGTACTGCCGCCGGATGAGGTCGTCGGACTCCTCACCGACCGAATCACCAAGCTGGAGAGCACAATCGATGCCTCCAAGACCCAATTGGCCGCACTGGAAGGCTCATTGCCGCGCCTTTTCCTGATCGAAGACGACTATGAGCTGGCCATGCTGACCGCCGAGGCGAATTGGGCTCGCGCACTGCGTGATTCACTCGCCGACGGCACCTTCCCGCAGGTCGAGATGTGGCGGACCTGGCATCGCGACGGGGTCACCCCCGCCGAGGCCTCCGCAATGGTGGAGGGAGGACTGCTCGGCGAGCAGACGCCGCCGGACTGACAACACCGGACCGACGACAAGAACCGGGCCCCGACGAAGGTGCTGCAACACCACCGCCGAGACCCGGGAACACACCTTCCCGATCCGTGCTCGTGCAGGCGAACTCGTACCGAGTTTGGCAACTACAGGATAACTGGGTTCTCCGCGCGCGCTCTGATTCGGGGTTATTCCAAACCTTCGAACATTCAGGGAGACAACCCATGTCCACGACAAATCCACGCGCGATTCGCTCCGCCCTCGTCATCGGCGGCGGCATCTCCGGACCGGTCACCGCGACCGCGTTGACCAAGGCCGGAATCGAGGCGCGCGTCTTCGAGGCGTACCCCGGCCCCGCCTACGGCATCGGCTCCAATCTCGCCCTCGCCCCGAACGGGGTCGCCGCGCTCGACATCATCGGCGCGGGTGAGGCGGTGCGCGCGGTCGCCGCACCGATCCACACCAGCTCGATGTCCGTCAACAGCAAGAACGTCGCACTGCCCGGGCTGACCGGGGTGGAACCACTGTGCCTGGTCGATCGGCCGGATCTGCATGTGGCACTACACGATACGGCCGTCTCCAATGGCGTTCAGTTCGAGTACAACAAGAAATTGATCGACGTCGAGGAGCATGCGGACGGGGTCACCGCGCACTTCGCCGACGGCAGCAGCGCCACCGGGGATGTGCTCATCGGCGCGGACGGTATTCGCTCCACCGTGCGCACCCTCATCGATCCGGATGCCCCCGGACCGACCTACCTGGGCATGCTGGGCTTCGGCGCGTACACCGAGATCTCCAACCCCATCCCGCCGGGGAATATGACCTTCGCCTTCGGCAAGCGCGGCTACTACCTGTACTGGACCATGCCCGACGGGCGGGCCGCGTGGGGTGCGAATCTGCCGCACGAGAAGTACATGTCGCTCTCGGAGGCGCGGACCGTGCCCAATGCGGAGTGGCTGCGCATCCTGCGCGAGGTCTACTCCGATGACACCCCCGGCGCGGAATTGGCTCGCAATACCAAGCCGGAGGAACTGATGGTGGTGGGCGCGCTGCACATCATGCCGAAGGTGCCGCACTGGTACCGCGGGCGCATGGTGCTCACCGGCGATGCCGTGCACGCGCCCAGCAATACCTCCGGGCAGGGCGGGTCGATGGCCATCGAGAGCGCCGTCGAATTGGCGCGCTGCCTGCGCGATATCGAGGATCCGACAACGGCTTTCGCCACCTACGAGGCGCTGCGGCGGCCCCGGGTGGAGGGGGTGGCCGATCGGGTCAAGCGGATGAATCACACCAAGGCGGCGGGGCCGGTGACCCGGGCGTTCATGGGGATGATCATGCCGATGATGTTCAAGCGGATGGATCCGGAGAAGGCATTCGGGCATGAACAGCGGTTCCGGATCGACTGGGATGCTCCGGTGCGACCGGTGCGCGCAGTCGCCTGACCTCTGAAACACGCTGTCCCGCTGCGGTTATCGCAGCGGGACAGCGGGGTGTGGATCCCGGCCAAAAGCATGCCGGGATGACGGGGGTGATTTCGCCGAGAGGACGGGGCGCCGACCGGCAGCAGCTTGGGATGGGTGTTCTCAGCCTCTGGCGGGAAGGGCGTCGGGGCGGTCGGCCTCGTCGAGGAGTTTGGTGGCGATATTGTCGATGCTCTGATCGAAGAGGGCGCGCTCCTCGGGATCGGTGAGATCCCAGTCGCCGAGCTGGTTTTCGAGCCAGCGCTTCCAGGCGACCTGCACGGTATCGACCTCGCGCAGGCCACGCTCGGTGAGCGTCAGTTCCTTGCCGTCCAGGCGGACCAACCCCTCGCGCTGCGCCTTCTCGAAGACCGGTTCCACCAATTCCGCTGGTATCCAATGGGTTTTGGCGATGTCCGATACCGTCACCGAGCCACGCAGGCGTTGATACATGCGGACCTGTCCGAGCGCCCACGCCTCATCCCGGCCGAGCGCACTGCCCGCCGCCGCGAGGATTCCCGGTTCGGGCACGGCATTGTCACGCAGCTTGCGCAGCACCCGGACGATGGCCCGCTCCATCTGCACCCCGTTATCGGGTGAATCCGGTACCGCCCACCCCTCGCCGACATCGGTGGCCTCACCGCGCGAACTATCGCGCAGCGGTACCTCTTTCAACAGCCAGGCGATGAGGAACCCCAGGACCGCGACCGGCACCACCCAGCGGAAGACGTAATCGATCGAGGTGGCGTAGGCGTCGACGATCGGCATGGCCTGCTCCGGCGGCAGCGCGCGCAGCGCCTGCGGATTCTGCGCGACCTCCGGCGGCACCTTCGCCTCCATGAGTGCCGTACCCAGATGCGGCCCAAGCTGATTCGAGTACAGCGTGCCGAAAACGGTGGTGCCGAAGGCGCTGCCGATGGTCCGGAAGAAGGTCACACCGGAGGTCGCGGTGCCCAGATCCGAATACGGCACGCTGTTCTGCACCGCGATGGTCAGCACCTGCATGGCCAGACCGATACCCAAACCCAGAATCAGCATGTACAGCGACTGCAACCAGAAGCCGGTGCTCGCATCCATGGTCGACATGAGGAACAGGCCCACCGCCATGACGGCGGTACCGGCGATCGGGAACAACTTGTACCGCCCGGTGCGACCCACGATGGTGCCGGAAAGGATTGAGGTGGTGAACAATCCGACCACCAGCGGCAAGGTCTGCACGCCGGACGCGGTTGCCGAGACGCCCTTCACGTATTGCAGGAACGCGGGCAGATAGGTCATCGCGCCGAGCATGGCGAAGCCGACGATGAAGCTCAGGATCGAGCAGATGGTGAATACATTGCTGCGGAACAGCCGCATCGGCAGCATGGGCTCCTGCGCCCGCAACTCCACCGCCACGAAAGCCGCCAGCGCCACCACCGCGGCCGCGAACAGACCGAGGATCATGCCCGAACCCCACGCGTATTCCTGTCCGCCCCACTCCAATCCGAGGATCAGGCAGGTGACGCCGATGGCGATGAGCGCGATGCCGAGATAGTCGACCAGCGGTTTGACCGCATTGCGCACCACCGGAATCGTGCGCGCCGCGACGAGAATCATGATGACCGCGATCGGCACGTTCACGTAGAAGCACCAGCGCCAGCTCAGATGATCGGTGAACAGGCCGCCCAGGGTCGGGCCGACCACCGTGGTCACGCCGAAGACCGCGCCCAGCGCGCCCTGGTACTGACCGCGTTCGCGCAGTGGAATCACATCGGCGATGAGCGCCATGGAGGTCACCATGAGCCCGCCCGCGCCGAGTCCCTGTACGGCTCGGGCAATGATCAGCAACTCCATGCCGTGCGCCATGCCGGCGACGATCGAGCCGAGAATGAAGATGGCTCCGCTGAGTTGGAAGATCAGTTTGCGGCCGAACAGGTCACCGAGCTTTCCGGCCAGCGCGGTGGCGATCGCCTCCGCCACCAGATAGGCGGTGACCACCCATGCCATATGGCCCGCACCGCCCAGATCGGCGACGATGGTCGGCAGGGCGGTGGAGACGATGGTCGAGTCGAGTGCCGCCATGAGCATCCCGAGCACCACGGTGCCGAAGATGACATTGATCCTGGCCCGGCTCAGAGGCTGGGGCACGGAGGAGGCGACGGCCGCGCTGGCACCGGTCATCGGCCCAGTATGTTTCGCTCATAAGCCGATGAACAGCAACGACACGGCTAACAGCTGCTTCGCGTGCACGGCAGTATCACTTCGCACATACCGCGTAGTCGCCCAGCGCCGGCTCGAGGGTCGCGAAGGCGTCGGCGATATATCCGGTCAGCGCGGCGGCGATGGCGTCGTTGGATTCGCCCGCAACCGTACGGCGCAGGGTCTCGTCGAAGAGGGCGCGATGAATGCCACCGAACAGGGCGGCCGCGATACGCGGCGTGAAATCGCCGGGGGCGGAGGCTGTTTCGACCGCGAGAGCCTCCGCGAGGCGGCGTTCGCGCTCATCGTGGAACTCGCGCAACCGAGCCACCAGCGCCGGGCTGCCGGTGATCAGCCGGGCGAACTCCGGACCGGAGAAGCCGGCCACCGCATCCTGGTCCGCCGCCGCGGACAGGTAGGCGTCCCGCAGCGCCACCAGCGCGGATTCGCCGGGCGACCGCTCCCCGACGGTGCGCGCGAGGCTTTCGACAAAAACATCGTGCAGGTCCAGGACCAGATCTTCCTTGCGCGGAAAGTAATTGGTGACGGTCATCTTGGCGACATCCGCGGCGACCGCGATTTCGGCGATGGTGACGTTGTCATAGCCGCGCTCCAGAAACAGCAGGGTCGCGGTATTGGAGATGTTCTGCCGGGTCTGCTGCTTCTTCCGCTCCCGCAGCCCCAGCGGCCGGGTATCGGCGGTCTGTGCGCTCATACGCAGAACTATAACCGATTCCGTCATAAATTCATTGTTGACATATTTTTAGGTCGGCTCTATGTTTGTTCTCATGAGCAGCCCGATCACCCTCAGCGAAGATGCCATCAAGGACTACCTGCGCCGCATCGGCGCGACGGCACTGTTGACCGCCGAGGATGAGTACGCACTCGGGGAGCGCATCCAGGCGGGCGCACTGGCGCAGCAGAGAATCGACGAATCCGCTTCCACCGCAGTTGAACTCAGCACTTCAGAACGGCGCGCACTACAGCGCACCGTCATCGACGGCCGGAACGCGAAGGACCATATGGTGCGCGCCAATCTGCGCCTGGTGGTCTCCATCGCCAAGCACTATCCGACCCCGACCGGAATGTCACTGCTCGATCTGACCCAGGAGGGCACCGTGGGCCTGATGCGCGCGGTCGACAAGTTCGACCATCGCCGCGGTTTGAAGCTGTCGACCTACGCCACCTGGTGGATTCGGCAGTCCATCGGCCGCGCCCTGGCCGATCAGAGCCGCACGATTCGCATCCCGGTACACGTGGTGGAGGTGCTGAATCGGGCCGTTCGCACCCGGCGGGAGCTGTCGCAACAGCTCGGCCGCGAAGCCACCGTCGAGGAGATCGCCGCCGATATGGAGTTGCCGGTCGATCAGGTCCGCGAGGTCATGCGCCATGGGCGCGAACCGATTTCGCTGCACACCCCGGTCGGCGCGGAGGATGCCACCGAACTCGGCGCACTACTGGCCGATGCCGCGCCGGACCCGTCGGTCACCGTCACCGAGGGCGCGCTGCGCGGCCAACTGGGCCGGGTGCTGTCCGGCCTGCCCGAGCGGGAGGCGCAGGTCATCGCATTGCGCTACGGTCTGGACGGTGCCGAGCCGCGCACCCTGGAGGAGGTCGGCCGGCTCTTCGGCGTTTCGCGCGAGCGGATTCGCCAGATCGAGTCCAAGGCCATGCAGCGGCTGCGGCAACCGTCGCGGCGATCGGCCCTCGAGGGCATGCTCGGCTAGTCGGCCTACCACTGGAACTTACTCTGGAGTAAGGTCATGGAACCGTGTGCGACGAGGCACATCGAAAGCCGAACCTGTGAGGTCAACAGCCATGGCATGGAAGCCAAGCGAAATCTCGGACCAGTCCGGGCGCACCTTCGTGATCACCGGAGCCAATGGCGGCATCGGCGAGCAGACCACCAAGGTGCTCGCGAGCAAGGGTGCGACCGTCATCATGGCCTGCCGCAATACCGCCAAGGCGCAGGAGGTCGCCGACGGTATCGAGGGCGATGTGCGGGTCGCGGCACTGGATCTGGCCAGCCTCGCCTCGGTGCGTGAATTCGCGGACAGCACAGGCGAATTCGATGTGCTCATCAACAACGCCGGACTGATGAACATCCCGTTCTCGCGCACCGTGGACGGCTTCGAAACCCAGTGGGGCGTCAACCATCTCGGCCACTACGCGCTCACCGGACTGCTGCTCGACAAGATCGGCGACCGGGTCGTCACCCTGTCCTCCATCGCGCACAAGCAGACCCCGAAGCTGTGGATCGACGACCTGAACTACGAGAACCGCAGGTACCAGCGCAATCTCGCGTACGCGCAGTCCAAGCTGTCCAACCTGATGTTCGCCCGGGAACTACAGCGCCGCCTCACCGCGGCCGGATCGAGCAAGCGCTCCTACGGCGTGCACCCCGGTGTCTCGGCGACCGATCTCTTCGCGCGCACCGAAACCCCACTGGACAAGATTTCCAAGCCCTTCGTCCGCCTGGTCGGCCACTCCCCCGCCAAAGCGGCGCACTCCTCCCTCTTCGCGGCCACCATGCCCGACGCCGACCCGACCATCTACTGGGGCCCGGCCCGCCTGATGGGCAACAAGGGCCCCGTCGAACCCTGCCCGTCGAGCAAGCTCTCCCAGAACCAGGACCTGTGGCGCCGACTCTGGGAAGAGTCCGAACGCCTCACCGGCGTCACCTACAAGTTCTGAGCGTGCGGCTCTTCCGATAGTGCGACATACCTGCCTACTACGTGGGCCGTAGTAGGCAGGTACCGTGGGGAGCGTGTCCGCTGCTCCCCACCGCCGTCCGGCCCTGATCGTGTTCGTGGTCGTGGCGTTCGTGGCCTGCCTGGGCCTCGGGTGGTGGCAGTGGGGGCGGTACGAATCCGGCAGCGGTACGGGTCAGAATCTCGGATACGCCTTGCAGTGGCCGCTCTTCGCGGGCTTCGTGGTCTGGGCGTACCTCCGATTCGTGCGGCTGGAGAAGGATGCTCGGGAGGCTGAGTCGGAAACCTCGGCCACCGAGGGAGCACCCGCCACCCGGAGCGCATCCGCGCCCCGGCCCAAGCGGCCGAAACCGGTCGCGCCGCGTGAGATTCCGGCCGGATTGCTGCCCGAGCGGCCCAGAGCGGTCGCCGAGGACGATCCGCAGACCGCCGAATACAACAGGTACCTGGCCGATCTGCACGCCAGCGATCTGGATCAGCAGATTCAGGACGCCGGGCTGCGCAACCACCCCGAAAGGAGCGCCGGGTGACCGCGCGCGACAACTCCCAGGCCCCCGTCGCGACCGGTGAGGCCACCCTCGCGCCCCGACCGCTCGGCGCGGCCGCTCCCGAGAAGATCCGCGGCGCACTGCTGCGGTACCGGATTCTGGCCTGGATCACCGGCCTCTGGCTGCTCGTGCTCACCGGTGAGGTGATCTACAAGTACCTGCTGCTCGATGACAGCAGTACCGCACCGCATTGGCTGTTCTACGTCGGTCAGGTGCACGGCATCTTCTACATGCTGTACCTGGTGATGACCATCGACCTGGGCATCAAGGCGCGGTGGAAGCCGGTCACCACGGCGCTGACCTGCCTGGCGGGCACGATTCCGTTCCTGTCCTTCGTCTTCGAGCACCTGCGCACCAAGGAAGTGAAGACCACCTTCGGGCTCTGAGCTCCAACGGGAGACTCCGTCTCCACCTCACAAGCAAACGCGCTCCCGTCCATGCGGACGGGAGCGCGTTTGCTTGATCGACGAATTCAGTTGGCGGCCAGGGCCTTCAGGGCCGGGAGCAACTGACGCAGGGCGCGGCCGCGGTGTGAGGCGGCATCCTTTTCGGCGGGGGTGAGCTGGGCCGCCGAGACGGTGCCGCCCGCCGGGATGAACAGCGGGTCGTAGCCGAAACCGCCGTCGCCCACCGGCTTTCGGGCGATGACGCCCGGCCACTCACCACGCACGACCTCTTCGACACCGTCCGCGACCAGCGCGCACGCGGAGACGAAGCTGCCACCGCGACGCTCGTCCGGAACATCGCCGAGCTGGGCCAGCAGCAGTGTGTTGTTGGCCTCATCGGCACCGTGCACACCGGACCAGCGCGCCGAGAGCACTCCGGGCATTCCGTTGAGCGCGTCCACCGCGATACCGGAATCGTCTGCGACGCAGGGCAATCCGGTGGCGGCGAAGCCGTCACGCGCCTTGGCGAGGGCGTTCTCCTCGAAGGTCGCACCGGTTTCGGGCGCCTCCTCGTACTCGGGCACGTCGTTCAGCCCGACGATCTCGACGCCCGCGATTCCGGCCTCATCGAGAATGCGGCGTAATTCGTTCAGCTTCTTGGCATTTCGGCTGGCGACCAGGACGCGGCGGGACATCAGGACTTCTTCTTCCCCTCGGACGGCTCCGGGAGCACGCCCGGGTACGGCAGGGCGAGCGCCTCCTTCTGCACCTGGAAGATCTGCTCACAACCCGCGAGCGCGGAGTCGAGCAGCTTGTCCAGGGTGGAGCGCGGGAAGGTCGCGCCCTCACCGGTGCCCTGGATCTCGACCAGGGTGCCGGTATCGGTGGCGACCACATTCATATCGACCTCGGCGCGCGAATCCTCCTCGTAGGGAAGATCCAGCCGCACCCGGCCATCCACCACGCCGACGCTCACCGCGGCGATGGCACAGGAGATGGGCTGCGGATCGGTCAGCTGTCCGGCCGCGCCCAGGTAGGTGATGGCATCCGAAAGCGCCACATACGCTCCGGTAATGGCCGCGGTGCGGGTGCCGCCGTCGGCCTGCAGCACATCACAGTCCACCGCGATGGTGTTCTCGCCGATGGTCGAGAGGTCGATGCAGGCGCGCAGTGAGCGCCCGATCAGCCGGGAGATCTCCTGGGTGCGACCGCCGACCTTGCCCTTCACCGACTCACGCCCCGACCGGGTGTGGGTGGCGGCGGGCAGCATGGCGTATTCGGCCGTCAGCCAGCCCAATCCGGAGTCGCGCCGCCACGGCGGCACCCCGTCGGTGACGCTCGCTGTACACATGACCCGGGTCCCGCCGAACTCGACCAGCACCGATCCCGCCGGATGCGTGGTGAACCCACGGGTGATCCTTACCTCGCGGAGTTCGTCATCCGCCCTGCCATCGGCTCGTTTAGACACGGGCCTCAGCCTAACGTGCGGGGCGGACTCAGATTTCGAAGACCTCGCCGGGGGAAACCGCGTGCACCGGACCGCTGAAGACGGCCTTCGCCTCGGCGATCACATCCTCGCGGGAGGTCCACGGCGGAATATGGGTGAGCAGCAGTTCACCGACGCCCGCCTCGGCGGCGATCATGCCCGCCTCGGTGCCCGAGAGATGGATACCCGGGGGACGATTCGCCGGATCGTGCGTCCAGGACGCCTCGGCGAGCAGCACATCCGCGCCGCGGGCCAGGTCGTAGACCTCGGGGCAGATGGCCGTGTCGCCGGTGTAGACGAAGGTCTTGCCCGCGGCGGTATTGATGCGCAGACCGTAGGACTCCGGCGGGTGAAACATGCGCCGCGCCTCGACGGTATGGCCGGGACCGAACGGAATCGGCTCGCCCACCGCCCACTGCCGCATATCGATCACATCGGACCAGTCGTCGGTCTCGCCGCCGATCTCGGCGGAGGCGTTGCCGATCCGCAGCGAGGTGTCGGACGGGCCGTAGACGATGGCCTTACCGGTCGGCGGATTCGGATGGTAGCGCCGCCACACCAGCAGACCCGGCAGATCCAGGCAGTGATCGGCATGTAGATGCGTGAGGAAGATATCCACCTCACCCGGATCCAGATAGCGCTGCAGCGCACCGAGAACGCCGGGGCCGAAATCGATCACGGTGGGAGTCATATCCGGGCCGGTGAGCAGATATCCCGACGCCGGGGAATCCGGGCCGGACACACTGCCCGAGCACCCGATCACGGTGAGGCGCATTCCCCCATGCTGCCACGCTGCTGTCTCAGTCAAGGAGGGATCCCCCAAATCGCCGGCCGGGTTCACCGTCACCCCTACGCCACGAGACGGCCGACACTGGCCCCGCGACGATGACGACGTTCATCCGCTGAGAGTACCCATCCCGCAACCAAGCCACCCACCGCCCCGAAAAGATGTCCTTGCCAAGAGATTCCGGGCTGGCCAGGCAGTACGCCCCACAGAATCGACCCATACAGCAACCCCACCACCAGGCCAATGGCGATCTGCAACACATTGCGGGCGAAGATCCCGCGCGAGATCAGATAGGTGAGCCAGCCGAAAACCAACACCGACGCGCCGATGTGCACGGAGTGCGATTGGCCCGTCAACCAGGTGCCGGACTCGCCGATCACCCAGATGATGGCGGTCGCCGCGAGCCCGCGGCCGATGCCGGTGAGCAGGGTCAGCAGCCCGAGGACCAATACCGGGACGGTATTACCGATCAAATGCTCCCAATTGGCGTGCAGCACAGGACCGAAGAGAATGCCGTCCAAACCGTCGGCCTGACGGGGCTTCACACCGCCCGCGGCGTCCAGGCTGTGATCGGTGACCGAGTCGACACCCTCTACCCCGTAGAGCAGAGCCGTAAACGCGAGAATGATCGCGATCGCCCGCTGCCACAGCAGCTTCAGCACACTTCCGCCCTGCGCCGCGACCCCCGGGTTGGTCACCTGCCCGCGTAGTCGGGCGATCCGATCGGGATCGAATGACGCACCCACGCCGCCGCTGCCGCTCATAGCCGGTTCCTCCTAGGCAAGCCCTGCCGTCGAGCGTACCGCCGCCCCTTCCGCACTGACCGGCGATGAGGTGGCCGAGTGATCAGGAGACTCTGGTTACGCCCAGAGTTGGCCGTCGAGGCGATCTTCGGCTTCCTCGAGAGTGCCGTCGTACGCGCCGGTGGAGAGGTATTTCCAGCCGCCGTCGGCCACCACGAAGGCGATGTCGGCGGTCCGACCTGCCTTTTGGGCCTTCTTCGCCACCCCGAGCGCGGCGTGCAGGATCGCGCCGGTGGAGATACCGGCGAAAATGCCCTCTTCCAGGACCAATTCGCGGGTGCGGCGGACGGCGTCGTAGGGGCCCACCGAGAAGCGGGAGGTCAGCACGGACGCGTCGTAGAGCTCGGGAATGAAGCCCTCGTCGATATTGCGCAGGCCGTAGACGAGTTCGCCGTAGCGGGGCTCGGCGGCGACGATATCGATGGACGGGACCTTTTCGCGCAGGAAGCGACCCGTACCCATGAGGGTGCCCGTGGTGCCGAGGCCCGCGACGAAATGGGTGATCTCGGGGAGGTCGGCGAGGATCTCCGGGCCGGTGGTCTCGTAGTGCGCGAGGGCGTTGGCGGGATTGCCGTACTGGTAGAGCATGACCCAGTCCGGATTCTCGGCGGCGATCTGTTTGGCCAGGGCCACAGCCTGATTGGAGCCGCCCGCGGCGGGCGAGTCGATAATCCGCGCACCGAACATGGTGAGCAGCTGCCGCCGCTCCACCGAGGTGTTCTCCGGCATGACGCAGACCAGTTGATAGCCCTTCAGTTTCGCGGCCATAGCCAGCGAGATGCCGGTATTGCCGCTGGTGGGCTCGAGAATGGTGCAGCCGGGGGTGAGTTTGCCGTCGGCCTCGGCCTGCTCGATCATGCGCAGCGCGGGCCGGTCCTTGATGGAACCGGTCGGATTGCGGTCCTCGAGCTTGGCCCACAGGCGAATGTGATTGTCGCCGTCCCACTGCGGGGAAAGATTCTTCAAGCCAACCAGCGGGGTGTTGCCGAGTGTCGCGATCAGCGACTCATAGCGGGCCATCTAGCGGACGCCGCCGACGGTGTCCGATGCGCCGCCTGCGACCGCCGGAAGAATGGTGACGGTGCCGCCCTCGGGCACCTCGGCCTCGAGTCCACCGGAGAAGCGCACATCCTCGTCATCGACGTAGATATTCACGTAACGGTTGAGCTTGCCGTCCTTGAGGAGCTTGTCCTTGAGACCGGTGTGGTTGGCGTCCAGGTCGTCGATGATCGCGGCCAGGGTCGCGCCCTCGGCTTGGACGCGCTTCTCACCACCGGTGAGGGTGCGCATGATGGTGGGGATGGAGACGGTGACCGGCATTGGGGCTCCTTGGGTTTCCGGCGGAAGTTGTTCAGGCGTCGGCGGATTCGGGGTCCGACACAGCGCCGGAGTAGGCGGGCACGATCTCGATCGGCTCCTCGGTGACCACACCCTCGAGGATGCGGTAGCTGCGCAATTCGTGCTGTTCGGCATCTCGGGTGGAGATCAGCACGTAGTGCGCGTTGGGCTCGGACGCGTACGAGATATCGGTGCGGCTCGGGTACGCCTCGGTCGCGGTGTGCGAGTGGTAGACCACCACCGGCTCCTCGTCGGCATCGTCCATTTCGCGCCAGACGCGCAGCTGTTCACCGGAGTCGAAGCGGTAGAAGGTGGGTGAGCGCTCGGCATTCACCATGGCGACGAAGCGTTCGGGGCGATCGGAACCCTCGGGACCGGCGATGATGCCGCACGCCTCGTCCGGATGATCGGCGCGCGCGTGCGCGACCATTGCCTCCACCAGATCGGCCCTGATCACCAGCACAGTTCGAATCCTTCCGCTCACCGCTCGACGCGGCGCAGGAATGCGGACGGTCGAAACGCTGTCGTCAACAGGTCAGAATATTCACCTATTCCCGGCGGCCGAGATCACACCCCCGGCTGCCCGGGCGCGCTTCGAGCTCGACACCAAGATCAGACTCCGAACAACTCCGCATAGGAAGGGATTTCGGCCAGCGAGGTAGCCGAGAGGATGGCGTCGACTATGGCGCGCTCCACACAGACCGCGGCGGCGGTGCAGAGTTGGTCGAGCAGGAGCAGGTCGGCGGGGAAGGCCGGGGGCAGCGGGAAGGTCGGGGCCGGGTTCGCGGTACCGGTGGCCAAGGCGAAGAGGGTGTCGCCATCGAGGGGTGAGTGGGCCGGGCGGATGGCTCGGGCCAGACCGTCGTGCGCGGTGGTTGCCATGCGACGGCAGGCCGATGGGTCCAGGGCCGCGTCGGTGGCGATCACGCCGATGGTCGTGTTCAGGACCGTGCCCTTCACGGGGAGGGCGTTCGCGGCGGCCAGGCGCTCGGGATCGGCGGGGTGCAGGCCGAAATGTTCCGGGCCGTCGGTGCCCGCGCCCCAGGGCAATCCGGTGCGCGGGTCGAAGACCGAGCCGACGGGGTTGGCGACTATCAACGCGCCCACCGTGATTCCGGCGGCGGGACCGTCGGTGAAGCGCACCGAGGCCGTGCCGACGCCGCCTTTGATGGAGCCCGCCCGCGCTCCGGCACCGGCACCCACTGAGCCACGGGCGAATTCGGGCGCGGCGGCCTCTGCGGCGAGGAAGCCGAAATCGGTGGTGGGGCGAATGTTCCACGCGCCCACCGGAAGATCGAAGATCACCGCACCGGGCACGATCGGCACCACCCGACCGGGATCGGCCGGATCCATCGGGATGCCCTCTTGGTGCTCCTCCAGCCAGCGCATCACGCCGTCGGCGGCGGCGAGGCCGTAAGCGCTTCCGCCGGTGAGCAATACGGCATTCACCTGGCGCACGGTATTGCCGGGATCGAGCAGATCGGTCTCGCGGGTGCCGGGTCCGCCGCCGCGCACATCCACCGAGGCGGTCGCGCCGCCGGGGACGCGGACGACGGTGCAGCCGGTGGCCGCGCCGGAGCCGAGGGTGGCCGTCGGGTCGATCTCGTGATGGTGCCCGACCAGCACGCCCGCCACATCGGTGATCGAATTGTTCGGTCCCGCAATATTGTTCACGGCACGCACCTCCGAGGGCGAGGGTAATCCGGGCGGCTAGGGCATGAGTGCTTGCAGCAGCGAATCCTGCATCCAGGTGAGCCAGTGGTAGACGTCCAGGCTGGGGGCGCGCGGATCGTCCTCGTCCAGATGGTCGGGCGTATCGGCATTGATATCCAGGGCCGTGCCCAGTGCCAGGCGCACATCGTTGAGGGCGTTGAGCCAGTGATCGGCCTGCTCGGGGGTGAGCACGATCTTGCCGCCCTGCGGCGGGAGGGTCTCCAGGATCACCAGTCCGGCGGCGACCTTGGTCTCGATGATGTCGGGTTCGTGCAGGCCGCGCAGGGCGCTGTTGAGATCGGCGCGATCGGCGTCCGGGGAGCCGGGCTCGCTGCGATGGAAATCGGGCAGCAGTCGCGCGAGTCGTGGATCATCGGGCGGGGTGGTGTTGCCCGGCTGTAACCCGGTGAGCGCGGCCAGATCGTCCTCGGGGGCCGACCGGGCTCGGTCGGTGAGTAGTCCGGTCACCGCGCCCACCAGCGAGCGCAGTACCTCCGCCTCGTGGGCGTCCATTTCCGAACGGAGTTTCAGCCCGCCCAGGGAGTTCTTTCTGCTCCACTTCCGCACGGGTTCACCGTAGTCGCCCGGGTCACTGGTCACGCTGCATGGTCGCCCATAGTCCGGCCGCGTGCAGGCGTTGCACGTCGTGTTCCATCTTGTCGCGGGATCCCGACGACACGGCGGCCCTGCCCTCGTTGTGGACCTGCAGCATGAGCTCGGTTGCCTTGGCTTTGCTATAGCCGAAGAGCTTTTGGAAGATGTAGGTCACGTAATGCATGAGGTTGACCGGATCGTCCCAAACGACCGTTACCCACGGGCGGTCCTCCGCCTCCAGGATCTCGGTGTATTCGATCGCCTCCGGCATGGCCTGCGAGGCCCCCAGTACCACCCGTGCCGCCGATACCGTCCCATTCACGCCGACCGGACCGGCGGCAATCCGGACAGCATCTTCTGTGCACAGACCCATAACGTCCAGGGTACGACTCGGCTCTGTTTATTTCGCCCTCCGCTTCGCTACGGGCGGGGTTCGCGGCCCCGGGAGTCTCGGTTCTTCCCTCCCTCCGCTTCGCTCCCCCGCTCCACTCGGTCCAGAACCGAGACGGGCCGCGAACATGGTGGTGGAGCCTCTTCTCGGGCTCTCGACTTACAGTGTGAGCGTGACGATCGTTGACGGGGTCGAAAGCACCGCGCTGCTCACCGACCAGTACGAGTTGACCATGCTCGCCGCGGCGCTGGCCGACGGATCGGGGCAGCGGCAGTGCAGCTTCGAGGTGTTCGCCCGCAGGTTGCCGCATGGGCGCAGGTACGGCGTGGTGGCCGGGACCGGGCGGCTGCTCGACGCGCTGCGCGAATTCCGTTTCGGGGAGCCCGAACTCGCGATCGTCGGCGGATTCCTGGACGCGGACACCGTGGCGTGGCTGCGCGACTATCGGTTCAGCGGGGATATCGACGGATATCGCGAGGGTGAGCTCTACTTCCCCGGCTCCCCCATCCTCACCGTGCGCGGCACCTTCGCCGAATGCGTACTGCTGGAGACTCTCGCACTCTCGATCTACAACCACGACAGCGCGATCGCCGCGGCGGCCGCGCGCATGGTGAGCGCCGCCGCCGGGCGTCGCATGATCGAAATGGGTTCGCGCCGAACACATGAGCTCGCCGCACCGTCGGCCTCGCGCGCCGCGTACCTGGCGGGACTGGACGCCACCTCCAACCTGGAAGCCGTGCGTAGCTTCGGTGTTCCGGGCGCGGGCACCAGTGCGCACGCATTCACCTTGCTGCACAGCGGATCCGACGGCGAACACGAGGCCGACGCCTTCCGCAGCCAGATCGCCGCGCTGGGCGTGGGCACCACCCTGCTGGTGGACACCTTCGACATCACCCGCGGCGTGGCCACCGCCATCGAAGTGGCCGGAACCGAATTGGGCGGTGTGCGAATCGATTCCGGTGATCTCGGGGTGCTGGCGGGGCAGGTCCGCAAACAGCTCGACGCGCTCGGCGCCACCCGCACCCGCATTGTGGTGTCGGGAGATCTGGACGAATACGCGATCGCCGCACTGCGCGCCGAACCCGTGGACGTCTACGGCGTGGGCACCTCCCTGGTCACCGGATCCGGCGCGCCGACCGCCGGAATGGTCTACAAACTGGTCGAGGTCGAGGGCGTCCCGGTGGCGAAACGCAGCTCCCACAAGGAATCTCGCGGCGGCACCAAGAAAGCCGTGCGCCTGTCCCGCTCCACCGGCACCCTCGTGGAGGAGATCGTCTACCCGGCTACGGGCACCCGGCCCGAACCGAACGGCTATCAGGTTCGGGATCTGCAAGTCGCTCTGGTGCGCGGCGGCAAGGTACTGGACGATCAGCCGACCCTGCAGGAGAGCCGCGCACTCGTCGCACAGGGATTGATCAGCCTGCCCTGGGAGGGTCTCAAGCTCTCCGCCGGCGAGCCCGCCATTCCCACCACCTTCATCAGCCACTGACCTGCAGGCGTGAAAGTCGTCACCCGCCCTCGTCACTCCGGGTGACATGCCACGCCGCAGGTCAGTAGCCGAACGCCGACCGAACCCGCGCGCCGAGCCCCGCAAGTCGGGGGCCGGCTCCGCCGGATGGCGGCCTCGGCAGGTCGGGCGGCACAATGCGATACGAGCGCGAACCGGCACGGTTCGCCCCGGCCGCCCGGGAGGTCATCATGAGCCGAGCCCTGATCGTCGTCGACGTACAGAACGATTTCTGCGAAGGCGGTTCGCTCGCTGTCGCGGGCGGTGCGGCGGTGGCCGAGCGCATTACCGAATACCTCGGCGTCTCCGACTACACCGCGGTGGTCGCCACCCGCGACTTCCACATCGATCCGGGTGCGCACTTCTCCGAGAACCCGGACTACGTCGACACCTGGCCGCCGCACTGCCGAGTCGGCACGCCCGGCGCGGACTTCCACCCGGGACTCGACACGTCGCCGATCCAGGAGGTCTTCTCCAAGGGCGCGTACACCGCCGCCTACTCCGGCTTCGAAGGCACCGCCTCCGACGGCTCCACCACCCTCGCCGAGTGGCTGCGCGCCCACGCCATCGACGCCGTCGATGTCTGCGGCATAGCCACCGATCACTGCGTCCGCGCCACCGCCATGGACGCCCGCGCCGCCGGCTTCGAGACCCGCGTTCTGCTCGGCCTCACCGCCGCCGTGTCCCCCGCCACTTTGGAAACCGCCCTCGACAAACTCCGCGCATCGGGCGTCGAACTCGCGGGAACCATGGAGAGCTGAGCCGCTTCACCTGCGGTTCCCACGCGCTGATGGCTGAATGCGAGCGGGATCTGCCACCGTGGATCCCGGCCACAAGCACGCCGGGATGATGCGGCGCGACCATCCGCCCCCGAACGCGACGCGAGCATCCCCGCCACGCGACGCGACCGTCCCGGGCGGCGGGGCAGGCCCCTGGGCGGTGGGCCCACCGAGGTTTGCGCGCGGGTTGTCGGCGAGGGGCAGTAACCTGGCCGTCGTGCCTGAACTCCCTCCCGTACCGAAGCTGTTGGCCACCGCAGTCCAGGCCCTCGGGGGTAAGGAGCGCAAGGGGCAGCAGACCATGTCCGCGGCCGTGGCGCATTCGATCGATACCGGCGAACATCTCGCCGTGCAGGCGGGGACGGGTACGGGTAAGTCGCTGGCCTATCTGGTGCCGAGTCTGCGGCATGCGGTGCGGACCGGGCGGACCGTGGTGGTGTCGACGGCGACGATCGCATTGCAGCGGCAGCTGGTGGACCGGGATCTGCCGCGTTTGAGCCAGGCGCTGGCGGAGCCGCTGGGGCGGGTGGCGCAGTTCGCGATTCTCAAGGGGCGCAACAACTATCTGTGCCTGAACAAGATCAATAGCGCTATTCCGGATGAGCCCGCCGAGGCGGAGTTGTTCGACGCCTTCGCCATTTCCCGGCTCGGGCGCGAGGTACAGCGACTGCACGAATGGGTCTCCGATACCGAGACCGGGGATCGTGACGAGTTGACCCCGGGGGTGAGCGATCGCGCCTGGCGGCAGGTGAGCGTGAGTTCGCGTGAGTGCCTTGGCAAGTCGCGCTGCCCGTTCGGTCAGGACTGCTTCGCGGAGAAGGCCCGTGCCGAGTCCGGGGCCGCGGATGTGGTGGTCACCAATCACGCACTGCTGGCCATCGACGCCATCAGCGGGATCCAGGTGCTGCCCGAGCACGATGTGGTCGTCATCGACGAGGCGCACGAACTCGTCGACCGGGTCACCGGCGTCGCCACGGCGGAGCTTTCGACGGCCTCGATCAGCGCCGCCGCCAAGCGCTGCACCAAACTCATCGACGAGCAGGAGGTGGACCGGCTCGAGGGCGCGGCCGAGGCCTGGCACACCCTGCTCGACGAACTCGCCCCCGGCCGCTGGGATCGCCTACCCGACGGCGCCGCACCGGTTTTGGCGCTCATCCGCGATGCCGCCTGGAATGCGCGCACCGCGCTGGCCCCGCAGGGCGCGGTGAACAACGCGCAGGCCGATCCCGAGGGCGCGGCCGCCCGCAATCAGGCCGTGGCCGCCATCGAGGAGGTGCACGATGCCGCGGTGCGCGTGCTCACCACCTACGAGGAGCCCGATCCGGCGGCGCACCGCGATGTCATCTGGCTGGCGGTGGACGAGATGCGCGGTGTCCCGCGCCGCACTCTGCATATGGCTCCGCTGTCGGTGGGCGGACTGCTGCGCAGTCGCCTCTTCGCCACCGCCACGGTGGTTTTGACCTCGGCGACGCTTCAGGTCGGTGGCTCCTTCGACAATCTGGCGGTCACCTGGGGGCTGCCGCCGAAGTCCTCGGCCAAGGTCGATCCGGCGCTGGCGAGCGGTATCGAGGCTCCGGCCGATGATGCCAAGATGCGCTGGAATTCGGTCGATGTGGGTTCGCCGTTCGATCACGCGAAATCCGGAATCCTTTATGTGGCAAAGCATTTGCCAGCTCCCGGCCGTGACGGTCTGCCCACCGCCTATCTCGATGAGATCGAACGGCTGATCATCGCGGCCAATGGCCGCACCCTCGGGCTGTTCTCCTCCATGCGAGCGGCCAAGGCCGCCACCGAAATTCTGCGTGAACGCCTGGATACCCCCGTGCTGTGCCAGGGCGATGACGCCACCGGCGCACTCGTGAAGAAATTCGCGGAGGATCCGGAAACCTCACTCTTCGGCACCCTTTCGCTGTGGCAGGGCGTGGATGTGCCGGGCCCGTCGCTGAGTCTGGTGATCCTGGACCGGATTCCGTTCCCGCGCCCGGATGATCCGCTGCTCATAGCGCGTCAGCGCGCGGTGGAATCGCGGGGCGGTAATGGATTTCTCGCGGTGGCCGCGAATCACGCGGCGCTGTTGTTGGCGCAGGGCACGGGCCGACTGCTGCGCAGTGTGGATGATCGCGGTGTAATCGCTATTCTGGATTCGCGTCTCGCGACCGCCAGATATGGCGGATATTTGCGCGCGTCACTACCGCCCTATTGGGAAACGTCCGATCCGCAGGTGGTGACAAAGGCTTTGGAGCGTTTGACCCAAAGTGTTTCGCAGAACAAAACACCCGTGTGAGAACCCTCACAGGGGTGGTCCATACTTCCGAACAGAAGTAAATTGGCTTGCGATGCTCCGGTGACCCCCCAATTCCCACATCGGATGTGTCATAGTCCCCGCGCCAAGCCCTGCACGCGGCGCGGGGACCCGAAACCTCTCCGGCCCTATTCGGCCAGGAACCAGAAGTACGACAGGAAGACCAGCATCAGCACCCACATCACCGGGTGCACTTCGCGGGCGCGCTTCTTGGCCACCATGACGACCGGGTAGAACAGCAGCCCCATGGCGATACCGTTCGCGATCGAGTAGGTCAGCGGCATCATGATCACGGTGATGAACGCCGGAACCGCGTATTCCAAACGGCTCCAGTCGATATCGCCGAGCGCCCGGGACATGAGCACACCGACCACGATGAGCGCGGGCGCCGTCACCGAGGGCACATCCGCGACCACCGCGAAGAGCGGGAACAGGAACATGGCGAGCAGGAACCAGCCCGCCGTGGAGACCGCGGTCAAACCGGTGCGACCACCCGCCGAGACACCCGCCGTGGACTCGACATACGCGGTGGTGGTGGAGGTTCCGATGATCGCGCCCGCCGCGGTACCGACCGAGTCGGCCGCCAGGGCCTGTCCGGCCCGCTCGAGCTTGCCCTCCTTGGTGAGCAGCCCGGCCTGATTGGCCACACCGATCAACGTGCCGGAAGCGTCGAAGAAGTCGACGAACAGCATGGTGAGCACCACGATGATCATCTGTCCGGTGAAGGCGTCCGGCAGATGGATGACCGCCTGGCCGAAGGTCTTGTCCAGGCCGTGCGGCAGCGCCGCGAACGAGTTCGGCAGCTCCACCAGACCGCAGACGATGCCCAGGATCGTGGTCGAGAGAATGCCGTACAGCACCGCACCGTGCCAGCCCAGCACCAGGAAGATGACCGTCACCAGCAGGCCGAACAGCGCGAGCAGCGTTGTGCCCTTGTGGAAGTCGCCCAGGTGCACGAAGGTCGCGTCACTGGCGACCACGATGCCCGCGTTCTTCAGGCCCAGGAAGGCCACGAACATTCCGATGCCCGCGCCGACCGCCAGCTTCATCTGCAGCGGGATGGCGTCGATGATCTTCTCGCGCACCTTGGTGACGGCCAGGACGAAGAAGATGATGCCCGAGAGCAAGGTGCCCGAGAGCGCCTCCTGCCACGGGATACCCATATTGAGGATGACCGTGTAGGCGAAGAAGGCATTGAGCCCCATACCGGGCGCGAGCGCCACCGGATACTTGGCCCAGATGCCCATCACCAGCGTGCCGACCACAGCGGCGACGGCGGTGGCGGTGAAGACCGCCTGCGTCGGCATGCCCTTGTCGCCGAGTACGCCGTGGTCGCCGAGGATGGCCGGATTGACCGCCAGCACATAGGACATGGCCAGGAACGTGATCGTTCCGGCCATGAGCTCGCGTTTGACGGTGGAACCGTGCTGGCTGATGCCGAAGTACGCGTCGACGCGTCCCTTGGTGCGCGACAGGACGTCGGTGCTCATGAGTGTGGTCTCCAGTCGGCGGGAGGTCAGAAGGGTGCCCTGGGCACCGTACTTGTCCCGTTCGCCGGGAGTTCATCCGACCCGGCGAATCGTGAGCTACCGTACCTGCCTCACTCTCGGATTCATATCCACACTTGCGCAATTACCGCGCAAATAAACTTATTACTCACCGGTAATTGGAAAACCTTGCGCACTACTGTCTGGGACGTTACAAATACGTAATCCGGGGGTGGAGGATTCGAACCGGCCGACGAGAATTGCACACGCGTGGTTACCGATGTCATCGATGCGATCGCCGAACTGGCGATCAGCCGCCAATCACTCTGGGATGTGCTTGTCGAACCCCAGTCCTACCCCCGGCTCTTCCGTGGCATCGGCGCCTGCGAAGAACGCGACGCGGCCGACGAATTCCCCACCTTGAATCTGCGTGTCGGCGGCGCGGGAATCGAAGTACGTTCGCTGACGGTCCAACTGCGGATCGGACGCGAATACGAGAGCCTGGAGCTGCACTGCGCGGGCACCGGCAGCTTCGCCGCCATCCGACTGCGCGAGAGCGGCGACAAGACCCGGGTCTCGGTCACGTATTTCAAAGCGGCACTTGTGCATCCGATGGTCGCGCAGCTGCCGAACTCGGCGGCCGTGGCCTGGACGGTGGCCGGGCTGAAGCGGGCGGCCGAGATGATCACCGGTGCGCCGACCGCGGTCATCATCAATGGCGAGGACTCGCCGATGAAACTCCAGGCCAGCGTGGCCAGGCAGATGGTGACCTCCGGGGTGGTACGCACCTACCGGCCCGATATCGGGCTGAAACAGCTTGGCAGCCTGGCCAAATGGGGATTCAGCCTGGCGGGCGGCTACGCGGCCGCCGCGGCGCACTCACCCGATCGGCTCGCGGTGGTGGATGACCGCTTCTCCAGCACCTTCGACCAATTGCACACGCGCAGTAACGCACTGGCGGGAGCCATGAGCGCGCTCGGCTTCGGTCCGGGCACCGCCGTGGGCCTGCTGTGCCGCAATCACACCGGCATGGTCGAGGCCATGGTGGCCGCGGGCAAGGCGGGGGCGGACGCGGTACTGCTCAATACCGGACTGCCCACCCGGCAGATCGAGGAGATCGTGCACCGGCACGAACTCGCGGCGCTGTTCGTGGACGGTGAATTCGAGCATCTGGTCCGGTACCTCCCGGCGGATCTGCCGCGCTTCACCACCGATGATCAACCGACCGCGACCGGGCACACCACCATCGAAGACCTCATCGCCATGCGGGAGCTGACGGCCAAGAAACCCGCGCGCCCGGGGCGGCTGATCGTGCTCACCTCCGGAACCAGTGGAACACCCAAGGGCGCGCGCCGACCGCATCCCAAGGGCTTCGGGACGGTGGCGGCACTGCTGTCGCGAATCCCGTTCGGCGTCAACGAGACCATGCTGATTCCGTCACCGCTGTTCCACACCTGGGGGCTGGCGGCGCTGCAGATCTCGACGGCGATTCGCGCCACCATCGTGCTCAATGATCGGTTCGATGCCGAGGATTGCCTGCGCCGCATCGCCGAACACAAGGTGACCGCGCTGATCGTGGTGCCGGTCATGGTGAACCGCATTCTCGATCTGCCGACCCATGTGCGGGCGCGCTACGACCTGTCCAGCCTGAAAGTCGTTGCCAGCTGCGGTGCTCCGCTGGCCGGGGCGACCGTCCTGAAATTCCTGGACACCTTCGGCGACATCCTCTACAACGTGTACGGCTCCACCGAGGTGTCCTGGGCCAGCATCGCCGATCCGGCCGATCTGCGGATCTCCCCCACCACCGCCGGACGACCGCCGCTGGGCACCAGAATCGGTGTGCTGGGACCGGATCAGCGGATTCTGCCGGTCGGCGCGACCGGGCGGATCTTCGTCGGCAATCACATGCTCTTCGACGGCTATACCGATGCCACCCCGCCCGCGGAGGCGCACGGCATGCTCGATACCGGCGATGTGGGTTATCTCGACGCCTCCGGCAAGCTCTTCGTCGCCGGACGCGATGACGAGATGATCATCTCCGGCGGGGAGAACGTCTTCCCGCGCTCGGTCGAGGAGGCGCTCTCACATCTGCCGCAGGTGAGCGAGGTGGCCGTGGTCGGTGTACCGGATCACGAATTCGGCCAGCGGCTGGCGGCTTTCGTGGTCAAACGCCCCGGATCCGGGCTGGACTCGGAGATGGTGCGCAATTACATCCGGCATCGGGTGAGCCGCTTCTCGGTACCCCGGGATGTGACCTTCCTGGACGCGCTGCCCCGCAACGCGACCGGGAAGATCCTCAAACGCACACTGGGACAACCGGGTTAGGGACTCGGAGTCGCGACCAGACCGAACTCCGCGGCCGAGGCGAGCAACGGGTGACTCGGCAGCACGCGAATGGTGTAACCGACCGCACCCGAGATCGGCACGGGCGTCTCCACGGTGAAAACCGCTGTGCCCGAGTCGGTTCCGGCATGCGTCATGGTGACGGCATGCACGTCCGAGAGGTCGTCCGCGGTGGAGACCCGGCCGAGCACCGCCTGCACGCTGACATCGGCCGGACTCAGGCCGCCCAGATCGAGGCGGGCGCGCAGCGCCAGATTCGCGCCGATGACCGGGGTGTCCGGCAGACCGGAGCTGTCCACCTGGACGACTTTGACCGTGGGCCAAGCGGATTCGATACGACGGCGGTATTCGGACAGATCCCGCGCACCCTTGAAATCGTTCTGTGCGACTGCGGCGAAGGCCGAGGCGGCGGGCGCGTAGTAGTCGACCGCGTAGTCCCGGACCATGCGCGAGGCCAGCACTTTCGGCCCCAGGGTTTGCAGGGTGTGCCGCACCATCTCCATCCAGCGCACCGGCAGATCATCGTGATCGCGGTCGTAGAAGCGGGGCAGCACAGCGCGTTCCAGCAGTTCGTACAGCGCGGAGGCTTCCAGATCATCGCGCCGATGGTCATCGCGCACGCCGTCGGCGGTGGGAATGGCCCAGCCGTTCTCGCCGTCGTACATCTCATCCCACCAGCCGTCGCGGATGGACAGGTTCAGGCCGCCGTTGAGCGCGGACTTCATCCCCGAGGTGCCGCAGGCCTCCAGCGGCCGCAGCGGATTGTTCAGCCACACATCGCAACCCCAGTACAGGTACCGGGCCATGGACATGTCGTAGTTGGGCAGGAAGACGATGCGGTGCCGGACCTCCGGATCATCGGCGAACCGCACCACCTGCTGGATGAGCGCCTTACCGCCGTCATCGGCCGGATGCGATTTACCCGCGACCACCAGCTGCACCGGACGTTCGGGATCGAGCAGCAACGCGCGCAGGCGTTCCGGATCGCGCAGCATCAGGGTCAGGCGCTTGTAGGTGGGCACGCGGCGGGCGAAACCGACGGTCAGCACCCGCGGATCGAAGACCTCGTCGACCCAGCCGAGTTCGGCCGGGGCCGCGCCCCGCTCCAGCCAGGAGGCGTGCACCCGGCGACGCACCTCGTCGACGAGGATGCCGCGCAAGGCATTTCGCGTGGACCACAGTTCGCGCAGATCCACATCGCAGAGCCGCTCCCAGCCGCGCGC
The DNA here is from genome assembly GCF_036327755.1 of Nocardia sp. NBC_01503. Taxonomy (NCBI): domain Bacteria; kingdom Bacillati; phylum Actinomycetota; class Actinomycetes; order Mycobacteriales; family Nocardiaceae; genus Nocardia; species Nocardia sp. NBC_01503. The sequence continues at coordinate 1,068,245 of NZ_CP109596.1, forward strand.
CTCCTCCACCAGCTCATCGCCGATGAGTTCGCGGGCCTTGTCGATCCATTCACGTGCCGCCCAGGTGGGTGCGTGCACGCCATTGGTGACCGACCCGATCGGCACCTCGGACGCATCGAATCCCGGCCAGAGCGGGGCGAACATCTCGCGGCTGACCTCGCCGTGCAGTGCGGATACGCCATTGGCGCGCTGGGCCAGTCGCAGCCCGAGGTGCGCCATATTGAAGACCGAGGGATCGGCCTCGCGGCCCATGGCCAGAATGCGATCCACCGAAACACCGGGCAGCACAAGCGATTCCCGCTCACCGTGCGCGCCACCGAAGTAGCGCCGCACCAGCGCGCTCGCGAAGCGGTCGATACCGGCGGGCACGGGGGTGTGCGTGGTGAAGACGGTGCCGGCCCGCACCGCGGTCAGCGCGGCGTCGAAATCCATTCCGCCGACCATGAATTCGCGAATACGCTCGATACCGAGGAAACCCGCGTGGCCTTCGTTCATATGGAACACATCGGGATCGGGCAGGCCGTGCGCGCGGGTGTAGGCGCGCACCGCGCGCACCCCGCCGATCCCGGCCAGAATCTCCTGTTTGATGCGGTGATCCTGATCGCCGCCGTACAGCCGGTCGGTGACCGCGCGCAGCTCCGGATCGTTCTCGGCGATATCGGAGTCCAAGAGCAGCAGCGGAATTCGGCCGACCTGGGCGATCCACACCCGCGCCCGCAACACCCGGCCCTCGGGCATGGCGACATGGATCAGCACCGGCGCACCACCATCGGTGAGCAGTCGCAACGGCAGGCCCTGCGGATCCAGTGCCGGATAGTGCTCGGACTGCCAGCCATCGGCGGTGAGCGACTGCCGGAAGTATCCGGACCGGTACAGCAGGCCGACACCGATGAGCGGCAGCCCCAGATCCGAGGCGGCCTTCAAATGGTCGCCCGCCAGAATCCCCAGCCCACCCGAATAATTCGGCAGGACCTCGGTGACGCCGAACTCCATCGAGAAGTAGGCGATCCCGCGCGGCCCCTGCTCCTGCCGCTGGAACCAGCGCGGGCGGGCCAGATAGTCGGCCAGATCCGCGGCGGCGGCATCCACCCGCCGGGTATACGCCTCGTCCACCGCGACCTGATCGAGCCGCTCGGCGGGCACCTCCCCCAGCATGCGCACCGGATCACGCCCGACCTCCACCCACAGGGCGGGATCGAGCTCGGCGAACACATCCTGCGTCGGCCCATGCCAGGACCAGCGCAGATTGGTCGCCAACTCGGTCAGCGCGGAGAGCCGCTCGGGCAGATGGGCGCGGACGGTGAAACGACGCAATGCCTTCACGGTGTTTATTCTGCCTCCGCTTCGCTGCGGCGGGTTCGCGGCCCCCTGAGCCCCATTTCTTCCCTCCCTCCGCTCCTCCGCTTCGCTCCCCCGCTCCACTCAGTCCAGAAATGGGGCGGGCCTCGAACCTTGATGGGTATGTATCACGCACAACCCGCGCACGAGCATTCCGGCGGCAACCGATAACGTGTTCTCATGAGCGAGCAGCAGGTCGAGGCACTTCCGTCCCAGGAGCATCATGAGGGCGGGTTCCGACCGATCGCCGAACTCGGCCGGGACAACACCAAGGGTGGACCGCACTACGGGGAGTTCATCGAGCAGGTGCGCGGTCTGATGGACCGGGTCCGGTTGGCCAGTCCGACCGATGAGATCGCCCTCGAGGCCATCGCGGAGTTGAAGAAGCTCAATGAGCGGCTCGACGAAGTGGTCACCGACGAGTGGTCCGCGCCCAGCTGGCACCGCACCGACCTGCCCTCCCGCGGCAATATCACGCTGCCGCCGTTCGAGGTGGATCAGGCGAACGCCGAGGGTGTGCACGCGCGAATCACGTTCCGCACCTTCCATCTCGGCGGTAACGGCGCGGCGCACGGCGGGCATATCGCGCTCGGCTTCGACGATCTGCTCGGCATGACCGCGGCAGTGCACACCCGCGCGGTCACCCGCACCGCGTTCCTGCATGTCGATTACCGATCCATCACCCCGCTCGACACCGAACTGCAGCTGCACGGGTGGGTCGAGCGCGTGGAGGGCCGCAAGGTCTTCGTGCGCGCCACCCTGCACGACGGCGACCGGCTCTGCTGTGAGGCGCACGGACTGTTCCTCATGCTCAAGCCCGGCCAGCAGTAACCCCGTCGCCGCGTACAAGTTCGCGCGGCGCGCACGAAATCGCATCGCATTCGATGCGCGGGCCGCGAAATAGTGCGCGGGAACGCACACGGCGGGACGCGGGTGCGCGGGGGGAACCGGTAAGTTCGGACGGGTGACCGGCCGCATCGCCATCGATGACACCGCCCCCGCGATACCCGGCGGTCGGCCCGCCAAGGCCGTCGTCGGAGAGGTCTTCCCGGTGCGCGCCGTGGTGTGGCGCGAAGGGCATGACGCCGTCGCCGCCACGCTCGCGGTGAAAGCGCCCGGGTCCTCGCGCACCCAGCGGATTCGCATGTCGCCGGATTATCAGCCGGACGTCTTCAACGCCACCTTCACGCCTGGGAAGCCGGGGCTGTGGACGTATCGGATCGAAGGGTGGAGTGATCCGCTCGCCACCTGGCGCTCCGCGGTGGAGGCGAAACTCTCGGTCGGGCAGAGCGCGATCGACCTGGCCAATGATCTGGAGATCGGCGCCCGGCTGCTGGATCGGGCCGCGCAGGCCGTACCCAAGAAGCAGTGGGAAGTACTGCGCGCGGCGGCGACGGCACTGCGCGGGGACGCCCAACTGCCCGCGCGAGTGGGTCCGGCCTTCAGTGCCGAGGTCGGCGAAATCCTGCGCGCCACACCGCTTCGCGAGCTGGTGACACAGGGTCCGCAGTTCTCCGTACTGGTCGAGCGGCAGCGGGCGCTGTACGGCGCGTGGTACGAATTCTTCCCGCGCTCCAGCGGTGGCCGGGATGCCGACGGTAAACCCGTGCACGGCACCTTCGTCACCGCCGCCAAGGATCTGCCGCGCATCGCCGCCATGGGCTTCGAGGTGGTGTACCTGCCGCCGATCCATCCGATCGGCACGGTGAATCGCAAGGGGCGCAACAACTCCCTCACCGCCGAACCCGGTGATGTGGGTTCACCGTGGGCCATCGGCTCGGCCGACGGCGGGCACGACGCCATCCACCCGGCCTTGGGCACCGAGGCCGACTTCACCGAATTCGTGGAGACCGCACGGGAATTGGGGATGGAGGTGGCCCTGGATCTGGCGCTGCAGTGCGCACCCGACCATCCCTGGGTGGCCGCGCATCCGGAATGGTTCACCACCCTGCCGGACGGCACCATCGCCTTCGCGGAGAACCCGCCGAAGAAGTACCAGGACATCTACCCCGTCAATTTCGACAATGATCCGGACGGGCTCTACGCCGAGGTGCTGCGGGTGGTGCGGCACTGGATCTCGCTGGGCGTCACCATCTTCCGCGTCGACAATCCGCACACCAAACCCGCCGACTTCTGGGAGTGGCTGATCGCGCAGGTGCATCGCGAGCATCCGGAGATCATCTTTCTCTCCGAGGCGTTCACCCGGCCCGCCCGCCTCTACGGCCTCGCGCGGCGCGGCTTCACCCAGTCGTACACGTACTTCACCTGGCGGGTGTTCAAACACGAATTCGAGGAGTTCGGCAGGGAATTGGCGGCCAAGGCCGATGAGGCGCGGCCCAACCTGTTCGTGAACACCCCCGATATCCTGCACGAGACACTGCAGCACGGCGGACCGGGCATGTTCGCCATTCGAGCCGTACTCGCCGCCACTCTCGGCCCCACCTGGGGCGTGTACTCCGGCTTCGAACTCTTCGAACATCAAGCGGCACAACCCGGTAGCGAGGAGTACCTCAACTCCGAGAAGTACGAGCTGCGGCCCCGCCCGTACGCCGAAGCCGCAGCGCGCGGGGAATCGCTCGAGCCCTGGATCACCAGGCTCAATGAGATCAGGCGCACCCATCCGGCGCTGCAACAGCTGCGCTGCATTCACTTCCATCACACCGACACCGATGCGCTGCTTGCCTTTTCGAAGGTCGACCCCACCACCGGGGATGCCGTACTGGTGGTGGTCAATCTCAACCCGTACGGCCCCGAACAGGGCCATGTCTCGCTCGATCTGCCCGCCATCGGCCGCGAATGGCATGACCGGCCGGTGGTCTACGACGAGATCAGCGGGGAGGAATACCACTGGGGGCAGAGCAATTACGTGCGCTTGGACCCCGCCCGCGCGGTCGCGCACATTCTCGTCCTGCCGCCCGTACCCGCCGCCGCCCGCGCCGAACTCTCCTATCGGAGCACATTCTGATGCACCGGCGTGATCTGCTGCTGCTCGCCGCGGGCACGCACCCCGATCCGCACACCGTGCTCGGCGCGCACCCGCATCCGGACGGAACCGTCATCCGGGTACTGCGACCGCATGCGGAGACCGTACACGCGCGCATCGGCGGGGACGATCACCCGCTCGAACACGCCGGACACGGGATATTCGAAGGGACGGTGCCGTTTCCGGAGCTGTGGGACTACCGGATCGTCACCTCCTATCCGGGCGGGCGGACCGTCGTCGATGCCGACGGATATCGATTCCTGCCCACGCTCGGCGAACTCGATCTGCATCTGCTCGGCGAGGGACGGCACGAAAGGCTGTGGGATGTACTGGGCGCGCATCCGCGGCGGTACACCACCCTCGACGGGGAGGTGACCGGTACGGCGTTCGCGGTCTGGGCTCCGAACGCACGCGGAGTGGCCGTCATCGGCGATTTCGACGGCTGGAGTGGTAATACCGCGCCCATGCGGCGGCTCGGCGACTCCGGCGTGTGGGAGGTGTTCCTGCCCGGAATCGGCGCGGGGGCCAAGTACAAGTATCGGGTGCACGGGGCCGACGGGCGCACTGTCGATCACGCCGATCCCTTCGCCTTCGCGACCGAGATCCCCCCTGCCACAGCCTCCGTCGTCACCGAGACCGCACACGACTGGGGTGACGGGGCGTGGCTGCGCACTCGCGACGAACACGATCCCACCCGCTCCCCCATGAGCGTCTACGAGGTGCACCTCGGCTCCTGGCGACTGGGACTCGGCTATCGCGAACTCGCCGAACAGCTCGCCGAATACGTTGCCGCACAGGGCTTCACACATATCGAACTACTACCCATCGCCGAACATCCCTTCGGCGGATCCTGGGGCTATCAGGTCACCTCCTACTATGCGCCGACCGCCCGCTTCGGCAGTCCGGACGACTTTCGCTGGTTCGTGGACCACCTGCACCGCAAGGGAATCGGCGTACTGCTGGACTGGGTGCCCGCGCACTTCCCGCGCGACGAATGGGCGCTGGCGCGCTTCGACGGCACCGCACTCTACGAACATCCGGACCCCCGCCGCGGTGAACAACTCGACTGGGGCACCTACGTTTTCGACTTCGGCCGCCGCGAGGTCCGGAATTTCCTGGTCGCCAACGCCCGGTACTGGATCGAGGAGTTCCACATCGACGGCCTGCGCGTGGACGCGGTCGCCTCCATGCTCTACCTCGACTACTCCCGCCCCGACTGGGAACCCAATATCCATGGCGGCCGGGAGAATCTGGAGGCCGTCGCGTTCCTGCAGGAAATGAACGCCACCGTGCACAAGCATCATCCGGGTGTGGTCACCATTGCCGAGGAGTCCACCACCTGGCCCGGCGTCACCCGCCCCACCGAGGTCGGCGGGTTGGGTTTCACCATGAAATGGAATATGGGCTGGATGCACGACACCCTCGGGTATCTCGGCCACGATCCGGTGCATCGCAGCTGGCACCACAATGAGATCACCTTCTCGCTCACCTACGCCTGGAGTGAGAACTATGTCCTGCCCATCAGCCACGACGAGGTCGTGCACGGTAAGGGCACACTGTGGACGCGTATGCCCGGCGACGACTTCACCAAGGCCAGCGGGGTGCGCGCCCTGCTCGCCTACATGTGGGCGCACCCGGGCAAGCAGCTGCTGTTCATGGGGCAGGAGTTCGGACAGTTCCGCGAGTGGGACCACGACCGCGGTCTGGACTGGTACGAGCTGGAAAACCCACTGCACCAAGGGATTCACACCCTGGTACGGGATCTGAACCTGCGCTACACCGGGACGCCCGCGCTGTGGAGCCAGGACACCTCACCCGGCGGCTATTCCTGGATCGACGCCGACGATCGCGACAACAATGTGCTGTCCTTCCTGCGCTACGGGGTGGACGGATCGATTCTGGCCTGCGTCTACAACTTCTCCGGATCCGAGCATCGCGATTATCGGATCGGATTGCCCGCCACCGGTGAATGGCGGGAGGTGCTCAATACCGACGCGATCGCGTACGGCGGCAATGGCATCGGGAATCTGGGCGCGGTCACCGCCACCGATGAGAGTTGGCACGGTAGACCGGCCTCCGCGCTCATCACACTGCCGCCCAGCAGTGGACTGTGGCTGGTTCCGGCGGTGCTGCCCGGCGAATCAGTGCGGCCAGCTCGGCGAGCGGCCCAGCAGCGCGAGCACCCGATCGAGCCCTGAACCATCCGGGAGGATCACCTCGGGGGCGAAGGCCGCGCCCGGCTGAGTGCGGATATCGCCGCCCGGCACCGCCTGCGCGACCAGTAGCGCCGCCTCGATCACCTCATCATCGAACTCGACGGGCAGCCCCAAAGTCCTTGCCATATCCCAGGAGTGCACCACATAGTCCACGAAGTGGAAGCTGATCGCGAACGGTGCGGGAATGACGATGCCCGCACGGATCTCCGGTAGCGGAAAGTCCCGCTCCAGTACGCCGTCCAGGGCGAAGGCCGACAGCACATGCGTGGCGGCGGCGCGGTATTCGGCGATCGGATCCGGGCTGAGCGGGCTCGGCTTCCAGAGCGCGAGGGTATCCACGCCACGCGAGGCGGCGGCGAAGCCGTAATGCTGAATGATCAAGTGTTCCAGGAGGTCCCGGAGATTCCAGCCCGCACAGGGGGTGGGGGCGTCCAGGTCGGCGGCGGTCAACCGGGAGACCAGATCGATGCTGGTGCGCACCGCGCGTTCGTCCAGGGCGATCAGGGCCGGCCCATCGGCGAGCAGTGCGTCGTACGTCAGTGAATTCATACGCACGAGCTTACTAATTTTTGGGCGATCGCGCACCCGCGACTTCTACCGGCCGTCTCCTGACGAACATCCGCGGAAAAAGATCAACCCCCGAGAAGTGGGGTCGTTTGGAACGCGTTACACATCTCCATGCCCCGAACTCTTCGGGCTGCCGAATTGCATTGCGCTGTAGTGCACTTGGCGAGACGGCCGTCATATAAACGAAACCTGTAGAAGAGGACTGAATCTGTATGAAGAAGCTCGGAACTGCCATGTTCATCGGTGCCGCAGCGGCCGCCATCGTCGGCACCGGAGCGGGCGTGGCCGCGGCTGAGGTCCCCGTGACCTCCGCCGATCCCGTGGTCGCCGTCGGCGAGCCGGACCCGACCGGCACCGGCTCCACCTCGGCGCTGCCGAAGCTGCTGGAGACGCTGACCGGCAGCCTCGGCACCAAGACCGCGCCGACCACCACCAACTAGGTCGCGCGCATCCTCGGCGACCCTACAGCCGGGGAATCAGCACCACGGTGAAAACGACTGCGCCCCTGACACACTCGTGACAGGGGCGCAGTCCTTCGATTCAATGTCAGTACAGGGCGGCGGCCAGCTTACGACGCGCGGCGATAATGATCGGCTCCGCCGGGTCGAACAGCTCGAACAACTCCAGCAGATGCGTGCGCACCCGGGTGCGATCATCACCGGCGGTGCGCTTGATCAACGCGATCAAACGATCGAACGCCGCCTGCGGCTCCTGATTGAACATCTCCAGATCCGATGCGGCCAGCGCGGCATCCAGATCCGCCGGATCGCCATCGGCCTTGGCGATCGTCGCCGGATCGATCTCCTGCACGCGCGCGATGAACTGCACCTGACGCAGCGCCGCCTTGGCCTCAACATTCGCGGGCTCGGCATTCAGGATGGCCTTGTACGCGGCCTCCGCGGTGGCGAAATCGCCACGCTCCAAAGCCTCCTCGGCCGCGACGAAACGCGGATCCTCCGGAATCTCCGCCTCACCCTCGGCCGCACCGACACCGGGCAGCTTGCCGCGCACCGCGTCCACCACGGCCGACAACCACTGCCGCACCTGCGCCTCGGGCTGATTACCGGTGAAGTCCGCCAGCGGCTGACCGGCGGCCACCGCCACCACCGTGGGAATGCCCTGCACACCGAAGGCCTGCGCGATCCGCATATTCGCCTCGGCCTCGATGGTGGCCAGCTCCCACTCGCCGCCATTGTCGAGAGACAACTGCTCGAGCAGCTTCACCAATTCGATACTGCCCGGGCTGCGCTGCGAATACAGCGCCACCACCACCGGCACCTGGGCGGAACGGCGCAGCACCTTGGTCTCGAAATCGGCCTCGGTGACCGCATGGTCGCCGGGCACATCCGTCACCGGCTGCTGCTTCAAGCTGGACAGGTCCACCGCGCCGGACATAGCGGCGGCAGCGGCGGCTGAGGGGCGTCGTGCGGGTCGAGTCACGATTTCCAGTCTGTCACGAACGGGCGGCGGCGGGGGCCGCGGCCTCACTCAATTCGCCGAGTTGACCGGTGCGGATGGCCCAGCGCTCGAAGAACAGGCTGGAGAACGGAACGACCGCGGACAGCAGCGCCAGTCCGGTGGTCTTGCCCGGCCATTCGAACTCACGCGAGGCGAGCAGGCAATTGATGGCGTACAGGACGAAGACGAGTCCGTGCAGCATGCCGAAGACCATCACGGGCCAGGTGATCGGTTCCGGCAGTCGCTTGAGCACCGAACCGGTCAACAGGAACACCCAGGTGATGGCTTCCAGAATGCCCAGGAATCGAACCCGCTTCGCGACCGTGCTCAGATCGAAGATATCCACGGCCTCCATTGTGCCGGACGACTACGACGCTACGTCGTGGAGCTCGTCACATGCGGCCGGACGCGCAGGGGTCGACAGCCCCGGCATTGTTCCGGCCGAGATCCGGCAGTTGCGGATCCCGGCCGAATTCGATCATTACGCCACGCGGATGATCAGGGCGTCACCCTGGCCGCCGCCACCGCAGAGCGCGGCCGCGCCGACACCGCCGCCACGGCGCTTCAGCTCCAGCGCCAGGTGCAGCACGATGCGGGCGCCGGACATGCCGAGCGGGTGGCCGATGGCGATCGCGCCGCCATTGACATTCACCTTCTCCGGATCGATGCCCAGCTTGCGGGTGGAGGCGATGCCGACCGCGGCGAACGCTTCGTTGATCTCGACCAGGTCCAGATCCGCGGGCGAAATACCTTCGCGGGCACAGGCTTTGGCAATGGCGTTGGCAGGCTGATCCTGCAGGGTGGAGTCCGGACCGGCGACCACACCGGCCGCGCCGATCTCGGCGATCCACGAAAGACCGAGGGACTGCGCCTTTTCCTTGCTCATGACCACTACGGCAGCCGCGCCATCGGAGATGGGCGAGGCGGAACCGGCGGTGATGGTGCCGTCCTTGCGGAAGGCGGGGCGCAGCTTGCTCAGCGACTCCACGGTGGTGTCGGCGCGAATGCCCTCATCGGTGCCGAACTGGATCGGATCGCCCTTGCGCTGCGGAATGGCAACGGGCACAACCTCATCGTCGAAGAGGCCGTTCTTCCACGCGGCGGCCGCGCGCTGATGCGAAGCGGCCGCGAAGGCGTCCTGCTGTTCGCGGGTGATCGGCTCGACATCGTTCTGCTGCTCGGTGAGCAGGCCCATCGCCTGATCGGTGAAGACGTCGTGCAGACCGTCGTAGGCCATATGGTCACGCAGGGTGACATCGCCGTACTTGAAGCCCTCGCGGCTCTTCTCCAGCATATGCGGGGCCCGGGTCATGGATTCCTGGCCGCCGGCCACCACGATCTCGTACTCGCCGGCGCGAATCAGCTGATCCGCCAAGGCGATAGCGTTGATGCCGGACAGGCACACCTTGTTGACGGTGAGCGCCGGAACATCCATCGGAATGCCCGCGGCCACCGCGGCCTGCCGCGCCGGGATCTGGCCCGCGCCCGCGGTGAGCACCTGTCCCATGATCACGTAATCGACCTGGTCCGGGGCGACTCCACCCTTCTCCAGCGCCGCCTTGATGGCGATACCGCCGAGATCGGAGCCGCTGAAATCCTTCAGCGAACCGAGCAGCTTCCCCATCGGGGTGCGCGCGCCGGAAACGATGACGGTGGTGGTCACGATGTGCCTCGCTTACGTCGGATGTCGTGGCCCCGCCAACCATCGGAGCCCTACCCGAGGGTAACCCGACCGACCTCGACGGCCTTCCCCAGGTGCGCGCTACCGTCGAGGCGTGAGCAACACCGAGAACACCGAATTCATCCCCGCCGAATACATCACCGCCATCGACCATGTCGGCATCGCTGTCCCCGATCTCGATACGGCGGTCGCTTGGTACCGGGACAATCTCGGGATGGTGGAGGCACATCGCGAGATCAATGAGGCGCAGGCCGTGCACGAAGCCATGCTGTCCTATGCGGGCGCCCCGGCCGGCACCGTTGCCCTGCAGTTGCTGGCCCCCCTGAACGAGACCTCCACCATCGCCAAGTTCATCGACCGAAACGGGCCTGGCCTGCAGCAGCTCGCATACCGAGTCACCGATATCGAGGCTGTCTCCACATTTCTGCGTTCACGGGGCTTGCGTTTGCTGTACGACGCCCCCCGCGCCGGTACAGCGAGTTCGCGCATCAACTTCATCCACCCGAAGGATGCTGGCGGTGTGCTGGTCGAACTCGTCGAACCGGCGGCGAAAACTACCCACTAGTACCGAGATCAGCGACCCTAAAGAGGCTGTAACAACATTCGCGGTCGGGTCACCATCAGTGGTCACCAGGCTGTAGTTTGTGTGCCATGTCGTCCACTGAGCCCGATCGTAATCGCTTCGTTGCACTGCCCTTTACCGTCGTGCGGAAGGGCTATGACCGTGACGAGGTGCGTAACTACTTCGACCGTTTCGATGCCGAGCTAAGGGTCACCGCGACCGACCGCGATGCCGCCGCAGCCCAGGCGCGCAACCTGGCGGCCCAGCTGGAGGACGCCCGCGACGAGATCGACGAGCTCCGTAAGGAGGTCGACCGCCTCTCCGTGCCGCCGACCACCGCGGAAGGCATGTCGGACCGCATCTCTCGCATGCTGCGCCTGGCCTCCGACGAGGCCTCCGAGGTCCGCGCGCAGGCCCAGGCCGAGGCCGCCGAAATGATCTCGATCGCCGAACAGCAGGCGACCGAGATGCGCGGTAAGTACGAATCGCTCCTCTCTGAAACCAAGGAGAAGCGCGAGGCGCTCGAGATCGAGTTCGAGCAGACCCTCGCCAACGCCCGCTCCGAAGCCAACAAGATCGTCGAGGCCGCCAACGCCGAAGCCGATCGCCTCACCAAGGAGTCCGAGGCCAAGCGCAAGGCCGCGCAGCAGGACTTCGAGGTCACCATGGCCGAGCGCCGCACCAAGCTCACCCGCGCCATGGAAGAGCTGGAGGCCACCTCGCGCGCCGAGGCCGCCCAGCGCATCAAGGACGCCACGGACGAGGCCAACCGCCTCATCTCCTCGGCGACCAACACCGCCGATCGGAAGATCGCGCACGCCAAGGAACTCGCCGAGGAAATGCGTGTCCTGCGCGGCCGCGTCCTGGCCCAGCTGCTCGGCATCCGCGGCCAACTCGACTCGGTGCCGGCCATGCTCGCCGCCGTCAACCGCGAAAGCGAACTCCTCGACGGTGCCCCCGAACAGCGCTCGCTCAACAAGAGCAACCGCAAGGCCATCGACACCCGTGAAGACGACGCCGTCGACGAAGAGCGCGAGAACGCCGACATCTCCGGCTAGCACCCACCCGGGCGACACCCGCACACCTGAAGGCCGCTCCCGATCCGGGAGCGGCCTTCCCTATTGCTCAGCCCCGTCTGGATCAGCCCCGTCATCCCGGCATTCTTTTGGCCGGGATCCACCCCCGTTAGTGGATCCCGGCCAAAAACGCGCCGGGATGCCGGGATGTCCCTACGAGGTGTTCCTATGACCAGCGGCGCGTAATGCCGCGGGTGTGACGGCCTTTCCAGCAGCCGGTGTGCCAGTGGCGACGGTCCTGCTCGCCGCCGTAGGCAGGCCAGGCGACGATATGGGCTACGCCGGGGGGGATTTCGTGGTCGCAGCCGGGGCAGCGGTAGTACTTGGTGGCCCGGGTGCCCGGGATGGTGCGGACCATATAGGTCTCGTCGCCGCCGGGGCCGTCCTCGGTGCGGCCGAAGACGTCACCGAGCGGGCGCTGATCCGACTGGGACCGCGCCTGAGAGCCCTTGGGGCGAGGTTTCCGGCGGGGCATGACCCAACCCTAGAACAGCCGGAATTCGTCGCTGTCGGTGCCGCGTAGCGCGTTGTAGTCCAGTGTCAGGCAGCGGATTCCACGGTCGTTGGCGAGCACCTTGGCCTGAGGCTTGATCTGCTGGGCGGCGAAGACGCCCGCGACCGGAGCCAACAGGGGGTCACGGTTCAGCAGCTCGAGGTATCGGGTCAACTGCTCCACACCGTCGATCTCGCCGCGGCGCTTGATCTCCACCGCCACAGTCGAGCCATCGGCATCGCGACAGAGGATATCCACCGGGCCGATCGCGGTCATGTACTCGCGGCGGATGAGTGAATAACCGGCGCCGAGGGTTTCGATGTGCTCGGCCAGCAACTCCTGCAGATGCGCCTCGACACCGTCCTTCACCAGACCCGGATCGATACCCAGCTCATGCTTGGAATCGTGCTCGATCTCCTCGACGGTGATCCGCAATTCCTCACCGGCCTTATTGGTGACCACCCAAAGCTGTTGCGCCGTCTCGGATTCCGGCTCCCGATCCTCCAGCCAGCAGGGCGGGCTCATCCAGTTCAACGGTTTGTAGGAACCGCCGTCGGAGTGCACCAATACCGAACCATCCGCCTTCATCATGAGCAGGCGACGGGCCATCGGGAGGTGGGCAGTCAGACGACCGACGTAATCGACCTGGCAACGAGCAATCACAAGGCGCACCCAAGCACTCTAGGGGACGGCCGAATTCGCGGATTAACCGACCAGCATGATGTAGCCGAGCGCTGAGGCCGCGGCCAGCAGACCGCCCTCCCAGGTATTCAACCTCGGCAACTCGGCACGACCGCGGCGCAGCACCCGATAACCGGCCAGCAGACCGATCGAAAACGCCAGCAGGTGACCGACATTGGTGAACGTGCGCCCCATCGCCACACCGGCCACCGCGACCGCCAGCCAGGTAATCGCCCAGGTGGGCTTCCAGCGGGACGGAACCAATGCGATGAACGCGCCGATCAAAGCCATTGCGCCATAACTGACGCCGACATCGGAGACCTTGGTGACCTCCTGCGGCAGCCAATTCGCCGACACCGCCACCCACAGGCCGAGCGCCACCAGTACGGTCGCGCCGATATGGCCGACGATGAAAATGCGCAGCAGGCGCAGCGCGCCGAACCTCAACTCCGCGAGCGCGAGCAGACAGGCCAGCAGCGGAATGATCACCGCGGCGCTCTGCAGATCATCGATGACGAAGGCGCTGGAGAACAGCGTGGCGAAGTGACCGCGCAGCAGATTGCTCAGATTCGTACTGGCATGCAGGATCACCCGGGTCTGGGTGGCCTCGGAGAGGATGGACAGCAGCACCGTCACCGAAATCAGCAGGGCCGCATACCCATAGGTGACCGGCAGGAACAGGCGACGCCACCCGGTACGAGTGGCCGCGGTCTGCTCAACGATCGCCACAATGCTCTCCTGTCCGTCGATGCCTACTTCCATGATCCACGGCACCGCTCCGTACAGCCTACGAGTTCCTCGAGAACATGCTGTTAAACGGCGAAAGTCTCAGAAAACGAAAAAGACCCCCAGCGCAAGCTGGGGGTCTTCTCGAATGATGTTCCGGCGGTGTCCTACTCTCCCACACCCTGTCGAGTGCAGTACCATCGGCGCAGGTGGCCTTAGCTTCCGGGTTCGGAATGGGACCGGGCGTTTCCCCACCGCTATAGCCGCCGTAACTCTATGAAACTGTACACAGAGAGCCTTAACCCCTTACAGGGCAAGTCTTCTGAGTATCTGTGTGTTGTTTCAGATACCGCACAGTGGACGCGTAGCTTCTTTGTTGGTAAGTCCTCGGCCTATTAGTACCGGTCACCTGCACCCGTTACCGGGCTTCCAGTTCCGGCCTATCAACCCAATGGTCTGTTGGGGGCCTTAACCACTCGAGGTGGTGAGAAACCTCATCTTGGAACAGGCTTCCCGCTTAGATGCTTTCAGCGGTTATCCCTTCCGAACGTAGCAAACCAGCCGTGCCCTTGGCAGGACAACTGGCACACCAGAGGTTCGTCCGTCCCGGTCCTCTCGTACTAGGGACAGCCTTCCTCAAGTTTCTGACGCGCGCGGCGGATAGAGACCGAACTGTCTCACGACGTTCTAAACCCAGCTCGCGTGCCGCTTTAATGGGCGAACAGCCCAACCCTTGGGACCTACTCCAGCCCCAGGATGCGACGAGCCGACATCGAGGTGCCAAACCATCCCGTCGATATGGACTCTTGGGGAAGATCAGCCTGTTATCCCCGGGGTACCTTTTATCCGTTGAGCGACACCGCTTCCACTTGCCGGTGCCGGATCACTAGTCCCGACTTTCGTCCCTGCTCGACCTGTCGGTCTCACAGTCAAGCTCCCTTGTGCACTTGCACTCGACACCTGATTGCCAACCAGGCTGAGGGAACCTTTGGGCGCCTCCGTTACATTTTGGGAGGCAACCGCCCCAGTTAAACTACCCACCAGGCACTGTCCCTGAACCCGATCAGGGTCCGAGGTTAGAGGTCCAATACGATCAGAGTGGTATTTCAACGACGACTCCACCAACACTGGCGTGCTGATTTCACAGTCTCCCACCTATCCTACACAAACCGTACCGAACACCAATACCAAGCTATAGTGAAGGTCCCGGGGTCTTTTCGTCCTGCCGCGCGTAACGAGCATCTTTACTCGTAATGCAATTTCGCCGAGTCTGTGGTTGAGACAGCTGAGAAGTCGTTACGCCATTCGTGCAGGTCGGAACTTACCCGACAAGGAATTTCGCTACCTTAGGATGGTTATAGTTACCACCGCCGTTTACCGGGGCTTAAATTCTCAGCTTCGCCCTTGCGGGCTAACCGGTCCTCTTAACCTTCCGGCACCGGGCAGGCGTCAGTCCGTATACATCGTCTTACGACTTCGCACGGACCTGTGTTTTTAGTAAACAGTCGCTTCTCACTGGTCTCTGCGACCTCACCCAGCTCGGGCAGCACGTGCCGTCACCAGACAAGGCCCTCCTTCTCCCGAAGTTACGGAGGTATTTTGCCGAGTTCCTTAACCACAGTTATCTCGATCGCCTTAGTATTCTCTACCTGACCACCTGTGTCGGTTTGGGGTACGGGCCGTGTACCAACTCACTAGAGGCTTTTCTCGGCAGCATAGGATCACTGAATTCGCCTCAATCGGCTACGCATCACCTCTCAGGCCATATGAGACACGGATTTGCCTATGTCTCGCCCTACAGGCTTACACCCGGACAACCATTACCGGGCCCAGCTACCTTCCTGCGTCACCCCATCGCTTACCTACTACACCCGGGGTCATGTGCAGCCACGTTCCCTCCACCCGAAGGTGGATAAGACCGCTTTTGGACATTTAGCACAGATGATTCGATATTTGGCGCGGATACACGGGTACGGGAATATCAACCCGTTGTCCATCGACTACGCCTGTCGGCCTCGCCTTAGGTCCCGACTCACCCTGGGCGGATTAACCTGGCCCAGGAACCCTTGGTCATTCGGCGGACGAGTTTCTCACTCGTCTTTCGCTACTCATGCCTGCATTCTCACTCCCATGGCCTCCACGGCTGGATCACTCCGCCGCTTCCCTGGCCACAGGACGCTCCCCTACCCATCCACACTCCTGGCCCGAAGGCGGGATAATGTGTGAATGCCGCGGCTTCGGCGGTGTACTTGAGCCCCGCTACATTGTCGGCGCAGGATCACTTGACCAGTGAGCTATTACGCACTCTTTCAAGGGTGGCTGCTTCTAAGCCAACCTCCTGGTTGTCTTCGCGACCCCACATCCTTTTCCACTTAGTACACGCTTAGGGGCCTTAGCCGGCGATCTGGGCTGTTTCCCTCTCGACTACGAAGCTTATCCCCCGCAGTCTCACTGCCACGCTCTCACACACCGGCATTCGGAGTTTGGCTGACTTCGGTAAGCTTGTGGGCCCCCTAGGCCATCCAGTAGCTCTACCTCCGGTGTGAAACACGTGACGCTGCACCTAAATGCATTTCGGGGAGAACCAGCTATCACGGAGTTTGATTGGCCTTTCACCCCTACCCACAGCTCATCCCCTCAGTTTTCAACCTAAGTGGGTTCGGGCCTCCACGACGTCTTACCGTCGCTTCACCCTGGCCATGGGTAGATCACTCCGCTTCGGGTCCATAGTGTGCGACTAACTCGCCCTATTCGGACTCGCTTTCGCTACGGCTACCCCACACGGGTTAACCTCGCCACACACCGATGACTCGCAGGCTCATTCTTCAAAAGGCACGCCATCACCCCACACAACAAGTTGCGAAGGCTCTGACGGATTGTAAGCGCACGGTTTCAGGTACTATTTCACTCCCCTCCCGGGGTACTTTTCACCTTTCCCTCACGGTACTAGTCCGCTATCGGTCACCAGGTAGTATTCAGGCTTATCGGGTGGTCCCGACAGATTCACAGCAGATTTCACGGGCCCGCTGCTACTCGGGAGTTGCTCACGAGAGCCGTTGAGTTTTCGTCTACGGGATTCTCACCCTCTACGACGGGCCTCCCAGGCCACTTCGACTAACACAACGGTTTCTGACTCTCGCCCGATTCGGCAGAATCGGGAAGAACAATCCCACAACCCCGCATGGACAACGCCTGCCGGCTATCACATCCACACGGTTTAGCCTCTTCCGCTTTCGCTCGCCACTACTCACGGAATCACTGTTGTTTTCTCTTCCTGTGGGTACTGAGATGTTTCACTTCCCCACGTTCCCTCCACACACCCTATATATTCAGGTGCGGGTAACACGACATCACTCGTGCTGGGTTTCCCCATTCGGAAATCCTCGGATCTCAGCTCGTTTGACAGCTCCCCGAGGCTTATCGCAGCCTACTACGTCCTTCATCGGCTCCTGGTGCCAAGGCATCCACCGTACGCTCTTACACACTTACTAACAAAGATGCTCGCGTCCACTGTGCAGTTCTCAAACAACACACGAAACCCGATCTCGAATGCGACACCAGCCAGAGAACCTCTGCGGTATGTGGCGGACCAGATTTCGTCGTTATCTTGCCTGGAAAGAACGTCTGTTCTTTCAGGACCCAATAGTGTGTCGGTATATCACCGCGATCAACCGCTGAGGTTTGATCGAGTGCGATGAGATTGTCAGTGTTCCACCCATGAGCGTCCGCAGTCCTACATGTGAGGACTAAACGGTCTCTGCCACAACGTCATTCACCTATGTGAAGAGTCGTGGAGATGTGCTCCTTAGAAAGGAGGTGATCCAGCCGCACCTTCCGGTACGGCTACCTTGTTACGACTTCGTCCCAATCGCCAATCCCACCTTCGACGCCTCCCTCCCACAAGGGGTTAGGCCAGCGGCTTCGGGTGTTACCGACTTTCATGACGTGACGGGCGGTGTGTACAAGGCCCGGGAACGTATTCACCGCAGCGTTGCTGATCTGCGATTACTAGCGACTCCAACTTCACGGGGTCGAGTTGCAGACCCCGATCCGAACTGAGACCGGCTTTAAGGGATTCGCTCCACCTCACGGTATCGCAGCCCTCTGTACCGGCCATTGTAGCATGTGTGAAGCCCTGGACATAAGGGGCATGATGACTTGACGTCGTCCCCACCTTCCTCCGAGTTGACCCCGGCAGTCTCTCACGAGTCCCCGCCATTACGCGCTGGCAACATAAGATAAGGGTTGCGCTCGTTGCGGGACTTAACCCAACATCTCACGACACGAGCTGACGACAGCCATGCACCACCTGTACACCGACCACAAGGGGGGCCATATCTCTACAGCTTTCCGGTGTATGTCAAACCCAGGTAAGGTTCTTCGCGTTGCATCGAATTAATCCACATGCTCCGCCGCTTGTGCGGGCCCCCGTCAATTCCTTTGAGTTTTAGCCTTGCGGCCGTACTCCCCAGGCGGGGTACTTAATGCGTTAGCTACGGCACGGATCCCGTGGAAGGAAACCCACACCTAGTACCCACCGTTTACGGCGTGGACTACCAGGGTATCTAATCCTGTTCGCTACCCACGCTTTCGCTTCTCAGCGTCAGTTACTTCCCAGAGACCCGCCTTCGCCACCGGTGTTCCTCCTGATATCTGCGCATTTCACCGCTACACCAGGAATTCCAGTCTCCCCTGAAGTACTCTAGTTCGCCCGTATCGACTGCAAGCTTGGAGTTGAGCCCCAAGTTTTCACAATCGACGCGACGAACCGCCTACAAGCTCTTTACGCCCAGTAATTCCGGACAACGCTCGCACCCTACGTATTACCGCGGCTGCTGGCACGTAGTTGGCCGGTGCTTCTTCTACAGGTACCGTCACTTGCGCTTCGTCCCTGTCGAAAGGGGTTTACAACCCGAAGGCCGTCATCCCCCACGCGGCGTCGCTGCATCAGGCTTTCGCCCATTGTGCAATATTCCCCACTGCTGCCTCCCGTAGGAGTCTGGGCCGTGTCTCAGTCCCAGTGTGGCCGGTCACCCTCTCAGGTCGGCTACCCGTCGTCGCCTTGGTAGGCCGTTACCCCACCAACAAGCTGATAGGCCGCGGGCCCATCTCGCACCAGTAAACCTTTCCACCAAAGAACATGCATTCCCTGGTCGTATCCGGTATTAGACCCAGTTTCCCAGGCTTATCCCAGAGTGCGAGGCAGATCACCCACGTGTTACTCACCCGTTCGCCGCTCGTGTACCCCGAAGGGCCTTACCGCTCGACTTGCATGTGTTAAGCACGCCGCCAGCGTTCGTCCTGAGCCAGGATCAAACTCTCCGTTGAAGACTCTCAACTCGCTCCGAAGAGCTAATTGGAAGAATTAACCAGAGTCCGAAAACCTTGGCAAAATCAAACGCCAGCAAAAGTATTTGCTGACTAAATGTCCGACACATCTCACGGGGGTGGGAAGCATCGGAACCAATAAATTATTGGCACTGACATTCATCGACACACTATTGAGTTCTCAAAGAACACACGCACACAGAACTTTACGGGCTCTTTGTCCCGGTCGGTCTCAGTGGCTGCTTTCAAAGCTTAGCCCCACCGTCGCAGCGAAACCAAATCCGCTGATCAGGAGAGCCAATGTGATCAGTCAGGCGCTCGCCGTCCAACCTCGTTTCCCTGACCTCTCGGTCCGGGTTGGTGTCCGTGTCGCTCTGACTCGAATAAAGTTACGTGTTGGTCATTCGCATGTCAAATCGGCTGTTCAGGAGGGGTTTTCGCAAACCCTGTCCGTCACCGGCCGTTCATTCGGCGGTGCCGACCCGCTCGATCTCGGCTCCGAGCGAGCGCAGGTTCTCCACGAAATCCGGGTAGCCCCTGTCGATGTGGAAGACATCGTGCACCTCGGTCACCCCGTCGGCAACCAGACCCGCGAGCACCAGACCCGCGCCGGCGCGAATGTCGGACGACCACACCGGCGCGCTCGACAGACGCGGAATCCCGCGCACCACAGCATGATGTCCGTCGGTGCGCGCATCGGCACCGAGGCGAATCATCTCTTCGACGAAGCGGAAGCGCGCTTCGAAAATGTTCTCGGTGATCATCGAGGTGCCGTCCGCGATGGCGGCCAGGCCGATGGCCATCGGCTGCAGATCGGTGGGGAAACCCGGGAACGGCAGCGTCGAGAAGTTCACCGCGCGCGGACGATCCGACTGCACGACGCGGAAACCGTCCGGCTCGAACGAGATTCGCGCACCCGCGGAGCGCAGCTTGTCCAGCACCAGCGACAGATGCTTGGGGTTGATACCCGTCACCCGCACATCGCCCTGCGTCATGGCGGCGGCGATACCCCAGGTGGCGGCGACAATGCGATCACCGATCACACGATGGGTGGTGGGCGAGAGCGCGTCCACGCCCTCGATCGTCAATACCGAGGTGCCCGCACCGGAGATGCGGGCACCCATACGCGCCAGCATGTTGCACAGATCGACGATCTCCGGTTCCCGCGCGGCATTGTCGATGACCGTCTCCCCCTCGGCGAGCACCGCCGCCATCAGGATGTTCTCGGTCGCGCCGACGGACGGGAAGTCCAGCCGAATCCGCGCACCCTGCAACTGATCGGCGCGCGCCACCAGGCAACCGTGCTCGATCTCGCTGGTCGCGCCGAGGAGGCGTAACCCCTGCTGATGCATATCCAGGGGCCGCGAACCGATGGCATCGCCACCCGGCAGCGCGACCACCGCGCGCTTGCAGCGCGCCATCAGCGGACCCAGTACGCACACCGAGGCGCGGAACTGGGTCACCGCGGGAAAGTCCGCGTGGTACTTGGGTTCCGGCGGGGTCACGATGGTGACCGTCCCGCCGTCGACCGTGACATCACAGCCGAGCCCGCGCAGCACCTCAGCCATCAACGGGACATCGAGGATGTCCGGGCAGTTGGTGATCGTGGTCGTACCCTCGGCCAGCAGCGCGGCGGCCATCAGCTTGAGGACGCTGTTCTTCGCGCCGCCCACCGCGACCTCACCGACGAGCCTGCTGCCCCCGGTCACCAGAAACCGTTCACTCACGACGGTCAGCCTAGTGCTCCTGTCCCGCGCTCGTGGCCTCTCCGCCCGGCCGCCAGAGGATGTCGCCTTCCGGGTTGGCCACCCGGCCCAGAATGAACAGCAGGTCGGAGAGGCGGTTCAGGTATTTCGCCGGGAGCACGCTGGTGTCGTCGGGGTGCGCGTCGACCGCGGCCCACGCCGAACGCTCGGCGCGTCGGGCCACCGTGCGCGCGGTGTGCAGCAACGCCGCAAGCGGTGTGCCACCGGGCAGAATGAACGAATTCAACGGTGCCAGAGGCTCATTGAAGTCATCGCACCACTTTTCGAGGCGGTCGATATACGGCTGGGTGATGCGCAGCGGCGGATACTTGGGGTCCTCGACCACCGGGGTCGACAGATCCGCGCCCGCGTCGAAGAGATCGTTCTGGATGGCGCGCAACACACTCAGGATGCGCTCATCGGGATTGCCGAGCGAGATCGCGACACCGAGTGCGGCGTTCGCCTCATCACAGTCGGCGTAGGCGACCAGTCGGGCATCAGTCTTGGAGACCCGCGAGAAATCGCTGAGCCCGGTCGTTCCGTCATCGCCGGTCCGCGTGTAAATCCGCGTCAGGTGCACACTCACGGGCCAACAGTAACGCCGGGGTGATAGGTGACTGCATATCTCGCAAGGATCGGGGTAACTCGTCGGGGACGTCCGGAACTCAGCCAACCCGCCGACCGGCGGCCCGCAACGGCAATTGCGCTGCACCTACCCGCCGGCAAAAGTGGCGAGGAGGCGGGAAAGCGTTACCCCGAGCGCACGAGATCAGTCGTTACGCGCGCAACCTCACCGGCGCCGCCGAATGCGCTCCGACGGGCGGGATTCCACCCAGGACAGGAAGGCCGCGAGGGCGCCGCGATCGAGCGCAAGCTCGTAGCTGCCGTTCTCATCGGTGACTTCGACGATGGCCTCGTCGTTCATGATGTCGAACTCGTCGCCCTCGGGTTTGCGGCGGCCGGTGCCGACCTCGATCCCCTGACGGCGAATCGTGCAATCCGGACCCAGCTTGAGACTGGAGAGTTTGTAGAAGACGAGGGTGTCCTCGCCATAGCGGATCAGACCGTGCCGCCAGCCCGCACCGTGACCGCGTACCGGGAGCACCCGCAACAGCGCTGCGGTTCCGCCCCGACGCAGCATGATCAGGCGATATGTGGAGGCCAGGGCCAAACCGACAAGCAACAGCACCAGAATGATCAGAACCACCATCCCGGTCCGCAATGTTGCTCCGTCCCTTCACCTGTCGAGCACGATTCCGGCCATCGGCCGGACCCCGTGTGTGGTCGATAGTAGCGACCGTGTGAACACGAGGTTCGGCCATCCACCGAATGTGACGTATGCCCTGCTCAGCGCTGGCCTCAGCCGATGCTGAACGGCTGGCCCCAGAGCGCCAGATTTCCGATGAAGGTGGTTGTGTCGACCTCGGCGAGGATGAATGAGCGCGCCTGCGCGTAGCCACCGCAACCATCCACCGAGAAGGTCTCGTCCACCCAGCTGACGCTGGCATGCGGACCGGGAACCTTGTTGTAGCGCTTATGCGATTCCATGCCGTAGTCGTCGGGCCGCTCCAGATCGAGCATCAAACGCGCGACCGCCTGCCCGGCCGAGAGCGTGATACCGCCGCCCACCACCTCGGACGCACCCTGTAGCAATTGCTGCGCGCCGGCGCCGGACGGCGCTTCACTGGCGTTGGAGCTCTCCGAGAACGGGCCGATATCCACCTGGCAGCCGACCACATAGCCGGGCGAGATCTTGATGGTCGCCGTCGATGCGCTCGGTCCGGCCAGGTCCACGCTGCCGCGTCCGGTGGTCCACACATTGCGGTGCACCGGCGTCGACCCCATGGACGGGTTGATCTTGGCCGATTCCCCGTCGATGCGAATGGTGACGGTGGTGCCGTCCGCCAGTTCCCGGGTGATCACCCCACCCGGCAAAGGAATGAACGTGTCCGCGGTCGCCGTGCCCGGCGCACTGACACCGCACGCCATCATCACCGCCGCCGCTATCCCGAAAAGCCTTCCGCCCCAGGGTTTTACATCAGAGCCGAACATGCGATCCCTTCGCGTCGAAGTTCGATCCTCAGCCGATGCTGAACGGCTGGCCGTAGAGGGTGACCTTGGCGTAGTCCACGCCGATGATCTCCACCACCGAGAACTGGCGGGCCTGCGCGTATCCGCCGCAACCCTGAATTTCCATCGGAACGTCTTGGTACTGGATCTGATACGAACCGCTCTTGATCAACTCGATGTTGTTGATCGCCATCCACTTCACCTGTCCCGGCGACAGCGGAAAACTGAATCCCGCCGACACCGCGGGCGAGGTACTGATCGTGACGGACGCGTTGCCGCTGAGCGAACCCAGCGAAACCTGGCAGCCCACCACATATCCGACCGTCAAATTGGAGGAGCCGTGAGTTCCGGAATCATTGGTGCCCGGATAGTTCAGCGGACCATTGTTCGGCCCGACCGTGCCGTCCGGCGTCTCCACCTCGGCGATCACATTGCCGCTCACCCACGACGTACGGCCCGCGCCATTGGACGCCAGCGACGGCGAAATGACCGCGCGCTCACCGACACTCGTGATTTTGACGCCCGGACCCTCGATATGCCCGTTGGGCAGCGGGACGATGGTGTCCGCGTTCGCCGCGCCCGGTGAGAAGAATCCGATGCCTACCGCGACCGCCATTGCCGTAACGGTCCATCTGCTAACGCTCATTCACCCCTCGCTCATCGTGGCGAGGCCACACCCGCTCATACCCGGGCGAGACCGCGCTGCGCCAACTCATTGAGGTAAAGCTGAAAGTGCTGAAATAGCCGAGGCATTGCGGAATGGGTCAGATCACACTCCGGAGCCGTGCTGAGTGTAAACGAAAAGAGCGGCGGCCCTGGGATATTTCCCAGAGCCGCCGCTCTTTGCTGAGTGAATACTCCGCGTTTTAGCCCTGTGCGGCCTTCTCCACGGCGCGCAGTCGGCCCTGAGCCTTGGCCTGCGCCTCCGGGCTGGCGTCCGCATCGGCGAGCACGGCCTTGGCGGCCGCCTCGTCGATATCGCCCGAGAAATCAGCGGATTCGGCGAGCACTCGCACCGAAGTGCCGGTGACCGAGAAGAATCCGCCGTGCACGGCCGCGACAATGCGCTCGTCGCTGTCGGACACGATGGTCACCGTGCCGGCTTCGACCAGCTGACCGAGCAGCGGTTCGTGGCCGGCGAGGATGCCGATCTCGCCCTCCGTGGTCTGGGCCGAGACGAACTTCGCCCGGCCCGACCACAGCAGTCGCTCAACGGCGACCAGATCAACTGACATATCCGCCATGGTGGACTACTTCCCGGCGATCTTCTTCGCGGCCGCCTCGACGTCGTCCAGGCCACCGCAGGAGTTGAACGCCTGCTCGGGCAGGTGATCGAACTCGCCCTTGCAGACGCGATCGAAGTCGTCGATGGTCTGCTCCAGCGGAACGACCGAGCCTTCCTGGCCGGTGAACTTCTCGGCGACGATGAAGTTCTGACCCAGGAACTTCTCCAGACGGCGGGCACGGCCGACGAGGACCTTGTCGCCTTCGGAGAGCTCGTCCATACCGAGGATGGCGATGATGTCCTGCAGTTCCTTGTACTTCTGCAGGATCCGCTTGACCTCGTTGGCCACCGCGAAGTGCCGCTCGCCGACGATCGAAGCCTCGAGGATACGAGAGGTCGAGGTCAGCGGGTCGACGGCAGGGTAGATGCCCTTCTGCGAGATCGGGCGGGAAAGCTCGGTCGTCGCGTCCAGGTGGGCGAAGGTGGTCGCCGGCGCCGGGTCGGTGTAGTCGTCGGCGGGGACGTAGATCGCCTGCATCGAGGTGATCGAACGGCCACGGGTCGAGGTGATTCGCTCCTGGAGCTGACCCATCTCGTCCGCCAGGGTCGGCTGGTAACCGACGGCCGAGGGCATACGACCCAGCAGGGTCGAGACCTCGGAACCGGCCTGGGTGAACCGGAAGATGTTGTCGATGAAGAGCAACACGTCCTGGTTCTGCACATCGCGGAAGTACTCCGCCATGGTCAGGGCCGACAGGGCGACGCGCATACGCGTGCCCGGCGGCTCGTCCATCTGGCCGAAGACGAGGGCGGTGTCCTGAAGGACGCCCATCTCTTCCATTTCCAGGTGGAGGTCGGTGCCCTCACGGGTACGCTCACCGACGCCCGCGAACACCGAGGTGCCGGAGAACTCGCGAGCGATACGGGTGATCATCTCCTGGATCAGAACGGTCTTGCCGACGCCGGCACCACCGAACAGACCGATCTTGCCGCCCTTGACGTAGGGGGTCAGCAGGTCGATGACCTTGACGCCGGTCTCCAGGATCTCGGTCTTACCCTCGAGCTGGTCGAAGGCGGGCGGCTGGCGGTGGATGCCCCACTGCTCGCCGTCGCGGCCGAGGCCCGGGGTGTCCAGGCAGTCGCCGAGCGCGTTGAAGACGTGGCCCTTGACGACGTCGCCGACCGGAACCGAGATCGGCTTGCCGGTGTCGCGCACCTCGACCCCACGCACCAGACCGTCGGTCGGCTGCATGGAGATGGTGCGCACGATGCCGTCGCCCAGGTGCTGTGCGACCTCGAGGGTCAGGGTCTTCGCAACCGACGCGAGCGCGATATCCACGTTCAGCGCGTTGTAAAGCTCGGGGATGGACCCGCGCGGGAACTCGACGTCCACGACGGGGCCGATGACGCGGGAGACGCGGCCGGTGCCGGCGCCAACCCGGGTTTCGTTAGTGACAGCTGCGGTCATTGGTTCTCTTCCGTGTTTGAATGCGGTATGGGCGGGTCACTACGTGGTTACGCGAGCTGCCGCCTCCGTTCCCAGCGCCCATACCGCGTGTCTAGTCGCGGTCCGAGCTCGACGCCAGCGCGTTGGCGCCACCGACGATTTCCGTGATTTCCTGCGTGATTCCGGCCTGACGCAGCGAATTCGCGGTGCGGGTCAGGGAATTCACCAGATCCGTCGCGTTATCGGTAGCAGCCTTCATCGCGGTGCGGCGCGCAGCCGACTCCGACGCCGCCGCATCGAGCAGCGACGCGTAAATGCGAGTGTTGATGTACTTCGGCAGCAGCGCGCCCAGCAGGCGATCCGCATCCGGCTCGAACTCGTACTGTGCGTGCACATCCGCCGACTCGGAGTCGGAGAAGCTGTCATCGCCCAGCTCGTAGTTCTCCTCCACATAGCTCACCTGAATGGGAGCCAGGCGGCGGACCTCGGGGACCTGCGACAGCATCGACACGAAACGCGTGTAGACGATGTGCAGTTCATCGACACCGGCCATGGTGCCCTCACCGTTGGGTGCGGCAACCTCACCGTCGGCGCCCGCCATGAACGCCTCAACCAGGTGGTTGCACGCCGAGGACGCGTCCACATAGTTCGGCGACTGCGAGAAGCCGGTCCACGATCCGTTGACCTCACGCTTACGGAAGGTGTAGAACGTCAGGCCCTTCGAGCCCATCACGTACAGCACCGGCTCTTTGCCCTCGGAGCGCAGCGTGGTGAGCAGCTCCTCGGTGCGCTTGAGCACATTCGAGTTGTAGCCGCCGCACATACCGCGGTCACTGGTGATCACCAGTACCGCGGCACGCCGCGCGTTGGGCCGCTCGGTGAGCAGCGGGTGGGTGAGATTCCCACTGGCGCTTGCCAATTCGGCGAGCACCTTGGTGATCTCCTCCGCGTACGGCTTGGCCGCCGCGACCCGGGCCTGCGCCTTGCTGATTCGCGAGGTCGCGATCAGCTCTTGCGCTTTGGTGATCTTCTTGATCGAGCTCACGGAACGAATTCGGGAGCGCAGTTCGCGCACGCTTGCCATTAGCGGTTCACACTCCCTTCATTCCTCGAGTCAGACAGTCGCATGTGCTTCGCCGTTCTTACTTCTCGACGTGCTTGCGAGTGACGGACAGCGACTCGACCTCTTCGTGATCCAGCTGACCGGCCTCGGCCTCGTTCACGACACGGCTGCCGTCCGAAGCCAGGAAGCCCTGCTTGAACTTGTCGGTCGCGACCTTGAACGACTCCGCGTTCTCGCCCTCGAGCTTCTTCGAACCACCCGCGAGGGCGTCGAAGGAAGCCTGCACCGAGCTGTGCAGGTACTCCAGCAGCTCGACGTTGAAGCGGCGCACATCGTCGACCGGAACCGAGTCGTAGTAGCCGGCGTCGACCAGGAACAGCGAAACAACCTGATCCTCAACCGAAACCGGGGCGTACTGGTCCTGCTTGAGCAGCTCGACCCAGCGCGCGCCGCGCTCCAGCTGCGCCAGCGAGGCCGCGTCCAGATCGGAGGCGAAGGCGGAGAACGCCTCGAGCTCGCGGTAGGAGGCCAGCTCCAGACGCAGCGAACCGGAGACCTGCTTCATGGCCTTGGTCTGCGCGGCGCCACCGACACGGGAGACCGAGATACCGACGTTGATGGCCGGACGGACACCCTTGTTGAAGAGGTCCGACTCCAGGAACACCTGGCCGTCGGTGATGGAGATGACGTTGGTCGGAATGAACGCCGACACGTCGTTGGCCTTGGTCTCGATGATCGGCAGCGCGGTCATGGAACCGGCACCGAGCTCATCGGAGAGCTTCGCGCAACGCTCCAGCAGACGGGAGTGCAGGTAGAAGACGTCACCCGGGTACGCCTCGCGGCCCGGCGGGCGACGCAGCAGCAGCGAGATGGCGCGGTACGCCTCCGCCTGCTTGGACAGGTCGTCGAACACGATCAGAACGTGCTTGCCCTGGTACATCCAGTGCTGGCCGATGGCCGAACCGGTGTACGGCGCAAGCCATTTGAAGCCGGCGGAGTCCGACGCGGGGGCCGCGACGATGGTGGTGTACTCCATCGCGCCGTGGGCCTCCAGCGCGGCCTTGACGCCCGCGATGGTGGAACCCTTCTGGCCGATCGCGACGTAGATGCAGCGCACCTGCTTCGACGGATCGCCCGAGGCCCAGTTGGCCTTCTGGTTGATGATGGCGTCGACGCAGACCGCGGTCTTACCGGTCTTGCGGTCGCCGATGACGAGCTGACGCTGGCCGCGGCCGATGGCGGTCAGGGCGTCGATCGCGGTGATACCGGTCGCGAGGGGCTCGCCGACGGGCTGGCGCTCCAGCACGGTGGCGGCCTGCAGCTCGAGCACGCGACGCTCGTCGGACTCGATCTCGCCGAGGCCGTCGATCGGGGCGCCCAGCGGGTTAACCACGCGGCCGAGGAAGTTGTCGCCCACCGGGACCGAGAGCACGTCGCCGGTACGACGGACCTGCTGGCCCTCCTCGATGGTGTCGAACTCACCCAGGACGACGGCACCGATTTCGGTGTCCTCCAGGTTCAGCGCGACGCCGAGCACGCCGCCGGGGAATTCCAGCAGCTCGTTCGCCATCGCGCCGGGGAGGCCGCTGATGTGGGCAATGCCGTCGCCGGTGTCGGTGACGACGCCCACTTCCTCGATGGAGGTTTCCGGGGTGTAGCTCTGGGTGTAGCTCTCGATCGCGCTACGGATCTCATCGGGGGAGATCGTCAGCTCCGCCATGTTCTTCCTGCTCTCGCTGTGGTCTCGAATGTCGGTGTGTTGGTGCGCTTGTCAGGCCGGGTCGCTGGCGTCAGGCCAGCGACTGGCGCAAGCGCTGCAGTCGGCCGACGGCGCTGCCGTCGATCAGGTCGTCGCCCACGCGCACGACGACGCCGGCCAGCAGGCTCGGGTCTTCCTGCACGTGCACCGTGACGGGCTTGTCGTAGATGCGCTGAAGCGAAGCCGCCAGGTGCTCACGCTGCTGGGTCGTCAGGGTCGACGCGGAGCGCACATGCGCCACGATCTGATCCCGGAGCGACGCCGCCAGATCGGACAGGTGGTCGAAGGCCTCGCCGATATCGCCCTTCTTGCTGCGGGCGACCGCCTGCTGGACCAGTTCGAGGGTGATCTCCTCGACCTTGCCCGCGAGCAGACGCTGGACCAGTTCACGCTTGGCCGCGAGCGGCTTGCCGTGATCGGTCAGCGCCTGCTCCAGCACGGGGTTGTCTTCGACGATCCGGCCCAGGCGGAACAGCTCGTCCTCGACGGCGCCGAGGCGGCCGCGATCCTCCGCGGCGCGCAGCAGCGCTTCGCGGCCGAGCAGCACCAGGCTGTCGACCAGATCGCGGGAACGGGACCAGTCCTGTGCCACCGCGGTGGTCAGCACCGTCTGGGTGGCTCCGCTGACCTTGCCGCCGAAGAGGCGCTCGGCCAATTCGGCGCGGGCCGAGCTGGACACCGACTTATCCGCGAGCGCCACACGCAGCGAGCGCTGGTCGTCGAGGACGGCGACAACGGCGAACAGTTCGGAGCCCGTCGTGGCCGCGACGGTGTCGCTTCCGGTCAGAGCGGCCCGAAGAGCTTCCCGCGCACGGGAGCTCGCCTCACGGCTCGCTGCGTACATGCTTCCCACTTTCGGTTCGTTACCTTCCGACCCCGATGCCGGCGTTCGCGTCCAGCTCCTGGAGGAACCGGTCGATCGACGCCGCCTGCTTGGCCTCGTCGGCCACCGACTGACCGATGATCTTCTCGGCCAGGTCGACCGCGGTGCGGCCGAGCTCGGAACGCAGTTCGGTCACGATCTGCTGGCGCTGTGCCTCCAGCTGGGTGTGACCCGACGCCACGATGCGGTCGGCCTCGGCCTGCGCATCGGCACGCAGCTGCGCCAGGATGGTCTGGCCCTGAGTGCGCGCTTCCTCACGAATGCGCGCGGCCTCGAGGCGAGCCTCGGCCAACTGCTCCTGATACTGCTGCAGGGTGGCCTGCGCCTCGGCCTGCACGGCCTCGGCCTTGGCGATACCGCCCTCGATCTTCTCCGTGCGCTCGTCCAGCACCTTGGTCAGGCGCGGGACGACGTACTTGGCGAAGACAAAAGCGATAACGATGAAGACGATCGCAGACCAGACAATGTCATAGGTCTTGGGGACGAGGGGATTGATATCCTCCTCGGCCGCGAGCAAATAAATGCTGTTCATCGTTGATTCCTAAGTCTTTGCCGGAATCAGAAAATGAAGCCGGCGACGAGACCGATCAGCGCCAGGGCCTCGGTGAACGCGATGCCCAGGAACATGGTGGTCCGGATGGTGCCCTGCAGCTCGGGCTGACGGGCGATGCCCTCGATGGCCTTACCGACGACGATTCCTACACCGATGCCGGGGCCGATCGCAGCGAGGCCGTAGCCGATGGCGCCGAAGCCCTTGGACTTGGATTCGGCAACTTCAGCAGCCAGGTACGAGAGGGTGCTCATGTGTGTTCCATTCCCTTTCTGTCGCCCACCCGCCGGGGCGGCGTGTGAAGCAGGTTTGTGGTTCTTGCTATGTGGTCGGTCAGTGAGAGTCGGCGTGCTGCGCCAGACCGATGTACACAGCGGTCAGCAGTGCGAACACGTAGGCCTGCAGAACGACAACCAGCAGTTCGAAGAGGGTGAAGCCGAGGCCCGCGATAAGCGAGAACGGGGAGAACACCTTCATCCACGAGGCGGCGTCGAACAGGAAGAACTGGGTGGCGCTGAAGAACAGCACCAACATGATGTGGCCGGCCAGCATATTCGCCATAAGACGGACGGTCAGCGTGAACGGACGCAGTACGAAGGTCGAGATGAACTCGATCGGAATCAGCAGCACGTGCAGTGCGGGCGGCACATTCGGCACCACGATGCTCGAGCGCATGTATTTCAGGAAGCCGTACTTCTTGATACCGACGTAGTTGAACGTCAGGTAGGCGACGACGGCCAGCACCAGCGGCATACCGATGCGCGCATTGGACGAGATGTTCAGGCCCGGAATGACGCTGGAGAAGTTCAGGAACAGCACGGTGAAGAAGATCGACGCGATGAGCGGGAAGAACTTCTTACCGGTTTCCTTGCCCAGCACCTCATCGCAGATCTGTTCCTTCACGAACACCAGACCGGATTCGGCGACATTCTGCAGACCGCGCGGAACAAGCCGCGGACGACGGAAAGCCGCGAGCATCACGATCAAGAGAACGGCCGCCATGATGATGCGAACGAGCATCAAACGGTCGAGCTCGAAAGGCGTCCCCTCGAACAGCACTGCTGGAGGGAAGAAGTCGTTAAGCGACGGCGCGTGGAACTCGCCCGCCAAAATGGTGACGCTCAGCGTTCTCTCCCGTGGTCGGGCCGCGGGAAATCCTTTTCCCGCGGTTCGATCGGACATTGACGATCTGGTGGTCGACTCAGGTCGGCTCGAAGTTCGTCAGCAGCTGAGGGGCTTGCGCCCGGGCGTCTGTACGCGCGTCGGCGACATCGTCGACGGTGCAGAACCGGTGACCCGAAGGGTCCGGTACGGCAGTAAGCATAACCTGCTCTCAGGTGGGTCTCAGGTGACCCCCCCTTGTGCTTCGGTCGGCTACAAGTAAAGAGTTTATCAAGTTATCTACGACAACGTGTAGGGGGTGGCCTAAACAGGCAGTGAACTGTGTCGGAGTTAGAGCTCACGCTCCGTCTCGACGGTCGGAACCCGTTGCCGCAGAAGGCCGTACGTCTCCGCACCGAGCACGATGAGCAGTGCGCCGACGACCGTGAGGAAGAGCGCGACGGGGCTGTAGAAGTCGAATCGCTTCAAAATGGCGACGATGGCCAGCACCAGCACGATCTTGCCGACCCAGCTGCCCAGGATCACGATGCCCTGTAAACCGGACTCGATTTTCGCGCTGAAAAGCACCGAGGCGGCGGTGGTGAGAATGAAGCCGCCGCCGATGGCGGCGCCGATCAACGCGCCCCACAGACCGGGCATGCCGGCGATGATCGACGACAGAATTGCCGAAACCACCACCAGCACAGCCAATCCCATGAGGCCGTAGCGCAGGGCCGCCCGCAGCGGGGCGTCGGGACCGGGGGTGGAAGACGTGCTCACGACAGCGAACTCTACCGGGCGGTCGCGTCCGGGCCGCGCGGTGGTTTACGCGTGGCCCGATCGGTGAGGTCGCGCCAGGACGGCACCGACGTGACGATCAGGGCGAAGACCAGGCCCGCGGCGAAGAGCAACACCACCACGCGGCGATCCATCAGTGACGTGCCGACCGCGCCGAATGCGAAGACGCTCACCCACAAGTAGATCAACAACACCACGCGGCGATGCGAATGCCCGATCTGCAGCAAACGGTGATGCAGATGCATTTTGTCCGGGGTGGAGAAACTCACACCCGCGCGAACTCGGCGCACGATGGCCAAAACAAGATCAAGTACCGGAATGAACATGACCGCGCCCACCAGCAACAGCGGCGACAGCAGACCGACGATGTCGCGCGGGCCGTAACCCTGCAACGGAATTCGGCCCGAAGCACCCGTGGAGACCGCGGCCAGCACCAATCCGATGAGCATGGAACCGGTATCGCCCATGAATATTCGCGCGGGCTGAAAATTGTGCGCGAGAAATCCCAGGCAACCGCCCGCCAGCGCGGCGGCCAGCAGCGCGGGCGGATACGTATCGGTGGAACCGCCCACTTCGTAGAGCAGACCGACGCTGAAGACGAAAACCGCCACCGACGCGATGAAACCCAGGCCCGCGGCCAAACCGTCCAGACCGTCCACGAAATTCATGGCGTTGATCAAGGTGACGGTGATGCCGACGGTGACCAGACCGCCCTGCAGCGGATCCAGCACCACGGTCTCATTGGTGAAGGGGTTGTAGATGGCCACCCAGGACAGGCCCATGACCGCCATCACCCCGGCGGCGGTCACCTGACCGACGAATTTGGTGAGCGCGTCCAAGCCCCAGCGGTCGTCGATTATGCCGACCAGCACGATCAGCGTGCCCGCCGCCAGCACCGCCGGAATGTCCTTGGGATAGTCGAATCCGCGGCGCAGGGCCGGCAACTGGTGCGCGAACAGCACGGCCGCGACCACACCCAGGTAGATGCCGAGACCGCCCATGCGCGGGACCGGCTTCACATGGACGTCACGCTCACGCGGAACGGCCACCGCGCCGAAGGCGATGGCGGCCACCCGGATTCCGCCGGTGCTCAGGAAGGTCACCACCGACGCGACGAACAGCACCAGCAGCAGCTCCCGCAGCGGGACGACCGCGCCCTGGCTGAAAACGCCCTGACTCAACAGCATCTATCGGGCCGTCACCGCGCGCTCTGGGAAAGCAGCTCCTCCGGCGACATGCCGAGGACCTCCGCCACCTTCTCGGTGGGGACGGCACCCTCGCGCAGAATGCGCGGCATATCGGAAGTCAGATCCACGATGGTGGAGGCGATCGCGTGATCGGCCGGACCGCCGTCGAGGTACACCCCGACGAGATCGCCGAGCTGGGCCTTGGCCTCGTCGACCGTCTTCGCGGGCGGCTGCCCCGAAACGTTCGCACTCGATACCGCCAGTGGCCCGACCTCGCGCAGCACCTCCAGCGCGACCGGATGCAACGGCATCCGCAGCATGACCGTCCCCCGGGTATCCCCCAGGTCCCAGGCCAGCGAAGGCGCCTGCTGCACAACGAGACTCAGCCCGCCCGGCCAGAACGCGCGAATCAATTCCCGCGCCTGCGGCCGCACCGAGAACACCAGCCCGTCGATCGTGTTCCACGACCCGACCAGCACCGGCACCGGCATATCCCGCCCCCGCCGCTTGGCGGCGAGCAGCGCGCCGACAGCCTGACTGTCGAACGCGTCGGCGGCCAGCCCGTACAACGTATCGGTGGGAATCACAGCCAACCGTCCGGATTTCAGCGCACTCCGCGCCGCGATCAACCCCGCGGCCCGCGAATCGGAATCGGCACAGTCGTAGACGGTACTCACGGCTGACATCTTGGCATGGCTGCTGGGCTCGGCCATCGTCGCGGGGGTATTCGGATGTGGTGGCGAAGGGGATGTGGCTCGGGGTGGGGACGGGAGGTACCCGGGGCCTCCGTAGCCGGACCCTGCAGCCACCCTCAGTCCCAGCGGGGTTCGGCTACGAAGGCCCCGGGATGGAATCGATCGCTTCAGGCAGGGTGATGCGCCACTACAAAGCGGGGTTTGCCAGCGAGGTCGGGGTGTTCGACTACCGAGGTGAAGCCTGCGGCAGCCAGAAGAGCCGCTACGCCGGAGCCGTTGGTGTCGTCGTGCTCGATGGCTACCGCGCCGCCAGGGCGGAGGAGGCGGGCGATGTTGGGGATCATGGGGCGGATTACCGAGAGGCCGTCGGGGCCGCCGAAGAGGGCGCGGTGGGGATCGTGGTCTGCCACTTCGGGATCCAGTTGCGCGGATTCGGGGATATAGGGCGGGTTGGAGACGACGATGTCGACCTTGCCCGAGAGCCGCTCCAGCAGAGCCGGATCGGTGACATCGGCATTGTGCAGATCAATGGGGGTATCGCCCTCGTCCGCGAGTTGCAGGGCATTGCGGCGCGCCCAGGCCAGCGCCTCGGAGTCGAGTTCCACCGCGTGCACCTGGGCGTCGGGGCGGGCGTGTGCGATAGCCAGCGCCAAAGCCCCTGAACCGGTGCACAGGTCGACCACGACGGGCTGGTGTTCGTGGCCCACCGCCTCGAGCTGGGCCAGCGCCCAGGCGAAGAGCAGTTCGGTCTCCGGGCGCGGGATGAAGACGCCGGGCCCGACCGCCAGATCGATCTCACCCATGGCGGCCGTGCCCGTAAGGTGTTGCAAGGGAATGTGTTCCGCGCGGCGGGCAACAAGACGGCGGAATTCGTCCAACTGTTCGGCGGTCACCATCGGAACCAATGCCAAGCGCATGCGGTCCACGCCCAAGACATGTGCCGCAAGGTATTCCGCATCCGCTCCGGGGCTGCGCACCCCGGCGGACTCCAGTTTGTCGATGGCCTCGCGGATCGCTGGACGCAATGGCGCGCGGTGCCGCGCCGCCTCCCCGGAACTCTTGCCGATCAGTGGGAGCCTCGTTCCTTCCGTACCGGGCCGCCGGCCAGGTGCCACTCGCGTTCTGGGGGTACCCCAGGAGTTACCCATTTTCTCACGAAATCAGTTGTCCCGTCTCGAACCCGGCGGTTGCCGGGACCCGCTACGGCGCGTCTTATTCGGCGGCGAGGCGGGCGGCGCGGTCGGCTTCGCCGAGTGCCTGGAAGAGGTCTTCGAGGTTGCCGTCCAGGACCGAATCGAGGTTGTGCGCCTTGAAGCCGATGCGGTGGTCGGCGATGCGGTTCTCGGGGAAGTTGTAGGTGCGGATGCGCTCGGAGCGGTCGACGGTGCGGATCTGCGAGGCGCGCCCGGCGGCGGCTTCCTGATCGGCCTGCTCCTCGGCGAGGGCCTGCAACCGCGCACCCAGCACCTGCATGGCGCGCATCTTGTTCTGCAGCTGTGAGCGCTCGTTCTGGCAGG
This sequence comes from Nocardia sp. NBC_01503, assembly GCF_036327755.1. Classification (NCBI taxonomy): domain Bacteria; kingdom Bacillati; phylum Actinomycetota; class Actinomycetes; order Mycobacteriales; family Nocardiaceae; genus Nocardia; species Nocardia sp. NBC_01503. The sequence goes on from NZ_CP109596.1 coordinate 1,103,394, forward strand.
TCACGACGATGCCGGTGGGTAGGTGGGTGATGCGCACGGCGGAGTCGGTGGTGTTGACGCCTTGGCCGCCCTTACCGGAGGAGCGGTACACGTCGACGCGCAGATCCTTGTCGTCGATCTGCACCTCTTCGACCTCGTCGGGCTCGGGGTACACCAGGACACCGGCGGCGGAGGTGTGGATGCGGCCCTGCGATTCGGTGACGGGGACGCGCTGTACGCGGTGCACGCCGCCCTCGAATTTGAGCTTGGACCAGACCCCGTCCAGGGACGGTTCCTTGGCCTTGATGGAGATGGTTGCCTCTTTGTAGCCGCCCATATCGGTGATATTGGCGTCGAGGACCTCGACCTTCCAGCCGTGCCGTTCGGCGTACCGGATGTACATGCGCGCCAGATCGGAGGCGAAGAGCGCGGATTCCTCGCCGCCTTCACCCGATTTCACTTCCAGCACAACATCATCCGCGTCGTGCGGGTCGCGCGGGGCGAGCAGATCGGTGAGCGTCTTCTCCAACTCCTCGACCTGTGCGCGCAGGCCGGGGATCTCGGCGGCGAAGGACGAGTCGTCGGCGGCGAGTTCTTCGGCCGCGGCCAGATCATCGCGCGTGGCGGTGAGTTTCTTATGGGCCGACATGATGGGCCCGAGTTCGGCGAAGCGCTTGCCGACGCGGCGGGCCGCACCGGGGTTGTTGTGCAGGTCGGGATCGGCCAGCTGGGCTTCGAGTGCGCCGTACTCGGCCAGAATGTCGTCGATCGCATTCGGGGCCGCGGACTTGTCGGCCATCGCGGTTGCTCCTTCGATAGGACTGAGGGCTACACCACCCCGAGTTCGCGGCCCGCCCCGGTTCTGGACTGACGGAGCGGGGGAGCGAAGCGGAGGAGCGGAGGAGGGAAGAACCGGGGTCACGAGGGCCGCGAACCGCCGGAGCGAAGCGGAGGCAGAAAATGCAGCGACGCCCGGCCTGTTTGCACAGGACGGGCGTCGTCAGAGTAGCTAGTTGGCTTCGTTGGCCTTCGCACGCTTGCCGTAGCGAGCCTCGAAGCGAGCCACGCGGCCACCGGTGTCCAGGATCTTCTGCTTGCCCGTGTAGAACGGGTGGCACTGGGAGCAGACTTCGACCGTGATCTGGCCGGACTCCTTGGTGCTCTTGGTCTGGAAGGTGTTGCCGCAGCCGCACACGACCGTCGTATCGACGTACGTGGGGTGAATTCCTGCCTTCATGGTGTCCTTTCGAATGGCGCCGGGTCGCCTCGCGAGGCGTGAACCGGAACCGACTAGGCATGGTTGCCAAACGGAAAGTATAGACAATGCCGGGGCGCGAAAAATTCCGGGAGGGTCCCGGCGGGCGTTGAACCAACCAACAGGTCGGTTTCGTGTATCCCCCAAGAAACTGTGGGCACGCAAGTTCGCGGTCCTCGAGCCAGGCTGAAGACGAGTAGTTCGCTACTCAAGAATGCGAACACCGTTGTTCATAGAGTAGTCGCAGGTGAGGGCCTCGCGACTACGGGAAGGGCAGCTGTGACCAGGAAGGATGCGGAGATCGCCGCAGGGGTGGTCCTGGGAGTACTGGCTCTGATCGTGATCGTGGGGTGGTGTGCCGCTCCAGAGAAGTCCGGTCGTGCGGCGGGGAACCAGACCCTGGCCCCAACCCCGCCACACGGGGACGGCACGCTCACCTACACAGCGGTCACGGCCCCGGACGCGCAGTCCGGGGCCGTGACCGCGTCCATTCTCGCCTTCATGATCTTCGGGGCGGCGCTCATCGGCATGGCGTTCTACAGCCCGCGCCGGGATCCGAGGCGACTACCCACGTACCTACCCGTGAAACGGCTACAGCCCCACCGGAGTGGGGCTGTAGCCGAGCTATACGGGGCGAAATCGCCTGCGTACGAACCTTATTCGTCGATCGCGTTGGGGGCGGTCTTCGAAACGGTCATCAGGAATTCGGCATTGCTCTTGGTCTTCTTGAGTCGATCCACGAGCAGGTCGATGGCCTGATGCGAATCCAGGCCCGAGAGCACGCGCCGCAGCTTGTGCAGCACGCCCGCCTCATCGGGTGACATCAGCAGATCGTCGCGGCGGGTGCCGGACGGGTTGACGTCGACCGCCGGGAACACGCGGCGCTCGGCGATCTTGCGATCGAGCTTGAGCTCGGCATTACCCGTGCCCTTGAACTCCTCGAAGATGACCGTGTCACCGGTGGAACCGGTCTCCACCATCGCGGTCGCGATAATGGTGAGCGAGCCGCCGTTCTCGATATTGCGGGCCGCGCCGAGGAACCGCTTGGGCGGGTACAGCGCGGTGGAATCCACACCACCGGAAAGGATTCGGCCCGAGGCCGGGGACGAGTTGTTGTACGCACGGCCCAATCGGGTGATCGAGTCGAGCAGTACGACGACGTCCTGGCCCATCTCCACCAGGCGCTTGGCGCGCTCGATGGCGAGCTCGGCGACCGAGGTGTGATCGCCCGGCGGGCGGTCGAACGTGGAGGCGATGACCTCGCCGCGCACGGAGCGCTGCATATCGGTCACTTCCTCGGGACGCTCGTCCACCAGCACGACCATGAGGTAGCACTCGGGATTGTTGACCGCGATGGCATTCGCGATGTCCTGCATGATCGTGGTCTTACCCGCCTTGGGCGGGGACACGATCAGCGCGCGCTGACCCTTACCGATCGGCATGATCAGATCGATGATGCGCGTGGTCAGCTTGTTCGGCTGGGTCTCCAGCCGCAGTCGCTGATTCGGGTACAGCGGGGTGAGCTTCTGGAACTCCGGACGGCGCTTGGCGGATTCGATATCCGAGCCGTTGATGGTGTCCAGGCGCACCAGCGGATCGAACTTCTGCCGCTGATTGCTCTGATCGCCGTCCCGCGGAGCGCGGACCGCACCGGTGATGGCGTCACCGCGGCGCAGGCCGTTCTTGCGGACCAGGTTCATCGACACGTACACGTCGTTCGGGCCGGCCAGGTAGCCGGAGGTGCGGACGAACGCGTAGTTGTCGAGCACATCGAGAATTCCGGCGACCGGCTGCAGGACATCGTCCTCGCGGATCTCCAATTCCCGGCTCTCCCGGCTGGTTTCGCCCGGCGCGCCATCGCGATCGCGCCCACGGCGACGCTCGCGGAAGCGACGGCCCCGGCGACCGCGGCCGCCTTCCTCGTCGTCATCGGCGACGGGTCCGCGATTGCGGTCGCGGTCGTTGTTGTTGCCGCCGCGCGCGGTGCCGTTCTGGTTGTTCTGCTGGTTCCCGCCGCCGGACTGCTGGTTGTTATTGCGCTCGCGGCGACGCTCACCACCCTCGGATTCCGGCTTGGACTCGCCGGTGGAGGTGGTCTCCGAGGCAGTGGCCTCGGCATTGGCATTGCCGGCACCGGTGCGCTGTTCGGCGCGCTGGTCGCGGCCCCGACGCTGGCGACCGCGGCCACGCTGGCCACCGTCACGGCTGTCGTCGCCGCCCTCGGCGCGGGCGTTGTCGCCCTCGTCCCGCTTGTCCGCACGCGGCTCGGCGGTCTTGTCCGCGCTCTCCCGAGCGGGTGCGGAGTTGTACGTCGGAACGTCGGTCTTGGCCCGTACGTTCTCGACCTTCGCGGAGGACTTCTCGTCCTGCGCGGGAGCATTCTCGGCCTTGACGGCCTTCGCGGGAGCGGCATCGGCCGGCGCGGATTCGCCGCCGGTCGGCGCGGTATCGCCCTTGCCCTTGGCATTTCGCGCGGTGGTGGCCTTGCCGACCGCCGCGGTCGCCTTGGCGCCACCGGACTGATTCTCCTTGATGGCGGCGATGAGATCACCCTTACGCATTCCGGAAGTGCCTCGAATACCGAGTTCCCCCGCAAGCGCACGCAACTGCGGCAACAACATTCCAGTCAGCCCCGATCGTGCGATGTCAGTGTGTTCGCTCATCTTCGAAATCTGTCCGGATTCACTTTCGCGATCCGAGGAGGTTGAATCACTTTCCACCCCGGGTGTCGCGAGCAGGTCCGTATCTGTCACGGAAATCCTTTCCTTCCCTCGACTGCCGTGTGCCTGTTCGAGGGTTCCTCCTGCAGTCCGGTCGTATGCCGGACTCGGATGCCGTATCGCGTGCTGCGCCGGATTGGTGGGGGTACCACCGCGTGGGCTTCGCCACCGAGTGAAAAGGTGGGAGAGATCATTCCAGTGAACTGGCTACCCCCAAGTTTCGAGCCTCAAGCCTCAAGCCTGAGCAAGGAGCCTCTGGAGCGATTTGCCCTGATGAAGCACCGGCGTCTGACGCGCACGATGTACGGACTCGCTCAGGATAGCTCTCGACCTTTACATCGGCAAGGCAGGCGCGCTGTCAATCCACCAAGACGCCGTCGGCGATGCCCGGCTCGAGCACGCGCAGGCCGTCGGCGATCGCGAGTTCACGCAGTTCCGCAGGGAATTCGCTGGTCCCGAGGGCCAAAATGGTCGGACCCGCGCCCGATACGGTGGCGGCGATACCCGCCTCGCGCAGACGCTCGATCCACTTGGTGGTGAGCGGCAGCGCGGCGGCCCGATAGCCCTGGTGTAGCCGGTCCGCAGTGGCGGGGAGCAGCAGGTCAGGGCGTTGCGTGAGGGCCACGACGGCGAGTGCGGCGCGGCTGGCGTTGAAGGCCGCGTCGGCGTGCGGGACCTTGTCCGGCAGCAGCCCGCGGGTGTGCGCGGTGGAGGACCGCTCTTCGGGAATCAGCACCACGGGACGCAATGCGGGGTGCGGTTCCAGCCGCACCGCGCGGTAGGCGCGCGTATGGTGATCCGCCAAGCCGTTTTCGTCTGCGAGGCGGTCGGTTTCGGTCCAGGACACCACGATTCCGCCCAGCACGCTGGCCGAGGAGTTGTCCGGGTGGCCCTCGAATTCGGCCGCGAGCTGCACCATGACCTCATCGTCATAGGCCAGCGCCGCATCGAATTTCGCGGCCAGACCGCGACCGGCGGCCAAACCGCCGACCACCGCGGAGGCCGAGGAACCCAGCCCCCGCGAATGCGGAATCACGTTGCGGCACAGCACGTCCAGGCCGTCCGCCCAGACGCCCGCGGCCTGCAGACCGCGTTCGATGGCGCGCACGACGAGATGTGAAGGGCCCCAGGGCACATCGTCCGCACCCTCACCCTCGACCCGGATGTTCAGCCCGGTATCGGTGGTGGCGACCACGATCTCGTCATACAGCCCCAGAGCGATGCCGAGCGTATCGAATCCAGGACCCAGATTGGCGCTAGACGCCGGAACCCGCACGGTGACGGTGATTCCGGCGGGCAGGGTCCTGGTCATCAACTGACCTTCGCGCGAATTCAATTCAGCCCAGCTCGAGTTCACGGGCCACGGCGATCGGATCGACCTGGATCGGGGTGATCTCCGGCATGCCCTTGAGGGCATTGTCGGGATCCTTGAGGCCGTTGCCGGTCACGGTGCAGACCACGGTGAGACCGGCCTCCATCCAGCCTTCCTTGCGGGCGGCGAGCAGACCGGCGACCGAGGCGGCCGAGGCGGGCTCGACGAAGACGCCCTCGGTGCTGGCGACCAGGCGGTACGCCTCGAGGATCTCCTCATCGGTGGCCGCGCGGAACGCACCACCGGACTCCTCCTTGGCGGCCATGGCCTGATTCCACGACGCCGGAGCGCCGATGCGAATCGCGGTGGCGATGGTCTCGGGATCCTTCACCGGCGCGCCGTGCACCAGCGGCGCGGCGCCCGCGGCCTGCACGCCGAGCATGCGCGGGCGCGAGGTGGTGATGCCGTCGGCGAAGTACTCGCTGTAGCCCTTCCAGTACGCGGTGATATTGCCCGCGTTACCGACCGGGAGCACATGCACATCGGGGGCCTTGCCCAGCACGTCCACGATCTCGAAGGCGGCGGTCTTCTGGCCCTCGATACGGAACGGGTTGACCGAGTTCACGAGTCCGACCTCGGGGAACTCCGCGGTGACCTTGCGCGCCAGCTCCAGGCAGTCGTCGAAGTTGCCCTCGACCTGAATGATCTTCGCGCCCAACATGACCGCCTGCGCCAGCTTGCCCATGGCGATCTTGCCCTGCGGAATCAGCACCGCGCAGTGCAGGCCCGCGCGGGTGGCGTAGGCGGCGGCCGAGGCCGAGGTATTGCCGGTGGAGGCGCAGAGCACGGCCTTCTTACCGCTGGCCTTGGCCTCGGTCATGGCCATGGTCATACCGCGGTCCTTGAAGGAACCGGTCGGGTTCGCGCCCTCGACCTTGAGGTACACCTCGCAGCCGGTGAGCTCCGACAGGTGCGTGGCGGCGACCAGCGGGGTGCCGCCCTCGAACAGCGTGACCGGCTCCCAGTCGGCGCCGAGCGGGAGTCGATCCCGGTACGCGGCGATCAGACCGGGCCAGGGGGCGGCGGTGCCGGATTCGCGGCTCGCCGCGGCCCTCGCTGTCGTACTCATTCCTCGGTGCCTTCCAATCTCAGAACACTGGTCACGGATGTGACGGAGTCCAATTCGGCCAACGCGGCAACGGTATCTGCCAGGTCCGATTCCCGCGCATGGTGGGTCACCACGACCAGGCGAGCGCCCGCGTCATGACCTTCCTGGCGGACCGTCGAAATGCTGACCCCGTGCTTGGCGAATTCGCCCGCGACCGCCCGCAATACGCCGGTGCGGTCGGCGACCTGCATATTCACGTGATAGCGGGTGGGGGTGTCGCCGATCGAGGCGATCGGCAGCTCAGCATAAACCGACTCGCCCGGCGCCCGGCCACCGTAGAACTTGTTGCGCGCCGCCATCACCAGATCGCCCATGACGGCCGATGCGGTCGGCGCGCCGCCCGCGCCCTGCCCGTAGAACATCAGGCGGCCGGAGTTCTCGGCCTCCACCACGACGGCATTGAACGCACCGCTGACCGAGGCCAGCGGGTGCTTGCGCGGAATGAGGGCCGGGTAGACGCGCACGGAGATGGACTCCTTGCCGCCCTCATCGGTGACGCGCTCGGCCATGGCCAGCAGTTTGACGGTGCAGCCCACGGCGGCGGCGGTCTCGAGATCCTCTGCGGTGATCTGGGAGATGCCCTCGCGGTAGACATCGGCCGAGGTCACGCGGGTGTGGAAGGCGACCGAGGCGAGGATGGCGGCCTTGGCGGCGGCGTCGTAGCCCTCGACATCGGCGGTCGGATCGGCCTCGGCGTAGCCCAGGCGGGTGGCCTCGGCCAGCACATCGGCGTAGGCCGCGCCGGTCTCGGCCATGGCCGAGAGGATGAAGTTGGTGGTGCCGTTGACAATGCCGACCACACGGTTCACCCGGTCACCGGAGAGCGACTGGATGAGCGGGCGCACGACCGGAATCGCACCGGCGACGGCGGCCTCGAAGTACAGGTCGGCGCGGTGCGCCTCGGCGGCCGAGGCCAGTTCACCGGTGTGATCGGCGAGCAGCGCCTTGTTCGCGGTGACCACGGACTTTCCGGCCTCGAGGGCGGTCTTGATCAGCTTGCGCGCCGGATCGATACCTCCCATGACCTCGACCACGATGTCCACATCGTCGCGCGCGACCAGGGCCTCGGCATCGGTGGTGAGCAACTCGGCCGGGATACCGCGGTCCTTGCTCAGATCGCGAACCGATACCCCGCGCAGTACGACGGGGGCGCCGACGCGATTGCACAGATCCTCGGCCTGGTTGCGAATGATGCGAACCACTTCGGTGCCGACCGTGCCCATACCGAGCACCGCGATTCCGATGGGATGGTCCGATCCCCACACGCCGGTCTTCACTGCTGTGTCCTTTTCACGGCCTGCCGTGGCGGTCATGCATTCACCTCCAAGCTGAGTAGGTCCTCCACCGTCTCGCGGCGAAGGATCAAGCGCGCCTTACCGTCTCGCACCGCGACCACGGCGGGCCGGGTGAGCATGTTGTAACGGCTCGACATCGAGTAGCAGTACGCGCCGGTCGCCGCCACCGCAACCAGGTCGCCCGGACCGACATCAGCCGGGAGCCAGGTATCGCGAATGACGATATCCCCACTCTCGCAATGCTTTCCGACCACCCGAGCGACCACCGGGACGGCCTCGCTGGAGCGCGAAACCAGGCGGCAATCGTATTCGGCCTGGTAGAGGGCGGGCCGGATATTGTCGCTCATACCGCCGTCGATGCTGACATAGCGGCGGCGCGCGCCCGCGTCCAGCACCACATCCTTGGTGGTGCCGACCTCGTACAGGGTGACCGTGCCAGGTCCGGCGATGGCGCGGCCCGGCTCGACCGCGATGGTCGGCACGGGCAGACCCGCCCGCTCGGCCTCCTCGGCGACGATGCGGCGCAGCTTCGAGGCGAAATCGTCCAGGGACGGCGGATCCTCATGCGGTAGGTACGAAATACCAAGGCCGCCGCCGAGATCCAGCACACTGATCTGCGCGGCGCGCTCCATGCCGAACTTGTCGGCGGCCTCGCGCAGCAGGCCCAGCATGCGGCGGGTGGAGATCTCGAAACCGTCGATCTCGAAGATCTGCGAGCCGATATGGCTGTGCAGGCCCACCAGGCGCAGGTTGTCGGACTCGAAGACGCGGGCGATGGCCTGCATGGCATCACCGCTGGCGATCGAGAAGCCGAACTTCTGATCCTCGTGCGCGGTCGAAATGTATTCGTGCGTATGGGCTTCCACGCCGACGGTGACGCGCACCAGCACATCGGCGACCTTGTCGGCGGACTTGGCGACGGCCTCCAGGCGTTCGATCTCGATCAGCGAGTCGAGCACGATATGACCGACGCCGGTCGCCACCGCGGTCTCCAGTTCGGGAACCGATTTGTTGTTGCCGTGCAGGGCGATTCGCTCGGCCGGGAAACCCGCGTGCAGCGCCACCGCGAGCTCGCCGCCGGAGCAGACATCCAGGTGCAGGCCCTCGTCGCGAATCCAGCGGGCGATCTCACCGGAGAGGAAAGCCTTGGAGGCGTAGTGCACTCGCGCGCCCTCACCGAACGCGCGCACCATATCGCGGCAGCGCGAACGGAAGTCGTCCTCGTCGATGACGAACAGCGGGGTGCCGAACTCGGCGGCCAGCTCGTGCACGGGCACCCCGGCGAGCTGGACGACACCCTCGGCATCACGAGAAGCGTTGCGCGGCCACACATTCGCGGGCAGCGTGATCATCTGCTGCGAATTCTCCGGCCGCTCAGGAAGATTCTGAGTGGGCGGGATGTCCGCGTGGCGGGGACCGGCGGGATGTGCACTCATTTACATACGCTCCGGGGCAGTGACGCCTAGCAGGCCGAGGCCGTTGGCGAGAACCTGACGGGTGGCTTTGACCAGCTCGAGGCGAGCGGCATTACGGGGGGTGACGGGTTCGTCTCCCATGGGGAGCACCCGCATCTCCTTATCGGACTGGAAGGGGTGGTACACACCCGCGAGCTCTTCCAGGTAGCGGACCACGCGATGCGGTTCGCGCATCTCGGCGGCGGTGGTCAGCACACGCGGGTACTCGCCGAGCGTACGGATCAGCGCGCCTTCGCGATCGGCGGTCATCTCACTGAAATCCGGTGTGACCGAGGCGAAGTCGAAGGCGGCGGAGTTGCCGATGATGTTGTTGGTGCGCGCGTGCGCGTACTGCACGTAGTACAGCGGATTCTCGGTGTCCTGTTTTGTCCACAGGTCCAGATCGATATCGATGCTGGAGTTCACCGAGGAGCGCACCAGCGAGTAGCGGGCGGCATCCACGCCGATCGCCTCGACCAGATCGTCCAGGGTGACCACGGTGCCCGCGCGCTTGGACATACGCACTGCCACATCGCCTTCGAGCAGATTCACCATCTGGCCGATGAGCACCTCGACGGTGTCCGGGTTGTCGCCGAACGCGGCGGCGGCGGCCTTCAAACGGCCGATGTAGCCGTGGTGGTCCGCGCCCAGCATGTAGATGCACAGGTCGAATCCGCGCGCACGCTTGTTCTGGAAGTAGGCGATATCGCCGCCGATGTACGCCGAATTGCCGTCGCTCTTGATGACAACGCGGTCCTTGTCATCGCCGTACTCGGTGGAGGCGATCCACCAGGCGCCGTCCTTCTCGTAGAGCTTGCCGGAGTCCTTGAGCGTCTGGATGGCCTTGTCGACCGCGCCGGAGGCGAACAGCGAGCTCTCGTTGAAGTACACGTCGAAGTCGACGCCGAAGTCGTGCAGGTTCTGCTTGATCTGCGCGAACATCAGCTCGACGCCTTCGCGGCGGAACAGTTCGTGCCGTTCGGTCTCTGGCAGTTCGGCGGCGCCCGGGTTCGCCGCGACGATGGTGTCGGCGATCTCCTTGATGTACGCGCCGCCGTAGCCGTCCTCGGGGGTGGGCTGACCGGTGGCGGCCGCGACCAGGGAGTTGGCGAAGCGGTCGATCTGCGCGCCGTGGTCGTTGAAGTAGTACTCGCGGGTGACCTCCGCGCCCTGGGCCGACAGAATGCGGCCGAGCGCGTCACCGACGGCGGCCCAGCGGGTGCCACCGAGGTGGATGGGTCCGGTCGGGTTGGCGGAGACGAACTCCAGGTTGATCTTGGTCCCGGCGAGGGCGTCACCGGTGCCGTACTTCGGACCCGCGGCGAGGATGTTCTCCACGATCGCGCCCTGGGCGGCCTTGGCCAGGCGGATGTTCAGAAAGCCCGGTCCGGCGACCTCGGCGACCTCGATGCCCTCGGCCTGGCCGAGCGCCTCGGCGAGCAGATTCGCAAAGTCGCGCGGGTTCATTCCGGCCCGCTTGCCTACCTGCATGGCCACATTCGTGGCATAGTCACCGTGCTCGGGGTTGCGGGGACGCTCCACCTTGACCTCGTCGGGCAGGACCGAAGGGTCGGATCCACGTTCGACAAGTACCTTCGCCGCGGTTGCGCGAAGGAGATCTGCAAGGTCAGCTGGAGTCACGAGTCACTATCCTATGGTCTGAGCAGGTGTACGCCGCGCGCGGGCACCTCACGGGCAGGCGCCCAGCAAACGATGCGGCCGCATCGCTTGATTGTCCGAACACGTCGAAGAGAGCACAACTAGTTATGCCGAGCAGGACCAGTGCCAAGTCGGCCAAGGCCATTAAAGCCGCGGGCAAATCGTCCGGTCAGTTCCGTAAGGGCGGTACCGGGGGCAAACTGCCCGTGAAGCGGAACATTCCGTGGATGACCATTGCCGCGGTGGTGGCCGTCCTGGCGCTGATCGGCGGAATCGCCGCATTCCTGGTGCCGAAGTACAACGCCAAGGAGGAGATCAAGAATCCCTCCGCGTACATCGACGGCGTGGTGAAGAAGGAGTACCCGGCCGGTCTGCACGTGGCCCCCACCCAGCGCGTCGCCTATGACCAGGCTCCGCCCTTCGGTGGCCCGCATGACGGTTCGTGGGCGGCGTGCATGGGCAATGTGTATACCAAGGCCATCCGCTCGGAGAATGCCGTGCATTCACTGGAGCACGGTGCGGTCTGGATCACCTACAACCCGGACAAGGTCGACGCCGCGACCATCGACACGCTGAAGAAGAAGGTCGAAGGCCAGCAGTACATGTTGATGTCGCCGTACCCGGGTCTGGATACGCCGATCTCGCTGCAGTCGTGGGGCCATCAGCTCAAGCTGCAGAGCGTCACCGATTCCCGGCTGGACCGGTTCATCAAGGACCTGCGCCTGAACTCGAACACCTACCCCGAGGTCGGTGCCAGCTGCGCGAACCCGACCTTCGACACCACCAATCCGCCGCCGTTCGATCCGTCCAAACCGGGCGCGGACGCGGTGCCGATGGACGGTAAGGGTCTGACCGCCGACACCACCGAACTCGGTGGCATGGGCCAGAATCCGGGCGGCATCCCGAATCTCCCGAGTGGCCTGCCCGGTGGCCTCCAGTCCCTGCCCGGTGGTGACGCGACCGCACCCGGCGGCGACGCGACCGTACCCGGCGGCGATCCGACGCTGCCCGGCGGTATCCCGAGCATTCCCGCACCCACCGACGAACAGCAACCAGTTCAGGGGCAGTGATGACATCATCCGTATCGAACGCGAGCGCGCCCGGTGACTCCGAAACCACCGAACCCGTGGCGCCACCGCACCGCAGCCAGCGGTCCGTACTGCTGGTCCTCGGCGTAATCGCCGTGCTGCTGACCGGTTTCGCGGCGGGCCTGCTGGTGGGCAAGCAGCAGGATTCGAGCCAAAAGCCGAGTGCGGTGGATATCGGCTTCAGCCAGGACATGTCTGTGCATCATCTGCAGGCGGTGGAGATGTCGGCGCTGGCCTACGACGGCTCCACCGATCCCGCGGTGAAGCGCCTGGCCTACGACATTCTCACCACCCAGGAGAATCAGGCGGGCCGCATGCAGGGTTGGCTGCAGAGCTGGGGTGAACCGCAGCTGTCGGTGGGCGGCTACATGGGCTGGATGACCGATATGTCCGCACATCATCACAGCGGTACCGCGGAACATTCGGGCCCGGTAGCCGCCATGCCCGGTATGGCCTCCACGGAAGAGCTCGCCGCCTTGCGCCAGGCCACCGGCCCGGCCTTGGACATCATGTTCCTGCAACTGATGCTGCGTCATCATCAGGGCGGCATGCCCATGGCCGAATACGCCGCCCAGCGTGCTGACGTAGAGGTGGTCCGTTCACTGGCCGACTCCATGGTGAAAACCCAGTCCAGCGAAGCCACGCTGATGACCCAAATGCTCGCCGAGCGCCACGCGGATCCTCTCCCCTTCAACTGACCATCGCACCGGGCGTCCCTCAAAACGCCCGGTCCACCCGCCTTTTTGGCGCAGCGCAGCCAATGCGATACGCTTTCCCAGCCCACTCGGAAAGTCGAGAAGTCCGAGGGGGTCCACCCCCGCCCTCGTAGCTCAGGGGATAGAGCGTCTGCCTCCGGAGCAGAAGGCCGCAGGTTCGAATCCTGCCGAGGGCACCAGAACGTAAGGCCCCGACCAGCATTCGCCGGTCGGGGCCTTATCTGTTCCGCACCCGAATCACGCTGCCCGCGAGCGACCCGGCAAACCTGTTGGGAGCCCGTCCAATTGGTCACCGCTATCGATTTCGCCGCACCGGCCCGAACAGCAGGCGGCCGACGTACGCGGTGTCGAAGTATTCGCGGGCTTCGGCTATGCGGCCGTTGCTGATTCGGAAGACGATGGCTACGTGGTTGGTGAAGGGTGCGCCGTCGATGGTGGTGGCGTGCGTGGTAGCGACGGGACCGCTGCCGTCCGCGGCGGCGCGGACAATGCGCCCGGCCACATCCTGACCGGGTACCCGGCCCGGGATCGGCTCGGTTCCGTACACGCCGGTGAGCGCGAAGTAGTCGCCGCGATTGACCGAGAACGCCTCGACCGCGATCACCGCTTCGTGGTCGGCGGGCTCGGGTTCGGGAACATCGGTGCGGGTGATCACCCGGTCGTCCGCGGTGGCGGTCTGCGCCTTCATATTTCCTCCTCTGTCGCTGGCTTCGACGGTAGGAAGCCCGGTATCCAAGCGGAAGAAGGCAGTCTGAAGTGGTATAGGTACCTGGTGGAAACCATCGAGGTAGAGGGCACTCCGGAGTGGGATGTCTTCAATATCAACTGCCCGACGCGGCAGGTTTTCGATCGGGTCGGCGAGCGCTGGACCGGTCTGGTGCTGCTGGCACTGGAGCCGGGCACCCAGCGTTTCTCGGAGTTGCGCAGGCGGATTCAGGGCATCACGCAGAAGATGCTCACCCAGACCCTGCGCGCACTGGAGCGGGACGGCATCGTCGAGCGTCAGGTCTTCGCGACGGTGCCGGTGACGGTGGAGTACTCGCTGACCCCGCTCGGCCGCAGTCTGGCGACGGCGGTGGCGGGCTTGCGGGCCTGGTCGTACGCGAATATCTCCGAGATCACCGCGGCCCGGGCCGCCTACGACGGCAGGGCCACCGACACTCGCTAGGGTGTGTGGCCTTGCCGCTCAATTGACCAACAGACCGGTATCTTCTGGGCATGTCGGACATCCAGGAGGGGTGCGGAGACCTACCGCAGAGGCGACATGCGCGGCGGACCGGGCTGATCGCGGGCACGGCGCTGGCGGGAATCGCGGGGATGTTCATAGCCGTCGCGCCCGGGCATGCGACGCCCGTGACCAGCATTTCGATGGCCGAGGAGACCAGTGATGTGGCGGCGTTCTACACCCCGCCCGAGGACAGGCTCGTCGGGGCGCACGGCTCGGTGATCCAGCTGCGGCCGATCGACGGCGATCCCGGAGTCGAGGGCGCGCGCAACTACCTGGTGCTGTACCGGTCCGTGGATATGCGCGGCGGTTCGGTGGCGGTATCGGGCACCCTCGCGGTACCGGACGGACAGGCGCCACCGGGTGGATGGCCGCTGATCTCGTGGGCACACGGCACCACCGGGGTGGATGATTCCTGCGCCCCATCGCACGACACCTCCCCGGATTTCCCGGCGCACGACTACACCTCGCTGGTGCGAAAGGTGCAGGCGCAGTGGATCGCCGCGGGATACGCGGTCGCGCAGACCGACTATCAGGGGCTGGGCACGCCGGGACCGCACGGATATCTGATCGGCACCGCGGAGCAGCGCGCCGTCACCGATATGGCCAGGGCCGCAAGGGAAGTCGACCCGGAGATCGGAACCCGCTGGGTGGCCGTGGGGCATTCACAGGGTGGCCAGGCGGCGGTTTTCACCGATGCGCAGGCCCAGCAGTGGGCGCCGGAGTTGCAGTTGCTGGGTGCGGTGGCGCTGGCCCCGGCCTCACATCAGGGCATCGGATTGCAGGCCACCCAGATGGCGACGACGGCGGGCGCGGCCACCGCGCTGGCGCCGCTCACCGGGGGCGGAACGGCGTTCCTGCCCTTGATCATTCGTGGTGCGCAGACGGTCACCGATGTCGATCCGGCGCGCTTTCTCACCCCGCGCACGGCGGCGATGGTTTCCCTGGCCGACTCCGGATGTATTGCGCAGCTGCGTGATTCACAGGAGTGGGGCGGTGTTCCGCCGGGTGAGGTCTTCTCCCCCGGCGGGGATACGAGCGTCCTCACCCGCGTCCTGAATGAGAACGACCCCAGCACACTGGCTTTCTCACAGCCGCTACTGGTTCTGCAGGGCCGGGCGGATACCACCGTCCCCGCCCTCGCGACCGACGCCATGGTGGTGCGGCAGCGCGCGGCCGGTCGTCCGGTGCAGTATCGCGCCTATCCCGGGGTGGATCACCGAGGTGTCCTGGAGGCGTCCTACGCGGATGCGCTGAACTGGGTGAACGGCCGCTTCGGCAGGTGATCGAGTGGCCGCAGCCGGTAGAGCAGCACCAGTCCGATCGCACAGCCCAGGCTGACCGCCACCGACACCCAACCGGGTACCGCCGAGATCGCCCCCGCCGACGGATCCCGATACCAGCGTGGCGAGTAGGCGACGCGTTCGAAGCCGCTACCGCGCAAGGCGACCACCAGGCACGGCACCAGCAGGACCGCCAGGGCCACCGCGGTGCTTCCGGCCGACCGGGAATCCGCCGCATCCGCGAAGCAGTAGCCCAGCAGTGCGCCCACCGCCGTGATGCCCAACAGCGGGACGATCATGTCGGTAAGTCCGAGCGCCGAGGTCACCGTGGCGAAGACACCGAGCGCCGCGGAGCCGAACAGCCCGAGCAGCGGTGAACCCCATCGGCGTCCGGCATAGAAGCCCGCCACCACGGCGAACAGCGGTAGCGGCACACTCCAGTCCGGTCGCGGCACCGCGATGATGGCGCTACCGGAGTTGGCCACGGCCACCGCCGTGAGCACCACCGCGCCGTCGCGACCCGGCAGCAGGAGCGCGCCGAGCAGCGCGACCGCCACCGTGCCCACCACGACGAGCGCGATCTGCATCGGTGTCCCCGCGTGTTTGACCAGCCATTCGGTGGACACCGCGGTCATACCCACCAGGAACAGCGCGGACAGGATCGGGCCGATAGGCAGATCGCCGCCGTTCTCCTCCTCCGATTTCGGTTCCGCGCGTTGAATTCCGGCACCCACCGCCAGGGCCGCCACCGCGAGCACCAAAAGCCACAGCGGCGGGGTCCCGCCGGCTGCCCATTCGACGAGCGAAGTGGGAGATCCGCCCGAGGCGGGCAGCGCGGTGAGATCGCCGATCAGAATGCTGGAGAGTGCGCCGACGAGAAAGGCGGCAGTGGCGATGGGCCGGCCGAAGACCGCGACGGTGAGAGCCCCCAGCAGAATTCCGCCGAAGATCGAATCGACGTAGTTGACGGTGATGAGTGTTCCGGTGAGCGCGTTGTTCACATTCCACAGGTGATCGCCGAGCAGAATCGCGGCACTCCCGAAGGCTACGACCCACGCGGTGCGCCGTCCCAGCACCACCGCGAGCGCCGCGGCGATGACCGCGAACATGGCGCCGGCGGCGGCCGCCCGCGGCATATTCAAGATCAGCAGGTCGAGCTCCAGTTGCCCCTGCTGGGTCCAGGCCAGATCGAGTGGGGCCATGAGCAACAATCCGGCGATCACCGCACCGAGGAATGCTGAGGTCGCCTCGACAACCCCCGTGTACCGCCGTATATCCGGCATCGCAGTCACGCCCATGGGTTGCACCAACGCGAACTTCGCGCCCATCTTCGTCACCCTCTCACCGGTGATCGAACGCTTCTCGCGCTTCAGCAGAACTAACAGCTAACTGTTTGCGAGATTAACAGCAAATGCGCATGCAGGTCAGGGGCAGTGACTTTGCCCATGACTCGGTTCGGTGCGCACCCGGCGGTGACCGGCCGGATGGTTTGTGCGGTGGTGAACCGCTATGCGCAGCGGAAGCGGAAGGTGGCGGTCGGGGTGATGCCCGGGACCGTGCTCACCTGCTGGGCGGCATCACCGTCGAGCGCACAGCCGGACGGGGTGGCGACCTGGACGCGATAGCAGCCCGAGCCGCCGGTGTAGGTGGCGCTGCCGTCTGTCGCGGTGGTGACGGTGGTGGCCGCGCCGCCCGCGCACGGGGTGACATCGGCGGTGACGCCCGCGATGGGGAACTGTTCGACGCCGTACACGGCCTGCACCTTCACCGCGGAGTCACCGGCGGGCGGCTGGGCCGAGGCCAGCGGGGCGAAAACGGTTGCCGCGCCTAGGACGGACATGACGAACAGCGTGCTGCGCACCGGGACTCCTTACGTCGAACCGGGGCAATTCGCCCCCGCGTCAATATAGGTGCTCGGACCCCGCCGCGTGGGCAGCACGCCGAGCGCACGGCGGCGCTGGCACATTCACGCCGCCGCGGTGGTCATACGACTCAGACGGCCAGGGCATCCCGAGCGGTGATCGCGCGGGAGGCGCCGTTGGCCGTCCCGGCCGCCGCCGAGCACTGTTCGGAGGTGAATGCCACTGCGGCACCGAGTACTTCGAGCTCGACCCGATCCCCCACCGTCGGCGCCGCCACGCTCACGCGGCGCACCTGAATGGGTTCGGTCCGCCCGTCCAGGTCCAGGGTGAGCATGACATCCGCGCCTCGGAATTCGACGCCGCGCACGGTCGCGCAGCCTGGAGCGCCCTGGGAAACCACATGGGCGACAAGCTGTTCCGGCCGCATCATGACGGTGGCCGCACCGGCCGGGGCATCGGCCTGCACCGGAATCCGGCCCAGGGCCGTTTCGGCGGCATCGGCGCGCAGGGTCGCGTCCAGCAGGACGGTATCGCCGAGGAATCCGGCGGTGAACAGATCCGCGGGTGCCGCGTAAACCTGTTCGGGCGTGCCGACCTGGGTGAATCGGCCCGTGCACATGACCGCGACCTGATCGGCGAAGGACAGCGCCTCCTCCTGATCGTGCGTGACCAGAATGCTGGTCATACCCGCCGCGCGCAGGGTATCGGCGACGGCCTGCCGGGTCGCGGCGCGCAATCCGGTATCGAGGGCGCTGAATGGTTCGTCGAGCAGCATGAGATCGGGCTTGCGGGCCATGGCTCGGGCCAAGGCCACCCGCTGCTGCTGTCCGCCGGAGAGCTGATGTGGCCGCCGTTCCGCGTAATCCGCTCCGAGCGAGACCATTTCGAGCAGTTCGCGCACCTGCTGCCGATGCCGTCGGCGGCCGCCCAATCCGCCATCCAGGCCGTAGGCGATGTTCTGGCCGACGGTGAGGTGCGGGAAGAGCGCACCGTCCTGCGCCACATAGCCGATCTTGCGGCGGTGCGGCGGCAGCGAGAACCCTTCCCGGGTAACCACTTCCGATCCGACGGTGACCGACCCGGCGTCCGGGTTCTCGAATCCGGCGATGACCCGCAGCAGCGTGGTCTTACCGCAGCCGGAGGAGCCGACGACCGCGGTGGAGCTGCCATCGGGCACCTCGAGCCGGATACCGTCCAGCACCCGGGTCGACCCGAAGGTCTTGGAAACGTTCTCGACGACAAGACGACTCATAGCCCGGCCGCCTTCCTGGATTGAGTGAACAGCAGATACGTGACCGGCACCGCCGCGATGATCATGATCAGCGCATAGGGTGCGGCCGCCGCGTAGTCCAGTTCGCCCGAGAGCGACCAGAACCGCATGGCCAGGGTGCGAGTTCCATTGGGAGCCAACAGCAGGGTGGCGGTCAGTTCGGTGGCCACGGCAACGAAGACCATGGCCGCCGCCGAGGCCGCGGCGGGTGCGGTGAGCCGCAGTGTGACGAGCAGGAAGGTGACCGGCCGGGATTTCCCGAGCGCCTGCGATACCTCTTCCAGTCCGATCGGCACCTGGGCGAGCCCGGCGCGCACACCGACCAGGGCACGCGGCAGGAACATCAGTGTGTACGCGGCCAGCACCGTCGCGGCCGTCTGGTAGAGCGCGGGCAGCCAGCGAATACTCACCGTCACCAGGGCCAGCGCGATCACAATGCCGGGCAGGGAGCTGGTGATGTAGTTGGCGCCCTCGATGATTCGGGCGAAGCGTGAGGTGGAGCGCACCGCGATCCAGGCGACCGGGAAGGCGCAGAGCGTGGTGACGACGGCGGCGGTGGCGGCCAATCCGATGGTCTGGCCGAGGGATTCGCCGATATCGTCCATCACCCAGACCTTCGATCCGCCGATACGCAGCCAGCGGATGATGGTCCACAGCGGTACCCCGAGCGCGGCGACCAGGGCGGCGGCCAGCAGGAGGAAGACCGGAATCTTGTTGATGCCCAGCCGAACCCGGATCGCGGCACGCGGTACGCCGCTGCCGATGCGGGCGTAGCGGGCATTACCGCGGGCGGCGGCCTCACCGGCCAACAGCACCAGGCACAGCACCACCAGTACGCCCGCGAGGGTGCTGCCCGCGGCTCCGGCGAAGCTGGACTGGTACTGCTCGAAGATGGCGGTGGTGAAGGTGGAGAACCGGATCATGGCGAAGGCGCCGTACTCGGCGAGCAGATGCAGTGAGATCAGCAGTCCGCCGCCGAGGATCGCCAAGCGCAACTGCGGCAGCACGATTCGCACGAAGACCGCGATCGGCCCGGAGCCCAGCGCTCGCGCGGACTCCTCCACCGCCGGATCCAGGCGGCGCAGGGTGGCGGCGGCGGGCAGGTAGACCAACGGGAAGTAGGAGACGGTGGCGATGAGTACGCCCGCCCACAATCCGTTCAGCGACGGGAAGGCGCTCACCCAGCCGTAACTGTTGACGAAGGCCGGAACCGCCAGGGGCGCGGCGAATATCGGGCCCCACCAGGCGGTGCCGGGTACATCGGTGCGCTCCACGATCCAGGCCAGTCCGATGCCGAGCACCAGGCAGACCGGGACCGTGATGACCACCAAACTCACTGTGTTGCGCAGTAATTCGCCGACCCGGGGCCGGAAGACCAGCTGTGCGGTCTCATGGAATCCGGTGCTGAGGAGCGTGGACACGATATAGCCCAGCGGCACGAAGGTCGCGGCCACCAGCAGTAGCGCGATTATCGTGACGAGCAGCCCGGGCCGGGTGGCCCGGGAGGCGACAGCGGTCCGGACAGCCATGATTTAGAGCAGACCCGCCTCGGTCATGAGCTGGGTGACCTTCTTGGCATCCAGCTTGCTCGGATCGACCTTGGGCGCGTCCAGGCTCGCCAGCGGCGGGAGTGCCGGGTTGGCGGCGACGGTGGCCGAGACCGGGTACTCCATCGAGTCGCCGTCGCGCAGCACCTCCTGGCCCTTCTGCGAGGCGATGAAGGCGAGGAACCGCTGCGCGTTCTCCTGCTTCTTGCTCGACTTCAGTACGCCGCCACCGGAAATGGAGACGAAGGCGCCCGGATCCTGGTTCTTGAAGTAGTAGAGCTTGGTGTTGTTGCTGCTCTCCTTGGTGTTGGCCTGATCGCGGTACCAGTAGTAGTGGTAGATCACGCCGCCGTCGAACTGGCCGGAGTTGACGCCCTTCATGGTCGTCACATTGTTCTGCGAGGCGATGGCGTTGTCCTTCATGCCCTCGAGCCACGCCTTGGTGACGTCCTCACCTTTGAGCGCGAGCAGGGCGGCCACGATGGCCTGGAAGTCGGCGCCGGAGACGCCCGCGCTCCAGCGGCCCTTCCACTGCGGCTGCTGCAGATCCAGCAGCGACTTGGGCAGCTGGTCGCCCTGGAGCTTGCCGGTGTTGTAGACGAAAACGGTTGAGCGGGCGGCGATTCCGGTCCACTTGCCGGTGGACGGGCGGAACTGCTCGGGCACCTGGGCGAGGGTGTCGGCGTTCACGTCGGCGAAGAGTCCGGCGTTCTCGACCAGCGCCATGGCCGGGGAGTTCTCGGTGAGGAAGACATCGGCGGGCGAGTTCTTGCCCTCGGCGACGAGCTGGTTGCCCAGATCGGTGTCACCGCCCTGCCGCATGGTGACCTTGATGCCGGTCTCCTTGGTGAAGGCCTCGGCCCACTCCTTGGTCAGCGATTCGTGCTGGGCGTTGTAGACCAGGATCTCGTTGTCGTCCTTGGACGAAGCGGAGCATCCCGTCGCTGCCAGCAGGGTGATCGCGGCGATCGCGCCGGACACCAGTTTCCATCGAGCCGCTGCCATGACCGTCCTTTCGACATGCCAATCCTCATTCCTGAGGTTTGGCTAACCAACCTACCGTCTCACGGGGCGGACAGATCCGGCACCCCACCGAATCGCAACCGATTTGCCGTAGTCTGCGGACATTCAGTGGTGGACCGATCGAAGGAACTCGATGACCCTGCCGCCCGGCGGACAACCGTACAGTCCCGCAACGGACGTTCAGCAACCCTCTGGCAAATTTCGCGGGGGTGGACGCAAACCACTACTCATCGGAGTGATCGCGGCGGCCGTCATCGTGGTAGGCGGCGGTATCGCGACGGCGGTCTCGCTGTCCGGCAAGGATTCCCCCGGCGACAGTCAGCGCATCGACTCCGCGATTCGCGATTTCTACGGCACGCTCTCGGCCAAGGGTCCGGGCGTCGCGGTCACCAAGGCCTGCGCCGCGGACCGCGCCGAGTACGACGCGCTCCCGGCCGCGCAGCAGGCCGCGGCCGAGCAGGGGCGGATGGATATCCGCATTGTCAGCATCGATCAGGTAACCGTCACCGGCGATCGCGCCACCGCGAAAATGGTGGGCGCGCTGACCGTTCCGGGATCGGACGACAAAACCACCACCGCGACCGAGCACCTCCGCAAGGAGGAGGGCACCTGGCGAGTGTGTTCGACCGACGGCAGGTAATTCGACCATGACCTGCTGTGGGCCGAGCCGCAGGCGGATGCTGGGCGCGTTCGCGGCGGCCGCCTTGCTACCGCTGGCCCGACCGGGTTCGGTTCGCGCACAACCGGGTTCGGTGCTGGTGACCGATCTCGAGGTGGTCACCATCACCGCGAGTTCGGCGGTGCTGACCTGGACGACTCTGGGGCCCGACGGCAGCGGCGCTCCGGTGCCGGTCGAGACCGACGGCGAGGTGTGGCTGGGTCCGGCGGATGGTGCGCTGCGCCAGGTGTTCGCGGAGACCGAGCCGACCGCCTTCCACTACGCGGAGGTCACCGGCCTGGAGCCCGGGCGGCGCTATCGATTCCAGGCGCGGTCCCTCGGTGTTCCGGCCGCACCGGCTCTGAATATCGCTACGCGACTACCGAATACGCCGGAGGCGACCGGCGAGTTCACCACCCCGGTGCCGCCGCCCGGTCGCCTGCTGCGCACCATCGCGCTCGCCAATGATGTGCACTTCGGCGAGGAGATCAGCGGTCTCATCACAGCGGGCCTACCGCCCGGCCTGCGCCAGGAGCCCGGTCTCCCACCGTATCCCGAGGTCATGCTGACCGCGGTCCTGGATGACTTGCGTCTCCCGGATCGCGCCGCCGACCATTTGGTGATCGCGGGCGATATAACCGCCGAGGCAACTCCCGATCAGGTCCGTGGCGTACACGGCCACCTCACGACCTGGGGCGAGGCGGGCCGGGATTGGTTCGCGTGCAGGGGGAATCATGACCGGCCACACCTGGGCGAGGACTACTCGAGCTGCGAGCCATACCTCGATCACTTCGACTGCTGGGGCGAATCCTTCTCCCCGCGACAGCAATTGGCCGAGTTCGAGGTGGGTGAGCTACGACTACTCTCGCTGGACACGACCGAACTGGACGGCTCCGGCGGCACCATCGAGCGCCCGCAGTTCGATCACCTGCGCGAGGTGCTGCGAGCCGATCCGGAGCGCCCCACCCTGGTCTTCAGCCATCACCCGGTTACCGCCGAATCCGGCTGGTCCAATCTCGCGGGGCCCGGCTTCGTCCTCAATGCCGCCGATTCGGCCGAACTGCAATCCCTCTATCAGTCGGCATCGGGTGTCTTCCTGCATCACTCCGGACATACCCACCGAAATCGCCGGACCCACCCGGACCTGCCGCTTTCGGTCGAGTTCCTGGAGGTCGCCGCGGCCAAGGAATACCCGGGCGGTTACTCCCTGCTGCGGATCTACGAAGGCGGCTACACCCTCAACTTCCACAAGACCCGCACCGCGAACGCGCGCCGCTGGAGCACTCGCACCCGCAGCGAATTCTCCGGGTTGTTCCCGGAGTACACCCTGGGCACCACCGCCGATCGCAATCACACCGTGCTGCACGACTTCTCGGGTCTGACGTCGCCACAATGAGAACAGTCCCCCATGAAAATCCATGGGGGACTGCCTGTTTGGAGCGAGCGGCGGGAGTCGAACCCGCGTATACGGCTTTGCAGACCGCTACCTGGCCACTCGGTCACACCCGCATCGGAATCAATGATGTCGGGCGGGACGCTTCCGGGCCAGGGTTCGAATCACGCTGATTTCAATCAGGGTTCGGGCGCGGGCTCCGGGCCGGGCGGTGGTTCGGGCGCGGGCTCCGGGGCAGGCGGGGGCGGCGGCGGAGCGACCCCGGCTTCCGAATAGGCGTCCGGTCCCGGCGGATTGGGATCGAACAGCGGTGGGTTGTTGCTGTCGATCGTCGGGTTGGAGCAGCTCGCACCCGGCTCCGGATAGGTGTACTGGTTCACTCGCAGCGCGGTGATGAACTGTGCGATACGCGGATCGCGGGGATCGCTGAGCTTGAGCTGATGTCCCCAGGACTGCAGCGAGATCGGGGTGTCCAGGCCCGGATACGGCGACATGAGCATGTACGGCTTGGCGATGACCTGACCCTTGAGCACGGCCTGCCCGTCGGCGTCCAGCGTGGCCGGATTGTAGGCGATCCACACCGCACCGTGTTCGAGCGCGTGCACCGCGTTCTCATTGCGGATGGCAACGGCGAAGTTCACGCCGGTGCAGGGCAGCCAGGAGCCGTCGTGCGCGCCGCCGAAGGGCGGGGTCTGGGTGTAGGCGACCCGCTGATTGCCCGCGACGTGCACACCCGCCGGGTAGTCCTTGCGGACGACGCCGTTGATGCGGGTGGAGGGGTCGTGGTCGGCGGCGGTGGGCGCGAATTCGTCGACGGGCGTGGAGTCGCCCCCGGCGTTCTGCGGCCACAGGAGTAGGCCCGCGACACCGGCGGCGATCACGGCGATGACGAGTCCTAGTAGCAGCGGCTGCCGATTGCGCTTGCGCGGAGCGAATTCTGGGAACGGCACACTGTACGGGCCCCGAGGTGCTGGTGTCGGGTCGAACTTCGGGCCGAGCGGGTTGGTCACGTACTGCCTCCTTGTAGCGCAAAGACTACGACACCGAAATAGGGTCCGGTGCGGCGGAATACGAGTGCTTCTCATGCGATGATCGTGGGCATGTCCCGGCCACGTCCCCTGCCGCTCGATCCGATCGAGGAGGCGCACCGCCAGTGGACCGAACACGGCTGGGGCGAGGTGGCCGATGGGATGGCCGCAGTTACCTCTCTGGTGCGGGCCCAGCAAATCGTGATGGCCCGGGTGGATGAGGCGCTCAAGCCCTCGGGGCTGACGTTTTCCCGGTACGAGCTACTGATGCTGCTGAGCTTCAGCAAAACGGGCGCGCTACCCATGGCGGTGGCCAGTGCGCGTTTGCAGGTGCATCCGACGAGTGTCACCAATACGGTGGATCGGCTGGAGGCGGCGGAGTTGGTGAAGCGGGTGCCGCATCCGAGTGACCGGCGTGCGACCTTGATCGAAATCACCGATGCCGGAAGAGAATTGGTGGCCAAGGCCACCACCGGCTTGAACCGGCAGGTCTTCGCCAACCCGGGTCTCGAACCGGAGCGTTTACAGCTGCTGCTGCAATTGCTGGCGGAATTCCGGCAGACCGCAGGGGACTTCGACAGTGGTGGCTCGCCGACCCGGTGGGGTCCGCAGTAACCATCCAGCATCCGGTCAGCCAATTTCCTGCGTCATAGTCTTGGAATCGGCTGATAAAAGGTTCACCATTGAGGCCATGGTGCTGGTCCTCGGGGTGTCAGCTGGCGCGGCCGGTGCGCGTGCCATGCTGACCCATTCCGACCAGCCGCATCTGCCCCCGATCGATCGTTGCAGGGTGCCGCGCCGCACCGGCGGCGGTATCGAGGAGGGGGTCTTCGAGGCCATCCGGCTCATGCGCGGATCCGCCGATCAGCGCGACGAGTTCATTACCGGTATCGCCGTCACCTGCCGCTGCCCGGCGCATGCCGATGCCATTCGCACCACCGCGGGCCGCAATCGCCTGACGGTGATCGACGAGCAGGTGGCCCAGCTCCGGTACCTACGCTTCACCGGCAGACTGCCCTCGACGGGCTCGATTCTGCTATATGACCTGGGCGCATCCGGTTTGACGCTGACCCAGATCGACTGTCGCACCGATGCGATCCTGGCCAGTAAGCGCAGTACGGTGCTCGGCGGTGACGGGCATGACGCACTGCTTCGCTGGCTGCTGGTGCGCGGCGGCGTGAATGTGGACCTACCCACCAGCCGCCGTCATAAGGAAGCCCTGGCCACCGAGCGCGTCATTACGGTATGCGATCCGATCGACGGGCATCGCGCGGTCATCACCCGCAGTGATTTCGCCGATCTGGTCTCCGCCGGTGTCCATCATTCGGTGTCATTCGTCCGGCAGATGATCGACGAGACCGGTGTGCACCCCTGCGGTATGGCTCTACTGGGTGGTTGCACCCGCAACAAGAGCATTCGCGATGAGCTGGAACAGCAGCTCGATCTTCCGTTGATCTACGATCCGGAGCCCGAATTCGTCTCGACCCGGGGTGCGGTACTGCTCGCCGCGGAGCGCCCCTCCGCCCGCCGAGTGCGCAGCGTGCGCTTCAATCCGGTCCCCACCCTGCGCGGTGAGGACACGCCCTCGCGTCGAAAGCTGGTCGCGGCCATCGCCGTCACCGCCACGCTCGGCGGAACCATCGCGGGCGCGCTCGCCATGAACCACGAGGGCGAGCACACCGACGGTAAGCCACCGACCGTGGAAGTGGTTGGGCCACCCAGGCATTGACGGGTTCGGGGCCGAACCCCGAACCCCCTTGACTACTTGTTGCCGAAGTTGGCGGGCCGCTTCTCGACGAAGGCCGCCATACCTTCCTTCTGATCCTCGGTGGCGAAGAGCGAGTGGAAGACGCGGCGTTCGAAGCGCAGGCCCTCGGTGAGGGTGGTTTCGAAGGCGCGGTCGACCGCTTCCTTGGCGATCATGACCGAGGGCAGCGACATGGCGCCGATGGTCTCGGCTACCTCGAGCGCGGTCGCGACCAGATCGGCCGCCGGGACGATGCGCGAGACCAGGCCCGCGCGCTCGGCCTCCTCGGCATCCATATTGCGGCCGGTGAGGATGAGGTCCATGGCCTTGGCCTTGCCGACGGCGCGGGTCAGGCGCTGCGAGCCGCCCATACCGGGGATGACGCCGAGCTTGATCTCGGGCTGGCCGAACTTGGCGGTGTCGGCGGCGAGCAGGATGTCGCACATCATGGCGAGTTCGCAGCCGCCGCCGAGGGCGTACCCGGCGACCGCGGCGATGATCGGCTTGCGGAAGGCGACCAGTCGGTCCCAACCGGCGAAGTGATCGGCGAGGAACATCTCCATATAGGACTTCTCGGACATCTCCTTGATGTCCGCGCCCGCCGCGAAGGCCCGCTCGGAGCCGGTCAGCACGACCGCGCCGATCTCATTGTCATTCTCGAGCTCGTCGAGGGCGGCCGAGATATCGGCCAGGACCTGCGAGTTCAGCGCGTTGAGGGCCTTCGGCCGGTTGAGCGTGATGAGCGCGACGCGGCCTTTACGCTCCAGCAGAATGGTCTCGAAGTCACTCACGCCTGTTCTCCTCCAGATCGCTTACGGATATCGGTGACGATAGCGGAGAAATCCTTGCCCGCTTCGTCCTGGTTGAAGCGGTGGTAGATCTCCGCCGCCAGCAAACCGATCTGGCCGTCGATGCCATTGGCCTGCAGGGCATTAGCTGCCAGGCCGAGGTCCTTGGTCATGAGCGCGGTCGCGAAGCCGGGCCGGTAGTCGTTATTGGCCGGGCTGGTCGGCACCGGTCCGGGCACCGGGCAGTACGAGGTGAGCGCCCAGGACTGACCCGAGGCCGTGGAGACCACGTCGAAGAACTTCTCGTGCGTCAGGCCCAGCTTCTCGCCGAGCACGATGGCCTCGGAGAGTCCGATCATGGAGATGCCCAGGATCATGTTGTTGCAGACCTTGGCGGCCTGGCCGACGCCCGCGCCGCCGCAGTGCACGACCTTGCCGCCCATGATCTCGAGCAGCGGCAGGGCGGCGGCGAAGTCGTCGTCCGCGCCGCCCACCATGAAGGTGAGGGTGCCCGCCGCGGCACCGGCCACGCCGCCGGAGACGGGGGCGTCCAGGGCCCGATGTCCCGCTGCCACAGCCAGTTCCGCCGCCGACTTGGCATCGTCCACATCGATGGTGGAGCAGTCGACGAAGAGGGTGCCGGGCTCGGCGGCCGCGAGCACCTCGTTGTAGAGGTCCAGCACAATGCGGCCGTTGGGCAGCATGGTGATCACGATCTCCGATTCGGCCACGGCCGCAACGGGTGTCGCGACGACGGTGGCCCCGTCCCGCCGGGCCTGCTCCTGCGCGGCGGGCACGGGATCGAAGGCGAGTACCTCGTACCCGGCCCGCACCAGGTTGGCGGCCATCGGCCCGCCCATATGCCCGAGGCCGAGGAATCCGACCTTCTTGCTGACGTTCTCAGTGCTCACAGCTCGTCCTTCGGTGTGGCCAAACCCAATTCGCGATCGCCGAGTGCGCCGAAGTAGGCGTTTACATCGGCGTCGGTGACCTCCGCGAGCGTCGCGGGCTGCCACTGCGGATTGCGGTCCTTGTCGATGACCTGGGAGCGGATACCCTCCACCAGGTCGTGGGTGTTCAGCGAGGCGGCCGAGACCCGGTACTCCTGGTTCAGCACCTCCTCCAGGCTCGCGGCCTTGCGCGCGGTGCGCAGCGACCGCAGCGTGACCTTCAGTGCCACCGGCGATTTCGACAGCACATCGGCGGCGGCCTGGGTGGCCTCCGCGCGCCCGTCGGTCTGCAGCCGGTGCACGATCTCCTCGACGGTGTCGGCGCCGTAGCAGTAGTCGATCCAGTCGCGCTGGCCGATGAACTCCGAAACCGGTGCGGGCTGAGCGAATTTGGCGATGGCGTCATCCGCGTCGAGGGTGTGCAACGCCTCCACCAGTGCCGGAATGTGTTCCGACGGAACGAAAGCGTCCGCGAATCCGGCGGCGATGGCGTCACCGGCGGTCATTCGCGCGGTGGTGAGCGCGATATGGGTGCCGATCTCACCGGGTGCGCGCGAGAGCAGGTAGGTGCCGCCCACATCGGGGATGAAGCCGATACCGGTCTCGGGCATACCGACCTTGGAGCGTTCGGTGACGATGCGATGCGAGGCGTGCCCGGACAGGCCCACGCCACCGCCCATGACGATGCCGTCCATGATCGCCACATACGGCTTGGGGTAGTCGCCGATGAGCGCGTTCAGCATGTACTCGTCCCGCCAGAACCGCCCGCTCGGCGAATCGGCGGCGGTCCATGGCGAATCACCTTGTGCGACAGCGTTCTTGGCATCGGTGTGGATGGCGACGATATCCCCGCCCGCGCACAGTCCCCGCTCCCCCGCGCCGGTGAGCAGTACGGTGCGCACCGAATCGTCGGTCGCCCAGGCACGCAGGGCTTCCAGGATGGCCAGGGCCATGGGGTGGTTCAGCGCGTTGATCGCCCGGGGCCGATTCAGCGTGATCAGGCCGAGCCCGTCGCGCTGCTCGATGAGCACCTCGGGTTCCGCCACGTTCTCACTCATGCTGCTCCTACCACCGAGCGGGCCACCACGACCCGCATGATCTCGTTCGTACCTTCCAGGATCTGATGCACCCGCAGGTCGCGGACGATCTTCTCGATCCCGTATTCGTGCAGGTAACCGTAGCCGCCGTGCAATTGCAGGGCTTTGTTCGCCACCTCGAATCCGGCGTCGGTGGTGAACCGTTTGGCCATGGCGCAGAGTTCGACCTTGTCGGGGGCGTCCGCGTCCAGGGCGGCGGCCGCGCGCCACAGCAGGGTGCGGGCGGCCTCCAGGGAGGTGCGCATATCGGCGAGGTCGAATTGCAGTGCGGTGTTGTCGAGCAGCCGCGATCCGAAGGCTTTGCGCTGGGCCAGGTACTGCACGGTGCGGTCCAGGGCGGCCTGCGCACCGCCGAGTGAGCAGGCTGCGATATTGAGTCGCCCGCCATTGAGCCCGTTCATGGCGATGCGGAAGCCGTTGCCCTCCGCGCCGAGCAGATTGGCGGCGGGCACCCGGGCATTGTCGAGAATGACCTGCCGGGTGGGCTGGGCATTCCAGCCCATCTTCTTCTCGTTGGCGCCGAAGGACAGTCCGGGGGTGTCGGCGGGCACGATGAATGCCGAAATCCCGCGTGCGCCTTGGTCTCCGGTACGCGCCATGATCACGTAGACGTCACTGCTGCCCGCACCGGAGATGAATTGCTTCACCCCGGTGAGCAGATAGTCGTCACCGTCGCGAACGGCCTTGGTGCTCAAGGCCGCGGCATCGGAGCCGACGGCGGGTTCGGTGAGGGCGTAGCTGGCCAGCAGATCCATCGAGGTCAACCCCGGCAGCCACCGATTGCGCTGTGCCGCATCGCCGTAACTGTCGATCATCCACGCCGCCATATTGTGGATGGAGATATAGGCGGCGATGGCCGGGCAGCCCGTGGAGAGCTGTTCGAAGATGCGCACGGCATCCAGGCGTCGCAGCTGTGAGCCGCCGACATCCTCGCCCACGTAGATGCCGCCCAGGCCGAGCTGCCCGGCCTTGCGCAGTACGTCGATCGGGAAGTGCTTGTGCTCATCCCATTCCAGCGCGTTCGGCGCGAGCAGCTCGTCGGCAAAGGAGCGGGCGGTCGCGGTGATCGCCTTCTCGTCCTCGTCGAGTGTGAACATCGTCAGTCCATGGTCGGGATGACGAACGCGTTGGCCGCGGAGCTTGCGGAGCGGCCCGAGGACAGGGTCTCCTTTCCTCCCGCTGGCCAGCGCTGGGTCACCGTCTTGGTCTTGGTGTAGAAGCGGATCGAATCCGGGCCGTGCTGGTTGAGATCGCCGAAGCCGGAGCGCTTCCAGCCGCCGAAGGTGTGGTACGCGATCGGCACCGGAATCGGCACATTGATGCCGACCATGCCGACCTGGACGCGCGCCGCGAAGTCGCGGGCGGTATCACCGTCGCGGGTGAAAATGGCTACGCCGTTACCGTATTCGTGCTCGTTCGGCAGGCGCAGCGCCTCCTCGTAATCCTTGGCGCGCACGATGGTGAGCACGGGACCGAAGATCTCTTCCTTGTAGATGCGCATCTGCGGGGTGGCGCGATCGAACAGCGTCGCGCCCGCGAAGAAGCCGTCCTCGCCGCCCTCGACCACCAGGCCGCGGCCGTCGATGACCAGCTCCGCGCCCTCGTCGACGCCGATCTGCACGTAATCGTTGACGCGGTCGACGCCGTCCTGGCCGACCAGGGGACCGAAGTCCGCGCCCGGATCGTCGGACAGGCCGACATTGAGCTTGGCGATCCGCTCGATCAGCTTGTCGCGCAGGCGATCCGCGGTCTCCTCGCCGACCGGCACCGCGATGGAGATGGCCATGCAGCGCTCGCCCGCCGAGCCGTAGCCCGCGCCGATGAGCTGATCGGCCACATCGTCGAGGTCGGCGTCGGGCATGACGATGGCGTGGTTCTTGGCCCCGCCGAAGCACTGGGCGCGCTTACCGTTGGCGGTGGCGGTCTCGTAGATGTACTGCGCGATCGGCGTCGAGCCGACGAAGCCCACGGCCTTGACGCGCTCATCGTGCAGCAGGGTGTCGACGGCCTCCTTGTCACCGTTGACCACGTTGAACACGCCCGCGGGCAGTCCGGCCTCGAGGAACAGTTCGGCCAGGCGCAGCGGCACGGACGGATCGCGCTCGGAGGGCTTGAGCACGAAGGCGTTTCCGCAGGCGAGCGCCGGTCCGGCCTTCCACAGCGGGATCATGGCCGGGAAGTTGAACGGGGTGATGCCCGCGACCACGCCGAGCGGCTGGCGCATGGAGTACACGTCGATGCCGGTGCCCGCGCTCTCGGTGTACTCACCCTTGAGCAGGTGCGGAATGCCGACGGCGAATTCGATGACTTCCAGGCCGCGCTGGATATCGCCCTTGGCGTCCGGGATGGTCTTGCCGTGCTCCGAGGAGAGCAGTGCCGCAAGCGAATCCATCTCGTCCTGCACCAGGGTCAGGAACTTCATCAGCACCCGCGCCCGCTTCTGCGGGTTGTACGCGGCCCACACCTGCTGCGCCTGCGCCGCATTGGCGATGACGGCCTCGACCTCGGCCTTGCTCGCCAGCGGTACGCGCGCCTGCACCTGTCCGGTGCTGGGATTGAAGACGTCCCGGAATTTGCCGGAGGCGCCGGCGACGTGCTGCCCGCCGATGAAGTGCGTGAGTTCGCGAACCATGCCAGTCCTGTCTCGATGTCACCGCCGGTATCCGCCAAGGTGGAGCCCGGCTCCGCGGGAGGTCCACGCGGTCTTAGGTCACCATATAGTTGGACATCCATCTATTTCCAGAGATGTTGCTGTGGCGGATCTCACCTCATATTTGATTTGACGTCCTACTATTGGATTATCAACGGTACGGCCTCAGACGTGGAGGATTCCCATGGCCGATCTGCATATTCCGACGCACCCGGTACGGTTCGTGACCTCGGCGGCGCTGTTCGACGGCCATGACGCGGCCATCAACATCATGCGCAGAATCCTGCAGGGGCAGGGGGCCGAGGTGATCCACCTCGGGCACAACCGCGCCGTCCGCGAGGTGGTGGACGCGGCGGTCAGCGAGGATGTGCAGGGCGTCGCGGTCAGCTCGTATCAGGGCGGGCATATCGAGTACTTCGAATACCTGGCCGCCGCGCTGCGCGAGGCCGGGGCCGGGCATGTGCGGATCTTCGGCGGGGGCGGCGGGGTGATCGTGCCCGAGGAGATCGCGCGGCTGCGAGCGGCCGGGGTGACCATCTTCTCGCCCGAGGACGGGCAGCGGCTCGGACTGCCGGGAATGATCAATCAGTTGATCGCGGAATGCGATAGGGATCTGTCCACCTCGCCCGCCGCCATCGAGGCGGTGCTCAGCGGGGATCGAACGGCGCTGGCGCGCACCATCACCTGCCTGCAGCAGGATGCGCTGCCCGCGGCGGATCTGGCCGAGCTCACCGCGGCGGCGAGTGCGCGGCGGGTGCCCGTACTCGGTATCACCGGTACCGGCGGGTCCGGAAAGTCTTCTCTCACAGACGAACTCATTCGACGGCTGCGCACGGACCAGCAGGACAAACTGCGGGTGGCGGTGCTCGCGGTCGATCCCACCCGGCGGCGCGGGGGCGGGGCACTGCTGGGTGATCGCATTCGAATGAATGCCCTGGACTCCGAGCGGGTGTACTTCCGCTCGCTCGCCACCCGCGGCGAACGGGAATTGCCGCAGAATATCGATGCCATGGTGATCGCTTGCAAGGCAGCGGGTTACGACCTCATCGTGCTGGAGACGCCGGGTATCGGACAGGGCGATGCGGCGATCGCGGAGCATGTGGACGTCTCGCTCTATGTGATGACACCGGAGTTCGGCGCGGCCTCCCAGCTGGAGAAGATCGATATGCTGGATTTCGCGGATGTGGTGGCCGTCAACAAGTTCGAGCGGCGCGGCGCGCAAGACGCGTTGCGCGATGTGTCGCGGCAGCTGGTGCGCAACCGGGAGGCATTCCATGCCGACCCGGAGGATATGCCGGTATTCGGCACCAGCGCCGCGACCTTCAACGATGACGGTGTGACGGCGCTGTATCAGCATCTGAGCGGACTGCTCGGCGAGCAGGGACTCCCTCTCGAACCAGGCGTGCTGCCGCGCGTGGACACCCGCGCCTCGACTCGTTTCGCGCAGATCATTCCGCCCGCCCGGGTGCGCTATCTGGCCGAGATCGCCGAGACGGTGCGCGACTATCACGCCGCGACGGCACGGCAAAGCACTGCGGCACAACGCATTCAACGCCTGGAGCTGGTCCTCGCCGAACTGACACCTTCGGCGGATGCATCGTCCTCGGGGGCAGCCGAGGTCGGTGAGCTGCTGCGCCGGGCGCGCACCGAACTCTCGCCCGAGAATGCCGCGCTGTTGGCCGAATGGCCCGAGGTCGCCGAGTCCTATCGCGGGGATGAGCAGGTGGTGCGGATTCGCGATCGGGAACTGCGCACGCGGTTGCGGCGGGAGACGCTGTCCGGCAGTTCGATTCCGCGGGTGGCGCTGCCGAGGTTCACCGATCACGGTGAGCTGCTGCGTTTTCTGCGGTCGGAGAATCTGCCGGGGCGGTTCCCGTTCACGGCGGGGGTGTTCCCGTTCAAGCGGGACAATGAGGATCCGGCGCGCATGTTCGCCGGGGAGGGCGATCCGTTCCGCACCAATCGGCGGTTCAAGGTGTTGTCCGAACACGCTGCGGCCAAACGGCTTTCGACCGCCTTCGATTCGGTGACGCTGTACGGGCATGATCCCGCCGAGCGGCCCGATATCTACGGCAAGGTCGGCACCTCCGGTGTCTCCATCGCCACGCTCGACGATATGAAGGCGCTGTACGACGGCTTCGATCTGGACGCGCCGAGCACCTCGGTCTCCATGACCATCAACGGCCCCGCGCCCACCATTCTGGCGTTCTACCTCAATGCCGCGATTGATCAAGCGGTGGAACAGTTCTCGGCCGCCGAGGGCCGAGAGCCCACCGCCGAGGAGGCTGCCGAGCTGCGCGCGCGGACGCTCTCGACCGTGCGCGGCACCGTACAGGCCGACATCCTCAAGGAGGATCAGGGTCAGAACACCTGTATCTTCTCCACCGAATTCAGCCTGCGCATGATGGCCGATATCCAGGAGTGGTTCGTGCGCAACAGCGTTCGCAACTTCTACTCGGTCTCCATCTCCGGCTATCACATCGCCGAGGCCGGGGCGAACCCCATCAGCCAGCTGGCCTTCACACTCTCGAACGGCTTCACCTATGTGGAGTCGTATCTGGCGCGCGGAATGCGCATCGACGATTTCGCGCCGAATCTGTCCTTCTTCTTCTCCAATGGCATGGACGCGGAGTACTCGGTGATCGGGCGGGTGGCGCGGCGCATCTGGGCGGTGGCCATGCGGGACCGGTACGGAGCCGGTGAGCGGTCGCAGAAGCTGAAGTACCACGTGCAGACCTCGGGCCGCTCACTGCACGCGCAGGAGATGAACTTCAACGATATTCGCACCACGCTGCAGGCCCTGATCGCCGTCTACGACAATTGCAACAGCCTGCACACCAATGCCTATGACGAGGCCGTCACCACCCCGACCGAGGAGTCGGTGCGCCGCGCGCTGGCGATTCAGCTGATCATCAATCGCGAGTGGGGGCTGGCGATGAATGAGAATCCGCTGCAGGGCAGCTTCATCATCGACGAACTCACCGATCTGGTGGAGGAGGCGGTGCTGCTCGAATTCGAGCGGATCTCCGAACGCGGCGGGGTGCTCGGGGCCATGGAGACCGGCTATCAGCGCGGGCGCATCCAGGACGAATCGATGCTGTACGAGCGCCGCAAGCATGAGGGCAGCCTGCCGATCATCGGCGTGAACACCTTCCGGAATCCGCATGCGGAGCAGGAGCATCCGGTGCTGGAGTTGGCGCGCGGCACCGAACAGGAGAAGCAGTCGCAGCTGCACCGGGTGCGCGAGTTCACCGAGCGGCATCGGGACCAGGCTCCGGCGGCGCTGGCCCGGCTGGCGGAGGCGGCGAGTACCGACGCGAATGTGTTCGAGGTGCTCATGGACGCCGCGCGGGTGTGCACGTTGCAGCAGGTGACCGACGCCTTCTTCACCGTCGGGGGGCAGTATCGGCGCAATGTGTGAGGCGCGGATCGCTGACGTGTTTATCCAAGATCATGTCGGACCCCACCCTTAGGCTCGAATTCATGCAGGCAACAGGAACTTTCAGTGTGAAGTCGTTCGTACCCACCGAGGTCGTCCCGGACCCGCCGATCAGCACCGGCGTGCCCGTGGGCGTCATGTTGATGGAGAAGGTGTTCGAGGGTGAGGTGGCCGGGCGCGCGGCGACCCTGTTCACCGCCGCCTTCGATCCGGCCACCGAGACCGGGACCTATCTGGCCATGGAGTCCTTCGAGGGCTCGCTCAACGGCCGGGCGGGCACCTTCGCCTTCGGGCATTCGGCGACCACCACCGGTACCGATCGCAGCTCGCAGTTCTTCATTATCGTGCCGGGCAGCGGTACCGGGGAGTTGGCGGGCATTACCGGCGCGGGCAGTCTCGATGTCGATGCGGACGGCACCCATCGCATCGCCTTCGACTACGAGATCGCCTGACAGCCGCTGCGCCACCAGCGTTTTCAGCGCCAGCCCCCGAAAGTCGCTACCCTTCGAGAGCATGAGTGGAGCTACTACAGATCGTAGTAATCAGAGCGAATCGCCCCGAGTCTCCCGGCGCGGACTCTTCGGGTCGGCATTGGTCGCCGCGGGCGCGGCCACGGCGGGCGCGGTGGCCGGTCGAGTCACCGCATCGGGTGAAAACACCTCTCGCACGGTCGATTTCCATGGAGCCCAGCAGGCCGGAATCGCGACGACCGCACAATCGCACGCATTGTTCCTGTCCTGCGATCTCGCCCGCCGGGACCGCGGCGTACTGCGGGATCTGCTGGCCGCGTGGACCGAGACCGCCGTTGCCCTGACCGCGGGCGATCGCGTACCCGATAAACCAGACAGCGCACCAGGATTCAGCGATCACACCGATTTCGCCACCGGACTCGATCCGGCCCGGCTCACCATCACCTTCGGACTGGGGCCGTCGGTCTTCGACGAGTGGTCGGGGCTGACGGATCGGCGACCCCGGCACCTGGCCACCCTGCCCGAGTTCACCGGAGATCAGTTGCGCCCCGGCTGGACCGGCGGCGACATCATGGCGCAGATCTGCTCCGACGACCCGCAGATCGTCAGCCACGCTTTTCGCGCCCTACGTGCCCGCATGCCGGGACTGGGCAACCTGCGCTGGACTCAGCACGGCTTCCTGAGCAGGCCCGTCGACGGCGGCACACCGCGAAATATGTTCGGGCACAAGGACGGTACCGCAAATCCGCGCATCGGGTCCGCCGCGTTCGACGAGGCGGTCTGGGTGAACGCGCCCGAGGAGCCCGAGTGGTTTCACGGCGGCACATATCTGGTCTTCCGCAAGATCCGGATGAGCACCGCCGAATGGGATCAGCTTTCGCGGCCGGAGCAGGATCGGATCATCGGGCGGCGGCGCGATGACGGGTCGCCCTTGAACGGGACCGCCGAAACCGATCCGGTGGATCTGGACGCGCGGGCCGCGAATGGCGAGCCGGTGATTCCGGCGGACGCGCACGTGCGACTGGTGCATGGCATTCCCATGCTGCGGCGCGGGTACAGCTACGACTACGGCACGCTGGTGGCGACGAGCGCGAGCCAGGCCGAGGCGAATGCGGAATCCGTTCCCGAGCACACTCATCCGGCGGGCACCGAGCCCGATCACACGCACAGCGGGCATGCCCAGCTCGATGCCGGGCTGCTGTTCGCGGCGTATATGAACAATCCGCCCGAGCAGTTCGTCAAGGCACAGCGCCTGCTCTCGGGGTCCGATCGGCTGAACACCGTCGTTCAGCACACCGGTAGCGCCATCTTCGCCATGCCGCCGGGGATCGCGGTCGGCCAGCCGATCGGTGTGGGACTCGGGCTCTGACGGCCACCCTGAGCGAATTCGGCGTTTCGCCGTCCGGGGCGTGGAACAATCCGCATCAAGCCGACCCGGACGGAAGGGACATCATGGACCTTGCGGGAATGACAGTCGTCGATGCGCATATCCATCAGTGGGATCCGCTGACCACGCCCCGCGAGTTCAGCGGATTGGCCAAGTTCTTCCGCGCCGTCCCCGTCCCGATCGACTGGGCCAAGCGCCTTGCCCCGCGCCGGGATCGCGAATTCGTCGGCGACCCCGAACCTTTCGTCCATCCGTACCTGCCCGCCGACTATCGCACCGATGCCGGGGAGGTACCGGTCGAGGCGATCGTGCATATCGAGGTGGAGTGGACCGGTCGCGGGCCGCTGGCCCCGGTCGGTGAGACGCGATGGGTGGCGAGCCTGCCGTTCGGGGTCGATACACCCGCGCTCGGGGCGATCATCGGGGCGGGCGATCCGGCCGCACCCGGATTCGCCGAACTATTGGACGCGCACCTGGCGGCGTCACCGCTGTTCCGGGGTATTCGCACCCGCGTCGAATATCACCCGGACCCGAAGGTGCGCGCGCACAACAGGACTCCCGGTGCGCTCACCTCCCCCGCCTTCCTCGATGGCTTCGGCGCACTGGCCGAACGCGGGCTCAGCTTCGAGGCATGGGTGTACTCGCAGCAGCTCCCCGAGGTCACCGCGCTGGCCGGGCACTATCCGGACGCCACCATCGTGCTGAACCATCTCGCCACGCCCGCGGGCATTTTCGGGCCGGTGGGCAAGGAGACCGGCCACAATCCGGGGCAACGGCGGGAGCTGTTCATCCGGTGGCGGGACGATCTCAGCGCACTCGCCACCCACCCGAATGTGGTGGCCAAGGTGAGCGGGCTGATGATGCCGATCCTCGGACTTCCGGTGCCGCCGCGCGGTGAGCCCACACCGGTACCCGTACTGCTGGAACGCATTTCGCCACTGCTGGAGCATGCCCTCGACGTATTCGGGGCCGATCGCCTGATCTGGGGGTCGAATTTCCCGGTGGACAAACCGATTACGAGTATCGGCAATGCCGCCGAGGCGGTCGCGACCGCGCTCAGCGCACATGGTGCGGACGAGAAGGCGCTGGAGCAGATCTTCCGCGGCAATGCCCAGCGCGTGTATCGGATCGACAACCTCTGACTTCGGGCATCGGAGTCAGTCGCGGCCGCGCACCAGCACGGCCGCACCGACGACCAGCAGAATCGCACCGGCGATGAGCACCACGACGAAGGCGCTGCGGGAGCCATTCGTCCAGTCCCACACCGCCTCCGACACGGCGACGGCCAGCGCGATACCGCCGCCGATCACCAGCACCGGATGATTCTGTCGCCGGTACAGCGCGAAGCAGACCAGCGCCACCAGCACACCGAGCAGATAACCGGGCCACATGCGATCCTCGGCCAGCACGCCCTGCGCACCCGCCAGCGCCGTGACGATGGCGACCGCGTATCCGGCCCAGGCCGGTTCGGCGAACCCGAATCGAGTGGCCGCGAACCACACCGCGCCGACCACCACAATCCCCAGCCCGATCGCCGTACCGTTCCCGGACACCTGATCGAGAATCGCCGCCACGGCCGCATTCCCGAATCCGGCGATGGCCAGCAGACCCAATAGCGACGGCAGCGCCGCGTACGCCAGCACCGCCACAATCGCACCCGCCGTAGCCGCCCACGTCCAGGCGGTGTCATTACCGCCGTCGTCGACACTCGTGCCGACCAGCACCGCCACCGATATCGAGGTGAGCGCGAACAGCGCCGCCGCCAACCGCATCGGCACGGTATGCGCCGCCGCGCCGGGGACACTGGACCCGCTGGAAACAGCAGGCCCGGCTCCGCCGGAAACAGTGGCGACGGCTCCACCGAGGCCACCGGGATCGGGGCCGCCGGTACCGACTCCACCGGGGCCACCAGGCACCACTTGGCCTGAGGCAGTGGCTTGCCTCCCGGCCCAGGGGAACAAGGCTCGCGGCCCGCCCGCCAGCGCCAGACCTCCGGCCACCAGTACCACCGTGACCAATGCCAGCGCGGTGACCTGCGCGGCCCTGTCCAACCCTTCCCAGGATGATCCGAGCAACAGCACGATCCCGCCGAGCAGCAGCCCCGCCCCCGCATACGCGGCGACCTCCGCCACCCATCGCCCACCGGAGGCTCGCGCACTTCTCTCCCGCGCCACCGCCTCGAGCACAGCTGTGCGCTGCTCTTCGGTCAATACGCCCTGACCGACCAGCCGGGTAAGCGCGGTCCCCACCGAACGTTCGACCATCATGCCCCCAGTATCAGCCGCCCAACCACCAATCACCCCGAGCCTGGCCGCTCTCCGTCATCCCGGCAGGCTTTTGGCCGGGATCCACACAGGTTATGGCCGAGCCGGTTTCGATGGATCCCGGCCGACCGCGGCGCGGGCGGCGCTCGAGGCCATGTTGAGCGCGCATGACCCCTATCCGGCGGGGGTGGTGGACCGTCATTGGAATGTGGTGCCGAGGAATCGCGCCATGGGTGTGCTCATGAACGGGATTCCCGAACATCTTTCGCAATCGCCGAATGTGTATCGGCTGGTATTGCATCCGGAAGGGTTGTCCGCGCATCCGGCCAATGCCCGGCAGGTGTACGACCTGTTCCTGGAGCGACTCACCGATCAGGCCAATGCCACCGGTGATCCCGCATTGCGCGCGCTCCTCGAAGAGGTTGCCGGATATCCGATTCCGGCCGATCCCGAGGGCGCGGCCTATCCGCCGAGCCCTTTCGAGGTACCACTCCGTATTCGCACCCCCGCGGGCGAACTCTCCATGTTCAGCGTGATGGCGACCTTCGGCGCACCCGCCGATGTGACGCTCTCGGAGCTGGCCATCGAACTCTTCTATCCCCTCGACGAATTCACCACCCGAACCCTGCGCGCACTGGCCTGATCACTCGGGCAGGGCGAGATATCGCGCCCCCAGCAGATTCGCCGTGCGGGTCACGTGGTCGATGATGCGCTCGGTATCGGATTCGATGGCACCGGTGCGCCAGGCGGTGAGCAGCTCCACGAAACCGCCTATGCCCATGAGGGTTCCCATGCGCAGATCCGATTCGTCGAAACCGGGCCGCAGGTACGGCCGGCCGGTGGCGATGAGCAGATCGGTGGCCTCGGTGAGCATGGTTTTGCGGCGTTCCTCCAGTACACGACTACCCGCGTGATCACCGAAGAGGATGCGGGCCGGGCTGTCCACCTGCAGGGCGACCGCGCGGGCGATGGCCTCGTGCAGGATCTCCAACGGGGGTAGGTCCAGATGTTCGGCCACCACACCCGAGAGCTCGCCGAAGACCTCGAAACAGACCTGGTCCCAGACCGCGGCGAGCAGTTCGTCGCGGTCGGCGAAGTGTTCGTAGAAGTAGCGGTCGTTCAGTCCGGCGGCGGTGCAGACGCCGCGCATTGTGACTGCGGCCCAGCCGTTTTCGAGCCAGATCGCCAGCGCCGCGCCGATCAGCCGGCGACGGCGTTCGGTACGGCGTTCCTCCTGGGTTCGCCCACCCCAGGTCCGGGCGGGTGCGCGCACGTTCATCATTGACATTTTGCCCTATCGAGCGCCTAATTGGGGGCAGGCGCGGCCAGTGGTGGCAGATGCCACCAGTTGCCGCACCGGACCATCGAGCTCCGGGAGTTCCCATGCGACTCAACCCATTCGGCGGTTCACACCGCACTCGGCAGGCGGACGCGGTGGTGACCGGCGCGGGCAGCGGAATCGGGCGCGCCTTCGCCATCGAACTCGGCAGGCGCGGCGGGCGGGTGATCTGCTCCGATATCGATGCCGAACGAGCCCGCGAGACAGTCGAATTGGTGAGCGCCACCGGCGGTAAAGCCTTCGATACGGTCTGTGATGTGCGCCGGATCGAACAGGTCCAGGCGCTGGCGAATACCGCCGAGGAGTGGTTCGGCAAGACCGCCGATGTGGTGATCAACAATGCCGGGATCGGCCGCGGCGGTGAGGTTGTCGGCGATACCTCCCTGGAGGAGTGGCATCAGGTCCTCGATATCAATCTGTGGGGTGTCATCCACGGCTGCCATGTCTTCGCGCCGCGTCTGCGCGCCGCCGGACAGGGCGCGATCGTGAATGTGGCCTCGGCGGCGGCCTTCGGCTCCGCACCGCGGATGGGCGCCTACAACGTGAGCAAGGCGGGCGTGCTCGCCCTGTCCGAGACCCTCGCGGCGGAGCTGTCCGGTACCGGGGTCAGCGTCACCGCACTGTGCCCCACGGCCGTGAAAACCAATATCCTGCAGGGTGTTTCGATCGGCGACGAGACCGTCTCGGAGTGGGGTGATCGACTGCTGCGCTGGACCGGCCGTCCGCCCGCCTCGATCGCCCGCACCACCCTCGACGCCGTCGATCACGG
Organism: Nocardia sp. NBC_01503; assembly: GCF_036327755.1. Taxonomy (NCBI): domain Bacteria; kingdom Bacillati; phylum Actinomycetota; class Actinomycetes; order Mycobacteriales; family Nocardiaceae; genus Nocardia; species Nocardia sp. NBC_01503. The sequence continues at coordinate 1,144,229 of NZ_CP109596.1, forward strand.
TCAGCTCTACGTGGTCCCACAGATCGAGGCCAAGCTCATCTGGCAGTCCAAACGACTACTGCCCGAACCCTATACCCGCGCCGCCGGACTACTGGAGCGGCTGGTGCGGTAGCACCCCGGCCATTCACGAGAAGGAGTGAACAATGGCGTTCGCGTATTCCGACATGCTCACGGTGATCAAGGACAAACAGTGGGCACTGGTCGATATCGACTGGGACGCACCGGGAGCCGAGCTCATCACCCCGGAGCAGCGCCCCGGACTCGCGGCCTTCATGGCCGATCTCGTATGGATAGAGCATGTGGGGGCGCGCGGCTTCGCGGCCCTCACCAAACGCGCGCCCGAGGGGCCGCTCAAGGAGATCTACCGGTACTTCCACGCCGAGGAGCAGAAGCACGCCAATGCCGAACTGGCGCTCATGCGGCGCTGGGGCATGCTCGAGGGCGATCAGATGCCGGTGCCCAACAAGAACATTCGCATGGTCATCCAGTGGGTGGATCGGTACGGGGATGACCTCACCCTGCCGGTGCTCGGCACCGTGATTCCGTCACTGGAGTGCGCACTGGACGGGGCGCTGGTCAAGTTCCTGCTCGACGAGGTGCGAGATCCGCTGTGCCATGAGGTGTTCCGGCATATCAACAGCGATGAATCCCGGCACCTGGCCGTCGGATTCCAGGTGCTCGAACAGCTCGGCGCGGGTCCGATGCGGCGAATCGCCATCGAGACAGCGGGTTTCGCGCTGCGGCCGACGCTGCTCATGGGCGCACTGCTCTACACACCGCTGCTGTCCCGCATGTCCACCAACATCATGGCGATGGGCTTGGATGAGGAGAAGCTGTGGAATGCGGTGCGGCGGTACGAGAAGGCCGGTGAGCGCGCGCCGAGTATCAAGCGGCTACCGCTGTTCCATGTGGTGCGTATGCACGGGATGGCCACCATCAATCGATTGCAGCCGATCCAGGGCATCAATGACGCATTGAACCGGGCCATCGACCATTTCCCGATTCGGGTGCTCGGTAAGCCGCCGACCTGGTCGCAGGGGCTCACCTATGATCCGGTCGCGAAATGAATGCCGCCGCGCGGCTCGGTGATTCGGGCAGGGCGCGCGGCGCGGCGGGCTATACCGGACCGCAGCTGCACTGCGATCGCTGGCGGGATCAGCTCGATCTGCGCACCCGGCACGCGGCGGTGATCGGCACCGGCGCGGCGGTCGCCCGAGTGCTGCCGGGTATCGCCGCGCAGGCGCGCAGGGTCACCGTATTCCAGCATGAGCCGGTCTGGATACTGCCCGCACCACCGGTTCCGGGCCGTCGCCTGCTGCGGCAACTGCCCGATGACCTACTCGGCCTGCTGCCCAGTGCCAGCGCGCGACCGCTGCCCGGTGCCGCCGGATCGCGGTCGCCGTCCGGACCGGCCGTACCCGGGCCGTCGAATGCTCTCCTCGCGGGCATCCTGCGGCTGGCCGCCAGTGCGAATCTTCGTGTCTCGGTCCGTGATTCCTGGATACGGCGGCAGCTGACACCCGATATCGCCACCGGCGTACGCCTGCACGGCGGCTACTACCGGGCGCTGAACCGCCCCAACTGCGAACTCGTCACCTGGCCGATCGCCCGGCTCGCACCCCTCGGTATCCGCACCGTGGACGGCGTCGAGCATCGGGTGGACTGCATCATCTACGCGGAGGACAGACCGTGAACAGCACCGTGGTGGATCACGAGATCATTATCGTCGGGGCCGGATTCTCCGGAATCGGTACGGCGATAGCCCTGCGCCAGGCGGGATTCGACGACTTCCTCATGGTCGACGATGCCGACGGGGTGGGCGGGACCTGGCATTGGAACACCTATCCCGGTATCGCCGTGGATATTCCGTCGTTCAGCTATCAGTACTCGTTCGAACAGCAGCGCACCTGGTCCCGGGTGTACGCGCCCGGACGGGAATTGAAGGCCTATGCCGAGCACTGCGTTCAGAAGTACGGGCTGCGTCCGCGAATTCGATTCTCCACCACCATCGACCGAGCCGATTTCGATGAGGCACTGCACCTTTGGCGACTGCGCACCGGTGACGGCGAGGAGCTCACGGCGCGGTATGTCATCGGCGCGACCGGAGTGCTGACCCGGCCGAAGATGCCGGAAATCGCCGGGGCGGAACGCTTCACCGGCACGGTCATGCATACCTCGCGCTGGGACCATGGCGTGGATCTGCGCGGAAAGCGCGTGGGGATCATCGGCACCGGGGCCTCCGCGGTGCAGGTGATTCCGGAGATAGCCGCCGAGGTCGCGGAACTCGTTGTCTTCCAGCGCACTCCGATCTGGTGCCTGCCGCGCCCCGATACCGCGCTGCCGCCCCTGGTGCATCAGCTGCTGGCCCTGCCCGGCGGAAAACTGCTGACCCGCTGGATGAGCCAGGCCTTCGTGGAGCTCACCTTCCCGCTGGCCGCGCACTATTACCGGGTGCTGCCCATGTCCAAGCTGGGCGAGCGCACCGGCCTGGCGCATTTGAAGGATCAGGTGGACGATCCGGGGGTGCGCGCGAAACTCACCCCGGACTACGCGCTCGGCTGTAAGCGGCCGTCCTTCTCCAATGACTATCTGAAAACGTTCAATCGGGCGAATGTCCATCTGGATACCGCGCCGATCACCGAGATCACCGCGACCGGTGTCCGCACCGCGCAGGCGCACCATCAGGTGGATGTGCTGATCATGGCCACCGGCTTCAAGGTGATGGAGTCGGGCAATATGCCCACCTTCGACCTGCACGGCACCGGCGGTGTGCGCCTGGAGGATTGGTGGGACACCCACCGCCTGCAAGCCTACGAGGGCGTCAGCGTTCCGGGCTTCCCCAACTTCTTCACCATCATCGGCCCGTACGGCTACAACGGCTCCTCCTATTTCGCCCTCATCGAAATGCAGACCCGGCACATCCTGCGGCTACTGCGCCAGGCCCGCCGCGGGAAAGCCACCAAGATCGAGGTCACCGCCGCGGCCAATGACCGCTTCTTCCAGGAGATGCTCGACCGCCGCGGCACCCAGGTCTTCTGGCAGGAATCCTGCACCGTGGCCAACAGCTACTACTTCGACAAGAACGGCGATGTGCCGCTGCGCGCCATGACCACACCCGAAGGTTTCTGGCGCGCAGGCCATTTCGATCTCAACGACTACACCTTCGACAGGCTCGGCAAGCGTGACAGCACGCCGGCGACCGCCACCCGAGCCGCCGTGCACTAACGCCCCCGTCATCCCGGCATGCTCTTGGCCGGGATCCTCACCCGGAAGTGCTGCCCTGCACGGTGTGGATCCCGGCCGAAAACGCGCCGGGATGACGGGGCTCAGCTCTCCAAGGCGGTATAGAGGCTGCGGAGTTGGCGGTAGCCGGTCTCGGCGGAGCGCTCGTCCTCGGCTGTCATGCGCAGGGCCTGGCGCAGCAGGATGGCGTCCAGATCCTCCGGGGCCGGATGGAATTCGGGCTTGGGCAGCGCCGGGAGTTCGGTGTCCGCACCGTAGATATCGGTCGAATCCATTGGGTCATCGGCGCGTTGGACGCTGGCGATCAAATCCTCCAGCTCCACACCGCGCAGGGTGAGCAGATCCCGCGGCTGTTCATCCAGGCGTTCGGCGATGACATAGCAGATGGCGGCCACATGCTTGCACGGCCAGCCGAAATCGGGGCAGCTGCAGGAGAAGTCGAGCTCCGATGCGGTATCCGGAAGCAGTAGCGGCCCAAGGGTTTTGGGAAGTGATCCGGAGGCGATCTCACCGAGCATGCCCGGCGTGGCCCGCACCAGGTCGACCAACTCCTCCAGCCGGTCCCCACGCAGCTGGCGCAGGGTGAACACCGAGACGAACGGGCGCGGCTGACTACCCTGCACCTCGGCGGCGACCGCACCCGGCTCCAGGTGATAGCTGATGACCTGGCCCGTGCGCGCGTAGGAACGCCCACGCGTGAGACGGCCCGGGTCCGCGACCTTCTCGACGGATTCGAGGAATGATCGCCCCCACCAGGTGCGCGCGAAGGCCGCACCCCGGCGACTCCGCGGGGCGACGCCGCCGTCGACCGGGCGACGGGGAGCGAATTCGCCGAAGTCGATATAGGTGTTCATGCCGTCATCGCCGCTCATTCGCCCACCGCCTCCGCGCCGAGCGCGAAGAGTGCGCGCAGTTCGTCATCACCGAGTTCGGTGATCCACTTCTCGCCCGCGCCGATGGTGAGGTCGGCGAGCTGGGCCTTACCGCGCAACATATCGTCCACCCGCTCCTCGATGGTGTCGACGCAGACCAGTTTGCGCACCTGCACATCCTTACGCTGCCCGATCCGGAAGGCCCGGTCGGTGGCCTGGTTCTCCACCGCCGGATTCCACCAGCGGTCCAGGTGCACAACGTGATTGGCGGCGGTCAGATTGAGGCCGGTGCCGCCCGCCTTGAGCGAGAGCAGCATGATCGGCGGCCCGTCCGGATCCTCCTGGAAGCGGGTCACCATATCGTCGCGGCGCTGTTTGCTCACCCCGCCGTGCAGGAAGGGCACCTCCGCGCCGAAGCGTTCGGACAGGTACGGGCCGACCAGATCACCGTATTCGGCGAACTGGGTGAAGAGCAGCGCCTTCTCACCGTCCGCGATGACCGATTCCAGAATGTCCTCCACCAGTGCGAGTTTCCCGGAACGGTGATGCCCGCGCCGCAGCACCGCGGACCCGTCGCGCAGGTAGTGCGCGGGATGATTGCAGACCTGTTTGAGCCTGGTCAGCGCCGCCAGCACCGCGCCCTTGCGCTCCATACCCTTGGCGGCCTTCAACTTGGCGGACATATCGTCCAGCACCGCCTGATACAGCGCGGCCTGCTCCACGGTGAGATTGGCGCGCATGGTGATCTCGATCTTGTCGGGCAGATCGGAGATGACGGCCGGATCGGTCTTCACCCGGCGCAGCACGAAAGGCGAAGTGAGCGCGCGCAATCGGGTGACGGCATTCTCATCGTGTTCCCGCTCGATCGGCACCGCGAACCGCGAATGGAATTCGGCGGGCTTGCCCAGCAGCTTCGGATTCGCGAAATCCATAATCGAGCGCAGCTCTTCGAGGCGGTTCTCCACCGGAGTTCCGGTGAGCGCCAATCGATGTCGCGCGGGTATCAGTCGCGCCGCCCGCGCCTGCCTGGTCCCGGCATTCTTGATGTGCTGGGCCTCATCGAGAACCGTGCGCTGCCAGGGCTGCCGCTTCAACTCCTCCACATCGCGGGCCAGCAGCGCGTAGGTGGTGACCACCAGATCCGAATCCGCCACCGCCGCATCCAATTCCGCACCGGACCGCCGCCCCGGTCCGTGATGCACCAGCACCCGCAGATCCGGCGCGAACCGCTCCGCCTCCCGCTGCCAGTTGCCCACCACCGACATCGGGCACACCAGCAGAGTCGGCCCGACGCCGCCGAGACCCCGCGGTGGCGCGTCAGCGGGCACCTCCGCCACTCCCGCACCGGGGGAAGTCACTGTGGCAGCGGCCGTTTCGCGTTCGTGCAGCAGCAGCGCCAGCACCTGTACCGTCTTACCCAGGCCCATATCGTCGGCGAGGATGGCACCGCAGCCGAGACGGCTCATGGTGGCGAGCCAGGCCAGGCCACGCTGCTGATAGGGGCGCAGCTGCGCCTTCAGCCCGATCGGGTCGGGTACGGGTTCATCGGAGTGTTCGGCATCGAAAAGCTGTGCGGCCCAACCGGTCGCGGAGACCGTTTCGATCGGCACGCCGATGGCCGGACTCGCGGCCAATTCGGCGAAGAGTGCGCCCGCGGTGGTCTCGGTGGCGTCGGTACGGCCGGTGACGTAGTCGGCCGCCGCCACCAGCATGCGGCGATCGGCCTGCACCCATTCCCCGCGCAGCTGCACCAGATCCGATTTGGACTGCACCAGCCGCGCCATCTCGGCGGGCGAGAGCGTGGTGTCCCCCAGCGCCAGTTCCCACCGGAACGACACCAATCCGTTCAAGCCGACCGCGCTCTCGGTGGCGGCCGGACTCTGTACCCGCAGCTTCAGGGTCGGCGCGGCCACCCGCCAGGCGCGCGGCAGCAGCAGTCGAATCCCCTCCGCCTGCAACACATTCGCCCCGTGCGCCACCAGATCCAGTACCACCTCGGTGGGCAGGAAAAGGTCCATACTGCGCCCGTCCCCCGGCAGGTCCCGCAGTCGCGGATACGCCTGTTTGGCAGCGGCCAGCTTCTCCCCCGCCAACCGCACCAGCTGCGGGTCACCCGGTAGCAGCACCGGCTGCGGGGCCTCACCCTCCTCCCGCAGGCATACCTCGAGCCGCCACAGCGCTCCCGCCTCGGCCGCGTCCTCGGCCTCGGGTTCGAGCAGCCGCAGCACCAACTCCGGTTCGCCCGCGGTCAAACTCGTGCGCCAGTCCTCCAGCACCGCCGCCACCCGATGCGAACCGCTCTCCAGCGGAACTGCGTCCAACAGCGCCGTGAGAAGTGGATGTTCTTGCGGCGCAGCCGATTCGACCTCGACATCCGCGGGATCCCAACCGCCCGAGCTCGAGGAATCCGATCGCCGAGCGGGTGCGCCCGCCGCCCCGGTTCGGTTCGGCAGTGTGGGCATGAGGCGTCGCCGGGTGACGGGGTCGGTCAATTCCGCGGTGAGATTGTCCAGAATCTCGGCGGGCCTACCCGGCACCTGGAGTGCGGCGGGCATGGCCACCGCCAGTTCGGCGAGCCAGGCCCGCTGCCGCTGACCGCCGACGAGCCGCCAGCGCACCCACCATTCACCGTCATCGCGGCGCACCTCGGGGGTGATGCGGCCCGCGCGCACCCACCGGTCGATACCGCGCGCGACATGGCCGAGATAGCGCAGATCGGCCGCGACCAATCCGGTGGGCAGATTCTGCAGCAGCACCTCGGCCGCCGCCTCGGGGGCGAGGGCGTGCGCCCGGACCTGCGTCTTCTCGGGTCCGTACGCACCCGCCACCAGCACCTGCGCCCTATGCCGGAACTTCGCTGAGCGCAGGATCTTGCCGAGGGGATCCGGCAGCGCATCGGCCTCGACGTCGCCACCGGCCGGGTCGTGCCAGAGCACCAAGCCCGATCCCGGTGACCACAGTCCGTGCAGCATCCGACCATCCAACCAGCCGCCACCGACACCCGCGCGCAGCCATGCGCGCACCCGCCGCCGACCTGGACGAATCAGACAGCGAGGGTTCGATTCGTAATCCGGCAAATCACGACCCCTACCGGGTCTTTATTTCTGCCGCAATCCAGCACATACTGATATAACCCCAGGTCACCGCATACGGCGGTGTCGGCTGTGCGCATTGACGGCAAGTTCGGCGTGCGCGATGACAGTCGGACGGGGCGCACCCTGATATCACCGCGACTCAATCCGGAGCCGTGGCAATTTCGAGACCGAGGGAGGCCGTGAAGATGACGATCCTGCTCCAAGTGCTAGAGCAGTCCTTCACGCCGACAACGCCGTGGGAACGACGCAAATTCACGTTCGTGGACACGACCAAAATCGTGGACATGCGGCTGGACGGCCAGGCGGGGGTGTGGCTCGATCTGTCCCGACCGGGGGAATCCCAGCGCCTGGCGCGCACGCTGGAGCCACGCGACGCCATAACATTTCTGCTCACCACCTTCGCCAAGATCGCCGAATGTGAGGAGCGCGGCGGATCATGGCTGATCGGACATGACGGGGTGCGGGCCGAATCCATTGCGGCCATGCGATTCCCACCACAGCTCACCGAGACCGCGGCGGACGATCTACTCGCACACGCCTGGTTGTAGTTTTTTCCGGCGCGCCGGGGTGCGAAGTCGCGCGGATGCGCGACGGACCCGGTGCGCTCGGGTAGATCTGAGATGTGCGGTCCACCGGGACGACATCACGCAGGGTCCTCGCGACGTTCATCGCCGCGATCGTCGTGCTGATCACCGCGGGGTGCGAGGTGATCGGTCCGCACGTACCGCCCGCACCGGGCAGTCCCAGCCGGGCATATCTCGAACAATTGCTGACGCAGGTCCGCACCGTATCCGAACGGGTTCGCCCGGGCGGCTACGAGCGCGGGTGTAAAGCCGGGCAGCGCTGTGTCTTCGGGCCCGCCTGGAGCGATGATCAGGACGCTCCGGGCGGACACGACGGCTGCGATACCCGCAATAATGTGCTCGCCCGCCAGCTTTCGGGTCCGGCCTTCCGGCCCGGCGGTAAGGACTGCGTCGTGGTGGGCGGCACGCTCAACGATCCCTACACCGGCCGCAACATCACCTTCGACAAGGGCGATGCCAAAGCCGTACAGATCGATCATGTCTTCCCACTGGCGGCGGCATGGGATCTGGGCGCCTCCGGCTGGACCCCGCAGCTCCGTATGCGCTTCGCCAATGACCTCGACCTGGAGTTGCTGGCCGTGGACGGAAAAGCCAACCAGGACAAGAGCGACCGCACCCCCGCCGACTGGCTCCCACCCGCCCGCGCGAATCACTGCTTCTACGCGGGCAAGTACCTCACCGTCGCCATCCGCTACGACCTACCCCTGACCAAAGCCGACCGCACCGCGCTACAGCGCATAGCGCGGAACTGCCCCTGAGCGGAAACACCCAGGAGGAAGCACCCGTCATCCCGGCGCGCTTGTGGCCGGGATCCACGCCCTCAGGTATCAACTACCTTCGGCGACAGGGCGTTTCGGGTCATTCGACCATTGTGACCACGAGCCCGGATAGAGTGCGGCGTCAATACCCGCCACGGCGAGGGCGGCCACCTGGTGCGCTGCGGTGACGCCGGAACCGCAGTAGACCGCGACCGGACCGGAGCCGAATTCGGTGAAGCGTGAACGCAATTCGCCTTCGGGCTTGAAAGTGCCTTCGGGCGTGAGGTTTTCGGCCGTCGGCGCACTGACCGCGCCCGGAATATGGCCCGCGCGCGGGTCGATCGGCTCGACCTCGCCGCGGTAGCGCTCACCGGCGCGGGCGTCCAGGAGCAGGCCGTCCCAGTTCGCGGCGGCATCGGCGTCGACGACCGGCATACCGCCCGGGGTCAGCACCACATCACCGGGTTCGGGAGCGGGCTCCTCGCCCGCGATCACCTTGCCGCCGGCGCGTTCCCAGGCCGGGAGACCACCGTCGAGAATGCGTACCCCGGCCAGGCCCGCCCAGCGCAGCAGCCACCAGGCGCGGGCCGCGGCCATACCGCCGGTGGCGTCGTACGCGACGACCGTGTCACCGGTGCGCAAACCCCAACTGCGGGAGCATTTCTGCAAGTGCGCGAGATCCGGCATGGGGTGACGCCCCTTGGCGGGCGAGGGCGGATCGGCGAGTTCGGTTTCCAGGTCCACGAAGACCGCGCCCGGAATATGACCGTCCAAATAGTGCTGCGGCCCATCGGGATCACCCAGCGCCCACCGCACATCCAGCAGACGGATCCGGGAATCCCCGTCGGCGAGCCGCTCCCGCAACTCCTCGGCCGATATCAGCACCGCGCTCAACCCAACTCCTCTTCGCAGCATCTCCACTCCGAAAATCAGACGCCCCCACCCTACTGGCCGTAATCCCCCTCGCGACCGCAGATCTCGGGGACGTGTGGATCCCGGCCACAAGCACGCCGGGATGACGAGGCGAGCAGCCCGCCGATGGACTACTCGCCGCGGACAGCCGCCGACGGACTAGCCACCGCGAACAGCCGCCGACGGGTTAGTCAGCGCGGACAGCCGCCGACGGGCTGGTCGCCGCGCCGACAGCGGTGGGCTGGTCGCCGCGGGGGCGCAGGAGCCAGCGGACGACAAGTCCCGCTACCAAGGCCCAGAAGGCCGCGCCGATGCCGAGCAGGGTGACGCCGGAGGCGGCCACCAGGAAGGTGAGCGCGGAGGACGAGCGATGCTCGGCGGGGGTCAGGGCGGCGGTGAGGGCCGCGGCCAGGGTACCGATCAGGGCAAGGCCCGCAACGGTTTCCAGGACTCCCTTGGGTGCGGCGGCCACGAAGGTCACCAGCGCGGCGGAGGCCAGCGCCAGCAGCAGATAGGTGCAGCCCGCGGTGGTGGCGGCGATCCAGCGCCGCTTGGGATCCGGATGCGCGCTGGGCGCGGCCGCGAGCGCGGCGCTCACCGCGGCCAGGTTGATGGCGTGGCCGCCCGCCGGTGCGCCGAGCACGGTGCCCAGCCCGGTGACGGTCATGGCCGAACGCCACGGCACCTTGTACCCGAAGGAGCTCATGACGGCGGTGCCCGGAATGTTCTGCGCGGCCATGGTGACCACGTACAGCGGTATGGCCACACCGATCAGCGCCGGAAAACTCCAGTGCGGCATGGTCAATTCGATCCGCGGGGTCATGGCCGCCCAGTCCAGGGCCCGATGCGTCACCGCGATATCGATCCCCGCGCCGACCGCCCCGACCGCGAACGCCGCCAGGACCGACCAGCGCGCGGCGTACTTCTGCAGGATCAGCCAGGTCGCGATCACCGGCACCACCACCGCCGGGCTGACGGTCAATGCCTTCATGGGCGCGAGGCACAGCGGCAGCAGTACCCCCGCGAGCATGGCCTGTGCGATCTCCACCGGAATGGCCGCGATCAGCGCGCCGAGCCGCTGCCAGAATCCGGTCAGCACAATGAGAACGCCCGCCACCGCGAACGCGCCCACCGCCGCCGCCCACCCGCCCGAGACCGCACCCGTACTGGCCAGCAGCGCCGCACCGGGTGTGGACCAGGCCAGCGTGATGGGCATGCGATAGCGCAGGCTGAGCAGCAGAATGCCGACGGCCATGGTCACCGAGACGGCCATCAGACCCGAGGCCGCCTGTGCCGCGGTCGCTCCCATGGCGTTCAACCCGGCCAGCACCACCGCGAACGAACTGGTGAAGCCGACCAGCGCGGTGACGACACCGGCGCCGACGGGTTGGCCGATACCCGCATCGGGCGTGGTGTCGACGGCCTCGGGGACCTCTGCGGATTCAGGGGCCGGAGTCTCGGCGGCGGTAGTGCTCATCGGGTCATGGTCCCGGTCCAGTCGACCTCAGGTCACCAGCCAATCCACCGAAACTGGACTGAAATTCGCGCTACGGGCCGGGCGTCGGTACGCGGTCCCCGGCACTCGGACCGGTGCCACCGACCGCACGGGCCGCGTCATCCCCGGCGTTCACACCGGGCGTACCCGATTCACCATTCGCGCCGATGAGCCGGTCCAGCAGCGGCGCGGCGCGCGGACCGACCAGTGAGCGCATGATCAACGCCATATTGGTGCGCTCCACCCCCGGAATCTTCAGAATGTGCCCGGCGATCCGGTACAGATCGTCGGCATCCTGGGCCACCACGCGCACGGTCAGATCGGTCGGTCCGGTCATCCCGCATACCTCGGTGACCTCGGCGATCTCCGCCAATTCGGCCACCACGGCATCGAGCCGATGCTGGTCCACGACCACCGCCACGAAGGCTGCCAGTGGATAGCCCAGGGCCCGCGGGTCCACCCGCCGCTCGAAGCTGGCCAGTACCCCGTTCGCCTCCCAGCGGGCCAGTCTGGCCTGCACCGTATTGCGGGAAAGCCCAAGTCTCGCAGCCAATTCCACCCCGGTGGCGCGAGGGTTGGCCACCAGCTCCAGCAATAGCCGGGCGTCGGTGGCGTCCAAGGTCCCGGTCAGCGGCTCCCTACTGGACATGAGAGGCAGTATGACACGCCGTACACCCCGCTGACCGAGCATTCTGCACAGTTTCGCCCGTAATACTTGCGCAGTTAGCTCGATGGAGGATGCTGGGTGATACAGGACACACATCGTTGCTCACGGGACACAATCCCTCGGCGATAACGGTGTACCCGGTGTTTCCCAGGAGGCGATACCCATGCCCGAAAAGAACACCTACCCGGTGCAGCTGGTCCAGCCCGACGGCCATCGCGTGCTCGATCGCACGCACTCGCCACTCGTCGCCGATGTCGGCGAAGATCAATTGCGCGCCATGTACCTGGATATGGTCGTGGCCCGGCGCATAGATACCGAGGCGACCGCACTGCAACGCCAGGGCCAGCTCGGATTGTGGCCGCCGCTGCTCGGCCAGGAGGCCGCCCAGATCGGTTCGGCGCACGCCCTGCTCCCCGACGATTATGTGTTCTGCTCCTATCGCGAGGCGGGTGTCGCCTACTGCCGCGGTATTCCACCCGAACAGCTCACCCCGCTCTGGCGCGGTGTCGCGCACTCCTGCTGGGATGCCGACGAGTTCAAAATGACCAATCCGGCAATCGTGGTCGGCGCGCAGGGATTACACGCCACCGGTTACGCCTATGCCGCACATCTCGAGGGCGCCGAGATCGCCACCATCGCCTACTTCGGTGACGGCGCCACCAGTCAGGGCGATATCTCCGAGGCGCTCGGCTTCGCCGCCTCCTGGAGTGCGCCGGTGGTGTTCTTCTGTCAGAACAATCACTGGGCCATCAGCGCTCCGGTGCGGGTGCAGAGTGCGACGCCGATCGCGCGGCGGGCGCTCGGATACGGGATTCCCGGTGTGCAGGTGGACGGTAATGACGTCCTGGCCGTATTGGCTGTGACCCGGCAGGCGCTGCAGCGCGCCCGCTCCGGCGGTGGGCCGACATTCATCGAGGCCATCACCTATCGGATGGGACCGCACACCACCGCCGACGATCCGACCCGATACCGCACCGCCGCCGAGCTGGAGCTGTGGCGACAGCGTGATCCGCTCGATCGGATGAAACGGCTGCTGGAGCGGGAAGGCATGTGGGACAGCGATTTCGAACAGGAGGTGGCGGTCCGGGCGGATGAGATCGCGGCCCGGCTGCGCAGCGCCACGCTCGCCATGCCGGATCCCGAACCGATGCGGCTCTTCGAGCACGTCTACGCCACCCCGCATCGCCTGATCGACGAGGAACGCCGCGAGTACGCCGCCTATCTGGAGGGAGTCCGGTCATGAAAACCACCTTCGCGGGGGCCATCAATTTCGGACTGCGGCGCGCGCTCGAGGATGATCCGAAAGTCATTCTCATGGGCGAGGATATCGGGCGACTCGGCGGCGTGTTCCGGGTGACCGACACATTGCAGAAGGACTTCGGCAACAATCGCGTCATAGACACCCCGCTGGCCGAATCCGGAATCATCGGAACGGCTTTCGGAATGGCGCTGCGCGGGTTGCGGCCGGTATGTGAAATACAGTTCGACGGATTCGTGTATCCGGCCTTCGACCAGATTGTCTGCCAGGTCGCGAAGATCCACTATCGGACCAAGGGAAAAGTGGTCGCGCCCATCACCATTCGTATTCCGTTCGGCGGCGGGATCGGATCGGTGGAGCATCACTCGGAATCACCCGAGGCGTATTTCGCGCATACCGCGGGACTGCGGGTGGTGTCGCCGAGCAATCCGGCGGACGCCTATCTGATGATCCGGCAGGCGGTCGCACTCGATGATCCGGTGATCTTCTTCGAACCCAAGCGGCGGTATTGGGACAAGGCCGAAGTGGATTTCGGAGTGCTCGATCAGGAGGGCGGGCTGGCGCTGGACCAGGCGCGAGTATGTACGCGGGGCACGGATGCCACGGTGGTCGCGTACGGCGGGACCGTCGCCACCGCATTGACCGCCGCCGATATCGCGGCGAGCGAAGGACATTCGCTGGAGGTGATCGATCTGCGCAGTCTGTCGCCGATCGACTTCGACACCATCGAAGCCTCCGTGCGCAAAACCGGTCGGTTGATTATTGCCCATGAGGCACCGGTATTCGGCGGACTCGGGGCCGAGATCGCCGCGCGCATCACCGAAAGGTGCTTCTATCAATTGGAAGCGCCGGTCCTACGGGTCGGCGGCTTCGACATCCCCTATCCCCCCGCTAAGCTCGAACGGCACCACCTGCCCGACCCCGACCGCATTCTCGCCGCGGTCGATCGCACGCTCGCCGCCTAACGGTCTGCCTTCGGAGGAAGCTCGGTGGAAGAACAGCGTCAAGTAATGGAATTCGCATTGCCGGATCTCGGTGAAGGTTTGGCCGACGCCGAATTGGTGTCCTGGACGGTACAGGTCGGCGATACCGTGGAATTGAACCAGGTCATCGCCGAGGTCGAAACCGCGAAAGCACAGGTGGCACTGCCCAGCCCATACGCCGGGGCGGTGCTGGAATTACTCGCCGAACCCGGGGATACGGTGCTGGTCGGAGCGCCGCTCATCCGCATCGGCAGTGCGGTCACCGCACAGCAGGTGAATGCCGATGCGAGCGCCGAACGGCTCTACACCGGCGATTCGACCGCCGGTCAGATCGCCGCGGGCACACAAACCCTGGGCCAGCGGCTGACTCAGGACAGCGAATCTCCCACGCGCCAATCGGTACTCGTCGGGTACGGGCCGGACAGTGAACCCGTCTCGCGGCGGGCGCGCTCGGCCGCGGCGAAACTCGCTGTGCCCGTGGGCGAATCGAAGGCCGGGTCGGCCTTCGGGACCGATATGGGGCGGCCCGCAGCCACACCCGGGGCGCGCAAGCTGGCCCGCGAGATCGGGGTCGATCTGGGCGGAGTCGCCGGGAGCGGACCCGAGGGCGCGGTCACCGTGGACGATCTGCGCGTACCGGGAGGGCGTGCGGGCGAACACATTCCGATCCACACCGCACCGCCGGTACCGCCCATGCACACCGCGGCGGGTGCGCGCACCACACCCGCCGAACGCGAAACCCGCACGCCCATAGCCGGAATCCGCAAGCGCACCGCGGCCGCCATGGTCTCCAGCGCACAGCACATTCCACAGGCGAGCACCTTCGTCACCACCGATTTCACCGGGTCCATGGAGCTGCTGGATCATCTGCGCGCCACCCCGACCTTCGCCGGATTGACGCTCACGCCGCTGGCCCTGGTGGCCAAGGCGACCCTGGTCGCGCTGACCGAGTTCCCGGAGCTGAACACCTCCTGGGACGAGGCGAATCAGGAGATCATCACCAAGCACTATGTGAATCTGGGTATCGCGGTCGCCACCGAGCGCGGGCTCATGGTCCCCAACCTGAAAGACGCGCACTCGCACAGCCTTCGGGACCTGTGCCAGGAGATCGGCGATATCGCCCAGACCGCCCGCGGCGGCGGGGCCACCCCCGGCGATCTCACCGGCGGCACCTTCACCATCACCAATGTCGGCGTCTTCGGCGTGGATACCGGTGTGCCCCTGGTGAATCCGGGCGAGGCGGCGATCCTGTGCCTGGGTTCCATCCGCAAACGCCCGTGGGTGCACCGCGATGAACTCGCGGTGCGCTGGGTGACCACCCTCGGGCTCAGCTTCGATCACCGCCTCATCGACGGTGAACAGGGGTCCCGCTTCCTCGCCAGCATCGCCGCCCTACTGGAAGACCCGCTCACTCTGCTGGGGCGCGTCTAGCCCTCCCCCGCCATCCCCCAGCATCTCCCGTCGTCCCGGCATGCTTTTGGCCGGGATCCACACCCCGATGTGCTGCCCTGCACGGTGTGAATCCCGGCCAAGAACGCGTCGGGATGACGGGGAGACTCCCCGCCCATATGACTAGCGGCTAGCCGATCACCAAAGGCTCCGCGGCGGCGCGGATCACGGCGGGAATGGGGACCGGTTTGCGGGTTTCGTCGTCGACGTAGACGTGCACGAAGGTGCCGGTGGCGGCCAGGTCCAGGGAGTCGCCGCTGTCCCGGAAGATGGCCAGATCGTAGGCGATGCTCGAATTGCCCAGGCGGGCAATGCGAATACCGACCTGGAGCTGATCCGGGAAGCTGATCGAGCCCACGAAGGTGCAGGAGGTCTGGGCTACCACGCCGATCGCGGGTAGGTCCCGGATATCGACGCCGGTGGCGTGGATCAGCCACGCGTTCACAGCGGTGTCGAAGTAGCTGTAGTAGGTCACATTGTTGACATGGCCGTAGTGGTCGTTATCCGCCCAACGGGTCGGCACCGGCCACAGCACGGGGTAGTCCAGATCACTCACTGTGCCTATTTTGCCCTCCGTTCCGCTGCTGTGTTATTTGCCCTCCGCTCCGCTACGGGCGGGTTCGCGGCCCTGAAGTCCCGGTTCTTCCCTCCCTCCGGCTCCTCCGCTTCGCTCCCCCGCCTCCGGTCAGTCCAGAACCGGGACGGCCGCGAGCCTTTGGGTGGTTCTCAGGCGGTGCGGTGGGCGGAGGCGTTGCGGTGAGCGCGCGGGCTGATGCCGTGATGGCGCTTGAAGCCGGTGCTCAGGGCGAGGGCACTGGCGTAGCCGACCCGTCGGTCCAGAACCGGGACGGCCGCTCACCTTCGAGTCGTTCTCAGGCGGTGCGCTGGTCGGAGACGTTGCGATGGGCGCGCGGGCTGATGCCGTGATGGCGCTTGAAGGCGGTGCTCAGGGCGAGAGCACTGGCGTAGCCGACCCGTCGGTCCAGAACCGGGACGGCCGCTCACCTTCGAGTCGTTCTCAGGCGGTGCGCTGGTCGGAGGCGTTGCGATGGTCGCGGGGGCTGATGCCGTGATGGCGTTTGAAGGCGGTACTGAGGGCGAAGGCGCTGCCGTAGCCGACGCGGCGGGCAATCGACTCCAGGGTGGCATCGGATTCGTGTAGTAGGTCCGCGGCCAGGGCCAGTCGCCAGTCGGTGAGGAAGGCCATCGGCGGTTCGCCGACCAGTTCGGTGAAGCGGCGGGCCAGCGCGGCGCGGGAGACGCCCACCTCCGAGGCCAGCGAGGCGACGGTCCAGGCGTGCGCCGGGTTGTGTTGCATCAGGCGCAGGGCCTTGCCGACGAGGGGATCACCGTAGGCGTGATACCAGGCGGGGGCGTCCGCGCGGGCGAACCAGGCGCGCAGGGTGGCGATCAGCAGCAGGTCCAGTAGGCGATCCAGCATCGCGCCCTGGGCGGGCAGGTCCTTGGCCGATTCGTCGACCAGCAGATCCAGCACCCGGGAGTCGATTTCGCCGCGGCCGAGCACCGCGATCGGCGGCAGCGCGCGGAGCAGCCGGCGGCTCGCCGCGGACTCCTGCTCGTAGGTGCCGGTGACCAGTACCGTCTGAGCGGCGGCGCTGGTCCCCCAGTTGCGAATGCCCAGGCTGAGGGTTTCACAGAGCACCTCACCGTCGGGGGTGGTGGTGATCTGGCCGGGATGGATGATCGCCTGCGGTTCGGTGCCCGGATCATCGGCGACCGTGTAGTGGTCCGGTCCGCGGAACAGTGCGATATCGCCGGCGCGCAACTGCCGCGGCGGAACGGGCTTACCGCCCTTGGGATCCGGCAGAATCCAGCCGCCACCGCGCACCATGGCCACCAATGTCAGCGGGGCCTCGTCCCGAATCCGCAGGGACCACGGCGGGTCGAATGATGAGCGCATGACGAAAGCCGCCCGCGCACGTGGTCCTTCGAGCAGGCTGGCCAACGCGTCCATGGGTAAGACGATGGCAAATGCCGCTGCGCTTCTCAACCATGTTCGCGCTCACGGTTTCTCGATGTACTTGTGTCATGACGAACAAAGAGACTGTGAACAGCGAAAACACCATTCTGGTGATCGGCGGGACCGGTAAGACCGGCAGCCGGGTGGCGGCCCGATTGACCGCGCTCGGGGTACCGGTGCGCATCGGTTCGCGCACGGCCACAATCCCGTTCGACTGGACGGACCGAGAAACCTGGGGGCCCGCACTGGCCGGCGTCGGCGCGGTGTACCTGTCCTATCAACCGGATCTGGCGGTGCCGGGCGCGGCCGCCGATATCAAATCCCTCACCGCGCTGGCGGCCGCGGCGGGTGTGCGCCGGATCGTGCTGCTCTCAGGTCGCGGCGAGGTCGAGGCATTGGAATGCGAAGGCATCGTACGGAATTCGGGTATTCCGTGGACCGTGGTGCGCTGCGCCTTCTTCGCACAGAACTTCAGCGAGGGTTCGTTCGCCGATTACATTCTGGCGGGCGAGGTGGCGCTGCCCTCGGGTGATGTGCCCGAACCGTTCGTGGACGCGGACGATATCGCCGATGTGGCGGTGGCGGCGCTGACCGAGGACGGACATGGCGGCGAGATCTACGAACTCACCGGCCCGCGTGCACTGACCTTCGCGGAGGCGACGGCGGAGATCGCCCGCGCCACCGGTCGGGAGATCGCCTTCATACCGCTGTCCCGAACGGATTTCGTCGCATCGCTGACCTCCTACGGCGTGCCCGCCGATGAGGTGAGTCTGCTCGACTATCTCTTCGGCACGATCCTGGACGGGCGGAATTCGCAACTCACCGACGGGGTGTTCCGGGCGCTCGGGCGTCGGCCCCGCGACTTCGCCGAATACGCCCGTGACGTGGCATCTTCCGGTGCCTGGTCGGCCACAGCGCATGCGTAATCTGTCGGTGCCCGGGCATACAATCAATACGAAACAGCTTGTAGTACACCAATTTCGGATCACATCCCGGAGCGTCGCCGAAGCCGCGAAAGGTTGTGGCTGACGAGGAGCTGCCCTGACCGGTAGCGTCGTGCCGATGGCCGCCGCGACGCCCGCTCCTCCGATCCGGAACGCTCGTATCGCACTGTTCGCGGTGTTCGGCCTGAATGGAATGCTCTCGGCCCTGTGGATTGTGCACATTCCGGCCGTCACCGAGCGGACCGGCGTCTCGCACAGCCTGCTGGGGATGCTCATCCTGCTCATGGCGGGCTGCGCCATCATCGGTATGCAGGCCGCCGGTCCGCTGGCCGACCGCTTCGGCAGCCGCACCCTCACCGCCACCGCCGCCGGCCTGCTCTCGATCGCCCTGATCGGTCCGGGGTTGGCGACCAGCCCGCTCGCCCTCGCAATAGCCCTGGCCGCCTTCGGAATCGGCATGGGCATGCTGGACGTCTCGATGAACGCCCAGGCCGTGCACATCGAACGCGCCTACCCCCGGCCGATCATGTCGGCGTTCCACGCCTTCTTCTCCCTGGGCGGTCTGGTCGGCTCGCTCGCGGGGGCGGCGACGCAGCGCGCGCATTGGAGCGTCCACACCACGCTAACGGTGTCGGCGATCGTGGGGCTGGCACTCGTGGCCGTCTGCACGCCTCGCCTGCTCCCCCATGCGCACGCGACCCCCGCCGAGAATGCCGCTCCCGCATCGCAGCTCGATGTCACCGACTACTATGCCGCACGCGGTCGGCGACCGACCGGCAGCGGCGACGGCCCGGCGGCTCAGCCGGATCGCGCGGTCGCCGGTACGGCACGCATGGTGGCCGGTGATGATCCCGCGACCGCCGACCCCGCGAGCACGGTCCGAAAAGTACTGGTGCTGGGCGTGATCGCCTTCACCGTCCTGATGGCCGAAGGAGTGGCGGCGGATTGGAGCGCACTGCAACTCCGCGATCGACTCGGCGTGGATGTCGGCACCGCCGCGCTGGCCTACGGCGCGTTCTCCACCACCATGACCGCCGGACGCCTGGTCGCCGACCGGGTGAGCGGAAGGATCGGCCGGGTCGCGGTGGTGCGCTGGGGAACCATATTGGGAGCGTTCGGATTCGGGTTGATCGCGATCTCCGGATGGCTGCCGCTGACCTTGCTCGGATGGGCGCTGGTGGGGATCGGGCTCTCCGGCACGGTGCCGCAGGTGTTCACGGCCGCGGGGAATTTGGGTTCGGCGACGGCGGCGACGGATATGTCCCGAGTATTCGGGCTCGGCTATATGGGGCTGCTCGCGGGTCCGGCGATCATCGGCTGGCTCACCAAGCTGGTGCCGCTGACGACGGCCATGGCGGTGCCGCTGGCGGCATTGCTGTTGTGCGCGTTGGCAGCCGGGGCGGTGGGTACGCGGACGCGGAGCTAGGCGGACGCGGTCGCGGGCCGCCGGGGTGTGGATCCCGGCCAAAAACATGCCGGGACGACGGGATGGGCGTCCCGGCGGTGAGGGCTTGAACGAGCAGCGCGGAAGCCAGTCGGCGCGGGGCGGGTCAGTCGGCCTGGGGGGTGCGGGGTTCGCGGGCGGTCGCGCCGAGGTCGCCTATTTGTTCGGCGTGGGCCAGGAAGCCGTCGACCATGCGATGGTTGAGGACGGCCAGGGCCTTCAGGTCTTCTGTGGTCCAGTCGGCGAGGGCCTCGGTCATCCAGTGGCGCATGACATCTCGCACGGCGTCGACCGCGTGGCGGCCGGCGGGGGTGGGGCAGACGCGCTGGGCGCGGCGGTCGTCGGGGTCGGTGACCCGTTCCACATAGCCCGCTTTTTCCAGGCGTTGGATCTGGCGGCTCACGTGCGGGGCCTCGACATCGAGGCGGGTGGCGAGTTCGCCCAGGCGCATGGGTTCGGCGGCGTCGGCGAGTATGCGCAGCAGTGGCACGCTGGCGCGATCCATGGTGATGCCGCACTTGATCATGGCGTAGTCGTGGCGGCGGACGCGCGTGAGCAGGTAGGCGACGCGGGCCAGCGCGCCTTCGAGTTCCACGATGTGAGCCGCGTCAACTTGGTGGACGGAGGTGGCTTCCGGCGGGGACATGTGGTTATCTTACGAAACCCATTTACTTAATTTTGGTAAGTAATCTGAAGGATTGCCGCATGACTACGACCGCCGTCGGTCAGGCCGCCGGAACCGGCACCGACGACCGCCCCCAGAGCCACCTCGCGCTGACCCTGCTCGCCCTCGGCGCCGCCGGTCTGGTCGTCTCGCTCCAGCAGACCGTGGTCATTCCGCTGCTGCCGCACATGATGGTCCAGCTCGGCACCACCGCCGCGGGCATCCAGTGGCTGTTCACCGCCGCGCTGCTCTCCGGAGCGGTCGCCACCCCATTGCTGTCCCGCTTCGGCGATATGTACGGCAAGAAGCGCATGGTGCTCATCGCCATGGGCCTGCTCATCGTCGGCTCGGTGGTCTGCGCCTTCGCCACCTCGCTCGGCGTCTACATCATCGGCCGCGCGCTGCAGGGCACCGCCTCGGCCATGATTCCGCTGGCCATCGGCATTCTGCGGGATACCTTCCCGCCGGAGAAGATGGTCACCGCCATCGGCGTGGTCTCGGGCACCATGGGCGTCGGCGGCACCGTCGGCATGCTCATGACCGGTCTGATCGCCGATCACACCACCAACCCGCACCCGGTCTTCTGGATCACCGCGGCACTCGGCGTGGTCGCCATGGTGCTGATTCAGTTCAGCGCCAAGGACACCGGCGTCCGGCACGGCGGCTCGCCCGATTACATCGGCGCGGCACTGCTGGCCGGTCTGCTCATCACGCTGCTGCTCGGCATCAGCGAGGGCCCGCGCTGGGGCTGGAGCTCGGGCAGCGTGCTCGGTCTGTTCGCCGCCGCCGTCGCGCTGACCGTGGTGTGGGTGATCGTGGAACTCAAGGTGGAACAGCCGCTGGTGCGGCTGCCACTGCTGGTCGGCCCGAAATCGCTGACCGCCAACCTGATTTCGCTGCTGCTCGGCGCGGCGCTGTTCGGCTCGTTCACGCTGGTCTCCAATTTCGTGCAGACGCCCGCCGACAAGGTCGGCTACGGCCTGTCCGGATCGGTGCTGGCGGTCGGCCTGTACGGCGTGCCCAGCGCACTGCTGATGACGCTGTTCTCCTTCCGCACCGGACGGATCGCGGCGCGCATCGGCGCGGCGTACACCCTGGCCATCGGCTCGGCCTTCGCCGCGGCGGCGCTGCTGTGGACCGCCGCGTTCCATGAGCACGGCTGGCAGATGGTGGTCTCGAATGTGCTGCAGGGCACCGGCTTCGGTATCGGATACGCCGCACTCGGCACCCTGGCCGTCATGCATGTGCCGATGAGTGAGAGCGGTATCGCCAGCGGTATCAACTCGCTGGTGCGGACCGCCGGCGGCAGTGTCGCGGGCGCGGTGACCGGATCGATTCTGACCTCGCAGGTCATCGCGCACACCAAGGTGCCGACGCTGGACGCGTATGTGCTGTCGTTCACGATTCTCGGTGTGGCGGCGCTGCTGGCCGCGGTCATCGCGGTGGTGCACGGCCTGCGCCACGGCGGCGAGTAGCCCGGCACCAACCCCCGTCTCATCCCGGCGCGCTTCTTGGCCGGGATCCACTTCGAACAGGTGGATCCCGGCCAAAAGCATGCCGGGATGACGGGGTTTTACGGGTTCCGGGCTAGGTGAGAACTTCGGTGTTGTCTCCGTCGACAACGACCACGTGATCGTCCGTCAGTGCCCAGTGCGCGATACCCGAGGCCAGATAGTCGCGAACCAGCTTGCGGGAGTGGCCCTCCGGGTCGGTGGGCGAATCCAGATGCGGGACTATCCGGCGCGGCACCAAACCCAGTCCGTCCCAGCGGGGTTCGATACCGCAGGCGGTGCGCACCTCGGCGGGATCATCGGTGGATTCGAGTCCGTGCAGGTCCGGGGTCAGCACACAGGCCCCGGCGCTGTAGCCCGCGTAGACCAGGGCATCGGCTTCGAGCAGCCGGGTCAGTACGACATCGGCTCCGCTGCGGGCGAATTGGGCGCGCAGTACGAAGGTATTGCCGCCGCGCACCCACACCATCGGGAAGCCGGAGAGGGTTTGCTCCAACGCTTCGGGCCTGCCGATGTAATCGCGCAGGTCCACCACCTCGGGCTGGAAACCCAAGCGGCGCAGCGGAAACAGATCACTGGTGACCGCGCTCTGCCAGGCCGAGGGCCAGGCATCACAGGCATTGGCGATGACCGCGACCCGGCCGGGCGGACCGACCAGGTCGAGCAGCCGATTCGCGTGCGCGCCGAATCGGTAGCTGGACAGGAACAATCGCACCGGGGCTCAGATGGTGAACGTCAGGCCGCGGACCAGGCGGTTGCCCAGTTCGGTATCGCCGGCAATGGTGAATTCGCCGAGATGCGCGTCCGCCGTGGTGCGGCCGCCGCGCAGCCGGGCGAAGAGCCCGGAACCCATGGTGAGCACGACATCGGCCGGGCCATCCAGTTTTTCGACCAGGCTCGCCCGGCCGCCGACCACCGCGATATGCAGTGTTCGCCGCACCGGACCGGTGAGCTCGAAGGTGATACGCGCGCCCTCGGGCGCGCCGCCACCCTTCACCACCGCGCGGCCGAGGCCGAAAACCAGTTCGGCGAAGGCGATTTCGGCACGACCGCCGCCCTCGTGGACGGTGACGCCGAGTCCGTCGGCGATATCGAGCTCATGCATCCAGCAGTCGAAGAGGCGGATTCGCATGAACCGGCCGTAGGGCGTCATACCCACCGGTGACGGCACCGGCTGTGCCCACGCCTCGGGGCTCAGACCTTCGAGCGTCTTCGATCGCCCGCCGGTCACCTGCAGGAAGCGTTCCACCAGTTGGGATCCGGCGAGCGGGCGCAGCGATTCGATCCACTTCTCATTGAGTGCGCCGATCTCATTGCGAATGTGCTCGCCCGCGACGTCCAGATCCGGCGTCGGCTCCCCCGCCAGCATGGATTCGGTGCCGATGATGTGTGCGAGCACATCGAACACGGTCCAGCCGGGCAGCGCCGAGGACATACGAATGCGCTCTTCGGGCAGTCCGTCCACTAGTCGGGTGAGTGCGTCCCACTGGTCGGACAAGGCGGCGGTGATCTCCGCGCGGTCCGGCACCGTGTCGGTCATGCGGTGGTCTCCTTCTCCTCGTCGGCGAGCCGGTCCAGTCCGGCTCGGATGGCGGCTGCGGTGCGCTCCCGGTCGTGCGGGCGACGCAGTACGAATCCCTTGGCGAAGGTCAGGGTGTCACCCTTCCAGCGCGGGACCACGTGCAGGTGTACGTGGTGCACGGTTTGGAAGGCGGCTTTCCCGTCATTGATGACCAGGTTCGCGCCATCCGCGCCGAGTTCGCTGCGACGCACGGCCTTTGCCAGCCGATGGCCGAAGGCGAAGAGCTGGGCGCCGAGGGCGGGATTCAGTTCATCCAGATCAGTGGCGTGGCTTTTGGGAATCACCAGCGTGTGACCCCGAGTTATGGGCCTTATGTCCAGAAACGCCACGAGGATGTCGTCCTCGAAGATCTTGGTCGCGGGTGCGTCGCCCCCTACGATCCGGCAGAAGATGCAGCCGCTCACCTCGCAGACATTACGGCGTAAGAGTGATGCGCGACACCCCTCGAATGAGCGGGTTGTCCGGTTTTCTCACCGCGCTGTGTGACGCCTATCTCCGCTACGCTCACCGCGAAGCAGGTACAGTTGCGAGAATTCTCACGAACTTACTCACAAGTAAGTTCGGCCCACCGTTTGGACCGGTGATACGGCCCATCAGGAAGTACCGGGTGGCCCGGGCTCACCACGAGAAGGAAGTTTGACAAGTGGACACAACGCAGAGCGATCCGAGCGGAGCGCCCAACAGCGTTGATTCTCGTGCTCCGCACGGCGCGCGCGTCGGCGTGGTTCGGGAAACGAACGCGGACGAACGACGTGTCGCATTGGTGCCGAAGATCATTCCGTCGCTGCTGAAGCAGGGCGTGGAGGTGATCGTCGAGTCCGGTGCCGGTCTGGGCGCGCTCATTCCCGATGAAGCCTACGTCGACGCGGGCGCCAGCATCGGCGATCCGTGGAACACCGATGTGGTCGTCAAGGTGGCCCCGCCCAATGACGCCGAGATCGCCAAACTGCACTCCGGTCAGACGCTGATCGGCTTCCTCGCACCCCGCAACGCGGACACCAAGATCGGCGCGCTCAAAGACGCGGGCGTACAGGCCTTCGCGGTCGAGGCGATTCCGCGTATCTCGCGCGCGCAGGTGATGGACGCGCTGTCCTCACAGGCCAATGTCGCGGGCTACAAGGCAGTGTTGTTGGCCGCCAGCGAATCCACCCGATTCTTCCCCATGCTCACCACCGCGGCGGGCACCGTGAAGCCCGCGACCGTCCTGGTCCTCGGCGTCGGTGTCGCGGGCCTGCAGGCCCTGGCCACCGCCAAGCGCCTGGGCGGGCGGACCACCGGTTACGACGTGCGGCCCGAGGTCGCCGATCAGGTGCGCTCGGTCGGCGCGCAGTGGCTCGATCTCGGTATCGACGCCGCCGGTGAAGGCGGTTACGCCCGTGAGCTTTCCGATGAGGAGCGCGCCCAGCAGCAGACCGCCCTGGAGAACGCCATCAAGGGCTTCGACGTGGTGGTCACCACCGCGCTGGTGCCCGGCCGCCCCGCACCGCGCCTGGTGACGGCCGCCGCGGTCGAGGGTATGAAGCCCGGCTCGGTGATCGTGGATATGGCGGGTGAGACCGGCGGTAACTGCGAGCTCACCGAACCCGGCAAAACCGTTGTGCGGCACGGGGTCACCATCGCCTCACCGCTGAACCTCCCGGCCACCATGCCCGAGCACGCCTCGGAGTTGTACTCCAAGAACATCTCCGCGCTGCTGGAACTGATGCTGAAGGACGGTGCCCTGGCACCCGATTTCAGTGATCAGGTGCTGGCCGATTCCTGCGTCACCCGTGAGGTGGAAGCCTGATGTACACCGAACTGCTCGCGAATATCGCGATCCTGGTGCTGTCCGGATTCGTCGGCTTCGCCGTCATCTCCAAGGTGCCCAACACCCTGCACACCCCACTCATGTCCGGCACCAACGCCATTCACGGCATTGTCGTGCTCGGCGCGCTGGTGGTGTTCGGCAAGATCGAGCACCCCTCGGTGCTCATGCAGATCATCCTGTTCGTCGCGGTCGTCTTCGGCACGCTGAACGTGATCGGCGGCTTCGTCGTCACCGACCGCATGCTCGGCATGTTCAAGGCGAAGAAGCCCGCTGCGGAAGAGAAGGCGGGCAAATAAGCCATGGATAATCTGGTCAATATTCTGTACATCGTCGCCTTCGCGATGTTCATCTACGGTCTGATGGGCCTGACCGGCCCCAAGACCGCGGTGCGCGGTAATCAGATCGCCGCGGTCGGCATGGCGATCGCGGTCGGCGCGACCCTGCTCTCCATCCGGGACTCCAATAACTGGTTCATCATCGTCGCCGGTCTGGTGGTCGGTATCGGCCTGGGCGTGCCGCCCGCACGGTTCACCAAGATGACCGCCATGCCGCAGCTGGTCGCCGCGTTCAACGGTGTCGGCGGTGGCACGGTGGCCTTGATCGCGTGGGCGGAATTCCTGGAGACCAAGGGCTTCTCGGACTTCCCGTCCGGGGAACAGCCGACCGCGCATATCGTGATCGCCTCGCTCTTCGCGGCCATCATCGGCTCGGTGTCGTTCTGGGGCTCCTGCATCGCGTTCGCGAAACTGCAGGAACTGTTGTCCGGCAAGCCGATCAGCGTCGGCAAGCTGCAGCAGCCGCTGAACCTGCTGCTGTTCGCCGGTGCCATCGCCGCCGCGGTCGTCATCGGCATCGGAGCGACCAAAGACGGTGTGCCGCAGTACTGGATGATCCTGGTGCTGGTGCTCGCGGGCATCCTCGGTTTGATGGTCGTACTACCCATCGGCGGCGCGGACATGCCCGTCGTCATCTCGCTGCTCAACGCTCTCACCGGATTGTCGGCCGCCGCAGCGGGTTTGGCGCTGAACAACACCGCCATGATCGTGGCGGGCATGATCGTCGGCGCGTCCGGCACCATCCTGACCAACCTGATGGCCAAGGCCATGAACCGCTCCATCCCCGCGATCGTCGCGGGTGGATTCGGCGGCGGTTCAACGGCTCCCGGTGCTTCGGGTGACGGTGAGCAGAAGCAGGCCAAGGCCACCTCCGCCGCGGATGCCGCGATCCAGATGGCCTACGCCAACCAGGTGATCGTGGTCCCCGGCTACGGTATGGCCGTGGCCCAGGCCCAGCACGCGGTCAAGGAGATGGCGGCGCTGCTCGAGGCCAAGGGCGTCGAGGTCAAGTACGCCATCCACCCCGTCGCCGGTCGCATGCCCGGGCATATGAACGTGCTGCTGGCCGAGGCCGAGGTCTCCTACGACGCCATGAAGGAAATGGACGATATCAACGGCGAATTCAGCCGCACCGATGTCGCCCTGGTCATCGGCGCCAACGATGTCACCAACCCGGCCGCGCGTGAGGACCCCTCCTCGCCGATCTACGGCATGCCGGTGCTCAATGTCGATCAGGCCAAGTCGGTGATCGTGCTCAAGCGCTCGATGAACTCCGGCTTCGCCGGTATCGACAACCCGCTGTTCTACGCCGACACCACCTCCATGCTGTTCGGCGACGCCAAGAAGTCCGTCGGTGCGGTCACCGAGGAACTCAAGGCGCTCTAGGGTTTTCACCCGGATACCCCGTTCTTGACCTCAAGGTCTAGAACGGGGTATC
Source organism: Nocardia sp. NBC_01503 (assembly GCF_036327755.1). Taxonomy (NCBI): domain Bacteria; kingdom Bacillati; phylum Actinomycetota; class Actinomycetes; order Mycobacteriales; family Nocardiaceae; genus Nocardia; species Nocardia sp. NBC_01503. The sequence continues at coordinate 1,171,251 of NZ_CP109596.1, forward strand.
TTCATGTCATGGGCCGCCCGCGCGAATTCGAAGCCGACTCCGTAGTGGAGCAGGCGATGGAGACGTTCTGGACCCATGGCTATGCCAATACCTCACCCGCCCTGCTCGCCGAGGCGACCGGGATCGGAAAAGGCAGTCTGTACAACACTTTCGGAAGTAAGCGGCAGCTGTTCGACCTGGCCCTGGCTCATTACGAACAGATGGGGGTACGGCTCGTCACGCAGATCCTGTCACAACCCGGAACCACCCGGGAGCGGCTGCGCGCCTGGCTCCGGTTCGCGGTGGACGCCGACCTGGAGGGGTCGGTGCGGCGCGGCTGTATGGTGACGAACACCGCCGTGGAGCTCGCCGGGCACGATGAGCAGGCCACCGCGGCGGTGCGCGCGGGCCTCGAACGCATTACAGCGGCGGTGGCCGATCGCATCGAGCAGGGGCGACGTGATGGTGACGTACGCGCGGATATCGATGCCCGGGCCTACGCGGACTTCATGTCGAATACCCTGGCGGGACTTCGGATTACGGCCAAGACCGCCGACGCCGCGATGCTGTACCGCATTATCGACACCGCACTCTCCACCCTCTGACCACACTCCGGCCCCCGCACCGCGCGGGCGGCCTTTTCTTTTACCCCAATTTTTGACCTACAGTTCAAGAAAGGCATCACCATGGATCTCGGCCTCGAGGGCAAAACAGCAGTCATCACCGGAGCCAGCCGCGGCATCGGCCTCGCCATTGCCGAAACACTTGCCGCCGAAGGGGTTCGGCTGGTCGGCGCGGCCCGCACGATCACCCCCGAACTCGAAAAGGTCGCCGCGGCAGCGATTTCCGTCGATCTGAGCAGCACCGAGGGCGCGCAACGACTGGTTGCCGAGTCGCTCGCCGAGCTGGGCGGCATCGATATCCTGATCAACAATGTCGGCGGCGGCGATGCGAGCCAGCTCGCGGGCGGGCTCGGCGGCATTCTCGATGCACGCGATGAGCAGATGCGAAACTTCTTCGACCTCAACCTGTTCGGCGTTATCGCCGCTACCCGGGCGGCGCTGCCCAGCATTGTCGAGCGACGCGGCGCGATCGTCACCGTCTCCTCGATCAATTCGCGACTGCCCGCGGCCGGACCGGTCGGCTACAGCGAGGCGAAGGCGGCGCTCACCGCGTTCAGCAAGCGACTCAGCGAGGAGTTCGGGCCGCAGGGGGTGCGCGTGAACACCGTCTCGCCGGGCCCGGTGGCCACCGATATCTGGCACGGGGCGGACAGCCTCGGCAGCAGACTCGCCGCCGCCAATGGCGTGACGCACGAACAGTTCCTGAATGTCATGCCCGAGACGTTCGGGATCGCCTCCGGACGCATCTCCACCGCCGCCGAGGTCGCCGCCCTGGTCACCTTCCTGGCCTCGGACCGGGTGACCAATGTGCTGGGCGCGGACTTCGTCATCGACGGCGGGATCTTGAAAACCGCCTGACGGATTACAGGTACAGACCCGTACCGTGTTCGGCCTGCTCATTGGCGACGGCGTGGATATCGCGTTCGCGCAGTACGTAATACGCCTGCGCCTGGATCTCCACCTCGTACTGGTCGTCGGCGCTGAACAGCACCTGGTCGCCTACTTTGACAGCGCGCACGTGTGAGCCGACGCCGCAGACCTCACCCCAGGACAGGCGTTTGGCCACCTGGGCGGTGGCCGGAATGAGAATGCCCCCGCTGCTGCGCCGCTCGCCCGCGTCCTGGTTGAGCTTGACCATGACGCGGTCGTGCAGCATTTGGATCTCGAGCTTGGGATCGGACACCGCGCCACTGTACTGCGGTGCGCGGAGCGGGCTCGGACCGACCGGTCAGGTGCTCGGGTCGGCGGCGGAGGCGCCCCGCGTGCCCGCGATCGCAGCGGATGCGTCCGCGCGCGGGGCGACGATTCGACGGATGGCGTCCTTGGTCCAGGCGCGGGCCGACTCCGGATCGTTGTCCTCGCCGAGGGTGAACTCGGCGACCTGCGGGACCGCGAGCGGATAGTTGATCATGCTCATCAGCAGCATGAGGATATTGCCGGACGGCATATCCTTGCGCATCAGGCCCTTGTCCTGCGCCACTTCGACTTTGGCGCGCTTCTCCAGGTAGCGGCCGCAGCGCAGTTCACCGGCGGAGGCGTTCTCGGTGCCCAGTTCCAGCGCCTCCCACATGAGCAGGCGGAGCAGTTCCGGATGCTCGCGGTGGTAGTCGATGTGCTGGTCGATCCAGACGTCGAGATCCTCGATATCGGTGGTCACCGAGGCGGCGACGGCCAGCATGGTCTTCTCCAGGACCTGACGGAACAGCAGCTCCTTATCGCCGAAGTAGGCGTAGATGAGCTGTTTGTTGGCCTTGGCATTGCGGGCGATGCGGTCGACCCGGGCACCGGCGATGCCGTGTGCGGCGAACTCCTCGGTGGCGGCGGCGAAGATACGCGCCTTCGTCGCCTCCGGATCCCTGACTGCCATGGATCCAGCATAACCAACTAAGTAGTTGACAGGGTCGGAGCGGGTGGAATAGTTTCAACTAACCAGTTGGTTACGCCTGTCGCGAAGGCGAAGACTTCCCGGCGCAATGTCGCGCCGCATCCCACGCAATCCTGCTCACCGTTCGGGAGAACGACGTGACCACTCTTGAAACACGCTCCACCACAGCAGTTCTCGCACCGGCGGCGTACCCGAACCGGTGGCGGGTGCTGCCGGTCATCCTCACCGCCATGTTCATGGCCATGTTCGACTGGTTCGTCATCAATGTGGCGGCCTCCTCACTCCAGCACGATCTGGGCGCGGGCGAGGCCGCACTCGAATTGGTGGTCGGCGGCTACGGATTCGCCTATGCCAGCGGGCTCATCACCGGCGGACGACTCGGCGATCTGTACGGACATCGGCGCATGTTCGTCATCGGCATGACCGCCTTCGCCGCCGCCTCACTACTGTGCGGACTCGCCTGGAGCGCCTGGGCGCTGGTGGGATTCCGTGTGCTGCAAGGTATTACGGCCGCCGCCATGGTGCCGCAGATGCTGGCGCTGATCAACACCATGTTCCCGCCCGCCGAACGACCCAAGGCGATGGCGGCATTCGGGGCCACCATCGGAATCGGCGCGGTCTCCGGGCAGGTGCTCGGCGGGGTGCTGCTCGACCTCGACCTGTTCGGCTGGGGCTGGCGGACCATCTTCTTCATCAACCTGCCCATCGGGTTGATCGCGGCGCTGCTAGCGGCGCGGTGGCTGCCCCGGCATGAGCAGACCCATCGGCCGCGGCTGGATCCGATTGGGGTGCTGGGGATCTCGGCGGCGCTCGCGCTGGTGCTGATTCCCGTCACGATGGGTCGGCCCGAGGGCTGGCCGGTGTGGACCTGGGCGTCCATGGCCGCGGCGCTGCCGGTGCTGCTGCTCACCCTGAGCTATGAGAGCGCGCTGGCGCGACGCGGCGGGCAGCCGGTGCTCGACACCGGGCTCATTCGGGAGCGGGTATTCGCGGCGGGCATGCTCATCTCGGGCGGGTACCTGGCCTTCTTCGCGGGATTCATGCTCTGCCTGACCCTGCTGCTACAGAACGGGCTCGGCATGTCACCGCTGGCCGCGGGGCTCACCTTCGCGCCGCTGGGTATCGCCTTCGCGACCAGTTCGCTGTTCGCCCGCAAGGTGGCCGAGCGGATCGGGAATCGAGTCATGGTGCTGGGCACCGGCATCAGCCTGACCGGGCTGGCCATCACCGTCGGCGTACTCGCCTGGTACGGGTCCTCGATCACCGCGCTGACGCTGATTCCGGGCATGATCCTGGTCGGCACCGGGAACGGTATGACCATTCCCTCGGCCATCGGGGCGGTGCTGTCCTCCGGTATCCCGGCACACCAGTCGGGTATGGCGGCGGGCGTGCTCACCACCGCACAGCAGTTCGGAAATGCCATCGGCGCAACGGTTCTGGGCACCATCTTCTTCAGCGCACTGGGTGGGGCACACGGGCTCGGCGACTTCGTGCACGCCATGGAGATCGTGGCACTGGTCGCGTTCGGAATCGTGACGGTCGTGCTCGGCGCGGCCCTCACCCTCCCCCGCGCCACCGCTCGCTGAAACGGAATTCACGTCGGGCGCACCGGCGGGGCATCACATTCACTCCGAATGTCATGCCCCGCTTCGTTATTCGCCCGGTTACCCGCGCACCTGGCGGCGATAGGTCACCTTGTCGAATTCGCGGCCGTATTCGTCGACCGCGATCACATCCATCTCGCTGGAGAAGAAGCCCGGGCGCACATCGACTCGGATGAACGAGTAGTTGCGGAAACGCACGCGGGACCAGGGTGCGGCCTCATCCTGTTTGGTGCCGCCGGGTGTCCAGACAAAGCTGTTCGGGACCGCGGTATCGCCGATCTCATGGCCGCGGTAGCTCTCCTGCGAGCCGGGCTGGAAACCGTAGCGGGGGCGGCCGCCGCCGCCAACGGTGTAGTACACGGTGCCGTCGGTCTCGGGATAGACGATGGAATTGTCGCCCGCCGCCTTACTCGGGGAATTGCCGCGAATCGGGTCGGTGCGCTCGAAGACGTGATTGTGGCCCTGCAACACCAGATCCACCTGGTAGCGGTCGAACAGGGCGCACCAGGCGTCGCGAACGCCGCCGTCGCTGGCATGCGAATCGGTGGTCGAGTACGCGCAGTGGTGGAAGAAGCAGACGATGAAATCGATATCCGGATTCGAGCGGTAACCCGCGAGAGTCCTTTCCACCCAACCGTTCTGGGCTCCGCCGGAGTATCCGGTATTCGCGCCGATCTCGTACGAGACGTCATTGGCGTCCAGGGAGAGCACCGCGACATTGCCGTAGGTGAACGAGTACGCCGACGGGCACCCGGTGGGGCCGTTGCCCGGAAAGTCCAGGCGCGCAAGGTGTCCGCCGTAACCGTGGGTGTCGTACGCGGCCTCCATATCGTGATTGCCGGTGGCGAACATCCACGGGGTCGTCGACGCACTCGACTCGATCGCACCGAAGTACACGTCCCAGACATAGGGATTGAACTTGTCGAAGCCATGTCCCGCGGTGCCGCCGGAGGCGACGTACTGCGGGGGTTTGCCCGCGCCGGACGGGTCGGCGTAGGCGATATCACCGGCGAGAACATGGAAATCCGGTCGGGCGGCGACGATTTGGCGCATGACGTTCTCGGTATGCCGTACGCCCGGTTCATTGTCGGGCTTGTAGTACATATCGTCGTAGTCGCCGGGTGCGAGACCGGCGGGCTGACCCGGGGTGTCGTCCGTGCCCTGATCACCCATCATGGTGAAACGGAACGGGAGTACGGCGGCGCGGGCGGTGGGCATGGCGGTGGCGGCCGAGCGGATATCACCGGCGAAACCGTCTGCGGTGCGCCAGCGGTAGAAGTGCGGCATCCGGCCGGGCAGGCCGTCCAGGGGCGCGTGTACGTAGAACTGTTCCGCAGCGAGCACTCCCCCGTCGGCGCTCGGGATCTGGGTCACCAGATTGCGCACCTCGGCCTCGACGGTGCCGCCCAGCGCGGGTGTCGCGCCATGATCCAGAAATACCTTGGTGGAGCCCGGGTTTCGGGACAGTTGCGCCGAGAAGCGCAGTTGCGAGGTGGCATCCGCGCCGAAGCCGATATGCCGTCCCGCCACGCCCAACCGCGCGTCCTCGGCGTAGGCGCGCGCGGCGAAAGGTGAGATACCGGCTGTCGCCACCGCCGCAGCGGCCGCCGCGCCGCGCAGGAAGTTCCGGCGCGATACCGAATGGCGGCGCAGATAGGCGCGATGCCACTCGTACTGCTCGGCCATGGTCATGGCGGCGGCCAGATGCGCGGGAATGCCGGTGTCGGGTACGTCTCCGGCGGGGTTGAGAGGTGTCGACAGCATGAGTTCGCATGCTGGCCGATAAGAGTGTGTGCGGCAATCACCGTGGCACCCCGACACGGGGAACAGTCGGTAAACAATTCCGGGAAATGCGACCAATCGGGCACTCGCCCCCTCTCGGGAGTCTTCGCGTAGGTTCTCGAGTGTGGAACCGCGCACCGATCTCGACTCGCTCCGCGCCCTGCTGCCCGAGGGCATGCTGGTGACCGATCCCGACGTCCTCGGGGCCTATCGACAAGACCGGGCACTGGACCCGGACGCCGGAATCGCACTCGCGCTGGTGCGGCCCGCGACCACCGAACAGGTTGCCGCCGTGGTGCGCTGGGCACAGGAACATCGGGTGCCGATCGTGCCGCGTGGGGCCGGGACCGGACTCTCCGGCGGGGCCACCGCGCAGCCCGGGGCGCTGGTGCTCAGCACCGAGAAGATGCGGGAGATCAGCGTCGACCCGGTCACGCGGACCGCCGTGGTACAGCCCGGACTGTTGAACGCCGAGGTCAAGCGGGCCGTCGCCGAGCACGGGCTCTGGTATCCACCCGACCCCTCCTCGTTCGAGATCTGTTCGATCGGCGGGAACGCCGCCACCAACGCGGGCGGGCTGTGCTGTGTGAAGTACGGCGTCACAACCGATTACGTGCTCGGAATGCGGGTCGTCCTCGCGGACGGGACGGCGGTACGACTGGGCGGGCCGCGACTCAAGGACTCCGCCGGGCTGTCACTGACCAAACTGTTCGTCGGCAGTGAGGGGACGCTCGGGATCATTACCGAACTCACGCTGCGGCTACTGCCCGCGCAGCCGCCGCAGTCCACGGTGGTGGCCAGCTTCCCGACGCTCTCGGCGGCGATGGCGGCGATTCTGGCCATCACCGGGACGCTGCGGCCCTCCATGCTCGAGTTCATGGACGCGGTGGCCATCAACGCGGTCGAGGACGAACTGCGTATGGGCCTGGATCGCGAGGCCGCCGGACTGCTGGTGGCGCGCTCGGACGCACCCGGCGAGCATGCCGGGTACGAGGCCGACATCATGCTCGCGGCCTGCGAAAAGGCCGGGGCCACCGAGGCTTTCCGCACCGACGATCCCGATGAGGGCGAAGCCTTCTGCGCCGCACGACGATTCGCCATTCCGGCGGTGGAACGCAAAGGGCCGCTACTGCTCGAGGATGTCGGGGTGCCGCTGCCCCGGCTCGGGGACCTGGTGCACGGCATCGCCGATATCGCGCGCGAACGCCGGGTGCTGATCTCGGTGATCGCGCATGCCGGGGACGGCAATACCCATCCGCTCATCGTGCACGATCCGAACGATCCGGCCGAGTCCGAGCGCGCGCACCTGGCCTTCGGCGAGATCATGGATCTGGCCATCGGGCTCGGCGGCACCATCACCGGTGAACACGGCGTCGGACGGTTGAAGAAGGCATGGCTGCCCGATCAGCTCGGACCGGACGTGATGGCGCTCACGCGGCAGATCAAGAACGCACTGGATCCGCACGGAATACTGAATCCCGGCGCGGTCCTCTGACCGGCCGCACGGAACAATCCGCACCACAAGGGAGTTCACACCGACCATGAGTACCCGGCTGGAACACAATGTCGACGACACCCGCTACGAGATCTATCTCGACGACACGCTCGCGGGCTACGCCGACTACGCCGAGCGCGTCGATGGTGAGCGCCGGGTCCGCGATATCCAGCACACCCTCACCTTCCCCGAGTTCCGGGGCCGCGGCGTGGCCGCGCAGGTGGTCGAGTTCGCATTGAACGATGCTCGCGCACAAGGTTTCTCGATCATTCCGACCTGCTGGTACGTGGAGAAGTACATCGGCGAGCACCCCGAATACGCCGATCTGGTCGGCTAATTCGCGCGCCCACCATCCGGGCGCTGCGCTCGCCACACCAGCAGCTGCCGGTCCGCGGTGGTCAGCATCGCCTCGACAACCTTCTCGTTGTCGAATCCCGGTAGCGCCTGCAGCCGAGCCAGGAACGCGGTATCCGCCGCGGAGTGCGGCACCACGCATCCTTTACCGGTGGCCCCGATCAGCACGAAGAACACGTCTTCGGCGAACGGCCCATCGGCCGTGGTAATGATTCGCACCTCCGCCAGCTCCCGCCACGCGACTTCTTCCACCCGTCCGTCGGCCAGTGTGCGCCGGACGAAGGTGTCGGTGATTTCGACTCCGGCCATGGCTCCATAGTGCCCCCGCATTCCCACTTCGAACAGTCTTGAAACCTCTTATTTCCCAGAGCAACACACAACGTCCGAGGCCAAACCCTTGTGACACCCGGGAATTGGGGGCGCGGCGACACCCCCGGACACGCGAGAAGGCGGCACCGGGCGAACCCGATACCGCCTTCCGAAGAAGCGGCGCGCTATGAAATCAGCGCAGGATCTGACGCGACATGACCACGCGCTGGATCTGGTTGGTGCCCTCGTAGATCTGAGTGATCTTGGCGTCGCGCATCATTCGCTCCACCGGGAAGTCGGTGGTGTAGCCGGCGCCGCCGAAGAGCTGGACGGCGTTGGTGGTGACCTCCATGGCCACATCCGAGGCGAAGCACTTGGCGGCGGCGGAGATGAAGCCGAGGTTCTTCTCACCACGCTCGGCGCGGGCGGCCGAGGTGTAGACCATGAGGCGGGCGGCCTCGATCTTCATGGCCATATCGGCCAGCATGAACTCGGTGTTCTGGAAGGACGCGATGGTCTTGCCGAACTGCTTGCGGTCCTTGGTGTACGCGATGGCCGCGTCCAGGGCGCCCTGCGCGATACCGACGGCCTGCGCGCCGATGGTCGGGCGGGTGTGATCCAGGGTCTGCAGGGCGGTCTTGAAACCGGTGCCGGGCTCACCGATGATGCGGTCGCCGGGAACCTTGCAGTTCTCGAAGTACAGCTCGGCGGTGGGCGAACCCTTGATGCCCAGCTTGTGCTCCAGCGGACCGACCACGAAACCCTCGTCGTCCTTGTGGACCATGAACGCGGAGATGCCGTTGGCGCCCTTGTCGGCGTCGGTCACGGCCATGACCGTGTACCAATCGGACTTGCCGCCGTTGGTGATCCAGCACTTGGAGCCGTTGATGATCCAGCCGTCGCCGTCGGCCTTGGCGCGGGTGCGCATGGAGGCGGCATCGGAGCCGGCTTCACGCTCGGACAGCGCGTAGGAGGCCATCCCGCCCTCGACGATGGTCGGCAGCACCTGCTGCTTGAGCTCTTCGGAGCCCTGCAGGATCAGGCCCATGGTGCCGAGCTTGTTGACAGCGGGGATGAGCGAGGAGGAGCCGCAGACGCGCGCGACCTCTTCGATCACGATGCAGGTGGCGACGGAGTCCGCGCCCTGGCCGCCGTACGCCTCGGGCACATGCACGGCGTTGAAGCCGGCGGCGTTGAGGGCGGTCAGCGCCTCCTGCGGGAAGCGGGAGTTGCCGTCGACATCCTTCGCGTACGGGGCGATCTCCTTCTCCGACAGGGCGCGAATCGCCGCGCGCAGCTCATCGTGGAAGTCCTCGAGCTTGAACAGATCGAAATCGGGGTTGCCCGCCATGGGGTTCGTCTCCTGTGCGTTCGGGTCGGTTCGCCGCTGGTCTCCCAACCTCACCAGCGTCTCGGCACTCAGTGCCATTCAAAGCCGAGTATACGCCGCGATATCGCGGCCACATGCACATACTGCCCTACGAAAGCGTGGCACGCAGTGTCACTTACGCCACTGCGGGCCGATCACAGCGTATCGAGACGGCGCGCCAGAAGATCGGCGACCTGCCGTGACGGCATATCCCGCGGAAACACCGCGACCACCATCTGATCCGAGGTGGCACTCTCACGACCCACCCCGCCCCGCGGAATCGTGGCCAGCGCGGCCCGCAGATCCGCCGGACTCGCCGCGGACTCCCCCCGCACCATGCGCCGCAGCAGATAGTTGTGCGTTGCCGTCACCGCCGCCGTGAACTGCACCAGCGCCAAATCGAATTCGCCCCCCAGCCGCGCCCGCAGATAGTCGGTGAACAACCGCTCGTACCGAAACACGGTCACGATCTCGCGTTCGCGCAGGGTCGGCACCTGCCGCACCACCTGATACCGGCGCGCCGCCAACTCCCGCCACTGCGTGAACCGCTCGAACACCGCGACCACGGCATCGACCACCGCGTCCCACGGATCCCCCTGCGCCCCATCCAGAAACGCCCGAGCTTGCGCCAACTGCGACTCGTGATCGGCGAAAACCACATCCTCTTTGGACCGGAACTGCCGAAAGAACGTCCGCCGCGATATCCCCGCCGCCTCCGCGATCTCATCCACAGTCGTTGCCTCATACCCCTTTTCGGCAAACAGCCGCAGGGCATGATCCACCACCGTCAAACGGCGGGCAGTCGCGTCGTCGGGGGCCACACGCCCACCGTAGTTGGGTGGGCGCACGGAATCGGTCAGCCCAGGAGTTGGGTTCGCAGGGCCTGATCCTTTTCCAGGACCATCTTTTCCAGGGCGGACTGGAATTGCTCCATGCGGGAACGCAGTTCGGGGTCGGCGGCCGCGAGGATGCGGACGGCGAGCAGGCCCGCGTTGCGGGCGCCGCCGATGGAGACCGTGGCCACCGGGACCCCGGCGGGCATTTGGACGATCGAGAGGAGCGAGTCCATGCCGTCGAGGTGCTTGAGCGGGACGGGGACGCCGATGACCGGGAGGGGGGTGGCGGAGGCGACCATACCGGGCAGGTGGGCGGCGCCGCCCGCACCCGCGATGATCACCTGGATGCCGCGACCGGCGGCCTCCTTGGCGTAGTCGAGCATGCGCTGGGGGGTGCGGTGGGCGGAGACGACGCCTACCTCGAAGCGAATTCCGAACTCCGCCAAGGCTTCCGCGGCGGCGACCATGGTGGGCCAGTCGGAGTCGCTGCCCATGATCAGGCCAACTTGTGCGGTCTCAGGCATGATGCGGATCCCATCCGTCGGTCCAAATCGCGTGCGACATCCAGTGGGCCGCGCGCTCCGCCTTTTCGCGGGTGCCGGCGACATCGTCGCCGAGAATATTGATATGCCCGATCTTGCGATCGGGGCGCTCGCCCTTGCCGTAGAGATGCACCTTCGCCTCGGGGAGGCGGGCGGCCAGGTGGTGCAGGCGCTCATCCATGGACATCGACGGAGCCTGCTCGGCTCCGAGAATGTTCGCCATGACGGTCACCGGCGCCAGCGGGGCGGTCGAACCCAGCGGATAGTCCAGGACCGCGCGCAGATGCTGTTCGAACTGGCCGGTGCAGGCGCCGTCCATACCCCAGTGCCCGGAGTTGTGCGGGCGCATCGCCAGCTCGTTCACCAGCAGCTCACCCGAGTGCGTTTCGAACAGCTCCACCGCCATCGCACCGGTGACACCCAATTCGGCCGCCAGCCGCAACGCCAGGGCCGCGGCCTCGGTGGCGCGGGACTCGGACAGGCCGGGGGCGGGCGCGATCACCACGGCGCACTGACCGTGCCGCTGAATGGTCTCCACCACCGGCCAGGCCGCGGCCTGACCGAACGGGGAGCGCGCCACCATGGCCGACAGCTCACGCTTCAGATCCACCTTGGCCTCGGCCAGCAGCGAAACCCCATGCGCCAGTTGATCGGTGACAATGCGCTCGGTCTCGGCGGCATCGGCGGGCATCCATACGCCACGACCGTCATAGCCACCGCGCACGGCCTTGAGCACGAAGGGCCAGCCCTGCGCATCACCGAAGGCGACCGCGTCGGCGATCGAGGTCACCTCGGTGAACGCCGGAATCGGCACACCCAGCTCGGCCAGTTTGCGGCGCATGATCAGTTTGTCCTGCGCGAAGATCAGCGCGCGCGGCGGCGGCTGGACATTCACACCCTCCGCGATCAACGCCTCGAGATGCTCGGTCGGCACACCCTCGTGATCGAAGGTCACCGCGTTCGAGCCGACCGCGGCCTTGCGCAGCGCCGCCAGATCCTGATGACTGCCGAAGATCACATCCGGTGTGACCTGCGCCGCAGGATCGTCCGGGCGCTCGGCCAGCACGCGCAACCGCTGCCCAAGCGCAATGGCCGCCTGATGGGTCATGCGCGCGAGCTGACCGCCACCGATCATGGTGACGGTGGGCATCGCGGAGGAATCGAAGGAACGTGCGCTCACGTTCGTAAATGTTGTCATGACGGGATGCCCCCGGATCCCGCGGGTTGCCCTTCGAGTCGGTATGGCACGTAGACTCGCGGGGTGTCATTTGTCGACAAGGTGATAAACGTCCTGCCCAAACCGTTGCGGGACCTCGCAGACCAGCATTCCGAACTGCTCAAGTTCGCGATTGTCGGTGCGACGACCTTCGTCATCGATCTCGGCATCTTCTATCTGCTCAAATGGACCGTACTGGACACCAAGCCCACGGTCGCCCGCATCCTGTCGGGCACCATCGCGGTCATCGTGTCGTACATCCTCAATCGCGAGTGGACCTTCGACAAGCGCGGCGGCCGCGAAAAGCATCACGAAGCGCTGCTGTTCTTCGCGGTGAGCGGTATCGGCGTGCTGCTGGCCAGCCTGCCGCTGTACATCTCCAGCTACGTGTTCGACCTACGCCAGCCGAACGTGAGTTTCACCGTCGAGAACATCGCCGACTTCTTCAGCGCGTTCATCATCGGAAATCTGCTGCAGATGGCATTCCGATTCTGGGCCATGCGCAAGTGGGTGTTCCCGGATGAAATGAAGGAACTCGCCGAAGAGTTCGAGGACCTCGTCAACGAGGAACAACTCGGACATAGTTAAAACTTGAAATTAACGCGGCCCCGCAGCTTTTCCGCCTCCCCGAGACTTCAGCGCCCGGCTAAAGACGAATGGCTCCGTGTCGATGGGAGCCTGGTCTCGTATCAAATCATCGCCCCGGACTGGCCCGCCGATGTGAATGGACAAGACGGTTCGTACATCCTGGGTACCTATCGCCCCTCGGTCGAGACAGTGATCGATGAAATCGGTGCGGCGGACTGGATTGCCGAGCTCGATAGGCTCAATGAGCAACGACGGATCGCTGCAAAGAGGCACCACGAATACCAACTTGCCCAACAGCAAGCGCTGATCGAGCAGGGCACAAATATCCTCTATGACTGGGCCCAGGCACATGGCGACGTCGTTCCACCTACCAAGGATCAGCCTGGTAAGTGGGTTCGAGAGCTAGAAATCCTCTGGATCGATGCCCATGTGCCAGAGGGTTATACAGCCTGGAATCGGCCGATGAAGGTCGTCGATAACGACAACCCCGCCCCCGCCGACTTGGAAGCACTGAAGGCTGCGGAAGCTCTCTGCGATAGGACCATCGTCCTCAGTGCGCAGCTCGGCCGTGCCGGCGGGTTCAATGCGCGTCCCGAACACCGCCAAAGTGTCGTGGGCGTCGTGGTTGCCGCACCTACTGGCTACAGCCGCACCTTCTGGCGCCGCGTACCGCAAGGAGAATGAGTGGCCGTGTTTCTGCCCGGCCGCCGCTCCTCACTCGTTCTGATACATGAATCGCCGGTTCCGGGTTGGCGGTCTTCCGCATGATTTGCCTCACAGGGCAATATGTGTTCTGCCTGCTAGGCTGCCGCCTAGCCAATCTTGAACCAGTGGGGGGTGTCGCTCGGGAATGGTGATCCAGAATGTGCATTTCGGTGGTTACGACGATTGGGATGACGAACCGTCGCAACCCACCCGGCCACCTGCACCAGTTAGTCCGCAGCCGGCGATGGAGCCACCGACCAAGATCGGGGTCGAACTTCCCAAGGTCATCGTGGTTCCCGCGCACCCGCACCCGGACGACGAGGGTGTTTCTATCGAACTCAGCGCGGAAGTCACAGGAGCGCCGGTCGCGATCGTATTCTCGAACGTCGAGCGCTTGATCGAACGGCTGGGGCAACACCAGCCCTGGATCATGGTTCAATCGGCGGCCCTGCCCCAATTGCTCGGCACCTCCGCCATCTCGATCGTGCTCGATCCTCTCGAGAAAACCTGTCGAACCTGGTGGACGAGCAATCGGCTCGCTGCTATGCAGCGCTACCAAAACAATATTGAGATTCCTGAGTCCGACACGGTGGTGTTCCGCATATGAGTGGTTTCGAAGTCGTTCTCGACGATTTGAAGTCGATGGCTAAGACGTTCGGCGACGAAGCGACGACGTACGAAGGTCGAGTACCCGGCTTCCTCCCCGCAGCGGTGGACTCGGGCGACGGCACCTTGAACGAGGCGATGAAGGGCATCCTCGAGCTGCTCGAGATCCTCAACCATCAGGTGGTCCGCACTATCCAGACGCATTCGGACAAACTCGCCTACGCGCGGGACTCCTATGAGCGCCACGACATCGACAACCGCAAGCTGTTCGACGACCTCACTCAGAACCTGGACTGACAGACCGAAAGGAGTGCCGGATGAGCTGGATCGGCGGCGACCTGGCAGGTCTGCAGGCCATGGGCACGGCCATGCAAACGGCACCGGATTCGACCAACGACATCGTCCAAGCGCTGAGCTCGAAGGTGGACACCATTGTCGGCGACGCCGGATGGACCGGCGACGGCGCGGATTCGTTCCGCAAAGCCTGGACCTCGACATCCATTCAGGTCGGTGCGGTGGCCACCGTCACCAGCAGTGCCGGAAAGACGCTCGGCGATCTGGGCGACAACCTACAGGCGATCGAAGCCGACCTCTACAACGCCGCCAATGACGCGAAGCTCCTAGGCGCGCAGATCGGCGAGGACGGCAAACCACTGCCGCTGGTCATCACCGGCGACCCGGATTCAGACACCGCCAAGAAGGCGCGCCAGGCCCAATCGGACTACAGCGCCACTTACGATTCGGCAGTGAAGCTGGCGCAACGGTTTCGGCTGCAAGCCGCCAAAGAACTCAACGACCTAGCCTCCCCGATCAAGCCGACCGACCACGACAGCGACTTCAGCTGGGACAAACGAGTCACCCTCGCCGACTACCTGCGCGGGCTCTACGCGGTGCCGAACGAGAAGAACACCCTGTGGGGCAAGACCCTGCCGGACAAGATCAAGGCCGCGGACCAGACACTGGACCAGGCGTTCAAGGACTACACCAAAGCCCACTCGGACTACATCGCCAAGGGTGGGCAACTGCCCATCGACGATCCTGCCCGGATGAACACCTTCGCTGCGAACAAAGACCTGACTCAACTGGAGAACAAGCTCGCCGCCGCCGAGGCAGGCAAGGGCGAAGCCCCCCTGTCGGACCTGCTGAACGTGAAGATCAAAGACGCGGACAAGCTCATCCCGGCGCTGGAGAAGGTCACCCCGAAGGGCCTGAACTTCTTGAAGGAGATCCCGGTCGTAGATGTCGCCGCCTCCGGAGTGGTCGCGGAAATTCAAGCGCGCGACGATATCTCGAAGGGGCAGAACCCGACCACGGCTCGCGCCTACGACTACGGTGCGGCCGCTCTCGGTCTCACAGCCGGTGCCGCCGCCGTGGCGCTGGCACCCGAAGCCGCGCCGGTACTCGCGGTCGCCGCAGGTGCCGGGGCAATTGTCGTCGGAGTTGGGGACACCTTCTATCAGGGCTTCCATGAGCACTGGGCCGAAGACATACACGACCGCGGTGTGGTGAGCGGCGTCACGCACGGCTTGGGCAATACGTTCTCCAACACCGGCCACGACATGGCTGATCTCGGCGGTAGTGCCTGGAACGCAACGAAGAGCGCGACAACCAGCTTGTGGCACAAGGCATTCGGATGAGCACGAACGATCAGTCGTGGAGCGTGCCACCGGTCGAGTCGATCAAGGGTCTCGGGACCTCGTGGTACCGGCGAGGACCGAGTTACTGGGCCAGGCGGGTGCTCGCCTCGGTTCTGTGGGCAATCATCTTGTGCGTCGGAGCTCTCCTCGTCGGAGGCCTGGTCATGGCCATCAACAAGGATGCGAATTCGGTTGGGCGGATCATTCTGTGGATCGTGGTGGTCTCGGTGGTCGCGGTCAGTCACTACCTTGGCTTCCGCGACATGAACCCCAAACGACAGCTGACCCCGCCTCGAAAGCGGCAACCCAGTGTCACAGGCGCGGGGCTGGGTGCCGGGGTTGCCGCGTTCGGTGGTTCCGCGCTGGGAGCCGGACTGCTGACGATCGGCATGTTCGTCGGGGTGGGCTGGTTCACGGCAATGTTCGTGTACTCACTGACCCGCTACACCTCGGCCCCCGAACTCCAAGCCGCACAGAAGATGCGCGAATGGTACTCGCAGCACCCAGAGATCCCTGATAACCAACGACCACGCCAATTCCGGCGCAAATCGTTCGGCGCAACGGGCTGACAAAGCGTTGGGTTGGCCCGGGGTGGAACAACCGGACCGGACCGCCTGGGACCAAGTTGGGACCACACGTGTTGCTCAGCTCCGAACGTTCCCACGTCGCATAGACTTCGCGAACAAAGTAAAACCGCGTGTGACGTGCAGAAACGCCTGATCATTAGTCCTGGGGGTCAAGTGGTCGCAGGTTCAAATCCTGTCAGCCCGACAGAGTGCAGGTCAGAGCCGGTTTTCGAACCGGCTCTGACCTGTTTTTTCAGTCACGAAATTCTGTTGAATCGCCGACTCCGGGCCCATTCAAATCGCCCTGACCAGGGGTTTCCCTGTTCGGCATGCACTTGACCGCAGTCAAGTGAGGACGGAAATGAAACTCCTTGTGACGCTGGAACTTCCAAATATCGGCTCGTTTCGATGCACGATTTGTGGACCATTTGTGGACCATTTGTTCAATGCCGCCGGGCGACCCTTGAAGTGCGACGACATGGCGCTGCTCCCACTGTCACCCAGCAGGGACACGCTACCCCGTATGGATTGACGTAATGACTACGTCACCCTATTGTTGTGTCATGTTGTTTCCCGCGTCCGCGCTAACAGCCGACGATGCCCGCGTCCTGGCCGAGGTGGATCGGATGCGCGAGCAGCTACGTCATGAGATTCAGGCGAAACCTGGTAAATGGGCAGGTGGGCTCCGTAAATTCCTCACCGCGGACTCTGTTGCCGCGTCGAACTCCATCGAGGGATTCAAAGTCTCCACCGTTGATGTGGAAGATCTGATCGCCGGCGAACGCGATGTCGAGGTCTCCGAGGAGAACAAGGCAGAGACGCTCGCCTACGAGCGGATGATGACGTACATCCAGACCCTGCACGAGGTAGACGACTTCGCCTACAGCAAAGGCTTCCTCAACGCGCTGCATTGGATGTTGCAAGGGCACCGGCACACCGAGCGTCGCCCAGCCGGGCAATGGCGACCCGGCCCGGTGTACGTGACCGACGCCCGCGACCCGAGCATCGCCGCCTATACCGCCCCTGACGCGGATCTCGTGCCGGCGCTGACAGGCGAGCTCGTCGATTGGCTCAACACCGACGACGGTACGCATCCTCTCGTGCGTGCGGCCATGGCTCACCTGCATCTGGTGTCGATCCATCCCTGGGCCGACGGCAACGGGCGTATGTCACGCTCACTTCAAACTCTGATGATCGCGAGGGAAGGCGTTCTCGCACCGGAGTTCTCATCCATCGAAGCCTGGCTCGGCAGGCCCGGAAACACCTGGGAGTACTACCAAGTCCTCGGCCGACGCGGCAGCACCTACCGACCGGATCAGGATGTGTCCGAATGGATTCGGTTCAACCTGACCGCGTACCACCAGCAAGCCCAAACCGTGCACGCCCGTTGGGTCCGGTCCGGAACAGTGTGGGCGATACTTGAGGAGTACGTCGCAGGTATTCGTCTGGATGAACGTGTTATCAGCGCACTGCATGATGTCGCGATGTCCGGCAGAGTCCGGCGAACCCGTTATGAACAATCCGAAGGGCTGAGTCTGCAACAAGCGCAACGCGATCTACGCGACCTCGTCGCACTTCGGGTGCTCGAACCAGTCGGTAAGACACGAGCCCGCTTCTACACTGCCGGACCGGCCTATCCAGCAACAGCGTTGGAAATCGCCAGCACCCCAACCGCCCTCGAAAGCCCTTACTAGCCTCGATCTTTCTTGAGCCTGCTGTGCCGGCGTAGCCGGCGCGGCAAGGCTCGTTTTTCGGGTCGGGGCGCGGTGCATCGCCGGGTGTCCGTCGGTGCGGCCGGGTTCCACGTGCCCGGTGGGTGGTGCTCCTTCCTGGGTTGTCGGTGCGGTGTGTGCAGGTCAGGTGGCGTGTAGGCGGTCCAGGCCGGTGGTGATCAGTGCGGTCCAGGGCGCGTGGCGGGCGAGGTGGAGCCGGGTGGTGCGGGCGTGGCGGGCGATGCGCCCGGCGGCGGATAACAGGCGCAGCCGAAGCGTTTTCGGTTCCCATCGGCGTGCCGGGTGCCCGTGCAGGGCGATCATGGCCATCCATGCGGTGAGGTCCAGCGCGAGTTGCACGAGCGCGACCCAGATCTGGTTGGCCGCAAAGGATTTGAACGGTAGGTTCCGCAAGCCGGTGGCTTTGGCGTGGCGGATACGGTCCTGGCAACGGGCGCGGGCGCGGTGGCGCAGTTCGAGGTCGGGGAGTTGACCTTTGGTGGTGTTGGTGGCGAACGCGGTCAGCCGCAGGCCGTCCCGGTCGGTGAACCGCAGCTGGGGTGCGGGCGTTCTTTGCGGACGATGATCCGCATGTCTGTGGGCCAGTTCTTCAGGTCGAGCAGGCCGGTGATCTGGGCGACCCATGCGCCCTTGCGGACCTGGCCGTCGGCGTCGTAGGCCGGGGTCCAGACCTTTTTCGGGAGCTTGTCGATCGCTGTTTCCATGGCCTCGGTCAGGGTGATCCCGACCGAGTACTGCAGGCGGCGCTGGTGGCAATAGTTCAGGAACTCGTGGGTTCCTCCGCCGGAGTCGGTGCGCACCAACACTTTCCGGCCTACCCGGTAGCCCGGGGACCACGGCAGCTGCGCGAGGGCCTGCGCGAGGACCTTCTTGTGATCGGCGGCGGTGTTGGAGCCGGCGTTGCCCGGTCGGAGCAGGATCGCGGCGGGTTCGCCGGTGCCGTCGGTGCCGTGGTCGATGAACGCGCACAACGGGTGCAGGCCGAAACCCTTCTTGAACGTGGGCGCGGCGTTCTCCTTTTCCGAGTGTGCGTCCAACAACGTGGCGTCCACATCCACGATCAGCGGATGATCGGCGTCGATGCTGTGATCGGGTGCGTGTTCGGCGGCGAGTCTCCACGCCGTGGCACGGGCAGCGCCACGCGCGGAAGCGATGGCGGACAACGCTTTTGTCGTGTCTTGGGCCAGAGCGGCGACCAGCCGGGACATCGTCGGATCGGACGCGACATGACCGAACACGCCGGGCTCGGACCGTAGCGCCGCGACATCGGCCACGGCGTCGCCGCCGATCGCGATGCTCACGGCGAGGTCCATCACGATCTTGCCCGGGTCGTGCATTGCCAGGGGTTTCCGCCATGACATCAATGTCGTCGAAACGTTGCTGGTCAACCCGGTTTTCTCGGCGGTGCGCAGCAGCAACGCCGCACCGGCTTGGGAGACGATGCCGGTTCCGGCGTCATCGACTGTGAACGATGGGTACGGCGAGATAAGCTTCACCTGAAAGGTGCTCCTCGAACTGCGATACTTGACTCTAGACAAGCCAATTATTGCGGGTCAGAGCACCTTTCGTCACATCCAGAGCCGGTGCCACGAATTCAGGTGAATGGGCGAGGTTAGTGCCCGACAAGTCCCATTCGCGTGCCGCCGGTCACGCGCTGGGGGTACCCCGGGAGTTACCCCGAACTCACCAAATCAGTTGTCGCCCTCCCATATGCGACGCTGACCAACCTCCATCGTCATCACCAGCCGGGTGCCGCCGAGCGGGCTGTCGTCGAGAGTGGCGGTCCCGCCGTGTAAGTCTGCCTGCTGCGCGACCAAGGCCAGTCCGAGACCGCTGCCGGGGGTGCGACTGGCCCGGTAGAAGCGTTCGAAGACACGCTCGCGTTCTGATGCGGGGACGCCCGAGCCATTGTCGTCGATGGTGAGGGTGACGGTATCGCCGCTGGTTCCGGCGGCAATATCGATATGGGTCGAGGAGCCGTGCCGGACGGCATTGACGATGGCGTTCTCCAGCACCGAACGCAGGCCCGCGGCCAGGCCGCGCAGTCGAATGGGTTCCACGCCTTCGGTTTCGATGCGCACACCGGGATTCGCTCGCAGGGCGTCATCGACCACCTGATCGATGAGCTGCCCCAGATCGACATCCTCCCAATCGGATTCGGTGGTGAGATCGCCGACGGCCAAGCGCTCCAGGGCATGCAGGGTGGTCTCTATCGCGGTTTGACCGGCGAGCACCTCATCCAGGATCTCGGTGCGCTCGGACTCCGAGAGCGGCATACCGCGCAAGACCTGCAGGTCGGTGCGCATGGCGGTCAAGGGAGTTCGCAGTTCGTGCGCGGCGGTGGCGGCGAAATCCCTCGCGGTGACCAGGGCTTCGCTGGTGTGACGGCGTTCGTCGGCGATCCGGCCGAGCATGGAGTTCATGGCGTCGGCCAGCTCCGCGGTCTCGCTCGCGGCCGAGGGTTTCGGGGAATCCAGCTCCAGTCGGTCACCCAATTCCGCTGTCTCGGCGGTCAATCGGCGCAGCGGGGCCACCGCACGCGAGGCGAAGAACCAGCCCAGCAGGGCGGCGAGCACGGTGCCGGCGACACCGATGGCGATGATCCGGGTGCGCTGTTTGGTCGCGG
The DNA here is from genome assembly GCF_036327755.1 of Nocardia sp. NBC_01503. Lineage (NCBI taxonomy): Bacteria > Bacillati > Actinomycetota > Actinomycetes > Mycobacteriales > Nocardiaceae > Nocardia > Nocardia sp. NBC_01503. The sequence continues at coordinate 1,191,706 of NZ_CP109596.1, forward strand.
AATCGGTTGCCACCGTTTGCGGTACGGCCAGCACCACCGTCTGACCGTCCACCGGAATGGTGCGGGCGTACTCCAGATTCGGAGCGGGTAGCGCTGGGAGCGCGCTGATTTCGGTACCGGGAGCCGTCACCAGCGGCGCGGCCGGATGGGGCAACCCGGCCGGATCCCGAGTCGTGACGGTCGCCTGCGGCCCCTCGGTGGTGACTGTTCCGTCCGCCGAACGGATCGCCAATGCCTGCACCACCGTCCCGACCTGCGTCCGGGCATCGCTGCTCGCCACCGCGAAGAGCACCGTACTCATCACCGCGACCACCACGGCCGCGGTCGCGGCACTGGCCAGCGCGACGCGGGTCCGCAGCGACCACGGCCGCCGCAGGGAGCGCGGCCACCTCATGAGATGGCCTTCGGCGTCACGCCGCAGTCGGCGCGGCGGGCCGGGCCGCCCGACCGGCGGGGCGGGTTCACGCGTCGTCCCGCAGTACGAAGCCGACCCCTCGGACGGTGTGAATCAGGCGGGGCGAACCGGTGGCCTCGATTTTGCGGCGCAGGTAGGAGACGAACACGTCGACCACTTTCGTCTGGGTTTCGAAGTCGTAGCCCCACACCCGATCCAGCAGTCGCGCGCGGGTGAACACCTGGCCGGGTGCGGCGGATAAGGCGGTGAGCAGATCGAATTCGCGTTTGGTGAGATCGAGGCGGATATCGTTCGCGTAGGCGCGGCGGGCACTGGGCTGAATGGTGAGCGGGCCGACCACGATGCGATCCGATTCATGCGCGGGCGCGGGCGCCCGGCGCAGCATGGCGCGCAACCGGGCGACCAGTTCGCCCAGATCGAAGGGCTTGGTCAGATAGTCGTCGGCCCCGGCCTCCAGGGCCCCGATCCGATCGGTGACCTCCGCCCGCGCACTCAGCACACAGATCGGAATGTCATTGCCGAACGATCGCAGCGCGGTCACCACCTGAACCCCGTCCAGCAGCGGCATATTCAGATCCAGCACCATGGCCTGCGGTGCGCTCGCGGTGATGCGCGCCAGCGCGGCGGCCCCGTCCGTCGCGGTCTCCACCTCGAAACCGGACAGCCGCAGCCCCCGCGCCACCGACGCCAGCACCCGCGCGTCATCGTCCACAACCAAGATCAGCGGACTGTTCACAGCCCCGACCCTACTGAGCCCACCCGTGCACAGACTGTGAGCGAACCACCGACCTGCGGCAACGATTCACCCACCGCGGACCGAGGCCGACCACCGGTATCCGACCGCCTCCCACCCGCCCACGATGACGCGCACCCCGTGCCGCGCACCCGAGACGGCTCACATCGACCGATTCCCAAGCGACCGAGCCGGTTCACACAGCGCCCCGCGCGCCGGTACTCAGCCCGCGCTGCCGGTGGATGGCGCGGGCAGCGCCGGAATGGTGTCGCGCGGGACCACGGTAACGCCGTGCTGACCCGGCTCGAGCGGGACGGCCGGGACGGCGCCGGGTGGGAGCTGACCCGGACGGCCGCGCTGGATGGTGACGTGACCCTCGTCGTCCCGGGTGACCAGAACGGTCTCCGAGGGGTCGGACGGGTAGGGCAGGTTGGGGTCCACTTGGATTGGCATGCCCGGCCGCGCCACCTCCGCCGCATCGGGGACGGTGACTTCGGGGGCACCCGGCTCGGTCACCATCGGTGCGTCGGCCTCCGCCACCGCGGGCACGCCCGGTTCGGCCGCATTGGCGATGGCGGGGGCCAGCAGCGCGGTCAATACGGCGACTCCCGCGATTCCGCTCACGATCGCGCCGCGGCGAACGGTGGTCTTACGCATGGCAACTCCTTCGGTTCGTCGACGATCTCTCGCCGGTCTGTCTGACGAATCCGAAGGTATGGAGGGATTACTCGGTGGGCGCTAGCGAATGGTTAAGGAATCGATAGAGAAAGTCCCCGCCCCCGGCGAGCTTCGGCCGGGATCTCCGATGGTGGTGTGGATCCCGGCCGAACACATGCCGGGATGACTGTGAGTTGGGGCGATGACCAGTACCACCCCCGTTTCTCTCAGCGGGGTTCGGTGACCGGGCCGTTGGGGGTGGGGCGGGCGGGGACGCCGCTGGAGCCGAGGAAGACGGCGAAGAGGGCGGGGCGGCGGCGTTGGAGCTCCATGCGGCCGCCGTCGGCCTCGATCAAGGCCCGGGCCAGGGCCAGGCCGACGCCGGTGGAGCCCGCGGCGGAGAAGCCGCGGTCGAAGATGTGCGGGGCGAGTTCGTCTCGCACGCCATCACCCTCGTCCGCGACCTCGACGACCACCAGGGGTTCGCGGGAGGCCAAACCGCCGGTGACGGTGCGGACCGAGACGGTGCAGGTGCCGCCGCCGTGCATGAGGGCGTTGTCCACCAGCACCGCGACCGCCTCGCGCAGGCGGGAACCGGTGACGGGCGCGCGCAGGGTGGGATCGCCCAGCAGGACGAGTTTGCGGCCCGCCTCGGCGAAGGGATGTCGCCACTCCGCCACTACGCCACGGAGTTCCGCGACCACCGGCACCGGATCGCGGTCGGCGGCCCCTTCGTCGCGGGAGGCGCGGACGAGTTCGTCGATGGCGTCGGTGAGCCGATCCACCTGTGCCATGGCCTCTTCCGCCTCGTGCACGACGGCGGGATCGTCATGGGTGGAGAGTTCGTCCAGGCGGAGCCGGACCGCGGTGAGGCGACTGCGCAACTGATGCGAGACATCGGCGACGAGTGCGTGCTCACGTTGCAGGCGACCCGCGATTTCGACTGTCGCGGAGTCCAATACGTCCGATACGCGATCGAGTTCGGTAATACCGTGCCGCCGCGAATCCGCGCGGAAATCGCCCTTGGCGAGGCGTGCGGCACGCGCCGCCACATCGCGCAGCGGATCCGCGACCCGCCGAGCCGTCACCACCGCCACCGCGATCCCCGCGCCCAGCGAGATCAGCACCAGCGCCGCGACCGCCCCCAATGCCTGCCGCTGCATCGAATGCATGGGCGCGGCAGGGGTTTCCAGTCGCAGCGATCCGGAGGTGCCCATGGCCAGGGACTCCGCCAGCGGATCATCCACCATGTTCGCGCCCACATCGACACGCGAGGCATTGTCCTGCGGTGTCGGATACACGATGGTGAGCCGCCCGTCCGCCGGAATCAGCGGCCGCACCGAACGCAGATCCAACTCCCCGTGCACGAGCCCGTCGTCCCGCTCCTGCGCCACCACCTCCACGGCGATCCGATCCAGGCGGTTGCGCAGTTCATTGCGGGTGATGTCCTCGACCCACTGCCAGGCCGTGAAGGCCAGTGGCACACCGAGAACCAGTGTGGTGAGGGTGAGAGCAGCCACCATCGACAGCAGGATTCTGCGTCTCATGGTCGATATGCCTCGCTTCGCTCGGCGTTCGATTCGGGCGCACCAGGACGGCACATAAGACAGCACGGACAAATCGACGGCACGGACCTAGTCGGTGTTGAAGCGGAAGCCTACGCCGCGCACCGTCACGATTCGGCGCTCCGCCACCGGGCCCTCGTCACCGATCTTGCGACGCAGCCAGGACATATGCATATCCAGGGTTTTCGAACCGCGTAGATCGGCGTCACCCCACACCTCACGCAGAATGGTTTCGCGCGAAACCACCTGTCCGGCGCGGTCGATGAGCACCTTGAGCAGCTCGTACTCCTTGTTGGCGAGGTTCACTTCCATACCGTTCACCAGTACGCGCCGCGCCGCGGGCTCCAGCCGGATTCCGCCCACCTCGACCGTTTCGTCCCCGATTCCACTGCGCCGCAACAGGGCTCGCACCCGCGCCAGCAGTTCCGCGAGCCGGAAGGGCTTACCGACATAGTCGTCCGCGCCCGCGTCCAGCCCGACCACGAAGTCGACCTCGTCGGTGCGCGCGGTGAGCATCAGCACCGCGAGATCCGCCCCGCGCGCCCGCACCTGACGGCATACCTCCAGACCATCCATACCGGGTAGTCCGAGATCGAGGATCAGCAGGTCATGGCCGCCTTCGAGGGCGCGCTCCAACACCGCGGGGCCATAGCTCTCCACGGTCACCGAATAGCCCTCACGCCCGAGCGCTCGCGACAGCGGCGCGGCAATGGCCTCGTCGTCTTCGGCCAGCAGTACAGCGGTCACGGAGCAAGCCTACGGGTAGTTATCCGCGGAACCGCGATAGCCACCATCGCGTTGATCCGCTTTTCGTGGATCACCGTGGATCACATCGAAGACCTGGTGATAGAGCATCGCGTGCACCTGCTGCACATGCGGAATGTCGTCGTACTCCAACGGATCCTCCGACGCGGACCCGATGATGAGCGTGCCGGTACCCAGCATTCGATCGAACAACCGGTGCCGGAACTGCACATTCGAGATGCGGTTCATCGGAATGTCGATTCCGGTGTGCGTCAGTACACCCTGCCGAATCAGGACACGCCGATCGGTGATGATGAAATGCGTGGACTTCCAGCGGATCAACGGGATGACGCTGCGCCACAACACGATCACCAGCCAAAGCACGCCGATACCGATCAGCAGACCGGAGGCGAGAGTGCCCTCGGTGTTGCGTGCGGCGACACCCAGACCGAATCCGGCCAATGCGGTGATCAGGATGAAAGTCACGGCGGGCCAGAACAACATCTTCCAATGCGGATGACGATGCAACAGCAACCGTTCCTCGGGTGCCAATGCCTCCTCCGGATAACCCATGCGTGCACCCTATCGCGCGGAGATGTCAGAATGCCTCACGCCGACGTGCGGACTGGAGCACAATCGTGCCGCATCCGCGTAGCATCGGCGACCACAGATTTGCCTTTCGTCGAGCTGTCCCGCGCAACACCATTCCGGCCGTTCTGCCAACCGGCGCATGACACAGGAGGCGTGTGTGACCCGAGAGTTGACCCAGCTGGAGATCCTGCAAGAACTCGAACCGGTGGCCGAACAGAACTTGAACCGCCACCTGTCGATGGCCAAGGACTGGCACCCGCACGACTACGTGCCGTGGGATCAGGGCCGCAATTTCGCCGCCATGGGCGGTGTGGACTGGGATCCCTCGCAATCCTCGCTCAGCGAGGTCGCCAAGATCGCCATGGTGACCAACCTGCTCACCGAGGACAATCTGCCCTCCTACCACCGGGAGATCGCGGAGAACTTCTCCCAGGAGGGGGCCTGGGGCACCTGGGTCGGGCGGTGGACCGCCGAGGAGAACCGGCACGGCATCGTCATTCGCGACTACCTGGTGGTGACGCGCGGCGTCGATCCGGTCGCGCTGGAAGAGGCGCGGATGATCCACATGACCAATGGCGTTGCGTCTCCCGATGATTGGGGCGGCTTCCTGGAGAACGTCGCGTACGTGACCTTCCAGGAGCTCGCGACCCGTATCTCACACCGCAATACCGGACGCGTCTGCGATGACGCCATCGCCGACCGCATGCTGCAGCGCATCGCCGCCGACGAGAACCTGCACATGATCTTCTATCGCACGCTCTGCGGTGCGGGCCTGGACCTGGTGCCCGATCAGGCGATCGAGGCAATCACCAAGGTGCTCACCAACTTTGTGATGCCGGGCGCGGGAATGCCCAACTTCCGACGCAATGGCGTGCTCATGGCCAAGCACGGCATCTACGATCTGCGCCAGCACCTCGAAGAGGTGGTGCAGCCGGTGCTCAAGAACTGGAATGTTTTCGAGCGCAACGATTTCGGGCCGCGCGGTGAGAAGGCGCGCGAAACCCTTGCCGCTTACGTCGAAAAGCTCGAGGCCGATACCCTCAAATTCGAGGAACAGCGCGACCGGTTGCTCGCCCGCGAGGCCAAGCGCGCCGAATTGCAAACCGTCTGAGGCCGTTTCCTCCCCCGCCACTAGGGTAACCCCCTGGTGAAACGGGAGGTTTGTGAAGTTGCGGGACGGCTACCTGGGCCGATATCGCCTGGACGAACTACTCGGCAGTGGCGGTTCGGCTCAGGTGTGGCGGGCGCACGACACCGAAGCCGATCGGACCGTCACACTGAAGGTGCTGTCCCCGGCGGTCACCGACGACCCGGAGTACCGGCGGCGCTTCGAACGGGAGGCCCGGGTCGCCGCGCTGCTGAAAGGGCCGCATGTGCTGGCGGTCCGATCCTTCGGTGAGGTCCGGAAACGTCTGTACATAGAAACCGATTTCGTCGACGGGCTCGATATCGAGTCGCTGATCGAATGGCGGGGGCCGATGGCTCCCGCCGACGCGGTCACCCTCATCACACAGATCGCATCCGCACTCGACGAAGCGCATGCGGCCGGGCTGATCCACCGGGATGTCAAGCCGCAGAACATTATTGTCGATCCGGAAGACACCGCCTACCTCATCGATTTCGGTACCGCGTTCGAGGACGGCCGCACCGCCATCACCCAATCCGGCATGTTCGCCGGCACCCCCGCCTATATGGCCCCCGAACGCTTCTCCGGCGACTCCACCCCGCGCTCGGACATCTACTCACTCGGCTGTGTCCTCTACGAGTGCCTCACCGGTCAGCGCCCATTCCGAACCCGCAGCCCCGCGCAGCTCATGCGCGCCCACCTGGAGGCCGCCGTCCCTCTCGCCGCGGACCTGTCCCCCGCCGTCCCGGCCGCCCTCGACCGGGTCATCGCCCGCGCCATGGCCAAGGATCCCGCGCAAAGGTACTCCAGCGCGGGCGAATTCGCCGAAGCCGCCCGAGCCGCGCTGAAAGCCCCGGACTCCGATGCGCGAACGGTGGAATTCCCCCCGGCCACCAGCGCGACGATGACCGACGTCGATCGACGCGAATGATCGCCACCGTGCGGGTTCCCGCGCCGCAAGGAGACAAGCCCGGGCACGGCGGCCAGGATGATCACGGCGGCAAACCGGATGATCACAAGCCGGGGAAGCCGAAGAAGTAACGCGAATCCGGTCGCGATGCCGAGGTCGTCGCGCGGATCAGTATTCGGCGCGCAGGTGGGTTACATCGCCTGCCGAGACGGAGCGGTCGCCGATCAGCAGGCGACCGTTCTCGTCGACGCCGGTGGCGATGCCGGTGAGGACTTCACCGCCGGGAAGTTCGGCCTTCACTCGAGAACCGATGGTGGAGCAGCGATCCCGGTAGGCGGCCGCGAGGTCGGTGATATCCCAGCCCGCGTGCTCCCAGGCGATGAAGCGCTGGGCGAATTCACTCAGGATGGCCGTCACCAGGTCGGTGCGGTCGATATCGCCCGCACCTTCCAGCAGAAGTGAAGTCGCGTGCGGGACAGGCAGTTCGGCTTCGGTGAGGGTGACATTCAAGCCGACGCCCACCACGATCGCGGGATCGGTGCCCACCGCGGCGAGCTCGGCCAGAATGCCGGAGAGTTTACGACCCTCGATCAGAATGTCATTGGGCCACTTCAGGATTGCCTTCACGCCGGTCGACGCGCGCACCGCGTCCACCACCGCCACCCCGGTCAGCAGGGGCAGCCAGCCCAGCACCTCCGGATCGATACCGCGCGCCCGCACCAGCACCGACATGGCGATCTGCGCGCGTGGCGGACTCACCCAGGAGCGCTCGTGCCGACCGCGGCCGCGCTCCTGCGCCTCGGCGATCAGCACCAGACGATCGGTGCTCGGATCGGCCGCACGCGCAACCAGGTCCGCATTCGTCGACCCGGTCGAGGTCACCACGTCGATCCCGGTGAAGAACGATCCCCGCGGCGATGCGGCGAGAGTGCTCCGCAGCCGATCGATATCCAAGGCTGGCCTGTCCATGCCCGCAGGCTACTCCACGGGCCGGACCCGGCCACGCACCGCCGACCGGCGGCAGTGCGGCGACGGAGACTGCGGTGGGCATGGGCATCAGGTCGGCCGCGACCACGAGTCGCTCGTCCTGCGCGCGGAGACCGGGTGCGACGGCGCACCCGCTGGCGACAGCGGGTGCGCCATCCTCGACCCCCCGGGTCTCGGTGGTGATCTCACGCTCGGTGATGGTCGGCTCCGGCTCGGTGACGGTCCAGCTCGTCACGGCCGAGGCCGCCGCTCGTTCTGCCTGATGTGTACTCCAGCCCCACATAACCGCTCCCCTGCAGTCGGCTTCGGATGCCCTCCCAGGGTCCCGCGGAAAGGGGCGGGGCACCAATGCTTTTTACCGCGAAAGGGCAGGTGAAAGGGCGTTGAGCTGGGGATTCAGGGGCGGATAAATGTTCCGGACCGGACAGGACGGGCGGTCCGGAAAACGAGTTCAGGAGACGTCGAGCGGCCGCAGACCGAGGAATCCGGAGGTGAAGCGGCGCACCGCCTCCAGACCGTCGTCCAGGGCCTGCTGATAACCCTCGCGCACCCAGCCGGTGACGGCGGCGGTGCCGTCGGGACCGGGCGTCACGCCGATCTCCGCGACCATCTCGGCGGTGGTGGGGACGCATACCGCCCACGAATAGTGGGTCTCGTCAGCCCATTCCGAGTTGCGCCGGGCCACATACTCCGGATCGGTAATACCACCGTCGGCGAGCGCCGGGCGGTCGTCGATACGCTCATCCGCGCGCATAGCCCGCAAATACCAACCGCCGGCATTGATTTCCATGGGTTCCATCAGCGCTCCCGCCTGCGATCGCGGCGCCCGCGCCGCTGCTGATCGCGACCGCCGAACAACACCGCGCCCGCCAGCGGAATCAACAGGAACACCCACCACTGATGGGTGATCAAGAAGAAGATCACGCACAGGATCGGCACCACCGGCATGATCCGCTCGGGCAGATTCTGCCCGAATCGGGAAGCCTTCACCGGCGCGGGCTTATCACCGGCCAAGGCGGGCAGATCCGCGAACACCGGTTCCAGATCCCTGCGCGTCATCGCCGCCGCGACAATCCCACTGCGCTCATCGAATTCGGCGACACTCAATCGCCCCGCCGCGAAATTGTCCGAAAGCCGCTTCATGGCCTCTTCCCGCTCCGCGGTGCCGATGCGAATGTCCGGTGGTTCAGCCATGCAAAGACCTTAGCGCGGTAACTCGAGAGGGCCGATACGTGTGGGCCGCTCACCGAGGTGAACGGCCCACACGGGAAAGCTGTTGCCGGAGTTTCAGATCCGGCGGGAGATCACTTGATCTCGGCGAGCACGGTGCCCTGGGTGATGGCCGCGCCGGCCTCGACCGACAGACCCGTGATGACGCCGGCCTTGTGGGCGGTGACCGGGTTCTCCATCTTCATGGCCTCGAGCACCACAACCAGATCGCCGACCTCGACGGTCTGGCCCTCTTCGACCGCGACCTTGACGACGGTGCCCTGCATCGGAGCGGTGACCGAATCACCGGAGGCGCCGGCGCCGGCCGCGCCACCGCGCTTGCGCGGCTTCGGCTTCTTGCGGACCACGCCCGCGCCATTGGCGGCCGGCGCGGCGCCGACCGAGAACTGGCCGGGCAGCGAAACCTCGAGGCGACGGCCGCCGACCTCGACGACCACCTTCTGGCGCGGAGCCTCTTCGTCCTCTTCGATCGGCACACCACCGGTGTACGGCTCGATGGTGTTGGTCCAGTCGTTCTCGATCCACTTGGTGTAGACGTCGAACTTGGTGCCGTCACCCACGAACGCCGGGTTCTCGACAATGTGGCGGTGGAACGGGAGAACCGTTGCGAGGCCCTCGATCTGGTACTCGGCCAGGGCGCGGGCGGCACGCTGCAGCGCCTGCTCGCGGTTCTCGCCGGTGACGATCAGCTTGGCGAGCATGGAGTCGAACTGGCCGCCGATGACCGAACCCTCGACCACACCGGAGTCGACGCGCACACCGGGGCCCGCGGGCTCGGAGTAGACGACGACCGGACCCGGGGCGGGCATGAAGCCGCGACCGGCATCCTCACCATTGATGCGGAACTCGAACGAGTGCCCGCGCGGCGTCGGATCCGACTTCAGCTCCAGCTCATGGCCTTCGGCGATACGGAACTGCTGACGCACCAGGTCGATACCGGCGGTCTCCTCGGTGACCGGGTGCTCGACCTGCAGGCGGGTGTTGACCTCGAGGAAGGACACGGTCTCGCCCTGCACCAGGTACTCGACGGTGCCGGCACCGTAGTAGTGCGCTTCCTTGCAGATTCGCTTGGCGGACTCGTGGATCTTGCCGCGCACCTCATCGGAGAGGAACGGCGCGGGGGCCTCCTCGACCAGCTTCTGGAAGCGGCGCTGCAGCGAGCAGTCACGGGTGCCGACCACGATCACATTGCCGTGCTTGTCGGCGAGCACCTGCGCCTCGACGTGGCGGGCCTTGTCCAGGTACTGCTCCACGAAGCATTCACCGCGACCGAAGGCGGCGATGGCCTCACGGGTGGCGGATTCGAAGAGCTCCGGGATCTCCTCGATGGTCTGGGCGACCTTCATACCGCGACCGCCACCACCGAAGGCGGCCTTGATCGCGACCGGAACGCCGTACTCCTTGGCGAACGCGACGACCTCGTCGGCGTTCTTGACCGGATCCTTGGTGCCCGCGGCCATGGGCGCCTGGGCGCGCTCGGCGATGTGGCGGGCGGTGACCTTGTCACCGAGATCGCGGATGGACTGTGGTGAGGGACCGATCCAGATCAGACCGGCATCGATCACGGCCTGCGCGAAATCGGCGTTCTCGGAGAGGAATCCGTAACCGGGGTGGATCGCGTCCGCGCCGGCCTTCGCGGCGGCGTCGAGGATCTTGTCGAACACCAGGTACGACTCGGCCGAGGTCTGACCACCGAGCGCGAAGGCCTCATCGGCGATCTTCACGAACGGGGCATCGGCGTCCGGCTCGGCGTACACCGCGACGCTGGTGATACCGGCGTCCTTGGCAGCCCGGATCACGCGCACGGCGATCTCGCCTCGGTTGGCTACGAGGACCTTCGTGATCTGCGCGTTGGCATGGTTGGGCACTGAGCCTCCTGTGCTGGAGATAACTTCGTCTTGGGCAGTGTAGGCAGTCTGCCAACAACTGCTACACCGGGCCAGGGCTACCCATGGGTAGGCCCGGGAGAGTGATGGGATCGACTCTCACGTCCGGTATTCGGCTCGGAACCTTACAAGCGTGGCGGGGTGGCGGGCACCTCGCCCGGCTCGTCGCCGGTGACGATCGGAGCGCCGACCGCATTTGACCATTCGGTCCAGGAGCCGTCGTAGTTACGCACACCCTCCACACCGACGAGGTAGGTGAGGACGAACCAGGTGAGCGCCGACCAACGGCCGATGCGGGAGTACACCAGGGGCGCGGACCCGGCGGACACCCCACCGTAGATGACATCCAGCTCGCCGCGCGGCCGGAATCGGGAATCCGGCGATACCGAGGCGCTCCACGGGATGCTCACCGCGGTGGGAATGTGCCCGGAGCGCAGCGCCTGCTCCTCGGGGCGGTCCAGGACGACGAGTTCGCCGATGTACTCCTCGAAGACGCGGGCGTCGATGAGCGGGCCGCCGAGCTGGGCGATGACATCGGCACGGAAGGCGCGGGCGGTCTTGTCATCGCGCGCGACCACCGGATATTCGCCCTGGACCGGGTACGGCACCTCGAAGGTGGTGTCGCGGGCCTCGGAGATCCAGGCATCCCGGCCGCCGTCCAGCAGGCGCACATCCTCGTGTCCGAAGAGGTCGAACACCCACAGGGCGGCGGCCGCGGTGCCATTGGCCCGATCGCCGTAGATGACAACGGTGTCGTCCCTGCCGATACCCTTGGCGCGCATGAGCGCGGCGAAGGTTTCACCATCGACGACATCGCGAGTGCGGGTATCGATCAACTCGTTTCGCCAATCGATCTTGATGGCCCCCGGGACATGGCCGATGTCGTATAGCAATATGTCTTCGTTGGACTCGATGATCTTGAGTCCCGGCGCGCCGATGTTTGCCGACAGCCATTCTGTGGTTACTAGTCGGTGAGGATGTGCGTAGGAACCGAACGAGGGATGCGGATCCGGGGCAACGGGCACGGTGTGGTCCTTCACGCGTGGTGGGGTTGGGTATCGGCGGTTCGAATCTCAGCACCGATCGTAGGCAAGTGGCGGTAACGAAACTCGTTTCAGATCACGAATCGGATGATTGAGCGAATTAAGCGCAGCTTCATCCGATAAAGTCTCTCGAGAGGAGGGGTGAGCTATGTCCGATTCTTGGCCGCGACGACGACTGCTCGCGATCCTACGTGGCGCCAGCGAGCCTCTCGACGCGCAGGAACTGGCCCGGGTTACCGGCCAACATGTGACAACGGTGCGTTTCCATTTGGATGTACTCACCCGGGAATCACTGGTCCGCCAATTCCAGCAGCCGCCGCGGGGACGCGGTCGCCCGCGCATCGGCTATACGGCCGTACAGCGATCGGTCGGCTATCAGGAATTGGCACAGGTGCTGGCCGATCAGCTCGGCAGTGATCCGCGCCGGCGCTCCGATGCCGCCATTGCCGCGGGACGGGTCTGGGGTTCCAAATTGGAATCGGTGGACCAGCCGGTCGAAACATTGGAGGACGCACGGGATCTCACCGTCACCGTCGCCTCCGAACTCGGCTTCGCACCCGAACGCGATCCCGCCGGGGAGACCGAGGAGCATTCACTCGTCCGGCTCACCGCCTGCCCGCTGCGCGAACTCGCGCGCACGCACTCCGAGGTGGTCTGCGGCGTGCACCTGGGGCTCATGCGCGAGGTACTGGACCACAATGGGGCGCGCGACACCGTCACGGTGCGGCTGCACCCCTTCGTGGAGCCCGAATTGTGCGTGGCCCGACTGGATTTGATCGCAGCGGCCCGCAACACCACCGACGCCATTCCGGGCGTGGAGAGCGATACCGAGGAACCCCGGCTGGCACCCTCAACGAGCCGGGTCGCTCCACAGCTGCGTAGCCCCGACGCCCACCTGGGCAAGCAGTCGACGAACCAGCGGTAGGCCGATACCGATCACGCTGGAGGGGTCGCCCTCGATACGGTCGACGAACCAGCCGCCCATACCGTCCAGGGTGAAGGATCCGGCCACCTGGAGCGGCTCACCCGTGGCGATGTAGGCGTCCAGCTCTTCGGGTTCGGGTTTGGCGAAATGCACTGTGGTGGAGCTGCAATCGGCCGCCTCGGCGATGATCTCGCCATCGCGCAGGCGCAGCACGCTGTGCCCGGTGAGCAGATCGGCACTGCGCCCGGCCATTTCGGCCCAGCGCGCCCGCGCCACCTCGGGGGTGAGGGGTTTGCCCTGCAGCTGCCCGCCCACGAGCAGCATCGAATCACAGCCCACCACAACGGAATCGGTGAATTCACCGGACAGCGCGCGGCCTGCGTCGGCGAGCGCTCGGCCCTGATCGGCGATGGCGACCGCGATATCGCGCGCCTTCGCCCGGGCCAGTTCGATCACGATCCGTTCGGGTGTGGTGCCCGCCGGTAGGGCGGCGGCCACCGCGTCCTCGTCCACATTGGATACCCGAACCACCGGTTCGACGCCCGCATTGCGGAGTACGCCGAGCCGGGCCGGAGACTGGGATGCCAGCACGAAGGTGGTCACAGCCGCTGAAGGTACCGCCCCCGCGCTGTGACCGGCCACTCCGGGTAGTGCAGTGGCCGGGTGGGAACGGGCCGGATCAGTCGCGCAGGTGCGACAGGGCCGGGAAGGCGTACGGGGAGAACGGCGAGGAGCCGCGGTGCAGCAGGGTCGGGCGACCCCACATATCGGCCGGGCCATTATCCGCGGCAGCGCCCGAGGCGCTCGCCGCGGCGGCGAAAACCGCGACCAGGGCGGCCAGCTCGGCATCGCTGGGGTTGCCCTTCAAAACCTGGATGAGCGGACCCGCACTCGACGGTTCAGTCTCGGCTACAGCCGGTTCGACCGTTTCCGTCAATTCATCGACGGCCAGATCCAGTTCGGCGGCGCGCAGTACTTCTTCGTCAGCCATGGTCGTCACAGCGCCAGTCCTCCTGTCCAATTGCCGCACGGGTGGCGCGGCTGTTCGCGGAATATGGGATCGAAACCGCAAACGGTAATGTGTGGCCCTCGAGTTCGAGGGCCCGTTCCTACCATCTTTGCTCGGATGGGGCGTTCCTGCGCGGTATGCGAACCACGGCACAAGTGGTACCGGAGTCCCAACCTCAGTGTGCGCCCCATAACGCGCTTATCGTCCGATCAGAGCGGAATGTTGCCGTGCTTCTTCGGCGGCAGGGTCACCATCTTGCGCTCCAGCAGGCGCAGCGCGGAGACGATCTGGCCGCGAGTGTGCGAGGGCGGGATGACCGCGTCGACATAACCACGCTCGGCGGCCACATACGGGTTGACCAGGGTGTCCTCGTACTCGTTCTGCAGCTCCAAGCGCAGCGCGTCGACATCGGCGCCCTCGGCGGCGGCATCCTTGAGCTGCTTGCGGTAGACGAATCCGACCGCGCCCGAGGCGCCCATGACGGCGATCTGAGCGGTCGGCCACGCCAGGTTCACATCGGCGCCCATATGCTTGGAACCCATGACGTCGTAGGCGCCGCCGTAGGCCTTGCGGGTGATGATTGTGATCTTGCCCACAGTGGCCTCACCGTAGGCATAGAGCAGCTTCGCGCCGCGGCGGATGATGCCGTTGTACTCCTGGCCGGTACCGGGCAGGAAGCCCGGAACGTCGACCAGGGTGATGATCGGGACGTTGAAGGCATCGCAGGTGCGCACGAAGCGCGCGGCCTTCTCCGAGGCGTCGATATCCAGGCAGCCCGCGAACTGCGAGGGCTGGTTCGCCACGAAGCCGACGCTGCGGCCGTCGATGCGGGCGAAGCCGACGATGATGTTCATCGCGCGCTCGGCCTGCACCTCGAGGAACTCGTCGTCGTCCACGAGGGACTTGATGACCTCGTGCATGTCGTACGGCTGGTTCGGGGAATCCGGGATGATGGTGTCCAGCGCGAGGTCGTCCTCGGTGAGGTTCTCCTCGATGGCGCCGTCGATCGGATCGGTGGCCGGGAAGCGCGGGGCCTCGGCGCGGTTGTTGCTCGGCAGGTAGCCCAGCAGATCCTTGACGTAATCCAGGGCGTCCTGCTCGCCGGAGGCGACGTAGTGCGCGACACCGGACTTGACCATGTGGGTGTGGGCACCGCCCAGCTCCTCCATGGTGACCTCTTCACCGGTGACGGTCTTGATCACGTCCGGGCCGGTGACGAACATCTGCGAGGTCTGGTCGACCATGACGACGAAGTCGGTCAGGGCGGGCGAGTAGACGTGGCCACCCGCGGCCGGGCCCATGATGAGCGAGATCTGCGGGATCACGCCGGAAGCCTGGATATTGCGGTGGAAGATCTCACCGTAAAGGCCCAGGGAGACAACGCCTTCCTGGATACGCGCGCCCGCGCCCTCGTTGATGCCGATCAGCGGACGGCCGGTCTTGAGGGCCAGATCCATCACCTTGACGATCTTCTCGCCGTAGACCTCACCGAGCGAGCCACCGAAGACGGTGACGTCCTGGGAGAAGATGCAGACGTCGCGGCCGTCGATGGTGCCGTAACCGGTCACCACGCCGTCGCCGAGCGGACGCTGGTTCTCCAGGCCGAAATTCACGCTGCGGTGCCGGGCGAGTGCGTCCAGCTCCACGAACGAACCTTCGTCCAGCAGGGCGAGGATGCGCTCGCGCGCGGTCATCTTGCCCTTGGCGTGGACCTTGTCGACCGCGGCCTCACCCATCGGGTGCTGAGCCTCTTCCAGCCTGTTACGCAGGTCAGCCAGCTTCCCGGCGGTCGTGTGGATATCTGGGGCGCCCGCCGACCCCGGCGAAGGCTGCTGCTGGACACTCGTCATGCCCGGGAGTGTAACCAGTACCAGTGCGCCGTGTTAATACCGCGGGGGCTACTCGCGAGTACGGTTATTGACTGGTCGCCAGTAGTAAACGGCAGGTCAAGGCATGGATTCAGCCGCCCAATCCCCCGTCATCCCGGCGCGGTTTCGGCCGGGATCTACGGCTGAAAGTTGGATCCCGGCCAAAACATGCCGGGATGACGAGCGGGGGCAATCCGGGATGACGAGCGGGAGCGATCCGGGCGCGGACCTGTGTCGCGCCCGGAACCTTTACCGCTCAACCCAATACGCGTACCGCTCAACCCAATACCCGGGCCAGGGCGTCAACGGCCTCGTCGAGTTCGGCGACGGTGACCGTCAGCGGGGGCCGGAAGCGGATACCGCGCGCACCGGTGCCGAGAATCAGCACATGCTCCTGTTCGCGGAGCCTGGTGACCACGTCATCGCGCATATGCGCCGTCTCCAGGGTGATGGCGCACATGAGTCCGCGACCGCGCGGCTCGGTGACTTCGGCATGCGCCGCGGCCAGTTCGGTCAACCGGCGCAGCAGATGCTCGCCGAGTTCGCGAGCCCGCTCCTCGAGCCGCTCCTGTTCGATCACCTCGAGGATGCGGCGCGCGCGCACCATATCGGCGAGGTTGCCGCCCCAGGTGGAGTTGAGCCGGGAGCTGACGTGGAACACATTGTCCGGTACCTCGTCGATGCGCCCGCCCGCCATGATTCCGCAGACCTGGGTCTTCTTGCCGAAGGCGACCACATCGGGTTCGAGGCCGAGCTGTTGATAGGCCCACATGGTGCCGGTCATGCCGACGCCGGTTTGCACCTCGTCGAGGATGAACAACGCGTCGTTGGCGTGGCACAGCTGCTGTACGGCCCGCAGGAATTCCGGTCGCAGATGCCGGTCGCCGCCCTCGCCCTGAATGGGTTCGGCGATGAAACACGCTATGTCGTGCGGGTTTTCGGCGAAGGCGCGGGCGGCCTGGTCGAGGGCGTGTCGTTCGGCGGCCTCGATATCGGGGTGCTCGTCACCCAGGTACGGGGTGTCGATGCGCGGCCAGTCGAATTTGGGGAAGCGGTCGGTCTTGACCGGATCGGTGTTGGTGAGCGAGAGCGTGTATCCGGTGCGGCCGTGGAAGGCGCCGGTCAGATGCAGCACCTTGGTGCCGAGTTCCGGTGCGCGCCCGCGCATTTCATTGTGCCGGGACTTCCAGTCGAAGGCGGCCTTGAGGGCGTTCTCGACCGCGAGTCCGCCACCGTCGATGAAGAACAGGTGCGGCAGCCGGGGATCGCCCAGGACGCGCGCGAAAGTGTCGACGAACCTTGCCATTTCGACGGTGTAGACGTCGGAGTTGCTCGGTTTGTTCAGGGCCGCTGCGGTGAGGTTGGACAGGAAGCGACGGTCACCGATGAGCGCGGAATGGTTCATGCCCAGCGCCGAGGAGGCGAAGAAGCCGAACATATCCAGGTATGCGGTGTCGTCGCGGGCGTCGACCAGCCTGCGGCCGCGCGATCTGCGCAGGTCGAGGACTAGATCGAAACCATCGGCGAGGATGTTCGCGGACAGGATCTCATGCACCCGGGCGGGGGTGACCAGTGTCGTTTCGGCAACCGCCCCGAGCCGATCGAATTCGAGGGTCACTCCCCCAGCGTAAGGGAATCTTTACGGTTTTGCCCGTAAGTTTCGAAGTAATTACGAGAGAGACCTACTTGTCATAGAATGTCTGCAGAATGATGGTGCTTCGCGTCCGGACGTTGGCCGTGGCGCGAATCTCCTGCAGCAGCTGCTCCAGATGCCTCGGCGATGCCACGCGCACCAGCAGCATGTAGCTCTCGTCGCCGGCCACCGAATGGCAGGCTTCGATGCCCGGAATGTGCTGCAGCAGTGCGGGTGCGTCATCGGGCTGCGACGGGTCGAGAGGAGTGATGGCGACAAATGCCGACAGCATCTGCCCCAGCGCCTCCGGATCGACATTCGCGGTATAGCCGCGGATCACGCCGCGCGCCTCCAGCCGCCGGACACGCGACTGCACCGCTGACACCGAAAGGTTCGCCTTCTCGGCAAGATTGGAGAGTGTGGCGCGACCATCGGCAATCAGCTCACGGATCAGCAATCGATCGATGTCGTCGAGTTGTGGTTTCGCCGGTGTATCCGCCATCAGCGAAGGCTAACTCAGCGAACCGAACTCGTGGCCGGAACCCATACTGGAGCTGCCGATGAACCCCATCCAGACCGAAGATTCGACCCGCGAACTACGGGCCCGCACCGAGGGATTGCTCCGCGCTCTCGGCGCGAAAACACCCGAACCGGGCGAACTCTCGGTGCGCACGCCGATCACCGGCGGCGAACTGCTGACCCTGCGCCCCAGCTCGGAGGCGGAGGTGGACGCGGCTATCGAGCGGGCGGCCGCCGCCTTCCGGGACTGGCGCACCGTACCCGCGCCGCAACGAGCCGCCGTGGTGCGGCGATTGGCGGGATTGCTGGTCGAACATCAGGACGAACTGGGCGAACTGGTCACCTTGGAGGCCGGGAAGATCGGGGCGGAGGCCCGCGGCGAGGTCCAGGAGATGATCGATATCTGCGAGTTCGCCATCGGGCTCTCGCGGCAGTTGTACGGGCGCACCATGCCTTCCGAACGCCCCGGACATCGGCTGATGGAGACCTGGCATCCGCTGGGTGTGGTCGGGGTGATCTCGGCGTTCAACTTCCCGGTGGCGGTGTGGGCGTGGAATACCGCGCTCGCGCTGGTGTGCGGGGACACGGTGGTGTGGAAACCCTCCGATATGACGCCGCTGACGGCACTGGCCTGCCATTCGCTGTTGCAGCGCGCGGCGCTCGAGGTGGGCGTGAATCCCGAAGTACACCAGTTGATTCAGGGCGGCGGGGAGGTCGGCGCACAGCTGGTCGGCGATCCGCGGGTGGCGCTGGTGAGTGCCACCGGATCGGTGCGGATGGGGCAGATCGTGGCACCGCGCGTGGCCGAGCGCTTCGGGCGATGCCTGCTCGAGCTCGGCGGCAATAACGGTGCGGTGGTGACGCCCTCGGCGGATCTGGATCTGGCGGCGCGCGGGATCGTCTTCGCGGCGGCCGGGACCGCCGGGCAGCGGTGCACCTCACTGCGGCGGCTCATCGCGCACGCGGATGTGGTGGGGCCGCTGGTGGATCGCATCTCCTCGGCGTATCGGCAACTGCGGGTGGGCAATCCACTCGAGGACGGGGTGCTGGTCGGTCCGCTGATCAACGGCCGGTCCTATACCGCCATGCGGGAGGCGCTGGCTCGCGCCCAGGCCGACGGTGGCGAATTGATCTGCGGTGGTGAGCGCGTCGAGGGTTTCGGGGACGATGCGTTCTACGTGCGTCCCGCGATTGTGCGGATGCCCGCCCAGACGGCGGTGGTGCGCGAGGAGACCTTCGCGCCCATTCTGTACGTGCTCACCTATCACGATCTCGATGCCGCGATCGAGCTGCACAATGGTGTGCCGCAGGGGCTTTCGTCGGCGATCTTCACGCGGAATCAGCGGGAGGCGGAGCGGTTCCTGGCCGCCGACGGCTCCGACTGCGGTATCGCCAATGTGAATATCGGCACCTCGGGTGCGGAGATCGGCGGTGCGTTCGGCGGTGAGAAGCAGACCGGCGGTGGGCGCGAATCCGGTTCGGACTCGTGGAAGGCGTACATGCGCCGCGCCACCAATACGGTCAACTACTCCACCGAACTGCCGCTGGCGCAGGGCATTCGGTTCGAGTAGAGGCGAGAACCCGAGATCGGAGTCGGCTGCGGCACGGTGCCTTCTGCGTCTGCCATTTCCGCCACGCCGGTTTCTCGGAACCAACGGCGGGATTCGAACCCGCAAGAGCTCTCGCTCGAAAGGGTGGGAAGTATCCGCTGCCTGCGCACCGGGCCCTCGCCCCACCCACGGTAACCGGACAAGCGCACGGCCCCAACCGATTTTCCGGGACCGTGCGCCAAATCCACCCGCTATCCGGGCGCGCACGTTGTCATCCACGTGCGCGCACCCAACCCCGTCATCCCGGCATGCTTTTGGCCGGGATCCACACCCCGCAGGTCAATCCTGGTCTTCGACCGCAATCGCGCGGATCTGCGCTTCGTATGCGGCGCGGGTGGTTTCGTCGGACGGGTGCAGGGCGCGGTCGCCGTTGAACATGCGGCGGATCAGGCGGACGGCGGACTCGGGGGCGGCGGCCAGGGCTACGTCGATGGGGCCGAGGTAGTTCGGGACCGCGACCTCGGCCTTACGGGTGCGCACGGTCTGCACGACCGCGGCGGCGACGTCTTCCGGATCGACCGTCGGCATCCCCGCGCCCAGGGCCAGGCCGGAGGAGAGGCGGGTGCGCACGGCCGAGGGCATGATGGTGCTGACGCTGACGCCGTACGGTTCGAACTCCAAACGCGTTGCGGCGGAGAGTCCTACGGCGGCGAACTTGCTGGCGTTGTAGACGGCCAGGCCCGCGATCGGGATCTTCCCGGCCAGGGAGGCGACATTCACGATATGACCCTTACCGCGCTCCACCATGCCGGGGGCGACGGCGCGCATTCCGTGGATGAGGCCCCACACGTTCACGTCGATGGTGGTGTGGCCCACCGCGTCCGGCTCGTCGAGGAACGCCCCGGCGGGCATGACCCCGGCATTGTTGACCAGGATGTCGATGCGCCCGAAGTCGGCGACCACCCTGTCCCACTGCCCGCGATTGCGCACATCCAGCTCGAATGCCTTGGCGCCCAGGGCGGCGGCGGCCGTCTGTGCGGCGGCGGTGTCCACATCGGCGATGGCGACCTCCGCACCTTTGCTCGCGAACAGTTCGGCGGTGCACCGGCCGATACCGCGGCCCGCGCCGGTGATCAGCACCCGGGCTCCGGCGAGATCGATTGCCGGATAGTTCTTTCCGAGGATGCTCATGCGAATTCTCCCTGTTCCATGGCCTTGCGGGTGCTGACCAGGCTGTGCTCGAAGGTGGCGAGGCGGCGGCGGCCGTCCATGAAGTTGGGTCCCATGACGGCGAGGTCCTCGGCGGTGGCGTCGACGCGCAGCACCCTGGTCCCGCTGGCGCGCAGGAGGGCGATTTCGGCATCGAGCTTCTCGCTCATGCGATTTCGCATCTGACGCTCCAGGAAGTGGCCCGGGCCCGCGGCCGGGATGCGGCCGGTGGAGGCCATCGGCGCGATCACCACGACCTCGTCCAGCCGAGCCGGAATGAGCAGGTCGGCCGAGGCGGTCGAGGCCACGCCACCATCGATGAAGGTGCGGCCCGCGATCGGCACGGCCGGGAACCAGCCGGGAACGCCCCACGAAGCCCGCAGTGCCGCACCGAGACTCGCGTCCGGGGCGGAGGGTGCACCGAAGGCGACGCGCTCACCGGTGGCATCGTCCATGGCGACCAGCCAGGTGGCGGGATGCTCGACCCAATCGCGACCGGGGTTCAGGCGGTCGGCGAGGCGCTGCAACCAGCTCGCGTCGCCGCTGCCCCGCGGGAGCAGGCCGCTGCCCGCGGTGAGCAAGGCGTGGCCATTTCCGGGGCGCGCCAGCAGTTCTCGTACGGCGCGACCGGGGGCGTTCAGGCGCGGGCGCGGCAGCGGCGGGAATCGGCCCGGCTCACAACGCATATGGGCGGTGAGGATGGGATTGGTGGAGGTGCCGCGCTGCATCGCGATCAGCTCGTCCACCCCGATTCCGCTGCCGAGCATGGTCAGCATCTCGGCTCCGGCGGAGGTGCCGATCATGACATCGGCCGCGCGCGGATCCCAGTCCAGTACATCGCGGGCGGCCGCCAGTGCGGCGACGATCCAGGCCGCGCCGACGGTCCCCCCGCACCCGATGGCCAGGCCACGCCTCTGTGACCCGTTCCTGTTACTCATGGTTTCGAACACTAGCAGTTTTGAAATACCGTGGGTATCCCAAATCCATCGGTACATAGAATCACTCCCATGGCACGACTGACCCGGACCGAGAGCCAGGCCCGCACCCGCGCGGACCTGCTGTCCACCGCGCGTGATCTGTTCCTCACCGACGGGTACGCCAAGACCAGCCTGGAGCGGGTCGCCGAGGAGGCCGGATACTCCAAGGGCGCGGTGTACTCGAATTTCCGCACCAAATCGGCACTGTGCCTGGAGGTGCTCGGGCTGATTCACGAGACCAAATTCGCCGAGGCCGCCGAACTGCTGGAGGGCGACGGCACGCTCGAGGAGCGGCTGGCCCGGTTTCAAGACTGGGCCGAACGCACGCTGGGCGATGTCGGCTGGACCATGCTGGAGTTCGAGTTCGCCATTGTCGCCCGGGATGATCCGGCGCTGCAGGCCGCGCTCGTCTCCAGTCTCGCGGTGGTGCGCGGGATGATCGGCGCGCGACTACAGGGGCTCGCCGATGCCACGGCGCTGACCCTGCCGCTGCCCGCCGAGGACGCGGCGACCGCGGTGCTGAGTCTCGGTGTGGGACTCGGCATTCTGCGCGCCATCGATCCCGGGCTCTCGGCCGGGCTGATCACCGATGCGGTGCGCGCGATGCTCAGTGGGTCGGTGACGCTCTGACGAGGTGAGCGGGTCGCGCACTGGGATACCGGGCCGCACCCGGCGATTCGGTGCCGCGCGGCCGCAGCGGGCGGGTCGACCGCAGCGGATTCCGGTCTGCCATCGCGCTCACGGCCGGAAGTGCAGGGTCCATTCCCCGCGGTAGTGCAGCCGGGTGACGCTCACCGGCGGAACGTCTATGCGCCAGAACGACTTCGCGGGTGCGTCGAGGGTGACGAGCAGTGCGGCGCGAATCACCGACGGATGCGTGATCGCGATGGTGGGCTCGCCTTCGACCGCGATATCGGCCAGCCATTCACCGGTCCGCTCGAGCACGTCGACCACCGACTCACCGCCGTGTCCGCGATAGCCCGGATCGGTGAGCCAGAGGTACAGGTCCTCCTTCGGCACCGACATGAGTTCGCCGCCGCGCCAGGCTCCGGCATCGAGATCGCGTAATCGGTCGTCTTCATCGCCTATCAGTCCCATGAGCGCCGCGGTCTCCACGGTCCGGCGTTCCGGGGCGGTGAGCACTCGGGCCGCCTGTAATCGTCCGCAGGCCGAGACCGCGCGCCGCCCGGCTTCGGTCAGCGGTTCGTCGACGGGGAATCGTGCTTTGCGCATCGCCTCGGTCATCCCATGGCTGACCAAGTCGAGTCGGAGCACCTTCTGCACGGTTCGCAGCCTACGCGCGGCCCCCGCGGCCGTAATCCGATTGCCCGTCCTTCGCTCCCGACGCGCGACCGGGCGATCTTGTTCGCGGCGGCTTCCATGCGGGGTCGTTCGGAGGGCGGGCGGCCCGACTCGACGGCGGGGGTCGGCGAAGTGTCGGTGGGCGGGTGCAGACTGGGGCGATGGATCGGTTCTCACCTGCTACCCGGGAGTGGTTCGACGGTGCTTTTCCCGCGCCGACGGCCGCGCAGTTGGGGGCTTGGGAGGCCATTGCGGCGGGGCAGCACACCTTGGTTGTCGCGCCGACGGGGTCGGGTAAGACGCTGTCGGCGTTCCTGTGGGCGATCGATCGGCTCGCCAATCGGGAGCCGGTGGCCGAGGAAACGAAGGCGAAGGCCAGGGCGTCCCGGGCAGCGAGCCCGGACGGGGCGGCAAGCAAGGCCGAAGCCGCGAACAAGGCCGAGTCCAAGACCTCGGTGCTCTATATCTCTCCGTTGAAGGCGCTCGCGGTGGATGTGGAGCGGAATCTGCGGGCACCGCTGGTGGGGGTTACACAGACGGCCAAACGGCTGGGGTTGGCCGCACCGGAGATCACGGTGGGGGTGCGGTCCGGGGATACCAGTCCGGCGGATCGGCGGGGGCTGTTGCGGACGCCGCCGGACATTCTGATCACCACGCCGGAGTCGCTGTTCCTCATGCTCACCTCGGCGGCGCGGGAGACGCTGAGCGAGGTGGATACGGTCATCGTGGATGAGGTACACGCCATCGCTGGCTCCAAACGCGGTGCGCACCTGGCGCTTTCACTGGCGCGATTGGATGCTTTGCGGGCCGGCACCCCGGGTTTCGAGCGTCCCGCGCAGCGCATCGGATTGTCGGCAACGGTGCGGCCGCCGGAGGAGGTGGGGCGGTTCCTGGTGGGCAGCGCGCCCATCACCATCGTGAATCCGCCCGCGCCCAAGACTTTCGACCTGTCCGTGCGGGTGCCGGTCGCGGATATGACCGAACCCGATGCGGGAGCGGAGGATTCGGATCATCCCGGATCCATCTGGCCGCATGTGGACGAGGCCATCGTGGATTTGGTGCTCGAGCACAGGTCTTCGATCGTGTTCGCGAATTCGCGGCGGCTGGCCGAGCGGCTCACCGCGCGTTTGAATGAGGAGTACGCCGGGCGGATCGGCGAAGAGATCGAGACCGAACACAAACCGCCCGCGCAGCTGGGTGCGTCCACCGAGGTCGTGCACGGTGCGGCACCGTTGCTGGCGCGCGCCCATCACGGGTCGGTGAGCAAGGAACAGCGCGCGCTCATCGAGGACGATCTCAAGAGCGGGCGCTTGCGCTGCGTGGTTGCCACCAGCAGCCTGGAGCTCGGAATCGATATGGGCGCAGTCGAATTGGTGGTGCAGGTGGAGGCGCCGCCCTCGGTGGCGAGTGGGCTGCAACGGGTCGGGCGCGCCGGGCACCAGGTCGGTGAGATCTCGCGCGGCGTGATCTTCCCCAAGCACCGTGCCGATGTCATTCACTGCGCCGTGGCCGCACAGCGCATGACCACCGGGCAGATCGAGGAACTCAAGGTTCCCCTGCACCCCCTGGATATTCTCGCCCAGCAGACGGTGGCCGCCTGCGCCCTGGAACCCCTGGACGCCGAGACCTGGTTCGAGACCGTGCGCGGCACGGGAAGCTATGCGGCACTGCCCCGTTCGGCGTACGACTCGGTGCTGGACCTGCTCTCGGGCCGCTACCCCTCGGATGAATTCGCCGAACTCCGCCCCCGCATCGTCTGGGACCGCGACGCGGGCACCCTCACGGGTCGCCCCGGGGCGCAACGCCTTGCGGTCACCTCCGGTGGTGCCATCCCCGATCGCGGACTCTTCCCGGTCTTCATGGTCGGCGAGAAGGCTTCCCGGGTAGGCGAACTCGATGAGGAGATGGTCTACGAATCCCGAGTCGGTGATGTCTTCGCGCTAGGTGCGACCAGTTGGCGAATCGAGGAGATCACCTTCGACCGGGTCCTGGTCACCCCGGCTTTCGGTCTCCCCGGCCGACTTCCCTTCTGGCACGGCGATTCCCTGGGGCGTCCCGCCGAATTGGGTGCGGCCCTGGGCGAATTCGTCCGCGTCGCGGGCAAGGCGGTCGAGCAGTCCGCTGGGGTGACGAGCACCGGAAGTGCCGCGCGAGCGGCCGCCGAACCAGTCGAATTGAGCACGGCGCTGGCGGAATTCGCGCGCGACGCCGAGTCCGCCACTCCCGCGGAGCGGAAAGGCGCGGCGAAGCAGGCGTCCGGCCGAAGTGTGAGCGGCCCGGCCGCGGCAAACGGTAGCCGCACAACGGACGCGAGCGGGAAGAGATCCACCGGCCGGGGCAAGGCTGCCGATCAACCGGCCGCCACGCAGTCGGAGCTGGAGCGGGTTGTCGCGGCTACCGGGCTGGACACCAATGCCACCGCGAATCTGGTTGCGCTGCTGCAGGAGCAGAAGGTGGCGACCGGGCAGCTGCCGACGGATCGGACCATGCTGGTCGAGCGATTCCGAGATGAGCTCGGCGATTGGCGGGTGGTACTGCATTCGCCGTACGGGCTGCCGGTGCACGCGCCGTGGGCTTTGGCGGTCGGGGCTCGGCTGCGCGAGCGATTCGGGGTGGACGCCGCGCCCACCCCCTCCGATGACGGGATCGTGGTGCGGCTGCCGGACACCACCGATGATCCGCCCGGGGCGGAGTTGTTCGTCTTCGAACCGGATGAGATCGACGATCTGGTGACCGAGCAGGTCGGCGGGTCGGCGCTGTTCGCCTCGCGGTTCCGCGAGTGCGCGGCGCGGGCGCTCCTGCTGCCGCGACGGGATCCGGGCAAGCGGGCTCCGCTGTGGCAGCAGCGACAGCGGGCGGCCCAATTGCTGGATGTGGCAAGGAAATTCCCGGAGTTCCCGATCCTGTTGGAGACGGTGCGGGAATGCCTTCAGGACGTGTACGACCTGCCGTCGCTGCGTGAGCTGCTGGGCCGGGTGGCACGTAGGCAGGTGCGTCTGGTCGAGGTGGAGACGGCCACACCGTCGCCATTCGCGAATTCGCTGCTGTTCGATTACATCGGGCAGTTCATGTACGAGGGCGACAGTCCGCTCGCCGAACGGCGGGCGGCGGCGCTATCGCTGGACTCCAGTCTGCTGGCCGAACTGCTGGGGCGAGTGGAGCTGCGCGAGCTCCTCGACGCCGCTGTACTGGAACAGACCGAGCGAGAATTGCAGCGCCTCACTCCGGAGCGGCAGGCCCGGGATATGGAGGGGCTGGCCGATCTGCTGCGGCTGCTCGGGCCGATCACGGCCGAGGAGGCGACCGAGCGCTGCACCGAAGACCCGCGACCCTGGCATGCGGAGCTGGTGAAATCCCATCGTGCCCTGGAGGTTTCCTTCGCGGGCTCGCGGTGGTGGGTGGCTGTCGAGGATGCGGCCCGGCTGCGGGACGCACTCGGCGTTCCCCTGCCCATCGGCGTTCCGGCGGCCTTCATCGAACCGGTCGCCGACCCGCTCGGCGATCTGGTCGGCCGCTTCGCCCGTACGCACGGCCCGTTCACGCTCACCCGGGTTGCCCACCGCTTCGGGCTCGGTACCGCCGTGGCGGCAACGGCCCTGCACCGTCTCGCCCTCGAAAAGCGAGTGGTGGAAGGCGAGTTCACGCCCGGCTCGGCAGGATCCGAGTGGTGCGACAGTGAAGTCCTGCGCCGCCTGCGCCGCCGCTCCCTGGCCGCGGCGCGCAAGGAGGTGGAGCCGGTGGCCACTGCCGCCCTGGCCCGCTTCCTCCCGTCCTGGCAGCACATCGGTACGGGTGAACTGCGCGGGGTGGACGGCGTGGCGGCCGTGGTGGAACAGCTTGCGGGCGTGCCCATTCCGGCCTCGGCCTGGGAGTCGCTCATCTTTCCCGCCCGTGTCCGCGACTACTCCCCCGCCATGCTGGATGAGCTCATGGCCACCGGCGAGGTGCTCTGGTCCGGCCACGGCTCCATCACCGCCAAGGACGGCTGGATAGCCCTGCACCCCGCCGAACAGGCGGGCCTCACCCTGCCCCCGCCGGATGACCTGGACCTCACCGAAACCCATATCAGTCTGCTGATGGCCTTGGGCGCGACCGTGATCGGCGGTCCGCGCGCCTCTGCGGCAGATGGGGACAAGGGAAGCACTTTCACCGATCCGTCGGCTTCCAACGGCAAAGCCTCCGTGCGCGACACCTCCACCGAGGCGGCAGCGGAGCGGAGCGGGACCGAGATCGGATCGGTCTCCGACGCGGTGGCACCGAATGCGCCCGGATATCAGGTAGTCGACATGGCCGGGGGCGGGGCCTACTTCTTCCGGCAGCTCTTCGAAGCCTCCGGGCTCGAGGATGAGGCGGGAGTGCTTGCGGCGCTGTGGGAATTGGCGTGGGCCGGATATGTGGCCGGGGATACCTTCGCGCCGGTGCGGGCGCTGCTGACGGGGACGGCACGGACGAGTACCGCGCATCGGACGCCACGGCGGGCTCCTCGGGGGCGGATGTACCTGCCGCGCACAGGGGTTCCGGTCCGGACGAGTCCGCCCAGTGCCGCCGGGCGCTGGTCGCTGCTGCCGGAGCGGGTGGCCGACAATACGATTCGGGCGCACGCGACGGCGGATGTGCTGTTGGAGCGGTACGGCGTCCTGACTCGCGGGTCGGTGCAGAGCGAGGGCGTACGCGGCGGGTTCGCGCTGATGTATCGGGTGCTCACCGAATTCGAGGACCGAGGACGTTGTCGGCGCGGGTATTTCGTGGACTCGCTCGGCGGTGC
Source organism: Nocardia sp. NBC_01503 (assembly GCF_036327755.1). NCBI lineage: Bacteria > Bacillati > Actinomycetota > Actinomycetes > Mycobacteriales > Nocardiaceae > Nocardia > Nocardia sp. NBC_01503. The sequence continues at coordinate 1,219,350 of NZ_CP109596.1, forward strand.
ACAGTTCTCCACAACCGATGTGGTGGATCGGCTGCGCTCGTTCGAGACCGATCGCACGGGTGCGGAACCGGCCGGTAACGCACTCGTGCTGGCGGCCTGCGATCCGGCGAATTCCTATGGAGCGGCGCTACCTTGGCCGAAGTCCGCGGTAGCGGGTGCGGGCCATCGACCCGGGCGTAAAGCCGGTGCACTGGTTGTGCTGGTGGATGGTGAGCTGGCGCTCTATCTGGAGCGTGGCGGTAAGACGCTGCTGACCTTCACCGAGGATCCCACGGCCCGGGCGGCCGGAGCCACGGCCCTGGCGGGCCTGGTCCATGATCGGCGAGTCGATTCACTCGTCATCGATCGCGTGAACGGTGAATCGGTGCACGGCAATGTCTTCGCCGAATTCCTCACCCGGGCCGGATTCGCCGCCACCCCCAAAGGCTTCCGCCTCCGGGGTCGCCCGTGACCGGGAACGACCATGCCCGAGGGTGACACAGTCTTCCTGACAGCCGCGCGCCTGCGCACCGCCTTGGCTGGGAAGACGCTGACCCGCAGCGACTTCCGCGTACCCAAATACGCCACCCTCGACCTGCGCGGGCAGCCGGTGCAGAGCGTAGGCAGCTACGGCAAGCACTTGTTCATCCGCACCCCTGAACTGAGCATCCACACCCACCTGAAAATGGAGGGCGTCTACCGCGTCTACGCCCCCGGCCAACGCTGGACCAAGCCGGGTTTCACCGCCCGCCTGATCCTCGCCACCGAGGATTCCGAAGCCGTAGGCTTCTCCCTCGGCCTGGTCGAAGTCCTCCCCCGCCCCGACGAACACACCGCCACCGACCACCTCGGCCCCGACCTGCTCGGCCCGAATTGGGATGCGGCAGAAGCGGTTCGACGCCTCTCGGAGCATCCGGACCAACCCATCGGCCTGGCCCTCCTTGATCAGCGAAACCTGGCGGGCATCGGCAACATCTACCGCAGCGAAATCTGCTTCCTGCGCAAGATCCACCCGGCAACCCCCATCGGCGCAATCGAGGACCTACCCGCTCTGGTAGCCGAAGCCCACCGCGTACTCACCAAAGCCGCTCACGAACCCCCTTGGCGCGCATTGGCATACGGCCGCCAACGCCGCCCTTGTCGCCGCTGCGGCACGAACATGGTCGTCCATCTACTAGCCGACGACCCCGCGCTACCCCGCGCCGACAGAGGTATCTACTTCTGCCCCAGCTGCCAACCCGCCCGAACCCCGTACAGTCCCGCCCCATCGGATCTGCAATAGGTCTACGACGCATCACAACCGCTGGATACGGCCCGATGCGCAGAAACGTACCTTTCAAGTGCGCGGCGAATACGCGGCCAGATGAGTGCGTTCTGTCCTGCTGCCCGTGGCGGCTCAGCGTCGATGGAACGGCCACTCGATCTTCGCTTGCGCCGCGCTGACCGATTCGGTCAGCGCGGTCGGCGGCATTATGGTGCGTTCGGCACAGCCGTCGGTTGGAGTTGAAGTCCGGGGTAAGCGTGCGGGTTCCGAAATCCGAGGGTCCGGGCGGCCGGGAACCGGCTGTGGGGGTAGCTGAAATGCAACGTCCAGGTGCGGGTTTGGGCGCCCAATCTATGACGCCAGCAATGCCATGACCAGCAACACCTAGGCCATGTTCTCCCGTAGTGCGCGCCGCCACGCCTGGTCGAACAGCGCAGGCATCGCGACCCATGGGATCGGATGGGTGGGCGCGGCCAGATTGGGTTTGTGCACGGGCAGATAGAGCGGATGCTTCCACGTCTCGAAACCGGGTTTGGCGGTCCACGCCCCAGGCAGGAACACGGTCCGCCCGGCTCTACGTCCGGTGTCCTCTACGACGAGCCCGGCGGCGAGCAGCACCGCCACGGCTTGGCGGTGTCGCGCGGGTTTCCACCGGTTCCAGGTGCGGACATTGCGATCGGTGGGTGCGGGCAGGGCCAGGATCTGGAGATAGAGCGCAGCGGCGTCGGAGTCGATGTCGAATGATTTGCTCACGGTGGAAACCAGTTGTGGCGCACTGAGTGTCGGATCGGCCTCGTAGCCTCCGGCAGGGAGGGCGTCCGGCGCGGAGCGGGCAATCATCTGGTCGGCGTCCTCGCCGAACAACCAGCCCAGGAACTCGCGCGCCGGGCGTCCCTCGCGTGGGGCGAGCGGGGTCAGCTCGTCGTCGATTTCGGTGAGGTGTGCAGGCCGGTAGGTGAGATTCCAGAAGGTCCTCCCAATGTCCCGAAACAGCCAAGCCACCAGCACTCCGTCGTCATAGAGGTCGCCGGACAGCGGGTCCGGATGACCCGAACTCATTGCGGCATGCCGCAACCGCTCGATTCGCTCGGTGTCCGCCCCACTCGCCCGTATGAGTAGGTCCTCGTTGCGCATGCGGGCGCGCAGGAGTTCGAGGGTGCGCGGGATCCCGGCGCGGACCGGATCGCCGGCCGGGAGATTGCCGTATGCCCAGCGGCACATGGTGATCAGCGGCTGCCAGAGCCGAATCAGGTCGTCGTAGATCATGTCGTCGGTGGTCGTGACGAGCTTGTCGTGGGCGGTGCCGAACTCGGGTGCGGTGCGCACATCGACAGTCAGGGTCGCGAGCTCGTCAGGAGCAGCGAGAATCCGGCAGAGCCGGGTCGGCGCGGTGCCCCATTGACTGGAACCGGGAGCGTGCAAAGCGGCTGTCGCGGATACGGCTGCTTTGCAGGTGGATTCCGGGAGCGCCCGTTGTCGGCCGCACTGTTCGATCCAGGCATCGGCCAACCTTTCGGCGAGGTCCCGCATCGCGTGAGGTTTCCAGAGTTCGGCCGGGTCGGCGGGCAGCAGACCGGTGTAGAGGGCCGGGACGGCACTACGCCCGAGGTGGCGGTGTAGTTGCGAGAGATCGAGTGCGGCGTCGTCCACCTCGACCGTGGTCATTCCCTGGACAACGTTTTTGAACTTGTGTCGGGGCGCGGTCCCGATATGACCCCACAGTGCGAGTCTTGCCGCGCGCGATGTCAAACCAGTTCTGTGGCTGAGGAGTTCGACAGCGTCGGGATCTTCGGTGACCGGCCCATGCTCGTCGACCAAGGCGAGTACCGCACGTAACTGATCGGCGTCACCCCAATGCAGTGGCCGGGGCGCGACCTTGCCGACCACGCCCAATGGTGGCGGGCCGGATTCGCCGGTCCGGCGGTCGACGAAGAGCCAAGTTTCGGAATCCCGCGGATCCAGCCGCACGCTGTATCCACCTGCGGTCCCGGCCACGACGTCCTGTGCCGCGACCGTGCCCACCCGCAACTCCGCTGTCCGATCGGCGAATGTCGTTTCGGCCCAGGTCTCGAGCAAGGACAACAGGGCAGTCCGGTCGAGATCGGTGGCGATCGGCGAGATAGCCCGTACCGCGGCGACCTCGATGCGGCCGATCAATGCCGCCCAGCGAAAGCTGCCCAGCGAGTGCGGATTCCATTCGGCCACTTCCGGAATGGAACCGGTGTGCAGCGCATCCGACACGGTGCGGATCGCCGTCAGCATCCCGCCGTGCCCGCGCCCGGTGGAGGGTGCGGCATTGACGCCGTCCAGCGCCTCCAAGATTCGATAGCTGGGGTCCACAGGTTCCCTTTCCGGTATGCTGCCGCCGGTCTCGGCGGCGACACGGAAAGGGATGATGTCACAGAGGACCGACGTAGGCTCCGGACGTCGCGTTCAGGTGGTGTAGGACCAGACTGCGGCGGGGTAGCCGGTGCCTTTCACACGAACGCATCCGCCGGTACGTTCAAGGTCGTCGGGCAGGGTCGGTTGAGGTTGCCCGAATCTGGTCTGCGCCGGTGGGGCGGCGCTCAAGCGACCCCATATGCGGCAGTTCCGGATGTTTGGCAGACCCGGGGTTAGGGTCGATGATCATGGAACTTCTCTTGACGATCGCCGTGATCGCCCCTGTGCTGGCGGGGTGTTGGTGGGTGTTCCGGAGTGTTCGGCGCAGGCAGCGGCGAGGTGCATTGACCAACGCGCCCCCGATTACGTATGGGGACCTGATGCTGCCGGGGTATGACCTGACCGAAAGCAGAGCCGCTGAGATCTATATCGAACAGGTCGACAACGACGACCGGTCTCCTCGATATCGGCTGGACGATAAATGACCCGTTCACCCGCTGCTCATCAGCATGTGCGCACGTGCGTCCAGCCGGGCTGGATGGCCACTGCCAGTTGATCTTCTGACGCCTCGCACTGGCCGGTTCGGTCAACGCGGGAAGCGGCATGTCAGTGCATCTGGAAGGACGCTGCGCTGAATGCTGTTCGGTCGGGAACACTGCCGGATCGAGTCGGAGGCAGTCGCTACGGTGGCGGCTGTGACGAACGCGTATTACCACATGCAGCTCGAGGTCACCCTGTCTGCAGCGGTGACATCGGATGAGATCGAGGAGCTGCGTTGGCATCTGAGGCTGGGTCCACATCCGATGCAGCCACTGCGCATACCAGTAGCCGATGAGATGCCACGCTTCTACAGGGGACCGGCACACCACCACGATCAACCCGGTTTGGCCGTTGCGCTATCACCGAGGGAGCGGGGTGGCTGGACTCTGACAGCGTGGCAAGAACCCGATCCGGACGAGCTCGACCGGCTCGAACCTTTGTTTCGGTGGTTGGCAGCGAAATCGGATCCAGCAGTGGCGAATTCGGACGGCTCGGTCCTGCTGGGGCACGTTCGGTTCTCCGACGAAGCAGACTGGACGCACGGGCTTCTGATCCACGAGCAACGACTCCACTATCCACGCGTTCACGCTCGACCGGCGTCCGAATCCATGGTCGATAGTGGTTCCGCGGTGACGACCTGGGACAACTTCGCTGCGCGACTGCAGCTCACACTTGGGCAGATCCGCGATGGCGACTGGATACGGGTGGGGACAACGGGAAACCGTCATGCCTGCTTCTTCGGCGATTCCAGAGGGGTGACCATCTGCAACATCGTCGCCAATACATTCCTCGAAATCGATTGGCTGATAACCGAGGACGACGAGGTCACCATTAGACGGCTGGGATGGAACGGGCCCAGAGACGGATATTGGGACCGACACCTCCGACCCCCGGTCACCCTCGAACAATGTCGAGACGTTGCCGACGCGACAGTCTCAGCGCTGCGTGATGTGCTCAAAGTGTCATCTCCGCAGGAACTTCTGCTATCGGCCTGCAGCGAACACGTCGGTGAGCAGCCCGACACCTCCGCGATGGGGATGAAACTCTCACCATGGCGGTGACTCTGGCCAACACCGAGCGCTCTGTGCCTCGACGTCCTACATTCGGCTAGCGGCAGACATGCCTGTGCCGCAGCGCTTCCCGCGCATCACAGCCCCACGTTTGCCGGTTAGGTCAGCGCGCCATGCGGCAGAATAGTGCGTTGGCCGTCATGATGTCCTTGCCGCTACTCTGACGTGTGGCGTTCAGTGTGGATTCGGGCTCAGATCGATACTGCTGGTCGATCTTCCGACGGTCCAGCACTGGCTGGCTGGCTGGTTCGGTCAGCGTCACCAGCGGCTACGAATCTGCCTATGTCGCGATGGTCGATGCGATAGCAGTGGACTTGCTCCCATGGCAGTTGCGTGACGGACTACCTCCCAACGACCCGGGCATGAAGGTAGTGATCTACCTGCCGCTTCTAATGAAGTTACGCCCAAGGACTTGACGTCGACCGTCTCTTAGGTCAAGCTCTTCGCAGTGCCATAACTGCGCCTTCATGCGGAATATCCGGGGGCATCACTCGGACACGGGATTCGGCACACTGCTGTTCGCCCTCTTCGACACCAACCTACCCAGGACCGGGACTCGGTCGTTGAAGGGCTAGGGCTGGACACGCCCGTGTTCACCACGCGAACGGATCCACAGTCCCGTGCACAGAGTTCGTGACACAGATTCCGCACAAAGGACTCCCGGGTAACACGCAATAGCGGCACACCCGCTTTTGTCCCTGCCTCCAGGGACGAGTATCCGATCATTTTCGAACCCAAGCCCGTTGCAGGGCTTGGGTTTTTTCATGCCCAGATTCAGAAGGACGGTCGAACCTCTTGTCCGACAACGAAAACACCACACCCATTCACTCCGGCAGCGATCACCTTCACTCGATAGACCCGAAAGCCGTTACAGGACAACAGCACACGCGTTCAAGCGAAAGCCGGTCGTGATGAGTGCTCCCTATGACCCGTCGTGGGGGGCTGCATGGATGGCGAGTCTGGCTCCCACCGCCGCGGTCGACCAAGGCCCGAGGTCGGTATCGGGTCAGGCGAGTCGCCGGGTCTATTCGTACAACGTGAAGTCCGCAGCTGAGGCGGTCGATACGTACGCCCGCCTCATGACCTCCCAGGACATGATCGAGCGGGCATCCGCCGATTCGGCAGCTCGGCGATCCAGTCTTGCTGGTTTGGTTCTGGTTTCCGCGCGACAGGACCTACCCGCGGTGATACCGCAAGCCAAGCTGGTCGCGGATCCTGAGGCCGGCGCGACGCTCGACAAGGACGGTTTCGTCGTACCACAGCCCGGCAGCGTCCCCAACCCGGGCGCTCACCTACGGCCAGAGCAGAACTCGCAGCCCAGCCCCGACACCCAACCCGTTCCCATGCCGCAGCCCGATACCCAAGCCGCCCCGGTACCGCAACCCCGTCCTGACACAGAATCGGTCCCCGTGCCGCAGCCGAACGACACGGTTCCCGTCGTTGCCCCAGTGCCCGCACCGGTTTCGCCAGCGGCTCAGCCCATCACCAGCTCTTCGGCATTGCTCAACGCGCTCACCGGAACCGGGCCCGCCCCCGCGGACATACAAGCCGGCACCCAAGCACTGAAACAGGCAGCCCGCACCACCCCCGACCCGAACGCGGCATTGCTGGGCGCATTGACCCAGGTCCAGGTCGACGCCACCACCACAGCCGCGATCCCGCCTGTGCCACAAGGGGTTACACCTCCTGCCTCGGCGGGCTCGAACACTCGGGGCGGGTCGAGTTCGGCGGTGTTGCTCAACTCCCTCCTCGGACTCGGACCGGCCACCGCCGACATCCAGGCCGGGAGCCAAGCCATACAGCAGGCGGGTCAGAATTCCTCGGACCCGACCGCGGCGGTGGTGGGCGTATTGACCAATACCCAGATCCAGCAACACACCACCAGCACAGCAGACACAGCCACCACAGTCACCTCGATCACCGGACCCGACGGGCACACCCGGACCAGCATTATGCAGCGTCCGGTCCTGGCACCGTCGTCGTCACTGCGGACACAAGACCCCGTCGATCCCAAAGCGCAAGCCACCCGCGACTGGGTGAGCGAAATGTGGCAGCTCGGCCTGCGCGCGAGCCGGTTCCAGAACAACCTGACCGGCGGTGGCGGCTGGTCCGAATTCACCCACAGCTGGAGCACACTCGCCCGCGGAGTAACCAGCTTCGGCCAAACCTGGTCGAGCCCGAACCCGCAACTCCGCGCCGACGCACTCACCAACCTCGGCAGCGGCGTAATCCGCTGGGACGACCTCAAGGAACACGGACCCGAGTACTGGCAAACCAAAATCGGACTCGACCTCGGCGCCGGAATCGCACTCGACGGTCCCACCGCCGCGGTCCTACGCGGCGGCAGCGCGGCTGCAACCGCAACAGAAAAAGCCGCCATCCAGGCTGGAAAGGACGTCGGTCAAGCGGTCGACCATCCCACGGCAGTCATCAAGTCCGAGGCACCCACACCTCCGATCGACGACAACCTGCCCGCACCCGATCTATCAGTCCTACCCACGTTCGAACTCGAAGGTCCACCGATCCCAGGATCAGGTACGCCGCATCCAGGTTTCGATCAGCCCTTCGATCCCAACACCCTCCCGAAATTCGACGACCTGAAGCTCTCACCCTCCCAGGTTGGTGACGGCGGAAACTACCCGAGCGCTAGTGCGCTCCGGGAAGCCGACCCGATAGCACAGACCGGATCGAACGAGCTATCGTCCTGGGAGCAGCCAAATAATCCTCCGCGACCAATTGACCGGGGCGGAAGTTGGGATCAAAAGGTCAGAGACGGGTTGAAAGGCACCGCCGTCAAAGCCGATGATGTCGAGACGGTCCTTGACGTCCTGGCCGTCCATCCAGCAGGCCAGGAGATTGCGGAGGCTATTGCATCCAACAGATTCAGGGAACTCGCCAATTTCTCACAGGTCATAGCAAGCATTAGAAAGAACGCCGACGCGTTTATAGCGGGTACTGCAAAGCCTGGAGAGGTGATGATTCCGGGTGCGTTGGAACAGATCCGGCTAGCAGACCGTCTATTGGACAAAGGTTTCACAGATCTCAGCTTCGAGATCAAAAAAGAATACGAAATCAAACCGGGAATCTTCACCGAGGAGCACACCGACTTGGATGTCATGGCTAGAGACTTCGCGGGAAACGTACACGGATGGCAGTTCAAAGTAGCCGAGTCAACTAGCCCAAAGAACGTCGTCGGCAAGATATTCAAGGGGCAACGTCAGCTGATAGAGTCCTACGCCGACTATCAGACGTTCGTAGTGGACGCGCCGGTACCGCTCCAAGATCTGGCGCCGTACCTGGAGCGGCTCGAGAGAAATTTCCTAGATAATCATGTGCAAGTTATCATTCGCACGCCCGACGGGATAGTATTCATACCGTCGAATGGAAAATTCATGCCAGAAGGAGAATTGTGATTACGGATATACCTGTCGCTCGCTGGACTTGGGGACGCGATCACGAAAGTATCGATACTGTCAGTCTGTGCATCCAGGACCTGGTGAAAGCATGTTCCGTACTTCTTGCCCATCGTCTAATGCCGGAAAGGGTCACAATTCTGATCAAGGTATCCGAAGCAGGAAAGCCAAGGAACTCTCTCTTCCGGGAAAAGCTCGTCGTAGATCTATCCGCACCTTTAGGGGAAGTTGCGTCGCAACTCGCAGATAGAGTTAGCATAGGTCGGGCAGCTGGAGAAATTGGATCGGTAATGACGTCGGTCGAGTATGATCAGATCAATGAAAATAGCCAAGCACTCATTCGCGACAATCTGCTACAGTTGACAACGGACGCCTATAGGGATTATATCACGACAAGCGTTGTGGCATTCTCGGATTCCTGGATGCAATATGATCTGATGGGTCGCGCCCAGCCTGACCTCTACTCGGTCAACCAGCCGCGTTTGGCTGCCGTGTTGAACGCCATGTCGGAGGTGCTGAATTCGGAGACCGACCCCGGCGACCCCACCCACTTCGGCATTCCGACCGATAGCGGAATTGAGAATTATTTCAAGTCGGATGGCAATCCATCTAATGTATGGGCGCAGTACAAATCATGACGGTCTCATATTAGCGAGACACTTGGTTTCCGAAAAGGCCGCAGGTTTACCGTCGGCGCCACCTCATATCTCAAATGCGAATGCCGATGAAAATGGGCACAAGAACGACACTCCAACACCTGCCTCGAAATGGTGAGATATCACTTTCAACTGTCGATGGCAAAGTCTCAGGACTTTGCGATCGACAGGCTGTCAACGAACTGGCCTAATCCTCGGTCTGTGGCGGCGAATTACCAGCGTGCGCTCAGGCGAATGTCCCTGTCTCATCGGAGAACCAGGGCAGACTAATGCACTCTCATCCGCAATATGGTGCGTTCGGCTGGCCCCGGATCGACTCGGCCCGTTGATCGTCGCCTCGCCCGCGCTGGCCGGTTCGAACAGCGCGGGAAGCGGCAGAATAGTGTGTTCATGTCATGCCGGTGATGGGCGACCACGACCTAGTTCTGCCTGAGCATCGCCACTGAGTTTTCGACTCCACGCCGGGGTCATTGCCAGCGTGCTGGTCGTTCGGGCGAGGATGGCACCGTGCTCGATGACTGGACCAAGATTCTCAAAGCTATGCCCGACTTTCTCTCACCCGACATCACCGATGATGGCGACATCATCTACGAGTGGGCCTACTACCAACTGCAGGACCCCGAGACCGGTTTCTTCGTCAACTTCACCTCCGAGGACAAAGGCCTGGCGATCACGGTTCCTGTTCCCACGGATCCGATCGTTCACCAACGCACGCTTGCTGTCCTTCGCGCACAACCCGAAACCATGCGATGGGAACAACCACGTCGGGAATGGCCCGAGGCGGCTGCGGAATGGCAGACCGGGTGGCGCTATTTCCACGGTGATCCGGCTATCGCCGCGTCGGTGGTGGCGGTCATGCGCGACGGGTTGGGTATGAACCCCGCCCAGCTTCGATGCCGCGCTTGGGATGACAACGGCCCTAACAGTTTTCACACTCACCTGGCGACTCACGACATGCCGACGGCTCGGGGCTTGTCGGCCCAGTGCACCGACTGGGACGAGTTCGCCGACCGTCTCGACTGGGTCCTGCACACCCTCCCACGTCACTCGACCATCGCGCTTGGAGAATTCGGACGCGACCCGGGCGCCGCCATCCAATTCACGCTCAACGGCTACACCCTGATCTCCCAGGCCGGTGACGACCTTGACCGTGCAGGGCTCGACGCTGCGGAATTCCAACGCAGAATGATCGAGCTGGGTTGGGAATACGACACCACCTCGATGCCGGGGATTCCGATCTGGTCGGCCCCCGAAGCGCGAACCTGCTACAAGCCCCGGCTACGCGATGCTCCCCGACGGACTGTCGAAACCTTCCGGACGGTGTTCGGGATCGACAGCCCGCGTGAGGTGCTCGTCCATGCCTTCTGCGATCGCACCGAGATCTCCATGTCCTATGTCGCACGGCAACTCGGCATCAACTCGTACGCACCATAAACCCAGTAGTCCGGACGAGATGACCTGACCGCCACCGGCCAAGGAACCGATGTGGCGCTGGCTGTTCGGTCAGAGCGGGTCGCGGCAGAATAGTGCGTTCTGGCGGTGAGCCTTGGACACTCCCATCAACCTACGGCCTTGGGGCGAAACGTAATCCGAGTGCCGCAGCGCCGAATCCTTGTTCGAGTACGTCTCTCCATGCCCAAACCTCCAGCTCGGAGGGCGCAGTTACCCCCAAGACCACTGACAATGCATGCACAACGTCGTCGGCGAGCTGCGTGCACGCAAGCCGAGTCACCGGATAACGCAGCTCTTTCGCCCAATTCTCGGTGCCGTTGTCCGGGGGCTCGGACCAGCCCCGAGCGGAAAGGAGGGATTCGCGGTCGGGCGGTATGCGCCGCCCCGGGGCCAGCGAGCGGTTCGACACCACCTCGCAATAAAAGTCGTCGGGACCCCCGACGAACTGGGCATATCTGCCATCGGGTGTGCGGAGGGTCAGGTACGCGTCGGAGGGCATGTCGGCGAGAACTCCCGCCAGACGCGAGGCAAGCTCCGACCAGTCCTGTGGCGGGGCGGCGATGACTTCCCAGTCGTCCTCGTCCACCTGGTCTTGATCCGAGTCAGGGAGAACAGTGTCGATAAGTGTCAGCTTGACCGGCTTGGACAAATGCATGGCGATAGCACCGGTCTGTACTTCGGGGAATCGGTATGGAGCGCGTCTGACCAGCCTGATCCTGACATCGGGCAGATCCCACCTTGCAGCTGTCGCCGAGTAGTCGTCGGGACTGTCGGGCGCGCCAATCTCCGTGGTGAGCCGCTCCGTCAGCGCGGTCATGCCCGCGTTGACCTGCGCATCGACATCAGGCTCCGCACTGATGTCAGATACCCAGACTGTCAGCGAATTCATGACGGATCGACCACGCCGCCATCGCCGCAGTCCAAGAAATGTTGAAGCGTCCGCGCGAGGAGGATCAACATCCAGATCGGTGGTGAGAGTTGTTTCCAGCGCCCAGCTCTCGGCGACTCGCCATCCAGCTACCGCGCAAAAAGGCTCCAGATCCGCGAACGTCCAAGTCCACCGGAAGCTCGCCGCCAGCCGTGCAACGCGGACGGCGCCGTCGAGATCGACACGCATGGCTGAGACCGTAGCCCCGCCATCCGACACCAACATTCTCGATGACTCATGGTCATCCTCATCGATGTGGCAAGGGCGTGTGCGATGAGAGAGGCTGCACAAATGTCGTGTAATCGGCATTACCGCGCATTCGTGTTTGGGGGCCATGGAGGCGGGGTTCGAACCCGCGTCCTCCGCCGTGTCGTGCCGGTGATCTACCGCTGATCTACTCCATGGCCGTCGACGAGATTACTGCCATGACCCTGGATCCGCTGGCTCTCACTCGCTGGTTGCGGCCGGTTCAATCAGCGCGCTACGCGGCAAAGCGGACGTTTTACGCCGCCGTTTCGCGCTCGGCGAGGAAGGTATCGAGCAGATCGAATAGAACGGCCAGGACGTGCGCTTCCTGTTCAGGGGTTCGCTTAGTACCAAATTCTTTGTCCGGCAGCGCAATATTCTCGATGAGGGCCCACCAGGCAAGGCTGCTTTCACGGCGCACATGGTTGGTGAGTAGCCACTCGCGGAAGCCGTCCAGACCCTGTCCACCATGGTGGCGGGCAGCGTAGTCGAACCCGTTGAGGAAGCTCACTACACCGCGCACGGACTCGTAGCCGATGTACATGCCGGGTCGTTTAGCGAACAGCCGGAGGTACTCACGTTCGCTGAGTTCGTTCACATCCGTGATCTCGCGCCCATTCACCATCAACCGATGTGTGGGCCCGTAGGCACCAGACCCTTCCTCCAGCATGCGGATACTTCACCACAGTGGCACGTGACCGGCCAGCCGTATCACGACCTCCGGCAGACACGCCGTCGTCGGATCCGGCGCTGTGGCCGGTCCGGAACACGCGGGTCGCGGCAATGTAGTGCGTTCGGTGGACACGCCCCGAATCGCCTCGCATTACTGGAAGGGCTGGTGCACGGAGATCGAGCGCCAAGGCAGCACAATGACCATATGGATCCCGAGCCCAGCCATCGGTGTGAGCCTCCGCCGCGTGTGATCACCGAGACTCATCGTCGGCTCGGCGAGCACTTCGCTGCGGTGGAATCTCCGCGGTGGGCTGAGCAGGCCCTTTCTGCATGCCTGAGACGGCTCATGTCGAGCACGATCACGGAAGCCGCCCTCATCGCTGTGGAGGATGCCTGGGTCGAGGATGAATGGACCTTCGTGGTCGTCTATCGATCGCCGTATTTCGACGGCCTGCTCGGGTTGCGACGCTCAACCTACGACCCTCGGGACAACACGTTCTCGACCATGTTCGACCCGGAGTTGACTACAGCCCCTGACCCGAAACGGTACGGCCGCGATGTCGCTGATTTCGATATAGGCGAACCACTGGGGACCGTAGCGGGCAATCTGCGAGTCGACGACCGCGGCATTCATTGGTGGGGACATCCACCGACGCCACGCACGCAATGAAGCACCAACCACCATTCGTAGCCAGATCAACCGACCTCGGCAGACGCGCCGGGGACATCCATTACGGCGTCACATCGGCAATTGCGTGCACTTCACTCCGCTGAAGTCAGCATGCAGGACGGTGAGCGATCCTCCGTTCTGTGCAGCTGCCATTGGATAGCTGAAAGCTAACGGTCGCGGCCCGAAATGCTGATGTAACTGGCAGTCAGCGGGGAGCCGCCACTGACCACTGACACCCGATAGGCCAGGTCAGCAGCCGATCAATCCCTCGTCGTTGTCCGGCGTGTGCCGACCGGTTTGAGCTGGATTGTCGGCCCGTTCGTCGTCGGGTGGTTCGGGTTGATTAGCGTTAGGACCACATAGTGGCAAACCCGCAGGTCATCGACCTGCGGGTTTTCTGCAATTGTGTAGTAACCCGAACCATTCGCACGAGGTATCGTGCAAGGCTTCGCAAGCGCCGCCACCATCCATGGCGCCGTGCTGGCCGTTTCGAACCGCGCTCAATGCGGTGTGCGTTCGTCTTCCGGTGCCATAGGTAGCTGGCGGCAAGCCGATGGCCGTGACATTCGAGATCCAGGGCGACGAGCGACGACTCGCAGCGGGTGACTACATGATCGTGGAGTACGAGAGCGCCGATGGCCTCGCAGACGACGTTCATGTGGAGCACAATCAGGAAGGCATCACCGTCTACATGCCATTGAGCCGATGGCGAGTGTGGTCTTCCGCTGGTGACGAGATCACTCCCTAACCGCGCCGCTGGCCGGTTCGGTCAGCCCGCTACGCGGCCGGTGGAGGATGTTTTGCGGGCTGGACCTGTTAGACCTCGATCTCGCCGACGATCACGTCACCGGGCTCAAAGTCTGACTTCTGAAGGTCTCGGAAGATGAGGCCGATGGATGTAGATGCTGGAGCTCGTCGACCGATCGTGCACGGCACATCGACCCACGAGCACGTGCCTGACGGACCCGGCCGACCGTCGGCGCGAATCACTCTGAGCCGATCACCCACCCTCACCGTGCCCGACTCGACATGTCCCGCGACCGCAGTCCCGCGGCCCGTCAGCGTGAACACGTCCTCAACCGGGAAGCGGAACGGCTCGTCGCACGGTGTTTCTTCGGCCATGAAACGATCATGAATGGCATTGGGCCAAGCAGCTTCATGCCGCTCCGCGACCCAGCTGATAGTGCACCTCCGCGGCAAGACCATGTGTCCGATCACGGCCGCGGCGGTCGGTCCAAACAGCCTTGTAAGCGGCAGGAGAGTGCGTTCTGGTGCGAGGCGGCGACACGCCCTGAAACCCGGTGCCTTACCCAGTCGCGGCTACCCGGATCAGCCTTTGAGGTCGTGTGCAATCTGAACCAGGAAGGTGGTGACCGCTTGGGCATCGGCGGGCTTGAGCAGTTCCTGTTCGGGGCTCGTCTTCACGAATCGCATTTCTGCGCTCCAAAGTCCGTCCTGGACGTGGACTTCCGTCCAATATCGCATCGGGACTCCTACCCATGCCTTGCCCTCGAATCCGGGAACTGGTCGGTAGTCGGTAGGAATGTCATCGATTTTGCCGTCGTCTATCCGCGGGTTGTGCACCTGGAGCGCGCCGATCACGCCGAGCCCGGAGTGGCGGCCATTACAGATGGTCGACCAGCCGACTACGCCGCCCTCTTCGAAGGTGAGGGTCTCCACCTCGGCGTCGGTGATCGACAATGAGCTCTGGAGAAACGTCCGGTAACGATCACACAGCCTCGCGCCGTCATACTTCGAGGGCGAAGTGAGATGGACCGACGAACCCGAAAACGAAGAGCAGCCGACCACGGCGACCAGCGCCGAAACGACCAGGATGACACCACGTCTGGCTCGCATCGCATAGCCGAATCGGGCGGCAGCCCCTGCCAGCAGCGACTGCCGTACCAGATCGATGCCGCCTACGGACCTAACGCTGCGCCGACGCTGCACACCGGCGAGCACATTTGACTGACTCCGCAGTCCCCGCAACATCACAATCCAGCCCCCCACCTACAAACGTGCCCGCAGCACACCGAACCGGATCGTATCGGCTGCAACGCGATCCAGTCATCCGAGCCCCCGACGCTCGCCGGTCCTGTCGGTGCACTATGCGGCAGTTCAGTGCGTTCCGGCTGGCCTCGGATCGCTGCCGCCCGAGCAACGCATTCGCGGAGGGGCGCAGCTCGTTCCTGATCTCAGTCGGGGTATCTGTGGTCGCCTGTTTCGCCCGAAACGGGACTGCCCGTGCGGTTACTCGTAGCGGGCGATCGATGTTCCCGGACCGAGATCGAGAGAGCGGCGGGCTTCATTGATGAATCGGTGGCGAGCTTCACGTTGAGCTTCGCGGGATCGACGCCATTCACTGTCATTCGATTGATCGGGCGAGGACGCGACGTCCCATGCCAAGTGGTCAGCAGTGTGCAGTGCTTCCGCTGCCCTGACAACGTTTTCCGGCGCAATCAGCCGTAGTCGTGTCAGATTCTCATTCTGAAGCGTGTGCGCCTCTTCCAACTTCTGCCGCGCCTGCTCGAGGATGTCCGAAGCTGCCCCGGCTGAACGAAGACCACGCAACTTTCGGCTCCCTCCGCGGAAGCTGGCACCAAGGTATTGGACGTATGCGTCGATCAAGGCTTCGCGTATCCATTTGCGCTGCTCACGTCGACCCGACAGGTAGAGGTTCAATCCGGCGAGAACGGCCGCCACTGTGGCCGCGATCGCGCTGAGGACAGACGGGAACAGCGACATCAGCGTGTCACGGGATGGATGTTGGACAGCGAAGGGTCAAGGCACACCAGCCGCTGTCGAAGTTCTCAGCCAGTAGAACACGCAGCGACTTTGCCAAAGGGTCAATCGGTCCTGCGGACCATCGCTCATCAGCAATATGGTGCGTTCGGCTGGCCCCGGATCGGCTGGCCCAGTTGATCTTCCACGCCTCGGGCTGGCCGACTCGGCCAGCGCGCCATGCGGCAATAGGGGACGTTTCGACACGCCCGTGCAGGTGGCTCGGCGTCCCTGAACCAGGACTGCGGAATAGCTAGGTTTGCACCATGTCAGACGAGGTGATCACGAAGATCCGCCGGGTCGGACGCGGCCGGTTGGCGGCGGCGCTGATTGCGGCGATGCTGGTGCCCACCGCGGGTTGCACGTCAAAGGCCACTGAATCGGACGCGCCGACATTGACAGAGTCCAGCGCGCGTCAACGCATCGAGTCGTACCTCACGGCGACCCTGAACGCACTGCCGCGAGGGGTCCGTCTCACTCTCACTCCCGACCGGCTGGCCGAAGGCCGTTCGGCCGACCAACTGATACAGCCCATGACCGCAGCCCCCTGCGATGGCGACCTGAACGACACCGCTGGCCCTGTGAAGACACAGGTCGTGTACTACGTGTCGGGAATCCCTTCCGGGCAGGCAGGCCAATACCTCATAGCTGTACGCAAGTACTGGGCTGACCAACGGTGGAACGTCACCGAGACAGAACTCACCGTGCAGTCGATCGCCGCAACCTCCGACGGCTATCAACTGATCGTCCGCCACGGCAACGCAACTGACGGCGTCGGCACCGACGTCCTCATAATCGGCGGGACATCCCCGTGCTACTCCCGCACGGCAGCCGGGACCACAGCCCCGCTACCAACAGTCATCGAACAACAGTAGGCAGCGGCTAACAGATAGCTCCGCCGCCGTCCGAGTGCGAGCGCAGTGCCGCATCATCGGCAGAGTGGGACGTTCGGCTGACCTCGGACCGACACTGCCGCTTGATCTTCCGCCTCGACGCGCTGGCCGGTTCGGTCAGCGCGGGAAGCGCCATGACCGTGCGTTCGTCGGAGCACCTATTGCGGCAGGTGGAGACCAAAGATGATTGGGCCCGGCGATCTTGCGGCACGTGCCGAACCAATTACCTAGTTAGACACCGGTTTTGGCGTCCTCGGCCAGGCGGGCGGCGGCCTCGTTCAACTTGCCCGCGTCATAGCTGATCTGCGAGGTATCGCAGATCGAGACACTGCACGGCCCGTAACCGACCTTGATCTCGTCGTAACGCACCTGCCCGCCCTCCTCCGGCGGCAGCGACAGATCCACGCCATCGAAGTGCACGACCGTGACGGTGTGGGGGTGGAAGTCGAAATCGGCATGGGTGTGATTGGTGATCGCACGAGCGAAACCACCAGCGCCGAAAGTGAATTCGTTGTCAAGCATCGTGATCCCACGCGCGGCCTAAGATGGTCTTGTGAAAATGAGAAAGATCGTCGCCACAGCTGCGCTCACCATCGGCGCCATGGCTATCACGGGGGGCACATCGTATGCGGCGCCGGAATCGAACGCACAGGATGTGAAGGCTGTTTCGCAGCTGTCCGGAGACCAGGGCGGCATCCACTACGACGTGGTTCGCTCCGATACGGACCAGACCGTCACCACCACCCTGACCGGGGGCACGTTCCAGCTCACCGACGCCGCGGTGAACATCCTCGACGGATACGGCATCGTCACTTCCACGATGCCGCTCTCGGTGACCATCGACGGCACCGATCAGGTGCTCTCGTTGAACCCCAGCATCGCTGACGACGGCGCCGCACTGGTCGCACACCCGACCGCCACCGCCGTCGCGGCGGGCACCGCCCAAACCGGCAGCGCCAATGCGGCGGCCGGCGCGCTCATCGGGGGCATCCTCGGTCTCGTGGTCACCGTCATCAGCCTCGGTTTCGGGTTCATGGCGATACCCGCCGGGATCCTGGGCGGTGCGATGATCGGCGGCCTCAGCGGCTCCGGCGCGCCGAGCAACACCCGGCCGTGCTACGTCATCCCGAACACCAACCTGGCGAACTGCTACTGACCGCTGAGAGCCGTAAACCCCACCTCACCATCGCTTTCGAGCCGGTGCCAGCTTCCGTTGGCACCGGCTCGAGCCGCTTTTCATACCCTGATCTGTGACGATTCGAGAGACCGCCGGTCGTATCCCGTTGCCGTGAGCAGAAATTCACGTCCCGGAAGCCTCAGAAATCGGGCATTCATCGAGAGACATTCCGGCGCAACACTTCCTGTTTACCGTTCCGTTTCACGAATACAGTCGTAGGCGAATTCGTTGGTGAGGTGCACGTGGGACGGCAGGCTGACGTTCAGCTGTTCGACCGCCGCGCGGACACTGGCGTCGAGCTCCCACTGCAGATCTACGACATGACCCGCCCACACGTCCCACAGGCAGCTGACGGTGTCGTCGATGATCAATCGAAGCGTCGAACCAATCTCCGGATCTCCGGGATCATCCACCCATCCGAGCTGTGCGTCGTAAGTTCCCCGAAGAATGAGACGCCAGCGATTCAGCTCCCCATCAGAGAAGAACCCGTCGTTCAACTGAACGATAGCGATACCGACTGTCACAGAGGGCATTTCCGGTGATGAGGAGCAGTAATCCAAACTGATCACCATCCAATCGTCGCTGTGGATCACGTCCTGGACAATCTGGTCGCCTGCCGACCTGGGCTTCGCGCTCATCGGCAGTTGCGGATGTTCGATCGACTTCAGACCGGTTCGGCCGGCTGGTCTTCCGTGGTACCACGATGGCCGATTCGGTCAGAACAGTGCAGCAGTAGTGCCGTGCTGTGCCACCCGAACTATGGCCGACCCGTATGACATCGGAGGGAAGCGGTGAAATCGGATCAGCCGCAGGTGATGGGGGTGTTGCAGGGGCGATCGGCGCTGCCGGTGAGGAGGTTGAGGATGTTGATCACGGCACTGCCGCTGTCCGGCGTGTAGATCGGCTGGGCGGCGGTCGGCTGGCTCACCGGCGAGGTGAGTTCCAGGGGAAGGCCGTCGGCCGAGGCCGCGGCGACCGCGGAGCCCGCCATGATCGCGGCGGCCGCGGCAGTGGCCACCAGGCCGGTGCGGAAGGCGGAGCGAACAGCCGTCATCGTGTGAAAACCCTTCTGTTGGAATGGAAAGCGCTACCTACCGTTCCAAGATCGCCGTCCCGGAGCCAGCCACATGTTCCGGTGCCCCGATCAGTGGGGGCGCGACGTGATTCGAATTCGGTCCTGCGTGCGGGATGCGGGATCTGGTGCATTGCAATGGGTCCGGGCTATGCGCGGTGTCTGCCGTGGAGGCGGTGGCAGTTGCGCAGGGGGATGCGGTGGAAGGGATGGCCGTTGGCGAGCAGGAGCGGGGTGGGGAGGCGGATGAGGGGTGGGAGCTGTCGGTGGAGATGCTCCAGCGCACCGTGGCGACAATGCCGATGCAGGACAAGGTGATTGCGATGAATTCGGTCAGGGTGGACATGGGCGCCCCTACCGGTGGTAGCGGCCGCGCGTGGCGAGTGTGCGGCGGCCGCGATCGGTGATTTCCCACGTGGCGTGCCCGGCGCGGCGGCGGCCCACGATCAGGCCGCGTGAGGAGAGCTTCGAGACGGCATTTCTGGTGCGCCACATGGTCAGTGCGGACGATTGGGCGAGACTGCGCACCGTGAGAATCCCACCGGGGTCCAGTGATTCCAGGACCGCGATCTGTGCTTGGTCGAGTCGGCTGGTGAAGGTCATGCGCAGACGATGCACCCGCGCCCGTGCCCGAACACACGGAAGCGATGCTGTGCGAAAAGTTGCGTGAAAGCCCAGGTCGTGTTGCGTAAAGCGGCTTATCATTGACGCATTCCGCAACAAAACTCGATCGCAGAATGCAACGAGAGGCGAGCGGGCGTGACTGATGAGGACGAACCAGCGGAGTCGGGAAGCACCCTGCCCCGCAGGCAACTTGGCCGGTTTCTTCGTGAGGCCCGCGAGGGGGTCGGATTCACTGTGGATCAGGCCGCGACACTAATGGAGTGGAACAAGTCCACTCTGAGTCGCCTCGAGCGCGGCCTCACCGAAAAGGTGAGGGTCCGGGATGTTCTGAGTCTCTGCGCGGTCTACGGACTCGACCCAGGGAAGACCGCCACCGCGAAGTCGCTGGCAGACCAGAAGCCCGCGAAGTCATGGTGGCACGCCTATGAAGATCTGATTCCGGCGCAATCGAATCTATTCGTCGGGTTAGAAGCGGGCGCAAAGGTTTTGACCATCTTCCAACCACTGATCGTGCCTGGACTCTTGCAGACAGCCGACTACGCACGCGCTATGGATCGGTTGTACTTTCCGAACGATTCGGAGGCGGAGCTGGATCGCCGCATCGAGCTGCGGACACAACGCCAGCACGTGATCCTCCGACAACGCGACCCCGCCGATGCCTTCGTAGTCCTACAGGAAGCCGCGCTGCGTACCGTCGTCGGCGACCGGCACGTGATGGCGGCGCAATTGCGGCACATCGCAGACCTGAGCACGCACGCGAACATCGAAGTGCGACTGCTGCCCTTTCGCGCGGGATTCCCAGTGGGCATGCCGCTACCGCCGTTCATCATCTTTCAATTCGGTAAGAATGCCCGCGGGAAGCTGACGGAACCCAACGTGGTATTCGCTGAAAGTTTCACTGGTGCAATGTATTTTGAGCGTCAGACCGACGTACGGATCTATCGCGAGGCATTCACGCAGGTTCAACGTGCCACCCTCGATGTCCAACCGAGCCGCGATCTGATCCGCGAGATAGCAAGGGAGCACGACAGTGACCGCTGATCCGAACCTGGCCACATGGTTCAAGTCGAGCTACAGCTCAGGTGGACAGGACTGCGTCGAGGTCGCATTCCTACCCGGCGGCGAAGTTGGGGTGCGGGATTCGAAGAATCCCGCCGGCCCGGCGCTGGTGTTCGCGCCGGGCGAGTGGGATGCGTTCACCGCCGGTGTCGCCGGTGGGGAGTTCTACCGGCGCGGGTGATTTCGGCGGGCCGACTACTTTTCGACCGGGACCGGTTCCAGGATTTGGGGGCGGGGTTCGGGGGCGGCGGCGCGGAGGGCGTCGGCTGAGGCGTCGTCGGGGCGGGTTTGGGATTCTATTTCCGCTTGGACTCGGGCCGCGTATGTCGCTATCTCCCGGGTGATTTCGGCTTCGTCCCAGCCGAGTACGGGGGCTACGAGGCGCGCTACCTGGTCGGCGCAGTCGACGCCGCGGTGGGCGTATTCGATGGAGATGCGGGTGCGGCGGGCGAGGATATCGTCCAGGTGCAGGGCGGCTTCGGCGGCCGCGGCGTAGACGGCCTCGACCTGGAGGTAGCCGGGAGAGGCTTCGATCGGTTGCAGGAGTTCGGGTTTACCTTCGGCCAGGCCCAAGACCTCTTCTATGAGGGAGCCATACCTGTTGAGCAGGTGTTGAATTCGGTACGGGTGGATGCCGTACTTCTCGGCCAGGTGCGGGGTCTGGTTGAGGAGGGCGTGGTAGCCGTCGGCACCCAGCAGCGGCACCTTGTCGGTGATGGTGGGTGGGACGCGGCGCGGAATGTCCTGCGCCGCTTCGTCTACGGCGTCGTAGGCCATGACGCGGTAGGTGGTGTACTTACCGCCCGCGATGGCCACCAGGCCGGGGGCGATGCGGGCGACGGCGTGTTCGCGGGAGAGTTTGGAGGTTTGATCGCTCTCGCCTGCGAGCAGGGGGCGCAGGCCCGCGTAGACGCCGGTGATATCGGCGTGCGTGAGCGGGGTGACCAGCACATCGTTGACGTGTTCCAGGAGATAGTCGATGTCATTCTTGGTGGCGGCCGGATGCGCGAGATCCAGATTCCAATCGGTATCGGTGGTGCCGATCAGCCAGTGATCGGTGCCCCACATGATGACGAACAGCACCGAGGTCGGCGTGCGCAGAATGATGGAGGTATCGCTGGCGATGCGGTCACGCGGGACCACAATGTGCACACCCTTGGACGCTCGCACATGGAATCGACCGCGTTGATGCGCTAGAGCCTGAAGCTCATCGGTCCAGACACCGGTGGCATTGATGACGACACTGCCGCGCACCTCGGTGCGGCGACCGTCCTCACTGTCGTGCACCTTCACCCCGACCACGCGATCGGCCTCGCGCAGGAAGCCCACCACCTGGGTGGAGGTGCGGATAACCGCGCCGTAGTGCGCGGCGGTGCGCGCCAGGGTCATGGTGTGCCGGGCGTCGTCGACGACGGTGTCGTAGTAGGTGAGCCCACCGGTGAGCGCGTTGTGCTTGAGCCCGGGCGCGAGCCGCAGCGCCCCGGACTTGGTCAGATGATGCTGTCCCGGAACGGATTTCGCACCGCCCATGGTGTCGTACAGGGTAAGCCCGGCCGCGACGTACGGCCGCTCCCAGCCGTAGTGGGTGAGCGGGTACAGAAAGCGCAGCGGCTTCACCAGATGCGGTGCGAGTTTGGAGAGCGACAGTTCGCGCTCGTGCAGGGCCTCGCGGACCAGCCCGAACTCCATCATCTCCAGATAGCGCAGACCGCCGTGGAACATCTTCGAGGAGCGACTGGAGGTGCCCGAGGCGAGATCGCGGGCCTCCACGAGAGCAACCTCCAGGCCACGGGTCGCGGCATCGAGCGCGATACCCGCGCCGACCACGCCGCCGCCGATCACCACCACATCGAAGGCGTCCTCACCCAAGCGCGCCCAGGCTTCTTCGCGCTGCTCGGGGCCTAGAAACTGCGATCGTGGGTTCTTCGTCATGCTCGACTCCTCCGGCCTTCGCCGCGAAGGTTCGGCGCGGCGGTTCGTATCGATGTCGACGCTCAGCTACTCCCAAGCAACCGTAGTCCACACTAATCGTTCCCGGTGCGACCACAGACCCTGGTGTCCGGCGGGGCGCGCGTCATGGCCCGGTGCGCGCATTCTCGGCGGGTAGCCTGCTCGAATGCGTCGATATGTGGCTGCCATCGATTCCGGTACGACCTCCAGCCGGTGCATCGTCTTCGATCACCAGGGCCTCATCGTCGGGGTCGCACAACGCGAGCATGAGCAGATCTTCCCGCAACCCGGTTGGGTCGAACACGATGCCGAAACCATTTGGCGCAATACCGAACTCGTCATCGCCGAGGTGCTCGAGACGGTGGGTATCGGGGCGGGCGATGTCGCCGCCGTCGGCGTCACCAATCAACGCGAGACCACCGTGGTGTGGGAACGCGCCACCGGTAAGCCGATTCACAATGCCATCGTCTGGCAGGACACCCGCACCGCCGAGCTGACCGTGGAATTGGCCGGTTCGCAAGGCCCGAACCGGTACGCCGACCGCACCGGACTGCCGCTCTCCACCTACTTCGCCGGACCGAAGCTGCGCTGGATCCTGGACCGGGTGCCCGGTGCGCTGGCCCGCGCGCAGGCCGGGGAGCTCTGCTTCGGCACCATCGACAGCTGGATGCTGTGGAATCTCACCGGCCAGCACATCACCGACGTCACCAATGCCTCCCGCACCATGCTGATGGATCTGCGCACCCTGCAATGGGATTCGCAGATCTGCGCGGAATTCGGGGTGCCCATGGCCATGCTGCCGACCATTCGCAGCTCCTCGGAGGTGTACGGCGAGATCACCACCACCGCGCTGGCGGGCACCCCGGTCGCCGGCATTCTCGGCGATCAGCAGGCCGCCACCTTCGGGCAGGCGTGCCTGTCCCCCGGCGATACCAAGAACACCTACGGCACCGGCAATTTCATGCTCATGAACACCGGCACCACCCCGGTCTTCAGCGAGCACGGACTACTCACCACGGTCTGCTATCGCTTCGCCGATCAGCCCGCCGTCTACGCCCTTGAGGGCTCCATCGCGGTCACCGGCTCACTGGTGCAGTGGCTGCGCGACAACCTCGGGATGATCGGCAATGCCGATGAGATCGAACCCCTCGCGAGCACCGTCGCCGACAATGGCGGCTGCTACATCGTCCCCGCCTTCTCCGGTCTCTTCGCACCCCGCTGGCGGCCCGACGCCCGCGGCGTCTTCGCGGGCCTGACCCGCTTCGTCAATCGCGGCCATATCGCGCGAGCGGTATTGGAGGCCACCGCATTCCAGACCCGCGAGGTCATCGACGCCATGCGCGCCGACGCCGCCGCACAGAACCTGGATGTGGAGAAGGTGACCCTCAAGGTCGACGGCGGCATGGTCGTCAACGAACTGCTCATGCAGTTCCAATCCGACATCCTCGCCGCCACCGTGGTGCGCCCCGTGGTCACCGAAACCACCGCCCTCGGCGCGGCGTACGCGGCGGGCCTGGCCGTCGGATACTGGGCCTCCCCCGACGACATCCGAGCCAACTGGGCCGAGGACAAGCGCTGGAACCCCACCATGGCCGAAGCCGACCGCGAACACCTGCTGCACGAGTGGAACAAGGCGGTGGAGCGCACCTACAACTGGGCGTGAGCTGTCCCCCTCTCGGCGACTTTGAGCCGGACCTGGGTGCGACAACAGTCGCGCCGGCCGCCGGCGGTCACGAGGAGGGCGGCTAGCCCGTACCCCGGGAGTTACCCCGACCGGAACCAGATCAGTTGCCGGGTTGGGCGACGGGCGAATTCAGTGGTCGGGGAGTGGCGGCCGACTGGGGAGGCGGGGTCATCGGTCAGCCGATGGCGGCGTGCGCCTTGGCGAGGCGGGCTACGGCTTCCTCGAGGACGGGGGTGTCCGAGGTGGTGAAGCACAGGCGCATGGAGTGGGCGTAGTCGGTGGAGACGGCGAAGGCCGCGCCCGGGACGTAGGCGACGCCCGCGTCCAGGGCGTGCGGGAGCAGCGCGCGGGTGTCGGTGCCGTCCTGGAAATCGGCCCAGACGAACATGCCGCCGGCCGCATCGGTGGTGGTGATGCGGTCACCGAAGGTGGTGCGGACCGCGTTCACCAGGGCGCGGGCGCGTTCGCCGTAGACCTGCCGGACCGAATCCACGTGAGCGGCAAGCCAATCGGTATCCGAGAGCAGCGTGGTGGCGATCTGCTGGGTCAGGGCGGACCCGCACAGGTCCGCACCCTGCTTGAGCAGTTCCACGGCGCGACAGACACGATCAGGGGCCACCATCCAACCCACCCGCAACGAGGGGGCGAGGATCTTGGAGGCGCTGGAGAGTCGAATCACATTGGGCGAGTAGGTCGCTACCGGCGCGGGTGCGGGACGGTCGAACCAGAGTTCACCGTAGGGATCGTCCTCGATCACCCAGAAGCCGTGTGCGGTAGCCAGTTCCGCCAACTCCCGGCGGCGCTGCGGGCTCATGGTGACGCCACCCGGATTGTGGAAATTGCTTACGGTGTGGACGAACGCGGGGCGCTCCCCCTGCGCCAGCAACTCGCGCAGCACATCCACGCGCATGCCCTCGCCATCCAGCGGCACCGCCAGAATGCGCGCTCCGGCGGCCCGGAAGACCTGTAGCGCACCGACATACGCCGGATCCTCCACGATGACCAGCGCGCCCGGATCCAGCAGCACCTCGGCGAGCAGGGACAGCGCCTGCTGCGAACCGTGCGTGACGAAGACCTCGTCCACCGCGATGGTGCGGCCCATTCGCGTGGATTCGCGCGCGGCCAGCACCTCGCGCAGCGGACCCCAGCCGGGCGATTCGGTGTACTGAAGTACCGCGCGATCACCGAGTGCGGCGTCGGCGGCTACCGCGATCCGATCCCGGGGCATGAGCTGCGCATCGGGCAATCCACCGGCCAGGCTGATGATCTCGGCGCGCGCGGTGAGCTTGAGCAGATCGCGAATCGCGGAGCTCTGCAGGCCATCGAGCCGCCGGGACAGCGGTGGAGTGATCGCGGACATGAAACACCTCCGAGGGAACGCCGGGGTATGCGAAATTCCACTGTGTCACAGGGCTACCAGAATGTGAAATTTCATTCCCGCATTGTGAGATGCGCCAAAGAGGCGACGGGCCCGGAGCCGGGCCCGCCCACAACGGGATTACCGCTCGTCGATGGTGAAGATCAGGTGCCTGCCGTCCTTGTTCACGGTGATGATGCGCTGCCGGTAGACAGTGGTGGTCCCGTCCGGGCGATGCTCGGTCAGATCGGCGTCGAACGCCTCCGCACCCAGATCGGTAATGCGCAGGCAGTAACTGGTGCCCTTCGGGATCACCTCGTTGATGGCCTGCTGAATGGTCTCGGCGGGTGAGACGGTCGGGGAATCGGGGGCAACGAACGAACGCGCCTTCGCACCATCACGGTCGGCGTAGAAGGCGTGCTGGAAGCCCAGAATCGCCGCGGTACCCGAATCGGTGCCGCCCGGACCATTGCCGATGGTGAGCGCGCCATCCCGCTTCGCCGGGCAGCTGAGCGCGGCGATCGAGGAGGGCGCGGCCGTGGTGACCGTGCCGCCGGGCCCGAACGCGGCCTGCGTCTCATCGGTCGTACCGGAGTCACCACGGGTGAGCGAGACGACCACCAGGGCGACCACGGCGATCAGCACCAACGCGCCCGCGCCGACCGCGATCGGCATCCACGATTTCTTCGGCTTGCTCTGCGATGCGGCGGTTTTCGGGGCCAGGCGCTGCGCGATCGAATCATCGGACCAGGACAGCGAATCCTGCTTGGAGCCACCCTTACCGGTCCCGGCTTTACCGGTCTCGGCCTTCTTGGGCATCAGCATCTTGGTGAGCGGGTCATCCGCCCACGACAGCGACTCCTGTTGCGGCGCAGCGGAATCCGACTCGGGCATACCGGATTCGGCGGAGCGCAGCCAGGCCGACTCGCGACCGATCTGCGAGGTCTTTATCCCGCCGCCGGTCGCCCAGCCGGACTTCTTCGGCGCGGGCGGTTCGGGCGCGGCGTCGTACCGCACCGTCTCCTCGGCGCCATAACGCACGGTCTGCTCGGAATCGCCGACTCCGTTGCCGTACAACGCATCCGCGTCGCCGGTCCAATCGGCGGGCCGCCACGCCAATTCGGGACTGGCCGGAACCGGCGCGGGCGCCCACCCCGCCACGGGCGCGTCGGGCTCCGGGCGGAACTGCCCCGTCGGCGGCCCGAAATCGGATTCGACGGATCCGAAATCGGCTACCGGCGCACCGAATTCCGCGCTCGGCGGACCGAAAGTGTCTGCACCGGAACCGAATACGGAGACCGGTGGCCCGAAGTCATTGAGCGAGGGCCCGAACTCCGATACCGGTGGCCCGAACTCGGAGTCCTGCTGCGCGCCCGCCTGCCCCGCGGCGTCGTGCTCGGTCCCCGGGCTCGGCGCTCCGGCGCCGGCACCCGATGCGGGGCGGTCCGCCGACTCGTCCTGGCCGGAATCCATCACACGTCCTTTCGCCACACACGCGTGGGGCGGTCGCTCACGACCGCCCCACGCGACAACTCAGCTCTTGCCGGGCACCGTGACGTGCCCGCGTTCTCAGTACTGGACCGAACCGCCCACCTGCGTGGTCATGCCGCCGAGGTCGGTGGTCTGCCCGGGGATGTCGCCCGCCGGAAGCCTACCAATCTGAGCCGCCGCGTCCAGGATTGTGGCACCACCCGGCATCAGGCGAATGAAGTTCTCGGTATCGGCCTTCACGGCATTGGCGACCGTGGTGTCCAGAATGAACTCCATCTTGCGGTCATCGCCCGCGCCAGCACTCGCGAAGGCGGTCACCTTGATCTGGTTGACCTGGGTGAAGTCCAGCGACATACCGGCCTCACCGGTGCCACCCGGGGTGGTGTAGCCGATGGTGCCGACGTACCCGTCCAGATTGCTGAAGTGATGGGTGTTGGCGGCGAAACCGGGCAGCGTCGCGCCACCGTCGACATTCGCGCCGATTTCGGTGTGCGGACCGGTCATCTCGACCACGGGCGCGGCCGGGGCGGTCTCCACGGCCGGAGCCTGCCACTGCGGCTTCTGCACCGACGGCTCACCGGTGAGGGTGTTCAGCGAGGTGTCCGGCTGATCCTGATCGGTGGTGACCGCCGGCTGCACCGTCCCCGGGTTGTTCGCCTGGGTATCGGGCTTGGTGGTCGAGGGCGCGGGCGGCACCTGCACCGGGATGGCGGGCGCCTGCTGACCGGGCACCGGCAGCGGCGCGACACGCGGCACGGTGACACCGGGCTGGGTCGGCTTGGAGTCCTTGGGCGCGACACCGGCGGGCTGGGTGTCATCGGTCTTGGGCGATTCACCGGAGGGCACGGTGGCACCCGGCTGCGTCGTACCGGGCTGGGTGGTGCCCGGCTGCGGCGAGCCCGGGGTGGTGACACCCGGCTGGCTCCGCTGCGGTTTGGTGGTGCCCGGCTGCACATTCTCCGGCTTCGCACCCGGAACCACCACGGCCTGCGGATTCTCCGGGGCGGGCTCGGTGGTCGGCTGCGACCCGTCGGGCTGACCATCGCCCGGCTGCTGACCCGGTGCGGTGGGTACCACGCTCGGGTCCGCGGGGGCGGCATTGGCCGGTGTGCCCAGCAGGCTGACCACGGCGGCCGCTCCGGCCAACGACAGGGAGGTGCTGGCCTTGATCCGATTCGGCTTGCGGTGCTTCACTTTTCGCCCTATTCCTTCGTCCCTCATCGCCGCGATCGTGCGTGCGGGGCGAGTACGAGCTGTGCACCGGCCGCGTCGGAAAGGGTTGACCCCCCGGCGTTCTCGCGACCGCCCTGCCGATCGCTTCCCGTCGCGAAGTGAATCACACCCGAGTACTGTGGGCAACCCGCCGGGCGGCATTACACCGGAAGTTAACCCGTCAGTCCAGGTCGTCGTGGCGCATGAGCTGACGCGCGGCCTCGGTCACCGAGCCGGTCAGCGACGGGTACACCGAGAACGTCTGGGCGAGATCGTTCACCGTCAGATTGTTCTGCACCGCAAGGGCGATGGGCAGAATCAGCTCCGAGGCGATCGGGGCCACCACCACACCGCCGATCACCACACCGGTGGCGGGTCGGCAGAAGATCTTCACGAAACCCCTACGCAGGCCCGACATCTTGGCCCGCGGGTTGGTGTTCAACGGCAACATGACCGTGCGCGCGGGCACCTCACCATTGTCGATGGCGGTCTGACTGACACCGACGGTCGCGATCTCCGGGCGCGTGAACACCGCCGAGGCAACGGTTTTCAGGCGAATCGGCTGCACACCCTCACCGAGCGCGTGGTACATGGCGATCCGGCCCTGCATGGCGGCCACCGAGGCCAGCGGCAGCAGACCCGTGCAGTCACCGGCCGCGTACACACCGGTCGCGGTGGTGCGCGACACCCGGTCCACGCGCAGGTAGCCGCCCTTGTCGAGTTCGATACCCAGGCGATCCAGACCGAGGTTCTGAGTATTCGGAATCGAACCGACCGTCATGAGCGCATGCGAACCGGTCACGGTGCGGCCGTCGGACAGCTTCACCACAATGCCGTCGGCGGTGCGCTCCACCGCATCGGCGCGGGCGTGCTTGACCAGCTCCACACCGCGCTCGGCGAGCGCGTCCTCCAGCACCAGCGCGGCATCGGCGTCCTCACCGGGCAGCACGCGGTCGCGGCTGGAGACCAACTTCACCTGCACGCCCATTTCGGTGTAGGCGGAGACGAATTCGGCACCGGTGACACCCGAGCCGACCACCACCAGCGTCTCGGGCAGCTCCTTGAGGTCGTACAGCTGACGCCAGTTGAGAATGCGCTCACCATCGGGCTCCGCACCCGGCAGCACCCGTGGGCTCGCACCGGTGGCGATCAAGACCACCTCGGCCTCGATGACCTGCTGCTGGCCATTACCCAGCGTCGCCTTCACCAGATGGGTGGCCAGACCCGGCGCCTGATCGATCAGTTCACCGTGACCGTTCAGCACGATCACGCCCGCGGTCTGCAACTTCACCTTGATATCGGCGGACTGCGCCTGCGCGAGCGCCTTCACGCGCGAGTTCACCTCGGAGAGCCGCACCTGCGCCTGCGAGGGATGCACGGTGACACCCAGATCCCGGGCGCGACGCAGATCGGTGCGAATACCGGTGGAGGCGATGAACGTCTTGGACGGCACACAGTCCCAGAGCACACACGCACCGCCGATGCCGTCACAGTCG
Organism: Nocardia sp. NBC_01503; assembly: GCF_036327755.1. Taxonomy (NCBI): domain Bacteria; kingdom Bacillati; phylum Actinomycetota; class Actinomycetes; order Mycobacteriales; family Nocardiaceae; genus Nocardia; species Nocardia sp. NBC_01503. Next base: position 1,249,418 of record NZ_CP109596.1, read on the forward strand.
ATCAGCGTGACGGGCGCGCCGTGCTGAGCGGCGACCAGAGCCGCCTCGTATCCGGCGGGTCCGCCTCCGATGATCGCAATGCGGGTCATTGTTTCCCTCGCTTCTGGTGGGCTATCGGGATCTCCGATGCCGCCCTACAAACTTAACGGGCGGTATCCATACAGCTCGTACCGCCTCAAGCGTGGCAAAACCCACAATTCACATCCCCCGAAGTTCGCGGCCCGCCCCCGGTTCTGGACCGAGTGGAGCGGGGGAGCGAAGCGGAGGAGCGGAAGGAGGGAAGAACCGGGGTCACAGGGCCGCGAACCGCCGGAGCGAAGCGGAGGCAAATTGGATACCAACCGCCGGAGCGAAGCGGAGGCAAATTGGATACCAACCGCCCGAACGGAGCGGAGGCAAATAGACACAGGGGGATCAGGGGAGCTTGCTCGGGAATGTTCGATAGGCTCTAACAGTGCCGATTTACGCCGCCTATGGATCCAACATGGATCCCGAGCAGATGCTCAAGCGCTGTCCGCACTCCCCCGTGTACGGAACCGGCTGGCTGGAGGGTTGGCGCCTGACCTTCGCCGGGGACGACATCGGCTGGGAGGGACCGCTCGCGACCGTGGTCGAGGAGCCCGGATCCCGGGTTTTCGTCGTCCTCTACGACGTCCCGGGTGAGGACGAGGCGAGCCTGGACCGCTGGGAGGGCTCGGACTTCGGCATCCATAAGAAGATCCGCCTCCGGGTAACCCCCAACCAGGGCAACGCCACCCAGCCCGTATTGGCCTGGCTCTACGTCCTCGACGCCTACGAAGGCGGCCTACCCTCGGCTCGCTACATCGGCGTTATCGCCGAGGGAGCCGAAAAAGCGGGCGCCCCAAGCGAATACGTACACGCCCTGCGCACCCGCAACAGCAAGAACGTGGGTCCGGGCACCTTCGGCCCATAAACTCCGTCATCTCGCTCATACGCCGCCGGGCCGCACCCTGAGGGTGCGGCCCGGCGCTTTGTTCGCCGCGAATGCCTGTGTCAGTGGGCGTTCAGGACGATATTCGTCATGACTCGGACGCCCACCGCCAGCGCGCGCTCGTCGATATCGAACGTCGGCTGGTGCAGGTCGAGTTGTTCGCCCTGACCGGACCACACACCCAGGCGGGCCATGGCTCCCGGAACCTCTTCCAGATACCAGGAGAAGTCCTCACCACCACCGGACTGCTGGGTGTCCGCGAGCGCATCGGGGCCGACCTCGCGGATGGCGTCCTCGAACATGCGAACGGCCAGTTCGTCATTCACCACCGGCGGCACACCGCGCTTGTAGTTGAGCTGCCAGCGCACACCGGTCGGCGCGAGCAGACCCTCGACGATCTCGCGGACCATCGGCTCGAGCAGGGACCAGGTGGCGTGATCGCCGGTGCGCACGGTGCCGGTGAGCATGCCGGTCTGCGGAATAGCGTTGGGCGCCTTGCCCGCCGACACCGCACCCCACACCATGACGGTGCTGGTGCGCGGATCGATACGACGGCTCAACAGGCCCGGCAGGCCGGTGATCACCGTGCCGATGGCGTAGACCAGATCGCTGGTGAGATGCGGGCGCGAGGTGTGCCCGCCGGGCGAATCCAACACCAGTTCGACCGTATCGGCGGCGGAGGTGATGGCCCCCACCCGAATTCCGACGCGTCCGACCTCCAGGCGCGGATCGCAGTGCAGCGCGAACATGCGCGACACATCCTCCATGGCGCCGGCGGCGACCATATCGATGGCACCGCCGGGCATGACCTCCTCGGCGGGCTGGAAGACCAGTCGCACACCGACCGGCAGGTTCGGAACCTCGGCCAGTGCCAGCGCGGTACCGAGCAGGATCGTGGTGTGCGCGTCATGCCCGCAGGCATGCGAGACACCCGGAACGGTCGAGGCGAACGGCAGGCCGGTGTACTCCTGCAGCGGCAGGGCGTCCATATCGGCGCGCAGGCCGATCCGCGGGGTGTCCGGGCCGATATCGACGATGAGCCCGGTGCCGCCCGGTAGCTTGCGCGGTTCGAGACCGGCCTTCACCAGCCAGGACTCGATGAATTCGGTGGTACCGAACTCGGTGCGGGAGAGCTCCGGATTGGCGTGGATATGGCGTCGCCAGTGGATCAGATCATCGGCGTGGTCCGCGAGCCACGCATCGACGATCGCCCGTCCGCCGATCATGTCCTCCGGTAAATCCACCATGTCCACCATGCCCGTTTCAAAGCCCATATCGACCCCCACCGAGCTGCCCGTCGCGACGCTCGCAGCCCCCTGCGTTAGGCAGGTGCCTGCGGCGTTATGTCCCGAAGCTCGCACTGTGTCCAATACGGCGCTCCCGTGGCCCTGCGTGGTTACGCAGGCTGCCGCCTCCGGGCCTGACGCTCGCGCCGCGGACCGGCCGGTTGTGCTCACCGAATGTCCTCCTGTCGAAGAAACTGCCGTTGCATGACTCGTTCCGACAACCTGTCCCTATGAAATTTGTCGCCCGCGAGTTGTATCGCGGTGCGGGCCAAAGCCGTTGCCCCGTCGATGACAGCCCGATCGGCCGAGGCGTTGACCGCCGCCGCCGCGAACGCGGGCTGATGCGTCACCGCTCCCCCGGCATCGATGCCGATGACCGGGTGGATACCGGGGATGACATTGGTGACATTGCCCATATCCGTGCTGCCCAGCGGCCGTGCGGCCTCGAGTTCCGGGGCTATCGGCTCGCGTCCGAGATCGCGGATCTGCTCGCGATAGGCACACAGTAGTGCGCTGTCGGGAGTGAGCTCGGTATATGTCGGCGCGAGCTTCCGGATTTCATGTGTGCATCCGGTCGCCAAGGCACCTGCCTCGAAACAAGCCGATGCGCGTTGCATCAGATCGTCGAGTGTCGCGGAGTCGACTGCCCGTAGGTAATACAGCAGTTCCGCGTGTCCGGGCACGATATTGGGGGCCACGCCGCCCGAGCCGACTATACCGTGCAGTTGCTGTCCGGGGAGCAGATGTTGACGGAGCAAACCGAGCGCAACCTGAGCGATAGTCACGGCATCCAAGGCATTTCGCCCATATTGCGGTGCGGCGCTGGCATGCGATTCGCGACCGCTGTAGGTGACCGAGAGATCCGCGAGGGCGAGCGAATGCGCGCCCGCGATGTCCTCCGGACCGGGATGGACCATCATCGCCATGGCCACATCGTCGAAGACGCCGCGGTCGAGCATGAGGACCTTGCCGCCGCCGCTCTCCTCGGCAGGGGTGCCGAAGACCTTCACGGTGATATCGCAGGCGTCCGCGACCGCGGCCAAGCCGAGCGCCGCGCCTACCGCCGAAGCGGCAATGATGTTGTGCCCGCAGGCATGTCCGATCTCCGGGAGCGCGTCATACTCGGCGCAGATACCGACCACCAGGTCACCATGGCCGTACTCGGCGGTGAAGGCCGTGGGGAGATCGGCCACCCCGGATTCGATTCGGAATCCGCGCTCACGCAGCGGCTCGATGGTCTTGGCGACACTGTGGAATTCCTCGAAAGCCAACTCCGGCTCGGCATGAATCGAATGCGACAGCGCGAGCAGCTGCTCCCGAGCTACTTCGATCGCACTGTCAGCAGCACCGAACAGGGCCGGATCAGCCGGAGCGACGGAGACATTCACCGACGCAGCATTCCATGACGGCACGGGCAATCCGTACCGACTTATCGGGGGAAATGAATTCCGGTCATCGCCGCCGCGCGATGGTGGCATAACCCACAGTCTTACACCCCTCCGCCTCCCCGCAACTTCGGCGCACGGCCTGGGAGCCGTTGACCGTTGTGCACGCGGCCCGCGGTTGGGCATCAAGACGATTTTGGGGGTACCCGGGGAGTTACCCCGATCTCACGAGATCAGTAATTGCGTTCCGGAGAACCGACTGCCCCGCCTCCTGTATCGGGGGGCGGGGCAGGTCGTATCTTTCGGCTGCTCAGCTCGGGCTGAAGCCCAGGTTTTCCGGGGTGGTCTCGACGGCGAGGCCCGCGAGGATGTGCTGGTGCAGGGCGCGCTTGATGACCGGGAGGTTGGGCTTGCGGTTGTTCTTGAGGGCGTCGGCCTGGGCCACCGCACCGGCCAGCAATGCCTCGGCATCCAGCTTGCCGTCCACGATCTTGGCGGCGATGGCATCGTCCGCGCCGTAGCGGCGGCCGGTGGTCATGGCCTCCACCGCGACCTGATTGGTGAGGCGGCCGGTGACCAGGGCGTTCATCGCGACCGTGAACGGCATGCCCAGATGCACCTCGGGCAGGCACCAGAAACCGCGGTCCGCGCGCATCAGACGGAAGTCGCAGGAGGTGGCGAGCATGGCACCGGCACCGAAGGCGTGCCCGTTCACCGCGGCGATGGTGGGCATCTGGAAGGCCAGCAGGCGGGTGTACAGCGAGTGCACGCGATCGAGGTACCAGCAGTTCTGGTCGAAATTGCCGAACAGCCAGTCGGTGTCGAGGCCATTGCTGAAGAACTTGCCGTTCGCGGTGACCACCAGCGCGGCCGGACCCTCGGACGCCTCGACCTCGTCGAGCAGGGCGTGCACCTCGGTGATCCAATCCGGGTGGAAACGGTTCTCGCTGTCGATGTTCTGACCCTCGGCACCGAGGTACAGCACGAACACGTCCCCATCACGCTTCAAATACGGCATGGGTGCAGATTAGCGGGGGCGCGCGCGAAGTCCTACCGACGGGTAGGGAGTGTGGTTCGCGGCGCGGCAACCGTGTGGCGACACCGCGGGCGGGACAGCGAAATCCGGGCGAACCGGGCCGGTCAGCGGCGTGACCGAGCATGCGAGATCGCCGAGGACTAGGGTGGGCGACATGCTATCCGAGCAGGCCGCAAAGGCTATTGCTGAACGAACGGGAGTGGAGCGCCACCGGGTCGCGGTGGTGCTCGGATCGGGTTGGCAGGAGGCCGCCGCGGAGATCGGCGACCCGGCCACCTCGATCCCCATGGCCGAGGTTCCGGGCTTCGGATCACCCACGGCGCAGGGACATCAGGGCACCATCCACTCGGTCGCGGTCAATGACTCGCCGGTGCTGCTGCTCATGGGACGCCAACACCTCTACGAGGGTCATGAGCCCGCGCAGGTCGTGCACAATGTGCGCACCGCGCTGGCGGCGGGCGCGGAGACCATCCTGCTCACCAATGCCGCGGGTGGCATCCGCGACGACCTGCATGTCGGTGAGCCGGTGCTGATCAGCGACCACATCAACCTCACCCTGCGCACCCCCATCGCCGGAGCCAATTTCGTCGATATGGTTGATGCCTGGGATCCCGAATTGCGTTCCCTGGCAAGGGAAGTCGACCCCAGCCTGACCGAGGGTGTGTACGCGGGCCTGACCGGACCGCAGTACGAGACCCCCGCCGAGATCCGCTGGCTGCGCACCATCGGCGCGGACCTGGTCGGCATGTCCACCGTGCTGGAGGCCATCGCCGCCCGCGAGGGCGGAGCCAAGGTGCTGGGTATCTCCCTGGTCACCAACCTGGCCGCGGGCGTCACCGGCGCACACCTCTCGCACGCGGAGGTCCTCGCCGAAGGGCACGCCGCCGCACCGCGATTGGGCAAACTGCTGCGCGGAGTACTGGAACGCCTGTAATACCGGAAACGCGCGCCGGAACCCGCTGGTCCCACACGGGTCCTTCGTGATCCCGGCAAGGGCCCTCGTCATCCCGGCATGTTTTCGGCCGGCATCCATCCCGGCAGCACATGGGCCGACGGTGCGAACTCCGGCCTGAAGCGCGCCGGAATGGCAGGACAGGTCTCCATACCGACCTGTCTGAACACGGCATCAGCGGGTAATCGAACGCCGATACCCGACCATAGGAGACGCACATGCTGCGATTCGGCACGGCTGGCCTACGCGGTCCGCTACAGGACGGTCCCGACGGCATGAACGTCGAGACGGTCGCGCGGGCGAGCGCGGGCATCGCCGACTGGCTTCGGAACCGCTGTCTCGGTGGCGGATTGGTGATCGTCGGCCGCGACGCCCGGCACGGGTCCGCGGAATTCGCCGCCGCCACCGAGGAAGTCTTCGCCGCCGCCGGTTTCTCGGTCCTGCCGCTCCCCCGCCCGCTGCCCACGCCCATCGTGGCCTATGCCGTGCGGGCGTTGGGAGCCGTTGCGGGAGTTCAGATCACCGCCTCGCACAATCCCGCCACCGACAATGGCTACAAGCTCTACCTCGACGGCGGCTCCCAGCTCGTCCCGCCCGCGGACGCCGAGATCGAGAAGTACATCGATGCCGTCGCGGGCAAGATCCCCCGCACCGACCCCGCGAGGACCGCCCCCGGCCCGGGCATTCTCGGCCTGCCCGACACCGCGACGGTGGAGGACATGGGCGTGGAGATCGTCCGCCGCTATCTGGCCCGCGTAGCCGAGCTCCCCTCGATCATCGGTGGCCCGATCGCCACTGCGAAGCAGGTGACCTCCATCGATACGGACAGGTCGCCGGCCACGGCTACGAGTCCAGCAGATCCGATCGCCGCGGCCACGGCGGATGCGGCCACGGAGAGTCCGGTCGCCGCACCGGACTTGACCGCCGGTGCCGAAGCGGCCGCGACGACCTCCGCACGAGCCGAGCAGGAGCGGATCCCGGTGCCGCGGGCCGATATCCGGATCGCGCTGACCGCCATGCACGGGGTGGGCGGCGAGCTCGCGACCACCGCGCTGCGGGCAGCCGGATTCGGCGAAGTGCTGGTGGTGGCGGAACAATTCGCGCCCGATCCGGATTTCCCGACCGTCTCGTTCCCGAATCCCGAGGAGCCCGGAGCCTCGGATCTACTGCTGGACTTGGCCGATCGGCTGGACGCGGATATCGCCATCGCGCTGGATCCGGACGCCGATCGATGCGCTGTGGGCGCGCGCGGCCCGAACGGCTGGCGGATGCTGCGGGGCGATGAGACCGGAGTACTGCTCGGCGATTACGTATTGCGCACTGCCGCACCGAATTCGCTGGTCGCGACCACCATCGTGTCGTCACGACTGTTGAGCAAGCTCGCACCGGCGCGTGGTGCGCGCTATGCCGAAACCCTCACGGGGTTCAAGTGGTTGGCGCGCGCGGGCGACGGTCTGGCGTACGCCTACGAAGAGGCGATCGGGCACTGCGTGGACCCGACCACCGTTCGCGACAAGGACGGTATCTCCGCGGCCGTGATCGCCGCCGATATGGCCGCGCGGCTGAAGGCCCAGGGGCGCACGGTGTTCGACGTCCTCGACGATTTCGCCGTCGAGTTCGGCGTACACGCGGGCGAGCAGATATCACTGCGCCTGGCCGATGTGGCAGAGGCGGCTGCCGTGGTCGAGCGATTGCGGGCCACACCACCGGCGGAGATCGCCGGAGAAAAGGTGACCTGCACCGATATGTCGCAGCTGCGCGGGCAGATGCGCACGGACGCACTGGTTTTCGAGGGTGAATCGCTGCGCGTGGTGATCCGCCCATCCGGCACCGAACCCAAGCTCAAATGCTACGTGGAGGTGGTACAGCCGGTGGGCACGGTCACCGATCTTCCTGCCGCCAAAGCCGCTGCCGCGAACCAACTCTCCGATATCCGCGCCTTTTGCGAAAAACTGTGAGCGAGGCGCCCGAATCGCGGTCCCCGCTCGAAGGACATTGCACACACTGCGGAAGTACAGATCTGGAGCCCGGCTTCATCGATGAGAACGCCACCGTCGGGTACACCCGATGGACGGAGGGACCGCTGGAGCTGGGCTCGCTCGGAAACGCGAAACGCAAGGGCAGAGCGCGATTCGCGATTCATGCGTTTCGCTGCACGGCATGCGGACATCTGGAGCTGTTCGTACCGAAGTGATCCCCGGATCGATCGGTCGAATTCGGTTCAGCGGGGGCCGAATTGGCGGTCTCCGGCATCGCCGAGGCCGGGGACGATATAGGCGTCGGAGTTGAGGCCGCGGTCGATGGAGGCGGTGACCAGCCGGATGGGGTGGCCCGACTTCTCCAGGGCGGCAATGCCTTCGGGGGCGGCGACGACGCAGATGACGGTGATGTCGCGGGCATTGCGGGTGGCGAGCAGGTCGAGGGTGAAGACCATGGAGCCGCCGGTGGCGAGCATCGGGTCGAGCACGATGACCGGGGTGGTGGACAGGTCCTCGGGGAGGGACTCCATATACGGGGTGGGCTGGTGGGTCTCCTCGTCGCGGGCGACACCGACGAAGCCGATGCGGGCATCCGGGATCAGGTTCTCGGCGGTCTCGACCATGCCGAGTCCGGCGCGCAGCACCGGGACCAGCAGTGGGGGCGAGGAGAGACAGGTGCCTTCGGCGGCGGCGACGGGGGTCGCGATGGGGAAGCGGGTGACGGGGGCGTCGCGCATGGCCTCGTAGACCAGCAGACCGGTGAGATCACGCAGCGCCGCCCGAAATGTCGGATTCGTTGTGCGCGCATCGCGCATGGTCGTCAGCAAAGCGGCAGCGAGCGGGTGGTCCACGATGTCAGTGCGCATAGGAAAACGATAGGTCAGCACAGCGATTCGAGGTTATCGCCGCCCGAAATCGCCCGGCACCGGAACCGATCCCCCGCCCCCGGCGTCCAATCTCTTGCAGGACGTAATCAGCCAGCGACCGGCACGATGGGGGCATCCATGCATCGGATCACGATCGATCCAGACGGCCTCACCCGCTATGCGAGCACGGCCACCACCATGGCCGCGACCCTCGCCACGGCCACCACCCGCATCGCGGCCGCCGACCCCCTCCTACTCGCCCCCGCCCTCGGCCCCATCGGTGCCGACTTCCTCACCGCCTACCGCGCCGCCCACACCACTCACCTCGCGGCCCTCGGCACCCTCGCGACCGTCCTGACCAGCCTCGGCGCGGCCACCACCGGCGCCGAGGCGAGCTACACCACGACCGATGCCGCGTACGCCGCCGCGCTGTGCGCAACCGGCGAGGAGTCGCGAATATGACCGCCGGACTCGGATTGGAGGCACTGGCCGAGCCGATCATTCAGCTGCTCGCGAGCTTCGGGACCGGTACGACAGGTGCGGCGGCGCAGGCGCTGCGAGAGTCGTCCGGCGTGGTGGACGGCGCTCGGGAAACCGGCCGGACCGGGATCAACGGGATGTACAGCAGCTGGAACGGCCGGGGTGGCGATGCCGCCATGGACAAGGCGTTACAGGTACAGGCGGGGTCTGCCACGGTGTCCGATCGAGGTGAAGCGATGGCCGCGGTGGTCGATCGAGTCGGAACGGAGGTGGCCGCCGGGCAACGGGAGGTGGCGGAGATTCTGCGGTCGTTTCTGGCGAAGGTGGATGCCATCGCGGCCGCGGGGTTCACTCCGTCCGCACTGGCACTGCTCGTGGGGACCGCCATCGACCATGTCGGGCGGGCGCTGCGGGTGGTGCAGCGGGTGCGGGCCGAACTGGCGGCGGAGACCACCGCTATGAGCGAGTTGGCCACGCCGCCGAAGACTCCGGCACCGGCGCTGGTCGCACCCGAGGTGACGAGTGCGGCGGGGGTCGAACCCGTCGCGAAAGGATCGGCGGTCGCGCCCGCGAGCGTCGCGACGGGCAGTGCTGGGCAGCAGGTGGCGTCGCCGGCCTTCTCCTCCGGCGGCAAGGCCCTCGAATCCGGGGCCTCGATGCTGAGCGGGTTGTCCACAACAGCCGCGTCCGTGGGTGATTCGCCGCCCACCAGCGGCGATCGCATACATCGCGGCTCCTCCGATACCCGGGCAACGGGTACCGGGGTGAAGCTGACGCTCCCCGACGGCAGTACCGTGGAGGCCCCGAACCAGCGGGCCGCCGATGCGGTGCGCAATGCCTTGAGTGCGGTCGGGACGCCATACGTGTGGGGCGGCACCACCCCGGGTGCCGGTCTGGATTGCAGCGGGTTGACGCAGTGGGCCTACGGGCAGGCGGGTGTTTCGCTGCCGCGCCTGGCGCAGGAACAGGGCTATGGGCATACCCAGATCGGTCCAGGGGACTTGATGCCCGGAGATCTGGCGGTGTGGGACGGGCATGTGGCGATGGTGATCGGCAACGGTCAATTGGTGGAGGCGGGCGATCCCGTACAGACGGGTCCGATTCGAACGGAGAACATGGGAATGCGTTTCCTCGGCTTCTACAGGCCCACCACATGAGCGGGCAGGGTCCGGAGGCGCGGCTCCGGCTTCCCGCGCTTGCTCGCGTAACCACGCGGGGCCCCCGCTCATGCTCAATGGAGTCAGCATGAGCGGGCAGGAGATTCCGAACCTGACCGTGGCGGCCAGTGCCAATCGCGCGGGCACCGTCACCGTGCACGCCACCGATCAGGGCATGCCGGTGCAGATCCGCTTCGAGCGCGGTGAATACCGTTACGGCGCACAGGCTCTGGCGGACGAAATCCTGCGCCTGACCAAACGCTCGGCCATTGCCGCGAAGTCCCGCCGCCGCGAACTACTCGCCGAGGCCGGGGTCCCGGAGGAGGCCCTGGATCGGCTCGGCCTGCCCACCCGCCAGGCGGCCGTCGACGCCCTCGACCGTCTCGACGATGCCGATACCGGTCCGACGAATTGGATGCGCAACGCATGAGCGCCGAAATGGACGCGCTGGTCAACGGCGTCACCAACCAGTTGGAAGCGCTCGAAACCGCCCTCGCCGGACTGCGCGGAGTGCGCGGCAGATTCACCAGTGCGGACCGTTCGGTCAGCGCCGAAGTGGACGGCGACGGCGCGCTCACCGGACTCTGGTTGGCCGAATCGGTGACCACCCGCCCGCCCGCGGAAGTCGCCCAATTGATCCTCTGGGCGTCCCGCGAAGCCGCCGCGCGCGCCACCGCGCAACGCGCCGAAGTCCTTGCCGGATTGAACGAGTCCCTCGCCCCGGGAAATGTTGGGGGCGACCCGGATAGTGCCCAGGGCGACCACTAGATAGGCTTCCGGTCATGGCTTCTGGAGACATCGTCCCGATCGCGCTCGGCCTGACCAAAGGCGATCTCGTCACCCTGTGGGCACCGCGCTGGCGCGACGGCGATGATGAGTGGCAGGCATTCCTCGGCCACGAGGAGGACCTCTACGGTTTCGACTCCGTAGCGGAGCTGGCCGCTTTCATCCGAACCAATGCCGAGAACGATCTCGTCGACCACCCCGCGTGGAAGATCATCGCTGGTCTGTCGGCCGCCGAACTGGAGCCGGAGGAGCAGTTCGTCTTCGATCTGGTCGGCGTGCCCGAGCTCGCCGCCGACGATCCGGATCCGGAGATAATCTCCGAACTCGAGGAGACCCTCGAGATGGTCCGCAATATCGGTGACGTCTGCGAGCTCGATGTCGTCAACAAGTTCTTCGGTTCGCATCCGGTGCTGGGCGCCCTGGCCACCGGGGTGAGCACCTTCGCCGGCAAGGAGGGCGAGGAGCTGTGGGACTCCATCGGCGCGGCCATCAACAAGGATTGGGACGCGGTGCTCGACGCCATCGACTCGGTGGTGGAGATCCCGGAGGTCGACGCGGACGCGGTGGCGGTCGCCGAGGCGGAACTGCTTGCGGCGGAGGAGAACATCGTCGACGCCGAGGATGCCGCCGATACCGATGAGGATATCGAGCCGGTCGACCTCAACGCGGAAGACGAGGACGAAGACGAGGAGCTGTCGTTCTGGCATGAGGTCGGTATCGACCCGGTCAAGATCGTCACCTCCGAGGGCACCTGGTTCACGCTGCGCTGCTATGTGGACGATGAGCCGATCTTCCTCGGCAAGGACGGGTCCATCACGGTCTTCGGCTCCGAGCGCGCACTGGCCCGCTACCTCGCCGACGATCATGAGCACGATCTCGCACGGGTGAGCACCTACGGCGAGATCCAGACCGCCGCGATCGACGGTGGGCTGGAGGTCGAGGTGGACGAGGAGAACGTGTACGTACTGCCCGGCCTGGCCGACGATCTGGCCGAGGGACCGCAGGCGGTGGATACCGATCAGCTCGACCTGGCGGTCGAATTGTTCACCGACGCAGCCGATTACGCCGAAGAGGACAATGTCGAGACCGCCCTGGCCGTCTCGTCGCCGCTCGGCTGGTACGTCTCGTACCTGCTGAACCCGGACCCGAGCCGGATGGCCCCGAACCCGCCGTTCAAGGCCGAGGCCGATGCCTGGCGCGCACTGGAAGAGACTTTCGAAAGCCGCCTGAGTAAGGCGTAGAACGGATAGACCCCCTCGTCATCCCGGCACGCTTTTGGCCGGGATCCACTTTGCCGCAGTGGATCCCGGCCAAGAAGCACGCCGGGATGACGGGGTATTTCAGCGCCGGGATGACGGGTATTCAGCCCAGCAGTACCGCGTAGCCCGGCTTGATGACCTCGTCGATAATGCGCAACCGCTCCGGGAACGGGATGAACGCCGACTTCATGGCATTGATGGTGAAGCGCTCGAGATCGCTCCAGCCGTAGCCGAAGGTCTGGGCGAGTTTGTACATCTCCTCGCTCATACTGGTATCGCTCATCAACCGGTTGTCGGTATTGACGGTAACCCGGAAGCGAAGGCGCGCAAGCAGATCGAAGGGATGCTTGTCCAGTGAGGGCACCGCACCGGTCTGTACATTCGACGACGGACACAGTTCGAGCGGAATTCGCATGTCCCGCACGTAATTCGCGACCAGACCCAATGTGGGGCCGTCCGCCGAATCGGTGATGTCGTCGGTGATGCGCACCCCGTGCCCGAGCCGATCGCAACCGCAGAAGGCAAGGGCCTCATGGATGGACGGCAGCCCGAACGCCTCGCCCGCGTGAATCGTGAAGTGCGCGTTATTGGCTCGCATGTACTCGAACGCGTCCAGATGCCGGGTGGGAGGGTATCCGGCCTCCGCGCCCGCGATATCGAAGCCGCCGACACCGCGATCGCGCCAGCGCACGGTGAGTTCGGCGATCTCCCGCGAGCGCGCGGCATGCCGCATGGCGGTGAGCAGGCAGACCACCCGAATCGGGGTTCCGGCCACGGCGGCCAGCGCCTCGCCCTCGCGGAAACCCTCGATGGTGTACTCGACCACCTCGTCCAGGGTCAGCCCGTTCTCGAGGTGCTGTTCGGGTGCGAAGCGCACCTCGGCGTAGACGACACCGTCGGCGGCGAGGTCTTCGGCGCATTCGCGGGCCACCCGCCGCAGGCCCTCCGGGGTCTGCATGACGGCGACGGTGTGCGCGAAGGTCTCCAGATAGCGTTCCAGCGACCCGCTGTCGGCCGCGTCGCGGAACCAATTGCCGAGGGTTTCGGCGTCACCGGCGGGTAACTGGTCGTAACCGCAGTCGCGAGCCAGCTCCAGTACGGTCGCCGGGCGCAGGCCGCCGTCCAAGTGATCGTGCAGGACCGCCTTCGGCGCCTGGCGGATCGAAGCGAGAGTGAGGGGCGTCGGTCCAGTCATGTAGAAACGGTAGCCGCATTCGCGTTCTGCGGCATGGGAGTTCGCCTGTGTGCACCCGCTCGTAGGCGTGTCGTTGCCCACGCGTTGCTGGGTTTTACGCGCTCGTCACTCGAATGCCGCTCACGAAACACGCGGCGGCGCGGCACGATCGAGACCGGCGCGGCGCGATCGCGGAGTCAGTACCCGCAGGCGACGCCATTCCCGTCCGGATCCAGCTGCCGCGTATACCCGGGTTGCCCGGCCAGCAGCGGCGCCTTGCCCCGGGCGCGCACCTGCTCACAGTTGACGTAGTACGGGTACGGGGCGGACTGCGTGGTGCTGGGCGGAGGGGTGTTGTTGATCCTCGGCTCGGCGGAGGCGACAGCGGGAAGTATTGCCGTACACGCGATCGCGCCCAGACAAGCCACCACCGACGCTCGTAATCGGAAATCGCTTCTATGCTTCACGGATCCCAGGCTAGGCCGATCTACGTTCCACCGCCCCGTAGCAGGTCAAGCGCCCATTACGAGAGCCTCAACCGGTGTGGATCCCGGCCGAGAACACGCCGGGATGACAGGGGCTGTGCACGATCCCGGAGCAACCGCCAATACGAAGGCAGGGCGCCCCGCGCGATGCCGGGGTGGCCATGCGCGCGGCACCTCGGCGGCCGTGCACGGTGGCGGGTGCAGCCGCCGAGGCCCCCCGCGCGCAACCCGATGCGAACGGTGGGCGAGCTGCTTCACGAGGCGGTGATGCGGTCCAGGACAAGGGGGGTGGGGTTCGCGGGGGTATCACCGATGGTGAAGGCGGGGCGGAGGGTCTCCAGAGCGGTGGGGATGGTTTCGGGGGTGTCGGTGTGCAGGGTCAGGAGGGGGTGGCCCGCGGTGATGGGGTCGCCGGGCTTCACGTGCATTTCGATGCCCGCGCCCGCCTGGACCGAATCTCCTTGGCGGGTACGGCCCGCGCCCAACTGCCAGGCGGCTATGCCGATATCGAGGGCGTCGAGGCGGGTGAGAGTGCCCGAGGCCGGGGCGACGAGGGTTTCGGTGTGCCGGGCGCGGGGCAGGGGTGCGTCGGGGTCGCCGCCCTGGGCGGCGATCATGGCTCGCCAGTGGTCCATGGCACGGCCGTCGGCGAGGGCGTCGGCGGGGTCGATGCCGTCGATTCCGGCCAGTACCAGCATTTCCCGGGCCAGGGTCAGGGTCAGCTCGACCACATCGGCGGGGCCGCCGCCCGCCAGGACCTCCAGCGATTCCGCCACTTCCAGGGCGTTTCCGGCGGTACGGCCGAGTGGGGTGTCCATGGCCGTGAGCAGCGCCACGGTTCGCACGCCCGCATCGGTGCCGAGTTCGACCATGGCGGTGGCCAATTCGCGGGCCTGGTCGAGGCGCTTCAGGAACGCGCCGCGCCCCACCTTCACATCCAGGACCAGCGCACCGGTGCCCTCGGCGATCTTCTTGCTCATGATGGAGCTGGCGATCAGAGGGATGGATTCGACGGTTCCGGTCACATCACGCAGTGCGTAGAGGCGTTTGTCCGCGGGCGCGAGGTCGGCTCCGGCGGCGCAGACCACCGCGCCGATGGCGGGATCGGCGAGGATCTCACGCATGCGGTCGACCGAGATGTCGGCCTGCCAGCCCGGAATCGCCTCGAGTTTGTCCAAAGTGCCGCCGGTATGGCCCAATCCGCGGCCGGACAGCTGTGGGACGGCCGCGCCACATGCCGCCACCAGGGGCGACAGCGGCAGAGTGAGCTTGTCCCCCACGCCGCCGGTCGAATGCTTGTCGACCGTGGGCCGCGGCAGATCGCTGAAGTCCAGCCGCTTTCCGGAGTCGAGCATGGCGGCGGTCCAGCGCGCGGTCTCGCGCCGCGTCATACCGCGCAGCAGAATCGCCATGGCCAGCGCGGACATCTGTTCATCCGCGACTTCCCCGCGGGTGAACGCGTCCACCACCCAATCGATCTGCGCGTCGCTGAGTTCCCCGCCGTCGCGCTTGGTCGTGATCACCGAGACCGCCGAATGCACACTCATGCCCTCAACCCTGGCATGGCGGCACCGAGTTCGCGGGCTACTGCTGTCCGGCTTCCAGGTCGTCGGGTCCGAAGGCGTCGGGCAGGAGTGCGCTCAGTGGCATCGGCGCACCCCTGTGGTCGATGAGGGCGTCGGCCCCGCCGTGTTCGTAGAGCAGCTGCCGGCAGCGTCCGCAGGGCATCAGGATTTCGCCGCGGGAATCGCAGACCGAGACCGCCCGCAATCGCCCGCCACCGGACGAAATCAAGTTACCGACCAGTACACATTCGGCGCAGAGCCCCAAACCGTATGAGATATTTTCCACATTGCAGCCGCTCACCACGCGACCGTCAGCGGTGAGAGCAGCGGCCCCGACGGGGAATCTGGAGTAGGGCGCATAGGCGTTTTGCATGACTTCAAATGCTTTGCCGCGCAGCACATTCCAGGCAATTTCCGACATATCGGACCATCCTCTCACGACCATGGCGGAACCGCTCCGAAAGCCGCCGAACAGGGCCTCGAAAATCAGGAAAGGCAAACCTAACTCAGCATTTTCAGGGCCAACGAGCGGCACGCCGAATTAGTTCCGGCACACCCCTGGGATTAGAGTTCAGACAGATCGGTTCAGGTTCCCGACAGCGGGCCTGCAAGCACTGCCACCGGACGTCAATCCGGCTGTGAGCTGGTGTTATCGACAGTCCGAAGGCTCCGCGCCGGATCTGACCGGGTCCATCAACGACGTTGGAGGCACCGCACTCTATGACCACGCTAGAAGCTCCGGCCAAGCCGAAGCGGACTCTGTACCGAGGCGACCCCGGCATGTGGTCCTGGGCTCTGCACCGCATCACCGGCGTGACGATCTTCTTCTTCCTGTTCGTCCACGTTCTGGATACCGCCCTGGTGCGCGTCAGCCCGGACACCTATGACCAGGCGATCGAGACCTACAAGAACCCTGTCGTCGCCCTGATGGAGATGGGTCTCGTTGTCTGCGTGCTGTTCCACGCGTTCAACGGCATCCGCGTCATCCTGGTCGACTTCTGGTCCAAGGGACCCCGCTACCAGCGGCAGATGCTCTGGATCGTGCTCACGATCTGGATTCTCGTTGCGGGCGCCGGCATCGGCCGCCAGCTCTTCTACCTGCTGACGAATTGAGCCACTGACCATGACCGCACCTGTTCTCGGTAAGTCCTACGACCGCCCCGCCAGCCTGGACGCGCCCCGCGCCCCGCGGCGTCAGGGCGGCAACAACTTCGAGAAGTACGCGTGGCTGTTCATGCGCTTCTCCGGCCTGCTGCTCGTCATCCTGGTCATCGGCCATATGACGATCATGCTGATGCTGGACGGCGGCGTGCACCGGCTCAACTTCGCCTTCGTCGCGGGTCGCTGGGCCTCGCCGTTCTGGCAGATCTGGGATCTGACCATGCTGTGGCTGGCGCAGCTGCACGGCGGTAACGGTCTGCGGACCGTCATCGACGATTACGCGCGCAAGGACTCCACCCGCTTCTGGCTGAAGACCGCGCTGGTCGTCTCCATGATTCTCGTCATGGCGACCGGTACATACGTGATCTTCACCTTCGACCCCAACATCAGTTAGGAACAGGCCAACTCCGAATGAGTGAGCGCAGCGAACGAATCAACAATGCTGGTGAATCTCGACCTATTCAGGAGCACCGCTACGACGTCGTCATCGTCGGAGCCGGTGGCGCGGGTATGCGCGCGGCAATCGAGTCCGGACCCCGCGTCCGCACCGCTGTCCTGACCAAGCTCTACCCGACCCGCAGCCACACCGGCGCGGCGCAGGGCGGTATGTGCGCCGCGCTCGCGAACGTGGAAGAGGACAACTGGGAGTGGCACACCTTCGACACCGTCAAGGGTGGTGACTACCTGGTCGACCAGGACGCCGCGGAGATCATGGCCAAGGAGGCCATCGACGCGGTGATGGACCTCGAGAAGATGGGTCTGCCGTTCAACCGGACCCCCGAGGGCAAGATCGACCAGCGCCGCTTCGGTGGCCACACCCGTGACCACGGCAAGGCCCCCGTGCGCCGCGCCTGCTACGCCGCCGACCGCACCGGGCACATGATCCTGCAGACGCTGTACCAGAACTGCGTCAAGCACGACGTGGAGTTCTACAACGAGTTCTACGTGCTCGACCTGGTCATGACCGATTCCGAGCGCGGCCCGATCGCGACCGGCGTGGTGGCGTACGAGCTGGCCACCGGTCAGCTGCACATCTTCCACGCCAAGTCGATCATCTTCGCCACCGGTGGTTCGGGTCGTATGTACAAGACCACCTCCAATGCCCACACCCTCACCGGTGACGGCATGGCGATCGTGTTCCGCAAGGGACTTCCGCTGGAGGACATGGAGTTCCACCAGTTCCATCCGACGGGCCTCGCGGGTCTGGGCATCCTCATCTCCGAGGCGGTCCGCGGCGAGGGCGGCATTCTGCGTAACGCGTCGGGCGAACGATTCATGGAGCGCTACGCCCCCACCATCAAGGACCTCGCGCCGCGTGACATCGTCGCCCGCTCGATGGTCCTGGAAGTGGCCGAGGGTCGCGGCGGCGGCCCGAACAAGGATTACGTCTTCATCGACGTGACCCACCTCGGCGAGGACGTGCTCGAGGAGAAGCTCCCCGACATCACCGAGTTCGCCCGCACCTACCTGGGCGTGGACCCGGTCAAGGAGCCGGTGCCGGTCATGCCGACCTGCCACTACGTCATGGGCGGCATCCCGACCCGCATCCGCGGTGAGGTGCTGCGCAACAACACCGATGTGGTGCCCGGCCTGTACGCCGCCGGTGAGTGCGCGTGCGTCTCGGTGCACGGCTCCAACCGCCTCGGCACCAACTCGCTGCTGGACATCAATGTGTTCGGTCGCCGCGCCGGTATCGCCGCCGCCGAGTACGCCCAGCGCACCGAGTTCGTCGAGATGCCGGAGAACCCGGCGCAGATGGTGCAGGACTGGCTGGCGCTGATCCTGTCCGATCACGGCAACGAGCGCGTCGCCGACATCCGCGGCGAACTGCAGGCCACCATGGATGCCAACGCGGGCGTGTTCCGCACCGAGGACACCCTCAAGCAGGTCCTCACCGATATCCACGGCTTCAAGGATCGCTACACCCGGATCACCGTGCAGGACAAGGGCATGCGCTACAACAGCGACCTGCTCGAGGCCGTCGAGCTCGGCTTCCTGCTGGAGCTGGCCGAGGTCACCGTGGTGGGTGCGCTGAACCGTAAGGAATCGCGCGGCGGCCACGCTCGCGAGGACTACCCGGACCGCGACGACACCAACTACATGCGGCACACCATGGCCTACAAGACGGGCCCGGAGCTGATCTCCGATATCCGTCTCGACTACAAGCCGGTGGTGCAGACCCGTTACGAGCCGATGGAGCGTAAGTACTGATGACTGCCACACTCGACAAGGCGGCTCCCCAGAAGCCTGCGCCCGTGCCCAACGGCTCGACCATGATCACGGTCAAGATCGCGCGCTTCAACCCGGAGAACGATCTCGGTAACCACTGGGAAGAGTTCCGCGTCCCGGTGCTGCCGACCGACCGGTTCCTGAACGTGCTGCTCTACATCAAGTCCTACCTGGACGGCACGCTCACCTTCCGTCGCTCGTGCGCGCACGGCGTCTGTGGTTCGGACGCGATGCGCATCAACGGCGTGAACCGGCTGGCCTGCAAGGTCCTCATGAAGGACATGCTGCCCAAGAACGGCAAAGAGCTGACCATGACGGTCGAACCGATCCGCGGCCTGCCCGTGGAGAAGGACCTCGTCGTGGATATGGAGCCGTTCTTCGACGCGTTCAAGGCGGTGAAGCCGTACCTGATCACCACGGGTAACGAGCCCACCCGCGAGCGCATCCAGTCCCAGCACGACCGCGCGCGCTTCGATGACACCACCAAGTGCATCCTGTGCGCCTGCTGCACCACCTCCTGCCCCGTGTACTGGAGTGACGGCAGCTACTTCGGCCCGGCCGCGATCGTGAACGCGCACCGCTTCATCTTCGACAGCCGTGACGAGGCCGCGCGTGAGCGCCTGGACATCCTCAACGATGTCGAGGGTGTGTGGCGCTGCCGCACCACCTTCAACTGCACCGACGCGTGTCCCCGTGGCATCGAGGTCACCAAGGCGATCCAGGAAGTCAAGCGCGCCCTGCTGTTCGCGCGGTAGGAATACTCCACTCCCGGGACCCTCAGGGGTAACCCCTGAAACCCCGGACCGCCAGAACCTAAGGCCGTCCGCATCTTTCGATGCGGGCGGCTTTTTCATGTCGGGAATCAGGGAGCGGCGAAGGCGGCCAGGGATTCCCAGGACCAGGTGAGTGTTCCCGCCTCGAGATCCGCGATAACGCCTTGTAGCCAACGGAGTTCGGCTTCGGCGACGGCGCGCTGGTATTCGTCTTCCAGGCTGACGATGCGAGGCAGGCCGATCTGCGCGGATTGTGCTGCGTCGGAGTCGATTTCGGCGATGCGGTCACGGATGGCCTGCGCGCGGCGTTCGAGCTCGATCCTGGCCTGATCCGGGCCGAGGAGCATCAGGAACGACAGGGCCGCGGGGAATTCGGGGAATTCGTTGCGCGGCCGGGCGACCATCTCGGTGAGCCAGGCATGGAAGGCGGCGCGGCCCGCATCGGTGATCTCGTAGACGGTGCGCTCGGGATACTGCTGATCGCGACCGGTCTCACGGACCGCCACCAGTCCGGCCTCCTGCAGGCGCGCGATGGTCTTGTACAGCGCGGCCCGCTGGCCCACGTTCACCACTTTGTCCTTGCCCCAGTCCTTGATGCGGCGCTGGATGGCGTAGGGGTGCATCGGCTCCATATGCAGGATGCCGAGCAGCGCCAGCGCCAGGGGCGAGCGTTTGAACTGCGGCGATGCTGTCATACCGCCATCCTACTGGGTTCCGGAAAACTAGATTTCCACGAACTAGTTGCTTTGCAACTAGTTGTCATGCCACTATTGAGGAGCAGGCGAACCCGACCCGCTCCACCGGAACCGAAAGGCACGACCATGAACACCACCACCCGAATCCACACCGATCACGGCACCACCAAGCGCCTGGGCGACTGGACCGCCGAGAAGCATTTCGAGGTCAAGGCCCGCTACGGCAGCGTCGTCATCGATCTGCGCTCACCGCTCATCGAGGGCGATGACGAGATCGTGGTGCACGCCGATCTCGACCACGCCATGGTCAAGCTGCTGGTCCCGGACGATGCGGTCATCGACCAGTCCGAACTGGAGTGGATCGGGCGCGGCCGGGTCAAGGACTTCACCCGGCAGGCCGGCGCCGCGGGTCGCGTGATCCGGTTGACCGGCACCGTCAAGAGCGGTGAATTCCGCATCCACCGTGGCGGTATCGCGGTGCTGTCGGCGCTCTTCACCCGCGAGTTCATCGAGGACGCCCGCCGGGCCAACCGCGAGGGCCGCACCCCGACCCTGATCGATCCGGCCAACGCCCCGCGCTAATCGCGAAGGCCAGCAAGACAACCGACCGAGGCCGCCTCCACTGCAATGGAGGCGGCCTCAGCTGTGCAATCTGCTCAGCTGGACGGGCGTTTGTTGTATGGATCACAGCGCGGTGATTGCATCGAGGTATGTTCACCGAGGCTCAGCTGTACTCGCCGGTCACCCAGGGTGCCGACGGTGATGTGATGGTGCACCTGAGTGACGAGCATCCCGGCGTGCATGATCCGGAGTATCGGACCCGCCGTAATGCGATTGCCGCTCTGGCACTGGATTACCGGCCGGGCGGGCCGGTACCGCAGATCGACTACACCGATGCGGAACAGCAGGTGTGGCGGATCGTATCCGCCGAATTGGCGCGCAAACGCAAGCAGTACGCGAGCGCGGAGGTCATCGAGGCGGCCGAACGGCTGGACCTGCCCACAGATCACATTCCGCAGCTCGACGAGGTGACCTCGAAGCTGTTCCCGCGCACCGAGTTCCGTTACGCACCCGCGGCCGGGCTGGTGCCCTTGCGCGAGTTCTTCGGATCGTTCTCGGAGCGAATCTTCCACTCCACCCAGTACATTCGCCATCACTCGGCTCCGCTGTACACCCCGGAACCGGATGCCGTGCACGAAATCCTCGGCCACGCCAATCAATTGGCGAGTCCACGCTTCGCCGCCATCTACGAGACGGTCGGCGCGGCGGTGAACCGGCTCACCACCGATCGGGCACTGAAGTTCCTGGCCGATGTGTTCTGGTTCTCGATGGAGTTCGGCGTTGTCCGCGAGCACGGTGAAATCCGTTGTTACGGAGCGGGTCTGCTCTCCTCGTTCGGGGAGATCGAGGAGTTCCGCGAAGCGCGGTTGCGGCCCTTGGATATTCGCGAGATGGGCACCGCCGTCTACGACATCACGCACTATCAGCCGATTCTGTACTGTGCGGAGTCGATCGCCGAGATCGAGGATGTGGTGGGCGATTTCTTCGCGACCGTGGATGACGAGGTGGTGGCGGAGCTGACGGGACAGCCGGTCTAGATCCGCATACCGGATTCCAGGAAATCGATGACCCGTACGATCTGCTGCTGGCTGAACGGCTCGCGTCCGATGAGCGCGAACATGGCTCCGGTGAGCGCGCCAACCAGTGCCCGCACCTCGAAATCCTCTTCGTCGCGCCCCAATCGGCGCGCGACAATGCCGGACATGAGGGCGATATTTCGTTCGAATTCGCGGGTCACCGCGCCGCGCAGCTCGGGCACGGAGTAGACCAGCGCCACCCGTTCCCGCTCGAATTCGAAGGTCTCCGGGTCGATCTCACCGAAGGCATCAATGGTGGCATCGCGGATGGCGGCCAGGATCGGCTTACCCGGTGGCTGGCGGTCGATGGCCTGGATCATCGGCGGGTCCAGGTCGTCGGCGAGCACCAACTCCTCTTTCGAGGGGAAGTAACGGAAGAACGTACTCGGCGAGACGTCGGCGGCCTCCGCGATCTGCTCGACCGTGGTCTCGGTGTAGCCCTGTTCCCGGAAAAGGCGGAACGCCTCGGTGCGAATGGTGCGCCGAGTGCGTTCCTTCTTCCGTTCCCGCAGGCTGGGCCTGGCCCGGCCCGCGGGCTCTCCGGAAAGCAATGCGTTGGTGGACTCAGCCGACATGAACCGATTGTGCAGCATCGGAGTCGGACTCCGGTGCGGCCGGTTGCGATCGGGTCAGGAGTACGGCCATGACGGTGGCCGCCAGGGTGATGCCCGCGCAGACCCACATCATGGCGCTCATACCGTCCAGGAAGGCGGTCCGCACCTGCTCGAGCATGCCGGGCGCACCCGTCGCGCGGGCCGCACCGACCCCGGCGTTGACACCGTCGGAGAGGGGTTCGTGGTTGAGCTCGCCCAGGCCGGACCGATATTGGGTGGAGAGCACGGTGCCGAGCACGGCGACGCCGATGGTGCCCGCCGCCTGTCGCAGCGCCTGCAGCAGTGCCGATCCGGAGCCCGCGCGGTCGGCGCTGAGATCGCTCATGGCCAGGCCCATGGAGGCGGGCATGATGAAGCCCATACCGATGCCGACCAGCACCAGTGCCGCGGCCGCGAAGCCGTAGGACGCGTCCATGGTGATGAGCGCGGCCATGCCGAGTCCCGCTGTGAGGAAACCGAATCCGAGGGTAAGCACCACGCGCAGGCCGAATGCGGGGAGCAGTTTGTCGACGGTGCGGCTGCCCACCAGGAGTCCGCCGATGAGCGGCAACAGGCGCAGTCCGCTGCCGAGGGTGTCGGTGCCGAGTACGGATTGGAAGTACTGCGGCATGGTGAAGAACAGGCCGAACATGGCGAAGTTGACGATGACCATATAGACGGTGCCCCAACGGAATCCGGGCGCGCTGAAGAGTCCGAGATCCACCAGCGGATGCTCGGCTCGGCGCTGCCATCCGATGAAGGCGCCCAGCAGCGCCACCCCGGCCGCTACGGCGGCCCAGCCCAGGCCATTGCCCCAGCCGTCCTGGCCGAGCCGGATGAAACCGTAGGTGAGGCCGAGCATTCCGGTCGCGGAGAGCGTGATACCGGGCAGGTCGATGCGGAAGATGCTGCCGCTGCTGGATTCCGGGACGAGCAGGGCGACGGCGATCGCGCCGATGACGACCATCGGGACGTTGATCAGGAATACCGATCCCCACCAGAAGTGCTGCAGCAGCCAGCCGCCGAGGATGGGGCCCAGCGGCAGTCCGATGGCGGTGGAGGTGATCCAAATAGTCAGCGCGCGTTGCCGTTCCGCGGGCTCGGGGAAGAGTCCGGGCAGTACCGACATGGACAGCGGCATCATGGCCGCGGCGGCGATTCCCAGCACCACGCGGGCGGCGATGAGTTGCCCGGAGGAGGCGGCGAAGGCGCAGGCGAGCGAGGCCGCACCGAATATCAGTAGCGCGGCGAGCAGGATCCTCTTACGCCCGTACCGGTCGCCGAGTGCGCCCGCGGGGAGCATGACGGCGGCGAGGGCGAGGGTGTACGCGCTACTGAACCACTGCAGCGCGCCGGTGTCGGCGTGCAGGTCGACGGCGAGGGTGGGCAGCGCGACGGTCAGCACGGTGACATCGAGGCCGATGGTCAGCATGGCGACCGCCAGCGCCCCCAGTGCCAGCCAGCGGCGCACTCCTGGCTCATTCATGACAGTTCCAATCAGTTGATTCCAACTAGATAATGAGAGAGTCTCTCATTTGAAGGCTGCTGTCAAAACTTGTCGTGTCATCGTTTCCCGCCGCGACAGGCACCGGGCGGACTGTTAGCGTCATCCGGTCAGTTTGGATTTGCCAGCCCCACAACGGGTCTGGAGATATGAGGCTCGAAATGACCGACCAGACAATTGAATCCATCGAAACCCCCTTGCACCTGCAAGGACGCGATGCCGTAATCGCCGCTGCCGCACCGGAAGACTGGCGCGGCGAAACCCCCGACTACCACCTCAGCGCCACCGTCATGCCCGCCGAGCGCACCACGCAACACGCGCCGGATTCACTGGAGCACATTGTCGAAGAGCTGGTGAAGGTCTTCGAGATGGAGGTCTCGCATAAGAAGGATCCGGCCAAATGGGTCTCGCTGGTGGCCGAGCACTACCGCGGGCGGGTCAATGGTGGAGAGTGGCAGGACGCGCAGGAGTTCGCGCGGATCGGGTCGTACAACATCCTGATCGGCGAGAACCCCTACTACCCCGGCGGGGAGACCTTCGAGTCCTCGCATGACATCTTCCACACCGCCTTCCCGGGCGGATTCTTCTGGGAGGTCCTCGAAGTACTGGCCGGGCCGCCGACCGTCACCTTCAAATGGCGGCACTGGGGTCGCTACACCGGTGCGTACAAGGGCCATCAGCCGACCGGCGAAATGATCGAGATGACCGGCATCACCATCGCCAAGGTCAGCGACGATCTGCGCATTCTGGAGCTGGAGCACTTCTACGACAACAACAAGCTGCTGGGCCCGCTCGCGCACGGCTGCCCGGTCGCCAAGTCCGCCGAATAACGTCGTTGCCAGGTTGCGCCTTTAAGCTCGTTGGCGATGAGCATCCGCAGGCATTCGCGCCATAACCCCAGTTCCGCCGGGTATCCCCGGTATCGCGTCGCTGTCCTCGCCGCCATGGCCGCCGGACTAACCGCGGTCACGGGGGTGTCGTACGCACCGCTACCCGATGCCATGGCGCAACCGCCGACCACCACCACACCGACGCCGTTCACCACGCCCAACACCGACAATTGCCCGAATAAGACCACTCCCCCGGCGCCGATCGACACCTCCGAGGTGCCCGCTCCGGGCGAGACCGCACCCAAGCCGCTGCCGATTCCCAACCCGCCGATCGGCGGGGACCGGCTGGGCAGTTGCGGGGTGGTGCTGCCCGCGGGCGCACCCGGTCTGCCGGAGGGAATTTCGGCGACGGCGTGGGTGGTGTCGGATCTGGATACCGGCAAGGTGCTCGCGGCCAAGGATCCACACGGCCGGTATCGGCCCGCCTCCACCATCAAGGTGCTGCTGGCCGATGTGGCCTTGCGCGTACTGGATTTGAACAAGGTGGTGGTCGGCACCCAGGAGGACGCGAATGTCGACGGCACCCGGGTCGGTATCGGCCCGGGTGGGCGCTACACCAATCGGCAGCTGTTCCAGGCGCTCATCATGGCATCGGGAAATGATGCGGCGCATGCCATTTCGGCACAGCTGGGTGGCGACGAGGCGGCCGTGGCCAAAATGAACGATATGGCACAGCGGTTGCGCGCCTTGGATACTCGGGCCGCGACACCGTCCGGATTGGATGGTCCGGGGATGAGCACTTCGGCGTACGACCTGTCCCTCATGTTCCGCGATGCCATGACGCTGCCGCTCTTCGCGGAGTTGATCCACACCGAACAGGTGGACTTCCCGGGCTATCCGGCCGATCCGAAGAACACCGATGACAAGGATCATCCGGGCTATCCGATCGGCAACGACAACCATCTGCTGTTCGAATACGACGGTGCGCTGGGCGGTAAGACCGGCTACACCGACGATGCCAGGCAGACCTTCGTGGCGGGTGCGCAGCGCAATGGCCATCGGCTGGCGGTGACGCTGTTGAAGGCCGATGTGCTGCCGTTCCGTCCCTGGGAGCAGGCGGCGAAACTGCTGGACTACGCCTTCGCGCTGCCCTCGGGCGCGAGTGTGGGGAACCTGCCGGAGGTGAGTGCCAAATCGGTGGATTCGACCGTGGTGGTGGCGAGTCCGCCGGTGGTGGCCGCCACCGAGGCATCCGATGATTCCGGCTCGAACCATCGCGGGCTGCGCAACACCCTGATTGTCGGCGGCATCATTCTGGTGCTGGTGCTGCTGGCCGGTGCGCGTCGAATGAACCGCCCCAGGCGCTGATCGGCCGGGGGTTCAGCGTCGGCGCAGCACCGAAATCGCCGCTCCGGCAAGCGCTCCCGCACCCAGCAGGGCCGCCGCCGCACCGGCCGTGATCCCGGGGCCCGCGCCCCGGGGTTCGATAATGGCCGGTGCCGGTGGCGGAATATCCGCCGGCACATCGTTTTCGGTCGCGGTGGCGGCCCAGGCGGTGGCGAAGAGAATGATTCGCGCGGTGAAGTAGCTGAAGACCATCAGGCCGATGATCGGGCCGAAGGTGACGCCGGCCGGTCCGTTCACCACCGACCGCAGAATGATCGAGGCGAGTTGTTTGAACCCCTCGAAGACGATCGCGGCGATCAGGGCCGCCCGCGCCGCGCTGCGGAAGGTGACCGGATGCCGGGGCATGCGCGCGATGATCCAGACGAAGACCGCCCAGTTGGCGCCGATCGCCAACAGTAGCGACAGCAGGGTCAACAGCAGTGTGATGAGCGATGATTCGCTGACATGCCAGCGCGCCAGCAGTGTGCTGATCAGTCCGCTGGAGGCCAGTACCGACAGGCCGAGGGAGATACCGATGGCCAGGAACAAGCCGAGCAGCGCGAGCAGGTCCGAGAGCTTGGATTTGGCCCAATTGCCCGCCTGGTACGGCTGGTCCCACTGTTCGGTGAGCGCGGCCCGCAGGTTGCCGATCCAGCCGAGTCCGGCGTACGCGCCCGCCGCCAGACCGATCAAGCCGACCCCGGTGCGCGAGCGCACCGCCTCATTGATCAGGTCGTTGACCTGGTCGCCCGCCGAGCCGGGAATGTTCTCGACGATCTTGTCCTGAAGTTCGGTGAGCAGCTGGGGGTTTCGGGACAGCACGAAACCCGCGACCGCGAAACCCACCATCAGCAGCGGAAACAGCGACAGCACAGTGAAATACGTAATGCCCGCCGCGTAATAGTCACCACGCTGGCGTTGATAACGCCCCGCGGCCCGCACCATATGGTCGAGCCAGTGCCGCTTCTGGATCTCCCGCTCGATCCACGCTTGGATCCTGCCGAACACCGCCACCTCCGCAACGCCCGGCGCGCGGTGCGAGACCGGCGGCGGTGGCCGTCCGGTATCGCACCCGCGCGTTTCGTTCTACCGGCGAACTACCTCGCGCACGCGGAAGTAAACATGTTCGCCCTGGTCAGGCATACACTCTCGCATCTCCCGGCGCGTGCGCACGGGAACTGCGCTGCGCGTCGGCCGAATCGCGACCTTCGCCACAGCTGGACTACCGGGGGCGCGGCAGGAATCCGACGCGGTCGTAGACCTGGGCGAGGGTCTGGCTCGCCACCTCGCGGGCCCGTTCGGCACCGGCGGCCAGGATGCGATCCAGTTCGCCCTGGTCCGACATGTACTCGTCGACCTTGGTGCGCAGCGGCGTCACGAATTCGACCAGGGCGTCGGCGGTATCGGATTTCAGATCGCCGTAGCCCTTGCCCGCGTAATCCTGTTCCAGGGTGACGATCGGGGTCTGGGTGAGCGAGCTGAGGATGACCAGCAGATTGCTGACGCCCGGCTTGGTCTCCGGGTCGTAGCGGATCTCGCGTTCGGTATCGGTGACGGCCGAGCGGATCTTCTTGGCCGAAACCTTGGGATCGTCCAGCAGATTCAGAATGCCCGCATCGGAGGAGGCGGACTTGCTCATCTTGGAGGTCGGGTCCTGCAGGTCGTAGATCTTGGCGGTGCCGGTGACGATATGCGCCTCGGGCACCACGAAGGTCTTCTTGTAGCGAGTGTTGAAGCGCTGCGCCAGATTTCGAGTCAGCTCCAGATGCTGGCGCTGATCCTCGCCGACCGGTACCAGCTGCGGGCGGTAGAGCAGGATGTCGGCGGCCATGAGCACCGGGTAGGTGAACAGGCCGACGGTCGCGTTCTCCGCACCCTGCTTGACCGACTTGTCCTTGAACTGGGTCATCCGGCTGGCCTCGCCGAAACCGGTGAGGCAGCTCAGCACCCAGGTCAGCTCGGCGTGCTCGGGCACCTGGCTCTGCACGAACAGGGTCGACTTCTTGGGATCGACACCGACGGCCAGCAGCTGTGCCGCGGAGACCTTGGTGCGCTTGCGCAGCTCCTTGGGATCCTGCGGCACGGTGATGGCGTGCAGGTCCGGGATGAAGTAGAAGGCGTCGTATTCGTCCTGCAACCCCACCCAATACTGCACCGCGCCAAGGTAGTTCCCGAAGTGGAACGAATCGCTGGTGGGCTGGATCCCGGACAGGACCCGTTGCTTGCGCTCGGCGGTGGGTTCAGGGCTCGACATATTCCGATCTTCCCACGCCGCTCAAGGGTTTATTTGCCTGGGTCAGCCCACCCGCGCCGCGTACGAGAGCGGGTCCACGCCGGGCATGCTGGAGCGTCCGGCGGCGATGAGTCGCTGTTCGCGGCGGGTGGCGAGCCGGTACAGCGGATAGCTGGGTCCGGTCAGCGAACCGCGCAGCAGTTTCGGGGCGAGCGGCGGCGAGATATGTGCGGTGCGGACCGCCTGGGCCAGGCCGCGGCAGGCGATCTCCTCGCGCAGGCCCCAGTTCAGGCCGTACATTTCGCGGATGCGCGGCGGGAGGCTGCTCTGCACGAGCAGGTTGAAGCCGCCGAGTGCCTGTTGCACCGGTATGGGCATCGGGTAGGCGATGCGCTGACCCATGAGATAGGAGCCGACGAGTTTGGCTTCCTCGGTCAGGAAGGGTTCATCGGAGGCGAGGTAGCCGTCGAAGTAGTCGCGGAAGCCCGCGTAATCGGCGGGCGCGGCCTCGCGCGGCATGCCGAAGAGTTCACCCCAGCGGCAGTAGTCCTGGTAGAGGCCCTCGCGCTCGCCCGGGGTGAGTTTGCGGACCAGCAGATCATGCATGACCTCGGCGGAGTCGAAGGTGAAGGCCATGGTCATGAACATCAGCTGCGGATCGTGTGCGGAGTAGCGGGTGCCGCGGGGATTGTGCGTGCCCGCGTCCTCGGGGAGTGCGCCCTGGACGGGGGCGTGCCGCTTGGCGGTGAAGGTGCGGGCCCGGTCGGCCTCCTCGCGGGTGCCGAGTGAGACGGCTTCGAAGAGCTTGCCGGTCAAGGCGAGTCGCGTGTACGGCGTGGTCCGATGCTGGGTGTTCTCCGCGGTGCCGACGTAGAGCAGTGGGTGGACGGCCCCGATCACCAGGGCGCGCTGTCCGTAGGTGAGACCCACCGCGCGCTTGCGCATGACGCGTCTGATCATCGAATCGTCGGAGAAGTAACCGGACTGTGCAGGCATCGTTGCCTCCTGGGGGCGGTGTGGCGCGCGCCACGTCATCTGGCAATAGCGTCCCCCAGAATCACAATTCTGGCAAGAGCTACCACCAGAATTGCCGCCGTGTGAGAATCAACCCGTGACCGGGCAACGGACCTATGGCGGAATCTCCGCGGCGGAGCGCCGCGCCCAGCGCCGCACCGCCCTGCTCGACGCCGCCCTCGATATCCTCGGCAGCCAGGGGCTGGACAAACTCACCGTCTCCGCCCTGTGCGCGGGCGCGGGCCTGAACGAGCGCTACTACTACGAGAACTTCGACAGCCGCGATGCCGTACTGTCCGCGCTGTTCGACACCGTCTCCGAAGAGCTGGCCACCGCGGTGATCACCGCCGTCCAGACGGCCCCGGACACGCCCCGGGCCAAGGCGCACGCCGCCATTACCGCGGGTATCGAACTCCTCACCGACGACCCGCGAAAAGCCCACGTGGCCTTGATAGTCAGCTCCGCCACCCCCGAACTGCGCACCCGCACAGTCCATACCACCAGGGCCTTCGCCAATCTCGTCGCCGCGGAGGGAATCGACTTCTACGGCCTCACCGAAGTCGATCCCGATCCCGTAATCAGCTTCCGTGCAACCTATCTGGTGGGCGGCCTGGTCCAAACCCTCACCGCCTGGCGACAGGGCGACCTGCCCCTCACTCGGGCCGAGTTGATCGACCACACCACCGACGTCTTCGTCCTACTCGGCGAAGACCTCGCCGCGCGCCTGCGACCCTAGCCCGAAACGCACAGCGCCCCTGGCGAATTCACCAGGGGCGCGATCAGGCGGAGATCAGTTCTCGGCACCGGTCCTGGGGTCCAGGAGCAGGGTGGGCTGGTTCGCCTTGAAGTCGAACATCGGGTCCAGCGCACCCGCGCGAGCATCGTAGGAGTCGTTGCCGATTCGGCCGGTCTTCCAGTTGTCCTCGATGAATCGCAGGATGGACGACTGGTCGGTCACCGAGTGATCCACGAAATTCGGCTTGGCGTAGGGGGATACGACCAGCAGCGGCAGGCGGGGGCCGTACCCGCACCGACCCTGGAAGGTCGCGGGCTTGGCAGCATCACCGCAGACGCCGGGGCCGTTGAGCGCGTCCTCCGCCGACGCGGAGGACAGGCCCGCGGGGGCCGCCTTGTGGTCGTACCAGCCGTCGGAGTCGTCGTAGGCGATGACTACCGCGGTGTCCTTCCAGTCGGGGAGTTTCTGGAGGTGGTTGATGGTCTCCACCAGGAACTGCTGCTCGTCCAGGGGATCGGAGTAGGCGGCGTGACCGTCCTGGTAGCCGGGGGCCTTCAGATAGCTGACGGCGGGCAGGTGGTCGGCATCGGCGGCGGCCCAGAAGTCGCTCAGATCGTACTGGTGGTTGGCCTGATCGCTCTGGCCGATCTTCTCGACCGAACTCGGCGGCAGATGATGCGGGTTGGCGGTGGAGGCGTAGTACTGGAAGGGCTCGTGATGCGGGATGTAGTCGCCCTTGGTGTCGAAGGCCTTGTCACCGGTTTTGCCGGTTCCGCCCAGTGCCACACCGACATTGTGGGTGGTCCCGCAGATCGCCTTGCCGTCCTTGGTCTCGGTCGGTTTGAAGCCGCCCTGGAAGAAGCCCCAGCTGATGTTCTTCTGGTTCAGCAGGTCACCGATATTGGTGCCGGTGAGTTGCACCTGGTCGCGGCTGGAGCAGTCGTCGCCGAAGGGCTGCGGATCGCCGATGATGGAGCCCTGACCGCCGCCGGCGTTGTCGAGCACCTCGCCCTCGGTGAACGGCTTGCCGTCGGGCATGAATTCCTTTGTGACACCGTGAGTCTGGCCGGAGACCAGGTTGATCGCGCCGGGCGCGGACGGGCCGAAGGTGGTGTTGTAGGAGTTGTCGCTCATGGCGAAGTGCTGCGCGTAATTCCACAGCGCCGTAACGGAATTGCCGTCGTAGTAGTCCATCACCATGCCGGGCGCGCCGAAGGTCGGCGGTTTGCAGGCGGCCACTTCGGTGTGTTCGACGAACTGATCCATCTTGCCGCCGTTGAACGCGGCTTGCTCGTCCTTGTACTCGTGGTCCTGATCGCAGGTGACCTGCTGGGCCGGACCGCCGAGCCGCTGCGGCTGGAACTTGTTCGGGTTCTTGGTCAGCAGATCCGCGGTGAGCCCGTCCACGGACGGCGTGTTCGGCAGCGCGGTGAACTGGGTGCCGTCGGTATTGGCGGCCTTGGGGTAGGTGCCGAAGTAGTGGTCGAAGGAGACGTTCTCCTGGAAGATCACCACCAGATGTTTGATCGGCGTCGCGGTCTCCGCGGCCGAATTGCCGTCCGAGGAGCCGGAACACGCGGTCGCGGTGAGCGCCAGCAGTGCGGTGCAGGCGGCTGCGGCACGTGTCCGCCGGACGATGCGTCGGCGAGCCGAGGCAGACATGGGACCTCCCAGTGTTCGGATCGCGAAGTTCCGCGATCCCGGTAGCGTGACCATGTCAGCGCCTGTCACACATAGGTGTTCGGGGAGATGGCGGGGCGGGGAAACTCCGGTTAACCCCGCCTGTCCATCAGCTGTGAGTTGGCTGCGAACGCAGTGCCACCGCGTCGATTCCGCCCGGCGCGGCATCCTGCAGGATCACCCGCAACGCGATGCCCTTACCCGCCCAGTGCGCGGCGGCATCGATCATGGCCTCCCCGAACCATTCTCGCTCGTCCGGCTGATCCGCCAGCAGCAGCGCCGCATTCCGAACCACCACCACGTATCCCGCGGCGGGACCGACGAAATCATCCAGATCCCGCAGACATTCGTCGAAGGCATCCTTGTTCTGCCCGAAGTAGTACGGGAACTGAAACGCCGCCGCGAACTCATCGAAAACCTCTGCGACCGTACGCATCTTGCGCCCTCGCAACTCACGAGAGAGGTAATCGTCCGGCAATTGCGCCCGCACCCCGGAGAATTCGGCCGCTCCCAAGGGCAGCACCCCCAACACCGGCGGTGCGCCCTTACCCGCTTCCGCGGAAACGGTTGCGACGGAGAGGAACTGCGAGAGCGTCATAGCCTCGGTCATCAGCGCATCCTCGTAAAAGTGTTGTAGTGGTCCCCGGTGTAGTACGCCGACCCGTCACTCCCGGTAATAATCCGCTCGGCGTCCCGCCCCTGCCCAGCCTTCTTGGGATTGACATCCCATTCCTGATAGTTGATCTTCTTCCCACTGGAATCCTTGGCAGGCAGATCCCCACCCCGATTCATCCAGGTATCCCCACCATGCGTCCCAGGCGCATTAGCCGACCCCGGCCACCGCCCCGCATCGATCTCCACCAGCGTCTTATACGCCCGAGCCGGCACCCCGGGAGCCTGCGTAACCTGCTGATCCACCGCCCCGGGCGCGGTAGTACGCGGCCCGGGTTTCGCTGCGGTAGTGGTCTTTCCGACCATGGTCGACGCCACGGTCTGATTTGAGCTTGTGGTGGTGCTACCACCGCGTGACAGCAACACCGCGGCCAGCACCAGCACCAACGCCCCACCCAGAACAAGCCAGGCACGGGTTCTCCTGGAGACGTTCACCGGCCCTGCACCCCATTACTCACCCTGCGCGCAGCGCGGCTATCAGTCATAGCTCACGAATCTACGTCACCCACCCAACGACTGACCGGTAGCTGATCCCTAACTGTTCGGATCAACCCGAGCCGCCGCGCATGATCCACCCGCATACCGCAATTGAGCGGGAGGGATGCTGGCGCGTCCACCACTTCGGGCAGCGGCGACAACCGCGCTCACACATGCCGCGACCAATTCGGGCTGGTCGGTGGCAACGTGATGATCCGCCCAGTCGGCCACCACCAGCAGCGCATCCAACGTCTCGGCCAGCCCCCGCTGCCCGTCCTGCCACCGCCGATCGAGCTGCTCGAGTGTGAGCGGAGCATATTCAGCGGCATCATCGGGAGTCAACCGTGTCCACCGCCCGACCGCGCTCGCCAACACCGCAGCGGGCACCGGCACCCACTCCGCCCCATCCAACTCAGCGATCGATCCCGCGATATCCAACCGCGACGACCCCGAATTATCCTGACCCCCTTCATATGTCGGCCAGCTGCCACCCTTCAGATGTTCGAGCGTCGTGCCATCCACAAGCACCAGCCCCGCCGTACACGCCCCATAGCGCGCGGCATACACCATGGCGATCAGAGCCCCGAGGGAATGACCGACCACCACATGCGGCGATTCGATCCCAAGCTTGTCGAGCACACCACGCAACTCATCGGCCAACGCTCCGAATGTTCGCGGCTGACCAGCCAAATGCGAGGGCAGCGGATCGCTCATACCGATTCCGGGGCGGTCGTAGGTGACAGTGGTCTGGCGGTAAAGCCTGGGCAGCACCTGATCCCACTGATCCTGCGCTGTACCGAGGGCGTTCACGAAAACCACAGGCACCGAGGCGTCTCCATTCGAGACACTCGCGGCCAGCTGATAACCAACATCGACCATCTCGATTCGCCTCACCCCCAACAGATACCATCACGCACCGCCGTCATACCCGCGATCGGTCGTTCGCTTCGTCCCCGTTTCACTGTGCGTAATCAGCCAGGGGTGTAGCCAGAGCCCAGAGGCGCTCTCTGGTCCGCTGACAGTAGGCCACCAACTCGGGGTCAGTACTGACCGCTGCCCCGCCGGGCGAGTGTCCATCCCTATCAGCAAGGCTGAACACAACCACGCGGGCGTCGATCACCCAGAAGTCATCCGGTGGCACCGCCCTGCCTCGTGCCGAGGGAGGTATCGCACATCCTCCCCTGCCTCCACGTTCATCGGGGCGATAGTGAGGGACCACCGCTGATACTCGCTGTGCGGCACCGTCACTACGCGGAGGCGGCTGACGGATACTCCACTGCCGGTGAGGGTTTGGACGAACTGAGACCAGTCCCGGAACCACTCCCGGTAGTCGAACGGTTCATTGTTCAGGAACCGCTGAAACGGTTCATCCTCACCGGGTACGCCGTACCGGTCCCGCACCTCCAGATGGAACGCATCGTGTCGCGCTTCCCGAAGCAGCTCAATCGTGGGACGGAAGTCCACCGAAGTAGTCCCTCTCTGCTCGAGACACCTCGACAGCCGACTCGTACGACTCAATCTTGCACTAATACAACGTCTTCCGGTCGGTCACTAACGAATTGCCGGGTACGAGCCCGAGCGCCAGTCATCTACTCGGCGGCGGATCGCGTCGACCATCGGCAAGGAATCGACTTCGTCCGGATCGAACCAGGCCACTTCGTGAGACTCGTCGGATACGGCGAGTTCTCCGCCGGTCGGCTTACCGAGAAGGCATATAGAGAACTCTTGCCGAACTTCGCCGTCGTCGTAGGCGAAGACATGCCCAGGGTTGGTGTAGGTGCCGACTATCCCGGTGACTTCGATGTCGATCCCGGTCTCTTCCTTGGTCTCACGGATACCGCATCCGGCGAGTGATTCGCCGAGTTCCATTTTTCCGCCCGGTAGTGCCCACATCCCGTTGTCAACTCTGCGTTGCAGCAACACTTGTCCCAGGTCATTGACAACAACCACGGACGCCGCGGGGACCAAGCTGTTTGGTTTGGGTGCGTTCGGATCGTCTTCATAGTCGCGTCTAGGCATCGCGTGGGTTCTCCCAGATGTCCCGGCCTCGGGACCATAGTTCTTCTACGTGCTCGGCAAACCGGTCGAACATGCCGTCGTTCTGCTCACGCCTGACGTGGAACATCGGCGAATCGTGACCGACCCTCCTGGCGAGAATCGGCGTGACGATCATGTCGTTGTCAAACCTGAACACCGAGATATTCACGTGCCCGGTTTCATAGCGGGCTTGTATGTTGTCCAGGCCGCGCAGCTTGTGCAGTTCTCCGACCGTGACAGCTATTCGGGTCGACAGGGTGAGAGGTACGTCCTCCTCCTGCTCTCGTTCGCGTGTGGTCGATGAGTCGGGATCTCCGATGAGGAACCGGATACGGCAACCGCCGACGGCCTTCTTGCTCAGTAGGTTGCCCAGGTTCGCGTGTTCCAACCACAAGAAGTAGTTCGTGTATCCAGCGAACACCAATTCTCGGCGTGCGCCATGAATTAGGCTGCGCCACAACGATGCCGGCGCGGCGGAGCGGTACGGGAACACTTGAACCATTTCGCGGTCAGCCCCTGTCTTGAGGCTCACACGCACGGCTGAAGGCCACAAATCAGCCTCCTCTACTCCGAGTGCTTGCGATGCCGCCCAACGATGTCGGGCGTGCGGCGTCCGGGTGGGGTGAGTGATCCAGCGGTTGACCGTCTTGGCATCGACTTCACATGCTTCCGCAAGGGCTTGATCCGATACGCCCGCTCTGGACATCGCCTGTCGTAGTGCTTCATTCAACGTACGCCGCCTCCATAGCCACTCCGGGACAGTACGAACGTAGCGCTGAAACGTCCCAAACGTCCGGCAAACGCGGTAGGAACGGCCTTCAATCTGATCGACGCTGGTAGTGGCGTCCAGGGCGGGTGCAGTCGTCCCGGTCCCGGACCGCCTCACCAACGACGGACAGAGGCCGACGTGAGCAACAGTCAAAGGCGAGACAAGGCAGTCATTTACGTAAACCGCGGCGTGCTGACGAGCAAAGCCGATCTCGACTGGGCGACGTTCTACGCACGCCAGCGCGCCCAAGAACTAAATCTGAGGGTTGCCGAGATCCTGGTACTCGGCAACTCCGATGCGGCACATATGGAGTCGCTTTACAACGCGGTCCGACGCGTCGATTCCGCGTGCGTGATCACTCCCGATCTTGGGCATGTCGGAGGGAATTCCGATCGCGTCACCGTGTTCGCGGAGCTGCACACCGTTGCCCCCGCGAAGAGGTACCCATGGCGGCTCGGACTGTCATCGACGGAACTTGCCGACGCGTTGAACCCGCCGCAGAGCCGCACCGGGGGATTTCCGCCTCTGCAAGCATCGAAAACTGCAGAGGCACAACGTGATCGGTGATGAGGCGTTCAGAGAATAGGGTTAGCGGTATTGCACCGTGACGGGGGCGTGGTCGGACCAGCGTTCGGCATAGGTTGCTGCCCTTTCGACTACGGCTTGCTTTGCGCGCGTGGCGATTTCGCCTCGGGCGAGCTGGTAGTCTATGCGCCAACCAGCATCATTGTCGAAGGCGCGGCCTCGGTAGGAGTGCCAGCTGTAGGGGCCGGGGACACCCGGATTCAGTTCGCGGACCACGTCGGAGTAGCCGGCGGCGAGCATGGAGGAGATCCAGGCGCGCTCCTGCGGGAGGAAGCCGGAGTTCTTTACGTTGCCCTTCCAGTTTTTGATGTCGAGTTCGGTGTGGCCGATGTTCCAGTCGCCGGAGATGACGAAGTCGCGGTCGATACTCGTCATGCGGGTGCCGATGGCGTCGAGGAAGCGGTACTTCTCGTCTTGCATGGGGGTGTCGGCTTCGCCGGTGTGGACGTAGACCGAGGCTACGGTGAGTTCGTCGAAGTCGGCTTCGATGTAGCGGCCGAGTTCGGCGAATTCGGTTACGGGAGTCCAGGTTTCACCTTCGAAGGCGCCTACGCCGATGCGGACGGCGTCGGGTTCGCGGCGGGAGAGGATGGCTACGCCCGCGCGGCCTTTGATACCCGGTTCGGCATGGGACAGGAACCAGCCCGCATCCAGGGCGGGAGCCAGCACGCTATAGGTTTGCTCGTCGGTCGCTCGGGTCTCCTGGAGGCAGATGATGTCGGCCTCGGTGACCGCTAGCCAGGCGAGCAGGCCCTTGGGGGCCGCGGCGCGTATTCCATTGACGTTTACCGTGCTGAGGATTTTGGGCACCCCTCAAACGTACAATGCCGCTATCCAACCTTCTCCGTGGACATCGAGGTCCAGGAAGGGGTGATGACGATGACGTCAGGCCCTGCCAAGCCCACCGCACCGCTCGCGCCCATGAGCGCGATTCACACCGGCTCGGGTGATCCGCTGCTCCTGCTGCACGGATTCATGATGTCGCCGCACTGCTGGGAGCAGGTGGCGGACCGGATGTCCAGTCATTGCGAGGTGTTCGCTCCGGCCTTCACCGGGCATTGGGGCGGACCCGATCTCGACGGCTGGTACCTCGATGTCAGCGCCCTTGCCGACCGGGTGGAGAACCAGCTCGACGAATTGGGCTGGCGCACCTGTCATATCGCGGGCAATTCGCTCGGCGGCTGGGTCGGCTTCGAACTGGCGCGCCGCGGCCGGGCCCGCACACTCACCGCTATCGCTCCGGCGGGCGGTTGGCAAACCCCGTCGGTCCTGCAGGTTCGGGTGGGTTTGAAGTTCCTGTCGCTGGTGCCCGTGGTGGAGGTCGGCAAACGCCTGCCCGCCGCCATCGCGTTCAGCGCGCCGGTGCGCCAGGCGGTGGCAATGGTGTTGAGCAAGAACGGCGCTGCCGCACCCCGCCGCGCCGTCGAGGCTGCGATCAACTCGGCATTGAACTGCCGGGCCATGCTGCCCATGCTGGCGGGCGCCTTGCGCGCACCGGATATCGAGGATCTCTCGACGCTGAAAACCCCTGTGCGCCTGCTGATGTGCGAGCACGACCGGATCATCCCCTATCGGGCGTACGCCAAGCGGTTCCTGCGGGAGCTGCCTGATTCGGCGGATCGTATCGTCATGCACGATGTGGGTCATGTGCCCATGTTGGAGGCCCCGGATCGGATTGCCACGCTCATCGCCGAGCACGTCTACGCGAGCCGGACGCGGCTGCGTGCGGTCTGAAATCCGTTCAGCCCACCGGAAAAACTCGTAAGGTTGAGGACAGGAGTCCGGACAAAGGGGTCCCTCAGAGAGGGGTGTTTCGAGATGGCCGACGACCTCGGGGTGGATCCGTCGAAACCGAGTATCGCGCGCGTTTACGACTATCTGCTCGGCGGGCAGGACAACTATGCCGTCGATCGGGAGGTCGGCGACTTCTTCCGGAACGACTTACCCGGATCGGTCGCCATCGCCTTCTCGAACCGGCACGCACTGGTGCGAGCGGTGGAGGAGATGACGCGGCTCGGCATCCGGCAGTTCATCGATATGGGCAGCGGCCTGCCGACCGCCGACAATGTGCATCAGGTGGCGCAGCGCTGGATTCCCGATGCCCGGGTGGTCTACATCGACAATGATCCGATCGTGCTGGCGCATGGGCGGGCACTGCTCGCCGATGAGAAGACCACCACGGTGATCCAGGCGGATCTGCACGATCCGCTGGATATTCGCACGCACCCGGAAGTGCTGCGGCTCATCGACTTCGAGCAGCCGATCGGCGTGATCTTCAGTGCCACCCTGCATCACCTCCAGGACGAGGAGAATCCCGCCGAGGTGGTGCGTTTCTGGGCCGAGGAGACCGCACCCGGCAGCGTCTTCTACATCTCGCACTTCCGTTCCGGCGACAATGCCGAGACCAAGGCCGCCGAGGAGATGTTGCAGACCACCTTCGGGCGCGGCCGCTGGCGCACCGACGAGGAGATCCTCGCGCTCTTCGGCGACCTCGAAGTCCTACAGCCGGGTCTGGTCGCGTGCGGATTGTGGCGCACCACAACCGAATCGGGCGCGGTGACCCGAATCGGTGCGAGCGTGCACGAGCTGACGGTGTGGGAGCAGCTCATCGCCTGCGGTATGGCCCACAAGCCGTAGTCGGCCACTACAGGTAGAGCGCCTCGATCTCGGCGGCGTACTTCTCGACGATCGGCTTGCGCTTGAGCGACATCTTCGGGGTCAGCTCATCGCCGCCCGGATCCCACGTCACCGGGAGCACGGTGTACTTCTTGATCTGCTCGACGCGCGCGAGCCGTTCATTGGCGGCCTTGACACCGGCGTCGATGACCTCGAGCACCCCTGGATCGGCGGCCAGCACCGCCGGTGCGGCGTCGGGCAGTCCGTGCTGTTCGGCATAGGCGGTGCAGGCGTCCGGGTCGAGGGTGAACAGTGCGGTGATATAGCTGCGGTTGTCGCCGATGGCGATGACCGCGCCCACCAGCGGGCAGTTGACCCGTACCGCGCCTTCGATATTCGACGGCGACATATTCTTGCCCGCCGCGTTGATGATGAGCTCCTTCTTGCGGTCGACGATGCGGACGTAACCGTCGGGGTCGATGGAGCCGATATCGCCCGAGTGGAACCAGCCATCGGCGTCGAGGGCCTCCGCGGTTCGCTCCGGATCGTTTCGATAGCCGCGCATGATGATCGGGCCGCGCACCAACAGCTCACCATCCGCCGCGACGGTGATCTCGGTCCCGGGTAGCGCGGTGCCGACGGTGCCGATCCGGGGGAAGTCCGGGCGGTTGGTGGTGGCGGCCGCGGATGTCTCGGTCAGTCCCCAGACCTCGCATACCGTAAGGCCCAGTCCCAGAATGAATGCCATGGCGTCCGGCGCGATCGGCGATGCGCCGGTGACCGCGATGCGCACCTGATCCAGTCCCATCTTCGCGCGCAAGGTGCCGAGTACCAGCCGTTCGGCCAACCGATGGCGCAGCCGCAGGGAGCGGGAGATCTTTCGGCTATCCGAGGTGCGCCAGGCCACCTCGGTGCCGACCCCGATCGCCCACCGCACCAACGACCGCTTGACCGGACTCTCCTGCGCCACAATGTTTTCGATGCCCGCCTTGAGCTTGTACCAGATGGCGGGCACGCCGAGGAACAGCGTCGGGCGCACCTTCGGCAGCGTGGCGACCAACTGTTTGGGGTCGGCCACCGTGGTGACCTGCACGCCCTCGATGAGGTTGTTGTAATGGCAGAACGCACGGTTGGCGACATGCGCGTCGGGCAGGTACGAGACCACCCGATCCTCGGGCTGGATCTCGAAAATCCGGTCCATGGCCGAGAATTCGGCCAGCAGGTTGGCGTGGGTCAACTCCACCCCCTTCGGCGGCCCGGTGGTGCCGGAGGTGTAGACGATCGTCAGCAGCGAACTCGGTTCGACCGCGCGCCAGGACGCTTCGAAATCGAATTCCGGTGCTGGGATTTCCGCGACTTCGGACAGGCTGTATCCGCCCTCGACCGGACCGTCGAAACAGATGAACAACTCCACCTGTCCGGACATGTTCGCCGCCCGCAGTTTGTCCAGGAACTGGGTCTCGGTGACGACCACCCGATTCCCCGCATTGGCGAACAGGTGCGAAACCTGTTCCGCGGTAAAGGTGTTGTAGATCGAGAAGGGTGTCGCGCCGGTGTGCAGCACCGCGGTATCGGCCAGATGGAACTCCGGCACATTGGTGAGCATGATTCCCACGGTGTCCCCGGCTCGCACCCCGAGTGCGGCCAGACCGGTAGCGAGTTTGCGCACCTGATCGGCGTACTGCCGCCAGGTGAAGCTCGGCGTACCGTCCGGCCCGCGCAATGCGATCCGCTCGGGATGGCGTGCGGCGGTGGCCTGGAAGGCGGCGCACAGGCTGGTGGGCCGCTCGGTGTTCTGCGTTTCGTTCATTTCGATCACACGGATTTCAATGGTCGGTGCCGCGGGCGCGGTCTTCGTAGGCTTGACGGGCCTCCTGATCGACCTCGTCGAGAAAGACGTGGTCCAAACCGAATCGGCGACCCAGGGCTTCA
The DNA here is from genome assembly GCF_036327755.1 of Nocardia sp. NBC_01503. Lineage (NCBI taxonomy): Bacteria > Bacillati > Actinomycetota > Actinomycetes > Mycobacteriales > Nocardiaceae > Nocardia > Nocardia sp. NBC_01503. The sequence continues at coordinate 1,290,339 of NZ_CP109596.1, forward strand.
CTCGCCCGGCGCGGCATGAATTTCTGCGAGGCCACCAGCAGACCGGCGATACGCGTCACCGCGACCCGGCGCCGGGGCTCGGCGATGAGCCGGGCGACGGCCTCGGCGATATCCTGCGGTTCCGCGTTCTTCAAGCCCTTGGCACCCTGGGTGCCCGAAATGAGTTCGGTATTGGTGAAGGTGGGCAGCACCGAACAGAACTGCACGCCGGTCTCGTGATACTCGAGCCGCAGCGTATCGGTGAGGGCCAGCACCGCCGCCTTGCTCGCGCAGTAGGTCGCCAGGCCGGGTGTGGTCGCCTCCCCCGCCAATGAGGCGATATTGACGACAATCCCCTTGCCGCGCGCCAGCATTCGCTGCGCGGCCAGTTTGCTGCCGACCGCGACACCGTAGACGTTGATGTCGAGGATGCGGCGGGTGACGTGATCCGGCTCCTGATCGAACGCCCCGGCGGGCATGATCCCGGCATTGTTGACGAGCACGTCGAGCGGGCCCAACCGCCGCTCCACCTCGTCGAGGAAGGCGGCGAAACCGTCCGGATCCGTGACGTCGAGTGTGCCGTACACCTCCAGCCCGAGGTCCGCACCCGCCTGTTTCACCTTGGCCTCGTCCACATCGCCGATGGCGACCTGTGCGCCCAGCTCGCGCAATCGGCGGGCGGTCGCGAACCCGATGCCCCGGGCGCCGCCGGTGATCACCACCACCTTGCCGGAAATTACCGTAGCCAAACTCATTTCGTTCATAACGTCACCGTCACCACGTGTCCTGCACCCTCGAGCGGGGATGTGCTATCCAGCGTGCTCCCGAGAGTCCCCCGACCGCGCGAGAATGCCCAGAACAAGGCGGGTCACATTGTCCGGCTCGTCCAGTTGCGGGCAGTGTCCGGCGGTGGGCAGCACCACGAATTCGCTGCCGGGAAGCAGGGCGTGCAGTTCTCGGCTCGCCCGCACCGGGATGATGCGATCCTTCGCACCGTGCACCACCAGCACCGGACAGGAGATGGTGAGCGCGCCGTGCCCGGCCGGATGCTCGCGGGCATAGCGGATCGCATCACGCCCGCGCGCCGCGGCCGCCGCCATATTCGGTACCGACCGCAGGGCCGTCGCGACGAAATCGGGATCGGCGCGATATCCAGGCCCATAGACAAATCTCGCCACCCCGCCCCGAACCACCCGGTGCACCAGGCGATCCGGTACCGGCAGCGCACCGGCGATATCGAAGAACCGCCGGTACTCGCCACGGCGCGCCAGACGCGCCACCAGGTGTCGCGCCAGCAGCGGTTCGTCCAGGGTGACGAGGGCGCGAACGCGCCCGGCCCGATCCCGTGCCGCCGCGTGCACCGAGGTCGCGGCCCCGAGCGAATTGCCCACCAGCACCACGGGACCGTGCGCCGCGATGAGCGCATCGGCGAAGGCGTCGAACTGCGGGGTCAGCGGCCCGGAGCGGCGCGGATCGGCCAGGCCGAAGCCGGGCAGATCCACCGCTATGGCACGCCGTCCGGCCGCCGCCAGCCGGGTCAGCACACCCCGCCAGGTATCGGCGCTATCGCAATAACCGTGCAGCAGCACCACTGTCGGCCCATCGCCCGCGACCGACAGTTCCCGAGTCCGCACCCCGGCGTACTCTCGCGCCGATTCCGTCACCACGCTGTGATCGGAGGTGGTCATCTCCCGAGCAGTCCCTTTGCCACATGGGTGACCTGGATTTCATTACTGCCCGCGTAGATCATGAGCGACTTGGCATCTCGCGCCAGCTGCTCCACGTGGTACTCGGACATGTAGCCGTTGCCGCCGAAGAGCTGCACCGCCTCCATGGCCACCTCGGTGGCGGTCTCGGAGCAGTACAGCTTCATGGCCGAAGCCTCCGCCAGCGAGGGCTGCTTACCCGCACGACCGCGTTCGAGCACGCTGAACACCATATTCTGGATATTGATGCGAGCGATCTCCATCTTCGCCAGCTTCAACTGCACCAGCTGGAACCGCCCGATCTCCTGGCCCCACAGTTTGCGGTTCTTGGCGTAATCCAGACAGAGCCGGTGGCATTCGTTCACGATGCCCAGCGCCATGAACGCGACGCCGATGCGCTCGGCGGTGAAACTCGTTCGGGCGCTTTCGCGTCCGTCACCGGCTCGGTGCTCCTCGGTCTCACCGAGCAGCCGGTCCTTGGACAGCCGCACATTGTCGAAGAAGAGTTCACCGGTAGGTGAGGCGTGCAGGCCCATCTTCTTGAACGGTTTGCCCTGCGCGAAACCCTCCATGCCCTTGTCCAGGACGAAGGTCAGCACCTTGCGATCGCGCTTGTCCGCGCCGTCGCCCTCGTCGAGCTTGGCGTAGACCACGACCACATCGGCGAACGGACCATTGGTGATGAAGGTCTTCTGGCCGTTGAGGATGTAGTCCTCGCCGTCGCGCCGCACATAGGTCTTCATCCCGCCGAAGGCGTCCGAGCCCGAGTCGGGTTCCGTGATCGCCCAGGCCGCAACCTTTTTCATGGTCACGATATCGGCGAGCCAGCGCTCCTGCTGGGCGAGCGTGCCGCGCGACATGATGGTGGTCGCGCCGAGACCGATGCTCACACCCATGGCGGTGACCAAACCCATACAGACTCCGGAGAGTTCGGCGATGAGCACGGCCATCATCGATTCCTGCCCGGCGAACGGGCTACCGCCGCCGGACTTCCCGGCCGATCTCTCCGGCAGCGGTTCACCCGCCGCCAGCGCCTCTTCCCGTTTACGCTGCTTGGCAATGAGTTTGGCGATCGCCTCCGCGCCCACGGCATCGATTCCGAACTGCGTGAACAGTTTCCGGATGATCGGGTACGGCAGCATGTCACCGCTGTCGAGGGCGTCCAGATGCGGGCGGATCTCCTTGTCGATGAAGCTCCGCACCGCGTCACGGATCAGTTCATCGGTCTCGGACCATTCGAACATCGTTGTTCTCCAGAGGGTTTCGCAGCATCAGGGCAGCTGGTCGGCGATATCGTCGAGCAGCCAGGGGCCTTCGGTCTCGATGGTCTTCACGTCGTGCCAGCCCGCCAGTTCGGAGATCGCCCCGCCCTGTACGGCGAAGACCTTGCCGGTGATCGGGCACTTCTCGGTGGCCAGGTAGGCGACCAGCGGGGAGATGTTCGCCGGACTGAAGGCGTCGAAGCCGCCCTCCTCGACCGCCTCGGCCTCGGCCGCCATCATGGCGCCCATACCCGGGGTGGCCAGCGTCAGCCGGGTACGAGCGATGGGGGCAATGGCATTGACGCGCACACCGTAGCGGGCCAGCTCATCGGCCGCGACCAGGGTGAGCGCGGCAATCCCCGCCTTGGCCGCACCGTAGTTCGCCTGTCCGGCATTCGGCACGGTGGTGCCCGAGGCGGACGCGGTATTGATCACCGCGGCATTGGGCTGATTACCGGCCTTGGACTGGTCCTTCCAGTACGCGGCGGCGTGGTGCAGCACCGCCGCGTGCCCCTTGAGATGTACGGCGATCACCGAATCCCATTGCGCCTCATCCATTCCGGCGATGAACGCGTCCCTCAGAATGCCCGCGTTGTTGACGACCACATCGAGCTTGCCGAACTCCGAGACGGCCTGTTCGACAAGAGCTTTCGCACCATCCCAGTTCGCCACATTGTCGGTGTTCGCGATCGCGCGCCCCCCTGCGGCGACGATCTCGTTCACCACCTCCTGCGCCGGTCCGGCATCCGCGCCCTCACCGGCATTGCTGCCGCCCAGATCGTTCACCACGATCGCCGCGCCCTCCCGCGCGAACAACAGCGCGTGCTCGCGGCCGATACCGCGCCCGGCGCCGGTGATGACGGCGACCCGTCCTTCCAGTGCACCCATATCCTGCTCCCTTACAGAGTCGAAAAGTCTTGCTTCCCGGCGCTGTTCGATGCGGCGCCGTCGATATGAAGCTGTTGGTGGTGCGGTGCACGGCCCGCACCGCGCACCGCGCCGGGGCATCAGTCCGCGATGACGGCGAGGCCGTCGGTCAGTACCAGATCTCCGCCGCGCCCGGTTTCGAAGGCGTAGCTGGCCTCACCGTTTTCGGCGCTCCTGCGCCAGATGCGGGTCTCCAGGTCGTCACCGGGGAAGACCATCTTGGAGAAGCGCACCGCGAAGCGGCGCAGCCGGGCGACATCGGAGCCGCCGACCTCGGTGAGCACGCCCCAGGAGGACATGGCCATGGTGCACAGGCCGTGCGCGATGATGCCGGGCAATCCGGCGTCCTTGGCGACCTGCTCGTCCAGGTGCAGCGGTACCGGATCGCCGGAGGCGGGCGAGTACCGGAAGGTCTGATCCAGATCCACATGTGCGGCCACCCGGGCCAGCGGCGGCTGTTCGGCCAGCGCCGGATCGAAGCGATGCGCGGGCGCGGCGTCGCCGACCTTGGGGCCCGCGTTCACATTTCGGAAGAACGCCGTCAGGTACTGCTCATTGACGAGTTCGCCGTCCTGCGCCCGGCATTCGATGAGGATGGTGATGGTCGAGCCATTGTCCTTGCCCTCGTAGCCGATGGCCTTGGCCCGCGAGACCAGCTTGTCGCCGGGGCGGATCGGGCGGTGGAAGTGGAAGTCCTGCTCGCCGTGTACGACTCGGCCGAAGATATCCATCGGCACCACCTCGAGCACCGGCATCATCATCGCCTCGAAGACCGGGACGATGGCGAAGATCGGCGACGCCACTTCGCCTTTCAGATGCGCTTCGATGGGATCGTTGGTGGCGGCGGCGTATTCGGCCAGCCGCTCACCGGTGACCTCGAAGGGCTCCTCATCGCTCCAGGTGTTCAGCCCGGCCGGATCGAATTCGACTGTACTGCCGGTTATCTCGCCTTGCCCTCTCACCGGCTTACCGCCGTAGCCAGCGCATCGAGCGCCGTCAGCGTCTTGTCGAGCTGATTGAGGCCGTCCTTCTCGACCGCCTTGCCGAGTGCGCCCTTGATGAGCGCGCCCTCGAAGTCGCCGGAGACGGAGAACTTGCTGCCGGCGCCCTCGGGGGTGATATCGAACGCGAACTCGACCTTCACGCCCGCCATTCCGGTGCCGCCGAGTACCAGGCGATTCGGGGTGTCGACGCTCTGCACCACCCATTCGATCTTGTTCGCCATACCGAGCATCAGGATCTTCGCGACCAGTTTGGAGCCCGGGGCCAGCACGGCCGGCGGCTCCTCCATCCAGCGCTCATGGATGGAGAACCACTTGTCCCAGGTCTGCGGATCGGAGACGACGGCCCACAGGGCGTCGGGGGAGGCGGTCAGGTCCTTGCTGGCTTCGATATGTCCCATGAGAGGTACTCCTCGTCGAGTCTTGTGGTGAAAGTTGTTCGGGTACTGCCGGATTCAGCGGTCGGCGCGCTGATAGGCGGTGACGACCGCCGCGCCGCCCAGGCCGATGTTGTGCTGCAGCGCGGCGGTGACGTTCTCCACCTGCCGCTTGTCGGCGGTGCCGCGCAGCTGCCAGGTGAGTTCACTGCACTGCGCCAAACCCGTTGCGCCCAAAGGATGCCCCTTGGAGATGAGCCCGCCGGACGGGTTCACCACCCACTTGCCGCCGTAGGTGGTCTGGCCCGCGTCGATGAGCTGACCGGCCTGCCCCTCCTCGCACAGGCCCAGGGCCTCGTACAGCAGCAGTTCATTGGCGGAGAAGCAGTCGTGCAATTCGATGACCTGGAAGTCCTCGGGACCCAGGCCCGCCTGTGCGTAGACCTTCTCCGCGGCTTGCACATTCATGTCGTAGCCGATGAGGTTCTTGGCGCTGCCGTCGAAGGTGGACCGGAAATCGGTGGTCATGGTCTGACCGACGATCTCCACCGCCCGCGCCGCCAGATCGTGCCGCTCCACGAACTCCTCACTGGCCAGAATGGCCGCGCCGGAGCCGTCCGAGGTGGGCGAGCACTGCAGTTTGGTGAGCGGGTCGTAGATCATCCGCGAGGCCAGGATGTCCTCGAGCGAGTACTCCTCCTGGAACTGCGCGTACGGATTGTTCACCGAATGCTTGTGGTTCTTGTAGCCGATCTTGGCGAAGTGCTCGATGGTGGTGCCGTACTTGGTCATATGCTCGCGACCGGCGGCACCGAACATCCACGGGGCCACCGGGAACAGCACCTCGGAGATCTCCGCGAGCGCCATCACATGTTTGGCCATCGGCTGTTCGCGATCGTCATAGCTGGAGCCGAGCGAACCGGGCTGCATCTTCTCGAACCCCAGCGCCAGCGTGCAGTCCGCGAGACCGCCCCGAATCGCCTGCGCCGCAAGGTAGAGCGCGGTCGAACCGGTGGAGCAGTTGTTGTTGACATTCACCACCGGGATGCCGGTCATACCGAGTTCGTAGACCGCGCGCTGACCGGAGGTGGATTCGCCGTACACGTAGCCGACGTACGCCTGCTCGATCTCGCGGTAGTCGATACCCGCGTCGGCCAGCGCCTTGGTACCGGATTCGCGAGCCATATCCGGGTAGTCCCAGTTGCTGCCGTCTTCGTTCTTGCGTCGCCCCGGCTTCTCGAACTTCGTCATGCCGACGCCGACGACGTAGACCTTGTTCGCCATCGAACTCCCTCACATCAGGCCGCCCTGCCTCCGGGCCGGTAGGAAACAAACATACAAAGCTGTATGTAAGTAGGCAAGAGGGCGGCCTGAATCAAACGAAGGGTGCACAAGATCAGCAGTTCACGCGCCGGGCGCGGAACATACAGGTGAGGTGGTGAAAGGCGCCGAAATCAGTCGGCGAGACGCAGATCCGGTACCGCCGATTCGGCCGCCAAGCGCAGTTGCGCGGAGGCGCGCAGCCAGCGGCGATGCGCGCGTGCCGGATCCGGGGAGATGAAATCGGTGACCAGGATGCCGCGCAGCGTATCCATGGCGGTGTAGGTGAAATCGCGAACGCTCTTGCGGTGCAGCTCATTCGGCACCAACTGCGCCACCGCCAGCAACACCGCGTTATTGACGAACGGCTCGACCTTCTCCATCTCGGTGGCCAGCACCGGATCGGTGCGACTGGCCACCCACAGCTCGATGGCCGCGATGAAGAGCGGTCCCTGATGCAGCTCCCACATGAATTCGAGGGTGCTGCCCAGCGGATCGTCCCCGGTCCGCACCCGCGCGATCTCCCGCATGGCGGCCTCGGTGCGGCGCTGCGCCAGATGACTGATGGCCGCCACCACCAGATCCGTCTTCGATCCGAAGTGATGCACCTGAGCGCCGCGGGTCACCCCGGCCAGCTCCGCGACCCGCGGGGTGGTGGTTCCGGCGTACCCGAATTCGACGAGACACTCGATGGTGGCGTCCAGCAGCCGTATCCGCGTCTCGGTGCTGCGCTGCTCCTGCGTGCGGCGCTGCGGCTTCGAGACATCGGACCTGGTCATGGATCGGATATTACACTTACATACACTCGTGTATGTTCACTGCCCGCTCGGGGCGGGCGATCGGCGGGCAATTGCCACGGTCGCGGTGAAGAGCACGGTGCCGAGCACCGCCAGGCCCGCGCCCACCACGGCCGGCGCGGTGTAGCCGAGACCCGCGGCAATGACCAGGCCACCCAGCCATGCACCGGCGGCGTTCGCGATATTCAGGGCAGCGTGATTCAGGGCCGCGGCCAGGGTTTGCGCGTCATGTGCCACATCCATCAGGCGGGTCTGCAAGCCCGGGCCGAGGGCCGCGCCCGACGCGCCGATGAAGAAGGCGCCGAGGGCGGCGGTGAACGGATTGTGGGCCGCCGCGACGAAAGCGGCGAGGATGACCACCATGGCCAGCAGGGCCGCGAAGATGGCGCGATCCACGCCGCGATCGGCGAGTACGCCGCCGATGATATTGCCCGCCACCATGCCCAATCCGAAGAGCATGAGCACGATCGGGACCAGCCCGACGCTCATTCCGGAGACATCGGTGAGGGTGGTGGTGATGTAGGTGTACACGGCGAACATGCCGCCGAAGCCGACCGCGCCGACCACCAGGGTGAGCAGCACCTGCGAGCGGCGCAGGGCGCCCAACTCGGTGCGGGGATCGGTCAGGCGAATACCGTGCAACTCCGGCACGAACTTGAAAATGGCGGCCACCGTGGCCAATCCGATAATCGCGACCACCACGAAGGCATCCCGCCAGCCCAGATGCTGGCCGAGCCAGGTGGCTGCGGGAACGCCGACAACATTGGCGGCGCTCAATCCGAGCATAACCGCGGCAACCGCCTTCGCGCGCTGACCGACCGGGGCGAGTGAGGCCGCCGCCAGTGAGGCGACACCGAAGTAGGCGCCGTGCGGCAGACCCGAGAGGAAGCGGGCGACGGTCAGGGTGGCGAAGGTCGGCGCGATCACGGTGGCCGCGTTGCCCACGGTGAAGGCCACCATCAGGGCGATCAGCAGCCGCTTGCGGCCCACCCGCGCGGCCATGGCCGCGATCACCGGCGCACCCACCACCACACCCAATGCGTACGCCGAAACGATATGTCCGGCAACAGGTTCCGAGACGGACATAGCATCGGCGATATTCGGCAGCAAACCCATGGTGACGAACTCGGTGGTGCCGATCCCGAACCCGCCCAATGCCAGGGCCAGGATCGCGGCGATCGGCCACCCGCGCTCGGCGACGACCGAGCCCACCTCGTCGGGTGTCTCGACGGCCACATCCACGCCCGGTACAGAGTTCGCCATGGAATTGCGCAACACCGCCGCGCCACTCCCCCATCCCCATTTCACGGTGACCCCCCTCACCCATCCCGCGACCTGCTCGGCGCGGGTGCCCGGGTGGCGGAGATTACGACAGAACGCCGCCGAGGGTGCACACTCGCGCGTTCTCCTCCGGGGTTCAGGCCGAAAACCGGGGAGCTCCCGCGAATCGTCCCAATGGGTCGTACCGCCGCTTGATCGACCGCAGCCGCGCCAGGGTGTCCGGGGCGAAGGCGTCGGCCGCCGAATCACCGGCATCCACATAGGTCAGCGGCTTGCGCCCGGACACATGCGAGTGCAGCGCCGCGACAATCTCCGTCTGCCGCTCGGCGACGGCATCGGCATGCGCCGGAGTCGGAGCCGGACCGAGCATCGACAGCAGATACGGCTCCCGGACGCCGCCCGCCGCACCGGCATCCGACGGCGGCCGCGTCAATGCCCCACCCAGATGACGAACCTGCACCAGAGCGCCGAGCCCCCTCGAACCCCTCCTCCCCCGGCACGAGCACCCGCCCCCGCACCACCCGCGGCAAATCACTCCCGATACCCGACACATCTCCTCCTTCACACGCGCACCATGCTGCCGCGCGCGGTGTGAACATTTCGTGATCGGCTCGGCCGGGTGCCCCCAGCGGTCACTACAGCGAGCGCGTGATGCGCAGCGGAGTCGATTCCTCCCACTCGTCCGATCCGGGCGCGGTGTGCGAACCGAGTGCGGCCGTTCGGGGTGCCGGCTCAGGCGATTCCAGCAGTTCGGTGAACAACCTGGTGGCCTCGGTCTGAGCTCGGTCCCTGGCGGTCTCATGACACTGCGAGATGGCCTTGGCCAATCGGGCGGGATCCACCGCCATCGCGGCCTGCGAGATTCGCAGATCGGTGATGGTGCCGTTCACATCGGTTTCGACAACCACCGCCCCACCCGTTGTTTCCGCGCTGCCACGAACCTGCGCGATCGCACTCTGGATACGTGCATTCCGCGCCGCGATCTGTTCCGGATTCATACTCATCGGCAAGCCCCCAGCCCAAGAAACGTTCCGTACCAATCGATTACGGTAGGTTGGCCAGAGCCTATCTGACCAGGCGATAAGGGGGATTCATGGCTGTGAACTCAGGGGTGCCCGGAGACGGATTCCAGGTTGCGCCCGCCGATGTCACCGACGCGGGCAAGTTCGTACAACTGACGGCCGAGGAGTTGATCAACGAGGTCAAGTCGCTCGACACCGATGTGACCGACCTGCTGACCACGTGGAAAGGGAACTCCGCCAGCCACTACCGGCACGGCTGGGATGAAGTCCGCACCGGCGCAACCGAAGTCCTGCAAGCCTTGCAGGCCATGGCCGAACTGCTGGGCGTATCCGCCACCGCATATGCGGACGTCGATCAAGGCAATGCAGGTGGCTTCGGTTCCCTGCTGAATCTGCCGCCGAACTGACCGGAAGGACCGAGAATGAGCGAGTCACAGCCATTTCAGGTGAATCTGTCCGAGCTCGAGAGCATCACCGATCGCCTCTCCGGCTTCGTGAAATTCCTTACCGACAGTATGTCCGGCCTCCAGCAGCGGATCGACTCGGTCCAGCAGAACTGGAACGGCTCCGGCGCGGACGCCCAAGCCGAAGCCTTCCAGAAGTGGATGACCGGAGCAGCAGAAGTCTCAGAAGGTATCGAAGAGATGAAACGCGCCGCCGCCGAAGCACATACGCATTACAGCAGAGCCGCCACGACCAACAGCGCGATGCTCGGTGGAAGGTAGCTGCGCACAGACCTCATTACGAACCACATCCGGTGACGGACAGTCTGATGAATATCTTCGAACCCGCACGTACCTCGTCAAGTTGCTCGGCCGTGAGATGCGATTCCGATATCTGCGGTTCCGGTACGGACGCTGTGAGATACGAAACCGATGCCGCGCATCCGTCCGGTCGCTTACCCGACGCGACAACCGTGATGTATTTCGGCTTCTCCCACGGTTGTGGGTCGTCCGACGGGGCAACCGTATTCAGGTGAATCGTCGGCACCACAACGGCCTTGATCGGATCAGGTTTCGGCGCAGGACCGATGAAGTAGGCCACAGCGTAGGTAGTGGGGTCGCTGTCACCACCGGACACATCGGCAACCGCCATACGGGCAAATCCTGCCACGGTCGTGGCTTCGGCAATACGCATGGCCTCGGTCGGATCATGATGGGTGACTTTCAAACTGTGATACCCAAAACCCACAAGACCTACGACAACCAGCGATACGAGAGCAACACACCCCCAGAGATACCGGCGACTCGGACCGCCCCCGCGAATCATCACCTATACGCTCCGCTTCCACACAGGATTGTATTCGCCAGTGCGACAACATTTACCGTACTCTGACCGTGCTCGATCTCGAGCTCCTGAAACCCACCGTTTCCCAGGGCAACATCCAGCGAACGCCCGACCAGTCCGCCGGCGTTGTAGCCGGATCCGAGAAACTGGTCATGTGGCTGGCTCGCACGTACCTCGACCGTGGCCTGCGATGCGGCGTCATCGTTGAGCATCTTCAGGTTGTACGCCGCCGCCTTCATCGCCAGATCGTCGTTGCCGACCAAATCAGACCACTCCTGCCCCTTGAATTGATCCTTGTACTTGGCCGCCACTTCGTTGAACGGGCCTTCCTTCTGATTGGTCAAACCGATGGAATTGCCGGCCCCATTCTTGTCCACACCGAGCCTGGAGGCATTGAGACGTGCCTCGTCCCAACCTATACCGGCCAATTTGCCAACCCCGGAGTGCGGTTCATAGACCGACGGACCACCCTGCAGCTGGTCATAGAACTTGCTCTCCAAGCCCGAGCGGAGAGGCGCGCCTTCTTGCAGCGCCATGGCAAGCACCAGGCGCGGATCGACACCCGCCTCATTGCCATACTTCACCGCTAGCATGGCCCAATTCTTCATCTGCGGACCGTATGGATTCAGCGCGTCCACATTCACCGCGGTCAAGGTCGCCGTCGGTGTCCGCCAGGTCGCGAGGTTGTCCAATTCTCCGTGGAGAGAGGTGTTGTCATTCTGGTTTCCAGATTCGACAAGTAGCGGTAGCTCGGCCAACGCCTGCACCTTCGGGATATTACTGAGCGCATCCGAGGCCGTGAAGCCGTTGAGCGCGTAATCGGACTTCGTGAAGTCCGCGAGCAACGTGGAGTGTTGAACGGTCGCGTTGAAGGTGCTGAGAGCGTTCAACACGTCGATGGTGGTGAGGGTCGCCGCCACGGAAATCCGGACCGAGGTGTTATTTGTCGTTCGAATCATGTTGGCACCCGGATGCGCCGGGAAGGCGCCAGGAGCCGCCGCGATCAATTGCTGCCGCACTTCGACGAGATGGTCGTGGTACAGCCCGGTCTTGGCGGCGAGCGCGCATGCGACATTGCTGACTTGGTCAGCCGCGCCTTCCAGCGCCTTCAATGCTTCCTCGATATCGGGCACCTCGGGTGCTTGCACGCCGGTGAAGGAGATTCGTACGTCGAGCACCGCGCTCGGCGAAGTCAGCAACTCGGTGCTGAACGCGAAGGCGTCCCAGGCGGCAGCAGCGGCGGCCAGGGCGTCGGCGTGACCGTTCGGCGCGCCTGTCCACGGCGTCTCGAACCCCCAGGCGGGAGCGATCGTCAAGCCCGCACCATTATCGCCACTCGGATCCGGGATTTCGGGGAACCCGGCCGCACCCAGCGGAGTCGCCGCCCCGAGGACGGGATGTGCCGGTGGCGAACCCTTGTTCGGGTTGGTGTTCGCGTTGTATTCGGCTGTGTCCCAGTTATACCCGGCGATGTTGAGGATATCGCCGAAATGCGCCAGGGCGGCGGTGACGGCCAGGACGGCCGTCCTTACCTCACCAGAGTTCTTGTGGTAGGCGGAATTCCAGCCTGTTACCGCCGAATAGTTGCCGCCCATACCCGAACTCGCTGCCAGTCCAGGGACGAGGTCCCGGGTGACTGCGGTGCCGATACCACCGGCCAGCGTGGCGAGGTGTTCGGCCGCTTTGTAGTAGACGTTCGGGTCGACGACCAGGGTTGTTCCTTCGGGCGGAGCCATCAGCTCACCCCGCGCACGACACCGGTACCCACGACATCCCCTCCCGGACCCCTCTTCGGCTTCCCACTGTGGCGAGAACCGCGCGAATAGCCGCCGCACGAAACAGTTCGGGCACCCGCTCCGCCGGAAGTGGCGGGACAGGTGCCCGGAATGTACGCGGCGAAGGGATGGTCCCGGCCGGGACGATCGGTCCCGGCCGCCATCGGTTCGCCGCTGCGGCGCTGTTAACGGTGCATCAGCGCGGTTCGGACGCCGAAGCGTCCCGGGCGTCGAAACGCCCGTCGGTCCTGGCGGTTTCAGTGCGAAACCAGCGGGAGCCCTTGTGCTCCTGGGGTTTCAGGGGGGACCCCTGAGCGCCCGAGAGTTGATCAGCGCAGAGTGCGCGCCAGGTTGGCGTCGAGGACGCCGAGGAACTCCTCGGTGGTGAGGTAGCCCTGATCGCCGCCGACCAGCAGGGCCAGGTCCTTGGTCATCTGGCCGTCTTCGACGGTCTTGATGACAACTTCCTCGAGTGCCTGGGCGAAGCCGATCACCTCGGGGGTGTTGTCCAGCTTGCCGCGATGCGCCAGGCCACGGGTCCACGCGAAGATCGAGGCGATCGGGTTGGTGGAGGTGGGCTTGCCCTGCTGGTACTGGCGGTAGTGCCGGGTGACCGTGCCGTGCGCGGCCTCGGCCTCACAGGTGCGGCCGTCCGGGGTGAGCAGGACCGAGGTCATCAGGCCGAGCGAGCCGAAGCCCTGCGCGACGGTGTCGGACTGCACATCGCCGTCGTAGTTCTTGCAGGCCCAGACGTAGCCGCCCTCCCACTTGAGCGCGGAGGCGACCATATCGTCGATGAGGCGGTGCTCGTAAGTCAGGCCGGCGGCATCGAATTCCTTCTTGAATTCGGTCTGGTACACCTCTTCGAAGGTGTCCTTGAACATGCCGTCGTACGCCTTGAGGATGGTGTTCTTCGTGGAGAGGTACACCGGGTAGTTCTGCTGCAGGCCGTAATTCAGCGAGGCCCGCGCGAAGTCGCGAATCGAATCCTGGAAGTTGTACATACCCATGATCACGCCGCCGTCTTCGGGCATGCGCACGACCTCGTGCTGGATCGGCTCGGAGCCGTCCTCCGGCGTGAAGGTCAGGGTGACGGTACCCGCCTGGTGCACCTTGAAATCGGTGGCGCGGTACTGATCACCGAAGGCGTGCCGGCCGATGATGATCGGCTTGGTCCAACCCGGAACCAGTCGCGGAACATTCGAGATGATGATCGGCGCGCGGAAAATGGTGCCGCCCAGAATATTGCGGATGGTGCCGTTCGGCGACCGCCACATCTTCTTGAGGTCGAATTCCTTCACCCGGGCCTCGTCCGGAGTGATGGTCGCGCACTTGACGCCCACGCCGTGCTTCTTGATGGCGTTGGCGGCGTCGATGGTGACCTGATCATCGGTCTTGTCGCGGTACTCGATGCCGAGGTCGTAGTACTCGAGGTTCACATCGAGGTACGGGTTGATCAGCTTGTCCTTGATGAACTGCCAGATGATCCGGGTCATCTCGTCGCCATCGAGTTCGACGACAGTCCCTTCAACCTTGATCTTGGACATGGACTTCGTGTCCTCCTAGGAAGGTGGTGCTCCCATTGCACGGCCAGGTGAGCGCGCTTGTGAGCGCGGGCCCCGGCTGTTCAACAAACAACGTATATGCCCGGCGTTCTCGGCGGGACCTCTGGTACCAGGTCCGCGCGTTATGGAGCGCCAAACAAGACGAGCGTACTGCTGCTATGTACCTCACCGCGCGGGCAGCCCCCGCTGTGCGGGATACCACCCTTTAGTTACCCACCGGTAGGCATCGAGTGACCCACGGCACGAAGCACCCCCGCCGCGCATGGCACGACGGGGGTGCGGATCAATCGCGAATCGCTACCGAATCAGACTCCGACGTGCACGTGCTCGGAGCCCTCCAGCAGCGTCTCCGGCTTATCGCGAATCATGAACGCGATAATCGGAATCGTCAGCAGGAAGAAGCCCGCGCCCGCGTAGAACGCGATGTCGTATCCGTGGATCGAGGCCCGCGCCACCACACTGTCGATGGTCGGGTGATTCCGGGCGTACCGCTCGGTCGCCTGCACCGAGAGGGTCATCAGCAATGCGGTGCCGATGGAACCACCGACCTGCTGCGCGGCATTGAGCAGCGCACTGGCGACACCGGAGTCCGCGTCGTCGACCTGATGCAGCGCGGTGGTCTGCATGGCCACGAACAACCCGCCCATGCCGAGCGCGATGAGCAGGATCGCGGGCAGCACATGCGTGGCGTAACTGTCCCCGAGCGAAAGCTGTGCCAGGTAGAGCAGACCACCGGTACCGAACAGCGCACCGACCAACATGACCGGGCGCGGCCCGATCTTGGGCAGCAGCGCACTCGCGATACCGGCCGAGATGACGATGCCCAACGGGAACGGCAGGAAGGCCGCGCCCGCCTTGAGCGCCGAGTACCCGAGCGTGATCTGCAGGTAGAAGCTCAGATTCAGGAACATGGCGAACATCGCGATCGGCGTGATCAACGCGACCAGGAAGGACCCACCGCGGTTGATCTCACCCGGAATACGCAGCGGCAGCAGCGGATTCGCCGAACGCCGCTCGATGGCGACGAAGGCGATCAGCAGGGCCACACCCACGATGAGCAACGACAGCGTGGAGGCCGCGCCCCAGCCGTCGTCGGCCGCGCGGCTGAAACCGTAGACCACCGAGACCAAGCCGAGCGTCGCGGTGATCGCACCGGGCAGGTCGTAACCGCCCGTACGCGGGGCCGGGGTGTCCTTGATGACGAACGCCATCGCACCCGCGAACGCCAGCAGCGCGATCGGCGTGTTCACCAGCAGGCACCAGCGCCAGCTGGCGTACTCGGTGAGCGCGCCGCCGACGATCAGGCCGATGGCCGCGCCACCCGCCGAGACGCCCGCGAAGACACCGAACGCGCGCGCCCGCTCCTTGGCCTCGGTGAAGGTGACCGACACCAGCGACAGCGCCGCGGGGGCCAGCAGCGCGCCGAACGCGCCCTGGAGACCGCGGCCCGCGAAGAGTTCGGCGGTGTTCTGCGCCAGACCGGCCAGCGCGGAGGCCGCGGCGAAACCGATCAGGCCGATCAGGAAGATGCGGCGGCGGCCCAGATAGTCGGCGAGACGTCCGCCGAGCAGGAGGAGTCCGCCGAAGATGAGGGTGTACGCGGTCAGCACCCACTGCCGGTTGCCGTCGCTGATGCCCAGGTCCTGCTGGGCGAAGGGTAGGGAAATCGTCACGATGGTGGCGTCGAGTACCACCATCAGCTGGGCCATGGCGATCACGCCCAGCGCCAGCCAGCGCTTGGAAGCGCTTGCCGGACTTGATGTTTCGTTGGGCGCGAGAGTCGCCGTCCCAGTGGTCATGCCGTCTCCTCAGGAGTGGTTCGAACAGCCTGGTCCATCGTGGCACTCCCAGACATTTGGCGTCAAGAGAAAACTGTCGTAATCAGACAGTTGGCTGTTTACGTCACAATCACTCCGCGCGGCGATACAATGACGGCATGTCCGAGTCGTCGATGCATGCCGATCTGCTGGAGCGCCACCGTCCCGGCCTGCGTGAGCGCAAGAAGCAGCAGACCCGCACCCGCATCATCGACGTGGCGCTGCGACTCTGCGATGCCCAGGGCTTCGACGCCACCACCGTGGAGCAGATCGCCGATGCGGCCGATGTCTCACCGCGCACCATCAACCGGTACTTCGACAGCAAAGAGGCGATCGTCATCGCCCCCATCGAAGAGGTGGGCATCGCGCTGGCGGAACAGCTACGCGCACAACCGATTACAGGCAACGAACTGCAGTCGCTGCTGAACGCCTTCAAAGCCTTCGTCGAGCAGGTCATCGACAGCGACAATCCGGTGCCGTTCCGCTGGTTCCAGCAGATGCAGCGCGTCACCCAGACCAGTCCGACGGTCCGCGCGCAGAGTCTGCAATCCGCGGACAGCAAGACCCGCGCCATGACCGCCGTGCTCGCCGAACGCCTGCGGACCGACCCGAACTCCATGCAGGTTCAGGTCATCGCCTCCACCTGGCACGCCATCGCGCGCATCGGCATGGAATGCGAATCCGACGCCACCCTGCCGGGCTGCTCCGCCCCGGCCTCGGCCCAAGACCTGATCACGAATGTCGTGGCCGCATTCGACGAGTTCACACGCAGTTGTGCCCTCCCCGTCGCGACGGCTGTTGCGCCGCCCCGTTAGAATCTCCGCCAAGGTCAAGAGCATCAGCGCAAAGCCCCGGCTCGCTGATCGGCAACCCTCCAGCAGCGGCGGGGTGCTCCGGGTGAGGACCAGGCGCTCGAAGGCCGGGCGCAAGCGCACTGTAGGAGGACCCGAGATGTGTTGTTGTCGAAGCCAATTCGCCTTCCGATAACGTCCACCTCCGCCGTATAGGCGACCTTTGTCTCTGGAGCACGACATGAGTGACTCGACCGCGTCCATCGACCCCGCCAACTGGTCCTTCGAGACCAGGCAGGTTCATGCGGGCCAAGCCCCCGACGCCGCCACCGGCGCGCGCGCACTGCCGATCTACCAGACCACCTCGTACGCCTTCCGCGATACCGATCACGCCGCCGCGCTCTTCGGACTCGCCGAACCGGGCAATATCTACACCCGCATCATGAACCCCACCCAGGATGTGGTGGAGCAGCGCATCGCCGCCCTGGAGGGTGGTGTGGCCGCACTGCTGCTGGCCTCCGGACAGGCCGCGGAGACCTACGCGATCCTGAACCTCGCCGAGGCGGGCGATCACATCGTCTCCAGCCCGCACCTGTACGGCGGCACCTACAACCTCTTCCACTACTCGCTGCCCAAGCTGGGTATCGAGGTCAGTTTCGTGGAGGATCCGGATGATCTGGCGCAGTGGGAAGCGGCCGTGCGGCCCAATACCAAGGCGTTCTACGGCGAGACCGTCGCCAATCCGAGCAGCTCCATTCTGGATATCCCGGGTATCGCGGGTGTCGCGCATGCCGCGGGTGTGCCGTTGATCGTGGACAACACCGTCGCCACGCCGTACCTGATCCAGCCTTTGCGGCACGGTGCGGACATCGTGGTGCACTCGGCCACCAAGTACCTGGGCGGGCACGGTTCGGCCGTCGCCGGGGTGATCGTGGACGGCGGCACCTTCGACTGGACCGTCACCGACACCGACGGCAAGCCGCGCTTCCCGGGCTTCACCACCGCCGATCCCAGCTATCACGGTGTGGTCTTCGCCTCCCTCGGCGCACCGGCGTACGCGCTCAAGGCACGGGTACAGCTGCTGCGCGATCTGGGTGCGGCGGTCGCGCCGTTCAACGCCTTCCTGATCGCCCAGGGCATCGAGACGCTGAGCCTGCGGGTGGAGCGGCACGTGTCCAACGCCCAGGCCGTGGCGGAGTTCCTGACCCAGCAGCCGGGCATCGACAAGGTCTACTACGCCGGACTCTCCGATTCACCGTGGTTCGAGCGCGGCAAACAACTGGCACCCAAGGGCGTCGGCGCGATCGTCTCCTTCGAACTGGCCGGCGGCGTCGATGCGGGCAAGAAGTTCGTGGACGCTCTGGTGCTGCACAGCCATGTCGCTAACATCGGGGATGTGCGTTCGCTCGTGATCCACCCGGCCTCCACCACCCACTCCCAGCTGACCCCGCAGGAGCAGCTCGCCTCCGGCGTCACCCCTGGTCTGGTGCGGTTGGCCGTGGGCATCGAGGGTATCGACGACATCCTGGCCGACCTGCGCGCCGGACTGACGGCGGTCGCGAGTTGACCACGAACACCGACTCGGGCACGACCGTTCCGACGGCGGCGGCACTACTACCGCCGCCGGACGGGACGCTCGGCAGCATTGCCATCGGGGATGTGGTGCTGGAGAGCGGCGCCGTCATCCCCGATGTGACGCTGGCCGTACAGCGTTGGGGCGAACTATCGGCGAACGCCGACAATGTGGTGCTGGTGGAGCATGCGCTGACCGGTGACTCGCATGTGGTCGGCCCCGCCGATGTGCACCACGACTCCCCCGGCTGGTGGGACGGGACCATCGGACCGGGTAAGTCGGTCGACACCCGCGAATGGTGCGTCATCGCGGTGAACGTGCTCGGCGGCTGTAAGGGCAGCACCGGGCCGTCCTCCCTGGCACCGGATGGAAAGCCTTGGGGCGGACGGTTTCCCGAGTACACCATTCGCGATCAGGTGACCGCGGAGGCGCAGTTCTTCGATCGGCTCGGCATTGATCGACTAGCCGCGATCGTCGGCGGATCCATGGGCGGCATGCGGGTGCTCGAGTGGATGATCGGCTATCCCGAACGGGTCGGGGCCGCGCTCGTACTCGCCGCCAGCGCCCGCGCCACCGCCGATCAGCTGGGCCAGCAGACCACGCAGATCGCCATCATCAAGTCCGATCCGGACTGGCAGGGCGGCAACTACTACGGCACCGGGCGCGCCCCGATGACCGGCATGGGACTGGCCCGCCGCATGGCGCACCTGACCTACCGCGCCGAGGCCGAGCTCGACCACCGCTTCGAGAACCACGCTCAGGGTGACGAAAACCCCTGGGAGGGTGGGCGTTACGCGGTGCAGAGTTATCTGGAGTATCAGGCCGACAAGCTCATCTCACGCTTCGATCCGGGCACCTACGTGCTGCTCACCGAGGCGCTGAACCGGTACGACGTCGGCCGCGGGCGCGGCGGCGTGGAGGCCGCGCTGGCCAGCACTCCGGTGCCGGTCGTGGTCGGGGGCGTGGACTCCGATCGGCTGTATCCGCTGCGCAATCAGCAGGAGCTGGCCGATCTGCTGCCCGGCTGTAAGGGCCTGGAGATCGTGCACTCACGAGACGGGCATGACGGCTTCCTGACCGAGACCGAAGCGGTCAGCAAGCTCATGGCCGAGACCATGGAGCTGGCGCGCGCGGCGCGCGGCTGAACCTCGTATGGCTGCCCGCGGTCGCGATGACCGCGGGCACACCATGAGTCCTGCCTGTTTCGTACGAATTATCTTGACGCACTGACGGTTTCACGGCGATGACACCTCGGTAACCGACACGCCGATTCCGTGACTGTTCCGGTGCGCCGCCGTAAGGTATGCAGCATGACAGCAGCCTTCGATGACATGGATCTGCGCGATCTGGTCGCGTTGCTCTCCGATGAGGAACAGCGCGAACTTCGCCCCGCCGTGCTGCGCGTATTACACCGCCTACCCGACCAGGAGATCCTGCGCCGCGAACTCGGACGCCGCCTGACCACCGCCTGAATCGGCTAGGTGACGCCCAGGCTGTTGATGGTCGCCGCCAGCACGATGATCACGCTCCCCATCACCGTCAACCACCCCACATCGAAGGGCTTGCTGCGCACCGCCAGCAAGCCCACCCTCTCCGTGGGCAGCAGCATCCGGAAGGCCGCCGCCAGCAGCGCCGCGCCGCCGAAGAAGAACGTCCCGCGCCGCCAGCGATCCCACGCCAGGAACACCACCGCCACCACCAGTACGGCGCCGATCAGCACCATCGGCAGATTGTCACGCACAGACTGACCGAACCGGCTGGTGGGACCCGAAGGGGCGGCATGGGCTGGACTCACGCAGCAGAGCTTAACCGCCCCCGGTGCGCTGCGGCCCGCCGATTCCGCGCGCCCACCCGGCACGCCGCCTACCCGGGCTGCGAACAGTACGGTTGTCATCCTCTGGAATGCTGAGGGGCGTGTTCCATTTGGTGTTCTTCTCCCCCCGCATCCCGCCCAATACCGGCAATGCCATCCGCCTGGCCGCCGGAACCGGCTGCGAGCTACACCTGATCGAACCCCTCGGCTTCGACCTATCCGAGCCCAAACTACGCAGAGCCGGGTTGGACTACCACGACCTGGCCTCGGTCACGGTGCACGAGCATCTCAGCGCCGCATGGGATTCCATCAAACCCGAGCGCGTCTTCGCCTTCACCGCCGCCGCCACCACCCGCAATACCGACATCGAGTATCACGACGGCGACGTCCTGCTCTTCGGCCCCGAGCCCACCGGCCTTCCGGATGAGGTCTTGGCCGACTCTCGGATCACCGAACAACTCCGCATCCCCATGCTCCCCGGCCGCCGCTCCATGAACCTCTCCAACGCCGCCGCCGTAGCCGTCTACGAAGCCTGGCGGCAACAGGGCTTCCCGGGCGCGGTGTAGGGACATGCGACCGCTCGAACCGTGTGTCAACGGCCGAGACACGCGACAATGGGGATGAAACCGTCCTAGCTTCGAAAAGCCCCGGAGGCTGCGGGTATGCCGAATTATCCTGACGACGTGGCACTTCCGTATACACAACCCGAGCTCCCCGAGTACATGACCTGGGAGGAGCTCGGGCGACTTCCGGAAGAGATCGCGGAACAGATCGAGTTGTGGGACGGACGGGTGGTCTGGCTACGGCGCGGACCGTCCGAACACCAAACGTTCACGAATCTGCTGTGGAGCGGACTGCGCAAGTGCGCACGTGACGCCTCGATACACCAGCCCGAAAACTGTTGGCGCGCTACGACGGAGACCAACGTCTTTCTGCATCCCACCGGTAAATCCGATTTTCTCACGCCAGATTTCCTCGTCCACCGCTGCCTCGAATCCCCCTACCAGGATGTGCGCGCCACCGATGCCTCCGTGGTCGGCGAAGTCCTCTCGCCCTCGAATAAGCAATCCGATATGGACGCCAAACGAGGCCGCTACGCGAGCGCTGGAATCCCCTGGTACTGGGAGGTCACTCTGGCCGCGGAAACCAGCGCCATCGCGATGGTGCGCGTTTTCGGTCTCGAGACCGAGCCGGGGCCATTGCCCGACGGGGTTCACCCGCTTCGGACCACGAACTACCTGATCACCGGAGAGTGGACACCGGCCGACTCCGCGGGCATCGCGTTCGATTTCCCGTTCCCGATCCACATCCCCTGGACTGAGCTCGAATTCTGAACCGAATCAGTCGTCGATCTCGAAGCGTTTGAAGCGGGAGGTGGCTCCGGCGGTGAGGGTGATCGAGGACTTCGGGACACCGAGGTGGGTGGCCAGGAGTGCTATGGCGGCCTTGTTGGCTTTGCCCTCCTGGGCGGGGGCGCGGACGTAGAGCTGGAGGGTGCCGTCTTCGAGGGTTTCCACCAGGGGGCCCTTTTTGCTGTTGGGTTTGATGGTGGCTCGGACCACGGTGGGCATGTGGCGGACTCCTCTCGAATTCGGTGTGGGTGAATTGTCCCGTGGTCAACGGAAGTCGCGGGAGCGACCCTCGATGCGGAGATTCATGCGCTGGAGGTGGTCGGCTACGACGGTGACCGCGCCTTCGGCGTTCTGGACTCGGCCTCGGATGAGCAGGGCGGGGGCGGATTGGGCGAGACGGCGGTAGCGGGCCCAGAGGCCCACCGAGCAGACGACGTTGACCATGCCGGTTTCATCTTCCAGGTTGAGGAAGGTTACGCCCGCGGCGGTGGCTGGACGTTGCCGATGAGTGACCGCGCCGCCCACCAGAACCCTTGTGCCATCCCGGATTCCGAGTAGGTGGGCGGCGGGGATCACGCCCAGGGCGTCGAGTCGGTTGCGGAGGAATTCGGTGGGGTAGCTGCCGGGAGAGACGCCGGTGGCCCAGACGTCGGCGGCGGCCAATTCCAGGGCGCTCATACCGGGCAGGGCGGGGGCGTCCACGGCCGCGCCCATACCGGGGAGGCGGTCGGGGCGTTCGCCCGCAGCGGCTCCGGCCGCCCACAGCGCCTCGCGGCGGGTACCGCCGAGACTGCCGATCGCCCCCGCGGTGGCGAGTGACTCCGCTTGCGGCACAGTCAACTCCACCCGGCCGGTGAGATCCAGGAAGGAGGTGTACGGACCGGCGGCACGGGCGGTGACGATCTGCTCGGCCAACTCCGTACCGATACCGCGCACCGAGGCCAGCCCCAATCGGATGCGCAGGCCCCGCCCCTCCAGGGTCGCCTCCGCCAGACTGTGATTGATATCCGGGCCGCGCACCACCACCCCGTGCCGCCGGGCATCGGCCACCAGCGATTGCGGCGAGTAGAAACCCATCGGCTGGGCGCGCAGCAGCCCCGCGCAGAACGCCGCCGGATGATGCAGTTTGAACCAGGAGGAGTAGAACACCAGCGACGCGAAACTCTGCGAATGACTCTCCGGGAAGCCGAAATTCGCGAAGGCGTACACCTTCTCGTAGATGCGGTCGGCGATTTCACCGGTGATACCGTGCAGCTCACGCATACCGGTGTAGAAGCGGGCGCGCAGCCGCTCCATCTTCTCCGGGGAGCGTTTGGAGCCCATGGCGCGGCGCAGCTGATCGGCCTCGGCGGCGGTGAAACCGGCGATATCCACCGCCATCTGCATGAGCTGCTCCTGGAACAGCGGAATGCCGAGGGTGCGTTCGAGCGAATTCTCCAGTGCCGGATGGTCATAGGTGACCGCTTCGCGGCCGTTGCGGCGGCGGATATAGGGGTGCACCGACCCGCCCTGAATGGGTCCGGGGCGGATCAGCGCCACCTCCACCACCAGGTCGTAGAAGTTGCGCGGGCGCAATCGCGGCAGCGTCGCCATCTGCGCGCGGGATTCGACCTGGAAGACGCCGACCGAATCGGCGCGGCACAACATGTCGTACACCGCGGATTCGGTCAGATCCAGGCGATGCAGCTCCACGACCTCACCCTTGTGCTCGCGCACCAGATCGATCATGTAGTGCAGGGCGGACAGCATGCCGAGCCCGAGCAGATCGAACTTCACCAAACCCGCTGCGGCACAGTCGTCTTTATCCCATTGCAGGACGCTGCGGCCGGGCATACGCGCCCATTCGGTAGGACAGACATCGGCGATGGGCCGATCACAGATCACCATGCCACCCGAGTGGATACCCAAATGTCTCGGCAGGCCCTCCAATTCACCGGCCAGCCCGAGCACATCGGCCGGTATATCGGTGTGCTCCTCCTCGGCGACACCGGTCCAGCGGCTCACCTGTTTACTCCACGCGTCCTGCTGTCCGGGTGAGAATCCCAGTGCGCGTGCGGCATCGCGCACCGCGGAGCGGCCACGGTAGGTGATCACATTGGCGACCTGCGCGGCGTATTCGCGCCCGTACCTGGTGTAGACGTGCTGGATCGCCTCCTCCCGCCGATCCGATTCGATATCCACATCGATATCGGGCGGGCCGTCCCGCTCCGGCGACAGGAACCGCTCGAACAGCAGTTTGTTCGCGACCGGATCCACATTAGTGATGCCGATGGCGTAGCAGACCGCCGAATTCGCGGCCGAACCCCGCCCCTGACACAGAATGTCGTTGGTGTGACAGAAGCTGACGATATCGTGCACCACCAGGAAGTAACCCGGAAACTTCAGCCGCGCAATCACTTCCAGCTCATGGTCGAGCTGCTGATACGCCTTCGGATTACCCGCGCGCGGTCCGTAGCGGCGCGCCGCGCCGCGCATGGTGAGCTCGCGCAGCCAGGAGTCCTCGTCATACCCTTCGGGTACATCGAACGGCGGCAACTGCGGTGCGATCAACCGCAGATCGAAGGCGCACTCCCGGGCCAGTGCGGCGGCATTGGCGACCGCGCGCGGATGCGCGGCGAACAATCGCGCCATCTCGGCCCCGGAGCGCAGATGCGCCCCACCGGTCGGCGGCAGCCAGCCCGCCATCTCGTCCAGACTGGAGCGCGCGCGAACGGCGGCCAGGGCCATGGCCCGCCGCCGCTGCGGTGGTGCGGCGAAATGTGCTCCGGTGGTTGCCAATACCGGCAATCCGAGCCGATCCGCGAGCGCGATGAGCCGCGTGTTGCGCTCATCGTCCTCCGGAATCCCATGGTGGGTCAGCTCCACACTCACATGTTCGTGCCCGAACCGCTCGACCAATTCCCGCAGCGCACCCTCGGCCGCCGCATCGCCCTGCGTAAGCGCCTGTCGCACAGTCCCTTTCCGGCACCCGGTGAGCACATGCCAATGCCCGCCCGCCGCCGCGGTCAGCCGATCCAGGTCGTACCGCAGAATCCCCTTCTCCCCCGCCGCCATATGCGCCGCCGCCATCTCCCGCGACAACCGGCGATACCCCTCCTGCCCGCGTGCCAGGATGAGCAGATGCGGCCCGACCGGATCCGGCGCACCGGTGCGCGGGGCGGAATCCAACCACGCGCCTTCACCGAAAGCGCTCGCGCCCTTGCCGATTCGGCTACCGCCGGCCCCTGCACTCCGCCCCGCGACGGCTCCGCTCTTACCACTGCCGCCGGTTCGGCCCGTAACCTCGGCGAACGTCTCGGCGACCGGGTCGGAATCCCCGCGCCTGCCTCGTCCCCGCACGCCTCGCGGCGCCAGGTGCGCACTCGCGCGGGCGGCGGTGCCGAGGGAGAGCTCCGCGCCGAAGACGGTGGGCATACCCCATTCGCGGGCGGCTTCGGCGAAGCGCACCACGCCGTAGAAGCCGTCGTGGTCGGTGAGGGCGAGCGCCTCGAGTCCGAGTCGGACCGCCTCCTCGACCAACTCCTCGGGAGGACTCGCGCCGTCGAGGAAGCTGTAGGCGGAGTGGGTGTGCAGCTCCGCGTAGGGGACGGTGGGGCCTTCGACGCGGGCGAGAGCCCCGGCCTCGTACTTCTCACGTTTGCGGGACCAGGCGGGACTGTCGCCGCCGTCGCCCTCGACGCGCCGGGCGGGGTCGGGGCGGCCGGAGAGCACGCGCTCCAGCTCCGCCCAGGTAGGCGGACCGTTATGCCAGCCCACGACCCCTCCTTCACCTCGATCGACACGGTGAATCGAACATACATTCGATCTTTCTCGGCAGTATAGGAGATCCGACCGAACGGTCTATAAAAAGCCACCCCCGGCGCGCACGGGGATTCACCGCCCACTCCTGGCACCGGAACTTACTTTGGAGTAAGTTCTAGACACTTCGATCTGCAAGGGAGCAGTGATGACCGATACCTCGGGTTACCTGGCCCGTCGGCGCGCCCGCCGCGACCTGACCGGCAAGCACATTGTCATTACCGGCGCGTCCTCCGGCATCGGCCGCTCGGCAGCCGTGGCCGCCGCCGACAAGGGCGCGGTCGTACTCCTACTCGCGCGCCGCGGCGAGGAGCTCGCCGCCGTGGTCGACGAGATCAAGGCCGCGGGCGGCCAGGCGCACGGTTACCAGTGCGATGTCACCGACGCCGATTCGGTGGACGCCGTGATCACGCTCATCCTGGCGCAGCACGGCCATGTCGACATGCTGGTCAACAATGCCGGCCGCTCCATCCGCCGCGCCGTGCACCGCTCCACCGATCGCATGCACGATTTCGAACGGACCATGGCGGTCAACTACTTCGGCGCGGTGCGCATGACCCTGGCCCTGCTGCCGCAGATGCGCGAGCGCAAGTTCGGGCACATCGTGAACATCTCCAGCGCGGGCGTCCAGGTCGCCACGCCGCGCTTCGCCGCCTACCTGGCGAGCAAGGCCGCACTGGATAAGTTCGCCGAGGTGACCGCGGCCGAAATGTTCTCCGACAACATCACTTTCACCACCATCCACATGCCCCTGGTGCGCACCCCGATGATTACGCCGAGCGGCGATCAGGGCGCCTCCACCCAGTCACCGGAGTGGGCGGCCGCGACCATTGTGCGCGCGCTCAGCGAACGCCCGCGCCGCATCGATGTACCACTGGGGACCATCGCCGAATACGGCACCCTCATCGCGCCCGGCATCAAGGAGCGGGTGCTGCACCGCTACTACCGGGCCATCCCGGATTCGCCCGCGGCCAAGGGCGAAACGGTCGTCGAGCCGGAGACCGAGGCGGTGGATATCGTGGTGCCACAACGCCATCAGCGTTCGACCCCGCCCGCACTGCGCGTAACCCGGACCGCACTGCGCCGTGCCGCGCGACTGGTGCCCGGCACGCACTGGTAAACCCACGGCAACCCGAAAACTCCGAATCAATTCCCCGACAACGCCTTCCGGACCCTGAAGCGTGGAAGGCGTTGTCATCGGCACACTTCCGCGCGCGCAGATGCGACGGACACGCTAACGTCACGATCGAAAACACGTTGGTTTCTGTTTAATCGAAGGTGGGGGCAACTCACGTGACGCACGAAGTGGTCGAGAAGATCCAGGCACTGCTACCGGAGCTGCGCGAACGCGCGCAGGAGACCGAGGATCAGGGCCAGGTCTCCGAAGCCAGCATCAAGGCGCTGCAGGACACCGGATTCTTCAAGCTCATGCAACCCATCCAATGGGGCGGGTACGCGGCCGAGCCCGTGGTCCTGTACGACTGCGTCCGCCTGCTCGCGAGCGCCTGCTCCTCCACCGGCTGGGTGGCCAGCATTGTGGGCGTGCACAATTGGCATCTCGCGCTCTTCGATCAGCAGGCGCAGCAGGATGTCTGGGGCGCGGACACCGAGGTGCGGATCAGCTCCTCGTACGCGCCGATGGGGTCGGGCACCAAGGTCGAGGGCGGCTATATCGTCAAGGGCTCCTGGGCCTTCTCCTCCGGCAGCGCGCACGCGGACTGGGCCTTCGTCGGCGGTCTGGTGATGATCGACGGCAATCCGGCCGACTTCGGCACCTTCCTGATTCCGCGCGCCGAGTACACCATCGACGAGACCTGGAATGTGATCGGCTTGTCCGGAACCGGCTCCAACACCATCGTGGTGGAGGATGTGTTCGTACCCGAACACCGGTTCCTGTCGTTCCTGGTCATGAACGAATTCGCTGCCCCCGGTGCGAAAGTCAATACCGAACCGCTGTACCGGATGCCATGGGGCACCATCATGCCCACCACCATCTCCGCCCCCGTGGTGGGTATGGCGCAGGGCGCGTACGCCGCGTTCGTCGAACATCAGGGCAAGCGGGTGCGCGCGGCCTTCCTCGGTGAGAACGCCAAGGACGACCCGTTCATCAAGGTGCGGGTGGCCGAGGCCGCCAGCGATATCGACGCCGCCTGGCGTCAGCTCGTGGGCAATCTGCAGGCCGAATGGGAACTGGTGCTGGCCGGTCAGGACATCCCGATGGATCTGCGCATGGCCGCCCGCCGCGACCAGGTCCGCGCCACCCAGCGCTCGGTCGGCGCCATCGATCAGCTCTTCGCCGCCTCGGGCGCCACCGCACTGGTGAAAGGCACTCCGCTGCAGCGCTTCTGGCGGGACGCGCACGCCGCCCGCGTGCACGCCACCAATGACGCCGAACGCGCCTACGTCATGTTCGGTGACCACACCTTCGGCCTGCCCGGAGTCCCCGGCATGGTGTGATCACGGACATCCGCTCCGCCGAGCCCCGAAATGCTCGGCGGAGCCCCGGCGGCCGACGCCACACCGGTGTGCTGGCGGAGGAAAGGCATAACCCGCCCGCCGGTGGATTCCGCACTGCGTGACGCGCTCACCCCGCGGTAGCGCTCAGTCCAGCGGCCGGACCTGATCCGCGACCACGGCGGTGGCGGGTTTGGGCCCGGCCCCACAGCTGGCCTGGCGCGGGGCGTAGGCGACGGTGCGGGCGGTGACCAGCCAGCGGCGGCCGTCACGATGGGTGACGGTGGCCGCGCCCGCGCAGGTGGCGGGCTCTTTCGCGGTGGCACTGTCGATTTCGGTGGGTTCGACGGTGAGATCGTCCACGCGTACCGCCGCGTCGGAGTCACCGGCGGCCGGTTGGACGGCAGCTGCCGTATAGATCTCATCGCTGATCAACTGGCGGACCGCGACCTCCGCCACCTGCTCGACCGGGGTATAACAGCCGCGACCGCGGAAACCGGTCAGCGAGACCTCACCCCGATCGGCGGCGGCGACCATCGCCAGCGCCGAATCCGCCCGCAGGCGACCGTAGGTCAGGCCGGAGGGCAGCTGGATCACCGCGGGCGCGAAGCGGTGCCCGCCGGTGTGCGAGCACTCCCACACCCGATCGGGGTACCGCTCGGCCAGGGTCGCGGCAATGGGGCGGCCGAGCAGCGCACAGCACTGGTCGCGTTTACCGTGCGCGCACACCAGGATCAGCGGATCATCCACGCGCACACCGATTCCCGGTGCGGGACCGTTCAACAGATGCAGATCCAGGTCCAGCAGTTCTTTGAGATCGGTGATCTCGAAGCGCTCGCACCAGGACCCTTGTGGTCGTGAACTGGCGATGAGAACCGTTCGCACACCGTTGAATTCATTGCGCCCGGGTCGCCGGATGAGCGTCGGCCGCACCTGCGCGGCCTTGGTGCGGGCGGCCAGATCGGCGGTGATCTCCGGACCCAGCACCTCATCGCCGATCACATCGCGTCCCCACGCGCCGGGTTGTTCGACGCACAGCCAGCCGGTGATCCGCGTCGCGCTGCCGGGGAGCGGAACCTCCAGTGCGGCAGCCGAACACGACAGGCCCTCGAAGGTCATAGCGGCTGTCCGTCGGCGAGTTTGCGAATCAACTGCTCCAGTCGGCGCGCCCGGGTCTCCGGGCGGACGGCGCTGCCCAGGTGGTAGCCGACGGCGATCCGCGATTGCATGGGCAGGGTTTCGAAGAAGGCCGCCGCCTCCGGATGCCGGGCCAGCGCGGCGAGGAAATCCTCCGGCAGCTCGCGACCGGAGGCGTTCTCCCAGCGGCCGTCCGCCTTGGCGCGGTCGATCTCGGCCTGCCCGGCCGGATGCATGAGGCCCTGTTCGATCAGTTCGGCGACCAAGCCCTGATTGCGCTGTGACCAGGGGCTGCGACGGCGGCGCGGGGTGAATCCGACGAGATAGAACTCCTCGTCCAGCGGCCGCGCCTGTCCGTCGATCCAGCCGAAGCACAGCGCCTGACGCAGTGCGGCGGAGTGTTCCAGCGCGAGGTAGCCGGAGCCCTTCTTGGCAAATTTCAACCAAATACCGTCCACGGCGGCGTGATTGGCCGCCAGCCAGTCCCGAAACGACTGCTCATCGGTGAAGAACAGGGTAGGACGCTCGAGTGCGGACACCGTCTAACTGTAGATTCCGCCCGAACCGCCGGTGTTCGGTGCCCGGAAAACGCAATATGTCCGATTGCTCGGAAGATGTCGTCAGTGCCCCAGGAACGGCAGCACCGCGGCCTCGAACTCGTGATACCGATCGCGGTGAATACTGTGCCCGCAGCCGAACGCCCGCACCGTACACTCCGGTACGGCGGCCGCCATCGACTCCAGCTTGACCGGATCCACCATCCCGCCCGGCCCACCGCGCAGGAACAGCGTCGGCGCGGAAATATCGGCCAGCCCCTCCCACCACTCCGGATACGGTTTGCGGAACTGCTCCAGCGCGATACCGGTCATGGACCGATCGAAGGCCAGCACCGCCCGCGGATGCCGCAGCAGACTGCTGGTGGCATGCCACAGCTCCGGCACCGACGGCAGCCGCCGGGTGAAGGTCACCTGCTCATCCCCCGAGCGCAGCGGTAGCGGCTGTTCCTCGATCACCAAGCGGCGCACCAGCTCCGGTCGCTCCATCGCCGCCCAGGACACCGCATAGCCGCCCAGCGAATGCCCGATCAGATCCACCCGATCCAGTCCGAGCCGATCACACAGTCGCACCACATCCGCCCCGAACTCGGGAAAGCGGTACGAATCGGTATGCGCGCTGCGCCCATGCCCCCGCAGATCCGGGATGATCACCCGGCGCCCGTGCCGCACCAGCCGCGCCGCGAACCGATCCCAGGTATGCCCGTCCCCGCCCATACCGTGCACCAGCAGCACCGGCACGGCATCCGTGGCAGCCTCCGCCCCGGAATCCCGGTAGGCGATCAGCACGTCCCCGAACGCCTCGCGCGCAACCGTCAACTCCACGATCAACCAGCGTACGGACCCACCCCGGCCCCCGCCGCAGGTTGTGCGCATCGCCATAACCGCGCGCCCGAGACCTCCGGCAGCCGGACCGCCCCACTACCTCGTCACCCCGGCACGCCTCCGACCTGCGATTCATCGAGACATGTTGCGGCGCTACAGGTGCGGATTCCGGCCGGGAACATGCCGGGGTGACAGGGTTACCGAGGACAGGCGTCCCCGGCGGGACAGGAGCTTCGTCCGCCATCGGGTACCGGTGTCCCGGCCACCGCCGCACCCAGCAGCCACGGACAGGCCGCTGGTGCTGGGCGGCGCCATCGACGCCGCCTACCGGGCGCGGGCGCGGTAGGGGATCACTCGTAGAGGCCCTCGACGTGCCAGGTGCGGTCGTAGCCGAGTAGGAGCAGGGCGCGGTGATCGGTATCGAGCAGTACCTGGGCGCGAGCGGCGAAGCCCTGCTGGTGGGTCCACCAGCGGTCGTCCAGGGGCCACGGTCCCGCCCAGCCGATGAGGGTCCAGGAGCGGCGACCCCAGTGCAGGTTGGCCGGATCGGCGGTGAAGAGGCCGCGGTCGGTGACCCAGACCGGGGTGCCGTCGGCGGCCTCCAGGCGGACCTCCGGGCGGGAGGCCCACACCACGGTGGGGGCGGGTTCGGGGAGACGGCCCGGCCAGGGCCGGGCCGGATCGGCGGCGGGGACCGGCTCCTCACCGAGCGGGACCAGGGTGACGCGCTCGGCGGGACCGCGACCACCGCTGAGTACGCCGAGCCGTACGGCATCACCGCCGAGCAGGCCCTGGACCCGGACCAGCGCGCGGCGGGCGCGCTCCTCGTCCGCACCGACGCCGCCCCACAGGCCCAGCTGCAGCGCACCGGCCGAGACCACCTCGATCGGCTCCAGTCGCAGCACGGTGATCGGATCGTTCGGGGCGTCATCCCACTCCGGAACATCCGGTGCGCCGGTGGTATCCCGTCGCGCACGACGGGCGCGGTCCAGGGAACGGCGGGTGAGCCAGCCGTCGAGTTGCCAGCGCACCCGGTCGGCGGTGCTGTCGGGGGTGAGGGGTTCGGCGCAGCGCCAGATACGCGAGAAGTGTTCGCCGGATTCGGTTTCCGCGTGAATCTCCAGGCGGGTGCAGGCCACCGATGCCGCGGCCAGGGCCTCGTGCAGTCGGGTGGCGAGCAGACGACCGGCGAAGGCCGCCGCGTCCACCCGCTCTATCGGTGGGTCGCAACGGTATTCGACGGTGAGATCGGGAGCGGGGGTCTGCGCCGACGGCGGACGCTCGGGTTCGGCGCGGGAACAGCGGTGCGCGGCAATGGCATCCGAGCCGAAGCGGGAGGAGACCTCCGCCGAGGTCAGGGCGGCGAAGTCACCGATACGCCGCAACCCCAGGCGGTGCAGCAGGTCCACCAGCTCGGCTCGCTGCGGTGGAGCCAGCGCGGGCTCCACCGACAGTTCCGAGACCGGCAGCGGCGCAAGGAATTCCGCGCCCCTACCGGGCGGGACAATGGCCGCGCGGCGGGCCGCCAGCACGGCGGTGGACAACTCGTCGGCGATACCGATCTGGCATTCCACGCCGACCGCCGCTACCGCGTCCACCAGTCGCTCGGCGGCGAGCTCCTCCGATCCGAAGAACCGCGCCGCACCGCGCGCGGACAGCACCAGCAGTCCGGGGCGCAGCACCTCCACCCCGGGCACCGTCGCGTCCACGGCCGCCACCACCGGTTCGAAGAGTCGTGCGTCCCGATCCGGATCCTCCTGCGCCACCAGCAATTCCGGGCAGCGCCCCTGCGCCTCCCGCTTGGTCAGCCCGCGCCGGATCCCCTCCGCCCGCGCCGTCGCCGAA
Organism: Nocardia sp. NBC_01503; assembly: GCF_036327755.1. Classification (NCBI taxonomy): domain Bacteria; kingdom Bacillati; phylum Actinomycetota; class Actinomycetes; order Mycobacteriales; family Nocardiaceae; genus Nocardia; species Nocardia sp. NBC_01503. Next base: position 1,322,597 of record NZ_CP109596.1, read on the forward strand.
CACGCCACCACCCGATTCGCCGAGAGCACCGCCACCGGCCGTGTCACCGGCGCACCCGCCTCGGCGGCCGCGGCCATGGCGGGCCAGTCCAGGCACCACAGCGCCAATACCCGCCGCGTCTTCACAGCGGACGGTCAGGAAACGGCATGGTGGGCGGCGGTGAGCGGTTCGGCCGCACCGTGATTCGCGGCCACGGCCTGATTCGTAGCCACCCACTCGACCCGGCCATTGCTCGGGCAGAGCGTGAGATGCCCGGTGCGCGGCTGCGCGGAGCGACTGCGCACCGAGACATTCAGCAGGACGGTGCGCAACCGGCCGCACCCGCGGCCCAACCCGGAGTACCCGGTGACCTCGGTATCGATCCGCAGCACCGGACCCGCCCAGGAACCACCGGTCACCACCAGCGTGGCGCCCTTACTACGCGCCTTCGCGGTGAGCACCCGGGTGCGTGACATGGGCACCGCAGCCCCATTCAGGCCCAGCACAACCAAATCCAGACCATCCAGCAAAACTGAGGCAACCTCCAGTGGGTCGGAACCGGGGTCGGCGACGACCGCCAATCGATCCAATCGAGCCCCCATCTCCGCCGCGGCCAGCAAGCCGAGCCGGGGCATACCCACCACCGCGGCATACCCGCCGGAACCCGTCACCGAGGCCAGCAAACCCGAGAGCAATGAGTGCGCGCCGCTGTACAGCACCACCGAACCCTTCGCCAAACCGCCTTCGGGCAAAAGGTTTTCGAGGACCGGGGGCACCGGCAGCGCCTCCCGCCGCAGCGATTCGGTGAGCGCTCGCGTGTCTTCCCCAAGCCCGCGCAACGCACCGTCCGACCGCTCCCGCACCCCCGGTGGCGCACCTGTCACCAGGGGGCGCGGCGAGGGCGGCGCCCCCACCGCCGCGGGTCTGCGCGCGGCCGTCTCCGCACCGCGCGCCGGAATCGCCGCCATCCGCCGCCGCAACTCCGCGAGCTGCGCCTGTTTCGCCTCCGCCGCACCCATCTATCGACCACCTCTCCCAACCGATGTCCGAGCCCGACGAGACAGCACCGATCCAGCTACCTATCATAATCGAATATATGTTCGATTCATGCACAGTAGAACTCGAGTGTCGGCGCGCGTCAAGAGACAGTGGCGCAAACCTCGAGCTTCGAAGCAGGCCAGTCAGGATGGTTTTCCGCTACCCTGCACCCGTGACCGAACGCGCCCGTCCCATCGTCGGCCCCGATTACCTCGTGGCCGGTCGCTACCGCCTGCAATCCAAGCTCGGTGGCGGTGGCATGGGTGCGGTATGGCTGGCCACCGACCGCCTGCTGCACCGGGATGTCGCCATCAAACAGGTGCTCACCACCGCCGGACTCAGCGAGGACGAGGCGCGCGAGGTGCGTCAGCGCATCATGCACGAGGGCCGGGTCGCGGCCAAGCTCTCGCATGAGCACGCCATCGCCGTCTACGACGTGGTGCTCGAGGCCGGTGAACCCTGGCTGGTCATGGAGTATCTGCCCTCTCGCAGTGTGGCCAAGGCACTTTCGCTGGCCAACGCGCTCCCGCCCATCGAGGTCGCGCAGATCGGCGCGCAGGTCGCCGACGCGCTCGCCACCGCGCACTCGGCCGGCATCGTGCACCGCGATATCAAGCCCGGCAATATTCTCGTCGCCGATCGCGGGGACGAGGTCGGCATGGTCAAGCTCAGCGACTTCGGTATCTCCAGCGGTGCGGGCGACGCCTCCGACGATCCCGGCGACGTCATCACCGGTACCCCCGCCTACCTGCCGCCGGAGGTCGCGCGCGGCACCCAGCCCAGCGCCGCCAGCGACGTATTCTCGCTCGGCGCAACGCTGTACACCGCCATCGAAGGCCAGCCGCCCTACGGCTTCCACGAGGACAGCGATGTGATCGTGGAGCGCGCCGCCATGGCGCAGATCATTCCGCCGCAGCGCAGCGGACCGCTCACCAGCGTGCTGCTGCACATGATGGAGCCCGCACCGCAGCGCCGGCCCACCATGGTCGAGGCGCGCAATGAAATCCTCACCGCCGCATTCGGTCCCGGTACCGCGCCCTATATTCTCGGCGCGCCCGTCCGCACCGATGACGGCACCATTCCGGCCTGGGCGGCACGCAACTCCGCCGCCGGACTGCGCAGCCCGAACTCCAGCCCGCTGCCCCGGCCGCAGCGCAACAATGCCGCGGCGGCCGCTGCGCCGCAACCGAAGTCGAAGTCCACCTCGTTCGACTTCGCCAAACTCGGCCCCAACGCCGGACCGCTCGCCGTGGCGATCGGCCTGCTCATCGGCCTACTGATCATCATCGTGATACTCGTAGCGCTCTAGCCGCCTCCCCGAGACTTCGGCGCACAGCCAGGTGCCGTCAACCGTCGGGAACGCGTAGTAGCGGTGGGACGCCGAACCGATTTCGGACGTACCCGGCGAGTTACCGGACCGCATGAAATCAGTTGTCGCCTTACGCTGCTCAGTCGATTCGGCGGCGATGGGCCCAGCGAGTCAGGGCGTTTCGGTTGGACTGCTGGGTCTTTCGCAGCACGTTCGAGGCGTGGGTCTCCACCGTCTTCACCGAGATGAAGAGGTTCTCGGCGATCTCTCGGTAGGTGTAGCCGCGCGCGAGCAGGCGCAGCACCTCGAGCTCACGCGGGGTCAGCGAATCGAGTTCGGGATCCAGGGGCGGTTCGGGGACCGGGGACTTACCGGTGAACGAGTCGAGCACGAAGCCGGCCAGGCGCGGGCTGAATACGGCATCACCGCCCGATACCCGGCGAATGCCGTCCGCCAGCTCGGGTCCCGAGATGGTCTTGGTGACATAGCCGCGCGCACCCGCGCGAATCACCGCGATCACATCCTCGGCGGCATCGGAGACGCTGAGCGCCAAGCACACCGGCCCCGTCTCGATGCCCTGGAGCACCGCCACGCCACCCCCGTCGGGCATATGCACATCGAGCAGCACCACATCCGGTGTGGTGGCCTTGATTCCGGCAATGGCCTCGGCCACCCCACCGGCCTCGCCGACCACCTCCATATCCGATTCGCGACTCAACTCGGCCCGCACCCCGGACCGGAACACCGCGTGATCATCGACCAGAAAGACCCGGACGCTCAACAACATCTCCTCATTCGGCGGTAGCTCCGTCACCTTCGTGATTCTCCTGCTGCACCACTATGCGCTCGTCCGCACCATCCTTGCGCGGCATGATGATTCGCACCTCGGTCCCGCGCCCCGGGGTGGACAGGATCTCCACCTTGCCGCCGCGCCGCTCGATGCGGGCGCGAATGGAGCGCGTCAGACCCTGACGATCGGATTCCACCGCGTTCACATCGAAACCCTTACCGCGATCGCGCACGAACACACTCACCTGATGCGGTTCCACCTCGGCGAACAGATCGATGGCGGGCACCTCGGCATGTTTGGCCGCATTCACCAGCGCCTCCCGCGACGCACCCAGCACCGCGGTGAAATGCTCCTTGGGCAGGCCGATTCCGCTGTCGTCCACATCCATGGAGACATCGCCGACCGTCACCGGCGTCACCTTCACCCCGTGCTGATCCTCCACCTCACCGGCGATGGTGCGCAGCGCCGCGGCCAGACTCGACTCGGCCGGTCCGGCGTCGTCGAACAACCACTTGCGCAGCTCACGCTCCTGACTGCGCGCCAACCGCACCACCTCGTGCGGATCCTCCGCCTGCCGCTGGATCAGGGCGAGGGTCTGCAGCACCGAATCGTGCAGATGCGAGGCGATCTCCTCGCGCTCGTCATTGCGAATACGCGCCGCCCGTTCATCATTGAGCGCCCGCACCATACGCAGCCACAGCGGCACCGTGAGCAGTCCGGCCCCGATCAGCGTCACCGCCACCGCCAGCAGCGCCGAACCCATCGAGCTCCAGTTGACCCGCGCCAGCACCACCACGCCCAGCCCGACCACGATCAGCGTGGCACCGCCGACAATGCGCGCCCAGGTGACCACCGACGGGCGCGCGGGTAGTCCGATGCCCGATCTCGGTCCGTCCGCGTCGAATTCGCGCCACACCAGCGCCGCGCCGATGGCGACCACGATGATCGGGCCGATCACATGCGCGGCGGTCCCGCTGAACAACCACGACATACCAACGGAGAGCGCCAAACCCAGCAGCACCAGGCCGACCGCCTGCCGCCGCTCCGAGGAGGACGGCCGCACCTCGTCCGCCCCGCCGGGCGTGAAGATCCACAGCATGCCGTAGGCGACCACCCCCGCCCCGAGCAGACCGGACAGCAGCACGAACGCGATGCGCACCTTGAGCACATCGATACCGAGATGATCGGCGACCCCGCCCGCCACACCGCCGACCACCCGGCCACCGGTACGCCGCACCAGTTTCGGCGGCTGCGTGCCACCGCCCGCGTCGAGGGACCCGCGCGCGGGATCGAACGCCCCGCGGGCAGGGTCGAACAGGGGTGCGGCCGGATACATGCCTTCGATACTGGCACGCGCCTCTGACATGCGACATCAGGAAACACCCCGATTCCGGCCCTGAGACGACGGTTTGTCCGGTCCGGCCGGGAAAGCTGGGCTGAACTGGGCGACTATCGGAACGCAGCGGCGACCACGCCGGCGACTCCGGTCCCGACCCCGTCCGGACCGGACAACCGGCCGATCCGCGCCCGCGCTCCGGCCGACCGGACCGGAGAATCGGCGAAACACCCTCTCACCTGTCGTTTCACCAGACCGGAACCGGAAACCCCCTCCGATCGAACCCCTTCCCGTTCATACCTTTTGAACAGGGCCGATACGGCCCGCCGGATCGATCGACAGATCCGGCGTCGCGATCGCTATCGCAGCGACGCATCCGGTTTCGGGGAGGAACCAGCATGATCACCAAGGCCGCCATCGCCGCCGCACTCACCGCGGCCGGACTCGTCTTCGGCGCGGGGGACGCGCACGCCGGAGCACTGGCACCACACGAGAAGACCACCGTGGCACCGAACGGTATGACGATCACCGTCGGACATCAGGACAATGCGGCCCGGCCGGTCGCACCCCTGAACGGAATGCCGACCAGTCGGGAGGTGTACCTGGACAACACCTCCTACGGCCGGATCGAGGGCGGCGGCGGAAAGATCCGCACCGGATACTTCTTCGCCTGCGCCGTCGACCTGGATGTGCAGTTCTCCGTGGAGGGCTCCGTCGGCGCGGACGCCTCGGTCTCGGTCGGCGTCAGCGCGGACACCCTCGGCGTCACACCGCACGCCGACGCCGACATCACCCCGACGATCGGCGGCAGCATCGGCTTCGATATGACCATCGCGCCCGGCACCATCACCGATGTGAAACTCGGCGAGAAGCAGATTCCCGCCGGCGGCACCGGCTACATCGTCAACCGTGACTACAAGCTCACCGTCGAGGGCTGCGGCGGACCGCTGACCGTGCAGGCGTACACCATTATCGAGGCCACCTCGCCCGAGGTCGACGCCGCGGACTGGGTCATGGGCGATGCGGTGGTGCTGTGAAGTTCACCCGGCTACATTGGCCAGCTGTGGGCGGGGAGAGATCGAATACCGGTGTGGGCGTGGGCAACGGCGCAGCGGTTGCGCAGAACCGTTCCCCACGAGCGCTTTTCACCCAGCGCTTCACCGAACTCTATGAGGCGGCCGGCAATCCGACCCTGCGCCGGGTGGCCACCGCCGCCGAAACCCGTATGCGCGCCGCCCAGGGCACCCGCCCGGGCGGCGCGTCCGCCCAGCGCATCAGCGATTGGAAAGCGGGTCGAAATGTCCCGGCCCGCTTCGAATCCCTGCTCCCGGTGGTACTCACCCTCATCGACCTGGCCCGCAAGGCGGGCACCCCGCTCCCCCGCGAAACCGCGGAACCCCGCGAGTGGCAGAAACTTTGGCATGCCGCCACCACCTGGAACCCGGAGACCGACACCGAATCCGCCTGTCCCTACCCGGGACTGATCTCCTACGGCAGCGGTAACAGCGACCTGTTCTTCGGACGCACCCGCGCCACCACCGAACTCGCCGACCTGATTCGCGAGGCCACCGGCCCCGTCTCGCTGGTCGGAGCCTCCGGCGCGGGTAAATCCTCACTACTGGCGGCGGGCCTGACACCGGCCCTCACCGACTGGGAGACAACAGCTCTCACCCCCGGCGCACATCCGCTCACCGCACTGACCGAGGCGCTCACCGATCCGGAAGCCGAACCGGCCGCAACCCCCGCCCGAACATCCACCACCCAAGTGGAATCACCCACCGCACACACCGGATCGTCCGCCGGGCAAGCCGAATCGCCCACCATTACCGAGCGAATCGAATCGGCCCTCGCCCCGCGCGCCGAGGGCCCGCGCCGACTGCTGATCATCGACCAGTTCGAGGAGGTGTTCACCACCTGCGGCAGCGAACGCGAGCGCGAGAACTTCCTCGAGGCCCTGCACGGCTGCGCCACCCGCGCGGACGATCCGATCGCGGTGGTGATCGCCGTGCGCGCGGACTTCTACGCGCACTGCCTCAACTACCCGATCCTCCAGCAGACTCTGGAACAGCGCAGCTACCTACTCGGCCCGATGCGCATGGACGAACTGGCGCAGGCGATCTCGGGCCCGGCCCGCGCGGTGGGCCTGGATCTCGAACCCGGCCTCGAAGATCTGGTGAGCAACGAATTATGCGGTGCCGGCGACCATCACGGCCGCCAGAGCTACGATCCGGGCGCACTTCCGCTGCTCTCGCACGTCATGGCCGCCACCTGGCAGCATCGCGAGGGCCGCCGCCTCACCATTACCGGTTACCGCCGGGCGGGCGGCGTGGTCGGCTCGGTCGCCGAAACCGCCGAATACGCCTGGAACGAACTGACTTCGGCGCAGCAGACCGCGGCCCGGGAAATCCTGCTCGGCCTGGTCACCGTCGCCCAGGACTCCCGCGACACCCGCCGCACCGCCCAGCGCACGGACCTGCTCCGCCGTGCGGTGCATCCCGAAGACGCCACGGCCGCATTGGAATTGCTGTCCCGCACCCGCCTCATCACCCTCGACGCGGACGCGGTCACTCTCACCCACGAAATCGTCCTGACCGCTTGGCCCCGCCTGCGCACCTGGATAGACGAGGACCGCGTCGGCTACCTGGTCCGCCAGCGTATCGAGACCGATGCGGCGGAATGGGCCGCGCAGGAACGCGATTCCTCGCTGCTCTATCGCGGCACCCGACTGCGGAACGCCCTCGAACATGTGGATCCGCCGCCGGTCGGCCCGCTGGCCGGGGAGTTCCTGGCCGCCGCGAGCGCCGCTCGCACTCGCACCCGTCGGCGGTCCTCGCGCACCAAGGCCATTCTCGCAGTGCTCGGGGTCGCCCTGCTGGTCCTGGGCTTCGCCGCCTACACCCAGACCCGCCTGGTCGGCCAACAGCGCGAGGACAAGACCTTCGCCGCCGTACTGGCCGAGGCCGATCGCCTGCGGAGTTCGGATCCATCCCTGGCCGCACAGCTGTATCTGGTCGCGCGCCAACTGCGCCCGAATGACGAGGAGGTCCGCACGCGGCTGCTGCGCACCCAGGACATGCCGCTGGTCACCTCGAATCCGGGGCATCGGGACGGTATCTGGCAGTTGCGATATCGGTCCGGCAAGGTACTCACCACGCTCAGCTGGGCAGGCGGGGTGCGCCGATGGGATATCACCGACCCGCACCATCCGCTGCCGCTGGGCCAGCCGCTCGACAATGCCGATTTCATTGCCGTCAGCCCGGACGGCGCGCTGCTGGCCACCGAACAGGATCGGCAGATCCGGATCTGGGATATGCGCGATCCCGCTGTCCCACGCCAGCTCTCGGTGCTGCCGCCACCGGATAAGGACGTGGTGGATATACGATTCGCGGGCGGCGCGGGCCGCGCCCTCGTCCTGGTCACCCCGCAACACCTGGCGCTCTGGAATCTGAACGATCCCGCGACCCCGATATCGGGTCCGTCCTACGAATTCCACAGCCCGGCGGCGAATCCGCCGACCCCGCACCTCGCCGTCAGCCCGGACGGGCGCATGCTGGCCGTCGGACGGGATACCGACGGCAATTCGTTCACCGAAGCCATCGAACTACTGAGCCTCGGCGACGATATGACGACGCGGGTCATCGTCGATCGACTCGAGCCGGGCGAAATCGCCATCAGCGACCCGGTTTTCAGCCCCGACGGCCGCACCCTGGCCGTCGCCACCTACGGCGGGGACTCGACCTCGCTGGGCAGCAAGGGCTTCGTCCAGCTCTGGAATATCGCCGACCCCGCGAAACCGCGGCAGGCCGGTATGCCGATCGCCACCGACAGCACCGGCATCGCCGCCCTGGCCTACAGCCCGGACGGGCGCACCCTGGCGATCTCCGGCCTGAAGGAAATCTCGCTGTGGAATGTCACCGAACCCGAAGTCCCGGCGCTGATTACGGGTGAACTCTCGGTGAGCAACGCCATCTGCCGTGTGCGCGAGACCGAATACCCCTGCACCGGTCAACCATTGGGGTTCGCCTTCACCGCCGATGGGCGAAACCTGCTGGCCGCCGGGGTCGGTGGTGAAATCCTGACCTGGTCGCTGCCACCCTCGGTACTCAGCGGGCACGCCGCGGATATGTCCACGCCACACTTCGATGCCGGTGGCGACCGCATGACGACCCAGTCCAGCGACGGCCGCATCATCGTCTGGGATACACGGGACCACAACGCGCCCAAGCAAATCGGAGAATATCGATCGCCGCCCGGCCTATACGGCACCGACCTGTCCCCCGACGGACGCACCCTGCTGCTCATCGACCCGAACCGCACCGCACCACTGCGGTTTCTGGACCTGTCCGATCCGGCGCACATCACGGTGCGGACGCAGTGGCAGGTACCGGGCGATCAAACACAATCGTTCCGGTTCAGCCCCGACTGGCGGACCCTGGCCACCGTCGGCAGTGATGACAAGGTCCGGCTCTGGGACCTGTCCGACCACACCCGCCCGAGGGCCTTCGGCACGGCACTGGATCTGGAATCGGCCGCGGCCACCGACGTCTACTTCGGCGCCGACGGCAAAACCCTGATCACGGAGCAACAGCTGGGTGGGGCCACCAAGTTGGACCTGGCCGTGACCCGCTGGGACATCACCGATCCGGACCACCCACGCAAACAAGGCGAACCACTGCGGACCGCCGGTGACCAGTTCCTGCGGAGCATCCGCTTCTCCCCCGACCAGCGCACCATGATCACCATCACCCAGCAGACGATCCGCCTGTGGGACCTCAGCGATCCGACCCGAATCACCGCGCTCGGCGAACCCATCGCGGCGCACTCACAAATGCTGATCTCGCTGGTCTTCAGCAGCGACGGGCGCACCATGGCCACCTCGAGCGCCGACGGCTCGGTCCAACTCTGGGAGTTCGCCGACCGCGCACACCCGCGCCGGATCGGCGCACCGCTCATCGAACCCGGATCCATTCCCTGGACCCTGGCCTTCCCGCCGAACGACCACCACCTCATCGGCGTCGGCGAGGGTGGCGCGATCCGCCTGTGGGACTTGACCGAACAAACCGCCGTCGACCGCGTGTGCGCGATCACCGGCAAACTCTGGACCCCCGAACTCTGGCAACGCTACCTGCCACAGCTGCCCTATCGACCGCCCTGCGACTGACCGCCCGCACAGCCGATTCACCGCCACCCCGCAACAGCCGTGGAGATCGCCGCTCAATGATCATGGCCGGCTCGCGTGGCGAGTCGCGGCTGCGGTGGGCAGTTCAGCCTGCGGCCCTACACCATCAGCACCGCCAACTCCGACGGTGACAGCGGTAGCGGCGCGGTCTACGGCGACCTGATCACGCTCTGCCCATTTCCCGTCCCTGACAGGCAAGTTCAGGTGCACATTCAGGGTCTTCCCCGATGCGCCCGGACCCGGCTCGCAACCACGATGGAGTCATGACGAGAACGAGCGACTGGTCCAGGGGCACCGGGCGTGCCGGGTTCGCGGAACAAATTCAGGATATGTGGCAGACCCGCCCGCTGCGACTGCCCCAGCACGGCCCGATCGCGGGCGTCGCCGCCGGATTCGGCCGCCGCTACAACGTGGACCCGGTGCTGATCCGCGTCGCGTTCGTGGTCTCGGCGCTCTTCGGCGGGGCGGGCATCGTGCTCTACCTGCTCGGCTGGCTGCTGCTCAACCAGGCCGGTGACCAGTCCTCGGCGGCCGAATCGCTGTTCGGCAAGGGCCAGAGCTCGCAGACCTCGTCCAAGACCATTGTGCTGCTGGTGGCATTGGGGATCGCCGTGAGCACCATGGGCCCCGTCGGCGTCGGACTCGGCGGATCCGGTGTGGTGAGCTTCGGACTCATGCTGGCCGGCTGGTGGTTGCTGCATCAGCGCCAACCCGAACCGCCGATCGGCTATCTGGAGCAGCCGGGCGAGGCCGCACTCGGCGGCTTCCCCGGCGCCAACTCGCCATTCTGGACCGGATACCCGGGCACCACAGCACCTTTCGAAGGCTACGGGCCGTACACCAAACTCCCCGACAGCTATGTACCGGACCCGAACCAGCAGCAGGCCGCCGAGGCTCCCACGGAAGTCCTTGCCACCCAGCCCGTTCCGGAGGCCGACCCGATCGCGAACGAGGCCGAGACCGTCGTGCTGCGCAAACAGAACGCCGCCGTCGGCACCGAAGACACTGCGGCACAGCAGACTCCGCCGACCGATGCGGTCTCCGACACCGGCACCGTGGTACTGCACAAGAACCCGGCACCGAAGGCACCGGTATCGGACTCGGAACAGTCCGATACCCCAGCGAGCAACGGCGCCGTGGTGGAGAAGACCCCCGATGCCATGCCCGCGGAGCGCGAAGAGTCCGCCCTGCACCGTATTCCGGCAATGAGCGAACGCCCCTCCTTCGCCTACGGTCCCGCGCCGATCTCCCCCGATTTCGGCCCGACGCCTCCCGGCTGGGATCCGTTCGCGGTGGCACCGCTGGCCTGGGATCTGCCCGAACCCGTTCCGGCGCAGGTGACTCCGGTGGTACAGACCCCCGAGCGCAAGCCGCGCTCCCGGCTCACACCGGTCGTCATCGGCCTCTCCCTGCTGGCCGCGGCGGCGGCCGGTTCGGCGGCAGCGGCGGGCGTGGAGTGGATGACCCCGAGCCGGATCGGCGCGGCCGCGCTGGCGGTGCTCGCCCTCGGCCTGATCATCGGCGCGTTCCTGCGCCGCGGCTACGGCCTCATGGTGCTGCTCGCCCCGCTGGCCGGATTCGTCATCCTGTCCTCGCTCATCGGCCCGATCCAATTCGATCAGGGCGCGATGGGTGACCGCACCTGGAGCGCCGCGGCGGGCACCGAACTACTGCCCGAATACCACGTCTCCATGGGCTCGGCGACCCTCGACCTGAGCAAACTGGCACTCACCGAGGATCACGCCACCACGGTATCTGTCCGCATGGGCGATGCCCGGGTGATCCTGCCGCCGAATCTGCGGGTGCACACCACCTGCACGGTGCGCCTGGGTGATTCGAATTGTGTGAGCGGAATGTCCGGTCCGGCAACGGGTCCGGTCCTGAATCTGACCGTCGATGTGCAGATGGGTAATGCGGAGGTGCAGCGTGGCTGAGCAGAAGAATCGTCGTCCCTCGTTCTCGCTGCTGCTGGCGGGCCTGCTCGGCCTGGGCGTGAGCATCTGGGCCTTCATCGGCCCCAGCTCCTGGCCGGTCTCCGAGGGCCTGTCCCTCGGCTGGATCGTCGTGATCGCCGCGATTGTTGTCGGAATCGTGCTTGTTCTGTCCCCCAGGAAGAAGAGAGACTAGTCCCTGCGCTGCCCCACCTCGCCGGAGCAGCGCACCCGCCTTCCGGGACTGCCCTCCCGAAAGGCCGAAGGCCCCCCCGCCGAAAGGCGGGGGGGCCTTCGTATCCCCGGTGATAACTGAATTCGTAAGGGCCGGGTAACTCCCCGGGTACCCCCGAAATAGCTTCGGCGACCAAACGCTCCTACGCGTCCCCAGCCGTCAACGGCACCCGAGCCGCGCGCCGAAGTCCCGGGGAGGCGGCACAGCTCACTCCCATTCGATGGTGCCCGGCGGCTTGCTCGTCACGTCCAGAACCACGCGGTTGACCTCCGCCACCTCATTGGTGATGCGGGTGGAGATGCGCTCCAGGGCCTCGTAGGGGAGGCGGGTCCAGTCGGCGGTCATGGCGTCCTCGCTGGAGACCGGTCGCAGCACGATCGGATGACCGTAGGTGCGGCCGTCACCCTGCACGCCGACACTGCGCACATCCGCGAGCAGCACGACCGGGCACTGCCAGATCTGCTTGTCCAGACCGGCTGCCGTAAGTTCTTCGCGCGCAATGGCATCGGCCTGACGCAGCAGGTCCAGGCGATCCCGCGTCACCTCACCGATGATGCGGATGGCCAGACCCGGGCCCGGGAAGGGCTGGCGGGCAACGATCTCCTCGGGCAGGCCGAGTTCGCGGCCGACCGCGCGGACCTCGTCCTTGAACAGCAGGCGCAGTGGCTCGACCAGATCGAACTCGAGATCGTCCGGCAGGCCGCCGACATTGTGATGGCTCTTGATATTCGCGGTGCCGGTGCCGCCGCCGGATTCGACCACATCGGGGTACAGCGTGCCCTGCACGAGGTACTCCACCTTCGGCGCGGAGCCTGCGGAGCGCCCATCGGGCGCAGTCTCGCCTTCCGCTTTCACCACCTCGGAGACCGCGTCCTCGAACGACCGGATGAACTCCCGGCCGATGATCTTGCGTTTCTCCTCCGGATCGGTGACGCCCTTCAGCTCACCCAGGAACTTGTCCACCGCGTCGACGGTGACCAGCTTGGCCCCGGTCGCGGCGACGAAATCACGCTGCACCTGCTCGCGCTCACCCGCGCGCAGCAGACCGTGATCGACGAAGACGCAGGTCAGCTTGTCGCCGATGGCGCGCTGCACCAGCGCGGCCGCGACCGCGGAGTCGACACCACCGGAGAGACCGCAGATGGCATGCCCGTCACCGACCTGCTCGCGCACCTGCTTGACCAGCGCGTCGGCGATATTGGAGGCCGTCCACGCCGCCGGGATACCGGCGATCTCGTGCAGGAAGCGGCTCAGAATCTGCTGGCCGTGCGGCGAGTGCAGCACCTCCGGGTGGTACTGGACACCGGCCAGGCGACGCTCCAGATTCTCGAAGGCCGCGACCGGCGCACCCGCGGAGGTACCGGTCACCTCGAACCCGGCGGGGGCATCGGTGACCGCGTCACCGTGGCTCATCCACACCGGCTGCCGAGTCGGCAGACCGCCGTGCAGTACACCGCCGTCCACACTCAACTCGGTGCGCCCGTACTCCCGAGTCCCGGTGTGCGCGACCGTGCCACCGAGCGCCTGCGCCATGGCCTGGAAGCCGTAGCAGATACCGAACACCGGAATGTCCAGATCGAAGAGTCGCGGGTCCAGCTGCGGCGCCCCCTCGGCGTACACACTGGACGGCCCGCCCGAGAGAATCACGGCGAGCGGCTTGCGCTCGGCGATCTCCTCGACAGTGGCGGTATGCGGCACCACCTCGGAGTACACGCTCGCCTCGCGCACCCGGCGCGCGATCAACTGCGCGTACTGCGCACCGAAGTCGACAACAAGGACTGGTCGCTGGGTATCTGCCACCGAAACAGTCTAAAGAGCGACACAGACCACACAGCGGGTGGGAGCCCCACCGATGCGGGAGGCTCTTCCCAACCGCACCACGCGCCCCCAACCGTCAACGGCACCTGAGCCGTGTGCGAAATTCACGGAGAGGCGGAATCTGTCAGAGGTTCTGGCTATCGTGTACCTCGTGCCATTCGCCCGTGCGATCGATGCCGAGATCCACTACGAGGACAGCGGGGGCGAGGGGCCGGTACTGCTACTGGGGCACGAATTCCTCATGGACAGAACAATGTTCACGTCGCAAAAGGCGGCGTTGACACCGGAGTTCCGGTTGGTCACATGGGATGCCCGCGGACACGGCGACACTCGCGATGAGGGGCTGCCGTTCACGTACTGGACCTGCGCCCGCGACGCGCTCACCGTGCTGGATCAGCTAGGCGTGGAAAAGGCTGTGCTGGGCGGGATTTCGCAGGGCGGCTTCATCGCGCTGCGCACCGCGCTACTTGCCCCCGAACGCGTCTCGGCCCTGGTCCTGATCAGCACCGAGGCGCATGAGCCCACCGGCGCCGAACTCGGCAATGCCCGTCGCTTCCTGGATAAATGGCATGAGGACGCGGTCCGCCCCGCACTCGCCGTTCATCTCGCGCACTCCCTCATCGGCGAGGACGAATGGCATAGGTCGGTCTGGATCCGGCGCTGGCTCACCCGCGACGCGCACGCCACCGAGGTCGCCGCGGGCGCATTGCTGAGCCGCGACTGCCTCCTCGACCGACTAGCCGAAATCACCTGCCCCACTTTGGTTATCCACCCCACCCGCTCCGGTGTCCCACGCGCGCACGCCCGCGAACTGGCCGACCGCCTCCCCGACGCCCGCTACCTCGAAATCGAGGGCGCCCGCCAAACCGTCAGCATGACCCACCCGGTCTCGGTGAACACCGCGATCCAGGACTTCCTCCGCGAAAACGTCCTCCCCCGCGCGGTCACCTCCCCGCGCGTCCGCACCGGAGAGTTCCCGGCCCTGCGCAAACCCGAACGGTAGAAACAGAATTCGGTGCGCGCGGCGACCCGATATCCCGGCTGACAACCCTCGTGATCCCGGCATGCATTCGGCTGGGATCCACATCGGCCGTGCTCCAACGAGTTTCAGTGGATCCCGGCCGAAAACGCGCCGGGATGACGAATGGCTTCACCTCGCGGGATGCGAGGTGAAGCCATTGCTTCGAAAGCTCCTCAGCGGCGCGGCTGCTCAAGCACGAATGTTGAGGCCGACCTTCTGGAACTCCTTGAGATCCGAGTAACCGGTCTTGGCCATCGCACGGCGAAGGCCGCCAACGAGATTCAGCGAACCGTACGGATCATTGGACGGGCCGTCGAGAACCTGGGCGAGCGGCACGCGCTCGTCGTCGATGGCGTACGGCAGCACCGCGCCACGCGGCACCGAGGGGTGCGCGGCGGCGGACGGCCAGTACCAACCCGCACCCGGAGCCTCCTGCGCGAGGGACAGCGGCACGCCGAGCATGACCGCGTCCGCACCGCAGGCGATGGCCTTGGCGATATGACCGGAGGTCAACGTCTCGCCGTCGGCGATGACATGCACGTACCGGCCACCGGTCTCATCCAGGTAATCGCGGCGCGCGGCGGCGGCATCGGCGATGGCGGTGGCCATCGGAACCCGAATGCCCAGCACCTCATTGGTGGTGGTCGCGCCCTGCAGCGAGCCGTACCCGACGATCACACCGGCGGCACCGGTGCGCATCAGATGCAGTGCGGTGCGGTGATCGCTCACGCCACCGGCCACCACGGGCACATCCAATTCGGCGATGAAGGTCTTGAGGTTCAGCGGTTCACCATCGCTCGCGATCGCTTGCGGGTCGCTCGAGATAGCACTGCCGACATGCTCGGCGGAGATGATGGTGCCGTGCACCACAAGCAGGTCGATTCCGGCCTGCACCAGGCTCGGGGTCAGCGCCCGCGCGTTCTGCGGGCTGACCCGCACCGCGGTGGTCACACCGGCGGCACGCACCTCGGCCACCGCGGCGGCGAGCAGTTCGGGCTGCATCGGCGCGGCGTGCAACTGCTGCAGCAGCTGCACCGCGGCCTCGGTGCCCTCCTTCTCGGCCACCTCGGCGAGCTGCTGGATCTTGGCCTCGACATCGGCGTGCCGAGCCCACAGCCCCTCACCGTTGATCACACCGAGCCCACCGGCCTTGCCGAGCTCGATGGCGAAGCGCGGCGACACCAGCGCATCGGTCGGATGCGCCAGGAAGGGGATCTCGAAGCGGTAGGCGTCGAGCTGCCATGCCACGGACACCTGCTTGGACGACCGCGTCCGCCGGGACGGCACGATATCGATATCGTCCAGCTCATAGGTGCGACGGGCGGTCCGGCCCATGCCGATCTCGACCATATCGCGCATGACAGTTCAATCCTCTCTGTGGCCTGAAGCGCCGCCCGGGTGGCGGCATGGTTCGCGGCCCGCACCGAAAGCGCGGGCCGCGAAGGGATCTCAGGCGCGGGTTGTGTAGTTCGGGGCTTCGACGGTCATGGTGATGTCGTGCGGGTGCGACTCCTTCAGGCCCGCCGCCGTGATCTGCACGAACTGCGCCGCCTGCAGATCCGGAATGGTCTGCGCGCCGGTGTAACCCATGGCCGCGCGGACGCCACCCACCAGCTGGTGGATCACCTGGTCCAGCGGACCGCGGAACGGCACCCGGCCCTCGATGCCCTCGGGCACCAGCTTCTTCTCCGACAGCACATCGTCCTGGAAGTAGCGGTCCTTGGAGTACGACTTGGCCTCACCGCGACTCTGCATGGCGCCGAGCGAACCCATACCGCGGTAGCTCTTGAACTGCTTGCCGCCCACCAGGATCAGATCGCCCGGGGATTCGGCGGTACCCGCCAGCAGCGAACCCAGCATGACGGTCGACGCGCCCGCGGCGATCGCCTTGGCGATATCGCCGGAGTACTGCACACCGCCGTCGGCGATGACCGGCACACCGTGCGGCCGGCACGCGGCGGTCGCCTCGAGAATCGCGGTGATCTGCGGCGCACCGACACCCGCGACCACACGGGTGGTGCAGATGGAGCCCGGGCCGACACCGACCTTGACCGCGTCCACGCCCGCCTCGACCAGCGCCAGCGCACCGGCGCGAGTCGCGACATTGCCGCCGATGATCTGCACGCGATCGCCGACCTCGGCCTTGACCTTGGCGACCATCTGCAGCACGCCCGCCTGATGCCCGTGCGCGGTATCCACCACGAGCACATCGACGCCCACATCGGCCAGGGTCATGGCGCGCGCCCAGGCATCCTCACCGACACCGACCGCGGCACCCACCAGCAGGCGGCCGTCACGGTCCTTGGTGGCGTTCGGGTACTGCTCGGTCTTGACGAAGTCCTTGACGGTGATCAGCCCGCGCAGCTTGCCATTGCCGTCCACGATGGGCAGCTTCTCCACCTTGTGGCGGCGCAGCAGACCCAGCGCGGCCTCGGCGGTGACACCCTCCTGCGCGGTGATCAGCGGGGCCTTGGTCATGATCTCGGCGACCGGGCGGTTCTGATCCACCTCGAAGCGCATATCGCGATTGGTGATGATGCCGACCAGCTGGCCCGCCTCATCCACCACCGGAAGACCGGAGATGCGGTAGCGCGCGCACATGGCGTCGACCTCGCCGAGCGTATCGGTCGGCCGACAGGTCACCGGATCGGTCACCATGCCCGCCTCGGACCGCTTGACGGTCTCGGCCTGCGCGGCCTGCGCCTCCACCGACAGGTTGCGGTGCAGCACACCCATACCGCCCGCGCGCGCCATGGCGATGGCCATCCGCGCCTCGGTGACGGTATCCATGGCGGAGCTCACCAGCGGCGTGCGCAGTGAGATATCCCGCGTGAGACGGCTGGAGGTGTCGACCGCACTCGGAATCAGATCCGAGGCGGCAGGCAACAGCAGCACATCATCGAAGGTGAGGCCGAGCATTGCGATCTTGTTCGGATCGTCGCCACCCGTATGAGGGCGGCCGGCGTTTCGTTCGCCCGTAACGGGACTGCTCATCGGATCGACCCCTCCTGGAGCTCGGCACAGTCCCCCGACCCGGATCCCGGCGGACGACTGGATGAATGACAATGCCGGCGTTCACCACCCGGCCTTTGGTCAACCATGGTATCCGGCTGCCAAGCTCTGTTTAATTTGCCTCCGCCGCGCTCCGGCGGTCGGTGTCTTTCCCGCCTCCGCTGCGCTCCGGCGGTTCGCGGCCCTGTGACCCCGGTTCTTCCCTCCCTCCGCTCCTCCGCTGCGCTCCCCCGCTCCGCTCGGTCCAGAAACGGGGGCGGGCCGCGAACGACGGCGGTTGATATGCCTCGGCTGGGTTTCGGCGGTTCATGGCTCTGTGGCCCGCTTCTTTCGCACTGCGCACGTCCACCGCGCTCTCCCGGTCCGCTCGGTCCGGGAATGGGGTGGGCGCGAAGTCGGGCTTTTTGGTCATGTGTCGTATGCCACTCCTCGGCCGGACCGCAAAGTGAGGGCAAATACTCAACAGCGCTGGCGCAAGCACCCTCTTTCTGCGTACCGTGGGACTGTGCGTGACCATCTACCACCTGGCTTGCCGCCGGATCCATTCGCCGGAGATCCCTCCGACCCGTCGGCCGCGCTCGATGCCATCGAGCCGGGGGAACCGCTGGATCCTCACGAGCGCCTAGCGGTCGAGGAGGATCTCGCCGACCTCGCGGTATATGAGGCGTTGCTGGCCCACCGCGGTATCCGCGGACTCGTGGTCAGCTGCGAGGACTGCCGACAGGACCACTACCACGATTGGGATATGTTGCGCGCCAACCTCCTCCAGCTACTGGTGGATGGCACGGTGCGCCCCCATGAGCCCGCCTACGACCCGACCCCCGAGGCGTACGTCACCTGGGATTACTGTCGCGGCTATGCCGATGCCTCGATGAACGAGGCGCTGCACGGCGACGGTTTCGACGGGTTCGACATCTAGAACCGAAAGCGGGCCCGCGTTCCGAGAACGCGGGCCCTTTTTCGGTACAAACTCACAGCGGGTACGAAAAAGCCGACACCAGCGGGGTCGGCCGTTTATTTATGCCTGTAGCTCTTTCCGGCTCACTCGGCAGCTCCCCGTCATCACCTGGGCGCTCCAGGCAGCGGCACCGACGGGATGGTCGGAACCAGCGTCGGGACAACCGGATTCGCCGTCGGCACCACCGTGCCGGGGTGGTTCTCCACCGGCGGTTGGGTTACCGGCGGAACGGTGGCCGGCGGAGCCCCGGTCGGGGGCTCCGCGATGGTGGTCGGCCCGGCGGTCGGCGGCACCGTCTGCGGCTGTGACGGTTCACCCGTGGCGGGCTGGGTCGGCGGCACGGTGCCCGGCTGGGTATTGGGCAGCGTGGTCGGCCCGGTCCCCGGCTGAGTGGAGTCCAGACCGCGCGGATCGTAGGTCGGCACGGTGCTGTCACCGCCACTGGTTCCCGGCACGGTGGTCGGCGGCAGCGTGGCACCCGGAAGGGTTGTCACCGGCACTTGACTCGTGACCGGAACCTGCACCGGCGGCGTCGGCATCAACGACGTGGCGAGCCCGGGAGCGACCTTCGCCAGCGAGGTCAGCACCTGCTGCCAGCGATCCTGCAGATCGTCCTTCTTGTCGTTGTCGTTGACCTGGCTGACATTCGCCGAGGCGCGCTCCAGCAATGCCTTGGCCTGCTCCGGACGCCCCTGATTGATGAGCTCCTGAGCCTGGGCCATGTCACTGTCGGCACGCGAGACCACCGTGCTCTGCGCCTGCTCGCTGAACACGACCTCCTTGACCCGCCACAGCGGATCACCGGGGTTCGCGTTGTACGAGAACGCCGTCAGGCCGCCGAAGATCAACGCCAGCGCGGCCGCGGACCCCATGATGGGGCGCAGTAGCCGTAGTCGCCCACTCGCCTGCGCGCCGATCTGCGCCTGCCGGGCACCGATCTCCTGATTGACCGCGGCGACGATGGTGTCCAGATCCGGACCGGCCGGCATCGGCTCGTCCAGAATCTCGGCGCGCCAGTTCGCGAGCAACGCCGCGAGCTGATACTCCTCCGTGGTGCCCGTCTGCACGGGACCGTCGCCGGAGATGGCATCGATCAGCGCGTCGTCGCGACGAACCGCCGCAATGTCCACCGGCCCGGTGTCACCGGACGCCTCGGCGTAGGGACCGCTGTCTTGCGATCCAAGCCGCTTCCAGTCGCCCCGACCGCGCTCGCCATCCCTAGCCATACATTTCACCTGCCCTCGCCACTTGAGACTTGAGTTTCGCGAGTGCCCGATGCTGGGCGACTCGTATAGCACCCGCCGTACTGCCCACGGCGACTGCGGTTTCTTCGGCTGACAAACCCATGACCAAGCGCAGGATGAGGATCTCTCGATGCTTCTCCGGAAGCGTGGCCAGCAGAGAATTCATCTGCCGGCTCGTCTCCGATTCGAGAGCCCGCTGTTCCGGCCCCTGGTCGGTGGATATGACATCCGGTACTTCGGCCATGGCATCCGCTTTGTTACGGGCGGCGTTGCGATGAGCGTCGGCGACTTTGTGGGAGGCGATGCCGTACACGAAAGCCATGAACGGTCTGCCCTGATCCTGATAACGCGGCAGAGCTGTCATGACGGCCAGACAAACCTCCTGCGCGACGTCGTCCGCGGAGAGTTGGCCGCGTTCGGCCGACCCGATACGCGCACGGCAATACCGCACCACAAGGGGGCGGATGCTCTCGAGTACCTGGGCTAGAGCAGACCGGTCGCCCTGCGCGGCGGCAGCGACGACGGCTGGGTCCAACTCCTCACCCGTGTTGTTCATCGTCAGAGCTGTTCCTGGCGTTACGAGTGGCACCGTGGCTGGAAGGCCGGTGCTTCCGCGGAGGGGCGGAACGGTCCAACAATAGCGGCTGGCTCATTCAAGCCAGCCGTTACGGGGTCAGTCTCGGGGAGGACTCAGGGACCTCCCCGAGACCACTCAGGGCTGCCCGAGAGTGTCGCTCGCCGAACGCAATCGCCCTCCGCGACAAGCCAGCAAACGTTCACACTCGAACGCCTCGGCCGCACCGCCGGATTCGGGATCGATCCCCGAGCGCAGCATGGCGCAGGCCCAGCGCAGCGGCAGCAGCTCGAATTCGGCTGTCTCGGCGGCCACTTCGGCTGCGAGCGCACGGGATCTGTCCAGGTCACCGTGCGCGGCACTGGCGGCCGCGACCAATAGCCGGGATTTGACCAGATGCCGTTTCGAGGGTGAGTTCTCCGCCAGCGCGAGGGCGGTCTCGGCATGTGCGAGGGCCGGATCCGTGGCCGTCGACGAGGTGACGGCGGCGCCTGGAACAGGACCGTTGGGTTCGGGCGCGAAGATCAAACCGGCCCCGGGAGCACACAGCGCGGTCTCGGCAGACACCCAGTGCAGGCGAATGCGCTGTCGCCAAACGGTTTCCGGATCGGCCAGATGCTGTTCGAGATGGTTGCGGCAACGGTTCAGCAGCCTGGCGGCAAGCTCCGGGCGCGCGGTGCCGAGAGCGTCGGCGGCCAGGCCCGTCAACGCGTCGCAAACCGCCTCGGCGCGAGCGATATTCGAGTCCGTGGTGATCCGCGTCACTTCCGGGATGCCCGCGGCACGCCCGGAGGCGGGGGTGGCGGGCAGCACCAGGGCGGCGGCACGGCCGTCGGCGACGGCGGCGCGGGCATGCCAGCCCAGCTGGCGCAGCAGTGAGCCCTCGAGGCTGTGCGTGAGTGAGCGCAGTACCGGATCGGTGGCCGACACGCGGGCGTGGCGTAGCTCGACCCGCGCGGCGGCGTAATGCCCGATACCGCTGAGTGAGACTGCGCGCAGCCAACTCTCGGTGGCGGTGCGCGCGGCGGGCAATCCGGTAGCAGCGCGGCCGGGGGTGGCGCCGAAGGCGGTATCGACCAGGAGTGAGTTCACTTCGAGCACAGGCACCGCCGCACTGTAACCAGTGCCGCCGGGGTGGATGTCGGCCGCCATAGCATAGAAATGCAGCAACCTTTCAGCATTCGCCAATGTCTTTGTGTTTCCACTCGGTAAATCTGTGCTCGCTATCGCCTAGCACGCCCGTAAGGAATTCGTATGGCGTTTCGCGTTATTAACCTGAGCGCCTCGATCCGGCCATCTGAGGCCCACTCACGACGGCGAGCGCAATGGTTGAGATCACGCTGATCGCGATGCAGGCATAGCCGGGATTGCTCGGATTCTCGCTCGAAAAGTGTGCCCTACCAGGCATTTCAACAAGTCGGATCGGCTATCGCAGCACTCGATCACTGCTGGGCAACCGATCAGTATCACCTCAGGCGGCCCACTTTGTAAATAGCAAAGATGTTAATTCTCTAATGCGCTGGTATTTGAATCGGGATGGAACGGACTATTGACTCGAATTCATTCTCCGACCTAACGTACGACATCGCCGCCGTCGGCGCCGTGTGAAATTACGGAGCCTTCGGACTGCGATCGCCGGAACCCGGTGATGCGGCCCACTGTTTGCTCACCAGCACCGCTCGACAATGCCGACGAGCTCGCACCAAGAGGAGTTCACCATGCCCATGCCGACCCACCTCCCTGGTCCGAACGCCGATGTATGGGACTGGCAAATGCGCGGATCCTGCCGCGGACAGGATTCATCGGTGTTCTTCCATCCGGATGGCGAACGCGGCCGGGCGCGAGCCCAGCGCGAGATGCGCGCCAAGGAAGTCTGCCGTGCCTGCCCCGTCCTGCTGCAGTGCCGTTCGCACGCGCTGAAGGTCAGCGAGCCCTATGGCATCTGGGGTGGAATGTCCGAGACCGAGCGTGAGATGCACGCCCGCCGGAACCGCCGCCGGGCGGTCGCCTGAATATTCGGCGACGCTTCCGCGCACACGGCTGCGGCGGCCGTGTGAGCACTCCTGTGACAGCTGAGTACCAGCGGTGCGGGCGAGGCGCACCACCTCGTTACCGCTGACCACGACCGGTGTGACTTCAGAAAACTTCCCATCCGCGCGGCGCGGCGCGCCGAATGCCTAGCAAACAACCGGCCACTGCCGCGGCGGGAGTCGGTTGAGACTGGCAATGCTTCGGCGATTCCTACAAGCTCCGGCGTGTCACAGCGTGTCGTGCAAGAAGACAGGTTTGGGCGAGTCGGTACAAAACGGAAAACCGCTGCGCGACAGTCGCTTTAGCCGATACCCCCACCCGAGAGGAGGTTATAGCGACCGGCTACCCTCGTGGCCGATGACACAGAACGGAGCGTTGTGACAGCGCGGCCGCCGGCCGCAGAGGGCGACTCGTTCCAGAGTTCCAGGAACGCTCGCACGGCCACACCGGCCGACTCTGCGATGACGGCACGCGCAGCCGAAAGCCTCGAACTAGCCGCACTTCTCCAACGCTGCGGGCAGTCCGACGAGCCGGCATTCGCCGAGCTCTACGACCGCACCTGCGCTCGGGTCTTCGGCCTGGTTCTACGGGTGCTACACGATCCTGGTTACGCGGAGGAGACCACCCAGGAGGTGTACCTCCAAATCTGGCGCACCGCGGCCAATTTCGATCCGGCCAAGGGCTCCGCTGTCACCTGGCTCATGACACTGGCTCATCGCCGCGCGGTGGATCGCGTACGTGCCGAACAGGCGCATGCGCAGCGCGAGGTCGCCTATGGAACCAGCACCCTCGGTAACGAATTCGATGAAGTCACCGAAGAAGTGGGTCGACGGCTCGAACAGCAGGCGGTGCTGGCGGGTCTGGCGACTCTGACCGAGACCCAACGCGAAGCCATCTCGCTCGCCTACTTCGGCGGACGTACATATGCCGAGGTCGCAGCCTATCTCGGCGTAGGGTTACCTACCGTTAAGTCCCGTATCCGGGACGGACTGACACGACTCAAGAAAAGTTTGGGAGTGACGTGAGATGAACGAAAGCCAGATCGATCTCGCGCACACTGTCGCGCTGGGATCGATCGGCGACGAAGATCAGCGCGCGGTGCGGGAAATATTGGATACCGACGATCCGGTACTGCGCGCGGACTTCACCCAGGAAGTGCAGCACACCCGAGAGGCCCTCGCCCTGCTGGCGACCGTGGCGGCCACACCGCCCCCGCCCGCACTCCGCGACCGCCTTCTCGCAGCCGTAGCAGCAGACCAGGCGCCACCCACCGCAATTCACCACAATCGCAACGCGCTGTACCCCGGCAACGGCCGTCCCCGCGCGATCCGCGACTAGCCCCCTCGGCTCCCCCGAGCAGGACGCCCGACCGGTCCATACCCGGCCGACGAGTCCTGCCGCGCACCGACTCCCATGGGCCCCGGACTCCCCAGTCCGGGGCCCATGGCGTCGCACCCGCCCCAGCGCGACCGCGCGTCCTGCGCGGCGGCACCGCCCCCGGACCAATCGCCTCGGCGCTGAAACACCACACTGCCGCCGCGAGCGACCCGATTGGCGCGAGCACGCCCCTGGCGCATTCGGACCGGCGACACGCGATCCGTGCCGCCCGCGAATCGCGGGCCGCGCAGCGTATTTCCTGCGATTTCCTGCGCCGCAGCACTTCGTGCGCGGAGTGGAGGGGCTATGCCAAGGCCCCCGGACACAATTCATGTCCGGGGGCCTTGTTACGTCAGTGGCTCAATCGCGCTGGGCGACGGTCACTTTCAGTGCGAGTGGCCGTGGTGGCTGTGCTCGGCCTCTTCGACCGGCTTCTCCACGATGGCGGACTCGGTGGTGAGGACCATGCGGGCGACCGAGATGGCGTTCTCGACCGCGGAACGGGTCACCTTGACCGGATCGATGACACCCTCGGAGACCAGGTCGCCGTAGGTCAGGGTGGCGGCGTTGAAGCCGTCCTTGCCATCGGTGACCTTGGAGACCACGACCGCGCCGTCGACGCCGGCATTGCTGGCGATCCAGAACAGCGGGGCCAGCAGGGCCGCGCGCACGACCTCGACGCCGACCGCCTCATCGCCCGAGAGGGACGCCTTCAGATCGGCCAGCTGCGCCGCGGCCTGCACCAGGGCGGTGCCGCCGCCGGGGACGATGCCCTCGGCGACCGCGGCCTTGGCGGAGGACACCGCGTCCTCGACGCGGTACTTGCGCTCCTTGAGCTCGGTCTCGGTGGCCGCGCCGACCTTGATCACCGCGACGCCACCGGCCAGCTTGGCCAGCCGCTCTTCCAGCTTCTCGCGATCCCAGTCGGAGTCGGTGTTCTCGATCTCCTTGCGCAGCTGCGAAACCCGCGCCGCGATGGCATCGGCGGTGCCGGCGCCCTCGACGATGGTGGTCTCGTCCTTGGTGACCACGACGCGACGGGCCTTGCCCAGCACCTCGAGGCCCGCCTCGCGCAGCGTGATGCCCAGATCCGGGTTGATCACGGTGCCGCCGGTGACGATGGCCAGATCGTCCAGGAACGCCTTGCGACGGTCACCGAAGAACGGGGCCTTCACGGCAACGGCCTTGAGGGTCTTGCGGATCGCGTTGACCACCAGGGTGGAGAGCGCCTCGCCCTCGATGTCCTCGGCGATGATCAGGACCGGCTTGTTCGACTCGGCGATCTTCTCGAGCAGCGGCAGCAGGTCCGGCAGGGAGCTGATCTTCTCGCGGTTCAGCAGGATCAGCGCATCCTCGAGGACGGCCTGCTGAGTCTCCGGATCGGTGACGAAGTACGGGGACTGGTAGCCCTTGTCGAACTGCACGCCCTCGGTGATCGCCAGCTCGGTCTGGGTGCTGGACGACTCCTCGATGGTGACCACGCCGTCCTTGCCGACGGTGGTGAGCGCCTTGCCGACCAGCGCGCCGATCTCCTCATCGCGCGAGGAGACGGTGGCGACCTGGGCGATGGCCTTCTCGCCGTCGACCGGGGTGGCCATGGCCTGCAGGGCGGCGGTGACCGCGTCGGCCGCCTTGTTCATGCCCTTGCCCAGGGTCATCGGGTTCGCGCCCGCGGCGATGTTCTTCAGGCCGCCCTTGATGAGCGCCTGGGCCAGCACGGTGGCGGTGGTGGTGCCGTCACCGGCGACATCGTTGGTCTTGGTGGCGACGCTCTTGACGAGCTGCGCGCCGAGGTTCTCGAACGGGTCCTCGAGATCGATATCGCGGGCGATGGTCACGCCGTCATTGGTGACGGTCGGGCCGCCGAACGACTTGGCCAGCACCACGTGCCGGCCGCGCGGGCCCAGGGTGACCTTGACGGCGTCGGCGAGCTTGTCGACGCCGCGTTCCATAGCCCGGCGAGCCTTCTCGTCGAACTCGATCTGCTTTGGCATGTGTGTACCTGCTCCTGAAGTGGGTTGGGAGTGAACGCATTCCGCCCCGGCCGAAGGCTTCTGCAAGCGACGACGCGGGGCGGAGTGTCCGAGGTTTCGAAGGGCGGAGCCCCTCGAAGGGTCCCGGAGAGTCGTTCTACTTGGTGACGACTGCCAGCAGGTCGCGCGCCGACAGGATCAGGTATTCGCCACCGGCGTACTTGATCTCGGTGCCGCCGTACTTGCTGTAGATGACGACGTCGCCTTCCTTGACGTCCAGCGGAATCCGCTTCTCGCCATCTTCGTCCCAGCGGCCGGGGCCGACGGCGATGACGGTGCCCTCCTGGGGCTTCTCCTTCGCCGTGTCGGGGATGACCAGGCCGGAGGCGGTCGTCGTCTCGGCCTCGTTGGCCTGGACGAGGATCTTGTCCTCGAGCGGCTTGATGTTCACGCTCGCCACGTTGAGCCCTCCACTTTCAGGGGTCTTCGCGCCCGGGGCGGTTCCCCGAGCTCACGGTTTCGGTCACGTTGCTGACGCTGCGCACAAGCCCCGTCGTCGCGGGTGCCGGGACCATGACCCAGTGCCACCTAGCACTCTATACACGGGAGTGCCAGCGCTCAAGGTGGGGAGGTGCCAAATTGCCTCCGCTTCGCTCCGGCGGGGTCGCGGCCCTGCAATCCCGCTTCTTCCCTCCCTCCGCTCCTCCGCTGCGCTCCCCCGCTCCACTCAGTCCAGAAGCGGGCCGGGCCGCGACCCTGCGGTAATACGACACGCCGAGAGGAACGGCCGATGAATCTGAGGGCTTCCAAAGAAATACGAAAATCTGTAACGTTCGGATAACGGATTGTGACACCATTGACGACGGCTGCGTGGCAGGCCGCATCAAGCGCGTCACGTCACGGGTCGAACAGTTACACAGTTGCTTCCAGTTCCACCGTTGCTTCACCCCACTGCGCGGGAGCACTCCGCACAGAGCTGAGACGAGAGCCTTACCGCAAGTGATCGCTGGCTGGTCCCGACGCCCCATCGGACAAGGGCCCCGCCGGATCCGTAGCTCGGAATCGTCCGTCAATCACACGACGGTTCCAGAGTCCGTTCGAGATGGTCGTCTGTACCAGGACCATCCGCTCGAAGGGAGGTGAACATGCGAACATCCCTCGGCATCTCCGCCGGGAGTGAGGTGGTGTGCTCGGCGACGGTCGCCACCACCCCGAACGGTCTACAGAACTTCGACTATCGAGTCGTCACCGCGGATACCGCCCATAGCGATCTCGGCGATCTGGTGGCCTCCTCCATCGAGTTGATGACCACCCAGATCTCCCGCGATACCGTGCATCCCCTCGGCATGCATCCGGCAGCGATCGCGGCCGCCGCACACCATGATTCGGCACCGGGACCACCCGGTGACATCGCGGTCGCCTACCGGGATCGGGAACAGGCCCAGATCATCCGCTCCGCCATCGGCCGGCAACGCCGCGATGTGCGGCTCATTCCGGAAAGCACGGCGGCACTGGCCTTTCTGCGACATACCGGACTGCTGGATCGCTACCAGACGGTGGCGGTGCTCGATCTCGGAGCCACCGGTACCACGGTCACCGTGGCCGATCACGCCGACGACACCGTACTGCGCTCCGAGCGCACCGCGACGGTGAGCGGTAATGCCGTCGACGAACTGATCCTGCAGCATCTGCTGGACTGCCATCTGGCCCGGCGCGGCACCCGCCCGAATCGGGGCATGCTGCTCAATCGTTCGCGCGCGGCCAAGGAACATCTCTCCATCGCGCCCGCGGTGACCATCGACCATGTGGCCGGGCAGCCGATCAAGCTCACCCGGGTGGACTTCGACGAGTTGGTCTCGGATCTCCTGCGGGAGCTGGCGGTCTTCGCGCGCGCCGTCTTCGCGCGCGCGCCGAAGTTCCCGGAGGTGGTCGCGGTCATCGGCGGGGGCGCGAATACGCCCGCGGTGCTGGCCACGCTGGAGCGTCAGCTCGATGTGCCGGTGCTGACCGTGCCGGAGCCGGAGGCGGCGATCGCCAAAGGCGCGGCGCTGGTGGCGGATTCGGCCGCTCCGACCGCCTTCCCGGTGATCAGCCGGGGATCCGAGGCGCCGATCGGCACCTTCACCAAGCTGGCGGGCACGCTCGCCGGGGCGATCGTCGTGGTCGGGTTGATCATCGGCTACGGCGTCAAGGAGCTCGTCCCCGAACCACAGGGCACCAACTATTCGCCGCCCACCACCGGCACACAGCAGCCGGTCGTCCCCACCACGCCGCCGAGCGGCCCCACCTCCGGTGCGAACACCACGATCAACCAGAACCCCTCGCACCACAGCACACCCGCCACCACCCCGTCCGCGGGTCAGCAGGGCACTGCGCCCAGCGGCGCGCCGTCGACGCCGTTGACCACGATCAACCAGCCGCCGCTGCGGCCCGATCCGGGCCTACCGCAGATTCCGTTCCCGTCCGATCTGCCTCGCCTGCTGGGTCCGCTGCTGGGTACCACCCTGCCGCCCACCGACCCCATCGAACCGAGCACCCCGGGCTCCACTCCGCCCGGCTCCAGCACTCCGGGGCTGCCCCGCAACAACTCCGGCTCATCGAGTGGCACCACCACGACGCTGGTCCGCCCCACCGATTAGTCAGCCGCGCTCCGAAACAGCCGCCATCGCAGCGATGACGCTCCGGACGGCTGAGTCATGTTCCGGGTCCCCCGGTTTCTCGGGGCGCGGGAAGCATTGGCTGGAGGCCGAATTCGGGCACCGATAGCGTCGCTGCGGGGATCGGCCCCGGAGTGACGGGAGTGTGCATGCGAATCAAGAACGCGCTGCTCGGATTGACGGCGGCGGCCAGCCTGGCACTGTCGGTGCTGTCAACCGCGCCGTGGCCATGGTGGATGCACGGTTGAGCGGCATGCGCCCCGGCCCGCACCCCGTCATCCCGACAGGTTTTCGGTCGGGTTCTACCTCTGCCGGTGTGGATCCCGGCCAAAAGCGCGCCGGGATGACGAGAGGTACTGCGCCGGGATGGGCGGGGGCCGGTGGTCGGTCAGAGTTGGCTGGTGGAGACGGGCAGGCCCGGATCGGTGGCAACGGTGAGGGCGGAAGGGGTCGCGCCGCCCGCGATCACATGCGCGCCGAGGGTGGCGATCATGACGCCGTTATCGGTGCAGAGGCGGGGTTTGGGGACGCGCAGGGTGATTCCGGCCGCGGCGCAACGCTCTTGCGCCATGGAGCGGATTCGCGAGTTGGCGGTCGCGCCGCCACCCAGCACCAGGGTGTCCGAACCGATGTCCTGTACGGCGCGGACGGCCTTCATGGTGAGCACGTCTGCGACCGCTTCCTGGAAGGAGGCGGCGATATCAGGGATGGGGAGTTCGCGCCCGTCCCGCTGGGCGGCCTCGACATAGCGGGCCACCGCGGTCTTCAGCCCGGAGAAGGAGAAGTCGTAGCGCGGGTCGCGGGGTCCGGTCATACCGCGTGGGAACGCGATGGCGTGCGGATCGCCTTCGGCGGCAATGGCATCGAGCACCGGTCCGCCGGGATAGCCGAGGCCGAGCAGGCGTGCCACCTTGTCGAAGGCTTCACCCGCGGCGTCGTCGACGGTGCTGCCGAGTTCGACGATCGGCCGGGACAGATCGGTGACCTGCAGCAGATGCGTATGTCCGCCGGAGACCAGCAGCGCCACCGCCGGCGGCATCGGCCCGTGTTCGAGGGTGTCGACGGCGACGTGTCCGCCCAGGTGGTTGAGCGCGTAGAACGGGATATCCCACGCTGCCGCATAGGCTTTCGCCGCCGCCACGCCGACCAGCAGCGCGCCCGCGAGTCCGGGTCCGATGGTGACGGCGAGCGCATCCGGCTTCTCGATATCGGCGGCGGCCAGGGCCCGGCGCATGGCGGGCACGATCGCCTCGAGGTGTGCGCGCGAAGCGATTTCGGGTACCACGCCACCGAATCGCGCATGCTGGTCGACGCTGGAGGCGACCTCGTCGGCGAGCAATTCGCAACTGCCGTCGGGCAATCGGCGCACGATGCCGACTCCCGTTTCGTCGCAGGAGCTTTCGATACCCATGACGATCATGACAAGACCTCTGTGTCCTCCGGGAACCCGGCGTCCTGGGTGTACCCGGCCATGGCGGGCTTGCGCATGGTGTACGCGTCCGCTCCGCTGGGCTGGTAGTAGTTCTTCCGCAGGCCGATGATGTGGAAGCCGTGCTTCTCGTACATGGCGATGGCGGGGGTGTTGTCGGTGCGGACCTCGAGGAAGACGGGTCCGCCGCGGCGTCCGGCCTCGGCGAGCATGGCGATCAGCAGGTGGGTGCCGACGCCGCCGCGATGCAGCTCCGGGTCGACGCCGATGGTGTGGATCTCGGCTTCGGGCTGATCGTCGGTGCCCAGCAGGGCGATTCCGGCGTAGCCCATCATGCGGCCGTTCTCGTCGCGCGCGGTGATGTACCGATTGTGGGAGGCGGCCAATTCGGAGAGGAACGACACCTCATGCCAGGGGTCGTCCTCCGGGAAGAGCACCTGTTCGAGTTCGGCGCAGCGCACGGCATCGGCGGGCCGCATCGGTTCGATGCGGATGGTCATCGGCCCACCTGCGCATAGCTGCGTTCGACCGCGTCGGGGCGGCGCAGATAGAGCGGGACCAGCGGTTCGGGGGTGACGCCGGCGAGCATGTCGCGGGCGGCGATGCGCACCAGACCGGACGGCGACGGTGTTTCGACCGGCAGGACCGGCAGGTCGAAGTAGTCGACGTGCGAGGCGGATCCGGCGATGACGGTCGCCGAGCCCGGGTCGAGGTCGGCGGGCTTGCTCACCTCGGGGCCTTCGATCCGGCCCTCGGCGCGGTAGCGCGCCCAGTACACCTCGCGGCGGCGGGCATCGGTGACGACGAGCAGTTCGACCGGTTCGGCCGGGGTTTTCAGGTAGCTCTCGGTATCGGCGGCGATGGCGTCGAGGCTGCATACGCCGTACACGGGCACACCGAGCGCGTCACCGAAGGCGGCGGCGGTGGCCATGCCGACGCGCAGTCCGGTGAACGGTCCGGGACCGATTCCGGTGACCACGGCGTCGATCTCGGCTCTGGTGCGGCCGGATTCGGCGAGGCAGGCCAGGATCTGCGGGGTCAGCACCTCATTGTGCGCGCGTGCGTCCACGGTCACCTTGGAGGTGAGCGTGGTGATGCGAGGTGCGGTTTTCCCCTCGTCCGCCGGTTCCAGTTCCACCAGTCCCGCCGTCACGGCAGGGGTCGAGGTGTCGACAGCCAATACAAGCATGATTGCCCTAACGATACCGGGTGGTCGCGGCCACTCGACCCCGTGTGTACCCGTGCCCTAGTTGGCCGACACCCACTCCCATTCGGCGGTGCGGATGTCGGAGTCGAATTCGCGGCGCAGCAGCACGCGCAGGTGGCGGTCGGCGAGGTGTTCGACAACACCGAGACCCCATTCGACGACGACCACCGCATCGTGCAGATCGGTGTCGAGGTCGAGGGCGTCGAGTTCGTCGAGGTCGCCGCCGAGGCGGTAGGCGTCGACGTGCACGAGCGCGATGGAGCTCGGGTCACTGCCCGCGCGATGCTGGCGGGCGATGATGAAGGTCGGTGAGCTGACCCGGCCCTCGACGCCGAGACCGGCCGCGATTCCGCGGGTGAGCGCGGTTTTGCCCGCACCCAGCGGACCGTCCAGGATGACCAGATCACCGGGTTGCAGCTGAGCGGCGAGTTCGCGGCCGAGGGCCTCGGTGTCCTCGACGGTGGGCAGCGTGCGCATACCGTGCGCGCTCATCGGGCACCGCCGATATGGGTGCGGACGACGCGACCGCGTGGGGCACAGACGATTTCGTAGTGGATGGTGCCGGCGGTGTCGGCCCACTCCTGCGGATGCGGGGCGCCGGGCGCGCCGCCGAAGAGGATGGCGGTATCGCCTTCGCGTACTCCGGCGGCATTGTCGCCGAGGTCGACCACCAGTTGATCCATGCAGATGCGGCCTCTATTGGGTCTGCGGGCGCCGCCGAGCCAGACATCGAAGCGGCCGCCGAGGACGCGCGGCACTCCGTCGGCGTATCCGGCGGGGATGAGGGCGACGGTGGTGTCGTGTGGGGCGATCCACTCGTGCCCGTAGGAGACGCCTTCACCGGCGGCGACCTGTTTCACCAGGGCGACGCGGGCGCGGAAGGTCATGGCCGGGCGCAGGCCGAAGTCGGAGATCTCCGGGATCGGGGAGAGTCCGTAGACGGCGATGCCGGGGCGGACCATATCGAAGGCCAGGTCCGGGCGGGTGAGGGCGGCGGCGGAGTTGGACAGGTGGACCAATTCCGGTTGCAGCCCCTGCTCTTTCGCCTCGGCAACGCACTCCAGGAAGCGGTCGCGCTGCAGATCGATGGAGGGGTGATGCGGTGCATCCGCCTGTGCGAGATGCGAGAAGATGGCGCGGAAGCGGACGGTTCCCGCCGCCACGAGTTCCCGCAGCAGGCTCAGCACCCGCGGGTATTCGGTCTGTGAGACGCCGTTGCGATTGAGCCCGGTATCGACCTTGAGCGTGAGGATCGCCATTCGATTCAGCTCGCGCGCGGCCCGCGCCACCGCCTCGAGATGCGCCACCGAGGAGACCGCGATCTCGATATCGGCGGCGATGGCGCGGACGTAATCGGTGTCGGAGGTGTTGAGCCAGCACAGAATCGGCGCGGTGATGCCTGCCCTGCGCAGCTTCACCGCCTCCTCGACGGTGGTGACGCCGAGTTCGCGCGCACCCGCCGCGAGAGCGGCCTTTGCGACCTCGACCGCGCCGTGGTTGTACCCGTCCGCCTTCACGACCACCATGACCGCCGCGTCACCGGCGTGCTCGACCAGAATGCGCACGTTGTGGGCGATGGCCTCGAGGTCGACGACGGTCTCCACCTGCGGATCGGGGTTGTTCACGCCCCCGATCCTGCCATCTCCGGCCACGCGACAGCGGTCACACCCGGGTCAGGCGAGGTGTGGGGCGTAGGTTGCCTCGAGTGCGGCCAGTGCCGCGGTGACCGATGACTCGTTTGCCGGGAGCAGCGGAAGACGGACATCCGGGGTGGGGATGCGGCCCTGCGCGGCCAGCACACCCTTGAGAACAGTCGGATTGGGTTCGGCGAACAGAGCCGAGGCGAGCGGAGCCAGGGTGTTGCCGATCCGGCGGGCGCGGTCGATGGGTCCGGTCCGCCAGGCGGCGATGAGTTCGGCGTAGGCGGCGGGCGCGATATTCGCGCAGGCCAGAATGGCTCCGGTGGCGCCGAGGGCGAGCAGTGGCGCGGCGTGGAGGTCGTCACCGGCCAGCACCGCGGTGTCCGCGGCGGCGCGGCTCATGAAGGCGATCGTCTCGTCGTCGATACCGCCCGCGGTGTATTTGAAGCCCGCGACATTCGGCAATTCGGCTATGCGACACAGGGTTTCGGCTCCGAGCGGGCGGCCGGTGCGATACGGGATGTGATAGACCACCAGTGGGACCGGGCTGGCGGCGGCGAGCTGCCGGAAGTGTTCGACGACACCGGCTTCGGAGGGGCGCAGGTAGTACGGCACGACCGTGAGCGCGGCCGTGACGCGCGGATCGAGTTCGGCGAGTGCTCGCACCGAGGCGGCGGTGACATTCGATCCGGCGGCGGCGATCAGCGGAGCCCGGCGTTCGGCGCAGACCTGCGCGCAGATATCCACGACGCGGCGGCGCTCATCCGCGCTGAGCATGTCCGGTTCACCGGTGGTACCGAGGGCGACCAAACCGGTCGCGCCCGCATCGAGGACCTCGTGCGCGAGGCCCTCCAGTGCCGTGGCGGCGATATCGCCGGTCGCGGTGAACGGGGTGATCAGCGGGACGAACAACCCTGTGAGTGTCATGGCTTCAGCGTGGTCGATGTGGACCGTCACGTCTATTTCATGTTTCTTCGGGCAAGCATAAGCTGGGCTGATGCTGGATCTGCGCCGTCTGCGCCTGCTTCGGGAGCTCGCACACCGTAGGACGATCGCGGCCGTCGCCGAGGCGCTGTCGTACACGCCCTCCGCCGTGTCACAGCAGCTCACCGCACTGGAGCGGGAGACCGGCGTACCGCTGCTGGAGCGCACCGGCCGCAGCGTCACCCTCACCCCGGCGGCGCTGCGCCTGGTCGAGCACACCGAGACCATGCTGGCGACCCTCACCCACGCGACCGCCGAATTGGCCACGGCGCGAAACGAACTCACCGGCGCGCTGCGCATCGGCGCCTTCCCGACGGCGGTGCGCACCATCCTCTCGCCCGCCCTGGTCAGCCTCAGTCGCGCCCACCCGCACCTGGAACTGCTTGTGACAGAACTGGATCCAGCAGCCGCGCCCGCCGCACTGCGCGCCGAGACCCTCGATATCGCCCTGGTACAGGAGTACGACTACGTCCCGATGGATCCCGAACCCGGACTCGACAGCGAACCGCTGCTGACCGAGACGATCCACCTGGCCGCCCCGGTCCCGGCGACCACGGTCGCGCACGCGTCCGGCGTTCCCGCCGCGACAGACTCATCCGCCCCCGATCCCGAACCTCTTGCGGTACAACGCGATTCGCCGTGGATCGCAGGCACCCCGGGCACGCTCTGCCACACCATGACCGTGCGCGCCTGCCGAGCGGCCGGATTCTCACCGCGCATCCGCCATCACGCGGATGATTTCGGCGCGGTGCTCGCCCTGGTCGCCGCCGGTCAAGGTGTGGCGCTCGTCCCCGATCTGGGCGCGCTGTCGGTGCCGGAGGGAGTCACGTTGACCCCGTTGCCTACTCGGCGACGCACCCGCCTGGCGTACCGCCGTGGGGCCGCGGAGCATCCGATTGTCGCGGCGGGCCGGGCCGCCCTGCACGCCGCGGTTGGTAATGCCGAGTGAGCCCGCGGTCGTCCGGGTCGCGGATGCGGCCCGCGATCAACACGGAACCGGGGATCAGCTGCGACCCCCGCTCGCCGTGCGCACTCCGGCCGGTAGCACCGGCATTGTTCGAGCTGGGCGCGTACAGCCGGATGATCCAGGGGTCCGGTCAGCGGGTGGAGAGTTCGCGCAGGGTGCCGATGGCCGCGCGAATGTGCTGTTGCAGGGGTGTGGCCGAGATGGGTGCGCCCGCAGCGGAACTCGCGTGTGCGGCCAGGTTGGCGGCCAGGGCGTGTACGCGGGCCGCGGCGGCGGCCGACCAGGCCGGATCCCGGCCCGCCGCCAGCAGGGCGGCGAGAATGCCGGAGAGGACGTCGCCCGAGCCCGCGGTGGCGGCCCAGGAGCCGCCCGCCTCGTTCACCAGCACCGGGCGGCCGGGGGTGGCGATGAGCGTGGCGCGGCCCTTCAACAGGACGGTCACCTGCCAGGAATCGGCGAGTTTACGTACGGCGGCAACACGATCGGGGGCCGGATCGGCTCCGGTCAGGCGGGCGAATTCACCGGCGTGCGGGGTGAGGACGGTCGGGGCCGTGCGCCCGGTGAGCAGGCCGGGGTCTGCCGCCAGGAGCGTGAGACCGTCCGCGTCCACGACGACGGGAAGATCGGTGGCGAGAATTTGGGCAAGACGGTCGTGGGCCCCGGAGTCGGTGCCCGCACCCGGGCCGAACACCCAGGATTGCACCCGTCCGGTCTCCGAAATCGTCGGGGACGCAATGATTTCCGGGAAGTGCTCGAGCACCTGTGCCGCACCGGTCCCGGTGTAGCGAACCATGCCGGAGGTGGCGGCCACCGCACCCCCGGTGCAGAGAATCGCCGCGCCCGGATAGGTGGCGCTCCCCGCGCAGACCCCGGTGACACCCTGGGTGTACTTGTCGTCGGTCGCATGCGGGACCGGCCATCCGGCACCGATCGACTCCACCTCCAGCGCAGCGAGATTCGGCTCGGGCAGCCGTAACCCGATGGGCACCAATTCGATTCGCCCGCAGTAGGGTGCGGCCAGCGCGTGCACCGGCTTGTGCGCACCGAAGGTCACGGTGACAGCGGCTCGCACCGCCGGACCGGTCACCGCTCCGGTGTCCGGATCCACACCGCTGGGAAGATCGACCGCGATGATCGGAACCCGCACCTCGGCAACGAGTTTCGCGGCTTGGGGCCGTAGCGGTCCCCGCCCGGAGATGCCGACGATCCCGTCGACGACGAGGTCGGGTCCCGCTCCGGCGCGGACACGCGCACCGGCGGCACCTCCGCGCCTGGGCCCACCGGCGGTCTCTGCGCGCACCAGCTCACCAGCGGTGTCCCCCGGCACCGGCGCACCGGTCAGCGCGCGGCGCGCATGCGCACCGGACGCATCGGTGTGGACGCGTCCGCCCGTCTTACGCAGGGCCGCGAGTCCGGCCGGATGCGCCCGGTCGGGCGAGAACAGCACGGCATCCACCGCCACACCCCGCCGCCGCAGCAACGATCCGGCCCACAGCGCGTCGCCACCATTGTCCCCGGACCCGACCAGCAGCGTCACCGCCCGCCCGGCCACGCCCCCGGTGCGTTCACGCAGTTCCCGCACCACCACCTCGGCCAGCCCGAAAGCCGCCCGCCGCATGGGCATTCCCTCCGGAACACGGGTGAACAGCTCGGCCTCCGCCGCGCGCACCTCATCGGCCGAGTAGTACCCGCGCAATGCCGAATCGTGCATCGTTCGCCTCCCGCGACAGCGAGTTTTCGAAGGTTCTTCCGAGGAGCCGCACCCCACCTGTCTACGACCAATGCAGACTACGCCCCGCGGTCGCGAGCACCGGACGCCCGCGCGGCCCACCGTGAAATCGCCGCCTTCGTCATCCCGGCACGCTTTCGGGCGGGATCCACCGAGCGAGGTTGCGGTGCGCCGGGTGTGGATCTCCACCTGACGCCCGCGGGGACGGCCTGGATTCCGGGCGGGTGACCACCTGCGAATTGCGCGCAAATGGTGGGGGTTACGCTGGCTGCCATGCCTATCCGCCGCCACTCGTCCGCCCGTGCCCTGCTGCTCGTGACCGTTGTCGCGGGGGCTCTGGTCACCGGCGGATGCGGTTCGGATTCCGCCGAAACGGCCGCACCCACCACCACCGTCGCCGCCTCCAGCTCGGCCGCCGTGCCGTCCGGTCCGCGCCAGCCCGCCGATGTGACCGTCGATGTCGCGGATATGAAGTTCTCCCCGGCCGCCATCACCGTCAAAGCGGGCGACAAGGTCACCTGGAAGTTCTCCGACAAGGCCCCGCACGCGGTGCAGGGCATCGGCGATATCGCGCTCGGCATCAACAGCCCGATCATCCACAAGGGCGAGTGGAGCTTCACCTTCACCACCCCGGGCACCTATCGCTACCTGTGCCCGCTGCACCCGGATATGAAGGGCACGGTCACCGTCGAGTGAAACCCGCCCGGGCGATCGGGTAGCGCGCTACTCGACGGTGACGGACTTGGCGAGGTTGCGCGGTTTGTCGACGTCGTAGCCGCGGGCCTGGGCTACTTCGGCGGCGAAGATCTGCAGCGGGACAGTTGCCAGCAGGGGCTGGAAAAGGGTTGGGGCGGCGGGGATTTCGATGAGATGGTCGGCGAAGGGGCGGACGGTGTCGTCACCCTCCTCGGCGATCACGATGGTGCGGGCGCCGCGGGCCTGGATTTCGCGGATATTGCTGAGCAGCTTCGAGTGCAGGATGGCGCGGCTCTTCGGGGAGGGCATGACCACGAAGACCGGGAGACCCTCTTCGATGAGCGCGATCGGACCGTGTTTGAGTTCGCCCGCCGCGAAGCCCTCGGCGTGGATGTACGCCAATTCCTTGAGCTTCAAAGCGCCTTCGAGGGCGACGGGGTAACCGACATGCCGGCCCAGGAACAGCACAGTGGAGACGTGCGCGAGTTCGCGGGCGAGCGCACGCACCTGATCACCCGACTCCAGTACGCGGGAAACGAGTTTCGGCATGCCCTCGAGTTCGGCGAACTCCCGCGCGACCTCGTCCGGATATTTGGTGCCGCGGGCCTGCGCGAGCGCCAGACCGACCAGGTAGTTGGCGGTGATCTGCGCCAGGAACGCCTTGGTGGAGGCGACGCCGATCTCCGGTCCGGTGCGGGTGTAGAGCACGGCATCGGATTCACGGGGAATCTGCGCGCCATTGGTATTGCAGATGGCCAGGACGCGCGCCTTCTGATCCTTGGCGTGCCGCACCGCTTCGAGCGTGTCGGCGGTTTCACCGGACTGCGAGATGGCCACGACCAGGGTGGAGCGGTCCAGAACCGGGTCGCGGTAACGGAATTCGCTGGCCAGTTCGACCTCGACGGGCAGCCGGGTCCAGTGTTCGATGGCGTATTTGGCGAGTAGCCCCGCGTGATACGAACTGCCGCAGGCGACCACGAACACCTTGTCGAATTCGCGCAGTTCCTGATCGGTGAGGCGCTGTTCGTCCAGGACGATGCGGCCGTCGAGGAAGTGTCCGATCAGCGTGTCGGCGACTCCGGCGGGCTGCTCCTCGATCTCCTTGAGCATGAAGTAGTCGTGGCCGCCCTTCTCGGCGGCGGCCAGATCCCAGTCGATGGTGAAGGGGCGGGTCCGCACTCCTTCGGTATTGCCGTCGAAATCGGTGACCGCGTAGGTATCGGTGGTGATGACGACGGCCTGATCCTGGCCGAGCTCAACGGCTTCCCGGGTGTGTTCGATGAAGGCGGTAACATCGGAGGCGATGAACATCTCGCCCTGACCGACGCCGATCACGAGCGGGGTATTGCGGCGTGCGGCGATGATGGTGCCGGGGTGGTCGGCGTGCGCGAAGACCAGGGTGAACGCGCCTTCGAGGCGGCGCACCACGGCGAGTGCGGAGGCGATGAAGTCTCCGGCGGTCGCGCCTTCGGCGTAGGCCCGCGCCACCAGGTGCACGGTGACCTCGGTGTCGGTATCGCTGCCGAGTTCGACTCCGGCGTCCTCGAGTTCGCGGCGCAGCGGCGCGAAGTTCTCGATGATGCCGTTGTGCACCACCGCGACCCGTTCGCTCGCATCCCGATGCGGGTGCGCGTTGCGGTCGGTGGGCGCGCCGTGCGTGGCCCAGCGGGTGTGGCCCATACCGGTGGTGCCGACGCATCGGCCGACTCCGGTGACGGCGAGTTCGGCCTCCAGATTGGCGAGGCGTCCCGCTTTTCGTTCGACGGCGAGCCCGCCCTTACCGTCGAGAATGGCGACTCCGGCGGAGTCGTAGCCGCGATATTCCATGCGGCGCAACGCGTCAACCACCACGCCGAGGGCATCCCTGTACCCGACGTACCCCACGATTCCGCACATGGGGCACCAGCCTACCGAGACCGGAGCGGTCTGCGAATCCGGATGCGCGCGGGACCGGGCGAAACGCCCCAAGCACGCGGCGATCGGATAAGTTCACTGTCGTGTCGGCGTCTGTGAAATCGCTCCTGAGCAGTTTGACCGCCCGCGGCCCGCATTCGGTGCTGCGCGGCAACCTCGGCATAGCCGGGCAGCCGGGCGTGGTCTACACGCCCGAGAAGGGGCTGAACCTACCCGCGGTGGCGTTCGGTCATGGCTGGCTGGCCGGTGCGGCGAACTACCGGCGACTGCTCGAGCATGTGGCCTCATGGGGCTATGTGGCGGCGGCGCCGGATACCGAACGCGGGCCGATCCCTTCGCATCTGAACCTCGCGACGGATCTGGTAACCACCCTGGATATCTGCACCGGGGTGCGGCTGGGTTCGGGCGATATCAGCGTGCACCCGGACAGGCTGGCGCTGGCCGGGCACGGCATGGGCGCGGGTGCGGCGATCATCGCCGCCTCGCAGCGTGAGGTGGCGGCCGTCGCCGCCCTCTATCCCTCTCCCACCGCTCCATCCGGTGAGGCTCTGGCCCCCGGAATCGACACCCCCGCACTGATCCTGGCCGGTGCCGCCGACCTCGATTCGGTCAGCTCCAATGCCATTCCCCTGGCCGCCGCCTGGGGTGGCCCGGCCACCCTGCGCGCGGTGGACAAGGCCACGCACAACGGCATGGTCGAGGGCCGCCGCGCCCTGGCCGCTCTCGGCGCGGGCAAGCATGAACCCAAAACCGAACGCCTCACCCGAGCCCTCCTGGTCGGCTTCCTCAACTACACCCTCCTCGGCGACAAGAAGTACAAACCCTTCGCCGACCCCGAAGCCCTCATCCCCCACACCGAAATAGTCGACCCCGAGGCCATCGAGGAAGAACCCGCCGAACCTCAGAAACTCCCTATCCTCCAACTGGTCCAGGCACTTCGGAAGTAGTCGCCGAGGCGCGCCGGGTCGGCGGTCATTCGACCGCATTCGGCGGAGGGTCCGGGATTTCGACCCCGGAGTCGGGGATTTCGACGGCGGCGTCGCCATGGTTGTCGAGTGGCGGATTGGCCTCCGGCGCAGGACCTTCCACCAGCGGTGGGTCGTCCTTGCCCGGTGAGATCTGATCACCACCGGGCGTTGGGCCGTTGCCGTCGGGTGGTGGACCGGTCCCATCGGCTGGAAGACCAGCACTATCGGGTGGCAGGGCAGTGCCGTCAGGGGTCGGCGAGGTCGCACCGTCGGTGGGTACGGGGACTTCGCCACCGGGGACCGGATCGGTTGCGGCACCGTCGGGTGCGGGGAGGCATTCCCCTTGCGGGGCTCGGCCATTTCCCGGCGGAGCCGGGTTGGCATCGGGCGGCGCTGGGCATTGCGGCGGTTGGGGCGCGCACTGACTCGCGGGTAGCGGGGTGCCGGGATCAGGCGACGGCGAGTCACCACTCGGAGCGGGCGGGCATCCATTTTGTGGGACTTCACTATTCGCGCCCGGCGGGGTTGAGCACCCTGGTGGTGTCGTTTCTCCGGGGTCGGTATCCGGTTGTGGTGGAGTGGGTTGCGCTGATGTGCCCTTGTCGGTGGGCGCGTCCGAGTGGGGGTGGGCGGGGTCGGCCGAAGTATCCGGGTCGTCGGGTTCAGCCGGATCGGTTGAGGGGTGCAGCAGGTCGGTCAGACCGGAGAGGTCGAGGCTGGAGAGGTCGAGGCTGGAGAGGAGGGATTTGAGGAGGTCGGCCAAGGCGGAGAGGGGGCTGGTGGTCGAATCGGATTGGGGGGCTTGGCCGGTCGGAGCTGTCGCCGCGGTCAGATCGCTGGCGGTCGCGGGGTCGCTTGCGGCGGTGGGATCGGTTGGGGTGGCGGGTGGCGGGCTCGGTGCGACCACATCGGATGAAGTAGCGGGGACAGATTGGGGTTGCGAGGTGCTGTCGGATGGCGCGGTGAACGATTGTTGAGGTCGCGTCGAGGAGACCGGCGCGGAATCCAGGTTGGCTTCGGGCACCACTTGGGGTTGAGTCCGGGACGGGACAGATTCACGGATCGAAGGTGCGGAAACTGTGGATCCACCCGAGTCGGGACCACCCGAGTCGGGGCCGGGCGGGGTGTTGTCGCGATGCGGCTGTGCGGGAACCGATTCCGAACCGGGGGTGGGGTCGGTTGTGAAGCTGGGGAGGGAAAGCTCCACGGGGCGCGGGTAGGGCAGGTCGAGGATTTGGGCGAGGGCTTTTGTCGCGGTGGCGTACTGGGATTCGAAGGCGGCGTCGGCGGTTTCGCAGGTGGCCTCGAAGGTGTCCAGGGCGTGTTCGATCTCGGGTTCGAAGGTGGTGGTGAGCCAGGAGGCGGGGTGGTCGCGCCCTGCTTCCACGTCTTGGCCGAGGAGGGCTTCCACCTCGGCTGGAGACTTGCCGTCGATGG
This sequence comes from Nocardia sp. NBC_01503, assembly GCF_036327755.1. Classification (NCBI taxonomy): domain Bacteria; kingdom Bacillati; phylum Actinomycetota; class Actinomycetes; order Mycobacteriales; family Nocardiaceae; genus Nocardia; species Nocardia sp. NBC_01503. The sequence goes on from NZ_CP109596.1 coordinate 1,364,030, forward strand.
TGAGTTCTCTTGCGCCGCCCGGGATTTTCTCGATCAGGGCCAGGGTTTGTTCGGCCTTGGTGACGGCCGCGGCGTGCAGGGGGTCGATCAAGTCGGCGAGTGCGGTGGCGGCGGTGCGGGCCATGTCGAGATCTTCTCTGGCGCGGCGCAATTGGGTGATGAGCAGGGATTGGGCTTCGCCGCCGGTGCCGCCGGTCCAGATGCCGGGGAGGGATTGGGCCGCCGCGTGCAGGGCGGTCCACTGCGACTCGGCTTCGTCGAGGGCTGACGCCAATTCCGTGCGGGCGGTGGCGAGTCCGGCCAGATCGGTACCGCGCTGCTCGTCGTAGGCGGCTTGCAGGGCGGTGAGGTCGATATCGCGGTGCACGCTGAATGCCTTGACGTACAGGGGCAGGAAGTGTTCCCAGTACTCCAGTCCGGCCGCGCCGTAATCCAGGATCTGGTCTATCGATTTGCCCGCGGAGTCGAAGGTCATGGGTGCACCGCCGTGAGCCGGTCGGCGTGTTCACGGTCGAGGCGTTCGTATTCGGTTGCGGCGTGGGCGAATACGTCGGCGGTGGCCGCGGTGGCGATGCTCCAGTTGTGCAGGCAGGAGGCGATGCGCTCCAGGCCCGCCTGGACGGCCGCGCCTTGCGCCGAGTAGTCGCGGCCCGCACTACCGGCTCCGAAGGGGTGCTCGGTAATGCGGTGGGATTGCTGCCGCAGTGCGTCGGCGCAGGTGCGCAGTGTGCCGATGGTGTTGTGCAGGGCGTCGAGGTCTACGCCGAGCACGTCGAATCCAGGCATCGATCCCCCTCGTCGAACCCCCCGGTTCGGCTATTTGCCCAGGCGGCCTTCGTCTGTGCGAATCCACTCGGTGGACCCGTCCGGATGGTGGTGGAATTCCCAGGCGGAGTAGTCGCCCCCGCTGTCCACGACGGTGACATGGTCGGCGTAACCGTCGTGATCCAGATCCGTCCACACGTGCATGGTGTTATCGCCGCTGGTGGTCACGGTGTCGAGTAGGCCGTCGCCGTCGATGTCCTGGGTGGGGTGTTGTAGCTCGATGGCCCCGAGCGCACCGAGTTCGGTGTGCGAGTCGAGATTCGGCAGATCAAGTCCCGGCAGACCACCCGATGTGACCATATGCGCTCCTCCGCGATGACGTAGCTACCATCCTGTCATCCGCGCATCGGCCACGCAGCACGTTCATACCGATTGTGGATAACTCTCAACTGTGGACAACTCGCCGAGAGCGCACCCACCGTCAACGCTTCGGAATCACCACCCACAGAATCAGGTACAGCACGAACTGCGGCCCCGGCAGCAGGCAGGAGAGTACGAACAGGAACCGGACGAGTCCGGCACTGATACCGAAGTATTCGGCGAGCCCGCCGCAGACTCCGGCAATCCACTTGTCCTGGCTGGAACGGGTGAGACGCTTGGTGGTCGGTGTAGTCATAGCTCCAGTTTCCGTACTCGAGCCGCATCGCACATCGGTCCCCCGACCCATTCCGACCCTGAACTTCGGTAGGGGCGGGGTCAGGGTGTAACCCCGAACAGGGCAGAATCGCGCAGGTGAGCACCACTCTGCATGCGCGCGGACTCGCCGCCGGACACGGCGAACGCACCCTCTTCGAAGACCTCGATCTCGTGCTGGCCCCCGGCGATGTGATCGGCCTGGTCGGGGTGAACGGCGCAGGAAAGTCCACCCTGCTGCGCATGCTCGCCGACGGGAACGCCCCGGAAGGCGAGATCACGCTCAGCCCGCCCGATGCCACCGTCGGCTATCTCGCGCAGGAGCCGGAGCGCGTCGAAGGCGAGACGGTGCTGGAGTTCCTGCGCCGCCGCACCGGTGTCGGTGCGGCCCAGCGCGTCATGGACGCGGCCGCCGAACGCCTCGCCGAGGGTGGCGACGACGAGTTCTCCCCCGCCCTGGAGCGCTGGCTCGCACTCGGCGGCGCGGATCTGGAGCAGCGCGCCGAGGAGGTCTCGGCCGATCTCGGTCTGACCGAGAGCCTCCCGCACGGTCTGGAGACCCTCATGACCGTGCTCTCCGGCGGTCAGGCGGCCCGTGCCGGTCTGGCCTCGGTGCTGTTGTCCCGCTTCGACATTCTGCTGCTGGACGAGCCGACCAACGACCTCGATCTGAACGGCCTGGACCGCCTCGAACAGTTCGTCACCGGCGTCCGCGAACCGCTCATGGTGATCAGCCATGATCGAGAGTTCTTGGCGCGCACCGTGAATCGCATTGTCGAGCTGGATCTGGCGCAGCAGCAGGTGGGCAGTTACGACGGCGGTTACGAGTCGTATCTGGAGGAGCGCGAGATCGCCCGCCGGCACGCGCGCGAAGCCTATGACGAGTTCGCCGACACCAAGGCCGGACTCGAGGCGCGCGCGGGCATGCAACGCAATTGGATGGAGCACGGCGTCCGCAACGCCCGCCGCAAGAGCAAACAGGACTCGGACAAGATGGGCCGCAAAGCCCGTGCCGAGGCTACCGAGAAGCAGGCGTCGAAGGTCAAGCAGACCGTGCGGCGCATCGAACGCCTCGATGCGGTGGAGGAGCCGCGCAAGGAGTGGGAACTGCGCATGGTCATCGCCGCCGCGCCCCGCAGCGGTTCGGTGGTGGCGACCCTCTCGAATGCTGCTGTCACGCGCGGCGAATTCACCCTCGGTCCGATCACCGTGCAGGTCGACTACGGTGACCGCATAGTCCTGACCGGGGCCAACGGCGCGGGTAAATCCACCCTGCTGTCCCTGCTGCTCGGAAAGGCCCAGCCGGACACCGGATCCGCCGCCCTCGGCTCCGGCGTCGCGATCGGCGAGGTCGATCAGGCGCGCGGCCTGTTCCGCGGAACCGGCACCCTCGCCGACACTTTCAGCGCGGAGATTCCGGATTGGCCCGAGGCCGAGGTCCGCACCCTGCTCGCCAAATTCGGTCTGCGCGGCCCACATGTGCTGCGCCCCAACGACACTCTCTCACCGGGCGAGCGCACCCGCGCGGCCCTGGCCCTGCTCCAGGCCCGAGGCGTCAACCTGCTGGTGCTCGACGAGCCCACCAACCATCTCGACCTGGCCGCCATCGAACAGCTGGAGCAGGCGGTCGAATCCTTCACCGGCACAGTCCTGCTGGTAACCCACGACCGCCGCATGCTCGACAATGTGCGAGCCACCCGCCGCTGGCACCTCGAGGCGGGCAACCTCACCGAGGAGTAGCCCGGGAAGGCTCAGACCGCGGAGACCAGCTTCGCGAGGTCTTCGGCCAGCCGCTGGGCCTGGCCGGAGTCGGTGGCCTCCACCATGACGCGCACCAATTGTTCGGTGCCGCTGGGGCGGAGCAGGATTCGGCCGGTATCGCCGAGGAGGCGTTCGCCTTCGGCCACGGCGTCCAGGACCTCGGGGGCGACTGCCACTGCGGCCTTGTCGGAGACGTGCACGTTGATGAGCACCTGCGGGACGGTCTGCACCACGGCGGCGAGATCGGCCAGGGTGCGGCCGGTTTCGGCCATGCGGGCCATCAGCTTCAACCCGGTGAGGACGCCGTCACCGGTGGTGCCGAACCGCGGCAGCACGACATGGCCGGATTGTTCGCCGCCCAGGTTGAGGCCGCTGCGACGCAACTCCTCCAGCACGTAGCGGTCGCCGACGGCGGTGGTGCGCATGGCGATTCCGGCATCGCGCATGGCGATGTGCAGGCCGAGATTGCTCATGACGGTCGCGACGAGAGTGTTCTCGGCGAGCTCACCGGAGTCGCGCATGGCGAGCGCGATCACCGCCATGATGGCGTCACCGTCGACCACATTGCCCTCGGCATCGACGGCCAGGCAGCGGTCCGCGTCGCCGTCCAGGGCCAGCCCGAGATCGCCGCCGTGTTCGCGAACGGCGCGCTGAATCTGCTCCAAATGCGTTGAGCCGCAACCGTCATTGATGTTCAAGCCGTCAGGGTCGGCATTGATGGCGATAACGGTCGCACCGGCCTCGCGCAGTGCGGCGGGTCCGACCTCGGAGGCCGCGCCGTGCGCGCAGTCGACCACCACGGTGAGTCCGCTCAGATCGCGCCCGGTGGCCTCGACCAGGTGCTCCACATAGCGTTCGTGGGTGCCTTCCAGGCTGTACTGATCGGTCGCGCCGAAGAGCTGGCCGGGCTTGCCGAGCACGCGTCCGATGGCGCCGCCGGTCGGACGGTTGTACCCGCCCGCGGCGATGAGGGCTTCGATGCGGTCCTCGATGGCGTCGTCGAGTTTGTGGCCACCGGCCGCGAAGATCTTGATGCCGTTATCGGGCATGGGGTTGTGCGAGGCGGAGATCATCACGCCCAGGCACGCGTCGTAGACGCCGGTCAGATAGGCGACGGCGGGGGTGGGCAGTACGCCGACCGAGAGCACGTCCACGCCCGCGGCGGTCAGCCCGGCGGTGACGGCCGCTTCCAGCATTTCGCCGCTCGCGCGTGGGTCACGTCCGACGACAGCCAAAGCGCGCTTCTTGCCTCGGCTCAAAACCTGCGCCGCGGCGGCGGAAACGGCAAGCGCCAGTTCCGGACTCAGCGAGTCATTGGCGAGCCCGCGGACTCCGTCGGTGCCGAACAAACGTCCCATTACCTCACCCCTGGTCGGTAGATACAGCACGAGAGCAGGCACCCCAGCGATCCGAAAACCGTTGCGGGGGGCCTGCTCTCGTACAGGTTGCCGTGTAAACCGTACCGTGCCCGACCCGGAAAAGGGGCGGGCACGGCGCAAGCTCGACGGCGCAAAAATCAGCGCTTCGAGTACTGAGGCGCCTTACGGGCCTTCTTGAGGCCGTACTTCTTACGCTCGGTGGCACGCGGGTCACGAGTCAGGAAGCCGGCACGCTTGAGGGCGGGGCGATCCTCCGGGGTGACCTCGATCAGGGCGCGGGCGATCGCCAGGCGCAGCGCGCCGGCCTGACCGGACGGGCCGCCGCCGACGAGGCGGGCGTAGATGTCGAAGGACTCGACACGCTCGACGGTCACCAGCGGCGACTTGACGAGCTGCTGGTGCACCTTGTTCGGGAAGTAGTTCTCGATGGTGCGACCGTTGAGCACGAAGTTGCCGGTACCCGGCACCATGCGCACGCGGACCACGGCCTCCTTGCGGCGGCCGACGGTCTGGATCGGACGGTCGATCAGCACCGGGGCGAAGGTCTCCTCGGAGGTGTACTCGGCCTCGTAGCCGTCACCCTCCTCGACAACCTCGACGGTGGTGTCTTCCACGACGAATTCGTCGTCGTTGAATTCCTCAGGAGCGGTCACTGGGCAACCTGCTTGATCTCGAAGGGAATGGGCTGCTGAGCGGCGTGCGGGTGGTTCGGGCCTGCGTAGACCTTCAGCTTGCCGCCGATGCTGTTACCCAGCTTGTTCTTCGGGATCATGCCCTTGACAGCCTTCTCGACCAGACGGTCGGGGCGGGTGTCCATGATCTGGCCGACGGAGCGGGACTTGAGACCGCCCGGGTGCCCGGAGTGGGTGTGGATGAACTTGTTCTCACGCTTGTTGCCGGAGATGGCAACCTTGTCAGCGTTGATGATGATGACGAAGTCGCCACCATCGACGTGCGGAGCGTAGGTCGGCTTGGTCTTACCGCGCAGCAGGTTGGCAGCTGCGACGGAGAGACGGCCGAGCACTACGTCAGTGGCGTCGATGACGTACCACTTACGGGTCACGTCACCCGCCTTCGGGCTGTACGTAGGCACAGTCGTTCCCTGTCTGTCGTATGTGGTGCCAGCCAGGTGTTCGGTCGAGTGACCCCGGCGGCTGGTGGAGACCCGGGACCCGTGTGACAGCCAGGACAAACCCGGCTGTACCGAACGCCAACGAGCCACTGTACCTTCTGCCCGCCGCTGCGCGCCGGGCGGGGTCGCGGCCCCGGAAGTCCCGCTTCTGCCCTCCCTCCGCTCAGTCCAGGAGCGGGACGGGCCGCGACCTTCAGGACCCTTCGGGCGCCTGAATGGATGTCAGATCTGCACGGGCGGGCCGGGGTCTCCGCCGCGGACCGGTCCGGGGACGGTGTAGCGGAGGGTGTCGATGCCCAGGGTCAGGCAATCCAGGTGTTGGGGATCGTCGATGCCGGAGACGCCCGGCCGGGGGGTGATGGAGGCCGAGGGGGTGATGGCACACACCTGATCGATCAGATGGGTGTCGAGCACATCGCCGACGGTGAGGTTGGTCGTCAGCGCGGACAGGTCGATGGGCTCACTGTCGGAGTGCATACCCATCGCGCCGAGCGCGGCCATGCCGATGATGATGGGGGCGCCGAAACGCTTGCCCTTCATCTTGTTCCACAGCTTGTTCTTGCGCTTGTGCTCACCCTCGCCCGATTCCGAATCAGACTGACCGGCACTATCTTCCGGCATCTGCGGATTCGACTGACGCGACCCACTCTGCGGCATCGACCCACCGTACATCGCACCGGCCTGACCAGGAGCGTTTCCGGAAGGACCGGCAAAGTTCGCACCCTGCCCGCCGTATCCGCCCGGCCCGTATCCGCTGCCCTGCTGGCCGTAATTGCCCTGTCCGGACTGGCCGTAACCCTGCTGCGGCGCACCCTGCTGACCGTAACCGGACTGGCCCTGCGGACCGTAACCCGGGCCGTACTGCACCACCGGCGGATTCGGCTGAGCCGCACTCGGATTCGCCTGTCCACCGGACTGCTGGCCACCGGTCGCGGGCTGTTGCCCGCCCGGGTATTGCTGCTGCCCGGTCGAATACTGCTGACCACCAGCTGGATACGGTTGTCCGGCAGCCGGATTCGGCTGATTTCCGGAGCCGGACGGCCATTGCTGCCCGGGCTGGCCGTGGCCCTCCTGGCCGGGCTGCGGTCCGCGGCCCATGACCGAGGTCATCTGATCATCGGCGGGGGTGCCCGGCGGCCGGGTGAATCGACCGCCGACACCGGCCAGACCCGGCGGCAGTCCGCCGCGCGAGGCGGTCGGAATCCGCGCCGCGTCCTCGGCCGTGATCCGCCGCGTCTCACCGGCATCCGCGCCGGGCTGTGCGCCCTGCGCGGCGGCCGGGACCGGATTGGCCGAGGGCAGGGTGCCCGATGCGGGCAGCGGACTCGTCGGCGGCTTCACACCGGTCTGCGGTAGCGGTCCGGTGGAAGGTCCTGCCGGGCGTGCGGATTCGGTGCGCGCCGGACCGGAGTCACTCGGCTGCACAACCTTTCGCGGACCCTGATCGACCGGCCGCGCTTCCACACCATCGACGGGTGGTTCGGCCGCGGGGATGCCGGACTTCGCGGGTGTGCCGGGCTGCGGGGGCGTACCGGGCTGCGCCGGTGCCCCGGCCTGCTGCCCGTGCCTAGGGTGCTCCCCCGTCGAGGGTCCGCCCCGTCCACCGTGTTCGGCATGCCGGGGCATGGCCGAACCCGGTTGCGGGATTTGGGTTTCCGAGCGCGCGGCCATCGCCTCGGCACTCAGCTCGCTGTCGTTGACCAGCAGGTGCGTTGCCCCGAGCACCAGCGCGTGCATCGGATGGTCGGCGACGTGGAAGCGATGTCCGAGATGGTTCTGGAAGGCCAGTCGCAGTGCGTCGTTGAAGCAGACGTTCCCGGCCAGCAGCACGGTGGAGGTGTCGGCGTTGATGCCGCGGGCGGCGGCCATCACCTCGATCACCACATTGTCGGCGGCGCGCGCGGAGTGCAGCGCCTCGGCGGTGATGGGAACGCTCACCGATTCGGTGGGCTCCTCGTCATCCCCGTGTACGGCCACGACCAGGCAGTCGCGTCCGTCGGAGTAGACGCCGGTGGCTCCGACCGCGGGTCCGCGGCCCGGCGAGCGCACCAGTCCGAGCGCCCGGATGTATCCGGAGAGCGCCACCGATTCCGGCAGCGCCTCGGCGACCACGCCGAGCTGTTCGACCAGCCGGATGAACTCGTCGACCTTGGGGTCGGGCCATTCGTCCGGGAACGGTACGGCCAGCACATCGGGCGGCCCGCCCAGATGTTCGGTGACCGAGGCCAGCGGATTGTGCATACGCGCCCGGAAGACCAGGTCGGCGGGCCAGGTCGCGCCCGCCACCACGATCTGCGGGTGGCCCAGGATGTCACGCACATCGGAGATGGCGATGCCGACGTCGGGTCGCCGGTCCACGCCCGCGGTGTGCAACCGACCGGACGCGTCCGCGAGGAGATATGCGGGCGGTGTGTAGGTGCCTTCGACCTGGACGGGACGGATCGACGCGCCGCCGCCACCGGCGGCCACGGACACCACGTCCCAGCCGAGATGCACTGCCCCAACTCGAGCTGTCACAGCCATCAGTGTGCCTGTTCGCCGGAGGAAGCGCGCGACTCCCCGTTCACTCGGCGCTCTTTCGGCCGGTCATGACGCTTTCGGTCATGACGCGGACTTCTTCAGGCGCAGTCGCGACCAGGTGAGCAGCGACAACACCACGGTGAGCACCAGCAGCATGCCGGCGTCGAGGTACCAGATATTCGCGGCGTGCTTCCACAGCGCGTCCGCCTGCGCACTCGGGAACAGTTCCCGGATATTCACCGTCGAGGCGCCGGCGGCGTAACCCCAGCGGGCCGGGAACAGCCACGAAACCTGTTCCAGCACAACACGGCCGGTGACCGGGATCATGCCGCCCGCCATCACCAGCTGGCACATGATGATGACCACCAGCAGCGGCATCACCTGCTCGTTGGATTTGGCGAGGGTGGAGAGCAGCAGGCCGACGACCACACAGGTGACCGCGGTCAGCGCGATGTCGATGTACAGCTCGGCACTGCCCGCGGAGAGCACCGCGCCCGGTCCGGGCCGCTTCTTACCCGCGAGCACGATGCCCATCATGACGCCCGCCTGCAGCAGCGCGGCAATGCTGAACACCACCACCTTGGACATCAGGTAGGCGCCGGAGCGCAATCCGACCGCGCGCTCGCGATAGTAGATGGCGCGCTCGCCGACCAGATCACGCACGGTGAGCGTGGATCCCATGAAGCAGGCGCCGAGGATCAGCACCACCAGCAGCTGTTGTGCCTCGCTGCCGCCGGTCATGACGAACGACCCGTCCGGCATCTGGGTGAAGCCGCCCTTCTGGAAGCCGTTCTTACCCGGCACCACCAGGGAGAGCCCGCCCAGCACGAACGGGAGTATCAGCAGGAAGGCCAGATATCCGCGATCGGCCAGGATCACCCGCAGCTGTCTGCGCGAGAGCGTCGAGAACTGTTTGAGCGGACTGGATTTCGGCGGCTTGGCCTTCTCCACCGGTTGTACGGCCTGGGGCGGCGGCGCAAAGGCTTGGCGGGAGCGGAAATTGGCGAAGGCGCGGTCCGGGTCGGCGGCGACGCGGGTGAAGATCTCCGCCCAGTCGCTGGTGCCGAGGAAGTCGCGCACACTGCCGGGGTGTCCGGCGAAGGCGGTCTTGCCACCGGGTGCGAGCAGTAGCACCTGATCGCACATGTCAAGGCAGGCAACCGAATGTGTGACGACGATGACGGTGCGCCCGGCATCGGCGAGCTCGCGCAGCATGGTCATGACCTGTCGGTCCAGCGCCGGATCGAGACCGGAGGTGGGCTCGTCCAGGATCAGCAACGACGGACCGGTGAGCAGCTCCATGGCCACCGAGGCGCGCTTGCGCTGACCGCCGGAGAGTCGATCCACCCGGGTGTCCGCGTGCTGGGTGAGCGAAAGCTCCGCCAGCACACCGTCGATGACGCGCTGCCGATCCGCCTTGCTGGTGTCGGGGGGCAGGCGCAGTTGCGCGGCGAATCCGAGCGCCTGTTTGACGGTGAGCTGCCGGTGCAGCACATCGTCCTGCGGCACCATGCCGATGCGGGAGCGCAGCGCCTCGTACTCGGCGTGCAGGCCGCGCCCCTCGAAGGTGACCACACCCGCGGACGGTTGTGTCGTTCCCGCAATGAGTTTCGACAGTGTCGACTTACCGGCGCCCGAGGGTCCGATGAGCGCGGTGAGCGTGCCGCGTCCGGCGGCCATATTCACATCGACGAGCAGTTGCTTGTTGCCCTCGACGGTGAAGCCGACGCCGTGCACATGCAGGCCCTGTTCGGCGGCCGGGCGCTCGCGACGCACCAGCGTGCCCTGCTGCACCTCGAAGTCGACATTGCCGATGGTGATGATGTCGCGGTCGCGCAGTACCGCGCGCTGTTCCCGGCGGCCGTTGACGAAGGTGCCGTTGGCCGAGCCCAGATCCTCGATGGCGAGATTGCCGCGATCGGAGAGCAGGCGGGCATGGCGGCGCGAGGCCAATGGATCGTTGACGACGATCTGGTTATCGCTGGTACGACCGATATGCAAGCCGCCCTGCGGAATCCGGTCGGCGCGCGCGGCCGGGCCGGAGGCGGAGCGGGCGCGCACGGGGGGTGCGGCGGCGACGCTGGCCTTGGCGGTCATATTGATGTTGTCGGGGACATCCGGATGCAGCGGCATGGACGACTGCACCGGTTGCGGTGCCGACTGCTGCGCGTGCGCGGGCATGCCCTGGGACTGCGGCTGCGACGAGCGCGGCGGCTGCGCGGACTTGGGCGGTTGGGCGTGCGCGGGAACGCCCTGCGACGGCATCCCCTGCGAAGGCATCGCCTGGGAAGGAATGCCGTGCGACGGATTGCCCTGCACGGGTTGCTGTCCCGAGCGCGGCGGCCGCACGTAATTGATCGGCTGCTGCCCCTGCGCGGGCGGACGCTGCACCGGCTGCTGCGCCGGTGTCGGCGGCCGATTCTGCTGCGGGCTCGGCTGCTGATTCGGCGGCTGCTGGAAGTTCTGCGGCGGCATCCGGCGCTGCTGCGGCGGTACCGACGGCGGCATCTGCTGCATGCCCACGCGCGGAATCAGATGCAGCAGTGGCCCGGTGATGGCATCGCCCAGGCGCACCTGCATGGGCCGGTCGATCGGGATCGGCTGGCTCAGTCGCCGCGCGTCCACGAAAACCCCATTGGTACTGCCGTTGTCGGCGAGCACCCACCCGTTACCCCGCCACGCCAGCGTGGCATGTACCCGCGAGACCAGGGGGCTGTCGACGAACAGCGTGACCTCCGGCGCCCGCCCCATGGTGATCTGCTGGCTCGCGTCGAAGACCCGATCGGTTCCTTCATGACGCACGGTGATCTGCTGCGCCCCCGGTGAAGACATGGCCCGGATACTACCGTCTGCGCCGCTCAGAGCCGCAGGAGTAAGCCGACCAAGACCGACCGGTCTGTGTCGGCCCGGATCAACAGCGCGAATCCGGTGCTCCGGCCGGATCGCAACCGATTCCGGGCCCGAGTAACCCGAACAACGAACAGGCCGTTCGGCGGATAATATGCGTGAGGCTCGGAGCGGGTGCGATACCCGCGGAGCCCGGTTCCGGGGAGGAAACGGCCCGCAGGTGAGGGAGTAGACGTGGGGATGCGCGCACGCCGGGCGACGGTGGCCTTGGCCGTTCTCACTCTCCTCGCGGTGCTGTTGAGCGGCTGTACCCGGGATGTGCCCGGGCGCGCGGTCTCGATCTACGACGATCCGTTCAAGGTCGCCGGACTACCCACCACCAGCGGCCCCAACGGGCCGCGCACGGGCGCACCGGATTCCACGCTCACCGCCTCGAACTCCGACGGCGGGGAGATCGACAAGCTCGTCCTCAACGCCATCGAGGACATCCAGAGCTATTGGCAGGCCGAGTATCCGCACGAGTTCGACGGCGCGTTCGAACCGGTCGACAAATTCCTGTCCTGGAGTGCGAAATCGCCGCGCTCACAAGCGGTGCAGTTCTGCGAGGAGTCCACCTACCGGCTGGTCAATGCCGCCTACTGCAGCCTCGACGGATCCATCGGCTGGGATCGCACCGTGCTGCTGCCGACCGTGCAGGAGACCTTCGGCAAGATGGCGGTGGTCATGGTGCTCGCCCATGAATACGGGCACGCCATTCAGACCATGGCCAATATCGTCAGCCGCAAGACCCCGACCCTGGTCAAGGAGCAGCAGGCCGACTGCTTCGCCGGGGCGTTCATTCGCAATGTGGCAGAGGGCAAGTCGAAGCATTTCACCATCAATACCTCCGATGGATTGAACGCCGTGCTGGCCGCGACCGTAGCCATTCGTGACGACAATCCCAGCGATCCGGGCAGCGTGCACGGATCGGCGTTCGAGCGCGTCACCGCGGTGCAGATCGGCTTCACCGACGGCGGTAAGGGCTGCAAGGGTATCGACACCAAGGAGATCGACCGGCGGCGCGGAAATCTGCCGCAGTCCTTCGGCAATGACAGCACCAATGGCCAATCCGATGTGGACCGGAGCAATCTCGACGAACTCGCCAAGGCGATGGCCGACATCATGCCGATCAAGAAGGAGCCCAAGTACAGCTTCGACGGCGCGAAACTGAACTGCGCCAATAGTAAGGACACCGAACCGGTCACCTACTGCCCGTCCGACAACACCATCGGCACCGATCTGCCCGCCCTGCACGACCGCGGCGTACCCAACACCGACGAACAGGATGGGTTGCCGGTCAAGGTAACCGGCGACTTCACCGCCTACGTGGTATTCATCTCGCGCTATGCGCTGGCCGTCCAGCAGAGCGCCGGACAAGCCCTCAAGGGCGCGAAGACCGGTCTGCGCGCCGCCTGCCTGGCCGGTGTGATCACCGGAAAACTGGCCGACCCCAATCGATCCAAGGCCAACGGCAATATCAGCCTCTCCCCCGGTGACCTCGATGAAGCCGTCTCGGGCCTGCTCACCGACGGCCTCGCCGCCAGCGATACCGACGGTAAAACCGTCCCCAGCGGGTTCTCCCGGGTGGACGCCTTCCGCGCGGGCGTCCTGGGCAACCAGAACACCTGCACCTCCCGGTATTCCTGAGCAGCCCTTCGTCATCCCGGCGTGGCCTTCGTCATCCCGGCATGCTTGTGGCCGGGATCCACACCCCGCTACCCGAACGGCGGCGGCGCGACCGGCTCCAAGCGCAGTACCCGGTTACCCAGCATGATCTCCGCACCCGGGATCAGGATCATCGGCTGATTCGCTTGCAGCCGAACCCAATCCCGATATCCCGGCAGCCGCACCCGGGTGCCGTTGGTCGAGCCCCGATCCACCACGGTGACATCCCAATTGATCAGCCGGATCTCCGCGTGCGCCCGCGACATGCCACCGGAGGAATCGTCGATCTTCAACGGCACCAGCCCCGCTCGCGCCGCCTCGGACTGCTCCGGATCACGCCCCACGACCGCGTCGGCGGCCAGCATGTACGTCATCCCGTCGTCGAGAATCAGCATTCCCAACGGTGGCCGAATCACCTCGGCGACCTGCTGGGTCTGATCCACCGGCATCCCGCATACCGAACAGAACGCCGACCGCGGATCACTGGGATGCGCACGCGCGCACTTGAATCCGAGCACCTTGAAGGTGAGCGCGGTCGCCTTCGCCGTCGCCTCCAACCGCCGCTGCAGACTCGGATCCGGCTTCGGCGCGGGATTGGTCCCGCCCATCTCGGTCGGCGCGTGATGCGGGTCGTAACCATCCGCGCCGTCCCCCGGACCGGGCCCGACCGGCGACCCGTAACCCGGCCCGGTCGAGTGCGATTCCCGCTGCGGGTCGTAACCGGCCGTGGCGGAGTCGGATTCGGACGCCGAATCGAAATCGAGGTCCAGCCCGACGGGTATCCGGTTGGAGGTGCGGGTGGGAGTCAGGTTGGGGTCCAGTGGAATTCGTTCCGGCTCCGGATCGAAGGCCGCGGTCGGCGGGGGTACCTCGGCCTGGGTCGGCTGATCGTCATCGAGCTGCGGCGTCCACGCGCCCGGGGTGAACCGACGCGGCACCCAGGTGTGCGCCGGTTCGCCCTCGAACCAGACGATCGCACCGCCCGCCAGCGCGATTCCCGATGCGAGGGAGCCGATTCCGCGCTCGGGTAGCTCGGGTACGCGCCGCTTCGCGTCCTCGGCGAACAAGGCCGCGGCGACCTCCGGATGGGCCGCGACGCGGTCCACGGTGAAGGCGGCGTCACTGCCGCGGTAGTACTCGACGGTCCGGCCCGACAGCACCGCGGTGACCGAACCGTGCAGGAAGATGGCGACGCCGCCGGTATCGGCGGCGGAGAGGATGCCGAATTCGATCGGTACGCCGGGCGAGATGCGCTCGGCCTCTTTCATGAGCCAGCGGGTGGCCTGGCGGGCGATGAGCCGCCCCGGTCCGTCGGGCGCCTGTTCGGTGGTCTCCAGGACCAGGTCGGCGAGCGCCCGCCCCGCGACGGCGGCGCGCGCATCCGCGTTCAACGCTCCGCGTTCGCGATGTGCGACCAGGATTACCGCTCCCGCCGCCCGAATGACCACGTGCGGGCCCGCGACAACCTCGACCTGCCGATCCATCAATGGAACCGGCCCCCGGTGTACGCGCGGCGCGGGATGTTCAGCACACCGACCAGGTTACGTTGCCGCTCCGCGTTGCGTCCGGGCCGCCATCTCGCGATGAGCGGTTGACGGCATCGCACCGGGTCCGGCGATCTTCGACCCCGCCCGGGGGCGCGTGCGGTCGGTTACTTTGGATGCACCGTACGGGAGGAACGAGGACCTGACATGGTTCGGAATTCACGTAGACCACTCTTCGCCGCATGTGTTTCGCTCACCGCCCTGCTACTGACCGCCTGCAGTGTCAGCGGCACCGCGACCCCCGGTGAGCTCGATGTCCGCAAGCTGGAGGTGGGCGGCTATCCGGTCGACCGGCACACCTATTCGCAGGGCGCGGGCACCAATGGCGCACTGCTGGAAGGCTTCCGGATGTCGGAGGCCGTGGTGCCGAGTGTCAAGATCGACTCCACCCTGATCTACGGCGGCGGCGGGCGGGCCACCACCGATAACGCGGACGCCACCAAGATCGGCCTGGCCGCGACCTCGCAGTCGGTGCTGGACCGCAATCATCTGATCACCGCCTTCGCCGCCAGCGGCGCGGACCGGGCGGACGGCCCCAATCAGACCGGGGCCACCAGCGTCACCGATATGGTGCTGCGCTTCGCCGATGACAAGACCGCCGCGACCGCCGCGCGCGAACTCGAGGACGCCGACTTCGGGGTGGCCCCGGATCTGAACAAGAAGCTCACGCTCGGCCAGTACCCGAACGCCTATATCCATTGGCGGCCGGGGGTTCCGACCATCGGCGCGTTCCTGCCGTATAAGCAGTACGTGATCTCACTCTTCATCGAGCGCCCCAA
Source organism: Nocardia sp. NBC_01503 (assembly GCF_036327755.1). Taxonomy (NCBI): domain Bacteria; kingdom Bacillati; phylum Actinomycetota; class Actinomycetes; order Mycobacteriales; family Nocardiaceae; genus Nocardia; species Nocardia sp. NBC_01503. The sequence continues at coordinate 1,379,154 of NZ_CP109596.1, forward strand.
GGCCGAGGAGAAGGATCTGCTGGATTGGGTGCGCAAATCCTTCGACGCGCAGGTGCCGCTGCTGGACAAGTTCACCCCCACCCCCGAAGCCAATCTGACCGCGCTCAAGGTGGATCCGAACAATCTGCTGGCGCGCGCGGTGATCAAAGAGCGCGGCTCGGGCGCCCCCGATCCCAAGGAGTTCGCCGTCTACGGCGGCACCAAGATCATCCACAATGCCAATAACGAGGCCAAGGTCAGCCAGGCCGTCACCGACAGCGGTGCGGACGCCCTGGCCACCGTCGGCTCGGCCTGGCTGATTCGCACCCGCGACGACGCGGGCGCGCAATCGCTCATGACCGCCCTGCTCGCCGATGAGACCGACCACTACGACAGCGTTCCCGCCCCCAATGACGTGCCCGGTGCGAAATGCGTCCAACTGAACAGCAAGGGCGATAGCAGCAGCGAGTTCAAGAACCGCTGCTATGTGACGTACAAGCGCTATATCGGCATCGTGAGCAGCGATGACGAGCCCGATGTGCGACAGAAGGCGGCGGCACAGTACGCCCTGCTGGCCAACAGCCTGTAGCCGACCGCGCGCTCGAGCGACGCGCGCAAGTAAGCTCCGCTTGCAGTAGTGCACCAAGATCAGGGGGAGATCCAGCCATGGCGATGAGTCCGGGCACCATCGTCGGCGGCTACCGGATCGAGCGGGTCCTGGGCTCCGGCGGAATGGGCACGGTCTACCTCGCCAAGCATCCGAGCCTGCCGCGTATGGACGCGCTCAAGGTGCTCTCCGCGGATCTGTCCCGCGATCAGGAGTTCCGTCGGCGCTTCGAACGCGAGGCGAATCTGGTTGCCGGACTCGATCATCCGAATATCGTCGCGGTGCACAATCGCGGCGAGGAGAACGGTCAGCTGTGGATCGCCATGCAGTACGTGCCCGGTACCGACGCCTCCGCCGAGCTGAAGAACGATCCCGCGGCCATGAATCCGCTGCGCGCACTGAGCATTGTCACCCAGGTCGGGCGCGGCCTGGACTACGCGCATCGAAAAGGCCTGCTGCACCGCGATATCAAACCCGCGAATTTCCTGCTCTCCAGCGCCGACGGTGAGGACGAGCGCGCGCTGCTGGCCGATTTCGGTGTCGCCAAATCCACCGACGACACCACCGAACTCACCCAGACCGGCAGTTTCGTCGCCACCATCGCCTACGCCCCACCCGAGCAGCTCTCCGGTGAGCCGCTCGATCATCGCGCCGATATCTACAGCCTGGCGTGCTCCTTCTTCAAGCTGGTGACCGGCCGAAACCCCTATCCGGGAACACAACCCGCGCTGGTCATGATGGGGCATCTGCACGAACCGCCACCGCGTGCGACGGAGGTGAATCCGCAGCTACCCGTGGCGCTGGATCACGTCTTCGCGCGCGGCCTGGCCAAGAACCCGGCCGAACGCTACGGCAGCTCAAGGGAATTCACCGATGCGGCGGCCAATGCGCTGACGCCCGGATTCAATCCGGTGTCCACCACCACCTCGCCGACCTACCCGCTTCAGGTCGCCTCGCCCGCCATACTCGGTGCCGCGGGTGAGATAACAAGTCGCACAACCTCTTCCGATCCGAACGGGGGTGATAGGCGCCACCGGGGCCGCTATCTCGGGTTGGCAGCGGCGGGTGTCGTGGTGGCGCTGGCGGTCGGTATCAGCGCCGCGGTCCTGCGCGGCAACCACTCCGACACGCCTTCCACACCGACCGCTGCCGCCGTCACCAGCACCGCGAACAACGGCCCGCCGTCGATCCCCGAGGCACGCGGCGATAATCCGGCCTTCGAGGGCAAGACCATCACCCTGGTCGATGTCGCCAACCAGCAATCGGTCTCCAGCAAGTACTCCATCTATCTCGCCGGAACCGAACAGGCGAAGTTCATCGAGGCACTCGGCTTCGTCTACAACGTGCAGTACCAGCCCAAGGGCGACGAGCCCTCACCACGCCCGGCGTACGGCTACAGCGACCTGACGGTTACCGACGATTCCTATATCGTCGCGGTCCGCAGTGATGAGAAGGCCGGGGGCGGTGGCCTACTGGGACTGCCCGGTCCGATCACCAGCTCGCGCGCCATCGTGATACCGCTGGACGATCCGGCAGCGGTCGCCGCCATGCGCGATTGGTCGCCGGAATCGGAACAGATTCTGCTGAACAAATTGGTTCCGGTGCTGCACAACCGAATCAAGTAAGGAGAGCCCGGAGACGGGCTGGGGAGGGGAAATATGGGAAGGCTATGCCGCACGGCGCTAACCGCCGCGCTGACGGTGGCGGTCGCACTGACCGCCGCGTGCGGATCGGATTCCGCGACCGCACCGGCCGATCCAGTGGTGGATCTGGCCAGCCTCGATGTGGGCAATCAGACCACCCAGCCCAAGTTCTACGACAAGCCGGTCAGTATCGAACACGCGAAGTTGATGGAGGCGCTGCGGCTGGCCGGCTACATACCGCTGCCGTCGGAGGTCGATCCGGAGGTGAAGTATCCCGCGCAGACGATGAGCGTAACCGTCCGCACCTTCATCGATTTCGGATCGGCCGCCATACACAATCGGCTCGACACCGATCCGGCCGTATTGCGGGCGGCCGCACCGGGATTCATGAGCGGCTTCGTCACCAGCGGTAAATCCGACGAAAAGATCAGTCTCGCCTACGAGTTGGAGAATCTGGTCCTGCTCTTCACCGATGAGCAGTCCGCGGCGGCGGCCGCACCCGCGCTCGGTCAAGCCGACTTCGACAGCACGCCCGGCGCGCAACGGGTGCCGATCGACAAGTATCCGGCGGCCTACGCACTAGCCGAGCCGAAGGACGGCGGCCCGCTCCGATCCTGGTACGCCACCGGCAGATTCGTGATTCTCACCTACGTATACGACAGCGTCATGGGCGAGATCAAGGAACGGGATCTGCCGAAACTGGTCACCCGCGTGCAGCGCAGCCTGGATGTCATACCGCCCGCCATCGCGAAATTCCCGGCCACACCCCAGGACAAGCTGATGGATATCCCGGTGGACCCGGACGGCGTCCTGGCCCGCGCACTGCCCACCGTGCTCGCCGACTCGGCGCAGGCAGGGATACCGGGCGTCTACGACCGGCACGGCGGACTCCAGGTCGTACAGGGCGCGGACGAGGAAAAGCTCTTCGACGAGGCGGGCGTGGACCGGGTGGCATGGAAGGGCAATTACATCTACCGGGCCCGTGATGCGGCCGGAGCCGCCAAGATCGTCGAGGCGCACAGCGCGACCTCGCGCCTGTTCCGGCCGGTGGCCTCGCCACCCAATCTGCCGAATGCCAAGTGCCGCAAATACACCGGACCTGCCTTCGGCGCGATCAGCCACTACTGCTACGTCTCCTACGGCCGCTTCGCTGCCGAGGTGTCGGCGAATCAATTATTGGACGCACAGCAGCGGATTGCCGCGCAATACGCCATTCTGGTCAATGCGCACTGAAACGGGGGTAACGGTAATGCGTACCAGGGGAATTCGCGGAGCCGCGCTGCTGCTCGCCCTATTCACGGCGGCCGGTTGCGGATCCGGTATCGGTGGCACCGCACAACCGGCTGAAATCGACGTGCGGACACTGGATGTCGGCAAATACTCCACGGCCCCGCTCGAAGAGCGCTACACCTATTACCCGGATCTGGGAATGGGACTGAATCTGGCGGCCATGCGACTCGCCGATCATGTGGCGACCGGCCCGGAGATCGATGCGAAGCTGGGTTATGGCACCGGGATGAAGGCCTTCCTGCATTCCGATGGCGGCACCAATCTCGCCAAAACCGCGCTACCGGTATTGGATGCGAATGGCATGCTGTTCGGCGTCTCCGCCAGTAACGCGGAGAAGCCGCGCGGTAAGAACGGAAAGATCCCCGAGAACATCACCTTCACCGCGCTGACCGTCATCCAGTTCCCCGATGGGGCGGCGGCCACCAAGGCGGCGGCGGAATTGGACGCGGCGGATTTCGCTTTCGCCGCCGATGTCAATCAACCCCTCACCCTCACGAAATACCCGGCGGCACACGCGCATTGGCGGCCGGACGTGCCCACCATGGGTTCCACGCTGGCACACGGCAGCTACGTGGTCAACCTGATGGTGGGTGTGAACAGCCCCGATACCGCGCAGCTGACCGCGCTCAGCGAGCGGGTGTACGACGTCCAGCTGGCCCTACTGGACGGGTTGCCGCCGTTGAGCAAGGAGGGCGCGCTGCGGCTGCCGTACGACCCGGACGGCATGATGCGGCGCACCTTGAACCCCAATGGCATCGGAATGCCGGATATCAGCAGTCAGTTCGTCTCCGAAACGCGCGGATTCCTGAATCAGATAGCGGATCAGGGACATTGGACGCGCATCATGAAGGACAACGGTATGGACCGTTTCGCCCTCAGCATGGATATGTCGAACAGGTCGATGCTCTATCGCACCCGCGATGAGCGGGCGGCGATCGCACTCGCCGGGGTGATTCTCGACCAGACCTATCCCGATGCGGCGGACGCGCCTACGGCACTGCCGAATGCCAAATGCGGAGAAAGTCCCATAAAGGACGATTACTCCACGAAGCGCTACCGGTGCGCGGTGACATACGGCCGGTACATGGCGACCGTGGAGGGCGACCAGTTGAGCGATGTACATCAGCGGGCGAACGCCCAGTACGCATTATTGGCGAACAGCACTTGGTAACCCCCGTGTGACGTACGCACTGGTCAGAGAGACCAATCCTTGGGTAGTGTGCTGGCGAATTGCTGTAACAGGGGTGGAACCGCCGGGTCGTGACTTCCGTCTAATCAGGTTGTAGAGGTCTCCCAGCCCGCGCAGTGTGCTGTACATACTCGAAAGGAGGCACCGTGGCCGGTGCATTCGAAGCCAGTAATGAGCTCATCCAGGCCAAGGCCCAGGAGTTCAAGAAGACCCACGACATGCTCATGCACGCCATCGCCGATCTCAAGCGCGATGAGGACAATATGACGGTCGGCTCGAACTGGCAGGGTGGGGCGCGGGACGCCTTCAACGCCTTCATGGAGCGGTACTACTTCCAGGCCGACAAGCTCAACGACAAGTTGATGCAGACCGCCGAGAATCTGATCAAGGTCGGCTCGCAGTACGAAGACCACGACCAGGACTACAAGTCGCAGATCAACGCGCAGGTCTCCAGCCTCGATCTGCCCCCGGTCTAGCGCCCGGTCCGGCCCTCACCCTCTCCTGACGACAAAGGACACCACAATGGCAGCAGCCAACGGCCAGGTCATCTCCGCCCACTTCGAAGGCGTCGCCGACGGCGCCAACTCCGTCATCCGCCGTGCCGAGCACATTCGCGACCAGCTCGAAGCCTTCCACCGCAGCGTGGAGGAGTTCGTCACCAACAATTGGAAGGGCTCGACCAACGAGGCCTTCGCCGATATGCAGCGCATGTGGAACACCCACGTGGCCCAGCTCAATACCACCCTCTCGGGTGCGGGCACCCTGGTCCGCACCGGCAATGCCGAACTCCAGGCCAAGGACATCGCCCTCGCGGGCCTGTTCTGAGTCGAGTTCACCAGAACAAACCCAAGGCGCTCCCCGGCAGTATTGCCGGGGAGCGCTTTGCGGAATAGGGGTTGGGGACGTGGCCGCCCGTCCGTCCGAGGGCGTCGGCCCGGGACAGTCCCCCGTCGTCCCGGCAAGCTTTCGGCCGGGATACACACCTCAGGCGGGTGGCAGCCAACCCAATTGGATGAGGTCCTCGCCGGAGCGTGTGACGTAGGTACCGCGGCCCGGAGGCATGAGCGACGGCCGGGTGTTGCCGAAGAGGATGCCCTCCTCGCGGCTGGCACTCATGATCAGCGCCGCCGAGTTGAGTTCCTTCATGCGGTTCATCGTGGCCTCGTAGAGCGCCCGGCCCGCACCACCGGAGCGCCTCGCGATGATCAGATGGAATCCGAGGTCGCGGGCGTGCGCGAGGTGATCGACGAGTGCGTGCAGGGGATTGCCGCTGGCGGTGGCGACCAGGTCGTAATCGTCGACGATGACGTACAGCTCGGGCCCCTTCCACCAGGAGCGGTCCCGCAGCTGCTGGGGCGTGACATCCGGGCCGGGCATGCGCTGGGTGACGTAGGCTGCGAGGTCGCTCATCTGCCGGGTGAATTGCGGTGCGGTGGAACCGTATCCGGCCAGATACCCGTCCGGAACGGTGCCGAGCATGGTGCGCCGATAGTCGCCCATGATGATGCGAGCCTGATCAGGGGTGTTGTTCGCGCAGATCGACTGGACCATCGAGCGCAGCAGCGTGGTCTTACCGCTCTCCGAATCACCGATGACCACGAAGTGCGGGCTGGTCGCGAAGTCCAGATACACCGGGGCCAGCTCGGATTCGTTGATACCGATCGGGAACCGCAGCGTGGGCTGACTCGGATCGACCGATTCGGCCCCCGCCAGCGCGAGCAGTTCTTCCCGCGGCAGCCGCTCGGGCAGCATGCGCACGCGCGGTGCGTGGCGTCCGGGCGTCCGCTCGGAGATCTCTGAAACAGCATGTGCCACACCGATTCCCAGTGTCGTCGGATTCGGGTCACCGTCCGCGCGCGGCAGCGCGGTGAGCATATGCAGCAGATCCGCGGTCATACCGCGACCGGGCCGCCCCTGCGGAACCAGTGCCGCGAACTTACGCCCCAGATCCGAGTCCATCGGGTCACCGAGCCGCAGTTCGATCCGCGTACCGATCTGGTCCTTGAGCGCGGGCCGCGCCTCCGGCCAGCGCGCCAGCGAGATCACCACGTGCACACCGTACGAAAGTCCTTGCACCGCAAGGTTCATGACCGTCTGCTCCAGGGCCTCGAACTCCTGCCGGAAGGTGCCGTACCCGTCGATCACCAGGAAGGCGTCCCCGAACGGATCCTCCTGTGCCCCCTGCGCGGCCGAGCCGGTCCCCGGCTCCAGGGATCGCAATCTCCGGAATTCAGCCATGGATTCGATGCCGAGTTGCCGGAATCGCGCCTCCCGCTGCCGCACGATGGTCACCATTTCGGCGACCGTGCGCCGTACCTTGTCCCCCTCCATCCGGCTGGCGACGGTGCCGACGTGCGGCAGCCCTTCCAGGCCGACGAGCGTGCCGCCACCGAAGTCGAGCAGATAGAACTGCGCCTGTTCGGCGGTGTGCGTCAACGACATTCCCATGACCAGCGACCGCAAGGCCGTCGATTTGCCCGACTGCGGACCGCCGACCACCGCGACATTGCCGCGCGATCCGGACAGGTCCACGACCATCGGATCGCGCCGCTGGTCATAGGGTCGGTCCACAATGCCGATGGGCGCGCGCAGGGTGGCAATGGGATTCCAATCCCCCGTGAGCACCGAGCGCGGTACCAGCTGATCCAGCGTGGGCGCGTCATCCAGTGGCGGCAGCCAGATTTCGTGCGCCGCACGCCCGTGCTCGCGCACCCGGGACACCAGCATCTGCAGATTGGAGACCTGGTCGGCCTCCGGCGGCTGCTCCACCTCGCCGAGCTGCACCGGCAGCGGAATCCGGTCCTGCGCACGGAAATCCACATGGGTGGCGGTGAAAGGTCGTGCGATGACATCGATATCGCCGTCGACGGCGTCCTCGGCGAGTTCCCGGTGCGACCCGACACCGACATACGGCCCGGATACGTACGCGGATTGGAAGCGCACGATCTCCCCGGAGTCGGACTTGAGGTATCCGCCACCCGGATTACCGGGCAGGTTGTAGGCGTCCGGAACACCCAAGACCTGCCGGGATTCATTGGCGGAGAACGTTTTCAATCCGATCCGATAGGAGAGATGGCTCTCCAGCCCCTTGAGCCGCCCCTCCTCCAACCGCTGTGACGCCAGCAGCAGATGCACATGCAGTGACCGTCCCAGCCGCCCGATCATGGTGAAGAGTTCAGCGAAATCCGGGTGCTGGGAGAGCAATTCGGAGAATTCGTCCAGCACCACGAAGAGCGCGGGCATGGGATCGAGATCCGCCCCCGCCGCGCGCGCCTTCTCGTACTCGGAGACATTGGCGAAATTGCCCGCCGCGCGCAGTACTTCCTGTCTGCGGTTCATCTCACCGGCGAGCGCGTCGCGCATACGCTCGACGAGATCGGCCTCTTCCTCCAGGTTGGTGATAATGGCCGCCACATGCGCGACTCCCTCCAATCCGAGGAAGGTCGCACCACCCTTGAAGTCCACCAGCACGAAATTGAGCTGATCCGGCGAGTGCGTGGCAATGAGCGAAAGCACCAGGGTCCGAAGGAACTCCGATTTACCCGAGCCGGTCGCACCGATACACAGTCCGTGCGGCCCCATACCGCCCTCGGCGGCCTCCTTGATGTCGAGCACCACCGGCAGCCCGTCCGCGCCGACACCGAACGGCACCCGCAGGCGTTCGCGCCCGTACCGCGGCTGCCAGGCGCTCTCGGGATTGAAGGTGCCGATATCGCCGAGTCCGAGCAGCTGCGACCAGCTCGAAATGACCTCGCCCTCTTCACCACTCGATTCCCCGGCCCGCTGTACCGCGGCCCGGTACGGTGCGAGCCGTCGCGCCGCCTGTTCGGCCTCGCGCGCGGTGATCCGATCGATGACCGCGAACCGCTCCATGACCCCGGACGGCCCGCGCCCGGCGCACTCACCGTTCTCCACCAGCATCTGAATCCCGCGCGAGGCGGCCAATCGCGGCGCGTAGCCGCTCAGGTCGACCACGGTGACGCCTTCGAATCCGTTCTCCCGCAGGGGATCTTCCTCGGATTCCAGCAGTCCGCCGTCAACCACCAGCACGATCTGCACCAGATTCGGATTCGGCGGCTGATTGCGCGAATACCGCACCCGGTTGTGGAGCAGCGGAGCCAGTCCGGCGTGCGCCTCTCGAATCGATCCGTACACCATGCGCTCGCTGCCGACGCCGTCCTGGGAATCCGGATGCTGGGTGTGCGGCAGCCATTTCGCCCATTCCCATTCGCGAGCGGTGTCGGGTCCACAGACGACCGCTATAAGTACCTGATCCGGGCCGTGGAACATGGCCAGCTGCAGTAGCATTGCCCGCGTCATCTCGCGGGCCTGTGCCCGGTCCCCGGTGAGCTGCACGCTGGCGAAGCCCTTCACGGCGAGCGCGGTGGGCAGGTCCGGGACCGTCGAATGGGTCCTGACGAAGCGCCTCAGCGATACCGCAGCTATCGGCTCCAGCTCCTCCACCGGACCGGTCTCCGGGGCCACCAGCCGGGTGGCCAGGCGCTGACTGCCGAGGCCGATGCGGGCATGGCAGAAATCCTTGTCGCCGGGGCGTCGCTCCCACATGCGAGTGGTACCCGCGAGCATCCAGATGAGCCCGGGTTCGGGATGACTCCACTCGACCGCGGCCCGCTGCTGCCCGGCGGTCTCCTCGACATCGCGGCGCACCTGATCCAGGTAGCGCAGATAGTCCTTACGATCCTCGTTCGCCTCGGCGGCCTTCTGCCCTTTACCACCTTGACCCGCGTACATCCCGATCATGGAGAAGACCATCATCATCGGGAACATCAGGCTCATCGGATTGCTGGCGATACCGCTGCCCGAGGTGAACATGAGCGCGACCATGCCCAGCATGCCGACGCCCATGACCACCGGCATGAGCTTGCCGAAAAGGTTCGCTGGAATGTTGCGTGGAATCTCCGGCGGCGGCTGCAGCGTCACCTCGCCGCCCGGTGAGCGCGGAATCTCCCGGCGTGGACGGCGCTGGAAACGGACGGTGCTCATCGCGTGCTGAGGCCCCCATCGAAGGTCAGGATTGCGGGCTCAGTGTACGGCCAGCGACCTCGATGCCGTACAGTCTGGTCAGCATTTATGCGGACCGGGTATCGCACCGAACCGTTTGGGGGCGCCAGCGTGACACATATCGACGACGCTCGCGGACTGGTCCGCGCGCCGGATCTGGCCCGCGTCACCCTGCTCGCCAAGCACACCCAGGTCGATATGGCCATTCCACTGGATGTGCCGGTCGCCCTGGTCATTCCCAGCGTGGTCGATATGGTCGCCCAGCACAGCCTCGCCAATGACTTCGACAATGACGGCGAACAGTTCGAAGCACACGAGTGGGTGCTGGCCCGGATCGGGCAGCCGCCGCTCTCCAATTCGCTGAGCCTGGCCGAACAGGGTGTGCGCGATGGTGAGCTGCTCATGCTGGAGAGCGCCGAGCACACCGCGCCCACCCCGCTCTTCGACGACATCATGTACAACGTCGCCATTGCCGACGCCGACCACTTCCGCGGCTGGACGCCCCGTACCGCGCGCCTGACCGGTTCGGTGCTCGCGGTGCTGACCATGCTGACCGGCTGTCTCGGTCTGCTGGCCGCACCGGATGCGGTGCCCGGCTGGGTGAGTGGCACCGTCGCGCTCTTCGTGGCGCTACTGCTGGTGGTGGCGAGCATGGTGCTCGGCCGCATATACGGCGATACCGCGAGCGCTCTCGTGCTCGGCGGCTGTTCTTTACCCGCCGCGTTCAGCGCGGGCATGCTGTTCGTGCCCGATCACCACGGCTGGGCCAATCTGCTACTCGGAGCCGTATTGGCCGGTGCGACAGCCATTCTCGCCTGGCGGGTGAGCGGTGTCGGCCCGGGACTGTTCATCGGCGCGACCACCCTCTCGGTGTATCTCATCCCGGCGACCCTGGTGGGGCTGCTCACGCACCTGCCGACCAAGGCCATCGGCGCGGGCGCGGCCGCGCTCGGCCTGGCCGGATTGTCACTGGCCCCAAGGCTTTCCATGCTGCTGGCCAAACTGCCGCTGCCGCCGGTGCCCGCACCGGGTACCCCGATCGACCCCACCGAGGACGATCCGGACGACCACCGCGCCCTGCCGAGCCTGGACGCGCTGCGCACCAAATCCGAACGGGCACGCGAATATCTGGCCGGCTTGGTCGCCGCCACCACGCTCGTGGTGGTCGCGGGCGCGCTCGCCGCGACCGATCCGAACGCCGACAGCGTGTACTGGCCCGGTCTGGCCCTCGCCCTGGTCTGCGCGGCCGTACTCATGTTCCGCAGCCGCACCTACGCGGGCGCCGAGCAGGCCGTGGTGCTCATCGCCGGTGGTTCAGCCATCCTGCTGATCCTGCTGGGCGGCGCGGCATTCCTGATCAGCCAGCCGCTCACCATCTTCGGCGCGGCCCTGGTGCTGTTGGTGTCGGCGCTGGTGCTGGGCATCATCGTCCCGCGCCAGCAGGCCACCCCGCCTATGCGCCGGGCGGTCGAACTCCTCGAATACGCTTTCGTGGCCGCCGTGGTACCGCTGGCATTCTGGGTGACGGACCTCTACTCACTGGTCCGCGGATTGTGAAGCATGACGGTCGTACACGCACCGGACAGTTCGGCAGCCCCGGCGATATCATACGGCGGGCACGGATAGCGCGGTGACCACCAACGGTTTCCGGGCCAAGGGTCTGCGTGTCATCGCCGCGGGCAGCGCCTTGGCCGCGCTGGCGTCATTCGGCCCGGGCGTGGAACCCGGTGCGGCACGGGCGGATCGGCCACCCGCCATCAATCCCGGACTGTTGCCGCCGGGTGGACCCGCGGCCCCGCCGAGCAAGACCGAGCATCCCGCCAACTCCCCGTGCGTCAGTACCCAGGCGGGCGGGGACGGCCCGACGATTCCACCGACCCAGCGTGCCCTGGACCTGGAGCACGCCTGGCGATTCTCCCGCGGCGCAGGACAATTGGTGGCGGTCATCGACACGGGCGTTTCGCCGCATCCCCGCCTGCCCGGCCTCATTCCCGGCGGGGACTACGTCGCCAATTCCGGTGGCGGCACCGAGGACTGCGATGCGCACGGCACGATCGTCGCCGGACTCATTGCCGCGGAACAGGAACCGGGCCAGGGCTTCGCGGGTGTCGCCCCGGAGGCGCGGATCATGACCATCCGACAGACCAGCGCCCTCTATCAGGTCGAGGGTGCGAGCCGAGACAAAGGCCCGGACGATTTCCCGGACGGCTACGGCAAGATCTCCGCACTCGCCTCGGCCATCCGGCGCGCCGCCGATGCCGGGGCGCGCGTCATCAATATCTCCCTGGTGGCCTGTCCCACAAAGGAACCCGAGAGCACCGAGATGGGCATGCTCGGCGCGGCGGTGCGGTACGCGGCGGTGGAGAAGGACGTCGTCATAGTCACCTCGGCGGGCAATACCGACACCTGTAAGGCGAGCAATCCCGGTATCGACCCGCTGCATCCGAACGCCGATCTCTGGAACCGCATCACCTCGTATGTGGCCCCGGCCTGGTGGGACGAGTACGTACTCTCGGTGGGCTCCATCGACGCCTTCGGCCAGCCGTCCAAATTCACGGTTCCCGGGCCGTGGGTCGGTGTGGCCGCACCGGGTGAGGATGTCATCTCCCTGGATCCGCGCGGACCGGGGCTCACCACGGCGAAATTCACCAATCAGGGTCAGGTGAACCGGTACAGCGGAACGAGTTTCGCGGCGCCGTACGTCTCCGGCGTTGCGGCACTGCTGCGTTCACGCTTCCCGGATATGCCCGCCCACGAGGTCATCGAGCGCATCGAGGCCACCGCGCACGCGCCCGGCGAGGGTTGGAATCCCTATATCGGTTACGGCGCTGTCGATCCCGTCGCCGCCCTCACCGCCGAGGTGCCCAAGGATCTCCCGCCCAAACAACCCAGCGCCGCCAGGGATAAGCAACTCCCGCTCCCCGCCGAGCCCGAAGCGCCCGACAACACCGCCCGCGATGTGGCGCTCATCGGCACCGGAATCGTCGGTCTACTCCTGGTTTTGGGCTTCCTGGCGTCATTCCCCCTGCGCCGCAGGTTCGGAATGCACTCCGACGACTGACTTCCCCGTCATCCCGGCATGCTTGTGGCCGGGATCCACACACCAACTCAGTTCTGCGATTTGACCGGTTCCCCCGCCGGATTCGGATCGGGTGCGACCCCGTCATGCGCCACCATGGCCGCCTCCCGACTCAGCGTCGGCCCGGCGGCCAGCAGTCCGACGATCGGCCAGGGCGCAGGTTCGGGTCGAACCGACTCCGGGTCCATACCGAGCGCTTTCGCGGCCTCGAGATCCCTGATGCCGTAGCGCACACCGTAATCGGAGATGAAGAACAGGCTGTCCCGCCGCTGACTGTCCGGCTCCAGCCCGGTGGTCTGTACATACGCGCCCGCACCGGGCTTCATGTAATACGAATCCACTTCCGGCCCATTGCCATCGGCCTGGGCGAGCGGCACCAGCCGGGCACGATCCGGGATCGGCACGGCGTGGCCGGTGAGCACCGTCAGGTCCGCATGCTTGCTGCCGTCCGCCTTGTCGGCGGCGCCGACCGGCTGCCAGGCCAGGCAGTCGACGGGTTGATCCTTGCCCTCCACAATGCCGGGCGCCTTATCGGGATAGTCCGAGACCGGCAGCGCCGAGGAGACCGGTGCGCCGGTGCGATCCGCCTGCGCGATGTGATCATCGGCGGCCGTGGACCGATACGCATTGCGCACGATATCGGCCGTCAACGGCGACACCGGCTGTAATCCATCGGCCAGCACCACATAGTTCCGGCTGTCGGTGCGCACCTGCACCACATCCGCGATCCGATGGTCACCGATCGAATAGTTCGGCGCGGCACCGGCATTCGCGATCTGCGGGGGCACGATCGGCAGCACCTCGGGAATCGCGTCGAGCAGGCCCTCGCTGATGGGCCGCGGGGTATGCCCGCGAATATCGAGGGCGTCCACCACCGCGCGATCGTTCATATCCACCTGCGCGCGGTGATTGTCGTAGATCAGATAGGTGTGGTCGCGCCCCTGCACCAGCAGCGCCTTCCCGGACTCCAGCGCCGCGGCCTTCTCCCCCAGCTCCGGGTCACCGGCGAGCACCGACGTGGTGAGTGTCCGGCTGCCGTCATTGGCCAGCACATCGCAGACGGTCCAACCGCGGCCATTGCTCGCGGATTCGAAGTTCAGGGTGGCGGGTGCGCCCGGAATGCCGATGAGCTGTCCGCGCGGCTTCTTGCCGAGCTCGGACTCCTTCACCGTCGCCGGTTTGGCCGCCTCCCCCGCCGCCAGCCGCGCCGAGGACAGATTCAGCGCCGGATGCACCACATTGTCGATGACCACGTAGACGGCCCCGGTGTCCTTGCCGATGAGGATCTTGTTCGACCCGATCTTGTCCTGCGGTCGCAGTAGAGCAAGCACCCCGCAACCCGCCAGTGCGACACACGCCAGGATGAGTCCGACGCTGAATGCCCGGGACTGCGAGCGCATCGGGTCGTGCAGCATTCGCACGTCCCTGCGGACCAGGGCGTGTTCCATGCGGCGAACCAGGAAGCGATAGCCGCTGACCTGCCATCGCGTCGTCGGTTTTGAAGGCATAAAACTCCCCCGACCAGTGATTGCGTTCGCCGCACACAGTACAGTTCCCGGGAATCCGCATTCGCACTCGGCCACGAATTTCGCACCGCCGGGTCCGGCAATTGGGGGCAGACGATGGCCCGAACGGGCATACCGAACCTGCTGGTCGCGCAGTCGGCCGCGGTGGTCGCACTGTTCGTCGCGGTGGTGTGCGGAGTGCCGTTCCGGGTGGCGCTGGGTGTGGCCATAGCATTCGGACTGGTCTTTTTGTTGCCAATTGGCAAACGACCAGTTTCCGAGTGGATCGGCACCCGAATGCGCTTCCGCGCCCGCCGCCCCCGACCCGTAGCCGACCTCATCGACTTCCACGCGCCCGATGGCCGCTCCCTCGGACTCTTCCGCGACGGCAGCCGCGTGGTCGCCGTGGTCGAGGTACTCCCACCCAGGGGCGGACTCACCCGGCTCGGCCGCAGCACCGTACAATCGGCACATCTGCTGCCACTGCCCGAACTCGCGAAAAGCCTTGGCCAGCACGATATTCTGCTCGCCGGTATCGATATCGTCTCGCACGGTCACCGCAGCCGCTCCGGTACACCCGCCGGGGCCATCTACGAATCCCTGATCGGCCCACTGCCCGCCACGGCGCACCGCACGGTCTGGCTGGCCATCGCCTTCGATCCGCTGCGCTGCCCGGATGCCGCCGATCGGCGCGGCGGCGGACTGCACGGCGCGTGCCGGGCGGTCACCATCGCCACCCAGCGCGTCCTGCGCACCCTGGAGGACGCCGGTTGCGCGGCGCGAATTCTCACCGCACCCGAAATCACCAAGGCGACACTGCAAATCACCGCCGGGGTCGACCCACGCGAACTCACCCAGCACTGGCGCTACGCCGAACTCGGCAACAGCGTCAATATCGGAGCGGCGGTACCGCCCAGCCGACTCGACTCCGAACAGCTTGCGCGCCTGTGGGTTCCGGCCTCGCGCGGCACCACCGTGGCGGTGCGGCTGCGACCGGGCAGCTCGGCGGAGACGGTGCATATCGGTGCGGCCTGGCGGCTCACGGCCCGGGAACTGCCCGAGGATCAACTGCAGCCACACATGATCTCCATGAACGGACGGCACCGCGAGGGCCTGCTCGCGCAATTGCCGCTCGCGGCACCGGGAATGGACGACACCATCCCCACCGAGGAGCGTGCGATCGCCGATATCACCGCCGTCGAATTGCCTTCGGCGGGCTGCGGACAGCTGGTCGGCTCCGATGATGAGGGCAATGGCGTCGCCGTCCGCGTGGTGGGACAGGGCATTTCGAGCGTTTACGTCGCCGGTGAACTGTATTTGGCACAGCAGCTGGTATTCCGCGCACTGGCGGTGGGCGAACGCGTGCTGCTGCGCACCGAACGCCCGCAGGTGTGGGAGCAGCTCATCACCACCATCGGCAACCCGGAGCGACTGACCCTGGCCGCCGATACCCACGAATCGGACTCCGGGTTCACCGCGGTACTGGTGGACGGCGTCCTCGCACCCGCCCCACATGCCGGAATCACCACCATCTACCTGGCCGGTGACCCGCTGGGCTGGCCCGGCGCGCGACCTGACCTGTCCATCGTGCAACCGAGCGCGGCGGGCAATCGCGTCACCCTGCGCACCGGCACCACCCACGTCGAGTTGAACCTGGTCTCCATCCCCCGCGAATCCACCTACATCGGCCAGCCCCGCGCCGCCACCGCCATGGCCGGTCAGCCCGGCTGACCGAGCCGATCGGCCGTACGCGGTCGGCCGGTTCAGCGGCCGTGTGCCGGGTCAGCGCGGCTGGACCGGCCCCCTCCTCATCGGTCATACGCGGTCGGCCGGTTCGGTGGCCGTGTCGCGACTACGCGGCCGACCGGGCTGCCGGGCTACCGCCGCACGCCGCGACCACGCGGTCAGCCGGGGTAGGGGTCCGTCGCGCGGGCATCGCGCAAAGTCCTTCCCCACCAGCCGAGTTGGCGCAGTAGGCGCGCCGCCGCGTCGATCGCCGCGCCGTCCCGAGTCTCCCCGGCGGCATCGAATTTCCGCTTGGCTTCATGGAAGCTCACGGTCTCCCGAATGGAAACCATATGGATTTCGGCCACGACTTGGCGGAGTTGCTCGACGGCACGCAGCCCGCCCGACAACCCGCCATAACTCACGAATCCGATCGGCTTGGCCCGCCACTCCCGCTTCGCGGTATCGAGCGCGGTCTTCAGCGAGGCCGGATATCCGTGGTTGTACTCCGAGGTCACCACCGCGAAAGCGTCTGCGGCGGCGATCCTTTCGCAGTAGGCCCGCGACTCCGGCGTCACACCCAGATCCAACGGCAGCGGCGTATCGATCAGATCGATGACGCCCACCTCGAATTGCCCGTCCGCCCGCGCCGCCCGCAGAAACCAGTCCGCGACCACCGGTGCGAACCGCTCCGGGCGCACACTGGCAACGATTACCTCTAGCCGCAGTGGAGTGCTCACCCGCCGAGCCTAAGCCGCGTCCACCACGATTCCGGAAAGGCCGCGCCACATCCCCGCCACCCGCGCACCACACCCCGTCATCCCGGCATGTGCTCGGCCGCGACGCACACCGGCGTACCTATGCCAATCGAATGCTCTCCGACCGAAAGCGCGCCGAACCGACGGGTGGGTTCCGCATGAACCCTCCAGGGCACTAGCGCCCAGCCGATGTAGTGGCGTAGCCGGACAGTCCCGCTCCCGGACCGGTACGCGCGCTGAATTCCAGTGCGTGCCTGGCACGTTCGGGATTCGCGACCAGATGCCGGATATCGGTGATCCGGTACTGCCCGGTCACCACCGGCGTGGGCCCGTCCAGCGCCTTGGCCATTATGGCGGCCACCTCCCACAGCGTGAGCGGCTGCCCCGAGGCGATATTCAGCGGTACGAATCCGGCGAGCCGCCGCTGCACCGCGGCCACCGTGGCCGCGGCGACATCGCGCACATGCACGAAATCCCTTACTTGCCCGCCGTCTTCGAACACCCGGGGCGGTCGCCCGGCCAGCAGATCGGCCCGGAAGCGCGACACCACACCGGCTTCCGCCGATCGCACTGTGCGCCCGTCGTCGACCGGGGCACCGTAGACATGGTGGTATCGCAACACGGTCGCCGCCGATCCGGTGCTGGCCACCCAGGCGAGCGCGTAATGCTCCTGCGCGACTTTGCTTGCCGCATAAGCGCTCCGGGGTCGCAGCGGCGCGTCCTCGCCGAGTGATTCCCAGGTCAGCAGGTCCCCGGTGCGCGGTGCGCGATGATCGAACAGTCCCCGATCCAGGTCCGCCCGCCGCCGCAATCCCGGAAAGAACGGTCCCTGCCGTCCCGCCCGATACCGGCCCTCGCCGTACACCGCGACCGAGGAGGCCAGTACCAGCCGCCGTACGCCCGCCCGCTCCATGGCCGCCAGCAACACCGCGGTCCCGGCGTCATTGTGCGTGGCGTACACCGCCGCCCGCTGCATCTCCAGGGGCCCGGACCGCGCCGATTCCCGTCCACCATCGGCCGGTCCGCGTACACAGGGCCCGGCCCCATGCCCGACATCCTCGCGCCGTCCAGCCGAAGTCTGTACGCACCCACAGGGTTCCACACCGCCCGCGGCGCGCAAGGCACCGTATCCGGCCGGCCGATCGCCATCCCCCGCTTCCGTCATCGCATCCGGCTCCCTGGCGGCATCCGGCCGGTCCGGTCCGTCCGGTTTATCGGCCCGGCCGGATACCGGTCGCGGCGGCACCCACCGGCCCGGAGTGGTGCCCGGCAGGTCCGGCACGGGAACCGCGGCGGCCAGGTGGCAAACCACGTCCACACCGCGCAGCAGCGGCTCGAGCGCTTCGGGATTGCGAATATCGACGCGGGAAACGCCTTCGGGGGCAGTCGGATTGATGCCGTGGACCGAGTCCAGAAGATTGTCGACGGCGATCACCTCGTGCCCGGCGGCCAGTAGCGCGCGATACACATGGGAGCCGATATAGCCTGCCGCCCCGGTCAGCAGAACTCGCGTCCGGTCGGCCTGCGGTCCGCCTTCGCTCATGGCTTCCAGCCTAGGCGACGGCCGCCGGGGGTGCGCCCGGCGGCAAGGGTGCGGCCCGGGCCGCGGATGCGGACCGGGCCGGTGAGCTGGGGCTTCGCCATAGCCGCGCGGCTCGGGGACTGAACGCCCGACGCCGGATGCGGCAGCCGACTACGGCAGTTCGAAGGGCAGCTGCACGCCGGTACCGGTCAGCACGCGGCAGACATCGCAGGTGTCCTCACCCTCGACATTGGCGATGGCGCGACCGACGAGCGCCTTGAACGGCACCAGATTGCGCTCGAATTCGGCGAAGACGTCGACCGCGCTGACACCGTGTCCGGACTCGACACCCGCGTCCAGGTCGGTGACGAGAGCGATTGCGGAGTAGCACATTTCGAGCTCCCGGGCGAGGACGGCCTCTGGATGCCCGGTCATATTGACCAGCTCCCAGCCGAGCCCGGCGAACCACTGGCTCTCCGCGCGGGTGGAGAAGCGCGGCCCCTGCACCACGACCATGGTGCCGTGATCCCGCATCGGCAGTTCGGTGCCCGCCGCCGCGATGGCGGCGCTACGCAGCTCACCGCAGTACGGATCGGCGAAGGAGACGTGCACGCCGCCGGCGTCATAGAAGGTCTGCTCGCGCCCGGAGGTGCGATCCACCAGCTGGTCCGGTACGGCCACGGTGCCCGGCCCCCAGTCGGCGCGCAGGCTGCCGACCGCACAGGGTCCGAAGATCCGGCGCACACCGAGGCTGCGCAGCGCCCACATATTGGCGCGATAGGGCACGGTGTGCGGCGAGTACTCGTGCTTACGCCCGTGCCGGGGCAGGAAGGCGACCGATCGCCCCTGGACCTGTCCGATCGTGATGGGCGCGCTCGGAGCACCGTAGGGCGTCTCGAGCTCCACCGTGGTGGCATCGTCACCGAAGAAGTCGTAGAACCCGCTGCCGCCGATAATGGCCAGCGTGGCCCGAGGATCCGAACTCATGGCCCAGATTCTCGCGTATGCGTGCGCGAGTGGTGCCACCGGACCGGAACATGTACCCTAGGGGGGTATTGATGCCGGGAGTGAGGAAATCGTCGGTGACCAGCGAACAGACCGCCACAACCGAATCCGCCGCCGTGACCGGGACCGATGAGTCCTGCCACGATCACGCCTCGCACGGCTACATCACCGCCAAGGACGACTACCTCAAGCGCCTGCGCCGTATCGAAGGCCAATCCCGCGGCCTGCAGCGCATGGTCGAGGAGGAGAAGTACTGCATCGATATCCTCACCCAGGTCTCGGCCATGACCAAGGCCCTACAGGCGGTCGCCATGGGCCTGCTCGAGGATCACATCAGCCACTGTGTCGTCGATGCCGCCATCGCGGGCGGCCCCGAGGCCGAGGCCAAGATCAAGGAAGCCACCGACGCCATCGCGCGCCTGGTCCGCTCCTGAGCTACACCGACTCGGCCCAGAACTCCAGGGTCATACCCATCTCCTGCCGGAAGACCCGGTAGAAATTCCGCTCATCGGCGAACCCGGACACCCCGGCGATCGTCGCCGGTGAGCGGAAACCGGGCGCACACAGCAGGTTTCGCGCATGATCGAGCCGCATCCGGCGTACCACATCCGCCGACCCGCACCATGAGGTCGCCTTCATCATCCCGGCATGGAGAGGCTGGGCGCCACACCGGCTAGAGATCATCGGGCAATAGGCGGAACGCGGTTTGACCGGTGAGTGGAGCGACTGCGCGAAAATCGCGCCGGTCGAGCGTCAACACCTCCACGGTTTCGTACCGTTCGGCCAACGAGACATTAGTGGCGTCGGTGAGATCCAGACACAGAGCCAGGTACTTGTTCTGCACCTTGCGAGCGATCCGCAACAGATCGGCCGAGACCACAGGTACCTCGATGCGTCCGGTGCGCTCGTGCGCCAGCAACCAATCGTTGACCGCGTAAGCGGCTTGACGATTGATATTTCGGGTGGTGATGTGCTCGACTTCCAGCAAAACGAGTGGTGAGACGATGATCAGTGCAGCCTGCTGCAGCGCGGCGCGCGCACCGACATGCTCGGGATCCGCGGAGTTGAAAGCGGCGACCAGACCCGAGGTGTCGCCAATCACGATCATCCAGCATCAGATTCGGTGTCGGCGATCGCTTCTCGCACAGCGCTGTCGATCTCATCCGCCGTCACCGCATGCCCGTAGTCGAGAACAGGGATATCCAACGCCTCATCCCATCGACGAGTGCGCATCGCGGCCAGATGAAAAGCTTCCCGAAAATACTCGGACTCCGGTCGCCCTTCGCGCGCGGCGGCCAACTTCACCAACGCGAGGTCCGCCTCGTCGACCATAACCGTCGTCTTCTTCAAGCCCATAGGGTTATGGTACCCGCACCATAAGGGTGGGACATCCTCCCGCTCTGGTGCCGCAGACCCCGATGCCGGATCGCACCCACGCCCTTCAGCAGGCGGCCATTCCGTCCGGACCCGTTCCGCGAATGAGAGGCACCGCCCAGCGGTCCGCGCCCAGCCGCCGCGGCGGTGCGGTCCGCGCGGCCTGCTGCCCCCGCCGCGCCCGATGCCGCGGTGCCAGATCCACCTCGCGCCGGTCCGGAGCCACCGAACCGACCTCCAGATCGGCGTACAGAATGCCCTCCACGCCCTCGGTGAGCGGCGTGACGATATCCGTACCGCTCGCACCGTAGATGCGCGCCTGACCGGTGCTGCGCCGGGTCTGCGGCGCGCGCCGATCCCAGGCCGCGGAGCCGACCACCGCGCACGGCGCCACCACATACGCGTGCGCCTCCAGGGCGTACATACGACTGACGGTGGGTGCCGAATCCGGTCCCGGTACATCACCTTCCGGATGACCCGGCCACGCCGCGATATGAATCTGCTCCTCATCGGCGCGCAATGCCCGGGTGAGCAGCGGACGCTGATTCTCCTGCCCGGACAGCGCACCCACCTTGCCGATGACACCGTGCTGCACGGTCGGGAGATTCGGCGTGCCGGAGGCGAATACCTTGCGTTCGATACTGTTCAGCCCGGCCTTGCGGCGCACCGAGACGATGTCGCCATTCTCGTCGATTACGGCCTGTGCCATATAGATTCGGCGATCCTGCCGTTCCCCGAAGCCGAGAACCACTTGCACCCCGTGATCCCTTGCGGCGGCGGTGATTCGGCGCATTTCGGCGCCATCGCGGGTCATCGAATTCTCCCGGCAGCGGGTGGAGTATTCCGCGTTCCACTGATTGGAATCAACCCAGCGCCACCAGGGAAATCCAGGTAGAAAGGTCTCGGGGAATGCGACCAGGCGAGCCCCCGCGGCGGCGGCGTGACCGATCAGTTCGACAACCTGCTCGGCTCCCTCCGATAACCGAAGCCATTTCGGCTCGGCCTGGATCGCCGCCACTCGCACCGTTCGCCTCATCCCATTTCCCTCATGGAATTCGACTCTTGCCAATGACAACAGCGCACACCATGGCCGAGTGTGCCGCTTTACGGACTGTTCATGCCACTGCGGTGTTTATAGCAATAAACAGTTCAAGGCAATGTACGGAATGCGCCGGGCGTCGTGCCCATTTCCGTGCGGAAGGAACGATAGAAGCTGCGCTCGGTGAGGAAACCCGAGGCCTTCGCAACCGCGGACAGCGGCAACTGCGGTGCGGTGCGCAACAACTCGCAGGAACGTTCGATTCGCATGCGCCGCAACACCGCTCCCGGACCCCCCTCGAACTCGCTGAACACCCGATAGAGCGTACGCCGAGACATTCGGCAACCTTCGGCGATTCGATCAACTCCGAGGTCCGGATCCGCGCAGTTGTCACGCATGAAGCTCAACACCCGCTGCCGATTCAACGCATCGGCGGACTGGTCCCGCGGCACCCCGCCCGAGGCCGCCACCACCGCCGCTGCCAGCAGATCCATCCCGGGTTCGGCCAGCAGCGCCGCACCACCGGGATCATTGCGACGTAATCCCGCAACACCTCGGAAGAATTGCGCGACCACACCGGGCGCGCTTTCACTCGAAAAGTGTTTCGCGGTAGGCACTTCCGAGTCGATGATGCCGTAGCGCTCGCGTAGCTTGCTCAGCGGAACCTGCAGAACGACCTGCTCCCACTCCTCGCCGAATTCCCACTCGTATGGCCGCGAAGTGTCGTAGAACACGATCCCGCCGGGCGCGACTTCCGCTACTCGATCGTCCTGACGCAGTCGCGCACTACCGGAAAGCGGAATGCTTGCGAGAAGGAACTCGTCCTCGGTACGCGCAATCAACCGGCCGGTGCGATGGATCTGTTGTGGTGTCGAACCGACCACCGTGAGATCCATGTCGCCATATCGCGCATGCTCGATATGGCCGCGAAACAGCCCACTCGGCGTCGGTGAAACCGCAAGTGGCACATAGGCCGCACTCACATGCGCTTCCCAGCGCTCGAAAGCCTCCATCGCCGTCGCTTCCGATCCGGATCGCACCTCGACCCGATTGACTTCCTCGAACCGCTCCACTCCCCATCCCTCGACAACCATCGACGGCCTCTACCCGACCGAATACCGGGCAGTGTGTCAGATTCACCAACGCACGGCCAATAGCCGAAAATCACTGCGGCCCTGGATTGACGGAACGCGCCACCTCTGCTCGGAGAAAGCGCTAAGCAGCGGACTCGCAACTCAGGTCCAACTCCAAGTCCGCGTACAGGATTCCCTGTTCGTGCCCGGGCAGCGGACTCGCCAACTCCGCACCACCCGGCGCGTAAATGCGCGAATGTCCACCGGGGCCGCGCACCAGCTGTTTGGCCGGTTCCACACCGCCACGCCGACTCTCACTACCCGCCACATCCATCACCGAACAGGCCGCGATCACATTCAGATTACCGACCACCGCGTACCAGAGCGTGGCCGCATTGTTCACGCGCACACCCCAATCCACATCCCGGGCGATGATGAATCCGGGCCAGGAAACGATATGCACCTGTGCACCGGTGCGCTCCAGCTCCCGGCGCGCGGGCAGATGCAGTTGCTCGGAGCCGCCTTGAACGCCGATGCGGCCGATATCGGTGCGGAAGACATACGGTTCGGTGATCTCACCGGCGCGAAAGATCCTGTGCTCCAACGGGGTCAGCTCCGGCTTGCGCCGCACCCCCGCCAGGACACCCCGATCGTCGATGAGGCACTGCGACATGTACAGCGAACTCCCACAGCGCTCGCTGAAGCCGAGCACCACATGGATGCGATGCCGGCGCGCGGCATCGGCGATCCGCCGAAACTCGGTGCGCCCCACGGTCAATGAGTTGGTGCGGTAGCGCGCGAAGAAGCCCTGCCCCCAGCTCACCGAATCCAGCCACAGCCACCACGGATAACCGGGCAGGAAGGTCTCCGGGAACGCGACCAGCTGCGCGCCGCCGGCGGCCGCCGCCTCGATGAGCTCGATTGCCTGCTGGACGCCCGCACGCAGATCCAGCCACCGCGGTTCGGCTTGGACGGCTGCTACCCGCACCTTCGTCGGCACCTCGGCTCCCTTCGACACAATCGGGATGATCTGTGCCATCACCCTTCGCCGAACGGCTGCCGGGTGCAGCGACATCCCGTGCCGAGCTACCGACGCGGTGTGCCTGGGTCCAATTTGGCGCGGAATTGGCCGGGCGTCTGCCCGGTCTCATCGCGGAAGGCGCGATAGAAGTGCCGGTCGGTGGCGAATCCGGAGGCCGCCGCCACCGCGGCCAGTGGACGGTTCATATCGGCGCGCAGCAGTCGCCGGGCATGCTCCACCCGCATCCGGCGAACCAGCGCCGCCGGGCCGCCGAAGCCCTCACAGAGGCGATACAGCGTGCGTCGCGAGACCAGGCAGGCATGTGCCACCTCGTCCACCGTGAGCTCCGGATCGGTATAGCGCTTACGAAGATAGGCCAGCACCTGCTGACGCGTATACAGCGAATCCGAGGGGGCGGGTGAGCTGCGCCCGGTGGCCAGCAGCACCGCGGAGGAGAGCATGCCCGCGATCTCCGAATCCAGAACCGTTGCGGCCTGGGTGGTCTCATCGGGCGGCAACTCGGCCAGACCGCGGAAGAAGCTGGCCACCACGCCGAGCGCACCGGTGGTGGGCATCGGCGTGGCGAGTGGCAGTTCATCGCGCACCAGACCGGCGTGCTCGAGCACCAGGTGCATGGGTGCGCGCACGATGGCCGAGACCGCGTTATCGGTGGTGCGACTGTCCAGCGGACGGGCGCTGTCGAAGAAGACGATGGAACCGGCGGGGCTATCGGCCACCCGGCCGTTCTGCTCGGTCCAGTTCGAGCCCTCCACAACAATATTCACCAGCAGGAACTCGGCGCTGGCCTGTTCGATCTGCCGCCGGGTGCGCATAACGCGCTGCGCGCTGGCGGACATGAGGGTGAAACTGGAGCGATCGAACTGCGTGGTGCTCACTTTTCCATGCCAGTGACCGGAGGCCAGCGGCTCGATGGATGAGGGCAGCACGGCGTCGGAGACGATGGCCTCCCACTGCTCGAACGCCTGGCGCGCCGAAGTATCCGAGCTCGAACAGACCTCGGTGCTGGCGGTTGCCGCGTTTCCCACTCCAGCATCATCCCATCCCCCGGACTCCAGCAAACATGTATTGAACCTGTTTGAACCCGGCGAAACGGACCAGTTACCAGATAATTCCGGGCAGTACGCCGGTCCGGTCGTCGGCGGCTCGACAACGACCGGACGGCGTGCCCGCATCACTCGACCAGGCACATCGGCTTCATCGACGACCGTGCCGAAGCCGTGAGCGGCGCGAACCCAGCGCCCCACCAGTATTCACACGGGTTGCCACGGTGTGACTGCCCTGCCGTGCCAACTCACTGACTATTGACGTCAGGCGGGTTTGACACCACCGCGCGCACGATGCGCCGGGCCGGGGGACACGATTCGCGAACCGCATAGCGAATCATGCGTGTACGGTGCGGAATTCGCCCGGTGTCATTCCGATTTCGCGTTTGAAGGCCCGATAGAACTGCCGTTCGGAGACGAATCCGGCGGCCCGCGCGATGGAGAGCAGCGGCCTGGTCGGATCTGTCCGGATCAGTGCGAGCGCGCGCTCGATCCGCATGCGCCGCAGCAGCACCGCCAGCCCGTCCTCACCATCCTCGAACAGGCGATACAGCGTGCGCCGCGAGACCGCGCAGGCCGCGGCCACCCGATCCACCGTGAGTCCGGGATCGGCGTAATGCTGCTGGATGTATGCCAGCGCCTGCTGTTTGGTGAGCACCTGCCCCGGTTCCTCATGCGGCACATGGCCCGCCGCCAACTGCACCACCGAGGCCAGCAAACCGGTGCCGTGCCGGGCCAGCACCGCCGCCTGCTCCGGCGCGGTGTACTGCAATTGCGCCAGCCCGCAGAAGAATCGGCCCACGATTCCGGCCGCACCCTCCGGCGGAAAGCGCACCGCCGTCGGCAACCGATCCGAGGCGACCCCGGAGGCACCCACCACCTGCGACAGCGGCACCTGCACCGCCACCACGCCCCAGTTCTGATCGAAGTGCGCGGTGAAGGGCCGCGAACTCACGTAGAGCATGAGACCGCCGTCGGCCATCTCACCGACGCGACCGTCCTGGGACAACCAGCCGCGCCCGTGTGTGGTCACGGTGGCGAACAGGATCGGTTCCTCCGGTTCGTGGATCAGCCGGGGGATGCGGGTGATGTGCTGACCGCTCGCGGTGACGGTCGAGACATCCATATCGTCGAACCGGGACTGCACTATTCGGGCCCGAAAGTCGCCGGATCGCACCGGCGTCACCACCAGTGGCACATATGCCTGCGCCACCGCGGCCTCCCACTGCTCGAAGGTCTCCTGTTCGGTGACCTCGGGCATGGACCGCACCTCCACCACTGCGGGTTCCAAGCCGCCGCTCATTGGCCGATTGTCGCACTCTTGGGCGGAGTGAAAGTCGAAATCCCTTCACATATTCCAACTTTCGGACCGAACGTCCGATTTCGCCGGTGTGTCTGATCCACTGCGCCGCGCCGGCAGGGACCGTCACCCGGTCGACATGCAACTTGCAGAACGAATCCTCACGGCGGAGTTGAGGATTCACGGTGAGATCCGGAATCGATGCCGATACGCATCGATCAGTCCCCCGGTTCCTCGAAATCCGGCGAATTCTCCAATCATGCTCCGCGATAGGAGAATTCGAACGAGATAGGGCTCAATCGCCGCAGCAACCGGAAGAATCGGGCACAGTGCGCATTTCGCGAGTCTCCGCATTGCGTGCGGCCAAGTCCGAATCGTCCGGATAGTCCACCGCGATAAGACTCAAACCATGCGCCGGGGCGACCGTCACCGCACTGGCGCGCTCCCGTTCGTTCAGCAAAGCGCCGACCCACTCCGGCGTCCGGCGACCCTCGCCGACCGAGAGCACCGCACCGACCAGACTGCGCACCATGGACCAGCAGAAGGCGTCCGCGGAGACATACGCGGTGAGCAGCTCCCCCTCGCGCTCCCAGTCGAAACGCTGCAGCTCCCGAATGGTGGTCGCGCCTTCGCGACGGCGACAGAAGGCCGCGAAATCATGCAGTCCCAACAGCTTTCGGGATGCGGCCGCCATGGCCTCCAAATCCACCCCCGGGCGACACGGCACGATATGCCGGGCCTGCAACGGCTCGGCGCCGTACGGGGCGGTGGTCAGGCGATACGCGTAATGCCTTCGAATGGCGGAGAAGCGGGCATCGAACTCCGGCGGAGCGAGCCGAACATCCTTGACCCGCACATCTTTCGGCAGGAACCGTGCCAGCCGGTGCACCAGCCGCGGCGCGTCCACCTCACCGTGCGTATCGAAGTGCGCGACCTGGCCCTGCGCGTGCACACCGGCGTCGGTGCGCCCGGCCACGGTCAGCGCGATGGGCTCGCGCCGCACCTTGCTCAGCGCCTCCTCCAGTACGCCCTGCACGGTGCGCAGCCCGGGCTGGCGGGCCCAGCCGGTGAAGTCGGTGCCGTCATAGCTGATGTCGAGCCGTACCCGAACCGAAATCGGCTCCGGCGCCTGATCGTCCACGGTCACAGCGATCTCCTGGTTAACATGAAGGAAGCCCGCCGACCCGGAGGGGACGGCGGGCTTCCTCATGGAATGAGTCGGGAAGACTAGTCTTCCTTCTTCTCCTCGGCAGCGGCCTCGGCCGGAGCCTCGGCGACGACCTCGGCCTCTTCGACCTTGGTCTCCTCGGCCGGAGCCTCGGTGGCCTTCTGCGAAGCGGCGACACGACGGGCACGATCGGCCTCGTTGGTCACGGTCTTCTCGCGGACCAGCTCGATGATCGCCATCGGAGCGTTGTCACCCTTGCGGGGGATGGTCTTGATGATGCGGGTGTAGCCACCCTCACGACCCTCGAACGACGGGCCGATCTCCGCGAACAGGGAGTGCACGACGTCCTTGGAGCGGATCACCTTCATCACCTCGCGACGGTCGGCAAGGGTGCCGGCCTTCGCCTTGGTGACAAGCTTCTCGGCGTAGGGGCGCAGCGCCTTGGCCTTGGACTCGGTGGTCGTGATGCGACCGTGCTCGAAGAGCGCCGTCGCCAGGTTGGCGAAGATCGCCTTCTGGTGCGACGCCGACCCGCCGAAGCGAGCACCCTTCTTGGGCTTGGGCATTGGAATCTCCTGTGTCTAAGACCGTCGGGGCGCCCGCCCCATCCGGCCTAAAGCTGTTCGGTCTCGGCGTAGTCCTGCTCGCCGCTGTCGGTGTCGCTGAACGAACCGCTGTCGCTCCAGGTGCCGCTCGCCGCGTCGTAACCGACGACGGAGGACGGATCGAAGGAGGCCGGGGAGTCCTTGAGGGACAGACCAAGCGAATGCAGCTTGACCTTGACCTCGTCGATGGACTTCTGGCCGAAGTTACGGATATCCAGCAGATCCGATTCGGTGCGGGCGACCAGCTCGCCGACGGTGTGCACTCCCTCGCGCTTGAGGCAGTTGTACGACCGCACGGTCAGATCGAGGTCCTCGATCGGCAGACCGAACGAGGCGATGTGGTCCGCCTCGGCCGGGCTCGGGCCGATCTCGATGCCCTCGGCCTCGACGTTCAGCTCGCGAGCGAGACCGAACAGTTCGACCAGGGTCTTACCCGCCGACGCCAGCGCATCCCGAGCGGAGATCGAGTTCTTGGTCTCGACATCCAGGATGAGCCGGTCGAAGTCGGTGCGCTGCTCGACACGAGTCGCCTCGACCTTGTAGGTCACCTTCAGAACCGGCGAGTAGATCGAATCCACCGGGATCCGGCCGATTTCCGCACCCGACGCCTTGTTCTGCACGGCAGGAACGTAGCCGCGACCGCGCTCGACAACGAGCTCGATCTCCAGCTTGCCCTTGTCGTTCAGGGTCGCGATGTGCATGTCCGGGTTGTGCACGGTCACGCCGGCCGGGGGAACGATATCCCCACCGGTGACGGTGCCCGGGCCCTGCTTGCGGACGTACATGGTGACCGGCTCGTCCTCTTCGGACGAGACAACCAGGCCCTTGAGGTTCAGGATGATGTCGGTGACATCTTCCTTCACGCCCGGAACCGTGGTGAACTCGTGCAGCACGCCGTCGATACGAATGCTCGTAACGGCGGCCCCCGGGATCGAGGACAGCAGCGTGCGGCGCAGCGAGTTACCGAGGGTGTAACCGAAACCCGGCTCCAGCGGTTCGATGGTGAACCGCGACCGGTTCTCGGACACAACCTCTTCGGTCAGTGTCGGTCGCTGTGAAATCAGCATGGATTTCTCCTCCTTCGAGCGTCCGCTATTTGACGCTCACGACTGGAAAATGTGAAGTACCACAACACCTTTGGGGGTTTTCGAGGGCTAGGCCCCCGATCCCCCCTGCCGGGGGTGTGGGGGCGAAGCCCCCACGTTGTGGTCATCCACCAGCGGCGCGTTAGCGCCCCTATTACTTCGAGTAGAACTCGACGATCAGCTGTTCCTGCAGCGGAACATCGATCTGCGCACGCTCGGGGAGCTGGTGCACCAGAATGCGAAGACGGCCGGGAACGACCTGGAGCCAACCCGGAACCGGGCGGTCACCAACGGTTTCGCGCGCAACCTGGAAAGGCAGGGTGCCCAGCGACTTCTCCTTGACATCGATGATGTCGTACTGGGAAACCTGGTAGCTGGGGACGTCGACCTTCACGCCGTTGACCACGAGGTGGCCGTGGCTGACGAGCTGACGAGCCTGACGACGGGTACGGGCCAGACCGGCGCGGTACACGACGTTGTCCAGACGGGTCTCGAGCAGACGCAGCAGGTTGTCGCCGGTCTTACCCTTCTGGCGGTTCGCCTCTTCGTAGTAGCGGCGGAACTGCTTCTCCATGACGCCGTACGAGAAGCGAGCCTTCTGCTTCTCCTGCAGCTGCATGAGGTACTCGGATTCCTTGATCCGCGCGCGGCCGTGCTGGCCGGGCGGGTAAGGACGACGCTCGAACGCCTGGTCGCCTCCAACGAGGTCAACACGGAGACGACGCGACTTGCGGGTGATGGGGCCTGTATAGCGAGCCATGATTCTCTACCTTTTCCTTCCCGCTTAGACGCGACGCCGCTTGGGCGGACGGCAGCCGTTGTGCGGCTGCGGGGTGACATCGGAGATCGTGCCGACCTCCAGGCCCGCGGCCTGGAGCGAACGGATCGCGGTCTCGCGGCCCGAACCCGGGCCCTTCACGAACACGTCGACCTTCTTGACGCCGTGCTCCTGCGCCTTGCGGGCAGCGTTCTCGGCGGCAAGCTGCGCGGCGAACGGGGTCGACTTACGCGAACCCTTGAAGCCGACGTGGCCCGAGGACGCCCAAGAGATGACGTTTCCGGCCGGGTCGGTGATCGACACGATGGTGTTGTTGAACGTGCTCTTGATGTGCGCGTGGCCGTGCGGGACGTTCTTCTTATCCCGGCGACGCGACTTCTGAGTCTTCTTCGGACCCGAGGTCCGGCTCTTCGGAGGCATGCGCTATCCCTACTTCTTCTTGCCGGCGACGGTCTTCTTCGGACCCTTGCGCGTGCGGGCGTTGGTCTTGGTCCGCTGGCCACGCACAGGCAGGCCACGACGGTGGCGCAGACCCTGGTAGCAGCCGATCTCGATCTTGCGACGGATGTCGGCCTGAACCTCGCGGCGCAGGTCGCCTTCCACCTTCAGAGCGGAGCTTTCGATGTAGTCACGTAGAACCGTGACCTGCTCATCGGTGAGGTCCTTGGAACGGATGTCACCGGAGACACCGGTGGCTTCCAGGATCTCCTTGGCGCGGGTGCGACCAATGCCGAAGATGTAAGTCAGCGCGATCTCCATGCGCTTTTCGCGCGGGAGATCAACGCCCATAAGACGTGCCATGTGGCATTTCCTTAATGGTTGCGGAGGTCTGCTCCCTGACCGTCCCCGCGAGTGGGGCCCCGGCCTCCGTACCGGGGGTAGGCCGCCATCCGCCCTCTACAGGGCTCGACAACGGCGACTGGCGCTGGGAGTTACTTCTTGTGTCTCTGCCAATCCGAATCGCGTTCGGTGCTTGGCTGGTGAGCGACCGGAGTTGCCTCCGGCGATCCGGCACTGGGCCGAGATCAGCCCTGACGCTGCTTGTGGCGCAGGTTCTCGCAGATCACCATGACCCGACCGTGACGGCGGATCACCTTGCACTTCTCGCAGATCGGCTTGACGCTGGGGTTGACCTTCACGTCAGATCCAATCTGGTTCCGTGTGCTCACTGGCCGTGAACACAGTTTTTCCCCGGCCGGAAATGGCCGGGGAAGACCCGGAGCACGAGGCTCCGGAAATCTAGCGTCCCCCGAGGGAAATCACTTGTAGCGGTAGACGATCCGACCACGGGTCAAGTCGTAGGGCGAAAGCTCCACGACGACGCGATCCTCGGGCAGAATACGGATGTAGTGCTGCCGCATCTTGCCGCTGATGTGCGCGAGAACCTTATGACCGTTCTCCAGCTCAATCCGGAACATCGCATTGGGCAATGGTTCGATGACCCGGCCCTCGACCTCGATGGCCCCTTCCTTCTTCGCCATATCCTCCGCGATCCCGTTTCAGGCTGAACCTGGTTGGTTCGAGCTCATCACGTCTTAATCGGTCTCTGTAGTTAAGTGGTGCACTCCAGTGGACCCGGTGCAATACTTCCTTGACGCAGCCGTGGACATGCCACAGCCAGCAGGTAGGTGCACCGCCGACCAAGCTTACCCGTTTCCCCAGATGCGACCAAATACGCCCTGTTCGTAGTGGGCTGGAACACGCTCCGGCCCGGGGATGCGCGGGCCGGGCGGGAATCCGCCGCCGCGCCGGATGGGTACGGTTACCGTCGAACCGGATGGGTACGTAACCGCCAAGCTGGGTGGGTGCGAGCTCTCCGAGGCCCGAGCGCGGCGCAGGGGAAGATCGCTAAACTACGGCCTGTCCTACCAGACCGCTCAAGCACACGGGGGTTGATGTGAGCCGCAACAACGACGGCCTCCCCATGCTCCCGCCATGGCTGTCCGAGAGCGACGTCTCCCAATCCGGCTACGAGGCCCCCGTGGAGAACCTCCCCCACGACGACCTCATCCCCGAGGAAAAGTCCCCCCGCCGCCTCTTCGGCCGCCGCAAATCCCGCAAAGACGCCACCCCGGACCAGGACCCCGCCCCCACCCGCCAGCCCTGGTCCACCTCCGGCGACGTCCCCGCACCCCCCATCACCCCCGAACTCCCTTCCCCGGAATCGCAGCGAGCTCCCGCCCCGCAGCGAGCCCCCGCAGCGCCCGACGCCCAGCGAGCTCCGTCGACTCCCGACGCGCAGCGGAGCCCAGCCACTCCCGATGCGCAGCGAGCCCCCGCTACTCCCGATGCGCAGCGAGCTCCCTCCGGCCCCGGGGTTCAGCAGGGTCCGCACTCGACCACCGGTGCGCCGCGAATTCCGCAGTCCCCCGCGCCCACCGGCGACCTGCGCGCGCGCCCAGACCTGCCCCCGTCCCCCGGCACGGGTAGCGAACAGCCCTCCGCCGCCGCACGTTTCACCAACCCGCCCGCCCCCGACGCACACCGCGGCACCCCCCAACCGTCCTTCGGGCAACCGCGCCCCTCAACGCCGCTGCCTCCGGCTCCCCACACACCGCTCCCCAACGTCCCGACTCGAGGCGCACAGCCGCAAGGCGCGCAGGGAGCGCAACCGAGCCCTCGTACCCAGGGGCCGACCTCAGCACCCCTCACGCCGCCGCCGGGCGTTCCGTCCATTCCCGATGCGCCACAGCCGAACCCCACCGCGCAGGGCCAAGACGCGACGACGCGCTACAGCGCACCGTCCCAAGGCGCGCAGCCCACACAGCAGGGTGTGCGGCTGGAAGACATGCAGCAGGGAGCGCAGCCAGGGCCCCGCACCCAGGCCCCAGCCTCCGGACCGCTCACGCCGCCGCCGGGCGTTCCGTCCATTCCCGATGCGCCACAGCCGAACCCCACCGCGCAGGGCCAGGACGCCACGACGCGCTACAGCGCATCGGTTCCGCCCGCAGCGGGCGCGAGTGCGCCGCCGAAGCCACACATTCCGGATTCGCCCTCCCCGGAGGTCCGGCCGGATCCTGTTGCGCAGCGCCCGCTTCCGGATTCGCCGAACGCGTCGCCCGAGGCCAGGCGGCTGCCGGATCCGCCGCAGTCGAGCCCACAAACCGCACCGCAGAGCACAGCTGGCGCGGCTCCGCAGTCGCGGGCGCTGCCGGACGCTCCGCCGCGGGGTGCGCAGGGGCAGGTCGGGGACCCGCGCCTGCACTCGCCACTGCCGCCGTCGCCGAGTGAGTCCGCGTCGGCGCAGCCGAATCCACTTGCACCACAGCAGGGTTCATCGCCGAAGGTGCGGCGGCCCGCGCTTCCGGATGCGCCCGGACAGGCCGCGGAGAATGACACGGGTGCCGCCGGTTCGGTGACACCGCCGCCGGGCGTTCCCGATCTGCCGCCGTCTCCGGCGCAGGGGCCGGAAGGCAAGGGGAACGCGTCCGGTCCGGGTGGCGCTGTGCCGCCCGAGTTCCCGTTGCCCGGAACGACCGTCGACGAAATTCTCGCCCCACCGCGCGGAGCTTCAGCGAGTGCGCCTGCGGGGCAGGCTGACTCGAATGCCGGAGCGGGCGGTTCCGCGGGCGCCGCTTCGGACGACTCTGTCGAGATGACCGTCCGCGTACCGCTTTCGCCCGCGACGGGTGAAAGCCCCTCCGCCGGTGCAGGATCGGCGACGGGCGCACAGGCCCCCAATACCGCGCCGGGCGGATTGCCCGATCCGAGCCTCGGCTCCGTGAATGACGTTCCCCCAGCTCCGACGGGCAGCACTCCCGATTCGACCTCGGCCGCGCAGCCCAGCGCGGCGGGTACGACCGGGGAATTGCCGGTGGACGGCGACCTGGGAACCAATACCGGTCGCCATCGAGCGATTGACGTTCCGCTGCCACAGCGGCCGGGACCTGTTCCCGCACAGCTCAATTCCCAGGGCAGCCCCTACGGGCCGCGCGGCGGGCAGGGCTCGCCTCCGGCCGCGCCGCCGAGCGACGGCCGTCAGTGGCTGGCACCGCCGTCGCAGAGTCCGGCCGCGCACGCTCCCGCGCCCTACGGCACCGCGAACGGTCCGCAGGGCCCCGCGTCCGACCCGCGCGGTTCCGCGTCAGCGACCCAGGGGTCCGCGTCAGCACCGAGCGCACCGGCACCCGCGAAGTACGGCACCGCGCCCAATCCACAGGCATCCACACCGGCAGGCCAGGGTCCCGCGCCGCACGGTGGCGCATCCGGTCCGCATGGACCCGGGCATCAGGGAGCGCACACCGGCAGCTTCCCGATCACCGCACCTGGCAGTCCGGGAATGGCCGCTTGGAACCAGAGTCCGTACGCACCCCAGCAGGGTTCGCCCGCCACACCGCGCGATGACGCTCCCGTTCCGCCGAGCCAAGGCACCCCCGGCGCCCCGCACCAGAACGCTCAACCCTCGCCACAGCAGGGCGCTCCGGCCGCACCCGAGCAGGGCGACTCGGTCGCACCCCACCAGGGTGGACAGTCCTCGCCCCACCAGGACGGTTCGGCCGCGCCGCAGCAAGGTGAAGCGGCTCGATCGCCGTTGGGGTCGACCCGGGTTCCGGGGGCCAACTGGGCTCCCAACCCACTGATGTCCGGGCCGAACACCTGGCAGCAGAATCCCGCGCTGGGCGAAAACGGCAATGGCGCAGCGAGTTCGGGCGGACCGGCGGGGCAGCTGGGCGAGAGCGCTTCACCTGCCGCCGCGACGAGCAATGGTGGGCCAGGGTCGGTCGCTGACCAGATTCCGGGAGTGAATCGGGGACCATCCGCTGACACACCGGGGCAGCCGACGTGGGGCACGCCGCAGACCGGAAGCACCGATGCCGATCCCCGAACGGCAGGCCACCCGGGTCATGCTGCGGGACAGCCGAATTGGGATGCGGCCAGGACACAGACGGGTGGGCCAGGGTCGGTCGCTGACCAGATTCCGGGAGTGAATCGGGGACCATCCGCTGACACACCGGGGCAGCCGACGTGGGGCGCGCCGCAGACCGGGAGCACCGGTGGCGATCCCCGAACGGCGGGGCAGCCGGATCTTGGTGCGGGGCGGGCTGATTCAGGTGCGGCGCAGGGTGTTCAGCCGGGATCCGGGCCTTACCCACTCGGCGGATACGGGCAGCAGCCCGGTACCGATGGGCAGTCGCAGGCGAGCGGCCATGGACATGCGAACGGCCCGGAACAGGGGCAGCAGCACGCCGTAGACGGTCAAGGCCAACAGCCCGGCGTACCTGGTCAAGGCCAACAGCCCGGCGTACCTGGTCAAGGCCAACAGCCCGGCGTACCTGGTCAAGGCCAGCAGCCCGGCGTACCTGGTCAAGGCCAGCAGCCCGGTCCTTACGGGACGGGGCAGCAGGCTGGTCCTTATGGCGAAGGAC
Source organism: Nocardia sp. NBC_01503 (assembly GCF_036327755.1). Classification (NCBI taxonomy): domain Bacteria; kingdom Bacillati; phylum Actinomycetota; class Actinomycetes; order Mycobacteriales; family Nocardiaceae; genus Nocardia; species Nocardia sp. NBC_01503. Next base: position 1,414,351 of record NZ_CP109596.1, read on the forward strand.
AGCAGCCTCACTTGCATGGGCAGGGTCAGCAGCCCGGCGGGTACGGGGCAGGGCAGCAGCCCGGCGCCTACGGGCAGGGGCAGGCGGGTGGGTATGTGCCGCCTTCCGCGCCTTTGCAGTTCGGGGTGGGTCGGCAGGGGCAGCCCTTGCCTTCGCTGGATGATGTGCCGTTGCGGCGGGCCAAGAAGGCGCCGGGGTCGGGGTGGCGGCGAGCTGTACACCATGTTTCGGGCGGGGCGATCAATCCGGGGATGTCGGCCGAGGAGCGGCGACTGCAGGAGTTGGTGGCCCGGATTCGGCAGCCCGTGCGCGGTGACTACCGGATCGCGGTGTTGTCGCTGAAGGGCGGGGTCGGCAAGACCACGACCACCATGGGGTTGGGGTCGATCTTCTCGTCGATTCGCGGGGACCGGGTGATCGCGGTGGATGCGAATCCGGACTTCGGGACGCTCTCGCAGCGGGTGCCGTTGCAGACGCGCTCGACGGTGCGGGATCTGCTGCTCGATCCGAGCATTCAGCGGTATTCGGATGTGCGCAGGCATACCTCACAGGCGGGTAGCCGACTGGAAGTGCTTGCGAGCGAACGTGATCCAGCTGCCTCGGAGGCTTTCAGCGAGGACGAGTACCGCAGTGTGGCGCGGATTCTGCAGCGCTTCTACAACATCATCCTGACCGATTGCGGTACGGGACTTATGCATTCGGCCATGGCGGGCGTACTCGATCTCGCGCATTCGCTGGTGCTGATCTCGTCGTCGGCGATCGACGGTGCGCGCAGTGCCGCGGCCACGCTGGATTGGCTGTCCCTGCACGGGCACGATCATCTGGTCCGCAACGCGGTGGTGGTGATCAATCTGCCGCGCCCGGGTGCGGCGACCGTCGGCATCAATCAGCTCCGTGACTACTTCCTGTCGCGTTGCCGCGCGGTGCACATCATCCCGTACGACTCGCATCTCGGTGAGGGTGCGGAGATAGATCTGAACCGCCTGCAGAAGGACACCAAGCGCGCGTATGTGGAGTTGGCGGCCACCGTGGCCGACGATTTCGCCACCGATCACCGCCGCTATCGCGGCTGACGTCGGCCCTGGTCCCGGTCGCCGCATGGACGAAACGGCGCGGCACGCACCGCGCGCTGCTCCGGTTCGTCCACTGTGTCCTGCGTCTCTTTGCGGCAGATTAACTGCGACACCATAAGGTCACGCGCAGGGAGTTGAGTCAGATGCATCTCGGAGCAGCCGTCGGCATGCTGGACGAGGATCGGATGGAGGCCGCGCCGCGGCTCGAATTCGATCCTGGTTCGCAGCCGCCCGGCGCAAGGCTGGTCTGGCAGGGCGCCACGGCGTCGCTGACCGAGCTGATCGAGATCTTTTCCGCACTGGGTCTACACGTCACCACCCATGAGGTGGATTCCGATAGCGTGCGGGCCGAACACCGATTCACGTTCCGCCCCACCGCTTTCGAGCTCACCGAGGCGATGGCGCGACTGCTGGCCGAGGCCTTCGGAGCCGCCGCCGAGGGTGAGTTCGAGATCGACGGTTTCACCGGTTTGACCGCCTCGGCCGCCCTGCCGTGGCGCGATGTGGTGCTGGTGCGCGCGGCCTGCCGCTATCTGCGACAGGCGGGTCTGCGTCTAGGCGGTCCGACGATCGCCGAAATCCTCACCGCGCATTCGGATTTCGTGCGCGCGTTCGTGGAGCTGTTCCATGCCCGCTTCGATCCGGCGCATACCGATCGCACCGAGCTGGTCGATACCGCCGACGCGGAGGTTCGTCGCCGCCTGGAGGCCGCGACCACGCTGCCCGAGGATCAGTTGCTGCGCGGCCTGTACACATTCTGCTCGGCAGTGTTGCGCACCAACTGGTTTCAGCCGGGCCGCGCGGTCGCCGCGTTCAAAATCGATCCGGCACGGCTCTCCCTGTCCGCCCCGATCACCCCGTATCGCGAGATCTTCGTACATTCGACCCGCGTCGAGGGCAGTCATGTGCGCAGTGGCGTGATCGCCCGCGGCGGCCTGCGCTGGTCGGATCGCGTGGATGACTTCCGCACCGAGGTACTGGGTCTGATGAAGACCCAGACGGTGAAGAATTCGGTCATCGTCCCCATGGGCGCGAAGGGCGCGTTCGTGGTGCGCGGCGGCGTCACCGATCCGGAGTCGGTCGAGTACGCGTATGCGGCGTTCATCGGCGGCCTGCTGGATGTCACCGACAATATCGCCGAGGGCGTCATTACGACCCCGCCGCGCACCGTGGTCTACGACGACCCGGATTCCTACCTGGTGGTGGCCGCCGACAAGGGCACCGCCCGCTTCTCGGATCTGGCGAATTCCATTGCGGTGGCCCGCGGCTTCTGGCTGGGTGACGCCTTCGCCTCGGGCGGGTCGACCGGCTACGACCACAAGGCGCTGGGCATTACCGCGCGTGGTGCGTGGCGTTCGATTCGCCAGCACTTCGCCGAACTGGGTATCGATCCGGACGTGCAGCCCTTCACGGTCTCCGGTATCGGCGATATGTCCGGTGATGTCTTCGGCAATGGCATGTTGGAGACCGATCGCATCCGCCTGGTGGCCGCCTTCGATCACCGGCATATCTTCCTGGATCCCGATCCGGACCCGGTGCTCTCGCATAAGGAACGCACCCGTCTGGCCGCGCTGGAGCGCAGCAGCTGGGCCGATTACGATCGCGCCCTCATCTCCGAGGGCGGCGGCGTCTGGCCGCGTACCGCCAAGTCGGTGCCGCTCTCCCCGCAGGTGCGCGAGCGCCTGGGCGTCACCGCCACGGAACTGCCCGCCCCCGAACTGATTCGGGCCATGTTGGGCGCCGAGGTGGACCTGCTCTTCAACGGCGGTATCGGCACCTACGTCCGGGCGCGGACCGAACTCGACTCCGAGGTCGCGGACCCCTCCAATGACGAGGTGCGCATCACCGCCGATCAGCTGCGCTGCCGTGTGGTCGGCGAGGGCGGCAATCTGGGCCTGACCCAGCAGGCGCGTATCGAGTTCGCCGTCGCGGGCGGCAAGGTGAACGCCGACTTCATCGACAATGCCGCGGGCGTGGCCACCTCCGACCGCGAGGTCAATCTCAAGATCGCCCTGGATGCCGCTGTGGCGGAGGGCTTTTCGACGGTCGTCGAGCGCAATGAGCTACTCGCCGCCAATGCCGATGCCGTGGCGCGCGCGGTGCTCGCCGACTGCGATCGGCAGGCGCTGGCCATCAGCCTGGCCGAGGCGCACGCACCGTTCCTCATCGACCGGCACGGCCGCCTGATCGAAAACCTGGAGCAGGCCACCGATCTAGATCGCATCGCCGAATTCCTGCCCACTACGGCGGAGCTCGCGGCCCGCCGCCGCGCGGGCAAGGGTCTGGTGCGACCGGAGATCGCGGTACTGCTCGCCACGGCCAAAAACCTTGTCCGCGAGGAACTGCTGGCCTCGGACGCACTCACCGATCCGGTCGTCGCCGGAACCCTGGCAGGCTACTTCCCCGAGAAGATTCGCACCCTGCTGGGTGACCGCCTGCTGCACGAGCATCCGGTGGCCCGGGAGATCGTCGCGGTGGCCGCGGCGAACCAGGTGATCAACCGGGTCGGCCCCGGCATGATCCACCGTCTGGAGGAGCGGCTCGGCGCGGGCACCCCGCAGATCGTGCTGGCCTGCACCGTGGTCGACGAGGTCCTGGATGTCGACCGCTGGTGGCGTGAGGCGCTGGCCATGCCCGGCGTCTCCCCACAGGTCCGCATGGGTGTGCTCAAGGGCATTCAGGATGCGGTGGAGCAGGCCACCGCCTGGTTGCTGACGCATCGCGCCGCCGATTCCTGGTCCGCCGAGATCGACCGCCACGCAACACTTGTCGGCGAATTGATCGCGGTCCTGCCCCGCCCGGCCGGCCACTCGGGCCGGGATCTGGCCAACCTGCGCCTGCTCTCCCAGGCCCTGCCCCTGAGCGATACGGCCCGCCGCACCGACCTGCCGGTGCCCCTGGTCGCCCAGACCTATCGCGAACTCGGCGAACTGATCGGCCTGGACTGGCTGGCAACAACTTTCGCCACCACCCGCACCTCCGATCACTGGGAAACCCTCGCCGCCGCGGTCCTGGCCGATGAACTCCAATCGCGTTGGCACACACTGGTGGCCGCCGTCCTGGCCGAGGCGTCCCCCGGCGATTCGGCCCGCGAGCACGTGATCGGCTGGAAATCCACCCCCGCCGCCCTGCGCCTGGTCGAACTGGTCGCCCGCCTGCGCCGCTCCGGCACAGTCGATATCGCCCGCCTCTGCGTAGTGAACGCCGAACTGGCCACGGCCGCCCTCCCCGGAGAGCACTAGCGCGGAATTACACCCCGACCGGACTTCCGCCCGATTCCGTTGCGCCACAGAGTGTGTGGATCCCGGCCAAACGCACGCCGGGACGACGAGGTGGGCCATGCCCGAAAGGACGCGGCAGAGACCTGCTTCCGATTCACGAGGTGGCCTGCTACTGAGGTGGGGGTGCTACATCCCCCGTTATCCCGGCGCTCTTCTTGTCCGGGATCACCGGCCGCGAAGGCGGGCGGCGGTCTGTAATCGCCCGCCGGTCGTTTCAGCGGCGGGCGATGACGGCCAGCAGGAGTTCCGCACGCACCAGGGCTTGGTCCAATTGCACGCCGAGGACGGATTCGATCTTGGCGATTCGGCTGCGCAGGGTGTGCCGGTGGACTCCGAGTGCCGTTGCGGCGGTTTCCCATTGGCCGTGCGCTTCGAGATAGGCGCGCAGCGAGGCGATCAGATCGGTGCCGTGCCGGTCGTCGTAGTCGACCAGTGGTTGCAGCATGGCTTCGGAGACCGCGCTCAGGACGCGCTGGGCTTCGGGGAATGCCAGCAGGGCGTGGCCCGCGAGAGCTGCCAGCTCGAGTGGGCGCGCGCCGGGTAGTGCTGCGGAGGAGGCCAATTCGGCGTGCTCGATGGCGGCATTGAAGCGGCGCAACGGATGCGGGGCGCTGAGTCCGGCCCGCATGGTGGCGCGTACTTCGGCGGATATCCCGGCCAGGAGTTTTTCGGCGGTCTCATCGGTATCCGAGCCCGGCAGCAGGATGGCTGCCCGGTCCCCCGCCAGGTGCGCGAAGAGCTGGCGGTTCATCGGATGCAGCTGGGTGTCGACGGTTTCCAGTGCCCGGGTGGCATCGGCCGGGTTGGCGCACCACAGTACGAGCGCGCGAATGCGCCCGGTGCGATCGGCGGCCGTGGCCAGGTGCTGCCACATGATGTCGGGATCACCGGGTTCCTCCAGCAGCATGGTCATGGCCTGGGAGTTCAACCGGTTCTGTGCGATTCGCAGTCGCGCGGGTTTCTCGAAGTCGAGCGCGAGCAGTGAACTGGCATGCCCCAGCAGCACCTGATCGACCGAGCTGAGCGCGGTCGCGGTGACCACCGTGAGGTGCCCGTGCACGGTCTGACCCGCCGTAATAGCTTGCAGCACAATGTATTGCCCGGATGGCAGCTGAAGCACCCCACTACCGGCCCCATCACCGCGGGTGGCGAGGAATTCACCGATCCGCTCGATGATCTCGGCGGCGGGCTGCCGCGGATGCGCCTCGGAGACCGCCCCGTCCGCACCGACCACCAGCACGGTGGCCGAGAGCGCGGCGGACAGCTCCTTGATCACCGCGCGCGGCCCCTGAATGGCGGCGCGGGTCATGCGCGGCTGGGCACGGGAGGCGCGCAGCACCTTCTCGTACTCCTGTTCGGCGAGCCGCTGCATGACCTTCTTGGTGATCGCGCCGAAGGGTGTCGGCAGCGGTACCTCGAACAGGGGCAGCCCCAGCCGATCGGCGGTCTCGACCAGATCCTCGGGCACGGTTTCGTGCGAGAGCCCGACCCCGAATCCAACTCCGGCGACCCCGGCCCGATCCAGGTCTTCGAGGTATCGCAGTCGATCCGCGCGACTGAGCGGCAACCCCATCCCGGTGGTGAGCACCAGCTCGCCGCCGGAGAGCCACTGCTGGGCATCGGTGAGTTCGGAGGTCAGGGAGAGCGTGATGGAGCGTCCCAGCCCCGTACCGCCCCCTTTGAGCACGAGCCCGAGCTCGGGTTGGGACAGTACCCATCGAACCGGAATTCCCGCGTTCACAGCGCTCCCATAGCAAACTGGACAGATTGTCGAAACCCGATTCTGCCCGTACGCCGATCCGGCGGGTGACGCGGGGGTGTGTCGCACAGCACACTGGCTGGCAACAGCACAGCACTCCCCACCAACGAGATCGGGCACACATGACTGACATGCTTCGCAACTACATCGACGGCCGGTTCGTAGCCGCGACCGCCTCGGAGTCGTTCGAACTGATCAGCCCGGTGGACGAATCGGTCACCGGCCGCAGCCCGATCTCCGGCCCGGCCGATATCGAGGCCGCCGTCGCCGCCGCCGCCCGCGCGTTCCCGGCATGGCAGGCGAGCACCCCGAGTCAGCGTCAGGCCGCCCTGTTGCGGCTGGCCGATGCCATCGAGGCCAACTCCGAGGCGATCGTCGAGGCGCAGTGCCGCGATACCGGTCAGCCCAAGCATCTGGTCGCCGCCGAGGAGGTGGCCGCCGGAGCCGATCACCTGCGCTTCTTCGCCGGTGCGGCGCGCATGCTCGAGGGCAAGTCGGCGGGCGAGTACATGACGGGTTTCACCTCGTACGTGCGCCGCGAACCGGTCGGCGTCATCGGTCAGGTGACCCCCTGGAACTACCCGTTCATGATGGCCATCTGGAAGATCGGCCCGGCGCTGGCGACCGGAAACACCGTGGTGCTCAAGCCGAGTGACACCACCCCGGGCAGCACCCTCGTGCTGGCGGAGCTGACGCGGGGCATCCTCCCGGACGGTGTCCTCAATGTCGTGCTCGGTACCGCCGCGAGTGGCGCTGCCCTGGTGAGCCATCCGCGCCTGGACATGGTGGCCATCACCGGTTCGGTGCGCGCGGGCATCGCGGTGGCGACCGCGGCGGCCGAACAGGTCAAGCGGGCGCATCTGGAGCTGGGTGGCAATGCCCCGGTGGTGGTCTTCGGTGATGCCGATCTGGCGACCGCCGCCGACCGCATCGGTGATGCGGCGTTCTTCAATGCCGGTCAGGACTGCACCGCCGCCACCCGCGTGCTGGTGCACGAATCGGTGCACGATGAGCTGGTCGCGGCCCTGGTGAAGAAGGCCCAGACCGTGCGGCCCGGCCTGCCGGACGATACCGAGGCCGCGTACGGCCCGCTCAACAACGTCCGTCACTTCGAGTCGGTGACCGGCAAGCTCGCGGCGCTGCCACCGCACGCCACCATCGCGACCGGCGGTAGTCGAGTGGGCGACAAGGGTTTCTATCTCGCGCCGACCATTGTCACCGGTGTCCGCCAGGACGATCCGATAGTGCGGGAGGAGACCTTCGGCCCGGTGATCACCGTGCAGTCCTTCACCGACGAGGCGCAGGCCATCCAGCTCGCCAATGATGTCGACTACGGCCTGGCCTCGAGTGTGTGGACTCGCGATCACGGTGTGGTGCAGCGTGTTTCGGCCGCACTGGACTTCGGCGCGGTGTGGGTGAACTGCCATATCCCGCTGGTGGCGGAGATGCCGCACGGTGGTTTCAAGCGTTCGGGCTACGGCAAGGATCTCTCCGCGTACGGCGTGGAGGACTACACCCGCATCAAGCACGTCATGAGCGCGCACGACTGAGCACCGTCCCTAAACCCTTTTCCGCAGAAGGATTCTCAATGACCGAGATCAGCTACCGGCTCCCGCAGCAGCGGGTGCTGAACACCGCCCTGCCGGGCCCGCGCTCGCAGGAGCTGGCCGCGCGGCGCAAGGCCGCCGTCGCCGCGGGTGTGGGTTCGACCGCGCCGGTGTACGCCGCGGACGCCGATGGCGGCGTCATCGTGGATGTGGACGGTAACTCCCTCATCGATCTGGCCGCCGGTATCGCGGTCACCAATGTCGGCGCCTCGCATCCGAAAGTGGTTGCGGCGGTACAGGAACAGATTGAGCGTTTCGCGCACACCTGTTTCATGGTGACCCCGTACGAGGCGTATATCGCGGTCTGCGAGCAGCTGGCCGCGCTCACCCCCGGCGATCACGAGAAGCGCAGCGTGCTCTTCAACTCCGGCGCCGAGGCCGTGGAGAACGCCATCAAGGTGGCGCGCCTGGCCACCGACCGCAGCGCGGTGGTCGCCTTCGATCACGCGTACCACGGTCGCACCAACCTGACCATGGCGCTGACCGCGAAGTCCATGCCGTACAAGGCGCATTTCGGCCCGTTCGCGCCCGAGGTGTACCGCATGCCCATGTCCTACCCGTTCCGCGACGGCGGCCTGGACGGCGTAGCCGCTGCCCGCGAGGCGATTTCGCGCATCGAGAAGCAGATCGGCGCGGATTCGGTGGCGGCGATCATCATCGAGCCGATCCAGGGCGAGGGCGGATTCATCGTTCCCGCCGCGGGATTCCTGCCGACCCTGGTCGAGTGGGCGCGCGCCAATGGCGTCGTGTTCATCGCCGATGAGGTGCAGACCGGTTTCGCCCGCACCGGCGACTGGTTCGCCTGCGAGGCCGAAGGCGTTGTCCCGGACATCATCACGATGGCCAAGGGGATCGCCGGCGGTATGCCACTGAGCGCCATCACCGGCCGCGCCGACCTCCTGGACGCCGTGCACGCGGGCGGTCTGGGCGGCACCTACGGTGGCAATCCGGTGGCCTGCGCCGCCGCGCTCGCCGCCATCGACGCCATTCGCGAGCATGACCTGCCCGCCCGCGCCCGCCATATCGGCGAGGTCGCGCTGGCCCGTTTCAATGAACTGGCACAGCGTGTTCCGGCCATCGGTGATGTCCGCGGCCGGGGCGCGATGCTGGCCCTCGAATTCGTCCGCCCCGGCACCACCGAGCCCGATGCCGCGCTGACGGCCGCCATTGCCAAGCGCTGCCTGGAGCAGGGTGTGATCACCCTGACCTGCGGCACCTTCGGCAATGTCATCCGCCTGCTGCCCCCGCTGGTGATCAGCGATGAGCTACTCGACGAGGCGCTGACGGTGCTCTGCACCGCCGTCAGCGATCTCGCGGCTGAATAACGGTCAGGGAGAACAATGTTGGAGTACGACCGGATCAGCGGCCTCATCCCCACCGGTGTGTGGATCGACGGCAAATCCGAACCCGCCGAAACCACCTTCGCAGTGCGCAATCCGGCGACCGGTGAGGTTCTCACCGAGGTCGCCGACGGCACCGGCGCGGATGCCCTGCGCGCCCTGGACTCGGCCAGCCGCGTCCAATCCACCTGGGCCGCAACCGCTCCGCGTGAGCGCTCGGCGATTCTGCGCCGCGCCTGGGAGATCTTGATCGATCGCACCGAGGAGATCGCTCTCCTGATGACCTTGGAGATGGGCAAGACCCTGGCCGAGGCCCGCGGTGAGGTCGCCTACGGCGGCGAATTCCTGCGCTGGTTCAGCGAGGAGGCGGTGCGCATCGGCGGCCGCTACACCGACTCCCCCGCCGGGACCGGCCGCATTCTGGTCACCCAGCAGCCGGTCGGCCCGGTGCTGGCCATCACACCGTGGAACTTCCCGCTGGCCATGGGTTCTCGCAAGATCGGCCCCGCGCTGGCCGCGGGCTGCACGGTCATTGTGAAGCCCGCCGAGGACACCCCGCTCACCATGCTGGCCCTGGCGCGGATTTTCGCCGAGGCCGGTCTCCCCGAGGGCGTGCTCTCAGTGGTCCCGGGTAGCGATGCCGCCGCGATTACCGCGCCGCTGCTCGCCGATCCGCGACTGCGCAAGGTCACCTTCACCGGGTCGACCCGCGTGGGCAAGCTGCTGCTGCGCCAGGCCGCCGACAATGTGCTGCGCACCTCCATGGAGTTGGGTGGCAATGCCCCCTTCATCGTGTTCGAGGACGCCGATCTGGAGCAGGCGCTCGCCGGTGCCATGGCGGCCAAGATGCGCAATGGCGGTGAGGCGTGCACCGCGGCGAACCGCATCTACGTGCACAATTCGATCCGCGCGGAATTCGCCTCCCGCCTCGCCGAGAAGATCGGCGCACTGCGCGTCGGCCCCGGCCACGAGCCGGGCGTGGACACCGGTCCGCTCATCAATGAGCGTCAGCGCGATAGCGTCGCCGCCCTGGTGGAGGACGCCGTCGCGGCCGGTGCCGTCATCCGCACCGGCGGTAAGGCGATCGACGGGCCGGGCTGGTTCTTCCAGCCGACCGTGCTCGACGAGGTGCCGCGTACCGCCCGCATGCATCGCGAGGAGATCTTCGGACCCGTCGCCGCCATCTACGGCTTCGACACCGAGGAGGACGTCGTGGCCGCGGCCAATGACACCGAATACGGTCTGGCCGCTTACTTCTACACCGCGGATCTGGACCGCGCCCTGCGTGTTTCGAGCGCCCTGGATGCCGGCATGGTCGGCGTGAATCGCGGTGTCATCTCCGATCCGGCGGCCCCGTTCGGCGGCGTCAAGCAGTCCGGTCTGGGCAGTGAGGGTGGGTCCGAAGGGATTCACGAGTACCTCGACACCAAATACGTCGCGCTGACCCGTTGACGTCATCGGCACCCCGGCCCCTGTGCCGGATTCGGTGCCACCCCGCTCTCCGGCACTGCCGCCGGACAGCGGTTCTCCACCGGCGAGGTGGGTGCTTTCGCGGTACCGCCAGACCCAGTACGAGGAGCTTGGATGCTCGTGCAGAATGCTTCCGAGGCGACAATGCCGTCGCGTGATACCAACGATGCCGCCGGCGGTGCCGCCAGCGACAGTGCCCATATTGCCGCAAGCGGTAAGGGCCTGGCCACCAACAAGGTCGGCACTTTCGCAGGCGCAATCCTGAGTATCGCGTCCATCGCACCCGCCTACACCACCACCGCCAGTATGGGCCTGATCGTCGCCGCGGTCGGCTTGAAGACGCCCGCGCTGTTGATCGCCGGGTTCATTCCGATGTTCCTGGCCGCCTACGCCTATCGGGAATTCAGCGCCGAAACCCCGGACTGCGGAGCCTCTTTCACCTGGTCCGCCCGCTCGCTCGGCCCGTATGTCGGCTGGATGGCCGGTTGGGGTTCGGTGATCGCCGTTGTCATCGTGCTGGCCAATATCGCGGCGGTGGGGGCGGAGTTCTTCTATCTGTTCGTCGGGCGGCTGGTGCATTCGGAATCCATTGCCACGCTTGGCGATAGCAAGCTCATCAATATCGTGACCACGCTGGCGTTCCTGGCCGCGGCCGGATGGGCGGCCAGTCGCGGGATCAGCTCGAGTGAGCGCGCGCAGTATGTACTGGTCGGCTTCCAGCTGGTGGTGCTGTTGCTGTTCGCCGGTATCGCATTGGCCAAGGCCATGACCGGTGACGCCCCGTCCGGTCTGAGCTTCGATATCGACTGGTTCAATCCCTGCACCGGACTCACCTTGGGCGCGTTCGCGATCGGTCTGATCGGTTCGGTCTTCATGTACTGGGGCTGGGATACCGCGCTGACGCTCGGCGAGGAGTGCAAGGATCCCAAGCGCACTCCGGGCCGCGCGGGATTGCTGTCGATCCTGACGGTGCTGTGCACGTATCTGCTGCTGGCCGTGGCGCTCATGTGGTTCGCCGGAGTCGGCGATACCGGTATCGGGCTGAGCAGCCCGGATACCACCAACAATGTCTTCGGCGCACTGGCCAGGCCGGTCATGGGCGGTGCGGGTGAGCTGCTGCTGTTCCTGGCGGTACTGGTCTCGGCCATCGCGAGCCTGCAGGCCACCTTCCTGCCCGCCGCCCGCGCCATGCTCGCCATGGGCACCTTCAAGGCACTGCCCGAGCGGTTCGCCACGGTGCATCCGACCTATCAGGTGCCGCGTTTCAGCACCGCCGTCGCCGCCGTCGTAGCGGGTGCCTTCTACACGATCACCGCGCTGCTGTCCGAGCATGTGCTGCTCGATACCATTGCCGCACTGGGCATCATGATCTGCTGGTACTACGGCATCACGGCTTTCGCGGCGGTCTGGTACTTCCGCGAGCACTGGTTCTCCTCGGCCCGCGACTTCGTCTTCAAACTGCTGTTCCCGCTCTTGGGCGGCGCCATGCTGCTGGTGGTCTTCGTGATCTCGGTGCGGGAGAGCCTCAAGCCCGAGGTCGGCAGTGGCGCTTCGATTTTCGGAATCGGTCTGGTGTTCTATCTGGGCTTCGGGATTCTGGCGCTGGGCGCGGTGCTGATGCTGGTGCAGCGCTGGCGGCAGCCGGAGTACTTCCGCGGCCGGACACTGCCGAAGGCGATCTCCGGTGATCCCATGCCGGTGCCCGAGGCACCGCATTTGAGCTCGCTGTAGCGAATACCGCACTCCCCCAGTCAACTTCGAGAATCGAGAGCCGGAGTAGTCATGAACGTCATCACCTGTTTCGAGCCGCCCGTCTCGCACGCGCGGGTCGATGCCCCGGTGCGCGAGCCGCTGCGCGTCGCGCTGGTGCAGCATCGCTGGCAGGCCGACGGCGAGGCCATGCGCGCCGAGGTGAACGAGGGCATCGCCCGCGCCGCCGAACTGGGCGCGAAGGCGGTCTTCCTGCCCGAGGTGACCTTCAGCAAGTACCCGGCCTTCGAGCGCGGTGGCGCGAATCCCGGTGCGGAGGCCGAGGATCCGGCCACCGGGCCCACCTTCACCTTCGCGGCCAAGGCGGCGATCGAGCACGGCGTCTTCGTGCACGCCTCGCTGTATGAGCAGGCCGATCAGGGCGACGGTCTGGGCTTCAATACCGCGATCCTGGTGTCCCCCACCGGTGAACTGGTCGGCCGTACCCGCAAATTGCACATCCCGGTGACCGAGGGCTATTACGAGGACACCTACTTCCGGGCGGGCCCGGCCACCGAGGAGGCGTACCGGCCGCACGGTCACGCCGATCTCGGTGATGTGCGCATCGGTATGCCGACCTGCTGGGACGAATGGTTCCCGGAGGTCGCGCGGATGTACTCGCTCGCCGGGGCCGACATGATCGTCTATCCGACCGCCATCGGTTCCGAGCCCGGCCATCCGGAGTTCGACACCCAGCCGCTGTGGCAGCACGTGATCGTCGGCAATGGAATCACCGCGGGCACCTTCATGATCGTGCCCAACCGGTACGGCAATGAAGGCGAAATCACCTTCTACGGTTCGTCTTTCATCTCCGATCCGTACGGCCGGGTGCTGGTGCGGGCTCCGCGTGACGAGTCGGCGGTGCTGGTGGCGGATCTGGATCTGGATCAGCGCAAGGATTGGCTGACGCTCTTCCCGTTCCTGGCGACACGTCGCCCGGATACCTACGGCCGGTTGACCGAACCGGTCGATCGCGAGCATCCGTTCGGGCGGGCGTGATGAGTGTCGGCGACGGAGCGGCTGTGGATCCCGGCCAAAAGCATGCCGGGATGACGGGGTGGCGGATGCCCGCCGAGCATGTGCCGCATCGCCGCACCTGGATGGCGTTCCCGCCCGCCGGTTCGGAGATCACCGCGACCCAGGACGCGACCAATGAGGCGCGGGCGGCGTGGACCGCGGTGGCGCACGCGGTGGCCGAATTCGAACCGGTGACCATGGTGGTCGACCCGGCCGACGTCCGCGATGCCAAGCGCATCCTGTCCGGTGCCGTCGATATCCTCGAAGCACCGCTGGATGACGCCTGGATGCGCGATATCGGACCGACCTTCGTGCGCGCCGCCGACGGCTCGGTCGCCGCGGTGGACTGGGTTTTCAATGGTTGGGGCCAACAGGATTGGGCCCGCTGGGATAGCGACAGCAAGATCGGCCGGGTGGTCGCCGAGGCGGCCGGGGTGCCGGTGATCGATTCACCGCTGGTGAACGAGGGCGGCGGCATCCAGGTCGATGGTGCGGGCACGGTCATCCTCACCGAGACCGTGCAATTGGATCCGTTCCGCAATCCGGGACTGACCAAGTCCGAGGTCGAGGCCGAACTGCGCCGCACCATCGGTATCGATACCGCGATCTGGCTACCACGCGGGTTGTGGCGGGATTCGCAGCGTTTCGGCACCCGCGGGCATGCCGATATCGTGGCCGCGCTGCCGTCACCGGGTGTGGTGCTGGTGCATGATCAGCGCGATCCGGAGCATCCCGATTACGAGCTGAGCCGCGCACTCATGAAGCAGTTCGAGACCGAAATCTCCTGCACCGGAGAGCCTTTCGATGTTGTTCCGGTGCCCGCTCCGCGCACGCTGCGGGATGAGGAGGGTTTCGTGGACTTCAGCTACATCAATCACTACGTCTGCGATAACGCGGTCATTCTCTGCGGCTTCGACGATGCCAACGATGCCGAGGCCGCCGAGATCATGGCCCGGGTGTATCCCGGCCGCAGCATTGTGACGGTCGACGCGCGGGAGATCTTCGCGCGCGGCGGCGGTATCCACTGCATTACCCAGCACGAGCCGCTTCCGGCTCGCTGACCTGCGTACAGGTCATGGGCATGATCCGGCCCGTACACGCCGATCCGGCGAATGAGGGGCGGGCCGGTTCACCGAATAGGCGCGAGCATGATCGTGACCGCGCGCACATACTGAAATAGCAACCTTCGGGTTATCCGAAGATTTCCGAATTATCGGTAAGGAGCTCTCGTGGCTGTCATCACTCGTGACGTCGTGATCGTGGGTGCTGGACCGTCCGGCCTGACCGCCGCCGCGGAACTGCGCAAGTCCGGCCTGTCGGTGGCGGTGCTGGAGGCCCGTGATCGGGTCGGCGGCCGCACCTGGACCGGCGAGTTCGACGGGGCCATGATCGAGGTCGGCGGCCAGTGGCTGTCCCCGCACCACACGGCCGCGCTCGCGCTGGTCGAAGAGCTCGGACTGTCGACCTTCTCCCGCTACCGCGACGGCGAATCGGTATACCTGGCCGCGGACGGCACCCGGCAGCAGTTCACCGGTGATGTCTTCCCCGCCCCCGCCGAGACCGCCGCCGAGATCGACCGCCTCATCGCGCTGCTGGATACGCTCGCGGCCGAGGTCGGCGCGGAGGCCCCCTGGACGCATCCGCAAGCGGCGGAACTGGATTCGATTCCATTCAGCATCTGGCTGGAGCGCCAGTCCGATAACGAGTACGCGCGTGAGACCGTCTCGTTCTTCGTCGCGGGCGCCATGCTGACCAAGCCAGCGCACACCTTCTCCACCCTGCAGGCGCTGCATATGGCCGCCGCGCAGGGCTCCTACACCGCGCTCGCCACCGATACCTTCATGCTCGACAAGCGCGTTATCGGTGGTATGCAACAGGTTTCGCAGCGCCTGGCCGCCTCGCTGGGTGCCGATGTGCACCTGAACGCGCCGGTGCGCAAGATCCAGTGGTCCGATGCGGGCGTGACCGTCCTCGCCGATGGCGATCTCGAGGTGCGCGCGGGTCGTGTGGTGCTGGCCGTACCGCCGAACCTGTACGCGGGCATCAGCTTCGATCCGCCGCTGCCGCGCCGCCGCCATCAGATGTACCAGCACATGTCCTTCGGTTTCGTGGTCAAGGTGCACGCGGTGTACGAGACCCCGTTCTGGCGTGAAAAGGGCCTGTCCGGAACCGGTTTCAGCGATACCGACATGGTCTCGGAGGTCTACGACAACACCAATCACGGTGTGGACAACGGCGCGATGGTCGGCTTCATCGCCCACGAGCAGGCCGATGCCTACTTCGCGATGGGCCCGGATGAGCGCAAGCGGGCCGCCCTGGACTGCCTGGTCCGCTACCTCGGTCCGGAGGCCGCCGACCCGGTGGTCTACTACGAATCCGACTGGGGCACCGAGGAATGGACGCGCGGCGCGTACGGCGTCAGCTTCGACCTCGGCGGTATGACCCGCTACGGCCACGATCACCGCGATCCGGTCGGTCCGATGCACTTCGCCTGTTCGGATCTGGCGGGCCACGGCTTCCAGCACGTGGACGGCGCGGTCCGGATGGGCCAGCGGGTAGCCGCCGCGATCGTGGCGCAGCGCAGTCTGGTCTGACAGCACGACTGCCCGGCGCGCAGGGGCAGCGCGAAGCCCACGGCGGCACAGCGCGATCGATACCGGTCGCCCTCATAGCCGAACTGCCCCAGTCGAATTAAGCCACCGGATGCGGTCCGGGCCGCCCTCGGGCCCGGACCACCGGTGCGCGCCTACCAGGCCGGCAGTCGCCGCCGCCCGGCGAGCACATCTCGCACGAGATCGTCGTAGGCATCGGACAATTCGGCTAGATGGTGCCAAGCGCCGTGCAGCATCTCGTCATTGGCGTCGAGGGTCATCAGCGCGTGGTGCGCGCGGACGGACGCCTCCGCCAACCGATCGATGACCGACCCGACGGTTTCGGTGTGCAGGGTCGCGCCCAGGCGATGCTGGGGAACCGACCGCACGATCCAGTCGTCAATGGCCATCACCAATTCGATTCGGCGACGCTTGTTTTCGATTATGGCGGTGGGGTCGGTCTCGGCCCCGGTACCGCCACGGCCCACTATGCGCCGCTCGTGCAGCACCGCGAGATCATGGGCGAACCACAGCAGGGGTCCGCCGATCACACGGTGACCGCGGCAGGCGCGCAAAAGTAGGTCGGAGGTCGGCAATAGGCCGTGCGTCAGGGCATGCGCGTCCATGTCCGCGTACTGATCGGACATGTCGGGCAAAGCCACAACGACCGTATTTGATGTCTCCGAACCTGCCACGTTGCCTCGCGTTCATCGTCGAACAACACCGCATTCAGGACGTTCATTACAATAAACCTCAGAATGTGCCTGTCAAGCCTTACACGGCGATTCGGCACCCGGAGTAGACTTCGGGGCCTTGAAGCAACAACCGAGGAGCGAGATGGCGGACGGTCCGAGATACCAACGGATCGCAGACCTCCTCCGCGAGGAGATCCGCGCTGGCAAGTGGAGGCCGGGCGATCGACTACCCAGCCATAACGAGCTGGCGGACCAGATGCAGGTCTCGATCACCACCGCTCGCAACGCGATTCAGCTCCTGGTTGCCGAAAATTTGGTGTACACAGCAACTTCCAGGGGCACGATAGTGCGCAGCCAGGAGGTGCTGGAATCGGTTGTCACCAACCATATTCGGCCCGACCGTCCGCGTGCGGTGAACGATATCTTCGTGGAGATCGCGCGGGCCGCGGGTCGTGAGCCGTCCAAGCAGTTCAGCGCACGGATGGAACCGGCCAGTCCGGAAGTCGCGCATTGGCTTGGGGTGCAACGGGATTCGTGGGTGGTGTCCCGCACGGTCATGCAGTATCTGGACAACGAGCCGTGGTCGTGGGAGGTGAGCTTCTATCCGCGCGATCTCGCCGAGGCCACCGGAATCGACCATCCGTATGACATCCCGGAGGGTACGACACGCCGACTCGCCGAGCGTGGTTTCGCCGAAACCGCGCATCGGGATACCGTCGTCGCGCGCCCGGCCACCGCTGAGGAGGCCGCCGTGCTCGGCGTCGGTCCAGGCACCATCCTGCTGGATCACCTGCGCATAGGCGCGAACCACGAACGCATCACACGCGTTACCCGCCATCGTTCCACGGCGGCCCGCAACCGCCTGGCTTACGAGTTGGGCGACGACCCAGGTACGGACATCATTCGCAAAACACTCGGCGCCCCACCGCCTCCCGCCAACTCACACTCCTTCGAGAGCTCGCTGCTACCCGGCTCGCCATGACCCCGCATCTACGCCCGGCCCGGCCCACCGACATAGGAACCATCACCCGGTTCCGGCTCCAACGCACCAGCTGGCTCGCAGCCCGCGGTAGCGATCAGTGGACCCGGGCCGGACGTGGCCTGCCCATCGAGACCTTCGTCCGATCGGTGGCCCGCGCCATCGACAACGGCGAAACGTGGATGGCCGAGATCGATGGTGAGCCCGCCGGAACCATCACCGTGAACGACCGCGCCGATGACGGCCTGTGGTCCCCCGGCGAGATCGCCGAAGCGGTCATCGTCCACTACATGATCGTGGACCTCCGCTTCGCCGGTCACCGCATCGGCCACGCCCTCCTCGAACACGCGGCACACCTTGCCGCCCAAAGCAATCGGGACTGGGTCCGGCTCGACGCCTGGACCACCAACGAGGGCCTGCACAACTACTACGTCCGGGCCGGCTTCCGCCAGGCCCGCTTCGCCGGCCCCGAGGCCACCGGCCCGTCGGGTGCGCTCTTCGAACGTCCCACCGCCAGCTGGGTTTCCACCCGCGGACTCCCCGATCCCCTCCCCCTCGCGGCCCCGCGACTGCACGCGGGCTAGGCAGCCACCTGAATCAGGTCCGGACCGCCGGTGCGAGTGATGAGACTGCCGCGCCCCGGCGGCAGGAATCTGGGACGGACACCCGCGATGAATCGGCCTTCGTCGCGGGAGCCGGACATGAGCAGGGCGGCCGCGCCCTGGGCGCGCAGGTCCGCCAGCACGGGGTCGGCGTCGAAGGCGAGGTATGCGCCGGATACGGGGCGGGCGAGGATCAGGTGGAACCCGAGATGCTCTGCCTGCGACAGCAACTCGATGAGCGGGGTGAGCGGGTTCGCGGAGCCCGCGCGGGTTACTCGCTCATAGTCGTCGACGAGTAGATAGATCTCCGGGCCGGTCCACCAGTCCCGTTCCCGAATCTGTCGCGGGGTGAGATCGGGGTCGGGCAGGCGCTCGGCCAGATGGTCGGCCAGATCCTGGACCAGGGTCACGCTGGATTCGTGCACGGTCGCGTATCCGGCCAGATAATCATCCGGGACGGCACCCAGCAGGGTCCGGCAGGGGTCGATGGCGAGGATGCGTGCCCGGCGCGGTGTGGAGCTCTCGGTGATGCCGCGAATCAGACTGCGCAGCAGTGTGGTCTTCCCGCACTCCCTCTCACCGAACACCATCAAATGCGGGTCTTCGTCGAAATCCATTGTCCACGGCTGCAATTCGAATTCAGAGACTCCGAGCACGACCCGGGTGGGGCCCTGCTCGATACCGGCCGCCGCGGCCTGTACCAGCACCTGCTCTCGGGTGAGATCGGTTGGCAGCACCGGAATTTCGGGTGCGCGATAGTCACTGCCCGCATGCGATACGACAGCGGCGAGCAGCGGCTCGACCGTGACAGGCCGACGGATGCCCCGAGCGGCGGGATCCTCCGGCCACAGATCGATCCGGGTCCGGATCGACTCCCGTAGCGAGGGGCGGACCTGGGACCATTTGGAGGCCGTCAGGATGAGGTGGATGCCATACGAAAGCCCCTCCCCCGCCAGCTCATTGACGATGTGCTCGAGTTCGCTGTGCTCCTCGGTCAGCACCAGCCAGTGGTCCACCACGAGGAAGACATCACCGAACCCGTCGCGCAGCACCGGATCACCGATCGCACCCGCCGTTCGGACGTTGTGCTGCCACTCCCGGAATTCGGCGATATCCCGGATACCCAACCGGGCGAAGTTCTCCCGGCGCCGGCGCAGTAGCGCGGCGAGTTCGAAGACTATGCGGCGCACCCGTTCATCGTCCCGCCCGTGCGCGATCGAGCCCACATGCGGCAGTACGGCGAGCTCGGCCAGGCGGCGTCCGAAGTCGAGGCAGTAGAACTGCGCCTGTTCGGGCGTGTGCACGGCCGTGATCGCGGTGATCAGATCGCGCAGCGCGGTGTACTGGTCGGCGTCCGCGCCACCGACCAGCATCGCGTTTCCTCCCGCACCCGAGAGGTCGAGCCGCAGCGCCTGACCGCCGGGCAATTACAGTCCTGGCAGGTCGGCTATTTGAATCATCTCCTGGCCTCGGCTGCGGGAGGCGAGGATGCCTCGGCCCGGAGGCAGCTTCATCGGGCGGATATCGCCGATGAGTTTGCCTTCATCGCGCGGTCCGGACATGAGCAGGGCGTCCACCGACATATTCTTCATGGCGCCCAGGACGCCGTCGTAGAGGGCTCGAGAGACGCCGCCCATGCGGCGGGTGACGATGACGTGCATACCGATATCGCGCGCCTGCGGGAGGTATTCGACAAGGGGTGCAAGGGGATTCATCATGCCGCCGGTGGCGACCATATCGTAGTCGTCGATGACGATGTAGATCTCCGGACCGCTCCACCAGCTGCGTTCGCGCAGCTGCTGCGGGGTGATGTCGGAGCCGGGGATGCGCTTGGAGAGGTAGTTGACGACCTCCTGGATCATCGGTCCGCAGGTCTGCGAGGAGGTCGAATATCCGGCCAGCTGATCGCCTTCCAGCGCGCCCAGCAGGGTGCGGCGGTAGTCGATGAGGATGACACGGGCCTGTTCGGCATTGGAGTTCTCCGCGATGCCGTGGATGATATTGCGCAGCGCGGTGGTCTTACCGCACTCCACATCGGCGAAGATCATCAGGTGCGGATCGGCCGCGAAATCCAGTACCAGCGGCGCCAATTCGGCCTCGCCGATACCGACGACGATCTTGGTGGCACTGGGCTGGATACCGTGCGCGTGTGCCAGTCGAAGCACCTGATCGCGCGGAATGTTCAAGGGCAGCATACGAACATCGGGTGCGCGGCGGTCGCCGTACAGCGCGGTCATCTGCTCCTTGGCCGCGCCGACGCCCTCGGGCAGGGTGGCCGGATCGGTATCGGAGTCC
This sequence comes from Nocardia sp. NBC_01503, assembly GCF_036327755.1. Taxonomy (NCBI): domain Bacteria; kingdom Bacillati; phylum Actinomycetota; class Actinomycetes; order Mycobacteriales; family Nocardiaceae; genus Nocardia; species Nocardia sp. NBC_01503. The sequence continues at coordinate 1,434,809 of NZ_CP109596.1, forward strand.
AAGCGCGGCAACGCGATCAGCAGGTGCAGCGGGTCGGCGGTGAGGCCGCGGCCGGGCTGGTTGACCGGTACGTTGACCGCGACCCGGCGGCCCATCTCCGAGTCCGACGGGTCACCGAGGCGCAGCTCGATGCGGGTGCCGATCATATCCTTCATGGCGGGCCGGATCTCGGCCCACCGGTTGGCACTCAGAATCACGTGGATGCCGTACGAAAGGCCCTGTGCGGCAAGGGCTCCGACCTGGGGCTCCAGGGTGTCGAAGTCCTCGCGGAAGACCTGCCAGCCGTCGATGACCAGGAATACGTCACCGAACTTGTCCTGCAGAATCGGATCATCCATCGCACCAGATGTGAGCGCAGCATGCTTGCGCCGCCGGAACTCGGCCATGGATTCGATGCCCAGCGCCGCGAACCGCTCCTCGCGCTGCTGCAGCAGGGTGATGAGCTCGGCGATGGTGCGCCGCAATCGATCCACGTCGAGCTTGCTGGCGACCGAGCCCACATGCGGTAGCCCGGACATACTGCCGAGGCTGCCGCCACCGAGGTCGATGCAGTAGAACTGCAACTGCTCGGGCGTATGGGTCGCCGCGGCGGACATGATGATGGTGCGCAGCGCGGTGGATTTACCGGCCAGCTTGCCGCCGACGACCGCCACATTGCCTTGTGCGCCAGCCAAACTGATGGTGAGCACATCGCGCCGCTGCTCGTACGGCTTGTCGATGATGCCGATCGGCATCCACAGCTGTCCGTGCCGGTTGACGGGCGAGCTCCACTCGGGATCGGGCAGCAGCATATCGACCGTCGGCGACTCCTCGAGCGGCGGCAACCACACCTCGTGTGCCGGACGGCCGTGTCCGGTAAGGCGTTTCACCACGACCTGGAGCAGCGTATCGGGAATGCCCTCGTCGGCGGGCGGGGGCGGCGGCAGCAGATCGAGCGGGTCGAGCGGATTCTCCGGCTCGGGCAGCGCGAGCATCTCCACCGGCCCGGCGGTGAATTCGCGCGGCGGGGCCTCGGCGACCGCCCGGCCGTCCAACTGCCGGGTGGCCCGCGGCGCGACATACGGTCCGGACACATAGGTGGCGTTGAACCGCAGCGGGTCCGAGGCGTCGCTCTTGAGGTAACCGGAGCCGGGGACACCCGGCAGGTGGTAGGCGTCGGTGATACCGAGCACGGCGCGAGATTCATTGGCGGAGAACGTACGCAGTCCGATCCGATAGGACAGGTGCGAGTCCAGCCCGCGCATCTTGTTCTCTTCCAGGCGCTGCGAGGCGAGCAGCAGATGCACATGCAGTGATCGGCCGAGTCGGCCGATCATGACGAACAAATCCGCGAAATCCGGTTTCTGCGAGAGCAATTCGGAGAACTCGTCGATGACCACGAACAGCGCGGGCAACGGATCCAGCGGCACACCGGCGGCGCGCGCCTTCTCGTAATCCGTCACATTGGCGAAATTGCCCGCGGTGCGCAGCAATTCCTGTCGCCGGTTCATCTCGCCGGCGAGCGCGTCGCGCATACGGTCGACGAGCGAGAGCTCCTCTTCCAGGTTGGTGATGACCGCCGCGACATGCGGCAGCGGATCCATACCGAGGAAGGTCGCACCACCCTTGAAGTCGACCAGCACCAGGTTCAGCTGATCGGGCGAGTGCGTGGCCACCATCGAAAGCAGCAGCGTCCGAAGGAATTCCGACTTACCCGAACCGGTGGCGCCGATGCACAGCCCGTGCGGTCCCATACCGTTCTCGGCGGATTCCTTGATATCGATCTCGACGGGCGTGCCGTCGGGGGTGATGCCGATCGGCACCCGCAGTCGTTCGCGACCGTAGCGCGGCCGCCACACCTTGGCCGGATCGATCTGCGCCGCGTCCGGAATCTTGAGCAGCGCCATCAGGCCCGGGTCCGCGGTGCTCGTATTGTCGCCGAGGCTGACGATCTGCGCCGCGGTCGCGACCCGGAAGCGAGCGAGGCTGCGCGAGAACGCCTCGGCCTCCGCGAGTGTCACCACATCGGCGGTGGCGAACTTCTCGGTGCCCGCGGCGCTCTTGGCGAAGACATCGCCACCGGAGGCCACCAGCTGCAGACCACGCCGAGCCGCGAGGCTGTTCTCCGCGGCGCTCAGGTCGATGACGGTAACCGCGTCCAAACCCGATTCGCTGATCAGCCGCTCACTACCGCTCACATATCCGTCGTCGACAATGACGACGAAGTGCAGTCGCCCCTGGGTCGGTTGCGGATTGCGCATGAAGCGACCGCGCTCGAGCAGATCGTCCGCGAGCGCGGTCTCGAACTCGCCGAGCGAGGTGTAGATCATGCGCGCCGCGCCCATACCGTCGCGCTGGCTCGGATGCTGTAGCTGTGGAAGCCATTTCGCCCACGCCCAGGCCGGTGCGTCCGGGTCGGCGCAGACGATGGCGACGGCCACATGGTCGGGCCCGTGGAAGGCGCACAGCTCGATGAGCATGCCCCACACCAGCTTCCGCGCATCCTCGACCGGTCCCTCGACATTGATCGCCGGGAAGGCCCGCAATGACACCGCGGTCGGCAGCTGATGCACCACCGAGTGCGTACGCACGAACCGCCGCAGCGCCACCGTCGACACCGGCTCCAAGTCCTCCAGCGGCCCGGTCTCGGGTCGCGCGAGTTTGGCTGCGAGCCGGTGGGTTCCGATCCCGACCCGCACATGCCCGAAGTCCGGGTCATTGGGCCGGCGCTCCCACATGCGCCGGGTGCCGACGACCGAGTGCAGATCGGCGGGCTCGGGATGACTCCAGACCAGGGTCTCCAGCTGCTTCAGCGCGGTGCGCCGCACCTCACGCCGGGTCTGGTCGAGATAGCGGAAGTAGTCCTTGCGTTCCTCATTGAGTTCACCGGCGCTCTTGTTGCCGCCGCGCTGCCCCATGAACATGCCCGCCATCGACATGATCATCATCATCGGGAACATCATCATCATGGGGTTGGTCAGGATGGACCGCCCCATCATCGCCATCATGGCGATCATGCCGATCATGGCGACCACCATGACCACCGGCATCAGCTTGCTGAGCAGGTTGCCCGGGACCGCGCGCGGGATCTCCGGTGGCGGCGTGAGCGCCATCTCACCACCGGGCGCGCGGGGCGGCGCGATGCGCGGACGACGTACGAAACCTTCGGTAGCCATGAGTGTTTCTCCGGTCGTTACGAATCGAGGTCGGGCAGCTCGTCGTCGCGGCGAGCGCGCCGGAATGGAATCGACAGTGCGAGACCGATTCCCAGCGCGGCGAGACAGACGATGGACCCGATGATGGCGACCAGACGCGGCAAAGCGTCGGGCCCGGCGGGCTTTTCGGGGGCGGGGAAGGCGTGCGGCGTATCCGCGCCGACGCCGACCGGCTGCGCGGGCAACTGTGCGGTGAGCGCCGCGAGCGGATCGATGAGTCCGTAGCCGATGCGGTCGTCACGGCCGGTGCCGGGACCGGGCGCGTGCGCGGTGCGGGTGATCCGGTCCATGATCTCCTGCGCGGACATATCCGGGAATCTCGCGCGCAACAGCGCGGCCAGTCCGGAGACATAGGGCGCGGCGAAGCTGGTGCCGTTGATGGGCTGCGCTTCGTTCTTGTCGTTGTATCCGCTGGTGTTGACCAGTCCGGTACCGCCGGGCTTGCTATCCAGTGAGGTGATCTTGGTCCCGATCGCGGCCACCCCGACCCACGGGCCGTGCAGCGAGAAATCCGACGGATTGCCATCGGAGTTGACCGAGGCGACGCTCAGCACATACGGGCTGAACCAGGCCGGACTGGACACGGTTTTCACCTCGCTCCAACCGGTTCCGTCATTCTGGGTGCCACATCCGATGGCGGAGTCCACATTTCCGGCCGCGGCGACCACCACGACATCATGGTCGTAGGCGTACTTGGCGGCGGCGCCCATGGCCGCGTCCGAGGAATCCCCCGGACTGGAGCAGGCCGCGAGCGAGAGATTGACGACCTTCGCGCCCATATCCACCGCGCGCACCACCGATGCGGCGAGGGTGAGCACATTGCCGTACCCGCCGCTGGTCACCTTGCCCGGCTGATCGCCGTTGTTCTGATCCTTGGCCTTGTACATTTCGCTGTTCTGCCGGATGGAGAGAATCTCCGCCTCCGGCGCGACCCCGACGAAGGCGTCATCCGGACTCGGCCGTGCGGCGATGATTCCGGCGACCAGCGTGCCGTGCCCATCGCAGTCGACCGTCCCGTCACTGTCGGCGGAGACGTAATCGCCGCCCGCCTCGACCGGACCGAGTCGCGGATGGCGGGTCACGCCGGTGTCGATCACCGCGACCTTGACCCCCTCCCCCTTACTGAATTGCCATGCGGCAGGCAGATTCAGCACGCGCTGGGCGAGCGGTTCGTCCTTCTGGGCGGAGCCGGTCAGCGAGAGCTCGGCGCAGAAGTGCTGCTTCTCGGTGACATCGGGCGGCGCGGCCTTACCGCTGAGCGCCTGCGCCTGCGCCAGCGCACCGTCGTCGATCTTCGGCGGCGTGAGTTCGGCGGACGCGACCCCCGGCGGGCTCAGCAGCGCAGCACCGAGAACAGCTGTGGCACAGACGATCCGTGCCCAGCCGCCCCCCGGCGATCTCATATGTTGCGCGCCATCGAGTAGACGTCGGCGAGCCATAGCACCAGCGGGACGATCGATACGATCAGACCGTATTCGAAGATCTCGTTGAAGCGCCGGGTCACCGGAGTCACCTCGATGTGCGGGCCGATCACGCCGAAGACGATGGCGGCCGCCGCGAAGGCGAGCAGCAGTCCGGCCGAGACCAGCGGCATACCGTCATCCGCCAGGGCCAGCAGCACCAGCAGAGTCACGAAAGTCAGTCCGCCACCGGCGATCAGGACGGTGGCCTGGGTGAGGTCGGCGAAGGCCCGCCCGCGCAGGCACAGAATGATCGAGACCACGATGGCCAGCGCGATGCCCTGCCAGCGCGGGGATCCCAGTGGATCGGCCGCTGCGACCGCCCCGAAGGCCGCGCCGAGCGCCGCGCCGACGACCATGCCGGTCTGGAACTGATTGGCGACGCGGGCGCGCAGTCCGAGCCCGTGCGCCGAGGGCAGGACGGTCGCGCCGATGGCGCCGATACCCTCGATGGTCGGCCGGGGTTCATGATCGGCCGGATCGATGGCGGCACCGGCGGTCGGCACCGGCGGGACCGGAAGCCGGGCGAGCATGGCGGCCAGTCGCGGTACCGCGGAGAGCAGCAGAATCGACGCGACCAGCACTCCGGCAGCGAGTTTCGGCATGGCGGTGTCCCAGCCCATGCGGACCGCGGCAGCGCCGCCGAGGAAGATCGAGAGCGTGACGGCCGCGGAGACGATGGCCGCACCCGTGCGGATCAGCCGGAAGCCGATCACCGCGACCAGCAGAGTCGCACTGGCACCGAGCAGTACGTGTGGAGCGCCCAGCGCGTGCGGCACCGCCAGCGCCGCACCACCGAAGGTGAGCAGCAACAACAGCAGTGTGAGTACGGTCGCGGTCAACTCGTCCGCGTATTTGCGCTCGGCGATCACGGCCGCCACCAGCGCCGCGACGGCGCCGCCGAGCAGCATGGCCGGTGCGACGAATTGGTCTCCGGCACCGCGCGATACGGCGCCGAGCAGCAGTGCGAACAGCGTCGCGACAATGGCCGCGCCGAGTCCGGTCCAACGCGCCGAGGCGGGCGACCAGCCGCGGAACTCCTCGGAGGTGAGCCGCGAGACCGCGTCGATCACATCGTCGAAGAGCGCGGGTGCTTCCTTGGCGGCGACGGCCCGCAGGACCAGCAGTTCACCGTCGTAGATCTCGGCGTCATTGAGCGTCTGGCTGGGCGCGATCATATCCCGGCCGAGCTTGGCCAGCGTCCAATGCTGGGGCTGGAGCGGCGTTCCCCCCTCTTCGCCGCCCAGTGGATCCGGATCGCGAGATTCGATAAGTCTGACCAGATCGCCGATGAAGGCGGCGATCGGTGCGTTTGCCGGTAGACCGACGTCGAGCTGGGTGTTCCCCCCGATGACGGACACTCGGCACAATTCGGGTTCAGCGGCGCCCAAGCCGCTGATCGACTGTGCGGTCACTTGCTGAACTGCTCCCTCACCCTCGTAACAGTTGCCCGCCCAGGGCGGTTAACCATAATGTATCCGACTGTCCGCAACTGTGCGATCCGCATGGTCGGGTGGGGACTGTGAACGAAAGCCTAACCAGGTTCAACGAATTCGGGGTTCGACTAGGATGATCGACACTCGCCAGGCACAACGCGCCTTCGACGCGGGGGTGCTCTCTCTGGGGTTGAGCATCGACGGACAGGAGTCCAACAAGGACCTCGAGTACGCGAAGCTGGCCTTTCAGCGCGCGACCGAGTGGGATCCCACCATGTGCGACGCCTGGCTCGGCCGGGCGGTAGCCGGTGAGGTAACCAAGGACGTTCTGCACAACCTGTACAAGTGCAGCACCATCTCGCTGGGACGGGAACAGCGGCGGTTGGGGCTACCGCCCCGGGTGCTTGCTGGACGTTTCCTGCCGGGTCTCTACATCGATTACCCGCTGGCCAGTTTCACCGAAATCTGGCTCGCGTACGCCGCGCATCTGATCGCGGACAAGCAGTTCGACGAGGCCGAGACGGTACTCAACGAACTCGATCAGCATCGCCGGGCGCGCGCCAATGAACCCGACTTCGAAATCGACGGCCGGGTCAGCAAATACGTGCGCGGCATCCTGCACTACAACACCCAGCGCTGGTCCGATGTGATGACCGTGCTCGCGGGCTCCGAAGGCTGGGAAGATCCCTATCTGGCCGCTGGCGCACATGTGATGGTGGGCACAGCCTGCGCGCAGCTGGGTCTGTTCGGTGAGGCGATCCGGCGTATGGAACAGGCCGAGGCGGGCCCGATTCCGGCCGCCCGCACCGCCGCCATGTTCTGCCGCGGCCTGTGCCTGCGCGAGACCGGCGAGGCCGATGAGGCGCAGGCGCTGTTCGAGAAGGTGTATTCACAGGCACCGGATTTCGACGCCAATACCGCCGCCATGCGCGATCGGACGTACCGCATCACCGTCACCTCCAAGGAGGTGATCGAGGCGCGCACCGACAAGTGGGATCCGGCGTCCGCGCCGTCGCTGGAGGAGAAGCGGCAGGCCGAGAACGAGGATCGCGCCAAGGTGATCCTGGCCGAGGCGCGCGCGGAGCTGGACAAGCAGATCGGCCTGACCGCCGTCAAGACGCAGGTCGCCAAATTGCAGTCGAGTGCCCAGCTGGCGAAAATCCGTGCGGAGAAGGGGCTTTCGAGTTCGGCGCGCGGTCAGCACCTGGCCTTCACCGGCCCGCCCGGAACCGGTAAGACCACCATCGCGCGCGTGGTCGCCAAAATCTATTGCGGCCTGGGCATTCTCAAGACCGAGAAGGTCGTGGAGACCAAGCGCTCGGACTTCGTCGGCCAGCATCTGGGCTCGACGGCCATCAAGACCGAGAAGCTCATCGATACCGCCATGGACGGCGTGCTGTTCATCGATGAGGCGTACACCCTTATCCAGCAAGGTCTTTCGGGCGGTGACGCCTTCGGCCGCGAGGCGGTGGACACACTGCTGGCGCGCATGGAGAACGATCGCGATCGCCTGGTGGTGATCATCGCCGGATACGACGGCGAGATCGACCGCTTCCTGGCCGCCAACGACGGTCTGGCCTCGCGCTTCGCCAAGCGCCTGCAATTCCCGTCCTACACCGCGCCCGAGCTCGGTGAGATCGGGCAGGTCATCGCGCACAAACGTGATTCGGAGCTCTCGGACGGCGCGATGGAGCAGCTGGTCATGACTTGCCAGAAGCTTTACCACCTGGAGAGCACCGATCAGAGCGGGCAACCGCGCCGCGGTGTGGATGTGGCCGGTAACGGTCGTTTCATCCGCAACCTGATCGAGGCGGCCGAGGAGGAGCGCGAATTCCGGCTCGCCAATGACGAATCCATCGATCTGAGCGAAATCGACGAATCGGTGCTCATGCGCATCGAGGCGCCGGATATGAAGGCGGCACTGCAGACGCTGCTGAGCTCGCTGGGTCTGTCGTCAGCGGCCGACTAGCTTGTCTACGCACGGAGGGGGCTTGGCTGTGAACGAGTTGGCTGGTGCTGTGAACGGGGATTGGGCGCTGTGAACGACGCGGAACTGCGGTCGGACGATCTGTGGCTGTTCCGAGTGCTGCCGCTGCGACTGGTCATCCCGGTCGGGTTGGTCGGCGTGGTGGCCTCGCTGGTGGCGGTCGCTTTCAAAACCCCTTGGTGGGCAGTGCTTTTGGCGGGTCTAGTGCCCGTACTCATCGGTCTGGCGCCGGTCGGCGGCAAGGCGATCGGTATGCGGCTGGGCCGCTGGGTGGCGTACCGCTGGCGGCAGGCGCGTCGCCGCCCGGTGGAGGAGTCCAAGCAGTTCGACGTCCCGCTGCCCGATGGTGGCAGCTACGGATTGCGCTGGGACGGAACGCTGCTCACCACCATGCTGCGCATCGACACCCCGCCGGACACGTTGACCCTGCTGCGGCGCGGATCGCTGAGCACCGATCAGGTGCTGCCGTTGGCCGAAATCGCCTCGTGCCTGCGGCAATACGATGTCGAACTGGATTCGGCCGATGTGATCAGCACCGGAACCCGCACCGCCGGAACCGAAGCCGTACTGTCCGGATACGCGGCGAGTATCGCCCCGCTGGGACGGCTGTACGACGAGATCCTCGGCCCGCTACCGGCCATCGCGCATCGCACGGTGTGGCTGGTGCTGCGATTGAACCCGCTGGCCAACTCCAAGGCCGTACAGAATCGCGGCGGCGGGCCCGAGGGCGCACTGCGCGCGGCAATCGTCGCCACCCGCCGGGTCGCGAATCGACTTGCGGCGCGGGGCATTACCGCCTCGGTGCTGACCACCGCCGAAATGACCGCCGCCACCCGCGAATTGACCCGCGGTATCCCCCTCGAAGAGTTCGTCGAAACCCCGAACTCCCTCGAACACAACGGCGTTCACCTCACCAGCTTCCAGATCGACCCGAGCCTGTTCACCGCCGACGGCCTGGCGGCGGTCTGGTCGGTCCGCAGCCTGGCGACCACGGTCACCGTGCGCCTGCGCCCCGCCGCGGCCGCCAGCTCGGACAGCGACCGCAAGGACGAGTTCATCGAAGTGGACGCCCGCGTCCGCTACGACACTCCGCAGGCCGTGGACGAGGCCCCGGTGGACGGCCTCCGCCCGCTCCCCCAGCGCCAATTGTGGGCGCTTACCGACACTTTGGCGTTCGGCGCGCAGGAGCTGCGCTCGGCCGCCCACCGCGGTCCGGTGAGCGCGCTCGCCGATATCACGGTGCCGACGGCGGGCTGCGGTCAGCTGATCGGCGCGGACGCCTCCGGCAGTGGCGTGGCGGTACCGCTCATCGGTGACGGTTCGCGGCGCATCGACATCATCTCGGATCTGCACCTGGCCCAGCAGGTCATCCTGCGCGCCATCGCCCTCGGCGCGGGCGCGGTGGTGCACACCGCGCGCCCCGGAGCTTGGCAGCGCATGGTCAACAATGTCGGTGCGGCACACGCGCTCTCACTGGCCTCGTCCGTGACGCACAGCTCCCGCAACAGCACCATGACCGCCCGCACCCCGCATCCGGCGGCCACGGTCATCGTCTTCGACGGCGTGCCCTCCACCACCCCACCGGGTTCGGCCACCGTGGTCACCCTGCACGAGCACCTACCGCGGCACTACCAGCCCGACGCCGACGTGACGATCGTGCAGCACCCCAACGCCCCGCACACCGTCACCGTGCACACCCCGGCCACCCGAACCACCGCGCAGCTGGTCACCACGCCGACCGAACAGCACTACATCGGCGCAACCCGCTGACCCACCGCGTATCGGCCGGCCTACCGCGTATCGGCGCGAAAGCCCTCGTCATCCCGGCATGCTTTCGGCCGGGATCCACACCGCTACATCCAGGCGCTGTTGACCAATACCGCGAACTGCGCCGCCGCACGCTGGTGCGCATCCCGCAGCTGAGCGCTGGCCACCTGCGCGACGTAGCGGCCCGACCGCACCGTGCAGGTGAAATGATCAGCGGCCGACGCCGTTTCGACACAGAATGCCTCCGGCACACCCGGCGGCGGATCGGACTGCTTCACCCCGGCCCGTAGCTCGTTCAGAACGGCGCTCGCGGCCTTGTCATCCCGCGCCCGCGCCACCAGCCCACCCGCGGAAATCCTCGCCACAGCATCGATTCCACCGAGTTCGATCAGGTGCCCCCACAGCGCCGCATCCGCGGCCACATGCCGGTACCCCCGTGCGTTGAACACCGCCTCCTGATCGAAGCTCGGCGCCAGGTCCTCCCCCGCATGCAGCGACCGCCGCAACATATCCTGCGGGTCGTACCCCTGCTGCCGCATATCCCGCACCGAAACCGGCGGCAGCTTGTCCAGTAGCGGCAATTGCGCCGCGATGGCCCGCTTGGTGAGCTCCTGCAACACGGTGAGATTCGGCTCCGGTCGCGCGACATTCACAACGATCAAATAGTTCCCCCGCGCCAAGGCCGCGTCCAGTGCCGGAACATCCTGCCGCCAATGCGCTTTCGCATCCGGATACCAATCGAGCGTCACCGGCGAACTAACCTTCGGCGCGGAACCGAACCCCGCCGCCTCCGCCTCTATCGCGGCGGTCCGAGCCGCCGCGGCCTCGGGAAACTGCAAAACGGTAACCCGCACCCGGGTCGTATCCGGCACGGCAGTGGCAGCCATCCCGAACCCGAACATCATCCCATTGCGCTCGACAATCGGCCGAAGCAGCGAATCCACATCCCCACTCCCCCGAATAGCCTTCCCCACCAACTCATTCCCCAACCGCGGCTCAATCTCCGCCCCGGTAGGCACGGCTCCCGCCAACCGCACAATCGCCAACTCCATCCCCACCCCGTCATCCCCCACCGCCACCCGCCGGAAATCCACCGGATCCACGGAGTAGGCCCCCACATCAAGCCCCCGAATATCAACCTCCCCCGCAACCGGCGTACCAGCCAATACCTCCCCGCACCCCACCGCCCCCAACACAGCGGTCAACCCCAGCACCCCGCACCGAAACACCCTGTGCAACTTCATAATCGCGTCTATCTGGCCTTCACGAGAAAAGCGTACTGCGCCGAAACCCATTGCCGGGCACCGAGGAGTCACCCAACGGGATACCCAAGCACTATAGATTCGGACATATCTGACCAGTTCGGTAGGCGTCGATCAAGCTGAGGCGGGTGCGACCACCAGCTACTTCGGCAACTTGTCCACCACTGACCTGGCTATGGATTCGGCTGCGGCACAGTGCGCGTCATTGTCATCATTGCCGTGCACCTTGACCTCCACCTGCTCCTGCTGGTTCCCCGCGTCGCGGTACGGGTATTCCCTTGTGCAGATAGCCGCCACATTGCTCTTGGGTGCCAGCAGCACCCGACCGTTGCCCAGGTCGATCTGCGGATCGGGCGTGTCCGGCGGCGTGGTCTGCCTCAAGTTCACCGCCACCTCGGCGGACCCCTCCCAAACGCAGGAATGGGCCGAAGCCTCTTTGGGAGCTACCGGAAGAGTTCCGATCAAAGACGTGAGGGCGTCACGGTCGACCAGTGCGCACGGATCCAGCCGCGCCAGAGAACGATCTGCATCGGCCATACGAGGCACAGCAGACACCTGCGCCAACCGGGTCAGTACGTACTCCGCTAGGCCACACTCATCCTCATTCCACGCAGAGACTGTGACGCCCCAGGTCGGATGGGCTTCATCCGGCTGTAGTGCACGATCGCACGATGTGGTGTTGTCCCGCCCGACCACCGGCCGGCCATCGATGACCGGACCCTTCGGCGCGAAGCCGAAGAGGTATGCGGCCGGATTGAAGTCGAATGCGTGGTCTTTGGACGCCATCGCAAGGCAACCCCATGCCGAGTTCGGACGGAACGACCATTCCGGCACATTCGTCGGCCACCCTGCCGCCACTTCGGCAGGCAGTGAAGTCCCCAGTGCTGTACGGAGCCATGCGCAGGAATCCGCTTCGCGCATCTCGGTGAGCGACAACGGGAGTGGTGCGGCCTGCGAGTGTTCAGAATTGCCCCATCTGGTCCACGCTGCGCCCGCTGTCACCGCCAACACGAGCAGCACTGCGAGCAGGACCGGCAGTAGACGCCTCCCGGTCCGCGCGGGCCTGGCCTCGACCCCGGCGGCTCGGTCGCCGCTACGTAGACCGCGACGAGCGCCGGGCAATACGGTCGTCGCTTCCGGATTCGCCGCCAGCGCGGCAAGTTCCGTACCCAACCGGTCGATATCGTTGTGCACAGGCTCCGGCCACGGTCGCCCGTGTTCGGTGGGATGACCCAAATAGTCCAACATCTGGGCCGGCGTCGGACGTGCGGCCGCATCCTTACGCAGACAAGGCGCGATCAGATCCTGGAGTTCCGGGGGCACCCGCGTGAGATCAGGCTCGACGTGCACAATGTTGAACAACGTGTACGCAAGAGTTTGCGACGCGAACGGACTCTGCCCGGTTGCCGCCATTACCAGCAGCGACCCGAGTGAGAAGATATCGCTCGCAGGCGAAAGCGGCCCTGACAGTGCTTGTTCCGGTGACATGTAGGCGGGAGACCCCAGCACCGAACCGGTTTCGGTCAGTCCGGCCGGATTCTCCGCCGCCTGCGCGATGCCGAAATCGATTACCCGCGGGCCGTCAGTGGCCAGTAGGACGTTGGCGGGCTTGAGATCTCGATGAATCAGGGCGGCCTGATGAATAGCCTGCAATGCCGACGCCAGTCCGGCCGCGAGCATTCGCACGGCCGCAGGTGGCAAGGGCCCGTACCGCTCGACGGCCGTATCCAGCGGTATCCCGACCACGAAGACCGAAGCCAACCATGGTGTCGCCGAGTCGACGTCGAAATCGATCACGGGGGCGGTGAAAGCACCCGAGACACGGGTGGATGCGGCCACTTCCCGTCGGAATCGGGCGCGATACTCGATTTCGTCGAGGAGGTGTGCGTGGACCTGCTTCACCGCTACCAGCCGACCGTCAGGTCCGGCTCCCAGCAGAACTCTGCCCATTCCACCTGCACCGAGAATACCGAGGATTCGGTATCGGCCGATTTGCTGCGGATCGCCCGGGGCGAGTGGACGAATCGTCATTTCGGCAACTGGGACAGCACAGTCGAGAACACTCGTTTGGCTCGGTCGCAGGCACCGGGGAGATCGTTCTCATCGTTGACATAGATATATACGACCTCCGCCAGATCCTGGCGGGTGGGACGAGCCAAGTACTTCAGTGAGCAGGAATGATAGGCCGCGTCGTTGTCTTCGAGGTAGACCGTCGCTCCGTCAATCTGCACCGGCTGTGCCAGGGTACTGCCCCCGACCTTATCCGGGCGCGCGGTCTCGGTGAAGGACATGTCGAGTGTGGCATCGACACCGGCGAGTGTGCATCGGTAGGGGTAGCCGGTGCGCTCCGAACCGGCCCCGACCACCTCTGAAATCAGTGACTTCTGCATCAAGGCACAAGGATCCAGCCGGAGAATCGAGTTCGCCGGTAGTTGCAGTTGCGGCGGGTTCGCCGCGAGCCGGGTGACAATCGCGGTCATCACCTGATCGGATAGACCACATCCGTCGCTCTTACCTGATATCGATACCTCGACTACTACAGCGGGATGATCCTGTGTGATAACTCGCCGATCGCAGAAGACATTCTTGCCGTATATTGGCATCCATCCGGTCACAGCTCCGCTGGGTGTCCAGGTGTCAAGCGTTTCCGAGACCGACCCGCCCATCGTCAAGGTGATTACTCGCGAGGTCCCCGCTGAATCCTTGAAGGTGGTCGAACAAGCATCGGCGTGACCGGCTTCGTAATCTCCATCTCGCTTCGCGATCGGTCCGTTCACCGACTTGTCCAGCAGCGCGCAGAGATCCAACTGCCGCCACTGCTCTCCTCCCATAATCACCGGCATATCGGTGGCGGGTGCGGCCTGCCCTTGCTGCAGCGCCCAATCGTGTGCCCCGAACGCAGCGGCGACGAACAGCACGAGACAACCGACTGCTGCCGCGAGGATACGAATATTGCGCCGACGAATACTTCGTAGCCCGGCTAGCTGCGCCTCGTATCGCGCGTGTTTCGCGGTTGTCTCCACCCACCAGTCCGAGTCGGAACGATGCTCCGCGATCGCGTCCCTGACCGCACCCGACCACACCGGCTCGGCTTCGATTTGCCCAACGGCATCGAGTATTTGCTCAGGAGTAGGACGTTGCTCAGGATCCTTCGCCAGGCAACGCTCGACAAGATCGCGTAACGGAGACGGGACTCGAGCGGTTTCGGGCGCTGAGTAGATGACGTTGTAGAGCACCTGCGGTGTGGCGGTGCCAGCGAACGGACTCTCACCGGATGCGGCCATGGCCAAGATCGCGCCAACCGAGAACACGTCGGCCGCTGGGGCGAGTTGATGCCCCTGCGCCTGCTCAGGCGACATGAATGCCGGTGAACCGATCACCGACCCGGTAGCGGTGAGTTTCGAATCGCCCTCGGTACCACGAGCGATACCGAAGTCGATGACTCGCGGTCCATCAGGAGCCAGGAGAACGTTGGCGGGCTTGAGATCTCGATGGATCAGGCCGGTGCGATGAATCTCGATCAGCGCGGATGCCAGGCCCGCCGCCAGCAGTCGCAAGCCACCGAGCGACAGCGGCCCGGTCTCCTCCACAACCGTTTTCAGCGACGGGCCGGGGATGTATTCGCTCGCCAGCCATGGACTCTCGGATTCGGTGTCACAGTCGACCACTGCGGCGGTGTACGCGCCGGCCACTTGGCGGCTGGCCGCGACCTCACGTTGAAATCTCGCACGGAACTCGGGGTCGCCCGCAAGGTGTCGGTGAATCTGCTTGACTGCCAACAGCTTTCCGGTCGGCGACTCTCCGAGCAGCACCCGGCCCATACCGCCCTGGCCGATCACCGCCACCATACGGTTGCGTCCAAGCTGCCGCGGATCCTGGGAACCCAGCCCCTTCATATGTCCCCTCCCGCATAGCTCACACTCCGGCAGCCTGATTCGAACGCGATCATTTGCTGCCTTTCAGCACGGCATATTGAGCTGCGGCCAACTGCCGCACATCGCTCTCTTGATCGCTGAATACCTCGGCGACAAACCGTTCGTAGGGAATCAGGCAGCGAAACTGGCGTGCGCCGGCAACAGTCGGATTCGGCTGCGTAGCTTTGAAACACGCAATACTCGGAGCACCTGCAACCCCACGCATCGGTATGTATTTCGACACGGTGGGCACATCGGTCAGATGGGCCGTGAAATCGCGTGCCGCATCGGCGTCGCGCATCTGATACAGATACTTGTTGTCCGACACCGCGATGGCCTTGACACCCTTGGAGTCATAGTCCCGCGCGTCGGCAGCCGGACTGGTGCCCAGCACGGCATACCCGCGCGGGCTGTACACCGCGAATTGCCGGGGGTCGAGGACCTGACTACCGGTTGAGACGAGGCGACTGAGCAGCTTGTCCCGGTCCAGTTTCAACATAGGCTGCTGGTCGGCTGGGGTGGGCACGTACCCGTCCAGTTTGGGTATCTGTTGCTCGTAGGTGCGGGCAACGAAACCTGTGAGCTGATCGAGGTTCGCCTGGGGTGCCTCCACGTACACCGCGATGAGGACCGACTTCCATGCCAACCAGCTTCCCAGGTTCGGCACCCCGGGGCGCCAATGGCTCTGAGCTGCTGGGTAATCGGGAATACCGACCGCCTGATTCTTGGCGTTCGCCGCAAAGTCGTTCTGGTTCATATCGACCGCCGCAGCCGCGGCGCTCTGCTCATCGGGGAAGGCGACGAGCGCCACGGAAAGGGTGTAACCCTTGTGGTATTCGCTTATATACGGCGTCTCCGCCGAAGCCGCGATATAGGCGGCCAGAGGATGGTGCGGCGCAAGAGGCGGTGCGAAGACTCCGTCGCTGTTCCGGATACCGCCGGCAGTCGCGATGACGTTGCCGCCGTGCCCAGCCTGGAACTCCGGTGCCACATCGCTTCCGAATACGATGCGCTCGCCCAGGCGAAGTGACTCCACCAAGATGCCACGCGCACGGCTGGGTTGATCGTCGAAAGCGCTGTCCGCCCGCTGGGTCGAGTAGGAACCGACATCGAGCGTCTGGTCGTGATCCGCTGCCTGACTGTCACTTCCGCAGGCCACCGCCGTAACCACGATCGTCATAGCCGAAGCCAGGACGGCGAGCCGACTCAATCGGAACCCCATACACCCCCCTTTGCCCACGACTCCCCCGTGAGCATTCCGAACTCAGCTGACGAACCCAGCGGTCAGACCGCACGGTCGGCGACAATCTAACATCGGCTGTGCGGCAGAGCCATTCGCGATGCAATGCGTCACAGTTGCGGCAAGCTGGTGCGTGCATGGCCGGAAAGTGCTGCACACCGGTTCATTTACTGAGAGTCGGCAGAGAATCGTAGCTGGTCAAAGCGTCTGTGGTACTGAGCATTGGACCCGGAACGAGTTGGCCGACAATCGCCCACGGCGCCAGGCGGGGCGTACCGCCGAGACCGAGCACCTGGGCCGTGGTCAGATCAGGTAATCCGTAGCTGATTCCATTGTCCGCGACATAGAAGAGGCTGTCGCGGCGACGACTACCCGGTTCCATTCCAGTGGTCCGCACCAATTCGCCAGTGCTCGGCGGGATGTACACCTCGTCGATGCCGTCGGCGCTGCCATTGGCACCCGAGATGGTCACCGGGGACGCCGAATCCGCGAGCGGCAGACGTGTACCTACAAGTAGTGAGGTCGCGGCTCGGTCGCTGGGGCCTTCGGTGACGTCCGCGTCCTTCACATCGGTGGCCTTGGACTTCATCCACGTAATGCAGGCGACCGGATTGTCCTCCGCAGTAATGATTTTCGGTGCCACTGCAGGGAAGTCATCGACGGGTAGCACATGCACCGGGGGAAGAATCCCGTCCAGCAGGTCGGGAGTCACAGATCGGATGTCGTCCATACCCTGCGAGTTCGTATTGCGGATTACCTGGGCGGTGAACTCCGAAATACGTTGCACACCTTCGGACAACACAACATACAGCTCGGATTTCGCCGAGTTACCCGGTGAGGCGACCCGGATGACCCCGCCCACCGGGATTCCATTGAGACGTCCCGGACCGGGATCGCCCGCATGTGGAATCGTCGGCGAAACCAGCGGCGGCACTTCGATTGCCGCACCCACCAAACCGGTGGTGATCGGCCTGGCCCGCTGCCCCGCGAGATTCAACGAACGCGCCATGACGGTGTTCGTGGTGTCCACTTCGGCGCGTTTGCCGTCGTAGATCAAGTAATTCTTATCCGTCTTGGTGGACTTGTCCGTGCTGTGAACCAATAGAGCGGTACCCGCGTCGGCCTGTTTGATCCGCGCATTCAATTCGAGGCCGCCCGCGATCACGGTTGTCTTCGACCCGGTGGCCGAGGCTGCGCCGCCGCTGGCAGACAACTGCACGGTGTCGCAGATCGTCCACTGGGACCCATCACCCTGACTGGACCCTGGCAGGGCCGCCGGGGCGCCTGGAATACCGAGAATTGGACCACGCGGCACGGTGTTCAGCTTGGCGTCCTTCACCGACTTCGGAGATTCGGCGGTACCCGAAATCAACCGAGCCGAAGCAAGATTCAGCGCCGGATGCAGCGTCATCTTAGTCTTGTCGTTCTTGTCCCGCACCACGACATACAGTGCGCCGCTGTCCTTACCCACGACGATGTTCGCGTCACCGATCGAGCCCTGCGGCCGAATGAAGGCCATGATCGTGCAACCCGCGACCACGAGCAGCGCCAGAATCGCGCCGGACAACAGGGACCGGAACTGTGCACGCATGGGGTCGTGCAGCATGCGTACATCGCGGCGAATCAATGCGTGGTCGAGACGACGCAGCAGGAACCGGTACCCATTGACCTGGGCCCGAGTGGTCAACTGGGCTGGCACTGAACCTCCGTCGGAACAAGAACTACATGCGGGACACTACCGAGACCGGCACCCGACAGCGCACCCCGCCGTGACAGCGGGGTGCGCTGTTGGGAGAAACCGTGATGGTCTCAGATACCGCCGAAGCCGTCGCCGATCTTCTTGTCGGCGCCGAGGGCGGACTGCATCGCGTTCTCGACCGCGATGGCGACCTGGTTGAGGGTGTGCAGCGAGTCCGCGTACTCGTTCTTCCAGTTGGAGTGCACTCCCTGGAATCCGGCCAGCGCGCTGTTGTTCGCCCACGCAGCCTCGAGCTTGTTGGCCGCGTCTTCCATGTCCTGGCCGGCCATGGTCAGCTGACCGAACTGTTCCTTGAGGTCGGCGACCAGGGTGGTGATTGTCGCCTGGTCATAAAGCATTTCATCAGACATATGTCAGTCCTCCAAAGCTGGTATTCGGGTGAAACTTGATGGATCGATCAGAGGTTGGTGAGGGTCTTGAAGCCAGCCTCGTTCTCGGCGTCCAAGTGCCGGAACGACGCGACACCGGTGCCAACCTGCTGCTCGATGGAGTTCAGGATGTCGTTGAGGCGCTTGTTCTCCCCATCCCAGGCGTCGGCGGCCTGGTTGAACGCCACCGCAGCGACGCCCTTGAAGCCGGAACGCGAGGAGTCGACGGAGGCGGTGACCTTGGCCAGGATCGCCTTGACGGAGGCGACGACGTCGGCCATGTGGCCCTGCGCCTTGCTGGCTACATCGTGTTCTGACTGAACGCTATTGCCGCTCATGATGTTTCCCTCTTCGGTGTGTTCGATGAAACGCTTGGACAATGCGGTTCCGCATCACCCGTTCGGAGTGGATCAGCTGCCTGGTCACATGAGGATTACGACAGCCACCTTCCCCCGGGCAACGATTCGACCAGACCCGAGATCGCCTGCGCGACACGGTGATCGGTGCCCGGTGTCAACGTGGACCAGACCTGCTGATCCGGAGCGATCCCGGGTGCGGCCACAATGCGACCCCGCGCGGTGTCATACACCACGACGGCCCCCGGCGATCGATCAGTCACGCCGTCTGCGTAGGCATAAGCCACCACTTCGGCGTAGGCATGGGTGGATGAGAGCGCGAGGCCGTACACCGTGGCGTCGGTATCGGCGACGCCGAGGCTGTACACCGCACTCGCGAAGTCCTCGGAAGTTGTTGCGTTGTCGAAGCGTTCGCTCAGATCCGTGGACAGCGCGCTGAAGCTCGCTACCTCCGCGGGCGGGAACGCTCCGAGGGCGTCGAGTATCGGGCGCGCGAGCGAATCGCCTCGGCCGTCCGTCCAGATCGATCGGATGTCCAGGCTGTCGCCGCGACGGATTGCCACCACGGTGTTCTCGGCGCGGCGGGCGAGACAGACTCGCACCTGGCCGTCGGCGGTGTAGATGCGTGCGGCCAGTTCACAATCCGGTTGGGCGAGTACGAAAAGCGCTGTGGCGGTGTCAGGGTCGACGTCTCCACGGCTGTCCAGGATCCGGGCGGTGCGCAGCTCGGCGCGGGCGAGCTCCTGGCCCAGATTCCATTCGGTGTATGAATCCTGTTGCGGGCCAACGGAGAGCACCAGCGGCAGGGTCTGTACGCCGAGCTCGGCGGCGAGTGCGATCACACTGTCATTGGTGAGGGTCGTCATGACGATGCCTCCGCCGTCGGAGCGGGCGCGGGCGCGGGGTTCGCGTTCTCCGAGCCGGTGCTGCCCGCGTTGAATGCGATATCGGGAACACGCTGCTGCGCATTGGGATCGAGTCCGCCGAGCACCGCCGGGGCGACCTGCATACCCGAGGTGAGGCCGAGCTCTTCATCACCGGTCGGCACCGCCAGTCCGGAGCGGGTGTGGTGCTCGCCCTCGTCCTGCCCCTGCGGCGACACCGCGCCGGGAGACATCGGCACCGAGCCGCTCTGCTGCACCGTAACCGGCTGCACCACAACCTTTTGTGTGGTGTTGGCGTTGACCTCGGCCACCGCGCGAGGCTGGAACGCGGTAATGACGGGCGGAATGTTCAGCGCCCCCAGCGGAATACCGGGCATGCTCGGCAGCTCCGGGGTGACCGTCTCCGGATCCGCCTGCGGCACGTTCTGGGTCGTGGTCATACCCGCGGTGATCTCCGGCGGAGCCGCGTGCTCCCACGGGGTCGCCAGGGTCTCCGTCGCACCCTCGTAAGTGCGCATGACCCGCGCCGCAACGGCTTTCACCGTGTCGGAGTCGGTGTCGGTCTGCGCGAGCTTGGCCAACATGGGCGCGCCGATGGCGGTACCGAGCTGTTCGAGCATTTCGCGCAGGTGCTTGAGCTTCTCCACATCGTCGGCGTCCGGCATGGCAAGTCGCGCGATTTCGTATGCGGCGGCATGGGATTCGGCCTGCGCGGAATTCTTCGCCGCCTCCGCGGCGGAGGTCGCGAACCAATCCCGTAGGGCGCGAATGCGTTCGATGAACTGCTTACTGCCCGCCGATTCCCATGCGCTGTCGAGGTTTTCGAGAATGCGCTCGTAGTCGATGGCGGCCGCGGCGAATCCGGCGCTCAGGCGCGCCCACGCGAGCCCGGCTTCGGCGGCGGGTACCGCGCCCACCCCCGTCACCAGATCGCGCGCCAGCTGCTCGGGCGGTCTGGCTTCCCAGATCTGGCCCGTGAAGCCGGGAATCGTCGGTTCCAGCATCGGCTACGGCGCTCCTCAGACCGCGAAGCCGAGGACGCTCTGCTCCTCGACCTGTCCGAACTGGCCGACCTGCGCGCGCAGCGCGGCGGCCAGCTTGCGGACCTCGTCCACCCCGGAGGTACCGGAGGTCTGGAACGAGGCGGCGACCGAGTTCAGCGTCTGGGAGGCGCGCACGGAGACCTCATCGGCCCCGGCGGGGGCGATCTCCAGCTTCGCCTGTTCGACGCTCATACCGTTCGCGAGGCGATCGGCAAGCGCGTCCAGCTGTGTGGCGGCCTGCAGTGCGCTCGACGCATCGAAACGCACGCCTTCGAAATCGTTGGTGCTCATGCCAATCCTCCTGTTACCCCTGCGTTTTCAGAGCGTGAGCGCTTTGTCCGGTGGTTCGTCGACGGGTTCGACCGCGCCGACCACCGGAATCGATACGCCTTCGATGACGCCGACCACTTCGTCGCCGTGTGCGCCGGTGACCAGCGCGGTGCGCTCACCGGTCGATTCGGTCTCGCCTTTGTTGGCCAGGCCCGCGCCGGTACCCATGCCACCGGGCATGCTTGTGGTGGAACGGGTTTGGGTTTCGTTGTTATTGCTGTTGACGCGTGAGACCGGTGAACCGGAACCCAGGCCCTCGCCGGCGGACATCTTGCCGGAGTACGGGCTGAGCGGACTGCTGTTGAGTCCGGAGCCGATCGGCATGCCCGCGGGAATTCCGCCGCCACCGGTGGTGGTGTCGTCGGTCTTCAGCGTGGTGGTGTCGACCGGTTTGCCGTCGGTGGTCGTGGTGTCCTGGTTGGTGGTGGTCGTGTCTTTGTTCGTCGTGGTGGTGTCTTTGCTGGTGTTCGTGGTCAGCGCGCTGACCACGGATTGACCGGCGGAGCCGATACTGCTCGCCGCGGTCGATCCGGCGGACACCACCTCGCTGCCCTTTTCGACAACCTTCTGCACGGCGGTGCCGCCGACGCTCAGGAACGGCTGCACGGCCTGGGTGACCTGGTTCGCCAGCGACGCCACATCGGCGACATTGGGCGCACCGGGGACCGGGATCTTGATTCCGGCCGCCGCCACCTCGGCGGTGTGAACGGTAAGTTGGGCACGGGTTTTGGCGGTGATGACCCCGGCCTCGGACAGCGCGTCCGTAGCCATGGCGATCAACGCGGGCAGCCCGGCCGGAGTGACCAGGAAGGCGATACCCGCCATCACCTCCGCGGTGAATCGCGCGATGAGAGCGGAGAGCTCCGCATACCCTTCCGCGACGGTCGCTTCGGCGTTGAGCAGGATCACCTTCAGCTGCTGGCCCTGCGCGTTGACCGTCGGGTTGACCGAATCGACCTCGTTGCTCCGGACCTGCGCGGAGTTCGCCGCGTCTCCCTGCCAGCTGTTCGAGACCGCGGCGGACGCCGCCGAGCTCGTACTGACCGCGGAGCTGAGCGCCTTGCTGACCGAGGAGAAGATCGAGATCAGCTCGGTGCCCATACTCGCGGCACCGCTGCCCATCGAGGACAGCAGACTGATCGCGGGCTGAATCAGCGTCGTCGGATCGATCGTTGGCAACGTCGGCATCTGAAACCCGGACAGATCCGGCAATGTGATCGCCGGAAGTTGCGGCAGCTGCGGCAATCCCAGTCCACTGATCACATCGGACACCGGTGTATCCACCATCGCCCCGACCGGACTGGTACGAATGACGTCCAGCACGGTAGGGCTTGGTGTCGTGGTCACTACACCGACGGATTCGGTCACAGGTTGCTGAGGAAGGTCGTCGCCGAAGCCAGCTCAGTGGTCGAGTAGGTCGCGACGGCCGACGCCGCACTGACCGCGGTCTCCGCGTGCACGGCAGCGATTTCCGCCGCCGACGACAGGTACGACCCCTGCGCCCCCGCGAAAGCCAGCAGGAAATCCTGGCCGATCAATCCGAACATCGGCACCGCCGAGGCGAGCGCGCTGACCGAGTCGGCCGCGGCCGCCCCCGCAACCTGCGCCGCGATCCCCGCATGCTGAGTGCCATAGGCCAAGATTGGTTCGAAATCCGCCTTCACGTAATTGGCAGTCATCGGTGGTCCCTCCCAGGTACATCGATCTTGAATGACAGTACAAGTACGAAATTGCTTGTGCCAGATAGTAAAACGCAAATTCTGGCTCAAGATTGCGTTAACGGACCGGTCTACCCGGCCATCTCCTCGTTGAATCGGTTTACTATCTCGGCCCGTCGCTCGAACGCCGCGCGCGCCGCCGCTGCCGACGTCGTCACCACCACCCGCTCGAACTCGTCCGGTGTCATCCGCGAAACAGCGTGGCTGAACTGAAGATTCTGCAGCGCCCCGTTCCCATCGACCTCGGCCATCACGGCGCCGTCCTCGGAGGTCTCGCGCCCCCGAACAGCGGCCATCTGCTCCGCCAGATCCTGAAACCGATACAGCTGCCGACGAACCCGTTCCTCGAGCTCATCCATAGACCCGACCACGCGTCCCCCTCCTCACACAGTCCGAAGCCAACTCTGCGGCTCAGTATCGTAGTCCTGCTCCTCGACAATCTCCTGCCGAGCGACATCAGCCTCGGTGGGCAGCCCGGTGTGCGCGAGTCCCGCGGCACTCATCCCGGCCTCCTCCAACTGCTTGCGCTTGGCGAGACCGGCCCGGGCCGCGGCGCGCTGACACAACCGGAGCATCTCCGCCGCCAACTGCGTCGGATCCCGATGCAGCTCAGCCGCATCCACCTTCACAGCGACGGGAATCCCCTGCTCGGTCACGCGCATCTTGATCGACCCGTACGGATTCGCAATGGCGACCGAGGCCCACCCCGGCCCCGCCGCTTCAGCACCCGCGGCCCCCGCCTCGGTCATGCAGAACTCCCTCCCAGTTCGTGATCGTATAGATACCATACGACGTTTTCGATCTCCACCGACATTCAACTCGGCTCCCCGCGCCGCGTCCTGGCATGATCAGCTGCGGTCGGGGCCCGAAAAACGGCTGTACGACGGGGAATTCGATGTGGGGAGATCAACAGTGAAGCGTTCTGTTCTTGCAGCCTGTGGGGCTTTTGTCGCAATCGCGACACTGACCGCCTGCGGTTCCACGACCTCCGGCACGGCGACGACCGCGTCGACGAACAGCAACTCCAGCGCCGCGATGACAACACCGGATCGCGCCGCCGGACTGGGCCAGGCCTCGAAAACGACATGCGCGGCTCTCCTGGCCAAGAGCAACGCCGACAAGCAGGCATTGCTCCGGCAGGTCATTGCCGAGAACCCGAACTGGAAGAACTTCGGCAGCGATGACATCGGCATCAGCTGGGCAGAGATGAACTGCAAGGGAAATGGCAAGGAGACCCAGGCGATCGGAGTCGCCCTGGAGGTCGCCCCGTCGACCGCCGCAAGCTTCAAGAACGTCGCCACAATGACCTGCCACGACTTCTTCATCCAGGACACCGACGATGACACGGGCATCGCGCTCATGCAGCAGTTGACCAAGGAGAAGCCGGAACTCGGTGGTGCGGGGCCATTTCCGACGCTGATCTGGGTGCGTGAGGAGTGCAAGAAGCCGGGGTCAGCGGACAAGGTCATGGCTTTGGTGGCCAAATAGCCTGGGCGGCGGGCGGTTCGGCGGCAGCACGCGCTTCGCTGCGCTGCCTCTTATCGACGTTCCTCCTTGATCACCCGAATCACCTCGGCGATACGAGCATTGATCATGCCGATGAACCGCTTCTCGTCTGCGGCAACCGCCTTCCACGGCGCTGCATGCCCGATCACGTATCTTCCCGAATCCTGCAGATCGCGCCACTCCATCCGATGTCTGGTGACCCCGCGCGGACCGAATACCGACGATCCTTGGATTACGTCGATGGTGCCGATAAGAGTCGGTCTGATGTGCAAGAACTTCCTTGAACGGTCAGCAACCGGATCTTCGGGACCCGCACCAATACGTGAGCGACCGTACTCATAGTCGATGTCGTCTTGCTTCTCGCTTGGTGGCGATAGTGGAATTTCAGCGTGGTCACCTGGCTTCGAAACCGGCAATGCCGATACGATCTCATCTGCCAGCCGCAATGGATCGCATTCTGCAACAGTGAATCCACCACTGTGCATGTAGGTTTCACCGGGCAGCTGTGTAACGAGGAATCCTTGACTCCCCTTGCGAGTCGCCATAATTCTGATTCGACCGTCCGATCGCTGCGGATCTCGGCCGTCCCAAGCATCGACAATGATTCGAATATCCGGCTGCGCCACAGATTCCAAAACACTGTCGAACGATCCACTCAGCCTGGTACGGACCCGCTCAGCTGTCTCTCGCTTCTCGCGCAGGAAGTCGTCGTATAGCGGCGTCCTACTCATGAAGGAGAAGGGGAAAGGTAGGTAGTCACTATTGAGCTGTTCCCACAGCACTACGAACTCTAAGTCTCCGAGCTGCCAGATACGTGTCATTTCTCCGCCACCGGCAGTACCGCTGCGGGAAGCTCTTCGAACACCTCGTCGAGATTGCCTCCGGACCTTAAGAATTCGGGCCGCTTATGTTCCTTCCCTGCCCCCTGGCTACCTGCCTGGGCGCCCGAACCCATTGGCATGCCGGAGCCGGTCGAGCCGGTCGTCCCGGTGCCAGTCGCACTGGCACCGGCTGCCACCCCTGCACGCGAACTAGACACAGTTTCATCGGTCTCTTTCGCGGAAACGGTCGAGCGTGGGAACAGCTTGCTCTGTGGGGTGTTCTCCTTGGGTACTGCGGAGGTTGGGATTCCGCCACCCGGCGATTTCGGCGACCCACCGGGCGAGCCGGGATCAGTTGGGACCGTTTGCAGATTCGTTAGAGCAGCAAGCTGCTGCTTCAGTTGATCCGCGGTCGTGGTATCGGTCGCAGTCGTGCTCTTCTGAAGCGACTGAATCAGAGACGAACCAGTGGAGGCCAACGACTCCACCAGCGCGGTACCTTGCTGCGCAAGCGTCGAGATCAACGAAGTAACTTGTGAAGTTTGATCGGTGGTCGTCGTTTTAGACGGATCATTGTTATTCGGATTTTGGTTATTTTTAGTTGGATCAGTTTGAGTCGGCACCACAGGCTGATCCGTAGCCGTCGGCGTCTGCGGACTGCCAGCATTGACGGTCGAGGGTGACGCTGGATTACCGGCCCTGCTTGGAGGATCCGACGGAGGCACTTGCACGGCCGCAAACAGGCCGACAGGGGAAGGAAAATCGGACACCAGAGAGGAGTTGTATTCTTTTAGGCCAACCGCATATGTCCTATTGAACGCATCCTGATATTTTTGAAGATGCTCACGTTGCTTATTCTGGTCGCCGAACTCGACCACCAGTTTCCCGCCCTCCATCTTGACTCCCTCGATGTCGAGGTCAAATTCGACATCGGGCATGGCTTCGCGAGTCGCCAGCAACCAGCCGGACAAATTCGTCAGATTTGTCCCAACCGTCTTCATTATTGGAATAAGCTGCTGATCAACATTATCGGCATACTTACTGATCGATGCCTGCGCGACCTCATGAGACTCCCCCTCCCATTCGCCTCGCAATCCGTGAATTTCATTTCGGAATACACCAAATGCAGCACTCAGCTCGTCAGCCATCCAAGTCCAATGGGTGCCCGCTTGCGCTGGACCGACTGCATTTATCTTCGTCCGCAGGTGGTACAGGTCCGCCCATGACTTACTAGCGGCGTTTTCACATGACACAGCATGCGAATCGGTCGAACTTGTCCCCGGACCCGCCGGTGTTGACGCGGGATCCTTCTTGGGCGGACCAATCGTGGACAGATCCGGATAAGCAACTGAAGAACCACCTGGCTTATCAGTAATAGTCAGGTTATTGAAAGCATCTGCCGACTGCTGCTCGACCTCTGCCTTAGCCTTGCCTGCGGCCCGAAAAGTTTCCGCCATATCAGTAACCGTGTCAATATGCTCTTTGAGTTTATCTCGAATTTTCCCGCCGAGATCATTGAACTCCTGAGCCAGAAGCGTTCCAGAAAGAAACTGATCTGGCGGTCCCGAAAAAGGTGTCAGATTAACAATATTCTGCTCGATACCGAAATGCACATCCAGTAAATGGCCGAGCAGAGTATTACATGAATTCACCCCCGAAATCGCAACTGCCGGAGTAAAGCGGAGTAGCCCGGCTTTTCCTTTATTGGCAAGGTCCAAATAGGACTTGGCGTCTTCACCCAACTGAATCGGCTCCCCGAATGTAGCTTTTTCATCATCTAGCCCGCAATCGTCACGAGCGATTTGTATTTCACTGTACGGTTCTGCAACCGCTCGGTTCCCACCCCGGCGTCACTACGGCCCGACCGTACCACGCAGAAGGCTGAGCGGACTTCTCGCAATTTTGACTGGACCAGTAGTCATCATCGCTGCAGCACCGAAATCTCGCCGCTTGTATAGGCATAGATGTTGTGTGTGGTCGGATCTACCGCCAGCGCCTCGGGATTCGGGACAGTCAGGGTGGCGGTGACCACTCGGGCTATGGTGTCAACCACCTTGATAGCTCCCTCCCGACCACTGGAGATGTACAGGATGTTCGCCCCGGGATCAACTGCTATCGAGCTGATTTCGTGACCCCGACCGTCAATAGTTCCTACGACAGCCATCGCCACGGGGTCGATCACCGCGATCATCCCCTCCGTGTCCACAACGAACAATTTGCGAGCGGCGGGATCCAACGTGATGGAGGTGGCCGCGAGGGGTAGCGGGATAGAGTTGATCTGCTTGTTCGTTGCGAGGTCGACTAATTCGATGGACTTGCTCTGATTGACTATGAAGGCTGTGCGCTTGTCGGTGCCGATCGCGATACCCATCGCGGGGAGCCCGGCGGGCATCGATCCAGTTAACGGAATGGTGCCGGTAACCGTGTTGGTAGAGCAATCGATTACGGTGAAGACGCCGCCTTGGGTATCCGCGCCGGCCGATCCCAAAACGTAGGCGGAGTGGGTACCTGGGTCGACGGCAATGGATTTCGGGTTCATGGTCAGCGGGATTGTGGCGGCCACCCTGTTGGTGGCGATATCCACCACGAACACTGAGCCCGGCGAGTTCTGTTCTGCCCCAGGTGTTGCCACATACAGAGACTTCGCATCCGAGTCGAGAGCGAGAGAGCCGTACGGCTCAGACCCGACCGCGATCGTGGTGCGTACGTCGGCTGCGGTCGCTGGAACCGAACCATGTTCGCTACCTGCAGGTTTCATATCGATCACGGCAATAACGGCGAAGACGACCAGTACAACGACAGCCGCACACGTCACAAGAACTATTTGTCCGCGCATGTCACGGGGCACCGGTGCGGATTTTGCGCCACTGGGTTGAACCAGCGAGCTTCGCGGAGGATGAGCAGCCTGAATGAGTACAAGACCCGACTCAGGAACCAGTTCGCGTGGCAATACGAAACCGGGTCCGCCATTCGGTCGGATGAAGGCTACGCCGCCGATAAACGCCAAGTCCTTGATCTGGCTGTAGGGCACCACCGTGTACCCCGTCGCCGGTGGCACTTCCATCGCGTTGCTGCCATACCGCACCCACAATCGAGTCCCCGCAGCAGCATAAGAGGCAACCAACGGATTCCGCCGCAACAAGCGAACTCCCGTGGCCAACACAACGACGACAACGGCCAGCACCAGTAGCACGAGATACACACCGACTACCCCGGAGAGCCCCGAACCCGAACGGCTTTCCCTGCTCACCAAATCGAAGATGTGCCGAGCCATGATCACCAGTGGTATAGCGGCCACAATCGCCCAAGCCCTCGGCGACCGCCATCGTGCCAACTCCATCGCCCGGCTCAGCCGCGGCACTGTCCCCGAATCCGCCAAATAGCTACATTCAATCGGTGCACTCGAACCCGGTTGCTGCGTCGGCTGATTCGGCGAGACCGGCTCTGGGTGCGGCACACACTGGTCAGATGGTCGCTGCACGAACCCCCCTCTCGTTCAGACACTCGCTCGACCCTAACCCGCGCTCGCTACCAGAACCAGTCGAGCCCAGTTTCACACGACGGCCGGACTGCCCACACGCGCACCAGTTACGGCAGGTCGGCGTTCGGGTTCGAGATCACACCCAACCGACTCGCCTTATAGGTGGCGGTCGTCATGAATGCCAGATATCGCTGGCGAGGAAGCAAGTCCCATTGATCGCCGGAGAACCACAACTCCAAACCGCAGTTCCTCGAGTCGGGAACACCGATCCGGTCGCTGTCGAGGAGAACCTCGACACACTGGCCACCATTGCTTCCGCTGTAGCTGGACTTGGGCCACTCATGATCATGTGTCGACTCCTCATTTCCACTCGGCCGAGCGACTCCGAATCAGTTCGGTGGATCCACTTTTCGACAGAGCCGCCGAACGGAGCTGGCCGGCCAGCATCTCGTACACTGCCACGCGTATTCCTGCAGGTAGAGAGCGCCGGTGGGGTACTCGATATGGCCGACGGTCTGGGCTTGATCGAAATGTAGGAGCGTGAACTCGCTGACGTTGCCTGCGTGTGCGTAGGTCCTGGTCGGTAGGACGCAGATGAATTGACTCTCCGCCAGCCCCTCCAGGCCGACGAAGGTCTTGAACCAATCGGTCAGAACCTCGGAAAACGTCGTTCCGACTGAGCCAGTTGGGATCTCTGCCCCGTATCCCAGAACTCTCGATACGACTGCATTAGCTCTGTGGCCCCTGCGCACTCATCAGCGCGACGATTTCCGCCTCGCTGCACCCCTCCAAGCATCTGCCGCTACCAGGCCGCGCATTAACCAGCGGCTTGGTCAGATTGTCCATGAATGCCATCGGGGCGCTCCAGCCTCTCCCGCAGCAGGTCGCTGGTATCAGGCGTTGTCGGCGAGGCGCTGAAGGTAGCCCATCACAACGCCGTCACACCTGACCGAAAGGAAGGTGACCGGAGAGGTGGCTTCTTCGGGATACGGCGAAGTCGGAACCGCATCCAGCGCACCCCATCCCTCTGAGCGATCCGCGGGCGCACCGCTCGGGCACTCCCCATCTTGCATCCAGGGACCCTCCCCCAGCGGCACATCCGGATTCAGCCAACGCCAAGTCCTGAATAGTCCCGCGCATCCCCGAGCTCAGCACCGGCAGGAATCCCACCGAACTCAGCGTCCTCAGGCTTTCCCACCCAATAGCTAATCGCCTCAACAGGTTTCAGACCACGTTGATACATCTCTTCCAGCTTGCTGGACCAGAAGATCGAAAACCTCACCGGGCTGATGCCGGACTCCGCGCGGAAGGACCCCGCTGCCGATCTCGTCTTCGCACCCTGAGGTAACCAGCAAGAGCGTCTCCGAGTGTGATCGGCAGGTATGCAACCGGCCGGCGCGTCCATGCTTCGTAGCCAGCTCGCGGTTGATCAAATAGTCATGAGCACTTCCTATCAATTGGTCAATCGAGCTAGGTTCGGACAGGCTGGAAGCTCTATTGGTTCGGAGACCGGGGACAGTGTGAGCCAGGATAATTCGACGGAGGAATCGCCGGATGTGGGATTTCGGTTGGAGCGAAACACCGCTGCGGAGGGAATCGGCCTGGTTCCGGGTCGACCGGCGAGGTCGGATCGGTCGGCAGAGCAGGATCGGCTGATCCAACAGGTCACCGACGAACTTCTTGCGCAGCTGCCAGATGGATGGGATCGACTGGATGTGGCCGTCGCCATGACAGTCAGCGACGAGACCGCACAGGTGATCGTGTCGGACTCGAAGCGTGCAGCGCCGGCACGGCTGTCAATGCGCATGGTGGAGCTGTTGCGAGAGCTTCGTCATCGGTCGGCCGAGTCGGCCGATGGTCCGTGGTGGCGGTTTCTCGCGATCGCGACCAGGGCGGGTTCGACACAGATCGAATATGACTACGGGGCAGAGCCTTTCCCCGACCAGCAACTATTTCCCCCGCAGGCGTATCTCGCGGATCTTCGGACTTATCCGCGCAAAAGGCTACCGATGTGGTTGGCCGCATACGTCGGCCACGGTGGCCGACAGACCCGTACGCCCGGCATTGCCGCACATGCCGAGGCGGGTGATGGCCCATTCACGCCACGGGTTGAGACCGATCTGCCCGCACTGCCCTTGCTGTGGGCCCGCTGGGCCGTGATCGCCGCCGCCTTCGTGGCCGCGGATTCGCCATTGGGTCCCCGGACCACAACTGCGCTCGGCTGGTTCGAGGGATCGACCCGCAGCGGGTCCACACTGCATCTGCTACCGCATGGACGAGCGGTCCTTTCGGGCGGTTTATGGAGCGATCTGAGACTCGACGCCACCTACAACGACGGCGCCACCATGCCGCAGCTGTATCGTGGCGCGCCCGACTGGGTTGCTGATCCCGTGCTGAATCCCCGTGCAGCGAACGGATTGCTGTCATTTTGCTATTGGTGGGACGGTGAGGCATGGCTTTGCGGTGAATCGCCGGTCACCGCCGAACTAAGTCCTGCGCTCCCCGGCATCTGGAGCAGCGATACAGTATTCGACGTGCTCGCACAGCTGATCGAGGGGAGTTCGTCCTCATGGATCACCGCCCTGGTAGCGGCGGCTGAGACCGGCAGCGTGACGCGTGCGCTACTGGCTCGATCTCTGGCCGGTGATAAGTTCGATCTGGACGCTGGCTACTATCAGTTGATGCTGGCAGGGATCGCCAAATAGGCAGCAGAGCAATGCGTTCGACGCACCTTTGCGTTGGCGTGCGCAACTCCTCCGCGTATATGATCGGCGGCAGTTACCGAAGGACTACAGCGGGGGTCAACGTGGCGACAAAAGTACAGGTCGAAGTCGCTGGTATGCGGTCCGTAGCAGACAGGCTCGACGATGTGTCTGCCACGATCACCAGCATTCTGAACACGGTAAAGGCTGCGGCAGACGCTCATAATGGCTGCTGGGGGCACGATGAGTACGGTGACAAATTCGCCGACGGCAACAGCGGCTACAACGCCCGCAATCCCGCCTTACAGGACACCCTCGCTTCGAAAACAGCCCTGCTCCAGAAGTATTCGAAGGGACTGCGCGATGGTGCCAGATCGTTCGAAAACGTGGAAGACACCAACACCAGCCGCTTCTGATTCGTAGCCAGGAAGAACAGGCGCTCGGGTAGGGCCGGGCTTGCACCGTGCGGGGAGACAGCTGTGACGAATGAGGTTGCGAAGGCACAGCTGGCTGAGCTGGTCGAATTGGTCGAGGGCAGCTTCGCGTCCGTTGCACGGGCACAACAGGAACGCGCCCGACTCACCGCGACCGCGCATGCCGGCGGGCGACGCGTCACGATCACCGTCAATGCCGACGGTGTCGTGATCAAGACCGAATTCTCCGATGACATAGGTGATCTCCTGTTCTCCGAGATCGCTGCCGCTGTCACCCAGGCCACCCAGGAGGCTGCCGCGCAGGTACAGCAGAAGTCGCAGGAGATCCTGGCCGCGCTACAGTCCGAACAGGCTCGCGTTCCGTCGCTGTCCGAATTCTTCCCCGTTATGCCTGATATCCAGGCCATGGTGCCCACTCCGCCCGAAGTCTCCATGGCGCCACCCGACGCTGCCGAACGGAAGGCCGCTGACATCGATACGGCACCGCAGTTCGACAACGTCGAGGAATTCGAGCACGACCCGCAAGCCCGCCGGCGATCCAACATCGCTGCCACCGAATGGTGATCGGCGCCAGGTGAGTGGTCAATCCAGGCACGCCGATGGAATGATGTGCCCGGACCACGACTAAGCGGAATACCGAAAGGCAGGCACATGCATTGGCTCAAAGAGTCGCCATCCTATTTTCGGTTCCGCAACGGCACGATTCGTCTCGAAGAGCCTGAGCACGGCAAGCTGATCGGGCAGAAGCTGAATGTTCGAACGGGCGCTTTCGAACCCGCATCGGACGAGGACATGGACGCGGTGCTGAGATCTGGTACCGATCTGGACTTCTCCGCGCTGAACGAGGAACAGTTCGTCAAAGCGACCGAAGAAGCGCGCAGTCTGTACCTCCGCGGATCAGGCCCGGTATTCGATCTCTACGCGCAAATCAAGGAGATGTTCGAACACGCCGAGCAGGAACGACGGCGAATCAGTCCTGAGGAGCGAAGTATGATCGCCGCCCTCTACCGCACGACCTTCCAGGTATGGGAAGAGGAATTTGCTCGGCGCGACGCGGGTGACGAACCAACCTTCGGCTACTCCTGGGTCGGAGGCAGTCGATAGGCCCGGTCAGGCCGAAAATTGGACCGGTAGAGACACTCTGGGTAGGGTTGCGTATACGTTTGTCGAATCCGGTTGGGAGTCCGGGCTTTTGCAATCAACTGCAGGAGGGGGAGGCCGATGAATCCGGTCGCGCAGTCAGTTCGAGACTTGGTTCCGCAAACGCCCTGGCAGCGTGATCGCCGAATCATCGGATAATTTGTGTCCGGGTGGACATGGGCCGGGGATCATCTTCCAAATGGGTTGATGTCGGCACTCAACTTCTTTGCGGTGTATCCCAAGGGTGACCAGGATGCGCTGTTCGACCTGGGCGACACGTGGAAGTTGGCCGCTGCCGAACTCGAAAAGCTCGAGCCGGAGCTCAGATCCGCCACTGATCAGGTGCCCCAGTACTACCTCGGAGAAGGCGCCACCGCGATAACCCAAGAGTTCGCAACGCTCTTCGACGGCCAAGACCACTCCATCCAAAAACTTGTGGAGAGCCTGACCCAACTCGGCCACGACAGTCGCTCCACCGCAACAGAGATCGAATATACGAAGATCCAGTCAGAGGTCTTCGCCCTCCTGACGCTTTACACCATCGTTCAGCTGAGCATCACCCTCTTTGGCGAGGCACTCATACCGGGTGTTCTCGCTACTGCACGAGCGTCTCTGGCCACCTTCAGCAAGGCGGCGATGGCGAGGATCGCCGCGATCAGCGAACGCGCGGGACTGCAGGCGCTTGCAAAGCCGTTGGTTCGCGAAATCGCCGTGCCAGTCCTTGAACGAGAGATCGCACCGCTTGCCGAGAAGGCTGTTCAACCGCTGGCCACTCGAGCCACGCAGGCGGCTGTCAAGGCCGTCGGCGCTGGCATTGTTACCGGTGTGATGGGTGCCGGACTCGATGCCGGGACACAAGCCATCCAAATCATGAATGGTCATCGCGACGATGGCTTCGACTTGAAGCAAACGTTTCAGACCAGCCTGCAGTGGGGTGCGGGTGGCCTCGTCGGTGCGCCATTCCACGGAATCGTGGGCAACGCCTTGAAGGACACCCGACTGAACTCGCGCCTTGGTGGAACCATCGCCGGTGGCATCGGTGGCGGTATCGGCGCTGTCGGCATGTACGGAGCGGGGCTGGGCACCCAGCTGTACAACAGCCACGGCGACTGGAGCAAGGTCGACAAGACCTTCCATTCGCAGTTGCTGATCGGTGGCCTGGCCATGGGCGCTGGCGGCGGCGCCAACCACGGCTTGCACAGTGGCCGCGGCGACGCCGCACACAGCGACGTAGCTGCTGCCACCAAGAACGGCCCCGATGGCAGCAGCAGCCACACCTCGCCGGCGGATGTCAAGGTCGCGGGCGGTCAGCCCAATCACGTTGTGCAGCAGGAACTTCAAACGTCCGTACACACTGATCAGCCTTTGAACCGGCAACCCGTCGACACTGCCAATGGCGGACGTGCCGCTCCCTCTGGGGACACTCCGCGCAACGAAGTCAGAGCGAACGCGCCTGCCGCCGGAGATAGCACTGTCCGCCCAAGCGACGCGGGCGCGAAACTAGGCGATAACTCCCCCAAGTCCGCGGAACCAGCCGCTCCACGCACCAATGCACCCGCGCAGCCAGCAGGCGAGGCTCCTGCTCGCGCGGCGGCGATCACGTCGGACCATCGCGGCAATATTGTCTCAGGCACCCAGGACAGGCCCGCGCCGGTTGGCCGAGAGATCCGGCCTACCGAGGTTACTGCCGATACCCAAACACGTTCTGCCACAACGGAGCCCGCAACAGGACAGGAGCAGACGCCGCCGGGACGAACAGAGGATCGAACCGACCCCGCCAACAAGCCAGCCACCCCGGACCGATCGCGGCTCGAATCCACGACCGAGAGGGCTCGGCCGGACACTTCGACAACCCAGGCGCTGCACCCCGAAGTCGAGCAGCAGGGCCCAGCGCACCTCCGGGAGCCGAAAGAGCCTGCGGTGGAAGCAGTTCGGCACGATCGCGAGCACACGGACGACCTGCAACCAGACAACAACGGCACGGTTCCCGACACACATCTCGGCGAGGATTCCCCCGCCCAAGCCGATGTCCTACCCGCACCCGTCCTCACGCCAACGCTGGGCGAGCCCGCGACACATCCGGGATCCACCAAACCGGGTGCAGGTACCCCGCGGGCTGCAGACGTCACGCGCTCCTCGACCTCCGGGGGATCAAAGCCCCGTGCATCTGACGGATCAGGGGCCCGTGCCCACGAAGAGCCGAAACCCAGTCTCCCGGATGATCCACATACACCTGCGGCAGACCCGTCGGAAACGGTTCCGTCCGAACATGATTGGTCGCCTCGACCCGATGACGAATGGTCGCGCCTGGACAGTCAGCAGGTCGCGGATGAACTGGCGAACCGCTGGGGTATCGACGTGTCGGGATTCGACAATCCCCATCTCGATCCGGAGGTGGCGCGCGAATTCGCCCGCGCCATCGACGACATGCTGACTCGCTACCCGGATGTGGATCTGGGCGGTGTTGCGATCGAGCCGATCAACGAACCAGATGTCTACGCCGCAACCGATCCGGGCTTTACGTCCTCGGGTCGTATGTACACCGAGAAGGTGATTCTGAACGAGCGCTACGCGCTCGACATCGACCGGATGATCCGCGAGATCGCCGAGGACGAGGCCGACGGTCACCTGGTGCCGGGGTCGGCCGACCGTCCGATCCATTCATCACTGGTACACGAATTCGGCCACGTCCTCGATAACGAAGGGCAGGAGCACGCCGAACGAACCGCCTATGACGCGTTGGCCGACCATTTCGAATCCACCCGTGGTGAATTGGATCCAGATGCCTTCAAAGATTGGCTGGATCAACTCAGCGGCTACAGCTTCGAGGAAAACGGCACCTTCGAACCGAGCGAGGCTCTGGCCGAGGCCTTCCTCGAAGTTGAGTATCACGGCGAAGCCGCCACCGAGCCCGCCAAGGTCCTTTACTGGCACCTTCTCGACAGCGCCCGCGATCATGGCAGCTTTCCGGACGGTTTCGAGCATCTCCCCAACGACACCGTTCACGACCCGCGCTTCCGAAAGTCCTCGAGCCCCAGCCCGTTCGAACCGCAGGGCAAACCGCACGATTCACCCGCCGCGTCGGCGCCCGAACCGGTCATGCATGACGGATCGCCCGCACCCGGTGTCGACCATTATCTGAACAACCCTCACGTCATGGCGGCCCTGGACCGCGCCGACGAATTGGGCATCACTACAACGGTCGACGCAGTCGACACCCCAGTGAGCACTGTCATCCGGGACCTGTTGCCTCAGCATCCGGAACTGGCCGAGTTGCTCCGCAACAACCAGTACTTGGAACATTCACTTCTAGAGCGCCCGAAAACGCTGGCATCGCTGCTCACCCACCCAGACGGTCTGCCAGTCCTGCGGGATGCTGTTGACGCGGTCACGGAGCGCGGACCGGAATCAGTTCTGGCAGAACCGGTTCACATCGAGCCAACGCCGCTGACGCCGGAAGATCGAGCGATGTCACGCGAGATCCGGGAGGCGACGAGCGATGTCCCCGAGTCCGCGCGCAGACAACCCGAATTCGATTACAACAGGGTCGACGACCCTGAATATCAGCGTGAATTCCTGCAGAAGCAGTACGACGTCTGGCGACCCTCACAAGACGCGCTCAATAACGTCGTCAGGGATATCGCGACGGAGACTGAGGGCAAACCAGGCTGGCGGGAGCAGCCGAAGGACGAGACCCGGGCAT
The DNA here is from genome assembly GCF_036327755.1 of Nocardia sp. NBC_01503. Taxonomy (NCBI): domain Bacteria; kingdom Bacillati; phylum Actinomycetota; class Actinomycetes; order Mycobacteriales; family Nocardiaceae; genus Nocardia; species Nocardia sp. NBC_01503. The sequence goes on from NZ_CP109596.1 coordinate 1,471,314, forward strand.
GGGACAAGATCCGGGGTTATGACGGCGACGTCTCCCGATTGACGGATCTGGTTGGCGCGAAGATCGTCTTCGATCACGTCTCCGACGCTTACCGCGCCCTGGAGATGATCGAGAACGATCCACGGATCCGAATCGTCGAATTCGAGGACCGCTTCGACCAACCCCAGGCGTCGGGTTATCGCGACCTGCAGATGAAAGTCCAACTGGAGAACGGCCACATCGCCGAACTACGACTGCACCTCAGCCACATCGACGCCGTCGCGAACTACGAACACGGGTTGTACGAGGTGCAACGCGACTTCAAGGCGTTGGCCAAGGACGAGCACCGCGAAATGGCCCCTGCGGAAGCGGCGCTCAATACCGAACTGAAACGCAATGTAAGCGAACGGTTCTGGGAGGCGACGCAGAAGGGGCTACCGGACGGGGTATCGCCGAAGAACGAGCAGCATCCGGACAAGCCCTCACTCAAACCGCGCAAATCACGTTCTCCCGAACCAGAACCTACCGAGCCTCACCCTGCTGAAACCCTTCCGGTACAACCTCATCCAGTGGAAGGGGGCTGGGCGCCGGACCTCGACGATGGCTGGTCGGCGATGAACGCCCGTGAGATCGCCGACGAGGTACACGGTCGCTGGGGAATTGAGGTGGACGGTTTCGACAATCCGGAACTGCATCCGGAGGTTGTGCGTGAGTTCGCCCGCGCCGTCGATGACATGCTGTCCCAGTACCCGGGCGTCACGCTGCCCAAGATCTCCATCGAACGGCTTCAGGACGACTATCACGCCGCAACCGCTTGGAACCGTTCCCCAGATGGCCGGGTCCACACCGAAGCGTTGATTCTGAACGAGACGTCCGCCCTCAATCCCGAAGTAATGGCCCGTGAGAGCTCCGAACTCGTGGCGGACGGCCATTTCGTGCCGGGTTCGACCGACCGCCCGATCTATTCGTCGCTCGTCCATGAGTTCGGCCATGTTCTCGACGTCGAGGGGCAGCTACGTGCCACCGAGACCGCTTTGGACGCACTGGACAACTACTACGAGTCCACCCGCGGCGGTATGGACAAGGCTGCGTATGAGCAGTGGCTCGACCAGCTCAGCGGCTACAGCTTCGACCACGGCAAATTCGATGCCCCGGAGGCAGTGGCAGAGGCATTCGCCGATGTCCAGATCAACGGCGAAGCCGCCAGCGAACCAGCCAAGGTGCTCTATCAGCACCTCCTGGACAACGCCAACATACATCCCGATCGCTCGGGCCGTGAGCCAGTGGCGGACTCCTCGAAACCGGAAGCTTTCCCGGACCGCACCACTGTCCCAACAGAACTGACGCCGGAGCTCCGCGGCAGCTTCGAGAGCCTGCGTGAGCAGGCCACTGAAATCGTTCGTGCATCCGCCGATCCAACTCGAGCTGACGAGCTCGCGAACCTCCACCAGAAATTCGCCGAGCGATACGACGAACTCCGCCTGCGGGACCCCGATACCGCCACCCCCATGTGGCAACTTTTCCATGAACACGACCCCGCGCTGGCCAAATACGTCGTGGACAACGGTCGTAGCTTCCTTCCCTCAGCCGAAGAAACTCCCAGCCGCGTACCAACACACTCTGAGCCCGACGGGCACCATCCCGTATCGGACGAACCCGGTCACCGACCTGACGAGCCGGGGTTGACACCAACAGAGCAAGCCGCCAAAGATGCCTGCGATCAACTGCCACAAGCCGAGCGCCTTGCCCTGGACGAATACGCGGGACCTCACTACAACGAGATCAACCGCCACTTGCGATTCGGTGAAGACCTGCGCGCTGTTTCGCCGGAGACAATCGATCTCATTCGCTCCGGTCTGGACAAACTCCCCGACCATGTCGGCCCGGTAAAACGATCGATCACGCTCTCGCCCAAGGATTTGGAGAAGTTCTGGTACGAAAACCGCCAAGGCGCGATAGTCGAGGACCCCGGTTTCGTATCGACCTCGAAAACCAAGTTCAAGTGGAACCCGAACGTGAAGCTGACCATCGTGTCGGCCACCGGGAAAGACATCTCGTTCCTCCGGCCTCCGGAAAGGCGTGGCGAAGCGGAGGTTCTCATCCCGGACGGGAGGCAGTTCCGTGTGCTGGACCGCGAGATGGGCGCCGACGGAACGCTTCACATAACTTGGGAAGAAGTCACCGAGTCGACAAGACTGTCGGAAGATGAAGTTTCAGCTTCCCCAGCAACCCTGCATGACTCGATTCTGGACGAGCCCTTCCCCCTGGAACCGGTCGAGGAGCCCCACAAAGGCTTCTCGCTCAACCTGCCGGATTCCGAACAAGCCCACCCGGATGTTGCTCCCCACGTCGACCCGGATCGGCCGCCGACGCTGACACAGCATCTGAAGGATCGTTTCGAACAGGTCCGGACCGAGATCAACGATGTCTTCGTGGCCTATCACGATCCTGCACGCGCACCCGAATTACCAGGACTGCGAGCGAAATTCGGCGAACTCTTCGACACGCTCGGCTTGCGGGACCCAGAGGCCGAGGTCACCGCGTGGCAGTTGTTCAACGACCACGATTCCACGCTCGCACAGTATGTCGTGCAGAACCGCGACCATCTGTTGCCTCCCGTGGAGGATCGCGCCGAGGCTCACATCGAGCCCCATACAAACCCATCGGATCACCCCGATGAAACGCCGATTCGAAATGACGAAGAACAACCACGACCGACCGAGGATCACCAGGTCGAACGCGCCACGATCGACAATGACGATCCCCGGGAGTCAACGCATGAGTCCGAAGCGCGGCCGGAGCCTATGCCGCTCACCTCGCAGGAAATCCAGCAAGAACACGGAATTCCGGAGAAGAACCAGCGGATAGTCAAGGAGTACACAGAGGTCCACGATCTACTGATCGAGGTCCGTCCAACGAATGTCGATTCGGTCCCGCATCTACAAGAAGGTGCGATGCCGAAACCGATGGACGTCAAGGACAAGACCATCAACCAGGACGATGTCGATCTGGGTGCGCCGGAGTGGGCCAAGGGGCTGGTCGGGCGGTTCGAACCGGGAAGGCTGAAACTTCCCGAGGAGGGCACCGTTTCCCCGGAGCGGATGGAGCAACTGCGGGATCGGCTCGCGAAGCGAGACAAAGACTTCGAGGCCTACCGGGACCATATGCAGAGGCTCGGGGCGCGATACAGAGTCACCGATGACGGGATTGTCGAGGGTCTGTTCAAAGGCAAGTATCAACCGATTACCGGTGACCATGATCTGTTCGATATCCGCCATGCCGATGGAACTCGGCTCACCGCAGACGAACTCAGATTCCACGAAGAAGCACTGGTTCAACTCGATGCCGGCATCCAGCACGGCCCGCACGTGTACTGGGAACCGGCCAGCGAATTCCAGAGAACACGCAACTTCGAAGACATCGTCAACAAGCATCAGCACGACGCTCCACCCAACGACCGAGAACCGTTGGTGCAGTTCCGTCCGCACGACCAACCATTGCTCGAATGGGCCGAGAAGAATGTCACGGGCGTCGACCGGGAAATGATCCCGTGGCATGTCAACGGCAAGCTGGACATGCTGCACGCGGAACAGCTCCGAGCGCTCAATGAGGTCACCCGGAACCATGTCGACGAATCACATCCGGATGCCACTACTGACGACCGCGCACGTCACGGAGCGGACCGCCGCCAACAACTGGACTCCGATATCGCGCGCCTGCGTGACTCCGTCGACGAACTGACGAACCATCCCGATTTCGCCGCCGACACCTACCGAGCTTTGGTGAACAAAGGGTTCAAGACGCCGATCGACCTCATTGTCGAGGGTCGGCGCGAACCGATGCTGTTCATCGATCGTGGAGGAGAATTCGAGCCGATCCTCGCCCGCATCGACGGACCTGAACATCAACTGGCAACGCTCCGCCAGAAAGTCGAAGCAGCAATCGTAGACGGCACCCATCCGGCGGACATCCTCCGCGCCCTGGAGGATCGTCCGACCACCGAAACAAGGCCTCCGCTAGCCGAATCCCCCGAAGCGGCAACAGAACTCGGCCGCCAGCTGAAGGAGGTCTCGAGGACCGACCCGAATCACCGGCCGACCGAGGAGAATTCGGGCCCCGCCGAGAAGCAGCGTCCACATGGGGACGAACCACAGCGTTCCGAACTGGCAGACGCCCCAGCCGCGCCGGAGGCCCCACAACATAACGCCGAAAGAACCGACGCCGGCCTCTCTTTCCACCCCAACGATCCTGAACTCGCCGAACTGGCCCGCCGGGTCACCAATGACCCCGACTACGTCACCGTCGACGTCCACATCACAGAAGACGGCAACATCCGCGTCGGTGACCGTACCTACACTCCCGAGGAATTCGGCGGCCTCCTCCGCCAACTCGGGTACGACGGCAGCACCCCAATCCGCTTGATCGGGTGCGATGCCGCCAGCAACGAAGTAGCTGCCCGCCTCGCTTTCCATCTCGACACCGACGTCCTGGCCCCGACGAAACCCGCCTGGACCGACCGCCAAGGCAGGGTCTACACGAGCACCTCCGAACTCGATTCCAACGGCAATCGACGCCCCCGGATCCCACCCGACGGCGAATGGAGAGTCGTCCATCCCGACGGCACACAAACCAAAGCCAGTCAGGATGGATTCGCTCCGGGAACTCACCCGGAGGACAAGCCCAGCATCGATCCCGACAGCGCTAGGGATAGAAGTACGCCATCGGATGCCGAGTTACGCCACATCATCGACATCTACAACGCTCTGGGCGAGGACCCGCCCCGGGTGAACATCAGCGAGAACGACGCGGCGTACGCAGCCAGTGGCGCACACTCCGTCGAACGACATAGCTCGGATGTGCCGCTGAACCGAGGCGATGCCCCACCCGGCGACCGGACCATCGAGGGCCGGATCTACGGCGACCCGCCGTGGGGCCGCCCCGAGAACTGGTCGTATCGCTGGTCGGATATGTCAACGATGAACCGCACGATCAATGATTACCTCGAGGCCAACTGGGAGAGCATCCGCACCGATATCGCCCTTACGGGCGAGCATTCGGCCACCTTCGATGCGGGCCACCGGACCGGAGAAGGGTTCTACAACGAAGGTATGTACGGCGCTGGCCAACGGTCGGCGCATTACGCTCAGACCAGTTATGCCACCGTGCGCCTGAAGCTGGTTCCAGGCAGCCCGCCGACGTTCATGGTCATCACCGCGTTCCCGGCAGGATTACCCTGATCACTATGGAGATTCCTGATCAGCTGCGCGCACGGATAGACCTGCCACCGCCCCCCGTGATCGATCAGGTTCGCGAGTTTCTGCGTAGCTATGTGGCCGATTGCGACAGCTTGGACGAACTGCGTGAGGATCTGGCCCAAACGGCGCAGATGAACCGAGAGACAGTACAGCGCAAAGCAGAAGCTATCGAAGCGATGCTTGCCGCTACCCAACCGCCGGGCACTCTGTCGTGGATGGTCGCTGCCGATGGTAACTGGGTACTCGACGACGACACTTCCGACGCCGCGGCGGAAGCCTGGCTCCGTGACGTCGCCACCCTCATCCGTAGCGTGCTCCCCGAAACCGACAGCCGCCACAACCACTGACCACCGGGCTTGCCAACCGTTCGACGCGGCTGGGATCTACCACCGGGTTATGTTGCCGTCGTAGATCAATTGCATTTGACGATCGCCCTCGAGGTCGATGTAAGGACAGTCGGCCACACCTTCTCGTAGCACGGCCGAGTCGTCGCCGGGGGCGATCCAGGACAATTTGCCGGACTCGAGCCATGGTCGAAGATCGAAGCTGTAGTCGATGTGAGACTGCGGAAACTCGCTCCAGGCTCGCCAATTGCCCTGCGAATCGTAGAGGTCGTACGTCTTTCCGCCCCAAAGGTCTTCCAGTGCAAGCCCATCTGGTCGACGGGTGGTGAAATATGTTATGGCCCAACCCGTGTGGCGGCCGACGGGGACCTCGGCGATGACTGCGCGGGTATCGGCAAGGTCCAGCAGACGCGGAACCACGTACGGCACACCAGGTCCGGGCATACAGTCGAAAGGCGCCGGGGTCACGGGCTCCGACAGTCGCATGGCACCGCCCATTGCCAACCAGGTCGGTGGAACCTTCGATACACGGCGGCGGCTGGGCTTGTCCCATTCCCAGAACCAGCCGTCCAAATCGACGGTGTCCATCGGCCAACTCACCGCTTCGCGCGTGAAAGGGCATCGTGACACCGGCATACCAGGCATGAGTTCCGCATACTGCTTGCGCAGTTCGATCACCCGATAAATCGCTGCTTTGCCCTCTTCGGTGTACCCGACTGCACGATACAACTCGCTGAGACGAGTGCCTTCCTCGAGTAAGGCCGCCCGTCGGTGAATCCATTCGCTGCCCAGTTCAGCCACCCCACAGCACCTCTCACGTCAACGTGTCGTTCGAACGGATCGTTCCCACACCCACCCTATCGAGAGGCCACAGGACATATCCTTTACAGCGAGCGCTTCGACCGCTCTTCACGCTCGGCCAGCACACGATCCCTCTCCGCTCGCCAGCCCGCTGCATTACTGCCGTCCAACTGCCCTGCGAATGCGCGGCGAGCAGCCTCGACAAGTTCGTCGGTGACGTCCGGGCGGGCACGAACAATCGCGTCCAAAGCGTTCATCGTTTCCTCATCCAATCCCGACCCGCTGAGGAAGCCAGCGCCCGACAGGATGCGCGACAGCATGTAATCGAAGCTGTCCCGCAACTGCTCCTCGGTTCGACGACCGCGCACGCGCATCCCCCTTCTCAGTTGAACCGACTCCCAGCATTTCATATACCGCCCACCCTGGGGGCACGGGCGATGATGTGGCCCTGAGGCGGTCGGCCGATAGGATGAGCCGGAAGTCATCAAGTCGAGGGGAGCGTGATGGGGAACGCGGATCAGACTCCGGCTGGTTGGGACCCTGAGGTGTTCGCACGTATTCGAGCCGAATCCGAGGCCGAACAAGCCGCCAAGTCGCCGGAGGAACGAGAACGCCTCGCCAAGTTCAGGTGGGATCATCTCGACAGCCTTGGTAGCTCCGACGACTACGCCCCGGACAGCCTCCGAGACAAAATGAGTAACGTGCCCGGATTCGACGACAACCTGAACCCGTTCCCCCTCACGAGGGAACCCGGGGATAACTCGTAGAAGGAGACGGACATGCGGCATGGCCGTCCCAGCAAGGAACAGCTGGAGCTGAACTTCGAGAGTATGTTGGCGCGGGTTCTCGAAGGACACGGTGTACGGTCCGAGACCGGCCTAGACAGCCCCACCCGGACCGCGTTGACAGAGATTGCCCGGGCGCACCCGAATGCCTCCGAGGAGCTCGTGCAGGCTGCGCGTCGTGCATTCGCAGGGCAGCTGGATGGTAGCAATGCCGAGCACTGGCGCGCGGAAACAGACCGAATGCTCGCCGAGCGGGCCGCTCGATCGAGGCGCCCGCAATAGGGAACGGTCACACAAGCACGGGCGTCGAAAATGAAACTTCTCATCCGAAATTGCCTGCACCAGTAAGTAACTCAGGTTTCCGCCCGTCGCACGTGCACGGTCCGTCAGCGATAGGCCGCCGCCCTACCTGGCGGATCACTGCGGCTACTCGTCAGCGAGGCACTCCGACCACACAGTCGGACGACGCGATCTTGTCCGGGATCGACACCTCGGCCCCCTTGCACGTCCAGAAGGCCTCCCCCTTCTTGGGCCCGATGTCGAGCCCCTCGGCCGTGACCGTCCCCTTCTCCGGGAGCTGCCGGTGCACCTCGCAGTTCCCCGAGCCGGTCAGCTTGTAATGCTTCGGTTTTCCGTCGACCGCGACTGCATTGAGGGTGTCGCACTCGTAGGCCAGGTCCAGCCCCGCCGGTTGTCCGCCGCCGGGAGCCGCCTGCGCCACGGGAGAGAGAATGGCGAGACCAGCGGTCGTGATAACGCTGGCGGCGATCAGAGTGGCGGCTCGAACGGGGCTGAAAGGCATCAAGACTCCTCGATTCGGTGACTGATCTTCATCCATTGGCTTCCGCCGTCATCGGCGCAGCTAATAACATAACCAGGACAAACAGGATCTTGCTGGAGCCGCACGGCGCGATCTTGTAATCGTCATGAGATCGGGCGCCCAGCCATTTTCGAATTCGCCGGATAAATAGCATCGACCGCTCGTTCCATAGACAGGGAACGAGCGGCCGATGTCTGACCACACTCGATTACGCGATGTGCAGGGCCACGCTGATCTTGCGGGTCATCTCAGCAGCGGCAGGGCTGGACTGATCGGCCTCCACCGCGGCAGTGTCGATCGCGACCAGAACGGTGCTGCGGAAGTTCTCGGCCTCGGCCGGATCCTGCTCAGCGAGCAGGGTAACCGCGGCACTCAATGCAGGAAGAACCTGATCAGCCAACTCGGCGACATTCTTACCCGTCAGCTTGATGTCACGGGCCTTGGCCGACAGGGCATGCCCCACCGGTCCGGTCGCCGACAACAGCGCCACGGTGCCGGTGGCGGAAACCTTGTGCGGCTTCGAACTGGCGGCGGAGTAGAGGGAAACCGCGCCGTAGGCGGCGGTGCGCAGGGTGGCGGTGTCCTGGGCGGTGAGGTTGATCGACATGACGTGCTCCTTCGAAAGCTGTTGGCTTCGACCCGGTTCGGATCGTTTTGCTCGATGAACACACTTTGTCGGGGCACGCTGACAGCGAGCTGACGCCGAACTGACACGTTCGCTGACACGCGCCCCGGCCGTCGAGAACTGACCTACTGCCCGGTTCCCGGCGCTTCGATCACGCTGTCGTGGATGCCTCACCGTCGGCTGCCACTCACCTGTCGGCAGGCCCCTCCCGAATCGTCTATCCATCTCCGCGACGAACTCTGCGGACGGTTCCCACTGGGGCTGTGGGTTATTGACTATCTCCGTCCACCATTCCGGGATCTTCTCCGAGTCCCGCGGATAGCGATCCAGTTCCAGGAGATAGTCCTCCACTGCGGGCCATGAACCGGGCCAATCTACTTCGGAGCTGTAGCCGAACCGCGTCTCCGCCTTCAGGTCACGTGAGATATGCAATTCGAAGTTGATCCATGTACCAGCACCCGGTCGAGCCATCACCTCCTTCAGCTCCAGCAGGAGCTGATAGACGCTGTCCGCCAGATACACCGCCTCGAGACGGCCATCCAACGTGATGGACGAGGTGGCGGAGCCGAAGCGTCCAATCTTCCTGAAAGCAAGATTCATCGGGAGATTGTCACGGTGAGCACCGGACAGAGTATCGACAATCTCCTGAATAATCTCGATAGCCCGAGAAGATGCCTCTGTCATCTGTCGTCCTTCTGCCGATTCTCAATCACCGACACCTCTCGCCGCAGCTCGATCGCAGTGGGCAGGTAGTCTGCCAAGCCGCGAAGCCACTGCGTAAACGAAAGGCCGCTGTCTCGAACGGGCTTGTCGCCCAGATAGATCCAGAAATTCGGGTCCGGCGCTGCCAGATCCTCCGGGCGGAAGTAATAGAACATGTAGCCGTGATGAGTCAGGAAGATAAAGGAATTCTCGAAGGGCTCGAAGTCGCGCTCATAGTCGTCGACCACGATCTCGCGAGCAAGGTCCTTGGCCTCCACGACCCAGTCATAGTCCCATTCGTCGTTGCGGCTGAGCCAGTACGGGTCTCTGCCCGCGCATCCCAAGAACTCCCGATACGCCAGCGGTAGCTCCGTGACCCCCTGCGCGTTCATCAGCGCGACGATTTCCTCCTCGCCGCACCCTCGCAGAGCTTCTGCCGCTACCAGACCGCGCATGATCAGTGGCTCGGCCAGGTCCGTCATGAAGTTCATCGTCGTTACCCCCTCGTACGGCTAGAAGTCATCCGGGAGCGATGGCGGCTCTACCCGGCCCTCATACGCCGCGACCTCGGGACAGTTCCTTAACCGTCGGAAAGTCAGCAATAGTCGCGATATGCAGCGCTCCGCAGACGAAGACACGAAAGTGGTTGTCCATCAATCCGATTCCGACTGCAGGATCAGTGGCCCTCGGCGAGCTGCCGAAGGTCAGCGAGGCTGGCGGCGTGCTGTTCCGCAGTCGTGTCGGCGATTATCCCGAAGAGCTTGGGGCTGGATTCGGGCTGCGCGCGGATATGGCCGAGGAGGTCGGGGGTCGGCACTTGCGCCTCGTACGCATCAACTAGACGCGAGCGCCAAAGACCGCTCGCGATCATTCCGTCACGGCCTGCGGCGGTTCGCTGGAGGTATCCGGCGGCGTTATCAGTCGTCGAAACCCACAGGTAGCCCCGCACCTCACCGTCACACGTGATCGGGAGGTAGGTAACCGGCGAAGCTGTTTCGTCGGGATACGTCGGGGTCGGAACCGAGACCAATGGGCCCCAACCCTCGGAGCGATCCGCGGGCGCACCGCTCGGATACTCCCCGTCCTGCACCCAAGGCCCCTCCCCCAGCGGCGAATTCGGGTTCAGCCGCAACGCCAACTCCTGAATAGTCCGCGCCTCCCCGAGCACGGCATCGGCCGGAATCCCACCGCACAGAGAATCTTCGGGCTTCCCGATCCAATAGCTGATGGCCTCAACAGGTTTCAGACCAAGCTGATAGGTCTCCTCCAGCTTGCCGGACCAGAAAATCGAGAACTTCACGGGGCTGATGCCGGACCCCGCGCGGGCGAAGGACCCCGCCGCCGATCCCGTCTGACCACCCCAGAGGTAACCAACAAGGTTGCCGTCCAACATGATTGGCAGGTATGCAACCTGCCGTCGCGTCCAAACGTCGTAGCGTTCTTGCGATTGATCTCGACTCATGGTCGCTTCCAGCCTCGCTTGGTTCTATGGTCTTCGATAGGTATTTACTCGACGAGGTCAACGCATTCGATGCATCCGTAATCAGCCACTTTGGCGCTGCGGTTCGATGCACTCGGCCCAGGCCGGAAGCTGCCCGCCCTGTTCCTGAGTTCTTGCCAGGGTTCGTCTCGCTCTCGGAATATTAGGAGCCATTGCGTCGAGCCAGCCGGTCACGCTGCCCCAGGCTTTGCGAACCCGTCTGGTTTTCCCGGCGACGCCAATTTCCCAGACCGCTGGGTCATCCAGGAGAAGGTCCGTGCCGTCAATCGCATAGTAAGTATTCCCGGGGTACGCGGAGAGCACCAGCGCACCATCGGGGTCACGTATATCATGGGGCATCTCCCGGAGAGCTGTAACAAGCCCGGATTTGACCTCACCGTCAACGCTATGGACACCGAAACTCATTGGATAGAACCAGAATCCCGGTTCAGACCCAATCAGCAAGAGGACTTCACGTACGGCCGCAGGCACGTTTTCAACTGCCTGCCCGACCGCGAACCGGTCGATCTCATTCTCCGATGCACCGACAACTGAGTCACGTCGCAGGCCGGCCACAAACACACGTTCGATGATGTCGCGAACACGTTCTCGCGGGTGCTGCGAAGGGGGACTTTTCGCCGTCCGCGGCAGTATATTTTCCGACCAGCGCGGAAGGTCCCAACCATTCCGCTCGTACCGTTCCAGGTCCCGCCTCAGGCTCTCGACCAGAGGTTCCATGTCAGAAAACCACGCAGATGTCGATGGCCACCTACGAGTCAAAGCACCGTCCATGATCTCCCAGATCGGGGGATCGTCGCTATCCAAGTCGGCCCCGTCGATAACTTGATAGACGTATCCCTGATGTGCCGACAGCACCAACATCCCTGCCACATCACGAATTCCATCGTCCACCGCTACAAGCTCTCTCGTTGCGAGGTGACTCTTCACTGCGGCATCAATACCGCTATTGACTCCAAAGTCGGTGCCGTCGAACCACAAGCCAGGCCGAGCTCCGATGAGCCGAAAGACCTCGCGGATCGCTGCGGGTACGTTCGTGACCCTCTGCTCAGCCGCAAACCGGGTAATCTCATCGTCCGATGCGCCTTTGACAGAATCGCGCTTCAGCCCCTGCGCCATCGCCTCCTCGAAGATATTCCGAATCTGCTCGTGTGCTGCGTCCTGTGGTCGAGTCATAGTGGATACAACCTTTCCAAGGCTAGGTTGAGAGCCTCCACGCGCATGTTGGGGAACAGTCGCTGGTAGACGTCAATGAGGTTCATACACGAATCGCAGATCTGAAACTCCTCCGGGATATCGGATCGCCGCGCGGACGGTAGATCGATCATCATCCGAAGGTCACCTGCGACATCCGCCAACGAGAAGGGAGTGCAAGGCGTCCCATTCTCAGCGGCTTCCGCACCGGCCCTCCGATTGAGCTCCTCAATCGCCAGGTCGATGCGTGCTCTCGTTCGCAGCTCTTGAGCCTCCCTTCCAGGCTGCATGTCCGGCATGACAGATTTGTGCACCTCATGTGAGTCCTCGATCACCCGTTCCACGACATCCCACGACAATCCAGTGTCGTTTACCAACTCGTGAACCGTGGAATCGCGGATTGTGCGGGGAGTGAAGGGCGTTCCGCTCTGCGCAGCCTCTCTGGCCGCCTGTTTATTGTCCTCGATGAGTAGTTGGTTGATCTTCTTCCAAGCGTCTCTCACCTCGGCGTACTCAGCTCTGGCGCTGCTATCTGCTTCCTGGATCGACTCGGCCAGGACGTCGTCCACAACCTCTCGCGACAAACCAGAATGCTCGGCCAACTGATGTCTCACGACATCTTCGAACAACTTCGGTTCGGAATCGTTCGCACGATCGGATCCTTCACCCCTGCTGAGTCGGCCAGTTTTTGGATCGAAGGCGCTCGCATGGGACGTCTCGAATACCCGCTGCCCCTTCGGAGGCCGAGCCGGGGCTTCCGACGCCGGGTTCCAGTCATGAGTCACACCGCTGAAGTTGAAGAAGTCATTCGGTGCGCGGGTGCTATCGGAGCGGTATCGAGCCGTCGTCAGTGTTCGATCCGACGGACGACGCACCCCATCAACAGATGGATTGCGGTGGGTGATGTCTTGAACTGCCTCGAACCCTTCGATCCGCTTGGCTCGGTTCTCATCACGAAGTTCCCGAAAATCGTCCATTCGTTCGGGCGTTTCGGGCAGATGAGCTTCAGCACGGTCCCGAGCGTCACCCGGATCGAGGATGTGCTTGTCCTCGTCACGGGTACCTGGCGCGAAACCGTCCTCTGTCGCTTTGGTTCTGGTGCCGTCGGGGTGGAAGGTTTCCCACGTTCCATCCGGTGGGATGCGCGGGCGGCGGGTGCCGTCGGGGTGAGTTTCGGCGGTGCTGGTGTAGACGCGGCCCTGGTGATCGGACCAGGCTGGTTTGGTGGGGGCCAGGACGTCTGTGCCGAGGTGGTGGGCGAGGCGGGCAGCGAAGCCGTTGGTGGCGGCGTCGCAGCCTATGAGGCGGATGGGGGTGCGGCCGTCCCAGGTGGTTTGGCGGAGGAGGTTTCCGAATTCCTCGGGGGTGTAGGTGCGGTCGCCTATGCGGGCGTGGCCGTCTTCGGTGATGTGGACGTCCGCGGTGAAGTGGTTGGGGTCCTTGGCGATTCGGGAGGCCAGGTCTGCGACTGCCGGGTCGTCGGGGTGGAAGGAGGCACCGGCCTCGGTTTCCTTGGCGGGGAAGGGGTGCGGTTCGGCGGCAGGATTGGCGTTGTCGTGGGCCGGGTGGGCTGCATCCTCTTGCGGATGAGAGCTGTTCGGGTGCTGCGGATTCTCGGCGGAGGGGTGGGCCGACGACGGTTCCTGGTGGTTGGGTGTCTGCGGCTCGGGGTCGAGCTTGATGAGGTCGTTTCCCCATTTTTCGAGGTAGTCCCGGAAAACGGGGTCGTGCTCGGTGAGCAGGCGCCAGGAAGTCGGCAGCGCCGAGTGATCGAAGAAACCGGTCTGATCCAGTACCTTCACGAAATCGTCTCGCAGGCCGGGCAATTCGCTGTAGCGCGCGGGTTCGCCCAGCGACTTCGCGATCTCCGTGGCCAGCGACTTCATTTCGTTGAAGCGATCTTGCAGGTGCGGGGTCAGCGATGCGGGGCGGTCGTCATGCACCTGGACCGGCGCGGCGGGGTGCTCATCACCAAGAGTGAATGGGATGTGATCCTGGTCGGGACCATCGTGCGGTTCCTCCGGGCGCGGCTCGGCCGGGTGTTCCGGAGAAGGCTCAGAAGCGTGGTATTCCGCTGTGTCAGTAGGAGCTACGTCGTCTCGCCGCGCTCCCGGTTGATCCGGGTGATCTCCGATTCGCCCCACGCCTGCCAGATCTTGATCTGGTCCTCGGTGGCCTCCGGGCGCCCCTTCGCCTCCATCGCTTCGAGGGCTGCCATGTTGCGGTCGACCTTCGCCTGAATCTCCGGGTCGTCCGACCCGCTTCTCATCGTGGGCCCCAGCACTTCGAGCGCTATTCGCTTCATTTCCTCCGGGCTGATGGGCATCAGGAATCCTTCCCAAATCGGTGAGGTGGAAGTAGTACTTCCCCTCCTCCTCGTTGAAGCGCATGTCATCGACGCGAAACTTGGTGCCCGGCGCGAAGACGACCTCTTCCTGCGCCGGATTCGACCAGGAGATGTCCTTCCCGGTATGCGAGTCGATGACCAGCTCGATATTGCCACCTCGCATCGAGGCTTCCTTGTCCGAGGAGGCAAAGCCCCGGTCCGGAACGATGTTCGCTTTGCCGGGCTCGTACTTGTACTCATCGAGGAAGTTCTTCAACGCGACCGGGTCGTCGATGTGCAGGGAGCGGTAAACGGTGCCCTCGTGATCCGGGAGCTTGTTGTAGCCCGAGACGAGGGTACGGATCTCGACGTCGCGGTCGTTCAGGAGTTCATGGTTGCCATTGCGGGTCGCGTCGTTGACCTGCTCGTTGAGGCTCATGAATTGGTTGCGGCGGATCGCGGAGATCTCGGCGTCGGTCAGGCGCGCGATCTCCGGATGGTTGGGTGTTTCATATTCGCGAGTGGTTTGGACCTCACGCTCGTTGATGTGGTTCTCGGCCGCGTATTCGTGTGATGCGGCGGGGTCCTCGTAGTGCGGGTTCGCGTAGTACGGCTTGTCCTCGACGGGCAGTTTCGTGCGCTGCGGCGCATCGTCGGTCGGGACATGGTGCGGCTCAGGGTGTTCGGGAGTGGCGTCATCGTGGGGGGTGCTCGGCCTGTCGACCGGTTCGGTGGTGTCGTGGACGGCCGGGGCCGGGTGCTCCTGGGCTGGGGGGTGATTGACTCGCGCACCCGGATCATGGACATAGTCGTGACTCACCACGATGCCCTTGACCAGGTACTCGACACCCTCGTATCTGGAACCGGGCGGCTTCTCGATGACATCGGTGATCAGATACCGAGTTCCGCGCTGCATCAGGAATTCGTGTTCCGAGCCGCCGATCCACAGCCCCTTGGAACCCGCGGGCACATCGAGCTCCACTCGAATGCTGCTCCGCGCGAAATTACTCGGCGGCTTCTCTCCCAAACTCGTAGACAGGTAGCCGCGTTCGGTCTGGAGCGTATTGATCAGCTCTCGGGGGTTCCTACCGTCCAGCGGCGTTCCGAGCTCGTCGATCGTCAGGTGATCGATGGCCTTGCTACCCATGCCGCGGGTGACCTCGAACCCTTCCGGGGTGGGTTGACCCGTCAGCCGATCCAGGGTTTGCACGTGCTGATTGAGCACCTCGGCGGTCGGTTCCTCACCGAGAATGCGCCTCATCTCCATGAAATCTTGGCCGTCCGACCACACTTCACGAAGCCGCTGTTCCGGATACTCGTCACGGAGCACACGGTCGAGCGCTGCCTGCAGGGGTTCGCTGTTCGACGGATGTCGATCGGCCGACTCGAGTAGTGCGAGCGGAGGTTCCTGCAAGCTCCCGCCCGTCAGTTCCCGCAGTTGCTGTAGCGTCGCGTGATCCTCGGCCAGCGTCGCGAATCTCGCGCTCGGATCCTCGTGGCGCAAAAGTTCGTTGATCCAGGCATGCCGCGTATAGCGGCTCACCTGTTCGCGTTCGGCCGCGGACAGGGAGTCCATATGGGACCCCATGATCTCGTCGCCGAACTTGCGACCCGCCTCATCGCTGTCGAATCGGCGTATCGACTCGTCGGGGGTACCAGGCTTCTGATGCTCGGGAGCCTGGTGCGGTTGTTCGTGCGCCGGCTGTGAACCGTGCGGATCCGCTTGGCCGATACGGGCTTCGGGACGTGCGGAGTTCGGGTGCGAGGGGGTGCCGGATTCGATGGGGTGCACGGGGTTTCCGTGCGAGTCGAACAGGACTGCGTGGGTGGAGCGGACGTTGGGGTTGTTCGGGGAGAACGGGTGGGGGCCGGTGCCGAGGGCGGAGTCGTGGACTACGAGGCGGCCGCCGTCGTTGGTGACGGTATAGGCGTGGGCGCCGATGCCGTTGATGTCTGTGGGGCCGTGGAATTCGGCTACGACGATGGCGGTTGCGCCTTCGCCGAGGCGGTTGAGGTGGTCTGCCAGGACTCCCGGGGAGTCCATGAGTTGCATGCGAGCGCCCGCGGCGTCTTCGAGGTCGCGGGCGGACATGCCGCGTTCGGCGATATCCGGATCGTGTGGGATACGGATGTTTTCGTTGCCGGTCAATTCTTGGGCGTGCCGAAGAGCCTGGGGACCGCAGTCATTGACCGGTTGGTGGTCTGCCGGAAGTGTGGGGTGGTCGGGGGTCGGGTCGGGGTTGCGGAACTCCTCGACCAGGTGTTCATAGCCGATGGGCGGACCCTCATGCGGGTCGAAGATGGGTGGGCGCAGGTGGGCCGGATCGCTGGGGAACGAGCCGATATTGCGCTGCCAGGCGTTGAGGCCCTCGTGGTCGGGGCGGGCGAACTCGGGGAGGACGTTTCCGGAGTCACCCGCTGCGATCTTCGCGAAGTTGTGGAGTGATTCGCTGGGGACAGTGTGGGCGTCATCGTGGAACTTGTAGTAGCCGGTGTGGGTACCGATATTGCTGAATGTCTTTGCACCGCCCGGGAATTGGGCGGTGATGCGGCGAGCCCCGAATGCCTCCACCGACGGGTCCATGCCGAGACCCATGCTGAGACCCGGTGCGGCACGGGCGATCTCGCCCGGCGTGCTGGAACCGATCCAGGTGACCGGGTCGCGGGAGGAGCTGGCCACGAAGACATTTCCCTCGCCGAGACCGAATTCGGAGGCGTGCACGACCGGGCCCGCGCCAGGTGAGCCGAGGAGGGTGATGGTGCTGACCTCGCCGGTAAGGCGGCCACCCGCACCGGCGTAGCTCGTGGTGGTGGAGCCGTAGCTGTGGCCGAAGAGGTGCACGTCGGGCATGGGCTCGCCGCCGGGCAAACCCGCGTTGATTTTGCGAGTCTGGTTGAACGCGGCCACGTCTCGGGCCAGCAGTTGTCCACCGCGCTGCGCCAAGGCCGGATTCGTCATCTCCCGGCCGATGCGTGAACCGCTCGGGGCGTCGTAGCCGATCCAGGCGATCGAGGCGACCATGCCGGGGTCGTGCACATTGTCGGAGGTGGCCTCGTAGTGGTGGAACGCATTGTTCAGGTTCACTTCGAGGCTGCGGACCGTGGTGGTGATACCGGGGATGTGCCAGGAGACGGTGGATGCCTTGTCCACGTCACCTATCGCGACGACTGCGCGACCCTCGCCGTTGAAAGCCTTTGAGTCGTAGGACAACACGCGTACGGGCGGGCGATGGCCGGGCGGATCGTCCCGGTCACGGTTGGCGAAGTTGTCGGCGAGGGTTTCCGCGTGCTCCAGGTTGTGGATGGTGCTCTCGAGATTCTTGAACTGCTGGCGGCCTTCCGGATCGGTCCAGCGGCTGGTCCACTTGTCCACGCGCGGATTGCGTTCGCGCAGTTCGGTCAGATCGCGGGCGATGGACAAACGGTTGGCCTGGTCACGCGCGTGCGGCGGGATGCCGTCGGCATTGCCGATCTCATGCGGGTGCACACGCATTACCGCGCCCTGCTCGTCAGGGGTCAGGTCATGCCACCAGTTGTGGTTATCGCGGGCTTTCTGGTGTGCCCCGGCCTGATCGACGTCGTCGAGATGGAGCAATGCCTCGACCTCATGGCCGAGTTTGGCCAGGGCGTCGGCGGCATGGGTGCGCTCGGCCGCGGTGATCGGATGATCCACCGGCAGGACCGAGTGCGGCGCGGGATGGGATGGCGCGGGCGGTTCCGAATGGGACGGCTGCGGGTCGTGATCGGGCTGCGAATCGTGTTCCGGCTGACCATCGCGACTCGGCTGACCGTCATGATCGGGCTGTCCATCACGGCTGGGCTGCCGATCATGTTCGGATCGACCGTCCCGGTTCGGCCGCCCGTCCTGCGTTGGATCGTTGTCCCGCTGCGGATTTCGCTCGTTCTGCGCGACATCATCGTTGGTCCGACCGGACCGGTGCTCGTCGCGTGCGGGCGTCCCGTCGTGATTCGGATGCTGCCCGCCGGTCACATCGTCATGTCTGCCACCGATCCGCCCCTCGAGGCGTTCGGATGCGGGGACCTGCGCGCGATCGTTCGGCACCGCGTCCAGGCGTTCGTTCCCGCGCGAACCCGCCTCCAGGCCAGTCGTTTTGGCCTGCACCGGCGCAGCGGTCCCGGCCGGTTCGCGGGTCGGCGCGGCACCGGCCCGGGAGGTATCCGCTGGCGTGGTGGAGCCCGGTTCCGCTCGGGGCGCGGCCGCCGGTGCGGGACGGCCGTCCCCGGTGGGTTTGACGTCGCCCGGCGCGTGTGAGGCAGCGGAGGATTGGACGCCATCGGCAAGTTTCGGGCCGGTTGTACCAGGCGAATTGGGTTGCTGATGGGCAGGCTGCACGGGAGCCGCGTTCTGGCCGTTGGTGACTTGACCGCCCGGAGCATCATTGTGCACAACAGGATTCACCGGCGCCTGGGGCGCCGCGGCAGCCACTACTGGATTCTGCTTACCCGCTTCGGCATCCCCGGCATGCGGAGTATCCGAGGAAAGTCCTGCCCCGTCGGAGACGTGCGCCGGTGTGATCGGCACGCCTTCACTCGTAGTGGCGGGCGCCTCGATCCCGCTCGGTTTGGTCGGCGCCGGTTGGCTTTTGAACTCCGCGGTCGGATGGGCCAAGGTCGGGGCGTGTCCCTTGGGACTCGCGGCACGAATCGCCCCGGGCGCGGCACCGCCCCACATACCCGCCGTGATCATCCGTGGGTCGAATTCGTGGTTACCGGTGATCAGCGCGCTGGCACCCCAACCCGCCAGACCCGCTGACCCGCCGGCAGCCAACATGGTGACTCCGGTGGTCAGCACTCGCGTGGTGATCTTCGACGGAGTGCCGAACAGCCCGTGCAGACCGCCGCCGACACCGGCGGCGACGACACCGCCCGCGGCTCCGGCGGCCGCCATGATCCCAACCTGTTCCCAGCTGAACTTCTCGCGTCGCCCTTCGAACCGCTGCCACGCCTGAATCGCCGCATCGGGGGCAGTGCCCATGGCCGCACCGAGGGCCGCGGACTTCGCGGCGGTAAGGCCCGCTTTGATCGCCAGGTCTTTGAGAACCGCTTTGATCTCGGCGATCTCGGCGAACTTCACGCTCTGTCCGAGCAGCTTCTGGACCAGCTGCTTCATAATCATTCGCGCGGTGATGCGATTGGTCGCGATCACCGCCGCTTCCGCAGCGGGTGCGGCGAATAGACTGGCCGCGGCGAACGCCATATCTATCGCCATGATGATCAACATGGCGTGGAACATCAGTTTGCTGTACTCGAACTCGGTGCCGGTGTTGTCCGCCAGCGCGCCGATACTGTCGAACCATTTGACGAGGCTGTCGATCGATCCGGCCCCGTCTTTGCTCAGATCGCCGAACTTGAGCGATTTGAGCTGGGCCAGCATGGCGTCGCCGCCATCGCCCTCGGGGTAGGCGAGGCGCACCGCCGCCATGGCGGCATCGATGTCTTCCTTGATGCTGTTGAGCTGGGTGGCGGCGGACTTCCAGTCGTCCGCGAGGGTCCACATCTTGTCTTCATTGCCCTCGGGCCACTGCATGCCGACGAGCCAGCCGTAGTAATCGGCGCCGGGCGGACGCCAGATCATCGCGACCTCACCGCTGCGTGGATCGCGCGCCTAGCAGCGGTTTCCGACCCCCGTACTGTCACTCCCGCCCCCGGATTCGACCGACTACTCAGCTATCAGACTGCCGGACTGCGGTTTTCACCGACACACAGGCAGTGATCTTGCGTCACGCTGCCATAGAAAGCGTGGATCAGCAACTGCGGATGGTCGAATCAGCCGACCCGGTAAACCCACCGCTACCCCCACCGGCCGGACCTGAATCACCACTGACGAATGTGTAGGGTCGCAGGCGTATCCGAACGGGCGGCCGGTGCTGCCCGGTCGACGAGGGGAGCGACATCGTGAACAACCCGCAGGCCGGGAAGCCGGACGACGACTTCATGAAGACATTCATGGAGAGCTTCACGCAGGCCGCCGGTGAGCCGGTGATCAGCACGACCATCGTCTCCCATCCCGGCCCGGCCGGCGTCGACGAGAAGCAGATCACCGAGCAGGCTCGTGAGGTCACCCACGGTATCGCCCGGGCACTCGCCGAGGACGGGCCGGAGGGTTGGGAGCGGATCGACGCGGTATTCGCGTGGACGGTCGCCACTCAGGCTTGGAATGTGATCTATTCGGCGCAGGGGCGTGGGGTGCGCGCCGAACCTTCGCAGGCGACACTGCTTTTGGTGCAGGATCAGCGGGAGATCGCGGCGCAGCTGCCCGAGGGGCCATGGTGGCGGATGCGGATCGTGCTCACCAATGACGGTCAGATTCAGACCGATTACGACTACGGGGACGATCCGTTCCCGGATGATCAGTTGTTCCCGCCCGAGGCGTACCGGGCCGATATCGCCGAGTATCCGCGGCGGCGGTTGCCGGTGTGGCTGGCGGCTTATGTGGGGAATGAAGGGCGGCAGTTGCGCCCGGCGAAGGTGGCCGCGGAACAGTCGCGACTCGATCGCGGCAAAGGTATTCGCGGCGTGGTCTCGACCACGGATTTCCCCCCACTGCAATTGCTTTGGGCGCGATGGACCGCGATCGCCGCGACTTATGCGGCGCTCGATTCGGCACAGGGGCCGCGCGTTTTGCCATCGCTCGGATGGTTCGAGACGACCAAGCGCAGTGGGAGCACTCTGTATCTGTTGCCGGGCGATCGGGCGGTCATCTCCGGTGGGGTGTGGAATTCTCCGGAGCTGGACGCGGCGTACAACGGCGATGCGCCGATGCCGGAAATCTATGCGGGAGCACCGGATTGGGTGACCGACGCGGTGCTCAACCCGCGCACGTCCTCGGGGCTGCTGTCATTCTGCTATTGGTGGGAGAACGGCGGGTGGTATCGCGGTGAGTCGCCTGGCGGGCCGGGGCTGGCCGCGGCGATCCCGGGGGTCTGGACCTCGGATGTCACCGTCGAAATCATCTCCGCCGGGCTTGCCGAAGCGAGCGGTGCACCGCTGGCCGATCAGAACCGAACCGCGGTCGAGACGCTGGTCGCGGCCGCCGAGGCCGGGGTCGTCACATTCGAAACCATCTCCGCCGCAATCGATCCGGCGCGATTCGATGTGGACGGGGCACTCAATCAGTTCACCCTCGCGGGGCTGCGGACGTTCGTGACCGCGCCGCCGATGTCCCGTGTCGATGCGATCGAGCAGGTGCGGCGGCATATTCTCGACAAGGGCTCCGATACCACCGGGTATCCACTGGACCAGTTGAACGCCGACCGGATCGAATCGGGCTGGATGGTTTATGTGCCGACCCAGCCGGGCGAGATCATGCTCGGGCGGGCGATCTACTACATCGCGGACGATGGTGTGGTCGAGGCGTCTTCGTCCTCCGTGCCACCCGCGGTGTATATCGCCGGATTCACGCAGCGGTACAACGCGCGAAACCGTCAGTGACCACCGAAAACATCTGCATCGCATTGCCTCCGACGCTGATCAGCGGATAGTGTCGGCGGCAAAGCTTCATGGGGAGGAGTCGCCGTCATGGCTGGAAAAGTTGAGGTAAGCCCCGAACTGCTGCGGCAGGCATCGGTGAAGACCGCCAATGTGACCGACCGGGTCAAGGCGGTGCTGACCGGGCTGGAATCCGCCATCGACGGCCTGGGCGAGCCCTGGGGCGGTGACAACTACGGCGAGAAATTCGCCAACGGTGAGGACGGTAAGGGCTACACCGCCGCGCGCGAGAACCTGAAGCAGCTCACCACCGACAATGCCAAGAAGTCGGATGATCAGTCGAACGCGCAGCACGATTCGTCCAAGCTGCACGGCAACACGGACCAGGCCAGCGCCGACACCTTCAAGTCGTAGCCCATGGCCAACGAATTCATCAAGGGTGAACTCGCCTCGATGATCGACGAGTTCCAGGCGCAGATGACCGCGCTCGCGGACGTGCACCAGAAGCGCGCCCAACTCACCGCCGCAGGAACCGCGTTGCAGAAGCGGGTCACGGTGACGCTGAACGCCGACTTCGTGGTCATCGAAACCCGATTCGTCGACACCGAAGACCTCACCCACGACGAACTCGCCAAAGCGGTCACCGAGGCCGCCCAGGAAGCCGCCGCCGAATTGTCGCGCAAGAGTGCGGAACTCATGAACCCACTTCAGGAACGCCGCGACCGCATGCCGAAAATGTCCGACCTCATCGAGGACCTCCCGAACTTCGACGACCGCGTCCCCGAACTGATCCCCGCCTCCCTCGCTCCCCCGAATTCCCCGGAGCGCCAACTCCACGACCCCGGCATGGTCTTCACCGACGTCGAGGAGCTCGACGACCTCCGCCCCAGCCGGATCAGCGCCGACGACTGGTGAGCATGTCGCCATTGACCGCACACATCAGCGGAGTCCATCGCCTGCTCATCGACGCCGGTTGGACCCCTGACCGCGATATCGGTTCGCGCGCAGACGAAATGATCCAAAGCTCTATCGCGGACGCGCGACGCCAGGGTGTCGAACTCGAAGAACTCGACACCGCGTCGCGATTCATCCACTCATACGGCGACCTGGAGCTCCAGCTCCCGGGATTCGGCGAATCCAGGCTGGTCCTCAGCCCAACCGCCGGCTACGTAGGCGACGTCGAGGACTTCGCCGAACTCGCCACGAGTCTGAACTGTCCGGTCTTCCAAGTCGCCTACGACACCCACGAATTCGGTCTTTGGTTGGTGGATGCCCGCGGCCGGTTCTTCTACCACCACCACACCGGCTGGTACTTCCTGGGCCACAACGAATACGAAGCCTTGGCATCGGCCTTCGGCGGTGGACTCCTCCCCGACGCCGAGGACTATTTCGTCTGAAATTCAGCGGATCCCGTCTCACATCTCCGGGTCTCGCATACGCCGATTTCTAGTTCGAACTGTTCAGAACTCGGGCGACCGGCTTGGATAAAGCACCTGCCAGTGTGGCGAGCGAAACCACAACCACGACAACGGTAAACATTGTGGCGGCCGGTCCTCCGAAGTAGGGGACAATGCTCATGTAGCGCAGCGGGTCAGGCAGCGGGATGAACTTGCCGACCTCTCTGAGTAGCCCAATGACAAGTAGACCGAAGCCGCCGATGGCAACCATTAATCGACCGGCAGCGGCGCGGGCCATCAGCGCGATAACGCCACCGATCAGCAAGAGCGCCACCACGGCTGCCGCGAACATCATCATCCGAGTGGTAATCGGGAAGTATGTGTACTTGATTTGTCCTGAGAATCCCCAGGCCACCAGTCCTGCGTACAAGCCGCCCAGTGCGGCTGTGCACTCCGTCGCGACCAGTGCCGCCCGCGATCCCGCAGAGGCGCTGAGGCTTTGGTCCACGCCCGGTACGGCCGTCGAGCTGGAGAGTGCGGCTATCGCGGCGCCGATCGCCAGGATCAATCCGATCACGCATATGGCGGTCTCGATCGCCAAGCTGTAGAAAACGAACGGGCGATCGTCAGTGGTTCTACTGAGAACGACCGCGAGCGCATAAGCGATAGCGCCGGTCACCACCATTCGCCGACCGGACGGCTTGCGGGCGAGTATCAGCCCGGCACCGGTGAATAACAACAGCGCGACCACCGCGGCTACGAGAGTTCCCACGCCGAAGTACGTCAGCGGGAAGTCGTTCGTCGTGCGGTAGTCGCCCGGTGTCTTCCTGCCACTCTGCCGCCCCAAATCCGCGTAGAGGGCATACAGCCTGATGGCACCGGCCGTCGCGATGGACGCCGCCACGCTCGACAATATCGCCGCGGCAACAGCGGCCGGCTGCAATCCGGCCGAGATACCGGATTCCGGCTGCGGGTGTGGTGACCCGGCTGGCCGATACGAATTCGGCTGCTGCCATGCGACTGTCGGCGAGCTGGGCGTAATCGGTACCGGGGCTCGGCCCGCGAGTGCCGCGACGGCCGCCGATGCGAACTCTGTGCAGCTACCGAACCGGTCGTCGCGCCGTTTGGCGGTGGCTCGTGCGATCACATCGTCCAGCTGCGGGGGCACATCATGTCGAATATGACTGAGTCTCGGCAGCGGTTGGCTGAGATGCCCGGCGACGACTTGCCCGGGGTTGGACGCAGCGAATGGGGGACGACCTGCCAGCACGGCGAAAAGAGTGCAGGCAAGAGAGTATTGGTCGGCTCGGTGATCGACCTGCTCGCCGGACAATTGCTCGGGCGCAGCGTAAGCGAGTGTGGCGGTGAAGGTTCCGGTGGAAGTGAGCTGAGTATTGGAGTCGATCAGCCGCGCGATTCCGAAATCGGTGAGGATCGCGCGTTCTTCCCTGCCGGTATCAGCCGCGGAGAGCAGGATATTCGCGGGTTTCACATCGCGGTGCAGCACTCCACGGCTGTGCGCGAAATCCAGGGCCGATGCCGTCTCGGTGATGATCCGCACGGCCCGCTGCACCGACACCTGGCGGGGGTCGAGCTTGGCGGCGTCGATTCCCTGCACGTACTGCATCGCGATCCACAGATGCCCCTCGTGCACACCGCGATCGTGGATTCCCACAATGCTCGGATGATCCAGGCGAGCAATGGCATTCGCTTCCTGCTCGAATCGCCGACGCACCTCCGGATCGGCGGAGACCTCATGCGCGAGCAGTTTGAGCGCTACCTGCCGCGGGAGACGTGGATGCCGCGCAAGATAGACGCTGCCCATTCCCCCTTGCCCCAGTACGCCGTCGAGTGTGTATTCCGCGAACGTCTGGCCCGCGCTCAACTGAACCACGATCCCCCTTGCAGACCTCTCCGAGCAGTGCCCGGACAGCATAAACCAAGGTACGCAGGGGTTCCTGTCGCCGGGACGGAGCTCTGGTGCGGGTCAGAAGCTGGTCAGGGTGGCGGCGTACTGGTCGCGAACCGCTTCCAGTCGAGGGCGGGTGAAGCGGCCCGGTTCGCGTTCGTGAAGGGCGAGGCCGTCCGCGGAAGTGAAGGCGGACAGGGGGACTCGGTCTTCGGTGGCGGGGATGAACTTGAGGACTTCTTCGATGGCGGCTACCGCGGTGGCGAGGGTGTGGCGGGCCGATTTCAGGGCTTGGTCGTTCAAACCCGTTGTGGTGGTGGGGACTTGGCGGGTGCACACCTCCGAGTACCAGAGCCAGGTGCCGGGGTCCAGGAGTTCGGAGGGGGTGGATTCGCCGAAGCGGACGCTGCCGGAAGGGGGTGGCAGGACCTCGGCGGGGAGGCGGAATTCGTAGACCCGCTGCGCGGCGCAGTTCGGGCACGTGCCGGTGTAGCGGCTGGCGAGCACGCCTTCGATGGTGACCACCGCGCTGCGGAAGGTGCAGTGGGATTCGCCGCAGGAGGGGCAGGGTTGCAGGGTCAGGTAGAGGCGGGCCTCGGCGTTGGTGCGGGCCAGGGGGAGGGTGTCCGGCATTGCGACTCCTTTGCTGGCGGTGTGATCAGCCGTTTTGCCTGCGGTCGATCTTAAAGGGAAACCTGGATGTTGACGGGGTGGGGATGGTTGTTCATGTTGTGCTCACTATTGGGCTGTGGCAGAGTCGATCTCGGTGTGGTAGGCGGCGGACTCGGGAAGGCTTGCTATGGCTGGGAGATTGCGGGCGGAAGCTTGGCGGGTGCGGGAAGTTTCGGGGACCGCCGCTGATATTCGGGATCGGTTGGCGCATATCGCCGATGCGGCGCGGAACGCGGTTTCGCCGGGGCAGTCCGCGTGGGGGGATGACGAATTCGGGGCCAAGTTCGCCGAGGGCGAGAAGGGGTTCACCACGGGGACCGGCAATATGGCCGATGGCACCGCGAATCTTTCGACCTCGTTCGGGAATCTGACCACGGGGCTGCGTAAATCCGCGAAGGCGCTCGCCGCGATGGAGCATCGCAATACCGACAGCTTCAAGTAGGTGCCGAATTGGTAAGGGAGCGTGGGGAAGCCGAGGCCGCCTCGATTATGGAGGGGTTCGCGCGGCAGATGCGCGAGATTGCCGAGGCGTCGCGTAAACGGACGTTGTTGACGGCCAGCGCCACCAGTGGGCGGGTGACGGTGACCGTCAATGCCGACTGCATTGTGATCGCCACCAAGTTCGCCTCCGATATCGCCGACGTCGGTTATGACGAGATCGCGAAGGCCGTGACGATCGCCGCGCAGCAGGCCTCGGCCGATATGCGGCGTCAGACCGAGGAGCTGCTGCGGCCGCTCAGTGACAAGCGGGCCAAGATGCCCAAGCTGTCCGAGCTTTTCGAGGGTATGCCCGATCTCGAATCGCAGGCGCCCATCCCGCAGCCGGCCTCGCTCGCGCCGCCGCAGGCCAAGGAGCGGCTCGCGCAAAAGGCCGAACCCGCACCGGAATTCAGCGATGCGGTGGATTACGAGGATTGGCACTCCACCCGGGGCAATTCGGGTCCGACCAGCAGCGGCTGGTGACCTACTCGGTCAGATCCGGGTAGAAGCGCCGCTGGAACGGCTGCAATCGCGAGATCGCCAATTGCCCGGCCCCCTGGCAGACCGGGCATAGCCGACCGCCCGAGCACTCCGGACACGTCACCCGCCCGGCAGCGGTATCCGAGAGCCAGCCGCGACCACCGCATTCCGGACAGCGGCCCAGGCCGTCGCATTCGTAGCAGAGCACATGGCGTGAGGAGAGCGTCGCGGCCGTGCGGACCGGATCCGGCCACTCCGGCTCCGATGCGGCGGCCAGCGCCATGGCCGGGGTGGCGGCGCTGAACAGTACGGTCGGCACCTGATCGGGCACCCGGATCTCGAGGGTATTGCCATTCGAATATCCGGTCACCAGAGTGCGATTCACCTCGCGGGACTCCGATACCTCCCAGCCCGCGTTCGCCAGCATGGCGGCGGCGTGGCGCACGGTGTCCTCGGCGCTCACATCCGCGGCGCGCTGCCCGCGAAAAGTTGTCGAATAGCGGTATTTGAGTGGTTCATGCCAATCGGTGACGGTGGGTTCGTCGAGGAAGAGCAGGGACAGATCCGCGTCGGGGGTCAATGACCCGATGAGATCGACCAATCGCGCGCGCAGCAAACTACCAAGCCGGTCCAGTTCGGCCCGCGCACCTGGTATTTCACCCATGCGAACTCCCTTCCGGGGCGGACAATATCACCTGTCACACCGCAGTTCAGGACATGGTGCGAGACTGTTCGTGACGCGTCGCTACCCCGGTTCATCGACCATCGAATGAATCTTCCGGTGCTCTCGAACGACGCGGAGATGCCGCACGCCAGCGACTTTCATGCACCGTTCATATTGAGTTCGCTTGCATCGTTGTGGCACAGTCGATCCCACCAAGATCGGAACCGACCACCGGGGTGTGCTGTGGCGATGGAGTTTCCGTCCTGGCTGGAGTGGTTGGAATGGCTGGTCGGCTCGGATTGGCCGCACGGCAATGAAGACCTCATGTGGCAGATGGGGCGCGATCTCGAGGATGTGGCCGGACAGGTCGACGACCTGCGAGCCGATCTCGACCACCTGCTCAGCGGACTCGGCGACGCCTATCCGGAGGGAACGGGCGGCGAGAAGATCATGCAGTGGCTGCTGCCGCTGCGCGATGGCGCGGAGCCCGAACACCACGGATCGATCAAGGAGATCGGCGAGAACTATCGCGCGCTGGCCGCGGCCGCCGACGGTATGGGCGATCAACTGCAATCGGCCAAACTGAACTTCTATATCGCCGGGGCCTGGCTGGTCGCCGAACTCGCCTGGGCCGCGGCGAGCGGACCGTTCGCGCCCGCCCTCGAAGGCACCATCTTCGCGACCGCCCGGGTGATGTTCCGGGAGCTCGGCGAGCAGTTGGCGAATCGGATCACCCGGGCACTCGCCGACCGAATCACCAATCAGGTGCTGAAGCGGATCATTCCCAAGCTGGTATACGAGATCGGACAGGAGGCGTTGGTCGAGGCACTGCAGGGGACCTCGCAGGAGTTCCTGGTGCAGACCATTCAGCAGCAGACCGGGCACACCGACGGGTACGACTGGGGTGCCATGGGCAGCAATGCCGCCATCTCCGCGATCGCGGGCGGCACCGGTGGGGCCTTCGGATTGGGGGCGAATCACTTCCTGCCGACCAATATGGGCGGCTGGCGGGGATCACTCAATGGGGCACTCACCGGGTGGGGCGCGGGCGCGGCCGGGGCGGGCGGGGCTTGGCTCGGCGGCGGATTGCTCACCGGCAATTGGGAATTCGATCCGCGGTCGCTCACCGGCGGCGCGTTCTCCGGCGCCGGACCCAGTGCACTGCACGGATACGCCGGCCATACCGATTTCGGTGGGCGGCCGGTGGGATCACCGAACGACGGGAGCTCACCGGCGAGCTTCAACTCGCCGGTGCACGGTGGATCCGAGACCAATCCCGGGACACCGGGTGGGACAACCGATCCGGTGAACGGGCAGCGGCCGGACGGCACCACCGATCCGGCGCAGCGACCCGACGGCTCGACCGATCCCGCGCAGCGAAACAATGGCGCTACCGATCCCGTCAGCCAGCAACCAAGCGGTACAGGCGATTCCGGTCAACAGGGCGGCGCGGCCACACATCCCGCGAGTTCACCTGTGGGCGAAGGCGATTCCGGCGCGGGCAAGGATGCGCATACGACCGATGATCGCCAGGACCAGCCGCAGAGCAATGGGGACGGCCCCGCCGTCGGCGGCGGCCGGAACGGTAAACCGGATGTGGACGCCGCTAACACCGGGGACGGCGGAGATTCGACGCACTCCTCCGACAGCAGAGCACCCGGCGGGGATCACACCGGCGGGACCACGAATGAGCCCGGCGCATCCACGGATACGCATGGCGAGCACGGCACGGACTCCGACACCCGGGGTCATGAGTCCCCGGCGAAGTCCGAGGATGTCGCGGGCCGGAACGAGCCGAATCCCGAAGGGCAGGGCACACATCCGGCCGAGGCGAACACCTCGCCCGGCTCCTCCCCCGATACCACCGGAAATGGCGCGGTCGGCACCACACCCGGTGTGAGCCAGGGCGGTACGCCTGGACATACCGGCGCACCGAACAGTGCGAGCCCCAACGCCGCACCCGATGCCCGCGGCACCTCGAACCCGAACACCGGCCCCAACCCGACTGCCAGTCAAGGCGGTGATACCCGCGCGCCCGGCGACACAACCAAGGCCGCCCCGGGTGCCCGATCCATCGCGCCCGGAGACGGCACCGCACCCAAACCGGTTGCGGCACAGCCGAACAACTCGACGCGCGGCGCGCTGGGCGATCAGCCGCATGCCGCGGGACCGGTGCAGGCGGGCCGCACCGGGATCGAATCCACCGATTCGGCCGATCACGCCAGCCAGCCCGCCGATCCCGCCAACTCACGCACTGACGCGACCGGTCACCCCATCGACGCGAGCGGTCGCCCGATCGACGTGGCCGGTCAGCACGCCGACCTGGCCCACCAGCCCACGAACATCGGTCCGGAAGGACTCGATTCGGTCGGCGAAACGCACCGGGGCAGCGAGGATTCCGCGGATGGAAGCGTCGCCGGTGTCGTGCCGATCCCGGTGCACGATCCGTCGACCCAGCACGGTCCGGGCCGATCGGACCTGCCGAGCGACTCCCGTGGCGGCGAGCGCAGGCCACCGCAGCACGGGCAGTCCACGTCGATCGGCGACTACGACGGCGAGTCGCGGACCGGTGATGAGCTCGATCCGGACTTCCTGCGCGAGGAGATCAAGGCCAACCTCGGCTTGATCACCCCGGAAGACGTGGCGTGGAATCGCGACCGGAACCACTTCGTCCTCCCCGACGAACACGGCACCGTCTCCGTCCGGATAGGCCCGACCGAGGATGGCGCGGTCGCCGAGTTCCACGCCCGCCCCGACGGTTCCGGCTACGACGTACGGGTCTCGCCGCACGCCCGCGACGAAGATGTGGTCCGCGCGGTGGCGCATGAGCTGGCGGAGATCCGCCTCGGCCTCGACCCGCAGATCTCCCTCGATCCCGATATCGACCAGAACGACGACCGCCCGAGCGAGCTCACCCCGCACCTCGGCGGTCGCTTCGCCGAGTTACGCGTGCTCACCGCGCAAATCGATACCGCCACCTTCGATCCCGCACGAGCACAAGAACTTCCACGCCTGCGCTCGGACCTGCGCGCCCTCACCGACCGCCTCGGACTCAGCGATCCAGCGCACCCGGCTCCCGTCGAATCTGTTCCCACACAAGCCGATACAGCACGGGAGTTGTTGCAGGCGCATGACCCCGAGTTGGCGCGGCGATTGCGGCTCGAGCAGGACGGGGCGCTTTCGCAGCGCCCGGACTTCGATCCGCGGTTGACCGATGCTCAGTTCGATCAGGCGGCCGAGCGGCATTTGGCGCAGCTGGAGCAGCAGTTGACCGGCGAGCACGCCGACGACGTGGTGACAGCCGAGCGGCAGGGGCTGGATGGGCGGATGCGGGAGGAGCAGTCGCGGCGGCTCTTCGATCCGCTCTTCGAGCCGGAGGCGAAGGCCGCTCGGCGGATGGTGCCGGGGCTGCTCGCGGCCTTGAATCCGATCAATGCGGTGATCAATGATCCGAGTTTGACCGGACCGGATCGGGCGCGGGCGCTGCATCGGGCGCTCGATGCCTTCGAGAACTCCACACCGGAGAACTTCCGGCAGGCGTTCGGACCGGAGAACTTCGCTCGAATGCATAATGCGGCAGACGCTTTCGGGCAGGGACCGGATCACATCACCGGTGTGCTGGATCATGCGACGGGCACGCTCATGGTCGATGGTGCGCCGACCACCCTCGGGGACTTCCTGCGCGATATCGACAGCGCCAATCGCGGCGCGGCCGAGAATGGGATCAATGCCGAGTACACCGTGGTCGTTCACGACGCCGTGGATGGCAAATCGGCCGTCGATGTCATGCCGCGACCACAGCCGCAGCATCGACTACCCTTGCAGCAGAACGCATTCGGCGAGGACAATGCCCGTATTCCGCTACAGCGGCGCCCCACGGTGCCGGCCGCGGTCGATGGTGGGCATACCGTCGATGTCGGCGTGGGCCGCAGCGCCTTCGCCGTCGACCTGACCCCGGAGGCCGATCGCTCCGGTGGCGGGCTGATCATCAAGACCGAACTCGCCTCCGAGTTCCCGATCGCGGGCCAGCGCCGCCGCGATCTCGGCATTCTCGATCCCGGACCGCTCACCGCGCCGGGCAGCGTCATGCTCTTCGGCAATCTACTCTTCGACGGGAACATTCTCGCCGGTCCCGGCAATGGGCAGATAGCGCGCGTCTACATCAACAATGTCAGCGCCGAACTGCCCGACGCCGCATATCACCCGATGGCCGCCGCACTCGCCGACGCGATGGTGCCGGGCGGGCGCATCGAAGTGCAGTGGGATATGAAGCCGCAGGAGGAGAACGGCACCCCCGGCGATCGCGGGCATATCCTCGGCACCAAACTCTGGCAGGCCATCGAGGCCCATTACGGCGACAGTGCCAATCCCTTCCGGGTGGTGGAGTCGACCCACTTCGAGGGCGAGGGCAATACCGATTACGACTACACCATCGACGCCGGGGCCAGCAATAACCTCGATACCCAGCGCATGGCCGGGTTCGCACGCCCGCTGCCCGAGCATCGCATGGTGATCGAGTACCACCCCGCGCCCGATCCGGTGGCGGCGCATCCGGCCGAGATCACGCACCAACCGGACGCCGAACATGTTGCGCCACAGCATGAGAACGAGAATGTCCCGCGGCCGGAGACGACCACCCCCGCCGAGCCGAACTCGAGCCTGGACGAAGCCGACCGTTTCGGCGAGCAGACCGATGCCGGTATCGCCCATCACGGCGACGATCCGGCCATGGCCGACCTCGCGCGCCGCGTTCCGCACGATCCGAACTACTTCAGCGCCGATGTACACATCACCGAGGACGGCAATGCCCGCATCGGTGATCGGACCTACAGTCCGGAGCAGTATGCCGGCCTGGTGCGCCGAAGTGATTGGGATGGAACAACTCCCATTCGCGTCATCGGCTGCGATGCCGCGGCCAACGATTTCGCGAGCCGGCTCTCGGCCGCACTGGGCGTGGATGTGCTGGCCGCCACGAAACCCGTCTGGACCGATGAGCACGGCCGGGTGTACACCAGCACCGCCGATATCGGTCCCGACGGTAACCGCCGCCCGCGCATTCCACCCGACGGCGAATGGCAGATCCACCGCCCCGACGGCACCGAAGTCACTGCCGCACAAGATGGTTTCGCGCCCGGCACACCCGAGGCGGATAAGCACGGCCTCAACCCCGAGGGGGCCAGGGACCGCAGCGCGTTCCGTGACGATATGTTCGCCGACGATGAACCGCACCGCCGCAGCTACGAGGACATCATCGGAGACCGGCCGGTCAAGGAGATCAAGGCCGACGATGCGCTCGCGCCCAAGCGGCGCAAGCCTTTCGGCAGGGACGACCGCACCGGCGCGCCGATCAAGCTCGATGTGAACACCGCCTATCGGGTCACCGACCGGGCCGGACGCGACCGCGGTCTTTTCGTCACCGGCCCCGAGGGCCTGGTCCACGAGGTGCATACCGATTCCGGGCGTAAGCAGACCCGCGATCTCGCGCAGCGCCGCCTGATCGGCGACGGTTTCAACCCCGACCTGAAACGACCGTTCCCCGAGGCGTCCTATCGGGTCGACGAGCGCTTCCAGTACACCACCGATACCCAGGGCCGCGTCGTCGTCGCCCACGGCAAGCTGGATCTGTTCGGCTCCGATGAGGGGCGGCGCGGACCCGACCAGACCCCGATCGGTCATGTCGGCGGTAAGGAATACGCGGCGATCAACAAAGATATCGTCGACCAGTTCAAGACCCAGTTCGGTCGTACCCCCTCACTCTCCGAGGTCATTCTGTACGCGGCCGTCACCTTCGACGGCGGACACCTGTTCGGCACCGAATTCGGCGGGCCCGGTGAGGCCATCAATATGGTGCCGATGCTCACCAGCTTGAATCAGGATCCGGGCGAAACAACGCCGCTGGACAATTGGCGCAAACTCGAGGGGCATTGGGAGCATCTGCTCGGACAGGATCCGCCGCCCCTACTCCAGGTGCGAATCGACCTCGACTACGACCCGAACTCGCCGAATATGAAGACCCCGGCCTACATTGACGTCGAGTACCTGGTGGACGGCGTATTGGTGGACACCCTGAGTTTCAAGAACATTCCGCCGCGCAGGCAATAGCGCGGCTCGGCGCCGCGGGAGGTTGTGGACGACCGCCCCGGCTGTGGAAGGATCGATCACATGGTGCAGGAAGATTCGCTGGGTCCGCTCGATCAGGCCGCCGTGCTCCAGGTGGTCGGCCGCGCCCTGGTGGATGCCGTCCCGGCGGGCTGGCACCGGATTCGATTCGAATTCCGCGGCACCGTGCAGATCGACGGCGCGCGACTGGAGTCGATCGCCGCCGACGGGTCCGCCACCCGGCATTCGGTCCCCAAAGTCGCCATGCGCGAGTTCGATAAATTGCGCGCCGCGATGTATCAGCCGGATACGGGCGCGTGGTTCACCGCGCGGTACTCCATCGAGCGCACCGGCGATTACACCATCGAGTTCGACTACGACAATGAGCCGGATTTCACGCCGCAATTGACCGCGGGCGCATACGCATTGGATTTCCAGCACTACCCTCGCGATGAGCAGCACACCCCGGAATGGTTGCGGGACAGGCTTCGTGAGGCGCAAGCGGATTAATTGGGAGGGCTTGGATTCATGGTTGACCACACCGGGCAACTGCGGCTGGCGCGGGTGTATGACGGGCGCGATGAGAGCGGCCGCCCCGTAGCCGTTCGCGAGCCCGTGATCCCCTGGTTCCAGGATCAATTGCTGAGTTATCTGGAGTCCGCGCCGGTGGTGCTGGCCGCGCGCAGCTTCGATGTGGACGAGTTCGCGCCGGAGCAGCGCGATGTCCCGCTGAACTTCCGGACCGATGGGGTGTGGGTGTGGTCCGGCTCGGTGCCGCACTACCTGCGCAAACATCGGCTGCCGCCGGAGCCGGAGTTGGTCGAGCACATTATGGCGCGCGCGTTCCGCCTGGACGAGGTGGACGAGGCCACCAAGGACGCCGCCGTTCGGCTCATTACCGGCTGATCCGACAGGGCACACCCGATGCTGAAGTCCCGCAGGCGAATCACCGCCCGCGGGTCTCGATCAGTCGGTGCTGGTGGGAACCCGGGGGCTGGCGGAGCCCACCGCGCCGACCACCGGAACACCCGTATTGCCGAGATCGCCGACCACATCGTCACCGTGCTCGCCGGTGACCATCTGCGAACGGATCTCCGCATCGGCCTCGCCCTCGTTCGAGTGCGGAGCCAATCCGGCACCGGCCATGGGCGGTGCCATCATGCCGGGACCGGACATGGCCGTGGCACGCGTGGTCGCCGCCGGTTCCGCGGCGGGCGGGGCCGCGGGCGGAGCCGCGGCGGAACGGGTACCGGTCCACTGACTCAATTGCGTTGCCGCACTGGCACCGAGCCCGGTGAGCGGTATCCCGCCACCCGGGCTGGTCCCACCGACCTTGCTCGGGTCGAGGGCGTCATCCACCGGCACGACCGTATCGGTGGTGTCGGTGGCGGTGAGCGTCTGCGCGATCGACTGCACCTGCTGCACACCGGTATTCGCGGCGCTGGCCAGCGGCGAGAGCACACTGAGCAGCTGCGTCACCTGCGACAGCGAATCCACGCCGCTGGGCGCGTTGGTGACCTTCACCTTCTGCCCGGCCGTGGTCATATTCGCGCTGTGCACGGTCAGCTCGGCCTTGGTCTTGGCGGTCACCGCCGTTGCCTCGGCGGCGGTCTCGGTCGCCATGGCCAGTAGGAACGCCTGTCCGGGCGGGGTCACCAGGAAGGGCGCGGAGGCCGCGACCGAAGCGAGGAATTTGGCGATGATCGTGGCCATGGTGGCCGCGCCGGTCGCCACCGAGGTGGCCGCACCGCCGAGCACCATCTTCTGCGCACCGTTCTGGGTCTGCAACTGCACCGCGTCCGCCTGGGCGGCGGTGCCCTTCTCCAATGCGCTGGTCGCGCCCGCGCCCTGCCAATCGCCCGAGGCCATCGCCATGAGCGAGGAGGCCATGGTCATGATCTGCTGGAGCGCGCTCGAGACGGTCGAAAGCACCTGTGTCGGATCGACACTCGCACCGCTGAGCTGACCGGTGCCGAAGGCCTGCGCCAGATCGGTGAGCGGGCGGGTGAGCGCGGTCAGATCGATCACCGGCAGTACCGGCATACCCGGCAGCGGTGGCATGGCGGGCAATTGCGGCAGCGTGCTCAGGCCGAGATCCCGCAGGATGTCATTGACCGGGCGGTCCAGCAGCGAACCGATATCGGTGCCGCGCAGGATATCCGCGACGGTGGGATCGGGCGAGCCCTGCGGCGAGCTCATAGCTCCTGCGTCAGTGAGAGGAAGTCCACGCTGGACTTCGCCTCGACCGAATCGTAGGCGGCGGCGGCTTCGTGCGCGGTGACCGCGGTACCGGCGTGCACGGCGGCGAGCTCGGCGGTCGCGGCGAAGTGATTGCCCTGCGCGCCGGCGAAACTCAGCAGGAATTCCTGCCCGATCAGGCCGAAGACGGGTACGACCGCGGCCACGGTGGCGGCCTGGTCGGCGGCGGCGACGCCGGCGATGGTGGATGCCATGGCGGCGGAGACATCGCCGTAGTGGCGAATCGCGTCCGGTGAGGCGGCGAGGTTGCTCATGAGACTCCCATCAGGAAGATCAACTCGAAATAAACTATACAGAGCGAAGATTCGGGCAGTACATCAAAGTCTGCGAGAACTTCCGGTATCAGATAGGACGCAGCCAGCTGTCCGGCTCGGTATCGAAGTCCTGCTCCTCTACGATTTCTCGACGTGTCACCTCGGCCACGGTGGGCAATCCGGTGAGCGCCAGCATCTCCGGGGCCAATCCGGCCTGGCGCAGTTGCTCGCGGCGTTGCGATCCGGCGCGGGCGGCGGATTGCTTGCACAGCCGCAGGATCTCCGCGGCCAGCGCGGCCGGATCATCGCGCAGT
Organism: Nocardia sp. NBC_01503; assembly: GCF_036327755.1. Lineage (NCBI taxonomy): Bacteria > Bacillati > Actinomycetota > Actinomycetes > Mycobacteriales > Nocardiaceae > Nocardia > Nocardia sp. NBC_01503. The sequence continues at coordinate 1,507,620 of NZ_CP109596.1, forward strand.
TGATCGCGCTCCACGCTCACTCCGAGCGGCAGGCCCTGCTCGGTGGTGCAGACGACCACCGCTCCGGTCCGCGACGCGAGCGTGAACTCGGTCGGGAACGAGGTCTCGTCCAGTGACATTGGCGCACCCTCCTTTTCGCTGGTCATTCCGGCTCGGCTATTCGTCTCCGAGGGCCACGAGCACCTCGTCGATCCGGGTTTGCACGGTCGCGACCATGCGGCGCGGGTCGGCGGGGGCCGCCACCCGCGGATAGTCACCGGTGACCACATAGCGGCCGTCATCGACCAGATCCCGCCAGTCCACCCGATGCCGGGTGATACCGCGCGGGCCGAAACGCGAATAACCCTGGACGATTTCGATCACGCCACGGGTGACCGCGGGTGCGGCCAGGAACTCCGCGGCGCGGTCGATGACCGTTCCCTCCATGGTCTCGTGCGCCGGGGACAGGCCGAATGCGTAGTCATGGTCCTCGATATCCGCGGATTCGGCGAGCACCAGCTCGGGGCCGCGACCCGCGGCGACATCCGGCAGTGCCGCAATCAATTCGGCCGCCAACTGCCCGGCGTCACAGGCGGTGACATCGAAACCCGCACTGTGACTGACCGTTTCACCGGGCTGCTGCACGACCAGGTAGCCGAAATCGCCGCGCCGCGCGCCGAGCAGGCGGATGCTCCCCTTCGGGTCGGAGGCGTCCCGGCCGTCGCGGCCGCGCACCTCGATCCGGACATCCGGCAGCGACAGGGTGTCGAAGATGTCCTGCCATTCGGGATCACGCTCGTGCGGGAGGCTGTCCCGGGTGCGCGCCATCGCGTCCAGATGCTCACTCCACCACTGGGTTCGACTGCTGAACATGAGCGGCTCGGGCAGGAACTCCGCACCGCGCTCCTGCCATAGCGCCAGGAATTCCAGATCCGTGAATGACCAGGATCGAAGCACGGGACTCAACCCTCCACCACGGGCTTCGCCACGATCGGGGGTGCACCCATGGCCTCTTCCAGATATTCGGAGGAGTCCAGGAACTCGGGCCGCTTGTGCTCCTTGCCCTGACCGCCCGCACCACCCGCACCGTGGCCGCCACCCATCGGCGCACCACCCATACCGCCGCCCATGGGAGCCGCACCGCCGGTGGCGATTCCGGCTCGCGAGGTCGAGGCGATGGCGCCCTCGACCTCGGTGGAGAGCGCGGCGCGCGGGAACAACTTCGAGGTGAGCTCCTTGGGCGCGGCCGCCGGGCTGATGCCGGGACCGCCGCCACCGGGACCGCCGCCGCCCTTGGCGATGTCCTTGAGGTTGTTGAGCATGCTGGGCAGGCTCGCCAACGTGGAGCTGGGGTCGGTCGTCTTCGCCTGATTCGCGGTCGAGGTCAGGCCCTGCAGGCCCTGCTGCAATGCGCTGGTCAGCTGGGACGCGTCGGAGGATCCGCCCGAACTCTGTTGCGACGTACCGTCACCGGTGTTCCTGCTCGGGTCCGTCGAATTGGGGTCGGACTTACCCGGATCGGTCTTGCTCGGATCCGTCTTATTGCCGTTGGGATCGGTCTTGTTCGGATCCTTCTGGTTCGGATCGGTTTTCTGCGGATTCTTGCCGTTCGGATCGGACTTGCTGTGCTGCAACGCATCGGCGGACAGGGATGCCCCGGTCAATCCGAGCTTGTTCTTCGGGGTACCGCCACCGCCACCACCGCCACCACCGCCGTTATCGGTCGTGGTCTTCGTCGCGAGCCCGGGCAGCTGCGCCAACGGGTCGATCAGATGCGGAATCGCCTTACTGCCCGCGATCATGCCGTTCACATAGAAGTTCTGAAAGGCCGATCGTGCGGCTTTGAGGATGCGTTCCTCGCGTTGAGGATGGTCGTAGTCGAAATCTGTTGGAGCACTGGGCATCCGCACCTTGGTGTTATCCAGCCAACCCGCGACGTAGGTCAGATTGGACGCCATCGCGCGCATATCGGCGGTGAGGCCGTCGGCCTCGGTCTTGAATTCCCCGGCCACCCGGCGCGCGGCGTTGCCGCCGTGGCCCTTCCAGCCATCCTTCATTTTGTCCAGCTGCGTGGTGAGCTGATCGAAGCTCTTGTCGATCTTGTCCGCCACCGACAGCCAGGTGCCGCCGATATCGGCCACTAGCTGCGGGTTCATCCCCTCGCCCGCCGCATGGAGCCACACCCGGTCCTTACCGTTCGGATCCTCCGGGTCGAGGGCGTCGTAGTGCCCCTTCTCCTTGGCGATCTTCACCAGGTCCGCATTCCCGTGCTTGCCATCCAGCGGCGGAGTCGAATCGTAGTTCCACACCGGGAGTTTGGTGCCGCTGACCAGCTTCGGATCGCCGGAGGGCGGTTGTACCGCGGACTCTTTCTTGAACCGGTTGAACTCGGCCTTGGAATCCTCTTCGGTCGCCTTGTAATTGTGGTCCGCCACGATCATGGTGTCGGCCATGGCCTCCACCAGGTCGATATACCGCTTGAGGACGCCGCCGAGATTCTTGCCCTGCGTATTGAAACGATCCTCGAGATTCCCCGCCGACGGCAGGATCGCATGGTCGCCGAAGCCCTTGTGCTCGGTGAGCAGTGGTTGATAGGTCAACGCGATACCCAGCGTATTCGCCACATCGGCGGCGATCTTGGCAGCTGCCTGCCCGACTCCGTCACCGAGATTCAGGGTGCCCCCGCGCGCCTGTTGGGCCAGCCCCCGCCAAGGATTGTCTTCGTCACCCACGTCCCGCTCCTACCCTCAGGTGTCCGTCGAACATTAGTGCGCACCAGTACAACTCAGCCACCCATCCACACGATTCCGTTACGCGTGCCTGGCACGAAAGCGCTGTTCGAAGCCGGACAGGTAGATCGATGGCGGGGTGGCCGAGGTCGCCGCCTCCACCACGCCGTCATCCGCTATATAGAACAATGCCCGCTGCACGGAGATCTCATTCGGATCGGCGGGGGCGTAAACGAGCCATCCGACCGGAAGGCGTTCCGCGCGAAGCTGATCCAGGGGGTATCCGGTGGTGTCCACGCCGTTGGTGTCGATATGGCGCAGCACCTCCGCGACGGCTTCGTCGCGCGGCAGCGGCTCGGGGCCGGTACGGGCGACGCCGGAGAGGGTGAGCTGATAGTGCGCACCATCCAGATCGGCTGTGTCACCGAAGGTTTCGGCGAGTTGGGTGCGGGTGACGTCGCCGCGCTCGGCGGCCTCGACGTAGGCGGTGACAGTGGATCGCAGCGATTGCGACGGGTCATCCGCGAGTAGACCGCAGATCACGTCCGAGACGGTTCCGGTGGTCCAGATGCCCGGAACCGCGGCGGCCAGTTCGGTCGCGCGCGGGGATTCGGCGCGATACCAGCGATCCCGCTCCCACCAGTAGCAGAAGGTCAGCAGGCCGCCACTGGCGCGAGTGTTCAAGACCGAGTTGGCAACCCACTCCGGTGCGCCCGCGTACAACCGCGGGAGCGCGGACCGGCCGTTGTAGGCGGCATCGAGTTCGGGGGCGTTCCAGACCCCGCCCGAGAGCACCGCGCGACCGCCCGGCAGGGCGTACAGCGAGGAGCCGGAGCGGCGCGAACCCTCGAACCAGCCGAAGGACGGCAGTACGCGCGGACCCCAGTCCGAGCCGATGGCGACGAAGGCCGCCGCCAGCGCGGACCAGCGCGACCACAGCAGGTCGAACTCCGGGAAGTCGTTCTCCGAAACCGCGGGTAGCACACCTGATTCGCGATCGGCGCGGGCGGCGACGGCGGCCTGCTGCGGGGTGCGGCCCTGCCGATTGTCATGGTGCACATAGGCGGCCAGCCAGGTCGGCAGGCTCGTGCGCGGATACGCCTCCAGATCGGCCAGGTACTCCCGCGGGGCGAAGAGCTGGTCATCCGGGAAGGGGTCGTCGCCGTAGTCGTGATCGACCTCCAGCTCACCGGCGGCGGTCAGCGTCATTTCGAAACGCCACCAGGGGCCGTCGCCGAGCTCGGCCGAGACGGCGCGATGCGTGGCGACCAGGTTCAGCACCTCCTGCGAGGGCAGGATTCGGATCTGCTGGCGCTGATCGTCGAAGTAGGTGACGCGGGACAGTTGACCGGTCACGGTGAGGGCGAAGGCGGCGTGCACACTGTCCCAGCCATTGGGGCCCAGCGCCATCAACTCCTGCGCGATGCGGTGCGCCACGCCCCGGGCCTGATCGGCGACATCCATCGCACCCGGGGTGTCGGCCGAATCGGGAGTAAGGTTGAAGCCGACATCGGGCTCGGATTCCGTCGCACTCTGGTCGAATTCGGCCTGCTGGTCGGAAACCTTTGTCACACTGCCGGATTCAGGCATCGATTCGCCGATGACTGCTTCGCTGAACTCGTGATTCGTGGTCACGCGTAAATCGTCTCCTCGACGGTCACATTCGAGACGGATGCGATGGAACGGCTATTCGTGCTCGGCGATGATTCGATCCATCTCCGCGCGCCGCGCGGCGGCATTGCTGCCGTCCAATTGGCCGGCGAAGGCCCGGCGAGCCGCCGCTTCGAGCTCCTGCGAGGCATTCGGATAGGCCGACCGGAGTGCACGCAGCGCCTGCATGGTCTGCTGATCGAGGCCGGTCTCGGTCCGTAAACCCTCGCCGGACAGCACCCGCTGCAGCATGCTGTCGAAATTACGCTGCAACTGCTCCTTGCTCGGGTGGCCGCCGTAGCGCACGTCCGTCCTCCTCGCTCGTCCCGATCAACCCTCAGCATCGCATATCCGAGCCAACCGGGCGGTTGCCGGAACCGGACGAACAGGCAAACTCCGTGATCGACCGCTCACCCGAAAATCCCCACCCGGCGCACCGGATCGGCGAGCACATCGCGAATCAGCAGACCCAGATCCGCGTCCGCGCCGACCGGGCGATAGCGCAGCTCGCACTGGGCATGCCCACCCGCGGACACCACGAAACGGGTGAAGCCCTGGGCCGTGCGCTCCCAGCTGGCCTCCGCGCCCAGCTGGTCGATCTCGATCGCCTGCTCCCCCACCCGCAGCACCAGGCCCTGCGGGGCGCGGTAGAAGACGACCTGCACACCGTCGCAGTCGCCGTAGACACCCGAGAGCGCGCCCGTCGCCATCGGGGCCGATTGCAGCAGGCCGGTGCCGGGATCGAAGGTGGCGAACTCGCCGTACCCGGAATGCGAACGCAGATAGATCATCCCGTTCTTCACCGGACCGCCGCCCGCGCGCGGGAAGCGGCGATCACCGCGGCCGCCATTGCCCTTCGCACCATTGCCCGCGGCCTGACCGCCCGGCGGCATGACCGGGGCGCCACCCATCGGGTAGCCCGAACCATTCGCTGCCGCAGCGCCATTGGTGTTCGAATCGCCCGGCGTCGCGCCCTGCGAGGTGCCGGGATCGCCGAATCCGTGGCCGGGGTCGAAGCCGGAGGGTGCGCCCGGGCCGCCGGGCAGCGGTGTCAAGGCGGGAGCGCCGGGACCACCCGGATTCGCGCGCTCGCCAAGGGATTCCAGTAGTCGGTTCACGGCTTCGGCCGGATCGTACTGCCGTGGTGCGCCATTCGACGGCGCACTCGGGATCGGTGAGCCGTCGGACGGTGAGTGCGAGGTGGTGCCCGGCGAATGGTACGGCGGGTACGGCTGCGACGGGTTCGGCCAGCCATTCGAGCCACCCGGCTGCGAATCGCCCGGCCAACCCGAACCCGGCATGGGAATGCCCGGCGGCCACGAATCGGTAGGCGGCCAAGCGCATCCCGGCGGCCAGCCCGCGGGCGGATACGGGGCGGTCGGCGGCCAGGGCATACCCGGCGGCCAGCCCTCCGGCGGCGTCGGAACATTGGGCGGCATCGGAGGTTCCGGCAAGTGTGGCAGCTGCGGCGGCTGTGGCAATTGCGGCCGCGGTATCTCCGGCAGTTGCGGCATATGCGGCTGCGGCATCGACGGACGGCCGGGCCCACCCGGCTGCGGGTACGGCTGAGGTTGGGGCTGCGGTTGGGGTTGGGGTTGGGGCTGCGGCTGTGGTTCCGGCTGCGGCTGCGGCTGCGGCTGGGGCTGCTCACCCGCAGGCGGAGTCCACGGATACGGCTGCAACGACGGCTTCGGTGTGTAATCCGGCAGGTTGTAGTCGGGATCCTGATGCGGCACATGCGGTATGTGCGACCGCACATGCGCCCAATTCGGCTCGTCCCGACGCCGCGTCTCATCCGAATCCGGATCATTGCCATTCGGATCACGCGGATCCGACCCATCCGTATCCGACCCATCCGTATCCGAACCGTCCTGATCCGGGTTGTCGGGCTCCGAATGATCCCGGTCCGAGTTATCGGGCTCCGAGTTGTCAGGCTCGGAGCTATTCGGATCCGAGCCATCCGAGTCGGATCCATCGGGATCGAGCACGCGCGAAGCGGTGCTGTGTGGGTCCGAGCCGTCAGGATCCGTGCCTTGCGGATCCGAGTCCGCGGAGTCGAGGGCAACGGGCTCCGAACCTGTCGTGTCCGAACCAGTTCCGTTGTCCTGGCCGGTGCCGTCGTTGTCGACAAGACCGCCGGTGTCCGCTGTGGACGGGGTGTCGCGATCGGTCGGCGGGGCTTCGTTGTTTGGTGCGACCGGGGTATCGGCGGCTGTGTCCGACTGCTGCGGCGAGACCGCTTCCTGCACCGGAGGCTGCTGCGGCACAGGCTGTTCGACTACCGGGGCTCCGCGCCGCACCGTCGGCTCGGACGCGGGAGCGGGCTGGGGAAATCCCTGCTCGGCCGCCGGGGGGCGTTGGGGCGCAGGCTGTTCAACCCCGGGAGGCTCGTGCGGCGCAGGCTGCTCGACGGCGGGCGGGTGCTGCCGCAACGCCTGTTCCACCGCCACTGGGCGCTGCGGTGCACCGTTTTCAACGGCCGGGGTCCGCTGCGGGTGAGCCGCTTCCGTTGTGGGGGGCGGGGGTTGGGATCCGCCGGAGGGCTGGTGCGGGGGCTGGGGTGCGGGGGATCCGCCGGTGGGCGTACCGGTCTGCTGACCCACCTGATGCGCCTCATGGCCGGACTGTCCCGCGACCGGAGGACCCGTTACCGGTGGCACGGTAACCGACTGTGCCGCTGCCGATTCCGAACCGCGTGACGGATGTACAGCGGCGGGGGCCGCACCCGGATGGGTCGGGCCGCCCGGCTTGGCGGGAGTCGCACCGCCGGACTCGCCGGGATCGGTATCGGGATCGGGTGGCGGCTTACCGGGTCCGGAATCGCCCTCGGGCACAGTCGATCCGGGATCATCGTGTGTTCGGCTCGCGGTGGAGCCGTCCGGCGACCCGACCTCGTTCGAGCGGTTCGGACGCGTATTCGCTTCGAGGGCAACGGGTTCCGAGGGCGTGCGGGCGGCCGGGGACGGGGCGTGTTCCGCGACCCAGTCGACGAAGGCTTCGGCGTTGTGCAGTCGCTCGGCGGCGGCACGCAATTGCTGGAAGGCCGCGCCCGGGTCGCCGGTGTCGAGGCGGATGGTGCTGCCTTCGAGCTCGGTCATGGCTCGGTCCAGCTGGTCCGGGGTGAGGTCGCGTTCGCTGGTGTTGAGGCCGGTGCTTTCGCGGAGGTGGGTGATGGCTCGCCGCAGCTCGGCGCGGGCATTGTCGACCGCGCGGTGTGCGGCCGCCTCGCGGGTGTCGGCGGCGGCGCGGGCGGCCGATTCCAGGCGCCGCTGTTCGGCCTCCCAGCGCGAAACCCGGTCCTGGGCACGGATTTGGTGTTCCGCGGCGTCGGCCAGTTCGAGGCGGGCGCGATCGGGGGCGGACGGGTTCGAGCGGTGCGTATCGCCGAGTTCGGCGCGGGTGGCGTGAATCCATTCGCGGGTCAGGTCGTTCGCGGTCAGCGACGGATCGAAGGCGAGGAGGGTATCGCGCAGGGCGGACGCGCCCTCCAATTCGATTCTCGCGTTGGAGAGTTCACGCCGCGCGGTCTGCTCCGGCGTCGCGCCGTCACGGTAGGCGGCGACCGCGTCGTCCTGGGCGGTGGCGAGGAATTCCTGTGCCAGACGGTAGTTCTGGGCGGCATCGCGCAGCGGGACGAGTTCGTCGGTCCAGACGTCGGCGCGGTCGTGCGCCATCTGCGACATGCGATCGACCTGGTCCAGGACGCGGTCGAAGCCGAGTCGCGCCAGACCGGGATCTGCGGCGATCACCGCGTCGAGTTCGGTTCGCGCCGAATCGACTTGGCGTTGCCACACCTCCACGGGCGTCTCCGCCGGACCTGCCTCCGCCTCGACCGCTTGCCGCAGCGCCGACTCCAAGTCCGTCACGCGCTTCTCCGCATCGGAGAAGTTGCGCGCCGCGTCGACGAGATCGGAGATGCGCTGTTCGTGGCCCGGCAGCGTGCCCGCCTCCGCGGCGAGGCGGGTGCCCAGGTAGTCGGCGGTGCCCGGCATGCGCTGCGGGGTGAGGTCGCTCTCGCGCAGCGCGCGATCGTCCTCGAGGTACATGCGCCCGACGGCGTAGTCGCGACCGTCCCGCGCCAGGTCCAGGAGATGCCGCGCCTCGGCGAGTTCGTTCGCCAATTCTCGCGGTGCGCCCGGTGGCGGTTCGGGTTCCGGCGGATTGGTGAGGTCGTGGTGCTCGGCGGCCAGGCGCGCCAGCTCCTCGATATCGGCCGCACGCGCCTGGACCTCGGCGCGCATGGTCTTCAGGACCTCGGCGAATTCGTGTGGTTCGAGGCGCTCGTGCTTGTCGATCTTGCCGTCGCGGTAGACCTCGTACACCTCGGTGTAGCGCGCATTGCGCACCTTCCGCACCAGGGCCTGCAGCTCCTCGGAGGTCAGCACCCGCGCCGGATCCTCGACGCCGGACCGGTACGCGTCGTAGGCCCTATCCCAGGAACCCTGCGCGCGGGTGTGCAGCACCTCGGCGAGCTGCGCCGGAGTAACCCAGTCGTGCAGTTCCTTGGCGTATTTGGTGTAGAGCTTGACCTGGCGCTCGACATTGTCGATATCGAAGCCGAGCAGTCGGTCCCGCACACCCGCGGCCTCCGGCGGATGATCGGAGATCGGTGGCTCGCCGAGGGATTCGTGCAGCAGCGCGCGCAGCAGCGCGGACGCCTTCCCGCCATGAATCGGCAGTTCGCCGTCGGCCACGCGCGGATCGCTGAACGGATCGAAGCGCATATTCCGCCGGAACGGATCGAGACCGCTGATGGTCCGCACGTATTCGGCGAGACCGGCCAGCAATTGCGGGCGTTCGGCCGTGCGATGCAGCAGGTTGTTGATGGCCTCCAGCACGGCCTTCGGACTGGTGGATTCCGGTTTCGGTCCGTAGCCGATGACCTCGTTCGTCGGCTTGTCGATCTTGTGCTTATGCGCGTACAGCTCTTCCGGCGGAACCCCGAGCCGCTCGGCCAGCCGGTCACGCGCCGCGAGCAGCACCGATTCCTTGACCCCGGACTCGTTCAGCGCCTTCGCATAACCGAGCAGATCCTCGACCGCCTGCAACCGCCGCGCGGCCCGGATGCCCGGATCGGCCAGCGCCTGCGCCACCGTCTCCGGTGTCATCGCGTCCGGGTCCAGCTTCAGGCGGTGCGCGAGATTCTTCAGCGTGCGATCGAGATCGTGGAAGCTGTCGATGGCATCGCTGGAACGGATGAAATCCGCCATGCCCTCGATCTGCCCGGCGCGCGACGCATTGTCCTGCTCGAGTCCGGCGATGGTGCGGTCGAGGTTCTCGCCGAGGTCCATCGTGTAGATGCTCAGACGCTTGGCCACCGCATTGCGTTCCGCGCGCACCACATCCGGGTCGCGCGGCACGGCGGCCTCGGTGCTCGGCGTCGTATGTGGTTCTAGCGCAACGTGTTCGGGCTGTACGGTGCGCCAGGCGCCGTCGCCATCCCGCAGCAGCAGGGTCGGCACACGACGGCCTTCGACATTCAGCTCGTGATAGAACGCCTCGGGTGCGAGGACCGCGCGCACGAACGGACCGTCCGGGGTCATGCCGACTTCGCGGTAGAAGAGTTGCAGTTCACCGCGATTCAGCTGTGCGCCCAGTTCCGGGTGCGCGGCGAGGGCATTGGCCAGGCGGACATCGAGATCGGCGTCGCCGTGGATCACCACGAGTCGGTTGGGATCGCCGGGGTGTGCACCCGGGACCACGCCGACGCCCGGTTCCAGCTCTACGCCACCGTGCGCCTCCAGCCAGGCGCGGGCGACGCCATCGGACAGTTCGGTCGCATGCGCGCGGGCCTCGGTGTCGGCGTGCACGAAATCATCGACAGCGGACGTCAATTCAACGAATTTGTCGTAACCGTCGCGCAGCCGCATCCGCAGATCGGCGATGGCGTGCGCGATGCCCTCGGGCGTCTCGAGGCTCTTCAGCGGGACTTCGAGCAGCTGCGCCCAGTTGGACCGCTCATCACGAATCTGATCCCGTCGGAGCGCGTCCTCGAACAGTTGGCCCGCACGACTTTCGGGACGCTCCTGGTCGATATCGTCGAAGTGCCTGGCCCATTCGCCGCCATTGTTCGCGCCCAGGAAGTCGAGCGCGGTGACCGGTGGCTGCCTGGGACGCCATTCGAGCGAGGTGTCCGCGGGATCGACCCCGGCGAGTTCCCGGCGGCGCGCGGCCTTCTCCTCCTCGATCGCCTGTGCGTCCACCGCATGGGATTCGCGCACATAGCGCCCGAGCGGATCCTTGTCGAAGAAGCTGACCTCGCTGTACGGGACGGCCTGATCCTGCTCGTTGAATCGCATGGCGGCATCCCGCAGCGCCTCGATCGCGCCCGCGCGGCGGACGAGCTGATGGGTCTCGGCTTCGAGCGCGCGCTCCAGACTCTCGGGGTCGAGACCGGAGAGTTCGACGCGCTGGGCACCGGCGATCCGCCGCAGATCGGCGAGTGCGAAATCGCGGGCATCGAGCGCGGCCGCGAGGGGTTCGGGGACCGCGGGACCCCAGTCCGTCGGGCGCGTCGGTTCGGGGAGCGTCGGTTCCGCGGGCGGTAGCGCGGCCTGCCGCTCGGCGGCTTCCGCGAGATAGTCCGCCTCGGTGGGCATTTCGGCCAGTCGCAGGCTTTCCTCGACCTCGGCCCGCAGGATCGGATCGGCCTCGGAGTACCACGGCTGGTACTCCTCGCCGTTTCGCATGTACATGGGGATCACCGGCGCGGAGATGTCGGCGACCCGGCCGATCTTCTCCGCCAGCCACGGCCACGACTGCACCAGCGGAATATGCTCCCGGGACTGGACGAAGGTGGCCAGCTCCTTCCACACGCGGGCCGGATTGAGGTCGTCGTGCTCCGCGTCGAGGTGCGACAGCTCGTGATGGTGGATTTCGGTGCCGAAGTTCTTGGCGACGCTGATGAAGAACTTCTTGTCCTGGCTCGAACCGGACGGGTACTTCGGGGTGTGGTCGTGGAAGCCGTGCATCATACGACGCCACATGCGCTTGAGCAGGCTCTGCCGCGGCTTCGCCTCGTCGGCCTTCGACACGGGGTGCGACGGCAGTTCGGGGCGCGTGGACACCTCGACACGGTAGGTGCCGTCCGGGTTCTCGGTGAGGCGCACGTGCACCCGGTTGCCGTCGGCCTCCAGCACCGCGCGCAGGCCGTCCGCCGGGTTGTAGCGGGTGGCGGCCACCAGATCCGCGACATCGGCCGTGCGACGCAGAGTTTCGGCGCGCAACTCGCGCACCGTCCGGTCGATGGCCTGCGGGGTGGCGACGCGCTCCGGGGCGACGCCCAGACGGCGGGCCCAGTCATCGCGATCGGCCGCGTGCAGTGCGCGAGCCTCCGGATCGGTCTCGGCCTCGTGCCGGATACCGGCCTGTTCGAGGGCCTCGATGCCACCGGCGCGCAACAGGTTTCGGAATTGCAGGTCACCGGCGATCTCGGACAGGCGCGGCGGAGTCCGTTCGGCGTCGGAGAGGCCGAGCCGGTCCGCGATCTCGGTGCGCAACTCCTCGAGTCCGATGGCGCGCGGTTCCGCCTGCGGCGCAGGACGATTCACCTCGGCCCAGGGTGCCAGCGGCAGGTCCCGCAGGGTCTGCCCGGGACCGGGAATCGGCTGAGTCTCGGCCTCGGACAGGTCCGGACGGGTTTGTTCAAGGCCGTCGGGGCGGGTCTGTACGGCGTCCGGGCGGGTCTGCTCCAATCCGTCGGGGCGAGTCCGGGCAGCGTCCGGGCGGGTCTGCTCCAATCCGTCGGGGCGAGTCCGGGCAGCGTCCGGGCGGGTCTGCTCCAATCCGTCGGGGCGAGTCCGGGCAGCGTCCGGGCGGGTCTGCTCCAATCCGTCGGGGCGAGTCCGGGCAGCGTCCGGGCGGGTCTGCTCCAATCCGTCGGGGCGAGTCCGGGCAGCGTCCGGGTCGGTGGCGGTTTCCGACCGGGGCCGGGCGGCCGGAAGTTCGGGGCGGGTGGCGTGTTCGAGCTCGGCCGGATCCGAGTGGTCGTCGAGGCCGAGGGCGCGGCGCTCATTGTCGATGGCGCGCAACTCTTCCGGCGCGACCTCGGTCCGCCAGTACTTCTCGCCCTCGTAGACCTCGTCCACGGACAGCGGGCGGAAGTCGTCCCCACCCATGGCCGACGGCCCGACAGCCTGCTCCGGATCGCCGAAATGCCCGCGGGCCCTGGCCATCTCGGCGACTTCCCAGAGGGCGGACAGCGGATCCCCATGCCGGGTGAGCGCCTGCCCCAAACCCAGATCCTCGGCGAGCTGCCGCGCGTACGCGTCCCGTGCGGCCGACTGGACCGGCGACACCTCCCCCACCGGGGACTCCCGCAGGAAGTCCGCCACCGCCCGCAATGCGGGCGAGGCGACCGCCGGATCCACCGGATGCACGACCGTGCCCTCGGTCGCGCCGGTCGGCAACTCCATCGTCTGCGTCTCCGCCGAATGCGGATCCGCCTCTCCCTCCGGCACCGGCGCGGGAGCCGCCAGCGGATCCCGCACGGTCACCTCATGGGTCGCCTCATGCCCCGGGGTCGCCGACTCCCCCGCCGGACCGGTGACCGGATCAGGTTGCGCGCCCGCCTGATTCGGGACAGTCGCCGTCTCATCCCCGGCAGGTTCACCGGCCTTCCCATCTTTGGCGAGATCGCTCGCGGCCTCTTCCTTGGCAGGGTCGCTCGCGGCCTCATCCTTCGCGGGATCGGACGCGCCCTCGTCCTTGGCGGGATCGGTGGCGGGGTAAGACTCGGGTGCCTTCGGGCGCTCTGTCCTCGCCTCGGTCGGTATCGATTCGGCGGACTTCGGTTGTGGCCCTGTGGGTTCGGGTAGCGCGCCGGGGGTGGCCGGGCGGATCGGGGACGGGCCGTTGCTCGGGGAACCGCCGGGGGTTGGGTCCTCGGGCGGGGTGGTGGGGCCGGTGTCGCCCGGATCGGTGGGATCGGTCGGGTTGTGGTCGCCGGAGCCTTCCGAACCCTCGTTCGGGTCGGAGGACGAGGGTGTGCGCGGGGGCTTGTTCGGCGGGGTTCCGTCGCCCGCGCCGCCCGCCTCGGGGATCGGACCGTGCGCCGTATCGCCACGATCCGCGAACGCGATGCGGGGATCGACCGGCCGGGTGAAGGGAGCGGATTCGGCCGGGGGCGTGTTGTCCCGCGCCGCGTGCGGATCGATCGGGGGCACGGCCTCGGACTGCGGTGTGGCCGCACGGTCGTCGGGGTTGGCGAAGGCCACTCGGGGGTCGACCGGCTTTGTCGCGGGGGCGGCTTCGGACGGGGGCAGGGACGGGGATTCCTCGCGGGTGGCGAAGGCTATGCGGGGGTCGATCGGTGGAGTGGCGGCGTGGTCGGCGACCCAGTCGGAGAAGGCGTCGGCGAGGTGGAATTGTTCGGCGGCGGAGCGGAGTTGGCGGAAGGCTTCGGTGGGGTCGCCGGTGGTCAGGCGGATGGTGCTGGTTTGCAGTTCCCGCATGGTGGTGTCGAGATCCGCCGGGGTGAGCCGGGATTCGTCGACATTCAGGCCGGTCACGGCGCGCAGGTTGGTAATCGCCTCGCGGAGGGCGGTGTGCGCCGCATCGTGGGCGCGCTGGACCGCCGCTTCGGGGGTGTCGGCGGCAATGGCAGCGGCGGCGGCCTGGCGGGCCTGCTCGGCTTCCCAGCGCGAGACGCGGTCCTGCGCTTTGTGCTGACGATCGGCGGCGTCGGCGAGCTCCAGGCGGGCGCGGTCGGCGGCGGAGAGGCCGGGTCGGTGTGCGTCGGCGAATTCACGGTGGGTGGCGGCGACTGCGTCGGGGGTGAGGTTGGCGGCGGTGAGCGGCAGGCCGAACAGGGCCGCGTTGAGGTTGGCGTCGGCGGCCAGGAGTTCCCGCCGGGCGGCGTCGAGTTCGCGGGCGGCGGCCTGCTCGGGAGTCTCGGCCGCATGGGCGGATTCGGCCTGCTCGGTCTTGGCGGTATCGAGGAATTCCTGGGCATGCTGATAGCGGTGCACGGCATCGCGCAGCGGGATGAGATCGTCGGTCCAGATATCGGCCTGGTCCAGCGGCATGCGGGACATGCGGTCGACCTGATCGACGACCCGGTCCAGGCCGACGCGGGCCAGGCTCGGATCGGCCGCGATCAGGGTTTCCAGATCTGTTCTGGCGGAGTCCAATTCGCGCTGCCACACGTCGACCGGCGTCTCATTCGGGCCGGACTCGCGCTGAACCGCCTGTCGCAGTTGGGATTCCAGCTCCGCCACCCGGGTTTCGGCGCGCGTGAAATCACCCGCCGCGTCCACCAGATCCGCGATGCGCCGATCATGATCGGGCAGTGTCCCGGCCTCATCCGCATTGCGGGTGCTCAGGTAGTCGGCGGTCCCGCGAATGCGCTCGGGGGTGAGATCGCTGTCCACGATGGGACGGTTGTTCTCCAGATACATCCGCCCGACGGCATGCTCGCGCGCATCACGAGCCAGGTCGAGCTGATGCCGCGCGGTGGCCAGGTCACCGGCTAGGTCGCGCACACCGCGTTGCGGCGCAACGGGTTCCGGCGGTGTGGTGAGCTTATTGTGCTCATCGGCCAGCCGTTCCAGTTCCTTGATATCGGCTTCGCGGTCGCGCACCTCGGCGCGCATGGTGTCGACGACCTCGGCCAGCTTCTCCGGACTGAGCCGCTCATGCTTGTCGATCTTGCCGTCGCGGTAGTACTCGTAGACCTCGGCGTAGCGGGTGTTTCGCGCGGTATCCACCGCACGGGTCAACTCCTGCGGGGTGAGCAGTTTGCTCTGGTCCGCGGTGCTGTCCCGGTAGAAGTCGTAGGCGGCTCGCACATCTCCGCCGTCGAGAATGCGCAGCACCTCGCCCAACTGCGCGGGACTCAGCCGATCGTGCAGTGACCTACCGCGCTCCTCATACAGTTCCACGGTGCGCGGAATGTCGTTGACATCGACGCCGAGCAATCGCGACCAGACGCTTGCCGCCTGCGAGGGATTATCGGAAATCGGCGGCTCACCCATGGATTCGTTCATCAGCGCGCGCAGCAACGCGGGCGCGTCGGAATCGTGAATGGGCACTTCGCCGTCGGCGGCACGCGGATCCCGCGCCGGATCGATTTGCAGATCGCGGCGGAACGGATCGAGATCGCTGAGCGTATTGACGTACTCGCCCAGCGCGGCAACGAGTTCCGGGTTCGGCCCGGAGCGCTGTAGGAGGTCGTTGACCGCGTGCAGCAGCTCATTCGGGTTGGTGCTCTTGGGATCCGGCGCGTACCCGACGACCTCGCCGAGGTTCTTGTCCACGACATGCTTGTTCGAGTACAGGTCCTCGGGTTCCACACCCAGGCGATGCGCCAGCCGATCGCGCGCGGCCAGCACCGTGGCCGCATCGACATTGTCGCGCAACACCTTCGCGTAATCGAGCAGGTCACCGATCGCCTGCAGGCGGCGCACCTGGCGCATGGACGGATCGGCCATCGCCTCGGCCAGGGCCTGCGGTGACAGATCCTCCGGATCGATGCGCAGTCGATTCGCCAGATTCTCCAGCCTGCGGTTCAGGTCGTGGAAATTGTCGATGGCGTCGCTGCTGCGGATGAAGTCCGCCATGCCCTCGATCTGCGCTGCGCGCAGGGCGTTGTCGTGCTCGAGCGCCTTGATGGTGTCGTCGAGGAAGCCGGGGCCCAGATCCATGCGGTAGACCGAGAGCCGGGCCGCGACCTCATTGCGTTCCGCGCGAACCACATCCGGATCGCGCGGGACGGCGGGCGCGGTCTCCGGCGTGGTACGCGGATCGAGGGCGATATGCGGCTCGGGGGTGGGCTGCACAATCCGCCAAGGGCCTTCACCGTCGCGCAGCATGAGCATGGGCAGGCGGTCACCGCCCTCGGGTCCGTGATGGAACAGGACCTCCGGCGTCGGATGCGGGTTGACGTGCAGCTGACCGCTGTCGGACAAGCCGATGACGTGGTAATCGAGTTGCAGCTCACCGTGGTTGAGCTGTGCGCCCAGCTCCGGGTGCGCGGCCAGGGCATCGGCGAGACGAGCGTCATGATCGGAGTCGCCGCGAATGACGACCAGCCGGTTGGGGTCGCCGGGATGTGCGCCCGGATGCACGCCGACACCCGGCTCCAGCATGACGCCGCCCTGTCCGTCCAGCCAGGCGTGCGCCGCGATATCGGCCAAATCCTTCGCGTGCGTGCGGGCTTCGCCGTCGAGCTGCTGATAGTGGTCGACCGCGTCGATGAATTCGCCGAGCCGGTCGACGCTGTCGCGCAGTTCCATGCGCAGATCGCCGAGGGTGTGCCGAATCTGGTCCGGGGTGAGGCCGTCGAGCGATTCACCGATCAGCTGCGCCCAATTCGAGCGTTCATCGCGGATCTGATCGCGCATGAGGGCGTCTTCGAAGAGTTGACCCTCGCGGCGGGCGGCGAGCTCGTCATCCGGATCGTCGAAGTGCTTGACCCATTCGCCGCCATTGTTGACCGGTAGCGCGTCCAGCGCCGAGGGGCGAGGTTCGCGGGGGCGGAACTCGAGCGAATCGTCGTCCGGGGATACTCCAGCCTCCGCACGGCGGCGCTGGGCGCGTTCCTCTTCGACGCGCACGGCCTCGGCGAGACGGGCCTCGCGGACATAGCGGCCCAGCGGATCCTTATCGGAGAAGCTGGCCGGGCTGTACGGGATGCGCTCATGCTCGACATTGAAGCGGGCGGCCACATCTCGCAGCGCCTCGATCGCACCGGCGCGGCGCATGAGCTCATAGGTGGCATTGTCGACCGCGCGGCGCAGCGCCTCGGGGGTCGCGTTCGGTAGCTTGATGCGCTGTTCGTCCGCGATGCGCACGAGATCGGCCAGGGCCGCGTCACGGGCATCCAGGGCGGCGGCCAAGGGCTCCGGCATATCCGGGCCCCAGTTCTTCTCGTGCGGGGCCTCCAGTTGCGGGTGCTCCGGATCCTGCTGCGGGGCAGGGATTTCCGGGTAGTCCGCCTCGGTCGGTAGTCCGGCCAGGCGCAGCGACTCCGCTATCTCGGCGCGCAGCACCGGATCGGCTTCGGAGTACCACGGCTGGTACTCCTGTCCGTCGCGGGTGTGCATGGGCACGACATCGCCGGATATATCGGCGATCCGGGCGGTGAGCCGGTGCAGGACCGGCACGCGCTCGCGATCCTGGTAGATCGTGGCGACTTCCTTGACGATGCGGACCGGGTTGAAATCGTCGTCGATATGGGCGAGGACGTCATTGTGGATGAGGTCGCCGAGGCCGTGGGTCAGGTTGACCTGGCCCTTCTTATCCCAGCCCGAACCGGACGGGTATTTCGGTGTGTCGGCGTGGTACCCGCCCATCATGCGCTGCCAGATACGGCGCAGCAGGCCCGGGCGCTTCTCCTCGACGGCCTTGCCGGGGTCGGGCGGCTTGGGCAGATCCGGGCGCGGGACGACCTCGACACGCTTGCTGCCGTCGGCGTTCTCGGTGACGCGGATGTGCACTCGGTCGTCGCCCGCGGTCAGCACCGCGTGGATGCCGTCCGCGGGGTTCTCGGTGTGGAAGGTGGCGGCCATCAGGTCGGCCACATCCGCTGCGCGACGCAGGGTTTCGTCGTGCAGGGCGGCAATGGTGGCGTCGCGGTTGACGGGGCTCAGGGCCTGCGGGTCGTCGACGCGCAGCAGGCGCGCCCATTCGTCGCGTTCGGCGGTCAGTCGGGCGCGTTCGGTGGGGTCGAGAGCTTGATCGCGCTGGCGGGAGACCGTATCGAGGGCGTCGATGGCACCGGCGCGCAGCAGGTTTCGGAGTTGCAGCTCACCGGCGACATCGGGCAGGTGCTGGCGGGTCAGATCATCGGCGGAGAGGCCGAGGCGGTCGGCGATCTCGGTGCGCAGCTCATCGAGGGTCTGGACGCGCGGATCTTGGTGCGACAGAACGCGATTCACCTGCGACCAGGGTTCGAGCGGCAGATCCCGGCGCGCCGGGGTGCCCGGATCGGGACGGGTCCGCGGGTTCAGCCCCCGCTCACGCTCCGCACCGGAGAGCGGACCGAGATCCTCCGCCCGCAGGGCGCGCGGCGGCACACCCCGATCCGGATCACCGAAATGTCCGCGCGCCCGCGCCCTTTCGGCCACCTCCCGCAGCGAAGCCAGCGGATCCACATGCCGCGACAGCGCCGGACCCAGTCCGAGCTCACTCGCCAACTGCCGCCCGTACGCCTCCCGCTCCGGAATCCGCGCCCCCACAACCGGACCCGGCGACTCACTCAGGAACTCCCCCACCGCCCGCAGCGCTGGCGACGCCCGCACCGGATCCACCGACGCGACCACCTCCCCGTCCCCCCGCACACCCGAGGGCAACTCCATAGGCTGTGTCTGCGCCGAATGCGTATCCCCCGGCGGCACGGCAGCCAACGGATCCCGCACCGTAACCTCGGCCGTCGCCTCATGCCCCGGCGCGACCTCAGCCGTCGGCGCTTCACTCGCGGGCAAGGTATTCTCGCCCTGGCTCAGGGGGACAGTCGGCGCTTCACTCGGTGGCACAGCGAATTTCGCCGTATCCACCTCAACGGTGGGAGCTTCGCTCGGCGGGACCGAGAGCTCGGCAGTGTCGACTTCGGCCGTCGGCGCTTCGCGTGCGGGCACGGTCGGCTCGCCGGGCTGCAACGGCACCGTGGGTGTTTCGCCTGCGGGCGTGGTGGATTCGGGGCCGTTGCGGTAGTCGGCGTATTCGACCCGCGGGTCGGTGGGAGGCTCCGAATTCTCGGGTGAGGTGCGATCGTCGGTGCCCTCGATACGCGGCTCCGATGTCGCGGCGGGTTCGGGGGACGCGGGGTAGTCGGCCCAATTCACACGTGGGTCGGCCGGGGGGTTGGTCGGCGGCTCGGATTGCAGCTCAACCGTTTCCGGCCGCGGGTAGTCGGCCCAGTCGGCGCGGGGGTCGGTGGGGGTTGCGGCGGCGGGGTCGGTGCCGGGGCGGGTCGGGGTGCCGGGGCGGGCAGGGGTGGGGCCGTCCGGGCCGGAGGGGCCGGGGCCGCCTGGGGTGGGATCGTCGGGGGTGGTGGGGGGTTCGGGGTCGGGGCGGCCGCCGGCGATCTCCCAGAGGAAGTCGGCGCGTTCGGCGGAGATGCGGGCCAGCCAGTCGGCCGTTTCGGCTTCGAAGCGGGCCCAGCGCTCGTCCATGGTGCCGGGGATTTCCTGATCGGCGAGGCCGCGCAGCCATTCGGCGCGTTCGGCGTCCATGCGCGCGTCCCAGTCGGCTTGTTCGGCGGCTATGCGCTCGAACCAGGCGTCCGGGCCGTCGGGCTCGGACGCCGCTGCGGCGAAGGGAGGTTCGGCCGGGGGTTCCCCGCCGCCGTCCCCGCTCGGATCGGGTTGCGGATCGACGGGGGGTGCGGCGTTATCCGCGGGCTTCTCGTAATCCGCCCAATCCACTCGCGGATCAACCGGAGCCGCGGCCTCCTTCGACGGCTTGGGGTAGTCGGCCCACTCCCCTCGCGGATCGGTCGGGGGCACCTCGGCTGTGGACGGTTGGGGATAATTCGCCCACTCGACGCGCGGATCGGTGCGGGTGGCGGATTCGGTGGTGCTCTTCGGGCCGCCGGGGCCAGCCGGGCCTTTGTCGCCACCGCCCGGATCGCTCGGCCCCTTGGGACCGGTGGGGGTGCTGCCGCCGGGTTCGGCGGTGGGACCGGTGAGGTTGTCCTTCACCCAGCGGGAGAAGGCGTCGGAGCGGTGGAAATCGGTTGCGGCGGTGCGGAGTTGGGTGAAGGCGGCGTGGGGGTCGCCCTGGTCCAGGCGGATGGTGCTCGACTCCAGGGCCGCCATGGCGTCGGCGAAGAGGGATGGGGTCAGGTCGCGTTCGCTGGTTCGGAGGCCGGTGACGTCGTGGAGGTTCCGGATGGCTTCGTGGAGAGCGTCGCGGGCGGTCGCGCGGGCGCGGTCGGCGGCCTGCTGGACGGTTTCGCCGGCGTTCGCGGATTCGATGCGGTGGACTTCGGCTTCCCAGCGCGAGACCGTCGCCCGAGCGCGATCGACTCGATCCGCGGCAGCGGCCATTTCGGCGCGCGCCTGCGGATCGGTGGTCGCGGGGCGGGACGGCGCGGTGGGGTCCTGGCCGTCACGGCCGATATTGGTGACATCGCGCAGGATTTCGGCGGTGCGGAGATCGAATTGCGCATCCGACAGCGCGCGCCGCGCGGTCTCGATCGGGGTCTCGCGCGCCCGCATGGCGTCGACCGCATCGGATTGTGCTGCGGCCAAACCATTCTCGGCCAGATGCATACGGCGGGCACCGTCGACGATGGCCTCTACGCGATCGTGCCAGGCGGCCTGTTCCGCGACCGGCAGTCGTCGTGCGGCGACCTCGTCGATCGCGGCGGTGTAGTTGTCCGGGGTGAGGTCGGCGATATCGAGGGGCAGATTGCCGATGGCCGCGCGCAGGTCGGCGTGCGCCTGCTCGAGCTCGCGCCGCCACGCCTCGATCGGCGTCTGCGCCGGTCCCGTCGACTCCGAAACCGCCGCATCCAAAGCCGATCGCAGTTCCGCGACGCGATCGGTGAGGCGGTTGTGCTCCTGCGCCGATGCGCGCAGGGCATCGACCCGCTGATCGAGCTGCGCCTGCGACGTACCCTCGGGTTCCCGGGTGCCCAGGTAGTCCAAGGTGCCATTGAGCCGCCCCGGGGTCAGATCGGAATCGCCGATGGCGCGCATCGGCTCGACCGGAATCCGCGAGAGGTGGTAATCCCTGACACCGCGCGCACTGTCGAGATCCGCTCGCGCCCTGCCCAATTCGGCGGCCAGCTGCTTCGGATCGGTCGACTGCGGTGCGGGCGGCGGTTCGGTCAGGCCGTTGTGCTCGGCGGCCAACCGCTCCAGATCATTGATATCGGCGGTGCGTTGCGCGATTTCCCCGCGCAGCTTCTCCAGCGCCGCGTCGAGCTTCTCGGGGGTGAGCCGCTCATGCTGGTCGAGCTTGCCGTCGCGGTAGACCTCGTACACCTCGGCCCAGCGCTTGGGGTCGGTTCCCAGCTCCACACCCAGCAGTCGCGACCACGCGTCGTTCGCCATGGACGGCGCGTCCGAGGTCGGCGGCTCGCCGACCCGATCGGTCATGAGCTCGCCGAGCGCGCCGATCTCCTGCGGCCGGTGAATCGGCAGTTCGCCTTCGGCGACGCGCGGGTCCAGGTTCGGATCCAGGCGCAGGCCGTCGGTGAACGGATCGATCCGGTCCAGCGCATGCGCGTATTCGGTCAGCGCGGCGAGCAGGTTCGGCCGATCGCCGGGCCGGTGCATCAGGTTGGCGATGGCCTCCTGTAGCGCGGGCGCGTCGATACCCTTCGGATCCCACCCATAGCTGGTCAGATCCTTGCTGTGCTTGCGGGGGAACAGGTCATCGGGTTCGATGCCGAGCCGCGTCGCCAGCCGATCGCGGGCCGCCAGCGCCCCGGCCTCGTCCATTCCGCGCAGCGCTTTGGCGTAGTCGGCCAGATCCTTCAGCTGCTGTGCGCGCAGCACGGCCGGAGTCTTCGGATCGGCCAGTTCCCGCGCCAACCGCTCCGGGGTCAGCTCGTCCGGCTCCAGGCCGAGCCGGTTCGCCAGATTGTCCCGAACCTGGTTCAGCTTGTGGAAATTGTCGATGGCATCGCTGGTGCGGATGAAATCCGCCATGCCCTCGATCTGCGCCGCCCGCAGCGCGTTGTCGTGATGCAGCGCCGCGATGGTGTCGACGAGCCGGTCCGAGCGGAGGTCCATGTGGTACTGCGTGAGGCGCTCGGCGACCTCATTGCGCTCGCGGCGCACCACCTCCGGATCCCGCGGGGTCTCCGGCCGCGCGGCATCCGAATCAGGGTGCGGTACAACGGCATCCAAACCGGGTGAGGCGACCCGCCAGGGACCGTCATCGGTGCGCAGCATGGTGACCGGCATACGGCGGCCGTCCACATCGAGGTCCTGGAATCGGACCTCGGGGGGCCGCTCACTCTCCAGAATGTGCACCTGGCCCGTGTCATCGATCAAAGCCAGGCGGTAATCCAGGTGCAGTGCACCGGAATTCAACAATTCACCGATATGCGGATGCTCGGCGAGGAATCCGGCCAGATGCGCGTCATGGTCCTCCTCACCGCGCATGACGACCAGCCGGTGCGGATCACCCGGCGCGTCACCGGGATGAATTCCGACGCTCGGATCGAGGGTGACGCCGCCGTGCTCATCCACCCAACCGTGCGCGACCTCGTCGACCACCAGCTGGCCCTGCTCACGGAATGCGTTCTCCGCGTTCAGGAAATCGTCCACCGCCGTGGAGAAGTCACGCACCGCGTCGATCCGGTCACGCAATTCCAGGCGCAGTTCGGCCAGCGTGCGATGGAGCCGCTCATCCGGGGCGAGGGCATCCAACTCGACCCCGAGCAACTGTGCCCAGTTCGAGCGCTCATCGCGAATCTCTTCCCGCCGCAGGGATTCCTCGAAGAGCTTGCCCTCCTTGCGGGTATTGGTGTCATCGCCGAGGTCTTCGAATTCGCGGGCGGGTTCGGCGCTGTTGTTGACGCCCTCCCACTGCAACAGGGCGGTGCTGTCGCCCTGCGAGCGCGCGATCTCGCGCAGGAATCTGCTGAGCGGGTCATTGTCGAAGATGCTGACCTCATCGCTGTACGCGATGCGGGCGTTCTCGGTGTTGTAGCGCTCGGACGCACTGCGCAGGCCCTCGATGGCACCGGCTTGGCGCAGGGCCAGGTAGTTCGATTCGTCCAGCGCGCGCCGCAGGGTGTCCGCGTCCACATTCGTGAGGTCGACACCGGCGAGGTCGGCATGCCTCTGCAATTCGGCCAGCGCGGCATCGCGGGCGTCGAGGGCATCGGCGAAGGGCTGCGGCAGGTCCGCGGGGTGCCGGTGCTCCTGGGTGGCCGCGTTCGGATCACCCTGTGCCGGTGGAGGTTCGGTGGTCGCCTCGCCCGGCGGGAGTTCGGCGTGCGACTGCCCGGGCGGGAGTTCGGTATGCGTCGGACCCGCCGTGGGATCCAGCCCCGACAACCGCAGGCTCTCCTGAACGGCGGCGCGCACCTTCGGATCACCCTCGGTGAGCCAGGGCTGGTATTCACCCTCCCGGGTGCGCATGGGCACGCCGTCGCCCGCGATGGTCGCGATCCGGCGGCTGAGCAGGCGCAGCAGCGGCATCCGCTCGCGCGCCTTCCAGATGGTCGCGCCCTCTTTGCCCAGTCGGACGGGGTTGAAGCCGTCCTTCAGCGATTCCAATTCGTGGTTGTGGATCAGGAAGCCGACATCGTGGACGATCTCGACCTGATACTTGCCGTCCTGTTTGGAGCCGGAGCCGTATTTCGGTGAGTGGCCGCCGTATCCGCCCTTGAGGGCATCCCACAGCTTGCGCAGGAGGGAGCGGTGCGGCTGCTCGGGCGTGGCCTTGGGCGCGTTCGGCGGCTTGGGCAGGTCGGGACGGTTGACGACCTCGATGCGCTGATGGCCGTCGGCGTCGGTGGTGACCCGCACGTGTACGCGCTCGCCATCGGCTTCGAGCACCAGGTGGCGGGTGGTGGGGGTATCACCGGTGTAGTTGGCGGCCGCCACCAGATCCGCGACATCCTCCGCGCGGCGGACGGTTTCGTCGCGCAGCTCTGTCAGGAAGGCGTCGCGGTGTTCGGGGACGAGGCGGCCGAGGTCATTGCCGTGCCCGAGCAGGCGCGCCCAATCGTCGCGGGCGGCGGCGATCTGTGCGCGATGCTCCGGGCCGGTGATGTCGTCGTGGTGCTGCGTCAGCCGCGCCAGCTCCTCGATGGCCCCGGCCCGCAGTATGTTTCGGAATTGCAGCTCACCGGCGAGTTCAGCCAGGCGATGCGGGGAGAGATCGGATTCGTCCAGGCGCAGGCGCGCGGCGATATCGTCGCGCAGTTCGGACATGGACAGCGCGCGCGGCTCGTCCGAGACGCCCTCGCGGACCGGGCCATCCCACGGGTTGAGCGGGAGTTCCCTTGGCGGTGTGCCGGTTTCGGGATCCGGATGGGTCCGGCCGGAGGTCAGTTCGGGGCGGTCCGGGTGTCCGGCGAGTTCGCGGGCCGCCTGCGCGGCATCCTCTTCCGCACCGGCGCGGGCCAGGCGCTCATCGAGACCGAGTCGGTGCACCTCGGCTTCCATGGCCGCCACCTGCGCCGGATCGGCCTCGGTGCGCCAGTATTCCTCACCCGCGTACCGCTCCTCGGCGGTGAGCGGCACCAGATCCTCGGGCCGCACGGGCGTGGGCGGACGCTGCTGCTCCGGATCACCGAAAAGGTCTCGGGCGTGCGCGGTTTCGGCGATATCCCGGAGCGCGGCGAGCGGATCGGGATGGCGGCTCAGCGCCTCGCCCAGGCCGAGCGCGTCGACGAGCCGGGCCGTCTGGGCCTGCTGCTCGGGGGTGCGCGGGGCCGCCGCCTGCTGCGGCGGCAGCTGGCGCAGATGATCCGCGATATCGCGCAGGATCGGCGACGCGACCGCCGGATCCACCGGGTGCGCAACGGCATTCGCGCCCTCGCCATCCGGGGTCGGCGCGGGCAGCTCGACGGTCACGGCCTCTGCAGCGGGCACCTCGACCGTCGGGGCCTCCGACGCGGGCACCGGGAGTTCCAGCGTGTCCGCATCCGGCGAATGCAGCGGTGTACCGGCCTCGTTCGGGGGGACGGGCAATTCGGCGGTCGCGGCGTCCGGCGAATGCTTGGGCGCACCAGGGTCATTCGCCGTCGACGGATCGCCCGGGGTGAGGGGAACCGTGGGTTCCCCCTCGTTCGGGTTGTACGCCATTCGGCGGCTCGGCGGACCCTCCCGGTCATCGGGGGTCGAGCCGAGATCCCGCGGCGACTTCGGGGTGCCATCCGGATCGACCGGGGTATGGGGGTCGGCGGGCGGGGTGGGCGCGAGCCCGGCGGCCGGTTCGGGCGCATCTGCCGGGAGCGGTCTCGGCGGTTCGACGCCGCGCAGGGCCGCACTGTCGACCAACAGCTTGTGCAGGACTTTCGACGGCTCGGTGGCGGCATCACCATTGCGAGTGACATCGTCGAAAGCCTCCGCCACCGCTTCCTCCGGGTTGAATACCCCGTCCTCGAAGCAGTAGTGGCTCAACTGATACAGCCACTCCGAGAAACCGCTCTTGGTACCGCGGGCGGCAATGTAGTGATCGAGCAGCGCATTGAGCGCCACGCCCGGCTCCTGGACCCGGCCTTCACCGTGCAGCTCCAGCACGTGGCCGAATTCATGGGTGATGATCGCGTAGATCGGCCGGGCACCGTGGCCCGGTACGACGTGGCCGTTCTCGTCGTCGGCCCTGGCGAGCCGCGCCCACTTCTCCGGATGCTCGGCCACATCCACGTTCAGCACAATGCAGTCCGCGTACGGCCGACCGTTGACATCGACCTTATCGTCCACAAACGCGGCGGTTTTCTCGAGCGAGCTCTTGACCGGGTCGCCGTTCTCATCGACCGTGCCCGGCTCGGGGGTGAAGTCGTCGACCTCCAGGGCGCGCAGGGTGCCGGGATGCTCGGTCAACCGGTCATCGACCGCGCGAGCGAATTCGCGCAGCACCTCGACATTGATGCGCGGATCCTGGAATCCGGTGATCTCCAGGCCCCAGCGCTCGGTCAGCAGATCCTCGATCTGCCGCGAATCCAGCTGCGACCATTCGTCATCCGGATGCGGCGACCAGTCGGGGGCGGAGTCCTGACTGTCATCCGAGGCGGTGTCATCATGCCCCTGCGGATCATCGCGCGGGTGTGACTGCGAATCACCTTGCGCGGGAGTCGAATCGGACGGGCCGTCGCCGGGGTAGGCCATGCGCCGCGGCGGGCCGTCGGTATGCGGACCGTCGCCGCTCGGCTCGGGGTCGTAGGACATCGCGCGCGGACGTCGGCCATCGGATGAGCCCGGCTGGGCGCGAAGGGGTTCTTCCGAGCCCGGCTGTGCGCGCGAGGAGTTTTCCGAAGCCAGCTGTGCGCGTGAGGCGTCTTCCGAATGCGGCTGTGCACGTGATGATTCCGAGGTATCGGTGCGATGCGCACCGGGTTCGTCCAGGGCATTCCCGGCTGCCAGCCAGTGCTCGCGGGCGGCATCGACCAGTACCCGGTTCAGCACCTTGGCCGGTTCGCTCGCGGCATCACCATTGAGTTCGACATCGGTGAAGGCTTCGGGCAGCGCCTCCTGCGCGAAGAACATGCCGTCTTCGTTGAAGCTGTACTTGCTGAGCTGACGCAGCCAGGTGTCGAAACCCTCGCGATCGTCGCGGATCGGGCCGTACTTCTCCTCGTAGTGGTCGGCCAGCGCATCGAAGGCGCGCTGACCGGCGGTCTCGTGTCCGGCGAAATCCACACCGTGGCCCAGCTCGTGCACCACGGTCGAATACACCGGGCGCACACCCGCTCCCGGGACTCTGATGCCATCGGCCTCATTGGCGACGATGCGGCGGTGCAGCTCCCGCGGGTTCGCGGCGAACGTCTCGTTCAGGACGATGTGGTCGATGTGCGGACGCCCATCCGGGCCTTCCCCGGCCGGGGCCACGGCGTAGACATCCGCATCCGAAATCGGGCCGATGACAACGCGCTTCAGATCGATGTACGGATGCCGGGTCAGCATGTCGTCGATCGCGCGGGCGAACTCGCGCAGCACTTCCGGATGGATATTCGGCTTGTCGAAGCCCTCGACCTCGAGCCCGAAGCGTTCGCGCAGCGCCTGCTCGATCTCCTGGGCGTTCTTGCCCGACCACGAATCCTCCGGCGGCTGTAGCCAATCCGGCGCGATCGGCGGGTGCGCGTCATCGCCGGATCCGGAGTCGTCAGGCGAGTGATGCTCATGCTCGGCCGAATCATCAACCGGCTGAGTGTGATCGACCGTGCCCCAGTCCCCGTCACCGAAGAACTCCGGACCGGCCGCCTCGTCATCGTCCGAATGCCGTTGCCCCGGACCGACTTCCGCCTCCGGACCCTCCGTACGCCACGACCCGTCCCGACGACGCGGCTGCTCCGGCTCGGCACTCGGCGAGTCCGCCCTGGGTAGCGGCTCCTGACGCGTCGCATCTGCGGGCAAGCGCTCGGGGTGGGTCGCGTCGACTGGCAACCGCTCCGGACGAGTTGCGTCCGAGGTCGTTCGGTCTGTGCGGGGCGGGGCCGCATTCGCACGCTGGGTTTCCGAATCCGGCTGCGACGGCTCGGGATCCGACCGGTTCGACCGCGGATCCGAACGGGTGGTCTGCGCGTCTGTTCGCGTTGTCTCGGCGCGTGGCGACCGCGCGTCCGTGCGGGTCGTATCAGCGGGGAGTCGCTCGGCGCGGGTGGCGTCGGCGGGCAACGGCTCTGGGCGGGTTGCGTCCGTCGGCAGCGGCTCCGGACGGGTTGCGTCCGTCGGCAGCGGCTCCGGACGGGTTGCGTCCGAGGTCGTTTCGCCCATGCGGGGTGGGGCCGCGGCCGGGCGCGGGGATTCGGCATCCGTGCGGGTCGGGTTCGCATCGGATCGCGTCGGCTGTGCATCCGGGATGGTCGTTGGTTCCGGTGGGGTGGTGGTCGGATCCGGGCGGGTGGCCGACAGGTCGGGGGTGGTGGTTCGCGAATCGGGGTGGGGGACGGAGGAATCCGGGTGGGGCACGGGGGCTGCGGCGTCGACGGTCAGCGGGAGCACCGTGGCGCGGATGCCGTAGTGGCCTTCGCCGCGGCCGTCCACCGCGTCGATGTGCAGGTCCAGGCCGTGGGCCAGCAGCATCATCGGCAGGTCTCCGCCGTGTGCGGAGAGGTCGTTGAGGAACAGGGCGGGGGTGCCGGCGGCGAGGACCAGTTCGATGTGGTGGGTGATGCCCTGCATGGAGGGGACCGCGCCGAGCATCGGGTTCAGATAGTCCGGCATGTGCTGGGTGGTTCCGACCAGGTCGGCGGGGTCTACGCCGAACGGGTTGGCGCTCAATCCGAGCGTCACCATGATCGGCTCGTCCAGCGGTCGCAGATTCAGAGCGCTGTCGATCTGGTTTATCGCGCGGCTGATCTCGGGCGTCGGCTCGGCGTCACCGCGCAGGACGGCGCGGATTTCCGAGGCGGTGGGAGTGCCCGGTGCGCGGGGATGCTCGCTGTCGTTGCCGCCCACGTAGGAGCGCAGTGCGGCCCGCTGCTCATCGGTGAGGCGGGTATGCGCGTCCGCCCAGCCGTCTCGGCCGTACGCGTTGGTACCGGCGAGATCCAACATGATCTCGTCCGAGGTACGCAGGAAGCGGACCGGCTGATTGTGGCCGATCCGGACGCGCTCATCGAGCATGGCCCGCTGCTTGCTGGCGAGCTTGTGCACCGGATTGCCGTCCGGCTTGAACACGATCGCGTGCGTGCCTTGGGTTTCGCGCGGCACCACCGGCGGGAACCCGTGCTCGCGCTCGGCGGCCGGGTCCTTGACCACGATCTCGCCGCCCTCATTGACCAGCAGGTAGGCGTGCGCGCCCACCCCGTACTCGTCGGCGGCACCGGCGTAATGGTCCACCACCAGCGCTGAGGAGCCGGGACCGAGATCGCGCAGGCGATCGGCGATGGCGTCGTGATCGGGGTACTCGCGCAGCTGACCACCGGCGGCGGAGACCAACTCGTCGCGGGACATACCGGATGCGCCGATGGTGCGCTCCGGAATTCGGATGCGATCGCTGCCGGTGATCTCGCGCAGCAGCCGCAGCGACAGTTCAGCGCAGCGGCCGCGCGTGGAGCGCCGGTCCGCACCTTCGGACGAATCAGGTTGCCGCACAACGGGTTGCGCACCGTCATCGAGACGACCGGGATGCCGGGCCGAACCGTCGTCACCTGCGGGCAGGCCCGCTCGGCGGTCGGGGCCACCCTCCGGCTTGCGCGCGCCCGCCGGGGTGCGGTCCCCGGACGCGTCACCCTCGGGTCGTCGCCCGGGTTCCGAATGCCGTTGACCCGACCCATCGTGATCGCGGGTGGTCGGCCCCTCCCTCACCGGAATCGGCGCGACCAACATCGCATCCGGATCGTCCCGGTGCGCCCGATGCCCAGCGTCGTCCGGCCGACCCGCCGAATCATCCTCCGGCCGAGCCGCATCGGATTCACCATCCCGCGCCGGACTCGTCTTCGCCGGATCATCCGATTCCGGATGCGTCTTCGGCGGCTCATCCGAATCGGGACGCGCCTCCACGTCATCCCGCCGAGAATCGGGCGAATCCCGATGATCCCCCGGATCTTCCGATTCTGCCCGCACGTTGGCATCATCACGCCGGGTGTTCGGTGAATCCTGCTGCCGCTCCGGCGTTTCAGCCTTGTCGCGCGCACCGTCTTCCGCTTCCGGACGGGTAGTGGTGTCGGAATCCGCGCGGTCCCGCGAGCCTTCCGCCCGATCGTGCGCGCGGTCTTCGGCATCCGGATGCGTCGTATCCGAGTCGCGCGAGACGGTGTCCGAGTGATCCTTCGACGATTCGGGCGAATCCTGATGGTTCTCCGGGGTTTCCGACTTGTCCCGAGGCCCACCGTCGGACTCTTGACGCGCGTCCGTACTCGAATCGCGAGCGGCGGGCTCGTCGGAGGCGGGGTGGTCCTTGGACGAATCAGTCGAATCCTGCTGGTGGTCGGATGATTCCGTGCGATCCCGGGTGTCGTTGTCCGACTCCGGACGGGAGGTGGTGTCGGAGTCGTGCGGTGCGGGAGCGTCTTTGGAGCCGTCCGGAGGAGTTCCGTCGGTGCGGGGGGCGTCCGTGGAGTCGCCGGTGGGTGTGGTGTCGGTGTGCGGTGTGTCGGCTTCGGGGGTGGCCGCTTTCGGCTGTGCGTCCGATTCTGGCCGGGGGGATGCGGCCGAGCGGTCGGCGGTGGGGCGGGGATCCGTGGCGCGAGACTCCGGATTCGACTGGGAACGCGGGGTTTCGGCACGGGCACCGTCGGCCGGGCGCGGGGCGGCGGAGTCGGCACGAGCGCCGTCGGCCGGACGCGATGTCGTCGCATCGGTCGCGCGGGGAGCTGTCGCGCGCTGGTCGGGGGCGGGCGCGCCGCGATCGTGGGTCGCGTTCGAGCCGGGATTGGCGTTCGAGGCGGCATTCGGGTTCGAGGCCGCGTTCACGCCGGAGTTCGAGCCGCCGGAGCCGTTGGACGCGTTCGCATTCGGCGCCGCGCCCGCTCCGCTGGAAGGCGCGCTGGCCGCCGCCGCACTCGTCCCGGGGCCCGTCTTCGGACCGTCGGCCGCGCCAGCCTTCGGGCTGTCCGCACCCGCTGCGGAGTTCGCGCCACCACCGGAACTCGCTGCCGTGGTTGCACGGCCTCCGGAACTCGCGGCGGCGGTGGTCGCGCCACCGCCCGAACTCGGGGCGGAACCGGAGCCCGCGCCGCTCGACCCGGAACCTGCACCACCGCCGGTGGTTTGGCCGGATCCGGAGCTCGCGGGACCAGAGCTCGGTGAAGCACCGCCGGAGCCCGCACTACTCGACGGTGCGCTGCCCGGGGATCCGCCCGGCGCGGTGCCGCCGGGTGCGACACCGCCGGGCGAGGCGACGGGGCTCGTCGCGACGGGGCCTGCGGCAGGCGTCGCATCCGCGGCGTGCGGAATTCCGGCACGCGATCCGGGATCGGCGGATTGTGCTGCACTGCCGGGCGATTCAGCGGGAGCATGCCCACTCTGCACGCCGTTCGGGGAAGAATTGCCGTGCGACCCCCCGCCGTCCTGCGCCGCATCGGTCGGCTTGTTCTCGTTCGCGGGTGCGCGATTGTCGACTCCACCCGGATGGTCGACGGTCGGCTGGGCGCGGTCATCCCCGGGGGCGGCGCTGTCATTGGCGTGACCACCGGGATTGGCGTCCTCGCCGGAGCCGGGACTACCGGCGGGGTGCACGGTACTGCCGTCATGACTCCCGCTCGGATCCGCGCCATGGCCGACATTCGGTCCGGAGCCTTGCGTCGCGGCCGGTCCGGCACCATTGGCCGCGTGCTCTCCCGAGCCGTGGACGCCATCCGGTCCGGCACCGTTCACCGCACCGGGTCCGGACCCATTTCCATTGTGTCCGTTACCATTCGGCTGATATCCAGGCGTACCGTCGCCGTTCAGTCCGGGCAGGTCGCCATTGTGCGGACCGGGTGCGTGGCCGGGGTCGAACTCCGGCGGGCGGAAGCCGATGCCCGGCACATTGCGCCCACTGCCGCCCAGCTTGGAATCCCAGAAGTGATGCGCCCGGGCATGCATATCGCCCGAGATCGCACCATTGGAGATACCCGCGGTGAGCATGCGCGGATCGAACTGGGTATTGGCCAGGTTCTCCACGGCCTTGTCCCAGCCGTGCTGCATGACATCGGCGACGAACTGCGTTCCGGTCGCGGCGACGAAACCCGCTCCGGCACCGACGATTCCAGCCCCCATACCGGTAATCCGGGCGGCCACAAGGTGATTCACCCCGGCATGGCTGAGCTTGTTTCCCGCCCATTCACCGAGCGGCCCGGCCGCCATACCGCCGGCCGCCGAGCTGACCAGGGTGACACCCGCCTGCGTCCAGTTGATGTCCTTGCGGTGCCCCTCGATCACCTGCCATTCCTGAATACCGAGCTCCTGCAACGTACCCAGCGCGGTATCGATGGCGGCATGCTTGAGGAAGAACTTCACCAGCGACGCACCGGCCATCCGCGCCACCCGGGCCAGAATCGCGTCCAGTGCCTCGCGCCCGATGATTCGCACCGCGACCCGTGTCAACGCGGTCGCCAACGCCTCGGCCGCCGGTGCGGTCGGCGGAAACAGCCAGGCGGCGGCGATCTCACCGGCCAACAGCACCAGTGATGAGTAGAACATCAGCTTGGTGTATTCGATCTCGGTGCCGACACCTTCGGCCGACTCGCCGATCTGATCGAAGTACTTCGCCAGATCCGGCAGCGAGGTGGCCTCTTTGTCCCCGCCCTTACCGCTGAGCGAATCGAAGGCCCGGGACATCTCCTCGATGCCCTTACCGTCCGTATATGCCGCCAGTGTCGCGTATTTGGCGTCATCGATGGAAGAGACCATGTGGCGCAGCTCATCGCCGGCTGTGCGCCAGTCCTGTGCCAGCGCGCGCATCTGGTCTTCGTTCCCCTCGGGCCATTCCATCCCGACGAGCCAGCCCAGCCATTCCAGCGATCCGGGCAGTTCCATCATGTGCGGAGGTTCACCCCAATTGCCCCGCTACCAGCCGGAGTCGGTGGCCGCACCGCGACGCGGGGCCGCGGCCGGATCCGGCTCGGGAATCGGCTGTGCCGCAGTACGTTCCGGCGACTTCGGCGGCGCGGTCGACACCACCGGCGGCTCGGGAACCCGCAGTTCCCGGCTCAGATCGGGCATACCCGGCACCAGATCCGCCAGCTTCGGCAGCCGATTCCGGTTCTGCGACACCGGAGCCAGCACCTCCCGGCCGCGCCGGGCCACCTCGGCCGCCGCCTGCTGCGCCGCCTCGGTGACCGCCTTCGCGATCTCCGGATAGTCCAGATCCTCGATATCGGCGCTGAACTTCGTCTCGATCACGGTGCCCTCGGCATTCACCGTCACCGTCACCCGCTTCTGCCGCACCGTGGCCGTCGCGGTCAAAGCCGCACGCTCACGCTGCAATTGGGTGATGGTGCGCATCTGGTCGGCGAAGCCCTCCAGAATGTCCGAGAGATCGTTCCGCGCGCGCTCGTTATTGTTCATCGGCTCAGTCTCACTTGAACTGATCGCCGTTGCCGTCATCCATACGGGTTAACAACTCCAGGGCATCCTTCTGCCCCTTGGAGAAGTTGGCGAACGTGCCCGACATGTTCCGCGCACCATCGATGATGTTGCCGCTGCTCTTCACATAGCCGTTGTCACCATCGGCGAACCCCTTGCCCATGGTGTCGTTCCCCCACGGCTCGCCGCGCCCGTTGGTGGTGGTGATCAGCGTGTCGATAATCGTGTCGATACCGTCACGCACCGCACCGGTCTTGTTCGAGGCGGTGCGCAACAGGTCCTTGTAGGACTGCAACCGGTCGTTCACGATGCATCTCCGTCGCTAGGGCGAGAACCGCAGGGGTTCCAACCCTTACAGGCCAGAGCGACCGATCAGTTGACGGAATATTAACGGCGAGTGCCGATTCGGGCGGAGTGCGAACACCGCACTCCACCCCGCCGGTCAAACCCGCTGCTCGCCACGCTCTTCCATATGCCGCAGCACCCGGTCCACGCGCTGTCCGATGCGCTGGACCAGCCGCGCCGGATCGGCGCCCACCGCACGGACCTCGGGCTCGTCCAACTCGATGAGATAGCGACCGTCACCCGGCAGATCACGCCACAGCATGGTCGTCTCCATGACGCCACGCGGACCATAGATGGAACGGCCCTGCAGCACCCGAATGAAACCGGTCCAGTCGGCCGGCTTGGCCCAGAAGGCCCGGCTTCGGATTTCAGCCGTATCGTCGAAGGAGTCGAACGCCAGCGACTGCCTGACCTCGTAGGGATCGCGCTCCGGGGGCTCGAACAGGATCGGCAGCGGTGGCCCGCCCGCCGCCTCGGCGGCGGGCAACTGCTCGACCATCAGCGCGGGCAGGGCCTCGGGCTCGCACTCGGTCAGGGTGAATCCGCCACTGTGGTAGACGGTTTCACCCGGCTGCTGGGTGATCATGACGGCTCGCCAGCCCCGGCGCGCACCATGCACCCGAATTCGCTTCTGCGGATTCTCGGTGTCGCTGTCACACCAGGTCCCCGAGATGATGAACACCTCGGGATGCTGAATCACCTCGAACAGCGAGCCGAGGCCGGTATCCAGTCGATCCCGGAGCCCGGCCTCCACATCGGAGAGCTCGCGCTCGTATTCATCGAGGGTGGGCGTACGGCTGGTATATGCCAGAGGCACCGGCATCCACCCGTCCAGGAAACGGTTGCACAGCACCTTGAATTCGTCGTCGGTGAAGTCCCACTTCACGTTTCGACCACCGGATTCACCTCATGCGGCTCGCCGACCTGGGCGAGCACCCCGAGGAAGTCCACCGGCGGCGGTTCATGGTCCGCGCCCGCGGTGACCCCACTGATCATGGGGTTATCCGAAAGATCCGCTGTCACACCGAATACCGGCTGGGTGACTCCCAGATCCAAACCCGCTCGGGGGAACAGGTTGGTCAGCCCACCCGCCGGAGTTGTCGTCACCGCGGCCGCCGCGGGCGTCACCACGGCAGCGCCGGACGGTGCGACTTCGCCCGGCAATCCGGCGGCGGGCACCACCGGATCCGTGGTGGTCCCGTTCGTCAGACCGAGCAGCTGTGACAGTTCGGCCAGCTTGTCCGGCTGGTTCTGAATCTGCGACATGGCCGCGGTGATCTTGTCCTCCGATACACCCAGCAATTGGGCCAGCTTCGCGTTGTCCCCGGTGTTCAGCGCCGAATCGATGGCGGTGAGCAATGACGGCAATGACTGCGCCGCAGTCGTTCCCGCCTGAGCCAGGCTGCTCAGCAGACTCGACAGCTGCGAGAGCCCCTGACCGCTGCTCGACGAATTGGACGCGGGGCTGGTGGTACCACCGGTCGAGGGCACGCCGCCCGGGCCGGAGCCATTATTCGAGCCCGCCCCGTTCTGGGCGTTCTTCGCGTCCTCGGCGGCCTTCTTGGCCGCGGCGTCCCTGGCGTCCTGAGCGGCCTTGTTATCCGCGGCGTCCTTCGCGTCCTGAGCGGCCTTGTTTTCCGCTGCGTCCTTGGCGTCCTGAGCGGCCTTGCGATCGGCCGCGTCCTTCGCGTCCTGAGCGGCCTTCTTATCGGCGGCGTCCTTGGCGTCCTGGGCAGCCTTCTGGTTGCCTCCGCCGCCCGCATCGGATTTCCCGCCACCGCCACCGCCGCCGCCACCGCCGGTGTCGGCCTTCCCGCCGCCCTTACCGTCGTCGCCGTCCTTCGGCTTCGGCTTCTCCGGCGTATCGGGCTTCTCGGGCGGCTTCACCGGTTCCGGCTTGTCCACGGTCGGCTGCGGCATTACCGGCATCACCGACTGGGTGTCCTTGCCGTTGCCGACATAGTCACGATCGAAGTACCTGCGGTAATTCCCCAGGTCGTCCGTGCACGCCTTGTCCTCTTTATGCGCCGGCATGCACCCCTTGGTCCACGTGACCCAGCGACCGGTGAAGTCGAGCAGCTCGCTCATCAACTTCATGGTGTCGAGCATCGGCTGCGCGTCCCGCGCATAACGACGGACGGCCTCACGGGCGCCACTGGCGCCGGCGCCATGCCAGCTGTTGCTGAGCCCTTCGATCTTGGTCCCGAAATCCCCGATGCTCGTATTCACCTTGTCGGCCAGCGTCTTCCAGTCCTGCCCGGCCAGGTAGTAGGGGTCACCGTTGAGCTCGTTATGCAGCCGGATGAGATCTTCCCACTGCTGGTTCTGCCCGCTCTCCCACCTGATGAAGACATTGTCCAGGAAGTTTCCGGCGTCCTTCGCATCCTTGTGGGCGTCACGATACTTCTTCAGATCGCCCGGGAAATCATGATCGGGAAGCTGCTCGAGTAGACCGATCCGGTACGGCTCCGTCTTGAAACCCGCACTGATCTCCCCGTCGGGGATCTTGTAGTCACCCAGCTTGTTGATACTGCTCGTCGCTTTGTCCAACTGCTCGGCGGAGAGGCCGTCCGTGTTCTTATAAGCCTGGCCCGCCGCACGGAACGTCTCCACCATGGCCGTGAGGATGTCGATATGAGTGTCGAAGGCAGTCTGCAATTCGGTCCCGCGGCGACTCAGCCCCTCTGCCAATGCCTTTCCCGACGGCAGAAAGCTGATCGCGGGCAGGTGATTCAGCCCGAGCTGATCCACGGCCGACTTATAGCCACGCATCGCACGCAGGAGGTCGCCCGCGGCATTCATGCCAGTAGTCGCCGCCGACGGATCGAACTGCAAGGTCTTCCCATCGACCTGTGTGTTCAACCCCGAGCCCCACACTGGTGTCTTGTTGTCAGGTGCCATCGGTATCTACTGTGCTCCGCCCATTTCAGCTGTGCCTGCCAGCACAACCTATGTCCGTTAACTCTCGGTGGCGCACAAGGAAATTCGCCGTCCGAAAGGACCTCCAGTCATCCGATTAAACCCTCCCACACGGCAAATCGGTACCGGAGGAGATCAGATTCGCGGGCCTTGCCACCAGAAATCGGGGCATGGGAAAGGGCGGTCGCCGAGCGATCTGGGAGGATCTGACACCGTGCGGGTACTGGTGCAGCGGGTGAGTTCGGCGCAGGTCACGGTGGACGGGGAGGTGGTCGGCCGGATCGATCCGGGCGCGCATGACGCGCCGCATGGATTGGTGGCGCTGGTCGGGGTCACCCACGGCGATACCGAGGCGACCGCGAAAGCTCTGGCGGACAAGCTGTTCCGGCTTCGCATCCTGGATGGCGAGCGGTCGGCCGCCGATTTGGGCGCACCGATTCTGGTGATCAGTCAGTTCACGCTCTACGCCAATACCGCCAAGGGGCGACGGCCGTCCTGGAATGCCTCCGCGCCCGGACCCGTCGCCGAACCCCTCGTCGATAACTTCGCCGCCACCCTGCGCGAACTGGGAGCCACCGTGGCCACCGGACAGTTCGGGGCGCATATGCACGTCGAACTGGTCAACGACGGTCCCGTCACCTTGCTGCTCGAAGGCTGAACGGAACTACAAACTCAAGTGAAGGCGTAGAGCGCGATCCAGTTCCGCGATCAACGAGACGGGCAGACGGCCGAGCGCGGGTCCTACCCGCTCCACCGATACGGAACGGACCTGTTCAGCCTGAGCTTTGGATACCACGCGCAGGCCGGGTACATCCTCCAGTAACACTTGAAATGGGAACACCCGCTCAGTGTTGGATGTAATCGGGACGATCGTGATCACACCACGGCCGAGCTGGTCGGCTTTTCGGTTGGCTCCGTCATTGCTCACGATGACTGCGGGACGCGACTTGGAGGTCTCGTTACCTCGGACCGGGTCCAGGTCGACCAAGACGATATCGCCCCGGCGCATCAGGATTGACCGTCATCGGACGCAGCGGCCCAGACAGCTTCTTCCCCCGTCGATTCCCATTCATCCCACGCCTGCTCATAGGCATCTTCGAGCGCGCTGGAGCGAAGCAGCGCGATGGCCTTGGCGATGGCCGCCGAACGACCGGGCAGGCCCGAACGGCATACCTCGTCGTCAAGAGCCGCCACATCATCCTCGGACAGACTCACACTCAGCTTCATACCCGCCATGCTACCCCGGTAGCAAAGCGGGTGGGAAGAACTACTCCGGACGCAGGGTCAGGATGCGCGGGCCGTCCTCGGTGACCGCGACCGTGTGCTCCCAATGGGCGGCACGGGTGCCGTCCGTGGTGACGACCGTCCAGTCGTCCTCGAGCGTCTTGGTCTCGGTGGTGCCGAGGGTCAGCATCGGTTCGATGGCCAGGACCGAACCGACCACCAGACGCGGGCCCTTACCGGGTGCGCCCTCGTTCGGCAGGAACGGGTCCATATGCATCTCACGGCCGATGGCGTGACCGCCGTAGCCGTCGACGATGCCGTACTTACGGCCGTGCAGATCCTGTGCCGCATACGTTCCCAGCTCGATGGCGTGGGAGATATCGGTCAGGCGGGCGCCGTCGACCATGGCGGCGATACCGGCCTCCATGGACAGGCGGGTCGCCTCACTCAGCAGACGATCGGCCTCGATGATATTGCCGACGCCGAAGGTCCAGGCCGAATCACCGTGCCAGCCTTCGAGAATCGCACCGCAGTCGATCGACACCAGATCGCCCTCGGCCAGCACATCGTCCTTGGACGGGATGCCGTGCACGACACGATCGTTCACCGAGGAGCAGATCGACCCCGGGAACCCGTGATAGCCCTTGAACGAAGGGATCGCCCCGGACTCGCGGATGAGCTGTTCGGCGACCTCGTCCAACTCCAGGGTCGAGACCCCGGGCTTGGCAGCATTGCGCACCGCCACCAGGGCACGGCCGACGATAGCGCCGGCCGCCGCCATGGCGTCCAGTTCACCGGCGGTGCGGAACGGCACCACCTTCTTGTTCTTGCGGCCGAAGACCATTCAGCGACCCAGCGCCGCGAGCGCTCGCGCGTTCACGTCTTCGATCTCGCCGATACCCTCGACCGAGACAACCAGGCCGTCATAGTGATCCAGCAACGGTTCGGTCTCCTCACGGTAGACACGCATACGGTTACGGATGGTCTCCTCGGTGTCGTCGCCGCGGCCACGGGCCAGCATGCGCTCCACCACGACGTCCTCGGCGACCACGAAGCACAGTACGGCGTCGAGCTCATGGCCCGACTCCTTGAGCATCTTCTCCAGCGCGTCGGCCTGGTCCACGGTGCGCGGGTAACCGTCCAGCACGAAACCATTGGTCGCGTCCGGCTCGGCGATGCGCGCCTCGACCATGCGGTTGGTCACCGTGCTGGGCACGAGATCGCCCGCGTCCATGAACTTCTTGGCTTCCAGGCCCAGCGCGGTCTGCTGGCTGATGTTCGCGCGGAACAGGTCACCCGTGGAGATGTGCGGTACACCCAGCTTCTCCGACAGCAGCACGGCCTGAGTGCCTTTGCCTGCACCCGGCGGCCCGAGCAGAACAACTCTCACTTGAGGAACCCTTCGTAATTTCGATTCATCAACTGGCTCTCGATCTGTTTCACCGTATCGAGGCCCACGCTCACAATGATCAGCACCGCGGTACCACCGAACGGCAGGTTCTGCACACCACTGTTCGTGCCCAGACCCAGCAGCAGGTTCGGAAGCACCGCGACCGCGCCCAGGTAGATCGAGCCGGGCAGCGTGATGCGGCTGAGAACGTAGTTCAGATAGTCGGCCGTCGGCTTACCCGGGCGATACCCCGGAATGAAGCCGCCGAACTTCTTCATCTCGTCCGCGCGCTCCTCCGGATTGAAGGTGATCGCGACATAGAAGTAGGTGAAGAACACGATCAGCGCGAAGTAGATCCCGACGTAGACCGGGTTGCTCGGATTGACCAGATACTTCTGGATGAGCTCCTGCCACTTGGCCGGCTCGCCCGTGGTCTTCTGGGTCAACTGCGCCAACAGGTTCGGCAGATACAGCAGCGAGGAGGCGAAGATGACGGGGATGACGCCCGCCTGATTCACCTTCAAGGGTAGGTAGGTCGAGGATCCGCCGTACATCTTGCGGCCGACCACGCGCTTGGCGTACTGCACCGGAATCCGGCGCTGACCCTGCTCCACGAAGATCACGCCGACGATGACGACCAGCGCGGCGGCGGCGACCATCGCGGTCACACCCCAGCCACGGCTGTCGTAGATCGTCTTGCCCTCGGAGGGGATACGAGCCGCGATACCGGCGAAGATCAACAGCGACATGCCGTTACCGACACCGCGCTCGGTGATCTGCTCGCCGAACCACATGACCAGCGACGCACCCGCGGTCATGACCAGCACGATGATGATCATGCCGAAGACGGAGGTGTCATCGAGGATGTCTTTGGGGCACCCGCGCAGCAGCTGTCCGCGCGAGGCGAGCGCGACCAGACCGGTCGACTGCAAAATCGCCAGCGCCACAGCGAGATAACGGGTGTATTGGGTCATTTTGTTCTGACCCGACTGACCTTCTTTTCGGAGTTCCTCGAAACGAGGAATCACCACGGTCAACAGCTGGATGATGATGCTCGCCGTGATGTACGGCATGATGCCGATCGCGAACACCGAGAGTTGAAGCAGCGCGCCGCCGGAGAAGAGATTGATGAGCTGATAGATGCCGGCGGAATCCCCGCCGTTGACCAGCGCCACACAGTCTTGGACGTTCTTGTAACTGACACCCGGCGAGGGCAGCGAGGCGCCCAGTCGGTAGAGGGCTATCAGTCCCAGCGTGAAGAGAATCTTCCGCCGTAAGTCCGGGGTCCGGAAAGCCGACACGAAGGCGGAAAGCACAGATCCTCCTGGCGAACGACATAGGTCAGGCCATGGCTACAACGACGGAAACGCCGAATCCCCATGACGGTGTTGGCAGACAACACTTGAACTCTAACAGTGACACCGGACGAGCTCGCGACTCGTCCGGTGTCTCTGTGTTATTCAGGCTACCGCGCCCGTAGCGGACCCTTGCGGGTCGCTCGAAACGGTCAGGCCAGAACGGTGGTGGTGCCGCCGGCCGCGGTGATCTTATCCGTGGCGGAGGTGGAGAACTTATCGGCCGAGACCTGAACGGCCACACCGATTTCGCCCTCGCCGAGGACCTTCACGAGCTCGTTCTTGCGAACGAGGCCGCGAGCGACCAGCTCGGACTTGCCGATGGTGCCACCCTCGGGGAACACCCGCGCGATGTCAGCGACATTCACGACCTGGTATTCGGTGCGGAACGGGTTCTTGAACCCCTTCAGCTTCGGCAGACGCATGTGGATCGGCATCTGCCCGCCCTCGAAGCGGACCGGAACATTCTTGCGAGCCTTCGTACCCTTGGTACCGCGGCCCGCGGTCTTACCCTTGGAACCCTCACCGCGACCCACACGGGTCTTCTCGGTCTTGGCACCCGGGGCAGGACGCAGGTGGTGCAACTTGATGGTCATGCTTAAACCTCCTCAACCTGAACGAGGTGGCGCACGACGTTGATCAGACCGCGGTTCTGCGCGTTGTCCTCACGGACGACAGTCTGGCGAATGCCACGCAGGCCGAGGGTCCGCAGCGACTCGCGCTGGTTACGCAGGGCGCCAATGGAGCTCTTGGTCTGGGTCACTTTGAGATCTGCCATGTCAGACTCCCTGTCCCGCACGCGCACGCAGCATGCCCGCAGGTGCCACGTCCTCGATCGGCAGACCGCGGCGAGCGGCAACCTCTTCGGGGCGCTGCAGCATCTTGAGAGCAGCAACGGTGGCGTGCACAACGTTGATGGCGTTATCGCTACCCAGCGACTTCGCCAGAATGTCGTGGATGCCAGCGCACTCCAGCACGGCACGAGCCGCGCCACCGGCGATCACACCGGTACCGGGCGACGCCGGACGCAGCATGACGACACCGGCCGCCGCCTCACCCTGAACGGGGTGAGTGATGGTGGAGCCGATCATCGGAACGCGGAAGAAGCTCTTACGAGCCTCCTCGACACCCTTCTGGATGGCCGCGGGAACTTCCTTGGCCTTGCCGTAGCCGACGCCGACCAGACCGTTGCCGTCACCGACGATCACGAGGGCGGTGAAGCTGAAGCGACGACCACCCTTCACGACCTTGGAGACGCGGTTGATCGCGACTACGCGCTCGAGCTGATTGCTCTTCTCGGCCTGCTGCTGATCGCGACGATCGCCGCGACCGCGGCCACGGCCGCCATCACGATCGTTGCCACCAGCGTTGGGGCCATTGTTACCGGCGGGACCGTTGTTTCCGCCGTCACGCCGCTGACGTCCCGGCATCAGACGTTCCTTCCGTTCACGCAGGCGGTGCCTGCAATGTGCACAGTGTTGATCATCAGAACTTCAGCCCACCTTCACGGGCGGCATCGGCAAGCGCCGCGATACGGCCGTGGTAGTCGTGACCACCACGGTCGAACACGACCGCCTCGATACCGGCAGCCTTGGCGCGGGCGGCGATGAGCTCGCCGACCTTCGCGCCCTTGGCGGACTTGTCACCCTCGACGGCACGCACATCGGCCTCGATGGTCGACGCGTAGGCAATGGTCTTGCCCACGGAATCGTCGATCAGCTGAGCGTGGATGTGGCGCGCAGAGCGGTTGACCACCAGGCGCGGACGCACGGTGGTGCCTTCGATCTTCTTGCGCAGACGGAAGTGGCGACGCGTCTTCGACAGACGGCGACGGGTCGAAACGTCCGTGCCGACCGGCTTACGCCGGGCCTTCTGCTTTTCGGTTTGTGCCATGGCTTACTTACCCGTCTTTCCGACCTTGCGGCGAACGACCTCGCCGGCGTAGCGGATGCCCTTGCCCTTGTACGGGTCGGGCTTGCGCAGGCCGTGAATAACCGCTGCGATCTGGCCGACCTTCTGCTTGTCGATGCCGGAGACCGAGAACTTGGTCGGGGCCTCCACCGCGAAGGTGATGCCTTCGGGCGCCTCGATCGGCACCGGGTGGCTGTAGCCCAGGGCGAACTCGAGGTTCGAGCCCTTGGCCTGCACGCGGTAACCGACGCCGAAGATTTCCATCTTCTTCTCGTAGCCTGCGGTCACACCGACGATCATGTTGCTGATCAGGGTGCGGGTCAGGCCGTGCAGCGAGCGGTTCTGACGCTCGTCGTTCGGACGAACGACCTCGAGCTCACCGGACTCCGCCTTGGTGACGGTGATCGGCTCGGCGACCACGTGCGACAGGGTGCCCTTGGGACCCTTCACCGCAACGTTCTGGCCGTCGATGGTCACCTCGACACCGGCGGGAACCGGGATCGGCTTCTTACCGATACGCGACATTTGTTCCTACCTCCCTTACCAGACGTAGGCGAGGACTTCCCCGCCTACACTCTGCTGCTTGGCCTGACGGTCCGTGAGCAGACCAGCGGACGTGGAGATGATCGCCACGCCGAGGCCGCCAAGCACCTTGGGCAGGTTGGTGGACTTCGCGTACACACGCAGACCCGGCTTCGACACGCGACGCACGCCCTGCAGGCTGCGCTCACGGCTCGGGCCGTACTTGAGGTCGACGACGAGGTTCTTGCCAACCGGGGCATCTTCGATGCGGTAATCGGCGATG
Organism: Nocardia sp. NBC_01503; assembly: GCF_036327755.1. Lineage (NCBI taxonomy): Bacteria > Bacillati > Actinomycetota > Actinomycetes > Mycobacteriales > Nocardiaceae > Nocardia > Nocardia sp. NBC_01503. Next base: position 1,550,513 of record NZ_CP109596.1, read on the forward strand.
TAACCCTCACGCTTCAGGATCTCGGCAATGTTCACCTTGATCTTGGAGTGGGGGGCCTTCACCTGATCGTGGTACGCCGAGTTGGCGTTGCGCAGACGGGTCAAGAAGTCTGCGATTGGATCAGTCATGGTCATGAGTGACCGCTACCCTTCTCGCCGCGGTTCCCATTCAGCACCGTCACACGGGCGGTCGTGGGCCTACGACAATTCGGTTCGGTCCAGCCGGGAGTGCCCGACCGGATGATTCGCTATCGCCTATCGGGCAACGCCGCACAACGAGGTGCGGACATAGATGTGCCCAGGCAACCGGTCTAGTGTAGGCAACCCCTGCTCAGCCGCCAAATCGGGGGTGCTGTGGGACTGCTCACGACTGTCCGCGGGGTTGCAGGAGCCGGCGGGCACCTTCGAGAGTAGCGGCGTCGAGGACGTCCTCGAGTTGTTCCCAGCGGGAGACCAGGTCGGCGAGCATTGTCATCATGACGTCGGGGAATGCGTAGAGGAATGTCTTGTAGCGGTAGTGGTCGAGGTAGAAGAGGCGGACGGCGGATTCGGCGGTGACCGTGGTGGTGCGAGCGTCGTAGAAGATGTCGTGGCTGCCCAGGACCGCGCCGGTGGACATGAGGGCGGGTTCGTAGACGCCGCCGAAATCGACCAGCACTTCGCCGTCGGCGATTACGTAGACGCCGTGGGCCGGATCTTCCTCGCGGCAGATGAGATCGCCTGGGGCGTAGGTGATTTCGTCGAACATCGAGGCGAGGGTTTCCAGGTCGCCGTCTACCAGTGGGGCGAAGAGGCGGACGCCGAAGGGGTCTACGCCCTCGTTCAGGCAGGCGACTCGTTCGCGGAGGTGGTCGAGGCTCAGGTGGCCGATGCGCATGCGGGCGAAACGCTTCATGCGTTCGATATCGCGGCGGTGGCGGCGGGCGGTTTCGGTGCTGGGCGGGGCGTAGAGGGAAGGGTCACCGGCTATGCGGGCGGCTTCGCGCAGGCCCGATTCGTAGGCGCTGTGCACGCAGCCCCAGTGGTAGCTGTTGGTGGCCTCGCCCGCGAAGTAGAGGCGGTCGGCGACCGGCTCGGCGAGGGTGTCGAGATCGCGCGGGGAGGCGTTGACGCCGATACAGGCGTAGGAGCCGCGGGAGTACGGGTCCGCGGACCAGGCTGTACGCGAAATACGATGGGGTGCAGGGGTTTCCGCACCGAAGATGTCGCTGACGACCGTGGTCGCATAGTCGTGGACCTGCTCGTCCGACCAGGATTCCATGGTTCGGCCGAGTGATGCGCCGAGCAGCAGGACCAGGATCGGTTTGCCGTGCGACTTCCACATGCTGATGACCACGGTGGGGTACCGCTCGGTCTCGCGGCACAGGTAGCCGTAGACGTATTGCTCTGCGGGCCAGAATCTTTCGGCGTAGTGCAGGGCGATCTTGTTGAGGGTTCCGAAGCCCAGCCGGTCCAGGGCGTGTCGTTTGCGCGCGGGCAACGGAGGATCGAAGAGCAGGTCGCCGGCTTTGAGGACGCCGAGCGGAACGGTCACCAGGACCTTGTCGGCGTCCCACCCGCCGGTGTCGGTGGTGACGCGAACACCGTTGTCACCCTGAATGATTCGGCGCACCGGTGATTCGAGTTCGATATCCGCGTCCGCCGCCAGGGACGCGATCACCGCCTGATATCCGCCGTGCAGGATGCTGTCGCCGTATCCGTAGACGCGGTAGCCGTCCTCCCAGTATTTGAACGACAGCAGGTCGGGATCCTCGGCGACATCCTCGCGCAGGATCACATTGAGGTGATAGCGGATGGCCTGTTCGTCGTCACGGCTGTGCCCGGCCGCGGCGAGGATCTCGTCGATGACCCCGGCCAGTGACATATCCGGATGGCCGCGGCGGCGGGCGAGCTCGGCGCGCTGCTCCAGTTCGTGCAGCACCTGATCGGCGAGCTCCAGGGTGCGGTTCTTCACCGTGCTGGTGGTGATCTGCCCGTCCGGGCCGAACAGGGTCAGACTGTCGAATCCGCCCGTATAGGAGCTGTCCCCACCCACATAGCTGTACGGAATCCCCAGCCCCTCAACCAATTCGGTGAGCGGATTCCCCTCGGTCCCATGAATCCAATGCGCCCCCAGATCCACCCCGTCCGCATCGGTCCAGATCCGCCCGCCGACCCGATCTCTGGCCTCCAGCACCACCACCTCGTACCCGAGTTTGCGAAGAGCTTGCGCGGCAGCCAATCCCGCAATCCCCGCCCCCACCACGACCACGCCCGTCCGCCGCACCCCGGCGTCCACACCCCCCGCGACCTGCCCCGCTACCGCAGGCCCCGAGCTCCCGTCCGAAAAAGATCCACACGGCTGAGTCATAGCCAAAGTATCGGCGATGATCTCCGCGTACGCCCCGAGTTTGCTCCGACGCGCTACTACAAGATGCCACTGGCGAGGAAGGTGTCCCACTGACTGGCGGTGAAGATCAGCGCTGGGCCGCTCGGATCCTTGGAGTCACGGACGCCGACGTGGCTTGCGGTGGCACCTACGAAGGCGACTTCCACACACTCGCTGGCGGTCGAGGACCGGGAAGACTTGAACCATTTAGCGTTTGACAGGTCAACGGTCATTCCGTGTACTCCTTGGCAACTCGGACCATCATGTCTCTGGTCTCTTGCTGACTCAACGCTACCGCTTCCAGCGCCAAGATCGCCTCTCGATAGCGGTCCACGATGTCTTGGCGTTCGTGATAGAGCGCGCCGATTGCACCCTCGAGATAGACCACGGCCGGAACGACCAATCCGCTTGTGCCGCGCGGGAATTGCAACATGGTGAAGGATTGGATCTTCAGCCCACGGTGCGAACCCGTAGAGAACGGGATCAACCGAATACTCACATTGGTCCGCTCACTGAGCTCTGCGAGCCACCGCATCTGTGCCGCCATGACGGCCGGGCCGCCTGGCTGATGCCGTAAGACCGCCTCTGACAGCAGGAAGTCCATTTGGAAGTCGGCGTCTTCCAACCTGGCCTGCCGATGCAGGGACAACTCGATTCGTCGCTCGGTATTTAGGACACTCAGGTCCGGATTGTCGATCTTGGCTATCGCGCGCCGATAGTCGACGGTCTGTAGCAGACCTGGTACCAGCACCAATTGGTGACTGGTGATCCGCTCTGCGGCCGACTCCAAGCGCAGGTATCTCGGGAAGTGGGCATCCAACTGATCGGCATACGCCTGCCAGTAGCCCTTCGAGTTACCTTGCGCCCTGGCCGTTTTATCCTGTTCTTTGACCTCACTCCAGAGCGACAGCGCCTCTCGTTGCGTATCAGCGTCCGCACCATAGAAGTCGAAAAGTATCCGAAGTTGCGGTGTAGTGAGCTTGGTAGGCGAGCCTTCCTCGAGACGCATGAGCGTCTGGCGAGATATCTCCAGATGCAACGACGCTGACAGCGTGCTCTTTTTCGAACGCACTCTGAGCTCTCGCATGTAGTTCCCGAAATCCATGCGAGAGACTGTTGATCCAGCCATTTCGTTAGCCTCGCTAGTTGGGGATCGACCTCCACGGACATGTCCGCCGCGGACTTCAATCGTATTTCAGGAAATCTCAGCCATAACTGTTTTCGCAGAATGTCTGCGGGTGTCTACTTGGCATATCACCGAGCGAGGACAGCGCGCATCCATCGCCCAAATCGATTCTCCCCGAACACCATCGAACAGGAGATGGTTGAAATGTCGTCGGATACAGGCTCTTTGATCCTGATAGCGCTCTCCTGCCTCCTGCTGGTGGCAGCCATCCACTGGGGGATCTCCGACCCCACCCACCCCTGGACGCCGCCCGCGCCGAGTGAATCCCCCCTCGTCGCGGGCGGCCACCACCTCCCTCGAGTCCCCTTACACAACCGGCACCGCCTCCACGGCCGACATCGCGCCAGGTGAAGCCATGTACTCAACCGTCTCCCACTACCGAATCCCCACCCCGCGCCCCCTCACCCCACTGGAGATCAGAGCCCTACTGCACCGCCACGCGACCTGCACACCAGGCAAAGGCCACACCCCCGACAACTGCAGCGCCCGCACCCAACTCCTACAGCTCAACCCCGAGCGCCCCAACCCACCGCCCAGCCCGGCAACCTACTGAGGGCTGCACCCATCAGCGACCAGATCGCCCGGTGCGGCGCGCATACCGATCGTCGCGATACCCGCCACGCAGTACCAAAAGCTCCCCCGATCCTGCTTCAACTGCACATAGAACTTGTCCACCGGCCCCTGCGACGGAAACCCCGGCGACGCGATACACCCGTACCCCTCCAACTGGCGCTCCCCCGTCGCCTCGACCCGATCACACGCGAACGTCCCGCCCTTCGGATACTCAGCACCCGCCACCGCGGGAAACCCAACACTCCCAGCGACCGCCGCCGCACCGACCACACCCACAACACCCGCCCGAATCCCCTTGCCCCACATATACATTCCCTTCAACGCAGTTCCCGAACCCCCCGGTCCGGCCCTGCGATCGTAACCAGACCCACCGACACAAACCCCAGAGCACATGCGGCACTGGACAATCGATCACCAGGACATGGGGGCGGCGATACGCCACACAAACCAACCCTCATCTCCTGGTGATCGCACGTCCAGGTTGTCAGGTGTTGCGCTGGGGCGTCATTGTGCGGGGAAGAGGAGCAGGATCTGGCGCATGACGTCGGTCAGGACTTCGTCGTTCTTGCCGGTGACGCTGACGGTGGGGACGAGCGCACCTAGGGCGGGATCCGGGGTCGAGGGGTTGATCGGCTGGCCGAGGACTGCGGTATAGAAGTGGAAGTCGTTGGCGCTGTCGGTATCTCGATAGACGATGTGGCCGTCGATAGGGTCGGCGGGCTGGTCGTCGGGGCGCGAACCGAGGATGGACTCTTGTTTCTCGTAACCGTAGGCGATCGAAATCTCGTCGCCGCGGTAAGTGAAGTCGCAGGTGCGCATGCGGCGATCGGCGGGATTCACGGTTACGCCCAGTTTGGGCAGAACGTCGCAGGGGTCGGCGGCGGTCAGGACCGTGCGTGCAGAATCGGGTGAGGTGCCGCGCGGGGGTTCTTTCACCCATTCGGCGATGGCGGTGTGCAGCAATTGCTCGCCGAGGTCGCAGGGTTCGGTACCCAATGGCGAGTCGATGAACATCATCAGCGCGGCGCCGGATGGGAATTGCGCTGTGGCCGTGCAACTTCGCTCGACGAGCTGTCCGAACTGCTCGGCCGAGAGATTCTCGCGATTGCCCGCGAGCGATACTCGCGTACCGTCGATCGTCTTGTCGATGCTCTTGGCACCCTTCTGCACGGTGGCCACGACCACCGCCCAACTCACATCGATGCCCTTGTACGACTCCGCCGGGCCGGTCTCCGCCTTACACGAATCGGGCTGATCGTTCATCACCGAACGCACCGCGCCGAGCTTGCCCAACTCGGCGCGCGATAGCAGTGCGCACGGATCGATACCGCGAGCCCTATGCAGCACCTCGAGCCGTTGCTCATCGTTCTGTGGTGCGGTGAACCAAAACCCGGTCGGCTGAGCCGATCCCCCGCCATCCCCGCACGCGGTGAGGACCAGCAGGGGCAGGGCCGCGATCGCCAGGCGGCGGATCAACGGACGGAGCCGAGGCAGAGGGCTTTGGGGAGATCGCCGGGGCGGCTGTAGGTGTAGGTGGCGTTGGAGCCGCGGACGTTCTCGCAGAAGGATTCGTTGATTTGGGAGCTCAGGATCTTGTAGTCGGCGTCCGGGCTGGAGCAGGGGGTGACGACCACTTCGTTCTGACCCGACTTCTTCAGACAGTCACCGACCTTGGCGTTGTCGACCGTGCGGGTGGGGTCGGAATCCTTTGCGATCAAACAGAATACGACGCCGCTACCGATGGATCCGATACCCTCCTTGGCCTTCAGCACATAGCTGTAGCTGGTTTGCGTACCAGCCACACTGCTGCACTTCGAGTCCGACATGAAGCTGGTCGTGTCGAGCCGGGCCAGGACGCGATAAACGGCAGTGGGGTCCCCACAGTCCGCCTTCTTCACATCATTGACGCTGGTATCGGTGACACACTCCCCCTTCTGGGCGGTGTTCACGGCGTGCGCGACGTCAGCACCCTTGATCCCCACACAAATCGCCCCATCCCCCTTGTCGTAGTACACGTACTCGGTCCCCGCGACATCCACACACTTGTCATGCGCCTTACCGCTCCCCGCGCGGTCGAGCACCACGAACCCAGCCTCCGACGCATCACACCCCACCTTGTCGAAGCTGTCATCCCCCGACTTCTTCAAACAATCCCCCTGCGACATCGACGAAGCACCCCCGCCGATCAACCCACACCCACTCGTGAACAACGCCAACAGCACAGCCGAAACCGCAACAGCCCAACGCATCCGGAATCCCCTCCACTTATCCGATGAACCGCCACGCTAGCGAACCAACCCGACCTAGACCAACTGGAGAGCTGATGGCCGGATCATGGCCGGTAACAACGCTTATCCAGCAAGAGATCGAAGTCGCCGCGCTGACCCATTTCGGCCAGTTCGTCCAGCGCCTTGGCTCGCGTGAGCCGGTTCGAGTCTTCTGCGGCGTCGTCGTTCTGCGTGGTATCGGACATCATGACTCCCGCAGTGATCGGACAGCGCACCGACCGATCGGTGCTGTGAGTAGGGTGAACGGCATGCCGAGACCGCAGGACGAGTCTCCTCGCCTCGTATCGCTGGAGGAGTTCTTGGCAGGGCCTCCCGGTGCGTTCGCGGAGATCAACGACAGTGTGTTGATCACCGCCAAACCGCAGTCGCCGGAACATGATCTGGTTATTCGGCGGTTGGCGACGGCGTTGGAATATGCCGTCGACCCTCGAGGGCCGTGCCGCGAGGTACACAGTGACACGCCGGTGCGGTTGGCGGATGCCGAATCCGGGGAGAAGAACCGGCGGCTGCGGGTTCGGTATCCGGATCTGATGATGCGCGACTGTAGTGACGGTCCGTATGACGTTCAGCGGGTCGCGCGGCAGATTCTGCTGGTGGTCGAGGCGACCTCGGAGGACACTGTCGACACCGATATCGGGGTGAAGCGGGAACTGTATGCGCGCGAAGGGATTCCGGTTTATCTGATCGTGCACTTCGACAAGGGCTGGCAGCAGATCACCGAGATCGAGGAGTGCCGGCTCGACTGGTCGGGGCGGCGCTACGTTACTCGGCACACGCATACCGACGCGCTGGTTCTCACCGATCCGGTGAATCTCGCGATCACCTTCGCGGACTTGCAGAGCCGACTTCCCCGACGCTGAGGGACACCCCGGGCACGCGAAAAGCCCCTCCCGATCGGAATCGGGAGGGGCTCAACGAGTTCGGTAGTGCTACGTCACCAGGACGACTTGTGCACGCCCGGGAGTTCGCCGCGGTGGGCCATCTCGCGCAGGCAGATACGGCAGAGGCCGAACTTGCGGTAGACGGCGTGCGGGCGGCCGCAGCGCTGGCAGCGGGTGTAGCCGCGCACCGCGAACTTCGGCTTGGCGTTGGCCTTGTTTACAAGGGCTTTCTTGGCCATTCTCAGTTCTCCTTGAACGGGAAGCCGAGGTGCTTGAGCAGAGCGCGACCCTCTTCGTTATTGGTCGCGGTGGTCACCACGGTGATGTCCATACCACGCGGACGGTCGATCCGGTCCACGTCGATCTCATGGAACATCGACTGCTCCGAGAGGCCGAAGGTGTAGTTGCCGTTGCCGTCGAACTGCTTCGGCGACAGGCCGCGGAAGTCGCGGATACGGGGCAGCGCGATGGAGATCAGGCGATCCAGGAACTCCCACATGCGGTCGCCACGAAGGGTGACCTTCGCGCCGATCGGCATGCCCTCACGCAGCTTATTCGCCCGGAGGGATCAGCCGGTATCGCTGACGCCGATCGTTGCGAGGATACAACCGTTCAATTGCGCCCCTATCAATCAGCTTATTCAGTCGCCGCAAAACTGCCTGATAGTTCATACCAAGAATTGCTTCTAGCGACTTCGTCGAATCATGACCGGCCGCAATCGCCTGAACTATCGCATCCAGATCTGCGTCAATTCCCGACCCTTCAGCCACACTTGCCAACTCAGATGCCGAATCAAGATAGAACGCCTCTTCGTCGAACGGAAATGTCAATTGATAGCTAGCATAACGCCTACCACCAGTCACTACCGCGAGCCCTCGATCTACGAGATCTTTGAGTGCGGCCCCCGCTGAAGTGCGATCGACACCCCAAGCTTGAAGCATTGCATTGGTGACCCGTCCGGTACTACGCATCATTGCCAACGCAAGATGCTGCGGGTTGGTCAGCCCCTGCTGACCAAGTGTTCCAATCCACTCCACAACCTCCATGCCAAGTAACGCCGATTGCGGAACAGTTACGTGCACGTGCCCGGGGGTAACATCAAACGCAGCAGGGCTCATACCAACTCGCCGAAGCGCGGTCATTACGCTCGGTAGGCCTGACCCACGGTTCTCACTAACGGCGTGATATCCAGTCGAATCGCCAGGAAGATCTGAGAGGAGTCGCGCCAAAGCCGCGTTCCGGGATGACGACACCTGCATGCTGGTTCCAAGCAGCGGAGCAACAACATTCCCGTAAAGTCCGCCGGGACTTTTGACGACCAGTCGATCTCTGTACAACTCTACCTGGACCTGGGTTCCTCGCACCCCAGGGCTGTAGTCGCGGTGCATGAGGGCGTTTACAAGAAGTTCGCGAATAACCTCTAGTGGATATTCGTATCGATCTTCTCGAAATAGGCCATCGATTACAGCAGCCCTCCGCATGTTGCGCTGCAACGCGGCTGATGCTTCAGCCAGCATCACCGATATAGGTCCGTCGGCGGTTACGTTGTCCAGAAAACGAACGCCGCTTACCGATTGATCACCCATCTCAGTACCAGGTAACACAACTACCGAGATAAACAATTGAGGAAAGAACTGCTGCGGATAGCTCCCCAGCGCGATGAGACCACCAAGAGTGGGACGCAGAGTGCCATCGTCTTCGGTCAACACGTTCAGCCTGACAAGCGCTTGATCGTCCGACAACTTAGCGAAGGCCCGAGGTTGCCGCTGCCTCGCCCTATTCACCAAACCACGTACGAGTTCATCATCCAAATCGATTCGCGTTGCGCCTCTGACTGGCTCAAGATCATATGCTGGCTGTGTGCGGTTCGAAAGTAGCTGACTAACCTCATAGTGAGTAAGCCGACGATCGCCATCTCCGCCGCGGACGAAGGATCCCTGATACTGCCCCCGAGCCTTCACGAAACAAGGCTTATCAATAGGATCCAACTCGGGAACTTCCGCAACGACAATCAACGCATCCTCGAATTCTTGGATGTCGATGTCAATCCGCAGCGGCGGATCCATTAGATCGGCACAAACAACTGCCAAGGCATCTCGCACAGCCTTGGCGTCAAACCCAGGAGCGGGAGCGAACCCGTCATGCTCTGATAGACCAAGTAGCAACACACCCCCGCTACCATTCGAGAAGGCGCTGAGTGTCTCCGCGACAGACTTCGGGAACCCTCCACCGGCAGCCTTCACTTCAACTTCCGCCAGGTCAGCACCTATCCTGCGCATCCTTGAGACGATCGCTGCAGTATCCACCGTTCCCCTGTGCTCACCTTCTCTATCGCTCTAGCACTTTCTCTATCACCTTCTCTATCACTCTATCGGCGCAACGGATAGCTGAGCGGGCGATCAACTGCCCCGGACGCCCGAGTTGACCTGAAGCACTCTTCGGCCAGCGCTTACGAGTGCTTTCGTAGCAGGGCTGAACCGGGGCTAAGCACAAAGGCCCCCACCGAGAGGGAATCTCGGTGGGGGCCTTCGAGTTCGGTAGTGCTACGTCACCAGGACGACTTGTGCACGCCCGGGAGTTCGCCGCGGTGGGCCATCTCGCGCAGGCAGATACGGCAGAGGCCGAACTTGCGGTAGACGGCGTGCGGGCGGCCGCAGCGCTGGCAGCGGGTGTAGCCGCGCACCGCGAACTTCGGCTTGGCGTTGGCCTTGTTTACAAGGGCTTTCTTGGCCATTCTCAGTTCTCCTTGAACGGGAAGCCGAGGTGCTTGAGCAGAGCGCGACCCTCTTCGTTATTGGTCGCGGTGGTCACCACGGTGATGTCCATACCACGCGGACGGTCGATCCGGTCCACGTCGATCTCATGGAACATCGACTGCTCCGAGAGGCCGAAGGTGTAGTTGCCGTTGCCGTCGAACTGCTTCGGCGACAGGCCGCGGAAGTCGCGGATACGGGGCAGCGCGATGGAGATCAGGCGATCCAGGAACTCCCACATGCGGTCGCCACGAAGGGTGACCTTCGCGCCGATCGGCATGCCCTCACGCAGCTTGAACTGCGCGATGGACTTGGTGGCCTTGCGGATCTCGGGCTTCTGGCCGGTGATCAGGGTGAGGTCGGCGACCGCACCGTTGATCAGCTTCGCGTCACGGGCGGCGTCGCCGACACCCATGTTCACGACGACCTTCACGACGCCCGGGATCTGCATCACGTTGTCGTAGTTGAACTCGCTCTGCAGCGCGTCCTTGATCTCGGCGCGGTAGCGCGCCTTGAGGCGCGGCTGCACCTTGTTCTCAGTCGAAGTCATCTCAGATGTCCTTCCCGTTGCGACGGGAGATGCGAACGCGCTTGCCGTTCTCATCCGTGCGGTAGCCCACGCGGGTCGGCTTGCCGTCGGAATCGACAACCATCACGTTGGAGGCCTGGATCGGCGCTTCCTGGGTGACGATGCCGCCCGAGCTGGCGCCACGCTGGTTCGCGGAGTTCGCGACGTGCTTCTTGATCCGGTTCACGCCTTCGACGAGGACCTTGCCGGTCGCCGGGTAGGCCTGAATGACCTTGCCCTTGGCGCCCTTGTCCTTACCGGAAACGACGATCACGGTATCGCCCTTGTGCACCTTCATGGTCAGAGCACCTCCGGGGCCAGCGAAACGATCTTCATGAAGCGCTTCTCGCGCAGCTCGCGGCCGACCGGGCCGAAGATGCGGGTGCCGCGCGGATCGTTGTCCGCCTTGATCAGCACAGCGGCGTTCTCGTCGAAACGGATGTACGAGCCATCCGCGCGACGGCGCTCCTTGGTGGTGCGAACGACGACGGCCTTGACGACCTCGCCCTTCTTGACGTTGCCACCGGGGATCGCATCCTTCACGGTGGCGACGATGATGTCGCCGATACCGGCATAGCGACGCGACGAACCACCGAGCACGCGGATGCAAAGGATTTCCTTGGCACCCGTGTTGTCGGCGACGCGCAGTCGCGACTCCTGCTGAATCACTTCAGCTCCTCCTAGACCTGGACGAAATGCGCGCCGGATTGCCGACCCGACGAGCATGGTCAGTCGCTCTTCAAACGCGCGCCTGCCAGCGGTGTTAACCGATCTTGGAAGACCAACCACTGTGGGTTCGCGGCCGAAGTGCGGGCATAGCTCCCGCAAGCAACCGGTCCAGTGTAGCCAAGCCCCAGGTGAGGCCCAAATCGGGGCTGTATTTTCTGCCCTCCGCTTCGCTCCGGGCGGGTTCGCGGCCCTGAAGTCCCGGTTCTTCCCTCCCTCCGCTCCTCCGCTGCGCTCCCCCGCTCCACTCAGTCCAGAACCGGGACGGCCGCGAACCTTGGAGGTTCGACTGTGGCGGCGCGGTTTCAGGGGTTCCTCAGGCCGGTCGGTTAGCGTCGGGCCGACCGAGCAATACCCGATTGTCCGAGTATGAGGAGATTCGCGTTGACCTCCGAGCGTCCCTTCGCTCTCGATCGCCGTAGGTTTCTGATCGCGCTGGGGGTGTTGCCCACCGCCGCGCTGCTGCCGAGTTGCTCCAAAACCGAGCCCGCGAATGCCGCGACACGGTTGATAGGGCCCGATATGTCCGGCTCGAATCCGGCGATCCGGCCGCAGGACGATCTGTACCGGTTCGTCAACGGCAAATGGCTGGACGAGTACCAGCTGCCGGCGGACAAGGTCTCGTTCGGCACCTTCGACGAGGTGCAGGATCGGGTCCGCGACCAACTGAAGGACATCATCACCGGAATTCACAATCCGAAATCCGGCACCGATGAGCAGAAGATCCGGGATCTGTACGACGCGCGCCTGGACACCGACGAGATCGAGAAGCTCGCCATGCAACCGCTGCAGGATCTGTTCGCGCAGATCGACGGTGCGCAGACCAAGGCCGATCTGGCGAAGGTGATGGGCGCGCTGCCCGGGGTCGGTTTGATCGGCCTCGGGGTCGGCGCGGACCCGAAGAACTCCAATGCCTATCTGCCCCATGTGGTTCAGAGCGGAACCGGATTGGAGCAGCAGTACTACACCAAGCCCGAGAATGCCGACAAGCTCACCGCCTACCGCACTTTCATGGCGCAGATCGCCGGTGGCGCGGGTTTCGCGGATCCGGTGGGGATGTCGGGGCGGGTGGTGGATCTGGAGGGGCGGATCGCGGCCGCGCAGTGGAACAATGTGAAGCTGCGCGATACCGATGCCTCCTACAATCCGCGCACCTGGGCCGAATTGGTCGCGCTCGCACCGGAATTCGACTGGGATCCGTGGTTGGCGGGCAATACCGACCGGCCCAAGAATCTTTTCGACAAGGTGAATGTCGGGCAGCCGTCGTTCATGACCGCGGCCGGACAACTGTGGCAGCAGGTCGATATCGCCGACTGGCGGGACTACTTGAAGCTCGGGCTGGTGCGCGGCTACGCGCCGTATCTGCCCAAGGCCATCAATGACGCCAACTTCGAATTCAACTTCACCGTCATGTCGGGAGTGAAGCAGCGGCCGGAGCGCTGGAAGTCGGCGGTCGCGACGGTCAGCGGGAATCTGGGCGATCCGCTCGGAAAACTCTATGTGGACAAGCACTTTCCGCCCGCGGCCAAGGAGCGGGCGCTGGCCATGGTGGACGATCTGCGCGCCGCGTACCGGGAGAACTTCCAGAACTCGGGCTGGATGTCACCGCCCACCCGGACCGCCGCCATCGCGAAGCTGGACAAGATCGACGCCAAGATCGGGTACCCGGACAAGTGGGAGGACTACTCCCGTGTCACCGTCACCCGCGGCAAATTGATCGAATCCCTGCGCGCGATCAGCGAATTCGAGGCGAAGCGGATGTTCGATCGACTCGGCACACCGGTCGACAAGACCGAATGGGGCATGTCGCCGCAGACGGTGAACGCCTACTACAACGCCAGCGCCAATGAGATCGTCTTCCCCGCGGCGTTCCTGCAACCGCCGTTCTTCGACAAGGACGCGCTGCCCGCGGTGAATTACGGTGCGGGCGGGGCGGTTATCGGACATGAGATCGGGCACGGCTTCGACGATCAGGGCGCCAAGTACGACGGTGACGGCAATCTGCACGACTGGTGGACGCCCGAGGACAAGGCCGCGTTCGAGGCCAAGACCAAACTGCTCATCGACCAGTACAACGCCCTGGTCCCGACCGGATTGCCCGCCGATCAGCATGTGAACGGTGAGCTGACGGTCGGTGAGAATCTCGCCGATCTGCGCGGGTTGGAGATCTCCATCGCCGCCTATCGCATGCTCGAAAAGCGCACCGGCACCGACAATCCGGATCTGAAGCCGATGTTCGAATCCTGGGGCCGCACCTGGCGCACCAAGATGACCGATGAGGCGCTGGAGCAACAGATCGCCGGGGATCCGCATTCACCCGCGGAGTTCCGCTGCAATCAGGTGGTGCGCAATCTCGCCGACTTCTACGCCACGTACGAGGTCAAGGAAGGCGATAAGGAGTTCCTGCCGCCGGATCAGCGCGTAAGTCTCTGAGCCGTCACCCGATCGCCCGTCCGCGACAGACCGACGCGGACGGGCGAACCCCGGTAGCCTCGGGCGCACCATTGGCTACGAGCAGGGGTGCGGCGCTCCGCACCGGAGGGTTTTTCATGACTTCGTCGGGTCCGGTGCGCCTTGATCGCCGCGCTTTTCTGATCGCACTCGGGCTGGTTCCCGCCGCTGCCGCGCTGGCGTCGTGCGCGAAGGATTCAGCGCCGAAGCAGCTGTCGGGTCCGGATCTGGCGGGGGTGGACGAGGCCGTCCGGCCGCAGGACGACCTGTACCGGTACGTCAATGGCAAGTGGCTGCGCGAATACCAGCTGCCGCCGGACAAGACCGCATACGGAGCCGGGAGTGAGGCCGCCGAGCGCACCCAGGACAGGCTGCGCGCGATCATCGACGGAATCAAGAATCCGGAGCCCGGGTCGGAGGCACAGCAGATTCGCGATCTGTACGACGCCCGGCTGGATTGGGACACCGTCGAGAAGCTGGGACTATCGCCGCTGACCGACGTGTTCGACAAGATCGACCGCGCCGCGAGCAAGGCCGATCTCGCCCGCGTCATGGCGGAATCGCCCGGTAGCGGGCTGATCGGGATTGGTGTCGCCGTCGACCGCAAGAAATCGGATAGCTACGTGCCGACCGTGGGACAAGCCGGGATCGGACTGGGCGAGGAGTACTACCGCAAGCCGCAGTACGCCGAGATCCGTGCGGGCTACCGCACCTACCTGGAGGAGACCGCCGAGGCGGCGAACTTCCCGGACCCTGCGGGAATGGCACAGCGAATCTTCGATCTGGAGACGCGGATCGCAGCCGCGCATTGGGATAACGTCCGCAAGCGGGACGCCAATGCCACCTACAACAGGATGACCTGGACCCAATTGACCGAGCTGGGTCGCGGATTCGATTGGGAGCCTTGGCTTGCAGGTCAAACCGATCGGCCCAAAGAGCTGTTCGCGGAGGTAGTGGTCGGGCAACCGTCGTTCGTGTCCACGGCCGGGCAGATCTGGGCCGAGACCGATATCGCGGTGTGGCGCGAGTACCTGAAGCTCGGTCTGGTGCGAGGATTCGCCAGGTATCTGCCGCTGGCCTTCAACGACGCCTACCTCCGTTTCTTCGGCACGATTCTGCGTGGGCAGAAGGAGCGTCCCGAACACTGGAAGTACGGCGTCCAGACCGTCGAGGACTATCTGTCCGAGCAGCTCGGCAAACTGTATGTGACGCAATACTTTCCGCCGGAGTCCAAGGATGAGGTCAAGCGGATGGTGGACGATCTCATCGCCGCGTACCGCGAGAACTTCCGCACCAATCGCTGGATGACCCAGCCCACCCGGGACGCGGCGCTGGCCAAGCTGGCGAAGATGCGGGTCAAGATCGGGTACCCGGACAACTGGGTTGACTACTCGCAGTTGAAGATCGTGCGCGGCAAACTCATCGAATCCCTGCGCAATATCGGGGTTTTCGAGTCCAAGCGGGATTGGGATCGCCTCGGCAAGCCGGTCGACAAGACCGAGTGGAGCATGAGCCCGCAGACGGTGAATGCCTACTATTCGCCGCCGCTGAACGAAATCGTTTTTCCCGCAGCGTATTTGCAGGCTCCGTACTTCGACAAGGATGCGCAGCTGGCGGTGAACTTCGGCGCGGTGGGCGCGACCATCGGCCATGAGATCGGCCACGGCTTCGACGATCAGGGCTCCAAATACGACGGTGACGGAAACCTGCACGATTGGTGGACCGCCGATGATCGCAAGGCGTTCGACGCCACCGCGGATAAGCTTGTGGCGCAATTCGATCCGCTGGTCCCCGAGGGCCTCAACCCCGACCAGCATGTCGACGGTCGCCTCACCCTGGGCGAGAACCTCGCCGATCTGCGCGGTCTGGAGATCGCCCTGGCCGCCTACCGCATCGCCGAAAAGCGCGCGGGCAACGACAATCCGGACTACCGGACCATGTTCCTGTCCTGGGCGCGCGGCTGGCGAGTGAAGATGACCAAGGAGCTGGCGGCGGAGCTGCTCACCGATACCCACTCCCCCGACGAATTCCGCTGCAACCAGGTGGTCCGCAACCTGCCGGAGTTCTACACCGCCTTCGATGTGAAGCCGGCGGATAAACTGTTCCTCCCCGAGGACCAGCGCATCACTTTCTGAGATCTCTTGCCCGGGTGGCTCTTTCACGCAGAGCTACCCCGGGAAGAACTCCTCCACCACCTTCGGCGGCGCGGCCTGCCGCCACGAATCCACCACGATCGCCTCCAACTCCTCGCGATCATCCAAGGCCGCCAATCGAACCCGCACCCACGCCCCGCCGGCCTCATGCGGCGCGACCCAGAACTTCTCCGGCTCCGCCAGCACCAGTTCATTGCGCTCGGCGATGGGACACCGCACCGCCATGGACGTCTCCCCCTCCGGCAGCGTCAGAAACAACTTCCCCGCCACCCGAAACGTAGGCATCTCCCACTCGAACTTCTCGCTGACCTCCCCCAGCGAAAGTGCCATCGCCCGAACCTCATCACCACTTACCCGCATACCCCGATCTTCTCAGCGGGGTACGACAGCCGAAGCCGGACTTCAGCGGCCGAGTTCGAGAAGCGAGTCGGGCTTGATCGAAATCTCGAACGGCCGCTCCACCACCAGCAACTCGCCGCCCGTCACCACGCGGCCTTTGCCGTAGCGACCTTGTTCGAGGTCCAGCGCTTCGATCCGGAGCACCGGGGAGAAGTCCACGATCCAGTAGTGCGGAATACCTGCTGCCGCATACTCGTCCCGTTTCGCTTTGCGATCATGCAACTCGCTGCCGCTGCGACGGGAAACGACCTCTGCGACCAGCAGCAGGTCAGCCGGGTCGATGAAGGTATCGCCCTCGGCCACACCCTCCCGTTCCGCCATGGCATCGAGGATGAATACATCCGGCTTGCGAATGCCCGACGGGAAGGTGAACTCGTACTCACCGCCGTCGATGAAGACATCGGCCTCAGCATTTCGAGCTGCTTCGATGAAGAGGTTCCGCAGACCCCGAGCGACCCGGTTATGACGCAGCGATGGTGACATCTTCTCGATCAACCACCCGTTCCACAGCTCGAAGCCCTTACCCTCATCCGGGCCTTTGTGCAGGTCGTCAGGAGTGTATGGGCCGTGGCCGAACGCCGCGCCGAAATCGAGTGCAGCGCTCACGGCTCCTCCTCGCATGTACCGGCTGTGTACGAAGCTGATGTGGCCAGCATAGACATCCAGAAGCTACAAGAAGATACAAAGTAGTTTCGGAACTACTTCGTGGCCTTCGCCAACGCTGGTTCGAGTTTGCCCAAGAGGTAGGGCAGGGAGAGCGCGGTGGGGTGGTTCAGGGCGCTCAACTCCTCGGCGGTGAGGAAGACGGTGGCGTTCTTCCGGACCGCGGGCAGGGTGGTGAAACCGGGTAGGGCGCGGAAGGTTTCGTCCAGACCGGGCGAGTAGGCGGCCAGCAGGAGGTCGGCGTCGAGTTCGGGGGTGCGGGCGGGTGGGAGTTCGAGGCGGCCGGTGGGGTCGGTCAGGTGGGCGGGGATGGTCAGGCCGAGGTTGGCGAGGAGGGTGTTGGCCGGATCGGCCGGATCGGTGAAGACCATGAGCTGGGTGGGGGCGGAGAGCCAGGTGGTGGTGAAGGTCGCGGACTTCAGGGTGGGGTGGGTTCGGGGGATGGCCGCGATGCGGGCGTCGAGGGTGGTGATGAGCCGTTCGGCGGTATCGCCGCGGTGCAGGACCTTGGCCAGGGCGCGGAGCAGGTCGGGCCAGGGAGTGACGGCCGCCGGGGTCAGGCGCGGGATGGTGGGCGCGATCCTGGTGAGGTCGGCGTAGGCGGCGGCGTCGGCGAGGATGGGGTCGGCCAGGATCAGATCGGGGTGCAGGGGCGCCAATTGGTCCGTCAGCGCGGCGGTGGTGTCGAGGGGCCTGGCGGATTTCAGGGTGGCGGGTTCCCAGGGCGGGGGCGCACTGCCCGGCGCGGTGAGGTCGTTGATGTAGGCGATCGGGGTGATGCCGAGCGACTGTGCGGTATCGAGCCATTGGTTGCCCAGGGCCACAATCCGTTCGGGGACGGTGGTGAGGGTGGTTTCACCGAAGGCGTGGGTGATGGTGACGGGGCCGGGCGGGGGCCCGGACTCGACGGAACCGGTTGGTTCGTTGCTTTTCTCACACGCCGTGGAAATCACGGCAAAAAGGACGGCGAATACGGCCAGGATTGCCCGCTTTCGGGGCGCTGAGCTGCGGACCGACCTCATTGCTGCCTCTCCGTCGAAAGCTGTTGCCGGTTCGATCCCCGATGGGACTGCCTATTGTGTCCTGCGTCGATTAGGTTAGGGTTGCATAAGTAATTGTTCGGGGGTGCTAGCGATGGAGCCTTGGGTGCCGGAGAGTCTGTCCGCGGTGCAGCGGCATCGACTCGTGGACGAATGGGCCAACGGAGTCGAACTGTACGACGTGCCCTCGGTGGAATCGCTGATCGAATGCGGGCGTCGCGTGCCCATTCTGCGCACCGCGGTGCGGCATGGCGGTCACATCCTCACCTATGCCGAGCTCTTCGGACGGCTCGACGGCGGCGCCATCGGTACCGCCGGACCCAGTCTGGACGGTCTGGCCACGCTGCTGTGCGATATCGCCGAAGCCGCGCAGACCGATTCGACCCTCGACTTCGGCGCGTCGGGCATCTCGCTGAGCCCGGACGCACTGGCCGCCGCCGCGGACGATCGCCGCGCGGTGGTCGCCGATCACCGTGAGACCCGGATCGATCGGGCCTTCGGCTCGGCCGATGTGCGGCTCTTCGCCACCCGCTGGGATTGTGCGGATGCCGCGGTCGAGCTGCTCGCCGCACTCGCCGACGGCGCGACCCTGGTGCTGGCCACCGCGGCGCAGCGCGATGATCCGGTGGCGCTGGCCGAACTCATCTCCACCTGCGCGGCCACCCATGTGGTGGCGCCGGTCGCGATCCTGTCCCGCCTGGCCGATCGGCCGGCTCCGGCGCTGCCCTCGGTGCGACGCTGGGATGTCACCGGAACCGCGTGCCCGGCAGTGCTTTCCGGGCTGCTGCGCGCCATCGCCCCCGGTTCGGTGGCCGGATTCGCCTACAGCGCAGCGGAGTACGCGGGCGTCGCCGCGCGCGGACCGCTCGATGGTTCGGGCCGGGTGCGGCCGATTCCGGGTGCGCGACTGCTGGTACTGGACGAGTCACTGAACGTGGTCACCCCCGGCGAGACCGGCGATGTGTACCTCGGCGGCGCGGCGCTCGCCGCGAACGCACCCGGGTTCGTCTCGGACCCGTTCGCCACCGGAAACCTCTGTGGCACAGGCGCGCGCGGACATTGGACCGCCGACGGCTGGCTGGTCTTCGACGCGGCCACTCCCGTCGAGGCGGCCACCGCCCTGGTCACGGCCGATTCCATGGACGCGGTCAGCGCGGCCACCGCCTCCGATCGGATCGCTTCCGGCGCGGATGGCGAAGTCGGTTACGCCGCCTGAACTTTCCACCAATAAACACCGGAACACCTTCGATCCGCACTGCGAATGTGATTCGCGGCGATATTGTGGAAATCACCCAATGGCCGCCGAGCGCGAGGACGCGCCCGGGGTGCCTGAAATCCGGTCGCACCGTGCAGAAACGACGGTGACACCTCTCGCAATGGTGCTGGAGTCGTCCACGCCGAATCTTTGTATGTTGTCGCCGAATCCACAGGCATCGGCCGGTGCGATGATCACCAGGCGTTCAAGAACTCGAGCGTGCTGTCGGACCTGACAAACCGGTTCACCACGCTACGACGCGAAGGTGAACCGGTCGTCCACTGCGGCACAGTCGCTTTCGATCTTCAACCGGAGTCGGCCGCCCATGTCGAAGCCCGAGAATCCGGGCCTCGATGGTGTTCCGGAAGGAGTGGCCATGAGTGCCAAGCTGCTGCACATCGCGATGGTTGTGCCCCCGTACTTCGATATTCCGCCCAAGGCATACGGCGGCGTCGAGGCTGTTGTCGCCGATCTGGTGGATGCCCTGGTCGATCGCGGGCATCAGGTGACACTGCTGGGCGCGGGTGTGAACGGCACGCGCGGGCAGCTGATTCCGCTGTGGGATCGGATTCAGGCCGATCGACTCGGCGACCCTTTTCCGGAGGTGGTGCACGCCCTGAAGGTTCGGCGAGCATTGGAGAAACTGGCGGCGACCGGCCTGGATGTGGTGCACGACCACACCTTCGCGGGCGCGTTGAATACACCGGTCTACCGCGATCTGGGCCTGCCGACGGTGGTGACGGTGCACGGTCCGGTGAACGGCGATCCGTACCTGTACTACAGCGAACTCGGCGAGGAGGCGCAGCTGGTGGCGATCAGTGACCGCCAGCGCGCGCTCGCACCGGATCTGAATTGGGTTGGCCGCGTACACAATGCACTCCGTGTCGACGATTGGCCCTACCGCGAGGAGAAGGACGACTACGCTCTCTTCCTGGGTCGGTTCACCGAGGACAAAGCGCCGCATCTGGCGCTGGAGGCCGCGCATGCCGCCGATATCCCGCTGATACTCGCCGGAAAATGCGCCGAACCGCCCGAACTGCACTATTTCGACACTGCGGTAAGGCCATTGCTCACCGAGCGCGATCACATGTTCGGTATGGCCGATGCAGTGGCCAAACGTGCATTGCTCGCCGGGGCGCGCTGCCTGCTGTTCCCGGTCCGCTGGGAGGAACCGTTCGGCATGGTGATGATCGAGGCGATGGTGTGCGGTACCCCCGTGGTGGCATTGCGCGGTGGTGCGGTCGCCGAGGTGATCGTCGACGGTGTCACCGGTCGCATCTGCGACGATCCGTCCGAATTGGCCACGGCCGTCAAGGAAGTGCAGACCTATGATCCGGCCGCCATGCGCGCGCATGTGGTCGAGCGTTTCGGCGCGGACACCCTCGGGCGCGGGTACGAGGAGATCTATCAGCGCGTGGTCCGCGGGTATCGACCGCGCCGCGTGGGTCTCGCCTCCACCATGCACGGCTGGTCCGCCAACCCCGCGCGCGAGTCCCTGCCCGCGCCGCAGCGTTCGGCGGGTGTCGGGCCGGGGCGGAGCTCCGGATAGACCACATCATCGAAGGGAAGAGTCTGAGTGAGTGAAGAAGTCCCGACCGTGCTCAATGGCGGTGAACCGGCCGCGCTGGGCGGTACCGGCGGTGCGGTGACACTGGTGGAGGGCAGTACGTTCTGTCTGTCGGATCGGCTCGGCGATGTCGAGCCGGGCACTCCGAACGGACTGTTCTTCCGTGACGCCCGAGTGCTGTCCCGCTGGGAGTTGCGACTGGACGGGCAGCGGCCGGAGCCGCTGTCGGTATTGAGCCCGGAGGCCTTCACCGCCCGGTTCATACTGCGCCGGCCTCCCCGGGCCGGCGCAGCGGACAGCACGGTTCTCATTGTGCGAGAACGATTGGTAGCCGATGGTCTTCGGGAAACCATCACGGTGGAGAATATGGGCCGCGAAACCACGGCGGTGGATCTGCAATTGCTGATCGACGCCGATTTCGTGGATCTGTTCGCGGTCAAGGAGGGGCGTACCGCGAGTGCGCGCGCCGAGATTCTGGTCGCCGATCTGGAGCTGCTACTAAACGACCGGTCGGATCGTTCGCGGGGTCTGTCGATCTCCTCCTCGGAAACGCCAGTGGTGCTTCCGGGTTCGCTGTCCTGGCGGGCCGTGGTGCCCGCCGGGGGCAGTTGGCAGACCGAGATCATGGCCCAACCCACCATGAGCAACCCGGCCGGTCACTCCCCCCTGCGACCCGGCGAGCATTTCGAATTCAGTGAACCGAGCCGCAAGATCGCGGCGTGGCGCGATACCGCCACGAATATCACCTCCACCGATCCGCAGTTGGCATTGGTGCTGGCGCGCACCGAAAGTGATCTGGGCGCACTGCGAATCCACGATGACAGTCGTGGCGGGCGGCCCTTCGTGGCGGCCGGTGCGCCCTGGTTCATGACCCTGTTCGGCCGCGATTCGCTGCTCACCGCGTGGATGGCGCTGCCGCTGGATGTCGGGCTCGCCCTCGGCACCATGCAGCAGCTGGCCGAGATGCAGGGACAGCGGGTGGATCCCATGACCGAGGAGGAACCGGGTCGCATCATGCACGAGATGCGGCGCGGTCCGGCCTCGGGTGCGGTGCTGGGCGGTGAGACGTACTACGGAACCGTGGACGCCACACCGCTTTTCGTCATGCTGCTGGCGCAGGCGCGGCGCTGGGGTGCGGAGACCGAGGCGGTGCGGGCGCTGCTGCCCGCCGCCGATGCCGCGCTGGCGTGGATCGCGGATTACGCGGATCGCGATGGTGACGGGTTCGTCGAGTATCGGCGCGCCACCGATCGCGGGCTCATCAATCAGGGCTGGAAGGACAGCTTCGACGGAATCAATGACGCGGCCGGACATCTGCCGGAGCCGCCGATCGCACTCTGCGAGGTGCAGGGATACGCGTACGCCGCACTGTTGGCCCGTGCGGAGCTGGCCGAGGAGTTCGGGGACGGGACCACGGCCGGACATCTGCGCGATCGCGCCGCCGAGCTGCGCACCAAATTCGCCGAGGCGTTCTGGCTGCCCGAGAAGGGCTGGTTCGCGGTTGCTTTGGATGGCCATAAACGCAAACTGGACGCACTCACCAGCAATATCGGCCACTGTCTTTGGTCGGGCATCGTCTCGGACGAGCATGCCGCGGAGGTGATCAAGAAGCTCTCCTCCGCGGATATGGACACCGGATTCGGTTTGCGCACACTCTCTTCCGCGATGGGTGCGTTCAATCCCATGAGTTACCACAATGGTTCGGTCTGGCCGCATGACACCGCGATAGTCGTCGCCGGGCTGCTGCGGTACCGGCATCTTCCCGGGGCCGTCGAATTGGCGACCCGGCTCGCGGAGGGCCTGCTCGACGCGGCGGGCAGCTTCGGTGGGCGGCTGCCCGAATTGTTCTGCGGTTTCCCGCGATCCAAGTTCGCCGCACCGGTCCCCTACCCGACCTCCTGCTCCCCGCAGGCGTGGGCCAGCGCCGCGCCGCTGCTGCTGGTCCGGTCATTCCTGGGGCTGGATCCGGATATCCCCCGGCGCACCCTCACGGTGCTGCCCCACCTGCCCGAACGCTGGGGGCGGGTGGAGCTCACCGATCTGCGGCTCGGCGGCGCGGTCATCGATCTGGTGGTGGAGGGTGACCGGGTCACCGCCTCCAACCTCCCCGACGACTGGCGGTTGATCACGCACTGACGGCTCGAATCCGATACCGACGGTTCAGCTTTCGGCCGCGGCGCGATAGCCGCGCACGGCCAGCACGCCGAAGACGGCGGCCAGTCCGAGTGACCACGCCGCCGTCTGAAGCAGCGGGGTGGCGACCGGACCGCCCAGGATGAAGCCGCGCATGGCTTCGATCGCACAGCTCATGGGCTGGGCGCGGACCATGGGCTGGATAAGCCCCGGGTAGTTGTCCAGGGGGACGAAGCCGGAGTTGAAGAACATGCCGATCAATACGACTATGGCGGCCAATTGGACCACCTTGTCGCCGATTCGGCTGACGCCCACCAGGATTACCGCGGGGGTGAAACCGGCGATGACCAGGACAGGAACGGCCAGGACGCCGAAGAGACCCGGCCAGCCCTGCTGGAAGCGCAGGCCCAGCAGCAGACCGATCAGCACCACCGCGAGGGTGACCACGGCGGCGCGAACGCATTCGGCGAGCAGGCGGCCGAGCATTCCGGCGGAGCGGTGGATGGGCAGCACCCAGAAGCGGCGCAGTAGACCGCTCCGGCGTTCGCCGTAGAGGGACAGGCCGGTACCCATCGCGCCGTACATGGCTCCGGCGACGGCGATCATGGGGACGAAACCGTAGATGGGATCGGCGTCCGAGGACAGCCCCAGCGAGCGGTCCAGGACCAGATCGAACATGAGCAGCAGCAGGACCGGGAGAACCAGGGTGCTGGTCATCACCTCCTGCTGGCGGGACCAGCGGCGCAACAGGCGGCCGGTCTCGATCAGCAGCTGGCTCGGGAGTGAACCGGAGGTCGCCGGAACCGACTGCGTCATAGGAGGTTCGGGCCGGGTGGCAATGGCGGTTGTTTCCGGGGTCATGCGCGTCGTCCTTCCGCACGAGTCGCCAGGACCGCGCCCACGATCAGCAGACCCGCGATCCACAGGGCGGCCACCCCGAGTTCGGAGGGATAGCGGCCGTCGGCGAGGCCGCGCAGGGCCGAAGTCACCTGGGAGACGGGTTGATTGCGGGCCCAGCCTTGTATCCAGCCTGGAAAACCCTCGGCGGGCACGAATCCGGTGGAGGTCATGATCAGCAGCAGCTGGGGTACGAACAGCACGGTGCCGCCGAGCTCGGGATTGCGGGTTGCGGTGCCCAGCGCGTCCGCCGCGATCACCACGGCGGCCCCGAAAGCCAGTGCCACCAGCACGAATACCAGTGCGGTCAGCGGATCGTGGAACCGGAAACCGAAGGCCGTGCCCACCACCAGCGCACTGGTGAGCGCGGCACAACCGCGCAGCAGATTCGCGGACATGCGCGCGGCCACCGGCACCCACGGACGCACCGGCAGCGACCGCAATCGAGTGGCCATACCGCCCGCGACCTCGCGCCCGGCCCGGTCGGCGGCGAACATGGCGGTGAAGAACATGGCGTACACCGCGACCAGCGGCAGCAGATACTGCGCGAAGTCGATTCCGGTGGCGGACATGGATTTACGCAGTGGAATGTAGAAGCAGATGTAGATGGCGACCGGCGCCGCCAGGGCGAGCATCACATCGCCCTCGCGGAGCGCGGCGCGAACGCCACGCTCGCTCAAGGCAGACCATTGCAGCCCGGCCGGAACACGTTCGACAGCGACCTGATTCATGCCGACGCCTCCGCCTGGGCGGGCTTGGTCAGTTCGATGAAGACCTCGTCGAGGGAGGGGCGGCGCAGGGCGATATCGATCAATTCGATGCCGCCGCTGTTGATTCGGTGCAGGGCCTCGGTGAGGGTGGCGGCACCATCGGGAGCGGGCAGGCAGACGCGGTCGGCGGAGTCCGCGACGGTGACCTCGCCCAGGCCGGAGAGGGCGGCGGCCAGGCGGGGGACGTCGGCGGCGTCGACGGGGACCACCTCGCAGTAGCTCGAGCCCGAGCGGGCTTTGAGTTGGTCGGCGGTGCCCTCGGCGATGACGGTGCCCTGGTCCACGACAATGATGTTGTCGCTCAGCGCATCCGCCTCCTCCAGGTACTGGGTGGTGAGCAGGACCGTCACGCCCTGGCGTTTGAGGTCGCGCACCAGGGCCCACAGGCTCTGGCGGCTGACCGGGTCCAGGCCGGTGGTGGGTTCGTCGAGGAAGACCACGCGCGGTGGGCGCACCAGACCGCAGGCGATATCGATGCGGCGGCGCATACCGCCGGAGTACTGACCGACGCGGCGGTCCGCGGCCTCGGTGAGGGTGAACTGTTCCAGCAGTTCGTCCGCGCGCGCCCGCGCCTGTGTGCGGCGCAGGCCGAGCAGGCGGGCGAAGAGGACGAGATTCTCACGGCCGGTGAGCATTTCGTCCAGGGCCGCGTATTGGCCGGTCAACATGATGGAGGCGCGCACCTCGGCGGGCTGGCGCATCACGTCGTAACCCGCCACCACCGCCCGGCCCGCATCGGGCTGCACCAGGGTGGACAGCACCGAGACCGTGGTGGTCTTACCCGCGCCATTGGGTCCGAGCACACCCAGCACGCTGCCCGCGGGTGCGGTGAAGCTGATGCCCCGTAGGGCTCGCACCGCCCCGAAGGATTTCTGCACGGAATCGACGACGATCGCGTCCTGCGGTTCGGGCACCGTGTTCTCCATCCTCGTCATTCGGGTATTCCCCCCTGCTTCCTTCGTATTTCGGCGATGTGCGACTAGCCGAGCAGTGAAACCACTTCGTCCAGTGAGGCCCCGCCGAGAATCGCGGTGACGGGCAGATCGCGCTGGAGTTGGGTTTCGATGAGCTTGCGCAGGTCCAGCGCTTGCAAGGAGTCCAGGCCGAGGGCCACCAGCGGCATGGAGCCGTCGATGGGTTCGGTGGTTTCCATGCCCATGACGAAGCGCAGCGCGTCCTGGACCTGGCCTGCGATGTCCCCTCTGGTGAGCGGGGATACGGCGGTGACCGAGGACGCGGTGGCACCGACCCCCGCGCCCCCGGTAGCGGTCGAGATGGCTCGGGTGACGGCGGCACCGGCGTTCGGCTGCGCGACCGGCCGGTCCGGCAGGTCCGCGAAAAGCGGATCCTGCCCGAACAGCGCGAAAATCTCGCGCAGCGTGGACCATTCGGCGGCGACCACGAGGCTGTTGCCGGAGGCCGCGAAGCCCGCGGCGATGGAGGTGGCCGGATCCATGGGCAGCAGCCCGGTGCCGCTGATGCGGGCAAGGGCGTCGGCGTTGTCGGCTCCGACAGCGCGCCACAGGCCCCACTGCACGGAGGTGACGCCGATACCGTCGCGCCGGTAGCCGGTCGCGGCGGCGTCGAGCATGCGATTGACGGCGGCATAGACCGCGTGGCCGCGCCCGCCGATGGTGGCCGAGAGCGAGGAGCACAGCACCACGCGGGCATCGGGGGCCAGCGGCAGTTCCCGAATCAACCGGTCGAGGGCGACGACCTTGGATTCGGCTGCGGCGCGGACGGTTTCCGGGCTCGGTTCGGCGGCAGCGGCGGCATAGTCGACGGCGGCGTGCACGAGCAGGCTCACGGGGGTGAGCACGAACTCGTCACCGAGGGCGCGCACGGCTTCGTCATCGGTGACATCGCAGGTACGGATCTCGACTATCGCGCCGAGCGAATTCAGTTCTCGAACACGCTCTTCGGCCTCCGTCGATCCGCCGGAGCGACTGATCAGGGTGACGCGACGCGCTCCGGCACGAGCGAAATCAGCGGCGCAGTCCAGGCCGAGCGCACCTGTCCCACCGATGATCATGACCTCATCCAGGTCCGACGGAGTGATCGGGCAATCACCCGGTGTCTCATCCAACATCAGCCGCTTGGCGTACCAGGCACCCGCGCGAGCAGCCAACTCCGGCTCGCCAGCGGTATGCACCGCACCGAGCACGGCCTTCGCGGCGTCCGGGAGCTCCTGTGCGGCAGCGAGATCCAGATGGCGGAAGCCGACGCCCGGATACTCCGCCGCGAGGCAACGGAATCCGGCCTGTGCGGCGGCATGCGCGATATCCGGCGTCTCGCCGTCGAGCACCTGCTCCCCGCCGGAGGTCACCAACCAGACATCCCGCACCCCGGTGAGATCGGGCAACCACCCTCGATCGCCGACGAACTCGGCGGATTCCGTTACCGCCGTGGCGATATCGGCACCGGCGGAGGGCGGCAGCAGAACCACGACGGTGTCATAGCTCGCCGTAGCGGGAGCGGAGCTCGCCGTAACCACGGTCGCACCATGTTTGGGGGCGGCCTGTTCGATCGCGGCGGCGAGGTCGGCGTGGCGAGCGGTGTGGTCGATGACAGTCAAAGTGCGCGGCGGCACCAGCTTGCGCCGGTCGAGGCGGACCCAGCGTTCCGCTAGTCGTTGTGGGGCAACTGTTCCGGGCGCGACGGCCGGGTTTCCGGCCAGCGGCGGGTCGGCTGCTCCGCCATCCCGGGGTTCGATGCCGGGCTGACGAGGGGACGCCATTCCGGACTGCCGAGTTTCGGGGTGATAGTCGAAGGGGGCCCAGAGTTGTTTGGGGGTGGTCTGGGTATTGGGGAAGTCCAGCAGAGGCAGGCGCCGTACGTCGGTTGTGTTGTCGCGCAGTGAATCCCAGGGGAAGGTGGCGTCCAGGACGGCTACCTGTGCCAGGTTCTTGGTGAACTCGCCCAGGCCGGTCGCGGTGCGGCGGGAGGTGCCGATGGTGCGGAAGTCGCGGTCCGGGCCGAGGCCGGAGAGGGTGTCCTGCATGGCGACCATGAGGGCCGGATGGTCGGCGATCTCGAGGAAGATGTCGGTGCCGTGGGTGGCGGCCTCGGCAACGGCGAGGTCGAAGCGGACGCGGTTGCGCAGGTTCCAGTACCAGTATTCGGCGGGTGGCAGGTCGGGGGTGATGGCTTCGCCGAGAGTCGCACCGATACAGGCGATTTCGGTGGGTGCGAAGAGCGGCGAGTCGAGCGTGTCGTGCAGGGTGTCCTCGAGCTGATCGCGGAACTTGCTGACGAAGGAGGTGTGCGCGGGGTACTCGACGCGGATCTCCTTGGCGAATTTGCCCTGGGCGGTGAGCTTCTCGACCAGGGCGGCGACCGCCGGACGCTCACCGGAGACGGCCAGCACATGCGCGGAGTTCACCACCGCGAGCTCGGCCCAGCCGGAGTTGCGGGCCAGCAACGCCTCGCATTCATCTCGTTCGATACCCACCACCGCCATGGCCCACCGGCCGTTCCAGTCGTTCTCGCGCTCGAGTGATCCGACCAGCGCGGCGCGCAGCGTCACCACGCGAATACCGTCGGCGAGCGAGATGACGCCCGAGACCACGGCGGCGGCGATCTCGCCCTGGGAGTGGCCGACGGTCAGATGCGGTTCGACGCCGGCCGCGCGCCAGATGGCGGCCAGGCCGAGCATCTGCATGAAGAGCGCGGGCTGCACGATCTCGACGTTCTCGGTGACCGCACCGGTCTCGTCGAGCAGATAGGTCAGCGGTGAAATACCGTGCTGCGCTCGGAAGATGGCGTCGCATTCGTCGACCGTCGCGCGGAACACCGGGGAATGCCGGTAGTAGAGCATGCCCATACCGGGCCGCTGACTGCCCTGGCCGGGAAAGACGTAGGCGATGCGGCGTGCGCTCGCGGCGCGATCACCGGCCACCACGGCCGGATACGGGCGTCCGGCGGCGATCGAGTTCAGCGCCTCCAGCAACTGCTCACGGTGGGTAATCGCGGCCAAGGCACGGTACCGGCGCGGCGCACGGGTGCGGAACAGCATGTCCGCCACCGCATCCGGGGTGACGCTCGGCCGATCCTCGAGGTAGGCGGCCAGGGCGGCGGCCTCGCGCCGGAGCGCTTCGGCGGTATCCGAGGACAGCAGGATCGGGGTGCTGCCATCCGGAAGTCGATAGTCAGGCATGGGTCTCCTCTTCCAGGACGGGCATGGCGACCACGGCGTGCGCGTTGGTGCCGCTGACGCCGAACGATGAGACCGCGCCGTAGCGGACACCGTCGCGGGGTTCCCAATCGGTGAGTTTGCTTGCCAGGCGCAGACTTCCGGCTTCCCAGTCGAATCGGGTGCTGGGGTTGTCGGCGTGGCGGGTGGGCGCGATCTGCCCGCGCAGGCCGCTGAGTAGAACCTTGATCAGGCCGAGCATGCCCGCGGCCGCCTGCGCGTGACCGAGATTGGATTTGACCGAGCCGAGCAGCGGGGTGCTGCCGTCGGCGCGCGGTGCGCCGTAAACCTGTTGCAGGGCGATCAGTTCCAGGGGATCGCCGACGGCGGTGCCGGTGCCGTGACCCTCGATCATGTCCACCAGGGTCGGATCGATGCCCGCGGCGGCGACGGTATTGCGCACCAGGCGTTCCTGCGCGGCCGAGCTGGGAACCGCGATGGGCGCGCCCTTGGAATTGTGGTTGATGCGGGACCCGAGCAGCCGCGCGTAGACACGGTGCCCCAGCGCCCACGCTCGCGATTCGCGCTCGAGCACAACGACTCCCACGCCTTCACCCCAGAGCGTGCCGAGCGCGTAATCGGAGTACGGCTTGCATTGGCCGTCGGCGGCGAGGGCATTGTTCTTGGAGAATTCGAAGAACGCACCGGGCGAACCCATGACGCAGGCCGCGCCCGCCAGCGCCCATTCGCATTCGTCATTGCGAATCGCATTGGCGGCCAGGTGAACCGCGGCCAGTGCAGACGCGCAGGCCACATCCACCACCACGGACGGGCCACCCAGGCCGAGCACATTGGAGATGCGTCCGGACACCGCGCCCAGTGCCGCACCGGCCGCGCGATATCCGGTGTAGTCATTGACCGTCGCGCCGTGCGGACCGTACTCGGTATTGGACGCGCCCATATAGCAGCCGATTTCGTCACCGCCGCCGACTGCGGCCGGATTGATGCCCGCGTTCTCCAGCGCCCGCCAGGCCACGCGCAGCGCCACCCGCTGCTGCGGGTCCATGGCGACCGCCTCGCGCGGGGTGATGCCGAAGAACAGCGGATCGAAATCCGCCGCGGAGTCCAGGAATCCGCCCGCATCGCGCACCTCGCCCCAGCCTTCGGTCCGCGCCAGCTCGAACAGTCGCTCGAGCGGCCAGCCGCGATCGCGCGGGAACGGTCCGATCAGATCGCGTGATTCGGCCAGTGCGGTCCAGTACTGGGCCAGGGTTTCAATTCCGCCGGGCGCCTCGACGGCCATTCCGGTGATGACGATCGGATCGTTGTCGCCGCTCATCGCGCCACCGCCGATCGGATCGGTTCGGCGGCAAGGGTTTCGGCGATCGAGGCGACGTGGTCGTGCAGGTAGAAATGCCCGCCGTCGAACATGCTCACCTGGAGTTCGTGCGCGGTATGCGCCTGCCAGCCGTACAGATCGCCGATGGAGACGAATTCGTCGTCACTGCCGCCCATGGCATGCACCGGCGTATCGAGCATTACGTCCTTCGCGCAGGTGTAGGCGTCGAAGGCGGCGTAGTCGGCCTTGAGCGCGGGCAGCGCCATGCGCATCAGCTCGCGATTGGCCAGTACGTCGGCCCCGGTGCCTTGCAGGCCGCCGACGTGATCGAGCAGCTCCTCATCCTCGGTGGGATGCCCGGGCATATCCACCACCCGCCACGGCGCGACCGCACCGGAGACCGCGAGCAAACGCACCGGAATACCGGCGGATTCGGCCAGCCGCGCGAACTCGAATGCCACCACCGAGCCCATGCTGTGCCCGTAGATCGTGATCGGTTCACCGGTATTGCTCGGTGCGCGGGTGAACTCGGCGAACGCCCCCGCGGCGAGCTCCGGCACGGTGCGCAGCGCGGCCTCGCGGGCCCGGTCCTGACGGCCCGGATACTGGAAGATCGAGACGTCGAAGTGCTCGCTCAGCGCCTTGGAGAACGGGCGATAGGTGGAGGCTCCGCCGCCCGCGTGCGGGCAGATGACCAGGGGCGGATTGCCCGCCGCACGCGGTCGATGGAACTTACGAATCCAGCCGAGAGAATTGCTCATAGTCCTTGCTCCTGTTTCTGCACGCGCGAATCCGCCGCTCTCACTGCCACATTCGGCGCATGACCAGCAGGCCGTGGTCTTCGTCGCCGATGACGGGGGACGCGTCGACGCTGGTGTCCGGTGCGGCGGCGATGGCGCGCAGGGTGTCGTGGAAGGCCGACTCGATGATCTCGGCCTCGGTGTCGTCGAAGGAGTCCTCCGCATAGAAGACCACAGCCTGGACGCCGTCGCCGGGCAGCAGTGAATTGGCGGGGAAGATCATCACCAGTAGCGCGTTATCGGTCGCGCCACCGCCCTCGAAGCTGACCAGCTCCAATTTCGCCTGTGCCAGTAGGTTTTCCAACTCTGCGCGGCCGGGCGGGTAGGACTGGAAGACGAACATGGAGTCGAAGAGTCTGCGTACGCCGGTCGCCCGGATGGCGGAGGTGAGCCGGTACTGCTGGAATTCCATGAGTTCGACTCGGCGGCGCTGGATTTCGGCCAGCAGTTCCCGCCAGCTGGCATCGCCGCGCAGTCCGACCGCCACCGGAATGGTGTTGGCGAAGCAGCCGACGGCATTGTCCACCTCGTCGAGATCGGCGGGCCTGCCCGAGACCACCTCACCGAATACCGCTGTCTCCGAACCAGTTACATAACGCAGCACATTGGCCCAGGCCAGCTGGCAGATGACACTGAAGGTGGTGCCGACCTCGGCGGCGAGTGCGGTGAGCCGCCGCACCACCTCGGCGTCGATGACGGCGGAGCGGCCGGTGGGCACGCCACCACCCTCGGGTACGCGGTTCGGTGCGACCAGGCACGGCCGCACGCCCTCGAGATAGCCGGACCACGCCGCCTCGGTCGCCGCCTCCCGATCCTGGGTCAGGCGCAGGAATTCGGCGAAGGTGTTCGGGTTGCCGATCGGTGCGGCGGTGCCCTCGCTGAGGTAGGCGGCGAAGATCTCCTGCGGCAGCAGCTGCCCCGACCAACCGTCGGTGAGCAGATGATGCGAGGTGAGCACCAGCATGTGCACCGCGTCCGGCAGGTGCACGACGGTGGCCCGGGTGAGGGGGCCGCGCGAAAGATCGAACTGTTCACCCTGATCGGCCAGCAGGAAATCCCGCAGGCGCCGGTCGGCATCCGAGCGGGCCGAGAAGTCGACCTCACGGACCGGAACCCGCACGTGATCGGTGACGATCGCATACGGCTGCCCGGCATGCGATACCGAAATGGCCACCCGCAGATTGGGATAGCGGTTGATCACGGTATCCAGGGCGGCCGTGAGACGCGGCAGCTCCAGGGCGCCGCGCACGGCGATCATGGTCTGCACATTGTAGAAGTCCTTGCCGCCGGAGCCGAGCGCGGTGAAGTACAGACCCGCCTGCATGGGTGCGAGCGGATGCACATCGGCGAATGCGCCGTAGAGCGTCTGCCAGCGGTCCAGATCCAGCTGGGTGACCTCGCGGGCCAGCACATCACCGGGGGTGAAGCGGCGGCCGGGGTCATCGCGCACGGTCTTGGCGAAATCGCGCAGGCCGCCCGCCCACAGATCGGCGAACTCGTGCACCTCGGCATCGGTGAGCACACCGGCCGGGAAGCGGAAGGACGCGCGCAGGGTGGCGCCGTCACCGCCGGTGACGGTCACGGTATTCACATCCAGGACCGCCGCCACCGGCATGGCCGGATCGGCATGGCCACCGAGGTAGCCGAATTCCGGTGCGGCCGACCAGATTTCGGCCGTCTCCGCGACCGCGAAGCGACCCATGTAATTGAAGCTGAGCTGCGGTGCGGGCCGGTCGGCCAGTACGCTGCGGCCCTGCTCGTTCAGCCAGCGCAGCAGTCCCCAGCCGATACCGGAGTCCGGTACCGCCAGCAACTGCTCCTTGACCGCCTTCACCGCATCGGTCACCTCGATCTCACCGCCCCGCACGACATCGAGGGCGACCGGATAGGCGCTGGTGAACCAACCCACCGTATTGGCCAGATCGGCTCCGGCGAAAAGGTTTTCGACTCGCCCGTGCCGCTCCATGGTGAGCGCGACGGTGCCGGTATCGCGGTCCCGTGCGCGCCGGAAGCGGTGCACGGCCACGACCAGCGCCGCCACCTGGATATCGAGGAAATCGCAGCCGAACGCCTGCGCACCGGTGGTCATGAGGAAGCGAGTGTCCTCGGCATCCAGTTCGGTGGTGACCTCGTGCGAAGTGGCGATGGTGTCGATCGCCGGGTCGAAGGGGCGGGAGCCCAATAGCGGGTCCGCGCTCTCGGCGACGGCCTGCCAATACGACAATTCCGATGCGAGGGTGCGGCTTTCGGCGTAGCGGAGCAGGTTGGAATTCCAGGTCTTGACCGAGGTTCCGGACTCGGGATCGAGTGCGCCGTCCTGCCAGAGTCCGCGCAGATCGTCGTGCAGGATGCGCCACGAGACGCCGTCCACCACCAGGTGGTGGACGACCAGCAGCAGACGGCCATCGGTCCGGTCCGGGGTCCGCGCCCACACCGCCCCCACCATGCGCCCGGCAGCGGGATCGAGCGCGCTCCCGACAAGATGCAACTGCTCTTGCAGCACCGAACCGGTGGTGAGATCCCATTCCGCACTGGGGATTTCGACCTCGACCAGTGCGACCGGCGGATACGCCTCACCAACCGCAGGAACGTAATAGGCAGGGGAACCCGCCGTCATCCCGGGGAACGTCTCATTCTCCGGTACGACACCGAGACGGGCACGCAATAGCGGGTGCCGGTCGAGTAGACCGTTCACGGCGGCGGCAAGCCGGTCGGCGGTGGCATCGGGCGGGGTGACAATGGCGGTGGCCTGGCTGTATCCGGTGTATTCGCCGACCTTTTCGACCAGCATGGCGGCAATCGGATTGAGCGGGATCCAGCCGGTGGCCGCGCCCGCGTCGATCAGCGCGGGTGCGCCGGTGTCGACGAGGGCGGTGGTCGCGGCGGCGATGGCGGCGATGGTGCGAGCGTCGAACAGGGCGCTGGTGGTGATGGCGAGGCCACGCTTCTTCAGGGCGGAGGCCATGCGGATGGCGGTGATGGAGTCACCGCCCAGCGCCAGGAAGTCGTCGTCGGCCGCGAGGGTGACCTCGTCGGTCAGGCCGAGCACCTGGCGAACAGCGTCAGCGACAAGGGTTTCCGGGCCGTCGCTCAAGTCTCGACCGCGACCGGTACTGCCGCCGAGATCGGGCTCCGGTAGCGCACGACGGTCGAGTTTGCCGTTCGCGGTGAGCGGTAGCGCGGCCATGCGCACCACAGCGGCCGGAATCATGTACTCGGGCAGGCGTTCCGCCAGGTAGGCGCGAATGCTCGCCGCGACGGCCGTCTCGGAGTCGCTGGCGCACAACGAATTCGGCTCGGCAACGTAGTACCCGACCAGTACGGAGTCATTGCCGCGTGGCAATGCGACAGCGGCGGCCGAACCGATACCCGGCATCCGGCGCAGCGTGGTGCCGATCTCGCCGAGTTCGATGCGGTGGCCGCGAATCTTGACCTGATCGTCCACGCGACCCAGATATTCGAGGCGGCCACGCGAATTCCAGCGCACGATATCGCCGGTGCGGTACATGCGCGCACCGGATTCCAGGGCGAACGGGCAGGCCACGAAGGTTCCGGCGCTCAGCCCCGGGCGGCGGTGGTAGCCCCGAGCCAGCTGTACGCCGCCCAGGTACAACTCTCCGGTGACACCCGGCGGCACCCGGCGCAGCTGTTCGTCCAGGACGAAGACCGACGAATTCGATTCGGGCACACCGATGAGCGCCGAGCGGATCTCGTCACCGCCTCGGGTACCCGCGAAATCCTCGTGGGTGAGGTCCATGGCGGCCTCGGTCGGACCGTACAGGCCCAGAACGGTGCCGCCGAAAACCCGGCTCGCCTCCTCCACGAGGGCGGGCGGCACGGATTCGCCGCCGAGATAGACGTAGCGCATGGACCGCAACCGCTCCGGATCCGGCCCGGCATCGAGGAAGGCGCGGGTCACGCTGGGGACCAGGGACAGCTGAGTCACCCGGTGCCGGTCGATGATTCCGGCAAGCGCCTCCACATCGGCCTGCCACCAGTCCGGATGCGGAAGCACGGTCGCCGAACCGGTGCACAGGGCATTGACCAGCTCGAAGACCGAGACATCGAACCCGATCGGAGCCTTCTGAAGGATGCGCTCCGCGCCGAACCCGAGGTAATCGCGCATCCACTGCACATGATTGGCGATGGCGCGGTGATGAATGACCACGCCCTTGGGTCGGCCGGTCGTGCCCGAGGTGTAGAGCAGGTACGCCGCATCGAGCGGATGAATGGGCCGGGCCAACTCCGCCGGCCGCACCGGACTGGCGTCGGTGGCAGCGAGTTCAGCCTGGATGCCCGGATCAGCGAGGTCCAACAGCGAGAGACCACTCCTGCCCGCAGCCTTCCCCGTCATCCCGGCGACATCGCCCGTCGTCCCGGCGACAGCCTCCCCCGTCATCCCGGCATGTATTTGGCCGGGATCCACACCATCAGCCGATGATCCACGGCTGTGGATCCCGGCCAAAAGCGCGCCGGGATGACGGGGGGATTCGGCCGATTCGGTGAAGACCGCGGTGATCATCAGGGCGAGTTCGGAATCGCCGAGCATGTACTCGATGCGGTCCGGGGGGTAGCTGGGGTCGGCGGGGACGTAGACCGCGCCCGCGCGCAGGACGGCGGCGAAGACGACCGGGAGCCATTCGCTGCGTTCGGCGTAGACGCCGATTCGATCACCGTTGCGCACACCGCGCTCGAGCAGCATGCGGGTGAGTCCGTTGACGCGGGAATCGAATTCGGCGTAGTCGAGTTCGGTGTCCTCGAAGATGACCGCGATCCGGTCCGGATGCTCGGCCGCGGAGGTGCGGATCATGGCGTCGACGGTTTCGGGGGTGATGGCGGGGCGGTCACCGTGGGACCAGTCGTCCAGGCGAGCGCGGTCGGAGGCGGTGAGCGTCTCGAGCGAGCTCAGGGTCGCGCCGGGGGTGGCGGCGGCCAGTATCTGATCGATGTACTCGTGCAGGCGCTCGATGGTGCCGTGGCCGAAAAGGTCGGTGCGGTAGGTGATCTGCACATCGGTGCGATCGCCGTGCATGAAGGTCTCCACGACCAGCGGCAGCAGGGCCCCGCCATTGTCGATGAGTTCCCAGCTGGTCGTCGCGCCGGGCAGCTGCGGGCCGTCGATCCTCTGGTGCAGGAACAGCACCATGGTGTCGAAGAGCTTCGAACCGATATGTCCGGTGGCGCTGTTGGCCGCGCGGACGATGCCCTCCTGCGGGAAATGCTTGTGCTTGAACGCTTCCGTGGTGGTGGCGCGCACCTGATCCACCAGTTCGGCGAAGGTACCCGCGCCCGCGCCGGTGAAGCGCAGCGGAATCATATTGGAGAGGTTTCCGATCAGCAGCTCCTGACCGGACTCCTCGCGATTGGCCACGGTGGTGCCGACCACGATGTCGCGCTGACCGGTGGTCCGGCGCAGCGCCAGGTAGTAGGCGGCCAGGAATACCGAGAACGGGGTGGTGCGCAGGTCGGCCGAGAGGCGGCGCAGATTGGCGTCCGCGCGCTCACCGAGCAGCCGGTCGAAGCGGTCGCCGCGCTCGCTGACGCTGACGGGGCGGCGATCGTAGGGCAGCTGGAGTTCGGGCACCTCACCGTCGAATTGGCTTGCCCAGAACTCCATTTCGGCGCTGTGGTCGCCGTCGCGGTACCGGTCCTGCTCCCATTCGGCGAAGTCGGCGACCTGGAGGCGCAGGGGTTCCACCGTGATATCGCCGGTGCGGGCCTGACGGTAGAAGTTCTCCACATCGCGGGAGACGGCGGGCAGGGTCATACCGTCCCAGGCGATGTGCTGGATCACCAGCAGTACGACCAGGCGGTCCGGGCGGGTGCGGACGAAGGTCACGCGCAGTGAGGATTCCGACGAGAGGTCGAAGGTCTCGTACGCGGCGGCCCTGGTCAACTCGGCCAACCGCCGGTCGATCTCGGCCGGGTCCGGGGCGATGCGACTCGCGCCCTCGTCGCGCGCATCCGGCATCGCGCGTCCTTCGCCCGTCCCCTCGGCGATATCCGCTGTGGTGAGGTCGATTTCGGTCAGCCGGGGCGGCAGGTCATCGTGAATCCGCTGGTAGGGGTCGCCCTGCTCGTCATTGTGGTAGGTGGTGCGCAGCACCTCGTGCCGCTGGACCAGCGCCAGGAACGAGCGGCGCAGCGCCCGCGCATCCACCTCACCGTCGAAAGTCAGTGCCAGACAGAGGTTGTAGGCGGCGCTGTCCGGGGCGATCTGCTGATGCGCCCACACATAGCGCTGTCCGAAGGACAGCGCCGCTCGGGTGCGATCGCGGCGCACCGGGACCGCGGGTGCGGCGGCCAAACCGGCGGTGGCGAGGCGAGCCGCCATTGCTGCCTGTAGGTCTTCCAGCGACTTCATCAGGTGAAACCAATCCTTGTACTTCGGCGAACCCTTGCGCCGGAACGGATTCCGGTAGTGCGAACCGGTCAGCGCGCGGCGACCGGCTCCGGATTCGGGATCTCGGCGAGCTCGAGCAGAATGCGGGACACCTGGTCCAGCCGGTCCGGGGTGGGCTCCCCGGCCAGGAGTGCGGTGCAGATACCGCGCACGGTGCGGCCCTCCAGTACGGCGGTGACGCCGAACCGATCCAGGGCGAGCAGGCCGCGCAGTTTGGCGGTGAGGGTGGTGGCGAGAATCGAATTGCCGCCGACATCGAAGAAATCCGTTGCCACACCGAGCTTCTCGATACCCAGGACCATGGCGGCGATGTACTCCACAGCGGCCTCCAGCGCCGTCTCCGGGGCCAGGTAGGTGTCGCGAGCGGTATCGTCACCGGCCGCCACCATGCGGCCGATGGCGGCGCGATCCAGTTTGCCGTTGCCGGTCAACGGGATCACGGAGACCAGTTCCAGGATCTCGGGAATCATGTGCGCGGGCAGCAGGTCCCGTACACCGGTGCGTACGACCTCGGCGGAGATCGCGCCCTCGGCCGCGGCGACCGCGGCCAGACGGCCCGAATCCGTCACCAGGGCAACGGCTTCGCGGATCCCCGGCTGTGCTGCCAGGGCGGATTCGACCTCACCGAGCTCCACCCGGAAGCCGCGGATCTTCACCTGATGGTCGGCGCGGCCCAGGAAGTCCAGGGTGCCGTCGGGCAGGTAGCGGGCCATATCGCCGGTGCGGTACCAGCGCATACCGTCCACGGTGACGAAGCGGTCGGCGGTGCGCTCGGGATCGCCGCGGTAGCCGTCCGCGACGCTGACGCCGCCGATCCACAGTTCACCCGGAACCCAGTCCGGGCAGTCCTCGCCGCGCGAATTCACCACGCGGCAGCGCACATTCGCCATCGGGGTGCCGTACGGGACATTCGCGCGGTCGGACGGGTAGGCGTCGGTGATCTCGCAGACGGTGGAGTGGATGGCGGTCTCGGTGGTGCCGCCCAGACCCGCGAAGCGCACTCCGGGAACCAGCTCCCGGACGCGGTGGCCCTGTTGGGATTTCACCCGGTCACCGCCGGTGATGACCACTCGCACCGTGCGCAACTGCTCGGCGGTGGCGGTATCCAGCAGCATGGTGATCAGGCCGGGGGCGCAGTTCACCACCGTCACACCGGTTTCCGCGATCAGCCGGGTCCAGGCCACGGCATCGCGTTCGATATCCGCCTCGACCGCGACGACCGCACCGCCCAGGGAGAGCGGGGCGAAGATGTCGAAGACCGACAGGTCGAACTCGAGCGCCGAGAGACCGATGGTGTGATCGTCCGCGCCCAGATCGAAGTGGGTGATGATGGCGTCGATGGTGTTCGCCGCCGCGCGATGACTCACCTCCACACCCTTGGGTTCACCGGTCGAGCCCGAGGTGAACAACACATAGGCGACCGAATCGGCGGGCGCGATATGCGGTGCGTCCAGCCGCTCCCCCGCGACGGCATCGGCCAGTGGCAGCGCGGTCATCTGCTCAGGCAACTGCGCCGGAGCATCCACCAGCACCACCCGCGCACCGCCACGCTCCAGCATGCGATCGCGTCGCGCCCGCGGCTGCTCGGGGCTGATCGGCAGGTAGGTCGCGCCGGCCGCGAGCACACCCAGCACCGCCGGAATCTGCCTATGCCCCTTGGGAATCATGACCGCGACGGTGTCTCCGGGGCGCACTCCGGCATCGACCAGCGCGCGGCCCACCGATAGCGCCTGCCCAGCCAGCTCGCCATATGTGCGTTCGCCATGGCTCAACCAGCGCAGCGCGGGGCGGTCGGGGTGCCGGCGCGCCAGGGCGAAGAAGGCTTCGTGCAGCGTGCGGGGGCCGCCCAGTTCGAGGTCGGTGGAGTTGACGGCCTCGCGGACCGCCCGCTGAGCGGCAGGCAGGTCGATGGCGAGGTCGGCCTGCCAATCCGCGCCGTCGGCCACCAATCCGTCCAGGAGAGAACGGAATTCGGTGAACATGGCATCGGCGACCCCCTCGGGGAGAGCGTCGCGGCGCAGATCCCAGTTCACCAGGAATCCGCCATTGAGCTCTACGACCTGGGCATCCAGGTCGACCTGCGGACCCTGGGAGATGATCCACACCGGTGCGCCGAAGACGCTCAGCACCCGCTCGGAGAAGAGTTCGCCCAGATCCAGGCCGGAGGTGAAGACGACCGACGGGGTGACCGGCGCGCCGTGCAGGCGGCCCAGATCGCGCAGTACATCGAGGCCCTCGTAGACCGAATGCGCCGCGCAGGTGTGCAATTCGCGCTGGAGTCGCTTGGCGCGGTCCACCATGGATTCGCGGCGGGTGGCGTCCACGTCGACCAGGACCGAATTGGTGAAGTCGCCGACCACGCGGTCGATATCG
Source organism: Nocardia sp. NBC_01503 (assembly GCF_036327755.1). NCBI lineage: Bacteria > Bacillati > Actinomycetota > Actinomycetes > Mycobacteriales > Nocardiaceae > Nocardia > Nocardia sp. NBC_01503. The sequence continues at coordinate 1,590,230 of NZ_CP109596.1, forward strand.
TCGTGCAGCGGTTCACGGTTGAACAGCGGGACGTTCAGCAGGAAACGCTGCCGGGCCGACCAACGGGCAATCGCCTCGGAGAAGACGGTGGCCAGGGTGACCGCGGGCGTCACGCCGTGGCTGTGCGCGATCCGGTTCAGACGCCGGCGAGCCGCCGGATCGAACCAATGATGCAGGCGCACACTGCGACTCGGTTCGCGGCGCTCGGTCTCGGGCAGCACCGGCAGTGCGGGAATGCCGGGCAGATCACCCAGGCGAGCCGCCCACCACTCGCGATCGGCCGAATTATCAGGGGCCGCCTGCTCTTTCGCGGCCAGGTAGGCGCGGAAGGTGTAGTCGAGGGAATCGGCGAGGTCCGCATCGGTCTCGTAGAGCGTGGCCAGATCCTCGAGGATGCGGCGGTAGCTCTGCGCGTCGGCGGCGAGCATATCCACATCCACGTGCAGGCGATGCCCGCCGCCGGTCAGCAGAGACAGTGCGATATCGATGACCTGCCCGGCCGCCACATCCATGCGCTGATGACTCTTGTCCTGGCGCAGGCGTTCCAGCTCGGCGGCCTCGGAGTCGGCGTTGAGAGTGAGCGCCGCGAAGACCGGGCGCTGCGGTTCGGGCAGGGTCTGCTGGGTGCCGCTGTCGGTGAAGCGGGCGCGCAGCTGCTCATGCCGGCGCACCAGGCGGGTGACCGCACGGCGCAGGCGCTCTGGATCGAGACCGTTGCCGTCGAATTCGACGTACAGATGCGCGGCGACGCCACCGAGGGCCTGATCCTGACGACGGCCCATCCAGTAGGCGTGCTGCATGGTCGCGAGACCGAATTCATCCCCGGGCGTACCGGATTCGGTGCCGCCGAGGTCGGCGGGAGCCGCGACGGCCGAGGCATTTCCGGCTGCGACAGCTGTGGTGTCCTGGACCCGGCCCGCGAGCAGCAGGGCGGTCCAGGCTGCCAGGGTGGGTTCCAGGGCGAGGGCCGAGCTGCGGACCTCATACCCCTGCTTGCGCCACTTGGCGGAGAGTTGCATGAGCTTCATGGAGTGCATGCCGAGGCTGACGAGATCGTCGCCGTCACCGATCGATTCGGGGGCGACGTCCAGCGCCGCCGCCACGAGTGCGCGAATCCCAGCCTTGTCGAGCATCGAACTCCTCATCCTGCGAACGGGCCGCCTCCTATCGAGGCACCAAAGGTAGGCTTGCCTAACTTCAGAAGGATGTTAGCCCATGCTTACTAGCGTGGTGAAGGGGTGTGGTTTGGCTAACCTAAATACTTGAGTAAAACGCTCTGACAAGGGAATACGCCGAATGGGGTCCGCGAAAATGCCGCCGCGGACCCCTATCGCCCAAATTCTCGGATCGCTCAGGACCCCGCGAACTCGCTCAGCACCGCGGCCCAGCGCTCGGCGCGCGCATCCACCGCCAGACCATCCAGCACAGCCGTATTCACATCGAACTGCGCCACGAGCGACGGGCGACCGTCCCGCGGCACCACCGCGGTGGTGATATCCACGCTGAACCGCAGCGGCAGATCCGGATGCGCGGCCACACCGAACTCACCGGTGAACTCCGCCAGCGGCGCGGGCGACCAAGGGCCGGTGCCGAATCGCAGGACATCGAAACGGCCCAGGTGATTGATGCGCAATTGGCCGCGTGCGGCGAAGGTGCGCTCGGACAGGTCCGGCGTGTTCGATGCGGTATCCGCTCCCCTGCCGGACGGGTGCGCACCGGGTGTCCACTCCGCTGCCGCGCGCGGAACCAGGACCGTCTCCTCGACGGTGAACCAGCCGACTCGGCGGGAGTCGTCGTCATCCGGGCGGCCGTGCGATTCGCGGGTGATCGCGACCCGGCCACCGGCATCGGCGATATCCGGAAATGCGCGGGCACAGGCCAGAATCAGCGCGTCCTCCAGCGGGACGGTCGCCTGCGCGCAGGCGGCCAGGAGCTGCTCGGTGCGGTCCGGACCGAGCTCCACCACGCGCTGAGTGAGCTTGCCCGCGCGGTCCCGCGCCGGATCGGTGAGTTCACCGGCCAGGGGTGCGCCGAGGATCTCGGCACCGGAGGTGATTGTCGCCGTTGCGGTTTCACCGTATGGCTGCTCGTTCAGCGGTGCGTGGCCCTGATCGAGACGGCGCAGGTCATCGACCAGGATGAGCCAGGACACCACATCCACCGCGAGGTGATGGATGGACAGCAGTAGCCGAGGCTGCGGGCCGGAGAGGATTGTCGCGGCCGACATCAGACCCGCTTCCGGGTCCAGCCGGGCCACGGTGTCCGCCAGATACGTTGCGGGTGAACCGGTTCCGTCGGATTCACGCAGCCACATCGGATGCGGGGGCAGTTCCTCCACCCGCAGGGCGGGTACACCGTCGGAGTCCACGACCAGACGCGAACGCAGCGTCGGATGAGCGGTGGCGAGAGCCGAGATCCTGTCCGCGACGGCCGACGCGGTGGCGTCATCCGGGAGCGAAATCACCTGGGACTGTGCCAAATAGCGGTAGTCACCATTGCCGATGATCTCGCGGGCCAGGGCCGTGAGTGGGAGCAGCGCGCCCGCGGGCGTGACCTCCGCCTCCGCTCGCCCCTCCCCCGCCGCGGCGAGTTCGTCGAGGCGAGCCGCGAGCTCACGAAGATCGCCGGCCGCCAGCACATCTCGGGCCGCGACGTGGAAACCCACGCCGCGCAACCGGGATACGAGATCGATCACGCCGATACTGTCGATACCCAGATCCACCAGACTGTCGGTGATCGCCGGACCGGTGCCCGACGCACCCAGGGCGGAGATCACTCCCAGCAGGGCCCGCTCGGTTTCGGTGGCGGGCTCGCTCCCGCCGGATCCGACCACGGTCGCGGTGAGCAGGGCGGTGGCGGCGTGCACATCCAGTTTGTCATTGCGGTTCAACGGGATTTCCGGCACCGCGACGATGCGGGTGGGCACCAGGAAGCGCGGCAGGCGCTGGGCCATGGCCAGGCGCAACCGCGGCACCGGCACAGCGCTCACCACGAGTGCGCCCAGGCGGGTGCGACCGTTATCGGTGTAGGCCAGCACCGCCGCATGCTCGACACCGTCGAGTTCGCGCAGCACCACGGCGGCCTCATCGGGCTCCACGCGATAGCCGTTGATCTTGACCTGACTGTCGATACGGCCCTCGTAGACGACCGTGCCGTCGGTGGCGCGACGCACCAGATCGCCGGTGCGATAACGCCTTCCGAACGGGCCCGCTACGAACGCCGCAGCGGTTGTGGCCGGGCGGTTCAGGTAGCCCAGGGCCAGCTGCGGACCCGACAGGTACAGCTCGCCCAATCCACCCGGCGGCACCGGACGCAGCCGGTGATCGAGAATCTCGGCGGTCATACGGTCGAAGGTGCGCCCGATCGTCGGCGAATCATGTTCGTGCACATCGGCCATGAGCGCCTCGACCGTCGCCTCGGTCGGGCCGTAGAAGTTGATGACGCGGGTATCCGGCAGCGCACCGAGGCGCTTCCAGGTATCCGGATCGATGGCCTCGCCGCCCAGCGCGAGCACCGCCAGCGGGCAGTGCTCCACGCCATCACGCTCGGTGAAGAGTCCGAAAGCTATGAGGCGCGGCAACATCGACGGCGAGGTATCGAAAATGTCGATCCCGTGCCGGGTAATGGCCGCCGCGATCTGCTCGGCATCGGCGCGCGCCTGCTCCCCGAGCATGACCACGGTATGCCCGCTCAACAGGGCCACGGTCGGCTGCCACGCGGCGTCGAATCCCGTCGACCAGCCATGCCCGATCCGCAACCGCCGCCCGAGCCGCTCCGCCGCCGGGGCGAAGATCCGGCGCTCATGATTGGCCCAATGGCTCAACAGCGCGCCATGGGGTACCACAACACCTTTCGGGCGACCCGTGGTGCCGGAAGTGAAGATGACATAGAACGGCGTCACGGCTGACGTTTCTCGTGACCCCGATCGGGCCTGCCCGGTGACCAGCGGCACGCCCGGCGCGTCCGCGTCGACGGGGACTACGCCGTACGCCCCGCCGAACTGCTCACCTTCCAGCGCGGCAGTCCGCTCATCGGCGTCGCACGTCACCCGGTTCCCCGTTGTCTCGGCAGACTCCTCATCCACAGCGTCATCAGCCCGGCCGATCAGCCGCAGCTCACCGGTACCGCCGGGGACACCGTGCGCGAACCGCACGCCCTGTGCGCGGACCTGTACCAGCACATCCGACAGATCTTCGGCAGCGAGCACCAGACGCGCGCCGGAGGTCTCCAGGAGATACACGAGCCGATCGGGTGGAGTACCCGGATCGACGTGCACACAGACACCACCCGCATGCGCAATGGCGAAGGGCGCGTGCAACACTCGGCGATCACGCGGGAGCACAACGGCCACAGCGTCACCTGCGTACACTCCACTCGCCCGCAATCGCATAGCGAGAGTTCTTACCGCCGAGCCGAATTCGGCGAAGGTGTGCTCGCCCTCGGTATCGATCACCGCGACGGCGGCGGAGCGGTCTGCCGTAGCAAGAAGAACGTCGGAGACCAGCGCGGTGCCCATGTCGAGGGCGAGGGAGCCTTCCTCCTCGGCGGAGATTCGCCCCGTCATTCCGGCGTGCTTTCGGCCGGAATCCACAGCGTTCTGTGGGAGTACGTCGGGTGTGGATCCCGGCCAAACCCGTGCCGGGATGACGGCGGTGGACGCGTCCAGCTCGCCAGGGCGCACACTCGACCGCGTAGCGATCACGTCCGGCCGCCCGAGGTTCACGTCCAACTGCTCACGGATCACAACCGGAGGGATGGAGTGTTCGGTGGCCAGGGCGGCGGGTTCGTCGTCGAGGAGTAGGGAGACGGCGGTGGCGGTTTCGGTGTCCACCAGGCGGTGGACGACGGCGAGCATGCGGCGGGCCAGGCGGTCGGGGTCGAAGCGGGAGACCAGGTCCGGGCGGATTTCTACGCGGGTGATGAGTTCGCCGTGCTCCAGGACCGGGACCACCGCTATCGGGTAGTGGCTGGGGGAATCCACGCGGCGGGGCAGCAGGCGCGCGCCGTTGCCCATGGGCATGTCGGCGGTGACCGCGCCGAGAGGGGTGTTCTCGAAGACCAGGAGGGTGTCGAAGAGTTGGTTGCCGCCGGTGTGGCGGGTGATTTCGGCTATGCCCAGGTATTCGTGGGCACGGAGTTGGGCCACCTCGCGCTGAAGGGCGGTGCCGATTTCGGCGGGGGTGCGGTCATCCAGGCGGACTCGGACGGGGATGGTGGTGACGAGGGCGCCCACCAGGCGTTCGGCATTGGGGAGGGAGGCGTCGCGACCGGAGGTGGTTTGGCCGAAGACCACATCGTCGCGGCCGGTCAGGCCGGAAAGGACTCGGGCCCAAGCCATTTGGAGAACCGTATTGAGGGTCAGTCCTTGGCCGCGAGCCCACGTGGTTACGCGTTCGGTCTCGTCGCGGTCGAAGCGCGCCTGTCCCAGGACCGGAATATCGGCGGGCGCGGGGGCCGCCAGCATGGACATCGGAGCGAGGCCGTCCAGAGCATTCGTCCACGCCCGGATGGAGGCGGCCGTATCGCGGCTAGCCAACCAGGCGGCGTGCTCACGCAGCGGCGGGGCGGGCGGCAGGCTCGCACCCGAACCACTGTGCAGGGCAATGAGATCCGCGAACAGCAGTGGGATGGACCAGCCATCGATAATGATGTGATGGGCGGTGCAGACCAGTTCGTAGGCATCTTCGCCGACCCGGGCGGCGGTAACCCGGAACAGCGGGCCTCGATCCAGGTCGATGCGGCGGCGGCCCTCATCCCGATACAGCTGCCGCGCAGCGGCTTCCGAATCGGCGGCGGAGCGCAGATCCAGTTCACGCCAGCCGATCCGGCCTTCGGTGGTGGTGACCAGCACCGGATGCGGCAGTCCGTCGGTCACGACCGCGCCACCCAGATGCGGGTAGCGCTTCAGGAGGCCGTCGAAAGCCCTTCGCAGCGTGGATAGTTCGGCCAAGCCTTCGATCCGGACCGCGAAGGTGACCAGGTACGGGTCGACCGCGCCCGAGGCGACACTGACCGAATACAGGCCGCGCTGCAGCGGAGACAGCGCGACGACATCGAGAATCCGCACGCTCACCGGGCAGCGAGCTTTCCGGCCAGCGCGTTCAACGCGGCCGCGTCCAGTCCGGAGGCGGCCAGCGGAGCCACCTCGACGGCGGGCGCGACAGGCTCCGAAGCGCCTTCGGCGGTGAGGTTCTCGGCCATCTCGTAGACGGCGGGGAACTCGAACACCTGCTGCACATCCAGGATGTGCCCCCGTTCGGCGAGCACGGTGACGAAGCGCAGCGCGGCCACACTGTCACCGCCGAGTGCGAAGAAGTTGTCCTCGCGGCCGACCTCGTCATCCTCATCCAAGCCCAGAATCTCGCGCAGTGCCGCGGCGATGGCGCGCTCCGCATCGGTCTGCGGCGGGCCGCCGAGACCGGAGATGGCGAACGGATCCAGGTCCAAGGAGTCGTCGTCCGAGCTGAACCAGCCGCACGGCGTCACCTCGTCCGCCGCATCCGGCACGGAATCCGGTGCGGCCGACCAGGATTCGAGGGTCCGCAGCAGCAGACGAGCGAAGGCGTCCACCGCGTGGCGGCGGGACAGCTCCTCGGCCAGATCGACGGTCACGGTCCAGCCGCGCTCGGTCACCACCGCGTCCACGATCAGGTCCACACCATGCGGGCGGGCCACCGCGCGAGCGATCTCACGCACCGTGCCGCCCTCGGCGGCGAACTCCAGCACACCCGCGCGCACCCCGGCGAGCACCTGGAACAGACCGCCCTGGGCCGCCCCGCCCGGGCCACGCAGTTGATGCGTGAGCCGCTCGATCCGGGTACCGGCGTGCGCGCGAGCCCGCGCCAGCAACGCGGCGGTCGCGGCCACGGACTGCCCCGGCGTGCTACCGCGGTTCGAATCAACTCGCAGCACCAGATAATTGGCGAAGTTGCCGAGAACCGGCAGGGCAGCTTCGGTCCGCGCCTCATCGGCGACCCCGATCGGCACGTCCTCGCCCGCACCGAGTTCCCGCAGCGCTCCGGCGACCAGGGCGGTCAGCACGGCGGCGGGTTCGACAATGGGCACGGCGACAGCCGACGCGAGCACGTTCAAGGCATCGGCGGGCAGCTCGACGACGGCACGCGCGCTACGCGGGGTGGCCGGACGCGAGCCGATCAGCAGCAGCTGGTCGGGAAGGCTCGCGAGCCGCTCGGTCCAGAAGGCCAGCGAATCATCCGCTGCGGCCAGGGATTTCAGCTGATCGGCGGTGAAATCGCGGTACTGTGCCACAGCCTGCACCGGATCGGCGGAGCAGAGCTGGACTGCCAGCAGATCCAGGGTGCGGTCGTCGGCGGCGACCGGATGCGCGGCGATCGAGAGCACCGCGCGGTCGGACAGGCGGTAGACGCGCAGGCGGATCGACGGGTCACGGGTCAGATCGAAGGTGTGACCGGCATCGGTCATGAGTGCGGGAGCCAGTGCGGCTTCGCCGATTTCGACACCGACGGCCGCGATTTCCGGGGCGGCCTCGACTCGCTGATACGGCACCCGGCGGTCATCCGGGTAGACCGCGCGCAGGACCTCGTGCGCGGCGAACACTTCGGCCGCCCGCGCCACCACACCGTCGGCGAGCGCGGCCGGAATCTCCAGTGCCAGGTATACATTGGCGGCCGCGGTGCGTGCCAACCGCTCCGGCAGCAGCGCCGCCTGTTGTGCCGGGGAGAGTGGCAGGCCACGCTCGGATCGAGCCGGTGCCGCGGTACGGGTTTCGAGAGTCATGACGTGAGGTCCTTCCTGCTACCGGCTGCTAGCTACCGGCGATATTCGCGAACGCCGGTTCCAGCTTCTCCAGCACGTACGGCACCGACAGCGCGGTCGGCTGATTGATGGCATTGATGGCGACCACATCCACGAACGAGATACCGCCGTGCCGGACCGCCGGGAGCTCGTTGTAGCCGGGCAGCTCCTTGAACTTCGCCTCCAGGCTGGGCATCGCACCACAGACCAGCAGGTCGGAGGTCAAGTCGCTCAGGCGCTCCGGGGACAGCGCCAGCCGCCCACCGGACGGGGCCTGTTCGACGATGTTCGCCGGAATGGTCATTCCCAAGCGGGTGAAGACCTGCGCGGAACCGTCCTTCGGATCGGCCAGCACCATCAACTGCGCGGGACCGGTCAACATGCAGGTCAGGAAGGTCTTACCCGTCAGGCCCGGATGCCTGGCACCCACCGCGTCGATCTTGCCGTCCACCTCGGCGATGACCTGCGCCGCCTCGGGCTCCTTGCGCAGCACCTTGCCCAGCGCGGTCACCTGGTCCTGCCACGGATCGATCTGCGCGCTCGACAGCGAATCGATGGTGGGGGCCAGTTTGGACAGCTTGTCGTACATGGTGCGATCGGCCATGAAGGCCGGGGCCAGAATCAGATCCGGCTCCAACGCGGCGATCTGCTCCACATAGTCACCGGTGGCCTCGATGCGCTTGGCGGAGTCCGGAATCGCGGGCTCCCACGGCACCTTGGTCGAGGCGGTCAGGCCCGGCACCAGATAGCCGACCGGGGTCACGCCCAGCGCCAGCGCGGCATCGAACCACTGCGGGCCGAGCGTCACCACGCGCTTGGGAGTGCCGTCGATGACGGTCTCACCCATGACGTGCTCGATCGTCACCGAACCGGAGCCGTCGCCGCCACCGTCACTCGAACCGCAGGCGGCGGTGCCGACCACCAAACCCAGTGCCAGCAGGCCCAATCCGGCTCTGCGCCACAAACCTCGGGTGTTCACTCGTGTTGCTCCTTGTCTCGGGCGGTCGCCTCCAGCACCGCGGCCAAACCACGTACCGACGGGGTGTCGAAGACCGCGCGCACGTCGATCTCGAATCCGAACTCGGCGCGAATCCGCGTCACCAACTGATTGGCCAGCAGCGAATGGCCGCCCAGTTCGAAGAAGGAGTCGTCCGCGCCTATGCGGTCGATGCCGAACAACCGGCCGTACAGGGCGGCCAGGCGAATCTCGGCGGCGGTCACCGGTTCTCGGTACGGACGGGTGGTCAGGCGGACCGGGTCCGGGAGGGCGCGGCGGTCCAGCTTGCCGTGCTCGGTCAGCGGAATCGTGTCGATCACCGCGTAGGCGGTGGGGACCAGGTACTCCGGGAGGGTTGCGGCGGCGTGCGCTCGGACCGTATCCAGCTCCGGCGCGGTCGATTCGGGGACGATGTAGGCGGCCAGCAGGGGTCCGGACCCGGCATCGCCGACCACCGCCACCACACAGTCGCGAATCTCCGGATGCGTGTTGAGCGCGGCCTGCACCTCACCCGGTTCGATGCGGTAGCCGCGCACCTTCACCTGTTCGTCGGCGCGGCCGACGAACTCGACGGCACCCGCGAGATTGCGGCGCGCCAGATCACCGGTGCGGTACAGGCGCGCACCCGGGGTGAACGGATCGGCGATGAATCGCTCCGCCGTGGCCGGGCCGCGATCCAGGTAGCCGCGCGCCAATTGCGGTCCACCCAAATAGATTTCGCCGACAACACCGGGCGGCACCAGGTGCAGGCGCTCATCGAGCAGATACAGATCCACATTGCGGTTCGGGTGACCGATCGGCACGATGCGATTGCCCTGCGGGCCCTCCACCGGCATATGTGTGGCGCTGACCACGGCCTCGGTCGGGCCGTAGTGATTGCGCAGCTCGGCATCCAGCACACCGGCGAAGCGGTCGGCGACCTCACCCGGCAGCGCCTCACCACCCACCGGTACCAAACGCAGTGTGCGCCAGGCACTCACCTGCGGCAGCGACAGGAAGGTGCGCAGCAGCGACGGCACCATATGCAGCACCGTCACGCCGTACCGGGTCACCAGATCCGCGATGTACGCCAGATCGGTGAACCCAGCCGGGCGCGGAATGATCAGGCGCGCACCGAGAGTCAGCGTTACGAAGACATCCAGCAGCGAGGCGTCGAAACTCACCGAGGAGGATTGCAGCAACCGATCATCGGCGGTCATCCCCCACTGCGCCCGGAAACCGAGCAGGTGATCGGCGATCGCGACATGCTCGACCGGAACGCCCTTGGGGCGACCGGTCGAACCGGAGGTGTAGATGACATACGCCAGGTTGCCAGGCCGGAGCGGCCGCACGCGGTCCGTCTCGAACGGATCATGCTCCGGCGCAGCGGAAGCCACCGATTCCGCCGCCTCCAACTCGACCCGCCCCAGCACCAGGCGCGGGCGGGCATCGGCGATCAGATAGTCGATCCGCTCATCCGGATAAGCCGGATCGATAGGCAGATACGCCGCCCCGGACTTGAGCACGCCCAGCACCGCCACCACGAACTCCACCGAGTTCGACAGCCGCAGCGCGACGATGTCCTCGGTACCGAGTCCCCGCCCGATCAGCCAGTGCGCCAACCGATTGGCGCGCCGGTTCAGCTCGCCGTAGGTCAGCTCGACCTCGGGGAGAGTCACATCGCCGACCACCCGAGCGGGAGCCACCAGTGCCGTCGCCTGCGGCGCGGTCAACACCCGTTCCTCGAACAACGCCACCATCGTGGTCGCCGGGGCCGACCGCCGCTCACCACGCGAAAGCTCCAGCAACCGAGCGTGTTCGGCCGCGTCCAGCAGATCCAACTCACCGATGCGGCGCTCCGGCGCGGCCGTGGCAACGGTCAACAACCGCAGATAGTGGGTGAGCATTTGCTCGACGAATCCGGATGCGAAGCGCCCGGCCTGATACTCGGCCTCCACATACGCGCCCGCACTGTCACGAACCACGGTGAACCGCAGTGGCACTCGCGGCGCGGGACTACCGAGCTCCAAACGCGCCACGGTCACCCCGTCGAGCACCGGACCGACCGGAGCGGTACGCACCCCGAAACCGAGCCGAACCAATTGGTCCAGCCCATCCCGATCCCCGGTCCGCTCCGGATTGACAGTCGCCACCACCCGGTCGATGCCGACCGCCCGATGCTCATGCGCCCGAACCCGGGAATCCCGCACAGCGGCAACGAATTCAGCGAAGGTCCACCGATCATCGAGGGCAGCACGCAGCAGCACGGTATTGCCGAAGTAGCCGATCGGCGCATCCGGGCGATCCGGCAGCGCCTCCCCCTCGCGCGTCGAAACCGGCGCGGACACGAGAAAGTCGGCAGTCCCGGTGTACCGGCACATCAGCACCTCGAAGGCCGCCAGCAATACCGACTCGAGCGGCCGCCCTTCACCATCCCCCGACCCGAAGGGCGACGCGCCGGGACGACGCGGTGCAGCCGCAGGGCGGTGACGGGGTGCAGCCGCAGTGTCAGGCCCGGCGGCATGGAACCGGACCGCGAAATCTTCCACGGCCGAGACCAATTCGGCAGGTAGCTCGCGCACAACCCGGCGCGCCGAAACAGATCGGGGCGACATCGCGGCATGGCCCGGCAGTTCGAGCGGTTCGGGCAGCGGCGACAACTCCGACCGCCAGAACTCGACGCCCGCGTCATCCATACCGACCGCGCATACTCCCCGATCATCGGAGTACGGCAGCGACATCACGCCCGTGGTGGTCGAATCCGCAGCGTCGACGATCGCGGCACTTGCAGTCGTACCGTGCGAGGCAGCAGCCCTCGCGTGCACAGCGTCCGAAGGCGGTGCGATGGAGTTCGATGCACCGACAGCCAGATCGGCGTACTGGATCGCGGGAGCGGCGGGGAGTCGGCCGTTGTAGGCGGCGGCCAGATCGCGGGCGAAGATGTCCCAGGATTCGTCGTCCCAGCACAGGGCGTGGGCTACCAGGGCGAAGACGTATTCATCAGCGCCGGTGCGGATCAGGGCGAACCGGATGGGAGGCGCTGCGACCGGGGCGAAGGGTTCGCCGAGGATACGGCGGATCAGGACTTCCGCGCGGCGGGATCGGCTCGTCGACGGTAGGTCGGCGAGATCGGCTTCCTGCCAAGCGCATTCGCTATCGGCGAGCACGGACTGGAAGAGCTCACCGTCCGCGCCGGCACCGTAGACGGTGCGCAGAATGTCGTGCCGTGCCACCACTTCGCCCACCGCCGCGCGCAAAAGCGCGGCGTCCAGGTCACCGGTCAGCCGGTAGGAGATGCCGACATTCAGGTCGGCATTCGACGGATCGCGATGCTGGAGGAACCAGGCGCGACGCTGTCCGGGCGACAGGGGTCGGCGAACGACGAGAGCGGAACCCCGTCGCCCGGCCCGATCAGCTGAATTCCCCTCCGCCACCGCCTCTTCGGACACACGCGCAGCCAAGGCTGAGAACGTGGCGGAGTCCCTTTCGGCCACGACACCGGGGACCGAATTCCCCTCGGCCGCACCGCCGTCGGCTGCGGTCCCCTCGGCGGCATCGCGGTCGGCTACGGTCCCCTCGGCGGCATCGCCGTCGGCCGTGGTCCCGTCGGGTGCGGTGGACATGGCACGGGTTCTCATTCGGGTGAATCGGTGAGATAGCCGCCGCGTACGAAGAATTCGGCGCCGTCGTGCTCGATGCCGTCGGCGGTGCGAACGCGGGTGATCACCAGGGCATGGTTGTTGCCGCGCACCGGGTTCGGACCGCAGACGACCGCGCCGCCGCCCTCCTGGACGATGACCCGGCCCGCGGTGCCGCCGTAGCGGGCCTCGGAGATGGTGGCGGCGAGAATTTCGATGCGCTCACCGCGGTAGTGCGAGAAGGCGCGGGGGTATGGCTCGGAGAGGGCGCGTACGAAACGCTCCAGATCTACCGCGTCCCAGGCGAAGTCGACTCGGCTGTCGCAGTCGGAGCGCTTGTGAAAGTAGGTGCGGTCCGCCTTGTTCTGCGGCCTCCACCGCGCGGTGCCGTCGGTCAGCGCCGCCAGGGCCTCGTGCACCGCGCCCGGAATCAACTCCATTCCGGCGAGCACGAGTTCGGTGCCGGTGGCTCCGGCGGGAATGGGCAGCTTGTGCTGGACCAGGATGTCGCCGGTGTCCAACTGCTCGTCCATCCGGTGCACGGTGAGGCCGAATTCCGCACTGCCACTGATCAATGCCCACAGCACCGGGGAGAAGCCGGTGAACTTGGGCAGCAGTGAGTCGTGCAGGTTGAGCGTGCCGAACGGCGGCAGTTTGTACAGCTCGGGCGGCATCCAGGTGTACCAGCTGTTCACCACGATCACATCGGGTTCGGCCCGCTTGACCAGGTCGATCGTCTCGGCGTCGGCGCGCTCGGTGAGGTGCACCGCAATACCGTGCTCGCGAGCCAGCTCCTCGACCGAATCGTTCCAGATCGCCTTGTAGGACGACTCGCTGGCCGGATGGGTGACCGCGAGTACCACCTCGTGCTCCGAATCGATCAGGGCCGCAAGGGTTTTGCGCCCCCACGTCTGGAAGCCGAACGACACGATACGCATTGAACCGAACCTCATCTCCTCTTAAGTAAGGCTAGCCTAGCCTACTTTCTGGCTCGTGCGTGCTCCACCCGTCCCACCGCGACCCGACTGGCAACCTCCGAGCCATCGACCGCCGGTCGCAGCACCCGATCCGAAAGTTCGCCCAGGCAGCTCAAATTCGGGAAGCCCGGCCCCTGCGTCAGCGCGGCCAGATTCGGCAGGTAGAGCTTGGCCTCCAGATTCGATACGGCCAGGTCATAGCCGACCGCCGCCTCGATCCGGGCCTGTGTCGGCGGACCACCCACCGCCAGCTCCAGCAGATCCGCGGCATCGGTATCGAACAGATCCAGGAACCACAGCGGCTGACCGCCGGTCGCGTCCACCACCAGATCGAAGACGTGCAGTTCATCGGCGCGCGGCGCGTTGCGCAGGGTCAGCTCGACCCCCGCACCGGATTCCCGCACCCGCGTCACCCGGCCCTGCAGATGATGAACCCGGTTGTCCCCCAACAGACTCTCCTGCACCCGCACCGAGAACACCCCGCGATCGGTCCGGCGGATCACATCGCGGCGCTGCTCCAGACTCAACCCCGCCCACCGGCCCGGATCGCTGTACAGCGCGTTCTCGAAGTAGCTCTCACCACGGGTGTAGAGCGTGGGCATCGGCGAGATCACCGAGACCGTCAGCATCTCGTGGGCAACCAGCTCGTCCAGCGCCGAACCCGCGGTCTCACCGCCGCCGATCACCGCTACCCGCGAGGAGACCGGCAACGCGCGTCGGCCCGCCAACTCCCAGAAGTCGGCGATGCTCAACACCTTCGGATGCCCGGCCAGCGCCCGCGAGCTGCGCCCAGGACCCGTGATCATCAGCTCATCGGCGTCCAACAGGGTGACCACACCGTCGGAGCCGGTCACCGAGATCAGCCAGCCGTCGGCCGCCGGTGCGATCGAACTCACCCGGCCCCGAACCAATTCCAGATCGATGCGGTGCCCGACCCACTGCAGATACTTGGCCCACACATGATGCTGCGGACTGGGCCGGCCGCGATCGATCCACTCCGCGTAACCGCCCTGATCGACCAGGAACGAAGGCCAGCTGAAGGCGTGCATGGCCTCGTTGATCTCACGATTGCGGCCGCGGGCCCAGGTGGAGTGGTACGGGAAGCCCACATCCTTCTCCGGGCTGGTGCCGAGGCGATGACGGCCGTCGGTCCAGCCACCACTGGGCAGCCAGTTGCCGCCCACCGCATGCGGCTCCACCACCACCACGCGCGGTGCGGGCAGGCCGAGTCGTTGCAGGACATGCGCTTTCGCGGCTACCGCGAGGGCTTTCGGGCCCGCGCCGACGACCAGCAGAGTCTTCACCGGGTTCACACTCACTTTCCTCCGCAACCGCTCGGCGATCGCGTCACAGCAACCAAGGTCCCCTCCCATGTTTGCATAGGCTTACCTTATATTGCTTGGGTACCGCTTGGGCAACGCCCGCGGCCCACCGAAGTGAACGATTGGATGAATACATGATCAGCACCACCCGAAAGAAGCTGGGAGCAGCGGTTTTCGCCGCAGCGGCGGTTATCGGCGGGATCAATGTGGCGACTGTCGCACCGGCCCAGGCCGCCCCGATCGTCGCACCGGTCCGCACCGCACAGCCGGGCCTGGGCGACCTGCAGTCCAAGCTGCGACTGGCACTGAATCCGGGTGCGTCCCGCTCGGCCCGCGCCGCGGAACTCGAAGCGGGAGAAGCCGGTCTGCCGCTGCTCGATCAGGTCGGCAGCGTGATCAATACGGTTCCGAGCCTGCGCTGGACACTCGCCGGACCGGTCGCACAGAACGGCGACACCCTCACCGCCAACCTGCAGGTCACCGTCGACGGCTACGGCACCTTCCCGAATATCGAGATGGCGTGGCGCGAGATCGACGGCACCTGGAAGCTGACCCGCGAATCGGAGTGCTCGGTCGCGTACTACGCGGGACAGTCCTGCAACCTGTGATTCTCGGCCTCGTATGAGTCTGTAATTCACTGCACGGCAACGCGAAGCCCCGGGTATTCCATGGAATACCCGGGGTTGACCCATATTTCACTCCTCGAGGTTCGAGAAGTACTACGCGGGAACGGCTTCCAGTCGCCACCCGGTCGCCCGTGTGCGCTCATTCCAGAACGCGGAATAGCGTCCGTCCAGGGCCAGCAGCTGTTCATGGGTGCCGCGCTCGACAATGCGGCCAGCCTCCATGAACAGGATCTGATCGGCGTGCGCGATGGTGGCCAGGCGATGCGCCACCACCATCACCGTGCGATCCCGGGTCAACTCGTGCACTCCGCGCACCACCACCGCCTCGCTCTGCGGATCCAGGGCGCTGGTGGCCTCGTCCAGCAGCACCACCGGGGCGTCCTTGAGCAGGGCGCGGGCGATCGAAACCCGTTGGCGCTCACCACCGGACAGCGCCGCGCCACCCTCACCCACCGCACTGTCCCAGCCCTGTGGCAGGCGGTCGGCGATCTCGTCCACCCGCGCCGCGGCGGCGGCTACGCGCACCTGATCGTCGGTGGCCTCCGGTCGACCGGCTCGAATATTCTCCAGAATCGAGCGGTTGAACAGGTAGACGTTCTGGAATACCAGGGACATCCGGCCCAGTAGCGCCCGCGAGGTCTGCTCGCGGACATCGCTGCCGCTCACCAGGACTCGACCCGAATCGGCATCGTGGAAGCGGGCGGCCAGGCGCAATACCGTCGACTTGCCCGCACCGCTGGGGCCGACAATCGCGGTGGTGGTACCCGGTTCGACGGTGAAGGACACCTCCGAGAGCACCTGCGCGCCGGTGCGATACGCGAAGCTCACATTCTCGAAGACCACACTCGGGGCACCGGGCTCCGGATCGGAATCCGGCTGCGGCAGTACGGGTTCGGCCAATAGCGCGGTCACCCGGTCCGCCGCCGCCGCGGCCGCGCGCAGCGCCGTGCCCAACTGCGCGGCCTGATTCAACGGCTCGATGAAGCGTGAACTCACCGCGACCAGGGCAATCGCCGCGGCCGCCGAGATACCACCGTCGGTCACCTGCCCGACCACCAGGTACACCAGCACCAGGAATACCGCCTGCACACACAGCGAGAACACCATCAGGCCCGGGACACTCGCGAACAGCAGGCCCGTGGCGGCCTTGCGCTGCCGCACCAAGGCCGCGTTCAACGCCTTATTGCCCGCACCCACCGCACCGAAGGAACGCAGCACCGGTTGCGCCTGCGCGAACTCCAGCACCCGGGCATTGGCCTCGGCCGACGCCTCGTGCAACTGCTCATCCGAGGCGGTATACGAACGATTCGCCCACAGATTCACCAGATACAGCACCGGAGCCGACAGCAGCATGGCGAGGGAGATTCGCCAGTCCACGAACAACATTCCGATGGCCACACCGAGCGGGACGATCACCCCGGTCAACATCTTGGCCAGCAGATACGCGATCAGACCCTGCACCTCGCGGACATTCTCCACCACCAGCCGCGACAGCGAACCGGCGTGCTGGGTCTCGAACCAGCCCAGCGGCAAGGAGTTGAGATGATCACCGAGCCGGGTCTGTAGCCCCTGCTGCATACCGACACCGATACGCAGGCCGAGAACCGCCTGGACGAAACCGAATCCGATGACACCCGCCACCGCGACGGCCAACCCGATGCTCCAGCGCCAGGCGCTCGCGGTGTCACCGTCGAACAGGGCCTCGAGCACCGGCACCAGCAGGACATACGCGGCGGCCTGACTCAGCGCCTGCGCGGTGATGGCGGCCAGCAATCTCGGTGTGAGCGCCGCGAACTCGCTCGGCACCAGTGCGAAAACCTTGCGAATCATCGTGTTCCCTCCAGCACCACATCCAGCGCCGCCTCATTGAGCTGCCACAGTCGCTGGTAGAGACCACCGGCCGCGACCAGGCTCGAATGATCGCCCTGTTCGACCAGTACGCCGTTCTCCAGCACCAGGATTCGGTCCACACCGGTGATGGTGTGCAGCCGATGCGCGATCACCAGCACGGTTCGGCCCGCGACCAGCGCGGCCAGCGCATCCTGTACGGCGGCCTCGGACTCGGGATCCGCGAAGGCGGTGGCCTCGTCCAGCACCAGCACCGGGGTGTCCGCCAGCAGGGCGCGGGCGATCGAAAGTCGTTGCGCCTCACCGCCGGAGAGCGTGGCATCGACACCGATCTCGGAGTCGTAGCCACGCGGCAGGGTCATGATCCGATCGTGGATCTGCGCCGCGCGGGCCGCACGCTCGAGGGCGTCGGTCTCCGCATCCGGGCGGGCCAGCAGCAGGTTGTCGCGGATGCTGCCGCGGATCAGGCGCACATCCTGGAAGACGAATCCGACCGTGCGATACAGCTCCTCGGTGCTGAAGTCGCGAATATCTCGGCCGCCGATGGTGATTCGGCCCGCTTGCACGTCATAGAAGCGAGGCAGCAGTTTGGCGAGGGTGGACTTGCCGGAACCGCTCGGGCCGACCAGCGCGGTGAGCGTACCCGGAGCCAACTCCAGATCGATGCCGCGCAGCACCTGATGATCGTCACGGTAGCCGAAGCTCACGCCCTCGAAACGCACCAGACCCGCCGCGACCGGCGCGGACCGCACCCGATCGGCGTTATCCCCCGGTGCGCTCGAAACCGCTGAGCCGGAAGCCAATTCGGGAGTCTGCAACAGGTCGTGCAGCCGCAACGCCGCATCACCGGCGGTGCGCAGAGCCTGCGCACCGTAGCCCAGACCCATCAGCGAACTGCCCAGGCCCAGCCCGATCAGCAAGAACGGCAACACATCCAGCGGCTCGATCCAGCCCGCACCGCCACCGGCCAACCCCGCCAGCACGACCAGCAGCATGACGAAGACCGGCGACACCACCGCATCCGAGAGCGACTGCACCGAGACGATCGGCATCTTCAACCGCCGCAGGCTGTCGGTCTGATGATCGACCGCGTCCTGGAAGACGCTGTGCGCCTTGCCTGCCCGGCCGAATGCCCGAACCACCTGGATACCGTCCACGAACTCGACGGTCGCCTCCCGGGTGCGCTGTTCGGAGGCGTTGTAGGTGAGCATGCGTTCGCGGCCCGGCTCGTCCAGCATCTTCCTCATGCACAGCGCGTACAGGACCAGCGGCACCAGCAGCACGATGGTGAGCCGCCAGTCCACGGTGAACAGATAGATCAGCGTCACCAATGGCACGGTCACCGAACCGATGAAATCCAGGCGGGCATGCGCCACCAGATAGTGCAGCGCCTCCACATCATCCTGGAGGTACTTCTTCACCTCCGCCGAGGTGCGATCACCGAACCAGCCCAGCGGAACCCGGGTCGGTTTATCGGCCAGCAGGCGGCGCAGCGTCAGCTGGAATCCGGCATCGACCAGATGCGACCAGGTCAGCGCGACCGCCTGCAGCAGGGCCCGCGCCACCAGCACGATCACCGCGATGAGCAGCAGCCGCCACACCCGATCGGTATCGACCGAATCGTTCAACAGCTCCCGGCACGCCGAGACGATCAGCAGGAACGGCACCACCGCGCAGATCGAGGCGATGGCGACCAGCAGGCTCGCCAGCGTCAGCACCCCGCCGACCGGAGCCAGAATCTCCTTGCGCGCCCGCGCTTCCCGCTGCTTGCGCGCCTTCGCCGCCGCCTTGTCCGGCGCGACCTCGACTGTCATCAGTAGCCCCTCACCCTTGTTCCGTCCGCCCGATCCTCACACAAGTCTCGCTCGAAGGATAGGTTAGGCTAACTTTGCAAACGGGGAGCAGGCCCCCGCACCGATGCATTCACCACGCCGATAGGGTTCTTGCGGTGAGACGTAAGCAGCAGCCGCCGCTGGCCAAGCGGCACGGGCTGGACCCGGCGCGCTTGCGAATGCCCGAGGACGGGGAATGGGCGACCATTCGCGATCACCTCGTCGATCGACTGCCCCGCGTCGATCCGGCGCGCATCGACGCACTGCTGCGCGAAGGCGGAATCGTCGACCTCGACGGACCCATCGCACCCGATGCGGCGTATGTGCCCGGCGGTGCGGTGTGGTTCCACCGGGATCTGCCCGTGGAGACCGAGGTGCCGTTCGAGATCGGCATCGTGCACCGGGACGAGAACATTCTCGTCATCGACAAACCGCACTTCCTGTCCACGATTCCGCGCGGGCAGCACATATTGCAGACCGCGCTGGTACGCCTACGACGCGACCTCGACCTACCCGACCTGGTGCCCGCCCATCGACTGGATCGCGTCACCGCCGGGCTGATCCTGTTCATCGTCGATCCCGCCGTGCGCGGGGCGTATCAGACCATGTTCCACAGGCGGGTGGTGCACAAGGAGTACGAGGCCATCGCGCGCTTCGATCCCGAACTCGAACTGCCGCGCACGGTGATCAGCCGAATCATCAAGGAGCGGCAGGTGTTGCGGGCCTTCGAGGAACCGGGCGAACCCAATGCCGAGACGCTGGTCGAATTGCTGGAGCAGCGCGACGGTCTGGGGCGCTACCGACTGAAGCCGAAGACCGGTCGCACCCATCAGCTACGACTGCATATGAATTCGCTCGGCATCCCGATTCTCGGCGACGACTTCTATCCCGACCTCACCGACAAACCGGTCGACGACTACTCGCGGCCGCTGCAATTGCTCGCCGGTGCGCTCGAATTCACCGACCCGATTTCACGGCAGCCGCGGCGCTTCGAAACCACCCGCACGCTGCAGGCTTGGGCCGATCCCGAGGGCTGGGCATCCGGCCCGATCCGTACCGGAGATCAGCTTTAACCACATTTCCAGTGCGTTCCAAGAATCCGTACGTACACTGGCCGGGATGTCTCAGAACGATAACGGTGCGATCGCCGTGCTCCCCGCAGCACCCGCACCTCTCCACCACCGCCTGCACGCCTACATCGATGTGGCCGTCGTTGTCGCCGTTCTGATCTGCACGAATCTCATCGCGCACTTCACCACCGCCTGGGCCAGCATTGTCACCGTCCCCATTGCCGCGATTGTGCTGCTCGCCATGGTCCGCCGCCGCGGCCTCGGCTGGGCCGAACTGGGCCTGTCCCCCAGGCACTGGCGACGCGGCTCGGTCTGGGCCCTCGCCGCCGTAGGCGTAGTCCTGACCGCCGTGGCCATCGGCGCACTGCTGCCGATCACCCGCCCGTTCTTCCTGGCCGACCGCTACGCCACCATCTCCGGCGCACTCATCGCATCGATGATCGTGATCCCGCTGCAAACGGCCATCCCCGAAGAACTGGCCTTCCGCGGCGTCCTACACGGCACCCTCGACCGCGCCTACGGCGCGCGCGGCGTATTCGCGGCGGGCTCAATGCTTTTCGGCCTCTGGCACGTGGCCTCATCGCTCGGCCTGACCAACGGCAACAAGGGCCTGAGCGGCATCCTCGGCAGCGGTGTAGCGGGCCAAATCATGGGCATCGGCCTGGCCGTAATCGCCACCGCCGCAGCCGGAGCCGTCTTCACCTGGCTCCGCCGCCGCAGCGGCAGCCTGCTCGCCCCCATCGCCCTGCACTGGTCGGTGAACGGCGCGGGCGCCCTGGCCGCAGCCCTCGTCTGGCATACGACCCTGCGCTGAAAACACTTTCGCCCTGGAAAAGGGGTGGACCGGCCGACCTAGGGAACAGAGGATTTGGCGGTCGGCCGGTCCGGGACGGTTCGGTGTGGTTGGGCCGCCACCGAACCGAGATCAGGAGCCCAGGAAACCCAGGGGGCTGGCGCCGCAGGTGGCGCTGCCGGTGAGGGTGGGCTGCAGGACGTTGACCTTCAGCTCCCAGGCGGTGCCCTGCAGGGTGGACAGGGTGTGGGTGCCGGCGCTCTTGGGGGTCCACTGGATGGTGGCTTTGCCATTGGTGGGGCTGATCGGGCTGCCGCCGATGACCAGGCCGTTGTCGTAGAACCAGGCTTCGAACCAGTGGTCGTAGGTCGCGGTGACCTCGTAGGTGCAGGCCGCGTAGATATTGCGGGCGTTCACCGACAGGCCAGTGGGGACCGCCGACGCGTAGGGCGCGGTCAGGGCCGCCGAACAGGCCACCGCCGCCAGAGCGGTGATGCCGAATCCGGCCCGCTGGGCGATGCGCTTGTTCACGGTCGTGGTCATGTCTGGAATCTCCTCGGGTGCCAACCCCCTGCGGGTACGGTCCGGCGAACCATATCGTTTGTCCAGTTCGGACGGTGGCACTTTCGGGAAAAAACTGAAACGTGTTTCTGTCACAACCGCGAATGCCCAGTACAACGGCCGGGCCCGCCTCCGAAAAGGAGACGGGCCCGGCTGTGCTGGAACAGGATTCGTGGCTAGTGGCGCGCGGAATCAGAGGTGGGCTGCGCCCACTGCTGCTCGTTCCACTCCGCCTGCGGATCGGCATCACCACCGTGACCCGGCCACCACGCCTTGCGACCGATCAGCGCGGTCACCGACGGGGTGAAGAACATCGCCATCACGAACGCGGCAATGGTGATGCCCACCGAGATGGCGAAACCCATCTGCGACAGCGCGGTATTACCCGCCAGCATCATCGACGCGAACGTGCCCGCGAGGATGGCACCGGCCGCCGCGATAGTCGGACCCGTGTGTTTGACGGCCTCAGCCGCGGCCCGGTGCGGATCATGACCCTCGCGGGCCTCCTCCCGCAATCGCGCCACCATGAGGATGTTGTAGTCGGTACCCAGCGCGACCACGAACAGGTACATGATCAGCGGCAAGGTGAAGATCAGACCCGAATTACCCTGCAGGTGCTGGAAGACCAGTACCGCGGCACCCAGCGTGGCGGCGAATCCGAGGAACACCGACGCGATCAGATACCAGGGCGCCACCAGACTGCGCAGCAGCAGACCCAGCACCAGCATGATCAGCACCGCGGCCACCGGGAACACCACCGTGTAATCACGATTCATCGCGGCCTTGAAGTCAACGAAGATCGAGGTCATACCGCCGACCACGGCCTTGGTACCCTCCGGCGCCGCCGAATGCGCCACATCGCGCAGCGGACCCTGCACCGTCTGCAACGCGGCATCGGACTCCGGAGCGTCATTGAGCGTCACCTGATATTCGGCGATCTCCTTGTTCTCCGACAGCTTCGGCTCGGACACCTGACCCACACCGGAGATACCGGTCAGCGCGGTGCGATAGGCGGCCAACTGATCCGAGGTGAGCGCCGTGCCCTCCGAACTCAGGTAGACCTGCGACGGCTGGGTCGTACCCGCGGGCATGCCCTTGAGCAATTCCTTGCTGTAGACCGTGGATTCGGAGGTATCCGAGGTCGAACTCGAACTCAGATCGAAGGTCGGATTGAAGCCCAGCGCGACCAGCCCCAACGCCACCAGCAAACCACCGGATACCAGCGCGTACAGACCCGGACGCTTGCCCAGCGACCTACCCATCGCCGCGTAACGCGCCGCGTCCGGCTCCACTTTCCACGCCTTCGACGGCCAGAACACCTTGGTGCCCAACAGCGAAACGATCGCCGGAACCAGGGTCAGACCCGCCAGCAGCGCCACCGCGACGGCGATGGCCAGCGCCGGACCGAGCGAACGGAACATGCCCAGCGTCGACAGCATCAGCGCACCGAAGGCGATGATCACCGCGGCCGCGGCCGAACTGATCGCCTCACCGACCCGGGTCACCGCGCTGACCATGGCGGTCTTGGGGTCCTCACCGGCACGCAGCCGCTCCCGATACCGGAACATGAGGAACAGGATGTAATCGGTGCCGACACCGAACAGCACCACCACCAGCAGTGACTGCACGGAACTGTCGACCTTGAGATCGAAAGCCTTGGACACCATGGCGATCAGGCCATTGACCGCCATCGAGATCGCACCGATCACCAGGATCGGCAGCAGTGCGATGACCGGACTGCGGAAGATCACCAGCAGCAGCACCAGAATCAGCACAATGGTCGCGATACCGATGATGGCCAGCGCCTTGTTACCGGAATCCTGCTGATCCAGCGTCTGCGCCGCCTGACCGGTGACACCCGCCTTCAGATCCGAACCCTCGACCGTCTCCTTCAGAGCGGTACGCAGATCCTTCACCGCATCGGTCTGCCGCTTGTCGTTCGGGCTGGTGACCTTGGTCATCTGCACCGCGACGACATCGACGAGCTTGTTCTCCGATACCGGCATCGCCGCGATCGCGGTGACATCCTTGATGTTTCGCTCGGTGAGCTTGGCCGCCGCCGCCTTCACGGTGGCCGTATCGGCCTCGGTCAGCGGTGCGCCGTCGGCGCGCTCGAAGACAATGAGCGCGGACGGGGTGGCACTGTTGGGGAAGGCCTTCTCCTGAGTCTGCATCGCCTGGATGGACTCGTAGTGCGAGGGGAGGAAGTCGGCCTGTTCCGTGGTTGCGGTGAGTTTGGGAGCCGTGGCAGCGATGGCGACAATGGCGATCAGCCAGACGCCGATGACCAGCCACGGCTGCTTGACGACAAAGCGTCCCAGTCGGGAGAACATGCGGGAGAAGTCCTTTCGGGGTTCGGCCGCGCTATTCAGATATCGAGGTCTTGCGAGGCCGGGTTCGACACCACGTCGGCGGCGATCCGGAAGGCCTTGGCGGGGACACGGCTACGCAACTCGTCCAGCGAGTCGACGATGTCCAGAGTGAAGTCCCCGTATCCATCCTTACCAAGGCCAAGCATTTCGCGCCAGTTCTTAAACTCCTTGACCCAGTGCGTAATAGGCGAGAAGTCGGACTGATCGGAATTGCGTCGCGCGGTGACGAAGTCGGCACGGACGGTGTGATACGCCTGCTTGGTCGCCTGCTGGAAGTCGGACCATTCGACGTACTGGCGATGCACGACGAACTTGCCCTTACGGCTGAGATAGACGCCCACCACCTCGGTGCCGACCTTGGTGACCTGCTGCGATTCGGACAGCAGACGACCGACGAAGGTCTGGGTGCGACCCCCGCCGGGGCCGACGCGCAGTTCGATGCGGCTCATGCCCTCCGGAAAATCCTGCGTGACGAGAGCACCCCGGGTGGGCTCGCCGCCCTCGGGCTTCTGCATGTCGATGTCCATGACGTACTCCAATTCTCGCGCGCGTCAACTTTAAGTTGACTTCAGTTCGATAGTCAACCATTAGTTGACGACAGCCACATTCGTTGATGCGCATATAGGCATGCATCTACAACGTGCCACCACGGATTGAGATGCACTGTGCCGCAACAGGTTCAGATACCGACGACCATCAGCGGGCGGCCTCTTCGCCGCCCGCAATCACTATAAGTAGACGTATACGTATAGCGCAACCCTGAATCGACCCTGAGATATCCCCAGATCGACCCCGATGATCAGCGGCCGCGCCGCTTACCCGGTTTCCGCACTGCCCCACCACGTTTGGCCGGTGCGGGCTTCTTACCGCCGGACGGCTTCTTCACACCCCGCGATTGCGCCTTGGCCTGCGGCTTCTTCGACTCCTGGCCGGACGGCGAACGCGAACTGCGCGCGGAACGACCGCGCACCACACCGACGAACTCCTCCACCAGCTCGGTCGTCCGATCCTCCGGCCAGGCCAGCGCGATCTCCGTCGTCGGCACATCGGTGACAGTCCGGTAGACCAGATCCTTGCGAGCATGCAGGCGGGCGATCGAATGCGGCACGATGGCCGCGCCACCGACCGCGGCCACCATCTCCATCGTCATGGCGGCATCATCGAGATCGGCGGCGTCCTGCATCCGCTCATCGGCGAGCTCGAGGGTGCTCACCTGCTCGAACACCGAGATCGGATGGTCCTTGGGCACCACCACCACCGGCAGTTCGCGATACAACGGAATGGCACTCATACCGTCGCGATCGACCGGCAGACGTACGAACGCCATATCGACCAGGCCCTCGCGCAGGGCCGACTCCTGGTCACGCATCGGGATCGCCACCATCTCCAGCGGCAGCTCCGGGAAACGCTCACGCCAGATGCGCTCCCATTTGGTGACCGTCACGCCCGGTACGAATCCCACGCGCAGCCGCTCGGCCTCGTCATCGGCCGCCGGGGCGGGCTCCCGCACCACATTCGCGAGAATCTCGCGGGCCGCGGTCAACAACTCCTCGCCCGCGGCCGTGAGCTGGGTGGGCTGAGCGCCCGGTACGAAGAGTTTGGTACCGAGCTCCTCCTCGAGCTCGATAACCGTCCGGCTCAAACGCTGCCGGGAAATCCCCATCGCCTGTGCGGCGCGGGCGAAGTGCAACTCCTCCGCAACCCCGGCGAACCAGCGCAGACGCGTGACATCGATCGACTCGAACCGGCTCATTCCACCCAGGTTATTGCACCGGCATCCGAGTAACCGCACCGCGCGGCCGGTTCACCACACCCGGCCCGATACCCTGATCAGGTGAGCCCGGACAAGAACCCCCAGACCATGAAGCCGCTGACCGCGGCCGCCAAACTCGGTATCTACCTCCCCGCAACCCCCGAGGAGTTCCGGAACTCACCCGTCACCCGCGCCCAGCTGGAGCAGCTGCGCACCGATCCGCCGCAGTGGCTGCAGGATCTGCACCGGGACGGACCCTTCCCGCGCGATGTGGTGGCCCGCAAACTCGGCATCTCCAACTCCGGCCTGGGCCGCGCCGGCGTCGAGGACGCGCTGACCACCGCCGAGATCGACGCCCTCATCGCGAACCCGCCCGAGTGGCTGCTGCGCGAACGCGAGAACTACGCCGAGGTCCGCAAGGAGGCCGAGCGCGTCAAGGCCAAGGAGGCCGCCCGCCGCGCCGCCACCAACCGGCCCGCCAAACGCTGGTAGTAACCCCGTCATCCCGGCATGCTTTTGGCCGGGATCCACACCGCCTGCGCTCCAACGAGTTCAGTGGATCCCGGCCAAAAACGCGCCGGGATGACGCGGAGAGGCTCACATTCGGCGCAGCACTCGATCGACAAGGTCGGGGGCCGCGCCGAGATAGTTTTCCGGTCGGAGCAGGTCGTTCAGTTCCGGCGGACTCAAATGCATTGCGATATCCGGGGATTCGGCCAGGATCTCCGCAAGCGGACGCGCCGTGGACTGCGATTCGTACGACGCCGATTGCAGGGTCTTCTTCGCGACCGGCTTACCCAGCAGCGGAGCCAGCCGAATCGAGAGCCGCTCGGAGACGATCTGCCCCTCGGTGAGCGTCAGATTCGCGGTCATCCGATCGGCGTCGGCGGTGAGACCGGCGGCCAACTCCACCGCGGTATGCGCCGCACCACCCACCAGCAGCAGACATTCGCGCAGCGGCTGCCATTCGGCATGCCAGGAACCGGCGGGCCGCTCATCCTCGGCCAGCAGCGCACCGAACAGCGTCGACGCCAGCGCCGGGGTTTGCAGGGCGGCCGCGCGAATCATGGTGCTCAGCACCGGATTTCGCTTCTGCGGCATGGCGGAGGATTCACCGCGCCCCTCGGCCGAGGGCTCGAAGAGTTCGGCCACCTCGGTACGGGACTGGGAGATCACATCCACCGCCATCTTGCCGAGCACGCCCGAGGTGAGCGCCAGCGCGGACGCCAGATCGGCGATGGGGGTGCGCACCGAATGCCACGGGGTCGCACTCACCCCCAGCGACAGTTCGGCGGCGAACTCCGCGCTCAACCGCTCCACGATCTCACCGCTGGGCGCGAGCGCCAGCTCCGAATCACCACAGCGCGCGCACTCGATATACGACGCCAAAGTGCCTGCCGCACCGCCCAATTGCACCGGCAGCCCGGTGCGCACCTGACACAGCCGCTCCCGCGCGTCCAGAATGCCCTGCATCCACACCGCCACCTTCGCACCGAAGGTCGTCGGCACCGCCTGCATGGCCAGGGTGCGACCGGCGATCGGCGTACTGCGATGCCGCCGCGCCAGTTCGGCCAGCGAACCCAGAATGCCGTTCAGATCCGCGATCACCACCGACAGCACCCGCGCCGCGATCAACATGGTCGCGGTATCGAGAATGTCCTGACTGGTGGAGCCGTAGTGCACATAGTTCGCGCTCACCGGATCGATATCGGCGACCGCGCGATGCAGCCGCTCCACGAAGCACACCACCGGATTCGCCGCTCCCCGTGCGGCTTCCGCGATCTCCCGGGCATCGAAGGAGTGCCCGCGCACCGCCATGACGATATGTTCGGGCACCACCTCCGGCACCATGCCCAGCCGCGCCTGCGCCCGCGCGAGCGCCACCTCCACCTCCAGCATGGCCTCGATCCAGGCATCGTCACCGAGTAGAGACTCCACCGGCGCACCCACCCCCACCGGGGACAGCAGACCGTATTCGATCGCCATATCGTCTTGCCCTTCCAGAGGATTCGCGGACCGCTCATAGCGGTGCGTGGTGAGAATCTCGCGGGCGATACCGTCGCCGTCCGCCAGCGTCACCGAGTTCACGCCGGGGCGCGGACCGGCCGCGGTCACCCAGCGCACCGATTCGGTGGGGACGCCGAAGGCATAGCGGCGCTGATGAATTCGACCCTCACCATCCACGAGATGATGGGTGTTGGGTGCGAGCGCCAGACCGCCGGTGCGATAGTCGCTGCCATCGGGTGAACCGATGGTGAAACCGCTGACATCCTTGCGGCCCAGCAGATTACGCAGCAGCGGGTCCGCGGTGCGGCGCAGATCTGGGGCGGGCAGCCAGGCGTCGATGAGGTGGCGGCCACGCACCTGCGAACCCTCGACCCGCGGAGATTCCGCCGAGAACAGGCGGCGACCGGTATCGACCCGCATGCGCATACCCGGGCCGATGACCCGCACCACGCCCGCTCGAATCAGCGCCGCCAGTTCGGCGATACGACTGGCGGGCGGACCGATGGAGAGGAAGGCGTTCATGGGCGTGTACCAGCGGTCCAGATCATCGCGGTACGACGAGCCCGCGATACCGCCGTGGTCGACCACCAGGCGGACCTCATTGCGCAGGTCGCGCAACACATCCAGGGCCGACTTCACCGGACCGCGCACATTGCCCAGGCGGGCCTCACGCACATCGGCGTCGAGGTAGGTGAGCAGCCAATCGTGGAAATCGTCCGGATCGGTGAAGGCGCGGCCACCGGTGGGGTCCACGAGGGTGGACCAGTCCCACTGCTCGGTCTCACGAATATGGAAGCGCTGCAACAACTCCGCGGTCTCGGAGACCGCCGTGGCGGCGAGATAGCGGTCCCGGAAGGACTCCAGTCGCTGCGGGCTCAGCCGCTCGGCCAGGATCGCCGAGTAGTAGACCGATTCGACCTCGCGGGCGATCAGCGGCCACACATCGTGCCGGAACGACACATCACCGAATTTCCGTGAGCGACCGCGCAATCGGGCGATGCGCTCGGGCGTGAGCAGCATCGGCGCGTACCGGCCGTCCACACCCTTCTGATTCTCACCGCGCGCGTGATGCGGTACGCCGCGGCGGCACCCCGCCATGATCACCGGCTCCCGGCCCGACGGCACGTATTCCAGGCCCGCGTCGCTTTCCTTGAAACACCCGCCGCGGCCGACGGTCAGCAGTGTCAGGTAGTCGAAGAAGGTGAGGCCGAGGCCGCGAATGAGCACCGGTTCGCGCTCGGGAATGCGATCGGTGTCGATATCGGCGGCATTGGCCGGGGGCACATAGCCGAGGCCGAGCTGGCGCGCCGAATCCGGCAGGGAGCCGGGCTCCTCCGGCGGCTCCTCCCCCAGATGCCCCTGGGTGAGCACCACGGCGTGCAGACCGCGCAGCCGTTCACCGGTGCTGAGCTCGAGCTCCTGCAATCCGCCCGGACCGTCTCGCAGATCGGTAGCGGTAGCCACAATTTCGCGAGTGTGCGCCCATTCGGCATAGCGGTCGCGGGTTCGTTCGAATGCCCAGCGCAGATAATGGCCGTAGAAGTAGCGCGGTGGATAGGTATCCGCGCGGATTCGCAGGGCTTCGCGGTATGCGCCGGAGGGCAGTCCGGCGAAATTGCCTATCTTGGCGAGGAAATTGGACCATTCGTACAAACTGGGCCCTCGATCCACCGGACCCGCCATCTCCACCGTATCGTCGGTGAAGATGGTGACCTGCTCGGCTACCGTGTTCATCAGCAGCTGAGCCGGTTGATCGGTACGCCAGACCGCTCCCGTACCAACCCTTTTCGAGTCTATGAGAATCAGTTCCACACCGGCACAACTACCCAGCTGCCGGGCATTCGCGCAAATACGTTCGAAGACATTCAGACCGCGAGGTCCCATTCCAACTATCGCAATGCGAACAACATTGTCGAGCATTCACTCACCGATCGCGCCCGAGGATCTGTACCCGGTAGCGGGCACTTCGCCGAGAGTAGCAATGCGATAAATCCCATACAAGAACGCGCGGTACGGAATACGCCTCAGCTCGCGAAACGCCGAACGCGAACTTGCGAAACGCCGAATGCTCGCTCAGCGCGCCGCGGGCACCGGATCCCGTGCCGGAACCGCCACGGCGGCAGCGGTTTCCCGGCGCTCCAGCGCCGCCGACAGCAGCGCCAGCAACAGCGCCGAAGCGGCCAGACCCGCACCCACCCAGTTCGGCGCGGTATAGGCCATACCCGCGGAGAGCGTCAACCCACCGAGCCACGCGGCCAAGGCATTTCCGAGATTGAACGCCCCGATATTCACCGCCGAGGCCAGGGTCGGCGCATCGGGGGCCTGATCCAGCACTCGCTTCTGCAGCGAGGGCACCGAGGCGAAACCGAGCCCACCGATCACGAAGATGGTGGCGGCCGCGAGCGGCTTGCTATGGGCGGTGACGGTGAACAGCGCCAGCGCGATCGCCAAGGCGGACAACGAGACATACAGCATCGGCAGCAGCGCGCGATCGGCGAAACGGCCACCCACCAGATTGCCCACAACCATCCCCAGGCCGAGCAGCACCAGCAGCCAGGTGATGGAACCGTCCGCGAAACCCGCCGTCTCGGTCATCATCGGCGCGATATAGGTGATGGCGGCGAAGACCGCGCCGAAGCCGAGCACGGTCATACCATTGGCCAGCAGCACCTGAATGTTCTTGAAGGCGGCCAGTTCTCGGCGAATGCGCACACCCTCGGGGGCGGGCATATCCGGTACCAGCTCGGCGATACCGGCCAACCCGGCCACGCCCAGCAGCGCGACGATCCCGAAGGTCACCCGCCACCCGATCTGCTGCCCGACCAGCGTACCCAGCGGCACGCCGACCACATTCGCGACGGTGAGGCCGGTGAACATCATGGCGATGGCCCCGGCCTTGCGATCCGGTGCGACCAGGTCAGCGGCGACCACCGCGCCAATGCCGAAGAACGCGCCGTGCGCCAGTGACGCGACCACACGGCCGAGCAGCATGACCCCGAAGACCGGCGCGACCGCGGAGATCAGATTCCCGGCGATGAACAATCCCATGAGCAGCATCAACATGCGCTTGCGGGAGATACGGGTGCCGAGCACGGTCATGATCGGCGCACCCAGCATGACGCCGAGCGCATACCCGGTGACCAGCCAGCCCGCCGTCGGGATGGAGACGCCGAAATCACCGGCGACCTCGGGCAGCAGGCCCATGATGACGAACTCGGTGGTGCCGATACCGAAGGCCCCGATGGCCAGGGCGAGCAGTGCGAGCGGCATGGAGAACACCTTCCAGACGATTGCAAGAGCGCGTTATTGCATACACAATAGTTGCAGACGCGTGATACTTGCAAGCGCGGGCAATCGCGGAAGTGTTCTATCCTGGTGAGATGACCGCGACCGATCCGGCTCTCACCGCCCTGGCCCAGGGCTGGTGCGCCCTGGCCATGCTGCACGGGCGCATCGAAGCGCATATCGAACGCGCACTACAGGCCGGCCACGACCTCAGCGTCCGCGAATACTCCCTGCTCGACGTCCTCAGTCGGCAACATGACGGGGATGGCGGCCACCTGCAGATGAAGCAGGTCGCCGACGCCGTGGTGCTGTCCCAGAGCGCGACCACCCGCCTGGTCACCCGGCTCGAGGACCGCGGCCTGCTCGAGCGCTACCTCTGCCCGACCGATCGGCGCGGTATCTACACCAATGTCACCGAATCCGGTCGCACCCTGCTCGAACAGGCCCGCCCCACCAATGACGCCGCCCTGCGCGAAGCCCTGGACCAGGCCGCCACCAACCCCGAACTGGCTCCACTGGTGCATGCCGTCGAATCTCTGCACACCTGAACCGGTCATACCCCCGCGCTACCGTGGATGGCATGGCACTGACGTTGGAAGAACGACAGAGTTTCCTGGCCCAACCACACATCGGCGCACTGGCGGTCAATGACGAACCGGATCGAGCGCCACTGAACGTCCCCATCTGGTACCAATACGAGCCGGGTGGCGAGCTCTGGGTCCTCACCGGTCCCGATTCACGAAAGATGCGGCGGCTGAAGGAATCCGGCCGGTTCAGCATTATGGCCCAGGCCCTGGAACCCACCGTCCGCTATGTGACGGCGGAGGGCCCGATCACCCGCGTCACCCCCGTCACCGATGAGATGCACCGCGAGATGGCCGCCCACTATCTCACCCCCGACCAGGTCGAGGCGTATATGAAGCAGGCCGACGCCATCGGTGACCAGGTGGCCGTCTATATGCGGCCCGAACACTGGCTATCGGCCGATATGGGTTCCTTCTGACACCTCACGGCGCGCGGCTCGTCTGATGAAATGACGAAGGCCCGCCTCCACATGGGAAGCGGGCCTTCGTATTTCGACTGCTGTCGAAGTCCGGAGCAGACCTTACTTGGCCTTCTCCAGCACCTCGACCAGACGCCAGCGCTTGGTGGCGGACAGCGGACGGGTCTCCATCAGCTGCACGCGGTCACCGATACCGGCGATCTCGTTCTCGTCGTGCGCCTTGACCTTCGAGGTGGTGCGGATGATCTTGCCGTAAAGCTTGTGCTTCACGCGATCTTCCAGCTCGACCACGATGGTCTTGGTCATCTTGTCGGAGACAACGTAGCCGATGCGCACCTTGCGCTGGCCCCGCTCCTCTGCCTTGGCCGGCGTCTTGGCCGGGCCCTTTACGTCGCTCATGCGGCGTCTCCCTTGCCTTCAGGACCGGAGGCCAGGCCGAGCTCGCGCTCCCGCATGACCGTGTAGATGCGCGCGATCTCGTGGCGGACCACACGCAGACGACGATTGTTGGTCAGCTGACCGGTCGCCATCTGGAAGCGCAGGTTGAACAGCTCTTCCTTGCCTTCACGCAGTTTCGCGACGAGCTCCTCTTCGGTCAGCTCGCGCAGCTCTGCAGCCGGAGTTCCGGTAGCCATCAGAACTGCTCCTCTCGCGTCACGATCCTGCACTTCATGGGGAGCTTGTGCATCGCGCGGCGCAGGGCCTCACGAGCGGTCTCCTCATTCGGGTAAGACATCTCGAACATGACCCGTCCCGGCTTCACGTTCGCGATCCACCACTCCGGCGAACCCTTACCGGAACCCATGCGGGTTTCGGCCGGCTTCTTGGTGAGCGGGCGATCGGGGTAGATGTTGATCCAGATCTTGCCGCCACGCTTGATGTGGCGGGTCATCGCGATACGCGCCGACTCGATCTGACGGTTGGTCACGTAAGCCGGCTCCAGAGCCTGGATGCCGTACTCACCGAACGCAACCGAGGTGCCGCCCTTGGACATGCCCGAACGGCTGGGGTGATGCTGCTTACGGTGCTTGACCTTGCGAGGCATCAACATAGGTCAGCCCTCCTGGGTCGTCTCAGCCGGAGCTTCCGCGACAGCAGTCGCGGCACGCCCGGCCTCAGTGCTGGTCGCGGTTGTGCCCTGGGCACCCGAACGACGCGGGCGGCTGGGCCGCTCACGACGCGGGCGATCACGGTCACCGGCGGGCGCTGCGGTCGCGGTGACCTCACGCTTGCCACCGACGATGTCGCCCTTGTAGATCCACACCTTCACGCCGATACGGCCGAAGGTGGTGCGGGCCTCGTACAGGCCGTAGTCGATGTCCGCGCGAAGCGTGTGCAGCGGCACACGGCCTTCGCGGTAGAACTCCGAGCGCGACATTTCGGCGCCACCGAGGCGGCCCGAGCACTGCACGCGGATGCCCTTGACGTTCGGCGAACGCATGGCCGACTGAATGGCCTTACGCATCGCACGACGGAACGCCACACGGTTCGACAGCTGCTCGGCCACACCCTGGGCAACGAGCTGCGCATCCGACTCGGGGTTCTTGACCTCGAGGATGTTCAGCTGCACCTGCTTGCCGGTGAGCTTCTCCAGCTCGGCACGGATGCGGTCGGCCTCGGCGCCACGGCGGCCGATCACGATGCCCGGACGCGCGGTGTGGATATCCACACGGACGCGATCACGGGTGCGCTCGATCTCGACCTTCGAGATGCCCGCGCGCTCCATACCGGTGGAGAGGAGCTTGCGGATCTTGACGTCTTCTCCGACGTATTCCTTGTACTGCTTGTCGGCGTACCAGCGCGACTTCCAGTCGGTGGTGATGCCGAGGCGGAAGCCGTGGGGATTGATCTTCTGTCCCATTTACTTCGCCCCTCCCTTCCGGCGGCTACGAGTGGCAGCGCCGGCAGTGGGCACGCTCTCGACCTCGATGGTGATGTGGCTGGTGCGCTTGCGAATCCGGAACGCACGGCCCTGGGCACGCGGCTGGAAACGCTTCATGGTCGCGCCCTCGTCGACAAACGCCGTCGAGATGACCAGGGTCGCCGGGTTGAGGCCGAGGTTGTTCTCGGCGTTGGCGGCCGCCGAGGCGACAACCTTCGCAACCGGCTCGCTGGCGGCCTGCGGAGCGAACCGCAGGATGTTCAGCGCATCCTCGACCCGCTTGCCGCGGACCAGGTCCACAACACGACGAGCCTTCATGGGCGTCACGCGGACATGCTTGGCGGTCGCGCGTGCGGTCTGATTCTGAGTTTCAGTGCTCATCGCCGCTTGCTCTTCCGATCTTCCTTGACGTGGCTCTTGAACGTCCGAGTCGGCGCGAATTCACCGAGCTTGTGTCCGACCATGTTCTCCGACACGAACACCGGCACGTGCTTGCGGCCGTCGTGCACCGAGAACGTGTGGCCGATGAAATCGGGAATGATGGTGGAACGACGCGACCAGGTCTTGATGACCTGCTTCGTGCCCTTCTCGTTCTGTACGTCCACCTTCTTCAGGAGGTGGCCGTCGACGAACGGGCCCTTCTTCAGGCTACGTGGCATGTCTAACCTCCTCCTTAACGCTTCTTGCCGCGGCGGCGGACGATGAGCTTGTCGCTGGGACGGTTGGGCTTACGGGTACGGCCCTCGGGCTTGCCCCACGGCGAGACCGGGTGGCGACCACCGGAGGTCTTACCTTCACCACCACCGTGCGGGTGGTCGACCGGGTTCATCACGACACCACGGACGGTCGGGCGAACGCCCTTCCACCGCATACGGCCGGCCTTGCCCCAGTTGATGTTCGACTGCTCGGCGTTGCCGACCTCGCCGATGGTGGCGCGGCAGCGCACATCGACGCGACGGATTTCACCGGAGGGCATACGCAGGACGGCGTAGGCGCCTTCCTTACCCAGCAGCTGAATGCTCATACCGGCAGCGCGAGCCAGCTTGGCGCCGCCACCCGGACGCAGTTCCACCGCGTGAATGGTGGTACCGGTCGGGATCGAGCGCAGCGGCAGGTTGTTGCCG
Source organism: Nocardia sp. NBC_01503 (assembly GCF_036327755.1). Taxonomy (NCBI): domain Bacteria; kingdom Bacillati; phylum Actinomycetota; class Actinomycetes; order Mycobacteriales; family Nocardiaceae; genus Nocardia; species Nocardia sp. NBC_01503. The sequence goes on from NZ_CP109596.1 coordinate 1,625,075, forward strand.
GGCTTGATGTCCGCGCCGGTGCCGGACTCGATCTTCGTGCCCTGGGCAATGCCCTTGGGCGCGATGATGTAGCGCTTCTCGCCATCCGCGAAGTGCAGAAGGGCGATATTGGCGGTGCGGTTGGGGTCGTATTCGATGTGCGCGACCTTGGCCGGGATGCCGTCCTTGTCCAAACGACGGAAGTCGATCAGACGGTAGGCACGCTTGTGGCCGCCACCCTTGTGACGAGTGGTGATGCGGCCCTGAGCGTTACGGCCACCGGTCTTGGTGAGCGGACGCAGCAGCGACTTCTCGGGGGTCGAGCGGGTGATCTCGGCGAAGTCCGAGACCGAGGCACCGCGGCGACCCGGGGTTGTCGGCTTGTACTTACGGATTGCCATGAGTTCTTCTCTACTTTCTGAAGTCCCCGCCGCTTACGCGACCGGGCCTCCGAAGATCTCGATGGGCTTGCTGTCGGCCGAGAGGGTCACGAGCGCGCGCTTGGTGCTCTTGCGCTTGCCGTAACCGAAGCGGGTCCGCTTGCGCTTGCCCTGACGGTTAGCGGTGTTGACGCTGGTCACCGTGACGCCGAAGACCTTCTCGACGGCAATCTTGATCTGCGTCTTGTTGGAGTCCGGGTGCACGATGAAGGTGTAGGTACCCTCTTCGATCAGTCCATAGGACTTCTCGGAGATGACCGGCGCCAGCAGAATGTCGCGGGGGTCGGCGATCGTGGTCACTTGCTCTCCTCCTGTGCAGCTTCGGCAGGGCCGTGCACGAAGGCGTTGAGCGCCTCGACGGAGAAGATGACCTCATCGGCCTTCAGCACGTCGTAGGTGTTCAGCTGATCGGGAGCGATCGGGTGCACGTTCTGCAGGTTCGCGACGCTCTTCCACGTGGCGATGTCCTCGCGACCGACGACCACCAGGAGCTGCTTGCGAGTCGAGAGCTCGGCAAGGAAGTTCTTGGCGACCTTGGTCGACGGGGTCTGACCCGGGACCAGTTCGGTGATCACATGGATGCGTTCGTTGCGAGCCCGGTCGGAGAGAGCGCCACGCAGTGCGGCGACCTTCATCTTCTTGGGCAGGCGCTGGGTGTAGTCACGCGGCTGCGGGCCGTGGACGGTGCCACCACCGGCGAACTGCGGCGCACGGGTCGAACCCTGGCGCGCGCGGCCGGTGCCCTTCTGGCGGTACGGCTTACGCCCACCACCACGGACTTCACCGCGGGTCTTGGTCGCATGGGTGCCTTGGCGAGCCGCGGCCAGCTGGGCCACGACGACCTGGTGCATCAGCGAGATGTTGGCGGTTACGTCGAAGATCTCCGCGGGGAGCTCGACGGTGCCCTCGGTCTTGCCGCCAGCGGCCTTGACCGTGAGCGTCAGGTTGGTCTTGGTCTCGGTGCTCATGCCCGGGCACCACCCTTCACTGCACTCTTGACGATCACGATGTGGCCGCGACGGCCCGGGATCGCACCCTTGATCAGCAGCAGACCGTTCTCGGCATCCACCTTGTGGACCGTGAGGTTCTGCGTGGTCACGCGGTCGCTACCCATCCGGCCGGACATACGCATGCCCTTGAACACGCGGCCCGGGGTGGAGCAACCACCGATGGAACCCGGACGACGGTGCACAGCCTGCGCGCCGTGCGAGGCGCCCTGGCCCTTGAAGCCGTGACGCTTCATGGTGCCCGCGAAGCCCTTGCCCTTGGAGGTGCCCGTCACGTCGACGTAGCTGCCCTCGGCGAAGGCCTCCGCGCCGATCTCCTGGCCGACCTCGAAGGAATCGACGTCAGCGACGCGGATCTCCGTGATGTGGCGGCGAGGGGTGACACCGGCCTTGGCGAACTGGCCGGAGACCGGCTTGTTCACCTTGCGCGGGTCGATGGCGCCGTAAGCGATCTGGATGGCGGCGTAGCCATCGCGCTCAGCGGTGCGGATCTGGGTCACGACGTTCGGACCGGCCTTGACGACGGTCACCGGAACAACGCGGTTCTTCTCGTCGAAGACCTGGGTCATACCGAGCTTGGTTCCCAGGATGCCGGCAGCCGGCCTGCTCTTGTTGTCAGTCATATCTGGAATCCCCGTCACTGAATGTTGACGTCGACGCTGGCCGGGAGGTCGATACGCATGAGAGCGTCAACCGTCTTCGGCGTCGGGTCGAGGATGTCGATCAGCCGCTTGTGTGTACGCATCTCGAAGTGCTCGCGCGAGTCTTTGTACTTGTGCGGCGAACGGATAACGCAGTACACGTTCTTTTCGGTGGGCAACGGCACCGGGCCAACGACGCGGGCACCCGTACGGGTGACCGTCTCAACGATCTTGCGCGCAGACGCGTCGATCGCCTCATGGTCGTAGGCCTTGAGCCTGATGCGGATCTTCTGTCCCGCCACGCTGAGTGTCCTTTTCTCCGCTTAACGTTTGTGCCCCAAGAGCTTTCGCTCTCGAAACACCCTCATTTGCACAGCCCGAACACACGAAGACGCATCAGCCACCACACGACCCGGCCTCTCGAGGCCCGATCCATCGCCGCTGTTCATCTGTCATGGTTCCATCCGGTCCACGCGGTCGGGCGTGTCGCCCATCCGCTCATTCTTCGGCCCGAGTGATCTCTGAGCCTTGGAACCTTGTCCCGGAAGCACCCGCGCCTATCCGGCGGGGTACAAGAGTGGGTCCTACTCACCCGCCACCACCTGCGCCTTTCCTGAAGGAAGGCACAACCCGGTGCGGGCAACCTGAACAGTATGCCCCACGGCTATGGGGGACTTCAAATCGGCCCCCCAGTCCCCCGGAATCGCGATGGAGCAGGTCACAACCGTCGCCGCGTGCGGCTTTCAACCACGGGGTGTCGTCACCCGGGCGCGTCGCACGGGACGAGAACGCGGGCACCGCAACGATGCCCGCGATATCCCGATCAGGGCAGAATTTCTACCACCCGGACCGGGTAGCCCGCGTTGTCGGCGGGGTTGTACCACCCGATGCCGAATACCCCATTGCGCACGGCGGCCTCTGCCACGACATCCGGAACGCTCGCATAGACGACGTCCTCGTCCTGCGGCAAACGCGAAGCCGGATCGACGAACATGAGCGTCTGTCCATCCGGGGCCACTCGATCGAGCAGCCCCGGAATGGGGGAGTTGTTCAGCGCCGCGGTCTCGCCGCGATCGAACAGGACGGCGAGGTAGATGCCTTTGCCCGGATCGATGATCGGCGTCACCGCCGAGGCCGAGTTCGCCCCCACGGTGGTGGCGAACACTGCTCCCGCCAAGACAGCTCCCAGCGTGGCGGCAGCGGTACGAATACGCATGTCTTTCAGAACTCCAATTCCCCAACCCATACCGGCGAAATGGCACCGGTCCAGCCGCGCTCCTCACGCGGCGGTTCAACGTACCAAGCAAGTGCTCGGTTCGCCGCGCGTGCAGCTCGGCCCACCGCACCCTTCCCCCGAACTTACTTCTGAGTAAGATACGCGGTATGAGCAAAGAGACCGCCACCTACCGCGGCTGGAAGAAGCTGCCGGACAACCGCCTCGGCCACACCCTGTTCTCCCTTGGCATGGTCGCGCGCGTCCCCTACTTCGGCACCGTCCTGCCGACCGTGGTGCGCCTGGAACCCGGGCTCTGCGAAGTGACCGCCCCCAAATGGTTCGGCATCCACAATCACCTGAGCACCTTCCACGCCATCGCCGCCTGCAACCTCGCCGAGGTCGCCATGGGCATGCTGTCCGAGGCCACGGTCCCCGACACCCACCGCTGGATCCCCAAAGCCATGAACGTGCAATACCTGGCCAAGGCCAACTCCGGCCTCCGCGCGGTAGCCGAACTCCCCGAACTCCCGGACTTCTCGGCCATCACCGAAGGCCGGAACCTGATCGTCCCCGTCGCCATCTACGACAAATCCGGCGTCGAGGTAGTCCACGCCGACATCACCACCTGGGTCACCCCGAAGTAGTCCGGGAGCGGCGATTCTGCTGTCCCCCAGCAGAATCGCCTGGTGGGCCGCAAGGTGGCCCGGTCGCACCACCGCCCGCTTCCGAACACTCTCGGGGGGTGCGAAGTCGGGTGGATGGTGGTGGGGCGGGGGCGGGGCTGTTTGAATGCGAAGTATGAGTGGCCGGGTGGTTGGTGGGGTGGCGGATGTTTGTGTTGTGGGGTTGGGGCCCACGGGGCAGGCGCTCGCGCATCGGGCGATGAGTGCCGGGTTGAAGGTGGTGGGGGTGGATCCGCGGCCGGAGCGGGTGTGGCCGCCTACGTACTCGTGCTGGATCGATGAGCTGCCGGAGTGGTTGCCGGAGAGTGTGATTGCCAGTCGGGTGGATAAGCCGGTGGTGTGGACCAAGGGGGAGCATCGGATCGATCGGCCGTATTGCGTGTTGTCCAAGCCCGGGTTGAAGGCGGCGCTGGCGCTGGACGACGCGACCGTGATCGCGGGGCGGGCCAAGGTGGTCGAGGCGCATCGGGTGGTGGTGGCCGATGGCACCGAGATTCGGGCCGCGGTGGTTTTCGATACGCGCGGGCAGGTTTCACCTGGGCAGCGCCGGGTGGCGGCGGCGCACGGGATTTTCGTGCGGGAGGAGGTGGCCGCGCCGATGGTGACCCCGGGTGAGGGGCTGCTGCTGGATTGGCGGGATGAGAATGGCGCGGGAGCCGATGAGCCGCCGTCGTTCCTGTACGCCATGCCGCTCGGGGACGGGACCGTGGTTTTCGAGGAGACCAGTCTCGGGTTGCGGGGCGGGATGCCGCAGCACGAACTACGCAAGCGGACGCTACATCGACTGGAGCGGCACGGGATTCGGCTCACCGGCGACGAACCGACCGAGGCCGCGCACTATCCGCTCGATGACGTGCCGCCGAAATCCGGTCCCGGGCAATCGATTCCATTCGGTTCGCGGGGCGGAATGATGCATCCGTGCACCGGGTACAGCGTGGCGGATTCGCTGGCGCTGGTGGATACGGCGGTGGAAGCCGTTCAGCGGGGGCAGGATCCGATCGCGGCGCTGTGGCCGATGCGGGCGCGGCTGGTCTATTGGATGCGGATGCGCGGGGTGTACGGGCTGGGACGGCTCACCACCGAACAGTCGATCTCCATGTTCGACGCCTTCTTCACCGCCTCGCCGCGCCAGCAGCGGGCACTACTATCCGCGCATGACGATTACGCCGCGCTCGGCGGCGTGCTGTTCATGACCGTCGCCCGCACCTGGCCGTTCCGCTGGCGTTACGACCTGGTCGGCTGGACCAACCGAAATCGTTGGGTGGGTTGGGATTACGGGCGGCTCGAGCGCGGCGAGCTATCCGGGTTCGAGGACGACTCCGCATCCTGAACGCGCCGCGGGTGTGGGTCCCGGCCGAAAGCATGCCGGGATGACGGGGCGCCCGGCCCTCAGACCCAGTTCTCGATCCAGTATTTCCAGATGATGGGCGCGTAGCCGACCAGCGGCGGAACCCTGATATCGGTTCCGGCCAACGCGGCCTGGGCCTGGCGGGAGTCGAAGTGGCAGGCGAATTCGCTGTGCTCGATGACATCCATGGGCACCCCGACCTGACGCAGCGCCCAGCCCATGCCGGGTACGCGCAGCGTCACGTCGAGGGTTTGTTTCGGCATGACCTCCATGAGGTGCGGCGCCCCGGCCTCATCGGCGAAGAGGTTGAAGACCTCCGCGACGCTCTGCCGCCGGGGATCGGTGAGGTGGTAGGTCGCTCCCCCACCGCCTGGCCGATGTGCGAGGTGGTCGAGCGCGCGCGCCACGTAATCGACCGGAACCATATTGGTTTCGCCCAGTTGCGGTGAGACCACCGGAAGGATGCGCGGCAGCTGCGCCGCCATGCGCAGCAGCCGGAAGAAGTAGTAGGGCCCGTCGATGCGGTCGATCTCCCCGGTGTGCGAATCGCCGATGACGATCGAGGGCCGGTAGATCCGCCACGGCACCCTGTCCTGATCGCGCACGGCGCGTTCGGCCTCGAGCATGGCGCGCTGGTACGGGGAGCCGAGCACCTGTCCGACGTCGAACATGTCCTCGGTGAAGACCCCGTCCCAGCCGCCTGCGATCTGCGCGGTCGAAATATGGTGCAGCAGGCCCGCTTCCAGCTGTGCCGCGAGTTCGGCGACGCGCCGGGTGCCGCCGCCGGGTTCGACGGAGTCGAGTCCGCCCGCGAGGTGGAAGACGTGTTCGATCGAACCCCGATGCGCCGCAATCCAGCTCGGGTCGACGCCGATGCCGGGTGCGTTGAGGTCGCCGCGTACGGCGCGCACCCGGTCGCCCGCGTTCCACATCCGCCGGCAGCGGTTGAAGCGCAGGACGGAGTCCTCGCCGGGGCGCACCAGCACGTGGACGGTGGCGCCGCGTTTCAGTAGTTCGGGAACCAAGAACCGACCGATGAACCCAGTTGCCCCGGTAACCAGGTAAGCCATGGGCTCACCCTAGCGTGACGCGCGCCACACTCTGCCTGCGGCTCCGCAAAACGCTCAAAGCTCGCATGCGGGACGGATTCTCGTTGCCGATCAGGCTCCGGTCTCGGCCGCCTTGCGGTAGCCGCGGATTGCCGGATAACCGAATACCAGCACCATGCCGACCGCCCACGCGACCGTCTTCATCAACGGCATGGCGATCGGTCCGTCGTAGGCGAGCCCGCGCATGGCATCGATCGCCGTACTCATGGGCTGGTTCTCGACGGTCTTCTGCAGCCACACCGGGTACGCGAAGACGGGCACGAATCCGGTGTTGAAGAACATCAGCAGGGTGTTGATGACACCGATGACCTGCACCAGCATCACGCCCTCGGTGATGGTGGCGAGCGCGGTCACCAGCACCGCGAAGCCGATACCGAACAGCACCGGAATCAGCAGCATCGCCAGCGAAGCCGCTGGGCCGAACCAGAATCGGAAGCCGAGCCCGACTCCGACGGCGAGCACGATCAGCGAGGTGACGAAGACGCGAATCGCCTCGGCGAGCAGTCGGCCGGTGAGTCCGGCGGCGCGGTGCACCGGCATGGTCCAGAACCGGCCGAGCAGGCCGGTCACCTTCTCGACCTTGAATCCGAGTGCGGAGACCACCGATCCGGACATGGCGGCGACCAGCATGACCATCGGCACGGTGCCGTAGATGCTGGGTGTGCCGGTGGCCGAGCTGATCGAATCACCCAGCACCACACGGAACATCAGCAGCGTGGCCGCCGGGTACACGATGGTCTGAATGGTGGTCGCGGGGTCGCGCGCCCATCCGATCAGCAGTCGCTTGCACTGGATGAGGCTCTGCTCCAACCAGACCGCGAGCGCCCGCTCGGACCGCTGCTTCACCCGGGGCAGCGGCTGATGCCCCGCCCACGAATCCTGCTCCGCTGTCATCGTTTCGCCCTCGAACTGCTGGGCTTCGACTACCGAACTCATGACCGCCTCATACTCGCCCAGACCGCTGCCGGTACGAAGACCACAGCGGCGCCGATCACCCACAGCATCGGTACCCAGAACACACCCCAGGTCACCCCGTGCGCCGCCATATCGCGCAGTGCGAAGGAGAACTGCGAGATGGGCTGATTACGCACGAACGGCCGAACCCATGCGGGGAAGCCGGATTCCGGTACGAAGCCGCAGGAGAGCATGCCGAAGATGAGCGTCGGCAGGGTGAGCGCCTGACTCAATGATTCGGGGCTCTTGGTGAGCGATCCGAGTGCGTCGGCACCGATAGCGAGCACGGTGCCGACCGCTAGCGAGAACAGGCAGAACAGGATCGCCTGCCACCATCCGGCCACGAATCGGAAGCCGATCATATGACCCCAGCCGATGGCCGCGGCCAGTGAGACGATCGAGCGCACCAGCCCCGCGCTCAGGCGGGAGAGCAGCGGCACCATCTTGCCGACGGGCATGGTCTGCAATCGGGTGTTGAATCCGGTCATGGCCTCGAAGGCGGCCATCTGCGCGTTCGACATCATGGTGACGGACATGGTCTGCAGCACGATGATCGGCATGACGAACTGCGCGTAGTCGATGCCGCGGAATTGCATGACGTACTTGAGCGGCAGGTAGAACCCGAGCGTCAGCACCAGCGGAGTGATGGTCGCGAAGATCAGTTCGCCCTTGGTGGCCATCACCCAGAGGATGCGTCCGGTGAGCGCGCGCCACTGGCCGAAACTGTTCGGCTTGGACTTGGGCAGTCCGGCGAAAAGATCGGTGCGGACGGCTTCGACCGGCGCCGCGGTCACTGGGTGCCGCCCGTATGTCCGGTGAGCGAGAGGAAGACATCGTCGAGCGAGGGCCGGCGCAGCCCGATATCGGCGAGCGGGATACCGGCGGTGTCGAGTCGGCGTAGCGCCTCGGCGAGGGTCGCGGCCCCCTCCGGCGCGGGAATCGAAAGTCGGTCGCCGCCATCGATTTCGGCGCGCACGGTGGCGGGGACGAGATCGCCGAGCGCGTCGGCGGCCTGGATCAGATGGGTGGGGTCGAGTGGGACGACCTCGCAGTAGCTGCCGCCGGTCTTCTCCTTGAGCGCGTCCGCGGTGCCCTCGGCGATGACGGTGCCCTTGTCGATGACGATGATGTTGTCGCTGAGTACGTCGGCCTCTTCGAGGTACTGCGTGGTCAGCAGGACGGTGATGCCCTGGGTCTTGAGCGCGTTGACCAGATCCCAGACGCCCTGGCGACTGCGCGGGTCCAGGCCGGTGGTGGGTTCGTCGAGGAAGACGACCTCGGGCCGGACCACGAGTCCGCAGGCGATGTCGACACGGCGGCGCATACCGCCGGAGTAGTGCCGGACGGCGCGGCGGCCCGCGCTGGTGAGGTCGAACTCCTCGAGCAGGTTGTCCGCGCGCTGGCGGGCGGCCTTGCGGGGCAGGCCCATGAGGCGGCCGAAGAGTTCGAGGTTCTCACGTCCGGAGAGGTTCTCGTCCAGCGCCGCGTACTGGCCGGTCATCATGATCGATCGGCGGACGGCGGCGGGATCCTTGCGCACATCGTGTCCGGCGACCCGGGCGATGCCGGCGTCGGGGCGCAACAGGGTGGAGAGGATCTTGACGCAGGTGGTCTTCCCCGCGCCGTTGGGTCCGAGAATGCCGAGTACCTGTCCGCGTTCGGCGGTGAAGCTGATGCCGCTCAGGGCATGCACCTCACCGAAGGATTTGCGGACGTCTTCGACATATACGGCCGGATCGCTTCCGCCGCGCGCTGTTGTTGAAACGCTTTGCGGCGAATCCGGTTTGTCCTGGCTCGGCATCAACTCTCCACTATCGGCTGGGCGGGCAATTTCAGTCGCCCCGGGCGGCGGGTCCCCACATCCCCTCGGGATGATCCACTCCGTCGCGCGCGATGTTACCGGCCACTCGGATGCGGGGTCGTTGCTTTGCCTCAGCAGCATTGGATCAAACGTGAGCTTGACCACAAACCGGTAGGTCTACGAATAGCCGCGGATCCAGGGCCAGACCGGGCGGTCTGCTGAATTTCCGCACCTTGTCGGGGGTGTGCGTCGAACCATAGTCTGACGTGGAGGGGAGAGTTTTCGATGGCCACGAGAGGGTAACCATGGCCGAGTCTGCGCAGCAGCCACGGGCCGCAGCGCGCACCGGAGCGGGCCGATCCAAGGTCCTGACTTCGTACGATCCACGGACCGGGGAGGTCGTGGGCGATTTCGCCATTATGGGCGCCGGCGAGCTGACGCGCGCCGTGCGCGCCGCGAACACCACCGAACAGTGGTGGGCGACAATGGATTTCGCCGGACGCAAACGCTGGCTGCTGGATTGGAAACGCGCCATCGCGCGCGGCACCCGAGATCTGGTGGAGCTGATCAGCTCCGAGACCGGAAAACCGCGCCTCGACGCCGCCGTCGAGGTGACATTGGCGGTGGAACATCTGGATTGGGTCGCGCGCCATGCCGAGCGGACCCTGGGCCGCACCACCCGCGCCGCCGCCCGATTCCGGCGCGATCAGCCCGGTTCGATCGGACATCTGCCGCTGGGTGTGATCGGTGTACTCGGCCCGTGGCACAATCCCGTTCTCGCGCCGATGAATTCGATCGCCAGCGCCATGGCGGCGGGTAACGCGGTGGTCTTCAAACCGAGTGAACTGACCCCCGGCGTGGGCGCGTGGCTGGCCGATACCTGGAGTCGCCTGTCCCCCAGTCAGCCTGTGCTGCAGGTGGTTACCGGTGACAGCACCACGGCAACCGCACTCTGCCGGTCCCGGTTGGACAAGATCGCCTACACCGGCTCCCCCGCCGGAGCCCGCGAGGTGACCGTGCTCTGCGCGCAGACCGGTACACCGCTGATCGTCGAGCAGGGCGGTCGCGGCGCGATGGTGGTGCAGGTGGACGCCCGGCTCGATACCGCCGCTGCCGCAGCGGTTTACGGTTCCATGTCCAATTCCGGTCAGCATCCGGCGGGCGTACATGTGGTGTACGTCGCCGATTCGGTCTACGAGCCGTTCCTGGAACTGGTCGCCGCTGCGGCCCGCCGTCTGCGGCCCGCCGCCGACCGCCGCGCCTCCTACGGTCCGATGGTCCTGGAGGCCCAACTCGATGTGGTGCGCCGCCAGGTCCGCGACGCACTCACCCGCGGTGGTCGCGCCGTGGTCGGCAGCCTCGAATCGATCCGGGAGCCCTATATCGAACCGGTGGTCCTGACCGAGGTCCCCGAGGTGAGCCTGGCCATCACCGGCGACGCGGTAGGCCCGGTCCTCGTCGTCAATCGGGTAGCCGGTATGGACGAGGCGGTGGAACGGGTCAACGCCTCCGAAAGATCGCTCCCCGTAGCCGTTTTCACCCGCGACATCCGCAGCGTCCCCGAATTCGCCGAACGCCTGCGCACCCCACTGGTCACCGTCAACGCCACCCCGGTCTACGGAGTGAACGGCCCCGGCCGCATCCGCGACCCGCGATCCCTACTGGAATTCACCCGCCCCCAACTCATCACCGAACAGCGCCACCGAGACCCGTTGGGCACCTTCGACAATCACCCCCAGCGCCTCCGAATGGCAAGAGCCCTATTCCGCCTGCGTCATCGAGTCTGAGCCGACCACCCTCGTCATCCCGTCGGCGATCACTCTCATCCCCTCCGGGGCGGACACCTCGTCATCCCGGCATACTCCTGGCCGGGATCCACCGAACTCGTTGCAGCCCTGTGGATGTGGGTCCCGGCCAAAAGCGCGCCGGGATGACGGGGTGCTACTCGCCGGGAGGAAGAGGCGACTCGTCGGCAGGGGCCGCACCCAGCAGGACCGCGCTCATCAGGGCGCGGACTCTTGCCAATTGCTGTGGGCGGGAGTCGAAGCGGAGGCGGCGGCCTACATCGATGACCTGGCCGATGGCGGCGTGGACGCGGAAGCGGGCTTCGGTTTGGTCGCCTTCGAGGAGGTTGGCCCACTCCAGGACGTTCTGGCGCTGAATGGAGCGGAGTCGGTGCTGTTCGGTGGCGGGCAGATTGGAGAATTCAGCGAAGTAGACCGGGAGGATCTCCGGCATGGCGAAGGTCATGCGGGCGAAGCGCTCGGCAATGCGGACGGCGGCGTCGGCGCGGCCGGTGGCCTCGGACAGCGCCTCGGCATTGGCGATGGCCACACGTTCACCGGTGCGGTGGAAGGCTGCCGCGAGCAGATCGGATTTGCTGCTGAAGTAGCGGTAGACGCTGGAGGCGTTGATCCCGGCGGCGGCGCCGATCTCTTCGATACTGGCCTCGTGATAGCCCTGCCGGCCGAAGATCCGAATCGCCTCGGTGAGCAGCTGTTCGCGTTTGGAGATGACGGGTAGGCCGCGCACGATCGGGTCGCCGGTGACCGGCGGGGGCGGCGGGGGTAGCTCGGCGCGCAGGATATCCCAGCAGATGTCGTTGAGCAGGGCCACGATTCGCGCATTGGAGAGTGCGGTGCGATGTCCGGTGACGCTGCCGATGGCCGAGAGCACCGCGGCCGAGCGCAGCATGACATCGGCGGGATCGGCGTCGGGGTACAGCTCCGCGATGGGTGCGGCGACGGTTTCGTGCAGTTCGGCGTAGCTGACGCGAATGCGCGCGCGGTCCTCGCGCTCGAGATACCGGCGCTCCCAGCGGTACAGTCCGCCCTCGCGGCGGCAGTCGATGGTGTGCTCGGTAATGCCGCGAATCAGTGCGGTGAGTCGCGGTTCCGGTTCCAGCTTCGGATTGTCGGCGGCCTTGGCGGAGTCCAGAAGTTGTTGTGCGCCCATCTCGGCGGCGGCGACGAGCATGGCGTACTTATTGCTGAAGTGCCGGTAGAGCGCGGGCCCGGAGATGCCGACCTCGGCGGCGATCTCGTCCACGCCGACCGGGTGATAGCCCCGCTCAGCGAAGGCGCGAGCGGCCACGCCGACAATCTGGGCCTTGCGATTCTTGGGTCGTCGCCGGGGTCCGGATTCGCCGGACGGTCGCGCGGAAGCGAGTCCTGCTTCGCTGCGATCGGCGACCATGCACTTCTCCTTCTCAACGGCACCGGCTGTTGACAGTGCCGGACGGATCCACCTAAGTTAACCACAATTCGCACAGCTGAACACATTGCGCCGCGATTCGCACCGCACGCAGAGCAGGAGCAGACATGAGCAACACTGCGACGACCCCGGGCTACACCGCTGTGCTGGACGGCCGGGTACTGCGTGTCACCATCACCAATCCCAAGCGCAAGAACGCCATCGACTACGACACCATGGCGGGGCTCGGTGCGACGGTGCTTTCGGCATATGAGAATCCGGCTGTCCGGGTGATCGTGCTCACCGGCGAGGGCGGCGACTTCTGTACCGGTGCGGATCTGGCGGCGAGTCCGGGCGAGGCTGCGCGCGGTATCACGCCCGAACAGACCATGGATGTGGCGAATCGGATGATCAAGGCGATTGTGGACGCGCCGATCCCGGTGATCGCACGGGTGAAGGGTGCGGCCGCCGGGGTGGGCGTGGCCTTCGCGCTCGCCGCCGACCTCACCTATGCGTCGGAGGACGCGTATCTGCTGCTGGCATTCATCAATATCGGCCTGATGCCCGACGGTGGCGCGGCGGCCATGGTCGCCGCCGCGGCCGGTCGCCCGCTCGCCGCGGAGATGGCATTGCTCGGCGATCGCCTCCCGGTCACCGAGGCGGTGCGCCGCGGCCTGATCGCGGGCGTCTACGGCGATGCGGAGCTCGACGCCAAGGTCGAGGCCGCCGCCGCCAAGCTCGCGCACGGCCCGCGGCGCGCCCTGGAGCTCACCAAGCGCGCACTCAATGCCGCCACTCTGACCTCGCTGGACGCGGCGCTCGCGACCGAAAAGACCGGCCAGGCTGAGCTTTTGCGCGCCCCCGACTTCGCCGAGGGCGCTACCGCGATGCTCCAGAAGCGCAAGGCGGTCTTCGCGGAATAGCGGGATGGCTTCGCGCCACTGCGGGGCTACTTACCTGTGACCGTCAGGTAGATGAGGGCGACGTTCAGGGCGGAGATGATCAGGGCCACCAACCAGGCGAGCGCGGTGGTGAGGCGGGGGTTCACATCGTCGCCCATGAGGTTGCGGTCGGCGGTGAAGCGGACCAGCGGGATCAGGGCGAAGGGGATGCCGAAGGAGAGCACCACCTGCGAAATGATCAGGGCCTGAGTGGGATCCACGCCGATGGCGAGAATGACCAGCGCCGGGATCAGCGTGATGAGTCGCCGAACCAGCAGCGGAATGGTGCGGTTGAGCAGCCCTTCCATGATCATCGCGCCCGCGTACGCGCCCACCGAGGTGGAGGCCAGGCCGGAGGCGAGCAGGCCGATCGCGAGCAGGAGCCCGGCGGCCGGTCCGAGGGTGTCCCGCACTGCGGCGTGCGCGGTTTCGAGCGAGTCGACATCCTCGCGCCCGCGCAGCGTACCGGCGGCCATGAGCAGCATGGCGAGGTTGACGGTGCCCGCGAGCAGCATGGCCAGGCCGACGTCGTAGCGGGTGATGCGCAGCAGCCGGGCGCGCGCCGGTCCCGGTTCGGGGCTGCCGTGCCGGTCCCGGGCGAGCGCCGAGTGCAGGTATACCGCATGGGGCATGACGGTCGCGCCGATCATGGCGGCGGCGAGCAGTACGCTCTCGCTGCCGTCGAAGCGCGGTAGCAGTCCGCCGATGGTCCCGCCGGCCGAGGGCGGTGAAATCACCACGGAGGCAAGGAATCCGATGGCGATGACGGCGAGCATGCCGGTGATGACGCGTTCGAACGGTTTCTGTCCGCGCTTGTTCTGCACCAGCAGCAGTGCGAGGGAGACGATGCCGGTGATGACCCCGCCGAGCAGTAGCGGCAGGTCGAACAGCAGCTTCAGGGCGATGGCCCCGCCCACGACCTCGGCGAGATCGGTTGCCATGGCGACGGTTTCGGCCTGCGCCCAGTAGGCGAGCCGGGTTTTGCGACCGGCCTTGTCCCGCACGGCTTCCGGGAGTGACATGCCGGTGACGAGGCCGAGTTTGGCGGAGAGGAACTGCACCAGCCCCGCCATCACATTGGCCATGACGATGACCCAGACCAGCAGGTAGCCGAATTTGGCTCCGGCGCTGATATTGGAGGCGACGTTACCGGGGTCGACGTAGGCGATGGCGGCGACGAAGGCCGGACCGAGCAGGACCGTGGCCGATCGCGCTCGCTGGAACGTCGAGCGCTTATCGGCCAGGCTGGTACTCACAACAATAGTTTACGGGTTACCGAACTTTTTGTTGAGAGCTACCCCAGAAAAAAGACCCGGGCCATTTTCGCGCAGGCAAAAAGAGACCGACCCGACGGTTCCGTCGGATCGGTCTCCAGAGTTCAGGGCTTACCGCCCCGCGAGCCGCAGCCTCAGAGGCCCAGGCCCCGGGCCAGCACCGGCCACGAGTTCATGAACTCGTCGTTCCAGTAACCCCACGAGTGGGTTCCGGTGGCGCGGAAGTTGTAGGTCGCCGGGATACCCAGCGAATCCAGCTTGGCCTGCAGATTGTGCGTGCAGTAGTTGGTGCCCGCCTCGATGGCGCCGCCGATGATCAGCTGATTGGCCAGGCCGTAGGCGCCGGGCAGCGCGTACGGGCCGTTCAGCGCGTCGTACTGGCCGGGCAGGCCGCTGCCCGAGGAGATGTAAAGCTCTGTGCCACGCAGCTTTTCGGCATGGATGACCGGATCGTTCTCGGCCCAGGCCGGGGAGTCCTCCGGACCGTGCATATTCTCCAGCTTGCCGCCGCCCCAGGTCTCGACGGTGAGGCGCATGAATTCGCGGCCGACCGGATCGGCGAACTGCGCGCAACCGCTGTAGGCGGCCGCGGCGCGGAACAGGCCCGGCTTGGCCTCGGGCAGCGACAGCACGGTGGTGCCGGAGGTGGAGATACCGGCGATGGCGTTCACACCGTTGGTGCCGAGCGCGGCCTCGATCAGCGGGGGCAGCTCCTCGGTGAAGAAGGTCTGCCACTTGTTCCGGCCGAGGGTTTCGTCATCGCTCTGCCAGTCCTGGTAGTAGCTCCACTTGCCGCCGATGGGCTGGACCACGTTCAGGTTCTTGTCGCCGAGGAAGCCGTTGACGATATTGGTCTTCTTCTGCCAGGAGGCGTCGTCCTGTCCGCCGCCCGCACCATTGAGCAGGTAGAGGGTCGGGCGCGGCTCGGAGGCGTCGGCCGGGCGCTGCACATCGACGGGGTAGGTGGCGTCCATGGCCGCGGAGTAGACGTACAGCCGGATATTGCGGCCGTCCTTCATCTCCGCCTTGGTGATCTTCGACCCGTCCGGGGCGACGGGATCGGCGAGCAGCTTCTTGCTGTCGATGATCGGGTCGGCGGAGGCGCTCGGTACGCCGACGCCGGCCACCAGGCCGGTCAGCACTGCCGTTGCGGCGAGGAAGGCAGCGGTTCGCGCACCGCGCCGACGCCCCACAATCCCATTACGGACGTGTCGACGAATCAATGTTCACACCTTCGCTTTGGTTCGTTTGTGCCGGTCTTACCACCCTGCGGCGCAGTGTTGCCCGGGTACCCAGCCGTGGTCTCCGGGCAGGATTCATCCCCGAGAGACCATACGGCTAATGCCATCGCCGCGATAGCGGACAATGTTACGGATTGGTCGCGCGTCCGTGTTCGGCGAGTCCGCCGAGTGCCTGTACCCAACCCTCGACGAGACGCTTGATCTGCTCCAGGTCCAGTACCGCACCGGCGAAGTCGAAGCGCGCGACCAGGCCGTCCTGGGTGGTGTCGACGGTGACGTCGAGGTACAGATCATCGGTGACGGGTTCCGGATACACCCGGGCGGGTCGCAGATCCCGGTAGCGGAAGCCGATGCGGCCCACCGGGAGTCCGGCGATGGCGTCGGCGGTGTCCGGATTCAGATGCTGCAGCAGTCCGAATCCGACGCCCTGGGACGGAACCTCACGGCAGCGGTCCCGGATCTGCCGGATGATCGATCCGGCGGCGGGTCCGCCCTGCCGCACCTCCTCGAAGTCGACGCCGTAGACGCGCAGCGGGAACGGGTACGGCGTGGAGAAGGCGCCGACGGTGCGATGCCCGGCGGGGTCCCCCGGTACCCGGCCGTCGGCGACCAGTTGCACCACCGAACCCAGTGCGGTGCGGGCGGTTTCGGCGCTGTCGTCGAGCAGGGTGACCGCGAGTGCGGCCAGCAGCACATCGTCGATGCTGGCGTCGTAGTAGCGGGCCACGGTGTCGACGGCGGCCGCGCCCTCACCGGTGATGGAGACCGAGACCCGGCCGCGGTCGAGGGGGTCGCCGTCACCGCCGAGTACCTCGGCCGGATCGCGGCCGGGCAGGGCGGAGGTGAGAGCCGAACGCCACCACTCCAATTCGATGACGGTCTGGGCGGCGGCGGCGCGTTCCGCGAGGTCGCGGGCGATGCCGACCGGATGCGCGTCCGCGCTGGGCGGGGTGGCGTGGCCACCGGACCAGGAGGCGGTCAGGTCTTCGATAATGGTGCGCCACGAGGTGTCGTCGACGACCAGGCCGTTGGCGACCGCGACCAGTACGGCGGCGGGCCGGTCGGACGGATCGAGATTCGGATCGGCCTCGCCACCCGCCATCAGGACGAAGCGGATATTGCGGCCCTTGTCCGGGTCCAGTTCCGCGGCGGCGGCGTGGATGACGGCCTCGATGGGATCACCGACGGCCTCGACCGACGGATCGAGCTGCCAGACCACGGCGTCCCGCGAATTCGCCTGTACCGGAATGTCCATGACGGCGATATCGCCGTCGCGGCGCAGGCGGGACCAGAGTGCCGGATGCCGGTCCAGCAGGGTCCGTACGGACCTGCGGACGCGGCTGCCGGAGACATCGGCCGCGATATCGAGGGTGATCGCCCGAATCCACAGTCCGGTGGGTTCGATCTCCAGCAGGCTGACCGCGCCCGCGGGGAGCGGGGAGACCTTGCCCACGGCGGTGAGTCTCGGACCCATGATCGGCGGTGCGGCCGGTGCGGCCGGAACCTCGGGCTCGGCAATCGATTCCGAGCTTTCGGGTGCGTCCTCGGGCTCGGTGACGTCCACCTCGGCGGCGGTCTCGGCCTCGACCACCTGCTCCTGCTCCGGAGCGGGTTCCGGTTCGACCTCGGCGATCCGCTCCGGAACCTCCTCGGTGAGGTGTTCCGAATCCTCTTCGCGGGCCTGGAGTTTCATCTCCGATGTGGACGTGTCGAAGTCGATGACCGGCAGCACCTGGGTGATGGTCCAGTCGCCCTCACCCTCACCGTTGTCACTGTCGACCGTCACTTCGCCTGCGGGAGCGCCGATTTCACCATCGAGGATGGCGGCGAGCCGCGGGCCGATGACGGCATAGGACTCGGCGGTGGTCATGAGCTGATGCTTGACCGGCACCACATGCTCGCTGACCGGCCCGGTGACGAAGGGGCGCCAGTCGGCGGCCGAGTGCTGATGATCGTCGCCGCGACCGAGTTCGGCCGCGAACAGCTCCATCCGCCCGTCGAATGCCGTTGGGCGGTAGCGCGATCCGAGTTCGACGGTGCGCACCGCACCCCGGTAGATGCGGCGCAGTCGCTCCACCGTCAGCACGGCGAGGTCGGCGGGGATGGCCTCGTGCAGCGCCGCCAGGGCCTCATCGCTGAGGTCGCGCATATCGCCGTCGGGGAAGGCTTCCTCGCCGACGCCCAGGGCCGCGAATTCGTCGCGCACGGCGGCGGTGAAGTCGGTGAACTCGGCGTCCGGATAGGCGTCGAGGTTGGCCAGTACATCGACCTGTTCACCGGCGGCCTGGAGTTCGGTGGCGATGGCGTGCGCCAGGATGCCGCCGAGTGAGTAGCCGAGCACCCGGTACGGCCCGTGCGGCTGTACCCCGCGCATGGCCTCGACATACCGCCGCGCGACCTCTTCGAGGCTGTCGGGGGCATAGTCGGCCTCGGTGAGCGCCGGGGATTGCAGACCGTAGAGCGGCTGGTCGGCGGGGAGGTAACCCGCCAATCCGGCATAGCACCAGGACATTCCGACCATGGGCGGTGCGCAGAACAGCGGGGTGCGGTCACCGGTGGCCCGGATCGGCAGCACCACGGCGAGCGCGGCGTCGGCGGCCGAGTCGTAGTCGTGCTTGCTCTCCAGATCGAGGCGAATGCGTTCGGCGAGTCCGGTGACGGTCGGGTCGGTGAAGAACCAGGCGACCATGACCTGTGCGCCGGAGACCTTGCGCAGTTTGCTGACGATCTGCGTCGCCAGCAGCGAGTTGCCGCCGATGGCGAAGAAATCCTCGTCCACGCTGACCTGATCGACACCGAGCACCTCGGCGAAGGTGGCCGCGATGGTCTCCTCCAGCGGGGTGGCGGGCGCACGGTATTCCCGTTGGCGCAGTACGGGTTCGGGCAGTGCCTTGCGGTCGAGTTTGCCGACCGGGGTGAGCGGCAGTTCGTCCAGTACGACGACGGCGGCGGGCACCATATGCGGGGGCAGGCTCTGCGCGGCGTAGCTCTGCAGCGCCTCCGGGTCGAGCGCCTTGCCGAGCACGTAGGAGACCAGAACCGTGGTGCCGGTGTGGTTCTTGCGTCCGACGGTGACGGCGAAGTCGACATCCGGGTGCGATCCGAGCACCGCGTCGATCTCACCGAGTTCGATGCGGAAGCCGCGGATCTTGACCTGGAAGTCCGAGCGCCCGACATAGTCGAGCTCCCACTTGGTATCGGGCAGTGCGGTATTGCCGCCGCGCTCGTCGGCGTCGGCGTACCAGCGCACCACGTCGCCGGTGCGGTACATCCGCGATCCCGGTGCGCCCCAGGGGTTCGCGACGAATCGCTCGGAGGAGAGCCCGGCGCGATTGCGGTATCCGCGCGCGAGTGCGCCACCGGCGAGGTACAGCTCACCCGCGACGCCCGGCGGTACCGGGTTCAGTCGCGAGTCGAGTACCAGTGCCGACATGCCGTGCACCGGTTTGCCGATGGTGATGTGGCGGCCCGGGGTGAGCTGGGCGTAGGTGGAGATGATCGTGGTCTCGGTGGGACCGTAGGCGTTGTGGTACACCCGCCCGGCGGCCTTCCAGCGCGCCACCAGCTCCGGCGGTGTCACATCGCCGCCGACCGAGAGCACCTCGAGCTGCGGCTGGGTCGCCGGATCGAGGGTGCCGAGCACGGCCGGGGTGATGAGCGCGTGCGAGACGCTCTCGGTGCGCATGAGCTCGCCGAGTTCTGGTCCGCCCAGGATCTCCGAGGGCACGATGACCAGGGTCGCGCCGGTGTAGAACGCGCAGACCCACTCCAGGACCGAGGGATCGAAGCTGGGCGAGCAGATATGCATGAGCCGATGCTCGGCGGCGAGGTCGTAGAGCGGGACCGCGTAGTCGGCGAGGCCGCCCAGACCGACATGGGTCACGGTGACGCCCTTGGGCATTCCGGTGGACCCGGAGGTGTAGATGACGTATGCCGGATGCTGCATGCGCAGCGGCGCAATACGATCCGCGTCGGTGACCGGCGCCGGGGACTGCGCCATGCAGGCCCCGTCGGTGGCGGCGTCGTCCAGGCACAGCCATTCGACCTCGCCGGGCAGGCTGTCGCGATGGGCGCGCCCGGTGATGCCGAGTACGGCTCCGGAGTCGGTCACCATATGCCGCACGCGATCCGCCGGGTAGGTGGGATCGACGGGTACGTGCGCGCCACCGGCCTTGGCGACGGCCAGTACGGCGGCCACCATTTCGAAGGAGCGCGGGAAGGCGATGGCGACAAGCTTTTCCGGTCCGACGCCGCGGCCGATGAGTACCCGCGCCAGCTGCGAGGAGTAATCGTCGAGTTCGCCGTAGGTGATGGAGTGGCCGCGGTAGCGCACCGCGATCCGATCCCGGCCCAGTGAGACACCGCGGGTGAGCAGCTCCGGCAGCAGTCCGGTGGCCATGACGTCATCGCCGTGTACGTGGGTGAGCAGCTCGTATTCGCTGTCGTCCAGCAGCGGCAGATCGCCGACGCGCGTGCCCGGCCGCTCCACGATGGCGGTGAGCAGGCGTTTGAAGCGGTCCGCGAAGACGCCGACGGTGGCGTAGTCGAACAGGTCGCGGGCGAAGGTGAAGGCGCCCTGGAGCCCCTGTCCCCCGCCGTCGCTCATGGTCAGCGACAGATCGAACTGGGAGGTCTCGACCTCGGATTCCAGTGCGGCGATGCGCAACTCGGGCAGTTCCGCATTGTTGTCCGGCAGGTTCTGGAAGGCCAGCATGACCTGGAACAGCGGATTGCGGGCGGTGGAGCGCTCGGGATTGAGCAGCTCGACCAGGCGCTCGAACGGCACCTCGGCATTGGCGAAGGCGCGCAGATCGGCGTCCTTGGTGCGGGCCAGCAGTTCATCGAAGCGCAGCTCGCCCGGCACCTGGGTGCGCAGCACCAGGGTGTTGACGAACATGCCGATGACATCGTCGAGTTCGGCCGCGCCGCGGC
The DNA here is from genome assembly GCF_036327755.1 of Nocardia sp. NBC_01503. Taxonomy (NCBI): domain Bacteria; kingdom Bacillati; phylum Actinomycetota; class Actinomycetes; order Mycobacteriales; family Nocardiaceae; genus Nocardia; species Nocardia sp. NBC_01503. The sequence continues at coordinate 1,645,833 of NZ_CP109596.1, forward strand.
CCGCGACCGGGGTGCCGATGGCGATATCGTCGGTGCCCGAGAGTCGCGCCAGGAACAGTGCGAGCGCGCTGTGCACAACCATGAACAGCGTGGCGTGCTGTTCCCGCGCGATCCGCCGCAGCCCCTGGTGAGTCTCGTCGTCGATGGTGAAGTTCAGACTGCCGCCGCGGAACGACTGCGTCGCCGGGCGCGGGCGATCGGCGGGGAGGTTCAGCTCGTCCGGAAGTCCGGCGAGCTCGGTGCGCCAGTGCTCGGTCTGCTTCGAGATCAGACTCTCGGGATCGTCCTCGGAGCCGAGCACCGCGCGCTGCCAGAGGGTGTAATCCGCGTACTGCACCGGCAGCGGCGCCCACTCGGGCGCGGTATCGGCCGAGCGCGCGATGTACGCCATGATCAGATCGCGTGAGAGCGGTCCCATGGACCAGCCGTCGGAGCTGATGTGGTGGGTGACCACGACCAGGACATGTTCGATGTCGTCGGTGGTATCGAGCCGGAACAGCTTGACCCGCAACGGAATCTCGCGGGTGACGTCGAATCCGGCGGTGAGCAGGGCGGTGACCCGCTCGGCGACCGCGTCCACACCGATTCGCTCGGGCGTGAGCTCCGGGACCACCTGCGCGGCGGGCAGGATCACCTGGTGCGCCGTGCCCTCGACCTCGGGGTAGATGGTGCGCAGCGTTTCGTGCCGCTCCAGCAGATCGGCGACGGCCAGCCCCAGTGCCTCGGTATCGAGCGCACCGGTGAGCCGCAGTGCGATCGGCAGGTTGTAGGCCGAGGAGGTGGGGTCGAACTGGTTCAGGAACCACATGCGCTGCTGCGCCAGGGACAGCGGTACGTGTTCGGGGCGCGGCCCGGCGACCAGTTTGGGGCGCGGGGCGATGCCCTCGGTACCCGAAACCCGCTGTGCGAGTGCGGCGACCGAGGAGACCTCGAACAGATCCCGGACGCCGAGATCGGCATCCAGGGCGGCGTTCACCCGGGCGATGACGCGGGTGGCGACCAGCGAATTACCGCCGAGCGCGAAGAAGTCGTCGTCCAGGCCGACCCGGTCCAGGCCGAGCACCTCGGCGAAGACGGCGGCCACGGCCTGTTCGGTCTCGGTCTCGGGCGCCCGGAACTCGTGATCGGCGGCGAAATCGGGTGCGGGCAGGGCACGCCGGTCCAGTTTGCCCGACGGGTTGACCGGGAATTCGTCCAGGACGACGAAGGCCGACGGCACCATATAGCCCGGAACCCGTTCCGCCACAGCGGTCTTCACCGCGACGGTGTCGACCACCGCGCCAGCGGCGGGCACGACGTAGGCGACCAGCTGGTCCCCCAGTCGATCGTCGTGGCGCAGCACCACGACGGCACGGGCAATGGATTCCTGTGCGGTGAGCGCGGATTCGATCTCGCCGAGTTCGATGCGCAGTCCGCGCAGCTTGACCTGGAAGTCGGTGCGACCCAGGTACACCAGTTGACCGCGATCGGTCCAGCGCACCAGATCGCCGGTGCGGTACATGCGCGTACCGCGCTCGCCGAAGGGGTTGGCCACGAAGCGATCCGCGGTCAGGTCGGCGCGCCCGTGATACCCGCGGGCCAGCTGATCACCGGCGAGGTAAAGCTCTCCGGCCATGCCCGGGGCGACCGGGTGCAGGCGCGCGTCGAGCACATAGGTCTGCGCGTTCCACACCGGTGCGCCGATCGGCACCGCACCCGAAACCTCCGCCGGGACGGGCGCATAGGTGGCGTGCACGGTGAATTCGGTGGGGCCGTACAGATTGTGCAGCTCCGCGCGCCCGATGCGCCGGAACGCGGCGACCGCGTCCCCGGTGAACGCCTCACCCGCGATGAGCAGGGTGCGCAGTGAGGTGAGCGCCGCCGGAGCGGCGGTATCGGTGAAGGCGCTGAGCATGGACGGCACGAACGAGGTCATGGTGATGCGTTCGGCGGCGATGACTTCGGCCAGATAGGCCGGATCGCGGTGCCCGTCGGCGGTGGCGATCACGAGCTTCGCGCCGACCGCGAGCGGCCCGAACAGCTCCCAGACCGACACGTCGAAGGTGGCGGGCGTCTTGAGCAGCACCACATCATCGGCGCTGATGCCGTATTCGGTGGTGATCCAGCGGATCTGGTTGATCGCGGCGGCATGCGAGACCGCGACGCCCTTGGGCCGTCCGGTCGAGCCGGAGGTGAAGATGACGTACGCCGGATGCGCGCTGTACAGCGGTGCGTGGCGTTCGTCATGGCGGATGGGCTCATCGGAGTAACCGGAGAGATCGAGTGCGTCGATGGTGAGCACCCGGCCGGTGGGTACATCACCCGGCGCGGGGGTGAAACCGTCACGGCGCGTGGTGAGTACGCAGACCGGCTGGGCCGTCTCGAGCACATGTTCGATGCGGTCGGCGGGCTGATCCAGGTCCAGCGGGACATATCCGCCACCGGCCTCGAGGACGGCGTAGATGGCGACGACGAGGTCGACCGAGCGCCGAATGCCCAGTGCCACCAGACTTTCCGGTCCGACACCGGCCGCGGTGAGCAGGCGCGCCAGCCGGTGCACCCGGGAGGCCAGTTCGGCGTAGGTGAGTTCGGTGCCCTCGAAGCTGAGCGCCACCGCCTCGGGATTGCGGGCCGCCTGCGCCTCGAACAGCGAGAACAGCTGTCCCGCGGGCAGATCGATGGCGGTCTCGTTCCATTCGGTGAGCACCTTGCGGCGCTCGTCGAGGGCGAGCACATCGATATCGCCGACCGCGCGGGTGGGATCGGCGGTGACCGCGACCAGGATGCGGCGGAAACGGTCGGCGAAGCCCTGCACGGTGGCCGTGTCGAAAAGGTCGGTGGCGTAGGTGAACAGGGCGGTCATGCCCTGCGCGGCGTTGTCGGCGTCGACATGTTCGCTGACGGTCAGTTGCAGGTCGAACTTGGCCAGCGGCACATCCAGCTCGACCGCGGAGACCGAGACCCCGGGCAGGGAGAGTTCGGAGTTGCCGACGTTCTGGAAGGTGAGCATGGTCTGGAACAGCGGATGCCGCGCCTGCGAGCGGGCCGGATCGAGCACCTCGACCAGACGCTCGAACGGGACGTCGGCGTGTCCGAAGGCGGCGATATCGCCCTCGCGCACCGCGTTCAGCAGTTCACCGAAGGAGGCGGCCGGGTCGACCTGGGCGCGCAGCACCAGGGTGTTGACGAACATGCCGATGAGGTCGTCGAGCGCGGCCTCACCGCGTCCGGCGATGGGCGCGCCGACGGCGATGTCCCCGGTGCCGGAGAGTCGGGCCAACAGGGCGGCGAAGGCCGCGTGCACCACCATGAACAGGGTGGCGTTGTGCTCGGAGGCGACCCGGTGCAGCGCGGCGTGCACGATCGGATCGATCTCGAAGGCCAGGGTCGCACCGCGTCCACTGGCCACGGCCGGGCGGGGCCGGTCGCCGGGCAGCTCGAGCTGGTCGGGCAGTCCGGCCAGGGTGCGCTGCCAGTAGTGCAGCTGGCGGGCCAGCAGGGAGCCGGAATCGGTTTCGTCGCCGAGGATTTCGCGCTGCCAGAGCGCGTAGTCGGCGTACTGCACCTCGAGGGGTGTCCACTCGGGTTCGCGGCCCTGGATCCGGCTCAGGTACGCGGTCATCAGGTCGCGGGTCAGCGGTCCGGCCGAGAACCCGTCACCGGCGATGTGGTGCACCACGCAGACCAGGACATGATCGTCTGTTCCCAAGCGCAGCAGGCGAACTCGCAGCGGCGGGGCCGCGGTGACATCGAAGCCGGCGATGGCGGCCTCGGCGACGGCGGCGGTGATGCCGTCCTCGCGCACATCCACCATGGGCATCGAGGGCATGGCCTCGGGATCATCGGCGGCCAGGATCACCTGGTGGCCGACGCCGTCCCTTTCCGGGTAGACGGTGCGCAGCACCTCGTGGCGCTCGACCAGATCCCGGACCGCCGCGCGCAGGGCGGGCACATCCAGCGGTCCGGTGATGCGCAGTGCGGTGGGCAGGTTGTAGGTGCCCGCGGCGGTGTCGAAGCGGTTCAGGAACCACATGCGCTGCTGGGCGTAGGAGAGCGGAATCAGCTCCGGCCGCTCCATCGGGCGCAGCGGGGTACCGAGCGAATCCGCCTGGTCGCCAAGGGTTGTGGCGAGTTCGGCGACGGTGGGCGATTCGAAGATGGTGCGCACCGGTACGCGCGCGCCGACGGCGGCACCGAGGCGGGCGACCACCTGGGTGGCGCTGAGCGAATTGCCGCCGAGTTCGAAGAAATCGTCATCCGCCCCGACGGTCTCCACACCCAGCACCGCCGCGAACACCTCCGCCACCGCACGCTCACCCGGAGTCGACGGGGCACGATAGGCACGCGCGTGGAACTCCGGCTCCGGCAACGCCTTCCGATCCAGCTTGCCACTGGCATTGAGCGGCATCGCCGCCAAGCGCACCACCGCCGAAGGCACCATGTACGACGGCAACGCCGCACGAGCATGCGCCAGCAGATCCGAATCCGCTACCACCGCACCGGATTCGAGCACGACATAGGCCACCAGCCGATCACCGGTCACCGCACGCACCAGCGTGACCGCGGCCCGATGCACCGCCGCATGACTCAACAGCACCGTCTCGATCTCACCGAGCTCGATCCGCTGACCACGCAGTTTGACCTGGAAATCACTGCGGCCCAAATACTCCAGCGCGTGACCGCTCCCCGCCGGATCGACGATCCAACGCACCACATCACCGGTGCGATACAGCCGCGCACCATTCTCATAGGCGATGAACCGCTCCGCGGAGAGCCCGGGCGCAGCGAGGTACCCGCGCGCCAATTGCACTCCGGCGACATACAACTCACCGGCCGCGCCGAACGGCACCGGCCGCAGCTGACGATCCAGCACATGCACACGGGTATTGGCGACCGGACTACCGATCGGCACGGCATTGCCCGCGGCCTGATCGGCCGGATGCGCGGTGACCACGGTCGCCTCGGCCGGGCCGTACCAGTTGACCAGGGCCGTATCCGGCAGTGCCGCACCGAACTTGACGGCGGTCTCGGTGGACAGCGCCTCACCGGCGGCGAATACCCAGCGCAGCTGTTCGGTCGGCGCGGTCGAGGACCGCGCGAGGCCGTCGAGGTACGCCTCCAGCATGGACGGCACGAAATGCACCGAGGTGACCCCGTACTCGCCGATCATCCGCGCGATATACCCCGGATCACGATGCCCATCCGGCTCCGCGATAACCACCGCCGCACCGGTCTGCAACGGCCAGAACAACTCCCACGTCGAAATATCGAAAGTAATCGGCGTCTTATGCAACACCACATCACCCGCACCATGCGGATACGTCCGCTGCGCCCAACGGAACTGATTCGCCATCTGCCTATGAGTGATCACCACACCCTTGGGACGACCCGTCGACCCCGAGGTATAGATCACATACGCGGCATTGTCCGCCCGCACCGACACCGACCCGACGAACTCGATCTCACTCGCACCCGCGAGCGCCTCGACGAAGAAAAGCGGTACACCGGAATCGGTTTCGAAACCCTCACCGGCCCGAGTCAGCACACAGACCGGTGCCGCACTCCCCAGCACATACTCATTACGCTCGACCGGATGATCGGGATCCACCGGCACATACGCACCACCCGCACGCAACACCGCATAAATCCCAACAACCAGATCGATACCACGCCGCATGGCCACCGCCACCCGAGACTCCGGACCGACGCCCCGCAACATGAGCTCCCGCGCGAGCCGCCGCGATCGCGCGTCGAGCTCGGCATAGGTGAGGGTGATATCGCCGAAGATGACCGCGAGCGCCTCGGGTGTCCGGGCCGCCTGCGCGTCGAACAGGGTGAGCAGCGTCGAATCATCGGCCAGCTCGGGCACTTCGGTGGCATTGACGGTGTCCAGGGCTTCGCGCTCGCTGTCGATGAGCGCGTCCACCTCCGCGATCCGGGCCTGCGGGTTGCTGCCGAATCGGTTGAGCAGCAGGGCGAGTCGCTCGGACAGTGCCTCGGCGGCCGCGGTGTCGAACAGATCGCGCAGGTACTTGAGGTTGACCCGCAGCGTCTTGCCCGGGGTGACCATGACGGTCACCGGGTAGTGCGTGCCGTTCGCGGCGGAGGTGCCGAGCAGGCCGACACCGTCGATGGGTGCGGCCGCCTCGTCCAGGGCCTCATCGTCGACCGGGAAGGAGGCGAACACCACGAGCGAGTCGAAAATCCCGTCGATACCGGTGATTTCCTGGATTTCGCCGAGTCCGAGGTAGTGGTGGTCGAGCAGGGCGGCCTGTTCGTCCTGCAACTGTCGCAGCAGTCCGGCGAGTGTTCCGGCGGCATCGAGCTTGACCCGCACCGGGATGGCGTTGAGGAAGAGGCCGACCATGGTTTCGATCCCGGCCAGCTGTGGCGGGCGGCCGGAGACGGTCGCGCCGAAGACCACATCATCGCGATCGGTGCTGCGGCCGATGAGCAGACCCCAGGCGGCCTGCACGATGGTGTTGACGGTGATACCCGCCTCGGCGGCCACCCGGCTCAGTGCGGCGGTCTCCTCGGCGGTGAGTTCGAAGCCCAATTCGCCGATACCGGCGGAGATTTCGCGGGACCGGTCGACCGCAGCGAGCGGTGAGGGTTCGGTGAAGCCGTCCAGCGCCTCCCGCCAGGCGGCACGCGCGGCCTCGCGATCCTGGGCGGCCAGCCAGGCCAGGTAGTCCCGGTAGGACCGGACCGGCGGCAGCAGTGCGGGATCGCCGCCGAGTGCGTAGAAGGCCAGCATGTCCTGCATGAGCAGCGGCAGGGACCAGCCGTCCAGCAGAATGTGGTGGCTGGTGACGAAGAGCTGGAAGCGTTCGGGTGCGGTGCGCACCAGGGTGAAGCGCAGCAGCGGTGCGGTGCGCATATCGAAGTGGCCGGTCATTTCGGCGGCCATCAACCAGTCGGTGCGCGCGGGGGCCTCGTCGGTATCACGATCGCCGAGATCCATGTAGCGCCAGGGCACTTCGAGGTCGTCGACCACGATCTGGAGCGGATTGCCGTTCGAATCCTCGGCGAAGGCCACCCGCAGGTTCACGTGCCGGTCCAGCATGGCCTGGGCGGCGGCGCGCAGGCGCGGAATATCCAGTGCGCCGGAGAGTTCGACCGTGAACTGGGTCATGTACGCGTCGACCGAGTGCTCGGCCAGCTGCGCGTGGAAGAGCATGCCGCCCTGCAGCGGCGTCAACGGCCAGATATCCGACATGGTCGGGTAAAGCTCTTGCAGCCGTGCACGATCGGCGTCGGTGACCTCGACGAGCGGCCCGGTGGCCAGTTGCACCTCGGCCTCGCCCGGTGTCACCGCTGCGGCCAGGGCCGCGAGCCCCTCGACGGTGCGCGCGGCGAAGACATCCTTGGCCTTGAAGGCCAAACCCTGTGCGCGCGCCCGCGACACGATCCGAATGGAGGTGATGCTGTCCACGCCGAGTGCGAAGAAGTCGTCGTCCAGGCCGACCCGCTCGACCTTGAGAACCTCGGCGATGACGGACGAAACCATCTGCTGCGCAGGAGTTTCCGGTGCGCGATACTCGCGCTCCTTGATCACCGGCGGCGGTAGCGCGGCCCGGTCCAGCTTACCGACGGGGGTCAGCGGGATCTCGTCCAGCACCATGATCGCGCCCGGCACCATATGCGGCGGCAGGGTGCTCTCGGCGAGTGCCGAAAGCTCCGCCACATCGACGCTCGCGCCCGGGGCGGGGTGCACGTAGGACACCAGAACCGTTGCGCGGTCCTGTACTTGATGTCCGACGGTGACCGCGAAGTCGACCGCGTCGGCTCCGGCCAGGACCGCGTCGATCTCCTCGAGTTCGATGCGCAGGCCGCGGATCTTCACCTGGAAGTCATTGCGCCCCAGGTACTCCAGTTCGCCGCCGGTGGTCCAGCGCACCAGGTCGCCGGTGCGGTAGAGCCGGGAACCATTGTCCTCGAACGGATTCGCGATGAACCGGGCCGCGGTCAACTCCGGTCGGCGGTGGTAGCCGCGCGCCAGCAGCGCACCGGCCACGTACAGCTCGCCGGGCACACCCGGGGCAACCGGTCGCAATTGTTCGTCCAGCACGTGCGCGACGGCTCCGCGAATGGCCGCGCCGATGGTGACCGGCCGGTCCGGGGACAGCTCCGCGCAGTTGCTCCACACGGTGGTCTCGGTGGGGCCGTAACCATTGAGGAGTCGGCGCCGGCCGTCGGCGATCGGAGCGACCCAGCGCCGCACCAACTCCGGCGGGCATGCCTCACCGGCGGCCAGCACGACCCGCAGCTGGTCGAGTCCACGGGGATCCAGCGAGGCCAGGACCGAGGGCGTGATCACCGCGTGGCTGACGGCCTCGCGGGCCAGCAGCGCGCCCAGGTCCTCACCGCCGTAGACCTCCGGCACGGCCACGACCAGGGCGGCGGCCGATCCGATCGCCATGAGCATTTCGAAGACCGAGGCGTCGAAGGACGGCGAGGCCACCTGCAGGACCCGCGATTCCGGGGTGATGCGGAAGCGTTCGCGCTGCTCTTCGCTCAGCCCGGAGAGTCCGGTGTGGGTGACCACGACGCCCTTGGGCAGCCCGGTCGAACCCGAGGTGTAGATGGTGTACGCGGGATGTTCGGCGCGCAGCGGCCGCACCCGGTCGGCATTGGTGACCGGTTCGGCCGGATAACCCTGGGTGGCCTCGATGAATTCGGCGTCGTCGAGCGCGATCCAGGTGACCGTGCCGGGCAGCACGGCCCGCTTGCCGGTAATGGTCAGACCCAGTACGGCCTGTGAATCCGAGATCATGTGCAGGACGCGGTCGGCCGGATAGTTCGGGTCGACCGGGACGAATCCGGCACCGGTCTTGGCGATCGCCCACACCGCGACCACGGACTCCACCGAGCGCGGAATGGCGACGGCGACCAGATCCTCCGGTCCCACGCCCCGTTCGATCAGCAGATGCGCCAGCCGGGTCGAACGCTCGTCGAGTTCGGCATAGCTGAGCCGTGCCAGCGTCCCCGTGGCATCGGCCAGGATCAGGGCCACGCCCGCCGGATTGGCCTCGACGGCGGTGGAGATCAGCTGCGGCAGGGTGGGGACGCGGGGCCGCCGGGTGCGGGTGGGCCGTACCCGAGCTGTGCGGGTCATGCGATTACCGCCCGACGCTCGATTTGCCGGTGCCCGACCACCCGAATCATGAAGATGTCCCTCATCCTGTCCGTCGTTGCTCCTGCCGCCCGTGCACCCCGAGAAGAATCGGGTGGGCGCGGGTCGCGTTACTCGTCCCAGCTAGGGCAGCCGGGGCTCTGGCACACCAGCGCCACGGCATCGGGAGTGGGCACGACCTGCGCCTCTACATGGACATCGCGTCGTCAGGGTACCTTCCGGCACTCCGATGACAGGTGTCCACGTAGAAACGGGTGTAAGGACGCAATGCTAGTGATCGATCCCCTCTCCGTGCTCGGCGAGCCCGCCCAAAGCCTGTACCCACCCCTGGACAAGCGCCTTGACTTGGTCGAGTTCGAGCACCGCGCCCGCGAAGTCGAACCGGGCGAGCAGGCCGTCCGCGGTGGTGTCGACGGTGATATCGAGGAACAACTCGTCCGTGACGGGCTCGGGATACACCCGGGCCGGGCGTAGATCGCGGTATCGGAAACCGATGCGGCCCTGCGGAAGTCCGGACAGCACCGCGGCCGCGGCGGGGTTCAGGTACCGGAGCAGTCCGAAGCCCACACCCTGGGACGGCACCGCGAGCAGGGCATCGCGCACCCGGGTGATCGCCTGCCCGGCGGCCGCACCACCCCGGCGCACGTCATCGTGATCCACCCCGGTCGCGGCGAGCGGGAACGGATACCCGGTGCTGAACGCTCCCACCGCGTACTGCCCGGCCGGATCACCTCGGCGGCCGTCCGCGACCAGCCGGACCACCGAACCCAGTGTGGCGCGCACCGATTCGCTCTCCTCATCCCAGCAGGCGACGGCCAAGGCGGTGAGCAGCACCTCGTCGACGGTGGCGGCATAGCGACGGGCCACGGCGTCGACCGCGGCGGCACCGGTGCCGGTGATGGCGACCGTTATCCGCCCGCGCGAGCGATCCGCCGTCGGATCGGCCGCGACACCCGCCGCGGCGGTGGCCAATGCCGTACGCCACCAGGTCAATTCGCCGACGGTATCGGGTCGCTGCGCCCGCTCGGCGTTGGCCCGCGCGAGTTCGACGGAATCACCGCCGAGGCTCCGCGGCGGGCCGCCGTGCCCACCCGACCAGGAGGCGGTCAGGTCCTCGATAATCGTCCGCCAGGAGGTGTCGTCCACGATGAGGCCGTTGGCGACGGCGATCAGTACGGCACCGGGCCGATCGGCCGGATCCGGACTCGGATCCAGATCGGGTGCGATGCCGTCCATCAGCACGAATCGAATATTGCGGCCCGCGGCCGGGTCGAGCTCGGCGGCGGCCGCGTGAATGACGGCCGCGATCGGATCTCCCACGGTCTCGACCGTCGGATCGATCTGCCAGACGACGGCGTCATCGGAGTTCGCCCGGGCCGGGATCTCCAGCGCGGGCTCGCCGTCCTGCCGCAGCCGCGCCCACAGGGCCGGATGCCGGTCGCGCAGACCGGCCACCGAACGCCGCACGCGCGAGCCGGAGACACCGGCGGCGATATCCAGGGCGATCGCCCGCACATGCAATCCGGTGGGCTCGACCGCGAGCAGGCTCACCGCACCGGCGGGCAGCGGCGAGACGGTGTCGGTCGTGCTGCGCCGGTCGGCGATGGCACGGGCCAGCGGAGCCTCTGAAGTCTCCGGTGTGATGACCGGCAGCACCGTGGTCGCCATCGGATCGGGCTGGATTCCCGGCAGCGCGGTGATCACCGGAAGCACCTGTGTAATAGCCCAATCCGAGGATTCGTCCTCGATCGGCAGCGGCCCCGGCACGGGCGCGGGTCCACGGTCGGCGGCGTCGAGCAGTGCCGCCAGCTCCGGTCCGATGAGGGCCAGTGCGTCGGTCCCCACCATCAGCTGATGGGTGACCGGCACCGGCCGGTCGGTAATGGCTCCGCCGATGAACGGCCGCCAGTGGCCGGGCCCGTAGGCGGGCTCGTCCGGGCCCCGGTACTCGGCCCGGAACAGCTCCAGATCGCCATCGAAATTGCTCGGCCGATACGCGGATCCGAGTTCGATGGTGCGCACCGCACCGCTGTAGATCCGGCGTAGCCGCTCCAGCGTCAAGACCGCGAGATCGGCCGGAATGGCGGCCTGTAGGGCGAGCAGTGCGTCATCCCCGAGCTCCTGGAGATCGCCCTCCGGGAAGTCGGTCACGCCGAGCGCGATGAATTCGTCGCGCAGTGCGTCCCGGAAATCCGACATATCCGCATCGGGATAGGCGTCCAGGATCGCGAGCACATCGGTCCGCTCCCCCTGCGCCTGCAGTTCGGTGGCGATGGCCTGGGCCAGCGTCCCGCCGAGCGAGTAGCCCAGCACCCGATATGGCCCGTGCGGCTGGATGGCGCGCATCTCCCGGACATACCGCCGCGCCACCTCGGTCAGTGACTCCGGCCAGTATCCGGATTCGGTGAGCGCCGGGGATTGCAAGCCCAGAATCGGCTGATCCTCGGGCAGGTACTGCGCCAATCCCGCATAGCACCAGGACATTCCGGCCATCGGCGGAGCACAGAACAGCGGCGTCCGGCTACCGGTGCCGCGAATGGGCAGCACCACACCCAGCGCCACATCGGCGGCCTCGGCCTCCGCGCCGCCGAGCTCCGCCTCGATCCGCGCGGCCAGGCCAGCCACGGTCGGATCGGTGAAGAACCAGGCGACCATGACCTGTGCGCCGGTCGCCTTGCGCAACCGGCTCACCACCTGGCTGGCCAGCAGCGAGGTGCCGCCGAGCGAGAAGAAGTCGTCATCGCGCCCGGCGCGCGAAACACCGAGCACCTCGGCGAATACGGCGGCGACGGACTCCTCCGCCCCGGTGCCGGGCGCGCGGTATTCCGGCTGTGCCAGTTCGGGTTCCGGCAGCGCCTTGCGATCCAGTTTGCCGACCGGTGTCAGCGGAATCTCGTCGAGCAGCACGACGGCCGAGGGCACCATATGTGCGGGCAGACTGGCTGCCGCGAACTCGATGAGCTCACGCGGCTGCGGCGCGGTTCCGGGAACGCCCAGCACATAGGAGACCAGAACCGTTGCCCCGGCGGCATTCTCGCGCCCGAGTGAGATGACGAACTCGACCTCGGGATGGCGGCCGAGCACCGCGTCGATCTCACCGAGCTCGATGCGGAAGCCGCGGATCTTGACCTGGAAATCCGAGCGCCCGACATAGTCCAGCTCCCAGTTCGGCTGTGCCCCATCGCGATCGGCCGGATCGGCGTACCAGCGCACCACATCGCCGGTGCGGTACATCCGCGAGCCCGGCTTACCCCACGGATTGGCGACGAACCGCTCCGCGGTGAGCCCGGCCCGATTCCGGTACCCGCGGGCGAGCGCGCCACCGGAGAGGTACAGCTCACCGGCGACCCCCGGCGGCACCGGATTCAATCGTGAATCCAGCACCAGCGCCGACATACCGTGCACCGGTTGGCCGATGGTGATGTGCCGCCCCGGCCGCAGCCGCGCGTAGGTCGAGATAATGGTGGTCTCGGTCGGCCCGTACGCATTGTGGAATACCCGCCCCGGCTCCCATCTGGCCAGCAGCTCCGGCGTGGTCACATCGCCGCCGATCGACAGCATGCGCAGCCGGTCCTGGTCGGCCGGGTCCAGGGTGCCCAGCACCGCGGGGGTGAGCAGGGCGTGGTCCACCTCCTCGGCGCGAATCAGCTCACCGAGTTCGGGACCGCCCATGATCTCCGCGGGCGCGATCACCAGGGTCGCCCCGGTGTAGAAGGCGCAGATCCACTCCAGCACAGAGGGATCGAAGCTGGGTGAGCAGTTGTGCAGCACCCGGTCGCCCGCGTGCATGCCGTAGCGGTCCACCGCGTAATCGGTCAGTCCGCCCAGCCCGGCGTGGGTCACCGTGACGCCCTTGGGCATTCCGGTGGAGCCGGAGGTGTAGATGACGTACGCGGGATGCCGCATGCGCAGCGGAGTGCGCCGATCCGCGTCGGTCACCGGGTCGGTGGATTGCGCCAGGCAGCGCGCGTCCACCGCCGCGTCGTCGAGGCAGAGCCACTCCACCCCGCCCGGCAGCGCATCACGGTAGGCAAGTCCCGTAATACCCAGTACCACACCGGAATCGGTGAGCATATGCCGCACTCGATCCGCCGGATAGGCCGGATCGACGGGTACATGCGCGCCACCGGCCTTGGCGATGGCCAGTACCGCCGCCACCGTCTCGAAGGAGCGCGGGAAGGCGACGGCGACCAACCGCTCGGGCCCGACACCATATTCGATGAGCACCCGCGCCAGCTGCGAGGTGTAATCGTCCAGCTCGCCGTAGCTGATCGAATGACCGCGATAGCGGATCGCGGTGCGGTCGCGGCCCAGTTTCATACCGGCGGTGAGCAGATCCGGCAGTAGTGCGGTGGCCATCACCTCGTCGTCGTGCATATGGGTGAGCACCGCGTGCTCCAGATCGGAGAGCAGCGGCAGATCGCCGACGGGGGTGTCGCCGCCGTGCGTGACGGCCCGGAGCAGCCGCACGAATCGCTCCGCGAACTCGGCCACCGTCTCCCGGTCGAAAAGGTCACGGGCATAGGTGAATACCGCGTCCATTCCGGAGTCATCCGGGCTCTCGCGCACGGTCAGCGAGAGGTCGAACTGCGAGGTCTGCACGCCGGAATCCACTGCGCTGATGCGCAATCCGGGCAGTTCGAAGCTGTTTTCCGCCAGATTCTCGAAGGCCAGCATGACCTGGAACAGCGGATTGCGGGCGGTCGAGCGTTCCGGGTTGAGCAGCTCCACCAATCGCTCGAACGGCAGATCGGCATGCGCGAAGGCCGCCAGATCGCTCTCCTTGGTCCGCGCCAGCAATTCGGCGAAGCTCAGCCGCCCCGAGACCCGGGTGCGCAGCACCAGGGTGTTGACGAACATTCCGATCATGTCGTCCAACTCGGCCGCGCCGCGACCGGCGACCGGCGTCCCGATGGCGATGTCCTCGGTCCCCGACATACGGGCCAGGAATACCGCCAGCGCGGTGTGCACGACCATGAAGAGGGTCGCGTGCCGCGCCCGCGCCAGCGCCCGCAGCCGCTGCTGCAGATCGGCGTCGATCCGGAAGACGACCTGTCCGCCCGCGAACGACTGCCGCGGCGGGCGGGGCCGATCGGCGGGCAGGTTCAGCTCATCGGGCAGTCCGGCGAGCGCGTCGCGCCAGTAGTCGCGCTGTGCCGAGATCAGGCTCTCCGGATCGGCTTCGGTGCCCAGTACCGCACGCTGCCACAGCGTGTAGTCGATGTACTGCACCGGCAACGGCTCCCATCGCGGGGCCAGGCCATTGCTCCGCGCGAGGTACGCGGTCATCACATCCCGGGCCAGCGGCCCCATGGACCAGCCGTCCGCGCTGATGTGATGCGCCACGAACAGCACCACGTGCTCAGGCTCGCCGTCCGCGTCCGCGACTCGGAACAGCTTGGCTCGCAAGGGAATCTGCGATGTGACATCGAAGCCGGTGGTCAGCTCGGCGGTCACCCGCGCGAGCAGCGTGGCCGCCGCGACCGGTTCCGGCTCCAGATCCGGCGCCGCGGTCTCGATCGGCAGCACCACCTGGTGCGCGATCCCGTCCGACTCCGGATACACCGTCCGCAGTGATTCGTGCCGGGCCACCACATCGCGCACGGCCGACCGCAGCGCGGCGGTATCGAGTTCACCGTGCAACCGCAGCGCCGCGGGCACGTTGTACGCCGAGTTCGCGGTGTCGAGCTGGTTCACGAACCACATGCGCTGCTGTGCCAGCGACAGCGGAATCAGCTCCGGCCGGTGCTGCGCCACCAGCGCGATGCGCCCGCCGACGCCCTCCTGGGTCGCCAGGAACGCGGCGAGGGTCCGCACCGTGGTGGTCTCGAAGACCGCGCGCACCGGCACCCGGGTGTCCAGGGCCGTCCCGAGTCGCGCCACCAACTGGGTGGCGATCAGTGAATTACCACCCAGTTCGAAGAAGTCGTCCGCCCGCCCGACCCGCTCCACGCCGAGCAGCTCGGCGAAGACTCCGGCCACGATCTCTTCGAGAGAGGTTGCGGGCGCGCGGTATTCGCGTTGCTCCAGTTCGGGTTCGGGCAGCGCCGCACGATCCAGTTTGCCGACCGGCGTCAATGGAATCTCATCGAGCAGCACCACCGCCGAGGGCACCATATGCGACGGCAGATATCGGCTCGCGTACTCCCGCAATTCGGCCGCATCGACCGACCGTCCGAGCACATAGGCGACCAATATCGTTGCCCCGGCCGCATTCTCACGTCCGAGCGTGACCGCGAAATCGACCTCCGGATGCCCGCCGAGCACCGCGTCGATCTCGCCGAGTTCGATGCGGTAGCCGCGGATCTTCACCTGGAAGTCGGTGCGCCCCAGGTACTCCAGTTCCCAGCCGGCACCGACCGGGACCCAGCGCACCAGATCGCCGGAGCGGTACATGCGCGCTCCCGGCTCGCCCCACGGGCAGGCCACGAACCGCTCACTCGTGAGCCCGGCCCGCCCGCGGTATCCGCGGGCCAGTGCCGCGCCGGCCAGATACAGCTCACCCGCGACACCCGGCGGCACCGGCCGCAACCGCTCGTCCAGTACCAGCGCCGAGATGCCCGGCACCGGCGCTCCGATGGTGATCCGATCCGCCGCGGTGAGTCGCACGTAGGTCGAGCCGATGGTCACCTCGGTCGGCCCGTAGCTGTTCAGATACCGGCGACCGGTACCCCACTTCGCCACCAGTTCGGCGCTGGTCGCCTCACCACCGGTGCCGACCAACCGCAGTTCGTCCAACCCGATCGGATCGATGGTGCCCAGCAGGCCCGGGGTGACCATGATGTGCGTGACGCGTTCGGTGCGCAGCAGGTCACCCAGTTCGGCGCCACCCACCGTGCCCGCCGGCACGATCACCAGCGTCGCACCGGTGGAGAAGGCGTACAGCCACTCCTCCACGGATTGATCGAAGCTCGGCGAACAGACGTGCAGGAACCGGTCCCGCGCGGTCACATCGCAGAATTCGACACCGAAGTCGACCAGCGGGCCGAGACCGGCGTGGGTGACGCTCACCCCCTTGGGCAGCCCCGTCGAGCCCGAGGTGTAGATCAGGTAGGCGACCTGCTCGGGCCGCAGTACCGCGACCCGATCCGCGTCGGTGACGGCGGCGGCCGACTCCGCCGTGTAATCCCGCACGATCGAGGGATCGTCCAGCGCCAGCCACTCCAGGTCACCCGGTAGCTCGCGCGCGAAATCGCACAGCGTAAGTCCAACGGCCGCACCGGAATCGGTGACCATATGCCGGATCCGGTCGACCGGATAGCCCGGGTCCACCGGCACATACGCCGCGCCCGATTTCGCCACCGCCCAGACCGCCGCGATCATGTCGTAGGACCGGCCGATGGCAAGCGCCACCACGGCTTCCGGGCCCACGCCGCGCCCGATCAGCATCCGCGCCACTCGGGACGAATAATCGTCCAGCTCACCGTAGGTGTACGACCTTCCGGCGGCACGCACCGCGATCCGGTCCCGGCCCAGCTCGACGCCCCTGGTCAACAACTCCGGCAGTAGCCGGGCGGCAGCGGCATTCGGCTCGGAAGTCCTTGTCAGCCAGTCATATTCGCCATCCTCGAGAATCGACAGCGTACCCACCGCGAGCTCCGGGGTGCGCGTGACGGCCTCGAGTAGCCGCACGAATCGCCGCGCGAACTGCCGCACGGTGGCGGCGTCGAACAGATCGGTGGCATAGTCGAATGATGCCGAAATGCCCTGCTGCACACCGTCTTCGACCACCTCAACCAGGGTGAGATCCAGGTCGAATTTGGTGACCGGCAGCTCCAGCTCGACGGCGGCGACCGAGATTCCGGGCAGGGTGAGCTCGGCGCGGGCCAGGTTCTGCAGCGTGAGCGAGACCTGGAACAGCGGATGCCGGGCCTGTGAGCGCGGCGGATCCAGCAGCTCCACAATCCGTTCGAACGGCACATCGGCGTGCTCGAAGGCGGCGAGGTCGGTCCGGCGCACGGCACTGAGCAGATCGGTGAATCCGGCGGCCGGATCGACCTCGGCGCGTAGCACCAGGGTGTTGACGAACATGCCGATCAGATCGTCGAGCTCGGCCGCGCCGCGCCCCGCGATCGGTGCGCCGATGGCGATATCGCGGGTACCCGACAATCTGGCGAGCAGTACGGCGAGTGCCGCGTGCAACACCATGAAGAGCGTCGCGTTGTGCTCCTGGGTGATTCGATGCAGTCCGGCGTGCACCACCGGATCGATCTCGAACAGCACGGTCCCACCGTGACCGCTGGATACCGCGGGCCGGGGACGGTCGGCGGGCAACTCCAGCTGATCGGGCAGACCGGCCAGGGCGGTGCGCCAGAAGTCGAGCTGGCGGGCGAGCAGGGACTCCGAATCGCCCTCACTGCCCAGGATTTCACGCTGCCACAGCGCGTAGTCGGCGTACTGCACCTCGAGGGGTGTCCACTCGGGTTCGCGGCCCTGGATCCGGCTCAGGTACGCGGTCATCAGGTCGCGGGTCAGCGGTCCGGCCGAGAACCCGTCACCGGCGATGTGGTGCACCACGCAGACCAGGACATGATCGTCTGTTCCCAAGCGCAGCAGGCGAATACGCAGCGGCGGGGCGAGTGTCACATCGAAGGCGGCCATTGCGGCCTCGGCCACCGTCGCCACGATCTCCGCTTCCGACACATCGACCATGGGCATGGAGGGCATGGCCTCGGGATCATCGGCGGCCAGGATCACCTGGTGGCCGACGCCGACCCGTTCGGGGTAGATGGTGCGCAGCACCTCGTGGCGCTCCACCAGATCCCGGACCGCCGCGCGCAGGGCCGGCACATCCAGCGGTCCGGTGATGCGCAGCGCGGTGGGCAGGTTGTAGGTGCCCGAGGCGGTGTCGAAGCGGTTCAGGAACCACATGCGCTGCTGGGCATAGGAGAGCGGGATCAGCTCCGGCCGCTCCATCGGGCGCAGCGGCGCGTAGGACGAATCACGCTGCTGAGACAGGTATTCGGCAAGTCCGGCGACGGTCGGAGCATCGAAGATCAGCCGCACCGGCACTCGAGCCCCGATAGCCGCGCCCAAACGGGCGACCACCTGGGTGGCGCTGAGCGAGTTGCCGCCGAGTTCGAAGAAATCGTCATCCGCCCCGACGGTCTCCACACCCAGCACCGCCGCGAACACCTCCGCCACCGCACGCTCACCCCGAGTCGACGGGGCACGATAGGCACGCGCGTGGAACTCCGGCTCCGGCAACGCCTTCCGATCCAGCTTGCCACTGGCATTGAGCGGCATCGCCACCAAGCGCACCACCGTCGAGGGCACCATGTACGACGGCAACGCCGCACGAGCATGCGCCAGCAGATCCGAATCCGCCACCACCGCACCGGATTCGAGCACCACATAGGCCACCAGCCGATCACCGGTCGCCGCACGCACCAGCGTGACCGCGGCCCGATGCACCGCCGCATGACTCAACAGCACCGTCTCGATCTCACCGAGCTCGATCCGCTGACCACGCAACTTCACCTGGAAATCACTGCGACCCAAATACTCCAGCGCATGACCGCTCCCCGCCGGATCCGCGACCCAACGCACCACATCACCGGTGCGATACAGCCGCGCACCATTCTCATAGGCGATGAACCGCTCCGCGGAGAGCCCGGGCGCACCCGCGTACCCGCGCGCGAGCTGAACTCCGGCGACATACAACTCACCGGCCGTACCCACCGGCACCGCCCGCAACTGACGGTCCAGTACCAGCACCTGGGTATTGGCGACCGGACTGCCGATCGGAACCGCCACGCCCGCAGCCCTTTCGGCGGGATGCGCGGTGACCACGGTCGCCTCGGCCGGGCCGTACCAGTTGACGAGATCCGTCTCCGGGAGCGTGGCCGCGAACCTGCGCGCGGTCTGCGCCGAGAGTGCCTCACCCGCCGCGAATACCCAGCGCAGCGCAGGGTTGTCAACGGCGGGAAGATCGAGGTACGCCTCCAGCATCGACGGCACGAAATGCACCGAGGTGACCCCGTACTCGCCGATCATCCGCGCGATATACCCCGGATCACGATGCCCATCCGGCTCCGCGATAACCACCGCCGCACCGGTCTGCAACGGCCAGAACAACTCCCACGTCGAAATATCGAAAGTAATCGGCGTCTTATGCAACACCACATCACCCGCACCATGCGGATACGTCCGCTGCGCCCAACGGAACTGATTCGCCATCTGCCTATGAGTGATCACCACACCCTTGGGACGACCCGTCGACCCCGAGGTATAGATCACATACGCGGCATTGTCCGCCCGCACCGACGCCGACCCGACGAACTCGATCTCACTCGCACCCGCGAGCGCCTCGACGAAGAAAAGCGGTACACCGGAATCGGTTTCGAAACCCTCACCGGCCCGAGTCAGCACACAGACCGGTGCCGCACTCCCCAGCACATACTCATTACGCTCGACCGGATGATCGGGATCCACCGGCACATACGCACCACCCGCACGCAACACCGCATAAACCGCAACAACCAGATCAATACCACGCCGCATGGCCACCGCCACCCGAGACTCCGGACCGACGCCCCGCAACATGAGCTCCCGCGCGAGTTCTCGCGAGCGCGTATCCAACTCTGTATACGTAAGCGTACGGTCCCCGAATATCACCGCGTTGGCGAAGGGCGTCCGCGCCACCTGCGCGTCGAACAGGGTGAGCAGCGTCGAATCATCTGCCAGCTCGGCGATTTCGGTGTCGTTCGCCGTCACCAGTGCCGCCCGCTCGCTCGCCAGCAACGCGTCCACCTCGACGACTCGGGCCTGCGGTTCGGCACCGAATCGGTTGAGTAGCAGTGCGAATCGCTGTGCGAGCGTCGCGGCGGCGGGCTCGTCGAACAGGTCCCGCAGATACTTGAGGTTGACCCGCAGCGTGCTGCCGGGCGTCACCATGACGGTCACCGGATAGTGCGTGCCATTGACCGCGGCGGTGCCGAGCAGCCCGACCTCGTCGATCGGGGCCGCCGCCGCGTCCAGCGCCGCGGCATCCACGGGGAAGGATGCGAAGACCACCAGCGAGTCGAATATGCCGTCGATACCGGCGATTTCCTGAATCTCGCCCAGCGCCAGGTAGTGGTGGTCCAGCAGCGCGGCCTGCTCGTCCTGGAGTCGCCGCAGCACCTCGGTGAGGGTGTCGGCGGGGCGCAGTCGCACCCGCACCGGAATGGCGTTGAGGAACAGGCCGATCATGGATTCGACACCGGTCAGCTGGGCGGGGCGACCGGAGACGGTGGCACCGAAGACCACATCTTCGCGATCGGTGCTGCGGCCGATGAGCAGACCCCACGCAGCCTGGACAACGGTATTCAGCGTGACGCCCGCGGCATTGGCCACTCGGCCGAGCGCGGCGGTCTCGTCCTCGGCGAGCTCGAAGCCGAATTCACCTATCCCCGAAGAGATTTCACGAGACCGGTCGACCGGCGCGAGCGGCGACGGTTCGGTGAAGCCCGCCAGTGCCTGCCGCCAGGCCGCCCGCGCGGCGTCCTGATCCTGCGCCGCGAGCCAGGCCAGATAGTCCCGGTACGAGCGCGGCGGTGCCAGCGCGCCGATATCGCCGCCCAGCGCGTAGAGCGCGAACATATCCTGCATGAGCAGCGGCAGCGACCAGCCGTCCAGCAGAATGTGATGGCTGGTGACCCACAGCCGGTAGCGCCCGGGAGCCACCCGCACCAGCGTGAAGCGCAGCAGCGGCCCGGCCGCCATATCGAAGTGCGCGGCCAGATCCGCGGCCATCAACCAGGCGGTCTTCGCATCGGGCTCATACGGTTCACCGTCGCCGAGATCCAGGTAGCGCCAAGGTACTTCGACCTCGTCGAGCACGACCTGGATCGGCTCGCCGTGCGCATCCTGGGCGAAGACCACCCGCAGGTTCACATGCCGATCGAGGACGGCCTGCGCGACCGTATGCAGCCGGGCGATATCGATCTCACCGCCGAGATCCACGCTGAACTGCGTCATATACGCGTCGACCGAGGATTCGGCGAGCAGCGCGTGAAAGAGCATGCCCGATTGCAGGGGCGTGAGCGGCCAGATATCCGACATGGCCGGGTAGGTATGTCGTAGTCGCTCGAGATCGGCCTCGTCGAGCCGCACCAGCGGACCGGTGCCGAGCTCCGGCGTCGTCATCGGTTCCGCTGTGACAGTGACGATCTCGGCGAGCGCCGCCACCGTCCGGTGCGCGAACAGGTCCTTGGGTTTGAAGACGAGGCCGCGCGCCCGCGCCCGGGACACGATCTGAATGGAGGTGATGCTGTCCAGCCCAAGCGCGAAGAGATCATCGTCCAGGCCGATCCGCGGCACCGGCAGCACCTGCGCCAGCACCTCGGTTATCGCCTGTTGCACAGCGGTTTCCGGCGTACGATAGACGGTACCGCGCAGGATCGGAGCGGGCAGTGCCGATCGGTCCAGCTTGCCGACCGGCGTCAGCGGGACCTCGTCCAGCACCACGACGGCCGCGGGCACCATATGCGCGGGCAGCCGCTGCTCGGCGAGCGCGATCAGCTCGGCCTCGCGCGGGGCCGAACCGTCGCGGCCGCGCACATAGGAGACCAATACCGTTGCGCCACTGTCGAGTTCATGACCCATGGTGACGCTGAAATCAACGGATTCATGTCCGCCCAGTACAGCGTCGACCTCCCCCAGCTCGATCCGCAGACCGCGGATCTTCACCTGGAAGTCATTGCGCCCCAGATACTCCAGGCGCGGAGCGGCGAGGTCCTGCCCATCGGTGGTCCAGCGCACCAGATCACCGGTGCGGTACAACCGGGAGCCGTTGTCCGCGAAGGGATTCGCTACGAATCGGGCCGCCGTCAGCCCCGGCCGCCGATGGTAACCGCGCGCCAGCAGCGCACCCGCCACATACAGCTCACCCGGCTCGTCGATCGGCACCGGCCGCAGCGACTCGTCCAGCACGTGAACGGTCACACCGCGAATGGCCGCGCCGATGGTGACCGGCCGGTCCGGGAGCAACTCGGCGCAGTTGGTCCAGATGGTCGTCTCGGTGGGTCCGTAGCCATTGAACAGACGGCGTTCACCCGCGATCGCCCAGCGCCGCACCAGCTCCGGCGGGCACGCCTCACCGGCGGCCAGCACCACGCGCAGCTCACGCAGATCGATGGGGTCCATGGAGGTCAGCACCGACGGGGTGATCACCGCGTGGGTCACGGCCTCGCGGGCCAGCAGCGCCGCCAGATCGTCACCGCCGTACACCTCCGGCGCGGCCACGACCAGGGTCGCCGACGAACCGATCGCCATCAGCATTTCGAACACCGAGGCGTCGAACGAGGGTGATGCCACGTGCAGCACCTGCGATTCCGCCGTGATCGCGAACCGCTCGCGCTGCTCCTGACACAGTCCCGCCAAACCGGCATGGGTGACCACGACACCCTTGGGCAGACCCGTCGAACCCGATGTGTAGATGACGTAGGCCGGATGCGCACCGTGCAGCGACCGCGCCCGGTCGGCGTTCGTGACCATTTCGGCAGGGAAGGTATGGGTGACTTCGGCGAATTCGGGGCGGTCCAGCTCCAGCCAGGACACCGCGTCCGGCAGTGCGGCTCGCCTGTCCGACACCGTGAGTCCGAGTGTGGCCCGCGAATCGGTGACCATGTGCAGAACGCGATCGGCCGGATAGTTCGGGTCGACGGGCAGGAATCCGGCACCGGTCTTGGCAACGGCCCAGACCGCGATCACCGACTCCGCCGATCGCGGGATCGCCACCGCGACAAGATCATCTGGGCCAATGCCGCGATCTATCAGCAAATGTGCCAGCCGATTCGAACGCTCATCGAGTTCGGCGTAGCTCAGCCGAGCCCGCGTCGCGGTGGCATCGGCGAGGATCAGTGCGATCCCCGTCGGGTTGACTTCCACCGCGGCAGTGATGAGCTGCGGCAATGTGGCAATGCGCGACCGCCGATATCGCTGCGGCCGAGTGCGATCCGTAAGGGTCATGCCAGCACCGCCGGAATCTCGCAGTGCTGTTCCCCGCCCACCCAAATCATTTAATTGTTCCGACCTATCCTGTTCCCCGTGCTTCCACGCACGCCGAACAGGGTCGAGAGTACGCGGGCCGGCCGCCTATCGTTGCCAGCTCACGGAGCGTAACCCCGGATTGCGAACAGCCCGGAAAAAATATGTGGATAGTGGGCGCGATCCGCCTGTGACGACGGACCGCGGGCACCTCTCAAACCTTGTGACCTGGAGGTATTTCAGAGAGAGTGATAGAGTTCACGTTTTCCCAATCATGAGAATGGGAAACGCTTTCCAGCACCAGGGCCACCAGATCCTCCGGGACGGCCCCGCGCAACGCGGGCACACCCGCGGCATCCACGAACAGATGGGTGACCCACTCCTGCGCCAGCGCCTCGGACAGCTCTCCGGACTCCGCCGCGAGCACCACCGACGCACCCACCACACCGACCGCGACCAACTCCACCAGCGACAGCGCCGCATCCGGTGCACCGCGGTGGAATGTCCGGGATTCGAAGGTGAGATCCGTTGCGGTGCGTACCCGATCGACCGCGGCGGCGAGTCCGTCATAGGTCAGCGCCCGACCGGCCGAGACATAGGCGGCATCCTCACCGCGCAGCGCCCGGGTACGACTGGCGTAGGTGACCGGCCGCTTGGACTCGGCCGCGATCTGCGCCGCTACCTCCGGATCGTCCAACACCAGCCAGTCGATGCCCGAGACGGTCGCCGGCACGGAATCGATTGTCACACCGACCTTCACATCCAAGCCCGGCGCCTCGGCCGCGGCCAGCGGCACGAGCATGGCACCCGCCTTGAGCACCGCCCAGATTGCCACGGCCTGCTCCACACCGCGCTCGAGATGCACCAGCACACCCGCACCCGGACCGCTGCCGTGCGCGATGAGCACGCGCGCCAGCCGCGAGGACCGAGCGTCGAGCTCCTGGTAGGTGACCGTCTCATCACCCCACACCAGGGCCGGGCCGTCCGGATCGTCCTCGACGGCGGTGGTGAGCACCTGGGTCAGCGCCGCACCGCGGGTGGCCGCGATACCGGGCTCCGGCTCCGCCGAGACCTGCTGTGCCACACCGGTTTCGGGTGTATCGAGCAGGGCGATATCGGCGACCGCGATATGCGGATCCGCCGCCACGGCGGTGAGAATCCGCTCCAGCACCCGGCCGAAGGCTTCGACCGTCGGCTCGTCGAAAAGGTCTGTGGCATAGGCGAAGATGACATCCAGATCACCGAGCGCACCGTCCACGCCGGGCTGCGGCTCCATACTGATCTGCAGATCGAATTTGGCCGCCGCCAGCTCGGTATCGATGGCCGAGACCCGCAGACCGGGCAACTCCAGTACCGGGGTTTCGGTGTTCTGCAGCGAAAGCACCACCTGCAGTAGCGGATTCGCGGCGGTACGGCCTGCGGCCGCCACCTCCGAGACCCGCTCGAACGGCACATCGGCATTGGCGAAGGCGTTCAGATCGGTCTCGCGCGCTTGCGCCACCAGGGTGTCGAACGGTGCGGCGATATCGACCGGGGTGCGCAGGGTCAGGGTATTGACGAACATGCCGACCAGATCGTCCAGTGCGCGTTCGCCACGACCCGCCACCGCGGTGCCGATCACCACATCGCCATTGCCCGACAGACGCGCCAACCAGGCCGCCACCGCCGCGTGCACCACCATGAACAGTGAGGCATTGTGCTGGCGCGCAATACGATTCAGCCCGGCGTGCACCTCGGCGGGCAGGTTGAAGTCCAGGAACGCGCCCGCCATGGTGGAGGCGGCGGTGCGCGGACGGTCCGTCGGCAGGCTCGGGCCCGTCGGCAGCGCGGCCAACTGTTCCCGCCAGAACGCCAATTGCCTTGCGGCCGGAGAGTTCTCGTCGGAGTCCACACCGACCACCGTGCGCTGCCATACCGCGAAATCGGCGTACTGCACCGGCAGCGGCGTCCAGTTCAGATCCTGACCCGCGGCGCGCGCCAGGTAGGCGGTCATGAGATCGCGTGCCAGCGGAGCCATGGAAGCGCCGTCTGCGGAGATGTGATGCGCCACCAGCACCAGCAGGTAGTCGTCCGGATCGTCACCGGTGATAAGCCGCACGCGGACCGGAACCTGCTGCGCCACATCGAATCCGGTGAAGACCAGCTCGCCGACGCGCGCGCCGATATCCCGCGCCCGCTCCACCTCGAGACCATTGGGCAGCACCTGCGCCACCGACAGGATCTCCTGGTACGCCGGTGCGCCCGGAGCCGACTCCGGATAGCGGGTGCGCAGCACCTCGTGCCGGGTCAGCACATCCTCGACGGCCACCCGCAATGCGGGCACATCGAGTGCGCCCTGCAGGCGAATGGCCATGGGGATGTTGTAGGCCGGGGAATCCGGATCGAACTGGTTCAGCACCCACATGCGCTGCTGCGCCAGCGACAGCGGCACCCGCGCGGGCCGCTCCCCCGCCACCAGCGGCGGGCGGGCACCCACCCCGGCACCGGGGACGATGCGCGCGGCGAGCCCCGAAACCGTTGAGGTCTCGAAGAGTTCGCGCACCGCGACATTGGTGTCCAGGGCCTCGTTCACCCGCGCCACCGCCCGGGTGGCGATCAGGGAGTTACCGCCCAGCTCGAAGAAGTCGTCATCCGCGCCCACCCGCTCGGCGCCGAGCAGCTCCGCGAAGACACCCGCCACGATCTCCTCGATCGGCGTGGCCGGAGCCCGGAACACCTTGGCCTCGAAGACCGGTGCGGGCAACGCCTTTCGATCCAGCTTGCCCGAGGAATTGAGCGGGAACTCGTCGAGCACCAGCAGTGCGGACGGCACCATGTACGACGGAAGCGCCTGTGCCAGAGCAGCTTTCAGCTCATCGGCGACGGCAACCCGGCGCGCGGCGTCCAGTTCGCCCGCGACCACATAGCCGATCAGCTGATCACCCGCGTGCGGGTCCGCGCGCACCACCACGACCGCCTGCGTGACGCCCGGCCGCGCCAGCAGCGCCGCCTCGATCTCACCCAGTTCGATACGCAGACCGCGCAGCTTCACCTGGAAGTCGGTGCGCCCCAGGTACTCCAGTTCACCGGCGGCATCCCACTTCACCAGATCGCCGGTGCGGTACATGCGTTCGCCGTGTTCGAACGGATCGGCCACGAACCGGTCCGCGGTCAGATCCGGCCGCGCCACATAGCCGCGCGCCAGCTGTGCGCCCGCCAGATACAGCTCACCCGCGACGCCCACCGGCACCGGATTGAGCCGCGAATCCAGCACGTAAACCTGAGTATTGAAGACCGGTGCGCCGATCGGCACCGTGACGCCGTCCAGATCGGTCACCTCGTGATAGGTGACGTCGACCGCGGCCTCGGTCGGGCCGTACAGATTGTGCACCCGTGCCCCGGTGAGCTCGCGCAGCTTCTGCGCGGTACCGCCCGGCAGCGCCTCACCGGAGGCGAACACCTGCCGCAGCCGCAGCCCGGAGGTGTCCGAGCCGCCGAGCGTGCTCACGAAGACCGAGAGCATGGACGGCACGAAATGCGCCGTGGTGATGCCCTGTTCGGCAATGATCTGTGCGAGGTAGGCGGGATCGCGATGCCCGTCCGGCTTGGCGACCACCAGGCGCGCACCGGCCTGCAACGGCCAGAAGAACTCCCACACCGACACGTCGAAGGTCGCCGGAGTCTTCTGCAGCACAGCGTCATCGGCGGTGAGCCGGTACTGCGCCTGCATCCACACCAGGCGATTCACAATCGCGCGGTGACTGACCGCCACGCCCTTGGGCTTACCGGTCGACCCGGAGGTGAAGATGACGTAGGCCGTATTGTCCGGCCGCAGTGGCTCATTGCGCTCGGCATCGGCGATCCGGCCACCGTCCAGGCTCTGCGCCGCCTGCTCCAGCTCCTCCACCTTCAGCGTGGTGATGGTGCGTCCGGAGGCGAAATCATCCGCGTGCGTGGTCAGGATCATCCGCGGCTGCGCGGTATCGAGAATGTGCCCGATGCGATCCAGCGGCTGATCGGGATCGATCGGCACATAGGCCGCACCCGCCTGCACCACCGCGTACATGGCCACCACGAGCTCGGTCGAACGCCGGATGGCAAGCGCCACCAACGCCTCCGGCCCCAGTGCGAACTGCCCCATCATGAGCCTGCGCGCCATCCGGTTGGCTCGCTGTTGCAGCTCGCGATAGGTGAGTCGTTCGTTCTCGAAGACCAGCGCGATGGCGTCGGGCGTAGCCGCCGCCTGTGCGTCGAACATCGAGACCAGCGTCGGTGAAATGCCTTCCGGCAGACCGACGGCCGCCTCCAGATCGAATCCGGTGGCATTCCAGTCGCGCACCACCCGCTGCCGCTCGACGGCATCGAAGAGGGCGATATCGCCGACCGACGCGCCGGGATCGGCGGCCACCGCGGCCAGAATCCGCTCGAATCGCGCGGCGAACACCGCCACCGTGGACTCGTCGAAAAGGTCCAGCGCATAGGAGAATTCGGCCGCGAGTCCGCTGGCGTCGCCGCGCTCGTCCTGCGATTCCTGCATGGTCAACTGCAGATCGAATTTGGCGAATGGAATCTCAAGATCCGCGCCCGCCACGCTCAGACCGGGTAGCTCCAGCCGGGTCGGGGCCATGTTCTGGAAGGCCAGCATGACCTGGAACAGCGGATTGCGGGCCTGCGAACGCGCCGGATCGAGCAGCTCCACCAGGCGTTCGAAGGGCACATCGGCGTGGCCGAAGGCGCGAACGTCGGTGTCGCGCACCTGCTTCAGCAGATCCTCGAAGCTGGTGGCGGGGTCGATATCGGTGCGCAGCACCAGCGTGTTCACGAACATGCCGATGAGATCGTCGAGTTCGGCCGCACCGCGCCCGGCCACCGGCGTACCGATGGCGATATCCCGGGTGCCGGACAACCGCGCGAGCAGTACGGCCAGCGCCGAGTGCACCACCATGAACAGTGTGGTGTTGCGGGTCTCGGCCAATCGCCGCGCCGCCGCGTACACCTCATCGCTGATCCGGAAGCCGTAGGTGCCGCCCTGATAGGAGGCAACCGGCGGACGCGGGCGGTCCGAAGGCAGGACGAGCTCGTCCGGCAGATCGTCCAGGGTGGCACGCCAGTACGAGATCTGCTGGGCCAGCAACGATTCCGGATCGTCCTCGCTGCCGAGGGTGGCACGCTGCCACACCGCGTAATCGGCGTAGTGCACATCCAGCGGCGTCCACGCCGGCTCGCGGCCATTGGCGCGCTCGGCATAGGCGGTGACCAGATCGCGGGCCATCGGGCCCATGGACACGCCGTCGCCCGAGATGTGGTGCACGGTCGCGACCAGCACATGCTCTTGCGGCGCGAGACGCAGCAGCCGCAGGCGAATCGGCGGTGCGACGGTGACATCGAAACCGGCGCCGACGATTTCGGCCACCCGCTGCGGAATCTCGGCGGGATCGATATCGACCAGCGCGAGTTCGGGCACCGCGCGCGGATCATCGACGGGCAGCACCAGCTGGTAGCCCTCGCCGTCGACCTCCGGATAGATGGTCCGCAGCACCTCGTGTCGCACGACGAGATCGCGCGCCGCGGCCCGCAGCGCCTCGACATCGATGGCGCCGCTCAACCGCACCGCGAGCGGAATATTGTCCACCGCGCTGTCGGGATCGAAGCGGTTCAGGAACCACATACGCTGCTGCGCGAAGGAGAGCGGAATCCGATCCGGGCGCGGCAGCGAACCCAGCGCCGGTCCCGTCGCGGCGGGGGTCGCGCCGCCGTCGAGGTGCTGTGCCAGCGCGGCGACCGTGGAGGCTTCGAACAGCACATGCACGGGAACCCGCACATCCAGTGCGGTACCGATGCGCGCGGCGGCCTGCGCGGCCAGCAGCGAGTTACCGCCGAGCTCGAAGAAGTCGTCGTCCGCACCGACCCGCGCGTCCGGGCTGTCCGGAATCAGCAGCGTCGCGAAGACCTGCGCCACCGCCTCCTCGGTCGGGGTGGCGGGCGCACGGAACTCGCGGGCGGCGAAGACCGGCTCCGGCAAGGCATTTCGATCCAGCTTGCCGACCGGCGTCAGCGGGATCTCGTCCAGCAGCACGATCGCGGCGGGCACCATGTACGCGGGCAGCGACTCCCCGATGAACGCGGCCAGCTCGGCGGTGTCGAGAGTTGTTCCCGGACGCGGCAATACGTAGGAGACCAGCGCGACCGCACCCGAGGGCAGCGTCTTACCCAGCGTCGCCGCGTAATCCACATCCGCGTGCGCGGTGAGCGCGTTGTCGATCTCGCCGAGCTCGATCCGCAGACCGCGAATCTTGACCTGGAAGTCCGAACGGCCCAGGTATTCGATGACCCCGCCGGTATCCGATTCGCCGCCCGCGGCGGCGGTGCGCTTGACCAGGTCGCCGGTGCGGTACAGCCGCGCCCCGGGCGCCCCGGTCGCCTCACCGAACGGACTGGCCACGAAACGTTCCGACGTCAATCCCGGTCGACGGTTATAGCCCTGCGCCAGCGCCGGACCCGACAGATACAGCTCGCCCACCACGCCGTCCGGCACCGGCCGCAGCCGTGCGTCCAGCACGTACGCGCCGACGCCCGGCACCGCGGAGCCGATGGTCACGGCCTCCCCCGGCAGCAGCGGTGCGCTACTGGTGGCGAGAATCGTCGCCTCGGTCGGCCCGTATCCGTTGTAGAAGGAGCGCTCGCCGGTGGCCCAGCGGCTCACCAGCTCCGGCCCGAACTTGTCACCGGCGACGACAACCGTGCTGAGGTCGGTCAATCCGGCCGGATCCACCGACTCCAGCGCGCCCGGGGTGATCAGCACGTGCGAAACCCGTTCGCGGCCCAGCAGTTCCGCCAGCTCGATACCGCCGAAGACTCCGGCGGGCGCGATCACCAGTGTGGCACCGGCGGTGAACGCCAGCATGAGCTCCAGCACCGAGACGTCGAAGCTCGGCGAACAGACGTGCAGCACGCGGGAATCCGCGGTGACGTCGTAGTGCTCGCGCTCGGCCGCCACCAGTCCGGCCAGACCGGTGTGCGTGACCACCACGCCCTTGGGCTTACCGGTCGACCCGGAGGTGTAGATGACATACGCCGGATGCTGTTCGGTGAGCGGCCGCACCCGATCGGCGTAGGAGATGGGGTGTGCGGGATGCGCGGCGATCTGCTCGGCCCGCACCGGATCATCCAATTCGATCCAGTAGGTGGCCGTGCCCAGCGCGGCGCGATGCGCACGCGTGGTCAGACCCAGCACCGCACCGGAGTCGGTGAGCAGATGTTCGATGCGATCGGGCGGATAGGCCGGATCGACCGGCACATACGCGGCACCGGTCTTGGCGATCGCCCAGACCGCCAGCACCGATTCGATGGAGCGGGTGATGCCGATGGCAACCATATCGCCGGGTCCGACCCCGCGCTCGATCAGTTCCCGCGCCAGCTGGGACGACTGCGCGTCCAGGTCGCGATAGTTGATCTCGCGCTGATCGGCGGGCGCACCGGTCGGATTGAACCGGATGGCAATGGCATCGGCCGCGGACTCGACCGCGGCGGTGAGAAGCTGCCCGAAGAGAGGGCTGCCGGACCGACGCCGACGATTACCGCGAGCTGTACGGCGGGCAGTATCCATTCGAGTGCATTCACCTCTCGGGTCTCACTGGTCCACACACCGAAGACCTTCGACCGACCCCGGATTCGACGACGAGGGCGGCGCGGGTCGGCGGACCGAGCAATCATATCGGGCTCGCGGAGCCGCGATAACGGCTCGAGCTCAGTGACTATCGGTGACCAGGCAGGGGCGCTACAGGCATGTGACCTGAGCCACAGGCATTTACAGCCAACCCCGCCGAGTGGCCTGCACCCCGGCCTGGAAGCGGGTGCTCGCGCCGAGGCGCTCCAGCAGACTGGCGGTGCGCCGCACCACCGTTCGCCGGGACAATCCGAGGCGACGGGCGATGGTGTCGTCGGTCGCGCCCATACTCATCAGGGTCAGGATCGCGCGGTCGCGTTCGTCCAGGGCCTCGGAGGGGTTCACCGAGATCGGCGTGGACATGGACCAGAGCGAATCGAAGGTCTTGACCAGCAGATCCAGCGTGGGCGACGGTCCGACCCGCACACCCATGGGATCACCGCGGCGCTCATCGGTATGCAATACCAGTACCGCGCGGCGGTCATCGGCCAGGATCAGTTTCATGGGCGGATCGGGCAGCGTACGCGCCTGTGCACCGGCCGCATTGGTGGCCAGCACATGCCGCAGTCGCTCCGCGTCCTGGTAGATGGTCTCCTGGTAGAGCGTGCGGTAGTCGATGCCCGCGGCGATGCGCGCCGATTTGAGCTCGAACATCCGCTCCTCGGTCTCCACATCCGACAGGAACGGTCCGCGCTCCACCACCTTCACGCAGGTATGCGCGGTGTGCTGGAGATCCTCGAAATCGGCGAGCAGCTGACGCCGTTCGTAGACCGCCACCACCGCACCGTCGGCATCGGTGGTGCGGCGCACCGAACGGAAGGTCTCACCCAGTCGCGCGGCGGCCGACTGCATACGCAGCATGTCACCATTGCGACGCCGAGTCTCGGCCTCGGACAAGGCTTCCGGAGCATGTGCGTCCCAGCGCACGGTGCCATTGTTCTCGGTCAACCGCACCGCGGCCTCGAGATGGCACAGCGCCTCCAGGGCCGCCTCGGCTATACGCGGCGGACAACCCAGGCGCTCGGCCACTTCGAACGCGGTCGAACGCGGATGCTGTACGAGCACCGCGTAGGCGCGGCCGTGCAGCGAGGCAGGGTCGAAGAGATCATCGAGTGTGGTAACAGCGCCCACCGGCACCCGCCGGTCCGGGAAACGCCCGTTCGCGGAGGCCGGTGAACGCTCTACTGGTCCGGGCCCCACTGCTGCGCCATGATGACGCCCTTGCTGGCCAGCCATGGAAGCGGATCCATCTTCGTTCCGGCGGCATCCCAGATCTCCAGATGCAGATGGGGACCGGTGGAGTTGCCACGATTTCCGACGGTTGCGATCACATCGCCGGTATTGACCCGCTGTCCGGCGGATACGTACATGTCATTGACGTGGCCGTAGACAGCGGTGGTGCCGTCGTCCTGCAGGACGCGCACCCAGAGCCCGAATCCGGAGGCCGGACCGGCCTCCACCACCGTGCCACCCATGACCGAGTGGATCGGCGTGCCGATGGCGTCGGCGAAGTCGATGCCGTAATGCATTGCGCCCCAGCGCGCACCGAAGCCGGAGCTGATGACGCCCACATCGACCGGCTTCACCGCGGGGGCGGGGGCGATCCGCTGTTGGAGGTCCTTCAGCGTGGCCTCGGCCTGCGCGAGGGGATTCGCGATCTCCGGCGGCAGATTCTGCAGACCGAAGGGCGCGGGCGCGGGCGCCGCGACGGGATTACCACCATCCGCGATGGGTTGAGCCTGCGGAGCGGGAGCAGGGGCGGCGACATCGGCGGCCTGCTTGACCGACTGCGCAACGTCGCGCAGTGCGAGATCCTGTCCGACCGATTTGTCCTCATGATTGGGGGCGATCGGCGCGGCGTGTGCCAGCGCGGGAACCATCTGCGTCGCGGTGCCGATGAGGGCACTCGCGGCGACAGCGACTCCGGCGGCGACTTTCACGCGATCAGCGGTGGGGGATTCGGCCCGGTGCCGTTTACGTGCGACGGCGCCAGCACGACCGGCACCACAATCACCAAGCAAGTCCATAACGGATACGGAGTTCGCGGTCTCTCTGTGGTGCGACAAAGCTCGTCCTAGCGCTCAATGGTCCGGTAACGATTCGGCATCGCTGTGATGGAAACAATACTCACCCGTGACCATTCCGCAACCTTGAGTTCGACAGCCCCAGGTGATACGGGATACCGGTTGATCACAGCCGTTACCCGAGAGCGCACACTGAGGAATGTGCTACTCGACGAGCTGAATACGCCGATCGTGCTGGCCCCCATGGCGGGCGGGCCGTCCACACCCGAATTGACGGCCGCGGTCTCCGATGCGGGCGGACTCGGATTCCTGGCCGCGGGATATCTGGGCGCGGAAGATCTCGGTGGGCGAATAAAGCAGACACGCACCCTCACCTCCGCGGCCTTCGGCGTGAATCTGTTCTACCCCTCCGCACCAAGTCCTGTGACCGGTTTCGGTGAGTATGTTGATCAGCTCGCGCGCGAATTCCCGGTCGGGGAACCGAAATTCGATACCGACGCCTGGTCCGCCAAGCTCGATCTGTTGATCTCCGATCCGGTGCGGGCGGTCTCCTGCACGTTCGGATGCCCATCCGCACCGGAGATCTCGCGATTGCACGAGGTCGGCACCGAAGTGTGGGTGACCGTCACCTCGGTGGCCGAGGCGCGCATCGCCGTCGAGGCCGGAGCCGACGTGCTCATCGCCCAGGGCTCGGAGGCGGGCGGCCATCGCGGCAGCTTCGCCGACCGGCCCGAGGACGACACCGCGGACCCCTTGGGGCTGTTGGCATTACTGCAACTACTGACCGCAGCGGTCGATCTGCCCGTGGTCGCGGCCGGCGGTATCGCCACCGGCGCGGGCCTGGCCGCCGTCCTGACCGCGGGCGCGGCCGCCGCACAGATCGGCACCGCCTTCCTGCGCTGCACCGAGGCCGGGACGGCACCGCTCATCCGCGACGCGGTCACCTTGGACACACCGACCATGCTCACTCGCGCCTTCACCGGCCGCCTGGCGCGCGGACTGCGCAACAAGTTCATGCTCGAGCACCGGAACGCCCCCGCCGCCTATCCCGAAATCCATTACGCCACCGGACCTTTACGCGCCGCCGCGCGGGCCGCGGGCAATGCCGATGAGGTGAATCTCTGGGCAGGTCAGGCGCATTCGCTGACACGGGAGCTACCGGCGGGCGAGCTGGTCCGGCAGTTGTCGCAAGAGGCGAAAGTCGCTCTGAATAGGACGGTTTCGTTGCGAATCCAGGGTTATTGACAACGGGTTTCGTTTAGAATCAGCTGACACCATCCGCCATCCCATGAGGAGAGCGATATGTCACTCGACGTACCCAGCGCACTACTCGAGCGCGCCGAACGCGGTGAAGTCAGCGATGACGAGTTCGTGGAATGTGTCCGCAGTTCACTGCCCTACGCCTACGAGGTCGTCAGCCGGGTGGCGGCCGACTTGCATTCCGGCACACAGGAATACGCCGACAATGTGATCCCGCCGCCGGATGAGGTAGCCCGCGGCCAACTGCTGCGCGCCATGGCCTCCGACGCCATTCGCGGCGGCCTCGAACGGCATTTCGGGGTGAAGCTCGCTTTCCAGAACTGTCACCGGGTGGCGGCCTTCCCGCTCGCCTCGGTCGGCGGAGACACCTACAGCACCTTCATCTCCACCCGGGCCCAGCTCCTGAATCAGAGCCCGGAACTGCGTAACTGCTGACAGCGCAAGGTTATCGGCGCGACCGGAGAACTCCGGTCGCGCCGCTGCGCGTGGCCTCATCGTCGGCGGAACTTCCGGAACTCCAACACCGCCAACCAGACGAACAGCGTAGTGGGCACATCCATGACGACATTGATGGCAATCCGACCTGCCAGCGCCATTTTGGTGTCGGAGATCAGTCCAAATATGCAAACCAGCGACAGAAACCCGAAAAACGTCGTACACAGCCCCAATACGATCCACCACACCACCCGCCATGCGGTGATCGGCGGCCGCAGCACTGGACTTCCATCCCGCCGGAGGTCTCCATGAGCAGTCTGCGGATAGGACAGTTGGACCCCCAAGGGCGGCATGCTCGGCATGGCCCGCCCACCGATCGGTGAATAACCCTGAGCCATCGGGAGCGGCCTCCGCAACCCGGGCCGATAACCAGGCCCTCCTCGCGGATAACTGTGCGCCGCAGGCGGGTGACTAGGCTGCGGAAGACTCTGTGCGGCTGGCCAAGGGCCATGCGGTGCAGACGCACGAGTCTGCGTTCCGGGCGTTTGCCGCTGTGCGCCGGGTGCCAACATCGGCGCGGGAGCATGGCGTGGCGCTGTCGACGCAACCAGGGCTCCGCGCGCCGCCTCGGCGAACATTCCGGCACTCGCTGGGCGGTGGGTGGGGTTCTTCGCCATACCCAGGGAAATCACCACGTCCAGGGCCGCGGGCACGGCGGGCGCGATCGCACTGGCGCACGGCGGCGGGGCGGACATGTGGGCAAGCATCTGCTGCGCAGCGTCTTTGTCACCGAAAGGCCTTTTCCCAGTGAGACATTCGAACAGCAGACAGGCGAGCGAGTAGATATCGGAGCGGAGATCGTCCACACCAGAGAAGCGCTCGGGAGCCATATAGGCCCATGTTCCAATCGTCACCCCGGTGGAGGTCAACGCCGTCTGCCCAACTTCGCGTGCGAGCCCGAAATCGATCAGGTAGGCGAAACCGCCTGGTAGCACAACAACATTGGACGGTTTCACGTCCCGGTGGATCAGCCCAGCCTCATGCGCGACGTCGAGCGCTTCGGCGATCTGGGCAACCAGGTCGACGGCCCGCGCAGGCGTGAGCGGACCACGATGGGCAAGCACATCGGCGAGATCGGTACCGTCTACCAGTTCCATGTCTATGAACAGGCGACCATCCAGCTCCCCGAAGGTATGGATCGGCACGATATGCGGTCCGCGCAGCCGAGCGGCCAACTGCGCCTCACGCTCGAACCGCCTGCGATAGTCCGGATCCGAGGCAAGCTCCACCGGCAGCACCTTGAGCGCGACATCCCGCCCGATCCGGGTGTCGTGAGCTGCCCAAACCTGCCCCATCCCGCCCTGCCCGAGCAGCATGACGAGCCGGTAATGACCAAGCGTGCCGTCCCCCAACACCCTGTCATCCTTTCGATCAGCCCGTACCGGGCAAGAACTCAGCATACGACCAAGCGGTGACGTATATCCCTGGCTCTTGACCGTTACTCCATCGGTGCGCAATCCTGCTGCCGGACACCACAATCTGCACGCGAGGAGCACCCGTGGCGAGCACCGAACCCACCGATACCTTCGACCTGTGGGATCAGGACGGCGACGGCCTCATCTCCGCCGACGACATCCTCGCCGGAATCACCGCCCTGGGCCTGGAAATCGACGCCGACGCGGTACAACGCCTGGTGGCAGCGGCAGATACCGACGGCGACTGGCTCATCTCCCGCGCGGAATTCGACGCCGCCAGGCTGGGCCGCGACCCCGAAATCACCGATTCCGACGCAGCTTTCGACACCTTCGATGTGAACCGCAATCAGCTGATCGAACTCGACGAACTCGAATCGCTGCTGCGCACCTGCCCGGGGCTCACCGACGAAACCGCCGAATCCCTACTGGCAGCGGCGGACTCCGACGGCGACGGCTATCTCTCCCGTGCGGAGTTCGCCGCGCTCCTTGCTCGGCTGGGCGGCTAGTTCGATTTCTCCTCTGCCCTGTCGGCGTACTGGACAGGGGTGGCCGACCCATGTGTGTGGTCGGTTCGCGGGATGGTGTTGCCTTTGCTCAACCGGGCTGCAAAGCGGAACGGGCAGTGTGGTTGCCTCGCCTGCCGTACCCGGCTGTCGCTCCCCCGATCGGGAGCCGCACCCTCACGACCCAGCCTGGCCGGGTGGCGGTGGGAACCTTCAGAACCACAACCCCAAAAACCAAGAACAAGAACAAGGACCAAGACAAAAGACGCCAGGACAAGAAGAAAAGACGGGCCCAAGGGCCCGAAACCCCACCACCACAACACTTTCAGGACCCCGAAGCACTCCGTCACATCCCGTTCGGAGCCTCCGACGACCTGGACCGTTCGCTCACCAGGAACTCACGCACCGAACCCCGGCGTGTCGCGTACATCAGTTCCTGCTCGACGCCCGAATCCCCCTGGACACGCGATCAGGGGGCACTGGTGCGGCGATCTCCGGCGTGTCCCTGCATGAGCACCCCCTTGTCGCACGTCCAAGGTCTCGAGGGTGGTGGTTCTTCTCGTCTGGGCGTCTTGGGGTGGGGTCTTTGTTCGCTCTTGTCTTTTCGGGTTGTGGTTCTGAAGGTAACCACGGCCATCCAGCCCGGCTGGGTCGCGAGTATTCGCGCTCGATGGGGGAGCGACAGTGGGGTACGGCAGGCGACGCCACCAGCACTGCCGTGTTTGTTTTGCTTGTCCTCCCGAACCCCGCTGGGACCGCGGGTGATTCGGGCGAGTGTGCTACGAAGGCCCCGGGTGGTAGCCCACTGGCCTTGCGATGGACCACGACCCACGGGTGAGCACCCGAGCCGCGAAAAGCCCACGCACATCAGCAGACCCCACGACACATGCAGGTGATGCCGCAACGGTTCCCATGCGCTCAGCTCCCACCCCGCCGAAGCCGAAGCGAACCCCGCCACGGCCATGGACACCAGCAACGGCAGGCATGGGCGAACAAGCAAGGCGCGCAAGTGTAAACACGTATCGCACCGTCAGAAGCTCCACCCATCACCGACCTGAATGCGAGCGAAGGGCCACACAACACGCCTGTAGCACCGGCGGGTGGGTTCCCTGTCGGTGGTACAGGCTGCTCAGCGTCGCTATCGCCGGGTGTGGGAGGTGTTGCGGGTGTTGAGCCACTCCTCGAGCCGTGCCCGCTCGCGTTCGTCACGGGCGTGGATACGGGCCAGGGTCGCGGCCGTCAACTCTCCCGGATGGTGCCGGTGATTCACTTGGGGTGTGCCGCTCGGGTCGATGTGCGGGGGTGCGATCCACCCCGTGCGGCCGGGGTAGTCGGTGTCGGGGCCCATGACCACGGTTTTCCATCCGCCGGGGCCGTCGTGGACCAGGCCGTGGCAGGCATCGCACGCCAGTGTCAGGTTCTCGATATCGGTCGGCCCGCCCTTGACCCATTCGGTGATGTGATGCACCGCCGACAGCGAGGCGGGCGCGCTGCATCCCGGTCGGGTGCAGCCCTTCTCGGCGGCGATCAACGCCAACCGTTGGGCTCCGGTGGCCAAGCGCTCGTTCTCACCCAGGTGCAGGGGCAGGTCGGAGACGCTGAAACCGGATGCGGGACTGGCCGATACGGCACCGACCGCGGCAGGCGTCGCACCACGAGTGGTGACCGGCGTCGCGCTACAGGCCGCGCCGGATGCGGCGCCGGTGGTGCGGGCCGCCTTCCCGCGAGACGCGGTGGAGGTGCGGCGGACCCGGGCCAGGTGGATCGGGGCCCCGGCCTTGTCCAGCACCGCCACGAAAGTACTCGAATCAGTCGCGGTGGCAGCCAATCTCAACGCCTCGGACACCGACAGGGTGCCCCCGGTCGCGGTGGTCGCGATACCGGCACCACGCTCCACATCGGCCACCGACATACTCAACACCGCCGCGACCGGCAGACCACGATGGCTGCCGAGCATGGCCGGATCCACACCGAAACGCAGGAAACCCAGCAGCGCATCATGATTGCGTTGCGCGGCGGTGCGGCCATCACGCTTGGCCGCCGCCGCCAACACCCCACGGTCGGCGGCATCGGCGGTGCTACGAGGGCTGTCGGTGTCCTCGGGATTGCACACGCCCGGGCGCGCCCACTTGGCCAGCATCGGATCCAACACCGCACGCAACGCCGGAGTGATCTCCCCCGACACCGGGGACATACCGTTCACCCGCTGATGCCCGATGCTCAACCCACGCAAACGTTGACGATCACGCTCGGCGGCCAACTCGCCGTCGGGATGCACCCGGATCAGGATCTCGTTCCCCAACCGCGGCAGGGCATCGGGCAAACCCGCGCGCGCGTAGTCGGTCAGGATCCGTTCGGCGGTCTCCTTCCTCTCATCCGGGAGGGTGTCGGGGAGTTTGTGCAGCGCGGCCACGATGTGCCGGGTGTGATCAGCCGAGATCGCACCCGCACGCTGAGCCTCGGCAACCAAGGGCAGTATCGGGTCGAGCTCGCCGGTGGGAAACACCCGGGGCGACACCAGCTTCGCGGTGTTCCAGCGCCCGGTCGCCTCGGCATGGGACAGGCGCAAGGTTTGTTCCAGGAACTTGACCGGGGTCGACACACCCGCACGCGCGGCCAGGCAGCGGGTACCGGTCTCGACCGTGAAACGATGTTTGACCGCCTCCAGTGCGCGGATCGCCGTTTCCACCACCCGCATTACCTCGATGAATTCCTCATCGGAATGCGGAGTCAGGGACGCGTCCAGGAGGCCGTCCACCGCGGCGAGCAGCGCCGAAGCGCTGCTCACGAGTGCGGTGGTCCCTCCCGAATTCATGCCTTTATTCTACCGTGATAGAACAGGACGGGAAAGGCTAATTCCATTGTGATACAAGCATATTCAGACGGGACAGCTTTTCATTTATGTCTCCAGCAATTTGCGTTTCAGCACCTTGCCGGTGGGGTTTCGGGGGAGTATGTCCATGAATACAACTTCCCTGGGGACCTTGTATCTGGCGAGATTGGATTTCACGAAGTCGCGGACATCCTCCGCGCTGAAGGATTGGCCTTCGTGGACAACTACGAAAGCTTTGAGCCGGGAACCGAATTGGTCGTCGGGGACGCCCAGTACGGCGACTTCGCGGACGGCGGCGTGGGTGTAGAGGAGCTCTTCCACCTCTCCGGGAAAGACGTTCTCACCGCCGGAGACGATCATGTCGTCATCACGGCCGTCGATGAAAAGCCTTCCGGCGCGGTCGAAGTGGCCGACATCGCCGGAGGACATGAGGCCGCGGATGATCTCCTTGTGTCCGCCGCCGGTGTAACCCTCGAATTGGATTACGTTGCCGACGAAGATGCGGCCGGTCGCACCGGCGGGTAGTCGGCGGCCTTCGTCGTCCAGGATCTCCACTCGCGCACCGAGTACGGGGCGGCCGACGCAGCCTGGTTCCACGGCCAGATCCTCCGGTGTGGCAATGGTCGCGTACGCCACTTCCGTCGATCCGTACAGGTTGTAGACCACCGGACCGAAGGTGGCGGTCACCTCCCGGCACAATTGCGCGCCCAGCTGCGATCCGGCCACGAAGATAATGCGCAGGCTGGACAGGTCGCGCCCGGTGACACCCGTACCGCCGAGGTCGATCATCCGGCTCAGCATGACCGGGACCACGATCATGGTGGTGGCCTTATGCCGCGCCACGCTGTCGATGGCGGCCTGCGGGTCGAACCTCCGGCGGATCACCAGGGTGGATCCGAAGCCGAGGGTCAGCATGCCGCAGGCGAATCCGAGGGTATGGAACATGGGCGCGCAGCATTCGGTCACCTCGCCCGCCCGGAATGGCACCTTGGAGAGCAATCCACCCAGGGAGGCAAGGGATTTCGGCTCCGGCCGCGGCGCTCCCTTGGGTGTGCCGGTGGTCCCGCTGGTGAGCAGGATGATGCGCGGTTCGGCCCCGGGCGCGGGTGGCGCGTCGGGTGAACCATCGGCGATCAACTCGGCGAGGCTCTCCGCGGCGGGCTCGTCCGTCCATGCCAGATACCGGCCGCGCCGGGGCGAAACCTCGTCCAGCATGTGCGCGTACTCGGCGTCGTACACCAGCAGATCGGTGCCCTCGCGGGTAGCCACGTCCCGAATCTGCGGTCCGGCGAAATCGGTATTGAGCAGGATGATCCGCGCCCCGCACTTGGACGCCGCGAAAATGGCGTCCACCAGGCCGCGATGATTGCGCGCCAGAATCGCCACGCCCTCACGGGGCTTCAGCCCACGCGCCCGCCAGGCATTGGCCAGCCGGTTGGACCGGTCCTCCAATTCGGCGAAGGTGAGCGATCCGAGCTCGTCGATCAGCGCGGTCCGCCCGCCGTACCGCGCGGCCGACAGACGCAGTCCGGCGGCGATCGTTCCGTACCGCAGCATGGCGGTGGCGGCGGAGAGCAGCACCGTCGGCGATTCGATTCGCGCCAGCCCGGCATCGAGGAACAGTCGCGCGGATTCGAGCTCGAGATAGGCCCGCTCCCCCACCGATCGAATGAGTCCGAGTGTCATCCCCGCACTCCATTCCATCGCCCGAACCGCCGTTCGGCCACCGACTTCCCCTGTGCGCACACCGATTTCACACGGACCTCCTCGTCCACCCCGGCACTGCATACACCCCACTGCGGGCATCCGCCCTCAAACTAACGGTACGGATCCACCGGCGCCAGAGGTACCCGTTCCGCAACCTCGCACCCGGGACATGCGTCGGCCCGCACCCGAGCATGCGGGTGCGGGCCGGACCAGAACTCAGGACAGCGTGGTGACGGTCAGCGCGCCATCGGCGTACTGCGCCCGCAGCCGCTTCTTGTCGAACTTGCCGACACTGGTCTTGGGCACCTCCTCGATGAAGGCCCAGTGCTCGGGCAACTGCCACTTGGCGAACTTGTCGGCCAGGAAGTCGCGCAGCTCCTCCGGCTTGACCTCGGCCCCGGCCGCGAGCACGACCGCGACCAGCGGCCGCTCATCCCACTTCTCGTCCGGAACACCGATGACCGCGGCCTCGGCGACAGCCGGATGACCCACCACGGCATTCTCCAGATCCACCGAGGAGATCCACTCACCGCCGGACTTGATGACGTCCTTGGACCGATCCACCAGCGTCAGATACCCATTGGGGCTGATCTTGCCGACATCACCGGTGCGCAGCCAGCCGTCGTTGAACTTGTCCGGATCGACCTCGGCGCCGGTCGGCGAGTAGTACGAGCCGGTGATCCACGGGCCGCGCACCTCCAGCTCACCCAGCGCCACACCGTCATTGGGGACCACGGTGCCGTCATCGGCGACCAGGCGCGCCCGCACGCCCGCGGGGAAACGCCCCTGGGTGTACCGGTAGGCCCACTCCTCATCACCCTCGGCACTGGCCGGGGCATGCGCCACCGAGCCGAGCGGGGAGGTTTCGGTCATGCCCCAGGCGTGCAGCAGCTTCACACCGTGCCGCTCCTCGAAGGCCCGCATCATGGACGGCGGTACCGCCGCGCCACCCACCACACAGGTGCGCAGATGCGAGATGTCCTGCGGCGCGGCCTGCAGTCCGGCCAGTACGCCACCCCAGATGGTCGGCACGGCCGCGGC
Source organism: Nocardia sp. NBC_01503 (assembly GCF_036327755.1). Classification (NCBI taxonomy): domain Bacteria; kingdom Bacillati; phylum Actinomycetota; class Actinomycetes; order Mycobacteriales; family Nocardiaceae; genus Nocardia; species Nocardia sp. NBC_01503. The sequence continues at coordinate 1,687,842 of NZ_CP109596.1, forward strand.
GAAGGTCGGCTTGACCGCGGCCATCATCTCCAGCAGCGGTGCGGGCTGCAGGAAGCGATCCGGCATGAGCAGATTCGCACCGGACATCATGGCCGCGTACGGCAGGCCCCAGGCATTGGCGTGGAACAGCGGCACGATGGCGAGTACGGTGTCCCGCTCGCTGAAGCCCATACCGTTGGGCGCGCACACCTGCATGGCGTGCAGGAAGTTCGAGCGGTGCGAGTAGACGACGCCCTTGGGGTCGCCGGTGGTGCCCGAGGTGTAGCACATACCGGCCGCGGAGCGCTCGTCCACGACCGGGTAGTCGTAGGTATCGGTCTGCGCCGCAAGCAGTTCCGCGTACGAGTGCACCTGCACGCCCGCGGGGGCGGTCAGGGCCGAGGCATCGCCGTTGGCGACGATCACATGCCGCACCGTCTTCAGGTTCGGCAGGTACTGCGCGAACATCGGCAGCAGTGTGCCGTCGACGATGACCACCTGGTCCTCGGCATGGTTGGCGACGTAGACCAGCTGCTCCGGGAAGAGCCGGATATTCAGCGCGTGCAGTACCGCACCCATGGCGGGCACGGCCACGTACACGACCATGTGCTCGTTGTTGTTCCACATGAAGGTGCCGACCCGGTCGCCCTCACCGATGCCGAGGTCACGCAAGGCATTGGCGAGGCGGGCGGCGTCCGTGCCGATTTCCCGGAAGGTCTGGGTGCGGACTCCGTCTCCGGTCCAGGTCGAGACGGTGCTGTCGCCCTGGAAGGTGGATGCGTATCGCAGCAGTGTCGCGAGTGACAGCTGCTCGTCCTGCATGGTGCTCAACATTTCCCAACCGCTCCCTACATATCCCTACTGGAGAGTGAACTGAGTCACTTCCCGGCAGGATAGCCGAAATCGGACATGGCCGGTTCGGGGGCCAACCGATGGCAACCCGATCGCGGCAACCCGCTTTTTTGATCGCGGGCGACGGACCCCACTTCCGCCGCCCGCGATCGTCGCCGACCTGCCACCGCCTTCGCGATGACCCGCCGGCATCGAGGTCCGGGCCAGGATCAGGCTTGCAACGACGCCCCCTGCGGCGCCGCAGAATAGCCAATCACTAACCAGGACAAGCAAATTGGAGCACGATTCTCCGTGAATATATGTAGTGGGACCGTCGGCTGTCCAGTCGGGGACAGCGACGCAGGTCAGACGGCGTTCACCGTCCCAGAAGGATCCCGGTGAGGGTCGGTTAACTCGGGTTACCGCAAACCCACTTCGCGAAAATGGCCGAAAATGCCGATTTGATGACCGTCGACGTCTGCGTGACCAGCGCCGATAGCTTTAATGTCGAGTCATGAATCGTGAGCCGTCCATCCTGATCATCGGCGCCGGGTTCGCAGGACTCGGCATGGCGCTCGAGTTGCGGCGTCACGGCCTGACCAACTTCACCATCCTGGAGAAGGCCGCCGATCTGGGTGGCGTCTGGCGCGAGAACACCTATCCGGGCGCGGCCTGCGATGTGCCCTCACCGCTCTACTCGTGGTCGTTCGAGCCGAAAAGCGATTGGCCACGGCGGTTCTCACATCAGGCCGATATCCACGAATACATGCGCGGGGTCGCCGAGAAGCACGGCCTGCCCGCCAAGATCGAGTTCGGCGTCGAGGTCACCGAGGCGGAATTCGATGAGCAGGCCGGCATTTGGCGTGTGCGCACCTCCGACGGCGTCACCCATATCGCCGATATCCTGATCCCCGCGGTGGGGCAACTCTCCCGCCCGGCCATGCCGAATCTGCCCGGGATCGAAAGCTTCACCGGTGCGGCCTTCCACTCGGCCGAATGGGATCACTCGGTGGACCTCACCGGCAAACGGGTGGCATGCATCGGCACGGGAGCCAGTGCCATTCAATACATTCCGGCGATTCAGCCGAAGGTCGCGCAACTGACGCTGTTCCAGCGGTCCGCGGCGTGGGTGCTACCCAAGTTCGATACCGAGTACAGCGCGCTGCACAAGGCGATGTTCAAGCACGTTCCGGTGACGCGGCTGGCGGAGCGATTCGCCATCTGGGGATTCTTCGAGGTACTGGCCTTGGCGCTCACCGATATTCCGGCCATGAAGACGCCGGTCATCGCCCTCGCGGATCGGCATCGGCGGGCGCAGGTACCGGATCCGGCCTTGCGCGCCAAGCTGACTCCCGATTACGCGGCGGGATGTAAGCGCGGACTCTTCTCCAACGAGTACCTGCCCGCGCTCGGGCAGCCGAACGTTCATGTGGAGACCACCGCCATCGAGGCCGTCACGCCGAACGGTATCCGCACCGCCGACGGCGTCGAGCATCCGGTGGATGTGATCGTCTACGGCACCGGGTTCAAGGGCACGGAATTCCTTGCGCCCATGCACATCTATGGTCTGGGCGGGCGCAAGCTGACCGATGAGTGGTCGGCGGAGGGTGCGCGCGCGTACCTCGGCATGTCGGTGCCCGGATTCCCGAATCTGTTCATGATGTACGGCCCGAATACCAATGTGGGGTCCGGATCGATCATCTACATGCTGGAGTCACAGGCGCGGTACATCCGGCAGGTCGCGGAGTATCTGGCGGCGCGGCCGGGGCGGTTCCTGGCGGCCAAGCCGGAGGTCGAACAGTCCTGGGACGACTGGTTGCAGCGCCGTCTGAAGGACACTCCCTGGAACTTCTGCTCCAGCTGGTATCGCAACGCTTCGGGACGGATCACCAATAACTGGCCCGGGGCGACGGTGCTGTTCCGCTGGAAGACAAGCACTTTCAAACCGTCCGATTATGACGAGGAGCGAGCCGCCCGGCGCTGAGTACCGCGAGGTCTCGACTCGCCCACACCTGGCGTACTCGCCTGTGGACCGTGGGCCGATTACGTCCTCGCGGTGGGCACCAAGCATTAGCCCATAGCTCCGGTCTATGCCCGCATAGAACCGGACCCGCTACCCGAACGCGGGCGGCAGGCGCACGCTCGAATCGGAACCGGCCGATCCAGCGTTCGAAAGGAGCGAATCATGACCATCCAGCGCCGCCGCCCCACCTTCCCCGAGTGGCTCGGTTACACCGTGGGCCGTCCCATGCCCGACGACCTCCGCGACTGGGTTCTGCACGACCTGACCGGAAAGCACGCCTACACAAGGCATCTCATCCGCGGCATGGTCCCGTTCCTGCCCATCTTCGCCGCCTTCGCCCTGTTCTTCCCCGGCCCGGCATGGATCCGCGCCACCATGATCCTGCTGTCGCTGATCCTGGCCCTGTTCTACTGCGCCGCCTATATGGCTCCCAATCGCGCGCATCGCCTCACCCAGCACGGCCTCCCCGCCGACCTGGACGCCCCCGGCGTCCTGCACGCCACCGCGCCCGAACGCGCCCGCTACGCCGTGAACCACCCGCACTGATATGAATGCGACCCCCTGCCGCCCGACCAGGTAGACTCCCCGACGTTCGGGTCGCCCACCGGCCACCGGTCCAGCCTTCGTAGCTCAGGGGATAGAGCAACCCTCTCCTAAAGGGTAGGTCGCAGGTTCGAATCCTGCCGAGGGCACAAGAACGACAATCGGATTCGCGCACTTCACATGCTCGTAGTCAGGTAGGCCCGTGCCGCCGAGGTGGCCCCCGGGTACCGGGCGGGTCAGCAGCACTCCCAATCGAGGACCCGGGCGAGCGATTTGAACTGCACCGACGGCGGGGTCGAACGTAACAGCGCGTTGCGGGCCAGTACGGCCAAGGGTGAGGAGAGCTGACCGACTGAGCCGATCAACCGGGAGCGTTTGACGATCATCTGGGTTCGGGGCCTGCGCTGACTGTCGTAGCGCGTCAGGTCGTCATCCCGAGTGGCGACGTGCGCCAACACCACGGCATCCTCCAACGCCTGGCAGGCGCCCTGCCCCAGGTTCGGCGTCATGGCGTGCGCGGCATCACCGATCAGCGCGATCCGGCCCGCTGTATAGGTCTTCAGGGGTGGCAAGTCGTAGAGATCATGCTTCAGGATCGCCGTTTCGTCGGCTGCGGCCAGCAGGGCAGGTATGGGCTCATGCCAAGAGCCGAACCGGGTACGCAGCTCGATCAGTCCACCGCCCCGAGTGTCCGCGGCCATATCGGCCGTAGCGAAGCAGTAAACCCGGCCATCGGGGAGTGCGCTGTAGCCGAAACGCTCTCCACTACCCCAGCTTTCGCCCATATCGGCAACCGGCTCGGCGGGAGTGACGATCACTCGCCACGCGGTGTATCCACTGTATCGGGGTTCGATCAAACCACAGACCGCACGGCGGACCACGCTGTGGATGCCGTCCGCGCCCACGACGACATCCCCGGTCGAAGTTCCCGCCGAGTGCACCACGGTACCGTCAACCTCTGCCGTGGTCACCGAAATACCTTTGCGCACTGCGTATTCCGGGATAGCCCTGCGCAGGATGTCGAGGAGGTCGGCGCGATGCATCATGACCGGATTGCCGTAACGCACGCGGACGGCATCGGTGTCGGTCCGGGAAAGCCAGTTTCCCCTACTGCCACGAATCCCGGCCGCCCCCTGCTCCCGGGCCTGGCGGCGCACGGCTTCGCCGAGACCGAGCGCATCCAATGCGCGAATCGCGTTGGGCCACAACGATAATCCGGCGCCGACCTCCTCGATTCGGGTCGAGCGCTCCAACACCTCGACCTCCCAACCGCGCCGCATGAACGCGATGGCTGTCGCGAGACCACCGATACCGCCGCCGACTATGACCGCTTTGGACATGTCGTTCCTTTCATTTCAGTGGCCCAAGAGGCCGTTTTCGCAGCGCACCGGCCAGACAAAGCGCCGCTCCGAGCATGATCCAGACGACCAGAACGATGACGGCGTGCTCGCCACCGCGGCCGTCGAAGAATGCGGTAGAGCGCAGCAGCCGACCACCGGCTCCGGGAGGCAGCAACTGCCCGAGTGCACCGGACCTGCCCGGCAGCATCTCCGGTGCGGTCGCCGTGCCGGAGAAGGCATTGCCGATGAGCATGACGGCGATGGCGCCGATCCCGATTCCCAGGGATCCGAGCAGGGATTCGAGTCCGAGGACAGTCGATGCGATCGCCGCGATGGTCAGGACGATCGCGCCGGCGTTCGCCGGATATGAGCCGCTCAGCGAGCCGAGCCAGCATTGCAGAATGGCCGCGGCCGCCAAGCCTCCCGTCACCGCGAAGCCGAATGCGCCGACGAACCTGCGGAGCCCGCCGCGGACCAGTTTGACCAGTAGTACCGCGGCCAGCAGACCACCCATGGCCAGCGGCAGGGTTCCCGCAGCCAGGCCCGCGCCGCGCAGGTCATCGGCAGGCAGAGCGGCCAGATCGCGGACCGGAGCACCGGTCCCGGCCCGACCGATGCTGGCCGCCGTGGCTTGCAGCGTCTGCGCGACCGCCGTGCTGGCGGCGGAGGCGATGATCACCTGCGGAAAGCCGGAGCTGAGGTCGATCGCCCCGAATGCCCGGCGGTCGCGGACGAGTTGTTCCGCGGTCGCGGTGTCGGCGACTTCGATGACGTCGAAGCCGCCCGGCAGGCGTTGATCGAGCACTGTGCGCGCCTGCGCGACCGCGGGCGCCGGCCCGGCGAGGGCGATCGGCACATCGTGTACCGAGGACCGCGCCGAAGGCCATGCGAAAACGGTGAGCAGCACGCTGGTGATTACGGTGAGCAGGGCGATTGCTCGCGCCACCGTCGACCATGGTGATGGAGGCGCTTCGCTGTCGAGCGGTGCCTGCGGGGTCATAGCTATTCCTCGAACATTCGGATGCCGTGGTGGATCGCCGTGTGAACCGGCGGTGTCGGAAATCTCGGCCGGACGCTCAGGCCGCGGCTCCCAATCCCAATGCCACGGCGACCGGGACGAGATACAGCAGTGGGAACGCGACCGTCTTGTACGAGCGCGCTCGCAGGATGGTGATCACCGCGCCCGCGAAGTACAGGATCAATCCGATCGCGGCGGCGACACCGAGCAACGGGATGAACAGGCCCGCGATCATTCCGATCGCGCCCGCGGCCTTGAGCACGCCCAGCATGGTCCACCAGCTCTGCGGCACACCGTATTCCACCAGCGGATCGGTGACGAACTTCGCTCCCCGCAACAGCGAGAACGCGGAGAACCCGACCCAGGCGGCGGCGATAATGGTGACGGCAATGAAGGCGACGTGCATTCTTCTCTCCTTGTAACTACGTATTCCCTTGTCCGGGAATTGATCCCACGCGTTGTGGGTAATGGCAGGCGCACGTATCGACGCGCCTGCCGATAACCGATCGGGTCGACTCCGGCGGAATGGACTCGGACCGAGACCTCCGAGTTCTACTGTGTTACAACGGGAGTCCACTGCCCGGCGGGTGAGACTCCGGGGATCGGTTTACCGATGAGGGCTACCGGGACGAAGAAGTTCACCTGACCGATGGCCATCGCGAGGGTGGCCAGAGCCTTGTCGTCGAAATGGGCACTCGCTTGCGCGTACAGCTCATCGGAAACCCGCTCGCCATCCGCTGCGGGTTGCAGGACCGCTTCCACCAGGGCGAGCGCGCTGCGTTCGGCCTCGGTGAAGTAGGGGGCGTCCCGCCAGGTCGCCACGGCCGCGATGCGCTCCTCCGACTCGCCGGCTTTGCGCAGGCCGCCCACATGCAGCAGCACCAGATAGGTGCTGCCGACGATCTGACCGGCCCGCAACTGGATCAGGCTGATCGTGGTCTGCTCGACGGAACCGTTGCCGGTGGCCTTGAACAGCGCACCAACGACCGCACCCATTTCCGGGACGAGCTGGGCCGGGTTGGGCAGCCGTGAGCCGGTCCGCTCCTGCGGGATGGCGGTAGTGGTTGACATGGCGAATTCCCTTCTTGCCGTGTGTGTTCCGCCGCACTGACGTACGGCGGGCGGGAAATCGTGACCGTGGGTCCGCCGGATCGGCGAGGATTCAGTCCGCGATTCGCACCATGAGAGCGTCCCGCGGCGGGTCGATACTTCGCCGATGCGTTCGCGATGGAATCGGCGACGCGAGTGAATCGCCGATGAATCGTCTTGGATTCCAGCTAGGACAGTTCAGCCAGAAAGACCCGAACAACGTCGGCTTCTGGAAGCCCGAGTGCCCGGTACTGCTTCAGCGCCAGTTCGGCGTGCTCGCGGGCCCGGTCCAGCTGCCCGCACAGATGATGCGCGCGGGCCAGCCCCTCGTGAGCGTCGGCTTCCTCGGGCGAATTGCCGGTCCGCACCGCAAGTTCGAGTGCGGTGGCATGTTCGGAGATCGCTTGTGCGGCATCACCGCGGGCGCGGGCGGTATGCCCCAACCCATTCCACGCGGCGGCCTCGTCACCATGAGTACCGAGTGAGCGATACAGCTCCAGTGCTTGGCTGTGATGCTCGCGAGCCGGCTCCGTCAGTCCACACCGGCGGTACAACGTGCCGAGCTTGTTCAGGACCAGCGCCTCGCCGCGCGCGTTGCCGACCTGACGATGCAAATCCAGTGCGCGCTCGAGATGTTCGCGAGCCTCGGCATGGCGGTCGTCGCCGAGGACCAAGGCGAGATTCCCCAGTACGTGCGCCTCACCACCGCGGTTGCCGATCTCACGGGTTATCCACAGCGCCTTGTGGAAGTATTCGCGAGCCGCGGCGGGATCGCGTTGCCGCCAACGGACATTGCCGAGGGTGTTGAGCGCGCGCGCCTCCTCGAATCGGTCCCCGTTCGCCCGGGCCACCGACAACGCATGCTCCGAATATCTTGTCGCATCGGCGTATTCGCCCCGTCGCCAGTGGGTCCAGCCGAGGTCGGCCAGCGCCCGCGCCTCGCCGGAACGATCACCCAGCCGCCGCCCCGCGACCAGCGCGACCGCATGGAGCCGGGCCGCGTCGGTATGGCGGAAGTACCCGTCCAGGTACGGGCGCAGCGTCACAGCCGCATCGCGAACGAATTCGGGCCGATCGTGATCCGCCGCATGGACGATCACCGCCATGAGGTTGGCCCGTTCGGCGTGCAACCATTCCACCGCGGCGTCCGTACCGTCGACACCGGCGATTCGCCGTGTGACGGGCGGCAAGGAATGGCGATCGGTCGCACTGTGCGGAAACAGCAGATCCACTGCGGACCGGGCCGTGTACAGATAGTGATCGAACAGCCGGGACAGTGCGGCCTGCCGTGCGGTATCGGATTCGTCGGCCGCCGCGATCGCGGTCGCGTGGGCGCGTAGCAGGTCGTGCAGCAGATAGCGTCCGGGTTCGTGTTGTGCGACGACATGCACATCCAGCAGCTCCTCGAGCAGCAGTTCGGCGTCGTCGGCGTGTGGAAGATCAGCGAGCGCGGCAGCGGCAGCGGGGTCGATGTCGCGGCCGGGATGCAGGCCGAGCAGTCGGAACAGGCGCTGATGCGCCGGGCCGAGCTGCCCGTAGGACAGCGCGAAGGCCGCCGCCACACCGCGTTCGGTGGTGGCCAGCTCGACCAGCCGCCGCCGTTCGTCGCGCAACCGTCCCGCCAGATAACCGACATTCCACTGTGGACGATGTAGGAGCCGCGCCGCCGCGATCCGCACTGCCAGCGGTAGGAATCCGCACAGCTGCAACACATCCAGCGCCGCCACCGGCTCGGCTGTGGCGCGCGCGCCGACAATCCGTTCGAACAGCGCGACGGCGTCGCCCGGCGGCAAGACCGGCATCGAAACCGCGTGCACGCCATCGAGATCGATCATTCTCCGGCGGCTGGTGATCAGGATCAGACTGTCGGTGACGGCGGGTAACAGCGGACGGACGTGGTCGGCACCGGCGGCGTTGTCCAGGACCGCGACGATCCGGCGTCCGGCCAGCTCGCTGCGCCACAGCGCGCTGCGGTCGCCCTCGTCGATCGGGATGCGGTCAGCGGGGATTCCCAACTGACGCAGGAGTATTTCCAGGGCGGCAGCCGGGGCGACGGCCGCACGTTCGGCCGCGTAGGCCTGCAGATCGACGAACAGCTGGCCGTCCGGGTAGCGCTCGGCGAGGCGGTGCGCGGCATGGACGGCCAACGCGGTCTTACCCACTCCAGCCATGCCGTCGATGGCGACAATGCCGCCTGATCCCTGCTGATCGGGTACGCCCAGTCGATCCAACTCATCTGTGCGACCTGCGAAATCGGGAATATCGTAGGGCAGGAAATTCGCACTGACCGGTGGTGTCTCCGGAGGCGGGGCGACCGGTTGCCGAGCCGGGTTCGGCGGCAGCGGCCGGTGCGGTTCCGGGGGCATGGGCTCCACGGGGAGCAGCAACTCCGGATCGCCACGCAGCACAGCCTGTTCCAGATCCATGAACGCCGATCCCGGATCCAGCCCGTGCTGTTCCACGAGCGCGGTGCGCAGTGCGCGAGCGCTGGCGAGCGCGTCGCGTTGGCGTCCGGCGCGATACAGCGCGAGCACCAGTTGGCCGGCGAGCCGCTCCCGCAACGGATTCTCGGCGACCTGGGCGATGAGCTCGTCCAGCACTTGCTGGTGCCGACCCAGCGACAGTTCCAGGTCCATCAGTCGCTCGATAGCGGTGAGCCGCTGTTCATGCAGCCGGGCGCGGGCACCGGCGACGTAAGCGGCGGTCATGTCGCCCAGCGCGTCACCGCGCCAAAGTGCCAGTCCCGCCCGCAGTCCCGCGACCGCGTCCAGGGGTGCTGCCGCGTGTTCAGCAGCGGCGACGAGATCGTTGAAGTCGGTGAGATCGAACTGATCCGATGCCGGATGTGCGACGTAGCCGGCCGCGCGGGTCTCGATGGTCCGCGCGGCATCGGCCGCACGCAGCACTCGCCGGATCGCGGTGAGCGAGGCGTGGATCTGGGCCCGCGCGGTATCGGGCTCGTCGAGGCCCCAGACCGCCTCGACGAGTCGATCTATCGTGCAAACACGATCGGCGTTGAGGAGCAGGTATGCGAGTACGCCGCGGTGGCGCGGCGCGAGGGGCGCGACCTGGCCGCCGATACTGATCTCGACCGGCCCGAGAATCGAAAAACGTACATCCATTGTCGTGTCACATACAACACCCATCGCGGACGCATCGCAAAAGTATCAACGCACACGATCACGCTGGCCTCATGACCGAGTTACCGCCGCTGCCGCTGATCGAGCCGGAGGCCGCCACCGGCGTGACACGAACCCTGTTCGATACCGCCCAGCGCCTGTTCGGCATCACGCCGAATATCGCCAAGGTGCTGGCGAACAGTCCGGCCGCGATGCGCGGCCATCTCGCCCTCGCCGATTCCCTGTGCACGGAAAGCACTCTGGACTCGGACACCCGAACCCGCCTGGGCCTACTGCTGGCGCAGGAGCACGGCTGCGATTACGTACTGTCGGCACACAGCTTCCTCGCCACGCGGGTCGGTGGATTGAGCGAGCAGGCGATGACCGACGCACGGTCCGGCTCAGCGACGGATCCGAAGCAGGCTCAGATACTGGCCTGGGCGGCGGCACTGGTCCGCCGCCGTGGAGCGGTCACCGACGAGGAGGTGGCTGCGGCCCGCGCGGCACTGTCGGACGCCGAATTCGTCGACGTTGTGGCCGAGATCGCGCTCGCGGTGTTCGACTCCTACCTATCGCTGGCCGGGCGGGTGCCGATCGATTGGCCGCTGGTGCGGCACACCGAGCGGAGTGGTAACACCGACTTCGAGCACTGATATCCTCACCCGGCCCGCCATTTCCGGCATTGAGGCGGGGCATGACGAGGAGTGCGGGGTGATGGGTTCGTGGACCCGGTATTCGACGAAGTCACCGCGGCCTCCCGGCGCATAGCGGGAATTGTCCGGCCCCTCACGGTCATCGAGGCCGACGCAGATCTGGCACCGACCGGCACGATCAGTCTGGCCCTCGAATTCCTGCAGCACACCGGCTCTTTCAAGGCCAGGGGCGCGGCGAACCTGGTAGCCGCGCTGCTGGAGACGGACCGCATGCCACGCACGGGCATCGTCTCGGCCACCGGCGGCAACGCGGACATCGGATTCGCGTGGGCCGCCAGGCGATTGGGTGTGCCCGCGACGGTGTTCCTGAGCCGTTCGACCTCCCCTGCCAAGGTGCGGCGGGTCCGGGAGTTGGGCGCGGAGGTGCGCGTGACGGGTGCGACGAAGGCCGAGGCCCGGCAAGCCGCACGACGATTCCAGGACGATACCGGGGCCATCGACGCCTACACCCACGACGACACATTGACCTCCGCCGGGGCCGGCACCATTCTGCTCGAGCTTGCCGCGGCGCGACCGGACCTGGACACCGTGATCTGCGCGGTCGGTGCCGGCGGCATGTTCTCCGGAATTGCCTCCGTCGCACAGAAGTTGGGAATCCGGGTGGTCGGGGCCGAACCGGAGGGCAGCCAGGCGCTGCATGCCGCGCTCGTCGCGGGCACCGTGCGGGAGGTCGAGATCGATTCCATCGCCTCCGATTCCCTCGGCGCGAGCCGGGTGTCGCCAGCCGCTCTGGCCTGGGCCGAAACCGCCGATAACGCTTCGGTCGTGGTGGACGACGCCGCGATCATCAACGCGCGCTGGCAGTTATGGCAGAACCACCGCCTCGCCGTCGAGCACGGTTCGGCCACCGCGCTGGCAGCCCTGTTCAGCGGCGCCTACCGGCCACAACCCGGGGAGCAGATCGGAATCGTGCTGTGCGGGGCGAATACCGATCCTGCCGACCTCGCCTCCTGACCGATCCGAGTCCGGATGCGCTGAGAACGCCGGAATGAGGTTGTCGTGTCATAGTTGGCGCCCGAAGCGTGTGGAAACAGAGGTACACCCCGATGGCGACTCCAACAGCAGTGACCGGCTCCGAGAAGGGACTTGCGCGGGTCGCGCAGGCACTCGGCAGGTGGATGGAGAAATGGTTTCCGGACGCCTATGTCGTCGCGCTCGCGGGGGTGATCCTCGTGGCCGCCGCGGCATTGGCCAATGGCGCGTCGCCACAGACGGTTGTCGACGCGTTCGGCGATGGCTTCTGGGATCTGACGGCGTTCACGCTGCAGATGGCCATGGTGGTGCTGACCGGATACGTCGTCGCCACCTCGCCACCGGTCACCCGGCTCATCAACCGGCTGGCCGCCTTACCGCGCACCGCGGCCGGCGCCGTAAGTTTGGTTGCGCTGCTGTCGATGTCGGTCTCGATACTGAACTGGGGCCTGAGTCTGATATTCGGCGGTCTGCTGGCCCGTGCCATCGCGCGCCGGTCCGACCTGCGCGTCGACTACCGCGCGCTCGGTGCGGCGGCGTTCATGGGAATAGGTTCGGTATGGGCGCTGGGCATCTCGTCCTCCGCGGCGCAGCTGCAGGCAACGGCCACCTCGTTGCCGCCCGCGCTGCTGAAGATCACCGGCGTGCTCGACTTCAGGCACACGATCTTCACCTGGCAATCACTGTTCATGTGCGCCGTCATCGTGGCGCTCACCGTGGCGATCACATACTTCTCCGCGCCGAAGGGGGCGGCGATCGAGACGGCACAGGAACTGCACATCGACTTGGACGACGAGCCGACGGAAATCGCGCCGCGTTCCCGTCCGGGCGAATGGCTCGAGTACAGCCGAATTCTGCCGATCCTGGCCGTCCTCATGACAGCGGGCTGGCTGATCTCCCAACTGAGCAGAAAACCTGCACTCACGGTCGTCAGCAGCCTCAACTGCTATCTGCTCGTCTCCCTGATACTCGGCCTGGCATTGCACGGAACGCCGAGAAAGTTCCTGCAGGCCGTGACCCTCGCAGTACCAGCTACCGCCGGGATTCTCGTTCAGTACCCGCTCTACGCCGCGATAGCCGCCATTCTCGCCAAAGCGAAAGGGCGCGGAGGCCATACCGTTTCCGAACATCTGGCAGATGTCTTCACCCACATCGGTGGGGGTGGGCACTTCGCCATCGTCGTCGCCCTCTACACGGTAGTGCTGGGCATATTCATTCCGTCGGGCGGCGGGAAATGGCTGGTCGAGGCGCCGTTCGTCATGCAGTCGGCGACCGATGTCGGGATGAATCTCGGTTGGACGGTACAGATCTACAATGTGGCCGAGGCGCTGCCGAACCTCATCAACCCATTCTTCATGCTGCCGCTGCTGGCGGTGCTGCGACTGCGGGCGCGCGACCTCGTCGGATTCACCTTCCTACAGTTCATCATTCACCTGCCGGTGGTGCTTCTGCTCGTACGGTTGTTGGGCATGAGGTTCGACTATGCGCCGCCAATCCTGCCCAACACTCCGTGAACGCGTCTCGCGCCACGCACCCGATGGTCAGCCGACCGCGGCTGCGGGGGGCGACACTTTCGATATGGCAACGCGGGGCCGGTGCGATCTCCTCGCCGAGTCGATGCAGGGAGTCGCGGACCGCAGCCTCGGGTAGGCCGCCCCAGTCGACCAGGGCCTGGACGCGATCGAAGCGGACCGCGTCGTGGAGTTCGGCGAGTTTGGCGGTGACGTGTTCGGTGGTGCCGATCATCAGGTGCTGGTCGGGGCGCATACCGTGTTCGAACTGTTGGCGGCCGACCGTGAAGCCGCCTGCCCCGGGGTGTTTGGGGCGCAGGAAGTCTGCGGTAGTGGGGTGGGTGGCGGCGGCCATGGCGGGTGCGCCGAAGTAGTGCAGTGCGATACCGAGCCGGAATTTGCCGGATGCCGCGCCGACCTCGCGGTAGACATCGGCCAGCAGGCGCAGCCGGTCGGGGTGCCGCCGATATAGCCCAGGATCAGCGAATTGCCCTTCACGGCAACGGGGTCGGTCCCAGTTCGGCGAGTTTGCCGGCCAGTAGGGCGCGTTCGGGTTCGCTACCGCAGCGTGCGATGGCGCGTTCGAGTTCGACGCGCGCCTCCTCGGTACGACCCAAGCGGGTCAGCAGTTCACCTCGAACACTCGGCAGCAGATGCGAATTCGCCAGCGCCGCAGCGGTTTCGAGTTCATCGACAATGCGCAGCGCGGCGGCCGGACCCTGTGCCATGGAGACCGCCACCGCACGATTGAGATCGACTATCGGCGAGGGGGCGAGGCGACTCAGGGCCTCGTAGAGCAGCACTATGCGATCCCAGTCGGTCACCGCCACGGAGGCGGCGACCGCATGACATTCGGCGATCGCGGCCTGTAGGCCGTACGCGCCCAGACCGCGGCCGATGCGGGTGGCCTGATCCAGGGCGGCCCGGCCGCGGCGGATGGCGGCGCGATCCCAGCGGCGGCGATTCTGCTGCTCCAGCAGCACCGGCCGCCCGTCGGCATCGGTGCGGGCCGGAAATCTGGCGGCGGTGAGCTCGAGCAGCGCCAGCAGGCCGTGCACCTCGGGTTCGGCGGGCATGAGCCGGGCCAGAATGCGGGCCAGGCGCTGCGCCTCACCGGCCAGATCGAATCGGATCAGATCCGTGCCCGAGGTGGCGGAGGAGCCCTCGGTGAAGATCACGTAGATGACGCTCAGCACCGAACCGAGACGCTCGGCACGCTCGGGCGCGGACGGCACCGCGAATGGAATACGCGCCGCCGCAAGGGTTTTCTTCGCACGCGTGATCCGGGCCTGCACGGTGGCCGTGGGTGTCAGAAACGCCTTGGCGATCTCATCGCTGGACAGGCCGCCCACCACCCGCAGCGTGAGCGCGATCCGGGCCTCGCGCGAGAGCACGGGATGGCAGGAGATGAAGACGAGCGCGAGCACGTCATCATCGATCTGATCGGGATCCCATTGCGGCTCAGCGGATTCCGCCGGTGGACCACCCGCGGCGACCCCGCCCTCGCCCAGCTCGCGGGCGAGGGCGGAGTACCGATCGTCGAGGGCGGCGCGGCGCCGGAACGCATCGATGGCCCGCCGTCGCCCGACCGTCAACAGCCATCCGGCCGGATTGCGCGGCACGCCCTCGCGCGGCCAGTTCACCAGCGCCTCGGCCAAAGCCTCCTGCGCCAGATCCTCGGCCATGGCGAAATCCCCGGTGTAGCGGGCGAGCGCGCCGACAATCCGCGCGGACTCGATTCGCCACACCGCGGTGACGGCCGCGCGCCCCGTGGATTCGACCATCGGTCAGCGACTCACAGCTGTCCGGTGGCCTCGCGCCACGCCCGTTCCTTCTGAATCCACTCATTGTCCTGCGGGAATTCATCGATGGTGGTGACCCGCCGGATCTCGGTTTTGAATCCGGCTCCGAGCGACGGCGCCCGCCTGGCCCACTCGATCGCCTCCTGCTTGGAGGCCACATTCAAAATGTAGAAGCCGCCGA
Source organism: Nocardia sp. NBC_01503 (assembly GCF_036327755.1). NCBI lineage: Bacteria > Bacillati > Actinomycetota > Actinomycetes > Mycobacteriales > Nocardiaceae > Nocardia > Nocardia sp. NBC_01503. The sequence continues at coordinate 1,702,963 of NZ_CP109596.1, forward strand.
ACAACTCCTTGGTCTCCCCGTACGGCCCATCGGTGACGACCGGCGGCTCCGATGAGAAGTCCACCACCACACCCTCTTCGGCCGCGTCCAGCCCCTCGGCCGCGACCAGCACGCCCGCCCGGATCATCTCGTCGTTGTACCGGCCCACCATCTCGAGCGTCTTCTCGAAGTCGGCACTCATCATGGCCGCATTACCCTCATCGGTAGCCCGCCAGATCAACATGAACTTCACGATCGTCCTCCTGGTCGCGGGTCGCCTCCCGACCCTCTCACCCCAAGGTCGAATGGGCACTATGACAGATCGACACGGCCGCGAAAGAATTTTCGCGGCCATGAGGGCTCTGTGCCACGAGAGCGGGTCAGGCGCGGTCGAGCCAGGTGGTTTGGGCTCCGTTCAGGAACTCCCTGCGTTGAGTGACCTTGAACTGCCTGGGGTTGAAGGAGCCGGAGAAGGCCGCGATGCCCGAGCCCGCGATCACGGGGTAGCTCTTGATGATCAGCCGGTCGACCTCGTCGATCAGCTGGGAGGCCAGGTTGCCGCCACCGCAGAGCCAGATATCCAGGCCGGGTTGGGTTTTCAGATGGCGGACGAGCGCTACGGGATCGGTGTCGGTGATCTCGACCCCGGGGTAGTCGGCCGCGCGGAGGGTACGGGAGAAGACGTACTGCTTCATGTGTTCATACGGGCTGGTGATGCCGAGTTCCAGAGCCGGGTCGTAGGTACTGCGGCCCATCAGGATGGTGTCGAAGGCACGGTTCGGTGTATCGACGGCCACGCCCACCGCTTTGCGCACGTGAGTCGGCAGCACCTCGGGGTACTGCTCGCTCATCCAGGCCACCATGTCGTCGCCGACGGGATAGAAGTCGGCCTCACCCTTGGGGCCGGAGATGTAGCCGTCGAGGGAGACCCCTACGTAGTAGGCAAGCTTTCGCATGGTTACCGCCTCAGCTGTAGTACTCTGTTTGAAGTGGTTTGAAAGTTACTACTACAGTTGGAGTGGTGTCAAGTGGTTCGCACGAATCCCGAGCGACGGCAGGCCCTGCTGGACGCGTCGATCGAGGTCCTGGCCCGGGAAGGCGCCCGCGGACTGACCTTCCGGGCGGTGGACAAGGAGGCCGCGGTGCCCGCCGGGACCGCCTCCAACTACTTCGCCAATCGGGATGAGCTGCTCGTGCAGGTCGGGCATCGGTACTACGAGCGCCTGATTCCGAGCGAGGAGACCATGGCGAAGTCGCGGGGACCGCAGACCCGGGCGAGCATGACCGAACTCATGACCGAGGTGATCGAACGGGTAGCCGGATTCCGCACCGGCTATCTCGCGATCCTCGAGCTTCGACTCGAGGCCACCCGGCGACCCGAACTACAGGCACTGCTCACCGAACGGGTGCGCGCCGATCTGGATTTCAATATCGGCAACTATCACGGCTCGGGCCAGCCGGGCGATGAGGATACCGTCGTGCTGCTGTATCTCGCGTTGAACTGGCTTATCGTCGAACGCATAACGCTCCCCGGTGTTTTCACCGAGGAGCGAGCGGGCGAACTGGTCCGGATGGTCGTGGAGCGCGCGATGCCCGCTTAGTGGATGAACCGGCAGCACCACCGATGCGGCCGCCAGCGCCACGAACACCTCGCCCGCCACCTGGTCGCCAAGTGGCGGCGGACCCGGCCGAGTTCATACCGCCACCGATTGAACCGCTCTCACCTGATCGGTCGCCAGCCGGAAGAACGAGTTACGGCACGCCCACCGGCAAGGCCCCGGGGGTATGCGTCACGGGCGCGAGTATCGACTCCGCGGTTCTGATCACGGGTGCGGGAACAGGATCCGGGACGACAGCGCGCGGGGCCACCTCCATGACCGCCTCCGCCACCGCAAGGCAGGCGCCCAGGCGCGGTGGCTGACGAAGGCCCGAATCCCCTTGCAGCAGAACGCGAACCGCTGCCCAGGGTAGATTCACATCGGCGAAGGCGGTTTGGAACAGGCCCGCCGACGGGCGTGGATTGACCTCCAGCAGGACCGGTTCGCCGTGGCGGTGGCGGAGTTGGGTATTGGTCAGATAGGCGAGTTCGAAGTGCCGGACCAACCGCTCTGCTATGGCCACGGGGGCGGGGTCGTCCAGGAGTAGTCGGAAGCGACCCTGTTTGGAGCGGGGAATGCCCACCAGCAGTTCACCGCCGGGCGCGGAGAGGCAGTCGATGCTGATCTCGGGGCCGTCGAGGAAGGGCATGACCAGGAGCTCGGGGATGCGGTCACCCTGTTCGGCGGCGCGCCGCAGCGCACCGGCGACCGCGTCGACCGAGGCGATGGGCTGGGGTGCGGCCAGCAGCGTCGCCAGGGTGAGTGGTCGGTCGTCGAGTACGCGGAAGCCGAAGGCCGAGTACTCACCGCTGGGCTTGATGCAGAGGTGCTCATCGGTGCGGGACAACTCCGCGACCGCCCGGTACAGCCCTTCGGCATCGTTGACCGCCCGCCACGGCGGCACGGGAATTCCTGCGGCACTTGCCGATTCGTAGGTGGCGACCTTATCGGTCAGGGTCCGCACCGCGGCGAGCGGTGAGCACATGAGACTGGTGCCGATCGCGGCGAAATCCGCGGCCCGCCCCGCCAGCGCGGTGAGACGGCGCGGCGGGATGAGGACATCGATATGGTTCCGGCGGCAGAAGTCGAGTGCGAATTCGGCGTACTCGGCATTGCCGACATGTCTGGGTTCGGTGGCCGGCACATCGCATACCGAGAGCGCCGCGGCCCCCGGATCCACATTGCTGGCGTGGATGACGACCTCGACCCCGTCCGGGTTCTGCCGCAACAACCGCATGACCTGAGCCGTTGCCGCCCCTGCGCTGCTCAGCCAAATGCGAAGCGTGATGGCGCCGCTCCCTCCTGCTCATGTCGCCGAGCGGTGAAAACCTGGCGCAATCCGGTACTGCGCGGATCCTAACCCGGTTCGGTGACGTGCACATTTCGGCGAGAATGACCCCCGGTTTCGTTGCCGCCCAGCCACATCCGCGCCCTGTCAGTAGACCGCGTAGAACTCGCGCGCGACCCGGAAACCGTGCCCGGAGGTGGCGTCGACGCACTCGACGTACCGCATGGAGACGGTGCAGACGATATTGCCCTGGCGCACCTGATGACCGTAATCGACTGTGCGCGAATGGAAGTCGATCGGTGCGTCGGTGTGACAGGTGATGCGGCCGGGCACCGCGGGTTCCACCCCGAAGACATCGCCGTAGTTACCGTGGCAGTTGCCCGGCCGCTGCGGCTGCACGTAGGAGAACTCCCTGATCTGACAGGTCGCACCCTGCGGTCCGATCAGACAGCCGATATTTCCGGACGGCGTAACGAACTGATCAAGACTGTCGGCATTGGCCGTTCCGGCGTTCACACCGAATACCGCTCCGGCGATCGCGAGCGCCCCCGCGATGGTCGAAAAGTACTGTGACTTCATGAATCACATGCTGAGCGTCCGAGATTTCGAAACGCTTATGTTCGCCTAGTGGCCGGGCATCGGCCGGGTGCGGGACGAGTCAGCTCACCACGCGCGGCCACGGGTACAACGCCAGGTGCAGCAGCAGCACCACGAGCAGTGCGAGCAGCACCGCCGCGACGGGATGCGCACGCCGCTCCAGATAGCCGATGGTGCGGAAGAGCGTCGGGAACGGCACATCCTTGCTGAAGACCAGCGACAGCACGCTCGGGATCAGCACCCACGCCAGGCCGATCACGCCGTAGAGCACATACGCGCCGAGATATGAGTCGGGCGACATACGCCGAGCACCCGCCGCGAACAGCACGCCGAGAACCAATGCGGCGAAGGCGAATACGAGGTAGCCGACGCCGAGCAGGTCGACACTCCCGATATCGGTGGTGGCCCGCCCGTTGGCGGTCACCGGCCGCCCGCCCACGGTGCGCGCCACCGGTTTCGGGTTGATCAGCAACTGCGGGACCGCGTAATACGCGGCCACCACGATCACGAAAACCACCACCAGCCGCACCCCGGAGTGCTCGGCCTGCAAGTGTCCGATGGTCGCCGAAATGGTGGGCCAGCCCGCCAATCGGAAGACCGATGCCAATTCGGGTACGGCAATGGCCAGACCCGCGAGGCCCCACATGAGGTAACCCCAGAATTCCGCCGAACGCCCCGCCGCCGTGGGCGCGGCCCCGGTGCCGACCGCCTCCGTCATAATGCCGGTTTACCACGCGAAACAGTGTGCGGGCGGGATGCTGTGCAGTCGATACCGGCCCGGTACGGGGCCGATACCGATTGCCCGGCATCCGCCGCCCGGGCTCGGGGAATCAGCCCAGCGGCCCGGTAACCACCTCCGCGGCCGCGACCAATGTGCCCGCGGCGGCGAGCCGGACGGCGGCCTCGATATCGGGCGCGAGGTAGCGGTCCGGGCCCGGACCGGGCACCCGATCGCGCAGGGCCGCGATGACCGCTGCCGTGGCGGGTGCCGGAGCCAGCGGTGCCCGCATATCAATTCCCCTTGCCGCGGTGAGTATTTCGATAGCGAGCACCCGGGTCAGACCGTCGACGGCACGGCGCAGTTTACGGGCGGCGGACCAGCCCATGGAGACGTGATCCTCCTGCATGGCCGAGGAGGGAATGGAGTCGGCACTGGCCGGATTGGCGAGCCGCTTGAGCTCGGAAACAATTGCGGCCTGGGTGTATTGGGCGATCATATGTCCGCTGTCCACACCGGGATCATCGGCCAGGAAGGCGTTCAGTCCGTGATTGCGAGCCACATCCAGGAACCGGTCGGTGCGCCGCTCACTGATGCTCGCCACGTCGGCCACCACGATGGCGAGGAAGTCCAGCACATAGGCGACGGGCGCACCGTGGAAGTTGCCGTTGGATTCGACCCGGCCGTCCAGGGTGACAACCGGATTGTCCACGGCGCTGGCCAGTTCCCGCAGCGCCACGGTGCGCGCGTGGTCGACGGTGTCCCGGGCCGCGCCCGCGACCTGCGGCGCACAGCGCAGCGAATACGCGTCCTGGACGCGCGCGCACTCGGGTCCGCGATGGCTGGCCACGATCTCGGAGTCGGCGAGCAGCCGGGTCATATTCGCCGCGGCGACGGCCTGTCCCGGATGCGGGCGCAGGGCCTGCAGATCGGCGGCGAAGACCCGATCGGTGCCGAGTTGGCCCTCCACGCTCATGGCGGCGGCGATATCGGCCAGCCGCAGCAGCCCGTCGAGATCGTGCAGCGCGAGCACCAGCATGCCGAGCATGCCGTCGGTGCCATTGATGAGCGCGAGCCCCTCCTTCTCCGCGAGCACCACCGGCTCCAGCCCAGCATGCTCCAAAGCTGTCGCGGCGGAAATCAATTCACCATCGGCATTGCGGACCTGCCCCTCCCCCATCGCCGCCAGCGCGATATGGGACAGCGGGGCGAGATCACCGGAGCAGCCGAGGCTGCCGTACTCGTGGACCACCGGAGCGATTCCGGCCGAGAGCATTCCGGCATAGGTCAGCGCCACCTCGGGCCGCACGCCGGTGCGCCCGGTGGCCAGGGTGGACAGGCGCAGCAGCATGAGCGCGCGCACCACCTCGGGCTCCACCTCCGGACCGGAACCCGCCGCATGCGAGCGAATCAGGCTGCGCTGCAACTGGGTTCGCAGCTCCTGCGGAATATGCCTACTGGCGAGCGCGCCGAATCCGGTGGAGACCCCGTACACCGGCTTCGGATCATCGGCGAGTTCCTGTATACGAGTGCGACTTTCGGCAATCGCCGCCAGCGACTCGGCCGACAGCCGCACGGGCGCGCCGTAGCGGGCGACCCGCACCACCTCCGCCACGGTCACCGGTCCGATTCCAACGGTGACGGTGTCATTCGAGGTGAACCGGCCCGGGGTGTGTTCGATGGAGGCGCTCAAGGGCCTCTCCTTTCTCAGACGTGTGCGGTGGTGGCGCTTTCTGCCAGGGCCGCCAGGGCGGCGGCGGTGGCCGAGCCCGGGACGGCGGTGTAGACGACGAGCAGTTGATCGGGATCACCCGGGAGCAGCAGCGATTCGTAACCCATCTCGAGCAGTCCGGCGGCGGTGTGCCGAATCCGCTTGGCGCCGTGCGTCTTCTCCTTGACCGGATGTGCGGTCCAGATGCGCCGGAACTCCACGCTGCGCTCGGTGAGCTCGTCGACCAGGGCGTGCAGGGCCGGATCGTCCGGATGCAGTCCGGCATCGCGGCGCAGGAAGGCCACCGTCTCGACGGCCACGGCCTCCCAGTCCGGGTAGAACTCCGGGGCGAGCGGGTTCAGGAACAGGTAGCGGGCCTGATTGCGCTCGGCCGCCGGTACCGAGGAGAATCCGGACACTTTGTCGCCCAACGCATTCCAGGCGATCACATCCATACGCCGGCCCAGTACGAACGCGGGTGCGGCAATGGCGTCCAGCACCAGTCGCGCCCCCGGTCGCAGCGTGTCCTGATACACCCCGGTGCCGCCGGAGGGGTGCGTGCCGGAGGGCCGGGCCAGCGCGTACAGATGCTGCCGCTCTGAGTCGGTGAGCCGCAGCGCCCGCGCGACCGCGTCCAACACCGCATCGGAGGCATTGCGCCCGCGACCCTGCTCCAGCCGGATGTAGTAGTCCACGCTGACCCCGGCCAGCTGCGCCACCTCCTCGCGGCGCAGGCCGGGCACCCGGCGGCGGCCGTACTCGCGCAATCCGGCCTCGGCGGGCTGGATGCGGGCGCGACGGGATCGCAGAAATTCGCCGAGATCGCTGTCCATGTCCACCACCCTAGGGATATCCGATCCTGGTACTGCCGGACCCAGGAAAACCGGACCCCTCGCTGCCCCGCTACCGCCGACTCAGGATGGGTTCAGACCTCAGCGAAGGAGAGACAAATGAGCTACGAGAACCTGTCCGGCCGCACCGCCGTCATCACCGGAGCCGCGAGCGGTATGGGCGAGGCGACCGCGCTGCTGCTGGCCCGCAATGGCGCCCGGGTGGCGCTGCTGGCCCGGCGCGCGGATCGACTGGAGACCCTGGTCGCCAAGATCGAGGCCGAGGGCGGGGTGGCGCTGGCGGTACCCGTCGATGTCACCGACGCCGCGAGTGTGAGCGCGGCGGCGGAGCTGGTGCACGCGGGCTTGGGCCCGGTGGATCTGGTGGTGAACTCGGCCGGTGTCATGCTGCCCAACCCCATCGCGGCGGGTCGTGAGGACGAGTGGGTCCGCATGATCGACACCAATATCACCGGCGCGCTGCGCATCATCCGCGCGTTCGTACCGGATCTGCTGGCCGCCGCCGCGGCCGGGCGCACCGCCGATCTGGTGGATATCTCCTCCATCGGCGCGCACGTGACCTTCCCGGATTACGCGGTGTACGGGGCGACCAAGGCCGCGCTGACCCACCTGTCGGCGAGCCTGCGCACCGAATTGGGTTCGCGCCGGGTCCGGGTGACCAATATCGAACCCGGCCTGACCGATACCGAACTCGGTTCGCATATCGACAATCCGACGCTCAGCAGCGGTCTGGACAGCATGTTCTCCGCCATCGACGCGCTGGCGGCCGACGATATCGCCGATCTGATCGCGTACACGACGAGCCGTCCCGCGCACGTAAATCTGCGGCAGCTCATCGTGCTTCCGACCCAGCAGGCGTGAGGCCGAGCCGCGTTCCGCCGACCCCGCATGACTGAGGCTGAGCCGCGTGCCGCCGACCCCGCAGGCGTGCGGCTGAGCCGCGTGCCGCCGACCCCGCAGGCGTGCGGCTGAGCCGCGTGCCGCCGACCCCGCAGGCGTGCGGCTGAGCCGATTGCCCGGCCCGCATGCCTACTATCGATCTCATGCGGGTGGGACGAGGGCTTTCGGGGTTGCTGGCATTCGCGATACTGCTGGCGGTGGTGGTGGCCGCCGCCTGGCAGGGCCAACCGCACGGTTATCGCGACGAGTCCGCGGCGCCGGGGGTGTTCAGCGCGGGGCGGGCCTTCAAGACGGTCCAGGAAATAGCCCGCGCACCGCATCCGGTGGGCACCGCCGAACATGACCGGGTGCGTGACTATCTCGCGGGTGAGCTGCGAAAGCTGGGCCTGGAGACCGATATTCGCGAGGGTGTGGGGCGCTGGCCGGGAGACTTCAAGCCGGATAACGCCGGACTCGGCAGGGTCGCCAATATCGTCGGCACGCTGAAGGGTTCGAATCCGACCGGCACGGTTTATCTGGTGGCGCACTACGATTCGGTCCCGCCGGGCCCGGGCGCGAATGATGACGGGGTCGGTGTCGCGGCCATTCTGGAGACGGTGCGCGCACTGCGCGACAGCGAGAACGGACTGCGCAACAATGTGGTGGCCCTGCTCACCGATGGCGAGGAGCCCGGGCTGCTCGGCGCGGAAGCCTTCGTGGCGGCGGGAGACTACGACCGCCATGGCGTGGTGATCAATCATGACGCACGCGGTGCGGGCGGGCCACCGCTGCTCTGGCGGATCACCTCCCCGGATGGCGGACTGATCGGGGCGGCCAGGGACGCGCCGTATCCCAATACCGATTCGCTGACCACCACGCTGGCGGGTGCGGGCGTCTCCAGCACCACCGATTTCGTGGCCTTCGACAAGGCCGGGCTGCCGGTACTGGATTGGGCCTACGCCGGTGACAGCGCCTACTACCACAATCCCAAAGACGATCCCGCGCATGTGGATCTGGCGACCGTACAGCAGCTGGGCGAGAATACGCTCGCGCTGACAAGGGATTTCGGTGAAAGGGATCTGGCAGATTCGTCCGATCGCTCGAATCCGGCATATTTCGCACTGCCTTTCGGGGTGCTGGTGGTGCTGCCCGCCTGGGTGATCATCGCGCTCGCGGTGCTGTCACTACTGCTGGTCGGCTGGGTGATCCGGCAGGTGCGGCGCAATGGCGAGGCTTCGATCAAGGGTGTGATCGGTGCCGCCGCGGTGACATTGGCCGCCGCGCCACTCGCGGTGGGCGCGACCTACGGGCTGTGGTGGCTGGTGCAGCGCATCCGGCCCGAGTACCGGGCCTGGCCGGTGGATCCGTATCGGCCCGAGTTCTTCCAGGCCGCCATGCTGGTGCTGACGGTCTGCGTACTCACCGCCTGTTATGCCTCGGCGCGCCGCTGGTTCGGCGCGACCGCCGCCGCCGTCGGGGTGCTCACGGGTGTGGTGGCGGCGGGGGCCGGGACGACGGTGTACTCCCCCGCCGCGGCCGAGATGTTCGTACTTCCGGGGTGTGCCGCCGCGCTCGGGGTGGCGCTGACCTTCCTGCTGCCGGATCGCTGGCGGCTCCTCGCATTGACCGTCTTGCTGCTCCCGGCGGCCGTATTCCTGGGCTGCAATGTGTGGTTCGGTATGCAGGCCGGGCTGATGACCGCGCCGTTCACAGCGGTGCCGCTGGTGGCGCTGCTCGGCGGATTACTGCTGCTGACGCTCATCCGGAGTTGGCCGCAGCGGCGCGGCTGGACCGTTCCGGCGCTGGCGCTGGTGCTGGCCATCGTGCTGACCGCCGTCGGGCAGGCCGTGGACCGCTTCGATGTGGAGCATCCGCGCGTGGCACAGGTGGCGTACGCATTGGACGCGGATCGGCAACAGGCGCAATGGATGTCGGTGCTGCCGCCCGATGACTGGACGCGCACCTTCCTGAGCGACCACGCACCCGGCGCGCCCTACGCCGACCTGTTCCCCAGCGTGCGGGCCAGCGGAAAGGCGGTGGTGGAGAACCTCACCGCACCGACCGCCGAAATCATCTCCGACGCCACCGATTCCGGGCAGCGCACGATCAAACTGCGGCTGCGCTCCACGCGCGGTGCGACCCGAATCGATCTGCACTGGGCGAACGCTCCCACCTCGATCCGGGTGGCGGGTCGCGAGGTAACTCCCGTGCCGCACAAGAGTTTCAGCTTCGTGGCGCCACCGGCCGAGGGCATCGAGGTCGAGCTGGTCGCCCCGGCGGGCGCGCTCGCGCTCACCCTCGCCGACTACACCTACCTCCCCGATTCGAAACTGACCCAGGGTGCGGGCGGCGGCCATCCCGATGACACCTACTTCCGTCAGGACAGTTCGGCGGTGGTCTTCACCGAGGTGCGGGGTCTCTGATGGCGGCGCAGGTAGCGGCCGGTGAGACTGTCGCGCGGCATGCCCCGTGATGTCCGCACCCTGGTCGGTGTGCGGTGACGACCACATGCCGCTTCTCGGCGGTCCGTCCAGCACGATGTCCTTCTCGCGCTGTGCCGGTTCGCGGTGAGCCGCGGCACGTTGTACATCTCGGTCATGGTGCCGACGGTGCTACGCCGCCCCGGAAGCGGCGGCCGCTGGCGCAGCGCCGGGGTGGCGGGCAGATAGTCGATGCGATCCACATCCGGTCGCTCGGTCTGGCCGATGCGCCGCCGGGTGTAGGTGGAGAGCCCGTCCAGCAGGCGCTGACAGCCCTCGTCGTACAGCACATTCATGGCGAGCGAGGATTTCCCGGAGCCGGACAAACCGGTGATCGATACTCACGCTCGGTGCCACCGCCGGATCAGGGTCTGTGCGATGACCTCGAGCGGTACGGCGGCGGCCATACCCATATGCGTGGCATCGACCGCGATATCGGTGACGGCTCCGGTGATGTGCTCGGTCCAACTCGCCGCCGGGCAGCGCTCGCGATCAGGGTTCCGGGTGGCCGTGAAGTGCAACAGATCGCCCTCGTACAGCCCGCTCGGGATCCCGGGCACCTGCCGGGTGAGCGCGGTGGTCGCGCGCTCCACCAGGTCCGCCGGGAAGTTCTCGGCCGCCCGCACGAGGGACTCCATGGCGCGCAGTTCCGCCCAGGCCGACTCCGTATCGGCCGTGGACTGCCGGTCGGTGCCGTCCACAACGGCGGTATCCATGAGGGCGAGCAGTGCCACGTCCGCACCGAGAAGCTGTAGCCGCACGGCGATTTCGTGCGCGATGCGGCCACCCAGCGACCACCCCAGCAGGCGGTACGGGCCGCTCGGCTGGATCTCGAGGATCTCCTCCACATAGCGCTCGGCATAGTCGCCCAGGGTGGCGAGCGGCTCCTCATCGCAGACCACCCATGGGTCCTGGAGGCCGTAGAGCGAGACCTCCGGATCTAGATGGGCGAGCAGGCCGGCGTACGGCCAGGCCAGACCGCCGCCCGGGTGGATACAGAAGAGCGTCTCGGGACCCGTGCGGCGCAGCGGCAGTACCACCGCGAACGACTCGTTCGCCACCGCGTCCCCGAATCGCTCATCCATTCGGCGAGCCAGCGCGGCGACCTTCGGCGCCTCGAAGAGATCCCGCAGGGTGACGGACCCGTCCAGGCGCGCGATCGCCTGGGCGGCGGTGAGGGAGTTGCCGCCGAGCGCGAAGAAGTCATCGTCGAGGCCGACTCGCTCCACGCCCAGCAGTTCCGAGAAGACCTCTCCCACTTGCTTTTCCGCAGGGGTGACGAGCGGACGATACTCGATTCCGGACTGCGGCGGCGGGGGCAGGGCGGCTCGATCCACCTTGCCGCTCGCCAGCAGCGGCAGCCGATCGAGCAGAACGACGGTCGGCAGCAGATACTCCGGAAGGCGTTGCGCCGCAACCTTGGTGAGCACGGCTGGATCGAGGACGCGATCGCCCTCCGCGACCACATAGGCGACCAGCGATGGCCCCGCGGGGCCATCGACCCGGGCCGCGACCACATGGGCGACGCCGGGCGCCACCGCCACCGCCGCCTCGATCTCGCCCAGCTCCACGCGCATACCGCGCACCTTGATCTGGAAGTCCATGCGGCCCTGATGAATCAGCTCACCGTCGAGGGTCCAGGTGACGAGATCGCCTGTGCGATACAGGCGTTCACCCGGCGGTCCGAACGGATCGGCGACGAAACGGGCCGCGGTGGCCGCACTCCGGCGCAGATAGCCGCGCGCGACCCCGGCCCCGCCGATGTACAGCTCACCCGTCGCACCGACCGGCACCGGTCGCAGACACCGATCCAGGGCGTAACAACGCACCCCCACCGCCGGTCCGCCGATGGTGATCGGCCCATCGCCGTGCAGTGGAGCGCTCATGGCCGCGAGCACCGTGGTCTCGGTGGGTCCGTAGCCATTCATCAGCAGATGAGATCGGCCCCAGCCGGCGGCCACCGCGGGTGGGCAGGACTCGCCACCGGTGACAATGGCCGACAACTCGGGCAGATCACTCGGATCGGTGCAGGCCAGCACCGCGGGTGTCACGAACGCATGGGTCACCCGCTCATTGCGCATGAACTCGGCCAGCGCCGCGCCCGCGTAGGCGTCCGGTGGCGCGACGACCAGGGTGGCCGCCGCACCGGCCGCGAGCATCAGCTCCCAGATCGATACGTCGAAGGTCGGTGCGGCCAGGCACAGCACGCGGTCGCCTCGGCCCACATCGATCGAGTGGGCCTGCGCCGCCGCCATATTCGCGAGACCGGCATGACTGACAACGACACCCTTGGGCAGTCCGGTCGACCCGGAGGTGTGAATGACGTAGGCCGCATTGCCGATTCGCGCCCGCCGGGCGACGGCCTGGCCCGCGACCGCCTGGTCGGGCCGGGATTCGGCGGGGGTTCCCTCGGCGGACAGGACAATCAGGTCGACGGAGTGCGTGGCGAAGGCGGCGCGATCGGGTGCGGTGGCGATAACCACCCGGGCGCCCGCGTCCCGAATCACATCGGCGATTCGAGCGGACGGGAAGCCCGGATCCACCGGCATGAAGGCGGCACCTGATTTGGCGACCGCCCAGCACGCGACCACCCAGGCCAGTGAGCGCGACATACCCAGGGCCACTACATCTTCCGGTCCGATACCGGCGGCGATGAGGCCGCGTGCCAATTCATCGGCGCGGTTGTCGAGTTCACGATAGGTGAGGGCCAGGTCGCCGCTGCGGACGGCCTCGATCTCGGGGGCCCGGCGCACGGCCGCCACCAGCAGATCCGGCAGCAGCAGTTCGGCGCCGGCCGAGCGGGTGTGATTCCAGTCCTGGATGATTCGGCGATGCTCGGACGCGTCGAGCATCGACAGTCGCGCCATCGAGGTCAGCGGATCGGCGCATACCCGGTCGAGCAGGAGCGCGTAACGCCGGGCCAGGGCCGCGATGGTGACCTGATCGAAGAGATCCGTCGCGTACTGGACGCGCACCGACAGACCGGAATCGGACTGGGTGACAACGAATTCCAGATCGAAGCGCGCCGTCGGCGACGCCAGCTCGACCGGTTCGGCGCGCAGGCCGGGCAACTCCAGCCGCACCGGGCCGAGATTCTGAAGCGTCAGCAATACCTGGAACAGCGGATGCCGAGCGCGCGACCGCGGTGGATCGAGTGCCTCCACCACCTGTTCGAAGGGCAGTTCGGCGTGCGCGAAAGCGGCCAGGTCGATACCGCGCACCTGCTCGAGGAACGCCGAGAACGATTGCGCCACCGGCACATCCGTACGCAGGACGAGGGTATTGACGAACATACCCACCAGATCGTCCAGCGCCGCCTCACCGCGCCCCGCAACCGGCGTGCCGATGGCGATGTCACCGTCACCGGTCCACGCCGCCAACAGCATTGCCAGACCGGCGTGCAGGACCATGAACAGCGAGGCGTCATGTTCGAGCGCGACAGCGCGCAGCCGTCGCATCGTCTGCTCCGGAATCTCGCACGTCACCGTCGCACCGGCGTGCGATGCGGTCAGCGGCCGTGGGCGATCAGTCGGCAGCCTGAGCTCGGTGGGCAGCCCCGCGAGGGTGCCTGTCCAGTAGGCGATCTGGCGTGACATCTCCGATTCGGCATCGTCGGGCGAGCCGAGCACCGCCCGTTGCCACAGCGTGTGGTCGGCGTACTGCACCGTCAACTCGGGCCACTCCGGCCGCATGCCCCGGCATGCGGCCGAGTACGCGGTCACGAGATCACGGGCCAACGGCGCGAGCGAATACCCGTCCGCATTGGCATGGTGAATCACGAAGGCCAGCAGCCACTCCCGCGCGGGCACGCCGGGCTCGTCGATGGTGAACAGTGCGGTGCGCACCGGTACCTCGGCGGTCAGATCGAAAGGCCGCGAACAGAACTCCCACAGCTCTTCGCCCACGCTCGCGCGATCGTTGGTCCGCACCTGCACCGCGCCCGCATCGAACTCGTCCTCGACCGCTCCGGCACGGGATTCGGTGTCGACGGCCAATACTCGCTGCCATCCCACACCGTCGGACTCCGGATAGCAGGTCCGCAGGGTTTCATGCCGGGCGATGACCGCGCGCACCGCGGTCACCATGGCCGCGGTATCCAAACTGCCGGTCAGGCGCAGTACGAGTGGAATGTGGTACGCCTCGGACTCCGGATCGAGGCGGTTCAACAGCCACAGCCGCTGCTGGGCGAAGGAGAGCGGAATACGCTCGGGGCGGGCCATGGCGGTCAACGGGATGCGCGCCGAAGGCGATGCGTCCGCCAGGCGCGCGGCCAATGCCGTCACGGTCGGCGCGTCGAAGATGGTGCGTACCGGAACCCGGTCACCCAGTTCCGCACCGAGTCGCGCCGCCACCCGGGTGGCGCTGAGCGAGTTGCCGCCGAGCCGGAAGAAGTCGTCGTCGAGGCCGATCCGATCGACCCGCAGGACCTCACCGAAGACCCGCGCCACCACCCGTTCGGTACCGCTGCCCGGTGCCCGGAACGGTTCGGTCTCGAGCGCGGGCGCGGGCAGCGCCGCCCGATCCACCTTGCCGCTCACGGTCAGCGGCAGCTGTTCGCAGCGTATGAAGGCGGACGGCACCAAATGGTCCGGCAGCCGGTCCGCAACCGCCGCGCGCACCGCCGCGACACTCGAATCGGGCGCGTCGGCGGTCGTCAGGTAGGCCACGATGCGCGGGTCGCCCGGGACGTCCTCGCGAATCATGACCGCGGCCCGGGCGACACCGGGTGCGCTCGCGACGGCGGCCTCGATCTCACCGAGTTCGATGCGCATACCGCGCAGCTTCACCTGATCATCGGTGCGGCCCACGAATTCCAGTGCGCCCGCGGCATTCCAGCGGACCGAATCACCGGTGCGGTACATGCGGCCGGGCGCGAAGGGATCGGGCAGGAAGCGCAGGGCGGTCAGGTCCGGGCGGGCGTGGTAGCCGCGCGCCACACCCGGGCCCGCGATATACAGCTCACCGGTCACCCCGGTGGGGACGGGATTCAGGCAGGCGTCCAGGACATAGCAGCGCATACCCGTCGCCGGGCCACCCAGCGTCACTCGGTGGCCCGGAACATACGGTGCGCTCAGATTCGAGATGATGGTGGTCTCGGTGGGCCCGTACGCGATCAACAGCGTGCGACCGGCGCACCAGCGGGCGGCGAGCGCGGGGGTGACCACCTCACCGCCGGTCACCAGTACGCGCAGCCGCGCGGCCGCCAGCTCATCCGGATCCATACCCGCGAGCACGGCCGGGGTGAGGAAGGCGTGCGTAATCCGTTCCCGGCACAGCAGATCGGTGAGTTCGGACCCGCCATACACGTCGGGGTCCGCGACCACCAGGGTCGCGGCGGCACCCAGGGCCAGCAGCACCTCCCACACCGAGGCGTCGAAGCTCTGCGAGGCCACCGCCAGCACGCGTGAATCCCGCCTCGGCGCACAGTTCGCGGCCTGGGCGGCGACCGTATTGGCAAGGCCCGCATGGGTGATCACCACGCCCTTTGGCACACCCGTCGACCCCGATGTGAAGATCACATAGGCCGCGTCGTGCAACCGCAGATTCCGGAGTCGCTCATTACCCGTGACGACGCCCGGAGAGGTCGCGGCCAGCTCGGCGGCTGTCGCCGGATCATCGACCGTCAGCCACGCCGAGGGCGACTCGGGCAGCGCGCCACCGACCTCGACGGTGGTAAGGCCCAGTGCCACACCGGTATCCGCGAGCATATGGGCAATGCGTTCGCGCGGATGGCGGGGTTCGACGGGGAGATAGGTCGCACCGGATTTGGCCACCGCCCAGAGGGCGACCACCCACTCCACCGAGCGGCGCATGGCGACCGCGACCACATCGCCCGGGCCGATACCGCGGCGAATCAGACTGCGAGTCAAGCGATTCGACTGTTGATCGAGCTCCCGATAGGTGAGGGTGCGATCACCACAGGCCACCGCGACGGCCTCCGGAGCCAGGGCCACGGCACGGCACATCAGGCCGGGGAGATTGATGTATGTCGCACAACCGGTCTTGTTCCAGGAGTGCAGGATGCGTCGGCGCTCCACCGGCGCGAGCACCTCGATCGCGTGCACCGGGCGATCCGGCGCGGCGGCGGCCTGGGCCAGCACCCGGCCGAATCGGTCCAGTAGCGCCGCCGCCGTCTCGGCGTCGAAGAGCGCGGTGTCATAGCGCAGGGTCAGGGCGAGAGTCGAATCACGCTCCGCCACTTCGAATTCCAGATCGAAACGGACATTCGTGGTGCGCGGCGGGACCGGCTCCACCCGGACACCGGGCAGGCGCAGTTCGGTCGTACCGAAGTTCTGATAGGCCAGCACGATCTGGAAGAGCGGATGCCGGGCGGCGGAGCGGGGCAGTTCGAGCGCCTCGACTATGCGCTCGAAGGGAGCGCGCGCGTGCGCGAAGGCGTCCACATCGATATCGCGGACTCGGGACACCAACTGGTCGAAGGATGCGGCGGCCTCGACCGGGACCCGCAGCGCCACCGGGTTGACGAACATGCCGACGAGATCATCGAGGCCCGGATGCTCGCGTCCGGCAGTCGGGGTGCCGATGACGATATCCGCGGTTCCGGAGAGCCGGGCCAGCAACACGGCCAGCGCGGAGTGCGTCACCATGAAGAGTGAGGCGCGGTGCCGCCGTCCGATCGCCCGGAGCGCGTCCGTAATATCCTGCGGTACAACGGCATCTACGCTGCCACCGGTATGCCGGGCGAGCTCGGGGCGCGGACGATCCAGCGGGATCGGAAGTTCGATCGGCGCATCGTCGAGCACTCGAACCCAGTACGCCAGTAGCCTGTTCAGCTCGGAGTCCGGATCATCGGCCGCACCCAGCGCGGCATGCCGGCCTACAGCGTAATCCGCGTACTGCATGGGTAGCGCGGACCATTCGGGCGCACCGCCGATCGCCCTGGCGGTGTACGCGATGGCGAGATCGCGGGCGAGCGGACCGAGCGAGAAGCCATCGGCGTTCACGTGGTGCACGACCAGGGCCAGCACCCAACCGGAGCAGCCTCCGGTCTCCTCGATCGCGAACAGCCGGGCCCGAATCGGGGGTGCCGTCGCGAGATCGAATGGCTCGCTCTCGAATTCGGCCAGTGCCCGATCCAGTCGTTCCGGCGCCACCCGGCACAGTTCGAGTGTGACCGTATCCTCCTGCGCCACCGCCTGATACGGTTCCCCGTCCTGCTCGGGGAACCAGGTGCGCAGCGCTTCGTGCCGTCGCAGCACATCGGTGACGGCGGCCGACAGCGCACTCACATCGAGGGCGCCGGTCAGTCGGACGGCCAGCAGAATGTGATAGGCCGCGCCCGCGCCGAAGCGATCCAGCAGCCATATTCCCTGCTGCGCGAAGGAGAGTGGCACCCGCTCCGGCCTGGTGCGCACGGCACCGGACATCGGATCGAACGGCGCGTTCACCCCCCGCGCCGCCAGCAATCCGGCCAGCCCCGCCACGGTCGGCTCCTCGAACAGCGACCGCAGCTCCAGATCGATGCCGACCGCGCCCAGTGCGGCCACTACCCGGGTGGCGCTGAGCGAATTACCGCCGAGGGCGAAGAAATCGCCGCCGCCGCCGATCCGATCCACACCGAGCACGTCGGCGAACACCCGCGCCACGGCTTGTTCGAGCGAGGTCCGCGGCGGCCGGAACTCCTCGGGCGTTCGTACCGGGACGGGCAGTGCCGCCCGATCCACCTTTCCGGTGATCGTGAGCGGAAGCCGTTCCAGCACGGTCACGGTCGCGGGCAGATACTGATCGGGCAGTGCGCGCGCCAACTCCGCAGGCACCTCGGCGGGGTCCACCGCGACCGCCGCCTTCGGCACCACGTATGCGACCAGTTCCGGCTCACCCGGCCCGGTCTGCCCGGCCGCGGGAGCCGGGGTATGCACGGTGACCACGGCATCACTCACCTCCGGCAGCGCCGTGAGTGCCGCCTCGATCTCGCCGAGTTCGAGGCGGACGCCGCGAATCTTGACCTGGAAGTCATCGCGGCCGTGGAAATCCAGTTCGCCATCGCCCCGCCAGCAGCCGAGATCGCCGGTGCGATACATGCGATCACCGGTGTCGGCGAAGGGGTTGGACAGGAAGCGGGTGGCGGTGAAGCCGGGACGCCGGTGGTAACCGCGCGCCAAACCCGTTCCGGCGACGTAAATTTCACCGATCACGCCCGGCGGGACGGGGCGCAGCCGCCCGTCCAGGACATAGCAGCGCGCACCCACGACGGGCCCGCCGATGGATACGGTGGTGTCGGCCCGCAGCGGCAGGGTGACGCTCGCCCAGATGGTGGCCTCGGTCGGACCGTAGACATTGACGAAACACCTTCCGGCGGACCATAGTTCGACCAGCTCCGGCGGGCAGGTCTCACCGGCGGTGGCGAGTAGACACAGCTCGGGCAGCCGCTCGGGATCGGTGAGGGTGGCCAGCACACGCGGGGTGAGCATGGCGTGGGTAACGCGCTCGCGCTCCAGCAGATCAAGGAGCGCGTCACCGGCGTACGCCCAGGCCGGGGCGATCACCAGGGTCGCCCCGGATCCCAAGGCCAGCAGCAGTTCCCATATCGAGGCGTCGAAGCCGGGCGAGGCCACCGCGAGCACTCGGGCCTGCGGATCGGAGTCACAGCGCTGCGCCTGGGTCACCAGCACATCGGCGAGGCCGCCGTGAGTAATGGTGGCGGCCTTGGGGATTCCGGTCGATCCGGAGGTGTACATGACATACGCGGGATGGGATAGGCGCAGCGGTCGTACCCGATCGGCATCGGTGATCGGGGGCAACTCCGACTCCACCGGCTCGTCCGGATCGATGAGCAGCCAGCCGCCGCTCGCCAGTGCGGGCAGGTCAGCGCGGCGGCGATCGGTGGTGATCCCCATGGCCGCGGCGGAATCCGCCAGCATCAGTCCGATGCGCTCGGCAGGGGTGTTCGGGTCGATGGGCAGATAGGCCGCACCGGTGTACGCGACCGCGCAGACGGCGACCACCCACTCCGGGGAGCGGGGCAGCGCCACCGCGACGATGTCCTCCGGCCCGGCGCCGAGGGCGATCAGCCTGCGCGCCAACTGGTTCGCGCGATCGGTCAGCTCGCGGTAGGTGAGCGAACCACCCTCACCCGTCACCGCCCGCGCATCGGGGTTGTAGGCCGCCGCACGGGTCAGCAGGTGCGGCAGCGTGACCGCGATCGCCTGACTGGTGTCATTCCATTCGCGCAGCAGCCGGCGCTCATGGGCGGAGAGCAGATCGATATCCCCGACCGGGACAGCCGAATCGCCCGCGATATGGTCCAGCACCCGGGCCAGTCGGTGAGCCAGGGCCTGTACGGCGCCCTCCTGGAACAGGTCGGTGGCGTACTGCACACTCACGGCCAACCCGTCGGCCGACTCCGCGACGGTGAACTCGAGATCGAATTTGGCCAGCGGCAACGGCATTTCGATCGGCTCCACCCGCAATCCGGGGAGCTCGAATTCGGCGTACGCACGCGGGCGGAACGACAGCATCACCTGGAAGAGCGGATGCCTGGTCCGGGACCACGGCACGCCCAGCGCGTCCACCACCCGCTCGAAGGGGGCCTCGTCATGCGCGAAAGCGCTCAGATCGATATCGCGGACCCGGGAGAGCAGACCGTCGAATGATTCGTCCGCGTGCACCGGAACCCGCAACACCAGCGTATTGACGAACATGCCGATGAGATCGTCGAGGCGGGCGTCACCACGCCCGGCCACCGGGGTGCCGACCGCGATATCGCTTCCACCCGATACCGCGGCCAGCACCGCCGACAGGCCGGCGTGCACGACCATGAACATGGTCGCGCCGTGCCGGCGCGCCACCTCGCGCAATCCCCCGGTGGTAGCACCGGAGATATCCACACCCACTCGCCCGGCCCGCCGCGTCGGCTGCGCCGGACGCGGCTTATGCGGTGGCAGACCGGATTCCACCGGCAGCCCGGCCAGGACCTCCGACCAGTAGCCGAGCTGTCGAGACAGTTCGGACTCCGGATCGGTTGCCGCGCCGAGCACCTCGCGCTGCCAGAGGGTGTAATCCGCGTACTGCACGGGCAGTGGCGCCCATTCCGGGGCGGCACTGCGCGCCCGAGACCGGTACGCGGCCGCCAGATCTCGGGCGAATGGAGCGAGCGAGAGTCCGTCGGCGATCACATGATGCACCAGAACCGCGAGAATATGCTGCTCCGCCACGCCGTTCGGGTCATGAATCCGCAGCAGCCGCAGCAGAATCGGCGGGGCGGCGGCGAGATCGAAACCACTGCCGCCGAATTCGTACAGTGTCCGCTCGACCTCCTGGGCCGCAACGGTTTCCGCCACCAGCCCCGCCACCACCGTGTCGACCGGGGAAATCCGCTGACATACCGCCCCGTCGACCTCCGGGAACCAGGTCCGCAGCGCCTCATGCCGCTCCACCACATCGGTGAGCGCGGCGGTCAGCGCACTGACATCCAGCGCCCCGGACAAGCGCAATCCGAGCAGCATGTTGTACGCCGCCGAATCCGGATCCATTCGATGCGAGAGCCAAAGCCGCTGCTGCGCATACGACATGGGCGCCACCGCGCCCGGCGCGCGCACTCCCGGCCGCACCCGCTCCGCCAGCAGACCCCGCGCACCCACCCGTTCGGCGAAGCCCGCCACCGTCCCGGCCTCGAAGAGATCCCGAACCCCGGCTGCCACCCCCAGCGTCGCCGCCACCCGCCCGGCCACCAGGGCAGCGCTGAGCGAATCCCCGCCGAGCGCGAAGAAGTCGTCATCGAGCCCGATGCGCCGACCACCGAGGCGGTTCACACCGGACGAGCCCCGCACCGCGGTGCCATCGGCGGCCATCCGGGCTCCACCCAGCACCTGCGCGAACGCCGCGGCCACCACCTTCTCCGCCGCGGTCACGGGCGCGCGATAGCGGCCTGCCGTGGACAGGGGCGCGGGCAACGCCGCCCGATCCACCTTCCCGTTGGCCGAAGTCGGCAGCCGGTCCAACAGCACGATCGTCGGCACCATGTAGCTCGGCAACCGCTGTGCGGCAGCCACTTCCAGCTCCCGCGTGGTGAGCAGGACACCGGGCTCCGGCACCGCGTACGCGACAATGCCCGCCGCCGCGGCGGTATGCACGATCACCACGGCTTGGGCGACGCCGGGGCAGGCCGCCAGCACCGATTCGATTTCGCCGAGTTCTATTCGGAGGCCGCGGATCTTGATCTGGGTGTCCACCCGGCCGCGGAAGTCGAGTTCGCCGGAGTCGTTCCAAGTGGCGAGATCGCCCGTACGGTAGAGGCGTTCGCCGGGAGCGCCGAACGGGTCGGCGAGGAAGGTGGTGGCGGTGGGGACCGGACTGGCGAGATAGCCGCGGGCCAGACCCGGGCCACCGAGGTAGAGCTCGCCCACCACGCCGGGAGGAGCCGGGCGCAGCCACGGATCCAGGACATAGCAGCGCATTCCGGGGACCGTATCGCCCAGGGTGATCGGGCGGTCCGAGGCGAGCGGGCCGAGGTTGGTGACAATGGTCGCCTCGGTGGGGCCGTAGACATTGACCAGGGCGCGGCCCGGTGACCAGGCCGCGACGACCGCCTGCGGGCAGGCTTCGCCACCGATCGAAAGATACTGCAGGGCAGGGAGTCCCCTGGGATCGGTGCTCGCCAGCACGGCGGGGGTGATGAAGGCATGGGTCACCCGCTCGCGGCGGATGAACTCGGTCAGCGGCCGCCCCGCGTACACCTCGCTCGGGGCGATGACCAGCGTCGCACCGGAGACGAACGCGAGCAACAGCTCCCAGATCGAGGCGTCGAAGGTCGGCGTGGTCACACACAGCATGCGATCACCGGGTACGGCGGGCAGGTAATTGCCCTGCGCCGCAAGCAAACCGGCCAGACCGGCGTGGGTCACCACCACACCCTTGGGTGTACCGGTCGAGCCCGAGGTGTAGATGACATAGGCCGGATGCGCCGGCCGCAGTGGGCGCACCCGCTCCGCATCGGTGACCGGCGCCGAGGCCGTATCCGCGGCACCCATCAGCTCATCGAGCGCCAGGCATTCGCGTCCCTGGCGGACCCTGTCCGCCCATGGTTCCGCGTCCGTGGCGATCATGATCCGCACCCGAGATTCGTCGAGTATCGCGGCCACGCGATCGGCGGGGTGGGCCGGATCGATCGGCAGATAGGCGGCGCCGGCTTTGGCCACCGCCCAGATGGCAACCACCCATTCCGGATTCCGGCGGGCGGGGACGGCGACGACATCCTCGGGACCGATGCCGTGCCGAATCAGCGTGCGTGCCAATCGATTGGACAGCGCGTCCAGCTGCCCGTAGGTGAGCGCGGTCGCACCGTCGATCACGGCGGTCGCGGTGGCCTGCCGGGCCCCGGTGGCGAGCAATGCCGGTAGCAGCACCGGATCGGGTTCATCGATCCTGTTCGGCGCGTGCAGAATTCGGTCCCGCTCGGCATCGGTGAGCAGCCCGATACCGCCGACCGGCTGGTCCGGATCGGCGGCAATTAGGTTGCCGAGAAATAGCAGGAATCGATTCAGTTGATCATCCAGCTCTCCCCGGTCATACCGCTCCGGGTTGGCGAGAATATCGACCGAGAGCCCCTCCTCATTCCCTGCGCGATACAGATTGAAATGTAGATCCGCCACGGAACCCGAAGAGAGAATGCGGTATTCGCCCACCGCGCGCCCGAAGCGGCTGGTGCGATCGAAGAACATCAGATTCACACTCGGCCCGAGCAGCTGATCCGCGCTCACCCCGAGATCGCGGCGCAGCTCCTCGAAGCGATACCGCTGATGCCGCAGCCCACCGGTGATCTCGCGCGCCGCCGCCGCGATGAGCTCGCGCAGGGTGACCGCGCCCGCACAGTGCAGCCGGATCGGCAGCACATTGGCCAGCATGCCGCCGGAGCGCTTCA
Organism: Nocardia sp. NBC_01503; assembly: GCF_036327755.1. Lineage (NCBI taxonomy): Bacteria > Bacillati > Actinomycetota > Actinomycetes > Mycobacteriales > Nocardiaceae > Nocardia > Nocardia sp. NBC_01503. The sequence goes on from NZ_CP109596.1 coordinate 1,725,944, forward strand.
GGGCCGCGGTGGTCCGCGCCGAGGCCGCGAGCTGCACCATCGGCTCGGTGGTTCCGGCGGTACCGGCACGGAAGGCGCAGATCGCCGCCACCAGCACCTGCGCCGGACTGACCGCGCAATCCTGCGCCAACTGCTCGAGCGCCACCCATTCGAAGGATGACAGCGCACCCGCCGACCGCAGCGCGATGGGCGCGGGCGCGCCGCGCCGGACCCGGGTCACCGCACCCGCCGGAGCCGGAACGGTCCAGTCCGCGAAGCGTTCCCGCCAATACTCCCGATCCGCGGCGAAGCGCGGCGACTCCCGGTACTCGGCATCTGCGGCCTGTATCTCCGCGGGCGAGAGCCCACCGAACGCCGGGGGCTCGTCCCCGTTCAGCAGCGCCTCGTACCACTGCCCGATCCGGGCGATCAGGCTCAATCCGCCGTACCCGTCGATGGCGACGTGATGCATCTGGGCGTACCAGATGTGATGGTCCGGTCCGACCCGCAGCAGCGCGGCCGCCCACAGCGGCGCGTCGACCAGGTCGATGGGTTCGCGGTGCCGCCGATTCATCCACTCCAGCGCCGCCGCACGCGGTTCCGGCTCGCCGGTGCAGTCCACGCGTTCGAGTCCGCCGCCGATATCGGGGGCCATCCACTGGTGCGGCCGCCCGTCGGTCTGACCGATGCGCAGTCTGCCGACGCCGAACTCACCGAAGGCCCGGTGCGAGGCGACGTCGAAGAGTTCGGCGTCGAGCGGACCACGCAATTCCAGGTAGTGGGCTTGACCGGGGAGCGCGCGCGAATGAGCGCCGAGCCCGGCCCCGATATCGTCCGCGAGCCACAATTCCATTTGGGCGCTGGACAATTCGAACGGTACGGCGTCGCATACATCCGGAGACTGGGCTGGCACTGTCCCTCCCGAAGTCGAGAGCGGCGGAATGAGCCGGAGCGCAATTGGATACGCGTGCGCCCCGACTGCGGACAGTACCGCACAGTTGCTGGAAGTCTGCTGCTATTTCCTGCGTGCCGTAAGTGGACGAATGATCAGGCTGCCACGGCCTTCGCACTGGTGGACGAGCGCCCGATTGCCTTATCACCCTTGACCGGAATGAACGCGGCAATCGCCGCGGCCGCCACCGCGACCCCACCGCCGATGAAAAGGCCGGTGCGGAAGCCACTTTCGGTCGGAATCGGATGACCGCCCAGGGTGGTACTCAGCTGCGAGAGCACCGCGCCGATGATCGCCGCCGAGAACGAGGTCCCGATCGAGCGCATCAGCGTATTGAAACTATTGGCGGCCGCGGTCTCCGACAGCGGCACCGCGCTCATGATCAGCGCTGGCATCGCCCCGTACGCCAATGCCACACCGCAGTTGCAGATACAGACCGCCACCAGCAGTCCCCACGTGGAACCCATCAGCACCGTCGAGCAGGCGTATCCGGCGGCCAATACCAGCGCACCGGCCACCAGCGTCACCTTGGGACCGCGTACGGCGGAGAGCTTGGCACCCAGTGGCGAGATGAGCATCATCATCACACCACCCGGGGCCATCCACAGACCCATGGCCAACATCGACTGCCCCAGGCCGTATCCGGTGGCCTTCGGCAGCTGCAGCAGCTGCGGGATGATCAGCATTGTGCATATGCATGCTGTGACTCACATCACCTGTGATAGACAGGCTCACGCAGGTCGCGACGGAAGGACGGCATGGAAAAGCCCACGGACCGGGTCGAATTCGAAACCATGCTGCTCGGCAGATACACCATCAACACGCGTTACCGGCGCGATGGCACCCGGATGGATCGCAGCGCCTATGTACTGCTGAGCCGGCTCAGCGTGCAGGGGCCGATGACCATCGGCCAGCTCGCCGAGGCCTTCGGACTGGACACCTCCACACTCAATCGCCAGACCGCGGCCCTGCTGCGCGCCGGCGTGGTGGAGCGCATCCCCGATCCGGACGGTGGCATCGCCCGCAAATTCCGCATCACCGCGGCGGGCGAGCGCGGTCTGGAGGCCGAGCGCACCGCCAATACCGAAGGGCTGGAACGGGTTATGCAGACTTGGTCGGCCGATGACGTGGCGGCCTTCGCGGGCTATCTGGAGCGGCTCAATACCGATATCGAACGCCTCGACGGAAGACCCTGGCCGCGACCGTGATTCACCTCAGGCGGTGCGCACCATCACCCGGCCGAGATTGCCGCGGGTCTCGATGAGCCGCACCGCCTCGTCGACGCGATCCAGCGACAGCACGGTGTGCCGGGGGCGAAGTTTCCCATCCGCCAACAGTTTCCACAGCTCGGCGCGGTAGGACTCGATCACCTCGGGCCGGGTCCGGGCGAGCAGCCCGACCGAGAAACCGGTGACGGTCTTCAGATCGGCGAGCAGGCCGTTCACGTCCACTGCTCCCCGACCGGCACTATAGGCAACCAGACGGCCATGCGGCGCAAGCACTTCCACCCCGCGCTGCACCTGATCACCACCCACACCGTCGAGGATCACATCCACACGTTCGGTCCACGGTTCGCTATATGTGAGCACGGCGTCGGCTCCGCAGTCGCGGACGAACTCGGCCTTGTCGGCGGTGCCCACCGCGGCGAGCACCCGGGAAGCGCCCAGCGCTCGCGCCAATTGCACCGCGAGATGACCGCTTCCACTGGCCGCGCCGGTGATCATGATCGACTCCCCCGCCGCGAATCGTCCGGCCCGCAGCGCCCCCATGGCGACGAGCCCGCCGCGCACCACCGCGAGCGCGTCGGCGGCCTGGACTCCGGCCGGAATCTCGGTCGTCAATGCCGGTGCCGCGAGCGCGTATTCGGCGTAGGCACCGGAGAACACCACGCCGCCAACGCGTTTGCCGATCCACTCGGCGCCGACCCCGGAACCGACCTCGACGACGGTGCCGACGATCTCGGCCCCCGGGTCCGGGGCATTGCCCGCGGCGAGGGCTCGCACCAGCCCGAGATGGACGCCGACGAGCTCCGAACGGACCAGCAACTGCCCCGGACCGGGCACCGGCCGAGCCACGTCGACGAGCCTGCGAACTCCCGTGAACCGCACCTTGAGCATGAGAAATCCCCTTCGACCAAAATCTTGTAACCGACACAAGATTAGACCGAGGGGATTCGTATGTCAATCCTAAAATTTCTACTCGGAGACCTTCGCCTCCTCGGCCACATAGTGCGACTTGGAACCCCAGCCCACGTGCGCCTCGGCGCGCATGCGCTCGACCATGTGCGGGTAGTGCAGCTCGAACGCGGGGCGCTCGGAGCGGATACGCGGCAGCTCGTAGAAGTTGTGCCGCGGCGGCGGGCAGGAGGTGGCCCACTCCAGGGAGTTGCCGTAGCCCCACGGATCATCCACGGTCACGACCTCGCCGTAGCGGTAGGACTTGAAGACGTTCCAGACGAACGGCAGCATCGAAGCACCCAGGATGAAGGCGCCGATGGTGGAGATCGTATTGAGCGTGGTGAACCCGTCACTGGGCAGATAGTCGGCGTACCGGCGCGGCATACCCTCGTTACCCAGCCAGTGCTGCACCAGGAACGTGGTGTGGAAGCCGACGAACGTCGCCCAGAAGTGCCACTTGCCCAGGCGCTCGTCCATCATGCGACCGGTCATCTTCGGGAACCAGAAGTAGATACCCGCGAAGGTCGCGAACACGATGGTGCCGAACAGCACGTAGTGGAAGTGCGCCACCACGAAATAGCTGTCCGAGACGTGGAAATCGAGCGGCGGGCTCGCGAGGATGACACCGGAGAGACCACCGAACAGGAATGTCACCAGGAAGCCGATGGACCACAGCATGGGCGTTTCGAAGGTCAGCTGACCCCGCCACATGGTGCCGATCCAGTTGAAGAACTTCACGCCCGTCGGAACCGCGATCAGGAACGTCATGAACGAGAAGTACGGCAGCAGAACCGATCCCGTCGCGTACATGTGGTGCGCCCACACCGCGATGGACAACGCGGCAATGGCCAGCGTGGCGTAGACCAGGGTGGTGTAACCGAAGATCGGCTTCCGGCTGAAGACCGGGTAGATCTCGGTCACGATGCCGAAGAACGGCAGCGCGATGATGTACACCTCGGGATGCCCGAAGTACCAGAACAGATGCTGGTACAGGATGGCGCCGCCATTGGCCGGATCGTAGATGTGCCCACCCAGGTGCCGGTCGTACGCCAGACCGAACAGCGCCGCGGTCAGCAGCGGGAAGGCAAGCAGCACAAGCACACTCGTCACCAGGATATTCCAGGTGAAGATCGGCATGCGGAACATGGTCATACCCGGGCAGCGCAGGCAGATGACCGTGGTGATCATATTGACGCCACCCAGAATCGTGCCCAGACCCGAGACGGCCAGGCCCAGGATCCACAGATCCGCGCCGACACCCGGCGAATGCACGATATCCGAGAGCGGGGTGTACGCCGTCCAGCCGAAGTCCGCCGCACCACCCGGGGTGATGAAACCGGCCGTCGCCATGCTCGCACCGAACAGGTACAGCCAGTAGCTGAAGGCGTTCAAACGCGGGAACGCCACATCGGGCGCACCGATCTGCAGCGGCAGGATGATATTCGCGAAGCCGAACACGATGGCCGTGGCGTAGAACAGCAGCATGATCGTGCCGTGCATGGTGAACAGCTGATTGAACTGTTCGGCCGACAGGAACTGCATACCCGGCCGCGCCAACTCGCCACGCATGAGCAGCGCCAGCAGACCGCCGATGAGGAAGAACGAGATGGCGGTGGTCAGGTACATGACACCGAGCACCTTGGGGTCGGTCGTCGTCACCGCCTTGTAGAGGAACGAACCCTTGGGGCCCAACCGTGCCGGATACGGCCGTTGGGCCGTCAATCCCGCCTCCGGTTTGGGAGCTACGGCAGTCACCACATCCTCCTCGAGGTCGGTCCGCAGCTGGTTCTATCGGCTCCGGAACCCACGATGAACGGCGCTCAGCGTACTCACAGCAATTCGATTCTGGCAGAGAACACTCCGGCCGGACAGTCAGGACACCGGATTGAGTTGCGGCGGCTTCCAGCTGCCGTCGGTGGCCTCGGGGCGCGGGGCGTACAACCGCAGGGTCAGCGAGAAGGTGCCCGAGGCCGGGATGGGCAGCCAATTGCCGTGCGGCACGGTCGGTCCCGGATCGGCATGCTGCACCAGAATCTCGAACCCGCCGTCCGGATCCGCGACCGGCGGCGCCTGATGTCCGACGGTGTAGACACCCGCGGGATTGGCGACCAGGAAATTATCCGAGTCGTACGCGGTCAGCGACCAGAAGGCGTCCGCGGGCGGCAGGTGTCCGGGCTCGAAGCGCAGCCGGAACGCCCGCGGGACGCCATTGTTGTCGGCGGCGAGCGCCTCGGTGGTGGGGTACACCGCGTCCCGGCGCGGCTGTGCGCCCAGCCCGCCCAGCGCGGTGCTGGCGCGGAGCCGGTAGTCGGTGCCGTAGCTGCCCAGGTTGTCGTGGAAGAGCCAGCCGTTCTCGGTGTATGCGCCGGGATCGACATAGTTCGCGATGGACTTGCGGGCATCCGCGGCGGCGGCATCCAGATCCGACAGTCGCAGCGCGTCCACACTGCCGCCGGGTTCGATACCGATGGTGGCGAAGCGTTTCAGCGCCGGGGCGTCCGCCTCCGCGGGCGCGTCCGCGGCCATGAGTTCACAGAGCCGGTCGAAGAAGCGGCGCCCGTCCAGGGCCGCCACCTCGGTGGCGGGCGAACTCCGAAAGCCCTGCCCCTGCGCGATCGGCGCCCCTGGCGTGGGCGCGCCGTGATCGGCCAGCCAGGCCGGTAGTGGAGCCAGCCGCAATTGGTCCTGAATGGCACGTACGGCGGGCAGATCCTCGACACCGTCGACCTGTATGCGACCGAGCAGCCAGGCGGTGTCGGTCGGCATCCGCAAGTGCGAGAGGCCGTCCGGTACCCGCCCGGTCCAGCCGGGACCGGTGATCAGATATGTGAACGGCGGATCGGGGCGGCCGTCACGCGGGCGCATACTGCTGGGATCGTGCACCGTGTTGGACCAGGCATCGAGTAACTGCATGAGCCAGAAGCGGCCGTGCGCGATGGCGGGCACCTGCAGCACCATCGGCTCACCGGAGAGATCCAGCCAGGCGGTCGAGTAGAGGGTGTCCAGATTGGTGCGGACGAGTATGCGATCGGCGGCGGTGGGCAGACCCCGAGCGTGCCGGAAACGGTTCACCGGACCACTGGAATCCGCCGTCGCGTGCATCAGGACCAGTGGATATCCGAATATGTAAGCGTCGGTGGCGATTGCCACGGCATCGGTGTTCGATACTGTCGGCGTGGTGGATGTACCGGAAGAATCCTCGGAACGGCTACACGCGGCGATGGAGAGCCCGGCGGCGGCGGCCAAACCGAGCATGGCGCGACGACTGATGGCGCGGTCCATGATCACTAAAACGTATCAAACCGACCAGGTGGAAGGGGTTTTGGCGCGAAGTTCATCGCCAATTCACCCCGAGACTTCACAGAAACCTCACAGGACGCGCTTCACTATCTGGACCATGTCTCGATCGCTCCGCCACCGCGCAATCACCGCCGCCGTGATCGGTACCCTCGGCACCATGCTCGCGGCGGGCGCCGCCACCGCCAACAGCGAACCCAAGGCCGTCATCCAGGGCCGCACCGCCGTCACCGCGCATGTCACCGGTGAGAAGTCCGGTAACCGCTGCCAGATCGCGGGCAAGAACCTCGCCGGCCCCTGGGCCGTGGTCGACAAGACCGGCGCCGCCGATCTCACCCTCGGCCCACTCCGCCCGAACGGCAAGCACATTCGCGTCATCTGCGAGGACCCCAAGCGCGGCGACAGCTCGCTGCATACGGTCCGCTCCGATCGGGTCACCTACGACGGCGCGCTCTCCCCGCTGCGCCAGATCCTGAACAGCACCTTCTTCGGGCAGTAGCTCAGGCCGCGCGGGCCGCGGCCACCGCGGCGCGAACGGCCGGGGCGATCTCCTCGGCGAAATGCTGTGTCTCCCTTTCGCCGTCGGGATCGACCGGGAGCAGGAATTCGCTGATGCCGTGGGCCAGGGCCACGTCGGTGAGCTGAGCCACCGGCATGGACGGGTCCATGATGTAGGCGCGGCGGATGAGGGCGGGGATACGGCCCGCCTCGCGGGCGCCGGTGTCGATGGCGCTCATCAGGCCGGGTAGCCGATCGGGTGGGGCATAGGAGAAGCCGCCCAGCCAGCCATCGGCGAGCTCGCCGGTGAGGCGGAGCGCTCGGGGACCGTAGACACCGAACCAAATGCCGATCCGATGCGCCTGTGCGGGACCGGGTTTCGCACCGCGCAGGGAGTAGAACTCGCCGTTCAGGAACGGGCGGCCGTCCGTGCCCCAGAGCGCGCGAATGACGCCGACCGCCTCGCGCAGTGCGGTCAGGGCCTGCCCGGGGGTGCGGCGCGCACCGCCCATCGCCTCGATGGCATCCCAGAAAGCGCCCGCGCCGAGGCCGAGCTCGAGCCTGCCGCCGCTGAGCAGATCCAGGCTGGCGGCGCTGCGGGCCAGCACGGCGGGCGGGCGCAGCGGCAGATTCGCCACGGCGGGCATGAGGGTGAGTTTGCGGGTGATGGCGGCGGTATAGGAGAGCAGCGTCCAGGTGTCCAGGAACGCGGGCTGATATGGATGATCCTGTACCGCCAGCACTTCCAGCCCGGAGTCGTCGGCGCGGCGAATGAGCCGCAGCAGCGCCTGCCCGCGCGCCGCCTCGGGCGGAACGAATATCCCGAACCTCAGCTCATGCCCGTAGTCAGCCATAGCGAACTCCAAGCTACCCCCGCCGACCCGGCCCCGGATCACCCGCCCGTCACCCCGGCGAGTCGCTCAGGTCACGGACCGCCACCCGATCGTGATCCGATGGCGATCCGATTCCATATTCGTTGCTGTGCAACGGATTACAATTGATCGGGTGCAGCAACACAGCACCGTGGAGGTCGCCCGGAAACATTTGGGCGCGGTGGACCCCTCCGCCTTGCGTCATGCGCGAGACCGCTTGGCGGAGACCGGAATAGCGCGCCTGGGCTTCCTGCTGCCCTATCGGGTCAAACGCACGCTGGCCGCCGAGGCACTCGCGCTGGTCGATCACCATCTGGATTGGGAGGGCCCCGAGCCCGCGGCCCGGCGCACCCTAGACATCGGCTCACGCGAGGTGGCCGCACGCAGCCAATGCATTCCGCAGCTGTACGACTGTGAACCCTTGCGGCACAAGCTTACCGAGGTAGCCAATGAACCGGTGCTGCCGTGTTCGACACCGCGCCGATTCACGGTACGGCGGCGGCATCACGACGATACCGCAGGCCGATGGCATTGGGACGACTACGCTTTCGCGCTGGTGCTGGTGGTCGAGTGCCCGCCGCTGGAGGAGGGCGGCTTCGTACAGACCGTCGCGCACACCGAACATGAGCGGCGCTACCGCGATATCCATCGGACCCTGACCCGCAATCCGATTCACTCCTGGGAGTTACAGGCGGGCGACCTCTACCTCATGCGCACCGATACCACCCTGCATCGTGTACACCCGTTCACGCACGGCCGCCGCACCGTGGTCGGCCTGCACTTCGCCTCGGTCGACGATCTGGAGCGTGAGCAATCGAACGGCAACGAGACCGGTAGTTTGCGTTCCGAAGTTCGGGTTATAACGAATCAAGCACAGTGATAACGTAATTCCCCGTCAACGCAGCGGGGGGCAGCGTCGCCGACCGTAACTCCCCGGGCAGTCTGTGCGTACGTCTTTCGATGGACGCTGCCCCACCGGTTAGGCGAAACCGATGGACCTTTTGAACCCGCTCGACGCGATCTTCCTCGCGATCGAATCCCGCGAACACCCCATGCATGTGGGCGGTCTGCAACTGTTCGAACCGCCCGCCGACGCCGGACCCGAATTCATTCGCGACGCCTTCGCGGCCATGGCGAGCGCCACCGATGTACGCCCCCGCTTCCGCCGCAAACCCAGTCGCGTGCTCGGCGGCTTCTCCAGCCTGACCTGGTCCCACGCCGAGAATGTGGATCTCGGCTACCACCTGCGGCGCAGTGCGCTGCCCGCGCCCGGCGGTATGGACGATCTGATCGATCTCACCGAGCGACTACACGGCCAACTGCTGGACCGGCACCGGCCGCTCTGGGAGGCGCGCGTCATCGAGGGTCTCGACGACGGGCGATTCGCCGTCTACGTCAAAATGCACCACGCGCTCATCGACGGCGTCTCCGCCATGCGGCTACTGCAGCGCACCCTCACCGACGATCCCTTCGACTCGCGTATGCGGGTGCCGTGGGGCGCCGCGCCGGTCGTCAAGGATGCGGCCGAATCCGAGAGCGCCTGGTCGCAACTGCGAAAAGCCTTGCCGCGCATGATCAGAAGCACCGCCTATATCGGCGCGCCGCTGCGCGGAGCCATCGACGGACGCCTCACCATGCCGATGACCGCACCGCGCACCATGTTCAATGTCTCCATCGGCGGGGCACGGCGGATCGCCGTACGGTCCTGGCCGCTGGAGCGCATCAACGCCATCCGGCTCGCCACCGGCGCCACCGTCAATGACGTGGTGCTGGCCATGAGTTCGGCCGCGCTGCGGGCATACCTCATCGAACATGACGGACTGCCCGCCGAACCATTGATCGCCATGGTGCCGGTGAATATTCGCAGCGCCGCCGAGGCCGATGCCTCCGAGGGCAATATGGTCGCCGCCTGCCTGGCGAATCTGGCCACCCACCTGGATGATCCGCTGGAGCGGCTGAGCGCCATCAGCACCTCCATGCGCGAGGCCAAACAGGTCTTCACCCAGCTGCCCAAGCTGGAAGCCATGGCCTTGTCCGCACTGCTCATGACCCCGCTCGGGGTTTCGCTGCTGCCCGGGTTCGAGGCGCTGCCGCGGATGCCGTTCAATCTCGTCATCTCGAATGTGCCCGGGCCACGTAAACCCGTCTATATGCAGGGTGCGCGATTGGACAGCAACTATCCGCTGTCGATTCCGTTCGAATCGCAGGGCATGAACATCACGCTCACCACCAATGGCGACAATCTCGATTTCGGATTCGTCGGCTGCCGGCGCACCGTGCCCGACCTCGACCGGATGCCCGCGCATATGGAGGCCGGACTGGCCGAGTTGGAGCGGGCCCTGGCCTGAGTGGACGAGTGCCCCACCCCGATCTCTACTCTGGGCACGGTGGATACGCGTTGGCCGGAACTGCGGAAACAGTGCCTGATCAGTGAGGACGAGAATGTCCTCGCGCTCAATAAACCCGCCGGGATCTCGGTCACCGGCGAGCGCCACGACACCGACATCGTGGAGCTCGCCGCCGCGGCCGGGGAGACGCTGTACCCGGTGCATCGCATCGACAAGGTGACCTCCGGGCTGGTGCTGCTCGCCAAAGAGCTGCCCGCGCACGGGGAATTGACGCGGCAGTTCAACAAGCGCACCGCCGCCAAGGCGTATCTGGCGGTGGTGGAGTCCACCGGACTCCCCGAGCGCGGGGTCATCGACCTGCCCTTGGGTGTGGGGCGCAAGAACCGGGTGCGGATCGCCGCGCCCCGCGAGAGCATTCGCCGGGACGCCGATACCTGGGTCGTGGATCAGCGGGATGTGCTGGCGGGCAAGAACTATCCGTCGATCACCGAATTCGCGACGATCGCCGCCACCGAGACGCATACGGTGCTGGCCTTGCGGCCGATCACCGGGCGACGTCATCAGATCCGCGTGCATCTGGCATGGATCGGGCACGCGATTGTCGGCGATCCGCTGTTCGACAGGTCCGGTACGCACGAGCGGACCTACCTGCATTCGTGGCGACTCGGATTGGACGCCTCCTGGCGCACACCCCCGCGACTCGAACTGGAGGCCGATCCCGGCGCGGACTTCTGGCAATTCGGAGAGACGCCCGTAACATTCGATCCGGATCAGCTATCAAGTTTCGCGGCCGTCCCGTTTCTGGACTGAGCGGTGCAAGCGGCAGCAGGAGAACGCGGCAGCGGGAGAACATGGAAAACCCGGCAAGTTCGCGGCCGTCCCGGTTCTGGACTGAGTGGAGCGGGGGAGCGAAGCGGCGGAGCGTAGGGAGGGAAGAACCGGGACTTCAGGGCCGCGAACCCCGCCCGGAGCGAAGCGGAGGGCAAATAGATACGGTGGCGAGTCTCACCGAGACCGCATAGTGGCTGCTCATCTAGCCTGATTGAGTGTCGCGTCGTCGCGGCGCTGCGGGCGCAATGGTGCTGCCCTTCACAGAAAGCGAACGCCGATGGTTCTGCTGGCTCAGCTCAGTGACACCCACTTCAACATGGGCGCCCGGAACAATGAACGCGCCGAACGGGTGATGGCCTTTCTGGCCGAGCTGCCGCAGCGCCCCGACGTCATTATCGTGACCGGCGATATCGCCGATGAGGGCGATATCGAGGAGTATCAGCAGGCGCGCGCGGCGCTGGTCGCCGATGTGCCGGTGATTCTGCTGCCCGGCAATCACGATGACCGCGGCAATATGCGCAGCGTGCTGTTCGGCCAGGACGCGAGCTATGCGCCGATCAACCAGTCGCACAGCGTGGATGGGGTCACCCTCGCACTGCTCGACTCCAGCATTCCCGGTAAGCCCGAGGGGCTGCTGGAGGATTCGACCTTCGACTTCCTGACCGAGCTACTCGCCGCCGCGCCCGCCGATGAGCGGGTGCTGATCGCCATGCATCATCCGCCGGTGCCGGTGCAGAGCACGGTCTGCGATCCCATTCGGCTCACCAATCCGGACCGGCTGGCCGAGATCGTCGCCGGTGACGACCGCATTCTGGGTGTGCTGACCGGACATGTGCATGCCGGGCTGATCACCACGTTCGCGGGTAAGCCGCTGATCGTCGCGCCCAGCGTCTCCTCCACCATCGGCTGTGAATGGGAGGTGGCCGCACCGGGTCACGTGCCGATCGACTTCGCGCCGGACCCGACGCTGCTGTTCCACTCCATTCGGGACGGCCGCCTGCTGACCATGTTCCGCCCCATCGCCATGGGCGGCTGGCTCAGCGAACCACTGGATTGACCGCACCTCTGCGGTAGGCGGAAGGTGTTGTGCCCGTCCACCTTTTGAAGGCGTGGATGAAGGTCGACGCCTCCGCGTAGCCGAGCCGGATCGCCACATCACTCACCGAAAGCGGTGTGGCGGTGAGCATCTCCTCGGCGAGTGCGCGCCGCACCTCATCGAGCAGCTGCCGATAGCTGGTGCCCACGGTATCCAAATGCCTTCTGAGCGTCCGCGTCGACATATTGAGATCCCTTGCCACCGAGTCGATTCCGGGTGGCGCGGCGAACCCGTCCGCCCCACCGCGCGGCACCAGCAGTTCGCGCACGTCCGCCGCGATGCCGGTCCGAGCCCGCCTGCGCGACACCAAATCCCGGCACTGCGCCAGGCACATGGCCAGGGTGTGCTCATTGGCCTGCGGCAACGGCCGCTCCAGCACCGCCGGGTCCATCGTGAACAGAGTGTGCGGCCGATCGAAACCCGGTAGCAGCCCATAGGTTTCGACATATGGCGTGATATCCGCCGGCGCCGGGAAGTCGAACTCCGCTCGCACCAACTCCACCTGATGACCGAGCAGATCGCACAGCATCTGATGCATGGCGGTCACATCCCGCTCCACCAGGAATCGCCGCACATCGGCGGGCACCCGCTCATCGTGAATCCGGGCCACGAACTCCCCCGGCTGCCACCGCGTCGCCGGGATACAGAACGTGAAACTCAACTCCAGATACCGCAGCGCGAACGCGATCGCCTCCCCCAGTGTCGGCGAACTGACGCACGCGAACCCGAAGATCCCGAAGGTGGTGATCCGATATCGCCGCCCCACCTCGATCCCCAAACTCGGCCGATCCCCCAACTCCCGAACCAAATTCCTGATCACCGCCAGCTCGGTATGCGCATCGATCTGCGCGTCAGGATCGGCGAGCGTCTTCTCGGTGAGCCCGCTCCCCTGCAACATCCGCCCGGCCGCCACCCCCTGCTCCCGGGCGAACCCCACCATCAACGCGACACTCGCCACTCCGCGCGGAAAATCCCAATCCTTGACCCCCGCCTCCGCCACCGTGCTCATCCTCAGAGTATGGCCGAAATTCTCGATTGAACCAGCCCCGGCGAGCGATCGCCGATCATGGAGCCTGGACGATCGGCGACGGTAGGCTCAGTGCAGCACGCGATGTCTTCAGGAGGAGACCGACGATGACTTCGACGCATGCCAGTGGCGCGGAGCGGCTGACTGCCGAGGAGTTCCTCGGTGCGGAGCCGGATGCATTCGGCGATGTGGAGATCGAGGATGGCCGGATCGTCCGGATGATGGCGCAGAGCCGTGCCCATAGCCGGGTGACTCGCCGTCTGGCGGCGGCTCTGGAGGGCGCCAGAGGATCCAGTGGGATCTGTATGCGAGTGGAATCCGATGTCGCAGTGCGGTTTCCGGACGCAGAGAGCAAACGGCCGGAGCGGCGGCTCAACGTTCGATATCCGGATATCTTCGTCAGCGACTGCGAACCATACGATGTCAATACCGTCCGGGACCATATTCTGCTGGTCGCCGAAGTCGTATCGAAGGAGACCGCGGACACCGATACCGGGATCAAGCCTCTGGTGTACGCGCGGGCGGAGATTCCGGTCTATCTGATCGTGCATTTCGACAAGAGCTGGGAAGCTATCGACCGGATCGAGGAGTATCGACTGGACTGGTCCGGGGTGCGGTACATGCCACACAAGGTTCATCGGGGCGAATTGGTACTCGATACACCTGTGACACTGGCGATTACGTTCGAAGCGCTGTATCAGGCCTGACCCCGAGCTGCCGATGTTGGCCGGAACTCCCAACCGAGTCCGCTACACGGCGCGGAGGCGACTCCTACAGTGGGAGGGTCTTCGAATGAGGAGGGCTTATGCCTTCGGTGATTGTCATCGGTGCGGGGTTCGGGGGGCTGGGGATGGCCTTGGAACTGCAGCGGAATGGGTTTCGGGAGGCGACCATTCTGGAGCGGGCCGGGGATTTGGGTGGGGTGTGGCGGGAGAATACCTATCCGGGGGCGGCCTGTGATGTGCCTTCGCCGTTGTACTCGTACTCGACTGAGCCGAAACCCAAGTGGCGGCAACGATATTCGGGGCGGGATGACATTCTCGCCTATGCGCGCGGGGTGGCGGAGCGGCATGGGCTGCTGGAGTCGATCGTGTTCGGGGCCGAGGTGACCGAGGCCGAGTTCGATGAGACCACCGGGCGGTGGACGGTAATGACGGCCGATGGGGCGGCGCGCACCGCGGACATTCTGGTGTCGGCGGTGGGGCAGTTGTCGCGGCCCGCCATGCCCGATATTCCGGGGATCGGGAGCTTCGCGGGCGAATCCTTCCACTCGGCGCAGTGGGATCACGAGGTGAAGCTGGCGGGAAAACGGGTGGCCTGCATAGGGACCGGGGCCAGTGCCATTCAATACATTCCGGAGATTCAGCCGGAGGTGGCCGAGCTGACGCTGTTCCAGCGGACCGCCGCCTGGGTGCTGCCCAAGTTCGACACCGATTACAAGCCGGTGCATCAGCGGGTGCTGTTGCATGTGCCGGGATTGCCCGTGGCGGAACGCTTCTACTGGTGGGCCATCGCCGAGTTCGTGGCGCTGGGGCTGGTCGAGTTCCCCGGGATCGTGCGCGGGGTCTCCCGCATCGCGCGAAAACACCTCGAAGAACAGGTCACCGACCCGGAACTGCGAGCCAAGCTGACCCCCGACTACCCGATCGGCTGTAAACGCGGACTCTTCTCCAACGACTACTACCCGGCGCTCACCCAACCCAATGTGCGTGTCGAGACAACCGCCATCAGCGAAGTCGTCCCCGAGGGCATCCGCACCGCCGACGGCGTGGTTCACCCCGCCGATGTGATCATCTACGGCACCGGGTTCAAGGGCACGGAGTTCCTGTGGCCCATGAAGATTCGCGGCCGCGGCGGCCGCGATCTCGCCGACGTCTGGTCCGAGGGCGCGCACGCCTTCCTGGGCATAACGGTCCCCGAATTCCCCAATATGTTCCTGGTCTACGGCCCGAATACGAACCTGGGCGTCGGCTCCATCATCTACATGATCGAATCCCAAGCCCACTACATCCGCCAGGCCATCCAACTCCTGGCCGAAAACCCGGGCCACACCCTGGAAGTGAAGTCCGACAACGAATACGCCTACAACAGCGCCCTACAACACCGTCTGGCCCGCACCCCCTGGAACTTCTGCACCAGCTGGTACCGCACCAAATCCGGCCGCATAACCAACAACTGGCCCGGCACCACCCGCAGCTACCGCCGCCGCACCGGCAAACTCCACCGCTACGACTTCAACCTCACCCCGGTCGCCTAGCCGCCAACGCCTTCTTCGACCAGAGTCAGCAGGTCAGCCGCTATGCCCGCAGCCGCCGCGACGGTACGCGCGGCGATAAGGCTGTGCGGGTCACCATTCGAATCGGTGACGACAACACCACTCTCCCGAGCGATCAGTGGACTTACTTGATAGTGACAGGCCCGATGTGCGCGAGCGGAATACCCACTCGCACTTGGGATATACAGATAGCTGCCGGTCGTCATCGCGAGCAGGACGGGGTGCGAACCGGCGGAGCGCGTAACCTCCGAGCGATTCTCACAGCGGAAACCCCAGCAGCTCCACCCGATGACGGTTACACACAACGCAAGAATCGCGACCAACATCCATATGTCCCAAGGCATTACGACGCCTCCGATACGCCGGTACCTCGAATCAGCAGGGCATGGCGCGCACGCAGATTCGACACGACCGCAGCGGTCAGGCCGAACTCACCAGCCAACTCGGACCACTCGAATGCGCCTCGATCAATCAGATCGAAGACAACCTCGCTCATCGCATCGTACGAGGCCGCCTCCGCTGCGGCCGCCTCCCGGTACCGCAGCACAGTATGCGAGCACTCCAGGGACCCCCGGTCATCAGGGCCGAATACGCACTGCTCGAAGAGTTTCCGAGCGAAATGCCGCGCGCGCACCGATACCCGCCAATCAAAGATCGCCGCATGAGCCGTGGTCGAGTCCGACACGAACATCACCGCCTGCCGGCGCGTCGGTTCGCCGGTATCGCAGTCCAGGAACAGCTTCGCCGGATACGTCATCGCTATCGCAACCTTCCAGATCGACCTGACACCAATGACTTGCGCCTGGGTCGGTGTCGCCACTCAACCATTCGGACTGGATCTGGAATCGCTACTGCTACTTCAGGATTCCGATACCCACTCGGGGCGCACCACAAGCACACCATCGGCAAGACATGTCGGCAACGCACTTGTGGCAAAACCACGAAACTGCCGCAAAACCGCTGGTTCATTGCCAAAATGGCTTTACATCGTTGCCAGTTCTCGTGAACACGGGGAGCGTGAAATCGTGGCGAAACCAGTTCGGGTGCCCGGATCAGTAGCGCGGCGGCAGTTCGGCTTGACGCTGCGCGATGCCCGGCAGAAGCAGAATCTGGACTTGAAGGATGTCGCCGAAGAGATGGGCATCCGTTGGAGCATCAGCAAACTCGGTCGCATCGAACGCGGCGAAACAGGCAGTGTCAGCGAGCCGGAGATCAAGCGGCTAGCCGAGATCCTCGAGATCGACGACGCAGCCACCGCGCACCTCATCGAGTTGGCAGGGCTCGCGGCGGCAAAGTCATGGTGGTATTCGGAGCGCGACATCATCTCCGGTGGCTTCCGGATGTACGTGGATCTGGAATCCAGTGCGAAGGAACTGACGATGTACCACAACAACATCGTTCCCGGCCTCCTGCAAACCGTGGAATACGCGAAAGTATTGGACCGGCTCTACTTCCCGAACGAGTCCGAGGCCGAGCTGGACCGAAGGCTGAAGCTGAAGCTTGAACGGCAGAAAGCAGTCACCCGCAAAACGCGGCCCGTCCAGCTGACAGCCGTGCTTCATGAGGCGGTCGCGCACACGATGGTGGGCGGACCTGTGGTGATGGAGTCACAGCTCGGGCACCTGATCGAGGTCAGTAAGCAACCAAACGTCAGCCTGCGCATCCTTCCGTTCACCGCCGGAATTCCCACGGGTGTCGCGATGAGCTCGTACACCATCCTCGATCTGAAGGATATGGGCTGCGGCAGTCAGCCGCCGGTCGTCTATTTCGAATCCTTGAGCGGTGCAGCATGTCTCGAGGACATCGAGGATGTGTCCAAACATCGCGCCGCGATGGCGGCGATCCGGCGACAGTCGTTGGATGAGATCAGTACTCGTACGCTGCTTCGGCAGGTACACAAGAAGGGATAGCCCCATGTACAACGCTTCCGGCAAAGACCCGCACCTAGCGAAGGCCCGCTTCTTCAAGAGCGACCGCAGCGGCGGAAACGCCGACTGTGTCGAGGCCGCGTTCCTGGGCAATGGGAATGTCGCCGTCCGCCACTCGAAGATGCCCGGCGGGCATGTTCTGATCTTCTCCCCCAGCGAATGGGACGCCTTCGCAGGCGGTGTCAAGGACGGCGAGTTCGACCGCCCGAATGCCTAGAGATTGTTGTCTACCAAGACAATTCGGAGCAGCGGCGGGCCGAGTCCTCGCCTTCGACTTGGAGGGTGGCGTGCTCTATGTGGAAGTCGTGGGCCAGGACCTGTTGGGAGGCTCGCAGGACTTCGTCGCCCGAATGGCCCGTGGTGACCGTTATGTGGGCGGAGGCTACTTCCATGCCGGAGGTGAGGGTCCAGACGTGCAGGTCGTGGATGTTCGCTACGCCGGGGACCGCTTGTAAAGCCGTCGCCACCTGCTCGACGTCCAAGTCTTCGGGGCTGTGCTGGAACAGGATTCGCAGCGAGCGTTTGGCCAGGAGGTAGGTGCGCGGGAGGACCCAGAAGCCGATGGCTACGCCGATGATCATGTCGGCGTAGCGCCAGCCGGTGGTGATGGTGATCAGCGCGGAGAGCAGTACGCCGATCGAGCCGATCATGTCGGCGAAGACTTCCAGGTAGGCGCCGCGGACATTCAGGCTCTCCTGGGCTCCGGAGCGCAGCAGCAGGAAGGAGACGATATTGGCGACCAGGCCGAGGGCGCCGACCACCAGCACCGGAACGCCGGGGACCGCCGGTGGCTCGCCCAGTCGGCTGATCGCCTCGTACAGGACGTAGATGGCCACGCCGAAGAGCAGGACGGCATTGGCCAGGGCCGCCAGGACTTCGGCGCGGTAGTAGCCGAAGGTGCGGGTGTAGGTGGGGCGGCTGCGCTTGGCCAGCAGGATCGCCGACAGGGCCATGGCGATGCCGACGACGTCGGTGAGCATGTGGGCGGCATCGGAGAGCAGGGCCAGGGAAGACGTCGCGACGGCGACGATGAACTCCACCAGCATGAAGACCAGTGCGATGGCGAGCGCCAGAACCAGGCGACTCAGGTATTTGCCCGAGGCCGACTCGGGTGCGACGCCGTGCGAATGATCATGCCCCATAGCGCCCCAATATATGCGTAGTTGCGCATGTATGCAGAAATTGTGTGGATGTCACGCAGGTCTGCCTGGGCACTCCCAGGTAGAAGGCAGACTGGTGGGCGTGACCGATTCGTCCCAGACTCGCCGCGCCATGCCGGACCGGCCGCACGGGTCCGCACTCCCGCACGGTCCGCTGCGGCCTATCGAACTCGCCACCGGCGCGGTCCTGGGCGGCGCGACCGTCGGACTCGTGACGGTCGGCTCGCTGGTGCCGTTCGCCGCCGCCCTGCAATTGGTGGCAGCCGTACCCATCGGTCTGCTCGCCCACCGCTATCGGCTGCGCGCCATCTTCACCGCCACCATCGCCGGAACGCTGGTCACCTTCGTCGCCGCCGGACTGGTGCCCGCGACCAATCTGGTCGGGGTGGCGGTGGTGGGCGGAATCATCGGAGTCGTCAAGCGGCGGCACGGCGGCCTCCCCGCGGTACTCGGACTGTCCATGCTGGCCGGTCTGGTTTTCGCATCGTTCTCCGTCGGAATGCTGCTGCTGTTCTCCCGGACACGCCACCTGCTGTTCGACAGTATCCGCAACACCGCCGAGGGCGTGGAAAATCTGGCGGCGCGCCAAGCGGTGCTGGAACCACTCGGCCGGCATATCGCCAGCTACACCGAATCGATCCTGCATTGGTGGTGGGCCTGGATCGGCGGCGGCATCATCGCAGCCATGCTCGTCAGCGGAATCGTCTCGTGGTTCGTCCTCGGCACCGTCCTGGATCGACTCGCCTGGCTGCCCGGCCGCGATGATCTACTCGACGCACCCGCCGACGACCGGCCGGTGGCCCCGCTGCCGATTACCCTGCGGCAGGTCACCTTCCGCTATCCGGACACCCACACCGACGCCCTCCAGGGCATCGACCTCACCGTGGACATCGGCGAATTCGTGGCCGTGGTCGGGCATAACGGCTCCGGAAAGTCCACGCTCACCCGGATTCTCGCGGGCAGGCCGCCCACCGGCGGCACCGTCACCCGCCCGGGCGCGGCCGGACTCGGCGTAAGCGGCGGCACCGCAATGGTTTTGCAGCGCCCCGAGAGCCAAACCCTCGGGGTACTCGTCGCCGACGACGTGGTGTGGGGCCTGCCCACCGAGACCGCCGCGGCCGTCGATGTCGACGCGCTACTGGGCGAGGTCGGCCTCGCGGGTATGGGCAGGCGCGAAACCGCGACCCTGTCCGGCGGACAACAGCAAAGACTCGCGGTGGCAGCGGCTTTGGCGCGCAAACCCACCCTGCTGCTCGCGGACGAAGCCACCTCGATGATCGATCCGGAGGGGCGGCGCGATCTGGTCGCCCTGCTGGCGGACTTGCCGCGACGGCATCCGATGGCGGTCGTACTGGTCACCCATCACGAGGCGGATGCGGCCGCCGCCGACCGCGTGGTGCATCTGCAACGCGGGCGCTCGGTCCAGCAGCTACCCACCTGGCCGCGACCCGTCCGCGATCAGCGCCGCCGCCCCATGGGTGACACCGTGCTCGAATTGAAGGACGTGCGGCACACCTACAATCGCGGAACCCCTTGGGAGGCACCGGCCCTGCACGGCATCGACCTGGCGGTGCGGCGCGGTGAGGCGCTACTCGTCGTCGGCGGCAACGGCTCGGGTAAATCCACCCTCGCCTGGATCATGGCCGGACTCACCATCCCCAGTGGCGGCAGCTGCGAACTGCGCGAGTACACCGGCGCGAAGCCCGCGCACAAGCGAATCGGCGTGGTGCAGTTAGCATTTCAGCACTCCCGGCTGCAGTTGCAGCGGCAGACCGTCGGCGGGGAGATAGAGGATTGGGGTGGTCGCGGTACCGCCGCCGTCGCCCGCGCCCTGGACGCGGTCGGCCTGGATCGCGCCCTGGCCTCACGCTCCATCGAATCCCTCAGCGGCGGACAGGCCAAACGCGTGGTGCTCGCCGCCATCGTGGCCAGCCGGCCGCAGGTGGTGGTACTGGACGAACCGCTCGCCGGACTCGATCCGGAGGGCCGCGCGGGCGTAGTGGAATTGCTTGCCCGCCTTCGCGATTCGGGGCTCACCTTGATCATCATCTCGCACGATGTCGCCGATACCGCCCCCGTCTGCGATCGCATCGTGCACCTGCGCGACGGAAGGATTGTCGAAAACGGCTCTCCCCCAGGTTATTCCGCTGCCAACTCGGTACAGAATCGCATCGGAGGCAGGCGATGAGCAGCGTCATTCTGCGCGAGGTGCCCCTCGACAGCCCGGTGCATCGACTCTGGGCGGGCACCAAGATGATCTGGGTCTTCGTCTTCAGCGTCCTACTCATGTTCACCCCTTCCTGGACCCTGCTCGGCCTCGGCACGGTGACGCTGATCGGTATCGGACTGGCTGCCCGGCTACCACTGGGCACACTCCCGCGATTCCCGTGGTGGTTCTGGATCGGCATCCTCATCGGCGCCGCCATCAACGCACCCGTCGGCCTGGACGCCCTGCTCCGATACACGCAGATCGTGCTCTTCGGCTTCCTGCTGCTGGGCGCGACCTTCGTGGTCGCCTGGACGACACCGATGGGCGAGGTCGCACCCGCCCTCGCGAAACTCGGTGCGCCCCTGCGCCGTATCGGCTGGACCCGAAAGGGGGTGCGGCATCACATTCCGGTGGACGAGTGGGCGGTGGTGGTCGCATTGACCCTGCGCGGCCTGCCGCTACTGCTCGAGGAGCTCCGGATTCTGCGCGCCGCGCGCAAACTGCGGCCCAAGGATTCGCTGCTGCATCAGGCCGCGCAGAACCCACTGGTCGACATCCTGACCGCCAGTATGGCCGTGTCCAGCCGCCGGGCGGGCGAGCTCGGCGAGGCCATCACCACCCGCGGTGGTACCGGCGAACTGACAGCGCGACCCGGGGCGCCGGGGCGCGCGGATGCGGTCGCAATGATTTTGTTGGCAGTTGTGTGTGCGATGGGTATCGTGAGCGATCTGCTGTTTTGAGCGACACTCGAGTCAATAATGGTTCGACGTGTCGGTGGGGCGAGCTACCGTGGTCGGTAGCAGTGGGCAGCGCAAACGCACGGGGGCTCAACACGATTCCGGTTGGTAGGGAATCGTTCGTGTTGGGTGTGCGTTGCCCCGATCACCTGATGAAGATTGGACATTCAATGAAGCTGCGCAAGTTCACGGCAGTTGCCGCACCCATCGCCACCGCCGTCGCCATCGCGAGTTCCGGGGTGGCGCACGCCGATCCTGCTGTTCCCGAGATCGAATACTCCGCCAACCTGGTCGGCAACAACGTGGTCACCACCCTGACCAACGGCGCCTTCGAGATCTCCGGGCAGAGCGTGAACGTCAAGGATGTCGCCGGTAATACGGTGGTCAGCCTGCCGCTCACCTTCCAGCAGGACGGCGTCGAGTACTCGATGCCCGCCAGCCTGGCGGACAGCGAGCACACCCTCACCATCAACGCGATCAAGGACGTCGCCTCGGCCCGTCCGGCCGCGGTGAAGCCGGTGGCCTCGCCCACCGAGAACGCGCTGGCCATGCAGACTTTCAGCAGCCAGTTCGGCATCGCCACCGCCATCGGCGCCTTCATCGGCACCGCGCTGGGCGCGCTCGTCGGTCTCACCGGCATTGTCGCCGGGCCCGGCGTTGTCGCCAGCGTTATCGCCGGCGCCGCGGTCGGCGGCATAATCGGCACCCTGGTGGTCGGCGGCCCCACGCTGCTCATTGCCGGTATCGACCTGATCAACACGCTCACCGCGCCGCCCGGCACCACGAAGTACAACGAGAAGTAAACCGGTACGAAATCCGTTGGGGCGCGCGGCGTGTGCCCCAACCGGTTTCAGCCCGTACAACCGGCGGCCGCCGGGATACCCGCGAATCGATCACCGAGATAGTTCATGGCTCCGATGGATTCGACCGCGGCCGCCGGGTTATGGCCCGGAATTCCGGAGTGCACGACCGAAATATTCGCCCCCAGAGCGCAATAGCGATGCACCAGGGCCGTGAAACCCCCGACGGGGATTACGTCATCGGCATTGCTGTGATACATGTACAGCGGCATGTCCGGGGCGACCGCGCCCAACTCCTGCCGATCGGTGGCGGCCTGAAACTGCGGATGCCACAGCAGATTCGGCGTATCGGAGTACTCGTCCAACTGCCGGTTGAGATGCCGCAGCACCATATCCGCACCGCAGGCAGCGGATTCCCGCACCAGTAGCTCCCGGCCCCGATCGTTGAGATCCTCCGCCAGACCCGAGTCCGGGTCGATGCGCGCGAAGGCCACGACCATCAGCACCGCGAGTCCGGCCTGGATACCGCCGTCCACCTTTCGGGATATGGCGGCGATATCGGCGGGGACACCACCCGCGGCGACCCCCGAGAACCACAGCTCCGGGGCGTAGCTCGCACGCTGCTGCATGGCCCAGAGGGTGGCGAAGGCGCCACCCGAATAGCCCCAGGCGCCGATCGGACTGTCGGCGGTAATTCCCACCGGCGCAAACGATCTGGCCGCGCGTACGCCGTCGAGTACACCGCGCCCGGAGTTCACCCCGTCGAAGAAGCGCGACTGTGGACCCTCGTAATCGGAGACCACCACCGCCCATCCGCGCAGCAGCATGGCGGTGAGGAATGGAATGTCCAGGGCGGTATTGACGATCGAGAAATCGCGCCCGCCCCGCAGTGCGAACGACGGCGCGCACCGTGTCCCCAGACTGTCCTCCGCCACCTGATACGACAGCAGCGGCCGCCCACCCCCGCCCAGCCAGGGCAGCAGCGGTGTCATCACGGTGGCCACATCCGCGACCGCCCCGCCCGCCGAATCCGTACTCCGATACTGCAATTGCCATCCGGCCACCGGCAGCCCCAACCCCAGCACCGAGATGGGACGCGAATTCAGCACCGCCCCATTGACATTGGCTTCGAGCCCTGACGGAGCTACGTAGAACGGATCCTCATCCGGGACGGGCACGCCCTCGGCCCATGCCCCCGGCATGACCAGCACGGCAATCAAAACCCCGACCAGCCCGGCCAATCCCGCACGTACCCGCCCGGACAGTCGTCGGCGAATCACGTTCGCTCGCGAGGATTCCGCGTGCCCGGCCGCGCAATATCGCGCCATTGCTGCCTCCAGCGTCGAATCGCCGACGCTCCCGGCCCGAGGGCTTCGCACACCACGCCGACCTGCTACTCCGGCGCATCGGAGTCCCCAAGTTACTTCCGTACAGACCGCCAGGTCAACGGTGTCCGCGCGTCGTAGCCAAGGCGTTGCGCTAATTCGTTCGAGGTGGATCCCGGCCGAAAGCATGCCGGGATGACGGGCGGTGATGACGCCGGGAGGGGCGGGCGAAGATGGCTCGACAGCGAAGGGTCCAGGATTAGCTGACTGGATATGTATTCGCGGGCCAGTGGGCTGGACTATGGGTCCATGTTGGTTCGCAGGCTGATCGCCCTCTATGTCGGGTTGTGGTTGTACGGGTGGTCGATGGCGGTCATGCTGCGGGCGGCGCTCGGGTTGGATCCCTGGGATGTCTTTCATCAGGGGGTCGCCCGGAATGTGCCGTTGAGCTTCGGAACCGTGGTGGCCATTACCGGGGCCGTGGTGCTGCTGGCCTGGATTCCCCTGCGGCAGCGGCCGGGCCTGGGGACGGTCAGCAATGTGGTGGTCATCAGTGTCGCCGTCGATGTGGGGCTGAATGTGCTGCCGCAGCTGGACTCGCTGCCGGTGCGGATCGGGGCCATGTTGGCGGCGGTACTGCTCAACGCGGTGGCCAGTGTGCTGTATATCGGGGCCGGAATGGGGCCGGGGCCGCGCGATGGCCTGATGACTGGACTGGTCCGGCGGACGGGCCGACCGGTCTGGATTGTGCGGACTTCGCTCGAGGTCACCGTACTGGCGATCGGCTGGACACTCGGCGGCAGCGTCGGGATCGGAACCCTGGTGTACGCCTTCGGAATCGGACCGCTCATTCATGTGCTCATCCCCTCTGTCGACCGCTGTCTACCCGGCTTCAAAGATGTGCACGGACCCGAAACCCTCAGTCCGGCTCCGGAATCCATGCCGGATGCCATAGTCGCCCGGCCTCTGTCCAGTTCATGAAGCGGACCGTGCCGGTGAGCTTCGGGGTCACCCACGCAGCCTCCTTGCGCTCCTCGGCACTGAGTTCATTGACGAACGGACTGCTCTTGCGCTCCAGGCGATTGAGCTGAGCCGATAGTTCGCTCAACTCCCGCTCACTGAATCCGGTGCCGACCCGGCCCAGGTAGTGCAGCTCGCCCGCATGCCATACCCCCACCAGTAGCGAGGCGAATTGCCGGTTCTCCGAACGCCGGAACCCGCCGATCACCACCGGCAGCGTGCGCCAATTGCGCGTCTTGATCCAGGAGTGTCCGCGTTTACCGGGCAGGTAGACCGAATCGCGGCGTTTGGCGACCACACCCTCCATCCCGCGGTCCTGACTCTCGCGCAGCGCCTGCGCACCCGATCCACCGAGCGGCGGCGGAACCATGAGGGAGGGAACCTGTTTGGCCAGCGCCTCCAATACCAGGCGCCGATCCGCATAGCGTTTACGCAGCAGCGAGGTGCCGTCCAGATGCAGGACGTCGAAGGCCACGAATACCGCGCGCCCCGGATCGGAGCGCAGCAGACCCAGATTGGCTATGCCCCGGTCGTCGAAGACCACGGCCTCACCGTCCAGCAGCGCCCGATGCTCGGCGAGTTCATCGCCCAGTACGGCCAATCCGGGATAGCGTTTGGTGACCACATGCCCGGTGCGACTGCGCAGAATCACCGCACCGTCATCGATTTCGGCCAGCAGCCGGAAACCGTCCCATTTGGTTTCGAAGGCCCAGTGCTCGGCGTCGAGCGTCGCGACATCACCCTGGGTGGCGAGCATGGGAGTGATCCCGTGCGGTAGCGGCACCGGATCGCGTGGAGTGGAAACCTGGTGTGCGACAGCGTTTTCTACTCCAGCACCGCCCTGATCCTTCATCAGGTGCATGAGCCACTGGTTCCCATCGGTCCGGATGAGCGCGTAGCGCCCATCCAACCGCTCACCGTGCAGCCGGACGATGACCTCGTCATCGCGCCACTTCTCGGTCTCGTACGTCCCGGAATCCCAGATGGTCATCTCCCCGGCCCCGTACTCCCCCTGGGGAATCGAGCCGTGGAACTCCAGATACTCCAGCGGATGATCCTCGGTACGCACCGCCAGCCGATTCTCATGGGTATCGACCGGCGGCCCCTTCGGCACCGCCCACGACACCAGCACCCCGTCGCGTTCGAGCCGCACATCCCAGTGCAGTCGCCGCGCCCGATGCTGTTGAATCACATAGCGATTCCCGGCGCTGGGCGCGGGAGCGGTAGCGGGCACCGGCTCGGGTGTGCGCTCCGCGTCACGCTTGGATCGATAGGTCCGCAACCGATCGGGTCCGGCCACCGGTTCGGGCATGGGCTCGTCGAGCCCGGCGAGCAGATCCCCGTCCCGCTGCCAGCGCTCGAGCACCTCCTCGAAGCGTAAGTGCCGCAACTTCTTCCGCTGTTCGATCTCATCCCAGCTTCGCGGCGCGGCCACCCACGGCTCGGTGCGCCCGCGCAGCGAGTACGGCGCGATCGTGGTCTTGGCCATATTGTTCTGGCTCCAGTCCAGCAGCACCTTCCCCGCGCGCTCGGACTTGGCCATATTCGCGGTCACCAGTTTCGGCCGCAGCTGTTGCAGATTGGTCGCCACCTGTTTCGCGATGGCGGACGCGCCGGTCGGCCCGATCTTGCGATCCAGCGGCACGTAGACGTGAATTCCCTTGGAACCGCTGGTCACGGGGTACGCGTCCAACCCGACCTCGCGCACCACATCGCGCAGGATCAGCGCCACCTCCGCGCATTGGGACAATCCCGCGCCCGGTCCGGGGTCCAGATCGAAGACCAGTCGCGTGATGGGCCCGCGCTCGGCTCCGTCGAAACGCCATTGCGGCACATGCAATTCCAGTGCGGCCTGCTGTCCGAGCCAGGCCATACCCGCCACCGAATCGATGAGCGGATACACAACCGGCCGGTCCGAATGTTCTACGGTGCGCCGCGCCAGCCATTTGGGTGCGTGCTCGGCCAGATTCTTCTCGAAGAACGAGCCCGCCTCCACACCATTGGGCCAGCGTTTACGCGTCACCGGGCGCAGTGCGATATGCGGTAGCAGCGCCGGGGCGACGGCGGTGAAGTAATCGATGACCTGCCCTTTGGTGGTCCCGGTGGCCGGATACAGCACCTTGTCGAGGTTGGTGAGCCCAACCTCGATACCCCCGAAATCCCGCCGGGACCCCATGCCAGCAGTCTAGAGCCGAATACCGGTAATCTCCGGCACCCCGCTGCTCGCATACCAAAAGCCAACGGGCCGTTCGGGTCACCGGAGCGCTGCCCCGGAACCGAACGGCCCGCATCGACCTATCGGAACTACGCGGGCGGCTGATCCCCCGGCGCGGGTTCCGGAGCAGGCGCGGGCGCCGGCTCCGGAGCGGGCTCCGGTGCGGGTTCGGCTGCGGCTTCGGCCGGTGCGGGCGCGGCGGCGGGCGCGGACGCACCCTCCGCCGGAGCATCGGTCGGAATCGCGTTCTTCACCGCGGCGGCACCCTTGTCGATCTGCGACGAGTACTTGCCCCCGGTCTTGTCATTGATCACACCGCCGGCCTTGTCGACCGCGTTCTCGATCTTCTCGGCGTTCTGGGCCGCCACTTCCTTGCCCTTGCCGACCAGTCCCTTGAGCGTGTCCATCAGACTCACAGTCCCTGCTCCTTCACTCTCGGTCTTCGGTCATTCGCGCACATCTTCCCACCACGTATCTCCTGCTGGGAGGCCAATCGGGTCGATCCGCTGTCCCGGCTTCGGCACGGCGACCGTGGTTGCGGCCTCATGCGCCGCCGTGACCATCCGGCGAACCGGCTCCGACCAGCCGTGGAAGGCCAGATTGAAGGTTGCCCAATGGATGGGGACCAAAACCCCGTATCCGGGATCGCCGACACACAGATCGGCGTGTGCGCGCACCGCCTCCTCGGGATTCATATGCACGTCCGGCCAGTGCCGGTCATACGCCCCGATGGGGAGCAGGGTCAGATCGAACGGGCCCAAACGCGCGCCCGCCTCCGCGAACGCCTTGGTGTAACCGGTATCGCCGCCGAAGTAGACCCGGCGGGTCGGACCGGCGATGGACCAGGACGCCCACAGCGTGGTGTTGCGTACCAGGCCGCGACCGGAGAAGTGCCTGGCCTCGGAGCAGGTGATGACCAGATCGGTGCCGTCGGCGTGCGCGCGCTCCAGTTCGGAGAGGGAAACCGAAGAGCCCCAATCCAATTCGACAATGCGCGCGGTCGGCACCTCCCAGTGCCGCAGATGTGCGCCGATGCCGATCGGCACGATGAACACCGCGTCCTGGGTCTTGACCAGTGCGTCGACCGTCTCACGGTCCAGATGGTCATAGTGATCGTGCGAGATGAGCACCGCGTCCACCGGCGGCAGCGCCTCCAGCGGCGTCGGCACCGGATGCAACCGGGCCGGGCCGACCAGCGGCGACGGGGAAACCCGTTCGCTCCAGACCGGATCGGTGAGCACCCGGTAGCCGTCCACCTCGACCAGACAGCTGGCATGTCCGTACCAGGTGACCGCGAGATCGGCGGCCTGCTCGGGCACCACCGGTGTCTCCAGCGGGATCCGCCCCGGCGGCCTGCCCGTATTGCGTTGTGTCAGAAGCTGATACAACAGCTCCAGCCCGGAACCGGTGAGCTGTGAACTCGGTTCGGTGTTGTGGAATTGCTTGTTCCGATAGGTTGTCGCCCCGGTGGCGGTCGACGCGATCGTATTGATCGACGCGCCCATGGCGGTGGGGATACCCCACGCCGCCCGCACCACCCAGGAGATTCCGAATGCACCCGCAGCCATACCGGCCAGTCTCCGCGCATTCGCGCCCACGCGCTCCCCCTTCATCGGCCCACGAACCTCGCGACGCGCTTCTCCAGGCGGGCCGCGCGCGCCTCCTGCGCATCCGCGCTGGCCCAGGCCGCGGCCAGCGCCGCGGTCTGCTCGGCGGTGTCGTCACCGCGCGTGCCGTCGTCATTGAAGACCAGCTTCATATGCCGCAGTGACAGCGGCGCGAGCTCGGCGATCTGTTTGGCCCACATCTGCGCGTCGGCGAGTGTGCCGATCTTGTTGGCGAAGCCGAAGTTGTAGGCATCCTCGGCACTGACGCGCTCCGCGCCCAACAGAATCGTGCGCGCCGGACCCGGACCGATCAGCGTCGATAGTCGCTTCACCGTCCAACGATCCACGGAGATACCGAGTTTCGCGGCCGGAATGGCGATGAACGACTCCGGGGTCATGACCCGCAGGTCCGAGGCGATGGCCAGCTGTACACCCGCGCCCAGCGCACCGCCGTTGATGGCGGAGATCACCGGCACCGGCGCGGTCTCGATGCTGCGCAGCATGGCGAGCAGTGCGTGCAGGAAGCTGTCCGAGTACACCCCGTCCAGATCCGCGCCCGCGCTGAACAGCGGGCCCTGCCCGGTCAGCACGATCACTCGAGCCGACCCCGCGGCCTCCTCGATCGCGTCGCGCAACAGCCCCACGAGTTCCTCGTTGAGCGCGTTCCGTCGTTGTGGACGCTGCAATTCGATGGTGACGACGTCGCCATCTCGGCTGACTCCGAGCATTTGTCCTTCCCCACTGTGCTGCGTACCCATGGACATGTTCACTGTAAGCGGGCGTACCGTCGGGTCCGTGACAGCAACACCCGATGTCGAGATCCTGGTGATCGGTGCGGGCCAGGCCGGGTTGTCGGTCGGGTACCACCTGCGCAGGCTCGGATTACGGCCCGAACAGGACTTTCTGATTGTCGACCACTCCCCCGCGGCGGGCGGTGCGTGGCAGTTCCGCTGGCCCTCTTTGACATTGAGCACAGTGAACCGGGTGCACGATCTGCCCGGAATGTCCTTCGAGGAGACACTGCCGGAGGGCTCGGAGAACGCCCAGGCGGCTTCGGCGGTGCCGCACTACTTCGAGTTGTACGAGAAGCGGTTCGATCTGCGGGTGCATCGGCCGGTCTCGGTGAGTGTGGTGTGCGATCGGGCGACGGCGGCCACCTGTCCGGATGCCGAGGTGGACGGGTTGCTGCACGCGGAGGTGCGGCCGATGGGGCTCGACTACGCGGACCGGGCGGTCGTCAATCCGGTCGTGGAGAGCGGGATTCGCGCCCGGGGGCTCATCAATGCCACCGGGACCTGGGATAAGCCGTTCATTCCGTTCTATCGCGGGGCCGGCGAATTCACGGGACGGCAACTGCACGCGCACGACTACCGGACCGCCGACGAATTCGCCGGCAAGCGGGTGGTCGTGGTCGGCGGCGGTATCACCGCAATCCAACTCCTGGACGAGATTTCGCGAGTCGCCGACACCACCTGGGTCACCCGGCGCGAACCGGTATTCCGCAATGTCCAATTCGGCCCGGATGCCGGACGCGCCGCCGTGGCCATGGTGGAGGATCGGGTTCGGCGCGGACTCCCACCCGGCTCGGTGGTCTCGGTGACGGGGTTGCCCGAGGACGACCGCGTGCGGACTGCCCGCGCTCGCGGAGTACTGAACCGGCATCCCATGTTCGATCACATCGAACCCGACGGAATCCGCTGGGCCGACGGCACCTTCCGGCGGGCAGATGTCATTCTGTGGGCCACCGGTTTCCGAAGTTCCCTGGACCACCTCGCGCCGCTGCGGCTGCGCGGGCCCGGCGGTGGCATCACCATGACCGGACAGCTCGCGACCCAGGTGGCGGCCGATCCGCGCATTCACCTGATCGGATACGGGCCGTCGGCCAGCACCATCGGGGCGAATCGCGCGGGGCGGGCCGCTGCGGTCGAGCTCACCAAATATCTTGGGCTGCACACTGATTGACCGTTCGAAGGGGTGGATCCCGGCCAAAAGCGTGCCGGGATGACGGGGGCCACGCGATCCCGACTCGACGCGACGGGACCAGGCGATGCGGGTTCGGCGAGGGTCAGGCGATTGCCGGGCGGGGTGCGGACCGGGCGGCCGTGCCGCGCGGGGCTCCCGGGTCGAGGACGATGCCGTAGTGGATCAGGCTCGCGGCGGTGTCCAGGAGGGATTGCCGGACCGGACGCATGGTCCAGCCCAGATCCGCGGTGGCTCGGGCGGCGCTGACCCGCTCGGTACGGCCCAGGTAGCGGGCGGCGGTACGGGCGGCGGGGTTGAAACGGGCGCTCAGGCGTACCAGCCAATCCGGGAGCACCAGGGTCGGGACACGGTAGGAGGCGGCGAGGACGCGCGTCATCTCCGGTAGCGAAACCTGTTCTCCCGCACAGATATAGCGGTTGCCCACGGCCTGCGGCAGCTCCATGGCGAGCCGATGCGCGATCGCCACATCCCGGACATCGACCGTGGCGAAACCGAAGTCGGGAATGCCCGGCATTTCGCGAGCGAGCAGAATACGCACGGCATCGACCGAGGTACCGAAGGCCGCGCGCTGGATCGGGCCCAGGATCATGCCCGGATTGATCACGGCCAGTTCGAGTTCCGGATGCGCGGCGGCGAAATCCCATGCGGCGCGCTCGGCCAGGGTCTTGCTCTTCTCATAGGCATTGCAGGCGTTGATATCCGACCAATCGGCCTCGGTATTGAGCCGCCCCTGATTGCCGATCATGACGGCCGCCACCGACGAGGTCAGCACCACCCGCTCGACACCGGCGGCCGCCGCGGCGCGCAGCACCCGCAGTGCGCCGTCCACGGCCGGGCGGACCAGTTCGTCATCGCTCTCGGGTTCGGCGACCGGGAACGGCGATGCGGTGTGCAGGACGAACCGGCACTCCGCCACGGCCTCGGCCCAGCCGGCATCGGAGTCGAGATCGGCCTGGACGAACTCGACCCCGGACAGGTGGGTGAGTTCGGCGGCGCGGGCGAGCGAGCGCACCGTGCCGCGTACGCGATAGCCCTGACCTTGCAATTCCTCGATGACATGCCCCGCGAGGTAACCCGAGGCACCGGTGACGAGAACGAGATCCGACATGAGCTGGCCCCAATCTGAGCAGTGTTTAGAATCTGAACAATGTATAGATTCAAGG
This sequence comes from Nocardia sp. NBC_01503, assembly GCF_036327755.1. Classification (NCBI taxonomy): domain Bacteria; kingdom Bacillati; phylum Actinomycetota; class Actinomycetes; order Mycobacteriales; family Nocardiaceae; genus Nocardia; species Nocardia sp. NBC_01503. Next base: position 1,757,443 of record NZ_CP109596.1, read on the forward strand.
GCGCGCCGAAGTCAACCCCTTACGCTCATCCCATGCCGACCAAGGACCGCTACCACCACGGAGACCTCCGCGAGGAGTTGCTGCGCGCCTCGGTGCGACTCATCGAAACCGAGGGCCTGACCGCGGTAAGCCTCCGACGGGTCGCCCGCGAGGCCGGGGTCAGCCCGGGCGCGCCGTACCACCACTTCACCGACCGCGCGGCCCTGCTCGCCGCCATATCGGCACGCGGCTTCGAACAGCTTGGCGCACGGATGATTTCAGTCCGCGAGGGCGCGTCCGGACCACGCGAGGCGCTCATCGCCATGACCGTCGCGTACGTCGAATTCGCGCGCGACTCCCCCGCCTACTTCCGGCTCATGTTCCGCCCCGAACTCTATGAACCGGACAAACATCCGGCCACGGCCACGGCCGGAGATGCCGCCTACGCGGTGCTCGAACAGGCGGTGGCGGACGCCACCGGCAGCGGCGGACTGCCCTCCGAAGAGGCCGATACGCTGGCCCTGGCGCTGTGGAGCCTGGCACACGGCCTGGCCTCGCTGACCCTGGACGGCAAGCTCGAATTGCGCTCCGCGCAAATGGGAACCACCGCGGTCGAGCTCTCCGATCGGGTCACCCGGCTGTTCACCGATCTGATCGACAGCCGGTGGCCCCGCTCCGAGTAGGCCGAACCTCGGGTTACTCGGGGGCGTCGACCTGGAACTCGTCGGGGTTGGGGCCGATACGGGTACCGCTGTCCAGCGCCGAGATGCGCGCGACCTGATCCTGATTCAGCTCGAAGTCGAAGACCTCGAAGTTCTCGGCGATTCGATCGGGCGTCACCGACTTCGGGATCGCCACATTGCCGAGCTGCATATGCCAGCGCAGGATCACCTGGGCGGGCGTGCGAGAGGTCTCCTCGGCGATGGCGACAATGGTGGAATCCTCCAGCTCCGCACCCCGACCCAACGGGCTCCACGCCTCGGTGATGATGCCGTGCTCGGCATGGAAGGCGCGTAGCTCGTTCTGCGTCAGGTAGGGGTGCAGCTCGATCTGATTCACCGTCGGCGTTTCGCCGGTCTCCTCGATGACGCGCTCGAGATGCGCCCGGGTGAAGTTCGAGACGCCGATCGAGGTGATCCGCCCCTGCGCCTTGAGCGCCTGCAGCGCCCGGAAGGTGTCGACATACAAACCGGAGTCGGCAATCGGCCAGTGAATCAAATAGAGATCCAGAACATCCAGCTCCAGCCGCTTCATGCTCTCGTCGAAGGCACGCAGGGTGGAGTCGTAACCCTGGAAGCGATTCCACAGCTTGGTGGTGATGAAGAGTTCGTCGCGGGGCAGGCCGGATTCGGCGATGGCCCGGCCCACCTCCGCTTCATTGCCGTAGATGGCCGCGGTATCGATACTCCGGTACCCGACCCGCAATGCGGTGGCTACGGTGTCGACCGTGCTGCCCGCCTCGACCTTGAACACGCCGAAGCCGAGTTTGGGCATCACATGGCCGTCATTGAGGACGATCGAGGGGACTGCGCTGGTCTCGCTCCGGTAAGTCACCATTCCGACCGTAGGAGCGCCGCACCGGGGCGTCAACCACGCGCCCGCGCGTGTCAGCCCCGATATCCGATATGTGAGCGGGCTAACTTCCAGCAGCGGGCGAAGATCAGTGCGGGACCGGGAAGAAGCAGGACGGATCGTCGGTGGTGACGAGCTGGCAGCGCGTGAACGAACCGCTGTTGATCAGCAGCTGCTCGATCAGGTACGGCAGTGAGTTGCCGCCGATCGACGAACCCGTCCCCGACGAGCCCGCCGTCAGCAGACTCAGGCCCAGCCCGGGGCTCGAACCCGTATTCGCCGAAAGCGTGCCGATCGAACCGGGATTGGCCGAACCGGTATCCGCCGAGGCGGCCGCGGCGCCGGTGGTCAACGCCGCGGCCGCGACCGCTCCGATCATGACGAGACGAGCAGTACGACGCATGATTACCTCCGCGATCAGTACTCGCGAGGCAATAGCATTACGCCGCAAGCATTTTCATATATTTCGCTTCGGTACGCTAGTTATGGGCGGGAATTCCGGTGAGACCCCAATCTCTACGGCAGCAAGATCGGCGGGTACTCAGTCCGGCAGACCCAGGCGGCGGTAGCGGAGATGGCGCGCGGACCGCAGCTCCGCCGGCGGCTCGGCGGTGAGCTCGGCAACCTCGGCGGCGATGGCCGCGACCATCCGCAGCGCGAAGTCCACGGGTTCGTCGGCGGCGTCGGGATACTCGGGGACAATACTGTCGACTATGCCGTTCGACTTCAGTTCCGTGGCACGAATGCCCTGCGCGGCAGCCATTTTCGAGGCATTCAGGGTGTCCCGGTAGACGATGGCGCTCGCACCCTCGGGCGGCAGCGGGGCCAGCCAGCCGTTGGCGGCGCACAGCACCCGGTCGGCGGGGAGCAGCGCGAGCGCACCGCCACCGCTGCCCTGACCGAGCAGGACCGAAACCGTCGGGGTGTCCAGGGTGACGAGATCGGCGATGCAGCGGGCGATTTCGGGGGCCAGACCGCGCTCCTCGGCCTCGCGGGAGAGCGATGCGCCGATGGTGTCGATCACCAGGACCAGCGGTACACGCAGTTCGGCGGCCAGGTGCATGGCGCGGCGGGCCTCGCGCAGGGCGGCCGGGCCCATGGCCTGCTCCGGCGACCGGCCCGCGCGGTCATGGCCGAACAGAACGCAGGGCTGACCGCGCAGCCGGGACAGCGCGTGCACGACCGTGCGGTCCGCTTCCCCCTGTCCGGTGCCGGACAAGGGAACTCGATCGGTGGCGTGCCGGAGCAACTCCCGAATACCCGGCCGATCAGCACGCCGGGAGATGAGCACCGACTGCCAGGCGGGCACATCGTTCCCCACCTGCAGTGCCGGACCACGCAGTTCGTGCCCGGCCTGGAGTATCCCCACCCCATTGTCGAAATCGCGTGTATCGCCGTCCATTTCGGGCAGCGGCTGCGGGCCGTCGCACAGTACGTTCAAAGCCCGGTGCGCGATCCGGCGAAACACCGATACCGGCACCACACCGTCGATAACCCCATTGCGATACAGGTTTTCCGCGGTCTGCACGCCCTCGGGGAAGCTGCGCCCGTACAGCGCCTTGTAGACACGCGGTCCGAGGAATCCGATCAACGCGCCGGGTTCGGCAAATGTCATGTGCCCCAACGATCCCCACGAGGCGAAGACGCCACCCATGGTCGGATTGCGGAGATACACCAGATAGGGAAACCCGGCGGATCGGTGCACCGCGATCGCACCCGCGATCTTCACCATCTGCGTGAAAGCCACTGTGCCCTCTTGCATTCGGGTACCACCCGAGGTCGGTGAGGCCAGCAGCGGCAGACCCAGTTCGGTCGCCCGCTCCACCGCGCACACAATGCGCTCGGCCGCCGCCACCCCGACAGACCCTGCGAGAAAAGAGAATTCACACGCGATCACGGCCACCCGCCGCCCACGCAGCAGCCCGACACCGGTCAGCACCGACTCATCGGTGCCCGACACCAGCTCGGCCGCGTCCAACTCCGCCCGATAGGCAGCGGAGGTCGCCACAGCGACCGGCGGTCGATCCCAGCTCTCGAAGGAACCGGGATCGAGCAACTCGCCGAGCAATTCCCGCGCCGAGATCGTCACGCGCGCGAGCATAACTCTGTCTATTCGCGCCGCCTGCGGCGACGCGTGTTCGCGGCCCCGGGAGGCTCGAATCTTCCCTCCCTACGGGCGCTCCTTCGTCGCACCCTCCGGTCAGTCCAGATTCGAGCCGGGCCGCGAACTAATAGCCCTGCACAACCTTGCGGAGTGCGTACTCCGTCACGGCGACCAGCGCCTGCTTCACCGGTTCCCGGCGACGAGCGTCCATCGACAGGATCGGGACATCGGCCGGCACCGCGAGCGCCTGACGAATGTCCTCCACCGGATACCGTGGGGCATCATCGAATTCATTGATCGCCACCAGGAAGGGTAGGTTCCGCGCCTCGAAGTAATCGACGGCGGCGAAACTGTCCTCGAGGCGGCGAGTGTCGACCAAAACCACCGCGCCGATGGCGCCGCGGATCAGGTCGTCCCACATGAACCAGAAGCGGTACTGGCCGGGCGTGCCGAACAGGTACAGCACCAGGTCGTCGGCCAGGCTGATACGGCCGAAGTCCATGGCCACCGTGGTGGTGGCCTTCGACGGAACGCCCGTGAGGGAGTCCACGCCGACACTGGCATTGGTCACCAGAGCTTCGGTGCGCAGCGGAACGATCTCCGAGACGGCACCTACCAGGGTCGTCTTACCCACACCGAAGCCACCGGCGACCACGATCTTGGCCGACGTGGGCTTGCTGGTGCGCGTATCGACCTGTGTCGTCGAATCAAATACGCCGGAGTCCACTGAGAACCCTTTCGATCAGCTCGCGACGTTCATCGTCGCTGGAATCGTCTTTCAATGTCGCCGAAACCCGTACATGGCCGGCTTCGATCAGATCAGCGACCAGCACCCGGGCAACCCCGATGGGGATACCCAGGCGCGCGGCGACCTCGGCGACAGACGGCGATTCTCTGCACAACTCCACGATTGACGTCTCGATGTTGGTGAGTTCGAACTGCCGCTCGAGGGCGACCGGATGCGATGCGACGAGCGCCTCCAACGCCAATTCCACCTTCGGCCGGGTACGACCGGCGGTCAGGGAATACGGGCGGACGAGGCTCGGCTCGGCGCTACCGACGCGTTCGTTGTCTATGTCCATCCCGCCATCAGGAACCCATCGTGACGCGAGGTGTGGCCTGGACTGTCTGGCCCACTCGCTCGACCAACAACGCCATCTCGTATCCAACCTGTCCGATGTCGCACGAGGTATTCGTGAGCACCGCGAGGTAGGAACCGTCGCCGACGGCCATCAGGAGCAGGTAGCCGTGCTCCATCTCGACCACCGACTGCAAGACGGTGCCACCCTCGAACAGGTTCGACACACCCACCGACAGGCTCGCGAGGCCCGCGGTCACAGCCGACAGCTGCTCGGCACGATCCACGGGCAGCTGCGCGCTCGCGGCCATCAGCAGGCCGTCGGCCGAAACTAGAACCGCATGTGCAACGCCCGGAACCTCATTGGCGAAATTCGAAACCAGCCAATCCAGCTGACGCTTCGTACCACCTAGATCGGGGTTCATCGGTCTCCTTTATCTCCGGTTAGGTTCATTTCTTTCATCGCGCGGCCATCCCGGACACCCTGCTGATGCCTGCTCAAACTCGACCTGATGGATTCTGGGTCGCGATGGGCCGCCTTGTCAGCGTTTCCGTTCACACCGCCCGGCACGAGTCGGTTACCCGGATCACGTTGCGGCAGACCCACCGCGGTACGCCGCTGCGGTTCCGCCTCGACGGCACGCTGCGCGGCCTGCCAACCCTCGTCACCCGGTGACTCGAAGGACGAGGCCACATGGGATCGCTCCGCACTCGGATCGGACAGCCACGCCGACATCATCTCAGCGAAGATCGGTGTACCCGTAGACGGCTCGGACTCACCGGCGGGTTGCAACCGGGTCTGGAAGAACGAGGCCGCCTTCTGCGGATTCGAACGGAAGCTGTGCCGCCCACGGTCCTTCGGATCGCCCGAATCACCCTGCGGCAAACCGAGCCCCGGCAGCGGAGCCGGACGCTGCGGCAAACCCGCACCCGGATCACGCTGCGGCAGGCCGTTCGGGCCACGCTGCGGGAGGCCCGTGGCACCGGCATCTCGTTGCGGCAGACCACCGTCCACTCCGCCACCCCGCGCTTGCCGCGGAAGCGCACCGGACGGATCCCGCTGCGGGAGACCGCCGGGAGCCCGCTGCGGAAGTCCGCCGAACCCGGCCTCCTGCTGCGGTGCGCCATTGCCACCGGGCGAACGACGCGCCGCTCCACCTCCCAGCGCTTGCCCACCGGACCGATCGGCCCCACCGCGCTGCGGCAGACCGTTCGCGCCCGGCTCACGCGTCGGCAGACCACCGGCGGCGGAATCCCGTTGCGCCGCTCCACCTCCCAGCGCTTGACCCGAGTCACGCTGCGGTAGGCCATGGCGACCGGTATCCCGCTGCGGCAGACCGGTCGGACCCGCATCCCGCTGCGGCAAACCGCCCGCGGCCGGATCCGCTCCACCTCTCTGCGCTTGCTGGGTCAGACCACCCGAGAGCGGGTCGGCACCCGGACGCTGCGGCGGCTGCGGCCGGTTCGCGGGACCCGCATCACGCTGCGGCAACCCACCGGAGAGTGCATCGGCTCCACCCCGCTGCGGCAGACCCGAACCGGCGTCCACTCCACCACGCTGCGGCGGCTGCGGCCGGTTCGCGGGACCGGAATCCGCTCCGCCACCCCGCGCTTGCTGCGGCAACCCACCGGAGAGTGCATCGGCTCCGCCGCGCTGCGGCAGACCCGAACCGGCGTCCACTCCACCGCGCTGCGGCGGCTGCGGCCGATTGGTCGGACCCGAATCCCGCTGCGGCAAGCCACCCGAAGCAGCCTCGCCCGCTCCGCCTCCCCGCGCTTGCTGCGGTAGACCCTCACGAGAAGGCGCACCATTGGCACCCGGCTCACGAGTCGGCAGACCACCCTGAGCGGAACGCTGCGGCGGCAGACCGACGCTGGGCTCACGCCCCGATGCGCCATTGGCACCCGGCTGACGGGTAGGCAGCCCACCGGGGGCCGAGCCACCGGACGAATCACGCTGCGGGAGACCGCCGGAGGCAGAGCCGTTGGAGGAATCCGCTCCGCCGCGCTGGGGAAGACCGGTCGACGGGTCGCGCGGCGCCAAGCCATCTCGCTGCGGCGGTACCGGACCGCGCTGCGCCAGACCCGACTCACCCGGACCACCCTGGCCGAGACCATTGGGGCCACCCAGCCCGGGCTTACCGGGACCACCCGAATTACCGAGACCACCCGGTGCACCCGGACCGCCCGGCGCGCCGGGGCCACCCGGACGCTGCGGCAATCCGCCCGGTGCACCCGGACCGCCTTGACGGCGAAGCATATTGGCGGCGAGACCGCCGCCCGGTCGTGCCGGACCCTCGCCCGGCTGACGTTGCGGAAGATTCGCGCCCGGCTGCGCACCCGGCCCCGAGGGGCTGTTCGCACCGGGGTCGCGCTGGGGTAGGCCACCGGGTCTGTCCACCGAAGGCGTGGCAACGGTGTGCTTGAGGGTCGGACCGTTCACACCCGGCTGACGCTGCGGCAGACCACCGCCGAGCCCACCACCGTTGAGGCCACCACCGTTGCCGGGCAGTCCGCCCGGAACGGCGGTACCGGGCTGGCGCTGCGGCAGACCGGTCGACGGGGCACCCGAGGCGGCGGCCGGAGCGGGCGCGCCGGGCGCTCCCGCCGGAATCGGCCCGCTCACACCGGGATCCACCGTGACCATGACATTGCCGGTCGCGGTACGGGTGACCGCGCGCATCTGCATGGAGGAGGGCGTACCGGCCTGATTGCCCGCACCCTGCTGCTGGGCCGGGCCCGGCTGCTGCGGATTACCCTGCGGCGGTACCGAAATGGCCCCGCCCGCCGCCACGATGAGCGGCTTGGGCACATGCACCGTCACGGTGACGCCGGGATCGCGAGCGGTATCGAAGGTCGGGCGCAGTCGCACGCTGAGACCGTGGCGCTCGGCCAGGCGGCCCACCACGAACAGACCCATATGACGCGCGGTATCCGGGCCGACCTCGGCCGTGGACTCCAAACGCCGGTTGATCTCGGCCATTTCGGCCGGGGGCATACCGATACCGCGGTCCGCGACCTCGATGAGCAGACCCTGATCGTGCGCCTGCGCGAAGGTGAACTTCACATCCGTCTCCGGCGGCGAGGCGCGCAGGGCATTGTCGAGCAACTCGGCGAACAGATGCGCCATATCGGAGGCGGCCGGTTCGGTGAGCGCACCGCGCGGGGTCGCGCCGAGCTTGACGCGCTCGTAGTCCTCGACCTCGGAGATGGCGGCGCGCAGCACGTCGGCGATCTCGACCGGAGCCGATTTGGTGCGACGCTGTTTGGTACCGGCCAGAATCAGCAGGTTGTCACCGTTACGGCGCATACGCGCGGCGAGGTGGTCCAGGCGGAAGAGGTTCTCGAGCAGGCGCGGGTCCTTCTCGTCGTACTCCATCGCCTCGATGAGCGAGAGCTGGTGATCGACAAGCGACTTGGAGCGCCGCGCCAGGGTCTCGAACATATCGTTGACCTGGGTACGCATGGCGGCCTGGTCGGCGGCCAGGCGCAGCGCCTGCCCGTGGATATCGTCGACGGCGCGAGCCAGCTGGCCGATCTCCTCATCGGTGTGCACCGGCATCGGCTCGAGCGGCACGTCTTCCGGATCGGCGCCCTCTCGCAGCTGCGAGACCTCCTGCGCCAGGTCGTATTCGGCGACTCGGAGCGCGGCCAGGCGCAGTCGGCGCAGCGGCACGATCATCGCGCGCGCGATCAGCACGGCCAGCGCGAGCGCGCCGAGGATGGTGGCGATGACGATCACCGAGTAGCGGATGGCATCGGTGCGCGCGGTGCTCGCCAGCGTATCCACCCGGGACACAATGTCCTTGGTGGAGTTGTTCACGATCGTTTGGTACAGGTTGATGCTCTGTTCGAGCGAGTCCTTCAACTCCGCGATCGGCAGCGAACCCGCACTGGCCTGAGCGCCGGTGGTGAGCTGCAGGCGGGTGTCGACCAGTCGGTTCAGATCCGCGATGCTGGCGTCACCATCGGCGAAGCGGTGCCCGAGCACCGCGAGCATCTGGCGCTCGGTGTTCGCGCTGACGGTGAAATCGCGCATGCCGTCTTTGGCATTGCCGCGTAGCGCCTCGGCGATACCCGCGATCTCACCGACCATGATGGCGCGGGTATTGAGCGAATCGACCAGACGCAGTTTGGACTGGTCGACATTCTTGTCGGCGACCGAGGCGACAATGCTCTCCACGGTCCGGACGCTGTTACCGCGAATCTTCTCGGTGGCATTGGTGGCGTCGGCGACGGTTTTGGTCGGATTCAAACCATTGGCGCGAATGGCCTTGGCGCCCACGATCATCTCGTCCAGCGCGGCCCGCGCGGTCGGAATATCACTCAGCCGCGGTGCGGCCTTCTCGGCGAACTGAATCGCGGTGTCCAACTTGGCGAGCTCGGGATCCGAGGTCATGGACTGCGTCGGAGAGATCATGATGGCCTGGCCGGAGGCGACCTGACCGGCGGCGGCACTCAGACCCGTGATCGCCGGGATGACCCCGACGTGATCGACGGCAGTCGACTGCCGGCTCGCATCGGCGAACTCGGCCGAGATCCTGGAGGCGCCGAGCACGACAGCGACCAAAAGCGGGACGGCGAGGACCGCCGTCACCTTCCATCGCAGGTCCCAGTTGCTCAGCGCCCAGCGCTTATTGCTGCCGGACCTTGCGGGGTCACGCATCTCCCACTCACTTTCCAAACTGGCCCAAGCCACGCGCCATCGGCGAGCCTCCGCGATCGCACGCTGGGCTCGACAGACGGAACTGGCCGAGAACTGCGGCTGGCCGAGAAATTGCGTCCATGACGGCCGAAATATGTGACATGCGATTCTAACGGATCAATAACTTCTTGTGTGACCTCTTGGCAACCACCGGTCTCTGACCAGCCGTTTGCAGGCAAAATCAAAGGTCGCGGCGTCCGCCCGGACGTCGCGTGAAGTCTGCCACAATCAGGCTGATCTATCGAGGCGGGCATCCATGCCCTTCACATGCGTGCTGCGGAGCTAGGGAGTCACCGGGTTGAACGCGAAGCAGGAGTACCGACCGGCGTATCAATTGAGCCTGGTCGATCCCTCGGAGTTCTGGCGCACCGCGGCCGAATCCATCAGCTGGGATGTGCCGCCCACCCAGATTCTCGACTCGAATGCGCGCCCGACGGCCCGCTGGTTTCCGGACGCTCGCCTCAACACCTCCTACAACGCTCTCGATCGGCATGTGCGCGAGATCACACCCTCGGAGGGCACTTCCGGCGGTCAAGAGGGGGGTCGCGCTGATCAGCCCGCCCTAATATACGACTCCGCTATGACGGGCACCAGGCGTGTTTACACATACGCACAACTCCTGGACGAAGTCGCCCGATTTGCCGGATCCATGCTGCGACTCGGGGTGCGTACCGGCGACCGAGTCGTCATATATATGCCGATGATTCCCGAATCCGTCATCGCAATGCTCGCCTGCGCCCGAATCGGTGCGGTGCATTCGGTGGTCTTCGGCGGCTTCGCCGCACACGAACTGGCCGCCCGCATCGACGATGCCGAGCCTGTGCTGATCATCACAGCCTCCGGGGGACTCGAACCCGGCCGCCGCATCGAGTACCCGCCGATCGTGTTGCAGGCCCTGGATATCGCGGAGACCACCGCACCCCGCAATGTGCTGGTCAAACAGCGTGACGGCTTCCCGGAGCTGCGCTTTCCCGCCGCACAGGCCGCCACCGAATATCTGCCGGACTCCTCGCAGACGGTGGCCGCGCACTGGCTGGACTGGGACGAGGCCATGCGCGATGCCGAACCGGCCGCGCCGGTTTCGCTCGCCGCGACCGATCCGCTGTACATCCTCTACACCTCCGGCACCACCGGAAAGCCCAAGGGCGTGGTGCGCGACAACGGCGGGCACGCGGTCTCGCTGGCCTGGTCCATGCGCAATATCTACGACGTCGACGCCGGACAGGTCATGCTCACGACCTCCGATATCGGCTGGGTCGTCGGGCACTCCTACATCGTCTACGCACCCCTGCTGGTCGGCGCGACCACCATTCTCTATGAGGGCAAGCCCATCGGAACCCCCGACGCGGGCACCTTCTGGCGGCTCATCGACGAATACAACGTGCATGTGATGTTCACCGCGCCAACGGCTCTGCGCGCCATCCGCCGCGCCGATCCGGAGGCCGCACTGGCTCGGCGGCATGATCTCTCCTCGCTGCGCGCGCTCTTCTGCGCGGGTGAGCGGCTGGATCCGGCCACCTACGAATGGTCCGTGGACACCCTGCTCGCCGATCGCCCCGACTGCCCGGTGGTGGACCACTGGTGGCAGACCGAGACCGGCTGGCCGATTTGCGCCAATCCGCTCGGATTGCAACAGCTTCCGATCAAGGCGGGCTCGGCCTCGGTGCCGGTGCCCGGATATCGGCTGCGGGTGCTGGACTCCGAAGGCAATGCGGTGCCGCCGAATACCGAGGGCAATATCGTCATCGGGCTGCCGCTGCCCCCGGGGACACTGACCACGCTGTGGCGCGACGACGCGCGGTTCGAGCGCTCCTATCTCTCCGCCTATCCCGGGCACTACCTGACCGGCGACTCCGGCTTCTTCGACGAGGACGGCTATCTGTTCGTGCTGGGTCGCAGCGACGATGTGATCAATATGGCCGGGCACCGCCTCTCCGCGGGCGGGATCGAGGCCGCCATCGCCGGACATCCGCTGGTCGCCGAGACCGCCGTGGTCGGGGTGCCCGATGAGCTGAAGGGCCAGCGGCCCATCGGATACGTGGTGCTCAAGGCCGGGGTCGATATCGAGGCCGAACAGCTGCGCGCGCAGATCATCGAGCGGGTACGCGACCGCGTGGGCGCCATCGCCACCCTCTACGACGTGGTGGTCGTGACCGCGCTGCCCAAGACACGGTCGGGAAAGATCCTGCGTCGCACCATGCGTCAGATCGCGGCGGGCGAGAACTTCGAGGTACCGCCCACCATCGAGGACGCCGCCATGCTGCCAACGCTGGAGAAGCAGATCCGCGATGCGGTGACCCTCATGGAGGACAAGGAGAGCATCGCCGCCGCCGATGCCGCGGTCGCCGCCACCACCCCCTTCCGGCGGATCGACCCCAACGAGCCCTCCGCAGACCCGGCATCCACCAGCTGACCGGGGCGAATCCGGCACCCTCAAGGTTTTCTCAGAGATCGTTCACGCGACTCCCATCCCCATGCCCTAGCGTCCGTGGCATGAGTCTCGTCCGTAATCCCCGGTTCGCCGCAGCCCTCGGAGCCGGTGCCCTCGCCACGGTGGCGATCGCACTGGCACCCGCCACCGCCTCCGCGAGCCCGCTGGATCTGGCCGCACCCCTACTCAATTCGACCTGCACCTTCGCCCAGGTCGACGCCGCACTGCACGACAAGGCCCCGGCCCTGGCCTCGCTGCTGGATCAGAACCCCTCGCAGAAGGCCGAACTCGAGGCCAAGTTCAACCAGTCCCCCGCCCAGCGTCAGGCCGAATTCGACGCCTACGTTCGCGACAACCCGGATGCCGCGAACAACGCCGCCAGCGACCCGCGCGCGGGTGGTATCGCCGCCACCATTCAGACCGTCGCCGACACCTGCCACAACTACTGACGATCGCCGGACATACTGAGGGTGCGCGCCCCCGGTTCGCGGCCGTCTCGGTTCTGGACTGAGCGGAGCGGGGGAGCGTAGCGGAGGAGCGGAGGGAGGGAAGAATCGAGACTCCCGGGCCGCGAACCCGCCCGGAGCGAAGCGGAGGGCATATTGGACACAGCGTTACCGACTGTCCTGGTCGTCGACGACGATGAGGACGTTCTCGTCTCGGTCGAACGCGGGCTCCGGCTCTCCGGCTTCCGGGTCGTCATCGCCCGGGACGGAGCGCAGGCGCTGCGCGCGGTGAACGAGACCGCGCCCGATGCCGTCGTACTCGATATGAATATGCCCATCCTGGACGGCGCCGGTGTGGTCACCGCGCTGCGGGCCATGGGCAATGAGGTGCCGATCTGCGTGCTGTCCGCGCGCAACTCCGTCGACGATCGCATCGCCGGACTCGAATCCGGGGCCGACGACTACCTGGTGAAACCATTCGTCCTGGCCGAACTCGTGGCGCGCATCAAGGCGCTGCTGCGGCGGCGCAGCGATACCCCCGCTTCTTCGGTCCCCGGCGCAATCACCGTGGGGCCCTTGGAGGTTGATGTCGCCGGATATCGCGCACTGCTGCACGGCGATGAAATCGAGCTCACCAAAAGGGAATTCGAACTGCTCTCCACCCTGGCCCGCAGTGCCGGAGTGGTTTTGAGCCGGGAACGACTCCTGGAGTTGGTGTGGGGCTACGACTTCGCCGCCGATACCAATGTCGTCGATGTCTTCGTCGGTTATCTACGGCGCAAGATGGAGATCGACGGCACCCCCCGACTGCTGCACACCATTCGCGGCGTCGGATTCGTCTTACGCGCACCGAAATGACGCCATGAACCGCCGCCGACGCCGCCGACGCTCGTACTCACTGCGAGCGCGCGTCGCGGGCGCTGCCGCACTCGGCGCGACAATCATTGTGGCGGCGCTGAGTTGGTTCACCGTCTACGCCATCGAGCGCAACAATCTCGCGCAAGCCGACCAGCAGTTGGCTGTCACCTCGCGGGTGGTGCTCATCGAACCGGTGCTCGCGGTGACCGTGCTCGGCGTACTCGGTCCCACCAACGATATGGCGCTCACCGTGCGAAACGCGGACGGGTCGCTGGCCAGCACCTCGGTGCAGCTGCCATCGCTGCCGGTCGGCAATCACACCGTGACGGTGGACGGCAATACCTATCGGGTACTCACCACCACACAGAATCAGCCCTCGGGACGCGTTGTCTCCCTTGGTATTCCGACCACAGAGAACGAGAAGACCACGGCCGCGCAACGCCGCTGGGTGCTGTGGGCGGCGCTGATCGCCGTCGCCGCGGCGGCCGGACTGGGCTGGCTCTTCGGCGGCCGCGCGGTCCGGCCCATCGAGAATCTGACCCGGCAGCTGGACCGGCACGGCGAACCCGGCGGGCCGCTACCGGTCGACGGGCACGGTGTGCGCGAATCCGAACAGCTCGCCGATGCGGTCAACACCATGCTGGAGCGTATCGACCGGGCCCAGGCCGAGACCGCGGCCGCACTGGAGACCGCGCGCGATTTCGCCGCCGTCTCCGCACATGAACTGCGCACCCCGCTCACCGCCATGCGCACCGATCTGGAGGTGCTGCGCACCCTCGACCTCGACGAGGCCCAGCGCGCGGAGATCCTCACCGATCTGCACCGCGGCCAGAATCGGGTGGAGTCCACCCTGGCCGCGCTGGAGCGGCTCGCCGCGGGCGATCTGACCAATGCCCGCGATCATGTCGCCACCGATGTGGCCGAATTGATCGACGCCGCCGCGCATGACGCGAATCGGCATTTCCCGAATCTGAAGGTGCGCATCGATACCGATGCCGAACTCGTCACGCGTGGACTGCCGACCGGTATGCGCCTGGCCATAGACAACGCGCTCGCCAACTCCGCCCGGCACGGCGGCGCGACCGAGGCGCTGGTCTCCGCACATCGAGATCCTTACGGGCACATCGTCATTTCGGTCGACGACAATGGGCACGGCATTCCCACCGCCGAGCGCGTCGCGGTATTCGAGCGATTCGCGCGGGGCAGTCAGGCCGCCAAGGGCGGATCCGGACTCGGCCTGGCATTGGTGGCGCAGCAGGCCCAATTGCACGGCGGGCGAGCCTATTTCGACGATGGACTACTCGGCGGGGTACGCCTGGTACTGGAGTTGCCCGATAATCCGGTCTTTACCGAACTCTCAGACAAACGCCAGAGCTGACCGCAATTGATACCAGTACGGTCTGAACAGTGTTGGGAAAACGTCGCGCCTCGGTCCTGTTAGTCGTGCTGATCGCGGCCGCGGTCGCGGCCGGTGCGGTCGCCTACTTCCGCCCGCAGTCCGCTCCGAGTGGAGTGGCGCTGATCAACGGCGATACCGGGCCGACCGGCGCGAAAATCGCAAGGGCGTTGCAGGACAGCGGAACTCGTGAATGGGATGTGGTCGACTCGGCCAGTACCGACGATTACGCGGTGATCATCACCCTGCCCACCGACCTCTCCGCCGATATCGCCTCCCTCGGTACCGATAAACCGAAGAAGGCGCAGGTCACCGTGACCACCAATGATCGGGCCGACGCCGAGACGGTGAACGACGCGGTCAATGACGTCACCAAGCGGATCAGCGCCTCCGGCATGGACACCCTGTTCGCCTCCATGAACAACGCGCGCGGGCAGATGCAGCAGGTCGCCTTCACCAGCACGCTGTTGAACGCGGGTGTCCAGGCCGCCGCCGACGCCTCCCAGCAGTTCGGCTCCGGGGCCGATGAGATGCTGGCCTTCCTCGATCAGGCCAAAGTCGGTGCGGGACAGATCACTTCTGCCATCACCGAGCTGAACAGCACCGTGTCGGCGGCGACCACACAGGCCAACGACCTTGCCACGGCACTGGATTCGACCGGGGTCACCGTCGGGCAGGTCTCGCAGGCGGCGGATCAGCTGAGCACCGGGATCAATGCCATCGTGCCGCTGCTGCAGGGGCTGCCGTTCGCGAATGATCCGCAGTTGGCGAGCATCATCGGTCAGTTGCAGGGGTTGCAGACCGTCGCGAATCAGGCCGGGACACAGCTCAATGGGGTGGGCGAGCTGGTCGGCACCACCGTCACCCCCGAGACCCAGCTCGGTCAGTTGCTGCGGTCGGGCGCGACCCGACTGGGCGACGCGAGCGCGCAGTTGAATCAGGGCGGGCAGTTGGCCGCGAGCATTCCGGCCCTGGCCGATCAGGGCAAGACCCAGCTGCTGGGCGCGTTGAACGCGCTCAGCTCGGGGGTGACCCAGTTGCAGAGCGTCACCACCACACTGGGTAATCAGGCCACCGCGGCCTTGAACGCGCTGCCGCAGCGCGGGGTACCGCAGCAGTCGGCGATCGCGTCGGCGCTGTCGGATCCGGTGGATATCGTGCGCAAGTAAAAGTTGGCAAACAATCGGCAACCATTCGGCGATTTGCCAGGCTAAGATGATGACCGAATTGTTCTAATCGATCTGTTTTGACGCTCCCGCCTGACCCGCGCCACGGCTCCACCCCTCAGCGCCCCCGGTACCGGAGAGGAAACGATCGTGAGCATGCTGCTGGCCGCGCACGACATGTACGGCACAGTCCTGGCCCAGATGGGCAATCCCACGGCCGAAACCCCACCCATGGCCGACAAGATGATGAAGATGTTCCGCTACTTCACCTGGTTCACCCAGATGTCCGGCATTGCCGCCATCACCTACGGCGGCGGCAAATTCGCCTGGGAGAAGTGGGGCGGCGGAGCGGGCTCGCCCAAGATGGTCGCCAACGCCATGCTCGGCGGCGCCACCGCCACCAGCGCGGGCACCATCATGAACACCATCGTCGGCTCCTAGCGCCGAACCGGACTCCTCGAAGCAGCTCTGCCCGGCAGGTGCCCGCCTTACTTCCGCAGGGCGGGCACAGCCGCACCCACGCATCCCGGTAACCACGGAAAACACTGCGCCCGCCCCGTTCCCACGAGGCGGGCGCAGCCGTCCTCGCCCCATGTCACCACCGCCCCGGCCCCATCTACACGAAGCGAACGCAACCGCCGTTTCACCGCTGTGTCCGCTCGTCGATGCGAGGCGAACGCAACCGACCCCCTCACCACTGCGCCCACCTCGCCTATTCGAAACGGCGCAGCTGTCCCCACCCCTTTCACCACTGCGCCCACCTCGCCTATTCGAAACGGCGCAGCTGTCCCCACCCCTTTCACCACTGCGCCCACCTCACGGATGTGAGGCGGGCGCGAGACTTCAGAGAGGTGCCGAGCCTCAGCTCAGCACGTCCAGCAGGTCGATGACGAAGACCAGGGTCTTGCCCGACAGGTGGTGGCCCGCGCCGACCGGACCGTAGGCCAGCTCCGGCGGGATGGTGAGCTGGCGGCGGCCGCCGACCTTCATACCCGGGATGCCGTCCTGCCAGCCCTGGATCAGACCGCGCAGCGGGAAGACGATGGACTCGCCGCGATTCCAGGAGGAATCGAACTCTTCACCACTGTCGAACTCGACGCCCACATAGTGCACGTCGACGGTATCGCCCGGCTTGGCCTCGGCACCGTCGCCAACGACGAGGTCCTTGATGACCAGCGTGGCGGGCGCGGGCCCGTCCTGGAATTCGATTAGCGGCTTGCTCATGGGCAGTCCTCTTCGATAGGGGATCGGATCGTCAATCACCTTATGCGGTGCCCGGGATCGAGCATGAACGACGTCGCGCGAGAATGGGCCGGTGGCCGAAGTGATCGATATCGACGACCCCGCCGACCCGCGTGTCGACGATTTCCGCGACCTCAGCAATGCGGACCGGCGACCGGATCTGCCGGGCGGAAAAGGACTGGTGATCGCCGAGGGCACGGTTGTCGTCGAGCGCATGCTGACCTCGCGATTCACCCCCTCCGCACTATTGGGTGTGGCGCGCAAATACGAGGTGCTGGCCGAACGGCTTTCGAATATCGAGGTGCCGTACTACCGCGCGACCGCCGAGGTGATGGCGGAGATTGTCGGATTCCATCTGAATCGGGGCGTGTTGGCGGCGGCGCGCCGACCCCGGGAGCTCACCGCGGACGAGGTGCTCGCGGCGTCGCGCACGGTGGCCGTACTCGAGGGCGTGAACGATCACGAGAACATCGGCTCGATCTTCCGCAATGCCGCCGGACTCGGCGCGGATGCGGTGCTGTTCGGCGACCGCTGCTCGGATCCGCTGTACCGGCGCTCGGTGCGGGTCTCCATGGGGCATGTCCTGCGCATCCCGTTCGCCTCGCTGCCCGATCTACCCGATGGCCTGAACACCCTGCGCGACAAGGGTTTCCAGATCATCGCCCTCACTCCGAATCCGGCCGCGGACACGCTCGCGCACGCCATGACCGGTGAGCGGGTGGCCCTGTTGCTCGGCGCGGAGGGCCCCGGCCTGACCGAGGAGACCATGCGCGCCAGCGATATTCGCGCTCGCATCCCCATGACACCGGGCACCGATTCGCTTAATGTGGCCACCGCCGCCGCCATGGCCTTCTACGAGAGAGTGCGTGCCCAGTGAATTCAGGCTCAGCCAGTTCCGCCCCCGCCGGTTCCGGGATGGCGCGGTGAGCTATCCACCCGACGGCCCCTACGGCTACGGGTACTCCGAGCCGACGCCGTGGGCGAGCGGTATCGCCGTCATCGCGTTCGTGGCATTGCTCAGCGCGGCCGGGGTCTATGCCTTCGGTGAGGCGCTGGCGCGGATTCATCCACTGCTGGCGGTGGCGGTGAATCTCATTGCCGTAGGCGGTGTCACGCCGACCGCGTGGCGGTGGCGATTCCAGCCGGTGACGCGCTGGGTGCTCGCCGGCCTGGGCGTGGGCGTCCTGATCGGCTGGATCGCCCTGCTGGCCTGACCGGTTCAGGACACCCGGTCTTTACCGCGCAGCCAGCCGAACAACCCACGCCTGCCATTGCGTTCGACGGTCGACGGTGCCGCGGGCCCGTCGAGTGCGGGGGCCTGTCCCTTGGGGAACAACGAGAATCCGCATACTTCGATGTGGTCCGGGGTGAGCGCGTCCTCGGAGAACTTTCCGCGATACCGGAAGCCGAGCCATTCCTGATTGGCGGCATCGGCGAAATCCGGTGGGTCGAACGGTAATAACTGCGGGTCGGCCATTTCACCCGGCTCCAATTCGATCGGGTGTTCCCCCGCCCAATACGGCCGCTCCCAGACCCGGGGCATGCCCTCATCCTCGAGAATATTGACGCGGCTGGCGCTGAAGGATCTGCGGAATTCCCCGCGCTCCCATTCGGCGAACGCGCCCCAGCCCAGCGAGAGGTCATAGGAGACCAGATAGGTGTGCTCGGAGGCGAGCGGCCGGACCAGCAGCTCCGGCAGTTTGGTAGGGCGCGGCAGTGCGGCCTGGGTGGAGCAGACGACCGTGACGCCGGGATAGCAACCGATATAGATGGATTCGGGGTCCGGCCCCGCCCACACCTTCATGGTGCCGGAGGCGGCGGGCACCACATCGCGGTCGGGATGGAGCTGTCTGGCCAGCGCCCAGGCGGCGTCCGGATCCGGTCCCGGATGCGCGCGCAGCACTCCGAACGGATCGGAGGCGTCGACGTACCAGAGGGACGAGACTGTGGATGGCACTTCGCACCTCCCGAATTCTTTGCGACCCAAGTTTGGCAAATCTTGAGCAACATTCAGTGGCGGTTAGTTGACGCAGGTGCGGGTAGCCCCGGCAATCACCGCCACCACTATAAAATCTACCCGCACCGCGGCCGAAATGTCGCTGTTGCGCGAGCTCTCCCCCGGCGCGGCGAACTTACCGCCGCCTGGGAACCTTCGGACAATCCGGTCATTACGCATATTCGGCGGCAGACATTGGCCACCATCGGCACCTATTGGGCAATCAATACGTGGAAGGAGCGCCGTGGGCAATTATGCCGCAACCATTTCAGCTCTCTAGCAAACTTTCAGCATCGAGAATGTCGAATCGAAGATCAGTGGCCGGAGCTGCGCACACCTAGGAGAACGTCTTCCCAGGACGGCATAGGGGCCTTACCGCCACGCTTGGCCCGGGCGGGCTTCTGCGCGGGTTTCGCCGCGGGCGCGGCGGGCGTGGCGGCCGGAGCCGCCGACGCGGCGGGGGCCGCGGGGCCGCGGGCGCGGCCGGTTCCGGGACAACGGGCTCCTCGACCGGAGCCGATGCCGGGGCATTCGCCGCGGGCGCGGTGGCCGCGGGCTGTGCGGGAGCGGTCTGCGCAGGGGCCGAAGCCGCCGGAGCCGCAGGTGCGGGGGCCGAATGCGCCGGAGCCGCAGGCGGAGTCGAGACCGGAGCGGTCGGGGTGGCGACCGGGGCCGGAGCTGCGGCGGCCACCGCGGGGGCGGGCACGGTGCCGTCACCGACGGCGGCGCGCTGCTCGTAGTAGCCGTCCATGGACTGCTGGCTGGCGACCCGGGCGGGTGCGGATTCGTATTCGGCGCGCTCCTCACGGGGAGCGGGCGCGGTGGTACGCGGTGCGGGAGCGGGCTCCGGGGCGACCGGCTCATTGCGGTCCGGCAGGATGGTGGCCAGCCCGCGCAGGGCGCGGCCGAAGTCGGGATCGATCAGGTCCGAGGCCGGATCATCGAGCGGTACAACCGAACCGCCGTGCGCGTCCGGCTGGTAGCGCCAGTGCGCGGCAATGACCGAACGACCGGCCTGCCACTGCAATTGGGCGACCCAGTAACCCTTTTCGTCCTTCCAAGCGTCCCATTCGGCAACGCCGATATCGTGGCCGCGCTCGGCGAAGGCCGCGGAGACGATTTCGATGAGGGTTTCGATGGCGGGGCCGTCATTGCGCACCGGATGCGCCTGCTGTGCCAACTCGGCGGCGCGAGCACGTTCCAGGAGAACGGGATACGCGAAGCGCTCCACTCGACTGGCGGGCATGCCCGACTCTTCGGTCACCTGCTCGACCGAGGCACCGGCACGGATTCGAGCCTGGATATCGCGAGGGCGCATCGTGGCTTCCGTTTCGATCTCGATTTGTCCGAATCGGGCAAGATCTCCGCGGGCGGCGGCACGCAGTTTGTCATCGGCGGGCAGCCGGTACTTCTGGCCGCTCTCGGTATCGATGCACACGATGTGCGTGGAATCGGGCGTCAATCCGATTACTCGAAGTTCACGCACCGTTACCTCCTTGTCACTGCGTCGAACACAGTGCTGCGTCTACACAGCTGTCAGGCTCGCTACACCGCCCACGTTCTGGAACAGTAGTGCACTTCTGTGGTTCGTGGGGCAAGACACGCGGCGCGGAAATCTGTCGCCAGACTCCCGCGCCGCATACTGTGTCTAATTTGCCCTCCGCTTCGCTGCGGGCGGGTTCGCGGCCCAGGAGGTCTCATTGTTCCCTCCCTCCGCTCCTCCGCTTCGCTCCCCCGCTCCACTCAGTCCAGAATGAGACGGGCCGCGAACCTTTGGGCTGGACGGTCTTACCGGGTCAGCCGATCTGTCCGACAACCCAATCGATGCAGCGGGTCAGCTGCGACACATCCTCCGGATCGATGGCCGGGAACATGCCGACGCGCAACTGGTTACGACCCAGCTTACGGTACGGCTCGGTATCGACGATTCCGTTGGCGCGCAGCACCTTCGCGACCTGCGCCGCATCCACCGAATCATTGAAATCGATGGTGCCGACCACCTGCGAGCGATGCGCCGGATCCACCACGAACGGGGTGGCGAATTCGCTGGTCTCGGCCCAGTTGTACAGGCGCGACGAGGAATCGGCGGTGCGCTTCACGCACCAATCGAGTCCGCCGTTGCCATTCATCCATTCGATCTGATTCGCGAACAGCAACAGCGTGGCGAGCGCCGGGGTGTTGTACGTCTGATCCTTGGTGGAGTTGTCCACCGCGATGGGCAACGACAGGAATTCCGGGGTGAAACGACCGGAGTTCTTGATCTCCTCGACGCGGGCCAGCGCGGCCGGGCTCATCAGGGCGATCCACAGCCCGCCATCGGAGGCGAAGCACTTCTGCGGTGCGAAGTAGTACACATCGGAATCGGCGATGTTCACCGGCAGACCGCCCGCACCCGAGGTGGCGTCGATGGCGATGAGCGCGTTCTCCGAACCCGCGGGGCGCGAAACCGGAATGGCGACACCGGTGGAGGTCTCGTTATGCGCCCAGCCGATGAGGTCGACCGACGGATCGGAGGTGGGCTCGGGCGCGCTGCCCGGCTCCGCCTTGACCACGATCGGATCACCGATGAACGGGTTGGCCTTGGCCACCGAGGCGAACTTGGAGGAGAACTCGCCGTTGGTCAGGTGCAGCGACTTCTCGCGGATCAGGCCGAAGGCGGCGGCGTCCCAGAACGCGGTGGTGCCACCGTTGCCGAGCACGACCTCGTAACCGTCGGGCAGGGCGAACAATTCGCGCAGGCCGGAACGCACCCGCGCCACCACGTCCTTGACCGGCTTCTGCCGGTGCGAGGTACCGAACACCGAAGCGCCGGTATCCACCAGGGACTGCAGCTGTTCGGGACGCACCTTGGAGGGTCCGCAGCCGAACCGTCCGTCGGCGGGCTTGAGATCGTCGGGGATGGTCGGGAACGCAGAGGTCATGGCGACAAGGGTAGTTGCTGCGCATCGGCCCCGAAACGAGTGGGTCGACCCTGCAACACGTTCGGACCTCGGGCTTCGGCAAACGGCGAGTATCGCTGTGGCGGAGACCACACACCCACTACCGTTCAGCGGTATGAACATGGCCGCGCACGAGCGACCTGGATCTTCCGCCGGTGCACCCACCGAGCCCTCGAATTCGACCGCCGCACAAGGCATTACCGCAGGTGAGACCGGTCGCGGCGCGGATCCCGAGCCGCGCCCGAGCCTGCTGCGCCGCCTCACCGGGCTGCGCCTGTCCTCACAATTCGGCTCACACGGCCTGGTTCGCCGTGGTCCGGCACTGGACGATGCCGCCCGCCGCGAGTTGCTCATGCACGGCATCGAGGGCACCGCGACAATCCTGAGCGTCCGCTCCGCGGCCCGGAACTCGGTCTCGGAGAATACCGATCCGCGCACCGAATCCGAGCCGCGCGGCCGGGATCGTCCCGGCCCCGGCCAGGAGTTCTGGGTGCGAATCCAGCTCGAGGGCAGGCATGCCTACGAGACCCGGGTCCGCCAGCGCGTCAATACCCCTGACCAGGAATGGATGCAGCCCGGCGATGTGGTGTGCTGCCGCGTCGATCCGGGCGATCTCGACCGCGTGGTGCTCTACGTGCCCGCCATCGAGGAGGCGAGCCGCACCAATATCGCCAAGATCCTCGCCGACGGCCGCCGGGCGCGGGCCACCGTCCTGGCCGCCACCCCGATCGCCGCCGACTACACCGGCCGCGATGATCCGGTGCTGCGCCTGGACCTGGAGCTGCACGCCTGGGATGAACCCGCGCCCTGGCGCGTCCGCATCATCCAGCCCGTCCCGCTGGCCGCCCTGGAGCTGGTGGACCTGGGCAGACATCTGGAGATCGCCTTCTTCACCATCGACCGCGGCGAATCGGCGACGGTCGACTGGCTCGCCTCCCGCGAACTCGATTGACGCCCCGGGACTACGGCAGGTTCACGAATTGAAAGCCGTTGGCCTTCAAAGCGGTCAGGGCGGCGTACATACCGGGTGCGGTCCCGGACCGCGGCCGGTGCATATGCGCCAGCGAGATACCACCCGGTTTCGCGGTCATCATGTTCGCCTGCACCTGGGCCGCGGTGGAGGTCGCACCGTAATCGGCGTTGAGGGAGTAGCCGACCGGGGTTTCGCCCAGGTCCTTGACGATGGCCACCGCGAATTCGTCGTAATGCGCTGTGCCGGTGCGGAAGAAGCGCGGTGCGCGGCCGACCAGCCGGGTGAGGCGTTCATGATTGCCCCAGACCTCGTCCACCGCCTCCTGCGCCGAGGCGGTGCCCTTGATCTCATAGGCCGCGCGGCCGTTCACCGAGAGCGGCCGATGCGCGGTGCCGTGATTGGCGAGTTCGAAGAGCGGGTTCGCCGCGAGCTGCGCCGCACGCGCCTGATTCGCGTCGATCCAGCGTTTGTTGACGAATAGGGTGGCCGGAAGCTGCTGTGCGATAAGCAGACTCAGTAGATTCTCGTCGACGTCATTATTTCCCGGGCCGCCGCACGCGTCGAAGGTGAGCGCGAATCGCTTTCCGGCGGCGTCGAAGTCGGTGAGAATTCCGGGGATATCGGTCCCCCACTGCTGCGGCTTCTTCCCGGCGTATTGGGCGGCCACCGCGTCCGGGTTCAACCCGCCGTGCGCGAGCGGCAGGTTGGCCGGGGCCAGCCCCTTGTCCGTGCGGCTCAGCGGCGGTTCCAGGATGCGATCGTTCCCGCTCGCCCGGCCGCAACCGGCGGATACGTAACCGGCGGCCATGGCCACGCCGACGGTGAGCAAACGTCTCCGGGAAAGTCCTGCGTCGAGCACCTGGGCAGGTTATGCCACCGGGGACCGGGTGCCCAGGATTGAAATCAGCGTTATTCGGACCTTCGCGGCCTCGCAACCAATTCACCACCACAATTCGGGCAAACGTAATTCATTGTTCGGCCGCAAGCTTCGCAGAACGTGCATTCGTACGAGCAGATGACGGCCGGACCGTCCGCGGGCAAATCGACAGCCTCGCAACGTTCGCAGCGCGTCCGCATCTCCAATGCCATGTCGTACCTCCGTGTTTCAGTTCTTCCCAGCCCCGGCGCGCCGTCACGCCCGCGGTGCTCCAGACTGTATCGGCCCAGTCACCTTGTCCGCCGGTAGCCAATCGGCGGCAATCGGGGGGTGCCCGGTGCCGCTTCCCCCTTTGCGGCACCGGCCGTTTCGACTCGCAACAAGGAAGTACATGACCTACCCGAACAATCCCTATCCGCCGCAGCAGCCCGGCTACGGCTATCCCCCGCAGCAGCCCGGATACGGTTACCCGCCCCAGGACGCACAGCCCGGTTACGGCTATCCGCAGCAGCCCGCACAACCGGGTTACTCGCAGCCGGGTTATCCACAGCAGCAGCCACCGTCGCAGCCCGGTTATCCACAGCAGCCGACCGCACAGCCCGGCTATCCACAGCAGGGTGCCGCACCACAGCCGGCCTACGACTACACCCAACAGCCTTATGGCGCACAGCAACCCGGCCAGGGGGGCTACTCCCCCTACGGCGCACCGCAACTGCCGTACGCGAGTTGGGGTGCTCGGGTGGGCGCGTACCTGCTCGACGCGCTGATGTTCTTCCTGCCCGGCGCGCTGCTACAGATCATCGCGTCCACGGCCGGTACGGATTCGCCGGACTGCTCGGCCCTCTACGACAGCGCCTACAGCTCGACTCCCAACTACAGCGCCGGCTGCACCGCCGGTGGGATGAACGCGCTCGGCGGCATCTGCATGGGCCTGGCGCTGATCCTCTACATCGGCGCGGGTCTGTTCCTGGCCTACCGTGAGGGCACCACCGGACAGACGCCCGGCAAGAAGATCGTCGGGATTCGCCTGGTGCGTGAGGCCACCGGTCAGCCGGTCGGATTCGGTCTGGCCATCGGCCGCAAACTGCTGCACGTGGTGGACAGCCTGGCCTGCTACATCGGCTGGTTGATGCCGCTGTGGGACGGCAAGCGCCAGACCCTGGCCGACAAGATCGTCAGCACGATTGTGGTGAAGGTCTAGTCAGCTGACATCGTGGATCCCGGCCAAAAGCACGCCGGGATGACGGGGCCGGGCCGACTCGAAATGACGAGGCCCCGGCCCGGTACGAAACAGCGTGGCCCGCAGCGGAATCCGCTGCGGGCCACGAACTGTATGGGGGTGTTGCCTATTCGGCGCGCACCGAAATCACTTGCGGACGACGGTGTCCCAGCCGACCACGGTCTCGGGCAGGCGCGGGGCCGGACCGGTGTAGATGGCGGCGGGGCGGACCAGCTTGCCGAGCTTCTTCTGCTCCAGGATGTGCGCACACCAACCGGCGGTGCGACCACAGGTGAACATGGCGGGCATCATGTGCGCCGGCACCTCGGCGAAGTCCAGGATGACCGCGGCCCAGAACTCGACATTGGTCTCGATGGCGCGGTCCGGGCGACGCTCACGCAGCTCGGCCAGGGCGGCCTGCTCGAGCGCGGCGGCGACCTCGTAGCGCGGGGCGGCCAAGCGCTTGGCGGTGGCGCGCAGCACGCGGGCGCGCGGATCCTCGGCCCGGTAGACCCGGTGACCGAAGCCCATGAGCTTCTCCTTGCGGTCCAGGATGCCCTTGACCAGCGCACGGGCGTCACCGGACTGTTCGACCGCTTCGATCATGGGGAGCACACGGGCCGGAGCGCCACCGTGCAGCGGGCCGGACATGGCACCGATCGCGCCGGAGAGCGAGGCGGCCACATCGGCGCCGGTGGAGGCGATGACGCGGGCGGTGAAAGTGGAGGCGTTCATACCGTGCTCGGCCGCGGAGACCCAGTAGGCGTCGATGGCCTCGGTGTGCTTGGGGTCCGGATCACCCTTCCAGCGGGTCATGAACCGCTCGGTAATGGTGGTGCACTCGTCGATCTTCCGCTGCGGTACGGCGGGCTGGTAGATACCGCGCGCCGACTGCGCGACATAGGACAGCGCCATCACCGAGGCACGCGCGAGATTGTCGCGCGCGGTGTCGTCGTCGATATCCAGCAGCGGCTGGTAGCCCCAGATCGGGGCGAGCATGGCCAGGCCGGCCTGCACGTCGACGCGGACATCGCCGGTGTGAATCGGCAGCGGGAACGGCTCGGCGGGCGGCAGTCCGTGCCCGAACTCACCGTCCACCAGGAGGGACCAGACATCACCGAAGGTGACCCGGTTCGCGACCAGGTCTTCGATGTCGACGCCGCGGTACCGGAGCGCGCCACCATCCTTATCCGGTTCGGCGATATCGGTGGTGAATGCCACCACGCCTTCGAGACCGCTGACGAAATCAGCTGGGATGACAGGGCTGGCCGCAGCGCTGGCAGTCATGTTGTGACTCTCCTTGCAAATCGGGCTGCCCGATCCATGGGCAGCCACGCCGATCACCTAGACCTTAACGCGCGCATTACTGCGGAGTAACGTCTGGCCCATGCCCGACCAGGAGAATTACGCCACTCCCGACCTCGATATCGCGGCCCTGCGCGTGGAGTACGGAGTCGACGCCGGGGACAATCATCCGGGCCTGGAGACCGACCTCGACGAGAGCTGGCTGGCGGACGGCTGGGAACCGTTGCTACGCAACTGGATCGAGCACGCCACCAGTGCCGGACTGACCGATTCCAATGCCATGGTGCTGGCCACCGTAGAGATCACGGAATCGGGTCCGAAACCGTCCTCTCGAACCGTGCTGTGCAAAGGACTGTCCCCCGAGGGTGTGACTTTTTACACGAATTACGAATCGTTCAAAGGACGGCAACTCACCGCGACGCCGTACGCGTCGGCGACTTTCGTCTGGCCCGCGCTCGGCAGGCAGATCACCGTGCGCGGTCCGGTGCGGCGGGTCGCGCCGGAGACCACCGCGATCTACTGGCAGTCCCGCCCGCGGGGTTCGCAGCTCGGGGCGTGGGCCTCACTGCAATCCCGGCCGATCGCCTCGCGGGAGGAGCTGGATCGTCAGCACACCCAGGTGACCTCGCGTTTCGAGGGCGTCGATTCGATTCCGGTGCCGCCGCAGTGGGGCGGATTCCTGCTCGAACCGGAGTACGTGGAGTTCTGGCAGGGTCGCCGCAGCCGCATGCACAATCGCCTCCGCGTCATTCTGGAACCCGGCAATACGGACGTCTCCGCCATGAAGGTCGAGCGTTTGCAGCCCTGACCAGCATGATCGCAATACTTCGGCTCGTGGGGTTTCTCACTCTCGAATCATGGGACGACCATGAATAAAGGCTAGTCGCACAGCAATTCATCCCATTAATGTCACGGCGGTGAAGCTGCTCGCCGATATAACCCCCTTACGCAACGCCGATTACCGGAGGCTCTGGACCACCGGCATCGTCACGGTGATCGGCGCGCAGCTCTCGGTAGTGGCGGTGCCCAAGCAGCTGTACGACATCACGCACAGCTCCTCCTATGTCGGACTGGCCGGACTCTTCGGCTTGATTCCGCTCATCGTGTTCGGCCTGTGGGGCGGTGCGCTCGCCGATGTGATGGACCGGCGCAAACTGCTGCTGATCACCAGCGCGGGCACCGGCCTGACCGCGCTGGCCTTCTGGGGGCAGGCCGCGGCCGGGCTGAACAATCCCTGGCTGATCCTGATCCTCTTCTCGGTGCAGCAGGCGTTCTTCGCGGTGAATCAGCCCGCGCGCAGCGCCATCTACCCCCGCCTGCTACCGGAAGATCAACTGCCCGCGGCCAATTCGCTCTCCATGACGGTCATGCAGTTCGGCGCCATCGCCGGGCCCGTGGTGGCGGGCATGCTGATTCCGGTCAGCGGTCTGTCCACGCTGTATCTGCTGGACTCCATCGCCCTGCTGGCCACGCTGTGGGCGACCTGGAAACTGCCGCCGATCCCGCCCACCGGCGAGGCCCGCCGCGCCGGATTGCGTGAGGTCCTGGACGGCTTCGTCTACCTGGCGACCCAGCGAATCCTGTTGGCGTCCTTCGCCGTCGACGTGGTGGCCATGGTCTTCGGTATGCCGCGCGCACTGTTCCCGCAGATCGCGCAGGACAGCTTCGGCGATACCGCCAGCAGCGGTCACGCCCTGGGCCTGTTGTTCGCGGCCATGTCGGTGGGTGCGGTGCTGGGTGGCGTCTTCTCCGGCTGGCTGTCGCGCATCCGCAGGCAGGGCTTGGCCGTTGTGGTGCTGATCGTGCTGTGGGGCATCGGCATGGTGGGCTTCGGCCTGGCGGTCGGCGCGGCCGGGCACAGTCTGAGCACGACGGTGGCACTGTGGATCGCGTTCGCGTCCCTGGCCTTCGGCGGTGCGGTCGATATGTTCTCGGCGGCGCTGCGCACCACCATGTTGCAGTCGGTGGCCACCGATGAGATGCGCGGCAGACTGCAGGGCGTATTCATCGTGGTGGTCGCGGGCGGACCCCGAATCGGTGATGTTGCACACGGTTTCGCGGCAGCGGCCGTGGGTACCGCCGCGGCGGCCGCGGGCGGTGGGGTGCTGGTGGTGATCGGAATGGTCGTCGCGGCGCTGATCTTCCCGGCCTTCGTCCGCTACCGGGTGGCACGCGCGCACGCCGAAATCCCCGCCTGAACGCCTTATAAGAATTTCCCAAGGAAGTCGTAAAGACGCCCCCCTAATTTCATCTGCATCACCAGCACACGCTCTACGGGATGCACGGGGAAACATCATGAAGAAGGCAATCACCGCCACCATCGCCATGGCCGCAATCGGCTTCGCGGGCCTCATCGTTCCGGCCCAGGCGAACGCCTCCGGCACCGCCTGGGGTGCGATCGCCGTCTCCGACGAGGGCAATTGGCATGCCTCCTGGAACTATTCGACCAAAGAGGATGCGAAGTCCGAGGCGCTGAACCGCTGCAACGGCCACAACTGCGAGGTGCTGGTGGCCTTCACCGACTGCGGTTCGATCAGCCACTCCAAGAGCCAGCACCAGTACGTGGGCCGCTACGGCGCGACCCGCGAGGAGGCCGAGGACCGCGCCCGCGTGGCCTTCGATTCGGTGATCATCAAGACCGTTTGCAACGACTAGCCACCATCTGCGGGACGACCGGCGCGGTTCATGCTCATAGCGCATAACCGCGCCGATCCTCACATCGCGACCATGTGACTGTGAGGTAGCAAAGGGACACCCTCGTTAGTCGGGCTTACCGGACAGCGACTAGCGTTGAAGCAAGCGCGTCGTGCGCCACCGCGCCGAAGCCTATGGTTTCAAGCCTGAGAGGGATCCTTCCGTGCCCGCTGAGAACATCATCAACGTCGACGACGACGCCAAGCCGGTGCTTAGCTACCCCGGCGGTGAGTACCCGATGACGGTCGCCAAGGCCGTCGAGGGCAACGACGGGATCGACCTGGGCAAGCTGCTCGCCAGCACCGGGTACGTGACCTATGACCCCGGTTTCATGAACACCGCGTCGACCAAGTCGGCGATCACCTACATCGACGGTGAAGCCGGCATCCTGCGCTACCGCGGCTACCCGATCGAGCAGCTGGCCGGTAAGTCGACCTTCATCGAGGTCAGCTACCTGCTCATCTACGGTGAGCTGCCGACCCAGGCCCAGCTCGACGACTTCACCGACCGGATCCGCCGGCACACCCTGCTGCACGAGGATCTGAAGCGCTTCTTCGACGGCTTCCCGCGCAACGCGCACCCGATGCCGGTGCTCTCCTCCGCGGTGAACGCGCTGTCGGCCTACTACCAGGATTCGCTGGATCCGCGCGATCCCGAGCAGGTCGAGCTCTCCACCATTCGACTACTGGCCAAGCTGCCGACCATCGCGGCCTACGCCTACAAGAAGTCGGTCGGTCAGCCGTTCCTGTACCCGGACAACTCGCTGAGCCTGGTCGAGAACTTCCTGCGCATGACCTTCGGCTTCCCGGCCGAACCGTACGAGGTCGACCCCGAGGTCGCCGCGGCGCTGGACATGCTGCTCATCCTGCACGCCGATCACGAGCAGAACTGCTCGACTTCGACTGTGCGCCTTGTCGGTTCGTCCGATGCCAACCTGTTCACCTCCGTCTCCGGCGGTATCAACGCGCTCTGGGGTCCGCTGCACGGCGGCGCCAACCAGGCCGTGCTGGAGATGCTGGACGAGATCAAGGCGAACGGCGGCGACGTCAAGGAGTTCGTGCGCAAGGTCAAGAACAAGGAAGACGGCGTGAAGCTCATGGGCTTCGGACACCGCGTCTACCGCAACTACGACCCGCGCGCGGCTCTGGTCAAGAATGTCGCCGATACGATTCTGCAGAAGATCGGCGGCGACGATCAGCTGCTCGATATCGCCAAGGCCCTGGAAGAGGCCGCGCTGACCGATGAGTACTTCATCGAGCGTCGCCTGTACCCGAACGTCGACTTCTACACCGGCGTCATCTACCGCGCCATGGGCTTCCCGACCCGCATGTTCACCGTGCTGTTCGCCATGGGCCGACTGCCGGGCTGGATCGCGCACTGGCGCGAAATGCACAGCGAGCCTTTGAAGATCGGCCGTCCGCGGCAGATCTACACCGGCCACGCCGAGCGCGACTACCGCGGCATCACCGAGCGCTGAGCCCGGTCGCGTAATACCTGACATCGAACCCGCTTCCGGCACAACGGAGGCGGGTTTCGTCGTTGTGGAAGCCGTTCCGCCGACAGGGTTTCGGTTCTGCAAGGACTTGTTAAGAAGATCATCAGTGCCGCCGGGCAAAGTAGTTCTCACGAGATCGAGACGATCTCGACCGGGGGGGGAACGTCACCGGGGAGGGTGGCGGCGGTACCGGGGGGACGTCACTTGGGAGGGTGACGAATCGGAGGGGACGTCACCGGGGAGGGTGACAAAACCGGGGGGACGCCATCGGGGGGTGGCGGTACCCGGGGGGGAGCGCCATCCGGGGGGATGGCGGAGTCCGGGGGGCGGCGAAGCGCGGGGAGGCGCGACGCCGGGGAGGGACCGCAGGGGCGAGTGGCGTCACCCGAAGGAGTTCGGGGGCGGGTGACGCCACCCGGGGGAAAATCGAATGCGCCCGGGTTCGGATTCATGGGATGGTCGAACCATGGCACTTGCGAATGGCATCATCCTGCGTTCGGCCACCGAGAGCGACTTTCCCGCCATCATCGAACTGGCCGAGGTCTGCTTCGGTATGCGCTACGACAAGCCCGAAGTCGACAATATCCCCGACCTGTTCCCGGTCGAGCGCGCGATCGTCGCGGTCGACGACGGGCAGATCGTCGGCCATACTGTGGACACCACCATGACGGTCACCGTGCCCGGTGAGGGCACCATCCAAGCCTGTGGCGTCTCCTCGGTGACGGTCGCGCCCACACACCGCCGGCGCGGCATTCTGCGCGCGCTCTACACCGAGCAGCACGCGCGCACCGAGGCCGAGGGTGTTCCGCTCACCATGTTCACCGCCAGTGAGGGCACCATCTACGGCCGCTTCGGCTACGGTCCGGCCACTACGGCGAATACGGTCACCATCGACCGCAAGCGGGCCGAATTCCGTTCCGATACACCGGATCCCGGTGGCGTGCGGACCGCGAAGCTCGCCGACTCACACGACCATATCCGCGAGGTCTACGATCGCTGGCGGCGACTGGTACCCGGCGGCCAGGCGCGGCCGGACGCCAATTGGAATATCTGGTTCGCCGATCCGGAGCGCTATCGCGATGGTTCGTCCACCCTCTTCGTGCTGACCCATCCGGACGGTTATGTGCTCTACCGCCGTCAGTGGCGCGAGCACGAGTCGGTGGCCACCATCGCCGAATTCCGCGCGGTCACCCCGGAGGCGCATATCGCGCTGTGGCGGGTGCTGCTCAGCCTCGATCTGCTGAACAAGGTGGAGGCGGAACTCACCGATGACGATCCACTGCCGTGGCTGGTGACCAACCCGCGGCTGGTTCGCGTCACGGACCGCAATGACGGACTGTGGGCGCGGATCATGGATGTGCCGAAGGCTTTGTCCGCCCGCACCTATCGCTCCGATCTGGATATCGTTCTCACCGTGCAGGATCCGTTCCGCGATGCGGGCGGGAACTTCGCGCTGCGGGTGCGCGACGGGGTGGCCGAATGCGCGCCCACCGGGCGCTCGGCGGATCTGGAACTCGGCATCGATGTATTGAGCAGCCTGTACTTCGGCGCGCATCGGGCGCGAGTCTTCGCCGCCGCCAACCGAATTCAAGCGAAGGATGCGGCAGTGCTGCGCGCCTTCGACTCCGCTTTCGTCGGCGATCGTGATCCGGAGTTGGGCTGGTTCTTCTGAGCTTGGACGAAAACAGCGGGGCGGCACCGGATTCGGCGCCGCCCCGCCGGCCTTCCGTTGCTACTTGGCGATCTTGGCGCGGAACGGGCCGCCGATGCTGTTGAAGAGCAGGTCGCCATTGGGGAACGCTTCGACGATCGCGTAGGCCCCATTGCCCAGGTTGGTCTGCCCCGTCGGCCGCGTCGGTCGAGAGCTTGCCGTCCTTCCACACCGCCTTGCGCGTCACCTTGTCAGAGGCGAAGTAGATGCCGCCGTCCGCGTCGACGGCCATGGAGTTGGAGATTGTCTCGTCATCGCCCGCGCGCACGACCTGGGGGTCGCCGGTGAGGTCGCGGTTCATGACGTACAGCTCACGCGAGGCCAGCACCACCAGATGCCCGTCATAGGTCATATCCGCGCCGACGATGGTCTCCGGAATGCCCAGGGTCGTCATGGCATTGGACAGCAGCGGTTTGAAGTCCTTCTGCGCGATGATCGGCCGCGGCGGCCGATGCGGAGGTCGATGCCATCGCTCCCGCACCGATTCGCATTCGATTGCTCAAAGCATGCTCCCGTCCCTTATTTGACCGGAGAAACCTATGGAGCTGGAGTTATTTTCAATTGCTCGACATTAACAGCGGCCAAGAATGAATAGGTCGATACCCAGGCAATTCGGACTGCTCACCGCCCACCCGGAGCAGTGTCCCCACTCAGAAGTAAGGGTTTTCCCGGTGCCGCCGCGCCGCCCGCACTGGCATGCTGGAGAGCGTGAAACCGATTCAGTTGCTCCTGAACATCCTGTGGCTCGTGCTGGTCGGATTCTGGATGGCCATCGGCTACCTCATCGCCGGACTCATCTGCTGCATCCTGATCATCACCATTCCGTGGGGTATCGCATCATTCCGCATCGCCTCGTTCGTCCTGTGGCCGTTCGGGCGCGAAGCGGTGGAGAAGCCGGGTGCGGGTGCGGGCTCGCTCATCGGCAATATCATCTGGGTGATCTTCGCCGGGTGGTGGCTGGCACTGGGGCATCTGTTCACCAGTATCGCCTTGGCCATCACGATCATCGGGATTCCCTTCGCCTGGGCGAACCTGAAACTCATCCCTATCTCACTGTTCCCGCTGGGGCGCGAAATCGTGCCCAGTGACCGGGCTTTCGCCGCCTGAACCGGCCGGACCACGGCACAGTTTCCGGTATGCAAGACAATCCGTTGTGGGCCACCGGCCCGGAGATTCCGCGGCTGACACCCGTCGAGGTCGCCGAGCGCGGCCTGACCTTCACCGATCTGCTGCTCATGCGGGAGGGAGACGGGCATCCCGGGCTGCGCTTCGAGGACTCCGTCTGGAGCTGGGACGAGGTGGTGCGCGAATGCGCGGCCCGCGCGGCTGTACTCGCCGAACTGCGGCGGCCCGGACGGCCGTTCCATCTCGGGGTGCTGCTGGAGAATGTGCCCGAGTACATTTTCCTGCTCGGCGCGGCGGCCTTCGCGGGCGCGACGCTGATCGGTATCAATCCGACTCGGCGCGGGTCCGAACTCGCCGCCGATATCCGCGGCGTGGACTGCGATCTGATCATCACCGATGCCGACCGACGCGAATCGCTCACCGAACTGGATACCGGGGTCGAGGCCGGCCGCATTCTGATCGCCGACGAATCCGAGTGGCGGAAGCGGGTTTCCGAGGCGGTCGCGCGCCCAGTACGGGTCGCGCCCGAGGCCCGCGATCGATCCACCCGGCTGCTGCTGACCTTCACCTCGGGATCGACCGGCGCACCCAAGGCGGTGATCTGCACGACCGGGCGGCTGGCGGCGCTGGGCGCGGTCAATCACGCGTCGCTGACCCGCGATGATGTCACCTACAACGCCATGCCGCTGTTCCACGGCAATGCCATCATGGCGTGCTGGGCCCCTTCGGTATTCACCGGCGCGACCTTCACCATGCGGCGGCGCTTCTCCGCCTCGGGATTCCTGCCGGATGTAAGGCGGTTCGGCGCAACCTATTTCAATTATGTGGGGCGGTCGCTGGCGTATCTGCTCGCCACCCCGGAGTCGCCGCTGGAGCGGGATACCAAGCTGCGCACGGCCTTCGGCACCGAAGCGGCTCCCCGCGACCGGGACGAGTTCGCGCGACGGTTCGGGGTGCGGCCGGTCGAGAGCTATGGCTCCTCCGAGGGCGGTGTGGTGATTCGGCTGACCCCGGATTCCCCGGTCGGCTCGCTCGGCCGGGCGCCAGAATTCATGCGGGTCGCCATTCACGACGAGGACGGGAACGAATGCCCCCGTGCGGTTTTCGACGCGAATGGGGTGCTGCTCAATGCCGCCGAGGCCATCGGCGAGATCGTGAACCGCACCGGCGCGGCCATGTTCGAGGGCTACTACCGCAATGACCAGGCGACCGCGGAGCGGATCGACGGCGCGACCTTCCGGTCCGGGGATCTCGGCTACCGGGACGCCGACGACTTCTTCTACTTCGCCGGGCGCTCCAGCGATCGCATTCGGGTGGACAGCGAAAACTTCTCAACCGCCCCGGTGGAGCGGATTCTGGCCCGCTTTCCGGGGGTGCGGATCGCGGCGGTCTACCCGGTTCCGGATCCGCGCACCGGTGATCAGGTGATGGCGACCCTGGAGCTGGACGCCGGCGTGAAGTTCGATCCGGAGCTGTTCGGCCGCTTCCTGGCCGCCCAATCCGATCTCGGCACCAAGTGGGCGCCCCGCTTCGTGCGGATCATCGAGTCGATCCCGGTCACGGCGACCCGCAAGATCGACAAGCCGACCCTGCGGCGCGCCTGCTGGCTCACCGAAGATCCGGTCTACCTGGGCAATACGAAATCCCTGGCGTATAGGCCACTGACACCCGGGCTGGGTGCCGAACTACTCGCCGAGTACCTCAGGTACGGCCGCTCGCCCGGCTGACCGCCGCGGCTACTCCGACTGGTCGACGATCTGCTTCATGATGCCGACCGCCTGCTCCAGCACCGACAGCTGCTCCGGGCTCAGCCTGGAGAGCTGTTCGGTCATCCAGGCTTCGCGGGCGTGCGTCTCATCGGCGATGAGCGCGCGCCCGCTCTCGGACAGCGAGACGATGATCTGGCGGCCGTCGGTCGGATGCGGATCGCGTTGTACCAGCGCCATTTCCGAGAGTGACGCGATAACTCGCGTCATGGACGGTGGTTGGACGCGCTCCTTGGCTGCCAGCGAGCCCGGGGTCATCGCACCGTCGCGATTGAGCGTCGCGAGCGCGGAGAGCTGGGTCAGCGAAATCTGGGCATCGGCGCGCCTACCTCGCAGATGTCGCGTCAAGCGCACCACCGCCAGCGACAGTTCACCGGCGAGCGCTCGAATATCGGAAGGCGTTGTCACAAGGCGAAACGATACGGGACGCCTCGCGCACGGGACGCCTGTTCGTGCGCTCCCGGGGTACACCCGCACCGACATGCAGGATTCCGGCCCTGCGACCGGGTGACGAACCCACCGGTACGCGCCCGCACTCCCTAGTACCCCCGCACTGTCTACCCTTAAACCTGTGACTCAGCCCGTGCCGGAAATCCCCCCGCGCTTCACCGACCCCCGACCGGTCCTGTTGGTCGGCAGCATCGGGTTCCTGATCGCCAGCATCGCGGTGTGGCTGAATGATGACTGGGCCACCGCGCGGCCCGTATGCCTGATGGGGCTGGGGGTCGGCCTGCTCGGCTACACCATCTTCGCGATCCAGCGGCGGGGTGCGCGGCGGGGCGACAAGGGCGCACAGCTCGGCCTGGAGTGAGCAGAAGTACCGCCCTCGTCATCCCAGACCAGCCTCGTCATCCCGGCGCGCCCTTGGCCGGGATCCACAGCAACAGGTTGCCGCGCTGCGGGTGTGGATCCCGGCCGAGAACATGCCGGGATGGCGAGGGAGGTCAGCTCAGGCGATATCGAATTCGTTCGAGGTGCCGATGAAGGGGCGCAGGGTGCCGTCGGTCGCGAGCTGGTCGGCGAAATGCTGGAAACGGTAACGGCCGGAGGGTGTTCCGGCGGGGATGTCCCAGGTGAATCGAGCCACCGAAATATCCGCGCCCCGGCGGGACCAGAAGTATTTGACGTCCCACTCGCCCTCATTGGCGACGCGGGTCCAGCCGGAGGCACCGGCGCGCTGGACTTCCAGGAAGGTGTCGTTGCGCCGATTGTTGTGTTTGGGATGGGCCGAGACGAATTCGGCGGCGGCCTGCTCGCCCGGAGCGTAACTCGCGGCGGGCTCGGTGAGGACATCGCCGAAGTTCGCGCCGGGTGGGGTGGCGTCGGGGCCGGGTGTGGCGACGAAATCGGGCTGCAGATTGGAGACATCACGCGGGGCGGGACCGCGCGGCACGCGCTGCTGGGCGGCGAAAGCCGTTGCGAGACGGTGGAATTCCTGCTGATAGGCGGGCAGGGTGTACCGGCCGTACAGGGTCGATCCGCCCTCGTACTGCTGGGCGTCGTACTCCTCGGGGGTGGCCACGTACTCGTGATAGCAGTTGGCGTAGCCCTGCATGAGGACCTGTTCGAGCGGAACACCCAGGGCGTCGGCGACGACGCGCCGGATACGCAGACCGGAGGTGATGGTGAATTCCGCTCCGCCACAGGCGAGATAGAGCTCGCCGATGCGCACGATCTGCAGCGGCACCACACTCGGCACCCACGGCACCGGCGGCATGATGCCCAGCGGCGCGACAATGGCCTTGGGAGCCTGCGCGTCGGCGAGCCAGTCCGGAATCGGCTGGTTGACGCCGCCGAGCGCGTCCACGAACGGATTTCGCACACCCTCGGGGATGGGGATGCCGGGCAGGCCGGGTCCGTCCTCGATGCTGCCCGCGATGAGGGATACGCCCGCGCAGGCGGGAGCGGTATGCCGGGGCTGTCCGCTCGGTGTCCAGCGGCCGTCGACCTCGATATCGGCGATATCGATGTAGCAGAGCATGCTGTCGATCGGTCCGCTCAGCGGCCGGGCCGCGGCGAGAGCGGCCTTGCCCGCACGGTATTGGCGGTCGCCGATGATGCGGGTGTTATCGAATTCGTTCCGCGTCGGCCCGTCGGTGGGGTGCAGATTCAGGTTGGGCGACATATCGCCGGAGTTGGTCTGTGGGAAGGCCGCCACGAAATCGGCGCCGTCCAGATAGCGGACGCCGTGCTCCTCGTGCTCGAACGAGTATGAGGCGTAACCCTTGTTATCGGCGCTGATGAGCCGGTTGGTATTGCTCATGGAGGTGTTGTGGGTGGCGAACCAGGTGATGGCGCCGACCTCGCGGCCGCCCCGGCGCAGGGACAGCACGGTGACGGTGGGGTCGATGGCATCGGGGTAGACCTGTTTATCCGCTTCGGGATTGCGCTCCCAGGCGATCCTGGAGCGGTTCACGCTGGCGTCGTGCAGTTCGCCCCGGCCCAGGGCCAGGCTGCCGGGCGCGAGATCGGCATCGGCGGCGGTAATGGCCTCGACGATGCCGTTCACCTCGGCGTCGTACACCTGCTGCTGGAATCCCAGAATGGAGAGGTTGTAGGCGTAGTCATTACTGGAGCCGCCGCAGGTGGCGTGTGAATGCGTCGAGGTGAGCAGGGTGTTCTGTTCGGTGTAGCGATCACCGAATCGCTTGGCGAGTTCGGTCATGACCCCGCGGTGCACGGATTGGAAGATCATGCCGTTGTCGGCGACGACGTAGACCAGGCGCTGTGCTTCGGTACCGAAGATGAAGGCGCGGGCGCGCGGACGCAGGTGGATACCCGCGGTGTCCTGTCCGAATTGCGAGTAACCCATCATGCCGCATTCGGCAGCCGGACCGGTTATGTCCGAAATGCCCACTCCGACCAGGTATTCGCCGGAATCGGCGTGCGCCGGAGCGTTAGGTAGCGCGAATGTCGCCGAAACCGCGAGCGCCGCGGAGCCCACCGCCGCACCGGCCAGCACGGTTCTGCGCGAGACGGTCGTGACCTCGCTCGGATCGGTCGTTCCGTTGTCCGACAGCGCCATTCGCGTCTCCTTCCGTTCCGGAAGGCAGCGAACCATAGAACTGGACGTTCGTCCAGTCAGGAATTTCGCAGCGCGCGAATTGACTGCACGCTTCCCGGACGCTTAACTCCCTGGAGTGTCCTCCCGATTGAGCGTCGAAGAACGACGGGCCCACCTTATCGAGGCGGCCATCGGCCTTGCCGAAAAAAAGGGCGTGGCAGGAGTTACCACGCGCGATGTTGCACAGGCAGCCGGTGTTTCGCTCGGTGTGGTGCATTACTGTTTCGAAAACAAAGATCAGCTGATGACCGAGCTGGTCAAGGCGCTCTCGATGGAATTGCGTGATTCCGTCGACGCCAACGAAGCGGTATGGCAAGACGTCGGAACTGGAAAAGAAGCGCTTCGAAAATTGGTGCGCTCCGCCCTGGAACTCATGTGGCTCAACGTCGAAGCCACACCCGAACGTCAACTACTCACCTACGAAACCACCACCTACGCACTACGCGAGGGCGAACAAACTCCGGCCAAACTCGCAATCGCTCGCGAGCAGTACACGTTCAACGACTCCACGCTCGCCGACATCGTCGAACACGCCCGTGAAGCCACCGGCACCCAGTGGGATATCCCCGTCGCCACGCTGAGCCGCTTCACGCTCAACACCATCGACGGCATCGTGCTGCGCTGGCTCGTCGACAATGACAGCATCGCGGCCCGCGAACAGCTGGACCTCCTAGCAACCCTGGTCTGCTCACACGCCTCCTGAACCGCCCACCCTCCCCCGGCGCGCGAATCCTTCGCGCGCCGGAGTTATTTCCGGCCCAGCCCCCGTCATCCCGGCGCGTTTCGGCCGGGATCCACAGAGCTGGGCGAGATCCCGGCCGAAAGCATGCCGGGATGACGGAGGCGGGGCTAGCCGCTGTGGGGTTGAGACCGGACGTGCGTCGTATCGCCGACCTGCCACCACGGCACTGCGACCGTGGCCTCTACCGCGCCCGTGAGACGAACGCGGAGTTCCTCGTGGATGACGAGTTCGCCTGTGCGGGTAGGGGTATCGAGCTGCAGGCGGAGCAGGATGCCGAGCGGGTCGGCGGACCAGGTGGTGGCGCGGCCGACGCCGAGCACTTCGGCGGTGACCACCTCCGATGCGAGAGGCAGATCCAGTAGGGCCGCAAGCGATTGCGCGGAGGCGATATCGCCCACCACCAGACGGTCGGCGGGTAGCGCCGGACCGAACCAGGGCTGATCCAGGACCAGAGCGTCGGCGGGATCGATGACCGCACCCGAGAGCGCGCGGACCTGACCCGGGAAATCCAGATCGTCGACGTCGAGCAGACCCGCCGCCATGGCCTCCGCCAGACGGCGGTGCGTGGTCGAAATCGCCTCGGGGGTAGGCATTCTCGCAGGATCGGCGAGTGCGTCCAGGAGCTCCTCCGCCAGCTGGGCGGTCATGATCTCGGGTGCCGAGAGAACGCCGCGCAGGATGCGCAGATCCGGATCGGCGAAGCCCGGGATCGCCGGGAGCAGACCGTGCAGGCTCTCATCCTCGGGATGGCGCATCAGTCCGAGCGGGATACCGTCGATATGCGCGTGCTTACGCAGCCACCAGGCCGTATAGCCGTCGCGATCGGCGAGCAGCGGGCGAGTGGTTTCGTCGGAGAGCAAGAGGCGCAACGCTTCCGGCCACTCTTCCTCGTCGACCAGGTCCAGGTCGCGGACGGCCCGCAGCACCGGCGGGTCCTCCCGCAGATCCTCCCACCAGCTGTCCTCGTCATCGAGATGATGATCCGGACCGGTGGGGTCCTCCTCGGTCAGCACGGTGAAACTCCAGCCGACACCGATGGCGCGCAAGGCTTCCGGGCCGTACTTGATCAGCGTCTCATCGGCGATGGTCTCGAATGGTGATTCCTCCACCAGGACGCGTCCCAGCGGGGCCTCGGGCAGGAGGAGTTCATCGGCGGGGAGCAATTCGCCTGTGCTGTCGGGCAATTCGAGCAGGCCGAGCCAGGACGGCAAGGAACCGGGGATCGCGTTGGCGGCCAGGTTCAGCACCGCCTCCACGGTATCCGGGTCGCTCGGGTCGTCCTCCAGAATCGCCCGCAGGGCAGGATCGTTCAGCAGATCCTCCGGGGTCGCGGCACGTGCTCCCAAACGGCCCAGCAGTTCGTGTGCGGCCTCCGGATGCACCAGGCGGGCCCAATGCACCGGAATCGCCGATTCCAGTTGATCATCCAGCACCACCGTGCGCGGGCCCGTCACCACTCGGCCGTCGGTCAGCGGCACCGCCAGCGCGCCCAACTCCTCCACGGAGAGGGGATCCAGGACGAACGGCTCCAAGGCGTCATACAGCGAATACCACCACTGCGCCGGGCGTTCCAGGCTGCCGGACAATTCCGCG
Source organism: Nocardia sp. NBC_01503 (assembly GCF_036327755.1). Classification (NCBI taxonomy): domain Bacteria; kingdom Bacillati; phylum Actinomycetota; class Actinomycetes; order Mycobacteriales; family Nocardiaceae; genus Nocardia; species Nocardia sp. NBC_01503. The sequence continues at coordinate 1,797,919 of NZ_CP109596.1, forward strand.
ATCCGGGCCAGGCCGATGCGATGCACGTCCAGCACGCCGAGCGCATCGGATCCGGCACGGCCGGAAAGCTCCGGGATAACCAGCGGCCCGACGATCTCCGCCAGCAAACCCGCCAATTCCGGGGTCGCACCGGTGAACACGCTCGCGCTCCGCGGCGGCAGCACACCGCGGAAGTTCTGCGCGTCCGCGACCGCGGACGTACCGCTCGCGTCCGACGAAAGATCATGGCCGAGAACGTCATTCACTGTGGATTCGGACCCGGTCAAATCGAGTGCGAGCTGGAATTCGTCGTCCCGAATGGTCGCCGCGGCGGGCGCCGAGCCACGTGCGGCGTTCGCATCCAGCGCGGCATCGATATCGAGCAGCGGATCGGCGGCGCGCGGCGCGGCGATTCCGGGCGCGTGATCAGGGCCGTGCAGCACCGGCAGCCAGGCGGTCTCGCGGAGCTCCGCGATCAGGGCCTCCCGCAGCGTCGCATCGGCCTCGCTACGCGCGAACCCCGGGGCCGGGACCAGCACCAGGCGATCGGCGGGCGGCAGTGCCAGCGCGAAATCGGCATAACCCGAGGCCAATTCGGCGATGCGGGCACCCGGCAGCAGGCGGCGGCGATCCGGTTGCATCAGGATATCGGCGATCAGCAACGCCGGGAGCGACAGTTCCTCATCCGAACGGGTGGGGGCGCGCAGTACATCCTGGGGCGCGGTAACCGGACGCCCTTCCCGGACGGGCAGCAACCAGCGTGCCCGCGCGGTCCGGAACTGCCACCAGCGGCGGTCCTCCCACTCGCCGGTGATCCGCAATTCCTGGATACCATTGTCGAGATCGGTTACCGCACTGGCTATCTCGTCGTCGGCGATCCGAATGCTCTGCAGCGCGGGCAATTCCAGCAGCAGATCCACCGCTTCGGCGCGCATACCGGCCAGCAGCGCATCGGCGTCCACCTCGTCGCGGAGTCGCAGGACGATCTCACTGTCGAATCCGGCCGCGGGCTCGGCATCACTCGACCAGGCCAATCGCAGGGCGGGCGGGGTGAAATCCCCTTCCACATCGGGTATTTCGACACCCTCCGCCCGCATGAGCGCCAGCGTCTCGGCACGGGAGAACCGCACCGAACCACCCTTGGAACGGAATTCGATCTCCTCCGAAACGCTCAGTACGGCGGTGAAACCGACACCGAACCGGCCCACCGAGGCATCGGCGCCGGACTTGGCCGAGGCACGCAGCGCCGTCAGCGCGTGCACACCCGAAACATCCAGCGCCACACCGGTATTGGCTATATGCAGGGTGCGGCCGTCCAGCCGGACATCGACCCTTCCGGCGACCCCCGCCTTGGCGGCGGCATCGGCGGCATTCTGCGCCAGCTCGGTCAGCAGCCGATCCCGGTAGCCCGCGCGCACCAGGTCCGACTCGGTGGCGGCGTCCTCGCGCAATCGGGTGGGCGATCCCAGCCAGGCGGCGATCACCCCCGCCCGCAGTCCCGCAGTATCGAACGGATCCCCCACTCCCCTACCGCCGTTCAACCCACGCATCCCTTCCGCTCGTGTGCGCCCGGCCGCCGCGATACCGCTCGCCGTGCCCGAACCAGCCGGAAGGCACGACGAAGCGCAGCGGGAACCGCTGTGCTGAATTCAAACCCGGGTGGGCCCGAATGACCCAACCCGATCACTGTGTCGGCGTCCGATATCCCGGCCGCGCGCGCCGTCGACTACTCCGCGGCTCCGGAGTCGTCCGTATCCGCCGCGCCGGTCTCGGTCTCGACGCGCACCGCGCTCACACCCCAGGCGTCATCGACCACCGCATCGGGATCGGCGATATCGAACAGGGCGGGAATCCCATTGTCGGCGGGCGCATCCGGCGCCGCGGGTTCGACGGGTGCCGATTCGGATGCCACGGCATCCGGAACACCTTCGACCACAATGGATTCCGAGGCGACATCGGCCGCTTCGACGGTCACCGCGGACCCGGCGTCGGAGACCGATTCGACCACGGTCACCGCCTCGCCGGTGTTGTCCACGACGGCAATGACATCGGCGACGACGGTCTCCGCCTGCACTGCGGGAGTCGCGGCGGCGACCACGACCCCGGCGGCCGAATCGTCCGCCTCGGCAGCCGGAGTCTCGGTCGCGACCTCGACCGTGGCGGCCGGAGTCTCGGGGGCGGGTTCGGGCTTGCGGAGCTCTTCGGCCGGGATCACGTCGAAAGCGGCGTCGTCGAAGGCCTCGTAGATCGGTGAGCCCGCACCCGTGGGGAGTTCGGTATCGGAGTGCGCGCCACAGCCGTACTCCATATGCACCACACGGCCGTCCGCGCCCATCGCATTGGCGCAGACACCGAACGCGGCACGCAGCCCACCGGCGAGCGGAACGAAGAATCCGCAGGCGCCACAGGTTCCCGGTGCGGCACGGGCCATATCGGTCTCCGGACCGAATTCGGAGAACCAGCGATCGGCGGCCTCCTCGCGGCCTTCGCGGCTCAGCACCTGGGGGCGGCCGAGGCCGAGCTCGAGGGCGACATCGTCGACGACCGGATCACCGCTGGCGATATAGCCCGGGACCAAGCGCGGATCGCCGGCGGGCGGGGCCAGCAGATCGCCGGGGGCGAGATCACCCGGGCGGATGCGCTGATCCCAAGGCAGGAAGTCCGGGGCGATGAGCGCGTCCGGACCCGGCAGCAGCGCCGATTCGCTCACCGTGACATGCGTCGCCTCGGGCGGGGCGGCCACGACAACCGCCCACTGCCAGCCGCGATAGCCGGGCAGCGTGGCCTCGAAGTGATGGGTGGCCGCCGAATCATCCTCGGCGGTGACACCGATATGCCTGCCGACACCGAGCGGCTCCAACTCCAGGAGCGCACGGCGAGCCAGGTCGACCGCCTCCGCCAGGATCGGCCGAACACCGGACTCCGAAACTCCAACCGCGCTCACGCCCTACATTTTGCCGTATGGAGCGCAAACGTCGTGCACCGGTAGCGGCCGTGAAGATCGTGCTGTCCACGGCCATGTGCCTGGCCGCCGCAATCACCGCATGCGACAGAGCTGACGACACGCCGAGTCTGCGTGTCGAAGTCATCGCGACTCGCCCGCACGACACGCAGGCATTCACCGAAGGTCTCGAGATCGACGGCGACACGCTGTACGAAAGCACCGGGCTCTCCGGTCAGTCGTACATCCGCGCAACCACCCTCGACGGCGCGAACGAGCTCGCGCGCGCCGAGTTGTCCGCGCCGATGTTCGGCGAGGGCATCACCGCGGCCGGGGAGCTGCTGTGGCAGCTCACCTACAAGGACGGCATCGCCATTGCCCGCGATCCGAAAACCCTTGCCGAACTGCGCAGAACCACCTTCGACGGCGAGGGCTGGGGCCTGTGTACCCGCGGCGGTCGCGTCCTCATGAGCAATGGCACCGACACCCTCACCTTCCGCGACCCGAAAACCTTCGCCCCCACCGGAACCATCACCCTCACCAGCCATCAGGGCAGCAAACTCAATGAACTCGACTGCGCCCCCGACGGTTCCGTCTACGCCAACGCCTGGCCCACCGACACCATCCTGCACATCGACCCCGAAACCGGCGCTGTCCTGCACACCATCGACGCCTCCGCCCTCTATCCCCGCTCCACCCGCCCGCCCGGAGCCGACGTCCTCAACGGCATAGCCACCCTCCCCGGCACCGACCACTTCCTCCTCACCGGAAAGAAGTGGCCCACCACCTACGAAGTCCGTTTCACCCCCGCCTGACGCACCCGGATAAACCCGACACGCCGCATGTTGGTGCGCGAGAACCACACGTGGTTGAGGCGATTTTCCACCCGGCGGCGCGGCCGTACCGCGACCACACTCACGGCGCATAACGTTCTGCCCTGCATGAATGCGTCATCGTGCGGCGCTGTCCAGAGACCTGGACGTCCGCCCTGTGTCATCGCACACCCGCCGTAGTGGAGCCGCTGTCGTTCGACACTGCAAGAATTGAGCGCGTGACGACTCCCCGCGAACCCGACGCCGACTCCGGTCGGTGGGGTGACGAGGAGTCCCCACTCATCGATCGGCATCCCGGATACGACCGGTATCCGCCCGCGAACCAGCCCGCGCGGCAACAGCGCGGCGGTCAGTCCGAGGTGCCGGAGTTCCTGGCCCACCGGACCCCCGCACAGCCGTCCGACGCGTCCGGACATCCACTCGGATCGGGCACCCGAGCCGACGAGCAGCAGCGGCGCACCTCCCGATGGTCGCAGCGACGCTCCGAGCCGACCCCACCGGAAACGCCTCTCACCAAGCCTTTTGCCGCACGACCCGACCACCCGTCCGATACGCCGCAGCCACCGGATACCTATGGCGCGCAACGACCACGTGACGCCGCACTGCCGCCGGAGTCGCGGGCGGCACTGCCCGGCGGGCGCGAAACGCCCACACCCGATTCGGAGCGCGCGCGTGCGAGTCGGGGGAAGCCGGAGCCCACCCGGCCGGAAACGACTCGGCCGCTACCGCACTCGCATGAGCGGGATGGCGAGACCGAGCAGATCAGCGATGCCGGGCTGCACAAACCGCCGCGGAAGTTGACCGTTACGCGGGTGGCGGCGCGGCGGAGTATCGAACTGACCGAGCGGGGATTCGCGACTTTTCAGCGGGCCGCCAAGGCGGATGGGGCCGAGGAGTCCGGGCTTACCGCGCTGGTCTACGCGACCATGGCCAACTTCGCCACGGACGCGGCGGTTGCCGTGGCATTGGCGAACACCCTGTTCTTCGCCAGTGCGACAGCCGAATCCAAGACCAAGGTCGCGCTGTACCTGTTGATCACCATTGCCCCGTTCGCGGTGATCGCGCCCCTGATCGGTCCCATGCTGGATCGATTGCAGCGCGGTCGCAGACTGGCACTCGCGGGTTCGTTCGCTGTGCGTGTGCTGGTGGCGGTACTGCTGATCTTCAATGTGAACAACTGGGCGCTCTATCCCCTCGCCTTGTGCATGATGATTCTGAGTAAATCGTTCTCGGTGCTCAAGAGCGCGGTCACACCGCGTGTACTCCCACCGGGAATCGACCTGGTGCGCACCAACTCCCGACTCACCGTCTTCGGTCTGGTCGGCGGCACACTCGGCGCGGGCGGTGTGGCGGGTCTCATCGCCTCGGTGGCGCATTCGGCGGGCGCACTGCTGTTCGCGGCCGTATTGGCCGGAGCCGGTTGCTATCTCAGCCTGAAGATCCCGTCCTGGGTGGAGGTCACCGAGGGCGAGGTCCCCGCGACCCTGACCTATCACGGCGACGATTCACACACCGAAGTGCTGGACGCCACCAAGGCCGCGGAGATCCAGCCCAGCCGCCGCCGTCAGCCCCTGGGCCGCGCGGTGGTCACCGGTCTGTGGGGCAATGGCACGGTCCGCGTCCTCACCGGATTCCTCACCTTCTATGTGGCTTTCGTCGCCAAGGCCACCGAACACCGCCCGGTCCAGCAGGCCGCCATGCTCGGTGTGGTCGGCGCGGCCGCCGCCATCGGCAACTTCGCCGGCAATGCCACGGGCGCGCGCATGAAGCTGGGCCGCCCCACCCTGATCGTGCTGCTGTGCACCCTGTCCTGCGTCGCGGCCGCGGCCGTGGCCATCGTGCTGGACAACCTGATCGGCGCGATCGTGGCCACCCTGGTCGCCGCGGGTGCGAGCGCACTGGCCAAGGTCTCGCTGGACGCCGCCATCCAGGACGATCTCCCCGCCGAATCGATCGCCTCCGGTTTCGGCCGGTCGGAGACTGTTTTGCAGCTGTCCTGGGTGATCGGCGGCTCGATGGGCGTACTGCTGCCCACCGACTGGTGGAAAGGTTTCGCTGCGGTCACGGCGGTGATGGCGCTGGGGCTGGCGCAAACGGTGGTCAGTTACCGTGGGCATTCGCTGCTGCCCGGTTTGGGCGGCAATCGACCGCAGCACGCGCAGCAGGAGATCCCCGGCGCTCACGGCGCCGGGGAGCCCGCCCAGTGAGGACAGGAATCAACGGTGAGCAAACCGAACGCCCGCACGATCGTCGCGCTATTGGCGGCCCTGCTCGTGGTGGCCGTGGCCTATGTCGCCGTCATCGCGGTGGTGGCCCATCGTGCGAGCAAGCCGGAGCCGGAGATCACCGCGTACGCGCACGGTAAGGCGGTCACGGTGTCGCCCTTCATGTTCTGCGATCCGAAGGTCGCGAACAGCCAGATTGACCTGAACGACTGCAGCACCAGCGAATCGATCTCGAACCTCGATGTGCCCTCGGGTACCCCGCTGCAGATCTCCCTGCCCAAGGAGATCGCGAACGCGCCCTGGCGGATGAAGCTCTGGTACCGCATCCCCGGTGACAATGTCGCGGTCGGCGCCTTCTCCTATGACGATTACAAGAAGGGCCTGGTCAACACCGAGGTCAAGAGCGACGGCACACCGTACGCCATCACGGTGCCCACCCCGAACGATCCGCAGATCAAGCTGGCCGTGGCCGAGTTGTACCTGCCGGTGCCGGCCATGGACGCGGCGGGCAATGTGGGCTGGGTGCCCAGCGCCATCTGGTCCATCCACACCCCGGCGTATCAGGGTCTCGAGATCCAGTGATGTAAAGCGCGATGTCGGGGCCATCCCGAATACACGGTGACACAAGCCATCCCGATACGACGGGGCCCCGGTGAGTCGAACTCACCGGGGCCCGTTCGCTTTTCGGCTACGACCTAGTGGTCGAGCTCGCGCGCGACGCCGCGCACGACCTCGGCGATGCGCTGTGCGGTCTTGCGATCCGGGTACTTACCGCGGCGCAGATCGGGCTGCACCTTGGTCTCCAGGATCGTGATCATGTCCTCGATGAGGCCGTGCAGCTCATCGGTGGACTTGCGGTTGATCGGACCCTCACCGCGGGGCCGACGTTCACCGCGTTCGCGCTCAGGTCCACGGACAGTTGGGGTTTCGAGCAGCTTGAGGCTCAAGGCCTGCGGACCGCGACGACCCGCCGCCATCCCGAATTCGACCCGCTGTCCGGGCTTGAGCGCTTCGACACCTTCGGGCAGCGCCGACGATCGAACATAGACGTCCTCACCCTCGTCCTGGGAAAGGAAGCCGAAGCCCTTTTCGACGTCGTACCACTTCACCTTGCCGGTCGGCACTGCGCTCACCCGTTCGTCATTCGATGCCCGGGCTCGCCGGGCACAGCTGTTGGTTGTCGGACCAATCGTCCGCAACCCTCCGTTTGCGAAAAGAACGCGCCCCACAGCGATGGCAGGACGCGATTGCGGCTGAGTCTACCCCGGTGCGTATAGCGCAAGCACATCAGTTTTACGGTCTTAGGGTGTCCGACACTTCTTCTCAGCAGGCTCCGCGCAGGTCCGGAAGCTGGCTCCTTCAGGTAGCGATGACTTTGTTCGCGGTGGGATTGCTGGCAATCGTCGCAATCTTCGGCGTCGGGCTGTTGACCGATTCCAAGCCCGGGCTGTGGCTCTATCTGACAGCGATGGCGGCACCGCTCGGATTCCTCTTGGCGCTGGTGTTCGCGCTCTGGTCGGGTCGTCGCGCGCGCTGATTCGGCGTTAGGCGGGTTCCCGTCTGTGACACGTCTGTATGCCCACTTCGTTACCCGCCCATGCGTGTGACCTTCGTCACATAACAGAACGGTCACAGCGGGGTGACAGACCCCTATCGGGCCAGACTCGCCGTGACCACCTGCGCAGACGGTAAGCGGAACCCGTTGCGCCGGATAGCGTCCGGGACAGACACGACGGTTACCAAATGGTGATTTTTCGCGGCAAGCGTCGTAGTGTCACTCCTCAGCCGGGTCAGCCCGGCGCCACCGGCCCGCCGCACCGAACCTCACCCCGCGGGCACGGACCCCAACTGGAACCAGGGGTGAGGACGAGGAACAGCGCGCACCAGCGCGCCGGAGCGGACGACCTCTCAGTTCGCCCCCGGTAGTCATGCCTCGAGGCGCGTACGAGAGGAAAACCCGAACATGAGTGGACGCCATCGCAAGCCGAGTAACACCGGTCGCACGGTCGCCAAGGTAGCCCTGACGGGCATCGCCCTCGGTGGAGCCGGAGTGGCCATGGCCGGTAACGCCAGCGCGGCACCCGACTCCGACTGGGATCGCCTCGCACAGTGCGAAGCCGGAGGCAACTGGGGTATCAACACCGGGAACGGTTTCCAGGGAGGGCTGCAGTTCTCGCCCAGCACCTGGACCGCCCACGGCGGCGGCGAATACGCCCCCACCGCCAACCAGGCCAGCCGCGAACAGCAGATCACCGTCGCCGAGAAGGTACTCGCCTCGCAGGGCTGGGGCGCATGGCCCTCCTGCTCCTCGAGCCTCGGCCTGCACAGCGCCCCGTCGCAGCGCACCGCCCCGCAGACGGAAGCGCCGACGAAGTGGAATCCCCCGGCCCCGGGCAACGTCCAGGCCGCCGACGGCAGCCAGCAGGTCTTCCAGGCCGTCGATCGCGCCATGGAGATCGCACAGCAGCAGGGCATCAACATCCCGCAGCCGGTGCTCGACTTCCTGAATGTCAGCAAGGCCAACAACACTCAGCTCGATCCGTCGATCGTGAACTTCTTCCAGGCGAACAAGGGTCTGCTCCCCAACTGAGACACTTGCCTCGCGTATACAGACGCCCCGCATCAATGACGATGCGGGGCGTTTGTGTTTGTCGCACACCGGCGTTGCTGCTCGAACGCCGTGCCGCGGGCAAACTTCCGGGTGCCGGAGGGGACACTCGTCTACCGCGCATGCCAGAATGAGCGCGTGGTGAACAAATCGAAGAAACCCTACGTCGACAATGGCTGGCCGGAGACGGCCAATGGCGATCACGCCGTCACCGAGCTCTCGTCGACCCGCTCGGGCGGCCTCTCCCCGTACGGTGAGGACACCGAGTTCCCGCTTCCCGTGGATCAGCTGCCCTACGTGCACCCGCACACGATCATCAACCGCTGATCAGCCTCTCGACCGATAACAATGCGGTTGACGGCGCGGCTCGCTCCCACGCGGCCGTCGCATCCGCGGCGGCCCCGGCACCGCGCCTCATACCGCCCCTTCGCCGTGCGCTCGGTCGCATCCTCCCGGGCCCGCGGCGCCCATTCCGCCTGTCTCACCGGGTATTCGAGACAGAAGCAGTCTTCCGCCTGGATCGGGTGAAGTGACCGATACCGTTCCTCCTGCCGAGAACGGCAGCAGCCCCGCGACCGACGGCGCCGCGAGCGATGCCCGCGCGGCGACCGAGGCAAACTCCTCCGGCCGTGCGACCAAGACCGCGAAACCTCGCAAAGCCGCCGCGAAGGCTCCCGAGCCCACGACGCTGACCGACTGGCTGGCCGGGCTCGAGGACGAGGCGCTCGTGCGGCTGTTGCAGTTGCGCCCGGATCTCGCGGTGCCGCTGCCCGCCTCCATGGCGGTGCTGGCGGCCCGGACCGAACAGCGCGCCTCGGTACTGCGCGCCACCGACGAGCTCGACACACTCGACTTCGCGGTCATCGAAACCCTGGTGGTGCAGGGAGCCGCCGATCTACGCGATCCGAAACCGGTGCCGCGCACCGCATTGACCAAACTGCTCGGGGATCGGGTCGGCAAGGCGGCCCTCGATGCCGCGGTGGCAACGCTGCGCGCCCGCGCGCTGGTGTGGGGGTCGGACAAGGCGCTGCGTCTGACGACCGCCGCGCAGGAGGCCCTGCCCTGGCCGCTGGGCAGCACCACCGAACTACCGGACGCGCTCACCGAACCCGAGATCAATACCGCACTGGCGGAGCTGAATCCGCCCGAGCGCGGACTGCTGGACAAACTGGCGGCGACCGGACCGCGCGGGCGCACCCGCGACGCGGCTCCCGGTACCCCCGAGGATCGGCCGGTACAGCGACTGCTGGCACGCCGACTACTGCATTGGATCGATGACGAGACGGTCGAACTGCCGCTCTCGGTCGGTCAGGTGCTGCGGGACGAGCCGGTCACCGATCCGCACGCGCTGACCCCGCCGCAACCCGAACTCCGTAAACAGACCAGCTCGGATGTGAATGCCGCGGCCGCCGGTGAGGTGGGAGAACTGCTGCGGCACAGCGCATCCGTCCTCGATGTTCTGGGCCAGGCACCCGCGCCCGCGCTGCGCTCCGGCGGGCTCGGGGTGCGGGAGATCCGGCGGGTGGTCAAGCAGACCGGTATCGACGAGACCCGGATCGGCCTCATCGCCGAGGTGCTGGCCGCCGCCCGACTACTCGACAAGGGCTCCCCCGAACCACTTCCCGATGACGGCACCGAGGATTTCTGGGCGCCGACCACCACCGCCGACGCCTGGCTCGCCGTGGTGCCCCCGCGCCGCTGGGTGGTCTTGGCGCAGGCGTGGCTGGACCTGGATCGCTTCCCGTGGATGATCGGGCTGCGCGACGCCAATGACAAGCCCCTCGCCGCGCTCTCCGCGGAGCTGCGCAATGTGCACGCCGTACGCGACCGCCGTGCCATCCTGAGCCTGCTGGCCGAATACCCCTCCGGCAACGCGGTTTCCGCCGCCGATCTGGGGCGCGCCCTGGCCTGGCGACAGCCGCGCTGGCGGCGGCACTATCGGCTGGAGTCGGTGGAGCGCACGCTGTCCGAGGCCGAGGCGCTGGGACTGGTCGCGCGCGGCGCGGTCACCTCGGCGGGCCGCGCGCTATTGCACGGCCGCCCGGAGGACGCGGAGTCGGAGATGGCGGCGGCGCTGCCCGCACCCGTGGATCATGTGCTGGTACAGGCGGATCTGACGATTATCGCGCCCGGACCGCTCGTCCCCGAGCTGCAGGACCGGATCTCGATGGTCGCCGATATCGAATCCGCCGGTGCGGCAACGGTTTACCGACTCAGCGAAACCTCGGTGCGGCGCGCGCTGGACGGCGGTGCGACCGCGGCGGAGCTGCACAATCTGTTCGCCGCGCATTCGCGCACCCCGGTACCGCAGGCGCTGACCTATCTCATCGACGATGTGGCGCGCCGGCACGGCCGACTGCGCGCGGGTATGGCCCAATCCTTCGTTCGCAGTGAGGATCCCGCACTGCTGGCGGAGGTACTGGCCGCACCGGTCGCCGGGCAACTGGCGCTGCGGGCGGTGGCCCCGACGGTGGCGATCTCGCAGGCATCGCTGAACGAGGTGCTGGAGCAGCTGCGCGCCGCGGGCTTCAGCCCCGCCGGTGAGGACTCCTCCGGCGCGATCGTGGATCTGCGGCCACGCGGTGCCCGAATCCCGGCGCGCAACGGGCAGAAGCCGAACTGGCGGCCGAATCCGCCCAGCCCCGAACAGCTTCAGGCCCTGGTCTCGGAGCTGCGCGCGGGTGAGCGTGCGGCACAGTCGCGTTCGGGTCAAACGGTTCGCTCGGATGGCTCGCGAACCACCACCGCCGCCACCCTGAACCTGCTCCAGTTGGCCGCGCGCACAAGGCGACCCGTACATATCGGTTATGTGGACGCCTCGGGCATAGCCACGCAGCGCATTGTCGAACCACTCAAAGTCGGTGGCGGACAACTGGACGCACTCGACCCGGTAACCGGCGCGATCCGGCACTTCACCCTGCACCGGATCGCGTCGGTAGCACTTATCGAATAGAACCGAAGCTTCCGGGGGTTCGGGGGCCGAGCCCCCGACAGCCCCGAGAGTGGGGCTTCCTACTTCGGATTCCCTAGGCAGAAAGTGGTTTTCGGGTCGGAGACGGTACGGAAACCGATCGAGGTGGTGGCATCACACAGGAATTCGTCGGCCTGACCGTCGATGCGCTTGGTCACCTTGAAAGAGGCTTCCGGCGCGGTGCAGGCGACATTCTTGTATCCGGTGGTCTGGCTTTCGTTGTAGCAGGCGCCCTCCTTGAAGTTGGGCGTCAGGCACAGGAATGCGGTGGTCCCGCCATTGAGCGTCTCCTCGTACGAGGTCTGCTCTTCCTTGCAGTCGGTCTTGGTGTCGAAAATCTGGGCGACCTTGTAGACCGCCTGCTCCGAGGAGCAGTCGACCGGCTCGGTCTTGGAGTCGACCATGGATCCTTCGATCACATTGATGCAATCGCCGACCTTGGATTTGGCGGTATCGGACTTGCTGGCGTCCTTGACCATCGAACAACCGGTCACTGCCAGCGCGGCCACCGCCACGGCCACGAGGGCCAGTACGAGGCGCAGTAGCGGCCTCGTTCCTGTGAACTTCACCTGCGAAAACCTTTCTCACCGTACAATTCACGGCTGCCGTGAACGCGGTGAGGATACCTTTGCGCGATCGGCGGACGCATCACCGAATCGGGGTATTTCAGACCATATGCATGCCGCGCATGCCCAACATGGACAGATTCAGGATGGTGGGCAGGAGCGTGTTGAGCATCTGCAGGCTCAGGTAGTTCATCTGTTCCCTCTCGATTTGGGCGCATGTCCAGAAGTGGCGCCACGCACCTGTGTCGCCTGTTCGGAATGGATCGTTACACAGTCGAGGCGATAAATCGCGGCGTCAGTATGCGGATCCGGTATCACCCGAGCCCAGCGCCGAGCCCGCATCGGAGGAGAGCCCGGCGGAACCCGAACCGGCCGACCCGCTGCCGATCGGACCGGTCGGGACGGTCGCACCCTTCGACCCCGGCCGATTGATATGGACGGTCACCGGCAGGGCGGAACCGGCTTCCACCGTCACCACCCGCGCGCCCGCGGCCGAGGTCACCGTTCCGCCCTCCACTCGTACCTCATATCCGTTCGGATAATGCAGATCCGAGACGTAGATCTCGGTCGGCTTCGCCGCGGCATGCGGGGTGTAACGGTAAGCGAAATCGCCTGTGGCGGAGTCGAAGATCATGCGCCCGGGCGTCCCCGCGGTGGCCTGCGGATAGGTCCGCACCAGCTGTTGTCCGATATCCCCGAGGAACGGGTCCGGCCGCATACCACCCGCGCCGAACCGGGAGGCGTAATGCCAGTACTGCCAGCTGACGAAACGCTCATCGGCGCGAATTACGGTGTTGCGCAGCACCGTCGGATCACCGTCGCCGAATTCGGTTACCAGCGTAGGCAAGTGGGTGCGCTGGGCGAAGGAGTCGATATTGCCCCAGGTCTTGTCCTGCTGCACCGGGCAGAGCCCGCGCAGGAACGCCGGAAGACCCAGATAGATGGCGAGCTGACTCGGAATGCAGTAGTCGTGCGGGGCGAAGGCGATATTCGGCGCGGTGATCGGCGGATTCTTGCCCAGGTTCGAGGGCATGGTCTCATTCCAGGTGACATTGGGCTCCCAGAACACCATGGTGTTCGCATTGCGCGCCCGCACCGCATCGGTCAATTTCTGCATGGCCGCTTGATATTTCACATCGAAGCCCGGGCAGCCGTTCGGATAGCAGGACAGGAACGCACTGCCCGGCCACGGCTCGTTCATGAGCTCGAAGCCGAGTACGCCCGCATGCCCGTCGAGGCGTCCGGCGAGCGCGCCGAGCGCGGAGCCGAGATAGTCCAGCACACCATTGCTGTTGTCCCACACCTCATCCCAGCCCTGATTCATACTCGGCATGAGGTAGTAGAGCGGGAAGCCCAGATTCGGTTCCAATGCGCCCGGACGAGATTTCAGCGCCCATTCGGGAAAACCGTTGCCGCCCCATATCTTCGAGAGTCCGTCCTGATGATTGTCCAGGAGGGTGTGAATCCCGTTCTGCGCCAGGGTATCCACCACGGTGGCGACCCGATCCAGATAGTCGGCGTCGACCACACCCCTGGTCGGCATGAGTCCGTCGAACGACACCCCGAGCCGCACGGTATTGAATCCGTGCCCGGCCAGCAGCGCCGCGTCCTCGGCGGTGAGGGTGAAGCCATCCCCGAGCTGAATGTAGGGCGCGTCTTTATCCACATTGTTCACACCGTGCAGCAGTACGACGCGCCCGAACTCGTCGACGAACCTGCCGCCGTCGGCGTGAATGGCCGCGATCGGCGTCGGTGCGGCCTGCGCGCTCGGCGGCGCGACCAGCAGCGCTCCCCCGAGCGCACCCGCCACCAGACTCACCAGCCACCGTCTGCCCCGTTGTCCCCTGCGCATCGGCACCTCTATTCAGCTTTCGGAGTAATACGAACTAACTGGACAAGCGCCCAAGTTGCAGGTGATCGTAGCCACCGAAACTCGGGTCTTGACCGTTTTCGCGGAAATGCCCGGCACCGCTCCCGCGGCAACCGTCCGGAACAGCTGTCGGTGCGATCAGGAACAATGGACTGCGGCCCGATCGGGCCCGACAAGCCAGGAGGTGCCGTGACCGACGGACCGCTCATCGTTCAAAGTGACAAGACACTGCTGCTCGAGGTCGATCACGAGGCCGCGGACGCCGCCCGCCAGTCCATCGCACCCTTCGCGGAGCTCGAGCGCGCCCCCGAGCATGTGCACACCTACCGCATCACCCCCCTGGCCCTGTGGAATGCCCGCGCCGCCGGTCACGATGCCGAGCAGGTGGTCGACGCACTGGTGAAGTTCTCCCGGTACGCCGTCCCGCAGCCGCTGCTGGTGGACATCGTCGACACCATGGCCAGGTACGGCCGGTTGCAGCTGGTGAAGAATCCGGCGCACGGACTCACCCTGGTCAGCCTGGATCGCGCGGTGCTCGAAGAGGTGCTCCGGCACAAGAAGATCGCCCCCATGCTCGGCACCCGCGTGGATGACGACACCGTGGTGGTGCATCCCTCCGAGCGCGGTCGCATCAAACAGATGCTGTTGAAGATCGGCTGGCCGGCCGAGGACCTCGCGGGCTATGTCGACGGTGAGGCGCACGCCATCGACCTCGACTACGAGGGCGGGCACTGGGAGCTGCGCGACTATCAGCAGATGGCCGCGGACTCGTTCTGGGCGGGCGGGTCCGGCGTCGTCGTCCTGCCCTGTGGTGCGGGCAAGACCATGGTCGGCGCGGCCGCGATGGCAAAAGCCAAGGCCACCACCCTGATTCTGGTCACCAATACGGTGGCCGGACGGCAGTGGCGGCGCGAACTGCTGGCCCGCACCTCGCTCACCGAGGAGGAGATCGGCGAATACTCCGGTGAGCGCAAGGAGATCCGCCCGGTCACCATCGCCACCTATCAGGTGATCACGCGCAAGACCAAGGGCGAGTACCGCCATCTCGAGCTCTTCGACAGCCGTGACTGGGGTCTGGTCATCTACGACGAGGTGCATCTGCTGCCCGCACCGGTCTTCCGGATGACCGCGGATCTGCAGTCCCGCCGCCGCCTCGGCCTGACCGCGACCCTGGTGCGCGAGGACGGCCGCGAGGGTGATGTGTTCTCGCTGATCGGCCCCAAGCGTTACGACGCGCCGTGGAAGGATATCGAGGCGCAGGGCTGGATCGCCCCCGCCGACTGTGTCGAGGTGCGGGTGACGCTCACCGATGCCGAACGTATGGCATACGCCACAGCCGAACCGGAGGAGCGCTACAAGCTGTGCTCCACCGCGCGCACCAAGCTTCCGGTGGTGGAGTCGATCCTGGCCCAGCACAAGGGCTCGCCGAGCCTGGTCATCGGGGCGTACCTGGACCAGCTGGAAGAGCTGGGTGAGCATCTGAACGCCCCGATCATCCAGGGTTCCACCCGTACCAAGGAGCGCGAAGCGCTGTTCGACGCCTTCCGGCGCGGGGAGATTCCGGTGCTGGTGGTCAGCAAGGTCGCGAATTTCTCCATCGATCTACCGGAAGCCTCTGTGGCCGTGCAGGTTTCGGGCACCTTCGGATCCCGGCAGGAGGAGGCGCAGCGGCTCGGGCGACTGTTGCGGCCGAAACAGGATGGCGGCCAGGCTCACTTCTATTCGGTTGTCGCACGTGACACGCTGGACGCCGAATACGCCGCGCACCGGCAGCGTTTCCTTGCGGAGCAGGGGTATGCCTATCGCATCACCGATGCGGACGACCTGCTGGGGCCGACGTTAGGATAACTGGAGGAGAAGCCTCCAGTAGGCGGGAGGGAACGCACGTGCGACGCTTCGAATTCGCGGTGGACCGTGAGCATGCCCGGGCGGTCAACGAAGTCGTCGCCGACCTGCGGCGTCTGCGGGTGCTCGGGGTGGGTGCCGCGATCGTGCTGGGTCTGGGCACCGGGTTTCTGGTGTGGGTGAATCACCCGTGGTCCTGGTTGTTGGCGGTGGCATTCCTGTTGGGGGCGGCCACCTCGCTCTTCATCGGATTGTGGACACCGCATCGCGGTCGGGTCGATCGACTCTATGCCGCAGGCGAACTCGTGCCCGCGGTGGTGTCCGAGACCGACGGCTCCAGGACGGTCCTGCTGGCGCTGGTGGATCTGGCCAAGCCGAATACCGACGGCCCGCGCTACGCCCTGGTGACGCGCACGGTGCGCACCCTGCCCGGACATCGCAATCGGATCGGCGAACAGGTGCCGTCGGTAACGGTGCGCATCGACCGCGCACCCGGTTCGGTGGGCGATCTGTGGCAGGCGGTGAGCGCCATGCCGATCGCCTGGGGCACTCGCGATCTGAACATCATCGAGCGCGCCCGCGCCACCATCCGGGAGGTCGAGTGGCAGCTGCTCACCGACAATCTGGATCTGGCGGACAAGGTGCGGCATGTGGATGCCAAACGGCTGCTGCTGGACCCGCAGCAACTACCCGAGGAGCTACGCGGATAGCGGGAAGTCTGCCCGGCGAATATTCCCCGAAATCCGTTGCGCCCGAACGTAGAATGATCCGATGATCCCCGGCGCGAATCTTGCCGCCTTCTTCGTCGCGGCCACCGTCCTCATCATCATCCCCGGCCCCGGCGTGCTCTTCGTCATCGGCCGTGCCCTCACCTCCGGGCGAAAGGCGGCCCTGCTGTCGGTCCTGGGTCACGCCCTGGGCGTGCTCCTGGTGCTCGCCCTGGTCGCGGTCGGGCTCGGCGCGATCGTGGCGGCCTCGGCCATCGCGCTCAATACGGTCAAGATCGCGGGTGCGCTGTACCTGATCTACCTGGGCGTACAGGCGATTCGCGAGCGTAAATCACTGCGCGAGGCATGGGAGTCCAACCGCGATCCGGCCGAGGGCGGCAAGCTCATGCGCCAGGCGTTCCTGGTCGGGATCAGCAATCCCAAGGCCATCATCTTCTTCTCCGCGGTGCTGCCGCAGTTCGTGGATCCGGCAAGCGGGCCGGTCCCCGTGCAGATGCTCATCCTGGGCGTCATCTTCCTGTCGATCGCGGTGGTCTCGGACAGTGCCTGGGGGCTGGC
This sequence comes from Nocardia sp. NBC_01503, assembly GCF_036327755.1. Classification (NCBI taxonomy): domain Bacteria; kingdom Bacillati; phylum Actinomycetota; class Actinomycetes; order Mycobacteriales; family Nocardiaceae; genus Nocardia; species Nocardia sp. NBC_01503. The sequence continues at coordinate 1,815,043 of NZ_CP109596.1, forward strand.
GGCGGGGCTCGCCCGGGATTGGTTCGCGCGCTCGCCCAAGCGGTTGGAGCGGGTCGGCGGCGCGGGCGGAGTGATGATCATCGGACTCGGCGCGAGCGTTGCCGTGTCGGGCACCAGTCATTGATCACGGCGGCGACTAGAGTCGCGGGTCGGGGTGTGCACCCCGGAAAGGGGCGGCTCGACGTATGAGGCATAGCTGGTGGCGGTACACGGTGGTCGGCGCGGCACTGGTGGCGGCCGCGAACGCGGTTCCCGCACAGGCGGATCCGAATGACCCCTGGGCGGGCGCGCCGGGGCTCGGCGATCCGTACTATCCGCTGGACGGCAATGGCGGATACGACGCCGAGAACTACGACGTCACCCTCGGCTACGACCCGGCCGCGCACGTCATCACCGGCTCCACCCGCGTCGACGCGGTCGCCACCCAGGCGCTGCACACCTTCGACCTGGACTACAGCGGCCCGCAGATCTCCAAGGTGACGGTCAATAATCTGCCCGCCTGGTTCGATCGCACGCAGGACCACGAACTGGTGATCACACCCATGCTGCCGCTGCTGCCCGGCCTGCCGTTCACCGTGCGGGTGGAGTACGCGGGCGAGATCACCGGCACCGACGGCGACGGCTGGGTGCTCTCCCCCAGCGGCGGCGCTTTCGTTGCGGGCGAACCACATTCGGCCTCGGCCTGGTATCCGCTCAATGACACGCCTTTGGACAAAGCCACTTTCGCGCTGCACGCCACCGTGCCGGCCGAATGGGAGGTCATGTCCAATGGGCTGAAGATCAGCGATGTGGTGAACGGCGGCAATCGCACGGTGAATTGGGAGATGCGCCAGCCGGTGGTCGGCTATCTGACCACCATCGCCATCGACAAATTCGACTTCCTGGCCCAGCAGCGCGCCAATGGCACGCCGCTGTTGAGCGCCTTCGCACCCGATGCCAGCAAACAGGCCCGGGACAACGAGGCCAGGCTGCCGGAGTTCCTGGACTTCCTCGAAACCCTGTACGGCCCATACCCGTTCGACACCGCCGGTGGCATCTACGTGGACACCGATCTGCAGTTCTCGCTGGAGACGCAGTCCCGCCCCATCTACGCGCCCTGGACCGATCTGGACACCGTGGTGCATGAGCTCACCCACCAGTGGTGGGGTGACTCCATGTCGGTGAAGCAGTGGTCCGATATCTGTCTGAACGAATGCTTCGCCAGCTACACCGCCGACTATCTGTGGCCCGAGCGCGTGGAGGGCAAGGATGTCGACGCCCAATACCGCGAGACCGTGGCCAAGTACCGCACCGAGGCCAAGTTCTGGCAGATCACCCTGCAGAATCCGGGTGTGGGAAACGAATTCACCTCGGTCTACTACCGCGGTCCGCTCTTCCTGCACGCCCTGCGCCGCACCATGGGCGATACCGCCTTCTTCGGCGCCATCCACGATTTCGTGGACGGCCACCGCTACGGCAATGCCTCCATGCCGGAGTTCCGCCGGTTCATGCAGTCCCGCACCCCGACGGATCTGACCGGTTTCCTCGCGGCCTGGCTGGATCGCGCCGAACCACCCGCCGACGAATTCCTGTACCCGGGCTCGCTGCGGTCCTGAGCGGACCGCTGCGGGGCCGAAACCTGTTCCGCTAGGCGGGAACCGGGCGGGCGCGGTCTGTGATCACCAGAGCCGCCATGGCGCCCAGTACGGAGCCGGTGACGAAGCGCTGGGCCCGCAGCCACAGCGGACGGCCGCCGAGGAAGGTCGCGATGGCGCCCGCGGTCAGGACGATGAGGCCGTTGACGGTGACGGCGATGACGATCTGGACCGCGCCCAGGGCCAGGCTCTGCAACCAGACGCTGCCGTGGGCGGGAACCACGAACTGCGGGATGAGGGCCATGTACATAATGGCGATCTTGGGGTTCAACAGGTTGGTGAGGAATCCCATGACGAAGAGGCGGCGGGTGGGATCCGGGGGGAGCGTCTCGGGGGCGAAGGCCGAAAGGCCGCCGGGGCGAAGGGTTTTCCACGCCAGGTAGAGCAGGTAGGCCGCACCGGCCAGCTTCAGGGCCAGGTAGAGCGCGGGCACCATGGCGAAGACGGCGGTGATGCCGATCGCGGCGGCGGTCAGGTAGACCGCGAAACCCGCGGCCACGCCGGTGAGGGAGATGAATCCGGCGCGGCGGCCCTGTGAGACGGTCCGCGATACCAGGTACATCATGTTCGGGCCGGGGGTGAGCACCATGCCGAGTGCCACCGAGGCGACGCCGAGGATGGCGGTCAGCGGGATCATGCCTCGATCCTGCGCCGACCGGACCTCGACTGTCGCGGTCCAGTTGATCACCGGTGGACGTCACGGGTGTGGATCCCGGCCACAAGCATGCCGGGATGACGGGCGGGCTGCGGCGGGCCCGGCCTGGCTGGGATGGCGGGCAGGGCAACCGGCACGCTGCCACACGAGGCGGCAGGCCAGGCTGGGCTGGGATAACAGGTGCGCCCGGCCAAGCTGGGATGACAGGCGGGTGGGGCCGCAGGGATTGGCTAGTGGCTGGCGGCGGTGCGGCCCGCGCGCAGGCGGCGGACGCCCTCGGCGATGGTCTCTTCCTTCTTGCAGAAGGTGAAGCGGACCAGGTGGTTCCAGGCGGGTTTGTCATCGGCGAAGACGCTGACCGGGACCGCGGCCACGCCCAGGCGTTCGGGAAGTTCACGGCAGAAGTCGTAGGCGTCGGCGGCGCTCAGGGGCCTGATATCGGCGCAGACGAAATAGGTTCCGTCGCTTCGTTTTACGGCGAAGCCCGCGTCGGACAGCGCGGCGGAGAGCCGCAACCGCTTCTCGGAGAGGGTGTCTCGCAAGGCGGCAACCCACTGCTGTTCGTGTTCCAGCGCGTGCGCGACGGCGGGCTGGAACGGGCCGCCGCCGACGAAGGTGAGGAACTGTTTGGCGGCCAGGACGGCGTCCAGCAGTGGTGCGGGGGCGCAGGCCCAGCCGATCTTCCAGCCGGTAACACTGAAAGTCTTTGCGGCGCTGGAGATCACGATGGTGCGCTCGAACATGCCGGGCAGGGTGGCGATGCTGATGTGCCGGTGGCCGTCGAAGGCCAGATGCTCGTACGCCTCATCGGACATGACGTAGAGATCATGTTCGATGGCGATCTCGGCGATGGCGGTGAGATCGGCGCGCGACAGGACGGTGCCGGTCGGGTTGTGGGGTGAATTAACCAGCAGCATACGGGTTTTCGGGGTGATGGCGGCGCGCAGGCTGTCCAGATCCAGGGCGAAGCCGTCACCGTCCGGAACCAGTCGGGCGGTGCGCCGCTGGGCCCCGGCCAGTGCGACCGCGGCGGCATAGGAGTCGTAATAGGGCTCGATGAGCACCACTTCGTCCCCGGGCTCGACCAGTCCGAGGATGGTGGCGGCAATGGCCTCGGTGGCCCCGACCGTCACCAGCACCTGACTGTCCGGGTCGTAGTGGGTGCCGTAGCGGCGCGCGCGGTCGGCGGCGATGGCCTGGCGCAGTGCGGGAACCCCACGGCCGGGCGGGTATTGGTTGAACCCGTCGGCGATGGCCTGCCGGGCGACCTCGAGCATCCCGGCGGGTCCGTCGGAGTCCGGGAAGCCCTGACCGAGGTTGACCGCGCCGTGCCGAACGGCGAGTTCGGTCATCTCGGCAAAGATTGTCGAAGCGTAGGGACGCAGCCTTGCGACGGTCGGAATCTGAGGCATGTCCGGAGGATAGTCCACCCGTCCGAATGGTTGCGATTCGATAGCGAAAGGCTATGTTTCACTTCGTGATCGGACCTTCTACCTGGCTCGTTGTGCAATGTCGCAAAGGCGGCTAGCCTGCCCGTGTTTTATCTCACAACCGCCTATCAGCGGTTTTCTCGAAAGGGGCGAAATATGCCCTCGTACTTGGAACTTCTTCTGCACCCGACACAGGCCGTCGATATTGTGCACCAGATTGCACACCAGCTTATTGCTGGCAACTGGACCACCGGTGATTGGAACCTCGGCTCCAGCTTCCCGCCCTCCGGTTCGGGCGGCTCCGGCTCCGGCACCGGTTCGGGTATCGGCAATTGCATGCCCACCGGTTCGGTCAGCCTGTCCGGCGGTATGGACTGCAGCTCCGGCTCCGGAGCCAGCTACCCGGGCTGATGACCTCCGATGTGCGGCATGTCGGTCGGGGGTGTGCCGCCCATCGGGTCTCAGTGCGGCAGCCGCAGGCCCTTGAGTTTGGCCGGATTGACGAGATCGTAGATGCCCCAGACCTTTCCGTCGCGCACGGTGTATCCGTATACGCGGGGCGGCGTCCCGGGACGACCGTTCTCCGAGGCCCGCTCGTGCATCAGCATCCCCAATTGGCCATTGACGAGTACGAATTCGAACGCGCCGGCCTGATAGGTCGCCGGATCGTCGAAGCCGTACCGGGTGCGCAGTCCCAGCCACAACCGCGCGTTCTTATCCACGCCCGCAACCACATTGATGGCCGTAGCGGTGGTGCCACCCGCATCGCCGATGGTGCGCACATCCGGATGCAGCGCCGCCACAACGGCATCCACATCACCGCGGTAGAGCGCTTCGAGCAGCTGCTGCACCGCGGCATCGTGTTCGGTATCGGTGACCGGTTCCGGCGTGTGCGCCAAGGCTTTCCGGGCCCGCGTGGCCAGTGCCCGCGCAGCCTCGGTGGAGACGCCGAGAATATCGGCGATCTCGTCGAAAGGCACCGAAAACCCGTCGTGCAGAACGAAAGCCACGCGCTGCGGCGGGGTGAGGGTATCCATCACCACCAGGGCGGCGAAGCGCGCATCCTGTTTGCGGACCACCGCGGCCAGCGGATCGGGCGTGCTCGAGGGTAGCGGGCTGGTGACGATGGGCTCCGGAAGCCACTGCCCCACATACTGCTCGCGGCGCGCGCTGGCACTGCGCAGCCGATCCAAGCAGATGCGGGAGACCACCGTGGTGAGCCAGGCGCGCAGATCCTCGATCTCGTGCTGGCGGGCGACCGCGAGCCGTAACCAGCTCTCCTGCACCGCATCCTCGGCATCGGCGACGCTGCCCGTCAGCCGGTAGGCCACCGAGAGCAGGTGTGGCCGATGGGTTTCGAACAAATCGGTGAGCAGCGCGGCGACCATCGAACCGATCCTACGGTCGCGGTCCGACCAATCGGGCACCGGCCCGGAATGCCGGATACGGTGATCGACACCCGCCCGACTCCACGCCGGAATCCCCCTGCGCCGGTATATCGTTCCGTGACAGCATGGCCGGATGGACGCGCGGACGCTCTCGAATGGCACGGTCTGGCTCGCACCGCCGACCGTCCTGGATATCGACGACATCACCGCGTGCTGCCAACAGCCTTCGGTCGGACAGTGGACGACCATGCCGGTCCCCTACATCCGGGCCGACGCCGAGAAGTTCATCTACGACATGGTGACGCCCGGCTGGGCCGACCGCAGCCCCACCTGGGCACTGCGCCTCGGTAAAGACTCACAGGTCGTAGGCATGATCGGCCTCGGGCCGGTCGATTCCCGCCGCGACCACAACTCCGCCGAGATCGGCTTCTGGCTCTCCGCGGCGGTCCGCGGCCGGGGGCTCATGACCCACGCGGTCAATCTGGTCTGCGCGGCGGCCTTCGCAGACGATTGGCTCACCCTCGAGCGCATCGAATGGCGCGCGATCGTCGGCAATCACGCCTCGGCCGCCGTCGCCCGCCGGGCGGGCTTCCACTACGAGGGCCTACTGCGCGGCGGCTGTGTTCAGCGCGGCACCCGCCTCGACAGCTGGATAGCCGCCCGCCTCCGCACCGATCCGGCCGTCCCGGCCACCGACTGGCCCGCCGGAATCTAGCCCGTCATCCCGGAATCCAGCCCGTCGTCCCGGCAGCACCGTCATCCGGCATGGTTTTGGCCGGGATCCACACCTGTTGCACCGCAACAAATTTCAGTGGATCCCGGCCAAGAACGCGCCGGGATGACGAGGTATACCGTCCGGGAGGACGCAGGACGACGTCCGGGACGACGCGGGAGACGGTCTTTTCAGCCGCGGCGAGCGGCGACGGCGTCGGCGAGGACGTCGAGCTGAGCCGCGGTGACCTCCCAGTCGAGGCAGGCGTCGGTGATGGACTGGCCGTAGGTCAGGGTCTCCGGGTGGCCGAGGGTGAGGTCCTGGCGGCCCGCGACGATGAAGCTCTCCATCATCAGGCCGACCACGCTCTTCTCGCCCGCGGCGATGCGCCCGGCGATATCGGTGACCACGTCGACCTGCTTGTTGTGGTCCTTATTGCTGTTGCCGTGCGAGGCGTCGACCACCAGGCGCTGCGCCAGCGACGACTTCTCCAGTCGGATAATGGCTTCCGCGCAGGATTCGGCATCGAAGTTGGTGCCGTTGCTGCCGCCGCGCAGGATGACATGGCAGTCCGGATTGCCCGCGGTGCGGATCAGCGCCGAACGCCCGTCCAGATCGGTGCCGGGGAAGACATGGCTGGCCGCCGCCGCGCGCACCCCGTCGACCGCGACCTGCACATCGCCATCGGTGCCGTTCTTGATGCCGACCGGCATGGACAGCGCCGAGGACAGCTGCCGATGCACCTGGCTGGCGGCGGTACGCGCGCCGATCGCACCGTAGGAGACCAGATCCGCGATGTACTGCGGGGTGATCGGATCGAGGAACTCACAGGCCACGGGCAGGCCGAGCGCGGTGATGTCCACCAGCAGCTGACGACCCACATCGAGTCCGGTGTTGATGTCGAAGCTGCCGTCCAGGTGCGGATCGTTGATCAGCCCCTTCCACCCGAGCGTGGTGCGCGGCTTCTCGAAGTAGACGCGCATGACCACGTGCAGCCGGTCCCCGAGCTCATCGGCCTTGGCGGCCAGGCGGCGCGCGTAATCCATGGCGGCGGCGGTGTCGTGCACCGAACACGGGCCGACGATCACCATGAGGCGGTCGTCAGCGCCATTGAGTACGTCGATGGTGGCCTTGCGGCCGGCGCGCACGGTATCGGCCAGGGTGTCATCGAGCGGATGCGATCCACGCACGTCGGCGGGCGAGCGCAGCGGGCTCACGCTGAGAGTGCGCTGGTCGTCGAGATCGGCGTGCCGGGGATCGAGATCGGCAGCGAGAGTCATGATCGTGGGTTCCTTTTCTCAGGCCGACCCACGGAGATTCGAATTTCTGGAACCCCTCGGAGCCGGTCTGTTGTCCGGCTCGGGGTGGAGGAGGTCAGCGCAGGTTCACGCCGCTCGACCCACCCGGGGCCGGCTGGCTAAACCAGAAATACACGCGCTGCATGCCGGACACCGTATCAGAGATCGCGGAGATTGCGTGTGGCCGCTGACACACTATGGAACGTCGTCTCAATATATGAGATGCGAATTCGGGAAACGCCGCCCGCGAACGACATTCGCCGGCGCGTAGCTAGCGCGCGATGTAATGCAGGATCACGTCGTGCACATGCCGCGTCTTCTCATCGCCGCGGAACTCGACCTCGTACTCGTTGTGCCCGGTGCTGATGACTATGTGCCCGGAGGAGAAGAACTGTCCGGCGAAGGATTTGTTGGTGATCACGCTGACGGTGCTGATGCGCGAGTACGGGATGCTCGTGATGGCGACCTTCTTCCCCACGAACGAATTGTCCTGAATGATCACCCGGCGATCGGTGAGCCCGAGAAATCCGGTACCCACGCCGATGGCGTCGTACACCGCCAGGATCTGCTCTCCCTGAAGCAGGCCCTGCTGGATCTTCTCCAGCTGATCCGGTCGATCGAACGGAATGCTCATGACCTACCTACGTGGAAAGGCATAGCTGACCTTGGTCAGCTGCTCGGACAATTCCCAGAGGCGGCGCGCGGTCACCTCATCCCGTGACGCGGCGGTGGAGCCGCTCGGCCCGGGATTGCCACGCATACCGCGCAATCCGGTGGGCCCGTAGTATCCGCCCGGCCGCACCTCGGCGGCGGTGGCTGCGTAAAGCGTTGGCAGCGCGCCCATTTCGGCGCTCTGCGCGAAGACCCGATTGGCGATCCCGAGGAAGAAGTCCTGGATCGACTCGGTATGGGATTGCAGTTCGGTGGCGGCGAAGCCGGGATGCGCACCGACCGAAAGCTTGTGCGAGCCAGCGGCTGTCAGTCGCCGCTGTAGTTCATAGGTGAACATGAGATTCGCCAGCTTGGACTGCCCGTAGGCGAGCCAGCGCTGATAGCGGCGCTGCTCCCAGTTCAGATCGGCCAGGTCGATCTTGCCCATGGCGTGCATACCGCTGGAGACGGTGACGATGCGATCGCGCACCTTGTCCAGCAGCAGTCCGGTCAGCGCGAAATGGCCGAGATGGTTTGTGCCGATCTGCATTTCGAAGCCGTCGGCGGTGCGCTTGAGCGGAACCGCCATGACACCCGCGTTGTTGATCAGCAGGTCCACCGCGTCGATACCGTCGGCGAATTCGCGCACCGAGGCCAGATCCGCCAGATCCAGGCGGCGCACTTGCACGTTCTTACCGATGCCGTCGGCGACCGAACGCGCCTTGACCTCATTGCGGCAGGCCATGATCACCTGCGCCCCGGCCTGGGCGAGTGCTCGCGCGGTGACCGCGCCGAGCCCACTGTTGGCCCCCGTCACAATGACCGTTCGACCGGTCTGATCCGGGATGTCGGCGATGTCCCAACCACTCACGAGGTCGAGTCTAGGGGCGCGACAGCCCGCCCGTCGGGTCTCGCGCGCAACCGCGATTCGCGCCGAATTCGCCGACAGTTCGCTACACTCGCGCGCCGGACGGCGTGTCCGCAACGCGTTCGTAGGCGGTGACCAGGCAGAGCGGTAGCGTCCGCGCGTATGGACACGCTCATACTCGCGGGCTTGCTGTGCGTGCTGTTCCTCATTGTCGGACAGAGTTCGCGGCGCGCGATCCTGTCGGCCTGGTGGGTTGTCGTCATCGCCTGCGGTGTGCTGCTGAAGGTGCACATCACCAGCAGCCTCGGATTGGGGCTGACATGGTGACCGATACCGCTCCCGGAACCGTGGAAAGCCGTGGCGGAGTACTGAATCAACTGCAGTACTGGCTGGCGCTCATCTTCATCGTCGGCTGGGCCGGGGTGATCTGCGGCGGACTCGGCTTCCAATTCGTGAACTGGGAGTACCCGTGCCCGCTGTGCATGCTGCAGCGCTACTTCATGATGCTGGCCGCGCTGGGCGGGGCCTATATCGTGCGCAAGGGGATGACCGGGACCATCGCGCCGCGCGATTACGCGGTGGGCTGGGGTATGGCGATCGTGGCCTGCTTCGGCGGCGCGTTCACCGCCTGGCGGCAGACCATGCTGCATATCCTGCCCGGCGATCCCGGATATATGGGCGCGGTGTTCGGGCTGCACCTGTACGTGTGGGCGTGGATTCTGTTCGTCGCGGCGATTACGACAATCGGCGTGGTGCTGACGTTTTCGTACGCCACCTCGACCGTGAGCCTGCCCGCGTCACCGCATCGCACGGCCGGGAAGCTGGCCTTCGGATTCCTCGCGCTGGTCATCGCGGTGAATCTGGTGGCGACGTTCTTCCTGGAGGGCTTCCACCCGAAGCTGCCCGATGATCCGGCCTGCTATCAACTGCCGCACGATCTCGGGATTCTCGACGGCGGCTGTGTGCTGCCCGCACACTGAACGACGCGATTGCCATCGTGAGATAGGGTTGCCTAACCTTCGTTAAGCAACCCTTACTCGCAGAGGCTCAAGCACCGTGACATCGCCATCCACCGCCCGCGACCACCGCGACGGCTTCGTCCCCTTCCCCGACGACCTCGCCGAGCGCTATCGGCGGGCCGGATACTGGGCCGGACGCCCGCTCGGCGAACTGCTACGGAACGCGGCGCGACAGTGGCCCGAGCGCACCGCCCTGCTCGGCGATCCCGGAACGCCGGGCGCGGGGTCCACCTACGCCGAACTCGACACCGCCGCGGACCGCATGGCGCACGGCCTGCTGAAACTCGGTATCGCACCGGGCGATCGGGTCGTGGTGCAGCTGCCCAATGTGCTCGAATTCGTGCCCGTGCTCTTCGGACTGCTGCGCGCGGGCATCATTCCGGTGCTGACCCTGCCCGCGCATCGCCGCGCCGAGATCGAACATCTCACCCGGCTCTCGGGCGCGGTCGCCTATGTGATCGCCGACCGCGCAGCCGATTTCGACTATCGCGTACTCGCGCACGAGGTGTGCGCCGCCGTGCCGGCGCTGCGGCATGTGCTGGTCCTCGGCGATCCGGGCGCCTTCACCGATCTGCATTCGGTTCCCGCACACGGCAATTCGCTGCCCGTCATCGATGCCTCCGATATCGCGCTCATGCTGGTCTCCGGCGGTACCACCGGCCTGCCCAAGCTGATCGCCCGCACACACGACGACTACACCTACAACTCCGAGGCCAGTGCCGAGGTATGCGAGCTGCGGCCGCAGGACGTGTATCTCGCGACTCTGCCCGTGGCGCACAACTTCCCACTCGCCTGCCCCGGCATTCTGGGCACCATCGCCACCGGCGGCGGCATGGTGTTCATCACCGATCCCAGCCCGGAGAACGCCTTCGCCGCCATCGAGAGGCACGGCGTCACGGTCACCGCCGTGGTGCCGCCACTGGCGCAGTTGTGGTCCGCCGCGGTCGATTGGGAGGAGGCGGATCTGTCCACGCTGCGCCTGCTCCAGGTCGGCGGCGCTCGCCTGGCCGCGGTCAACGCACGAGAAGTGCGACCCGCCTTGAATGTTCGCCTGCAACAGGTGTTCGGCATGGCCGAAGGACTGCTCAACTACACCCGCTTCGAGGACTCCGACGAGATCGTCTGCACCACCCAGGGGCGGCCCCTGTCCCCCGCCGACGAGGTGCGGGTGGTCGATGCCGACGGCAAGGACGTCGCGGACGGCGAGGAGGGCGAACTGCTCACCCGTGGCCCGTACACGCTGCGCGGGTATTACCGTGCCCCCGAACATAATTCACGCGCCTTCACCCCGGATGGCTTCTACCGCAGCGGTGACCTGGTGCGCCGCCTGCCCAGTGGACATCTCATGGTCTCCGGGCGCATCAAGGATGTCATCAATCGCGGCGGCGAGAACATATCCTGCGATGAGCTGGAGGAGCATCTGCTCGCCCACCCCGCGGTCCGGCATGCGGCGGCGGTCGGACTGCCCGATGCCGCGCTCGGCGAAAGGGTCTGTGCCGTACTGGTTGTCGACGGCGATATGCCCTCACTGGTGCAGATCAAAGCCTTCCTGACCGCGCGCGGACTCGCCACCTACAAACTCCCCGATGTACTGCGCCAGGCCGATACCCTGCCCGTCACCGCCGTCGGCAAGATCGACAAGAAGGCACTGCGCGCGGCGTGAACCCGCGCGGGCGCCGCGAGCACGGATCGCCGCCAGGCGCATCCCGGGCACCCGCGATCGGCCATTTTGGGCGTGTGCACTTCATCACCGCGTTTCCACGCGACGCCCCGCCGCGCACATCATAGGGTTCGTCTATGGGTGGGTGGAGTACGTCGAATATCCCGGATCTGACCGATAAGACCTACATCGTCACCGGTGCGACCAGCGGACTGGGCGCGGCCACCGCGCGCGGACTCGCCGAGGCGGGCGCACTGGTGATCATGGCCTGCCGCAATGAGATCAAGGGACAGGCGGTCGCCAAGACCATCGACGGGCGGGTACAGGTGCGCCCGCTGGATCTGGCCGATCTGGCCTCGGTGCGCGCCTTCGCCGACACCGTCGACTACGCGCACGGGCTGATCAACAATGCCGGGGTGATGGCGGTGCCGTACGGCCACACCACCGACGGCTTCGAAATGCATGTCGGCACGAACTTTCTCGGCCACTTCGCGCTCACCGGACTGCTCATGGACCGCATCCGCGAGCGCGTGGTGAACGTCTCCAGCATCACCCATTTCATCGGGCGCATCGATCTGGAGGATCTGAACTGGGAGCACCGCGCCTACTCGCGCTTCGGGGCGTACGCGCAGACGAAACTGGCGCTGCTGCTGTTCACCTATGAACTCCAGCGCCGCCTGCTCGCGGCCGGATCGGCCAAACTGGCGGTGGCCGCGCACCCCGGGTACGCGGCCACCGAGATCAACTCCAAAACCCAGAACCTGTTGGAGCAGATCATCGGGCTCGGTAATCGCCTGATCGCTCAGAGCGCCGAGATGGGCGCACTGCCAACCCTTTTCGCCGCCACCGCGGAGGCGGAGCCCGGCGGCTACTACGGCCCCGATCACTTCAACTGGAGCGGCTACCCGGCCCCGGTCTCCTCCAATGCCGCCTCACACGATGAGAAGGTCGCCGCTCAACTCTGGGAACTGGCCGAGAAACTCACCGGCGTCGACTTCCAGGTGCACCCGGACTGAAACTACGCGCGCACCACATACGGTGCGACGCTGCCGAGCTTCTCGCATGTCTCCTCGAATTCGCGTTCGGGGCGGGATTGCCCGACCACGCCCGCGCCCGCGCGCAGCCACGCGCCCGCACCGCTCTGGTAGACCGCGCGCAGCACCAGGGTGGCCTCCAGCGCGCCATCCGGCGAAATCGTCACCACCGCACCGGAGTACAGGCCGCGCGGGTCATGATCGAGGCGGAAGACCGCGTCCACACCCGCCGCCTTGGGGATACCCGAGGCGGTCACCGACGGGAAGAGGGTCTCCAGCGCGTCCCACGGGCTGCGGTCCGCGGCGAGGCGGCCCTTGACCGTGGAGGCCAGATGCTGAACACTGCCGCGTTCGCGCACCGCCATGAAATCCGAGACCGCGGTGGTCTCCGGCTCGGCGACGGCGGCGATCTCCGAGAACGAGGTCTGCACCGAGATCGCGTGCTCGACAATCTCTTTGGGATCGCTGATCAGCTCGGCGCGGGCCGCCGAATCCACCGCGTCACCGCGGCCGAAGGCACGGGTGCCCGCGAGCGGTTCGGTGGTGACAACGCGCTCACCGTCGACCGCGGCCACCAGCTCCGGGCTGAAGCCCGCGGCCTCCAGGCCGCCCAGTCGCAGCAGGAACGAGCGCGCGGGCGTATTGTGCATCCGCCCCAGCCGGTAGGAGTCCGGAATGTTCACGGCGAAGGGCAGATCCACCTTCCGCGACAAGATCACCTTCTGATATTTGCCGTCGCGGATCTCGGCGACGCCCGCCGCCACCCGGTCCGCGTAGCCGGTGGGGTCGATGGTCACATCCACCGGATGCGCGACCGGCAGCGCACTGCCCTGGGCCGCCGCGATGAGTTCGTGAATATCGGCCGTCTCGGCCGGGGTCGCACCGGCGACCCGCACCCCGGAGGCGTCGATGCGCACCTCGATGCGCGGAATCATCAAGTGCGCCAGCGTGGCTCGCGGATGCACATGCGCGGTCGCACCCAGCGACCAGGCGCAGAATTCGAATCCGATCCAGCCGTACGCGTTTCGCCGCCCCAGCGGGATACCGGCGAGGGCGCGGTCCACGGCCTGCGCCGGACTGCCTTCCCACGCGCCGGAGGTGGTCTCGCCGTCCCAGCTCACCCGCAGTTCGTCGGCGTCGAGTTCGATACCGCCGATCGGGTCGGCCGCGAACACCCAGGTGCCGGGGCGTTCGTACACCACGTATTCGCCGAAGCGATCCGCCGCGGCCAGTGCGGCGACCGCCGCCACCGGATCGGTGACGTACTCGCCCCATTGCCGCTCGTCGTCGAGCCGTACCCGTTCGTCCGTGGCCGCCACCGGTCCTCCAAGGTTATGCTTACCTAACTTATTGCGGAAGGTTAGCATTACCTTCCTTCGAATGGTCAACCTCGCCGTACGGCCTCCGTCACACCAGCCGAAACCCGCAGCACGATCGGGGAATTGACCGACCCGCCGCCCCGCGACCGCCCCATCGGCTTCAATGGATTGCGGCGGTCCACGTGCGGAGGTAATAACAGATGCTCGATCACGACAGTCGGCTCCCGGAGGCCGCCAGCACCCCCGGGTCGGTGGTCGCGCTCGTCGACGCCGCCGGACGGGTCGAACGCGAACTCATCGGCAACTGGCTCGCAGAGGGCGGTATCGCCCAGGAGTTCGGCACCGCCGCGCCCGTCATCCAGATCGATCTGGACCCGGACGCCCTCACCACCCGCCTCGTCGAGCGGCATGACGATCCGCTGGTGGTGCCGGTCCGCGTCCTGTGGCTGCCGCCCGAGCGAGACGGTGTGCGGCGCACCAGCTTCGGCGACCTGGTCACCCTCTCGAATCCGCGCAAACCCAATCGGTTCATGCAGCGCAGGCTCGTCACCAAGGCCCCGGACCGGCATCTGGTCCTCACCGGCGCACCCGCCCGGCTCAGCGAGCTGCGCGCCAATAATCCCGGATCCGTCGGCGCCCCCGAATCTTTCGCGCGCGCCATCGTGCGCGCGGGCACCGTCGCCCTCGAACGCGCCGAACGCGCGGTGATCGGCGACCGCTACAAGGTGCCGCGCCTGGTGGCCGAGGAGATCCTGGACTCCCCCGAATTCCTGCGCCGCCTCGATGCCATTGCCGAACAGGCGGATACGAACCCGCGCGAGGTGTACCGGCGCGCCGAGAAGGCGCTGCGCGAACTCGTCGCCGCGCAGAGCCGCCTGGTCTCGGATCTGTTCACCCAGGCCATGCGGCCGGTGCACGCCTCCACCTGGAAGGTCGACGACGACCCCATCGGACTCGACCGGCTGCGCGCGCTGAACCGCCGCTATCCACTGGTATTCCTGCCCTCGCATCGCTCCTATGTGGACGCCTTCGTCCTCGGGGATATTCTGGCGCGCAATGACTTTCCGCCCAATCATGTGGTCGGCGGGGCAAACCTGAAGTTCTGGCCGATCGGACCCATTGCCCGGCGTACCGGAACCGTATTCATCCGGCGCAGTTTCGGCGATGACGAGGTATACAAAGCGGTCGTCGAAGAATACTTCGCCTATCTCCTCGCCAAACGATTCAATCTCGAATGGTATTTCGAAGGCGGACGCACCCGCACCGGAAAACTCCGGCCCCCGCGCTATGGATTGTTGAATTACCTTGCGGCGGCTTTGCGTTCATCCCGCATCGACGATGTGATGCTCGTTCCGGTCTCCATCACCTATGAGCGACTCAATGAAATCGGAGCCATTGCCGACGAACAGACCGGCGGTATGAAACAGGCCGAGGGATTGGCCTGGCTGGCCCGGTATGTGCGCAATCAACAGCACTCCGCCGGACATGTCTACGTGCGATTCGGGAATCCGCTCTCCGCCCGCGACCGGCTGTCGGCACACGGCGATCCGTTGAAGACGCACGCCCTGACAGCCGAACCCGAGCTGGAGGAGCTGGAGCACCGGGCGGTGCAGCGGCTCGCCTTCGAGGTCGCCGTCGGCATCAACGACGTCACCCCGATCACCGTCAACGCCCTCACCACCCTGGTCCTGCTCGGTGTGCACGAGCGCGCGCTCACCCGCGCCGAACTGGGCAATGCCATCGCACCCGTGCTCGACTACATCGAAGACCGGAACCTGCCGCGCGGTGAGCTCGAGACCCTGCGCGATGATCACGGCCTGGCCGTGGTGCTGGAGCAGCTCGCCGTCGCCAAGGTCGTCACCGTGTATCGCGGTGGCCTGGAACCGGTCTACGCCATCGGCGCGGGCGCACACCTCGAGGCCGCGTTCTACCGCAATAGCGCGGTGCACTGGTTCGCCAATCGCGCCATCCTCGAGCTGGCCGTACTCACCGCCGTCGAGGCGCCCGAGGGCGATCAGCTGCGCGTCGGCTGGGAGGCCGCCTACCGGCTGCGCGACCTGCTCAAATTCGAATTCTTCTTCCCCGAACGCACCGAGTTCACCAGCCAGCTCACCGCTGAAATGTTGCGGGTCGATCCGGAGTGGCATCGGCGCACCGCGGCAGGCACCGTCGGCTCGGAAATCCTGGCCCGCCTGGCGGAATCCGGTTTCATGATGGCGCACCGGGTACTGCGATCCTTCTTCGACGCCCAACTCGTGGTGGCCGAACGCCTCGCCGCCCGCGATCCCGCCGTCACCATCGACAAGAAGACGTTCATCGACGAATGTCTGCAGGTGGGCAAACAGATGCTGTTACAACAGCGATTGCACAGCCCCGAATCGGTCTCCTCCGAATTATTCGGCAGCGCACTCAAACTCGCCGATAATCACGGTCTGCTCGAAGCCGGCGACGACCCACAGGACCTGGTCACCCGGCGCACCCACTTCGCCGCCGAACTGCGGGCCATCGGCGGTCGCATCTCCCGCGCCGCCACCCTCGACCCGTCCAACCGGCTGGATGCGCTATGACGCACCGAGCCTCCGGCGGTGAACTCCTCGCGCCTGGCGTCGGCATCATCGAACAGCCCATCGGCGCAATGGATCTCGAGGAGGCGGTGGCGGCCATCCGGAGCGGTCCGCGGGGGCCACGGGTCGCGGCGGTCTTCGACTTCGGCGGGACCGTGGTCAGCGGATTCAATCCACCCGCCGCACTCGAACGCCTGGTGCGGCGGCGCAGCGGGCGCACCGCCGTCACCAATGTGATGCTCGGCAGTATCCGCGGGGCGCGCAGTGAGGGCGAGTACGAGCGATTCCTGCAGCAGGCCATGCACACCTGGGCCGGAGTACCCGAGACCGAACTCGACGAACTCGGCGCGGCACTGTTCCACAGGACCGTGCACGGCCACCTCTACCCCGAAGCCTGGCGCCTGGTACGCGAACACGAAACCGCCGGGCACACACTGATACTCGTCAGCTCGCTGACCAGGTATCAGGTCCAACCCGTCGCGGAAGAGCTGGGCATACCGAACGTACTGTGCACCACCATGTCCGTACAGGACGGCGTCCTGACCGGGCACGTCGACGGAAAACCGCTGTGGCGCAATGGCAAAGCGGACGCGGTCCGCCGGTTCGCCGCCACCCGCGGCATCGACCTCGCCCAGAGCTGGATCTATGCCGACAGCGCCGCGGACCTGCCGCTACTCCAACTCGCGGGGCATCCGTTCGCCGTCAACCCGGATCCGCGCGTGGTACTCGAGGCCGCCGAGAAGAGTTGGCCGGTACTGCATTTCCGGCCCCGGCAGGCCCCCAAACCGACCGACTACGCGCGCACCGTCAGCGGCTTCGGGGCACTGGTCGGCGGCGCGCTCTTCGGGGTCGCCGCCAAGGCGCACACCAAACAGCGCAGGCAGATGGCCGATTCCATGATGACCGTCGCCGCCGACTCCACACTGCGCGGCACCGGTGTGCGCGTACGCGTGTCCGGGGCCGAAAATGCCCGCGCCCCAAGGCCCGCCGTCTTCATCTTCAATCACCAGAGTCAATTCGACATCATCGTGATCGCCGAGGTGCTCGGTGCGGGATTCACCGGTGTCGCCAAGCAGGAGGTCGCCAACAATCCGCTGTTCGGACCGCTCATGCGATTCGTGGAGGTCACCTTCATCAACCGCGGCGACAGCGCCGCCGCCCGCGCGGCCTTGCAGCCCGTCGTCGAAACCCTCAGGGGCGGACTGTCGGTCGTCATCGCTCCGGAGGGCACCCGGTCGCTCACACCGCGCGTGGGCGCCTTCAAGAAGGGCGCATTCCACATCGCCATCCAGGCGGGGGTACCGATCATCCCGGTCGTCATCCGCAATGCGGGCGAAATCGCCTGGCGGAACTCGGCGGTGGTACGGAAAGGGGTGGTCGACGTCGCCGTCCTGCCACCCATCGACGTCAGCGGCTGGGACCCCGCACAGCTGGACGACGAGGTGGAGCGGGTCCGTCAACTCTTCGTCGACACCCTGCTGCACTGGCCGGAGAACTAGACCTGCTTGCCGAACAACAGCTTCCACGGCATCAGCGCCGACTCCAGCTGCACCTTGAATGTCATCTTGGACGCGCCCTTGGTGCGCTCCTCGAAGCGGATCGGCACCTCGGCGATGGCAATGCCCTTCTTGACCGTCCGGTAGTTCATCTCCACCTGGAACGAGTAGCCATTGCTCTTGATCGACGCCACATCGATGGCGCGCAGCGTATCGGCCTTCCACGCCTTGAAACCGGCGGTCGCGTCCTTGACGCCCAGGCGCAGAATCAGATTCACGTAGAAGTTCGCCCACGCCGAGAGCGCCTTGCGATGCCACTTCCACTCCTCGGCGGTGGAACCGCCGGGCACGTAACGGGACCCGAGCACGACGCCCGCGTCGGTGGTCTCCAGCTTCTCCAGCATGGCCGGGATGACCTCGGCCGGATGCGAGAGGTCGGCATCCATCTGGATCACCACATCCGCGCCCTCGTCCAGGGCCTTGGTGATGCCCGCGATGTAGGCGCGGCCCAGCCCGTCCTTCTCGGTACGGTGCAGCACGCCGACCACATTCGGCAGGTCCACGGCCAGCTTGTCGGCCACCTCGCCGGTGCCGTCGGGTGAATTGTCGTCCACCACCAGCACATGCAGGTCGGCCACCGGTAGCGCGGTGAGTCGTTCCACCGCCACCGGCAGGTTCTCCCGCTCGTTGTAGGTCGGCACCACAACGGTCACCTTCAAGGGTCGCCCTCCCGCTCGATTCTCGCCCGTACCCCCAGCACGGGCGGGCACATCGTCGTTTCTGCACTCCCCCGCCTCCCCGCATCTTCAGCGCCCAGCAAAGAGCCGTCGACGGTTGGACACGCGTGCCTGCGGTTGGGAGCCAACCCAATTTCGAGCGTGCCCCAGGAGTTACCCCGATCTTACGAGATCAGTCCTCGCCTTCATCCGCGGCCCTATTCCGCGCCTTCGCGATCTCCAAAGCCCTTTCGGCAGTTGCCTTGTCGGGATACGGGCCCATCCGGCCACCCACCCAGCACTGCTTACCCTGTTCGGCCCGGTGATGGTCGATGCAGTAGTACCACTGGTTGTCTTCCTCAGCCATGACCCCAGCATCCCACCAAGATCAGAAGGCCCCGTGCCGAACACGCAAAAAAGACCGCACCCGAGGGTGCGGTCCTTGATGACTATGGTGGCCAGAGCCGGGATCGAACCGGCGACCTTCCGCTTTTCAGGCGGACGCTCGTACCAACTGAGCTACCTGGCCGAAGCACCCGGTATCGAATGCCAAGATAAGTCTTGCGACCCTGACGGGACTCGAACCCGCGACCTCCGCCGTGACAGGGCGGCGCGCTAACCAACTGCGCCACAGGGCCTTGCTCTGCTCCTCAACAACAGTGTCTCCACTGTTGTACCCCCTACGGGATTCGAACCCGCGCTACCGCCTTGAAAGGGCGGCGTCCTAGGCCGCTAGACGAAGGGGGCCCGCCAGATTTCTCTGGACCGTTTACACTCAACGGCTTCCGTTGGGAGCGGAGATAGCTTATGACAGCATCCGCCGTAATCCCAAATCTGCTGGTCAAACAGCCAAATTGAGATCTTCCAACTTGGCGGACACCCGCCATCCGACGCGCCGGAACTCCTCGGTCCACTCGGGAGTCGCGGTGGCTTCCACGATCATCTCGAGCGCCTCGGTGAACCGGGAACGCAGATCCACCGGACCGCCCAGCACATCGGCGATATAGCGCTGACCCGCCAGGGCCGCCGCCAGTGTGCGGGTGAAACGATCCGGATCGGCGTCCTGGCGCAATTGCTTGTGCTCGATCGCCCGCACCGCGAGCAGCCGGATGGACCGCCCGAGAATGCGACCGCCACCGGCCTGGATATCGCGATAGAACTCCGGTTCGATGATGAGCCGGAACTCGGCCTGGATGATGATGTCGTTCTCCAACCGCAGCGCGATCTCGTCGATCATGCCGTGCAGGACATCCAGGGGTCCGAGATCCCCTCTGCCGAGCCATCTTTCGGTGGACGCGCGGTAGCGGTCGACGGCCGCTTCCAAGACCGCGCGAGCCAGGTCCTCCTTGGAGTCGAAGTGAAAGTACATGGCGCCCTTGGTCGCGCGTGAACCTTCCAATATGCGGTTGAGCGATGCAGCGGCATAGCCGCTCTTCCCGAACTCAACGGCGGCGGACCTTATGATCGCCGCGCGTGTCCGGCGGGCCCGCTCTTGCTGCCGTGCCATGCTCGAAACGCCTCCGAAGCTAGCTACCGCCGCTGGCTACTCCGTGGTGTTCCACAAAGCGCCATCGACGCAAAGTTACGTGTCTTTCAAATACTTCAAAACGGGCTTCGCCCGAATTACCAAACTTTTGGTACGAAAAAGCGCGAAAAACTTGAAACACACCAACTGGTATAGTTTTTCCCGCCCGGGTGCGCCGCAGGGGGTGCGCACCCGGGCGTTCAAGTCGTCTGGATGGGCCTCCCGCAGCCTGATCTGTTGGAGCCACGATCGGCCGGAACCGGTCGCAACACGTTCGGGCACTTCAACGATAAGCCGAATCCCGTGCTACCGGGGCAATCCCGGTTCTTCAGGAATTCACCAGTCGGTCACCGTACCCGGAATGCGCACCCTGCGTGAGGTGTACCGGAGAGTCAGTTAGCCAGCACGCCCCCTATCGAAAGCCGCAATTCCCCAGCTAACCACTGGGCGAATGGTCCGAAAAGCTGAATTCGCCCATATCCCACGGATGTTCGCCATTCGACCGCACCCGCGGACCCCACCCCGGAACGCCCGGCGGCGCCGGCGCGGCACGGCCACCGCACCGGTGCCGAATCGACCCGGTTCCCTCCCCACGACCCAAAACGCTTGCACCACATCACCATTGGATGATATTCACAATTAGGCGCATCGAAACAATCTGCGAGTCAACGCGATTGCCGAACAGCAGTACAGCGCCGGTTCCGGCGGGCGCGAGCACGCTCGGACGGCGGCGGGGGCGCGCCCCTCGCCCCCTCACAATCCCCACCGACCGGTCCGCACCCTCACAGCCCCTCATCGTGCCCCGGGGGACCCACCCCGATGCCCCCGAAAATAGGGGATCGGCACAAGCGGTCACCCCTTCGGCACAACCGGTCGGTCTACCACCACCCGGCACCCCGCGAACCGGACATCCGGTAACCCGGCGGTCCCCCCGCCGCCGCCACCCCCGAGCCCAACCCCATGATCGGCCCGCAACGCCCGGCGACACCACGACACACTCGACGCGAACCGCCACGACCAGCGCAAATGCCCCACGTCAGAACACAATCGGATACTCGTTTAACAGTTGCGGGGTCAACCTACTAAACTCACCGCCGCGCCCCTATAGCTCAGTTGGTAGAGCTACGGACTTTTAATCCGCAGGTCGCAGGTTCGAGCCCTGCTGGGGGCACCGTTTGTCCCTGTTCGGGACACAGTTGCCGAGGGGTCCGGGATACTACATTCGGGCCCCTCGCCACATTGGCGAATCCGTGGCAATCTGTCCGGATTTCGCCTACCGTGACCCGGGTAGGGCTTTTCCGGGATGCCAACACCACAGGCGGAGTTCATGACTTCCTTCGATGACCTGCTCTCCAATGTGCCCGTCGCACAGATCGCCGACAAGCTCGGAGTCGACGAGGCGACCGCCACCACCGCGATCAACGCGGCCATTCCCGTCCTCCTCGGCGGATTCCAGGCACAGGCCGGCAACCCCGACGTCGGCCTGAACCTCGAAGGCGAAGTCGCCAACCAGCCGCACGGTCTGCTCGACGGCGGCGTCGACATCAACCAGGTCGACACCGAAAACGGCAACCAGATCGTCGATCAGACCTTCGGCACCGAGAAGAACACGGTGATCAGCGCGCTCGGCAATGTGGGCGGCGGTAACGCGCAGGACCTGATGGCCAAACTGCTCCCCATGCTCGCCCCCATCGTGTTGGCCTACCTTGGTAAGAAGGCAATGGGCGGTGGCGGCGCGGCCACCGGCGGCGAAGCCGCTGCCAGCGGTGGCGGCGGTATCGGCGACATCCTGGGCAGCCTGCTCGGCGGCGCCACCGGCGGTAAGGGCGGCGGCGGACTCGGGGACATCCTCGGCAAGGCCGTCGGCCAGAACGCCGGAAATGTGCTCGGCAACGTACTGGGCGGACTGCTCGGCAAGAAGTGAGTATGCATCGAGACACGGTGCGCGGCTAACGAACTGCGGCTCACGGCGATAGACAGGGCGCCGTGGGCCGCTTGTCATATGACATCTCTCACTGACCCCGCAATGGCACTCGCATGAGTTTCACATCACCATACGGTGCCGTAAGGTATGGGCCGCGGCGGCAGGCCGGCGAGGGTACGACAGCTTGATCGCACGATTACGAAGGGCATATACATGGCAAAGGATCTGACTCAACTCGAGCTACTGACGGAGTTGGAGCCGGTTGCCGCGGAGAACGTAGATCGGCACCTCTCCCTGGCCAAGGAATGGCATCCGCACGACTACGTGCCGTGGGACGAGGGCCGCAACTTCGCCGCCATGGGCGGCGAGGACTGGGATCCGTCGCAGTCACGGCTGAGCGAACTCGCCAAGGCCTCGATGATCACCAACCTGCTCACCGAGGACAACCTCCCCTCCTACCACCGTGAGATCGCCGAGAACTTCTCCCAGGACGGCGCCTGGGGCACCTGGGTCGGCCGGTGGACCGCCGAGGAGAACCGGCACGGCATCGTGATGCGCGACTACCTCGTCACCACGCGCGCCGTCGACCCGGTCGCCCTCGAAGAAGCCCGCATGATCCACATGACCAACGGCTTCGCCTCCCCCGCACAGGTCAGCCAGACCGATGCGGGCTTCCTCTACTCGGTCGCCTACGTGACCTTCCAGGAACTCGCCACCCGCGTCTCGCACCGCAACACCGGACGCGTCTGCGACGACCCGATCGCCGACCGCATGCTGCAGCGCATCGCCGCCGACGAGAACCTGCACATGATCTTCTACCGCAATATGTGCGGTGCGGCCCTTGACCTTTCGCCCGACCAGACCCTGGACGCCATCACCCTCATCCTGGAGAACTTCCAGATGCCGGGCGCTGGCATGCCGAACTTCCGCCGCAACGGCGTCCTGATGGCCAAGCACGGCATCTACGACCTGCGCCAGCACCTGGAAGAAGTGGTCAACCCGGTCCTGAAGAAGTGGCGCATCTTCGAGCGCGACGACTTCACCGCACGCGGTGAGGAGACCCGCGAACGCCTGGGCCTCTTCCTCGAGAAGCTCGGCAAGGACGTCCTCAAGTTCGAGGAGCAGCGCGACAAGATGCTCGCCCGCGAAGCAGCCAAGGCAGAAAAGGCTTTCGCTCGCGCGTAGGCGTCGGGGTCCGCCCCCAAACCCCCGGGTGTGGGGGACGCTGACGCTGGGGTCTCGGGGGCTTCGCCCCCAAACCCCCCAGCCTCCGGCTCCTCGCGACCTCGAGTCGCGAGGAGCCGTTTCATCTCTCAGAGCTTGCTCGCGGGGGATGTGAGCGGGGGCACCGGGCGGGTGATGAGACACTGGTGGGCGTGACGACCTCGATCGAAGCCTCCAAGACCGCGCTGCGGATCGGACCGTATCCGGTCGATCCGGCCGTCGTACTGGCTCCGATGGCCGGCATCACCAATGTGGCCTTCCGGACGCTGTGCCGGGAATTCGGCAGCGCCACTTCGATTTACGTATGCGAGATGATCACCGCGCGGGCCGTGGTGGAGCGTAATGAGAAGACGCTGCACATGATGTCGTTCGGCGCGGACGAGAGTCCCCGATCGATGCAGCTGTACGCGGTGGACCCCAAGACCGTCGGCGAGGCCGTACGGATCATCGTCGGCGAGGGATGGGCCGACCACATCGACCTGAACCTCGGCTGTCCCGTGCCCAAGGTGACGCGGCTCGGCGGCGGAGCGGCACTGCCGTACAAGCGACAGCTGTTCCGCGACATCGTCAAGGCGATGGTGTCGGCGGCCGAACCTGCGGGCGTACCGATCACGGTGAAGTTCCGCATCGGCATCGACGATGAGCACCACACCTTCCTGGACACCGGCCGCATTGCCGAGGCGGAGGGTGCGGCCGCGGTCGCCCTGCACGCCCGCACCGCCGCCCAGCGCTACTCCGGCGAGGCCGACTGGACCGCCATCACCCGCCTCAAGGAGGCCGTCACCGGCATTCCGGTGCTCGGCAACGGCGATATCTTCAGCGCCGACGACGCCCTGCGCATGATGGCCGAGACCGGCTGCGACGGCGTCGTCGTCGGCCGCGGATGCCTCGGCCGCCCTTGGCTTTTCGCCGAACTCCAGGCCGCCCTGCGCGGTGAACCGCTGCCCGCCCCGCCGAACCTGGGCCGGGTCGGGGAGATCCTGCGCCGACATACCGAACTGCTCGTCGCGCACGACGGCGAGGACAAGGCCATGCGCGATATCCGCAAGCATATGGCCTGGTATCTGATGGGCTTCCCGATCGGCGGCGATCTACGCCGCAGCTTCGCGACGGTCAGCAGTATGGCGCGATTGGACGACCTGATCGGGCAACTCGACGCCGATGCGCCATTCCCCAAGGATGCCGAGGGCCCGCGCGGCCGCCAGGGCTCCCCCGGCAAGGTCGCGCTACCGGACGGCTGGCTGGACGATCCGGAGGATCCCACCGTGCCGTGCGCCGCCGATGTCATGCACAGCGGCGGCTGAGCGGCGAAGTCGTAACGCCTGACAGCTTCGGCGCCGCGTCGGCGCAGCGATAGCCCGCTCCCTGGCACACTTTTTCGCAGCAACCCTCCGGCCGATCGCGACAGCACTCGACTCGCCGAGCTCAGGCTCTCCGAAACCGGGCGTGGCGAGGTCGGCCACACCCGCCGGATCGGCGTTCGAGTGGTCGACCGTGGCGGAATCGTTATCATGACGGTCGGCATCGAAAAGCAAAGTGAGGTTCGTTGGTGGGTGACGATCGGTACGGGCGTACGCCACGGCCCGGAGGTCGCGCCCCGTGGGAGCGCTATCCCGCGGATGACGACGCCCAGCCTCGCGCC
Organism: Nocardia sp. NBC_01503; assembly: GCF_036327755.1. Taxonomy (NCBI): domain Bacteria; kingdom Bacillati; phylum Actinomycetota; class Actinomycetes; order Mycobacteriales; family Nocardiaceae; genus Nocardia; species Nocardia sp. NBC_01503. Next base: position 1,839,802 of record NZ_CP109596.1, read on the forward strand.
TCCCGGCGGTCCCGGCACAATGACAACCCGGACCCCGGCTCCGCGCCCATCTCGGTGCAGGATCTCGTCGAACGCGTGGACAGCGAACGCAAATCCCGCCGCCGGCGCCGCCGCGACGACGAACCCGCCCAGCAGCCACCCGCCGACACCACCGGCAGGCGCGCCCTGCCCCCGGAATCGAACGCCCCCAACGGTTCCCGGCACGGTGCGGAGGCCACCGGCTCGCAGCGCACGGTCCGGCCGAATCCCCAGGGTGGCACCGGCTCCCAGCACGTGGTCCCCCCGAATCCGCCCGGCGGCACCGGTTCTCAGCGAACCGTCCCCGCCAACGCCGCGGCCGAGGGCCTACGCCGGGTCGCCACACCCGCCAATACCGCTGCGCGACGCGCGGTTCCGCCCGAACGGATCGATCCGACCGCGGATCCGGTCACCGAGGAACTACCCGCGATCACCGAACCGCCCCGCGCCGGGCGCAAGAAATTGCGGGCCACCGCCCCCGTCGAATCGCCCGCCGACTACCCCACCACCGCGCTCCCGACCGCGGTCGGACCCAAACCGCTCTCCCCCGCACGCCGCAAGCGCGATCGCCGACTGCGGCTCGCCGGGCGCAGCGCGGGCGCCCTGCTCGCGGTCATCGCCATGCTGATCACCGGCGGCGGCTGGAGTTACCTGCACGCCAAGGACAATGGCTTCAACCAGGTCTCCGCACTCGACAACGACTCCCCCGACGTGGTCGACGCCGACGCGCAATACGGCGACGAGAACTTCCTGATCGTCGGCACCGACACCCGCGCGGGCGTGAATTCGCAACTGGGCGCGGGCGATACCAATGACGCCGAAGGCGCACGCTCGGACACCGTCATGCTGGTGAACATTCCGGCCAACCGGCAGCGCGTGGTCGCCGTCTCCTTCCCCCGCGACCTCGACGTCACCCGCCCGGTCTGCGAGGGCTGGGACAACGACAAGGGCGCGTACACCGGGGAGAGCTTCCCGTCCGCCATCGGCGACAAGCTCAATGCCGTCTACGCGCTCGGCGGGCCGAAGTGCCTGACCAAGGTCATTCAGAAGATGTCCGGCCTCAAGATCAACCACTTCGTCGGCATCGACTTCGCCGGTTTCGAGACCATGGTCGACACCATCGGCGGCGTCGAGGTCTGCACCACCAAACCCCTCGTCGACGAAGTCCTCGGCACGGTGTTGACCACTCCGGGCAAGCAGATCGTGAACGGCGCCACCGCTCTGGACTACGTCCGTGCCCGGCATGTGGTCGGCGAAGAGCGCAGCGACTACGACCGGATCAATCGGCAACAGCGCTTTCTGTCCTCGCTGCTGCGTGGCGCGATGTCCGGCAAGGTGCTCTTCGATCCGGGCAAGATGAACGGCTTCATCAACGCCTTCGCCCAGCACTCCTTCATGGACAACGTCACCACCAAGGATCTGCTCATGCTGGGCCGGTCCATGCAGAAGATGCAGGCCGGATCCATCACCTTCCTGACCGTGCCGACCGCCGGAACCACCTCGTACGGCAATGAGATTCCGCGCGAATCCGATATCAAGGCCATCTTCCGCGCGGTCATCGACGATCAGCCGCTGCCCGGTGAGAAGAAGTCCGATCCGGCGACCACCACCGCCGACGCGCCCCCTGCCAAACCGAAGCTGACCGCCGTCGACCCATCCACGGTATCGCTGCAGGTCTCCAACGGATCCGGCATCTCGGGCGTGGCCTCCGCCGCCGCGACCAAACTCGCCAATCAGGGCTTCCAGATCTACAGCACCGGCAATTACGCCGACGGCACCTCGCTCAAGACCTTGGTCCGCTACTCCAGCGGGCATGAGGCCGCCGCCGCCACGGTCGCCAGCGCCCTGCCCGGCGCGGTCCTGGAATCCGCCACCGGACTCGGCAGCATCGTCGAGGTCGTGCTCGGCTCCGACTACGCGGGCAGCGTGCGCGCGCCCGTCGCGTTCGGCCAGTCGCTGCCCGACATCCCCACCGATTCCGGCGGTGCTAGTGCGGCCCCGATCACACTCCCCTCCGACCTGGAACACGTGAACGCCGCCGACGACACCTGCAAGTAGGCGGCCGCCCGCACGCTCTCGACGTGCGCCGACGTTGCCGAGCCGGAACGGCACCGATGATTCACCCACCGTTGGTGACTTGGACAGCGGCTACCACTAATGTCTTGACTCATGCGTGTCATCTACAACGAACAAATGGCCGAGCTCGCCGATCTGCTCGGCGGCATGGCCGGGCTCGCCGGATCGGCCATGGAGCGGGCTACCAACTCGCTGCTCAATGCCGATCTCGAGCTCGCGGAGCAGGTGATCACCGAGTACGACCGCATCGCCGAGATGATCCAGCTGGCCGAGGAGAAGGCCTTCGCACTGCTGGCCCTGCAGGCCCCCGTCGCCGGTGATTTGCGGCAGGTCGTCAGCGCCATCCAGATCGTCGCCGATGTGAACCGGATGGGCGCGCTCGCCCTGCACGTCGCCAAGATGACCCGTCGGCGCTTCCCGAACCACGCCGTGCCCGAGGCGGTCAACAGCTACTTCGCCGAAATGGGCCGGATCGCGGTCAAGATGGGCGCGACCGCCAAGGAGGTGCTGGAGACCCGCGATCCCGAGCGGGCCGCCAAGCTCACCGACGACGACGAGGCGATGGACGATCTGCGCAAGCATCTGTTCACGCTGATCATGGACCGCGACTGGCAGTTCGGTGTGCCCTCCGCCGTCGATGTGGCGCTGCTGGGCCGGTACTACGAGCGCTTCGCCGATCACGCCGTGGAGATCGGACGCCGCGTGGTGTTCCTGGTGACCGGCGTCCTGCCCCCGGACCCGGATTCCGAGAAGGAAAGCATCTGACAACTCCCGTGGCTCCGGATCCATCCTGAAATCCGGAGACGACAAGGGAATTGCCTCGACGCCCGCACACGACACGGTGCGGGCGTCGAGCCGTCTCACGCCCGCCGCGCCGACTCGGCATCCGAATCGGTTGCGATGGGCTCTTTTTCGCGCCAGCCCAACAGCACCGACGGACGGCGTTCCGGCCGCCACGGCAGCGTGAGCGCCACAATGAGAGCCGCGACGACCAGGGTGCCCACCGCGACGTAGGAGGCCGCCTGCGCGCCGTCAAGCGCGGCCACCTTCATGGCGTGGATCAGGTCCGTCTTCGCCTGTGACAGCAGGGGATTCACCGGCGTCTTGATGATCTCGAGGACGCTGATCGGGGTATTGCTCGCCAGCTCCTTCTGCTGCGGATTCATGATCTGATCGGGAATCCCGGCGATCTTGTCACCCACATTGTGGGTGTACACCGAGGTCATGATCGAGCCGAGCAACGCCACACCCAGCGCACCGCCGACCTCACGGGTGGTGTCATTGACCGCCGAACCCGCGCCCGCCTCCGCCAAAGGCACCGAGCCCATGATGGATTCGGTCGCCGGACCCTGAACCACCGCGAATCCCAGGCCCATCAGGATCATGGAGACCACAACCGGTCCCACATAGGCGGTTTCGACCCTCGTCTGCCCCGCGATGTACATGGCCACCGCGAGAATCAACAGTCCGCTCACCACCATGGCCGTGGTGCCGAACCGCTGCGCCAGCATGGTCGCGATGGGTGCGCCGAAACCGACGGCGATCGCGAAAGGCAGTGAGTGGATGCCGAATTCGAGCGGGGTCAGCTCCTTGACGCCCTGGAAGTACTGCGTGATCAGGAACAGGAATCCGAACGCCGCGAAGTAGGAGACGGTGATGGCCAGCGACGGGAGTGCGAAGCGGCGATTGCGGAACAGCCGCATATTCAGCACCGGTGTCGCCACCCGCAGCTCCCAGCCGACGAACACCGTCAACGCCAGGATCGAAAGCAGGTATCCCGCCAGGCTTTGCGCCGACAGCCAGCCGTGCTTGGGCGCTTCGATGATCGACCACACCAGCGCCGTCACACCCACCAGCGACAGCACGATACCGATGCGATCGAGCCGATCCACATGCGCCGCACGCGATTCCGGCACCGTGACAATGACCGCGGCGATGGCGATCAGCGCCACCGGCACATTGATCCAGAACACCGAATGCCAGGAGAAGTACTTCAGCAGCCAGCCGCCGATGGTCGGTCCGAGCGCGACCGCGATACCCGCCATGGCGGTCCAGGAGGCGACGGCCGCGGCCCGCTCCCTGGCATCGGTGAAGATATTGATCAGCAGCGCCAGCGTCGCCGGGAACACCACCGCCGCGAAGACTCCCATCCCCGCGCGGGCGGCGATGACCTGTCCGAGCCCGGAGGAGAGCGCCCCCGCCGCCGACATGACCGCGACGCCGATCAATCCGATGATCATGAACCTGCGCCGGCCGAACCTGTCACCGAGATGCCCCATGGCGAGCAGCAGGCCCGAGAACGCCAGCGTGAACGCGTCGACAATCCACTGCAATCCGCTCATATCGGCTTCGAGCTGTACCGCCATGGATGGCAGCGCCACATTCACGAGCGTGTTGTCCAGCACCACGAGCAGTTCCGCCAGGCAGATGGCGACCAGCGCGGCGATGCGCGCCTGTCGACTCATCCCGGCGGTTCCGGATACCCGGTTCGCCATTGAAACAGTCACCCGACACCTCCAACTAGACCGATTGGTTTACCAACTCGGTCAGAGTAGATGTTACCGAGAGTTGCACACAACCTCCCACGGTATGTATGACGCAGCACACAGGAGCCGTTCGCAACGCAAAAAGCGGCCCCGGACCTGGTGGTCCGGGGCCGCGTCGAGCGATCGATATGGGACAGCGACCGCTGATCCCGTAAGGATCCGGGTAACTCCCGGGGTACGGGCCAACCCAGCACCCACGGCACCGCCAGTGGCCAACGCAACTGGTGCGGCCCCTGGGCCCGGCTCGAAGTCGCGGGGAGGCGGGGATTTCTATCCGAAACGGCCCGAGATGTAGTCCTCGGTGGACTTCTGCGACGGGTTGGAGAAGATCCGCTCGGTCTCGTCGATCTCGATGAGCTTGCCGGGCTTGCCCTGCGCCTCCAGATTGAAGAACGCCGTCTGGTCACTCACACGCGCGGCCTGCTGCATATTGTGCGTGACGATGACAATCGTGAACTCCTTCTTCAGCTCGGAGATCAGATCCTCGATCGCGAGCGTGGAGATGGGGTCCAGGGCCGAACACGGCTCGTCCATGAGCAGCACATCCGGGGAGATGGCAATGGCACGGGCGATGCACAGCCGCTGCTGCTGACCACCCGAGAGCCCGCCACCGGGCTTGTCCAGCCGGTCCTTGACCTCGTTCCAGAGGTTCGCGCCGCGCAGTGAGCGCTCGGCGACCTCTTCGAGCTCCTTCTTACCGCGCACACCCTGCAGCTTCAGCCCGGCCACCACATTGTCGCGAATCGACATGGTGGGGAACGGGTTCGGCCGCTGGAACACCATGCCGATGGTGCGCCGCACGCCCACCGGGTCGATGGTGGCGCCGTAGATGTCCTCACCGTCGAGCAGCACCGCGCCCTCGACACGGGCACTCGGGGTCACCTCGTGCATGCGGTTCAGCGCACGCAGCACGGTGGACTTACCACAGCCGGACGGGCCGATGAAGGCGGTCACGCTGCGCGGCAGCACGGTCAGCGAAACATCGGAGACCGCATGGAATTTGCCGTAGTAGATATTGAGATCTTTGACGTCGATCCGCTTGGCCATCAGTCTTTTCCGTTCCTCTATCGGTTCCGCGTCAGCAGCTTGTTGACCGCCGCAGCGGCGAGGTACAGCAGCGCGATGATCAGGATCAGGGTGAGGGCGGCGCCCCACACCCGGGCCCGGCCGGCGGGTTCCGGGTTGGCCAGCTCCTGGTAGATCATCAGCGGAAGCGAGGCCATATTGCCGTCGAAAAGGTTCTGGTTGATCGACTTCGAGTAGCCGACCAGCACCAGCACGGGTGCGGTCTCACCCATGACACGGGCCACCGAGAGCAGAATGCCGGAGATCATGCCGGGGGCCGCGGTCGGAACCACGATCCGCAGAATGGTTTTCCACTTCGGAATACCGAGAGCGTAAGAGGCCTCCCGCAATTCGTCGGGAACCAGCTTGAGCATCTCCTCGGTGCTGCGCACCACCACCGGCAGCATGAGCAACACCAGGGCCAGCGCGACCGCGAAAGCACTCTGCGGCGCACCGAAAGTGGCGATCCACAGCGCGAAGATGAACAGCGCCGCCACGATCGAGGGCACACCCGCCAGGATGTCGACCATGAACGTGGTGGTCTTGGCCAGCCAGCCGCGGCCGTATTCGACCAGATAGATGGCGGCCATGATGCCCAGCGGCACAGCGATTATCGCGGCCATGGCCGACTGCACGATGGTGCCGTAGATGGCGTGGTAGACACCGCCCGCGGACTGCTCGGGCAGCACGCCCTTCTGCGATTTGGTCCACCAGTCGAGCGAGGCGATCGAGTCGAAGCCCCTTTCGATGACGGTGTAGAGCACCCACAGCAGCGGCACCAGGGCGATCGCGAAGCAGGCCCAGACGATGCCGGTGGCCAGCCCGTTCTTGATCCGGCGGGAGGTGCTGACGTGCCGGAAGGTCGGGGCCTTGATCGGCTTGTCGAGTGTGGTGGTCATCCGTTCACCTTCCCGCCTGCGACGAGCCGGGCCAGCGCGTTGACCACGAAGGTCAAAGCGAACAACACGAAACCGGCGGCGATATAAGCGCCGGTAGGCAGCTTGGAGCTGAATTCCGAAGCGGCAGAGGCGATCTTGGAGGCGAAGGTGTAGCCGCCGTCGAACAGCGACCAGCCACCCGCCTGTGCCGAGGTGCGCAACACCACGAGCACGGCGATGGTCTCACCGAGCGCGCGACCCAGGCCCAGCATGGAGCCCGCGATCATGCCGGAGCGGCCGTACGGCAGCACCGTCATGCGCACGACCTCCCACTTGGTGGCGCCCAGCGCCTGCGCCGCCTCGACATGCGAGAGCGGGGTCAGGCCGAAGACCTCACGACTGACGGAGGTGATGATCGGCAGGATCATCACCGCGAGCACCACGCCCGCGGTGAAGATCGTGCCACCACCGGCAATGCTGACATTGCCGTCGGAGAAGAGAAAGAACCAACCGAGATGTTCGTTCAGGAAGCGCTGGAACGGCTCGATCTTCGGAGCCAGGACCAGTACACCCCACAGACCGAACACGATCGAAGGCACCGCGGCCAGCAGGTCGACCACCATGGAGAACGGCCGAGCCAGCACCTTCGGCGCGTACTGCGTCAGGAACAACGCGATACCCACACCGATGGGAACCGCGATCGCCAGCGCCAACACCGAACTCAGCACCGTGACCATGAACAGGTCCTTGATGCCGAAGCGCAGGTTGTCCGGGTTCGAGGTGCTGAACTCGGTGCTGGTGAAGAAGTTCGCCTTGTTCGCCGCCACCGAGGGCACCGCGCGAATCAGCAGGAACAGCGCGATCAACGCGATGGCCGCGACGATCACGCCGCCGGCGGTGGTGGCCGCCGAACGGAAAATGAACTCCGCCCCGTACTTCGTCGGGGCCTTGCGCCCTGCGGCCGGCTTGGTGCTGGGTTCGGTCGGCATGAGCGCAGTATCCCCCGGCGGCTGGGCACGGTCCTCGCGCGGGTCCGTCGTCACCGACAGGCCCGCCGAGGCTGTTTCATCGTGCACGGTCATGGTGCTTCTTCGATCAGTCGGTGGCGATCAGTCGATCAGGAAATGGCGTTGATCGCGGTGGTCAGCTTGGTCTTGAACGCGTCCGGGATCGGCACGTAGCCGGCGTCCGCGAGGCCGGTCTGACCGTTGCCGACGGCCGAGGTCAGGAACGCCTTGACAGCCTTGGCGGTGTCGGCGTCGCTGTACTTCGAGCAGACGATCTCGTAGGTGGCCAGCATGATCGGGTAGGCGCCACCGGTGGTGGGCTTGTAGATCGAGCTGTTGTCCAGCACCAGGTCGTTACCCTGACCGGCGATCTTGACGCTGTCGATCGCCTTACCGGCGGTCGCCGTGGTCAGCTCGACCGGCTTCGGGTCGTTGGAGGTGCTGGTGGTCAGGATGCGCGCCACCGACAGGTTCTGCGCCTTGGCGAACGACCACTCGTTGTAGGTGATCGAGAACGGGGTGCTCTTGATGGCGGCCGAGGTGCCCTCGTTGCCCTTCGCGCCCTCACCGACGCCGCCGACGAACGCCTTACCGGCGCCCTTGCCCCACGCGCCCTCGGAGGCGGCGTCCAGATACGTCTGGAAGTTGTCAGTGGTGCCGGACTCGTCGGAGCGGAACAGGACCGCGATCTTGTCCGAGGTCAGCTTGTCGGCCTTGGCGGTGTTGAGCGCCTTGATGTGGGCGTCATCCCAGGTGGTGATCTGGCCGTTGAAGATCTTGGCCAGGGTCGGGGCGTCCAGCACCAGATCGGTCACGCCGGGCACGTTGTAGGTGACGGCGATGGGGCCGAAGACGGTCGGCAGGTTCCAGGCCGGGCTGCCGCAGCGGGCGGCGGCCTTGTCGGTCTCACCCTTCTTGGCGCTCAGCGCCGAGTCGGAGCCCGCGAAATCGGTCTGGCCGCCGATGAACTCGTTCACACCCGCGCCGGAGCCCGAGGATGTGTAGTCCAGCTTGGCGCTGGGGCAGTTGCCCTCGTAGGCGGCGATGAAGCGGTCCATGGCGTTCTTCTGGGCCGACGAACCGCTGGCCTTGAGCGCGGTCTTGCCGCCGCAGGCGACGTCGATCTTGGCGACATTCCCGGTCGAGGCCGAGTTGTCGTCGCTGCCACAGGCGGTCAGCGTCATGGCGCCGGCTGCTGCCAGCACACCGATCAGGGCGCTGCTGCGCTTGAGATTCACTTGATTCCTCCGCGAATCACGGTTTGCACGCCCAACCCCTCAACGGTCGGACGGGCATATGTGGCGGCTGTTCGCTGCGAACTAGCGCACCGGTCAGCTGAGTGCTGCCCACATGCAACGTAAGGGCGCTCGGTGGCCAACTGGACCTGGGAAGGTGAACGGCAGATGAACAACCCGGCGCGATTCCGCTGCACGATATGTGACATTTGCCGCAACGTTGCCCGAGACCCCGCTCAACGGGACGAACCGCAGCTAAGAGGCGGTGGTATACGCCACATCGATATGGGCGGGCGCGAACCCGAGCTTGGTATAGGTATTGACCGCCGCGGTGTTGTCGGCCTCGGTGTAGAGCAGCACCGCGCCCAGACCACGCTCGCGCAGATGATGCAGACCCGCCAGGGTCAGCAGCCGCCCGAGCCCGCGACCCTGCGCGGCCGGATCCACCCCGACCACGTAGACCTCGCCGATCGCCGGGGTCTCATCCGAATGCACCTTGGTCCAATGGAATCCGAGGATGCGCTCCGGATCGGCCGGATCGACGGCGATGAACAGCCCCGCCGGATCGAACCAGGACTCACCGCGGCGCGCGTCGATATCGCGCTCGGTCCAGCCGCCCTGTTCGGGATGCCAGGAGAAGGCGGCATTGTTGACGCGCAGGATCTCGGCATCGTCGGACGGTCCGGCGTAGGTGCGCAGTGCCAGACCCTCCGGAACCACCAGTTCCGGTAGCTCCGTGTTAGCCAGATCACGGCGCATCTGCCAGAGTTCGCGCGCGACAACCAAACCGAGACGCTTGGCGACAGCCTGCGCGGCGGGCAGATTCCCATGTGCCCAGACCCGCGCGCCGGGCCCACCGGCCGACAGCGCACCCGCCACCAGACCCGCGCCGAGGCCCTGTTTCCGGAATCGCGGATCGACCGCGACCTCGGCCATGGCCGGATGCTCACCGTGAGCGGGCGTCACATTGGCGTAGCCGCCGATCGCATCGTCCCACTGCTCCACCAGGTGCAGGGCCGGGCCGTCGGCGCCCAGTGAGAGCACCGCCTGTTCGGAGACCGGGGCCACCCCGTCCGCGGCGGTGGCCCGCTCCAGCACTCCCCGCACCTGCTCGGCGGTCTCGAAGGGCAGCCGATCGGTGTAGGAGATCATCAGAAAGTGCCGTTCGCCGAGGTCAATTCGGAGTCGTCGGTGCCATCGGTCTCCGCGAAGGCGACCGTCTCACCCTTGGCGCCGGACGAGCGCGCCGGGCGCACCGCCTTGTACCCGACATTGCGAACCGTGCCGATCAGCGATTCGTACTCGCTGCCCAGCTTGGCGCGCAGGCGACGCACATGCACGTCGACCGTGCGGGTGCCGCCGAAGAAGTCGTAGCCCCACACCTCCTGCAGCAACTGGGCGCGGGTGAAGACCCGGCCCGCATGCTGCGCGAGGTACTTCAGCAGCTCGAATTCCTTGTAGGTCAGATCGAGCGGGCGACCGCGCAGGCGCGCGGTGTATGTGCCCTCGTCGATCACCAACTCACCCAAGGTGATCTTGCCGGTGTTCTCCGGGCTGGCGACGCCACCGTTGCGCGCGACCAGCAGTCGCAGGCGGGCGTCGAGTTCGGCCGGACCGGTGCCGGGCAGCAGGATGTCGTCCAGCCCCCAGTCCGCGTTCACGGCCACCAGCCCACCCTCGGTGAGCACCGCGACCACCGGCACCGACGATCCGGTGCTGCCCAGCAAACGACATAGGCCGCGCGCGGCGGCCAGATCGGTGCGGGCATCGACCAGCGCGACGTCGGCGGAGCCTGCCTCGAGCAGGGATGCCACCTCGGTCGGCGCGGGCCGCACGTGGTGCGGCAACAGCGCGAGTGAAGGCAGCACCGCCTCGGGGTTGGGGTCGGAGGTCAGCAGGAGCAGCTCCATGGGGGCCCTCCATCCCATCTGGCATGTGCGTGGCAACCGCTCTGTACGCCACGACCTCATGCTGGTTATCACAGGTATATCGGTTGCTACATTAGCGTGTCCGGACCGACACCCACGCAATCCGGGCAGCTTATCGGGCCTTGGCTATCGGTATTTTCTGCCCTCCGCTTCGCTACGGGCGGGTTCGCGGCCCCGAAGTCCCGGTTCTTCCCTCCCTCCGGCTCCTCCGCTGCGCTCCCCCGCCTCCGGTCAGTCCAGAACCGGGACGGCCGCGAACCATACTGGGGTGCGGACACTATTAAGGTGCAGATATGGCTTTCCGTCGGGTGATCATCGGGCTGCTCTGCTTGGCAGGGCTGGCCGTCGTGCTCGACTTCGGAGCGGCCGCGTATTCCGAGTACCGGGTGTCGCGAATGCTCCGCGACGGGTCGAACCTGAGCGCGGACCCCGAGGTCACCTTTCACGGATTCCCGTTCGTGGCACAGGCATTGAATGACGAATACAAGAATGTGGACATTCGGGCGCGGGCCATGCGACCGGACATTCCGGGCGAGATCATGGTCGAGACCAACCTCCGCGGCGTGCACATGTCGCTGCGCGATCTGATCGACGGCAAGGTGCAGTCGGTACCGGTGGATCAGGTGGAGGCGCGCATGCGCATCGAACCGGTCGAGCTGGGACGCCTGTTCAAGATCCCGGATCTGCAGGTGTTCGGCCCGCCCGCCGATAAATCCGATGGCACCGGCGGCTCCGGCGGTTCGGGTATGACCACGGCCGGGGCGATCATCCTGACCGGCACCATTCCGCTCCCGGACGCCGACGCGCCGGTCGTCCCGGGCACTCGGAGCAGCGGTGAGACGGTCAGCGTGCTGGCCGATCTGCGCCTGGTCGACGATCAGGTGCGGATCACCGCGACCGATATCTACCGCGGGGTGGGCGCGGCGAATCAGGGTGATGTCGCCTCCTCGCCCCCGCCGGTGACACCCGAGAGCGATAAGCCCCGGGTGCTGGCGCTGTTCACCCGCACCATCGACACCCGTGATCTGCCGTTCGGCATTCGCCCCACCAAGGTCGAGGCCAGTGGCGGGCAGATCGTGGTCGAGGGTCGCGGCCGGAACGTCACCATCGATCTGGATCGGTTACAGCAGCCGTGATCACGCTGGGCGTGCTGGCCGTCGCACTCGTCGCCGCCATCGGGATAGGAATCCTGGTGCGCCGCAACGAGGGTCGCGTACGCGAGCTCGCTCCCGCACCGTCGGCCCCCGAGAGCGCCCGCGCGGCGCTGCTCGCCGCGGCCGGAGTGATTCCCGGTCGCCCCACCGTCCTGCACTTCTCCGCGGACTGGTGTGGACCATGCGCGGCGGTGCGCCGGGTGGTGGCGAGCGTGGTCGCCGAGCTGGCCGGTACACCCGCGCCGCCGCTGGATCTGGAGCTCGATATCGATGCGAATCCGGACCTGGCGCGCGAGCTGAATGTGCTCTCGCTACCGACAACTTTCATCCTCGATCCCAATGGGCAGGAAAAATTCCGGATAGCCGGAGTTCCGAAATCTGCCGATTTGCGCAGGTCACTGGCGTCCGTAACCGTCTCCGAGGGCTCCGAGTGACCAGCATTACGGACCCGGGGTCCAATTTCCCCCGAAAATTGGGTAAACTCCCTCTCGTGCAAACCAACCGCGAGCTGATGCTCACCCGACGCCGCACGGTAGACCTGTGCCGCCTCGGTGGTTGTTGCTGCCTGTGCCGCTAGCCGGTCGGCCTTTCGTTTGCCCCATCCCTCGCGCCGACCGGGTGTGTCCCGCTGTTGAGTGATCGTTCCGATCCTCCGGCGGAAATGACCAATAGACCACTTCGCGCAGGAGTACGCACATGTCGAACCCCAATCCCACCAGGCCGCCCGCCGGACAGGTCGATGTTCGCGGCCCGCGTTTCGCGGCCTGGATCACCACCGCCGTCCTGGCTCTCGTACTGATCATCGCCACCTTCTCCATCCCCGCCGCAGCGGTGCTGCTCGCCGCGCAGGCCGTGGTCTTCGCACTCGGCGCGGCCAATGGTCCGCGGCGCAGCCCCTACGGCCTGATCTACGCGAACTTCGTCGCACCCCGCGTCGGACCCGCCCCCGAGGTGGAACCCGTTGCGCCGCTTCGGTTCGCGCAGTTGGTCGGCCTGGCCTTCGCCGTCCTCGGCGTGATCGGCTTCGCCGCCGGGGCCACCGTCGCAGGCGCGATCTTCACCGGTTTCGCGCTGTTCGCGGCCTTCCTGAACGCGGCCTTCGGTATCTGCCTGGGCTGCAAGATCTACCCCCTCGTCTCGCGGTTCAAGACCGCGCCGACCACCCCCACTCCCACCGCCTGACCCGGCACCACCCCGAAAGGAACAACATGGCTCGCTCCGATGTCCTGGTCTCCGCAGACTGGGTCGAAGAGAACCTGAACACCCCCGGCGTCGTCCTCGTAGAGGTCGACGAGGACACCTCGGCTTACGACCTGGGGCACATCGAGGGCGCCGTGCGTCTGGACTGGAAGAAGGATCTCCAGGATCAGGTTCGTCGCGATTTCGTGAACCGCGAGCAGTTCTCCGATCTGCTCTCCACCCGCGGCATCGGCAATGACGACACCGTGGTGCTGTACGGCGGCAACAACAACTGGTTCGCGGCGTACGCGTACTGGTACTTCAAGCTCTACGGCCACCAGGACGTGAAGCTGCTCGACGGTGGCCGCAAGAAGTGGGAGCTCGACGGCCGCCCGCTGGTCAAGGATGTCAAGGTCCGCCCGGCCACCGCGTACAAGGCCAGCGAGCAGGATCTGTCCATCCGCGCCTTCCGCGATGAGGCCATCCAGGCCATCGGCACCAAGAATCTGGTCGACGTGCGCTCGCCCGACGAGTTCTCCGGCAAGATCCTGGCCCCCGCGCACCTGCCGCAGGAGCAGTCGCAGCGTCCCGGCCACATCCCCGGCGCCATCAACGTGCCGTGGTCCAAGGCCGCGAACGAGGACGGCACTTTCAAGTCCGATGCGGACCTCGCCGCCATCTACAAGGAAGCGGGCCTGGACGGCGAGAAGGAGACCATCGCCTACTGCCGGATCGGCGAGCGTTCCTCGCACACCTGGTTCGTGCTGCAGGAGCTGCTGGGCCACAAGAACGTCAAGAACTACGACGGGAGCTGGACCGAGTACGGCTCCCTCGTCGGTGCACCGATCGAGTTGGGAGCGTAATCAGATATGTGTGCAGCACCTACCCAGGGACAGGCCATTCCGGCGGGCGTCGACGTGGAGAAGGAGACGGTCATCACCGGCCGCGTCCTGACCGCTGACGGCCAGACCGTCGGTGGCGCGTTCGTCCGGCTGCTGGACGGCAACGGCGATTTCACCGCCGAGGTCGTGGCCTCGGGCACCGGCGACTTCCGCTTCTTCGCCGCGCCGGGTTCGTGGACCATCCGCGCGCTGTCGGCGTCGGGCAACGGCACCACCGAGATCGCCCCCGAGGGCAACGGCATCCACAATGTGGACGTGACCGTCGCCAAGTAAAAGGCAGACCCGCCTCTCCGCGACTTCGAGCCAGACTCGGGAGCCGCGACAGCCGCGTTGGCCGCTGACGGTCACGCAGTTGTCTGGTTAGCCCGTACCCGGTGAGTTACCCGTAACTCTCGAAATCACGAGTTACGTTGGGCAGGAAGTCGAAAGACCTGAGACGGCCCCGGAATTTCCGGGGCCGTTTTCATGTCTGGCGACCGGGCCGATAGACTCCGAGGCGTGGTGCTTACCTTCGAGATTCTGCTGGTTCTCGTCTCCGTGCTGATCGCCTGGTTCGGTCTGTACGTCCTCTACCGGCTGTTCACCGAGTCGTGAGCGAACCGGCGAGCGAGAACGTCGACAACGGAACATCTGATCAGGCAACGCCGGACGAGCTGACCGCTCGCCGTGGCGGCGACGCTCAGCGTCGCAGCGGTGATCAGGCTGTAGCCGAGGCCGCCGAGCGCGCCAAGGTGACCGGTGCGACGAACATCCCCTCGCTCGACGGCCTACCCCTGCCGATCGATACCGCGAATCTGCGCCTGGGTCCGGACCTGAGCTCCTCCATGCTCGCGCTGCTGCCCCTGGTGGGTGTGTGGCGCGGTGAGGGTGAGGGCAATGATCCCGAGACCGGCGATTACCGCTTCGGTCAGCAGATCATCGTCTCGCATGACGGCGGCGACTATCTCACCTGGGAAGCGCGTTCCTGGGTCATCGACTCCGAGGGCGAGTACGCCGGACCGGACTTGCGCGAGAGCGGTTTCTGGCGGGTCGGTATCGACGGTGACGACGAGGTCCTGGAACTGCTGCTCACGCACTCCTCCGGGATTGTCGAGCTCTTCTACGGCCAGGCGCTGACCCAGTCCTCCTGGGAGCTCGCCACCGATGTGGTGATTCGCAGTCAGTCCGGCATCGTGGTCGGCGGGGCCAAGCGGCTCTACGGCATTGTCGAGGGCGGCGATCTGGGTTACGTCGAGGAGCGCATCGCTCCGGACGGCGCCTTGGAGCCGCGATTGTCGGCTCGTTTGCAGCGCTACGTCGGTTAATTCCCAACGCAATTCGTGATCTCGGGAGCCGAGGGTAACTCCTGGGGTACCCCCAGAACTGGGCGGAGATCCGACCGCCGGTCCGGGAACTGAGTCCCGCCGCGCCCAGCGACCGGCAATAGTCGCGGAGAGGCGGACGAGAACAGCCCCTGAGTCATATCGCGGAGGCAACTCACGCGATCCAGACCGGACAGATCTGGGACTCAGGGGCCGGGTGACTGCCTGGGATTCGCTCAGCGCTCGCGCTACGAGAATCCGTTGCAGCGGAGGCGCCTAGCTGGCAGCCACCTCACGCGTCCTCGAATTACTCATTATTCGAACCACCTCCTTCCTGTGTACAGACGAAACTAGTCGGCCGGACGGGAAGCGGCAACGTATTTTCTCGGTCCGCGAAATCGCAGGTCAGTGCTGGTTTGCCGGAATAAATCGGCGGATCGAGACGGTTGAGTTCGCGGCTACTTCCACGATCGTGTCCGCGCGGTGTTCCGCCGGAAGCTGGTGGGTGACAACCACAACCGTGCGATCCGGTGCGACCGGACCGCTGTCGCGATCGAGGAGTTCGCGCAGCAGCTCCGCGCCCGCTTCGGCCTCGAGGTGCTCGGTGGGTTCGTCCAGGAGCAGCACCTCGGCCGGGGACAGCAGGGCGCGGGCCAGCAGAATGCGGCGGCGCTGCCCACCCGATACCGCGGCCGCTCCCCCGATGAGATCGGTGTCCACGCCGTCCGGCAGTGAATCCAGCCACTCTCCCGCGCCGACCGCCCGCAGGGCGTTCTCGGCTTCGGCGGCGGTGATATCGCCGCGAGCCACCCGCAGGTTCTCCAGCACGGTCGTGCCGAAGATATGCGCATCCTCGGCGAAGAACGTGACCCCGGGGCGCGGGGTATCGAACAGCCCCGCCCAGGCCATCAACAGCGTGGTCTTACCCGCTCCGCTCGGCCCCGTGACGGCGATCCGGTGCCCCTGCGGCAGCGGCGGCAGATCCATTGCCACGGGAGCGTTTTCAGGGCGTTCGAGGCGCAGCAGCCGGTGCAGTGCGGCCCGCCCGGTGGTGAGCGCCTGCGCGGCGGCTGGCAGTACGGCCACCGCCTCGAACGCCGACAGCGGCACCAGCACCAGGACCGCGAAGGCCATGGGGGTGATCCCGCCACCCGGGATGGTTTGAAAACCCTTGGTGGCCAGCGCCGGACCGTCGCCGTACAGGGCGATACCGATGAGCAGCGATCCGAGCACGCTCGCACCGATGGACAAGGGCAGCACCGCCGCCGACCACGCACTGCGCGCGGCGGCACGATCCTCGGCCGCCACCGCCCGCTGCCCCGCCCGCTCGGCGGCCGCGATCGCACCGGAAAGCCTTCCGGCGACCCGCAATTCGGGTGCGTGGTCGAGCACGGTGAGCGCCTCGGCGGTGAACTCGGTCCGATCCGCCCGCACCGCCAACTCCGCCTCCCGTGCCGCCCGAGCGGCGAGCCACGGTGCGACGATCCCGGAAACAGCCAGCGCCACAGCGAGAATCAGCGCCGCCGGAATCGAGATGAAGGCCAGTAGCACCACCGCGAGCACCGACAGAATCACCGCGACCGCGATCGGCACGAACGCCCGCACCACCACCGCCCCGAGATCATCGATATCGCTCCCGACCCGCCCGAGCAGCTCGCCTCGCCGCAGCCGGGTCGGATCGCCTTCGCGCACAGTCACTTCGGCGGCGCCGAGGGCGGCTTCCTCCCCATTGTCTCCCGCCGCCCCCAGGGCAGGCCCACGCCCTTGCTCACCCGTACGACGCGGCCGCCAGATGTCAGCGGCGGCAAGCGTGCGATAGGTGGTGGTGCGCGCCAGACTCATCGACCGCAGCGCCACATCGTGGGTGGCGAGCCGCTCGAGGTACCGCGCCACTCCACGCGAGATACCCAACGCCCGCACCGTCACCACCGCGATACTCAAATCGAGCACCGGCGGCATCTCCCAGGCCCGCGCGATCAGCCAAGCGGCCAGCGCCGCCAACCCGAGCCCACTCCCGAGTGCGGCCACTCCCCACACGACCGAAAGCGCCAACCGGCCTTTCGAAAGCTCGAGCAGGTCCCGTATTCGGCGGAAGTCCATCAGCACCGCGCTCATCGCACACCCGCTTCCGCACGGTCCGAACCCACGAACGTCTCGACGCCTTTCGAGCCGGCGGACATTCGCGTCCCGGGCGGAGATTGGCGGTCGGCGGCGGCAAGGGTGGCTTGTACGGGGACGGTGTGGTCCGCGATGGCCAGGATCGAGGGGCGGTGGCCGACGATCACCACGGTGACACCGGCTCGGGCTCGGGCGACCAGGGCTGCCAGGACCCGGGACTCCGATTCGGGGTCCAGGTGGGCGGTGGGTTCGTCCAGGAGCAGGACGCGGCGGTCGGCGGCGAGAGTGCGGGCGAGGGCCAAGCGTTGGCGTTGACCAAGGGACAGGCCGGTGCCGCCGGTGCCGACCATTGTGTTCCAGCCCGCGGGTAGCTCGGCCAGGACGGTGTCGAATCCGCTTGCGCGGCAGGCTCCGTCGAGCTGAGCCGGGTCGGCGGGCGGGCCGAGGAGTTCGAGGTTGTCGCGGAGGGTGCCGGGGACCAGGACGGGGCGCTGGGGTAGCCAGGCCACATCGGACCACCAGGCTTCGAGATCCAGGTCCGGCAGGGGAACGCCGTCCACGGTCACTTCGCCCGCGTCGGGAGTGATGAGCCCGAGGATCGCTTGCAGGGCACTGGATTTGCCGCTGCCGTTCGGGCCGGTCAGAACGGTGACCGCACCGGGGCGCAGGATCGCGGAGAGATTCTCCGGGGCCGCGCCGTCGCGCGCTGCGATGGTGAGTTGGCGAATCTCTATGCGGCCGTGAAATTCCCGATCATTCGGTACGGCACGGTTCGGGTGGGGCTGCGGCGCGGTAGCCGAACTGGCTCGATCCGAGCCGGGGGTGGTTTCGGGGTCGAGGATGGCGAAAGCCTTTTCGGCGGCGGCCATTCCGTCCTGGGCTGCGTGGAAGCGTTCGCCCACCGCGCGGATGGGGAGGTAGACCTCGGGAGCCAGGATCAGCGCCAGCAGTCCGGCGTACAGGCCCATATCGCCGAAGACCAGGCGCAGGCCGATGGAGACTGCCACCAAAGCCACGCAGAGGGTGGCGAGGGATTCCAGGACCATGGAGGACAGGAAGGCCATGCGGAGGGCGGACATGGTGCGCTTGTGCAAGGCGTCGCCCAGTTCGCGGACTCGGTGTTGCATGGTGGTGCGCGACGGTTCGACGCTGTCGGCCGACCGGTCGGGAACGGCTGTGGCGCGGCCGGTTTCGCGGCCCAGAGCGCGCAGCGTGGGCATGCCCGCGAACAGGTCCAGAAGTTGGTCCGACAGGCGGGTGGTGGCCGCCAGGGTTTCGTTGGCGCGTCCCCGGGTGAGCAGGCCGATGAGAATCATGAAGATCGGAATCAGCGGCAGGGTGACCAGGATGATCGCGCCGGAGATCCAGTCGTGGGCGGCTATGACGGCCAGCACGATGGGCGGGATGAGCGTGGAGAGCAGTAGGGCGGGCAGGTATCCGGCGAGGTAGGCGCGCAGACCGCTCAGGCCGTTGCCGACCACCACCGCCAATTCGGTTCGGCGGCTTTCCAATTCGCGGGGAGGCAGGTGAGCGCCCGCGGTGAGGACCGCGGTCTCGAGTTCGGCGACCACCCGCGCTCCGGCGCGGTGCGCGAGCCGGGACTGCCACCAGGTGGCGGTGACCCGGATCAGCACGGCGACGGCGAACACCGTCAGTTCCGCTGTCCAGGAATCGATATCGCGGCGGGCCGGATCGGTGATGACTCCGGCGAGGACCCGCGCCAGGGCCAGGGCCGTGACCACGATGCAGCTCGTGGTCGCCAGCGACAGGCCGACGCTCAGCGCGAGATATGTGCGTGCCGAGCGGGCGTACCGCCACAGGCGCGGGTCTACCGGTCGTGCCATCTGTTCAGTTCCGTACTGTGCGTTGCGGTTCGGAGATCTCAGGCATCGGTTCGAGCGGATTCGAGCGGGAGTCCGATCGGGGCGGGAATCTGTTCCACGGTGAGCCGCTGACGGAACACCCAGTAGGTCCAGCCCTGGTAGATCAGCACCGCCGGCACCATGGCCACCGCGACCCAGCTCATCACCACCAGCGTGTAGTGCGTGGAGGAGGCCGAGACGGTGCCGTCGCGCCCGTCCACGGTGAGGCTGAAGGCGGCATCGATGGTGGAGGGCAGCACATTCGGGAACAGCGACCCGAACAGCAGCGCGGTCGCTCCGACAATGGTGAGCGCGGTGCCGGTGAAGGCCCAGCCGTCCCGGCCCTGGGTGGCGGCGAAGCCCGCGAGCAGCAATCCGACCACTGCCAGTACCAGCGGAATCCAGGTCCAGCCCTTGCCGTAGGCGAGCTGGGTCCAGATACCGAAGGCGGCGACCACCACGGCGGTGGGCACGAAGAGTTTGCGGATCAGCGCCTGTGCGTCGTCGCGCACTTCGTTACCGGTCTTGAGCGCGATGAAGAGCGCACCGTGCAGCATGAACAGCAGCAGTGTGGTGAGCCCGCCGAGCAGCGCGTACGGGTTGAGCAGATCGAGCAGGTTGCCGCCGATCTGCCGGTGCTCGCCGAGCTTCACACCGCGCACGATATTGGCGAAGGCCAATCCCCATGCGAGAGCAGGGATCCAGGAGCCGAGTCCGATGCCGATATCGCACCACACCCGCCATTTGTCGTCATTGATCTTGCTGCGCCATTCGATGGCGCAGGCACGGGCGATCAGTCCGACCAGAATGAGCAGCAGTGCGAGGTAGAACCCGGAGAACAGGCTGGCGTACCACTCCGGGAAGGCGGCGAACATGGCGCCGCCCGCGGTGAGCAGCCACACCTCATTGCCGTCCCATACGGGTCCGATGGTGTTGAGCACCACCCGCTTTCGCACTTCGGATCCCCTACCCAGGATCGGCATGAGCATGCCGACGCCGTAGTCGAAGCCCTCCAGGACGAAGTAGCCGGTGAAGAGCACCGCGATCAGTAGAAACCAGAATTCAGGGAGACTCATCCTCGGCTCCTAGTAGGCGAAGGAAAGCTTGTCGACGGCGTCCCCGGTCATGCGCGGGCCGGTATCGGCGGGGGCCGGATCCTCCGGTCCCGCAACGACATAGCGGCGCATGAGGTAGAACCACGCGACCGCGAGCAGGCCGTACAGCAGGGTGAAGACGATGAGCGAGGTGACGATGGTGCCCGCGGTGACGCCGGAGACGCCCTGCTGCACCGTCATTCGAATGTGTTGATCGCCGGTGGGATTGGGTGCGACCACCCAGGGCTGGCGGCCCATTTCGGTGAAGACCCAGCCGGAGATATTGCCCAGGAACGGGGTGACGATGGCGATCAGCGACAGCCAGGAGAACCACTTCTGGTCCGGTACCCGGCCGCGCCGGGTGACCCAGAATCCGACCAGCGCCAACAGGATCGAGCCCGCGAGGAAGCCGATCATGGCGCGGAAGGACCAGTAGGTGACGAAGAGGTTGGGCCGGTAGTCGCCGACACCGAACTTCTCGTTGTAGGAGAACTGCAGATCCTTGACGCCGTCCAGGGTGACGTCGCTGAACTTGCCCTCGGCGAGGTACGGCAGTACGCCGGGCACCTCGATGAGGTGGTTCACGCTGTCGCAGTTGTTATGCGTACCGATGGTCAGGACGGAGAAGTCCGGATCGGTTTCGGTGTGGCACAACGATTCCGCCGAGGCCATCTTCATGGGCTGTTGTTTGAACATGAGCTTGCCCTGGATGTCACCGGTGAAGACGAGTGCGACCGCGGCGACCAGCACCACGTACAGGCCCATGCGCGCGGCGGGCCGCCACATGGTGCGAGCCTCCTCGACCGGGGTGCTGTCACTGGCCTTTTGGCCCTGCCGCACCCGGCGCACCATCCACCAGCCCGCGATTCCGGCGACAAAGGTGCCGGAGGTCAGGAAGGCTCCGGCGACCACGTGCGGGAAGGCCGCGAGGGTGGTGTTGTTGGTGATGAGCTCCCAAATACTGGTCAACTCGGCGCGTTTGGTGTTCGGGTTGTACTCCGCGCCGACCGGATGCTGCATGAAGGAGTTTGCCGCGACGATGAAGTACGCGGAGGCGTTGACGCCGATGGCGACCAGCCAGATGGTGGCGAGGTGCACCTTCTTGGGTAGTCGCGTCCAGCCGAAGATCCACAGTCCGAGGAAGGTGGATTCGAGGAAGAAGGCGACCAGGGCCTCCATGGCCAGGGGTGCGCCGAAGACATCGCCGACGAAGCGGGAGTATTCGCTCCAGGCCATGCCGAATTGGAACTCCTGCACGATGCCGGTGGCGACGCCGAGGGCGAAGTTGATCAGGAAGAGCTTCCCGAAGAACTTGGTGAGGCGGTACCAGTGCTCTTTGCCCGTAATCACCCATGCGGTCTGCATGCCCGCCACCAGCGGCGCGAGTCCGATGGTCAGGGGCACGAAGATGAAGTGATAGACGGTGGTGATTCCGAACTGCCAGCGCGCTAAGTCAACGACGCTCATCCGACCTCCAGCCGATCTACGACATGACGTAGTAATGGACACTACGCTTTTCGTAATTCAGATCAACATGTGACGCGCCACAGCGTGCTACCAATTTGCCCACTTGTGACGAATCACCGACCAAAGCCCCGGAAGGCGAGGACCTCGGTCGGATGAGGTTCCGGAAAAGGGCCCTGGAATCAGGTCACCAGTCCGCGATGCTGCCGGGCAGCGCGACACCCCGATCCACCAGCGCGGCGATCTCGGCGGCATTCTCGGGAGCCGACATGCGCAGGCCGTCCAGGGATTTCACCCGTGCGGCCAGGGTGACGCTGGAGAGCATCCAGACACTGTCGGCGGTGATGAGGTCGGCGGTGAACAGCGGTTCGTAGCGGCAGTCCCAGCCCGCCTTCTCCGCCTGCGCGAAGAGTGCGCGCTGTGTCGTGCCGGGCAGCACACCATTGCGCGCGGGCGGGGTGATCAGCTGATTCTCGCGCTGCACAACCACTGTCGAGCGCGGACCCTCCAGCACGCGATGTTCGGTGCTGGTGAAGATCACATCATCGGCGTTCATCCGGCGGGCGAACCGCAGGGCCGCCATATTCGTTGCGTACGAGAGGGTTTTGGCCCCGAGCAGCTGCCAGGGCGCGGCCTGCGCCAGATCGATGGAGATCCCGCGCGACAGCGTGATGACCGAAACACCCTCGCTGCGAGCGGTTTTCACCCGCTCGTGCACCGGAGCCACCAAAACGTAACCGGTGCTGGCGGGTTCGGCCGCGGACAACCCACCGGGTGCGTTTGCTGCAAGTTTGCCATCACTCGATCCGTGATCGCTGTCACGCCCGCGGGTGAGCACCATGCGCAGCATGCCCTCCTGTTCGCTCCCCCACTCCTCGGCCGCCAACTCCACCGCGAACCGCCACGCGTCCAGATCCGGGGCGGGCAGTTCGAGAGCCTGCGCCGAGCGCCGCAGTCGAGCCAGATGCAATTCCAGTGCGCAGGCCACCCCGTCCCGCACCAGCACCGTCTCGAATATCCCGTCGCCCCGCAGTGCGCCGATATCGTCCGCATACAAAAGCGGCGCGTCCGGATCCCGGATCGCGCCGTCAAGAGTCACCAGAACCCGTTCCACCATGCGACCGACCCTATGACAGATACCCCGCGGACGAGCGATATCCGGCCACCAATAAACGCCAACCCGCCAATACAAAGCCCTCCAAACACCCATCCCTAATAGACCCAAAACCACCGAGTTCGCGGCCCGGCTCGGTTCTGGAGCGACGGAGGGAAGGAGCGCAGCGACTGACCGGAGGAGTGAAGAACCGAGCCTTCGAGGGCCGCGAACCGCGACGCCGAAGGCGGCGCAGAAAGTGAAGAACCGAGCCTTCGAGGGCCGCGAACCGCGACGCCGAAGGCGGCGCAGAAAGTGAAGAACCGAGCCTTCGAGGGCCGCGAACCGCGACGCCGAAGGCGGCGCAAACAGGCACAGTGCGCGAAGCCGAAGGCGGCGCGAATAGGCACCGAAGGCGGCGCAAATTAGACACAGCTAGGGTGGGGTGGTGTCCTTCGAGGTAGCACCCAGTCCGATTCTTCAGGTTCCAGGGGCTGTCGCGGGGCCGCCCGAATCACCGGATGCGGCGGTCGCGTGGCATTACGGAGATCCGCTGGGCGAGCAGCGCGCCGCCGTTCAACGCGCCGCCGTGGTGGATCGATCGCACCGGTTCGTACTCAGCATCACCGGTAAAGAGCGGTTGAGCTGGCTGAACACCATCTCCAGTCAGGCGATCACCGACCTGGGCGATGGGCAGTCGGCCGAGGATCTGGATCTCGATCTGAACGGTCGCGTCCTGCATCACTTCGTGCTCACCGATCTGGACGGCACCCTCTGGATCGATACCGAGGCGACCCGCGGCCCCGATCTTCTCGCCTTCCTACAGAAGATGGTGTTCTGGGCGGACGCCAAGCCCGAGGCCGCACCCGAGTACGCGGTGCTGAGCCTGCTCGGCCCGCGCGTGCCGGAGCTGACCGAAACCCTGGGCATCACCGCCCTTCCCGACACCTATCAGGCCGTGGCCCTGCCCGGCGGTGGCTTCCTCCGCCGGATGCCGTGGCCCACCGCCGACTCCTTCGATCTCCTGGTCCCCCGCGATCAGCTCACCTCCTGGTGGACGCGACTGCGCGCGGCCGGTGCGGAGGCGGCCGGCAGCTGGACCTTCGAGGCGCTGCGGGTCGCGGCCCTGCGCCCGCGTATCGGCATCGATACCGATGACCGCACGATCCCGCACGAGGCGAACTGGGTCGGCGGTATCGAGGAGTACGGCGCGGTACATCTGAACAAGGGCTGCTATCGCGGGCAGGAGACGGTGGCGCGCGTCCACAATCTGGGTAAGCCGCCCCGCAATCTGGTGCTGCTGCACCTGGACGGCTCCGCGGATTCGCGCCCGGTCACCGGTGATGCGGTGACGGCGGGCGGTCGCGCGGTGGGCGTGCTGGGCACCATCGTGGACCATTACGAACTC
This sequence comes from Nocardia sp. NBC_01503, assembly GCF_036327755.1. Lineage (NCBI taxonomy): Bacteria > Bacillati > Actinomycetota > Actinomycetes > Mycobacteriales > Nocardiaceae > Nocardia > Nocardia sp. NBC_01503. Next base: position 1,864,130 of record NZ_CP109596.1, read on the forward strand.
GGTCCCATCGCGCTGGCGCTGGTGAAACGCAATGTCCCCGCGGATACTCCGCTCGAGGTGGGCCCGTGCTCGGCCGCCATCGATCCGGATTCCGTTCCGGCCCATGACGAACCGCAGGCGGGCAGGCTGGCCGTCGAGCGGCTGCGCGGCCGATGAGCGCGAACGCCACCATCGGACGGGTCATCGCCGTCTGCGTGGTGCACGAGGAGCTTGCGGTCCCGACCCGCGTCGGGCGCACCGCCATCGACAAACGTCCGGTGTCGCATCGGGTTCCGGTGCGCGCCCTGGGCCTGGACGGCGATCACGTCTGCGATACCGCCAATCACGGCGGAGTGCATCAGGCCGTCTACGCCTACGCCGACGAGGACGCCGACGGTTGGACGGCCGAGCTGAATCGGGCGCTCCCGCCCGGCTGGTTCGGCGAAAACCTGCGCGTCACAGGTCTCGCGGTGAGCGATGCCGTGCTCGGCGCCCGCTGGGCCATCGGCGATACCGTCCTCGAGGTGTCCGCGCCGCGGGTCCCGTGCGCGACCTTCCAGCACTGGTCCGGCGAGCAGCAGTGGGTGAAAAGGTTCACCGCACAGTCGAATACGGGCGCTTACCTGCGGGTACTGACCGAGGGCACGATCGGTGCCGACGACGAGGTGCGCGTCCTGCACATCCCCGCGCACGGTGTCACCGTGCGCGATCTCTTCACCGGCGCGGATATGACTCGCTTGGAGCTGCTCCTGGAGTCCGAGCCGACCATCTCCGACGATGTCCGCATGCAGATCGAGCGGCATCGCCGCAGGCATGTGAGCGCGAGCCGATGAAACAGACTCGCAGCCGAGCGCGGACATCAGGTTCGCGGCCCGGCTCGGTTCTGGAGCGACGAAGCGGTGGAGCGCAGCGACTGAGCGTAGGAGTGAAGAACCGGGCTTGCGGGGCCGCGAACCTGCCCGGAGCGAAGTGGAGGGCAAATTGAGCACAGAGCTGGTCGAGGTGGTGCGGTCGGGTTTCCGCGAGTGTGTGCACCGGGGTTCCGCGGTGGTGCTGCGCCCGGATGGTGAACCGCTGGTCGAGGTGGGCGCGGTGCACGGTCCGATCTTCCCGCGCTCGACCAATAAGCCCATGCAGGCATTGGCCCTGCTGCGCAATGGTTTCGAACCGGTCGACACCGCCGAGCTGGCCATCGCGACCGCCTCGCATTTCGGTGAACCCGACCATGTGTACCTGGTACAGCGCCTGCTGGATCGCTTCGGATTCACCGAGGACGATCTCGAATGCCCACCCGATCTGCCCTTCGAGGATCATGCGCGCGCCCAGGCACTGGCCGCTGGCGATACGGCGGCCCGCCGGATCTTCATGAACTGCTCGGGCAAGCACGCCGCGATGCTCGCGACCTGTCAGATCAACGGTTGGCCTACGACCGGTTACCTCGACATCGCGCATCCCCTGCAGCAGGCGGTGCTGTCCACCATCACCGATGTCACAGGTGAGCCGGAGACCGATCTCGGTATCGACGGTTGTGGTCTGCCGATCGTGCCGGTCTCGCTGGTGAATCTGGCGCGCGCCTACGCCACGCTGGCGACCGCGCCGGAAAATAGCCCGGAGCGGCGCGTCGCGGACGCGATTCGCGCGCATCCGCGAGTGATTTCCGGCACGGACGGCCCGGATTTCCGGGTCATGTCGGCCACGCCGGGTCTGGTCTGCAAGATCGGCGCGGATGGTGTGCACGCGGGCGCGCTGCCGGATGGCTCGGCTTTCGCCTACAAGATCGATGACGGTTCCGATCGGGCCCGATTGCCGCTGACGCTGGCGCTGTTGCAGCGTATGGGTATCGAGTGGACCGATGAGCACGCGGAGTTGGCCTCGCCCGCGGTGCTCGGCGGTGGCGCCCGGGTGGGTGTGATTCGCGCCGTGCCGGGGGTGTTCTAGCCACCCGCGCCCCTCGTTCCGCCTCGATCGCGCGGCTGCTCCGGAGCCGCGAAATCCGGTCACGGGCGGCACTTCGACGGTTTCTCCCCCACTCCTGGAAGCGAGACCGCCTGACACACGCTAAAGTGTCTGTCAGGAAGATTATTAATTCGAACGGGGCCGCCAAACCACCCCAGGCCGCCCCGCAGTGACACGAGGGGGTCAGCCATGGGCCGTGGCCGGGCTAAGGCAAAGCAGACCAAGGTGGCACGCGAGCTCAAGTACAGCTCGGCGCCGACCGACTTCCAGAGCCTTCAGCGGGAGCTGGGAGGAAGTCCCTCCGAATTGCCGCGGAGTGGTGTGCTTTCCGACGAGCACGACGCGAAAGACTCGCAGTCGAGCTGGGACGAAGACGACTACGACGACTGGCGCCGCTGACTCGGATTTATCGCACGTGAGTAAGGGGCAGGCCGTGACTGGCCTGCCCTTTGACACGTCGATGCGCGCCGAGCTCCGACGACATTGAAGGACCGCTGATACGAGCGTCTCGTCCAACCAGGACGAGGCGCCGATGTGTGTTCTGTACCGGCGTACCGGAATTCCGCGTACGTGGATTCCCGGCTCGGTGCTCCGAAGGTGGCGGGCGGCAACGATATCCGGCATTCCAGACATACAGCAGGGCCCCGGTTACTCCGTGGAGTAGCCGGGGCCCTGTGCTTTGCCTAGGTGATCAGAAGCGCGGGTGCTCGCCGAGCAGGACGGCGCGCTGGGCGTCGGCGTCCTTGGCCTTCTTGACGGTGCCGAGGGTCCAGCAGTCGATGTGGCGGGCGGTCAGCACCGCGAGGGCGCGGTCGGCGTCCTCGGGGGCCACGACGGCGACCATGCCGACGCCCATATTGAAGGTCTTCTCCATCTCGGCGCGCTCGACGCGACCGCGCTGAGCGATGAGCTTGAAGACCGGGGCGGGGCTCCAGGTGCCGCGATCCAGTTCGGCGACCAGACCGGCCGGCAGGACGCGGGCCAGGTTTTGCGCCAGACCGCCGCCGGTGACGTGCGAGAAGGTGCGCACATCGGTTTCGGCGATCAGGGCCAGGCAGTCCTTGGCATAGATCTTGGTGGGCTCCAGCAGCTCCTCGCCGAGGGTACGGCCGAACTCCTCGACATGTCCGGAGAGCTGCATGCGGTCGATATCCAGCAGCACCTTGCGGGCCAGGGAGTAACCGTTGGAGTGCAGACCCGAGGCGCCCATACCGATGACCACATCGCCGGGGCGGACGCGATCCGGGCCGAGCACGGCATCGGCCTCGACCACGCCGACGCCGGTGCCGGAGATGTCGTAGTCGTCCGCGCCCATCAGGCCCGGGTGTTCGGCGGTCTCGCCGCCGAGCAGGGCGCAGCCGGCCAGGATGCAGCCTTCGGCGATACCGGAGACGATCTGGGCGACGCGCTCGGGGACGACCTTGCCGACGGCGATGTAGTCCTGCAGGAACAGCGGTTCGGCACCGCAGACGACGAGGTCGTCGACGACCATGGCGACCAGGTCGAGGCCGACGGTGTCGTGCTTGTCCATGGCCTGCGCGATGGCGATCTTGGTGCCGACGCCGTCGGTGGAGGAGGCCAGCAGCGGCTCCTTGTATCCGCCCTTCAGCGCGAACAGTCCGGCGAAGCCGCCGAGTCCACCCTGTACTTCGGGCCGGGAAGCCTTCTTGGCCAGCGGCGCGAACAGCTCTACCGCGCGGTCGCCAGCTTCGATATCCACTCCGGCCGCTGCGTACGAAGCACCAGCGCCACTGGGTGTCTGTTCAGTCATTGTCGGGGAAAGCTCCAAGCCGAATCGGACGGATAGATGCGCTGCTCACGGTACCGGAGACGCATAACGACCGTGCCGCCTCCCCATATAGCAGAAACCAACCCTTACGAAATCAGCTGACTTCTTTCCGCGCGACGACGGCGCTGCTCCTCCGGATCGGGGACCGGAACCGCGGCTACCAGGCGGCGGGTGTAGTCCTGCGCGGGGGTGCGCAGGATCTGGTCGCGGGTGCCCTGTTCGACCACTTCGCCATTGCAGAGGACGACTACGCGGTCGGCGAGTTGGTCGACAACGGCCAGGTCGTGGCTGATGAACAGGCAGGCCCAGCCGTATTCGCGCTGCAGGTCGGCGAAGAGCTCCAGGACGGTGGCCTGGACGGAGACGTCCAGGGCGCTGGTCGGTTCGTCGGCGATGAGCAGGTCCGGATTGAGGACGAGGGCGCGGGCCAGGCTGACGCGCTGGCGCTGGCCGCCCGAGAGTTCGTGCGGGTAGCGCTTTTCGGTGCCCTCGGGGAGTTGGACGTCATCGAGGAGTGCGCGGACCCGGTCGCGCATGGCCGTGCCGGTGGCGGCGCGGTGCACCACGAGCGGTTCGGCCACGCAGTCGCCGACGGTGAGCCTCGGGTTGAGGGAGGTCGCCGGGTCCTGGAAGACGAAGCCGAGACGGCGGCGCATGGGTCGCAGGCGGCGCTCGGAGAGTCCGGTGAGTTCGGAGCCGAGCACGCGCACGGATCCGCCGGTGGCGCGCTGTAATCCGGCCGCGCAACGGCCGATGGTCGATTTGCCCGAGCCGGATTCGCCGACCAGGCCGAGGGTTTCGCCGCGCGCGATCTCGAAGCTCACCCGCCGCACCGCCGTGAAGGTGGATCTGCGCAGACCACTGGCGAATTCGACGGTGAGATCGGTGATCTCGAGCACGGGTTCACCGGAGTCCGCCGCGGGCGCCACCCGGGTCGAGGTGCCCAGGTGCGGGACGGCGGCGAGCAGTGCGCGGGTGTACTCCTGGGTGGGGTTGGCGAAAAGCTCATCCGCCGTGGCCTGTTCGACGACGCGCCCGGCGCGCATGACGACTACGCGGTCGGCCATATCCGCGACCACGCCCATATTGTGCGTGATGAGAACGATGGCGCTGCCGATGCGATCGCGCAGATCCCGGAGCAGCTCCAGGATTTCGGCCTGCACGGTGACATCGAGGGCGGTGGTGGGTTCGTCGGCGATGATCACCTTGGGTTCGCAGGCGATCGCGATGGCGATCATGACGCGCTGCTTCTGCCCGCCGGAGAGTTGATGCGGGTAGTAGTTGACGCGACGCTCGGGTTCGGGCAGCCCGACCAGGCGCAGCAGATCGATGGCGCGGGTGCGCGCGGCGATCCGGGACATCTTCTTGTGTGCGCGTAGGGCTTCCATGATCTGGTAGCCGACGGTGAAGAGCGCGTCCAGCGCGGAGCCGGGTTCCTGGAAGATCATGGCGATATCGCCGCCGCGCACCGCGGTGAGCTGGCGTTCGCTCATCTTGGTGATCTCGGCGCTGCCGAGCATGACGGTGCCGCTCACCCGTGCGGTGGACGGCAGCAGTCCGATGGCGGTGCGTGAGCTCACCGATTTGCCGGAGCCGGATTCGCCGACGACGGCCAGCACTTCGCCCGGGTACACCGCATAGGAGACGTCGCAGACCGCGCGGACGGCTCCGGCGTCGGTGGCGAAGGTGACCGACAGTGCCTCGACCGAGAGTGCGGGACTGCGCTTTTCGGGTGTCGTGGCCTGCTCGGGCCGGGGCTGATCAGGCATCGGCGGCCTCCTGTTCCGGTGCGGCGGCGTCGACGCCGCGGCGGGTGCGCAGCAGCGGGTTGAGTACTTCGTTGAGGCTCTCGCCGACCAGTGTCATGCCCAGCACCACCAGAACGATCGCGGCGCCGGGGAAGACGCCGGTCCACCAGATGCCGTTGGGCACGTCCTGGAGTGCCTTGTTGAGGTCGAAACCCCATTCGGCGGCCTGGGTGGGTTCGATACCGAAGCCGAGGAAGCCGAGTCCGGCGAGGGTGAGAATCGCCTCCGCGCCATTGAGGGTGATGATCACCGGCAGTGACTGGGTGACATTGGCGAAGATGTGCTTGTACAGAATGCGCAAAGTGGAGGCTCCACTCACCCGCGCGGCGTCCACATACGGTTCGTTCTTGACCGCGACGGTGGCATTGCGTACCACCCGGAAGTATTGCGGCACAAAGATAACCGTGATGGCGACGGCCGCCGACAGCACACCGCCGAGCTTGCTGGAGTTACCACCGGCCACCATGATCGAGACCACGATGGCCAGCAGCAGGGTCGGGAACGCGAACATGGCGTCCATGAACAGCACGAGCACCCGATCCACCCAGCGCCCGATATAGCCGGAGATCAATCCCAAAGGGACACCGACGAATAGCGAAAGCACGAGGGAAACGGCGATCACGTACAGCGCGGTGCGCGCGCCGTAGAGCACGCGCGAGAGTACGTCTTCACCGCGCACCGAGGTGCCGAGCCAGTGCTGACTCGACGGCGCCTGCTGGCGTGCGAAATCGACTCCGTCCGCGGCGTTCTGGGCCAATCCGTAGGGCGCCAACCAGGGCGCCAGCAGGGCGGCAAGCAGGAATGCGGCGATCAGGGCGAGGCCGAATATCAGTGTGGCGCGCTGGAATCCGTGCGTCATACGGAACAGCCGCAGTCCTGGCAGCCCGCGCCGCCCCGCCACGGTGCCGGTCGGGACGGCGGGATCAGCCATTACTTCCGGTGCAGTCATCAGAACCTCACCCTCGGGTCGATCAGCGCGACGATCAGATCCACCAGGAAGCTCATGACCGCCACCACCAGCGCCAGGAAGGTGACGATGCCCTGCACCGCGACGAAATCGCGCTGGGTCAGGTACTCGGTGAGCTGATAGCCGAGCCCCTTCCAGTCGAAGGTCCGTTCGGTGAGGATGGCGCCGCCGAGCATGGAGGCGATATACATGCCCATGACGGTGACGACGGGAATGAGCGCATTGCGGAAGGCGTGCCGCCGGGTCACCACGCGCGCGGAGAGGCCGCGGGCGCGGGCGGCGTCGACGTAATCGCTGCGCAGGGTCTGGATCAGGTTGATCCGGACCAGGCGCAGGAAGACGCCCGCCGTGAGCAGGCCGAGTGCGATGGCCGGCAGCACAGCGTGTTTGAGCACATCCATCAGGTACCCGGTGTCGCCGTACAGAATCGCGTCGATGAACAGCACGTTCGTCTTGGGCGAGACATGTTGCAGGGCGAGCTCCACATTGGTGCTGGCCCGTCCGGAGGCGGGCAGCCAGTGCAGTTTCACCGAGAAGATCAGTTTGAGCAGCAGGCCGACGAAGAACACCGGCGCCGCGTAGGCGAGGATGGCGAACAAGCGCAATCCCGCGTCCGCGGCCGTATCACGACGGGTGGCGGCGTAGCGCCCCAACGGAATTCCCACGGCGAAGGCCACTATCAGCGCCCAGAACACCAGCTCGAGGGTGGCCGCCCCGTAGGTCGACACCACTTCGGTGATCGCCCGATTGTCTTGGGAGCGGCCGAAATCCCCCTGTACGAGCTTGCTGATGTAGTCCCAGTACTGGGTGAGGATGGGCCGATCCAGTCCGGCGGCGTGTTTCCGCGCCGCGAGTTGGTCGGCCGGTAGCCGTCCGCCGAGCGCCGCTGTGATCGGATCGCCCACCACCCGCATCAGGAAGAATACGACTGTCACCAGAATCCAGGTGGTGGGCACGATCAGCAGCAGCCGTACCCCGAGGTACCGCAGCAGTTGACCGGAGATCACTTGCTGAGCACTCCGAACCGGAACTTGAACGACGGATCGAGGGTGTTCTCCACGCCCGAGACGTTCTTGCCCGCGACGGCGATCTGCTTACCCGAGAGCAGCGGCAGGATCGGAATGAAATCGGCCGCGAGCGAATGCTGCACGGTGGCAAGGGCGGCCATGCGCTTGGCATTGTCGGGTTCGGTCACCTCGGCCAGCAGTTCGGCATTGATCCGCGGATCCTCGAAGTGCGACTGCAGGAAGTTGTTGGTGCCGAAGAACGGGGTCAGGTAGTCGTCGGCGTCCGGGTAGTCCGGGAACCAGCCGAAGTGGAAGATCGGGTAGGTGTCCTTGACCCGTTCCTTCTGATACGAAACCCATTCGGTGGATTGCAGATTCACCTTGAACAGCCCGGTGGCTTCGAGCTGGCTCTTGATCGCGGCGTACTCCTCCGACGCGGTGCTGCCGTAGTGGTCGGTGTTGTACTGGATGTTCAGATCCACCGGGGTGGGCACGCCGGCGTCGGCGAGGAATTTGGCCGCGGCGGTCTTGTTCGGCTTGGCGCCGTAGATGTCTTTGAAGGGTTCGGTGGCGCCCGGAACACCCTGCGGCACCGACGAATACGCGGGAGCATAGGTGTTCTTGTACACGCCGGTGGATAGTGCCTCACGGTCGATCGACGAGGCCAGCGCCTTGCGGACGGCGAGTTTCGCGGCCGGGTTGGCGCCGGGCATGGTGTTCATGTTGAACACCAGGTAGCGCAGTTCGCCGCCGGGTCCCTCCTTGACCGTCACCTTGTCGTTGCCGCGCAGGGAGTCGATATCGGTCGGCGCGAGGGAGCGCCAGGCCACGTCGATATCGCCGTTCTGCACATCGATGCGCATATTCTCCGAACCGGCGTAGTACTTGGTGGAGACGGTTTCGGTCTTCGGCTTGCCGAAGAGGCCGTCGTAGTCCGAATTCGCCTGGTACGACACGAGTTTGTTCTTGTCGTAGCTGGTGATGGAGTACGGGCCGGAGAACGGCTTGGCCTTCCAGATGGCGTCGTCGTCGAGGAGTTTGTCCGCGGGGAACACCTTCTCGTCGACGATGGGTCCGGCCTGGGTGGGCAGGATCGCGGGGAAGGTCTGATCGTTGGCGACCTTCAGGGTGAAGTTGACGGTGGTCGCGTCGACCGCGTCGGTGTGGTCGAGATTGCCCAGCAGTGAGGCCGGGCCGTTCGGGTCGTTGATCTTCAGCATGCGGTCGAAGGAGAACTTCACGCTGTTCGCGGTGAGCGGATTGCCGTTGGCGAACTTCAGATTCGGCTTGAGCGTGCAGCTGTACACCGTCGGGCTGCTGAAGCCGCACTTCTGCGCGGCATCGGGTTTCGGAACCGCCTCGCCGGGGGCGAAGTTCATCAGGAACTGGTAGACCTGCGTCTCCACCAGCAGTGATCCATTGTCGTAGGCCGCGGCCGGGTCGAGCGCGAAGATCTTGTCGGTGGTGCCGACGACCAGGCCCGCACCTCCGCTGTCTCCGCCGGTCCGCCCGGACCCACATCCTGCCGCCGCGAGCATGGTGAGGCCCGCCAGCCCCACTGCCGCAATACTTTTCGCGCGCATACCGCCTGCTTTCGAGACGCGGCGCGTGGGCCGGGTCGCGACCCCGCCGCGCCGCGGTGGACTTCGTTTGGCTGCGGACAGTATCTGCCGGTTATAACCGGAATGTTGCGAATCCGAACAAACTCATCACTTTTGCATTACCTGCCCGAGCAGGACGATGTCTCAACTGCGACAGCGCAATTCGCGAGCAATGGCAGGAAAGGGCGCGAAAACACTCGTGCCCGCCCGCGAAGATCGCGGACGGGCACGGGATGCGCGAGGCCGGTTACCGGCGGCGCGGGGGTTTACTACGGACGACTGAGGGCGCTCGCATTCGCGTTGTCCGCCAGCAGCTCGGCCTCGGTCGCGCCGGTGAGGACGCTCTCCAGCAGATTCTTGCCGATGGCCGCCTCGGTGGGCAGCGGGATCGGGTAGTCACCGTCGAAGCAGGCGCAGCATAGTCGTGAGCGCGGCTGTTCGGTGGCGGCGACCATGGCGTCGAGGGAGATGTAGCCGAGGCTGTCCGCGCCGATGGAGCGGCGGACGCCGTCGACCATTTCGTCCATGCTGGTGCCCTCGATACCGTCCGGCCCGGCCCCGTTGGCGATCAGCTCCGCGCGCGAGGCGAAGTCGATGCCGTAGAAGCACGGCCATTTGACCGGCGGCGAGGCGATCCGCACATGGATCTCCAAAGCGCCTGCCTCGCGCAGCATTCGGATCAACGCGCGCTGGGTGTTGCCGCGCACGATGGAGTCGTCCACCACGATCAGGCGCTTACCGCGGATGACCTCGCGCAGCGGATTCAGCTTGAGTCGAATGCCGAGCTGGCGAATGGTCTGACTGGGCTGGATGAAGGTGCGGCCCACATAGGCGTTCTTCATCAGGCCCTGACCGTAGGGCACACCGGAGCCCTGTGCGTAGCCCACGGCGGCCGGGGTACCGGACTCCGGCACCGGGATGACCAGATCCGCCTCGACGGGATGCTCGACGGCCAGGCGGCGGCCGATCTCCACGCGGGTGGCGTGCACCGAACGACCGGAGATGGTGCTGTCCGGACGGGCCAGGTACACCATCTCGAAGACGCAGCCCTTGGGCGTGGGATTGGCGAAGCGCAGCGAGCGCACCCCGTCCGCGTCGATCGCCAGCAGTTCGCCCGGCTCGATCTCGCGCACGAAGGCGGCGCCGACGATATCGAGCGCGGCGGTTTCGCTGGCGACCACCCAGCCACGTTCGAGCCGGCCCAGGCAGAGCGGGCGCACACCGTGCGGATCCCGCGCGGCATAGAGCGTGTGCTCATCCATGAAGGTCAGGCAGAAGGCGCCGCGCAGGGTCGGCAGCAGCTCCAGGGCGGCCTGCTCGATGCTCTTGTCGGCGGCGGCGTGCGCGAGCAGCGCGGTCATCACATCCGAATCGGAGGTGGCGGCCATATTGCCGGCCAGTCGGCCGCTGATCAGGCCGAGTTCTCGTGCGCGAGCACTCAATTCGGCGGTATTGACCAGATTTCCGTTGTGGCCCAACGCAAGTCCGGAGCCCACCGCGGTGGTGCGGAAGATCGGCTGAGCGTTCTCCCAGGTGGTGGAGCCGGTGGTGGAGTACCGGCAGTGGCCGACGGCCACGTGGCCGGGCATGGCCGCGAGAGTCTGCTCGTCGAAGACCTGGCTCACCAGGCCCAAATCCTTGAATACCAGCACCTGCGAACCATCGGAGACGGCGATGCCGGCTGCCTCTTGACCGCGATGCTGGAGGGCGTACAGCCCGTAGTAAGTGAGCTTGGCCACATCTTCGCCCGGGGCCCAGACACCGAAAACTCCACACTCTTCGCGGGGTTCGTTCTCGGGCTGATCGGGGGTGGTGTCGGCGGGGGGCAGGGTCACCGTGTTTGCTCCCTGTTCGGCGGGCGGGGGGCAGACCCCATAGTACTGGTAACCGTCGCGCAACCCACCGCTGGGATAACCCGGATGACAGGAGGTTTGCTGTTAGCGTTCGGGCGTGGCGAGCACCGGTACTTCGGCATCGACTCCGGCCCCGCGGCGGCTGACGCCGTTCAGGTGGGCCTTTCCCATTCTGGTGGTGACGCTGCTGGCTTCGCTGCTGGGTGTGATGTACCTCGACTACATCGTCGATCCCGAGAAGAACCTGCACAATTTCCCGATCGCGCTGGTGAATCAGGATGTCGGCGACGACCTGACCACGGGCGATCAGACCAAGCATGTGAACTTCGGCGATCAGGTCGCGGCGGGACTCCAGCAGGCGGTGCCGTCCGACAAGATCGATCTGCGGGTGCTCGGCATCAATGAGGCGCAGCTGCAGATGCAGTCGGCGCAGGTGTACGGAACGCTCATCATTCCGAGTGACTTCTCCAAACGGCTCGGCATTCTCGGCGTCGGCAGTGTGGTGCCGGGTGAGATCAGCAAACCGGCGATCACCCTGCAGACCAATCCGCGCACCGGGGCCTTCGCCACGGCCATCGTGCAGAAGTTCGGCGCGCAGGCGCTCACCCAGGTGGACGCGCAGGTCGGGCAGCAGCTGACCGACCAGGTGAAGACGACCCTGACGCCACCGCCCGGCGGTCCGCCCGCACCCACGCTGTCGGCGGCCACCATGATCACCCTGGCGCACCCGCTGAGCATCGCGGTCGAGGAGTTCCGGCCGCTGCCCGGCGGTTCCGGTGAGGGCCTGACCGCCTTCTTCTACAGCCTGCTGCTCCTGCTGGCGGGCATGGTCGGGGCGATGATCATTCACCAGCTCATCGATTCGGCGCTCGGCTTCCTGCCGACCGAATGGGGGCCGTGGTACGTGCATTTCCCGCGCACGCCGATCTCCCGGGTGCATACGCTGCTGCTGAAATGGTCCGCGGTGGTGGTGATGTCGATCGCGGTATCGGGGGCACTGCTCGGTATCGGGGCGTTGCTGGGCATGCCGATCGATCGACCGCTGCTGCTGTTCATCTACGGTGCGTTCGTGATCACCGCGGTCGGGGTGACCTGCACCTCGATCCTCGCGGCGGTGGGCACCGCCGGTCTGATCATCAATCTGATCATCTTCATCATCCTGGGCCTGCCGTCCTCGGGCGGCACCGTGCCGATCGAGGCGACGCCCAAGTACTTCGGCTGGCTGGCCGGTTTCGAGCCCATGCACCAGGTATTCCTGGGTACCCGCTCCATCCTCTACTTCTACGGCAGCGGCCAGGCCGGACTCGCGCGGGGCGCCTGGATGGCGACGCTGGGTCTGGCCATCGGCCTGGTCTTCGGTTTGGCGATCACGCGCTTCTACGACCGCAAGGGTTTGGAGCGCAAGCCCGCGACAGCCGCTGCGGCGCAGTAGGTTTCACGCCCGGCATCGAGGCCGAGTGCCGCAGGGCAGAATTCAGAGCGGCACGATCGGCAGCCACCGGGCGACTTCACCGGCCCGGCTCCCCGATGCCGTGAGCACCCCCGAGGCCACCGCGCCCTCGAAGTCCAAGAGCCCCGTGGCCAGCAATAGCCAAGTGCGCGGATCGGTTTCGACCACATTGGGCGGCGTCCCCCGGGTATGCCGCAATCCCTCGATGCACTGCACCGCCACGAACGGCGGCACCCGCACCTCGACGGCCCCGCCCGGCGCGTCCGCCGCCAGCGATCGCGCGGTCCCCCGCACCGCCGCCGCCAACTCTGCTCGCGCGGGAGCCCCGGCCGACTCGTCCCGCAGCCACTCCCCCACCGCGGCCACCGCCGCCCTGACCTCCCCCGGATTCACCGCTCCACGTCCTGCCACGCGAAAAGGCTACCGCCGCTCTCCGACACATCTCCCGTCATCCCTGGTGGGGCAGCCGCTCGGGAACGCGGCAGGAGGCGGCGGGCGGCGAAAGGCGCCAGTGCGCCGCCGCCATTGATGGCCAGGTGCAGCAGCGCCGGGGCGGTGACACTGCCGGTGCGGCGGCGCAGCTGGTCGAAGACCGCGCCCGCCAGGGTGGTGACGGCCACGGTGCCGGGGACCGGGTCACCGGCGGAGCGCGCGGCGCGGATGTGCGAGAGGCCGAAAGTCAGTGCGCCCAGCCAGGTTCCGGTGCTGCCGAGAGTGCGCTCGAGCAGTGGAGTGAGGGTGGCGCGGTAGACCAGCTCTTCACTGAACACGGTGCCGCCGGGGATATGCAGTGCGGCCCATTCGGCCGTCGAGACGGCGGGTCCACGGTGTGCGGTCCCGGCCAATTGGCGGCGGATCGGCGGAATCGCCAGGCCCGCACCGTAACCGGCGAGGACCACACCTCCCGCGCCGGCACCGGCCCGCAGTCCACCCGCGGATATCCATCTCGGATTCCCTTGGAAGGCAACGGTATAGGCGACCGCGAAGGCGGTGTTGGCGGCGGTGCGGCCCCGGATATCCAGGTCGAGTGCGGGCAATACCCGATTGCTCCACAGCAGCGGGAGGGCAACCGCCGCGATGTGGATCCCGGCCACAAGCATGCCGGGATGACGAGGAGTGGCGGCTACACCGAGGTCATGAGGAGCGGCGGGAACACCGGAATCAGCAGGGGCAGCAGGCTTTTTCGTGGCGCGCACCTACTTCACCACTCGCTCGTATTCTTCGGCGAGTTCGATTTGGGTGCGGATCTTCTCGGAGAGTTCGGGGGTCCAGTCCGGCGGTGCGGCGATGGCGGCCCAGCCGTCCAGGACCAGGGAGCCGTACCGGTGACCGTGGCCGTCACTGACGCCCTGTGCGTTCGTGAGGTCCGCCGCCACCTGCCAGAAGGTGACGAAGGGCGACCAGCGCATCTGGGAGGAGACATCCGCGCCGCGCGGTTCGGAGAGCCAATCCGGTTGCGAGAAAATGAGATCCGAGGACCACCAGACGATGGGGTCCGACGGGTGCATGAGGTAGGCGATGCGGGGGCGTCGCCAGTCGGCCGAGGGTTTGTCGAGATCGGCCGCGGTGGCGGCGAATCGGACGACGAGACCGTCGGCGTAGATGGGGTCCACCTCGCGGGTGCCCGGATCGCGGCGCGAAACGAACTGCTCCCACAGCCGATTCGAGTTGGGCGGGCCGACCCAGAGCGCGCCGTCCACCTTGGAGCGCAGATCGGCCAGGCCGTCGAAGGCCGATTCGGAGCCCTGTGAGCCGAGACTCTCGCCGTAGACGAGGAGTTTGGGGCGCGCGTTCTCCGGTCGCGCCGACCACGCCGAGTACACCGCGTCGAACATCTTGCGCCCGGCCACCGCGACCTTCTGCCGGTCCGCGAGGAAGGACAGCACGCTGGGCAGATACGAGTACTGCGACGCCAGAATCGCGGTGTCGCCGCCGTACATGTACTCCAGCGCGGCCGCGCTCATGGAGTTCACCCAGCCGGTGCCGGTGGTGGTGACGATGACCAGCACCTTGCGGTCGAAGGCCCCGGTGCGCTGGAGTTCGGCGACGGCCAGCTCCTCCTCGGTGGTGTTCGCATCGGCGGACTGCAAACCCACGTACACCCGAATGGGTTGGCGCGCGGGCTTTCCGGTGACGGCGCTGATGAGCATGGGATCCGGCCCGTGCGAGACGAACCAGCGGCCCTCCGAGCCGAGGGTCTCCCATGTGGCGAGTGACTGCGGGCTGCCGGAGCGTTCGGGCCGGGTGGGCTGTACGGCATACGGGGTCATCTTGTCGTTGCGCACACTGAACGCGGAATTGGCGACCGCGAAGAACGCCCGGGTGGCCACGCCGTTGAAGAGCGTGATGATCAGTACGAACAGCAGTAGCGCACCGGTGGCGGGTGCGAGCGCGGGCGGTATCCGTACCCAGCGACTGAGCTGCCGCCCGATGAATCGCACCGTCTCGCGCAGGGTGCGGAACACCGCCACCACGAGCGCGCCGACCACGAAACTCAAACCGCCGGTGCGCAGGTAGGCGGCGCGGGTGGTGCCCTCCATACCCATCAGCCCGGTGATCTCGCGTTGCCAGTCGGCGGACATGACCAGCATGTACGCCGCGGCCAGCGCACAGGTGAGCACGACGGCGACCCTCACCACGTAGCGCACCCATTCGGGCGGGGTGTCGATCGGCAACCGCGGCCGAATCCACCTGCGGAACAACCATTGCAGGACACAGCCCACGCCGTATCCGGCCGCCGCGTTGAGCCCGGAGATCAATCCCTGGAACAACCAATCGCGCGGTACCAGCGACGGTGTGAGGGAGAGGGCGAAGAAGAGGGTCGCCACCACCAGACCGGTGTGATTGAGGTCGATGATGTCCTCGGCGCGGGAGGCGATGCGCGCGGCCCGCTGTCCCCAGCCACGCCGCATGAGCGCGGCGCTGCGCGTGCGCAGCCGCGTCAAGGTCACGGCGGGGTCCAGCACCCGTCAAGTATGGACGGCCTGCCCTCGAATCCGGGGATGCACCGATGTGAGTGGCACCATGATCACGGCGTGTTGCTTCTACGCACGCCACTCGAGTAGTTGTACGGGGTGCGGCGAGGCGCGCGCTCGACAGACTCAATGGCCATGAGCACCTCCAGCGCACAGACCAAGAGCACCACCGCTTTTCTGGCTCAGGCCGTCATCGCCTTCGGAATCAGCTTCTGCGCCATGGGTATCGGCATCGCGCGACTCCCCTTGGATTTCTGGCAGCGCGGATTTCTGCTGATGTCCATGTTGTTCCTGGTGAGCAGCTGCTTCACCCTCGCGAAAGTGATTCGCGATCAGTACGAGTCGACGAAGGTGCATTCCCGGATCGACGAGGCCCGCTTGGAAAAGCTGATGGCCGAGCATGATCCGTTCAAGGTCGTCTCGTGATCCCCGAACCGCGCGGAGACGAGAGCACCCCGCCGCACCCGGAACGAGGGGTCCGGGTGCGGCGGGGTGCTTCGGTTTTCGCGTTGCGCGCGCTGGGTCAGTGTTCGAAGTGGCCGAACAGTGCGGGCAGCGTGCCCTCGAAGGCGGTGCGCAGTTCGTCCAGGGTGATCGAGAACTGGCCCTGCACCTCGACCGAGTCCGAGCCCTGATCGACCACGCCGATCCGCGCCCACGGCAGGCCGCGCGCATCACACATCTTGGTGAAGCGGGTCTCCTCCGAGCGCGGCACCGCGACGAGCACGCGACCGGCGGATTCGGAGAAGAGCGCGACGAACGGGTCCGCGCCCTCGGGAAGCAGGATGCGGCAACCGGTTTCACCGGCGAGGGACGCCTCGATGACGGTCTGCGCCAGACCACCCTCGGAGAGGTCGTGCGCGGCGCTGATCATGCCGTCGCGCGAACCGGCGGTGAGGATCTCCGAAAGCAGCTGCTCGCGGGCGAAGTCGACCTTGGGCGGGACGCCACCCAGGTGATCGTGTTCGACCTGCGCCCAGATGGAGCCGTCCAGCTCATCGCGGGTCTCACCGAGCAGGATGAGCGTCTCGCCGGGCTCCAGGCCCAGGCCGGTCGGGATGCGGCGGTGCACATCGTCGATGACGCCGAGCACGCCGACCACGGGGGTCGGCAGGATGGCGGTCTGGCCGGTCTGGTTGTAGAAGGAGACGTTACCGCCGGTGACCGGAATGCCCAGGGCCACACAGCCATCCGCCAGACCGCGCACGGCCTGCTGGAACTGCCACATGACGCCCGGATCCTCGGGGGAACCGAAGTTCAGGCAGTTGGTGACGGCCTTGGGGGTGGCGCCGGTGGTGGCGACATTGCGGAACGCCTCGGCCAGCGCGAGCTGCGCACCGGTGTACGGGTCCAGCTTGGTGTAGCGGCCCGAGGCGTCGGTGGCCAGGGCGATACCGCGGCCGGACTCCTCGTCGATGCGGATGACACCGGCGTCGGCGTGCTCGGCGAGCACGGTATTGCCGCGCACGTAGCGGTCGTACTGTTCGGTGATCCACTTGCGCGAGCACAGCTGCGGGCTGGCGATCATCTTCAGCAGGGTGGCGCGCAGTTCGTCGCCGGTCTTCGGACGGTTCAGCGCGGCAGTGGAATCCGCGTTCAGCGCGTCCTGGTCGGCGGGGCGCTGGACGGGGCGCTCGTACACCGGGCCGTGGTGGGCGACGGTGCGCGGCGGAACGTCGACGACGGTCTCGCCGTGCCAGGTGATCTGCAGGTGCTCGCCGTCGGTGACCTCACCGATGACGGTGGCGGTGGTGTCCCACTTGCGGCAGATCTCCATGAAGCGATCCACATTCTCGGGCGCGACCACGGCGCACATGCGCTCCTGGGATTCGCTCGAAAGGATCTCGGCGGGAGACATATTCGCGGCGCGCAGCGGCACCTGGTCCAGGTTGATATGCATACCGCCGGAACCGGCCGCGGCCAGTTCGGAGGTGGCGCAGGACAGTCCGGCACCGCCGAGGTCCTGGATGCCGACGACGACACCGGAGTGGTACAGCTCGAGACAGCACTCGATGAGCACCTTCTCGGTGAACGGATCGCCCACCTGCACGCTGGGGAGTTTCTTACGGCCGGAACCGGATTCGTCACCGGAGAAGGTGTCCGAGGCCAGCACCGACACGCCGCCGATGCCGTCCAGGCCGGTGCGCGCGCCGAACAGAATGATCTTGTTGCCCTCACCGGAGGCGAAGGCCAGCTTCAGGTCCTCGACCCGCATGACGCCCGCGCACAGCGCGTTGACGAGCGGATTGCCCTGGTAGGAAGCATCGAACACGGTCTCGCCGCCGACATTGGGCAGACCCAGCGAATTGCCGTAACCACCGACACCGCGCACCACGCCGTCGACGACGCGGCGGGTGTCCGGGTGATCGGCCGCACCGAAGCGCAGCTGATCCATCACCGCGATCGGGCGCGCGCCCATGGCCATGATGTCGCGGACGATGCCGCCGACGCCGGTGGCCGCACCCTGATAGGGCTCCACGTACGAAGGGTGGTTGTGCGATTCGACCTTGAAGGTGACCGCCCAGCCGTCACCGATATCCACCACACCGGCGTTCTCGCCGATGCCCGCGAGCATCGAGGAACGCATCTGTTCGGTGGTGGTCTCGCCGAAGTAGCGCAGGTGCACCTTGGAGGACTTGTACGAGCAGTGCTCGGACCACATCACCGAGTACATCGCCAGCTCGGCATCCGTCGGCCGGCGGCCGAGGATCTCCTTGATGCGGGCGTACTCGTCGTCCTTGAGGCCGAGTTCCTTATAGGGCTGCGCAAGGTCCGGGCTGGCCGCGGCGTTGCTGACGGTATCGACGTGGCTGGTCACGGGGAAACCAGAGTCCTTTCGGCCGGGCAGGTCAGAACCGAGAACCGGCATGCTGGATTTCGGCGAGATACTGGTCAGAGTCTAGTTGCCACGCAACACGCCTCCGAACCTGCCTCGGATTCACCTCGGCGGCATGCCCTGAGATCCCTTACACCGGCCAGGTTCGCGGCCGTCTCGCTTCTGGACTGAGTGGAGCGGGGGAGCGCAGCGGAGGAGCGGAGGGAGGGAAGAAGCGAGACTTCGGGGCCGCGAACCCGCCGTAGCGGAGCGAAGGCAAAAGGCAGAGCTAGTCTGTCCCGGTGAACGAACGATCCGGGCTGGCGGATCCGGCGGAGAAGCCCACGAGTGCACCGCGGGGTTCTTCGCTGACTCGGCAGCAGAAGAAGCTGCTCGTTATCGCGGTCGCGCTGTTCGTGGTGTCCGCTCTCGTGAGCTATTTCGCGCACTTCTGGCACGGGTACATCGATCTACAGGTGTACCGCAATGGCGCGCGGGCCTGGCTGGACGACAAGGATCTGTACGGTCCGATGCCGCCGGTGTACGGGCTCGGATTGCCGTTCACCTATCCGCCTTTGGCGGCGCTGTTCTTCGCGCCGCTGGCGCTCATGCCGCTGGCGCTCTCGGAGTGGGCGGTGCTGATCGTCTCGATCCTCTCGCTCGCCATCACGCTGTGGGTGGTGCTGGATCGGCTGCGGCCGCAGCTGGCGCGGGCGAATCGGCTGGCCATCGTGATCGGTGCGCTCGCCATCCTGCAATTGGCCGAGCCGATCCGCCAGACCTACGGGTTCGGGCAGA
Source organism: Nocardia sp. NBC_01503 (assembly GCF_036327755.1). Lineage (NCBI taxonomy): Bacteria > Bacillati > Actinomycetota > Actinomycetes > Mycobacteriales > Nocardiaceae > Nocardia > Nocardia sp. NBC_01503. The sequence goes on from NZ_CP109596.1 coordinate 1,883,128, forward strand.
TCAACCTGGTGCTGATGGCCGCGATCACGCTGGATTGCCTGGCGCGCAAGCCTTTCTGGCCGCGCGGCATGCTGATCGGTATCGCGGTGTCGGTGAAGTTGACGCCCGGCGGATATCTGCTCTACTTCCTGCTGCGCAAGGATTGGAAGGGCGCGGCCACGCTGGTGCTCTCCACCATCGGCGCGGTGGCGGTGGGTTTCGCGCTCTTCCCGCACGATTCGGTGCAGTACTGGTTCCACACGCTCTCCGATACCGGGCGGATCGGTCCGCCCTGGTACGCGGGTAATCAGTCGCTGAAGGGTTTCGCGTACCGGTTGGGTGTCTCGGATTCGGCGGCGACGCTGATCTGGGTGCTGCTGTCGGTGCTGGCCGTGGCGCTGGCCGCGATCTGGATGAAGCGGCTCATCTCGGTGGGCGCGGACGCGGCGGCGCTGATGGTGAACGCCGGTGCGGTACTGCTGGTTTCGCCGGTGTCCTGGTCGCATCACTGGGTGTGGATCGCGCCGGTGCTGATCGTGGTGGCCGATGCCATCGCCAATGGCCGCCGCAGCCCGGCGTTCCTGGGTGCGACGGGTCTGGCGGTCATCCTGTTCGCCATCGGCCCGCAGTGGCTGCTGCCGCACGACCGTGACCGCGAGCTCACCTGGGCGTGGTGGCAACAGATCATCGGCAGCAGCTACGTGCTGTTCACCCTGGCGCTGTTCGTGGTGGCGGTGCTGACGTATCACCCGCGGCCGAAGGAAGACTCCGAGCGCGTCGCCGCGTAAGTCGTTACGTCCTTGGCATTTCGGCGTGCGGGATAGCGGGCGATCTCACGATCACGGTGGCGCGCGAACCGACCACGTCTGTTCGCCGTGCCACTCTTCGTAACTCACCGCGTTCGTGAAGCCGGTGGCAGCGTCGGTGTCCGAATCATCGCGTTCGGCTGAACCGTCAGCCGATGCAACCTCCGAAGGCTCATCTCCGGACTGAGATTCCACAGGTTCGGCGGCAGGCATCCGCAGCGCTGCCAGAATCTCGGGCGGCAGTTTCGGGGAACTCATTTGCCGGTACCGGTCGGATGTTCGGCGTCGGCGGGCCAGCCGGGGTAGGGGTCGAGAGTCGGCAGGTGGGCCGGATAGAACGTCACCGTGGTCGTCGCAAGCTGTTCGGGTGGAACCGGATTGACAGGCAGTGCGGCGCACGGATCTTGGTAGGGCTTGCTAGCTCGAGCAGCCCACCAACTGCTGTTCACCTCAATCGATTCCGCCGACCAGTCACCGAATACATCGGTTGTCGGATAGCGGGCCGGACCCTGACCCAATGCGGTCAGTTTCGGCGTTTCGTCTTGCGGGGCAAGCAGTTTCATCTTGACGGCCTGCGGTGCGAGAGCCGGTTCGAACAGCGACCGGTACTTGATGCTGGGAGAGCTCAGGCTGATGCTGAGGCCGTTGAACCAGACGCAAGCCAATGCATCCACCGAGCGCGGTGCACGAGCGTCGGATGATTTTTGCAGCGAAACGATTTCGGCGTAGGCGGTGCCGTGAACCGGACCCCAGGCATCGAGATTGCTTACGCTCCAAGCGTTGTAGAGGAAGTTGTCCTGGTCCCCGATAGCGGGGTCTACAGCGCGGGTATATCCGGGATAGGTGTACTTCCCTATGTCACGTTTCGTGGTCGTCTGCGTAATCGATGCGATGAGTGCGGACTCGATGACGGCACGCGTGACGATCGCGGCATCGGAGGTGAGATCCACTCCGGTTGCGGCCGTCCAGCGATAGTTGTACTGCACGTTCTCGGGAAGCTGGTATTTCGCGGGCGCATGATCGGTCGAACACCCGGTGAGCAGGCAGGCGGAAAGAACGGCACCGATCAGGCGGGCGTGCGATCGCATCGTGTCAGTTCTCATTTCGGGAGTTCGTTCGGGCTGTGTCCGAGGGTCCAGCTGGCGTCGTAATTGGCCAGATTGGGTAGGAAGTTCCGCATGGCGCTGTCGAATTCGGTCAGTGTCGTTTGCGGGTTCTTTCCGGCGATCTCCTCCAGCGACTTCAGTTTGCCGGTTGTCTGGTCGAAGTATTGACCGACATTCGGGTCCGACCGGAAATCGTGCTGCCCGGACGCCTGGGACATCCCGGCGAGGATGCTGTGGTAGCGCTGGCTGGGGTTGGCGTCCGAGGTGAGGTCGACCGTGACATGGGAATCCGGGACCGAGCCCAGCAGCCACATCTTGACCTCCGGTGACCCTGACTTCACCGCGAGCTCCAACATGTCGCTGCCGATGACGGGCATACGTTTGGAGACGAACGCGGTTCCTTCGCGAACCGAATCGAATAGCGCGGTTTGCTCCTTGCCCTGCGCCGTCGCATCGAGATTGCGCACCGCGAATTCGGCCTGCATACCGTCCCGGGCAGTCTGGTCGATCCGTCCAGCCCACTCGGCCACGCGGTAGTTGTGACTGCTCGAGCCGGACCCTTCGGTCAGTCCGAACTGCTGGTTCAGTTCGGAGACGGCCGCATACGCCGCACTGTTGAACCGCATTTGCGAACGTTCTCGCTCGGAGCGGTGCTCCGCGCCGTTGCGGCCGTCCCCGGACCAGTTCATGCCGTCGATGGTCTTGTGCATATCGTCGGCGGCATCCCGGATGCCCTTGGCGATCAACTCGGCTTTGGGAGCCACCGATCCCATATCGACATTCCAGAACATCACCTGGTCCGGGGTGGGAACCTTCACGCCCCGGCCCCGGAGTTGAAGTCGCCGAGGGCATCGAACCTGGCCGCCGAGTCCTGATCGGATCCGTGGTAGGTGTCGGCGGATTCGCGCAGCACGGCGGCGAACTCCTGATAGCGGCCGCTGACGATGGGGATCGCCTTGGCGCGCACCGCTTCTATCCGATCCAACTCCGGGCCGGTATCGGAGCCCTGCATGAACGATCCCAGCGTCCCCAGCACGCCGGAGGCGGTATCGATGACCGGCAACTTCCCGACCGCTCCGACGATGCCGTCGAATGTGTTCGCCGCGTCCCGCAATTCCTCTGGAGAAACCTGCATTTCGCCCCCGGTTCACATTGGGTTCAAGCCCCGTATTGTTCGTCGCCCACCCTACGAAAATACCCCTGGATATTACCAGAGACGCTCTGCCACAGCCGGTTTCGACGCAATGGGTTTGGGTGGCAGTTGTCGGCGTTCATTCTCCAGGCGGGAGGTTATGGCGGCGACGGTCCAGCCTTCGGCGGCTGGAGGGCGGTGCTGGGTGGAGAGCTGGGTTGTCAACCAGACCAGGAGGCTTCCGGCGGTGAGGCCGAGGAGGAAGGGCAGCCATACTGCGGTCATTGGGCACCTCTTTCTGGGGCGAACTCAAAACTGTTGGTGTTGAAGGTCTTCCAGGAGCGGGGCGATGTAGTCGGGGATGCGGCGGGTGCGGAGATTGAGGTCGTGGGAGAGGTCGGCGTAGGCGAGGGAGAGTTCGGCCAGCCGTTTCCAGGTGTAGTGCAAACTGCATTCGCGGGCCGGGGCGCCCAGGGCGGTGCGGGCGGCGACCGAGAATTGAGCCAGGCGGTCCACGACCATGCCCACCGTTTCGGTGTGCAGGGCCGCCGCGGCGTAGGGACGTGGGAGTTCGCGGGCAATCCAACAGTCCACCTCGTGAACCAACTTCGCACGAGCACAGTCGATTTCGATGACCTCGGCCGGATCGGCGGACTGGCGAGCTTCGAAGAGACTGGCCAGTTCGTAAGCCGCCTCCAGGAGGGGATGCGGTAGCGCGACCCTGCCCGCACAGGCTTCCAGGAGTAGATCCTTCGATGGCAGGTAGGTCGTCATCCGTTGCTCCCCTCGGCATTTCGCGTTCGCTACTTCAGTAGACATCCAAATTCCATGAAAAGGAATGTCCAGACCAGTAATTCGATAAAATCAACTAGTAACCCAGTATGGGGCATCCAATCTGGAGCATCCCCGATAGCGAGGCTAACAAAATGGCTGGATCCACGCTTCCACTCAGAGCTCTCGGTCGACTGCTTCGCGCACACCGAATACGCACGGGGAAAAGCCAATTGGCCGCTGGTTTGCATATCGAAATATCGCCGCAGACCCTCGGCCGACTGGAGGATGGACAGAAGATAAAGATATCGACCGTCCAGATTGCTTCACTGCTCGACTATTACGGAATCGTTGAACCCAGCGCGGAGCGCACCGAGGCACTCGGGCTCTGGGAAGAGGTGAAGCAGGAGATACGCGCGACGAAACTCAACCAGTCATCGGCCGGTTGGTGGCGGGCGTATTCCGATCAGTATGCCAACCACTTCGACCACTATCTGTCGCTCGAGGCCACCGCCCGGCGCGTGACGATCTTCCATCTCGCACTGATCCCCGGCCTGTTGCAGCATCCCGACTATCGACGCGCCATGATCCGGATCGGCTTCCCGGACTTGTCGGCGGTCGACGTGGAACGGCGACTCGAACTGGCGGCGCGCAGGCAGGCGATGCTCGTCGATCGAGCCGACAGCTTCAGCATGAAATGTCTACTGTCGGAAGCGGTTCTGAGGCACAGGCCCGGGGGGCGGAAGGTGATGGCGACGCAGTCACGTCACCTCGCAGACCTGGCCACGCGGCCCAATATCTCTCTTCAGATCGTGCCGCTCGACGGCGACGATCACCCGGGGTTCGTGGTCCAGTCATTCACGCTGCTCGAATTCCCGCCACTGCAAAGCCGCAATCTGACCGAACCACCGGTCGTCTACGTCGAGGGCTATGAAGGCGCGCTCTATCTCGAACAGAGCAGCGTCATCGACCGACATCGGCAGGCGATAGCCGGAATCGAGCGGGTAGCGTTGAGTGAAAGCGATACCAGGCAACTATTTTCGAGGGTCGCAGAGGAGTGCGAGGCGTGATCGATCTATCCGACGCCCGATGGTTCAAGTCCAGTAAGAGCCCGAACGCGGACACCTGTGTTGAGATCGCTCATCTCGCGGCCGGAGCGGTCGGGGTGCGGGACTCGAAGGACTCGGCGGGACCGGCGCTGGTGTTCTCCGGCGAGCAGTGGGATCGCTTCCTCGCCAGTGGGATTTGGCTGGGCTGAAAGGGGGTTTCTCGTGCTGGGTGGGGCTTGCGGCGCGGATGCTTTGCGGGCCGGGTTCGGTTGAGGAAGTGCATGCGGAAAAGAAGAGGTGTGGGAACCTCGCCTGCCGTACCCGGCTGTCGCTCCCCCATCAGGTGGGTGGGTGGCAGTACCTGACGGGGAGACTGGCTGTGGTCCCGTTTCGGGACACAACCCGAAGCGATAAGAACCCCAAAGACCAAGAGCCGGAATGACATAGGGCCTGCACGGCAACACCCGTGGCACCGGCAGTGGAAACCTGCGGTGTCACGGGCCGGGCGGCCACGGCTATTCGGTTGTGGGCGGTGGGGTGCAGCGGCGTCGGTTGAGCCACTCCTTCAGGCGTTGTCGCTCAACCTCGTTGCGGGATTGGATACGGGAGACGGTCGCGGCCATCAACTCACCCGGATGGTGTCGGTGGTTCACCTGCGGTATCCCCGACGGGTTCATGTGGGGTGGGGCGATCCAGCCGGTACGGCCCGGGAACTCGCTGTCCGCACCGAGTTTCACCGTCTTCCAACCACCCGGACCGTCGTGGACCAGGGCATGGCAGCTATCGCACGCCAGGGTGAGATTCTCGATATCGGTGCGCCCACCCTTCGACCATTCGGTGACGTGATGCACGGCGGCCAGGGTCGCCGGGGCGGTGCAGTTGGGGCGAGTGCAACCTTTTTCGGCGGCGATCAACGCCAAACGCTGCGCCTTGCTCGCCAACCGGCGATTGCTGCCACGACCCAAGTGCAGTGGCATACCGGCCGCGTCGAACACCGCCAGGTATTGGGTGGAGTTCGCGGCGAGCTCTATCGCTTCGCCGATGGACAGGGTGCCACCGGTGGCGGTGGTCGCCACCCCGGAGCGGTTCTCCAGATCGGTCAGGCTCATCGTCAGGATCGTTCCGACCGGCAGACCGCGGTGGGTGCCCAGGATGGCGGGGTCGGCTTCGTAGCGCAGGAAGGCCAGCATCGCATCGTGATTGCGCTGGGCGGCGGTGCGGGTGTCACGCTTCGCGGCGGCTTCGAGGCGTTCGCGGTCGACGGATTCGGCGGTGGTGCGCGGGCTCTCGGGATCCTCCGGACTACACATGCCCGGACGCGCCAGCTTGGCCAACACCGGTTCGAACACCGCACGCAACTCGGGCGTGATCTCCCCGATCAACGCGGACATGCCATCCACCCGTTGCGTGCCGACGGTAAGGCCACGCATGCGCTGCCGGTCGGTGTCACCGCAGAGTTTGCCGTCGGGATCGACCCGACGCAGGATGTCCTCGCCCAGTTTGCGCACATCATCAGGCCAGCCGGTGCTCGCGTACTGGGTCAGATGTGCCTCGGCTGCTTCTCGCAGGTCGATATCGAGACTGCCGGGCAGACGCTCCATGGCTTGCAGGATCCGGGTGACGTGATCTGCGGAGATATCGCCCGCGCGCTGCGCTTCGGCGACCACGGGCAGTTCCGGTTCCAACACCTGCCCCGCCACGCGGCGCACCGCGAGCTTGTCCGCGACCCGCACCCTCCTGCACGCGTCCGCACGAGACAGCCGCAGTGACTGCTCCAGATACAGCGCCGGAGAGTTCACGTTCGCCTTGCCATGCAAATCGCGGCGGCGAGTTTCATCGACGAATCCGGTTTTGGCGGCATCCAATTGCCGCGTGACCTTTTCCGTCTCACACATCACCGCAGCGAACTCGTCATCGGACAGCGGAAGCGGGGACGCCGCGAGCAGGGCGTCCGCCGCAGCGCGCAGCGCCAGAACGGCGACTACGATTGCGGTTTCTCCCCCGGATCCCATAGCTTTATTCTACCGTAACAGAACAGCACCGAACAGCTCAATTCCCTTGTGATACAAGGCTATTCAGACTCTCTTTCTTTTCATCTTCGTCTTTCTTCTTGTCTTCTTTTCTTCTCGTCCGGGCGTCTTTGTCTTTGTTCTCAGCGCGAGGTTTCCGGGGTGAGGAAGGCCGCCAGCGCCGCCGCGTAGGCGGGAACGTCTGCCGCACCCATCATTTCGCGAGCGGAGTGCATGGCGAGTTGGGCCGCGCCGACATCGACGGTGGGCATGCCGGTGCGGGCCGCGGTCATCGGTCCGATGGTGGAGCCGCACGGCAGATCGGCACGATGCACGTAGCGCTGTAGCGGCACATCGGCTTGCGCGCAGGCCAGGGCGAAGGCGCCCGCGCCCGCGGCATCGGTGGCATAGCGCAGGTTCTGGTTGACTTTGAGCACCGGTCCGCCATTCACCTCGATGCGGTGCATGGGTTCGTGCCGATCCGGGTAGTTCGGATGCGTCGCGTGCGCCATATCGCCGGACGCGCAGACCGATCCGGCCAGGGCGGCCAGGTATTCGGCCCGCCCGCCGCCTCGGGTCAGCACGATGCGCTCCAAAACCGTGGGCAGCAGCCCGGACTGGGCCCCGCGATCGGATTGGCTGCCGACCTCCTCGTGATCGAACATGGCGAGCACCGGTACGGCCGCACCGGGTTCGGCGACGGCCGCCAGGAATGCCCGCAGCCCGGCGTAGCAGGTGCCCTGGTTGTCCAGTCGCGGTGCGCTGATCAGATCCAGGTCGCGGCCGATCAGCTTGGACGGCACCAGATCATGGGTCATGAGTTCCCAGCCCAGCACCGCACCGGTTTCGATGCCGGAGCGTTCGGCGATGAAGGCCAGGAACGAGCGCGGTTCCCCGCCGATCCCCCACACCGCGTTCACATGCCGCTGCGGGTCCAGGGTCACCCCGCGCCGATCCTCGGAGAGATGGATGGCCAGCTGCGGTACCCGCAGGATCGGTTCGTCGATGCGAATCAGTCGCTCCCGCACCACATTTCCGTCGCGTACCGAGAGCCGTCCGGAGATGCCGAGGTCGCGGTCCAGCCACGAGTTGAGCCAGGCCCCGCCGTAGGGCTCCAGCCCGACCATCTGCCAGCCCGCCACCGCGGTGTCGGGATGCTGTTTGACCCGCAGATTCGGGCTGTCGGTATGCGCGCCGACGACTCGGAACGGGGTGGCCTGCCCGGTGCGGAATCCGGTGGGCGCACCCGGTCCGCCGTCGGCCCAGGCGACCAGGGAGCCGCCGCGCACCACGTAGTAGCGGCCCGCGCTATTGGAGGGCCAGGGCGCGGACTCCGACAACCGGGTGAAACCGTGGTCGTCGAGTTCGGCGGCGACGGTGCGGCAGACGTGGAACGGCGAGGGTGAGGCGTCGATGAATTCGCACAGTCCGGCGGCGGTCGCGGTGGTCTCGGCAACGGGCATGACTGCGATCCTAAGCATTCACTATTCAGTTTCCGCAGAGAGCCGCCCTATCCCATGCCCGCTCGGTGTGGCGGCGATGGGCATATTGCCTGGTATTCGGATTGGGCTGGGAAATAGAGGATTTCGCGGAAAGAATTCCCAGCACCCGGCCTACAATCGACGCGGAGATCCCGGAGCCGGGATCCGTCCGTCCCACGGCAGCAGGGGTGGCGGCCATGCGAGCCACGAATCCTCCGGGTGCGCGATTCGAGGTCCTGCACATCGCACCGCTGCAGGGGCACGCCGGTGTGTACGGACCCTCCTGTGAGGCATTGGCCCAGCTGGCGCTCGACGAGATCAATTCAGACACCGGCATTCTGGGCCGTGAACTCTGCCTGACCCTGGTCGACGGCGGTGTCGAACCCGAACGGCTGGGCGCGGAGGTGTCCGCTCTGCTGTCCACCGGTCTGGTCCAGGCGATCACCGGAAGCCCCACTGCCGCCGGGCGAATGGCGGTGATGCGCGCGGCGGCCGGGCGGGTGCCGTGCGTCTTCGGAATCGGACATGACGGTTTGGCCCCGTCCCAATCCGGCACCTTCATGATCGGCGAACATCCGGGCGCGCTCACCTACACGACCATGCGCTGGCTGAATCGCGAATACGGCCTGCGCAATTGGGCCATTCTGACCAGCGACTATCGCTGGGCGCTACGTATGTCGGCGCGATTGCGGCGGCGCCTGACCGCACCGCACCGGGTGGTCGGGGAGTTCGTCCTGCCGATGGGGACGCGGGAATTCACCGGGGTGCTCACCGATCCGCGGCTGGAGGCGGCGGACGGGGTGCTGCTCTTCCTGATTCCGGGTGACGCGGTGCGCTTCAATCGGGCGTTCACCGAATCCGGGCGGGCCGCACGGCAGGTCCGGCTGGGGCCGTCCTTCGATGAGAACATCCTGCTCGCGGGTGGTCCGGGGGCGAACGCGAACGTGTTCGTGGCCTCGAGCACGCTGGCCGATCCGGCGACCGACCGCGAATTGCGGGAGCGGTATCTGCGCACGCGTAATGACTTCGCGCCCGCTTTCGGGCGGTTCGCGTACGGCTCCTACCTGTCCGTGCAGGCCCTGCGGGCCATGGTGGAAGCGGTTGGGGCGCCGTCGATTCCGGATATCCACGCGGCGCTGCGAGAGCGGTCGGTGCTGACCGGACCGGCCGGAGAGTTCCGGTTCTGGGACGATCAGATCCTGCGGCCGGTGCGCATAGCCCATGCCGAGGGTGTGATTCTCACGGTGCTGACCGCGTGATTCTCACGGTGCTGACCGCGTGATTCTCACGGTGCTGACCGCGTGATTCTCACGGTGCTGACCGCGTGATTCTCACGGTGCTGACCGCGTGATTCTCACGGTGCTCACTGCGCGAACGGTACGTCCGAGACGCGTTCGAGCAGGCGCAGTAGCTCCAGATAGTCTCCGCCGCCGAGGCGGCGGCGTAGCTCGGCCTCGGCGCGCATCTCCTCGGTGCGCACCTCGTCCACCAACTCCACACCGCGGCGGCTCAGGCCGATGAGAATGCGGCGGCGGTCATCGGAGGCGGCGACGCGGAAGATGAGTCCGCGCTCGGCCAGATGGTCGGCGTGCCGGGTGGCGGAGGAGGGCGGGAGTTGCGCGCGGGCGGCGAGCTCACTCATGGTGATGCCGGTATCGGAGGAGAGATTGGACAGCATGCACCATTGGTCGGCGGTCAACCGCCTGGCGCACAGCGCGGCGTCGAGGTGACGAAGCCAACTGCGTTCCGCGGCCCGCAGCGCCCCATGCAGTGTGGAAATCCCACCTAGAATTGTCGCCATATTCCCGCCCGTCAAATTCACTTGAACGAGGAGAGGGTATCCGATGACCTCGTTCCGCGGGAGCCCCGAGAACAGTATCGAGATCCTGAACATAGTGCCGCTACAAGGGCCCGGCGGTATCTTCGCACCCTCCTGTGAGGCCGCCATTTCATTGGCGGTCGAAGAAATCAACAGGGGCACAGGAATTCTCGGGCGGGAATTACGCGCCACCCACATTGACGGCGGCCGCGAGCCCGGCGAGGTGGCCCTGGAGGTTTCCGCACTGCTGGCCACGGGAATGGTGCACGCCATCACCGGCTGGCATACCTCGGCGGTGCGGCGGGCGGTGACGCGGGTGAACGCGGGGCGGGTGCCGTATCTGTTCGCGACCGATCATGAGGGTTTGGATGAGCGGCCGCCGGGATTGTTCCTGGTGGGATCGGATCCGGGGCGGCAGTTGCTGCCCGCGCTGCGCTGGCTGCGGCGCGAGTTCGGGGCGCGGCGGTGGGCGATCATCGGCAATGACTATGTGTGGCCGCGGCGGACCGCGGAGGTGGTGCGGGCGGAGTTGGCCGAGCGCGGGGCGCTGTCGCTGGAGGAGTTCGTACCGCTGGAACGATTCGTTCCGTTCGGCGCGGATTTCGAGGGGTTTCTGAGTGATCCGCGATTGGATCGCGCGGATGGGGTGATCGTGTTGCTGGTGGGTGCGGATGTGGCGCGGTTTAACCGACAATTCGCCCAAATCGGACGCGATGAAAGGCAATTGCGCGTGAGCCCCGCGGTCGATGACAACGTGTTGCTCGCGGGCGGGGCCAAGGCCAACCGGAATCTGTATGTGCCATCCAGCTTCTTCGTGAATGGTCCCGCCGGCCGCGAACGCGCCGAACGCTATCGGCGACTGCACGGCGACTTCGCGCCCAAGCTCACCAACTTCAGCAATACCGAGTACGAGGCGATCCGCACGCTCTGCGCCATGGCCAAGGCGGCCGGATCATTGGATGTGCGCCGCCTACACGAGGTGGTCGGCGAACTGGGATCTCTCGAAACATCCACGGGCGCAATCGGATTCGACGGCAATCAGGTGCTGTTCCCGAGCTATATCGCGCGCGCCGAGGGCGTGGAATTCGAGGTCCTGGACCGGCTCTGCGCCTGAGAAAACCTCGTCAACGCAGAAAACCCCGTCGTCCCGGCGCGCTTCTTGGCCGGGATCCACTGTGTCGCTGTGGATCCCGGCCAAAAGCATGCCGGGACGACGGGGTTGATCGAGCCGGAATGACGGAGAGGTCAGGCCGAGACCAGCGCGTCCAGCACGGACAGGAACATGCCCAGCCCGTCATCGCTGGGTCCGGTGAGCGCCTCGGTGGCGTGCTCCGGATGCGGCATGAGCCCGACCACGCGACCGTTCGCGGAGCTGATGCCCGCGATACCGCGCTGCGAACCGTTCGGATTGTCGCCGGAGTAGCGGAAGACCACGCGGCCCTCGCCTTCCAGCTCGTCCAGCACCGGCGCGGACGCCTGGTAGCGGCCCTCACCGGACTTGAGCGGCACCAGGATCTGCGCACCGGGCTCGTACCGGGAGGTCCACGCGGTATTCGCGGCCTCGACGGTCAGCCACTGGTCGCGGCAGATGAAGTGCAGGCCCTCATTGCGGGTGAGCACACCCGGCAGCAGTCCGGCCTCGCACAGGATCTGGAAGCCGTTGCAGATGCCCAGGGTCGGCAGGCCGGAGCCCGCCGCCTCGATGACCTTCTCCATGACCGGCGCGAACCGGGCGATGGCGCCGGTGCGCAGGTAGTCGCCGTAGGAGAAGCCGCCGGGCACGATGACCGCGTCGACACCCTTCAGATCGGCGTCCCCGTGCCAGAGGCTGACCGCCTCGGCCCCGGCGAGCTTGACCGCGCGGGCGGCGTCGACATCGTCCAGGGTGCCCGGGAAGGTGATGACTCCGATGCGTGCGGTCACAGCCGGACGACCTTCCAGTCCTCGATGACGGTGTTGGCGAGCAGCGATTCGGCGATCTGCTCGAGCTCGGATTCGCTGACGTCGTCGGCGACCTCGAGCTCGAATCGCTTGCCCTGCCGCACCTCCGAGATCCCGGGGTGACCCAGGCGCCCCAGCGCGCCGACAATGGCCTGACCCTGCGGATCCAGGATTTCGGCCTTCGGCATCACCTCGACCACGACACGTGCCACGCGTTGCTCCTCAGCTGGTGGGGCGGGCCCGGACGACCGTGTTCCACACAGTGCGGCCGAGCGGGGGTTTCGCTGATCAGCGTAGTTGGCGCGGCTGGAACACCCACGACCGGGTGGAACCCCCGTGGCACACGCCACAACCACCGTGGTGCGCATCCGGGTGCGGGACTACCGTGGCAGGCATGCGCATTGCCCATTTCGGACATTCCTGCATCTTGGTGGAGTTGAACGGCGCGAAGATTCTGTTCGATCCCGGCAACTTCTCACACGGGTTCGAAGGGATCACCGGGTTGGACGCGATCGCCGTCACCCATCAGCATCCCGATCACATCTGCCCGAATCGCATCGAGGCGCTCATCGACGCCAATCCGCAGGCGCGGCTGCTGAGCGATCCGCAGACCGCCCAGCAGCGCGGTGAACCGTGGGAGGCGGTGCATGCGGGGAATGTGCTCAAGGTCAAGGATGTCCAGATCACCGGCGGTGGCGGCCGGCATGCGGTGATCCACCCGGAGATCCCGGTCATCGACAACACCGTATTCCAGCTGGGCACCCCGGACGATCCCGCACAGCTGGTGCATCCGGGTGATTCGCTCTGGGTGCCGCCGGTCCCGGTGGGCGTCCTGGCCCTCCCGGCGGCCGCACCGTGGATGCGGATCAGCGAAGCGGTGGACTATCTGCGCGCGGTGAATCCGACGACGGCGTTCCCCATTCACTTCGGCATCATCGAACCGGCCGCCCAGGGCATCTATTTCGGCCGCTTCAACGAAATGTCCCCCGCCAATACCGAATTCAAGGTGATTCAGGCGGAGGACCACGCCGACTTCTAGGCCGCTGCCCCCATTTTTCAGGGCTTGCGATTCAGCGTCCCCATTGTGTCGATAGGGAATTCAGTTACTCGGACATCGACCCCATAGCGCTGAATCGCCGCCCGCACCATCGGTCTCGAGCTACTTGGCGTAGGACGCCAAGAACAGAGCCTCGGCCAGCGCCATATGCTCGATCTCGGAGGGATCCACGCTCTCGTTCGGAGCGTGGATCAGGCATTTCGGTTCCTCGACGCCCATCAGCATGATCTCCGCATTCGGATAGGTGTCGGCGAAGACATTGCAGAGCGGGATGGAACCGCCCTGACCTTCGGTGGTGGCCGCACGGCCGTAGGACGCGGCGAAGGCGGCTTCCATCGCCTTGCGGGCGGGTCCGTCGGTCGCGGCGCGGAAGGGTGAGCCGGTGGCCTCGGTCTCGATGGTGACCTCGGCATGCCAGGGCGTATGCGATTCCAGGTGCGCGGTAAGGGCTTTCAGCGCGTCCTGCGGTTCCACGCCGGGCGGGATGCGCAGGTTGAGGCGGGCCCGGGCTTTGGGCTGGATGGCGGCCGAGGAGCCGACCACCGGGGGCACATCCATACCCAGCACCGTGAGAGCCGGTCGCGCCCAGACCATATCGGAGACGGTGCCGCCGCCGACGATATCCACACCGTCGAGCACATTGGCGTCGGCGCGGAATTGGTTCTCCGGGTACTGCACCCCATCCCACTTCTGATCATTGGGGAGGCCGTCGACGGTGGTGTTGCCGTCCGCGTCGCGCAGGCTGGCCAGGACGTGGATGAGCGCGGCGAGGGCATCGGGCGCGGGTCCGCCGAACATACCGGAATGCAGTGGCCCATCGAGGGTTTCGATGGTGACGAGCACATTCACATTGCCGCGCAGGGTCTGGGTGAAGGTGGGCACGCCGACCGCGAAATTGCCGCAGTCGCAGATGAGCAGCGTGTCCGACCGCAGCAGGTCCACATTCTTCGGAACGAACGCCTCGAGGCCACCGGTGCCCTGCTCCTCCGAGCCCTCGGCAACCAGGGTGATACCCACGGGGTACTTGTCCCCCAACACTTTTCGCAGCGCCCGCAGCGCGGTCAGGTGCGTGACGATATTGCCTTTACAGTCCGCGCTACCGCGCCCGTACCAGCGCCCGTCCGCTTGCTCGGTCAGTTCCCAGACCGGCGTCTGCCAGGCATCGTCACCGAGCGGCGGCTGCACATCGTAGTGGCAGTACAGCATGACCGTCGGCGCACCGGGCGGCGCGGGATAGCGCGCGATCACCGCATTGCTGCCATCCGGCGTCTCGTGCAAACCCACATCCGTAAGCCCCTCGGCGGCAAAGGCATCCGCGACCCACTGTGCGGCCTTCACACACTCCTCGACCGGGAACTGCCGGGCGTCGTAGACGGATTTGTACGAAACCAATTCGGTCAGATCGGTTTTCGCGCGCGGCATGAGTTCGCGCACGGCGGTGCGCAGGGCGTCTTCGGTCATTACCTCTCCTCCATCAGCGATCGCTCTTGACTGTGTCACCCTTGCGCAGTGTTCCGGTCTCTTCCAGATAGGCGGCAAGCCGGTCGGGACAGTAGATCTCGATGGCGAGCGCGGTCGCGGTGAAGATCTGGGCGTCGGCGATGACCGGCCGGCTCCCCGGCCCGCTGGCCCCATTGCTGATGGACGCCTGATACCTGGCCTTGATGAGTGGCGAACTCGGATCCGAACAGACCAGGCCGCCGTCCTCGCCGAGCGAATCCGCGATCACCCGCGGATCGGGTGCGGCCAATCCCTCCTCCAGTAACCGAGATTGGAGTACTTGCGCCTTGCGCAGCGCCGCATCGCTGTCGCGGTCCTCCCGGAAGATGATCACCCCGGCCACCGCGATGGCCACCAGTACCACCGCCACCGACCAGTAGACGATCCGCCGGGATCGCGCGGAGGCCCCTTCCAGCTGTTCGATCTCGACCTCGGTCATGCCAGCGCCTCCTCGGGGACCGCGATCTTCCAGCCCGGTTTGCGGAACTTGAAGAACAGGAACGGAATCAGCAGGCCGACCACGCCCATACCGAGCCCGATGAGCAGCACATATCCGAGCGCCCCTCCGCTGCCGTACTGCGAGGGCGGTACGAAGCCGATGAGGAACGCCGCGATGGACGAGACCGTCCCGAGCCCGCAGAGTGCGATGAGCGCGGGCGCGCGATACCCGCGCGGATGATCGGGTTGCTTGCGCCGCAACTGGATAGCCGCGGCGAACATGAGCACGTACATGATCAGATACACCTGTGTGGTGATCACCGACAGAATCCAGTACGCACTGGAGACATCCGGAATGAAGGCATAGAGCAGGGCCAGCAGCGTGGTCACCACACCCTGCGCGACCAGCATGTTCTGTTGCACCCCATGCTTGTTCACCCGGGTCAGGACGGGCGGCAGATACCCCTCCTTGCGCCCGATGAGCAGCAGCCCCTTGGACGGTCCGGCCAGCCAGGTGAGCATGCCGCCCAGCGCCGCCGCCACCAGCATGACGCCCAGAATCGGTGTCAGGAAACCGATGTGGAAGTGATTGAAGAAACCGTCGAACGCCTGCATGACACCGGCGGTCAGGCTCAGATTCTGCGACGGCACCACCCAGCTGATCACCACGGCGGGCACGATGAAGATGACCAGCACCAGGGCCACCGCCAGCGCCATGGCCTTCGGATACTCCTTCCCCGGATCCTGCAGCGTGGATACGTGCACCGCGTTCATCTCCATGCCCGCATAGGACAGGAAGTTGTTGACGATGAGCACCAGGCTGGCCAGTCCGGTCCAGGCGGGCAGCAGATGCCCGGCATCCATGGGCGCGGCCGACGGATTGCCCTGCGCCAGGAAGACCAGGCCGAGCACCACCAGCAGCACACCCGGGATCAGCGTGCCGATGATCAGCCCCATACTCGACAGTCCCGCAACGGTTTTGGTGCCCTGCGAGGAGACGAATACGCCCGCCCAATAGATGACGATGATGACGATGGCCACATAGGTGCCGTCGGCCGCCAGCGACGGATTGATGATGTAGGCGAAAGTGCTTGCCACATAGGCCAATAGGCTCGGATAGTAGAAGATGGTCATGGCGAACTGACACCACACCGCCAGGAACCCCATGGGCTGGGACAGCCCCTCACCGACCCACTTGTACACCCCGCCAGCCCATCCCGAGGCCAGCTCGGCTGCGACGAAAGCCGTCGGCAGCAGGAACAACAGCGCGGGCAGCAGGTACAGGAATACACACGCCAGCCCGTACACGGCCATGGTGGGCGAGGAGCGCAGACTCGCCACCGAGCTGGTGGTCATGAGCGCCAGGGTCACCCACGAGATGTATTTGGTGGCAGTACCTTTCGCGACCGTAGTGGTCGTGCTTGCCATGATCCGCCTCCCGTTGGTTCGTCAGAACACCGAGAACCCGGTGGCGCGCGCGAATGCCTCCAGCGCGACCCCACCGGTAACCGAATTACCCTTCGGGTCGAGGCCGGGGCCCCAGACAGCAATCGAGCAGCGATCGGGTACGACGGCCAGGATCGCGCCGCCGACCCCACTCTTGCACGGCAATCCGACCCGGTAGGCGAACTCACCCGCCGCGTCATAGGTGCCGCAGGTGGTCATGAGCGCGGTGAGATGGCGAGCATCCGCGCGTTCCAGCAAACGGCTGCCGTCGGCACGCAGGCCGTGCCGGGCGACCAGGAGTCCGGCCTTGGCCAACTCGGTACAGGTGATGTCGAACGAGCACTGCCGGAAATAGTGGTCCAGCGCCAACTCCACCGGATTGCGCATATTGCCGAAACTGGACATGAGATAGCCGATGGCGCGATTGCGTTCACCGCTGCGCAGTTCGGATTCGGCAATGACGCTGTCGACATCGAGGGCCCGGTTTCCGGTCTCGGCGCGGAAGAGATCCCGCAGTGCGGCAACGGCATCGCCGGTATCGAACAGCAATTGATCAGCTACCACAATTGCACCGGGGTTGATATACGGGTTACGCGGAATCCCCCGCTCCAACTCCAGCTCGATGAGGTCATTGAACGGCATACCCGAGGGCTCCCGCCGCACCCGATCCCAGATGACGGTGCCCTTGCGCGACAACACCAGCGCGAGCGCGAAAACCTTGGAAATACTCTCTATCGCAAAGGGAACCCCCACGTCACCATCGCCGTAGACCTGCCCTTCGGCGGTGGCGACGGCAATGCCGAACTGTTTGGGATCGACTGCGGCCAGACCCGGAATGTAATCGGCGACCGCACCTTCACCGATGTGTGGCGCTGCGGCGGACATCACCTGTCCTATGACATTCTGATAGTCCATGGAGCTGAATAGTAATCGTTCAGCAACCATCTCTGGGAGGCTAAATGAGCGGCAATCCGGAATCCGATGATCTCTTCGCCATGCCCGGCCTGCGCCGCAGCGCCCCCAAGGCCGGATTCCCGGTCGCCGAGATGTTCGCGCAGGTGGCGTACGAGATCGTGCATGACGAACTGATGCTCGACGGGGTCTCTCGAATGAATCTGGCGACCTTCTGCACCACCTGGATCGACGACCAGGCCCGCCGGCTCATGAACGAATCCCTCGACAAGAACATTGTCGACAAGGACGAATACCCGCAGACCGCCGAACTCGAACAGCGCTGTGTGCGTATGGTCGCCGACCTCTGGCACTCCCCCGATGCCATGAAGACCCTCGGCACCTCAACCACCGGCTCCAGCGAGGCCGCCATGCTCGGCGGGCTGGCCGCGAAATTCCGCTGGCGCAAGCGCGGTGGCACCGGCATCCCCAATTTCGTCTGCGGTCCGGTCCAGGTGTGCTGGGAGAAGTTCGCCCGCTACTTCGATGTGGAGATCCGGCAGATCCCGCTGCGCGGAGACAAACTCACCATGCACCCGGACGATGTGGCCGCCTACTGCGATGAGAACACCATCATGGTGGTGCCCACCTTCGGACAGACCTTCACCGGCCTGTTCGAGGACGTGGCCGGAATCAGTAGGGCCCTGGACGAACTGGAGCGCGAGACCGGACTCGACATCCCCATTCACGTCGATGCGGCGAGTGGTGGCTTCCTGGCCCCGTTCTGCGCGCCCGAGGTGGTGTGGGACTTCCGGCTGCCCCGGGTGAAATCCATCAATGCCTCCGGCCACAAGACCGGACTCGCCCCGCTGGGCGCGGGCTGGGCCATCTGGCGCACCGCCGCCGATCTGCCCAAGGAGCTCATCTTCAATGTCGATTATCTCGGCGGCTCCATGGCCACCTTCAATCTCAATTTCTCCCGGCCGGGTGGGCAGGTCATCACCCAGTACTACGACTTCATCCGGCTCGGCCGCACCGGCTACGCCCAGGTGCAGTACGAGATCTACCGTGCCGCACAGCATCTCGCGAACGGTCTGACCGATACCGGACTCTTCGAAATGATCCACGACGGCGATCCCAACCGCGGTATCACCGCCGTCTCGTGGAAATTGAAGGGCGAGCGCACCTTCAACCTCTACGACCTGTCCGACAAACTGCGCACCCGCGGCTGGCTCATCGCCGCGTATCCGCTGCCCGCCGACCGCGATGACGAGACCATCATGCGCGCGGTGCTGCGGCACGGTTTCACCCTCGATATGGCCGATCTGCTGCTCGCGGACCTCATGCGCTGCCTCAAGCAGCTCAACGCGCACCCGCTCACCACGTCGCTCACCCGGGAGGAGGCGGGCGGCTTCACCCACAATGCCACGCCCGCTGTGCCCACCGAGGACGCCGAGACCCACCCCGTCGCGGCGAAGGGTAAGAAGTAGTGGGCGGCGCGCATCGGGCGACTCCGGTCAGGTACCTCAGCGTCTCCGCGCTCGGATTCACCACCGCCGCATCGATTGTCACCTCGCTGCGCGGCCTGCCCATGATGGCCGAGGAAGAGTTGACGATGTTCTTCTACATCGGCTTCTCCACCCTCCTGTTCCTGATTCCGGCGGGACTCGTCGCCGCGGAACTGGGTAGCGCGTTCGGTAGGCAGGCCGGCGGTCTCTACGCCTGGATCAGCGGGGCCTTCGGGAAGAAGGTCGGCTTCTGGATCATCTTCCTGTCCTGGATTCAGGTGATCGTCTTCTATCCCACCGGTATGAGTTTCGCCGCGGCCGGTGTGGCCTTCGCCGCCGACCGGCCGGATCTGGCGAACAACCACATCTTCGTCGGCATCTTCGCGATCGCCGCGTTCTGGCTGTGCACGCTGGTGGCATTCGTCAGTAATCAGTTCGCGCTCAAGGTGACTCGTGCGGGCTTCCTGCTCGGGACGGCGCTGCCGGGACTGCTGCTGGTGGCGGTGTTCATCTGGTGGCTCAGCACCGGGCACTCCGTCGGCTGGGAGCACACCGCCGACCCCGCGGTCACCGAAGTGGTCGAGGGACATGATTCCCCGCGCTTCTTCCCGTATATCGCGGGCCTGTCCGGGCTGGCCTTCCTGGCGGGCATTCTGCTGAATTTCGCGGGCGTCGAGGCGCAGGGCGTGCACGCCATGGAGTTGAAGGATCCGGCCAAGGGATATCCCGCGGCCATCATGATCGCGGCCGTCACCGCGTTCGCCATCTTCACCCTGGGCGCGCTCGCGGTCGCGGGCATCGTGCCCTATAAGACGATGAACCTCAATACCGGTGTGTTCGACGCCTTTTCGATCGGCTTCACCGAGATGACGCACTCCGCCTGGCCGGTGCGCGTACTCGCCGCGCTGATCGCCTACGGCGCGCTCGCGGGCGTGCTCGCCTGGATCATGGGCCCCAGCCGCGGTGTGCTCGCCACCGCGCACGACGGCATGCTGCCGCCGATGCTGCAGCAGGTGAACAACCGTGGCGTACAGGTCAATATCCTGGTCATCCAGGGCGTCATCGTGACCGCGCTGTCCTCGATCTACCTGTTCATGGACGATGTCAGCTCGGCGTTCTTCCTGATCTCGGCCATGGCGGTGAGCCTGTACCTGATCATCTACATGTTCATGTACGCCGCCGCCATCCGGCTGCGCTACAGCCGGCCGGAGCTACCGCGCGCCTTCAAGATTCCGGGCGGCAAGGCCGGAATCTGGTTGTTCGCCGGAATCGGTTTCCTGGCGGTGGCTTTCGCGTTCGTGCTGGCGTTCGTGCCGCCGTCGCAACTGCCCATCGGCAATAAGGCGACCTATATCGGCCTGGTCGCGGGCGGCGCCATCGTGTTCAGCCTCATCCCGATGATCATCGAACGGATGAAGAAACCCTCCTGGATACCCTCGGATGCGGTGAAAGCGAAGGCGCTGGGGCCCAGCGCCGATCGCTCCCACCTCACGCACACGTAACCAGGTAGAAGGGTTCGGGGACTCGGTCCCCGAACCCCTTCTCATACCTGGGATCAGGCGTCGGCGAGCCCGACGGTGTCCAGCAGCCAGGCCCATTCGAAGGCGATTTCCTTCCACTTCTCATAGCGCCCGCTGACACCGCCGTGGCCCGCGGTCATCTCCGTCTTGAGCAGCACCTGGGAGTGACCGGTTTTGGTGGCGCGCAGTTTCGCGACCCACTTGGCCGGTTCCACGTACAGCACCCGGGTGTCATTGAGCCCGGTGATGGCCAGAATCGCCGGATAGTCCTGGGCCACCACATTCTCGTACGGCGCGTAGGTCTTCATGTAGTCGTAGACCTCCTTGTCCGCCAAGGGATTACCCCACTCGTCCCATTCGGTGACGGTGAGCGGCAGGGACGGATCCAGGATCGAGGTCAGCGGATCCACGAACGGCACACTGGTGAGAATGCCGCTGAACAGCTCCGGCGCCATATTCGCCACCGCGCCCATCAGCAGCCCGCCCGCGCTACCGCCGTCCGCCACCAGACGATCGGGCGCGGTCACCCCGGTATCGACCAAATGCTGTGCCACGGAGATGAAATCGGTGAAGGTGTTCTTCTTGCTGAGCATTTTGCCGTTGTCGTACCAGAGCCGGCCCATCTCGCCGCCGCCGCGCACATGCGCGACCGCGAACACCATGCCGCGATCCAGCAGCGACAGTCGCGGCACCGAGAAGTACGGGTCCATGGCCGCCTCGTAGGAGCCATAGCCGTACAGCAGCGTGGGTTTCGCACCCGCCGGCGCATCCTTACGCCGCACCAGCGAGATCGGCACCCGGGTGCCGTCCGCGGCGACCGCCCAATCCCGCTGCTGCACATAGTCTTCGGCCTTGTAGCCGCCGAGCACCACTTGCTCCTTGCGCAGGATCATCTCGCCGGTCTCGGGCAGATAATCGAAGACCTGGGTGGGCGTGATGAACGAGGTGACCCCGATGCGCAGCATGGGCTGCTCCCATTCGGGGTTACTGCTCAGCCCGGCGGAGAAGAGTGCGAGATCGAAGTCGATATCCTTCAACTCGCCGAAACCCTCGGAGGTCAACGGCCACACCGCGACTCGCGGCAGCGCCTCCCGGCGGTAGCCGAGCACCAGCTTGTCGGAGAAGGCGTCGATACTCTCCAGGCGCACATCGTCCCGGTGCGGAATGAGCACGGTCATATCGGCCGGATCGTGCAGCGGCGCGACCGCGAGTACGGAATTGACCGCCTTCACACCGTCGACCACATCGTTGTGCAGGATGAGCAGCTTGTCCTCGCCGCCGATCACCGCGTGCTCGGTGCCGTACTCCACGCCCTCGCGGCGCGGCAGAATGACGCGGAAGTCGCCTTCGGGGTTGTCCGCCTCCAGAATCCACTCTTCCGTGGTGATCTTGGAGCTGACCCCGATGACCAGGAATCGCTTGGAATGCGTCGCACCGATTCCGACCGAGAAGGCCGCGTCGGGCTCGTGGAACACCCGCACATCGGCAGACCGGTCGGTACCGATCCGGTGGCGCCACACACTGTCGGCGCGCCAGGCATCGTCCACCGTCTGATAGAAGATGTGCGTGCCATCCAGCGACCAGGTCGCGCCGTGCGCGATGCCGGAGATCTCCTCCGGAAGCAGTTCGCCGGTGCGCAAATCCTTGATGCGCAGGGTGAAGCGCTCATCGCCTTCGGTATCGACCGAATAGGCGAGCATGTCGCCCGCATCGGTCAGCGAGTAGGCGCCCAGGGCGAAGAAGTCGTACCCCTCGGCCAGCTCATTGGCGTCCAGCAGCACCTCTTCGCCCGGAATCTCGACTCCGGCCGCCAACTCCGGCGGATTCCAGTCGTCCTTGTCCGCGATGGGGCAGCGGCAGGCCACACCGTGCTGCTTACCCTCGAAGGTGCGCGAGAAGTACCAGTAGTCGCCCATTCGAGTGGGCAACGACAGATCGGTCTCCTGGGTACGGGCCTTGATTTCGTCGTAGATCTTCTCCCGCAGCGGCCGCAACTTCTCGGTCTGCGCCTCGGTATAGGCGTTCTCCGCCTCCAGATACGCGATGACCTCGGGGTCCTTCTTATCCCGCAGCCATTCGTACTCGTCGACGAAGACATCGCCGTGGTGCACACGCTCGCTCGGCACCCGCTTGGCAATCGGCGCGGTCACCACCGGGCCGGAATTCGATATCGCGCTACCACTGCTGTCCAGAGCCATAGGGACAACGTTAGTGGTGAGCCCGCTCCGGGGTCACTCCGGAGCGGCTCGACACTCTTGTTCTGCCCCGACGTCTGCTACGTCGCTGAGCTACCGCCGTCGCGTACGCGACGGGACCCGATGCCGGGCCTGGTCGTACAGGAAGAAGACCGCCGCCTTGCGCCGGGCGCACTGATCGGTCGGACAGCTTCTATGCACACTCAGAATGCTTTGCGCCAGTTCGGCGTTGAACCGCTCCGGCACCACATCACAGCTGTCGGAGATGGGAGCTGCTCGCTGTTCTGACCATGGCGTGCGCACCACATACCTCCTTCCGCGGACACAGAATGGAATATCCGATCCGCAGGCTCCGCAAACCCTGGCATTATGAGTGCGATCTACATCACCGACCAGTACCCGGCGTATAGGGAGTTCGAAGTGGAAGCCGAGTCCGTCTCTTCACCCGCCGCGGCGAAGAACCGCGAGATCGAGTCCGACGCCGTCTGGCGGCGCGGCGACGACAGCACCGAGGGTGTCGAAATCGCCTTTCTGGCCAGCGGAAACATCGGCCTGCGCGACTCCCGCAATCCGGATGGACCGGTGCTGGTCTTCACCCCCGGCGAGTGGCGCGCCTTCGTCGCCGGGGCCAAGGACGGCGAATTCAACCGTCCCGGAAAATGATTCAGGCGCCGATCGCCCCGCCGATGGTCGGCCAGGATTCATGCAGCGTGTCCTGCCAATACGACCACGAATGCGTGCCCACCGGGCTGTAATCCACGATCGCCGGAATATTCAGATCCTTCAGATGCCCCGCGAACGAATTCACACATGCGTTCACACCGAGTTCGATGGGCCCGCCGAAGAAGATGTTCTCCGGCAGTTGCGGTTTGATCTCCAACTCGTGCGGGCCGGGCAGTCCGGTGCCGGTGGAGAGGTAGATGGTCTTACCGCGCAGCCGATCGGCCATGAGCGCCGGATTGTGCGCGGCCCAGGCCGGATCGCCGGGCCCACCCCACATATTGAACGGATTACCACCGCGATTCGCGATGGAGAACAGGATCGCGCCCTGCGCGATGTTGAGGTCGGGGCAGGCGCTGTAGCCGGCGACGGCGCGATAGAGCTCCGGATGCCGTACCGCGAGCGAGAAGGCCGCCACACCACCCATGGAGAGTCCGCCGATGGCGTTCACCCCGTTACCGGCGAAGTAGTCGTCGATGATCGGCGGCAGCTCCGCGGTCAGGAAGGTTTCCCACTTGTACCGGCCGAAACGCGGATCGTCGGCGGCCCAGTCGGTGTAGTAGCTGGCCTGGCCGCCCATGGGCAGCACCACATTCACGTTCTTACCGCGGAAGAAGGGTTCGGCGTCGGTGGCATTGGTCCAGGTGCTCTGGGTCGCCCCCGGGTCCAGACCGTCCAGGAGGTAGTAGCTGGCGCGTTCCCCGCCACCGGCCGGGTGCAGGACCTGCACCTGGATCGTCCGGCCCATGGCCGGGGAATCGATGAAGAGCGCGGAGCGGTTCGCATTCAATTCGTCGACCCGCACCACCTGCGCGGCATGAGCGGTAACCGGCGGCGCCAGCACCGGACCGAGCAAACCCGCGGCGAACGCGAAAACCGCTGCGGCAACAATACTTCTACGCATGGCCTCACCTCCATCAGCCCACCACAATCGATTTCCAACGTAACTCGAGTGGCAGCAACCGCGAGGAATATTCGGTCTTTGGCGCGTCCTTGGCAAACCAATCGGTTCGCATATGTTAATGCCAATCAGCTATGAATTACCAGGTTCTCGATTCAACACGCCACGAATAGATCCGGCCAGGTAATCCAGGTCCGCGCGGCGCGGTGAGGTGGGCCGCGCACGCAGGCCGAAACCATCGCCCGGCGTACGCGGAATCACATGCAGATGCACATGGAAAACCTCCTGGCCCGCCGTCACCCCGTCGGCCAGGAAGAAATTCACGCCGTCGCAGTTCACCTCGGATGCGCGCAGCGCCGCCGCCAAGCGCTGCCCGACCTGAAACAGCTTGCCGCCCAGGGCCGGATCCAGCTCCGCCAGACTGCGCGCCGGAATCTTGGGAATCACCAGCAGATGTCCCGGCGTCACGGGGCGAATATCCATGAACGCCAGGACATCATCGTCCTCGTACACCTTGCTGGCCTCGGCCTGCCCGGCGATGATCTCGGAGAAAATCGTGTACGGATTCACGCCCCGAGACTAGTTGCGCCGCTACAGAATCGGAGCCGGGGTGTAGCGGGCCGCCTCCGGATGCGCCGAGACCAGCTTCTGCACCTGCGCGATGACCTCCGCGGTCTGCGCCTCGGCCGCGCCGATGAAGGCCGAACGATCCTCCAGCGCGGCCTCGAGCGCGGCGCGATCCAGCGGCATCCGGTCATCGGCGGCCAGACGATCCAGCAGATCGGGCTCACGGCCCTGCTCACGCATGGCCAGCGCCACCGCGACCGCATGCTCCTTGATGACCTCGTGCGCGGTCTCCCGGCCCACACCGGCCCGCACAGCGGCCATCAGCAGCCGGGTGGTGGCCAGGAACGGCAGGTAGCGGTTCAGCTCACGGTCGATGACGGCCGGGTAGGCGCCGAACTCGGCCAGAATGGTCAGGAAGGTCTCCATCATGCCGTCGATGGCGAAGAAGGCGTCCGGCAGCGCGACCCGGCGGATCACCGAGCAGAAGACATCGCCCTCGTTCCACTGCGCGCCCGCCAACTCGGCGGCCATGGAGCCGTAACCGCGCAGGATCACCTGCAGGCCGTTCACCCGCTCGGCCGAGCGGGTGTTCATCTTGTGCGGCATGGCCGACGAGCCGACCTGCCCCTTCTGGAAACCCTCGGTGACCAGTTCATGCCCGGCCATCAGGCGAATGGTGTGCGCGAAAGACGAAGGGCCGGCGCCGATCTGGACCAGTGTGGAGATCACGTCATGATCCAGCGAGCGCGGGTACACCTGGCCGACGCTGGTGAAGACATTCTTGAAGCCGAGGTGGTGCGACACCTTCTGCTCCAGCTGCGCCAGTTTGGCGGCATCACCGTCGAGTAGATCCAGCATGTCCTGCGCGGTGCCCATCGGACCCTTGATACCGCGCAGCGGATAGCGGTCGATGAGCTCCCGCAGCCGGGTGAGCGCGATCAGCAGTTCGTCCGCGGCCGAGGCGAAACGCTTGCCCAGCGTGGTGGCCTGCGCCGCCACATTGTGCGAGCGACCGGCCATGACCAGGGACTGATACTCCGCGGCCCGCTCGGCCAGCCGCGCCGCGATGGCGACACCGTGCGCGTACACATGCTCCAGCGAGAGCCGGATCTGCAGCTGCTCGACATTCTCGGTGAGGTCGCGCGAGGTCATGCCCTTGTGCACATGCTCATGTCCGGCGAGGGCGTTGAACTCCTCGATGCGGGCCTTCACATCGTGCCGGGTGACCCGCTCGCGCTCGGCGATCGAGGCCAGATCGACCTGATCGATGACGCGCTCATAATCCTCGACGACCCCCGTGGGCACATCGATCCCGAGCTCGGCCTGCGCCCGCAGCACCTCCAGCCACAGCCGCCGCTCGAGAACGATCTTGTTCTCCGGCGACCACAGGCGAACCAACTCGGGGCTGGCGTAACGGGTGGCGAGGACGTTCGGCACAAAGCTCACTGTGTCTATTTTGCCCTCCGCTTCGCTCCGGGCGGTTCGCGGCCCCCGAAGTCTCGGTTCTTCCCTCCCTCCGCTCCCCCGCTTCGCTCCTCCGCTCCGCTCAGTCCAGAACCGAGACGGGCCGCGAACTTGGAGTGCATGTCCTTGGGGGCATGTCCTTGGGGAGCATGTCCTTTGAGGGTGTACGGATGTTGGGCGGGGGCGATCAGGTGGGGGGAGCGACGATATCGATCACTTCCAGGAGGGCGCCGCGGGCCATGCGCCGCGGTTGGGGGTCGGCCTCGCCGAGGGCGGTCACCACCGCGCCGTCGACCACCGCGACGAGTCTGCGGGCCTGTTCCGGGCGGACTATGCGGTCGGAGCGGCGCAGCACGTCCGCCAGCAGCTCGTCGAGCTGAGCGCGTAGTCGGAGTTGGACCTCGCGTAGCTCCGGATGGCGGGCCGAGGCCACCGAGCGCTCATAGCGGGCGATGAGTTGGCCGCGGGCGTCGGCGTCGGCGTGCTCGGGGCCGACGAGCAGATCCAGCACCAGATCCACGGTCGCCTCCGCGGCGCGGCGGCGATGGGTCACCTCACCGACGCGGCGGCGCATGGCCTCGAGTTCGGCATTGCCGGAGAATTCGACCGCGCGCGCGATCAGATCCTCCAGCGATTCGAAGTAGTAGGTGGTGGACGCGAG
This sequence comes from Nocardia sp. NBC_01503, assembly GCF_036327755.1. Classification (NCBI taxonomy): domain Bacteria; kingdom Bacillati; phylum Actinomycetota; class Actinomycetes; order Mycobacteriales; family Nocardiaceae; genus Nocardia; species Nocardia sp. NBC_01503. The sequence goes on from NZ_CP109596.1 coordinate 1,910,089, forward strand.
CGGTAGCTCCGCGCGCGTCGCTACCGAGCGGTGCCGAACCGCCTCGAAGCCACCCTCGAGGAGTAGCTCGGCGGCGGCACAAACCAGCGCTTGGCGACGCCGTTCGCCTTTCGGAGTCGTCGCAGTGGTCACGGATGCAATCGTGCCAGTCCTCATCGGTTCATCTGTGCCGAATCTGTGCGATCTGTGCCTATTCCCTACGAAGTGCGTTCCGCAGGGCCGTTCAGGCCAGATATCGTCCCAACCGGTCGAGTGCTTCTTCGATATCGGCACCCGCCCCGGCGAACGAGAACCGCACGGTATGAACACCGTTCACGGTGTCGAAGTCGATACCGGGCGCGAGCGCGACCCCGGTTCGATCGAGCACCTCGGTACACCACGCCATCGAATCATCGGTCAGGTGCGCGATATCCGCGTACGCGTAGAACGCGCCGTCCGCCGGAGCCAGATCGGTGATACCGAGCTTGGGCAAACCCGAAAGCAGCAGTTGCCGATTCGCGGTATAGCGCGCCACATGCCCGTCGAGTTCGGCCTTGGCCTCCGCTCCGAAGGCGTGCACGGCCGCGTACTGCGAAATGGCGGGCGGGCAGACGGTCATATTCGAGGCGAGGCGTTGCAGGGCCGGGCGCATACCCTCGGGGACCAGCATCCAGCCGAGTCGCCAACCGGTCATGGAGAAGTACTTCGAGACCGAGCCGATGACGATCGATTCCCGGGAGGTCTCCCACGCCGAGGACGTCGGCTCGGTGCTTGTAGACAACGCCGTGTCGTAGACGATGCCGTGATAGATCTCGTCCGAGATCAGCAGCGTGCCGTGCGCATCGCACCAGCGCGCCAGCGCGGCCAGCTCGGCCGGGGCGATCATGGTCCCGGTCGGATTGGCCGGACTCGCCACGATCAATCCGGCGGGCGGTTCGGGCAGTGCCTCGAGCATGGCCACGGTCGGCTGGAATCGGGTCTCGGGACCGCAGTCCAGCTCGATCACCTCGCAGCCCAGCGCGGTCAGCGTATTGCGATAGGCCGGATAGCCCGGTCGCGCCACCACCACGGTGTCACCGGCGTCGAAGGCCGCCAGGAAGATCAGGGTGAACGCGCCCGAGGATCCGGTCGTCACCACCACGTCATCGGCGCTGACCTGCACGCCATAGGTACTCCGGTGGTGCTCCGCGATCGCCTCCCGCAGCGGCAGAATCCCGAATGTCTCGGTATAACCCAGCAATTCGGAGTCCATGGCCGCTTTGGTGGCCCGCAAAACCGCCCGCGGAGCGGGGGTTGAGGGCTGTCCGGCGGCCAGCACCAGCACATCCCCGTGAGTTCGGGCCCGTTCAGCTGCTGCCTTCCAGACATCCATCACGTAAAAAGGTGGAATGGTCGACCGGCGAGATTCGATACGCACTCGACAGACGGTAGAGCACCAACTCCCCCGCCTGTCCGGCAATGGCCGCCGGAATGCCTGAGGAGGCTCGCATGCAGGGGGGACCGACGACCACCGAGGAGGACTCGGCAGCAGAGCACCGGGATGCCGCACCACCGGGGAACAGCGACACCCATGCGACCGCGCACTCCGCGGTGAACCGAACCCCATCCACCGCCGAGGACCCCCGGCCCACCGCAGACCCCGATACCGGGACTGACCCGGACCCCGGAACAGACCCTGACTCCGGATCGAACGCGCACCCCGGAACGAACGCGACCTCCGGAATGAACGCACAGGAGTCCGGAACCGATGCGCAGGAGTCCGGGCGGCGCGAGTTCCGGGCGGGCGTGGACAGTTTTCTGCCCGGAGTGCGGCTGCGACTCGACGCACCGGGAAAGACGTCGACGATCGCCCGCGCACAACTCGCCAGGGGCGCGCGGGCGGGGACGCGGGCGCTGATCCGAGCGCGCGAGCAGGCGCCGGTGGTCCGGGATCACGCCCTCGAATTCTGGGGGAAGCGACCGCGATCCCGCGCCGAGCTCGACGAGCTGGTCCAGCGCGGCAAGGGCGAGATGCGGCGACAGGCTCCGGTGGCGCGCGCCTGGGCGGTTCGGCATCGGGTGCTGATCGGCGGGATGACCGCGGTGCTGGTATTCGCGGCCGCGGACAGCGGCCTGGGCCTGATTCCGACCGACGCACCGGTGGAACCCGGTGTGGCGCTGCGGGTTCCGGTGGCCAATCCACTCCAGGTGCATACCGCCGCGCAGTCGGCGAAACGCTATCTGGACGCCATCAACAATGGTGAGCGACTGCGTGAGTCGGCGGTGGTGGCCGCGGCGGCCCGCTCGACGCTGGAGCGCGCCAAGGCGGAGGCGGCGGCCGCGGTCAATGGTGAACAGCAGCCCTGGATGGCGGGTCCGGCACCGGCGGGCACGCTGCCGCCGGGCTTCGTACTACCCGGGGCCGGCGGCTTCGTCCTACCCGCGGTGGGCGCGTTCACCTCCGGATTCGGTTCGCGCTGGGGCACTTTCCACGCGGGTATCGATATCGCGGGACCGCTGGGCTCACCCATCTACGCGGTGGCGGCGGGCACGGTCATCGACGCGGGCCCGGCGCAGGGCTTCGGGCTCTGGGTGCGCATCCGGCACGATGACGGCACCATCTCCGTCTACGGGCACATGTACGACTTCTTCGTCTCCGTCGGCGAGCGCGTCCCGGCGGGTATGCAGATCGCCCGCATCGGCAATCGCGGCGACTCCACCGGTCCGCACCTGCACTTCGAGATCATCATCAGCGGCCAGCACGTGGACCCGCAGGCGTGGCTGGCCCAGCGTGGGATCTCGCTGAACTGACTCCGTCATCCCGGCGCGTTTTCGGCCGGGATCCACACTGGCCGCACATCAGCCGATGGTGTGGATCCCGGCCGAAAGCATGCCGGGATGACGAGGGGTCAGACCGCCGGTTCGGGGACGGTGATCCGGCCCTCGACCGCCGCCAGGGCGATATCGGTGCGGAAGTGGCCGCCGGGCAGCTTGATTCCGGCCAAGCGGTCGTAGGCGTTCTTACGTGCCTCGGACAGGTCAGCGCCCTGGCCGACGATGGCGAGCACCCGACCACCGGAGGAGACGATCGAACCGTCCTCGCGCAGTGCGGTTCCCGCGTGCAGCACCTCGGATTCGGTTCCGGTGCCGGAGGATTCGGCGCCGGTGATGACATCACCGGAGCGCGGACGCCCCGGGTAGTTCTCGGCGGCGAGCACGACGGTGACGGCCGCGCCGTCCTTCCAGCGCGGCGCCTGCACGTCGGCCAGGGTTCCGGTGGCGGTGGCGTAGAGCAGTTCGCCGAGCGGGCTGTCCAGCAGCGCCAGTACCGCCTGGGTCTCGGGATCGCCGAAGCGGCAATTGAATTCGATGACCGCGGGTCCGGCCGATCCGACGGCGAGCCCGGCGTAGAGCAGACCGCTGAACGGCACGCCACGCCGAACCATTTCGGCCGCAACGGGTTTCACCACATCATCGACAATGGACCGCAGCGTGGCATCGGTCAGCCACGGCAGCGGGGTGTACGCGCCCATACCGCCGGTGTTCGGCCCGGTATCCCCGTCGCCGACGCGCTTGTGATCCTGCGCGGGCAGCAGCGGCACCACGGTCTCACCGTCGACCAGGCAGAACAGCGATACCTCGGGTCCGTCCAGGAAGGATTCCAGCAGGACCGGATGCCCGTTCTCCAGCAGTTCGGCCCCGTGCTCGCGCGCGACCGACCGGTCGGCCGTCACCACGACGCCCTTACCCGCGGCCAGCCCGTCATCCTTGACGACCCAGGTCGGCCCGAAGCGATCCAGCGCCGCGTCCAGCTCACCCGGATGATCGACGATCTCACTGTGCGCGGTGCGCACGCCCGCCGCGTTCATCACATCCTTGGCGAAGGCCTTGGACCCTTCGATCCGCGCGGCCGCGGCGGACGGTCCGAAGGCCGGAATCCCGGCGGCTCGCACCGCATCCGCGACACCGAGCACCAGCGGCACCTCGGGTCCGACCACGACGAGGTCGACGCCGAGCTCCTTGGCGAGCGCGGCCACCTCTTCCCCGGAGCTGGGGTCGACGGCTCGCACGTCGACATGCTGGGCGATCCCCGCGTTGCCGGGCGCGACCGATACCTCGGTCACCGCCGGGTCCCGGCGCAGGGCCAGGGCGAGGGCATGTTCACGGGCTCCGGAACCGATGACGAGTACGCGCACGGCAGACAGCTTAAAGCGTGCGCACCAACGTGCACCCGGCGGTTCCGCGCGAGGTGCGGTCGGGTGCTGATGCGGCACGCCTGACATCCGGCGCGCCATGCACCGGGGCCACGCCATCACATCCCACGCGGGGACCCGGCGTCGCGGCGCGCGAGGGCACCGGCATCCCGTCGGAGCGCTCAGCTGGTCCGGCACTACGCGCTTGTCAGGCTCGCTGCCGGGCAGACCGACGCGCCGCGGCCGGGCTCGCGGTGCCGGGGGCGGCCTTCACCCACCGCGCGTAATCTGCCGAATATGGCTTCTGTTTTCTCAATGATCATCGAAGGTCAGCTGCCGGGCCGATTCGTCTGGGAGGACGATGAATTCGTCGCCTTCCTCACCATCGCGCCGGTGACGCAGGGGCACACGCTGGTGGTGCCGCGCAAGGAGATCGACCAGTGGCAGGACCTCGATCCGGAGACCATGGCCCGGATGACCGGGGTCGCCCAGAAGATCGGCCGTGCGGTGCGGGCCGCCTGGGATGCCCCGCGCGCGGGCCTGCTCATCGCGGGTCTGGAGGTGCCGCATCTGCACCTGCACGTCTTCCCGGCGTTCGAGCTCGGCGACTTCGATATCACCGGTGCGGATACCGAGCCGAGCAAGGAGTCCCTGGACGAGGCGCAGGCCAAGATCAAGCAGGCGCTGCGCGATCTGGGTTACGGCGCGAATGTCCCGGACTGACCGGTTCGCGGCAATCGCACGCTGAAGGTCGTCCCTTCCCCCGGCGCACTGGTCACCGATACCTCGCCACCGTGCGCGGTGACCAGTGCCCGCACGATCGAGAGCCCCAATCCGGTGCCGCCGCTGACCCGGCTGCGTGAGGCATCGGTGCGATAGAAGCGTTCGAAGACCCGCTCGGCCTGCTCGGGCGTGAGCCCGGGCCCGGTATCGGCGACCTCGACCAGTACATCGTCCGTCGAGGGGGTGAGCCGCACGGTGACCGCGGCCTCGGGCGGGGTGTGCACGAGCGCGTTATTGAGCAGATTGGCCAGGATCTGCCGCAGCCGAGTCTCATCCCCGGTGATCTCCAAAGTCCCGGTGCCGGAACGGATCTCCAGATCGATGGGGCGCTCGGGCCCTTCCCCCCGCTGTACCGCGGCGAGTGCCCGGGCATTGTGCACCGCATCGCTGGCCAGGGTGAGCAGATCCACCGGCCGCCGCTCCACCGGCCGCTGCGCGTCCAGTCGGGCCAGCATGAGCAGGTCCTCGACCAGCAGACCCATCCGCTTGGATTCGCGTTCGATGCGATCCATGAGCAGCTCGGGTTCGGTGATCGCGCCCTGCCGATACAGCTCGGAGAAGCCCTTGATGGTGGTCAGCGGCGTACGCAGTTCATGGCTGGCGTCGGCGACGAACTGCCGCATCTTGGCCTCGGAGCGCCGCGCACCCTCCTCGGACGCCTCGGTGGCGGCGAACGCCTGCTGGATCTGGGTGAGCATGGTGTTCAGCGACTGCGACAGCCGATCCACCTCGGTGTCGTTGTTACGCACCGGAACTCGCTGATGCAGGTCCCCTCCGGCAATAGCGGCGGCGGTGCGCTCCACCTCCTCCAGCGGTCGCAGACTGCGCCGGATCACCAGTCGCGCGACGATGGCGAGCGCCGCCATCACCAGCGCCCCGATCACCACCTGCAGCAGGATGAGCCGATCCAGGATGCTCTGGGTCTGATCCATGCGCAGCGCCACAATGCTGGAGCCGTTCTGATTGGTGAGGCGCATGACCCGCCACTCCTCACCGGAGTTGCCGATGGAGCCGACGGTGATGGGGTGCCGGCCGAGATCGTCCGGCACATCGGGCTGTCCGGTGCCGACATCCAGGTGCAGGGTCAGCTGTCCGTTCGAATCCAGTACCTGCACATAGAGCAGATCGGCCGGGCGCTCTTTACCCGCCGGTGGTGCGGGCAGGGTCTCGGGCCGACGCGCTCCGGGTGCGGCCCAGCTGTGCGCGGCCTCGCTCAACTGCCGGTCGATGCGATCGATGAGCACATCGCGCATGAGGGTGGTGACCGCGATCCCGGAGACCAGCAGCCCGATTCCCGCGAGCGAGACCAGCGCCAGGGCGAGGGTGGTGCGCAGCGGTACCGCGGCGAGCCGATCCGACAACCGGGCGCGTGGGCTCATTTAGCGGCCGACCGGCGATGCGGCTCCCGCATGACGTAGCCGACCCCGCGCAGGGTGTGGATGAGCCGATCGGGTCCGGTATCGACCTTCTTGCGCAGATAGGACACATAGGTCTCCACCACGCCCACCTCTCCGCCGAAGTCGTAGCGCCACACGTGATCCAGAATGCGCGGTTTGCTCAGCACCGTGCCCGCGTTGATCATGAAGTACCGCAGCAGCGTGAACTCGGTGGGCGACAACGGAACCGGTTCCCCGGCCTTCCACACCTCGTGGGTGTCGTCGTCGAGTTCGATATCGGCGAAGCGCAGCCGCGAGGACTTCTCCTCCGGCGCGGCGCGGCCGGCCCGGCGCAGAATCACGCGCAGCCGCGCCACCACCTCTTCGAGGCTGAACGGTTTGGTGACGTAATCGTCCGCGCCGAGGGTCAATCCGGTGATCTTGTCCTCGACCTCGTCGCGCGCGGTCAGAAAGAGCACGGGTGCGTCGATCCCGTCGGCGCGCAGTCGCCGCAGCAGCCCGAACCCGTCCATCCCCGGCATCATCACATCGACGATGAGGGCGTCCGGCCGGAACATCTTGGCCCGATCCAGCCCCTCGGTCCCGGATCCGGCGGTGGCCACCTCGAACCCCTGATACCGCAGACTCACCGACAGGAGCTCCACGATCATCGGCTCATCATCGACAACCAGCACTCTGGCTTCGGCTTCACGGGACCCGGGCACACCTGTCATGACCCCATACTGCTGCCCGGATCGTCGAACTCCCTGTACCAAACCTGGGAGTTTCCTGGGAGCCCGAATGCCGAAGGGACAACTGATTTCGCAACGGTCGGGGTGACTCCCGGGGTACGCCCGAAACCCGGCCCCGTGCCCAACCGCCGGCCCGGTGCAAAAAGGAACCGCCTCCCCACGACCGGCAAGAGTCGCGGAGAGGCGGAGTTGAGCCCCCTGTCAGGATTGAACTGACGACCTTCGCTTTACAAGAGCGGTGCTCTACCACTGAGCTAAGGAGGCGGACGGTGACCTTTCAAAAATCGGTGCCATCATAACCGGGGAAGTCGGCTGCGCGGAAAAGCCGACGTCCCGGTCGATCGATACATCACTGAGCTGGACCGAAAGCGGCCGTGCGGCGCTCGTGACGCCACCGACCGCGTTCCGGAACCGTTCCTGCGCAGTATCTGGTCAACCGCTCTGTGTCAGGACTGCGCCGCCTGACGGGCCGCATCGTCGGCGGCCATGGCATCACGAAGGCTCTTCGGACGCATATCCGTCCAGTTCTTCTCGACGTACTCGACGCACGCGGCGCGCGAGTCCTCACCGAACACAACCCGCCAGCCCGCCGGAACCTCGGCGAATGCGGGCCACAGGGAGTGCTGTTCCTCGTCGTTGACCAGGACGAAGAACCGGCCGTCTTCGTCATCGAAAGGATTGGTGCTCATTTCACCTCACTGGATACTGGCGCTTGTACAGGAACGCTGACGGATCATCTTGCCACTGGGTTGGCACCACAGCGCAAGGACGAGCCCCCGACGTTGTTTCGACCCTAGCAAGGCTCGCGTTACGGCTGGGCGGTTACCTTCACGCCGCGAAGAATTCCAGCAGGATCTTGTTCACAGTCTCGGGTTGTTCCAGGTAGCCGAAGTGCCCGGCGTCCGGGACCTCTTGATACCGCGCGCCGGGAATGGCCTCGGCGACCTCGCGGGACAGGTACGGCGGAATCATCCGATCGTCCGCGAAGCCGACGGACAGGCAGGGCACGGTAATGCCCCGGTAGGCGGCGGTGCGGTCGAAGTCGTGGTCCATGCGGCGCTGGGCGCGCACACCCGGTGCGGCCGGGCCACCGGTGAATTCGAACAGGTCCAGCCAGTCCCGGGCGGCGTGGGTATCGGCCAGGGTGGCCGGGGAGAGGTTCATCAGCGCGGAGATGGCGGCCTCGTATTTGGCGGGCAGCCGCACCCCGGAGGCGTCGAGTTCGTGCTCACCGGCCGAGAGCGTCTTCTGCAGCTGGTCCAGGCGGGCGTGCCCGGCCAGGAAGACGGCCTTGCGCACCAGGTCCGGCCGGGCCAGCGCCAACTCCTGGGCGACCCGTGAGCCCATGGACTGGCCGACCACCAATGCCGGTCCCTCGCCGAGGAATTCGATGAGTCCGGCGGTGTCGCGGACCAGTTCGTCGATGGTCATGCCCTGGGCGGCCTCGTAGGACGGCGCGATACCTCGATTGTCGAAGGTGCAGACCCGGTATCCGGCCGCGACCAACGCGGGCACCTGGTGCAGTTCCCACACCCGGCCGCCGCTGCCCGTCCCCATGATCATGACGACCAGCGGTCCGGACCCCTTGATCTGGTAGTTCAGCGAGATTCCGTGCACCGTGGCCAACGGCATTACTGCGACCCCTTCACCTGATTCCAGCGACGTTTCCTGTCACCACCGTAAGCCAGGCCGTTCGACCCGGACATCCGCAGGTGAATCGTCCCTATCGCGCATTGCGTTTCGGGCTCGCTGTACACGCAGGACAGAGTTCGCCGGATTGCTCCGGATAGTATGGGGGCCTCGCAAGCTGAGCAGACTTTCCGAGAGGACATGATGATGGCCGCGAACAGCAGCGCAAAAGACATCGCGGACGACGATCTGGAACCACTCGCCGACGAGACAGCCCGACAGGCCCAGCGTGTCGTAGCCGCGTACGCCACCGATGCCGACGAATGCCGCATGCTGCTGTCGATGCTGGGCATCGGCCCCAATACGCGGGGCGAATGAGACAGTGAACCCGGACAGCGCCGGTTCAGGTTTCGTCGTCGTCGCCAACCGCTTACCGGTCGACCTCGAGAAACTGCCGGACGGCACCACTCGCTGGAAGCGCAGTCCCGGCGGTCTGGTGACCGCACTGGAGCCGGTGCTGCGAAACAACAAGGGCGCCTGGGTCGGCTGGGCGGGCGTACCCGATGTGGATCTCGATCCGATCGTCGAGGACGGTCTGGAACTGCATCCGGTACCGCTCTCGTCGGAGGAGGTCGCCGACTACTACGAGGGTTTCTCCAATGCCACGCTGTGGCCGCTGTATCACGATGTGATCGTGCGGCCGGTCTACGACCGTAAGTGGTGGCAGGCGTATGTGCAGGTGAACAGGCGTTTCGCCGAGCACACCGCGAAGGTGGCCGCCGAGGGCGCGACCGTCTGGGTGCAGGATTACCAGTTGCAACTGGTGCCCAAGATGCTGCGCATGCTGCGCCCGGATCTGACCATCGGCTTCTTCCTGCACATTCCGTTCCCGCCGGTGGAACTGTTCATGCAGATGCCTTGGCGCACAGAGATCGTCGAGGGTCTGCTGGGTGCGGATCTGATCGGCTTCCATCTGCCGGGCGGTGCGCAGAATTTCCTGTACCTGGCGAGAAGGCTTGCCGGACAGCCGACTTCGCGCGGCAATGTGGGCGTGCGCTCGAAACTCGGTGTGGTGCAGGTGGGTTTCCGCACCGTGCGCGTCGGCGCGTTCCCGATCTCCATCACCTCCACCGAGTTGGACGAGTACTCACGCCGCCGCAGCGTGCGTGAGCGCGCGTCGAAAATCCGTGCGGAGCTGGGTAATCCGAAGACGATCCTGTTGGGCGTGGACCGCCTGGACTACACCAAGGGCATCGATATCCGGTTGGCCGCGCTCGAGGAGCTGCTGCACGAGGAGCGCATCGATCCCGCCGATACGGTGATGGTGCAGTTGGCCACCCCGAGCCGGGAACGGGTGGACTCCTATATCCAGATGCGCGGCGATATCGAACGCCAGGTGGGCCGGATCAACGGCGAGTACTCCCGGGTGGGTTATCCGGTGGTGCACTATCTGCACCGCCCCATCCCCCGCGAGGAACTCGTCTCGTTCTTCGTGGCCGCCGACGTCATGGTGGTGACCCCGCTGCGCGACGGTATGAACCTGGTCGCCAAGGAGTACGTGGCTTGCCAGGGCGGTTTGAACGGCGCGCTGGTGCTGAGCGAATTCACCGGTGCGGCAGCGGAATTGCGGCAGTCGTACCTGTGCAATCCGCACGATCTGGAGAGCGTCAAGGAAGCCCTGCTCGCCGCGATCGAGGACGACCGCGACACCCGTCGCCGCCGGATGCGCTCACTGCGCCGCCAGGTGCTCACCCACGATGTGGACCGCTGGGCGCGTGCCTTCCTGGACGCACTGGCCCAGGATCGGGTGGCGGGCAGCGCCCTGCTCACCGATGACGACGTGGATCCGGGCGTACACCGGAACTAGCGTCCCGAGATACCGCTGTGGCCCACCCTCTTCACGCCACGAAGAGGGTGGGCCACCGTAGTTTTCAGCTTCGACCCGCACTCAGTCGAAGTTGTAGGTGACTCCGGTGAGTTGCTCGGATTCGATCCACAGCTTGCCCGCGAGCTCGGGATCGCGGGACTGTTCGGTTCCCTCGGTCAATTCCGGATACCCGCGCAATCCGTGTGCGGGCCCGTAGAATTCGCCACCGCGCGCCCCCGGATCGACGGCCGCCCGCAGCGTCGGCAGCGCACCCATCTGGGTGCTCTGCAACATCCAGCTGGTCATCCAGTCGATGGCGGGATGCTTCAGCATCCGCACGAACGGACTCATATTGTCCACGAAGTCCGAATGCGCCGCTCCCGGATGTGCCGCCAGCGCGATAAGTTCCGCCCCCGTGCCATTGAGCTGTCGCTGCAACTCGAACGTGAACATCAGATTCGCCAGCTTGGACTGCCCATACACCCGCATACCCTTGTACGCGCGCTTCTCGAAGCCGAGATCATCCAGATCCAACACGGTCGACCCATGCCCCGAACTGGCACTGCTGACGGTCACCACCCGAGCCCGCTCAGCCGCCAGCAACCGATCCAACAGCAACCCGGTGAAGGCGAACGGCCCGAGATGGTTTGTCGCGAAAGTGGTTTCGAACCCATCCACGGTCTCGCTACGCTCCCGATTGAGCGTGCCCGCATTGTTGATCAGCAGATCGATCCGCGCATGGCTCTCCCGGATCTCCGCGGCCGCCGCGCGCACCGACTCCTGCGACGAAAGGTCCAGTCGCACAATGGGCAACTCCGCCCCGGGCACGACCGCCCGAATGACTTCCGCTGCCGCGGCTGCCTTCTCGACATTCCGGCACGCCAGCACAACCGTCGCCCCGCGTTCGGCGAGCCGCAGTGCGGTCTCCGAACCGAGCCCGGCACTGGCACCGGTCACAATGGCGGTGCGCCCCTGCAAATCCGGAATATCAGCCGTGGTCCACGGCGCTTTCTTATTACCCACAGCGCGATCCTGACTGTTCTGATCGAGAACTTTCTCGATCAGCAGCCTAGATCCACTTTTACATGCCGACCAGTTCTGAACCGCTCAGCCGAACAGCCGCGCGGTTGTCAGAGCGATCGCGAATGTTGTTGTGCCGCAGGTCAGACCGGCGTGACCGCGGTGGCCAGCCAGTGCGAGCCGTCCTTGGTCAGCTCCACGCGCAGACGTGAGCTGGTGATGGTGCCCTGCGGCAGGCTGTCGCTGGTGGTCACCTGATTCATGAAGATGAGCACGGCGGCGTGATCGCGGTCGGTGGAGATGACGCCGGAGGCCTGCACGGTGGCCTGGACGTTGATCTTCTTCTCCTTGGCGGTCGGAATGACCGTCTGCTGGATCAGCTTCAGGTAGGTGTCGCGCAGGTCGCCGGTCATATTGTCGGCGGCCTTGGGCATTTCCTTGTCGACGGTCTCGTACTGGTACGAGGACATCGTCTCCACGGTGTGCTGCGCGGCGGCCACGGCGTCGGTGCGCGCGCTTTCCGATTGCACATCGGACCAGTACCGGAAACCGGTGAACGAGGCGGCGGCGACAGCGGCGACGAACAGGATCACGGCGGAGGCTACGAGGATGGTGCGCTTGTTGAATTTCATGCCACGAACTCCAGTTTCGAGGCGGTCACGTTGCCGTTGCCGTCCTTTGTCACGGTCACCCGGAACCGGTAGTCCTTCAGCTGCGGCTGATTGCTCGCCGCATTGGTCACCGTCTGCTGTCCGAGCACCAGCACATGCGCCAAATCCGGACCCTCGTCCTCGATCGCGGCGGCCAGCACGGTGCCATTGGACTGCACCTTGATCTGCTGGAAGATCTGCTTGTACAGGTCGCGGTTCTGCGAGTACTCGGCCTTGAGATCGCCCGAGACCACCGACAAGATGCGATCGATGTCCTGATCCGCCGTGCCGTCCTTCATGGTGGACAGGTTGATGACGGTCTGTTTGGCGACCTGGATGTACTCCGCCCGCCGCTCGTGCAGGGCATTGGCCTGATGCTGGTGGTAGAAGAAGACACCACCCGATCCGGCCAATACCAGCGCGGAGATCACCGCGACCACGGCCGCGGCCATACCGACCCGGCCGAGTGCGCGGAACCTGCTGCGCGACTTGGTATCCGACGCCTCCGAGTCCGCGTCGGCGGAATTCTCGGGGTCGGCCGATACCGCTTCGGCGGTCTCCACCGTCACCGTGTCAGCGGTATCGACCGCCTTCGACAGGTCGATGGCATCCACCTTCGCGGTGTCGGAGTCGATGGCACCCGCGGATTGCTCCGCCGCGCCACCGTCCACGGTAACGACGACCTCCGGCACGGTCGATTCGGCCGCGACCACGGGGGTCGTTTCAGCCTGTTCGATCGCCTTCGATGCCACCGGTTTCGCCGTGGTCGAAGAGGAGGATTCCGCCTTGGTCAGCTGGGCGTCCTCGACCGGCGGACCCGCCTGTCGTTCAGCCCGGCGCCGCGAGCGGCCGCCGTTTGCCGTGGTATTGCTCATCGTTGTTGCTCCTCGAGCATTTGCTGCCAACTTGAGGGCACTGTACTGGAGCCGTCAGCGCCGATGTCCCCCCGCCGGTAGGTCCGGCCGTCTGGTCCGAGGAAGGTGTTGGTCCCCGGATCATCGTGCGTAATGAATGCTGCCGGTTGGTTGCCCAGCAGGTTGTTCAGCGGCTGCCCATTGTTGTCGACCGGGTTCGGCGCACCGAAGGGCGGGTTGTCGCCCAGCGGCTGATAGCCGTTGGGATCGCGGCAGAGCTCCGGGCTGGGAGCCCGCTTGCCCGGCACCTCCGCACAGGGGGTGTTGCGGATACCGCGCACTGCTTCACGGGCATTCTGTGCCACCTTGCAGTACATGTTGTCCGGCGTCTCGATTTCCGATACATCACCCGGTGCCCTGCGCTGATCCGCGGGCAGGAAGCCGGTGGTGCATCCCGGAGGATCATTGAGGCCGAGCATGAAGTCGACCATAGCGCCATATTCGGTCGGGCCGCGGATCGCGGTGAGCAGCGCCGAGAGCAGCGGCGGGTAGATCACCAGAATCTGTTCGAGCCCGGCGTGATAGGTGACGCCGACCTGGCCGACCGTCACCATATTGGCCAGCAGGATCGGCAGCGTCGGCTTCAGATCCTGGAACGTATCGGTGGCCTTCTGTGCCGCGGAAGGGGTGTGCTGCAGGACCGCCCGCAGCGCCGGATCATGCTGGCGCAGTTGGTCGGTCAGGGTGGCGAGGTCCTTGGTCCAGCCGCGAATAGACTCATCCGACTGGTTCTGGGTATCGAGCAACGGACCCAGCTTCTCCAGCAGATCCTTCGTTTGCCCGGTGTTGTCCTTGGCCTCCTGCACCAGCAGCGACGCCGAGTCGATGAAGCGCTGCAGATCCGGGCCCGCACCATTGAAGGCGGTGAAGGCGTCGTTGATGACCTCTTGCAGCTTGGTATCGGCGACCGAGGAGAGCAGCCGGTCCGCCTGATCGAGCATGCTGCCCACATCCTGCGGCAGCTTGGTCTGCTCGACCGGGATCACCGAACCATCGTGCAGATTCCCGCCTTTCGGCGCATCGGCCGGGACCAGGTCCACGTACTGCTCACCGATCGCCGAGACGCTCTTCACGTACGCGGTGACATCGGCCGGGATCTTGTAGTCGCTGTTGATGGACAGCTTGGCGTCGACCCCCTGCGGGGTCAGATTGACCGCCTCCACCTTGCCGACATTGGTGCCGCGATAGGACACGTTGCCGGTCGGGTAGAGCCCGCCCGTCGCCACCAATTTGACTGTCACGGCATATCTTCCGATGCCGAACATGGCGGGCAGGTGCACATAGCTACCCGCCATCACCACCAGGCCGATGACCGTCAGCACCGAGAAGATGGAGAGCTGAACCTTGACGAACTTGGTGAGCTTCACCGGCCCCCGCCTTCCTGCGTACTGGGCACGGTCAGACCCGGGATCGCGGGCAGGCCCGGAATCGGCGGCAGCCCGGCGATACTCGGCACCGGCGCGGCCGGTGGCGGATTCAGCGGATCGGACATCGGATCACCCTTGCCCATGGCGGTCGGGGGTACCCCGACACCGAGGGTCGCCTGCGCGCCACCGAAGGTGCCGCCCAGCGGGGTACCGGTCAGGAAGTTCGAGTCCAACCGGGCCTTGGTGATATCCGCGGTGATCACCAGGTTCATGTAGTCGCCCCGGATGACTCGATCGATATTGCGCATCGGGAAGGGGAAGGTCAGCAGCCACTCCAGCGAGTGGGCGAGCTTATCGCCGGTATCGGCCAGCGTCTGCAGCGTCGGTGCCAGGTTGGCCAGATCTGCCTTGAGGCTGTCACCGCCGCCGTCGATGATCCGCTGCACGATATCGCTCAAACCACCAAGCGCCGTCAGGGTTTTGGTGATGTCCTCGCGACGATCCGCAAGCACGGTCAGGGCCGGATGGATCTCGGTGATGGCCGAGGTGAGCTCATCCTTCTGATTCGACAGCACCCCGGCGAAGCGGTCGAGCCCGCCCATCGCGCCGATGATGTCACCGGTCTGCTTGTCCAGATTGCTGGTCAGCTGATCCAGCTGCGGGAGCAGATCACGAATGGAGTCGGTGCGCCCGGTGAAGGTGGCGTTGAGCTCCTTGGTGATGGTCTCCACCTGGGAGATACCGCCGCCGTTGAGCACCACCGACAGCGCGGACAGCGTCTGTTCGGTCGTCGGGAAGGCGCCCGCGCGCTCCAGCGGAATCAGGTCGCCGTCCTTCAGCGCCCCCTGTGCCTGTTGGTCTTTCGGCGCCGACAGCTCGATGTGATTGCTGCCGAGCAGACTGGTCTGACCGATCCGCGCGATGGCATTGGCTGGCAATTGCACGCCCTTGTCGAGGCCGACGGTGACCAGTGCGTGCCAGCCCTCGACCTTGATGTCGGTGACCGTACCGACGGGCACGTCATTCACCTTGACCGGCGAATTACGGGTCAGCATGGTCACATTCGGCATCTGGATGCGAACTTTCCAGGAGCCTTCGCCGGTTCCGACCGAACCGGGCATCGAGACCGAGTTCAGTCCGTCCCAATCGCATCCGCTCACGCCGAGCAGCGCGACCAGGCCGACCGCGACGCCGGCGATACGAATCCGTCGGCGGTTCATCATCGTCCTCCTCCGGGCAGCATCACATCGGTGAGGCTCTTGGGCGCCACGTCCGCCGGAGCACCGGCGCCCTGGCCCGCCAAATCCGGTGTGCTGTAGGTGAGCTGGTTGGGGAAGGCGTTCTGCTGGGTCGCCGGATTGAGCAGCAACGGCGGGTAGTTCATGATCAGCGAATTCAGCACCGGCCCGAGATATTGCTTGCACAGTGCCTCGCTCTTGTCCGAATCCTTCTCACCGACGGAACCGGCGATACCGCACAGGAATTGGACCGGATTGGCGAAGTTCGGCGCGGAGACCGCACCGGTGATCGTGCCCTGCGCCGGCTTGTAGAGCTGGTAGAAGTTCACCAGCGCGGTCGGGCCGGAGTGCATGATCTTCTCCAGATCGCCCTTCTTGTCGGCGAGCACCTGGGTGGCATCACCCAGCCGCTGGATGCCCTCGGTGAGCGCACCACCGCGTTCGTCCAGGAAGCGCTTGACATCGGTGACCGCGATATCGAGATTGTCCAGTCCCGCACCGAGATCGGTCGAGACACCGGAGAGCACCGAGGCCACCGAGGCGAGTCGGCCGCCGAACTGCACGATCTGATCATTGGACTTGGACAGCACATCCACCAGCTGCTGCAGATTGCGAATGGTGCCGAAGAGATCGGTGCGACCGTCCGACAGCGTATTCAGCGTGCTGGACAGCTCTTTCAGCGTGTCCCGGAACGCCTGCGCGTTGCCATTGCCGAGGTTCGCGGCGGCGGTGTCGATGACCCGGCCGAACGAACCCTGCTTGTCCTCACCGACCGGTCCGAGCGCGACCGAGAGCTTGGTCAGCTCGGTCTTGATGTCGTCCCACTCCACCGGAACCGCGGTGTGCTCGATCGGAATGGACGCGCCGTCGGCCATTTTCGCGCCGCCGGTGTAGGCGGGCGCGAGCTGGATGAACCGCGCCGAGACCAGCGACGGCGAGACGATCACCGCGGCCGCGTCGGCGGGAATATCGATACCCCGGTCGACGGTGATCTTGGCGGTCACCCGGTCCTTGCCCGGCTCGATCGAGTCGATCTTGCCGACCTTCACCCCGAGCACCCGGACCTCATCGCCCACATAGAGCCCATTGGTCGAGGGGAAGTACGCGGTGATGTGCTTCTTGCCGATATCGGCGACCAGTCCGTAGACCAGCCAGCCGACCACGGCGACCACCAGACCGGCAGCGACGAACCGCGTCCAACGTGGCAGTTTACGAATCGCGTTCACTTCGGCGGCTCCTTGGGTGTGGGCACGATCGAGATGCCCCCGTCGAGGTAGCTCTGCAAGGACTCCGGCAGGTGCTCCGGCCAGACCATGGCGTCGATCAAGGCCCGGATCGGCTTGCTCTCACCATTGGCGACCATCGACTGGAAGTACGGACCCGAACCCACCTGCTCACCGAGCGCGGCCTCGAACGGACCGATATTGTCCAGCGCCTGGCCGATCTGATCCTTGTTCTTCTGCAGCAGTGCGAGCACCGAGTTCAGCCGGTCCAGCGTCGGCTTCAGCTGCGCTTCATTGTCATTGACGAAGCCGGAGAGCTGCTGGGCCAGACCGTTGATGTACACGATCAACTGGCTGATGGCGGTGCGCCGGTTATTGAGTTCGCCGAGCAGACTGTTGCCGTCGAGCAGCAGTGTATTGAGCTGTCCCGCACGATCTCCGAGCACCTTGGTGACGCCCTGAGCGTGCGAGAGCAGTTCGGTCAGCGCCTTGTCGCGAGCGTTCAGACTGCGCGACAGCGCGGTGACGCCGTCGAGCGCGGAGCGCAGCGGGGCGGGGGTATCGGCGAAAGCGTCGGACAGCGTGTCCAGGGTCTTGTTGACCTGGTCGGTGTCGAGCCCCTTCACCGTGGTCGCCAGATCGCCGAGCGCGTCATTGAGCGAGTACGGAGAGGTGGTGCGCTCCAAGGGAATCGGGTCGGACGCCTTGATCGCGCCGTCACCAGCGGGAGTCACCTCGAGCGACTTGCGCCCCAGCATCGTATTGGTCTTGATGGCGGCGGAGGTCTTACCGCCCAGCACGATCGACTCGTCGAGCGTGAAGTGCACCTTGACCTTCGCGCCGTCCAGCTGGACCTTGTCGACCCGACCCGACCGCACACCGGCGACCTGTACCGGATCACCCGGAAGCAGCCCGCCCGCATCGGCGAAGTAGGCGTTGTAGTCCGCCCCGGACCGCACGAACGGCAGGCGGTCGAATTGCAGGGCGGTAAGACAGACCGTCACCGCGAGCACGATGCCGACCACGCCGATATTGATCAGTGGAGAACGTTGTTGATCCATCAGCCGGAACACCTTCCGGTGGTCTGCATACCGGGCATCTTGATGAGCTGCGTGCCACCGTCCGGAGCATCGGTGAGGAAGTTCGCACCGCAGATGTACATATTCAGGAACGAACCGTAGGAACCGATCCGGATCAGCTTCTTATAGGTGTCCGGCAGCAGGTTCATGACGTACTGCAACTGGTCCTGCTGATCGTCGAGGTTCGCCGAGAGGCGGCCCAGCTCGGTCACATTCGACTTCAGGTCCGGGCGCACCACCTGCAGCAGGTTGGTGAGATCGCCTGTGGCACCGGCCAATCGAGGCAACGCGTCACCGATCGGATCTTTATCCGCCGCCAAACCGCTGACCAGACGCTGCAATTCGTTCAGAGTGGTGCCGAAGTCCTGATCCTTGGCGTCGATGGTGGCCAGCACCGTCTTGAGATTCTCGATCACACTGCCGATCAGGGCATCCCGGTCCGCCAGAGTCTTGGTGAACGAACCGCCGCTGTTGAGCAGCGAGACCAATGTTCCACCCTGGCCCTGGAACACCTGCAGCAGCGCACCGGTCAGATCATTGACCTGCTGCGGATTCAGACCGCGCAGCAGCGGTTTGAATCCGCCGAGCAGCATGTCCAGATCCAGTGCGGGCTTGGTGTGTTCGACACCGATGGTCGAGCCCTTACGCAACGGCTGGGCGGTACCCGGCCCCTCCATCAGCTCCAGATAGCGGTCGCCGACCAGGTTCTCGTAGCGAATGGCCGCCTGGGTACCCGAGTAGACGTGGTACTCGTTGTCGATATCGAAGTCGACGTGCGCCAGGTGGTCCTTGCCGACGGTCACCCGCGACACCGAACCCACCGGCACACCGGCGATGCGCACCTTCGAACCCGGCAGCACCCCCGACGAGCTGGTGAAAATCGCGTGGTACCCGGTCGAGCGCGAGAAACGCATCTGGCTGAAGATCACCCCCAGCCCGGCCAAGACCAACACCATGACCAGGGTGAAGATCCCCAGTTTCACGGTGGTCGCTTGCGGTTTGATGCTCATGGGTTGGGCACCCCCGGAAGTCCTGCGAACAGAAGTTGGAACACCTTGGGGCCGTTGAGATGCGTGGATGTCGGCGGCGCCCACACCTCGCCCTCGGTGGTATCGGTGACCAGGTAGTTGGAGTGGCTGTTCGGCACGCGATCGAGAATGTTCTCGCAGTGCGGGCCACCGGTGGCGTTCACCTTCGGCAGATCCTTCGGGTACTCGTACGGGGTGCCGCCGGGCATGAAGCTCGCGTTCAGCGTCACGTACGGGCCGTCACCACCGAAAATGCGATTGCCGACATCGAGATTGTCGGACGCGCCGACCACCAGGCAGTACAGCGCCGAGCGGTACTCATGCAGCAGATCGGTGGTGGGGCGCAACAGATTCAGCGAATCGATCAGCGGCTGCTCGTTCTGGCCGAGCACATCGCCGGTGGTGTTCGCCAACCCCATGAGGTTCAGCAGCACCGCGTCGAAATTGCCCTTCTCATCGACCAGGCTCTTACCCGTGACCGCCACATTGCCGGTGGTGCGCAACAGATCCGGCGCGGTATCGGCGTACAGATTGGTGACACCGACCGAGGTCGCCATATCACGCTGCAGATCGGGCAGGCTCGGATTGAGCTCCTTGAGCACATCATCGCTGTTGACCAGCAGCTGCCCCAGCTTGTCGCCGCGCCCCTGCAGGGCGGTGCCCAGCGCGGTCAGCGTCGCGTTCAGCTTCTCGGGCGCGACCTTGTCCAGCACATCATTGAGATGCTGGAACAGGGTATTGAATTCCACGGTGACCGCACCGGCGTGCACGGTGGAACCGGGCCGCAGCGAATCACCCGAAGGCTGCTGCGGCTCTTCGAAATTGATGTATTTCGCGCCGAATACCGTGGTGGATCGAATGTCCACCAGAGCATTGGCGGGCACCATCTTCAATTTATCCGGATCGATCGCGAGTTCGATATTCGCGCCGTCCGCGGTATCGGTGATACCGGTGACGTGACCGATCTCCACACCGCGGATCTTCACCTTGGCGTCGGTATCGAGCACCAGGCCGCTGCGCGGAGCGGAGACGTTCACCTTGACGGTGTCCTGGAACCCGCCCGCGAAGCTGATCAGGCAGATCACGACCACGGCCACAATGCTCAGCACCAGTCCGGCACCGCACAGGCGGATTACCCAGCCCTCTTCGAGATATCGCTTGGCTGTTGGTTTCTCGACGATGGGCGAGCCGATCGGGCCCGTCACCATGTCACGTGTTTGCGCCATGTCCGCCCTACCCGGAGAGATGGAAGTTGCCGGTGGTGCCGTAAATGGCAAGGGAGATCAGCAGTGTCACCATCACCACCGCGATCAGCGATGCCCGCACCGCGTTACCGACCGCGACACCGACACCGACCGGACCGCCCGCGGCGTGATAGCCGTAGTAGGTGTGGATCAGCATGACGGCCATGGCCATGAAGATCGCCTGCGCGAAGGACCAGAGGATGTCGCTGGGGATCAGGAAGGTCGTGAAGTAGTGGTCGTACACACCGGCCGACTGTCCGTAGATCACCACCGTCGCGAAGCGACTGGCGATGAACGAGGCGATGACCGCGAGCGAGTACAGCGGAATGATCGCGATGATGCCCGCCAGAATTCGAGTGCCCACCAGGAAGGGCACCGGCCGGATGGCCATCACCTCCAGGGCATCGATCTCCTCCGAGACGCGCATGGCTCCCAATTGTGCCGTGGTACCCGCCCCGAGCGTCGCCGCCAGGCCGATACCCGAGATCACCGGTGCCGCGATACGCACATTGATGAAGGCGGCGAAGAAGCCGGTCAGGGCCTCGACGCCGATATTGCCGAGCGAGCTGTAGCCCTGCACGGCGATGGTGCCGCCGGCGGCCAGCGTCAGGAACCCGACGATCACCACGGTGCCGCCGATAACGGCCAAAGCACCTGTGCCCATGGAGATCTCGGCAATGAGCCGGATCGTCTCGGTGCGATAGTGAATGAGCGCCTTGGGAACGGATCCGATGGACCGCCCGTAGAACACCGCATGCTTACCGACCGAATCGAGAGCTTCGGTAAAGCGCCGAAAGCGTTTGGCCACCTTCGGAAAACGAGATTGGATCACGAACGCCATCTGATCACCGCGCCGTGAACTTGATACCGGCGGCGGTTACAACCACGTTGATAACGAACAAAGCCATGAAGGCGAAGACGACGGTCTGGTTCACGGCATCGCCGACACTCTTGGGTCCGCCCTTGACGTTCAACCCCAGGTAGCAGGCGACCAGTCCGGCGACGAGACCGAACAGCGCGGCCTTCACCTCGGAGATGACGAGCTCCGGGAGGTGGGTCAGCAGGGTCAGGCCGTTGACGAACGCGCCCGGGTTCGCACCCTGCAGATAGACCGAGAAGAGGAAGCCGCCAAGGATGCCGATGGTCGAGACCAGGCCGTTGAGCAGGAATGCCACGAAAGTCGAGGCGAGCACGCGCGGGACGACCAGACGCTGGATCGGGTCGATACCGAGCACCTTCATCGCGTCGATCTCTTCGCGAATGGTGCGCGCGCCGAGGTCCGCGCAGATGGCGGTGGCGCCTGCACCGGCCACGATGAGCACGGTGCACATGGGGCCGACCTGGGTAATCGTGCCGAATGCCGCGCCGGCGCCGGAAAGGTCGGCCGCGCCGATCTCGCGGAGCAGAATGTTGAGGGTGAAGCTGACGAGCACGGTGAACGGAATTGCCACCAATAGCGTCGGGATGATGGAAACCCTGGCGATGAACCAGGACTGGTCGATGAATTCCCGTCGTTGAAACGGTGGCCGCACCACGGCGCGGGCGACAGCGCCGGCGAGTTCGAAGAACCCTCCGACCGCCCGTAACGGTACGGCGAGGACATCATTCATTCCCGCGATTCCTCCTGCCCCTGCCTTGCTATAGCTTCCGAGATTTGAATGTGATCTCGGTCCCGTCCGAAGATTAGAACACGTTCCAGTGAGCCTTCGGAAGGTTTCGATGGTTTTGAACTGGGGTTACTTCTGAACTGTTGACCAGTTCCGAGAACATGTTCACCCCAGGTCTACCATCATGAACGTGGAACCTTTGTGAGGCGCCACACATAGTTGATTCCCATTCCTACCAACGATTGATCGCGTGATCAACCTGGAAACGGGGGAGAAACCCCCCGCTACCGGTACAAAGGGTCGACTAACCGAGATCCATCAGCGCAGACGCCGAAAAAGTGGCTCCGGCGGGGCGTTCGGCAAAATATCCGCCGAGCGTGGCGGCGAGACCCGCACGGGTCCACTCCCCCTCGGCGTCGAAGCGCTGCTCCACGATCGGGGCGGCCATCAGGGCCACCATCGGGCCGTAGACGACGAAGAGCTGACCGCTGATGGCGGCCGCCGCCGGCGAGGCCAGATAGGCCACCAGGCGAGCAACATGATCGGGCGAGAGCGGATCCGGACCCTCTTCGGGGGCCGCGGAGAAGACATTCTCCGTCATGGAGGTACGCGCACGCGGCGCGATGGCATTGGCGCGCACACCGAAATTGGCCAGCGCGCGCGAGGCAGACAAAGTCAGCGCGGTGATACCGGCTTTGGCCGCACCGTAATTCGCCTGTCCGGCGGGGCCGAGCAGACCGGCCTCGGAGGAGGTGTTGATGATGCTGCCGTAGACCGGCGCACCCGCCGCCTTGGACTTGGCCCGCCAGTACGCGCCCGCATTACGGGTCAGCAGGAAATGCCCGCGCAGGTGGACGGCGACGACCGCGTCGAAATCGGCGTCGGACATGTTGAACAACATCTTGTCCCGGGTGATACCGGCATTGTTGACCACGATGTCCAGGCCGCCGAAGGTCTCCTCGGCGGTGCTGATCAGCGCGTCGGCGGTGGCCGATTCGGCAATACTGCCCGCCACGAACTCCGCCTTGGCGCCGAGCGCGCGGATATCGGCGAGGGTTGCGCTGACCGCGTCGTTCTCGGCAAGGTCGTTCACAATGACCGAAGCACCGGCCCGGGCCAGCTCCAAGGCTTCGGCCCGGCCCAGCCCGGCACCCGCACCGGTGACGATCGCCACTCGGCCGGTAAGACTCACATCAGTACTCACCGGGCCGACTCTAGAACGTGTTACACCCAGCGAGCAAGGCTGGGGTCAGACCAGCTTCAAAGCGGCCTTCGGGCACTGCGCCACGGCCGTCTTCACATCTTCCTCATCACCGGGCGCAACCTCCGCTCCGACAATGTGCAGAACGTCGTCATCATCGAGTTCGAAGACGTCGGGGGCGATTCCGACGCAGATGCCGTTCGCCTCGCACTGGTCGAGATCAACAGTGACCTTCATAGCCAACTCCTTTGCCACAACAGTGGGCCGAGCCTAACAACACCAGCCCCACGCGGGGTAGGAAGTGCGGCCTTACACGAGCTGATACTGGAACATGTTTCACCTGCTGTGCAATGATCGGCTGAACCCTGATAACGAAGGCTAGAGGTATCGCTATGCGGATCGCATACACGCCGCAACAGGAACAGCTTCGTGCTGAGCTGCGTGAATATTTCGCCAAACTCATCACCCCCGAACGCCGGGCCGCGCTGTCATCCCAGACCGGTGAGTACGGCGAGGGCAATGTCTACCGCGAAGTCGTCGAGGAGATGGGCCGCGACGGCTGGCTCGCCCTGGGCTGGCCCAAGCAGTACGGCGGCCAGGATCGCTCCACCATGGACCAGTTGATCTTCACCGACGAGGCCGCCATCGCCGGCGCCCCGGTGCCGTTCCTGACCATCAACTCCGTCGCGCCGACCATCATGCATTACGGCACCGAGGAGCAGAAGCAGTTCTTCCTGCCGCAGATCGCCGCGGGCAAGCTGCACTTCGCCATCGGTTACTCCGAGCCGGGCGCGGGCACCGACCTCGCCTCACTGCGCACCTCCGCGGTGCGTGACGGCGACGACTGGATCATCAACGGGCAGAAGATGTGGACCTCCCTCATCGCCTACGCCGACTACGTCTGGCTGGCCGCCCGCACCGATCCGAATGCCAAGAAGCACAAGGGCATTTCGATGTTCATCATGCCGACCACGGCCGAGGGCTTCTCCTGGACGCCGGTGCACACCATGGCCGGACCGGACACCAGCGCCACCTACTACCAGGACGTGCGCGTCAAGCACTCCGATATGGTCGGGCCGGAGAACGGCGGCTGGGGGCTGGTCACCAATCAGCTCAACCATGAGCGCGTCGCATTGACCTCGGCCGCACCGCTGGGCCTGGCGGTCGCGCAGGTCACCGAATGGGCGCGGAACACCAAGACCGCCAACGGTTCCCGGGTCATCGACCAGGAATGGGTGCAGATCGCGCTGGCCCGCGTGCACGCCAAGGTGGAGTACCTCAAGCTCACCAACTGGGAGATCGCCTCGCGCGCCGACCAGGGTGGCGACGCCGCGCCCCGGCCGTGGGACGCCTCCGCCACCAAGGTGTACGGCACCGAACTCTCCACCGAGGCGTACCGCGCGCTCATGGAGATCCTCGGCCCGCAGGCGTACCTGCGGCAGGATTCCGCGGGCTCGCAGCTGCGCGGCCGCCTCGAGCGTATGCACCGCGCCTGCCTGATCCTCACCTTCGGCGGCGGCACCAATGAGGTGCAGCGCGACATCATCGCCATGACCGCCCTCAAGCAGCCCGCCGCCACGCGCTAGCTGTGCCAATTTTGCGATGTGAGCGGACCCTGCGTGGTAACGCAAGCTGCCGCCTCCGGGCCTGACGCCCACATCGCCGAAACCAAGGTAACCATCATGGATTTCACTCTCACCGAGGCGCAGCAGGATCTGGCCCGCCTCACCGCCGAGGTCACCGGCAAGCTCGTCACCGCCGACCGACTGCGTGAGCTCGACAAGAACAAGGAAGCGGCCGGCACCCCGGTGGTGCGCTTCGACGAAGCACTGTGGAACTCGCTCGGCGAGACCGGCGTACTGGCCGCGGCACTGCCGGAAACGGTGGGCGGCAGCGACTTCGGCGTGCTCGAGCAGACCTCCATCCTGCGCGAGATCGGCAAGTCCGTCGCACCCGTGCCGTACCTGTGGTCGATCGTGCTCGGCGCGGGCGCGCTCGCGCGGTTCGGTTCCGAGGCGCAGCGCGCACTGGCCGCGCAGGCCGCGAGCGGCGAGATCATCCTCACCGCGGCACTGAGCGAAGAGCGCAACTGGGAGCTCGACAAGCCGGTCACCTCCGCTGCCGACAATGGCGGCTGGCGGCTGACCGGACTCAAGACCACGGTTCCGTTCGCCCGCCAGGCAGCGCGAATCCTGGTGTCCGCCAGCGTCGATGGCGTCCCCGCCGTCTTCCTGGTGGATCCGTCCGATGCCTCGGTGCGGGTCGAGGATCAGATCGTCACCGACCGCTCCCCCGAGGCCGAGGTCGAATTCACCGGTACCCCGGCCGAATTGGTCGGCACCCTGTCCCAGGGCGCGGAGATCCTGAACTGGCTGCTGGAGCGCGCCTGGCTCGGCCTGGCCGCCACCCAGCTCGGCGTCGTCGAGAAGGGCCTCGAGCTCGTCGCCGACTATGCCCGCGAGCGTGAGCAGTTCAATCGCAAGATCGGCAGCTTCCAGGCCGTGGCGCAGCGCCTCGCCGACGCCTACATCGACGTCCAGGGTGTTCGACTGGCCGTTCAGCAGGCCGCCTGGCTGCTGGCCGAGGGGCAGCCCGCCACCGCCGAGGTGCACACCGCCAAGTTCTGGGCCGCCGATGCCGGGCACCGCATCGCCCACACCGTCGTGCACGTCCACGGCGGCGTCGGCATCGACCGCGACCACATCGTGAACCAGTACTTCACCGCCGCCAAGCACAATGAGTTCGCGCTCGGCGGCGCGACCGATCACCTGCGCGCCCTGGGCGCCTCCTTCGCCGAGGCGTAACCGCGCGGCACAGGGCAATGCGGGGCGGCGACACTTCGGTGCCGCCGCCTTTCGCATGCGCCCACCCCGCTCTCGGGCACGGCCCACCTCGTCATCCCAGCGCACGCTTGGCCGGGATCCACAGTGCTCCAACAGAACCGGTGGATCCGGCCAAAAGCATGCCGGGATGACGGAGAGCTCCTCGAGGTTCAGGAAACCAAGGGTCCGGCGAGGACTTTCTCCCCGGCGACGCGATCCCCGCCCCAGGCGAGCGCCGGATCGTTCGCGGGCAGCCGCTGCCACAGTGCGAGCAGCAGATCCGAAGCGGTACCGGCGATTTCGGCGACCGGCTCACCCGGGCCGTAGATCCAGCTCTCGGCGATATCGGTGGCGCGTACCCGCAGCGCGGCCTCGGGTGCGGCGGCCAGACCGCGGTCGATCATGCGGGGCGCGAAGAGTTCGAAGACCTCATTGATCCCGTCGACCGCCAGATCGGTGGCGAAGGCCTCGGCCTCGCCGAGCGCGTGCTGACCGTCCCAGAGGTGCATGAGGGTTTCCAGCGCCCGCCGCCGACGCCAGAATCCGACGGTGCGCGGCATGGAACGGGTGAAGGTCCACGCCTCCTGCTCAGGATCCGCCGACAGCGCCGCGACGATCGCATCGGCGGTCTCGTCGTACCACTCCCGCAGTGCCACAGCGTCTTTCGGTGCGGGCGCCCCCTGATAGTCACCGCGCAGCTCGGCGACGGCGGTCACCACCCACATATTGCCCTGGCCGAGATGATCGGTGAGGTCGTAGAAGGTCCAGTCGCCGCAGGACGGCACCGGCGCGGCGAGATCGGTTTCCGGCGTGATGAGCTCACCGAATTCGGTGAGCTTCGCGCAGAGCAGGGCCAGATAGTCCATGCCGATCACGGTAAACCCCGTTCGGCCGGGTGCGCCCGGTACCGCTGGGCACCACGCCGTCAGGATTCGAATTCGCGCACCGGGAGAATGCGATCGAATATCGGGTCGGGGTGGTCGGCGGAGGGCTCCAATTCACGCATGAGCAGATCGCTCATGGCGTCACGCCGCAATACCCGGCCGAGCTCGGCGGCGGCGCGATAGTGCACGGGAGTGCGCAGCACCTTTCGCACCGCCGCGGCGATCTGCTGCGGAGTCGCGGTGCGGGACAACGTGATTCCGGCGTGATGCGCACGCACCCGCGCGGCGTTGTCGGCGTGATCACGGCCGTGCGGCAGCAGCACCACGGGCAGATCGGCGGCGAACGCCTTCGCCAGCGTGCCGTGCCCGCCGTGCGTGATCACCACACTGGCATGCCGCATGAGTTCGTGATGCGGGGCCGCGGGCAGCACCGACACATTGGGCGGTGCGGTGATCGCGGTGACCTCCACCGCGGGACCGGTGGTGATCACCCCGCGCACCGGCAGCCGCCCGAGCGCATCGGCTATCCGCTGCAGGCATTCGGCCTGGCGCTGTTCGGTACTGGAGAGCGAGACCAGCACCAGCGGATCGCTGCCCTCGGGGAGCGTCCACTCGGCATCGCACGCCCAGATCGGATCATCCAGAATGGGTCCGACATAGCGCACCCCGTCCGGCCGCTGCGCCACGAAATCGAACGCCTCACTGGACAATACGAGCTGCCGGTGCGCCAGCTGGACCTGATCCTGATAGTGCGCCAGCCGCTCCAGCCCGAAATCCGCGCGCAATGCGTTCAACTGCGGCAGCAGCTCGGAATCCCAGCGCCGCTGCACCATGGATCCGACCAGCCGATCCCGCCAGCGTCCCACCGGTCCCCCGGCCCGCCCGAATCCGGTGCCCGGCGGCGGTCCGCCCTCCACCGGCAGCGGGTAGATACCCGGTATGAGCACCATGAACGGCAGGTCCCGCGCCTGCGCCGCCACCATGGCCCCGAACGCGAAGTAGGAGGCGAGCACCAGATCCGGTCGCTCGGAGTCGATTTCGGCGACGGTATCGCGGGCGAAGCCCGCGCCCGCTCGCGAGCGCGGGCGCGCACCGGTGGCCGTGACCTCGGCGGCGAGGGACTCCTCGGCGAGCACGGTGACCCGGTGCCCGCGCTCGACCAGCCTGCGCACCACCCCCAGCTCCGACGGCACGGTTCCACCGCTGCCGGTAAGGGCGACCAGGTAGCTGTGCTTCATCAGGCACCTCCTGTCAGCCACTCTGTCACGGTCGGCGGCGTGGCGACTTCCCGATCGCCAAATCATGTGTCACAGGCCACACCGAAGGCGCACCGATTAGTTTCCCTCGTGTGCCTCGTCCTCACCTGTGACACCTACGGACGCGCAAAGAGTTTGCGGATGAGAGGACGAAACACCATGGCCAGCAAGATGATCTTCATCAACCTCCCAGTCGCCGATCTGGAGCGGTCCAAGAACTTCTACGAGACGCTGGGCTGGAAGGTCAATCAGGATTTCACCGACGAGAACGCGGCCTGCATCGTCATCGACGACAACATCTGCGCCATGCTGCTCACCAAGGACTTCTTCACCACCTTCAGCACCCGCCCGATCGGTGACACCACCGCCACTGTGAGTGGCCTCTATGCCCTGTCCATGGGCAGCGCCGCCGAGGTCGACAGCCTGGTGGCGGCCGCCCTCTCGGCGGGCGGCACCGAGGAGGTCAATGCCGATAAGCGCGCCCAGGAGGCCGAGGTGGGTATGCACGGCCGCACCTTCCTGGACCCCGACGGCCACCAGTGGGAGCCCTTCCACATGGCGTACCCCGGTGCGAACTGAACTCTCGTCCATGTGAGATGCGAACGGCCCGCCGGGATCTCTCCCCGCGGGCCGTTCACGCATGTCGTCGCGCTGCGCCGGACCACCCCGGCGCATCCACCTACGCGGCGACGGAGTCCAGTTCTACCGCAGTTCCGGCGCAAGTCCGAAAAGCGGGAACAGGCGGTCGGTATCCAAGAAGAAGTTGAGACCGGCAATGCGATCGCCGTCCAGCTCCAGCACGGTGATCGACCAGGGGACCCAGACACCGGGCTCGTCGGCGCTGGGCTTGTAGTGACCGAAGGCGGGCATTCCGTTGGCGCCGAGGGGGATCATGCGGGAATCGCGGCAGGCCGAACCGGTGGTGAGCATGAACTGCGCGACATTCTCGGGGCCGGAGATCCAGAGCGAGAACGGCGGCATGGACAGTGCCACATCGGCTTTGAGCAATTCGGTGAGCGCGGTCATATCGTAGGACTCGAACGCGGCCACGAAATCGTCGACGAGTTTGCGCTGCCGCGCATTGGATTCGTCGAACACATCGGAGGCGGTGGAGACCTCCTGCGCCTTGGACATGGTGGCGCGGGCACGCTGCAGCGCGCTGTTGACCGATGCCGGAGACACATTCAACATATCGGCGGTCTCGTTGGCGGAGAAACGCAGCACCTCGCGCATGATCAGGATGGCGCGCTGAGTGGCGGGCAGATGCTGTACCGCGGCGACGAAAGCCAGGCGCAGCGTGTCCTTCGCGCTGGCGGCCTCGGCCGGGTCCGCGCCGAACGCGAGACCGTTCGGAATCGGTTCCACCCATACGTAATCCGGCTCCGGCGGCGGCAGCGGGGTGTCGGGTGTACTCGCACCGGTGAGATCCATCGGCCGGGCGCGGCGCTGCGGACCGTCGAGCATGTCCAGACAGACATTGGTACAGATCTTGTAGAGCCAGGACCGCACGCTCGACCTGCCCTCGAACGCGTCGTACGACTTCCACGCCCGGGTGAAGGTCTCCTGTACCGCGTCCTCGGCCTCGAACGAGGAGCCGAGCATTCGATAGGCGTAGGCGCACAACTCACGCCGATGACCCTCGAAGGATTTGAGTACCTCGTCGGTGATCGTGGTGGATCCGCCGCCTGTCTCGCTCATGCCAAACACTCTGGCACAAGGCACCGACAAGAAATAGAGAGCGAAAACGACTGTGCCCGCCCATTTCGCAACAGGCGGACACAGGAGTCTCAGGAGTGCTCGAGACTTACTCGGCGACCTACTTGGTGCTCGGGGCGTGCGAGTGGTTGTCTGCCTCGCGGGCCTCGGTCTGCGCCTGGGCCCACTTGTAATCCGGCTTGCCCGCGGGAGAGCGCTTGATCTCGTCCACGTACCACAGGCTGCGCGGCATCTTGTAGGACGAGATCTCCTGGGTCAGCGTGGGACGCAGGTCCTCCAGGGTCGGCCGGTTCTCGCTACGGCACTGCACGACCGCGACCACGCGCTGGCCCCAGCGCTCGTCCGGCACGCCGACCACGAGCGCGTCGAAGATCTCCGGATGCGCCTTGAGCGCGCCCTCGACCTCTTCGGGGTAGATCTTCTCGCCACCGGAGTTGATGGAGACCGAACCGCGACCGAGCATGGTCACCGAACCGTCCTCCTCCACGCGGGCGAAGTCGCCGGGGATGGAGTAGCGAATCCCGTTGAACTCCTTGAACGTCGCCGCGGTCTTGACCGGGTCGTTGTAGTAGCCCAGCGGAATGTGGCCGGTGCGGGCGATCAGGCCGGTCTTACCGGAGCCCGCCTCGACCTCATTGCCCTCATTGTCGATGACCTTGGTGGAGGCGTCGATCTTCACGCGCGGGCCGCCGGTGTGGGTGGCGCCCTTGGTGGCCACGGACAGACCGCCGAAACCGGTCTCCGAGGAGCCGATGGAGTCGGTGATCATGGTGGTGGTGAGCAGCTCGATGAACTCGTC
Source organism: Nocardia sp. NBC_01503 (assembly GCF_036327755.1). NCBI lineage: Bacteria > Bacillati > Actinomycetota > Actinomycetes > Mycobacteriales > Nocardiaceae > Nocardia > Nocardia sp. NBC_01503. The sequence continues at coordinate 1,940,695 of NZ_CP109596.1, forward strand.
CTTGAGCGTGGGCGAGAACAGCGCGGCGCTGGAGGCCATCGCCCAGAGCGCCGAATGCTTGTACGGCTCACCGGTTTCCGGGTTGCCGGCCTTCAACGCGTCCAGCATCGGCCGCGCCATGGCGTCACCGGTGATGAAGATCAGGTTGATGTTGTGCTTGTCGATGGCCTGCCACACGCCGTGCCCGCTGAACTCGGGCAGCATGATGGCCTTGCCGCCGTCGAAGAGGCTGTGGAACACCGCGGTCTGCGAACCACCGTGGATCAGCGGCGGGATCGGGTAGCGCACCAGCTGACTGTTGCCCGCGCCGACCTTGGCCTGCTGCCATTCGTCCTCGACACGATCGCCGGTGACGAAGTTGATGCCGCCGCCGAGTACGCGCCACCAGTCCTCGTGCCGCCACATGACGCCCTTGGGCAGGCCGGTGGTGCCGCCGGTGTACAGCATGAAGATGTCGTCGGCCGAGCGCTCGTCGAAGTCGCGCACATCGGAGCTGGCCGCCAGGGCCGTCTCGTACTCGACCGCACCGGCGGGCGCGGGCAGGTCGGTGCCGTCCTCGATGGTCAGCACGGTCTTGATGGCCGGGACCTTGGGCAGCACATTGGCGATCTTGTCGCTGTAGCGACGCTCGGCGATGAGCGCGACCATGTCCGAGTTCTCGAAGATGTACTGCAGCTCGTTCTCGACGTACCGGTAGTTCACGTTGATGACCACCGCGCGGATCTTGAAGATCGCCACCATGGCCTCGACGGCCTCAATGGTGTTACGCGCGTAGATGCCTACCTTGTCACCGGGCTTGACGCCCTGTTCCTGCAGGTAATGGCCAAGCTGGTTGCAGCGCGCTTCGAACTGGGCGTAGGTGAATTCCCGGTGGTCGTCCACCAGAGCTACCCGCTCCGGCATCAGATCGATGGCGTGCTCGACAAGGTCCGCTATGTTGTAGCTCACAGGTCGAAAATAGAACGTGTTCTCACTAATCGCAAGGTGCGATTTCCCGCTCATCGGACAAACCGGTGTGGCCCCTGCCACAGCCTACGGCCAGGCATGCCGAAAAGGAACATGACAAAAGCGAACCCACCCGGGCGGGCGGGTACGAACCCCGCCCCGGGTGGGCTGCCAATCTAGAACGAGTTCTACGACTGGATGAGCGGCTTCAACCGCTCGAACTGCGCCACATCCCGCACGCCGACGAGCAGCATGGTGACGCCCGCCTGCTCCCACACCTTCAACTGTTCGCGCACATGCGCCTCATCGCCGATGATCGTGGTGTCCAGGATCAGCTCGTCCGGCACCGCCGCGGCCGCCTCGTCCTTGCGTCCGGTGCGGAACAGTCGGGTGATCTCATCGACCTGCTCGCCGTAGCCCATCCGCCGGTACACCTCGGCGTGGAAGTTCATATCCTCCGCACCCATACCGCCGATGTACAGCGCCAAGAACGGCCGCAACCGATCCAGTTCACCCTTGGTGTCGTCGGTCAGGATGACCTGCGCGGTCGCGGCGATCTCGAAGTCCTCCCGCGAACGCCGGGCACCCGCGCGGGCGAAGCCCTCATCCAGCCAGCCGTTGTACATATCGGCCAGTCGCGGGGTGTAGTAGATGGCCAGCCAGCCATCGGCGATCTCCGCGGTCAGCGCCACATTCTTGGGGCCCTCCGCACCGAGCCAGATGGGCAGGTCCGCGCGCAGCGGATGGGTGATCGACTTGAGCGGTTTGCCGAATCCGGTGGCGTTCGCACCGTTGTAGGGCAGCGGGAAGTTCGGTCCGTCGCTCTGCACCTTGCCCTCGCGCGCGAGGACCTGCCGAATGATCGAGACGTATTCGCGGGTGCGCTGCAACGGCTTGGCAAACGACTGCCCGTACCAGCCCTCGACCACCTGGGGACCCGAGACGCCCAGCCCGAGAATATGCCGTCCACCGCTGAGGTGATCCAGGGTCAGCGCGGCCATGGCGGTGGCGGTGGGCGTGCGCGCGGACATCTGCACGACCGAGGTGCCCAGGCGGACCCGGCTGGTGCTCGACCCCAGCCAGGCGAGCGGGGTGTAGGCGTCCGAACCCCAGGACTCGGCGGTGAAGACGGCGTCGAATCCGGTCTCCTCGGCGGCCGCCACCAACTCCGCGGTATTGGCGGGCGGCTGCGCGCCCCAGTATCCGAGTTGCAACCCAAAGCGCATGTCCGGTTCCCTTCCCATGTGGGCTCTTGCCACCATCATTAGAACCTGTTCTACTCGATCGCGTGACTCTGGGGAACACCGAAGTACTCGCAGCACCGCTGGTGATGAAGTTCGACTACACCCGCTCCACCGGACCGACCATCGGACGCTTCCTCACCGGATTGCGTGCCGGGCGGGTCGTCGGGGTGCGCGGTTCCGATGGGCGCGTGATCGTGCCGCCCGCGGAATTCGATCCGATCACCGCGGATGCCCTGACCGAATTCGTCGACGTGGCCGATATCGGCACCGTGCAGTCGTGGAGCTGGGTGGCCGAACCGCTGCCGGGCCAGCCCTTCGACCGCCCGTTCGCCTACGCGCTCATCAAGCTGGACGGTGCGGATACCGCCCTGCTGCATGCGGTGGATGTGGCCTCACCGGCCGATATCAGCACCGGTATGCGGGTACGCGCCCGCTGGGCCGCCGAACGGACCGGCGACATCCACGACATCGCCTGTTTCGAACCGGGTGAGACCTCCACCGCCCCCGCCGATTCCGCCGCCGACGCGGAGCCGGTGACCGGCATCATCACTCCGATCGACCTCTCCTTCAAGCACACCGCCGCACCGCAGGAGACCGTCTTCCTGAAGGGGCTCACCGAGGGCAAGCTGATCGGCGCGCGGGCCCGGATGGACGGCAAGGTCTACTTCCCGCCGCGCGGCGCGGATCCGCGCACCGGTGAGCCGACCGACGACTACGTCGAGGTGTCCGACAAGGGCATCGTGACCACCTTCTGCATCGTCAACGTGCCCTTCATGGGCCAGCGCCTCAAACCCCCGTATGTGGCGGCGTACGTGCTGCTCGACGGCACCGACATCCCGTTCCTGCACCTGGTGCTGGGCGTGGAGGCGAGTGAGGTCCGCATGGGCATGAAGGTCGAGGCCGTGTGGAAGCCGCGCGAGGAGTGGGGCCTGTCGATGGCCAATATCGACCACTTCCGGCCCACCGGCGAACCCGACGCCGAGTACGACTCGTTCGCGCACCACCTGTAGAGAGGCGTTGAATTACCTTGAGCGGCAACGCAACTGAGATCGCGGTGGTGGGGTTCGCCCACGCACCGCATGTGCCGGAGACCTTCGGCACCACCAATGGCGTCGAGATGCTGGCGCCGTGCTTCACCGAGCTCTACGCCGATCTCGGCATCACCAAGTCCGATATCGATTTCTGGTGCTCGGGCTCCTCGGATTACCTTGCCGGACGCGCCTTCTCGTTCATCTCGGCGATCGACTCCATCGGCGCGGTGCCGCCGATCAACGAATCGCACGTGGAGATGGACGCGGCCTGGGCGCTGTATGAGGCGTGGGTGAAACTGCGTACCGGGCAGGCGGAGACCGCGCTGGTCTACGGCTTCGGCAAGGCCTCGGCGGGCACGCTGCGCCAGGTGCTGACGCTGCAGACCGATCCGTACCTGGTCGCGCCGCTCGGCCCGGACTCGGTCTCCATGGCGGGCCTGCAGGCTCGTACCGGTATCGACTCCGGTCGCTGGACCGAGCGCGAGATGGCCGAGGTCGCCGCGCGCGCCGCTGCCAATGCCGCCGCCAAGGGCGGCAGCGCCACCGCGCGCACCGAGCAGGATGTCGAAAAGCTTTTGGCCGCGGAGTATGTGGCCGATCCGTTCCGCGCCCATGACATCGCGCCCATTACCGATGGCGCTGCCGCGATCGTGCTGGCCGTCGGCGACAAGGCACGGGAACTGCGCGAGCGTCCGGCCTGGATCAGCGGTATCGCGCACTACATCGACTCCCCCATCCTGGGTGCGCGCGATCTGACCGTCTCGCAGTCCACCGAGCGTGCCGCCAAGGCCGCGATCAACGGTGGCGCAACCGATTTCGATATCGCCGAGCTGCACGCGCAGTTCAGCCACGAGGAGCTCATCCTCGCGCGGGCGCTGGGGCTGAACGGCTCCACCCGGATCAACCCGTCCGGTGGCCCGCTCTCGGGTAATCCGATGTTCGCGGCCGGGCTCGAGCGCATCGGCTTCGCCGCCACCGAAATCTTCAATGGCACCGCGAATCGCGCACTGGCACATGCCAGTAGCGGTCCGGCGCTGCAGCAGAACCTGGTCGCCACCCTGGAGGCACGCTCATGACCAACCCCGCTGCCGTACTCGGCACCGGCCAGACGCATCACGTGACCAAGCGGTCCGATGTCTCGATGGCGGGCATGCTCCGCGAGGCTATCGACCGTGCGCTCGAGGATTCCGGCCTGACCATGGCCGATATCGACGCCGTGGTGATCGGTAAGGCCCCCGACTTCTTCGAGGGCTCCATGATGCCGGAGCTGTTCCTCTCGGATGCCTTGGGCGCCACCGGAAAACCGCTGCTGCGCGTGCACACCGCCGGTTCGGTCGGCGGCTCGACGGCCGTCGTGGCCGCCAGCCATGTGCAGGCGGGCGTGCACGGCAAGGTGCTCGCGCTCTCCTGGGAGAAGCAGTCCGAGTCGAATGCCATGTGGGCACTGTCGAATCCGGTCCCGTTCACCATGCCGGTCGGCGCGGGCGCGGGCGGTTACTTCGCCCCGCACGTGCGCGCCTACATTCGCCGTGCCAACGCGCCGTTGCATATCGGCGCCATGGTCGCGGTGAAGGATCGCCGCAACGGCGCGCGGAACCCGCTCGCGCACCTGCAGCAGCCGGACATCACCATGGAATCGGTGATGGCATCCCAAATGCTTTGGGACCCCATCCGTTTCGACGAGACCTGCCCGTCCTCGGATGGCGCGTGCGCCATCGTCATCGGTGACGAGGCCTCGGCCAAGGCCGTCGAGGCCACCGGCAAGAAGGTGGCCTGGATCCACGGCACCGCCATGCGGACCGAACCGCTCGCCTACGCCGGACGCGATCAGGTGAACCCCAAGGCCGGACAGGCCGCCGCCGCCGCGCTGTGGAAGCAGGCCGGGATCACCAATCCGCTGGAAGAGATCGACGCGGCCGAAATCTACGTTCCCTTCTCCTGGTTCGAGCCCATGTGGCTGGAGAACCTGGGCTTCATGCCCGAGGGCGAGGGCTGGAAGCTCACCGATGCGGGCGAAACCGCCATCGGCGGAAAGCTTCCGGTGAATCCGTCGGGCGGCGTGCTCTCCTCCAACCCCATCGGAGCGTCGGGCATGATCCGCTTCGCCGAGGCCGCCAAGCAGGTCATGGGCCGCGCGGGCGACTACCAGGTGGAGAACGCACGCAAGGCGTTCGGGCACGCGTACGGCGGTGGCTCACAGTACTTCTCGATGTGGGTGGTCGGGAGTGAGCAGCCGTGAGTGAGCATCCCGCACGGGTAGCCGGTACCGCGTCCCAGTCCGCGGTGCGCGCCAAGGATAAGGAAGCCTGGGTGGCGCTGTTCGCCGCCGACGGCATTGTCGAGGATCCGGTCGGACCCTCGTTCTTCGATCCCGAGGGCGTCGGTCACCGTGGCCCCGAAGCCATCGCGGCGTTCTGGGACAAGGCGATCGCGCAGACCGACAAGATCGAATTCCTCTTCGACGATTCCTTCGCCTGCGGTAGCGAGGTCGTCTACACCGGCCGCATTCGCACCACCATGGGCGGCCAGATCATCGATGCCGAAGGCGTTTTCACCTACCGGGTGAACCCGGATGGCAAGATCGCGGCCCTGCGCGCTTTCTGGGAGACCGAGCGCGCCATGAAGACCATGCACCCCGCGTAGATTCTTGTGCGCCGCCCGCGTACGCGGGCGGCGCACAATATCTTTGCGGAGACGCTTCGCGAGAAAAGGAGCGGGAGACCGGATTCCAGTCTCCCGCTCCTTTCTTATTGCCCTGAGTTGTGAGAGGCAGGGCAGGTCAGTCTTTTTCGCGCGTCAGTGCGCGACCGGGCAACCGCCGCCCTTGGGCTTGTAGTCCACCTGGAATTCCTTGACGCCGTTCAGCCAACCCGAACGCAACCGCTTGGGATCGCCGAGCTTGGTGATATCCGGCATGAAGTCGGCGATGGCGTTGAAGATGATCTCGACCTCGAGCCGTGCCAGGTTCGCGCCGATGCAGTAGTGCGCACCGGTGCCGCCGAAGGACAAGTGCGGGTTCGGATCACGAAGGATGTTGAAGGTGTAGGGATCCTCGAACACCTCCTCGTCGAAGTTGGCGGAGCGGTAGGAGAGCACCACCCGCTGCCCCTTCTTGATCTGCACTCCGCTGACCTCGACATCCTCGAGCGCGGTGCGCTGGAAGCTGCTGACCGGGGTGGCCCAGCGGATGATCTCGTCCGCGGCGGTGCGGGGGCGCTGCGCCTTGAAAAGCTCCCACTGGTCGGGGTTTTCGAGGAAGGCGATCATGCCGTGCGTGGTGGCGTTGCGGGTGGTCTCGTTACCGGCCACGGCCAGCATCATGACGAAGAAGCCGAACTCCTCCGGCAGCAGCGCCTCGCCGTCCATATCGGCGTTGATGAGCTCGGTGACGATATCGTCGGCCGGGCAGGCCCGGCGAGCCTCCGCCATTTGGTACGAGTAGCCCAGGATCTCGGTGGAGGCGACCACCGGATCGGCATCACTGTCCGGATCGTCATAGCTGGTCATATCGTTGGACCACTTGAAAAGCTTCATGCGGTCTTCCTGCGGCACGCCGATCAATTCGGCGATCGCCTGCAGCGGCAGCTCAGCCGCGACCTGCTCGACGAAGTCACCGGTGCCGGACTCGACCGCGGCCTTCACGATGGCCTCGGCACGCGCGGTCAGCTCGGCGCGCAGGCCGTTGATGACGCGCGGGGTGAAGCCCTTGGCGATGATCTTGCGAAGTTTGGTGTGCTCCGGGGCGTCCTTGTTCAGCAGCACGAAACGCTGCAGTTCGATCTGCTCGCGGGTGATGTCGTCCTGGAAGCGCGGGATCGCGGTGTTCTCGTAGGTGGAGAAGACGTCATCGCGGCGCGAGACGGTCTTGACGTCGGCATGCTTGTTGATGACCCAGAAGCCGTCGTCCGCGAAGCCGCCCTTCTCGGGAGACTTGGGATTCCACCAGATCGGTGCCACCGCACGGAGTTCGGCGAGTTCTTCGACCGGCACGCGCTGATGCCACATGTCGGGGTCGGTGACGTCGAATCCTTCCGGCACGTTCGGGCGGGATTGGGTGTCGACCACCAGCTGTCTCCTTTGACTAACTGAAACACGTTCTACCGTTATTCAAGCACAGGCGGTAAGACTAGGGAAGGAACCAAAAAAGACTTACATTACCTGTAGAGAACTTGTTCCAGTTCTGATCCGGAAGGAAGACCATCGTGGGTACACCCGTCATCGTCGAGGCCGCGCGCACTCCCATCGGCAAGCGCAACGGCTGGCTGGCCGGCCTGCACGCCGCCGAACTCCTGGGAGCGGCGCAGAAGGGCCTGCTGGAGCGGGCCGAGCTGGATCCCGCGCTCGTGGAGCAGGTTATCGGCGGCTGCGTCATGCAGGTCGGCGAACAGTCCAACAATGTCACCCGCACGGCGTGGCTGCACGCCGGACTGCCGTGGCAGACCGGCGCGGTCACCATCGACAACCAGTGCGGTTCGGCGCAGCAGGCGACCGGTCTGGTCGCGGGGCTCATCGCCACCGGCGCGATCGAGGTCGGCGTGTCCTGCGGCCTGGAGTCCATGAGCCATGTTCCGTTGGGCGCCAACGTCGGAACGCACGCGGGCCCGCGCCGCCCGGCCTCCTGGAATATCGACATGCCGGACCAGTTCACCGCCGCCGAGCGAATTGCCAAGCGGCGCGGTATCACTCGCGACGACACCGATGAGTGGGGCGAGCGCTCGCAGCGACTGGCCGCGCAGGCGTGGGCGCAGGGGCGTTTCGATCGGGAGGTGCTGACCATCGTCGGTGCGCCGCAGGTCGACAAGGAGGGCAACCTCACCGGCGAGACCGCCGACATCAGCCGCGATCAGGGTCTGCGCGAGACCACCCGCGAGGGCCTGGCGAAGCTGAAGCCGGTGCTGGAGGGCGGAATTCACACCGCGGGCTCCTCCTCGCAGATCTCCGACGGCGCCTCGGCCGTGCTGCTCATGGACGAAAAGGCCGCCGAGCGTGCGGGTTTGCGGCCGCGCGCGCGGATCATCTCGCAGTGCCTGGTGGGCGGCGAGCCCGAATTCCACTTGGACGGACCGGTTCAGGCGTGTGAGCGCCTGCTGGAGCGCAGCGGTATGAGCATCGGCGATATCGATCTGTTCGAGATCAATGAAGCTTTCGCCTCCGTGGTGCTGTCCTGGGCGTCGGTGCACAAGCCGGATCTGGATCGGGTGAACGTCAACGGTGGCGCGATCGCGATCGGGCATCCGGTGGGCAGCACCGGAACTCGGCTCATCACAACGGCTTTGCACGAGCTGGAGCGGTCCGGCAAGCAGACCGCGATGATCCTCATGTGCTGCGGTGGCGCGCTCGCGACCGGCACCATCATCGAGCGAATCTAGGCCAGATCAATCAAATTCGGCCGAGGTTGAACGTTCATCCCACTTGTCGTGAAACGTGGCGTACGCCACACAAACTCGGGTACAGACAAGAAGATGAGACGTCAGCTATCTTAAGGTTACCGACGGCCCGTCGTGGAAGACCTTCGCGACGGGCCAGAACCGGGACTCTTAAGCCCTCCGCAAGAACGGTGGCGCTGGCCCGCAAACACCCAAGCCACGGCAGCTTCACCGGATCACCGCCTAGAAGCTTCAAGGAAATCGCGGATCAGGCGTAGGTTTTCAGTTACTGAGCCGCTAATATCAATGATACGTATCCGAGATAACGACTGTTAGTACAGCGAAGGGAATTGGGCGGCTCACAATGGCTGATTTCGCGGCGCGGCTGAACAAGCTGTTCGAAACCGTGCATCCCCCGGGGCGTAAGCCGCACACCAACGCAGAGGTGGCGGCGGCGCTCACGGCCTCCGGCCATCCGATCTCGAAACCGTATCTCTCGCAGTTGCGGTCGGGACAGCGGACCAACCCCTCTGACGAGACGGTGGCCGCGCTGGCGAAGTTCTTCAAGGTGAAACCGGACTACTTCTTCAACGACATCTACGCGGCCAAGATCGATCACGATCTCGAACTGCTGTCCCAGCTGCAGGGCTATGGACTTCGTCGTCTGTCGAGTAGGGCGTTCGACCTCTCCGAAGAATCACAGAACCTCCTCACCTCTATGGCGGAGAAGTTGCGGGCCAGCGAAGGGCTGCCCGAAATTCCTCCGGACGGCACGGAATAGGCCCCGTACCGGGGCATCTCGGCGCGGCCGTCTCGGAGGTCGCACCGGGCCTATCCGGTACATGGGCTGCTCCATGCCCGATCAGGTACTGCAGGGTGCCCGATCAGGTTTAGATGACGGCGCTGCTTGCAGGGCAGCGCCTCTCATCGTGGAGCCATTCGGCCGACTGAAGAGTGTTGCACCGGCCTCAGCGTGCTGAGGTCATGTGGCGTAGATCGCCGCGCCGGTGCATTATGCACATTCCTGGCATTTCCCTGCCCACATCACGGGGGCCGAGATAGAGCCGAAGAACTGTGCACTATGTCGTTTTGTGTGATGTGAGCGTTTCGCCCCCAATGCACTATCTGCGACAAGTGCACCATTGTGCTGTGTGCACAAACTTATATGTGCTGTTGCACAAACCCTTTGTGCTTTCTGCCAAGGAACGCGACAATTCGGTCGCATCAAAAGTAAGCCGCCGACTCGAATAAGACGTTGGCGCAACTAAGACAGAACCTGCGACAGATGGCCCTCGCCTAAGGCTGGAGCCCTTTTATTCGGAGCAGAATGTTCCTCTTAGGGAAGCCTCGACTAACGCGGGATGAACATCGGTTGTCCCACAGCGGCCCGGCTGTGGCCGTTCAGCGCTTACCCGTTCAGCGCTCGGCAGCGGTGCGACTGGGCGCCTCGGCACCGGCATCGTAGGCGCGGGCTATGGCCTGCACCCAGCCGCGCGGGCCCACACCCTCCGGCGGCGCGATCCAGCGACCGTCGATCAGCACATCGCCGAAGGGATTTCGCGCCCACTCCGCCACCCGCGCCGCGCGTTCGGCGACGGCCTCGGGCGGGGTGCCCGCCGCGGCCAGCTCCAAACCGCCACCGGATTGCAGGTACAGGGCGTCCATGACCTGTGCCACCTGGTCCGATGCCTTCAACTGGGTGGCCGAACCGGTCTGATCCTTCGCGACCACCTCGGGGAAGCGCGCGATCAGTACCCGGTGCAGGGTGCGAATCTGCTTCAGCAGCAGGCGCGCTCGCGCCCAGAGCTCGATCACGATCCACACCGCGCCCACCGCGATGAGCAGGCTGGCGAGCTGCCACACCGGCCAGAACCAGTCTCCCGCCTCGGGTTTCGCCATCGGCTCGTGCATGAGTTCGCGGCGGACCGAGAGTGCGGCCAGCACGCCGACCACCAGGGTGCCGACGCAGTAGAGCGCGATACCGCGGCCCAGTGCGGTCCAATCCAGGTTGCGCACACCGGTGATCACGATGAACAGGCATTCCAGGGCCACGATCACCCAGCCGAAGGTGATGGACCACAGCAGGGTGAGTGCCATGGCCACCGCGCCGCCCGCGTAGATGACCCAGGCGATCTGACGCAGATTCCGACGCGACACCACCGGCCATGCGGCGGCCGCCACCACCGAGGTCGCGGTGCCGAACAGAATCCAGGACGAGGTGGTGAGCCGATCGGAGAACCAGCTGCCGTGCACGCCATTGGGCAGCAGATGATCAACCGCCACACCGATTTCCGGGATACAGACGGTCGCGGCGAGCGCGACCGACGCCACCGCGACCACGATCGCCACTCGAGCGGTGGTCGCGGGCTTCACCAGCACCCGCCCCACGCGAGCACCAGCGGCCATCCAGACGAGCAAAGCCGTCAACCAGAAGGTCATGCTGCGCCCTTTCGCGAATGTCCGAGGGGCCCTACGTGGTTACGCAGGCCGCCTCCTCCGTGCCCTGACTCGGTCGAGCTGCGCCCGACATCGGATGACCGAGAGCCCTCCGTGGTTACACAAGCTGCCGCCTGCGGGCCTGACTCGGTCGAGCTGCGCCCGACATCGGATGACCGAGAGCCCTCCGTGGTTACACAAGCTGCCGCCTGCGGGCCTGACTCGGTCATCCGAGTGCCTCATCGAATCGAAGGACCGAGACGCCTGCGCCTCGGCTGTTGAATACGCGCAGGCGGGTCATGAGCATGCTGGCGAAGGTCTCGGCCTCCCATTCGCACTGCTCGTCCTCGCCGAGCTCCACGATCTTCTGATGGGAGCGCTGACTGAGCATGTAGGCGATGAGATCGTCACTGGCCTCCAGCACCACCTCGGTCGCCGCCTCACCCGGATGGTCGAAGACGATATGCCCCAACTCATGTGCCAGGGTGTGTTCGCGGCTGGGCAGTGCCTCGGCCAGCACGATCACATCCTTGTCCGGATAACTGCGGCGCTGACCGCAGACCCCGGGACCCAGTTGGGCACTGGCGATCTCGATCATCCGGCGGCGCTCGGCGGAGATGGCGAGCACCACCTCGTCGAGATTGGTGGCGTCGAAATCGGCGGCCACCGCGCACACCGCGTCCACCGCCGCCGCCACCCGGCGGTAGGACCCGATGCTATGCGCCCGGCTCTCGGTCATGCCCTCACACCCTCGGTCCGAAGAACGCGGCCCGCGCGGCGTCGACCCGCGCCTGTGCCGCCGAAGCGCTTTGGAAACTCACCGCACCCGAACCGGTGCCCACCAGGGCGAGCGCGATCAAGCCGCCGATCACCGACAGCAGCTTCACCGGCGGCAATGGCGCGTTCGCCGAGGTCGGCTTCACATCCGGATTCGGTTGCGCCAGTACGGGTGCCGGAGCCGGTGGAGGTGGTGGTACAGGTGCGGGCGCGGCCGCCGGGGCGGGGGGCGCGGGCAGGACCACCGCCGGGATCGCGGGAATCGCGGGGACCGCCGGATTCGGCGGAGACGGAATCTCCAGTGGCACCGGCGGAGTCGCCGGGGCGGGCGGACTCGGCGGCGGAATCAACAGCAGCAGCAGAGGTGAGGCGCAGATGCCGGCGGAGCCGACCGCCGCCGAGCCCAAGGCCGCGGAACCCACTGCGGCAGAACCGACATCGGTCGAACCCGTCGCGGCGGAGCCGACACCACCCGAACCGATCGCGGCCGAACCCACCGCCGCGGAGCCGACACCCGAACCACCGCCGAGTGCGGAACCCACTGCCGCGGAGCCGATTCCGGCGGAACCGACAGCCGCGGAACCGGTGCAGAGCGCACCGAGACCGGCGGAGCCGACGGCCGCGGAGCCCACCGCCGCCGAACCGACCGCGGCCGAACCGGTGCCGAGCAGGGTGGCCAGCAGACCCGCACCGGCGCCCACACCCGCGGAGCCCACCGCGGCGGAGCCGAGACCGAGTGCCGAGCCGGTACCCGCACCGGCGGAACCCACTGCGGCGGAACCTGTTCCGAGCGCGGCCGAACCTGTCGCGCCGAGGCCGAGGGCCGCTGAACCGGTACCCGCGCCCGCGGAGCCGACCGCGGCGGAGCCCGTCGCGCCCAGTCCCAGCAGTGCTGAACCGGTACCCGCGCCCGCGGAGCCGACGGCAGCCGAACCGGTGCCACCCACCGCGGAGCCGGTGCCCGCTCCGGCGGAGCCGACCGCCGCGGAGCCCACCGCGGCGGATCCGGTGCCGAGTCCGAGAATCATGGCGAGCAGATCCTGTGGTCCGGCAACGGGATTCACCGGTACGGCCACGGACTGGGGATTGGGGACACCGACGGTGGGGTTCGCACCCGCACCCGGTGCGGGATCCAGGTCGATTCCCGGTTGCGCTCCTGCGGGCACCGGCCCGAGCAGCGCTGACCCGGCGACAGCTGCGAGAACTGCCACCGAGCGCAATGCACGACCAATGATCATGCGAGAGCCATCCCCTCATCAATACTGCGCAGTCGGCTTGCTCCAGTACTGCGGAGCGGTACACGTACGCCCGGCCGCCCCGATTGCCGGACCTTTGCGGAACGCGGTCATCGTAACGGCCACCACCTCACCCCGCACAACTCCCGAGCCCGTTAGGGGGCCTTCCAAACCGTACGCCTGACTTCGCCCCGGCGTCCCGAATATCAACAAGCGCCCCAGCACAATTGGCCGATCAGAGGGTTACCGGCCCCCTGGGCCGACCCTGCCTGCACCCACCGGACCCCTACTTCCCCATGGCAGACAAGGACATTCCAGACCAACCAGACAGCTACCCCTCCGATACCTCCGACCAGCCATAACATCACCGACGCTCAATGTGTCCCAAAACACATAGACCGCCCCGGCAGGTGTGCCGGGGCGGTCTATGTGCGGTGCCTGTTCGTTTCAAAGGCGACAACTGATCTCGCGCCGCCAGGGGTAACTCATCGGGGACGGGCGAACTCGCCCGATGCCACACCGCCGGTGGCCAACGCGACCGGTGCCCCGCCTGAGCCGGGCTGAAAGTCGCGGGGAGGCGGTCAGGCTCCGTAGACGGGCTCCGGCGTGGTGGCCTTCGACAGCAGTTCACGCACCGCGGGACCGAGCTCGACCGGCTCCCAACGGGCGCCGCGGTCGATGGAGACACCGTGCCGCCAGCCGTCGGCGACCGTCACCTTGCCGGCCTCGACCTCGAACATGCGACCGGTGACGCCGGCGGAATCGGTGCTGCCCAGCCAAACCACCAGCGGGGAAACGTTTTCCGGGGCCATGGCGTCGAAGCCGCCGTCCTCGGGGGCCGCCATGGTCTCGGCGAAGACGGTCTCGGTCATACGGGTGCGCGCGGCCGGGGCAATGGCGTTCACGGTGATGCCGTAGCGCGCGAACTCCGCGGCGGCGGTAATGGTCAGGCCCGCGATACCGGCCTTGGCGGCCGAGTAGTTGCCCTGACCGACCGAGCCGAGCAGACCCGCGCCGGAGCTGGTGTTGATCACGCGCGCCTCGGGCTGACGACCGGCCTTGGACTCATTGCGCCAGTACTCGGCCGCATGGCGCATCGGGGCGAAGTGACCCTTGAGGTGCACCTTGATGACCGCGTCCCATTCGTCCTCGCCGAGGTTGACCAGCATGCGGTCGCGGACGATACCGGCATTGTTGACCAGTACGTCGAGGCCGCCGAAGGTCTCGATGGCGGTGGCGACGAGGCGACGCGCACCCTCCCAGTCCGAGACGTCGTCGCCGTTCACGATGGCTTCGCCACCGGCGGCGCGGATCTCCTCGACCACCTTCGCGGCACCGGAGTCCGGCTTGGGGGTGCCGTCGAGCTCGGCGCCCAGGTCGTTCACCACGACCTTCGCTCCGGCGGCGGCGAACGCCAGCGCGTGCGCGCGGCCGATGCCCTGGCCCGCACCGGTCACGATGACCACGCGGCCGTCGCAGATTTTCTCGGTCATATCGAATTACCTCGCTGATGAGTGGAAAGGATGTTGTTGGGGTTGCACCCCCAACACCCCCGGAGGGACGGGAGGGGCTGCCGCTGCGGTGGATCGGCGTGGTGCCACCCCGCAGCCAGCTCGCTAGTGGCCTGTCACCGCGGGGACATCAGCGGTGGAGGCTTGCAGGAAGGCGGGCTTCTCGCCGCCGCCGTGTACCAGCAGCGCGCTGCCGGTGACGTACGCGGCCAGCGGGGAGGCCAGGAAGGCGGCGGTGCGGCCGATGTCCTCGGGGGTTGCCATGCGCTGCATGGGAACCGTGCCGCTGACCGCGGCGATACCGTCCTCGTCGCCGTAGTGCAGATGCGAGGATTCGGTATTGACGAGGCCGCAGATGACCGAGTTCATCCGGACCTTCGGGGCCCACTCCACCGCGAGCGAGGCGACCAGGCTGTCCACACCGGCCTTGGCCGCGCCGTAGGCGGCGGTGCCCGGCGAGGGGCGATGCCCGGAGACGCTGGAGATCATGACGATCGAGCCGCCGTCGTCCTGCTTCTGCATGACGTCATTGGCGACCTGCGAGACCAGCAGCGGTGCAAGCAGATTCAGCTGAATGATCTTGGAGTGGAAGTTCGGGCTGGCATCGGCCGCGAGCGCGAACGGCGCACCGCCCGCGTTATTGACGACGGTGTCGAGCCGCCCGTACTTGGCGACGATGGCGTCGATCATCTCGCGCACCGAATCCGGGTCCCGCACATCGCACGGAAGAAAGTCGATACCGCGCCCATTGCTCTCGACCGGGGTGTCGGCGGGGCGGCGCGCACATGCCACGACGGTCGCGCCGGCGTCCAGGAATACCCGGCTGATACCGGCCCCGACTCCGCGCACGCCGCCGGTGACCAAGACGACCGAGCCGGAGAGGTTCACTTCGATTGCCACCGTGCTAACCTACCAAGCACTTGCTTGTTTTGCCAACGATGGGACTTGCGATGGGGATCATCCGTCACACCGAAACCGAAGGCGTGGAAGTCGTCACTGTCGACTACCCGCCGGTCAACGCCCTGCCCTCTGACGGCTGGTTCGCTCTTGCCGATGCCGTCCGCGAAGCGGGCCGCAACCCCGAGACCAAGGTCGTGGTGCTGCGCGCCGAAGGCCGCGGCTTCAACGCGGGCGTCGATATCAAGGAGATGAACGCGGACACCGGGCATACCGCGCTCATCCGCGCGAATCACGGTTGCTTCGCCGCCTTCGCCGCCATCTACGACTGTGAGGTACCGGTCGTCACCGCGGTCAACGGCTTCTGCCTCGGCGGCGGCATCGGCCTGGTCGGCAACTCCGATGTCATCATCGCCTCCGACGACGCGACCTTCGGCCTCCCCGAGGTCGACCGCGGCGCGCTCGGTGCGGCCACCCATCTCTCCCGTCTGGTCCCCCAGCACCTGATGCGGACCATGTTCTACACCGCGGGCACCCTCACCGCGCAGCAGCTGCACCACTACGGGTCGGTCTTCAAGGTCGTGCCGCGCGCCGAACTCGACGCCGCCGCAATGGAAGTCGCCAAGAACATCGCCAATAAGGACGGCCGCGTCATTCGCGCCGCCAAGAAGGCGCTCAACGGCATCGACGTGCAGGACGTGCACAAGTCCTACCGGTTCGAGCAGGGCTTCACCATGGAGCTCAACCTCGCCGGTGTCGCCGATGAGATCCGCGCCCGGTTCGACGATGACCTGGCCGCGCAGAAGAAGGGGAAGTAAAAAGCCATGCGCGACAAGAGGATGACGCTCGACGAGGTCGTCGGCGAGCTCCGCAGCGGTATGACCATCGGCATCGGTGGCTGGGGTTCCCGGCGCAAGCCGCTGGCCTTCGTCCGCGCGATTCTGCGTTCGGACATCAAGGATTTGACGGTCGTCACCTACGGCGGACCGGATCTCGGCCTGCTCTGCTCGGCGGGCAAGGTGCGAAAGGCGTACTACGGCTTCGTATCCCTGGACTCCGCGCCGTTCTACGATCCGTGGTTCGCCAAGGCGCGCACCGGTGGCGAGATCACCGTGCGCGAGATGGACGAGGGCATGGTGAAGTGCGGCCTCCAGGCCGCCGCCGCGCGCCTGCCGTTCCTGCCGATTCGCGCCGGATTGGGTTCCGCCGTAGTCGATTTCTGGGAGGGCGAGCTGAAGACGGTGCAATCGCCGTACAGCGATGCCGACGGCCGCCGCGAAACCCTCATCGCCATGCCCGCTTTGAACCTGGACGCTTCGTTCGTCCACCTGGATCTCGGCGATAAGCACGGCAATGCCGCGTACACCGGCGTCGACCCGTACTTCGACGACCTGTACTCCCTGGCCGCCGAGCGCCGCTACCTGTCGGTGGACCGCCTGGTAGAGACCGACGAACTGGTGAAAGCCGTTCCGCAGCAGTCGATCATCCTCAACCGCATGATGGTCGACGGTGTGGTCGAGGCCCCCGGTGGCGCGCACTTCACCTTCTCCGGCAGCTACGGCCGCGATGAGAAGTTCCAGCGCCACTATGTCGAGGCCGCCAAGACGCCCGAATCGTGGGCGGAGTTCAAGGCGACCTACCTGGATGTGTCCGAGGACGAATACCAGGCCGCCGTCCGTGCTTTCGCCGAGGAGCAGAAGTAATGACTGACACCGCAACCATCACTCGGGCCGAGATCTGCGTTGTCGCCGCGGCCGAAATCTTCCGTGGCGCGGGCGAAATCATGGCCAGCCCGATGTCCACGGTAACCACCATCGGCGCGCGGCTGGCGCGGCTCACCTTCGAGCCGGATCTGCTGCTGTCCGACGGTGAGGCGCTGTTCTTCGCCGAGGTTCCGCCGATCGGCGGCAAGGCCCCGATCGAGGGCTGGATTCCGTTCTCGAAGGTTTTCGACGTGGTCGCCTCCGGCCGTCGCCATGTGGTCATGGGCGCCAACCAGATCGACCGCTTCGGCAATCAGAACCTCTCGGCCTTCGGCCCGCTGCAGCAGCCCACCCGCCAGATGTTCGGTGTGCGCGGCGCGCCCGGTAACACCATCAACCACGCCACCAGCTACTTCGTGCCCAAGCACAATAAGCGCGTCTTCGTGGAGACCGTCGATATCGTCTCCGGAATCGGTTACGACAAGATCGATCCCGAGAACCCGGCCTACCGCTTCCACCACCTGCACCGCGTGGTGTCGAACCTGGGCGTCTTCGACTTCAACGGTCCGGACCACACCCTGCGCGCGCTGTCGCTGCACCCGGGCGTGACCGCCGACGAGGTCGCCGAGAACACCTCGTTCGAGATCGCGGGCCTGGCCGAGGCGGGCGAGACCCGGCTGCCCACCGAGGAAGAGCTGCGGATCATTCGAACCGTGCTGGACCCCAAGGGCTTCCGTGAGAAGGAAGTGACGGCATGAACGGTCAGTCCCGGAGGCGGCAGCGAAGTGTAACCACGCAGGGCCCCGTTCTCGCTGGAAAGGAATCAGCATGACCGCTCGGCTGAAGACACCGCTGACCGAGCTGGTCGGCATCGAGCATCCGATCGTGCAGACCGGAATGGGCTGGGTCGCCGGGCCCGGTCTGGTCGCGGCCACCGCCAATGCGGGCGGCCTCGGCATTCTGGCCTCGGCCACCATGAACCTCGACGAACTCGAGGTGGCCATCGCCAAGACGAAGGCCAAGACGGACAAGCCCTTCGGCGTGAACATCCGCGCCGACCTGTCCGATGCCGCCGATCGTTGCGAGCTGATGATCCGCGAGGGTGTGAAGGTCGCCTCCTTCGCACTGGCTCCAAAGAAGGAGCTCATCGCCCGCCTCAAGGACAACGGCGTGGTCGTCATGCCGTCCATCGGCGCGGCCAAGCACGCGGTGAAGGTGGCGTCCTGGGGCGCGGACGCGGTAATCGTGCAGGGCGGCGAGGGTGGTGGCCACACCGGTTCCGTCGCCACCACCCTGCTGCTCCCGTCCGTCCTGGACGCCGTCGATATCCCGGTGGTCGCCGGTGGCGGCTTCTTCGACGGCCGCGGCCTGGCGGCCGCACTGTCCTACGGTGCGGCCGGTGTCGCCATGGGCACTCGTTTCCTGCTCACCCAGGACAGCAGCGTGCCGGAGTCGGTGAAGCAGGAGTACCTCAAGCGTGGACTCCAGGACACCGTCGTCTCCACCAAGGTCGACGGTATGCCGCACCGCGTGCTCAACACCGAACTCGTTGACAAGCTGGAACATTCGGGCAACACCCGGAGCCTGATCGTGGCCCTCACCAATGCCGCCAAGTTCAAGTCCATGACCGGGATGAAGTGGACGACCATGGCGAAGGAGGGCCTGAACACCCGCAAGCACAAGGACCTCACCTGGTCCCAGGTCGTCATGGGTGCCAATACCGCCATGCTCCTCAAAGCTGGCCTGGTGGACGGCAACACCCACGCGGGCGTGCTCGCCTCCGGTCAGGTCGCGGGCATCATCGAGGACCTCCCCACCGTCCAGGACCTGATCGACCGCATCATCGCCGACGCGATCACCCGCATCGACGCACTCGGCAGCTACCGCGTCACCGACGCCGAAGCCACCGCGTAACCGATCCCCCACCAGCCCTGCGGTTTCCACCGCGGGGCCCTCGATCTGCGCGGCCGACACAACCGGCCGCGCACCTCACGGACCCGATCGACCTCGGGTCCGTAGCGCGGTGTCCTGCACCGCGCGCACAGGCCGTCCCCGGAACCTCTCGCCCGGGGACGGCCTTGTTGCTGCTACCGAGCGCTTCTCGGTTGCGCCTCGACCGATCGGAACACTCGATCGAGTCGGAGTTCGGTATCGCAGGTGCTCAGCATCGCAGCGCCGCCCGCGACCACCAGAACTCCGTACGAACACATTTCGCCGAAACCCACCGATGTCCACATCGCCGCGGCGAAGGTGAGCAATAGCCCCGTCGCGAGTCCCGCGGCGGGCCTTGCCGCGAGACCGAGTAGCAGGCAGATACCGAGAACGCCTTCGGCGACGGTTGCCACGCCGCCCAGTACCGGCGCCGCCCAGTCGAGCGGATCCGGGATGAGTGTGCGGGTGTAGTCGACGAATGCCGAATAGCGACCCCACGACACCCCCGGCGCGCCCGGAGCCCCGAGCCACCCGAAACGGTCGGCGACGGATCCGGCGAACATGGCGCCCACCAGTACTCGGACGGCTGTATTGACGATCGCGTACCGACCGGCGGTCACCGTCAGCAGCGTGATGCCGACCAATATGGCGGCGGTGATCGCCGCGACCGCGCCGTGTGCGAAAACCAGCCAACTCAGCTCGATTCCCAACGCGGACAACGAAAGCCACAGGCCGATTCGTGCTGTCACAGCTGCCTCGCTCAAACTAGTAAAGTGGTTGACCAATCCTACGAAGGAGCACCGGAAATGGTCAAGAGCTTGACCAACTTGCGACAGGACCGTCCACTACCGCTCGGGAATCTGCTCAACGCCGCAGCGAGAACACTTGCGGCGGAACTGGATGCGGGCCTGGCCGCCGCCGGGTTCAGTGATCTTCGCGCCGCGCACGCCCCGATATTCCAGGCGATCGATCCCGGGGGCACCCGCCTGGCCGACCTCGCCGCCCGTATCGGCGTGACCAAGCAGGCAATGAGTGAACCCATTCGACACCTGGAAACACAGGCCTACATCGAGGTGATGCCGGATCCCGTCGACAAGCGCGCACGGCTGGTTCGGCTCACCCCGAAGGGTGAATCCGTGGTGACGGCCGGAATGGAGGTCGTGAACCGCTTCGACGCCCAGTTGGACTCGGCCATCGGCGCGGCGGAGGTGGCCCGGATGCGACAGGTCCTGACGAAGATCATCAACGGCGCGGGCAGAACCCCACACTGACCTTCCGAGGGAAGCCACACCGGGAATTCGCTGGGCCGGACGGGCGCGCCGGTGCCACCATATGGCGATGGGGACCGTCCTGATTGTCGGTGATTTACATGGGAACACCAGTCATGCGCTGGCGGTGGTGCAGGTCGCGGCGCGCGCGGGGTGCGCGAAAGTATTCGCGGTGGGGGATTTCGGGGCCTGGGAGCATATGCCGTCGGGGCGGCGGTACTTCGATGTGGTGAACAAAGCGGCCAAGCGGGCCGGGGTGACCCTGTATTTCCTGGACGGGAATCACGACAAGTCCTCGCTGCTGGTCGAGAAGTACGGAGAGCAGCTGGACGAAGAGGGGTTTCTCATCTGCCGGAAGCAGCTGCGGTATGCGCCGCGTGGGCATCGATGGGAGTGGGAGGGGACCACTTTCGCGGCCTTCGGCGGTGCGCGATCCACGGATAAGGGGTGGCGGCTGGCCCGGGAGTCGCGCCGGGAGGAGCAGGCGGCCAAGCGACGGGCCTACGGGTCGAGTCGGCGGCCGCTCACCGCCGGGACGCTCTGGTTCCCGAAAGAGGAGATGACCGACGACGAGCTGGAAAAGCTTCTCGCACAGCATGATTCGCCGGTGGATGTACTGCTCACGCACGATAAGCCGCGCGCGACTCAGCCCAAGTTCAATCGCAAGAACAAGCCGGAGTGCTTCCCGAACCAGGACCGGATTCAGCGGGTGGTTGAGCAGTTGCGGCCCGCCGTGCACTTCCACGGGCATCTGCACTTCCGCTACTCCGAAACCATCGCCGCGGGTCCGGGGCATTGGACCCGGGTCGAGGGCCTGGCCGCCGATCCGGAGGCATCCCGCCACCCGGCGTACGCTCCCGACCATTCCTGGACCGTGCTGCGACTCCCCCACGCCGACTCATCCCTGGTCGAGCCCGCCGCCGGTTGAGGGCGCTTCGAACGGGCACTCCTCGCGGAGGGCATCCGGGATGCGGTTGACACATCCTCAACCTTGCATACATAGCGATGCATGCATATGATCGCCTGCGGCATGGATGAAGGGAGATCGACGTGGGCGCAGGACACGGGCACGGCCATGAGGACGGACATTCACATGGTCACGGGCATACGCACGGAGCCACCGCGGACAGCGATAAGCGCTGGTTGGCGGGCGCGCTCGCGCTGATCGTCCTCTACATGGCGGGCGAGGTCGTGGTCGGCATCGTCTCCGGATCGCTGGCACTGCTATCCGACGCCGCGCATATGCTCACCGACGCGGCATCGATCGTGCTCGCGCTGTGGGCCATTCGACTGGCCGCGCGACCCGCCGCCGGGCGCATGACCTTCGGCTGGAAGCGCGTGGAGATCCTCTCCGCCATGGCCAATGGCGCGACCCTGCTGGTGCTCGCGGCCTGGCTGACCTTCGAGGCGATCCGCCGGCTCTTCGATCCGCCGGAGGTCACCGGTGGACTGGTGCTGACCACCGCGCTGATCGGCGTGGTCGTGAATCTCATTGCGACACTGATGATCAGCCGCGCCAATCGCTCCAGCCTGAATGTGGAGGGCGCGTTCCAGCACATTCTCAATGACCTGTACGGCTTCATCGCCACCGCCATCGCGGGCGCCGTCATCATGACCACCGGATTCGTCCAGGCCGATGTCATCGCCACCCTGATCGTGGTCGCGCTCATGGTGCAGGCCGGTGTCAGCCTGGTCCGGGCATCGAGCCGCATCTTCCTCGAAGCCGCGCCGGAGAACCTGGACCCCACCGCGATCGGCGCGGCCATGGCGGGCCGCGACCATGTGGTCGAAGTCCACGACCTGCACATCTGGGAGATCACCTCCGGCTCCCCCGCCCTCTCGGCGCACGTCCTGGTCGAACCCGGCCACGACTGCCACGCAGTCCGCGAGGATCTGGCCCACTTCCTGGCCCACGACCACCACATCGACCATGCCACCCTCCAGGTCGACCACGCGCAACCTGGAATCCTGGCGCTCGGCCGCGACAAGGAATCGCACTGCGAACAAGCGCACGGCCCTGCCCATTCGGCCCTGCGCTGAGCGCCATTCAGGCACTGCCAGGGAGTGAGGTTCGGGCAGGCGGATACTGGCCTGCGTGAACTGGATCGAAACGCCGCTGACGATAAGTTCTCTGGTGACTTCGTGGCGCTGGGATACCTCGACAGTGGTCATCACCGTTCTCATCGGAGCCGGTTACGCACTGGCGTGGGCGACGGCGAAACGGAGAGGCGCGAACCTTCCGGGCAGTGGCCGGGCCATCTGTTTCGGAGTGGTCGGTCTGGCGCTGTGGCTCTATACCGGGGTCGGCGCGCTCGGGGTGTACTCCGACACCCTGTTCTGGGTTCGGGCGCTACAGACCCTGCTGCTGCTCTATCTGGTGTCGTTCGGATTGGCGGCGGGGACGCCGTTGACCGTGCTGCGCGAGGCGCTCGGGGATACCGGGCGGGCGCGGATGGATCGAATTCTGCACAGCCGCATCGTGACCGGGCTTACCTTCCCGCTGGTCCCGTCGGCCGCCATCCTGCTGACGCCCTGGCTGCTGTACTTCTCCCCCTGGTACGAGTCGGTGCTGCGGAACGGCGTCATCGATGCCGTGACCCGAATCGCTCTGGTGTGCATCGGTTTTCTGTACTTCTATTCGCGCCTGCAGGCCGATCCGCTGCCGCACCGGTACTCCCAGGCGGTTTCGCTGCTCATCACCGTGATCGAATCGCTGGCGGACGGCATTCTCGGCATTGTGGTGTGGCTGGGGCCGATTCTCGCGGCGGGCTACTACGCGGAGGTGGGCCGGACCTGGGGTCCGAGTCAGCGCATGGATCAGACGGCGGGGGCGGGCATCCTCTGGCTGCTGGGCGATGTCCTCGGAATTCCGTTCGCGCTCATGCTCATGCGCGCCTGGTCCGATGACGAGAAGCGCAAAGCCGCGGAGGTCGATGCCGAGCTCGATGCCGCCGCGGCGCGCGCCGAACCCGCGGCGAACCGGAAAGATTCGACGGAATCGGCTGCGGAGTCAGCCCAGCAAGCCCCGCAATCCACCGGGCTGTGGTGGGAGAACGATCCGCAGTTGAGTCAGCGGTTCCGCCGCCGCTGATCTTCTCCGCTCGGAATTCCTACTCGCTGCGCGCACCGGTGCGCCCGCGTTACTGTTGGGCGTGAACAGGTTTCGGCACAGTTCGCATACGGTCGGGTCGCCCGGTCGTACCTTCCGGGGCGCGGAGTTGGTGCTCTGCGCCGGCGCGGTCGCCATCACCGCATTCGCCGCCCTGATCCTGTCGGCCTCCGCCGGAACCGGCGCGACCACACTGAGCACCCTCGGCATCTTCGCGGTGCTCACGCTGGTGGCGCATCTGGCGGTGCGGCGCTGGGCCCCGAGCGCGGATCCGGTGCTGCTGCCGTGCGTGGTGCTGTTGAACGGGCTGGGGCTGGTGCTCATCGACCGGCTCGATCATGAGAATCCGCTGGCCGGAATTGGCGCGCAGGCCAGCGATGCCGCGCACCAATTGATCTGGACCGGAATCGGAATCGGACTGTTCGCCCTGTTGCTGGCGCTGGTGCGCGATCACACCGCGCCCGCCGAATACGGGTACACCTGCGGGCTCGCGGGCCTGGGCGCACTCCTGCTCCCGGCATTGTTGCCCGCACAGTACAGCGAGGTCAACGGCGGTAAGAGCTGGATTCTGCTGCACGGCTTCTCGATTCAGCCCGGTGAGTTCGCCAAGGTGCTGCTGCTGATCTTCGTGGCCTCGTTCCTGGTGGCGAATCGGGAACTCTTCACCACGGCCGGACATCGCCTGCTGGGCATGACCTTTCCGCGCCTGCGCGATCTGGCACCGCTGCTGCTGGTGACCGCCATGTCGCTGCTGGTGCTCATGTACGAGAAGAATCTGGGCTTCTCGCTACTGGTGTTCGGGACCGTGCTGGCCATGCTCTATATCGCCACCGATCGGGTGTCCTGGCTGATCATCGGCTTCGCCATGTTCGCGATCGGGGCCACCCTCGCGTATTCGGTGTTCCCGCACGTGCGGGTCCGGGTGGAGGTGTGGCAGGACCCGTTCGCCACGTATTACACGACCGGATACCAGATTTCGCAGGCGCTGTTCGGCATGGCCACCGGCGGGCTGCTGGGGACCGGAATCGGGGCGGGACGGCCCCAGGAAGTGCCGTTCGCCAAGACCGACTTCATCATCTCGACCATCGGCGAGGAGTTGGGGCTGGCCGGATTGACCGCGGTGCTCGCGCTTTTCCTGATCCTCACCGTGCGCGGATTCGTGGCCGCGCTCGCCACCCGCGACGCCTTCGGAAAGCTGCTCGGCGGCGGTCTGGCGTTCTCGATCGGCTGGCAGCTGTTCGTCGTGGTGGGCGGGGTGACCAAACTGATTCCGCTGACCGGTCTCACCACGCCGTTCATGTCCTACGGCGGATCGTCGCTGCTGGCCAACTATGTGATCGTGGCGCTGTTGATTCGGATCTCGCACGATGCGCGGACGGCTCCACCACCGCCCGCACGACCGGCGGCACCGCTGGCCGAGGCGCGGACACAACATGTTTCGCGCCGGTGGCTCGGCAAGGGGTAGTGAACTACTTGCCGGTGGGGTCGTCGTAGGACGAGGTGCCCTCGTCCAGCAGCGGCTCCTCGATCTTGTAATGCGCGGGCGCGAGCAGGCGCAGGACGTGATAGCCGGTGATCACCACCAGGGTGCCCAGGGCGATACCGCTGAGTGTGAAGGTGTCGGTGAATTTCATGCTCACATTGCCGATGCCGATAATGAGACCGGCGGCGGCGGGCACCAGATTGAGCGGATTGCGAAGGTCCACTCGGGCATTGGTCCAGATCTGCGCACCCAGCAGGCCGATCATGCCGTACAGGATGACCGTGATACCGCCGAGCACACCGCCCGGAATGGCCGCGACCACCGCACCGAATTTCGGGCAGAGGCCGAAGAGCAGCGCGAAACCGGCTGCGGCCCAATAGGCCGCGGTCGAGTAGACGCGGGTGGCGGCCATGACGCCGATATTCTCCGAATAGGTGGTGTTGGGCGGACCGCCGACCGCGGTCGAGAGCATGGAGGCCGCACCGTCGGCGGCGATGGCGGTGCCCAGTTCGCTGTCGAGGTTGTCGCCGGTCATCTCACCGACGGCCTTCACGTGTCCGGCGTTCTCCGCGACCAGGGCGATCACCACGGGCAGGGCGACCAGTACGGCCGACCATTCGAAGGAGGGCGCGTGCAGCTGCGGTAGGCCGATCCAATCGGCGTGTGCGACACCGGAGAGATCCAGTCGCCAGTGGTCGGTGACCGCACCGCTGCCGTCCGCCGAATGGATCTTGCCGAAGACCCGATCCAGCAGCCAGGACAGGGCGTAGCCGAAGATCAGACCGAGGAAAATGGCTATGCGCGACCAGAATCCGCGCAGCGCCACCACCGCGAGCCCGGTGAACAGCATGACCAGCAGCGCGGTCCACTGATCCTGCGGCCAATACGTGGACGCGGTCACCGGCGCGAGATTGAATCCGATGAGCATGACCACCGCACCGGTCACCACCGGCGGCATGGCCGCGTGAATGATCCGCGCCCCGAACCGCCGCACCGCCAAGCCGATGAGGAACAGCACCGCACCGACCGCGAGGCAGGCCCCGGTGACCGTCGCGCTACTGCCGCCCTGCGCCCGAATGACCGCCGCCACGCCGACGAACGAGAGCGAACACCCGAGATAACTGGGCACCCGCCCCTTCGTGGCCAACAGGAAGATGGCGGTGGCGATACCGGACATCATGATGGCCAGATTCGGATCCAGCCCCATCAGCACCGGTGCGACGAAACTGGCCCCGAACATGGCCACCACATGCTGCGCACCCAATCCGAGCGTGCGCGGCCAGGACAGCCGCTCATCCGGCCGCACCACCGCCCCGGGCGCGGGCGTGCGCCCATCCCCGTGTACCCGCCAGCGGACACCCAAATCCATGAACAGCCCGCTTTCTACCGAGGCCGGAAACCAATTCGGGCAAATAGTAATCCGAGCAAATCCCCAGCTCCGCACTCCACACGCCCGGCCCGACCCAACCCACACCGCCTGACCCGTCCCAGCACACACCCGCCCGACTCACACCACGCCGCAACCGGCCGGACTCGTATCACGCCGCAACCGGCCGGACTCGCACCGCTCCGCCAGCCCGCTACGGCGATCGGGAGTGCTACGCCAGTCCATACCGCCGTCGCACGGCCACCGGAAGCGCATAGGGATTCTCCTCCGCGGCGACACTGGTTCCGTACGACGCGGCGGTCGGCGTGCTCGCTGGGAACCTGGCTGACACTTCCCACGCGGCAGCGGAGTCCGACGGCTCGGTCTCCAGCAGACGGCGTAACCCCCGCACGACCGTGTCGTCCTCCAGCGACTCGCGGCGCAGGGCAACCGCCGAAGCTGTCGCACGCTCGAGAGCCTCGGCGTGGGCACTCGAAATCGCCTGGGCCAGTGCACTATCCGCGAGATGGAGCCGGGTGATCCGACCGTCCGCCGCTACCTCCACACGCACGCCTTCCCCCGAGGCGGTCCCGCGCACCCGCGCGACCGCGTCCTGCACACGCCGCGCCTTACGCGCGACCTCCTCGAACCGCCACTCCCCCGACCTGGACATATACCAACCGTAGGACGCGAAGGCGCGGTGCGCACCGCACCGGTCGACTTCGCACCCCGACACGCGGACGCTCAGGGCATGACGCGGATCTGCTGCATCATGTCGTGATCGGCATGGTCGAGGTTGTGGCAGTGCCAGACATAGCCGTGGATCTCGGGAGCACTCGAAAGTTGGTCCATGTCATGGGTTCCCGTGGGCGGAATCGCCTCGGCACCGGGCGGGATGGTCAGGGGAGTGTCCGGATCGAAGCCGAGGTCATCGACCGAGGGCCAGTGGACCAGGACCCGGGTGACGGTGTCGGTGGGGCATTCGACGGTGTCCTTCCAGCCGACTTCCCAAGGGGGCGGGCCCTGTTGGGGGCCGATGGCATACGGATCGGCGGTGGGCGCCCAGCGGATGCCGAATTTCGGGGGCAGGTTCGCCCACCAGTAGGCGGCGGTGAGGATGGGTTGACGGCCGATGACACGCAGGCGGGCCAGGTGCAGGTGGATGGGGTGGTCGAAAGGGGTCGTATTCACGATGTCCCACTGTTCGACGGCGCCCGCCCGCGCCATATCCACATCGCTGCTCAGGAATGCCAAATTGTTGAGCGACATCATGGTTGGGAAGACCGCGGCCGAGCGCGAGTCGTCGTTCAGGCCGATGAGGGTCATGGTCCGCACAGATTCGGGCGGCCCGAGCGGGGGCAGCGGATCGGGTAGGCCCGGGCCACCGCGCAGGCGGGGCGGGATTTCGGCGGGCGGGCCGTCACCGGCGACCGTGAAGCGCATGATGGGGCGCAGTTCCGGAACCATGAAAACCGTATTGCCCAGGTCATTTCGGGCGGTATTGATGAGGTCGATGGTGGTGCCGTCGGCGAATGAGCTGAAGTCGACCAGCAGGTCGACGCGTTCGCCCGGGCTGACTCGAATCGAGGGGGTGATTGCGGGCGCGTCGAGCAGTCCGAGGTCGGTTCCGATTGCCCAGCAGGGCATTCCATTGGAGAACTCGAAAATGTAAGGGCGCGAATTGGATCCGTTGAGCACCCGGAACCGGTACAGCGTCCGCCGCACCTGGAGCCGCGGCCATGCCATGGCATTCACGCACGCCACATCTCCGACCTGTCCGGATTGGTTGTAACCCTGCGGAATATAGGTACCGACCATGGGTTGCAGACTGCCGTCGGCATTGAATGTCCGGTCCTGCACGATGAGCGGTATCTCGAACTCCCCGCTCGGCAATCCGATCGGGTTGCCGTCACGGCCGGTGTCGAATTCATCGCGCAGGTAATACATTCCGGCCAGCCCAGCCTGAATGTTCAACCGTGTGATGCCCATCGCATGGTCGTGATACCAGAGTGTCGCGGCCTCTTGCCGATTCGTATAGGCGAAGCTCGGTCCACCACCGTTGCGCCACCCGATGAGCGGATGACCGTCGTCATCGGGTGCGTTGGCCCCGCCGTGCAGATGCACGGTGAATCGCGGATCGGTCCGATCCAGTTCGGTCACCCCGTGCATGGTCAGATCCACATGGGGTGCGAGCACATGCGTACCCAGTTGGTTGCGAAAGGCGATGCGCGCCACGCGATCCCGATGTGCCTCCAGATTAGGCCCGAGTACGTCCTGCCCGAATCCCCAACTGCGCGTCTCCGGTAGATCCCGGTGGTACCGGTGGATCCCGGAGACGGCAGCCAATTCTCCTGTAGCTACACGCGTTTCGGGTATCGGCAGCTCATCCACGTACGGCCGCAGGGCAGGTGAGTGATAGTTCAGCGGCGTGATCGGCGGTGGCGGCAGCGGCGGAATCGGAATGGGCGGTGGCGGCAGCGGCGCGGGATCGGCGTGCGCGACCCCCGCTATGCCGAGCCCCACCCCGAGAGCTCCCAGTAGGAACCCCCGTCTCGGCAGATGCTCGCCCATATCTCGTCGATTCGCCCATCCGGCCAAATCGCCGGTTTTGTCCCTTTCTTCGACTATCTCACTTCTCCGGAGACGCCGAAGGCCGCACACCGAAAAACGGTGCGCGGCCTCGCGAACAAGCGGTCGAACTCAGCCCAGGCGCTCGATAATGGTGACGTTGGCGGTGCCGCCACCCTCACAGATGGTGAGCATGCCGTAGCGGCCGTTCACCCGCTCCAGCTCATTGAGCAGCGAGGCGAACAGCTTGGCTCCGGTCGCGCCGAGCGGGTGGCCCAGCGCGATGGCGCCACCGTTGACATTGACCTTGTCCGGGTTCGCGCCGGTCTCCTTCAACCAGGCCAGCACGACCGAGGCGAACGCCTCGTTGATCTCGATGACATCCATATCGTCGATGGTCAGCCCGGTCTTCTCGAGCGCCCACTTGGTCGCCGGAATCGGCGCGGTGAGCATGTAGATCGGGTCCGCGCCGCGAGCGCTCACGTGATGGATGCGGGCGCGCGGGGTGAGCCCGTACTCCTGCACCGCCCAATCCGAGGCCAGCAGCGTGGCCGAGGAGCCATCGGAGATCTGGCTGGCTAGCGCGGCGGTGATGCGGCTGCCCTCGGCGAGCGGCTGCAGTCCGGCCATCTTCTCCAGGCTGGTCTCACGCGGACCCTGATCGATCCAGAAGTCGCCGACCGGAACGATCTCCCGATCGAACTTGCCCTCGGCGATCGCCTTGCGCGCGCGATCGTGGCTGCGCAGCGCCCACTCCTCCATATCGCGGCGGGAAACGTCCCACTTCTCGGCGATCATATTGGCCGAATTGAACTGCGACACTTCACCGGTGCCGTAGCGGTGATCCCAGCCCTGCGCACCGACGAACGGGGCGTCGAACCCGTACTGCTGACCCGCGAGCATGGCGGCCGAGATCGGGATGGCGCTCATGTTCTGCAGTCCACCGGCCACGATGACCTCGGAGGTGCCGGACATGATGGCCTGCGCGCCGAAGGTGATGGCCTGCTGCGAGGAACCGCACTGCCGGTCCACGGTCACACCGGGCACCGACTCCGGGTAGCCGGCCGCCAGCCATGCGGTGCGGGCGATATTTCCGGACTGCGGGCCGATGGTGTCGCAGCAACCGAACACCACATCGTCGACGACCACCGGGTCGATCTTGTTGCGGCCCATCAGCCCCTGCAGCGCGGCCGCACCCAGATCGGCCGGGTGCACGGCGGCGAGCGCACCGCCGCGCTTACCGACCGGGGTGCGCACGGCGTCGATCACATACGCCTCCCGCATCGGGGAGTACTGGCGGCGGGACGGTGCTGACATGATCTGCTCCTACTGCTGACTGCGGGCTGTGCTGTGTGGACTATCTGGCGTCGGGGCTGGTGAGCCCGTCGAGCACGATGGTCAGGTACTGCTTGGCGAGGCTGTCGACGGTGATCCGGCCGCCCGGCTGATACCACCGCACCGACACCCAGACGGTGTCGCGCAGGAACCGGTACGCCAGTTCGATATCCATTTCGGGGCGGAAGCTGCCGTCCTGCACACCATTGGTGAGCACCTGGTGCCAGAGTTCGCGGAATTCGCGGTTGTACTCGTCGATATAGCCGAATCGTGGTGTGCCGCTGAGGCGTTTGGCCTCGGCCTGGTAGATGGCGACGGCCGCGTGCCACTGATCGAAGGATTCGTAGGAGGCGATAACCAGCGCCTCGAGGGTGTCGCGGGCGCTCAGGCCGGAGCCGACGATCTCGCGATAGCGGCTGAAGAGGTCGTCGAGGAAGCCCCGAAGTATTTCGTCCACCATCGCCTCTTTGGAATCGAAGTGGTGGTAGAGACTCCCGGATAGAATGCCCGCGGCGTCGGCGATATCGCGAACCGTGGTGGCGCGCAGTCCTCGTTCGGCGAAGAGGTTGGCGGCCAGTCCGAGCAGCTCGCTACGGCGTGCTGACTTCGAGGGCTCCGAGGGTGGGGTCACGCACCCCAATATACAACCAAGCATTTGCTTGGTCGAGTGGGGTGGAAATAACAACTCTCGTCACTCGCGGCTCCACCTCTCTGCGCCGGGGCTCCGCCCCCGAACCCCCGACAACTCTCGGGCTTCGCCCCGAACGACGCTCGGCGTTTCGCCCCGAACCGCCTGGCACTATCACCCCGAACCTCCCGGCGCTTCGCCCCGAACTTCCGGTGCTTCGCCCCGAACCTCCTGTCGCTATCGCACGGAGTACTCCCGGCACCTCACCCCGAACCTCCTGTCGCTATCGCACGGAGTATCTGAGCGGCGAGGAAACGGACAGGTCCGCCAATAATCGGTCGCAGATGACTATCGGGGAGATTCCGGCTCTCGCCATTCGGGCCACCAGGGCCAATCTTCGTTCCGGACTGTCCCATTCGACGGTGAGGGGTTCTCGGCCCGGTCCGGCGTCCACGGTCGCCATGACACGGGCGGGTTCACCGTCGTGCGCGGGTTCCTCGATGATCTTCAGGACCATGCCGCGCTGCCAGGCGCGATAGGTCTCCATATCCGCGCCCTCGACCAATTTGTCGGTGGCGGCGCACAATCCCTTCGCTATGCCGTCGGCGAAGGTGGTGCGGTCGTAGTGCACGCGACCGCAGGTGCGCACCACTTCCAGGAGATCGGCGCGCACCTCGCGGAGCAACTCGGCCTGTCTTCGGCGGCGCTGTTCGGCCACCGAGGGTGGATGCCAGGATTCGCGAACCAGGCCGATCCGGCGGGCCCGATCGCGATCGCGGATCAGATCGCGGCGTAGTGCGGCGCGCGGATCGCGCAGAACCTCGCCCTCGTCGACCGCGTGCTGTTCGAGTATCTGCGCCGCGCGCATGGCGGTGGCGCGTTCGGAATCGTGCTCCAGTAATTCCGCGCCCAGCGTGAGCGCGGCCATAACGACATTGTCGAGTCTTCGGCGCGCGAGCACGACCTCGCGGACCAACTCGAGTTCCAACTCGGAACGGGGTTCTTCCGTGGCTGCTTGTTGTCGGCGATCCGGACCCATGGGTCGCGCCCTTCGACTATGCGGAACCGGCCTAAACCAGGATTGCACAATGACCACACCGGCGCGCCAGCCATTTTGCGCTGCCGATAAATCAGGCAGCGTTCAGGGCATGAAAAACGCACTGCCGCGCCCGAGTGCGAGCGCGGCAGTGCGAAATACTGCGACCAGGTGACACGGCTTTTCACATCACCCGTATATCCGAATTCGGTTGTGTTGAACCGAAATCGGCGAAATTGCGTCGAATCAGGCGCGCTGGCTCGAAATGGAGACCACTTCACCCGTCAGGTAGGTGGTGTAATCGCTCGCCAGCATGGCGATGGTGGCGGCCACCTCCCACGGTTCGGCGGCGCGACCGAACGCCTCGCCCGCGGCCAGACGATCCAGCAGATCACCCGAGGTGACCTTGTCCAGGAACGCGTGCCGGGCGATGGACGGGGCGACGGCGTTGATGCGCACGCCGTATTCGGCGGCCTCGACGGCCGAGCAGCGGGTCAGCGCCATGACACCGGCCTTGGCGGCGGCGTAGTGCGCCTGCCCGTGCTGGGCGCGCCAGCCGAGCACACTGGCGTTGTTGACGATGACGCCGCCGTGGCCCGCCTCGCGGAAGTACTCGAGCACGGCGCGGGTGGCGCGGAAGGTGCCGTTCAGGGTGATGTCGATGACCTTGTCCCACTGCTCGTCGGTCATATCGACGACGGGGGTCTCACCGCCCAAACCGGCATTGTTGACCATGATGTCGATGCGCCCGAGCGCGGCGACGGATTCGGTGATGAGCTGGTTCACCTGCTGGGTGGAGCTGACATCGCAAGGCACGGAAGCGATTCGGCGGTCCGGGAATTCGGCCTGCAGTGCCTCGGCGGTCTCCTTCAACCGGCGCTCATGCCAGTCGGAGACCACCACATCCGCGCCCTCGGAGAGCAGACGGCGCGCGGTGGCGGAGCCGATACCGGTGCCGGCGGCCGCGGTCACCACGGCGACCTTGCCCGCGAGCAGGTTGTGGCCGGGGGTGATTTCGGGGGCGGTGGACAAGTCAACGGCGCCCACCGGCCGTTCGCTTCGCTCACTCATGGACGAGCCTCTCGGGGAAGTCCGAGCACCCGCTCGGAGATGATATTGCGCTGCACCTCGTTCGAACCGCCGTAAATGGTGTCCGCGCGAGTGAAGAGGAAGAGCCGCTGCCAGGCATTGAGGTCATCGCCGGGGGCATCGGCGATGAGGCCGGGCGCACCGAGGACGTCCATGGCCAGTTCGCCGAGATCGCGATGCCAATTGGCCCAGAGCAGTTTGGTGACCGAGGCCGATCCGGCCGCGGTGCGGGCGTCGACGGTGGCGTCATCGTGTCCGGACTCCAGGGTGCGCAGGACGTGTGCGCGCAGTACGCGCAGTCCGACCCACGCCTTGTCGAAACGGTCTGCGATGACGGCGTTTTCGAGGGTCCCGTGCTTGCGGGCGACATCCTCGAGGTCGGCGAGTTCACGCGCGTAGCGGATCTGCTGGCCCACCGTGGAGATGCCGCGCTCGAAGGTGAGCGTGCCCATGGCGACCTTCCAGCCGTCGCCGGGCGCGCCGACCACCAGATCGGCGGCGGTGCGGGCATTGTCGAAGTAGACCTCGTTGAATTCCGCGGTCCCGGTGAGCTGGATGATCGGCCGCACCTCGACGCCGGGCTGATTCATCGGCACCAGGAGGTAGGACAAACCGTGGTGACGGCTGGAGCCCTTCTCGGTGCGCGCGACCACGAAGCACCAGTCGGCCAGATGCGCGAGCGAGGTCCACACCTTCTGTCCGGTGATGGACCATTCGTCACCGTCCAGGAAAGCCGAGGTGCTGACCGCGGCCAGGTCCGAGCCCGCGCCGGGTTCGGAGTAGCCCTGGCACCAGAGTTCGGTGACATTGCGGATACCGGGCAGGAAGCGGCGCTTCTGCTCCTCGGTGCCGAAGGCCAGTACGGTCGGGCCGAGCAGCTCCTCGCCGAGGTGCGAGACGCGGCTGGGCGCATCGGCCTTGGCGTACTCCTCATGGAAGATGACCTGCTGCGCGAGGGTGGCATCGCGGCCACCCCACTCCTTGGGCCAGCCCAGGCAGGTAAGTCCGGCGGCGGCCAGGGCGCGGTCCCATTCGAGACGCTCCTCGAAGGCCTCGTGTTCGCGCCCGGGACCACCCAGACCGCGCAGTTCACGGAACTGTCCGTTCAGGTTCTCGGCCAGCCATTCCCGCACCTCGGTGCGGAATGCGTCGTCCTCGAGCGAGGTGTTCCCACTGGCCGGTTCGGGGGTCTGGATCATGCTCACCTCCGTAGAGTAACCTACCAAGCACTTGCTTTGTTAGACCCATTCCCGGACGCTCGGAGACCCTGTGACATCCCCACCGCAGACCACTCCGCTCGCACTGCACCACGCCGCGAGCGTCTTCGGTTCCGCACCCGCCGTAACCGACGGTGCCGTGCGATTGAGCTGGGCACAACTGCTCGACTCGGTCCGTGAGACCGCCCGTGTGCTCATCGCGCGCGGTGTGCGACGCGGCGACAAGATCGGCATCTGGGCTCCGAACACCCATCACTGGGTGACCGCGGTACTGGCCACCCACTATGTGGGTGCGGTCATCGTGCCGCTGAACACCCGGTACGTGGCCGATGAGGCCGCCGATGTGCTGGGCCGGGTCGAGGCCAAGGCGCTGTTCATCGTCGGCGACTTCCTCGGCCGCGACCGGCTCGCCGAACTGCGCGCGGACGCACCGGAATTGGCGATCGAGACCGTCATTGTCATTCCCGCTGAACGGGAAGAGGCCGTCGACAATGCCATCGCGTGGTCCGAACTGCCGAAGCTCGCCGAGGCCGTCAGCCTCGAAGATGCCATCGAGCGCGCGGAATCCGTTCGGGCCGATGATCTTTCGGACATCCTGTTCACCTCCGGCACCACCGGGCGCAGCAAGGGCGTGCTGATCTCGCACAGTAAAGCGCTCACCAGCGCCCGCGCCTGGGCCGACTGCGCCACGCTGAACAGCGACGACCGCTACCTGGTCGTCCCGCCGTTCTTCCACAGCTTCGGTTACAAGGCGGGCATTCTCGCCTGCCTGGCCACCGGCGCGAACATCATTCCGCAGGCGACCTTCGACGTACCCGAGACCATGCGGTTGATCCACGATGAGCGCGTCACCGTATTGACCGGTCCGCCGACCATCTTCCAGACCATTCTCGAGCATCCGGCGCGCGCCGAGGCCGACCTTTCGACGCTGCGCGTCGCGGTCACCGGTGCGGCCACCGTCCCCGTCGTACTCATCGAGAGAATGCGCAGCGAACTGCGTTTCGATGTGGTGCTCACCGCCTACGGACAGACCGAATCCGGCGGCTTCGGCCTCATGTGCCGCCCCGAGGATTCGGCCGAGACCATCGCCAATACCTGCGGCCGCGCCATCGACGGCTTCGAGGTCAAGCTGGCCGACAATGGTGAACTGCTGCTGCGCAGTTCGCAGATCATGGTCGGCTACCTCGATGACGCGCAGGCCACCACCGACACCATCGACAAGGACGGCTGGCTGCACACCGGCGATGTCGCGGTGATCGATGAGCGCGGATACGTGAAGATCACCGACCGGCTCAAGGATATGTACATCTCCGGCGGGTTCAATGTGTATCCCGCCGAGGTCGAGCAGGCCATGGCGCGACTGGACGGCGTCGCCGAGACCGCGGTCATCGGCGTACCGGACGAGCGTATGGGCGAGGTCGGCAAGGTGTACGTGGTGCGCCGGCCCGGCGCGACCATCACCGCCGAAGACGTACTGGCGCATGCCAAGACGCTGCTCGCCAATTTCAAGGTTCCGCGGTTCGTCGAGTTCCGCGATCAGTTGCCCTACAGCGCCGCGGGCAAGGTTCTCAAGCGGCAACTACGTGAGGAGAAGGCGTGAGCCAGGAGCTGGGGCCGATCCCCGATGAGGGCGATGTCGTCCTCTACGAGAAGCGGGGACCGATCGCGGTCGTCACGCTGAACCGGCCGGATTACCGCAATGCGCAGAACTCGGTCATGACCTACGCCCTCGACGCCGCCTTCGTGCGCGCGGTCGAGGATGCCGAGGTCAAGGTGATCGTCCTGGCCGGGGCCGGAAAGCATTTCAGCGCCGGACACGATATCGGCACACCCGGACGCGACCATCACATCAAGTACGAGAACCAGGCCGCGCTGTGGTGGGACCACACCGATCGGGTGGGCGGGGATCAGCGGTTCGCCCGCGAGACCGAGGTCTACCTGAATATGTGCCGCCGCTGGCGGGAGATCCCCAAGCCGACCATCGCCATGGTGCAGGGCGCCTGCATCGC
This sequence comes from Nocardia sp. NBC_01503, assembly GCF_036327755.1. NCBI lineage: Bacteria > Bacillati > Actinomycetota > Actinomycetes > Mycobacteriales > Nocardiaceae > Nocardia > Nocardia sp. NBC_01503. The sequence continues at coordinate 1,976,880 of NZ_CP109596.1, forward strand.
CGGTGCGTTGATGCTGGCCTGGTCCTGCGACATGATCGTCGCCTCAGAAGACGCGTTCTTCTCCGATCCCGTTGTGCGCATGGGCATTCCGGGTGTCGAGTACTTCGCTCATCCGTGGGTGCTCGGGCCGCGCCGCGCCAAGGAGATTCTCTTCACCGGTGACCGTTTCACCGCCGCACAGGCTTACGAGTGGGGCATGGTGAATCGCGTCGTCGAGCGCGAGAACCTGGAGACCGAGACCTTCACGCTGGCCGAGAAGATCGCCACCATGCCGCAATTCGGCTTGGCGCTGACCAAGAAGGCCGTCAACCAGTGCGAGGACCTCATGGGTATGCGCGCGGGGATGGATTCGGTGTTCGGGCTGCATCACTTCGCGCACGCGCACAACGCCGAGGTCGGCGCGGACTCGCTCGGCGGGATGAACGCCAAGTCCATGAAGGCCGCCGCGGCGAGCCGCGAATCCGACACCGCTACTACGACAGATGCCGCAGAGAAGAACGGGGCGAAGTAAGTGGATCTCGAATTCGACGCCAAGACAGAGGAATTCCGCCGCGAGGTCCGCGAATTCCTGGCCGCCAACGTCCCGGCCGAGCCGCTGCCGTCCATGGATACCAAGGAGGGCTTCGAGGCGCACCGGGCATGGGAGGCCAAGCTGGCCGATGCCCGCCTGTCCTGCGTCGCCTGGCCCGCCGAGTACGGCGGCCGCGATGCCTCGATGATCGAATGGGTCATCTTCGAGGAGGAGTACTACGCCGCCGGCGCACCCGGCCGCGTCTCGCAGAACGGCATCTTCCTGCTCGCCCCGACGCTCTTCGAGCACGGTTCGCCGGAGCAGCTGGCCCGGATCATGCCGAGAATGGCTCGCGCCGATGATATTTGGGCGCAGGCGTGGTCGGAGCCGGAGGCCGGTAGCGATCTCGCCGGAATCCGCTCCACCGCCAAGCGCACCGAGGGCGGCTGGCTGCTCAACGGTCAGAAGACCTGGAGTTCGCGTGCCTCCTACGCGGATTGGGGCTTCGGCCTGTTCCGCAGCGATCCGGAGGCCCAGCGGCACAAGGGCCTCACCTACCTGATGTTCCCGCTCACCGCGGAAGGCATTACGGTGCGGCCGATTCCGCAGCTGGACGGCGAGCCCGGGTTCGCGGAGATCTTCCTCGACAATGTCTTCGTCCCGGATGCCGATGTCATCGGTGAGGCCAATAACGGCTGGAAGGTCGCCATGGCGACCTCGAGCAATGAGCGCGGTCTGTCCCTGCGCTCGCCAGGTCGATTCAATGCCACCGCCGCCAAGCTCATCGAAGTCTGGCAGGGTGCGGCCGCCGAGACCGATACCGCCGTGCGCGACCGCGTGGTCGACGCCTGGGTCGGCGCCGAGGCGTACCGCCTGAACACCTGGGCCACCGTCACCCGGCTCGCAGACGGCGGTCAACTGGGCGCGGAATCCTCTGTGAACAAGGTGTTCTGGTCCGATCTGGATATCGCCATGCACGAGACCGCCCTGGATCTGCACGGCGCCGCCGCCGAACAGGAATCGGCCTGGACCGACGGTTACCTCTTCTCGCTGGCGGGCCCGATCTACGCGGGCACCAATGAGATCCAGCGCAATATCATCGCCGAACGCCTGCTCGGGCTGCCGCGCTAGTCACCCGGAGGACGAACATGCGATTCGCATTGACCGCAGAACAGATCGATTTCGCCGCCAGCCTGCGCAAGATGGGCGAGGCCGCCAAGACCCCCGGCGTCGTACGGGCTTGGGGCGCGGGCGATTCCACCGCCGGTAAGGCACTGCTCGGCCAGCTGGCCGAGGCCGGTGCGCTCGGCCTGACCATTACCGAGGAGAACGGCGGCTTCGGCGCGGGCCCGGTCGAGCTGATCGTGGCCTTCACCGAGATCGGCCGGGCCGCCGTGCCCGGACCGCTGGTGGAGACCGCCGCCGCGATTCCCGCACTGCTGCAGGCACTTCCGGATACCGCGGCGGCCGCCGAATGGCTGCCGCAGCTGGCCGAGGGCACGAAGTTGGGCACGCTCGCCGTCGCGGCCACCGGCACGGGTGCCACCGCCGGAGCCAGTGCGCTCTCCGCGGCCGGCGCGCCGGTCGCCTTGGACGCCGATATCGCCGACCTGATCCTGCTCGCCGAGGGTGACCGCGTCTCGATCGCCACCGCGGGTGAGCAGGCCAAGTCCATCGACGCCGCGCGCCGGCTGTTCCCGCTGACCGCCGGTGCCGTACTCGCGGAGGGCGAAGGTGTCAGCGCCGCAATCGATCTCGCCTTCGATACGGCCGCTCTGGCCGCGGCCGCCCAGCTGCTCGGCGCGGGTCGCGCCCTGCTGGACACCAGCGTCGAGTACGTGAAGCAGCGTCAGCAGTTCGGCAAGCCGATCGGCCAGTACCAGGCCATCAAGCACCACCTGGCCAATGTCCTCATCGGCCTGGATATGGCGCAGCCGCTGCTCTACCGCGCGGCACTCACCTTGCAGGACAATGCGGATACCGCCACCCGCGCCCGCGATATCTCCGCGGCCAAACTGGCGTGCGGTGAGGCCGCGTACCAGGCGGCCCGTATCGCCCTGCAGGTGCACGGCGCGATCGGCTACACCGCCGAATGCGACCTGTCGCTCTGGCTGACCAAGGTCACCGCCCTGCGTTCGGCCTGGGGCACTCCGGATTTCCACCGCGCCCGCATCGCCACCGCCCTGCGCGGCGGGACAGCGGCCGCGGCGTGAAATCCATTGGGCCGAAGCGGCATACCGCCGGTGCGACACCTCCGGCGGCGGCCCGCGGCGCTGCGAACCTCTCTCTCCACCAGCTCGACACGATGGGAGCCGACGCATGAGCATCACGGCTGATCAGCAGGAACTCGTCAACACCGTGCGCGCGGTGCTGACCAAGCACGGTGACAGCGCGGCCATGCGGCGCGGGCTCGAAGCCGAGCGTGGCTACGACGAGCAGCTGTGGAAACTGCTGTGCGAGCAGGTCGGTGTCGCGGCGCTCGCCATTCCGGAGGAGTTCGGCGGCGTCGGGGTCGGCTTGGTCGAATCCCTGCTCGTGGTCGAGGAACTCGGCCGCACCCTGGCCGCGCCGCCCATGCTCGGCTCGGCCGTGCTGGGTGTGCAGGCACTGCTGCTCGCGGGCGATGCCGAGGCCAACGAGCGGCTGCTGCCCGAGGTCGCCGAGGGTGTGCGCACCCTCGCGGTGTGCTGGGCCGGTGCGCAGGGCTGGAACAGCTTCGGCGTCCGCGCCGAGGGGGAAACCGTCTCCGGCACAGCGCATTACGTTGTCGACGGGGCGCACGCGGACACCTTGCTGGTGCTCACCGCCGAGGGTCTCTACGAGGTCGACGGCGCTGCCACGGGTATCACCCGTACGGTCGTCCCGACCATGGATCCGACTCGCCGCCTGACCACGATCGAGTTCGCTTCGGCTCCGGCGCGCGCCCTCGGCGCGGTCGATCTGCCCCGTCTGCGCGAAATCGCCTGGGCCGCGGTCACCGCCGAGCAGCTCGGCGCCGCGGAACAGTGCCTCGATATGACGGTCGAGTACAGCAAGTCCCGCGTGCAGTTCGGCCGCCCGATCGGCAGCTTCCAGGCGTTGAAGCACCGCATGGCCGATATGTACGTACTGGTCGAGTCGACCCGCTCGGTCGCCTACCTCGCCATCGCGGGCCTGGCCGACGGCACGGTGGAGGCCATCGATGTGGCCTCGGCCCGCATCCACGCCACCACCACGCTCAACTCGGTGGTCTCGGAGACGGTACAGATGCACGGCGGCATCGCCATCACGTGGGAACACGACGCACACCTGTTCTTCAAGCGCGCCCACGGCGATGCCCAGCTCTTCGGGGCTCCGGCTCGCCCGCTGGCTCGTCCCGCCTGATCAGACATCCCCTCAACACAAGGCTGGGACCAATACGTATGCACTGGTCCCAGCCTTGTGATTCATTCCGCCCGAGGGAATGCCGCAGACCACCTTGGTGGCACGGCCAGCGCCGATCAGCCTTCGTTGTCGAAGACGTCCGTGACCGACGTTGCCACCACACCGCGCAATGGGCACTCGGGCCATTCTCGATCGGTCCGAAGCCGTGGGCCAGCCTTACTGTGAGACCTTTGGTCCTTGGTCCAGCCCGCTCCAGCCCGCTCCAGCCAAGAACCAAGCAATTCAACGTCCCCGCAATTGGCGATGCGGTCGCGAACCTAAGGCAGGCCCGGCGTCGAAAATTTGTTCGATGATGTCGCGAGGTCGCCGGAGACCGCCCGATTCATCGGTGGAGTCGGTGTGCCGCAGGGGGATTCGGTCAGTGGTGGAGGATTCCCACCTCGTGGACCGGGGGCTTCGTACCGAAGCGCTTGCGCAGCGGGTAGAGGGCGGCCACCACCAGCAGACTCACCGTGGAGGCCAGCAGCTGATTGCGCTGATCGGCCTTGGTGGCCATGGCGACGAATACCGCGAAGATCGCGATGATCACCGCCCAGGAGATGTAGGGGTAGCCCCACATGCGGTAGGTCAGGGCGGAGGGGTCCTCGCGGCGCAGGCGGGCGCGAAGTCGCAACTGGGAGAACATGATCGCCACGTAGACGAAGGCCAGGACGACGCCGATGGAGTTCACCAGGAAGGTGAAGACCTGGTCCGGGGAGATATAGGAGGCGATCACCGCGCCCCAGGCCGCGACCGTGCCGAGCAGGACGGCGCGGGCGGGGACGCCGCGCTTGTTGACCTTCACCAGGGCGGAAGGGGCGTCGCCGTCGCGGGTGAGGACGTAGAGCATGCGGGAGGATACGTAGATCGCCGAATTCAGTACGGACAGAACAGCTGTCAGGATGACGACCTGCATGATGGTGCCCGCGGCCGGGACGCCCATACGGTCCAGGGCGCTGACGAACGGGCTCTTCAGCACATGCGCGTCATTCCACGGCAGGATGGTCACCACCAGGAAGATCGAGGCCACGTAGAAGAGGCCGACGCGCCACAGGACGTTATTGGTGGCGCGGGCCACGGCCTGTCCGGGCTCCCTGGATTCGGCGGCGGCGACGGTCACGATCTCGGTGCCGCCGAAGGCGAACATGACCACCACGATGGCGGAGAAGATTCCGGTGATCCCGTTGGGCGCGAATCCGCCGAATGCGGTCAGGTTGCCGAACCCGCTCTCGGCGTCCGGCCAGAGCCCGAAGACCCAGGCCGCGCCGATCACCAGGAAGAGCACGATCGCCACGACTTTGATGGAGGCGAACCAGAATTCGAATTCACCGAAGGACTTCACCGACACCAGATTGACGGCGGTCATGAGGGTCAGCAGCGCGGCCGAGAGCACCCACTGCGGCAGATCGATCCAGCTGGACAGAATGGCCGCGCCCGCGACCGCCTCGGCTCCGACCAGGATGACGTAGAGGTACCAGTACAGCCAGCCGATGGTGAATCCGGCGAACGGACCCATGGCCATGCGCGCGTACTCAGCGAGTGATCCGGCGACCGGGCGGGCCACCACCATCTCGCCGAGCGCGCGCATCACACAGAGCACCAGTAGCCCGGCGGCGGCATAGGAGAGGATGGCGGCCGGGCCCGCGGTGCCGATCACCGAACCACTACCGACGAACAGGCCCGCGCCGATCGCGCCGCCGATGGCCAGCATGGTCATATGCCGACGGCGCAGTCCGGTCCGCAGCCCCTGCTGCTCGGTACCGATCGTTTCCGACATCTGGCCGCCTTAAACTTGTTGCTCCAATGTTGCCCGAACACCATAGCCGGACCGGACAAATCGACCCTCACCTGCTCCTTCCACTCGGGAGTACCGTCGGGAGGTATGTCCGATACGACGACGGATCAGGTGCGCGTCCTACCGACCGCCAAGCGAGTGCGTGTCTATCTGGGCGGCCTGCTGGCCGTCGACACCACCGATGCCCGCCTGGTGTGGGAGCACCCCTACTTCCCCACCTACTACTTCCCCGCCGATGAGCTGCGCGTCAAGCTGGAGCCGACCGGCGATACCCGCACCGCGAACACGCTGGGTACCCCCGTCGGCTTCGATGTCATCGCCGACGGCACCGTCGCTTCGGGCGCGGCGGTGCGCTACCTCGACTCCCCCATCCCCGAGTTGCAAGATCTGGTTCGCCTCGATTTCGAGGCCATGGACGCGTGGTTCGAGGAGGACGAACCCATCTACGGCCACCCGCGCGATCCCTTCCACCGGGTCGACATCCTCTCCAGCTCCCGGCATATCCGCGTAGAGATCGCCGGGCAGACCGTCGCCGAATCCCACAACCCGCGCATGCTCTTCGAAACCGGTTTGCCCGCAAGGTATTACCTGCCACTCACCGATATCCGAATGGACCTGCTGCAGCCCTCCGAGACCAAGAGCCTGTGCCCCTACAAGGGCTTCGCCGAATACTGGACCGTACGAATCGACAGGGTCGTGTACCCGGACGTGGTGTGGATCTACCGCGCCCCCTTCCCTGAGAGCCAGAAGATCGCGGGCTTCGCCAGCTTCTACAACGAGAAGGTCGACATCTACGTGGACGGCGTACTCGAGGCCCGCCCCGACTCACCCTTCAGCTGACGCGCGGGCGAAATACTCTGGTCGCATGAGCACCGAGAGGCCGAGGCTGGCGGAAGAACTGGACATGTCGCCGCATCCCGAGGGCGGGTGGTATCGCGAAACCTGGCGCAGCGGAGTCGAATTCGAGCCGAAGGGCTATGACGGGCCGCGGGCGAGCGCGACGGCCATTTATTTCCTGTTGCTGCCGGGCGAGCAGTCCGCGCCGCATACCGTGCGCTCGGATGAGATCTGGTTCTGGCATCGGGGTGGTCCGCTGCTTTTGAACATCGGGGGTGAGGAGATCGTGCTCGGACCCGATGTCGAACGGGGGCAGCGGCCGCAGGCGGTGGTTCCCGGCGGCGTGAGTCAGGCCGCCCGCCCGGCGGGTGCGGACTATGTGCTCGTGAGTTGTGTCGTCGCACCGGGTTTCGACTTCGCCGACTTCCGGCTGGATTGAAACAGCGCCCCCGCCGTCGGGAGACGGCGGGGGCGCTGGCAAGAGAAGAGCGTTTACTTGTCGACCTCGAGCAGACCTTCGGCCACGGCGTGCTCGATGGTCTTCTCCAGGTTCGGGCAGGAGTCCGGTTTGCCGAAAATCGGCCCGGCCTCGGCCATCTTGCGGAACACCGGGCAGTGATCGGCCGGATTGACCGTCCACTGCACGGTTTTCTGATTGCTGCTGTGCTTGCGCACCAGCACCTCGGTTCCGCAGGACTGGCACGCGATCGGTGTCAGCCCGGACTCCATGTAGTGCTCTTTGTCGAGGACCGTCTGGGCGCGCACCTGCGCCCGGCGGTCCGGAAGGTCCGCAAAGTCGGGTGCTTTCGCCCAGGTGGTCATCAGACGCTCGCCTCCTCCGAAGTGGCAGCGGCCTCGGCGGCCTCGCGCTTCCTACGCATATTCTCCTCGACCTCGATGCCCCAGGCCTCATTGGCCTTGGTGGTATCGACCTCGAATTCGAAGCGCTGCGTCGACTTGGGGTCGATATCGGCGACATCCACGTAGAACTGGTCGTACCAGCGACGCAGCTGGTAGACCGGCCCGTCTTCCTCGGTGAGCAGCGGGTTGTCGATCTTGGACTTGTGCTTCCAGATCTCGACGTCCTGCAGGAAGCCCTCGCTGACGCCGTCGGTCATCTTGGCGGCGAAGCTGGCGGCCTGCTCGTCCGGGAGGCCCTTGGGCTTCTCCAGGGTGACACCCCACTGCAGCACGAAGGAGTTCTGCGTGACCGGGTAGTGGCAGTTGATCAGGACCGTCTTGACCTCGAAGCCGCTGTAGCTGTTCAGCAGCGGATTGATCATGTACGACGGGCCGAAGTACGACGCCTCGGACTTGAGCAGCGAATCGATCCCGGCCTCGGCCGCGGCACCGATATCGGGACGCCCCTTGGTCTCCAGGTACTGCGTCGCGACATGACCCTCGAGCACGTTCTTGAAGTACGTGGGGAAGGCGTAGTGGATATAGAAGAAGTGCGCCATATCCACGACGTTGTCGATGATCTCGCGGCAGTTGGCGCCCTCGATGAGCAGCGAGTGCCAGGTCCACGGGGTCCAGTCGCCGGAGAGCTGCTCGAGCGGATTGCCGTCCTTGTCCTGGAACGGTCCGTCGATGTACGGGATGGTGACCTCGTCGGGGGGCGGGTTGCCCTCGTGGTCGTGCCAGACGAAGAGCTGACCATTGCGCTCGAGCGCGGTCCATGAGCGGGTGCGAGCCAACGGGGGTACGCGCCGGGCGTAGGGGATGCCCGTGCATTTACCGTCGCCGCCCCAGCGCCAATCGTGGAACGGGCAGGCGATGGAGTCGCCCTTGACCTCACCCATGGACAGGTCGCCGCCCAGGTGACGGCAGTAGCCGTCGAGGATCTTCAGATCGCCCTTGCTGTCCATGAAGACGACCAGCTTGGTGCCGAAGGCCTGGACCGAGTGCGGCTTGCCGTCACGGAAGGTGCTGGCGAGTCCGAGGCAATGCCAGCCCCGGGCGTACCGGGTGGGCATCGCACCCACGTCGATCTCGCGAACCTTCCCACGGGGCCCCGGTGGGGTTGTTGACATCGTGATCCTCCTCTGGAAGTACTAGAACACGTTACAAAAAGGCGGCGCTTCACGCCAGTTTTCCGCCCAAACAATGGACAAAATGCCTCGTGAGGCGAAAGAGGGTGTCCAACGACTCATGGCAGCTACCTGTTCTCGACAGAAATAAGAACGTGTTCTAGTCTCAGAGACAAACGAGAACCGCCCGATTCACCAGGCAGGAGCAACTGGCGCGATGACGCAAGAAGTAGTTGAGCGGGTCGAGGCCCTGCTGCCCACTCTCCGCGAGCGGGCCCAGCAGGCCGAGGATCTCCGTCAGATCCCCGAAGAGTCCATCAAGGATCTGCAGACCGCCGGATTCTTCAAGCTGCTGCAGCCCAAGCAGTGGGGCGGATACGCCGCTGACCCGGTCGTCTTCTACGACACCGTGCGCAAGATCGCCAGCGCCTGCGGGTCCACCGGTTGGGTCGCGGGCATCATCGGCGTGCACAACTGGCACCTGGCGCTCTTCGATCAGCGTGCGCAGGAAGAGGTGTGGGGCGAGAACACCGACGTCCGCATCTCCTCGTCCTACGCCCCGATGGGTGCGGGTCTGGTCACCGAGGACGGCACCGGATACACCGTGAACGGTTCCTGGGCCTGGTCTTCCGGCTCCGGCCACGCGGACTGGGTGGTCGTGGGCGGCCCGGTGATCAAGAACGGCAAGCCGGTCGACTTCGGCAGCTTCCTGATCCCCCGCAGCGAATACGAGATCAAGGACGTCTGGAACGTCGTCGGTCTGCGCGGCACCGGCTCCAACACCATCGTGGTGGAGAATGTCTTCGTCCCCAAGCACCGCTTCCTCAGTTTCCGCGCCATGGGCGAGCTGAAATCGCCTGGCCTGGAGCAGAATACCGACCCGGTGTACAAGATGCCGTGGGGCACCATCCATCCCACCACCATCTCCACTCCGATCGTCGGAATGGCCTACGGCGCTTACGAAGCGCATGTGGAGCATCAGGGCAAGCGCGTGCGTGCCGCCTACGCCGGCGAGAACGCCAAGGACGATCCGTTCGGCAAGGTGCGCATCGCCGAGGCCGCCAGTGATATCGACGCCGCGTGGCGTCAGCTGTCCGGCAATGTCGCCGACGAGTACGCCTATCTGCTGCGCGGCGAGGACGTGCCGTTCGACGTGCGCGCCCGCGCCCGTCGTGACCAGGTGCGCGCCACCGGTCGCGCCGTCGCCTCCATCGACAAGCTGTTCGAGGCTTCGGGCGCCACCGCGCTCGCCAACGGCACTCCGCTGCAGCGCTTCTGGCGTGACGCGCACGCCGGTCGGGTGCACGCGGCCAATGACGCCGAGCGCGCCTACGTCATGTACGGCACGCACGCGTTCGGGCTGCCGATCACCGACACGATGGTGTAGTCCATGACCACTGTTGAGGACATCACCTTCGAGTCGACCTCGAAGTACGCACAGGTCCGCCCGGATCTGAAGCTGCACTATCACGAGGCGGGCGTCGGCAACGGCCCCACCATCGTGCTGTTGCACGGCGGCGGTCCCGGCGCTTCCTCGTGGTCGAACTTCTCGAAGAACATTCCGGTGCTGGCGCGTGAGTTCCACGTGCTGGCGGTGGATCAGCCCGGCTTCGGCCTGTCCGACAAGCCCACCGAGCACCCGCAGTACTTCGTGCACTCGGCCTCGGCGCTCAAGGATCTGCTCGATACCCTCGGCATCACCGATCGCGTTCACCTGCTGGGCAATTCGCTCGGCGGTGGCGCGGCCACCCGGTTCGCGCTGGACTACCCGGACCGCGCGGGCAAGCTGGTGCTGATGGGCCCCGGCGGGCTGTCCACCAACCTGTTCGCACCGGACCCCACCGAGGGCGTCAAACTGCTGTCGAAGTTCAATTACGAACCGACACAGGCGAATCTGGAAGCCTTCCTGCGGATCATGGTCTTCGACCAGAAGCTGATCACGCCGGAGCTGGTCGCGGAGCGCTTCGAATCCGCGAGCAAGCCCGAATCCTTGGAAGCCACGCGTGCGATGGGTCGCTCCTTCGCGAGCGCGGACTTCGAGAAGGGCATGATCTGGCGCGACGCGTACAAGCTGCGTCAGCCGGTGCTGATGATCTGGGGCCGCGAGGACCGGGTGAACCCGATCGACGGCGCGCTCGTAGCGCTGAAGATGGTGCCGCGCGTACAACTGCATGTCTTCGGCGGTTGCGGCCACTGGGCGCAGCTGGAGAAGTTCGACGAATTCAACCGCCTGGCAACCGACTTCCTGCTCGGCGTCAAGGAGAAGTGAGCATGAGCATTCGAGCACTCGGATACATGCGCATCGGGGCCACCGATATGGCGGCCTGGCGCGAGTACGGGCTCAAGGTGCTCGGCATGATGGAGGGCACCGGGCCCGATCCGGACGCCCTCTACCTGCGCATGGATGATTTCCCGGCGCGCCTGGTGATCGTGCCGAGCGACGTGGACCGGCTGCAGGTTTCCGGCTGGGAGGTGACCGACGCCCCTGCGCTGCAAGGACTTCGGGAGACCCTGTCCAAGGCCGGGATCGCCTACCGCGAGGGCACCAAGGCCGAGATCGCCGATCGTCGGGTCGAGGCGCTGATCTCGTTCCAGGACCCGTCCGGCAATGTGCTGGAAGCCTTCCACGGCTCGCAGTACCTGGCGCGGCGTTTCGTCAGCCCGTACGGGCACAAGTTCGTCACCGCCGAGCAGGGTCTGGGCCATGTCGTGCTGACCTGCGACGACGATGCCGCGGCCCAGGCGTTCTACCAGGACATCCTGGGCTTCCGGCTGCGTGACTCGATGAAGCTGCCGCCGCAGATGGTCGGCCGGCCCGCCGACGGCGATCCGGCGTGGCTGCGGTTCTACGGCTGCAACCCGCGCCATCACGCGCTGGCGTTCCTGCCCATGCCGAACCCGACCGGCATCGTGCATCTGATGGTCGAGGTGGAGAACTCCGACGATGTCGGCCTCTGCCTGGATCGCGCCATGCGCAAGAAGGTGAAGATGTCGGCCACCCTCGGACGGCATATCAACGATAAGATGCTGTCCTTCTACATGAAGACGCCTGGCGGATTCGATATCGAATTCGGTTGTGAGGGTTTGGAAGTCGAGGACGAGTCCTGGATCGCGCGGGAATCCACCGCGGTGAGCCTGTGGGGTCACGACTTCACCGTCGGATTCAAGTAGACCGGGTTCTCGGAACGAAAAGGGCGACAAGCAATGACAACGACGGACGATCAGCCCGAAATCGACGCACGTCAATTCCGGAATGTGCTGGGGCAGTTCTGCACCGGCATCACCGTCATCACCACTTTCGGCGAGGACGGTGCGCCGATCGGCTTCGCCTGCCAGTCGTTCGCCGCCCTCTCACTGGAACCGCCACTGGTGTTGTTCTGCCCGACCAAGGCTTCCAAGTCCTGGGCGGCGATCGAGGCCAATGGCAAGTTCTGCGTGAACATCCTCGCCGAGGAACAGCAACCGGTGTGCGCGCGCTTCGGCTCGCGTGAACCGGACAAGTTCGCCGGAGTCCCCTGGAGCACTTCCGCTTTGGAGCTTCCGGTGCTGGACGACGCCCTGGCCACGATCCAGTGCACTGTGGATCAGGTCGTCGACGGCGGCGATCACTACATTGTGATCGGCCGTGTGCAGGCCCTGTCGGAATCCACCGATTCCGGCAGGCCCCTGCTGTTCTACCGCGGGCAGTACACGGCCATCGAGCCGGACAAGACCGTGCCGGCGCCTTGGCGCGCGGACCTTGAGCACTTCCTCACCACCACCACGCTCGATACGTGGTTGTGAGGCGGATTTCGCTCTGAACACTCGCTGAAGAAGTGCCCCTGTGGATTAATCCACAGGGGCACTTCACATGTGGATGACTGTGGATGAATCCATCCCCTTCGTCATCCCGGCATGTTTTTGGCCGGGATCCACCCTTGTCAGGCAGCAGTGCGCGCCTGACGCCGGTACTGCCCAGGCGCCAAGCCGTATTCGCGCTTGAACGCCTTGCCGAACGCGAACTCCGAGCTGTACCCCGCCCGCGCGGCGACCACGTCCATATGGTCGGCCAGGATATGACCCGAGCCATCGCGGACGAACACCGCATCACCGGGGCCGAGCGCGATGGGAGCCATGCTGTCTTCGGAGGGGTAGATCCAGCAATTCCCGTGCAGGACACCCGAAGGCCCCGGGGTGCCACTCCACATTGTCATCGATCGACGGTCATGCCACTCCGGCGAACCGAACAACGACAACATTATGAGGGAGCGACAAGACTCTGAATAGCTCTGAGTCTCCAGTTTTTATCCACAAGTATCACCCATGAGACGTACGGCGGATCTACCCGATCAACCCGAGCTGCGCCGCCCGCACACCGACCTGAAACCGCGTACTCACCTCGAGCCGCACCATCAACTCGGCCACATACCGCCGATACGTCCGCAGCGAAACCTCGAGCCGCCGCGCCGCCACCTCATCCTTGAGCCCACTGTTCAGCGCATCCAACACAGCCAGATCCCGCTCGTCGAACTCCGCCCGCCCGAACCCCGGTCGCGAAGCCAACCGGGCCGCGGATTCCCAAGTCATAGTGGCGAATTGGTGAATCGCGCCGATCAGCGCGGGATCCCTGACCATCACCATGTATGGATGCTTCGCCCCCGCACCGCTCCACAGCACCGCCGCATGCCGGTCGATGATGAAGGTGTTCTGAAAGTCGTGACTGGACACCCGAATCTTCGGCCCGAGCGTCGAATCCTCCAGCAGCGGACGGCGATCCCGGGAATCCAGGAAGTCGGGCGAGTACAGCAGCCGAATCCGCTTCCCCGTCCCCATCAACTCTCGCACCGCCAAATGCCCCAGCGCGTAGTGGTTCTCCAACCGCATGGGACTGGAGACCGCCACCACCGCCTCGGTGCGCACCCGCCGCAACAATTGCTGCACATCACTACCGAGATCCCCGGTCGGCCGAAGCCGAACTATGCCGGGCGCGATTACCGTGTGCTGCCGCATTTCCCCATCATGTGCCGACAACCAGCCGTTTCGCCAGGGTTGGCAGCTTAATGTCACAGTCGGCGAAAGCCATCGGGCAGCTGCCTACGTTCAGGCCATGCAGATAGATTTCACCGCTGACCAGGAGCGGTTGCGTAAGCGGCTGCGCGAGTACTTCGCCGACCTCATGACACCGGAACTCCGCGCCGGGCTCACCGGACCGGGCGGCGAATTCGGCGACGGCACCGCCTACAAGGAAATGGTCCGGACGCTGGGCCGAGACGGGTGGCTGACGCTCGGCTGGCCGCACGAGTACGGCGGACAGAACCGGCCCATGGTGGAGCAGATGATCTTCACCGATGAGGCCGCGATAGCGGGCGTGCCCATCCCCTACCTGACCATCAATACCGTCGGGCCGACCATCATGCGCTACGGCACCGAGGCGCAGAAGGCCGAGTTCCTGCCGCGAATCGCCAAGGGCGAGTTGCACTTCTCCATCGGATACTCCGAACCGGAGGCCGGAACCGACCTCGCCGCACTGCGCACCAGGGCGGTGCGGGACGGTGACGACTTCGTCGTCACCGGCGAGAAGATGTGGACCAGCCTCATCGAATACGCGGACTATGTCTGGTTGGCGGTGCGCACCGACCCCGATGCCGGTAAACACCAGGGCATTTCGGTCCTCATCACGCCCACCGATGCCGACGGCTTCTCCTGGACCAAGGTGCACACCATGGCCGGGGTCGGCACCAGCGCCACCTACTACTCGGGGGTGCGGGTGCCCGCCGCGAACCTGGTGGGCGGGGAGAACCAGGGTTGGTCACTGATCACCAACCAGCTCAACCACGAGCGTGTCTCGCTCAGTTCCGCTGCACCACTGCAGGAATCACTCCGCCAGGTCCGCGGCTGGGCGCAGCGAACTCATCGCGCCGATGGTTCCCGGGTGATCGACACCGAGTGGGTGCGTATCCACCTCGCCCGCGTCCACGCCCACGCCGAATACCTGAAACTTCGCAACTGGCGCACGGCCTGGGCCGCACAGTCGGGCGAGCTTCGCCCCGAAGAGGCTTCGGCCACAAAGGTTTTCGGCACGGAGTTCGCCACCGAGGCGTATCGCCTGCTCATGGAGGTACTCGGCACCGATTCCGTCATCAGAGCCGACTCCCCCGGCGCACTACTGCGCGGCCGCATAGAACGCTTCCACCGCTCCTCGCTGATCCTCACCTTCGGCGGCGGCATCAATGAGGTGCAACGCGACATCATCGCCAAAACCGCACTGGGACTGCCGGTCACCCGCTGACCACACCGGACTCCACCCGCCAACCCTGCGAGGAACTCATGGATTTCGCCCATTCCGAGGCTCAGCACGATCTCTCGGGCCTCACCCGCGACCTGCTGATCGGCTGGTCCGCCCGCAACCCGTGCCCCGACTCCACCGGCTTCGACCGAGCACTCTGGCGCGCGGCGGCCGCAGCCGGACTCTTGGACGCCGCGCTCCCGAACACCGTGGGCGGCAGCGGATTCGACGTGCTGGAACAGTGCAGCATCCTGATAGAAATCGGCCGCGCCGTAGCTCCCCTGCCGTATCTCCCCACCATCGCCGTCTGCGCCGCCACCCTCGCCCACTTCGGCACCGAAGCCCAGCTCCAGCGCTGGGTGGCACCGGCGCTCCGAGGCGAAACGACCCTCGCACCCGCGCTCGGATCGGAGACCGGGATACGTGCCATCCGAATCGAAAATGGCTGGTGCATAAGCGGATCCCGAGGCGTGGTACCCGCCGGATCCTTCGCCGACGCCTTCCTGGTGGAGGCATCCACCGACTCCGGATCACTGCTGGCCATGGTCGACCGCACCGCCGACGGCCTGGAGATCCGGGAGCAGCGCGTCGTAGACGCGAGCGACACAGCACTTCTCGTCTTCGACAACGTCTCGATCCCCGACGACGCGATCATCGGTGCGACACCCGGCGATGTCGACGCTCACCCGAGCGAAAGCGCAGCCACGGTTCAGAGCCCCGTTCGCTGGGCGCATCGGCGCTCAGTCATCGCATCCTGCGCCCACCAGCTCGGCGTCCTCGAACGCGCGGTGGAGATGACCGCCGCCTACGCCCGCGACCGCCACCAATTCGGCAAACCGATCGGCTCCTTCCAAGCGGTCCGCCAACGCCTCGCCGACGCCCACATCGACGTAGACGCCATCCGCCTCGCCCTATGGCAAGCCGCCTGGCTCGAATCCGAAGGCCACCCCTGCGCCCCCGAACTCGAGGTAGCCGCCTTCTGGTCCGCCGAAGCAGGCCACCGAGTAGCCCACACCGCGGTCCACATCCACGCCAGCACCGGCATCTACCTCGACTTCCCCCTCCACCGCCACTTCACCGCCGCCAAACGCAATGAATTCACCACCGGCGGAGCCACTCCCCACCTGCGCGCGCTGGGGAATCTCCTGGCCGATGCACCGGCATGGGAGCATTACTGAACTAGTTTCGAACTAGGCGCGTACCATGGGGAGATGGCCACGCAGACGTTCCCCTTCTCCACTCTGATCAATAAGCAGACCAGTGTGTTTCCCGCACTCGATGATGCGGATGTGATTCTCGAGCGGCGGGATGCGGAGAACCTCGTCCTCATGCGCTGCGAGCGCTTTGAAGCCATGGTGAAGGGGCTTGGGCTGGCGGCCCGTTCGCTCGCGATCATCGCGAAGGCGAACCGGGAACTGGCGGAAGAGGTCTTCGCCGAGGAACTGCCCTGGTTGACCTGGCTTCCGGCGGCAGCGCGGCCCCAGTGCGTCCGAGAACTGCTCGGCCACCTGCTCGCCGGTGCGGAAACCGGTCTGCTGCTGCCGTTTTCACGCGCACTGCGGGAGTGGCAGGCGACTGCCGAAATCTACTCCGACCCCGAGCTCGCCCAGCGGCTACGCGGGCCGTTCGACACGACCGATGCGGTCGACGTCGAACGCCCGGGTAGCAATGATGGCTGACAAACTCGGACGTGGAGACGAGGCTCGTCGGGCAACCGGTTGGGCTGTCCGATTTGTCGACCGACAGGCCGCAAAGGGCTGGGAGGCACTGCTCTCTCAAGCATTCGAGAACCTCGATCGAGCCTGGATAGCGATAACTTCCGACCCGCGCTGCCGGGAAGAGCCTGCCCGACAGCACCCGCTCAGATACGACCTGAGCCGAGTACAGGTGGATAAGTGTCGCGCTGGAACAATGGCAATCCGAAGTGACCGGAGGCGGCCGGATCTGGTACGCGATCGATGACGACCAGCACACCATCTGGATTACTCAGGCGGGAACCGGTCATCCGCGTCAGACGGACAGACGCCGTCATTGAACCTGGTCGGGGCGGCGCCTGATTGATGACTCACCAGCCCGTATGCCAACCGCGCTGCCGCGTAGGCTTCTTCGGCTCCGGGCTCACGCATCCTACGATCGCGGATCTCAGCCCATTCGGAACGGTCGACCATGCCGCTGTCTTCCTCGACGAGCGGGGACGGTGTCAGGGCTTTATGGCGGCGGCGAGGTCGGCGTTGGTGGGTTCGATGAGGATTGTGCCGTTGGGGAAGACGACCACGGGGATGTTCTTGCGGCCGTCGGCCAGTTCGATGGCCTTGTCGCGGGCGGCCTCGTCGTGTTCTACGTCTACCTCGGTGAATGGGATGTTGTTTTCGCGCAGCCAGGTCTTCGCGCGGCGGCAGTCGCCGCACCAGTCCGCTCCGTACAGCACGATGTCGGTCATGGGTCGACCCTAGAGGAGGGGGTGGGGGTGGATAACCACAGGACGGGGTCACCGGATCCACAGAGAAGGGTTAGGGAGCGACCCTAGAATTCGGGGCATGTCCAATCTGGAGCGGATTACCTTCGATCCGGCCATCTGCCATGGCAAGCCGGTTATCCGAGGAATGCGCTACCCCGTCGCACTCTTGCTCGAACTGCTCGCGGCGGGAGTATCGGTGCAGGAGATTCTCGGCGACTATCCCGACCTGGAGGCCGACGATGTGTTCGCCGCGATCGGGTATGCCGCCCTGGCGGTCGCCGCGCCTTGACTGCGCGGTCCGATCGGAGCATAGAGACGAGCTGGGCCACAACCGGAAATGGTTGCGGCCCAGCTCGTTATGCACCAGCGGATCAGGCGGTGACCGCCGCCTTCTCGCGCTGGAGTTCCAGGGCGATATCGATGAGCTGGTCTTCCTGGCCACCGACGAGCTTGCGCTTGCCGGCGCGGACGAGCATCTCCGCGGCGGAGACGCCGTAGCGTTCGGCCTGGCGCTCGGCGTGCCGCAGGAACGAGGAGTAGACGCCCGCGTAACCCATCATCAGGGCCTGGCGGTCGAGGAGGCATTCGCTCGGCATGGCCGGGCGGACAACATCTTCGGCGGCGTCGGTGATGGCGAAGAAGTCGACGCCGGTCTTGACGCCGAGCTTGTCGCAGACACCGATGAACGCCTCGACCGGCAGGTTGCCCGCGCCCGCGCCGAAGCGGCGAGCGGAGCCGTCGATCTGGGTGGCACCGGCGCGGACCGCGTACACGGAGTTCGCGACGGCCAGGCCCAGGTTCTCGTGGCCGTGGAAACCGACCTGCGCGTCATTGCCGAGTTCGGCGACGAGCGCGGAGACGCGATCCGAAACCTGTTCCAGCACAAGGGCACCGGCGGAGTCGACGACGTACACGCACTGGCAGCCGGCATCGGCCATGATGCGCGCCTGCTTGGCCAGGTTCTCCGGGGTGGTGGAGTGCGCCATCATCAGGAAGCCGACGGTCTCCAGGCCCAGATCCCGGGCGTAGCCGAAGTGCTGGATGGAGACATCGGCCTCGGTGCAGTGGGTCGCGATGCGGCAGATGGACGCACCGTTGTCCTGCGAGATATTGATGTCTTCCTTGATGCCGACACCGGGCAGCATGAGGAAGGCGATCTTGGCCTGCTTGGCGGTCTCCGCGGCGGCCTTGATCAGTTCCTGCTCAGGGGTTTTGGAGAACCCGTAGTTGAACGAGGAACCGGCGAGGCCGTCACCGTGCGTGACCTCGATAACCGGCACACCCGAGTTGTCCAGGGCGGCAACGATATCGCGCACCTCGGTCACCGTGAACTGGTGACGCTTGTGATGCGAACCGTCACGCAGCGACGTATCGGTCACCCGCACATCGATTTCGCCCGAGAAAGGCTTCAGCACATTGTTCATGGTCGAATCTCCTTACACCCGAGCCGAGATGATCTGATCGGCCATCACATTGCCGACCTGAGTGGCGGCCGCGGTCATGATGTCCAGGTTGCCCGCGTACGGCGGCAGGAAGTCGCCCGCGCCCTCGACCTCGACGAAGATCGAAACCTTCGCCATCCCACCGGAAACCAGTGACGGGTCGTCGAACTGCGGCTCGTTCAGCAGTCGGTAGCCGGGCACGTACTGCTGGATCGCCTTCTCCATCTCGTGGATGGAGGCGGTGATGGCATCGCGGTCGGCATCCTCGGGAATGGCGCAGAAGATGGTGTCGCGCATGATCATCGGCGGCTCGGCCGGGTTCAGAATGATGATCGCCTTGCCGCGAGCGGCACCACCGATGGTCTCGACGCCCTTGGAGGTGGTCTTGGTGAATTCGTCGATGTTCGCACGGGTTCCGGGACCGGCCGACACCGAGGAAACCGACGCCACGATCTCGGCGTACGCGACGGGAACGACCCGGGAAACGGCCGCGACCATCGGAATCGTCGCCTGACCACCACAGGTGATCATGTTGACGTTCGGCGCGTCCCGCAGCGAATCCAGGTTCACCGGCGGAATCACGGCCGGGCCGACGGCGGCGGGGGTGAGGTCGACGGCGCGGATACCCGCGGCCTCGTACTTGGGCGCGTACGCGCGGTGCACATACGCGGAGGTGGCCTCGAACAGCAGATCGGGCTTCTCATCAAGGGCGAGAAGCCAATCCGCGCCTTCCGCGGAGGTCTCGAGACCCAGTCCGCGAGCCCGCTTGAGCCCCTCGGAATCCGGGTCGATACCGATCATCCAGCGCGGTTCGATCTTGTCCGAACGCAGCAGCTTGTACAGCAGATCGGTGCTGATATTGCCGGAGCCGACGATGGCTGCGGTGACTTTGCCAGTCACAACTTTCTCCTACTCGGTTGTGTCAGCTGAAACGCAGACGAACGGAACCGAGCCCTGCGAACTCGGCGGTGAAGTCGTCGCCCGGGCGAGCGTCGATGGCGCGGGTGCAGGATCCGGGCAGCACGATGTCGCCCTTCTTCAGCCGGACACCGAACGAGGCGACCTTGCGGGCCAGCCACGCGACGCCGATGGTCGGATCGCCCAGCACGGCGTCGGAGCGGCCCTGCGCCACAACCTCGCCATTGCGGGTGAGTACCGCGTCGATCTTCTTGATATCCAGCTCATTCGGAGCGACGCGCTCCTTGCCGAGCACCCAGCCGGCGGAAGAGGCGTTATCGGCGATGGTGTCGCACAGCCCGATCTTCCAGTCCTTGATGCGGGTGTCGATGAGTTCGATCGAGGGCGCGTACGCGACTGTGGCGTTCAACACATCCTCTTCGGTGCAATCCTCGCCGGGCAGGTCCGCGCCGAGCACGAAACCGACCTCGACCTCCACGCGCGGGTACAGGAATTTGGAGGTGTCCACCGGGACGTCTTCGAAGACCTCCATCTCGGCGAGCAGATGCCCGTAATCGGGCTCGTCGACACCCATCATCTGCTGCATGGCGGCCGAGGACAGGCCTACCTTATGCCCGATGATGCGGGCGCCGGCCGCGGTCCGCCGCCGAATATTCAGCAGCTGGATCTCGTAGGCGTCGACCACGTCGATGTCGGGATAGCGCGCGACCAGCGGGTCGAGCGGAATGCGATCCCGCTCAGCCAGGGCGAGCTCTTCTGCCAGTTCACTCCGTAGCGCGTCGGTCAGCACGCTGTTTCCTTCCATCGAGGGGCCCGGCCGGTGGCCACGCAGTTAAGAGACTAGAAACTGAAACGAGTTTTTGTGAAGTAAATCGCCTCAGCAGTCCCATCTGCCAGACCAACATAGACCAAACCCGGATTGATTCTATAACGTGTTCTACATGACTGATCGGGATTACGACGTGGTGGTGGTCGGCAGCGGTGCCGCCGGTATGACCGCCGCCCTCACCGCCGCACACCGCGGTCTGCGCGTGGTGCTCATCGAGAAGGCCGCGCATTACGGCGGTTCGACCGCCCGCTCGGGCGGTGGTGTCTGGATCCCAGGCAACAAGGCGCTCAAGGCGTCGGGACGCCCCGACGACCGTGAGGATGCCCGCACCTACCTGCGCAGCATCATCGGCGATGTGGTGCCCGCCGACAAGATCGATACCTATATCGACCGCGGCGCAGAGGCTTTCGACTTCGTACTGGACCACTCCGCCCTGAAGATGAAGTGGGTACCGGGCTACTCCGACTACTACCCGGAGGCACCGGGCGGCCGCGCGGACGGCCGCTCCTGCGAACCCAAACCGCTGAACCTCAAGATCCTCGGCAACGAGCGCTTCAACCTGGAACCGCCCTACTCCAAGGCTCCGCTGAATGTCGTTATCCTGCAGGCCGATTACAAGAAGCTGAACCTGCTGCGCCGCCACCCCATCGGCTTCGCCACCGTACTGCGCGTCGGAACCCGTTGGGCCTGGGGCAAAGTCACCGGCAAGGCGCTGGTCGGAATGGGCCAGGCGATCATCGCGGGTATGCGCAAGGGCCTGCTCGACGCGAATGTGCCTGTGCTGCTGAACACTCCGCTCACCGGACTGGTCATCGAGAACGGTGTCGTCACCGGCGTCGAGGCCGAGCAGAACGGCGAGACCGTGCGCTTCAACGCCAAGTACGGCGTCATCCTGGGCGCGGGCGGCTTCGAGCACAACGCCGATATGCGGCACAAGTACCAGCGCGAACCCATCACCACCGAATGGACCACCGGCGCGACCGCCAATACCGGCGACGCCATTCGCGCGGGCCTGGAAGCCGGTGCGGCCGTTGACTTCATGGAGGACGCCTGGTGGGGTCCGACAACCATGAAGGGTCAGGGCAAGCCGTGGTTCGCGCTCGCCGAGCGCAATCTGCCCGGGTGCATCATCGTCAACGCCGAAGGCAAGCGATTCGGTAATGAGTCCGCTCCTTACGTCGAGGCTGTGCACACCATGTACGGCGGCGAATACGGGCAGGGTGACGGCCCCGGTGAGAACGTGCCCTCATGGCTGGTGTTCGACCAGCGCTACCGGAGTCGCTACATCTTCGCTGGTCTGCAGCCCGGTCAGCGTTTTCCGTCCCGCTGGATGGAAAACGACAATATTGTCGTGGCGCCGACCTTGGCGGAGCTCGCCGAGAAGATGGGCGTGCCCGCCGATAGCTTGGGCGCCACCGTCGAACGCTTCAACGGCTTCGTCGAGAGCGGTGTGGACGAGGACTTCAGCCGCGGTAAGAGCGCGTACGACCGCTACTACGGCGATCCGACCATCAAGCCCAACCCGTGCCTGAACAAGCTCGAGGTCGGCCCGTTCTACGGTGTGCGAATGTATCCGGGTGACCTGGGCACCAAGGGTGGTCTGGTCACCGATAACGACGGCCGCGTACTGCGCGAGGACGGGACCGTCATCGACGGCCTCTACGCCGCGGGCAATACCTCCTCCCCCGTCATGGGTCACACCTACGCCGGTCCCGGCGCGACCATCGGACCCGCGATCACCTTCGGCTACCTGGCCGCGCTCGATATCGCCGCCAAGGCGAAGAACGGCGCCGCGGCCAAGGCCGACCAGAACTCCTGAACCGTCCCAACCCGGTTCAGGACGGGTTGGGCGCGCGACCGGGTCACGTCGGTTTCGCGCCCAACCCACCCCGCCGGACCGCCGCCACCGGAACCCCCTGCCCGGTGTCGGCGGCCCGGCCCTGAAACTTCAGACCCCGCCCCGGCCGGTGCGTGTCCCGGCGAGCGGGCGCGCTGCTTGCTTACCGCCGGAATGCGTCGCAGGATCGGACCCGAGTGGGTCCCTGGGTGACCGCCCACCGATCTCACGAGGAGACAATTCATGCCCATCGATCCGAATATCGCGCTCGGCGCGCAGCTTCCGACCGTCGACTTCAGTTGGACGCCGTCGGATGTGCAGCTGTACAACCTGGCGCTGGGTGCGGGCGCGCGCTGGACCGAGGCCGCCGAACTGCGTTATGTGGATGACCGCAATCCGCAAGTTCTGCCCTCTTTCGCTACGGTCGCACCGTTCTTCCACGAGACCGAGCCGCCCAAGGTGCAGTTCCCGGGTGTCGACATCGACCTCGCGAAGGTGGTGCACGGCAGCCAGGAGATCGTGGTGCACCGGCCGATTCCGGCCTCGGGCAAGGCGGTTTTCGAGCGCCGGATCAGCGAGATCTGGGATAAGGGCTCGGCCGCGGTGATCTGGCAGGAGCACACCGCCACCAGCTCCGATGGCGAATTGCTGTGGACCGCGCGCTCTTCCATCTTCGCCAAGGGCGAGGGTGGTTTCGGCGGCGATCGCGGCCCGTCGGCCAAGGCCGAACTGCCCGATCGCGCACCGGATTTCGATGTGCTGACCCCGACCCTGCCGCAGCAGGCGCTGCTGTACCGCATGTGCGGTGACCGCAATCCGCTGCACTCGGACCCGGAGTTCGCCCGGAATGCCGGATTCCCCAACCCGATTCTGCACGGCCTGTGCACCTACGGCCTGGTGTTGAAGACCGCCACCGATGCCGTACTCGGCTCGGATGCCGCCCCGCATCTGGCAGACCGACGGTGAACTCCTCATCGCCGCAACGGTTGTCGAACGCGATGACGCGCCGGTCCTGGCCGATGTGGTGCTGACCCACACCGCGTAAAGCACCCGAAACAACTGGGCCGCGACCGATTTCCGGTCGCGGCCCGTGCTGTTTTCGGTCACCGTAACATTTCCGGGCTATCGGAATTTTTCAATCGCCCGATTGCGTTCGCGGTCCGTTGGACGTCGTTCACACCATTGCGTTCAGCTCACCCGAACCGATACCCGGCCGCGGTTCTCCCGCGCGAACTGTCCGGGCGACTGCCCCTTCCAGGCGCGAAATGCCGAGGTGAAGGCCGAGACGCTGGCGTAGCCGAGCCGAACCGCGGCCTGCTCCACCGTCATTCCGGTAATGAGCAGCTCCTCGGCCAGCAGGCCGATGGTCTCGGTGGTGAGTTCACGGAAGGTGGTGCCCTCGTCCGCGAGGCGACGGCGCAGGGTGCGGACACTGAGGTCCAGTTCGGCCGCGATGCGTGATTGGTCCGCGATACCGCCACGGCTGATGAGCAGCTGCCGCACCCGGCCACTGATACCGGCCCGGCTGCGACGCCGCTGCATGAGATCGGCGCACTGCTGCTCGTAGAAGCGCGCGGTGGCCGAATTCGATTGCGGCAGCTGCAGACTCTGGATATCGGCGGGGCCGGTCACCACCGAGCGAGCGGCATTGAAGACCACCTCGTCCACGCCCAGCATGGCCCCGAACATCTCGTAGACCGGATGCGGTGGAAAGGCCACCGCGACCCGGGTGATGGGCGGCCGCATGGGCAGTACATCCTGCTGGATCGTCCAGATGGCGGCCACATCGCGCTCCACCGCGAAGCGCCGCACTTCACGCGGAACACCACTGTCGTCCCGGACAATTGAGACATCCGAACCATCGATGACCAGGTGGTGGCGGGCGACGGTGAAGGACAGATCCGCGTAGCGCAAGGCCAGACTCACCGCATCGCGCACGGTCGGACAGCTCATCAGCGCGAAGCCGAGCACCCCCAAACTGGGCGGATGGCACAGCAATCCGGCCATCAGCCCCATGCCCGGTTCGTCGCCGACCCCGGCCACCACATTGCGCATGAGGGCCAACTCCTGCCCGAGGGTGATCTCGGCGGTGGAGTCGAGCAGATCCCCCTCCCGAATCCCGGTGCCGCGCAGCAGGGTCGGCGTGGATATCCCCCGGCCCGATGCGAATTCGACCAGCAGTGCCGCACTGGTTATGGAACGCAACTGCGCCTGGCCGTCGGTCACAGGAAAATCTTCGCAAACTCTCGGCGTACTTCGGACCGGAACCAGCCGGTAAGTTGCTGTTATAGGCCGAAATTCGGCTGTTTCTGACCTATGAAGTACTGGAACAAGTAACGCCTTCGGCCTTATGGTGAATATCTAGCGAACTACATCTGATAAACCCCGCTACAACCGATAGACATGGAGAAGGTGAACCAATGGCCGGCTGGCAGGTGTTCACAGCCACCCTGGTAATGCTCACGATCATGGCCGTCACGGTCGCGAGCCTGCATCAACCGCATCGCGATCCCGACAGACTCTCGGTGGATCGGATCCGCGAGCGAATCAGCAACGAGCACACCGCATCCGCCGATCCGATTCTGTCCACCTCGGCCTGGTCGCACGGCGCCCCGGACCATCAACTCGATGTGCAGGAGGCACACCGCACCATGCAGCAGCATCGCCGCTGCGTGGTCGGTGAATGTGACCGCAAGGGAGCGGCTTTCCGCGCCCTCGTCGACGCCGGGCGCATCAAGCCGACGCGGATGCCACCGGCCCTGCAGTAGCGGTCAGTCGCCGGACCGCTCGCCCACCAGTCCTCGAACGATCATGGCGTACAACAGGATCACTGTGATCGGCGCGATGATCGGAATCCAGGACAACCCCGCGGGCAGGAGTGTCGCGGCACCGGCGGCCACCGTGAAGACCAGCGCGCCCGCCACCGAGGGGACGGTGGTGGGCACCACCCCCACCGGCGCCGAGACCGTCGCGGTGTTGAGCAGGTAGGTGGTGGCTACCAAACCGATGGCCCCGGCTACCAGGGCGCCGGTATCGGTGAACGCGAGCACGGCCAGTGCGACCAGTACCGCGCCGACCGCGCTCACCCGCCACCGCCAACCCGCCACCGCGAGCGCGAAAGTGGGAACGGCCGCCCAGGGCAACACCAGGGCGACCCCCAGCGTGAGCAGTAGCCCGGCGAGCACCGCGAGGAATCTGGTCATCGGCGCACCCGCACGGTGCGCCGCTGCTGCGGCAGCAGCCGCATGATCTGATCCAGCCGGGTGTCCTCCGGCCACGGCACGATATCCACCCCGACGGTGCTCATATCGCGGTACATGGAGGTGCGCTCCAACTGCCACATGCGCGCCAGGGTGGAGTCCAGACCGTCCCGGAACGGCGGGCCGCGCAGTACATCCACCACCACCACGACGTGTCCGCGCTTGCGCAGATCGATCAGGGCCAGGGCGAATTGGGTGTCCAGCATGGTGGAGAAGGCCACCACCACCGCACCGATCGGCACGCCCGCGTGCGGGGCCAGCGAGCCGGAGGTGGCGATATGCTCATCGCCCACATCGAGCACGGTGTCGACAATGCGATAGAACTGGCGGCGGCCGATATCGGGGCGCAGCCAGCGCGGCGAATGTCCGAGGCAGACAACGGCGGTGCGGTCACCGGCCTGCAGCGCCGACTGCGCCACCTGCGCCGCGCCGCGCACCGACAGCTCCAGTGAATCCGAGGCCGGGCCCGGGGCCTGCATCGAGGTATCCACCAGCACAACCACATCCGCGGCGCGGTTGGTGAAGCGCTCGGTCACGAACAGCCGTCCGCGCCGGGCGCTGACCGCCCAGTTCACCGTGCGCAGCTGATCGCCCGGCGCGTACGCGCGCACATCCGCGAACTCCACGCCCGGACCGTGCCTGCGGGTCAGATGCGAACCGATGCGCTCCGGAAGTTCGGTGCGCGGCAATCGCATTCGCTGTGGATCGGTAATCGGGTACACGTACACCTGACCGGCGGGCAACTGGACCGAGGCCACCGCCAGCCCGGCCGGACTCAGTGCGGTCACCCGCACCGGCACCGGATACCGGCCCCACCGCGGCGCGGAGAGTGCGATGCGCATTCCGGCCGGAGCGGCCCCCGAATCGAAGGTCTCCTCCACGTGCGTCTCCATACCGGGGACCGGCTGAGAATGCAGGCGCAGCAGCGCATGTCCGCTCTCCACGAACGCGCCCGCGGTCAGCACGACCTCCTCGGTCTCGAAGCATCGCAGCACCCCGACACCGTCCACCTGAATCCTGGTGCGCGACTGCTGCAGTGGTGCGGTGGCCAGTACCCCGAGCATCGGTGCGGCGAAGACCACCAGCTGCCACTGCCCGAACGCCACCGCCACCACCAGCGCGGGCACCGATACCGCCGCCAGCATGAATACCAACGGCGCCGGACGCCAACGCAATTCGGTATCGGTGGCGGTACTCAGATCACGATGCTTCACGAATACCTCCCCGCCGGTGTGGATCCCGGCCAAAAGCATGCCGGGATGACGGGGTCATGGACTCGCACCGGTCGCGATGACGGGGCACGTTCTCGCTCATGCCGGGGTGGCACGAGGAACGGGCAAGCGGCGCAGCAGTTCGGCTATGACGTCCTCGCCACGGATGCGGCGGACCCACATCTCCGGGCGCAGGGTGATGCGGTGTGCCATGGCCGGAATGGCAAGGGCTTTCACATCCTCGGGGACCACGTAGTCGCGGCCGTTGAGAAGGGCACGGGCGCGGGCCATTTGGACCAGATCGAGTTCCGCGCGGGGGCTCGCGCCGACCTCCACCTGGGGGTGGCCGCGGGTGGCGGAGGCCAGGGAGACGACGTAGCCGACGACATCCGGGTGCACCGTCACGAATTCCACGGATTGGCGCATCTCCATCAGGCCCTCGGCGTCGACGACCTGACCGATCTGCGCGGGCTGCGAACCGCGTTCGAGGCGGCGGCGGATCATCTGCATCTCATCGTTCTCGGAGAGATACCCGAGCCGCAATTGCATGGCGAAGCGGTCCAATTGGGCCTCGGGCAGCGGGTAGGTGCCCTCGTACTCGATCGGATTATCGGTCGCCATGACGATGAAAGGCTGTGGCAGCGGGAAGGTTTCACCGTCGATCGAGACCTGCCCCTCGGCCATGGCCTCCAGCAGCGCCGCCTGGGTCTTGGGCGGGGTGCGGTTGATCTCGTCGGCCAGCAGCATATTGGTGAAGACCGGTCCGCGCCGGAAACTGAAACGGCCAGAATGCATATCGTAGATCGTGGAGCCGATCAGATCGGCGGGCAGCAGATCCGGGGTGAACTGCACCCGGGTGAAGTTCAAGCCCAGCGCCGTCGCGAACGAGCGCGCGATCAGGGTTTTGCCCAGCCCCGGCAGATCCTCGATGAGGATATGCCCACCCGCCAGCACCGCGATCATGATGAGCTGCAGTTCATCCCGCTTGCCCACCACCACCCGGCCCATCTCCCGCAGCACGGCATCGGTGCGCTTGACGGTCATATCCATCGGTGAGGTCATATCAGTACTCGCATATCAGAAGCCTGTTCACATGTTCTGGAGGCGGCGCAGGATCTCGTCCAGCGCCGGTCGGCCCGGCGCCGGATTGACCTGATCGCGCAGCGCCGAATTCGCGGGATCCACCCACCGCCACAGTTCGGGTCCGAACAGTAGTTGCCCGGCGGCCTCGGTGGCACGCCGATTCTTGGCCATCCGATGGCCGCTGCTGCTCTCGAACTCCTTGGCCAGCAGCGGGCGCAGATGCCGGTCCCACTCCGCGCGGGTGCCCTCGGAGCGATCGGCGAGCAGTTGTGCGCGGGCCTGCCAGCGGGTCAGCATCTCGGCCGGGCCGTTGTCGATTTCATTGTCGGCCGGGCCGGTGGGCTCGTACCGGCGGGCGCGGTCCAGCAGTGACCAGACCAGCAACCCCAGCACCCCGGCGACCGGGATGCCCGCAATGGGCAGCAGGGTGGTGCGCTCATTGTTCAAGGCGATCAGTTCGAAGAGTCCGGCCAGGATCAACCCGACCACCACTATCGCTACCCGGTTCATGGCGTAGCCGCCTCTCCCTGCAAGTCCGCCAACACTATTCGCAGCAGTTGTTCGGCCCGCATACGCTGCCACTCCAGCATGGAGTGCGGGCTGAAACGGGCCTCCTCGAAGAGCGCCACCAACTCTCGCGCCGAGGCGTCGTGCAGGAAGCCGCGATCGAAGGCGCGCGCCAGTACCTCCGAGGGGGTGTCCGAGGCCAATGGCGCGACCTCACGCGCCTGCCCCAGACCGCGTTCCATGGCGACATAGCAGGCGATGATGGCGGTGCGCGGATCCTGACCGGGCGCGATCATGGCGGCCAGGCCCATCTCCGCGACCTTGGCCAGCGAGACCGCCTCGGTCGGGGTATCGGGCGCCGCACCAGCGATTTTCGGCTCCGGACGGCGGCTGGAGCTGACCGCGACCACCACCAGACCGGTCATGGCGACCAGAACCAGCGCGACCGCGCCGACCGCCACCAGCACCAGCACCGTGCCGCTGAGTGGCGGATCGGGCAGGGACTCCGGCGGTGGTGCGACGGTCTGCACCGGTTCGGTCACCGAGGTGCCGGGCGCGCGAGTGGTATCCGTCTGGTCCGCCTGGTCATTTCGGCCCGGACCGACCAGGTAGACGCTCAGCACCGCGGTGAGTACCAGCGTGACGGCCGCCAGTCCGATCAGGACCAGCAGGCCCAGGCGCGGCAGGCCGGTGCCGCGGCGGTCCGATTCCCGGTCCGGCTCCGGCATCGAGAGTGGTAGCCGGTGCTGGCTGTTGATCACCCCCGCCGCCAGGATCACCACCGAGACCAGCAGCAATACCGGCATTAGCGCCAGTGTCACCGCCGACGGTGTGCCCGGGGTGGATGGGCCTCCGGTGCCGGGGATATATCCGCGCAGGGCGACGACGGCCAGCATCAGCAGGGCGATCAATCCGATCACCCGCGATGCCAGTGTCCCCACCCCAGTCACACGTACCCCTAACCAGAGTCCTGTAAATCAGGCACATAGTTACATGCCGGTAGGTCCGGTTGGGGGGAATTCGCAAACACCGATTACATGCGGTTCTCGCATATATCGGCGCTCGAGGTGTGGCAACCGCACCGCACGTCTCCCGGTAGTAAGACAGACAATTCGTGCCAATCGCTCATAACGAACCGCACTGAATAGCCGGGAACGCCGGACCCGAACCGGGCCCGGCGTACCGCGGTGGCACCTGGAGCTATGCCGAGCGGCGCACTCGCGCACGCAATCGGGTCAGCGCCGAATCAGTTAGTGCGGCAGGCGCTTCCGTCGATCTCCGGGCATTGCGAAGTAGCCCCGGACGCAAGGGCTCCGACTGCCCGGATGTCCGGGATACGGGACGCTCCACCGGATTCCGGGATTCGACCAACCGCCCGAGCGCACGGAAATCCCAGCCCGCCGCCAGCCACGGCTCCGGATCCAGCGCATTGCGGGCATCGATGAGGGTCCGCCCGCGCGCCACAGTGCGCAGGAACGCGGGATCAAGGTCCCTGAACTCACTCCACTCGGTCAGGTGCAGCACCACATCCGCCTCGTGCAGCGCCGCGGTGGCGGTGGCGGCGTAGACCAACTGCGGGGCGACCGCGCGCGCCGGAGCCGTCGCGGCCGGATCGAAGGCGGTGACCTGCACACCCGCGGCCTGCAATCGGATCGCCACATCCAGCGCGGGCGAATCCCGCACATCGTCCGAGAGCGGTTTGAACGCGATCCCGAGAATGCCGACCCGGTGGGACCCGGTGGCGTGCAACAGATCCAGGGTCTCGCGCACCACCCGCTCGCGACGGCGCAGATTGATGGTGTCGATATCGCGCAGGAAGTCCACGGTCTCGGCGGCTCCGAGTTCACCCGCGCGGGCGATGAGCGCGCGCACATCCTTGGGCAGGCAGCCGCCGCCGTAACCCAGTCCGGCACCGAGGAATTTGCGGCCGATCCGATCGTCGTGACCGAGCGCGTCCGCCAGCAGCGTCACATCCGCGCCGGTCAGCTCGCACAGCTCGGCCATGGCATTGATGAACGAGATCTTGGTCGCCAGAAAGGCATTCGCGGAGACCTTGATCAACTCCGCGGTCGGCAGATTGGTGATCACCACCGGGGAACCCGCCGTGATCGGCGTCGCGTAGACCTGCCGCAGCGCCCACTCGGCGTCCGGGGTGGTGACGCCGAAGACCAGGCGATTGGGACTCAGCGTGTCGTGCACCGCGTGCCCCTCGCGCAGGAACTCCGGATTCCAGGCCAGATCCACCGAGATACCCGCCGGAGCGAGCTCGGCGATGCGGGCGGTCAACGCCTCGGCGGTACCGACCGGCACCGTCGACTTGCCGACAATCAGGCAATTGCGGGTCAGATGTGGCACCAGACCCTCGAGCGCGGCGTACAGCTGCGACAGATCGGCCGCGCCATTGGGCCCGGGTGGCGTTCCCACACAAAGGAAGTGGACGTCGGCGAAGCGCGCGGCGGCCACCAGTGAGGTGCCGAACCGCAGGCGGCCCGACCGTACATGCCCCGCGAGCAGTTCCGGCAGTCCGGGCTCATGGAAGGGCACCCGGCCCGCCGAGAGCGCGGCCGCCTTGGCCGGATTGTTGTCCACACCGAGCACGTCGAAGCCGAGTTCGGCCATACCCGCGGCGTGCGTGGCGCCGAGGTAGCCGGTGCCGATGACGGAGATGCGCAGCATCAGGAGGCCTCCTTGGAGAGCGGGGCGCGGAGGTCGCCATCGCCTGGCAGTCGGCGGCGTTCCGCGATCACTTCGCGGTAGTGGCGAATCAGCAGATCGTTCACGGCCGCCCAGGAGCGGTCGCGCACACTGCGCTGAGCGGTCTGCGCGGTCTGCGCGCGCAGTTCGTCATCGTCGACGAGGCGACGGACCAGGGCCACCATGGCCTCGGCATCGCCGGGGGGATAAAGGAATCCGGCTCCGGGAGTGACCACATCGATGGGTCCGCCGGAGCGCGGCGCGACCACCGGCACACCGGAGGCCATGGCCTCCTGCGCTGCCTGGCAATAGGTTTCGTGCCGGCCGGTGTGCACGAAGACATCGAGAGAGGCGTAGGCCGCGCCCAATTCCGCGCCGTGCAGGACACCGAGGAACTCCGCGCCGGGCAGTACTTTGCGCAGCCGCTTCTCCTCCGGGCCGCCGCCGACGATCACCAGCTTCACACCGGGCAGCGGCAGCAGGTGCGCGAGGAGTTCGAGCTCCTTCTCCGGCGCCAGGCGGCCGATATAGCCGACCAGCGTTTCACCCTTGGGAGCCAAGCGGTTTCGCAGCTCCTCCGAGCGGCGGAACGGGCCGAACTGCCCCAGATCCACACCGCGCGGCCAGCGCGCCAAACCCGGCACACCCATCAGCTCCAGCTGCCGCAGGCTCGCGGTGGAGGGAGCCAGGGTGCGATCGACCTGGAGGTGAATGCGCCGGGTGAGCGCCGCCATGGTGCGCACGCCGCCGGGGAGGTCATAGCGTTCGGCGAATCCGACCAGATCGGTTTGGTAGATGGCCACGGTCGGCACCCCGAGCTCACCGGCGACTCGCGCCGCCTGATAGCCCAGTGTCGCCGGGGAGGCGATATGCACGACATCGGGTTCGAAGTCGCGCAGCACCTTTCGCAGGCGGCGGCGCGTCTCCAGCCCGATCCGGAAGTCGCGATAGAACGGCAGGCGCGCCCCGCGCACCACATGCACCCGGAATCCGGCGTACTCGGCCGGACCGGTCGGAGCCATCAGAACGGCTTCATGCCCTTTGGCGGCCAGATGGTCCAGCACCCGCCGCACCGAGTTGGTGACGCCGTTGACCTGGGGAAGGAAGGATTCGGCGACCACCAACACGCGGAGTCGACCGCCGGGGATGCTCGGGTGCCGGGGCGCTGAACCCCTGGCCTGCTCGCGGATTCGCATCGGTCCCCTCCGGTTCGGTGCTGCCTCCTGATTGCACGGTAGGAAGCCGCCCGCAACGCAAGCCCCCCTCCGCGTAGACGGCACGTGAACCGTTTCCGTCGATCAAGTCGACGTGTTCACCCGAGCGTCGCCACCCCGTCGCGCCCCGGTCCCGCGCACCGGAAACGCGCCGGTCGTCAGGGGGTCGGGACCGGTGTGGCCAACTCACTCAGACGGCTCAGGGTGCGGTAGAGATCGGGGACTCTTTCGATCTGAGCACCCAGTTCCGCCAGCGGAACCCGGGCGTACAGCGAGAGTTCCAGGTCCGCGTCGTAGAGCACGTCCACCAGATTCACCAGGCGCATCACCCAGTCCGGCGGGACCGAATCCATAGGCGGGACCTCGCACAGGGTCCAACGGTGGAATCGCCGCGCCAGCTCCAGGAAGTCGGCCGCCGATACCGGGATTCCGCAGAGCTCCGCGAAATCGACCGTCAGTTCCCCGTTTTCGGCGGCACGAGCGTTCAGCAGCCGATGCGCGACCGGCACCCGGACCGATCCGACGGTCGCGCACGCACCGACGGTGTAGTACCCCGCCGCGAATCCGGTGTGCCGATCACCGAGCTGCCGGTAGTCCTGCGGACCGTTCACCGACACCACATCGAGGTGTTCGACGATCCGGTCGATGGTGGGCACGAACATGGGATGCCACAGCGGATTCGGCATCAGCTCCTGCGGTGGGTAGTTGGAGGTCACCACCAGCGTGATGTGCCGGGCGAAGAGCAGATCCAACAGCCGCGCCACCAGCCGGGCATCCCCCGCGTCGTGCACATGGAATTCGTCGAAGCAGATCAGCTGCGCGTCACCGAGCAGCGCCGCCGCCGAGGCATCGATATTGCCGTATTCGTGAAT
Organism: Nocardia sp. NBC_01503; assembly: GCF_036327755.1. NCBI lineage: Bacteria > Bacillati > Actinomycetota > Actinomycetes > Mycobacteriales > Nocardiaceae > Nocardia > Nocardia sp. NBC_01503. The sequence goes on from NZ_CP109596.1 coordinate 2,010,045, forward strand.
GCCCGCGTTCAGCTGGGCGAAGAAGCTGTGGAAGTGGTAGCGGCGCTTGTGCTCCGAGGGCACCGATTCGAAGAACCGATTCATCAGCATGGTCTTGCCGCGCCCCGGCCCGCCGTACAGGTACAGCCCGCGCGGCCGATGCCACCGCTTGCCGACCCGTGCCGCGATGGCGGCGAGCCGATCCGCGGCCACCTGCTGATCGTGATCCAGAACGATATCGCTGGTCTGCACGACAACCTCCTACACCGAATCGAGTTCCTCTATATCTATAGAGGAACTTTGATTCACGCGGAAGCAGAGGTGATCACTCACACAGGTGATTCAGAGTTGTTCCGAGATATGCAGATCCGGCCACGGCGGCCGCTTGAACACTGCGGCGGTAGCGAGGGTGGCGGCGAAGAGCCCGGTGAGCACCCCGATCAAGGCGATCCGTCCGCCATCCTCCGCGGCCTCCCACTTCACCTCACCCCCGTGCACCACGAACACCCCCACCGGCCGGGGCCGAGGCCGCAGGAATCCCTCAATCCCCGTCACGGTGATGATGGTGGCCCCGTCCGCCGTCTGCAGCGGCTCCCCGAAAACCCGCGAATATTCCACCGCCGGAGGCTCTTTCATTAGATCCCGCAACACGGCCGACCCCTTCCCTCGTCGATCCCCCAAACCTACGCTCACACGGCGAGCTGCAAGGCGAGAGTCGCGATGGCCGGAACCATGTAGAGCACCGGGAACACCGACGTCTTGTACGACCGCGCCCGAATGGTGGTGATCACCGCACCGGCGAAGTAGAGGATCACCCCGATCGCGGCCGCGATCCCGATCACCGGAATGAAGAATCCGACAATCAACCCGAGCGCCCCGGCCCCCTTGGCCAGCGCCAGCGGATTCCACCACGACCGCGGCACCCCGTACTGAATCAGCGGATCCACCACGAACTCCGCCTTGGTGAACAGCGAATACGACGAGAACCCGATCCACAGCGCAGCCGCGACCCCGACGATGTGATACGCGATATTCATTGAAATCCCTTACCTTCCAACAGTTTCCGTTCGCGCTCCGCTCATTCGAACCGCGTCTGCAAGAAGGACGACATAGCCCCCGGCAGTGTGACATCACGGGGAGAGACCGATCGGCATCGGCCGCCGCACCGAATCAACCTGCAGAGTATTGCTGAGATAATTGCTGGAGACATATCGTGAGAAATATGAAAACGATGATCGATCTGAATGATGAAGCACTCGCTCTGGCGGCCAAGGAGCTGGGGACGACGACGAAGAAGGACACGGTCAATGCGGCGTTGGAGTTCGTGGCACAGCGTCGGCGACGGATCGAGCAGACACTCAACGATCCGTACGGCTTCGGCGTGGGACCCGATATCGATGATCCGGAGGTCATGGACAGGGCACGCCGTTGATCGATGCCACCCCACTGCGGCTGCATCTGATCGATACGTCGGCGGCCGCTCGGCTTCGACACGAGTCGGTTCGGACGGTGTTGACCGGGCTCATAGCCGATCGAGCCGCTGCGACCTGCATAACCGTGGACCTCGAAGCCGGGTACTCCGGCCGAAATCTCGCGGACGTACAGAACATCGCCCAGCGCCGTCGCGCCCTCTACGTGAACCTGCCCGTCAACGAGGCCATTGCCGACCGCGCTCGCGAGGTGCAACAACTAATGGCCCGTCAGGGACTGCACCGCGCGGCAGGCATCGTCGACCTATTGACAGCGGCGGTCGCCGAATACCATGGCGCGGTACTTGTCCATTACGACACCGACTTCGAACACATCGCTACCGTCACTCGACAGCCCCATGTTTGGGTAGTTCCGGCCGGCAGCGTCGATTGAGAGATCAACGACTACTGTTCTTGCACGAGCACGACTTTGCCGGTGACGGTTCGTGATTCGGCCAGGGTCAGGGCCTGGGCAGCCTGGGCCAGGGGGAAGCGGGCGGCGATCTGGGCGTGCAGTTCGCCCCGGGCGGCGAGCTCGAAGACAGCGGCCAGGTCCCGGGCCAACCGGCGGCGGAATTCGCCCGCGCGGCGCTGCCCGGCCCAGATGTTGTAGAAGTGCGCATTGCGCTTGTTGGGCAGTGCGTTCCACAGCATGAGCCGGGCGAACAGGCGCAGCACCGGAAGGCGGGAATTGCCCGCGTCATCCTTGGTGGAGGCGGTGCCGTAGGCCATCAGGGTGCCGCCGGGCGCGAGCAGCGAGAACGAATCCACAATTCCGGGGCCGCCGACATGGTCGAAGACCGCGTCCACGCCGCGGGGGGCCAGCGCCCGTACCTGGGCGACCACATCACCGCGGTAGTCGACCGGTGTCGCGCCGAGCGCGGCCACCCGGTCGGCATTGCGGGCGGAGGCGGTGCCGATCACCCGCACGCCCGCGGCCAGGGCCAGCTGCACCAGCGTGGAACCGACACCGCCGTTCGCACCGTGCACCAGAATCGTCTGTCCGGCACGCACTTTCGCACCGCGGTGCAGCATCTGCCAGGCGGTGATGCCATTGACCACGAAGGTCTCGGCCGCATCGGCCGCCAACTCCGCGGGCACCTCGATCAGGTCGACGGTGTCCAGCACCACGTGGCTGGCCCAGCCGCCGGTCTTGGTCAGCGCCGCGACCCGGCGGCCCACCAGTGCGGAGTCTTCCGCCGAACCGACCTCGGCGACCGTCCCCACCAGGTCGTATCCCGGCACGAACGGGAATGCGGGCTGGTCGTAGTACTTCCCGCGGCGCATCTGCTGCTCCGCGAACGAGACTCCGGTGGCCTCTACCCGAATCAGCGCCTGCCCCGGCAGTAGGTCCGGCAGCTCACGGTGCGCGATGACCAGGCCCTCGGGCTCGACGGTTCCCGGCAACATGATTTCGGTGGCGGTGATCGACATCGTCCTACTCCTTCAACAGTGAGTGACTGTTCAGTCACCTATTGGGTAAATAAAAAGCCCCCAGGTCAGGAGGCTTGAAAAACTCAGCCCGGGTGCCGGATGCCGAGATTGAGAATCGCGGCCCAGCCACCCTCGTGCCCATCCAGGCCCAGCGTGGTGATCAGATGACACAGCTGCCCGTAGGCCATGAACTTCTGCACCTCGAGATCGGAAGCTCCCGATCGCGACTTGGCATAGTCCGTGACCCGGCCCAGCCCGCGCCGCAACGCCTCGGCGATATCGTCGATATCCGTCGCCGACTGCGCGTGCACCTGAAGCATGAGCAGACTCTTGTTCGAGATGAGCTCGGCGTAGGCCCCGCCCATTTCGTACAGGATCTTCTCCGGATCACCCTCCCCCGCCCGGACAGCCCCCGTGGCGAGCGAACGCTCCACCAGTTCGAAGCACCGATCCAGCGCCGCGACGAACAACTCCACCTTGCTCGGAAACAGCTTGAACACGTAGGCCGTCGATATCCCCGCCGCCGCGGCAACGGTCGTAATCGGCGTCCCGTGATACCCGGTCCGGGCGAACTCCACAATTGCCGCATCGAGAACAGCTTCCCGGCGAACATCCGAGGTGGAGAGGAGAACTCCGCGCTTTGCCATGTGAGTGACCGTACACTCACTCTTTTGTTCCACGCAACCCCCAACCAAGAAAATCGCCGTAACCTGGCCCTATGACGGAACCCGCGCCTACCGAAAGCACCCCGCCCGACCCCCAGGGCAAGTTCCTCGGCGTCCCCTACGACTGGCGCCGCCCTACCTGGGATCGGGTCAAATCCCGCTGGTGGAATCCGGACGAGCCGAAGTTTCTGACACCCAAGTCCTTCGGCTGGGGCTACGACTTCAACCTCTACCGCATCTTCCGCCGCAAGTAGAACGCGAAAGGCCCGGGCGAGAAGGGATCTCACCCGGGCCTTCGATGTGTTCGATCAGTTGGAGCTGAGGACCAGACCCGAGGTCGGGACGCCCGTACCGGCCGTGACGACGATATTGCTCAGGTCCGCGACCTGGTTCACGGAGGTGCCGCGGATTTGGCGGACGCCTTCGGCGATGCCGTTCATGCCGTGGATGTATGCCTCACCCAACTGGCCGCCGTGGGTGTTCAGCGGCAGTCGGCCGCCTACCTCCAAAGCACCGTCCTTGATGAAGTCCTTGGCTTCGCCGCGGCCGCAGAAGCCGAGCTCCTCGAGCTGCATGAGCACGAAGGGGGTGAAGTGGTCGTAGAGGATGGCTGCTTGCATATCCTCTGGGCGCAAACCACTTTGGGCCCACAGCTGGTCGCCGACCAGGCCCATTTCCGGGAGGCCGGTCATGGCATCGCGGTAGTAGCTGGTCATGACGTACTGGTCCGCACCGGAACCCTGTGCGGCACCGACGATTACGGCGGGCTTGTGCGGAAGATCCTTTGCCCGTTCGGCACTCGTGACGACGATGGCGACACCGCCGTCGGTCTCCTGGCAGCAGTCCAGCAGGTGCAGGGGTTCCGCGATCCAGCGGGACGCCTGGTGTTCCTCCAGGGTGATGGGCTTGCCGTAGAAGTGCGCGTTCGGGTTGACCGCGGCGTGCTTGCGGTCCGTCACCGCGATGGTGCCGAAATCCGCACTGGTAGCGCCGTATACGTGCATGTAGCGACGCGCGACCATGGCCACCTGGGCCGCAGGGGTGCCGAGGCCGTGGGTGTACGAGAACGCGTTGTCCACACCGGAAGACGTGGCATTACCCGCCAGCTGGGTGGAGAACTGCCCGAAGCGATGCCCGGAACGCTCGTTGAAAGCCCGGTATGCCACAACGACATCCGCGACACCGGTGGCCACCGCCATGGCGGCCTGCTGCACGGTGGCCGCGGCCGCACCGCCGCCGAACGGGATATTGCTGAAGAACTTCAGGCTCGGGATACCGGCGGCCCGGGCCACGGCGGCCTGGGTATTGGTATCCATGGTGAAGGTCGTCAGGCCGTCCACATCGGCGGGGGTGAGTCCGGCATCGGCCAGTGCGGCGGTGACCGCCTCGGCGGCCAGGCGCAGTTCACTGCGGCCGGAATCCTTGGAGAAGTCGGTGGCGCCGATGCCTACGATGGCCGCGCGCCCGCTCAGACCCGTCACGCGCGTGCCTCCTGCAGCGAGATAACGGCTTTCGCCGTGATGTGGTCGCCCAGGCTGTCCTTGCCGACCACGTCGATGGTGATTTCGGTGCCCTCGACGGCCGATACCGCGCCGGACAGGGTGAGGGTGTCACCCGCGTACAACGGCACACCCAGGCGCAGCGAGATCGACTTCACCCGCGCGGCCGGACCGGCCCAGTCGGTGACGAAGCGCTGCACCAGACCGGTATCGGTCAGGATGTTCACGAAGATCGTCTTGGACCCGCGCTGCACCGCCTTCTCCGGATCGTGGTGCACATCCTGGAAGTCGCGGGTGGCCAGGGCCGAGGAGACCACGAAGGTGGTGTCGGCGTGAATCGCCAACTCCGGCAGGACGGTTCCGACCCGCACGGCATCGAGTTGCACGGTGGAGGTCATCGAACAGCCTTCCAATAGGGCACGGTGTTGTCGTCGTCGAGGGCTTCGAAGCCGACCTGCACGGCCTGTCCGATCGCCACCTCGGCGGGATCGATGCCGCGCAGCTCGCCGAGCATCCGCACACCCTCCTCGAGCTCGACCAGCGCCACCACGAACGGCAGGGCCCGGCCGGGCACCTTCGGGGCATGGTGCACAACGAAACTGAAGACGGTGCCGCGACCGGAGGCCACGACGTACTCGGTCTCCTTGGCCTTGTCCTGCCAGATGGCGGGCACCGGCGGATGCTGCAACGAACCATCCGGCCGCCGCTGAATCCGCAGCTCGCCGAGTTTGGTTCCGGCCCAGAAGAATTCGGTGTCATGCGAGACCACCGGCTTGACCCGCTTGGCCAGGTCCGCCGCCGGATCGGCCTGGGGAGCCGCGCCCGTGCCCGGCATGAACTTCAGCAGCCGGAACAGCATTTCGGTGACGAGCTCATCGCCGACATACCAATTCGTGCGGTAGGTGAGGAACCAGCCCTCACCCAGACCCGTACGCTTCGGCCCCACAATGGAATCCAGCGAGGACCGCACCGCGACCTGCTCACCGACCTCCAGGTACCGGTGGTAGGTCTGATCGCAGTTGGTGGCGACCACCGAGGTGTACCCGGCGGCATCGAGGAGCTCATTGGTGACCGTCATCGGGTCGTCCTCGGGGCGAGACCCGGTGAGCCCCAACATGGTCCACACCTGCGCCATGGCGGGCGGCGCGACGATGCCGGGATGTCCGGCGGCGATCGCGGCGGCCTCGTCGACATAGATCGGGTTGGCGTCCCCGATCCCCTCCACCCAGTTGTTGATCATGGGCTGGTTGACCGGATCGCGGCCCAGACGGGGGGACGACTCCCCCGCCTCTTTGATCTTCTCTGCGGCCGCCAGGATCTCGTCGGCCGTGAAGCTTTGCGTCACTGTCGAATTCCTCTATCTCGGTACGCGCGGCAGGCGCAGGCCCATTTGGGCGATGAGCTCGCGCATGACTTCATTGACGCCGCCGCCGAAGGTCACCACCAGGTTCTGCTTGGTGCGCCGGTCTAGCCACACCAGCAGCTCGGCCGTGCCCGGATCGGCGGGATCGCCGTAGCGACCGACGATCTCCTCGGCCAGGCGTCCGGCCTCCTGCAGCGCCTCGGTGGAGTACACCTTGGTCGCGGAGGCATCGGCGATCACATCGGCCGGATCGGCGTCGGGGCGCTCCATATTGGAGGCCACCTGCCAGTTCAGCAGCTCGTTGAGGCGCACCATGGCGTGCAGGCGCCCCAGTGAGCGCCGCACCTCGGTCTCACCCAGTACGCCCTGCTTCTGCGCCCATTCACGCACCCGGGTGTAGAGCTGTTCGATCTTGCCGGACGGCCCCAGGCTGACCCGCTCGTGATTGAGCTGGGTGGTGATGAGCTTCCAGCCCTTGTCCACCTCGCCGACGACCATGCTCGCGGGGACGCGCACATTGTCGAAGTAGGTGGCATTGGTGTGATGCGCACCGTCGGCGGTGATGATCGGCGTCCAGGAGTAGCCCGGATCCTTGGTGTCCATGATCAGGATCGTGATGCCGCGGTGCCGCGACTCCACCGTGCCGGTGCGCACGGCCAGCCAGATGTAGTCGGCCTCGTGCGCCCCGGTGGTGAAGATCTTCTGCCCGTTGACGATCCAGTCGCCATTGGCGTCCTGCACGGCGCTGGTGCGCAGCGCCGCCAGGTCGGTACCGGCATCCGGTTCGGAGTAGCCGATGGCGAAATGAATGTCACCGGTGAGGATTCCGGGCAGGAACTTCTGCTTCTGCTCCGGTGTGCCGTAGGACTGCAGTGCGGGTCCGACGGTCAGCAGCGTGACCAGCGGAACGGGCACATCGGCCCGGACCGCCTCGTTGTAGAAGATCTGCTGCTCCAGCGGGCCGAAACCCTGCCCGCCGTACTCCTTCGGCCAGCCGACACCCAGCTTGCCGTCCGCGCCCATGCGCTTGACTACCGCGCGATAGGCGTCGCCGTGCCGGTTCCCCAGCATCTCGTTCTCCTCTTCGGGAGTGACGAGACCGGAGAAGTACGAACGCAATTCGTCACGGAGGCGACGCTGCTCGGCGGTCAGTTCGATGAACATCTGGCTCCCAAACGGTCCAGCCGGAACGATTCGCCGCCCAGCCAGCGCGCGATGTCCTTGGCCTGTGAGTAGTAGCGGTGCAGTGGATGGGTCATATCGACGCCCAGACCACCGTGCAGGTGATGACACTTCTGCATGGCGGCCGGCAGCTCCGAGGCCACCGTGTACGCCAGCACATCCAAATCATCTTCGGTGCGCTCATGGTGTTCGGCGTTGTCAGAATCCTGCGCAAGCGCCCAATTGGCTGAGGCGGCGGCCGCGTGCAGGGTGCGCGAGGTGACGTACACATCCGCGATCTGCTGTGCCACAGCCTGGAATTCGGCCAGCGGACGACCGAACTGCTGACGCGTGCGCACATGCTCGGCGGTCAGGGCGATCACGCCCTTGAGCAGCCCGTCCGCGACCGCGCCGATCCCGGCCAGCGCGAACCGGTGCAGTTCGCCGATACCGCCCGGCAGCAGCTGCTCCGCCGGGATCTGCACCCCGTCGAAGCGGAGCGAAAACTCCGGCACGCCATCGGATGTCGGGCTGGCGGTTTTGGTGATGCCCGGGGCGTCACCGTCGACCACCGCGATACCGGCATCGGTCGGCACCAGAATCCAGCGCGCGGTATCGGCGTAGGGCACCGCCACCTTGTTGCCGGTGATGCGCACGGTGTCGCCATCGGCGACGGCGGTGGTCGTCGGCTTCACGACGAACGGAGCGCCCGCCTCGTGCAGGGCGGCGGTGAGCACCGCACCGTCTGCGACGGCGGGAAACACCTTCTCCGCCACCGCATCCGGCACGCCGATCGCGAGTAGCGGCAGCACGCCGAAGGCGAGCGTGCTCAATGCCGGAATCTGCACCGCGTCGGTGGCGAGCTCGGTCAGCATGGCGGAGACCTCCAGCAGACCCATCTCGTCACCGCCGAAGCGTTCGGGTAGGGGCACGGCCAACAGTCCACTGCCGGAGAAGATCGGCCAGAGCGCGATATCGCGTGCGCTTTCACGCTCCAGCAAACTTACAACAACCTCGGCGACAGCATCCTGGCTCTCGTCCCGCGTGAAGTCCAATTCATTACTCCCGGTTGAGGTGTGGGCTAACCGTGCGATTCGCGCGGCAGTCCGAGAATTCGTTCACCGGCGACGGTCAACAGAATCTGCTCAGTACCGCCCGCAATGGACAAACAGCGTGTGAGCAGGAATTCTTTCACCACATCGGTTTCCATCGCGCCCGCCGCGCCCGCCACTTCGACGGCAAATTCGGCGACCGCTTGCCGGTGTCTGACACCGACCAGTTTGCGTACGCTGCTCTGCGGACCCGGATCTCCACCGGACAGCAGTTTCTGTGCGGCACGAGCATCCAGCAAGGTTCCAGCGATCGATTCGGAGACGAGTCCTCCGAGTGTGTCCGCCACCAATTCCGCACCCGGCCCGGACTTCGGGGCGGCGGCGATCAGCGCCTCCAGCTCATCCCCGATTCCCTTGCCGCCCATGGCGACCCGTTCAGCCGACAGGGTGGAACGAGCGATCTTCCAACCGTTCTCCAGCTGCCCGACCAAGCAGTCGTCCGGGACGAAGACGTCATCGAGGAAGACCTCGTTGAACCGCGCCTCACCGGTGATCTCGACCAGCGGCCGAATATCGATGCCCGCGCTCTTCATATCGACCAGGAAGTAGCTGATGCCCTTGTGCTTGGGCGCGGCCGGATCGGTGCGCGCCAGGCAGATACCCCAGGTGGCCTTGTCCGCCAACGAGGTCCAGACCTTCTGACCGCGCAGCCGCCAACCACCCTCGACCCGCTCGGCCACCGTGCGCAGCGCGGCCAGATCGGATCCGGCCTCCGGCTCGGAGAAGAGCTGGCACCAGATGACCTCACCGGTCAGCGTCGGCAGCGCGTAGCGCTCGATCTGCTCGGGCGTACCCCACTGCAGCAGAGTCGGAATCGCCCAGTTGGCGATCGCGAGCTCGGGCAGCGTGATTCCGGCCTTACGGATCTGGTCATCGATCCAGGTGCGCTGGATCGGACCCGCGCCCCGGCCGTACGGCTTGGGCCAGTGCGAGGCCAGCAACCCGGAGGCGGCCAGCGCGTCACGCTGTTCGGCATCGGACAGGGCGGCGATCTTGGTCAACTCGGCGGCCAGCACCGCCGCCTCGGCGGCGTCCAAACCGACGGCGTCCCAATTGGGTTCGCCCTCGGCGCCGCCGGAAGCGGCCCCCAGATCCAAGCCCACCGTGCGGCGCGCACCCTGCAGGGTCAATTCGGTGACCCGGGCACGCCAGCGCGCGGAACCACCCAGCAACTGCCGCATGGAGCTCGCCCGGCGCAAATACAGATGCGCGTCGTGCTCCCAGGTGAAACCGATTCCACCCAGGACCTGAATGCAATCCTTGGCGTTCTCCACCGCGGCGTCCAGGGCAATGGACAGCGCGACCGCCGCGGCGAGCGGAAGTTCACCGGACTCGGCATCGACGGCGGCGGCGGCGTCGGCGGCCACCGCGCGAATCTGTTCGGCCCGGCACAGCATCCACGCGCAAATATGTTTCACCGCTTGGAATTCGCCGATCTTGCGCCCGAATTGTTCACGCACCTTGGCGTATTCGGTCGCGGTCTCCAAACACCAGCCGGCAATACCGGCGGCCTCGGCGGCAATCAGCGTGGCGGCGATATCGAGGACCGAAAGCTTCGGCTCGAACAGGCGGTCGGCCGCGACAGCAACATCCGCGCATACGACCCGGGCGAGCGGAACGGTGTGATCCATGGCGGGCAGCGGCTCCACCCGCAAGCCCTCGGCATCGGCGTCGACGAGAGCCAACAGGTGGCGCTCACCGTCGCGCACCGGCAGCAGCAGCGCGGTGCCGGGGGCAGCCCCGAGTACCGCGTCCCACTCACCGGACAGGCGGGTACCGGATTCGTCGGATGAGATTGCGATTTCGCCCTCGAGCGCGATACCGCACGGCGTATTCTCGTCGAGCATCTCCCCGGCAACGAGGCCGGCAAGTGCCGTCGAGAGCACCGGACCGCCCACGAGATCATGCGCCGCCTGCTCCACCAGGACAGCGAGATCTCCGACGGAACAACCCGCTCCACCGGCCTCTTCCGGTACCGCGACCCGGAATATTCCGAGATCGGCCAGGCGCGACCAGTATTCGCGCCAGAAATCCGACCCACCGGAACGCATTGTTGCAATTGGGCGCACCGCTGCCGCCCATCCACGCATGGACTCCTGGACGGCTTTATGCTCGTCAGTGGTGGCTATGGTCACACTCCATACCGCCTTTCCGGGGTGACTTCCACTCCTAGAACATGTTCTAATGTTCGAGCCGGGCGTAAGTCAAGCGCCGCCCAAACGCGGTACGAACTCGTAGCCGGGATGAATCGAACGATTCGTGCAGGAAAGGACTTTCAACCGATGGCCAGTCCCTCCCGATCGCAGTCCGCCGATGGGGTCGCCCCGCCCACCGGCGCCGGGCGCACCGCACCCGTGACGACCCTCAGCGAGGAGGACCTGAGCTCGGCAGCACAGCGCGACCGGCGCAAACGCATCCTCGACGCGACCCTGGCGCTGGCCTCCAAGGGCGGCTACGACGCGGTGCAGATGCGCGCGGTCGCCGAGCGCGCCGATGTCGCCGTCGGCACCCTGTACCGGTACTTCCCGTCCAAGGTGCACCTGCTGGTCTCGGCCCTGGCCCGCGAATTCGAACAGCTCGAAGGCCGTCGCAAACCGCTCCCCGGTGGTGAACCCCGCGAGCGCATGCACCTGATGCTCACCCAGATCACCCGCGCCATGCAGCGCGATCCGCTGCTCACCGAGGCCATGACGCGAGCGTTCATGTTCGCCGACGCCTCCGCCGCCGCCGAGGTCGATCGGGTCGGCAAGGTGATGGACCGCTTCTTCGCCCGCGCACTCTCGGACGAGACGCCCGATGAGCGCCAGCTCGCCATCGCCCGCGTCATCAGCGATGTGTGGCTGTCGAATCTGGTTGCGTGGCTGACCCGTCGGGCCTCGGCCACCGATGTCACCGAACGCCTGGAGCTGACCGTCGATCTGCTCATCGGCGACAAGTGAGGTTTCTCAACGTTTAGCGTCGCGTACGGGACCCGTGCGCGGCGAACGCAATCCGGGCTTTCGCACTGATGCACAAGGGCCGGTCGTCTCCTCGAGACGATCCGGCCCTTTTTCTTTCAACCACAACAGCACAGGTCACACCGCCCGAAGTCGCTCTGCGCGAGCGGAAATCAGACATATGGTGAACGACGCGCAAGTGTCTTGTAAACGCTATGTATCACCGTCAGAACGAGCGGGCAATCATCACCCAGTAGAGTCACGCACGCCCTGAAAAATCTCCTCCGATCACTAGGTTGGATGCGTGAGCGCACAGGATTTGCCACTGGAACTTCGCCGTGCGTTGGCGGCTGTCGCCCGAGTGCCACGGCTGCTGGTCGCTTCGGACTATGACGGGACTATCGCGCCCATCGTTTCCGACCCCGCGAAGGCCTATCCCCATCGGGAGTCCGTGAGCGCCTTACGCGCGCTCTCCGGACTCACCGCCACCACCGCCGCAGTGATCTCGGGGCGAGCCCTGCGTGATCTCGCGGCCCTGTCCCGGCTGCCCGTCGAGGTGCAGTTGATCGGAAGTCACGGTTCGGAATTCGATGTCGGCTTCGTGCACGCCATCGACAACGACGCCAAACAGCTACTGCGGGAAGTGCAGTCGACCCTGAGCCAGATCGCGCAGGACAACCCCGGCGCGACCGTCGAGGTCAAACCGGCCAGCGTGGCACTGCACGTCCGCAATGCCAGCCCCGAAATCGGCCGTCGCGCAGTGGTTCAGGTCCGCCAGGGCCCGGCCAGCTGGGTCGGCGTGCAGACCACCGAGGGCAAGGAAGTCATCGAACTCGCGGTCGTCGAGACCGATAAGGGCGCTGCCCTGGATATCGTCCGCCATCAGCAGGGCGCTTCCGCCGCGGTCTTCATCGGTGATGACGTCACCGATGAGAAGGCCTTCAAACGCCTGTCCGGACCGGACGTCGGCATCAAGGTCGGCGACGGCGAAAGCCTCGCCAAATACCGGGTATCCAGCACCGAGGACGTCTCCAAGGCCCTCGCCTTCCTGCTCGAGGAGCGGCGCACCTGGCTGGCAGGAGCCTCCGCCCCTCGAATCGAACGGCTGACCATGCTGGCCAGCCCGCGCTCCAAAGCCCTCGTCACCCCGGACGGCACCATCACCTGGTTGTGCCATCCCGAACCCGATTCGGCGGCGGTCTTCGCACACCTGCTCGGCGGACCGGGCGCGGGCCACTTCACCATTCAGCCCGAACGCGCCGGACTGCCGCTGTCGCAGCGCTATGTCGACGGCACCATGACCGTCGAAACCCGTTGGGCCAGTTTGTCGGTGGTGGACTACCTGCCGCACGATGTGGTGCCGGAGCGGACCGATCTCACCCGCGTCATCACCGGCGACGCCAAGGCGGTCATCACCTTCGCACCGCGTCCGGAGTTCGGACAGGTGCCGGTGCGCATCGTGCGCGACAGCGCCGGACTGCGCGTACAGGGCACCAACGATCCACTCGTGCTGCGCTCCCCGGGCGTGGAGTGGGTCATCATCGACGAGGGCAACCATCACACCGCCCGCGCCGTGGTCGATCCCCGACAGGGCCCGATCGTCCTCGAAATGCGCTGCGGCACCTCCGATCTCGCACCCTGCATGACCCCCGAGGCGGACCGGCGGCGCGAAGCCGAACGGTACTGGGCGGATTGGGCCGCGACCCTGGAGCTGCCCCCGCTCAAGCCGGATCTCATGAAGCGCTCCGCGCTCACCCTGCGCGGACTCGTGCACGCCCCCTCCGGATCGATTCTGGCGGCGGCCACCACCTCGCTGCCCGAGGACATCGGCGGCGTGCGCAACTGGGATTACCGGTACTGCTGGCTGCGCGACGCCTCACTCACCGCGTCGGCGCTGGTATCGCTCGGTTCGGTCGGCGAGGCCGAGGAGCTGCTCTCCTGGGTGCACCGGGTGCTGGAGACCCTGCCCGGACCCGAGCGACTGCACCCGCTGTACACCCTCTACGGCGAAACCCTCCCGCCCGAGGCCGTCATCGACCAGCTGCCCGGCTATGCCGGATCGCGGCCGGTGCGTGTCGGCAACGCGGCGAATATGCAGGTGCAGCTCGACGTCTTCGGCCCCATCGTCGATCTCATCTCACAGCTCGCGCACGCCCGTGAGCGCAAGGGCATCAACGATCCGAAGAAGGCACTGCCGGACGCGGATTGGGAGCTCGTACACGCCATGGTCTCGGCCGTACAGCGGCGCTGGCGTGAACCCGACCACGGCATCTGGGAGATCCGCGGCAACCCGCGGCACCATGTGTACTCCAAGGTCATGGGCTGGCTCACCGCGGATCGGGCGATCACCCTCGCCCGCCAGTTCGACCGGACCGTCGACCCCGAGTGGGAGAAGCTGCGCGACACCATCGCCACCGAGGTCAAGGTCGAGGGCTGGAGCGAAGAGGTCCAGTCCTACACCGCCGCCTACGAGGGCACCGACCTCGACGCCGCCACCCTGCACATCGGGCTGAGCGGTCTCATCGACCCGTCGGATCCGCGCTTCGCCGCCACTGTCGTGGCGACCGAGGCCGAATTGCGCAGTGGCTCAACGGTGTACCGCTACCACCACGACGACGGCCTGCCCGGCGGCGAGGGTGGGTTCCACCTCTGCGCGGCCTGGCTGGTCGAGGCGTATCTGCTCATCGGCAAGCGCGAGGACGCCGAGGCGCTCTTCGCTCAGCTCGTCGATGTGGCGGGCCCGACCGGTCTGCTGTCCGAGGAGTACGACCCGGTGGCCGAACGTTCACTCGGCAACCACCCGCAGGCCTACAGCCACCTCGGCCTGCTCCGCTGCGCCCAGCTGCTGAGCCAGCCGGTAGCGGCACTGACGTAGAGCTCGAGTAAAGCAATATTCGGCCCCCGCGAACTGAGTTCGCGGGGGCCGAGTGCTTTGGGGAGGACGGAACCCACGCGGGGGCTGGGCCCCTCTCCCAACCTCCGATCGGGGGCGCGCGGGGGCGCAGGTCCCACGTGTCCCCCACCACACCGACCGGTCTGGGTTGGGCCGCGGCGATCCCTTGCGCTACCTTTTAATGGCAATCGTTTTCGTTTCTGTTAAGAGTGTTTCAGGAGTACCCCGCGTGACCAGAAGCTTTGCCAAGGGATTCGCCGTGCTCGCCGCGGGACTAGCCACCGTGGCCACCCTGAGCGCCTGCGGATCCTCGAAGTCCAATTCCGAACTGACCATCCTGGCCTCCACCAATGTCTGGGGCGATATCGCCAAATCGGTCGCGGGCCCCGACGCCAAGGTCGAATCCCTGATCAGCGATCCGGCGACCGATCCGCACTCGTACGAGGTCACCGCCGTCCAGGCCGCGCAGATCAGCGATGCCGACCTCATCGTCTACAACGGCGGCGGCTACGACGAATTCATCGACAAGGCCATCTCCGGCAAGAACAAGCACACCGTGAACGCGGTCGATATCGCCGGCGAGGACGCGCACGCCGACACCCCGGCCACCACCGCGACCGGCCACGGACACGACCACTCCGGCGGTAACGAACACGTCTGGTACGACGCGCATATCGTCGGCCATGTCGCCGAGCACATCGCCGAATCCCTCGGCGCCATCGATCCGGACCACAAGCAGGGCTACGCCGATCGCGCGGCCGCCTTCACCGCCCAGCTGAGCGGTATCGAGGCCATCACCGCCAAGATCGCCGCGGAGCACCCTAACCAGCCGGTCGTGCAGACCGAACCGCTGGCCTACTACATGCTGCTGGATGCCAAGGCCGACGACCGCACCCCGCACTCCTTCCAGGAGGCGATCGAACAGGGCACCGACCCATCCCCCGCCGATGTGGCGGCGGTCCGAGATCTGCTCTCCGGCAAGCAGGTTCGAGCCCTGGTCTACAACATCCAGACCGAGGACAAGACCACCAAGGATATGAAGGCCATCGCCCAATCCGCCGGTATCGCCGTCGTCGAGATCACCGAAACCCTGCCCCGGGGCCTGGATTACGTGCAGTGGATGACCCGCAACGCCCAATCCCTGGCCACCGCGCTCGCCTAGGCCCCGCCATGCCCGCCACCACAGCACCGACCACCCCCGTAGCGCAGCCCGCGCTCGGGGGTTCTCCCACCTCCGCAGCCGGGAGCAGCACCATGAATACCGAATCCGCACTCGAAACCTGCCCCACCGCACCGGAATCCGGCTGCCCGGTGACCGGCGGCGCGCCTTCCGGCGCATCCACACCGGCCCCGCGCGCCAGCACTCCCGCCGTGCGACTGACGAATGCGCGACTGGCCTACGGTGACCGAACCCTGTGGCGCGGACTGGATCTGGAGGTCGCGCCCGGCGAGTTCATCGCGGTGCTCGGCCCCAACGGATCGGGCAAAACCTCGCTGCTGAAGATGCTGCTGGGCCAGGTCGGCTTATCCGAGGGCACCGCCGAGATCGCGGGTGCGCCTGCGCGCCTGGGCAATTCGGATATCGGATACGTTCCGCAGCAGAAGACCATGGACGCGGGCGCGCAATTGCGCGGCGTCGACCTGGTCGGGCTGGGCGTGGACGGACACCGCTGGGGCCTCGGCTTCCGCGGCCGCAAGGAACGCAAACGCAAAGTGGCCCAGGCGATCGCGGATGTGGGCGCGCAGAAGTACGCCTACGCCCCCATCGACGCCCTCTCCGGCGGCGAACAGCAGCGACTACGCGTGGCCCAGGCCCTGGCGGGCGATCCGCGCGTCCTGCTCTGCGACGAACCGCTGCTCTCCCTGGACCTGGCCAATCAGCGCCTGGTCTCCGAACTCATCGACAAGCGCCGCCGCACCCACGACACCGCGGTGCTCTTCGTGACCCACGAGATCAATCCCATTCTCCCGCTGGTGGATCGGGTCCTCTACCTGGTCGACGGCAAATTTCGGATCGGCACCCCCGACGAGGTCATGACCTCCGAAGTCCTCTCCGAGCTGTACCGCACCGAGGTCGATGTGCTGCGCGTGCGCGGCCGTCTGGTGGTCGTCGGCACCGGCGATGTCATGGACGCTCTCGGCGAAGCGGGTGGCCACTGCCACGGCAGCAGCGACGGTCACGGCAAGACGGACGGGGTGCCCGCATGATCGACAAACTCTCCGGCGTCTTCTCCGAGATGTTCGACTTCTCCACCACCGCGCACCTGCTCGGCTACGACTTCGTACAGCAGGCGGTGCTGGCGGCGGCGCTGCTCGGACTGCTCGCGGGCGCGATCGGGCCGCTGATCATCAGCCGGCAGATGTCCTTCGCCGTGCACGGCACCAGCGAGCTTTCCCTGACCGGTGCGGCCGCGGCGCTACTCGCCGGGGTAGGCGTCGGGTTCGGCGCCATTGCCGGATCGGTCGTCGCGGCGGTGCTCTTCGGCGTGCTGGGTTCACGTGCCCGCGAACGGGATTCGGTGATCGCGGTGGTGCTCTCGTTCGGCCTCGGCCTGTCGGTTTTGTTCCTGTGGCTGGGTCCCGAGCGCGCGGGCTCGAAATTCTCACTGCTCACCGGACAGGTGGTGAGTGTCGGCTACAACGGGCTCACCCTGCTGGCCACCTGCACCGTCGGCGTACTGATCGTGCTGGCCGCGGTCTACCGGCCGCTGCTGTTCGCCAGCTCCGATCCGGAAGTCGCGGTGGCACGCGGGGTTCCGGTGCGCGCACTGTCGATCGTATTCGCCGTACTGCTGGGTATCACTGCGGCGTTCGGCGTGCAGATCGTCGGCGCGCTGCTGGTGCTCGCGCTGCTCATCACCCCGGCGGCGGCCGCCGCGCAGATCACCGCCAGCCCGGTGCGCGCCACCGTTCTCGCGATCGTCTTCGCCGAAACCGCCGCGGTGGGCGGCATTCTGCTGTCCCTGGCCCCCGGCGTGCCGGTCTCGACCTTCGTCACCGCGATCTCGTTCACCATCTACCTGGTGTGCCGGGTCATCGGCTCCCGCACCAGAACTCGTCGCCGCGAACTCGTGGTCGCCTGAGAAACGGTGGATCCCGGCCGAAAGCATGCCGGGGCGACGGGGATTTCTGCCGCGCGGCGGCATGAGGAGCGCGCGATCTTCCGCATGAGGGGCGGCGGATCGCGCTGTGCCGCAACTGTTCCCGGGCACACTGTCCCGGGAACGGTTGCGCGCCTACTCCGACGCGTCGCCTTCGCCCGCGAGGGCGAACAGACCGTCGGCGGTCTGCTCGATCAAACCGTCGATCAGGAGTGAATCCAGCGCACGATCGCGCTGGCCGATATCGCGAGTCCAGGCCATATCCAAGCGGATTCGTTCCACCGGACCGCTCGCGTCGCGCAGCACATCGAGCAGGCGGCCGCGGGCCTGTCGGTCGGTGCCCTCGTATTTCTGGGTGCGGCGCACCACCTCCGATACGGGGCGGCCCGCCGTGACCCACGCGCAGGTGGGCAGCGGGCAGTTGGCGCAATCGGGGGTGCGGGCCGTACACACCGTCGCGCCGAGCTCCATGAGAGCGGCGGAGAAGACCGCCGCGCGATCCACCCGCGCCGGGAGCAGCGCCTCGGTTTCGCCGAGATCACGCGCGGCCGGATTGCCCGCCTCGGCGCGGCCGTGCACGGCACGCGCCACCACCCGCCGGACATTGGTGTCCACCACGGGAACTCGCTGACCGTAGGCGAAACAGGCCACCGCACGTGCGGTGTAATCGCCGATTCCAGGCAGGCCCAGCAGTACCTCCACCTCGGTGGGCACCTCGTCACCGTGCTGTTCGGCGAGTACTCGGGCGCACTCGTGCAGGCGCAGCGCCCGGCGCGGATAGCCGAGTTTGCCCCAGGCGCGCAGCACCTCGCCCTGCGGTGCGGCGGCCATGGCCGAGGGCACCGGCCAGCGCGCCACCCACTCCCGCCAGATCGGCTCGACCCGCACCACCGGCGTCTGCTGCAGCATGATCTCGCTCATCAGAATCTGCCAGGCGGTCACACCGGAGCGGCGCCACGGCAGATCCCGGGCGGTCTCCCGGTACCAGTCGATCAGAATGTCGCTGTCCACTGTCATTGCACGCCCACAGTCATTCGATCCCTCACCAGCTCACCATTTCCGCGGCCGCCCCGCCAGCGGCCGGTTGCCGGACCGTAACGTCCCGGACTCGCCAGTAACCGCTGTCGTATGGAGAATGAGACACATGCCGCAAACCAACCCGATCAGTGCCTGGAAGGCCCTCCGCGAAGGCAATGAACGCTTCGTCAACGGCACGTTGCAGCATCCTAGCCAGGGAGCCATCGATCGAGCCAAGCTAGTCAGCGGTCAGCAACCCGGCGCGATCCTGTTCGGCTGCGGCGACTCCCGCGTGGCCGCCGAGATCATTTTCGACCAGGGCCTCGGCGATATGTTCGTCGTTCGAACCGCCGGTCACGTCGTGGACTCCTCGGTGCTGGGCTCCATCGAATACGGCGTGGAGGTGCTGCACGTCCCGCTCATCGTCGTACTCGGCCACGACAGCTGCGGTGCGGTGCGCGCCACTATCGACGCCCTGGACCACGGCAATGTGCCGGGCGGATTCATTCGCAGTGTGGTCGAGCGCGTCACGCCCTCCATTCTCATCGGCCGCCGCGAGGGGCTGAACGAGGTCGACGAGCTGGAAGCCCGGCACGTCGAGGAGACCGCCCGCCTGCTCATGCAGCGCTCGATGATCATCTCCCAGCGCGTGGCGACCGGTGAATGCGCCATCGCCTGTGTCACCTACAACCTCGCCGAGGGCCAGATCAAGCTGCACCGCGTGATCGGCAATATCGGCGAAGTCGTCTAGCCGCACCACGTCGAGATCCCTTGTGCCCGCTGTGGATACAGCGGGCACATCTGTTCCCGAGCAAGCTGGTCGGTCGCCCGGGCGGCGAAATGTACCTGGCACATAGGCTCTTTCACCACCGACACGCCGAGACCCTGCGGCGGACACACCCGACGGTGCCCTTACCGTTGTCACCGTGCTGGAACCGAATGGACCACTGCCGCCGGAAATCTACTGGCGCCGTCGCCTGGTCGCGATCGGCGCGATCGCGGTCGCCCTGCTACTGGTGCTCTGGGTGGCCTTCGCGCTACTGCGCAGCGGCGGTGGCGAGGAGAAGAAGGCCGATGCCAAGGCACCCACCTCCGCCCCGGGCGCGACCAACAAACCCGCCGGGAGCTCCTCGGGCGCCCCCGATTCGGGTTCGGCCAAACCGTCGGCCCCGGTCGGCGGCAACGCGGCGCCGGTCGCGGGCGCTGCCCAGTGCTCGGATCAATCACTGGCCGTGAAGGTGAATGTCGGACAGCCCACCTACAAGACCGGTGAACAGCCGATCTTCGGCATTGTCATCACCAATATCTCCAGCTCGGCGTGCGAACGTGATATGGGTTCGGGGCTGCAACTGGTCTCGGTGCAATCGTTGGACGGTCAGCGCCGGCTCTGGGCCAGCACCGACTGCTACCCGGACGGTACGTCCGATATGCGCACCCTCATGCCCGGTCAGCAGGCGGCCTTCACCGTCACCTGGTCCGGGGCCACCTCCCAGCCCGGCTGCGCCGGCGAGCGCGTCCCCGTGCCGGCGGGCCCCTACACCGTTGTGGCCCAACTGGGTTCGGTGCGCAGCGCACCGGAACCCTTCAATATCGCCTGACCGGGCGCCCGAAGATCACCTGACAGCGCACTCGCCCAACGTTTTTCAGCACGAAGGCCGGACCCGGCGGGTCCGGCCTTCGCCGTTGGCGCGGGAGGACTCTCGTCAGTCCTCGTCGGCCCCCGCCTTCGCCCGCGCGCGCCGCGGATGCCGGAGTCCGCTGGCGGCAAGGGCCGCACTGAGATCCGCGACCTCGTGCACCTTCATGCTGCGCCCCGCCCGATCCACACCGACCGGAACCAGCGCCTCGGTGAAACCCAACCGCTCGGCCTCGGCCAGGCGGCGGGTCAACCCGGTCACCTGGCGAACCTCACCCGCGAGCCCCACCTCACCGAGCACCACCATGCCCGGCCGTAGCGCGTGGTCCTGACTCGCGCTCGCGATGGCAAGGGCGACAGCCAGATCCGCTGCGGGCTCGGTGAGCCGCATACCGCCTACGGTCGCGGCGTAGACGTCCTGCTTACCCACATAGACCCCACAGCGGCTCTGCAGGACAGCCAGGACCATGGAAACGCGGTTGTAGTCCAGCCCGCTCACCGCGCGCCGCGGTGCGGGCACCTGGGTATCGACGGTGAGCCCCTGCACCTCACCCAGCATCGGCCGCTTACCGTCCATGGCGACCGTGACCGCGGTGCCCGGCACGGCCGCGCCCCGGTGATGCAGGAACAGCCCGGAAGGATCGTCCACACAGGCGATTCCGGCCTCGCGCATCTCGAAGCAGCCCACCTCGTCGGTGCTGCCGAACCGGTTCTTGACCCCGCGCACCATGCGCAGTGTCGAATGCTTGTCCCCCTCGAACTGCAGCACCACATCCACCAGATGTTCGAGGGTGCGCGGACCCGCCACCGAACCGTCCTTGGTGACATGTCCGACCAGCAGCACCGCGATACCGGTCGCCTTGGCCAGTGAGGTGAGCGCCGCCGTCACCGAGCGCACCTGGGTGACACCGCCGATCACCCCGTCCACATCCGCGGCCAGCATGGTCTGCACCGAATCGACCACCAGCAGCGTCGGCCGCACCTGTTCGACATGCCCGAGAATCGTGGCCAGATCGGATTCGGCCGCCAGATACACCTTCTCGTGCACCGCGCCCGTGCGATCGGCCCGCAAGCGCACCTGCCCCGCCGACTCCTCCGCGGTCACGTACAGCGCGATCTCATCGCGCGCCCGCGCCCACCGATGCGACACCTCGAGCAGCAGCGTCGACTTCCCGACCCCCGGCTCCCCGGAGAGCAGCACCACCGATCCGGGCACGATGCCTCCGCCCAGCACCCGGTCCAACTCCGACACACCCGTGGTGCGCGCGAAGGTGGTCTTGGAGTCGATATTCGAAATAGGTGTGGCCGCCGTACTCGGCAGCATGGCTCGCCGACCCGCGGCCCCCGCCCCCGTGGCCGCGGCGGCCGCCACCTCCTCGACCGTGCCCCACGCCTCGCACGCCGGACACCGCCCCACCCATTTGGCGACCTCATTCGCGCAATCAGCGCACCGATACAGCGATTTCACCTTGGCCACGCGCGCAGCCTAATAACCGCCCCCGACAGAAACCCGCAGCGTGTGCGGCGGGCCATCGGCGCGCATTCCGACACGCCCGGCAAACCCGCACTCGGGATATTTCCCCCCGAAAAACAACCGCACCCGCCTCGAATATCCGAAGCGGGTGCGGTGCAAGCGAATTGCGTTCACGCCCGACAACTTCCGCCCAATGTCGCGGCCCGCCCCCGGTTCTGGACTGACCGGAGCGGGAAGCGAAGCGGAGGAGCGGAGGGAGGGAAGAACCGGGGTTACAGGGCCGCGACCCGCCGTAGCGGAGCGGAGGCCGACAACTCAGTGGCCGGACTTGGTCTCGGACTTGGCGGGCTCGGGGCGGGGGTTGTTCGAACCGGCGTCGACCGGAACGTTCACCACGACGGTGCCCGCCTCCTTGAAGATGAAGGTGACCGGGTAGGTCAGGCCGGGGGTGACGTCCTTGGTCAGCCCGGTGACCTCGACCAGCAGCGGCTTCTGGTTCGGGTCCGAGGTCTTGTCGCTCGCGGCCTCGGTGCCGTGCTCGGCGGGCGCGGTGGTGGTGGCACCGTGCTCGTCCTTGGCGGCGGTGGACAGGTCCGAGACCAGGGTCGCCTGCGCCTTGATCTCGGCCTTGCCGTTGATCTTCACCTGACCCAGGTCGGTGGTGATGCTCACCAGCTCGTCCGGGGTGGCCTCGCCGAGGTTGGCGGCGCTGAACGCGAGAACGGCCTTACCGCCCTTGGCGTTGTCGTACTGCTCGGTCTGCGGCAGCAGGAACCGGACGTCGCGCAGGGCGACCTTGCCGACGTTGGCGGAGTTGCCATTCACGGCCGCCACCTGGTGTGCGGTCTGCGAGATCTGACCGGCGCCGCAACCCGTCAACGCGAGCACCGCGCCCGCAGCGAGTGCAGCAACCGTCATGGCACGCCTGCGCGTCTTGGACGCGGTGGTGGCTTTCAGGGCAGTCACGGGTTGTTCCTCCATGTCGACCGGTCTCACTCCACTATGCAGAGTAGTAGTCAAGAAGAGTAATGCGTTGCTTCCCACGCCTCTCGAGGGGGCGGCTATACGGAAAGTCGCGTATGCGGAGAAGGCTCGCGCATAAGTCTCCGAACGCAACTGCGCGGTATCCCGTTATGCCACAACAAGATGCACACACTTCGGCGGTTGTCAACCCCCACCGCTGGCTCGTTGTGGCCCTGACCTGCGCCGTTGATCGCGCCGTTACCGAGTCGCATGTTAAACTGTGAACATCGAAAGGGGCACGGGACACATGATTTTTAAGGTCGGAGACACCGTCGTTTACCCCCACCACGGAGCGGCGCTGATCGAAGCAATCGAAACCCGCACCATCAAGGGTGTACAAAAGGAGTATCTGGTCCTGAAGGTCGCTCAAGGCGACCTGACCGTTCGGGTTCCCGCAGAGAACGCAGAGTATGTCGGCGTCCGCGACGTCGTCGGCCAGGAGGGCCTGGACAAGGTCTTCCAGGTGCTCCGCGCACCGCACACCGAAGAGCCCACCAACTGGTCTCGCCGTTACAAGGCCAACCTCGAGAAGCTCGCCTCCGGCGATGTGAACAAGGTGGCCGAGGTCGTTCGCGACCTGTGGCGTCGGGAGCAGGACCGCGGCCTGTCCGCCGGTGAGAAGCGCATGCTGGCCAAGGCCCGGCAGATTCTCGTCGGTGAACTCGCACTCGCGGAGGGCACCGATGATGTTCGTGCCGAGACCCTGCTCGACGAGGTTCTCGCCGCGGCTTCCTGATCGTGAACGCATCACACGGTGAAAGCCGTGTTGTAGCGCTGGTTCCTGCCGCTGGCATGGGCGTGCGCCTGGGTGAGAACAGGCCCAAGGCGTTCGTTCCGGTCGGCGGCAGTCCCATGCTCGCACTCGCTGTGGCAGGTCTGATCGCCTCCGGGTCCGTCGATGAAGTTGTGGTTATGGTGCCCGCCGAACTCGTCGACGAGACCCGCGCGCTGCTGCCCGTCTCCGATACCCCGGTGCACGTCGTGCCCGGGGGCGCCGAGCGCACCGACTCCGTTCGGGCCGGGCTCGATGCCGCACCCGATGCCACCTTCGTACTGGTGCACGATGCCGCCCGCGCCCTGACTCCGCCCGCGCTGATCGCCCGCGTGGTGGCCGAGTTGCGCGCGGGCGCGCAGGCCGTGATTCCGGCACTGCCCGTCACCGACACCATCAAATCCGTGGATGTCACGGGCGCGGTGACCGGGACCCCGGACCGGGCCGAATTGCGCGCCATTCAAACTCCGCAGGGCTTCGAGGCGCGGCTGCTGCGCGCGGCCTATGCCACCGGCACCCAGGCGACCGATGACGCGGGTCTGGTCGAGTTGCTCGGCGCGACCGTGCGCACGGTGCCCGGTGACGCATTGGCTTTCAAGATCACCACGCCACTCGATCTGGTGCTCGCCAATACACTGGTGGCGCAGGGCAGTTCGAACGGAGACCGGGAGGCGGTGACAACGCGATGATCGACCCCACCGCCATGCGGGTGGGCATCGGCAGCGATGTGCACCCGATCCAGCCCGGCCGCGACTGCTGGATGGCCGGACTGCTCTTCGACGGTGACAGCGGCTGCGAAGGCCACTCCGATGGCGATGTCGCCGCGCACGCGCTGTGCGACGCGCTGCTCTCCGCCGCAGGTCTCGGCGATGTCGGCGCGATATTCGGCACCGGCCGTCCCGAATGGGAAGGCGTCTCCGGCGCGGCCATGTTGAAGGAAGTCCGGCGGCTGCTGGATGAGTCCGGATTCACAATTGTCAATGCGGCTGTACAAGTAATTGGTAATCGTCCCAAGATCGGTCCGCGCCGCGCCGAGGCACAAAAGGTACTGGGCGAAATTCTGGGCGCACCGGTTTCGGTCTCCGGCACCACGACCGACGGCCTGGGGCTCACCGGTCGCGGCGAAGGTGTGGCATCGGTCGCCACCGCACTCCTGTGTTGTCGCCTCTGACGAATTCCCCAAAGGTTCGCGGCCGTCTCGCTTCTGGACTGAGTGGAGCGGGGGAGCGAAGCGGAGGAGCGGAGGGAGGGAAGAAGCGAGACTCCCAGGCCGCGAACCTCGCGCCGCCGCAGGCGGTGCAAGAAAATACAGCCATATCTCACCAGCTAGGATGCTCTGTCGTGACTCTGCGCCTTTTCGACACCGAGACGCGGACCCTGCGTGAATTCACGCCGCTGGTCCCCGGCCACGCTTCGGTGTACCTGTGTGGCGCTACCGTGCAGGGCGAACCCCACATCGGACATGTGCGCAGTGGCGTCGCCTTCGACGTGCTGCGACGGTGGTTGTCCGCCAATGGTTTCGATGTGGCCTTCATCCGCAATGTCACCGATATCGACGACAAGATCCTGAACAAGGCCGCCGAGCACGGGCGGCCCTGGTGGGAGTGGGCGGCCACGCACGAGCGCGCCTTCGACCGCGCCTACGAGACCCTCGGCGTACTGCCGCCCTCGGCCGAGCCGCGCGCCACCGGACACATCACCCAGATGGTGCGGATGATGGAGCGGCTCATCGAGCGCGGGCACGCCTACCCGTCCGAGGGCAATGTCTACTTCGACGTCCTGAGCTTCCCGGACTACGGCAAACTCTCCGGGCACAAGCTCGACGATGTGCATCAGGGCGAGAGCGCCGGTAAGGGCAAGAAGGACGCGCGCGACTTCACGCTGTGGAAGGCCGCCAAACCGGGTGAGCCGAGCTGGCCGTCGCCGTGGGGTCCGGGACGCCCGGGCTGGCATTTGGAATGCTCCGCCATGGCCGAGTTCTATCTCGGTGCGGAATTCGATATTCATTGCGGCGGAATGGATTTGATTTTCCCGCACCATGAGAACGAAATCGCGCAGTCGCAGGCGGCCGGGGATGGATTCGCCCGCTACTGGCTGCACAACGGCTGGGTGACGCTCAGCGGCGAGAAGATGTCGAAATCGCTCGGCAATACGCTCTCCATTCCGGCGGTGCTGGAGCGGGTCGGCGTGCGCGCGGTGGAGTTGCGGTTCTATCTGGGCAGTGCGGGCTACCGGTCCATGCTGGAGTACTCCGATAAGGCGCTCTCCGAGGCCGCGGCCTCCTATCAGCGCATCGAATCGTTCGTACTGCGGGTCGGCGAGCGCGCGGGCGAGGTTCCGGTCGGCGGGTGGACACCCGGCTTCGCCGAGGCCCTCGACGACGATCTCGGAGTTCCCAAGGCGCTGGCCGAGATTCACGGCGCGGTGAACGAGGGCAACAAGGCCCTGGACGCCGACGACCTCGATACCGCTCGCACGCTCGCCGGGCAGGTACGCGGCATGCTCGGAATCCTCGGCGTCGATCCGCTCGAT
This sequence comes from Nocardia sp. NBC_01503, assembly GCF_036327755.1. NCBI lineage: Bacteria > Bacillati > Actinomycetota > Actinomycetes > Mycobacteriales > Nocardiaceae > Nocardia > Nocardia sp. NBC_01503. Next base: position 2,036,111 of record NZ_CP109596.1, read on the forward strand.
CCGCACTGGGCCGCACCGGCCGACTCGTCCGCGGCCATCGCGGCCCTGGATGTGCTGATCGGCGCGGAGCTGGAGCGGCGGCAACGGGCCCGGGCCGATAAGGACTGGGGAGCGGCCGATGCGGTGCGAGATCGGCTCAAGGCGGCGGGCGTTGAGGTCACCGACACCCCGCGCGGACCGGAATGGGCATTGACCAAGGACCAAAGCTGAACTCGGCCGGGATATCCGGCCGAACCGGTCTCGAACCACTCGAGGCGAATTCGACGCGGCGTACCCGCCGGGTCGAACACCTGCCCGCACGGGCAGCACAAGCACGGCCCCCGGTGACGGCATGGACGCCGCCGGGCGGCACAGATAGGGGCGCAGCCGTTCGCTGCGCCGACCGGATGCAGGTATCCCGCATGATCGACGTGGCGCGGGTTCTCCCGTGACCGGCCGACTGCGGGATATCCGCGTAATACGGAAGGCGAAGTAATGGCAGGCAATTCACAGCGACGCGGTGCGATTCGGAAGACCGGCACCAAGAAGGGGCAGGTCGTCGGCTCCGGCGGTAAGCGCCGCCGGGGACTCGAGGGCAAGGGCGCGACCCCGCCCGCTGTGGAGCGCACCAAGCATCCCGCCGCCAAGCGCGCCAAGGCCGCGGCCAAGGCGGCCTCGGCGGCGACCACGGCGCGCGGCCGCAATGCGAGCCGCCCGATCCCGGGGCGCAAGGACAACGAGGGCCCGGAGTTGGTGCTCGGCCGCAATCCGGTGGTGGAGTGCCTGCGCGCCGGGGTGCCCGCGACCGCGCTGTACGTCGCCGTCGGCACCGAGAACGACGACCGGCTCACCGAGGCCGTCAAGATCGCCGCCGATACCGGCATCTCGATTCTGGAGCTGCCGCGCACCGACCTCGACAAGATGAGCCATAACGCGATGCACCAGGGCTTGGCCCTGCAGGTGCCGCCGTACCGGTACGCGCATCCGGACGATCTGGTGGAGCGGGTGCGCGCCTCGGGCGAACCCGCCCTGCTGGTGGCGCTGGACAATATCTCCGATCCGCGCAATCTCGGTGCGGTCATCCGCTCGGTGGCGGCGTTCGGCGGGCACGGCGTGGTGATTCCGCAGCGCCGCAGTGCCAGTGTCACGGCGGTCGCGTGGCGCACCAGTGCGGGTGCGGCGGCCCGGCTGCCCGTCGCCCGTGCCACCAATCTGACTCGTACGCTGAAGGATTGGGCCAACCAGGGCTATCAGATCGTCGGCCTGGACGCGGGTGGCGATACCCATCTGGACGAATTCGACGGCAGCACACCGACGGTCATCGTCGTCGGCTCCGAGGGCAAGGGACTGTCGCGGCTGGTGCGCGAGACCTGCGACGCCATCATCAGCATTCCGATGGCGGGTCCGGTGGAGTCGCTCAACGCCTCCGTCGCGGCGGGCGTGGTGCTCGCCGATGTGGCCCGCCAGCGCCGAATCTAGGCGGAAACCGCGAGTGGGTACGAAACCCGCTGCGGGAAAATAGCATTCACGAAACGCCCCGCTCCCCGCCCGGAGCGGGGCGTTTGCGGTATTGGACCCATGACCGGGCGAAGTGACGCGGGGCAAGACCGCGCGTCCGCATGCCCCGGAGCGGGTGCTGAACGTAAAATCACGCTGTGGTGATCCCTCAGCAGCCCATCGGCGCACCTACCGAGCACGAGAATGCGACGGCGGTGTTGCTATTGGGAGCGCTCAGCGTGTTCTGCTGTGGCGCACTGGGGCCGGTGGCCTGGGCGCTCGGACGACGGGCGCTCAATGACATCGAGGCGTCCGGCGGCGCCTACGGCGGGCGCGTGCAGGTGATGGTCGGCTACGTACTGGGGATTATCGGGACCATCTTCATGGTGATCTTCGGAATCCTGTTCCTTCTCATGGCCATCAGCGGAAAGGCTTGAGCCGCAAGCTCAGTCGAGGCCAAGCTCAGTCCAGGCCGGGGCGGGGTTCGCCGCCGGTGACCGCATCCCAGGCCGGCCATTCGGTGCTGACGCTGCCGGTCCACTTGGGTGAGCGGCGGTCCTTGAGCGCGGCCACGCCCTCGCCGCCGTCGGTGCTCTTGGCCACGTAGTCGTTGAGTTCGGTCTCCAGGCGACCGACCGTCTCCGGGGTCATGGTGGGGGCCTCCCACAGCAGCCGTTTGGACAGCGCGACGGGCAGCGGGGCCGAACCGTGCGCGATATCGTGCGCCACCGCCAGCGCGGTCGGCAACACCTCGCCGGCGGGCAGACAGGAGTTGGCCACGCCGAGCGCACGAGCTTCGTCACCGTCGAAGGTGCGGCCGGTGAGCAGCAGATCGGCGGCATTGGCGCTGCCGATCAGCCGGGGCAGCGTCCAATGCGCGTACCCGTCGGCGAGCGCACCGCGGCGGACCTGGTTGAGCCCGTACACCGCATCGCGCGCCACGTACCGCAGATCGCACTGCAGCGCGATCTCCAGCCCGATCCCGACCGCATGCCCGTTCACCGCGGCGATGACCGGCTTGCGGATCCGGAACGGCGGCGGATCGATGAGCCCGTTCACCTCACCGACCTTCAACGACAGATCCGCGCCCGCGCAGAAGGCGGGCGGGGTACCCGTGATGACGACCGCGCCGATGGCGTCCTCGGTATCGCAGCGCCGCAGCGCCACCCCCAGCGCCGACGCCATCGCCGGGGTGAGCGCGTTCTGCTGAGCGGGCCGATTGAGCGTGAGTACGGCGACCCCATCGGACACGTCTACATGCAGTTCCGAGCTCATGCCCCGAAATCCTAGTGCAACCCCACCCACCCCCGCCGCCGATCAAGCCCCTCATCACCCCTCGTACCACCAGCCCCCGTCCTGCCCTTCGCAACCCCACCCCCATACGACCCCGCTCAGTCGCGGCCCGCCCCCGGTCTGGACTGAGTGGAGCGGGGGAGCGCAGCGGAGGAGCGGAGGGAGGGAAGAGCGGGGGTCACGAGGGCCGCGACCCGCCGGAGCGGAGCGGAGGCAGATCAACGCAGGATCTTGCGGCCGATGGCGTACTTGTGCACCTCGGTGGGGCCGTCGTACAACCGGAAGGCGCGCATATCGCGGAAGATCATCTCCACCACGGTCTCATCGCTGATGCCGATGCCGCCCAGGACCTGGACGCAGCGGTCGGTGACCTTGAAGAGCTCCTCGGAGACGTAGGACTTGGCGATGGAGCTCTCATGCCTGGCCTTCTCGCCCTGATCCATCAGCCAGCAGGCGTGCCAGATGGTGAGGCGGCACTGGTGCAGCGCGATCTCGTTGTCCGCCAACATGAACGAGACGCCCTGATGCTCGCCGATGGTCTTGCCGAAGGCGGTGCGGGTCTTGGCGTAGTCGATGGCGATGGACTGTGCGCGTTCGGCCGCGCCCAGCCAGCGCATGCAGTGCGTGAGACGGGCTGGGGCCAAGCGCAATTGGGCATAGCGCAGCGCCTGACCGGTCTCGCCGAGTACGGAATCCGCGGGCAGCACCAGGTTCTCGAAGTTCACCACCGCGTGGCCGCCGACGTAATTGCGGTCCATGGTGTTCATGATGCGTTCGATGACGATGCCGGGCGTATCGCCGTCGCACAGGAACAGGGTCGGGCCCGCGGGCAGGTGCGGGTTGTCGGCCAGGCGCGCCATGATGATCCAGGTCTTCGCGCCGTCCGCACCGGTGATCAGCCATTTGCGGCCGTTGATGGTGAAGTTCTCACCGTCGAAGGTGGCCTCGGTGCTCAACTGGTTCGGGTCCGAACCCGCGCCGTTCGGCTCGGTCATGGCGAAGACCGAGCGCTGCCGACCGTCGATGACCGGTTGCAGGAAGCGTTCGGTCTGCTCCTGATTCGCGACCTTGGAGAGCAGGAACATATTGCCCTCGTCGGGGGCGGCGCAGTTCATGGCGACCGGGCCGAGGGTGGACCAGCCGGCCGCCTCGTAGATGACGGCCTGCTCGATATGGCTGAGCCCGCGCCCGCCCAGGGCGACCGGGGCCTGCACGGTGAGCAGCTTCTCCGCGCGCGCCAATTCGACGAGCTCCTGGCGCAATTCGTCATTGGGGCCGTGCGCGGTCAGCCGCGGATCCCGCTCATAGGGAACGATCTTGTCGATGACGAACTGCCGCACCCGATCGCGTTCGGCGGCGAGTTCGGCGGGAATCGTGAAATCGATCATCGGTGGTCACCATTCATTCCGGGATGCGTGCGAGCCGAGCATACGACGAACCCGACCGGAGACTGAAGGCACCCGCCCTCAAACGAGGACGCGCCGCAGGAAGGACTCCACTTCGGCCCGGTAGGCGGCGGGTTGATCATCGTGCACGAGATGTCCGGCGGCGGCGATCAACACGTGCCGGGCATCGGGATGCACCGCCGCCATCTCACGCATCTGCCCCGGCGGGGTGATGGTGTACTCGCCCTCGATGACCAGGGTCGGCACGGTGATCGACCTCCATTGACTCCAGAAGTCACGAGTCCCCCACTCCTGCGAGATATCCCGGAAGGTGGCCACCGCACCGTGCAGGCGGTAGCCGTCGGGGCCGCGGGTGAAGGAGTCGAGGAAGTACCGTCCGGCCACCGGACCGAAGAACTCCAGTACCGCGGCATCATTCGGGAAGGGCTGCGGCCACGCCCCGATGACCGCGGCCCAGTGCTCGGCGGTGCGGCCCTGGAAATCCGGGGCCATATCCTCGACCACCAGCGCGCGCACCCGATCCGGATGCGCGGCGGTGAACATCCAGCCGTGCAGTCCACCCATCGAATGTCCGATCACCACCATGGGTTCGGTGATCGACTCGGTCGCCGCGGCCAGATCGGCCACGAATGCCTCGGTGGTCAATTCATCCGGCGCGGGCCGCCCGTGTCCGGCCGCGTCGAACGAGTGGACATGCCCGAACGCGCGCAACCAGTCCAACTGACTCCGCCAGGTGCGAGCACTGCCCATCAGCCCGTGCAGCAGCAGGATCGGTACGCCGGTACCGCCTTCGTCATACAACATCGTCTCGACGATACGTCCGATTCGCGTAGTACATTCGGGCGCATGGCAGTCGTCAAGATCAACGCAATCGAGGTTCCCGAGGGCGCCGGCCCCGAGCTGGAGAAGCGCTTCGCGCATCGCGCGCACGCCGTCGAGGGCTCCCCCGGTTTCCTGGGCTTCCAGCTGCTCCGCCCGGTCTCCGGTGACAATCGGTATTTCGTTGTCACGCACTGGGATTCGAACGACTCTTTCGAGGCGTGGCGGGACGGTCCGGCGCGCGAGGCGCACGCGGGCGGGGAGAACCGCAAGCCGGTCTCCACCGGTGCGTCACTGCTGGAGTTCGAGGTCGTCCTGGACGTACCGGCCAAGAACGCCTGAGGTTCGCCTGAGAATGCCTGATCAGCCCATGTGTTGACGCGGAGCCGACGGGGATGTCACAGTTCGAGGCGAAGTAAGCGACAGCGACGCGTAATCCGGTGTGAATCCGGGGCGGTCGCGCCACTGTATCCCGCCAGCGGGAGAGCCAGACACCGGCGCTGTCGTACCAACGGCTCGCGGGGACGCGGCATCCCCTAGGAGGACTCGAATGGCAATCGTCCACAACCCCACCCGGTCGAACGACGCGCTCATCGCGCTGCTCGTCTCGGCGGGCGTCGTTCTTCTGGCACTGCTCACGCTGTACCTGGTCGGCTTCGATCAGGGCGCGATCTCGCGCAGCGGCATGTACATGCACGAGCTCATGCATGACGGACGGCACCTGCTGGGCGTGCCGTGCCACTGACCGAATCACAGCCGCTGACAGGTTCACTCAAGACGCTGCTGCTGCGCGGCCTGCTCGCCGGTTTGATCGCCGGCCTGCTGGCCGCGACGGTCGGCTTCTTCGTCGGTGAACCGAAGATCAACGCGGCCATAGCGATCGAGGAATCCCAGTCCCAGGCCGCCGAGAACCATCATGACGGCGCCATGGCCGATCCGGCCCCGGCCGGGCATTCGCACGGCGACGAGGACGAGCCACTGGTCAGCCGGAACGGGCAGAAGGCCGGACAATTCCTGGCGCTGAGCCTGTTCGGCATGGCCATCGGCGCACTGCTCGCGGTCGTGGCGAATGTGGCGCGGCGGTACACCACGCTGTCGGGACCACGGTTGGCGCTCGGGTTGGCGGCCGGCGGCTGGCTGGCCATTGTCATCGTGCCGTTCTTCAAATACCCGGCCAATCCCCCGGCGGTCGGCGATCCGGACACCATCGATCAGCGCACCTGGTTGTGGGTGGCCGTGGTACTGCTCGGCTTCGCGGCGGTCGGCGCGTGCGTGTACGTGTACAAGCTGCTGCGGACTCAGCTCGGCACCGTCCGACTGATCGGATCGGTGGTGGCGTTCGTGGCCGTCGCCGGTATCGGATACATCGTGCTGCCGGGGATCAACGAGGTGACGGACGACTTCCCCGCGACCCTGCTCTGGCAATTCCGGGTGGCGTCCCTGGCCGAAACCGGCACGCTGTGGCTGGTGCTCGGACTCGGGTACGCGGCGCTCACCGAATTCGCGGCGAGCAAGACCAAATCCCTGGAAGCCGTTCTGCGGTAATATCCCCCGGGGACAAGTGCAACGAGAAAGGCAGTGCCGGTGCGATACCGGCACTGCCTTTCTCATGTCGTACGCGAAACCGTATGTCCGAGATCAGGACTCGAAGGTCGCGTCCAGCTCGATATCGTCGACGCCCGCGAGGGCCTTGGAGATCGGGCAGCCCGCCTTGGCGGCAGCGGCAGCGGTCGCGAAGCCGTCGGCGTCGATGCCCGAGGCGCGGCCGAGCACGGTCAGCTTGATCTTGGAGATGCGGAACCCACCGGCCGGGTCCGGGCTCAGGGTGACATCGGCGGTCACGTCCAGGCTCTCCGGAGTGCCACCGGCGGCGGCGATCTGGCCGGACAGCGCCATGGAGTAGCAGGAGGAGTGTGCGGCGGCGATCAGCTCTTCCGGGCTGGTGGTGCCATCGGCATTGTCGGCCGCGCGCTTGGGGAAGCTGACGTCGTACTTGCCGACACCGGAGCTGACCAGTTCGACCTGACCGGAGCCGTCTTGCAGACCACCGGTCCAGGCGGTGCGAGCGGAACGTGTAGGCATCGCTGTCCTTTCGAGAAGAGAGAGGGGCTTCGCGTCCGAACCTACCCCGTCGGTTTCAGCTCACCGCGAGGGTTCGCTGATCCCACTGCTCGAGCACCTGCGGCCAGGACCCCTCGTGTCGGTCGCGGGCGGCGGCGTTGGGGAATCCGGCATGGGTGAGCAGTAGTGCGCTGCCCGCGCCGTGCGCCGAGAGTTCCAGGGTGAGAACGGTTTCCGTGCCCTCGGTACCGCCCGAGCCGGTCACCCAGGTCAATTCGACCAGCCGGTCCGGGATCAGGCGCAGGAAGCGCCCGTAATGCGGGTGCCCGCCGCCCGCGGTGAAGAAGAACGGTTCGTTCACCGCCGGGCGTATGAGCACCGAACCGGGATCGGCGAACCAGAGCCCCAATTGCCGTGTCGCCATGCGATACAGCTCATCGGGCGAAGCGGACATAATGCGTTCCACGGCCAGGAAGAAGGGCCGCGCGGAGAGGTCGGGAGGCCGGATCGGCGCAACGTCCATGGCGGAGCACGATACCGCCCGTCGCATCGATCATTCAGGATTGGTCACCCTTGCCAGCACTATGCCGCCGATGATGAGCGACAGCGCCAGCACCCGGCCCGCCGAGAGCGGATCGCGCTGCACGATCACACCCAGCCCGATGGCGCCGACCGCGCCGATTCCGGTGAAGATCGCGTACGCGGTCCCGACCGGCAGCGTCCGCATGGCGTAGGAGAGCAGATACACCGCGATCGCCATCAGCACGAAGCAGATCAGGGTGGCCAGTGGTTTGGTGAAATTCTGTGTCGGCTTGATGGATTGGGACCACGCGATCTCGACCAGACCGGCGAGGCCGAGCACGAGCCAGTTCATCTCAGTACTCCTTGCCGAGTCTGCGGGCCTCCGCCAGCGCGGCGGCGTAGGACGCGTCATGCTTTTCCCGCAGGTGTGCCAGGGCCGGGTCCTGCCGGGAATTGGCGAGCTCCGCATTGATGAAAACGGTGTCCTCGACGGCGAAATGGCCAGCGAAGAAGTCGCGCAGAAACCGCTCCTGATAGTCGTAGGCGGCCTTGGGCGCGCCCGGGGAGTACGCGCCGCCGCGTGCGGTGGTGACCACGAAACGGCTGGGAGCCAGGGACATTCGCGGGAAGGTGAGCTGATCCAGCCACGCCTTCAGGCTGGCCGGGATGGAGTAGTTGTACATCGGGGTGCCGATGAGCACCACATCCGCGGCCCGCACCTCGGCCAGTAGCGGTTCGACGATCGCCCATGCGGCGGCCGCGGCGGGAGTATCGGCCAACTCCGCCAGGCGATCCAGATCGGTACCGCCGCCGGCCAGGACCCGGTCGCAGAGTTCGGTCCAGCCTTCGCCGATGAAGGGGATCGGGTCGGCGGCGAGATCACGGTACCGATAGCCACCGTACGGGTGTTCGGCCCGCCAGGCGTCGGCGAAGGCGGCGCTGAGTTCGCGGCTGATGGAGTTGCGACGGGCGCTGGAATCCAGGTGCAGCAGGCTGGTCATCTCAATCATCTCCTCAAGTGGACACTGTGTCCGTTTGCTTGATTCGAACAGTAACGCCGAAGTGGACATCTTGTCCACTTAAACTTTCCCGGGTTACAGTGGCGCCATGACCCCGATCGGATTACCGCTGCTCAACGAGGAGTCCCCACCGCCCGAACGTGCGGACGCGGCCCGCAATCGCGCCAAAATCCTCAGTGCGGCGGCGGAGCTCTTCACCGAACGGAACCCGCGCACGGTCACCATGGACGACATCGCCAAGGCGGCCGGGGTGGGACGGGGAACGCTGTACCGGCGGTACCCGGACGTCGGATCCATCGCCGTCGCCCTGCTCGATCAGCATGAGCGCGAACTACAGGAGCGACTACTGCGCGGCGAGCCACCGCTCGGGCCGGGAGCGCCCCCCGCGGAACGACTCGGGGCGTTCTACGCGGCCATGGTCGACCTTCTGGAGACACACGCCAATCTGGTCCTCGGTGCGGAGACCGGGGGCGCGCGCTTCCGGACGGGGGCCTATCAGTTCTGGCGGGCGCATGTGCGAACACTGCTCACCGAATCCGCTGTGACGGAACCGGAATCGCTGGTGGATGTGCTGCTCGCACCGCTCGCGGCGGAGGTCTACCAATACCAGCGGGAACACGGACTTACCCCGGCACAGATCAACGCCGCCCTCCAGAAACTGGCGGACGGCGTGATCAGCTGTGCCACAGGTTCTTCCGATTGATCAGATCATGTCCCGGCGGCGGACCAGCCAGATCGTGCCCGCCGCGAAGAGCGCGAGGTAGATCGCCAGGACGATCAGCGACTCACCTCTGGTGAGAATATCCAGCACGCCCGGGGTCGCGGGACCGGTGGTGGTGCGCAGCGAACCCGCCAGCGAACCGGCGGCCGTACCCGGCAGATGATCGGTGAGAGCCCGGATGGGAGTGAAGATTCCGGCCACACCGCGCAGCAGGTTCTCCACCACCAGCACCCAGACCAGTCCCAGGCCCACGGCCAGGGCCGGACCACGGGCGATCGCGCCGATCAGCGCGCCCGCCAGCGTCCACATCCCGAGAATTGCCGAGCCCGAGACGATTCCGAGCAGTACCCGGCCCGCCGACGGCAGCGCCAGCGATTGATCCCGCGTCGCGCCGATGAGCGCGGCCACGCCGGTATCGGCCACGAAGGCCACCAGTACCAGCGCGACCACCGTCACCGCCAGACTCAGCACCACGCCACCGAGCGCCGCCGCCCGCGAAGGCCCTTGGGTGAGAACGGTTTTCCAGGTTCCCCAGCCATAGCCGCTGCCCACCGCGAGTGCGCCCAGCACCAGCATGAGCGCGCCGCCGAACATGGCCATGCCCTGGGTGAAGACCTCCGGTACGGCCGCCGGGAGCATCTGCCGCAGCAGCACCTCGCGGGGCTGACCATTGGACATCCGGCTGGAATCGCCGGTCGTATAGGCCAGATAGTTGAACAGGTACGCGAACGTGAGGTTCAACAGGATCCACGTCCCGAGCACGATCCAGAAGGCCGGCCACTTGCGCAGGCGCAGCAATTCGGCCCGAGTACATGCCACCAGGTCTCTCATTTCACGGTCTCCGTCATCTCGAAAAACACTTCTTCCAAGGACTTTTCGTCACTGCGCAGTTCGAGCAGGTCCGCACCCGCCTCGATCACCGCACGGGCCACCGCGGGCGCCTTTGCCACACCGGCATCGACTCTGATGCCGTTCGCGGTGAGTAGTGCCGAGCGTTCCCCGACCACCCGGCGCACCGCCGGGAAGGCCAGCTCCAGAGGTTCGGCGCGCAGGAAAAGCGATGCCGCCCCGCGCAATTCACGCACCGTGGCCTCGGTGAGCAATTGCCCGCCGGAGATGACGCCGACGCGATCACAGATCTCCTGCACTTCGCTGAGCAGGTGACTGGAGAGCACGACGGTGTGCCCGTCGGCGGCTAGACCGGTGATGAGCTCGCGCATCTCAGCCATACCGGCCGGATCCAGCCCATTGGTGGGTTCATCGAGAATCAGCAGGTCGGGGCGGCCGAGCAGGGCCGCCGCGACACCCAGGCGCTGCTTCATACCGAGTGAATAGGTGCGGAATTTGTCACTACCGCGGGCGGCGAGCGCGACCCGGTCGAGCACCTGCTCCACCTCGGCACGCTCCACCCCGCGATAGCGCGCCAGCACCCGCAGGTTGTCCCGACCGGACAGGTACGGGTAGAAACCCGGCCCCTCGATGAGAACGCCTATGCGGCGCAGGGTTTCGGAATCTCCCGGGCGCTCGCCGAGCACCGTCGCGGCGCCATCGGTGGGCCGGATGAGCCCCACCAGCATGCGCAGCGTGGTGGTCTTGCCCGCCCCGTTCGGACCCAGGAAACCATAGATCTCACCGCGGCGGACACTCATGCTCACGGCATCCACTGCGGTGTGGGAGCCATAGCGTTTGGTCAACCGGTCGGTGCTGACAATCGCTTCGTTCATAGCCTCAAGAATCCGCCGTGAGCTGCACCGGAACATCCGCCGCACAGCGCGATCCGGCGTACGTATCTGGACGTATTCGGCCCATTGACAGTGCCGAACCGGTGCCTACAGCGCTACCGTGCAGCTATGGAGACGAGTGCGGCACGACGGTGGGATGTGCTGCTCGCACTGGTGGTCGCCGCGATCCAGCTCGGCGCGGGCACCCTGGCCAACGAGCACCAGACCGGGATACGCGGGCTCGACCTGCTCGGATACGCGCTACTCGCGGCCGGGCCGCTACTACTGGTGGTGCGGCGGCGGTATCCGGATCCGGTGTTCTACGCGGTACTGGCGATCACCAGCGCCTACCTGCTCATCGGCTACGGGTACGGGCCGGTCTTCCTGGCCCTGGTGGTCGCCTTTCTCACCGCCGGGGTGCGCGGATCACGCTGGCACACTTATCCTTTCGTCCCACTCGGCTATCTGCTCATGGTGTGGCCGGTACCGTCCTGGCGCGGTTACGACACCAATTCCTGGCAGGAGTTCGGCCTGCTGGCCTGGCTGGTTGTGCTCGTCGCCATCGCCGAGGGGCTGCGCCAGCGCATGTCCGCGGTGGCGGCGCGGCACGAACGGGCCGAGGAGGCGCGCCGCAATGAACAGGCCCAGCATGAACGCGAGGCCGCCGAACGCGCGCGGGAGAACGCGGAGCGGGAACAGCGGGTCAGTGAGGAGCGGCTCACCATCGCCCGGGAACTGCACGATGTGCTCGCACACAGCCTCTCGCTCATCAATGTGCAGTCCTCGGTGGCCCTCGAGCTCATCGACCGCCGGCCCGAGCAGGCCGCGACCGCGCTGGCCGCCATCAAAACCGCCAGCAAGGACGCGCTCGGCGAGGTGAACGCGCTGCTGCGCTCCATTCGCGGCGGCACCGGCACCGTACCCGCGCCCATCTCCCCCACCATCGTGATCAGTGACCTGGAGAGTCTGCTGCAACCGGCGCGCGCCACCGGGCTCGAGGTGCGCGCCATTGTCACCGGGGTGCCCAAGCGGCTGCCATCGGTGGTCGACGTGGCCGCCGCGCGCATCGTGCAGGAATCGCTCACCAACGTCATCCGGCACGCACCCGGCGCGAGTGTTCTTGTCACCGTGCGCTATTCGGCCGACCGGCTGCACCTGGCGGTGGACAACACCCGCCCCACCCGCACACCCGTCGGCACCACCGGCGGTGGGCACGGCATCACCGGTATGACCGAACGCGCCAAGGCCCTCGGCGGGCGACTGCTCGCCGAACCCAAACCCGACGGCGGCTTCCGCGTGGAGGCCCGCCTACCCGTCCACCTGGGTCATCCCGAACCCGCGAGTTAGATCGGAATACCTGTGCAAGAGGAGGTTTCGTGAGCATCAGGGTCGTGATCGCCGATGATCAGGCGCTGGTCCGCGCCGGATTCGTGGCACTACTGGACGCGCAGGACGATATCGAGGTGGTCGGCGAGGCCGACAATGGTGAGCAGGCGGTACGTCTGGCCCGCGAACTCGTCCCCGATGTGGTGCTCATGGATATCCGCATGCCGATCCTGGACGGCCTGGCCGCCACCCGCGAAATCGCGTCCAGCGCAGCGCTTTCCGAGGTGAAGGTGGTGGTTCTCACCACCTTCGAACTCGACGAGTACGTCTTCGAGGCCATGCGCGCGGGCGCCACCGGCTTCCTGGTCAAACACACCGAACCCGCCGACCTGATCAAGGCCGTGCGGGTGGTGGCGGGCGGTGACGCCCTGCTCTCCCCCAGCGTCACCAAACGCCTGGTCGCCGAATTCGCCACGCACGCCAAACCCGCACCGGTGCGGGAGTTCTCCGAACTCACCGACCGTGAACGCGAGGTCATGGCCCTGGTCGCCGAGGGCCTCACCAATGCCGAGATCGCCGAGCGCCTCTACATGAGTCCGGCGACCGCCCGCACCCATGTCAGCCGAATCCTGTTGAAGCTCAATGCCCGTGACCGCACCCAACTCGTGGTCATGGCCTACGAGTCGGGCATGGTCCGGCCCGGCTGGCAGTAGGCGACCAAATCACTCACCGGGGTTGGATTGCTCGCGCTCCGCGTCGGTGAAGCCACGACGCATGAAGCTGGGAATGTCGGCATCGTCGTCCGCCTGCAACCGGGCGGAGTAGGCCGAGGCGGCCTTGAAGACGCCCGAAACGCCCTGCGGCGCGGCCGCATAGGTAATGGATTGGCGCGGCGAGAAGCCCATATCGGTGCCGATGGCGACGGCGTCCATATTCGCGCCGAGGAACAGGAAGTTCCAGTTCCAGGTGTCCTGCTGCTGGGTGATGAGCGACTTGACCGCGGTGTGCGACCACTCTTTGCTGGAATTCTCGTGGCCGTCGGTCATGACCACCACGATGACCGTGCCCGGTCGGTTCTCCTCGGCGCGTGCGGCCAGCTCCGCGCCGACATCGGTGATCAGCTTGCCGACGGCGTCATAGAGGGCGGTCATACCGCGCGGCTGCAGACGCAACGGCGGCACCTGCGCGAGCGGCCGATTCGCGTACACCACTTCGTATTCGGTATCGAACTGCGCGAGGGTGACCTCGATCCGCTTGGGCACCGGGCGCTGCTGCTCGATATAGGCGTCGAAACCGCCCTCGGTATCGGACTTGATGGACTGCATGGAGCCCGAGCGGTCCAGCAGCACCGCTATGAGCGTGAGGTCAGGATTGGTCATGGCATGACTCCCCCGAGTCGATTCTTGCGAACCCCACCCACCGTACGCCCGCCACCTGAGCGCCGCCCGCCCTTTTCGACCAGGCCCGATGCGGCTCGGTACGCCTGTTTACGTATGCCCGATACCGCCTCGGAACCGACGCGAAGACAGCCGATTCGAGGGCACCCTGGGTGCATGAGCATGAACTTCGGCATCGCCCATGTACCCCGCTCCGGATCCGAATGGGTGCGCACCGCACAGAGCGCCGAGCAACAGGGGTATGGCACCCTGCTGCTCCCGGACACGCTGTACACCCCGTCCCCGTTCCCGGCGCTGGCCGCGGCGGCCGCGGTGACGACCACGCTGCACCTGCGCCCCAATGTCATCGCGGCCCCACTGCGGACGCCCGCGGTGATCGCACGCGAAACCTCCGCACTGCAACTGCTCTCCGACGGACGCTTCGAACTCGGCCTCGGCACCGGTCGCCCCGACGCGGCGCGAGAGGCCGAAAAGCTCGGTGTCGCCTGGGGTTCCGCCGCCGAGCGCAGGCGCGGGCTCATCGAAACGATCGAAACCGTACGTGCGACGGTGCGCCCCACCCCGCCGATCATTATCGCCGCCGCCGGTCCCAAAGCCCTGGTGACCGCGGCCGACCACGCGGACCGGGTCCACCTGGCCGTCGACCCCGCCGCCACCGAATCGGATCTGGCGGCACTGGTGGCCATTGTCCGCGATCACACCGACCGACCCGTTGCCTTCACCCTCCAACTGGTCGGCGTGGGCGATCGGATCCCGCAGTACATGGCCGCCCATCTCGGCATCGACCCCGCCGCCCTGCGCGCCGCCGGAGCCGCCGCGCTGCTGCCCGCGGATCCGGCCGCAGCCGCCGAATCGCTCACCCACCTGGATGAGAAGCACGGCATCGACGAACTGATCGTCCCGGGCGAGCTCGCCGAGGCCTTCGCCCCGATCCTCGCCCGACTCAGCTGATTTCAGGCGAGCCCGAGCCGGATCGCCTGTTCCACAGGCGAATACGCGCCATCGGGGCGGTCCAGGACGCACGGTTCGCGGAGCTCCAGCGGTGGTTGCGCCATGAAACGCGGAGTACGGCCGTGATGCGGCTGGGCGGCGTGCACCAGGAACGGGTGGCACAGGTAGACATCGCCCGCGCCACCGGTGGCCAGCGCCTGCGGCAGGCCGGAGGCGGCGGCGTAGGTATCCAACAGATCGAACATGGCCGCGCCGGGTTCCCCGTAGGGGGCCAGCACCTTCGGCAGCCGCAGATGCGAGCCGACCCGAATACGGGTCGGCGCATCCTCCGCCGTGACGTCGGAGAACAGGAACAGCATCAGCAGCGCTCTGCCCTTGGAGTAGAGGTTGATTCGCCATTTGGCGTAGTCGGCGGGGTCCTCGCCGGGGAAGCTGGCATCGATATGCCAGCCGTCGTCACCGGGTGACTCCGCGCTGGGGAAGCGAATCGGAAAGCCACCCAGACCCTTTCGCGGCACCCAGGCACCCTTGCCGACCAGCTGATCACAGGCCTCTTGTAACGCGGGCGCGGTGGCGGCCTGCCGGAACGGCTCATCGCCGTACCCCACCAGCCGGATGACCGGTTGTGTCCAGGTGGTGGGATCGTCGGGATCACAACCGGTTTCGCGCCACAGGAAGGCGCGTCCCGCATCGGCCACTTCGCGCGGGAAGGCCTGCTCGACCTTCACAAATCCGTCCCTGATGAACGCGTCTACCTGACTGTCGGTGAGCATGCCGTCCCTTCGATACGCGAAAGCCCCCTCCCACCATTGGTGAGAGGGGGCTTTCGGATCAAGCGATTTTCCGGCGGGAACTACTCGCCGACGGCGGCAGCCTCGCCCGCCACGACGACCGGCTCCTCGGGAGTGGCGTCCTTCTTGGTGAGCTTGGCCCGCGAGGTGAAGGTGAACTTCGCCTTATCGCCCTGGCCTTCGCCGTCCCAACCCTCGACATCCACCGACACGATCTGACCGGCGCCCAGCTCGCCGAAGAGGATCTTCTCCGACAGCTGGTCCTCGATCTCACGCTGGATGGTGCGACGCAGCGGACGGGCACCGAGCACCGGATCGAAGCCGCGCTTGGCGAGCAGGCTCTTGGCCTGCTCGGTCAGCTCGATCTCCATATCCTTGTTCTTGAGCTGCTTGGCGACGCGGCCGATCATCAGGTCCACCATCTGGATGATCTGATCCTGGGTCAGCTGGTGGAAGACGATGACATCGTCGATGCGGTTCAGGAACTCGGGGCGGAAGTGCTTCTTCAGCTCGTCGTTGACCTTGAGCTTCATCCGCTCGTAGTTCGAGCCCTCGACATTGCTCTGAGCGAAGCCGAGGCCGACCGCCTTCGAGATATCGGAGGTACCGAGGTTCGAGGTGAAGATCAGGACGGTGTTCTTGAAGTCCACCGTGCGACCCTGACCGTCGGTCAGGCGACCATCCTCGAGGACCTGCAACAGGGTGTTGTAGATCTCCTGGTGGGCCTTCTCGATCTCGTCGAACAGCACCACCGAGAACGGCTTGCGCCGCACCTTCTCGGTCAGCTGGCCACCCTCTTCGTAGCCGACGTAGCCCGGAGGGGCACCGAACAGACGCGAAGCGGTGAAGCGGTCGTGGAACTCGCCCATATCGATCTGGATGAGCGCGTCGTCATCGCCGAACAGGAAGTTCGCCAGCGCCTTGGAGAGCTCGGTCTTACCGACACCGGACGGACCGGCGAAGATGAACGAGCCCGACGGACGCTTCGGGTCCTTCAGACCGGCGCGAGTGCGGCGAATCGCCTTCGACACTGCACGGACGGCGTCCTCTTGCCCGATGATCCGCTTGTGCAGCTCATCCTCCATGCGGAGCAGACGGGTGGTCTCCTCCTCGGTGAGCTTGAAGACCGGGATACCGGTCCAGTTGGCCAGCACCTCCGCGATCTGCTCATCGTCGACCTCGGCCACGACGTCCAGATCGCCCGAGCGCCACTGCTTTTCGCGCTCGGCCCGCTTGGCGACGAGCTGCTTCTCCTTGTCACGCAGGCGGGCTGCCTTCTCGAAGTCCTGCGCGTCGATGGCGCTTTCCTTCTCGCGGCGGGCGTCGGCGATCTTGTCGTCGAATTCGCGCAGGTCCGGCGGTGCGGTCATCCGGCGGATGCGCATGCGCGCGCCCGCCTCGTCGATGAGGTCGATCGCCTTGTCCGGCAGGAACCGATCGTTGATGTAGCGATCCGCCAGGGTGGCAGCCGCGACCAGTGCGCCATCGGTGATGGAGACCCGGTGGTGCGCCTCGTAGCGGTCGCGCAGACCCTTGAGGATGTTGATGGTGTGCTCGACCGTCGGCTCGCCGACCTGCACCGGCTGGAAACGACGCTCCAGCGCGGCATCCTTCTCGATGTACTTGCGGTACTCGTCGAGGGTGGTCGCACCGATGGTCTGCAACTCACCGCGAGCCAGCTTGGGCTTGAGGATCGAGGCCGCGTCGATGGCGCCCTCGGCCGCGCCCGCACCCACCAGGGTGTGCAGCTCGTCGATGAACAGAATGATGTCGCCGCGGGTGTTGATCTCCTTGAGCACCTTCTTCAGGCGCTCCTCGAAATCACCGCGGTAGCGGCTGCCCGCGACCAGGGAACCCAGGTCGAGGGTGTACAGCTGCTTATCCTTCAGCGTCTCCGGCACCTCGCCATTGACGATGGCCTGTGCCAGGCCCTCGACCACGGCGGTCTTACCGACACCGGGCTCGCCGATCAGCACCGGGTTGTTCTTGGTGCGGCGCGACAGCACCTGCATGACGCGCTCGATCTCCTTCGAGCGGCCGATGACCGGGTCGAGCTTGCCTTCGAGCGCGGCCTGGGTCAGGTTGCGGCCGAACTGGTCCAGCACCAGCGAGGTGGACGGCGTGCCCGACTCACTACGCGTGCCCGAACCCTCGACCGGCTCCTTGCCCTGGTAACCCGAGAGCAGCTGAATAACCTGCTGGCGCACGCGATTCAGATCCGCGCCCAGCTTGACCAGCACCTGCGCCGCGACGCCCTCACCCTCGCGGATCAGGCCGAGCAGAATGTGCTCGGTGCCGATGTAGTTGTGGCCGAGCTGCAGCGCCTCGCGCAGTGACAGCTCGAGAACCTTCTTGGCACGCGGGGTGAAGGGGATGTGACCGGACGGCGCCTGCTGGCCCTGCCCGATGATCTCCTCGACCTGCGACCGCACACCCTCCAGCGAAATGCCCAGCGACTCCAGCGACTTCGCTGCGACGCCCTCACCCTCGTGGATCAGGCCCAGCAGGATGTGCTCGGTGCCGATGTAGTTGTGGTTGAGCATCCGGGCCTCTTCTTGGGCCAGGACAACGACCCGCCGCGCGCGGTCGGTGAACCTCTCGAACATCGCTCCCTCACTTCCTGCTCCGCTTACTACGGCATCCGGCGCTTCAGACCCTGTGCTGCCCTTCTGGTCGCCAGCCTGCCATGAAGCCCTGGGGTTGCATCCCCCGCCTCCACTCTAGTTGGCGGGGGTCACGCACGTCGTCCGTCCACCCTATTGCGAACCGGCGACAGTACGACTCATTCCCTCATAACGGGGCTGTAGCCGGGATCGTTTCCGTCCCGGCTACGCCCACAGCGAACAGCTGTATTTTCTGCCCTCCGCTTCGCTGCGGGCGGGTTCGATGCTGTGTTTTCCGCCCTCCGCTTCGCTACGGGCGGGTTCGATGCTGTGTTTTCCGCCCTCCGCTTCGCTACGGGCGGGTTCGCGGCCCTGGGAGTCCCGCTTCTTCCCTCCCTCCCCTCCCCCGCTTCGCTCCTCCGCTCCACTCGGTCCAGAAGCGGGACGGGCCGCGAACTCGCAGGTCGGCCCTTACCCGGTGAAGGGTGGGATGAACTCGCACGAGACCGGGCGCGGATGTGCCGGGTCCAGCGCGTTCAGCGCCCAGGTGGCAACGCGTGGACTGCCCGCGATGGCCATATGGTCGGAGAAATCCATCGCGCACGAGTCCTGCACGCGGATGTTGATCGCGTTCGGCGCGGGCACCAGCGCGACCGACGGGACGACGCCCTCGTCGAAATTCGAGGCCAGATTGGTATAGGTGACGGTGGGGTCGTACACCCCGTCGGCGTTCAGATCGCGAATGAACTGCGAACCGCCCAGCATCTCCGGGCAGGCCTGGCAGACACCCATGCTGATCATGTTGTCGACACTGTTGGCATCCGCGCCGAGCTGCTTGCCGAAGGCGCGCATGACATCCATCTGATCACCGAAGATGCCCAGCCAGGGCGGGGCGATGGCGACGAACTTGTCCACCTTGCCCGAGCCCCCGAGCCGCTTGATGAAGTAGTTCCCGACGGTATTGCCCTGCGAATGCGCGATGAAGTCGACCTTGGCGGCGCCCGTCGCGGCCAGCACCCGGTCCACGAACGCGCCCAGCTGGGCGGCGCTCTCGGGAATCGGCTTCATTCCGCCCATGGCCGACAGCGGCCACGGCACATCGAGACTGCCGTAGGTGAGCGCGTAGACGCAATAGCCCTCATTGGCCAGCAGCGGAGCGTAGGCGCCCCAGTTGGTCTGCGCACCGCCCGCGGTGCCGTGGATGAGCACCACCGGATCCGGATGCGCCGCAGTGACTTTGCAGGCCCAGTTGTTGGCCCCGGGCAGGGAACCGCCCGGATTGGTCAGTTCGTACGGGATACCCGCGAAGAAGTTGTAGTCCACCGGGAAGTCGGCGCGGGCGGTGCCGCTCACCCCCAGGGACAGGATGGCCAGTATCGCCATGACAAGTAAAGATCCCGGCGAACGACGCAGCGGCGCAGCACGCATGTTCCCTCCCAAACTAGAACGTGTTTCGACAACGTAGTCGAAAAACAAGCACTGGAGATGGGAAACTGGCGAGTAATTTATGAAACTTGTTCCACCCTCTCACGCAGAAAAACCGGGACCCCTGCGGATCCCGGTTTTCCTGCGGATTCCGCAGCCGGCGCTCACCACTGGCGAGGCGCGACACCCGGCTGCGGCGCCGGAGCGAAACGCTGCGGCTGCTGGATCGCCACCGGAGCAACGAAGCCGCCCCGGGGCTGCTGGTACGCCGGGCCCGTCGCCACCGCGGGATTCGCCGGAGCCGCAACCGCGTTCGCCCTACCGTGCTGCACACCCGCCGTGAACAGCGCGCCGATCAGCGCCACGAAGGCCAGCGCGTGCAGCACGGCGCGCACGATATTCCAACGCACCCAGGAGGTTTCGAACTGTGCCCGCACCGCCGCCAGATCACCGATCTGGGACGGATCACCCGCCGCGGCCAACTGGTTGTTCAGCGGCACATTCAGCCCCGAGGTCACCGCGAAGGCAATCACATTGAGCACCACGGCGATTCCGATCCACAGCAGCGTGGTGCGGGCATCCTTGCCCAGGTGCAGCGCCGCCGCCAGCACCGTGAAACCGACGGTGCCCATGAACAGCAGCATGAACAGGGGGTTGACGATGATGACGTTGATGCGCTGCATGACGTCGATCAGGGTGCGATCATCGGTCTGCCCCAGGGCGGGCATCACCGAGTTCACGTAGCCGTAGAAGAGACCGGCGATCAGGCCGGTCGAGAGGGTCGCCGCCGCCAGCGCGGCAATACGAAGAGCGAACATCGGAGTCTCCTGACTGGGTCATTTCCCGGAATTCCCGGGCTTTCCAACGACTTCCAGTCAACCGGCTGAAGACTCGCCGCGACATCGTCGAGAAGCTCCCGGACATCCGCGACCGTCTCGAGACGCTCAGAGATCCCGCTCGGACACCACACCGCTCTGCATGGCCAGATTCGCCAGCTTGACCCGCTTCTGATTCTGCGGCAGATCCTCCACGCCGAACTTGGCGAACAGCGCCCGCAGATGCGTCTTGATGGCATCCACGCTCAGGAACAGCTCCGCCGCGATCTGCTGATTCGACGACGGCGAGGCGAAACCGTCATTGCCGCGCAGCGGTCGGCACAGCGCGATGAGCACGGCCCGCTGGGTTTCGGTGAGCGAGCGCAGCGTGGGCAGCCCACCGGTGGAGGTCTGCGTGACATCGCCTGCGGCACCGGAGAAATCATGGAAGGTGACCCGCGAGGTACCCATCCGAATAACATCGCCGGGCTGCAGCCGATGCCGCCCCACCAGGCGATCCCCGTTGATGAAGGTGCCATTGCGGGAGAGCCCGTCATCCACGATGGTCCAGTGCGCGCCCAGATATTCGGCGGTCGCGTGCAGGCGGGACACCTCGACGTCCCAGAAGAGCGAGAGGTCGGCCTGGGGTGAGCGGCCGATGGTGATGCGTGGCTGATCCGGGGTCAGCATCAGCTCGTGCTGACGGCCCTCTTGATCCTTGACCCGCAGGAATGAACCGTGGAATGCGGTCACTGCGCCGATACCTCGTCTCTACACCCAGCCAGTGACATCGTTCGCACAGTTCAATGGTGCCGTGCCGCCTCGGCACGAGCAAGATCGTGCCATGGATATGGGCAGTGCGCACCCATAAGAGTTATACGCAAAGCGCATGAATAAACCACTGCCGCCCGGGCTCGCACGAAACACCCGGACGGCAGTCGCAAAGACGACTAGTTCTTCGCAGCGGCCTTGTTGTAGGCCTCCGTGATGTCCGCGGAGATACGACCACGAGCAGAAACCTTGTGTCCATTACGACGCGCCCATTCACGAATCGCCGCGCTTTGTTCGCGATCGATCGAAACCCGGCTCTTCGGACCGGCGGTCGCGGTGGCCGCGGCCTTCGTCCGGCGACGGCCGCTCACGCGACGCGCGTTGGCAACCCAAACCTCCAGACCGTCCCGCAGCTTGGACGCATTAGCCGTCGACAAGTCGATCTCGTACGAGACGCCATCGATTGCGAACTCGATGGTCTCGTCCGCGATGGACTCACCGTCGACATCGTCGATCAGGCTAACGGTGACCTTCTTTGCCATGAGATGAACGTCCTCTCGAAATCGTGCGACCCGCATAGTTAGGCCGATTACCCAAAACTAGAATACCGCTGAATTCGATAGTCCCAGAACGGGCACCGACAATGCAATCCAGCGAACTCAACGAGATGCTGGACGCACAATTGGAAAGAGTATCGTTTCTCGGATTCCCAAGCCAGTCAGGGCCATCAGCAACCGATCGATTCCCATACCCGTTCCGGTCGTCGGAGGCATACCGTGCTCCATCGCGGCAAGGAAGTCCTCGTCCAGCCGCATGGCCTCATCGTCGCCCGCGGCGGCCAAACGCGCCTGATCCTCGAATCGTTCACGCTGGATGACCGGATCAACGAGTTCGGAATATCCGGTGGCGAGTTCGAAGCCGCGCACGTACAGGTCCCACTTCTCGGTAACCCCGGGCTTGCTCCGATGCTGACGGGTCAGCGGCGAGGTCTCCACCGGGAAGTCGCGAACGAAAGTCGGCGCGTACAGCTTGTCGCCGTACACGTGCTCCCACAGTTCCTCGACCAGTTTGCCGTGACCGTAGCCCTTGTCCTGCGGAATTTCCAGACCTACTCGATCAGCGAGTGCCAGCAATTCCGGAACAGACGTTTCCGGCGTGACCTCCACACCGATCGACTCCGACAGCGACGGGTACATCTCGACCGTCGTCCACTCACCCGACAGATCGTATTCAGTTCCATCAGCGAGAGTGACCACCTGCGTGCCGTAGACGGACTGCGCCACTTCCTGGATCAATTCGCGCATCATCTTCGCGGAATCATCGTACGTTCCGTACGCCTCGTAGGTTTCCAGCATTGCGAACTCCGGCGAATGCGTGGAGTCCGCACCCTCGTTTCGGAAGTTCCGGTTGATCTCGAAAACCTTCTCGATACCACCGACCACACACCGCTTCAGGAACAACTCCGGAGCGATACGCAGGAACAACTCCATATCCAAGGCATTGGAGTGCGTCTCGAACGGGCGGGCCGCCGCACCACCGTGGATCGTCTGCAGCATCGGAGTCTCCACCTCCAGGAAACCCCTGCGCTCCAACGCATCTCGCAGCGCGCGCACCGCGGCGATACGGGTGCGGGCCATC
This sequence comes from Nocardia sp. NBC_01503, assembly GCF_036327755.1. NCBI lineage: Bacteria > Bacillati > Actinomycetota > Actinomycetes > Mycobacteriales > Nocardiaceae > Nocardia > Nocardia sp. NBC_01503. The sequence goes on from NZ_CP109596.1 coordinate 2,058,866, forward strand.
TCCCGGGCCTCCGGGCGAATGATCAGGTCCACGTACCGCTGCCGGACGCGGGACTCCTCGTTCATCTCCTTGTGCGCCACCGGCAGCGGGCGCAGCGACTTGGCCGCCATCTCCCACGCATCGGCCATCACACTCAATTCGCCCGTGCGCGAGGAGATCACCTCACCGTGCACGAAGACGAAATCACCGAGGTCCACATCGGACTTCCAGGCCGCGAGGGACTCCGCGCCGACACCATTGAGGCTGATCATCGCCTGCAACTTGGTGCCGTCACCCTCTTGCAGGGTGGCGAAACACAGTTTGCCGGTATTACGCATGAAAATGACGCGACCGGCGACACCGGCGATCAGACCGGTCTGGGTATCGGACTCCAGTTCCGGATACGCGGCGCGAATTTCGGCGAGGCTGTGCGTGCGGCCGACAACCACCGGATAAGCCTCACGACCCTCCGCCAGCAACCGCTCCCGCTTCTCGCGGCGAATCCGCATCTGCTCCGGGACATCGAGTTCCACGGCCGGTGCCGCAGTGCGCTTTTGACCTGCGGATGACGTGGTGCCAGCGGAAGAAGAGGGGGTGGGGGTGCTCACGGGGCTCTAGCCTATCTCCCCCGTCTCCCCGAATATTCAGCGCCCAGCCAAGAGCCGTAACCCGTTGGCAACGCGTGCCGGCGGTTACGAACTCCACCTATTCCCCCGTACCCGACGAGTTACCCCGACCTGACGAAATCAGTTGTCACCTCGGGATCCGGAAGGATCGTTTCAGAGCCAGGCGAGTGTCGCCACCTCGCGCTCGAAGTGCGGAGCGCTGGCCGCCACATTGAGCAGTCCGGCCGCTTTCAGGGCCTGATATCCGCCGACCAGATCGGTCGCCCGGCGCAGTCCCAGCTGCTGTAGCGAAGAGGCCGCCAAAGAGGAGGTGTAACCCTCCGAGCAGACGATGATCCATTCGCGGTCGTGGTCGTCGGCGAGGGCCAGCCGGGCACTGCTGGTGGGGTCCAAACGCCATTCGAGCACATTGCGCTCGATCACCAGTGCGCCCGGTAGGGTGCCCTCGCGCAGGCGCTGCGCCTGCGGGCGAATATCCACCAGTAGTGCGCCGCGGGCAATGGCCTGCGGAATTTCCACCGGGTACAGCCGTCGCAGCCGCTCACGCGCCTGGGCGAGCATGCCGTCGATCGTCAAGTGGGTCATTCGAGTTCGCCTTCGGGCTGGTCGGTGAGGACGGAACGAGTGCGCCGGAGCCTGCCGTGATCGGTGACCTCGTAATAGGACATGGCGGTCAGCGGCGGGGAGTAGGCGTGCACACTCAAAGTCGGATCGAGCGGGCCGGAAGTATCGGCCTCGGCGGCCGGGGCACGCACCACGTCATGCACCCAGCCCAGCGGAAACGAAGCCTGATCACCGGCCGCGAGCGTACGGCGGCGCAGTTCGGTTCCGGTCCAGCGGAATTCGGAGAGCGCACCGGAGAGCACGGTCAGCGCGCCGAGCGAACCGGCGTGATCATGCAATTCGGTGGCGATATCGGCGACCCAGGAGATCAGCCACAGCTCCACCTCGTCGTCGGCGAGAAGTCTTACCGCCCAGCGCCTTTCGGCGGGCCACAGACCGTCGGCCGGGAGCAGGTGATCGTAGGTGCCCGCCAGCACATCCTCGGCGCCCTCGTCGGTCAGACGCAGTAGATCGGCGGGACGCAGCCGAGTGGGGGAAGCGGAAAGAACAGAAGATCGCATGAGGCGAAACTCCAAGGTGTGTTAAACGGTCGAGGGCTAAAAACGATGCCTCGACGACGCCGAGGCTGATCAGCCTCGACAACACTCCTGGGTGCTCACACGGGAATACACGTCGGCGAGCTTAGCAGTCGTTCCCCGCGATGCAACAGAGGCGGCGAAGAACGACTGCGTCACAAACCGACAGGTACGCATTACTGGCGGGCCCGGCGCTGCTGCTGATTGCGCTCGTAGACCAGGCGCAGACCATCCAGGGTCAGATGTGGTTCGTGATGCTCGATGGTCTCCGATTCGGGCACGATCAGCGGCGCGGTCGCACCCGTCGCCACGATCGCCACATCGTCGCCGGAGAAGGCGTCGAATTCATCTCGAATTCGATCGATCAGGCCATCCACCAGGCCGGCGAAACCGAAGACCGCACCGGACTGCATACATTCCATACTGTTCTTACCGACCACCGAACGCGGGCGAGTCAACTCGGCCCGGCGCAGCGCACTGCGCTCCACCAGCGCCTCGGTGGAAATCTCCACACCGGGCGCGATGATGCCGCCGAGGAATTCCCCCTTGGCCGAGACCAGATCCACACAGATCGCGGTACCGAAATCGACCACGATCGCTGGAGATTGATAGCGGTGAAAAGCGGCCAGGCAGTTCACAATTCGGTCCGCGCCCACCTCCTTGGGATTGTCCACCAGTAGCGGAATACCGGTTCGCACACCGGGTTCCACCAAAACATTCGGAACATGACCCCAGTAGCGGCCGAGCATTTCCCGGAGTTCGCGCAGCACCGGCGGCACCGTCGACAGTGCGGAGACCCCGATCACCTGTTCGGCGTCCGCACCGATCAAACCCCGCACCTGCAGCGCGAATTCATCCGCGGTGATCAGCGGATTGGTATGAGTTCGCCACTGCCGCACCAGCTTCGCGTGATCTCCGCTGCCGGAGAACAGACCCAGTTCGATGCTGGTATTGCGGACGTCGATGGTCAGCAGCATGGCTGTGCCCGCCCCTGTCGTTCTCAGTTGGCGAAGGTCAGCGAGCGCGGCGAGACGAGATCCGAACCCTCCGGCGCGTGCGCCGGATCCGAACCCAGCTCCACCTGCCGATTGCGCTCGTCCACGAAGACCACGCGCGGCGCGTACTCCTTCAACTCCGCCCCATCCATCATGGCGTAGGCGATGAGGATGACCAGATCGCCCGGATTCACCAAATGCGCTGCGGCGCCGTTGATTCCGATCACACCGGAGCCGCGTTCACCCGCGATGATGTAGGTCTCCAGGCGAGCGCCATTGGTGATGTCGACAATGCAGACCTGCTCACCCTCGAGCAGATCGGCGGCGTCCAGCAGATCCTGGTCGACGGTCACCGAACCGACATAGTGCAGGTCGGCATGGGTCACCGTGGCGCGGTGGATCTTGGACTTCATCATGGTGCGCAACATCGGCGTTGCCTCCTAACGGATGGCCTGGGCGGGCCGGTCGGGGGTGGTCGGATTACCGTCGATCGGGGTACCGAGGGTGACGGGCAGATTGTCGATGAGCCGGGTGCCGCCGACCTTGGCCGCGATCAGCAGGCGGGCATTACCGCTGGGCTGTACCGCGCCGAGATCGGAGCCACGCAGCTCCAGATACTGGAGTTCGATATCCGGCGCACTGGCCAGCACCGAATTCGCCGCTGTCAGAACGGCTTCCGGGCCGAGCCCGGCGGCATGACGACCGGCCGCCAGAGCGGCCGAGAGGGTGGTGGCGAGTTCGCGGGCCGCCGGATCCAGGAAGCGATTGCGCGAGGACAGCGCCAGACCGTCCGGCTCACGCACGGTCGGAATGGCGACGATCTTCAGGTCGAAATTCAGATCCCGCACCATCTGCCGGATCAACGCCAACTGCTGATAATCCTTCTCACCGAAGAACGCCTCGGTGGGCCGGCAGATCTGGAACAGCTTGGCCACCACGGTCAGCATGCCCGCGAAATGTCCGGGGCGGACCGCACCCTCGAGCTCGTCACCGATCGGACCGGGCTGCACGGTGGTGCGCGGGCCGTCCGGGTACATCTCGGCGGCACTGGGCGCGAAGACCAACTCCACACCCTCGGCGCGCAGCAGCGCCACATCCGCGTCCAGGGTCCGCGGGTACTTGTCCAGATCCTCGCCCGCACCGAATTGCAGGGGATTCACGAAGATGGAGACGATGACGACCTGATTGGTGCGCTTGGCCCGCCGCACCAACTCCAGATGCCCCTCGTGCAGTGCACCCATGGTGGGGACCAGCGCGACCGTGCGGCCCACCGACCGCAATGCCTTGGCAACCGAGGTGACCACCGCCGGATCGTGCAGCACGGTCAGCTCCCCGCGCTTGTACGTCCCACGCAGTTTCGGGTCCATCAGTAACCTTCTTTCGCCTCGTCGGGGCCCTCTGTGGTTACACTCCGCTGCCGCCGCCGGGCCTGACCGTCGAGGCGAGGTCCCTCCAACAGATCGATCAAATCCGGATTGCTCTGCGCCCGCTCGGCCGAACGCAGTGAGAGCGCGCGGTATCCGGCCTCCAGGCGCGGATCGAGCGCTTCCAGCGCGGCCAGATGCGCGGCCACCGCGGGCACGTCACCGCGCGCCACCGGACCGGTGAGGGCGGCCGGGCCGCGGCGCAGCGCATTGTCCAGGGCGGCCGAGGCCAGGGGCGCCAGCATGCGCTCGGCAAGCCCGTTGGGCTGCTCGTCGACCATCTGCTGACCGAGCAGGCCCGGGCCCGCGAGCGCCGCGCGCAGCGCCTGCACGGCATCGACAATCAGGGTCACCAGATGGTTGCTGCCGTGTGCGAGCGCCGCGTGATAGAGCGTGCGGTTCTCCTCCGAGACCCGCACCGGCTCACCACCCATTTCGATGACGAGCGACTGCGCGATGGCGTACCCGATATCGTCCGCGGCGGTCACCCCGAAGCAGGCGTTGGCCAGCCGGGCGATGTCCTCGTCATGACCGGTGAAGGTCATGGCCGGATGGATGGCCAGTGGCAGTGCGCCGAGCGCGGTCAGCGGGGCCAGGATCGCGATCCCGTTCGCACCGGAGGTGTGCGCCACGATGGTGCCGGGGCGGACCGCGTTCGCCGCCGCCAAACCCGCCACCAGACCGGACAATTCACTGTCCGGCACCGCCAGCACCAGCAGTTCACTGCGGCTCGCCACCTCTTCGGCGGGCAGAATCCGGGTATCCGGCAGCCGGGTCTCGGCACGCCGAATGGAGGCGTCCGAGATGGCGGAGACACCGAAGACCACATGTCCGGCACGCTCGAGTGCCGCACCCAGGGCGGAGCCGACGCGTCCCGCCGAGACGATTCCCACCGTCAGTCGTGCAGGCGCAAGATCGGTTCCGCAGACATCCTTGTCCGAGGTCACCCTTGTCCTCTCGAAGTTCGTTCCAGTCCCGCGCTGCGGGTACCGGACGTTACGGCCCGAGAATATCGGCCCCGATACGCCGGGGCCACCGAGTGTGGGAAGTCTTACAGGGTCCTACCGCCCACCCTCGGAACGCAGATTCGCCATGATCTCCGCGACCGACAGGCGACGAGTGGAGTCGTCACCGGCATCCTCGTCGGAGCGGCGGCGACGCCGTGAGCTGGCCGTACCCATGGGCTGGGCGGGCGCGATCGGCGGAGCGAGCCGCGGATTCGCGGCCGCCTCACCCGAGGCGGCGTCCTCGGCCGTCGCGGCCTTGGGCGCATTGCCCGCCGGGCGCAGATCGGTCTCGAACCACGGAACCTGCTGCAGCTCTTCGCGCTCCAGACCGGTGAGCGGTTCGGTGCGCTTGGTCCGCGCCGCATCACCCAGGCGCGGTATCGGCTGCGCCGCGGTGCCCGAACCGGAACGCAGGGCATCGGCGGCGGCCCGCGCGGCATCCACATCGTCGCGGGAATCATCCTGCGGTGCACCGTTTTCGGTCGCGAAGTCGGCCTCGAACGGGCGCAGGTGCTCGAAATCGTGCGGCGGTTCGTACTCGCGCGAACGATCGGCCGGATGATGCGGTACCCGCAACCGGTCGATGCTCTCGGTGACGATGGAGGTCTCCGCGGTCACCGGATCATCGAAGGGACTGGCGAAGGCCGGGGGCTCGGGATGGTCGGCATCGAAGACCGGCGTGATGCGACTGCCGAGATCCTGCTCGATCGGTTCGACGGGCGTGGACCACGGATCCCAGGAGTCGGTGTCCTCCCAGTTACCGTTCGCCGACCCATTCGCGGAATTGCCGTTGCTGGCCGGCAATTCCTGCACTCGGACCGCATCGGCGCGCAGTGCGGGCCGCTCACCGGGCAGATCGCCGTCGAAGAGGCGCTGCAGGCTCTCCCGCAGCACCGTGAGTTCGGCACGCAATGCGGCCATTTCCTCGGCGTCCGCGCCGACCTCTTTACGCACTCGCGTCTCGACGCCGAGCTCATATTCGCGGCGGGCAGCAACCTCACGCTCGAGCTGCAGTTGGTAGACCTTTTGCAGGTCACCCACTTTCGCCTTGTCCGTGGCCGACTCCCTGCGATAACGCGTCGCGGCCAGGGCGCCGATGGCGGCCGCCCAGAGGGCCGCGACCAGGCCCACCCGAATCATGTGGACGTTATCGCTGAAGACCAGGAAAACACTGGCAACCAGGCCGAGGAGAAGCAGCAGACCGGTGAAGAATTTTCCCGCGTCTTCTCGTCGTCGACGGGAAGCACTGCTCCGGGAGGGTGAAACCATAGCCACCAACATAGCTTGAACCGGACACTCCGGCTTCAACCTCGCCAATGCCGATCGACTTTATATTTGCTAAGAGGTAGCCGCTTCATCGGGCGGATCGATCGGCGCCCGACAGCAAAATTCCAGCCACAGCGCCGCGGCCACCAGCAGCAGCCCGGCCACCAACCCGACCACCGCACCCGGCGTATCCGAGGCCGCCGCCCGCATATCCCCGCGCTGCGGCAGCAGCCAGATCAGGAAGCCCAGCCAGATACCCCCCACCAGCGAGCCCACCTGCGCCGACGCCTTGGCCAGCGCCACCGCCCGCGCGGCCGTGATCGGATGCAACTGCCGCGGACCGTCCCCGATCCCCCGGTCCTCCACCCGCGCCCGAATCACGAACGCCAGCACCACCTCCAGCACCGCCACCGGCAGCAGCGAGGCCCCGGAGAAGACGGTGATGGGCGGAAAGCTCGAATAGGCGACATTGGTGGCGAGCCAGGCGACCAGGGCCGCCAGGGCCACATTCGCGCAGAGATCGAGAATGCGAGTCGGCTTCACACCGGCCATCCCAGCGCGAAATCGGTGCGGCGCACGCCCTCGATCTCGGTGGCGTCCAATGCCGCCAGCAACTCCCGGAGTGATCGCGGCGCACCGGCGGTCACCTCCAGCACGGCCTCGGGCTCCACCTCCAGCCACGGCACCAGTACGAAGGCCCGGTTGTGCGCCTGCGGATGCGGCAGCGTCAGCACCGGATCGGCGCTGCGGCACGGCACCTCACCGTCGCGGCGACGCTGTCCGGCCCAGACGATATCCACATCGAGAGTCCGTGCGCCCCAGCGCACCGCACGCACCCGATCGGCGGCTTGCTCCAGCTCCTGACCCAACCGCAGCCAATCCGACGGCTCCAGCTCCGGATCCTGCGCCACCAGCACCGCGTTGAGGTAATCCTGTTGCGGCACACCACCCCACGGCGGTGTGGAGTACACCGAGGAGACCGCGAGCAGGCGCGGGCGCAGTGCCTCGATCACACCGCGCAGGTGCGCCAGCCGATCTCCCAGGTTCGATCCGATCGACAGCACTACCCGGCTCACCGCTACGCCTCCTGTGCCTCGCGTCGGCGGGACGTGACCACCCGGACGTCCTCGAAGGTATGCGGAATCGGCGCGGAAGGCTTGTGCAGCACCACCTCGACCTCACGAATTCGAGTATCGGCCATCACCGCGTCGGCCAACTCCGACACCACCGTCTCGACCAGATCGCGCGATTCCCCCGAGACGATGCGCACCGCCAGATCGGCGAGCTCACCGTAGTGGATGGTGTCGGCGATATCGTCGGACTTCGCGGCGGCCGAGAAGTCCGTCCACACCGTCAGATCCACCACGAAATCCTGACCGTCCCGCTTCTCGTAGTCGAAGACGCCATGATGGCCGAAGACGCGCAGGCCGCGCAGTTCGATGCGGTCGGTGCTCAAAGCTGTTCTCCCTGTGTCCAAGTCCATCTGTCGACGGCCCCGCCGCCGTGGGCTCGCCGGGCATCGCGCCACGCCTCGGTGACCGCGATGGCATCCAGCGATGCGCGCACATCGTGTACGCGCACACCCCAGCCGCCGTGCTCGGCGGTCAGGGCGGAGATGGTGGCGGTCGCGGTCTCGCGACCGGCGGGCGGGCGCGGGGTATCGGCATCGGCCAGCAGCGAACCGAGGAAACGCTTGCGGGAGGCCCCGATCAGAATCGGCAGCCCGGTCGCCACGAACTCCGGTAGCGCGGCGAGCAATTCCCAATTGTGGTCGGCGTTCTTGGCGAAGCCCAGCCCGGGATCGAGCACCAGTTTGCCCGGATCGACACCGGCGGCCACGGCCATATCGACCTGATCGCGCAGCTCGGAGCGCACCTCGGCGACCACATCCGAATAATGATCGGCGGCACCGGTGTGCGCATAGTTCGCACCGGCGCGCCAATGCATGAGAATCCACGGAACACCGGCCGCGGCAACGACTTTCGCCATATCGGCATCGGCGCGACCACCGGAGACGTCATTGACCACCGACACCCCGGCCTCGATGGCGGCCTCGGCCACCACCGCGCGCATGGTGTCGACACTGGTCGGCACGCCCATGGCGAGCAGTTCCCGAATCACCGGAACCACCCGTGCGGCCTCGGTCTCGGCATCGACGCGATGTGCACCGGGGCGGGTGGATTCACCGCCCACGTCGACGATATCCGCGCCCTGCTCATAGAGATGCCAGCCGTGCGCGACGGCGGCGGCCACATCCAGGTACCTGCCGCCATCGGAGAAGGAGTCCGCGGTGACGTTCACCACGCCCATAACCACGCAGGAGCGCCCCCCACGCGGCATCAAAAGGCGTGTTGTCACAACGACTCCCGACTCCCGCGCAGCAAGTTCGCGGCCCGTCTCGGTTCTGGACTGAGTGGAGCGGAGGAGCGCAGCGGAGGAGCGGAGGGAGGGAAGAACCGAGACTCCCACGGCATCCGCCTCCCCGCGCCTGCCCGCGAACTCGCCCGCAGCGAAGCGGAGGGCAAATTAAGCACAGCTCACTTCCGGAGGATGAGGTCCAGGGCCTCGGAGCGCGAGGCCGCGTTGGTCTGCAGTAGCCCGCGCACCGCCGAGGTGGTGGTGCTGGCGCCGGGCTTGCGAATACCGCGCATCGCCATGCACAGGTGCTCGGCCTCCACCACCACGATCGCGCCACGCGGATCCAACTTGCGCATGAGCGCGTCGGCGATCTGACTGGTGAGGCGCTCCTGCACCTGCGGGCGCTTGGCGTACAGATCCACCAGGCGGGCCAGCTTCGACAGGCCGGTCACCCGGCCGTGCGGACCCGGAATGTAGCCGACATGCGCGACACCGTGGAATGCCACCAGATGATGCTCACAGGTGGAGTACATGGGAATGTCGCGAACCAGCACCAGCTCCTGATGCCCCTCGTCGAAGGTGGTGTTGAGCACCTGCTCCGGCTCGCTGTACAACCCGGCGAACATTTCCCGGTAGGCCCTGGCGACCCGCGCCGGGGTATCGGCGAGACCGGGACGATCCGGATCCTCACCGACCGCGAGCAGCAATTCGCGAACGGCGGCCTCGGCCCGCTCCTGATCGAACGGCCGTCCGGTGCCGAGCGCGATCGGGCCGGAGACGACACGGTTGTTGGCCGACAATCGACACCTCCTGTGTTGATATGCCGCACCCGCGAGGGACGGCAGGTCCGCGGCCGCCGGCTGGACCGGCCCGTCCCCGCCCTCGGGTCGAGACCGACCCGAGTGGAGTCGCGAACTGTGTGCTGGCGCGCCGTCTACAACGGCGCTCGTTCGCGGCCCCGCCGGAGCTGGACCACGAACCTCATGAGCGTATCCGGGTCCCGGTCAGCGACGACCGTTCGGTCCGTCCCAACCATTGTTGTCATCGTCCTCATTCCCGGCGGGCTGGTTGCCCGGGGACTGCGGAGCCTGATAATCCGGCTGCGGATATCCCGGCTGGCTCTGACCCGGCTGGTAGCGCTGGCCACCCGCGGGCGCCCAGCCCCCGTAAGCCTGTCGCTGCTGCTGCGGCGGCTGCTGCTCGTCCTCCTGCGGCGGCCAGCCCGGCGCGGACCAACCCGCCGGAGCGCCGTAATCCGGACGCGAACCGTGCGTACCGCCGTGCCGGGGGTAGCTACCGGTATTCGGCAGCGGATAACCGGCCGGTGCGGGCGCGGCCGGATAACCGCCGTACTGCGGCTGCCCACCCGGGTAGGCCGGATCCGCCGGATAGCCACCGCCATTGGCGGGCTGGCCGACCGGAACGATCGGGCGCACCGGCTCCTCCGGCCACGGCTCGCCACGCTCGGTGGCCAGCTCGCGCGGGGTCTTCACCGGCGGGCGATCGGACGGGGTGCGACCACCGAAATCATTGAAAGCCGTAATGCGCGGCCGCTTTTCGATGGTGGCGAGCACGACCTCGAGATCCTTGCGATGCAGGGTCTCGCGCTCGAGCAGCGCTGTCGCCAGGGCGTCCAGCTCATCGCGGTAATCGTTGAGCACGGCCCACGCCTCGGTGTGCGCGGCCTCGATGAGATTGCGCACCTCCTCGTCGATCTCGCGGGCGACCTCGTGCGAATAATCCGAGGCGGTGCCCATCGAGCGGCCCAGGAACGGGTCGCCCTGCTCCTGGCCGTAGCGGACCGCGCCCAGGCGAGCGCTCATGCCGTATTCGGTGACCATGGCGCGGGCGATCTTGGTGGCCTGGTCGATATCGGAGGAGGCGCCGGTGGTCGGCTCGTGGAAGACCAGCTCCTCGGCCGCGCGACCACCCATGGCCATCACCAGGCGGGCGATCATCTCCGAGCGGGTCATCAGACCCTTGTCGTCCTCGGGCACCGTCATGGCGTGACCGCCGGTGCGGCCGCGGGCCAGGATGGTGACCTTGTAGACGGGCTCGATATCGGGCATCGCCCACGCGGCCAGGGTGTGCCCGGCCTCGTGGTAGGCGGTGATCTTCTTCTCGTGCTCGCTGATGATGCGGGATTTGCGGCGCGGGCCGCCGATCACGCGATCGACCGACTCCTCCAGGGACGCACCGGTGATCACATTGCCGTGTTCACGCGCGGTGAGCAGGGCGGCCTCGTTGATCACATTGGCCAGGTCCGCGCCGGACATGCCGACGGTGCGCTTGGCCAGTCCCTCGAGGTCGGCATCGGTGGCGATCGGCTTGCCCTGCGAATGCACGCGCAGGATCTCGCGGCGACCCGCCAGGTCCGGATTGCTCACCGGGATCTGCCGGTCGAAACGGCCCGGGCGCAGCAGCGCCGGATCCAGGATGTCGGGGCGGTTGGTGGCCGCGATGATGATGACGCCGGTGCGCTCACCGAAGCCGTCCATCTCCACCAGCAACTGGTTCAGCGTCTGCTCACGCTCGTCGTGGCCACCGCCGAGGCCGGCGCCGCGCTGGCGGCCGACCGCGTCGATCTCGTCGACGAAGATGATGCAGGGGCTGTTCTGCTTGGCCTGATCGAACAGGTCACGCACGCGCGAGGCGCCGACACCGACGAACATCTCGACGAAGTCCGAACCCGAGATGGTGAAGAACGGGACGCCCGCCTCACCCGCGACCGCGCGGGCCAGCAGCGTCTTACCGGTACCGGGCGGGCCGTACAGCAGTACGCCCTTGGGGATCTTCGCGCCCAGGGCCTGATAGCGGGCCGGGTTCTGCAGGAAGTCCTTGATCTCGTATAGCTCTTCGACGGCCTCGTCCGCGCCCGCCACATCGGCGAAGGTGGTCTTGGGCATATCCTTCGACAGCTGTTTGGCCTTGGACTTGCCGAAGCCCATCATGCCGCCGCGGCCGCCGCCCTGCATGCGTGACATCACGAAGATGAACAGGCCCAGCAGAATCACCATGGGCAGCATGAAGAGCAGGATCTGACTCAGCCAGGAATCCTGTTTCACCGAGGTGTTGACCTTCGCGCCGGAATTCTGCGCGGCCTGGAACACCTGCTGGGAGATCTCACCGCCACCGGGATATTTGGCGATGATCTTCTTCGAGCCGTCGGTCGCATCATTGCCGTTCTTCAGCGTGATGCGCAGCTGCTGTTCTTTGTCGTCGATCTGAACGTTGTCGACATTGTCTTTGTTTTGCAGCTGGGAGAGCGCCACCGACGTGTCGACCTTCTGCCAGCCGCGCGTGTCATCACTGAAGATGCTGACCAGATAGATCACGAGCAGAAAGCCCGCGACTATGGCCAGGTTGCGGAACACAGTCTTGCGGTTCATAGAGCGTCGGCCGGCGGCCAGTCCTTTCCGGGGGGTGTATCCGGTTTGCCTGCGATGCTTTGTGGCGCGCCCGTTCCGGCGAACGGATGCGGACATGCCACGTTACCCCGTAGGGTCGAGTCGTTACATCGCGCAGTTCGGCAGCTAATGCGGTTCTACAGCTGAACGACTGAAGAACGCGGGTGGTTCCCCGATCATCTGCGGCAACACGTCGGGACGATCTACCCGTTGGTGTCGGACCGAGTGGTCACAATGATGGCATGGTCGTCCCGTCCTGAGCGACGACACAACAGAGCGCAGGGGGTATGGACATAGTCGAGCTACGGACACCCACAGCGATTGTGCGGCACGGCAACGGGCGACTGACGGTGCTGCGGCCGGGAACGGACGGCGAGCGCGTGCTCGACGTACCGGTTGCCGAACTGCTCAAGGTGCGGCTGAACCGGCGCGCGGATGACGCCGTTGTGATCGAGATCTACCTGCGCTATCCCACCCCCGTGCTCACCGGCGTACCCGCCGACCGCACCCCCCTGCCGGTGCTCATCGCCGAACACGATGTGCCGGCCGCGACCGTCATCGTCGAGCGGATCAACAATCAGATCCTGGGCACCCAGCGCCTGGATGTGGCCGCGCCCGACCTGACCCCGCCCACCCCGTCCTGGGGTCGATCCGGGCCGACGCGCGCCGATGTGGATCGCGCGGTGCGCCGTATGGTCCCCAAACGTGATGCCAAACCGGCCATCTCGGCGCTGCACCGCTACGTCACCGCCGACGAGTACGTGCTCGAATCCGCGCTCGTCAACGCGCAGCCGCCCGCCGCGAAAGGGGCCGGACTGCTCGCGATCAGCACCAAACGGCTGATCTTCGTCTCACTCGGCACGAGTAAGCGTTTCGCGCATGAGCTACCCATCGCCGCGCTGTTGTGGGCGCGCACCACCGACGACTCCTCGGACTCCGGGAGCGCACCGGGCGAATACGGGGTCGAGGTGAACGACGGGAATCTGTCCTGGCATTTCACCGGGACCGATCGCGCCGATACCGAAAGGGTCACCGGCGCATTGAATTTCGCGATTCAACGCGAATCCGCCGACGGGGCAGCCGGTCCCGCCGATCCGGGCGTGCACAAGCTCTACTCGGAGTGGGAATTGCTGGTGGAACGGCATTCCCTCGCAATGGTGGACGACGCCCAATTCCAACGCTACGGCCGCGGCATTCTGCGCTCACTGCCCGATTGATCGAGGCCCCGAAACCCCAGTGGGGCAGGGGTTCTGACCCGCCGCGTGGCGGGTCAGAGTCGTTTTCTACTCCTCCGGCGGTTCGGGCTGTTCTTCCGGCTGGAGTTCGATGCGCCGCCAGGGGCTGGTCGGGCGCATCCAGAGGCGCAGCAGCTCCATGCGCCGGTCCACACCGCCGGACTTGAGTTCGGCGAGGTCCTCACACGCCTGCCAGTAGGTCCAGCCCGCCAGGTAAGCATCACCGAATTGCCGCCAATTGCGGTATTTGCGCTGCGCCAGCGGCAGGGCGCGCATGAGGTAGTCCCATGCGACCTCGGCCTCCAGATATCCGGCGGTATAGGCCATCCGGCTGACCGCGACCACGCGCGCCAGATCCCACGCCTGGATATCGGTGGGCAATGGGCGCACCAGGTGTTCGGTGAGGCCGAGTTTGATCGCCTGGGACCAGATGTCGTAATCGCGAACGAGGGCTTCGGGATTCTCCATACCGCGGAACGAGCCGACCTGACGCAGGAAGGCGCGGTGCCGATCGGCGCGTTCGCCGAAGCGGTCGCGTTCGGGCGAGTTGATACCCGCCATGACAAGTGGATGTACGAGCGCGTAGAGCGGTGAGTGCATCCCCTCGAGCAGTTGCTCCATGGATGCCATGGCCTCGGTGCCGTCGGTGATTCCCCAGGCTCCGGTCAAGGTGTCGATGGCGAGTTCGCGGCGGTCGCCGAGTGGATGCTCGCGCTCGGGTCCGAGCAGCAGGGCATCGTGGAAGGCATCCCATCGGGCGGAGTAGAAACCCCCCAGCGACAGGGCGCGGAGTTCGTCGTCGGTGACCTGCGCGCCGGACCAGTGGTCGTCCTCGCGCTGGTCGAGCTCCGGGTAGGGGAAGGTCGTCAGCGTGGGCACGTCGCGGGCTGGCATACCTCGATTCTGTCTCATCGCAGTTTTATTTGCTCCCGCTTCGCTCTGTGTCTTCTGCCCTTCGCTTCGCTGCGGGCGGGTTCGCGACTGTGTTTTCTGCCCTCCGCTTCGCTGCGGGCGGGTTCGCGGCCCTGAAGTCCCGGTTCTTCCCTCCCTCCGCTCCTCCGCTGCGCTCCCCCGCTCCACTCAGTCCAGAACCGGGACGGCCGCGAACCTTGGGGCGGGACTTGTGATGGGGATTGGCGTCGGGGCGGGCGGGTGGGAGCGGGATGAGGATTGATAATCGCCTTCGTTTCGGTCTGTATTGTTCTCGACCTGTCACGGGAGTAATTCCGGCACTACTCTCTCGGGCATGTGTAGAAATATCACCATCCTGCGCGGGCTGGAGCCGGCCGCGACGGACCAGGAAATCTACGCGGCAGCGCAGCAATTCGTCCGCAAGGTCAGCGGCGTCTCGGGTTTGACCACGGCCACGAAACCGGCCGTGGACAAGGCGGTGGAGGCCATCGCGGCCGCCACCACTCAGTTGCTCGCGGAGCTGCCGGATCGCCGGGTGCCGCCGCAGAGTGAACCGCCGTTGCGGCGCATCGCCGCCCGTGAGGCCGCGGCTCGGGACGAAGACGCCAGCTAGGCGCGCACGCCGTATACCGCCACGCAGTCCAGCGCTATTTCCAGGCGCGGGGCGCGCTGGTCGATGGAGTGCCCGAGTAGTTCCGCTATGCGCTGAATACGGTATCGCACGGTGTTCTTGTGCACGCCAAGGGTTTTCGCCGCCGCGTCCGGACTGCGGTTGGCGCGCAGGTAGGCGTGCAGGGTTTCCCGCAGACGCGCGGATTGCGCATCGGGTGCGGCGAGCGCGCCCAATTCCCGGTCGATGAGCGCCCGCATGGCGGTCTCGTCGGCTCCGGCCAGATAGGCCACCTCGACATCGCGATAGTGCACGACGGCGCCCAGAGCGGGCCGGGCGCGTTCGGCGACCTGCCGGGCGGCGATGGCCTCGCGATGTCCGCCGCGGAATCCGGCGACCTGTGCGGCGGGTATTCCGGCCGCCACCCGAACGGCCTCCTCGACCGGCCAGGCTGCCCGTGCGGGGTCCGGGAGATCCTCGTCCAGGCCGATCCACGCCCAGAGCGCCGCCGCCCCGGAGGGGACGGTCAGCACGCTGCCATTGCCGAGGGCGTTGGCGCAGCGGATGGCGACGCGTTCGAGCAGTCCGGTGCTGTCGTCCGCGCCCTCGGCGTGCGCGGGCGCGCTGTCCTCGTCGGTCCACAGCACGAACGCCAGATGGCGTTGTGCGAGCCGGTAGCCGAGCCGGGCGGACGCCTGTTCGATATCGAGGTCGCCGCCGTCGAGCAGGGCGCGCACGATCTCGGCGCGCTGGTTGAGGGCGGCGCGCAGTCCGCTCTCGCGCTCCCGCATATAGGTGTCGGTGAGGGTTTCGACCGAGGTGCTGATCCAGCGTGTGGAGCGGTCGAAAAGCCGTAGCAGCACCGATCTTTCGATTTCGCGGGGCAGTTGTCCCTGACCGACGATCTCGGTCATGTAGTCGAGCAGCGCCTCCTGCCCCACGTGGTAGACGCGCAGCAGCAGGCGGATATCGTGCCCGCGGCGGGCGATGGTGCGGGCGAAGGCATGCGCCTGTTCGGGGACCGGATAGTCGAAACGGTCCTGGGTGAGGCCGCTGAGCACCTCGAAGGCGTGCGCGCGGGTGCTGGCGCCGAGATCGCGGCGCATATCCCGGTCGCGGAGTTCGGGGATTCGGGCGATGACGGCGTTGTCGAGCCGGGTGAGGATCTGCTCCAGGTTCTCCGGGCGCAGGTTCTCGGCGACGAAATCGGCGATCCACTGCCGGATGACCGGATCGGTCTCGACAATGGGCATGGGCGAACCTCCATATTTGGTTCCAAAGTACAAAACCATTCGGAATCCTTGAGCCCAGGTGCCAAGAATGTCCCGGCGAAATTGTGTCACGATCATAGTTCAGTGAGCTGTGGCACACAGCTCTGAGCCGAACCGGTTCGCAATGCAGCGCACGTGGGAGAGCACATCGTGACCAATACCGAACCCGCCGCGGGCCCCGCCCGCAAAACCGCACCTCGTAAGGCCGCCGCCAATGGCACGGCCAAGAAGGCGGCACCGAAACCGGCGGTCGAGCCGGAACCGATTGCCGCACAGCCGGATCCGACCGAGCTCGAGGTGCGCAATCCCGCCACCGGTGAACTCGCGGGCACGGTGCCGATCGATTCGGCCGAGACGGTGGCGGGCAAGGTGGCCGAATTGCGCCTGCATCAGCCCGAATGGGAGGCCATCGGCCCGGACGGTCGCAAGGAGTGGCTGCTCAAACTCCAGGACTGGCTGGTCGACCACACCGATGAGCTCGCCGACATCCTGCAGTCCGAGACCGGTAAGTCGCGTATCGACGCGCTCATCGATCCGGCCTTCTCCATCGATCTGACCGGCTACTACGCGCGCCGCGCCGGGAAGTTCCTGGCGGACGAGCATCCGTCACCGCACAGCCCGCTGGCGCGGGTGAAGTCGCTGACCCGGGTGTTCCGGCCGTATCCGGTGGTCGGCGTCATCACGCCATGGAATTTCCCGCTGGCCATGCCGGTCATCGACGTCATTCCGGCGCTGGCCGCGGGTGCCGCGGTAATCCTGAAACCCTCCGAGGTGACCCCGCTTTCGGCGGTCGCACTGGTGCGCGGCTGGCGGGAGATCGGCGCGCCGCCGGTGCTCGATATCGTGACCGGCGCGGGTGCGACGGGTGCGGCCGTGGTCGGCAATGTCGATTACGTGCAGTTCACCGGCTCCACGCCGACCGGTCGTAAGATCGCCGCCGCCTGCACCGAGCGGATGATTCCGTACAGCCTGGAGCTGGGCGGTAAGGATCCGGCCATCGTGCTCGCCGACGCGGATCTGGATCGCGCCGCGCACGGTATCGCCTTCGGTGGCCTGTTCAATGCCGGACAGGTGTGCATCTCGGTGGAGCGCGTCTACGTGGAAGCCCCCGTATACGACGAGTTCCTGACGAAGCTGACCGCCGCGGTCAAGGAGGTCCGTCAGGGCGTCGACGGCCGGGAACCCAAGTACGACATGGGCGCACTGGCCAACGAGGCACAGGCGGGCATTGTGCAGCGCCATGTCGAGGATGCCGTCAAGGCGGGTGCGCGCCTGCTCACCGGCGGTAAGCGCACCGGTGTCGGCACCCTCTTCGAGCCGACCGTGCTCGCCGATGTCGACCACACCATGAGCTGTATGACCGAGGAGACCTTCGGTCCCACCATCCCGGTCATGAAGGTCGCCGATGAGGCCGAAGCCATTCGGCTGGCCAATGATTCGATCTTCGGACTCTCCGCCTCGGTGTGGAGCGGTGACAAGGATCGCGCGGAACGCATTGCGCGCCAGCTGAATGCGGGCGCGGTGAATATCAACGACGTGTTCTCCAATATGTTCAGCTTCGCGCTGCCCATGGGTGGCTGGGGACTCTCCGGTGTCGGTGCGCGCTGGGGCGGCGCGAATGGCGTGCGCAAGTACTGCCGTCAGCAGGCCATCACCAAACCGCTGCTGCCGACGCAGACCAAAGAACTGCTGTGGTTCCCGTATTCGCCGACCAAGCTGGCGTTCTCGCTGGCGGCCATGCGGGCCGCGGGTGCGCGCGGACTGCGCCGGTTGAGCGTGCAGGCCGTCTTCGACACCGTCAAGGGGACCAAGTAATGACCGACTTCGGTTCCATCGCGGGCAAAGTCGTGGTGATCACCGGCGGTGCGCGCGGTATCGGACTGGCCACCGCGACCGCGCTGCAGGCGCTCGGCGCGCAGATCGCCATCGGCGATATCGACGAGGCGAGTTGTAAAGAGTCCGGTGCCGCACGGGGTTTCGAGCTGTACGGCAAGCTCGATGTCACCGATCAGGAGTCGTTCACGGCCTTCCTCGATGATGTGGAGCGGCGGCTCGGGCCGATCGATGTGCTCATCAACAATGCCGGGATCATGCCCACCGGGCGACTGGTGGACGAACCGGACGCGATCACCCGGCGAATCCTGGATATCAATGTGTACGGGGTGATCCTGGGCTCCAAGCTGGCGGTGGCGCGTATGCTGCCGCGCGGTAAGGGCCACGTCATCAATATCGCGTCGCTGGCCGGGGAGTCCCACATTCCGGGTCTGGCCACCTATAACGCCAGCAAGCACGCGGTGCTCGGGTTCACCGATACGCTGCGTGAGGAGTACCGGGGCACCGGGGTGCGGTTCTCGTCGGTGCTGCCGACGCTCACCAAAACCGAACTGGGGTCCGGGGTCACCACGCCCAAGCTGCTGCGCCCGGCCGAGCCGGAGGAGATCGCGGACGCCATCACCAAGCTGATCGTGGCGCCCAAGTCGAAGGTGCGGGTCACCGCGGTGGCGGGCATCATCGCGCAGGTGGTGGGTTTGCTGCCGGAGGCCCTCGGCGATGCTCTCGGGCGGGCGCTCGGCGCGCAGAGCGCGTTCCTGGATGATGTGGATTCGGCCGCGCGCAAGGCGTACGAGTCCCGGGTACGCGCGGACGATTAGCGAAATGGCTTGTAGCCGAGAATAATTCGGCTACAACCCATTCTTCTTTCTCAATGCACGGCCGCCAGTACGAAACGCTTTCCCGGATCGATCATCTTGGAAACCGTTGCGCCGTCGCCATATTCGCCGAGCGCGGTCATATTCCAGCCGTGCGGTGCGCGAGTCAGCATGCACATGAACAGACCGGTGCGGCGTTCACCGCGGGACAGTTCGAAGCGCACGAGCTCCGCGCCGGAGTAGTCGTCCACCAACCGGCAGAAGGCGCGCGCGATCTCGTCGAATTTCTGGCCGGAGTAGGAATTCACCGTGAAGAGCAGGGCGTAGACGTCGGCGGGGAGGCCGGATAGATCCACGGTGATCACCTCGTCATCGCCCTCGCCCGCACCGGTGAGATTGTCCCCGGAGTGCTTTATCGCGCCCTTGAACGCGGAGAGTTTGACGAACCAGACCTTCCCCAAGTCCTTGGCCTGCCGGTTGTATGCGACCACCGAGGCATCCAGGTCGATATCCTTGCCGCGCTTGGCCGGATCCCAGCCCAGCGCCATTTTCACCCGGGTGAGCTGGGGCGCGCCGGTCTTGGTGAGCGAGACGGTTTCGTTCTTGGACAGGGAAACTCGGCCCTTGTCCAGACTGACGGTGGCCTCACCGAAGCGCGGCTGCGGGGGCGGCGCGTACGACTGCTGCGGGGGCGGCGCATAGGGCTGCTGATATGAGTTCTGCTGCGGCGGTGGGTAGTACGCGGGCGGCGGCACGGGCGGCGGGTAATTCGTCGCCGGGGGCACCGGCGGCGGATAGTTCACCGGAGGTGGCGTATACGCCGGTTGCGGTGCGGGCGCGTCATCCACGGTGATGCCGAAATCCGTCGCGATCCCCGCGAGCCCGTTGGCGTACCCCTGGCCGACCGCGCGGACTTTCCACATACCCTGTCGCCGATAGATCTCCACGCCGACCACGGCCGTCTCGGTATTCAGATCGGTGGGGGTGAAGGTCGCGAGGGTGGTGCGCCGATTCGGGTCGGCCACCGTAATGGTGAGCCGTCCGGCGCGCCCCCAGTTCGGCGGTCCGGAGCCGTCCAGGCTCGCCGTCACCACGATCTTGTCGATCTCGGCGGGCACCTGCCGGGTGGCGATGCGAATCCGGTTGGGCGGCTGTGCGGTGACGCCGGGACCGACCGGCTGGTTGTAGAAGATGAAATCACTGTCGGAGCGCACTTTTCCGGCGGCGGTGAGCAGTAGTGCCGCCACATCCACCTGTGTAGCCGCGATGACCTCGACGATCACCTCGTCCGTACCGATCGGCGCGTTCGCGCCCTTGACCAATTCCATTGCCTGCCTTACCTCCCCGTTTCCACCACGGTAGCGCCGTATCGTCGGCTGATGGACGACAACGGAGCGGTGTTCATCGGACTGTCCACACTCGATCTGGCCTATGCCGTGGACCGTTACCCCGCCGAGGACAGCAAAACCCAGGCCGACGAATTGTTCCTGGGCGCGGGCGGTCCGGCCGCCAATGCCGCGGTCACCTACGCGCACCTGTCCGGCCGGGTGCCGACGCTGGTCACGGCGCTGGGCAAACATCCACTGGCGGAGCTGATCCGCGAGGATCTGCAACAGCACGGGGTCGGCATCACCGACCTCACCCCGGACGGCGACCAGCAGCCGCCGGTCTCCTCGATCATCGTGGCCACCGGTGCGGCCACGCGAACGATCGTGTCGCTGGACGGTTCTCGCGTGCACGCACCGTTCGACAGCACCGCCGCCGAACATCTGGATCGCGTGGCCGTCGTCCTGGTGGACGGGCATTACGCCGAACCGGCCCGGCATATCGCGGCGGCGGCGCGGGCGCGGGGTATTCCGGTGGTGCTCGACGCCGGCCGCTGGCGTCCCGTGCACGGCGAACTGCTGCCGCTGACCGATATCGCCATCTGTTCGGCGGCCTTCACACCACCCGGCGTGGCACCGGATTCCCCCGCCGCCGTCTTCGACTACCTGCACGCGATCGGTCCCGAGCGGGTGGCCATCACCGACGGGCCGCATCCCATCGTCTGGTCCATGCCGGGGGAACGCGGCGAAATCCCGGTCACCGCAACGCGAGCCGTCGATACGCTGGGCGCGGGCGATATCCTGCACGGCGCGTTCTGCCACTTCCACACGCTCGGCGAAGCCTTCCCGGTGGCGCTGGCCCATGCCGCCGAGGTGGCGTCCCGATCCTGTGTTTCGGTCGGGACCCGGGCCTGGATGCGCTAGACGATCCGGTAGGCGCGACCGAATTTGCGCAGCACCAGATCCGCGCGCGGGCGGGTGCCCTCCACCAGCCGGGCGTTGAGCAGATCGCTCTGCGCCACTTTGGTTTTGGCGTCCTCCGGGGAGCGTCCGCCGCGGATATGGCGGCGTAGCAGCCGCTGTTCGATGACCGGGCGGGGTACATCGAGATACCAGGTCTCATCGAGCAGTGGTCGCACCGCGGACCAGGCCCCGTAATCCTCGAGCAGTAGGTAGTTGCCCTCGGTGACGACTATGCGCTGGCCACCGAAGACCACGCCGCCGGGTACGGGTTCGTGGATCTCGCGATCGTAGGTCGGCCATGAAATCGGCTGTCCGAGTGGCGCTTCGCGCAATCGCCGGAGCAGGTCCACGTATGCGCCCGCATCGAAGGTATCGGGTTCGCCCTTGCGCCCGAGATCGCCCATCGCCCGTAGCTGGGCGTTGGTGAGGTGGAATCCGTCCATGGGCGCGACCTCGGCGATCGGCCCGCCCGCGGCGAGATTGAGTTCATCGCGCACTCCGCGGGCGAGCGTGGATTTGCCCGCCCCGGGCGGTCCGGCGATACCCAGTACGAACCGACCGGCCTGCCCGTCCGCACTCCGCCGAATCCGCGCCGCCAACTCCGCCAGGGAGATCTCGACACTGCCGCGGTTCACGCGGCCAACCCTACGGAATCGACCCGAAAATCGTTGCCGCCTCGCCCGATGAAGTTCGCCCGCCGGCTACCTGCCCGACGGAATCGCCCGCAGCAGCGCGCGCAGATCCGCCTCCAACAGGCGGAAGAGCCAGTAGCTGATAACGAACGCCAGCACCCCGCCCACGCTCAACCAGCGCACCGGCACGATCACCAATTCGAGATCCGCACGGGAGACGAAGGTGGCGGTCGCCACCCCCAGCAGCGGCACCGATGCCGCCACCGCGAGATACACATTGCTGCGCCGCGCCAGCGTCCACAGGCCGCGCCGATCGGTGGGTCCCACCGCGCCGCGCACCAGCAGCTGCGGATACAGCACCCGCACCGAGAACACCGTCACCAGGAAGAACGGATACGCCAGAGCGATTGCGGCACAGACCACCTGGGCCGCGAAGAAGTGCGCGAACACCTGCGGTGGCAGCCGCGCACCGGACCCGGCCAGCGCCAATGGCCAGGCCACACCCGCGATCATCCACATCAGGAAGGGAATCCACACCGCCCGCTCCCCCACCAGCAGGGTGTCCGCGCGGGCGCGGGCCAGTTCGGCCGGGGTGTACCGATGCCCGTGCGCGAGCCGGTACGAAACGGTCAGCGGCCGCCGGGCCAGCCACAGCAGCAACAGCGCCGCCAGCGGGAAGGCGATGGCATTGTTCACCAGCGCCACCGTGCCGAACCGCTGCTGATCGGCGGCGGTGAGCCGATCCACGATCAGGCTCTGGTTGAGCCGGATGTTGTAGACGCTGGCCATGGCATTCGGTACGCCCACACAGAGTGCCGCGATCGGCACCGGCCAGCGCCGCGCCCGGGTGCGCCAGCTCTTCGGCGGTGGGTCGACAAGATCGCGGGCGCGCGCGTTCAGGCAGAGATCGAGCTGCCCCGCCAGTTCGGTGCCGTTCTGCCAGCGCCGCTCCGGATCGGGGTCCAGGCATTCCAGCAGCACCCGGCGCAGCGTGGCGGGCGTATCGGCGGGCAGTGCGTTCAGCGCGGCGGGCGGCACACCCATGCGACGCCGCGCCAGCATGGCGGCCACCACCTCGTGGCCCGGTACATCCGTGGCCGCGGAATCGTCGAATGGCGCTGTGCCGGTCAGCATCTCCCACAGCAGCACGCCGAGCGAGAAGATATCGCTGCGGGTATCGGGCATGGGCGCGGTCGGATCGAGGCGTGCCGCGAGCGCTTCCGGGGATCGCCAGCGCAGCTCCTCGGCTGCGTCCGAGGCGGCGCCGCCCGCTCCGGGAATCCCGGCGTTCCAGTACAGCGCGCCCAAGGCGAAATCCGCGAGTTTGGGCACGCCCTCGGCGGTGAACAGCACATTCGCCGGCCGAATATCGTGGTGCAGCACCCCGTGTCGGTCCGCGTAGTCCAGGGCCACCGCCAGTCGGCGCCCCACCCAGGCCACCGTCTCGGGCCAACTCAGCGCCGCGATCTCCTGTCGCACACTGGAATCCGCGGGGCGGATCTCCCCCCTGGCCTCCATGGCGGCGTCGATCGCCCGCAGCAGCAGCCCACCGCCCGGACCGACTGCGGCGCTTCGCCTTTCGCGCAGCAGCCGCAGTACGCCCTCGGCATTGCCGCCGGGCAGGTACTGCATATACAGCAGGCGCAGGGATTCGCCGTCACCACCGGCGGCGATGAGGCGCTGATCGAAGACCCGCACGATGTAGTGGTGGTCGAGCTGGGCCACGGTGGGGCTGTCACTGTCCACACCCGCCTCGACCCGCACGGCGACCAGGCGCTGCATGGAGCGCTGGCGGGCCAGGAACATCCGGCTGTGGTTCGCCCCGCCCAGATCGGTCAGGAGGTCGAAATCGTCCAGTCGACGGCCGGTTTCGATCTCCTCGGGCAGGGTGGGCGGTGCGGCGGGCGCGGGCCCCTCCGCGAAGCGCCGTCGAATCTCGGCCGCCACCTCCGGATACTCGGCACTGAAGGTGTCCACGTCCAGGGCGTGATAGCGGCTGCGAACCAGATACTCCTCACAGACCAGATCGACGAACTCCGGACTCTCGGCCACGGCCGGAAATTCGCTGCGGTACTCCGCGATTCGCTTCTCCATACCCGCGCGCCGCCGTCGCTGCCGGGTGTCCACGCGCACCAGCGCGGTCAGTACGTCCAGGCGCAGTTCTTCCCCGTCGGGGACGTAGTGGTGCAGGTGCGGGGGTTCCCCACGGTCGCCACGCAGCGTGGCTTCCCAGTCGGCTGCGAAGCGCGAAACCCCCGGGGCCGGATGCTCGCTCACGTTCCGGTACCCACCGGCTCCCCGGTGTCACGCGCGTGCCGACCGGGTGCGACCACCCGCTCCAGGGCGGCCAGATCCGCCTCCAGTGCCCGGAACATGATGTACACGGCCACGAAGGCCGCGATCCCGCCGACACTGAGCACCCGCACCGCCACGATCACGCGCGGAATGTCCTCGGGCGGCAGGAAGGTCACGCCCGCGACGGCCAGCAGCGGAATCGAGGCCGCCACCGCCAGATAGGCGGTGCAGCGATGTCCGAGCCGGTGCAGCCAGATGGCGTCCTCGGCGCTGATATCCCCGTGCCGCAGGAACATCGGATAGATGCACCGCACCAGGTAGAAGGTGACCAGGAAGAACGGGTACGCGACCGCGATGGCCCCGCAGACCACCAGCGACACCACGAAATGCACCATGCCGCGGGTGGGTATCTCCCCGGTGGCCAGGCGCAGCGCGACCGGGAAGGTCACCGCGCTGATCGCCCACAGCGTGAACACGATCACCGAAATACGCTCTCCCGCCAGCAATACATCGGCGCGAGCGTGTCTCAGCGTGTCCGCGTCGTAGGTGCGGCCCTTGCGCAGACCGCGCGGCACTACGATCACCCGTCTGCACCGATAGATGATGAGCACGGCCCCGAGCGGGAAGAACAGCACATTCACCGCCGCGGTGGTGAGGGTGAAGCTGTGCATGGAGGCTTCGGACATGCGGCTGATGATCAGCGTGTTGTTGTGCACGATGTTGTACAGCGAGGACAGCACATTCGGTATGGCGATAGCCAGCACCACGATCGGTATCAACCACGGCCGCAGCCGCATTCGCCAACTGTGCGCCGGTGGATCGACCAGATCGCGGGCGCGGTGATCCAGGCACATCTCCAACTGCGCGGCGAGCTTCGTACCGCTGCTCCAGCGATCATCGCGATCGGGTTCGAGGCAGGTGAGCAGGACGCGGCGCAGCGCGGCCGGACAGTCGTCGGGCACGCGCTCGAGGGCCACCCGCTCCACCCCGTCGCGCCGCCGTTCCAGCATGGCCTCCAGGGTGGTGCGATCCCCGTGACCGCCGGGTCCGGCGGTGGAGTCGTCGAATGGTTTTGCCCCGGTGAGCAATTCCCACAGCACCACGCCGAGGGAGAAGATGTCGGCGCGGGTGTCCAACTCGGCGGCCGAACGCGCCCGGCCCGGATGGCAGGCTTCGAGCTGTTCGGGCGACATGTACGACAGTGAGCCGCCGAAGTAGGCGACCGGGCTGGCATCGTCCAGATTGCGGCTGAAGCTGATATTGAAATCGGCCAGCTTCGGTACGGCCTCGGCGGTGAGCAGCACATTGGCGGGCTTCACATCCCGGTGCAGCACCCCGTGCCCGTCCGCGTAATCCAGTGCCTCGGCGAGCCGGCGACCAAGCCACGCAACGGTTTCCGGCCAGCTGAGCCCCGCGAGTTCGGCGCGCACGCTGGAGTCGGTGGGCCTGATCTCACCCTTCTCCTCCATGGCGGTGTCCACCGCGTCGAGCAGCAGTTGCCCGCTGCGTTCGGCCGCCGGGGTGGCCCGCACCCAGCGCAGCACCCCGAGCAGCGTGCCGCCGGGCAGGAACTGCATGTAGAGCAGGCGCAGCCGCCGCCCGGACTCGGTGCGGATGCCCGAGATCAGACGCTGATCGAAGACGCGCACGATGTAGTCGTGATCCAGCTGCGCCAGGGTCTGCGGTTCGGTGCCGTGATCGGCGGAGACCTTCACCGCGACCAAGCGTTGCAGCGAGCGCTGCCGAGCCAGGAACACGCGCGCGAACGCACCACTGCCGAGGCCGGTGAGCAGATCGAAATCATCTATGCGCTGGCCGATTTCGAGCCGATCCAGGAGTTCGCCGGTCTCGGGCGTACTGAGCCCGCCGCCGGTGGCGCGAGTGCCGTCGGCCGCACCCGCGAGCAGCGCCGACGGGTCCCGCTGGGTGAGTTCACCCGGATCGGGGATGCGGGTGGAGTCGCCGTCGAACACTCCACCGGCCCGGGTGGAGTCGGTGTCGAGCGGAACGCCGGGATGCGTCTCCTCACCGAAACCATCTCCGGCAGAGGTGGATTCGTCTCCACCGCGAATGTAGGTGGAGTCACCGAACGAGGCCGCGGCCCGGGTGAACTCGTCCAGGATGTCGGCGGCCCGGGTGAACTCCTCGGACGGCACCCGGGTGGAGTCCGGATCGGTCGCGTCCCGCGCACGCGTGGATTCGTCCAGCCCGGCCCGGGTGGATTCGTCCAGCCCCGCGCGCCGGGTGCTCTGATCCTCGTCATCGGCATTGAGCAGCTCCCGCAGCTGGCTCGCCTGCTCCGGATAATCGCGCAGGCAATCGCGCGGATCCACGCGTTCACCGCTGTGCCGCCGAATCACGAATTCCTCGTACACCAGCCCGGCGGGCAGATCACCCGGGGAGAGTTCGGCGAATTCGGCGCAGTACTCGGTGAGCCGCTTACGCTGGTGCGCCGCCGGCGCGGTGACCCCGGGTCGGCGCAGCCAGCGATGCCGTATATCGACCCGAATCAGCTCCAGCAGCGCGTCCCGGCGCAGGGTGCTGGCGTCGGGCAGGAAATCCGCTATCAGCGGTGGTGCGGAACCGCTGGTCCAGGCGGCGGTGAAGGCCGCGACCACGCTGAATTCCGTTCCGGCCGAGTGTCGGCCGGAACGGTGCTCGGAGCTTGACGCCATGTCAGCACGCTTTCGAAAAAATCCGCCACACCCGACCACCATCATCCCTGAGCAATAGCCGGAATGATAACTTGCGGCACAGGACCGGATCACCCGATTTCGAACTCGAGGCGACGGGGGAACACCAGTATGTACGAAGAGGGCACCGCGCTAGCGGTCGAGACCGCGGTGAACGAGGTAGTGGTGAACACTGACAAATCAGCCGAAGCAGCCGACGAGAATCCGACTTCCGAACCGCGCACCGACGATACCGATACCGATAATTCCGAAATCCTCCCGCCGCTGGATCTGACCACGGCCACGGGAATCGCCTCCGCCGTCCAGAACGGGTCCGTGACGGCCGAGCAGATGGTGGACCAGGCCCTCGCTCGCATTCGCGCGCAGGACCGAAAAGTGAACGCGTTCAGCGAGGTTCGCGTCGACGCCGCCCGCGCCGAGGCCCGCGCGCTGGCCGAGCGCCCGAATCTGGATGTGCTGCCGCTGGCCGGGGTGCCGGTCGCGGTGAAGAACAATGTCGATGTCACCGGTGCGGTCACCCGCGCCGGATCGCTGGCCGGGTCCGAGCGGCCCGCGGCCGCGGATCACCCGGTGGTGCGGCGACTACGCTCGGCCGGCGCGGTTATCGTCGGCCTGACCACGGTTCCGGAGTTCGGGCTCTGGGGCGTCACCGATACCCCGGACCGCATCACCCGCAGTCCCTGGAATTCCCGCTACAGCGCCGGTGGTTCGTCCGGCGGATCGGGCGCGGCGGTCGGTTCCGGCATGGTGACCATCGCGCACGGCAATGACGGACTCGGATCGGTACGCATTCCCGCCGCCTGCTCCGGCGTGGTCGGCATGAAGCCCGGGCGCGGCCTGGTACCCGCCGAGGTGGGGGTGGATTCCTGGGGCGGGATGACCGAAAACGGTGTGCTGGCAACGACTGTCGCCGATGCCGCGCTCATGCTGTCGGTGCTCGCCGACCGCCCCGCACTCGCCGAATTGGAGTCGCCCAAGGCGCTGCGCATCGGCCTGGCCACCGCCGCGCCGAACCCGCTGACCCGGGTGGACAAGGCGTGGATCGCCGCCGCAGACAAGGCCGCGGCCGCCGCCTCGACCGCCGGGCACACCATCGGTGTCGCCGAATTGCCTTATCAGGGAGCTACTTTCGCACTGGGACTGCGCTGGGTCGCCAATGCCGCCCGTGAGGCCGGGACGGTCGCGCATCCGGAGCGGCTGCAGCGCCGCACCCGCACCCATATCGCGCTCGGCAGGACCGTGCTGAAATCGGGTCTGCTGCGCGCGGCGCAGGTGGATCGCATCGAGGCGCGGCTGCTGGACTACTTCGAGCGCTACGACGTGGCCATCACCCCGACCCTGGCGACCCCGCCGCCCCGCGCCCGCCGCTGGCATTCCCGGCCGTGGCTGGCGAATGTGGTTGCGAGCGCACGGTTCTCACCGTTCACACCGCTGTGGAATCTGGTCGGCTGGCCTGCCATCTCGGTGCCGATGGGCGTCCACCCCAAGACCGGGACCCCGGTCGCGGCACAACTCATCGGCCCGCCCGGCAGTGAATCGACCCTGCTGAAGCTGGCCGCCCAACTGGAGGACGCCTGCCCCTGGGAGCGCACCGCGCCGGGCAAGGACTGAACACGAAAAAGGCAGTCCCGTCATCGACGGGACTGCCTTTTTCGTTGATCGCGCCAGGCGGCGGTAGTGCCTCCGACCCACTACCGCCATCGGATTCGAGCTATTGCGCGGCGACCGGCTCCCGGTCGGCGAATCCGCCTTCGAGGACGCGGGCCGCGAACTCGAGGATGGTCGGCCGATCGTCATCGGCACGCCAGGCGACGGCCAGCTCGCACGGAGCCAGTCCGGCGACGGGTCGCGCGGTCAGGCCGGGCCAGCGGTACATGGGCACATTGTTCTCGGCGAGCAGGCAGACGCCGAGTCCGAGCGAGACCGCCTCCAGGCGCTCCTCGGCGGTGGCCGCCTCCGCGCCGATCTTGGCCTGGCGGCCGCCGCGGGCGTCCGCGCCGAGCCAGAAATCGCGGGCCGCACCGGCTTCGGCTGGCATGGCGATGAAGGGCTCATCGGCCAGGGTCGCGAATTCGATGGTCTCCTGCCCGGCGAGCGGGTGGTTCTCCGGCAGCAGCACCCAGCGTGGCTCCGTGCGCAGCACCTGCCACCGGTAGCGACCGGTATCGGGTACGGGCAGCCACATGAGCGCCAGGTCCGCCTGTCGCCCGGCCAGGCCACTGGACGGGTCGGTCCAGGATGCGGAGTGCAGGGCGAGCCGGTGGCCGCTGGCGCTCTCCAGATCGGTGATCAGGCCGCGGCCGATGGAGGATTGGATGCCGACGCGCAGCACCTCACCCGCCTCCTGCAGCGCGACATTGGTGACCTCCCAGAGCTCGAGGATGCGGCGCGCACCCTCCAGCAGTTCCTTGCCCGCGACAGTCAGAGCCACACTGCGCTGATTGCGGTCGAACAGGACCACGTCGAGCTGACGCTCCAGCTGCCGAATCTGCCGAGACAGCGTGGGCTGTGCGATGTGCAGCCGCTGGGCGGCGTTGGTGAAATGCAGTTCCTCAGCGACGGCGACGAAATACCGCAGGTCGCGCAAATGCGGGTCCATAGCCCCTTGCTATCAGAATCGGTCTTGAATATCCAGCCGTATCCGACCCGAAAGTTTGGAATCGAGTCAGAAAACAGCCGTCAGGTTTGTTAAAGACAGCATAGGACCCGCCTGAAACTTTCCGGTAACCGGCACCGCGAATTCCTGGCCATTCACCCGGACGGACACCCCCGAAAATCATGCGGTCATGTGACCAGCAGTAACACGCACCACGCTACACACCCCCGCCGACCGGCGCGACTCGACGGCCGACGCTCAGCAAAGGCGCCCGGCAGCCGGGTTCACGAACCCCACACTTCTAACGTGAGTTTGGTCACATCACAGCGAAAGACCGCCCACCGAATCCGGCGGACGGTCTCGTCTAGAGCGCCGAGCGGGCGGCTCTAGCCCCCGTAAACCTTCGGGTCCAAGGTGCCGATATAGGGCAGATCCCGGTACCGCTCCGCGTAGTCCAGGCCGTAACCGACCACGAACTCGTTCGGGATATCGAAACCGACCGCCATCACATCGACCTGGGTGCGCAGCGCATCGGGCTTGCGCAGCAGCGTCACCACCTCCAGCGAGGCCGGATTACGGCTGGACAGATTGCGCAGCAGCCATGACAGCGTGAGCCCGGAATCGATGATGTCCTCGACGATCAGCACATTGCGCCCGGCAATGTCCTTGTCCAGATCCTTCATGATCCGCACCACGCCCGAGGACGAGGTGGAGGACCCGTAGGAGGAGACCGCCATGAACTCCATCTGGGTGGGCACGGTCAGCCGCTTGGCCAGATCCGTCATGAAGAAGATCGCGCCCTTGAGTACGCCCACCAGCAGCAGATCACCCTCGGGGGCACCGGCGGGATAACGCTTGGCGACCAGTTCGGCGAGCTCATCGATCTTGCTCGCGATCTCGTCTTCGCTGATCAGCACCGACGCGATGTCATCCCCGTACACGTGGCCTGGTTTCCCTTCAATGATGATGTCGACCCCGATCGGGTTCGCTGTGGGTCAGTATGAGCCTGCCATGTTCACGCGCGGCAACCAACCTGGTCCCGCCGATCGAACCACCGACCGCGACACCGCCCTGCCCGTGCCAGTCGGTGACCAGCGCCTCGACCGCGCGTAAATTGCTGTCCGTCAATGATTTTGCGCCGCCCGCCAGCAGCCACGCCCGAATGACGCGCCGCCGCAGCGCGGGCGCGGCAGTGGCGAGCGTCTCGAGCATCAGGTCTTCGCCATCAATCGCGGAGTTCAGCAAATTCTCGGCTAGTGAATCGAGGGCCGCGCCGTCCTCGCGCAGCTGAGCGGCGGTGCGGGCCAGTGCCGGAGCCACTCCCCCGCCGAGCACCTCCTCGAGCAGTGGCAGCACCTCGGCGCGCAATCGCGCGCGGGTGAAGTCGGGGGACGAATTGTGCGGGTCCTCCCAGGGCGTCAGCCCGAGATCCGCGCACAGTTGTCGAGTCACACCGCGCCGTACGCCCAGCAGCGGTCGGCCCCACGGCTCGGCGTACTCGGCCATACCTCGAATCGAGCGCCCACCAGACCCGCGCGCAAGTCCGAGTAGCACGGTTTCGGCCTGGTCATCGAGGGTGTGCCCCAGCAGAACCGGCATACCCGACCGGGCGCTGCGCAGCCCGGAGCCCGGGGCACCGGAATCCGGCAATGCCCGAACGATATTCGGGGGCGGACCGTCCAGTTCCAGCCGAGCCGCGTTCAGCGCGGCATATCGGGCGCGCCGAGCCGCCGCCTCGAGGCCACCCTCGGTTCCCACTTCCACGGTGAGCACTCGTGCGGAACGACAGCCCAGACGGAGAGCGGTCTCCGCCGCCTGGGCGGCGACCTCGGCCGAGCCATCCTGCAATCCGTGGTCGACGATGTACGCGTCCACCAGCGCGGCCTCGACCACCGTCGTCGCCGTCAACGCCAAAGAGTCCGCGCCACCGGACAATCCGACCGCCACCACACCATCCGGCGCATACCGGCCCAGCCAACGCCGCACGGCATGACGCAGCTCCAGCGCCGCACGCGTCTCGGGTAGCCGGGGGCGAGAGTTCACGCTCCGATCGTCGCACGGCGCTCAACGGAGTCGCCGCATACCCGTTCAGCCCAGTACGCGATCGACCCAGCGCCGCGGTGTACCGATCTCATCGGTGCGCGGCAGGGTGTCCGCATCGGTCCAGATGGCGTTGAACCGGTCCATGCCGACGGTATCCACCACCTCGTCGACGAAGGCCTTGCCTCGAACGTATTGCGCCACTTTGGCATCCATGCCCAGCAGCGCCCGGAGTAGTCGCTGCAGCGGATTACCGGGCCGCTTGCGACGCTGATCGAAGGCCGCGCGAATCCGGGTCACCGACGGCACCACGGCCGGGCCTACGGCATCCATGACGTGATCGGCGTGGCCCTCCAGGAGCGTGCCGAGCATGAGCATCCGGTCCAGGGCCGCGCGCTGCGGTTCGGCCTGGGTGGCGCGCAACAGACCGACCATGCCGCCCGCCGGATCCTCGATACCGCGACGGCGGTCCCGTACGGCCTCGACGAGGCGGGCGAGCATATCGGCCATGGGTTCGTCCCCGGCCTCACCGAGGATCTCCACATTGCGCTGCATATAGTCCGCGAGCCACGGCGCGGAGGAGAACTGCACCCGATGGGTCACCTCGTGCAGGCATACCCAGAGCCGAAAGTCGCTGGGCGGCACGCCCAGCGCGCGCTCCACCGCCATGATGTTCGGCGCCACCAGCAGCAGGGTGCCGTCCGGACCGCTGAACGGGTCGTACTGGCCCAGGATCGCGGTGGACAGGAAGGCCAACATGGCCCCGGCCTGCACACCCGCCGGTTTGCCGACGAATTTGCCCTTGTCCCCGGCCTCGACACCGGTCCCGGTGAGCTGTGCCATGGACTCCGCGGCGGCCGCGATCCAGCCCTTGCGATCCACCACCCGCGCCTCCGGCACGGCGAACCCGTCCAGGAGATGGCTCACCTCCCGCACCGGGCCCTCGGCCCGCCGGGACGCCTCGGCCAACTCCAGAACCGCCTGTTCGGCCGAGTAGCGCGTGGTGCGCGGCCCGGACGGCACCAGCGCGGCGCCGGTGCGCGCGGCGATACCCCAATCGACCGAACCGGTGAGCGAGTTCTTCAACCGCACCGGTTCCCGGGTGTCGGTGGTCACGACAGCCTGCCCGTTGCCACCCGCGTATTCGGCTCCGCCGGAACCATTCTCATCAGCACGACCTGTCTCTGCGCCCGGCCGGTCGGCAGGGTGTTCGGGTCCGGTCATAGTTATCCACCCGTCAGGAGCAGCCACAGTTGCGCAGTGCGGCTGCGATGGCGTCCAACGCCGGGCGGCTCTGTTCGGGCAGCCGCTGGTTGGACATCAGCGCGAAGGTCAGTACGCGCCCATCGCGATCCAGCACATATCCGACCAACGCGCTCGCCACGTCCAGAGTTCCGGTCTTGGCGCGCACCCAGCCCGCGCCCGCCCGGTCGCGGCTGGTGTAGCGGTCCGACAGCGAGCCGGTGGCACCGGCCACGGGCAGATAGTCGAGCAGGGTGGCGAGTGGATCCTGCACGGTGTTCGCGGTCGCGGCGATACTCGAATTGCCCTGTCCGTCACCGCTGTTGGGCAGCGCCGCGACGGTGACGATGCGGTCCAGCAGACGCGTCGGAATCAGATCGTCCACCGAGAGCCCGCTGGCATCGAGCAGGGTGAGACCGTTGGTGTCGAATCCGGCGGCCCGCAGCGTGGTCGCCATGGCGGTGACGGTCCCCGCGAACGAGGCCTCCGAGCCCGCCGCGACGGCGATTTCGCGGCCGATGGTCTCGGCCAGCACATCATCGGAGTGAACCATCATGTCGCGCAGGCGATCCCGCAGCGGTGCGGACTGCACCGCCGCCACCTTGGCCGCACCCGCGGGTGCGTTGCCGAGCCGGACCTTGCCCGGATCGAGCCCCAGCTCCAGTGCGAGCCTGCGACCGGCGTCGAGTGCCGGGGTGGCCGACCGCGGCGAGTACTCCACCAGCGGATTCAACCGGCCGCCGTCGATCATCACCGGGTCGATGGGTGCGATGGATCCGCCGGCGATATCGGCCGGATCCCACCCCTGCGCCATGGTCGATCCGGTGTACGCGGAGGTGTCCACCACGATCGTGTCCGGCTTCTGACCGGAAGACTTGATCTGCGCCACCAGATCCGAGAGCTTGGGCCCCTCCGGGTAATAGCCTTTACCGTCCGGCTGCGCGGTGAGCGTGGGATCGCCACCGCCGACCAACACCAGCTCATTGGCGGCCGCACCCGTGACCACCTGCGTGGTCACCCGATGATCCGGCGGCAGCGCCAGCAGTGCGGCGGCCGTGGTGAGCACCTTGGCGGTGGAGGCCGGAATCATCGGCTTATCCGGATCGGCGGTCCACAGCACCTTGCCGCTGTCCGCGTCGGAGACCGAGGCGGCGAAGATTCCCAGATCCGGATTGCCGACCACCGGCGCCAGCGCGGCGGCCAGCCCCTTGGCGCTCGGAGCGGGCGCGGTCGGCGGCGCGGGCGCGACCTGCGGCAGCGGCTGCGTGGGCGAAGGCGGATCGGCGATCGTCAAGCCCCCGTGCTTGAACTCGTCCGTCCACGGTTTCAGTGTCACGATCACACCTGCGGCGATGCCGAGCACCACGACCAAGACCGATGCCACCACGATCCAGGTCTTGCGACGCCGTTTGGCCTCCAGCCCACCGATGTTCTGCTTGTTCCGAGCCACCTGCCGCCGTCTCCTGTATCAACTTGCGCCGCCTCCGGCGTCGCGGTTCATGGCCCTGCAAGGCTCGGTCCACGAACTTGCCCGGCACCACACTATCCTCGTTGCGCAGTCGTTCCCCCGAACGAGCTGGCGAGTCGGCAGCCATACCCGCACCGAAGAAGGAGATGACGTGGAGTTCGACGTCACCATCGAGATCCCCCGGGGTCAGCGCAACAAGTACGAGGTAGACCACGAGACCGGCCGGGTGCGGCTGGACCGCTACCTGTACACGCCGATGATGTACCCGGCCGACTACGGCTACATCGAGAACACCCTCGGCGGCGACGGTGATCCGCTGGATTGCATGGTGCTGCTGCCCGAGCCCGTGTTCCCCGGTGTGCTGGTCGAGGCCCGTCCGGTCGGCGTGCTCATCATGAGCGATGAGGCCGGCACCGACGAGAAGCTGGTCGCGGTCCCCAACAAGGACAAGCGCTGGGATCACATCCAGGACGTCGAGGACATCCCGGAGTTCCAGCGCAAGGAGATCGCGCACTTCTTCGAGCGCTACAAGGACCTGGAGCCCGGCAAGTGGGTCAAGGTCGAGGGCTGGGAGAACCGCGCCAAGGCCGAGACCCTGGTCGTCGAGGCGTACGCCCGGCTGAAGGAGCAGGGCGAGCACTGAGCTCGGCTGTTCACTCCACCGCCGGTGTCACAGCACCGGCGGTGGTCCGCAGCGGCACTTCTCGCCAGAACACCACCAGGATCAGGGCGAGCAGGGCCACGCCCGATGTGGTGAGGAATACCGTGGAGAGCGACTCCGCGAACCCCACCTGAAAAGGCTTGGCCAGCACCGGATTCAGCCGCTGGATCAGCGAACTGTCACTCAGCACGCTCTGCGCGGCCGCGGTGTCCTGCTTCAAAAGCCCCTGTGCGAGCGCCATATCCGCCGGATTACCGTCGTGCGCACCCTTGAGCAGCACCTGCTGGAACTCCGGATCATGGCTCGCCGCAATGAGTTCGGTGCGAATATTCGGGCTCAGCCGCGTGAACAGCACCGACAGGAACACCGCCGCACCCAGCGTGCCGCCGATCTGCCGGAAGAATGTGGCCGCCGCCGTCGAGACGCCCATATCCTTGGGCGGCAACGCATTCTGCAGCGCGATGATGAGCGGCTGCATGAGATTGCCCAGTCCGAACCCGACGCACAGCATGAACAGCACCACCACCCAGTACGGGGTGTCGGCCTCGAGATAGTGCAGCAGGAACAGCCCGAGGGTGATCATGCCCGCGCCGATCAGCGTGTACGCCTTGTAGCGGCCGGTCCGGGAGATCAACTGCCCGGAGATGATCGAGCCGACCATCATGCCCAGCACCATGGGCAGCATCTGCAGGCCGCCGATCATCGGGCTGGCCCCGCGCACCGCCTGCAAATACTGCGGTAGCAGCAGGATGCCGCCGAACATGCCCGCGCCGACCACGAACGAGATCACCACACCCAGTGCGAAGGTCCGGTTCTCGAAGATGCGCAGCGGAATCAGCGCGGCATCACCCAGTGCCGCCTCGACCGCGACGAAACCGATCACGCCGAGCGTTCCGATGACATAGCAGAGCACCGATCTGATACTCCCCCAACCCCATTCGCGGCCCTGCTCGGCCACGATCAACAGGGGTGTGATGCCGATGGCCAGCACCAGCGCACCCCAGTAGTCGACCCGATCACGGGAACGCTCGCGCGCGGGCAGATGCAGCGCCCGGGTCACCACGAGCAGGGTGAACATGCCGATCGGCACGTTGACCAGGAACACCCAGCGCCAGCCCGAGATACCGAGAAGGCTCTCCTGCCCGG
This sequence comes from Nocardia sp. NBC_01503, assembly GCF_036327755.1. Lineage (NCBI taxonomy): Bacteria > Bacillati > Actinomycetota > Actinomycetes > Mycobacteriales > Nocardiaceae > Nocardia > Nocardia sp. NBC_01503. The sequence continues at coordinate 2,094,804 of NZ_CP109596.1, forward strand.
CGAACAATCCACCCAGCACCGGCCCGAGCACACTCGAGGTACCGAACACCGCCAGGAAATAGCCCTGATACTTCGCCCGCTCCCGAGGGCTCACGATATCGCCGACGATGGTGAGCGCCAACGACATCAGCCCACCGGCACCCAACCCCTGCACCGCACGGAAAGCGGCCAGCTCATACATGGAGTGCGCGAACGCGCAGAGCAGTGAACCGGTCAGGAAGATGGTGATGGCGGCCAGATAGAAGGGCTTGCGCCCATACATATCCGAGAGTTTGCCGTACAGCGGTGTGGCGAGCGTGGCGGTAATCAGATACGCCGTGGTCGCCCACACCTGTAGCGAATACCCGTGCAGGTCATCGGCGATGGTGCGAATCGCGGTGGACACAATGGTCTGATCGAGCGCGGCCAGCAGGATGCCGAGCAGCAGCCCGCTGAGAATCACCAGAATCTGCCGATGGGTGAAGCCGCCCTCTTCGGTCGAGGAACTCACCTCGGATGTAGCCATGACCAACCTCCCCGGTCCCCCCGCTCACGATAAGCGGGCGGGAACCGGGAGGCCAGGGGTTTCCGGCACCGGAGCACCGGAAGACCTTCGAAAGTTGTTACTTACCTTCGAACTTCGGGGCGCGCTTCTCGAACACGGCCTGAATCGCCTCGGTCAGATCCTGCGAGGGCAGGAACGCCGAATTCCAGGCCGACACATAGCGCAGGCCGTCCGCGACCTTGCCCGCCTTCGGCTGATCCAGCACATCCTTGATGCCCTGCACCACCAGCGGCGGATTCTCGGCAATCTCGCGCGCCAGCGCGTACGCCGCGTCCAGCACCGCCTCCTGGTCGGCGTAGACGTCGTTGATCAGCCCGATCTTCTCCGCGCGGGCCGCGTTGATGTCCTTGCCGGTGTAGGCGAGTTCGCGCAGATGCCCCTCACCGATGATCCCCGGAAGCCGGTGCAGCGAACCGATATCCGCGACGATGGCGACCTTCGCCTCGCGCAGACTGAATTTCGCCTCGGCACTGGCCAACCGGATATCGGCGGCCGCGATCAGATCCAGCCCGCCGCCGATGCACCAGCCGGAGATCGCCGCGACCACCGGCTTGCGGCAGTCGGCGACCGCGGTGACCGAGGCCTGCATCTCGCGCACATGGCGCAGGAAGTCGGTGCGCGGTCCGGCGAGCGCGCGATCGGCCAGCAGCGGGCCGAAGAGCGGGCTCATGGCGGGCAGGTCCAGCCCGTAGGAGAAGTGCTTACCCGAGCCGGTCAGGACGATGGCCCGCACCTGCGGATCCTCGTCCAGCTCGCGGAAGATGAGCGGCAGTTCGCGCCAGAAGTCCGGGCCCATGGCATTGCCTTTGCCGGGACCGGTCAGCGTCACCGTCGCGATGTGGTCCTTGCTTTCGACCTCGAAAGCCTTCCAATCGGTCATCGGTCCAGCGTATCGGGGGTGCGGAGGGCGCGGACGGCCGGTGTGAATCCGGTGCGCAATCCGCTGTCCCGCATCGGTTTCCGCGCTACTCCGCACATTCACCGCAATCGCTCTACTCTGGTTTGCATGCGCAGGTCCCTGCCACCGGTCGCCTCCAAAGTCTCCGACACGCTCATTGCCCGCGGCCATCACGGAGTGATCCTCACCCAGCCGCAACCCACCCACACCGCGGCCGACGCCGCCCAGGCACTCGGCGTGGATATCGGCGCGATCACCAAATCGCTGGTCTTCCTGCTCGATGACGATCCGGTACTGCTGCTGGTCTCCGGTGCGCACACGGTGCATCTGGAGCGCACCGGGGAACGTCTGGAGGGCGCGCTGACCAGGGCACCGGCCGCCATGGTGCGCCAGGTGACGGGTCAGCCGGTGGGCGGTGTGGCACCGGTCGGGCATCCGATCAATCTGCCGACCTTCATCGACAACGCGCTGGCGTCCCATACCGAGCTATGGGCGGCGGGCGGGCATCCGAATACCGTATTCCGCACCACCTTCGGTGAGCTGATTCGGATAACCGCAGGTCTGGCCATTGATGTCGATTAGGAATCGGCAGGATGGTGCCGCCGATGGAATATCCGGCGGGGATTGGACGTAGGTTCGGAACGTGACCGATTCTCCGACGCCTGGCGCCGAGCTACAGGTGCCCGACGACCTGAGCGGCATCACCGCCCAGCAGTATCGCGCCGCCATGCGGCACTATCCGGCGGGCGTCACCATTGTCACGCTGAACTCCGAAGCAGGACCGATCGGTTTCACCGCCACCTCCTTCGCCTCACTCTCCGCGCAGCCACCGCTCATCTCGTTCAATATCGCCGAGACGTCCTCGAGTATCGCCGCCCTGACACAGGCGAAATCGGTGGTCGTGCACTTCCTCGGCGAGCATCAGAAGCATCTGGCGCAGCGGTTCAGTCGCAGCGCCCAGGAGCGCTTCACCGACCGATCGCTATGGACCACCCTGGAATCCGGCGAACCCGTCCTGCACGGCACGCCGATCTGGGTGCGCGCCACCGTGCATCAACTGATTCCGATCGGCGATCACACCCTGGTGGTCGGCCTGGTCACCCGGGTGCACGACAACACCGAGGACGCGCCCGCCGTCGGCCCGCTGGTCTACTACAACGGCGTCTACCACCGCGCCGAGATCGCCGACTGAGCCCGGCTCACGCCGCCGCCGAGGCCACCGTCCCGATACCGAGGGCCGCGAGGATTCCGGCGCTCACCTGCTCCAGCCGATCGCGCACCCTCGGTTTGCGCAGCAGCGTCACCGCCCGGGCGGCCGCCACCGCCAGCAGCACCATTTCGAGTGCGGCAATGGTGGATTCGATCGCGCCCAGGGTGAGCGCGTTGACGAAATTCACGTGTGCGAGGAACTGCGGCAGCACCGCGAGGTAGAACAGGCCCACCTTCGGATTGAAAACACAGGACAGCAATCCGGCAGCGAATGCCGAGCGAACCGAGGAGACCCGGGCGCCCGGCTGCTCCAACTCCGGTTCGGCCGAACCCCTGCGATGCGCCATGAGCGCTCGAATCCCCAAGTACAGCAGGTAGATTCCACCGATCACCTTCAGGCTGCGGTACGCGGTGGCGGATTGTTCCAGCAGCGTCGCCACCCCGGCCGCGACCACCACCGCCCAGACGATGCCACCACAGGCCGATCCCGCTGCGGCGGCAATCCCCGGACGCGGCCCGGCCATCGAAAAGCGCAGTACCAGAAAGGTATCCGGGCCGGGGGTGAGCGCCAGCAGCACGCACAATCCGATGAAGCTCAGCAGCAGGGGAAGACTCACCGGTCAATCGCAGCGCACCGGCCGCTCGGACGCAAGCGGATAAACCAAAAGCCGCCGGAGCTGCTGAAATTCAACAGGTCCGACGGCTCCCCCGAGCTAGGACATTCAGTTCCGCGCGCTGAATTCCACACCCAGATCGCGGAACACATTCGTGTTCATGGTGAAGGCCAGACGGGCCTCGTCCAGCACCCGCTCCACATCCGCGCCCTCGATGGGCAGCGCGTCCAGCGCGTCGCGGTAATCGCGCTTGAACGCGGCCGGATTGGTGATCTGGTCGAAGACGTAGAACCGCACGCCGTCACCCTTCTTGGGCAGATCCCACAGCTTCTCGGCGGTACCGCGAATGACCTGGCCGCCGGAGAGATCGCCCAGGTAGCGGGTGTAGTGGTGCACCACGTATCCGGCGGGCCACTGGGTCGCGCACTCCTCGATGCGGGCGGCGTAGGCGGCCGTGGTGTTCAGCGCGGTCAGCTCATCGCGCCAGCGCGGGCCACCGAGGTAGGCGAGGTCGGCCTCGAGCGCGGCCAGGCGGTTCAGCTCGGGCTTGATGAACGGTCCCGCGACGGGATCGGAAGCCAGTGCGGCGGAATGCTTTTCGAGCGCGGAGTAGACGAACCAGAGCTGCGAGGTATAGCGGTAGAACGCCTCGACACCGAGCTGCCCGGTGAGCAGATCCTTCATGAACGTGGAATGCTCGGCCTCGGCGTGCTGCTGCTCGGTAGCGCTGCGAATGAGCGTCGAGAACGGCGTGCTGGTGTCCAACATGGTCGAGCTCCTCGGTCGGGTCGAATTACTACGGCTCCGGGGTGCCCACCTTTGGATACCCTAACTTCTTCTTCGACCATACGCTTCAGCAACGATCTCGCGATTCGACCTTTTCGGTGCTACCGATCCAACTTTCGGATGATTTTCCGGAAGGGGTTGACAAGTCCCTCGATCTTCTGCAAGCCTCTTCAACCAGGTCATGAGTACCAGCGCAAAGCCCTGGCTAGCTGGTCGGCAACCCTCCTCCGCGGTGGGGTGCTCCAGGTGACGACCGGGCCGCCGCCCGACCGGGCGCGGCAAGCGCGGACTCTCGATCACTCTTTTTCCGATCGCGTGTCCCTTGCCCGATGGGATTTTCGTGATGACCGCATTCGCCGATCAGACCTGCACCGCCCTGGCCACCGTCTCCGGTTGTGATCTCCAGGTACCCCTGGTGCAGGGTGGCACCGTCCGCTACGCCAACTTCGACTATGCCGCCAGCGCACCGGCTTTGGCACAGGTCACCGCCCGCGTGCAGGAGCTGCTGCCGTTCTACGCCAGCGTGCACCGCGGCGCGGGCTACGCCTCGCGGGTTTCCACCGACTGCTACGAATCGGCCCGCGGTTCGGTCGCCGGTTTCCTCAATGCCGCCGATGACCAGGTCGTGGTCTTCACCCGCAACACCACCGATTCGCTCAACCTGCTCGCCGCCTGCGTATCCGGCGACACCGTCGTGCTGGATGTGGAGCATCACGCCAACTTCCTGCCGTGGGCGCGCAACGGCCGCCGAGTGGTGCCGATCGCCGACACCATCGAGGAGACCATTCAGCGCGTGGTCGCCGAGCTGTGCAGCAAACCCGCTGCGCTGCTCGCCATTACGGGCGCCTCCAATGTGACCGGTGAACTGCTGCCGCTGGAGCGGCTGGCCTGGATCGCGCACCAGTGCGGCACCCGGGTGCTGGTGGACGCCGCCCAGCTGGCCCCGCACCGCCGTATCGACCTGCGCACCAGCGGCATCGACTACCTGGCCTTCTCCGGCCACAAGGCGTACGCGCCGTTCGGTGCGGGTGTACTGGTGGGCCGCCGCGACTGGCTCGATGCCGCCGAGCCGTACCTGGCCGGTGGCGGCGCGGTCCGCTCGGTGACCGCCGACAGCGTCGAGTGGGCGCCCGCCCCGCAGCGCCACGAGGCCGGTTCCCCCAATGTGCTCGGGGTCGCCGCGCTCGCGGCCGCCTGCGATGCCCTCGCCGAACTCGACGAGACCACCGTGCTCGAGCATGAGCAGTACCTGACCCACCGGCTGCGCTACGGCCTGAAAACCGTTCCGGGCGTGAACTTCCTGCGCATCTGGCGGGACAGCACCGATGCCGTCGGCATTGTCGCCTTCACCGTGGCCGGTTTCGAACCCGGTCAGGTGGCCGCCTACCTCTCGGCCGAGCACGGTATCGGCGTGCGCGACGGTCGCTTCTGCGCGCACCCGCTGCTTTCCCGCCTCGGCGTCGATGCCGCACTGCGTGCCAGTATCGGCCTCGGCACCACCGCGGCCGATGTGGACCGCCTCATCGACGCCATCTCCGCCCTGGTCGAGAACGGCCCGGCCTGGGATTATGCCAAGACCGAAGGGCATTGGAACCCCACGCCGGAGACCCGCCCTTTCGGCGGATCCGACGGGGGCGCGGCACCCTGTGGATTCTGAGCGGTCGTCAGCTCAGAACACCAGATAGCGCCGGGCGAGCTCCTCGATGAAGGGATCGTCGTCGGCGACGGCCTCGAGTATGTCGAGATCGTCCCGCACCGAAACCTGGCGCGTATCTTCCTGATCCGGATCCGGCGGCCCGTCCTCTTCGAGCTGCCTGATCAGTTTCGCGCGCACGCGTTCCTTCAACGATTCACTCATATCCCGAGCATGCCCTGATCGACGGCGGTGTACCGGCCAGGCACGCCGCCGTCCCGATCACACCGGTGCGAGCCAGGTTCCCCACGGCGTATTACGCAACACGGTATATAGGAAAAGGAATGCCACGGTCACCCACATGGCGGACTTGGGCAGCACCTGCGGTAGTCGGGGCGGCGGCGTCCTGCCCTGGAACCCCCGCACCACCCAGGTTCCCCACCACGCCAGAAAACCCAGCAACAGTGGGAACAGCAGAATATTGCTGTGGATGGCGTCGAGCACATGCCCTTCGGTGAGATTGTGCAACCCGCGCAGCCCACCGCAGCCCGGACACCACCACCCCGTCAACTCCTTGAACGGGCAGATGCCGTACGAGCCCTGCACATGCGGATCCCGAAAGTGCAGCAGTGCCAGGCCACCCGCCACCGCACCACCCGCGAGCAGCGGCAATCCAGCACTCAGCCACCTGGGGTGAGCAGCTGATTCGGCGTCGAGTGCGTGCGCGGTATCCACCAGACAACCGTAACCGCGCCCCCGCCGCCCCGCCATACCGCGCGCGACTTCGCACCCCCCGCTATCAGGATTAGCTCGGCATACTCGTGGGTATGCTTCCCCGGCAACAGTTTTCGATTCGGGGAGGTAGGTCACATGAGTAAGCGTCGCCCAGCCGACGGCGACAGGATCACCCGCGCCGCGGCATACGCGGGTCTCCTCGCGGTCATCATCATCGCCAAGGCGGGCAGCCGAATTCTGGGCTACTCCTTCGGCTGGTCGCTGATCGTCCTGGCCGTGCTGGCACTGATCGGCGCGGGCGTCCACTTCCTGCCGAACCAGCGGAAACGGCCGGCGGCGGCACAGGCCGACGATTTGACCGTCCCCGCCCCGGTGATCCACGTGAACCCCCAGGAGCCGCCCACCCAGCCGGTGCACTATGTGACGCCAGCTCCCCCGACCGCCTACTCGCAGTAGCCCTCAGCGAATCGGCGCCCGTGCGCTCACCGGTGCGGTGAGCGCGCCCGCGAGCATATCGATGACCTCCGCCCAGGCGCCGATCTCACCCGCGGCCACCCGGCCCGATTCCACCGCCCGCTCATGGTCGGCGAGCAGCGCGAACAGCATGGTGGGCAGCGCGCGCAGCCGATGCACCCGCAATCGCGGTGGGAGAGCGGTCATCTCGTCATCGAGGCGCTGCATGATCACGCGCACCGAAGTACGCCGATCGCTGTCCAGATTCGACGCGTCGGTAATCGCGGGATGGGTGTGGATCTGCTCGAAGAAGCGCGCGTAGTGACTGATCCCGTGCTCACCGAGTTCGAACATCGGCACCACCAGCGCCTCCAGCAGTCCGTGCACTCCGGCATTCGCACCCACTTGTTCGGCGAGCAGTTCCAGTCGGCGCACCTCGAGCGTGGCCAGCCGCAGCTCCACCACGGCTTCGATGAGCCCGTCCCGGGAGCCGAAGTGGTACTGGATCGCCGAATTATTGCGCTGTCCGGCGGCGGCGGCGATATCGCGCAGCGGCACCGCCTGCCCGCGCTCGGCAATGAGCCGCTCGGCGGCGAGGATGATCCGTTCCCTGCTGGTCACAGTGAGCAGAGTAGCCGCCCACCAGCCGGTAAAGAACTAGTCCTTGACACTTAAGCACAATTTCTTAAAGCTCTGAGTGACTGTCATCACTTCGATAGGACTGCACTCGATGATCCTGGACACCTTCCGACTGGACGGCCGCGTCGCCGTCGTCACCGGCGCGGGCCGCGGAATCGGCGCGGCCACCGCCCTGGCGCTGGCCGAGGCCGGCGCCGACGTCGCCCTCGCCGCCCGCACCCCCGAACAACTCGCGGAGGTCGCGGGCAAGATCCGCGCGCTGGGCCGGCGCGCCGTCATCGTCCCCTGTGATCTGAACGATCTGGCCACCGTCACCGCGTTCGCCGATACCGCCGCCGCCGAACTCGGCCGCCTGGACATCGTGGTCAACAATGTCGGTGGCACCATGCCGAACACCTTCACCACCACCTCCCCCGAATTCCTCGAGGACGCCTTCCACTTCAATGTGTCCACCGCGCACGCGCTAACCCAGGCCGCACTCCCGTACATGCTGAAGAACGACGGCGGCTCGGTGGTCAGCATCTCCTCCATGATGGGCCGCGCGCCCGGCCGCGGCTTCCTCGCCTACGGCACCGCCAAGGCCGCCCTCGCGCACTGGACCCGCATGGCCGCCAGCGACCTGTCCCCACGCGTGCGCGTGAACGCCATCGCCGTCGGCTCGGTGCTCACCTCCGCGCTGGAAGTCGTTGCCCAGCAACCGGAAATCAAGGCCAAGATGGAGGGCGCGACCCCGCTGCGGCGTCTCGGCGAACCGTGGGAGATCGCCGCCGCCATCGTCTTCCTCAGCTCGCGGGCGGGCGGTTACATCACCGGCAAGATCCTCGAGGTCGACGGCGGCATCGAGGCGCCCAACCTCGAACTCGGCCTGCCCGATCTGTGAAACCGGAGCCAGCAATGAAATACAGTGTCGTGCAATGGAGTACCGGCAATGTCGGTCGCCGCACCCTCCGCTCCATCATCGCCCGCCCCGAACTCGAACTGGTCGGCGTCTGGGTCTCCAGTGACGCCAAGGCCGGTAAGGACGCGGGCGAGCTCGCGGGCCTGGACCACGAAATCGGCGTCACCGCGACCACGGACGCCCAGGCCCTGATCGCCCTGAAACCGGACTGCATCGTCCACACCGCCATGGCCGACGACCGCCTCATGGAGGCCGTCGAAGACCTGAAGATGTTCCTGCGCGCGGGTATCAACGTGGTCTCCAGCAGCCCCGTCTTCCTGCAGTTCCCCTACGGCACCCTGCCCGACGAGGCCATCGACCCGATCATCGAGGCTGCCAACGAGGGCGGCGCCTCGCTCTGGGTGAACGGTATCGATCCGGGCTGGGCCAACGACTGGCTCCCGCTGCTGCTCTCCAGCGGCTCCGAGCGCATCGACGCCGTCATCTGCTCGGAGATCATGGACTACTCCACCTACGACAACCCCAAGGTCCTGTTCGACATCATGGGCTTCGGCAGCGCCGTCGACGACCTGCCCATGCTGCTGCAACCCGGCATCCTCACCCTCGCCTGGGGCAGCGTGATCCGCCAGCTCGCCTCCGCCCTGGATATCGAATTGGATTCGGTCACACAGCATTTCGAACGCCTCCCCGCCCCCGAAGAGCTCACCGTCGGCAAGCGCACCATCGCGCCCGGCACCGCCGCCGCCCTGCGCTTCCAAGTCCACGGCGTCCGCGCCGGCCGAGAGATCCTCACCCTCGAACACGTCACCCGCCTACACCCCGACCTCGCCCCCGACTGGCCCCAACCAGCCGGAAAGGGTTGCTACCGAGTGGAGATCAAGGGCGAACCCGACTACCTCCTGGACCTACAGCTCTACAGCAACGGCGACCACGCCGAAGCCGGAGTGGTAGGCACCGCCGCCCGCCTGGTCAGCGCCATCCCCGCGGTGGTCCAAGCCCGCCCGGGCCTGCTGACCGCCGTGGACCTACCCCTGACCACAGGCCGCGGCCTGGTCTCCTGATTCCGCCCGGACATGAATCCGTGACGTCTCCGAGATGAACGAACGGCGGCCGGAAATCGTTTCAACAGTACGGGTTTGACGATTTCCGGCACCGCCCACCGACGCCTCACCTGACGCGCTCAGCGCACGGGCTCCACGCCGCGCACCCCACGCGGCGATCCACAACAGATCCCGGTCGCCCCGGTCCTCCGGAGGCGAGACACAGGAGACCACTCATGTCCAACCATCTGCCGATCAACGCTGCCCGCACCATGCTGGCAGGCTTCGCCCTCACCGGCGTCCTCACCATCGCCCCCTGACGATCGCCGCCCCCGCCCAGGCCACCCCCGCCACATCCAGCGGCTACACCGGGTCTGGCGGCTACACCGGGCGCACCTCCACCGGGGACAACCGGCGCGTCGAAGACCGCAACGCCCCCGCGCCCGCACCCAATCGAAACCCCAACTACGACAGCCGCTGCCAGGACCAACCCGCCCCGCAACGGATCTGCCCACTCCCCTGACCGCACCTCACGGTCACCGGACAGTTCATCGAGAGTTCGACGCCCTGTCCGACCTGACCTGGCCCGTACAACGAAAAATGCCCCCGACGCGTACGCGCCGGGGGCATTTACTGGAGCCGCCTGGGGGAATCGAACCCCCGACCTTTTCATTACGGCTGACTGTGGCTACTTCAGACGACTAGTTCTGTCAGCAACATCCGAATTCTTCTGCGTACCTTGCGCAATCGGCGATTCCTCGACAACTCGGCGCACTCGAACGCGAGTCGATACAACCGGACGACCAGCGAAATAGTTGGGACTTACGTGGACCCCAGGGGCGGGACCGTAGTCGCCAACACGCTTGAATCTCTGCGCATTCCAAGACGGTACCCGCGCCTCCGCCACACACCCCTACCAGGCAATCCGCGTTGAGGGCCACAACTGCCGCGGTCGGCGGAATCGACGGATCGAGCACATGAGACCAGTTGGTACGCATTCGAATCGCTCCGCAGTTCCCTAGGATCGCAACTGCGGCATGGATCTTTGGAAAAAAAGCTAACCGCGGTTGCGTGGAGCCTGCTACTCTCTTGAGGCGGCGCGCAATCCAGCGCCGGCAACCAAGCCCGGAAGGCTGCACGTGTCCCACGAAAACCTCAAGCCTGTGTCGACCGGATTGCCGATCAAGCTCATGCCCGTCCGCGAAAACGTCGCGATCGGCGTGGTGGACATTGAGAATCTGCTGTACATGGTCAACGACCCGGTGACAGTCGAACAGGAAGCCGCACGCGATGCGAAGGCCGGCCACGAGCAGCCCGGTTACGCCCGGATGCGCGCTGAAGTCCAGCGTGTGATCGGCACTACTGCCAGCTCAAAGTCCAAGAACATTGGCAGCTACGCCGACTACATCCGGGATGGGCTGACTGGCGAGTTCGGCGACGCATGGTCAGTCCCGCCCGTCACACTCTGGTGCCCGCGGCCCCTGGTTATCGAACCTGACGGCTCGGCGTATCTACCGATCCGGGATGGCTTGATCGCGATTGACGGAGAGACACAGATTACGGCGATGCACCGGATTAAGAAGAGCCCCTCGGCATTCGACATGAAGGAGTTCAACTTCGCCGAGGTGACGGTTGCCTTCGAGGTCTACCACGGAATCTCCACGCTATCTGCGAGACAGATCTTCCACGACCGCAACCTGAAGGGCGTTCCGGTCGACAAATCACTTGCCTTGTCGATGGATATGCGCGACTTTGCAACCAACGTGACGCAGGCGCTCGTTGACGGAACCACTGTGACAGTGGACGAGGAGGAAACTCCTCTGGCCAACTTCATCCTGACAGGCAAGCGTCAGGTGAGCGCGAAATCCACCGAATGGATGACCCTGTCCGGCCTGCGGACGCTGGTCGTGACGACGATCCTCGGAAAAGCCGGAATCCACGCAGCCTCAGGCGATGTCGAGATCGACGACCTTCCCGAGGGCACTGACATGAAGGTAGTGAAGCGCGAGACCGTCGAAAAACTGAGCGCAATCTTCCAGGAGTACGCAGGGGAGTTTCAGGCCAAGTCGGCGATCACTTCACCGGCCGTCCTCGCCGGGCTGGGTGCAACGATCCATCGGTCCACGTCATGGTGCGCAAGCGAGCGGTTGCCAGAGGGCGAGAGCCTGGACTCAGTGTTGTCCTACATCCGCTGGGAGCGCGATCTGGCGTTCTGGGGAGGAATCGCCGCTAAGGAGACTGCCAAGGGGGTGAGCTGGGCCGGTGGCGCCCGCGACTCCGGCCACAAGGTCTACGAAGCTATCAATAACCGAGACTCCGAGGTTGGCCTAAAGATTCGAGGACTCGTCAGGCAGCCCTGACCGTTCCAAGTAGATCCACCCCACCACGGACCGGGCGAGCGTGGACTCGTACACGTCTGGCTTGTGAAGTTCTGAACTTACCTAGTTCGCATCATGATGCGAACTAGGTTCACTGCCAGGTCGTTTCGCAGAGCGCGGAGATCTGGCGGCCACTAGAAAGATGCGGCGACACGATTTGTCGTGAAGTCGTGTCGATTGACTTCCAAGATGTCCTAGACAAGACTGGCCACTGCCAATGAGCGAAAAGGGCTGAGTCGAGCGTCGCAACTCGTTCTCACCCAGAGGCCGGCCACGTCGAGTGGTCGGCCTTTTTCTATGCCGACACACCTTCAGTTAAGTGATGTGCATCACATTTAACTCTGGATACGGCACAGCTCACCTGTGGCTACAGCGGGTCGAATTTCCCCACGACACGACACAAGATGTTGTGCTTCACAGTTCTGGCGGTCGCCGGGTGTAGTGTTTCTGACGCGACGCTCGAACATATGACCGGCCCTTTTCGAAAGGAGAACCACTCATTCCGCGCATTCCGACATCGTCGGTAGCGCGCGCCCTCCGCCTAGACGCTGGCGGACCTTCCGCACTCCATGCACTGCGGTACTCCGCTGTACGCCTTGACGGTTCCGTCTCGACGCAAGGCGACGACACCAGCGTCTCGACCCAGGCCCGCGGCCCTCCCATCGAGGGTAAACCACTCGCTGCCACATGCAGCACAACGCAGCGCGTCGTCAACATCATCGCGCTGAGCAGCCTCTTGTCGACGGCTGTCCAAATCTATCAAGGAGTAATTACCCATGCGTAAGAAACACTACCCCCTCGGTCCCGGCCGTTCGTGGAAGACCGGCCAACGGGTCCCGACCACCGGTACTTATGTCGACCAGCACGGCGTCCCGTCTCACCACGACGAGCATGACACTTTCCCGCCCTGCGTTGGGCGGAAAGGCGAAGTTGCCTACCGCTGGCTCGTCAAGGCAGCGGGACGGGTCGCCTCGTAACTGATCGCTGACGTACCCCTGGAAGGTCTGACGTCCAAATCTGCCCTCCAGGGGCACCATCTTGCCATCCGAAATACAGAAACACAGAATTCCGGACCGAATCGTTACCTTCGGTACGCTTTCGAGCACCCCTGTTCACCCCTGTGACCAGTGGAAACTACGAGATGTTCAGAACTTCGTCCCCGACACACCGGACACCGCTGTTGACTACAGTCCCTCACTGCTCAGATCCGATGCGCCGCCAGAACGTGCAGCAATAACCAGTCGGAGCGGTAACCATGACCGCAACGGCCTTCCGGAGATTTTCTGGGCGTGCCCGTACACCGCCGACTAGCCCAAGCTGGACATCGGCGATGACGATTCCATCGCAGACGGCCTCCGCAGCCTTCAGCGCCTCCAGATCTACCTGAGTGGGTTCGTTATTGGGGACAAAATGCATCGCCCTGTTCAGCGCTTCATATCCGGCGGGTGCGTGAGCCTCGATCCAGAGATCCTCAAGTTTCCGAACCCACTTGCCGGCTCGGTTTTCCACGATTGCGCGCGCATCCTCGCGCGTTAGCGCCCAGGCACACAGGATCTTGGTCCCTGCTTCCAACTGCGCCTTCTCCTGAGCAATTTGGCGATCGTAGTTAACCCGAGTAGCGAGCCGACGCTCCTCATTGAGGGCGGCGAGCTCGGCAACCCATGCAGCAGCGCCGATTTTATGAACGACGTCGGCAATCGAGAGGTTGGGGCCATGACCGAGGACAATTCCGCGTCCGCGAGATTCGTCGTCGATGTCCTCAGGCCAGTCCGGGACGACGACCTCGTAAGAGAAGCCCGCGGCGGCTTTCCCATCGAGATGGAGCCATTTTTTCTCCGTGCGAGTGCTCCGCTTGTCGAACACATCCCGTGCCTGCGTGATCAGCTCAGCACGTTGCCGATCGATCTCACGCTGTCGTGCTTCCAACTCCCGGCGCCTATCCCGAAGCGAAGTCAGCAGCGCTTCCACTGTTCCCGCAGCGACAGGTACTCGAAATCCCACAGATCTGATGGCCGGCTCGTAGTAGTCGGCTACGAGATCACGGTCCTCTGCTGCCAGGAGTCGCAGGTCTACCGGAACCGTGTCAACTGCTGGGTTGTAACCGTTGCGGATGTACGCATGAGGATCGGGCTTCACAGGGATGAGCACCGTGTATGCAGCCGCATCTGATGCGGCTTCCGGTCTCGTTCGAGCTTGTACAGATGCAACGAACCGATTGAACCGCGCACTCCAGCCCGGCATCGCATGACCTCCTAGACCAAATCTGTTATCCGACAACCCTGTTCGCGGACCAGCTGGCACGAATCAATTGTGCTTTAACGGAGACCGCATCGGCGGCGAAACATGCCACCATCGAAACGGCAACCTCTGCCCAGGAAAACCACCGGTCTCGTCGCGGACCTGTTGCGATCGTGTCGCGGTCCTGATGCGATTCGTAATCGCATCAGAATCGCATCAGGCAATGCCCTGACCTGCGCCTTCGGCGCAGGGCTCTCGTCTGCTCGTCCCCAACTCTGTCCCGCTTCGCTGAACAGAGTTGGGGACGAGCAGACGAGAGCCAAAAGACAAGGGTGGGGAGGTAAAAGTAACTAGAAGGTTGGGAAGAGTTGGGAGAGAAGAGAAGACCACAAAAGGAGGACCACAAAGAGGGGGGTTCCAGCGAAACTTGCGTCGAGAGCGTGGTTGCGTGGGGTGTGCGCCGACTCCGGCGGCGTGTTCGCGCACCAGGGCGCGCTCCGTGCGATGGCGTAGCTAAGGATCAACCGACGAATGTTGGATCTGACCACAAACGTGGGGTATATCCGGCAAATTCCGCTCAATTCCCTTGCCAAACAGCGTATTTCGATAGCATTGACCGCCATCGCATGCTCTCTGGCGCCCCGCAGGAACCACGATCAATCCGACTGTCGAAAGGTACGTGGCGACATGACCGACGACCCGTGCATTCTGTCGATCCGTACCCGCGAGGAACTCCGCCACGCCGTTGAGGACCTCACCACCGGCGTCATCGTCGTATGCGGATTCCCTGCAGTTGGGAAGTCCAGTGGAGTGCGCATGCTTGCCGCCGATCGCGATGCGCTTGTCCTGGACAAGGATTCGTTCGCACCGGCGCTCGAAGAAGCGGTGATGACTGAGTTGACAGGAAACCCATTCGACCGCGACAGCGCCATCTATCGGCGGGTCGTCGGTCCGCATATCTACGACGCGCTCGTGCGGAATGCATTGGCGATCGGCCGGCACCAGATCGTGGTCGTCGATGCGCCGTTCATCGAATACGTGATGAGGGCTCGCAGCGAGAGCTGCTCCCTTGCTGGATATCTTTGTGCAAAGGTCGACCACCCGGTGAGCGTCCGGACGGTGTGGATGTCCGCCTCCCCGGAAGTGATTCATACACGGATAGTGCGCCGCGGCGCCGAACGAGACAGGCCCAAACTCGCCGACTGGGCCGTGTACCGCAGTGCCGTTCTGGACTCTGGCGTTGACCTCGCCGCGCAGGAGGTCGTAGACGCCGTTGTCGTCAACTAGCGAGAGAACGACGCGGCCGGAGGCTTCTACGCGTACGCGGCGCAGCGAGTGAAATTTTCGCTCGGTACGGTTGGGCACATGATTTCCGCTGTCGTATTCGATGTTGGTGAGACGCTTGTCGACGAGACACGCGAGTACGGGACCTGGGCGGATTGGCTCGGAGTGCCGCGACACACCTTCACAGCGATGTTCGGTGCGGTGATCGCGAACGGGCAGGACTATCGCGAGACCTTCCAGGCATTCCGCCCCGGATTCGACCTTGCCAAGGAGCGGCAGGCCCGTGCCGACGCCGGCCAGCCTGAGACCTATGGCGAGGACGATCTCTACCCGGATGTCCGTCCGGCGCTGTCACAGCTGCGGGAAATGGGAGTCTGGGTCGGCATCGTCGGTAACCAGACGGTTCGATCGGGCAAGATCCTCCGCAGCCTGGATCTGCCGACCGATTTCATCGCCACGTCCGACGATTGGGGTGTGGAGAAGCCCTCAGCGGAGTTCTTCGCGAAAATCGTTGAGGTAGCGCCAGGTTCGGCCGATCAGATCATCTATGTGGGCGACCGGATCGATAACGACGTCGCGCCGGCGAAGAAGGCCGGCATGCGGACGGCATACATCCAGCGCGGCCCGTGGGGCTGGATTCTCCGTGACACGCAGGAGGTCGCGGACCTATCCGATTGGAAGATCCGCGACCTCACTGAGTTGCCGGAAATTGTTGCGGCAGAGAATAACCCAGTTAGCCAACCAGCGAATTGACGGTGGTGTGCCAGTCGTAGAGACGGTCGTCTAGGCTCCGGACGGCTGGTAGTGAATCCCACTTCCGCAAGGTTTGACGAACCGCCTTGATCCGGTCCATCGCGGTGGCGTACCACGTGCGGCCGAGGTGGTCGAGGGCATCCTCCAGGTTCGCGCACGCTCGTTCGGGGTCCTGTTCCAGCACTGCGGCCGCAGCGAGATCCGCGAGGTAGACAGCACGCTGTTTGACCGCATCCTCGGGCAAGTCGACCAGCACCTGTTCGAGGGTTTCGCGTGCCTCGCGACCGCGGCCGGCGACGATCAGGGTGTTGCCCTTGAATCCCGCCAAGCGGGTCGGTGAGAACCAATCCAGCCATGCCGGGGAAGGATTGGCCTCGCTGTCGTAGTCGCGGTAGGTCTCCTCAGCGTGCTGGATAAGGCTCAGGGCGCGCCGGGTGTCGCCAAAGCGTGTTTCGACCTCAGCCTCTACCGCGTCGAGCCATGCCACCATTTCCGCACTGGCCTCGCCTCTACGCGCGAATGCCCGCGCGGCACGCATGTGATCCCGCGCTTCCTCCGCCCGCGAGACATCGCCCGAGAAGGCCGGTGCGAATGCCATATGCGCAAGGGTCGCAGCGCCAAGCAGAGGATCGTCAGCTTCGTGTGCTGCCTGCAGCGCGACGATCATGCTCGGCTGAGATAGCTCAGGCTGCTGCAAGTCGAAGAATTCCAAGCGGCCGGCGAGCAAGCTCGACTCCGCGACGGCCCGTGCCAGTATCGGCTTGGCGGGCTCCGGGACCTGCGCAAGCAACTCGATCCCAAGCTGCGCATGATCGGCTACGGAACGATGTAGACGGGTGGCCGGAATCAGCCAGTACAGGTGGCGGTACGACACCGTGATTGTCATGAAATCCGTTGCTACCGAGGCGGGTAGAGGCGCGGTCACTGCTCCCACGAGGCGCTGACCGAGCCGCTTCTCCGTCGCGAAGTGGCCGGTCGATCGCGTCGGCGCGCTACTGGTCTCCTCCCACGGCGGAGTGAATCCGAGCTCGGTCACGGGCTGTTTGAACAGCGCTTCAAGCGCGGTCGCATGCTCCGGGTGCGGCCATGGCGGATCAGCGGATTCCCAGCGGCGCACGGTTCGCGCGTTCACGGACACGCGCAGCCCAATCTCGCGGCCCGCATTGTTAACTGCCTCGGCCAGCGCGGCCTGGGATCGGTATCCGAGTGCCTGCCGTGCCGCCCGCAGGGCGGCGTTTCCTGGCGTAGTCATATGCGAAGTCTAGGCCCGCAGTAGGTCACGGTCCACCCGAATGGGCCATTCGATGGCCTATCCATGTCCTCTTTCTGGGCCTCGAAGCGGACATTCAGTGGTCGGAACATGTGATCAGGCGCTTATGACGCCCATCACACGGAAATGGCAGACATTTCCATTCCCTTCCACCTCAAGGAGTGAGCCCGTTGGAAACCTCAGACCGATCCGCGCCTGACCCACGTAGGGCGCGAAATCTAATCAGCCTCAAGACCGCGGCCGCGCTGGTCGAGGTGGATGCGAAGACGATCAAGAACTGGATCAAAGCCGGTGACCTGCAAGGATTTCGGATCAACGGCCGCATGTGGCGCGTGAACCGTGACGAACTGCTCGCGCTCGCCCGGCCGATCTTGGCTGACCACTCGGGTGGTGCGGCATGAGAACCCGCTCCGCACTCTTCACATTCATCGCCTTGTCGATGGCTTGTGCACTGTTCACGCATCCCGAGGTTGTGCTGGTCCCAGCGTTCCTGGTCGGCGTTTACCTGCTGGCCCGCCCGCGCCGCGGCTGGTTGGGAGGTCGGCGATGAGCGGGTACTCGCACCATCACGTCGGTGCCCTGAACACGTACAACCGGCCCGAGTACGACGCAAACGGGTTGTTGCAGAACGGTTTTCAGGTAGCTCCGCAGCGTTGGCGATTCTTCCTCTTCGGAGGCCTGGTGCTGTTCGCCGGCGGGATCGTGATTGGCATCCAGTTGGAGCAGCAGACCCCCACGATGGCGCCGTCGGTGAACGTCTGCCGCGCCGACGAGGTGACCCGTATCGACTGCGTGCATGTCGACCGCCAGGCCCCGGCCGCGCCGGAGGTGGCCCGATGACGCGGAACCAGCAGATCCTCCGGATCGGGCAGCTGTACCGGGACGCGATGCCGGGACGTAGCGACCTTCGGACCTTGCGGGTCGATGAGATCCGCACGCCGACAGTCGATTACAAGGGCCGGACGCTGCGCGCGGTGACGTGCACGGTCATCCGGAAGGTCTCCGACGATGGCGCGGTAACTACGCCGATGCGGGTTCTGGGGATCGATGCGGTGCGTCTGACCTCTGACTTTTTCGAGCTGGTCGAGGAGCAGCGATGAATGCCTCCGACCGGCCAGCAGTTGAACTTGCCCGCCTCAAGGCAGAGATGCAGCGCACGGAAGTGGTCGCGGACGTCCTGTCGGACGTGCTTGACGCGGCATTGGATGTGAAGGCGCGCAAGCGCTACAAGGACTGCGACGCGGAGGACCAGAGGATCGAGCACTGGCAGGCAGTGCACGACTCGGCATGGACGGACCGTGATGCTGCACTCGATGCATTCTGCGCGGTCGAATATGGCCCTGAGTTCGTCAAAGGGCTTCGGGCGATGCGCGAACCGAAACCTTCGGCACCGCAGCGCAGCCAGATCGAGCGGTCGCGATGAAGCGCGAAAACGTCCCCGGCACGGTCTATCTGCTGCATTTCGATCAGCCGTACCGCCATGCCCGGCACTACACGGGCTGGACCTCGGATCTGGAGTCGCGGCTCGCTGATCATCGCGATGGGCGCGGGGCGCGGTTGATGTCCGTCATTCGTGAGGCCGGTATCGGTTTCTCCCTGGCTCGCACCTGGGATGGCACCCGCGGTCGTGAGCGCCAGCTCAAACGAGAGGGAGGCGCCTCCCGGCGCTGCCCGATGTGCGGGGTCACTCCGCGACCGGACCAGGACATGGGCGAGGTGATCGTGCAGGCCCGCCGCGATATCGCCGCCCGACGCGAGGCGCCCAACAGGCCGGCCCGCCCGGAGCGGTGGGTCGGTCCGATGCCCGCTCAGGAATTGGACGCGCTGTTGGACGGCATCGCCGCCCGGCAAGCCGCAGTAGCCCGGAGGGAGCGCACACGATGATCACCGACCACAACAAGCGGAATCTCTATGCCACACAGGAATTGCGGTACCGGACCGGGATCGCGGGTGGACTGCGCGATGCCGGCCTGACCTACGCGGAGATCGCTCGCACGCTGGAAATCCCGTTGAGCAAGGTCGAGCGGTGCCTGGGCGAGGCCGAAGCGCTGCGCGCGGAGGGTCTGACCAAGACCGAAATCGCCGCGGCGATCGGCATCCCCTACGGATCGATGGGACGGCTACTGCCCACCAAGAGCAGTGGTGCGATCACCGAACGACAGAACCAGGTCTTGGCCGTGACCGCCGAAATGCGCGGTATGCAGGTCGATCTGGTCGCGGAATTCCTCGGTGTCGGAATCAGCACCGCCTACGACATCATCCGGCCGTTGATCCGCGACGGCTACCTGTATCCGCTCACCCGGGTAGGGCAGGGCAAGGCGTGGGCTGTGGCGAAAAAGGAACCCGCGCAACGGCATCTGGGGTGGCGGCCCAAGGACTGGACGCCGTCGATGATGTACGCCAACCACGACCGCGCGGTCGCCCAAGCCCGCATCATGCTGGTCGGTTCCGACCCGCACCGGTGGGTGTCCGAACGCCAGCTCCGGCACCGGGCCGAGGAGATCGCCACCGCCACCCGGGCCCCGGCGCAGTTCAGCTCCGGACGCGAACCCCGCCAAGGCAAACCACACGTGCACGACGGGTGGGTACTACGCCGCGTCAATGGCGAATTGCGTTGGTGGGCAGTGGAAGTCGAACTCACCCGCAAGAACGCCGACGACATGGACATCGCCTTGCGCGGTGCCATGCGCGCCGCGCGCACCATGCCGCCGTTTCAGCAGGTCTCCGAGCTGGTGGGGCTGCTGTATCTGTGCCGCACCGCGAGCGTGGCCGACGGCGTGTACGCCGCGGTCGATCGCCTGCCCGCCGAGATCGCGGCCATGGACATCGATTTCGAGGCCCGCGATCTCGACGACGACTGGAGCCGGTACCTGGCCAAACGCACCGAACAGCGGGCCGCGCAGGCCGCGCGTAGGCGCTTGCACATCACTAAGGAAGCCTCATGAGCAACGACTGTGTCCCGCTGATCACCCCACAGGACTGCGACCACGCGCAACCGCCGCCGGTCTTCAACCCCTTCCCCTCCACAACGTTCCCGACCACCACCCCCGCGCCGACCGGTACCGGATTCGACCAGCTCGGTCCGCAGGCCCCGCCCGGTGCTCCGCAGGTGCAGCTGACCAGCTGGCACGCCCCGGATCTGTCGCACGCCACACATATCGCGGCGACGTCGTTGGTCGCCGGGATGGTCCTGGTCGCGATGCTCATCATGATCGTGGCCCTGGCCTACGGGTGGCCGCTGGAACCGCATCGGCTGCGGAACTTCGCGATCGCCGCGCTGCTGCTGCCGATCACCTCGGCGCTGGCCGGGGGATCGCTCTCGACCCCGCTCACCCTGTTCTGGACCGGCGCCGAACAGGTCACGAGCGGGGACTTGTCCGGGCTGCGGATGATGCTCGCACTCGGAGCACCGATCGCGGCGCTGACCGCGACCTACTGCTGGGCATCGTTTGTGCTCAAGACCAACACGGTCGGACTCAAGAACCTGGGCCGCACCGAACGGGTGCAGGAAGCGTTGTCCGCGCGGCGATTTCGTGCCGCTGCCCGCGCCGCCAAGCTCGGTGCACCTTACAGCGCGGGCCGCACCATCGTGCTGGGCACGCTGGCCGATCGCAACAGCGCACGCCCGTTGGGTCTGGCACGTGCCTTGACCGCTCGGCATCAGCATTGGATGACGGTTCCGCACGCGGAAGTCAAACGGCACCAAGGGATTATCGCGACCACCGGCAGCGGTAAGACCGAGCTGATCAAAACCCACGCGATCGCGGTGTTCGTCTACGAGTGGCTTGCCTGGCAGCGCTGGAAAGACGTACCCGGCATGAGCGCCCGCCATCCCAAACCGCAGCTGGCGATCATCACCTGCAAGGGCGGGGAGGACGACAGGAACTTCGGTCTGGAAATCCTGTCCATCGCACTGGCTCTGGGCATTCCGCGCGAGGAGATCGGGCTGGTGATCCCGGGCGGGGATCGTCTGGATTTCTGGCGCAACATGCCCGCCCGCGACCAGCGCGCCATCATCGGCGATCTCCTGTCCGCCGGCGAAGCCTCCACCAGCGAAGGCCAGCATTTCGACGAGATGCGCCGCCGCATCGTCTCGTTGGTGATCGACCCCCCGATCGGCCCGCCCGACAGCAGCACCGAGTTTCGCCGCCGTCTGGACCCTGAGGTGCTCAAGGCGATCTGGAACGACGCCCCCGACGTGGTGCGTCAGGTCGAGGCATTGCAGGCGGAGAAGGTTCCGCAGATCGACGACGCGCTGATCAAGTGCACCAACCTGTTCGAGCAGCTCACCGACCACGACGGGCGCGTGGTGTTCGACGCCGGTAAGGACATCACCGAGTTGACGGTGCTGTTCATGACCGTGCCCGGCATGGACAAGGACGCCGCCCGCGCCCAAGTCTCCGCCACCTTGCGGCTGGTGATGCAGCGCGCGGGACGGACGGTCAAACACCTGCGCCGTTCGGTGACGATCTATCTGGACGAGGCCAGCGCCCTGACCACTTCCCGCGGATCGATCGGTTTGGAAGAGATCGCCGAACGTGGTCGCTCCCAAGGGGTTGCGCTGGTCTTCGCCAGCCAATCTCCCGAAGGGCTCGCCGGGGACAAATGGAGCTTGGACCGGCTGCTCAAGGCATGCGCGGGCGGGTTGTTGATCGGCTACTGCGAGAACGTCGGCGAGCTGTGCAAGCACTTCGGTTCGGTGCGCACCATGCTGCCCTCGCGGCACCTGATCAAGGGCCAGCGCCACGGCGACGAGGGCCAGGTCTCGGTCGGTGAGCGCTGGCTGGTCGACCCGGATCGGGTGCGCCGCTTCGACACCGGCGAATTCGTCTACGCCAAGGCCGGCCGCGCCAGCTTCGGCCACATCGTCCCCATCAACCCCGCTGATCTGTCCCCACTTCCCGGCACCGCCGCCGCCCAGGCACGCCCCGCCACCGGCGGAGCTCCCACGATCGCCGCCGCATAACCCACGTCACCGAAATCGATTGGAGAACAACCGAAATGCGCATCATCCGAGGCAACGACGACCACAACGAGGACGACCACGAGCACCGGCGCGGCCGCAAACCCCGCGATCGGGGCGAGCTCAGCGAGATTCTGGCCGGGATTCCCGAGGGCCGAGTCGGCGACATCCTCAGCGACGAGGCCAGCGACTTCCTCGCCGCGGCCGTGGCCGCCGCCGATCGCCGCCGCAATGCCCCCGAACCGGAGGCTCCCATTACGCCGGGATCCCCGAAACCCGCTCTGCGGCTGGTGAAGACCGGCGACCACGAGGTGCCCGAGCATATCGACGCCCCGACGGTCCGGGCGGGTTCGCGGCCGCGGTTGCTGCGCGCCGGATTCGGTGGGCTGCTGCTGGTCGCGGCTGCCCTGGCGCTCACCGCGTGGGGTCAGCCGGACGTGGTCGCGGTCCCGCTCATCGTCTATGGGTTGGGCTGGATTGCCTACCTGTGCTGGAACACCGCACTGCGCCCGCCCATCCCGCAGGTCCTGGCCGCAGTGGCCACCGCATTCGGCCGCACCGTCGCCGCGCTGATCGGCGGACTCGCCCACGCCATGCGCACCGGGGTGTCCCGCGTCGATCTGGCCCGCACCCGGCACGAAAACACGCGCACCGCATAGCCCAGCCGAACACCCAGGAAGGACAGCACACCCCATGAACCCCAACCACATTCGCACCGCAGTCATCGGACTCACCGCAGGAGTGACCGCCGGAGCCGTCACCGTCGCCACGATAATCGCGATCGACAACTACGACCCCCTCGGCAAACTCACCCACGCCGTCGCCTACCGCCGACTCTCCCCCGCCGACCGCACCGAACTGGACCGGCGCCGCGCTGACCGCGCCGCTGCCGAGACCGACCGCCTCCACACCCGCGACACGGTGGCCGCGGCCACCCGCGCAGGATTCCAGCCGCCGCTGCTGTTGATCCGCAACCGTTGCCAGGACCTGACTGAATTGACCGTGCCCGCGCTGATCGAGGAGATCGAACGCGCCGTCACGATGGGCCGGGACTCCGAGGCCGGCGCCATCTGGACCACCCACCTGAACGCACTGGTGAACGAATTCGGCCGCCGACGCGGATGGAACGTGCGCAGCGGTCTGTCCGAGCTCGACCAGCTGCGACTGGAAGCCGCCGAAAAACTGGTGAGCACAGCGCAATTCGTGCGGATCCCGCAGGCCGCCATCTGGCAGCCGTCTTCTGCCGACGGTGCCCTCTATCCGGACTTCTCCGGACCATACGCCACCGAAACCACCACAAACGAGGAGTGAAACCCCATGCCCGACAACAGCAATGAGCCGCTCCTTCCGATCCCGTCCGACCTGTACAGCGATATCGCCGACGCCGTCGACAAGGTCCAGGACCTGCGCCGCACGCTCAAGGATCTGCGGGACAGCTACGAGGTACTCGACCGCTCCCCCGAGGCTCTGCGCGTGGACAACCTGGGCGACCCGATCGAGCAGCTCGAACTCACCAACCGAGTACTCGGCGCTCTACACACCGCCGACGCGCGTCTGTCTCTCACCGACGAAGCGCTGAACCGCGCTCACCGCGCCGCGAGCCGGTTGAGCCTGACCGACGCCGCGGCGGACCACCGCGAAAACCAGCTCACCGAACAGCAACAGCGGCGTCCGCGCCGCACCCGATAGCCCAATCCCCTTATCACCGAAAGGAATACATCACTCATGTCCGAGATGGATGACATCACCAAAGACACAGGCCGCAGCCTTCGCCGGATTGTCGACGCCGCGCACTCCTGGTTCCGCAACCATCGGTCCCCGCAGGCCAAGGCGGTGCGGCTGAGCCGCTCCGAACGCAAGGAGCTGGCCCAGTACGTCGAGGCCCAGGTCGGTGCCCAGCGCATCAACGAAGCCTGGTTCACCAAACGCGTGATGGACTACAGCCGCGAACACGCGGCCATGTCCGACCTGCTGGATCTGGCCGGCCCGAACGAACCCACCGCAACCAGGGACGCCTACCAGCGGTTGGCGGCGATGCGGAACTCGATCGAGTCCACCGTCCACGACACCCCACTGCCGCTCGACCGCCGCGGACAGGTGGTGCAGGCACTCAACGATATCGAGAACAACCAGTACCCCCGGGCAGGAAGGGTGTTCTACAAGCTCAACCCGCGCACCAGCCTGGAGGTGCAGGGCATCGGGCTGCGTTCGCAGCAGCGTGTCACCGCCGACCGTGACGCCACAGCCCGGGCAGCGGTGCTGCGGCGTGCCCAGAACGCACACCGCACCGACCCGCAGCAACTCGCCGCCGAGAACGATGTGCTGCGACGCCGGATCGCTGCCCTCGAATCCGGAAACCCCTCGCCCGCAGTGGGTTCGGGTGATCCGACACCGTTCGTGGCCAGTGTGGGCCCGTCTTCGTTGATCGGGCGCGAACACGAGCCCGGGTACGCCTCGGTCCCGCATCAGGACCGCCCCCGCCGGGGCGTGTTCGCCAGCGAAGCGCAGGC
Organism: Nocardia sp. NBC_01503; assembly: GCF_036327755.1. NCBI lineage: Bacteria > Bacillati > Actinomycetota > Actinomycetes > Mycobacteriales > Nocardiaceae > Nocardia > Nocardia sp. NBC_01503. The sequence goes on from NZ_CP109596.1 coordinate 2,119,649, forward strand.
CATCGCGTGGACGCGGCGGCAGTTGGAGTCCTACCGCCAGCACAGCGGCCGCCGCGGTGAGGAATTCGCGGTCACGGTATGGGACAACCGCAATCCCGTCGAGAGTGCCCGCGCTGCGGTCGGCCCGGTGGGAATGGCGGCTGATGAGGTCAGAGGCTGGGATCCGGAACAGTCCCGCGCACACACGCAGGACCATGCGCCCGAACCCGAGCATGTGCCGCCCGAACCTCCGGCCCAGCAGCAGCATTCGGCGCAGCCGTCGCAGGCCGACCGGCTCACGCAGGTAGAGCAGCAGATCAAAGCGCTTGCCGAGGAACGCGATCGACTCGCGTTCCGGGTGGACGTGCTGCACGGCGGCATGGACGCGGTGACTGCCGACCGTGACGAGCATAAGCGGCAGCTCGCCGCGACCACCGGCGAGGTCACGACGTTGAAGAACACCAACACCCGACTCGCGGCCGAGATCAAGGACCTGCGCAACAAGGTGATCACCACCGGAGTCGAACGCGACAAGTACCGCTCCGAACGCGACGAGGCGGTGCAGCAGCTCGCCCGGAACACCCCCGCGCACAAGCGATACGGCAGCCGCGAACGTGTTGCGGCCGAACAGGAATCGGGCACGGGCACCACTCAGCCGATGGAGCCGCCCGACCGCGCCCCGCGCAGCAACGGCACTCCGCAGACCCCTCGCCCGCCGATCGAGCGGAGCCGGTGAGCGCCATGTACCGCGAACACGAAGAGATGATGCGCCGCGAGTTCTTCGAACAGACCCGGCTGTCCCGCAACGCATTCCGCAGCGACATCACCGAAGCCGAGCTGAACCGGATCTACACCCGGCAGGCCGACTACGACCAGCGCTGGTACGCCGGACCGCACGTCGACGAGTGGGCGTTCCTGCAATCGGCCTACGACGACTGGCAGCAGCGCCCCAAGCAGATGGCGCGGTTCGTCTCCGACGTCGAACACAACCACCAGCTCTACCGCGACTTCGGGCTCACCGACGTACAACGCCGCAGCCTGTTCCAGGCCCGCGACCTCGCGCGCCTGGACCACACCCGCGCCCCTAACGAACACCCCGAACCCCAGCACGAGATCGAGAGAGGCCGATAACCCATGGAGCACGAACACGAAGAGATCATGCGCACCGAATTCCAGGACCGCGCCGCCCTGGGCTGGCAGGGATGGAAGCCCGACGTCACCGAGACCGAACTCGACCAGATCCACACCAAAACCGAGGAATACGACCGCCGCTGGCTGGCCGGACCGCACGCCGAGCACTGGCAGTACCTGTCCGACGCCTACCAGGATTGCCGCGAGCGGCCCGACACCATGCGCCGGTTCCTGGAGAACATCGAGCACAACCGCCGCGTCCACGGCTACGACCTGGGCGTGACCGAAGTGCAGCGGCAGAGCTTGATCCAGGCCCAGAACCTGGCGAACGAGGAACGCTCCGCCGTGCGCCAGATGAACCCGCCCAAGCACGGAATCGAGCGGGGGCGGTAACCGTGCACCACGAGCACGAGGAAGCCATGCGTTCGGACTTCGCCGAACACGTACGGCTCACTGACGAATTGGCGCACGCCATGAACCAGCGTGCCACCCAGCCAGAGATAGACGACATCAGCCGCCGCCGCACCCAGATCGATACGGGCTGGTACACCGGACCGCACGCCACAGACTGGCGCCACCTGAACCTGGCTTTCGAGACCTGGCAGTTCGCCCCGGAGCAGGCTCGCCGACACCTGTCCTGGGCGCAGTACTACCGCGACGAAGTCGGCCAAGACCAACTCACCCCGGTGCAGTGGCGAAACATCGAGCAGGCACAAGAGCTGTCCAGCAACACCTTCGAGGTCGACTACGAACGCAACGCCCCCGACGCCTACCGATGGTCGCCCGACACCCCAACCCCCACCTTCGGCACCGATCGCCCACACAGATCGATCCAGCGGGAGCGGTGAGACCTCATGGAACCTCCACCACCGCAAGGCCGTTCGTGGCAAGTCATCAACGCCGCCCTCACCGCGGCGATGGGACCGGGCAAAGACCGCAACCGCTGGACCCTGTACCTGTGCCCGGTCCACGAAGCCGACGGACAACACCACACACCCTCGCTCGGAGTCCGCTACGACCCCGCGCAAGGCAAGACGATCGTCCGCTGCTTCGCCCACTGCGACGACAAGGAAGTCCTGTCGAAGGTGAATCTTCAGGTCCGCGACATGTGGGACCGGCTACCCGAACGCAATCCGAACCGATCCCAGCGGCAACCTGATCCGCGAGTTCAACAGAACCAATCGGCGCGAATGTCATTGGTGGACAAGGCGATCGAATACGCCCAGTTCCCGATCCCGGAGAAGCCGAACCTCGGCGAGCCGACCGGACCAGCGGAGAACGTGTGTACCTACGTCTACCGCTGGCCCGAAGGCGTCATCGCCGGCGCGGTTACTCGTATGCGGACCCCGCACGAGTACGGCGAGGCGAAATCGTTCTGGCAGGCGCGATGGTCCGGAACCGAGTGGGAACACACCGGATTCGCGCCCGTTCCGTTCCGGCTTCCCGAAGTCCTCGACGCCGTCGACCGCGGCCGTGAGATCTACATCTGCGAAGGCGAAAAGGACGTACAGCGCGCGTACCAGGCCGGGCTCGTAGCCACCTGCAACGCCATGGGCGCCGGGAGCTGGACACCCGAACACGCCCACTACCTCACCGGAGCAGGACGGGTGGTGGTTATCGCCGACCGCGACCGCCCCGGCTACCGGCACGCCGCCAAAGTCGCCGAAACCCTGCACGGCCGCGTCGGCGAGGTTCGTGTCCTCCAGGCCGCCGCAGGCAAAGACCTCTCCGATCACCTCGACGCCGGGCACGAGATCGAGGACCTACAACGCGTGCCGTACCTGGACCGGCACTACCAGCAGCAGCGTGGACGCACCGAAACACGCAGCCGCTGAACATCTTTCACCCACCCACCACAAAGAAGGAGAAACACACCATGACCAACACCGACTACGGGCAGCGGTTCAAGCGAGCCGCTACCGCCGAGACCAGCACGCGCCCGCCGAGCGCGTTCGGCCGCAACGCCGCACCGAACACCACCGTCTACGGGCGCATTACCTACATCGGCGAACAGCCCAAACTCAAATTCGACGGCGGCCCCGGCGAGGTCGAACTCGACGAGCACGGCAACCCGACCCTGCAGCTGATCATCACCATCGACACCTCCGCCGGACTGCGGAACCTCTACCCGTCCCTGCGGATGGAGCAGGCCATCGGCCGTGCCCTGGACAAGGCAGGCGCCGAATTCGCTGTCGGTGACACGCTGTCGGTCACCTACAGCGGAAGCGACCCCGACAACACCAAGGCCAAGCTGTACACCGCCGTCTACACCCCCGTCGGGTATGGGGCCGGACCTCAGGGAACGGCGTAGCCATGACGCTCACCAAGCTGATCGCGCGCCTCGAACCCTGCCAGATGGGCACCCACGTGCTCTCGGTCCGCACCCAGGGCCGCCGCTGGTCGCGGATCGCCGACGACCTATGCGTATCCACCCCGACCGTCCGGCTCTGGGCGACCTGCGCACGACTGCGCAACTACCTGAACGTGCCTGCCAGCTTCACCATTGAGGAGCTTCACTAATGCCTTACATCCACACGGGCTTGCTGCCCTACGAGTCCTCCACCGTCGAAGTCGAGTACCACCCGGCAATGACCAACGGCAACGGCGAACAGCTGCTGCAGCCGGTGATCGAAATCGCCTGGAGTGCTGGCGGATTCGTCCGGTTGTCGATCAGCGTCCACGAGGCCCGCGCCATAGCACGAGACCTCACTGCCGCTCTCGCCACGCACGACCGCACGGTCACCAACCGGCAGGAGTGACAGGTGGCCGGCAACGACGCCGGTGCGAACGCGGTGCGTGGCAACGACGCTGCGCACCGCAACGCATCCGGCAACACACAGAATCCGACAGAGACGGACCTTCAGACCGGCGCCGAGGCTGGCCACCCCAGCGCGGACGGCGACAGCCGCGCGCACCATCACGCGTTCGCGGATCTCCCCCGCGACATAACGGCCGACCGATTCGACATCACCGTCGCCGAGGCGTCGCCGGTGTCGCCTGCCCGTCGCGGTATGCGACACCGCGTGCACGGCAGGCCGCACCCGACGAGCGGCCGGGCGGTCGCCTGGCTCGGCTTCGGATTCGGCGCAGTCCTGTCGGTACTGGCGAATTGGCTCTACACCTGGCTGCCCCGCGACAGCCATGCGACGGGTGAACACCCCAGTGTCGCACCGCAACTCGGCTCCGCTGTGTGGCCGTTGGTACTCATGCTCTCGGTCGAAGTCCTGCTGCGAGTGCGATGGCTACCCGGTATCTGGTGGAAGCTGGCTCGCTACATCGGCATCGGTACCGTCGCCCTGGGGTCCGCGGTTATCAGCTACGGGCACGTCTATCACGTCCTGCTGTCCTGGGGCTATGACGCGGTCGGAGCACACGTCGGGCCGCTCGCTATCGACGGCTTCATGGTTATCTGCGGATTCGCGTTACTGTCCGAATCCACTCCACAGCCCGAGAACGCCATATCGCAAGAAGTCGGGAAGAGCAATGGGCACAAGACATTTCCCGCCCAATTGATGAGCATCGCCAGGGGCGACACCGTTACCCACATCTGCGACGTCGCACCGGACACAGGCGACACCGAAGGCGACACCGATAGTCCGACACCCGACATGGATGCGACCTTATGCGACGCCAACCCAGATCTGGACCGCGACAACCGCATTCGTGCCATGTACCGGAGCGTGCCCTCCACTCGTGAGGTCGGCGCGGCGTTCGGTCTGCATCACTCGACCGTCGCCCGCATCGTCGCGCAGGGCGACAGCAGCGACACCGAAGGCGACGGTGCGACGCCGCTGCGCCTCATCACCGCGACAGATGAACCCGACAACGTCAGCAAACCCAAAGCATCTGCGCTACTGACTGATTCGAAAGAGGAGAAACCGTGAGCACCCCCGTCGACAGCGGCCCCGTACAGGTCCGCCGCTGGGTCAACACCAAGGACGCGGCGGCGCATATCCGCCGGCACCCAGAAGTGTTGCGCCGCTGGCACCGCCAGCGTGCGGAACATCCGTGGCTGCCGATGCCGCGCCGGGTCGGCAAGAACCTGCTGTGGGATCTAGACGAACTGGATGCCGCAATCGACGCCCAGCTCGATCTCCGAGAAGGCCGGTAGTCGTGCCGCGGGGCCGGCCGCCGCGGCCGATCGGAGTGCCGGGCGCTGTAATGCTCACTGAGCTCGCGCCCGGCCACTTCGCAGCGCGCGTGCTGGTCCGCGATGGTTCTGGAAAGCGGCGCGATATCACCCGGGTGTCCCCGCTGAAGTTGGATTCGCTCGGTCGAAAAATACCCGACCGCAACGGCTCTCGTGCTTCCGATGCCGTGCTGGCCGCTGCCCGCGAGATCCGTATCGCAGTCCAGGGCGAGTTGACCGACTCGATCACGGTCCGCAAGCTGTGGGAGCTCTACCGCAACCACTTGGTCGCGCTGGAACGCGCTGCCAACACCCTCGAACGCTATGACGATGTCGCCGCCGCCTTCAACAAGGCGTTCGGGTCGCTCCGTCTGTACGAGGTCAGCACCGCCGCGGCAGAGAAGTTTCTGGTTGAGGTCGGACAGACCCAGGGTCCGGGGTCAATGGACACCGCCAGGTCTGTGTTGTCGGGCATGTTCAAGTACGCGGTCCGGAAGACGCCGCTCACCGTGAACCCCGTCCGAGAAGTCGAGCTGCCCGAGAACCTCGAGCCCAAAGGCCGGACCGGCGGTGCCCGCGATATCACCGTCGCCGAGCTCCGGTTTATTGTCACCGCGGTCCGAACATCGATCCTCCCGTGCCCACGCAAGCTCATGAAGCAGGAGCTCGAGCGCGCGAAGCCGATCAAGTCCTACACCCCGCCGACCGTCGCCGAATTCTGCGAAGCCGCGGATCTCACCGACTGGGTCACCCTGCTCTCTGGCACCGGCCTGCGCCGGAGTCAGATCCTCGCTCTTTTGTGGTCCGATATCGACCTCGAAGGCAAAACCCTGCGGACGAGCGGAAAAGTGGTGAGGATCACCGGAATTGGACTGGTCCGTCAAGAGATCGAGAACGACCCGAAGAACCGCAAAGGCCGAATTGCTTTGCCGGACTTCACCATCGTGATGCTGAAAAATCGGAAGGCCATGCTGGAGTCGCGAAAGCGAACCCACCCGCCGACCAAGACGCCAGAGTACGACCTGGTCTTCCCATCCGAGAACTGGACGCTCCGTGACCCGGGCAATGTCCAACACCAGTGGCAGCGCGTGCGCGATGCGCTCGGCATCCCCGAGGACATCACCGCCCACAGCTTCCGCGGCGCCGTCGCCACCATCCTGGACGACGCCGGCCTGTCGGCCCGAATCACCGCCGACGTCCTCGGCCACGCCGACCCGTCGATGACCCAGCGGCGCTATATGGCCCGCGGCCGAGTCCACCCCACAGCAGCCGATGCGCTGCACCGAGCCGTAAGCGACGATTGAATTTGTTGGGACATAGGTGGGATTCGTACCCCGAAACGACAAAGGTGGAGAGCGTGAGATGCTCTCCACCTGGTTGTTTGGAGCCGCCTGGGGGAATCGAACCCCCGACCTTTTCATTACGAGTGAAGCGCTCTACCGACTGAGCTAAGGCGGCGTGCCTTCCGGCGAGGCGAGTCTATCTGTTGAGGGGCGGATCGCGAAAATCGGTGGTGCGGCTCACGTGGAACGGGCTGCTATCAGGCCCGCGACCATGGCGGCCACCGCGAAGCGGGGCTTCACATTGGTGTCCAGGGCGGCGCGGCAGTCCAGGACCGCCTGGATGGAGAGCAGCAGGCCCTCGGGGCGGATATCGGTCGCGAGTTCGCGGATCTGGTCGGCCATATCCGGATGGGTAAGGGTGACACCGGTTTTCGCGGTGGCATTCGCGGCGCCGAAGCGGACGGCGAGAGCATCGCGGTAGAGCCCGGCCACATCGATGAGGGCGCGATCGAGAGCGTCGCGGCCGGTACGGGTGGCGCGGGATTTCTGGCGCTTCTCCAGATCCTTGAGCGCGCCCGCCGAACCACGGGTGGCCGAGGCCGCGCCCTTACCGGTGCCGCCCGCGCCGAGCGCGGTCGCCAGGGCGTCGCGCTCCTTCTCATCGCGGGTCGCGCTGACCTGCTTGGCCTCATCGTCGGCGGACTTCACCAATTCGTCGGCGGCGGTGTAGGCGACGCCGGGGCGGGCGGTCGCCGCCACCAGGGCCAGGGCCCGCTTACGGCGAGTGCGGGCCTCATCGTCGGTGGCCAGTCGGCGGGCGCGACCGACATGACCGCCGCTGACCGAGGCGGCCCAATCGGCCTGTTCGGGCGCGAGACCGTCACGGTCGCGCAGCACCTTGGCGATCGAATCGACCGACGGCGTCGCCAAATGCACGTGACGACAGCGCGAGCGCAGCGTGATCGAGATATCCTCCGGATCCACCGAAGGGGCGCAGAGCAGGAAGACGGTGCGGGCGGGTGGTTCCTCCACCACCTTGAGCAGGACGTTTCCGGCGGCCTCGGTCAGGCGATCGGCATCCTCGACCACCACGACCTGCCAGCGTCCGGTACTCGGCCGCCGCGAAGCCACCTGCACGATCTCGCGCATCTCCTTGGTGCCGATACTCAAACCCTCCGGCACCACACGCCGCACATCGCCATGCGTCCCCGCCATCGTGGTGGTGCAGGCGTGGCACCTCCCGCACCCCACCGCACCCGGATCGGTGCACTGCAGCGCCGCCGCGAAACACAGCGCCGCCACCGAGCGACCCGAACCGGGCGGACCGGTGAACAGCCACGAATGCGTCATGGCCGATGCCGAAACGACCGCCCCGCCCCGCGCCGCCTCGGCCGCGACCCGCAGCTCGGACTCGACCGCATCCTGTCCCACCAGCCGATCGAAGACACCCGCCACGGGAGTACACCCTAATCGCCGCCACCGACAGATCGGATTCGACCCGGTGCGAATCCGATATTCCCATCGCAGGGAGGCACTTACCATCACGATCGTGAAACGCCTCATGACCTTGGTCGCTGTAGCCCTTTGCCTGGCCGCCGGCACCGGCACGGCCTCGGCCGATGTCTATGACAACTACGCCCAATTGCGAGCCGCTCAGCGCGAAGGAGTCGACTATCTCATCACCAGGTACGAACCCGCGAGCTCCGATCCGGCCATCGCGCACATAGCAATTCACGGCGGCAGGATCGAAGCCGGCACCTCGCCGCTCGCGCTCTACGCAGCGGAGAAGTCACACACCACCGGCTATACGTTTCAAGCCATCAAATCCGAGAACAACACCGCGCTGCACATTACCGCCACCCACTTCGACGAGCCCAACGCCCGGCGCATCGTCGGCAACAGCTACTACACCGTGTCCTGGCACGGGAAGGAGGGCAATACTCCGATCACCTATCTCGGCGGTGGCGACAACGACATCTCGGCGCAGGTGGGAACGGCCCTGAAACACGCCGGGTTCGTCGTCGAGGACGCTCCCGAACGCATCGACGGCGACTCTCCGCGCAATATCGCCAATCTCAACAAGCGCGGAGAAGGAGTGCAACTGGAGCTGACTACAGCCCAACGCAGGGCTTTTTTCGACGGCGGAAACCTGGACCTCGACTGGACGCGCAACCGATCCCACTGGACTCCGGCGTTCTACCGCTATGTGAACGCGGTCCTCTCCGTGTACGAAAGGGTCCCGGTCCCGTCCAACGGCTGACCCGATCCTGTTGCGCGCCTTCGGTTCACACGTTGCCACAGGTGTGAACCGGTTCAGACCGCACGCTGGTACGTGGTGTTCGCACCGTCGAGCGCCTCGCGAATGATGTCCGCGTGCCCGGAGTGCTGCGAGATCTCGCGCAGAATGTGCAGCACGATGTACCGCACCGTCAGCCACTGCCGCTCGGGCGCCCACGGCGCGGTCGGCGTCGGCACCGAATCCTCCAGATTGGGTAGTTCCCGAATCACCTTGGCGGTCTGCTCGGCGACCGCCTCCCACTCGGCGAGCAGACCCGCGACGGTCTCGTCCGGATCCATCCGATACTCGGAATCCATTCCGGAGACATCGAATTCGGAGTTCGGGTCCCGCTCGACCAGAATCGTCGTCCAATGCCGCTCGGTATTGATGATGTGGTGCAGCAGACCGCCGAGCGTCAGTTCACTGACCGTACTGCGCTGCCGCGCCTGATCATCCTCGATACCCCGCAGGGTGATTCGGAACAGCTCGCGCTGACTCGCCAGTACGGTGATCAACTCTTCGCGCTCGTGGTCGACTGTCATCGAATGCCCTTCCGCCGGTGCGTGTTCGAATCACACGCTACGTCAGGGCACCGACAGGAAACAGCTGATCGGGGCGTTGATCAGGACTTGGACGCGGCAGCTTTCTTGGCAGCCGCAGCCTTCTTGGTGGTCACCCCGTCGGCGGTCTTGGCCGCGGCCTTCTTCGCCGCCGCCTTCTTGACCACCGTCGTCTTGGAGGCGACCGCCTTCTTCGCGGCGGTCTTCTTCGCCGCCGCCTTCTTGGCCGGAGCCTTCTTCGCCGCGGTCTTCTTGGCCGCCTTCTTCACCGGCCCGCGCGCCCGCCGATCCGCCAGCAGCTCCGAGGCGCGCGCATCGGTGATGGACTCCACCTCATCGCCCTTGCGCAGACTGGCATTGGTCTCACCATCGGTGACATACGGTCCGAACCGGCCGTCCTTGATCACCATCGGCTTCTCCGACACCGGATCCACACCCAGCTCACGCAGCGGCGGCGCACTCGCGGACTGTCCACCGCGCCGCTTGGGCTCGGCGTAGATCTTGAGCGCCTCCTCCAGCGTGACGGTGAAGATCTGATCCTCACCCGTCAGCGACCGGGAATCGGTGCCCTTCTTCAGATACGGCCCGTAGCGCCCGTTCTGCGCGGTGATCTCCGCATTCGATTCGGGATCCACACCGACCACGCGCGGCAGCGACAGCAGCTTGAGCGCGTCATCGAGCGTAATGCTCTCCAAATCCATGGATTTGAACAGCGAACCGGTGCGCGGCTTGGGCGCTTCCGCCTTCTTCGCGCCCTTCTTGGGCTCGGCGTCCTCCGGCGGCGCGGGCAGCACCTCGGTCACGTACGGACCGAAACGTCCTTCCTTGGCGACGATTTCGTGCCCACTCTCGGGATCCACACCGAGTGAGCGGCCCTCCTGCGGTGTCGAGAACAGCTTCTCGGCGACCTCCGGGGTCAGCTCGTCCGGCGGCAGATCATCGGGCAGGTTCGCCCGCTGCGAGATCGAATCCCCTTCCGGGTCATCGGGATTGACGATCATGCGCTCCAGGTACGGCCCGAACTTGCCGACCCGCACCACCACATCTCGACCCTCTTCATCGGCGAAGAGTTTGATCGAATTGACCTCGCGCGCATCGATTCCGTCGAGTCGCTCGCCGACCATCTTCTTCAGGCCGCCCTCACGGGCCACCGAACCCTCGGCGCCGTGATCGCCACCGAAGTAGAAGGAGGACAACCAGTTTCCGCGCTGCTCGCGCCCACCGGCGATGGCGTCGAGATCGTCCTCCATGGCCGCGGTGAAGTCGAAGTCCACCAGCCGCCCGAAGTGCGACTCCAACAACCCGACCACCGCGAACGCCACCCACGACGGCACCAGCGCGCTACCGCGCTTGTACACATAGCCGCGATCGAGAATCGTCTTGATGATCGACGCGTAGGTGGAAGGCCGCCCGATGCCGAGCTCTTCCAGGGTCTTGATCAGCGAGGCTTCGGTGAAACGCGCGGGCGGATTGGTGGTGTGCCCATCGGGCAGCAGCTCCACCGCCGTCACGCCCTGACCCTCGGTCAGCGCGGGCAGTCGCGATTCGGCGTCATCGGACTGGCCGCCCGCCTCCTCGTCGACGCTCTCCACATACGCCTTGAGGAAGCCCGCGAACGTGATCGTGCGACCGGACGAGGAGAACACGCACTCCTCACCGGTATTCGCCACACCGGTGATGCGCACCGTCATGGTGGTACCGCGCGCGTCCTGCATCTGCGAGGCCACCGTGCGCTGCCAGATCAGCTCGTAGAGCCGGAATTCGTCATTGTCGACCCGCGAATGGATCTGCCCGGGCGTGATGAACACATCACCGGAGGGGCGGATCGCCTCGTGTGCCTCCTGCGCGTTCTTCACCTTGCGGGTGTACTGCCGCGGCGTCGGGCTCACATACTCCGCGCCGTACAGCTGCGTCGCCTGCGCCCGCGCGGCCTGAATCGCGGTGTCCGACAACGTGGTCGAGTCGGTACGCATATAGGTGATGTAGCCGTTTTCGTACAGCCGCTGCGCCACCCGCATGGTGCGCTCGGAGGTGAAGCGCAGCTTGCGCGCCGCCTCCTGCTGCAGCGTCGAGGTCATGAACGGCGCGTACGGCTTTCGCGTATACGGCTTCGACTCCACCGAGGTGACCGTCAGATCAACCCCGTGCAGTGACTCCGCCAACCGCTGCGCGTAACCGGCATCGATCACCGTCACACCGGACGACTTCAGCTGACCGTCGGAGCCGAAGTCACGACCGGTCGCCACCCGCGCACCGTCGACGGTCACCAGACGCGAACCGAAGACCCGCGGATTACCCTCACCCTGATCGCCCGCGTCCAGCTTGGCCGCGATATCCCAGTACTCGGCCGAGCGGAACGCCATGCGCTCCCGCTCACGCTGCACGATGACGCGCGTCGCCACCGACTGCACGCGGCCCGCCGACAACCGCGGCATGACCTTCTTCCACAGCACCGGCGAGACTTCGTATCCGTACAACCGGTCGAGAATGCGCCGGGTCTCCTGCGCGTCGACCAAATCCTTGTCGAGCTCGCGCGTGTCGGCGGCCGCCGCGAGGATGGCGGGCTCGGTGATCTCATGGAAAACCATGCGCCGGACCGGCACCTTGGGCTTCAGAGTCTCGAGCAGATGCCACGCGATGGCCTCGCCCTCGCGGTCGGGGTCGGTGGCGAGATAGAGCTCGTCGGCGTCGGCCAGCAGGCTCTTGAGCTCCGCGACCTTGGCCTTCTTATCCGGGCTGACCACATAGATGGCCTCGAAGTCATTGTCGACATCGACACCCAGGCGCGCCCACTGCATGCCCTTGTATTTGGCCGGAACATCCGCCGCGCCTCTCGGCAGGTCGCGAATATGACCCACCGAGGCCTCCACGACATAGCCGCGCCCCAGGTAGGGAGCGATTTTGCGGGCCTTGGTCGGCGACTCGACGATCACGAGACGACGCAGGGGGCGGCCCTGGTCGGGCGCTGCCTTGGAGTTCGGCGATGCACCGCGGTCTCGTGTTGCCACCGGCGAACACACCTTTCCTGTCGATCCGCGCGGCGCTAGCTGTGCGCGCATTACGCGGCTGGGGCAAGCGGCTGCGACTACTGATTATCGCTGCCAGCAACGTTTATACCGTGTTCAGAGGCTCAGCCTCGGTCGCAGCGACGATATGGCCCCGGGTTGTGATCGAGTGTAGTGGGTCCAGATATGGGTCGTCCCCCACCGCCGATGGCGGTGGGGGACGGGATTGTGGGGTTGGCCCGCTCAGCCGAGCGCGCGAACACCGGTGGCCTGCGGGCCCTTGGTGCCCTGGCCGACCTCGAACTCGACCTTCTGGTTCTCCTCGAGAGTACGGAAGCCCGAACCCTGGATCTCGGAGTAGTGGACGAAGACGTCAGCGGAGCCGTCCTCGGGCGCGATGAAGCCGAACCCCTTCTCCGCGTTGAACCACTTCACAGTTCCCTGTGCCATTCTGTTCCTTCTCTTTCCATACCGGAACGGTAGACAAGTAGGTTCGTCCACCGGGTCCGTTGAGACCGCTGTACTCTGTTCCCCCTGCAGGAAAGCCTCAGTACACCGTTCGCAACATCGATCCTGCTTGATGGTTTGGACTTTGGATCCGTTCCCTCGAACACAGAAGCTTGCGACCAGGAACCAGTGAACCATGTCTTCGGGCAATTCAACAGCTGAGTTACCCACAATTTGCAAAAAAGTTGATCTTGCGAATGCGCAGGTGAGGGGCATAATGCCCAAATCCGTACTCGAAGTAGGTTTGCTTCCGGATAACAGAGCGAGCATCCGGCAAACCCCCTGTGACACGGGACGCTACTCTGTAGTGAAATGGCAGGTAGAGGAGCAGAGATACACACCTTTCGCACCCCCCTCGCCGAAGAAGGCCCCGCGAGCATGAATCCGGCGGACGCCGCGGACCGTGCGGGCGGCGGCGACAACCCGAGCTATGGTCGATCGTTGCTGAATCGTGTCCTTACCGGGGCCGGGACCGGTGACCCACGTCTCACCCATATCGCGGAGCTACCGTCACGTGCGGCTCAGGTCACGAAATGGCCCGAATGGACCTCCCCCGACGTGATAGCCGCGGTGCGTGCCACGGGCGTCGAGGAGCCCTGGAGCCATCAGATTCACGCCGCCGACCTGGCCGCACAGGGGCAGCACGTGGTGGTTTCGACCGGGACGGCCTCCGGGAAGTCACTCGCCTATCAATTGCCGGTGCTCACAGCACTGCAGCGGGATCCGCGCGCGACCGCCCTCTATCTCTCGCCGACCAAGGCGCTGGGGGCCGATCAGCTCCGCATGATCAATGAACTCACCGGTCAGGACCCACTTCGAGGGATTCATCCGGCGCCCTACGACGGCGATACGCCGATGGAGATCCGGCAGTGGGTGCGATCCAACGCCCGCTGGGTCTTCACCAATCCGGACATGCTGCACGTCGGCATGCTGCGCTCACATCAGCGCTGGGCACGACTACTGCGGCAGTTGCGGTACGTCGTGGTCGACGAATGCCATACCTATCGTGGGGTTTTCGGCTCGCATGTGGCGCTGGTGCTGCGGCGACTCCGGCGACTCGCAGAACGGTACGGCGCGAATCCGGTCTTCGTACTCTGCTCCGCCACCACCGCGGAACCGGCCGAGGCGGCCTCTCGATTGATCGGCGCACCCTGTGTCGCGGTCACCGAGGACGGGTCGCCGCAGGGGTCGCGGACCGTGGCGCTGTGGGAGCCGCCGCTACTCGGGGCGGGCGTGACCGGGGAAAATGGTGCGGCGGTACGCCGTTCGGCCGGGGCCGAGGCCGCCAAGGTGATGGCGGATCTGGTGGCCGAGGGGGCGCGCACGCTCACCTTCGTGCGGTCGCGGGTCGGGGCCGAGGCCGTCGCCATGGATACCCGGCGGCTGCTCGCCGATGTGGATGCCACGCTGCCGAGCCGGATCGCCGCATATAGAGCGGGCTATCTGGCCGAGGATCGACGGGCTCTGGAGACCGCGCTGTCGGAGGGATCGCTGCTGGGTGCGGCCACCACCAATGCCCTGGAGCTGGGCGTGGACATCGCCGGGCTGGATGCGGTCGTGGTGGCGGGTTATCCGGGCACGGTGGCCTCGTTCTGGCAGCAGGCCGGGCGGGCCGGGCGGCGCACCCAGGGGTCATTGGTGCTGCTCATCGCCCGTGACGACCCCCTGGACACCTATCTCGTCCATCATCCGGAGGCGCTGCTCGGGCGACCGGTCGAGGCCACCATCACCGATCCGCACAATCCCTATATCTTGGGCCCGCATCTGCTCTGCGCGGCCATGGAACAGCCGCTCACCGATGCCGAAGTGCTCGCGTACCAGGCTTGGGAACTGCTGTCCGACCTGGCGAAACAGGGTTTGATACGGCGGCGGCCGGGTGCCGGACGGGATGGGTCCGCGCGCTGGTTCACCACCGCCGATTCACATCCGCACGATGCCGTCGACGTGCGCGGCGGCATCGGCGCGGCCATCGCGGTGGTGGATGCCGAGAGCGGGCGCATGCTGGGCACCACCGATGCCGGGCGGGCACCCGCCACCCTGCACGAAGGCGCCGTTCACCTGCATCAAGGCGACAGTTACGTGGTCGATGAGCTGGATTTGAAGGAGGGCGTGGCGCTGGTGCGCGCCGATACTCCAGGCTGGTCGACCAGTGCGCGGGCGGTGACCTCCATCGAGATCGAGGAGGTGACGCACGAACATGAGCACGGAGGCGTGACCATTGGCCTCGGGCGCGTGCTGGTGACCCGCCAGGTCATCGGCTACCTGCGCCGACTCCCCAGCGGCGAGGTGCTGGACATGGTGCCGCTGGACCTGCCCGCACAGCTGCTGCCGACCCGGGCCGTGTTCTATACCGTCACACCGGAGCTGCTGGCCAGGGCCGGAATAGATGCGAAACGGGTGCCGGGGGCGCTACACGCGGCCGAACACGCCGCCATCGGCATGCTGCCGCTGGTCGCGACCTGCGATCGGTGGGATATCGGCGGGGTGTCGACCGCCGAACATCCCGATACCGGGCTGCCCACCGTCTTCGTCTACGACGGGCATCCCGGCGGTGCGGGCTTCGCCGAGCGCGGGTTCGCCCGGCTGCGGCAGTGGCTGGGCGCGACCCTGGGTGCCATCGAATCCTGTGGCTGCGCGAGCGGCTGTCCGTCCTGCGTACAGTCCCCGAAGTGCGGAAATGGCAATAATCCGCTGGACAAGGCGGGGGCGGCGCGGCTGTTGGCGGCGGTGCTGAGCGAACTCGGCGATGGTGACGGGGACCACATCGTTTCGTGACCGCGCCGTCGCCGGAGCGAGGCCGGACCGCCATCCGACCAAGTGGTTCGATACAGGCCGCTGGAAGGTATCGGGCGGCTCCGGGAGCCGTTCGGGACGCGTCCCGCGACACGGAACCCATGGTCGAATAAAAAGGGATGTGATCCTGTTAACTGAGGGGTTGCTCCGTTCGATAATGTCGATCACGCATTTACCTGTGCATTCTTTGGAATGACGCTCGGAAATGAATTGGAAAGCGATCGATGCCCGTTCTATTCGCCTAGCACTTTGATCCAATATCAACATTGATCGACACGCGGTGTGGTCCGCGCCATCCATTCTCTAACCAACCGCTCAGTACGAGATGTGCACCATTAGTCGCTATCCCCGATAGGCCCCGCGCGTGCCATCGCGCGCACCGATCGACTACCCAGCGGGCCGAGCGACATTCGCGCTTCGACGGTGACCGTCACATCCCAGTCGAGCACCGCGCAGTCGATCATCCGCACCCCCATTCGGTTACCGATCCTGTCCGCCTCGGCGCAGGCGGATTGCCGCCCGCCCGCCACACCGGCCGCCCCCGCCAGCGCCGCCAGGTCGGCCGCCGACTGTGCCCGATGCCGGACCGCGACCGCCACGCCGACCTGAGCCATCAGCACGGTGAGGGTCAATAGAGCGAGCAACGCCACACCTGCGACCACCGTCACTCCCCCGTCCTCACCGCGCCCGAGCGACCGCATCACGACCTCTCTCCCGGCTCCAGGACGGCCACGGCCTCCGCGTGCAGGGTGAGCGGCAGCAGCGGGGCGCGCACCCGCACCACCGCCACCACCAGCTCCCCCTCCGAACGCACCCGGATCGACGCGTGCGGCGGGGCGACCCGCTCTCCGGCGGCGACCGCCTTCGCACCCTCACCCCGGGCGGCCAGGCGCGCCGCCTCCCGCGCGGCGTCCACACACCGCACCTGCGCCGAGACCGCAAGCAGCGCGCTCACACAGAGCACCAGCACCGCGACCAGCGCGGCCAGCGCGATGGCGGCTTCGACGGTCGCCATACCCTCGTCAGCACCGAGGCTGTGAGCGAAGGACTTTCGTACCGGCCTCACTTCACCGAGGTCTTCAAGGCCTTGTCGATGATCTTGGTCAGGGCGTTCACAATGCTGTCGCCGGTCACCACCCCGTACAGGACGGCCCCGAAGGCGGCCGCGGCGATGGTGCCGATCGCGTATTCGGCTGTGCTCATACCGTCTTCGGCGGCCGCGACCAGCAGCAGGCGGTTTCGCAGGTTCCACTCCAGGGTCCTGATCGAAGTGCGCACGATCTCTCCTCTCCTTCATCCGATGCGGCTGTTCCGCATCGGCACAGTCGACTCCGTTCACAGCAGCCCTCCGCCCAGGACGCGGCCCGCGAGTCCGATCACCACCGGCACGATCCCCAAGCAGACGAACGCGGGCAGGAAACACAGTCCGAGTGGTCCGCCGATCAGCACGCCGGCGCGCTCGGCCCGCGCCGCCGCGGCATCCTCGACCGCACCGCGCCGCTGCTCGGCCAATTCCCGCACCGCCGTGGCCAATCCGGCACCGGAGCGCGCCGAGCGCCGCGCCATCCGGGCCAGCGCCGCCACGGCGTCGTCCGCGCATCCGGCCGTCGCCTGCTCCCACGCCGTCACCGGATCCGCGCCCAGGGCAAGCAGATCCGCCACCCGGCGCAGGGCCGAGCCCAGCGGCTCCCCCGCACCCGGCGCGACCGCACCGGCGGCGGTGGCCGCGGGTAGCCCGGACCGCAGGCCGGCCGCGAACAGGTCCAGTGTCGCGGCCGTCGCGAGCGGATCGACCGACCTCCGCGCCAGCCGCACTCGTGAAACCTCCTGCACGGCAGCGTTTCGCATGCGGGCCAGACGCCGCCGGGCGGCGATCCGCCCGGGCTCCAGGAGCAGCGCCGACGCGGTGAGGACACCGACCCACGACAGCGCGTTCACCGCAGGACCCTCGCGGTGATGGCATCCGTCCAGAGCAGTCCGGCACAGGTCAGCGCGGCCCCCAGTGGTAGCAGCCAGGCTCCGGCCGCGGACAGGAACAGGACGTGTAGCGGGGCCGCGCCCATCAGCTGCCCCAGCGCGATACCGAGCAGCGGAAGTAGTGCCAGCACCGCGGCGGTAGCGCGGGCACCCGCCAGAGCGGCACGGGTCCGATCGCGGAAACGTCTGCGGCCCAGCAGGTCCAGTCGCGTCGCGGTGAGCAGCTCCGCCAGTGCGAGACCGTGCCGATCCGCGACCTGCCACGCCTCCGCCAATCGCGACAGCTCCTCCGGAATGGCGGTCGCGGTGCGGCGGAACGCCTCCGCACCGGAGCCACCGAGTCGGCTGCGGGCCGCGCTCACCGCGAAGGCATGAGCCGTCGGCCCGGTGGTCTCCGCCGCGGCGATCTCGGCGGCGGCGCTCGGATGCGCGCCGATCCGGAGCTCGCCGATAACGGTCTCCAAGCCCTCCAGCAGCTGGGCGCTCTGCACGGTACGAACGCGCTCGAATCGAGCCCGCCGCCGGCGCAGAGCCAGCGTTCCCGCGACCAAGCTCGCGGCGACCAGTGGCCCCACACCGAACAGCAGCATCGAGGGCAGCGCCGAAACCACGGCGATCCGCACCATGGCCGCCCTACTCGGCCTGCGAAACCGACTGGTGCGCCGGAACAGTCGAGCGAAGCGCCGCCGTGTGGCCGACTCCGGAACCACCAGCAGCGCCAGCGCGACGCAACCGATAATCGAAGTCATATGGCCGACAAGCGAAGTCATCGCTCACCGTCCTCGGGTGGCGTCGGCGGGTCCGCGTGCCGATCCCCGCAACCACTCCGCCAGCCCGTTCGTAGGCCCGGCGGCTGACTATGCCGCCACCGAAACAACTTGCCGCAACGTTGATCTCGCGCATCACACTGCGCATCCGCACAGCTGTGCGGACGTCCCGCCCGCACGGCGGACTGCCGTTGCTCCGGCCCATTCGGCACCGCGTTCATCGATCGCTCCCTTCGGTTGAGGAACTGAATTGATCTGCCGACAACGTGATCGAACCGGACCCAGCCGTCCGTCCACCCGCCTATAGGGCGGTGCGGTCGTCGAGTAGGTGGTTCAGGGATGTGGCGGCCGGGGCGGGGTGGGCAGCGGCGGACCAGGCGGGGACCATCTCGACTCGGCCGGAGACCGGGGTGACCAGGGCGATTTCGCGGAGGGTGCGGGTGCCGTCGGGGCGGCGGTGGACGTGCAGGACCACCTGAATGGCGGCGGCCAGTTGGCTGTGCAGGGCATCTCGGGACATACCGCCCAGCGCGGCGAGGGCTTCCAGCCGGGCGGGGACCTCGCGGGGTGAATTGGCGTGAACGGTACCGGCGCCGCCGTCATGGCCGGTGTTCAGCGCGGTGAGCAGGTCCACGACCTCCGCGCCGCGAACTTCGCCGACCACGATCCGATCGGGGCGCATGCGCAGGGCCTGGCGAACCAGGTCGCGGACCGTCACCTCGCCCGCACCTTCGACATTGGCGGGGCGGGCGACCAGGCGCACCACATGGGGGTGCGGCGGAGCCAGCTCGGCGGCATCCTCCACACAGATGATGCGCTCGGCCGGGTCGACCTTGGCGAGCAAGCCGGACAGCAAAGTAGTCTTCCCCGCCCCGGTTCCCCCGACTACCAGGAAGGCCAGCCGGGCGCGAATTATGCGCTCCAGCAGCATCTTCGCCTCCGGGGCCACCGCGCCCGCCGCGGCGAGGGCATCCAGGCCCTGCGAGGCCGGACGCAGCACGCGCAGGGAAAGGCAGGTGCCCCCGTGCGCGATGGGTGACAGCACCGCGTGCAGGCGGACACCGAATGAATTACCCAGTGCCGCTTCGGTTCCGGAGAGGCGGCCATCCACCCACGGCTGCGCGTCGTCGAGTCGGCGTCCGGCGGACAGGGCCAGGCGCTGCGCCAGACGACGGACGGCGGCCTCATCCGGAAAGCACACCGAAGACCGGCGCAGACCGCGACCACGGTCCACCCACACCG
The DNA here is from genome assembly GCF_036327755.1 of Nocardia sp. NBC_01503. Classification (NCBI taxonomy): domain Bacteria; kingdom Bacillati; phylum Actinomycetota; class Actinomycetes; order Mycobacteriales; family Nocardiaceae; genus Nocardia; species Nocardia sp. NBC_01503. The sequence goes on from NZ_CP109596.1 coordinate 2,139,300, forward strand.
CATCCGGTGCGGTGACCAGCACATCGGCCACCTCCGGATCGTGCAGCAGCGGCTCGAGCACCCCCGCCCCGGTCATCTCGGTCTGCAGAATCCGCAGCGCCCGAAGCAGATCCGTATCCCCGAGCATCCCGCCCGCCTCGGCGCGAATGGCCGCCGCGACCTGCGCCGGCTCCGGCGCACAGGCACCCTCGGCCAGGCGCTCCCGCACCCGATCGAGCAGTTCGGCCGTCATCAGCGCACTCATGACCGCACTCCGGCCATCGCGGAGCCAATCCTCCTGGCCCGCAAGGGCGTACCGTGGCTCAACTCCGTGAGCACGAGATCGGCCGACGTGCGCAGCGGGCCGCGCCGCGCGATGGTGAGACCTCCACGTTCGAGACGCTCGGCCAGACCCGGCTGCTGCGGCAGCGCGGCGAGCAACGGCAGCGCCAAGGTCTCGGAGATCTCCCGGCCGCGCAGTCCGCCCGGCGAAGGTCCACGAACCAGTAAGCGCACGTGTGGATTTCGCCGCGAGAGGTAGCCCGCCACGGATTCGGCGGCGGCAATGGCCCGCAGCCGAGCGGGCACCACCAGGACCACCAGATCGGCGGCGTCGAGAATCTCATCCGTATGCGGGCCGCGCTCGGCCGAGAGGTCACAGACCACCAGATCCCCGGCCGAACGGCCCGCTTCGACCACGGCTCGAACCGCTGCGGGCGCGAGTTCCGTTGCGGCCAAACCTCTTCCACACGACAGCACCGCCGTGCCGGCGATACCGGGCAGCGCGTCATGCAGTGCCGCGGCGGATACCCGCCCGTCCTCGATCACCAGATCCGGCCAGCGGAGACCCGCGACCCGCTCGAGCCCGAGCAGTAGATCGATCCCGCCACCGAACGGGGCCGCGTCCACCAGCAGGGCGTGTTTGCGGCTGCGCTCCCCCGCGGATACCCCCCGTGATCCAGCAGGCCCCTCGCACGCCGCAGGCACTCCGCGCGCGGCTGCCGCCCCTTCGTCGCTCCTTCCGGCCGCGGAACCCGCACCGGGGCGGCTCCCCGGAGCCTGCGACCGCGCTCGGGGAAAACCCTCGGCCGCAGCACTATTCGTCGATCCTGAGTGATCCGGATGGCTCCCGCTCCGCACCGCACGCGGACTGAAGGACTCACGCCGGGCGCGTTCAGGCCCGGGCGACCGGGTGCCTGACAGCCCGCGGCGGATACCGCCACCGGCGACCAGGGCGACTGCGGCGGCCAGGGTCGACGCACCCGCTCCGCCGCCCGCACCGGCTATGGCGAGCACCGCACCGTCACCCGATCCGGCCTGGTCGGAGGCGGCGAAGGCGGCTATCAGGGTGTCGGCCGCGGCCGGTAGCGACAGGACCTGTTCGGCCCCGATTTCGGTGGCGGTTTGCCAGTCCGGCAAACCCGGCTCGCCCTCGGTTACCAGGATGATTCCGGGTCGCCGGGCCGAGTCGGCGGATACGCAGCAACGGGCGGCCGGAGTGTCCAGGACTATTACGGGAGCGTCGGCCCAGGGGTGCCGGGCGACGGGTGGGGTGCGCTCGTCCAGGGGCCGGTCGGCGGCGGCCGCGATCCGGCGAACCTCATCGCGCAGACGAGGGTCGGAGAGCAGGGCGAGCACCCGGGGTGCGGTATCGGCCGATGACTTCATGCAGGTCAGCGTCGCCCAGCGACGAGACGGCCGAAAGGGGGTGCGGGGCGAATGTGGATAACACGCGGCCTGTGGATAAAACCCGGGTGATGAAGTGGGACAAACAGTCCGGAAATAGAGGACGGCCCCAGCCGGGGGGGGAGGAGGCTGGGGCCGTCGGGTTCAGCCCCGGGGGGTCGGGCTGAACGCGCCTGGAACAAGTCCAGGTATCTGCGATACTACACCCAAGCCCCGGCGGGTTTGCAAGTCCGTCGGGCGAGTCTTTTTCCCGCCGATACGGCTCCGCTTCCCACTGGCTAACCCGGGCGAACCCGGAAAAATCCGGCATCGAGCACACCGCGACACGCGCTCGTCACGACGGAAACATAAGCTGGGCACCGTGACAGCCGAGCGCGGACGAGTCGCCGCCTTCTTCGATCTCGACAAGACGGTGATCGCGAGGTCGAGCGCCTTCGTGTTCAGCAAGCCGTTCCTGGACCAGGGTCTGCTCTCCCGTCGTGCCGTACTGGAGAGCAGCTACGCGCATTTTCTGTTCCTGCTCTCGGGCGCGGACCACGATCAGATGGAGCGCATGCGCGAACATCTGACCCGGATGTGCGCGGGCTGGGATGTGGACCAGGTGCGGTCGGTGGTCGCCGAGACCCTGCATGAAATCGTGGACCCGCTCATCTACGCCGAGGCCGCGGATCTCATTGCGGACCATCGTATTCGGGGCCACGACGTGATAATCGTGTCCGCCTCGGGTGAGGAGATGGTGGCCCCGATCGCGCAGGCGCTGGGCGCGGACCACTTCGCCGCCACCCGGATGGTGGTGCAGGACAACAAGTACACCGGCGATGTCGAGTTCTACTGCTATGGCGACGGCAAGGTGGAGGCCATCGAAAAGCTCTCCGCCACACACGGATACGACCTGTCCAGGTGCTACGCCTACTCCGATTCGGTGACCGATCTGCCGATGTTGAGCACGGTCGGCCATCCGACCGCGGTGAATCCGGATCGGGCACTGCGCAAGGAGGCGGTGACGCGCGGCTGGCCGGTGCTCACCTTCTCGAATCCGGTATCGCTCTGGGCGCGCATTCCGCAACCCTCCACCACGACCGTGGCGGCCAGTGCCGTGGTCGCCTTGAGCGCGGTGGCGGCGGGTGCGGTGAGCTACCGGCTACTGCGTCGCCGCAGATGACCCTTGATGTGAAGGCCGTCACAGAGTAACAATGGACGCACGGAAGGACGGAAGGCCAAGATCGGATCGGAAGAGAAGATCCGGTTTCCCGACCCACCCTTCCCAGCACGGACACCAGGCACCCACGCGGAGCACGCCGCGACAAGGGCACGAGTAGTTGTGGGCCTGCGTTATCCGAGGTTTCGGCGGTAATGCCTCGCAAGTCGCGGGGATGATCCGCACCGGACCCGGAGAGCTCGCCGAGGCCGAAACACAACCCGAGAAGCACGCTTGGTAACCAGGCGATCCGTGCTACGCGGGCGGTGAGGTCGCACCAGCGACTACGCCGCCCGCTTTGATGTCCGGACCCCTAGCCCGAGGCCGAGTCCGCGATCGAACGGGCTTCGCGCGCACCGTCTTCCAGCGCGCCGCAGGTGAAGATCACCCAGCCGCCCACACTTTCCGCGGTGCCCATGCCGAATCCGGCGGCCGCGTCCAGGTAGGCCTGGCGGCGGCGCAACCAGAACACTTCGGGTACGCCGAGGCTGTGCGGGTCCAGCCCACTGGACACGGCAACGAGCCGGGACGCGGCCCGCGCGACAATGCCGTCGCCGGTACCGAAGGGCCGCAGCGCGAGCAGCTCGCCGTGCACGATGGCCGCGATCACGGGGGCCGGGGCCTTGGTGGTCAGTACCGTTTGCGCGAGCAGATCCAGTCGCTCGGCCACACCCGGCACCTTGCGCGGCCGGCCGAGCAGCTCCTTGTCCTCGACCATGTCGGCCGCCGCCAGCAGGTGCAGGCGGGCCAGCGCCTGCAATGGCGCGCGCTCCCACACCCCGACCAGGGTCCGCAGCGCATCGCCGTCCAGAGCCTGTCCGACGCGCAGCGCACCGGCGAGAATCGGGTCCTCGACATTGCCGTCCGCGGGCAGATCGATGGTTCCGCCCTCGATGGCGGCAGAGGATCGCGCGGCGCGCACGGCCGCCTCGGCGGCGGTGGTGGGCCAGCCACGCCGATTCGCTTTATGCCGATGCACTTCGGCCAGCGCGTCACGCGCCTTGTCGGCGGCTTCGCTCACACCGGGCAATTCGACGAGTGGCTGTAGCGGATCGGTCACGAGGTACGAGGCTACTGGCGAGCGCCCGGCCGCCGACCGCCGCCTTGGCCGCGCGGCGACCGCCCTGCCGGGATCCATCACTGTGGCAGGCCCGACCCGTCGCGGAAGGCGAGCGGGCCGAGCCGATTTCGACACTGTCGGCCGCGGCCGTGCGCCGAGCCACCGGGTGGGCTGCGGCGCGTCGACTACCCCGCGAGCAGGTCGCGGCCGGGGATGGCGTCGAGGAGGCGCCGGGTGTACGGGGATTGCGGGTTGTCGAAGACGTCGGTGGTGGGGGCGGCCTCCACGACCTTTCCGGATTGCATGACCACGACGTTGTCGGCGATTTGGCGGACCACGGCCAGGTCGTGGGTGATGAACAGGTACGACAGGCCGAGTTCGGCCTGGAGTTGGTTGAGCAGTTGCAAGATCTGGGCCTGAACGAGGACGTCGAGGGCGGAGACCGCCTCGTCGCAGACGACCAGTTCCGGGGACAGCGCCAGGGCGCGGGCAATGGCCACGCGCTGGCGCTGGCCGCCGGAGAGCTCATTGGGGTACCGGCGCATGACCGAGGCGGGCAGCGAGACCTTGTCCAGGAGGTCGCGGACGGTGGCCTCACGTTCCTTCGGGGTGCCGATGCCGTGCGTGCGCAGTGGCTCCTCGATGGTGCGGTAGATGGAGTACATCGGATCGAGGGAGCCGTACGGGTCCTGGAAGACCGGTTGGACGCGACGGCGGAAGGCCAAGGCGGCCTTGGCATTCAGGTTCGCCACCGCGCGGCCGTCGAAGGTGACATGGCCGGAGGTGGGCTCGAGCAGGCCCAGGACCATCTGTGCGACAGTGGATTTGCCGGAGCCGGATTCGCCGACGATGGCGGTGGTGGTGCCACGGTGCAGGCGGAACGACACATCGTCGGCCGCGATCAGCTCGGTGGATTTCCAGGGTGTGCTGCCACGGATCTTGTAGACCTTGGTGAGGTTCTCCACGACGAGCAGTTCGTCCGGGGCACTGACGAATTCGGTATCGGTCTCGGCCAACTGCTCCGCCACCTGGACGGCCTGTGCCCGCACTTCGGCCCGCTGCTGGACCGAGGACAGCCGCTGCGAGGCCAGCGATGGCGCGGAGTTCACCAGCTTCTTGGTGTACAGATGTTGCGGTTCCCGCAGGATCTGTTGCGCCGGACCGGATTCCACCACCTTGCCGCGGTACATGACCACCAGGTGTTCGGCGCGCTCGGCGGCCAGTCCGAGGTCGTGGGTGATGAGCAGGACGGCGGTGCCGAGTTCGGTGGTGAGGGTGTCGAGGTGGTCCAGGATCTGCCGCTGCACGGTGACATCCAGTGCCGAGGTGGGTTCATCGGCGATGAGAAGTTTTGGGCGGCAGGACAATCCGATGGCGATGAGCGCGCGCTGGCGCATGCCGCCGGAGAATTCGTGCGGATACTGGTTGACCCGGCGCTCGGCGTCGGGCATTCCTGCCTCGGTGAGCAGTTCGACGGCGCGCTGTCTGGCGGCAGCGCCCTTGGCGATCCCGTTGGCCTCCAGGGTTTCCCGAATCTGGAAGCCGATCTTCCACACCGGATTCAGATTCGACATGGGGTCCTGTGGCACGAAGCCGATCCCCTTGCCGCGCACCCCGACGATATCGCGCTGGGACGCTCTGGCCAGGTCCTTCCCGCCGAACATGATGGAGCCGTCGGTGATCTCCCCGCTGCCGGGCAGCAGGTCGATAATGGCATGCGCGGTGGTCGATTTGCCGGATCCGGATTCGCCGACGATGGCGACGGTCTGGCCCGGGTACACCGACAGATTCACCCCGCGCACGGCGGGGATTCGCTTACCTTCCGAGGTGAAGCAGACATTCAGGTCGCGGACCTCGAGCAGTGGTTCGGTCATGCCGGTCACCTCTTCCGGGATGTGGGGTCCAGGGCGTCACGCACCGCGTCACCGAGCATGATGAAGCTGAGCACGGTGAGCGCCAGCGCCGTCGCCGGATAGAACAGGATGGCCGAGGTGCGAATCTCCTTCTGGTTCGCGGCGATATCCGAACCCCAGGACACGATCTGCCGGGACAGTCCGACACCCAGGTAGGACAGCGTGGCCTCGGTGACGATGAAGACCCCGAGCGAGATACTGCTGACCACGATCAGCGGGCTGACCGAGTTCGGCAGTACGTGCCGCACCAGCGTGCGGAACCTCGACACCCCCAATGCCTTTGCAGCGGTGACATATTCGCTGTTGCGCGATTGGATCACCGCGCCGCGGGCGATGCGCGCCGCCTGCGGCCAGCTGAACGAGGCCAGCGTCAGCATGACGGTCCAGATGGTGCGGGTGGCGAGCAGCTGCATGAGCACGATCGCGGCCAGGGTCAGCGGCAGTGCGAAGAAGATCTCGGCGATGCGGGAGATCACCGAATCCAGCAGGCCGCCATAGTATCCGGCGATCGCGCCGAGGGTGCCGCCGATGAACACGAACAGCAGGGTCGCGCCGAGTCCGGTCGCCACCGAGGCGCGGGCACCGTAGATGGTCCGGGCGTAGATGTCACAGCCTTGCTTGTCGTAACCGAACGGGTGCCCGCTGCTCGGCGGATGCATGCTGAAATCGCCACTGCAGTATCGCGGATCGACGCTGGTGAACAGTTGCGGCCAGACCGCGACCAGCACGATGAACACGATCAACAGCGCCGCGATGATGAAGATCGGGTTGCGCCGCAACTGTTTCCACGCTTCGCGCCATACGCTGGTCGGTGCGTCGGTTTCGTCCAGCCGGTCGGTGGCCAGTACCTCGACCTCGTCCGGTGGTGCGACGAAATGTTTTTGCCCGGGCCGGGTTTCGGATATTCCGAGCTCTGTGTCAGACATAGCGGATCCTCGGATCGAGTGCGGCATAGAGCAGATCGACGATCAGATTGGTCAGCAACAGGATGACGATCAGCACGGTCACGAAGGCCACCACGGTGGGCGGTTCGCCGCGGGTGATGGCCTGGTACAGCGTGCCGCCCACGCCGGGAATATTGAAGATGCCCTCGGTGACGACCGCGCCGCCCATCAGGAAGCCGAGGTCGGTGCCGACGAAGGTGATGACCGGGATGAGCGAGTTGCGCAGAATATGCACCCCGATCACCCGGCGACGGCTCAGACCCTTGGCCGTCGCGGTGCGTACGTAGTCGGCGGACATGTTCTCCGCCACCGAGTTTCGCGTCAATCGCAGCACGTAGGCGAAGGACAGCGAACCCAGTACGAACGCCGGTACCAGCAGATCGGTGAAGCTGGCCTTACCGCCGACGGTCACCGGCGCGATACCCCATTTCACGCCGAGCATGTACTGCGCCAGGAAGCCGATCACGAAGATCGGCACGGCGATGATGACCAGGCTGAGCACCAGCATGGTGGAGTCGAAGAGTTTGCCCTTGCGGAGTCCGGCGACGAGGCCGAAGGCAACGCCGAAGACGAACTCGATGGTGACGGCCATGATGGCCAGTCGGAAGGTGATCGGGAAGGCGCGGGCCAGTTCGTCGCGGACCGGTCGTCCGGAGAACGAGGTCCCGAAGTCAAGGGTGACAATGCCTTTCAGGAATTCCAGGTATTGAATGAAGAACGGCTGATCCAGGTGGTAGCGCGCTCGCAGCGCCGCTTCCACCGCCGGGGTCATCTTCTTCTCGCCCGCGAGTGCCTGAATCGGATCGCCCGGAATCAGGAACACCATCGCGTAGATGAGGAAGGTCGCCCCGAGGAAGACCGGGATCATCTGAAGCAGCCGCCGCACGACATACCAAGCCATGTTGCACTCCAATGAGCGGCGGGGGCCGCGCGGCTCGTGCGCGCGACCCCCGTGTGGCGGTTTACTTTTCGATGTTCTCGAAGTCGAACAGGCCCGACCAGCTGACCTCGGCCTTCTTCACCTTGTCCGAGCGCCCGGCCGCGACGTTGTAGTCGAAGATCGGGATATCGGGCATGTCCTTGAACAGCACCGTCTGGGCCTGGGCCAGGATGTCGTAGGCGGCCTCCGGGGTGGCGGCGGCCTGCGCCTTGGTCAGCAGCGCATCGAATTCGGGGCTGGCGTACTGCGTGTTGTTGGAGCCGGATCCGGTGAGGTACAGCTGGGTCAGGAATTCGAACATGGACGGGTAGTCGCCCTGCCAGCCGTAGCGGAAGGCCTTGCCGATGGTCTTGTTGGTGATCTCGTCGCGAATGCTCTTGAACGTCGGGTAGGGCACGCCGACCGAGTCGATGCCGAGGGTGTTCTTGACACTGTTGGCGACCGCTTCGATCCAGGCCTGATGTCCGCCATCGGCGTTGTAACTGATCTGGAAGGTGCCCGACCACGGCGATATGGCGTTCGCCTGCGCCCACAGCTTCTTCGCCTCGTCCGGGTTGAACTTCAGCACCTCCGAACCGGGCAGACCGCCGCGGAAGCCGGGCAGGGTGAACGCGGTGAAGTCCTGGCAGGCCACGCGGGTGCCGTGGAAGATGTTGTCCGCGATCTGATCCCGGTTGATCGCCATCGAGATGGCCTTGCGCCGCAGCACGCCCTCCTGGCCGCCGAAGTGCGCGACCGTCGGCTGAATGCCGATGTGCTGGCTGTAGGCGATCGGATGCTGGATGGCGCGGTCGCCGAGATCCTGTTTGTAGGTGGCCAGCGCGCTGTCCGGAATGATGTCGAGCGCGTCGAGATTCCCGGCCTGCAGATCCGCGTAGGCGGTCTCGTAGGACTGGTACATCACGAAGCGCAGGCCCTTGTTCTTGGCCGGGCGGCCGCCGTGATAATCCGGATTGGGCACCACGTCGATCTGCACATTGTGCTGCCAGTCGGAGAACTTGTAGGGGCCGTTGCCGATCGGGTGTTCGCCGAATCCCTTGGTGTCCTTGAAGAATGACTCCGGCATCGGATAGAACGGCGCGTAGCCGAGCTCCAGCTCGAAGTCGATCGAGGGCTCTTTGAGGTCGATGGTGAAGGTGTGGTCGTCGATCACCTTCAGCCCCGAAAGCGTCTGTGCCTTGGGCGGATCCGCCGAAACATCGTCGTAGCCGGCGATTTCGGCGAAGGCGGCGTTCTGCAGCTGACCGTTGGTGCCGAGTGCGCCGTAGTTCCAGGCGTCGACGAAGGATTTCGCGGTCACCGCGGTGCCGTCGGTGAACTTCCAGTCCTTGAGCGTCACCCGGTAGTGCTGCCGGTCGGTGGTGTCGATCGACTGTGCCACCTCGTTCGTGGCTTTGCCGCTGGCGTCGTAGTACTTGAGACCGGCCCACAGCCGGTCCACCACGCGTCCGCCCATATTCTCGTTGACATTGGTGGGCACCAATGGATTCTGCGGTTCGCCGCCGTTCACCGTGACGATGTCGGAGCTGTCACCACCGCCGGATGAACAGCCGGTCAGCGCGAAGCTCGTGGCCATCAATGCTGCCGCCGCCAGCGTGGTTATCGTCTTGATTCTCAACGCGTTTCTCCCGGTTTCCGGAAATGGCGAGGGGACGGTGAAACGCGCCGAAGGTCCTTCAGCGCTATCCACGATCCGCCTTGGGTGAAACGGACAGTAACCGTCCGACACGCAGATTTCAGCGGTTCGAAACGGGATTGTTCGCCTTGTTAGCAATCCGGCAACATGACCGGCGCGATCCGGGGGTCGCACCTGACACTTTGCACAATGCGACGAAAGGGACGTTCATGATTCGGTCACGCGGCGACTGGGATCGTTCCCCCGCCGAGTGAGACCGAAGGTGACAGCCGCGCCCGCCCCTGGTCACACTCGGTTAGGGTCGAACGTGGCCGCGGTCACCCCGCGGCCTGCACGCGCGAGAGAAGAAGAGAGAGATGACCGAAAGCACCGCCGATCACCTGGATGCCTATCCACCGAGCGCTGAGTTCGCCGCCTCCGCCAACGCCGATGCCTCTCTCTACGAGCAGGCCGCCGCCGACCGCGAGGGTTTCTGGGCCGAACAAGCGCAGCGCCTGCACTGGGCCGAGCCCTGGACCCGGGTGCTGGACTGGGACGACGCGCCCTTCGCGAAATGGTTCGTCGGCGGCAAACTGAACGTCGCCTACAACTGCGTCGACCGGCATGTGCTGGACGGGCACGGCGAGCAGATCGCCATCCACTGGGAGGGCGAGCCCGGCGATTCCCGCGCCATCACCTACGCCGAACTGCTGGCCGAGGTGTCGCGTGCCGCCAACTACCTGACCTCCATCGGCCTGGTCGCCGGTGACCGCGTCGCCATCTATATGCCGATGGTCCCCGAGGCCATCGTCGCCATGCTGGCCTGCGCGCGGCTGGGACTGACGCATTCGGTGGTCTTCGCGGGCTTCTCCCCCAGCGCCCTGCGCCAGCGCGTGGACGATGCGGCGGCCCGGCTCGTCATCACCACCGACGGGCAGTGGCGGCGCGGTAAGCCCGCTCCGCTCAAGAGCGCGGTGGATGAGGCGCTGGCCGAAGGGGATTCGACGGTCGAGCAGGTGCTGGTGGTCAACCGCACCGGAATCGACACGCCCATGGTCGAAGGCCGCGACGTGTGGTGGCATGAGACGGTGGCGAACGCCTCGCCCGAGCATGAAGCCGAGGCGTTCGATGCCGAGCATCCGCTGTTCATCCTGTATACCTCCGGCACCACGGGTAAGCCCAAGGGCATTCTGCATACCTCGGGTGGCTATCTGACTCAGACCTCGTACACCCACAATTACGTGTTCGACCACAAGCCCGGGACCGATGTGTACTGGTGCACCGCCGATATCGGCTGGGTGACCGGGCATTCGTACATCGTGTACGGGCCGCTGTCGAACCGCGCGACCCAGGTCGTGTACGAGGGCACCCCGAATTTCCCTGACGAGCACCGGCATTGGCAGATCATCGAGAAGTACGGGGTGAGCATCTACTACACCGCCCCGACGCTGGTGCGTACATTCATGAAGTGGGGCAAGGAGATTCCCCAGGCTCATGATTTGTCGAGCCTGCGCCTGCTGGGCAGTGTGGGTGAGCCGATCAATCCCGAGGCGTGGCGCTGGTATCGGGAAACGATCGGGGCGAACAGGACTCCGATCGTGGATACCTGGTGGCAGACCGAGACCGGCTCGATCATGATCTCCCCGCTCCCGGGTGTGACCGCGGCCAAGCCGGGTGCGGCGATGACCCCGCTGCCGGGGATCTCGGCCACGGTCGTGGACGAGGAAGGCAAGCCCGTCGTGCTCGGGGAGACCGAGGCCAACGGGTATCTGGTGTTGGATCAGCCGTGGCCTTCGATGCTGCGTGGTATCTGGGGTGACAACGACCGGTATCGGGAAACCTATTGGGCTCGGTACGCCGAGCAGGGCTGGTACTTCGCCGGTGACGGCGCCAAACTCGACACCGAGGGCGACCTGTGGGTGCTGGGCCGGGTCGATGACGTCATGAACGTCTCGGGCCACCGCATCTCCACCGCCGAGGTCGAGTCCGCGCTGGTCGGGCACTCCGGTGTCGCCGAAGCCGCGGTGGTCGGCGCCTCGGATGAGACCACCGGCCAGGGCATTGTCGCCTTCGTGATCCTCACCGCCGAGGCCAAGGACACCGGCGCGGATCTGGTGGCCGAGCTCAAGGCCGAGGTCTCCCGGGAGATCTCCCCGATCGCCCGCCCGCGCGAGATACATGTGGTTCCCGAGCTGCCCAAGACCCGTTCGGGCAAGATCATGCGCCGCCTGCTGCGCGATGTGGCCGAGGGCCGCGAGCTGGGTGACACCTCAACCCTGGTGGATCCCAACGTCTTCGAGGCCATTCGCGCCGGAAAGTCGTAAAGCGCGCTCGGATAAGTCGTTTCGCGAATGAGCGCCACGGCCCCGGTGACCGGCTGGTCACCGGGGCCGTTCGCCATCCATAGCATCCTTCGCCGCAGGTCGGGCGGCGTGCCCCTGTTCCGATGCCGGATTTCGACCGTTAGAATTGCGTAAGGTGTGCCGGGAAGTCTGGTCGGCATGCGGTATGCGTCGACCGCACCTGGTGGAGTCGCACGCCGCTGGCTCAGTCGACCGTACTGCCGGAAAGGTGCACCCTTGATTGTCCAGATGCGCTCCGAACTCACCCGCTATCTACGGACCGAAACCTTCGGTGGCGCACTGCTTCTCATCGCCGCGGCCACCGCCGTGCTGTGGGTCAACTCCGCGTGGGGCGCGAGCTATACGACCATGGTCGACACCCATCTCGACATTCCCGCCCTGCATTTGAATCTGACCCTCGCCGATTGGACCAAGGACGGTCTGCTCGCGATCTTCTTCTTCGTCGCGGGCCTGGAGCTCAAACGGGAACTGGTGGTCGGTGAACTCGCCGACCCGAAACGCGCGACCCTGCCCATCCTGGCCGCCATCGGCGGTGTCGTCATGCCCGCGCTGATCGCCATCGGCATCGGCTGGGGCGTGGAGGGCATGGATCGCGGCTGGGCCGTCCCGGTCGCCACCGATATCGCCTTCGCGCTGGCCGTGCTCGCGCTCACCGGCTCCCGCATTCCGCCGGGGGCGCGGGTATTCCTGCTGAGCCTGGCGGTGGTCGACGATCTGATCGCCATCATCCTGATCGCGGTGCTGTTCACCACCACCCTGAAGATGCTGTGGCTGGCCATCGCCATCCTGTGCTGCGCGATCTGGGCGCTCGGCCAATGGAAACGGATCGGCACACCGTTCCTCTATGTACCGCTGGCGCTGCTCGCCTGGTACTCGCTGCACGAGGCGGGCATCCATCCGACACTGGCGGGTGTGGCGCTGGGACTGCTCACCCGGGTGCGCCCCGACGCGGACGAGGACGAGCACTGCGTACCCGCCGCCAAGCTGGAGCACTTCTTCCAGCCCATCTCCGCGGCCATCTGCGTACCGCTGTTCGCGCTCTTCGCCTCCGGCGTGAAGCTCGACAGCGATGTCTTCTCGAAGCTGTTCACCGACCGGATCTCGCTCTCCATCATCGTCGGCCTGCTGGTCGGAAAAACGGTCGGCATCTTCGGGTTCTCTTGGCTCGCGGTACGTCTGGGCATCGCGCGCCGACCCGACGATCTCGGTTATCGGGACATGTTCGCCCTGTCGGTACTAGGTGCGATCGGCTTCACCGTTAGCCTCTTGGTGGCAGAACTCGCACTGGACGGCGTCGGCGACGGCTCCGAAGTCGAACTGGCGAAAGCAGCGGTGTTGCTGACGTCATTGGCGGCTTCCCTGGCGGGTTCGGCGCTACTGTTGCGTCGTGGCCGTGCCCACCAGGCACGCCGAGACGAGCGGGCACTGCAGGGACAAGAGTGAGAGCGCACCGGGCAGTTCCGGGACATGGAGAAGGGTCGAGCAATTGAGCTTCACACAGGGCGGTAACGGGCGAGACGGGAATCGCACCCGCACCATCACCTCGATTCCGTTGTCCGATGTCGATACACATGAGTCGGCGACGATCGGCACTCTGGTTCGGGACGCGACCGAGCAGATGTCGACGCTGGTACGCGCGGAGGTGGCGCTCGCCAAGGCGGAGGTGACGGGCGAGGTCAAGAAGGGTCTGCAGGGCAGCGTCTTCTTCATCGGAGCGCTGACCGTCCTGCTGTTCAGCTCCTTCTTCTTTTTCTTCTTCCTCGCCGAACTGCTGGACGTGTGGGTATACCGCTGGCTGGCGTTCCTCATCGTCTTCCTGCTGATGATCGTGGCCACCGCGGCGCTGGCGCTGCTGGGCTATCTCAAGGTGCGCAGACTGCGCGCGCCGGAGAAGACCATCGAATCGCTCAAGGAGGCGAAGACGCTGCTGCCCAGCGGTTTCGGTGCCGCCGGTGAGCATTCGGACGACACTCCGGTCGGTCTCGGCAAGCCGCGGCTGTAGACCGTCGATTACGCTGCCTCGGCGTGTCGTCGATTTCGTCCCCTGATCCGTCCGCAGTCCGCTACGACGGACCGTGGACCCATCGGGATGTGCATGCCAACGGCATTCGCTTCCACGTCGTGGAGGCCATGCCCGCGGGCAGTGTGGTCTTCGCCGACCCCGAAACACCACTTGTGGTGCTGCTGCACGGCTTCGGTGACTTCTGGTGGTCGTGGCGGCATCAGCTGACGGCACTGGCCGAGCTCGGCTATCGGGCCGTCGCGATGGATCTACGCGGTTACGGCGACAGCGACAAACCACCGCGCGGCTATGACGGGTGGACCCTGGCCGGTGATATCGCCGGACTGGTACGCGCGCTCGGACATACCGAGGCCACGCTGGTCGGGCATGCCGAGGGCGGCCTGGTCTGCTGGGCGACCGCGGTACTGCAACCGCGGGTGGTACGCGCCATCGGACTGGTGAGTTCACCGCATCCGGCGGCGCTCAAGAGCTCCATCCTGCGCGACCGCAAACAGCGCTCGGTGTGGCTGCCGAATTTCCTGCGCTATCAGCTGCCCCGCTATCCGGAGAATCTGCTCACCGCCGATGCCGGCGCGGAGATCGAACGCCTGCTGCGCCGTCGCGCCGGTGAACACTGGTCCGGGACAGCGGAATTCGCGGACACCGTGCAGCGCATGCGCACCGCCATCCGCATTCCCGGTGCGGCGCACTGTGGTCTGGAGTACCAGCGCTGGGCCTTCCGCAGCCAATGGCGACCGGACGGCGCGCGTTTCATGGAGACCATGCGCGAACCCATCCGCATCCCGGTGCTGTCCATGTACGGCGACCGCGACCACTACATTCTCGCGAATACGATTCGACGCGGGCAGGAGTTCTCGCCACAGCGCCGCGTGGTGGAGATCCCGGACGCGGGACACTATGCGCACCAGGAGAACCCGGCGGCGGTCACCGCCGAGCTCGCCAAACTGCTGTCCTAGCTGAGTACGCAACTCCCGGTACCGACCGGGGTCGAGACGCCCGCCGCCTCGTTCACCTCCGGCCGCACCTCGTCCAGGGTCAGCACATAGCCGGTGTCGTCGTCGGTGACGGCGGCACCGAAGACCACGCCGAGAATATTGCCGTCGGTGTCGACCAGCGGGCCGCCGGAGTTACCCGCGCGCACCTGGCCGCGCACCGTGTAGACCTCACGCTGCACATTGTTGTCGCGATAGATATTGGGGCCCTTGAGATCCAGGGTCTCGCGCACCCGGGCCGCACTGGCCGTATAGCGCCCGCCACCCGGGTAACCCAGCACGATGGCCGATTCACCGGAGTTGGCGGCGGCCGGGGCCAGCGGAATCACCGGTGCGTTCAATCCGGGCACCGCCAGAATCGCGATGTCCTTGGACGAATCGAACAGCACCACTTGGGCTTCCATCGATCCGCGCGCGGTATCCACACTGACCGTGCTGGTGCCCGCGACCACGTGCGCGTTGGTCATGATGCGCTCGGGTGCGACCACGAAGCCCGAACCCTCCAACTGCCGTTGGCAACTCGGCGCGATACCGCGGATTCGCAGCACGCTCGTCTGCAGTGACTGCGCCACCGGCAACTGCAGCACACTGGCATCGGGTGGTTCCACCGCGGCGATCGGCACCCGGCCGAACGGGCCGATCACATCCGGCAGCCCGGAGGTATTGAGCAGGTTGGAGAACTCGTTCGGCACCCGCCGCAGCCAATCCGGCGCGACATGGTCCACATTCACCAGAACCTGAGAGTTCTTGACCGCGGCCGCGATTCCCGGCTGCGACGAATTGGCCAGCGGCAGCGCCAGCAGCCAGGCGGTGGCCAGCACCGCGGCCATCTGCAGGCCCGCGCCGACCACACTGTCCACACTGCGGGTGAACGGATCGCGCATACCGCTGCGCGCCGCCCGCCCCAGCACCATCCCCGCGACCTCACCCACGATCACCAGGGCCACGATCAGCAGTACGCCGACCAGCACCCGGGAGCGCCCCTCGCTCAGGTGGATGAGGATGTGCGGGGCGATGAGAATGCCCGCCACCGCGCCCAGCACCACGCCTAGGAAGGCCAGTGCG
The DNA here is from genome assembly GCF_036327755.1 of Nocardia sp. NBC_01503. Taxonomy (NCBI): domain Bacteria; kingdom Bacillati; phylum Actinomycetota; class Actinomycetes; order Mycobacteriales; family Nocardiaceae; genus Nocardia; species Nocardia sp. NBC_01503. Next base: position 2,155,078 of record NZ_CP109596.1, read on the forward strand.
GAGGCGACCGCGCCCTGCCGCCACCCGGAGGTGGCCGCGAGCAGCGCCAGAATCAGGATCCCGAGGTCGAGCCAGGCCGAAGAGCTCATAACGTCATCCCAACCGCGGCCAGTGAGGCCTGCAGATCACGCACATCGTGATGGTCCCATTCCAGTTCCCACCCGGATACCGCCAGCAGCCCGGCGAGCACTCCCCCGGTGAAGCCCCACACCAGCATGCCGTCCACCGTGAAGGCCGGACCCATATAGCCGAGCGGATGCCGCACCACGAATCTGTTGGCCGGATCGACGAGGTCCGCGACCGGCACCCGGACCACCCGGGACGCCTCGTTCTCGCTCACCACACCGACCTCACCGGGGGTGCGCCAGTAGGCGACCACCGGGGTCACATCGAACCGCGACGGCGGTACGAAGATCTTGGGCAGCACCGCGATCGGCTCCACGCCGGCCGGATCGAGTCCGGTCTCCTCCCGCGCCTCGCGCAGTGCGGTGCCGATGGGGCCGTCATCGCCGGGCTCCACCCCACCGCCCGGGAACGCCACCTGCCCGCTGTGCGTGCGCATGGTGGCGGCGCGCTGGGTGAGCAGCACATCGGCATCGTCCGGCAGCCCGCCGAGCGCGCGCGGATCGGCGGCGCCGGACCCGCTGAACAGCACCAGCACCGCCGCGTCACGGGTACGCACGGCCGCGGAGGCGATGCGCCGCAACACCGGATTCATACCGGTCGGATCGGCCGGATCATGCTCGGCCACCGATCTCAGCCACTCCGGAATGGAGCCCGTAGGCACCTCGAGTCTCATGCCCACACTCCAAGATCGACCACAGCACCGGCGCTCACGCCCGCACCCCCAACTCGGCGGCGACCGTATCGGCAATATCGTCGACGCTCTTGAACGGGCGCACAACGAGTTTCGCCACGGTGCCGTCCGCACGCAACAGCACGGAGATGGGCAGCACCGCCGGAGCGCCGACGGCATTGCGCACCTTGGTATCCGGATCCGCCACACCCGGCAGATGAATACCGAGCCCGGTCAATCGGGACAAACCCTTGGCCGTACTCGGATCACTGTGCACGGTGAGCACCGTGATCGACGCCGACGCCCGATCCGAGAACTGTTGCAGTAGCGGCAATTCCTCCGCGCACGGGCCACACCAGTAGGCCCAGAGATTCAGCAGCGCCGGCTTGCCCGCGAGCGCGGCGATCAAATCCATCGGCTTGCCGTCGGCGAGACATTCGAGGGCGAGCCCGCGCAATGGACTGTCCCCCACCGCCGCTCCCGATGGCACCGGGCAGTCGGCCAGCGCCGCGTGTGCCCGTTCCGCGGCCGAAACCGACTTCTCGGCAGCGGCGGGTGCACCCTTGCTCGGCGTATCACCGGTACTCGAACACCCCGCAATCGCCAGCGCGAGCGCCACGAGCACCGCGAGCATCCCGCCGCGCCGTCGCGGACCGCACGCGCCCACGGCGTCTGACGGCCGTGGGCGGGTGCGGTTTTCGGGCGGAGCCGCAAGACTCACAGGCCCACCATTTCGAGCAGATGCTCGGTCTCCGGGCCCTTGACCAGCGCCGCCGCGGTGACCGGATCGGTGGGGCCGAGACCGTAGGAGGGGCAGTCGTTGGCCAGAACGCAAGCACCGCAGGCGGGTTTGCGGGCATGGCAGACGCGGCGGCCGTGGAAGATCACCCGATGCGAGAGCATGGTCCACTCTTTGCGCTCGATGAGGTCGCCGACAATATGCTCGACCTTCACCGGATCTTCCTCATCGGTCCACTTCCAGCGCCGGACCAGGCGGCCGAAGTGAGTGTCGACGGTGATACCGGGCACACCGAAGGCATTGCCGAGGATGACATTCGCGGTCTTACGGCCGATACCCGGCAGCTCCACCAATTGCTTCAAGGTGTTCGGGAGCTCGCCGTCATAGCGTTCGACCAGCGCCTGCCCCAGTCCCATCAGCGAATTCGTCTTGTTGCGATAGAAGCCGGTGGGCCGGATGAACTCCTCCAACTCGGTGCGATTCGCCTCGGCGTAATCGCGAGCGCTGCGGTACTTGGCGAACAGCGCCGGTGTGGTGAGGTTCACCCGGACATCGGTGCACTGCGCGGAAAGGATTGTGGCCACGGCCAATTCGAGTGGCGTGGTGAAGTCGAGTTCGCAGTGCGCGTCCGGAAAGGCCAGCGCAAGCGTGCGATTCATCCGGCGGGCGCGGCGTACCAGACCGGTGGGCGTCTCCTTGGCGCGCGACTTGGCTTTTCCGCCCTTGGGCGCGGTCCTACCGCTGGTAGGCACGGCGGGAGCGCCGGATTCGGCCCCATTCGCGGCCGCGCTGGATGTGGAGACACGCACGCGTCCACCTTACGGAACCGCCAAGCCCCATCAACCTGGCTGACTACCTCCCGTGTTCCATCTGAGACCTTCGCCGTGTTTACTCCTCCCTATGCAAGGACTCGCTGTGGTGCTGTTTCCGATAGCGCTGATGCTGTTCGCATTGGTGATGGAACGTGTCGAGAATCGGCTTCGCAAGCTGCTCGAACCGGACCCCGAGGTTCAGCAGTATCTGGATCGAGCCACGAATGCCGAGGTCAGTGACCTGACCAAACTGGGATTGCCCGCCGCGGCGGCGCGCCCGAGGCGCGCCCGACCGGCAGCCAAGGGCATGGATGTAGCCCAGGCCAGCTGAATCGCTTTTGTCCGCCGCTGCCCGTTTCGCCGATATCCGGCCGGTCAGCGGCGTTTTCCGATCTTCCTGCGTGGGCTTGACGGCGTGTCGCTAGAGTTGAACTTTGCGTGTCGCTGGATCGACGGTGCGTGTCGTGTAAACCGACTCTGCGTGTCGGAGAATGACCCTGCCGCGTGGTGTCTATCACTACCCGGGCGTATTGCAAAGTAGACTGCACTGTCGGCCGAATGCTTCGGTCCAGGACAGAGCCATTTCCCATAAGGAGCACATTCGTGGACGAGGCCCTCGCCAGAGCAGGCATCTTCCAAGGCGTCGAGCCCACCGCGGTGGCTGCCCTCGCCAAACAACTTCAGCCCGTGGACTTTCCGCGCGGTCATGTCATCTTCAACGAGGGCGAACCGGGAGACCGGCTCTACATCATCACCTCCGGCAAGGTGAAGATCGGCCGACGTTCCCCCGATGGTCGCGAGAATCTGCTGACGATCATGGGCCCGTCGGACATGTTCGGCGAGCTGTCGATCTTCGATCCGGGTCCGCGTACCTCGACGGCAACCACCGTCACCGAGGTTCGCGCGGTCACCATGGATCGGGACGCCCTCAAGGCGTGGATCGATCAGCGCCCGGAGATCGCCGAGCAGTTGCTGCGGGTCCTCGCCCGTCGTCTGCGCCGCACCAACAACAATCTGGCCGACCTCATCTTCACCGATGTGCCCGGTCGCGTCGCCAAGGCGCTGCTGCAGCTCGCACAGCGCTTCGGTACCCAGGAAGCGGGCGCGCTGCGCGTGACCCACGACCTGACCCAGGAGGAGATCGCCCAGCTGGTCGGGGCTTCCCGCGAAACCGTGAACAAGGCCCTGGCCGACTTCGCGCACCGCGGCTGGCTTCGACTCGAGGGCAAGAGCGTGCTCATCTCCGACTCGGAGCGCCTGGCCCGCCGCGCCAGGTAGTACCGGCAGGGAACAGAGACTCGTAGGGACCGGGTCGTCACCTCGGTGACGACCCGGTCCCTACGTGTTTGCTACTAGCCCCGCGCCCGGATATACGCCAACTGCGCCCGCACCGAACTCTGCGCGGCCGGCCACAGCGACCTGTCGACATCGGCGTACACCTTCTCGACGATCCGCAACGCCTCCGCATCGGGCCCCAGCTCCGCCAGTGCCGCCCGAACCTGGTTCAACCGCTCCTCGCGATGCCGAATGTAGAAATCGATCACCGGCAGCGCATCCGGATGATCCGGACCGTGCGCGGGCAACAGCACCCGCCCGGGCGCGGCCTCGGCCAATCGCCGCAACGACTCCAGATAATCGGCGAGCGCGCCATCCCGGGATTCGAGCACCGTTGTGCCACTGCCCAATACGGTGTCACCGGTGAGCAGCGTGGCATCACCGTCATCGGGGCCGTCCACCAGCAGGCTCACCGAATCCCGGGTGTGCCCCGGCGTCGCGAGCACGGTGATCCGCACTCCGGCCGCCTCGATGACCTCACCGTCGGCGAGCACCTCGGTGGAGTCGTGCAGGAATTGGGAGTCCTTGGCGCGCACCGGAGTTCCGGTGGCCTCGACCAGCCGGCCGATGCCCCCGGTGTGGTCGAGATGGTGATGGGTGACAAGGGTGAGGGCGATGTTCCCGCCGGTCTCGCGCACCACCGCCTCGGTGTGCTTGTGATCCTCCGGCCCCGGATCCACCAGCACGTACTCCGCGCTCCCCGGCGCGCGCAGCAGCCAGGTATTGGTGCCCTGCAGGGTCATTCCACTGGGATTGTCCGCCAGTACGACGGCGGCGGACGGGGTCACTTGCCGCAGTTGCGCGTACGCGGGATGAGTGAGGGTCATAGTTCTGTCCTAACTCAGCGAGTGCGGCGGGTCCAGGGTTGAACTCACCACACCCGCCGCTTCCCGAAAAAGGAAGGCGTCAGCGCACTTCCGCGATGAGTTCGACCTCTACGGGGGTGTTCTTCGGCAGTTCGGAGACGCCGACGGCGGAGCGTGCGTGCACGCCCGCATCGCCGAAGACCTCGCCGAGGAAGTTCGACGCGCCGTTGATGACGACCGGCTGATCGCTGTAGCCCGGTGCGGAGGCGACGAATCCGACGACCTTCACAATGCGCACCACATTGTCGAGTCCGACCAGATCATGCACGGCGGCAAGCGCATTGAGCGCGCACAGCTGCGCGGCCGTGGCGGCCTGCTCGGTCGAGACCTCCGCGCCGACCTTGCCGGTCGCGGAGAGCTGACCATCCACGAACGGCAGCTGGCCGGAGGTGTAGACCAGATTCCCGGTCCGGATGGCCGGGATGTACGAGGCCACGGGTGCGGCCACGGGGGGCAGGGTGAGCCCCAGCTTCTCCAGGTTCTCCGCCCAGGCGGTGGCGGCGGCCATCAGTTCTTGGGTCGCTTCAGGTAGGCCACGTGCTGCTCACCGGTGGGCCCGGGCAGTACCGAGACGAGCTCCCAGCCATCGGAGCCCCACTGGTCGAGGATTGCCTTGGTGGCGTGCGTCAACAGCGGCACGGTTGCGTACTCCCACGCGGTCACTTCACTCATGGGGTGAGATTAGCCCCGGCCACCGGGTCCCATACTCCGGACCCTGCTCTGGCGCACTCGAATCCGGAAACCCAAGATTCCAGAGTGGTGTATCAGACAGTCGGTGTCTCTTCTGGGCAGGAAGCAGGAACGAGTTATAGGCTCGCGAGCGTGGGAGTACCGATAGCAGTGCCCGTTTCGGTTGAGCCGGGGGTCGAAGCAGGTTGGCCGGAGCGGGCGGACAAAGCCCGCCTGCATTACGTATCCGGAAAGGGCGGCACCGGAAAGTCCACGGTCGCGGCCGCATTGGCACTGGCACTCGCGGCGGGGGGCCGCCGCGTACTACTGGTCGAGGTCGAGGGCAGACAGTCCATCGCGCAGCTCTTCGATCTGCCGCCATTGCCGCCCACCGAGACTCGTATCGCCACCGCCGACGGCGGGGGTGAGGTGCTGGCCCTGGCCCTCGATGTGGAGCACGCCTTCCTCGAGTACCTGGACATGTTCTACAACCTGGGCTTCGCGGGCCGCGCCATGCGCCGGGTGGGCGCCATCGAGTTCGTCACCACCATCGCGCCGGGTCTGCGGGACGTCATTCTCACCGGCAAGATCAAAGAGTGCGCGGTGCGCGTCGACAAGGCCGGTAAACCGGCATATGACGAAATAGTCATCGACGCACCGCCGACCGGCCGGATCGCCAGCTTCCTGGATGTCACCCAGGCCATGGCCGAGATCGCGGGTGGCGGCCCGATCGCCTCGCAGGCCGAGGGAGTCTCGAAGCTGCTGCACTCGCCGCAGACCATGATCCATCTGGTCACGCTGCTCGAGGCGCTACCGGTGCAGGAGACCGCGGACGCGGTCGCCGAACTCACCGCCAATGATCTGAATATCGGCACGGTCATCGTGAACCGCGCCAATGAGGGCTATCTGCCGCGTGCCCTGCGCGAGAAGGCCGCCGCCGGTGAATTCGACACCGAAGCGCTGCGCACCGGACTCGCCGAGGCCGGAATCACCCTGTCCGAGGCGGACTTCCAGGGTCTGGTCGCCGAGACCCTGGAGCACTCCGCCCGCCTGCACGCGCAGGACGAGAACGCCGCCGACCTGGCCCAGGTCGACATCTCGCGGCTGTACCTCCCGGCGCTGGCCGACGGGATGGATCTGGGCGGCCTGTACGAGCTGGCCGAAGTTCTGAGCGCGCAGGGAGTCCGCTGACCATGATCGTTCCGGCCAATACCGTCCCCCTGGACATTTCGAAGATCATCGCCGATCCGACCGCCCGCATCGTGGTGTGCTGCGGCTCCGGCGGCGTCGGCAAGACCACCACCGCCGCGGCCATCGCACTGCGCGCCGCCGAGGCGGGCCGCAAGGTCGTGGTGCTGACCATCGATCCGGCGCGCCGGTTGGCGCAGTCGCTCGGGGTCAGCGATCTCGGGAACACCCCGCAGAAGGTGGAGTTGGGCGAGGGCGTCAAGGGCGAGCTCTTCGCCATGATGCTGAATATGCGCCGCACCTTCGATGACATGGTGCTCGAGCACACCAGCCCGGACAAGGCGGAGCAGATCTTCGCCAATCCGATCTATCAGACGGTGGCCTCCTCCTTCGGCGGCACCTCCGAGTACATGGCGATGGAGAAGCTCGGTCAGCTGGCGAGCAAGCGCGAGTGGGACCTCATCGTGGTCGACACTCCACCCTCCCGGAACGCCCTGGACTTCCTCGACGCGCCCAAGCGGCTCGGCAATTTTCTGAACGGCAAGATGATTCGCGTGATCATGGCCCCGGGCCGAGGCGTGGGCAAACTGGTGGCCGGGGCGATGAGTCTGGCGTTGCGCGGTGTCTCCACGATCGTCGGCGGGCAGCTGCTCAAGGACGCCTCGGTATTCCTGCAGTCCCTGGAGTCCATGTTCGGTGGCTTCCAGGATCGCGCGGATCGCACCTACGCCATGCTGTCCCGGCCCGGTACGCACTTCATCGTGGTGGCGGCGGCCGAACCGGACGCGCTGCGCGAGGCGTCGTTCTTCGTGGATCGGCTCTCCACCGACAAGATGCCGCTCGCGGGTCTGGTGCTCAATCGCACGCATCCGGTGCTGAGCTCGCTCTCGGCCGAGCAGGCGTCGGTGGCCGCGGACAAGCTGGCCCCGCAGGCCGCCGTGAACGGCGAATCCGAGACCCCGGCCGCGCTGGCCGCCGCCGTACTGCGGATTCACGCGCAGCGCGCGGTGACCGCGAAGCGGGAACAGCATCTGCTGCATCGGTTCACCGGCGCGCATCCGCGGGTGCCGATCGCGGCGGTGACGGCACTGCCGTTCGAGGTCGCCGATGTCGAGGCGCTGCGCGCGGTCGGCGATCAGCTGGCCGAGGCGGGAGCCACTCGGTCCGCCTGACGTATTTGCGCCACCGCTGGCGTGAGTGCGCAAGCCCCCTGAATAACACCGGAGGATTTGCCTGTTCTGCCCGTTATTACCCCAGAAATGGACCGAGCCCGCATCAGCGGGCTCGGTCCATTCTGCTTATGGGGATACGGGTTACATGGCTACTTTCTGCGTACGCTGGACCCGGAAGAAATCGGCCCAGGATGTCACCTCGGGATGCTGCTTGAGCAGCGCACGACGCTGCCGCTCGGTCATGCCGCCCCACACACCGAACTCGACGCGGTTGTCCAGGGCGTCCGCCCCGCACTCCATCAGTACCGGGCAGTGCCGGCAGATGGTTGCCGCTTTGCGCTGTGCCGCGCCTCGCACGAACAACTGGTCGGGATCCACTTCCTTGCATCGAGCCTGGGAAACCCAGGCGATCCTTGCTTCGGCCTGCTCCACGTCCAATCGAGCTATCGGGGTAGTCATGTGCATTTAAGTGCCCCTTTGCAGTCCGAACACCGGGTCACGGCGCTCCAGAATCGCGTGTGCAGCGCGCAGATACCCAACCCCACTGCGAACTGCACCACATTCCACTTTGAGTGTTAGCTCTATCACACTGGGTTCTCAATCTAGATAGTGGTGCACGGCCAGCGCAAGACCGTCCTGAGATTTTCTGGTACGCCCGTCCACGCATTCGTTGCCTAAAACCGGTCAGTCGGCATGATTCGGGCGAATGAACACCCTCGCCCGGGCGGACGCCGACAGCGGGAAAGGGCAATTAGGCTATGGGTCGTGCCGATCACACGAACGCTCGCGAGACTGGCCGGCAGCTGCGTCCTGGCCGCCGTCCTCCTCGCCGGGCTGCTGTTCCCACTCGCCGGCGGCTTCGGCTATATCTCGAACCGAGCCGCCGACGCCGTAGACAACGTCTCCGCCGAATTGGTGGAGGGTGCGGTCCCGGCGGTGTCGACCATGGTCGATGCGAACGGCCAGCCGTTCGCGTGGCTGTACGAACAGCGGCGATTCGAAGTCCCCAGCGACAAGATCTCCAACGACATGAAGCTCTCACTCGTGTCCGTGGAGGACAAACGCTTCGCCGAACACGGTGGTGTGGACTGGCAGGGCACCTTCCGCGCCTTCCTGACCAACACCAGCGGCGGTGAGGTGCAGCAGGGTGGCTCCACCATCGACCAGCAGTACGTGAAGAACTACCTGCTGCTCGTGGTGGCCAAGACCGATGCCGAACGCCGCGCCGCCACCGAGACCACACCCGCCCGCAAGATCCGTGAGATCCGCATGGCGATGACGCTGGACAAGCAGCTCACCAAGGACGAGATCCTCACCCGCTATCTGAACCTGGTGCCCTTCGGAAACTCGTCCTACGGCATCCAGGACGCCGCGCAGACCTACTTCGGCATCGACGCCAAGGATCTGAACATCGTGCAGTCGGCCATGCTCGCCGGCATGGTGCAGTCCAGCTCCAAACTGAACCCGTACACCAACCCGACGGGCGTGCTGGAGCGCCGGAACACCGTGCTGGACACGTTGATCGCCAATATCCCCAGCCGGGCCGACGAATTCCGCAAGGCCAAGACCGATCCGCTGGGCGTGCTGCCCGAGCCCAAGGGGCTGCCACGCGGCTGCATCGCCGCCAATGACCGCGGCTTCTTCTGCGATTACGCGCTGCAGTACCTGGCCAATGCCGGTATCAGCCGCGATCAGATCGACAAGGGCGGCTACCTGATTCGGACCACCCTGGATCCGGATGTGCAGAACTCGACCAAGGCCGCGGTGAACGCGAACGCCGATCCGAATCTGGACGATATCGCCTCGGTCATGAATGTCATTGCTCCCGGACAGGATTCGCATCCACTGCTGGCGATGGCGTCGAGCCGCACCTACGGACTGGACGGCAATGCGCACGAAACCGTGCAGCCGCAACCGTATTCGCTGGTCGGCGACGGCGCGGGCTCGATCTTCAAGATCTTCACAACGGCCGCGGCGATGGAGAAGGGGCTCGGTATCAGCGCCCAGCTGGACGTGCCCGCTACCTTCCAGGCCAAGGGCATGGGTAACAGTGGAACGCCGGGCTGCCCGGCCGAAACGTACTGCGTCAAGAACGCCGGCAACTACAAATCACCTCTGTCGGTGACCGAGGCGCTGGCCACCTCGCCGAATACGGCCTTCGTCAAGCTGATTCAGGCCGTCGGCGTCACCCCGACCGTGGATATGGCCATCCGCCTGGGTATGCGCTCGTACGCGCAGCCGGGCACCTCCGGCCATGGCAACCAGAGTCTGGCCGATATGGTGAAGGATCAGAATCTGGGCTCGTTCACCCTCGGCCCGGTCGCGGTGAACGCCCTGGAGCTCTCGAATGTGGCCGCGACGCTTGCCTCCAGCGGCCGCTGGTGCCCGCCCACTCCGATCAAGGAGGTGGTGGATCGCAGCGGTAAGACGGTGCCGCTCACCCAGCAGGCGTGCGAGCAGGTGGTCGATCCGGGCCTGGCGAACACCCTCGCCAACGCGCTGAGCCACGACGTGGTCAGCGGTACCGGTGCGGGCGCGGCCCGATCGGTGGGCTGGGACTTCCCGTTGTCCGCCAAGACCGGAACCACCGAGACGCACCGCTCCTCGGCCTTCCTGGCGTTCAGCAACTTCTTCGCCGGCGCGGAGTACATCTACGGCGACAGCCCGACCCCGGGCGAGATCTGCTCGTACCCGCTGCGCAACTGCGGCAGCGGCAATCTGTACGGCGGTAATGAGCCGGCGCGCAGTTGGCTGGGCGCGATGAAGAATGTGCTCGGCAAGTTCCCGCCGCTGGGTCTGCCACCCTTGGACGACAAATACGTGCGCGGTTCGAACAACTCACAGATTCCGGATGTGATCGGCCAGAACCAGTCCGAGGCGACCGCGAATCTGATCGCGGCGGGCTTCCAGGTGTCGGTCACCTCGGCCCCGGGCGCGAACAAGGGCACGGTGATGAGCATCTCGCCGGATGGTTCGGCGATTCCGGGCTCGGTGATCACGATCTACGTCAGTGACGGCACCCAGCATCCGCTGCCCGCGCCGAACGCCCCGCAGCCGTCGGTGCCGGGTATTCAGATACCGGGTCTGCCGCAGCTGCCGCCGATCCCGATACCCATCCCGATTCCCCGCTAGGCGGGCGGTCCCGAACTGGCAACGGCCCCACACCGATCCGGTGCGGGGTCGTTGCCGTTGGTTCGAGCGCTCTCGGTTCGAAAGCTCAGAGGCGGGACTTCACCGCCGCCGAGACGCGAGTGCCGTCGGCTCGCCCGGCGGCCAGCGCGGTGGCGACCTTCATGACCTGACCCATCTGGCGCATGCCCGGGCGTTCCCCGATCTGCTCGGCCACATCGGCGATGGCGGTATCGGCGATATCGGCCACCTCGGCGTCGGTCAGCGGCGTCGGCAGGTACTCCTCGATGATCTGTTCCTCGGCGCGCTCGGTGGCGGCGAGCTCCCCGCGCCCGGCCTGCTCGTATACGACGGCGGACTCGTTGCGCTTCTTCGCCTCCTTGGACAGGACGGCGATGACCTCGGCGTCGGTGAGTTCCTTCGCCTCCTTGCCGGCGACCTCGGCGGTCTGCACGGCGGCGAGCAGCATGCGCACCGTATTGAGGCGCAGCGTGTCCTTGGCCTTCATGGCGGTGGTGAGATCCGCGCGCAGCTTCGATTTGAGTTCCGACATGGCCGCCACGGTACCGTTCATCACCCGCGAGGCTCGACGCATTTTCAACGGGTCGCCTATTCTGGGCAAATGCCCGTAATCTCGACCGCCACCCTTCGCCGTACCGCTCTGGGAGCCGCGGGGGCCGCCGTCGCCGGAGTCGGATACGCCACGCTGATCGAGCGCAATGCCTTCACCTTGCGTGAGGCGACGCTGCCGGTGCTGGCCCCGGGTAAACCCTCGCTACGTGTCTTACACATCTCCGACCTGCACATGATGCCCGGTCAGCAGTTGAAACAAGCGTGGCTGCGCGAGCTGGATCGGCTGGAGCCGGATCTGGTGGTGAACACCGGTGACAATCTCTCGCATATGAAGTCGGTGCCCGCGGTGGTGCAGGCTCTCGGCGGGCTGTTGGGGCGTCCGGGCATCTTCGTCTTCGGATCGAACGATTACTTCGCGCCGGTGCCGAAGAATCCGCTGAAGTACTTCAAGAAGGATCACAAGCGGGTCTTCGGCGATCCGCTGCCGTGGCAGGATCTGCGCGCCGCGTTCACCGAGCGGGGCTGGCTGGATCTGACGCATGTGCGCCGCGATATCGAGGTCGCCGGGGTGAAGATCTCGACCGCGGGCGTGGATGATCCGCATCTGAAGCGGGACCGCTACGAAACCGTGGCGGGTGCACCGAATCCGTTGGCGGACTTGAGCATCGGGCTCACGCATTCGCCGGAGCCGCGGGTGCTGGATCGGTTCGCGGGTGACGGTTACGACCTGGTCATGGCCGGGCACACCCATGGCGGGCAGCTGTGTATCCCGGGTTTCGGTGCGCTGGTTACCAATTGCGGTATCGACCGGGCCCGGGTGAAGGGTCCCTCGCAGTGGGGCGCGCACACCAAGCTGCATGTGTCGGCCGGGCTGGGTACCTCGCCGTGGGCGCCGTACCGGTTCTGCTGCCGTCCGGAGGCGACGCTGGTGACCCTGGTGGGCGCGCCGCCGAAGCAGCCGGTCGCCGAGTCGGGTCGCGGGCGCACCACTTCGGAGGCTGTCGCGCGTTAGGCGTCCGCCGCGATATACAACGCGGTATGTAGTCGTCAGTCAGGGGTGTGCCGTGGCCAGTGGTAATGAACCGAACGAGGATCCGACAACGCGGGGTCCGGATCCGGACTGGTGGCAGGGCGTGCCCAGCCAGGATTCGCCCTGGCAGTCGGCGCCGCATCCGCAACCGCCCGCACCGCCGAATTACGGTGCGGGTCAGTCGGATCCGACGATCCACCAAGCGTGGGGCCCGCCGCCGACCACACCGTTCCCGGGCGGTCAGCCGTATCAGAGCGCGCCGAATCAGCCGTATCAGCAGTCCCCGTACCAGTCCGGCCCCGCGCCGTATCAGACAACGCCGCCGCCCGGCTATGGACCGCCGCCGGGTTACGGCGCACCGCCGCCCTCGGGTGGCGGCAACCGCAAGGGTTGGTTGTTCGCGGGCATAGGTGTGCTGATCCTGGCCATCATCGGCGTGGTGGTCACGGTCGTGCTGGTGAACCGTGGCTCGAATGAGCCTTCGGCACAATCGAATACGACCCCGTCGCTGATCAGCGCCCTCACCACCACTCCGTCGGGCGCGCAGCCCAGCACCTCCCCCAAGGCCACCACATCGGCGAAGGCGACCACCCCGGCCGCCGTCATCCCCGGCTATCAGGTGGTGACGATCCCGGACAACGGTGCGGCATACGACATTCCGAAGGAGTGGAAGCTGGATCGCACCGGCCAGACCAGTTTCAACGGTGGCGGTGATTCGGTGCCGATCGCGGGTCTGGCGCAGGACGGTCTCAACTACTGCCCGAATTACGTGCGCACCAACGTCTTTCTGAGTCAGTCCACCGAGACGGACCCGGCCAAGGCGGCCACCGATATCGCGACCCGGATGGCCAAGATCGGCTGGTCCACCTCCACCGGCTCCACCCCCGGCGCGACCGAGACCTTCGCCAACAGCGACGGTCAACTGCAGGGCGTCTACCTGGAGACCAAGGGCAATGCCCCGCCACCGTCGGACGGCTGCGCCTCCACGTACACGATCTACACCTTCGCCTTCCCCGGCGACAATGGCGCGTTCGTATTCACGATCGCCGCGGACACCGGTGTGGCCGGTTCCGTGGACGCCGGTCTGGCCAAGAAAATACTCGCCAGCATCCGCCCGCTGTAGCCCGTCGATTCCGCCCGTTTACCCCGTCTGACCACACGATTTAGCATCAGCGCCAACCATCGGTTAAGCTACTCCACGTTCACATCACGGGGTGTGGCGCAGCTTGGTAGCGCGCTTCGTTCGGGACGAAGAGGTCGCAGGTTCAAATCCTGTCACCCCGACGTGTTGGTTGAGACACATGAGAGGCCCTGACTTCGGTCGGGGCCTTTCTGCTGTCCGGATGCAGGAGTCGGTGGGTGTGGTCGGCAACCAGGGTGCGCAGGGCGGCTTCGGCGGTGGGGTCGGCGGGGGTGAGGACGACCAGGCGCTGATCGGAGCCGTCCGGGGAAACCAGGGTGTCGTAATGCAGCGTCAGGGTGCCGTGCCGGACGTGGTTGAGGCGTTTGCGGCCGTGTTGGCGTTCGCGGACGGTGTGGTCGTCCCACCAGGTGGCGAAATCGGGGCTGGCGGAACGTAGTTCGGTGATCAGCTGGCGCAGGGCCGGGTCGTCGGGGTGGCGGGCCAGGACGTCGAAGCGGAAGTCGATGACGTAGGCCGGGAGCAGCGGCATGCCGTCGAGGATGGCGGCCCCCGGCGTGACGGCCCGCCCCTGCTCGGTGCTCATCATCCCCGGCCGGGTGGTACGCCGAATACCAGGATGCGCACAGCCTTCCAGGCTTTCCCATATCTCAGGATGCTTATCTCAGCCCCGGCATCAGCAGCCCGATTCACCGTCACCACTCCCGACCTCACCGACAGCACCTTTCCCGCCGACAATTTCGCGGGTTCCTTCGGCTGCACCGCGGCCAATCACGCTCCGCGTGTGCACCGGTCGGGCGCGCCGGTGGCAGCGAAGAGTTTCGCCGACACCATGTTCGACCCCGACGCACCCACCGGCAGCGGCTTCTGGCACTGGATGAACTGGGATATCCCTTCCACCGCAACAGAATTCACCGATGGCACCCTCGCGATATCGGGCACCAACGACGCGGGCGCACGAGGCTACCAGGGCCCCTGCCCACCCACTGGCGACAAGCCCCACAACTACCGAATCACGGTACTGGCCTTGGATACTCCACAGTTGGGCCTACCCGCGAGCACCCCACCCGCAGTAGCCCCCTTCTCCATGAGCGGCCACGTCATCGGCATCGGCCAGGTAACCGCAACCGCCCGGCGGCCTTGAGCAAACCCTCCTTATTAAAGATTATCCAGTAACCTTTAATAAGGAGGTGCTATGGCAAAGGTTGAGCAGCGGCATTGGGCGAGCAGTCTCGACCGAGGCGGGCTGTCACGAAGAGACCGCCGTGCCGGGTCCTACCAGGCATACCTCCCCGATCCACTTGTGGATCGGCCGTTGATGTTGACTGGCGAGACCGCGGCGGACATCGCCGAGGCCGAGGCCGCGATCACCCGGCTCGACACCGAAGCCAAGGCCCTCGCGGAGACCGAAGCATTGTCACGCCTACTGCTGAGAGCCGAAGCCATCGCATCCTCCCGGATCGAAGGACTCGAGGTCGGGGCGCGACGGTTGCTGCGCGCTGAGGCCGCTCAGGCTCTGGAGGGGCAATCCACCGACGTGACAGCAACCGAGGTGTTGGCGAACATCGACGCGATGGCGCTCGGCGTCAACTCAATCCGCCGCGGCGAGACGATCACGGTAGAAGTCCTGCTGGATGTCCATCGGCGTCTGTTGACAGGTACTCGGCTCGAACAGCACGGTGGCCGGTTTCGTGAACAACAGAACTGGATCGGCGGCAGTTCGTTCAATCCGTGCTCGGCAGCGTATGTTCCGCCACCCCCGGAGTTGGTCCCCGGACTGATGGTCGATCTGCTGGCATTTTGCAACGGCGATGATCTGCCGGCTGTCGCCCAGGCCGCCATTGCGCACGCCCAGTTCGAGACGATCCATCCGTTCGTCGACGGGAACGGGCGCACCGGTCGCGCCCTGATTCACCTCATCCTGCGCCGCCGCGGGCTGGCCCAGCATGTTGTCCCGCCGGTCTCATTGATTCTCGCTACCTGGACTCAGAGTTACATCGATGGCCTGGTCAGCTTCCGGCACATCGGGTCCGCGACGTCACCCGCGGCCGTTGATGGCGTGAACATCTGGGTGTCCCGTTTCGCTGCGGCATGCACCCGCGCCGTCGCGGATGCTTCCGCGTTCGAGCAGAAAGCCGCCGATCTGGAGCAGGTCTGGAGGGAACGACTCGCTCCCGTCCGAACCGGATCAGCCACAGATCTACTACTCGCCAAACTTGTCGGCGCTCCGATTCTCACCGTGACAACCGCCGCCACTTTGATCGGCCGCAGCTACCCGGCGGCCAATACGGCGATCGATCGACTCGTCCAGGCCGATGTGCTTCGCCAGGTGACCGTCGGGCACCGCAATCGAGCCTTCGAGTCGCCCGAGGCAGTAGCCGCCTTCACCGCGCTGGAACGCCAATTGGCAAGTCCCGCAGGCGATACCCGTAGCTCCGCGCCCTCCCGCCCAGCACCTCGCCGGAGGTGACATCCAGCGAAGTTTTCGGCGAGATAGGGCGCCCAGCGCTCCTGAATGCACAATGACCCCCGGCCGGATACGGCTGGGGATCATTGGCGTACAACCGCTTTCAGGGCATCAGCCCAGGTGCAGCTTCTTCATCAGGCGCAGGGTCATGAGGGTGCTCTTGAGCTGCTTTTCGTAGGGCATGCCCGAACGGGCGGCGAGGATCTGCTTCTTCTGTACGCCGACGTTGATGGTGTCGGTGTACTTGAGGATGCCGGCCGCGCCGTGCCGGGTGCCGACGCCGGAGCTCTTGACGCCGCCGGACGGGGTGCCCTTGGCGGCGTAGGTGGTGACGAAGCCGTCGTTGATGTTGATGGCGCCGGCCTCGATCTTCTCGGCAATGCGACCGGCGCGGTGCAGGTCGCCCGCCCAGACGCTGGCGTTCAGACCGTAGTCGGTGTCGTTGGCCAGGCGGATGGCCTCTTCGTCGGTGGTGAACTTGTAGATGGCCACGACCGGACCGAAGGTCTCCTTGGTGGCGTGCTCCATATCCTTGGTGACGCCGGTCAGCACGGTGGGCTCGAAGAAGGCGGGGCCGATATCGGGGCGCGGCTTACCGCCGGTGAGCACGTTCGCGCCCTTCTCGCGGGCCTCGTCGACGTGGGCGGCGACGCGCTTCATATGGTCGACCGAGACGAGCGAGCCGATTTCGGGGTCGAAGTCGTAGGTGGCTCCGGCCTTGGCGCCCAATTCCTCGGCGGCGGCGACGAATCGGCGCAGGAACTCGTCATAGACGCGTTCCTGTACGTAGATACGCTCGATATGCATGCACGCCTGGCCGGTATTGCCGAAGACGGCGAAGCTGGCGCTGGGGATGCACTCGTCGAGGTTCACATCGTCGAGCACGATCATCGGGTTCTTGCCGCCGAGCTCGAGCGAGCAGCCGATGAGGTTGCGTCCGGCCTGTTCACCGATGGTGCGGCCGGTATTGGTGGAGCCGGTGAACATGACGAAGTCGACATTGTCGATCAGCGTCGGGCCGACATCGGGACCGCCGCCGCAGACCACCTGGACGAGTCCGCGCGGCAGGCCCGCCTTGTGCAGCAGTTCGATGCCGAACAGGGTGCAGAGCGCGGTCTTGTTGTCCGGCTTCAGCACCAGGCCGTTGCCCGCCATGAGCGCCGGGGTGGAGTCGGACATGGAGATGGCGAAGGGGAAGTTCCAGGGTGCGATGACCGCGACGACGCCCTTGGGCCGGTGCTCCTCGGTGGAGGTGGTGATGACCGGCATGGGGCCGCTGCGCTTCTTGGAGCGCAGCGTCTTCTCGGCGGTCTTGAGGTAGTGCGCGATGACCATCGGGGTGTCGCAGGCCTCTTCGATGGCCATGCGACGAGCCTTACCGCAGCCGATCTGGATCAGGTCGGCAATGGTCTCGATCTCGGAGAGGATGAGTTCGTGGGCGCGTTCGAAGACCTCGAGGCGCTGCTTGAGCGGGCGGGCGGCCCACTCGACCTGGGCGGCGCGGGCGATCTCGACGGCCTTGACGACGTCTTCGGGCGAGGACTGCGGCAGCAGGCCGACCACGTTGCCGGTGTAGACCTCGATCATTTCGAAGGGTTCGCGGGCCTCGCCCGCCTTGCCCGCGGTCACCATGCCGGTGAGCCGGTTGATCAAGGATTCCGTAACCCGGGGCGGCAGCTTGCTCTGCGTACTCGTTGCACTCATGGCGTCGTCTCTCCCATACCTTGCCGCCCGTGACGGCGGTCACCACGATCCAAACTAGAACACGTTATTGTTCAAGACAACGGCGCGGGGTAGTTTCGTCCCCGAATCTGCGGAAAGAAAGGTCGGCGATGACGACAGCCACTGCTGAAACAAGTAGCAATACCGAGCCTCATGCCCTCGTGGAGAAGCGTGGCGGCACGCTGATCGTCACCATGAACCGCCCCGACAAGAAGAACGCGCTCACGGGCGAGATGCTGGCCATCATGACCGAGGCATGGGAGCGGGTGAACTCCGATCCGGAGATTCGCACCTGCATTCTGACCGGCGCGGGCGGCGCGTTCTGCGCGGGCGCGGACCTCAAGGCCATGTCCAAGCGTAACCCCAGCGACGGCATGTCCGAGGGCAGCGCCTTCGATCCGACCCGGATGCCGGGTCTGCTCAAGGGTTTCCGGCTGACCAAGCCGCTCATCGCCGCGGTCGAGGGTCCGGCCATCGCCGGTGGCACCGAGATCCTGCAGGGCACCGATATCCGGATCGCCGGTGAGAGCGCCAAATTCGGTGTCTCCGAGGCGAAGTGGAGCCTGTTCCCGATGGGCGGCTCGGCGGTGCGACTGCCGCGCCAGATTCCGTACACCGTCGCCGCGGAACTGCTGCTCACCGGTCGGCACATCACCGCCGCCGAGGCGCTGAAGTTCGGCCTGATCGGGCATGTGGTGCCGGATGGCACCGCGCTGGACAAGGCTCTCGAGATCGCCGAGCTGATCAACAACAATGGGCCGCTCGCGGTTCAGGCGATCCTGAAGGTCATGCGCGATACCGAGGGTATGCACGAGGACGAGGCCTGGAAGATCGACGCGAAGGTCGGTCTGCCGGTCTTCCGGAGCGAGGATGCCAAAGAGGGGCCTCGCGCCTTCGCGGAGAAGCGCAAGCCCAACTTCCAAGGCAAGTAGCCCCTCGTCATCCCGGCATGTTTTTGGCCGGGATCCACACCGGTGCAGTGGATCCCGGCCAAGAAGCGCCGGGATGACGAGGTTGGGCCAGCCCCTGGGATGACGGGGTTGACTTACCGGACGACCATTTCTTCGCCGAGGAATCCGCCCGATTGATGCCGCCACAGCTGCGCGTACGTTCCTTCCGCGCGCAGCAGGTGCTCATGGGTACCCTCCTCGACGATCCGCCCGTGATCGAGTACCACCAGCCGGTCCATCCCGGCGACGGTGCTCAACCGGTGCGCGACCACCAGCGCCGTACGCCCCTCCATCAGCTCCCAGAGCGCTTGCTGCACAAGCTTTTCGCTCTCGGAGTCGAGGGCGCTGGTGGCTTCGTCCAGGAGCAGAATCGGCGCGTCCCGCAGAATCGCGCGAGCCAATGCGACGCGCTGCCGTTGTCCGCCGGACAGTTTCACCCCGCGCTCGCCGAGCAGGGTTTCCATCCCCTGTGGCAGCGCGTCCGCGAACTCCGTGACATGCGCGGCCTTGGCGGCGCGCAGAATATCCGCATCACTCGCCTCGGGCCGGGCGAAGCGAATGTTCTCTCGCAGGGTGCGGTGGAACATGGCCGGATCCTGTGGCACATAGGCGAGCAGGCTCCGCAGATCACTCTGCCTGAGCTTCGAAATATCCTGTCCACCAATGCGAATAACGCCGTCGTCGATATCCATCAGGCGTAGCAGCAGTTGGGTGAGGGTGGTCTTGCCGCCGCCGGAACGCCCGACGAGCCCCAGTTTGGACCCGCTGGGCACATCGAGATCCAATCCGGTGAACAGTGGTGCGGCACCCGCGTGGGTGAAGTGCACCCGATCGAATCGCACATCGGATCCCTTGGGCCGCAAGGCTTCCGGCTCCGCGATATCCACCACGGTGGATGGCGTCAACAGCAGTTCGGTGAATTGCGCCGCCTCGGTGAGCGTGCTCTCCAACCGCCGGTAGATCTGGTTGAACCGGAACATGATCCCGGTGGCGTTCCAGTAGTAGGTGAACGCCACCATGATCACGGTGACCGAGGCGTGCCCGCCGCTGAGCCCGAGCGCGATGAGCAATCCGGCCACATTGGTGACGGCGACCAGCGGCGTCACCACGGTGTCGATGCGTAGATTGGCGTAGTCCCAGGAGCGCAAGGACTTTCGGCGCTGATCGATGACGCGGCGCCGATGTTCGGCCGCCTCCTGACGTTCGGCGGCGAAGGCCCGCACCACCTGCATATTGGCCAGGCTGTCGGCCACATGCCCGGACACCAGCGCGATGGACGCCTCCCGCTCGTCCACCAGCGCCTGCCGCCGCTGGATCAGCGGGGTGATGATCAACGCGGTGAACAGGATCAACCCGATCAGCACGACCACCAGCATGGGGTCGTAGCGCCACAGCACCACCGCCGCGAAGCCGAGCGGCACCACGGCGGCGAAGATTTCGAAGGCGAAGGTGTCGACGAACTGTTCGAAGCGGCTGGCGAAGCTCAGCGACCGTTTGGTGAGCGATCCGGCGAAGTTGTTGTGGAAGAACGCCGCGTCCTTGGCCAGCAGTTCATCCATGGCGATGACGTACAGGCTCTCGATACCGTAGGCGTCCAGCCGGTTGAGGCAGTGGATTCCGATGCGCCACAGCACTTCCGACAGCAGGATGACGCCCGCGAAGGCCGCGACCAACGGTCCGAGCGTGGACAGCCCGGAATCACCGCTGGCGGCGACCCGCCCGATGAGCACCGCGACCAGCAGTGGCGCGATGTAGTTCTGGCAGATGGTGCCGAGGGCGGGCCCCAGCATGCCGCCCAGCGTCAATAGCTTGCGCCGAGCCAATTCCCGTCCGTAGTAACGAAGTACGAGCTTCAACGCGGGTGCGCGTGAACTCATCCGTCCCCTCTCTCGAATGGTGTCCGAGCAGAAGGGTTCATTTTCTCGCGCACGCGGCTTCCGGGCCAGCGATTATTCGCTGGCCGATTGCCGAAAGAGGGGCGACGCTGGGCAATCGCAGAGCCCCGATTGCCCAGCGCCCGATGCGGTCACCGGTCGGAGCACGAGCCGGTTTCCGCGCGACGGTTAACCCGTCGGCTTGACCATGCGGCTCACGATCCGGCGCGAGAGGCCGGGCAGGAGACGCCGCATGAGGTAGGTGGGGTACGCCTGGCCGGGGAAGACGAACAGTGGATTCTTCGGCTTGGACAGCGCCTTCTCGAGGGCGTCGATGACGCCTTCGGGGCTCATACCGCCGGTGCCGCCGAGCACGGATTCGTTCTCTTCGCGGACCTTGTCCAGGAACGCCGTCTCGACCATGGGCGGGCAGAGTCCGAGCAGTCGCACACCGCTGCCCGCGAGTTCATACGCGAGGCTGTCGATGAATCCGATGACCGCGAATTTGGACGCGGAGTATCCGGCCATTCCGGGTGAGGGGAGCCAGCCCGCGACGGAGGCGAAGAGTACGACGGTGCCGGTGCCCGCCTGTTTCATGGCCGGTATGACGGCCTGACACAGATTGACGGTGCCGAAATAATTGACATCCATCATCTTCTTTATCTGCGCCACATCATGATTCAGCGCGGAGGCGTGCACATGGCACATGCCGGCGGCGTGCACCAGCCGGTCGATGGTGCCGAGTTCGCCGCGCACCTTCTCCACCACCGCGCGCACCTGCTCGGCATCGGAGACATCGCAGGTGTAGGTGGTCATATTCGGTGAGCGCTGTGCGGTCTCGGCGAGCCCGACCGGATTCAGGTCGACCGCGGCGACCCTCCACCCGGCGGCGGCCAGGCGCAGCGCGACGATTCGGCCCATGCCACTGGCGGCTCCGGTGACGAGTGCGGTCTGGGTCATCGGACCTCCCTGGTCTGCAAGACGGTGGTGGCGTCTTCGAAAGTCATTGCCAGCGAACCGATCCGGCTGGCGAACAGGGCGCGCCGGGGCAGGCCGAGGGCACGCAGCTGCTGCGAGACGGGATGGTCGCCGAGTTCGACGCGAACCCCGCCGGGCATACCTCGCACCCGGCTCGGATTCATCACCCACGGAGTACGCCGCAGCACACCGTTCTTGGCGGTGTACGCGTCGATGGACGCCCCACCCGCACCGCCCGGCATGGGCACACCATCCAGCACCCGCAACGCGATGACGAGTTGCCCATCCACCCGTACTTCACACCGTTGCCCGCCGCGCACCGGCGTGATGTCGATATCGGCCATCAGCTTGGGGAATCCCCAAATCGATTGTCCGGCTTCGAGAGTGAAGCTCTGATTCACCGGCAGCCAGTGGATGTAGGCCCCCGCGCTGTCCTTGCGGCCGGGCTGTTTCGCCATGAGCGAGAAGGCGAATTCGTGGTACGGCCCGAGATCACCGTCGACGTAACGCACGAAGGCGAGCGAGAGAATCGCCCGGCCGAGAACGGTGACCGGTTCCAGTCCGGCCGGTGCGAGCAGTTCGCGCGCGGCCGCGGTATCCGCGAAGAAGAGCGCGGAGCTGGCGTCGGCATGCCTGATCTCGACCGGCATACGGACCTGTTCACCCAGTACGGTGTGCACCTCTGCCATCCCAGAATTAGAACAGGTTCCTGTGACGTCCGCCATTGATTCGGGCAAGGTATCCCGAAGAATGGACCCTGATATGGCACTACTTTCCATAACTGGTTATTGCACCTCGTGATCCGGTGCGGCGGATTCCGCGAAGGACTTGGCCCAGCGATAGTCGGGCTTACCGCTGGGAGTCCGCGCGACGGTCTCCGTGACCCAGATCCGGCGCGGCAGTTTGTATCCCGCGAGATGTGCCCGGACATGGCGTTCGAGGTCGGCGAAGTCCACCGCGTCGGCGCTCGACACCACCGCGCCGACCAACTGCCCCCAGCGCTCGTGCGCGATCCCGATCACCACCGCGTCGTACACGCTCTCATGCGCCTTGACCACGGCCTCGACCTCTTCGGGAAAGACCTTCTCGCCCCCGGTATTGATCACCATATTGCCGCGCCCGATGAGCGTGATGGCGCCGTCCGCCTCGACCCGCGCGCGATCATCGGTAATGACCATGCGGCGCCCGTCCACGGTACGGAACAGCTTCTCGGTCTTGACCGGATCCTTGTAGTAGCCGATCGGCACATTGCCGGTCTTGGCCAGCCAGCCCTCCGAACCCGGTTCGACCGGATGCCCATCGTCGTCCACCACCGTCGCGCCGCGCCCGGTATTGACCCGCGGCCCGCGCCCCGGATCGTCATCCTTCTGCGCGAAACCGATTCCGCCGAACCCGGTTTCGGAGGATCCGATGGATTCGCTGACCAGCGTGCTCGGAAAGAGTTCCAGCAGTTCGTTCTTCACCGGTTGGGTGAGCTGCGCCGCACCGGAGCCGATGGAGAAGACCGAGGAGGCGTCCACGGGTGCGGCCCGATAGGCGTCGACGAGCGGCCGGGCAATCGCATCACCGGTGATGACCAGGATATTCGCTTGTTCCCGGGCCACGGTCTGCCAGATGCGCGCCGGATCGAAGCGGGGTTCGAACAGCACGGTATTGCCGGACCACAGCGCGGTGAAGGTCGGCATCATGGCGGCGGCGTGGATCAGCGGCGGTAGTACGAACCAGCGCATGGGGTGTTCCTGGGCCGCGCCCGCCCGGGATTGCTGGTACTCGTCGGCTATCGGTTCCCCGGTGTAGAAGTCGATACCGCCGCCGAGTACCCGCCACATATCCTCCTGCCGCCACATGACGCCCTTGGGTAGTCCGGTGGTGCCGCCGGTGTACATGATGAAGAGGTCGTCGGCGCTGCGCTCACCGAAATCCCGTTCGGGAGAGCAGTTCTCGAGCGCCCACTCGTAGGGCATGGACCGGGTGGGAAGATCCGCTCCGTCCTGATCGTCCTCGACCACCAGGCTGTGCCGCAGCTTGGGCAATTGCCCCCGCACCGCCTCCAGCAATGGCGAGTAGCACCGGTGATGCACGACCATCTCCAGGTCGGCATTGTCGTAGACGTACCGTAGTTCCTCGGCCTGGTAACGGAAGTTGATATTGACCGGTACCGCGCGAATCTTGAAGCAGCCCAGCAGGGTTTCCAGGGTTTCGATGCTGTTGTGCATATGGAAACCGATATGGGTGCCGGGTCCGGCCCCGGCATGGGCGAGGTGGTGCGCGAGCCGATTGGCCCGCTCGTCGAGTTCGGCGAAGGTGCGCCGCCGCGCACCCTCGATGACGGCGAGACGGTCGGGTACCGCGTCCGCCGAGTGTTCGTAGAGGTCGGCGAAGTTGCAGGCCATGACTTTCGCTTTCTACAAGACGGTGAGGGGAAGGGGAATGCCCCGGTCGGCGAAGGCGAACGCGGCCCCCGTGCTGAATCGGGTGATGGCGACTTCCCCGAATTCACGGAAAGGTGCCGCGGCCAGGCCGAATTCGAGGATCATCTCGTCGGCGGTCGAAGACCGCACACTGACCTCGAACCGGGGATTGACACCGCGGGCAAGGGAATTCAGTGCCTCGAGGTGTTCGGAATCCACCAGCGCGGCCCAGGCTCCGTCGGCTACCGCACCGCAGTCGCGTCCGAGCCGCAGCTCCACGATCTGCTCGCCGCCGGAGACCGAAGATCCGATCTCGGCATCCACATAGGCCAGGGGATTCAAGGCCGGATGCAGGCGCAGCACCTTCGCCAGTGCGGCGGCGTCATCTCCGAGCCCGAGCGCGGTGCGCAGCCGTTCGGAGGTCAGTCCCGCGATGCCGGTGAACTGCTTGCGCGTGATATCCAGTGCCACAGCGGAATCCGAGCGTTCGGTAACGGCCCGCCGAAACGCCAGCGTCAGCAGGTGCTGCTGGAGGCACACCTCGTCGGCGATCCGAATCAGCGCCGAGCGCGAGAAGTCCCCGAACCGCAGATCGTTCAGCAGCGGTCCCGAATAGTCCGACTGCCCATCGTCTTCGGCATCGACGGCCGCCAGTTCCACGGTGGCCGCGCGGGTTCCGGCCAGTGCCAGCGCATCGGGCTCCGGCGGTGTCGGCTCCAGCGACCGATCGATGGTCACCGTCCACGCGCACACCGGTGTCCGATCGGCGGGCACGCGGGGTGGCCGATGTATCGGCCGCACTCGCGCATAGGGATTGGTGGCCAGCGCGGTCGCATCGAAGGTGGGGTCTTCGATGTGGTGGCACATGCCGACCACGTACTCCTCCCCCATCGGCTCCACATCGGCGAGCGCGCCGCAGTGGTCGAGGTGGAATTCACCATTGTCGTGATCGCGGACCCGGTACCGGAAGTCCATGAACTGCGGTGGCGCACCGATATCGAGCTGGAAGCCCTTGAAGATGGCGTCCACCCCGTCCCCTGCGATACCCAGCGCCGCGCGCATGCGCCGGGTGTAAAGCGGACTGGCCCAACGCCATTCGTCGATGGCGACGCCGGTCATACCCTCGCGGCCGAAAGCGGCGATGGCGTGCGCCATCCCGGAGCGGTCGATCAGATGCCCGCACAGCAGCAGCTCGGGTACCAGAATCGCGAGCTCGGATCGGGACAGCGAATCGTATCGACTGTTCACCACAGCGAAGCCGGTCCCTGCCCGACCGGGTACCAGCCCTTCAGCGGCTCTCCCGAGACGGATCGCTCGATGCGCTTCTGCATCCCGTCGGACAGCACGCCATTGGAGATCATCTCCACGAAAAGCGCTGTGACATTACCGAAGTCGAAGAAGTCGCGCTGCCACGACCACTGCCCGTCGCCCGCGTACCGGAACCAGCTGCCGCCGATGCCCTCTGGACTGTACGGCCGCCCGTCGGCCCGGCTCTTCTCATTGATCTGTCTCCAGAATCCGATGACGCTGCCGCTGCGTTCGTCGACCACGAATTCCTGGTACGGGTAGGTCCAGCCCTCCAGCCCGAACATCTCCTGCCCGAGTGCGATATCGCGGATCTCATCGCGGCCGACGGCCATGAATTCCTGGGTGGGGCCGTAGTTCCAGCCGTAGGTGGCGTCGGGGGTGTAGAAGTCGGCCAGGGGTTTCCAGTCGCCGAGCGCTTCGCAGCGCTGGTTCTCCTGCACCCACCGGGTGATCATGTCGTCGAGTTCGTCGCGGGACCAGGCCATGATGGTTCCTTCAATCTTCACGTAGCGAAAGCGCCTGGGTGGGGCAGTAGCGGACGGCCTCACGGGCCGCCGCCAGCTCGTCGCCGGGGTCGGCGCGGAGTATCTCGACCTGTCCCTGTTTGGGTACACGGAACAGTGCGGGGGCTTCGTCCTGGCAGACGGCGTGCCCCTGGCACAGGTCGAGGTCGACGACGAGCCGCATGATTACTCTCCCGATTTGGTCAGAGGTGCTTCGGGCTGGACTTCGACCAGCACGAGATGCGCACCGCGTGGAGTGCCGACCACGGCGACAATGGCCGCGGCGATATCGGAGGCCTTCAGGAAGTACGGGTGCCGGGCGAAGCCCCACTTCACCCACTCCTCGAGCATGGGCCCGACGACCTCGGGTTCGGCGGTCATTCCCATACCGGTGAGGGTCTGCCCCGGTCGCACGATCGAGGACCGGACGCCGGTGCCCTCCAATTCCATTCGGAGTTGGCGCGCAAAGGCTTCCACGCCCATTTTGGCGGCGTTGTACGCACCGACCCCGGGCCGGGCCCGATCGGCGCAGTCCGATCCGATGACCACGAAGTCGCCGCGTTGCCGCTCGATCATGCCGGGAATGACCCGGTGGGCGAGCCGCTGCGCCCCGACCAGGTGCACCCGGGTCTGCGATTCGAACAGCTCCGGATCCATCTCCCAGCCCTTGGCGAACTCCAGATCCCCGGCCCCGGAAACCACGATTTCCATTGGCCCGAGCGCTTTTTCGGCGGCGAGCACGAATTCGTCGACCGAGTCGGTAGCGGAGACATCGAGCCGATGGGCGAACGCCTCACCGCCGTCGGCGCGGATCTTCTCGGCGAGGGTTTCGCAGATCTCCAGCCGCCGCGCGCCCAGCGCGACCGGATAGCCCAGCTCCGCGAGCGCGACGGCGGTGGCGGCGCCGATGCCCGAGGACGCCCCGGCGATCAGTACCGGCCGTCGTTCCGGATGTGGTGCGAAGCGTGGCATTACCGAACCTCCACTGTCACAGGCAGTTTCGCGAATCCGCGGACATTCACCGAATGCACGCGTTCGCTACCCGCCGCCAGGTTGTACGACCGCACGCGATCGGTGAACTCGCGCAACACGATTCCGGCCTCCAGGCGGGCCAGATGTGCGCCGAGGCAGAAGTGCACGCCTTTTCCGAAGCTGATCAGCCCGCCCTTGTCACCGCGCTCGATGTCATAGCGGTCCGGATCATGGAAGACGCCGTCATCGCGATTGGCGGATCCGATGAGCAGCAATACCTTCGAGCCCTGCGGAATCGTCTGCCCGTAATACTCCAGATCGACCGCGGCGGTGCGCGCCAGAATCTGGCTGGAGGCGTCGTAGCGCAGCGTCTCCTCCACCCAGTCGCCGACCAGATCCGGATGCTCGGCGACCTTGGCGTACTGCTCCGGATTCACCCCGGCCCAGTGCAGGGCATTGCCGAGCAGTTTGGTGGTGGTCTCATTACCGGCGACCACCATCAGGAACATGAAGCCGAGGATCTCGGCGTCGGTGAGCCGATCACCGTCGGCCTCGGCATCCAGCAGTGCGGAGGTCAGATCATCCGTGCGCCGTTTGTGCCGGGCGGCGACCATCTCGTTGTAGTAGCCGAACAGCTGTACCGCCGCCTCCATGGCGGGTACCGGGACATCGAGTACGCCCTCTTCGCGATGCAGCAGCAGATCCGCCAGCCTGCGCAGTTCGGCGCGATCACTGTCGGGTACGCCGAGCAGTTCGGAGATGACGTCCATCGGGAGTTTGCCCGCGACATCGTCGATCCAGTCGAAACTGCCTGCGGCCAGCGCGGGTTCGAGATGCTGCAGCGTGATCTCGCGAATCCGGTCGCTCATCTCGGTGACCCGGCGCGGGGTGAAGCCCTGGTACACGAGTTTGCGCAGCCGCAGGTGGCGCGGATCGTCCATGGCCAGGAAGGACATGGTGTGGTGCGCGTGCGGTCCCCAGGCGGCCGGGTCCAGTGAAACCCCGTTGGCGCTGGAGAGATTCACATTGTCGCGGAATCCGGCGGAGACGTCGGTGTGCCGGGACAGGGCCCAGAAATCCAGTCCGGGGTGGTGATAGAGGGGAGCTTCGGCGCGCAGCCGCTGGTAGACCGGGTACGGATCCTCATGGATGGCGTAGTCGTACGGGTCGAACAGCAGCGGTTCGAGTGACGCGGCGGACAACTGACTGGACATGTGTCTGCATGTTACTGGCGCAACGGCGAACTGACAACGAATTCGGAAATTCGCCATGAGAAAGAGTCTCTCAAACTGAAACATGTTCTTGCGCGTTTCCGAGCGACGAACCTATAGTCCGTACACGTGTCCAGACAGCATCGGAGCTACCGTTGAGCCTGAGCAATCTCGTACCGGACGGCGGTTCCCAACTGCTGATCGGCGGCAAACTCGTCCCCGGCCGGGGCAACCTGTTCGCCAACGTCAACCCCGCGACCGGCGAGCAAATCGGCTATGCGGCCAATGCCGACGCGGCCGATATGGACGCCGCCATCACCGCCGCCCGCACCGCCTTCGACACCACCGACTGGGCGCAGGACCCGGCCTTTCGCGCCACCTGCCTGCGCCAACTCCGCGACGCCCTGCGCGATCATCTCGAGGACCTGCGCGAGATCACCATCGCCGAGGTGGGCGCACCCCGCATGCTCACCGCCGGCCCCCAACTCGAAGGCCCGATAGGCGATCTCGGCTGGTTCGCCGACCTGGCCGAAAACTATGACTGGGAAACGGATCTCGGCATCGCGTCCCCGATGGGCATCAAGAGCGGCCGACGACTCCGGCGCGAACCCATCGGTGTGGTCGGCGCGATCACACCGTGGAACTTCCCGCATCAGATCAACTTCGCCAAGATCGGCCCGGCCCTGGCCGCCGGTACGACGGTGGTTCTCAAGCCCGCCCCCGACACCCCGTGGTGTGCGGCGGCGGTCGGCCGGATCATCGCCGAGGAGACCGATATTCCGGCCGGTGTGGTCAATATCGTCACCTCCGACGATCACGGGCTGGGCGCGCAGCTGGTCGCCGATCCGCGCGTGGACATGATCTCGTTCACCGGGTCCACGCGGACCGGTCGCGCCGTTATGGCCGCTGCCGCGCAGTCACTGAAGAAGGTGTTCCTGGAGCTCGGCGGGAAATCGGCCTTCATCGTGCTCGATGACGCGGATCTGAAGGCGGCGGTGAGCTATGCGGCCTTCGGGGTCACCGTGCACGCGGGTCAGGGCTGTGCGATCAGCACGCGGCTGCTGGTACCTCGTGCGCATTACGACGAAGCCGCCGAGATCGCGCAGCGGACCCTGGCCGGGATCAAGCCCGGTGATCCGAACAAGCCCGGAACCATCTGCGGCCCACTGATTTCCGAACAACAGCGCGCGCGAGTCGAACGTTATCTCGACAGCGCGCGCGCCGAGGGCGGCACCGTCACCGGCGGTAACCGCCCGGACCTGCCCGGCTACTTCATCGAACCGACTCTCATTGCGGGCCTGCCGAATTCGGCGACGGTCGCGCAGGAGGAGATCTTCGGCCCGGTGCTGACCCTCATCGCGCACGACGGTGATGACGATGCGGTCCGGCTGGCCAACGACTCCCCCTACGGCCTCTCCGGCTCGGTCTGGGGCACCGATCCCGAACGCCTGCGCACGGTCGTCAATGGCGTGCGCACCGGCACCCTGAGCGTGAACGGCGGCGTCTGGTACTCCGCCGACGCGCCCTTCGGCGGATACAAACAATCCGGCATCGGACGGGAAATGGGCGTTGCCGGATTCGAGGAGTACCTCGAGACCAAACTCATCGCGACCGGTTGCTGAAGGAGCACGTCATGGCCCGATTCACGGATAGAACCGTCATTGTCACCGGAGCCGCCCAGGGTATCGGCGAGGGGTACGCCAAGGCCCTCGCGGCCGAGCAGGCCAAAGTCGTTGTCGCCGATCTCAATAGCGAGCGCGGGGAGGCCGTCGCCAAACAGATCACCGCGGACGGCGGTACCGCGGTCTTCCGCGAGGTCGACGTCTCCGATCCCGAATCCACCGCCGCCGTAGCGGAATTCACGGTCGGTGAGTTCGGGCGGATCGACCACCTGGTCAATAACGCCGCCATCTACGGGGGTATGAAGCTGGACCTGCTGCTGACGGTGCCGTGGGACTACTACAAGAAGTTCATGAGCGTGAATCTGGACGGCGCGCTGAATATGACCCGCGCGGTCTGGAAGCAGATGAGCAAGCAGGGCGGCGGGTCGATTGTGAATCAATCCTCCACCGCCGCCTGGCAGTACTCCGGCTTCTACGGACTCGCCAAGGCCGGGATCAACAGCCTCACCCAGCAATTGGCGCATGAACTGGGCGGGTCCAATATTCGGATCAACGCCATCGCGCCCGGGCCGATCGATACCGAGGCCACCCGCAGCATCGTGCCGGGCAAGTACGTCGACGAACTGGTGAAGACCGCGGCCATCAAACGGCTGGGCACACCGGAGGATCTGGTGGGCGCCTGCCTGTACCTGCTCTCGGACGATGCGAAGTGGGTTACCGGGCAGATCCTGAATGTCGATGGCGGGCAGGTGTTCCGAGCATGAGCGAGCTGGCGATCGGATTCATCGGCCTGGGCAATATGGGTGCGCCCATGGCCAAACGCCTACTCGAGTGGCCGGGCGGGCTGGTGGTCTGCGATATGCGACCGGATGCGTTGACGCCCTTCACCTCCGGCGGTGCGCAGGCGGCGGCCACGGCGGCCGAGGTAGCCGAGCGCACCGGTGTGGTGTCGGTGGTCGTGCTCGACGACGCGCAGGTGCGCGCGGTGGTCAGCGGGCCGGACGGCATTCTGCAGACCGCGAAGCCGGGCACCGTGATCGCGGTGCACTCGACCATCGCCGACTCCACGGCGGTCGAGTTGGCGGCCGAATGTGCCGAGCACGGGGTGGAATTCGTGGACGCGCCGATCAGCGGGGGCGCTCCGGCGGCGCACAAGGGCGGGCTGGCCGTCATGGTCGGCGGTAGTGCGGCCGCCTTCGAAACGGTGCGCGCGCCGTTCTCCAGTTTCGCCTCGCTCATCGTGCACGCGGGCGAGGTCGGTGCGGGTACTCGAATGAAGTTGGCGCGCAATCTGCTGCATTTCGTCGCCTTCACCGCCGCCGCGGAGTCGCAGCGGCTGGCGGAGGCGGCCGGGTTGGATATCACCGAACTCGGCAAGGTGGTCCGGCACTCCGACTCGCATACCGGCGGTCCCGGAGCGATCATGTTGCGGGACACCACCTCTCCGGTGGCCGAGGGTGACTTCTGGCTGCCGATTCTCACTCATGTCCGTGATCTCGGCGAGAAGGATCTCTCGCTCGCCCTGGACCTGGGCCGCCGACTCGGCGTCGATCTGCCGCTGGCCGATCAGGCGCTCGGTGGTCTCGGGGACGGGCTCGGGGTCGGACGCGGACCTATCGCAAAGGAGCAGTGGTGATATGACCGACGAACGCCGGCAGCGCGGGCTGAAGAAGATGAGCGAGGTGTACGGCTGGGAGTTCCAGGACGGCCCGGGCACGCACTTCGCCGTCACCGCCGATCATCTGTTCGCCGATATCTGGTCGCGGCCCGGGCTCTCCATTCGCGATCGCCGAATGTTGTTGCTGGGCGCGGTGACCGCGCAGGGCCTGTTCGATATCGCCGAGATCCAGGTCGGCGCGGCGCTGCGCAATGAAGAGCTGGACGAGGAGCAGTTGCACGAGATCGCGCTGTTCCTGTGTCACTACGTGGGCTGGCCCGCGGGGACCACGCTGGACGGCATTGTGGGTAAAGCCGTCAAGAAGCACAGTGGGTAAAGCCGTCAAGAAGCACAGTGGGTAAAGCCGTCAAGCAGCACAAGAAGAAGTAATTCCCTCCACCAGTTAGGAATTCGAAAACCATGGCCGATACCGCAACCGTCCGACCGCTCCGGGCCGGCGAGGTGAGCTCCTGGGATCTCGAGGCCGATGTGGTCGTCGTCGGCTACGGCATTGCCGGGGTGTGCGCGTCCATCGAGGCGGCCCGGACCGGGGCCGATGTGCTCGTACTGGAACGCACCGGCGGCTGGGGTGGCGCGGCCGCGCTCTCCGGCGGCTTCATCTACCTCGGGGGCGGTACGGCGCTGCAGCGCAAGCTCGGTTTCGAGGACACCCCGGAGAATATGGAGGCGTTCCTGACGGCCGCGCTCGGTCCGGGTGTGGACAAGGCCAAGATCCACGATTACTGCCGGGGCAGTGTCGAGCATTTCGACTGGCTCGTCGCCAATGGTGTTCCGTTCAACGAAGTGTTCTGGGGCGAACCGGGTTACGAGCCGCCCGCCGATGAGGGGCTGATGTTCTCCGGCGGCGAGAATGCCGCACCGTTCAACACCATCGCCACCCCCGCGCCCCGTGGTCATCTCGCCTGGACCAAGGATAAGAAGCTGGGCGAGAAGGGCGGCGGCTACATGCTGATGGAGCCGCTCGCCCAGACCGCCGAAAAGCTCGGCGTACGACAGGAATTCGACGTGCGGTTGCAGCGGCTGGTCGTCGATGACGACGGCCGGGTGGTGGGTGTGGCCGCCAAGCGGTACGGCAAGGAACTCTTCGTGCGCGCCGAACGCGGCGTGGTGCTGGCCACCGGCAGCTTCGCGTACCAGCACGAAATGGTGGAGCGCTTCGCGCCCAAGATCAGCGGGCGGCCCGCCGCCACGGTCGAGGAGCATGACGGTATCGGCATCCGGGTGGCACAGGCGCTCGGCGCGGATCTGGCGCATATGGATGCCACCGAGGTCGCGCTGATCGCCGATCCGCAGGTGGTGGTGCGCGGAATTCTGGTGAACGGGCGTGGGCAGCGGTTCATCACCGAGGACACCTACCCCGGCCGGATGGGACAGGCGGTACTGCAGGATCAGGACAATCAGGCGTACCTCATCATCGACGAGCAGGCACTGGAGGCGGCATTCGAGACCAAGTCGTCCATGTCGTTCCTGCGGATCGCACCGACCTGGGTGGCCGAGACCGTCGAGGAGCTCGAGGGTGAGATGAGCCTGCCCGCGGGCACCCTGCGCGCGACCATCGACCTGTACAACAAGCATGCCGAGAACGGCGAGGATCCGTTCCTGCACAAGAAGCCGGAGTGGGTCAAACCCATCGGCGAGCCGCTCGGCGCGTACGACCTGCGCGGATACACCGGCGGATTCACCCTCGGCGGGCTGCGCACCGATCTCGACTCCCGGGTGCTGCACGTCTCCGGCGAGCCGATCCCGGGACTGTTCGCGGCGGGCCGCGTCACCTCCGGCATCTGCGCGGGCGGATACGCCAGCGGCTGCTCGCTGGGTGACGGCAGCTTCTACGGTCGGCGCGCGGGCGTGGCCGCCGCCAAGGGCAACTGAGAGGGCTTGCGGCACATGCGATTCGGAATCGTTCAATTCACCAGCGACCGCGGCATTCGGCCCGCCGTCGCCGCGAAAGCCGCTGAGGAACAGGGCTTTCAGTCGTTCTTCGTACCGGAGCACACCCATATCCCGATCAAGCGGGAGGCGGCGCATCCGGGTACCGGCACCGCTGAACTCCCCGATGACCGGTACACCCGGACATTGGATCCGTGGGTGACGCTCGGGACCATCGCGGCGGTCACCACGAAGATCGAACTCTCCACCGCCGTGGCACTGCCGACCGAGAGTGATCCGATCACCCTGGCCAAGACGATCGCGACGCTGGACCATCTCTCCGGTGGACGGGTCACGCTGGGCGCTGGATTCGGCTGGAATACCGATGAACTCACCGATCACGGGGTGCCGGGCAACAAGCGGCGCACGGTGCTGCGCGAGTATGTCGAGGCCATGCGGGCCCTGTGGACACAGGAGGAGGCCAGCTACTCCGGTGACTTCGTCTCCTTCGGCCCGAGCTGGGCGTGGCCCAAGCCGGTGCAGGCACATGTGCCGCTGCTGATCGGCGCGGGCGGCACGGAGAAGACGTTCAAGTGGATCGCCCGGTCCGGTGACGGCTGGATCACCACACCCACCGAAACCGATGTGTCCGCCTCCACCGCGCTGCTGATGAAGTGCTGGGCAGAGGCCGGGCGCGAGGGCGCACCGCGCGTGGTGGCACTCGACTTCAAACCCGATGCGGACAAGTTGGCGCGCTGGGCCGAGGCCGGTGTCACCGATGTCCTCTACGGTATGCCGGACAAACCGGAGGCCGATGTGCTCGCCTACCTGGAGCGGTTGGCGGGCAAGTTGGAGCCGCTCGGCCTGGTCCGTTGATCGCGGATCCGTCCGACTTCTGAAATTAACACTCCCCCAGTAGATTTCGCTGCGCCCCGACGAAAGGCCGAGACGTGCGTATTGCCCTGCTGTCCTATCGCAGCAAAACCCACTGCGGAGGCCAAGGGGTGTATGTCCGCTACCTCAGTCGTGGGCTGGCGGAGCTGGGACATGAGGTCGAGGTGTTCTCCGGACAGCCGTACCCGGAGCACCTCGATCCCCGGGTGCGGTTGACCGAGGTGCCGAGCCTGGACCTGTACCGGGACGAAGATCCCTTCCGGACACCGGGATTGCGTGAGATCCGGGACGGGATAGACCTGCTCGAGGTCGCCACCATGTGGACCGCCGGATTCCCGGAGCCACGCACCTTCAGCCTGCGGGCGGCACGGGTCCTGCGCGAGCGCGCGGCGGAGTTCGATGTGGTGCACGACAATCAATGCCTCGGCTACGGGCTGTTGGATATCGCCCGGCATCTGCCACTGGTGGCGACCATCCACCACCCGATCACCCGGGATCGGGAAGTGGATCTGGCGGCCGCGCCGTGGCGGCGGAAACCGTTCCTGCGCAGGTGGTATGGGTTTCTGGGAATGCAGGAGAAGGTGGCGCGGCAGCTTCCCGATCTGATCACGGTGTCGTCCTCCTCGGCCGCGGATATCGTCAGCGACTTCGGGGTGTCGGCCGAGCAGGTGCGCACGGTACCGCTGGGGGTGGACACCGAACTGTTCCGGCCGCGCGAAGAGCCGCGGGTGCGGGGGCGGATCGTCGCGGTGGCCAGTGCCGACAAGCCATTGAAAGGCATTTCACATCTACTCAATGCCGTCGCCCGGCTGCGGGTTACCCATGAGCTGGAATTGCGGCTGGTCGCCAAGTTGGAGTCGGAGGGCCCGACCGAGAAGCTGATCGCCGAACTCGGGCTCGCGGATATCGTGACACCCGTCAGCGGGCTCGATGACGAAGCACTCGCGCGGTTGCTGGCCTCCGCCGAGATCGCCTGCATTCCCTCACTGTACGAAGGGTTTTCACTACCCGCGGTGGAGGCGATGGCCAGTGGTACGCCGCTGGTCGCCAGTCGCGCCGGGGCATTGCCCGAAGTCGTCGGCGACTGTGCCGAACTGGTCGAGCCGGGCAATGTGGATGAATTGACCCGGGTACTGGGCGCACTGCTGGACTCACCCGCCCGCCTACACGAGCTGGGTACGGCGGGCCGGACCCGCGCGCTCACCGTCTTCAGTTGGGAAGCCGTTGCCGCACAGACGGTTTCGGTGTACGAACGAGCTATGGCCCGGCACGGGTCCCGTCCGGTGATCACCCCCATCCGCCAGGAGGCGCACACATGCTGACCGTCGACTTCGACCGCCTGGGCATCGGCCCGGGCACCCGCGTCATCGATGTGGGGTGCGGGGCCGGACGGCATTCCTTCGAGGCGTACCGGCGCGGGGCCGATATCGTCGCCTTCGACCAGAACGGCAGCGATCTGGCCGATGTGGATGTCATGTTCAAGGCCATGGCCGATGCGGGCGAGGCACCCGAATACGCCAAGGCCGAGACGGTGCGCGGTGACGCCCTCGACTTGCCTTATGGGGACGGCGAATTCGATGTGGTGATCGCCTCGGAGATCCTCGAACACATTCCACAGGACGAGGCTGCCATCGGGGAGCTGGTACGGGTGGTCAAACCCGGTGGAGCGCTGGCGATTACGGTGCCGCGCTGGCTGCCCGAGCGGATCTGCTGGGCACTGTCGGACGAGTACCACGCCAATGAGGGCGGGCATGTGCGGATCTATCGGGCCGACGAACTGCGCGACAAGGTCACCGCACGGGGTTTGAGATTTATCCACAGGGCGCACGCACACGCGCTGCACTCACCGTACTGGTGGTTGAAGTGCGCGGTCGGGGTCGGCAATGACAAGCATCCGGCGGTAACCGCGTACCACCGAATGCTGGTGTGGGACATGATGTCCGCACCGCAGTTGACCCGCACCACCGAGCGCTGGCTGGACCCGCTCATCGGCAAGAGCGTGGCGCTGTACTTCGCCAAACCGGCGGTCCGCAGTGCCCGCCGCTGAGCTACCCGCCGTGCCGGGTGTGCTGTCCGCACGGGACTGCCTGCGCACGGCCGAAACCATCGCGGCGGCACAGGAATCCGATGGGGCGCTACCCTGGTTCACCGGCGGGCATACCGACCCGTGGGATCACATCGAGAACGCCATGGCCTTGACCGTCGGCGGGCTGTGGGATCAGGCGCGCGATGCTTATCGGTGGTCCGCGAAGACCCAGCGGGATGACGGGTCCTGGGCCATGCAGTTCCGGGACGGTGTAGTCGAGAACGCGGACAGTGACACCAACTTCTGCGCGTACATCGCGACGGGCGTCCTGCACTACCTCACCAGCACGGGGGATTCCGCTTTCGCACAGGAGATGTGGCCGACCGTCCGCGCCGCCATCGACTTCGTGCTCTCCCTGCAACAGGGCCGATTCGGGGAGATCCACTGGTCCCTCGGCCCCGGCGGATCCTCCGGCGAAGCGCTGCTCACCGGCTGCTCCAGCATTTTCCACAGCCTGCGCTGCGCACTGGAGCTGGCGGAGCAGTTGGGTGACCCGCAACCGTCCTGGGAGGTCGCCGCACTCCGGCTCGGCCACGCGCTGCGCGATCATCCGGAGGCGTTCCTCGACAAGAGCCGCTACTCGATGGACTGGTACTACCCGATCCTCGGCGGCGCGATCCGGGGGCGGCGCGGGTACGACCAGATCACCGCGCGCTGGCCGGATTTCGTGATCCCCACCCTCGGCATCCGCTGCGTCTCCGACCAGCCCTGGGTCACCGGCGCGGAGACCTGCGAACTGGTGCTCGCCCTCGATGCGCTGGGCGACCAACGCCGCGCTCGCCAGCTATTCATCAACATGCAGCATCTACGCGATCCGGACGGGTCCTACTGGACTGGGCTCGTCTTCACCGATGGCAAACGGTGGCCTGAAGAGCGCACCACCTGGACGGCTGCTGCCATGCTCCTTGCCGCCGATGCGCTCAGCCGGGCTACGCCTGGTAACGGGATCTTTCGAGATCTGCTTCCCAGTCTCCGGATTACCGGTGGTCATTGTGAGTGTGCCGCAGGTATGTACCCGGGGCCTTCGTAGCAGACTTGGACGAATCATCCTCAGCCCCAGCGGGGTTCGGAAGAATGCCACGATTCTTCGGAGTGGTTACCTCGTCTGCCGTACCC
Source organism: Nocardia sp. NBC_01503 (assembly GCF_036327755.1). NCBI lineage: Bacteria > Bacillati > Actinomycetota > Actinomycetes > Mycobacteriales > Nocardiaceae > Nocardia > Nocardia sp. NBC_01503. The sequence continues at coordinate 2,192,189 of NZ_CP109596.1, forward strand.
CGCTTCGGCTCCCCCATTGGGAGCCGCACTCTCACCTCCCAGCCTGGCCGGCTGGCTGTGGGAACCTTCAGAACCACAACGACGAAAGACAAGAACAACAAGACACAAGACGCCAGGACGAGAAGAACCACCCACTCGAAGTAGACAATCCGAGCAAGGTGAGGCGTCTCGGGGTGCCCGTACCCCACTTCCGAGGTGACCGCACCACTGACACAGGGCTATCACACCCCGTGTACTGGTATCACACCCCGTACAAGGGGTGTGCGGGTTAGACAGGGGGTGTGATGGCTTCGGGGGTGGGGGTTTTGGGGGTTTTGGTCTTTGGGGTTTGTGTCTTTGCTCGAGATCGGGACCACGGCTACCCGGCCAGGCTGGGTCGTGAGTGTTCGCGCCTGAGGGGGGAGCGAAAGTCGGGTACGGCAGGCGAGGTTCCCACGCTGAAGAATCGTGGCATTCTTCCGAACTCGGCTGGAACGTGATGTCCCGTACGGTATTCGGCTACGAAGGCCCCGGGTACATCCCGGGTGCAGGGCAGAGCAATACCACCTAGAACGGTGCGATATCCCCATAGCCGGGAACGGCTGGGGCATTCACCCGCTGGGGCTTCCGCCTCCGCTGCGATGGCGTGCAGTAGACATGAACCAGCTCAGTGAGTTCATTGACCGCACGACCGGGATTTATCAGTGGCTCGATAGGTTCCGGTTCCGGAACCCCGCCTGCGGTGACGACGGGTATCGGGATGCGAGGGAAAAGGAACTTCGCGCCCTCGGGTGAGGTGGTGATGGTTCCCCCGGTGGGCGAGCGCCATTCCACGCGGCGATCCGAGTGGTGCACGACCTGCCAACCATTCGCTCCGTTGTCGGCGAGAGTCTTGAGCCGATGGTGTCGGCGACAACGACATCCGAGATTGGATTCCGTTGTGCGACCCCCGTTTTCCGGATCCCGGTGATCAAACCGGTCCTGGTGGTCGAGATCGGTGGCCATCGCGGGCACTCCACAGCCCGGCGCACGACACGCACCATCGAGCGCCCGCACCCGACCAGCCAGCCGAACGCCGGGGCGATACCGCTGCTCCGCCGCAACCTCCGGCTCGGCTGGAGCGGCGCTGGCAGCAGTTCCGGGAGCGGCATCTGCGGCACTACCGGAAGCGGCATCGTCGACAGCCACGGGTGCGGCCGCGGGAATGATGTCGAAGTTGGCGTACTGGGCGATCTTGCGAGCCAGCTCGGGATCGATGGCACCGAAGGCAGCCAGCAGCGCCGGGTTGTCCTGGAGCCCGGCGAGCGTCTCCGCCGAGACACCCACCTGTACAAGGGCTTTCCGCGCGGGCGCGGGCTTCTCGTCACCCGCGCGCGGGCAGGTGTCCATACCGCACTGGCAGGCCAGACGACCACTGCCGTCGGCGAGCGCGACAAGGGCGTCGGCGCGGCGCTGGTTGGTGGTGCGTGGATCCTTGGTACAGCACTGGGTATTCGCCATTTCACGCAGACGCTCGTAAAGGGTCTGCGCGCCGTGGGCGGGCAGCACGCCGTCGAGAATCGCGGTGCCGTCATCGGCGGCCTTCACGTTCACGTAGCGATCCGCCTCGGCGGCCTTGCGGCGCGTGGTCTGTCCAGCGGGGTCGAGCTCGAGCAGCCAGCGACGCAAAGTGCGCTTCACCCGGGAAGGTTCGGCATTCTCCGCGTAGACCGCGATACGCGGTTCCACCAGCGCCACAAGCTCATCCGAAGCATTGTTGAGCACTTCATGAATGGCACGAGCCCGCATGAGGTCGATGCGACCCGCGGCGAACGCATCCCGGGTATTCGGCAACCGCGCCTCCAGCGACAACCCGAGCGCGATCACCCCATCCGCATGCCGCTGCGAAACCTTGAGCACCACACCGATTTCCGTAGCGGCATCTTCCCCCGCATACACGGCGCGCACGCCAACCTCGAGCTGCTGCTCCCGCCGCAACCGATAAAGCCGAGTCATCAACGCAGCTTCCTCGGCCTGTTTGGCAGCAATCACCGAGTGCACCGCCGCGAGCCGCTCCACCAGCTGATAGCCGGTAAGCCCCTCAACAGCAGTTTCGCTCATGCATTCGATTTTAGTCGCCGCACAAGCGACACGCGATCATAACCAACCGAACACGCCGCGTAAACTCCTGGCAATCAACAAGATTCGTCAGTTACAGGCGGCATTACGCTGCAAAATCCGCAGCGACCCGGTAACCGAAAGCTCACGGAACTTCCCGGAGTCCAACGCCCGCCGATAAATGTTGTACGGAGCCTGCCCGCCATCGGCCGGATCGGGAAAAACGTCATGAATGGCCAGCAGTCCACCCCCGGCTACCCAATGCGCCCAGTTGTCGTAATCCCGCTGCGCCGCCTCTTCGGTATGCCCACCGTCGACGAACAGCAGCCGCAACGGTGTACGCCAAATGCGTGCCGCCGCAGTAGAAGAACCGATGATCCCGATCACCGTCTCGGTCAGTCCCGCGCGAATCATATTGCGCCGGAACGTCGTTACCGTATCGAACACCCCGGTCTCCGGATCCACCAGGCTGGTGTCGTGATACTCCCAGCCCGGCTGATGCTCCTCCGAGCCACCGTGATGATCGACGGTGAACACGGTCGCACCGGTCTCCCGAGCCGCGGCGCCCAGATAGATGGCGGACTTACCGCAGTAGGTCCCGATCTCCAGAATGGTCCCGTCCCCCGCATAGGTGCGAGCGGCTTCGTACAGTGCGCGGCCTTCTCCCGGCGGCATGAATCCGGTGATTTCTTCGGCCAATGCGAACAGTTCAGCGGCGTCGGCGGAAATGTCAGCCCGTGTCATACGAAAACCTTTCTGGGGCGCGCGCATTGATACGGAATACGCATCGGCGAGTTGCCCGGAGAGCGGACCCATAGTAGCATCCGGACACGTGTCTGATTCCCTCTCCGACCGCCCGGTGGTAAGCCTCGAGGCGACCCGCCGCCGCCTCACCGAGAAGCAGGCCGATACCGTCGACCGGCTCACCCGGGCGGCGATGGAGGTGCTCTCGCGGGAGGGGTTCGCCGGGCTCACCGTGCGGATGGTCGCCGCCTCCGCGGGGGTGGGCACAGCTACCGCCTACACCTACTTCTCGTCCAAGGAACACCTGGTCGCGGAGATGTTCTGGCGCCGACTGGCCTCCACCCCGGCGCCCGCGCTGGAGGATGCGGACAGTACGGTGCGGGTGGTCGCGGCGCTGCGGCAGATCGCCATGCTGATGGCGGATGAACCGGCGCTGGCGGGTGCGGTGACGAGCGCGCTGCTGGGGACCGATCCCGATGTGGCGCATCTGCGGTTGCGGATCGGGGCCGAGATTCGGCAGCGGCTGGTCGACGCGCTCGGCGCGGACGCCGATCCGGAGGTCGTGGACACCCTGGAAATGCTGTACGCGGGCGCACTGCTGCGCGCGGGCATGGGGTACGCCTCGTATGCCGAAATCGCGGATCTGCTGGAGAAATCCGCGCTGCGCGCATTGCGTGACTGATATTCCGCGACTGAGATCCCTTGCCGTGCAATCACTCCCGTAGTACCGTCCAGACAGGTGTCTGCTCCAGTGCGGGAGGTATTTCCGATGACCTTTGTCAAGCCACGGCAGGTCTCGGGCGGCGAGCACGAGCACGGCCACCTCGAGGAGTTCCGGACCGATCCCATCGCCCTCATGGCCCGGGTGCGCGCCGAATGCGGGGATATCGGATCATTTCGACTGGCCTCACGGGATGTCATCCTGCTGTCCGGTGCGCAGGCCAACGAGTTCTTCTTCCGCGCCGGTGACGAGGACTTGGATCAGGCGGCCGCCTACCCGTTCATGAAGCCGATCTTCGGGGAGGGCGTGGTCTTCGACGCGCCACCGGAGCGCCGCAAGGAGATGCTGCACAACACGGCACTGCGCGGTGATCAGATGCGCGGGCACGCCACCACCATCGCCCGTGAGGTGGATCGGATGCTGGCGTCCTGGGGCGACTCCGGCGAGATCGATCTGCTCGAATTCTTCGCCGAACTGACCATTTACACGTCCTCGGCCTGCCTGATCGGCACCAAGTTCCGAGAGGAGCTGGACGAGCGGTTCGCGCATCTCTATCACGAGCTGGAGCAGGGCACCGACGCCTACTGCTATGTGGATCCGAACGCGCCGATCGAAAGCTTCCGGCGCCGTGACGAGGCCCGGCATCAACTGGTGAAGTTGGTGCGCCACATCATGGCGGGACGGCTCGCGAATCCGCCTGTGGGCAAAGAGGATCGGGATATGCTCGATGTCCTGGTATCGGTGCCGGACGAGAGCGGGCAGCCGCGGTTCTCGGCCAGCGAGATCACCGGGATCTTCATTTCGATGATGTTCGCGGGGCACCATACGACCTCGGGGACGGCGGCCTGGACGATTATCGAACTGCTGCGGAATCCGGATGTGCTGGCAGCGGTCGTGGCTGAACTCGATGAGCTCTTCGCGGACGGCGCGGATGTGAGTTTCCATGCGCTGCGGCAGATTCCACGGTTGGAGGCGGTCCTCAAAGAGGTACTGCGCATGCATCCGCCGCTGATCATTCTGATGCGCGTGGCCCAGGACGAGTTCGAGGTCTGCGGCAATCGCATCGCACCCGGCGACCTGGTGGCGGCGACACCCGCTGTCTCCAACCGGATTCCGGAGGACTTCCCGAATCCCGACACCTTCGATCCGGGCCGCTATATCGACCCGAATCAGGAGGATCTGCTCAATCGCTGGACCTGGATCCCGTTCGGCGCCGGACGGCATCGCTGTGTCGGAGCCGCCTTCGCGCTCATGCAGCTGAAGGCGATCTTCTCGATTCTGTTGCGCGACTGGGAGTTCGAGCTCGCCCAGCCGTCCGACACCTACCGCAACGACCATTCGAAGATGGTCGTGCAGCTGGAACAGCCGTGTGCGGTGCGCTATCGCAGGCGCACCGCGTAATCTGGCTAGAGCGCGCCTTCGATGGCCGCGATCACCGACGGGTCGGTCGGCTCGGTGCGGGGACGGATGCGGGCGAGCACGGTGCCGTCGCGGCCGAGCAGGAACTTCTCGAAGTTCCACTGCACGTCACCGGCGGTGCCGTCAGCGTCGGCGACCTGGGTCAGCTCACGGTAGAGCGGGTGCGCGCCGTCACCGTTCACCTCCAGCTTCTCCAGCAGCGGGAAGTCCACACCGTAGGTGGTGGAGCAGAATTCGGCGATCTCCTCGGAGCTGCCGGGCTCCTGGCCCATGAACTGATTGCAGGGTGCGCCGATCACGGTGAATCCGCGCGGGCCGTACGTCTGCTGGAGTTCCACCAGACCGGTGTACTGCGGGGTCAGGCCGCATTTGGAGGCGACATTGACCAGCAGGACCACCTGGTCGGCGGCCAGTTCGGCGAGCGTGGTGGGCTTATCGGCCAGGGTCTGCAGCGGAATATCGCGAAGTGAGGTCACGTCCTCGAATATAGAACGGGTTCGGCGAGGTCGCCGGACCACCCATATTCGAGCGCCTCACTCGTACCGGACCTGCCAGTGTTTGATGCCGTTGATCCAGCCCGCCCGCAATCGCTGCGGCGGTTCGTCCTCGCTGATCCGGGGCATGGCATCGGCGATGGCATTGAACATCAGGTCTATCTCCAGCCGCGCCAGATTCGCGCCGACGCAGAAGTGCGCACCGGTCCCACCGAACCCGACGTGCGGATTCGGATCGCGCAGCACATCGAATTCGAATGGCCGCTCGAACACGTCCTCGTCGAAATTGGCTGAGCTGTAGAACAATCCGACCCGATCACCCTGCCGGATCTTCTGCCCGCCGAGTTCGGTATCGCACAGAGCGGTGCGCTGGAATGAGGTGACCGGTGTTGCCCAGCGCACGATTTCGTCGGGTGCGGTGCGCGGGCGCCGTTCTCGATACAGTTCCCACTGCTCCGGATAGTCGACGAATGCCTTCATTCCGTGCGTGATGGCATTGCGGGTGGTTTCGTTGCCCGCCACCGACAGCAGGATGACGAAGAATCCGAATTCGTCCGAACCCAGTGCCTCCCCGTCGATATCGACGGTCACCAGCTTGGTGACGATATCGTCGGCAGGACAGGCACGGCGCTGTTCAGCCAGGTTGTAGGCGTAGCCGAGCAGTTCGGCATTGGCGGTCATATTCGCCCCGGCGAACTCCGGGTCGTCGAAGTTCAACAGCTGATTCGACCAGGCGAAGAGCTTGTGCCGATCGTGTTGCGGCACCCCGAGCAGTTCGGCGATGGCCTGTAGCGGAAGTTCGCAGGCCACCTGCTCCACGAAATCTCCGCCGCCGGTCTTCTTCGCCTCGGCGACAATAGCCGCGGCGCGTTCGGTGAGCGCTTTGCGCAGCCCCTCCACCGCGCGCGGTGTGAAGCCCTGGGAGATGATCCGCCGGATCTTGGTGTGTTTCGGCGGATCCATATTGATCAGCAACGCACTTCGTGACAGTTCCAACTGTTCGGGTAGCGAATCCGCAGGCATCCGGATGATGGAACCCTTTTCGTGCGAGGACCAGATGTCCGGTCTGCGGGACACCTCCTTGACATCCTCGTATCGGGTGATCGCCCAGAAACCCGCGTCGGTGAATGGCGCTGCCTGTTCGGGTGTCTGGGCATTCCACCAGACCGGTGTGGTGCGCCTGAGCGCGGCAAACTCCGCGGCTGGACTGTGATCGGCCCACAGGGCCGGATCGGTGAAATCGAAGCCTGCCGGTAGCGACGGAACAGACACTGTTCCTCCTCGCGCATATTGCCGCTATGATCGCGAAACTGAAACGTGTTTCACATCGATTGAACCACGTGGACGGGTGCGGCGGACCGGGTTTCGCCTACCCCGGCAACCGGCTTGAGCCAGCAAACCGGCAGAATCTGAAGAACAAGTGGACACCCTGCCCAATCTGTGCGCAGACTAGAACTTGTTCTACAGTGACCGCAGGCACACTCGAGGATGAGGTAACGAAGAATGACCGCTTCTCCGCGCTCCGGGGATTCCGCGACCGAAGCCGATTACGTCGTTGTTGGTTCGGGCAGCGCCGGCGCCGTGGTGGCGGGCCGACTCGCCCAACGCGGCGCCAGCGTGATCCTGTTGGAGGCCGGCCGCAAGGACAACACCCGCATGGTCACCATGCCGGGCGCGATCAGCATGGTGCACACCGTCCCGCAGCTGAAGAAGCGCGTGACGTGGAAGCAGTTCTCCACCCCGCAGAAGCACGCCAACGACCGCCTGATCCCGATGACCCGCGGCAAGGTGCTCGGCGGCTCCAGCTCCGTCAACGGCATGCTCTACGTGCGCGGTAACCGCGCCAACTTCGACTCCTGGGCCGCCGAAGGCAATACCGGCTGGAGCTACGAGGATGTGCTCCCGGCCTACAAGAGCCTGGAGAACTGGCAGGACGGCGCGAGCGAACTGCGCGGCGCGGGCGGCCCCATCGAGGTCACCCGCCAGCAGGACCTGACCCCGATCGCCCAGCAGTTCATGGTCGCCGCCTCCGAGACCCTCGGCGCGCCGATCATCGAGGACTACAACGGCGCATCGCAGGAGGGCATCTCGATCTTCCAGCAGAGCGTCAAGAACGGTCTGCGCTACAGCTCCTCGCGCGGCTTCATCACCGATATGCCGAACTCGAACCTGACCGTGCTCACCCATGTGCACGTCACCCGGATCGTGATCGAGAACGGCCGCGCCACCGGCGTCGAGCTCGCCGAGAAGAACGGCAGCCGCCGGATCGTGCGCGCCGCCAAGGAGGTCATCGTCTCCGGTGGCGTCGTCGGCTCGCCGCAGCTGCTCATGCTCTCGGGCATCGGCCCGGCCGGACACCTGCGCGAGCTCGGTATCGACGTGGTGGCGGACCTGCCGGTCGGCCAGAACCTGCACGACCACCTGTTCGTCCCGATGACCTTCATCTCCAAGAAGGCCATCCACCGCGGTATTCCGACCCACTTCGCCAGCGGCATCATGCAGGAACTGGCCCGCCCGGGCAGCTCCTGGATGGGGCGCACGGTCTTCGAGGCGTGCGGCTTCGTCAAGACCAAGTTCGCCGACGGCGACTACCCGGATATGCAGATCCACACCCTGCCGTGGAGCTACCCCATCCCCAACCAGGATGAGGACAAGCTGCACCTGGTCGATCGCCGCCCCGGCTTCACCATCTTCCCGAGCCTCATCTACCCCAAGAGCCGCGGCGATCTGCGACTGGCCTCGAACGATCCGTTCGCCTCGCCGCTCATCGACCCGGGCTACCTGAGCGATCCGCGGGATACCGAATTTCTCGTCGAGGGCATTCGGATGATCCGGGAGATCATGGCGCACAACAGCATCGCCAAGGACTGGACCGAGGAGCTCGCCCCCGGACCCGCCCTGCAGGACGAGTCCGCGCTGCGCGCCGAACTCCCCAACCGCGTGCACTCCATCTACCACCCGGTCGGCACCTGCCGCATGGGTGTGGACGAGCGCGCCGTGGTCGACCCGACCCTGAAGGTGAACGGCATCGAGGGCCTGCGCGTGGCCGATGCCTCGATCATGCCCAGCATCACCGGCGGCAATACCAATGCCCCGAGCTACATGATCGGCGAGAAGGCCGCGGAGTTCATCGGCGCGTAGTTCGCCGCACCGGACGGCGATTCCGCGGCGCTGTTACTTCCCTTGTAGCCGCGGAACCGCCGGTCACCCAACCACGACCTGCGGTGACCATGCTCCGCCCCGGGCCTGCACCATCAGCGCCCCGGGGCGGAGTTCTGCTTTCGAGAGGAAATCATGGCAGCGCTGCCGCTGGATGTGTGGCTGAACAGCCCGCTCGCCGAATCCGCCACCCGGGCAGCGCGATTGCGCGAGCTGGGGGTGGACGGGGTGTTCACCTTCGAGGGTGCGCACGATGTGTTCTTCCCGCTCACCCTGGCCGCCGGGTCCGGGCTCGGCCTCATGACCAATGTGGCAATCGCGTTCCCGCGCAGTCCTGTTCATCTCGCACATGCGGCATATGACCTACAGACGTTGTCCGGCGGGCGTTTTCGGCTCGGACTGGGCTCGCAGATCCGGCCGCACATCGAGCGGCGGTACGGCAGCACCTGGTCGCGGCCGGTGGATCGACTCGGCGATACCGTCGCGGCGGTTCGGGAGATCCTGCGCGCCTGGCAGACCGGCGAGCGACTCGACTACCGCGGGGAGTTCTGGCAGCACACGCTGATGCCGCCGAACTTCGATCCGGGACCCAATCCGCACGGCGTGCCGCCGGTGCTGGTGGGTGCGCTCGGACCGCGCATGACCGAGATGGCGGCGCGGGTGGCGGACGGACTGCTGGTCATGCCGTTCAATACCGAGCGGCACTTCCGGGAACGCACCCTGCCCGCGGTGGACCGGGGGCTGGCCGGATCCGATCGGCCGTTCGAGATCATCGTCGAAGCCATTGTGGCCATGGGGAATACCGAACAGGAGCTGGACGAGGCACGGCGGTCGGTGCGCAATCTGCTCGCGTTCTACGGGTCCACGCCGTCCTATCGCCCGGTGCTCGAGGTGGAAGGCTGGGCGGAGCTACAGCCGGAGCTCAATCTGCTCTCCAAACAGGGCCGCTGGCGGGAGATGGCCGGTTTGATCGATGATCCGATGGTGGACGCGCTGACGGTGAGCGGAACACCCGCCGAATGCGCGGCGCGGATCCGGAATCGCTACGGGGACAGGATTTCCCGAGTGTGCTGCTACTTCCCCGGATATCCGGTGACCGACAGCGCCATCGCGGAATTGGCCGCCGCCCTGCACAACTGACTCCGTACAGGGCGGTTCGACCCTCAGCCGATGACGATCGGCTCCTGGAGTTCGTACATGGCCCGCCGCCCGGTCATATCGGTGACCACCAGGCGCGGCAGATTCGGCCCCGGATCCCGGTAGGCGTGCGCGACCTCCGGACCGTCCGTGGTGGCGTGCGCGCCATCGCCGAAGTACCAGTCGTACTGGCGAATCGCGCCGCCCGCGGGCGCACCGTCGAATTCCACCGTCGTCCCGGCCGGTCCGGTCGTCTTCGACACGGTGAACCCGCTGCCCGAAGGTCCACCGCCACCGAACCATTCGCGCACCGCCGGATTGAGCAGGAAGGTTTTGGCGAACTCCCGCGCGCCGTCCACATCCGCATGACTGACCGCGGCGGTACGGCACTGCGGCGGCGCTTCGATATGCGGACAGGCCAGCAGGCGGAGCGAAACCTCCTCATCGCCCAGCGGATTCATCCACGGGCCGTGATCACCGTTGCCCTGGCTGACCAACCCGTCGGCGGCGACCGCGTACACCTCGCCCGCGGCGGTATTGGCCTGCTCCGCCGCCTGCCGGAAGGTTTCGGCCGATACCCGGATGAACTCGGACCAGCGGGCGCGCAGCGCCTCCGGGGCATCGGGCGCGTCCTCACCGTGGAAGTAGTTGGATACCAACACCTTCGGACTACCGGGCAGGGCGTGTGCCTTCTCGATGGCGGCGCGCATACCGCGCCCGCCGTAGCCGAGCTTCGCACCGCTGAAATACGGGACATGCGCGGCCGGATTGTCCGCCTCGGCCCCCGCTCCCCCGCATTCGCGCCGCACCGCTGCGGTCACATCCTTGGTGCCGGGGGTGAGGCCGACCGGAATGCCGAAGAGCGGATCCAGATCGTTGATACAGCCGTCGAGTAGCACCAGATCCACCGGATAACCGCCCGCTCGGGCCTCGGTTCCGGCCTGTTCCAATTGGCAGAACACATCGGGTAATCGGTCGGTGCCGGATTCGTCGGTGGTCTTGGCATCGACCGGACAGTCGGCGTCCTCGGTATCGGCGTGCAGGGCGGGCGCGTCCAGCGCGGCGCCGGAGACCGAATAGTCGTGTAATCGGGCGGTGCGGCCGGTCTGCGTGCCGAGCGTCTCGGCGGTGAGGTCGGCGAAGGTGCGATCCAAGCCCAGCCCCTGCCCCCAGGTCACCGAGTCGCCCGCCGAAACCACGTGCAGCGGACGGCATTCGCGGCTCACCCGTAGATTCCACGGCTTGCCGTAGCCGCCGACCGCGCCGCCGGGCACTCTCGCGCGGGCGTCCACGCGTAGTCGGCCGTCCGCGGGTAGCTCGTCCTGGCGGATATCGAATCCGACCGTCACCACATCACTGTTCACCGGGGTGATGCCGGTGCGAATCGGTTGTCCGCCACCGAGAATGCGCCACTCCACATCGGCGTGTGCGGGCACGCCCGGCGGGAAGTACACGGCCGTGGTGCCGTGTAGCGCGCCGTCGCACTGTCCGGCGGCAGGGGTGCTGACATCGATTATCAGGGGTAATTCGGTGCCGATATCGGCCCTGGCCAACGGCCCGGCCACCGCGGTAGCACCCACCAGCGTGGGCAGTAGCGCCGCCCGGCACCAGCGGGATCGCCACAATTTCACATGCGCCTCCTGAGAGTTCCGCGTCTTGACAGCAGCCATAGTGCGGGCGACACGCGCAGCGCCGACCAGGCGCGCCGGATTGGCCGAATTTAGTCCTTTTGACCGGCGTGTCTGCTGGTCTACGGCGTTTCCTCGAATTGCAAGATCTTGTTAAGGCCGTGCCAAGGGCCGGGCCGCATCGTTGTCCTCGACGCCGGGTCCGCCCGGCGTCGAGCCCGGCCGGGGGAACGCTGGGGCACGACCCGTCCACGAGGGGTGTCGGGTCGTGCTCCAGGGCGGCCGGTTCGGTGCGTTCCGGTAATGCCGGGTCGCCGCCCGGCGATCTTGTTCACGAGTATCGTTGAAGCAAGTGCGCCAAGGAGATTGGATCCGACGATGGAAACAGTGGTCGTCTTTCTGTTGGCCTGCGCGATCTACTGGTTCGGGCTCATACGCTGACCGGCCGGAGTCGACGCCACCGCGACCAGAGCGTCGGCGATCTGTGCGCAGAAGGCATCGGCGTCCTCGGTGCCGTGGGTGAGTGCGCGGAACAGCGTCGCACCGCGCAATAGTTCGAAGACGGCGTCGGTATCGCAGTCGGGCGCGGCCTGGCCCAATTCCGCCGCACCGGTCAGCAGTTCGCGCAGAACCTCCCGGGTCGGGAGTTCGCCGCGGTCCAGTAGACGCCGGTAGCTGTCGTGGTCGTCGTGGTACTCCGAGAGCAGACCGGGAATGGCCGAGCGGGCCGCCGGATGCGCCGATGCGGACAGGAACAGTCGGGTCCAGGCCAGTAGATCCGCTCGCAGATCACCACTGGGTTCGGGGTGCGCGAACTCGTCGAGCGCGAAGATCGCATCCTCCACCAGCGCCCGCTTACTGGGCCAGCGTCGGTAGATCGAGGTGGTGACCACCCCCGCGCGCCGCGCGACCGCGGCGATGGTGGTCGCCTGGTAACCATCGCTGACCAGCAATTCCTGCGTGGCGGTCAACAGCTGTTCGTCCAATTGCGGATCACGGGGCCGCCCCGGGCCGGAGCGGATCGGCTGGGGTGCGCTCACCGGGTCCTCCAAAAATCTTCGGAAAATTCTGGGTTTGAGGTTACATCCAGAACGTGTTTCAAATACGCTGTGCCTCGTATTCGAATTATGTGGCCGCGGCCACATGCTCACCGAGAGGCACCGTCGATGTTGACGCCCCAGGACGAACTGCTCTGCCATCAGCTGCCCACCACCTTCGACCACGTTCAGCAGAGTGATCTGCGCTGGACCGAGCGCGTGGTGATGTACGGCTTCGACAAGACCAAGCGGGTCAGCGTCATGACCGGGATGGCGCGGTATCCCAACCGCAACCTCATCGACGCCTACGCCATGATCACCATCGGCGACAAGGCCCATACCGTGCGCCTGTCCCGGCAGATCGACGACCGGTACGACGGACTCGGGTCGTGGCAGGTCGGGCCGTTCACCTACGAGATCGTCGAGCCGCTGCGCAAGGTGCGCGCGACGCTGGTCGAGAACGAGCACAACATCAAGCTCGAGCTCGAATTCGACGCGCAATTCGCGGCTTACGAGCAGGAGCCGGCGTTCTTCCGGACCCGCGGACGGGTGCGCGAGGACGCGCGGCGGTACTACCAGAACGGGCAGGTCGCCGGATTCCTGGAGGTCGAGGGCGAGCGGATCGAGATCGACCCGTCGAGCTGGTGGTTCGGGCGCGACCACTCCTGGGGCACCCGGCACGGCGGTGGTGGCGGCGCGATCAACGAGGGCGGCGGCATCCTGCAGCCCAATGAGATTCCGGACGGCGTGCTCTACTACATGGGCATCTTCCAATTCGAGGACGAGCTGGTGCATTTCGCGCAGCGCGAGACTCCGGAAGGGCATCGCTGGCACTTCGAGGGCAATATCCTCGCGCCGCTCGGATCGGACGCGGAGCCGCAACCGGTGCGCGATGCGAGCCATGAGCTGACCTTCCGGGACGATTTCCGAATCGTCAGCGGTGGCACCTTCACCATCATCGACGCCGCCGGAAAGTCGCGCGAATTCAGCATCACCCCGGTCGGCGACTTCTGGCCCGGCCTGGCCGGATATGACACCTACCGCGGCTATGCCTCCGGCGTGTGGAAGGGCGAATCCTGGAGCGACAGTTTCGTCGCCGATCTCACCGATACCGCCGACCTCAGGCAGGTCAGCATGCTGTCGGAGACCTTCTGCCGGATCGAAACAGAGGGCAAGGTCGGCTACGGCCTGGTCGAAATGGTCTTCATGGGCCGCAATGAGAAGTACGGGTACGAGGGGTACTGAGTTTGAGCATCGAGCGATTGCCGGCAGAGCGGCTGGCGACGGCACTGGAACCGCATGTGCACCGGAACTTCCCGGTGTCCGGCGACGCCCGGATCCGCAATTTCAAGCGCACCGATCGCGGCTTCGCCACTGAGACATATCTTTTCGAGGTCGAGGACGAAAGCGGCACGCTACCACTGGTTTTCCGGCGGCCACCGGAGATGTCACTGTTCCCCGACTACGATCTGCTGCGGCAGGTGCTGGTCATGCAGCGGCTGGCCGCCACCGATATTCCGGTGGCGACACCGATCTGGCTGGACCGGGCGGGCCAAGACCTGGGCAGCCCGTACTTCGTGATGAACAAGCTGGCGGGCGAGGCGCCCGGCGACTATCCGTCGTATCACGTGACGGGCAACTACTTCGAGGCCACGCCCGAGGAGCGGTCGCGGATGTGGTGGGGCTGCATCGATGCCATCGCCGATATCCACCGGTTGGATTGGCGGGCACTGGGGCTGGACTTTCTGGCCCTGCCCAAGCATGGCGGTCAGCCGATCGAACAGATCGTGAACTACCTGGACGCGGCGCTGCGCTGGGCGACCGAAGGGGCGCTTCCGGAGACTTACGCCAAGGCCATCGGATATTTGCGGGACAACCGCTACGAACCCGAACATCTCGTGCTGTGCTGGGGCGACGCTCGCATGTCGAACATTTTGTACGACAAGGACTTGCGGGTCAGTGGCGTCCTCGACTGGGAGATCGCGTACCTCGGCGACCATGAGGCGGACCTGGCCTGGATGCTGTTCCTGGACTGGGCCAGCTCCACCTACGAAGGGCACGACCCGCTGCCGGGCACGCCGACCCGCGAGGAGACCATCGCCTACTACGAGAAGCGCACCGGGATGCGGGTGCGCAATCTGGTGTTCAACGAGATCCTGGCCGCGGTTCTGTTGTCGGTTCCGTTGCTGCGCATGGCGAATCGAATCCAACTCCCGCCGGAGATGAACATCACGGGTTTCTGCACCACCCGAATCGAGCAGTTGCTGGAGAGATAACCGGTCGCTGCTGAAAAGAACTCCGCCCCCGGGACTGGCACCGGGGGCGGAGTTCTTCATGCGGTCGCCGTTAGCTCGCCTCGACCAGTTCCTCGACCGGACTCTCCACCGCGCCAGCCGCTTTCGCGCCTCGCATCAGGAAGAAGGCGACCACACACGCGGCCAGGACGCTGATCGCACCCGCGGTGAAGGCGGTGGACATGGCGCTGGTGAACGCATCCCGCGCCGCCGAGACGATCGCGGCGTCACCGCTGGCGATGGCCGGGGCGAGATTCTCGCGGACCACGTCCGGAGCCGACTCGGGCATGCCATCGGTGTACGAATTCGCCAGGATCGCACCGAGAACCGCCACGCCCAAGGCGCCACCGGTCTGCTGAATCGTATCGTTCAGCGCCGAGCCGACACCGGCCTGCTCCGGCGGCACCGCACCCATGAGAGCGCCGATCGCGGCGGGCATGGCCAGACCGGCGCCGCCGCCGACCAGGGCCATGGCCACGGCGGGCATCCAGAACCCGGAGTCGACCGTGAGCGTGGTGAGCACCCCGGTGCCCGCCGCCAGCACCAGCAGGCCGCCGATGGTCATGGTGCGCACACCCCACTTGCTGACCAGCGCGGCACCGACACCCTGGCAGACCAGTGCGGCCAGGGCCATCGGAGTGAAGGCCACCGCGGTCTTGATCGGCGAGTAGCCCAGGACGAACTGCAGGTACTGGGTCAGGACCAGCAGCAGACCGGCATTGGCGAACACGACCAGCACCAGGGAGAAGCTGGAACCGGTGAAGACGCGATTGCGGAACAGGTGCATCGGGACCATCGGGTGTTCGGCCTTCAGCTCACGAATGATGAAGGCGGAGAAGCCGATTACCGCCAAGATCAGCGACGGCCACACACCCTCGAAGCCCTTGGTCGGGAATTCGATAATGGTCCACACCAGTGCGGTGGTGCCCACGATGGACAGCACCATGCCCGCCAGATCCGGCTTGGTCCACGGGCCCTTCGACTCCGGCATGAGCGCCAGCGCGGCCAGGATGGCGACGATCGCGATCGGGACATTCAGCAGGAAGACCGAACCCCACCAGAAGTGGTTGAGCAGAACGCCACCCATGACCGGGCCGCCGACCATGCCGATCATGGCCACCGCACTCCAGGCGGCGATCGCCTTGGGGCGTTCCTGCTCGTCGAAGACGGTGATCAGGATGGAGAGCGTGCTCGGCATGATGAGCGCGCCACCGATACCCATGACCACCCGGGCCGCGATCAGCATCTCGGGGGTGGAGGCGTAGGCGGCCAGCAGTGAGGCGGCGCCGAACAGGGCCAGGCCGATCACCATGACCAGCCTGCGGCCGAAGCGGTCCGAGAGACTGCCCGAGGTGAGTAGCAGGCCCGCGAAGACCAGGATGTAGGAATCGAGGACCCACTGGATGTCCTGGGTGGTGGCGCCCAGATCGGTGGAGAGCTGCGGGATCGCGACATTGAGCACCATATTGTCGATCACCAGCACGAGCGAGCTCAGGCAGAGCACGATCAGAATCAGCCAGCGCTTCGGATTGCGCTGCGCCACAGGTGAAGTCACCGCCGCGGCGATATCTTTCGCAGTCATTTCTATCCCCTTCGGAAACGCTTTCCGCACAGTGTGCGGTGTTGTCGAACACTGTACGGTCTCCGTACACTGTTCGCAAGACCGAACGGCGTACCGCGTTTCGAACAGCGTTCTAGCAGGGGTTATGCTGACCGCGGACAAAGGAGAAGCCACCATGGCCGAGGCAGAACAGCAGATTCAGTCGGTGTGGACCCGGGAGCCCGCGCGCAGCCGTCGCCGCGATCAACCCGCGCTCAGCCGCGAGCAGATCGTCTCCGAAGCGCTCGCCCTACTCGATGCCGAGGGCATGGAAGCGCTGAGCATGCGCAAGCTCGGCACCCGGCTCGGCGCGGGCGCGACCTCGCTCTATACGCATGTGGCCAATAAGGAAGAGCTCATGGAGCTCATCACCGATGCGGTCTTCGGCGAACTCACCCCACCGGTGGCCGGACCCGACGGCTGGCGGCCCGCCATGCTGGCCTTCAGTCACGATCTGCGCGAGCTGATGCTGCGGCATCCGTGGCTGTCCTCGGTGCTGGGCGAAATGGGATTGCTCTATCTCGCACCGAATATGTTGCGGCTCAACGAATCCGTACTCAGCCTGCTGGAGGACGCGGGATTCGCGCCCGCGGACGCCGATCTCGCCGTAACCGTGATCTTCTCCTTCGTCATCGGGTTGGCGCTGAGCGAGGCCGCCGCCCAGATCACCATCCGGCGCAGCGGCCTCGATGAGGTCGACTGGTATCGAAAGCTCATGCCCGCGGCCGAAATCGCCGCCCGCCCCTATCCCACCCTGCACCGGCGCTACCTCAACTTCTCCGAGAAGACCGCCGTACCCGATGCGGATATGTCTCGGATACGGACCGAAAACTTCGATCTTCAGATCGGCCGCGTGCTCGACGGGCTCGATCCGGAGTTTCGCGCCGGACGCTGAGTTCAGCGACCGGTGGGCAGGTTCGCGCCGCCGGTGACCTCGAGAACCACGCCGGTGACGAAACCGTTGGTCGCCAAAGAGTGGATGGCCCTGGCGATTTCGTCCGGATGACCGACCCGGCCGACCGGGGTGGTGGCGGCGAGCCCGTCGAAGAGGTCGCGGCGCTGCGCCTCCGGAACCCGATCCCACCACGGGGTGTCGATGACGCCCGGCGAAACCGCGTTGACGCGGGCGGGGGCCAGTTCGATGGCGAGCGGGCGCACCATTGCCTCCAGCGCGCCGTTGACGGCGGCCAGGCCCGAGGTTCCGGCGAAGGCCGACCGAGCCGAGGCCGCGGTGACGAGGGTGACCGATCCGGTCGAAGTCAGTTGCGGGAGAGCGGCTTTCAGGATGCGGACCTGGGGCCAGAATTTCTGCGTGAAACCGGCCTCCAGGTCATCGAGGTCCAGGTCGGCGAAGGCGCCGCTGCCCGCCGCTCCGCTGACCGCGATAACCAGGTGGTCGATCGGACCGGACTGTGCGAAGAAGGCGGTGATATCGGCTTGATCGGTGCCGTCCATGCGGTAGCCGGTGCTCTTGCCGCCGATGCGGGCCAGGGCCGCGTCGATCTTGTCCTGGGTGCGGCCGGTGATCACCACTTCGGCCCGCTCCGCGGCGAACAGGGTGGCGGTGGCCTCGCCGATGCCGGAGCTGCCGCCCATGACGACGACGCGCTGGACGGTGGCTGAATCCGCTGTGGTCATGTCGAATGCCTTTCGGTTGGTGTCCCGCTCTACGCTTACGAGACTCACAGTCTCGATAACGCCGTAGCCGAGACTATTAGTCTCGACAAAGTGGTGAGTTGAGTCACAGGAGGTCGATATGGAACGCCCACATACCGGGCGGCGGCG
Source organism: Nocardia sp. NBC_01503 (assembly GCF_036327755.1). Classification (NCBI taxonomy): domain Bacteria; kingdom Bacillati; phylum Actinomycetota; class Actinomycetes; order Mycobacteriales; family Nocardiaceae; genus Nocardia; species Nocardia sp. NBC_01503. The sequence goes on from NZ_CP109596.1 coordinate 2,210,283, forward strand.
CAATGAGGCGGCGCACCAGGCGATTCTGGACGCCACCCTGGAGCTACTCGCGAAATCCGAAGGGGCGACGGTGAATATCGACGCCATCGCGCGGACGGCCGGGGTCGGTAAGCAGACCGTCTATCGGTGGTGGCCATCGAAGGGGGCGCTGTTGCTGGACGCGCTTACCAATCGGTCCGAACAGGACGTGCCCACCGTGGACACCGGGTCGCTGCGCGCGGATCTATTGCTCCTGATCGAGTCCACATTCGCTGGGGCGCAACGCAAACCGACCGCGCCCGCGCTGCGGACGGTGGTACGGGAAGCAGCATGGGACGATCACCTCGCCGAGCTCATGCGGAAATTCACCCTGGACCGGCGGGCGGTAGCGCGAGAGATTCTCGCGCGCGGGCAGGAACGCGGAGAACTGCGCGCGGACGCGAACCTGGATCTCATGCTCGATCAGTTCTACGGGCTGTTCTGGTATCGATTCCTGATCGGGCACGCGCCTCTGGATCGCGAGACCGCCGAGGAATTGACCGACGCGCTACTGGCACAGTAACGCCCACACCACGAATCATGGTGCGGGCGTTGAGTTCTGGAGATTCCAGCTAGCCGTTGAGCCCGGCGCGCACGCCTTCCTCGATGCGCTTGCCGAGCTCCGAGTCGACGCTCTTCCAGTATTCGAATACCCGGCTCAGCACCGGCTCCCGCACACCGCCGAGCACATGGCCGACGACATTGCTCACCAGGCGATCGCGCTCGCCGTCGTCGAGCACCTCACGCACCAGGGTGCCCGGCTGGGTGAAGTCGCCGTCCTCGGCGTGCTCGACATATCCGGCGTGCACCATGGTCGGCTCGAAGTCCCAGATGCCACCGTCCGGTGCCCGCTCCGGATCGGCATGCGGGCCCCCGTACGAATTCGGCGCGTACACCGGCACATTCGGCTCGTTGTAGCCGTATCGCATGGCGCCCTCCTTGGAGTAGGAGTTCACCTCGGCGGCCTTGGCCTGATTCGGCGGCAGCTGCGCGTAGTTGGTGCCGATGCGGTAGCGGTGCGCGTCCGCATAGGCGAAGACACGGCCGAGCAGCATCTTGTCCGGCGAGAAGCCAATGCCCGGAACGACATTCGAAGGCTCGAAGGCGGCCTGTTCGATCTCGACGAAGTAGTTGCCCGGATTGCGGTTCAGCGTCCACTTGCCGACCTCGATCAGCGGGTAGTCCTTATGCGACCACACCTTGGTCAGATCGAACGGGTTGAAGCGGTAGCCGTCGGCGTCGGCGACCGGCATGACCTGCACATGCAGTGTCCAGCTGGGGAATTCGCCGCGCTCGATGGACTCCCACAGATCCTGGCGGTGGAAATCGGGATCGGTGCCCGCGAGGGTGTCGGCCTCGGCCTGGGTCAGCGACTGCACGCCCTGATCGGTCTTGAAGTGGTACTTCACCCAGAAACGCGCACCGGCGGCATTGATCCACTGGTAGGTGTGCGAGCCGTAACCGTTCATATGCCGGTAGGACTTGGGGATACCGCGATCGCCCATCAGCCAGGTCACCTGGTGTGCGGTCTCCGGGCGCAGGGTCCAGAAGTCCCACTGCATATTGTGATCGCGAAGTCCGTTGCCGGGCAGGCGTTTCTGCGATCGGATGAAGTCCGGGAACTTGATCGGATCCTTGATGAAGAAGACCGGGGTGTTATTGCCCACCAGATCGTAGTTGCCGTCCGGGGTGTAGAACTTCACCGCGAAACCGCGCGGATCACGCCAGGTGTCCGGGGAGCCCTGCTCACCCGCGACGGTGGAGAAGCGGACCAGCGATTCGGTGCGGGCACCGGGCTGGAACAGCTTGGCCTTGGTGAAGCGGCTGACATCGCCGGTCACCACCAATTCGCCGAACGCGCCCGCGCCCTTGGCGTGCACGATGCGCTCGGGTACCCGCTCGCGATTGAACTGAGCCAGCTTCTCGATCAGATAGTGGTCGTGCAGCAGGATCGGACCCTGGGTTCCGGCGGTGAGCGATTCGTTGTCGCTGACCACCGGAGTGCCGGTATTGGTGGTTGTCGGCTTGGTCATTCGACGCCTCCTTCTGATGTAGGAAGTGCACGTGCCGGGCACTGCATCGAACCCCACCCTGCCCTCTTTTCTTGAGTTAGTCAAGAAAAGGTTATGGGAATGGATTGACCCCCGGCGGGACCGTGAGCTGCGGTTGCGGCGGGGCAACCGGGGGCTCGGTGCGGACCGTCACCCTGGGGAGATTCGTGGGCCAGTCGCGCCGAAACTCCGGCGGGAGGCTCGGGAACGGAAGCGGGTTGTAGTAGGTGGCCGGTGGAGTGCGCACCCAGGTCGGGACCGGCGGCGGGGTGTACGAGGGCGTGCTGGAGTCGTCCGAGAGACCCGCCGCGATCATGCGGATCATGATCAACACCAGGACCCCGATCCCCCACCGATAGGCCCGACCGCTGCCGGATTTCCCCGAGGCTTCGAGGATGAACTTCGGCTGCGGTTCGGCGGTGTAGCGGTTCGCCAGTCGCCTGGTCTCGGCGGCCTGCGCGGCCTGGGCCAGGCGGTCCTGCTCGGCAGCGAGCCAGTCCAGGTGATCGCGGACCGCGGGGCCGTACTCCGGGTCGAGCAGGGCTACACGGCGCAATTGTTCCTGTCCCGCGGTGCGATTGCCGCGCTCGAGATCGATCAGGGCCAGTTCGTACAGGGCCTCGGCGTTCTCCGGGTCCAGCCGCAGCGCCTCCCGGAAGGCCAGCTCGGCCTGCTCGGTGTTGTTCGCCCCCTTCAGGTTTCGCCGCAGGATGAAACCGCGGAGCAGGTGCACGCCGACATCGTCCGGATCGAGTTCGAGCGCCGTCTCCAGGGTCTTCAGAGCGCCCCGTGGATCCTTATCTCGCTTGGTGGAGGCCAGGATTCGCAGATTGTCGGTGTTCTCCGGATCGATCTTCACCGCCCGCTCGGCGGCCGCTGTCGCCCGCCCCCGATGCTCCAGCACCGCCTCGGGACCCAACTCGACATCCCGGGCCATCCCCAACTCGGCCAGTGCCCGCACCCGCCACGCGAAGGTGTTCTCCGGCTCGCCCCGCAGCGCCGCCGCGCTGTACTCCACAGCCCGTGGATAATCCCGCAGCCGCAGCACCACATTGGCCATATCCGCCAGTGCCACAACATCTTCCGGCTCCCCCGCGAGGACCTCACCCAGCATCTCTTGGGCGGCGACGAGGCGTCCCAGACTCGCCAGCACCCGCGCCTTCTCGATCCGGCTATCCATGCGGCACGGCCGGTGGCGGGGACTTCAACAGCGATACGAATGCCGGGTCGGTCGCCGGGTTGTAGGGCGGCACCTGCCTGGTCGGGGTCACCGTCGACGGCTGGTGGCCGCTCGAATCCTCCGAACCACTACTCAGCATCAGCCGCAGGATGAGCAGCACCGGGAGGAGCGCCAGCCATCCGGCCCGAGAGCGGCGCGGCCGGTGCAGGCGGGTCGCGGCGGCCAGGTCACGAGTACTCACCCCCGTGGATCGCGTGCGGCGCAACCGTGCCCGCTCCTGCGCCCGCACCCGGGCGGCCTCGGATTCGATCCCCCGCTCGACCCGATCGGCCTCGGCCCGATCGGCTTCGGCCCGACCGGCTTCGGACTCGATCAACGCGATATGCCGAGCCACCTCATCCGCCCGCGCGGGATCCCACCGCGCGACCTTGCGCAACCGAATGATCGCCGCCCGCCGCCGCCCGCACAACCAGTCGGTCAACGCCAATTCGTGTGCGGCGGCGGCATTCCGGGGGTCGATGGCGAGTAGGTCACGCAACACCGCCACCCCCGCGTCGAAACCCTCCGGGGTGGTCTCACGCCAGCGTTCTGGGTCGAACCGGCGCAGTTCGGCCAGCACCTCGGCATTCCATTCGCCAGTGGGTCCCGACGGAGTCGGTGCGGGCACCGGCTCGGACTCAGGCACCGGCTCGGACTCGGGCTCGGGCTCGGGCTCGTGGCCGGAATCCGCACCGGTATCGGAATAGACCAGGGTGACTCCGGCGGCCCGGTACTCATGCCTGATCCGGTAGATGTAGTGCCGCGCCGAGTCCGCGTAGTACGGATCGATCCGTGCGGCCTTATGCAGCCGCTCGGCCGCTTGTCGGCGATTCCCATGCTCGAAGTCGATGACGCCGAGGTGGTAGAGGGCTTCGGCGCTGTTCGGTTCCAGGCGGAGCGATTCGTGGTAGGCGGCCCGCGCTCGCTCGATGAATTCCGCGCCGCGCGATTTCAGGCTGTACAGCACCGCGGCATGCAAAGAGTGCAGGGCGGCGTCCTCGGCATCGATTTCCAGGGCCCGCCCCACCGTCACAAGGGCGGTGTCCGGATCGGCTTGGGCCTGCGTCACGGCGAGAATGCGCAGGCTGGCGACGTCCTCGGCATCGATCTGCACGGCGCGCGACGCATTCGCCAGGGCATCGGCGTAGTACCGGCGCGCGGTTTCCGGCTCGGCGGCGGCCCGGCGGCCAAGCATCCAGAAGGCCGCGGCTCGCGAGCGCCACAGCGACGCGTTCTCGGGTACTGACCGCAGCGCGTCGCCGCTGTATCGAAGCGATCGCTGGTAGTCACCGAGCCGGTATTCGATATCGGCCATCAAGGCCAGCGCCGGCAGATTCTCCGGCTCGCCGGCGAGCACCTCCGCAAGCAACTCCCGGGCGGCTTCCGACCGCCCCAGTTGAACGAGCACACCGGCCCGTTCGATACGACTATCCATTTGTTCTTCCCGCCCCTACCGCGTGTCCGGTCAGCGCAGCTTCATGCGCTTCATATAGGTGGCGAGTTCGTCGTAGGCGCCGTCGTTGTTGGCGAATTCGACTACGTTGCGGGCGGATTCGAACCAGGCGTTGGTGCTGGGGCGGATCTGGGTCAGGGCCTGGTCGATGTCGGACATGCGGATGGGGCGGACGGCTCCGGCGCGCAGGGAGTCCGCCATCGCCAATTGGGTTGCGGAGGTGGCGATGTGGGCCAGATCCGCGCCGGAGAACCCGTCGGTGCGCAGGGCTATCGCCTTGAGGTCGATGCCCTCGACGGGGCGGTCCTTCAGGTGGTGGCGCAGGATCGAGACGCGGGCGTCCGGATCGGGCAGGGTCACCAGGATCATGCGGTCGAAGCGGCCGGGGCGGCGCAGGGCCACGTCGATATCCCAGGGGTGGTTGGTCGCGCCGAGGATGTAGACGCCCTCGTTATCGCCGGTGGCCGAATCCATCTCGGTGAGCAGCTGATTCACCACCGTGCGCAGACCCGCGGAGCCGGACAGCTGGCTGCGCTTGTAGCCGAGCGCGTCGACCTCGTCGATGAACAGCACGCAGGGCGCATTGCGGCGCGCCACCTCGAAGATCTGGTGCAGGTTGCGTTCGCTCGCGCCCAGGTGGATATCGAGGATCTCGGCGATCTCGATGGGGTAGAAGTTCGCGCCGAGCTCCCCCGCCACCGCCGAGGCGATGAAGGTCTTACCGCAGCCGGGCGGGCCGTACAGCAGCAGGCCGCCTCGCGCGCTGGTACCGAATGCCTTGGCCAGCTCGGGATTTCGGAGCGGGCCGAGCAGTGAGAGTTCCAGCTGCCGCTTCACATTCTCCATACCGCCGACCTCGGAGAGGGAGATCTTGGGCGGCTGGAACAGATCCACATCGCCCTCGGCGGCCGCCAAGGGTTCGCCGTCGTCGTCCACGAAGGCGGGTTTGATTATGTCGCCGACCTCGGCCTCGGCGGCGGCCCAGTCGAAACCGTTGCCACGCATGGATTCCGGGGCCTCCGGCACCGCGACCGGCGCCGGGCTCGCACCACCCGCCAGTGCGGCGGAACAGCGCTGCAGCAGCGTCATGGCGACCGCGTTACCGGGATCCTGGCCGAGCGCGGTGGCACAGTGGGTGAGTGCGTCGGCGTAGCGTTCGCGATCGGCGAGCAGCTCGACCACGCGCAGACGCAGGGACAGCAGCTCCGGGTTCTGCTCGAGCACGGTCAGCAGTTCGGTGATCACCGGATCGTCGGTCAAGGCTCCCCCAGAGAAGTTCAGGCTATTGAGCCGAATGCTAAACGGTTCCGGTGACAGCGCGCAGTGAATAGTTCGCTCACCAAACGAGGTGGGGCCGGGTAGGTAGCGCACGTCACAGCGCGAACCGCGGAATAGATCCCCGACAGGCGCGGTTGATCCCCACTGTCGGCGTCGGTAACAGCCCCGGGCCGCACCCTTTGTCGCTACGAGCGACCACTCGCCGAGAGGCGCTTGTTGGGCGTCGACGCCTCTTCGCAGCACCGCTGCGAGCGACGCCGCCAGGACTCCCCCCTCCTGGCGGCGTTCCGCTGTCCGGGGGTGTGCGGCGTTCGGCAAGTCGCCACGCGGTGATTACCGATTCATCCGCTGGTGCGGGAAATCGGCCGCTAGCCTGAAACGCATGGTGCGCATGCGCGGGGGGTTGGCCGGCGCGGTGGCGGTGGCGATCTTGATCTTCGGCAGTGTGATCGCGCATGCGCAGCCGGAGGCGGTATCGCAGGGGGAAATTCGGTGTGCGCAACCGGACGGGCGGGAATTCGAACGGGCCGCGCCGGAGCAGGTCGGGCTGGATGGCCAGCGATTGCGGGACGCGTTGAACTTCGCTGCGAGCCGGAATCGGTTGAATGTGCAGGTTTTCCGACACAATTGCCTGATTGGCGAAGGGTCAGAAAACGCACAAAGCAGACATATTCCGTGGAATGTCTGGAGTGTCACCAAGAGTATTGTTTCGCTGCTCGCCGGAATCGCCTGGGATCAAGGAAAACTGGATATCGACGCGCCCATCGATCGGTACCTTCCGCCGGGCGTGGGTGATCCGGAACATCGGGCGATCACCGTGCGGAATCTGCTCACCGAAACCTCCGGATTGCGGATCGGATTGGTCACCGAGGGACTCACCGGCGTCATTCCGGTGGACCCGTTCAGCGGGGTGCAGGCCCTCGGCGTGCCATTCGACAATCCGCCCGGGAGCACTTTCTCCTACAGCCAGCGCAATGTCGACCTGCTCTCCTATGTGCTCGAACTGGCCATCGGGGAGCCGCTGCAGGAGTTCGCGCAGCGGGAACTGTTCGGCCCCATCGGCATCGCGCGCGGCGACTACTACTGGGCCCGGGACCGCTCCGGGCACACCTACGGTTACGCGCACCTGATGATCCCGCCCGATGACCTGGCCCGGCTCGGCATGCTGGCGGCGAACGGCGGGCAGTGGCAGGGCCGGGAGATCGTCTCGCGCGCCTACCTCGACCGCGCCACCACCGCCTCGGCGACCAACCACTGCTACGGCTATCTGTTCTGGCTCGGCCCGGACTGCGCCGAGAACGCCGAATTCCTGCCCGCGGACACGTTTTCCATGTCCGGACTGGGTCTACAGCATGTGTTCGTCATCCCCAGCCTGGATCTGCTGGTGGTGTGGACCGGTGTCTTCGGCGTGCACACCGATCAGGGCCCGAGCGGAATCCTGCAGTACGGCATGGAGGTTTCGCACGAGTTCTTCCGCGAACTCTTCGCCGCCTTCTACGATCCCCCGGTCCCCGATCCGGGGCAGTTCGTCCAACCGCCGCTGCGGTTCGATGCCTCCAAGTACTTCGACGCCGATATCGCGCTCGCCGTATTCGGGCTCGGCCCGGATGCCTACCCGGGTTGTAATGCGCTGTCCTGCTTGAATACTCCGCTCGCGCCACCGTTCAGCGACGCACCGCCCGGCTGCGCGTTACTGGCGTGCGTCGGCCCGGATCCGCGCACCCCGGGCATTCATTGAAGTGCCCGTTCCGGCATCCCGTGGGTCCCCGAACCCACGGAATGCACTAGGGCGTGACGGCGGCGCGGCCTGCCAGTTCACGCAGATCATCGGCTGGTCGGCGGCCCGCGAACTGGAGTAGATCCCGCACCACCTCCCGAGCGCGTGGATCATGGTGTACCAGCTCCGGTGCCAGGCGCTCGGCATTGAGCAAGGCCCCCAGCGCATCGGCGGCCTGCCGCCGCTGCGCGTGCGCGCGAGCCACGTCGACCAGGAAACGCGCCTGTCGTTCGGGTGAGAGCACCGTGGCGTCCACCGAGGCCGCGGTATCGAGCGCCTCACCCGCATCACCCAATTCGACGGCCACCGCGACCGCGTGCACGGCCACACTGGTCGGGCCGAATTCGGTGTCGAAATCATTGCGGCCCTCACCGAGTCGCTGCGCGACGGTGCGCGCGGCGGCCAGACCGGTGCGCGCGGCCGTCCGATTGCCATCGGTCGCCGCGATCACCGCCAGCATGAGCTGCAGAGATCCATAGAGCGACAGAACTTCCGGACGCACCAGCTCGGTGTCGGCGATCTGCGGCGCGAGCGCCGTCACCGAGACCCGAGCCGCCTGCTCGGCCTGTTCCAGCCGTTGTAGTCGCAGGAAAGCCTGTGCCATCCGGTAGGTTCCGGCGACGACGCCGAGCGCGTCACCGGATTCCTCGGCCGCGGTGAGCGCCCGATCCGCGGCTACCCAGGCCGCGTCCACTTCCTCCTGACGGGTGAATGCGGTGGCGGCCACCTGATAGGCGCGTGACAGCAGTGTCAGCACCTCCGGCCGTTTCGCGGAGGTGGTCCGCGCCGCGTGTTCGAGATCCGGAATCAACTCCAGCAGGGCGCTGCCGACCTCCACGAGCCGAGACTCGTGCGCCAACTGCCATGCCAGATCGACTCGTTCCTGTAGCCCCGGCAACTTGTCGGCCGACTCGCGATCGGCCTCGTCACCGAGGAGTTGCTCCAATGCGGGATGTCCGGTGAGTAACAGTCGCAGTTGTTCGAAAACGGCGGATCCGGGTCGATGACCGTCACCGCGATCGGCGGCCATCGGTTCGGCCGCCTCGGGTCTCAGGTCTCGCACCGCGACTCCGAGGACGTCGGCCAGTCGTTGGAGTACGGACAGTCTCTCGACCGGCAGTACATCGCGTTCGACCTGCGACACCCAGCTTTCCGAGCGCCTGATGGCTGCGCCCAACTCCTTCTGCGATAGTCCCCGCCGCCGCCGCAACTCAGCTACCCGTGCCCCTAGGGTACTTTCGGCCACCGGGTCAAACTCCTTCTGCCTGATCGGCTTTCCCGGCCGTCACCGCCCGCTTGTTTCGCCGATTCCTACCATGCCCTTCTCCTTCCCAGTGGGATCTGCGGACAAGGATTCCAGACCGGGGGAGCTTACGGCGCACAGTATGGAACATGTATTTTTCTTATTGCACCGCAATTTTTCTGTGTTTAACGTTTACTACGGACCCGTCGCACCAATCCGACGACAAGGGGTGGCACATGACCGCCGCACCAGAAACGCGCGAAGTCCATGTGCGCCTGCGCTTTCCGGGCGGCATGGTGCTCGACTACCGCGCCGGCCGGGCAATTGCCGAACGGCTCGCGGCGCACTTGCGTCCGCACAGTATCGAAGTCACCATCGGGCCATCGGCTACCACCCCCGAGGGTGCCGCGGTAGATCGACTTCCACCACTGCCGTGCGCGGAACTCTGGACGGACTGAAGTGGTACCGAATATGAAAAACGAGCCGTTCAATCCGAAGAGGATCGAACGGCTCGTTCCGATTTTCGGAGTCAGCGGTCCGCGAGCAGAACTTCCGCGATCTGAATGGTATTCAGAGCGGCGCCCTTACGCAGGTTGTCACCGGAGATGAACAGTGCCAGACCGCGACCGTCCGGCACGCCCGGATCCTGGCGGATACGGCCGACGAGGGACTCGTCGATACCGGCGGCCGCGAGCGGGGTCGGGACGTCGACCAGCTTCACGCCGGGAGCGTTGGCGAGCAGCTTCTTGGCGGTCTCCACCGAAATCGCTTCGGCGAACTCGGCATTGATCGAGAGCGAGTGGCCGGTGAAGACCGGCACGCGCACGCAGGTACCGCTGACCAGCAGCTCGGGCAGGCCGAGAATCTTGCGAGACTCGTTGCGCAGCTTCTGATCCTCGTCGGTCTCCTCGGAGCCGTCGTCCACCAGCGCACCCGCCAGCGGGATCACATCGAAGGCGATGGGGGCGACGTACTTGTTCGGCGCCGGGAAGTCCACGGCCGAACCGTCGTGCACCAGCTTCTCGGCATCGTCGATGACCGCGCGCACCTGGGAGACCAGCTCCTCGACGCCCGCCAGGCCGCTACCCGAAACCGCCTGGTAGCTGGAGACGATCAGCCGCCGCAGACCGGCCTGATCGTGCAGCACCTTCAGCACCGGCATGGCGGCCATGGTGGTGCAGTTCGGGTTGGCGATAATGCCCTTCACCAGATTGCGGGTGGCCTCCGGATTCACCTCGGAGACGACCAGCGGCACCTCGGGATCCTTGCGCCAGGCCGAGGAATTGTCGATGACCGTGACACCGGCCGCCGCGAAGCGCGGGGCCTGGACGCGGGACATGGTGGCACCGGCCGAGAACAGCGCGATATCGAGGCCCGACGGATCGGCGGTCTCGGTGTCCTCGACGACAATGTCCTTACCGCGGAACGGCAGCGTCTTACCGGCCGAGCGCGCGGACGCGAAGAACCGCACCTCATCGGCGGGGAAGTCGCGCTCCTCCAGCAGCTTTCGCATGACAGCGCCGACCTGACCGGTCGCGCCGACAACTCCTACGCGTACGCCCATGACTCAGCGCCCCGTTCCGCCGTGTACGACCGCCACTTCGTCGCCGCCCAGGTCGAACGCCTGGTGCAGCACCTTGACGGCCTCGTCGAGATCAGTGTCCTTGACCAGCACCGAGATTCGGATCTCGGAGGTGGAGATGAGATCGATATTGATACCCGCCTCGGCGAGCGATTCGCAGAAGGTGGCGGTGACGCCCGGATGCGACTTCATACCCGCGCCGACGAGGGAGACCTTGCCGACGAAATCGTCGTAGACCACCTGCGAGAAGCCGATCTCGCCCTGCGCCTTGGTGAGCAGTTCGACCGCGCGCGGACCGTCCAGCTTGGGCAGGGTGAAGGTGATGTCGGTCTTACCCGTCTCCACCTTCGAGATGTTCTGCAGCACCATGTCGATATTGATCTCGGCATCGGCGACGGCCCGGAACACCTTGGCGGCGTAGCCCGGCTTATCCGGAATGCCCACCACGGTCACCTTGGCCTCGCTGCGGTCGTGCGCGACGCCCGTGAGAATTGCCTGCTCCAACGGGATGTCCTCCATCGATCCGGAAATCAGGGTGCCGGTCTTGTCGGTGTACGACGAACGCACATGAACCGGCACGTTGTAGCGGCGCGCGTACTCGACGCAGCGCAGCATCAGAACTTTCGAGCCACAGGCGGCCATCTCCAACATCTCCTCGTAGGAGACGGTGTCCAGCTTCTGGGCATCGGCGACGATGCGCGGGTCGGCGGAGAAGACGCCGTCCACATCGGTGTAGATCTCGCACACATCGGCATTGAGGGCGGCGGCCAGCGCGACGGCGGTGGTATCGGAGCCGCCGCGGCCCAGCGTGGTCACATCCTTGCTGTCCTGGCTCACGCCCTGGAAGCCCGCGACCAGCACGATGGTGCCCTCGGCGAGCGCGTTCTGCACCCGCCCGGGAGCCACATCGATGATCTTGGCGTTGCCGTGCGTACCGGTGGTGATGACACCGGCCTGGGAACCGGTGAAGGACCGAGCCTCCGCGCCGAGCGAGTGAATGGCCATGGCCACCAGCGCATTCGAAATGCGCTCACCCGAGGTGAGCAGCATGTCCATTTCGCGGGCGGGCGGCGCGGGGGCCACCTGCTGGGCCAGATCGAGTAGTTCGTCGGTGGTGTCACCCATCGCGGAGCAGACGACCACCACATCGTGGCCCTGCTTCTTCGTCTCGACGATTCGCTCGGCGACCCTGCGGATGCGCTCGGCGGTGGCGACCGAGGATCCTCCGTACTTCTGGACGACGAGAGCCACTGCGGGAATCCTCCAAGATCGACAAACTGCTGCTACCGGCCCCCAAGACTACCGGGCAGCCTCCGGCGACCCTGCGAGGGTATTGAACAGCCAGCTGTACTTGGTGTTGTGGAAAGCGGCGAAGGACCACTCCCCTTCACGCCGCACGGCCACATAGATATTGACTTTTGTATTGAAGCGGCCGCGGCGGCGCTTACCCTTCACCACCGCGCCGCGGCCGTGCACCACCGCCACATCGGGAGTGAGAAAACGCAACCGGGTGATCTCACCGTCGAGGTGAGTTCCCTTCAGGTACTTGGCGAATACCGGAACGTGCGACGCCTCGATGGCCTCGCGGCCCTTCACATGCTGGCCGAACCAGGTCACATAGTCGGCATCCGCGGTGAACACCGCCGCGTAGGCGTGCGCGTCACCGGCCTCCCATGCCTGGTTGGAGCGGTCGAACAGGTCTCGGATGGCGGTTTCGTCGGTGAGCTGACCGGTAGTCATGAATATCCCCTGAATCAATCAATAGTTGATTGAGTAAGATATTGCTCGGATCAGACTATGCTGTCAAGCGATGACGAAAAAGCACCGGGAACTGGCCGCCGCGCTCACCCTCGCCGCCCAGCGCACCGCCACCGACGCCGTCATGGTGCACGGGGCCATCGCCGATCGACTCGGCCTGCACGTGACGGATCTGCGCTGCCTCAATCTGCTGCGCCTGGACGGACCCGCCACCGCCGGTGAACTCGCACAGCGCACCGGCCTCACCACGGGGGCGATCACCCGCATGATCGACCGGCTCCTGAAGGCCGGATATGTGCGCCGCGAGCACGACGAGCAGGACCGAAGGCGGGTGATCGTCACCGCCATCCCGGAGCGCATCGACGAAATCGCGCCGCACTACGAGGTTTTGGCGCGCGAGTTCGGCAAGGTCATGGACGACTACACCGACGAGCAGATGACGGTGTTGCTCGATGTATTCCAGCGACTGCACGAGACCTCGGTGCGCGTGACCGGACTGCTGCGCGAGCGCGCCGGGTGATCAGTTCCCAGGGCGGGGAATTTCTGTGTCGTGGGTCACTAAACCGGTAAACGGAACTTACCGGCGGGTACGTTCCGATTCCATTGCACGCCAGTGACATTCACAATTCCGGCGACACAGAAAGGACCGGGCGGTCTGCGAGGCAGTTGACTCGGAGAGCGACGCTGGTCACAATCGGTGCCCAAGCTGGAGGGTAGGTAATGCGCACGAAAACTGATCACCGCTTCATCATCGACATCGATCCAGATCAGGTGATGGAGGCGTTGCTCATGGTCGAGCAACTGCCTGACTGGTCCCCCTCGCATCAGGACGTCCGGGTCGCCACCCGAGACAAGATGGGCCGCCCCAAACGGGCCTACGTCTCCGCGACCCTCATGGGTCGCCCCGACCGGCAGGTCGTCGAATACACCTGCAGCGAGAACCGGGTCGCCTGGAAGGTCGCCGAATCCAGTGCCGGGGCCGGCGGCCAGGGCTGGTTCGACCTCGCCGAAACCGAGGACGGCGGTACCGAGATCTGGTACCACACCGAGCTCTACCTGCCGATTCCCGCGCCCGGCATGCTGCTCAAGCGCACCGCGCGCCGTGAGGGCGAGGCCACCATCGAGAACTTCATCGCCTTCGTCGAATCGGTCACCGGTGTCGAAGGACTCGGTGGCGACGGCTTCGCCGAGGTCGAGGAGGCCCCGTACGCCGAACCCGCCGCGTACGAGCCCACCAGCTATTCACAGCCGCTGAACTATGGCCGCGGATTGGAACCGGGCTTCGGCACCGCGTGACGCCGAGGGTGAACACGCGTCGCTGACACTGCCGTTCGGGGTGCGAACCCGGCACTATGTCCTGCATGCCCGGTGCGCAGCGAACCCGAATAATCACGGTGGGCGAGGACGCCTCCGTCACTCAGCTGGAACTATTCTTCGACCTGGTGATCGTCTTCGCGTTCACCATGGTCACCGATCTGGCCGCCCACGAGACCACCGCCGTGAACCTGTTGCGCGCGTTGGTCATTCTCATGCTGCTGTGGTGGAACTGGATCGGCTACTCCTGGCTCGGCAATGTGGTCAAGGCCGATGAGGGCATCACCCGCATAGCCATGTTCATCGCCATGGGCGCGGTCTTCCTCATCGCGCTCACCATTCCCGAGGCCTTCCACGATCTGCCCGGCGGCTGGTACGGGCCCCTGGTCTTCGTCATCGCCTATCTGGTCGCGCGGGCCGTACACCTGTGGGTGTTCTGGCTGGCCAGCGCCGGGGATGCGAAACTGCGCGGGCAGGTCGTGCGATGGGCGTCCGGCTCGCTCACCATCGGCGGCGCGCTGCTCATCTTCGGCGCGCTCAGCTCCGGCGGTGCGCAGGTCGCACTGTGGTTCGCGGCGCTGGCCGCGGAGATGCTGTGGACCGGCTTCTCCGGTAACGACTGGGTGCTCAACTCCGCCAAGCACTTTGCCGAACGGTATGGGCTGATCATCATCATCGCGCTCGGCGAATCCATCGTCTCGATCGGCGTCGGCGTCGCCGGACTGCCGATTTCCTGGCCGATCGCATTGGGATCGATACTCGGACTTGCCATTTCGGGTCTGCTCTGGTGGGCGTACTTCGATGTGGCGGCGCTGATGGTCGAACACGAGCTCGAGCACGCCAAGGGCGAGCGGCGCATTCAGATCGCGCGCGGCTGCTACACCTACTGGCACTTCCCGATGATCGCCGGAATCGTGGCCCTGTCACTGGGTTTGAAGAAGGTGCTCAGCTACGTGGGCGGGGCACAAGGACATTCACTGCAGGACAAGCTCTACGGCATTCCGCTGTATGCCCTTTACGGGGGCGTGGTGGCCTATCTGCTGGCGCTGGTGGGTTTCCGGTACTACGCGACACACAAATGGCTGATTCCGCGTGTGGTGGCCTCCGTGGCGCTGCTGGCGCTGATTCCGCTCGCAACGGCACTGCCCGCACTGGCCGCGCTGGGCCTGCTGTGCGCGGTACTGACGGCCATGATCGGCTGGGAAACGCTGCGGTACGCGCAGAAACGCGATCAGATCCGGCACGGCGGGACCGCACCTGTCTGAGGTCATCGCGGGTCCCGGTGATTCACCGACTCCGGGACCCGCACCCCGGCCCGCACCGAATCGCGCATCTGATCGATGTTCTCCCGCAATACGTCCGCCACCAGCTCATCGGTGCGCGGATCGGCCAGCACCTGGAAGACCAGGCGGAAGCTGGCATCGGCGATACCGCGGATGATGTCCTCGTGGAACGGGAGATAGCGCACCCGGCCCAGCGCCGGATCCTGGCGAATGAGCTCGAGCATCATCTGATCGAGCTCACCCCGGTTCTCCTCCAGCGCGTTGGCGATATTGCGGGTGTAGTGACCGGTGCGCAACACCTCGCCGACCTCGTCCAGTACGGCCATGGTGACCGGGCGCTTGACCGCCTCGACAATGGCTCCGACCGAACGATTCACGATCGCCGCCGTCACCCGTTCGCCGAGCGCGCGATCGGCCACCCGGCCCACCCGGACCGCGATCACCACAATGCGCAGCAGCCGGAAACCGCGGAAGAACGGGCTGGTCACCGGGATCATGCCCAGTACCTCGTACCAGTAGATGAACGGGAACGTCCAACTCCAGTCCGATCGCCGCCAGCGCCACAGGAATTCGATCAGGAAGATCGCGCAGATGCTGAAGTCGAGAACGCGGATCACCTGGAAGGTGTGGTCCGAGACGTGGAAGAACGTCACCCAGACCACCAGCGCCACCGACACCACGGCCAGCGCCAGCATGAACAGATCGGTCCACAGGGCGGGTGGCCGCCGCGGGGGCTCCCCCGCCTTCGGTGCGCTGTCGCTCACGCCGACCCCTTCCTCATCGAACGGTCTCGCGCCAGCGTAATTGCCGATGCTGAATAAGCCCTGATTCCGAGTCCGGGCGATCCAGCTATCGGCCCGCGCGAATAATCGCCTCGATATTCCGTTCGGCGAGCGCGGTAATGGTGAGCGAAGGATTCACCGTGGCGGTACTGCCCGGAATACCCGCGCCATCCATCACATACAGACCGGGATGACCGTGCACGCGACCATTGGAATCGGTTGCCCGGCCGTAGACCGCGCCACCGAGCGGATGCGCGGTGAAGGCGGCATTGGCGTCATAACCGATCGGCGAGTAGTCGACCGAGGAGTTCGAACTGCCCGCGATACGACGATCGACCGTACGGCAGGCCGCGATCACCTGATCCTGGGCGGCACGCGGCCAATTCAGGCCGACGGTATTGCGGGCACGGTCGTAGCGCAAGCGCGCGCGGGTCGGATCGAGCACGATACCGAGCGAGGCGATGGCCAGCGTATCCACGGGAATGCCCGGGACGAACCAATTTTCGAGGGTCAGCGGCATTCCGGACGAATCATGGATGCGACTGGCGCTGGGCACCCCGCCACCGGTCAGCGCCGGTTCGGTGACGCTGCGGGCCAGCACCACATCACCATTGGTGCCCCAGCCGTCGCCGATATGCTCATTGAGATTGGGCAGGGTGCCGGTGGCCTGGGCGCGCACCAGCAGTTCGGAGGTGCCGACCGAGCCCGCACCGAGGAACAGACGATCACAGGTGAGGGTGCGGGTGGCCAGCACCTCGCCGGTCGGGGCCAGTTTGGTCACCGACACCACGAATTTGCCGCTGCCGTCCTGGCCGATGGAGTCCACCCGATGCCCGGGGAAGATTCCGGTGCGGCCGGTGCCCTCGGCGTAGCGCAGATAGTTCTGATTCAGATCGAACTTCGCACCGTTGGAGTTGCCGAGATTACTGCGCGCGGCCGTCGCCGAGGCGCGCGAGGTCCCCGCGAGTTCGGCGCGCAGCACATCCCAGTTGAAGATCGAATCATTGGGCAGCGGTTCATAACCCGCCGCGCGCACCTGTCGATCCCACACCCGCGAATGGTTGAACGGCGCGGAGTTGTAGATATCGGCGGGCATGGGGCTCAGCCGCAGCATCTCCCGCACCCGCGGGTAGTAGACGCGATCGAGTTCGTCGTAGTCGGCGATACCGCCGAAGAGCGAATCGAAGATATCGCGCGGCGGCGCGATCATGGCCCCGGTGAAGACGATCGACCCACCGCCGACCGCGGCGCCGCGCCACACATCGATACCGCCGAATTCGGTGACGTCCAGGACCCCGCCGAAGTCGGCGAAGGTCATCGGCACCTTGGTGACGCCGGTGAAGCTGGAGCGATGCCAGAAACCGCGGCCGTCGGGCAGGTCATCGCCGGTGAAGATCTCCCGATTGGGATCATTGGGCCAGCGCGATCCGCGCTCCAGCACGGTATTGGCAATGCCCGCCTGGGCCAGTCGCAGCGCGGTCACGGCCGCGCCGAAGCCGGATCCGATGACGATCGCCTCGGTGTGCTCCGGCGGATCCGGCAGCGGCGCGAAGATCTCCGGCACCCAGGCCTGGAACAGCGTGTTCCACACCGGATTCGCCGATGCGGCCCCGGTGCCGCGCGCGGCGACACCCGACCCCATGCCCGCGAGCAGAGCCGCGGCCCCCGCGGCCTTGAAAATGGCGCGCCTGCGCAACCGGCCACCTCCCTCATCAAGTAGGCCGCGCGCGAGATTACCGGTCGGTCGGTCCCGCAACAACACATTCTTCGTGCGCCACAAGATTGGTCATGCGTGTCGGCTATGTGTCGCGGCCGAGGCGTGGTAAAAGCCGCGACGAGCAGAGGCCGTCAGGCGCGCAGACGCTCGCGGCGGAGCTGGTCGACCTCCGGAAGATCAAGGGGGGACAGCGAATCCACGCCGAGGATCTTCTTGATGAGATAGTCGGCGAGTTCGGGATTACGGGCCAGCGCGGGGCCGTGCATATAGGTGCCCAGAACCGAACCCTGAACCACACCCTCGAGACCGTCGCCGACACCATTGCCGACGCCTTTGGTCACGCGGGCCAGGCCGGTGGCGTCGCCACCGAGTTTCGTTCCGCCACGGTGGTTTTCGAAACCGGTGAGCGCCTGGGTGAGTCCGGGCAGCAGCGGCTGGGTGGCCACCTCGCCGATGGCTCGCTTGTCCTGCGGTGAGGTGGTGACGTCGAACAGGCCGACACCGTCGACCCGTTCACCGGAGGAGGTTTCGTACCAGTGCCCGAGCACCTGGATGGCGGCGCAGATGGCCAGGACCGGCGTGCCGCGCCCGGCGGCCTGCTGCAGACCGGGATAGCGCTGCAGGTGCCGGGTGGCCAGCCGCTGCGCCGAATCCTCCGCACCGCCGAGTAGATAGATGTCCAGCGAATCCGGCACCGGGTCCGACAGGTTGATCTCCACGATCTCGGCGGCGTGGCCGCGCATGCGCAGGCGCTGGCGGACGACCACGGCATTGCCGCCGTCACCGTAGGTGCCCATCACATCGGGGAGGATGAGGCCGATGCGTACGGTCGAGTCGGTCATGCCCGCGCCTTCTCTTCGAGGTCTCGGTTCAGATCACGGAACGCCGTGTAGTTGGCGAGCACCTCGACCCGGCCGGGCGGGCAGGATGCTATGGCGCGCAAGGGATCCGCGACCGTGATGTGCTCGACACCGGCGTAGGTCAGGCGCACCGCGAGATCGGTGGCGCGCTCACCGGCGGCGACCACCTGGGTGCCCTCGAAGTGTTCGAAACGCACATCCCACAGCCAGGACAGGTCCTCGCCGTCCGGCACCTGACCGTTCACGGCGATGACCAAACCCGTTGCGGCGGAATCGATCATGGACAGCGCCTCCTGCCAGCCCGCCGGATTCTTGGCCAGCAGCAGGCGGGCGTTGTGGCCGTTCACCTCGACGGTGCGGTAGCGGCCCGCGATCTCGTTCACGGTGCCGGTGGCCTCGGCCGCGGCGGCCGCATCGGCGCCCATGGCGACGGCGGCGGCCACCGCCTGCGCGGCGTTACCGCGATTGGCGCGACCCGGAAGGGCAAGGGAGAGCGGCAATTCCAGGCCGTCGGGGCCGTGGATGGCATGCTCGTCGACCCGCCACTGCGGTTCCGGGCGCTTGAAATCGGTTCCGGTGCTGTACCAGTGCTCGCCCTCCCACAGGATGGGCTCACCGCTGCGCGGGCAGCTGGTGGCATCCACCGACCAGCCGCTGCCGGCGGACACCCACACCACATTCGGATGGTCGTAGGCGATGGAGGTGACCAGCACATCGTCACAGTTGGCGATCAGCACCGCATTCGGATGCCGGGCCATACCGGCGCGCAGGCGGCGCTCGATCATATTGATCTCGCCGACCCGGTCCAGCTGATCGCGGGAGAGGTTGAGCAGCACCACCACGGCGGGATCGAGCGCGTCCGCCACATGCGGCAGATGCAGTTCGTCCACCTCGATGGCGGCCAGGCGCGCGGTGCGATTCGCGGTGAGCGCGGCCACGATTCCGGCATCCATATTCGCGCCGTCAGCCTGGGTGGCGACCGCGCCGATGGTCTGCAGCGCGGCCGTGGTCATCCGGGTGGTGGTCGATTTGCCATTGGTGCCGGTGACCAGCACCGTGCGCCGGCCCCGCCCCAGCTGAGTCATGATCGTCGGATCGATCTTCAGCGCGATCAGGCCGCCGATCATCGAACCATTGCCGCGCCCCGCGCGCCGCGACGCCCATGACGCCGCCGTCGCCGCCCGCAGCGCCAACTGTCCGCGTACCGAGATGTCTGCCACGCCGCGAGTTTATTGGTGCGAGCGCGTTGATGCGCAGGCGGCATCGACAGTCAGGACTTGTAGAGCAGCTCCTCGTAGGTGTGCGAGTAGTGCTTCTCCAATTGTTCGAGGGTTTCGGTGCTGTCCGGCTGCAATTCCTTCACCAGCCGAGCCTGATTCGGCAGCGTATCGACCGGCCACTGGTCGGGCTTCCACAGGCCGCTGCGCAGGAAGGCCTTGGCGCAGTGCAGGAAGATCTGCTCGACCCGAACCTCGACGGCCAAGATCGGGCGATGCCCCTTCACCACCATGTCGTCGAAGTACGGCGCCTCCCGCACCAGCCGGGCTTTACCGTTGATACGCAGGGTTTCACCGCGGCCGGGAATCAGGAAGATCACGCCCACATGCGGATTGCTCAGAATATTGAGATAGCCGTCCGCCCGGCGATTACCCGGACGCTCGGGGATGGCGATGGTGTGGTCGTCCAGTACATGTACGAAACCGGCCGGATCACCCTTGGGCGAGGCATCGCAATTACCGTCGGCGTCACTGGTGGCCAGGACCACGAAGGGAGAGAGCGAGATCCACTCCTTGTCGCGAGCATGGAGTGCGACGCGCTCCTTGGCGACGGCCCGGGGTGTCGGATCACCCAGCAGGGCACGCAGTTCGGCCTGATCCACGATCTCGCTCATGATTCGATTCAACGCGCGAACCATGCGGCTCCGCCAGTGAATTGTGCGGTATCTCCCTATCGCGGGGCGTCGAACAGATTGGGCTGACCGGCCTTGAAGCGCGCGATGTCCAACTGCCGGAACGGTTCCAGTTCGGTGGCGCGGTAGAGCTTGAAGAGCTGACAGCGCGGCGCATTCGAACCGGAGACCTCCAACAGTGCGTTCACCGCCGTGCGCGCGGCCTCGGAGGCGCCCTCCATGGTGGCCAGATCCACATTGGTGCGCACGTAATCACCTGCCAGGAACAGGTTTTCGATCTCGGCTTGATGGGATTCCGGCCGCAGCGCCCAGGAGCCCGCGGTATTGATCAGCAGCGGATCGGCATTGGCATTGCGCTTGCTCCCGGCGTCCCAGGTGATGCCGGTGTCCAGGAACCAGGAGTGCAGATCCGCGTCGGTGAGCAGTTCGCGCTGATCGTTCAGGTGCGCTTTGAGTTGCGCCCAGACCTCGCGGGCGATCTCATCGTGCGTGCATTCCTTGGCGGGTTTGCCGTAGAGCGTGCCGGGGGTGTTCCAGTCGGAGATATCCACCGACAGGCAGTCCTGCACGGTCCCGTCACCGAAGCCGGTGATCGGGGTGCGTGCCCAGAACTGGTTCTGTGCGATGGAGGTCAGCGACCACGGCGAATCCACGTAGGCGACATGACCGCGCGCGATATTCGTCTCGCGCTTCAGGAAGAACTGGATACCCGTCATCCAGTCCACCATGAGCTGGCTCATTCCCGCCAAATCCGGTCGGCGGTCGAGGATTTCGGGTGACCACAGGGTGCGCGCCACCTCGGTGGGCACGGCGGAGACGAAGTAGTCGGCCTCGACCTGCCGGGCCGCGCCGGAGCCGTCCACAATGCGCGCGGCGGTGATACGGCCGTCGGCGATATCGAGTCCGCGCACCGCGCCGGTCGCGAATTTCACGCCCAGGTCACGCAGTCGCGCGACCCACGGATCGATCCACGCCTCATTGGTCGCGCCGTTCAAAAGCCGGTCCAGCGCACCGTCATTCGCGACCTCGAGCGGATTGCCGAGGAACTGCTCCCCCATATTGCCGATGGTCAGGGTGCTGGCCAGATCATCCTTGGCCGCCACCAACAGCGTGGTCAGCGTGCGCGAGAGCAGCATCCGGAATTCGGTGGAGCGACGGCCCGCGCCGACATAGTCACGCCAGGACACCTTGTCCCACTGGCCGTAACGGCGGGCATCGCAGCTGGTGTTGAAGACCAGCAGGCGATTGGCGAAGTAAAGCGCGTCCAATTGAGACATCTTGGTGCTGGTGGCAATCGCCGAACCGACCGTTTCACGAAAGTCGTCGGGGGTGGCCCAGATACGGCCCGCGCGCCCCAGCGGCAGGATCACATCATCGGCATTGCGCCGGGAGAAGCGGGCCTCGGGTGCGGCGACCAGATTGTCCCAGACCCCATTGGCATTGCCCGCGAACGGGATTCGACGCATGGTATCGGGAATGTGGCGGTAGAAACCGGGGAAGAAGCGGAAACCGTGCTCGCCCATCAATTCCGGGCGGCCGTCGCGACCGGTGCCCGGTACCGGAATACTGCGGGCTTTGCCGCCCAGTGCCCGGCGCTCGTAAACGGTCACATCGAAGCCGCGCTCGGCCAGTTCGTGCGCGGCGGTGAGTCCGGCGACACCGCCGCCGAGCACCACCACGCTGCGGCCCGGATCGGCCGATGCGGGCGTGGGTCGCAGGGTCGCGGCCGTGCCCGCCAGAGCACCCGCCGCGACCGCTCCACGCAGCACCGTTCGCCGCGTGACGGACAAACGCTGTCCCGTCATTCCCTACCTCCCACGCCTGGGGGAATCCTAGGCAGCGGGAACCAGCCGTGGGTCCGTAGGGTGCCATTTTCCGGACCTCGCGTCGATCTTTGATGTGTGTATGCCGACCGTTCGCTATACCTCGGCGAGGCGCGGAGCCGATTTCGCCGGAGTCAGACGAGGTGACGGGCCCGCCACCGGCTCCGGCGCGGCATTCGCAGACTTCGCAGCCCGCGCCGACGTGGCGGTGAACGCACCGGCGATCACAATGGCCGCACCGAGCAGGGAGATGGCCGACGGCCGCTCATGCAGGAACGCCCAGGAGGCCGCGATACCGACCACCGGCACCATGAGCGACAGCGGTGCGACCGTGCCCGCCGGATAGCGACTCATCAGATATGTCCACAGACCCGAACCGGCGATGGTGCCCAGCAGCACGATGTAGGCGAGCGCGGCATAGGCGGGCCAGCCGCTCGCCGAGAACGAGTCGGCCAGATCCCGCAGACCGGTGGCCGGGCCCTCGGTGAGCGCGGAGAGCGCGAACATGGGCAGCGGCGGAACCACCGTCATCCACAGGGTCAGGTGCAGGGGGTTGACCCCTTCGGCGGGCGCCGCGGCCATGCGGGATCCGAGATTGCCGAAGGCCCAGCCCAGTCCGGCCAGCAGCGTCAGGATCAGGGGCAGCAGTGCCGCCTGATGTGAGCGATCCCAGCCGATCACCGCCATACCGGCCATGGCGACGGCGATGCCGAGCAGCTGGATTCCGCGCAATCGCTCGCGCAGGAACACCGCACCCAACAGCACCGTGAACGGCGCGGAGGACTGCAGCACCAGCGAGGAGAGCCCGGTCGGCATCCCGGCTCGCATGGCACTGAACAGGAAGGCGAACTGCAGAATCCCGAAGCCGACGCCGTACAGCAGCAGCCACCGCCACGGCACCCGCGGTCGCGGCACGAAGATCAGCACCGGCACCGCGATCACCGCGAAGCGCAGTGCGGCGAAGAAGAAGGGTTGGAAGTGGTCGAGCCCGACCCGAATGGCGAGGAAGTTCAGCCCCCACAGCACCACAACAGCCAGGCCGAGCAGCCGATCACGATTGGTCATGAGGCAAATATGCGGGTGTCGATAGATAAGAACAATCGAATAAATCTGCACCAACGATGTAGTAGAACTTACCTATGCCCCACCCGGAAGACCCGGACACCACCCCACCCCGCACCGTCCCGCGACCCCGACGCATCGCACCGAGCCCGATGGGTCCCCGGCATCTTCCACCGAGCCAGGATTCGAGGACAGAGCGGGACGGTGGCCCACTCATGTCGGTCGAGCGATTGCGCGTGCTGCGCGAACTCGCGGATCGAGGGACCGTCGCCGCCGTGGCCGAAGCGCTGTCGATGACACCCTCCGCGGTATCCCAGCAACTGAAGGTGCTCGCCCGCGAAGCCGGGGTGGCACTGCTGGAACCGGACGGGCGCCGGGTGCGGTTGACCGATGCGGGGCGAGCACTGGTGGTGCGGGCCGATGAGGTGCTGGCGGCCATGGAGAAGGCGGCCGCCGAGATGGCCTCGTACCGGGGATCACCGCGCGGACAGGTACGGGTGGCGTTGTTCCCTTCCGGGGCGGCACTGCTACTGCCCCACGTCCTCGCCGAGTTGGCCGGGACCGGGGTGGAGATGATCGCGGCCGACGAGGATGTGCCACCGGTGGAGGTGCCACGGCTGCTCGCCGATTACGACGTGGTGCTGACGCATCGGGATGAGCGGTCCGCCTCCATCGGCGGGGCGCGGGTGGCCTCGCGGGTCCTCATGCGGGAGCCCATCGACGTGGTGGTGGGACCCGAGCATCGGCTGGCCGAGCACGGCGCGGTGGTACCCGCCGAACTGTCCGATGAGACCTGGCTGAGCGTGCGCGGCGGATTCCCGGTGGATGACGTACTGCGCTCGATCGCCACCGTTACCGGAGTGCAGCCGCGAATCGCCCAGCGGCTCAACGACTTCACCGTGATCGAGGCGCTGGTCGCCTCCGGCTACGGCATCGCGCTGATGCCCCGGTACGCGGTCCGGCACGCCGAGGTGGTGATGCTGCGACTGGCGGGGGTGCGCGCCGCGCGGCTCTACGACCTGGCCACGCGCCCGCATGCCGAGAAGCGCCCCGCCGTAGCCACCGTCCTGGCCGCGTTCGAACGAGCCGCACGCCGCGCCACGCGCTAGCAAAGCTCTCTTGACTTGGAGCGCACTCCAGGTCATAGCGTGAGCGCATGAGCATTCGTCTCGGATATCAGATGCCCAACTTCAGCTACGGGGTACCGCCGCGCGAGCTGTTCGCGGCCGTCACCGCGCAGGTGCGCGAGGCCGAGGCGGCGGGCTTCGACGCCGCCTTCGTCATGGACCACTTCTACCAGCTGCCGCTGCTCGGCACCCCGGACCAGCCCATGCTGGAGGCGTATACCGCGCTCTCCGGGTTGGCCGCGGCGACCTCACGAATTCAGTTGTCCGCCTTGGTAACCGGTAACACCTACCGCAATCCGGCGCTCACCGCCAAGACCGTCACCACCCTGGATGTGGTGAGCGCCGGGCGCGCCGTCCTCGGTATCGGAGCGGGCTGGTTCGAGCTCGAACACCAGGCGTATGGCTTCGAATTCGGTACCTTCACAGAGCGTTTCGAGCGCCTCGAGGAGGCCCTTCAGATCATCACGCCGATGCTGCGCGGACAGCACTCCACCTTCGATGGACGCTGGTACCACACGAAGGACGCCATGAACGAGCCGCGCGTGCGCGATGATCTGCCGATCATGCTCGGCGGCGGCGGTGAGAAGAAGACGTTCGCGCTGGCCGCGCGGTTCGCCGACCATCTCAATATCATCTGCAACGCCTCCGAACTGCCGCGCAAGCTGGACGCGCTGCATGCGCGCCTGGACGAGGCGGGCCGCGATCGCGCGACACTGGAGACCAGCTTCCTGGCCTTCGTCATTGTCGACGAGGATGGCGACCGAGCACGCAAGGTGCAGGCGGATCTACTTGCACGGCAAGGGATTACGGATCTTTCGGCGCTGCCGGTGGAGGCGCTGCGGCAGACTCCGGCGGACCGGCAGTTCGTGGGCACACCCGATGAGGTGGCCGAGCAGTTGCGGTCCCGCGTCCTCGATCACGGTATCGACGGACTCATCGTCAATCTCGTCACCAATGGGCATGAGCCGGGCACCGTGGAGTTGGCCGGGCGGGCGCTGGCTCCGCTCGTGCGCGACTGAGGCGTTGAACGCGAATGCCCTGCGGTGGTCTCCGCGGGGCATTCGTTGGCCATCAGGCGTTTTCGGCTAATGCTGGCGCGGTTGGAAGCCCTGCTGGGCCGCGTGATAGCCGAAATCGTCGGCGACCATGGCGGCCAACTCCAGCAGAGCGCGCCGGGTCGGCTTGGAGACCAGTTCGAGGTCGATCTCCGCGCCCTCGGCCAGATGATCGTCGAACGGCACCACCTGCACCGCGCGGGTGCGGTCCAGGAAGAGCTTGCGCAGCTGATCCAGGTCCACGGTGGAGGAACCCTTGCGAGAAGCGTTGACCACCACCACGGTTCGCTCCACCAGCTTGTGATAGCCGTGATGATCGAGCCAGTCCAGCGTGGCCGAGGCACTGCGCGCACCGTCGATGGCGGGTGAGGTGACCAGCACCAGTGAGCTCGCCATATCCAGCACACCGGACATGGCCGAGTGCATCAGACCGGTACCGCAGTCGGTGAGGATGATGTTGTAGAACTGCTGCAGGATTCCGATCGCCTTACGGTAATCGGCCTCGCTGAACGCCTCCGACACCGCCGGATCCTGTTCGCTCGCAAGCACTTCCAGGCGGCTCGGCGCCTGGGAGGTATGCGCGCGCACATCGGAGTAGCGGGTGATGTGGCTGTCCTCCAACAGGTTTCGCACCGTGGAGCGGGTCTGCCGCGGCACCCGATGGGCGAGGGTGCCCAGGTCGGGATTGGCGTCGATGGCAATGACCCGGTCACCGCGCTCGGAGGCGAAGGTGGAGCCCAAACCGACAGTGGTGGTGGTCTTTCCGACACCGCCCTTGAGCGAGAGGATGGCGATTCGGTAGTCACCGCGCACCGGCTGATTCACCCGATCCACCAGCTGCGCGTGCATCAGATCCGCGGGCGACTCACCCGGGTTGATCACACCGCCGGACGCCTTGTGCACGGCGCGCCGCCAACCGCTGCGGGGCGCGCGGCGGGCCCGGCGCAACAGGTTCAGATCATTGACCGAATGTCCGGGCGGGGGCTGCTGCTGGAAACCGCCCTGCTGCTGTGGAAAACCCTGCGGCGGCTGGCCGTTCCAGCCCTGCGGCGCGAAGCCTGGCTGCTGCATCGGCTGCTGCGGAGGCTGGGCTGGCGGCGGAGACCAGCTGTAGATCGGCCCGCCGGGCTGATCATTGGCGGGGGCGAACTGACCGGGCTGCCCGAACTGACCGGGCGCACCACCCGGCTCCTGCGGACCGGGCTGGCCGGGCTGATCGGGAAACACTCGGCGAACCATGCCGTCGCTGCCGATTTCCTGCCGGATCTCGCCGTACGGGGTCTCGTCGCGCACCTCGCCGTAGGGGCCGTCCTGGCCCGGAAACGCGCCCGGCGCACCGGGATTCGGCGGCGGCGCGAACTGGCCGGAGTCCGGCGCGGGATAGTTGCCGGGCGGCGGAAAACCCTGCTGACCGTTCTGGAACGGCGCACCCGGGAACGGGCCCTGCCCGTCGAACGGTCCGTTCGGACCGCCCTGGGGCGGAGCACCATACGGGCCCGCGGGCGGGAAACCACCCGGTGCGAAGGGATCCGGCCCCTGACCGTACGGCCCCGCGCCTTCGGGCTGGAAGACGGTGGTCTGCTCGATCGAGTCCGGTACCGGCGGGAAGAACCCGGCCCCCTGCTCACCCTCGCCATTGGCCTCGGCGGCCTGGTCCGACTCCGGTGCGCCCTCGCCGGACGAGGGTCGCTCGTCCTTGATGTCGTCGGCGTCCACCGGCAGCCCGGCCGCGGCCTGCGAGGTCGAATTCTGATCGTTCGTAGTCACGTGTCCCCCATCTGCTCGACAGCTCGAACAGAGAGCTCGGCGCTAATGCAGCCCCAACGCTAGCATTCCCGACGCTCTCCTACCCTGGCCTGGTAAACCCCCGCACCTTGCGGCAACTGCACCGCTACCGGATGTTCACCACCCCCGAAGACGAGAACCCGCCCCGGACAACCGGAGCGGGCTCATCGAGGGATCTGTCAGTTGGCGCGCGCCGCTCGGTTGACCGCGGAGACAACCGCCCGCAGCGAGGCCGTGGTGATCGAGGTGGCGATGCCCACGCCCCAGGTCACCTTGTCGCCGATGGCGCACTCCACGTAGGCGGCGGCCTGCGCGTCGTCACCGGAGGACATGGCGTGCTCGCTGTAGTCCAGCACCCGCACGTCGTAGCCGATGGTGGCCAGCGCGTCCACGAAGGAGGCGAGCGGACCATTGCCCTCGCCGGAGACAGCCTGTTCGACGCCGTCCACCTTGACCACGGCCTCGATATGGTCGACGCCGCCGTCCAGTTCGGAGGCGGTGACCTTCTGCCGGATGCGCTCCAGCGGCACGATCGGGGTCAGGTACTCCTCGGAGAAGACATCCCACATCTCCTTCGGAGTGACCTCGCCGCCCTCACCGTCGGTGATCTTCTGCACCGCCTGCGAGAACTCGATCTGCAGCCGGCGCGGCAGCACCAGCCCGTGATCGGTCTTCATGATGTAGGCGACGCCGCCCTTACCGGACTGCGAATTCACCCGGATGACCGCCTCGTAGGTGCGGCCGACATCCTTCGGATCGATGGGCAGGTACGGGACCGCCCAGGTCATATCGGCCACATCGGAATCCGCGGCGTCGGCCGCGGCCTTCATGGCGTCCAGGCCCTTGTTGATGGCGTCCTGATGCGAACCCGAGAAAGCGGTGTAGACCAGATCGCCGCCGTACGGATGACGCTCGGCGACGGGCAGCTGGTTGCAGTACTCGACCGTGCGGCGGATCTCGTCGATATTGGAGAAGTCGATCTGCGGATCCACACCGCGCGAGAACAGATTCATGCCCAGGGTCACCAGGCAGACATTGCCGGTGCGCTCACCATTGCCGAACAGGCAGCCCTCGATGCGATCCGCACCGGCCTGGTAGCCCAGTTCCGCGGCGGCCACCGCGGTGCCGCGGTCATTGTGCGGATGCAGCGACAGCACGATGGAATCGCGGCGGGCCAGATTGCGGCTCATCCACTCGATGGAGTCGGCGTAGACATTCGGGGTCGCCATCTCCACGGTCGCGGGCAGGTTGATGATCAGCGGCTTGTCCGGCGTCGGCGCGATGATCGCGGAGACGGCGTCGCAGACGTCCAGCGCGTAGTCCAACTCGGTGCCGGTGTACGACTCCGGGCTGTACTCGTAGCGCCAGTTGGTGTCCGGGTACTTCTTCTCGATCTCCAGGCACAGCGTGGCGGCGTCGGTGGCGATCTTCTTGACGGCCTCGCGGTCCGCGCGGAACACCACGCGGCGCTGCAGGATCGAGGTCGAGTTGTAGAAGTGCACGATGGCATGGGGTGCGCCCGCGCACGCCTCGAAGGTGCGCTCGATCAGCTCGGGCCGGGACTGGGTCAGCACCTGGATGGTGACATCGTCCGGAATCGCGCCGTCCTCGATGATCTCGCGAACGAAGTCGAAATCGGTCTGGCTGGCGGCCGGGAAGCCGACCTCGATCTCCTTGTAGCCCATCCGCACCAGCAGGTCGAACATGCGGCGCTTGCGGGCCGGGCTCATCGGATCGATCAGGGCCTGATTGCCGTCCCGCAGATCCACGGCGCACCACTGCGGGGCACGGTCGATGATCTTGTCCGGCCAGGTGCGGTCGGCCAGCGTGATGGGCTCGACCTCCTCGGCGAACGGCCGGTACCGGAAGGTCGGCATGGAGGAGTTCTTCTGCGTGTTCCAGGCGGGCTGATCCGCGGGAGCAGGCTTGGACGGCACGTTGATGGTGCGCGATCCGGATACAAAGGCATCAGCGGGTGACATGGCGATTTATCTCCGAGAGTGTGGCTGGATCCCAGGTATGGGGTAGACCGGCACGACGAACACCCGCGACGGGAGCCGGTCCGTATCAGACCCCGCCGCGGCGGCCGAGGAGAAGGCTTGCCCGCTGCATGATGATCACGAGTTTACAGCGTGGCAATGCGGTGCCGGAACCCAGGTGCGCCACTACCGTTCGGTAGCGGGCGAAGCGGCGCACAGTTCGTGGATGAAGCGCATCTTCTCCAAGACCGGGTCGGCCAGGACGAATGGATAGAGATCCGAGTGCCCCATCGAGCGATTGACCATGTTCAGGGACCAGGTCAGCGGTAGCCAGAGTTCGATTATGCGGTCGAAGCCGGAGCGGCCGAGTTGTGGGCGGTCCAGGGTCGCGCCCGCGGGGGCGAGGCCGAAGGCGGCGGCGGTGTCGAGGGTGTCGCGAATATGCAGGTAGTGGGCGAAGGTTTCGGCCCAATCCTCGGCCGGATGCATGGTGGCGTAGGAGGAGACGTGGTCGGACTCCCAGCCCGGCGGTGGGCCCTGGCGGTAGTGCTTGTCCAGGGCCTGCTGATAGTCGGCCACCGGATCGCCGAAAAGTGTTCGGGCACGGTCTGATTCGGATTCGCCGACCAGGACCGGGTAGTAGTAGTGGCCGATCTCGTGCCGGAAGTGGCCGAGCAGGGTGCGGTAGGGCTCGGCCATTTCGACGCGGAGCTGTTCGCGGTGCACGTCATCGCCCTCGGCCAGGTCCAGGGTGATGAGGCCGTTCTCGTGGCCGGTCATGACCTGGTGTTCGGCGCTGGCGAGCAGGTCGAAGGCCAGGCCCTGTTCGGTGTCGGTGCGCCGGTCGACAATCGGCAGGCCGAGTTCGGTGAGCTCCATGATCAGGCGGCGTTTGGCGGCTTCGGCCTCGGCGAAGGCGGGCAGCCATTTCCCGTCCTGATCGGACGGGCGGGTGCGGGTGAGGCGGCAGGATTCACACAGGCCCGATCCCTTGACCAGCCAATTACATTGCGCGACATGGCTGTTGTCGCAGAGCCGGAAGTGATTGGCGTCCAGCACACCGTCCGAGGTGTCATCGTCGCCGTCCCGGGCCAGCACCAGCAGTGCCCGGTCGGCGAGGCTGAAACCCAGTGCGCTGCCGCAGTTCAGGCAGAGCGAATTCTCGAAGGCCAATCGCTGACCGCATTGGGGACAGGCGAAATCGCGCATTGCCTCACACCTCGATCGGAGCGACGTCGACGGAGACGCGAATGCTGCTCTCCTTGGCGTCGGTGTAGATGATGCCGCGCATGGGGGGTACGTCGGCGTAGTCGCGGCCCCAGGCCGCGGTCACATAGCGTTCGTCGGCGAACTGATTGTTGGTGGGATCGAAGTCGACCCAGTGCCCGTCGGCCGTGCCGTCCGGCAACCACACCGCCGCCCAGGCGTGCGTGGCGTCCGCGCCGACCATGCGCTCGCGGCCGGGCGGTGGATCGGTGGCGAGATAGCCCGAGACATAGCGGGCGGCCAGCCCGAGCGAGCGCAGGCAGGCGATGGCCAGGCGGGCGAAGTCCTGGCAGACGCCGCGGCGGGCGGCGAAGACATCGGCGACCCGGGTGCTGACGGTGGTGGAGCCGGATTTGTAGGTGAAGTCGGTGTAGATGCGAGCGGTCAACTCCCGCACCGCCTCCAGCAGCGGGCGGCCGGGCGGGAAGGATTCGGCGGCATAGGCGGCGACCTCCGCGATGATCTCGGGCGGATTCAGGTCGAGGGTGAATTCCACTGCGAGCGGTCCGTTTTCGATGGCGGGGCGGGCCTTCTCCCAGGGGCCCGGCTCCGGAATCTCCGGCGGGTTCGTCACCTCCACCGTCGATTCACCGGTCACCTCCAGGCGGCGATGTTCGGCCGTGACATGGAAATACAGGGTGGTATTGCCGTACACATCGGTGCCGACCGAGCGATCCGACGGCACCGGATCCACCCGAATATCGTGCGCGAGCAGCCGCTGGCCGGGGAATTCACGCGGGGTCAGATAGGCGCGGCCGTAGGAGCTGGTGACTTCGTCCGAGTACACGTAGATCGTGCTGTGCAATACCCGATAGCGGCGCACCCTCAACCCACCACCCGGGTGGAGCCCCACAGCGGCTGGGTCTCACGCGGCACCGAAAGCCGTGTGGTCTCGAAGGATTCGGAGATCTTGCGCAGCCGCAGGTGTACGCCGTCGAGCAGTTCGGCGAGTTCGGTACGGCAACCGGTCGCGTCGGTGACCTCGAGATCGGCTGGATCGACGCGACGCAGCATGCGCTGGGCATCGGTCAAGAGTCGTTGTGGGCGTGAGGATCCGGAGGCGGCGGGCAGGGCGAGCAAGTCCTCCTCCAGGCGCTCGAGCTGGTAGGCCAGCGAACGCGGATTGCTGCGATCGAACAGCAGTAGGCTCGCCACGGCCGAGACGCGTACCGAATCACCTTGGCGGCGGCGATAACTCACCGCCGAGACGGTGGCCTGCAGCACCGCTTCGGTGACAACCCGGCCGATCGGGGCCGGATAGGTGTCGGTGAGCGCGGCCGCGAGCAGCGAGGTGAGCGCGAGACCGCGCTCCAGGCGGCGGCCGATATCCATGACATGCCAACCCGAATCGCGCACGGTGGATTCCGCGTCGATACCGGTGAGGGAGAGCAGCGCCGCCAAAGCCCGGGAATGCACCGCCGACAGCGCCGCGCCCCGATCGCCGCGGGCGGCGCGGTACTCCGAGAGGGCGCGGTCCACCGCACCCATGATCATCCAGGTATCGGGTGAAAGCTGGTCTCGCACAGCGCGCGCCGCCGTACCGTAGCGCTCGACGGCGAAGGCGAGGGAGCCCGACAGTTCGCGGTCCATGGTCAGGGAGACCAGGTAATCGTGTTCGCGACGGGACGCGCCGGGCAGTGCGATGGGCATGGTCGGCTGGTCGGAGTACTCGCGGCGGCGTTGGGCGGCGGCTATCTCCCGCTGCCGCTCCTCGGCCGAACTCGCCGACCAGCCGCCCTGGCTCTGGGACTGGCCGCCCGGACCTTGCGATTGACGCCGACCACCCGAGCCCTGACTTCGACCGGCCGAATCCTGTTGCGGCACCACGGTTTCTTCGGTCTGCACGGGCGCTCTTCGTGCGGGTGGCGGCGTGGTGCCCGTCATATGCCCCAGAGCGGCGATCAGGATCGGCATGGCCTCCGCTCCCTCCATCCAGGGCCGGTAGCGGTAGTCCTGGTACCGGTCGTGGGTGGCATCGAGCAGGCGGACGGTGGCCTCGGCGCGCTCGCCGTAGCGGCCCATCCAGAACAGGTCGTTGAGGACACGCGGGGAGCTGATGACATCCACGGCGGCCAGGGCGGGGGCGCGACGTTCGCGCTCCTCCGGAATCTCGACCGCCGGGGCGGCGGCGGGGGCGGCGCGGACCCAGATGTCCTTGGCGGCGGCCTCGCCGATCATGCCGTCGGGTCCGGTGCGCTGATGTAATTGGCCGAGTCCGCCTGCCATGACGCGGTATCCGACCCGGCCCGCGAGGGAGAACAGGCGGACGGCGACGGGCGCGGCGTCGAGATCACCGTTGGCGGCGACCGCGGGGGCCACCGAGAATCGGGCCGGTTCCTGGCCCACCCATTTCCAGCCCTCGGCGGTAATGCGTGCACGCCATTCGGCGCACTGCGCGCGGGTCAGCAGTGGTCCGAAGACGGTGACCGTATCGTCGAGGGTGGAGCGCAGCATCAGCCGGTGCAGATTGCCGACCAGGTGTGAGCGCTGGGAATCATCTCCGCCCCAATATGTTTCGACACTCGGGAGCTTCAGGTCCTGATCCAGCAGGGCGCGCGACAGCTCCGGCAGGAACGCCCCCAGCGCTGGGCTCTCCAATAGTCCGCTGCCCAGCGTATTGACCACCGTCACCGCGCCCCGGCGCAGCACCTCGACCAGTCCGACCACCCCCAAGCGCGAATCCGGGCGCAGATCCAGGGGATCGGAGAATTCGGCGTCGACGCGGCGCAGCACCACATCCACCTGTTTGAGCGTGCCGAGCGAACGCATCCACAGCCGTCCGTCCCGCACCACCAGATCGGCGTTCTCCACCAGCGGGAAGCCCAGCACCGATGCGAGATACGCCTGATCGAAGGCGGTTTCGGATTGCGGTCCCGGGCTGAGTACGACGACCATCGGCTCCTCATCGGCGGCATGCGGGGCCGCCTCGACCAGCATGAGCCGCATGGCGCGCACGAAGGGATTCAGCGGCAGCGGGCTGGCCAGTTCGAAGGCCTCGGGAATCGCGGCCGAGACCACGCGCCGGTCGGCGAGCGCGTAGCCGGCGCCCGACGGTGCCTGCGCCCAATCCGCGAGCACCCGGAATCCGCCATCGCTCCAGCGGCTGATATCGCAGGCGTGCAGGAACAGCTGATGCCGTCCGGGCAGCGAAATACCGTGTGCGGCACGCACGTAGCCCCGGTGGCCGAAGACGATCTGCGGTGGCAGCAGCCCCGCGGTGAGGGTGCGGCGCGGGCCGTACACATCGGTGAGGATGGCGTCCAACAGGCGAGACCGCTGGACGAGGCCCGCCTCCAGGTCCTTCCAGTGGGCGGCGTCCAGCAGCAGCGGA
This sequence comes from Nocardia sp. NBC_01503, assembly GCF_036327755.1. Lineage (NCBI taxonomy): Bacteria > Bacillati > Actinomycetota > Actinomycetes > Mycobacteriales > Nocardiaceae > Nocardia > Nocardia sp. NBC_01503. The sequence goes on from NZ_CP109596.1 coordinate 2,243,955, forward strand.
ATCGGATCGAGACGCCAAAGTCGCGGCGGTGCGGGTTCATTCGCGACGCTGCCGAGTTCGGTGTAGGTGATGGCATCGTCCTCGATGAGACGGCGCACCCGCGAATCCAGGGCGTGCAGACCGTCGCGGCCCAACTCCAGGAATTCGGTGGAGAGCTCGGCCCAGCTGGGGCGCAAGCCGCCGCCACCGTTCACCAGTTCGTCGTAGTAGCCGTCGGTGGGCAGCCCGACCGCGTCGAAGGAGCCCGTATCGGCCGCTGCCGCACGGTATTTCGCGTACTCGCCGGGTGCCGTCGTGTCGAACACTGTCACCGTCACCACTTTCGGGCGTATGCCTACCGGTCGCCGGCGCCCCACACCGTGCGCGCCCGGCGTAGATCGAGGATCCCAGGAGCGCCGATATCGGTGGCCTGTATAGCCATTTTGGCACGCAGATCGGCGATGTCGACCGGGCCGGAGGTATGCCCGGCCGGTTCGAAGCGCCGATTGCGCCGCGATTGCGCCACCACGGCGTTCACCGGTGGACCGGCGTAGAACATCCCGCCCGGATGTGAGACGTGATACGTGCAGCCGCCGCGCGACAGACCGGTCTCCAGATCCACCACATCGAAGATCAGCGGCGCGTCCACGGTGATCGTCGGATGCAGTGACTCCGGCGGCTGCCAGGCGCGATACCGAACCCCGCCGACCTGGACATCGGCCTTACCGGTGGCCATCAGCGGAATCGGGAAGCCATTGCAGGTCACCGCGTAGCGGCCGCGATCGGCCCCGGTCACCCGCACCTGCATACGCTCCACCGAGGAATCCACATAGCGGGCGGTGCCCGCGGCGGTGGTCTGCTCCCCCAGGGTGTTCCAGGGTTCGATGGCCCCGCGCAACTCCATCTCCATATCCCCGAGTACCACCGTGCCGAACCTCGGAAAACGGAATTCGGCGAACGGATCCAACCAGCTGATATCGAATTCGATACCGTGCGAGCGCAGATCGGCCGCGACATCGGCGATATCGGCGGTCAGAAAATGCGGGAGCAGATAGCGGCCGTGCAGATTCGCGCCGTGCCGCAGCAGCGGCGCGGTGTACGGGTGCTCCCAGAACCGCAGCACCAGGGCGCGCACCAGCAGTGACTGCACCATGGCCATGCGGAAATGCGGTGGCATCTCGAAGCCGCGCAACTCCACCAGACCGAGGCGTCCGCGCGCGGAGTCCGGGCTGTAGAGCTTGTCGATACAGAATTCGGCGCGATGGGTATTGCCGGTGAGATCGGTGAGCAGATGCCGCAGGGCGCGGTCGACCACCCAGGGCGCGGTGGAGTTCTCCGCGGGAACATCACCGGAACCACCACTCAGTCGCGCGATTTCGGCGAAGGCGATCTCCATTTCATAGAGCGCCTCGACGCGACCCTCGTCGGCGCGCGGAGCCTGTGAGGTGGGACCGATGAAACGACCGGAGAACAGATAGGACAGGGCCGGATGACGCTGCCAGTAGCGGAGCATGGAGACCAGCAGATCCGGGCGGCGCAGCAGCGGTGACCGCGCCGGGGTGGGGCCGCCCAGGGTGATGTGATTACCGCCGCCGGTGCCGCGATCGGTACCGTCCACATCGAAGGATTCGGTGCTCAGGCGCGCCAATCTGGCCTGCTCGTACAGGGTTTCCAGGAGATCGGACTGTTCGGCGAAGCTGGCGGCGGGCTGCACATTCACCTCGATCACGCCCGGGTCCGGGGCGATGGACAGCGATTGCAGCCGCGCATCGACGGGCGGACCGTAGCCCTCCAGCACCACCGGCTGGCCGACCGCCAGCACCGCCTCCTCGACCCGGTGCACCAGATCGCAGAAGGCCCCGAACTCTTCGACCGGGGGCAGGAAGACGAAGAGCTGCCCATCGCGAATCTCGGCCACGAGTGCGGTGATCGGGGCACGATCGGCGGACTCCACAATGGCGTCCGGTTCATAAGGTTCCAGCGGTAGCCGCGGTGCGAAGGGGTCCGATTCCGGGCGGCGCGCGGGTGCGCGCCAGGAGATCGAGCCCAGTGGCAGGCGTAGTCCGGCCGGAGAATCGCCCTCGGTCAACATGATTCGGCCGCGGCGCAGTCGCCAGTCGGCGCTGGCCCAGCCCGCTTCGTCCGAACGGCGGTACAGCGGCAACACATAGGCGACCGGCTCCCCCACGGAGGTATCCAGGCGGGCCAGCAGTTCTTTGCGAGCCTGCACCGAATCCTGTTCCGGGGCAATATCATCCCAGGCGGCAACGGGTTCGCCCGCCGGAAGCGCGGCCCGTGCCGCCACCCGCAGCAGTGGATCCTCGTAGGCGGGCCGTACCTGGGAGTCCGGCAGACCCAAACCCTGCGCGATATGCGCTATGACGGCCCAGGCGGTTCCGGCGTCGGCCTGCGGCGATGAGCCGGATTCGGCTGTATCCGCCGATGATTCGAGTGCGTCCCGGGACTCCGGGGGCGATCCGTTCTCCAGTGCGGTGGTGCTCGACTGCGGATCGAGCACCGCCGCCGTCTGCGTGCGGGCGGGGACTCCGATACCTCGATTCGGCGCGGAACCCCCTGCGGCCCGCGGTCTTTCGGGCGGTGTGACCGGTGGTGACGGGGCCGGCGGCAGCCAGGGATTGCGAAGCAGGCTCGGATGCTGCCAGAGCGCCTCGCCGTCGGTGCGCCACAGCATGGCAATCTCCCAGCGCGGCAGGGGTTCTCCGGGATACCACTTGCCCTGTCGGTACTGCACCAGACCGTCCGGCGCGTAGATGCGGCGCAGACGCTGTGCGAGATCCGCCGCGCGCTCACGCTTTCGGGGGCCGTCGGCGTCGGTGGTCCACTCCGGGCCGGTTTGATCGTCGAGCGAGACGAAGGTGGGTTCACCGCCGATGGTGAGGTCGATACCCGCGGCCCGCATGCGATCGTCGACCGTCGCCCCGGTCGCGGATATCCGCTGCCATTGAATATCGCTGTAGGGCAGCGTGACTCGCGGATCCTCGTGGATGCGATGCACGGTATTGGAGAAGGCCAGGGTGGCCCGCACCGGATCGGTCGCCCCCGTGATCGGTGCGGACGAGACCGGATGCGGGGTCGCCGCGAGCGGGATATGGCCCTCACCGGCGAAGAGCCCGGAGGTGGGGTCCAGACCCACCCAGCCCGCACCGGGCAGGTACACCTCGGTCCAGGCGTGCAGATCGGTGAAGTCGGCGGGCGGACCCGACGGGCCGTCCAAAGACGGTACGTCCTGGGCCAATTGGATGAGATACCCGGAGACGAAGCGGGCGGCCAGCCCGAATTCGCGCAGGATGGAGACGAGCAGCCAGGCCGAATCGCGACAGGAGCCGATACCGGTGTTCAGCGTGTGATCGGGTGTCTGCACACCGGGTTCGAGCCGAATGGTGTAACCGACATCCTCGCGCAGCGCCTGATTGAGCCCGATCAGGAATTCGATGGTGCGCGGACTGCCCTGCGGCCGATGTCGTGCCACCCAGTCGCGCACCGATTGTCCTGGCCCGAAACCGGATTCGCTCTCGTCCACGGGGCGCAGGTACACCTCCAGATCGGCGGCCAGCGCGGGCGCGTAGGTGAAGGGGACGTGCTCGGCGGCATCCTCGACGAAGAAGTCGAAGGGATTGATCGCGTCCATATCGGCGATCAGCCCGATGGTGATGGACAACTCCCGCGCCGGTTCCGGAAACACCAGGCGCGCCAGGAAATTACCGAAGGCGTCCTGCTGCCAGTTCACCCAGTGATCCGCCGGGGCGACATGCATGGAGTAGGACTGGATCGCGGTGCGCGTATGCGGCGCGGGTCGCAATCGGACCACGTGCGGATGGATACGCACGGGGCGATCGAAGGTGTAGGTGGTGCGATGTTCGAGGGAAACCCGAATCCCCATAGGTAAGTTCACCACGCCAGCCCGGGACACGCGGCTTTATTCCCGACAGATCGGACGACACGCGGTGACCTCCCACCGTTGTCGTACCCGAGTGCTTGGATTTCGGGCAGACGGTCGAAGGAGGTTTCATGAACCACTGTCTCGGGACACTGATCGCACACGCCGACGGTTCGGCCGAGTGCACGGACTGGGCGTGCACCGATACCGACCGGCTACGCCATCCCTATCTGGCCGACTGCTCCGATATCGCGGGCGGCTGCGAATGCGTGCAGCCCGAGTTCACCACGGGTACCGGTCGGCAAACCCTGGCGGGGTGACTACTAGCCTGGTCAGGTGAGCTACGACCACGTTCTGCTGCCCTCCGGTGTCGCCACCACACCCGCCGCGCTCGATGCGTTCCTGACCGCGCAGAACGGCAAACCCGCCGCCGAGCCGGTGGCCGAGATGGCCGCCGAGCTCGACCGGCGCAATGGTGAACTCGCCGAAGCGGACGAATTCCTCGGCGCGCCCGCACCCGACGGTGCCATGGGCGAGGCGCTGTTCGTCTCCAGCCCCTATGACGCCATCGGGCATGTGCGCGCCCTGCTGTTCGAGCTGGCCACCCCGCGCGGGTACGCGGTCTACGATCCGCAGCTGGCCTGGCTCATGGATCCCGCCGGATCGGTGCCGGTCGCGGTATCGCACGGCGGGGCCGGTGACTTTCCTTATCTGACACGCGAACTCGCGCATCTCTGGGTTCCCGAGCTCGGAGCGCCGGGCCCCTATCTGATCGTGGAAAGCGGCGATCAGATGTATATCCAGACTTATCGCCATGAAGACGGGCGCTACGACGTCGAATACCGGGATGGCTCATCCGAGCGGCATTACACCGTACGAGTCGATGATCCCTCGACCGTCGCCGATCTGATCTGGTCATGGACTATCGGTGACCGGTCGCATTTCGACGTGCTCGATTGGCAGCGCCTCACCTTCCAATAACAACAATGTCTCGATTCGGGATTCCATACCCTCCCGAGTAACCATGCACGGCGGCAGGAACGCTAGCCTTTCACTAATTTCGTGCTCCGCTGTTCCCACGTTCCACCCGGAATAAGGAGAGAACTGTGAGGCTACGCCCCAAGAAAGCCGCGACTCCGAGGCTGCGTAAGAGCCTGGCCGTATTGGCCGGGATCGCCGCAGCTCTCGCCGCCGTGGTGGCATTACACGCCGCGGGCGCGGGAGCGGATATACCTCGGAACAGCCAGCACATTCCATGCCCACACCCGGCGGCATTGGCGCCGCCGGTATGGACATGAAAGCCCGATTTACAACGCCCGGCGGCCGGAAAGTGCCCGGCCCAGGGTCAATTCGTCGGCGAATTCCAGGTCTCCGCCCATCGGGAGGCCCGACGCCAGGCGGGTGACACTGAGTCCGGGGAAATCCCGGAGCATGCGGACCAGATAGGTGGCCGTCGCCTCACCCTCGGTATTGGGGTCGGTCGCGATGATCACCTCGCTGACATCGACACCGTCATCCTGGTTTCCGATGCGCTGCAAAAGCTCCCGAATACGGAGTTGATCCGGGCCGACACCGGACAATGGATCCAAGGCGCCGCCGAGCACGTGATAGCGGCCGCGGAATTCCCGGGTGCGCTCGATGGCCTGTACGTCCTTGGGCTCCTCGACCACACAGATCATGGTGCGATCGCGACGCGGGTCGGAGCAGATACGGCAGAGCTCGCCATCGGAGACCGTGCCGCAGACGGCACAGAACCGTACGCCGTCGCGCACCTTCTGCAGCGCCGCCTGCAGGCGGTCGATCTCCGGCGGCTCCACGCCCAGTAGGTGAAAAGCGATGCGCTGCGCGCTCTTCGGGCCGACGCCGGGCAGTTTGCCCAGCTCGTCGATGAGATCCTGAACCGGACCTTCGTACATCAGAAGCCCGGGAGCGCGCCGCCGCCGAGACCACCGGCGAGCGGGCCGAGCCGATCGGCCGCCAACTGCTGGGCATTCTCCATGGCGTCATTGAGCGCGCCGATGATCAGATCCTGCAGGGTGTCGACATCCTCGGGATCGACCACCTTGGGGTCGATGGTCAGCGACAGCACCTCACCGGTGGCGCGGATCTTGGCGCGCACCAGGCCACCGCCCGCCTCGCCATCGACCTCGGACTGGGCGATCTCCTGCTGTGCGGCCATCACGGCTGCCTGCATCTGCTGGGCCTGGGCCATCAACTGCTGGATATCGAACTCTCCACCGGGTTGCACGGCGTGTCCTCTCTGCGGGGGAAGTAACCGCACCCAGCCTAGTCGCAGATCCGCGCGCCGCCCTTGACTCTCCCCCGGTAGGAGAGTGTTCGCTGAAGGCATGACAGCGACGGTTCCGATCGGGGAGTTCTCCCGGCTCAGCTACCTCAGTGTGAAAGCACTGCGCTACTACCACGAGATCGAATTGCTGGCCCCGGCCACGGTGGATCCGAGCACCGGGTACCGGTTCTACTCGACCGATCAGGTGGAGCAGGCGCATCTCATTCGGCGGTTGCGCGAGCTGAATATGCCGGTGCCGGAGATCAAAGCGGTGCTCTCCGCACCGGATCGCACGGCGCGCGATACCGCACTGCGGGCACATCTGGAGCGCATGGAAGCCGAACTCACCCGCACCCGCGATGTGGTGGCCTCACTGCGAGCCCTGCTGCTACCACCGAGCGACAAGCCGCTGCACGTCGAATACCGTTCCGTCGCAAGTCATCCCGTGCTGTCGGTGACCGCGACGGTGGCTCGCGACGGGATCGACGAATGGTGCGGGACCAGCTTCGCCACGCTGTATGAGTCGCTGGAGGCCGCTGGGGTACAGCCCGCCGGTCCGGGCGGCGCGACGTACGCGCTGGAGTTCTTCGAACACGACCGCGGCGAGGTGGTGGCCTTCGTGCCCGTCGCTCCGGCCGATCGGGACCGCGCGCGAGCCGTCGGCACCGTGGTCGAGCTACCCGCCCGGCACTTCGCCGTGGCCGTGCATCACGGCCCGTTCACCGACTTCGACCTCAGCTACGGCGCGCTCGGCAGTCATGTCGCCGAACACGACACCGCCCTGGCGGAACCCGTACGCGAGCTCTACCTGGCCGGCCCCGGCGATGTCGCCGAGGCCGACTACATCACCGAAATCTGCTGGCCCATCGGCCGGCTCTGACAAGGAGAAACATCATGGGATTGAAGATCGCCCACATCACCGTCGACTGCGCCGACGCCGCCGAACTCGCGGACTTCTGGGCGCAGCTGCTGGAGCGCACCGTCGATCCGGGCGGCAACGCGCAATTCGCGACCGTCGGCGAGAGCACCGGCCACTCCCCCGCGCTGATGTTCATCCAGGTCCCGGACAAGACGCCGGGCAAGAATGTGATCCACCTGGATCTGACCGCGGATGATCTGCCCGCGCAGCACGAACGCGCGGTTGCCCTCGGCGCCAAGCACATCGCCGATTTCGACGAGTACGGGGTGATCTGGTCGACCTTCGCCGACCCCGAGGGCAACCTGTTCGATATCGCGGCCGAGCAGACGTCCGACTAGGCCAGTTCCCGCTTCAGGTTCTCCAGCACCTCGGCCTGGATCTTCTTCAGGCCGAGGGGTGCGAAGATGCCTTCGAAGATGCCGCCGATGCCGCCCGCGCCCTTCCAGCTGGTGCGCGTGGTGACCAGCGACCCGCCGCCCTGCGGGGTGACCGTCCAGGTGGTGACCATGGAGGAGTTCGAATCCCGTTCCGTCACCATGGAATCCGAGACCGAGACGGTGGCGTGCACATTGCGTGACCGCTTCTCGGTGGCCTTCAGCGTCCAATCCACAACGGTGCCCGCACCCTTGCCGCCCTCGATCACCTTGTAGTTCTCGTAATGCGAGGAGTTGATGCGCGGCCGCACCGACTCGTAATCCGCGATCGCGTCGAGTGCGTGCTTCGGATCCGCTGCTACGACGATCGAACTGGAGGCGCTGACCTGTCCCACCATGTGCTCCTTAACTTTTCCCGGCTAGGTGCCCTGTGCCGCGGAAAATGCTACGCCGACGGACGTCCGCCGGCCGTGCTCGGCCGGATGCGAGTACCCCGATAGTTAGCGCGCGTAACTATAATCACGGCGTTTGCGGGAATAGACTCGATATGCGGCTGGTAGCGGGTGTTGAGGCGGATGGAAACTATGCGTGAAAAACCGGCCCGCCGGTGTGGTTCTGCTGGCCGTACCGGTTCGTGCAGGCTAGCGTTCCGGGGGTGGCATTGAGTCTGTTGGGGAAGGCTGGCCGCGCACCAGCCGCGCAAGAATCAGGGTTCGCCGCGCATCAGGCCGGAGTCGATCGACTCCTGGCCTCCTATCGCGCGATACCGCGCGATGCGAACGTCCGACTGGCCAAGAAGACCTCCAATCTGTTTCGCGCCCGGGCCGAGAACACCGCACCCGGCCTGGACGTCTCCGGATTGACGCAGGTCATCGCGGTGGACCCGCAGGCCAAGACCGCCGACGTAGCGGGCATGACCACCTATGAGGATCTGGTCGCCGTCACCCTGCGGTACGGACTCGCGCCGCTGGTGGTACCGCAGCTCAAGACCATCACCCTCGGCGGCGCGGTCACCGGACTCGGTATCGAATCGACCTCGTTCCGCAACGGTCTACCGCACGAATCCGTCCTCGAGATCGATGTCCTCACCGGCGCCGGGGAGATCATCACCGCGACACCGGACGGCGAGTACGCCGATCTCTTCCACGGTTTCCCCAACTCCTACGGCACCCTCGGCTACTCCACTCGGTTGAAGATTCAGCTCGAAGCGGTCGAACCCTATGTGGCCCTGCGGCACATAAGGTTTCATGAACTGCGGGAGTTGGAAACAACCATGGCGCAGATAATCGCGGACCACTCGTACGCCGGAGAGCGGGTCGACTACCTCGACGGCGTGGTCTTCACCGCCGACGAGAGCTACCTGGTGCTCGGCCGCGGGACCGATGAACCCGGTCCGGTCAGCGATTACACCGATATGGACATCTTCTACCGGTCCATCCAGCACGATTCGGCCGAGCCCAAGCGTGATCGCCTCACCATCGCGGATTACCTGTGGCGCTGGGACACCGACTGGTTCTGGTGCTCGCGCGCCTTCGGCGCACAGAACCCGAAGATCCGCCGGTTCTGGCCGAAGAAGTACCGGCGCAGCAGTTTCTACTGGAAGCTCATCGCGCTCGATCACAAGTACCACATCGGTGACCGGATGGAGGCCCGCCAGGGCAATCTGCCGCGCGAACGCGTGGTGCAGGACATCGAGGTGCCCATCGAGCGCACCGCGGACTTCCTGGATTGGTTCCTGCGCGAAATCCCGATCGAGCCGATCTGGCTGTGCCCCTTGCGATTGCGAGCTCCGTCCGATTCCCGGCTCGCCGGGGCAGACGGCCCGGAGCGCCCTTGGCCGCTCTACCCGCTCGAGCCCGATCGCAACTATGTGAACGTCGGCTTCTGGTCGGCCGTGCCGACCACGCCGGGACAGCAGGAGGGCGCGGCCAACCGCGCCATCGAACACGAGGTGTCCGAGCTGGACGGCCACAAGTCGCTCTACTCGGACTCCTACTACGCGCAGGACGAGTTCGCCGAGCTGTACTACGGCGGCGACACCTACGCCCAACTCAAGCGAACCTACGACCCGGATTCTCGTCTACTGGATCTGTATTCGAAGGCGGTGCAACGCAAGTGACCACGTTCAAGGATCGTTCCGACGTATTCGCCGAGCTCGGAACAAAACTCACCATTGCCGAGATCTTCGAGACCCTCATCGACGGCCCGGTCCCGATCCGCTTCACCGCGTACGACGGCAGCAGCACCGGCCCGCAGGACTCCGAATTCGGCCTGGAGATCATCAACCCGCGCGGGGTCAACTACGTCGCCAACGCACCCGGTGATCTGGGCATGGCCCGCGCCTACATCTCCGGTGACATGATCGCGCACGGCGTGCACGCGGGCGACCCGTACGAACTGCTGAAGGCCATGGCGGGCTTGAAGTTCCGGCGCCCCACCGCCATGCAGCTGGTCGTCATCGCACGCTCGCTCGGCTGGGAACTGCTCAAGCCGGTCGCCCCGCCGCCGCAGGAGACCCTGCCGCGCTGGCGGCGCATCGCCCTGGAAGGCTTGCGGCACAGCAAGACTCGTGACGCCGAGGCCATCCACCACCACTACGACGTCTCGAACACCTTCTACGAGTACGTGCTCGGCCCCTCCATGACCTACACCTGTGCGGTCTACGAGGACGAGAAGTGGACCCTGGAGCAGGCACAGGAGAACAAGTACCGACTCGTCTTCGACAAGCTCAACCTGAAGCCCGGCGACCGGCTGCTCGATATCGGCTGTGGCTGGGGCGGCATGGTGCGCTATGCCGCCAAGAAGGGCGTAAAGGTCATCGGCGCAACGCTTTCCGCGGAGCAGGCCGAGTGGGCGCAGCAGAAGATCGCCGAGGAGGGCCTATCCGAACTGGCCGAGGTGCGGCACTCGGATTACCGTGATGTGCGCGAGGGTGACTTCGACGCCGTCTCCTCCATCGGGCTCACCGAGCACATCGGGGTGCACAACTACCCGGCCTACTTCGAATTCATCAAATCCAAGCTGCGGGTCGGCGGCACCTTCCTGAACCACTCCATCACCCGTCCGGACAACACCCGCACCACCAAGGCGGGCGACTTCATCGACCGGTACGTCTTCCCGGACGGCGAACTCTCCGGCTCCGGCCGCATCATCTCCGATATCCAGAATGTGGGTCTCGAGGTGCTGCACGAGGAGAACCTGCGCCAGCACTACGCCCTCACCCTCGCCGAATGGTGCGACAACCTGGTGAAGAACTGGGAGGCGGCCGTCGACGAGGTCGGCGAGGGCACCGCCAAGGTCTGGGGCCTGTATATGGCGGGCTGCCAACTCGGCTTCGAACGCAATGTGGTGCAGCTGCACCAGGTACTCGGCGTCAAGCTCGGCTCGGACCAGACCTGGACGGTACCGCTACGACCGTGGTGGAGGGCCTAGGACAGGTTCGGAACCGGTAACCCCAGCCGGGCGGTCAACCAGGGCAGCGTCGAGGTGAACGCCGAGGATGCGAACTGCCAGGTGTGGCCGCCCTCGGTGGTATTCACCGTGCAGTCGATGCCGACGTGGCGGCCGTCCTCGCACAGGGTGTTCGCCGCGCCGAGTTCACCGGTGTCGAAGACGCCGTCGTGCCCGCCGAGGCCGACCGAATCATCCTCTGCCGCAGGCTGTTTCGGCCGGAAGTTACCGCCGCGATTACCACCCTGACCGCCCTGCCGCTGCGGCGGAGTCAGATCGTCGAAGACGCCGACCATATCCGAGTACGGTCCATGCTTCGCCATCACCGTCTGCGGATCGAATTGTGCCCAGGCATCGGCATTTCCGCCGTAGAGACGGCGCACCGTCTGCTCCTTGTTACCCGCCGTCGGCCCGAGATCACCCGCGATATCGAGGAAGGTGTGCAGTAATTCGGGGTGCATGACGGCCAGATCCGCCGCGCAGGTGCCGCCCATGGACCAGCCCACCGCCGCCCACCGCGCCGGATCGGCCGATACCCCGAAGGTCGACTTCATATAGTCCGGAACATCATTGGTGAGATGGTCGGCGGCATCACCGCGAGTGCCGTTCACGCACTCGGTGTCATTGTTGAAACTGCCGCCGGAGTCGACGAACACCAGCACCGGGGCCTGGCCGTTGTTCCCATTTACGAAATCGTCGACGGCGGGCATGATCTGACCGCTGCGCACCCAATCCGCCGGGGTGTTGAACTCGCCGCCGATCATCATGACCACCGGCAGCGCGGGCGGCGTGGGCCCCGCGAACCACGCGGGCGGCAGGTACACGTACTCGCGGCGATGCTTGAAATGACTGCCCGATTCCGGAATATCCACCGGCACAATACGACCCGAGCCAACATTGGTATTCCGCAGACCCGACAGCGACGCCAGGCCGGTCTGATGCGGCAGCGCCTCGGCGGTCGCCGCGGCCCACGCCGACTGCACCGTCGGGTAGTACCCCACCCACTGGTCCAGCACGATCAAGGCGTTCACCAGGGCCAGCGGTATGGCCAGTACCGCCGCGATCCGCTGCCACCACGCTCCGTCCTGCCAGCCCACCACCACCAGGCCGACCGCCGCCGCGATCATCCCGATGCAGACCCACAGCAGTACGGGGGCCGGATCCGACGCCAGCCCTTCGTCGTTCATATACGCCCAGGCCACCCAGGTCACCCCGGCCGAGATCGCCACGCAGACCGGTACCCACAGCAGCCACCAGCGGCGCGTGAACCGCGCGATCGCCACCACCAGGAAGAACACCGCCAAGAACATGGCGACCTGCGGCACCCAACCGTGCAAGAGCGAAAGCCCGTGCTGGAAACCACCCCGATGCCCCGAACCCGCCGGTGCGTGTGGCGCGGGAGGAGGGGCCAGCGGCGGACTCTGCGACAGCGCAACGGTGAACGGCACGACGGCGATTGTCGATGACATTCCTCGAGGTTGGCTGTGAACACCTTCCGGGATCGCTGGCGACCGGCGCAGCGCGAAACGCTGGAGGAGCCTCGCGGCTCGGTGTACATTCGATCTGTCACGAAAGTGATGCTGGCGGATGGAGCGCCGCGCGAACGACGCCCCATCCTGTGGGTTTACCTGGCTCGCAGTCGGCGGACCAAGCAGTAGATGACCCCGGCAATCGCGGCAATGCTGGTTACGACAGCAGCCCGGTTGACCGGGGTCTCTTCCTTATGGTGTTTTCCCATACCCCACACCTCCTTCCTGGGCGCGATGTTTGGACCATGTCCATCGCCCCGTGGAGGGAGGTACCGGCATGCTATGACAGCGGTTCGCCGAAAATCTGCGGATTGCCTATAACAGGCTGTCGAGAAACGCCCTTGGCAGTTCAGGGTTTTCGGGGTTGCCGATATCGATCAGCGGGAGCTGGGTGCGCATGGTGCGCAGGATGTTCTGCACCCCGGGACCCGCGTCGATCAGGGGGCGAGACCAGCCGAGATCGGCGAAGCGGATTACCACGGGGGTGAGGACCGCGATGGATTCGCCCACCCACCCGGAGGCCGATAGGCACTCCGCGAGCAGCAGCGCCGCATCCATTTCCGCCCGCGGACGGTTCTTCTCGCGAATCCGAGCGTGCAGGGCGCGCGCCCGCTTCACCGCTGTGTCATCGGTACCCAGCGGCGCGAGATCATCGGAGTCGCCGCGATGATCGCCGCGATAGTGCCGGGACAGCAGGGCACGGACGGCAGCGAACTCCTCCGCCTCCACGGCCAGCACGGAGGCACCGGCCAATCGCCGCAACGGTCGGACCATGGGATCGGTGACCAGCCCCGCGGTGAGCTGATCCGGCGGCAGGCCCAGCCGGAAACGCTCGGCGCGGATATGCGCCGCGAGCCGGATCAGCTTGCGATCCAACGCTATTCGCCCACCCTCCTCAAGGCGGGCGGCGGCGGTGTCGAGATCGCCGTGCACCGCCTTCACCCGTGCGCCGATGACGAACGTGCTGATCAGGAAATCGACCGGGCCGACATGGGTGGCGAGCTGATAACTCTGATCCAGCAGGCGTTCGGCCCCCTCCAGATCATTTCGGCGGTAGGCGAGGTCGCCGAGCAGCGCCGCCGCCACCCGCACAGGCTGCGAGTGCGGACCGGAGCGATCCCTCGCGACCTGCCATGCCTGTTCGAAATATGTTGTGGCAGAGTCAATATCGAGTTGTTCATAGGCGGCATCGCCCTGACCGCACAACCCGAACACCTCGCCGAGCGGATCGGCGGAGAGCGCGTGATACGGGGCCGCCCACTCCTGCATACGGCGTGCGCCGTCGAAGTCGAACTCGCACAGTCGCACGAAGGAGGCCAGATTCGCCGCTGTGGACACCGTCCACGGTGGCAATTCATCGGCCAGGCGCAGCGTATCGGCGAGCTTGTCCAGCACACCGTCGGTGCGATCCCGCGCCACCTGATCGGCGGCGTCCAGAACCGCGGCCTGACAACGCTGATTCACCGCCTCGGCATCGGTGGGCGAACTGCGCGCCAGCATGCTGGACAGGCGGCCCAGCGCGGTCCGCGCCGCGCCCGACTGCTGCAGGTTCACATTCGCGCGCGCCAACGCCATCAATAGCTTGCTGCGCGAAGTCACCTGCTGCACAGGCAATTTCGACACCGTCCCGAAGAGGGTCGCCAGCCTGGAGCGGTCGATGAGATCCATCCCGCCGTTCTCGACCAGATCCAGCGCGAACTTGAAATCGGTCGCCGCCAATGCGTGATCCACCGACTGCCGCAGCAGCTGATGCTCGGCGTACCAACGGGAAGCCTTGCGGTGCAGGGCTTTCACCTGACCGGGCTGGGCACGCTCCAACCGGGCGCGCAGATGTTCGGCCACCATGGGCTGCATGCGATACCAGGAAGGATCATCGGAGAGGCGGTGTACGAACAGCTCCCGCTGTTCGGCCTGCTCCAGCAGCTCACCGGCCTCGGCGCTGCCGCTCATCGCCGCGGCGAGCGAGGCGTTGACCCGCTCGGGCACCGAGATGGCGGCCAGGAAGTCGAGCATCGCCGGTTCCAGCGAGTCCAGCACATTCTCGGCGAGGTACTCGCGAATCGCCTTGCTGTCCCCCGAGATTCGGGCTATCAGTTGATCCGCGTCGGCCTCGGCCGCGCGCAGTGAAAGACTTGCCAGCTGAATGGCGGCGGGCCAGCCGTCGGTCGCGGTGTAGATCTGCTCGACCTGCCGATCGGTCAACGGCAGCCCGGTCCGATCCACCAGGATCTGCCGGGTCTCCTCAGCGGTGAAACTCAGTCGCTCACCCTCGATCTCGACCAGTTCGTCGGCGACCTGCATACGGCTCAACGGCAGTCCGGAGCGCTCTCGGCTGGTGATCACGAAACGCAGATGGTGACAGCCATTGTCGAGCAGGGCGTCCATCACCCGATGCGCACCGGTATCGGTCACCCGATGCCAATCGTCCACCACCACGACAATGGTGTTGCCGCCCGCGTGCACCTCGTCGATGAGCGCGGAGATGGCGTACGGCACCGCCTCGGCGGGCCGCTCCTCCAATACCTGCTCCAGCCCGGCCCCGAGCTCGGGCCGCACGCGGCGAATGGCGGCGATGATGTGCGCGAGCAGCCACACCTCATTGTCGTCATACCGGTCGATGCCGATCCAAGCCACCGCCACCCCGCGATCGGTGAGCTCGGCGCACCACTGCGCGGCCAGCGTGCTCTTACCGAATCCAGCGGGCCCATGAATGACCGCGAGTCGCCGACGGCCACCCGCACGCAGTGTCTCGAGAAGTCGCCGCCGCGGCACGGGTTCGCGCGCGGGCGTCGGTGGCCGGAATTTCGTTGCGGCAGTGGGCGGTAGCGTGTTGCCACTCGGCGTGAAGGACCCGCCCATCGGCGAATAGGTGCCGCTCGGCGAGGTGGAGGGGCGCAAGGTCAGCGATCTGTTGCGCGGCGAGTTCATCATTGTGCGGCCCGAATACTGCTGGGTGGCATCGGATGCGGCGCTCTCGCCCGCGACACTCCCGTCCAGCAGCGCCATTTCGTCCGGTACCTGCCCATGCCCGGTCTGCACCGCGCGCAGCAGCTCGCCGAACTCCACCGCCGACTCCGGCCGATCCCGCGGATCCGGTGACATGGCCGCCTCGATCGCCGCCGCGACATCCGGTGGGATCTCCTGTTCGCGTAAATCCGGCAACGGCTGGGAGGTGATACGCAGGAATTGCGCGACGATCTTCTCCCCCGCCTGCCGTTCGTAAGCGGCGTGCCCGGTCAGCAGGGCGAACAGGGTGGATCCGAGACCGTAGACATCCGAGCGCACGGTCGGCTCGTCACCCTTGAGCACCTCGGGCGCGGTGAACGCGGGCGAACCGGTGATCAAACTGGTCGAGGTGCGGAAACCACCCGGTATCCGTGCGATACCGAAATCTGTCAGCTGCGGTTCGCCATAACGGCTGAGCAGCACATTCGCCGGCTTCACATCCCGGTGCAGCACCTCGGCGCGATGCGCGGTCTCGATCGCGCCCGCCAGCTTCACCCCGACGCGCAGGGAATCCGACCAGGTCAGCGGGCCGCTATCGCGGACCAACTGCTCCAGCGAACCGTGCGTGGCATAGGGCATCACAATGTACGGCCGCCCGCTGGCCGTCACATCCACCTGCAGGATATCGACGATATTCGGATGTCCGGAGAGCCGCCCCATGGCGTGCTCCTCGCGCAGAAAGCGCTCCCGGCTCTCCTCGTCTATCTCGGTGGAAAGCACCTTGACCGCGACGATTCGATCCAATACCCGCTGCGTACAGCGGTACACCACCCCGAAGCCGCCACGACCGACCTCCTCGGCATCGAAGAGTCCCATGGCCTCGAGCTCATCGGTAAGGCTCATGGGAACGTATGCCTGCGTGGCGGTTTCGGGCCGAGTAGAGTCGCTCCCGGATTCCCCCGGCCGCGGCTGTGGTTCCATCTCTACCCCACCTCGCACTGGACGAGCGCGCACCGAAACCACGGGCGATTCCGATGTTCTACCCGCGCATATTCCAAACGTAGCGCGCCCCGAGGATACGTGGGTGGGATTCGCCCCAGCTCCCAGCCCGCGACCGGTCACCCACTCCCGGAAATCCGGTACTTCCGCGCCGAAACACCTCGCGCCGCGGCCAATCGTGACACCCACCCGAATACGAAACGGCCCGGGTCGCGGTGCGCGACCCGGGCCGTATCTGTCAGCGAATCCGCTGTGCGGCAATCGCTTCCGGTATTACCTGCTACTTACGCAGCGAGGCCGGAACCTCGAAACGCTCGCCGAACTTGGCGGCCAGCTCGTCCGCACGGGCGACGAAGCCCGCGGTGCCACCGGGGTAGCCGACGATGAACTGGTGCACGCCACCGGTCCAGGCCGGGTAGCCGATGCCGAAGATCGAGCCGATATTGGCGTCGGCGGTGGTGGTCAGCACACCCTCGTCGAAGCACTTCTGGGTCTCGATGGCCTCGATGAACAGCATGCGGTCCTTGAGGTCCTGCAGGGTGACGCCCTCGGGCAGCTCACGCTTGGAACCGAAGGCCTCGCGCAGGCCCTCCCAGATGCCGGCGGTCTTGCCGTCGACGTAGTTGTAGAAGCCCGCGCCGCCCAGCTTGCCCTTGCGGTCGAACTTGTCGATCATCGTGTCGATGACGTTGCCCGACGCGAGCGAGGCGGCCGAGATGGCCTTGCCCTCGGCCTCGGCGGCGGCCTTGGTCTCCTTGAAGATCTTGTTCATGGTCTCGAAGTTGAGCTCATCGCTCAGCTTCAGCGGCGCGGCCGGGTAGCCCGCCTGCAGACCGGCCTGCTCGATGGTCGCGGGATCGATGTTCTCCTGGAGCATCATGATCGCTTCATTGATGAAGGTGCCGATCACGCGCGAGGTGAAGAAGCCGCGGCTGTCGTTGACCACGATCGGGGTCTTGCGGATCGCGAGGGTGTAGTCGTACACCCGGGCGAGGGCCTCGTCGGAGGTCTTCTCGCCGCGGATGATCTCGACCAGCGGCATCTTGTCCACGGGGGAGAAGAAGTGGATGCCGATGAAGTCCTCGGCCCGCTTCACACCGTTGGCCAGCAGGGTGATCGGCAGGGTCGAGGTGTTCGAGCCGAGCAGCGCGTCGGCGTCGACGATGTCCTCGATCTCCTGGAAGACCGCGTTCTTGAGCTCCGGCTTCTCGAAGACGGCCTCGATCACGAAGTCGACGCCCGCGAAATCGGCCGCATCGGCGGTCGGGGTGATCTTGGCGAGCAGCGCCTTGGACTTCTCCTCGGTGGTCTTGCCACGCGAGAGCGCCTTCTCCTCGAGCTTCTCCGAGTAGTTCTTGCCGCGCTCGGCCGCCTCGATGGTGACGTCCTTCAGCACGACCTCGAACCCGGCCTTGGCGGAGACGTACGCGATGCCCGCGCCCATCATGCCCGCGCCGACGACGCCGATCTTCTTGATCTCACGCTTGGGGACGTCCTTGGGACGCGAACCGCCGTTGTTGATCGACTGCAGATCGAAGAAGAACGCCTGGATCATGTTCTTCGCGACCGGACCGGTCAGCAACGAGACGAAGTAACGCGACTCGATCAGCGACGCGTTGTCGAAATCGACCTGCGCGCCCTCGACCGCGGCGGCCATGATGGCCTGCGGCGCCGGCATGTTCTGGCCCTTGAGCTGCTTGCGCAGGTTGGCCGGGAACGCCGGGAGGTTGGCGGCGAGCGCCGGGGTGGACGGGGTGCCGCCGGGGATCTTGTAGCCCTTGACGTCCCAGGGCTGCACGCCCTTGTCCGGGTTGGCCTTGATCCACGCCTTCGCGGCGGGGACGAGCTCCTCGATCGAGCCGACGACCTCGTTGATCAGACCGGTGGCCTTGGCCTTGGCCGGGTTGAACTTGTTGCCCTGCAACAGCACACCCATCAGACCGTTGGCGATGCCCAGCATGCGGGTGATGCGGGTGACGCCGCCACCGGCGGGGAGCAGGCCGAGGGAAACCTCGGGCAGACCCAGCTGCACACCCTTGACGTCGGCCGCGATGCGGTAGTGGGTCGCGAGGGTGATCTCGAGGCCGCCACCGAGGGCGGCGCCGTTGATCGCCGAGACGACCGGCTTGCCCAGCTGCTCCAGGCGACGCAGGTCACCCTTGATATTGCCGAGCTCCTCCATGATGTCCGCCGCGTTCTCCGGGGTGGTCTTCATCATGTTCTTGAGGTCGCCGCCGGCGAAGAAGGTCTTCTTGCCGGAGGTGATGACGACACCGGTGATGTCGTCCTTCTCGGCGTACAGGCGATCGACGGTCGCCTTCATCGAATCCTTGTAGAGCTGGTTCATGGTGTTGGCGCCCTGGTTGGGGTCGTCCATGGTCAGCACGACGATGCCGTCGGCGTCCTTTTCCCAGCCGATCATGTTCTCAGTCATAGTGTTTGGTTCTCCTCGAGAAAAGTCTGAATCGATTTTCGGCGCGAGCGGGGTCCTACGTGGTTACGCAGGCTGCCGCCTCCGGACCCTCACGCTCGCGCCGACTGGGCGTTAGACGCGCTCGATGATGGTGGCAACGCCCATGCCGCCGCCGATGCACAGGGTGACCAGCGCGTAGCGGGCATTGCGACGGTGCAGCTCGTCGACCATGGTGCCGGTGATCATCGCGCCGGTGGCGCCCAGCGGGTGGCCCATCGCGATCGCGCCGCCGTTGACGTTCAGCTTCTCGTCCGGGATCGCCAGATCCTTCTGGAACTTCAGCACGACGGAGGCGAACGCCTCGTTGATCTCGAACAGGTCGATGTCATCGACGCTCAGGCCCGCCTTGGCGAGAGCCTTGAACGCGGCCGGGGTCGGGCCGGTCAGCATGATGGTGGCGTCCGCACCCGAGGTGGCGGTCGCGACGACGCGGGCGCGCGGGGTCAGGCCCGAGGCCTTACCGGCATCCTCGTTGCCGACCAGCACCAGCGCGGCGCCGTCGACGATGCCCGAGGAGTTACCACCGTGGTGCACGTGGTTGATGGCCTCGACGTAGGTGTAGCGCTGCATGGCCACGGCGTCGAAGCCGCCCATCTCGCCGATGCCGGCGAAGGCGGGGTTCAGCTTGCCGAGGTCGGCGGCGGTGGTGCCGGGACGCATGTGCTCGTCGTTGTCCAGCACGGTCAGGCCGTTGATGTCCTTGACCGGAACGACGGAGCCGTTGAAGTAGCCGTTCTTCCAGGCTTCGGCGGCGCGGTCCTGCGAGCGGACGGCGTAGGCGTCGACATCATCGCGGGTGAAGCCCTCGATGGTGGCGATCAGGTCGGCCGAAATGCCCTGCGGGACAATGTAAGCCTCGTAGGAGGTCTTCGGGTCCATGAACATGGCGCCGCCGTCGGAACCCATCGGCACGCGGGACATGGACTCGACGCCACCGGCGATGACCAGGTCATCGAAGCCGGAGCGGACCTTCTGGGCGGCCAGGTTGACGGCCTCGAGGCCGGAGGCGCAGAAGCGGTTGATCTGGATACCGCCGACGGTGTCGGGCAGGCCCGCGGTCAGCACGGTGGTGCGGGCGATATCCGCACCCTGGTCACCGACGGGGGAAACAACACCCAGGATGATGTCCGAGATCCGATCCTCATCGAGGTTCGGGAAACGGTTCCGCAGCTCCGCGACCAGACCGGTGGTCAGATCGATCGGCTTGACCGAATGCAGCGACCCCTTCTTGTTACGGCCGCGCGGGGTGCGGATGGCCTCGTAAATGTAGGCCTCTGTGGTCATATCGGAGTTTTCCTTCCGTAATGTGCGCCGACACCGCGTTGTGCGGTCAGCACGTAGCCATAACCTCGCCGATCAGTCCTTCGACCGATCGATCTGACGCTGTACAAACAGCCCCAGTGGCGGACCGACGCGCTCTTTGGCAACCCGTACGCCTGGGCATACCTTAGAACTTCGCCGAACCGATACTCACGGCCACCCGATCATAGTACCGCCCGATGCGAACTCCGGTTAACTTAATGCGTCTCACAGGGCAACTGTCAACCCTCCAGCGGAGTAGCCCCCAATTCGGACCGCAACAGTTCCAAGGCCACATCATCGGGGTCGCGACGCTCCTCGGCGGGGATCGGGACGGCCGCGGCGGCCAGCATCTCCCGCTCCTCCTCGTCCGTAGTAGCAGGTGGGACGCCGTCATAACCTACTGGCGAGTAGTCCGAGGGCCCCGGGTCGTCCGGATAGTCCGGCCCGTCAGGCAGCGGAATATCGTCTTCCGGGGGTGCGTTCCGCGCCGCCGCGGCGCTCGGCCGCACATACGATTCGACCGCCGCCGGAGCGGGCTCCGCGACCGCAGTACCCGAGCCACTGGCCGATGCGATACCCGCGCTCTGCGCCGTCGCGCCGTTCGAGGCGACGCCCGCCGCCTCGGCAGCGCCACCGCTCGGCGCGGGGCTCCCCCAGGCCACCGGTGCCGCCACGGTGGTGGCGGCCGCACTCGTCGCGCCCTTGGCCTGGCTCGGCCGGGAGAACTTGGCAGCGGCCTTCTTCGGAGCCGCGCCGCCTCCGGCGGGCCCCTTGCCCGCCCCGCCCGCATTCCCCTGCGGCGCCGCGGGCGCGCTCCCACTCCCCACTTCCCACTTCACGTCATGATCACGCCCGAGCACGGCCTTGACCGCCGACCGGACCGCGTCCAGGTTCTGCGGCTGCGACAACCGCTGGGCCAGCGGTGCGTGCTGATGGGCGAAGACAATCGTCGCCCCCTCGAGTCGCGACACCGAAGCCCCGGACAGCAACGCCTGCACCGCCGCACCGAACTCCCGCACCTTGGCCCGAATATCGGCCCACGCGGCCTCGATCTCCCGCAGCACGTCATCGGAATCACCGGCCGACTCCGCCACAGCGGGTTCCGCCGCAACGAGAGGCTCGGGCGCGGCAGCGGGTTCGGGCGCGACGACAGACGCGGATTCGGCGACATGTTCCGGCGCAAGGACTTCGGCGGTGACAGCGGGCTCGGGCACGGCAGCAGGCTCGGATACCGCGACGTATTCGGGCGCGACAGCTTCGGGCACGACAGCAAGATCCGGCGCGACCGCATGGGGTTCCGGCGCGGGTTCGGCAGCACTGGCCATTTCGGCGAGCGGAGCGTCCGCGGCGCCCGGGCCGACCTGCGCATCGACCACCGACGCGGGTTCTCCACCTGTGGGAACTCCCGCCGATGTGGTGCCGTCGGCCACGGTCGCGTCGGCCGCACTCTCCGCCGCGAACTGGGCGACAACCTCGGAAACGGCTGCCGCACCACCGGATTCACTCGCGAACGCGAATGCGGGCAGCGGATCATCCGCCACCGCGGCATCGGATTCGTCGACGTCCACACCGAGCGCCATTTGATTGGGATCGATCTCGACGACATCGGGATCCGCGACGGGCTCCGCCGCCGCGGGCGCGGGAGCAGGCGGCTGTTGACTACTCGAAACCATCTGCGGCACAGGTATATCCAGCGTCGGTTCAGACTCTTCGTTCGAGGCGTACACAACAGCATCGGACGAATCACCCTGCGGCACAGCGGTTTCCGCGGTCGGTGTGGCCGCTTCCGCATCCGACGACACCGAATCTCCGGCCGAGGGGTCCACAACGGGAACACGGACGGCATTCATCTCCGGCGGGCGAACTGCGGCAACGGGCGTTCGAGCCGGCGAATCACCCTGCGGCGCAGTGGTATCCACTGCGATCGGCGACGCGACCGGCTGCGACGTGGCGGCCGAGTTCTGATTTTGCGCGGCCGCAACAGGAGCCTGTGCCCGCACGGTGGGTGCGGGCGGCCGAGCGGAATCGGGTTCCGGCTGAACCGGGGCCTGGGCCTGCTGCGGAGTGGTCGGGGTCGGGGCGGATCGTGGCTGCCGCATGGGCGGAGCCACCGGCGCTTGCGGAGCCACCGGCGTTTCGGGGACGGACGCAGGCGGAGTGGCGGCCACGGGAGCGGAGGCGGGCGGGGTGGGCTGAACGGGCGGAGGCGTGCGTGTCAGCGGGGGAGCTGGTGCGGGCGGGGTGGCGGCCTGCTGCTGTTGCGGGGTGGTGGGAGTGGTTGCGCCGCCGCGATTTTCGCGCAGGGCTGCCAGGGCCTCCGCGCCGCGGCGGCGGGGAGCGCCACCTGCGGGGGGCGCTGACGTGGGTGCGGCGGGGGCCGACGACGTGGGGGCCGACGCGGGCGCGGCCGGGGCCGTCGAGTGGGTGGCCGGGGGCATGGCTCCGCCGGACATGCGGCGCTCGAGGGTTTCGAGGCGTTGCAGGGTGGCGGTTTCGGCGTCGGAGGCGGCGGGCAGGAGCATGCGGGCCGCTACGACTTCGAGGAGGAGGCGGGGGGCCGTCGCGCCGCGCATATCGCCGAGGCCATCGTGCAGGAGTTCGGCGTGGCGGGCGAGGGTGGCCGGCCCGAGGCGGGCGGCCTGGTCCTGCATGCGGGCGATCACATCGCCGGGGCCGGTGACCAGGTTGCGTTCGGTGGCGTCGGGGACGGCGCGCAGCAGGATCAGGTCGCGGAGGCGTTCGAGCAGGTCGGTGGCGAAACGGCGGGGGTCGTGGCCCGCCTCGACGACGCGGTCGATGGTGCCGAACAGGGCCGCGCCGTCGGAGTTGGCGAGGGCGTCGACGGCGTCGTCGATGAGCGCCACGTCGGTGACGCCGAGCAGGGAGACGGCGCGGGGATAGGTGACGCCCTCGGGGCCGGCACCGGCGAGCAGCTGGTCCAGCACGCTGAGACTGTCACGCGGGGAGCCGCCGCCCGCGCGAATCACCAACGGGTACACCGACTCTTCGACCTCGACATGCTCCTGCTCACAGATCTTGCCGAGCAGGCCGCGCATGGTGGCGGGCGGGAGCAGGCGGAAGGGGTAGTGGTGGGTGCGCGAGCGGATGGTGGGGAGCACCTTGTCCGGCTCGGTGGTGGCGAAGACGAAGATCAGGTGGGCGGGCGGCTCTTCCACGATCTTGAGCAGCGCGTTGAAGCCCGCGGTGGTGACCATATGCGCCTCGTCGACGATGAAGACGCGGTAGCGGGATTCGGCGGGCGCGTAGAAGGCGCGGTCGCGGAGTTCGCGGGTGTCGTCGACGCCACCGTGGCTCGCGGCGTCGAGTTCGATGACATCGAGATTGCCGGAGCCGCCGGGACCCAGCGCCACACAGGACGAGCACACCCCGCACGGGGTGGAGGTCGGCCCCTGCGCACAGTTGAGTGAGCGCGCGAGAATGCGCGCGGAGGAGGTCTTGCCGCATCCGCGCGGGCCGGAGAACAGGTAGGCATGACTGATCCGCCCGGTGTCGAGCGCGATGCTCAGGGGATCGGTGACGTGCTCCTGCCCCACCACTTCAGCGAACGTTGCCGGTCGGTACTTCCGGTACAGAGCCACGGCCACGAGGGTACCGAGTACCTCCGACATCGAACGATTCACCGCCCGCGCGGCTCCCGGTGCGTCCGACTCCACCACGCCGGGGCGTCAAACTGTGGGGTATGTCACATCCATTCTGGATGCCCGTTCGATACCGACCGGGCTGAACTCGATATTGCTGATGCCCATGAGCAAATTCTTGGCGTGGGTGTCCAGGGGAGATAGCCGGACACTGCATCCGCCCAAGATCGCCATTTACGGATGCGTGTTCGGTTTCAACTCCACAGACCGGACATAACGATCCAGTTAACCGATGCGGCAAGATCGCAATCGTTTGGCTACCGTGGACATCGGCAACTTCGGTAGCCAAACCTTCATCAGGTTGGTGGCCCCGGCCGGTCCCTCATCCCGACCGGGGCACAACCAAATTTCTTTGGAGGAACTCCCAAGTGCCGTCGCACGACGACATCGCAGAAGCCTGGCTCTCCAGCACCGAATTCGCCGGTGATCTCGCCGCGGTCGGACTGCTCAGTCGAGCCATCAGCCCGCAGAACTACGACATCAAGCGGGATTCGCTACCGGTGTCGGCCGCCGCCGATCCGGCCACCGCGGGCGCCATTCTCGAGCTGCTACAGCGCGGTCAGGTACCGACGCTGGCGGCGATCGAAACCCACCTCGTGCAGAACGATATGCGCGCCGAGGCCGAGCGCATCGAACGCCTGGGCCGCCGCGCCCAGCGCAGTGTCGACGATTTCGGCCGGGTGCTGGCCAAACTCACCGACGAGTACTGGACCGCGCACGGCACCGGCCCCACCCGCCGGGACATTCTGCTGTCGGAGCCGATCGTGGAGTTGATCCGGGATCGGGTGGGCGATATCCCGCCGACGGCGGTCAAACATCTCTGGTTGATCGAGCGGGCGCAGCGCGCGGGCTGGATCGCCTATCACGCGACGCCCCGATCCCTTTGTGCCGGAAGGCGTTTCCACGCCGCGCGGTTCGGCAATCGGGTGTCACTGCGTCCGGTGAACGCGATCGGCACGCTGGTGGCGGCGTATCTGCGCGATCAGGTGGCCGAGCACGGCCGTCCGCCGCGCTGGTCGGTGCTGGCGTATGAGCTGCGTGATGATCGCGGTCGCCGCGTGTTCAACGACACAGCGGATGCGCGCGCTCAGCAGCAGTGGCTGACCACGGCGGAGTGGATGGCGCTGGAAGAGGATCTGCCCGTCCCCGGACCGCGTGGAATGCGGGCATTGTCGCGCAAAAACAAAGAACGGCGCGGCTGAAACCTGTTACGTACAGGTATCCAACTTCTCATTTTCGTAACAGCGCGGAAACGTGAGTTTTCGGTAACTTCCCTGCAACGCGATAACGCGCGGAAGGAGTTACCCATGAACATCGATCCGGCCGCCACGGCCTGGCTGCTCGCGGCCACCGCCATGGTGCTACTCATGACGCCCGGCCTGGCTATCTTCTACGGCGGCATGGTGCGCTCCAGTGGCGTGCTGAACATGCTCATGATGAGTTTCATCTCGATTCCGCTGGTCACCGTGGTGTGGCTGGTGGCGGGGTACAGCCTGGCGTTCGGGGATGACGCGGGTGGCGGGCTCATCGGAAATCTCGGTCATTTCGGACTTTCCGGAATTGATCCCACGACTGTGCACGCGGGCAGCGGAATTCCGGAACTGCTCTTCGTGACCTTCCAGCTGACTTTCGCGATTCTCACCGTGGCACTGGTCAGCGGCGCGATTGCCGATCGCGCCAAATTCTCCGCGTGGATGATCTTCGTTCCGGTGTGGGCGCTCATCGTGTACGCACCCATCGCGCACTGGGTGTGGACGCCCGACGGCTGGCTGGCCTCGCTCGGCACCCTGGATTACGCGGGTGGCCTGGTCGTCGAGATCGCCTCGGGCGCTTCGGCACTGGCGATGGCGATCGTGCTCGGCCCGCGTATCGGCTTCAAGGTCGACGCCATGCGCCCGCACAATCTGCCGTTCGTGCTGCTGGGTGCGGGTCTGCTGTGGTTCGGCTGGTTCGGTTTCAATGCCGGTTCGGCCCTGGCCGCCAATGCGACCGCCGCGGCGGTCTTCCTCAATACGCTGGTGGCGGGGTGTCTGGGCATGCTGGGCTGGCTCATTGTCGAGCAGGTGCGTGACGGTCGCCCGACCACCTTCGGTGCGGCATCGGGTGCGGTGGCCGGTCTGGTCGCCATCACCCCGTCCTGCGGTTCGGTGAACACCATGGGCGCGCTGATCGTCGGTGTCGTGGCGGGCACGGTGTGTTCGTTCGCGGTGGGCTGGAAGTTCAAGGGCGGCTTCGACGATTCGCTCGATGTGGTCGGCGTGCACTTCGTCGGCGGCATTGTGGGCACGCTGCTCATCGGTTTCCTGGCCAATCGCGCCATGACGGGCCAGGGCGGTGCGGAGGGGCTGCTGTACGGCGGCGGGCTCGGTCAGCTGGGTAAGCAGCTGGTTGGCGTTGTCACGGTGGCGGCCTTCGCCTTCGCCGTGTCGTTCGCACTGGGCAAGGTGATCGACAAGACCATCGGATTCCGGGTGAGCCGCGAGGAGGAGATCGGCGGTATCGACTTCGCGCTGCATGCCGAGACCGCGTACGCCGAGGGCGTGAACGGGCACGGGCATCAGGTCAAGCGGATCGGCGAGGGGCCGTTCGGGCACTGAGTCGAAGGAACCGGAACGGCCGGGGTGGCGAATTACTCGCCGCCCCGGCCGTTTTCGTCAGTTCACCTTGTTGGTCGGGGCCGCGAAGGTGTTGCACCGCACCGTGCGGTTCTTGTCGTAGCCGAGCTCGAACCACGCGCCGCCGTTCTGGGAGGTGCCGTGGTCGCGCATATCCCCGGCGGCGTCCCCGCGGTGGTACATGTCATTGCGGGCGACGCCGACCTGGGCGTTGCTCAGGGAGCCGCCGCTGTTCGAGGACGACAGGAACATGCCGTCGAAGCAGTTGGCCTGAAGTTCGGTGCGGCGGGACAGTTCCAGGCCGGTGTCGCTGCGCGCGCCCGCCTCTCGGCGCTGGGTGTGCACTTTGCCGAGGATGCCGGATTCGGCTTGGACGTGATGGCCGTATTCGTGTGCGAACACCGACAGGTAGACCACCCAGTTGTTCTTGTAGATCTCGGTCTGCAACTGGCTGATCGGCAGATAGATGGTCATATCGGCCGAGCAGTAGAAGGCGGCGAAGTTGCTGCTGTTGCCGGTGCACAGGGTGGTGATACCGCTGGTGGTGGCCGAGACATTCAGCTTGGGCGGCTGGAACGGCAGGTTGATGTCGTCGAAGAGCGGTTTCCAGGCTTGCGCGAGACAGCTTGCGGCCGTTTCGAAGAACGTGCGTGCGACCTCGACGTCGGTGCCCCAGGGCGAATAGTCGCACTTCTCCGGAATCAGTGTGAGGCTGTCATCGGTGACCAGCGGATTGTCCGAGGTCTTGGCGACACCGGCGTTCTCACTGCCCGGATCGTTGCTGTAGCCGGTCTGTACCTTGTCGCCGGTTCCCAAGGCGCTCAAGCCGGTTCGGATGGCGGTGCGCAACACGACGGTGGAGGCCAGCAGGATGAGAATGACGACCAGGGTGCCCCAGCGGCGACGGCGCGGCGGCGCGGGCCGCTGCTGCGCGGGCATACCGGTCTGGGTGTGCGCGGCGGGCGGCGGCATGGGTGGGCGGTAGGCGGGCTGCCGCGGTTGGGCGAAGGTGGGCGGCGGGCCGTGCCCCTGCTGCGGCGGAAACCCTTGTCGCTGTGGATAACCCGAACGCTGTGGATAACCGGTGCGCGGTTGCATCGGGAAACCGCCGGGCGGGGCGTACGGTCCGGACGGCTGCACCGGATAGCCACCGGGTTGTGAGGGATAACCCCCGGGCCCCGGTGGATAACCGCCGGGTTGGGATGGCTGCTGTGGACGCCCCGGCTGATGCGGACGCCCGCCGGGCTGCGGTGGATAACCGGACGGATTGCCATGCGGCGGTTGTCCGGGCGGCTGTTGGGCGCGGCGCGGATCCGGCTCCGCGGGCCAGCCACCCGGTGTGTTCGGCCCATAGCCGGACGGTGGGCGAGTCATACCCCCGCACCCCCTCGTTCTGAACCGATAGCCGACAGCCGCTGAGGAAGAATAGCAAGCTGGCTAGAGTGACCATCCATGCAGATTTTTCGGGGCGGCGTCCTCGTGGCGCTGCTGCTCGCGCTGGCGGGAGTAGCAGCCCCGGCCGCCCAGTCGCAGCAGCCCGACGGGGTCAAGATCACCGCCGACGTGGATCTCGGCGACGATGGTCTGCTGCGGGTGGTGGAAACCGTGGAAGTGCCGCAGGGCAGCGAGTTCCGGCAGGTGCTGCCGTTGCGGGTGCAGGTCACCGAGGCCGTGCAGCGCACCTTTCAGGTGTCCGATATCGAGGCCACCGGTGATGGTGAGGCCACCGTCGCGGATGACCGGTTCACCATTGCCGCGCGTTCGGGGCAGGTGACGTTCAAATACACGGTGCACAATACGGTCGCCGATTCCGGTGGTGCGCAGACGTTCCGGTGGAGCGGGGTGCTCAATACCGATGTGGCGTCGATCAGTGTCACCATGACCAGTCCGGATTTCCGGATGGGTGTCACCAAGTGCACGATCGGCCCGCCCGGAAAGGCGGAGGACTGCGCGGATATTCGCGTCGAGCCCGATGGGGTGGCGCATTTGGAGAAGACCGATCTGCGCAAGGGCGATCTGATCGATGTGACCCTGCAGGTGCCGCCGGGCACGGTCAAGGCCAATGCCGATATCCAGGATGACGATGCGCCCGGTCCGTTCTCACTGACCGGTCCGGTGTTCGCGGCGTTCGGGGTGCTGTTGGCCGCGCTGGCGGCGGCGGGCGGATATGTGGTGTGGGCGCGCAGGCAGCAGCCGGCGGGGACGCAGGTGCTGGATCCGCTGCAGCGCAACGGTAATCGGGTGCAGTTCACCTCCCCCGACGGCATTCTGCCCGGTACGGCCGGACTGCTGGTGGACGGTTATGTGGATGCCCCGGATATGGCGGCCACCGTGGTGGATCTGGCGGTGCGCAGTTATCTCTGGGTCGCGGTCATCGGTGAATCCGATTGGCGGATCAGCCGGATGAATCCGATCGATGATCGGCTCACCGCGTCCGAACGCGCCGTGTACGAGGCGTTCCTGCCCGAGGGCACCGATGCGGTACTGCTGTCGAATCTGCGGGACAAGGTGAATGTGCGGACGGTGCGCCGCACCCTGATCGACGAGGCGACCGCGCAGGGCAGTTTCATCGACCGCACGCGCAAGGGTTTCGAATTCTGGCTCGGGGCAACGCTTGTCGTCGCCGGTGCGATCACCACGCTCGCGCTGGCGCTCGGTCCAGGTCACGCTCTGATCGGGGTGGCATTGATCCTGGGTGGGGTGGCGGCACTGCTGCTCCCCCGCTACCTGCCGTCCCGCACCGCGCTCGGGCGAGAGTTGGCCGAGCGGGTGCAAGCTATGCTGCGCAGCCTCGATACCGTTGTGCCACAGCAACTTCCGCCGCCCGATCAGGAGATGATCTTCTCCCGCGCGCTGCCGTTCATGGTGGCCGGACGCCGCACCGACCAGTGGGTGCGGACCTTCCGGAATCTGAATCCCACCGATGACGGCACCCCCGGCCTGTACTGGTTCGGCGGTTTCGAGGCCGATCATGACCTGTACCAGTTCGCCGCGCACTTCCCGTACTTCATCACCGAGCTGGAGAAGCTGTTCGCCGACGCGATCTGACTCGGCGTGAGGTGCCACTCATTTCTCGAGATATGAGAGAACCGGTTCCGCCGTCCTCGCGCGGAGTGTTAACTTTGTGCACATGTCTGCCAACCACACTTATGTCGCACGGGTCACTTATGTGACCGTGGCGCTGGGTGTGCGGCTGCCTCGCCAGCGGGAACTGTGTTGCCCCTGCCTGCCCGCAGCCGAGTTCTGACCTCGTTCCGCCTCGAATCCTCGTTGATTCGGCACCCGTTCCGGGCCTCCTCGCTGCACCGCTGAAATCTCTTCGTGTAGGCATTCGTCCCCCTGTGCCCAGGTCGGGACCGCAGCAAGGACTTCACATAATGACCAGTCCGACCCTGGAAAAACGCACCCGCGGCGCTGTCACCACCGCTCGTCCGGCCCCGGCCCGCCCCGCGGTGCCGCCGGAGCTTCGCATGACCGACAATCCGGCCGCGGCAGTGCTGCGGGCGGCGACGCGCGGCCCGATCTTCCGCGATATCGCCGCACAGAGCACAGGTTTGAGCATCGCCACGGTGAATCGCCAAGTCTCGGCGCTGCTTTCGGCCGGTCTACTGCGTGAGCGCGCCGATCTGACCGCCTCCGGCGCGGTCGGCCGTCCGCGAATTCCGTTCGAGGTCGATACCGATTCGTTCGTGACCCTGGGCGTGCATATCGGCTCCACGCTCACCCGGATCGTGGCCGCCGATCTCTCCGGCCGGATTCTGGGCGGACTCGAAATCGCCACGCCCCAAACGGATCAGGACGCGGCACTGACCATAGTGGCGCGCAGCGCCAAGGCCTTCCTGGATCGACTGCCGCGCCGTCGTCCGCTGTGGACGGGTGTGGCGCTGGCGGGCCGGGTCGATCCGGCCGCCGGTGTGGTGGATCATCCGCGCCTGGGCTGGCAGGCCGCGCCGGTGGCGGCGGTCTTCAGCGGTGTGCTGGATCTGCCGGTCTCGGTCTCCGCGCATGTGGAGGCCATGGCCGCCTCGGAACTGCTGCTGGCCGGTCGCGAACCCGGTGCGGGGCCGCGACCGGGTTCGAGTCTGTACATCTACGCGCGGGAAACCGCCGGTATCGCTGTGACCCTGCATGATCGGGTGCATACGCCCGCGAATGGTCCGGGCTCCATCGCGCACCTGCCGACCGGCTCGGATGCCGATTGCACCTGCGGCCGGCGCGGTTGCTTGGAGGCCACCATCGGTGAGCGCTTCTTCCTGGAGCGGGCGGTGCGCCGCGGTCTGCTGCCCAAGCCGGAGGCGCAGCGCCGTCCGGTGATCGCCGATCTGTACCGGGCAGCCGACGCGGGTACGGCCGCCGCGCGCGACGCACTGCTGGAGCGGGCCGAAATCCTCGGGCGCACAGCGGCTCTGGTGCGGGATATGTTCAATCCCGATCGGGTGGTGCTGGGCGGTCAGGGTTTCACCGGGTATCGGCCCGGAATGGAGCGGGTGGCACAGGCTTTCGCCGAGAGCAGCACACTGCCGACGGCGGATCTGCGGATCAGCCGATTCGGTGGGCGGGTGCAGGAGTTCGCGGCGGCGGTCACCTCGCTCAGCGTGTTCTACGCCGACCCGGTGTCGGCCATGCGCCGGGCCATTCGCACCGCGCGTTAGTTCAACGACTCCGAGGTCACACCGTCAAATCTCGGCCGCGAGCATCGAGCAGACCGCGCGACTACCGGAGCTGAAAACACAGCTTGATTCGATCGATCGCGCACGAGGTACTACTTCGCCTTGGCGGCGGCCTTGGCCTGTTTCTTGAATTCCCGGACCTGGGAAAGGGATTCGGCATCGACGACATCGGCGACCGAACGGCGGGAGTTGTCCTCGCCGTACGCACCGGCGGCCTCGCGCCAGCCCTTGCCCGTGAATCCTTTCTGTTTGCCCAAGAGCGCCAGGAAGATTCGGGCCTTCTGATCACCGAAACCGGGAAGCGCCTTGAGCCGCTTCAGAACTTCCTTGCCATCCGGATCGCCGACCGTCCACAGGCCCGAGGTTTCCCCGTCGTAATTCTCGACGATGAAATGCGCCAGCTCCTGCACGCGGCGGGCCATCGAGCGACCGTAGCGGTGGATGGCGGGCGGGGTCGCGGCCAACTCCTCGAATTCGGCGGGATCGGCGGCGGCGATTTTGCCGATATCGAACCCGCCCATCCGATCGGCGACCTTCTGCGGGCCACGGAACGCGTGTTCCATGGGGAACTGCTGATCCAGCGTCATACCCACCAAAAGCGCGAAATCGTCCGCCGAGAGCAAGGCGTCGGCGGCGGGGTCCTGAGCGATACACACAGCGCGGCTCACCATGCGGCGATTCTCCCACCCATCCCACGTTGCGGTGACCCGGGTCACGACTACGCTCGTCGGCATGCCCGACACCATGGCTATTTCTAGAGTGGGAACCATGCCGCACGATGGCGCTGGGTTCGGCTCACGACCGGACCGTTTCGACCGCGACGGCCAGGATCAACTGGTCGATGTCCAGGATTTGCAGGCCGCCCTACCCGGAATTCGGCGACTGCGGAACTGGGCGCAGGACGCCCTGGCCCTGCAACCCGGTGAGAGTGCCGTCGATATCGGCTCCGGAACCGGCTCCGAGGTCTTCGCCTTCGCCGACCGGGTGGGTCCCACCGGGACCGCGCTCGGCGTCGAGCCCGACCCGCAATTGCTCAACGCCGCCGAACGCCGCGCCAAGCAGCACGAATCCACCGCCAAATTCGTCTCCGGGGACGCCTACGGCCTGCCGTTCGGCAGTGAGACCTTCGACGCGGCGCTGTGTGAGCGCGTCTTCCAGCATCTGACCTCGCCCGCCCGCGCGGCCGGTGAGATCGCCCGGGTACTCAAGCCGGGCGGGCGCGTGGTGGTCATGGACAGCGACTGGGGCACCGCGATCGTGCACCCCGGCGACCGCGATGTGGTGCGGCAGGTCATCGAGACCATGGTCGCCGGAACCACCAACCCCTACGCCGGACGGCGGCTCGCCGGACAGCTCACCGCGGCCGGACTGGTCGTGGACGATATCGGCTCGCACGCGCTCGTACAGGAGAGCGGGATCGGCGCGGGTGCGCTGGTCGCGCGGATCGCGGATATGGCGGTGGCGCGCGGATCGATCACCGAGCCGCAGCGCGATCAGCTCATCGCCGATCTGGAGGCGGGCGCCGCCAGCGGTGACATTCACCTCTCGGTGACCATCTTCGCGGTGCTGGCCCACAAGCAGTCCGCCTCCCCGAACCTTTAGCGCAGCACTCAGGTGCGCCAACCGCCGGCACGCGTGCCGGCGGTTGGCGCGTGGGCACCTTCCGCCGCCCCCGACGAGTTACCCCCAACTCACGAAATCAGTTGTCACGACCCGTAACCGCTCGCCGTGTTCGGCGTTCAGCCGGCGATACCCAGCAGCTTCTCGGTGGCGGCGAGCACTACGCAGGTCGCCAGGCCGTCCATGGCCTGCTCCAGCTCACCCAGCGACGGGAAGCTGGGGGCGATGCGAATGTTCTTGTCATCCACGTCTTTTCCGTACGGGTAGGACGAGCCCGCCGGAGTCAGCGCGATACCCGCCTCCTTGGCCAGCGCCACCACCCGGGTCGCGGTGCCCTCCAGCACATCCAGGCTGATGAAATAGCCGCCCTTGGGTTCGGTCCAGGACGCCACCTTCGAGGCGCCGAGACGGTCTTCCAGGATGCGCAGCACCAGTTTGAACTTCGGCTCCAGAATGGCGCGATGCTTCTGCATATGCGTGCGCACACCCTCGGCATCGCCGAAGAAGCGCAGGTGACGCAGCTGATTCACCTTGTCCGGGCCGATGCTCTTCCTACCGGCGTGCCCGAGATACCAGTCCAGGTTCGCGGTCGAGGAGCCGAAGAAGCTCACACCGGAACCGGCGAAGGTGATCTTCGAGGTGGAGGCGAAGACGTAGGGACGGTTCGGGTTTCCGGCCGCGGCGGCCATACCCAACACATCCAGCACCGGATCGGCGGTATCGGTGAGCGGGTGCACCGCATACGCGTTGTCCCAGAACAGGCGGAAGTCCGGGGCGGCGGTCGGCATCGAAACCAGTTCCCGCGTAACGGCTTCGGAGAAGGTGACACCGGTCGGGTTGGAGTAGTTCGGCACCGCCCACAGACCCTTGATACTCGAATCCGTGGCGACCAGCTCGGCGATGGCGTGCACATCCGGGCCGTCATGATCCATCGGAATCGGGATCATCTCGAAGCCGAGCGATTCGGTGATGGCGAAGTGCCGGTCGTAACCCGGTGCGGGACACAGGAACTTGAGCGCTGGCTCATCCGCCCAGCGGCGAGTGGAGTCGGCATTGCCGTGCAGCATGGAGAACACGATCACGTCGTGCATGAGCTCCAGGCTGGCATTGTTCCCGGCCAGCAGGTTCGACACCGGGATGCCGAGCAGTTCGCCGAAGATGGCGCGCAGCTCCGGAAGACCGTGCAGGCCACCGTAATTGCGCACATCGGTGCCATTGCCGTCGCGGTAGTCGGCATTGCCCGGCAGCGACAGCAGGTCCAGCGACAGGTCGAGCTGCTCGGGCGCGGGCTTACCGCGGGTAATGTCCAGCGTCAGCTTTTCGGTCTTGAGCTTCGCGTAGTTCGCGGTCTGCGTCTCGTGTTCGGATACGAGTTCCGCATGGCTCATCAAACCGATCTGCGTCTGCCGAGGCATCAGTGCAGCCTTTCCAGGGGCTAGGGGCAATGTACGTGGGCCGCATGACGACCCAACCGGTCACGTTACTTGGTGGGCGGGGCCGAGGGGGAGCTATATATCGCCCTCGCACACTCGGAGAATTCGGCCCGGAAATTAAAGGGGACCCAGCGCACCCGGCAGAGCCCATTGACCCTTGCTGCCTTCCGGCCCTGGGGGAGTTCACAGGATGCGCGCCGCGCTGGATCCGTCGGCCAGTGTAGCGGCTCTCCGCTGCCTTCGCCGCCGGGGGTCAGCTCTTTCCCGAATCTCTAACGAACGTACGTTCGAGTTAGTGCACTGAGGCGATGGATCCCACCCCCTATCCCAGGTCGCAGGACTGCGATGATGAGCGACGTGGGTAAGTTCC
This sequence comes from Nocardia sp. NBC_01503, assembly GCF_036327755.1. NCBI lineage: Bacteria > Bacillati > Actinomycetota > Actinomycetes > Mycobacteriales > Nocardiaceae > Nocardia > Nocardia sp. NBC_01503. The sequence continues at coordinate 2,278,478 of NZ_CP109596.1, forward strand.
GGCGCCGGTCCCCGTTCGTCGTTGCCACACCTGCGGGGGTACGAATTCGTACCCGTCTGCATTTCACCCCCGGTGAAGCCGAAACACTGCGCGAGATAGGGGATTTCAACGGCCGGCTCTATCGCCGCGAACTCGCCGCACGTATCGAGCAGGGCGCGCTGGACCGCAAGCAACAGGCCGACTATCGGGCCGAACGTAAACGCGCCCTGACCATCGACACCTCATCGCGATGGGCCGGGGCGATAACGGGCAACCCGGTCGGCGAGCCCGCCACAATCACCATGGCAGGTCAGGGATTTTCGGCACCACGGCGGGACGGGCACCTCCGAGCCGCGATCGGCGCCCTGCTGGACCAGGCTGAATACGGCGGGTGCACGACGATCGTGATCGAGGACCTCAATTTCGGTGACGCCCGCAGCACAGGCCGCGGAACGATGGGACGCGGACAGTCCGGTCCTGCGGTCACCACCCATCACGGGGCGGCTGTGGCGATCGGTCGACGCGGACTCGGGATGAAATTGTCGCGTCACTCGAGCGGTCCCCGTCACGCACAGCGGAGCGTGCCGGGCCAGCCCTCGCCCCTGGCGGCAATTTCGCACCGAGCACGCGTGGAGGATGACCAGCCCTGCCTCACCCCCAGCCCCACGGGAGGCCGGAATGGTCTGGCAGCAAGCAATATCCGCCGGCGGCCAAGACCGTTCGGGCCGCAGGTGAGCGATCACCACTATCACTCACCAACTAGGAATGGTCGTTACGATCCTTTCGACATCGCGGGGTCGCCCCGCTCAGTACCGGAGGGGAAACCAGTAGTGACGAGCTCAGGACCCGGCGGACCGCAGGATCCCGCCAATCACCAGGAGACCGCGCAGTGGTGGGCCACCCCGCCCACGGGTACCGATGCGGGGCAGCCGGTGGTCGGCGCGGATCCCACCATGCTCAACTACGGCACCGCCGGGGCGCAGTACACCCCACCGGCACAGGCGTTTCCGCCCGCGCAGGGATATCAGTCCGCGCCGGCGTATCAGCAGCCCGTGCCGCCGGTCGGGTATTCGCAGCCGCAGCAACAGCAGCCGCAGTTCGCTCCGCCGCAGCCACCCATGAACGGTGGCTACAACTACGCACCGCCGCCGTCGGGTGGCGGGGGCAAGGCGGGCTGGATCATCGGCCTCGTGGTGGGTCTGGTGGTGATCGTCGGCATCGGGATCGGCGTGATCGCGCTCACCAGCAAGGACAAGCCGATCAGCCCGCTCGGTGATGACAAGAAGAAGGCCATGGACGGCAACTACGGCATGGACAAGGTCGGCAACGCGTGCAGCCTGATCGATCCGACCGTGCTGACCAAGTGGTCCACCACCTCCAAGGGCAGTCCCGAACACTCCGAGACCAAGCCCACCGATTACAGCGGCGGCCGCCTGTCCTGCACCGCCGGGTACTCCAGCCAGTCCAGCACCAGCAAATACCACACCAATGAGGCTGATATCAGCCTCGACGTGAACTTCAACAGTGCGTACGGCAAGCCCGACTACGACTCCTGGAAGTCCTACGACACCGGCACCACCGGCAGCGGTCGCTCCTCCGGTGACGTCACCGGACTGGGCTCACAGGCGTACTGGCATGCCGAAACCCGCGACTACTCCTCCTTCACCGTGCTCGACTACACGGTCGCCGCGCAGGACAGCAATGTGTCGGTCAAGGTGAAGATCAGCGTCGACCGCGGCAGCGGCGAGACCATTACCAAGGATGACATCGCTCAGATCGCCAAAGACCAGGTCCAGAAGGCTTTGGACGGCCTCCGCAAGAAGTAGCGGGGCCGCCCGCGATCCTCGCGATTTGCTTTCCGCAGGGGGTCCCCCGGTATATTGCTCCACGGAGGATTCGCCTAGTGGCCTATGGCGCTCGCCTGGAACGCGGGTTGGGTTAACGCCCTCAGGGGTTCAAATCCCCTATCCTCCGCTCACGAGGCCCCCACCGAACCAGTTTCGGTGGGGGCCTTCGTCATTCCCACGAGTCGGGAAGTAACGCATTTCACACCTCGTTACCGCCTCGGCCGGCGAGGAAGCGCAACAGGTCGGGATCCGCGGAGATCAGGCGGTCGACTTCTTCGCCACCGGTGCATTGGTACAGCCCCACGGTGACGGGAGGGCCGAGGGAGAGCACACGCCAGATCGCACCGCAGTCTTCCCAACGCCGCAGGATCTCCACCGGCTCCATGCACCGATGCTGACCCGAATCCCGCTCGCGCGCTACTCGGCGAGGGCTTCGATCACTTCGGTCAGGGCCGCGTCCAACAGGTCCGCATAGGTTTCGAGGTCGGGGATGGCTGCGGGGTCGGCATGCAGGGAGAGGGTGAGGTTGGGGCCCAGGGTGTGCAGGCCGTGGGTCAGGCGCATTACCGAGCCGGTGGCGGGGAAGCCCGCGGTGAAGTGGGATCGGCCATCGGCGAAGGTCAGGTCGGTGGGGCCGCGGTGGACGCTGGAGATTACGGTGTGGCCCGAAACCCGTTCGGGGAGAACGTCTATCGGGTAGGTGGATACGTCTCGGTGCAGGATGGGGGCGGGGAGGGCCTCGGTTGCTCCGGAGCGGGCCTCCTGGAGCGGGTGCAGGGCGCGTTGGCGACGGGCGGCCAGGTCCGCGGCTATCAGGGTGGCTCGGCGGACGAGATTCGGCTCCCGGATGGACAGGTCTGTCGAGAGGTCTCGGTAGCTGTTGCGGGGACCGGAGTCGGCGGCAACCGACATGGGGATTTGGGCCAGGAGGGTTTCGGCGGGATCACCGTGGGTGGCGAGGTAGCGCTGCAGGGCCAGGGAGATGGCGGTGGCGGCTACGACGGTGACGGTGTGGCCGGGGATTCTCAGCTCCTGGGCGGGGCGGACGATCATGCGGGCGGTATGCGTCTCCGGGGCGGAACCGTTGCCGTTCAGAAGATTTGGCGATGCACCCGTAGGTGGGGGTGGGATCACACCGGCTGCCGTCAGCTCGGCGAGGCGTTGTTCGGCACGGTACGCGGAGAAGCCTCGGATTATGGTGCGCGCCATCGCGATTGGGAATTCCGTGATGGCGCGAGCAGTGTGCGGCCAGCCGGTGGGGCCTATGCGGTCGAGCAGATTCGGAAGGGACCGGCTGTTCTCGGCCGTTACCGGTTGGCTGGGCGAAGGGGTGAAGAGCGCCCGAGCGAGAGCGGCGGCGCGGCGACCGTCGGCCAAGGCGTGGGAGATTTGCAGGACCGCTATCAGGGCCGGTTCTTCGGGGGCGAAGGTGGGCGCGCCCTGGATGTCGCGGAAGACGTGCAGGCGCCAGGGGCGGTGGGCCGCGTCCAGCCCGGTGGCGAGCAGGGTACCCAGGGCGGCGGTCAGGTGGGACCAGTCGGCCACGGGTAGTTCATGTTCGGCGAACTGCTCATCAATGAATTCGCAAGTCGCCCAAATCGGATACGCAATGTTTGCAGGGGTATCCAGCACGCGCACCAGCAAATCTGGAATATCGGCGACCCGATTCGCGAGGGCGGCGCGGAGCTCCGCCGTGGACCGGCCGGTATCGGCGAAGGCGTAGAGCAGGAACAGATCATTGGGGGTGCGGGCGGAGAGCCAGTACATGGTGGCGTCCCGCGGCGTCAGCGCGGTGCCGTGCCGCGGGGATGGAGCGGGACCGGGCACGCGATTCACCGGAGGAGCCTATCGAAAGGCCATACGGCCCAGCCGGTCTGGGTGCTACCGTGTGTAGTAGAAGCCTTACCATTCTCTTCGGGGGCGGGTGACCGCAATGGCAACTCGTAATCGTCTGGCCGAACAAGCCGATGCGGCGGATGAGCGGTATCAGGCCGCGGCATTCGTCAAAAGATCGATCAACAAGGTGTTTCCGACCCATTGGTCGTTCCTGCTCGGTGAAATAGCGCTCTACAGCTTCATAATTCTGTTGCTCTCCGGCGTCTATTTGACCTTGTTCTTCGACCCCTCCATGCAGGAGGTGGTCTACGACGGGGCATTTCAACCATTACGCGGTGTAACCATGTCCCGCGCCTACGAATCCGCACTCGATATCTCCTTCGATGTGCGCGGCGGACTCTTCGTGCGCCAGGTACACCACTGGTCCGCACTACTGTTCTCCGCCTCCATGATCGTGCACCTGTGCCGTGTCTTCTTCACCGGCGCGTTCCGCAAGCCCCGCGAGGCCAACTGGGTGATCGGCGCGATCCTGCTGATCCTGGCCATGTTCGAGGGTTTCTTCGGTTACTCCCTCCCGGACGACCTGCTGTCCGGCACCGGATTGCGCGCCGCCTTCGCGGGCATCAGCATGAGCGCGCCCGTTATCGGCACCTGGCTGCAATGGCTCATGTTCGGCGGCGACTTCCCCGGCGACATCATCATTCCGCGGCTCTACATCGCACATGTACTGCTCATTCCCGGAATCATGCTGGCGCTCATAGCCGCTCATATCGCCCTGGTCTGGTATCAGAAGCACACCCAATACCCGGGCCCCGGCCGCACCGAGCGCAATGTGATCGGCACCCGCATCGTGCCCGTCTTCTCACTGGACCAGGGCGCGTTCTTCGCCTTCACCCTCGGCGTCCTGGCCATTATGGGTGGTGTGCTCCAGATCAATCCGATCTGGAACCTGGGGCCCTACAACCCATCCCAGGTCTCCGCGGGCACCCAACCGGACTTCTACATGATGTGGACGGACGGCTTCCTACGCCTGTTCCCCGCCTGGGAACTGCATATCTTCGGCCATATGGTGCCCGGCGCGTTCTCGGTCGCACTGGCGATGCCGCTGATCTTCGCCGCGCTCATCACCTATCCGTGGATCGAGAAACGGCTGACCGGGGACACCGCCAGACACAATCTGCTGCAACGACCACGAGATGTGCCGGTGCGCACGGCAATCGGGGCCATGTCGCTGACGTTCTACCTGGTGCTCACCCTGGCCTGCGTCAACGACATCATCGCGCTGCAATTCCATATCTCGCTGAACGCGACGACCTGGGGTTTCCGCATCGCACTGCTGTTCCTGCCGCCACTGGCCTATCTCGCCGCCTACCGACTCTGCCTCGGCCTGCAGCGCGGTGACCGCGCGGTGCTCGAGCACGGCATCGAAACCGGTGTGGTGCGCCGACTTCCACACGGCGAGTACATCGAACTGCATCAACCGCTCGGACCCGTGGATGAACACGGGCATCCGATACCGCTCGAGTATCAGGGCGCGAAGGTGCCGCGCAAGATGAACGAACTGGGCATTGCCGGAAGACCCGGAACCGGCAGCTTCTTCCGCGCCGATTCACCCGCCGAACGCGAGCAGAACGCCGAGGTCGAGCGGGAGGCCGAGCATAAACAGCTGGCGGTGCTGCGACGCGCGCAAAGCGACGGGAATGGGCATTGAACCCGCTGTAGCGCAGCTGGTTCCGGCACCGAAGCAGTGAAAAGCCCCGAGTCCGAATCGACTCGGGGCCCTGTTTTCTCGGTTCAGCCGGCCTGATCAGGCTCGCTTGAACTCCCCGTCGAATACGCCCGAGAGGAACGCATCCCACTCGCCCGGGGTGAAAGCCAAGACAGGGCCTGCGCCGTGCTGCTTACTGTCACGCACCCCGACATTGCCGTCTACGAGAAAAGCGACCTCTACACAGTTGCCGTTGGGGCCGCTATGTTTGCTCTTGCGCCATACGGCGCCTGTGAAATCCACATTCACTGTACTAGCTCCTTTGCTGCGTCATGCACGAGATCTTGCTGGCATCGATCTTGGTGACGCTGGCATCCAACGAGATTCGTGGATCCTGCGTACGCCGCGAGTTGCACGCAACCTCTCCGTACAACCTGCTCTCTGCACTTCACGATGGGAATGCACCCCCGATGGCTCTTCCCGCGCTAAACACTAGCAGGGTTCGTCATAAGGAGATCGCATTCTTTCGTTTTCAATCAGCAAATTTGCGGCAAGGTTAGCCAGCTAATTATTAGCCCGGAAATAGCCCACAAATTGAGCGCATAAATAATGAAGTCCGCAATTAGGTTGTCGATGGATTAGCGGATCTCCTGGCTATCCTCGCCCGCACCGGCGGCCGACACCGGCGTGCTGGATCATGGAGCGCATGGGCGAACAGCCGCAGGATGAGACCGGACGCGACCGCGACGACGACGGGCGGGCTCGAAATGCCCGGCCGCGTGACAGATTCGGCCGACCGCTGCCCTTCGGCAGCACCGGTGTCCCGCGCATACCCGATGATCTCCAGCTCACCTCCGAGGAGACCCTCGACTACGCACAGCGCCTACTCGACGAGGGCCTGGCATTCAACGCGCACGAGGTACTCGAGGCCGCCTGGAAGAACGGTCCGTTCGCCGAACGGATGCTGTGGCAGGGACTCGCACAGTACGCCGTTGGCCTGACCCACATTCAACGCGGAAATTCGAAGGGCGCTCGCACGCTGCTCGAACGCGCGGCGCAGCGCCTCACAGCCTTCGGACCTCCTCCGTACGGTATCGACAGCGCCGGACTCATCACCCGCGCCCAGACCCTGCTCGCCGCGCTCGACCAGCAGAAACCGCTGTCGGAGACCGATCTCAGCCCGCAGCTGCGGATTCACTGAGACCGCAATCGCACTGCCACTTCGCATTCCGCGTATGCGCCCGCAAGGCTGCGAAGGACCGGCCCGTCGGCGAAGACTGCGAAGCCGGGCCCTCGCGTCCACTCCCGGGCAACCCGCCTAGCATTGGCGATCGTGCCCGGATTCGGACGATTCGCCCCCAGTCCCTCAGGTGATCTGCACCTGGGGAATCTGCGCACCGCACTGCTCGCCTGGCTCTTCGCCCGCTCGACCGGGCGCGGATTCCTGATTCGGCTGGAAGACCTGGATCGGGTGAAAGCCGGTGCGGCCGAACGCCAACTGGCCGACCTCGCCGCCATCGGCCTCGACTGGCAAGAACCCGTCGTCCGGCAATCCGAACGCCTGCCGCGCTACGAGGACGCCATCGCGCGCCTCACCGCCGCCGGGCGCACCTATGAATGCTTCTGCACGCGAAAGGAAATCCAGCAGGCCGTCACCGCGCCGCACGAACCCATGGGCGCGTATCCGGGCACCTGTCGCGATCTCACCGAAAACGAACGCGCACAACGGCGTGCGCAGGGCAGACCAGCGGCCTTACGCCTGCGCGCCGATATCACCGAGCTGGAGATCACCGATGAGCTGCTCGGCAGCTATCGCGGCGCGGTCGACGATCTGGTGCTGCGCCGCGGCGACGGCAGCCCGGCCTACAACCTCGCGGTGGTGGTCGACGACGCGGCCCAGGGCATCGACCAGGTGGTGCGCGGTGACGACCTGCTGCCCTCCACCCCACGTCAGGTGTACCTGGCCACCCTGCTCGGGCTGCCCGTACCCCATTACGCGCATGTCCCCCTGGTGCTCAACACCTCCGGAGCCCGCCTGGCCAAACGCGACGGCGCGGTCACCCTGCACGATCGGATCGCCCGCGGCGAGACCCCGACGCAGGTTTTCCACGCTCTCGCAGCCTCACTGGGCTACCCCGACGCAACCACAACCTCCCAGTTACTGACCAGATTCCGGCCGGACACCTTGCCGAAAGAACCATGGAGACTCGACCCCGACGGCTTGTTGCAACCCTGGTCAGGTCCGTAACGTACGCACTCGACCCAGATCCGAACGAATTCGACGAGGACGGCGAACACAATGACGAGCGGTGGGTACGACCCCAACCAGTATCCGCAGGGCGGCCAGCCGTACGGGCAGCAGCCGTACCCGCAGGACCAGCCTTACGGCGGACAGCAGCAGCCCTACGGACAGCAGCCCCAGCAGCCTTATGGTCAGTCCGATCCCTACGGTCAGCAGCCGCAGCAGCCCTACGGGCAGCAGCCGCCGTCGGATCCGTACGGTCAGCAGCAGCCGCCGGCCTACGGCCAGCAGCCCGGCTTCGGCCAGCAGCCGCCGTCCGACCCCTACAACCAGCAGCCGCAGTTCGGTCAGCAGCCGGGCTACGGACAGCAGCCGTACCAGCCGTACGGCGGCCAGCCGGGTTACAACGCACCGGGTTTCGGTGGCGGCGCCCAGCCGGGTGACCTGTGGCTGCGCCTCGCCGCGCGCATTATCGACAGCCTGATCGTCGGTATCCCGGCCGGAATCATCTACGCCATTCTTCCGGGCAAGCTCGGCTGGGCCTGGGAGGTGCTGGTCCCGGTTCTGCTCTTCGGTTACTTCGTACTGCTGGAGAGCTCGCAGGGCGCGACCTTCGGCAAGAAGATTCTGGGCCTGAAGGTGCTCGCCCCCGGCGGCGGCAATGTGGACCCGGCCACCTCGGCCAAGCGCAACCTGTTCGTGCTGGTCCAGCTGATCCCGTGCCTGGGCTGGCTGGTCAGCATCGGTGCGCAGATCTACATCGCGGTCACCATCGAGCAGGACCCGAACAAGCAGGGCTGGCATGACAAGTTCGCCGGCGGCACCCAGGTCGTCAAGGGCTGACGACAGTAACCCGAAGCGGGGCGCATCCATTCGAATGGATGCGCCCCGCTTTCGTTTTCGGTACCCGAGCTAGGAGCCGCCCGCGCCGATGAACGCGGCACCGATGATCAGCCACAACAGAATGCCCAGCGCCAACCCCGCCGCGCCCACCCAGATACCGCCCTGCGCGAGACCGCGACCGTCCTGTCCGGACTGCTTCACCTGATTCAGCGCCACCACACCGAGCACCAGGCCCACCAGCGAACCAATCGGTAAGAAGCAGAAGAACAGGGTGGACAGACCCAGCACCGAGACGATCAGCGAGGCGATGGCCAGGCCGTTGGTACCCAGCCCCTGTGCCTGATAGCCGTAGGGCTGATACCCGGGTGGCCGATAGGCGGGTAGCGGCTGGCCGTACGCGCCGGGCTGCTGGAACCCACCGGAGTTGGGCTGCGCGAACCCACCCGAATTCGGCTGTGCGAACCCACCGGAGTTGGGCTGCGCGTAACCACCGGACGAATGCTGTTGCGGCGGAGGATAAGTCGGATACTGCGGCTGCGAGGCCGGATCCACCGGAGGATATTGCAGCGGCTGCTGCCCGGGCGTCCCCGGCGGCTTCTGGAGATTCGGCGCGGAAGAGTATCCGGCCGGTGGTGGAGTCGGCGGCGCGGCCTCGCTGGGTGCGCTGTCACCCCCGTACTGCTTCCACCACTCGTCGGAATCGCCGGGTTGCGTCATTGTGCAAGCCTAAGGCACCCCACCAGCCCATAACCATGGATCGCACCGGGGATACTGCTCGGGTGAGCGATACGAAAACGGTCGAATCAGACCGATCTGGACACCCCGCGCCCGAGCACGCAGCATTCGCCTCGGCCGCGGGGGGCTACTACACGCAGGTGGTCGTGGTCTTCACCGCGGTCCTGCTGATCTCCAATATCTGCGCCACCAAGGGCGTGCAATTCTTCGCCGACAAGCATGCCGCGCTCGGCCCGATCCAACTGCTGCCGATCAATACCGACGGCGCGTTCTTCCTCTTCCCGATCGCCTATGTGATCGGCGATATCCTCAGCGAGGTCTACGGCTTCAAGGCCACCCGCCGCGCCGTCTACTACGGCTTCGGCATGCTGTTGCTCATGGTCGGCACCTTCTGGATCGCCATCGGGCTGCCCGCCGCCGACTTCTACGAGAACCAGGACTCGTTCCGCAATGTTCTCGGCACCACACCGCAATTGGTGCTCGCCGGACTCGCCGGATACTTCGTCGGCCAGTTCCTGAACTCGGTCACCCTGGTGCTGATCAAGGAGCGCACCAAGGAGAAGCACCTATGGGCCCGGCTGATCGGCTCCACCGTCGCCGGTGAGTTCGGCGACACCCTGGTGTTCTGCTCCATCGCCGCCACCGCCATCGGTATCCACACCTGGCCCGACTTCATCAACTACGTACTGGTCGGCTTTATCTGGAAGACCCTGGTGGAGGTCTTCATCCTGCCCATCAGCTATCGCTGCATCGCCTTCCTCAAGAAGCGTGAGACCAGCTACCGCCCGCGTGAGCGCTCGGCGCTCTACGAGTAGGCGGTCACGGCGCGGTCGCCGCCCAGCGGGCGGCGACCGCGCGTGCGCGCGTAATCCCTGGCCATACCGATGATCTCGTCATCGGATAGTCCGCAGGCACGGGCGAATTCGAGATGCCCGTCGGTGACCGCTCCCCCGGTCCGCGCCAATGCCGCCGTGAAACCGAACACCGCGCTCACCCGCAGGACAGCACGCGCCGCGGTCGACCCATCGGCCTCGATCAATCCCGGCATCTGCGGTCCTCCTCGTACTGGGTAACTGCGTTCCCTCGATCGTTGCCGGGTGGACCATCCCGAACAATGACGAGTTACCCCCGGATCGATTAGCCAGGCTCACCGATCCCGCGAAGCTACGCCTCCGGAGCCTTGACGCGGCCCTGCCACTGACCCATGAACTCGGTCTTGTAGGCGTCGAAATAACCGCCCTCGATACTTTCGCGAATGCGGTCCACCAGGCGAATCGTGAAGCGCTCGTTATGGATCGTGCAGAGCGTCGAGGCCAGGATCTCCTTGGCCTTGAACAGATGATGCAGGTAGGCGCGGGTGTAGTTGGCGCAGGTGTAGCAGTCGCAGGTCTCGTCGATGGGGGTGAAGTCGCGGCGGAAGCGGGCGGTATCGATATTGAACCGGCCCCTGTCCACATAGATGGCGGCATTGCGGGCCACCCGCGACGGATTCACGCAATCGAAAGTGTCCGCACCGTTCTCGACCGCGACGAAGACATCCTCGGGTTCGCTGATGCCGAGCATATGCCGGGGCTTGCTCTCGGGAAGCTCGGCACAGCACCAACCGACAATGGTGCCGAGATTGTGCTTCTCCAGCGCACCACCGATCCCGTAACCGTCGAATCCCGTTCCGGCGGCACCGCGCAGCGCCTCGAGATCGCGACAAGCCTTGCGGCGCAGGTCTTCATACTGCGCGCCCTGGATGACACCGAACAGCGCCTGATACGGGCGATGCGATCGCGCCCGCGTGAGCCGCTCGTGCTCGTCCAGGCAGCGCTGCGCCCACAACCTGGTGCGCTCCAGCGAATCCTCTTGATAGCCACGGGTATTCATCAATGTGGTGAGCTCATCGAAGGCGAACATGACATCCGCGCCCAGCTGATGCTGGATACCCATGGACACCTCGGGGGTGAACCGATGCCTGGAACCATCCAGATGCGAACGGAAGGTGACGCCGTCGTCATCCACATGGGCGAGGCGCTCCTTACCCTTGGCGATCACATCGTCGTTCTGCACGCCGACGGACTCCATGGCCAGCACCTTCTTGAAGCCGACGCCCAGCGACATGACCTGGAAGCCGCCGCTGTCGGTGAAGGTCGGACCGGGCCAGTTCATGAACTTCGACAGTCCACCGGCCTCATCCACAATGTCCGAACCGGGCTGTAGATACAGGTGATAGGCGTTGGACAGCAGCGCCTGCGCGCCGATCTCCTTCATGGTCTCCGGCAGCACCGCTTTGACGGTCGCTTTGGTGCCCACCGGGATGAACGCCGGGGTGGCGATCTCCCCGTGCGGGGTGCTGATCAGCCCCGATCGACCATGACGGCCTTCCAGCCGGGTACCAACCTTGAAAGAGAATTCGGGAGCGGACACCCGGGCATTCTCGCAGCACCGACCCTGTCACCCGGCACACACCCATAAAAGAAAGGTCCGCCCGCACCGTATGGCGCGGGCGGACCGTTTCCTTCGGTTCTAGCTGCTCGCCTTGCTGAACTCGACGGCGGCGTCCGGCTCCTCGTCCTCGTCGATCGGGGCGGCGAACTGGGCCTTGTACAGGCGGAAGTACGCGCCGCGGGCGGCGAGCAGGGCGTCGTGCGTTCCGGTCTCGACGATCTTGCCCTTCTCCATGACGACGATCAGGTCGGCATCGCGGATGGTCGAAAGGCGGTGTGCGATAACGAAACTGGTGCGATCCCGGCGCAGCGCCGCCATGGCGTGCTGCACCAGCAGTTCGGTGCGGGTATCCACCGAACTGGTGGCCTCGTCCAGAATCAGAATGGACGGCTTGGCCAGGAACGCGCGCGCGATGGTGATGAGCTGCTTCTCACCGGCGCTGACGCCGGAGCCCTCCTCATCGATCATGGTGTCGTAGCCGTGCGGCAGCGCGTGCACGAAACGATCCACATACGCGGCCCGGGCGGCGGCGAGGATCTCCTCCTCGGAGGCGTTCGGATTGCCGTACGCGATGTTCTCGTGAATGGTGCCGCCGAACAGCCAGGTGTCCTGCAACACCATGCCGATGCGAGAACGCAGATGATCACGGGTGATTCGGGTGATATCCACATCGTCGATGGTGATGGCGCCCGAATCCACCTCGTAGAACCGCATGAGCAGATTCACCAGCGTGGTCTTGCCCGCACCGGTCGGCCCGACGATGGCCACCACATGTCCGGGCTCGGCGACCAGCGACAGCTCCTCGATGATCGGCGTCTCCGGCTCGTACCGGAAGGACACCTTCTCGAACGCGACGCGGCCGCGATCCACCGGGCGCGAATCCTCGACCTCGGGATCGGGCACCTGCTCCTGCGAGTCCAGGATCTCGAAGATGCGCTCCGCCGAGGCCACGCCCGACTGCAACATGTTGATCATCGAGCCGATCTGGGTGAGCGGCTGGGTGAAGCCACGCGAGTACTGGATGAACGCCTGCACCTCACCCAGGGACAGCTGACCCGATGCCACCCGCAGGCCACCGACGACCGCGATGAGCACGTAGTTCAGGTTCCCGAGGAACATGATGGCGGGCATGATCAGCCCGGAGATGAACTGCGATTGGAACGAGGCGTCGTAGAGCTTGCCGTTGGTCTCGTCGAAGCGTTCGCCGACCTCACGCACGCGACCGAAGGCGCTCACCACCTCGTGCCCGGTGAAGGCCTCCTCGACCTGGGCATTGGCCGCGCCGGTCAGTTTCCACTGATCGACGAAGTGCGGCTTGGAACGCTTGGCGATCTGCGCGGTGACGATCACCGCGAGCGGCACGGTCAACAGCGCGATCAAGGCGAGCAGCCAGGAGATCCAGAACATCATGCCCAGAATGCCGATCACCGAAAGCACCGAGATGAGCAGCTGGCTCATGGTCTGATTCAGCGTCTGCGCCACATTGTCGACGTCATTGGTGACGCGGGAGAGCACATCGCCGCGCGGCATGGAGTCGAAGTAGCTCAGCGGCAGGCGGTGGATCTTCTCCTCGATCTCCCCGCGTAGTCGCTTCACCGTCCGGTTGATCACCACATTGAGCAGGAACGCCTGCAACCAGCCGAAGACCGAGGAGCCGACATACAGCGCCAGCACCAGGGCCAGCACATGCCCGACGGCCGTGAAGTCGACGCCGACGCCGGGAATCACGTCCATGCTGGCGAGCATGTCGGCGAAGGTGTTGTCCCCGCCCTGCCGCAGCGCCTCGACGGCCTGATCCTTGCTGGTGCCCGGCGGCAGACCCTGCCCGAGCTGTTTGCCGACCACACCGTCGAAGATGAGGTTGGTGGCCTTACCGAGAATCTGCGGGCCCAGCGTATTGAGCACCACCGAACCGACGGCCAGCGCCAAAACGATTGAGAGATAGAAACGTTCGGGCGCGAGACGGCGCATCAACCGCTTCAGCGACGGACCGAAGGACTTGGCCTTGGTATCGGGCGCGCCGGGATTCGGCTGTCCGGGCCTCATCGGACCTCCGCCTGTGTCATGCGGGACACCCGCACCCGATCGGTGCGATGAAAGGCTTCGCCATAATATTTCATCGCACCTCCTCGACGCTGAACTGGGACTCCACGATCTCCCGGTACTCCTTGCAATCGCGCAGCAGTTGGTCATGCGTACCGATACCCGCCATGGCGCCGTCCTCCAGCACCACGATCTGATCGGCCTCACGAATGGTCGAAATACGCTGCGCCACAATGATCACCGAAGACTCGGAGGTCTCCGGCTGCAACGCGTCCCGCACTCGCACATCGGTGGCGACATCGAGCGCGGAGAAGCAGTCGTCGAACAGGTAGATGCGGGGTTTGCGCACCAGCGCACGGGCAATCGCCAAACGCTGGCGCTGACCACCCGAGACGGTCGTACCGCCCTGTGCGACAGGGGTTTCCAGCCCCTGCGGCATATCCCGCACGAAGTCGGCGGCCTGCGCGATCTCCAGCGCGTGCCACAGCTCTTCCTCGGTGGCGTCGGGCTTGCCGTAGCGCAGATTCGAGGCGACGGTGCCGGAGAACAGGTACGCCTTCTGCGGCACCAGGCCGATCTGATTGCGCAGCGTCTCCAGCTCGATATGCCGGACATCGGTGCCGCCCACGTAGACCGCGCCGTCGGTGACATCGATGAGCCGCGGAATCAGATTGACCAGCGTGGTCTTACCCGAACCGGTCGCGCCCACGATGGCGGTGGTGGTGCCGGGCGCCACCCGGAACCGAATCGCCCGCAGCACAGGCTTTTCCGCGCCCGGGAACTTGAATTCGGCGAAGGCCAGATCCACGATCGCGGGATCCTCCTTGAACGCCTGCGGCAGCGGCGGCTCCAGCACCGAGGAGTCGGTGTCCAGCACCCCGCCGATCCGCTCGGCCGAGACCGCCGCGCGCGGTGCCATCATGGCCAGGAACGAGGCCATCATGACCGCGGTCAGGATCTGCATGATGTACGACAGCATCGCGGTGAGCGAGCCGATCTGCATGGTGCCGTCGTCGATATTGTGGCCGCCGAACCAGATCACGCCCACGGCGGTCACATTCGAGATCAGCATGACCAACGGGAACATCAGCGCCATATAGCGGCCGACATACAGCGACTGCTCGGTCAGCTCCTTGTTGGCGACACCGAAACGCCAGGTCTCCTGCCGCTCGCGCACGAAGGCGCGCACCACGCGGATACCCGTGATCTGTTCGCGCAGCACGCGGTTCACGCTGTCGATGCGATCCTGCATCCGCCGGAAGCCGGGCACCATACGGGCGATGATGAGGGACATCGCCAAGCCGAGCGCGGGCACCGCGATGAGCAGCAGCCAGGACAGCCCGAGGCTTTCGCGCAGCGCCATGAAGACACCGCCCACGCACATGATCGGGGCCATCACCAGGATGGTCGCGCTCATCAGCACGAGCAGCTGGACCTGCTGCACATCATTGGTATTGCGGGTGATGAGCGAGGGCGCCCCGAAGACGCCGACCTCCCGCGCGGAGAAGGTGCCGACCCGGTGCAGCAGGGCCGCGCGCATATCGCGGCCCGCGCCCATGGCGGCCTGTGCACCCAGATAGACAGAGACGCCCTGCGCGATGATCTGCACGCCGGTGACGGCGAGCATCATCAGGCCGGTGCTCCAGATATAACCGATATCGCCCTTGGTGACGCCGTTGTCGATGATGTCGGCGTTCAGGCTCGGTAGATAGAGCATTGCGATGACCGAGATCAGCTGAAGCACCACGACCCCCGCCAACTGCTTGCGGTAGGGCGCCAAGAAGGTGCGGAGTAGTCGAATCAACATGATGGTGGCAGGCTACCGCCATAATGCGCCGTCCGGCGCGACGTTTTCCGGCACAACCGTCTGATTCAGATATTCGGCCGGTCCAGATCCTGCCACTGCGTCGCGGTCGATCCCTCGGCCGCGCGATTACGGCGGGTCCACGCGTCCGGATCGTGCAGCAGTTCGTCCAGGAAGGACGGGAGCAGGTCGTGCGCGATATCGGCGATGGTCACCCGTTCGAGTACGGCGCGGATATTCACCCGCAGGCCGATCCACACCCGCTGCAGCGGTTCGGCCGCTCCGGCGTAGCTGACATCCTCCGGGCGCTGTCCGCGCACCGAGGCGAGTGGTCCCTCGACCGCGCGAATGACATCGGCGATGCTGATTTCACCGGCGGATCGGGCGAGCCGATATCCGCCGTCCGGGCCGCGCCGACTGGTCACCAATTTGCCGCGCCGCAGATCCGCGACAACCGATTCCAGCACCTTCGGTGGAATGTCCTGTGCCGCGGAGATGGCATCGGCCTTCACCGAATCCGATTGCGCCTTCGCGATTTCCACGAGGGTGCGCACCGCGTAATCGACCTTCGCGGTGATGTGCACTTCGCTCTCCTGATCTCGTCGGCGGCGAACGAAACCTTATCGCGGCGAATTCAATACACCGAGCGCGGCTTCCAGTAGCACGCCGCCGATCAACTCCTCGGAGGCATTGGGGACGCTCTCCTGCGACATGAGCGCGGCGCTGAGCACCTGCATGGCCGCGGCGGCGCGCAGCGTGGTCTCGTCATCCGCACCGGGTCCGGCGAGCCATCGGCACATGCGGCGGCTGAGTTCGATCATGTCCGGATAGCGGTCGCCGAGGGCATTGAGGATGGCGACCGTATCGCGCATGCAGAGAGTGCCGGCGGTACGATGCCCGAGAATGGATCGCAGGTGTGATTCCAGTACCTCGCGCACGGTCTGCGGCGAATGCGGAATTTCGTCGAGGCTCTCCACCAACTCACGTAGGTCGTCGACCATCGGCTGGATTATCGCTATGAGCAAATCCACTTTGGAGGCGTAGTGATAGTAGAGCGATGCCTTTGTGATTCCCACCGCATCGGCCACCTCGCGCAGACTGCTCTGCTCGAACCCTTTGCTGGTAAATAACTCGATCGCAGCGTCGCGGATCGCGTCTTTCGTACTTCTACCTGCGACAACAGTTCCCGCGATACTTCGACCCACCATATGCCCCATCCTCTCACCAGGCGCCGTGGCGCGAGTGCCGCCGGAAAAGTTGAGGTTGTTCCTCCGGTTAATTCATAGGTAGTCTACCTACCGCACGGTAGGCAGAAAATCATCGCCCCGAACACATTGCCAGGAGAACCTCTGTGTCCGTTTACCTCTATCGGTGGGGAAAGTTCGCCTTCCGCCGAAAATGGCTCGTCATCGGAGTGTGGCTGCTAGCGCTGATCGTCATCGGCGGCGTCGGCGGCTCCCTCGCCAAACCCTTCCAGGACAGTTTCAATATGCCCGGCCTCCCCTCGGAGCGGGCAACCGAGATCCTCGACAAACACTTCCCCGGCGCCTCCGCCGACTTCGACCCCGACGCGGTCACCGGCACCTACGTGATCGGCGCACCCGCGGGCGAGAAGCTCACCGACCCGAAGAACGCCGCCGCGCTGCAGGCCTTCGTGGACAAGCTGAACGGACTCGACATCGTCGACAAGTCCGTGCCGGCGGTGAATCCCATCAACGTCACCAAGAAGATCGGCGAACCCGCCAAGATCGACTGCCTCAGCAGTGGCGATCGCGGTTCCTCGGACTTCTCGGGCATCTGCTCCAGCGCACCGCTCAATGTGCTCAACAAACAGACCCCCGACTCGGTCGCCACCGTCAAGGCGAAGTACGCCATCGCCAAGTTCTCGGACATCACCAAAGATGACCAGACCAAGGCGTACGACATCGGCGACGACGCACGCGCCAGCGGGCTCACCGTCGAACTGACCGGCTCCATCGCACAGGAGCAGGGCGGATCACAGGGCACCTCCGAGATGATCGGCATCGCCGTCGCACTAGTGGTCATGATGGTCGGCTTCGGCGCGGTCGTCGCGGCCTTCGTGCCCATCCTCACCGCGCTCGTCGGTGTCGGCACCGCCATCTCCATCATCATGTTCGGCACACACTGGCTGACCGTGCCGACCTTCACGCCGATTCTGGCGTCCATGATCGGCCTGGCGCTCTCCATCGACTACGCCATGTTCATCGTCTCCAGGTACAAACATGAACTGGCCGTATCGAATTCGCCGGAAGAGGCGGCGGGCACCGCTGTCGGCACCGCCGGATCCGCGGTCATCTTCGCCGGTCTGACGGTCATCATCGCGCTGGCGGGCCTGGCCTTCGTCGGCGTCAGCTTCCTGACCTACATGGGTATCTTCGGCGCGGTCTCCGCCTTCATGGCGGTACTGGTCGCGGTCACCCTGATGCCCGCGCTGATGGGTGCGTTCGGCCGCTTCCTGTTCAAGCCGAAGCTGCCGCTGGTCGCCAAGCACGATCCCGAGGACGAGAACTCGACCACCAACGGTCAGCGCTTCGCCCGGCTCATCGGCAAGGCGCCGGCGCTGACGCTCGCCATCTCGGTGGTGCTGCTCGGCCTGCTGGCCGCGCCCGCGCTCAATATGCAGCTCGGTCTGCCCGGCGGCGACTCCATGCCCAAGGATTCGACGCTGCGCAAGGCGTACGACCTGCAGACCGCCGGATTCGGTGAAGGCTCCAACGGCACCCTCATGGTCGCCGTCGACCTGAGCAAGACACCGTCGGATCAGCGCACCGAGGCGCTCAACGCACTGCGCTCGAAGCTGGACTCCTACCAGGGTGAAGGCGGGCTGGACTACCTGACCTTCGCGCAGACCAGCAAGGACGGCGAAGGCGCGCTCTTCATGGCGGTGCCCAAGGCCGGGCCGAACGACAAGGTCACCAAGGACCTGGTCAAACACGCCCGCGATGCCGAATCGGAGTTCAACGACCGGTACGGCATGGAGTACGGAATCACCGGCACCACAGCCATTTACGCGGATGTGTCGGCGGGTCTGCTGAGCAAGATCGTGCCCTATCTGGCGATCGTGGCGGGCGCGGCATTCCTGCTGCTGATCCTGGTGTTCCGCTCGATCCTGGTACCGCTCACCGCGGCGCTCGGCTTCCTGCTGTCCATGGCGGCCACCTTCGGCGCGACCGTGCTCATCTTCCAGGAGGGCAAGTTCAACCTGGTCGAGGCGCATCCGCTGGTGTCATTCCTGCCGATCATGTTGATCGGCTTGGTATTCGGCCTCGCCATGGACTATCAGGTGTTCCTGGTGACCCGTATGCGTGAGGAGTACGTGCACGGCAAGTCCGCCAAGGACGCCATGATCAGCGGCTACCACCACGGTGCGCGGGTGGTGACCTCCGCGGCCATCATCATGATCTCGGTCTTCAGCGCCTTCATGCTGGAGCCGAATGTGGTGGCCAAGTCCATGGGCTTCGCCATGGCGGCGGGCGTCCTGCTCGATGCCTTCGTGGTCCGCATGGTGCTCATCCCGTCCCTGCTGGTCCTGATGGGCAAGTGGGCGTGGTGGATTCCGAAGTGGCTCGATCGCGTCCTGCCCGATATCGACGTGGAGGGCGCCAAGCTCGCGGCGCTCAAGGAGTCCTCGGCTCCGGTCGCACTCGACAAGGAACCGGCGGGCGTCTAGTCCCACTTGCCGAAAAGCCCTGCCCCGCATCTGGATTCAGGTGTGGGGCCGTGCTTTACCTGTCCGGCAGCGTTTTTCGAGCGGGTCACGCGCGGGCCAGCTCCTCGGACATGCGCGCGGTGATGGCCGTCAGCACGCGGGCCGCGATCTCCAGTTCCTCTTGGGAGACCACGCCGTAGGCCGGGTCCAGGATCTTGCCCGACGCGGCGCGCACCCGTGCGACCATTTCGCGGCCGGCCGCGTTGATTTGCACTTCATCGCCGGGAAGCATTGCCAGTAGGCCCTTTTCGATCAGGGCCGCGGCCGCCCGCTCGACCTCGTTTGGCTCCCACCGGGTCATTCCGGCGACCCGTGCGATATGTGCGACGCGCGGCACCGCGACGCCCGCGGCCAGGGCCTGATTCAGGGTGATCCACTGCCGCTCGTCCAGGGTGGTCCCGGTCAGGGCACGGGCCAGGATCGCGGTGTGGTGCTTCTCGGCCTGGCCGATGATCGCGGGGTTCAGGGTCGGGGCGGTGGTGGTCATTTCGAGCTCCTCGTTCAAGGGTTCCGTTCGGCGTACAGCAATCATGACACCCAGTTCCAAAAGTGTGCAAGTACCAATTTGAACTGAGTCCCTAGAGCTACTCAGTTCCGTTCTCGGTTATGCTTGCGCCATGACCGTCGACGACCGCACACTGCCGCTGCGCGAACGCAAACGGCTGCGCACCCGCCGCGCCCTGGCCGATGTCGCATTGCGGCTCTTCACCGAACAGGGCTTCGACGCCACCCGGGTGGAGCAGTTGGTCGAAGAGGCCGAGGTCTCGCGCAGCACCTTCTTCCGCACCTTCCCCACCAAAGAGGCCGCCGCCACCGAAGCGGAGACCGAACTGTGGTCGAATTACATTGCGGCACTGGAGGATCGAGAGATCGCCGGGCCGATCCTCGGCGAACTGCGGGACACACTCACCACCGCGACCGAAGCGTTGCCACCGGATTGGGATCAGCGCTATATCGCCACCCGCCGCCTGGTCCTGACCGCACCCACCCTGATGGGCCATGTCGACTATTACCGCTCGGGCGTTGAGAAGCAGGTAATCGACTGTCTCACAACCAAACTCGGCCTCACACCGGATGATCTGCGCCCGCATATCCTGGCCGAGCTGACCACCACGGCCTGGAGTATCGCCGGGCGCGCCTGGGTCGGCACCGATGGCGACGGCGGCCGCGCCGCGCTCATCGACCGCCTGCACAATGCCTTCGCGGCCATTCCGACCGCCCTGGAACTCACCGCCGGCAAGGCCGGGTAGAACCAGTCCGCGAAGCGATCAGGAATCGAGAAGCGCCGGGGTACCCCCGCCCCATAACGTAGTTCTCATGAACATCACCGCAGCTCAGACCGCCATCCCCGCCGTCACCCTGGAGGCCCCCGACGCCGCCGCGACCGAGGCGTTCTACGCCGCGGCGTTCGGCCTCGGTGACAAGATCCGGGTGCGCGCCTCGCAGGCCCCGACCTCCGGCTTCCGCGGCTTCGTCCTCTCGCTGGTGGTTTCCCAGCCGAGCACGGTCGACAGCCTCATCGGCACCGCCCTCGATGCGGGCGCGACCGTGATCAAGCCCGCCAAGAAGAGCTTCTGGGGCTACGGCGGTGTCATCCAGGCGCCGGACGGCGTGCTCTGGAAGATCGCCACCTCCAACAAGAAGGACAGCGGCCCGCTCACCCGCGAGGTCGACGACATCGTCATCCTGCTCGGCGTCGAGAATGTGAAGGCCACCAAGCAGTTCTACATCGATCAGGGTCTGCCCGTCGCCAAGAGCTTCGGCAGCAAGTACGTCGAGTTCGAGGCCCCGGCCGGTTCGATCAAGCTGGCTCTCTACAGCCGCAAGTTCGCCGCCAAGGACGCGGGCGTCGACCCCGAGGGCACCGGCGCACATCGCTTCGCCATCAACACCAACGCCGCCCCCTGCACCGACCTGGACGGCTTCGATTGGGAGACCACCGGAGCCTGAGCAAGAATGCCGAGGCGCTCCAACCCGTCCCAGTGATACCAAAATGGTTCACCCACGTGGTATCATTTCGGTATGACTAAGACGATGAGTGTTCGATTCCCCGACGAGACCAAGGCTCGCCTTGAGCAGGCCGCCGAGGCTTCGCATATCTCCGCCAACGCTGCCGTGGTGCAGGCCGTGGAGCAGTGGGCCGCGCAGCAGACTCGCGCAGCTTTGGTCGCCGAGGCCGCTGACGAGGTGTTCGCACGTCGCGCCGGCCTGTTCAAGCGGTTGGCCGACGCATGATCTACCTGACCCCGGAGGACATTGTGAACCTCAATGCCCGCCACCTGGGTGGCACTGCGGCCGTACGCGACGCGGGGCTGGTGGCTTCCTCCGCGGGTCGTCCCTCCTCTGGGATGTTCGGAACCGATGCTTACCCCACACTGCAGCTGAAAGCCGCTGCGCTGCTTCACTCTTTGATCTGCAATCACGGGTTCGTGGACGGCAACAGACGCACCGCGTGGTCCGCTATGGAAATCATGCTGTGGATCAACGGCCGCTACTTTTCCGCGCTGTCCGAGGATGAGGCGTTCGACCTGGTGCACCTGGTGGCGACCGATTCGGAGATGGACGTCGAGAAGATCGCCGAAGCCCTGCGGATCGAGAGCTAGGCCAGAACACACCTGAACTGTTGCGGATACGAAAAGCCCCTCACCTGGAATTTCAGGTGAGGGGCTTTCTCAGCGGTGGCGGAGGGATTTGAACCCTCGGAGGGGGGTTACCCCTCACACGCTTTCGAGGCGTGCTCCTTAGGCCGCTCGGACACGCCACCGCCGGTGACTTTACCGGACCGGGCGCCCAATACTGAAATCGCCTGCGGAGGGGATCAGTGGCGCTGGGTTTTGAAGAAATCGTCGAGGAGGGCGACGCATTCGGATTCGAGGATGCCGCCTCGGACTTGGGGACGGTGGTTGAGACGTCGGTCACGGACCACGTCCCAGAGTGAGCCGACGGCACCGGTTTTCGGTTCCCAGG
The DNA here is from genome assembly GCF_036327755.1 of Nocardia sp. NBC_01503. Classification (NCBI taxonomy): domain Bacteria; kingdom Bacillati; phylum Actinomycetota; class Actinomycetes; order Mycobacteriales; family Nocardiaceae; genus Nocardia; species Nocardia sp. NBC_01503. The sequence continues at coordinate 2,300,645 of NZ_CP109596.1, forward strand.
CGCCGAAGATCACTTTGCCCACGCGGGACAGGACCAGGGCGCCCGCGCACATGGTGCAGGGCTCGAGGGTTACCGCGAGGGTCGCGTCCTCGAGACGCCAGCCGTCGCCGTTCACCTTGGCGGCGGCGCGCAGCGCCAAGACCTCCGCGTGCGCGGTCGGGTCGCCGAGGGCCTCGCGGGCATTCGCCGCGCGCGCCAGTTCCCGGCCCGCGCTGTCGAAGACGACAGCGCCGACGGGTACGTCACGAGGATCCGCGGCGGCCGCCGCTTCGATGGCCGCGCGGATCATTTCCTCGTCGGAGGGCATACCGGTCAGCGCGGGAGCTTGTCCAGGACCGCCGAGAATTCATTGGCGAAGCCGAGGCGCTGGGCGACCATACCGAGCTGTTCGTCCGGGTAGAGGTCGGTTTCGGCGAGGATGACGCTCAGCACCGGTTCGGGCAGGCCGAGATCGGAGAGCACACCGAGGTCACCCTCCTCCCAGGGCTCGATATCGTCGAGTTCGTCCGGATCGATATCCGGGATCTCGATATTCAACTCCTCCAGCACATCGGCGGCGATGTCGTAGTCGATGGCCGCGGTCGCGTCCGAGAGCAGGATTCTGCTCCCGGTCGGGCCGGGACGGAGGATGATGAAGAACTCATCGTCGATATCGAGCAGGCCGAATACCGCGCCGGAAGCTCGCAGCTCACGCAATTCGGCCTCGGCCGCGGACAGACTGGAGAGCGCAGCCGCACTCAGCGGCGTAACTTTCCAATCGGCTTCTTCGCGGACAACCGCCACTGCGAACCCTTCCACGTCGTCGTACTCATCCGACGCCGCCCTGTTCGTGCTCGAGCGCTGTGCTGCCATGGGCGCAACGGTAGTCCGCTTCGGGGTAAATGTTGAAGTCGTATGCGAATCTGGTGGTATGACGGGCCATCCGAAAGCAGCAGTCTGTGTCCTCGGTACCGGATTGATCGGCGGATCGGTGCTGCGCGCGGCCGCCGCGGCCGGATACGACGTGTGGGGTTTCAACCGATCCGAGGCCGGGGCCAAGGCCGCCCGCGAAGACGATTTCGATGTGATCAGCGATATCGAGGCCGTGTTGCGGCGGGCCGCTCGCGAGGACGCCCTGATCGTTGTCGGTGTGCCCATGCCCGCGCTCGACACGATTCTCTCGGATGTGAAGTCGTTCGCGCCCGACTGCGCGCTCACCGATGTGGTCAGTGTGAAGGCCCCGGTCGCCGCGGCCATGCGCAGGCATGAGCTGGCCGGGCGGTATGTGGGCGGGCATCCGATGGCCGGGACCAGTGAATCCGGTTGGGCCGCATCCTCGCCCGATCTGTTCCAGCGCGCCGCCTGGGCGGTGAGCGTGGATCCGGGGGTGCACGAGGTGGCCTTCGACCGGGTGGCGCGGCTGGCACTGGACTGCGGATCCGTGGTGGTGCCGGTACTCAGCGAGGAGCACGATCGGGCGGTGGCGCGGATTTCGCATCTGCCGCATATGCTCGCCGAGGCGCTCGCGATCCAGGGGACCAATGGCGGGCCGCTGGCTTTGGGGCTGGCCGCCGGGTCCTTCCGGGATGGCACGCGGGTCGCGGCGACCGCACCGGATCTGGTGCGGGCCATCTGCGATCCCAATGCGACGGCACTGCTCGAGGTGCTCGAGGATGCGCTGCGCGTGCTGGAAGGGGCGCGGGACAGTCTGCGGGACAGCGGGACCATCGGACTGCTCGCCGATGCTGGGCATGACGGGCGGGTGGACTTCGAGGACAACGAGCGGTGGGCGATCACCGATGTGCGGCCGGGAGACCAGGATTGGGCTGCGCGGCTGGCCGACGCGGGAAGGCGTGGCGGGGTTATCGAGTCGCTCTGAGCTGGGGTGTGGATCCCGGCCGAAAGCATGCCGGGATGACGGGGAAGGCACTGCCGGGACGACGGGCGTCGGCTGCGTTCGGGATGACCCGTCAGATGCGTTCGGCGAGGCCGGGGTAGTCCAGAAGGAAACCGTCTTCGTCGACTGTGACCGTCGCGCTGGAGACGGGTGACAGAACGTGGATACCGTCGGCTCCGCTGCTGTAGGTGAGGCTGGCTTCCTGGACGAGCAGGTCGGGGAGGCGGACGTAGACGACCGGTACCTGGACGTCCTCGCTCGCATGCGCCAGACCGTAGCGGCGGATCGGCAGGGTGTTGAAGAACGGGCTCAGCACCACGTCGACATCGAGCGCACCGCCGAAGGTGGAGCGCACATGGGTGCCACCGGCATCGATGAGCCAGTAGTTCTCCTCATCGCGGGCGATGGAGGCATGCCGTTCGCCGCTGGCGAGGGTGCTGCGCAGGGAGAGGCGCCGGGTGACCCCGTTCTCATCGGTGACCAGGTCATAGGAGGCGCTGAAGGCCGGATGGTCCTCGCACTCCCCCGCGATGATCCGGCCGGCGGCGCGAATCCGGTTGCCGCTGAGCACAACCCGCACCGATTCCATTCGCGACGCGTTGTGCGCACGCCAGGTCAATATCGACGGCCATTTCGCCACCGCCGGTTTCGAGTCCTCGCTCCCGCTCTCCGTCACGCCTATAACCGTACGTGCTGGGTCTATCTGCCTCCGCTGCGCTCCGGCGGTGCTGGGTCTAATTGCCTCCGCTGCGCTCCGGCGGTTCGTGGCCCTGTGACCCCGGTTCTTCCCTCCCTCCGCTCCTCCGCTTCGCTCCCCCGCTCCGGTCAGTCCAGAACCGGGGGCGGGCCACGAACTTGGGGCTCTGGGCACAACGGGGGCGGGCCACGAACTTGGGGCTCTGGGCACAACGGGGGCGGCCGCGAACTTGGGGTTTACCCCTATGAGCGTGTTGCGGCGTGTCGGAGGGGGGCTGGGATGGCGGCGATGCAGACCGCCCGGTATGCCCTGTGTTGGTTGATGGCGGGTCGTCGGGACTCGAGTAACGTAGTCGCGGGCATTGGGGCACTTGGGGCTGGAAGGGAATTCTGTGGCTGGCGCGCGGATGGTCGGGCTGTTCGCCGGGATCGGCGGGCTGGAGCTCGGTCTTGCGACGCACGGCTGGGAGAGTGAACTGCTCTGTGAGATCGATATCGGTGCGCAGGCCGTGCTGGCGGCGCGATTTCCCGGGGTGGAGCTGCATTCGGATGTGACCAGGCTCAGATCGCTGCCCGCCGGGGTCGATCTGGTGGCGGCCGGATTCCCCTGCCAGGACCTGTCGCAGGCCGGGCGGACGGCGGGAATCACCGGTGCGCGTTCGGGATTGGTGGACGAGGTGTTCCGCCTGGTGAAGCGCAAACGCGGGCCGCGCTGGCTGCTCATCGAGAATGTGCCGTTCATGCTGCAGCTCGGCGGTGGGGCGGCCATGCGGCATATTACGAGCGCGCTGGACGAGCTCGGCTACACCTGGGCCTACCGGGTGGTGGACGCCCGCGCGTTCGGACTGCCGCAGCGCAGACAGCGGGTGCTGATGCTGGCCTCGCGCACCGAGGATCCGCGGCCGGTGCTCTTCGGCACGGACGCGGGGGCGCATACGGTCGGCGATCCGGCGCACGATCCGTGCGGGTTCTACTGGACCGAGGGCACCCGCGGGCTGGGCTGGGCGGTGAACGCGGTACCGACCTTGAAGGGCGGTTCCGGATTGGGGATCGCGAGTCCGCCGGCGGTGCGGCTGCCCTCGGGTGAGCTGGTCACGCCGGGCATCACCGACTGTGAACGGCTTCAAGGGTTCGAACGGGATTGGACCGCACCGGCTCTCGATATCGCCGGGGTGCGGCGCGGACATCGCTGGAAGCTGGTCGGCAATGCGGTGAGCGTGCGCATGGCCTCCTGGATCGCGGGTCGTCTCGCCGATCCCGCCGATGACGAATTCCCCGAGGGTGAGGCGCACGCCCGCCGCGCCTGGCCGCAGGCCGCGTGGGGCCGCGATGGCGAGGTGTACCGGGTTCCGGTCTCCACCTGGCCCGTACACGCGCCGTACGAGGATCTGCGCTGGTTCCTGGACGAGGTGAATCTGCTCTCCGCGCGCGCGACGGCCGGATTCCTGCGCCGCACCGCCATGGGCACCCTGAGATTTCCCCCTGGATTCATCGAGGATGTGGAGAACCACCTCGACCGAATGGGAGGATTTCCGCGCGAGGCCGCCTGAGCGCAGCGGGGCGACCCCGACCCGTACGCCAGGAGTCCACGCATGTCGCACCGCCACCGCCGGAACCTCCGGTGAGCGTGCCGCGCCCGACCACCGATGCGGCCACCAGTGCGCGCATGGCCAAGCAGCGGCGAGCCGATACCGCACCGGAAATGGCGCTGCGGCGGGAATTGCACAGGCGGGGTGCGCGGTTCTTCGTGGACAGGGCACCGCTGCCGAAGCTGCGGCGGCGGGCCGACATCGTGTTCCCGCGGCGGAAGGTGGCGGTCTTCGTGGACGGGTGTTTCTGGCACTCCTGCCCGGTGCACGCGACTTCGCCGAAGAACAACGCCGAATTCTGGACCGTGAAGCTGGCCAGGAATGTGGCGCGGGATCGCGATACCGATGCACGGCTCGCGGCGGCGGGCTGGACGGTGGTGCGGGTGTGGGAACACGAAGCCGCGGAATCGGCGGCCGACCTGGTGTTGTCGGCGTTGACCAGCGGGGTGTGAGGGGTTGGCGCGGGCGATGGGCGACAATGGACCTACCACCCGACCGTCCGACCAGTACGGCTGTGAGAGCGAGCGAGGCCAGCGAAAGCGAGTACCGCGATGATGCCCACCGAGCAGAAGCAGGCCGAGGCAGCACCGATCGCCCCGGCGACGCCACGCTGGAAACGGATACTGCGCTGGTGCATCGCGATACTCATCGCGGTCGCCGGAATCGGCTACTCCTCCTGGGTGCTCGAGTTCCTGCTACCCATCCCCAGCGATCCGACCAATACCTTCCTGAGCCAACTGGCCGAGAAGGGTGCGCCGTTCCGCTGGGTCTTCACCACCGGTGACACCGTCTCGGGCGCCATGCTCGCCGTCGCCGGTATCGGCGGACTGCTGCTGTACTCGCGCCGCCGCTACTCCACCATCGGCTGGATCGCGCTGACCTGCTTCGGCCTGTCCACCATCGCCGATGCCCAGTGGCCCATCGATCCGGCTGTGACGCATACGTACTCGGAGACCGGACTCTTCCCGCAGCTGCATCAGATTCACGCGCTGACGAGCTCGCTGGCGGTGTTCTCCATCTATATCGCGATGATCGCGTTCAGCGTGGCGGCGTTCAAGTACCGGCGCTGGCCGATTCTGCGCCATACCGGCCTGTGGATTCTGATCGTCGGTTCGGCGGTGACGGCGTGGATGCTGATCGCCGACAATCTGCCCGGCAATTACGGTCTGGGTATCGCACAGCGCATCCAGGTGGGCGCGATGTCACTGTGGCTGATCGCGCTCGCGGTGCAAATCGTTGTCGCTGAACGGGATTCCGACCGCAACGCTGGGTAGGGTCGGATTGTGACCAGCGACGCACCGGAACTCACCGAGATAGCCACCCAGCTCGATACTGTCGCCGCCGCGACCACCCGTCTGCTCGACACCGTGTCCGCCCTCACCGACGCCGATCTGGTGGAGCCCTCACTGCTACCCGGCTGGACCCGCGGGCATGTGCTGGCGCATACCGCGCGCAATGCCGACAGTCTGGTGAATCTGCTGCTGTGGGCGCGCACCGGCATCGAAACCCCACAGTACGCAAGCGCTTTCCTGCGCGATGCCGATATCGAGGCGGGTGCGCCGCGGCCGCTGCGCGAACAATTCGAGGACCTCACGGCCGCCTCCGAGCGCTGGCTGGCTTTGGCGCGGGTGATGCCCGCCGAAAGCTGGCAGGCCATTGTGCGTAACCGTCAGGGCGGTGAATTGCCCGCCAGCCGGGTGCTGTGGATGCGGCTGCTGGAGGTCGAGATTCACCACGTGGACCTGAATGTCGGTTATACGTACCGGGATTGGCCCGCGGCGTTCGTGGCGCGCCTGCTGCCGCAGGCCGTGGCCGACCTCTCCGCCAAGGAGGGGATCGGGTTCACGGTGACTGCCACCGACATCGGATACACCGGCGCGGTCGGCGATCCTGAGACGGAGATCACCGGACCGGCGGCGGCATTGGCCGCGTGGTTGATCGGCCGCTCCCCCGGTGACGGCCTCACGGGTGAGCTGCCGGATCTGGCCGCTTGGAAGTAGTTCGACTCTCCCTACCGAAAATGTCCCGCACCAACCGGTGCGGGACATTTTGTTGTGCGCCCGAAAGGATTCGAACCCCTAACCTTCTGATCCCTAGTGAGGCGCAAAGCTGAGGTTGGTGGAGATCCGCATCCGGTGAAGCTCCACATCAGGTCGTGTTCGTGGCTGACGTTGGCAGGGTTGTCGTCACCCGTGTCGTCAGGATCTCAGTGGCCAAGTCTGAACAATTGCCACATGTGGACGAGGCCTCCCCGAAGGGACCGTCAAATTTCCGTACCAAACGCAGCGCGGATGCCCACCGAACCTTCGATGTAAGGCCTTGCTAACCAAAGAAAATCCCGAGTTTTCCGCGCTCTGCCGGAACTGTGCGATATATGCAGGTTCGCGACGCGCACAGAAGTCGGTATCCGAGATTTCGCGGCTAGTCTTATCTGTGAACCGATCCCCCGCTCAGAGATGGGGTCGGGGACTCATCCCCTCCTCGGGGACGGGGCCGCTCAGTGCACCGCTGGTGACCTGAGGCCGCGTCCTGGGAGAGGAGGTGATCGCGATGTCGAAAGAGCGAAAGAAGCATCGCCGCAGCGACACAAAGACCCCGGGGGTCTGCTTGACCGTAGCTCCCGAGGTCTTCGTAATCGTTGTGTGGTTGTTGACTCAGCTCAGCTGAGTTGAACCCTGACGGGGGCGGGTGACCGTGGCTGCGGTCGCCTAGCCCCCTGATGGGTTACATATGTAACCCAACTGCCAGCACACCCATTGTGCAACACCTTCGACCAAAATGCTTGAGGCACTATCGTGGAGTTGTCGGACCACATCTCAGAAGCCCAGGTCATGCACATCTCGCACCAACGACTGTTCTTCTCCCTGCTTCCTCATACAGGCCATCCTCAGCGGAGCTCAGCCGTGTCAAGGGCGCTCTTTCCCTTGACACGGCTGAGTGGAGCGAGACAATCGGGCCGATGAGGAGGCGGGGAGCTCCTAACGTGAGCAGGCCCAACCTCGATGGGCTGGAGTCCGGTGGATGAGTCGGGAGGCTTCGGACTCCGCGGTGAAGGAGATACTGGCCGATTCACTGACGGCGCTCAGGACTACCAGTCGGGTCCGGCTCCCAGGTCCGCCACCTCTTCATCCTGTTCGTTGCATGAAGTCGCCCAATGGGATTCGTGGCGGTGTGGGGGTGGCGACGCGCCAACGCTCCCGTGAGCGAGCGCAGCGAGGCTCTGGTGCGCCGGGCTGGAGTACGTCCGATTCGACTGCATGATCTTCGACACAGTTGTGCCACACTGCTGTTCGCTCAGCATGTGGAAGCCGCGACGGTGCAACGGATTCTGCGGCATTCCTCGATCTCGGTGACCACGGGGACCTACCTGAAGGTGATCGACCCGGTGCAGCGCGAGGCGGTGGCCAGCATGGACAAGCTGTTCCGTGGACCTGGGTTGTCGTCGAACGATGTCGTCAGCTAGAACGAAAGAGATCCTCTCGCATGAGCGAAAGGGTCTCTGACATGTTGTGCGCCCGAAGGGATTCGAACCCCTAACCTTCTGATCCGTAGTCAGATGCTCTATCCGTTGAGCTACGGGCGCATGGTCTTGCATTCAGTTATAACAGGCCCGGCGAACCGGGCTTGGCGGAGGCGAGAGGATTTGAACCTCCGGTCCCCGTGAAGGGACAACTCATTAGCAGTGAGTCCCATTCGGCCGCTCTGGCACGCCTCCTGGAGCCTTCTCTTACGAGGGCGCCGGTCCTTTCGAACCGCCGGGACGAAAGATTACACAGCGGGTGACCAATAGGCAAAACGGCTGGTCAGAGGCGTGACAACGACCATCGGCGGTGGTGGTTCAGCGCAGGTGACTGTCGAACCATTCGAAGATGCGGGTCTGGGCGTCGAGGGTGGCGGCATCATCGGATGCGCCCGGATCGAAGCCGGGGTGATCGGGGCGGTGGCGCAGGCCCGGATAGCTGACCACCAGGGTGGCGACATCGGCACGGGCGGCGGCGTCGCGCAGGCGGTCGACCTGCTCGGGTGGGGTGCGCGGATCGTCGGCGCCGAACAGACCCAGCCAGGGCGAGAGCAGTTCGGGGGCGGCGATGGCGAGCGCGATCGCCTCCGGGGTGAGCGGGGTGTCGATACCGGGGGCGGCGACGCTGACCGCCGCACCGATACGCCGGTTGGTGGCCACCAGGGCCGCGGCGGTGCCCGCCGAGTCGAAGCCGAGTACGCCGATGCAGTCCTGGAAGACGCCGTGACCGGTGAGCCAGTCGAAGCAGGCGTCGAAGTCTTCCACCAGGTCCGCGCCGAAAACCTGGTCCGGGACCACACCATTGGCCCGATGGAAGAGATCGGGTGCGACCACCGTCCAGCCGTCATCGGCCAGTGATCGCATGAGATCCAGCAATGGATCGGTGAATTCGCGCGATTCGTGCAACACCACGATGCCGCCACGTGCATGACCGTCCGGTTCGATCACAGTGAGAGGAACCCTCGTCGTCTCATGCACAGGCGCTAGATCTCGGAAAATGCCCGCCATGCAGCCAGAGTAGTTGTGCAAGGTAACTTCGCGATTAATGTTTTCCCGAGGCCAGCGGCCCGTACATTTTCCGGTACAAATGCCCTTACAGCTGCCGCGGTACCGGATTCGCCACCTTCGAGCATCCGGGATGACACCGGCGCGCGGCACCGCCGAGTCCGGGACATAGGCTGGATGGGTGAGCGCGCACATTCGTCCGGATCTCGATGCCATTCCGGCCTACATCGCCGGCCGCAGCCACCCCGACCTGGTGAAGCTGGCCAGCAATGAGACCACCTTTCCGCCCCTGCCCTCGGTGGCCAAGGCGATCGCCGAGGCCGCGGAGCTGGTGAACCGGTATCCGGACAATGCGGCGGTCGAATTGCGTACGGCCATCGCGGAATTCCACGGGGTCGCGGTCGAGAATGTGGCGGCCGGATGCGGCAGTGTCGCCCTCTGCCAGGAGCTGGTGCAGATCACCTGCCTCGCCCCCACCGATGAGGTGGTGTTCGCGTGGCGCTCGTTCGAGGCGTACCCGATCGTCACCCAGGTGGCCGGGGCGCGAGCGGTGCGGGTGCCGCTCGATCATGACTTCGCGCACGATCTGGATGCCCTCGCGGCGGCCATCACGCCGAATACGCGGGTGGTGTTCGTCTGCAACCCCAACAATCCGACCGGTACGGCACATGGGGCGGCGGAGCTGATCCGCTTCGTGGATTCGGTGCCCGCGGATGTGCTCGTGGTGCTCGACGAGGCGTACTACGAATACATGCGGCTCGAAGATCAGCCCAATGGCGTGGAGATCGGCCGCACCCGGCCCAATGTGCTTGTGCTGCGCACCTTCTCGAAGGCGTACGGGCTGGCCGGATTGCGCGTCGGCTACGCCGTCGGCGATCCCGACGTCATCACCGCACTCATGAAGGTGCATATCCCGTTCAGCGTGAACCGGGTGGCGCAGGCGGCGGCCATCGCCTCGCTGGACGCTCGGCACGAGCTGCTCGAGCGCACCGATGCCGTTATCGCGGAACGTGATCGGATGCGGGACGCGTTGGTGGCGGCGGGCTACCGGGTCGCGGACAGCCAGGCGAACTTCCTGTGGCTGCCGCTCGGGGACCGCAGCGCCGAATACGGTGTGGCCAGTGCCGAGGCCGGAGTTCTGGTGCGGCCCTACGGAGATGACGGTGTGCGCATCACCGCGGGCGATCCGCACGAGAACGATCTGTTCCTGAGCTTCGCCACCGATCCGAACACCGTCGCGCGATTCCTCGGATAGGGGTGGATCCCGGCCGAAAGAAAGCCGGGATGACGAAGGGGCTCAGCCGATTCCGAGGCCCGCGGAGATCGTGGGCCACGAGCGCGGCAACTCATCGGCCCAGTAGGGCCAGGAGTGGGTGCCGGTGAGGCGCAGGTCGACCACGGCCGGGATGCCCAACTGGGCGAGGCGGTCCGAGAGCTGGGTGGTGCACATATTCGCGCCCGCCTCGAGCGGTCCGCCGAACATGATCGACTGGCGGGCATCGGGATTGCCCGGGCCGTCGTGTTCGCCCGGGATACCGCTGCCCGAGGAGAGGTAGATGGTCTTGCCGCGCAGGGCCTCCGCGTGATTGACCACATCGTGTTCGGCCCACTGCGGATCGTCCGACGGACCGAACATATTGTCCGGATCGCCGCCGAAGGTGCCGACCACCGCGCGCGCCTGCGCCTGTCCGAAGTCCGAACTCATTGCGTAACAGCCGCTGTGGGCTCCCACGGCGCGATAGAGCTCCGGATGACGGACGGCCAGCATCATGGCACCCTCGGCGCCCATTGATACGCCGGTGAGGCCGTTGACGCCGTTTCCGCCGAAGCGGGCATCCAGCAGTGGCGGCAGTTCGCGGGTGAGGAAGGTTTCCCAGCGGTTGGTGCCGAGCTTCGGATCGGCGTGCTGCCAGTCGGTGTAGTAGCTGGCGGGCCCGCCGAGGGTGAAGACCACATTCACGTTCTTATCGGCGAAGAAGCGCAGCGCGCCGCCTTTGACGGCCCAGTTGTTGGCATCGGCCGCGGCACTGCGGCCGTCGAGCATGTAGAGCGTGGGGCGGGGTGTGTCGTGTACGGCGGGCAGCAGTACCTGCACGTCGACGGTTCGCCCCATGGCGGGTGAGGCGATCGAGACCCGCAGCAGCCGGTCGCTCACATTCTCGATGTGCGCGATGGCGGCATGGGTGGGGTGCACCGGATCGACGGCGGGTGGGGACTCCTCGTTGGAGCCGGAATCGACGGGTGGCTCCGCGAGTGCTGGCGGCGGAGTCAGGAGCGCCGCACCCGCGAGCAGTGCGACGCTGGCGAAGGTGCCGAAGAGGCGACACCGCAGTGAACGGCGGCGATCCACAACACAATCCTGCCAGAGATCACTCCGCGGCGAGATCACGCTCCCAGCGAGTCTCCATATCGGTGAGCCGCCACACACCGAGGGCCACCGCCCAGGTGAGTATGAAGAGTCCGACGATGACGAAGCCGAGATCACCGAGGTCGAGATTGCCGATCCAGGCCACGAAACCCGTTGTGATGTCCAGTCGTTCGACGAAGATGGCGATGATCTCCTGAACGCCGATCAGCAGTGCGACCGCCACCGACAGGCCGGTGATCACCAGGTTGTAGTAGATCTTGCGCACCGGTCGCGCGAACGCCCAGTCGTAGGCGTAGCTCATGAAAGACCCGTCGAGCGAGTCGAATAGCGTCATCCCGGCCGAGAACAGCAGGGGCAGAACGAGAATCGTGTACCAGGGCAGTCCGGTGGCGGCCGCGCCGCCCGCGATGACCAGCAGCCCGACCTCGGTGACAGTATCGAAACCGAGTCCGAACAGCAGGCCGACCGGGTACATCTGCCACGGTTTGCGCACCATCCGCACCATCGGACCGAGTACCCGGTTGAGTGCGCCGCGGTGCTCGAGCTCATATTCGAGCCGGGCCTCGTCGAGGTCGCCGCCGCGCATGCGCCGGTACACCCTCCAAATCCCGAACAGCGACGCCAGATTCAGCAGGCCGATGGCGATGAGGAAGGTGCCGGAGATGCCGGTGCCCCACAGGCTCGTCCACCTGTGCAGCGATGAGCCCTCGTCCTCGAGCGGGCCGGCCAGCGCGCGCACACCCAGCGCCAGCAGGGTCACCATGAGGAAGACGATGCTGGAATGTCCGAGGGCGAACCAGAATCCGACGGTGTGCGTCTTGGCGCGGCCGTTCTCGGCGACGAGTTTGCGGGTGGTGTTGTCGATGGCGGCGATATGGTCGGCGTCGAAGGCGTGCCGCATGCCGAGGGTGTAGGCGGTGACGCCGAGTCCGACGCCGAAGACCGCGCCCTGCACCATGTGATGACCGGGTACCACGAACAGCAGCAGGATGCCCCAGCCCAGCACATGCAGCGCCAGGACCGTGAGTGCCATTCCGATCCAACCGCGCACGAACCACACCCTCACCGCTACAGCGCGATCGAACGCCGTGTCGACACGAGGTGGGCATGGGCTCGAAAGCCCATGCCCACCCACGTGATTGCAGCGGAAGCGGAGGGATTTGAACCCCCGGTCGCTCTCACGACGTCCGCTTTCAAGGCGGATGCATTCGGCCGCTCTGCCACGCTTCCAGCCCCGTGATGTTAGCAGTCGGTGTTTAATTGCCCTCCGCTTCGCTCCGGGCGGGTTCGCGGCCCCGAAGTCCCGGTTCTTCCCTCCCTCCGCTCCCCCGCTTCGCTCCTCCGCTCCACTCAGTCCAGAACCGGGACGGCCGCGAACCTTTGCGGTGATGCGCGAGGGTGTTCGGCGTTTGACTGCCCTCCGCTCCGCTGCGGGCGGGTGCTGTATTTTCTGCCCTCCGCTTCGCTGCGGGCGGGGCCCGCGGCCCCGAAGTCCCGATTCTTCCCTCCCTCCGCTCCCCCGCTTCGCTCCTCCGCTCCACTCAGTCCAGAACCGGGACGGCCGCGAACCTTTGCGGTGATGCGCGAGGGTGTTCGGCGTTTGACTGCCCTCCGCTCCGCTGCGGGCGGGTGCTGTATTTTCTGCCCTCCGCTTCGCTGCGGGCGGGGCCCGCGGCCCCGAAGTCCCGGTTCTTCCCTCCCTCCGCTCCTCCGCTGCGCTCCCCCGCCTCCACTCAGTCCAGAACCGGGACGGCCGCGAACCTTTGCGGTGATGCTGGGCTGGCAATCAGTCGGCGCGGTGATCCCCGGCCAGGTTGATCAGCTCCATGGCGGCGGCCAGGGCGGTGAGTTGCTGTGGGGTGAGCAGGTCGATGAAGTAGCGGCGGACGGCGGCGACGTGGCCGGGGGCGGCCAGGCGCAGGCGGCGCAGGCCCTCATCGGTGAGCTTGGCGATGACGCCGCGGCCGTCGTCCTCGGAGGGCATGCGGCGGACCATGCGCTGGGTCTCCAGGCGGCGGATCTGATGGGTGAGGCGGCTGCGCGAGGAGAGTACGCCGTCGGCCAGATCACTCATGCGTAGTGCGTGACCGGGAGCCTCGGAGAGCAGGACCAGAATGCGGTAGTCGGCGAAGGAGAGTTGGCTGTCGCGCTGCAATTGCCGATTGAGGTCGGCTACGAGCCGCTGGCCGCCATCCATATAGGCCCGCCAAGCGCGCTGCTGTTCCGGAGTGAGCCATCTCGGTTCGGCCGCGATACCGCGACCGCCGGGTTCGGGAGCCACGCGCTGAGTTTATCCGCCCGCGGGCCGCTCCGCTCCCGGAGTCAGCGGAACGAGCTGATCATGGTGCGGCTCAGGTCTTCCAGGCTGGTGCAGCCCGAAAGGCCCATGGCCGCATCGAAATCCGCCAGCAGCGTGCGCAGGGCGTGGCGGACGCCGTCGCGGCCCGCGATACCGAGACCGTAGGCCCACGGGCGGCCGTAGAGGACGGCCTTCGCACCGAGCGAGAGCGCGATCATCACATCGGCACCGGAGCGGATACCGGAGTCGAACAGGACATCGGCGCGATCGCCGACGGTGGCGACGATCGTGGGCAGGGCGTCCAGGGCGGCGATGGAGCCGTCCACCTGGCGGCCGCCGTGATTGCTGACGATCACCGCGTCCGCGCCCGCGTCCACGCATTGGCGGGCATCGTCGGGGTGCACCACACCCTTCACCGCGATGGGCAGGGTGGTCCAGTCCCGGAGTTTGGCGATATCGGCAGGGCGCAGGCCGTGATTGCCGAACAGGCCGAGCCAGGTGAGGATGGCCGCGCGCATGGCCTCCTCGCTCTCCTCCGGCGGCGCCGCGAGTTTGGCGCGGAAGACCGGATCGGAGAGGTAGTTGGCAATACCCTGGCCCGCCAGGAACGGCAGGTGCCCGAGCGTCAGATCGCGGGGCCGCCAGCCCAGGGCCGGGGTGTCCACGGTGACGACAATGGCTCGGGCTCCGGCCTTTTCGGCGCGTTCGACGAAGGAGCGGGCCAGTTCGGGATCGTTGGGCCAGTACAGCTGATACCACCAGTCACCGGCGAGCTCGCCCGCCTCCTCGATGGTGGAGGAGGCGGCGGTGGAGAGCACCATGCCGATGCCGAGTTCGCGGGTGACCTCCGCGACCACGGTCTCGCCGCGCTCGTGCAGCAGGCCGAGCACCCCGATGGGTGCGGTGAGAATCGGTGCGGCCAAATGGGTTCCGAGTACCTCGACCGAGAGATCGCGCGCGCCCGGGCCGCTGGTGCCGCGCAGCACGCGCGGCATGAGCCGGTACTTCTCGAAGGCGTGCAGATTGTTCGCCGCGGTGCGTTCGGCGGAGGCGCTGCCCGCCACGTACGCGAAGGCCGCCGGTTCCAGTACTTCCCGAGCTCGCTCCTCCAGTCCGGCCGCCGTCATGGGCAGGGCGGGGACGATACCGGCGAGTCCGGAGAGATAGATCTCGTTCTGGAAATCGACGAAACTGCTCATTCGCCAAACGCTAGTACCAACATCGGTGGTCCGGGGGGTGTCGGAAATTCTTTCCTGGAGCGTAACTTCCGGAAACGTTCCGGCTGGAATCAGCGGCGGCTACGCACGCGCACCAGGGCACGCGGGGATTCGGCGGCGACGAAGCCGGAAATGGCCATTGCGGTCAGGATCGTGAGTGCGCCGAGAGCGGTTACGAAGCCGAGCATGGATTCTCCCTTTCGGATGTGGTCACACAACAATGACCGCCGAAGCTGACAGGATGCTGTGTCCACCCCGAGCCTGGCCTGACAGTAATCGGTGATCCCCCGCCGTAGGCTCGCTTTCATGTATGCGGTGACACTCGACGGTTTCGGTGAGCCAGAGGTCATGAAATGGGCGCAGGTACCCGATCTGCCCGCGCCCGGACCCGGTGAAGTGGTGATCGAGGTGGCGGCCGCGGGGGTGAACCGCGCGGATCTGCTGCAACGCCAAGGGTTCTATCCCCCGCCGCCCGGAGCGAGCGAGACGCTGGGCCTGGAGTGCTCCGGGGTGATCGCGGCGATCGGGCCGGGCGTGCGCGATTGGCATATCGGTGACAAGGTGTGCGCGCTGCTCTCCGGCGGCGGTTATGCCGAGCGGGTACTGGTTCCCGAAACGCAGGTGCTGCCCGTTCCCCAACATCTGGATGTGGCTGCGGCAGCGGCGCTTCCGGAGGTGGCCGCCACCGTCTGGTCGAATCTGGTGATGACGGCGGGCCTGCACAGCGGCCATTTGCTCTTGATTCACGGCGGTGGCAGCGGTATCGGCACGCATGCCATTCAGGTGGCGCGGGCGCTGGGTGCGCGGGTGGCGGTCACAGCGGGTTCGGCCGAGAAATTGGAGCGCTGCCGGGAACTCGGTGCGACGGTGCTGATCAATTACCGCGAGCACGATTTCGTGACCGTTCTGCACAGCGAATATCCCGGTGCGGACATCATTCTCGACAATATGGGCGCCGCCTACCTGGAGCGGAATGTGCAGGCGCTCGCCGAGGACGGGCACCTGGTGATCATCGGTATGCAGGGCGGTGTGCGGGCCGAGTTGAATATCGCCGCGCTGCTGGGCAAGCGCGGATCCATTCACGCCACCAATCTGCGGCGGCGCCCCGAGCACGGTAAGGGATCCAAGGCGGAGATCATCACCGAACTGCGCCGCCATGTGTGGCCGCTGATCTCCGACGGGACCATCGTGCCGGTGGTCTCGGCCGAGCTGCCGATAACCGATGTGGCACAGGCACATCGACTGTTGGACGGACCGGACACCGTCGGAAAGGTGCTCCTGCGGATCGACTAGGTGTCCAGCGCGATGAGGGCGCGGCCGAGCTGATCGATCTCGAACTTGGTCGTATACGGGGCCAGACCGATGGTGACGGCCCCGCCCTCGTCATTGACCCCGAGCGCGTCGAGCAGGCGGCTGCCACCGTGTGATCCGCTCAGTGTGCCGATGCGGGCATCGGCGAGTTTGGCGGAGACCTTCTCGGCCTGCATACCCGAGATGGTGAAGCTCACCGTCGGAATGCGGGTGGAGGCGCGGCCGATCACGGTCAGGTTCGGAATCGTGTCGAGCACCGACATCAGATGGTCGAAGAGTTGATCGTGGTAGTCCTGCAGCGACGTGATGGACATCTCCAGGCGTTCGCGGCGGGTACCGGTGGCGCGCTCGTCGAGTCCGGCCAGATAGTCGATGGAGGTGGCGAGTCCGGCCAGTAGCGCGTACTGGTGGCCGCCGACCTCGAGCCGCTCCGCGCCCTTGGCATAGGGGTTGAGCGACATGGACGGAATGCGGTCCAGGAACGCGGGATCGCGGAAGACCAGCGCGCCGATCTGCGGGCCGCCCCATGCCGGTGCGCTCAGGGCGATCACATCGGCGTTGAGTTCGTCGATATCGATGAGCGCGTAGGGCGCCGCGCCGAAGCAGTCGGCGACGAGCAGACCGCCGACCTCGTGCACGCGATCCGCGGCCACCCGCACCGCGGGTGCGGAGCCGACGATCGGTGAGGCGGCGGTCAATGCGACCAATCGGGCGGTGGGTCCGATGAGCTCCTCGAACTGCCACGCGGGCATCTCGCAGGTCTCGATCTCCACCTCGGCCCAGCGCACATGTGCGCCATAGCGATTCGCGATGCGCAGCCACGGCGCGACATTGGCCTCGTCATCCAGGCGCGACAGCACGATCCCGGTGCCCAGACCCAGCCGGGAGCTCAGCGATTCGGCGAGCCAGGCCAGCAATACCGCGCGATCCGGGCCGAGCACCACGCCCGCCGGGTCGCCGCCGACCAAATCCGCGACCGCCTCGCGGGCGGCCTCCAGAATGGCGGCGCTGCGCTTGGCCGCGCCGTGCCGATTGGTGTGCGAGAAGGCCGAGGTCCGGAAACCTGTTGATACGGCTCGGGATACCGAATCGGGGACCAACATGCCCGCTTGCGGGTCGAGGTGGATCCAGCCGTCGCCCAGGGACGGTATGAGGCCCCGCACCCTTGCGACGTCGTAAGTCATGCTCGTCACTCTAAAGGCAGAGGGCAAGTCGGCGTAACGGTGTGTGCGGTTTGGGTGATGCCCCTTAGCGCTGTCGGCGCTCACGCGACATGATGGGGGGCATGACGCAATCGGATGGGGTGCCGGAATCCATTGTCGTGATCGGCCCCGAGGGTAAGCCGCTGATGATTCCGGCTGCCGCGCAGATCGGCGGTGAACCCGTGGAGGTGACCGGACGGGTTGTCGGCGAGGGCAATTCCGACGAATCAGGCGATCAGGATGAGCAGCTCGCCGACATGGTGGAGCAGCCCGCGAAGGTCATGCGCATCGGCACCATGATCAAACAACTGCTCGAGGAGGTTCGGCACGCACCGCTCGACGATGCCAGCCGTTCCCGCCTGCGCGATATCCACCGCACCTCCATTCGCGAACTCGAACAGGGCCTGGCCCCCGAACTCCGTGAGGAGCTCGAACGCCTCGCCCTGCCCTTCAGCGATGACGTGATCCCCTCGGACGCCGAACTCCGCATCGCCCAGGCCCAGCTGGTCGGCTGGCTCGAGGGCCTGTTCCACGGCATCCAGACCGCCCTGTTCGCCCAGCAGATGGCGGCCCGCGCCCAGCTCGAGCAGATGCGCCACGCACTGCCGCCGGGGGTGAGCGGGGCCGATCCGCGCGGTGGGCACGGCGCCTCCAGCGGCGGCGGGCAATACCTCTAGCCGTTGAGCGGCCGGATCGGCGGCAGGTTCTCGTCGCAAAGCCCGAGCTATTAGATAGGGTCGGGTCTTGTGCCTGCTGCTGCTCCCCCCGACTCGGCGACGACCGACGTGCGCGCGGACGAAAACCCGGTGCCTCTAGTGTCGGATTCCCAGTCCTTCGCGCGCGCCTTCAAGGACTTTCGCGACGGATTCTCCCAGCGTGAATTGTGGTTGGCGCTCGGCTGGCAGGACATCAAGCAGCGTTATCGGCGCTCGGTGCTGGGGCCGTTCTGGATCACCATCGCCACCGGTTTGCAGGCGGCGGCCATGGGTGTGTTGTATGCCACCCTGTTCGGGCAGTCACTGAGTTCTTATCTGCCATATGTGACGGTCGGGCTGATTGTCTGGAATGTCATCAATGCCAGCATTCTCGAAGGCTCCGATGTGTTCATCGCCAATGAGGGCCTGATCAAACAACTTCCGTCCGCATTGAGCGTGCACGTCTATCGGCTGGTGTGGCGGCAGTTCCTGTTCTTCGCGCACAACCTGATCATCTACGTGATCATGCTGGCCGCGTTCAGCATCTGGCGGCATCTGCACTGGTCCGCGCTGCTGGCGATGCCCGGACTGCTGCTGATCTTCCTCAACGCGCTCTGGGTGACCATCGTCTTCGGCATCTTCAGCACCCGGTACCGCGATCTCGCACCGATCCTGGGCAGCACCACGCTGATGCTGTTCGTGCTCACCCCGGTCATGTGGAAGCCGACCGCGCTCTCGGGCACCGCGAGCGACCGTGCCAAGCTGGCCGAACTGGTGCCGACCTTCCACTACCTGGAAATCGTGCGCGCCCCGCTGCTCGGAGATCCGATTCACCTGCGCAGCTGGATCGTGGTACTGGCCATCACCGTCGTGGGCTGGATTGTCGCGATACTGGCTATGAAGAAGTTCCGTTCCCGCGTCCCCTACTGGGTGTGAAGGCCGAATGACCGACCATGTGAGTATCGAAGCCCAGAACGCGTGGGTGGAGTTTCCGATCTTCGACGCCAAATCCCGCTCGCTGAAGAAGGCCGTGCTGGGGTCCGCCGGTGGCGCCATCGGGCGCAACCAGTCCGATGTGGTGGTGGTCGAGGCGCTGCGCGATATCACCATGTCGCTGAAGGAAGGCGATCGCGTCGGCCTGGTCGGGCACAATGGCGCGGGCAAATCGACACTGCTGCGGCTGCTTTCGGGCATCTACGAGCCCACCCGCGGTACCGCCCGGATTCGCGGCCGGGTCGCACCGGTCTTCGATCTCGGCGTCGGTATGGATCCGGAGGTGTCGGGCTACGACAACATCATTATTCGCGGTCTGTTCCTCGGGCAGACCCGTAAGAAGATGCTGTCGCTGATCGATGAGATCGCCGACTTCACCGAATTGGGCGAATATTTGGCGATGCCGCTGCGCACCTACTCCACCGGAATGCGCGTGCGCCTGGCCATGGGCGTAGTCACCTCCATCGATCCGGAGATCCTGCTACTCGACGAGGGTATCGGCGCGGTCGACGCGGAATTCATGAAGAAGGCGCGAATCCGATTGCAGGAATTGGTTTCCCGCTCCGGCATTCTGGTCTTCGCCAGCCACTCCAATGAATTCCTGGCCCAGCTGTGCGATTCCGCGATGTGGATAGATCATGGACAGGTACGCATGCACGGCGGCATCGAAGAGGTCGTGCGCGCGTACGAAGGCCCGGAGGCGGGCGATCACGTGGCGCAGGTGCTGCGGGATTTGGCACGTGAACCCGAACGGAATCCCGCATGAGCGAGCGCAGCGAGCGACCAGTAGGCGCCGTAGACCAGACCACACCGCATTTCGGCGACGATGCCCGCATCGTCGCCATCGTGGTGACCCATAAACGCAAGGACCTGCTCGCCGAATCGCTGAAGGTGCTCTCCACCCAGACGCGGGCGATCGACCACCTCATCGTCGTGGACAACGGCAATGAGGCCGAGGTCGGTGAACTGGTGCGCAATCAGCCCATCGAATCCACCTATCTGGGTTCGGCGCACAATCTCGGCGGCGCGGGCGGTTTCGCGCTCGGCATGCTGCACGCGCTCACCATGGGCGCGGACTGGGTGTGGCTGGCCGATGACGACGGCCGGCCGGACGGGCCGGAAGTGCTTGCCACCCTGTTCGATTGCGCCAAGCGGCATCAGCTGGTCGAGGTGTCGCCGGTGGTCGCCGATATCGACGATCCGGATCGACTCGCCTTCCCGCTGCGCCGCGGCGTGGTGTGGCGGCGGTTGCGCTCCGAACTGGGCGACGAGGATTTCCTACCCGGGATCGCCTCGCTGTTCAATGGCGCGCTGGTCTCCGCGCAGGCCGTCGACATTATCGGCGTACCGGATCTGCGGCTGTTCGTGCGCGGTGACGAGGTCGAGGTGCATCGGCGACTGGTGCGCTCGGGACTGCCGTTCGGCACCTGTCTGCAGACCGCGTACCTGCACCCCAATGGGTCGGAGGAGTTCAAGCCGATTCTGGGCGGGCGTATGCACACGCAGTATCCGGATGATCCGGTGAAGCGGTACTTCACCTATCGCAATCGCGGATATCTGATGGCGCAGCCCGGTATGCGAAAGCTGTTGCCGCAGGAGCTGGCTCGCTTCGGCTGGTTCTTCCTGATGCAGCAGAAGGATCCGCAGGGCTTCATGGAGTGGCTGCGGTTGCAGCGGCTCGGCCGGCGCGAACAGTTCCGCAAGCCCGAGGCCAAGACCTAAAGAGCCTGGTCAGAAATTCGATTGCGCCGATGCGGGCGACCTGACATGGTTGTGCCGTTCTCAAATCGGCGTCGCGGTCACCTCGGTGACCGCCCGGGGAAAGCAGAGGAGGTGGATTACGTGACTACAGCAGCACGGATTGTCGTGCGCGCGCGTGCATTTACCGCGCAGTGCGTATCCACCTCGAATTCTCCGCGCTGAGTCCTGGGACGGGCTCAGCCCGTCAAAGGACCCCCTATCATGTCTGTGGTCGATTTCGACCTGCTCGCGCCCTACGGCTGGACCCCCGATGTGGCCGCCGAATACCTTCCGCTGCTGGGTGATTCACTGATCCCGGCGCGACTGCTGCGCATGGATCGCAGCGAATGCGATGTGGCGGTGCCGATCGCCAGCACCCGCCTGCCCGATCAGGCCGAGGCCGTCATCGTGCGGGCCCGCTGCCCCCGCTCGGACTCCGAGGTCAGTGGCCTGTGCACCGGCGACTGGGTCGGATTGAGCAATGAATACGGTGAACGGCCGACCACCCGCCGCATGCTGAATTCCGCGGTGGTGCGAAAGCTGTTGCCGCGCAGGACCGCGATCGTGCGCGCCGCGGTCTCCGGGCACTCCGATTCCCGCGCTCGCGCCACCGATCAGGTACTGGCCGCGAATGTGGATACCGTGCTGATCTGTTCGCCCGGCGATGGGGATGTCGATCTCGGGCGCATCGAGCGCATGCTCGCCCTGGCCTGGGAATCCGGTGCGCAACCGGTGGTGGTGCTCACCAAAGCCGATCTGGCGGTGGATCTTTCACTGGACCAGGTACGGGCCGCCGCACCCGGCGCCACGGTGCTGGCGGTGAGCGCGGCCACCGGCCTCGGCATGGAGGTGCTGTCCGCTGTCCTGGACGGCACGGTAGCCCTGCTCGGCCCCTCCGGCGCGGGTAAATCCACCCTCGCCAATGCCCTGCTGGGCTCGGAAGTGTTCGCCACCAACGAGGTTCGCGAGGGCGATAAGCGCGGCCGGCACACCACCGTGCACCGCGAACTCCGCCCCCTGCCCGGCGGTGGCACCCTCATCGACACCCCGGGCCTGCGCTCCGTCGGACTCTGGGATGCCGGTGCGGGTATCGGCCGCACCTTCAGCGATATCGAATCCCTGGCCGCCGCATGCCGTTTCACCGACTGTTCGCACGATCGTGAACCCGGCTGCGCCGTCCGAGCGGCCATCGAATCGGGTGCCCTGCCCGAGCGCCGCCTGACCAGCTACCGCAAACTCTCCCGCGAGAACGAGTGGATGGCGGCCCGCTCCGACAACCGCCTGCGCGCCGAGCGCGAACGCGCCTGGCGGCAGATCAACAAGGACCAGCGCCGCATGTACCGCCAACGCTCCCAATTCGGCCGATGAACACCGCGACCGCGCGCCCGGAACACTCAGCCCCGGGCGCCGCCCCGCACCCCATGGCCGCCCAGATCCTGAAGACCTGCGCGCGCTGGGGCTACGCACCCACCCCATCCCCTGCCTCCGAGCCCCGGCTGCTGCCACCCCTGTGGCGGGAGCGCCGCGCACTTCCCAGCTCCACCGGCGGGGCCGGGGCATTGGCGGGCGGATAGGTTGGAGGGGTGCGAAGAGCTGCGACGGTGCTGGTGACGGGGCGATGACCGTCGTGCGGTGGGTGGCGACCCGGGTGCGGGCGATGCCGGGGGCGCTCTGGTATCTCGGCATGGGTGCCATCACCTCGCTGGTATCGATATTCGCGGTCGTCGGGCTGCTGATCATCGGGGCCGCATGCCTGGTCGGGGTGGGGATTCCGGTAATGCCGGAGGCGGTGAAGGTGGTGCGGCCGCTGGTTCGGCTGGATCGGTGGCGGGCCGGGAAGTACCTCGGGCGGGAGATTCCGGTCCCGTATCAGCCGCTGGAAGGCGGATGGCGGGAGCAGTGGGCGACGCTGGTCCGGGATCCGGCCAATCGGCGGGATCTGGGATGGCTGGCGTGGAACGCGGCGGTCGGGCTGGTACTGGGTGTCCTGGCGGTGGCGCTGCCGATCTCGGCAGTGGTGAAGATTGTCGGGCCCTGGTCGTGGCGGCTGCTGCCGGGCGGGAGCGTGGACGACCTGGAGATTGTGGTCGACTCCTGGGGAATGGCCGCGGTGAGTTCGACTACCGGGCTGTTCGTGCTGTGGTTGGCGCTGCAGGCGCCGGTGGTCGCGCGCTGGCAGGCCAGGATCGTGGCGGCGTTGCTCGGCCCGGCCAAGGGGCTGGAGCTGGCGCATCGGGTGGCGGCGCTGACCGCCACCCGGGCGGCGGCATTGGATGCGCACGGAGCGGAGCTGCGGCGGATCGAGCGGGATCTGCACGATGGGGCGCAGGCCCGGATCGCGGCGGTGATCATGCAGCTCGGCGTGGCCGATCAACTCCGGCAACGGGATCCGGCCGCCGCCGATGAGCTGGTGCGCAAGGCGCAGGACACCGCCACCGCGGCGCTGTCGGAGCTCCGCGAGGTGGTGCGCAGTGTGTACCCGCCGGTGCTGTCGGATCGCGGTCTGGCCAGTGCGATTTCGGCGCTCGCGGCCCGCAGTCCCATCCCCTGCACCGTGGATCTCGGCCGGGGCGCGCAGCCCCCGAGCTCCGAGGACACCGCGCCCGGTCCGCATGCGGCCGACGCCTTCCCGCGCCGACCCGCGGCGGTCGAAGCGGCCGCCTATTTCGTGATCGCGGAGGCGCTCACCAATGCCACCAAACACTCTCGTGCCCAGCATGTTTCGGTCTCCCTCGGTGGGACGACCGAGTTGCTGACGGTGGAGATACGCGATGACGGGGTCGGCGAGGCCCGGGATATCGAGGGCGGCGGGCTGGCCGGGATTCGGCGGCGCGCGGAGGCGCTGGACGGGCGCATGCTGCTGAGCAGCCCGGCCGGTGGACCTACCGTGGTGCGCGTGGAGCTACCGTGCGGATCATGATCAGCGGGAACGTCGAGCCACGCGGGGAGTCATCGTGCGCGTGGTGATCGCGGAGGATGACGCGCTGCTGCGCGAAGGGCTCGCATTGCTGTTGAAATCCGCCGGGATCGAGGTGGTCGCGGCCGTCGACAATGCCGATGATCTGCTCACCGTGGTGACCGCGGATCGGCCGGACGCGCTGGTGGTGGATGTGCGAATGCCGCCCACCTTCACCGATGACGGATTGCGGGCGGCGGTGCGGGCCAGGCAGATCCACCCCGGATTGCCGGTGCTGGTGCTGTCGGCCTGGGTGGAGGACAGCTATGCGGCCGAACTGCTCGGGGACGGTGCGGGCGGGGTGGGATATCTGCTCAAGGAGCGGGTCGGCAAGGTGGATCGATTCCTGGAGTCACTGCGGCGGGTGGCCGATGGCGGCACCGCCATGGATCCGGAGGTGATCTCGCAATTGCTGGTGCGGCGCAAGGCGGATGATCCGCTCTCGGCGCTGACCCCGCGCGAGCGGGAGGTGCTGGCGCTCATGGCGGAGGGGCTCGACAACGGCACCATCGCCGAGCGCCTCGTGGTCTCCGAAGGTGCTGTGCTCAAACATATTCGGAGCATCTTCGCCAAGCTCGGGCTGTTCGCGGACGAGGTCGGGCACCGCCGGGTATTGGCGGTGCTCGCCTATCTCAATGCCTGATCACGCTCAATCCCGCTGGCAGGTCATGTCATTCGCGGGCAGGGTGCCGTCCCGGAAGTAGTCGTTGACCGCCGCGTAGACACAGCTGTTCGGGTAGCGGCCGAAGATCCAGTGGATGGCCACGTTCTCCAGCGTCACCATGCGCGAGGCGGACAGCGCCCGGTGCATGCCCTGGGCATTGCCGTAACTGGTGCGGGTGTCACCGGTCGACTGCACGATCAGGGCCGGCACCGAATTGTTCACCACCGTGGGCGCTTCCACGGGTGGAGCCCAGAAGGCGCACGGGGTGATGTTGTTGGCGAAGGCGCCGAACACCGGTTCGGTGGCGCGTGCCGCCTCGATATTGCGCCAGTACCAGGCCGGATCGCGAGGCACCTCGACATCGCCGCACATGATGGCCATCTGCGCGCCACCATCGGCCGGGTCCGCCTTCAGCATGTAGGCGAGTGATTTGATGATCCCCGGATCCGGGTTGACCGGTTTGCCGTCGGCCGCGTCGGCGAAGAGCCGGACCATATCGGAGACGACGTCGTACTGGCGCGGATCGTCGAGCACGGTGAACAGCATCATCGGCAGCGCGTGCTCATCCACATCGAATTCGCCCACCCGGATGGGTTTTTCGGCGGAACGGCGAATGAGATCCATGACGGTCGCGCGCACCTGTTCGCGGGTGCCGCCGAGGTGGTATTCGGCGTTCTTCGCGGCGGCCGAGTCCGCCCAGTCGTCCAGCGCGGCCTCATTCGGCACGCCCATATCCCGCATCATCTCGACCGCGCCGTAGCGCGCCGGATCGACCGCGCTGTCCAGCACGATGCGGTCCGCGCGCTCGGGGAACATCTCGGTGTAGACCGCGCCCAGGTAGGTGCCGTAGGACGTGCCGTAGTAGCTGGTCTTCTGCTCGCCGAGGACGCCGCGAATGACATCCATATCGCGGGCGGTATTGCGAGTGGTGAAGTACCGCAGTCGTTCTCCGTTGGTGGTGGCACAGCGCGCCGCGAGTTCGGTCTGCGTGGCGACGGATTCGGCATAACCCACGGCGTCCACACCGGCCGATTGCAGTCCGAACCCGCGCGGCCAGCCGCAATGCACGGCCGAGGAGCGGCCGATGCCGCGCGGATCCATGCCGATGAGGTCGTAACGGGCCTTCACCTCGGGGGTCATGGCCGCGCCGAAGTCGACGCCGAAGTCCAGACCCGGTCCGCCGGGGCCGCCCGGATTGGACAGGATGATGCCGCGCCGGTTCGCGGTATCGGTGGCGGCGATACGGGAGATCGCGACGGTGATCGTCTCGCCTCGCGGTGCGGCGTAATTCAATGGAACGGTGATATCGGCGCACTGCGCGCCCGCCTTGTCCAGGCGGGGTTCGTCGCACGACTTCCATTGCGGCTGTTGATTGTAGAACCCGTCCAGCGCGGGTTCTGCCTCCGCGGACGGGACGATGGGGGTGACGAGCACGGCGCCGACCACCGCGGCGATCCCGGTCAGGATGCCCGCGCCGATGGTCAGTCGGCGTCGGGTCCGGCGGTCGCCGCGCGGGGTTTCCGCGCCGGGGAGATCGCCCGGTGCCGCTCCGTCGGGGAGATCATGCGGGGACGCTCCGGAATCGTCGGGGCGGTCGCTCTTCGAGTGGCGCACAGTCATTCCTTCCAAACGTGCTGTGGTGGCGAGTCGAGTTGCGGCTGAACGGGGTTCATTCCGCACAGAAGGCGGTGTCCACGACCTTGCCGACCAATTCCGCGGACGCGTCGTCGGCGGGGAGTTGATTCACGGTGACGTTCACGGCGCGGCCGTCGGCGGTGACGCCGCCGCGGGTGCTGAAACCCGGGATGCTGCCGCCGTGGCCCCAAACGTCCTTACCGCAGGGGGTGTGTTCGAGGATCAGGCCCAATCCGTAACCGGCACCGGGCATTCGGTCGAAGGGGACGGTCTGCTTCATCTGCGCCAACTGGGCGGCGGGCACGAGATCGCCATTCGCCACGGCGGTGAAGAAGCGATTGAGGTCCGCTCCGGTGGAGACCATGGCGCCGGCGGTATCGCCCCAGGAGGGATTGAGGTCGGTGTAGTCCACCTGCTTGCCGTCGATCATCTGGTAGCCCTTGGGATGCGTTCCGCGAATGACGGTTTCGCCCTCGGCCGGGAAGTAGGTGTCCTTCAGGCCGAGCTTGTCGATGATGCGCGTACCGATTTCGGCGGCGGCCGTTCGCCCGGTGACCTTCTCGATGAGCATGCCGAGCAGCAGGTAGTTGGTGTTGGTGTAGACCGAGCGCGCGCCGGGCTCGAATTGCGGGGGCATGGTCATGGCCAGCCGGACCAGATCCGCCGAATGGTATTGCCGCCAACGGGTTTCGGGCTGGAGCACCTGGACCTGTGCGGCGTTCACGGCATCGCGCATCGCCGGGTCGGCGCTGGCGAGATAGTCGGGCAGACCGCTGGTGTGCTGGAGCAGCTGGCGCACGCTGATCCTGTTGCCGTCATTGCCATTGCCCCGCACTACGCCCGGCAGATAGCGCTCGATGGGGGCGTCCAACTCGACTGCGCCCTCGGCGGCCAATTGCATCAGCACCGTGGCGACGAATGTCTTGGTATTGCTGCCGATTCGGATCCGGGCCTGGTCCGGGATTGGTGCGCCGGTACCGGTATCGCCGACGCCCGCGGTGCGGGTGCGCTGCCCGTCGGGACCGTTGATGACCACCTGGATGCCCGGGATTCCAGCCCGTACGGCCGCGTTCATGGCGTCGGTGATGGCACGGTCGCCGCCATCCGGCTCGGGTGCGGCGTCCTGACTGCCGCAGCCCGCCGCGGTCAGCGCGACCACCAGTCCGAGTCCGGCCAGCGCAGTCGCACCGTGCCGCCGTCGAAGTTTCCTCATGGGAACGAGATTAGGAAAAGCGCCCTGACCTGCCGATCCGGTGGACACCCGGATTCACGGTAGCGCTGGCGCTACCCCTCTATATGCAACTCGTTGCATAGAGAGCCGGTGTGGCCTACTGTCCGAATTGCAGGGTTTCGCCCCCGGCCGCGCATGGACGCGCGGATTATCGAACCGGGGCGATGGCAAGGGAGAGGGAGCTGACCATGACGCAAGCACGGAAACCGCTGGCGGGCCGGACCATGATCATGTCGGGCGGTAGCCGCGGTATCGGGCTGGAGATCGCCAAGCGGGCGGCGGCGGACGGGGCGAATATCACCCTGATCGCCAAGACCGATACACCGCATCCGAAACTGCCGGGCACCATTCACACCGCGGCGGCGGAGCTGGAGCAGGCGGGCGGCACGGTGCTCAAGTACGTCGGCGATGTGCGCGATGACGGGGCGGTCGCCGAGGCGGTACAGCAGACCGTGCAGCGCTTCGGCGGTATCGACATGGTGGTGAACAACGCGTCGGCAATCGACCTGTCCCCCACCGAGATTCTGCCCATGAAGAAGTACGACCTCATGCAGGACATCAATTGCCGCGGCAGTTTCCTGCTCTCCAAGACCTGCATTCCGGCACTGAAGGATTCGGCGCAGGCGGGTCGCAACCCACACATCCTGACGCTGTCCCCGCCGTTGAACCTGGATCCGAAGTGGGCGGGCTCCTCGCTCGGTTACACCATTGCCAAGTACGGAATGTCCCTCACCACACTGGGTTTGGCCGAGGAACTGCGCAAATACGGTATCGGCGTGAACTCGCTGTGGCCGCGTACCACCATCGCCACGGCGGCGGTTCGCAATCTGCTCGGCGGTGAGGAGATGGTCTCCACCTCCCGCACCCCCGATATCTACGCCGACGCCGCCTACCTGGTCCTGACCTCCCCGGCCAAGGACACCACCGGCAATTTCTTCATCGATGACGAAGTCCTTGCCGCACACGGGATCACAGATCTGGACAAGTACCGGGTGATCCCGGGCGACGGCCCCCTCACCACCGACCTGTTCCTCTGACGCGGACCTTCGGACGGCGGGTCGCGGTGACGCGGCCCGCCGTTCTCATGCCCGCACCGCCCCGGCTATGCGTCGGAGCATGGCGCGGACCACGAGGCGGTGGCCGCCGGTACCGATGACCAGGGCCCGGTAGAGGCGGCCGTGCGGGCCGGGGAACTCGCCCCAGCTCTCGGCGGTGAGGCGGGTGCCGGTGGGGGTCTCCTCGTCCAGGCGGAAGACCAGGGCGTAGCGGGAGAAGGGGTGGCGGCCGGTCAGGGCCAATCGATGGGGCGGATCGGCCTCGTCGAGGGTGAATCCGCGCGGAAGTGTGCTGAGATCGTCCGGGTCTTCGCAGGTCGTGCGCAGCAGGGCGGACCAGGTTCGGGCGCGATCGGCGGGAACGAGTGTGGAATGCTGGTCGATGTAGGGCAAACGCTCCATATAGAAGGACTGTACTAGTTCATGGCACCTCCCCGGAAGCACGACACCGATGTGATCCTCGACGCGGCACGCACCCTGGTACTGCGCGAGGGGCCGCGCGCGGCCAGCGTGGCCGCCATCGCCGAGGCGAGCGGCGCACCGGTCGGCACGCTGTATCACCGGTTCGGCAATCGCAATGGCGTACTGACGGCCGCCTGGCTACGGGCGCTGGACCGGTTCCAGACCGGCGTACTCGGCGCGGCCGCCGCACAGGACGATCCGATCGAGGCCGCGGTGGCCATGACCGCCGCCGCGCTCACCTTCGGCCGCGAACGCCTGGAGGACGCGAAACTCCTGCTGAACCTGCGGCCGCGCGACCTCCTGGACGGTGCGCCGGACTCCGAATTCAACGACCGGCTGGCCGCCATGAACGAACCGCTCTTCGCGACGCTGAGCCGAATCGCCCGGGGCGTCTACGGCTCCGACGGGGAACGCGAACTGGACGCCGTCCGCCGCGCGGTCGTGGATCTGCCCTACGGCGCGCTGCGCCGTTACGCCTACACCGACGGGTTCCCGGACTGGCTCGACGCCGACCTGGTGGCGGCGACCCGCGCACTGCTGGCGACATAGGAAAGCGGCCGCACCCGATCGGGCACGGCCGCTTCGCTATTCGATTACTTCGGGTCGATGCCGTAGAGGCGTTCCCAGTTCTCGCGGCTGGTGAGCTCCGGCATGGCGGCGCGCCACTGCTGCTGCAGGCTCGGCAGCTCCTTGCGCAGCTGCTTGAGCACGCGGTAGGCGCGCAGCAGCAGGCGGCGCGCGGTCTCCTTGTCGCGGCGGCGAATTCGCACACCGGACTGCGAGGCGTCGGTCACGACCACGTGGTCGTAGAGACCGATATGCCACCAGTGCGCGTCCTCGCGGGTGATGCCGACGACGCCCGGAATGGTGCGGCCGGTCCACTGGGTGAGGGCGCGCTTGAACAGGATGAGCAGCGGACGGCTGGGTTCACCGCCGGCGCGGCGCACGTGCACGTGGGCGTTGACGACCGGTGCGGTCGCCGCCGGATGCTTGATGGTCTCGGGATAGTCCGAGCGGGAACCGCGCGCGGTCTTCAGCGCCTCGATCCCGCCGTCCCGCAGGGCCTTCGGGCCGCGCAGATAATCCTCGACACCCGAGAGCGTGGTGTGCGCCAGACCGTACTGCATGCCGACCAGGTACTCACCGATCTCCCGGAAGAGCTGCCGGGTAACGGCTTTCGGATCCAGATCGGTGTGCAGCGAGGAGACGATGAGCGAATTGCGCGAGGAGAAGTAGCGCGCCCAGTCGTCGAAATCCTTCCAGTAGAAGTCGGCGTGCCAGACCGCGGCGTTCGGCAGGGTGACGGTGACGAAACCGTTCTCCCGTGCGCGCAAACCGTATTCGACATCGTCCCACTGGAAGAAGATCGGCACCGGCAGCCCGATCTTCTTGACCACCTCGGCCGGGATCAGACAGGTCCACCACGCCTGGTAGCCCGCGTCCACGCGCCGCTCCTGATGCTTCTTGAGCATGCTGGTGTTGCGCAGCGCCTTGGAGACCTTCTGCCCGTGCCGCAGCCGGGCCAGATCCGTCTCCTCCGCACCGACATTGAGGTAGTCCGGATTGAACAGGAACAGCATCTGCGCGCCCACCAGGGTGGGTTCGACGGTCATATTCGCGAAGGCGTTGAGCCGCAACACCGTTTCCGGCTCGCACAGGATGTCGTCGTCCATCAGGATGACGTCGGCGTGCTCGTTCGCGCCGGACACCTCGTACAGACCGCGCGTGAAACCGCCCGCGCCACCGAGATTCGGCTGCCGGATGTAGCGCAGCTTGTCACCGAGCTTGGGCGCGGTCTGGGCGAAGACCGGCTGATCCCGCACCAGATCGGTGCCCTGATCGACCACGTACACCGCGTCGATGGCGCTCAATACGGTCGGATCGGAGGCCAGTGCGGCCATGGTGGCGGCGCAGTCGGGTGCGCGATTGAAGGTGCAGATGGCAATGGCCACCGGGCGCACGGATTCGGGCGCGGGCGCGGTCCACTCCAGATCGGAGATGGTGACCTCGCCGCCGATGGCGTCGACCTCGATCCACAGCGCACCGCCGTCGATGAACATGTCGAGGTCGGCGCTCAGCGCCACCCGCCCGCTCTCGCTGGTCTGCGCGGTGGCGGCGACACGCCGATGCCCGGCGATATCGGAGGCGGCCAGTCGCACCTTGGTCTTACCGCCGACCTCGAGGGTCATGGCGACCTCTACGGCCGTGACGGAGGTCCAGCGCTGCCAGTAGCTGGCGGCGAAACGCCCGAAGTAAGTATTGGTGTGCGCGGTCGCGCCCTTGTCCAGCCGCAGGCTGAACCGTTCGCGGTGCGCCTTACCGCCCTTCACCACCGCGTACAGGTCATCGCTGATGCGCGGCGCCGGGCCGGTGAACAGGCCGCGCGCCAACACCAGCCGATCGGGAGCCGCATGGTCCGCGCGTAGCGTCGCGGGGGCTGCGGCGGTCAGCCGGTCATTGGTTTCGGTCACGGCTGGTCCAGCCGACGTATCCATGAATTCCCTCGACATCCCTCGAAAACAACAGACACCGGCAACACCCGACGTGGACGCACAACCCACTGTCACCGCTCGGCGGGCAGAAGAATATCAATCGACGGGCATAGCGTCAGCGTGAACCCGCGTTAACGCGATTCCTCGCGTGCGCCGGTGAAGACGAATTTGTCATACGCCCAGTATCGGAACATTACGGCAACGATCTGGCCAACCAGCGTTCCGGAGACGTTGTCCGCCAACGGACTCGACAGATCCAGCACATAGCGGGAGAAGCCGAGACAACCCAGTTGCAGACCGATGGCCACGACATTGAATAGTGCATATAGCAAGTATTCGCGCGTCTGGCTACCGCCCTTCTTGTGCGCGAAGGTCCACCATTTGTTGCCGAAATAGGTGACCACCGTGGCGACACCGATTGCGATGATCTTGGCGAGCAACGGCTGATGGAACAGCGGCCCCGCACCGCCGGCGAACACCAGCAGGTTGTAGGTGCCCGCGTCGACGGCGAAGCCGAGCAGGCCCACGACCAGGAACGCACCGCCCTGCCGTAGCGCCGCGCGCACCTTGTCGATCAGGGACTGCGGGACGATCTCGGAGGATTCCGCGGGGCTGACGCCGGGGGCCGCCGACTCACTGCTGGGCACTCGGCGACGGTACCGCAGCATTCTCGGGTACCCTCCCCGTGTTCGTATTCGCCTTCCGATCACATCGAGGATTGACCGGGTGGACCCCACCGAGCTCCGAATTGCCGCCGTGGTTCCGTGCCACAACGAAGAGGCCTCGGTCGCACAGGTCGTCACCGACCTCAAGGCCGCCGTGCCCGGAATCGTCGTATATGTCTACGACAACCGGAGTACCGACGCGACCGCGGAGCGGGCGCGCGAGGCGGGCGCGATCGTGCGTCACGAATATCGCAAGGGCAAGGGCAATGTGGTGCGCCGTGCCTTCGCCGATATCGAGGCCGACGTCTATTTGATGATCGACGGCGATGACACCTATGACGCCTCCGCCGCGCCGCGCATGATCGAGGCGCTGCTATCGGGACCGTACGACCATGTGCTGGGCGTGCGCCGCGAGATCGCGGGCGAATCCGCGTACCGGCCCGGTCATGAGACCGGTAATAAGGTGCTCAATGGCGTTGTCGCGCAGGTGTTCGGCGAGAATGTCGAGGACATGCTGAGCGGATACCGGGTGTTCTCCCGGCGTTTCGTGAAGAGCTTCCCGGCGGTGTCGCGCGAATTCGAGATCGAGACCGAATTGACCGTGCACTCACTGCATCTGCGGGTTCCGCAGACCGCGGTGCCGGTCGGATTCAAGGATCGGCCGGAGGGCAGTGAATCCAAACTGCGCACCTACACCGACGGTTTCAAGATCCTGCGGCTCATCGTCGGCCTGGCCCGGCATGAGCGGCCCGTCGCGTTCTACGGGCTGTTCGGCACGCTGGCCTGGCTGATCTCGATCATTCTGATCACGCCGATAGTGATCCAGTTCTACGAGATCCACGAGGTCCCGCGCTTCCCGACGCTGTTCCTGGGCTTCACGCTGCTGCTGCTGGGCAGTCTGGCCTGGACCGCGGGTCTGGTGCTGGACGGTATCCGCCGTTCCCGGCACGAGGCGGCACGCCTGATGTACCTGCGCTACTCCGCCGTGAGCGCGAACAACGAGGCCGAGGAACACACCGGCGGTACCCGTCGATGACTGCCCTCGACCGTCCAGCAGAATCGGACATCGTGGCAACCGCAACGAGCGACACCCCGCACGACGAATCGGCAGCCCTCGAGGCCATGCCGGAGACCGGAGCCGCACAGCCGGTTCCGGCCCCGCCCGCCGCTCAGCAGGGCTGGCGGCGGGCTGCGGCGCGGATCGAACAGCGCATCGGCGCGGCCACTCTGGCCTTCCTGTTGCTGGCCGGTGTGTTCGGCGCGGTGTGGTCGGTGGTGACGCCCCCGTTCTGGGGTCATGACGAGATCACCCAGTTCGGGCGGGCCTATCAGGTGGCGCACGGCGGATTCACGCCGGAGAAGATCCATGACGATCGCGGACCCGCCTGGGGCGGGCAGGTGCCGGTCACCATCAACGCGCTCTCCGGGTACGCCTTCGACGACTA
The DNA here is from genome assembly GCF_036327755.1 of Nocardia sp. NBC_01503. NCBI lineage: Bacteria > Bacillati > Actinomycetota > Actinomycetes > Mycobacteriales > Nocardiaceae > Nocardia > Nocardia sp. NBC_01503. Next base: position 2,333,761 of record NZ_CP109596.1, read on the forward strand.
CAACAGCAAGCGCGATGAGCCGGACCCCATGATCGAGGACCCGCACGCCTATGACGTGCTGGGCGGGCTGCCGGTGTCGAAGCAGACCTCGCAGGTGTGGTTCACCAATACCGCCGCGTACTCCCCCGTCCCGTATCTGCCTGCCGCGGCGGGCATTCGGCTGGCCGAGGCCCTGGATCTGAATGTCGGCGGGATGGTGCTGGCGACCCGCTGGGCCGGGCTGCTGGCCTATCTGCTGATCGTCGGATTCGCCATGCGCGCGCTGCGCGGCCGTCGGGTGCAGTGGCTGGCGCTGACCGTAGCGGTGCTGCCGATCGCGGTCTTCCAGGCCGGGACCGTCACCGCCGATACGGTGACCAACGCACTGGCACTGGCGGTTTCGGCGCTCATCGTGAAGAGCCTGTTCCTGGGACAGCGGCTGTCCCGGCCGGAAACCGTTGTGGCGCTTGCCGCGACGATCCTGCTGCCGATCTGCAAGCCCACCTATGTGCTGCTGGCCATGCTCACCGTGCTGATTCCGGCGCAGCGCCTGGGCTTCGGCGGCACCGAACGCCCGGCGCTCTGGCAGCGCGCGCTGCCGTGGGCCGCGGCGGCCCTCGGCGGGGTGTCGTTCGCGGTGTGGATGAAGATCGCCGCGCCGACCGGCGACGGTATGAGCCTGATGCGCGGCAAGGACCAGTGGGGTTCGGTGCGTCCCGGCGATCAGCTGAAGGAAATCCTCAGTGACCCCGGGCATTTCGTGAGCGTCTTCGGCGACAGCATCGCGCGCCGCGACGAGCGCTGGTTCACCCAGTTCTTCGGTGAACTCGGCTTCGCCTACATCGATGTCCCGGCCCTGACCATCTGCGCCAGCCTGCTGGCCTTCGCGGTGAGCGTCGGCATCGCGGACCGCATGGTCGGCGACCGCCTGCGCACCTGGCTGGTCCTGCTCACCATGCTGGCCAGCGTCGCCATGATCTACGTGACCCTGTACATGTCCTTCACCCCCGTCGGCTACTTCATCATCGACGGCGTCCAGGGCCGCTACTTCGTCCCCCTGGCACTGCTGACCCTCGCGGTCTTCCTCCGCTGGATGCCCTTGCGCCTCACCGGAACCGACGGCCGCACGCCCACCCGCGCCCCGGCGATCGTCATTGTCGTTGCCGCCGCCGTCGCCCTGACGGCAGCCGTGGTCAAGTACTCCACGCTCGTCTGGGGCTGACCCTTTCCGAAGGATCGGCCGAGATATCGTCGTGATTGGTCCGGACTCACCGCGGGGGGAGTCCGGTATGGGTCAGAGGACCTTTTCGCCCGCGGCGGCGTAGGCGTTCTCGGTGACGGTCTTCTGGGGGCGCCACCAGTTCTCGTTGTCGCGGTACCAGCGGACGGTGGCGGCCAATCCGGTTCGGAAGTCGGAGTATTGGGGCGTCCAGCCGAGTTCGGTGCGCAGCAGGGTGGAATCGATGGCGTAGCGCAGGTCGTGGCCGGGGCGATCAGTGACGTGATCGAAGTCGTTCGCATCGCGGCCGAATGCCTCGAGAATCAGCTGTACGACGGATTTGTTGTCGCGTTCGCCGTCCGCGCCGATCAGGTACGTCTGCCCGATTCGACCGTGTTCCAGAATTTCCCAGACGGCGGTGTTGTGGTCGTCCACGTGGATCCAGTCGCGCACCTGATGTCCACTGCCGTACAGGCGCGGTCGCACCCCGTCGATGAGATTGGTGATCTGGCGTGGGATGAATTTCTCCACATGCTGATACGGGCCATAGTTGTTGCTGCAGTTGGAGATTGTGGCTTGTACGCCGAAGGAACGCACCCAGGCCCGCACCAGCATATCGCTCGACGCCTTGCTGGCGGAGTACGGACTGGACGGGTTGTAGGGCGTGGCCTCGGTGAACGCGCTCGGATCGTCGAGCTCGAGATCACCGTAGACCTCGTCGGTGGAGATGTGGTGGTACCGCACCTGATGCTTGCGCACCGCCTGCAGCAGCGAATAGGTGCCGACGATATTGGTCTGCACGAACGGCCACGGATCGGCCAGGGAATTGTCGTTGTGTGATTCGGCGGCGAAATGCACCACCGCGTCCACGCCACCGACCAGGCGATCCACCAGTGCGGCATCGGCGATGTCACCGTGCACGAACTCGATACGGTCGGCGACCGGGTCCAGGGAGGCCCGGTTTCCGGCATAGGTGAGTTTGTCGAGCACGGTCACCTGAACGCCGGGACGGGTGGTCACGGTCTGATGAACGAAGTTCGCGCCGATGAATCCGGCGCCTCCGGTTACGAGCAATCGCACAACGAAAACCCTACGTCGCCTTCGGTGTCCGCCGACGATCGGTCCGGAGTGTTGCGGTCCTTACACCGATTGCTCGCTTCGGGTGCGCGGAATTGGACACGAGAAGGAAACGAAATATCGGCGCGGAGCCGCGGTTCGGATGGTGAAAGTCGCAATTCCGAGACGGCTCCGGGCTTTTCATACCTCATCCATTCCAACCTTCCCAGCATTGGGTGTGACCTTCGCCACAACAGGGCTGGTTAGTTATCAACTGACCAATATCTGACCCACTCGAAAACCCGACGTACGCAGCGCATTTCCGGAACCTGACCGATCGCGCGATCACATCAGTGAACGGAACTTGAACGGACGGTCACAGTCGATTCACCGCGCGTTAGCTGACCTGGATTTCGATTCTCGTGTCCCCCCGAGTTCTTCCCTGATGAGGTTCTGAAAAAAATGCTGATGAGGAAATTCGCCGCCACGTCGGCGCTGGTGATCGCTGCCATGGGTATCGCCGCCGGCACCGTTCACGCCGATCCCGCCCCGGCCGCCCAGCAGGGCACCCCGGTCTCCTACTACGTCAACCAGGAAGCCGGCACCCTGCTGCTGTCGGCCGCCGGTGGTGGCTCGCTGGACATCAATGACGGCAAGCTGGAGATCAAGGCCGCCGACGGCACCGTGATGGGTGGCGTGCCGCTCTCCGCTCAGATCGAGGACTTCGCCTTCCCGATCGCCGCGGAGATCAACGGCGATGTCGCGACCCTGAAGCCGGAAATCGACGTCGAGCACGCCGTCTACCAGCCGATCGCGCTGCCGTACCAGGATCAGGCCAACTGGAAGAGCCCTTACGACCGTGAGAAGGACGCCTTCAACCGGATGAAGGACACCATCGGTCTGGCCGCCACCGCGTCGGGTCTGATCACCACCGTCCTCGGCGGCATCGTGGGCTGCGCCATCGGTTCCGTGGCCGGTGCGGCCATCACCCTTCCGGTCGCCCTGGGCGGCGGCTCCGGTCCGATCGTCGGCTGCCTCCTCGGCGCCGCGGCGGGCGCGAGCCTGATCGGCATCGCCGGCACCATCCTGATCACCGTGCCGGTCGCGATCGCCGCGGTCATCCAGTACACGATGACCAACAACGAGCCGTTCGTGGCCCCGGCCAAGTAATCGACCGGTCCCACCAGAGAATCCCCGCCCGGACCACCCGGGCGGGGATTTCTTTTTGTACAGCCGCCACCGCCGACCGTGATCAGACGGCCCCGGCTGCGCTCATGCCCGCATGGTGGCCGCAGCACCTCATGCGGTCTGCGCGATCCGCGCGGATTCGATTCGGGCACGGACGAATTGGGCCACATGCGCGAGGGCGGCCCGGCTCTCGGGCATGCTCGGGAAGATGGCCATGAAGGCGTGCACCTGCCCCCGCCAGATCTCCAGGGTGGCCGGTACGCCCGCCTGGGCGAGCCGGTGCGCCATGATCTCACTGTCCCGGCGCAGCACCTCGTCCTCGGCGACGATGAGCAGTGCGGGCGGCATACCGGCGAGCGGATTGTTGACCGGGGACAGCTGCGGATCCAGGTGACCGTTCACCTCGGCGCCGAGCTTGACCACCGCCTCCAACGCCGACAGCGGGATGAGCGGATCGCGGTGGTAGTTCGGGTGCGCGCGCTTCTCCGCGCAGTCCAGATCCAGTGCGGGACACAGGCCGACGAGTCCGGCGGGCACCGGGAGTCCCATATCGCGGGCGCGCAGCGCGGTCGCGAAGGTCATATAGCCGCCCGCGGAGTCGCCGGCGAAGACGATGCGCGAGGCGGGTACGCCGTGCGAGAGCAGCCAGCGGTACGCGGTCAGGCAGTCGGAGACCGAACCGGCGATATCGGTCTGCGGCAGTTGCCGGTACTCCACACTCACCACCGGCATTCCGGTGCGGCGGGCGATGGCGGCCACCACGGGCCGGTGGGTGTCGAGTCCGCAGAGGAAGAAGCCGCCGCCGTGCATGTACATGACGACGCCGTCGCTCATCGAGCTGCGAGCCCCGGCGGGTCGCACGATTTCCATGCGGAAGCCGTTGAGCCGCACCTGCTCCCGTTCCACACCGCGGGGTGCGGGGCGCAGTCTGGCGAGCGCGTTGATGACACCGCTGACGATCGGCATGGCCCCTTCGCTGAGGGTCATGTACTCACCGGCGGGCCGAATCGTGCTGCGGCAGGCCACTTCGAGGGTGCGCGCGTAGACGCTCACACTGTCGGGGTTGATCACCGGAGCATCGGCATGGTCATTGCGGGTACTCGCCATTGCGCACCTACCTCGTTGTTGGCGCGCCGAGCCGTTCGTCCGGTGACCGAAGAAGGGCTCGGTTACCCGGCGCGGGAGAGTCGGCGCTGACATCTCACATAGCGTCGTTTCAGAACACCATGGGAACGTGACCTACGCAACAGATATCGCCGTATCGGTATGGCCGCAAACGGTTGTGATCGATTCGCCGTGCAGTCGGAACCTCCCCGCTCTCGTTCGCGATGGAACTGGCAGACTCTCGTGACATGCGTGGAATCATCCTGGCGGGCGGCACCGGGTCGCGTTTGCACCCGATCACGCGCGGGGTGAGCAAACAGCTTGTCCCCGTCTACGACAAACCGATGGTGTACTACCCGCTCTCGACGCTCATGCTGGCGGGAATCCGGGACATCCTGGTCATCACCACCCCCGAGGACGTGGCGGCGTTCACCCGGCTGCTCGGTGACGGCAGCCAGTTCGGGATCAACCTCAGCTATGTGGTGCAGCCCGAGCCGGACGGACTGGCCCGCGCCTTCATCCTCGGCGCGAACCACATCGGGAACGATCCCGCCGCACTCGTACTGGGCGACAACATCTTCCACGGCCCCGGCCTCGGCACCAATCTGCGGCAGTACGCGCAGGTGGACGGCGGTGCGGTCTTCGCCTACCGGGTCTCGGATCCGACCGCGTACGGCGTGGTCGAATTCGCCGACGGCAAGGCCATTTCCATCGAGGAGAAGCCCAAGGCGCCGCGCTCCAACTACGCGATCCCGGGACTGTACTTCTACGACAACGACGTCATCGAGATCGCGCGCGAGCTGAAGCCGTCCGATCGCGGTGAGTACGAGATCACCGATATCAATCGCGCCTACCTCGAACAGGGCCGATTGAATGTGGAGGTGCTGCGCCGCGGCACCGCCTGGCTGGACACCGGTACCTTCGATTCACTGCTCGATGCCGCCAACTACGTCCGTACCATCGAGGAGCGGCAGGGCCTGAAAATCGGGGTACCCGAGGAGGTGGCCTGGCGTATGGGTTTCATCGACGACGATCAATTGGCAGCGGCCGCCCGGCCGCTGGTGCGCTCCGGATACGGGGCCTACCTGCTGCGCCTGCTGGAACAGGGACGAGTGGACTGAGCATGCGGATTCGGGAAATGGCCATTCCGGGCGCCTGGGAATTCACCCCGGCTCTGCACGGTGATGAGCGCGGGGTCTTCGCCGAGACCTTCAAGTCCTCGGAGTTCGAGAAGATCGTGGGGCGGTCCTTCGAACTGCTGCAGGTCAATACCTCGACCTCGGCGGCCGGGGTGCTGCGCGGCATCCACTACACCGAGGATCCGCCGGGCCAGGCCAAGTATGTGACCTGTGTGCGCGGGGCGTTCCTGGATGTGGTGGTGGATCTGCGCGCCGGATCGCCGACCTTCGGACAGTGGGACAGCGTCGTCATCGACGATGTGGAGCGCAAGTCGGTATTCCTCGCCGAGGGGCTTGGTCACGCGCTGCTCGCGCTCGAGGACGATTCCACGGTCATCTACCTCTGCTCGCTGGAGTACTCGCCCGAATTCGACCGGGACCTGGACGCTTTCGATCCGGATCTGGGGATCGAATGGCCGGCGGTGGACCGTTACGGGAAGCCGTTGAGCTTCACGCGGTCACCGAAGGACGCCGCGGCACCGCGGCTGGCGGATCTCAAACTGCCGCACTGACTTCCCTCGTCATCCCGGCATGCTTTTGGGATGACGAAGGGGTGCACTGCGTAATCGCGGTGCACCCCAACGTTCTTCTTCAGTTCGGCCGTCGCCCGTGTGAGCGGCGGGCGCGGCCCGGCGTGATTGTCAGCCGACCAGCGCGACCTCCAGCTCCTGTTCGGCGTTCTTACGGGCCTTGCGCTTGGGCAGGTAGACCGTAAGGGCGACCAGCGCACCGACAATGGCGACACCGGCGGCGAATTGCAGTCCGGGACGGTAGTTGTCGAGTACGGCGGCGGGGCTGGTGTCGGTGTGCGATCCGGAGGAGATGATCGCGGTGGTCACCGCGAGCACGATGGCCGCACCGACCTGCATGGCGGTCTGCAGCACACCGGCCGCGAGACCCTGTTCGTCATCGTCGATACCGCTGGTGGCCTGAATATTGATGGCGGGGAAGCCGACCCAGCCGATACCCACCAGCAGTACGGCGGGCAGCAGCACCGTCAGGTAGGCGGGGGCGGTGTCGATGCGCAGGTACATCAGGTAGCCGATGGCCATGACCACCATGGTGACCGCGATGATCGGGCCGGTGCCGAAGCGATCGACCAGCTTGTCCGAGACGAACGCGGAGGCGACCACCAGCAGACCGACCGGCAGCAGCGCCAGCGACAGCTTCAACGGCGACCAGCCGAGGGTGTCCTGCAGGTACAGCGTGGTGATGAACTGCCAGCTGAAGAAGGAACCGGCGACCGCGATGATGGCCAGGCTGGCCCGCCACAGCGTGGGCTTCTTCAGAATGCCGAGGCGCACCAGGGGGTAGCGCACCCGCTTCTCGACCGCGACGAAACCGGCGAACAGCGCGGCGACCACGACGAACGAGATGATGGTGCGGGCCGAGGCCCAACCGGCCTCCGGGGCCGAGACCACGGTGTAGACCAGCAGCAGCATGCCCGAGGTGGACAGCAGCGCGCCGAGCAGATCGTGACCGCCCTCTTCGGCGGGCCCGTCCTTGGGCACCAGGTAGAAGGCCGCGATCAGGGCCGCGATGGCGACCGGGAAGGGCAGCAGGAAGGTCCAGCGCCAGCCCAGGCCGGTCATGAGGCCGCCGAAGAGCAGGCCCATGGAGTAGCCGCCCGCGCCGAACACGGTGTAGATGGATAGCGCCTTGTTACGGGCCGGGCCCTCGGCGAAATTCGTTGTGATGATGGAGAGTCCGGTCGGCGCGGTGAAGGCGGCGGCCAGGCCCTTGACGAATCGGGTGAGGATCAGCAGTGGCCCGGAGCTGACCAGTGCGCCCGCCAGGGAGGCCAGGGCGAAGACGGCCAGTGCGATCAGGAAGACCTTGCGGCGGCCGAGCAGATCGGCGGTGCGCCCGCCCAGCAGCAGCAGGCCGCCGTAGCCGAGGACGTATCCGCTGACCAGCCATTGCAGGGTGGAGGTGCCCAGGTCGAGTTCGGTGCCGATGGACGGGAGGGCGACGCCGATCATCGAAACGTCCAGGCCGTCGAGGAACAGCACGATGCACAGGGTGATGAGCATGCCCCAGAGCCGGAGCGTCCACTGCGTGGAGTCTGCCGCGGTGCTCACTGCGGGGCGTAGGTCTGTGGAAGTCACGAGAGAGGACAGTACATGCGCACGCATAAGTTGTCTACACATTAAATGCGGTTGCATGGGTTGCGCGGGCGCACTAAGATGGCGGCCATGCCGAAGCCGACAACGACTGTCGAACAGGTCGTTCCTGATGCCCTGGTGGCACAGTGGCGCGATCTGCTTGCCCGGCACGCGACGACCTCCTGCGCCCTCGAGAAGGAACTGCAAGGCCGCCACCACCTCGGGCTCAGTGAATTCGAAACCCTCGACCGACTCATGGACGCCGGTGTCGAGAGCTACAAAATGGCCGATCTGGCCCATGACATCCATTTGAGTCAGAGCGCGCTCTCGCGCGCGGTCGCGCGACTCGAACGCGATGGACTGGTCAGCCGCAGCCTCTGCGAACAGGATCGCCGCGCGATCTTCGTCTGCCTCACCGACAAGGGGCGCGAACTGCATCGCGAGGCCGCCCCCACCCACCGCGAGGTGCTGGAGCAGTCACTCAGCCAATAGCCGCACGACGCCAATAGCATTGCGGCGCGGCGGTTTTCCCGCCGCGCCGCCCTATGCGTCGAAGGTTGTCAGACCGTGGCGCGAATGGTCTCGATCATCGGGAGCGCATCCACCGCGATGGCGGCCGCCGCCGCGAAGGCCTCGCGGTAGCGCTCCACATCGTGTTCCTTGTCCAGATAGGACGCGCCGGTGAGCGCCTCCACGTAGACAACCGGCGGTTCGGTCTGTTCGTTTGCGGCGGAAGGGAATTCGAGCAGCACGAAGCGCCCGGCATCCATACCGTGGTGATATCCGCAGTCCGCGGGCAGCAGGCGCAGGCGCACATTCGACAGTTCACCGAATTTGCGCAGCTTGTCCAACTGCCCGATGGTCACCTCATCGCCGCCGATGCGATGCCAGAGCACCGCTTCGGAGATGATCACATCGAGCCGTACCGGCGATTCCTCGCGGGTCAGCAGTGATTGCCGAGCGGTGCGGACCCGCACGCGGCGGTCCATCTGCTCGGCGGAGATACCCGGGTTCGCCCCCGCCAGCACCGCGCGCATATACGCCTCGGTCTGCAAAAGCCCTGGCACCAACTCGTTTTCGTAGGTGGTGAGCCGCGCCGCGGCCTCCTCCAACCCGATATAGACCTCGTACCCCTCGTCGATCACATCGCCGTACTCGGTCCACCAGCCACGCGCCTTGGTCTCCCGGGCCAGGGCGGTGAGCGGTTCGATGGCCTCCTCGGGCGCCCCGTAGATGCGGCACATGGCCTCGACATCGAGGCTGCGCAGTGAGGTCTGCCCGGTTTCGATGCGCCAGATCTTGGCTTCGGACCATTCCAGCCGCTGCGCTGCCACCCGGGTCGTCATCCGGGCGCGATTGCGCAGGTCGCGCAGGTGACGGCCGAGTTGCCGCCGCGGCATGGTGGATCCGGTGATCCCCTGCGGTAGTGCCATCCCTCCCCCTTACGAGTCTTGCGCTCGCATTGTTGCACAATTACCTGCGCTGTGACCGCCTCCCGAAGCGCCAGAACTGCACGGCGCGAACGTCTTCCGACAATTGATTGACCGGTTCGGCCACATCCGAGAGCGCCTGGAACAAATCGTCACCCATCTCGGCGATGTGCTCCACCCGGCTTGCCAGTCGCGAGGCATTGAGCACGAACTCGAGCAGCAGGCGCACCACCGCCGCGATGGTGAGCGCCAGCGGGATGGCGAAGACGACCGCGAACACCACACCCAGCCAGGCCGAAACCCGCCACAGCCCTACGGTTCCCACGATCGGAATCGCGAAAGCGCCTGCCAGGCCCAGTAGATACGCCAGTGGCAGCAGGGTGCGGGTGGCGGCGCGGTGGAACTGCACATCCAGCAGCGCCTTGGCCGCGTCCACACTCCAGGAGCCGAAAGCGCTTGGGCTGGCGAAGGGTTCGACCGACTCCTCCTCGGCGGCGGCCTCCTGCTCCAGCCTGCGGGTCATCCGCCGGGTCGCGGAGTCCTTGAAGGCGGCCCACCGTCCGATCTCGAACTCCTCGACCTCCAGCTCGTCGAGTTCGGCCGTCTTCCCGTTCGATTGGTCGGCCATGCCGTCGATCTCCTCTCCCGCAGATCTTTTCGACCCTGCGAAGTCTCATCGCAATCCCCGCGCCGGGACAGATCGAAACAATGTGTTCTAGAACACTTCGGTGCGCGGACGGTACGAATCGGGGTCGCGCCGCCGATAGCTCCCTTGACGCTGTCTTCGCAGGCAGTAGGCCCCTCCCCCGACTCTGTCGCCGATGTGACACAGGCACTGGTGTGCCAGTTACAACGACAAGGCGTCTCTTTTGGAGGGAAAAACCATGACGGAGGAAAAAGAAGCTGTAACGGAGCGGGCGACTCGTTCCGATACCTCGCACAGAGCAGGACATAGATCTACCGGGGAATGGAGAAACCAGTGCGTACGACGTTTTCGTCTTCCGTTATGGCGGCAGCACTGGCCGCCTCTGCGCAGGAGTACACCGAGCGTGGATGGACGGTCGCCGAAACGGCCAACGGCATCAGCCTGGTCACCGATGAAAATCTGTCGGGCATCGAGGTGACGGGTGAGACCGCCGCCTTCGTCCGCCGCTTCCTGCGGGCCAACGACCTGACCGGCCCGGTCATCGAGATCCCGGGCGCCGAGCGCCGCGAGATCCACCTGGTGACCGGCGTGCGCAAGGCCGCCAACGCCATCGAGGCGCTGCGCGCGGCGGGCGTCATCGTGCACACCGACGGCGCGGGCATCCCGCTGCCGCCGACCCAGCTGTTCGACGGCTCGGCCTGCTGGGGTGTGGCACCGCATGAGGCTCGCTGGATCCCGCCGGTCGTCGCGATCGCCGCGGCGGTCCGCGCCGCGGCCAAAGGCGCCAAGAAGCCGCAGGTGGCCCGTATCGCCTCCTGAGGAGAATGTGCTGCGCCCCAGGCGAATAAGCACCTCCTCCAGTAGCACATAGCTATAACCCCAGAAACCGCGGATGCACCCCGGCATCCGCGGTTTTGCTGTGTCTAATTTGCCTCCGCTGTGTTTAATTTGCCTCCGCTGTGTTTAATTTGCCTCCGCTTCGCTCCGGCGGTTCGTGGCCCTGTGACCCCCGTTTCTTCCCTCCCTCCGCTCCTCCGCTTCGCTCCCCCGCTCCACTCAGTCCAGAACCGGGGGCGGGCCACGAACTTGGGGGCGTAACCGACGGTGTCGCTCATTGCCTTCGCTTCGCTCCGGCGGTTCGTGGCCCTGTGACCCCGGTTCTTCCCTCCCTCCGCTCCTCCGCTGTGTTAATTTGCCTCCGCTGCGCTCCGGCGGTTCGCGGCCCTGTGACCCCGGTTCTTCCCTCCCTCCGCTCCTCCGCTTCGCTCCCCCGCTCCGGTCAGTCCAGAACCGGGGGCGGGCCACGAACTTGGGGGGTGGGGTTCGGGGTGGGGTTCGGGGTGGGGGTGGTGTGTGTTGAGGTGCGGGAGTATCGCTCTGGGATGACTGCGATGGCCCGATTGCAGTGGCTCCCCCTCATCGAGGACCTTGGCGCGGGCGGCGCGGCGGTTGTGGACGCCGAGGCGGCGCAGGATGGCCGAGACGTGGTGGTCCACGGTGCGGACGGACAGGACTAGGTATTCGGCGATCTCCGTATTGGTCAGGCCCGCGCAGAGCAGATCGAGGACGTCCTGCTGGCGATCGGTGAGGCCGGGGACCACGCGGGTGGCCGCGGGGGTGGGCGGGGGCGCGTCGGGCAGGCGGATGAAGAGGCCGGATTCACCGCCGACGCTGAGCACGACCACGTCTCCGGCGCCCGCGGCCAGCTCCTCCCAGGCGGCGCGCAGGGCCTCGAGTGCTTGTGTTCGCTCCAAAAACCGCATGTGGCAAGCCTGGTCGCGGTGGTGGGCGGTTGTCTGTCCGCGCCCATACGGACAGTGTGTCGCTTATCCGACACTCGCCATTGACGCCGAGTTGATGCTTTGCTGTTTCCGTTGTGCGGCCCCGGGGCGATGATGAGGTATGACCCCCGCCACGAATGCCCCGCGGACACTGCCGCGCACCTGCCCGCTCTGCGAAGCGGTCTGCGGACTGGAGATCACCCTGGACGCCCAGGACCATGTCACGGCTGTACGCGGTGACAAGGCCGATCCGTTCAGTCGCGGTTTCCTCTGCCCCAAGGGTGCGACGCTCGGGCATCTCGACGAGGATCCGGACCGGCTGACCGCGCCCATGATTCGCGATCGCGCCACCGATACCTGGCGGGCCGCGAGCTGGCAGGAGGCGTTCGGGGTCATTCGGGAGCGGATGCCGCAGGTCACCGGCGCGTACGGAAATCAGGCCGCGGGGTTGTATCTGGGCAATCCCAATGCGCACACCCTGGCGGGGGCGCTCTATGCGCCGGTATTGATTCGGGCGCTGGCCACGCGAAACCTGTTCTCCGCCAGCACCGCCGATCAGATGCCCAAGCAGGTGTCCTCGGGGCTCATGTTCGGCGATCCGCTCACCGTGGCGGTGCCGGATCTGGATCGCACCGACTATCTGCTCATGCTGGGCGCGAATCCGCTGGAGTCCAATGGATCACTGTGCACCGCACCGGATTTTCCGGGCCGGTTGAAGGCGCTGCAGCAGCGCAGCGGGAAATTCGTGGTGGTGGATCCGCGGCGCACCCGCACCGCCAAGCTCGCGGATGAGCATCTGTTCGTCCGGCCGGGCAGTGACGCGTATCTGCTGTTCGGGATTGTGCACACCCTCTTCGCCGAAGGATTGGACACGGTTCGGGTGCCGGTGCGCGGACTGGACGAAGTGCGCACCGCCGCAGCGCCTTTCACCCCCGAGGTGGTGGCCGAGCGCACCGGGGTGCCCGCCGGAACGGTGGTGCGGCTGGCCCGTGAGCTCGCGGGTGCGCCCACGGCCGCCGTCTACGCACGCATCGGCACCTGCACGGCCGAATTCGGCACGGTGACACAGTGGCTGGTCGATGTGATCAATGTGCTCACCGGAAATCTGGACTCACCCGGCGGCGCCATGTTCGCCAACGGTGCCGCGCTCGGCATCGTGCGGACCCGGGCCTTCCGGCTGGGACGCTGGAACAGCCGGGTGCGCGGACTGCCCGAGGCCATGGGCGAGCTGCCGGTGGCGACGCTCGCGGATGAGATTCTCACCCCCGGTGACGGGCGGATTCGCGCCATGGTGACGGTCGCGGGCAATCCGGTGCTCTCCGCGCCGAGTGGGCCGCGCCTGGCCGATGCCTTCGCGAGCCTGGAGTTCATGGTGAGCGTGGACCGCTACCTCAACGAGACCACGCGCTACGCCGATGTGATCCTGCCGCCGCCGCGCATTCTGCAGTCCCCGCACTACGACTTCGCGCTGTTGAACTTCGCCGTGCGCAACTATGCCCGCTACTCGCGGCCGCTGCTGCCGCTGGGCACCGATGAGCTGTCCGAGGCCGAGATCATGGCGCGCCTGGCCCTGGCCATCACTGGGCAGCAGGCACAGCCGGAGGTGGATCCGCTCGCGGCCGTGGACGAATTCGTCATCGCCGGAACGCTGCACAAGGCCGGGATGACCGATCGGCGCGGAGAGTTGCTGGGCGAGAACAGCACCGAGCAGCGCATCGACCTGATGCTGCGACTCGGCCCCTATGGGGAATGGGCCGCGGCGGGTGGATCCCGGCCACAAGCACGCCGGGATGACGGGGCGGACGCTGTCGCCGAGGTCGGCGCTGCGGACAAGGAGCCACGCGTCGGGCTGAATCTGCAAGTGCTGCTGGACAATCCGCACGGCATCGACCTCGGGCCATTGCGGCCGCGGCTACCCGGACTGTTGCTGACCGCGTCCGAGCAGGTGGAGTTGGCGCCGGAGGCATTGCTGACGGATGTGGCCCGGATGCATGAGCGGCTGGGTGACGACGCACCCGCGATGGTGCTGGTCGGACGGCGGCAGCTGCGCTCCAACAACAGTTGGCTGCACAATGTTCCGCCGCTGGTGGGCGGGTCGAACCGGTGCACGCTGCATATCCATCCGGACGATGTGAACCGGCTGGGGCTGGACGGGCACGCGGTGGTGAAATCCGCCGCCGGTGCGCTCACCGTGGAGTTGGAGCCGACCGAGGACATCATGCCGGGCGTGGTGAGCCTGCCGCACGGCTGGGGACACGGCGACTCCGAGCAGACGGTGGCGCGGGCGCACGCGGGCGTGAATGCCAATGCGCTGACCGATGATTCGCTGGTGGACGCACCCTCCGGGAATGCCGTGTTCAACGGTGTACCGGTGACGCTCACGCCCGCCTGAGGACCGAGCGCGGGCGGTAGCGCCGATATGAGGCGGGCACATTGTGAAACCTGATGACGGACATGGCATATCGGTGATGCGCACGGGGCGGGGAACCCGGTGACGGCTGTCGCGGCACGCGGTATCCCGCCGGTGCGGATCGCGCTGTGGGCGGTGCACGTCGCACTGCCCGCGGCCGGATTGTGGCTACTGGTCACCCATCCCGGCCTGGACCACATGTATATGCACGGCGGTATCCACTTCTGGCTGATCCTCGGCGCGGCGGTGCTCTCGCTGGCGCTGGCCATCCTGCTGCTGCGCGCCGCCCGCGCGCACCGGGATATGCGACTGATCCTGGTTTCGCTGGTGTTCCAATTGAATTCGGGATTTCTGGGCCTGCACGCGCTGGCCACTCCCGGTGTCATCCTCTCCACACCGAATGTGGGCTTCACCGGAGCGGTTCCGGTCGGTATGGTGCTGGGCGGGCTGGCGGCGCTGGCCTCGATCGTGGAGTACGGGCCCACCGCGCGGGCGCACCGCTGCACCGATCTCCTCGCCGCCCTGCCTCTGACTTCGATGGCGGTGTGGGCGCTGGCCTCGCTCACCCGGATACCGCCGTTCGACACCATTCCCGATCCCGATGAGGTGCAGGGGCCACTGGTGGCGGCGGCCTTCCTCGGCGGCGGTTGCTATCTGGTGGCGGCGGTCGCCTACGCCTGGCTGTATCGGCGTAATCGCGCGACGGTGCTGCTGAGTGTGCTCACCGCATTCGTACTGCTGGCCGAGGCGATGTTCGCGGTCGGGTTCGGGCGCAGCTGGCGGATCACCTGGTGGGAGTGGCATGTACTGCTGGGCGCGGCATTCGCGCTGATCGCGGTGAGCGCGCACCGCAGTTTCCGGCGCGAGGGTTCGGTGCGCGGACTCTTCGACAGCGTCACCCAGCGCAGTACCGTCGCCGCCATTCAACGCGATTACGCGCGGGCACTGGAGGAGATGGTGCTGGCGCTGGATCAGCGGGCCAGTGGCGGCGTGCCGTCGGATGAACCGCTCGGCGCGGTGGCACAACAGCTTTCGCGGCGTTTCGGGCTCACCGAAAGGCAGGTGGCGGTGCTGCGGCAGAGCGCGCGGGCGCTCGGTGACGAACGCGAACAGGTGCGGCGACTCGGCGCGCTGGCGGCGGTCGGCGAGCGCGCCAACGTGATGCGCGGGGAGACCGAGCTGCTCGCGGAGATTCAGCGGCTGGCCAGCTCCGCCTTCGATCGCGATCTGGTGCGGATCGGTGTGCTGCGGAACGGGCGGCTGCACTTCGGTGACGGACTCCCGCCGAATCCGGCGGCCTTCGTATATCCGTTGACGGTCAGGGGGATTCGATCCGGCGTGCTGGAGCTGCTGCGACCGGGCGCGGCCGGACCGCTCGGACCCGCCGAGCACGCCATCGCGCGATCGTTCGCCAGCCAGACCTCGGTGACCCTCGAGAACGCCCGGCTCTACCAGCAATTGGACGGATTGTTCCGGTCCTATATGTCACCGCAGGTGGCGACCACCCTGCTGGCCGATCCGTCGCAGGCCGGGCTGGGTGGTGAGGTGCACGAGGTGAGCGTGCTGATGGCGGACCTGCGCGGGTTCACCCCGTTCTCCGAACAGGCCGGGCCGGTACAGGTCATGCGCATGCTCAATACCTACTACGGGGTCATCGTGCCGGAGATCCTGGCCGAGGGCGGCACCGTGGTGCAGTTCGTCGGCGATGCGGTGATGGCGATCTTCAATGCGCCGGTGCGGCAACCCGATCACGCGCTGCGGGCGGCGCGGGCGGGCCTGGCCATCCAGCGGGCGACGGCCGCGGTGCGCGAGCGCATCGGCGGCGCGAGCATCCCGGGACCGCTCCCGGCGGAGCTGCGCGGGCGGGTCGGTAGCGGCGACACCATCGGGATTCCGCGCGTCGCGGGCCCAGGTGCGCTGGAGTGGCCGTTGTTCCGGGTCGGGGTGAACACCGGCCCGGCGATCGTCGGCAATGTGGGTGCACGGGAGATGCGGAACTTCACCGCCATCGGTGACACCACGAATCTCGCTGCGCGCCTGGAGGGTTTGGCCGAACCGGGCACGGTGGCGGTCGGGCCGCTGACCCGGGAGCGGCTGGGCGATCGGGCGCAGGTGCGCAATCTCGGCGACTTCGATATCAAGGGCAAAAGCCTGCCGGTGACCGTATATCGGCTGATCGGACTGCGGTGAGGTAGTGATGGCGGAATTCGAACTGCTGGAAGAGCTTTCACCCGTGGAGAAGCGGGAGTTCATCGCGGCGTGCACGCCCAGACGGTTCCGGCGCCGCGATATCGTCTGCCATGAGGGCGATCCCGGTGACTGCGTGCACCTGATCCTGTCCGGGCGCTACGTCGTGCGGATCACCACACCGCTGGGAAATTCGGCCACCCTCACCATTCTCGGTCCGGGCGAAATGTTCGGCGAGCAAGCGCTTCTGAGTCCGGAGGCGCGGCGCACGGCGACCATTGTCGCGGTCACCGACGGCGAGACGCTCACCCTGAACCGGACGCAGCTGGAGCGGCTGCGCCGGGAGCATCCACAGGTGGAGCGGTTTCTCACCACTTCCCTTGCGGCACAGGTGCGCCGGCTCTCCGCGGCGGTGCTGGAGGCGCTGTACCTGCCGGTGGAGACGCGGGTGCTGCGGCGGCTCGCGCATCTGGCCGATGTGTACGGGGACGGGGACGGTAAGCCCGCGGTCATCCAGCTGACCCAGGAGGACCTGGCGTCCATGGCCGGAACCACCCGCGCCACCGCCAATAAGGTGCTGCGCGAGCTGGAGGATCGGGGCGTGGTGCGGCTGGGGCGGGGCTCGGTACTGGTGCTGGATCGCGCGCGATTGCCGCGGCGACGCGCTTAGCCGATTCGGCGCTCCGCGCCAAGGCGGGCTGACAGCATCCGGGTGGCTAAAAGGGACGGGACTCTTGCGATCACTTCCGATCGGGAGGATCCTCGCACAGGAAGGTTTGTCCCGGCATCAGTCGATCCGCTCCCACCAGCGCGGATATGCCGGTTCACGCATTCGCCACACCAAACTAGTTAAACCGTATAGGATTTCGGATGGCCGAGCTTCGTGGCCAAGCCTCTTTCATCCGGTATTCAGCTACCACTGGGGGTGCACGATGCCCGGTATCAGAAACGGCAGCGACGGCGAGCGGGAATTGCAGGAACGCTACGGGACTCAGGACCGGGCAGAGCGCTTCTACTCCGATCAAGTCCGAAATCGACTGAACCGCCAGATGATCGAATTCATCGGTCGAATGGATATGGCGTTCATCGCCACCGCCGACAAACACGGCGAATGCGACAACAGCTTCCGCGCCGGCAAACCCGGATTCCTGCATGTGATCGACGATCGCACGCTGGCCTATCCCGAATACCGCGGCAACGGCGTCCTCGCCAGCCTGGGGAATATGCTGGAGAATCCGCATATCGGCATCCTGCTCATCGACTTCGTCCAGGACCTCATCGGCCTGCACATCAACGGCACCGCCCGCATAGTCGACGACACCCTCATGCGCCGCTGCGTCGCCGATCTCCCGCCCGATGTGCGCGGCCGTCAACCCGAACGCTGGGTGGTGGTCGATGTGGAGGAGGCATACATCCACTGCCGCAAGCACATCCCGCACCTGGTCCCCGCCCAGCGCGAAACCGTCCAGTGGGGCACCGACAATGTCCGAGCCAAGGGCGGCGACTACTTCCGCACCAAGGCCGAGGCCGAAGACGGCGCCCTGGTCGACTACTGACCTACTTGATCTTGAAGATCACGGCTCGCTGCACGATGAAGTTGATCACGGTGGCGGTGCCCTGGGCCACGCAGAAGGCCAGCGGCATGCGCCACCACTCATCGGCGAGGGCGTAGTAGCAGATCTGGTTGATGCCGACCTGGATGGCGAAGGTCACCGCGTAGAGGATCACGACCGCGATGAAGCGGGCGCGGCTCGGCTCGGCCTTGAAGGTCCAGCGGCGATTGATCAGGTACGCGGTGGTGGTGCCCGCGATGAAGCTCAATGACTTGGACACCGGCAGCGGCAAGCCGAAGACCTGGAAGAACAGGGTGTAGAGGCCGTAGTCGACGATCGCCGACAGCCCGCCGGTCAGCCCGAAGCGGATGATCTGGGTCTTCAGATCGACGTCCGTACCGCCCGGCTCGTCGACGAGGGGCAGCTCGGGCGGCAGGGGCAGATGGGGTTCCGCGGTCACAAGGCATGAGGGTATCGCCCGGGATGTAGGACACAAGCCTCGAGACGGTTATGCCTGTAGCCTCTATCCCGATGTCCACGAAAGCTCAGACCACCACCACGGCCGCCGCCGAGACGAAATCGGCGAGCGAAGGTGCGGACGCAGCATCGAACGGTTCCTATGAACTGCCGACGCAGACCCGCCGCCTGACCGGTTGGGGTCGCACCGCAGCCACCACATCGGAAGTTCTGTCGACGTCCGACCCGGAGTTGATCGTCAAGGCGGTCGCCATGGTCGCCGAGGACAATGACTCCAAGCCGGCGCACCTACGCCGCGGCGTCATCGCGCGCGGCCTGGGTCGCTCGTACGGCGATCACGCGCAGAACTCCGGCGGCCTCGTCATCAATATGCCGGCGCTGAACCGCATCCACCGGATCGACCGCGACTCCCGCCTGGTCGATGTGGACGGCGGTGTCAGCCTGGATCAGCTGATGAAGGCGGCATTGCCGTTCGGCCTGTGGGTTCCGGTGCTCCCGGGCACCCGGCAGGTGACCATCGGCGGCGCCATCGCCTCCGATATTCATGGCAAGAACCATCACTCCGAGGGTTCCTTCGGCAATCATGTGCGGTCTCTGGACCTGCTCACCGCCGATGGCAAGGTCACCACCATCGGGCCGAAGAAGAACGCGAAGCTGTTCTGGGCCACGGTCGGCGGCAACGGACTGACCGGCATCATCCTGCGCGCCACCATCGAGATGGTGCCGACGGAGACCGCCTACTTCATCAATGACGGCGTCAAGACCAGCACCCTCGACGAGACCATCGCCGCGCACAGCGATGGCAGCGAGGCGAACTACACCTACTCCAGCGCCTGGTTCGATGTGATGAACCCGCTGCCGAAGTTGGGGCGCGCCACCATTACTCGCGGCCGGCTGGCCAAACTGGATGAGCTGCCCGCCAAGAAGCAGCGCAATCCGCTGAAGTTCGATGCGCCGCAACTACTCACGGTGCCGAATATCTTCCCCAGCTTCACCGCCAACAAGCTGACCCTCGGGTCGGTCGGCGAGGCGTACTACGCCATGGGCGGTAATTACACCGGCAAGATCCAGAACCTGACGCAGTTCTACCATCCGCTCGACATGATCGCGGAGTGGAATCGGGCATACGGTCCGGCCGGTTTTCTTCAGTACCAGTTCGTGGTGCCGACCGAGGCCGTCGATGAATTCAAGAAGATCATCATCGATATCCAGGCGTCCGGGCACTATTCGGCGCTCAATGTTTTCAAGCTGTTCGGCCCGGGTAACCCCGCGCCGTTGAGCTTCCCCATGCCGGGCTGGAACATCTGCGTGGACTTCCCGATTCGGGCCGGGCTCAATGAGCTCGTCACCGATCTGGACCGCCGGGTCACCGAGTTCGGCGGGCGGCTCTACACCGCGAAGGACTCCCGAACCACCGCGGAGACCTTCCACAAGATGTACCCCCGGATCGACGAGTGGATCAAGATCCGCCGAAGTGTCGATCCCACAGGCGTTTTCATGTCCGATATGGCGCGAAGGCTGGAGCTTCAGTGATCAATGCGGTAGGGAATCCGCAGTCCATTCTGCTGCTTGGCGGCACCTCCGAGATCGGTCTCGCGATCTGCTCGGAGTACCTGAAGAAGGGTCCCGCGCGGATCATTCTGGCGGCGCTGCCCGGCGATCCACTGCGCGAAGAGGCTGTGGCGCAGATGAAGTCGGCCGGCGCCTCCGAGGTCGAGGTCATCGACTTCGACGCCCTGGAGATGGACTCGCACCCCAAGGTCATCGAGGCCGCCTGGGCGCACGGTGATGTGGATATCGCCATTGTCGCCTTCGGCATGCTCGGCGACGCCGAGGAGCTGTGGCAGGACCAGCGCAAGGCCGTCATCGCCTGCGAGCTGAACTACACCGCCGCCGTCTCGGTCGGCGTCCTGCTCGGCGAGAAGATGAAGGCGCAGGGTTACGGCCGCATCATCGCCATGAGCTCGGTCGCCGGTGAGCGCGTGCGCCGCTCCAACTTCGTCTACGGCTCCACCAAGGCCGGCCTGGACGGCTTCTACCTGGGCCTCGGCGAGGCGCTGCGCCCGCACGGCCCGCGCGTCACGGTCATCCGCCCCGGCCAGGTCCGCACCCGCATGTCGGCTCATGTCAAGGAAGCACCCCTGACCGTCGACAAGGAAGACGTGGCCGCGCTCGCGGTAGCGGCCTCCGAAAAGGGTAAGGAAATCGTCTGGGCACCAGGCACTTTCCGCTACATCATGATGGTGCTGCGGCACATCCCGCGCCCCATCTTCCGCAAACTGCCCGTCTAGGCGGCAGCGACAACCAACGAGCGGTGATCGATTCGGTCACCGCTCGTTGCGTTCCACTCAGTGAAACAGCGACTCCACCAAGCGAATCAAGGCCGAGGTGTCGCCGACCGCACCCACCCGTTCGCCCAGTGCGGATTTCGGGTACCAGTCGATCAGATCAGGTATCGCCATACCGACGGTGTCCACCCCGTCAGAGTTCCGATATGACACGCGGACAGCGGAAGTGAAGTCATCCGGAACAACTCCCGGAACTACTTTGCACGCGACAATCCGCCCCTTACCGGCCGCCAGAAACCGTGGACCGGACAGCACAACCACGTAGGCCGGTGCCGGCGCGCGCGATGCGAGCAGTTGCCGTATCTCCCCCTGCTTCAAACCTCACCTCCGGGCCGCAGCGCCTCGGACCGGATCTCATCGCGTAACCGCATCTCCTCGTACATCCACTCCTCCGTGATGCCGAGCATTTCGTCCACCACCTTGGAGCGTTCCCACATCTCGCGCTCGAGGCGATCCTGAATCGCCTCGATGACCCACTGCGAAACGTTTCCGCCCGCAGCAGACCGCAACTGGGCATCCAGCTCATCCGGAATCTTCACTGACAGCTGCTGGGTCATACGTATCAGGTTACCAAGCGCACTACCTGAGGAAAGTCATATCGCAATGCCGACGGCGCGCTCCGAATGCGGCAAACCGAGACCCGACTAGGCTGTCGCGCGGCGAGCGGTCAGGACACGGAACCCGGAGGCGGAGTGGGAATGAGCGAGGAAGCGGGCGGCCGGGGGGCAGTGCTGATGCGGCGGGCCGGAGGTGCGCTCAGCGAGGGCGCACTGGCGGCGGTGGTCGCGGCGGCGGTCGCCGGGGTCGGGCTGGTGGCCTTCGGGACCGTGCAGTGGCCCGCGTTCAACTCCTCCAATGTGACTCGGGCATTGACGACCGTGGGGCAGGTGGTCGCGCTGGCCTTGCTGGTGGCGGCGATTCTGCTGATGCGGATGGACAAGTGGCCGTGGCTGGCGAAACTGCTTTCCTGGGCGGGGATTTCAGGGTTCGTGACGGTGACCCTCGGGATGCCGCTGGCGGCTACCAAGCTGTATCTGTTCGGGATCTCCGTTGACCAGGAGTTCCGGACGCAATATCTGACGCGGTTGACCGACAGCGCGGCGCTGCACGATATGAACTATGTCGACCTGCCACCGTTTTATCCCGGCGGATGGTTCTGGGTCGGTGGACGATTCGCGAATCTGACCGGAATGGCCGGATGGGAAGCGTTCAAGCCGTTCGCCATCATCGGGCTCGCGGTCACGGCGGTTATCGCGGTTGTGCTGTGGTCCAAGCTGATTCGCGCCGATTGGGCTGTCGCCGTGGCAGCCGCCACCACCGCTGTCACGCTGGCTTACGGATCGCCCGAGGCCTACAGCGCACCGCTGGTCCTGCTGTTCGCACCCACGATGCTGCTGGCCTGGGGTGCGCTGTATCGGCCCGAAGAACCTGCTGCGGCTACCGCCGGTGGCTGGGGTGCGGTGCTGGGGACCGGACTGTTCCTCGGTGTGGCGGCGATGCTCTACACGTTGTACTTCGGCGTGGCGGTCTTCGCGGTGTGCCTCATGGCCGTGGTCGCTGCCGGACTGGCACTGCGTGAGCGCGGTAAAGCGGAACGGGCGCAACGGCATCGGGCGAATACCGACATCGCGGTGCCCGGACGCTGGCGCACGGTGTGGCCGATTCTGCTCCGACTCATTGTCGCGGGCGTTGTCGCGGGGCTGCTGGCACTCACCGTCTGGTTCCCGTTCCTGCTGAAGCTGCTCGGTGGCACCATCCCCAAGTCCGGCACGGCCTTCCACTATCTGCCCGAGGGCGGGTCGCAGTTGCCGCTGCCCATGTTCGATTTCAGCCTGTTGGGCGTGTTCTGCCTGCTCGGCACGGTGTGGCTGGTCCTGCGGGTCGGAAGTTCGCGGCGCGCACAGGCTTTGGCCATCGGCGTGGTCGCCATCTACCTCTGGTGCCTGCTCTCGATGACGGCGACCGCCGCCGGAACCACGCTGCTGTCCTTCCGCCTCGAGCCGATTCTGTACGCGCTGCTCGCGGCGGCCGGTGCGTTCGGGTTCGTGGAGGGGGCGCGGGCGGTCTACCAGGTATTGAACGAGCCGTCGCGAATGCGATTGGCGGCGGGGGTGATCGCGGTGATCGGGGCGATCGCGTTCAGTCAGCAGATTCCGCACGTGCTGGCGAACGAGATCACCACGGCGTACACCGATACCGACGGCAATGGGGAGCGCGCGGATAAGCGGCAGCCCTCGGCGGTCTCGCATTACGGCGCGATCGATGCCGCGCTGCTGGAGCAGACCGGGCGGCCGCGCGATCAGAGCGTGGTGCTGACCGCGGACACCACCTTCCTGGCGATCTACCCGTACTACGGATTCCAGGCGCTCACTTCGCATTACGCGAACCCTCTCGCCGATTTCGCGGCGCGGTCGGCGGAGATCAAGCGGTGGAGTCAATTGAAGACACCGCGGGAGCTCATGGACGCGTTGGCGCACTCCCCCTGGCGGGCACCGGACGCGTTCCTGTTCCGGCGCTCCGGTGACGAGTACACGCTGCGCCTCTCCGAGGACGTGTATCCGAATGATCCGAATGTGAAGCGCTATACGGTGACGTTCCCGAAGTCGCTGTTCGAGGACGACGGTCACTTCCGGGCCACCGATATCGGGCCGTTCACCCTGGTTGTGGTGCACCCCTGAGTGTTATAGCCGTGGGCCGTGAATTGTGATGCAGCCCACGGCTATGTCTCGATTCGGACTCGAGACAAGCATCACTTATACACAGAAGCGCCCCGAATCCTGTGGATGAAGGGCCTTTTCTGTGGATAACTCACCTACTTGCCAGCACAATCTCAGCGGTACCCGGTAGCGTGGGCCGCTGGTTGTGAAGGGCAAGAGGAGTTATCGCGTGGCACAGGGGCGGGATACCGACCGGACTACCGCGGACCGAGCAACGGTAGCGGTTATAGACCGAACAGTACCGAAAACTGTTGCCCCGGAGCGCACTCGCGGACAGCGTGTCGCGCACCGGCTGCACTCGGCGCGCGCCGACCTGATCGTCGCCACCGGATACCTCGCACTCGCCGCCCTGGTGCTGTCCGGACAATGGCTGCACACCGATCGCGGCTACCTGATCAAGAGCGGTCAGGACCAGACCATGTGGGAGTGGTTCTTCGCGGTCACCGCGCACAAGATCGCGCACCTGGAGAATCCGCTCGGCACCGGATTGCAGAACTATCCCGACGGCGTGAACATGATGGCCAATACCGCCATGTTCGGTGTCGGCGTACCGCTCACACCCGTCACCCTGCTGTTCGGACCGACCGTCACCTTCGTGCTGGTGCTCACCCTCGGCCTGTTCGGCACCGCCTTCGCCTGGTACTGGCTGTTCTCCCGGGAGCTGGTCGACTCCAAGCTCGCTGCCGCCGTGGGTGGTCTGTTCTGCGGCTTCGCGCCCGCCATGATCTCGCATGCCAACGCACACCCGAACTTCGTTGTGCTGGCCCTGCTTCCGCTCATCGCGCTGCAGCTCATCCGGGTCGCGCGGCACGCGCACGCGCCGATCGAGGCGCGTAAGGCGCGGCGGCTGCGCGATGCCTTCATCCTCGGCCTGCTCGTCGCCCTGCAGATCGCGCTGGGCGAGGAGCCGCTGCTGATCTTCGCGCTCGCCTTCGCCGTCTTCGCGTTCGTGTACTACCTGCACACCCCGCGCGCCGGGCTGCGCGCGCTGCGCACCATGCTGCCGACGGTGCTGCTGGCCGCGGGCATCACCCTGGCCCTCACCGAGATTCCGCTGTGGTGGCAGTTCTTCGGACCGCAGTCCTATCGCTCCATCGACCACGGGCCGATGCAGAACGATCTCAAGGCGCTGTTCCAATTCCCCTCCGAATCGCTCGGCGGGGTGGTCCAGCACGGGCAGAACGTGGCCATCAATCCGACCGAGGAGAACTCCTACTTCGGCTGGCCACTCCTGCTGCTGGTGCTCATGACCGCCGTATTCATGTGGCGCGAGCGCGTGGTGCGGGCCGCGGTCTCCGTGATCGTCGCGGGTTCGGTGCTGTCACTGGGTTCCACCCTGCTGATCGGTAAGCGCGACACCGGAATCACCATGCCGTGGCACTGGTTCGAAAAGGTTCCGCTGCTCAATTCGGTGCTGGAATCGCGATTCACCATGGCCGCCATTCCGGCCATCGCCATTGTGCTGGCCATGGGAACCCAACGCGCACTGGAGTATTGGCGCGTCTCCGCCACCGACTGGCGACCGCTGGCCTGGTTCGCGGCCATGGCCCTGGCCCTGCTGCCGCTCACCCCGACCATCCTGCCGGTGGTGCAACGCCCGGCGACCCCCGCCTTCTTCGCCGATGGCACCGTGCGGCAATACGTTTCGCACGGCTCCGTGGTGATCACACCGCCGCCCACCGCGCCGGACGCCCGCGCCCTGCAGTGGCAGACCGCCGCAGACTTCGAATTCCCGCTCGCCGGAGGGTATTTCGTCGGACCCACCGGAACCGATAAGAAGGGCCGCTACGGTCCGGACGATCGGCCCACCGCGAGCCTGCTCATCAAGGCACAGCACGACAACAAGGTTCCGGTCATCGATGATGCCGCACGGGCGCGGGCCCTGGCGGATCTGCGGTACTGGCAGGCCGATGTGATGGTGCTGCCGCCGACCGACAATGCCGACGCGCTGCGGCTGACGGTGGATCAGCTGGTCGGATTCCCGGCGCAACGCGTTGACGGCGTGTGGCTTTGGGATGTGCGCGGGCTGGTCAGCTGACGCGGTCGTAGGTGACGTGGCCGCTGATATCGAGGTCGCGGACTATCTGCCCACCGGTCAGGCGTAGCACCTGGGTGGCCTGCGGGTGGCAGTTGGAGCCGCCGCTGGTGGTGACGCCACCGCCGACGGTGACCTCACCCGCGGAGACCGCCATCAGTCGATAGTCGAAGGCGCACACCAGGGTTCCATTGCGGAAGACCGTGGAGGTCTCCACGACCTGGTTCACCTCGCCCTGGCGGATGGTGAGGCGGTAGTCGTCATTGTTCTGATCGCTGCTGCCGGTCCATTCACCGAGGAAGGCCGCCGGGATCTGCCCGGCGGGCGCGGCCGCCACCGTGGTGGCCGAGGGTGTGGCCTGCTGCGCGGGCGCACTGGAGACCCCGGACGGGCCGGTCGCCGCGGGTTGCACAATCGCCGAAAGCGGTGCGCCGGAGGTGTTTCCACTGCTCTCCAGCTTGTACGCCAGCAGGAAACCGCCACCGGCGAGCAGGATCGCGATCGCACCGCCGAGGACTCCGGCCAGCAGGCGTGAACTACCGCGGGCCGGAGCGGCAACCGGTGCGGGTGGCGGGGTCGGGTCGGGCTCGTAGTTCGGTGTGAATCCCGAGGCCCGCATGGTGGTCTTCATGCGTGAGGGGTCGACCGCCGGAATCGGCCGGGGCGCACTCACATACGGCAGCGGGTCACCGGTCGCCGGTCCGGACAGGGCGGTCCACGCGGCATCCACGAAATCGGCGCAGCCGGCGAAGCGATACTCCGGATTCTTGGCCAGGGCCCGATCGAAGACGAAGTCCAGCGCGCGCGGCAGGTCCGGCCGGACCTGGGTGATCCGCAGCGGCGGAATCTGGGTGTGCGCGAGCACCCAGCCGGCGAGATCCTTGGCCATATACGGCCGATGCCCGGTGAGCAGTACGAAAAGCGTGCAGGCCAGCGAGTATTGATCGGTGCGCGGATCCAGCGGCGCACCGGAGACCTGCTCCGGCGAGGCGTACGCGAAGGTCGCCGCCACATCCCCGGTCCGGGTGAGATGGGTGGATTCATCGCGCAGCCGGGCAATCCCGAAGTCGGTCAACAGCGCTCGCTTCGCCCGCCCGTCCTCGGCCGGGGAGAGCAGAATGTTCGACGGCTTCACATCGCGATGCAGCACGCCCTTGCCGTGCGCGTAATCCAGGGCGGATGCCACCCCACTGCCGATCCGCAGCGCCCGTTCCGGTCGCACACCGTGCAGCGCGTCGGCGTCATTGCCGTCGATGTACTGCATGGAGATCCACAGTCGCCCGCCGTCTTCGCCGGTGTCGTAGACGGCCACGATATTGGGATGGTCGAAGCGGGCGGTGATATCGGCCTCGCGTTCGAATCGACGCCATGCCTCCGCATCGGCGTTCATCTCGTCATTGCCCATCACCTTGATGGCGGCGAGCCGGGGCAAACGGGGATGGCGGGCCACGTAGACGGTGCCGGAGCCGCCAGATCCGATCTTGCGCTGAATGACGTATCCGGCGATCACCTCGCCGGGTCGCAGTTCAGCCATGACGCACCTACTTCAACGGCGCTCGGGAAAGCCAGTCGCTCAGTTCATTATCGACGGTGTGACCCGGCCAGCGGAGCAGTAAAACGAAACGCGATCGCGGATCGCCGTCCGGGAAGGTGACCGCGGCCGAGATGTGCCGGGCATCGGTATCGGTCGCCGTGGCCGGATCCACGGATTTATCGGTGGTCACGGTCAATTCCCCGGCCACATCCCGATGGCTGAACGGGATGGACCGGGCATTGCCGTTGAAGAACAGCGCACCCACAGATTGCGCCGGGCGGGTTCCGAAGTCGAAGAAGTCGAAGCGGACCTGTCCGGTGGAGTCCCGCGCATTGCACATCACCCGGTGCGCGCCCCGTGTGGGCCCGGCGTCCTCCGGGCCGGGATCACGCTCGAGACAGTTCGCGCCCTGCCATCCCACCGCACTGCCATTGGTCGCCAATTGCCCGACCAGACTCGGGAAAGCTCGTGCGATGGCGGCGTATTCGGTTCCCCAGGAGCTCGCCACCTGATCGGCATTGGTGTACGTGATCAGGCCGCTCACATCGGTTTTGCGGCTCACCCGGCCATCCGAGAGCAGGGTCAGCGTGGTGGGTCCATTGGCACGGCAGGCATTGGCGGGCTCACCGGTCACGATCTCGGAGGTCCCGATCAGCAGGCGGTCGCCACCGGACGGGACCTGACCGAGCGGGGCGGCGAATTCACAGTGGAAGGGTGCGCCATTGGGCAGTACACCGTCCACGCGGTTCTGCAGAATCGAATCACCGGTGCGGCCCTGCTGCACGATCAGTCGATAGTTGGTCTGGCCTTCGGTCGCGAGCCAGGTCCCGACGAATTTGTCTGGTACGGCGCCGATTCCGGTCACTGCCGGTTCGGAACCGGTGTGCGACAGCATGAATCCGGCACCGGCCGCGACCACGACCGCGGCGAGCACCGGAAGGACGACCTTCTTGCGGAACAGCCACTGTGCCAGTGGCTTTCCCGCCTTCGCCGCCGGAGCCGCGGTACCGCGGCCGGTAATGCGCGCGGGCGCGGTGACCGCCAGCGCCGGATCCGAGTAGTAGGCGGCGGTGGCGGCCTCGGCGAATTCGGTGCAGCCGGGGTAGCGGTCGTCCGGATCCTTGGCCAGGGCGCGGGCGAAGACGGCGTCCAGGGCGGCGGGCAGATCTGGCCGAACGGCGCTGACGCGCAGTGGTTTTCCCTGGGTATGGGCGTGCACCCAGCCGAGCAGATTGTCGGCGGTGAAGGGGCGCTGATCGGTGAGCAGGACGAACAGGGTGCAGGCCAGCGAGTACTGATCCGATCCGGGACCGACCGGTTTGCCCGAAACCTGTTCGGGTGAGGCGAAAGCGAAGGTCGCCGAGATATTTCCCGGATGCGTGAGATTGGTGGTCTCGTCCCGCAGGCGGGCGATTCCGAAATCGGTGAGCAGTGCCCGCTCCGGCCTGCCGCTGTCCGGTGCCGCGATCAGAATGTTCGACGGCTTCACATCGCGATGCAGCACGCCCTTGCCGTGCGCGTAGTCCAGCGCACCGCCGATCTCCTCCGCGATCCGCAGTGCCCGATCCGGTGAAATCCCGTGCAGTTCAGCGGCATCGGTGCCCTCGATGTACTGCATGGAGATCCAGCGGCGCTCATCCTCGATGCCCCGGTCGTACACCTGCACGATATTCGGATGATCGAAGTGGGCGGTGATATCGGCTTCGCGCTCGAACCGCTTCCACACCTCGTCGGCCCGGGTGACATCGTCGCGTTTCAAAATCTTCAACGCCGTCAGCCTGGGCAGCCGTGGATGTCGCGCCGCGTACACGACGCCCGATCCACCAGCACCGATTCGCCGCGCGATGACATACCCGGCGATCACTTCGCCCGGTCGCAGCTCGGTCATGCTCCCTCGATATTCTTCCGGCCCGGCCCCTCGCCCAGTTCGGATAACAACCATCGTAAAGGGCGACAGAGTATTTCAGTCCGGCGCGGGTGCGGTCACGGGTGAAACCCGCCGGGGTGGCTAGCATCGGGGATCGTGCGCGAAGACACCCGAGCGTTTCATCGAGTCCGACTGCTCGCCGTGGTTTCCGGAGTTCTCGGAATCCTGCTGGCGGTGCTGACACCGATCCTGCCCGTACGGCAGGACCGGCCCACCGTGCACTGGCCACAGGGCGACTCGGTGAATATCGACGCACCACTGGTGTCCTATGTACCGCTGAGCCTGGACGTGAACCTGCCGTGCCAGGCACTGCGGGAGCTGCCCGCCGGGACGCTGTACTCGACCGTGCCGGTCGCCTCCGGGAAGGCGGTGGACAAGGGCCTGGTCGTCAAGATCGAGGAGAGCGCGCCCAAGACCGCCGCTCCCGAGGGCACCGCGACGGCCGAGGGCGCCGAGGGCACCGAGGGCACGCGCACGCTCTCGGTCCTGCTGCGGAACATTCCGCTGTTGTCGGCCCCGGTCGCGGAGATTCAGAACTGCGCGGCGGTGCTGCTGCGCTCCGATGCCACCGAGGCGCGCGTCGAGCTCACCGGAGTCACCCGCAAGGACGGCACGCCGTTCATCGGCCGGGTGGGCGGGGATACCCGGCCGCAGGTGGTCGGCATGTTCACCGATCTGACCCGGGCACAGCTGGGAGACGGTGCCGCACACGCGGATATCGACGCCCGCTTCACCTCCAGCCCGAGTTGGCTCAAGCGCGCCGCCATTATCGGCGCGACGCTGTTCACGCTCATCGCGCTGTACGCACTGCATCTGCTCGACACCCGGGACGGGCGACGGCCGCGCCGTTTCCTGCCCGCGCACTGGTGGCGCTTCCGGCTCGCCGACGGCGTGGTGCTCGGAACACTGGTGCTGTGGCATTTCATCGGGGCCAATACCTCCGATGACGGCTACATCCTGAATATGGCTCGGGCCTCGAAGGTTTCGGGGTACATGGCCAACTACTACCGGTGGTTCGGCGTGGCCGAGGCCCCCTTCGGCTGGCCGTACGAGGTGCTGGTCTGGATGACCCGGATCAGCGACTCCAGCCCCTGGATGCGGCTGCCGTCCCTGCTCGCGGGGCTGGTCTGCTGGCTGGTGATCAGCCGGGAAGTACTGCCGCGCTTGGGCTCCCGGGTGCGACGGGACAATGTCGCGGTATGGACGGCGGGGCTGGTGTTCCTGGCCGCGTGGATGCCCTACGACAACGGATTGCGCCCGGAGCCGATCATCGCGGCCGGTGCGCTGCTGACCTGGTGCTCCATCGAACGCGCCATCGCCACCGGGCGCCTGCTGCCCGCCGCGATCGGCGTGCTGATCGCAGCCTTCTCCCTCGCCGCCGGACCGACCGGGCTCATCTGTATCGCCGCGCTCATCGCCGGCTCACGACCGGTATTGCAGGTGATCATCAAACAGGCCAAGGGGACCGGATCGGCGCTGCTGCGCTATGCCGCACTGCTCGCACCGGGCATGGCCGCCGGAACCCTGGTGCTGGTGGTCGTTTTCGGTGACCAGACCCTCGCCTCGGTCATGGAGGCGACCCGGGTGCGCACCCTCATCGGGCCGAATGTGGCCTGGTTCGACGAGCGCACCCGCTGGGATTCACTGCTCATGCTCTCGCCCGACGGATCCCTCGCACGCCGGTTCGGCATCCTGGCCATGCTGCTGTGCCTGGGCGTCTGCGTCATGGTGATGCTGCGCAAGAACGGCCGGATTCCCGGCACCTCGCGCGGGCCGTCCGCGCGGATTCTCGGCATCATCTTCATGGCGCTGTTCCTGATGATGTTCACGCCCACCAAGTGGACGCATCACTTCGGCGTCTACGCCGGGCTCGCCGGATCGGTGGCGGCGCTGGCGGCGGTCGCGGTGGGCGTCAACGGAATTCGATCCCCGCGCAATCGCACTCTCTTCGCGGCGGCGGTGCTGTTCCTGCTGGCCATCACCTTCACCGGACCCAATGGCTGGTGGTATGTCTCCAGCTACGGTGTGCCGTGGTTCGACAAGGCACCGCTGATCGCGGGCAAGGGCTTCTCCACACTCTTCCTCGGATTGGCGATCCTGTGCCTGCTCATCGCCGCCTTCCAGCACTACCGGGAGCCGTACCGGCAGCCGAAACCGGTGCGCGCCTTCGACAAATTCGCGAGTATGCCGCTCACCATCGCGGCCGCGCTGCTGGTGCTGTTCGAGGTGGCGTCGCTGGCCAAGGCGGCCGTCACCCAGTACCCGGCGTACAGCATCGCAAAGTCGAATATCGCTGCGCTGACGGGTGATTCGTGCGCCCTCGCCAATGACGTACTGGTGGAGACGAATACCGCCGACTCGCTGCTGCAACCGTGGACCGGTGCGCCCGCCGACGGATTGGCCTCGGAGAACACCGGATTCAGCCCGAACGGCGTGGCCACCGACCTCACCGCCGATGCCGAGGAGACCGTCAGCGGCGGAGCCAACTCGGTCAGCAAGGACTCCGACAACAAGACCACCAACACCACCGGGGCCGGGACCGGCGGCGGTAAGACCGCGCAGGCCGGAATCAACGGCTCCACCGTCGCCCTGCCGTTCGGACTCGATCCGGCGCGCACACCCGTCATGGGCAGCTACACCGACGGCGATCAGGCCCCGGCCAAGCTCACCACCGAGTGGTACCGGGCCGACCTGTCCGACAGCGTGCGTGACGATCCGGCCTACCAGGTCCTGATCGTCACCGCGGCCGGACGCATTCGATCGGTCAACAAGGACGGTGTGGAGACCTACGGCGGCGATCTGTTCGTCGAATACGGCACCCGCGCCGCCGACGGCACCGTGACCGATACCGGCAAGATCCGCCCCCTCGATATCGGCCCCGCCCCGTCCTGGCGCAATCTGCGCGTACCGATTTCCGATATCCCGGTGGGAGCCAACAGCATTCGCCTGGTCGCCGACGATCGGGATATCACCCCCAAGCAGTGGCTGGCCGTCACTCCGCCGCGCCTGCCCAAACTGCAAACCCTGAATACCCTTGTCGGCCATACCGCCCCGGTTCTGGAGGACTGGCACGTCGGCCTCGCCTTCCCGTGCCAGCGCCCCTTCGACCACCACGACGGCATCGCCGAGGTCCCGCAGTGGCGCATCCTGCCCGACCGCACCGGCTCGGACGCCTCCAACGCCTGGCAGGACGATATCGGCGGCGGCCCGCTCGGCTGGACCGGACTACTGCTGAAGTCCCAGACCCGCCCCTCCTATCTCGACCACGAC
The DNA here is from genome assembly GCF_036327755.1 of Nocardia sp. NBC_01503. NCBI lineage: Bacteria > Bacillati > Actinomycetota > Actinomycetes > Mycobacteriales > Nocardiaceae > Nocardia > Nocardia sp. NBC_01503. The sequence continues at coordinate 2,365,905 of NZ_CP109596.1, forward strand.
TGGGGCCGGGACTGGGGTTCCCTCGAGCAGTTCACCCCATATGTCCCCGATGCCGTCCCCGCCGACCCGAACGTAACCGTCGAAACCCGTTCGGGCATCAGTAAGGACGCACCCATAAGGGCCAGGTAGACAGCGGTTTCCAGCGGGGGCACGAAGCGCGCTTCGTGCCCCCGTCAACACGCCCGAACAGGTGCGATGCGGCATACGTGTCGCACCGCCGGAGTGAACAGCGCCACTCGGGGTCGCGGACAGTACGATCAGCAACCGTGCCCGACGCCTCCGCTGTATTGAGCAAACCGCCATCGACGCCGACACCCACGGCGACACCGCGCGACTATCGGATCGCGAAGACCATCGCGATCATCGCCGGTGTCCTCGGGGCGCTGTTCGCGCTGGCGACGCCGTTCCTTCCGGTCAAGCAGACCACCGCCGTGGTGAACTGGCCGCAGCACGGCACGCTCGGCAGTATCGACGCACCCCTGGTCTCGCAGGTGCCGACCGATCTGACCGCCACCATTCCCTGTTCGGCCATCGCGCAATTGGATCCGCGCGGCGGCATTCTGCTGGCAACCGCGCCGCCGCAGGGCAAGGGCGCGGACCTGGAGGGCCTGTTCGTCCGGGTCTCCGGGGACAGCGTCGACGTCCTGGACCGCAATGCCGTCGTGGCGTCGGCGCAGCGGTCCGAGATGAGCGAGTGCACCGCCATCGTCATCAACTCCGATGAAAAGAAGACCACCGCGAAGTTCGAGGGCCTGACCCGCACCGTCGAGAAGCCGACCGCGGACGGCGGACGCGAACTCGTCACCGTGCCGGTCGAGAGCTCGCTGCTCGGTGATCTGCGACCGCAGGTGGTCGGCGTCTTCACCGATCTGAAAGGTGATGTGCCGCAGGGCCTGTCCTTCCACATGAATGTGGATTCGCGGTTCTCCACCTCGCCGACGATCCTCAAGCTGATCGCGATCATCGCGGCCGTACTGCTGACACTGCTGGCCATGGGCGCGCTCGCGGTACTCGACACCAGTGACGGCCGCGGGCATCGGCGCATCTTCCCCCGGCACTGGTTGCAGCCCACCTGGGCGGACGGCGGCATTATCGGCACCCTGGTGCTGTGGCACTTCGTGGGCGCGAACACCTCCGACGACGGCTACATCCTCACCATGGTTCGCGTCGCACCGCATGCGGGCTATATGGCCAACTACTTCCGCTGGTTCGGCGTCCCCGAGGCCCCGTTCGGCTGGTACTACTACGTCATCCAGGCGTTCTCGGAGATCTCCACCGCCAGCCCGTGGGTGCGAATTCCGGCGCTGCTCTGCGGCATTCTCTGCTGGCTGGTCATCAGCCGCGAGGTGGTACCGCGGCTCGGGCGCGGGGTCGCCTCCTCGAAGGTGGCGCTGTGGACCGGCGGTCTGGTCTTCCTGGCCTTCTGGCTGCCCTACGACAACGGCCTGCGCTCCGAGCCGATCGTCGCACTGGGCGCACTGCTGACCTGGGTCTCGATCGAACGAGCCATCGCCACTTCACGATTGCTGCCCGCCGCGGTCGCGGTCCTGGTCGCGGCCTTCACCCTCGCGGCGGCACCGACCGGATTGATGTGTGTGGCAGCGCTGCTCGCCGGCATCCGGCCACTGGTGCGCATCGTGGTGCGGCGCCGCAAGCAGTTCGGTGATGTGGCACTGCTCGCGCCCATCGCGGCGGCCGGATTCCTGGTGCTGGTGGTCGTCTTCGGCGATCAGACCTTCGCCGGAATCATGGAGGCGAACCGGGTGCGACAGGCCACCGGGCCGAATCTCGCCTGGTACGAGGATTATCTGCGCTACTACTACCTGTTCGTCGAGACCGTCGACGGCTCGCTGGCGCGACGCTTCGCCTTCCTGGTGATGATCCTGTGCCTGATCACCACCCTGCTGGTGCTGCTGCGCCGCCGCCAGGTGCCGGGCATCGCCTCCGGGCCCACCTGGCGACTGCTCGGCGTGGTCTTCGGAACCATCTTCTTCATGATGTTCAACCCGACCAAGTGGACCCACCACTTCGGTTCGTACGCGGGCATCGCGGGCGCACTGGCCGCGGTCACCGCGGTCGCGGTCTCGGCCACGGCGCTGCGGTCGCGCAAGAATCGGTCGGTCTTCCTGGCCGGACTGCTGTTCACGCTCGCGCTCGCCTTCTCCGGCATCAACGGCTACTGGTACGTCTCCAGCTACGGCGTGCCGTGGTTCGACAAGCGCGTCTCCCTGCACGGCTTCCAGTCCAACACCCTGATGCTCATGCTGTTCGGGCTCGCGCTGGCGGTCGTCGCCTGGCAGTCGCTGCGCGAGGGGTACGCCAAGCCGATGGCGAATGGAAAGACCCAGCGCGGCAGGCGGGTTCGCAAATTCGCCGCCATCCCGCTGACCGTCGTCGCGGCGCTCATGGTGGCATTCGAGGTGTTGTCCCTGGTCAAGGGCGCGGCCACGCAGTACCCGGCGTACTCGCTGGCCCGCTCCAACCTCGACGCGCTCTCCGGTAAGAGCTGCGGGCTCGCCAATGACGTGCTGGTCGAGCCGAATGTCAACGGCGGCAACCTGACTCCGGTCATCGATCCGGAGCACCCGCCGCTCAACGGCGATCCGCTCGCGGGCGCCGCCCCGGTCGGGTTCTCCCCCAACGGAGTTCCCGACAAGCTCGACGCCGACAGCGTCGAGGTGAAGCCGGGCACCGGCAATACCTCCAACCAGACCGTCGGCCCCGCCTTCGAGAAGGGGCAGAACGCCGGTACCGGCGGCGGTAAGGGCGCGGAGGGTGTCAACGGGTCCACCGTGGCGCTGCCGTTCGGCCTGGATCCGGCCACCACACCGGTCATGGGCAGCTGGCAGGACGGCGTGCAGCAGCCCGCCAACCTGACCTCCAGCTGGTACCAGTTGCCGGCGCGGTCGGCCGTCTCACCGCTCATCGTCATCTCGGCGGCCGGACGCATCCTGTCCTTCGACGACACCGGCAATATGACCTACGGACAGCAGCTGCTGGTCGAGTACGGACATCAGAACCCGGACGGGTCCGTCACCGAACTGCCCGGCAACTACCGGCCGCAGGACATCGGCCCGGCGCCCTCCTGGCGCAACCTGCGGGTACCGGTCGACGCGCTGCCCGGTGACGCCAACGTCATCCGCATTCACGCCATCGATCCCATCCTCATCGGCGATCAGTGGCTGGCGTTCACCCCGCCGCGGATGCCCAAGCTGCAGACGCTCAACAGCTACCTGGGCTCGCAGCAGCCGATCCTGGAGGACTGGGCCGTCGGCCTGCAATTCCCGTGCCAGCGACCGTTCGACCACCGCTACGGTGTGGCCGAGGTGCCGAACTTCCGCATCTTGCCGGATCGGCCGCTCGCCATCAGCTCCACCAATACCTGGCAGGCCGAGGAGTTCGGCGGACCGCTGGGCTGGGCGGAGATGCTCGGGTCCTCGCAGACCGTGCCCACCTATCTGAAGGACAACTGGGCGCGGGACTGGGGTTCGCTGGAGAAGTACACCCCGTACTACCCGGCCACCGCGGCCGAGATCCAGACCGGCACCGCAACCCGGTCCGGGCTCTGGTCACCGGGCAAACTCCGGGCCTGATACCCGAATGAACGGCTGCAGCGGCCGCCCGCGAATCGCGGGCGGCCGCTTCCGTTTTCCCGCCTACCCCACTCGACGCTCACCGTGAGCGGGCACCCGTTGTGAGACCGGTGCGGACCACCCGGGAGGATGGACCCATGGTGAACATTCAACTCGGCGATGTGGCGGCCTGGTACGACGTGCACGGCGACGGTGAATCCGTGGTCCTACTGCACGGCGGCTTCGTCGATTCGCGAATGTTCGCCCCCGCCATGCCTTCGCTGGTCGGCCGCTTCCGCGTCTACAAGACCGACCGCCGCGGCCACGGCCACACCCCCGATGTGGACGGCCCGATCTCCTACGACGCCATGGCCACGGACCTGATCGCGTTCCTGGAGAAGGTCGTCGGCGAACCCGCCCACCTGGTCGGCCACAGCGATGGCGCGAATGTGGGGCTGCTGGTCGCGCTGCGCCGCCCGGACCTGGTGCGCAAATTGGTCATGATCAGCGGCAATTTCAATTACGAGGGAATAGTCCCCGGCATCCTGGACGATTTCGAGGAGGAATCGGTACAGCGATACCTGGCGGGCAACTATGGCGAGGTCTCCCCCGACGGTGAGGACCACTTCCCGATCGTGGCCCGCAAACTCGCCGAAATGTGGGAATCCCAGCCCGATCTCACCCCCGCGGACCTGCGGGCACTCACCACCCCCACCCTGGTGGTCTCCGGTGACGATGACGCCGTCACGCTGGAGCACACCATTGCCCTCTATCGAGCCATCCCCGACTCGCAGTTGGCCGTCATCCCCGGCGCCTCACACCTGCTGGTCATGGAGAAGCCGAACGAGGTCTATGCCCTCATCGCCGACTTCCTCGGCAAGGACCCGATCCCGACGCGGCAACCCATTCGCCGCCGCGCCGCCCAGTCCTAGTTTTCGGTGCTCCGCCGACCCCGTCAGTGCTCGGTGTGCGCGACCCATTCGTACACCGGCAAACTGCCCTCCGGGGTGTCCTCCCAGCGCGGCGTCACCTTGAACCGCTCGTACCCGCCCCCGTGCGCCACCCTCAACTCGATCCCCGGCGGAGTGATCGGCACAATCCGCTGTTCCAGCCCGTCAGGTCCGCCTTCGAGCAATGCCTTAGGTGAGCTACTCATAGCTGAAGGCTCTCACATCCACCCCACCCGGCCGACCGATTCAGCACAATCGGCGAGCCGCGAGGCTATAGCGGCAGCAGGTGGTGTTTGCGGGGGTTGCGCGGCAGTGTCTTGTCCCGGAGCAGGTGCAGGGCGCGGCGGATCTCCAGGCGCGTGGTGGCCGGGTCGATGACACCGTCGATATAGCCGCGCTCGGCCGCCACCCAGGGCGTGGCCATGGTGGCGTTGTAGAAATCGATCATCTGCTGGCGCATGGCGGCCCGCTGCTCCTCCGGCGCGGCCTCCAAAGATCTTGCGCCGATGAGGGTTACCGCGGACTCCGCACCCATCACCGCGATCCGGGCGGTCGGCCAGGCCAGATTCACATCCGCGCCGAGCTGTTTGGAGCCCATCACCGCGTACCCGCCACCGTAGGACTTGCGGATCACCACGGTCACTTTGGGGACGGTGGCCTCCACGAAGGAGAAGATGAAGCGGCCACCGCGCTTGATGACGCCGATCTTCTCCTGCTCCACACCGGGTAGGAAGCCCGGGGTATCCACCACGAAGATCAGCGGCAGTTCGAAGGCATCGCAGAGCCGGACGAAATGCGCGGCCTTATCCGAGGCGCGGGCGTCCAGGGCTCCGGCGTAGACCATCGGCTGATTGGCGACCACACCCACGGGGCGGCCGTCCACGCGAGCGAAACCGCAGATCACATTGCGCCCGGCCGATTCTCCGAACTCGTGGAAGTCGCCGTCGTCGAAGATGCGCAGCAGCACCTCGTGCATGTCGTATCCGGCGTTATCGGCATCGGGGACGATAGCGCGCAGTTCCAGATCCGAATCGGTGATCTCCGGCTCCAAACCCGGATTCACGATCGGCGCCAGCTCCTGGCAGCTCGACGGCAGGAAGCCGAGGTAGTGGCGGACCCATTCGAACGCCGCCGCTTCATCTTTCGCGACATGATGGATATTGCCGTACTCGGCCTGATTGCGCGCGCCGCCGAGCTCCTCGAGGCTGACGTCCTCACCGGTGACCTCACGAATCACCTTGGGGCCGGTGACGAACATGTACGCCGCTTCGGTGGCGACCACGACATCGGTATTGATGGGCGCGTACACCGCACCCCCCGCGCAGCTGCCCAGGATCATCGAAATCTGCGGCACCAGACCGGAAAGCGGTTCCTGGCGGCGACCCAGTTCGGCGTACCAGGCCAGTGAGGTGACAGCCTCCTGGACGCGCGCGCCACCGGAGTCGTTGATACCCACCACCGGGCAGCCGACCTTGGCCGCGAACTCCATGATCCCGGCGACCTTGCGGCCGAACATCTCCCCGACCGAACCGCCGTACACGGTCTGGTCGTGGGAGAAGACCGCCACCGGACGGCCCTCCACCAGACCGTGTCCGGTGACCACTCCATCGCTGTACAAAGCGGACTTATCGCCCGGATTCTTAACCAGCGCACCGATTTCCACGAAGGTGCCCGGATCCAGCAGCATATTGATCCGGTCGCGGGCGGAAGGGATACCCTTGCGCGCCCGCTTCGCTATCCCCGCCTCCCCCGCCGGTTCTCTCGCGACTGCCAACTTGTGTCGCAGGTCGGCGAGTTTCTCGGCGGTCGTGGTCAACGGGGGCTCCCTTCGGCAGAAACCTACTTTCGCAGAACCTCTTTCGCGGTGAAGCTATTTCGCGGTCGTGTCGACTGCCCCAAGTTTCTTGGTCAGGTCGGCACCGATCACGCCGATACGCGGTTCGTCAACGATATCGATGTGGTCACCCGGGATGTGGATGATCTCCAGATCCGGAATGTGCTCTTCCCAGCCACCGTTCGGCAGCCGCTCCCCGAAACGCGGTTCCAGCTCGATGATTCCATCGTGGTACCGGTCCGCCAGGTAGAGAACCACGTGACCGTCGTAACGCTGCGGCGACAAGCGGTAGAGCTCACCACCGTCGATGTACGAACTCCGCTGATGCTCGAGCACACCACCGGGGATATCGACGCCCGCGAACTTCACCAGCTCCAGGACGATATCGATCTGCTCCGCATCGGATGCGGCGGCCAACTCCTCCAGCTGCTCATCGTCGAGTTCACCCTCGAAGCCATAGGTCTTCTTGGCGAACGCCTGGAAGCGCCGAACCCGGTTCACCCGCTCCTCGGGAGTATCGAGGTGCGGCTGCGACGGCAACGCCACATCGATCAGACCGACCTCGCGCACATCCGCGCCCTCGGCCCGCATGAGCTCGGCGACCTTGAGTGCGAACACACCGCCGAGCGACCAGCCGTACAGGAAGTACGGGCCCTCCGGCTGCCGCTTGCGGATCTCCGGAATGTACTGGCGCGCACGCTCTTCGATGGAACCCTCGACGCGCTCGAAACCGTACATCGGGGTACCCGCCGGGAGACGCTTGAGCAGCGGCTCGTAGACCAGGGTATTACCGCCCGAGGCGTGGAAGACGAAGACCGGCACCGCATTCGAACCGGGAGCCGGCGCGCGCAGGGTGCGCACGAACCCCTCGACATCGTCGCCGTGCTCCTGATAGGTGGCCACCAACTCGGCCAACTTCTCGATGGTCCGCGCTGACCGCACCTGATCGGCGTCGACCTGAGTCTTCACGCGCTCCGACAGACGCGCGATGAGCTTGTCCATGGTGGCGTCGTCGAGTTCGGGCAGCTGGTTGAAGATGCCGCCCGCGGACTTGCCGGTGGCCAGCGCCCAGGTGCCGAAGGCCAAGCGCTCCGGCGCGTTGCGCGGCGGGACATTGTCCTTATCGGTCTCCGCGACCGGCGGAGCGGCCTCGATATCGGCCGAGGTCAGCGAATTCGAATCGACCTCGGGCGCGTCCGCGGTCATACCGGCGGCTGTCGCGGCGCTCGCCGGAGCACCCTCGACATCGGCGGAAGTCAGCGAATTCGACTCCACCGCGGGGGCTTCCGATGTGATCGCCTCGGCCTCGGCGACCACATCGGTGGTCTCGTTGTCCAGCCGATCGGCCACACCCGGCAGCACGGCAGCCGGGTCGGTCCCCGCCGCGAGCGCCGCGCGGGCGGCGGCGACCAGGTCACCGTCGACGGTGATCTCCTCACCGGCGGCCTGGCGTGCGGCGATATCGGCCAGCTCCTCGCGGTGCTCGATGGCGTAGCGCAGCACCTTGCCGACCTCGAGCAGGCTGGCATCGCGCACCGCCTGCAACTGCAGCTGCGGGATGTCGAATTCGTACTCGACGCGGTTCTTGATGCGCATGGCCATCAGCGAGTCCAGGCCCAGCTCCATGAGCGGGATCTCCATGGGCAGATCCTCGACGGCATAACCCATGGATTCGGCGACGATGATCGCCAGGCGCTGCTCGATGGTCTGCGAACCATTCGGGTTCCAGCGCTCACCGGTCTCCTCGACCACGGCGACCTCGGCGGCCGGGGCGGCGACGGCCGCCACCGGCTGTGCCACAACCGATTCCGGCAGCGGTGCGCCGGAGGTGACGACGGCATCGAAGAGCGAGCGGAAGGCGTTGCCCTCCTTGGCGTGCACCGAGACCGACGCGCCACCCGGATGCGGGGTGAGCGTGGTGGTCAGGGATCCGGCGGCCGGAATCGTGCCGTGCGCCACCGAAGCGCCCACGGTGACATCCGAAAGCACCTGTGCCGCAGCCGACTTCACCAGCGCGGCGAGATCGATGACGGCCGCGGCCTGCACCTCCCACACGTGCCGGCCGTCCGGCAGCGCCACATGCGAGCCCGGAATCCGGCCACTGCCGGAGTCCGCGGCCAGCGAAACCTTGGGCCAGTACTGCTTTCGCACGAACGCGGTGCGCGGCACATCGGCGTAGTCACCGGCGGTCAGCAGTGAGGACAGGTCCACCGCGTGGCCCTGTACGTACAGCTGCGCCAAAGCCGAGATGACAGCGGCGGATTCGTCTTCCTTGCGCTTGAGCGTCGGAATCAGCGCGGCATTGTGCACGCCCGCCGCGAAGGTGGTGCCCAGCACCTGCATGAGCGCGACCGAATTCGGCGCGAGCTCCAGATAGGTGGTGATACCGGTGTTCACGGCCTGGCTGATGGCATTGGTGAAGTACACCGAGCCGCGCATATTCGTGACCCAGTAGTCCACGTCGTGCACGGGGGCGTTGCCCGCGCGGTACACGGTGTCCTTGTGCACGGTCGAGTACAGATCGTGCTTGACCGAGGTCGGCTCCAAACCGGCCAGCTCCGCGGCCAATTCACCGAGCAGCATGTCCATCTGCGAGGTGTGGCCCGCGCCGCGGGTCTGCAGCACGCGCGCGAACTTGCCCTCGGCCTCGGCGCGCGCCACGATCGCGTGCACCTGATCCGGCGGGCCGCCGATGACGGTATTGGTGGGCGCGGCGTACACCGCGACCTCGAGATCCGGGTAGTCGACCAGCACCTCTTCGATGGCCTCGGCCGAATACTCGACCAGCGCCATATTGCGCACCTGATCATCGGTGAGCATGGCCTCGCCCTCGGCCATCAGCCGCGAACGCGCGCAGATGACGCGAACCGCGTCCTCGAGCGGCAGACCGCCCGAAATGTACGCTCCCGCAACCTCACCCTGTGAGTGGCCGACCACGCCCTCCGGCTGTGCGCCGTGCGCGCGCAGCACAGCGGCCAGGCCGAGCTGGATGGTGAAGGTGCCGACCTGGCCGGTACCGATATCCCAATCCTGCTCGTCATCGAGGATCATCTCGACGACCGAGTAACCGGCCTCGTCCCGCACGTACTCGTCGACCTCGTCGACGGTCTTGCGGAAGATCGTGTTCTCGTTGTAGAGCTGTTTGCCCATCTTGCGGTGTTGCGCACCGAATCCGGCCATCACCCACAGCGCGCCGCGTGCGGCCGGGGAATCGGCGGTGAAGACGCCGGTGCCCGGCTTGCCCTCGGCAATGGCGCGCAGGCCCGCGATCGCCTCTTCGTGATTCTTGGCGATGACCACACCGCGTGAGCGGCCGTGATTGCGCTTGGCCAGCGAGCGTGCCACATCGGCGAGCGGAGTCGCCTGCCCCGCTTCGGATTCCAGCCAGTCGGCCAGATCCTTGGCGGCGCGCTTGCGGCGCGAGGGCAGGTACGCGGAGACCGGGAGGATCAGCGGGAGCGGCTCCTCGCGGATCCACTCCTGTTCCGGCGCAGCGGCTTCGACGATGCTTTCAGCCTCGGCGAGCACATCGGTCGACTCGTCATCGAGATCGCCGTCGACGGTGTCAGCGGCAGGAGTCGCTACCGTTGGCACGTACTCCTGAATGACCACGTGCGCATTGGTGCCACCGAAACCGAAACCGGAAACACCGATGGTGGCGGTACCGCTGTAGCGCGGGAATTCGGTCGGCTCGGCGACGACCTGCAGGTGCGCCGTATCCCACGGGATATACGGGTTGGGACCCGCGTAGTTGATGCTCGGCGGAATGACATTGTGCTGCAACGCCATAATCACCTTGGCCAGGCTGGCCGCACCGGCGCCGCCCTCGAGGTGACCGAAGTTCGTCTTGGCCGAACCCAGCAGGGCAGGCTTATCAGCCTCACGACCGCGACCGATCACACGCCCCAGGGCATCCGCCTCGATCGGGTCGCCCAGCAGGGTGCCGGTGCCGTGCGCCTCGACGTAATCAACAGTCGACGGCGCGATTCCGGCGTCCCGATACGCGCGGCGTAGCACCTCGGCCTGCGCATCCGGGTTCGGTGCGAGCATGCCGTTGGAGCGGCCGTCGTTATTAACGGCAGAACCTTTGATGACGGCGTAGATCTTGTCACCGTCACGTTCGGCGTCGGCCAGGCGCTTCAGCAGCACGAGCGCGCCGCCCTCACCACGAACGAAACCGTCCGCATCCGACGAGAACGCTTTGAGATGACCGTCTTTGGCGATAGTGCCATTGGTATCGAAGCCCACGGTGGGCATCGGCGCCACCATCATGCTCACGCCACCGGCGAGCGCCAGATCGGCATCGCCGCTGCGCAGCGCGCGCACCGCATCGTGCACCGCTACCAGCGAAGACGAGCACGCGGAATCGATCGCCACCGACGGACCACGGAAGTCGAAGAAGTAGGAGGTGCGATTCGCGATGATGGACGAAACGCTGCCCATGATGCCGTAGGCCTCAGCCGACACCGGAGTCGTCGTATCCTCTTGGCTGCTACCAACAGCCATCGCCGCGATCAGCATGAATTCATTGCCCGCCGAGCCGACGAAAACGCCGACCTGTTCACCCTTGAGCGTGTTCGCCGGAATCCTGGCGTGCTCCAACGCTTCCCAGGTGAGCTCCATGACGAGCCGCTGCTGCGGATCCATCCGCTCGACCTCGACCGGCGAGGTCGCGAAGAATTCCGCATCGAAGCCCTTGACTACCTCCTGATCGAGATAGCCGCCCTTGGTGTTCGCGTTCGCGATGGCCTCGGCCGCGCGCGGATCGCTCATGAACTCGGACCAGCGGCCCTCGGGCAGATCGCGGATGCCGTCACCGCGGTTGATCAGGAATTCCCAAGTGGATTCGGGTGTCTCACCCGCGCCCGGCAAACGCGTGGACAGCCCGACGATCGCGATATCGTGCGCCTCGTCCGGAGTATAACTCGCGGTGTAGAACGAGTCGTCAGCCGATTCGGCCGGAAGATCGGGTTCCCCGTTGATGATTCGCTCCGAGAGCGACGCGATCGTCGGGTGCTGGAACACGATGGTCGGGTTGAGGATGACCCCCGTCAGATCCTCGATATCACCGCCGAGCGCGAGCCCATCTCGCGAGGACAGACCGAACTCCTCCAACGGCCGGTCTACGGTGATCTGCTCGTACGGCTGCCCGGTGGCGTCGGCGACCCAGCGCCGCAGCCATTCGCGCAGCTCCGTCACGGTCATATTCGCGCCGGTGGCTTCCGGTTTCGCGGCGCCGTCGGACACCGTCGGAGCATTGTCGGTCGTCTGGGTGGGGGACGTGCCCTCGTTCTCAGCCATCAGTTCCTCAAGCTACCTGTCTGCGTTCGATGCGCGGCAGTGATTCGGACGTTCGAAGCGGCACAGCTTCATGCATGAATGGCGCGGACCGTCAGGCCCGCGCCACTCCACGTTAGATGCTCCGCCTCACTCCTCGTCAGGAGCATCGGGGAAAGCCTGCTGCGTGTAACCACCACGCAGCGTGCCTTCGATATACGCGGCCCGGCAGGCGGCGCGGGCGATCTTGCCACTGGAGGTACGCGGGATCGAACCCGCGGGCACCAGCAGCACATCGCGGGCGGTGACGCCGTGGCGGGTGGAGATCGCCCCGCGCACCACATCCGCGATCGGGCCCGGATCGGCCTTGCCCGCACCGGGACCACGCTCGGCCACGATGACCAGCTGTTCGGAGCCGTCGTCCGCGTCAAAACTCAGGCCCGAATGGCTGTCCTGGGCAAAGACTTCCGGCGGCAGCTGATTGGCCGGCACCGAGAACGCGGCGATGAAGCCGGCCCGCAGCGCCTTGGAGGCCTCCTGTGCGGAGAACTCCAGATCCTGCGGGTAGTGATTGCGGCCGTCCACGATGACCAGATCCTTGACGCGGCCGGTGATGTACAGCTCGCCGTCCACGTAGACGCCGTAGTCACCGGTGCGCAGCCAATTGCCGTCGGCCGGAACACCCTCGGCGTGCGAACCCTCGGCGACCCGGTTGACGATCCGATTCCGGAAGGTCTTCTGGGTCTCCTCGGCACGTCCCCAGTAGCCGATGCCGACATTGTTGCCGTGCAACCAGATCTCGCCGACCCGGCCCTCGGGCAGTTCGGTCGCGCCCTCGGGGGCATCGACCGATTCGGGGTCCACGATGGCACCCCACTGCGAGAGCGCCACATAACCGCAGGAGACCTGGGCGATGGAGTTCGGCGTGCCCTGTTCGACCTTGACGATCTGCCCCGCATTGAGCTCGGTGCGATCGACGTAGATGACCTTGGCCTCGTCCTCGTGCCGGGTGGCGGAGACGAACAGCGTCGCCTCGGCCATGCCGTAGCAGGGCTTGATGGCGGTCTTGGGCAGGCCGTACGGCGCGAACGCCTCGTTGAACTTCTTCATCGAGGCGGTGGTCACCGGCTCGGAGCCGTTGATCAGGCCGATCACATTCGAAAGGTCCAGCGATTCACCGGCCTTCGGCACGGCACGCGCGGCGGCGTGCTCGAACGCGAAGTTCGGTGCGGCGGCGAAGGTTCCGGCGCCGTCGGAGACCGCGGCCAGCTCCTGGATCCAGCGCGAGGGCCGGCGCACGAAGGCGGACGGCGACATGATGGTGATGTACTTACCGCCCACGGCGGGCAGGATCACCGTCAGCAGACCCATGTCATGGTACAGCGGGAGCCAGGTGACGCCGCGCGAATTCCAGTTCAGGTCCAGCGCGTTCACCATCTGCAGCACATTGGTGCCGACACCGCGATGGGTGATCTCGACACCGGCGGGCACGCGTGTCGAACCCGAGGTGTACTGCAGGTACGCGATATCGTCAACCGCGATATCGGGCCGGATCCACGACTCGCCGACGCTGTCGGGGATGGCGTCGACGGCGATGATGCGGGGCCGCTGGGCCGCGGGCAGTCCGCGGAAGAACTGGCGGACCCCGGCGGCGGAGGAGCTGGCCGTCAGAATCGCCGAGGGCGTGCAGTCACCGAGCACCGCGTGCAGGCGATCGGTGTGGCCCGGCTCGTCCGGATCGAACAGGGGTACCGAGATGGTGCCCGCGTAGATGGCAGCGAAGAAGGAGATGACGTAATCCAGGCCCTGGGGGGCCAGGATCGCGACTCGGTCACCACGCTTGGTCACCTGCTGAAGACGTGCAGCCACCGCGCGCAGCCGAACGCCGAACTGACTCCATGTCAGGTCCTGATAAACACCGTCGCGCTCACGTGAGTAGTCGATGTACCGGTAGGCCAGATCATCGGCGTCATTCCCGTGTGTGTGCTTCTCGACGTAGTCGACGAGGGTGCGCCCCTCGGGAATCGTGATGTTCCCCGTTTCGTCGAGGTAATCGTCGAAAGTCTCGTCCATTCCTTCTTCTCCTCCGAGGCACACGCGACAATGACGGCGACGATGCCGCTGTTGCCTTGTGGGGCCCCGACTTTTCGCCCGCGGGGAGCTCTCTCGAGAGCCGACCTGCAGAATTCTGTTGCGGTCTGCGCGGTGACCGTCTATTGGCTAGATGTACTCAAACCAGGGTCATGTTACAGAGGAGCCACCCTGCCATGCTCCGGAGCGGCTAAACATATCCCAGCTCACTCGACTCGCGCACACGGGATCACCGGCGCGAATGTGGCTGTTTGGGTGCGCAACCCGCCCGCATCGGGACGAGGATGTGAGTTGCCGCACCCGGGTCACCCGGGCGAGGGACGGCGCGGGTGTGCCGAACCCCACTGCTGTCATCAACACCTGCTCCTGGCTGTCCGGATGTACCCGCGCCACCGGGCCAGCCGGTGCCGCAACTCGCAGCACTTTACAGCGTGACCCTGAAACTGGGGGGTCGGTCGGAACTTCAGGAGTGCGCGGGGTGCGGGGCGTTCTCGATCAGCCCATCGGCCCAGTTGACGGTCCACTGGGTGGCCGTGGTGCCGCTGTCGTCCACCACGAATCCGTTGTAGAGACTGTGCACCGGATTGCCCGCGGCCTTCACCAGCGTGCCCACGCTGCCGAGCAGATTCGCCGGGTTCAACGCCTGCTTGGGCGAATCGCAGATCAGATCACCCGGGGCGCAGATGGTGAAGGCACGATCGGCCAAGTCGCCGAAGCCTTCTCGCGGACCGGTCATGGTGATGCCGGGAACGTTCAATCCGCGCAGCGCCACCTCCGCGCCCACGCCGGCCGGCGCCTGCCCGATCTCGGTGGCCTGTCCCGGCCCCGGATCGCGCCGCCCGTCCGCGATGACCATCACGCCCAGCACCTTGTTCGCCGGGACCGGACCCTTGCCCGCACCGATCTGCGCGGCCACGTCACCGGCGATCACCGCGCCCTGTGAGAAGCCGACGATCACGTAATTGGTGAGCGGGCACGCCTGGTAGGTCGCGGCGAGCTTGTCGGTGGCGCGCTTGGTGCCCTCCGAGCGACTGTTGTTGTAGGACTGCTGACCATCCGGCGGCAGCGCGATCGGATTGGAGAACTGCGCCACGTACGGGACGGTGTAGACCTCGAGCCGGTCGTTGGGGAACTTCTCCCGCACCGGGTTCGAGATATTGAGCATGAGCGACGCCGGATTCGCGGACGGGTTGTACGGATCGTCACCGCTGCTCGACTCCCAGGTGCCGGGCAGCGACAGGAACAGCACATCCGGGCAGTCGGCCGACTGCGAGGTCGGCTCCTTCGTCCCGGGCGGTTTCGGACCCGGCACCCGCAGCCGGCCCGCCAGCAGGTACCACAGCAACAGCACCACGATGATGACGATCACGATCGCGGCGATGAGCAGCAGACAACCCGCCGGCTTGGACCGGCGTCCGGGGCGGCGTCGCGAGGTCGTCACTTGTTGCAGTAACTCTTGATCGCGACGTCGTAGTAGATCTTGCCCGCCTGATCCACCGACATCTTCGCCTCGTCGAAGGACGGATCGGAGCCCGCGATCGCGGTCACGTAGGTGATGATCTGATCCTTGGTGGCGCCCTCGGCTGTGCCCTGGCAGACCAGGCTGCCCGCGGTGAGCGCGATATCCGGCGCGGCCGGATTGATGCCCTGCTTCTTGAGTTCCTCGATGAAGGTCTTGTCGCGATCGGTCAACGGCGGCGTACCGCTGGGCGTGGTGAGGAACTGGCTCGGAACGGGCTGCGGGCGTTCGGCTTCCGGCACCGTGGTCGGGGCGGCTTCCGAGGTCCCGGGCTGATCGGACGGTGCGTCGCCGCCGGGCGCGGTGGTGGCGGGAGCCGCGGTGGTGGTCTTGGTCGTGGTCGGAGCCAACGTGGGCGTACTCGTCGCGGTCGAATCATTGTTGCCGCAGGCGGCAAGCAGTCCGGTCGCGGCGAAGACCATCACCACGCCGAGAACCTTTCCACGGGTCCGATGCATGTGTTCGTTTCCTTGATCTGTCTGCGGGGCTCGAAGGTCGCACCCAGGCTAGCGGCAACCTCACTCGCCGCGCCTGCCTCGACTGTGAACCTCATACACTTCTCAGCGTCCGATACTCCCCCGGCAGTTACCCGGTGGCAGCCTCGGAAAACCCCTACCGGTCAGTTTGGACGTACTTCCGGACCGAGGGCCGGAATGGGCAGCGGGAAGTTCTCCGCAGGCAGTACGGGTTCCGCGGGTGGCGCGACCGGTGCCGCCGCCGCGGCCGCGGGTTGCGGCGCGGGCTTGGGCTCGGCCGGCGGCGGGCCGCCCACGGGAGCGCCGATCGGCTTGCCATCGAGTCCGAACGCTTGGGCGCGTCCGTCCTGCTGTACGACCGAACCGCCCTGGAAGGCCTGCTGCACAGAACCGTTCGGGTTCGTGCCCTCATCACCGATCGGGAAGCCCAGGCCACCGTTCTCGAAACCCTGTGCGCCCCAGGCATCCATGATCGGACCCTTGCGCACACCCCAGGCGCCCGAGAGCGGACTCCAGTAGATATTGCCGCCCTCGAAACTCAGGAAGCGGCCCAGATCCTTCAGCGGCTGCTCCTCCCCGGTCGGGAAGCCGAAAGGACTGTTCTCGAAACCGATCTGGGCGTACCGGCCCAGGATCAGACCCTGCACCAGATGCGCACCGGACTTGGGACTGAAGTAGATGGGCCCGTTCTCGAAGCCCTGCACCACACCGTCCCGGTTCGGCGTCGCCGCCTCCGGACCGTTCGGATAGCCCGCCGGACCGCGCTCGAAACCCTGTTTGCCCCACTGGTCCAGAATCGCGCCGCGCACCATCTGCGCACCGGTCTGCGGGGTCCAGTACATGGAGCCGCTCTGGAAGGATTGGAAACGCCCGCGACCATCGGGCAGCGGCTGCTCCCCGCCGGTCGGGAAGCCCAGTCCACTGGCCGCGCCATTGAGACCCGAGTAGCTGCCCGCGATGGCGCCGGTGATCGGCTGTGCGCCGGTGGCGGGCGAGTAGAACACCACACCGTTGCGGAAGTCCTGTGCCACACCGCCATTGGCGACGGGGTACTCACCGGTGAGGCAGTCGCCGAGCCAATTGTTCAGCTGTAGCAGCCCGCCGATCGCACCACCGGGCTTGCAATCGCTGGGGGTGCCGTCCACGCCGAGCGAGGCGGCGATCTGCGGCCAGGACTGGCGCATCTCGAAATCCCAGTAGGGCCAGGTGTGCGTCCCGGACGGGCGATAGCTCACCTGCACCGGGATATTCAGCTTGTTCAGCTTGGCGACGAAGTTCTGTGTGCTCAGCCGGGACAGCACCTCGAGGCCCATACCCGCGTAGTTGGTGGTCAGGCCGGGGACCTCACCGGGCGGATCGGTCGCGCCCGCGGTGCCGCTACCGCTGGAGACGTAGAGGGCGATGCCCTTGAGCTTGTCGGCGAGTTCGAACGGATCGTGCGACTTCCACTCCGGGCTGGACGGCGGCCCGAACATGGCGTTGGAGTCGAATCCGCCCGCGTCCTTCATGGCGAAATTGACCATCTGCGGCATGCCGAGCGTGGTCAGGGTGAGGAAGCCGGAGTAGGAGGCGGCGTGCCGCACCCAGCCGGGATTGCGGGCCGCGAGCATCATGGCGGCCGAGCCGCCCATCGAGAGTCCGGATACCGCACGCACATTGGTGGCGCGGAACTGGCTTTCCAGCAGCGGCGGGAGCTCCTTGGTGAGGAAGGTTTCCCACTTGTAGTTGCGGCCCTGATCGGGTTGGAGCCAATCGGTGTAGAAGCTGGATTGGCCGCCGACCGGGAGCACCACCATGACGTTCTTGTCGGCGAAGAATCCGGCGGCGCCGGCGTCCTTGGTCCAGCCGTTCTCGTCATCGGTCGCGCGCAGACCGTCGAGCATGAACATGACCGGGAATTTGGCATCGGGTTTGGCGCGCCAATCCCGCGGCATCAGCAACTGCACCTCGACGGGCGCACCGGTCGCGGGCGAGTTGACCCACAGGGCCACCCGGCGATCACCCAGCCACACCGATTTCTGCACGGTCGCGGGCGTCCCGGCGGGCACCTCGGGTTCAGCGAAGGCCATGCCGGGTCCCGCTATCGCACCCGTACCACCGAAAATGCCTACTGCCAGCGGAAACATGGCAGCAGCGGCGCATGCCGCCCAACGGCGGCGCGCCCGCTCAGTCCCACCAACAACTCCAACCACACAAGTGTTGTACCCCCGATCGGGTGCGCGGGCCGGTAGGACGCGCGGGAATCGGAGGCACATCAGCAAACGACCGGTTTCTTTTTCGAGTCGTCCGGCACGACTTCACGGCTACACGCCCAGGGCCGACAGAATGTCCGGCCGCGCCGCGGTCAACTGGTCTTGCCAGTAACCCCACGAGTGCGTGCCCTTGGTCGGCAGGCTGTAGTGCGCGCCGATCCCGAGCTCATTCATCCGGGACATGAACGAGACGGTATTGAGCATCGACAGCGCCTCCAGGGCCACCGCGTTCATGGTGTTGAACGCACCCCGCGCCGAGGCCGGATCATCGTGCGCGCCGAGCACACCCCAGGACGCCGAGATGTACATGGGCAGACCGCGCAGCTGCGGCGCGAAGACGAACGGATCCATGCGCAGCCACTGCGGGCTCCACGGCCACGCCATCGAATCCACATTGAAGCGACCGGCATCGAGCATGGCGACGCGAATGGCCTCGCGCATACCGGGCGCGGAGATGTTCAGGTAGCCGGAGAACGAGGAGGCGTGCATGAACATATCGCGGTGATAGGCGGCCAGCGCCAGCGCCGCGGAGCCGCCCATGGAGAGTCCGGCGATGGCGTTCCGGGTGCGGGACACCCCCATCGGCTCCAGGAAGGCGGGCAGCTCCTGGGTCAGGAAGGTCTCCCAGCGATAGGTGAACTTCTGGCCGTTGGTGCTGGAGGGCGCGCGCCAGTCGGTGTAGAAGCTGGATTGGCCGCCGACCGGCATCACCAGGGTGACATTGTCATCGGCGAAGAGCTGCAGGGCATTGGTCTCGAATGTCCAGGCGTTGAAGTCATCTCGCGCGCGCAGACCGTCGAGCAGGTAGAGCGCGGCATCGCCGCCATTCTTGGCCCACTGCACCTGCACCTTCACCGGCCCCATACTGGAGGGCACCATGAACTCCTCGAAGCGCGGGCGCGGCGGGGGTTCGGGTGCGGGCTCGGCGGCGGGCGCGGGCGGCGGTGCGGGCTCGGCGACGGGGCCGGGGGTGGCATCGGTCTCACCGACGGGTTCGACTGTGCCGTCCGGGGATTGACGCAGCGGCAGGGCCTGCGCGGTACCCGCCATTCCCGGCAGACCCGACACCCCGGGCAATACGGCCACACCCGGCAACGCCGTCGCCGCGACGGCGGCCGCCAGCACCCGGCGCCGCCAGCCGTGCCCGCGCCGGGCCGTCGAACCGACCCGGGTCGTCGAACCCTGCTGTATCAGCGAACCACGCTGTGCCGAAATGGAATTGCGAACCGAATCTGGGCATGACTCACCCTGTACTGCCATCTGAATGTGCTCCTGAACCGCAAAGGGGGAACGACACCAACGATGACCGGCGTCACGGACTCGGAGCACATTACCGGTGCGAACCGGTTAACTGGCGGGTATCTCGGTCAGCTGGCGTGTATTTCGGCTTTTCCGTCGTGAAAGACAATGGAGCCGCGCTGGAAATTCTGCTGTGCGCCACCGGAAATAGGACTTTCGTCGCTAATCGGAAATCCGAGCGCACTGGTCGGTCCCCCCGCTCCTTCATATGCGCCGCCGATCATTCCACCCACCGGATGCGCCCCACCCGCCTGCGACCAGAACACCCGGCCGCCCTTGAAATCCTGCGCCGCACCACCGGCCACCGCGAACTCCGGGGTCAGGCACTCCCCCAGCCATGATTTCGCCAGTGCCACAGGCAGAATCGCACCCGCCGAGGCGCACTCCGGCTTGGCGGCCTCCACCCCCAGCGCGGCGGCGGCCTGCGGCCAGGACTGACGCATCTCGAAATCCCAGTAGGGCCACGAATGCGTGCCGGAGGGACGGTAATTCACCTGCACCGGAATGCTCAGCTTGTTCAACTTGGCGACGAACTGGAGCGAGGAGACCCGGGACAGCACCTCGAGCGCCATACCCGCCCAGTTCGTGCTCACCCCGGGGATACCGGAGGGAATGTCATTGGGTCCCGCCAGGCCGCTACCGCTGGAGACATACAGGCTCACGCCCTTGAGGTGCTCGGCCAGCGCGTAGGGATCGTGCGTCCCCCATTCGGCATCGTTCAGCGGCCCCCACATGGCATCGGATTCGAAGCCGCCGGCATCGCGCATGGAGTACTGAATCGCCTGCGGCATACCTAGAGTGGTGGTGGTCAGCCATCCGGAGTAGGAGGCGGCGTAACGCGCGAAGCCAGGATTGCGACCGGCGAGGGTCATGGCCGCGGTACCGCCCATGGACAGGCCCGCCAGGCCGCGCACATTGGTGGTGCGCCAATCCTTCTCCAGTAGCGGCGGTAATTCCTTGGTGAGGAACGTTTCCCACCTGTAGGTCTTGCCATTGTTCGGCTTGCGCCAGTCGGTGTAGAAGCTGGACTCGCCGCCGACCGGGAGTACCACGGTGACGTTCTTGTCGGCGTAGAAAGCCTGCGCCCCGGTCTCCTTGGTCCAGCCGTTCTCCTGATCGGTGGCGCGCAGCCCGTCGAGCATGAACAGGGCCGGAAACTTGGTGTCCGGCTTACTGTTCCATTCGCGAGCCAGCAGCAGCTGCACTTGAATCCGGGTGCCCATGGCCGGTGAATCGATCCACAGGGCGACCCGTCTATCGCTCAGCCACACCACATTTCGAATAGCCGGTGCCGATGAGACCTGCGCCGCACCGGGATCCGCGATCGCGGTTCCTCCCCCTATCAGAACGGTCGTAGCCGCCGTAAGCGCCACGAGCCCACCCCATCTGGGCCTCCGTCGTCTACCTCTTGCCACAGTTGCCACAGTAGTTCGCCTCCGCCACTGCGGCTTCCGAACCTCGGCATACGCAAAGGACCGGCCACCCCATTCGGGATGGCCGGTCCTTTTCGTCTGAATCGCTGCTACGCGGGAATCAGGAGTTCAGCGCCTGCAGAATCTGCGGGCGAGCCTTCCACAGCTCCGCTTCCCAGTTCTTCCAGTTGTGCACGCCGATCGCCGGGTAGTCGTAGGTCACATTCTGACCGATACCCAACTGATTCATCCGGCCCTGGAACAAACGGGTGGTGACCATCGAAATCGCTTCGATACCCATGGCATTCGCGGTATTGAAGGCACCGGACGCCGCGTCCGCACCACTGGGCAGACCACTCGCGGCCGAGATGTACATCGGCAGACCCTTGAGCTGCGGGGCGAACACCGAGGGGTCCATACGCAGCCAGGCCGGGCTCCACGGCGCGGCCATCGAGTCCACATTGAAGCGACCGGCGTCGAGCATCATGACGCGAATGGCCTCACGCATACCCGGCGCGTTCCAGTTCAGCGGACCCGAGAAAGAAGAGGCGTGCTTGAACATATCGCGGTGGTAGGCGGCCATGCGCAGCGCGGCCGGACCACTCATCGACAGACCCACAATGGCGTTCTGCGTACGCGAAACACCGTATCCGGCAAGGAAATCGGGGAGCTCCTTGGTGAGGAACGTCTCCCACTTGTAGGTGTACTTCTGACCATTGGTATTGCTCGCCGAGGTCCAGTCCGCATACCAGCTGGACTGACCACCCACCGGCATCACCAGGGTGACATCGTCGTTCTCGAACTGCTGCATGGCGTTCGTCTCGAACGACCAGGCGTTCTTGTCATCGCGGGCGCGCAGACCGTCGAGCAGGTACAGCGCTTTGCTGCCACCGTTCTTGGCCCACTGCACCTGCACCTTGACCGGGCCCATACTGGACGGGACCATCAACTCTTCGTAGCCGCCCGCGGGGGTGCGGTGCACCGGGCTGGCGATCGGAGCGGCCATGGCGATCGTCGGGGCCGCGACTGCCGCGGCGGTCGGGATGGCCAGTGCCGCGGCGCTCGCAGCCAGAAGTCGTGTGCCCCACCCACGCTGAGCACCACGTCTGGACTGGACTCCACCCGGCATGGCGGACCTGCCGAAACGCATGGATACTGCTCCTTCTCTACTGCTGTAGTTCAGTTGTATTCGCGTTCGCGCACACGGCAATGCCGTTGCAGGCGTAAGCGATCGACACTCACGACGAATCCCGACCTTCGAAGTGAGTGATGCGCTACCACGGTCTGGTCACATGCGCTCGCTGGAGGGTATTCGACCTTCCGGGCGGTTGGCAAGGTGATGCTAAATCCGGACCGTAATCGTGCGGTGACCTTATCGCGAATCATCAGTGATGTCGCGGCAACAGGAAAATCCCTACGGTCAGCCGATGTTCGCGCTGAGATCGGGCAACATCTTGAAGACCTGATCCTGCCAGTACTTCCAGGAGTGCACACCGTTCGGGGTGTAGTCGAAGACGACATTGCTCGGACCGAGTGAGTCCATACGGGCCTGGAACGCACGGGTATTCGCCAGTGCGACCGTCTCGAGTCCAGCCGCATTCGTCAGGTTGAACGCGTCCAGTGGCGAGTTCACCGTATCCCGGTCACCGGGTTGACCGTTACCGGTGGCTATCCACAGTCGGGTGTTGTTGGCCCGCAGCAGCGGTGCGAACACGAAAGGATCGTTGCGCAGCCATAATTCGCTCCACGGCGGCCCCCACATGGAGTCGATGTTGAAGCCGCCCGCGTCCAGCAGCGCCAGCCGCAGCGCCTCCCGCATTCCCGGCGCGGAGATATTCAAATAACCGGAATATGATGCGGCATAACGGAACTGATCCGGATGATAGGCGGCCATGACCAGCGCCGCACTACCGCCCATGGACAATCCGAAGACGCCGTTGCCGTTCGGATTGAAGCCCAGCCGAGCCGCCAGCGCATTACGCAGATCGCGGGTCAGAAATGTTTCCCAGGCGTATGCGGTGGTTTGGCCGTTGGTATTGCTCGGGGCCATCCAGTCCGAGTAGAAGCTGGACTGACCGCCGATGGGCATCACCACATTGATGTTCCACGCGGTCAGTACGCGCTCCACGTCGGTGTCGATCTCCCAACCGGACAGGTCATTTCGCGCGCGCAGACCGTCCAGGGCATAGACCACGCGCTGGGTATTGCCATCCGCGGCGCGGAAGATCCGCGACTTGATCGGACCCATACTCGAGTCGACCCAGAAGTCGGATCCGGCCGGATCGAATGCCGCGGCGGCCGGAGCCGCACCCGGACCCACCGCGACCGCCCAGGGCATGGCCAGTGCCATTGCCAAGCCCACGACCGAGCGGCGCAGCTTCGTCATCGATTCGCCTTTCACCGCGATCGTCGTTGATCACACCGAATGGAGAAGCGCTCGCTTCTCTATAGGCCGATATTCGGAGCCGATCGACCGAAAAACGCCCCGGAGACCAAATTGTGACGAGATCCGAAGAATCACCTGAAGCGAAAAGCTCCCCGCCCACAATTGGGCGGGGAGCTCGTTCGGCGCGGATTGCTCTGTGGTTACCCGATATTCGCCGACATGTCCGGAATCATCCGATATGCCTCTTCCTGCCAGTTGGTCCAGGCGTGCAGACCGGTCGGCGGGAAGGAATACACGACATTTCGCGCACCGAGCGTATCCATCCGAACCTGGAAAGCGCGGGTGTTCGCCAGCGCCAATGCCTCCAGCGGCGAACCACGCACCAGCCGATCGGCCGCGGCCCCCAGCGGGATATCCAGATCCTGCGGCATCGGCGAACCACTGCCCGCCGCGATCCAGAGCCGAGTGTTGTTGGCGATCAGCGTCGGTGCGAAGACGAACGGATCCATCCGCAGCCACTGATCACCCCACGGCGGAGCCATCGAGTCGACGTTGTAGCCGCCCGCGTCGATCATGGCGGCGCGGATCAACTCGCGCATCGACGGCGCGGAGATATTCAGATAGCCCGAATACGAACCGGCGTAGCTGAACTGATCCGGGTGGTAGGCGGCCAGTGTCAGCGCGGCCGAACCACCCATGGACAGGCCGAACACACCGTTGCGATTCGGGTTGAACCCCAGCCGATCTCGCAGCGCCCAGCGCAGCTGATTGGTCAGGAAGGTCTCCCAGTCGTACCGGTAGCTCTTACCCGGCCCCGCGCCCATCGCCTCGGTGGCACCCGAACCGGTATTGGCCGCGGAGGAACCCGCACCGGCCGGGACGCCGAAGAAGGAACTCGGCGAGTTCCAGTCGGCGTAGAAACTGGACTCACCGCCCACCGGCATGACCACATTGATATTCCAGCCGGCCAGCACCTCGGCGACGTTGGTGTCGTTCTCCCAGCCGTTCAGGAGTTCGGTGGCGCGCATACCGTCGAGCGCGTAGACGACGCGGTCGGTATTGCCATCGGCCGCACGCAGAATGCGCGTCTTGATCGGACCCATCACCGGAGAGTCGACCCAGAAGTCGAAGGCGGCCGGATTGAACGCCGCCGAAGCGGGTGGAGATCCGAGCACCGTAATGCCCAGTGGAACCAGCAGCGTCGCGGTGACGCCGAGAATCAATCGTTTCAAACCCGAACCGCGCATCGACCTAGCCCTCTCGTTGGAGCAGAACCGAGCTTGCGAACTGATCATCTGCGATACAGCGGCTCGAGCGGCTCATCAACTCGGCGTGTTACGCAAGAGAAGGCCCCCGCCCTGTTCGGACGGGTGCCTTTCCTATGCGGTTGGGTTTCAGGGGCAGAGCCCCTGAGCGCACGAGCGGATCAACCGATGTTGTTCGACAGGTCCGGGATCATGCGGTAGACCTCGGCGGCCCAGTTGTTCCAGTTGTGCACACCGGTACCCGGGAAGTCGTATGTGACATTGCCCGCGCCGATGGCCATCATGCGCGCCTGGAAGGCACGGGTGTTGACCAGTGCGAGCGCTTCCAGGGGCATCCCCTGAATGACCGACATGACCGAGGTGACATCACCCGCAGCCGGGATGGCGCTCGCGGCGGAGATCCACAGGCGGGTGTTGTTGTTCTTCAACATCGGCGCGAACACGAACGGATCCATGCGCAGCCAGGCCGGGCTCCACGGCAGCGCCATGGAGTCGACGTTGTAGCCCCCGGCGTCGACCATGGCCAGGCGCATGGCCTCACGCATGCCGGGGGCGGAGATGTTCAGGTAACCCGAGAACGAGCCCGCGTAGCTGAACTGATCCGGGTGGTAGGCCGCGAGGGTCAGCGCGGCCGAACCGCCCATGGACAGACCGAACACGCCATTGCGGGTGGAACGGAAGCCGAGTCGATCGCGCAGTGCGTTGCGCAGGTCCTGGGTCAGGAACGTCTCCCAGGTGTAGCGGTAGCTCTTGCCCGGACCACCGGACATGAGCTGGAAGGCGCCGGAGCCCGACGAGGAGCCCGAGGCCGAACCGGAGGAGGAGAGCGAACCGGAGCCGGTGCCACCGGGGACACCGAGGAAGGTGCTGGGCGAGGCCCAGTCCGCGTAGAAGCTGGACTGGCCGCCGACGGGCATGACGACATTGATGTTCGCGGCGGTCAGCGCGCGGGCGACATCGGTGTCGTTCTCCCAGCCGTTCAGAATCTCGGTGGCGCGCATACCGTCGAGCGCGTAGACGACGCGATCGGTATTGCCGTCGGCCGCGCGGAAGATACGGGTCTTGATCGGACCCATTCCGGTGGACGAGTCGACCCAGAAGTCGAAGGCGGAGGGATCGAAGGCCGCGTTGGCTGTTCCTGCCGCGCCTGCCGCCGACACCCCGAACGGCACCAGTAGCGCCAAGGCCACGCCAACCGCCGACCTCTTGATCCAACCGCCGCTCGTTCTCCGACGTCTCTCCTGCGCGCCTCGCATCATCAGGCCTTTCATGTCGTTCGTCTCCACCGTGCGATCGCGGGGCACGGCGGGCGTCTCGGGGAGCCTATCGTCCTATGGCTAACTGGGCGTTATCGGAATGAGACATATGTGACCCGGGCCACTAAAGCGGCTTTTTATGGTCTGTACCAGCATGTTGCTACAACCTGGGGCACAAATCCCCCGCTGTGCGAAGACTGCGGGGTTGCTGTGAATGTGGATCCGGCAACCGAATCAGCCGATGTTCGCGGACAAATCCGGTACGAGACGGTTCATCTCACTCTCCCAGTTCTTCCAGTTGTGTACGCCGACCGCCGGGAAGTCGTACACCACGTTCTTACCGCCCAGGCTGTTGAAGCGAGCCTGAAAAGACTTGGTGCCCACCAGCGCGATGGCCTCGATACCCATGCCCTGAATGGTCGAGGCGTTGATGGCATCGGCCGAGGAGGGCAGGCCGCTGCCCGCGGAGATGAAGAGCCTGGTGTTGTTGGCCTTCAACTTCGGCGCGAAGGTGTACGGATCGAGGTGCTGCCATTTGGCGTCCTTGGCCTTGGCCAGCGCGTCGACGTTGTAGCCGCCCGCGTCGAGCATGGCGACGCGCACGGCATCGCGCATACCGGACATGGACAGGTTAAGCGCGCCGGACAGCGAAGCGGCATAGCAGAATTGGCTCGGATAGTAGGCGGCCAGCACCAGCGCGGAGCTGCCGCTCATGGAGAGGCCGACCACACCGTTGCGAGTCGAGCTGAAGCCCAGGCGATCTCGCAGTGCGGCGGGCAGGTTCTGGGACAGGAAGGTCTCCCACTTGTAGGTGGAGGTCTTACCCGGCCCGCCCGCGAGCGCCTGTGCCGCACCGGATCCCGTACCGGACAGGGTGCCCGCCGGAATACCGAGGAAGGTGCTCGGCGAGGTCCAGTCGGCGTAGAAGGAGGACATACCGCCGACCGGCATGACCACATTGATATTGGCCGCGGTCAGCGTGTGCGCGGCATTGGTCTCGATCTCCCAGCCGTTCAGATCGTCGCGGGCGCGCATACCGTCCAGGGCATAGACGACCCGGTTGGTATTTCCATCGGCGGCCCGGAACACCCGGGACTTGATGGGCCCCATACTCGAATCGACCCAGAAATCCATACCGGTCGGATCGAACGCGGCGCGCGCGATGGGCGTGCTCCCCGGTCCCGCTACCGATATCCCGAGCGGTAGCAGAGCGGCCGCGGCCAGACCCAGAGCGGACCGCCTGGTCCATACGCGCCCTGCGGATTCTCCGTCCCCTGCCGGATTCTCCTGTGCCCCACTCACAGTCAAGCCTCGCATCTTGTGCGGCCTCCATCAGTATTGCGACAACCGTTGCGACACATACGAAGATGGTTCGCTACGGGCGTACCCGTGGATGCTATCGCGGAAAGACCCACCGGGTGTTACCAAACCGAGATGCGATATCGGTTTGACGTCTCGAAACGGACACAACGGCGGCGGCCCTGTGCTAAAGGGCCGCCGCCGTGGGGCTCAGTGAATATACGCAGTGTGAATTTTGCCCGGGTACCACCCGGGCCTCGGACTACTTCGGGTACGACGGGAACGGATCGACCAATCCGCACCGCTCGATCTCGTACTTCGGCACCCGATCGATGCGGTACTTCGAGAAGCCCAGCGCCTGCACCAAATTGTGCCGCCACCGGTCGAAGGTCAGCGGCGACCGCGAGGAGGCCAGCAAGTCCTGGGTGGCCGGACAGCTCAGCGCGACTCGCGCCTGCGCCACCCACTTGTCATCCATGAACCAGGGCAGCCACGGCTTCTGATCCACCATGCCCGCGTCCACCACGACCCAGTCCGGGTAGAGGTTCTTGTCATGTCCGATGCGACCATCGGTGAGCCGTTCGGTATGCGCCGCAAGCGGATACGCCAGCCCCATCTGATCGATGACGCGCACATCCAGCGGTACGTTCATGCTGGTCATACCGAGATTCAGGAAGAACACGGTATGTCCGGCGCCCTCGGCCGGGATGGGCTGCGGCGGCGGTGCGACGTACCAGAACATGAAGGACGGCGAATTCAACAGCAGTCCACCATTGGGGGTGTCGCGGATATCTCGGACCATGGCGCGCATGCGCGGATAGTCCAGATAATCCTCGGCGCGGATCGGATGATCGTGACCGGTATTGAGGACGTAGTAGATCCGCTCGTCCACGATGCCGGTGGAGCTGATCTTGGTTCCGGTGGTGATGGCGGTGGTGTTCGCCGCGAACAGCGCCCAGCCCGCCGTACCGAGGAAACCGGCCAGCACCACCGCGAAGGCCCAATCCGAGGCGCGCATACCGCGTTTGCGCACCCCGTCCGCACCGCCGAACAGCGTCTGCGGCACCCGGATCGGCAGCACCGCCACCGGCAGGATGAGGCAGAACAGCTGCGGCAGCAGCATGCGGCCGTGCATGAAGTCGCCGCCGACGCGGATCTCGTAGACGGTCAGCAGCAGACCACTGCCGACCATGAGCGCGACCACCGCGGCGGGCGTGTGCAGCCACACGCTGACGCGGTGAATCCGATTGCGCCAGCTCTTGTCCGGTGCCGCGGCGGGCTCATCGCCCTCGGCGGACTGATTCGCGGAGGTGAGATACCGGCCGAAAACACGCCCGGATGACGAGGGGGTCGTCCACCACGCGATGACCGCGGCGACGGCCAGCAGCACCAGCGGGATCAGCAGCCAGTACGGGCCCACGAAATTCCACAGGTAAACGAAGCCCTGCTTCCACTTCGCACCGCCCGCATCCTTGGACACGGCCGTATTCGGATAGGGCAGACCGTAATAGCCCATCCGCCAGACCTGGTACGCGACCGGCACCAGACCCGCCACCGCGACGATGACCGCGCGGAAGACGATCGGCCGCAGCCGGGTCTCGGGCAGCGGCGCGCAGAAGATCATGAGCAGTGCCAGCGCGCCGACCAGGGTCATCTCGGGTCGGATGAGCGGCGCCAGCCCGGCGAAGAACACCAGGCCGAAAAAGCTTGTCAGCCGGACCCGTTCGGCCTGGCTCCAGCGAATCAGCAACCACCACAGCACCGCCAGCCAGGCGATCACCAGGCTGGACTCCAGGCCGGAGGTGGCGTAGTCGCGGGCCGGGGGCACCGCGATATAGACCAGCGCGCCCGCCGGAACCAGGAAGGCGGCCTTGGTGCCGCCCCACAGCCGGGCCGAGCCGAGCATGGCGAAGACGATCGCGAGCACCGACAGCGTGAGCGCGATGCCGAGCACCACGTACTCCAGCCGCAGCTCGGTCAGCCAGCTGAAGAACCAGACCAGGTAGGTCCAGGCGGTACTGGTATTGGTTTCGACGCGTTCACCCGCATTGAAGACCGGGCCGTTGCCCGCCATCAGGTTTCGCACCGTGCGCAGCACGATCAGACCGTCGTCGGCGATCCAGCGCCGCTGCCAGCCACCGGCCGCGAAGAGGGTCGCGGTCAGCACGATCCCACCGACGAAGACAGTGCGGGATAGTCGCGAGAAACGGCGTCCGGACGAATCCGCACGCCGATGGCCGCGCCCGAGCGGCAATTGTGCCGTCGGCGCGCCTCCCTCTCGCTCTTCTCCCTCTACCACGTCAGGTGAGATAGACAGCGACACCTACCGCTCCGATCCAGGCGATTGCGAGGAACTGGAGGACCCGGTCCCCCAGGGCGATCTCTTCAGGTTCACCGGCTTCGCCGCCGTCGACATCCACCGCGTAGCGCAGGACCGCGATGACGAACGGGATCATGGAGATCGCGAACCAATCGGTGTCCTTGACCCGGCCCTGTTCGAACGCCCACAGCCCGTAGAACACGACCACCGCGGTGGCCGAGACGGTCCAGACGAAGCGCAGGTAGGTGGCGGTGTAGTACTGCAACGACTTGCGAATCTTGGCGCCGGTGTCGAGCGCGATCTTCAACTCCGCGTAGCGCTTTCCGGCCGCCATGAACAGCGAACCGAAGGCCATGATGAGCAGGAACCACTGGGAGAGCTTGATATCCGCGGCGGCACCACCGGCGATCGCGCGCAGCAGGAAGCCGGAGGAGACGATGCAGATATCGAGGACGGCCTGGTGCTTGAGGCCGAAGCAGTAGGCGAGCTGGATGCCGATGTACACGGCCATCACGACCGCCAGATGCCAGGACGCGAGGAACGATCCCGCGATGGCGCCGACCAGCAGCACGGCCGAGAGCCCGTAGGCCAGGTTCACCGGCACCACACCGGCGGCGATGGGCCGGTAGCGCTTGGTCGGGTGGGCCCGGTCGGCCTCCACGTCCAGTGCGTCGTTGACCAGGTAGATGCCCGAGGCCGCCATGCAGAAGACCACGAACGCGATGGCGACATGGCCGAGCACGGCCGCGTCGGTGAGCACCAGGTCACCGGCGTCGGTCTTACCCGCGGCCAGTGGCGCGGCGAGCACCAGCACGTTCTTGACCCACTGCCGCGGGCGCATGGCCTTGACCAGACCCCCGGCCAGGGTCTTGGGCGGGCCCTTGACAACTGCCTCGTCCAGCTCGGTGCTGGTCGGCTCTTCGCTCATGTCAACAAGGGCTCTTTCTTCCTGCGCGGTCACTTCGCGAGTCTCTTTTCGGCGGCAAGCACAACAGCGGCTGATGCGGCGCCCAGCGCGGAACCGGCGAGCACGTCGGATGGGTAATGCACCCCGAGGACGACCCGGGACAGCAGCATCGGCGGGACGAGCACCGCGGGCAAGGGTAACCCGGTGAGCCTGCCGAGCAACACAGCCGCTGCCGTGGTCGAGGTCGCGTGCGAGGACGGGAAGCTCAGCTTGCTCGGCGTCGACACGTTGACCTGCACCGATGGATCGTTCGGGCGCGGACGGCGAACGATCCGCTTGATCACCACCGAGGCGGCGTGCGCACCGAACGCGCCGACCGCGACCCCGGCCCACTGGCGGCGGCGCGGTTTGTCGGCGAGCGCGCCGACCGCCGCGATACCGATCCAACCGAGCGAATGCTCACCGAAGTGCGACATTCCGCGCGCGGCCTTGACGACCGCCGGGCGCTGTCCGATGGTGCCCTGCACCAGGTTCAGGACCTTGACCTCGGGCGGCGCGGCCGGGGCCGGGGCCTCCGGAACCACGTGCAACCCGCGGTCCGGCTCGGCGGCCTGGCTCGCTGTCATTTGGTCTCGTTCCCTGAGTCGATACCGAAGGTGTTCTCCCACGCGGACTTACTGGTGAGATGCGAATGCGCCGCACGATACTGCTCGCGCACTTCGGGGAAGCGCTCGGCCAGTTCCTTGCGCAGGCGCATGGCCTCCTTGAAGAGCGCGGCGGCCTGACGCGGATCGCGCTTGCGGTAGACCACACCGCGGCCGTCGGCGGTGGTGACGGTGACACCGTCCACCTGCGACAGCAGGAACCAGCGGGCATCGAGGGTCGGGACGTTCAACTGCGGCGTCTCGTGATGCGCGGGGTTGGCCTTGCGGAAGTTGTGCACGACGCCCCTGCCGAGCCGCACGACCTTGGCGAGCGGGTTGCCCGGTTCGCCGACCGCGCCGACCTCGGCGCGGCTGGCCATCGGCAGTTCGGTCGAGGACGGTACGACCACCGCGTCCGGGAACTCCTTGCGCATGGCGTGCACCTTGCCGAGCGCGGAGGGCAGCAATTCGAACAGCTTGTCCGGGCCCGCGAGGTAATCGCGGATGGCCTCGTTCTGAATGGCGACAGTCGAATATTCAAGGCACAGCAGGTGTTTCAGCGTCGCCTTGATGGTGTTGACCACCATCGGACGACCGTCGTTCGGCAGATGCAGCGAGGCGACCACGAGACGGTTGCGCAGGTGGAAGTACGCCTGCCAATCGATGGCGTCGTCCTTGTCGCTCCAGGCCATGTGCCATACCGCGGCACCCGGCAGGGTGACGGTCGGATAGCCGTGATCCCTTGCGCGCAAACCGTATTCGACATCATCCCACTTGAGGAACAACGGCAGCGGCTGCCCGATCTCCTCGGCCACCTGGCGCGGGATGACGCAGGTCCACCAGCCGTTGAAGTCCACATCGATGCGACGGTGCAACAGCTTCGAGTTGTCGCGGTCGCTGAGCGGATTCTTCGAGAAGTCGTGGTCGTAGTCCACATTCGCGGGCGCGGTCCACATGAAGATGGAGCGGTCCACGATCTCGCCCATGACGTGCAGGTGTGAACGCTCCTGCAGGTTGAGCATCTGGCCGCCGGTCAGGATGGGCGACTTGGCGAATCGCGAGAAAGCCAGCGCGCGCAGAATGCTGTCGGGCTCGATCTCGATGTCATCGTCCATATAGACGATGTACTCGGCATCGGTGGTCTTGAGCGCCTCGTACATGACGCGGCTGTAGCCACCGGACCCGCCGAGGTTCGGCTGGTTATGGATGGCGAGCCGATCACCAAGGGGCAGTGCGGCTTCGGCGAATCCCGGCTCGTCGACAACCTTGCGATTGCCCTGATCCGGAATGATGACGGCCTTGATCTTCTCCAGCACCAGCGGATCATTGCCAAGGGCTGCAATGGTTTTCACCGCATCGGTGGGCCGGTTGAAGGTGGGCATGCCGACGGCGATGCTGCCCTCACCCGGCGCTTCGATCGGCGCGTACCAGCCACCGCTGCGCACCTCGACCGCGCTGTCGGTGGTGATGTCGAACCAGATCCAGCCACCGTCCTCGAACGGGCCCAGATCCACCTCGAACTCGACGAGGGTGTCGTGCGCGCCGCCGGGTGTGCTGAACTCACTGCCCTGCACATGGATTCGCGAACCGTCCGCCTTGGAGCGGTACACGTCCACGCGACCGTGGCCGGAGAGTTCCAACCGCAACACCACGGACCGCAGGATGCTCCAGCGCCGCCAGTAGCTGGCCGGGACGGCATTGAAGTAGGTGCAGAACGACACCTCGGACTCCGCGCCGATGGACAGCGAGGTGCGCGTGGGCGCGTGCGCCCGCTTGGCATTGGTGTCGGACTCCTCGAGGTACAGCTTGCGCACATCGAGGGGTTCACCCGGCCGCGGCAGGATGATGCGCTGCAGCAGCGACTTGGCGCGGGTCTCGGTGGTCATCTCTTCCAGCGTCGCTTGTGCGGTCATTCGGCGGTATCTACCAGCGGCGCACCGGACTCCAGGTGCGGGCGCAGCACATTGTCGAACATGCTGAGCGCGGCGCCGATGGCCATATGCATGTCCAGGTACTGGTAGGTGCCCAGGCGGCCACCGAAAAGCACCTTGGCCGAGGCGGTTTCGGCCTTGGCGCGCTCGCGGTAGGCAAGCACCTTGGCG
Organism: Nocardia sp. NBC_01503; assembly: GCF_036327755.1. Taxonomy (NCBI): domain Bacteria; kingdom Bacillati; phylum Actinomycetota; class Actinomycetes; order Mycobacteriales; family Nocardiaceae; genus Nocardia; species Nocardia sp. NBC_01503. The sequence goes on from NZ_CP109596.1 coordinate 2,398,766, forward strand.
CGGTCCTCGGGGGTGTTGATGGGGTAGTACGGTTCATCGCCGGTCTGGGCGAAGCGCGAGTATTCGCGCATGATGACCGTCTTGTCCGTGGGGTAGTCCCGCTCGGGGTGGAAGTGGCGCGGCTCGATGATGCGGGTGTAGGACACGTCGCCATCGTTGTAGTTCATGACCGAAGTGCCTTGGAAGTCACCGGTTTCCAAGACCTCGGTCTCGAAATCGATGGTGCGCCAGCCGAGTTCACCTTCGGCATAGTCGAAGTAGGCGTCCAGCGGTCCGGTGTAGACGACCGGGGCGTCCGGGTTCTGCGCGCGGATATCGTCGCGGACGTCGAACCAGTCGGTGTCCACGCGGACCTCGATGAGGTCGCTCTCGGCCATCTTGGTCAGCCAGGCGGTGTAACCATCCTTGGGCAAACCCTCGTACGCGTCGTTGAAGTATCGGTTGTCGAAGGTGTAGCGGACGGGCAGTCGGGTGATATTGCCGGCGGGCAGATTCTTGGGGTCGGTCTGCCACTGCTTGGCGGTGTAATCGCGAATGAACGCCTCGTAGAGGGGGCGGCCGATCAGGGAGATCGCCTTCTCCTCGAGGTTGGCGGCGTCTTTGGTGTCGATTTCGGCGGCCTGCTCGGCGATCAGCGCGCGGGCTTCCTGTGGGCTGAAGTAGCGACCGTAGAACTGGGAGATCAGGCCCAGACCCATGGGGAATTGGTAAGCCTGGCCCTTGTGCAGCGCGAAGACCCGGTGCTGGTAGTTGGTGAACTCGGTGAACTGATTCACGTAGTCCCACACCCGCTTGTTCGAGGTGTGGAAAAGGTGGGCACCGTACTTGTGGATTTCGATGCCGGTCTCAGGCTCCGCCTCCGAATATGCGTTACCACCCAGGTGGTAGCGGCGGTCGACCACCAGCACCCGCTTACCCAGCAGGTTGGCGGTGCGTTCGGCGATGGTCAGCCCGAAGAAGCCGGAGCCGACGACGATGAGATCGAAGGGGGATGCGACGGTCACGGGAGCCCAGCGTAGTGGAAGAAGGTATTGCCGCGCGTGGGCTCCGGTATGCGGGGTTCGCGGGGCGCGAGGATACGACGGGTATGCCCGGTCGTCATCCCGCTGAGTGGGATGTCTTGTCGAGGTATTTGCCGAATATTCACCAAAGCGGTGACAGGCGATTCATGAGAGCTGTATTACATACGCACCGGACTGAACGTCCGTCCAGTTTGTAGCCGTGCCACCAGTACGCGGCCGTGCCCCCTCGCTCGACCGGAAGACCTTGATGACCATGCGGTTCCCCCGTCTCGCCCCACTCGTGGGCGCACTCACCCTCTCGGCGCTACTGAGTACGGCCGCCCTGATTCCGGCTGCTGCCCCGGCCCGAGCCGATAGCGAGACGCTGGCCTCGATGCCGGTGGCCGAATCGGTCGGTCTCTGTGGCAACGGCGCGGCAAGCTTCGACGATATTGTCACCAATTCGGCCAGCGCCATTCGGACCGCTGTTCCGGCAGGTCAGCTGGCCGCCTTCGATCAGCAGGTGAACGACTTCCGGCAGAGCGTCGCCGCGGTGCACGTACACCGCCGCGGCCTGCCCACCAGCCCGGTCGGGACGGGCGACCGCCTCGAATTCCTGGACGATCCGATCGTGTCGTACCTGGTGAACAGCCTGGACGCGATTCGTACGGGCGGTATCGACAAGACCGTGTCGCTGTCCCAGATCACCGTCGCCGATGTGGTCGAGGTGTTCATCCTCGGCACCCGCATCGTGAAGATTCCGGCGCAGCTGGCCGCGAGCCTGGTGCCGACCGCGGGCTTCATTCTCAAGCCGATCGTCGGCGCGCTGTTCAATGGCGTGAAGTCCCTGGCCCGTGCGGTGCAGGCGGAGCTGACCCGGAACTGCAACGCGCCCAATGCCTACGAGAAGTTGCGGCTGGAGCTGCCGGACGAGCATGTGGCGGTACCGCAGCCGCTGATCGATCTGGCCGATCAGCTGGTCAAGGCCGATGGAACGTGCACGCCGCTGGCCGAACTCACGACCTCCGATCTGGTCGAGCGGTCGCGTGCCTTCCTCACCCAAACCGCCGGTCTTCCGGTGGATCCCGCCGCGGTGCAGGCCAATGCCGATGCGCTGCAAGGGTTCCTGCGGGACAACCGGGTCGCGGACGTGGTCACCATGCGCCGGATCGAACAGCTCGGTCCGCTGGTGAACGCCATGGACTACGGGCCGCTGACCTTCCTGGCCAACCTCGGCTTCGATATCTACGAGGGCAAGGCGCTCAATACGGTCCCGCTCGCGGATGTGAAGGTGGAGAACGCTTTCGACCTGATCACGCTCACCCTGGACACCACCAGCCTGCTCATCACCGTGGGCAGCACCATCGCCGGTTTCACCGGTGTGGCCTCCACCATCACCACCCCGCTGGGGATCGCGCAGACCCTGGCCTTCGCACCCACCACCTACGGCATGCCGATCCTGCGCGGCGTCATGCAGTCCATGTGCGCAGCCTGATTCAGGCGTAGGGGTAGGGCATATATCCGGGCACGGCGGGCGGCGGGTTCTTATCCGCCGCGAGCCATCGACCCGTTGGCGGCACCGCGGCGAGAACGAGGATCAGCCCTTCGATCGCGAATCCGACCAGATCGGAAAGGTCCGGATCGGTGACCATTCCAACCGCGGTGCCCACCATGCCCATCGTGGTGGAAAAGATCAGCAGCACACGCCCGGCCGTCTTGCGGGCGATCAGCAGTAGCGCGCTGACGAGCCACAGCACGCCCAGCACCATGAGGAAGACGCCCACGATGATCGCGGTTTTGGACGATTCCGCGAGCGATGAGCTGTAGTAGCCATCCGTCGAGTTACTCGATACGAGGATGCTGCCGAAGGCGGTCTTCAACAGGCCGCCGAATCCGGCGAGCGCACCGACGACGAGCGCGATAACGGCCGCGCCGATAGCGGTTGATCCGCTGACGGGCGGGGTCGGATAACTACCTGAGTAACCGGGATAGCTCGGCTGTGGATATCCGAAACCCGGTTGGGGATAACCCTGTTGGGAATACCCGGGCTGCCCCTGCCCCGGATACTCCGGCTGACCGTACGGATACCTCATGGCGCCCTCCCCCGGCTGTGATTGGCGCGAACTTTACCGCGCGGCACCGACACCGGCGATGCCATATTCGGCTCCTGTGACCAGCACGGCGGCAACCCCTTCCGATGCTATGGCCGAAAGGGGTTGCCGCTTATCCGAATCAGAGCCGCGCGCTGGCATAGGCCAGCATGGCGTCGCGCACGAACTCGGTGGTGCCCGCACCGTACCTGTCGTAGTTGGCCGCGAATCGCGGGTCCGCCACGTACATTTCACCGAGATTGGTGAAGTACTCGGCATTCGGGCGCTTACCCTGCCAGCCGATGGTCACCCAGTCGTAGTGGCGCTGGACGATGGCCCGCACCTCATCGCTGTCGACCGCGAGTCCGGCGGCATGCGCCCGCCCGTAGTCGGCGGCGATATCCAGATGTGCCTGGACATGGGCTTTCTGCTCGTCCTCGGTCATGGACCGCCACCAGCGATCTCCGCTCTCCCAGGCGTCCCTGCCCCACCTTTCGATCACCTCGTCCTTGTATTCGCTGTTGTCGAATCCGTCGAACACTTCGTCGGCCATGAGTGGCTCACCCGCTTCCGTTTTCCGCAATGTGGTGTGTACCGAGGCGATTTGGCGTTCGATCCGGCTCTGCTCCTGTCTCAGCAATTCCAGATGGGTGCGCAGGGCCGCGGCGGTGTCCTTTTCTCCCGCGAGTACCTCGGCAATGGCCGGTAGGCCGAGCCCGAGTTCACGCAGCAGCAGGATCCGTTGCAGCCGGATGAGGGATTGCTGGCCGTAATAGCGATATCCGTTGGATCCGATCCGGCTGGGCGTCAGCAATCCGAGGTCACCGTAGTGCCGCAGGGTGCGGCTGGTGGTCCCGGCGGCCTTGGCCAAATCCTGGATCGACCATTCGGTTCCCTGCACGTCCACTCCCTTGTTCACCTCGATGAATTCAGCATGCAAGTTGACGTAGCGTCAAAGTCAAGGTTAGTTCAGGAACAGACTTGCTTCAGTGATCCGGCGCGTGACACGATCGCCCCGCGCGTTGGCGGAGACCGGTATTCGTCGCGCCGCTCGATTCTTTTCCGGGGGATGAGGAACCAATGTTCGTAACGGGCCGCGCCCGCATGCTGTCCTGGGCGGCCATTGCCGTCACCGCGCTGAGCACCACCGTGCTGTTCTCCGGGACGGCCGACGCCGCGCCGCCGGTGACGCTCGGCGGGGGCTCGGGCATCTATGTCGAGCAGCTCGACGATCCGAACAGCACCGCCGACTGCACCCTCACCTCGATCGGTTACGACCGGGACGGCAAGCTGGTCGGGATTACCGCCGGACACTGCGGTGAGGTCGGCGCGCGCATCGCCGCCGAGTACACCCGCAGCGGCGGCATCGGCGTGATCTCCGAGAAGAGTGCCGGAAATGACTGGGCCGTCATCGTTTTCGATCCCGCCCGGGTGAATCCGACCAAGCAGGTCGCGCAGTCGGTGATCAACAGCGTCGGCGCCCCGCCGGCGATCGGGGACATCGCCTGCAAGAACGGTCGCACCACCGGCTACACCTGCGGTCCGGTCTGGGAGACCACGCCGAACTGGTTCCGCAGTCAGGTCTGCGCCAATCACGGCGACTCCGGCGCACCGGTGCTGCTGGGTGATCGCCTGGTCGGAATGGTCGTCGCCGGAACCGATTTCGATGCCGGGCCGGTCTCGATCGAACTACCGGCGTGCAAGGGTGCGGGCGATCTGATCCACGAGCCGGAGCTGTCCACCACCATCTCGATGGTGCTGGCCGATATCGATCGGCACGGCGGCGCGGGTGCGGGGTTCCGCCCCTTCTGATCCACCTCCGATACGAAAATGGCGCGGGCCCCGAATGTTTCGGGGCCCGCGCCTTTTCGTTGTTCAGTATCCGGCGGTGAATCGCGTGCGGTGATGCTTGGGTCGTTCGGCCTCGTCGAGGAGGACCACCGCGAGGTCCTCCATCGAAATCGCCGAATCGCCTTGGTCATCGGAGATGAGTTCATGTGCGCCGAGTCGATATGAGCCGGTGCGCTCGCCGGGCTCGAGCACGGCCGAGGGGCTGAGGTAGGCCCAGTCGACGGCGGTACCGGAGTTCTCGAAGACCGCGAGCTGGTCGTTGCAGGCGCTGGCGATCGGCATGAGTTCGGCGGGGAAGCCGGGCTGATCGGTGAGGATCGCGCCGGTGCCGGGGACGGTGAGGCTGCCCGCCCCGCCAACCACCAGGAGGCGAATATCACTGTCCGCCAAGGCTTCCAGCAGTGCGGCGGCGACCTTGGACAGTTCGTGCTCATTGCCGCTGCCGGGGCGGGTGGCGCTGATCACCAGATCACTGCCCGCGACAGCGTAGCGAATCTGCTCGGCATCGGTGGCATCACCCGCCAGCACCATGACCTCCGCGGGCAGGCCGCGCACCTTACCGGGATCGCGGGAGACCGCCCGGACCTGATGTCCCCGGCTCAGGGCCTCGGTGACGACCCGGCTGCCGACTCCGCCGGTGGCTCCGAAAACGGTGATACGCATGGCTTCTGAACTCCTTCGATGAGTTGGTTGAGTGTCTGGATCAGGCGGCGACGCGGGCGGTGTCCTTGGCCACCGGCTCGATCGCGGGCTTGGGCGCGGTGGCGGTCTGGCCGAGCAGGGTGCCGCCGAGGGCGATGGCCATACCCAGCACCTGCAGCGGCGCGAGTGACTGGCCGAGGGCGATCCAGCCGATGACGGCGGCCGAGAGCGGGCTCAGCAGGCCGAGGAAGGCGACCGAGGTGGCATTGGCGCGAGCCAGGCCGCGGAACCAAATGGCATATGCCAGCGCGGTTCCGATGAGTCCGAGGTACAGGTAGCCGGCGATATTGCGGGCATCCAGGGCGGGCGGCATACCTTCGACGAAGAAGGCGATCGGAATCAGCATGAGCCCGCCCGCGGTGAGCTGCCAGCCGGTCATGGCGAGTGGCTTGACGCCTTCGGGGCGTCCCCAGCGCTTGGTCATGACGGTGCCCGCGGCCATCGATGCCGCGCCGCCGAGTCCGGCGATCACGCCGAGAGTGTCGAGGGCGGCCGAAGCGCGCAGTACCACCAGTCCGACTCCGGCGATTCCGATAACGGCCGCAAGGATTTTCCGAGTGGTGAGCCGCTCGTTGAGGGCCAGGGCCGCGAAGCCGAGGGCGATCAGCGGTGCGGCCGCGCCGAGGACCGCGGCGACGCCGCCGGGCAGCCGGTAGGCCGCCAGGAACAGCAGCGGCATGAACGCGCCGATGTTCAGTGCGCCGAGAACCCCTGCCTTCCATACCCATTCGCCGTGCGGGAGCTTGCGGGTGATGGCGAGCAGCAGCAGTCCGGCGGGCAGGGCGCGCATGAGCGCGGTGAACATCGGGCGGTCCGGCGGCAGGAATTCGGTGGTGATCGCGTAGGTGGATCCCCACACCAGCGGTGCGAGCCCGGTGAGCGCGAGGGTCCCGGCGTAGCCGGTGACGCTGGTGCGGGTCGTGATGGTCATCGTCAGCTCCTCATTGATAATCTCAACGTTGAAATAAAACCATCGAGATACCTCAGCGTCAAGTATCTTAACGCTGAGATTATTTCCGTTGAGAGGATCCCGGTGCCCGACGCAGTCGACCAGATCACCGCAGCCTGGCGAGAAGTACGCCCTGACGTCGACGTTTCCCCCATGGAGATCGTCGCCCGAATCAACCGCCTCGCCCAGCTCCTGGAGCGCGACCTGGCCGACTTCTTCCGCGGCTACGGCGTCGAGTTCTGGGAGTTCGACGTCCTGGCCACCCTCCGCCGCTCCGGCGGCGATACCGGCCTCACCGCCGGCGCCCTCAACAAGGCGGCCATGCGCACCTCCGGAGCCATCACCAACCGCATAGACCGCCTCACCGCAAAGGGTTTGGTCACCCGCGTCCCCGACCCCGTCGACCGCCGAGCCATCCGAGTAGCCCTCACCCCGGAGGGCCTCGACCTCGTCGACAAACTCCTCCCCCTCCACATGGCCAACGAACAGCGCCTCCTGGCAGCCCTCTCCCCCACCGACCGCACCCAGCTCCGAGCCCTCCTGAGCACCCTGTCGGTATCCCTCGGCGATATCTCCCTGACCTGAAAACGCCGAAAAGGGTTGGGGAAGGCCGCGGTGTCTATGGCGCGAGAGCTCGGGGCGGCCGCGGGTATGGGTACTTCGAAGTGCCTTCTGGCGGTGGGGAGATGGCGGTTCTAACTTCGTCTTCACCGCAACGGAGAAGGGAAGAAGACCATGTCGCAGGAGTTTCAGGTGCACACATTCACGGCCGGGGAGAACGGGATTTTCGTGAACGGATACCTGGTGGAGACGGCGGAGGCGGTCGTACTGATCGACTCCACGCTGCTGGTCTCGGACGCGCGGGCCCTGAAGGAGAAGATCGCGCAACTCGGCAAGCCGGTGGTGGGAGCGTTCGTGACGCATCCGCATCCGGATCACTTCAACGGGCTGCCGTACGTGGTCTCCGAGGAGACGCCGGTGTACTCGACCGCCGCCGTGGCCAAGGTGATCGCGGACAGCGCCGATGCCAAGCGGGCGCAGTGGGGTCCGACCTACGGCGCGGAGTGGCCGGATCGGTACCGCGTACCGGAGACCCTCGTCGAGAGCGGTTCGGCCGTGGAGATCGGTGGCGTGCGGGTGACCGTACACGAGGTCGGTCCAGGTGAGAGTCATGCTGACAGTTGGATTCTCGTACGTGGTGGGGAGCAGCGGGTCGCGTTCATCGGGGATCTCGCCTTCGGCGGGGTGCACTCCTATATGACGGACGGGCATTCGACCGAATGGCTGGCGGCGCTGGAGCGGCTCGGCACGGAGCTCGCCGGGTTGACGCTGTACCCGGGGCATGGGCCCGCCGGGGATGCCGGATTGCTTGCCGCACAGCGGAAGTATCTGGTGATGTACCGCGAGGCGGTGGAGCGGCTGCGCGGGCAGGCGGATTCGCTCACCGAGGAGCAGAAGGGCGAATTGGCCGCGCGTATGGCGGAATTCGAGCCGGGTGCCGGATTGGGCTGGCTGGTGCCGCTGGGGGCGGATCCCGTCGCGGCGGAATTGGCCGCTGCCGCAACGGCGGACGGCGAGTAGCGCGGGCGGTTCGAACTCCACCTGCGGATCGGGCTCGGACCTCAGGCCGGGCCGGAGAACAGCGGAACGGTGGTGGTGGGCGGCGTCGGGGTGGAGGCGGTACTCGGGGCGGCCGTATTGCCGGGGATTCCAGGGTTCAGTACTGGCCTCGGATTGACCGAATACTGTGCGTTGGAGAGCATTTCGAGGGCCTTGAGCAGCGGCGGGGTGACCGCCTCGGCGAGATCCCGGGGCGTGGGCGCGGTCGAACCCCTCGGGGCTGCCGGATCGGCCGAGGTCGGATCCGTGTACGACGGATCGGTCGCAGACGGGTCCGTGTAGGTCGGATCGGTCGCAGACGGATCGGTGTACGACGGATCGGTCGCAGACGGGTCGGTGTAGGTCGGGGCCGTCGGATCGACAAGGGTTGGGGCGGATTGGAATTCGCTCAGCGCGGGCCCGACCTCGAGATTGTCGATGCTGGGGGTTCCGGCATCTGGGGCCGCGGAGTACTCCGCGCGCAGAATGTGGTTGTCATACACCAGGACCTGCCCGGCGGTGGACTCGACGGCGGCGGTGGTGCGGGCATCCTCACGATCGGTGCCCGGATACGCCTGGCAGTCGGTGGTGTCGCAGGTCTGCGCATAGGGGTAGCGCTGTTCGGCCAGGACGTAGGAGCGGGCCGCGATCGCTTGCGCGCGAAGGGCTTCCGCGCCGCCTTCATCGGCCCAGTTGGGGACCATTTCAGCGGGGACAACACCGCGGAGATAGTCCTCGATATCCACCTCATTGATGACACGGGATTCGTTGCCGTCCAATGCCACGCCCAGTACACCGCGATAATTCGAGCCCTCGCAGAGCTCGAGCTGTTCGGCGAGAGGCCGATTCGCGCCGTTCTCCAGCGGATAGGCGTACGGGTCGTCCGTCGAACCCTCCCAGAGCACCTCGCCGTCGCAGCCGCTGGTGATGGTGACATCCGCGCCGGTAGCGGTCGGGGTGAGGTGGGCGGCCTGGCCCGGGACCACACGGCGGCCGGCGACATAGAGCCCGGTCTCGGACTCCACGTCGAGGGTTTTGCCGTCCAAGCCCATCAGCCGGACACGGACCGGTGTGGCGGCGACGGTATCCAGCGCCGCGCCCGGGTAGTAGTGGGCCAGGATCGTCTCGGCGGTATTGCCGCCGACCGCGCGGTCGAACGCGCCGTTCTGGCTGAGGCCGCGGCCGTGACCGGGGCTGCTGACGAAGTCGTATTCGCTGTCCGGCCAGGCCCAGAGCACACCGGCGGTGGTGCCGCCAACGGTGCCCGCGGCCAGCGATATGGCCAGTAGTCGTAGCCGTCTCCGGCGTTGGCGTAAGTACCCGTTCGGCATGTCATACCCATTCTGTTCATAGCCGAAGCTACATTCGAGTTACCGAAGCTAATCCTCAACCACACGTTCAGGGATTGTGACAGTTGGGACTAGTGTGATCGTTGGTTCGTCGAGACGCAACCTCGGCATCCCGGCGATCCGCAACGGTTTTACGTCGAATGGGAGCTGCTCGTGCCGTACCGCAGAACGAAACACTCATATGTTCTCCCGGTTGTCACCGCCCTGGCGATCACCGCGCCCCTCGGCATCCTGGCGCTGAGTGACTCCCCCGACATCCGGCCCACCGACGAAAGCAAATTGGCAGCAATACCAGCGGAAATGGCCGAGGTGGCGCTCGCCACCGCCCCCGATCTGGTGCTGCCGCTGCACGAACTCACCGGGCTGAATCTGCCCGATCTACACCTGTCGGATCTGCGCATGTTGCCACTGCCCGCCTCGATCAAGGTCCCGCCCGGGTTGGTGCCGGGGTTCGGGCTGCCAAGCGAGATTCCGTTACCGCGACTAGGTAAGCCCGGCGGCTCGCCGGGCTTCATCGCCGCACCCGGGCCGAATCAACCCGGGGCCGGAAATCCCTCCGCTGCAACGCAATACGAGAACGTCCCGAAGATCATCGGTGATCCCACCACTCCCGCCCTGACCCCCAATGCCGTCCCGGACGAGCTGGTCGACAAGGTCGGCGCGCAGGTCAAAGAGCTCAGTCGAGACACCCCCTTCAGCATGGTCGCGCTCACCGCGCCGGAGCTGATCGGCACCACCGCACTCATTCGCGCCAAACGCGCCGACGGCGGTTGGGGGCCCTGGTATCCCACCGAAGCGGTTGATACGCCCAGCAAGAAGCCCGGACGCAGCGGCACCGAACCGATCTATGTCGGCGTAACCAAAGCCGTGCAGATCCTGGTGACGCGCAAGAACGCCGTGCGGCCGGTGAACGCGCCCGCGGACGCCCAGGCCGTGCCGCCCGCGCCCGACGCACCCGGGAATCCGGACGCGCAGGCACCGGTCGCACCCGTGAACTCCGATGCGCCCGCACCCGCCCCCGCCGCGAATCCCGATGCCGCCGCGCCGCTCGCGCCCGCGAATCCGGATACCCAGGCCGTTCCCGGGCGTCCCGAAGCGGCCCCGTTCACCGATCACTCCGGTGACCCGGCGCAGATCAACCTGGAGAAACTCGCCGCGATCCTCATCGATCCGGGCCGCGGCGCGCTCGACGAGAACCTCAATCGCGTCGCCGCGCCGCTGCCCGGTGGTGGCCCCAAGGTGATCAGCCGCGCGCAGTGGGGCGCGGACGAATCCCTGCGCTGCGAGGAACCCACCTACGACGACGGCGTGAATGGCATTACCGTGCACCACACCGCGGGGCGCAATGACTACACCCCGGCCGAATCCGCGGGCATCGTGCGCGCCATCTACACCTATCACGCGAAGACTTTGGGCTGGTGCGATATCGGCTACAACGCGCTCGTCGACAAGTACGGGCAGATCTTCGAAGGCCGCTTCGGCGGCTTGGATCGCCCCGTCGAGGGCGCGCACGCGGGCGGATTCAATATCAACACCGCCGGCGTCGCCTTCATGGGCAATCACGAGGAGGAGCCGCCGACCGAGGAAGCCATTCAGGCGATGGGCAACTTCATCGGCTGGCGTTCCAAGGTGGCCGGAATCGATCCCGAGGGCAAGACCACCATGTACTCCGAGGGCAGCGACTACACGCGCTACGCCCTGGGACAGGCCGTGCAGCTGCCGAACATCTTCGCGCACCGGGATGTCGGAAACACCACGTGCCCAGGCGATCTGGCGTACGACCTGATGGACCGGATCCGTTCCATCGCCGAAAGTGTGGCGGGTAAACCGATTACACCGAGCACGGTGCAACCGCAGCGGCCGACGCAGACTCGTCCGCAGCGCAATGCGAATAATCAACAGCCGCAAAGCAATCCGAACAGCGAGGCGGATCTGGCGACGCTCGCGGATCTGACCACCAAGCTGCTCGGCATGCTCGACACCAGCCCGGTGGCCAAGTACTACCAGGCCTCCGGCGGGCCGAATGGTCCGATGGGACAGGCGACTTCGGAGCCGCAGCCGACCGGGAACGGCGGGCAGTACGCGCAGTTCGTGAACGGGTACCTGTACTCCGGGCCGGACGGGCAGGTGTTCCCGGTGGTCGGGAAGATTCTCGAGCGCTTCCTGCAATTGGGGGCGGGCACCGGGATGCTCGGACTGCCGACCAGTGGGGAGTACCCGGTCCAGGACGGGGTGCGGACCGATTTTCAGAACGGGTCACTGATCTTCAGCCAGCTGACCGGGATCGTGACGACGGTATTGCAGAACCTCGGCGGAGGGCAGAATCAGGGGCCCGCGCCGATTCCGGCCGTGCTCGGCGATGCCCAGCAGGCGCAGCCGATTCCGGCGGCGGTTCCGGAACCCGCTGCGGGGCCCTAGGTTTCAGCGCTCGACGAATTGGCCGGGAATCCACTGATGGATGTGGATCCCGGCCAAAAACATGCCGGGATGACGAGGGGCGCAAGCCGCGACGACAGGGGCGCATGCCGGGGCGACGCGGGGCGCATGCTCATCGAGGCCATGGGGGCACCCGTGTTCGACCGCGGCGGTTAGACCCACCAGCGCTCGAGGACTTGCGCCACGCCGTCCTCGTGGTTGGCGGCGGCGACCTCGTCGGCGGCGGCAATCGCCTCGGGGTGGGCGTTGCCCATGGCTACGCCGTGGCCCGCCATTTTGAGCATGGGGACGTCATTCGGCATGTCGCCGAAGGCAATCAGGGCGGTGTGCTGGACGCCGAGGCGCTGGGCAACGCTGGCCAGACCGGTCGCTTTGGTCACGCCGGGGGCGGATAGCTCGATCAGCCCGTTGTCCGTCGAATAGGTGAGATCGGCGCGGCCCGTCAGATGCGGTTCCAGAATCGCGCGCATCGCACCACTGGTGGCGCTGGGCAACCGGATCAGCATCTTGATGGCGGGCGCGGCGATCACCTCGGCGCGTGAGACCTCGGTGTCATCCGGATTCAGCCAGGCGTGCTCGTACTCGGGGGAGCTCACGAATTGCGGGGTCGCCGCATCGTGCGCGGTCGCCCCGACCCGCTCGGCCGCGAGTCCACAACCGGGCAGCAGGGTTTCGGCCAGATCCGCGGCCCAGGCGAGAGTCTCCACATCGAGCGTGCGCGTGGACAGAATCCGATCCGAGGCACTGTCGTAGATGACCGCGCCGTTCCCGCATACGCACAGCGGTGCGTACCCGAGTCCGTCGACGACCGGATCGATCCAACGCGGGGGCCGACCGGTGGCGAGCACGAACGGCACACCGTCCGCGATGAGGGCGTCGATCGCGGCTTTCGTGCGCGCGCTCACCTGCTCACCGTTGTCGATGAGGGTTCCGTCGACATCGGTCGCGACCATCTTGGGTTTGGGCAGGTGGAAGAGAGTCACCTAGTCCATCCTGCCTGAAATCCGGGCCCGAAATGCGAACGCTGCGCGAATTGCCCGCCATTGGCTGCAGGCTCGTTACCCGCCACTGCTGTCCGTAACGCACGGTTATCCACAGGTGTCCCTATGATCTGGGCTTAGAACTCGACCCGAGAGGGACTGATGGCCGGCTTTCTCCTGCGACGCGCGCTGAACTATGTCGTGCTGCTCGTGCTGGCGTCGTTCCTGGTATTCACCGTGGCGTCCCTCACGTTCACGCCACTGGACTACCTGGAACAGCGCAATCCGAGACCGCCGCAATCGGTCATCGATGCCAAACGTGCCGAGCTGCACCTGGATGATCCGATCCCGCAGCGGTATCTGGCGTGGGCGGGGGACGTCGTACACGGCGACTTCGGCAAGACGCTCGCTGGACAGCCGGTCAGTCAGGAGCTGCCGCGCCGGATCGGGGTGAGCCTGCGACTGTTGATCATCGGTTCGCTGGTCGGCACGGTGCTGGGTGTGCTCATCGGTGCGGCGAATGCCATCCGCCAGTACAAATTCAGTGACTATCTGAGCACCGTCATCTCGCTGCTACTGCTGTCCACACCGGTATTCCTGCTCGCGACCCTGTTGAAATACGGTGCGCTGGAGATCAACCTGTCCACCGGGAAGCAAATCTTCCTCTACACAGGTGAAACCTCGGCGACGCAGGTGCACGGCCTGTGGAATCAGATCGTGGACCGCGCACAGCACCTGGTGATCCCCACCCTGGGCCTCGCACTCGGAGCCATGGCCGGATACAGCCGCTACCAACGCAATGCGATGCTCGATGTGCTGGGCAGCGATTTCATTCGCACCGCGCGCGCCAAGGGCCTCACCCGTAGCCGCGCCCTCTACAAACACGGACTGCGCACCGCGCTGATACCCATGGCGACGCTGTTCGCCTACAGCTTCGGCGGTCTCATCACCGGCGCGACCTTCACCGAGAAGATCTTCGGCTGGCATGGCGTGGGTGAGTGGCTGGTGGACGCGATCAACGCGCAGGACATAAATATCGTGCTGACGGTGACCGTGTTCGCGGGTCTGGTGGTGCTGCTCTCAGGCCTGCTCTCGGACGTCGTGTACGCGTTCCTCGACCCCCGGGTGCGTGTCGGATGACAGATGTGGAGATCATCGTCCAGGGTGCGCCGCAGGCGACGGGGCGACGCAAACTGGTGTGGCGGCGCTTCCTGCGCAACAAGATCGCGGTCACCGCCGCAATCGTGCTGATACTCCTGTTCGTGGTGGCCTTCGCGCTGCCACATTTCATCCAGTACAGCTACACCGATATCGACCCGACCTCGAAGTTGCAGCCACCCGGCCCGAAACACTGGTTCGGCACCACCTCGCTCGGTGAGGACGTTCTCGCGCAGACGCTGCGAGGTTTGCAGAAATCACTGGTCATCGGCTTCGGCGCGGCGATCATCGGGGCCGTCATCGCCACCGTCGCCGGATCGGTGGCGGGTCTACTCGGCGGCTGGACCGATAGGGCCATCATGTGGCTGGTCGACCTGCTGCTGGTGGTCCCGAGCTTCATCATGATCGCGCTGTTCGCTCCAAAGACCAAGGGCAATGGCTCGGTCTTCCTGCTGACCTTCCTGATCGCCGGATTCGGCTGGATGATCAGCGCCCGCATCATCCGCGGCCTCTCCATGAGCCTGCGTGAACGTGAATTCGTGCGCGCCGCAAGGTATATGGGCGCATCGACCTGGACGGTCATCACCACGCACGTGGTACCGAATATCGCGTCCATCCTGATCATCGACACCACCCTCGCGGTCGGCGGCGCGGTCATGGCCGAAACCGGTTTGAGCTTCTTGGGATTCGGCGTGCAGCCGCCTGATGTGTCACTGGGCTCGCTTATCGGCACCTACAGCAAGTCCGCGCTGACGTACCCGTGGACGTTCATGTTCGCCGGCGGCTTTCTGATCACCATCGTGTTGTGCGCCAACCTCATGGGCGACGGACTGCGCGACGCCTTCGACCCGAGCGCGAAGAAAGCGCGGGCCAAGCAGTCGCGGAAGAAGGCTGAGAAATGAGCGAAGACACAGCGGCCGAGAAGCGGCGCACCACCGCGCCGCTGCTGGAGATCGGCGACCTGCGGGTGTCCTTCCCTGGTGAGGAAGGCCGCGTTGATGCGGTGCGCGGAGTCAACTTCGCTGTCAACGACGGTGAAGTGCTGGCGATCGTGGGCGAGTCCGGCTCCGGCAAATCGGTGTCTTCGATGGCAATCATGGGTCTGCTCCCGGAACAGGCGCGCGTGCAGGGGTCGATTCGACTGCGCGGCCGGGAGCTGCTGGGCTTGGATGACAAGCAGATGTCCACACTGCGCGGCAGTAGCGTGTCCATGGTCTTCCAGGACCCGCTGTCCGCGCTCACCCCGGTCTATCGGATCGGCGATCAGATCGCGGAAGCGCTGCTGGCACACCGCAAAATGAGCAAGCACGAAGCCGCCACAAAGGCGATCGACTTGCTTGATTTGGTGGGCATCCCCGATCCCGAGGTGCGTGCCAAGGCTTTTCCGCACGAGTTCTCCGGTGGCATGCGTCAGCGCGTGGTAATCGCGATGGCCATTGCGAACGATCCCGAACTCATCATCTGCGATGAGCCGACCACGGCCCTCGATGTGACCGTGCAGGCGCAGATTCTGAACCTGCTGCGCAAGGCGCGCGATATCACCGGCGCGGGGGTCATCTTCATCACCCACGATATGGGTATCGCCGCCACCCTCGCCGATCGCGTGGCCGTCATGTACGCGGGGCGAATCGTCGAAACCGCACCGGCAGCAGAGCTTTTCAGGACCCCGCGGATGCCGTATACGGTGGGCTTGCTCGGCTCCATCCCACGCATGGACGGTCCGGCGCGCGCCGCACTCATCCCGATCGTCGGCTCACCACCCGCCATGCACAATCTGCCGCCCGGCTGCTCCTTCGCGCCACGCTGCCCAATCGCCATCGATGACTGTATGGCCGCCGAACCACCGCTGGAAGACACGAGTCCGGGGCACCGCGCGGCCTGCATTCGCACCGCGGAGATCGGCACCCAGGAGCTGTTCACGGCCTACCGCAAGGAGATCGAGACACCGGAGGAGGTCGCCGAGATCGATACCGCCCAGGTGGTGCTGAAGGTGACCGAGCTGCGCAAGACCTTCCCGATCACCAAGGGTGTGGTGTTCCGCCGCACCACCGGTGAGGTGAAGGCTGTGGACGGCATCAGTTTCGAGGTGCGTGCGGGCAGAACCCTTGCGCTGGTGGGCGAATCGGGGTCCGGCAAGTCGACCACACTCACGCAGATCATGGATCTGCTGAAGCCGGAGGGCGGCAGTATCGAGATCCTCGGCCACGATGTCACCACGCTGACCAAGCCGCAGCGTCGCGAGATCCGCCGCAAGATGCAGATCGTCTTCCAGGATCCGTCGTCCTCACTCGATCCGCGCCTACCCATCTCCGACGCCATCGCCGAACCGCTGCGCATCAACGGTCGCTCGCGCGATGAGATCAACAGGCGGGTGCCGGAGCTGCTGGAGCAGGTCGGACTGCGCCCCGAACATGCCGATCGGTATCCGGCGGACTTCTCCGGCGGCCAGAAGCAGCGCATCAATGTGGCTCGGGCGTTGGCGCTGGATCCCGAGCTGCTCGTTCTCGACGAACCCGTCTCGTCACTGGATGTCTCGATCCAAGCGGGTGTGCTCAATCTGCTGCGTGACCTGCAAACAGAGCGTGGTCTGTCATATCTGTTCGTCTCACATGACCTGTCCGTGGTGCGAAATCTAGCGCACGACATCGCGGTCATGTATCGAGGACAGATAGTCGAATACGGTCCGGCGGAACGCGTTTTCTCTGCTCCGGAGCATGAATACACCCGCGCCCTGATCGACGCGGTGCCCGTTCCGGTAGCGACCCGGTAGGAGGGTGTCGGATGCGTAGCGGACGAGGTTGCGCCGCAGTCGTTTTGGCTGCCGGATTGGCGCTGGTGGCCTGCGGTGGCGGTGATACCACCGCCACGGGCACTGGCGAACTCGGTATCACGGCCGATATCAATCCACATGTGCGCGAGGACATCCGGGACGGCGGCGATCTCCGGCTCGCCATGACCTCGTTCCCCGCCAACTGGAACACCCTCCAGATCGATGGCAATGAGGGCGAAATCGCGGAGTTGGTCAAACCACTCATGCCCCGCTCATTCCTGACCGACCCCTCCGGCAACCTCACGGTCGACCACGACTACTTCACCGACGTGCGGATGACCAGCACGAATCCGCAGGTCGTCAGCTACACCATCAACCCTGAGGCGGTGTGGTCGGACGGCTCTCCGATCACCTGGCAGGACATCGCAGCGCAGGCACACGCGCTGAGTGGCAAGGACACTCGCTATCTGATAGCCATATCCAATGGCTTCGACCGGGTCGCCAAGGTAGAGCGCGGGACGGACGACCGGCAGGCGATCATCACCTTCGAGAAGCCCTATGCCGACTGGCGCGGCCAGTTCGCGGGCAACTCCATGCTGTATCCCAAACAGGTGACGGCCGACCCGGAGTCATTCAACAGGTCCGAGATCGACGCGATCGGACTCACCGGCGGGCCGTTCGTGGTGCGCTCCGCCGACCGCACCTCCGGCCTGATCACATTGGCCCACAACCCGAAATGGTGGGGTAGCGCCCCCAAACTCGACACCATCGTCTACCGGGTGCTGGACAGCAATGCCTGGACACAGGCCTTGCAGAACAAGGAGATCGACGCGGCCCTGCTGCGCACCATCAACGATCTGCAGAATGTGCGCGCCGTCCCCGGCCTCACTATTCGACAGGCACCGCTGAACCGCTGGCGCCACTTCACATTCAACGGCGCCCCCGGCTCCATCCTCGCCGATCAGCAACTGCGCGTGGCCATTTCGAAGGCCATCGATCGGCAACGGATCGCCGACACCATGCAGAACGGCCTGACCACCAAACCCGCCCCGCTGAACAACCACATCTTCCTGCGCGGCCAGCACGGGTATCAGGACAACAGCCTCGGCTTCGATCCCGGGGCCGCCGCAGCGGAACTCGACGCGCTCGGCTGGGTACGCGACGGCGACGGTCGAGTCAAAGACGGTAAGCGCCTGGTGATTCGGGACGTCATGTACAACGACGACACCTGGGTCCAGATCGCCAAGCTCATTCAGCAGGATCTGGGTAAGGTCGGGGTCGAACTCACCATCGACACCCGACCCGGCAGCCGCTATTTCACCGATGTCATCCAGCCCGGTGATTTCGATGTATGTCAATTCGTATTTCAGGGTGATGCGTTCCCGTTCAACGGAATACCGCAGATCTACGGGTATCACCCGGACAATCTCCAGGCCAATTTCGGACGCATCGGCTCACCCGAACTCAATGAGCTGATCGACAAGACGCTATCGGAACTGGATCCGGAGAAGGCCATCGAACTCGCCAACCAAGTGGATCGCAAGGTCTTCGAGGAAGGTCATTCGCTGCCGCTCGTTCAGAACGAAGGTAACTTCGGCGTCCGATCCGACCTGGCCAATTATGGTGCCCCCGGATTGGCTTCCTACGACTACACCACGATCGGGTTCTTGAAGTAACTTTCGGCAGCCCTACAAGTACCGACGAGCCGTCCCCCGGCGGAAGGAGCGATCCATGCGGATACGTTCGACAGTCATACGATTCGCGATTCCCATGGTCGCATTGGGTCTGGTGGTGACCGGTTGCAGCGCCAATGACAGCGGCGGCAGCGGCAAAGCCGAGATCGGCAGCACCAATGCCGTCAACCCGCATCCGGTAGCGGACCTGGCGGAGGGCGGCAATCTACGACTGGCACTGTCCGCCTTCCCGGAGTCGTTCAACGGGCTGCACGTCGACGGCAATACCACCGACACCACCGATGTCATCGCTCCGACACTGCCGCAGGCGTTCGTCAGCGACGCCGCCGGTGTCTTGACCGTCGATCACAATTACTTCACCGACATCCAGATGACCTCCACCAACCCGCAGACGATCACCTACACGATCAACCCCAAAGCGGTCTGGACCGATGGCACTCCCATCACCTGGGAGGACATGCAGTCGCAGTGGAAGGCGCTGAACGCCACCGACAACAACTATCAGGTCGCCGGTACTCAAGGCTACGACCAGGTCGGCAAGGTTGAACGGGGCGCCGACGACCGGCAGGCCGTCGTCACATTCAGCAAACCTTACGGCGAGTGGCAGGGACTCTTCGGCGTGCTGTACCCCAAGGCCGATACCGAATCCCCGCAAGCCTTCAACGACTGGGCGCGTAACAGCCTGCCCGTCAGCGCGGGACCCTTCATGATCAGCAATCTGGATCGCACCCAGAACCGAATCACCCTCAGCCGCAACCCCAGTTGGTGGGGCGACAAACCGGTTTTGGACAACATCACCTTCAGTGTGCTCGACCACACCGCGGTGCTACCCGCCATTCAGAACAATGAGCTCGACGAGGCCACGGTATCCGGTCTGGAAATGGTTGTAGGCGCGCGTAATACACCGAACGTGGAGGTCCGGCGAGCACCCGAAGCCACCTTCTCGCTGGTCGCCTTCAATGGGGCGCCCGGCTCCATCCTCGAGGATGTGAAGCTGCGCCAGGCCATCGCCAAGGCGGTCGACCGGCAGACCATTGTGGAGAACTTCCAGCATGGCTACGTCGACGACCCGAAGAAGCTCGACAATCACATCTACATGGCGGGACAGACTGGCTACCAGGATAATTCGGAGGTCGTGGCCTTCAATCTGGACGCTGCCGCCAAGGATCTCGACGCCCTCGGCTGGGTGCTGAAGGGTGATACCCGGGAGAAGGACGGCCGCAAGCTGGAGATCCGCGATGTCATGTACCAGCAGGACGCCTGGGTGGACACCGCCAAGATCATCCAGAACAACCTGGCCAAGATCGGCGTGAAGCTCACCATCCAGACCGTGCCGGGCAACGGCCTGTTCACGAATGTGATCGATCCGGGTAACTTCGATCTCGCCCAGTACAGCCTGGTGGGTGGCACGCTCCCACTGGGCGCGCTGCGTCAGATCTACTACTACGATCCGGCCAACTGGCAGGGCAACAAGTCCCGTATCGGCTCGCCCGAACTCAATACCCTCATCGACCAGATCCTCCAGGAATTGGATCCGGCGAAGGCGCGGGAGATGGCCAACAAGGCCGATCAGATGATCTGGGCCGAGGTGCATTCCCTCCCGCTCAACCAGGCTGCGGGCACCCATGCGACCCGCGTCAACCTGGCCAACTGGGGCGCGTTCGGTATGGCCTCCCCCGACTACACGAAAATCGGCTTCCTCAAGTGACTTTCCGGACAGGTCATCCATTGACCTATCCGGCCGTTGTGACGATCGGCGCTCTCGCGATTTGCCTCGCTTGGGCGCCGTTCGGCGGTTCGGAGCAGGTTGCCATGCTCGGTACGGTGGCGTTGATTATTTTGGGGTACAGCGCTTTTCAGTTCGCGAGCGCGTTCGGGTATTTGCCGGTGGGGCTGCCGCGGCGGGCGGGCTGCCGGGATGTGGGCGTGCGGCGGGTGCGGCAGCAGCATCGGCTGGTGAGTCGGTCGTGGTTGGAGTTCACCACGGGTGGGCGGACGCGGTGGCTGCCGGTGTATTTCGATCCGACGCTGGTGACGCTTACGCAGGGGAATGCCGAATTGGCCGGGCGCACAATCACAGTGGATGGGGTGCGGGCTTATCCGTCGGGGCGATTGCGGAGTGCGGAGCCGGTGGGGCGGTTGATCGACAATCCGGCTCGGCCGGATGACGGGGCGGCACTGACCGCGGTGCGGGTCGCGCGGTATGGGCGGCGATTGCTGTTGGATGCGCAGTCGGCGGTGGTCGGGCCATTCGTGGGCTTGCTATGGGTGTATGTGGCAGGAGGTGGGCCGATGGCTTTCACCGCGGCGACCCTGGTGGGGGCGGCTACCGCGGTGTGGCTTTCGGCGATCCGGGGGTCCGATCCCAGCTGACGTTGCGACGGAGGCCAGCACCGGCGCGCATCTCGGCCGGGATCCACACACATTGTGCGCCAACAGTTCTATGTGGATACCCGCCAGAGGCGCGCCGAGGCGACGGAGGTCAATCAGTCTGGGAAGGGCGGTTCCGCGCGCGTTTGGCGGCCTTTTCCTCTGCCTCGGCGCGATCGAGTTCGTTCGCTTCTTCCAAAGTCGGTGCGCCGCCGCCCAGCCGGGCGGGCACCCAGTACGCGCCCGGCTCATGTACGTAATCCTGCTGCACGTTCAGGAGCATGGCTTCCATGGTCTTGTGCAGTTGCTCGGTCAGCTCGGCGGCCGGTTCGTACGGCTGAATCGGCGCGCCCACCTCGATGGAGATGGGGGTGTTGGTGCGGCCCAGGCGCTTGGGATAGCCCTTGGTCCAGACGCGCTGCGCGCCCCAGATCACCATGGGGATGATCGGCACGTTCGCCTCGATGGCCATGCGCGCCGCACCGGACTTGAATTCCTTCAATTCGAAACTGCGGCTGATGGTCGCCTCGGGATACACACCGACCAGTTCGCCGCCACGCAGTCGATTCACAGCCTCGTGATACGAGTCCGCCCCCGCGGCGCGATCTACCGGAATATGCTTGAGCGCCCGCATGATCGGCCCGCTGATCGAATTGTCGAAAACCTCCTTCTTCGCCATAAAACGCACATAGCGCTTCGTCGTACGCGCAGGCAGGCCCGCATACGTGAAGTCCATGTAACCCGTGTGATTGATGGCGATGACAGCGCCACCCTTCGCCGGGATGTTTTCGTCGCCAGTGACAGTGAACTTCAGGCCCTGTGCCGCGAAGACGGTACGAGCCAGCCCGATGATCGGGAAGTAGACGGGTTCCACAGTTGCGCTAGCGTAGTCGCTGCCCGCGCGGCGACCAGTGATCCAGGCAACAGTATTCGGCGGCCGAGAGCGCGAGGGCCGCGTGCAGTGACGAAAGAGGTTCGCACCAGTGGAGAACGCATCGCCTGA
Source organism: Nocardia sp. NBC_01503 (assembly GCF_036327755.1). Lineage (NCBI taxonomy): Bacteria > Bacillati > Actinomycetota > Actinomycetes > Mycobacteriales > Nocardiaceae > Nocardia > Nocardia sp. NBC_01503. Next base: position 2,420,718 of record NZ_CP109596.1, read on the forward strand.
GCTCGTGACTCCCCGCGGACTGCGCGCACTCACGGTCGGCGTCGCCGCCGCCTGTCTCACGCTCACGGGATGCGATTCGGTGGTCGGCATACCCGGTGACGAGGATGATGCGGGCGACCGCGTGGTCTCCTCCAGCAGCGTCACCAGCAGTGCGCCCGCGCCGAGAAGCGGCACGCCGGCCCAGATCGCAGTCGACGCCTGGGCCGCCGACCTGCGCGAACACGGTGAAGCCGCACTCGAAACCCGGTGCTGGAGCATGGCTCCGCGCAATATGCGGGCCAGGTACGCCGAACCGCAGCCGATTCTGGACGCGCTCGCGCGGCCCGGTGTGCACAGCGGGACGAATACGGTGTGGAAGAGCGGTGCGATCACCGTCGTCGTGACGGATCGGGACGCGGCGAGCGGATATGCCTGTCCGCGAGTGGTGCCCACCGGCGGCGAGGCGTTCAACGATGCCGATGCCCGGCATACCGTGCGGCGATATCTGTCCCGGGCCATCGGCGATCCCGTCGATCCGGCCGATCGCGAGAGTGCGTATCCGCTGGTCTGCACGCTGCAGCCGGGTTGGGATCCGGATGGGACCGGCGCGCCGGGCACGCCGCCGCTCGCGGTGAATCCCGGCAAATCCGGTGCGGTGAAGTCCTTTGTGGATGAATCGATCAATTCCGAATGGCCGCGCGAGTCCTACATCACCGTCACCGTGCCGGTGGTCACCACCGCCGGAATCTCGAAAAAACAGACATACACCCTGAAGTCCGGCGACGAGGGTTACTGCATAGGCGACGTTTCCGGGTAGCCAGTAGTCTGGGTGGCTGGTAACGGTCGAGGAGGAAGAAGCTCGTGCAGATCACCAGCGTCGGACACGCCGGGTTCCACATCTCCACCGCAGCGGGGACGATCCTGTGCGATCCGTGGGTGAACCCGGCATATTTCGCATCATGGGTTCCCTTCCCCGATAACACCCAGCTGGATTGGGACACACTCGGCAACTGCGATTTCCTCTACGTCTCGCATCTGCACCGTGATCACTTCGACGCGAAACACCTCGCCGACAAGATCAATAAAGACGCGACGGTGCTGCTCCCCGACTATCCGGTGCCGGACCTGCGCCGCGAACTCGAGCAGCTGGGCTTCACCAAGTTCTTCGAAACCGAGGACTCGGTCAAGCACACCATCACCGGCGCCGGCGGCAACCAGCTCGACATCATGATCATCGCGCTGCGCGCACCCGCCGACGGACCCATCGGCGACTCCGGCATCGTCGTCTCCGACGGTGAAACCGTGTGCTTCAACATGAATGACGCGCGACCCGTCGATATGGATGTGCTGCACGACGCCTTCGGGCACGTCGACATCCACCTGCTGCAGTACTCCGGGGCGATCTGGTACCCGATGGTCTACGACATCCCCGCCAAGACCAAGGCCAACTTCGGCAAGCAGAAGCGCCAGCGCGGTATGGACCGGGCCCGCTCCTATATCGAACAGGTCGGGGCCACCTGGGTGGTGCCGTCCGCCGGACCGCCGGTCTTCCTGGACGACGAGCTGCGCTACCTCAACGACGACCGCGGCGATGAGGGCAATATCTTCCCCGACCAGGTCGTCTTCCTGGATCAGATGGAGGCCCACGGCAATAACGGTGGCATCCTGATGATTCCGGGCTCCACCGTGGAACTGCACGGCAAGGATCTCGCCGAACTCTCGCATCCGGTCGCGCCCGACAGCATCTACGGTGACAAGGCCGCCTACATCGAGGCCATGGCACAGCGGTTCGCGCCGGTCATCGCCGCCGAAAAGGCTTCCTGGGCAAACGAAGACGACGGGCCGCTACTGCCCCGGTTGAAGGAACTCTTCGAACCGATCATGGCGCAGAGCGATCTCATCTGCGACGGCATCGGCTACTCCGTCGCCCTCGTCATGGGCGAGGAGACCGTGGTGCTCGACTTCCCCAAGCGGATCGTGCGCGAACCGGTCGAGGGAGAAGGCAAGCAGCGCTACGGATTCCGCATCGACCCCATCCTGGTCCGCACCGTGCTGCGCGATAACGAACCCGACTGGGTGAACACCATCTTCCTGTCCACGCGCTTCACCACCTGGCGCATCGGCGGATACAACGAATTCCTCTACACCTTCTTCAAATGCCTCACCGATGAGCGCATCGCCTATGCCGACGGCTGGTTCTCCGAGGCGCACGACGATTCGGCCTCTACCGAACTCGACGGCTGGGAAGTGCAGCGGCGCTGCCCGCATTTGAAGGCGGATCTGTCGAAATTCGGTGTGGTGGAGGGCAATACCCTCACCTGCAATCTGCACGGGTGGCAGTGGGATCTGGAATCGGGGCGCTGCAAGACCTCCAAGGGGCATGAGCTGCGCTCGCGAAAGCTGGACGCACCCGGCAATTAGCCGCCGCAGCCGGCCGGTGTCGTCACGGCACCGGCCGGACGCTTCGGAGTCGGCTGATCAGCCCTGTACCTCGGAATCCTGGAGTTCCCGGGTGAGTCGCGACGACCACGGACACCAGAAACAGCCCGGCAGGAACGCACCGCACGCCTCGTCGAGATAATCCTCGGTGTACTGAATGCTGGAGTCGCACACCTCGATTGCCATGGTGAAGAAACTGATGGTGTCCGGGTCGAGGGCGAAGGACCAGCCCGGATTGTAGGGCTCGGGCCGCTTGCGGATCTTGCCCATCACATGGGTCGACATCGTCTCCTCGCCGGACAGGATGCGGCGAGCCTCGGCAATGCGCTGATCATTGGTCAGCTTGAAGACGAATTCCTTGCCGGAGTAATCGGTGAATGCGAAGTAGGCCATGACATTCCCTCTCGACTGAGCGATCGGATGGAAACAACCCTGCCCTTCGATGGTAGGTTGGGCGCGGTCTCGAATAGATCGAATTCGATTGTGAGACAAAGGAATTACCATACCGGGCCGTTTTTCACCGGTGAAACGGACACCCAAAGATCAGCTAGCCGACATTCTGGACCGACTGACCGTTTCGACCGGAAACCTGCTGTGCACCAGACTTTTTCGCGAGCACAATCAAGTCACGTATCGCCATCGCACCCCGCGCCACCGGCGCGAGCACCCGGCCGTCCGCGCCGATCAGCACCCCCGAGGGCGTACCCCGCACCCGATACCGCAGCGCCGCCTCATTACCCTGCTGCACCAGCATCGGAATCTCACCCAAACCTTGCTCGCGCGCCCAGTCGGCATGCTGTTCCAGCTCACCATTGCCCACCACCGCGATAGCCAGCGCTGCGGCCGCCCGCCGCTGCCAGCGCGGCAACTCCCGCGCCAGTGCGGCACACATCTCACAACCCGGATGTACGAACACCAACAGCACCGCATGACCCTGCTCCAGCAGCGACTCCAGATTCACGCGGCCCGCACCCGAGGCATCGAGCAATTCGAACTCCGGCGCCACCGCGCCCGGCGGCAGCCCCTCCGCCCCCAGGGTCGACAGCGCCTGCTCATCCAATCTGCCGCGCAGTGAACGCAATTCACCCCACAGCCACAGCAGCGACCCCGCGAACAGCGCCGATACCGCCATTCCGATGGCGTGATCGACGGGCAGCGCACCGGGCACTCGTGGATAGCGCACCGCGCCGACCACCGCGAGCAGCGACAGCATCAACAGCGCGCCATTGCGCAGCAGCGTCGGCACGCCGATCGGCGCGGTACTCGCGGCGCCGAAACACGAACACGCCGGATGCCTGCCCTGCCGCAGCAACCACGCCACCGCGACCGAGAACACCACCAGCAGCGCCACCGCGAGCACGGCCGCCGCGGCCGCGGTCCACCACCACAGCAGACCCAGGGCCACCACCCCCTCCAGCACCGGCAGACCGATCGCCACCGCCGGGACGAGACGTATCGGAACCCCGAACTCCCCCACCGCCTTCCGGGTCCCCGCCGCATCGGTCGATTTCCCCGCCGCCGACAGCCCGAACACCACTACGAGCGCCAACCGCAGTCCCCACACGCCGTATTCGATAGTCATATTCGCACCATGACACAGCGCGGCGGGCCGCCAAATGGTAATGGCACGAACAGTTTTCAGTTCGAGAAGGGCGTAAAGGACCGACCGTTCGGCACCGGAACTCCGGTCAGTCGCGCGCCGCTATCGCAACCGCCACGAAGGTCAACGCGCAACCCACCACCGCCAGAGCCGAGACCCGCGCACCGGTCGGCGCGAACACATCCAGCAGCAGCGACATCGACAACTGCCCCGCCACGGAGGTCAACCCGAGCAGCAGCACCCCGATCCAGCGCACCACCAGCACCGCCAGCGCGATGAAAACCACCCCGATCACGCCGCCCAGATACAGCCACGGTGCGGCCGGAAACCCGGTGGGCCAACCCGATCGCAGCACCATCAGCGCTTCGACCGACACCAGCCCGATCGTCCCGGTCGCGAAATTCGCCAGCGTCGCCGAGGACGGACCACCGACCGCGCCCACCCGCCCGTTCACCGCCTGCTGCCAAGCCACCCCCACCCCGGCCAGCAGCGGCAATACGATCAACAGCGCCTGCGGCCCACCCCGCAGGGCCGCCGGCACCGCCAATCCCGCACCACCGGTTCCGGTGCGGCCCAGCACCGACAGGGCCACCGCCGCCAGCGCCAGCGCCGCGCCCCCGGCCCGCAGCCACGTCACTGCCGTTCGGCCCCGCGGCCCCATCCCCAGCCGATCCACCGCCAGACTGCTCACCATCTGCCCCGCGACCACCGCCACCGTGAACGCCGTAACCCCGATGACCGCCACCGTAAGCCCCTGCGTCGCGACGAAGAACGCCCCGCACAAGCCACCCAGCAGCTGCCACCGGCGCAACTCGCCCGCCCGCAGCGCCGTCCACACCCGCCCGATTCCCGCCCGACCCCGCGCACTCCCCACGCACACCAGTCCGACCAGCACCAAGCCCGTCCCGAAACTCACCACCGCCGCGGCGACCCCGTCGTGCAGTCGCTCCCCCAGCGCACCGTTGATCCGCGCCTGCACGGCCACCCCCGCGCCGATACAACCGCCCGACAAGAGGCCGACCTGCCGTCGCATCATCACCACCCGATCCTCGCGCACCACGCGCCCCGATCCGCGCATCTCGCCCTCATGATCATTCGCAGGGCATCGACGGCGTCGCCCTCCGCTCGCTCGAGGCGACGAGAGTCGTTGTGCTGGAACAAAACCTGAGAATGGTCGGGCGCCCGAGTGTCGGTTACGGTCGGTGCGTGACCGAATCGACCATCGGCGATACGTATGACGCCGAAACCTATCGGGTGCTCGATGCCGCTTGGAATTCCTGGGGGCGGCTTGATACCGATGTTATTGCGCACCTGATCAATCCGGCGTTCATGGGTGGACCGCAGTGGCCCGCACTGCGGCAGGCGCACGCCATCGCGCGGCGGGATGACGGACTGCTGGTGGCCAGTAGCGGGCTGGCGGACCCGACCGAGTGGGATGATGCCGAACCCACCAACGGGTACGAGCTCGAGGTGTTCGGAATCTCGGGCGACCTGGCCGTCGACAGCGACACCATTTCGGTGGCCACCTCCTGGTTGGGGCAGACCGTTATGACCGTGTCGAATCTGGTGGCGCACTACGGGTTCGGGGTTTCCGAGATGCTGGACCGGTACGAGATCTTCACCATTCAGCTCGACGACGCCCGCCTGCCCGACGAGGCCACGGCGACATACCTCGACGAGAACGGGTCACTGGTGGTCATGCTCGGACTCGTGGACGATGAGCTGCCCGCGACGGTACCGGGGCCGCTGGCGCCCATTCGACTGGTGAATGTGAAGCTGCTGACCGTCGCGGAAGGGCGGTTCTGCGTGAACAATTCGATGGGAGACGGCGAGGCTCGGCACGAATTGGCGCGGCGGTTCGCCGCACAGGGCGGGATACTCTGGTCCGGCCTCACTCGGCCGTCGGTTGTTTGAGCGATTCCTCCTCCGCCGCCTTCGGGAGCCAGGTCGGGAGTAGGACCGCGATCAACAGCAGCGGGGTACCCAGGGCGGCGACCAGAGCGGGGATGGGGAGCCAGGCGGCGGCCACACCTACGAAAATGAAGACGATCAATGCGATCACCTCGGTGACCAAGCCGGACACCGAGGTAACCGTCGCACGGGCCGGACCTGCGATGGCGTCCTGGAGGCGGGCCGAGGCCAGCACATCCGCGTTGTAGTCGATGCCGTAGGCGATGGCGATGCCCGTGAAGCCCGCTGCCGTAAGGGAATACACGAGGGTGGGGTGCGAGGTCGCCGCACCGCACAGCAGCGCACCACCGATGAACAGCACACCGGCGATACCCAGGGCGATGGAAAACGCTCGCGCGGAGACGTTTTCGGTATGACCGGCGAGCGCCGCACCGGTCAGCGCACCCGCGACCGTCACACCGACCAGCACCGCGGAGATCGACGGCGAGACGCCGGTGTGATCGGCGAGCAGGGAGAAGTACTCGTCGAAAGCGGTAATACCGTTCAACAGCGCCACCAGGATGACACCGCGGCGAACAACCCTGACGTGCAGGGACTCTCGCAGACCCGAGCGCAGCATATGCACATAGCGGGACACACCCGCCGGTGTGGAGGTGAGCCCGACCGGTGGCGACGCGGTATCGGGTTCATCCTCCAGATCCTCCACCGCCGAAGCGGATACGACCTTCGGGGCACCCGGCAGCGCGATCGCGGACAGCACATGCACACCCGCCAACAGCACACTCGACCAGCCGACCAGGGCATAACCACCCCACGCGTACAGCGGAGCGGCGGCGAGAATACCTGTGAGAGCAGCGGATTCAGCCGCGGCACGGGTGTAGCCCAGCAGGCGCGGATAGGCGGCGGTCGACGCGCGCGCGGCGAGATCGTCGTAGATCAACGCCTCGAAGGTGCCCGAACGCAGCGCACCGGCGGCACCCCACAGGATGAAACCCGCCGCGAAACCGGCATAGGACGGCAGCAGCGTCCAGACCAGGAAACCCGCCGTGAGCAGCACACCGGAGAGCATCAGCAGCCCTCGGCGCGAGACCGTATCCGCCCAGGCACCCGAGGGCACCTCCAACAGGAAGGAGGTCACCGACCAGATCGCCAGCAATGCGGAGATCTGCGCGGTACTCAGGCCGTGATCGGCGAAGAGCAGCGCGTACAGCGCGTAATACGGAATCAGATCCGCCGTGAGCGCGAACAGCACCGCGCGCAGCGTGAGTGCGCGCACCGGATCGGCGCGGCGATTACCTGGAAGTGCGAGCCGGAATCAACAGGCGTAGACGAGCATGCGCATGCGCTCAACTCTGCGCTTCGAGCCCACCGCCGTCAAACGGATTCTCGACCGGAATCCAGCCGTTGGTATTCACCTCGTGATCCTTCAACCCGGCACCCACCAGACCGTGCCGATCATTCAGATCATTGATGAGCTCGGAGACCGGATGCGAATCGCTGTAGTGATAGCCCTGCGCCAGCGCGAAACCCAACTCGGTGAGCACCGCGGCCTGGTATTCGGTCTCCACACCCTCCGCGATCACCTGCAGATCCAGGGTTTTGCTCAGCGCCGCAATGACTCCCAGCAGCGGCGGGGCCGGGGAATCGGAGCGGATGGCGGCCACGAAGGACTGATCGACCTTCAGAATGTCGCTGGGCAGGGTGGCCAGGCGACTCAAAGACGAATAGCCGGTACCGAAATCATCGATGGCGATACGGACGCCGGTCTCGCGCAGCTTGTGCAGATTGGCGATGGCGGTCTCGGATTCGGCCGCGATCTCGCTCTCGGTGACCTCCAGCACCAGCTGATCGGCGGGCCAGCCGGTATCGGCGAGAATTCCGGAGACCCGATCGGCATAGGCGGCTTCGGCCAGCTCCAGGCCGCTCACATTCACATTCAGCGTCAGATCCAGCTGAGCGAAGGTCTCCTGCAGACGGGTCGCGTCGGCACAGGCCCGGCGCAAGACCAGCTCGTCCAGATCGGAGATGAGGTCGTACTCCTCGGCGACCCGAATCAGCCCCTCGGTGGTCACATCCGGCTGCGCGTGCGAGGACCAGCGCAGCAGCGCCTCCACGCCGACCGCGCGGGTCGCACCGTCCGACAGGCTCACGATCGGCTGATACTGCACATCCAGAGTGCCGCGATCGATCGCCTCGCGCAGCTCCACCGCCAGCGGCAACTGCCGCGACGACTCCAGCACCGTGCGATTGCGCCCCGCCTGCTTGGCCCGGTACAGACCCACATCCGCGCGGCTCACCAGCAGCGAACCCGACTCACCCGGCTGCCATGAGGTGACACCCGCCGAACAACCGGTGGTCACCGCCGCCCGCAACTGCTCGGTCAGCAGAATCGCCGCCTGCTCCGTCGAATTCGGCAGCAGCAGTGCGAAGGCGTCACCGCCGTAGCGCGCCAGCCGCTGCTCCGGCGTCAACAGCTTCGACCAGGTGTCACCGACCCGCTGCAGCACCGCGTCACCCGCGCGATGCCCGAGATGATCATTGATCTTCTGGAAACGGTCCAGGTCCACCAGCACCAGCGACAGCGCCTGCCCGGTGCGGGTGGCATGCCCGATCGCATTCGCCAGCGCCCGATCGAAACCGCGCCGATTCAACAGACCGGTCAACATATCGATATCGGCGTCCGACGCCATACGCGTGAGAATGCCGACCACAATGCCGATTCCGAAGGTGATACCCGCCGGAATCAAACCCGACCACCACGGCAGCCCACGCGAGGGCACCACCCACAGACAGCACACGATCGCGAACGCCAGATGCGCGCCGAGCCATTTCCAGGCGAAGAAGATCGCCGCGTCGCAGGCTACGAAAACATAGAACGCGGCCAGGCTGATCGCACCGACGGTATTGGGAAACCAGTGCACCGCAACGGTTACCAGCACCGTGGCCATGGCGACATAGGCGTGATGCACCGAATGATGCATACGCGGACCCCAGATGAGCAGGCTGAGGCCGAGCAGCAGCGCGACACCGGCCGCGCCACCTACCAGCGGCCTATTGCCCTCATCACCCGGGGCGACCGCCGTGATCACCAGACCCAGCACACCACCCATGACGTAGAACGCCCCGGTGGTCCGAGCCATAACCATTGCCGTCGCCAGCGCCGATGCCGCACGCACCCGCGTTCGGGTATCGCCGCGATGCCCGATTCCTCGCACAGCGCCTAGCCTAAACGCTCTGTTGATTTTTGCCTCCGCTTCGCTCCGGCTGGTTCGCGGCTCTGGGAGTCCCGCTTCTTCCCTCCCTCCGCTCCTCCGCTGCGCACAGTCCAGAAGCGGGACGAGCCACGAACCCTGATGCGGATGAATTCAGCGAATCGGCGTCAGGATTTCCTTGCCGACGAAGGGCACCAACGCCGCCGGGACCCGCACCGAACCATCCGCCTGCTGGTGATTCTCCAGCAGTGCGACGATCCAGCGGGTGGTGGCCAGGGTGCCGTTCAGAGTGGCGGCGGTCTGCGGCTTGTTGTTCTCGTCCCGGTAGCGCACATTCAGGCGACGCGCCTGGAAGGTGGTGCAATTCGAGGTCGAGGTGAGCTCGCGATAGGTCCGCTGGGTGGGAACCCAAGCCTCACAATCGAATTTGCGCGCGGCCGAGCTGCCCAGATCACCGGCGGCCACATCGATCACCCGGTACGGCACCTCGATGGCGGCGAGCATCTCCTGCTCCCAGGCCAGCAGCCGCTGATGCTCGGCATCGGCGTCCTCCGGCCGGGTGTAGACGAACATCTCCACCTTGTCGAACTGATGCACGCGGATGATGCCGCGAGTGTCCTTGCCGTAGCTGCCCGCCTCCCGGCGGAAACACGACGACCAGCCCGCATAGCGCTTCGCGCCGTCGTTCAGATCCAGGATCTCGCCCGAGTGATAACCGGCCAGCGGCACCTCCGAGGTGCCGACCAGGTACAGATCGTCCTCCTCCAGGTGATAGATCTCCGCGGCGTGCTGACCCAGGAAACCGGTACCCGCCATGATCTCCGGGCGCACCAGCACCGGCGGAATCATCATGGTGAAACCATTCGCGGTGGCCCGCTGCGCGGCCAACTGCAACAGACCCAACTGCAGGAGAGCGCCGTAACCGGTGAGGAAATAGAAGCGCGCACCCGAAACCTTCGCGCCGCGTTCCATATCGATGATGCCCAGCGATTCACCCAGTTCCAGGTGATCCTTGGGCTCGAAATCGAATTCACGCGGGGTGCCGATGTGCTCGAGCACGATGTAATCGTCCTCGCCGCCGGCGGGCGCACCCTCCTGCACCACATTCGAGAGCGCGCGCTGCGCGGCATCGAGAACAGCGTCGGCGGCATTCTCGGCCACCTCGGCCTCCTTCACCAGCGCCGAGAGCTCGGTCCCCCGCGCCAGCAGCGCCGGTCGCTCCTCCGGGGAAGCCTTGCCGACCTTCTTACCCAGGGCCTTGTGCTCGGCACGCAGACCATCGGCATTGGCCACCGCCGCACGCCGAGCGGTATCCGCCTCGAGCAGGGCGTCCACCAGGGCCGGATCCTCGCCGCGAGCGCGCTGCGACGCGCGAACGACGTCGGGGTTCTCCCGCAGGAATCGAAGGTCGATCATGGCCTCCAGCCTATCGGACTGTATTTTCTGCCCTCCGCTTCGCTGCGGGCGGGTGCTGTATCTTCTGCCCTCCGCTTCGCTGCGGGCGGGTTCGCGGCCCTGAAGTCCCGGTTCTTCCCTCCCTCCGGCTCCTCCGCTGCGCTCCCCCGCCTCCACTCAGTCCAGAACCGGGACGGCCGCGAACCTCAGAGCAAATCATCTTTCAGCTCAGTCCAGAACCGGGACGGCCGCGAACCTCAGAGCGAATCATCTTTCAGCTCAGTCCAGAACCGGGACGGCCGCGAACCTCAGAGCGAATCATCTTTCAGCTCAGTCCAGAACCGGGACGGCCGCGAACCTCAGAGCGAATCATCTTTCAGCGGATTGGGTCGTTTGGGTGGCCGAGGGTCGGCGCATCGACCAGAGTTGGGCCATGGGTACGGCAGGAAGCGCGGCTAGGCCCGCGTCCGTACCCCTCGCCAGCCCTCCCGAGGAGTCTCCATGCCCCAATACACGCCGAGCACAGTCGATTTCATCGTCGTCGGCGCCGGATCCGCCGGGGCGGCCGTGGCCGCGCGGCTGAGTGACCGGCCCGGCGTCAGCGTCGCCGTCGTAGAGGCGGGCAGCGCCGACCGCGACAAATTCGTTCATATTCCGGCCGGATTCTCCAAGCTGTTCCAAGGGGAGAACGACTGGAACTATCGCACCGAACCGCAGACCGAACTGCACGACCGCCAGGTGTACTGGCCGCGCGGCAAAATGCTCGGCGGCTCCTCCTCCATGAACGCCATGATGTGGGTGCGCGGCTTCGCCGCCGACTACGACGAATGGGCTCAACACGCCGGACCCGCGTGGTCGTTCGAACAGGTGCTGCCCTATTTCCAGCGCATGGAGACCGTCGAAGGGCCCGAGGGCAATACCGGAGAGGGCCCGTTGCACATCGCACCGCAGCGCAGCCCGCGACCGATCACCGCGGAGTACCTGCAGGCCGCCACCCAGGCCGGATTCACCCTCGAAACCGCGAACGGCGATGCGCCGCAAGGCTTCACCCAGACCATGGTGAGTCAGAAGCGCGGCGCGCGCTGGAGCACCGCCGACGCCTACCTGCGGCCCGCGCTGCAGCGGCATCGGGATCTGACCCTCATCACCGACGCGCATGTCACCCAGGTGCTGTTCGAGGGCAATCGCGCGGTCGGCGTCGAATACCGGGTCGGCGGCGAGACCAAACAGCTGCACGCCAAGCGCGAGGTCATCCTTTCCGGCGGGGCGATCAACACCCCGCAGCTGCTCATGCTCTCCGGGATCGGACCCATCGAACAGCTGCAGGGATTGGGAATCCCGGTGCGCCACCACAATCCGGAGGTCGGGCGCAATCTGCGCGATCACCTGGCCGCGCCCATCGTCTACCGGACCAAGGCGGGCAGTCTGTACGGGGCGGACAAGAACCTGCTCGAACTCGCCAACTATCTGGTGCGGCGGCGCGGACAGCTCACCTCCAATGTCGGTGAGGCGTACGGATTCGTGCGCTCCCGCCCGGATCTGGAACTGCCCGACCTCGAATTGATCTTCGCCCCGGCGCCGTACATCGGCGAGGGCCTCGGCGAACCGGACGGGCACGCGCTCACTTTCGCCGCGGTGCTGCTCAAACCCGAATCGATCGGCGAGATCACCCTGACCTCCGCCGACCCGTTCGCCGCACCACGCATCGCACCGAACTACGTCGCCGAGATCAACGATCGCATCGCCCTGATGGCCGGACTGCGCACCTGTGTCGAAATCGCCTCGCAGCCCGCGCTCAAGGAGCACATCGGGGAACTCATGCAACCCGCGCTGCCCGCCAGCACCCCCATGGACGAGGTGCTCAAGCGCTGCCTCGACGACCATTCGCACACGCTGTACCACCCCGTCGGCACCTGCCGAATGAGCTCGGACAGCACCGGCGTGGTCGATCCGGAGCTGCGCGTGCGCGGCGTCGAGGGGCTGCGCATCGCCGACACCTCGGTCATGCCGATCATCACCCGCGGGCATACCCACGCGCCCGCGGTGCTGATCGGTGAGAAGGCCGCGGACATCATTGCGGGGTGAATCGCTGTGCCGCGCCGATTCCCACCCTCGGGAATCGGCGCGCCGGGGTGCGAAGTCGAACAGGACATGGCGAGCGCGTTGACGCGCTGACATGATGGAGCGCGATGTCCAGCGAACAGTTCCCTCCGCCAGAACAGCCCGAGTGGCCGACCGCCGGTCCCCGCAAGGGGGGCTCCCGGCGAGCGTCCGGCCGGTCGGGTCCGTTCACCGCGCTGCGGTCCAAGCTGGATACCGATGGACCGCTCTCCGCGCCGACCCTGCGCTGGGGACTGCTCGCGGTCGCGGTCGGCGCGATCGTCGCCGCACTCATCACCATGTTCCTGTCCGGCTTCGATTCCGGTCGGGTGGAGGCGCACAATCCGGGCGGCGCGCAGCCCACCGGCGCGGTCGCCGGCGCGGCCTTCGGCACCGCCAAACAGGGCGACTGCCTGAGCTGGTCCAAGGGCAATGCCAGCGATCTGGTGAAGGTGGACTGCGGCAGCAAGCACCTGTTCGAGGTCACCGCCGATATCGACCTGAGCAAATACCCGGGCCGCGAATTCGGGCCCGGCTCACGCTTTCCCGATTCGCTGCGCTTCTCCGAACTGCGGGACGAGCACTGTGTGAGCGCCGCGCAGACCTACCTCGGCGGCAAATTCGATCCGCGCGGCAAGTTCGTGGTCGGTCTGATCAATCCGGGCGAGGCGGGCTGGAAGGCGGGCGAGCGCACGCTGCGCTGCGGGCTGCAGGTCACCGGTAGCGCGGGCACCGCCACCCACCCCATCACGGGCAGTGTGCGCAGCACCAACCAGTCCAAGGTCTTCGAGGTGGGCACCTGCGTCGGCATCGCCCGCAACCTGCCCACCGATCCGGTCGACTGCGCCCAGCCGCACGCCTTCGAGATCGTCTCCACGGTGGACCTCGCCGCCCGCTTCCCGGGTGGCCCGCCCACCAAGGAGGATCAGGACAAGGTCATGGAGGACCAGTGCGCCAAGGATTCCACCGACTATCTCGGCTCCCCCGACGCCCTGCGCAACAAGACGCTCACCCTGTTCTGGGATTTCCTGGACACCCGCAGCTGGCTCGCGGGTAGTCAGAGCCTGAACTGCCTGATCGGCAAGGGCGCGGACCAGGAAGGCTTCGCCACCATCACCGGTTCCGCACGTGGCGATCTGCAGATCGACGGTCAGGCCCCGGTACCGCCGCCGAACAACGGCCGCTACACCCCGCCGCCGCTACCGGGCGCCGCCCCGCCGGTCATTCCGCAGCCGCGGTGATCGGCACCGGCGTGCGGGGGACCCGATAGGTATGGCGGTCTCCATGTCCGACGACCGCTTCGAGGAGTTGGTCGGCGATGCACTGGATCTGATTCCGGGCGAGTTGGCCAAGGCCATCGACAATGTGGTGGTTCTCATCGAACCGCGCAGTGACGAGGATCCGCACCTGCTCGGGCTGTACCACGGGATCGCACTCACCGAACGGGACTTCAGCCACTACGGGGGCGCATTACCCGACACCATCACCATCTATCGCGAGGCCATTCTGGGCATGTGCCACAGCGAGGAAGAGGTGGTGCAGGAGGTGGCAATCACAGTGATTCACGAGATCGCGCACTACTTCGGGATTGACGACGACCGCCTCCATCAGCTGGGATGGGGCTGAACCGGGGCTACGGGGAACCATTCAGCTAACCGGTGCGTCCAAGGATTCATAGCCGGTACAGCTGCCTGTTCCACACGCCTGAAAGGGAGTCGCTTCATGGTTGGTCTCGTCTCCGTGCAGCCCGAGGTCATTCTCGCCGCTGCTCTCGAGCTCGACCTGCTCGCCGAACGACTCGCGGCGGCGTCAGCGGTCACCGCGCCCGCCACCCACGTACTACCCTCCGGCACCGAGGAAGTCTCGTTCCTGGCCGCGGCGCACTTCAATCAGGCGGCCTTCAGCCACGATCGGGCAACCGCCCAGGCGGTACTCGAACTGCATCACGCCGCCGCCACCCTGCGCAGTCAGCTCGCCCAGTATCTGGTGCAGGACGCGGTGCGCGCCGCCGGTATCGCCGCCATCCAGGTGTAGAGGGGAACACTCGAATGACATTGGGCATCACCGGAGTCTTCTGGCTCCCCCGCATGGCCGAACTCAACTCCGTCACCCTGAACGCGGGTGCGCACGCCATTCCGATCGCCGCGGCCGGCACCGCCTGGGGCGGCCTCACCGCCGCCTGGGTGGATGCCACCACCACGGTCGCGCGCGTCATGGCCGAGGTCGGGGTCGGTCTACAGGGCATCAACGGCCTGAACGTGCTGGGCCGCCTCACCGGATTCACCCTCTGGTCCGAACAGCAGAGCGTGCTGGCCGCCGCCATGGCCGCCAAAGCCGCCGCCAACGTGACCGCCTACACCGTGGCCTCCATCGTCATGCCGAGCCTGCCCGAGATCGCCGCGGTCGAGGCCGCGCGGGTGGCCGCGCACTCCACCGGCGGTGCGCTCAATGGCACCGCCGAGGCCGCCGAGGCCGCCAAACTCGCACTCGATATCCGGGCCGCGCTGGTCATGGAGACCTATGAGGCCGCCACCACCGCGCTGGTCACCACACCCGGCGAATTCTTCCTGCCGCCCGCCATTGCCATGGGGGCCGGATCAGCCAATGGCGCAAGCGGTTTCGGCGACGGAGCCGGTGATCCGGTGCAGACCGCGCTCGCCGCGGCGGCCGGACTCGCCAATAACCCGGCGGTGCTGAGCGCCATGGGTCAAGCCGCGCAGGTGGCCGGGACCGTGGCCACCTCCGGGGTGAGCACGGTGGGCAATGTCGCGAGCACCGCGATTTCGGCCGTGGCCAATGGGCTCACGCCCGGACACCTCGGCACCGTGATGCCCGGTATCGGCGAGGCGAGTGTCGCCGCCGCCGGTGCGGGCGGAGCGGGATTGAGCACCAGTGCGGTGTCGTTCGGCGGCGGATCGAGCGTGAGCATCGGAAATGGCGGCGGCACACTGAAACTCCCCGACGGCTGGGGCGCGGGCAGCGCGATGCCCGGCGGCGCCCCGGCGGCGGTTCCGGTCACCGAACCGGTGAGCGTCGCGCCCGCCGCGCAGGCCGCCGCACCCGTGCGACCCGGCAATTCCAGTCCGCTGCTGGGCAATCAGGTGCGCGACGATGAGGACGAGACACGCGGCGGTCACGACTACGGGCGCTCGGTGGAGCACTTCGCCGACGGCCGGGCCATCGCGCCCGCTGTCATCGGCGGCGATCCGGCGGAGCATCGGTGACCGTCCTCGGCGCGGGACGCGGACCGTCGGTACTGCGATCGGTCACGCTGTCCCTCGACGAAATGCAGTATCTACAAGAGGCTTTGGAGTTCGACGAGCTGCCCGTTGTGCTCGATGCCATGGGGCGCTACGACAATGCCACCGATCATGACGCGGCCATGAACGCCGCCGCGACGACCCTCGCCGAACGCGAACTACTCGACGGCGACGAGGTGCATCCGGAGCTGGCCGAACGATTGCGGGTGCTCTATCGACCGCACTGGGTGCTCGCACTGCGCTGGTATGTGAACGGACAGGTCAATCGATTCTGCCTGGCCAAGGGCGACGATTTCGAGGTGGTCGCGCTGCGCGGGCCGCACTCCTATGTGATCGATGCGGCGGGGCATGACCTGGCCGGAACCGTTATGGCCGCACTCGGTCCGGCCGAACCGCTGGATCTCGACGGAATGAACGCTCCCACAGCGGAATTGGCCCCAATCTTCGACGATGCGGGCGATGTGACGACCACCGCGAACCGGCTCGCGAAGGTAGGCAAACCGTCGCGCGACGCGAAAACCCTTGCCTCGGCACTGGTTCAGGTCGACTCGCACGCCGAGATCGCGGGAGTGATCTACGGCGACGGCACCCGCGATACCGCGGATAATCACATCGCGGTGTTCAACACTCGGCACGGCCGGTTCCTCGCCACCGCGAGCACCGCCGACGACGGCACCAAATGGACCTCACTCGCCACGGGTACGCCCGCGCGGCTGCGCACCGCGCTCCAGGATTTGATCGGCACTCTCCCACTGCGGCAAGAGTTTCCAACGCACCGGCAGGTCTGATCGGCATACCCCTGTCATCCCGGCGGGCTTTCGGCCGGGATCCACTGCGGCAGGTATGGCCTTCGGGGTGTGGATCCCGGCCAGAAACGCGCCGGGATGACGGGCGAGTCAGCCCATCGGGTCGTCGCCGGTGGGCCAGGCCGCCTCGGCAAAAGGTGGGAGGTAGCGCCCCCAGCGGGTGCACTCCCATTCGCCGTTGGCTCCGGGTAGGAGTTCGATCGTCTCGGTGTTGTCGAGATGGTTATTGGCGGCGAAAAGCCTTGGGATACCGGCCAATTCCCGGGCGACCAGGCGCATGGCGGCACCGTGGCTGACCAGGATCACATCACCGGATTCGGCATCGGTCAGGTATGTATCGCGCAAACGCTCCAAGGTCGGGACGTAGCGGTCCAGGACTTCCATACCGGTCTCGCCGCCGGGCACTCGAACACTCAGGTCACCGAAGTGCCAGGCGTGGTAGACATCCTGGAAGGTCTCGTGCGCGTCCTGGGTGTTCAGACCCTCCAGGTCACCGAGCTGCACCTCCTGCAAACCCTCCAGTGGTTCGAGCTTCACGCCGGTGGCATCGGCGATGTATCCGCCGGTCTGCCGGGCACGCAATGCCTCCGAGGAGAAGAGCTGGCGCGGCGGCACACTCAGGTTCGCACCGAAGGTCTTCGCCTGCGCCACACCGCGTTCGGTGAGCGGCAGGCCCGGGAGCCGGGTGTCCAGGATCTTGGCGACATTGCCTTCGGTCTCACCGTGTCGCACCAGGATCAGCTTGCCGGTCACAGGTCGGCCACCCCTTTCTTCAAATCGGCCAGCCAGGCCGCCGCGGGTTCGTCGGCGGGCGGCGGGGTTCCGGTCGCGGAAGTCGCGGGCCAGGAGCCGAGGAAGCGGATCCGGGCGGCGGTGCGGTGCAGCGCCTTGAGCGCCTCGGCGACCGCGGCGTCGTCGATATGCCCGACGCAGTCCAGGTAGAAGCGGTAGGTGCCCATACCGGTGCGGGTGGGCCGGGATTCGATTCGAGTGAGATCGATACCGCGGGTGGCGAATTCGGCGAACGCGCGCATGAGCGAACCGGGCTCGTTGGCCAACTCCAGCACGATCGAGGTGCGATCCGTGCCCGTGCGCGGCGGCGCGGGCTGCGGGGGCGCGACCAGTACGAATCTGGTTACCGCCGAATCGACATCGGCGACATCGGCGGCGAGCACACTCAGGCCGAGGCGCTCACCCGCCAGTGCGGTCGAGACCGCGGCATCGGCATGTCCGGCCACCACGTCCTCGGCGGCGGCGGCATTGGAGGCCGAGGTGTACATCTGCGCCTCGGGCAGCGTGCGCGACAGCCAGATCCGCACCTGCGCCGCCGCGATCGGATACGCGGCGATATGGCGCACCTCGGATAGCTCGATACCCGGGCGGCCCAGGATCGTGAAGGCCACATCCAATTCGGTCTCGGCGATGATCTGCAACCGGGGCCCCAGCGCCAGCGCGTCCAGGGTCGGCGCGATCGAACCGTCCACCGAGCTCTCGATCGGCACCACCGCGCCCTCGACCTGCCCGGCCCGCAGCAGTTCGATGGTCGCGCCCTGGCTCGGGGCGGGGACACGCTCGACCGGCCCACCGAAGGCTCCGGTGGACTCGAGTTTCGCGAGGGCCATCTCCGTGAAGGTTCCCGACGGCCCGAAATAGGCAATGCGCGGCACGGCTACGACCTTACTTGCGCACGCCGAGCAGCCCCCTATTTTGGATGACTCCCTTACCGGGCCCTAAGGCGCGAGCGCCCGGAGTGCGGCGGTGACAGCGTCCGGGTCGTCGGTCTCGATGGCGAGCAGGACGGTGCGGAGGGCCTCGACGGCGGGCGGTTTCAGGCCCGTCAGAAAGGGGATGTCCGGTGTGGCGAGTGCGGTGTGGATGTCCTCGCCCATGAGGGCCGCGACAGTCGCGGCGATCACGGCGACCGCGCGTTCGCCGGAGTCGGTCCGCGCTACGAATCCGGTGTCGCCGTGTGCGATTCGGACCAAGAATTCGGCGACGGCCGTGTCATCGAGGGTCAGGTCCAGGATCTCGGCCGTACCTGGGTCCGCGCGGACGCGGTGGACCAGGCCATCGGTGATGCCCTGTACGCCCGGCTTGCTCGGGACGCTCAGTTGCAGGATGACCGGTTCGGGGGCGGGGTGGGAATCATGCGGCACCGGTCAACCGTAGCGAGTGGATGGGTTGCGCGAGATCACACTCTGACTTAGCTTAGGTTTACCTAATTCACCCTGGAGGTAGGCAATGACCCACACGGCCCCGGTCGTCGCGCCGCACACCGCCGAGCGCGTGCACAGCGCCTGCGCCCACGCCGAGAGCGCGATGCTGGCCGTGCCCGGCCTGGACCCGGTGCCCACCTCGGTGCATCTGCTGCGCCGGTGCGGCGACATCGTCCTCGCCGTACCCGCCAATTCGGTTGCGGCCGTACTGGTTATGACCTGCGGCAACACCGGGACACCCGCCGTACTCGAACTCACCGATCAGGCCCCGCTGCCGCTGCGCGAACCCGTGCGCGCCCTGGTCTGGCTGCGCGGCTGGGCGCACGCCGTACCCGGCAATACCCAGCGCGCGCTCGCCGCCGCCATGGCCGAGGACCACCCGCATCCGAACCTGCTCGACGTCGGCCACACCGCCACCCTGCTACGCCTGGTCGTGGACTCCGCCGTGGTCGCCGACACCTCCGGGGCGGATTCGGTCTCCCGCGAACAACTTCGACAGGCGCAACCGGATCCGTTCTGCGCCATGGAGGGCGCGTGGCTGCAGCATCTGCACGCCGACCACGCCGATGTCATCGACCGACTCGCCCGGCATCTACCACCCGCCCTCCGGCGGGGCGCGCTGGTGCACCCGCTCGCCATCGACCGCTACGGGGTCACCCTGCGTGTCGAGGCGGTCGAAGCCGATCACGACATCCGCATTCCGTTCGCGAGCCCGGCGCACGATGTCGAATCGCTGTCCCGGGCCGTACAAGCGTTGGCGGCCAATCCCTTCGAACATGGATTGCACCGAATCTGAACGTCTGATCAAGGACTCCCTCGGCAACTCATTACCGAGGTGGGGCGGGGCCGCGCATACATTGGCGACATGGATTCGGCAGCCGAGACTTCAGCTATTTGGCCCGTGCCCGCTGCGAAAGAGCGGGAGCGACGGGGTATTCGGCTCGAGATCGCGGTCGTGCTGGTTGTCACGTTCGGGCTGAGTGGGGCCAATGCGGCACTGTCGCTGCTGGAGAGTGCGCTCTCACCCGGCGGGGTGGGTGGGCAGACCGTCGCGCTGAATCCGTCGCGGGCGGCGCAGTCGGCCATCGATCTGCTGTTCCAGCTGTTGAGCGTCGCGCGACTGCTGGGATGGGCGGCGCTGGGGATCTATCTGTTGTGGCGCAGCGGGATCGGGCCACGGATGATCGGATTGGCCCGGCCGCGATGGCGCTCGGATGTGCTGCCCGGGCTCGCGCTGGCCGCGCTGATCGGTATTCCCGGACTCGGGTTGTACCTGGTCGCACACGCTTTGGGGGTGAGCGTCACCATTGTGCCCGGCTCACTGGATCACTGGTGGCGGCTGCCCATGCTGGTGCTGTCCGCATGGGCGAATTCGGCGGCCGAGGAGGTACTCGTGGTCGCCTGGCTGATCACCCGGCTACGCCAACTGGGCTGGACCGAGAATCGTGCACTGCTGGCGTCGGCGCTGCTGCGTGGCAGTTATCACCTTTATCAGGGGCTCGGTGGCGGGCTCGGAAACCTGGTGATGGGCCTGGTCTTCGGGCGCTACTGGCAGCGGACCAACCGGTTGTGGCCACTTTTGCTGGCGCACGCGCTCATCGACACCATCGCCTACCTCGGCTACTCCATACTGCGCGGACACGTGTCCTGGCTGCCGTAATGCGATTGGAATGAACCCCGGAGCGGGTCCGATCAGTAGAGTTCCGATGATGAACGGCGACGACCCCCAGCAGTTTGCACCGATGCGCCGGGAGCCACCGCCGAACCGTGCGGGTCAGCCCCCGGCTCCCCGACCGCGCCCGAATCCGAGCCCCCGGCAACCGGATCCGGAGGACCCGCACGGGCCCACCCACAAACTGCGTCGCGATCCGCCCGCACCCGCCCTGGCCTGGTCGGAAGCGCCGCCCACCATGCGGAATCCACACCAGGGTCCGCCGCCGCCACCGCGCAATCAGCCACCGCAGCGCAATCAGGTACCCCCGCAACGCAATCAGCTTCCCCCGCAGCGCGACCCGCGCGGACCGGGCGCACCGCAGCGGGATCGCTACCGCGACGGCGCACCGGCGACACACGCGCCGACACAGACTCCGGAGCCGTTCCGCGAGAGTCCCCCGCCACCGCCGCCCGCCCTGCCCACCAAACGCGGCCGCGGCGAGGATCGACCACCCAAGGGGCCCAAGCGCAAACGCAAACGGCACTGGTTCCGCTGGATGCTGTCGCTGCTGCTGATCCTGCTGCTGTTGCCGATCGCCGCCGCGGTCTACGTGGACCGGAATCTGACCCGGATCGACGCGCTGCCCGGCTACTCCGGCCGGATCGGCGACACGCCCGGGACGAATTGGCTTCTGGTCGGCTCCGACAGCCGGACCGGGCTCACCTCGGAGCAGGAGCAGGAGCTCGCCACCGGTGGTGAGGTCGGATCCGAGCGGACCGACACCATCATCCTGGTGCACCAGCCCAAATCCGGGCAGCCGACCCTGGTCAGCCTTCCCCGCGACTCCTACGTGAGCATTCCCGGACACGGAAAAGACAAGCTCAACGCTTCATTCGCCTTCGGTGGCGCACCGCTGCTGGCGCAGACGGTGGAGCTCGCGACCGGACTGCGGATCGACCATTACGCGCAGATCGGATTCGGCGGCTTCGCCGATATCGTCGATTCGGTCGGCGGCATCGATATGTGCCTGGACAAACCGATCGACGATCCACTCGCCGGAATCAATCTGCAGGCCGGTTGTCAGAAACTCAACGGTGCGGAGGCGCTCGGTTTCGTTCGCTCCCGCGCGACCGGACTCGCCGATCTGGATCGCATGCTCAACCAGCGCAAATTCCTGAGCGCGCTGCTGAAGAAGGCGACCAGCGTGAGCACGCTGATCAATCCCTTCCGGGCCTGGCCACTGCTGCAGGGCTTGACGAAAGCACTCAAGGTGGACGAAGGCACGCATGTGTGGAATCTGGCCTCACTCGGCAAGGCGCTGGCGGGCAATCCGATAGCGACAACCGTGCCGGTCGGTGGGTTCGAGGATGTGGACGGCAGTGGCAATGTGCTGCTGTGGGACAAGACACGCGCCAGTCAGTTCTTCGACGCACTGGCCGCGGACAAACCCATCCCAACAGACCTGATCACCACCGTCGGAAATTAAAGAAATTAGGCAATACTTGCCTCAATAAGGCTGTACTCAATAAGGCTGTACTTGGATGACACGCGTTCTGACCAGGGCTAATGTCTTGTCCCATGTCCAGCCGAACCCAAACCAAGAGCAGCAAGTTCCACGCCCTGCTGCAGGATCAGATCCGTAATGAATTCAATGCAGAGCGTCAGTACGTCGCCATCGCATTGTGGTTCGATCACGCCGATCTGCCGGTCCTGGCGAAGTACTTCTACAAGCAGGCCGTCGAGGAGCGCAATCACGCGCTCATGATCGCGCAGTATCTGCTCGATCAGGATTTCATCGTCGAGGTGGCCGACAGCTCCGCCGCCAAATCGCAATTCGAGAATGCCAAGGAGCCCATCGCCCTGGCCCTGGCGCAGGAGCAGACGGTCACCGAACAGATCGTCGCCCTCGCCAAGACCGCCCGCGAAGAGGGCGACTACCAGGGCGAGCAGTTCATGCAGTGGTTCCTGAAGGAGCAGGTCGAGGAGGTCGCGACCATGAAGACCCTGCTCACCGTCGCCGAGCGGGCCAGCGCGAATATGTTCGACCTGGAGAATTTCGTTTCGCGCGAAATGAGTTCTCCGAAGGATGCTTCCGGCTCCCCGCACACCGCGGGCGGCGCGCTGTAATTCGGCGCTCTCGGGTTTCAGCTGCGAAAGGCCCGGTCCTCCCCTGGGGGGCCGGGCCTTTCGCTGTTCGAGCTACCTCACCGCATCAGCGCAGCGTGACCTGACGCGAGCGCAGACCGTCGCGCGAACGCCGCTCCTCGGTGCTCAGCGGTTCCTCGTTCTTCAGCGCGGCCGCCAGACGGGCGCCGAATTCCTTTGCGGCGGGCTCCCATTCGGTGGCGTGCCGCTCCGGATCCAGATCGAACACCGGCACCAGCAGACCGTGCGTACGGAACGAACCCGCGAAACGCGAACCCTCACCCAAGTGCAGCTCACCCGCCGCGTGCAACCGCGCGAGCGCCAGCATGAGCGCGTCCTCATCCTCCGGGCGCACCCAGCGCAGATGCGCCTTCTCCCCGGCGTCCACCCACCAGGCCGCGCCGATGGCATCCGCGCCCAGGTTCAGGCGGGCCGAGGGCATGATCGCCTGATTCGCCTGCTCGATGGTGGCGGCCACCTGCGGGTCCGGGGTGACGCCCGCGGGCACCCACCAATTGAAATCCTGATGCACGGTCACATCCAGGCCGGCATTGTCCAGCACATCCGAAAGGCTCGGCGCGCCTTCGACACTGGCCGCGGCCAGCGAATCGCCCGGTTCGGCGGACTGGGTCCACAGAATGGCGGTGGCGAGATCGGCGGCCGGATTACCCGACTGGAACTGCACCTGGGTGCCGACGAAACCGACCGGCTCATCACCGGCCCGCACCAGCGCGGCCACCGCACCCGGCAGCACCGTCGCCAGGGTCACCGCGCGCTCGGCGGCCACACTCGGCGCCAGCTTCAGCGTCGCGGTGGCGGACGGCACGAACTCGCGGAGCGCGACCAGATCACACTCGGCGGCCAAACCCTCGAACGGGCGCGTAATCGTCTGCGCGGCCTGCTCCTGCTCGGCGCGGCGCGCGGCCAGCTTCTCGGCGCGGTTGCTGTCCGGCTTCGGACTGTTGCGCTTGCTCTTACCCATGGTTGGCAAAGTTACTGTATCCATTTGCCTCCGCTTCGCTCCGGCGGGTGGAGTGCCTTTTGCCTCCGCTTCGCTCCGGCGGGTGCAGTGCCTTTTGCCTCCGCTTCGCTCCGGCGGGTTCGTGGCCCTGTGAGCCCGTTTCTTCCCTCCCTCCGCTCCCCCGCTGCGCTCCTCCGCTCCACTCAGTCCAGAAACGGGCCGGGCCACGAACTTTGAACTCTTGCGGTCCGGCGTGCCAGCACCGCAGAGTTACGCCACCGGGAGCAGGGCCTTGGTACGGCCGGGGTGATTCGCCGCGACTCGACCCGCCACAGTCCAGAAACGGGCCGGGCCACGAACTTTGAACTCTTGCGGTCCGGCGTGCCAGCACCGCAGAGTTACGCCACCGGGAGCAGGGCCTTGGTACGGCCGGGGTGATTCGCCGCGACTCGACCCGCCACAGTCCAGAAACGGGCCGGGCCACGAACTTTGAACTCTTGCGGTCCGCCGTGCCAGCACCGCAGAGTTACGCCACCGGGAGCAGGGCCTTGGTACGGCCGGGGTGATTCGCCGCGACTCGACCCGCCACAGTCCAGAAACGGGCCGGGCCACGAACTTTGAGCCATGTAGTTGGAGGTGCTGGCGCAGAAGGGTTTACGTGACCGGGAGCAGGCCCTTGGTACGGCCCGGGAGGTTGGTCGCGATCCAGCTGACGCCCAGGTCCGAGCAGAGGCGGACATCCTCGGGATCGTCGACGGTCCAGACGTAGGTGGCGCGGCCCGCGGCGGCGGCCTTGTCGACCAGGTCCGGGTGTTCGCGCAGGGTGCGGACCGAGGGGCCGATGGCGGTGGCGCCCACGGTGGTGGCCGCGCCGCCGGAGAGGTAGAGGGAGGACTCGCCGAGCAGGACGGTCGGGAGCAGCGGCGCGGCGCGGCGGATGCGCCAGACCGCGGTGGCGGCGAAGGAGATCACCACGGCGCGGGAGTGGTCGGCCGAGGCCGGGGCGGCAATTCCGTAGCGCTGCAATTCGTTCAGCAGGGTGGTCTCGACGAGGGCGCCGAAGCGCACCGGATGTTTGGTCTCGATGAAGAGTTTGGTGGGGCGGCTCTTCCAATCCAGCACCAACTCGATGAGCTCGGCCAGGGTCAGCACCGGCGACGGCTCCGCCTCGGTGCCGAAGTTCAAGGCGCGCAACTCCTCGAGGGTCAGCTCCGATACCGCGCCGATGCCATTGGAGGTGCGCTCCACGGTGCGGTCGTGCACGCAGACCAGGTGTCCGTCCTTGGTCAGCCGGATATCGCATTCGACACCGTCCGCGCCCTCCTGCAGCGCGAGATCGTATGCGGCGAGGGTGTGTTCGGGTCGCGCCGCCGACGCCCCCCGGTGCGCCACCACGAATGGTGCGCGACTGGCCCGGCTCACTTCGCCAATACCTCCTCGTGCTCTGCTTCCGCCGGATTCGATGCGGTCGCTTCATCATTGCCGACGGGCTCCGCGGGCGCGCGCCCGGCGGAATCCGATTTCCGCTCGGCGGCGGGCCGCACCGGCGCGATCACCGGTACGGCGGGCGCGGTCGCGGGCAGCCAGCGCCGCGGGGTGAGCGGTTTACCGCGCAGATCGACTCCGGCGAAGGCACGTACCAGCCACAGCGTCAGCACCGCGACCCCGGCCGCCACCAGATCGGTCCACATGGTCACCAGGACACCATCCGCGCGCACCTGCAGCGTTCCGGCGAACCGGTACAGCAGCACCGCCACCACCAGCACACCATTGAGAATCCAAGCCGCCCACCAGATCCGGACCGCGCGCAGCAGCCGCGAATCGAGTTCGCCGGTCTTGACGGCCTCGGTGAGGAAGACACCCGGCCACACCAGATTCGCACCCGGAATCAGGCAGCCGAGGAAGAGTTCGACGCGCGGTCGCGGATCCACCCGGCGCACACCGGCATACGCGGTACGGCGGGCCTGTACCAGCCAGCCGACCAGGGCGACCGCGGTGAGCAGCGCCAGCAGCGCGGCCAGAATCGACGAGACCGTCACCGCCCCATCGGAGATCCACAGCAACCACGGCTGGATCAAACGGGTGCGGTTGCGCAGCAGAATGCCGTAGCGGCCGAGCTCGGCCAGGGCCGAGACGCCGAAGATGACGGCCGTGGCGATCAGCAGCCGGGGCAGGCGCGCGGTGAGCGCCTCGAGCCGGCCGACCGGGGTGGCGACGGTATCCGGGACGCGATCCCGCAACCCCCAGCGCGGAATCTGGTTGTAGCGCGGCGTCTCGAGCGACGACTGCGGCCGAACCGCCTGCGCGGGATGCGATTTGCGGCCGGGCGGGCGCGCCACCCAGCGGTAGTTACGCCGGGCCGGCGGTGCGTCCACCGGGGCGGGTGAGAGCAGTACGCCGTGGCAGCGCGGGCACCAGTGCAGCGGTTTGCCCTGCACGGCCCAGCGGGCCCCGCAGCGGGCGCACGGCTGTACGACCGTGGATCGCTGATCTGCCACGTTCCCCCCGTTCATCAGTAGACCTTCGCCTCGTCCGGATTGTCACCGGTGAGCGGTCGCCCGGCGCGCTGCCAGGCCACCATGCCGCCGTCGACCATGACGGCCTCGATACCGACCGACTCCAGGAATTGCACTGCGGTCACCGAGCGACCGCCCTGCCTGCAAATCACGTAGATCTCGGCGTCGTAGTTCAATTCGTCGAGGCGCGCGGGCACGTCGACCAAGGGGATGTGCAGGGCTCCGGGCGCGTGCCCGAGCCGCCACTCATCCTCCTCGCGCACGTCGAGCAGTAGGGCGGCCGCGCAGTCGGTGGCCGCCCGGGGCGCGGCGGTGTCGAACTCCGCAGGCACCTCCTCGATCGGGATCGAGGGGATATGGGGACTGGTCACGGCATCGATCCTGCCACGGGCGTGCGGGGGCCGTGGAGTTCTGTCCCGGCGAAGCGTCCCGCGGCTGGTATCGGAGTCGGAGTTATCCACAGAATCCACAACCTGATCCACAGGTTGAGAACTGTCCGGAATGTCTGGTCGATCGGTCTGAAACATCCGGTCGACCGCTCCGAAATGTCCCCTCCACGTCTCGGAGCGACCGACCCGATATCTGGTTGGACGGCGGCGGTTCCGAATCGGTTCCGTTCGCGTTCGAAAAAAAACGACAACACTACAGAAAATCCGAAATCCTCAGCCCACGCAGGCAAGATCGGTAGCCTGGCGCTATGACCATGAGCAGGGGGCTACTCGACGGACTGGATATCACCGGACTCAACACCGCACTCTCCGAGGCGACATGCCTGGGGATCGACGTCGACGCGGCGGCCGGAACGCTACGGCTGGAACTCGACGTACTCACACTGCCCGTCGGCGGACCACCGCCGGAAGACTGTGACATCTGCCTGACCCTGACCGGGGTCAGCCGCGTCGCCGCCTCCCTGCGCCGGCAGCGCTGGGACGATCTCGACCCGGTCGTACTCCCCCTCGAACTCGAGGGCCTGCACGATGCGGTCAGCAGCTTCGGCGGCGGCGCACTGCACGGCTGGGAATTCTTCGACCTCAGCGACAAAGCCTGGACGCAGTGGCGCAAACTGCTCAGCTTCGACACGGTCCTGGCCGACCGCCCCGCCGCGCACATGTTGGAGATCTCCCAGGAGGAGGGCATCGACCCGCGCGAACTCGATATTCGAGTGTGGTTCGACGGCGTCACCGTCGCCGACAAACAGGGCTGCAACATCGCGCTGAACGAGTTCGTCGCCGGTGGTGTGCGCTGGTGGCAGGCGCACGACGCGGCAGATCCGCGCACCATGAAGCCGAATATCGTCCCGCCGCTGTAACTTTCCGGCCAGCCCCCGAATCGAGCCGAAGGGCCGCACCGCAGACCGCGGGGCGGCCCTGTCCATGTGTGGGATGCCCGCGGCCGGGCAGTCCACAGGGTGGGACACCGCCCCCGCATCGGAATGAGGGGGCACACACCCCGGTTGCATCGAAGCGGGTGTACGAATGATGGTTGGGTGCCCCTGGGCACAATTGCCGAGGGCGCACAGCCCCGACACTGAGGAAGGGACATCGTGGCTGAATACACGCTGCCAGATCTGGACTACGACTACAGCGCTCTGGAGCCGTTCATCTCCGGGCAGATCAACGAGATCCACCACACCAAGCACCACGCCGCTTACGTCGCGGGCGCCAATGCCGCGATCGAGAAGCTGGAAGCCGCCCGCGAGGCCGGCGACCACGCCGCCATCTTCCTGAACGAGAAGAACCTGGCCTTCCACCTGGGCGGCCACGTCAACCACTCCATCTGGTGGAAGAGCCTGTCCAAGGACGGCGGCGACAAGCCGGTCGGCGACCTGGCCGCGGCCATTTCCGACCAGTTCGGGTCGTTCGACAAGTTCGTCGCGCAGTTTTCCGCGGCCGCCAACGGCCTGCAGGGCTCGGGCTGGGCGTGGCTGGGCTACGACACCCTGGGCAACAAGCTGCTCACCTTCCAGCTCACCGATCAGCAGGGCAATGTGCCGCTGGGCATCATCCCGCTGCTGGGCCTGGACATGTGGGAGCACGCCTTCTACCTGCAGTACAAGAACGTCAAGGCGGACTACGTCAAGGCGTTCTGGAACGTGGTCAACTGGGCCGAGGTGCAGGACCGCTTCACCCGCGCCACCGCGCAGGGCAAGGGCCTGATCTTCGGCTGACAAGCCGGGATGCCGTGGGGGCTGATCACCCCCACGCCCCCGAGCGGGCACCGGGGACGCAGCCCCCGCGCCCATTCGCACTTCGAGGCCCGCGAGCCGGTTGGTTCGCGGGCCTTCTGCATATCCGGAAACCGGTGTCGGACGGGGTGTCCGAGTGCTGGCACTCTTTGGTACTTGTGTGCCAGACATAACCAGGTACAAACTCGGGTACTACTAAAACGGGCATAGCCGCCCCGATTCATCACTTCGGGAGGCACACGATGAGCGAGCAGATCGGTGTGTTGCCGTTTCTCTCATCAGCGGAACAGGCGCGCGGTTCCCTGCGCGGGTTCGTGATCTCCGGGCGCTGGCCCGACTCCACCAAGGAATGGGCGCAAGTCCTGGTACTCGCCGTGCGAGTGGCCAGCCTGCCCGGAATCCTGCCGACCACCACCGTATTCGGGGCCCGCGAAGAGCTACCCGATGATCCGCAACCCGGAATGGTTGGCCTGGTCATCGCGGAGGGCACCGTACTCGGCGATGCCGCACTGCTGCCGGGGAAGTTTGCCGAACATGTGCCACCGGCCTTGATCATGCTCCATCCGCCGCGTGAGACGCGCCCTTCGCTGCCCGAATGCGCGGGCGCGGCCTCCGGCACCCTGCTACTGCCGGGACTACCGCATCTGGGGTTGGAGCATCGCGCCGCCTGGGTCGAAACCGATGTCGACGGGGCCGTGACCTCGATGGTCTCCCGGGTCGGGGTCGATCCGATCAGCGATCCCGATACCGCGGTTCTGGCTATGCTGCTGGCCGCGTAAGGGTTCCCGAAACTTCTCGGCAGCGCGCCCAAACTTATTGTGCGCATTGCGATTTCGGCCATGCGCGTTTGCGGATGTCGGGTTTGCCGGAGTAGTATCGCCGGGAGCGAAGGGGAGTAGCCCCCAATCATGTAGTCGACATACTGATCCCTCCCGGATCCGGCTGCGTGAACCGGAATCACCCGGTGGGCGAGACCTTCGGCCATGACAACCAAACCGATCACGGTGCGGATGTCGGCTGAAGCCCCCGCGAATTCAGTCGGCAGGCCGGAGAAACCTGGGAGCCGAAAAACATGATCACCACGATATTGCTGAGCTTCGGCGCGCTCTTCCTCGCCGAACTGGGCGATAAATCGCAGCTGATGGCCTTGACCTTCGCACTGCGCTACCGCTGGTGGATCGTGCTCTCCGCCATCACCGTCGCCAGCGTTCTGGTGAACCTCATCGCCGTCGGCGTCGGCCACTTCATCGGTGCGGCCCTGCCCACCGACCTCATCTCACTCTTCGCCGCCGCCACCCTGATCGCGGTCGGCCTGTGGACCTTGCGCGAGGTACTGCCCGGACCGGCGATCGTGGACGATACCGAAGCCGCGCCGCCGCAGACCAAATCCCGTTCGGCCTTCCTGGTCGTGCTCTCGGCCTTCCTGCTCGCCGAACTCGGCGACCGCACCATGTTCGCCACCATGGCCCTCGCCACCAAGAACGGGTGGATCGCGGTGTGGATCGGCTCGGTCGCGGGCATGGTCGCGGCGGGCGCGCTGGCCATTCTCATCGGTGTGACCGTGGGCAAACACATTCCCGAGCGCACCATCGCGGCCGCGTCGGGTCTGCTGTTCCTGTACTTCGGCGCGATCACCCTGCTCGGCACCCTCGCGCCCGGTGCGGGGACGATCGGCGCGATCGCCATCGGCGCGATACTGCCCGCCGTCGCCGGTGCGGTGCTACTCGTGTTGCGCCGCAGGGCATTCGAGCGGGCGCCGGAGCGATCGGCCGCGGCGGAACAGCCCGAGCTCAAACTTCCCTGAGCGCCTCGGTATCGGAGGTCTCGCCGAAGAGCGCACCACTGCGGCGCACCAGGGCGACCAGGGGATCGCGGAGCGCGCGCAGACCGTCGATATCGCCCACGGCAATGCGATTGGTGACCATCGCGGACAACGCGGCCACCAGGGTCTGGCAGGCGAAGAGTTGATCGTCGGTATCGGCGCGAAGAATATCGGCGACCATGGCGACGAAGGTTTCCTGCAGATGGGTGCGGCGGATGATGGCCTCCGGGCTGACCGCGTACACCTCGACGAGAAACAGTCTGGCGTAGGCGGGTTCGGCGGCCAGGGCATCGAGGTACGCGCCCAGGACGCGTTCGATGCGTTCGGACTGGGTCTCACCGTCGAACTCCGCACCCGTGACCGCGAAGATACCGGTGAGCATCAACTCCACCGCGCGTTCGTAGGCGGCCTCGAAACAGTCTTCCTTGGAACGGAATTGCTCATAGAAGGTTTCGCGTGAAACACCGGCGCGTTTGATGACCGCGGCGACCGGCGTTCCGACATAACCGTTTTCGGCCATCGCCTCGGCCATGGCCAGCAGGATGCGATCGCGCTGTGCGGCGACCACCGTCTCACGCGGCAGACCGTGACGGCCGCGGGGCAGCTGGCGGGCGGTGACTGCCGAATCGGCCATCAGGCGAGCTTCCTCATTCTGGGCGGGCGGGCAGGCTGCTCGGTGGTGAAAGCCACCGGCTCGGTCGTCGCCACGGCCAATCCCGGTGCGACACCGTGCCGCAGAGCGTAGTCGACAACCCGCTGCCCCACCCCTCGGAAGCTCAGCACCACACCCACCCAGTACGGGGAGAAGACCCGGCGCGAGCGCCGGGCCAGCGCACGTTCCATGGCATCGATGGCCGGGCCCAACGGTGCGATGCCGGAGACGGTGCTGCGGCCCAGAATGCTGCGCGCGGCATCGGTTCCGAAACCGCGACTGGTCATTTCGGTATCGAGTTCGGCGAAGTAGGCCATGCCGACCTTCGCGCCGGTATGGCGTAGCTCGATGCGCAGAGTGTCGCCGAGTGCCTCCAGCGCCGCCTTCGACGCGCTGTACGCACCGGCCAGGGGTAGATGGATGGCGGCGGCCAGGGAGGACACCATCAGCACGTATCCGCCCGGATGCGCGATATGCGGGCCCGCCGCGCGGATCGTGTAGTACGCACCCAGCACATTGACGGTGAGCGTCTCCTCCAGCACCGTCGGATCGCCGTCCAGCAGCGGAAGCTGGCGTGCGATACCGGCATTCACCACCACCGCGTCCAAACCGCCCAACTCCATGGTGAGTGAATTGACCACCCGCTGCACCTGCGCCGGATCACCCACATCGCAGTACCGCCACGGGGCCTCCCCGCAGTCGGCGGCCACCTCGGCCAGCAGTCCCTCTTCGATACCGAGCAGCGCCACCCGGGCGCCCCGGGCATGCAACTGCCGGGCGAGAGCCGCCCCGATACCGCGCGCGGCACCGGTGACCAGAATGCGTTGCCCGCTCACTTGCCGGGCGGAGTGGAAAAGACCACGGCGCGAACGTCGGGCCGCGTGGGCGTTCATGACAGCGACCCTAGCACTCAACGAACACCCCTGTTCGCAAACCACTGGGTCCATACCTAAACGGCAGGTCCATAGAGCGGACCGGCCAGATGGTTCGCGGCCGTCCCGGTTCTGGACTGAGTGGAGGCGGGGGAGCGAAGCGGAGGAGCCGGAGGGAGGGAAGAACCGGGACTTCAGGGCCGCGAACCCGCCCGGAGCGAAGCGGAGGGCAGATATATACAGTGCTTGTTGACGGAGGGCCAGTGAGAGGGCGCTCCCACGTTCGAAGGGACTTACCGTGGAGATTTCCGGTTCCGCCGCCATTGTCACCGGAGGCGCCTCCGGCCTCGGTGCGGCCACCGCCAAGCGCCTCGCCGATGCCGGCGCCACCGTGTTCGGCCTGGATCTGGCCCAGTCGATCGAGCGCGCGGGCGACAGCGTCCCGGCCGGCGTCACCCTGATCCCGACCGACGTCACCAGCGGTGACGAGGTGGCCGCCGCGGTCGCCAAGGTCGTGGAATCCGGTGTGCCGCTGCGCATCGTCGTCAACTGCGCCGGTGTGGGCTGGGCGGGACGCATCCTGTCCAAGAACGGCCCGCACGATCTGGAGCTGTTCCGCACCGTCATCACCGTGAACCTGCTCGGCTCGTTCAATGTGATGCGCCTGGCCGCAGACGCCATCGCCAAGACCGAACCGGTCGACGAGTACGGCCAGCGCGGCGTCATCATCAACACCGCCTCGGTGGCGGCGTTCGAGGGCCAGATCGGGCAGATCGCCTACTCCGCCTCCAAGGGCGGCGTCGCCGGTATGACCATTCCGGCCGCGCGTGACCTGGCGCAGTTCGGCATTCGCGTCAACACCATCGCCCCCGGCATCATCGACACCCCGATGCTCGCCGGTGTCACCGAGGAATACCGCAAGGGCCTCGAGGCGGGCGTCCCGTTCCCGTCCCGCCTGGGTCGCCCGGACGAGTACGCGCAGCTGGCGCAGTACATCACCGAGCACGACTACCTAAACGGCGAGACCATCCGCATGGACGGCGCCCTGCGCATGGCTCCGCGCTAGCCGCGGAAACGACACAAGGCCCGCACCGGATTCCGGTGCGGGCCTTGCTATTTGCTGTAAGTCGCGACAACTGATTTCGCGAGGATCGGGGTAACTCCCGGGGTACCCCCAAAATCGGGTGCGCGCCTAACCGCTTCTACGCGTACGCAACTGGCTACGGCACCCAGCCGTGCGCCAAAGTTCCGGGGAGGCGGCTACTGCGGGCGGACGGCCGCTGCTTGCGGACCCTTCTTGCCCTCGGTGATTTCGAAGCTCACGGCCTGGCCCTCTTCGAGCTGGCGGTAGCCGTTGCCTTCGATTTCAGAGTAGTGAACGAACACATCGGGGCCGTCCTCGCGGGCGATGAAGCCGTAGCCCTTCTCCGCGTTGAACCACTTGACGGTGCCCTGAACCATAACTTTCTCCTGCTGGATGTTGCATCGGCCGCCGCGGTCACGGCGACCGGGTCGAATCAGAAGGCGGCTTGCAACTTGGCTGGCAAGAGAAGCGCCCGCACGATGTTCAGCGCGAGCATGTAAGACACGAACACGAAAAACTTACGACCAAGACGTACAACGTACGCGCCGGGAGGGAGTTCCCGAAGTCGTCGGATCATTGCCAGCATCACATTCAACGCATTTCAGATATGACCGAATGCCGCTACAGGGACAATCGTGCCCCCTGTGGCATCCACAGGGGGCACGAAAGGTCAGCAGGTCAGAGTGATTTGGTGAGGCGATCCGCGAGCACCCGGGCGAACCGGGCCGGATCCTTGAGTTCGCCGCCCTCGGCGAGAACCGCTGTGCCGTAGAGCAGTTCGGCGGTCTCGGTGAGATCGGCGGGCTTGTCCGCGTCGCCCTCGACCTTCGCGAACGCGTCCCGCATACCGATCACCAACGGGTGCGTCGGGTTCAGTTCGAGAATGCGCTTGCTGTCCGGGAGCAGCTGACCCGAGGCGCGGTACATGCGCTCCAGCAGCGGTGTGAAATCGAACACATCACCCACGATGCAGGCGGGCGAGGTGGTCAGACGGGAGGTCAGGCGGACCTCCTTCACATTCTCGTCCAGGGTGCTCTGCAACCAGGTGAGCAGACCGGCGAAGTCCTTGTCCTGCTGTTCGCGCAGGGCCTCGGACTCCTTCTTCTCATCCTCGGACTCCAGATCCACCTCACCCTTGGCGATGGATTGCAGTGGCTGCCCGGCGAATTCGGGGACCGAACCGACCCACATCTCATCGACCGGATCGGTCAGGATCAGCACCTCGAGACCCTTGGCCTTGAACGCCTCGATATGCGGGGAGTTCTCGATCTGTTCACGGGACTCGCCCGTCATGTAGTAGATCGCCTGCTGGGTCTCCGGCATGCGCTCCACATACTGGGCGAGGGTGGTGAGCTCTTCGTTCGAGTGCGTGGACGCGAAAGACGAGACACCCAGGATGGTTTCGCGGTTATCCGAATCGGAGAGCATGCCCTCCTTGAGAACTCGGCCGAACTCGCGCCAGAAAGTCTGGTACTTGGTCTGATCCTCGGCCTTCTGCAGATCCTTGACCGTGGACAGCACCTTCTTGACCAGGCGCTTCTGAATCATCCGGATCTGCCGGTCCTGCTGCAGGATCTCGCGCGAGACATTGAGCGACAGGTCCTGCGCGTCCACCACGCCCTTGACGAAGCGCAGATACTCCGGCATCAGCTCTTCGCAGTTGTCCATGATGAACACTCGGCGCACATACAGCTGTACGCCGCGCTTGTGCTCACGGGTGAACAGGTCGAACGGCGCGGTCGAGGGCAGGAACAGCAGCGCCTGATACTCGAAGGTGCCCTCCGCCTTCATCGGAATGATCTCCAGCGGATCGTCCCAGGCGTGCGAGACGTGCTTGTAGAACTCCTTGTACTCCTCGTCGGAGACCTCGCCGCGCGGGCGGGTCCACAGCGCCTTCTGGGAGTTCAGGGTCTGGGTTTCGGTGAGGGTCTTCTCGGTCTTGTCCTCGCCCTCACCCTCGGTGACGGTGCGCTCGACATCCATCCGGATGGGCCAGGCGATGAAATCCGAGTACTTCTTCACGATTTCGCGGAGCTTCCACTCCATCGTGTAGTCGAAGAGGTGGTCCTCGTCATCCGCGGGCTTCAGATGCAGCGATACCGCGGTGCCCTGCGGGGCGTCGTCCAGCTCCTCGATGGTGTACGTAGAGCTGCCCGCGGCGGATTCCCAACGGGTGCTGGTGCTTTCGCCCGCCTTGCGGGTGGTCAGGGTGACCTTGTCCGCGACCATGAAGGTCGAGTAGAAGCCGATACCGAACTGGCCGATCAGCTCCTCTGTGTTGATCGGCGCAGCGGCGGCTCCGCTTTTCGTCTCCAGCAACTGTTTGCGCAGGGTGGCGGTACCGGACTTGGCGAGCGTGCCGATCAGATCCACGACCTCGGCCCGGGACATCCCGATGCCATTGTCGGTGACGGTGAGCACGCGTTGATCGCGGTCCACCGCCAGCTCGATATGCAGGTCCGAGGTGTCGGCCTGCAAATCCTTGTCGCGGAACGACTCCAGGCGCAGCTTGTCCAGCGCGTCCGAGGCATTCGAGATCAGCTCCCGCAGGAACGTGTCTTTGTTCGAATAGACCGAATGGATCATCAGCTCGAGCAGCTGATGGGTTTCGGCCTGAAACTCCAGGTGTTCGACGTGATCGGTCACGAAGCGATATTACGTCCCGCGAATTCGGCGATGCCCGGAACCTCGGTATCGGCGCGATCGGTCATCCAGTCGCGCAGCACCTTCGTCGCCTGCACGTCGTCCTCGTTGTACTCCAGGATGCGAGTGCGCTGCGACATATCGGGCTCGCCACCCTCATAGGCGACGGCCAGGCGATACCAGCTCATGGACGCCTCACCACCGGCTTCGGGATCCCGCCAGGAGAAACCGGCCACCGGGGCGATCTTCTTGAGGCCCTTGCCATTCGGGCAGATGAACTGCTCCGAGACGGCCTGGAACATATCCACCCACTGCGGGCTGTCCACGAAACGCTGGATGTCCCGCTCGGTGGGGATGCCGGGCATACCCGCGAAACGGCGCGCCGACTCGTACAGCCACTTGTCCTCGGCGGTGCGCGAATAGCAGTAGGCGGCAAAGGTTTTGCCCTCGTCCGCGGCATCCGCGCGGACTCGCATGAGCCAGGCCCAGAATTCGGCGAAGGAGCGGCCCTCGTCCTCGGTCGGCAGTGGATCCCAGGTGACGAAGGGGCGGTAGACGCCGTCCAGCAGGGTGCCCCACAGGTACGCGCCGTGCTCCTGATAGCTCTCCAGGTCCACATCCACCTCGACATCGGCGCGGGTCACCCGCACCTGCTCGACACGGCGGACCAGGGGGGCACCGGTGGCCCAAGCGCGCGCTGTCACAACGGTTTCGGTGAACAGCTCGAAATGCCAGTCGTCCGGTTCGTCACCGGTCCAGGCGGCCAGATCGTCGATGGTGTCCACACCGTGGCGGCGCAGTACCTCGGCGCGGGCGCCGGGGGCCACCAGGCTCACATCGCGATGCTCGGACAGCCACTTCTCACAACTGAGGCCGCCCTCCTCGGGGGCGCGCGACCACCACGGGCACTGACGGCATTCGGGAACCTTCGACGGGACCGTGGGCAGCTCACCGCGGACCACCGCGATGCGGTCGGCGTAGCGCCGGTCGTAATCGTCCAGGATCGGGCCCAGATCGTGAATCAGGATGCGGTCGAAGGCATATCCGATCGCACCACCCACGAGCGCGGGGCTGGCGTAACCGTGCCGCTGCAGCATGCGGTACAGGTGCGCGAGGCGCTGCTGATCGCGCGGCTGCGGCCGGGTGCGGACGTAGCGGTCCGGCTTCGGGGTCCAGGCGTACAGGCCGCTGGTCATCGGATGGAAGTCCGCCGGATCCGGTTGACGCGGATCGGTCACCTTGTGATTGACCACCACGATCGGGATGTATCCGCCGCGATCGGCGTCGCGCCATAGGATTTCGCAGCCGCCGCGGCGGCCGGTATCGGATTCCTGCGGCAGCAGGCCGCCCCAGATACGGTCCGCGGCCGCCTCCATGGCGGCCATGGTCGCCTCGGCGCGGCGGCCCGCCGACTGGTCGGGGTCGATCACGGTCCACCGGGCCGGATCACCTCCTACCAGGGTGTCCCGCACATTGATTCGATGCGCGGCGGCTGCCTCGCGTCGCTGCTGCACACCGGCGTCCTCGGCGACTCCGGTCAGCACCTGGGGGTGCGTGGAGTCCAAAAGCAGCCGGTGTCGGCAGCCGATCAAAGCCCGCGCGTCTAGGAACGCGGCCCGCTCGCCATGGTCACCGATGCCCGAATACACGCCTAGCAGTATGGCGCTATCCCCCGACACGCTGTTCCGCCTCCCCGGGACTTCTGCCGGTCGCCCGGCACGGGGAGACCGCCGTTCCGGACCGGCGGTGACGAAGTTGGCCAGGTCCGAGGTGGTTGGGGAGTTACCCCCACCTCACGAAATCAGTTGGGCGCGTCGCCCGAGGAAACCTGCGCCCCCAAAGCCCCGAGGCGGCGGAAGGCTCCGCCGCCCCGGGACTTCTGCCGGTCGCCCGGCACGGGGAGACCGCCGTTCCGGACCGGCGATGACGAAGTTGGCCAGGTCCGAGGTGGTTGGGGAGTTACCCCCACCTCACGAAATCAGTTGGGCGCGTCGCCCGAGGAAACCT
This sequence comes from Nocardia sp. NBC_01503, assembly GCF_036327755.1. Taxonomy (NCBI): domain Bacteria; kingdom Bacillati; phylum Actinomycetota; class Actinomycetes; order Mycobacteriales; family Nocardiaceae; genus Nocardia; species Nocardia sp. NBC_01503. Next base: position 2,458,177 of record NZ_CP109596.1, read on the forward strand.
GCGCCCCCAAAGCCCCGAGGCGGCGGAAGGCTCCGCCGCGCGGGCGGTCGGGCTTCGCCCGGACCGCGAAGCGGACACCCCAGACCCGGCGAAGCCGACGGCCATTGGAACCGTGACACAGCCAGCTCCTTCGGACCATGGCGCGCTCCCTCAATCGCCGCAGCCGTGCATCGCCGCACACCCCACCCGCACCGTGACTCAGCCGCGCGTCGTCGCACGGCGGAGCCTTCGCATCGTGGCGCGGCCCACACCGCGAGGACCGTGCCGAATTGCCCGGGGCTCGATGCCGATCCTCCGGGGCGGGGAAGGTTGTGCGCGAGGAGCGCTGTCCGGATCGCGAATTTCGGGGGAAGTGGCACGGCGGGTGCGAGGTTGGATCGGCAACCGATATGGTGAGCGCAAACTGTGTTTCATGGGGCGGACAGGCAATTCCCCCGGCCCTGTGCTGCCATGGCGAACCAGCATGACGGAGGCCATCTATGGGGTTGTTCACCAAACGCAAGAAGAAGGTCAGTCGGCGGGCCGAGGCCAAGGCGTTGAAGCATAAGGCCGCTATGGAGGCCAAGCTGGGCGCCAAGAATGAGCGTAAGAAGCATCGCGGTGAGGCGCGTACCCAGAAGAAGGTGGCGCAGGCCGAGATCTCCAAGTTGCAGGCCGAGGAGAAGGCCGCGCTGAAGTTGGCAGCCAAGGCGGAGCGGGACCCGTTCAGTGTGGCGTCGGTGCGCAAATACCTGGGTGTGGCGCGGATTCTGGTGCCGGTGCTCGCGCCGCTCGCCTACCGGGGCGCGACCATGGTGCGGGCGCAGCTGGATACCCGACGGGCCCAGCAGTTGGGTGTCGGGGTGAACCAGCTCGGTGAATTCGCCGGGCCGGGTGCGAAATTGCAGGCGCGGCTGGCGAATGTGGAGACCACCCTCGCCGATCTGGAGCGCCGGGATCCCAAGGACGGCGACACCGCCAAGTTCGCCGCCGCGACCCGCGACCGGCTCGAATCGCTGTCGACCGCCATTCGCACCGCCTCGCAGATGCCGGTGCAGCGTCGGCGCGCCGTGCACGCCTCCATCTCCAATGAGCTCTCCGGTATCGAAGCCGATGTGCTCGCACGCCTCGGCGTGAACTGAGCGACATCTCATGCCGAGCTCGAAATGACGAGGCCGCCCCGTCATCCCGGCGCGCCTTCGGCCGGGATCCATCGAAACTCGCTGGAGTACAGCGGGTGTGGATCCCGGCCGGAAGCATGCCGGGATGACGCGGGCGGCCGCACGCGGATGTGCACGGTCGTGCAATGAATGCTGGTTGCAACGCCCGACGAGCGGATTCGAAACCGTTGCGCGGCACGCTCGCAGCCGTCGCCATGGCCGCGCTCGCGGTCGCCGCACACGGGATCGCGAGTGGCGCATATCCGGACTCCGCGGGGCTGACCCTGCTGCTGGTCGCGACGGCGGCGATCGGAGCGATCGCCGCGGTGTCGCACTCCCGTTTCGCCCTGCCCGCCCTCATGGCGCTGGGCCAGCCCGTATGCCATGTGGCGTTGAGCGGGCTGGCGCACGCCGGGCATGCGTCGGGGGCAAGGGATTTCGTGGGCGACGGGCTGATGGCGGCGGCACACGCCGTGGCGGCCATCTTGTTCGCGGTACTGATTCTGGTAGCCGAACGGCTGTATCGGCTGGTGTCGCAGGCGGTTCGGGCGGCGCTCACCCGGCCCGCGGCACTGCTGGTTCCACGTGGAACCAGCCGCTGGGCGACCGGCATGGTCGGCGCGCCGGGTCGAATGGCAGCGGGCGGCAATGGGTCTCGGGCACCACCGGTTGCGGCCTGAATCGCATTCATCCGTAACCCTTTGCCAGAAGAGGCCATTCACCCATGCACAAATCTGTCTCCCGCGCGTTCGGCACGGCCGCTGCGGCCACCACCCTGACGCTGCTCGGCGCGGGCGTCGCGTCCGCGCATGTCAGCGTCGACGCGCCGGGCGCGTCCCAGGGCGGATACGCGGTCGCCACCTTCAAGGTGCCCACCGAATCCGATACCGCCTCCACCACCAAAGTCAGTGTCGCGCTGCCGAATTTGAAGAGCGCCCGCACCGAACCCCTGCCGGGCTGGTCGTCCAAGGTCGACAAGAACGACAAGGGTGAGGCCGTCACCGTCACCTGGACCGCCGATCCGGGCAATGCGGGTGTCGCACCGGGCCAGTTCCAGCGCTTCGTCCTCTCGGTCGCCCTGCCCAAGCAGGAGAAGGTCACCTTCCCCGCCACCCAGACCTACAGCGACGGCAAGGTCGTGGTCTGGGATCAGCAGGACAACGCGGACGGCAGCGAGCCGGAGCATCCGGCCCCGGCCCTGACCCTGGCGGCCGGTGGCGGCGATGACGATCACGCCGCGACCACCACCGAGGCCGAGGCAAGCAAGGACACCGACAACACCGCCCGCTGGCTCGGCGGTATCGGCCTGATCCTCGGCGCACTCGGTGCGGCCCTGGGTCTGGGCAGCGTCCTCCGGAGCCGGAAGTCATGAGCCGCAAGCTCTTCGCCGGTGTCCTGACCGGCCTGCTGATCACCGGTTTCGCCCTGCTGGGCGGCGGTGTGGCCAATGCGCATTCGGCGGCCATCGGCTCCAGCCCGGAGAACGGCGCGCAGATCGAGCTCTCCCCCGCGCGGGCGAGCGTCACCTTCAACGAGGATCTGCAGGCGAGCTACCCGTCCATGACGGTCACCGGCCCGGACGGCAACCTCTGGTCCAAGGGTCAGCCCAAGGTGGAGGGTCCGACCGTCAGCATCGAGGTCGGCGAGCTGGGCCCGGTCGGCGATTACAAGATCGCGTACCGGGTCACCTCCGCGGACGGCCATCCGGTCAGCGGCACCCGCACCTTCACCCTCACCAAGGCGGGCACCGGAACCCCCGGCCCGAAGGCCGACTCCTCCGCCAAGTCGGGCGGCTCCGGCGACGGCGGCGTCCCGCTCTGGGTGTTCATCGCGGGCGCGGTGGTGCTGTTCGGCGGCGGGCTCGCCTTCGCACTGCTGGGCGGGCGGGGCAAGCAGCGTCAGTGAACCGGTCCGACCGCACCGATCGTCGCCGTGAGCGTGGCCCGGCCGGCGGCAGCGGCGCACTCAGATGGCTGCTGCTGCTGGTCGTTCCGCTCGGCTTGACCGGTGCGGGACTGGCCTGGGCACTCGCCGCGAGCGATCCCGTCCAGGCCGAGGCGTGGGTCCGGGTGCTCGCGGACCTGGCGGGCGCGACCGTACTCGGATCCGCCGCGCTGCCAAGGCTTTCCGAACGCCTGGCCCCACCGTGGCAGCTGCTCACCATTGTCGCCGGGATCTGGGCGGTCATGGAGTTCGCCATGCTCGCCCTGGAAGCCTCCGAAGTACAGGGGATTTCGCTCGCGAAGCTGGGAGCCGGACAATTCGGCGACTACCTCACCACGGTGAGCGGTGGTCAGATCGGTATCGCACTGCTCATCGGCAGTGGCGCGGTCGCGATCTACAGCGCCTTCGGATTTCGCAATCCGGATCGGGTGACGGCGGATCTGGTGCTGGTGTTCACCGCGGTCACCCTCGCACTGCGCCCGATCACCGGGCATATGTCACAGCAGATGTTCGGGTCGGTGCTGGGCGCGGTGCACGCCCTGGCCGCCTCGGCCTGGTTCGGAGTGCTGCTGGCATTGGCGCTGACCGTCCGCACCCGGGGCGAATGGGCGGTGTTGCTCCCCCGCTACTCGGGCTGGGCGCTGCCGCTGGCCGCGATCGTGACGGTCACCGGTGTGGTGAACGGTCTGGTCCGGGTCGGTGGTCTGACCGAATTCGCCACCACCGGATACGGCCGAATTCTGCTCGCGAAGACCGTGATCCTCATCGCTCTGCTGGCATTGGGCTGGTGGTGGCGGCGCAGTTGGGTGCCGCTGGCCACCGATCATCGAATGGACGCGGAATCCTCTTTGCGCCGTGCGATTTTCGAAGTCCTGCTGATGTCGGTGGTATTCGGCGTGGCGGGCACGCTCGCGGTCACCGCGTAGGAATCGGCCCAGAGCACCCGATTGTGGCGCTCACCTCATGATCTGCGCGTGGAATTGGAACCCGTTACTGTCGTGCGCATGACCGAAGTCAAGATCGTCGCGGATTGCGCCGCCTCGGCCGAATCGGCCTTCGCCTACGTCAACGATTACCGGCATCTGCCGAAATTCATCAATGAGATCACCGATTTCGAACCGCTCACCGAGCAGACCGAGGGCGTCGACGCCACCTTCGACGGCACCATCGGACTCGGCCCGGTGAAACTGCACTCCACCATCAAGATCGTGCGGCATGAACCCGGCTATGCCATCGCGGTGCAGTCCATCAAGGGCTTCGAGATCGAATCCACCTTCCTCTTCCACGACAAGGGCGAGGAATCCTGCACCATCGACGCCATTGTCGACTACCGGGTGCCCGGCGGCATCGCCGGAAAACTGCTCGGCAAGACCATCGAACCGTTCGTGAAGCTCGCCGTGAAGAGCTCCACGCACAACCTGGTGACCCAGGTCGCCGCATTCCACACCGAACGCACCAGCGCCTGAGACCGCCGGGGTCGTCAGAGCCGCCGACCCCCCCCGACTTTGTCCCGACGGATCCGCACGGGGGATGCTGGGCACATGCCCGAACGCACCACACCGACCCTCGCGCAGCGCATCGGCTATATCTGCGGCCGCACCCTGCCGCCCGCCATGTCGGAGTGGGTGCGCAATGACCTCATCGGTCCCGGAGCCACCCGCCGCTATCTGCTCCGCATTCTCCTACCGATCATTCCGGTGCTCTGTCTGTTCCTGCTCATTCCCGGTCCGCTCTGGATGGGATTGGCCATGATGGCGCTGCTGTATCTGCCGCTCATCTACTTCACCGTCGCGCTCACCTATGTGTTCCGGCGCAACAAACTCATCAAGCACGGATTCGATCCGGCGCTCGCCGAAACCGATAAGCGCGCACGCGAAGCCGCCGATCGGCACGCCTACGAACAGCGGCACGGCAGAGCCTGAGCATTCGCTGTGGTTCCGGTCTCGATTGCGGTCCGCTCGGCTGACATCGGCATACGCTCGACGAGAAGACCTATACCGCTTCGGGTTCGATGGAGAACCGCATGCAACCGCAATGGAATCCCGCACATCTGCGAGCGAGCGATGCCGACCGGGAACGCGTGATCGAGGGCCTCAATCAGTGTTTCCGCGACGGCCGCATCAATGCCGACGAACTCTCCGAGCGAATAGGGCTGACCTTCAACGCCCGCACCTTCGCCGACCTCGACGTCGTCCTGCGGGGGCTGCCCGTGGTGCGGCCCATGCCGCCGGTGCCCGGAATGCCGGTGCTGCCCGCGAATACGCCGATGTTCTACCGACAGCATCGGCAGCAACAGTGGAATGGCATGGGGCTCACCGCATTCATACTCGGCGTCTTCGGATTCATCTGCGGGATCACCGCGATTCCGGCCGTCGCGCTCGGTGCGGCCGCCATCGCCATCGATCCCAAACGCGAGGACAAGGCCTTCGCCATCGCCGGGGTCGCGGCGGGCGGAGTATGGCTGCTGCTGTTCGCGTCGTTGTGGCTCACCTGAAATCGGAGCGAATGGAGATGGCGCGTTCGAACGCGCGCAGATCCGCCTCCAATTGCCGGAAAAGCCAATAGTCGCCGAGGAATCCGAGCACACCGGCCAGGCACAACCATTTGATCGGACCGATGGCCAGGGACACCTCGTGCGGGGTCAGGAACAGCAGACTGGTGACCACGCCGATCAGCGGAATCGCCACGGCCACCGCCAGATAGCGGGTGCAGCGGCGGCCCAGCGCGCGCAGCGCCGCCTCGTCACCGGCGGTCTCACCGTGCGTGAGCAGCCGTGGATAGAAGCCGCGCACCACGAAGAAGGTCACCAGGAAGAAGGGGTACGCGACCGCCACCGCACCCGAAACCAGCAGTGTCGCGGTCAGATTCACCAGTCGGCCCATCGACAGGTCGGTGTAGACGAGCAGGGATATCGCCGCAACGATCGCCGACACCACCCACCACAGGAAGGCCAGCAGGGCCACCCGATCACCGGCGATGAGCGTATCGCGGCGCGCCCGCCCCAGCGTCTCGGAGTCGTAGCCGCGCCCCCTGCGCAACCCGCGCCACACGATGAAGGCCCGGCGGCACAGATAATTCGTGACGATGATCGCCGCGGGCGTGGTGAACAGCGCCAGTCCGGCGCCCACCGACTGCAGATGCCGGCGCTCGGTCTCGGTGAACCAGATATCCCAGAGCGGGCCATTGTGCAGATTCGCGTACAGCATGCCGAGAAAGTCGCCCAGGAAACTCGCTGCCGTCACCAACAGCAGCAGCGACCACGGTCCGACCCTGGCGCGCAGGCTGTTTCGCGGCGGATCCACCAGATCGCGGGCGCGATGATCCAGGCACAGATCCAACTGCTGTGCCAGCGCGGCACCATCGGCCCAGCGGTCGTCGCGTTGCGGGGCAAGACATTTCAGCAGGACGCGGCGCAGCGTGGGTGGACAGTCCGGTGGCAGTTGCTCCAGATAGCGCGGGTCGATCTCGCGCTGGCGGATACGCAGCATGCGTTCGAGGGAGGATTCCGAATCGCCCGCGCGGGTCTCGTCGTCGAAGGGCCGCTGGCCGGTGAGCAGCTCCCACAGCACGACACCGAGCGCGAAGATATCGCTGCGCCCGTCCAATTCCTCAGCGGTATCCGGTAATCGCGGATGGCACGCGGCCAACTGCTCCGGTGACATGTACGCCAGCGAACCGCCGAAGTACGCCAGCGGACTGGTACCCGCCACATGCAGGCTGAAACTGATATTGAAATCGGCCAGCTTGGGGATGCCGTCCGCGGTGAGCAGCACATTGGCGGGCTTGATATCGCGGTGCAGCACACCGTTCTCCGCCGAATAGTCGAGGGCGCGGGCCAGGCGGCTGCCCAGCCAGGCGACCGTCTCCGGCCAGGTCTGCGCGGCAATGGCGGTGCGAGTGGCGGATTCGCTCGGCACCAGACCGCCCTTGTCCCGCATGGCGGAGTCGACGGCTTCGAGCAGCAGACCGCCGTCACGCTCCGGCACGGGGCGCTGCCGCACCAGGCTCAGCACTTTGGAGAGGGTGCCGCCGGGCAGGTACTGCATGTACATGAGCTTGAGTTCGCGCTCATCCATCAACCGCTGATCGAAGACGCGCACGATGTTCTCGTGATCCAACTGCGCGAGCGTCTCGGATTCGGTGCCGTGATTCTGCGACACCTTCACCGCGACCAGGCGCTGCATGGAACGCTGCCGGGCCAGGAAGACCCGGGCGAAGGCGCCCGCGCCCAATTCGACGAGCAGATCGAAATCGTCCACCCGGTCCCCGACCTCGATACCGTCCAGGGCTTCGCGGGCGCGCGGGCGGGCTATCAGCGTGCTGCGATAGTCGCGTTCACCCCAGACGGCCTCGGTGGGCGCGGCCTCGGTCGGAAAACCGCTCTCGTCGATACCGCGGCCGGAGCGGCGCAGCGCGTGGAACTCCTCATAGGCCAGGTCGGGCGGGAGCGGGCCGGAGCGTAGTTCGTCGAATTCCAGGCGGTATTCGGCCAGTCGTTTGGGGAAGTCGTAGCGGATCCAGCGGTACTCCAGATCCACCTTGATCAGCTCGATCAGGCATAGGCGCCGGAATTGCGCGTCGGCCGGCAGGAAATCCGGGAGTTCCGGTGGACTGCCCGCCGCCTCCCACGCGGCCGCGAAGCGCGCCGCGACCGCTGTCAGCAGCGAGCGGGTCTCGCCGACAGCGTCAGACTCGATCGCAGACTCCAACCTCATGCCCTCCGCACGAACCATGACAACCGGTCCTCCCAGGTGGATGCCACTTGAATTCAGTATGCGCTCGCAAGTCGGCACGGGCGTACCGAATTCGAGGTGTGCAGACACCGCCGCCGAGGTGATCGGAGTCCCGCGGGGGCGGACAGCGCGCGGTCACGGGCACTACAGTTCCGGGACATGACCGAGCAGTTTCCGGACCGTATCTGGGGTTCGCGCACCAATCTCCTTTCCCGCGTTGCCAGTCCGTTCGCCGCGACTAAACTCGGGTCACTGGTGATCCGCAAACTCACACCGCTGGATCGGCGGGTGCTCGAGCGCACCGGCGGCAAATACACCGTGCTCGGCCCGATCGGCGCGCCGGTCATCCTGCTCACCACCACCGGCCGCAAATCCGGGCAGCCGCGCACCACGCCACTGCTGTACGTGCACGACGGCGACACGCTGTATGTCATCGGCAGTAACTTCGGGCAGGACAAGCATCCGGCCTGGACCGGGAACCTGCTGGCCGACCCGACCGGTGAGGTCACCATCGCCGGGCAGCGGATTCCGGTGCGGGCCGACCTGGTCCGGGACGAGGCGCGCAAGGCGGAGATCTTCGCTCGATTCGAGGAGACCACCGAGGCGTACACCGCCTACCGCAATCGCACCGCGCGCGATTTGCGTATTTTCGCCCTGACAAGATAGGCGAGTGACCGAATCAGCAAACTTCGTCGCGACTGCCGACCTGGCCGATGAGATCGGCCCCGAGATCCGCAGCTGCGATACCCAGTTCATTCAATTCGGCGGCCGGGAAGCCTTCGCGGGCCGCATCGTGACCATTCGCTGCTTCCAGGACAACCTGCTGGTGAAGCAGACCCTCGGCGAACCCGGCGAGGGCCGGGTCCTGGTCGTGGACGGCGGGGCGAGCATTCACACCGCGCTGGTCGGCGACATCATCGCGGGCCGCGGTGTGGACAACGGCTGGTCCGGCGTGATCGTCAATGGGGCGGTGCGGGATTCGGCGATCCTGCGCACCCTCGATATCGGCGTCAAGGCGCTGGGCACCAACCCGCGCAAGAGCACCCAGACCGGATCCGGTGAGAAGGATGTGCCGGTCGAGTTCGGTGGCGTGAAGTTCGTCCCCGGCGACATGGTCTACAGCGACCACGACGGGGTCGTCGTCCGCGCCGAGGATTAGTACCGAGGTACCGCTCCCGTCATCCCGGCATGCTTTTGGCCGGGATCCACCCCGATTGTGCTCCAGCCGAGTTCGGTGGATCCCGGCCGAAAACGCGCCGGCATGACGGGGCATCGCGCGCCTCGCGAGACATTCCGCGAAGACTCTCAGCGAGGGTTTTCCGGATCGGTGCCCCTGGTCGCCGCACCATGGTTCGGGCGGCCGCTGACCCTACTCAGCCGTTGGCGACGCGGACCTTGTGACCGGCGAGCGTAATGACGTCCCCGGCGCTGAGCTGCCGCCCGCGGCGTAGCTCCACCTCGTCATTCACCCGCACGAGGCCCTCGGCGATGACTTGTTTGGCTTCCGAACCGGAATCGATGAGGTTCGCCAGCTTCAGGAATTGGCCGAGCCGAATGACATCGTCTTCGATCGGCACATCGACTGGATCCGACATGGATACATCCTCACCCGCCGGTTCTCCGAGACCAAATACCGCCCCCGCAACCAACCGGTAAGGGGCCCGCAACGAGACACGAACCGGGTTCCGAGTGCACATGGGCGAGCGCAACATACACACTGGTGCGGTGACTTCGACGCAGGACCGGCAGCACCGGGAACTCGAACACAGACCCGACGCGCCAACGCCCGAGGTGCCGCACCGCGGCCACGGGCGACTCCGGGAAGTCCCGCACGTCGCGGGGCTGGTCCTGGGTGTCTTCGCGGTCCTGTGCGCCATGTGGAGTATTTCGCCCGGCCTGCGGTATCTGACCTCGGGCCTGCGGCACTACGTCGACACCTATTACTTCGACGCGCCCGACACCTCGCTGGTGTGGGCGCTGGTGGTCGGCCTGCTCGCGGGCGCGACCGCCAGCCGCAAGCGCATCGCCTGGTGGCTACTGTTCGGCTATATGGCGGCGTACGCGCTGGCCAATGCCCTGGACTTCGCCGCCGAGAGCGATCTCAACGCGCTCGTCGCCCTGGTCATCCACCTCGGCGTCATGACCGTGCTGATCGCCTCCTGGTCCGAGTTCTACACCCGGGTTCGCAGCGGCACCATTCTGCGCTCGCTCGGTGTGCTGTTCGGCGGTCTGGCGCTCGGCTGTGTGGTCGGCTGGGGTCTGGTGGAGTTGTTCCCCGGCAGCCTGCCCCCGGACGAGCAGCGGCCGCTGTGGGCCGTCTACCGGGTGACCGCCGCCATCCTGGTCAGCAATGAGGACTTCGACGGGCATCCGCCGCATCTGGTGAACCTGCTGCTCGGCCTGTTCGGCGCGATCGCGCTGCTCGCCGCGGTGATGGTGCTGTTCCGGTCGCAACGGGCCTCCAACGCACTCACCGGACTGGACGAATCCGCCATCCGCGGGCTCATCGAACGCTCCGATGTGGAGGATTCGCTCGGCTACTTCGCGACCCGCCGCGACAAGGCCGTGGTCTTCGCGCCCAGCGGTAAGGCCGCGGTCACCTATCGCGTGGAGCTCGGCGTCTGCCTGGCCTCCGGTGATCCCATCGGCAAGAAGGAAGCCTGGCCGCACGCCATCGACGCCTGGCTGCGGCTGGCCGACCAATACGGTTGGGCGCCCGCGGTCATGGGTGCGAGCGAGCTCGGCGCGACCGCCTATCGCCGTGCCGGACTCTCCGCGCTGCGCCTGGGCGACGAGGCCATTCTGGAGACCCGCACCTTCTCCCTCGCGGGCGCGGAGATGAAACAGGTCCGCCAGGCCGTCAACCGACTTGCCAAGCAGGGCATCACCGTTCGCGTGCGACGGCATAAGGAGATCGCCGCCGAGGAGATGGCCGAGGTCACCGAGCGCGCCGAAGCCTGGCGCGATACCGAGACCGAACGCGGCTTCTCCATGGCCCTGGACCGGCTCGGCGATCCACTCGACGGCGACTGCCTGCTGGTCGAGGCCATCGACTCGAACGAGCGCGTCCTGGGCATGCTGTCGCTGGTGCCGTGGGGCCGCACCGGCGTCTCCCTGGATCTGATGCGCCGCGATCGCCGCAGCCCCAACGGCGTCATGGAGTTGATGATCTCCAAACTGGCGCTCACCTCCGACCAGTACGGCATCACCCGAATCTCGTTGAACTTCGCGGTCTTCCGCGCGGTCTTCGAGGAGGGCAGCCGGATCGGCGCGGGACCCGTACTGCGCCTGTGGCGTTCGGTGCTCATGTTCTTCTCGCGCTGGTATCAGCTCGAGGCGCTGTACCGCTCGAATGTGAAGTACCAGCCGGATTGGGTGCCGCGCTTCTCGCTCTTCGAGGAGCGCCGGCAGCTGCCGCGCGTGGCCATCGCGAGCGCGCTCGCCGAGGGCTTCCTGCCGCGAATCGGCAAGGAGCAGAACGCGACCGCGCACACCGGTCTGCGCTCCTCGGTGCCGGACACCATGACCGGACTGCACGCCGACGGCAGTATGCCCGACCTGCCACCGGAGGAGCTCGACGAAACCGGACCGCGCCGCCCCGAACAGGTGCGGGTGCGCATGGACAAACTGCGCAAACTCACCGAATCCGGCGTGGACGCCTATCCGGTCGCGTACCCGCCGACCCATACCGTCGCCGCCGCACGCCGATCACCACAGGGCACCACGGTGCGAGTCTGCGGACGGCTGTTGCGGATTCGCGATTACGGCGGTGTCAGCTTCGCCCTGCTGCGCGACTGGTCCGGGGAGATCCAGCTGGTCATCGACCGCGGCCGGGTCGGCGCGGAACGCAGCGCCGACTTCGACGAATTCTTCGATCTCGGCGACCTCATCGAGGTCAGCGGACAGATCGGGCGCAGCCGCAGCGGTGAGCTATCCCTGCTCGCCGCCGACTGGCGCATGATCGGAAAATGCCTGCACCCCCTACCCGACAAGTGGAAGGGCTTGGCCGATCCAGAGGCGCGGGTGCGGCAACGCTACGTCGACATGGCCATCAACACCGATATCCGCGAGGTGATGGCCAAGCGCAGCGCCGTGGTGCGCTCACTGCGAGACACCTTGCACGGCTGGGGATTCCTCGAAGTCGAGACACCGGTGCTGCAGCAGGTGCACGGCGGCGCGAACGCCACCCCGTTCACCACGCATATCAACGCCTACGACCTCGACCTGTACCTGCGCATCGCACCCGAGCTGTACCTCAAGCGACTCTGCGTCGGCGGGATGGAGAAGGTCTTCGAACTCGGTCGCGTCTTCCGCAACGAAGGCGTGGACTACAGTCACAATCCCGAGTTCACCATCCTGGAAGCCTATGAGGCGCACAGTGATTACGAGCGCATGATGCACGCCTGCCGCCAGCTCATCCAGGAGGCCGCGCTCGCGGCCAACGGGAAAATGGTGGCCATGCGGCCCGGACCGGACGGCACCCTCACCGAGGTCGACATCTCCGGCGAATGGCCGGTGAAGACCGTGCACGGTGCGGTCTCGGACAAACTCGGCGAGACCATCAGCCCCGAGACCGATATCGAACGCCTGCGCCTGCTCTGCGATAAGGCCGGGGTGCCGTGGCAATTGGGCTGGGACGCCGGACAACTCGTCCTCGAGATGTACGAGCACCTGGTGGAGTCCAGCACCGAGGAGCCCACCTTCTACATCGACTTCCCCACCTCGGTCTCCCCGCTCACGCGGGCGCACCGGCATATCGCCGGGGTCACCGAACGCTGGGACCTGGTGGCGTGGGGCGTCGAATTGGGTACCGCCTACAGCGAATTGACCGATCCGGTGGAGCAGCGCAAACGCCTCACCGAACAGTCCATGCTGGCCGCGGGCGGCGATCCCGAGGCCATGGAGCTCGACGAGGACTTCCTGCAGGCCCTCGAACACGCCATGCCGCCCACCGGTGGTCTCGGCGTGGGCGTGGACCGCGTGATCATGCTGATCACCGGCCGCAGCATTCGCGAAACCCTGCCCTTCCCGCTCGTGAAACCCCGTACCGGATAACCGGATCCGAGAAATCTGTCGATCTTGTGAACGTTTCGGCGTTCCCAGCCGATTCACAGTGGACTCCCAGAACCGGGGCGGCCAGTTAACCTCGAGTACGGCCCCGGGGAGGGGGCAGACCGACAGACGAGATGGGGTTTCAATGCACTACCTAGACCTGATGACCCAGGCCAACCTGCTGGACCACCACGTGTGGACCAATCCGGACACCTGGACCTCCACCATGGAGTACGCCGCCAAGAAGAAGTCCTCCAAGAAGGGCGGCAGCTTCTGGATCTTCGCCGCCGTCTGCTGCATCGGCATCATCGCGCTGGTGCTGGGCATCGTCTACCTGATGACCAACCGCAAGAAGAATCAGGGACAGTAGGGCTCCACCCCTGGCGCGACGCTCGGACCGCGTGCGGCAGAGTGGGGATATGCAGTTGATCCTGGTCCGCCATGCCCAACCGCGACGCGTCCAGGGGCACTCCGGTCCGGCGGACCCCGATCTCACCGAGATCGGGGTCGAGCAGGCGGCCCGGGTCCCCGCCGCCCTCGCCAACCATCGCATCGCCCGCGTGGTGAGCAGCCCGCAACTGCGCGCCCGCGAAACCGCCCGGCCCACCGCCGAAAAGCTCGGCCTGGACCTCGATATCCTCGACGGCCTGGCCGAATACGATCGCGACCTGCCCGCGTACATCCCGATCGAGGACGCGCAGCAGGAGTTCCGCGCCGTCTACGACCGCATCAAAGCCGGATACCTGCCCGAACAGATCGACGGCGAAGCCTTCGTGAGCCGGGTGCTCGACAGCGCGGCCCGCATCGCCGCCGACAGCGCACCCACCGATACCGTGGTCGCCTTCGCGCACGGCGGGGTGATCAATGTGCTGCTGCAGGACGTCCTCGGGCTGGAGCGACCGCTCACCTTCCCGATCGACTACTGCTCGATCACCCGAATCCTGTACTCCCGCACCGGCCGCCGCACCGTCGCCACCGTGAACGAGAACGGGCACGTCTGGGATCTGTTGCCACGCAATAGCGCGCACCGCGGCTGAGAGTCGGCTGCGGGTCGAATCGGGCCTCGCAGTCGATTCCCAGAGTCGTCGCATCGGGCTCCCAGCGCCGGAACCTTCGATGGGGAACACGAGCCCGCCACCGCGGCTCGATTCCGCGAAAGGATCTCCACATGCCCGCCACCACGAACTCGACTCCCGCCAAATCCCGTCGCCGCATGGGCCTGCGCATCGCCGCCGCGGGCATCCTGGCCGCCGTCCCGCTGGCCCTGATCACCCTGCCCGCAACCGCTTCGGCCGCCACCCCCGACAACACCATCGCCGTCGCCCAGCAGGTCGACCAGCCCGGCTGGGACGGGCAGGACCGCGATCACCACGACGGCGATCATCGCGGCGACCGCGGCGATCACGACCGGGATCGGAACAACCAGCAGCAGCCCGTCTGGACGCCGCCGAGCACCGGCTCCTTCGGATAATCCCGGCGTCAATCCCGGTGCGGGATAGCCACTTCCGTCATCCCGGCATGCTTTTGGCCGGGATCCACACTGCTGCTGTGGATCCCGGCCAAGAAGCGCGCCGGGATGACGTGGGTTTGCGACGCTCTACGCGTCGCCACTCATCTCGGACGCCGCGTCACCTTCCCTCTCCCCGCCGAGAATCGCTCCCGTCAGGGAGCGATTCTCGGGATCAAGAGTTAAGCGGCGTTGGCGAGCCAGTTGTGCATCCAGGACAGCGCGGTCTGACCGCCGCCGACCGAGTAGCTGCCGTAGCTGGTGTGCCGTCCGGTGCGGAAGAACTGCTCGAACTGCTTGGCGCGCTGTTCGTTCGCACCCTCGCTGAGCTGCGACTGCAGGGTGGGGATACCACCCTGCGCCATCAGATCATTGATGATCGCGCCGACCTCGAGCTGGTAGCGCCACAGGTTCGCCGGGTTCGGATCGGACGTCTGCGCCAGGAATCCGGCGAAACGGCTGACGAAATCGGTGTCCTCGGTGGAGCAGTACAGATCGCCGACGGCGCAGACGGTGCGCACCTTGTCCGCGATCCAGCCGAAGCCGCCCACGCGCGCCCCGCCCGCACCCGCACCGGGCGCGATCGGGCCGACCTGGACGTCCGTCACCGAGCGGCGCGGATCGGAGATGAGTGCCACGGCCGCGATGCGATCCGGCGGCACCACACCGAGTCCGGAGCCGATCTCGGAGGCGAGATCGCCTGCCGCGTCGGCACCCTGGCTGTAGCCGGTGATATTGATCTTGGTTCCCGGGCAGCGCGCCCCCATGGCCTGTACCAGGCCGCGCGCATTGTCGGTGGCTTCCTTCTTGGAGGCGCCGTAGACGTCACCCTCCCAGGGGAAGGCGGTGGCCGCGTAGGTCACGTAGTCCACCTCGCCGGGTAGCCCGTTGGTAACCTGCGACAGCATGCCCGGGCCGGGCGCCTTGTCGTGGCCGGTTTCCCAGGTGCCGGGGATGGCCACGGTGTACATGACCGGGCATCCGGGATCCGCTGTAACGGTGCCGCTGCCCAGTGCGACTCCAGTGATGAGCACGCTCGCCGCTGCCCCCGCAGCCGCGACAATTCTTTTCAACCGCACTACTGCTCCAGTTCACGCCTGCCCGGGACAACTTCTCCATCCCGATTCCCGATCATGGTGGCGTCGCCGGATGACGATCAGGTGCACCAGGGGTTAACCGAAGTAACCAGCCTGTATGAGATGCGCGAACCGGACCGCATGACAGAGATCAGCGACACAACGCCGATAACAATAAAGGTGACCTTGGCCGCGCGCCACGTGACCTTCACAAGTTGTCCGATTCCGACCGACTTCTGGCACGGCCGGTCAGCCTTTGCTAACGTCTGCTGGTCAAATGACCAGAACGCATTTCACATTCCGCCGTAAAGCCCTCACACTCCTTGCCGCCCTTACCCTTCCGCTCACCGCGAGCCCCGCCGCGGCACACTCCTCCCCCACCCTCGAAACCCCGACCCACCAGGTCGGACACCCCCTGCACGCCACCATGGGACAGGGCGCCCGGATAGTCGACGACACCGGTCGCACGGTCCTGCTGCGCGGGGTCAATGTGAACGGACTCGGGCAGTACTACCAGGAGTGGCCCGACCTCCCGGCCACCACGACACTGACCGAAGACGACTTCGAACGCATCGCCGCACTGGGCTCGAATGTGGTGCGTCTCATCATTTCCTGGTCCGCGCTCGAACCCGCGCGCGGCGTCATCGACCACGGATACCTCGACCGCATCGCCCAGGCGATCGACTGGGCTCGCGCACACGACATCTACGTCCAACTCGATATGCACCAGGACGCCTGGGGCACCGCCGTGAACACCCCCGACGGCGTCTGGTGCCCGCCGCTCACCCAGCCCGGCGTCGGCTGGGACGGCGCACCGGCCTGGGCCACCGCCCTGGTCGGCAGCTCCGCGACCTGCCGGGTGAGCGAACGCGAACTCTCGGTAGCGGTCCAAACCTCTTTCCAGAACTTCTATCTCGACGTCAACGGCGTCCAGACCGAACTGGTGAACACCTGGGCCGCGGTCGCGGCCCGCTTCGCGCACGATCCGGCCGTCGTCGGCTACGACCTGCTCAATGAACCCAATCCGGGACTGCTGGTCGGCTTCGACGACTACGTCCTGCTCGGCAATTACTACCGCCGCGCCATGGCCGCCATCCGCTCGGCCGAGCAGGCGGCGGGCGGATTCCGGCACATCATGTTCTTCGAACCCTCGGTGATCACAGGCGGATTGGCCTTCCCCGGGCCGCTGCCGCTGTTCACCAGTGCGTCGGGCTCGGCCTCGGGTTCCGGCACCGGATCGGGCCTGGGGTCCGCCACCGGATCCGCGTCCGGATCGGCCTCGGGATCGGCGGGCGATGAGAACCTGGTGTACGCCCCGCACCAGTACAACGAATCCATCAGCCCGCTACCCGGTTCTCTCGCATCGGGTTTCGCGGATACGGCGACCGCCGCGGCCGGTTACGGCACCACCTTCTTCAACGGCGAATGGGGATTCTGGGACAGCGATCCCGCCGTCATCGCCGACAAGACCCGGCGCTACGCCGCACTCGAGGACAAGTACCTGGTCGGCGGCGCCTACTGGCAGTGGCGGCAGGCGTGCGGTGATCCGCACAATATCCAGACCCGTGGCACCCGGCCGACCTGCACCGCACCGGACAGCGGCCTGGATCATGATCCCGCCACCGCCGCCGTCATCGCCCGCTCGTACCCGCGCGCCGCACCGGGCCAACTCACCGCCCTGACCTCCGATATCGGCTCCGGCGCAATGACTCTCACCGGAACCGCGGACAAGAGCGGTAGCACGGCGGACCTGTGGGTGTCACAGCGCTGTGCGAACCCGGCGGTCACCGGAAGCAATATCACCCAGACCGGACGGCAGCAGGTGCCCGGCGGCTGGCGAATCACCGCCGCCACCACCGCATCCGGCGACTACCGCATCGTGATCACCTGCGGCTGACCGGATTACCGGCAAACGAAAGCGCCCGTGGATCGAAAATCCACGGGCGCTTCGTTGTTCAGCTCAGAGCTGGTTCATCACCGCTGGGCGACATCGGTCGGGCACCGCAATGCAGACACCGACCGTAAGCCCTCAGACTCGCCAGGCCAGGTTCAAGATGTCGATTTTATACATAAATAGCCCTCTTACTACCAAACCACGAGCTTTCATTTATAAATTATGCATAAGATATGGCCATGGATGAAGCTACCGTCCGCACCCATATCGCCGAGGGCGAGCAGCTCACCACTGAGTTCAAACGTGGCGCCTCCGGCAAATTCAACGACTCGGACCTGATCGAGACCGTGGTGTGCCTCGCCAACGGCGAGGGTGGCGTGTTGCTGATCGGAGTCGAGGACAATGGCCACATCACCGGTGCCGCACCGCGCCACGGTGACCACACCGACGGCCGCCGCATCGACGCACTCATCGCCAATCGCACGGTACCCATCGTGCAGACCCGTACGTCGGTGATCCCCATCGACGGCCATGATGTCATCGTCGTGGAGGTACCACGGGCCGCGCGCATCGTCGGCACGACGACCGGCCTCTACGTGCGCCGAGCCCTCAAGGTCGATGGCACTCCGGAGTGCGTGCCTTTCCCTGCCTACGAGATGCTCGCCCATGAAATCGACAGGGGCGCGGTTGATTTCGCCACCTTGCCGGCTCGTGACACATCGATGGCGGATCTGGATCCAGCTGAATTCGACCGGTTCCGAAGGCTCGCGCGAATTTCCGGCGCGGACCCGGTCATCGCGGACCTGGCAGATATCGAAATCTGCCGTGCGCTGGGGGTTCTCGGACCCGGCGACGTCGGACGGCTGACGCTGGGGGCGGTGCTGCTGTTCGGCACCGAGCAGGCGCTCCACCGGCATGTCCCGAATCACGAAGCCGCTTTTCAGCTCTTCAGCGGGCTTCGATTGGAGGTGAATGCCTTCTATCGAGCGCCGCTGTTCAAACTCGCGGAAGAACTGTTCGAGCGGGTGACGGCATGGAATCGGGAGGAGGAACTGCAGTTCGGCCTGCTGCGGGTGTCGATCCCGAACGTGCCGCCGGTCGCGGTGCGCGAAGCCATTGCCAATGCGCTGGTACACCGCGACTACACGGCAATGGGTCCGGTCCGGATCGCCATCAACGAGGACACCTTCGAGGTGACCAGCCCAGGCGGTTTCCCGCCTGGTGTAAGGCTCGAAAATCTGCTGTCGGTGACCCAGCCGCGCAGCCCCGTTCTCGCGGACGCCTTCCGTCGCGCCGGAATTGTCGAGCGCAGTGGTCGCGGCATCAGCCTGATGTTCGATTCACTCCTGCGACTCGGACGTGATGCTCCCGACTACAGCGGATCCACCGAGCGAATGGTCCGCGCCGTCATCCCGCTCGGCCATGCCGATATCGCCTTCGCGCGCTTCATCCTCGAGCATGAGAACAAGTCTCAGCGACCCATGCGATTGTTCGATATGCAAGTGCTGCACGAGCTTCGGCAACACACGAAGCTCACTGCCGCGGAGATCGCGAACGATCTGTACCGAACACCGGGCGAGACCCGTACCGCATTGAGCCGAATGGTCGAAGAAGGTTTGGTCGAACAGCGGGGAACCGGGCGCGGCCGGGCCTACCATCTGTCGGCTGCGGTGTATCGAGCACTGAATCAGCCACCCGCCTATGTCAGAGTGCGTGGGACCGACCCGATTCAGCAGGAGCAGATGGTCCTTCAGTACATCGAGTCGTTCGGAGCCATCACCCGTGGTGCGGCCGCCGAACTCTGCATGATCACGCCGCAGCAAGCCAGCACGTTGCTTCGCCGAATGACCAAGGAGGGAACGGTCGTCCGTGAAGGCGACCGAAAGGCGGCACGGTATATCGCCCCGCCCGATCCAGCTACGGGCACCTCCGCCTGAGAACAGACGGTCCGGATAGCCAAAAGCGCCCGTGGATCGAAAATCCACGGGCGCTTCGTTGTTCAGCTCAGAGCTGGTTCATCACCGCTGTGCGACATCGGTCGGGCGGATCGGGGACGGCAGCGCCGTCTCACCCTCGAGGAACTTGTCGACGGCCGACGCGCAGGCGCGACCCTCGGCAATGGCCCACACGATGAGCGACTGACCGCGGCCCATATCGCCCGCGACGAAGACGCCCGGAACCGTGGTGGCCCAGTCGCTATCGCGCTTGACGTTGCCGCGCTGGTCGTAGCCCACGCCCAGACCCTCGAGCAGACCGTGCTTCTGCGGTCCGACGAAGCCCATGGACAGCAGCACCAGATCGGCCTCCAGGGTGAAGTCGGTGCCCTCGACCTTCTCGAAGCGACCGTTCACCATGCTGACCTCATGCGCCTGCAGGCCGGTGACCTTGCCGTCGGTACCGATGAAACGCTCGGTATTGACGGAGAACAGGCGCTCGCCGCCCTCCTCGTGCGCCGAGGCGACCCGGTACATGAGCGGGTAGGTCGGCCACGGGGTGGAGGAGGCACGCTCCTCCGGCGGGCGCGGCATGATCTCGAACTGGTGCACCGACTCCGCACCCTGACGGTGCGAGGTGCCCAGGCAGTCCGCGCCGGTGTCGCCGCCGCCGATGATGATGACCTTCTTACCCTTCGCGTTGATACGCGGCAGGCCGTCCTCATCGGTGATGGCATCGCCCAGCTGCACCCGGTTGGCCAGCGGCAGGAACTCCATGGCCTGGTGGATGCCGTCCAGATCGCGACCCGGGATGGGCAGATCACGCGCGATGGTCGCACCACCGGAGAGCACCACGGCGTCGAAACGCTCGCGCAGCTGATCGGCGGTGATGTCGACGCCCACGTTCACACCGGTCTTGAAGATGGTGCCCTCGGCCTCCATCTGCGCGATCCGGCGATCGATGAAGCGCTTCTCCATCTTGAATTCCGGGATGCCGTAGCGCATCAGGCCGCCGATGCGGTCGTCGCGCTCGTACACGGTCACGGTGTGGCCGGCGCGGGTCAGCTGCTGGGCGGCGGCCAGACCGGCCGGGCCCGAACCGACGACCGCGACCTTCTTACCGGTCAGACGGGTGGGGTACACCGGGGTGACCCAGCCCTCGTCGAAACCGTTCTCGATGATCTCGACCTCGACCTGCTTGATCGTCACCGGATCCTGGTTGATGCCCAGGACACAGGACGCCTCACAGGGCGCGGGGCAGAGGCGGCCGGTGAACTCCGGGAAGTTGTTCGTGGCGTGCAGCCGATCGAACGATTCCTTCCAGGAACCCTTGTAGACCAGGTCATTCCATTCGGGAATCAGATTCCCGAGCGGACAACCGTTGTGGCAGAAGGGGATACCGCAGTCCATACAGCGGCTGGCCTGCTTCTGGAGGGTCTCGTGGGAGAACTTCTCCTCGTAGACCTCTTTCCAGTCCATCAGGCGCAGCTCGACCGGACGGCGCTTCGGCAGTTCCCGACTCGTGTGCTTCAGGAAGCCCTGTGCGTCACCCATTTACGACTCCGTACTTCGCGCCGAGCTCGGCGCACTCAACAACAGCGGTGCGGGTCATGTCAGCCACGTGCGGCCTCCATGATCGCGGCGTCGACATCGCGGCCGGCCTTCTCGGCCTCCGAGATGGCCAGCAGGACCTTCTTGTAGTCCCGCGGCATCACCTTCACGAAGTGGTTCACCTGCTGCGACCAGTCGCTCAGGATGCGTTCGGCCACAGCCGAACCGGTCTCGTCGCGATGCTGGGCGACGGTCTCGCGCAGCCATGCGGTCTCCTCGGCGGAGAGCTGCTCGAGATCCACCAGCTCGGTGTTGAGGTTCTTCTCGAAGGTGCCGTTCGGGTTGTAGACGAACGCGATACCGCCCGACATGCCGGCGCCGAAGTTACGGCCGGTCTCACCGAGGATCACCACGCGGCCACCGGTCATGTACTCGCAGGCATGGTCGCCCACACCCTCGACCACCGCGGTGGCACCCGAGTTGCGCACGCTGAAGCGCTCACCGGCCACACCGCGAATGAACGCCTGACCGCTGGTGGCGCCGAACAGGATCACGTTGCCCGCGATGATGTTCTGCTCCGCGACGAACTCCGCGGGAACGTCCAGGGACGGGCGCACGATGATGCGACCACCCGAAAGACCCTTGCCCACATAGTCGTTGGTGTCGCCGTTCACCCGCAGGGTGATACCGGCCGGGACGAACGCACCGAACGAGTTACCGGCCGAGCCGGTGAACGTGATGTCGATGGTGTTGTCCGGCAGGCCGACGCCGCCGTACAGCTTGGTCACCTCGTGGCCGAGCATGGTGCCCACGGTCCGGTTCACGTTGGTGATCTTGACGTCCAGCTTGACCGGCTTACCGCGCTCGAGCGCGTCCGCGGCATCGGCGATGAGCTGGTTGTCCAGCGCCCTGTCCAGGCCGTGGTCCTGGGTCTTGGTGGCGCGCCGATCCTGCATCATGAACGCCGTCTCGACATCGTCGAGGATGGGCGACAGATCCAGCTTGGCGGCCTTCCAGTGCTTCTTGGCCGCGGCGGTGTCGAGCAGGTCGACCCGGCCGATGGCCTCGTCCAGGGTCCGCAGGCCCAGCGACGCGAGCAGTTCGCGCACTTCCTCGGCGATGTACAGCATGAAGTTCTCGACGAACTCCGGCTTACCGGTGAAACGCTCACGGAGAACAGGGTTCTGGGTCGCGACGCCGACCGGACAGGTGTCGAGGTGACACACCCGCATCATGATGCAGCCCGAGACCACCAGCGGAGCGGTCGCGAAACCGTACTCCTCGGCGCCAAGCAGCGCGGCGATCATGACATCGCGGCCGGTCTTCATCTGACCGTCGACCTGCACCACGATGCGGTCGCGCAGACCGTTGAGCAGCAGCGTCTGCTGGGTCTCGGCCAGGCCGAGCTCCCAGGGACCGCCCGCGTGCTTGAGCGAGGTCAGCGGCGAAGCGCCGGTGCCACCGTCATGGCCGGAGATCAGCACGACATCCGCGTGCGCCTTGGACACACCCGCGGCGACGGTGCCGACGCCGGGCTCCGCGACAAGTTTCACGTGAATCCGCGCCTGCGGGTTCGCGTTCTTCAGGTCGTGGATCAGCTGGGCGAGATCCTCGATCGAGTAGATGTCGTGGTGCGGCGGCGGCGAGATCAGACCCACGCCGGGCGTGGAGTGCCGGACCTCGGCGACCCACGGGTACACCTTGTGCGCGGGCAGCTGACCGCCCTCGCCGGGCTTCGCGCCCTGCGCCATCTTGATCTGGATATCGGTGCAGTTGGTCAGGTAGTGCGCGGTCACACCGAAGCGACCCGAGGCCACCTGCTTGATCGCGGACCGACGCCAGTCGCCGTTCTCCTCCGGCTCGAAGCGGGCCGGATGCTCGCCGCCCTCACCGGAGTTGGAGCGACCGCCGAGGCGGTTCATGGCGACCGCGAGGGTCTCGTGCGCCTCGGCCGAGATGGAGCCGTAGCTCATCGCACCGGTCGAGAAACGCTTGACGATCGCGCTCGCGGGCTCGACCTCGTCGATGGAGATCGGGTTGCGACCGGACTTGAACTTGAACAGGCCGCGCAGCGAGGCCAAGCGCTCCGACTGATCGTCGACGAGCTTGGTGTACTCCTTGAAGACCTTGTACTGGCCCGAGCGGGTCGCATGCTGCAGCTTGAACACCGTGTCCGGGTTGAACAGGTGGTATTCGCCCTCACGACGCCACTGGTATTCGCCGCCGACCTCGAGCTCGCGGTGCGCGCGCTCATTGCGGTTCTCCAGGAACGCGACCTTGTGCCGGGTGGCGACCTCGCCCGCGATGTCATCGAGGCCGATACCGTCCAGCGGCGAGTTCAGGCCGGTGAAGTACTCGTCCACCAACTCCTGCGACAGGCCGACGACCTGGAACAGCTGCGCGCCCCGGTAGGAGGCGACGGTGGAGATGCCCATCTTGGACATCACCTTGAGCACGCCCTTGCCGGCGGCCTTGTTGTAGTTGGCGACGGCCTTCTTGAAATCGGCCGCGTGATCGCCGGTGCTGCCCGGCATCTTCAGCTGACCGCGCTCGAGCATGTCCTCGAGCGATTCGAAGGCCATGTACGGGTTGATCGCCGCCGCGCCGAAACCGATCAGCAGCGCCATGTGATGCACCTCGCGGGCGTCACCGGCCTCCACGACCAGGCCGACCTTGGTGCGAGTGCGCTCGCGGACCAGGTGGTGATGAACGGCCGCGGTGAGCAGCAGCGACGGAATCGGCGCCAGCTTCTCGTTGGATTCGCGATCGGACAGGATGATGATCCGCGCGCCACCGTCGATGGCGGTCGAAACCTGCTGCTGCACAGCCGCGATGGCCTTGCGCAGACCGGCGCCGCCCTGCTGTACCGGGTACAGGCCGTGTACGACCACCGAACGCAGCTCGGGATGCGAGCCGTCGTCGTTGATGTGCACCAGCTTGGCGAGCTCGTCATTGTCCAGAATCGGCTGGGTCAGGGTGATCTGACCCGCGGAGTCCGGTCCCGGATTCAGCAGATCGCCCTCGGGGCCGACCATGCTGCGCAGCGAGGTGACGACCTCTTCGCGGATGGCGTCCAACGGCGGGTTGGTGACCTGCGCGAACAGCTGCGAGAAGTAGTCGAACAGCAGTCGCGGACGCGAAGACAGCACCGCGATCGGGGTGTCGGTGCCCATGGAGCCGAGCGCCTCACCACCGGTCTGCGCCATCGGCGACATCAGGATGTTCAGCTCTTCGGTGGAGTATCCGAAGATCTGCTGACGGATGAGCACGCGATCGTGCGACATGTGCACGTGCGGGCGGTCCGGCAGATCCGAGAGCTTGGTGTGGCCGTTCTCCAGCCACTCCTGGTACGGGTACTCGCTCGCCAGCTCCGACTTGACCTCGTCATCGCTGATGATGCGGCCCTGTGCGGTGTCGACCAGGAACATGCGACCGGGCTTGAGACGGGTCTTCTGGACCACGGTGGCCGGATCGATATCCAGCACGCCGACCTCGGAGGCCATGACGACCAGGCCGTCCTCGGTGACCCAGATGCGGCCGGGGCGCAGACCGTTTCGGTCCAGCACCGCGCCGACGACCGTGCCGTCGGTGAAGCACACCGAAGCCGGACCGTCCCACGGCTCCATCAGGAACGAGTGGTAGCGGTAGAAGGCGCGCTGGGCCGGGTCCATGGACTCGTGGCGTTCCCAGGCCTCGGGAATCATCATGAGCACGGCGTGCGGGAGGCTGCGGCCGCCCAGGTGCAGCAGTTCGAGCACCTCGTCGAAGCGAGCGGTGTCCGAGGCGCCGGGGGTGCAGACCGGGAAGATCTTCTCCAGGCGGTTGTTGCCCTCGGTGTCGATGCCGAAGGCATCGGACTTCAGCAGCGCCTCACGCGCCCGCATCCAGTTCTCGTTACCGGAGACGGTGTTGATCTCGCCGTTGTGGGCGACGCGCCGGAACGGGTGCGCCAGCGGCCACGACGGGAAGGTGTTGGTGGAGAAGCGCGAGTGCACGATGCCGAGCGCGGATTCGACGCGATCGTCCTGCAGGTCGATGTAGAACGCGCGCAGCTGCGGCGTGGTGAACATGCCCTTGTAGACGAAGGTCTGACCGGAAAGGCTCGGGAAGTAGACCGATTCCTTGCCGACGCTGCCCTCGCCCGCGCCCGCCTTGCCGAGCTCGTGCTCGATGCGCTTGCGGATGACGTAGGCGCGACGCTCCAGGTCCATGCCCGTGAGCTGCTCGGCCGAGTCCTTCGGGGAGGCGATGAAGATCTGCCGGAAGGTCGGCATCGCGTCGCGTGAGAGTGCGCCCAGCGACGATTCGTCGATGGGAACCTCGCGCCACCCGAGGACCTCGAGACCCTCTTCGCGGACGATCTTCTCCACGCCGTATCCGGCGCGGGCGGCCTCACGGCGAGCCTGCGGGAGGAAGGCGATACCCGTGGCGTACGAGCCCTCGGCGGGAAGGTCGAAGTCGACGATCGCGCGGAAGAACTTGTCCGGGAGCTGGATCAGAATGCCCGCGCCGTCACCCGAGTTGGGTTCGGCGCCGGCCGCTCCACGGTGCTCCAGGTTCAGCAGGGCGGTAATAGCCTTGTCGACGATGTCGCGGCTACGACGGCCGTGCATGTCGACGACGAATGCGACGCCGCAGGCGTCGTGTTCATTCGCCGGGTCATAGAGCCCGCGGGGTCCGTGTCCATAGCCGGCACCGCCGGTAGGGGACCTGTGGCCAGGAAGTTGCGTCATGCCTCTGCCTTCACAAAAAACAGGCCTTCGAAGAATTGCGGCCTTCGTCGAACGCCTCCGTCGGACTGCGCCCGGACGTGTCAGAGACCAGCGGCGCTGATGGTCATCCCGTGCAGTCAACTCTCCAGTTGTTCACCCGCTTCGAGTACTCGTTCGGGTGCTCGGCGGTAACCGAACGCTTACGTGTTCGCTACCAACCGCGCCGTTCTCGCCCATTACGCTGAGCACCGATCGGGTCTCTGGCGATATGAGGCGATATGCCGAACTTGTCGCGTTCGGCGTAAGAGCAAACGATAAGTCAGGACTCTTGCCCAACCAACTTAGGTCGCACTAATAACAGTGCCTAGCTGGGCATTTTCATTGATCCTCCACTACCTGCGCGTTGTCCAGTGTAAAGCAGGTACGCAGAGCTGTTTCAGTTGACTTGCCCACTTGATTTCGCGCGCACGTATGCGCGGGCGATTCATGTCAGCGCAGCTTCCGAACGGCCCCTCACCTGCAATGAAACTGATTTCCCCACGGGGGCTTCCGGCAAACCGGGCGATCGGCGGCTAACTTTCCGGCGCGATCCGGCGGGCGAGTCGGCGGTCCGGGCGACAAGCCATTGCAACGTTCCGACCGTACGGAATCTTTACGAATTGTGGGGTTCCGCACATGCCCAGCAAACAGTGAGCAGCCTTTGAGTCACAATTTCCGGCCGGATACGGGCCGGTCCCGACGTGATCAACACCACGTCACACGCTGGAAACACGCCCGATGTGAGCCTGGCCACATCCCAGCCGCCACGCTCGGTGGAACCGCCTCCCGCCTGTCACGCTGAGACCGGATCGTGTCCTTACAACGATTAAGCGACGGTTTCGAGAAGCCGAATCAGCCTGGGACTTAGAGGATGTGAGCTCCCATGACCGTTCTGCTCACCTGGCTCGGCGGCGCGCACGCGGGGGTCACCGATCGGCATGAACGCACCGGATATTCGGTGACCGGAGCCGTGGTGGCGTTGTTCGCGCTGACCGCAGGGGTAATCACCGCGCTGGCCACCGGCGCGGCGAAATGGCCATCGGCCGCAGTCATCACGGTGGCATTGATCGCAACCCTGCTGGTGGGGGCGGTATCGCGCACCCTGGCGACCGCCGCGACCCCGGCACACAGTGAAACCCGCCGCGTACGAGCCGAATTCGGCGCGCGCATCGGCGTCGCCGCCGTAGTCGGCATCGTCCTCGCCGAAATGGCCTGCACCGTACTGTTCGGCGGCAGCGTCGACCGGGTGCTCGACGAAACCGCCCGGCGCGGAGTCGAATCCGCGCCCGCCGTGGTCACCGCGCGCACCGAACTCGACCAGGCCCGCACCGATCGCAAGGACCTGGACCAGCAGATCACCAAGGCGCAGAACGATGTCGACACCGCACTGGTGATCGCCCGTTGCGAAACCAATCCGGACCCGCAGTGCCCCGCCACCCGCATCACCCGGGTACCCGGGTACGGACCGGAGGCACGCACCGCCAATCAGATGCTCGACGACGCGCGAGCCCAGCTCACCGCCGCGCGAGCCAAGATCGACGGCCTGGACGGCAAGATCACCGATAAGGACAAGGCCGTCGGCGCCGCCCGCGCCGCCGCCTATACCGACGGTGATCGCGGACTCGGCGCGCGCTGGGTCGCCATGAACGACTACACCACCGATCACGCCGGACCCATGGCGCTGCGCCTGGCCGTGGCACTGCTGCTCATCGTGCTCGCACTACTGCCGCTGCTGCTCCGATTCTGGCGCGGCGAAACGGCTTTCGATCGCGAGCTCGCCACCCGCGCCGCCACCGACCGCGCCGAACAGGCCGCCGCCACCGCCATCGCGGAGAAGCAAGCCGAAGTACGCGTGCAGGCCGAGACGCTGCGCGCCGAACAGCAGCTCACCGCGGCGAAACTGGCGCTGCACGCCGATACCGCCATCGACCGGGAACGCCAGCGCACCCGCGTCATCGCGGCCATCGGCAATCTCCAGATCGGCATCACCGAACCGGCGCAACAGCGCGCCATCGACGAATTCGACCGGGCCGCACAGCATGAACTACCGGCCGGGAATCGAAAGGACAGCTCTTTGTCCCAGGAGGGGATAGTGACACCGAACCTGCCCGCCCAGCTCAGTCCGGGAACGGTCGCGCCGATGGGCCATGGCGGCGCACTCGTGCCCGCACCCGCGCCGCAGCCCGCACCCGCGAACAAGGGTGGCGGACTGGAGCTTCCGATCATCGGGACGGTGCCGTTCACCGATACCGCCGCACGGTGGATTCGACCGCTGGTGCCGAGCTTCGTCGCCAATGCCATCGATACCGCGACCCATCCGCTGCGCACCGTACGGCAGGCGTTCGAGGAGGCGGAGGAGATCACCTTCACGCTCAAGCGCACCCGCAAGGTGACGGTGGATTCCTCGGATTCGGCGCAGCCGCAACAGATGTATCAGCCGCAGCACGGATATCAGCTGCCGCCGGGCGCGCAGCAGCAGCCGTACGCCCAGCAGGTGGCCTCGAACGTGGTGGATCAGCCGCATCAGCAGTACCCGAATTACGGTGCGCTGCCGCACGGTCAGGTCGTCGAGCCGGGTTACCCGCTGCCCGCCGGATCCCGGCAGGGTGAGATCGCGGGCCGCCACAATCCCGAACTGGAGTACCGCGGTCCGCGCGAACTCCCGCCGGGTAAGGATCGGTAGCGAAGGACCCTCAATAGGGCTGTGGCCCGGCATGTTTCACGTAGAACACGGAAACCGCCGGGCCACAGCCTTTTTCAATTCCTACTTCTCCTACTTCGCCCTGCGCTCGGCGGTCGCGGCACGATAGGTGAGAACGGCCGTGACCAGCAGGATCAGCGTCGTACCGGTCGCCGCGAGATGGATACCGTCCACGAACGCGTTATGCGCGGCACTCAGCAGTGCCGTGGCCGCCGGTTCATCCAGGGTGCGCGCGGTCTCCACCGCGCCGCCGAGGGATTCCCGCGCCGCCCCGGTGTGCGCGGCCGGAACCGCCGACAGATCCAGGCCGTGCCGGAAGGCCGCCATCACACCGCTGCCCAGCACCGCCACACCCAGCGCCACACCGGCCTCGAGTGCGGTCTCGGAGATGGCGGCGGCATTACCCGCGCGCTCGGCCGGAGCGGTGGTGATGATCATGTCGGCCGAAACCGTCAGCGCCACACCCACACCCAGGCCGATCAGCAGGAAGCCGATGATGAACGGCAGCACCGACGCCGACGGATCGGCCTCGAGCAGCCAGAACAGGGCGGCACCGGCCGCGGCGGTGATCAGCGCACCGCACAGCACGCTCACCGGACGCCAGCGCCCGACCAGCCAGGCCGCGAGCAGCGAACCGGCCATACTGCCGACGGTGCCCGGGATGAGCAGCAATCCGGCCTGCAACGGCGCGCGCCCCAGCACCAGCTGGAGATACTGCGAACCGAAGAACAGCACACCGGCCAGCGCGAAGATCGACAGCAGATTGGTGAGCACGGCCGCCCGGAACGGCGGCGACTTGAACAGCTCCAGGTCGATCAGGGGTGCGGCCAGTAGGCGCTGGCGGCGAATGAACACCACGCCCGCGACCACGCCGACGAGACCGGCGACGAGCTGATTCAGGCACGGGCCGTGCGCGGCGAATTCCTTGACCGCGTACACGATCGGGATCAGCGCCAGCATCGACAGTGCGGCACTGAGCAGGTCGAAGCGGCCCGGATTCGGATCCTTGGACTCCGGCACCAGCAGCGGGCCGAGCGCGATGAGCAGCACCATCACCGGCAGGTTCACCAGGAACACCGAACCCCACCAGAAGTGCTCCAGCAGCCAGCCGCCGAGCAGCGGCCCCATGGCCGCACCGGAGCCCGCCATCGCACCCCACACCGAGATGGCGAGGGTGCGCTGGCGCGCGTCGGTGAACATGGAGCGGATCAGGCCGAGGGTGGCGGGCATGAGCGTGGCGCCGGCGACACCCTGCAGTACGCGTGCGGCAATGAGCATTTCGGGGCTCACCGACCAGGCCGCGATGGCCGAGGCGAGACCGAATCCGGCCGCGCCGATCAACAGCAGGCGGCGGCGGCCGATGCGGTCGCCGAGCGTGCCCATGGTGATGAGCAGACCGGCCAGCACGAACGAGTAGACGTCGATGATCCACAGCAGCTGCGGGGTGGTGGGGGTGAGATCGCCGGAGATGGCGGGCACCGCGAGGTCGAGCACGGTCGCGTCGACCGAGACCAGTAGCAGTGCGAGGGCGAGCACGCCGAGCCCGGCCCAGTCGCGCACGGTCGCGCGGTTGCCCGGCGGGCCGAGGGGGCTCGCCGATGCTCCGCGCGGGGAGGTCGCCGGGGTGTGGTCCGCCTCGGATCCGGGTCCGGACCGGGCGGGGGTGTGGGTGGCCATGATTCTTTCTTTTCCAGAGTTGAACCGTCTGGACGGTACAGTAACAGACTTACCGTCCAGACGGTACAGTTATGCGCTGTGACCATGACCCGCGAGCCGTACAGTGAGTGCTCGTGACAACCCCTCGTGATCCGGCGGGCACCCGCAATCGGATCCTCGACGCGCTCGAAACCCTGCTGCTCGACAAGGGCATGTCCCAGGTGACGCTGGAAAGCGTCGCCGCGGCGGCAGGGGTCTCCAAAGGCGGCCTGCTCTACCACTTCAAGAGCAAGGACGCCCTGCTCGCCGGATTGGTCCGCCGCGTCGGCGAACGCGCCGACCAGCAACTGGAAAAAGCCCTCGCCCAAGGCGAATCCGTCGCCGAGTGGTATCTGCAAACCCCGCATCCGGACAACGATTCCGATGCCATCGAACTCGCCATGTACCGCTCCATGCTGGCCGCCATGCGCACCGTCGACGGGCCACAGGACGCCACCGTCGACGAGACCGACCGCGCCCTCGACGAAATGATGAACGGCTGGAAAGCCGCCCTGGACAACGAGATCCACGATCCGGTCGAAGCCGAGATCGTGCGCCTGGTCGGCGACGGCGTCTACCTGCGCGCCCTGCTCGGCCTCCCACCCGTCGAGCCGGAGTTGTACCGCAGGATCGTCGTACGGCTCCTCGGCGACGCCCAACTGCCTCGGGAACGCGACAACTGATTTCGCACGATCGGGGTAACTCCCGGGGCACCCCCAAATGGGTAACGGCACCCGTCCGCACCACGCGTTCCCAATGAGCAACGGCTCCCAGGTCGCGCGCTAAAGGCGCGGAGAGGCGGTAGTGTTCGGCGCGTGTTGCCTGCCGCCGATCCAGTCGGTCCGTCGGCCGGCTCGGTGGGGGAACCGCACACCGATCCGGCGCCGGTGCCTGTCCGCCCCATGCAGTTCCGTGAACTGCTGGATCTGCCGTTCGCGCTGATCCAGGCGCGGATCACGACTCTCGCCGCCATGCTGGGTATCGCGGTAGCGGTGGCCGCCACCATCTCGGTCGGGGTGACCGTCTTCGTCTCGATCGCCACCGGCGACTCGGACAGCGGAACCTTCTGGGGCGCACTGCTCACCACCTTGATCGCCGCCTGGGTGCTGCGATTGTTCGTGCGCGGGGTGACCGTGCCGATCGGTCTTGCCGTGGTGCATCGGCGGTCGATGACCTGGCGGCAGGCGCTGACCCGGATGACCGCCCAGGCCGGACCACTGCTCGGCTACCAGGCCATGTACACGCTCATCGGCATCGGCGTCCTCGCCATCGGCGCACCGCTCATGTTCACCGTGCCATTCGCGGTGATCTGGCTGCTGTGGCTGCGAGCGCGCCGATTCGCCACGGTCCCGGCCATTTTCGATGAATCGGTGACCTATCGGATCGGTACGCTGCGCTCGAAACTGCTGACCTTCGGCACCCAGTGGCAACTCGTCGGACTGCTGCTCTATCTGCGCGGACTGCTCATCGTATTGATCGTTCCGCTGCTGACGCTGCCGCAGTTCGCCGCGGGGATCACCGGCACCCGGCGCTGGGCGGTCACCGTACTGCTCATCACCGCCGGACTGCTCTTCATCGCCCTCGCCGAACTGGTGGAGTCCGCGGCCCAGGTCGTCGCGTACGTGGACCGCCGCTGCCGCCGCGAAGGCTGGGATATCGAGATCCCCACGCAGGGGCGGGCATGAGCACTCCCCCGCCACCGTACGGTCCGGCACGCGAAGACCCGGGTGTACCACCCGAACCCGCTCTCGGTCCGGCCGCCGCCCACCTGGCCGCCGCCGAGGACGCCGCCCGCCGCGCCGACTTCGGCACCGCGCTGCGCGAGCGCTACCGCGCCGTCACCCGCGGCCTGGAACAGCGCGGCATTCTCGAGGAACAGCGCGCCCGCACCGCCCGCGAAACCGCGCACGCGGCCACCACGGTACTGCCCGAGGCGAACGAACTGCCCTCGGCCGCACACAGTTTCGACGAGATCGTGTACGGCGGACGCCCCGGCGCGGAGGCCGAATACCGCAGGCTGGAGCAGGCCGATCAATTCTCGATCGCCCCGCCGCCCAAGCACGCACCGGCCGAGATCACCGAGGAACGCCGCAAAGGCGGGAAGAAGCGCGGCCCGCGCGCCAAGAAGGTGCGCGAACCCCTGGAACTGCCCGCGCTACTGCGGGATTGGCGGTTCTGGGCCGGGGTCGGGGCACTCCTGGCCATCGTGCTGCTGGTCTACCTGGTGAGCCATATCGGCGCACCGCCACCGTCGCCGCCGAAACCGCACGACCACCCCTACACAACGCCGACCACCAAGCCGCCGCCCACCACCCGGCACGCACCCAATTTCGGCGAGGGTGACGACTCCATCTTCGAAACCATGCCCGCCTGGGCGGCTTTCGGCGGCGCGCAGCTGCTCATCGCCTGGGGCACGGTGCTGTGGTGGCGCGGTCGCCGCCGCGGCGCCGTGGTACGCGAACCCCTCCCGGTGGAGGCCCCCGCCAATGAGGTGCTCGCCGGACAGGCCGGGCTGTACCGCAAATCCCGCGATCACGACCATGTGGCGGCGAAACTGCGAGCGGCCACCCTGCGACGACTGCGACCCGCGCTCGGCGTCACCGCCGAAACCGCACCCGAACTGGTGATCGCGGGCCTGGCCGCCCGCCTGCGCGCCGACCCGGCCGCCCTGCGGGCCGCACTGTACGACCCGGTCCCGGACCGGGGCACCCTCGAACTCGTGGCCGCACAACTCGAATGGATCGAAGCGGAGGTCTTGTGACCCGATCAGAGCACACCGTCGTCGTGGATACCAACCACACGCCGACACCCGAACAGGCCCAGCAGGCACTGTTGGCCCTGCGCGCCGAGATCGGGAAGGCGGTGGTCGGCAACGACCAGGCGGTCATGTACCTGGTGCTGGCCCTGCTGTGCCGGGGTCACGTGCTGCTGGAAGGCGTTCCGGGCGTGGCCAAGACGCTGCTGGTGCGCGCCCTGGCCACCGCACTCGACCTGGAGCACACCCGCATCCAGTTCACCCCGGACCTCATGCCCGGCGATGTCACCGGTTCACAGATCTACGATCCGCACTCGGCCGAGTTCACCTTCCGGCGCGGACCCGTCTTCACCAATCTGCTGCTCGCCGACGAAATCAACCGCACCCCACCGAAAACCCAGTCCGCGCTGCTGGAATCCATGGAGGAGCGCCAGGTTTCGGTGGACGGCGTCCCGCAACCGCTGCCCGATCCGTTCGTGGTGATCGCCACCCAGAACCCCATCGAACAGGAGGGCACCTATCCGCTGCCGGAGGCGCAGCTGGACCGGTTCCTGTTCAAGGTCGAGGTCCAATTGCCCGGGCGCGAAGACGAATTCCGGATTCTGCAACGGCACGCCGCCGGATTCGATCCGCGCGACCTGAACGCCGCCGGACTGCGGCCGGTGGCCGGGGCCGCGCATATCGCCGCCGCCCGCGACGCCGTCGCCCAGGTGACGCTGAGCCCGGAGGTGCTGGCGTACACGGTCGACCTGTGCCGCGCCACACGCACCTCCCCCGCCGTCGCGCACGGCGCCTCCACCCGCGGCGCGACCGCGCTGATGGCGGCGGCCCGCGCCTTCGCCTGGCTGAACGGTCGCGGCTTCGTCACCCCCGACGATGTGAAAGCCGTTGCCACCACGGTACTTCGGCACCGCCTGCAGCTGCGGCCCGAACACGAGGTGGAGGGCGTCACCGCCGAAGGGGTGATGGCATCGCTGCTGATGTCCGTCCCCGTACCGGTGTAGACCGTGGTCGTCACCGGCCGGACGGCCATCGCGGCGGGCCTGGCCGCACTCTTCGTCACCTTCGTCATGCCGTCGTGGATCGGGCTGCTCGCCGCGACGGCGGTGCTCGTGGCACTCATACTGGTCGATGCACTGCTACTGGGTTCGCCTGCCGCGCTGGAGCTTTCGCGGGATCCGCTGACCACGGTGCGCACCGGGCGAAGTATCGAGGTCGAGCTCACCGCGCTGAACACCGGTGACCGCACCCTGCGCGGGCGGCTGTGGGACGACTGGCCCGCCAGCGCCGGCGCCCGCGAACACGCGCACACGCTGAAACTGCCGCCCAACACCAGGATTCGACTGCATACCGAACTCACCCCGGCGTATCGGGGCGAACGGATCGCGGGACCGGTCACCGTGCGCCTGCTCGGACCGCTCGGCATGGCCGGGCGACAGGTGCGCCGACAGGTTCCGGCCCGGCTGCGCGCGCTGCCGCCGTTCCGCAGTGAGAAGCTGCTCGCCTCCAAAGTCAAACAGCTGCAACAGCTCGAGGGCCGCAACACCGTCAACCGGCGCGGCCAGGGCACCGAATTCGACTCCTTCCGCGAATACGTCGCGGGCGACGATGTGCGCACCATCGACTGGCGGGCCACCGCACGCGCCACCGACGTACTGGTCCGCACCTGGCGGCCCGAACGCAATCGACACGTGGTCATGCTGCTGGACACCGGACGGGTCAGCGCCGGGCGCGTCGGCGACGGCACCCGCCTGGACGCCACCATCGAGGCGGCGCTGCTGCTCGGCGGGCTCGCGGCCGCCGGCGGGGATTCGGTGGACCTGCTCGCCTATGACAACGCGCTGCGCGCGGAGGTCCGCGGTCTCGGCGGAAAACGCCTGCAGTACAAGCTGATGCACGCGCTCGCGAGCGTGACACCGCAACTGGTGGACACCGACTATCAGGGTCTGCTGCGCTCCACCCTGCGACGTGCGCGCCGCCGCAGCCTGGTCGTCTGGTTCACCCACCTCGATGCCGCCACCGTCCAGGAGGGTCTGCTCCCGGTGCTCCCGGTCCTGGCCGAACGCCATCGCGTCCTGATCGTCGCGGTCACCGATCCGGATGTCGCGGCCGCCGCCACCCGGCGCTCGGCCCGCGACGACCTCTACGCCGCGGCCGCCGCCGAGAACGTCCTGGCCGAACACGCCGTCGCCCGGGAAACCCTGCGCCGCATGGGAGTCCGCGTCATCACCGGAGCCCCCGACCGCCTCCCCGGCGCACTCGCCGACGAATACCTGGAGCTCAAGCAAACGGGCGCGATGTAACAAAGCGGCGCAGGAGAATTCGCCATTCGAAAGCAACGCGTCACCCCGGCGCGACGCAACTCGTCATCCCGGCGCGACGCAACGCGTCATCCCGGCGCTTTTTGGCCGGGGTCCGCACTCGCAGGGCTGCAACCGGTTTGGTGGATCCCTGCCAAAAGCATGCCGGGATGACGGGGACGATCCATGCCGCGGCGGTGAATCCGTATCAGGCGACGGCTGGTGATTCCGTATCAGGCGACGGCGCGCTGGTACACCGCGTTGTCCGGCTTCGGCGGGGGTGGGAAGGCGCGCCGCTGCCGTTCGGCCAGCACCGCTCCCAGGATCTGGACGGGCGGATAGCCGTTCAACGGCGGGGTGCGCAGGCGGTCGCAGACCGTGATCACCAGGGTGCGGCCCAGCCGGTCCTGTGCCTCGGGGGTGAGGGTGCGGACGCGAGTCAGGTACTGGCGCATGGCAATCGCGAGTTCGTCCGGCAGGCCGGTCATATCGAGTTGGCGCGCCCAGCCCTGTAACCGCGGCACCGGAATCACCAGCGCCGCGAAGGGCAGCCGACTGCGATCGTGCACCACCACCGTGCCCGCGAGCGCGTCACCGATGCGGCGGGCATTCGGCGAACACAGCGACACCACCACCGCGATCAACCCGGTGCCCAGAATCCAGAAATCCACGATCCCCGCCAGTCCGCGGGTGACCGCGTGCCGGAAGTCGGTCGGCCCGCCGTCCGCGCACACCACCCGCAGACCCAGCGCCATCTTGCCGAGCGACCTTCCGCGCGTGAGGGTTTCGCTCAGCACCGGATAGCCGATCAAGGTGAACGCGATGACCACCACCAGCATGGTCTCGATCCACGCCGAATCCGCGTCCCAGCGGAGCAGCAGGTACAGGCCGAGGAAGAACAGCATCGCCCCGAAGACCAGTTGGATCATCAGGTCGAGCAGGAACGCCGCGGCCCGCGTGGGGATGCGCGCGATGGGCAGTTCTACGGCGACTGCCTCGCCGGTGGTGAAAAGGGCCATGTCACTCCTGCTGGGGGGCGACTAGCATTCTTCCGAGCCGAGGCACAGGAAGGCAACCGATGGACCTGGACGCGTATACGTTCCTGCACAGACCTTCCTGGGACCGGCTGGATCATCTGGCGACCCGCCGTAAGCGACTCACCGGCGCGGAGACCGACGAACTGGTCCGGCTGTACCGGCTCACCTCACAGCAGCTGGCCCGTCTGCAATCCCGCTCCGCCGACGCCGAATTGGTGGCCGGACTCTCCGCCGTGCTGACCCGGGCGCGCGGGCGGGTACTGGGCGCACGCACCGATACCGCGCGCGAGATCGGCCGCTTCTTCACCCATCGCTTCCCCGCGGCGGTGTACCGCGCCTGGCCCTGGTGGGTTTCGGTGGCGACGCTGTTCCTGCTCGCCTCGACCGTCCTGGGCACCTGGGTGGCGCGTTCGGAGTCGGCCCGGCGACATCTGGGCCTGGATACCGATACCGACCGGTTGACCCGCAAGGGCGGTGAGTTCGAGACCTACTACTACGAGCACCCGCACGATGCCTTCGCCGCCAAGGTGTGGACCAACAACGCCGCGGTCGCGGCCGTCGCCCTGTTCATGGGGGTACTCATCCTGCCCGCGGTCTACGCGCTGGCCATGAACGCGCTCAATGTGGGGGTGAGCGCCGGTCTGATGGCCGACGCGGGCCGACTGGACGCCTTCTTCGGGTACATCCTGCCGCACGGAATGCTGGAGCTGACCGCCATTTTCGTGGCCGGCGGCGCGGGATTGAAACTGGGCTGGACACTGGTGGACCCGGGTGGCGAGAGCCGTCCGCAGGCGCTGGCGCGACAGGGCCGCGCCACCGCCGTTATCGCATTGGGGCTGGTCGGAGTCCTGTTGGTCTCCGGATTCCTGGAGGGATTCGTCACCCCCAGCGGACTGCCGACGGCCGTTCGGATCGGTATCGGCGCGCTCGCCGAACTCGGTTTCCTGGCATATGTGTTCGGTTTCGGCCGCCGCGCGGTGCTGGAGGAGGAGACCGCCGTCACGCGGGAGCACATGTCGGGCAACTTGCCGGGCGGTGAACCCGAAGCGGTTGCGGGAGTGTTCGATTCGACACTGGCGGCAACGGCCCGGAATTGATTTCCACTGGCCGCAGCGAGTCCGGCTCAGCTGCGGCCAGCGTTGCCGATGACTCTACACAATCGTTATGGGTACGCAACCTCCGACCTGCTGGGTGGACGTACGCGGCGACCAGGCGAAATGCCCTTGGCGCGAAGGCAACCCGCCGTGTTCGCTAATTGCTGGCTCACACTTTGCGAGCGGTCTGCGGAGGGTTATGAAACCACCCGCACGGTACCGTTCGGCGACCGAGTTTCGACCCTTCGCACGGACTTCGCGAACACCCCGGACGTCCGGTTTGCCGATTACTACCGCCATTACCCAACATCGGCGGTTCAACCCGCGTTAAGCTGGTGTTTCAGGCCAGCTCGGCACCATTGCCCAGCAGTCGCCGGAGAGTAAACAAACCCCAAGTTTGTTTAACTCAGTTTTGGCTAAACGCACATCAGGCAATGGCTGGAGAAAATCGGGCGCATACTCGAACCGACACCTTCCGGCAATCGATTTTCACCCCTCCGCATAGCGTCGGAGGTCATCCGGCAACGCCCCGGCCGAGGAGTTCACCAGCGTGTCTGCGATCTTCGTCACACCCGATTCGAACCGAGGTGACGGTCGCCTACCCGCGGACACGAAAACGCCGACACCGACACCGAGCGAAAAGCGAAGAGCCCCATCCGGATTCGGATGGGGCTCTTCGTTCTGTGGGCGAAGGGGGACTTGAACCCCCACGTCCTTACGGACACTGGCACCTGAAGCCAGCGCGTCTGCCATTCCGCCACTCGCCCGAGCGACTGGAAGAACGTATCACGGGGTATGCGCCAAAAAGAAATCGCCTGGTTATCGGCGCTGGGGGCGGCCGATGGCGGGACGGGAACCCGGACCCGTTTCCAGGAGTTACAGGTGTGGACGATCGTGGATATCATGCAAAGACCGTGTCCCCGCGGCGACACGCCATGTCCGCGTGTCGCTTGACACCACAGGAGACCAGACACGAAGCGCGCTTCACTCGAGGGAGCGTCCTGACCCGAGAGGAGGGGCGATGGGGATTGTTTCGCGATTCGAACGTCGCCTCCAGGGTGCGGTCGGCGATGTCTTCGCCCGTGTCTTCGGCGGCAGCGTGGTCCCGCAGGAGGTCGAGACGGCCCTGCAGCGCGAGGCCGCGGACCATGTCCAGGACCTCGGTGGGGGCCATCTACTGGCGCCGAACAGCTACGTCATCACCATCAACGAGTCGGACCTGGGGCAGCTCGTCCAGGGCGAGGGACAGGCCGACCACGACCTCGCAGTGCGGGCTTTCGCCAAACACTTACAGGACTACATCCGTGAGCAAGGCTGGCAGACGTACGGCGAAGTGCACGTGGAATTCGAGGCATCCCCTACGCTGCACACCGGACAGTTCAGGACACGCGGTCGAGTGGACCCGGACGCCGTCGGCGGTAGCGTCGACCGCCGGGCGGGTCCGGCGGTGGGACCTGAACGCACACCACGACCCAACCCGCAACCAGGAGCTGGCCCCATGACGCAGAACTCAGGCTACGACCCAAGCCGTGAGCCCGCGGAGTCCGATCCACGTAACCGCGGGTACGCGCCCCCGCCCGCGAGCCGACCCGCTCCGCAGGGCTACGGCGAATACGGCCGCGGCGGTGCCCCGCAGTACCCCGATCAGCAGCAGGGCTACGGCGCTGCCCCCGATCAGCAGGGGTACGGCGAGTACCAGAACGGCTACGACTACAACCAGCCCGGTGGCCAGGGCTACGGCCAGCAGCCGGGTTACGGCGAGCAGGGCTACGGCCAGCAGCCGGGCTATGCCGATCAGGCGTACGGCCAGCAGCCCGGTTACGCCGATCCCGGCTACGGCCAGCAGGGCGGCGGAGGTTACGCCGATCCCGGTTACGGCCAGCAGGGTGGCGGCTATGCCGATCAGGGCGGCCAGCAGGGCTACGGCCAGCAGGGGTACGAGCAGGGCGGCTACGGCCAGCAGCCGGGCTATGCCGATCAGGCGTACGGCCAGCAGCCGGGTTACGCCGATCCGGGCTACGCGGACCAGGGCTACGGCCAGCAGGCCGGGTACGGCCAGGCCGGATACGCCGAGCCGGGTTATGCCGAGCCCGCCGCCGGGTACGGCGACGACCAGTACGGCCAGCAGGCCGGGTACGGCCAGCAGCCCGCCGGGGCCGGTTATGCCGCGCCCGCGCGCAGCGGCTCCGGCTACTCGGCCACGCTGCAGCTGGACGACGGCTCCGGTCGCACCTACCAGTTGCGCGAGGGTTCCAACATCATCGGCCGCGGCCAGGACGCGCACTTCCGGCTTCCCGACACCGGGGTTTCCCGGCGGCACATCGAAGTTCGCTGGGATGGTCAGACGGCCATGCTCTCGGACCTCGGTTCCACCAATGGCACGCTGGTCAACGGCTCGCCCGTACAGGACTGGCAGCTCGCCGACGGTGATGTCATCCGCGCCGGGCATTCCGAGATCCTGATCCGGATCGTCTGATCCCGTAAGCTCGCGGTGCAGATCACGATATGGCTGAATTTTCCTCGGTCGTATCGTGATCGCAACCGGTCAACGGCCCTATGATGCTGCCAATACTCGCGGCTCGACGGGCCGCGCCGACCAGGCGCACCGGTTGGGGGTCGCGGAGCTTTCTCCGTACTGACAGCCCGTACCTACGACACGGTCGAACAGGAGGTGGAGCACCGTGCAGGGATTGATCCTGCAACTGACCCGTGCGGGGTTCCTGCTGCTGTTGTGGCTGTTCGTGTGGGCGGTGCTCCGGACCCTGCGCAGCGATATCTACGCGGCCTCCGGCATCCGGGTGCCGCCGCGGGCCCAAGGCGGCTCCGCGGTGCTCCCCTCCTTGCGCCGAGGCCAGAAGGGCGCCAAATATCTCGTGGTGACTCAGGGTTCACTCGCCGGCACCCGCATCTCACTCGGCTCACAGCCGGTGCTGATCGGGCGCGCGGACGACTCCACGCTGGTCCTCACCGACGACTACGCCTCCACCCGGCATGCGCGCCTGTCGCCGCGCGGGGAGGACTGGTACGTCGAGGATCTCGGTTCCACCAATGGGACCTACCTCGACCGGTCGAAGGTCACCACCCCGGTGCGAGTTCCACTCGGCACCCCCGTCCGTGTCGGTAAGACAGTGATCGAGCTGCGATCGTGACTCTTGTTCTCCGCTACGCCGCCCGTAGCGACCGCGGTCTCGTACGAGCCAACAACGAGGACTCCGTCTACGCGGGCGCGCGTCTACTCGCGCTCGCGGACGGCATGGGCGGCCACGCCGCCGGTGAAGTCGCCTCCCAATTGATGATCGCCGCACTCGCGCATCTCGACGACGACGAACCGGGCGATGATCTGCTCGGCAAACTCGATCGCGCGGTGCACGAGGGCAATGCCGCCATCGCCGATCAGGTCGAGGAGGAACCCGAACTCGACGGCATGGGCACCACGCTCACCGCCATCCTGTTCGCGGGCCGCAAACTCGGCCTCGCCCATATCGGCGACTCCCGCGCCTACATGCTCCGCAATGGCGAGCTCACCCAGATCACCCGCGACGACAC
The DNA here is from genome assembly GCF_036327755.1 of Nocardia sp. NBC_01503. NCBI lineage: Bacteria > Bacillati > Actinomycetota > Actinomycetes > Mycobacteriales > Nocardiaceae > Nocardia > Nocardia sp. NBC_01503. Next base: position 2,498,886 of record NZ_CP109596.1, read on the forward strand.
CTTCGTGCAGTCGCTGGTGGACGAGGGCCGGATCACGCCGGAGCAGGCACACACCCATCCGCAGCGCTCGCTCATCATGCGGGCGCTGACCGGTAACGAGATCGATCCCACCCTGGTGGTGCGTGAGGCTCGGGCCGGGGATCGGTACCTGCTCTGCTCCGACGGCCTCTCCGATGTGGTGAGCGATGAGACCATCGCCAACACCATGCGTGAGGGTTCGACGGACGAAGCCGCGGACCGGCTCATCGAATTGGCGCTGCGCAGTGGCGGTCCCGACAATGTGACCGTCGTGGTCGCCGATGTCATCGACCTCGACTACGGACAGAGCCATCCCATCGTGGCCGGTGCGGCCTCCGGCGAGGACGAGGACACGCCCCCGCCGAATACCGCCGCCGGACGGGCCGCCGCCATGCGTCCCCCGCGCGCCGCACCGCGCAGAGCCGTCCAGCAGCCCGAGCCGGAGCCGCCGCGCAAGAGTCACAAGTTGCGCTGGATCGCACTGTCGCTCGCGCTGCTGGTCGCCATCGGCGCGGGGCTCACCGTGGGCTACAACATGATTCGCAGCAACTACTACGTGGGCGCGGAGCACGACCGGGTGGTCGTACTGCGTGGTCTGCCGGGTTCGGTGCTGGGTTACTCGATTCGCGATGTCGATCAGATCGCCTGCGTCACCCGCGGCGGTGATCTGCAATTGGCCGCCCCCGGTTCGGATTTCCCGTCCGGATGCCGCGAGCTGCGACTGGTGGACCTCAAGCCGACCGGGCGCGATTCGGTCGACAAGGGCCTGCCGCCGGGCTCCAGCGATGACGCGGTCAAGCAGCTGCAGAGCCTGACCCGCAATGATCTGCTGCCGCCGTGCGAGAAGCCGCAGCCGCCGTCGACGCCGCCGGCCACCCCGCCGTCGAGCGCTCCGCCGGTCGATCCGAACGCACCGGGCACCACCACCACGCCCGCCGCACCCGTCACCACCGCGCCGAGCACGCCCGCGGCGCCCACCACCACGACCGCGCCGCAGACGCCGGGGCAGAACTGCAGGGTGGCGGACTGATGTCCGCACCGGCACCACCGTCCGCTGGGGCCTTTCCCAGTCCACCGGGCGGATTCGCTCCCGCGCCTCCGCCATCCACCCGGCGGAATGTGGAACTGCTGCTGCTCGGGCTCGCGGCGGTGGTCACAACGGTGTCGCTGGTGCTGGTGGAGGCCAGTCAGGAACAGGCGATCACCTGGGAGATCGCCAAGCTCGGTGCCGCGTATCTGGCACTGTTCGGTGTCGCGCACCTGGCGGTACGCCGGTTCGCGGCCTTCGCGGACCCCCTCCTACTACCGATCGTGGCCCTGCTGAACGGGCTCGGGCTGGTGCTGATCCATCGACTCGACCTGGCCGAGAAGCAGGACGCACTCTTCGCCTCACAGCCCATCCCCTCCCCCGACGCGAACCAGCAGGTGCTGTGGACGGGGTTGGGGATGGTGGTTTTCACGGGGCTTCTGATCCTGCTGCGCGACTACCGCACGCTGGCCCGCTACGCCTACACGCTCGGACTGATCGGCCTGGTGCTGCTCGCCATTCCGGCGATCCTGCCGGACCGGTTCTCACAGGTGAACGGCGCCAAGATCTGGATTCGGCTGCCGGGCTTCAGCGTTCAGCCCGGTGAGTTCGCCAAGATCCTGCTGATCATCTTCTTCGCGGGTGTACTGGTCGCCAAGCGTGACCTGTTCACCGCCGCCGGAAAGCATGTCTTCGGCATGGAGCTGCCGCGTGCCCGCGATATGGGTCCGATGCTCGTGGTCTGGATCGTCTGCGTCGGCGTGCTGGTGCTCGAGAAGGATCTCGGCACCTCGCTGCTCATCTTCTGCACGGTGCTGTGCATGCTCTACATCGCCACCGAGCGGGTCGGCTGGGTGGCGGTCGGCACGGTGCTGCTGGCCATCGGATTCGTCTTCGCCTACAACGCCTTCGGGCATGTGCGGGTGCGCGTGGAGACCTGGCTGCACCCGTTCGCGGATTACAACAACACCGGCTATCAGATCTCGCAGTCGCTGTTCGGGCTCGCCACCGGCGGCCTGGCCGGGACCGGACTGGGCAGCGGACGCCCGTCGCAGGTGCCGTTCGCCAAGACCGACTTCATCATCTCCGCCATCGGCGAGGAACTGGGCCTGATCGGCCTGGCCGCGGTACTGATGCTGTTCTGCGTCTTCGTGATCCGCGGACTGCGCACCGCCATCGCGGTGCGGGACAGCTTCGGCAAGCTGCTGGCCGCCGGTCTGGCGTTCACCATCGCCATCCAGCTGTTCGTGGTGGTCGGCGGTGTCACCAAACTGATTCCGCTGACCGGTCTGACCACGCCGTTCGTCTCCTACGGCGGCTCCTCCCTGCTCGCCAACTACGCACTGCTGGCACTCTTGATCAAGGTGTCCGATGCGGCGCGCGCCCCGGCCCCGGTCCGCAAGCGGGCCCCGGAGCCGATCGCGGACGCGCCCACCGAACTGGTACGGCGACCGAAGGGTGGTACCGCGTGAACACACCCCTGCGCCGGGTGGCGATGGCGGTCATGCTGATGATCGTCGCGCTGCTGATCAACGCCACCTACATCCAGGTGCAGTTCGGTCCCATCGGCAAGGCGGACAGTCTGCGCAACGATCCGCGCAACGGCCGGGTGCTGCTGGACGAGTACGCCCGCCAGCGCGGCCAGATCTCCGCACAGGGCACCGTGCTCGCGAGTTCGGTCTCCACCGACGACCGCTACAAATACCTGCGCACCTATCCGACCGATCCGCTGGCGTACGCGCCGACGACCGGTTTCTACTCCATGCAGTACGGCAGCACCGGGCTCGAGCACGCCGAGGACTCGGTGCTGAACGGTTCGGACAATCAGCTGTTCGGGCGGCGCTTCATCGATATGGTTTCGGGCCGGGATCCGCGCGGCGGCAATGTGATCACCACGATCAACCCGGCTATGCAGAAGGTCGCGTATGAGCAGCTGACCGCCAAGGGGTACACCGGTTCGGTGGTGGCGATCGAGCCGAGCACCGGGCGCATCCTCACCATGGTGTCCACACCGTCCTACGATCCGAATCTGCTCTCCGGACATGACGGTGCGGCCGCCTCGCAGGCGTGGCAGACACTTCAGGGCGATCCGCGTCAGCCCATGCTGAATCGCGCTGTGTCGCAGACGTATCCGCCGGGCTCCACCTTCAAGGTGATCGTGACCGCCGCGGCGCTCTCCAACGGCATCGCCAAGCCGGAGGATCAACTGACCGCGCAGCCGCGAATCACCTTGCCGGACACCAGCACCACCTTGGAGAACTACAACGGCAGCCACTGCGGTCCGGGTGACGCGCCCACCGCATCGCTGACCGACGCGTTCCGGTTCTCCTGTAACACCGCTTTCGTTGACCTCGGTATCAAGGTGGGGGCCGCGAAGCTCAAGGACGAGGCGGCCGCGTTCGGTATCGGCACCCATCCCAATATTCCGATTCCGTGGGCGGACAGCACCGTCGGCACCATCCCCGACGCTCCCGCACTCGGCCAGAGCAGCATCGGACAGCGCGATGTGGCGCTGACTCCGCTCGACAACGCGGTCATCGCGGCCACCGTCGCCAATGGCGGCGTCCGCATGCAACCGCATCTGGTGGATCAGTTGCAGGCGCCGGATCTGAGCACCCTGGAGACCGTCAAACCGATGTCGGTCGGGCAGGCGATCAGCGCACCGGTGGCCACCCAGCTGACCAATCTGATGATCGAGTCGGAGAAGAACACCCAGGGAGGCACTCAGCAGCGGGGCTACCAGATCGCGTCCAAGACGGGCACCGCCGAACACGGCAACGATCCGCGGAACACGCCTCCGCATGCCTGGTACATCGCCTTCGCGCCCGCGCAGAATCCGAAGATCGCCATCGCGGTGATCGTCGAGAACGGTGGCGATCGCGCCCTGGCCGCCACCGGCGGTTCGGTGGCAGCGCCGGTCGCGCGCGCGGTGCTCGATGCCGGGCTGGGGGGCTGAACGACATGACAGGGCAAGGTAGACAGGGTCGGAAATGCTGAACAACGGTGCGATGATCGCGGACCGCTACCGGCTGCATCGGCTGATCGCCACCGGTGGCATGGGCCAGGTCTGGGAAGCTCTCGACACCCGGCTCGATCGCCGGGTCGCGGTGAAGGTGCTCAAGGCGGAGTTCTCCGCCGACCCCACCTTCCGGCACCGCTTCCGCACCGAGGCCCGCACCACCGCGCAGCTCAATCATCCGGGCATCGCCGGAATCTACGACTACGGCGAGACCATGGACCCCTCCGGCGGCGAAACCGCCTATCTGGTCATGGAACTCGTGCAGGGCGAACCGTTGAACGCGGTGCTGAACCGGCTCGGACGGCTCTCGGTGCACCAGGGTCTGGACATGCTGGAGCAGACCGGTCGAGCGCTTCAGGTGGCGCACGCGGCGGGCGTGGTGCACCGGGATGTGAAGCCCGGCAATATCCTCGTCACCCCGACCGGTCAGGTGAAGATCACCGACTTCGGAATCGCCAAGGCGGTGGACGCCTCCCCGGTCACCAAGACCGGCATGGTGATGGGCACCGCCCAGTACATCGCGCCCGAACAGGCCACCGGTGAGGACGCCACCTCCGCCTCGGACGTCTACGCGCTCGGCGTGGTCGGCTACGAGGCGCTCGCGGGCGAACGCCCCTTCACCGGTGACGGCGCGTTGACCGTCGCCATGAAGCATGTGCGCGAGGCGCCGCCGCCACTGCCCGCGGACCTGCCGCCGAATGTGCGTGAACTCATCGAGATCACCATGGCCAAGGATCCGACCCAGCGCTTCGCCACCGGCGGCGAATTCGCCGATGCGGTGGCCGCGGTGCGCTCCGGGCGCAGAGCCCACACCCCCGGCGGCGGTAATCCCGCCATCCCCGGCGGCGCGACCAGAGTGCTGCCGCCCGGCCCGACCATGATGATTCCGGGCGCGCGCGGCGATCAGGCGACCACCCGCTATCCGACTCCGCCGCAATCGATGCGGCAGCCCCAGCAACCTCCGATGACCGGCGCCACGGTCATGATGTCGGGTTCGCACACCCAGGCCGGACCGCACACCGTCGGACCCACCCAGGTCGGCGTGCACGGTGAAGACGGCGGCGGCCGCTTCACCAACAGCCAGAAGGCCATGGCCGGACTCGGTGTCGGCGCGCTGATCCTCGGTGCCGCCGCCGCTTTCATCCTGCTCAACAGCTCCTCACCGGAGTCGACGCCGACCACCAGAACCAGTGCCGTGATCGCGCCGCCACCGCCGCAGACCACCACCACCACGGTGCCGCCGACCACCACTCGGGAGAAGCCGGTTCCGCCGCCGCCGACCTACGATCCGACCACCGAGGCGCCGGTCACCACCACCCCGCCGGTCACCACCACCGTGCCGCCCACCACCACACCGCCCGCGACCACCACACCGTCCAAGACCACGGTCCCCAAGACCACGGCCGCGCCGACCACCACCAGTCGCGACGCCCGGCCGCCCTGGGACCTACCATCATGGCCAGCGGTTCCCGGTGGCGCCCGGGGCTACTACGGCTCGCCGAACAGCAGTGATCCAGCCCTCCCCCAAGGACCCTCATGACGACCCCGAAGAATCTCTCCTCCCGCTATGAGCTGGGTGAGATCATCGGCTTCGGCGGTATGTCGGAGGTGCACAAGGCACGCGATCTTCGACTCGGGCGCGATGTGGCGATCAAGGTGCTGCGTGCGGATCTCGCCCGCGACCCCACGTTCTATCTGCGCTTCAAGCGCGAGGCGCAGAACGCGGCGGCACTGAACCATCCCGCCATCGTCGCGGTCTACGACACCGGTGAGGCCGAGATCGACGGCGGCCCACTGCCGTACATCGTGATGGAGTACGTCGACGGCGACACCCTGCGCGATATCGTGCGCGGCAAGGGCCCGATGGCCCCGCGCCGCGCCATGGAGATCATCGCGGATGTCTGTGCGGCGCTGGACTTCTCGCACCGCAACGGCATCGTGCACCGGGATATGAAGCCCGCCAACATCATGATCAACCGCGCGGGCGCGGTGAAGGTGATGGACTTCGGCATCGCACGCGCGCTGGCCGACAGCTCCAACCCCATGACGCAGACCGCGGCGGTCATCGGCACCGCCCAGTACCTCTCCCCCGAGCAGGCCCGCGGCGAACAGGTCGACGCGCGCTCGGATGTGTACTCGGTCGGCTGTGTGCTCTACGAGATCCTCACCGGCGAACCACCTTTCACCGGTGACTCGCCGGTCGCGGTCGCCTATCAGCATGTGCGCGAGGATCCCCGGCTGCCCTCGCATGTGCATCCGGGCGTACCGCGCGAACTCGACTCCGTCGTCCTCAAGGCCATGAGCAAGAACCCGGCCAACCGGTATCAGACCGCCGCCGAGATGCGCGCCGACCTGATCCGGGTGCTGGGCGGGCAGAAGCCCACCGCCCCCATGGTCATGAACGACGAGGACCGCAACAGCTTCCTCGACGACGAGCTGCCGCCGCCGCGCTCATACCGCACGGTGGAGCGCCGCGACGACACCACCGAACAGGAGCTCGTCGAACCCGCAGGCGGCGGTGGCCGCCGGGGCGCACTCGTCGCCGCCGTCGTGGCGGCGATCATCGCGGTCGGCGGCATCATGTTCTGGCTGCTGCTCGGCCCGGGCAGCCATGCCGATCAGATCGCCGTACCCGAGCTGTCGAATCACAATTCCCAACTCGCGCAGCGGGATCTGGAGAGGCTCGGCTTCAGCGTCGCCGTCCAGGAGAAACCGGACAGCAAGATCGCCCAGGGCAATGTGATCGCCACCCAGCCGCTCGGCGGCTCCCGTATCGACAAGGGCAGCACCGTCACCCTGCAGGTCTCCACCGGACCCTCACAGGTCTCGGTGCCGCGCCTGGCCGGGCTGACCCAGTCGCAGGCCGAACAGCAGCTGAATTCCGTAGGGCTGCAAATGAATCCGGATGTACGCCGGGAAGCGTCGAGCATTGACGAGAAGGACAAGGTCACCAGCCAGAGCCCCGGCGAGGCTCAGAAGATCGACGCCGGCGGACAGGTCACCGTCACCCTCGGCTCCGGACCGGAGAAGGTCCGCGTGCCCGATGTGATCGGTCAGCAAATCGAGGTGGCGCAACCCAATCTGGCCGACAGCGCCGGCTTCAAGGTGAGCGTCCAGGAGGTGCCCAACAACCTGCCCAAGGGCACCGTGATCGGCACCAATCCGGCCGCGGGCACCATGGCGGACAAGGGCTCCACGGTCATCGTGCAGGTCTCCACCGGCGACAATATCCAGATGCCGAGCCTGATCGGGCTCACCCCCGCACAGGCCGTGGATATCCTGCGCCAGCGCGGCTGGAACGGGCAGATCACCCAGAACCAGCAGAGCACCCTGGATGCCAGCAGCGTCGGACGGGTCATCGCCCAGCAGCCGACCGCCGGATCCTCGATCGCCAAGAATCAGACGGTGACCATCACGACCGGAGTGCTCTCACTCGGCCCGCCGTAATATCTGCTGTATTTTTGGCCTCCGCTTCGCTCCGGCGGGTCGCGGCCCTGGTGACCCCGCTTCTTCCCTCCCTCCGCTCCTCCGCTTCGCTCCCTCCGCTCCACTCAGTCCAGAAGCGGGGCGGGCCGCGACTTCAGGGCCGAGGTGGGGAAGGGGTCCGCGAGACGACGTACGATCTGCCTCCGCTTCACGTCGGCGGGTCGCGCCCTCGTAACCCACTTGTGCCCCCGCTCCGCTCAGTCCGGAAGCGGGCCACGGCTTCAGGGCGGGGGCTGGGCCGGGCTACAGGTGTAGATGCCGGTTCATGGACATGGCCTCTTCCGCCAGATCGGCGAGTTCGACCACCTCGACGCCGTGTTCACGGAGTTTCTCCACACCCTGGCAGTTATCCACAAACGTCCCCGGCTCGCGCCAGGCGATGACCACGCGCCGAATGCCCGCCGCCAGAATGCGATCGGTACAGGGCGCGCGATCCTGGCTGGCGCGCTGGGCGCACGGCTCCAGGGTGCTGTAGATGGTGGCCGCGGCGAGTCGATCGTCATCGGGCTCGAGTTTGTTCAGCGCGGACTCCTCCGCGTGCACCTTCGCATCGGTCTCGCGGGACCAGCCGTGGATGATCTCCACACCGTCCGCGCCGACGATGACCGCGCCCACCGAGAAGGCGGTCTCGCTGGGCGGGCACAGCCGGGCCAGTCCGATGGCGTGCCGCATCCAGCCGCGATCCGACCGTGCTTCATCCGACACTCGAATCCTCCTTCGGCAGATAGCGCAGTAGCGCGATATCACCGATACGGCCGACCTCGGCCAGCCGCATGCGGTGATTCGGGCCGCCCGGGAAATCGGCGGGGCCCAGAAAACGCGGGGCGGCCGGATCACCGACCATCAGGGGTGCGACGGCCATGCTGATCTCGTCGGCCAGATCGGCGGCCAGGAACGCGGTGTGGACGGCGCCACCGCCCTCCACCATGAGCCGTTCGACGCCGCGCCGCCCGAGATCGTCCAGCAGCGCGGCGAAATCGACTGTGACACCGAGGGATACCACCTCGGCGCGGCAGTCCAATCGGCGTCCGATCCGTTCGGCTCCGGAATCGGTTGTGTAGACGACTCTTTCGCCACCGCAGTGCCACAGCCGCTGTTCGGGATCGAGATCGCCGGTGGCCGTGACGATTACCCGCAGCGGATACTCCGGTTTCCCGTCCGCCACCCGCCGCACCCGCCGGTCGGCGCTGTTGACCAGCAGTCGCGGATTGTCCGTGCGCAGTGTTCCCGCGCCGATCAGAATCGCATCGGACTCCGCGCGCAACGCGTCCACCCGATCGAAATCGGCGGCATTGGACAGCAGCAGCCGATCGGGTCCCGCATCGTCGATATAGCCGTCGATGCTCACCGCCACCGACAGCAGCACATGCGGCCGACCCCGACCAACTGTCATACCAGGGCCGCGACCTCCGCCTCGAGCGTCTCGACCAGGCCCTCCGGCGGGCGCTGCCCGACCACGCCCAGCCAATTCGCGAGCATCCGATGTCCGCCCTGAGTGAGGACGGATTCGGGGTGGAACTGCACACCGTGGATCGGCAGGGTGCGATGCCGCAGCGCCATGACGATGCCGGATTCGGTGCGGCCCAGCACCTCCAGCTCGGGCGGCATGGTCTCCTCGAGCACGGTCAGCGAGTGATAGCGGGTGGCGGTGAACGGATCCGGGAGTCCGGCCAGTACGCCCGCGCCGATATGGAAGACCTCGCTGGTCTTGCCGTGCAGTAGCTCGGGGGCACGGGTCACGGTGGCGCCGAAGGCGACGCCGATGGCCTGATGCCCCAGGCACACTCCCAGGAGCGGCTTCTCGTGCCGGGCGGCGGCCTTCACCAACTCGATGCTGACGCCCGCGCGCTCCGGCGTGCCCGGGCCGGGGCTGATCAGAATTCCGTCGAAGTCCTGTACGACGGCGTCCACATCCGCCAGTTGCGGGTCGTCGTTACGCCAGACGGTCGCGTCCACACCGAGCTGTCCGAGATACTGGACCAGGTTGAACACGAAGCTGTCGTAGTTGTCGACCACCAGAACACGCATGATCTGAGCGTAGTGGGCGCGCCCGCTCACGTCGCATGCAATACCGCCGTTCCGCCTCCCCGAACCTTTGGCGCACGGCAAAGTGCCGTTGACACTCGCGCACGCGTACTGGCGGCAAGGTGCCGAACCGATTTGGACGTACCCGGCGAGTTACCCCCAAGTCGCGAAATCAGTCGTCACGTTCCAGCGCCACAATTGAGCTGGGATAACCTACATCAAGACTGCACGCCGAAACTGAGGACGTCATGCCCAAGTCGAAGGTCCGGAAGAAGACCGACTACACGATCAACCCGGCCAGCCGCACGCCTGTGAAGGTGAAGTCGGCCGGTCCGTCACCGGTCTGGTACGTCTCCATCATGCTGGGCTTCATGCTCGCCGGTCTGGTGTGGCTGCTCGTGTATTACCTGGCAGCCGATCACATCACGTGGATGAGCGATCTGGGCGCATGGAACTTCCTGATCGGGTTCGGCCTCATGGTCGTCGGCCTGATCATGACCATGCGCTGGCGATGACCGCCTTACACGATTGTTATTCATACACACCTGTGGATGAGCTTGTGGACAACTCGAGGAGAGAGTGGGGAAAGTGACCGCTGAGCCCCAACTCTCCTGGTCCACACCCCCGGCCGCACTGGCCGTCTGCGGTATCGGCGGGGTCGTCATGACCGTCGCCGCCTTCGTCACCGATGATGCCCCGGGCCGCCTGCTGATCGGCCTGGCCGCGGCCGGCCTGCTGTTCCTGGCCTTCATGGGAGTGCGGCAGCGCCCGCGCCTGGCCGTGGAGCCCGGACCGGAGCCCAAGATCGTGGTGCGCGGTATCGCCGGACCGCACTACTACACGCCGGAGCAGGTGCTGCGCGCCCGCATCGTGAACTACCGCCGCCTCGGCCGGCGCATGCCCATGCTGGAGATGGATGTGCGGCACGACGGTGAGGAACGGCTCATCATCTTCGGACGCTGGGATCTGGGCACCCGCCCGGAGAACGTCCTGGACACGCTGCGCGCCTACCTCGTCAATCAGTAGGCTCGAGCGACTCAAGTCAGGCTCGGCGCACCCAGCGCGGTCACCAGGATCGCGATCACGCCGACCGCCGCCACCGCGATCCAGCCGATCCGCATGGCCATCGCGGGTGTGCTGGCCCGCAGCCAGCGCGGCAGGTACAGGATTCCGGCGGTGGCCGCCGTACCGGTCAGCAGGCCGCCCAGATGCGCCCAGATCGAGATACCCGGCACCGCGAAGGTGATGATCAGGTTGATCACCAGCAGCACCAGAATCTGTGTCAGGTTCTGCCGCGTCCGCAGCATCACCACCGCCACCGCGCCGAAGATGCCGAAGATCGCGCCGGACGCGCCCGCCGAGGCAGTCCCCGGATCGGAGAACACGGTCACCGCGGCCGAACCGCCCAGCAGCGACACCAGGTACACGCTGATGAACCGCGCCCGCCCCAGCGCCAGCTCACAGTAGGGGCCGAGCACATACAGCGCGAACATATTGGCCAGCAGGTGAATCGGGCCGATATGCAGGAACCCGGAGCCCAGCACCCGGATCCACTCGCCGTGCCCGACCAGTGCGGGCACCAGCATCCAGTCCAGGAACAACCGGGAGAACTTGTTGTCCATCAGGCTGTGCGCCTGGATGGCGGTGATCGCGAAGACGATCACATTCGCGGCGATGAGCGTCCAGGTGACATACGGCTCCGGGCGCTTGCCCGCCACCGCGCCCGCCTGATTGCGCACCGGCCGCACATCGGCGCGGCCCTGTTGCACACACTCCACACAGTGCTGGCCGACCGCGGCCGGGGTCAGGCACTCCGGGCAGGCCGGGCGCCCGCAGCGACTGCACCCGAGACCGGTGGGCCGATCGGGGTGGCGGTAACAACTCTGAGCGGGTTGCTGCGGGTTCATGGCGAATTCTCTTCGGGGTCGGCCTGAGTCAGGCGATGGTGATCTTCTCGATCACGACATCGTCCTTGGGACGGTCATTGCGGTCGGTCGCGACATCGGCGATCAGGTCGACCACCTTGCGCGACTCCGGGTCCACCACTTCACCGAAGATGGTGTGCTTGCGGTTCAGATGCGACTGCGGGCCAACGGTGATGAAGAACTGCGAACCATTGGTCGCCGGACCGGCATTCGCCATGGCCAGCAGGTAGCCGCGGTCGAAGCGCAGCTCCGGATGGAACTCGTCCTTGAACTCGTAGCCCGGCCCGCCGCGGCCGGTCCCGGTCGGATCGCCGCCCTGGATCATGAAACCGTCGATGATCCGGTGGAAGACCGAGCCGTCGTAGAACGGGCCTTCGCTGGTGCCGGAGGCGTTCTTGGTCTTGTACGGCGCGGTGCCGTCGGCCAGGCCGAGGAAGTTCCGCACCGTCGCGGGGGCGTGGTTACCGAAGAGCGCGACCTTGATGTCGCCATGATTGGTGTGCAGCGTCGCAACAGCAGTCTGATTCGGTGAGGTCACGGGCTTCAGCCTAAGTGGTACCGCCGCAGCGACTCCGCAGCGGCAGGAGATAGTCGTCGCGGAGGCGACAACTGATCTCGTACCGCCAGGGGTAACTCGCCGGGTACGGGCCAACTCGGCCACTTCGGATCCGGCGGCCGACGCGACGGTCGTGGCACCCAAGTCAGGCTTAAAGTCTCAGAGAGGCGGACAGCCTGCCCGAATTCGGGCACAAATGTTGGCGAAAGCGTCTCGATAGGGCAGGCTCGGTCCGTGACTGACGGGGTTCCGGCCGATCTGGTGCGCCATGTGGCGGCTTCCACCGGTCTGCCCACCGCCATCGCGGCCCGGGTGGTCGCCGATGTGGTCGGCTACTTCGACGAGTCCGCCGAGGAGTTCGTGCGCCGCAGGCACGCCGAACTACAGCGGCGGCAGGTGCGCAATGCCGAGATCTGGCAGCGCATCGCGACCGAACTGGCCGAGCGCCGCGTGGCCGCCCCCGCATTCACCGAACGGCAACTGCGCCGCATCGTGTACGGCTAGAGGCACCGCCTTACGTAGAGGAGACCTTCGCGCAATGTGTGGAATCGTCGGATACATCGGGCACCGCGAATCGGTACCGGTCCTGCTGGAGGGGCTGCACCGGCTCGAATACCGGGGCTACGACTCCGCCGGACTCGCCGTACCGCATCGCGGTCGACTGCGCATCACCAAAACCCAGGGGCGCGTACAGGATCTGCGCAATCGCGTGGACGCCGAGGGCACCCGACTGCGCGGCACCGTCGGCATCGCGCACACCCGCTGGGCCACCCACGGTGAACCCAGTGATGCCAACGCGCATCCGCACACCGATGGATCCGGGCGAATCGCCGTGGTGCACAACGGAATCGTCGAGAACGCCGAACAACTGCGCGCCGCGCTCACCGCCGACGGCGTCGAATTCCTCTCCGACACCGATACCGAGGCCATCGCGCACCTCATCGCCGCCGCCCTGGACGGCGCCGAAACCCTGGAAGACGCCGTGCGCTCGGCCCTGCGCCACGTCGAAGGCACTTTCGGTCTGCTGGTCCTGGACGCGCGCCGCCCCGACGAACTGGTGGTCGCCCGCAATGGCAGCCCCATCGTGCTCGGTGTCGGCGACGGTGAGATGTTCGTCGCCTCCGATGTGGCCGCGCTGGTGCACCACACCCAGCGCGTGGTCTTCCTCGACGACGGCGAACTGGCCACCGTGCGCGCGGACGAATTCCGCACCAGCACACTCGGATTGGATGCCAGCCGCACCGATAAGACGCCCACCACCATCGATATGGCGGCCGAGGACTACGCACTCGGCGGCTACCCGGACTTCATGCGCAAGGAGATGGCCGAGCAGCCCGACGCGGTCCGTCGCGCACTGCGTGGCCGGCTCGACGAACGCTTCGCCACCGCCATTCTCGGCGGTCTGAATATGGACGCGCGCGAACTGCGCGGTATTCGCAAGGTGGTGTTCCTGGGTTGCGGCTCCGCCTATTACGCGGGCCAGCTCGGTGCCCAACTGGTGGAGGAGCTCGCCCGCATCCCCGCCACCGCCGAACCCGCCTCGGAGTTCCGCTACCGCAATCCCGTGGTCGATCCGGACGCGCTGTACATCGCCATCAGCCAATCCGGCGAAACCCTGGATACTCTTGCGGCCGTTCAGGAATTGCAGCGCAAGGGCGGCCGGGTCATCGGCGCGGTGAACGCGGTCGGCAGCGCCATCGCCCGCGAATGCGGTGCGGGCATATTCCTGCACGCCGGACCCGAGGTATCGGTCGCCTCCACCAAGGCGCTCACCAATATGACCGTCTCCTTCGCCATGCTGGCCCTGCTGCTCGGCCGGGTCCGCGACCTCTCCGCGGCGGGCGGCGAACGCATCGTCTCCGGTCTGCGCGCACTCCCCGATGCCATCGAGGCGGTGCTGGAACAGGACAAGGAGATCGCCGAGATCGCCGAACGCTTCGCCAAGGCGCGCAGCATGTTCTTCGTCGGCCGGGTACGGGGCTGGCCGGTGGCGCGCGAGGGCGCGCAGAAGCTCAAGGAGATCTCCTACATCCACGCCGAGGCGTACCAGGGCTCCGAACTCAAGCATGGCCCGCTGGCCCTGATCGACCCCGAGATGCCCAGTGTGGTCCTGATCCCGGGCGATGAACTGCTCGCCAAGAACATCAGCACCATCGAGCAGATCAAGGCCCGTGGCGGTCCGGTCATCGCCATCACCAATACCGATCTGCCGGACGGCCTGGCCGATGCGGTGATCCGGGTCCCGGCCGTCGCGACCGAACTCGACCCGATCATCCTCACCATTCCGCTGCAACTGCTGGCCTACCACATGGCCATTGCCCTGGATCGGGATGTGGATAAGCCGAGAAACCTCGCAAAGAGCGTTACCGTCGAGTAGCTTTCGCCGTCCATCCGACCGCTACCCCGCGCACCTTTTGGTGCGCGAAACGCTTTGCTGTGCCAAAGTGGTCGGATGGGCATGGGGCGTTTTCGGAATCGGATCATCGTTGCGGCAGTGCTCGCGATCGCGGGCGGTGCCGTCGCATTCTTCGTGAGCCGACGACCCCAACCCCCGGCCCCGGCCGCGGAGCCGCCGCGCCTGGGTTATTCGCGCAACGGCTCCACCCCCACCGCGATCGCGGAATCCACCCACTGAGTGGGTAATTCGCGCATTTCGGGCTAGGGCTAGCGGCTCACCGACCGCTTGTACTGCGCCAGCGCCAACGGCACGAAAATCGCCAGAATCACCACGACCCACAGCAATGTGGTCACCTCGGGATGCCGCATCGGCCATACATCGGCGCTCGGCCCCATCGGACTGGTATTGCCGAACAGATTGCGACTGGCCTGCGTCACCGCCGATACCGGATTCCACTCCGCGATCACCCGCAGCACCGTGGGCAGCGTCGCAGTCGGCACGAAGGTATTGGCGATGAAGGTGAGCGGGAAGATCACCATGAAGCTGGCGTTGTTGTAGACCTCCGGCGCCCGCACCAGCAGCCCGACCACCGCCATGATCCACGAGACGGCGTATGCGAAGAGCAGCAACAGCACATAGGCGAAGACCGCGTCCAGGAATGATCCGCGAATCCGCCAGCCCACCGCCAGACCGGTCAGCGACATCACCACCAGGCTCACCACATTGATGCACACATCGGCGAGCGTGCGGCCGATGAGCACCGCCGACGGCGCCATGGGTAGTGACCGGAACCGGTCGATGATCCCCTTCTGCATATCCTCGGCCAGGCTCAAACCGGTGAAGGTCGCACCGAACACCACGGTCTGCGCGAAGATGCCCGCGATCAGGAATTCGCGATATGAGGTGCCCTGCAACTGAATCGCCGAACCGAAGACATAGGCGAACAGCAGGACGAACATGATCGGCGACAGCGTCGAGAAGATCAGCACATCGGGCACGCGCCGAATCTTGATGACATTGCGCTTGGTAATGGTGACGCTGTCGGTGAACACCATGGCCAGACGCGCTGTGAGCGAAGGCTTTTCGGCGGTGAGTAGTGCGGCGGTCATCGGTTGCCTCCCGTGGACGGCTCGGCGGACTTCGCGCCGTTGATCAATTCGTCGGCCTCGTGACCGGTCAGCGACAGGAAGACATCGTCGAGCGAGGGCCGCCGCAGACCGACATCGTGAATCACCACTTCATGTTTGGCGAGCTGCCCGATGGCATCCACCAGCGCCTGCGAACCGTCGCTCACCGGCACGATGATGCGGCGCAGACTCGGTTCGAGCCGAATCTCCCCCCGCGCCAAGCCTTCCAGTGCGCGCTGCGCCACCGCCAGACTGTCCACATGGTCCACGACCAATTCGATACGGTCGCCGCCCACAAGGGCTTTCAGCTGATCCGCGGTGCCCTCGGCGATCACATTGCCGTGATCGATGACGGCGATGGAGTCGGCCAGCCGGTCCGCCTCCTCCATGTACTGGGTGGTCAGCAGCAGCGTGGTGCCGCCCGCGACCAACTCCTCGATGACATCCCAGAGATCCTGGCGCGCACGGGGATCCAGGCCGGTGGTGGGTTCGTCCAGGAACAGCACCGGCGGATTCGCGACCAGCGCGCCCGCCAGATCGAGTCGGCGGCGCATACCGCCGGAGTAGCCCTTGACCGGACGATCGGCGGCATCGGCGAGGCGGAAACGCTCCAGTAGCTCGCGCGCGCGGTCCTTACTGCGCTGGGTGCCCATGTGATAGAGGCGGCCCACCATCTCGAGATTCTCGAAACCCGTGAGGTATTCGTCGACGGCGGCGTACTGACCGGAGGCGCCGATGCGGGCGCGCAGCAGCTGCGGATCCTTCAGTACATCCACCCCCGCGACGGTGGCGCGACCCGAATCCGGGATGAGCAGGGTGGTGAAGACTCGGACGGTGGTGGTCTTGCCCGCGCCGTTCGGGCCGAGCAGGGCGGTGACGGTGCCCTCGGGCACCGAGAGATCGAGTCCGTCAAGAGCGACCAGTTTGCCGTACTTCTTGACCAGACCCTCGGCGACTATTGCGTCGGGCATGATTCTCCTGATGTCTCGCGATGCGGCAGCCGCAGGGGCTCTGAACTGCACAGATGCTGCTGAACAAATCGGACATACGGGTCTGAGTATGCCCCGGCGGGGCATTTGTATCCACGCATTTCCACGGTGGCCCGGTCGGGCCGGGAACGGCGAAGGCCGCATCCCGTGGGGGTCCGGCGGTGCTCGGATTGCCGGGACGGGATGCGGCCACCTCGATAATCCGCCCGCACGCGGGTGCGGAACGCGAGTAGTGCGCTACTCGAATCCAATTCGCCGACACGGTGATCCCGGGCACGAACGTATGTTCGCACGGGGGTACGACAGGTTCCGCGTGAAAAAATCTTTGAACGCGGTGCCCCGATTTACACGCAAACAGCCGGTGTCGCGTAGGATCGTTCCCGTCGGCCCCTCCCCCCCGGGCCGACCTACGCGGGCCTCGGCTAACTCCCCCCCTTCGCCGAGGCCCGCCCCTATGTCCGCACCCGGTCCCGCCTCCCCGCGACCTTCAGCAAAACCGGGGTGCTCGAGCAGTTGCGTTGGCCGCCTGCGGTTTCGAAGTGGCTCAGTCAGCCCGCACCCCGGGATTACCCCGAACGGAACCAGATCGGTTGTCGCGTTGGGTCGACGGGTGAAGATTCAGACCAAGGGGCGGATTTCATTGCGGCGCAGGACGTGTCCGTGCAGGCGGTTGATGCCTCGGACGCGGACCGTGCGCAGGTCGCGAAGATCGAATTGCGGGTTGCCCCTTATGGCTTGGGCCGCGCCGTCGTCGATCAGGACGGTGCCCGGGCGGGCGACGCCGGTGAGGCGGGCGGCCACGTTCACCACCGAGCCGTAGAGGTCGCCGAAGCGCTGTAGGACGTCGCCGTAGGCCAGACCCACCCGGAGCTCCTGGGTGACGCCGTGCGAGGCCGTGGCGGCCTCCTGGATGGCCAGGGCGATGCGTGCGCCTTGGTCGGCGGTATCGGCGGCGAACATGACTTCGTCGCCGACATTCTTGATCACCCAGCCGCCGTGCGCGGTAATCGCGTTGCTGGTGGCGGTTTCGAAGGCCTCCAGCAGTGCGGAGAGCTCCTCGGGATCGAGGTGGCGGGTCAGGCGGGTGTAGCCGACCATATCGGCGAAGCCGACCGACAGCACCCGCATGGTGTCCCCGGCGACCGCGCCATTGTCGAGCGAGCGTGAGATCGCGGCATCGAGGTGCCTGCGGAATGCGTAGCGCTGCAAGGCTTCGAACTCCTCGACCACCTCGGCGGTGACGGCCCGCGCCACCTGCTCGCGATCGGCGGCGGGATCCTCGTCGGTGCGCGCGGCGATCCGGGCCAGAATCTCCTCGGTGACCAGATCCACCTGCCACTCGGCCAATCGCGCCATGGAACGGCCCAGCGTCCGCGCCGCGGTGGTCTGCCGGTGAGTATCGGCCGACGCCAGCACATTCAAACGACTGAACGCCTTGGCGGCCTCGACATCGGCATCGGTGTATTCGACGGCATCGTCATCGGGATCGGCCGGAAAACCGAGGGAAACCCACAGTCGGCGGGTCAGCGACGACGGCACTCCCGTGCGCTTGGCGACCTCGCGGCGATTGTATTTACGCGGCCCGTTCAGCAGGTACGGCTCCACCACCGATTGGACCAGTTTGGAGATCTCCGGGGAAGCCATGCCGTCACCTTACGGGGCGAAGGCATTCGGAATTGTGGCGCTGTCATGTGTCACGACGCACAGCGGAAAAAGTTGTGGAGCCTAGGGGAATCGAACCCCTAACCCCTGCCTTGCAAAGGCAGTGCTCTGCCAATTGAGCTAAGGCCCCGAGCCGGATCAGCGAGTGGTGACCTCATGCCAGAGGTCCGCGTCATTTCGCTGACGCAGCTTGCTGATTCCGAAGACCACCGCGGCGATGACGCCGATCGTGAGGAGAAATTTCATGAATCCCACCCTACTGTGATGTTCGAGAGTGGGCCTAGGAGGACTTGAACCTCCGACCTCTTCGTTATCAGCGAAGCGCTCTAACCGCCTGAGCTATAGGCCCTCATCCGGTTCCGAGTGTGTCACTCGAACCGAGGCTGAAGATTACCCGAAGGTTGTGCGAATAAGCAAAACGGCCGGTCAAAGCCCTGTTCGAGAGGCTTGACCGACCGTTCGCGAGAGCTGTTTCTAGTCCGGATCGGCGAGCGTCAACTGGATGCCGCCGACCAGGTCGGTGCACTGGTTGTAGACGAAGACGCCGACGGTCGAGAGTGCCGTCAGCAACACCACATTGATCAACCCGATGACACCGGCGTACCCGAAGACCGTGCCCGCGTCGATCAGCCCGGCGGACGAGGAGTCCGAGACCATATCGGTGAAGGTGGAGTTCAACCGCTCCCACACGCCCATACCCTCGAGCACCAGGTAGAGCAGACCGACCGCCAGCATCCAGACGAAGAACAGGGCGACGCTGATGACCAGCGACACCTTCAGCGTCGACCACGGATCGATATGGCGCACCTGCACGGTGGCGCGCAGCGGCTCACCGGTGGCAGCGGCGGCGGCCACCGCCGCGGGGGCGGACGGTGAGACCGGACCGGCCGGCGGAATCGGCTCCGGCGGCGGCAGCGGATGCCGCATCTCCGAAAGATCCGGCAGATCCTTCACCAACTCCGGACGCGCGATGCTGCGGGTCGGCCCGTCGATACCGACGGACTTGACCATGGCGGCCTCCTTGCGCGCCGCCTTGGCCGCCAGGTCGGCGGTGGTGCGCGCGTTGGAGACACCGGCGTTCAGGCCCACGCCACCGGGGCGACCGGTGGTGGGGGCCTGACCCGGCCGGTACAGGTTGGACTGCGGTTCCCGCTGCGGCAGCTGCGACCACCCGCCGTCCTGGTAGGGAGAACCGGCGGACTGACCCTCCACGGCTTCGGGGGCGGTCACCTCCGTCGGATCGCTCATTCGCCCGGTGACGTCCGAAGCGAAATCGCCTGAATTGTCAGGAGTTTCATTTGGGGACACCTGCGGGGCACCACCTTCGTTTCCCGAGCCCGGTCGCGGAATGGGCCGCGGCGGAATCGGAGACGGTGCGATTCTCTCGGTCACGCCATTGGCATGACCGCGCTGGTCATTCGGCTGATTGGTCAATGGTGAATCCTTCGATCCGTTGTGCCGCCGCTGCTGGGGGTGAAACTACTGCTTCGCCGAACCGCTGGTGTCATCTTCGGCAACCTGGTCGGGCTCGTCCGCGTTACGCGCGATCGCGAGCAACGTATCGCCTTCGCCGAGGTTCATCAATCGCACACCCTTGGTCTGGCGTCCGGCTTTGCGAACCTGATTGGAAGCAGTGCGGATAACGCCGCCGCCCGAAGTGATGGCGTACAGCTCGTCATCGTCATTGACAATGAGCGCACCCACCAGACTGCCACGTTTCACGTCGTATTGAATCGTCAATACGCCCTTTCCGCCACGGCCCTGCGCGGTGTACTCCTCCAGCGCCGTGCGCTTGGAGTACCCGCCGGCGGTCGCGACAAGCAGGTAGCCGACATCGCCTTCGCGAACCACGTTGAGCGACAACAGCTCATCGGTGGTGTTGAAGCGCATGCCCTGCACACCGGAGGTGGCGCGGCCCATCGGGCGCAGCACCTCGTCATTGGCGGCGAAGCGGATGGACTGCCCGTGCGCGGAGACCAGCAACAGGTCGTCCTCGGCGGAACACAGTGCGGCACCGACCAATTCATCCGTATCGCGCAGGTTGACCGCGACGATGCCGCCGGTGCGGTTGGAGTCGAAATCGGTCAGACGGGACTTCTTCACCAGACCGTTGCGGGTGGCCAGCACCAGGTACGGGGCATCCTCGTAGGTCTTGAGCTGGATGACCTGGGCGATCTTCTCGTCCGGCTGGAAGGCCAGCAGGTTCGCCACATGCTGACCGCGCGCGGTGCGCATGGCCTCGGGCAGCTCGTACGCCTTGGCCCGGTACACCCGGCCCTTGTTGGTGAAGAACAGCAGCCAGTCGTGCGTGGAGCTGATGAAGAAGTGCCGGACGATATCGTCCTGCTTGAGACCCGCGCCCTGCACGCCCTTACCGCCGCGCTTCTGCGAGCGGTAGAGGTCGGTCTTGGTGCGCTTGGCGTAACCGGTCTCGGTGATGGTGACGACCACGTCCTCGCGGGCGATCAGGTCCTCGTCCTGCACGTCACCGTCGGCCGCGATGATCTTGGTGCGGCGGTCGTCGCCGTACTTGTCGACGATCTCGGTGAGCTCATCGCGCACAATGGCGCGCTGGCGCTCCGGCTTCTCCAGAATGTCCTTCAGATCGGCGATCTCGAGTTCGATCTTCGCCAATTCGTCGATCAGCTTCTGCCGCTCGAGAGCCGACAGCCGGCGCAGCTGCATATCGAGGATCGCGGTCGCCTGGACCTCGTCGATCTCGAGCAGCTGCATCAGGCCGGTGCGGGCGGTGTCGGTATCGGCCGAACGACGGATCAGGGCGATCACCGCGTCCAGCTGATCGAGCGCCTTCACCAAACCGCGCAGGATGTGGGCCCGCTCCTCGGCCTTGCGCAACAGGTACTTGGTGCGCCGGACGATCACGTCCAACTGGTGGTTCACATACAGCCGGATCATCTGATCCAGGCGCAGCGTGCGCGGCACCCCGTCGACGATCGAGAGCATGTTCGCGCCGAACGAGGTCTGCAGCTGGGTGTGCTTGTAGAGGTTGTTCAGCACCACCTTGGCGATCGCGTCACGCTTGACCGTGACCACGATGCGCATACCGACACGGTCCGAGGACTCGTCGTGGATATCGGCGACACCCGCGATCTTGCCGTCCTTCACCTGCTCGGCAATGGCATTCACGAAATTGTCGGTATTGACCTGGAACGGCAGTTCGGTGATGACGATGGTGGTGCGCCCGCGGGCGTCCTCCTCGATCTCCACCACACCGCGCATGCGGATGGAACCGCGACCGGTCCGGTACGCGTCATTGATGCCCTGGGTGCCGACGATCAGACCCGAGGTCGGGAAGTCCGGACCCTTCACCCGCTCGATGCACGCCTCGAGGGTGGCTTCCTCATCGGCGAGGTGATTGTCCAGCGCCCAGAAGATGGCCTCGGCCAGCTCGGTCAGGTTATGCGGCGGGATATTGGTGGCCATACCGACGGCGATACCGTTGGAGCCGTTCATCAACAGCGCCGGGACGCGTGCCGGGAGCACCGTCGGCTCCTGCGTCTTACCGTCGTAGTTCGGCGTGAAATCGACCGTCTCATGGTCGATCTCGCGCAGCATCTCCATGGCGAGCGGGGTCAGGCGGCATTCGGTGTAGCGCATGGCGGCCGCGCCGTCATTACCGCGCGAACCGAAGTTGCCCTGGCCGTCGACCAGCGGATACCGCAGCGACCACGGCTGCGCCATACGTACGAGGGTGTCGTAGATGGCGGTGTCACCGTGCGGGTGGTAGTTACCCATGGTGTCGGCGACCGGGCGCGCGGACTTCACATAGCTGCGGTCGGGGCGATACCCGTTGTCGTACATCGCGTACAGGATCCGGCGGTGCACCGGCTTCATACCGTCGCGCACCTCGGGCAGCGCGCGCCCGACGATGACGCTCATGGCGTAGTCGATGTAGGAGTTCTGCATCTCCTGCTGGATGTCGACCGGTTCGATACGGTCGCCGCCCGACGGCGGAAGCGAGGTCTCAGTCATGAATTGGTCTCCGTAGGAAGTCTTTTGGCAAGGGGGTGTGGGGGCCTAACCCCCACAAGAACTCACCTCGGGGTCGAGAGCACCAGCCCTCGACCGCCCGAGAATTCCCTTACACGTCGAGGAACCGAACGTCCTTGGCATTGCGAGTGATGAAGCTGCGCCGAGCCTCGACGTCCTCACCCATGAGGATCGAGAACAGCTCATCGGCAGCGGCGGCGTCGTCGAGGGTGACCAGGCGCAGGACCCGGACCGACGGGTCCATCGTCGTCTCCCACAGCTCCTTCGGGTTCATCTCGCCGAGACCCTTGTAGCGCTGGATGCCGTCGTCCTTGTTGATCTTCTTGCCCGAGGCCAGGCCGCGCTCCAGCAGACCGTCGCGCTCGCGGTCGGAGTAGGCGAACTCCGGCTCGGTGCGCTGCCACTTGAGCTTGTACAGCGGCGGCTGCGCGAGATACACGTGCCCCTGCTCGACCAGCGGCCGCATGAAGCGGAACAGCAGGGTGAGCAGCAGGGTCGAGATGTGCTGGCCGTCCACGTCGGCGTCGGCCATCAGCACGATCTTGTGATAGCGCAGCTTGGCGATATCGAACTCGTCGTGGATACCGGTACCGAAGGCGGTGATGATCGCCTGCACCTCGTTGTTCTTGAGCACCTTGTCGATACGCGACTTCTCGACATTGATGATCTTGCCGCGCAGCGGCAGGATCGCCTGGTACATCGAGTCGCGGCCGGACTTGGCCGAACCACCGGCGGAGTCGCCCTCCACGATGTAGATCTCGGACTTCACCGGATCCTTGGAGCGGCAGTCCGCCAGCTTGCCCGGCAGACCGCCGAGATCGGTGGCGGACTTGCGGCGCACCAGCTCGCGCGCCTTACGCGCGGCCACCCGCGCCTGCGCCGACGAAACCGCCTTGGTGACAATGGTCTTCGCATCGGCCGGATTCGCCTCGAACCAGTGCGCGAGGTGCTCGTTGCAGGTGCGCTGCACGAACGACTTCACCTCGGTATTGCCCAGCTTGGTCTTGGTCTGCCCCTCGAACTGCGGGTCCGAGATCTTCACCGAGACGATCGCGGCCAGGCCCTCACGGATGTCGTCACCCGTCAGGTTGCCTTCCTTCTCCTTGAGGAGCTTCTTATCCTTCGCGTACTTGTTCACCACCGTGGTGAGCGCCGCGCGGAAGCCCTCTTCGTGCGTGCCGCCCTCATGGGTGTTGATGGTGTTGGCGAAGGTGTGCACGGACTCGGAGTAACCCGAGTTCCACTGCATCGCGACCTCGAGCTCGTGGCCGGTGCCCTTACCGGTGAAGCCCACCACCGAATTGTGGATCGGCTGCTTGGTGCGGTTGATGTGCTTGACGAAGTCCTCGAGACCACCGGGGTAGTGATAGGTCCTGGTCTTCACCTTCGGCGTGGCGGCCGGGGCGTTCTCGTCGAGATGCTTGGGCGCCTCGGCGGTATCGCCGACCACCTCGTCGATGACATCGCTGTCGGAGACCCGCTGATCGGTCAGGGTGATGGTGAGGCCCTTGTTCAGGAACGCCATCTCCTGCAGGCGGCGCGCGACCGTCTCGAAGTTGTAGACGGTGGTCTCGAAGATATTGGGATCCGACCAGAACCGGATGGTGGTACCGGTGCGCTTGGTCGCCTCACCCTGTACCAGCTTGCCCGGCTTGGAATCCTTGTACTCCTGGGTCCAGTGGTAACCGTCGGTGTCCACCTCGGCCTCGAGGCGGGTGGACAGCGCGTTCACCACCGAGATACCGACACCGTGCAGACCGCCCGAGACGGCGTACGCGTCGGAGTCGAACTTGCCGCCCGCGTGCAGCTGGGTCATGACCACCTCGATGGTGGGCACACCCTGCGCGTGCATTCCGACGGGGATACCGCGGCCGTCGTCGACGACCTCGACGCCGCCGTCGGCCAGCAGGGTCACATCGACGCGACTGGCGTAGCCGGCCATCGCCTCGTCGACCGAGTTGTCCACAACCTCCCAGATGAGGTGATGCAGACCGCGCTCGCCGGTGGAGCCGATGTACATACCGGGACGTTTACGAACCGCTTCGAGGCCCTCGAGGACGGTGATGGAGTCGGCACCGTAGCTGGGGTTGCCTGACTTGGGCTGGGTCGAGCCGTCTGCGTTGGAGTCCATGGCAGCCACTGGTCGGTAGCTCTCCTTACTTGCTGATCCTCCGGGCGCAGGACGGGGAGCACACGTGGGGCCCCAGGGCATGTCTGCTCGAGGGTTACGGGTCCACGCGCGAGCTGTCGCCGAACGCGCCGGGAGGTATCGCCGCTAGTTACTCCACCATCCTACTGGTACGACCGACACAGAATGCACCTATGACACCCCTGAGTGCCTCATACGTGCGTGAAATCGACCAGCAATATGTCCGGTCATGGGTGACGGCGGTTCAGAGACCTTCAGCGGCAGTTCCGCCTCTCCGAAACTTCAGCGCCCGGCTGAGAGCCGTTAACCGCTGGGAACGCGTAGTGCGGTCGGGGAGGATCAACCATTTCGAGGTGGCTGGGGAGTTACCCCCAACTCACGAAATCAGTGGCCCTGTTCGCCACACCGATCCAAGCGCACGTTCCACGTGAAACGGTCACCTGACCAGCGGAGCAGCCTCGCACACAGGCGTTTTCGAGTGTCTATCCGTAGGTGTCGCGCGGACCGCGACCCTTGATATGCCGCTCGCCCTTACGCCAACTGGGGGCCGTCGGGCCATTGATGCGCAACTGTTTGACCACCCCGTGGCCCACCGCGGCCGCGATCTTGGCCAGCATCTGCGACTGGAACATGCGCAGCTGCGTCGCCCACGCGGTCGACTCCGCCTGCACGCTGAGCACACCGTTCTCCAGTGAAACCGGCTGCGCGTGCGAGGCGATGTCCTCCCCCACCACCTTGGCCCACTGACCGAACACCATGCCCTCGGCCACCTTGCCGGACCAGCCGCGGCCCTTGGCCAGCTTGCCGGTCAGCGCGCCGAGCAATTGGGGATCACGGTCATCGGGGCCGGAACCGGACCAGCCGCGGCGACGCCCGCGCAGTGCGCGCACCCCACCCGTGCGCGGTGACGCCCGGCCCTGACCGACGGATTTACCGGCAGCGCGCGCAGCCGCCCGTGCCTCCTCGAGCGCGCGCCGGGCCAGATCCACACCGCGAAGCTCGGATTCGGGCCCCCCACCACCGGACTCCCCCGCCGCGGCGGGACGTTCGGGATCGCGTGCTTCCGGCTGCTCAGCCATTCACAAGTCCCTTCATCCACGTGTGATCATTCCCGAGGATTCTGCCGCATGCCGCCGACAACCACGCCATGGCCAGCGGCGATGTCGCACTCGCGCCATCGGCAGGGGGTGAAGCGCGCTTGGGGAGAAACCTGGGGAATTGGGGATAACTCCTCGTCAGTCACCCCGCGACGGCCGCCACCCCGCGCCGTCCCTCGTCATCCCGGCTCAACCCGGTCCCGTCATCCCGGCGCGTTTTTGGCCGGGATCCACAGACCGGAGTAGATCCCGGCCAAAAGCATGCCGGGATGACGCGGGAGTGCACTGCGCGATTCGAAGGTGCGGGGGCTACTCCGCGATCCGGGAGGTTCGGCTGTCGGCTTCGCCGGTGGTCTCGACCCGTAGCGGAGCCGCCTCCAGTTCGGCCGGGACATCCTCGGGCACCGCGGCGGTGATGAACACCTGCTCGGCCTCGGCCGCCACCGACGCCAGTGCGGTGCGGCGGCGGCGATCCAGTTCGGCGAAGACGTCATCGAGAATCAACACCGGATCGGTGCCCGCCGTACGCAGCAGTTCGAACGCGCCCAGGCGCAAAGCCAGTGCGAAGGACCAGGATTCACCGTGACTGGCGAAACTCTTCGCGGGGGCGGAGCCGAGCATCAACTCCAGATCGTCGCGATGCGGGCCCACCAGGCAGACGCCACGCTCGAGTTCCTTCTGCCGGGCATTGGCCAACTCGCGCAACAGGATCGCCTCCAGATCGGAGTCGTCGTCGAGCTGTGGCGTACGCGCCGGATCGAGCAGTTCCGGTGGGAGATAACCACTTCGGTACGCGATGGAAGCCGGGCGCGACTCCGGCGCGATCGATCCATAGGCCTGTGCGAGATGTGGATAAAGTTCGTGGACCAGTCGCAGCCGCTGCGCCAAAAGCACCGCACCGTGCGCGGCGAGATGTCCGTCCCACACGTCGAGGGTGCTCAGCTCCGCACCGTGACCGCCGGAACGGGCAAGTCGCCCAGCGGTTTTCAACAGGGCCGAGCGCTGCCGCAGCACCTTGTCGTAATCCGCGCGCACCCCCGCCAGGCGCGGCAGGCGCGCGGTGGCGAGCTCGTCGAGGAAGCGCCTGCGCTCCCCCGGATCCCCGCGCACCAGCGACAGATCCTCCGGTGCGAACAACACCGTCTGCAGGATGCCCAGGATCTCGCGCGGCCGCCGCACCGGCGAACGGTTGATCTGGGCGCGATTGGCCACGCCCTGATTGAGCTCCATATCCACCCGCAGCTCGCGTCCGGTGTTCACCACCGTCGCCCCGATCCGCGCCTTCTGCGCGCCCATCCGGATCAGTGGGGCATCGGCGGAGACCCGATGTGAGCCGAGGGTGGACAGATATCCGACGGCCTCGATGAGATTGGTCTTGCCGTTGCCATTGGAACCCAGGAAAACCGTTCGGCCGGGCGTCAATTCGAGCTCGGCGGCCTCCCAGGACCGGAAATCGCGCAGCGACAGAGTGCGCACGTACATCCGGCTAACCCACCCGACCCTTCGCGCTGGTGAAATGGAAAAACCCGGCGGGAGGAGCCGAAACCCCTACACACGCCGAGTTTTTCACAGGTTTGTCAACACTGTGCACAGTGTTCTGCCGGCTTCCGGTGACTCAGCCCGGCAGCCGCACCGGCATCAGCAGGTAGATGTAGCTGCTGGCCAGCGCCGCGAACGCACCCGAATCCAGCTGTGCCGGATCCTCTTCCGGTGCGGGCACGAAGACGGCCGGGCGGCTGGGGGTGGTGAAGCCGAAGGTCACCTTATCGGTGCGCAGCGCACCCAGGCCGTCGACCAGGTAGCCCGGATTGAAGGCGATGGTCAGCGGCTCACCGCGGAAGTCGGCCTCCAGCCACTCCTCGGCGCGACCGGCGTCGTCACCACCGGCGGAGAGCAGCAGGCCCTCCTCGGAGAACTCCATCCGCACCTGAGCGCCGCGCTCGGCCACCAGGGCCACACGCTTGATGGCCTCGACCAGCGCGCTCACCGAGAGCGTGGCGATGGAGGTGTGCTCCTTGGGGAGCAACTGGCGGAACTTGGGGAATTCGGCGTCGAGCAGGCGCGTGGTGGTGCGGCGACCGCCGTTCACAATGCCGAGCAGGCCGTCCGACCCCGTACCGAAGGCCAGCTGCACCGGCTTGTCGGAGGAGCCGAGCGTCTTACCGGCCTCGGAGAGCGTGCGAGCGGGGACCAGCACCGCGGTCTCCACATCCGCGCGACCCGGATTCCACTCCAGCTCGCGCACGGCGAGGCGGAAGCGGTCGGTGGCGGCGAGCACGACCTTGGGGCCCTCGATCTCCACCCGGATGCCGGTGAGCATGGGAAGCGTGTCATCGCGGCCCGCGGCGACGGCGACCTGGCCGACCGCCTCGGAGAACAGATCCACCGCGAGTTCGCCGGTCTGGGGAGGAAGTTCGGGAAGCTGGGGATAATCCTCGACCGGCATGGTCGGCAGCGAGAACTTGGCGCTGCCGCACGCGATCAGTACGCGGGTGCCGTCCACCGATACGTCGATCGGCTTGTTGGAGAGCGCCTTGGTGATATCGGCCAGCAGGCGGCCGGAGACCAGCACCTGCCCGGGACCGGCGACCTCGGCGGCCACGCGCATCTGCGCGGAGACCTCGTAGTCGAAGCCGGACACGGTGAGACCATCTTCATCGGCCACGAGGAGCACACCGCCGAGCACAGGCACCGGGGGCCGCGACGGCAGGCTGCGGGCCACCCAGGCTACGGATTCGGCGAAGTCCTCGCGAGCGACCCGAAACTTCATGCTTGCAAGCTCCATCGCCCGGTCTGTTCCTCTCCCAAGTCTCGATCAGTTGTGATCAGTGAATTCGTCAGGGGCTACTTCCCCCTGGAACCCATGCAGTCTCGCACAGGGGGCCGACATCAAACCGTACCCGCGATCCGCGCGCGCCGGGTCGGAGGGTCCATCGGAGTCCGGGGTGTCCGTTCTTGTCCAGGCGTCCTTGTGCACGAGCCGGGAACCGCTGCCAGCGAACCGTTTGCTCCCAGGCCCACTTTCCACACACCTGTTTTAAAAGAAGATTTCAATTAGAGAGAAATGAAGTAGTAGTAGGCGGTGTGGAATCTGTGGACTTCCGGTCTTTCCGCAGGTCCGAGGGTGCGGCGGCGTGTGGATGTCTCGAGGGTGTCTCGAGGATGAACGGCGCGTGGCTGTGGAACCACCGCCAGTTTCCACATTCATCCTCGAGTCATCCTCGAGTTGCTCCCCGGTTTCCGGCCCACCTGCCCACATGGGGGCGAATCGGTGGACAACTCCGAGTTTCCTCGAGGACTCCCATGGGACTCCTCGAGGAATCCACAGGGCATAACTCCCATCACCCCAGGTCAGACCTCGAGGATTGTTCCACCTGTGGGAACTGTGCACTACCTCCTGTGCACACCTGTTGGTAGAGCCCTGTGCGCAAACCGGTGCACAACTCGAGGATTCCACACAGTTTCCTCGAGGATTCCTCGAGGAATCCACAACCCCGAAAACACAAGACCCCCACGTCAATCGACGTGGGGGCCTGTTAGCTGTGGATCAGCGGGAACGCTGTTTGATACGGGCTGTGAGTTCTTGAACCTGGTCGTAGACCCGGCGCCGCTCGGTCATCTCCTTGCGCACCTTCTTGTCCGCGTACATGACCGTGGTGTGGTCGCGGCCGAACGCCTGACCGATCTTGGGCAGGGACAGGTCGGTCAGCTCGCGGCACAGGTACATGGCGATCTGCCGGGCCTGCGCCAGCGGGCGGGCCTTACCGGGACCGGTCAGCTCCTCCAGGGTGGTGTTGAAGTACTCCGCGGTCACGGCCATGATCGTGGACGCGGTGATCTCCATGGTCGCGGCATCGGGCATGAGGTCACGCAACACCACCTCGGCCAGCGACAGGTCCAGCGGCTGCCCGTTGAGCGAGGCGAACGCGGTCACCCGGATGAGCGCGCCCTCCAGTTCGCGGATATTGCGCTCCACCCGGCTGGCGATCAGTTCCAGCACGTCGTGCGGTACATCGAGGCGATCCATCCGAGCCTTCTTGCGCAGGATGGCGATGCGCGTCTCCAGCTCCGGCGGCTGCACATCGGTGATGAGGCCCCATTCGAAGCGGGTGCGCAACCGCTCCTCCAGCGTGGCCAGCTGCTTGGGCGGCCGGTCCGAGGAGACCACGATCTGCTTATTGGCGTTGTGCAAGGTGTTGAAGGTGTGGAAGAACTCCTCCTGGATGCCTTCCTTACCCTCGATGAACTGGATGTCGTCCACCAGCAGGATGTCGGTCTCGCGGTAGCGGCGCTTGAAGGCCACCTTGCGGTCGTCGCGCAGCGAGTTGATGAAGTCGTTGGTGAACTCCTCGGTGGAGACGTACTTCACCCGCATGCCCGGGAAGAGCCGCTGGGCGTAGTGCCCGGCCGCGTGCAGCAGGTGCGTCTTGCCCAAACCCGAAGCGCCCCAAACGAATAGCGGATTGTAGGCGCGCGCGGGCGCCTCCGCGATGGCCACCGCCGCGGCGTGCGCGAAGCGGTTGGAGGCGCCGATGACGAAGGTTTCGAAGGTGTACTTGGCGTTCAGGCTGTTCGCCGAGGACGGTTGCGGGGTCTCGCGCTCGGGCGACTTGTTGAAGTAGGTCGGCCACGAATTGCGCGCGTTCACCACCGGCTCGTCCTGGTGATGGTCCTCGTCCACCGGCCGGCGGGTCTGCTGTACCGGTACGGGCGCGGGTTCGGGTTCGGGGAACTGCGCGGGCGGTTCGGGCGAGAACAGCGACTCCTGCCCCGGCGGCATGGCCGGTGGCCGGTGGTTCTCCCGGCGACGGGGTTGTTGCTGCGGCTCCGGTGCGGGGACCGGCAACTCTTCGGCCATCTGCGGCTGACCGAATTCCACCGGTGGATAAGATTCGCGCTCGCCGTATTCGGCGGGATAGTCCTGTGCAGGGGCGTAGCGGGGCTGTGGATACTCCGGCTGTGCCTGGTAGTGGGGCTGTTGACGCTCCACGGGGGCAGGTGGCGGGGGTGCCGGCTGGTAGCTCATCTGGGCGTGATCGGGCTCACGCGGGCGCTCCGGGCGCGAGGTCATCCGGGCGTGCCGGGGCGCGTTGGGCGAGCGATCCACAGGTGAGTTCTGCTGTGCCCTTATCCGCACACCGAGGCCCTCGACCTGAAGTCCGCGCCGGGCCAGCGAGCGCAGGATGGGTTCGCGCAGATCGCGTTCCACGACCTCCTGGGCCA
This sequence comes from Nocardia sp. NBC_01503, assembly GCF_036327755.1. Lineage (NCBI taxonomy): Bacteria > Bacillati > Actinomycetota > Actinomycetes > Mycobacteriales > Nocardiaceae > Nocardia > Nocardia sp. NBC_01503. The sequence goes on from NZ_CP109596.1 coordinate 2,529,598, forward strand.
TGGTTCCGGGCACCGAGAGCAGGGCGAATCCCTGCGCGAAGGTGATCGGTTCGATGATGCCGAGCCAGGCTTTGTGCGCCTTGCTGACCGGCTGGATCTCCCCGTCCGCGGAGCCGCTCGCGAGTTCGGCGATCACCTCGGGCCAGACAGCTGTCAGCACATTCTGCTCGTCGTCCACGAACGTAGTCCTCCCCGGAGCAAGGTCGATTGGAGCAGACGGGCGGCGACTGCTCGATTCCCCCAGGTAACCGGGCGTCGACGAGCTCCGTCAGCCCTACGAATATGCCACTCCAAGGGTGTTTCCACACAATTATCCACAGATGTGGACAACCTGGGGATGCGCGTCGCATCCCGTCGAATCCCCCTATTCGGGCGTCGACCTGCGGTTCTTCAGCTATCAGCTGGCAACTACACGCTAGGTCGCTCCAACGCCTCGATGGACCGTACAGGAACCGGACCATCGACGCGAACCGCCTGGACACCGCCGAAAGCCCGGGCTTTACCCCGAGTTTGACCCTCGTCCAGCAGATCAGTACCCTTCTACAGTCACCCTATGGTGCGGTGGCGGCTGTGTGCTGCCCGTGCCGATAAGGGTATTTGCGCCGATGGATCCCAGATTCGCCGGATCGCAGACCGTTTCACCGACAAAGCTTCGGGCGTCAACCGACGCCCACCACCTAGAGGAGTGTTGACCGTGGCCAAGGGCAAGCGGACGTTCCAGCCGAACAACCGTCGTCGGGCGCGCGTCCACGGCTTCCGTCTCCGGATGCGTACCCGTGCGGGTCGCGCCATCGTTTCGGCGCGCCGTGGCAAGGGCCGCAAGTCTCTGACGGCCTGATTCGAGATCGTCGGTGCTGCCTGAGCCGTATCGGCTGCATCGACGTACCGACTTTTCCCGGACGGTGCGCCAAGGCCGGCGGATCGGGAGACGGGATCTCGTTGTGCACGTACTGCTACACGACGATCAGTCGAGCGGACCGGAACCATCCATCAGGGTGGGCGGTCCGCGTTTCGGCTTGATTGTCAGCAAGGCGGTGGGTAACGCGGTGGTACGCCACCGGGTGGCCCGCCGCCTGCGTCATATCTGTGCGAGCGTCGCGGCGGATCTGCCCGACGGCACGGATGTGGTTCTGCGCGCTCTGCCGGGCGCGGCGACAGCCCCCTCCGTCGATCTCGAGAAACAGATCCGGAGCGGGCTGCGCAAACTCGGCACCCTCAGCGAATCCGGCACGGCCGGTGGCGAATCGGGAACAGCTGGCAGCGACTCATGAACGTCCTGCGCGCCGCTGCCCGTCTACCGGCCAAAGCTCTGATATTCCTCATCGAGCTGTATCGGACCTATGTCTCCCCCACCCGCATGCCCGTCTGCCGCTTCACTCCCACCTGTAGTGAGTACGCGGTGACGGCGCTCCGTACGCGCGGTCTGTTCGTCGGACTCGGACTGGCAGCCGTGCGCATAGCGAAATGCGCGCCCTGGCACCCTGGTGGGTGGGACCCCGTACCGGAACGTTCGCGTCACCGGCACGCGGCAGCAGCCAATGAAGGGTCACCGTCCGCGGTGACCGGCGATACGAACGACGGGAGTACATAACGCCGTGCTCGATTTCATCTACTACCCGGTGTCCGGGATCCTCTGGTTCTGGCATCGCGTCTTCGGGTGGGCGCTGGGCGACGACAGTGGTTTCGCCTGGGCGCTGGCCGTGGTGTTCCTGGTGTTCACATTGCGGTTGGTGCTGTACAAGCCGTTCGTGAAGCAGGTCCGTACCACCAAGCAGATGCAAGAGCTGCAGCCGCAGATCAAGGAACTGCAGAAGAAGTACAAGAACGATCGTCAGCAGATGACGGTCGAGATGCAGAAGCTGCAGAAGGAACACGGCTTCAATCCGCTCATGGGCTGTCTGCCTGTGCTGCTTCAGGTTCCGGTGTTCCTGGGTCTGTTCCACGTGCTGCGCTCGTTCAACCGGACCGGTACCGGTATCGGTCAGCTCGGTATGACGCCGTATGACAACGCGCATACCGCCAACTACTTCTTCAGCGCGGGCGATGTCCAGTCCTTCCTGACCGCCCGCCTCTTCGGCGCCCCGCTGTCCGGTTTCATCACCGAGAAGACCGCGGTGCTGGAGTCCTTCGCCGAGTACGGCGGTATGCCGAGCAAGGTCGCCATCATCGCGGTGTCGGTACCGCTGATGATCATCGCGGGCCTGGCGACGCACTTCAACGCGCGCGCCTCGGTGGAGCGGCAGAGCGAGGCGGCCGCCGCCAACCCGCAGGCCGCCATGATGAACAAGCTGGCGCTGTACGTCTTCCCGCTCGGCGTGCTCGTCGGTGGTCCGTTCCTGCCGATCGCCATCCTCATCTACTGGGTCTCCAACAACATCTGGACCTACGCGCAGCAGCATCTCGTCTTCGGCCGCATGGAGAAGGAAGAGAACGAGAAGAAGGACGCCGCGCTGGAGCGTCGCGCCCAGAATGCTCCGAAGCCGGGCGCGAAGCCGGTCGATACGCGGAAGAAGCCCGTTGTCGATGCGCCGTCGCAGGCCGACACCAATGGTGTGGATATGGCCAAGCACGATGCGCCGCAGTCGAATCAGAACGGCTCCGCCAAGTCGGGTCAGGCCAAGCAGAATCAGGCCAAGAAGCGGTCCGGCAATCGTGGGCGTGCCAACCAGAAGCGGCGCCGCTGATCTTCTCGAGGCGTTCCCTGCGACAACCGGCAGGGGCGCCGACAACTCCAGATGAAGGAAACAACCATGACTGTTGAAACCGACGGAGGGGACCCCACAGTGACGGCTGCGACGGCGGCACCGGAGACCGAGAGCGCGGCCGCGGCCGCGCCCGTGGTCGATGCCGAGGAAGCACTCATCGAAGAGGGTGAGATCGCCGGTGACTACCTGGAGCAGCTACTGGACGTGCTCGACTTCGACGGCGATATCGACCTCGATGTCGAGGGCGACCGGGCCGTGGTGAGCATCGACGGCGGTAAGGATCTGGCGAAGCTGGTCGGTCGTCGCGGTGAGGTCCTGGACGCGCTGCAGGAGCTCACCCGGTTGGCCGTGCAGCAGGCGACCGGTGTCCGCAGTCGGCTCATGCTCGATGTCGCGGGGTGGCGCGCGAACCGTCGCAGTGAGCTGAGCGCGCTCGGCACCGAGACCGCCAAGCGGGTGCTGGAGTCGGGCGAGCGTGAGGCGCTCACCCCCATGACTCCGTTCGAGCGCAAGATCGTGCACGACGCGGTCGCCGCCGTCGATGGTGTCGTGAGTGAGAGTGAAGGCGTGGAGCCGAGCCGACGGGTCGTCGTCCTCCCCGCGTGACACGCGCACCGCACTGAAGTCAGGGCCCCCGCGTCGGACAGACCGGGGGCCCTACGCTTGTCCAGAGTTCGAAGCCCTCCGGGAAGTCTCGTGCGCCCCGAGGGTTCGGGGGCGACGCCCCTGAGAGTCCCGAGAGTTGGGTTAATCGGAAGGATGTTTCACGTGGAACCTGGCACGGAGATGACCGATCTGGGTCTCGAACCGCCTGCCGCCGCCGCTGTGGTTTTCGGCGATCGACTGGAGTTGGCCCAGCGGTACTACACGGTGCTCGCGGGCGCGGGTGTGGAGCGCGGATTGATCGGACCCCGCGAGGTACCACGGCTCTGGGATCGCCACATCCTCAACTGCGCGGTGATCGGTGAGCTCATCCCCCAGGGCGCGACCGTTGTCGATATCGGCTCCGGCGCGGGACTCCCGGGCATCCCGCTCGCCATCGCGCGACCGGATCTGCGAATCACCTTGGTGGAGCCGCTGTTGCGCCGGACCGTCTTCCTTGCCGAGTTCATCGAGGCGGCCGGACTCGAGGTGACCGTGGTGCGCGGGCGCGCGGAGCAGCCGGGTGTGAAGAAGGAGGCGGGCGGTGCGGATGTCGTCACCTCCCGTGCGGTCGCTCCCCTGGCGAAGCTGGCGGGTTGGTCCATGCCGCTGGTGCGCGATCACGGTCGCATGTTGGCGCTCAAGGGAATCAGTGCGATCGAGGAGTTGGAGCGCGATCGGGACGAACTCGCCAAGGCGGGTGCGGGCCATACCGAGGTGCTCGAATGCGGTGTGGGCGTGCTGGAGACGCCCACCATGGTGATCAGTGCGGAGAAGCTGCCGCGGGCCGATCGTCGTAAAGCGCGTCCGAAGAAGTAGCTGAAACGCAGTTCTTTCAAAATCGCTGTGCGCCCCGCCCCGCCTGGGTACTGTCCGGGTCACCCCCACGCAGAGGTGGGTAGGAGCACAGGAGTTTTCATGAAGACCACACGGCGTGCCGGATTCGGCGTCGCACTGCTGGGCGCATTGGCCACGACCGCGCTGGTGGCCGCGCCCCAGGCCAATGCCCTCGTCAATGGGATCAGCGTTTCGGACACCACCCTCTATGCCGGGCAGACCTACACGGTCACGGCGGACGTCACCTTCACCTCCGGACTGTTCCAGGTGACCTTCACCGATAACGGCACGGAGATCGGCAAGGCATACCCGAGCAATAGCAAGGCGTCCGTCCAGTGGACGCCCAGCACCACCGGTTCGCATGAGCTGAAGGCGACCCAGGAGATCATCAGCAGTAAGTCCACCACCGTCACTGTGACGACTCAGCCGACTACTCCGGGCGGGGGCACCGGCTCCTCCGGCAGCAACCCGCTCGCCGGACTGTTGAGCTCGCTCTCCGCCAAGTAGTCCGATGGTTCCCGTGGGCGAGTAGTCCACTCCCCCACCGCGACCCGAACGGGCGCGACGGCAAGCCCCGCCGTCGCGCCCGTTCTGTGTTCCCGGTCGGGCGGCAGAGTGTCTGTCCGGCTTGGTTTCCCGTGAAACATCGTCCCAATTCCGTTCGGGGTGAGCGATTATGCGTGTCGCGGGTGCGGGATTGTCGTTCAACTTCCGTATTGTGTCCCGTACTGGCAAGCTATGAACGTCGAGCGTGAGTGCCCCACAGTGGCGGTGCCCGGCGGCTCTCCCTACGCGCATCCACTCGGCCACGTGTCTTTGAGTTTCTCGGGGTTAGGAGCCTGTATGTCCAACGGTCCGGCGAATGTTTCACGGGAAACAACGTCCCGGGTGCACGGCATGCTCGATACCGGAACCTTCGACGCAGAAGAGTTCAGCCGCACTCCGTTCGGGAACATCTCCCCCAGCGAGACTCCGATTGCCGCGGAGGCGCAGCGCGCCAGTCAGGTGCTGCACCCCGGCGGCAACAATGCGGTCCCGCGTCCCCGCGAACAACGGGTCATCACCATTGCCAATCAGAAGGGCGGCGTGGGTAAGACGACCACCGCGGTGAATCTGGCCGCCGCCCTCGCGGTACAGGGGATGCGGGTGCTCGTGGTCGATCTCGATCCGCAGGGCAATGCCAGCACCGCGCTCGGCATTCCGCATCACTCCGGCATCCCGTCCAGCTATGAACTGCTCATCGGCGAGTGCACCGTTCGCGACGCCATCCAGCAGAGCCCGCACAATGAGCGACTGCTCTGCATTCCGGCCACCATCGATCTGGCGGGCGCGGAGATCGAACTCGTCTCCATGGTCGCCCGCGAGGGCCGGTTGAAGGCCGCCATCCAGGAGGCGAACCTCGCCGGATACGACATCGACTACGTCATGATCGACTGCCCGCCCTCGCTCGGACTGCTCACCGTGAACGCGCTCGTCGCCGCCAAGGAGGTGCTGATTCCGATCCAGTGCGAGTACTACGCGCTGGAAGGTGTGGGTCAGTTGCTTCGCAATATCGGTCTGGTGCAGGCGCATCTGAACCCCGAACTACATGTCTCCACCGTCGTTCTCACCATGTACGACGGTCGCACCAAGCTCGCCGATCAGGTGGCCGAGGAGGTGCGTGGCCACTTCGGTGACGCGGTGCTGCGCTCGGTCATCCCGCGCAGTGTGAAGGTCTCCGAGGCACCGGGCTACGGCATGACGGTGCTCGATTACGATCCGGGCTCCCGGGGTGCGATGAGCTACCTCGACGCGGGTCGCGAGATGGCGTCCAAGGCGGCGACAGCGAACAACGAAAGGGGTCAGTAGACCGATGAGTCAGGCGAAGAAGGGTGGACTTGGACGTGGTCTCGCCGCGCTGATCCCAACCGGCCCCGCGGCCACACCGGGCGGGTTGGGTAGCGCTGCCGCCAATGTCGTCATCGGTCTCGATCCGACCGGACCGCAGCCGGCTTCGGCCTTCCTGCACCGGGTTCCGGATCCGACCGATGAGTCGGTGGCGGAGGAGATCGACGCGGGCGCGACCTATCGGGAGATCCCACCCGAGCAGATCGTCCCGAATCCCAAGCAGCCGCGCCAGGTCTTCGATGACGAGGCGCTCGCCGAACTCGTGCACTCCATCAAGGAGTTCGGTCTCATGCAGCCGATCGTGGTGCGTCAGGTGGAGAGCCTGCCGACACCGCAGTATCAGCTCATCATGGGTGAGCGGCGCTGGCGGGCCAGCCAGGCCGCGGGCCTGGAGGCCATCCCGGCGATCGTGCGTGAGACCGCGGATGATGCGCTGCTGCGGGATGCGTTGCTGGAGAACATCCATCGCGTGCAGTTGAATCCGCTCGAAGAAGCGGCGGCCTATGAACAGCTGCTCGAGGAATTCGGTGTCACCCATGAGGAATTGGCTTCGCGAATCGGCCGTTCCCGACCCGTCGTGACGAATATGATTCGCCTGCTGAAACTTCCGATTCCGGTGCAGCGCCGGGTAGCGGCCGGTGTGCTCTCCGCCGGGCATGCCCGCGCGGTGCTGGCTTTGGAGGCGGGAGCCGCCGCGCAGGAGGCGCTCGCGATTCGGATTGTCGCCGAGGGTATGTCGGTCCGTTCCACCGAGGAAGCCGTGAAGTTGGCGAATCGGAATCCGGATGCGGCGGTCACTCCCCCGGCGCCGAAGCGCAAGCCGATTCAGATGCCGGGTTTGCAGGATGTCGCCGAGCGCCTGTCGGAATCCTTCGACACGCGCGTGACGGTGGCACTGGGTAAGCGTAAGGGCAAGATCACGGTCGAGTTCGGTTCGATCGATGATCTCGAGCGAATTGTCAGCCTGATGGAGCAATCGAAACTCTGAAATCGGCCCTACTCTGGGGTCGAGACGGAAACGTCACTGTGACGCAGATGTTTTTATCCCCCGAGAGGCGTGTTGCTTTGATCGCTTATTCTTGCTGGCGAGTAGATATCGATGCGGCGTGAGTGTGGATGAATCGGACAGCTGGAGGCTGAGCAGAGCGGTGTCGACCAGCGTTACCGCATTGACCCTCGGCGGACTCGACAAACTTCCGGCACATGCCCGACGGTGTGTGTTCTGGGAGATGGATCCGGCGGTGGCAGCGGACTCCCGAGAATTCAGCGACCCGGTCTTCGAGAAGGAGGCCTGGCTCTCGACCGTACTCCTGGAGTGGGGGTCGTGCGGGCAGGTCGCCTTGATCGATGGTCAACCGGCCGGGGTCGCGTTGTACTCGCCACCGAGCGTGGTGCCGCGCGCCGGACTGTTCCCCACGTCCCCGGTGAGCCCGGATGCCGTCCTGCTGACCACGCTGCGGGCCGAATTCCCGTATCACAGTGGCGATGTAGCCCAGCAGCTGATTCAGGCCGTGGTGAGCGATCTGGTGCGTCGCGGTGTGCGGGCCATCGAGGCGTTCGGTATTCGGTGGGATCCGCCGACCACCCAAATGGCGGATCTGGGTTCGATGATGTTCATGGAGCGCATCGCCCCCACCCCCACACGGGCGGCCAAGACCCCGTCCGCCTCGGCCGGGTGCGCGCCGGAGACCTGCATGATCGACGCCGACTTCCTGGAGGAGGTCGGATTCAAAGTGGTTGCCGCACACCACCGTTTCCCGCGGCTGCGGTTGGAGCTGGACAGCGACCACCTGTGGAAGGAAGACGTGGAGCGTGCGCTCGATCAGCTGCTGGCGACAGCGGCGCTGAGTATGCCGAACCGCCTGATCACCCTCTAGATCGTTCGAGGCAGAGTAAAACCCCGCTCCCCCGAGGAAATCTGGGTGGGCGGGGTTCTTCGTCTGTCGGAGACTACTCAGATACGCTCGGCGGCGGCCAATTCCTCGGCGAGCAGTTCGGCGAAGGTGTAGGTACCGGTGGGCTGATCGTCCTGCCCGAGCAGGTACAGCCGCTTCACCGAGATCAGGATCGCCTCCGCGATCACATCCCGCATACGCGGATTGGTGAGTACCGACGAGTCGTAATCGCTTGTCAGATAGCCGATATCGACCTGGACGGTCGGCATCTTGGTGAGTCGCAGCAGATCCCAGGTGCGTGCGTGCGTGCGGCAGTCCTGCAGGGAGGTGCGCGCCACGATCTCGCGCTGGATGAATCCGGCCAGCACCTGGCCGATCATCGAGGTGGAGCCGTGTGAATTGCCGAAGTGGAAGCTCGCCACCCCGCTGGCGGAGGTGCTGGGGTTACCGGCGCAGCGCAGCGAGATCATCAGATCGGCGTCGAAGGTATTGGAGGTTTCGGCGCGTTCGGCATCGGAGGGATTGGCTCCCCAGGGCCGGGACAGGAAGGTCTCCATACCCGTTGCGGCCATACGTCCTTCGAGGCGGCTGGCCAGATCCCAGAGGATCTCCGATTCGTAGACGTCGCCGAATTCGCTGGGTACGGCCGAGCCCTTGTCCGGTCCGCCCAGGCCCGGATCGATGACGATGCGCTTCCCGGTCAGCTGTGGGCCGGCGCGGTGCACGACCTCTTCCTCGGCGATGCGATGCGGATTGCCGCCGGTGACGCGTGCGCCCAGCAGCTCCAGTGAGCGGAGCGTGTCCGGCCCGCAGATGCCGTCCCCGGCGAGGCCGATCTCACGCTGGAAGGAGGTGAGGCCCTCGTGGGTGTGCGGTCCGAAGTAGCCGTCCACCCGGCCCACGTAGAAGCCCAGATCCTGCAACCGGCGCTGCAGGGTGGCGACATCGTCGCCGTACAGCGGTGCGGAGAGCTGATAGATCAGGGTGCGTGCGCCGAGGCGGTAGGAGGCTTCCTTGAGGGCTCGGTAGGTGGCCGGGCCCACCACCCCGTCGACGAGCAGGCCGCGGTGCTGCTGGAACGCGCGCACCGCGGAGTCGAGGTCGTGGTCGAAGGTGGCTTCGATGTCCTTCCAGTACTCGCCACTGCCATTGCCGTTGGTTTCGGCGGTGGGGTGTGAGTTCAGGAATCCGAGACTTGCGAGGGTGCCCCGAACCTCAGCTACGGCTGGTCCAGTATCGCCGTGACGAAGTCGGTGCATGCGTAAGAGCCCTTTCCTTCCGCCAACCCGGGTACCCACTCGTGCACAGGTCTACACACCCGTGCACGACCGGAGCGTCGGTCGATTGTCTCAGACCCGGACCAGATTTCGGCAACTGTCGAGTGCAGGCATCGTACGGCGCGTCGTCAGATAACACCCTCGAGTTCGCGCAGAAGGGCCGCTTTGCCCTTTGCGCCGACGATCCGCTTGACTTCCTGGCCCCCTTGGAACAGCACCATGGTAGGCAACGACAGGATGCCGTAGTCCTTCGAGGTCTCCGGATTGGCGTCCGCGTCGACCTTTGCGATGGTCAGGGTATCGGTATGGCTGGCGGCGATCTCCTCGAGCACCGGGGCGACCATCTTGCAGGGGCCGCACCAGGCCGCCCAGAAGTCGACCAGGACCGGCTTCTCGCTGGCCAGCACATCCTGTGCGAACGTCTTATCGCTCACCGTGATGGTGGCGGTGGTCTTGGCGTCGGACATGGGTCGATCTCCTTAGTTGTTAACTTCCACCGGGCGACCGGCGTGATCGAGGGTATTGCTGGTGATGTCACCCTGCTCGGCGAGCCAGCGTTCGGCGTCGATGGCCGAGCGGCAGCCGGTTCCGGCGGCCGTGATGGCCTGCCGGTAGGTGTGGTCGACCAGATCGCCCGCGGCGAAGACGCCGGGGAGCGAGGTGTAGGTGGACTGGCCCCGCACCTTGACGTAACCCTCGTCGTCCAATTCGACCTGACCGTTGACGAGTTCGCTGCGCGGATCGTGGCCGATGGCGACGAACAGGCCGGTGGCGGGCAGTTCGCTGGTCTCGCCGGTGCGGGTGTCGCGCACGGTGAGGCTGGTGACGGCCGAATCACCGTGTACCGCAGTGACTTCGGTGTTCAGCAGGAAGCGGATCTTCTCGTTCGACTTGGCGCGCTCGAGCATGATGCGCGAGGCGCGGAACTCCTCGCGGCGGTGGACGATGGTCACGCTGGAGGCGAACTTGGTGAGGAAGGTGGCCTCCTCCATGGCGGAGTCGCCGCCGCCGACCACCACGATGTCCTGGCCCTTGAAGAAGAAGCCGTCGCAGGTGGCGCAGGCGCTGACGCCGCGGCCCAGGAGATCCTGCTCACCCGGGATGTTCAGGTAGCGCGCGGCCGAGCCCATGGCCAGGATGACGGCGTACGCCTCGAAGGTCTCGCCGCCGACGGTGACCTTCTTGATGGTCCCGGACAGGTCGAGGGCGTCCACGTCCTCGGTGCGGATATCCGCGCCGAAGCGCTTGGCCTGCTCGCGCATCTCCTCCATGAGATCGGGGCCCATGATGCCCTCGCGGAAGCCCGGGAAGTTCTCCACCTCGGTGGTTGTCATGAGGGCGCCGCCGAACTGGGCGCCCTCGAAGAGCAAGGGCTGCAACTCCGCTCGCGCGGCGTACACGGCTGCCGTGTATCCGGCCGGTCCGGAACCGACGATGATCAGGTCGCGAACAGCGGTAGTCAAGAGGGCCTCCGAAGGCAGATGTTTAACAGGCAGGTCGGTCAACAACAGGGTAAACGGTGTTGTTCCCGAAGTTCCGGGGGCTGGGCGCGGGGGTGAGCCCGCACACTCCCGGAAAAAAGGTTCGGGAACCGCGCCCCGAACCCCTTCCTACCAGTGGTGTTGGCCTTCAGCCGATATCGACGCTCGTGAGCACCTGCGGGTTGTCCGCGGTGCAGCCGTTGCCCAGGACCGCGGCGGTGATCTGCGGGGCGTGCGGTCCGGCGAGCAGCACCAGCACGGCGGGCCGACCGGTGTAGGTGACGGTGCGCGAGCCGAGTACCTGGCGGTTCAGCTGTGCGGCGGTCAGGCAGGCCGATAGCGCGTTGCCCTTGGCGAGTGGACCGCTGATGTCATGACGGCCCATGGCCGTCAGCACATCGGTGGGGGCGAATGTGGTGGCCAGGGTGTTGTCGGCGGGTTGGGTCGTCGCGGGGGCGGCGTTGCGATTGTGCACGGCGTCGACGGCGACCACTCCCCCGGCGAGAACGGCGGCGGCGGCCGCGGCGGCGGTGAGCCAGCGCTGGCGACGGGAGAAGCGTTCCGCACCGTGGACCGGATCGCCGATCTGTTCGTACTCGTCCTGTTCCAACTCCTCGGGTGTCAGGTCGCCGAGTTCGCGCGGGTCGAGTTGGCCGGTGTCGAAGATGGCCGAGCCGTTCAAGACCGGCATGGGTGCGGTGGAAGGTGGTGCGGGATGGGTGGATTGGCGATGTACGGGCAGCCGGTGCACGGTGGCGAGCAGTCCCGGATCGGTGAGTTCGGCGGTGGCGAGATCGTCGATCATCCGCTCCAGCCGGGAGGTGACCTCGACGGGCATGGGGTGTGCGATGTTCTCGTCGCGGCCGAGGTCGCGCAGGCGCAGGTTCACCTGGTCGAGGGAGCGCAGATAGCGCATGGCCCCGGGATCGCGGCGCACCTGTGTCCACAGTTGTGCGGACAGGTCCGCCGGGACATTCCCGGCGTGCAGATCGGCGAGCAGTTCGGTGGTCCACGGTGGTCGCGGGATGGTCCCGGCCACCATGGCGCCTCCTGTTACTGCGTCGTCCTCGTTCATCGCCCCTCCAGATCGGACCCTCATGGGAATTCGCAGACCTGTCTTAGTTTTTGACGCACCGAAGGTAACTTCGGTTCCCGAATATCCTGCGCCGGGCGCGCCGGATTCAGGTGTTCATCGTGTGCAGGTGTTCTTCGAGTCGCCGTCGCCCGCGGGCGCACCGGCTTTTGATGGTCCCGGCCGGAACGCCCAGCAGCACAGCGGCTTCCGCGATCGAATACCCTTCCAGCTCCACGGCGACCAGGGCGGTGCGCTGTTCGGCTGGCAGCGTGAACAGTGCGGCATCGACCACGAGGGCGGCGTCCAGACGCGCGAAATCGTCGCGGGGATAAAGGGGTTCGAGTACGGACTCGTCGGACAAAGGTACCGTGCGGCGCAGTTTGTTGCGACGGATCCGATCCAGGCAGGCGTTCACCACGATGCGGTGCAGCCAACTGCGTACCTCGGAATCACCGCGGAATCCGCCCGCTGCGCGATGGGCTGAGAGCAGGGCGTCCTGGAGTGAGTCGGCGGCGTCCTCGGGCGTATAGGAGGCGCGTAGCGCGGTCTGCCAGAGATGGTCGCGGTGGCGGCGCAATAGCTCGGCGAAGGCGTGCCGCTCGCCCTGGGCGTGTGCGGCGAGTAGATCGCGATCGGTGGCCTCGCCGACCCTGGGGCGGGTCCGGACAGCCGTCGCTGTGGGCCGAGTTCGTGGCTCGGTCGCTACTCCGAAATTCTTCGCAGACGACAATGCAACTCCTGAAACCAGCAGAGAGTACGCAAGATCATATCGAAGATAACGATTCGGTAGCAACGGATTGCGCGATAAAAGCGCAGCTAGCGGGCGTTTTCGGGCGAACCGGACAGCATCGTCGATAACCGGACCATCCCGAATATCACGAAACTATGGCGCGGCCTCGAACCGGACCTCGGCGATGGAGGTCTGGTACTGCCCACCGTTCTGGGACAGCGCGGTAATCCACACCAGGACATAGCGGGCCGGCTGATCGGCCTGCACCGCGATCTCGGTGGTCCCGTTGCCGAGCGTCGCCGCCCCGATCAGCTGGGTCTGATCCAGGGTCGGCGAGGCGGTCGGCGAGGTACGGATCTCCACCTGCGCGCCCGCGGTCGGCGAATCGATGATCACCTTGGTGAGCTTGCTGGGGCTGCCCAGCGTGGCCAGCACCCCCACCCCCTTCTTGAGGGCGGGGAACTGCTGGAAGTACGCGTCGGTGCGCCACACCGTGGTCGGATTGTTGTCCAGTACCGCGCCGATGCTGCCGACACCGTCCGGGGTGCCCTCGGGCGAGAACACCATGGCCCCGGTGACCGGCACCGGCACCCCCGCCACCGCGGCACCCGCCGGAGTGGACTCGGGCGCGCCCGGGGCCGGTGGCGCGACACTGGAGGTGGTGAGCCCGATATTGCGCTGTTCGTTCAACGGCGCCTCGGAGCTGCCGGGTGCGAAGACGCTCAGCAGCCACCAGATGATGACGCCGACCACCAGCGCGGCGAGTACGCCGAGCCCGACCAGGATCCACATCATCCGCTGCGAGCGTTCCTTCTCGGCGGCGAGCAGTTCCGGATCGGCGAGGGTCTCGTCCGGTGCGGACGGCGGGCGCTGGCCCAGTCGCAGCACCGGAATCAGATCGGTCTTCTGATCCACCACCGACGCCTGTTCCAGCACATGCTGGACGGTGGCGGCGGTGCGCACACCCTTGTTGGACTCCAGCGAGCGCACCGCGACCGCGGAGATCTCGAAGGGCACCTCGGGCCGAATCGTCCTGGGCTCCACCGGGGTTCCGTCCGGACCGAAATCGGCCAGCGGCAGTCCGCCGACGGTCGCGGCCGAACCGGTGACCCCGCCGACGCGAATCGGCCAGTGCGCGGTGATGAGCGCGTAGAGCATGGCCCCGAGGCCGCGGACATCGGACTGCGCGTCCGAATCGCCGAGCGTGCCCGGGAAGGCCAGTACGGCATCACCGGAGGCGCTGATGCGCACCCGGTCCGGATGGTCGATGGAGAGTGAGCCGCCGCCGCGGTGCGCGAGTTCGGCCGCGGCCGCCAGTGCCCGGATCGCGCGGGCCGCGCCGATCGGGGACGGCACGGTATCGGCCATCTCCTTGAGCGAGCGGCCCGGTGTCCATTCGGCGACCACGATGCCGCCGGAGGAGCCGCGCACCACGTCGAGTACGCGGGCCAGGCCGGGCGAGTTGATCCGGCCCAGGCGCAGCGTGCGGGACAGGATCGCCTGTGGCCCATCGTGTCCGGAGTTATCGGCGGCCTGCTGGTCGGCGTCGACGAAGGTGAGCGCGACCTCGCGGTCCAGCTTCACATCCAGGGCCTGCCAGAACTTGAGTCCGCGCGCGCCGCCGTGACCGGCCAGCAGCCGGTAGCGCCCGCCCGCGACGGAGGCGCCGGGCAGCAGTTTGGGCCCGCGCTGGACGCGCTTGGCGGCCTCCACCCGCATGGGCGGCATCTGCGGCGAAATCGCCTCGTAGACACCGGTTTCGGGGCCCGCGTGATCCTCCTGCTCCGGTAGCTCCCCGGAGTCGTGCCGGTCGCGCCCGGTGTCCCGGTGCGCGGTGTCGTCCTTGCCGCCCTTTTTTCCGTCCGTGCGATCCGGAGTCGGGGGCGCATCCGTGGAGAGCCCACCGCCCGCGGCCGCTGCGGATTCGGCGGCCGGGACGCCGCTCGCCGCGTCGTCGCTCACCCTCGTTCCTCCTTCGCCCTGGTATGTCGGAGACCGATGCTGTTGGGCCGGACCCGGTGTCCTGCGGGCACCATCGTCCAAGGCCGCGCGAGCGCCTTCGGCGCTTGCGCTTGCCTGCCGAACAGGGTACGGGAACTCGCCCTTGCCGGTGTTGTCAACCGCATCGGGTCGGATGACGGGCAGCACCATGGTCTGCGCGTCGAGGTACGGGTCGAACCGGTAGTAGTACGGCGCGGCGCGCAGATCCGGCTTGGGCAGCAGCGTGGTGTCGCCCATATCGCCGAGCGTGCCGCCGTCGAGTTCGAGATCCGGTGCGGGCGCGGTGATACCGAGCCGCCGCGAGATGGCCACGGTGATGGCGACGATCTCGGGAATGCCGGCCAGGCGCATCAGGCCGAAGGCGACACCGAACATGATGATCGCGGTCAGGCCGACGCGCACCAGCGAACCGAGTCCGCCGAAGGAGTCCGAAAGCCGGTGCAGGCCGATGACTTTGTCGGCGATCAGCATGACCGCGCCACCGGCCAGCGAGGCCAGCACCACCCGGGTGACGGTGCGCCCGACATTGGTCATGCGCAGATCGCCGAGGCTGCGGTGCAGCAGCCAGCCGCCGATGATCGCGCCCGCGACGAAGCCGAGGCCGTTGGCGACGCTCAGCGCGATGACGACGTGATCCTCCGCGAAGAAGACCGGGGCCAGTGCGGAGAGCACGACCTTCACGCCGGTGATGCCGAGGATGATCCAGGTTGGCGTCCAAGCCTGTTCGCGCGCGTAGAACACCCGCAGGTGGATCAGCACCAGCGCGTAAGGGATCAGGGTGAACGCGGACCAGGAGACGGCCTCGCCGAGTCGCATGGCCTGGCCGGTGCCGAAATGGCCGTAGCCGAAGAGGGCTTCACCGATCTGCGGTCCGGCGAAGGTCATGAAGGTGACGACGGGGACGAGCGCGATCATGGTGAGGCGGGTGGCGGTGCCGAGATCGTCCACCACGGCCGGTGTGTCGTCGGCGGCGGCATTGCGGCTCAGTCGCGGCATGATCGCGGTCAGCAGGGTCACGCCGAGTACGCCGTATGGCAATTGCAGTAGCAGCCAGGCGTTTTGGTAGATGGCGGGGCCGGCCTTGTCCCAGTGTGAGGAGATCCGGGTGGCGAAGGTCCAGCCGATCTGGCTGATGCCGACGTACAGGATGATGGCCGCGCCCATGCCCGCGAACTGCTTGAGCCGCTCGTCCACTCCCCAGAGCGGGCGCAGATCGATGCCCTCGCGGCGGATGGCGGGCAGCAGGCTGACCATCTGCACCACCACGCCGAGTGTGACGCCGACGCCGAGGATGAGCAGTTTCGGTTCGCCCATGCGGACCGGGTCGAGGCTGATCTCACCCGGTGTCATCCGGTAGGCGATGAGCACGGTGAGGACCACGAGATTGTTCAGCACCGGCGCCCAGGCGCCGGGTTTGAACACCCCGTGGGTATTGAGGATGGCCATCAGCAGCGCCGAGGTGCCGTAGAACATCACCGCGGGTAGCAGCAGGAAGGCGAGTGCGGTGGTCAGTGCGGTGCTGACCTTGCCGTCATTGGAGAGGAAGACGTGCGTGGTCAGTACCGGCGCCAGGACCAGGACTATGACGGTGCCGGTGCCGAGCACGGTCAACGCGGCGGTGAAGAGGCGCCGGACGAAGGCGCTGCCGCCGTCCGGATCCTCTTTCTCGGCGCGGACCAGGGTCGGCACCACGATGGCGGTGAGCACCGCGCCGAGCAGCAGCTCGGAGATCATGGTCGGGATGGTGCTGGCGACGGTGAAGGCCGAGGCGATGGCCGGGCCGAGCACGGTCAGCAGCAGCAGCTGTTTTCCGAAGCCGGTGATGCGGCTGGCCAGGGTCGCGATGGCGATGGAGCCGGAGTCCCGGACCAGTTTGGCGTTGGAGCTCTCGGCCTTCGGGGCGGTGGCGACGCGTTGTTCGCGGGTGCTGGGTCCGCCGGGGCGCGGCGGTGCTTGGCGCGGTAGCGGATTGGATTGCGGGGTCGGGTAGCGCTGGCCGCCTGGGGGCGTATTGCGCATGACCGGTCCGAGCGGTTGGTTCGGATCGCCCTGGCGGTGTCCCCAGTGGTAGCGGTCCTCCGGTGCGATGTGCGCGCCGCCGGGTGGTGGTCCGGCGGGGCGGGGCGGCTGCGGGTTGGATTGCGGCCGGCGGGGCGGTTGGGCCGGTGGACGCGGGGGCTGGCCCGGTGGGCGGGCCATGATGGGCCCGGATTCGCCGGTGCGTGGTCCGCGCACGGGTGGTGGACCGGACGGTTGACCTTGTGGCCGACCGGGCATGACGGTCGGAATGCCCTGTGAGGAAGGATTTCCCACCCGTGGTCCGGGGCTCGGCGGTCCCGGACGGGAGCCGCGCTGCTGCGGTACGCCCCGTTCCCAGGGTGCGGAGGGTGCGCGCCGGGGTGCGGGAGCGTCCGGACCGTCACCGCGGCCGGGCGTGCGCGGTGGCGGCCCGTCCTGTCCTTCGCCTCGGCCGGTCGAGCGTGGTCCGCCGTACTCGCTCACCGTGCCTCCTTGTCTCGCAGTTCACGCTTGCGCGCCCGCCGGAACCTGTTCACTCGGCGCCGGGTCTCGGAGTCGAATTCCTCATCCGCCGGATCGGACTGACCGCGGAAGCGGTGCCAGAGTCGGCGGGCGACGAGCAGGAGCAACAGCGCACCGACACTCGCGGTAATTATCGCCAACACTCGACCGTAGGCGTTGGAGCGCACCGAAACCGATACGGCATTGCCGAGAGGCACCCCATCGGGTGTGGTAAGGGCGATGGGTATCACCAGGTTTCGACTATCGGAGACCTCGGTCGGAATCTGGAAGGAGCGGGTTCCCTTGGCGGGCAGCACCTGTTCGCCGATATCGGTGATATTGGTCTCGGCGGGCGCGTCGATCCGGAATTTGATGCGGACGGCGACGGGCAGGTCGTTGCGGGCGACCAGCAGCAGCGGACTCTGCTCCGAGGCGAGGGTGTAGACGCCGCCGGGTGGCAGCACGGTCACCGAATGGAACAGGTCGTCGACCGTGCGGGTGGTCTGTTCGACGCGGCGCTGCGCGTTGGTGTCGGCCAGTGCGGATCCGGCGCGCCGGTCGGACATGGTGAGCGCGCGAATCAGATCGTCGCGCAGCGGGGTCAGGAAGGTGCGCGGACCGAGCTCCTGCTGGGGCTGTTCGACCAGGGCGCTCATCAGTTCGGTGATGTCGTGCGCCTGCTCCCGGACCGGTTCGACGAAGTGGTCCGGGACGGCCTCGGCGGCCGCGGTGGGCAGGTAGTCGAGGTCGTAGGGCTGTGGATCCGCCTGCTGCGCAAGCAGTTCGGTGAGCGAGCGGGGCGCGGCGAGGTTGGCGCGGTACATCTGGTCGAGTTGGCCGAGCAGCGCGGTGGCCTCATCGCGATTGGGGCCCCACTGCTGCGGCGGCATGAGCAGCGCCGAACGCGGGCGGTCGGGCTGTGGATTGAGCGCGGTCCAGGCGACGGCCCCGAGCGCGTCCTGCAACCGGGCGGCGCGGGAGTCGTTGGTGAGGTCGTAGCGCACCTTGTCCGGGGTGAACGGCGGGGTCGGCGGGTGTGAGCCGACGGCGGCGAGCGCGGTCGCGGACCAGATGTCGAAGGTGGCGGCGTGCAATTCGGGTGCGCCGGGCGCGGGTTCGCCACCGCCGGGTACGGGCAGGGTGAGTCCGCCCAGTCGCACCAGGTCCGGGCTGACCGAATCGATCGGGGTGCCCGGATTCTTGGCGCTGGAGATATTGGTGCGGCCGTCGGAGGGGGTGACGGCATTGTCGGCCAGTACCGCGGCGCTGTACCCGTGGTGGGCGAGCAGCTCGGCGCCCTCGTTGTCGATACTGCCCGCATCGGGCAGGGCCACGCCGCGGACGGATTTCACCGACAGCAGCTGATCGATCAGATCGGCCGGTGCGTTGAGCGCCCGATCCGACAGGGTGAGGTCGCCGGTGGCGGCCAGCGCCTCCGGATCGACCTGCGCGAACGGCAGGGCGACCACGCACATGGTGGGCGCGAGAGATTTCAACCGGTCCAGCCAGGCCTTGGCGGCGTGTTCGCCTGTGCCCGCGCGGGTGCTGCCGTCCGGATCCGACGGGCTGGCCAGCACCCGGTAGCCGTCCGTCATATCGGAGACGGTGAGCAGCAGGTCCGGGTCGACGGCCAGGCACAGCGAGGCGTTCAGGTTCTCGTCGCCGCCGCCGTCGGGCTTGAGCGCGGTCTCGAGTGCGGACAGCAGCTGGTCGAGTCGCCCGCCCTGGGTGAGCGAGGCGGCCAGATCGTCGTCGGTGAGCAGGGCCTCGCCCTCGACGGTGCCGGGTTTGCCCGCGACCAGGCGGGGCCGGTCGGCGAGCGGCCACAGCATGGTGGTGGCGACCGGTGGCGCGTCGGGGACCGCCGGAACCGGTGGTGGCGCCTCATGTTTCCGTGGATCGGCGGTGGTCAGCGGGATGCCGAGTACCGGCAGCAGGAAGCGGGCGTCGTCGAGCCGGGCCTGGCCGCCGTAGGCGGGTTCGCCGTTCACATTCAGCAGCAGCGGATAGATACCGGGCGCGGTGATGTCGAGAGCCGATATGCCACTGGGCAGTTCGGTCGCCGAGTGCAGGGCGACGGTGAGGCTGAACTGCTTTCGCTGACCGGGCGTCAATCGATCTGCGACATCCTGGAATTCGCCGGTGACGTCGTAGTTGATCTGATCCAGTCGCAGCGCCGAGCGCAGCCCGCTGGGCGAGGTGACCGCGCCCGCGCGCTGAATGCGCACGCTGACGTCGTCCACCTGCCGGTCGCCGATATTGGTGACCGTCCCCGAGACCACGAAGTACGGGTCACTGGTGCTGGTGATGGCGGTGGGCGTCACCGAATCCAGCGACAGTTTCAGGAATTTCGGCCCGGTGGATTCGCCGCTGCCGCTGCCGGTCGGCTCGGCGGTCGCCAATGGCGCCCCCGCGGTGAGCACAGCCAGCATCACCGCGACGAGCGACAGGATCCAGCGGTGCAGCGCCCCCGCGGTGTCTTGCCCAGGACGCCCAGACCCCGCACGCGTCATTGTCTGCCGTTCTCCATCCGGTCGATCAGCCGGTTCGCGACCTCGGCCAGCCTGCGTTCGTCAGCGTAGGCGAGCCGGGAATCGAGTTCGCTCAAGGGAACCCAGGCCACCTTGGTGACTTCGACGTCGGCATCGGAGAGTTCACCGTCGAGGAAGCGCATCAGATAGTGGTGCACGGTCTTGTGTACCCGCCGCCCCTCGGTGACGAACCAGTAGTCGATGCTGCCGAGTTCGGCGACCACACTGCCATTGATACCGGTCTCCTCGGCGACCTCGCGGATGGCGGTCTGCTCGGCGGTCTCGCCCTCTTCGATATGACCTTTGGGCAGTGACCACAGCAGTCTGCCGCGGCGGTCGGTGCGACCGATCAGTGCGGCGCAGCGCTTCTCGCGCGGGCCGTCCAGGCCGTCCACGACGAGTCCGCCCGCGGAGGTTTCCCGGACCGTGCGCATGCGAGGTTTCGCCGCATTACCGGCCGAACCACGGCGCCGGGGCTGGCGGCGTCGACTGTTCGCGCGATCGGCCGGAGACACTGCGCCAGTGTATAGGGGTGCGTGGCTCAGACCGGCGCACCGCAGGGGTGCCGCGGGAATCGCGCGGAACCGAGGCGACGGGTAATGCTGTGGCAGGCGATTTACCCACTCCATTAAGCTGCGTATTCGTGGTTTCGCAGCAGTCCGAGGAAGCAAGCGTGGATCGCCGTACCCGATTGCTGGCCTCGGCGGCGATCACGGTGGGACGGCTCTCCGATGTTCTGACCCCGCTGGGCGAATTGTTCGCCGGGCACGGTCATGAGCTCTATCTGGTGGGTGGCACGGTGCGCGATGCCGTGCTCGGCCGGCTGGGCACCGATCTGGATTTCACCACCGATGCCCGGCCCGAGGCGGTGCAGGAGTTGCTGCGCGGCTGGGCCGACCATCTGTGGGATACCGGCGGCCTGGCCTTCGGCACGGTGAGCGCGGCCAAGGCCGGACAGCAGTTGGAGATCACCACCTTCCGCGCCGACTCCTACGACCGCGTGTCGCGCAATCCCGAGGTCACCTTCGGCGACACCCTGGAGGCCGATCTGGTGCGCCGCGATTTCCGGGTGAACGCCATGGCGGTGCGGATCGGCGCACTCGGCGAACTCGAGTTCGTGGATCCCCTGGACGGTATGGCGGATCTGCTCGAGGGTGTGCTGGATACCCCTGCGCTGCCGCAGGATTCGTTCCATGACGATCCGCTGCGAATGCTGCGCGGTGCGCGTTTCGTCTCGCAGCTGGGTTTCCGGCTCGCGCCGCGGGTGCGCGAGGCGATTGTGGCGATGGCCCCGGAGATCGACCGCATCACCGCGGAGCGGGTGCACGCCGAACTCGACAAGCTCATCGGCGGTGAACACCCCACCGAGGGCATCGATGTGATGGTGGAGACCGGACTGGCCGAGCGGGTGCTGCCCGAGGTGCCCGCCATGAAGCTGGAGATCGACGAGCATCACCAGCACAAGGATGTCTACGAGCATTCGCTGACCGTGCTGCGCCAGGCCATCGACCAGGAAGAAGGCGATCCGGATCTGGTGCTGCGCTGGGCGGCGCTGCTGCACGATATCGGCAAACCGCCCACCAAGAAGAACGAACCGGGCGGCGGGGTCAGCTTCCATCATCACGAGGTGGTGGGCGCGAAGATGGTGCGAAAGCGTATGCGCGCCTTGAAGTATCCCAAGCAGTTCACCGAGGATGTGGCGCGCCTGGTCTACCTGCACCTGCGCTTCCACGGCTACGGCAAGGGCCAGTGGACCGACTCCGCGGTGCGCCGGTACGTCACCGACGGCGCGGAGCTTCTGCCCCGCCTGCACAAACTGGTCCGCGCGGACTGCACCACCCGCAACAAGCGCCGCGCCGCGCTCCTGCGCTCCACCTACGACGATCTCGAGGTCCGCATCGAAAAGCTCGCGGAGCAGGAGGATCTCGCGCGGGTGCGCCCGGACCTGGACGGCAACGCCATCATGGAACTGCTCGACATCAAGCCCGGCCCGGACGTGGGTAAAGCCTGGAAGTTCCTGAAGGAACTTCGCCTCGACCGCGGCCCCCTCCCCCGTGCGGAAGCAGAGGCGGCGTTGCTCGAATGGTGGCAGGGCGCAAAGTAGTTGGAGGCGGGTGGCCGTTCGTGGTCGACGGCGGGTGGCCGCCTCCCCCTGGGGGGTGGGCGGAGCCCCCGAGACCTGGCGTCACCGCCCTTTTCGCGCTCGGGGGGTTCGGGGCGGCGCTCCCATGGAATGTCGTCTCTCAGAAGACGATCAGCGTCGTGCCCGCTACGATCGCCGAACGGATCTGCGCCAGATCGAAGGACCCGGTCAGCCCGGGCAGGTCGGCGGCGAAGCAGACATAGTCCCCCACGCGGTGGGTACTGCTGATCCGCGCGTGATTCGGTAAGCCGGACAGGGGAATCGGCTGCAACGTGGTCAATCGCCGCGGCGCCCGGACCCCTCTCCAGTGCGCACTGTGCACGGTGATGGTGAGCAGATTGTCGGTGATCTCGGCATCGACGAGCGCCCGCACCCGTCTTCGTTTGTGCCGCGCCAGAACCAGTCCGTCCGCGGCGGGTTCGAGCTCCCAGTCCGGCTGCCAGGTATTGACCCACCCCAGTAGCGCGGCCCGCGATATCACCCCGGTGACATCGAGTTGTGCCGCCCGCACCCGGGTCGGCACCCCGGGCACCAGCCGCACCCCGTGCGCGATCACGGTCAGCTCCTCGACCCGATGCCTATCCCAATGCACGCCGGTGACAACGGTTTTGGTCTGAAAATGCGCCCCCCGGCGGCGCACTTTGAGGGTGTGCAGCGTGGCGGTCACATCATGTCCGAGCAGGGCGGCATGGATCTCCTGCCCGCCGAAC
Organism: Nocardia sp. NBC_01503; assembly: GCF_036327755.1. Lineage (NCBI taxonomy): Bacteria > Bacillati > Actinomycetota > Actinomycetes > Mycobacteriales > Nocardiaceae > Nocardia > Nocardia sp. NBC_01503. The sequence goes on from NZ_CP109596.1 coordinate 2,552,032, forward strand.
CGGCTGAGTATCCCCTCCGAGAGCAGTGTCATGAGCACATCGGGCATGAGCGCGGTGACCGCCCCGGCCCCGAAATCGGCTACGGGATCCAGCCATGCGGTGGTGAAGCTGGTCCACTGGTCGACCCAGCCCTGGTCGAACAGGCGTTTCCCGAGATCCATCCCCAAGTCCACGGCGCGCAGCGGTGACCAGGACTTCGGATCGAAATACGTGGCCATGATTGTTTCGAGCCTACTGGCCGGTGCCGACATGACCAGCGTGTCGGAGGTGACCCGGGTCACGAGCAATCCGGTCGGATTGTTGTGAGCGAGCGCGAGCGCGACCACAATCGGGGCATGACCGTCGACCTGAACAGCGACCTGGGTGAGGGCTTCGGCGCCTATGACATGGGTGATGACGCCGCCATGCTGGACGTGGTCACCAGCGCGAACATCGCCTGCGGGTTCCACGCCGGGGACCCGTCGATCATGCGCCGCACCTGCGCACTGGCCGTCGAGAAGGGGGTACGCATCGGCGCGCACATCAGCTACCGCGATCTGCCCGGTTTCGGCCGTCGCGCCATGGCGGTCGCCCCGGAGGAACTCCGGGATGAGACGCTCTACCAACTCGGCAGTCTGGAAGCCTTCGCCCGCGCGGCCGGTGATCGCATTCGCTATGTGAAGCCGCACGGTGCGCTGTACCACGCCGCCGCGGCGGATCCGGAGCTCGCGAACGCCATTGTCGCCGCCATGCGCGAATTCGATTCGGCCCTTGCCCTCCTCGGTCCGGCGGGCACCGAAATGGAGATGGCCGCCCACGCGGCCGGAACCCCCTTCCTGGGTGAGGGTTTCGCCGATCGCGCCTACACGCCGGAGGGCCTGCTCGCCCCGCGCGGTCTGCCCGGCGCGGTGCTGGCCCCGGATGAGGCGGTGGCCCAGGCGCTTTCGATCGCCCGCGATGGGAAGGCGGTCACCGTGGCGGACGGCACGGTGACTGTCTCGGCCGCCAGCATCTGTGTGCACGGCGACTCTCCCGCCGCTGTGGAGATGGCGCGTCGTATCCGTGCGGCGCTCGACGAGGCCGCGATTCCCGTGCGCCCCTTCGTCTGATGGCTGTGTCATGAGCTTCGCAGCCCGCTTCCTCCGAGATAACGCGGTCCCGCCTACATCCCCGTCGTGGATCGGGTATGCCCGAGGGGGTGCGAGCTTCGCCGAGCGACGGTCGCATACCCCGCGAACTGCGGCCCGGCGCGCGGGCGGGTGCGATGTGAGTGGTGCGAACGATTTGGTGTGGCACCGAACGCTGCCGCGCCATGGACGGGTGATTTGCCATGGGTGGTGAAATCCGCGCGGCGGGAGACCGTGCGCTGCTGGTGATTCCGCCCGTGCGCACCATGGTGGTCGAACTGGTGGCGGCGCTGCGATCGCGTCCCGAAGGGGTGGTGGATGTGCTGCCCGCCGCGGAGACGGTACTGGTCACCCTGTCCGCACCGGGCGCCGTCGAATCCGTGCGGAAGCAGCTGAATATGCTGCTGGCGCAACTGGAATCGGAGGCCCGGGTGGCGGTTGGCGGCCGCGCGCTGCCGGGGTGGCAGCCGAACAGGACCGATCGTTCGGAACAGTCGCTGGGCGGCAATGGTTTTCACGATGAGCCGGTGCGCATCCCGGTCCGCTACGACGGCGCGGACCTCGCCGAGGTGGCGCGGCTGCTCGGCCTGACGCCGGCCGAGGTGATCGCGCAGCACACCGCCGCTGTATGGCGTTGCGCCTTCGTGGGTTTCGCGCCCGGCTTCGGTTATCTGGAATCTTCGGACGGCCGCCTCACCGTCCCGCGCCGCCGGGAATCCCGTGCCGCGATTCCACCCGGAGCGGTGGCGCTGGCGGGTGGCTACTCCGCCGTCTATCCGCGCCGCAGCCCGGGTGGCTGGCGGTTGATCGGCACCACCGACGCACCGCTCTGGGATGTGGATCGCGATCCGCCCGCCCTTATCCGTGCCGCGACCCGGGTCCAATTCATCGATGTGGAGGCGGGTCACGCATGAAGCCCATCGGTATCCACCGCGTAGTCGACGGTCGAAGGGCTGGTCGCCGATGATCCGCGTCGAGCGAGTGGGTCCGCTGGCGACGATTCAGGATCTGGGTCGGCCCGGTTGGTTCGATTCCGGCGTCGGCATCGCGGGCGCGGCCGATCGCGCTTCGTTGCGTCTGGCCAATCGCCTGGTCGGGAATTCCGAGCGGGCGGCCGCGATCGAGGTGCTGCTGGGCGGGCTGGAACTGCTGGCCGAGCGGCATCTCACCGTCGCCGTGACCGGTGCCGCCGTTCCCATCTCGGTCGACGGTCGTTCGATGGGTTCGGCGAGCGTGCTGGAGGTCGAAGAGGGACAACGGCTTCGGCTGGGCATCGCTTCGACCGGTTTGCGGAGTTATGTCGCGGTGCGCGGTGGTATCGCGGTGCCCGCGGTGCTCGGCTCCCGTAGTCGCGACACGCTGTCGGGGATCGGCCCGGACCCGGTGCGCGCCGGCGATCTACTGCCGGTCGGCCCGCCGCCGCGCGAATATCCGATCGTCGATGTGGCTCCGGTGCCACCGCCGTATGCCGGTCGGCTCACCGTGCACGTGGTACCCGGTCCGCGCGACGACTGGTTCCACCGTGCCACAGCGCTTTTCGAGGGTGAGTGGACGGTGTCCTCGGAGACCGATCGGATCGGTGCGCGCTTGGATCGTCGGCATGGACCGAGCCTGGACCGCCGCGTATCCGATGAATTGCCCACGGAGGGAATGGTTCTCGGCTCGATTCAGGTCCCGCCGAGCGGCCGGCCGGTGGTGTTCCTGGCCGATCATCCGATTACCGGCGGCTATCCGGTGATCGGAGTCGTGGTCGATGCGGAGGTGGATCTGGTGGCGCAGGCACGACCGGGCCAGGCGATCCGCTTCCGCCCCCGCTGAACCGAAACCCGTTGTCAGTTCTCCTGATCGATCTTCGCGTGCATGAGGTACACGTTGTAGCTGTTCCACGCCGAGACGGTGAAGTACAGGTCCTTCGCGGTCGACCACGGATGAATGAACCCGCCGTACGCCGTCGGGTAGTCGTCGGTGTCCACCAGTGCGACCGGTTCGGTCCAGCTGCCCTGCGGTTCGGCGGCGGTGCGCAGCACGATCGCGTGGCGTTGCAGATCCAGGTACACCATCTGCCACCGCCGGCTGTCCTGGTCGTAATGGATGGAGAGTTCGCTGGCGGTGCCGGAAACCAGTGGGGTGGCGAGTAATTCGTTGGCTCCGTCGGCGGCGGTCCAGGTGCCGTTGATCCAGTACTGGTAGGCGGTCTTGTTCAATACCTGGTCTTTGGGCACCCGGCCGAGTCCGATGACGCCCACGCGCCCATTGGGTGTGCCGAACATGTAGACGTAATCGCCCTGCGGCACCATGGTCGCGACCTGGAAGCGGCCGAGCCCGAACAGGTTGTCCCAGCGCGCCCATTGGGATTTGGTCCAGGTGCGCCCGTTATCGTCGGACCAGGCGATACCGCCGTGGTTGGTCCACCACATGCCCGGAATCTTGCTCCACCGGTTGACCGACATATAGCTCAGGTACTGCCGGTCGCCGACCGCGAAGCCGGAGGTGGGGATGGTGGTGACCTCGTAGTTCCGGATCTTGCGGCTGTTCAGGATCTCGGTGGCGTGGCAGCGGGTGTCCTGGACGAAGTTGTCCAGCAGCAGGCCCTGCGACAGGTCGCGATTGCTGCTGTAGGCGATGGTGTTGCTGCGCCAGTCCTGTTCGCCGGTGCCCGCGCCGATGGGTTCCCAGCCCTTGCCGAAGGTGTCGCCGAAGACGACGGCGACCTGGCCGGGCTGGTTCTCCCACATCAGGCCGAGGTCGGTGCCGTCGACGCCCCAGCGCATATCGGTGCGATTGACCGAGCCGTGCCCGGTGACCTGGTTGACCAAATCGACCGATTCCACCTTGGGCAGCGCGATCGGCGGCACGGTGGGCGCGGCGGCGGGTGGCTGCACATCGGCGGCGGGCAGCGGTTGCGGTTCGGGCGGTTCACCGCCGGGGACCGGGATCGGAATGGGTTCGGTCTCGGGCAGCAATTCGATCTTGGGCAGCGACAGTGCGCCGTCCCCGGAGCTGGTGCTGCTCGGTGCGGCGGTGGTGGTGGCGGGCGCGCCGGTCGGGTTGCCCTCCGGCGGCGGGGCTTCCAGCGTGGGCTTGGGATTGTCCCGCACGTCCGGGCAGGGCGCCGCGCACGGATCCTCGGGCAGCGTGACGGGATCGATCCGGGTGGTGTCCGGCTTCGGGCCGGGTACCTCGACGGTGGTGATCCGCGGTACCGGCACCTGGATGCGAATCGTCGGATCGGGTTGCGGTGCACCACCATCGGGATTGGACTGCCGCTGCAACGGATCGAAACCTGTTTCGCCGCAGCTGTTCACCGGCGGCGGTTGCCAGGCCGGGACAGCGGAGGCGGGCGCGGCGGGCAACATGATCGCGCCGATGGCGAGGACGCCGGACAGGATCAGGCCGTCGGTGGTGCGGAATCCCATATGTCTCCCGGTTTCGATCGAGCCGATATTAGCGCGATGGCGGCAATGCCAGCGCAGTACACACCGGCGGCCGCGATCACCACCGCCGGTGAGCGTCCGTCGGCCGGAATCCACAGTGCGGTCCCGGCCAGCGCGCCCACGTAGGTGATGTTGAAGACGGTGTCCTGCAGGGCGAATACCTGGCCGCGGTGCAGATCGTCGATATCGATCTGCATGGCCGCGTCGCCGGTGAGCTTGATGATCTGCCCGGCCAGTCCGAGCAGGAATGCCGCCGCCAGCAGGCAGAGTTCGGCGCGTCGCTCCCCGGTGCCGTTCGCGATGGTGATGGGCGTGACGAGCGTCAACTGCACCACGATGGCGGTGAGCAGTCCGGCCACGACGGTGCGTGAGCGGCCCAGGCGCGGAATGAGAATGGGCGCGATCACCGCGGCCGCGAGCATCCCTGCCCCGGTGGCGGTGATGGCGGCGCTGAATTTTGCGATGTGATGCCCGCCCCCGCCGGTCCCGCTCGTCGCGGAGCCGCGCCGCAGCACCAGCACCATGAGCAGTGTGTCGGCGCCGAAGACGGCCCGATGCGCGGCGATGCCGATCATGGCGGTGGTGACCTCGCGCGAATGCCATGCGGCCGTGGCACCGGATCGCAATCCCGCCGCTATGGCCCGCAGCGAGCTTTGGGGCTGTGTCCCGACGCTGCGCGCCGCGGGTCCGCCGGGGTCGGGTGCGGGCTCGTCCGGATCGGGTCCGAGTGTGTGCCTGCGGAATCCGGCCGCTGACAGCGCGCCCACGACCGATCCGGCGGCGCTGAGCGCGACCGCCACCGCCGAGGCGGTGTCGCCCGCGCCGAGGACGGCGATGATGCCGAAGGAAATGCCCGCGCCGAGGATCGCGCAGCCCGAGGCCACGGTCGCCAGGATCGAATTGGTGGCTACCAGCCGCTGCTGGGCGAGCACCCGTGGCAATGACGCCGACACACCAGCGCCGACGAACCGCGACACGCCCACCACGGAGAGCGCGAGCAACAGGAGTGTCGTCTCGCGCACCCCGGCGAGCAGGCTCGCCGCTGTCACGCCGATCAGCAAACCGCGCAGCATGTTCGCGATGAGCAGGACCGTGCGCCGGTCCCAGCGGTCCAGCAGCGCGCCCGCGTACGGTCCGATGATCGAGTACGGCAGCAGCAGTGCGGCGAAGCCGCCGGCGATGGCCAGCGGATCGGTTTCGCGCTCCGGATTGAACAGGATCGCCCCGGAGAGCGCGGCCTGGAACATGCCGTCGCCGAACTGTCCGGCCAATCGCACGGTGGCGAGTCGCAGCGCGCCCGGACTCTCGCGTACCGCGGTGCGCAACCCGTTCAGCCCATACCGCATGCCATCCAGCTTGTGCCGTCCGCGCTCCGGTGTGTTCCCCGCTGTGGCAATCGGTTCGATCCCGGGTTCGCTCACCTGGCGGGGTGGGTGGTGACGAGTGCGAATACGGCCGCTCGCATATCGTCCGCCATGGGTAGGTTGTCCAGACTATCGGCGTCGATCCACTGGAATTGATCGTGTTCGCCGGGCGCCAGCATGACCTCTCCCGCTTCGGCTTCGACTACGAAGCTGTATTTGCGTACTCGTGATTTGGTGCGGGTGGCGTAGTCGAATCCGCCGAGTACATCGGTGATGCGCAGTACGCGCAGTCCGGTCTCCTCGAAGAGTTCGCGCTCCACGCATTGCGCGAAGCTCTCCCCCGATTCCACTCCGCCGCCCGGAAGTTCATACATCCCCCCGTGACAATCATCGGCAACACGCCGTACGACCAGGAGTTTTCCCCCACGGAAAACGGCCACACCCACGACGAAGTGGGTGATCCCCTCGCTGTTGGCCTGCTGCCGGAGTTCGCGTTCGATGCCCGCGAGTACGTCGGGTCGCATCCCTTGCTCTCCCTCCGGTTTCACTTGCGGCACATCATGATACGGTCGCCGACCGCACCCCGTCGGCAGGGTGTGAACAATAGCGCCCTGCTGTCCTGCCTGGTAGGCGGCGTACGGATGGCGCGGCACGCAAGTTAACATTTAACCCGGAGTTCAGCCCGGGGCGCCGAATGTGCCCCTACCCTGGATTCTGATCGGTGCACGCCGGTGAGAGGAGTAGGGCGGTGTCCACGCTCACGACACCACACATCGATGTCCATCGTGGCGGCGACCGCATGAAAACTCGTGTGGCGTGGCTGGATTCGAAGCATTCGTTCTCGTTCGGGGAACATTACGATCCCGAGAACACCCATCATGGGCTTTTGCTGGTGAACAACGAGGACATCGTGTTGCCGGGTGAGGGGTTCGAGACTCATCCCCACCGCGATATGGAAATCGTCACCTGGGTGCTCAGCGGCAGCCTGGTACATCAGGATTCGCTGGGTCATAACGGCGTGATCTATCCGGGCCTGGCGCAGCGGATGAGCGCGGGTTCGGGGATTCTGCATTCGGAGAAGAACGATTCGTGGCGGATCAGTACCGCGCCCGCACACGAGGAACCGGTGCATTTCGTCCAGATGTGGGTGGTGCCGGATGAACCCGGTCTGAATCCGGGTTATCAGCAGCTCGAGGTCGACGACGAGTTGGCGCGCGGCGCACTGGTGACGGTCGCGTCGGGCCTGCCCAGATACCGCGATCGCACGGCCATCGCCATCGGCAGCAGTCATTCGGCCCTGCACGTGGCCCGGATGCCGGGTGCGGCGGAGTCGCCGGAGGTTCGACTACCGGAGTCGCCCTATCTGCACCTGTTCGTCGCGCGCGGTGAGGTGGAGTTGGAGGGGGTCGGCACGCTCTACGAGGGTGATGCCGTGCGGATGGCGCGCAGTGGCGGTCAACGGGTGACCGCGAACCTGCCGTCGGAGATCCTGGTGTGGGAGATGCATGCGCGCCTCGGCGGGCAATAGCATGCGTTAACGCCTGCTCACAGCGTTGGCGATACCGGGAGCAGCACCCGACGGAAGGACGACGCCCATGTCGCAGTACCCGCCCCCCGGTAATTACGGCGAGTACCCCGCGCCCCCGCCTGGCGGTTATCCGCCGCCCGGTGGTCAGCCGCCGCAGCAGTATTGGCAGGAGTCGCCCAAGGGCAAGGGCCTGGCGGTGACCGCGCTGGTGCTCGGCATCCTCGCGGTGCTGCTGGATTTCACCATCATTCTCACCATCGTCGGTGTCTTCTTCGGTCTGCTCGCGGCGATCTTCGGCCTGATCGCGATGCTGAAGGCGCGTCGCGGTACGGCGGGTGGCTTCGGTATGGCGGTGGCCGGTCTGATCCTGGGCGTATTGAGCCTGATCGGCGGCATCGTGATCGGCATTTTCGTGTGGATCGTGTTCAAGGACAACGGCGGTGACGATCTGGTGGACTGCATCAGCAAGGCCGGTGGTGATCAGACCAAGGTGCAGCAGTGCCAGGACCAGTTCAGGGACAACCTGGAGAACAAGTTGAGCATTACGCTGACGCCCGCGCCGACCCCCTGACGCGCCCGGTCAGTGCTGTACCGGACGGCATTCCCGGGTGGCGCTGACGACTTCTGCGAGCTCGGGCCGAAAGTCGCTGGCGGGCGGGCAGATCCACGCGCGGTAGCCGCTGTGCTCATCGGCCGGGGAGGGCAGCACGATGTGGCTACCGGGCAGCGCCACCGCCGCGCAATCCCGGAACAGGTCCGAGAAGAGCGCGCTGTCGAGGTAGGAGTCGTCGGTGGGGCCGGTCAGGAAGGTCCAGCGCCCGGACCGCGGATGACTGATGACCGGTCCGCAGCGCTGGCGCGCCAGCAGGTGGTCGCGGACCCGGCGGCCCAGGTCGGCGGGCATGGTGACGGCTCCGACGGAGCCGACCTCCAACATGATTCGGCCCAGCGCGAAGTCGACTATCCCGTATAGGCCATGCTCCTTGCGGTAGCGCCGGCAGCGGGCCAGCGCCTCCTGGGTGGCGGTGTACGAGGACGGGTCCAGCGCGCTCATTGGCGAACCTCCTGCTACCGACCCTATTCTCCCGCAATCGGTATGACAATAGTCACACGCCGGTGAGTTGGGGGCGTAGCATCAGCAGTCATGGCACCCGTATCACCCACCGTGGCCCGGTGGGAACTGGTACTGCGATTACGGGAGCTGCGCGAGCAGCGCGGCTTCGATTCGGCGACCTTCGCCAAGCGGGTCGGCTTCACCCCGGCCAACTGGTCCCATGTGGAGAAGGGCCGCAGAGTTCTGACCGCCACCACCATCGGCCCGGTACTGGAGCTGTTGGAGGTCGATGGTGAGGAGCGGGACGAACTCCTCGAATTGCTCACCGCCAGTAAGGAACGCGGCTGGTGGGCCAAATCCTCGGCGCTGATCGGTTCGGAGCTACAGCGCTACTACGGTATGGAGTTCGGTGCGGAGAGCATCCGCAGCTACGACTCGCTGGTCATTCCCGGGTTGCTGCAGACCGAGGAGTACAGCCGGGCGCTCATCAGTGCCGATGTCATGATCCGCCCGGTGCAGGTGGAGCAGTTGGTGGCGATTCGGATGCGCAGACAGCAACGATTACGCGACGCCGATCGGCCGGAGCTGACCGCCGTCATCGGCGAGGCCACGCTCATGCAGCAGATCGGCGGCCCGAAAGTCCTTCGGGGACAACTGGAACACCTGGCAACACTCTTGGACGAACTGGATTCGGTGACGGTGCGGGTGATTCCGTTCGCCGCCACCCGCGGTGCGATTCTCGGCGGCTCCAGTTTCCATCTACTGGATTTCTCTTCGACGGCGCTGCATACCTTCGGCTGGGTGGAGAGCGCGGTTTTCGGTGGGGCAGTGGATGATCCGGAGTTGATTCGCGATCTTGATTTCGCATTTGTGCGTGCACTCGACCAATCTCTCAGTCGTGCAGAATCTTTGGAATTGATCATGAGTTATTCGCAAGGGTAGGAGACACATGCGAGACGGTAATATGCTGCCCATGCTAGAAACCGCGAAGTATCAACCGGAATCCACCGGCTGGTTCACGTCGACCCGCACGAATAACGGAAATCAGTGTGTAGAGGTCCGATTCGATGGTGCGGCGGTGTTCGTCCGTGACAGCAAGTACCGGCGAAATCCGGCCAACAGCGCACTCGACGAGCCCGTCATCACCGTCAGCGCAGTCGAATGGATGTCCTTCCTGACAATCCTGCGGGATAACCCCGGCGGCGTAACCACCCTCACCGCGCACACCGCCGCGGACGGATTCACCACACTCCGGTCCGGGGAGATCGGTCTCGTCTACACCCCTGGCGAATGGGAGGCCTTCCTGGCCGGGGTCCGCGATGGCGAGTTCGATCGAATTCCACTCGCCGCCTGATCTTGTTTTCGCTCTCCGCGTGATCCCGCCGCAGCCGCGCCGCGATCGGCATACTGGAGGGCGTGACTTCGCAGCTGACGCCTCCCTCCGGTATCGATCTGTCCTTCCGCAACGAGGGCGTGCGGGTGCAGGACGACCTGTTCGCGCACGTCAACGGCGAATGGCTGGATAAATACGACATACCGTCGGATCGGGCGGTGGACGGCGCCTTCCGCACGCTCTACGACCAGGCCGAGCGCGATGTGCAGCAGATAATCCAGGAGGCTGCCGCCTCCGATGCCGCCGCCGGCAGCGAAGAGCGCAAGATCGGCGACCTGTACAACAGCTTCATGGACACCGCCGCCATTACGGCCGCGGGGCTCACCCCCATCGCCGGTGAACTCGCCGCCATTGCCCGGGTGAGCGATCCGAGCGAATTCGCCGCGCTCATCGGACGGCACCAGCGCACCGGTGTGGGTGGTGCGATGGCGTTCTACGTCGATACCGACGACAAGAACTCCGAGCGCTATCTGGTGCACACCTCGCAGTCCGGTATCGGCCTGCCCGACGAGTCGTACTACCACAAGGACGAGTACGCCGAGATCCGCGAGAAGTACGTCGCGCATATCGGCCGCATGTTCGCATTGGCCGGTCTGGATTACGACGCGCGCCGGGTATTCGAGCTGGAAAAGAAGCTGGCGCAGGGTCATTGGGATGTGGTCCGCCGCCGCGACGCCGAGAAGAGCTACAACCTCACCACTTTCGACGCCCTGGCCGCCGATAACCCCGAATTCGACTGGAATGCCTGGACTTCCGCGCTCGCCGAGGGCCTGGACCGCTCCGGTCCGGACCTTTTCGCCGAGGTCGTGGTGCGGCAGCCGGATTATGTGCGCACCTTCGCACGGCTGTGGGCCTCGGAGGCGCAGGCGGATTGGCAGGCGTGGGCGGCCTGGCGTGTGGTGAAGGCCCGCGCCGCCTACCTCACCGATGACCTGGTGCAGGAGAGCTTCGACTTCTACGGTCGCACGCTGACCGGTGCACCGGAGAATCGCGAGCGCTGGAAGCGCGGTGTCTCGCTGGTGCAGGATCTGCTGGGCGAGGCCGTCGGCAAACTGTATGTGGCCCGGCACTTCCCGCCCGCCGCCAAGGCCCGCATGGTCGAGCTGGTGGAGAATCTGCAGGAGGCGTACCGCCGCAATATCGCCGATCTGGAGTGGATGGGTCCGGACACCCGGCAGGCGGCCCTGGCCAAGTTGGAGAAGTTCACCCCGAAGATCGGTTACCCGGACGAGTGGCGGGACTACTCGGCGATCACCGTCGATCCCGCCGATGTGGTCGGCAACTACCGCAGTGGCTATGCGGCAGAACACGATCGGGATCTGGCGAAGCTGGGCGGCGCGGTGGATCGCGGCGAATGGTTCATGACCCCGCAGACCGTGAACGCGTACTACAACCCGGGCATGAACGAGATCGTCTTCCCGGCCGCGATTCTGCAGCCGCCGTTCTTCGATATGAACGCCGACGACGCCGCCAATTACGGTGGTATCGGCGCGGTCATCGGTCATGAGATCGGCCACGGCTTCGACGATCAGGGTTCGAAGTACGACGGTGACGGCAATATGATCGACTGGTGGACCGAGTCCGATCGCACCGAATTCGGTAAGCGCACCAAGGCTTTGATCGACCAGTACAACGCCTTCTCCCCCAAGGACCTCTCCGATGACCATACGGTCAATGGCGAATTCACCATCGGTGAGAATATCGGCGATCTGGGCGGCCTCACCATCGCGCTGGCCGCGTACGAAATCGCCATGGAAGGCAAGGAGATTCCGGTCCTGGACGGATTGACCGGTCTGCAGCGCGTCTTCTTCGGCTGGGCGCAGGTCTGGCGCACCAAAGCCCGCCAGGAGGAGGCCATCCGCCGCCTCGCCGTGGACCCGCACTCCCCGCCGGAGTTCCGCTGCAACGGGGTGGTCCGCAACCTGGACAGCTTCCACGAAGCGTTCGACGTGAAGCCGGGTGATGAGCTCTACCTGGATCCGGCGGAGCGCGTGAAGATCTGGTGATGGCCCCGGGGCCTTCGTAGCACGGTCAGGTGGATCACCTTCGGTTCCAGCGGGGTTCGGCAGAAGGCCACGAATTTTCGGAGTGGTTACCTCGTCTGCCGTACCCCGCTTCGGCTCCCCCATGGGGAGCCGCACTCTCACCTCCCAGCCTGGCCGGCTGGCTGTGGGAACCTTCAGAACCACAACGACGAAAGACAAGAACAACAAGACACAAGACGCCAGGACGAGAAGAATCACCCACTCGAAGTAGACAATCCGGGCAAGGTGAGGCGTCTCGGGGTGCCCGTACCCCGCTTCCGAGGTGACCGCACCACTGACACAGGGCCATCACACCCCGTGTACTGGGATCACACCCCGTACAAGGGGTGTGCGGGTTAGACAGGGGGTGTGATGGCTTGGGGGGTGGGGTTTTTGGGGGTTTTGGTCTTTGGGGTTTGTGTCTTTGCTCGAGATCGGGACCACGGCTACCCGGCCAGGCTGGGTCGTGAGTATTCGCGCCTGAGGGGGGAGCGAAAGTCGGGTACGGCAGGCGAGGTTCCCACGCTGAAGAATCGTGGCATTCTTCCGAACCCGGCTGGAACGTAATGTCCCGTACGGTATTCGGCTACGAAGGCCCCGGGTACATCCCGGTGTGCCCCGCTACGAAATCCGCAGTTCGGTTTCAGCGTCGAAGAGAAAGAGTTCGTCCTGCTTCGGGGTGAGGTGGAGCTTGTCTCCCAGCGCCACCTGGAAGCGGCGGTCCACGCGGGCGACCACTCGGCCGGAGCGGCTGGACCATTCGTCGGTGATGCCGTGGGAGTAGAGGAAGGATTCGGCGCCCAGCTCTTCGAGCAGCTCCACCTCTACCGCCAGGGAGTTCTCCGGATCGGTGGTGACCTCCCACGACTCGGGCCGAATGCCGACGACCACTTTGTCTCCGGAGACCTTGTGCGGCAACGGGATATGCAGGTCGTTGAGCACGGCGGCACCCTCGCGGATGGGGGCGGTGAGCAGGTTCATGCCGGGGGAACCGATGAAACCGGCGACGAAGGTGTTCACCGGGTTGTCGTAGAGCTCGCGCGGCGCGGCGATCTGCTGGAGTTGGCCGTCTTTCATGACCGCCACCCGATGGCCCATGGTCATGGCTTCGACCTGGTCGTGGGTAACGTAGACGGTGGTGGTGCCCAGGCGCTTCTGCAGGGCCGCGATCTGCGAGCGGGTCGAAACCCGCAGTTTCGCATCGAGATTCGAGAGCGGCTCGTCCATGCAGAAGACCTGCGGGCGGCGCACGATGGCGCGACCCATGGCCACGCGTTGGCGCTGGCCGCCGGAGAGTTTGGCGGGTTTGCGGTCGAGGAGGTCTTCCAGCTCGAGCATGGCGGCGGCTTCCTTGACCTGAATCAGGGTGTCCGCCTTGCTCATTCCCGCATTGCGGAGCGCGAATCCCATATTCTCGGCCACCGTCATATTCGGGTAGAGCGCGTAGCTCTGGAAGACCATGGCCACATCGCGGGACCGCGGCGGCAGCCCCGTGACATCGAGGCCGCCGATGCGAATCCGCCCGGCGGACACCGCCTCCAGACCCGCCAGCATGCGCAGACTGGTGGATTTACCGCAGCCCGACGGTCCGACCAGCACCAGGAATTCGCCGTCGGCGATCTCCAAGCTCAGGTCTTCGACCGCGGGACGCGGCGCACCCGGATAACTGAGGGAAACACCCTCGAACTGCACAGTCGCCATGCGGCGGGTCTCCTAACTAGGTACTACTTGGGCAGCTTGGGGGTGATCTGCCGGTCGATAATGGTCTGCAGCTGGCTGCTGATATCCGCGAAAGCCGAAGTGACATCGCGGTTCTGCAGGCCGATCTGCTCCATACCGGTGCCGATGATCTGGTCACCGCCGGGCACGAAGACGCGCGCGAAGTCCTGGGACTTGGTCACCGCGAGCTGATCGATGGCCGTCTTGGAGTTCGGGTTCTTGGCCAGGAAGTCCAGCTCGCTCGGATCCTGCAGCGCCGACTTGCGGACCGGCATGTATCCGGTGCCCTGCGAGAAGTACGCGGTATTGGCCGCATTGGTGATGAACTCGATGAACTTGAGCGCGTTCTCCTTGCGCGAGTCCGAGATTCGCGACGGAATCGCCAGGCCCGCACCACCGGTGGTGGCCCCCGCGCCGTTCGGATGCGGCAGGAAGGCGGTGCCGACGGTCAGCTTGCCCTCGGCGTTCTTCATGATGCCCTTGAGATCACCGGTGGAGGCGATGGTGGAGCCGAGAATGCCGGTGCCGAATTCGGTGGCGATCTGCGGGCGGATGCTCGCGTACTTCTTCACATTGATCATGTCGCTGAAGAACTTGCCGGCCTCGATCGACTTGGGGTCGCCGAACTTCAGCTTCCAGTCGTCGGAGTAGCCGCCGCCGAAGGTCCACATCGGGCCCTGGAAGGTCCAGGCCAGGTAGTTCTTGGCGTCACCCCAGCCGTGCGCCCACTTGTCGCCGCCCATGACGCCCTGGATCTTCGGGCCCCACTCGTCGAATTCCTGCCAGGTGTTCGGGCCGCGGTCCGGCAGTCCGGCCTTGGACCAGACATCCTTGTTGTAGTAGAAGACCTGGGTCGAGCGCGCGTACGGCAATGCGTAGTGCTTGTTGTTGAACTTGTAGTCATTGGCCAGCGAGTCGACGTAGTCGTCGAGTTTCACACCGGCGGAACCGAAGTGCGAGTCCAGCGGTTCGATGGTTCCGTTCAGCGCGTAGTTGAACCACCAGACATCGGACAGCACAACGACATCGGGGAGTTCACCGCCGGAGAGCGCCGCGTTGAACTTCTGCGACACCTCCTCGTAGTTCTTGCCCGCGTCGACCAGGTTGACCTTCAGATCCGGGTACTTGGCCTGGAACCGGTTGATGAGCTCGGTCTCCAGCTCCTTGGAGGTGCCCGGGTGGTTGGACCAGAAGGTGATGGTGTTCGAGTCACCACCCTGCTTGCTGCCGCCGCCGGATCCGGCGCAGGCGGTCAGCGTCAGCCCGGCCGCGGTGGCACCGGCGAGGCCGAGGAACCCGCGTCGAGACAGCGCGGGAAATCGGGAGTCGGACACTGGAATCTCCTTCTGGGACTTAACCCTTGACCGCACCGGAGGTGAGGCCCTTGATCATGTGACGCTGTAGTGCGAGGAAGACGATGAGGATGGGGAGCATGGTGAGCAGGGTTCCGGCCATGACCGGACCCCAGTTGGTGACGCTCGGGTTCTCGGTGTTCTGCAGCAGGGTGAGGCCGACGGGCAGCGTGGCGACATTCGGGCCGTCTGCCATGAGGAACGGCCACAGGTATTCGTTCCACTCGTTGACCAGTGTGATCACCGCGAAGGCCACCATGGTCGGCCCGGACATGGGCAGCACCACGCGGGTCAGCAGCCGCCACCAGCGCGCGCCGTCCATGCGTGCCGCTTCGATGACTTCGGCGGGCAGGGACAGGAAATGGTTGCGCATCAGGAAGGTGCCGAAGGCGACCCCGCACAGCGGGATGATGATGCCCTGCAGAGTATTTCGCCAGCCGAGCTGCGCGACCAGTGCGTAGTTGGAGATGACGGTGATCTGATTGGGCACCATGAGCGCCGCGATGATCACCAGGAACACCACGTTCTTGCCGGGGAACCGCAGGAAGACCAGACCGTACGCGCTGAGCACGCCGAGAACGAATTTCACCGATGCCACCGTCAGGGTGACGATCACCGAATTCCGCAGGAACGTCCAGAACGGCAGGGTGGTGGTGGCCTCGCTGTAGTTCTCCGCATGCCAGGTGCGCGGCCAGTACACCGCCGGCTGCACGTAGATATCGCCGCGGGTCTTGAACGAGGTGATGAGCAGCCAGAACAGCGGCACCCCGATGACGATCAGCACGCACACCATGGCCGCGTAGCCGAAAAACTTTGCCCAGAAGGCATTGTCGAGCCGATTGAGCCGGTCGGTCACTGTTCGCCCCGATCCATGATCCGGACCTGGAGCAGCGTGACGATCAGCAGCACCACGAACATGATGGTGGCGACGGTCGCGCCGTAACCGGCCCGGAAGTTGACGAAGGATTCGCGATAGACCTGGACCACCATGGTGGTGGTGCCGGTGCCGAGCGGCCCGCCGCGGGTCATCGAGTAGATGATGTCGAAGACCTGCAGCGAATTCAGCAGCACCGTGATGGAGAGGAAGAAGGTGGTGGGCCGCAGCTGTGGCAGTAGCACCCGGGTGAAGGTGGTCCAGCGGCTCGCGCCGTCGATCTCGGCGGCCTCCATCAGATCGGTCCGAATGCCCTGCAGCGCGGCCAGATAGATGACGAAGGTGTAGCCGATGTTCTTCCACAGGTAGGTGACGGTCACCATGAACAGCGCCCAGTGCGGATCCTGGTAGAAGTCCGGGGCCTTCTCCACGCCGAGTTTGTGCAGTACATCCTGCACCAGGCCGAAGCCGGGATCGAAGATGAATTGGAAGGCCACACCGATGGCCGCGCCGGAGATGACGAACGGGGCGAAGACCGCGGAGCGGACCACATTGCGCCCGAACAGCTTCCGGTCGAGCAGCAGGGCCAGTGCCAAACCCAGCACCATACTGCCCACAACTGCCGCGAGCGTGAATACGACTGTGTTGCTTACAATTTGCCATGAGTCGTCGCGGCCCCACCACTCCTGGTAGTTGGAGAGGCCGACAAAGGTCGACGTGGTGTCGGAGATATTCCAGTCGAAGAACGACAGCCGGATATTGTCGATCAGCGGCCGGTATACGAATACCGAAAGCAACACCAGGTTTGGCGCGACGAGCACAAAGAAGAGCGCGTAGTCCTGCCACGGTCTGCTTCGCCAGCCGCGCCCCGGGGGTTGCGGTAGTACTCGTTCGGGCCTCGATCTCACCCGCGCAGCGTGGCGGTTGCTTGCGACTAGCCGGTAACGACTGGATGCCGCCCGGTTGAATAGTCGGCGCGCGGATGCCACCGACTGTTCACCGGGCGCACCCGCGGGTGGCGCGGACATGAGGCGAATCGTAAGGCTGCCCAGTCTCTTTCAAGACCGAAAACAGAATTTCCAATTTCCAATTCTGTACACCTGACGCACGAACGCCCCGCCCGATACGGGCGAGGCGTTCGAAAGCTCTTGTCGGCCTGGGCCGGAACTATCAGTTCCAGTCACCCCAGCCGTCGCTGGTGCTCAGGGTGCCGCCCGCGGTGTTCTTCACAACCACCGGGTCACCCTTCTTCACATTGTCCATGAACCACTTGGCGTCCTCGGTCGAGACGTTCAGGCAGCCGTGCGAGGAGTTCGACTTACCCTGCTGCGCAACGCTCCACGGCGCGGCGTGCACGAAGATACCGCTGTTGGACATGCGGGTGGCGTACTCGACCTCGAGCTTGTAGCCCTCGGGTGCGGTGGTGGGCACCCCGTAGGTGGAGGAATCCATGATCATCTTGCGATTGCGCTCGCTGACGATATAGGTGCCGTTCGGGGTCTCGTGCCCGGTCTTGCCCATGGAGGTGGGCATGGTCCGGACCACCTCGCCATTGCGGGTGACCACGATTTCGTGGGTGGTGTCGTCGGCGGTGGCGATGAACTCGTCGCCGATCTCGTAGGCGACCTTGGTGCCACCCGCCTCGACGGTGACCTTGGAGCCGGACGGCCAGAACTCCTCGGGCCGCCAGCGCACCTGGCTGTCACCGCGCCAGTAGAAGTGGCCGTCCACCTTGTTGGTGGAGGTGATGCGAATGGATTTCTCGGCGGCGGCGTGATCGCTCACCGGCTCCTTGAAGTTGATGATGACCGGCTGGGCCACACCGACCACGTCACCGTCGCCGGGCGTGATGTTCGGGGCGGTGAAGTTCGAGGGCGGCAGCGGCGAGCTCGCGCCGGGCGCGGTCGGCAGATCGCCTGGGACGGGCTGCGGCATGACGGCGGAGGGCACACCCGGAACTTCCGGGCCGCCCGGCCATAGCGGGGCGGCTGAGGCGGGCGCGGCCACCACGGCTCCGGTCGCCGCGATGGCGGCGAGGGAAATCAGTCCATACCGGGTGATGCGCACAGCTAGGTGTCCTTCCGATCCTTGTTCATACGCAGATCGCGGGCAGAGCTCACCCGCGTTAGGTCCCAACCCCGATTCATTCCTACCTTGCGATCGCGGGCATGCCAATTGGCTTGTGGGAGTTATGCATAGACCGAGGTGAATGTGGCTCGTATCACAGCGGAATGCGAGGCCGAATCGCCGGGGTGTTATCGCCGTTCGCGTCGGCGATTCTCGAAACAGACCGGGTGCTCCGTCTTAACCACGCGGAGGGTGTTCCCAAACCTGGTTGTGATCGAAATCACTGGCGTCACATCACGCTTCGAGCACATCGAAGGTGATGGCGGCATGTGGACCGATCGCGATATTGTGCGGCACCGTCCACGGAGCCCGCCCGCGTGCGAAGCGCGGCGACAACCGCAGGCGCACCGCGGTGAGCAGTGTGGCGAGCACGATTCGCAATTCGTAATCGGCCAGCGCCGCGCCCACGCAGCGCCGATGCCCCCCGCCGAAGGGCGCGAATTCGAATGGGCTGTAGCGCCGTTCGAGAAACCGTTCGGGCCGGAACGACTGTGGCTCGGTCCACACTTCGGGGTCGGAGTGCAACAGCTGGACCGAGAGCCCCATGGTGTCCCCCGCCACCAAGGGCACCCCGCGCAGCTCGAAATCACCGGTGAGCCTGCGCAATACGATCGGCACCGGTGTATGCAGCCGCAGCGTCTCCTGGCAGACCGCGTCCAGATAGGGCAGTTCGGCAAGTTCGACCGGATCGAGATCGCCTCCGGCGGAGTCGAGTTCGGCGCGCAGCCGGGCCAATGCGCCCGGTTCCCTATGTAGCCGGTACAGCGCCCAGACCAGTACCGTCGCGGTGGTCTCATGCCCCGCGACCAGCAGCGTCCGCAGTTGTTCGCGCAGATCGACAGCGCTCATGGCGCTGCCGTCCGTATATCTGGTCTCCATCAGCAGCCCGAGCATGTCCGTTCCGGCGTGCCCGGGTGTTCGTCGCCGGTCGATCTCGGCATCGATGAGCGCGTCCAGTCGAGCGCGCGCCGCGGTGAATCGTTCCCAGCCCGATAGTCCGAACATATTGCGCCGCAAGGCCGGAACCAGAAACAGCGGCCCGCCGAAGGAGGTGAGGAATTCGGTGGTGGCCGCGGTGTACTCGGCCAGCCGGTGCGGTTCCTCGATACCGAATACCGCTGCCAGGATCACCCGTAGTGTCATGGCCCGCGCGGCCGCCCGCGCGTCGATCGTGGTTCCCGGCCGCCAGGGCAGCCCGATGCGGTCGCCGTTCAACTCGGCGCGCGTGGCATCGCGAATGATATTGCCGTAGGCGCTGATCCGATTCCGGTGGAATGCCGGCGCCAGCACCGCCCGCTCCTTCCTATGCCGCTCCCCGCGCGCCAGGATGAGCGAGGCCGGCCCGACCATGGGCTCGATGGGATTGGGCAGCGGAGGTTCCAGCAATCGCACCGGGGCCCGGAAGATTTCGCGGGCGCCGGCCGGGGTGCCGGTGAAGACCGCGGAGCCGAAATCGGGGAAGCGCATGAGGAAGGGGTCGCCGTCCCGTCCGCGCCGCCAGCCGAAGTAGCGCTCCAGATCGACTCCGGCGGCGAGCGCGTGCAGCAGCATCGGCCGCGGCTCGCGCAGCCGCGTTCGCGGAGTGGCCGATCCCGCGGCGGTACTCATACTGTTCTATACGTTTTCACTACCGGCTCCGGTTCGAGGCGGGTTGACGAGTGGCCTTTGAGTCGACGACTGTCGTATACGTCGTGTATGCATGGGCATTGAAGTCAAAGCTTGATGTTTCTAAATTTAGGACAGATTCGTGTTGCGTCAGCAGATCTCCGCCCGGATTGCCGCCCCGGCCGTCTCCGCCGCCGCCCTGCTGCTCGCGGGCTGCGGCTCCACCATCACCGGTACACCCGTCGCGGCCCCGCCCGGACTCGATTCGGCGGTCACCACCACGAGCGCCAAGCCCTCGGGGAAGCCGAGTCCGGGTCGGCCGACCACGACCACCACCCCCGCCGACAAGGGTGGCGATACCGACTTCCAGGCCAGCATCGGCGACTGCGTGAAGCTCGGCGGCACCACCGAGAACGCCACCATCCACAAGGCCACCTGCGGGAGCAAGGACTCCAACTACAAGGTGGTGGCCAAGGCGCCCACCAACTCCCAGTGCCCGACCGATGTGGATCAGGCCTACTACGAGACCATGGCGGGTATCGAGACCGGCGCCATCTGCCTCGATATCGACTGGGTGATCAACGACTGCCTGGATCTGGGGGTCAAGGGCAGCGGCAGCGATCCCAAGCGCATCGACTGCTCCACCCCGGGCGCGGCCAATGGGGTGAAGGTGCTGGCGATCATGAAGAACAGCACCAGCGTCGACGAATGCTCCGATGGTGACTCGGGTTTCGTCTATGACGAGCGCAAGATCGTCATCTGCGTCAATACGTTGTAGCCCGCGGTGACGCGGTAGCACCCGGTAATACAGAACGGGGCGGTGATCCATCGGATCACCGCCCCGTTCGATAGTTTCGGTACTCAGATCGGGTAGTACCCCGCACCGGCGCCGCCGTGCGCGTTCAGGTCCGCCATGATCGAGGACATATTGGTCCCGACCTCGGGCCCGAAGCAGGCCAGGGCCAGATACGCGTTGACCATGCCGACGAGGGTGGTGCCGACGACGACCGGCGCACCGGAATCGCCCTCCACCACGCACATCTGGCTCCAGGTCTCGACATTGCTGGCGAAGACGTCACCCCAGGAGAGTCCGCAGGTATTGCCGGTGGTGCGGCCTTCCTTGCAGACGATCATCGGGAAGTTCGGCGGCCCGCCGAGTCCGGTGATGGTGACATTGCCGATGTGGTTGACCGGAATGACACGGTCCCCGAAGAACTCGATGACCGCGTAGTCCAGGTCATGGTTCGAGTAGACGAATTTGCCGATCTGTCCTGCGCCCCGGTCCTTTTCGGCCCAGACCTTCGCACCCGGGTCACCGCAGTGTCCCGCGGTGAGGCCGACCAACCGCCCGGCGCTGTCGTGGCCGATCGTGGTGACGGTGCACTCGAACATGTCGTCGATGATGATGCCGGAGCCACCACCGATGACTGCCGGTGCGGGGTCGGCATTCGCTGCCCCGGCGCCGAGCAGCGCGGTACTCAGGGCTACAGCGAAGGCGCCGGCCACACCGGCGAGTTTCCTGAACATGTCCCTCCAGACGTCGGAAGCCGCTCGAGTCAAGCTGCGGAACTCATCCTGTCAGTATTCGCGCCCGGAGGCTGCTTGTACTGCCACATGTTGCCGAGCCGTGTCCTGCTCGTCTTCCGGCGCTATACCGAGTTGGATACGAGTTATGGATTTAATGCATAACTCGTCGCGATTTCCGATAAATTCTCTCCCATTAATTCTTACCTGTTAGAGCTTCACTTCTCTTGAAATCGCTCGGACCGAAGTCGGAAATTAGAACAAGTTCTAGATGTCTGCCTGGTTCTTTGGGTCGTAAACCGGCTGTGATCTGCCTGTTCACGTCGATTCAGAGAAAGTGATCTGCCTCTATGACCGGAACCACAACGACTGGTGTGTTTTTCCTAACTCCGTAGTAAGGTGCGTCAAGCAAACAGTCGCCGGAGGTTGGGTATCCCGGCGTCGAGAGGGGTAGTCAGTGCAGTTGACCAAGAGTCTGAGTGGGCCGGGGAGTCCCACGGAGTCACGGATGAATGCGGCCGTCGACCGGGCCAAGGGTTACTGGCAGGACCATCCCAAACGGTCGCTCGAGACCGGCGGCCGAATGATGGCCATGGGCGTGTCCGCGGTCGCCGAGTTGTTCATCGCCATCTTCCGCAAACGATTCCCCTTCGCCGAGTTCGTCCGGCAGTGCGCCTTCATGGCGAATGTGGCTGCCGCGCCGACACTTCTGGTCGCCATCCCCATCGGCGTCATCGTCTCCATCCAGGTCGGCTCGGTCGCCGGACAGGTCGGCGCGACCTCGTTCATCGGCGCGGCCAACGGCCTCGGCATCATTCAGCAGGGCGCGCCACTGGTCACCTCGCTCATGATCGCGGGTGCGGTCGGCTCCGCCATCACCGCCGATCTCGGCTCGCGCACCATCCGCGAGGAGATCGACGCCATGAAGGTGATGGGCGTGGACCCCATGCGCCGCCTGGTCGCCCCGCGACTCGGCGCGGCCATGCTGGTCTCGGTATTGCTCTGCGGTTTCGTGGTTTTCGTCGGCTTCCTGACCGGCTATGTCTTCAATATCTTCGCGCAGGGCGGTACCCCCGGTTCCTACGTCGGCACCTTCGCTTCGTTCGCCATCACCACTGATCTGTTTGTGGCGCTGCTGAAGTCACTCATCTTCGGCCTGCTCGCGGCGATCATCGCCTGCGATGCCGGGCTGAACACCCGCGGCGGTCCGGGCGGTGTGGCCAACTCGGTCAACACCGCGGTCGTCATGTCCGCGGTGATGCTCTTCGGTGTGAACCTGATTCTCACTCAGGTCTACAACTCCCTGTTCCCACCACAGATGGTCTGAGTCGTGTCAGCAACGTATGTTCCGCCGCTGCTGCGGCCGCTCCAACGGATCAAGGGTGTGGCCTCCTCACCGCGTGACTTCATCGCGCGCATCGGCCACCAGGTCTTCTTCTTCCTGCGCTCGATCAGCTCGATGCCTTTGGCGTTCAAGCAGTACCCCAAAGAGGTGTGGCGGCTGCTGTCCGATGTCACCTGGGGCAACGGCAATCTCATCGTCGGCGGCGGGACCATCGGCGTGGTGCTCATTCTGTCGGCGTTCGGCGGTATGACCGTCGCCATTCAGGGCTACACCTCGCTGAACCTGCTCGGGCTGAGCCCGTTGACGGGTGCGATCTCCGCCTTCGCCACCACACGTGAGCTCGGACCGATGCTCGCCACGCTCGCATTCGCCGCGCAGGCGGGCTGTCGATTCACCGCGCAACTCGGCGCCATGCGCATCTCCGAGGAGATCGACGCGCTGGAATCGGTTGCCATCCGGCCACTTCCCTATCTGGTGAGCACCCGGATGATCGCCGCCATGGTCGCCATCGTGCCGCTGTACTGCCTGGCACTGCCGTTCGCGTACATCTCCTGCTCGCTCACCGTGCAGTTGATCGGCGGTACCGCGTCCGGGACATTCCAGCACTACTTCTATCAGTTTCTGATACCGCACGATGTGCTGTACTCGCTGCTGAAGGCGATCATCTTCGTCGCGATCACCACGTTCATCCAGTGCTACTACGGGTTTTTCGCCTCCGGCGGCCCGGAGGGCGTGGGTGTCGCGGCGGGCCGGGCGATCAAGTACTGCATCATCGCGGTGGTCTTCGCGGACCTGTTCATCACCTTGGCCATCTGGGGCGTCAACCCCGGCATCCGGATCTCGGGATAGGGGGCGCACAGCATGATCATCGATCCGAGCGGGCGTGGCCCGACCATGCGCCAACTGCTCATCGCGGGTGTCGCCGGGCTCATCGTCTTCGCGCTCATCCTGGGCTTCCTGATGGCGCGGTACAAGGGCTTCTTCATCGAAAAGGTCAATGTCACCGCGAATCTCACCACCACCGGTGACGGCCTGCCCGATAACGCGGATGTGAAATTCCGCGGTGTGCTGGTCGGCGCGGTCAAGAATGTCTCGGTCGCCGCCAAGGGTGAACTGCAGCAGGTACACATCGAGATGAAGCCGGAGTACACCGACGGCATCCCCGCGAATGTGACCGCCCGCGTGGTGCCCTCGAACCTGTTCGCCGTCACCTCGGTGGAGCTGGTCTACAACGGGACCGACAGCCAGCACCTCAAAGAGGGCTCGCAGATCTCCGAGGACCGCTCCAAAGGCACCATCGCACTGCAGGACACGCTCACCACGGTTCGCAATATCCTCGGCAAGATCGATCCGATCCAGTTCGGCCGGGTGCTGGGCACGCTGTCCTACGCGCTCGACGGCTCCGGCCGGATGCCCGGATCCAGCATCGAGCGGGTGGACCGCTGGCTGCAATCCGTAGATGATTCGATTCCGGATCTCGGGGTCATGCTGACCGACTTCTCCAACTCCTTCCGCGCGCTCAACCAGTCCGCACCGGAGTTGATGGGTGTGCTCAGCGAATCGGTGAAGACGGCGCAGACCATCGCCGATCGCCGGACCGAGCTCACCTCGCTGATCTCCGGAACCGCGGTCACCGTGGACAAGGTCAATGCCCTGTTCGCGCGAAACCCCAACGTGGGCAAGGACGTCACCACCGGCACCAGTTCGCTCTTCGGCGCACTGTCGGACAATCCAGATGCCATTCCGCAGGCCATCGCCAATCTGAACACCTCGGTGCGCAGGCTCGCGACCACCTTCCACTGGGGCCCGCAGAAGCAGATGATCTGGAATATGGGGCTGACCTTCACGCCCTATAAGCCGTACACCCGGGACGACTGCCCGCGCTACGGCGAACTGGCCGCCCCGAGCTGCGGTACCGCCCCGCTCGTCTCCGATCCCGGCGCACTGCCGGAGTCCATGCGGCCCAAGGCCCTCGACGCCGCCGCCGGACTGCCGAAACTGCCGCCGCCGGCGGGCTTCCCGATGATTCCGGGTTTGACCGTCGTGGAGCCGACCCCTTCGGACAGCACCACCCCCGCCAATCCCTTCGCGGGCACCCCACTGCAGGGGCTGTTCCCGAATCTCGCGCCGACGGTCCCGGGCGATCAGCCCGCACCGCAGGGTAATCCGCCCGCCGCTCCGGCCGCACAGCAGACGATTCCCTCGGGTGGGACGATCTCCTACCCCGGTGACTCCGCCATTACCGCGCTCCTGGGCCGCCGCCCGTCCGCAGCCGAATACCTGCTGCTGAGCCCGATTCTGAGGGATGGAACCTTGCAAGTGACCGACAGCGAGGCCGGTCGATGAGCATTCGCAAACCGCTGATCGGCTTCGGCATATTCGCGATCGTGTCCGTCCTGGTGACCGCGGTCATCTGGAACACGCTGGCGCGCACCGTGGACGGTTCCACCAACCGCTACACCGCGACCTTCACCGATGTACTCGGCCTGCGCAAGGGCGATGACGTCCGGATGGCCGGTGTGCGCGTCGGCAAGGTCGAGGACATCGAACTGGACAAGGGCAACAAGGCCCTGGTGACCTTCATCGTGCAGCGCGATCAAACGCTGTACGGCGACACCAAGGCGCTGGTGCGCTATCAGAACCTGATCGGCCAGCGCTATATCGCACTGGCGGAACCGGTTCCGGGCAAACCGGTCTCGGGTGTTCACACCGTGCTGAAGAACAACGGGGGTATCCCGGTCGAGCGCACCGAGCCGTCCTTCGACGTCTCCGCGCTGCTCAACGGCTTCCAGCCGCTGTTCCAGGTGCTGCAGCCGGAGCAGGTCAACAACCTCTCCAATACCTTCATCCAGGCATTGCAGGGTGACGGAGTCTCGTTGAGCGCCTTCATCACTCAGGCCGCGCAGCTGGCATCGGACTTCCAGCGCCGCGACGCCATCCTCTCGGATGTGATCACCAATCTCTCCGGTGTCATGTCCGGGCTGGCCAAGCGCGGTGACGAACTGGAAACCCTGGTGACCCAGACCCGTTCGCTGATCGGCGGCCTGTACGCGCAGGGCCAGTCGCTGCAGTCCTCGACCGTACAGATCGCCGACGCCACCTCGGCGCTGGTGAATATGATCGGCCAGATTCAGCCGAAGCTGGTCATGGCACAGAACTCCACCCATGACGCGCTCGCGCTGCTGCTGGCCAACGGCGACAAGCTCGACCAGGCGGCGGTGGATCTGCCCAGCATCCTCACCGATATCGGCAAGTTCACCCAGAACGGCACCTACGCCAACGCGTACGTCTGCAGCCTGGATGTCTCGCTGTACGGAATCCTCTTCCCGCGCGGTCTGTTCTCGCAGATCGGCGGCAACTCCCACTCGGCGGTGTGCCGACCATGATGGCGAAACTCAAGTCCCGCTTCGATTCCAACCGCAATCTGTGGCTCGGTCTGCTCGGCGTGCTGCTCATCGTCGGCCTGCTGGCCGGGTCCACGCTGTACCGGCAGATCGGTATCGGCGAGAAGACCATCAAGGCCGAATTCGTGCAGACCGCGGGCATCAAGACCGGTGACAAGGTCGCGGTCTCCGGTGTCTCGGTCGGCCGGGTCTCCGGCGCCGAACTCGAGGGCGACCATGTGATGGTCTCGCTCTCGGTGAGCGACGATGTGAAGCTCGGCCCGGACGCCAAGGCGTCGATCAAGATGGCGACCCTGCTCGGCGCTCGCTTCGTCGACCTGATTCCGGGTGACGGTTCGGGCCTGAAGAACAATCGAATTCCCAAGTCCAACACCTCGGTTCCCTACAACCTGGCCGATGTGGTGCAGGAGGGCACGCCGAAGTTCGAGGAACTCGACACCAAGAAGCTCGCGGATTCACTCAATCTGATCAATCAACAGATGGGTGACACCCCGCAGCTCACCGTGCAGGCACTGGATTCGGTCGGCGCGCTGGCCAAGACCATGAACGACCGCAAGGACGAGGTCGACCAGCTGCTCAAGGATCTGGACCGGGTCACCCGCATCCTCGGCGACAACCGCAACAGCGTGCTGCTGGTCATCACCCAGGGCGAGGCCATCGCCAATCGAGTGATGGAACGCCAGACCCTGCTGCGTTCGCTGCTGGACAATATCGCCACCCTGAGCAGCCAGTTGCAGCAGATCGGCGCGCAGAACGACAACCAGTTCGGGCCCACGCTGATCCAGCTCAACACCATGGCCGACGGCCTGCAGAAGAACAAGGACAACCTGGATCGGCTGCTGTCGATCATGCCGGTATCGGTGCGTACGTTCAACAACGCCTTCGGCAATGGCAACTACGGCGAGGTCGGACTGCCGTGGCTGTTCCCGGACAACTGGTTGTGCTTCGCCCAAGTGATCGAGGGGTGCCACCAATGAACCCGGCCAAGTACACGCGAATCGCCAAGGCGGCGTTGATCGGTGCGGTCGCGCTCGCGGTCGGCAGTTGTTCGCTGGTGCCGCTCGGGGTGAAGGACGCGGTCGGGCAGACCCAGCACTTCACCGCCGACTTCCTCAATATCGCGGGCATGTTCGAGGGCAACCCGATCACCGTGCTCGGGCTCGATGTCGGCAAGGTCGACAAGATCGTGCCCAAGGGGCAGTACGTCGAGGTGCACATGACGGTGGACGCCGGCGTGGACATTCCGAAGAACGTGCAGGCGGCGCTGATCTCGCCGTCCATCGTGACCGACCGGCATATCGAGCTGACCCCGCGCTACACCGGCGGGGACAAGCTGAAGGACGGTGCGCACCTGACCACCCAGCAGACCAAGACCCCGGTCGAGCTGGACACCATGATCAAGACCATCGACACCTTCGCCGCGGCGCTCAAACCGCAGGACGGGGCGGACGGTCTCGGACCGCTCTCGGGCCGAGTGCTGTATCCGATGATGAACGGCAACGGCGAGAAGATGCGCGATGTGCTCAACTCGCTCTCGGGTGCGCTGAAGGTCGGTGTGGACAATAAGGACGCCGTCTCCACCATCATCATCAAGCTGAACGAATTGACCACCATGCTGGCCGACAACGACCAGTCGGTACGGGACTTCAGCAATCGGATGACCCAGATGTCCGGGCTGCTCGCCGAGCAGGCTCCGGGCCTGCAGGCCACCCTCGATCAGCTGAACTCCTTCCTGGCCAACACCAGTGGCGCGTTCTCGCAGTACTCCGATCAGCTCAACGGCACGCTCACCGGTCTCACCAATGTGACCAACCAGCTGCGCGCCAACTCCGCCGGCGTCGTCGAAATCGTCGACACCGCACCGCTGCTCATGCAGAACCTGGACCGCTCGGTCAACCGCCAGGGTCAGTTCATCCGCCTGCACGCCGTGCTCGGCACCGTACTGTCCGGCGAGATCATCAGCCTGTTCTGCGAACGCATCCAGATGAAGGCGGACGGTTGTCGCACCGGCAAGGTGGAGGACCTCGGCCCCGACCTCGGACTGATGGCGGCAATGTTGGGAATGACGAAATGACCAAGCGAACCCGGCGCAGCGCCGTCGCGGTGGCGGTGGCGGCAGCCACCCTCGCGGTCTCCGGCTGCGGCCTGACCGTCGAGAGCCTGCCGCTGCCCAAACCCGGTGCGGGCGACAAGACCTATACGATCCACGCCGTCTTCGACAATGCGCTGAACCTGCCAGACCAGGCCAAGGTCAAGATCGGCGGCTCCGACGTCGGCGTCGTCACCAAGATCTCGACCAAGAATTTCAAGGCCAATGTCGACCTGGCCATCCGCACCGATATCGAACTGCCCGCGGACAGTACGGCCGAACTGCGGCAGGCCACCCCGCTCGGTGACGTCTTCGTCGCGGTCTCCAAGCCCAAGACCGATCAGGGCGCGCAGCTGCTGAAGAACGGTGACACGCTGAAGAACACCTCGGCGGGCGCCACCGTCGAGGAGCTGCTGCTGTCGATCTCCATGCTGTTCAACGGCGGCGGCATCGCCGCGCTCTCCAAGCTCACCTCCGAGATGGACTCCATCGTCGGCGGCAAGGGCCAGACCCTCTCGCACCTGATCACCGAGATGACCGGTGTCGTAGGCAGTCTCAACAACAACAGCCAGCGGGTGGACGGCGTGCTCGCCGGATTCAGCGCGCTGGCCGACACCATCCAGAACAATCACGATCAGCTCGGCCAGGTCGCGGACAGTCTGCCCGGCATGATCGGCGCCATCGCCGAGAACAACCAGGCGCTGGGCGATCTGCTCACCAAGATCTCCACAACCAGTGCCGCCCTGGGTGATTACGCCAACACCACCTCGGCGGATCTGGCCAGCCTGCTCGACAATGTGCATCAGTTGATGGACGCGCTGGCTCGTACCGAGCCGGACTTCGGTCCCATGCTCGATGCCATGCACGACATCCGGCCGTCGGTGGACGCCTCGTTCAAGGGCAATACCCTCGCCGTCGCCGCCACCCTCAGCATGCTCGATATCGGACTGCTCACCGATCCGGCCAACAGCAAGTTCCCGGATCTGCGTGACCTCAACGACTTCGGCGGCAGCATCATCCAGGTGCTGCAGATCATCTACGGCCGGGTCACGGGGGGCCAGCGATGAGTTGGGTGAAGAACCACAAGAACCTGGTATCGAATTCGGCGCTGGTGCTGATTCTGGTCGTCGGCGCGGCGTATCTGGCGATCAGCGTCATGCGGGTCAATCCGCTGCGCGAAACCTACAAGGTGACAGTCGATCTGGATCGATCCGGCGGTTTGCAGGCCGGTAATGACGTGACCCTGCGCGGCTACCGCATCGGCAAGGTCACCGATATCGCGCTCGCCAGCGGCGGTACCGCCATCGCG
Organism: Nocardia sp. NBC_01503; assembly: GCF_036327755.1. Taxonomy (NCBI): domain Bacteria; kingdom Bacillati; phylum Actinomycetota; class Actinomycetes; order Mycobacteriales; family Nocardiaceae; genus Nocardia; species Nocardia sp. NBC_01503. The sequence goes on from NZ_CP109596.1 coordinate 2,581,283, forward strand.
GCCACCGTCGAGATCGACAAGAAGTACCACATCCCCAGCGACACAGTGGTTTCGGTGGGCGCGCTCTCCGGCGCGGGTGAACAGTTCCTGGACTTCCGGCCCAATACCGACCAGGCCCCGTTCCTCGGCAACGGTTCGATCGTGCAGTTCGACAAGGACCGGGTGAAGACGCCGACCCCCGTGTGGTCGGTGCTGGACAACTCCAGTGAATTGATCTCGCAGATCGATCCGGACAAGTTCTCCGCCATCCTCACCGAACTCGACACCGCGTTGTCCGGTGGACCGGATCAGCTACGATCGCTCATCAACGGCATCAGCCTGGCAACCACCGGCCTGGACAATCTGCTGCCGCAGACCACGAATCTGATCAAGAACCTGCAGACGATCAATGCCACCACCTCGTTGGCGCAGCCGGATCTGGCTACCCTGACGCGTAATTCGAGTGTGTTGTTCCAGCAGTTCAACGATGCCAATGCCGAACTCCAGAAGATCCTGGAGCAGGCGCCCGCACAATTGCAGGCACTCGGCGCGGTGCTCGACAAGACCGCCGATCCGATGACCAGCCTGGCCAGCAACTTCGCGGCCATCACCAAGGCCGCGCAGCTGCGCGCACCGGCACTGCGCGCCCTGTTCCCGGCACTGGTGGTCGGTACCTCCGCCATGGGTGTGCCCGCGCACGACAACGAGTTCTACACCATCGTCGATATCTGGCCGCGGCCCTTCTGCGACTACGTGACGAAGAAGATCCGTCCCGAAGCCGCCACCGAGGGCACACTCTCCAAGTGGGGCAGCTACTGCACCAACGGACAGGCGGATCAGCAGATTCGCGGTTCGGCCAACGCACCCCGGCCGGATGTTCCGAACAACGGCGCGTACCCGCCCGCGGACGCCGATATGAACGAGCGGACTCTGCCGCCGGTGAAGTGAGCCAGGCATACTCGCTGACGAAGACCCCAGCACGGTGCGCCCGCAGCGCACCGGGAAAGTGATCGATACATGTCGGATGACGCTGCCCAGGACAAGAAAACCGAAGACGACTCGATCGCCGAGGCCGATGTACAGGGCAGCGCCGACATAACGCCACCGGCCACCCCGGAGGCGGAGCCGGTCGACGCGGCGGCTGCCGAACCGGCCGCCGCCGTCGAGAAGCCGGACCTGACAAAGGGAACCGACGCGCCCGCTCCCGCTGCCGCCGAGGCGAAGCCCGCGGCCGCCGCGTCAGGTGCCGCCGAGGGCAAGTCGTCCACGCTGAAGTCCGCGTCGCTACCGCTGATCGCCGCCTTCGCGGCGGGCGTCCTGCTGGTCGCCGCCATCGGCGCGGTGGTGTTCTTCTGGCTGCAGTCCGATAAGCGCGAGAACGAGCTCGCCGACCGCGACGACGCCACCAAGGCCGCCTGCGATTTCGTCAAGACCGTCTCGGTCTACGACGAGAAGAGCCTGGGCGACTATGTCCAGCGCGTGCAGGCGTCCACCACCGGTGAGTTCCGTCAGATGTTCGACACCATGTCCGGCGATCTCAAGGACGTGCTCACCAGCGTGCACGCCTCGTCCAAGCTGAATACGGTGCGCTGCGGCTGGGAATCCGGTGACGACTCCAAGGCCACCGTCCTGGTCAGTCTCACCCAGACCTCCAGCAACACCATGCGCGCCCAGCCCCTGGTGCTGACCCTGCCCACCTTCGCCGAACTCGAGAAGAAGGACGGCAAGTGGCTGGTCTCCAAGTTCGAGCCCATCGCCGACAACGGCAATAACGGTCTCTTCCCCGGCGGCGGCACCCCCAACCCCTCCACCCAGCCCGCCCCCACCACCCCGGGAGCCCCCGCTCCCGCCCCGGCCCCGGGCAACTAACCGGACCAACACAAAAGCCCGCCCTTAGTGGGCGGGCTTTTCTGCTATCCGGGGTTGAGGTAACGACCCAACACCGGCGTCAGCGCCCTGTTTGCCGGGGTGGTGCGAAGCGCCGAGACCCAGGTCAGTGGTTGCGTGGGGTGGTGCGAAGCGCCGAGACCCAGGTCAGTGGTTGCGTGGGGTGGTGCGAAGCGCCGAGACCCAGGTCAGTGGTTGCGTGGGGTGGTGCGAAGCGCCGAGACCCAGGTCAGTGGTTGCGTGGGGTGGTGCGAAGCGCCGAGACCCAGGTCAGTGGTTGCGCGAGGTGGTGCGAAGCCCCACGACCCAGGTCAGTGTTGCGCGGGGTGGTGCGAAGCCGCACGACCTAGGTCAGCACGCCCGTTTTACGGGGGTTTGGGGGCGAAGCCCCCAAGACCTAACGTCAGTTTCTCCCCAACACTTTGTTCTCAGAACAGTGTGAGCGCGTCCGGCGCAGGCGCTTTCGCCGCTGCCCGCCGACGCGGAGTCGCGGGCACGGTATGCGCCTGCGCCACCACCTTTTCGGTGGCAGCGGCGACACTCTCCACCGGGCTGATCACCGGGATCTCCTCGGTGGCGGGTTCGAGCGGGATGGGCTCGGTGACAGGCTCATCGGGTGTGGGCTCGGGCGAAGGCTCCAATGCCCCGGCGGCGATGGCGCGCGCCGCCTGCCCGCAGAGCGTGTCGGCCTGCTCGTTGAAGTAGTTGCCGACGTGTCCGCGGACCCATCGGAAGCGCACCGGCCCGGGCCGGGTGCTGATGGCCTGGTCGATCTGCTGGATGAGTTCGAGGTTCTTCACCGGTCCCCCGGTGGAGGTCTTCCACCCGTTCCGCCGCCACCCGTTGATCCATTCGGAGGCGCATTTGATGGCGTAGAGCGAATCGGATTCGATGAGCAGCGGCTCCGAGTCGGGATGCGCGCGTATGGCCTCCAATAGCGCGCGTAGCTCCGCGATCTGATTGGTGCCCGATGGCGCACCGCCGCTGGCCGATCCACCCGCGTGATTGACCCACGCCCAGCCGATGGCTCCGCCCGGGTTACGCAGGCAAGATCCGTCGGTGCTCACGATGATCATGCTCGCAACCCTACGCAATCCGGCCGACAAGATCCGTTCCGTGGAATTCCTCTATCTCCCTTCGCAATTGCGATTCGGTGCGTCGCACGGCCGATTGTACGGCGGCAGCCAGCATTCGGGAGAGCAGGCGGCCGGTGAGCCCTTGCGGGGCCCAGTACTCGGTTTCCGAGGTCAGCACCGCTCGACCGTAGCCGAGCGGATCGAAGCGCAGGGTGATGACGCACAGTGGCGCGCTGCACGGCGAGTTGCCGTCGTGACCCTGCGCGGGCGCTGACTTCCCCGTCCCGCGCCTGCGCAGGGTGTACTCGATGACCGCGTTGCGGCGGTAGTCGGTGATCTCGCATTCGATGACCGGATGCCAGAAACCGATCCGCAGGGTTGCTCCGAAGATGGCTCCGGAGCCATGATCGCTGTCTCCGAGCGGTTCGAAGGCGGCGACCGCGAAGGCCCAGTCGGGTACGAACTGATGGTTGTCCGTGTACGTGAACGCGACCTCCACCGGTGCCCCGACGTCACTCGCGTATTTCATGTGGCCCATAGGCTGCTCCCTGTCCCACGGCTGCCACAAAAGTACTACAGAAATCCTATTTATTGAATGGATACCCGGATTTGCCGTCCGGACGCTAATTCGGTCAATCGTCCAATTGTGCGGCGATATGCGCCGCGATCGGCAGCGCCGAGGTCGCCGCCGGTGACGGCGCATTCAGCACATGCACCGAGCGCGGCGTCCGCTCGATCAGGAAATCGTGCACCAGCGTCCCATCGGCTCGCACCGCCTGCGCGCGAATCCCGGCCTCGCGTGGCAACAGATCCGCTACCGTCAGCTCCGGGCAGTACCGACGGCACTCCGCCAGATATCCGCGCCGGAAAATCGAATTGCGCATCTCGCGCAGCCCGGTCCGCACATTGGCGGCCGCCACCCGGTGAAATCCCCGGAACCCCAGGATCTCCCGCGCGTCCCGCAGATTCACGCTCCCCTTGCGATACCCCTCGCGCGCCAGCCCGAGCACCGCATTGGGGCCGACGGTCAGTTCGCCGTCGATGGTGGGGCTCAAATGCACACCCAGGAACGGCAATTCGGGATCCGGAATGGGGTATATGAGCGTCCGCACCAGATCCCCGCGCTCCGGCGGTAATTGGTAGTACTCGCCGCGGAACGGGACGATGCGCAGGTCGGACCCTACGCCGGCGAGCCGGGCCAGCCGATCGGCCTGTAGGCCACCGCACACCACCAGCCGTGCCGCCCGCCAACTCCCGGCGGGGCCGGAAACCGTTACCCCGTCCGAGTTCTCGTCGATGGCGGTGATCTCCGCGCCGAGCACGATCTCACCCCCGGCCGCGCGCACCGCGTCGGCGAGCGCGGTGGTGACCCGCGTGTAGTCGATGATCCCGGTGCTCGGCACGAACAGCGCGCCGACTCCGGTGACCCGTGGTTCGCGTCGGGTGAGCTCGGCGGCGTCGAGCAGCTCCACCTCGACGCCGTTGGTCACCGACCGCTCGTACAGCGCCAGCATGCGCGCGTGTTCGGCGGAGTCGGTGGCCACCAGCAGCTTTCCGCACACCCGGAACGGAATGTCGTGTGCGGCGGCGAAGTCCTTGGTCTGTTCCGCCCCGGCGCGGCACAGCCGGGCTTTGAGACTGCCGGGTTCGTAGTAGATGCCGGAGTGGATGACTCCGCTGTTGTGCCCGGTCTGATGCACCGCCAGCGCCTGCGCCTTCTCGACCAGCAGCAGGCTCGCACCCGGATGCCGGTCGAGAATGCGGTGCGCGGTGGCCACCCCGACGATGCCGCCGCCGATCACGCAGTAGTCGTACACACCAGGAAGTTTCACACAGCGGTGGAGCCCGGTGTGTTGTGCCGATCCAGCCGCACGTCATAGCGGCCGAGTGTCGGATCGGAGAGTGTCAGTGTGACCGCACCGCTGCGGGTGTCCACATCGGTGCGCAGTTGGGTATTGGCGGACGGATCCGAGCCGATGCCGAGGGTCTCCCCGAGCGGGGTGTGCAGCACCAGATCCGCCATGGTGGCGAAGACATTGGTGTCCACCGTGACGGAGATCGAATTGCGTTGGACCGGAACCACCGCCGCGTCGAGGTAGGCGGTGCCCAGTCGCAACTGTCCGGCAATCGGATTTCGTTCGGTCGCGGGGGACGCTTCGGTCCGGGATTGTGAGAGCGTGCCCGGAATATCTTGCGGCATGGTGGTTTCCATCGGGTGCGGTGTGAAATACGCTGCCAGCCCGATGGTGTCGGCGAGCGGGGTGATGCTGCCGGTCTGCGGATCGGTATCCCCGGACAGTGCCGCGGGTGTGTGCGGTGCGGTGGGCGCCGCGATGACGGCCCCGGATTTCTCGGTTCCGGCCATCTGATTGGCGATATAGGAGCCGGCGGCGACGGTGAGTCCGATGCTCGCCATTCCGGCGGTGACGATGGCGCTGTAGCGGAGCACCTGTGCCGCACGCCGCGATGATCCTGCGGCCTGCGTCGCGAGTTGATGCGACATGACTGGTGCGGTCCTTTCCCTCTCCCCTGGTCCCCCTGCGTCTTTCGACGCCCACGACCCGCACCATTGAAAGTCGTACGCCCGTCCAGGTTACGGCGGCGCACGGTGGCACCCCCGTCCTACGAGACCAGGATCACAGCGACTGTACCGGCAGATGAGACTGCAACGTCCAGAATGCGAACTTCGCATGGTTTGCGCATCCGCAGGTTTCCGCTGTCGGAAGGGTGGGTAAATACCTGAGAGCGGCGAGCGCCAACTCGACTGCCATCGAGGACCTCCGGCCAATGTCGTCCGGTCGGCACCAGGCACGGCGCACCCATCGGTGGCGCTCGCTCGCTCTACTCCCTGGGAATTGGGGAATCTGGCCGGAGGCCGGGATCGGAGGCGGGTCAGTCGAACTGACCCGCCGTCCGGCCCGCTCCGGGCGGACCGGCGAAAGCCTGTGCCAGACCCAGCCATTCGATCGCATCCGCACCCGTCACTCGCAGGGCGAGGTCGTCGAGGTGGCGGCGCTGGGTGACGGCGAGGCAGAAGTCCATGGCGGGGCCGGTGATTCGCTGCGGCGCGTCGATCGGTCCCCAGCTCCAGATGTCGCCGCCGGGCGCGGTCAGTTCGATTCGGAACTCTTCGGCGGGCGCGGCGCGCCCATGCGTCATATACGCGAAGTTGCGAGTTCGCACGCCCAAGTGCGCGACATTCTTCAACCGGTCGGTCGGTTCGCGGGTGACGCCGAGCGCGTCCGCCACATCCTGTCCGTGCGCCCAGGTCTCCATGAGTCGCGCGGTCACCATGGACGCCGCGCTCATGGGCGGTCCGAACCACGGCAGTTTGGTTCCGGCGGGCACCGTGCGCAGCGCCTCGACCAGGGCGAGCCGATCGCGCCGCCAGGCGGCGAGCAGTTCGGGCGCGGGAGTCTTGGCTTCTTCCTCGGCGGCCTCGTCCACGAAGGTGAGCGCCTTGGGCAGGGCGGCCTGGACCACGGCATCGAAGGCCGGCGCATCGGTCGCGGCCAGTACGGCGACGCGATCGGTCCAGGTCAGATGCCCGATCTGATGGGCAATGGTCCAGCCGGCCGCGGGTGTGTCGCGCTGCCATTCGGCAGGGTCGAGATCGGCGATGAGCCGGTCCAGATCGTCGCACTCGGCGGTGAAGTCGGCGAGCAGCGCCTCGAGATCGGCCATCGAAAGTCCTTGTCGCTCAACCCTGCTGTGCCGAGATGGTCACAGGGTCGGCACGCACCTCGTTGTGCGTGCCTTCCGTCGGCCAGCATCGCAGCGCGGGGCGAAAAATGCAAGCACGCGTGCTTGTATTTGTCCCGAAAAAGTCCTCTACCAGCCGAAAAGGATCAGGTGAACCAGGCCGACAACCAGGCCGAGCGCCGCGCCGTGCAGGTAGAGCAGCCAGGCGTCCTGCTCCACCGAGGCGTAGAACATCTCCATGAACTCGCCGGGGGTGAGCTGCTGCAGTTTCCGTGCGGCGAATTCGTCGATCTTCTTGGCCTGCGCCGCCGCGAACTCCTCGTCTTCCACCAGACTCGGGGTGAGTCCGGCCGCCGCGACCGCCGCGCCCACCTTCAGATTGTCGAATTGCCGCGCGCCGAAGACGGTGCGCACGAAGGTGTGCGTCGGGCCGAGCTGCCGGTGGATCTCCGCGGCGATGAGGCGCTCCAGTAGCTGCCGAGTCTTGTCGCCGTTGGTGCCGTCCAGCAGTTCCTTGGCCAGATTGGGCAGGGTCAGCACCTGGTAGGCGAGGATATGCGCGAGGTCGGCGGCGGCCTCGGGCTGGCGTTTGGCCAGCAGCGCCTGCTTCCACAGGTATTTGTAGCGCGGCTGCGGATCGCCCGGTTCGAACACCATCTTCACCGCGATCACATTGACCAGTACGCCGATGGCGGCCGCCGCGGTCAGGATGACGGCCCAGTTCGGTATCCAGCCGATAATCGGAATGCTCTGGTGCACATGCATATACAGCGCCAGCAGCACGCCGAACGGTGCGCCTAGCAGACCGATGCGCACCATGAATTTCAGTTCGGGCGCGGCGATGGTGGTGGTGAGGTCCTTCAGGATGTGCGGATTCTCCTGCAGGTACCGGATGACGAAGGTCTTGATATCGATGAGCTGGTCGACATTGTCGCCGAGCTGTTCGAAGGCGCGCCGGGCCAGCGTCGGCAGTTCGCGCTCCACCCGCTGGTAGAGCACATTGCGGGCGGCGCGCGGTACCGCGCCCCACAGGTCCGGGTTCTCCCGCTTCATGATCTCGTTCACCATGGACGGCACCTGTTTGCGGCCGACATCGGCGATGTAGTCGGCGATACCGTCCAGGTCGAGTTCGTGGATGAAATCGCGCGGACTGCCGATGCGCATGATCGCGACATCCACGCAGATACTCGCCATCTTCTCGGCGCGCGCGGGAATGAAGCCCTGGAAACCGAGCTGTTTCCCGTCACCGGAGAAGGTGGGCAGCACCTGGACGCGACGCGGCAGATACGGGTAGAGGATGTCCAGCCCCGGAATGCGAATACCGCGAAAGTAGAGCGGCCAGAACAACATCAGTACGCCGGTCCAGTTGGTCAGCCAACCGGCGATGGCGCTGAAGATCGGGAAACTGATCAGATCGACGACGAGTTTGGGCTGGCCGGTCAGCTGCTCCCAGTCGATGAAAGCACCCGAGGCCAATGTCGTCATTGCTGCGTCCCCCTGTTGGCCGAGCCGATGGTGAGAAAACGGACACACAACACTCTCACCGGTGAAGGGTGCTGTCAAAAGGTCGATGGCCTCGGAGAACGTGTCATATTGTGCGTGCTTTCCGGAGACAGGGAATACTGGTCAGTCGACCAGAACAATGGGTGGGATGACAACGCGAAAAGGGAGCGATCGATGAATGTGGACCGCCGTGGCTTTCTGACCGGCGCGGCCACCGCCGCCGGACTGGCCACCGCCGCGAGCCTGACGAGCGCCGGTACCGCCGGAGCCCAGCCCGCGCCCGCCACCACGGTCGCGAAACTGCCTTTCCCGGAAGGTGATTCGCTGCGCATCCTGGTGACCGGCGATGCCGGAACCGGCGCCCGCCCGCAATGGGCCGTCGCCGACGCCGCCCGTGCCCTGCACGCGCGCGAGCCGTTCTCCCTCGCCCTCGGCCTAGGCGACAATGTGTACGAACAGGGTCCGTGGGCCGATGACGACGCCCAGTTCAACGCCAAATTCGAGGACCCCAATCGCGGCCTCGACTTCCCCTGGATCATGGTGCAGGGCAATCACGACAACAGTTCGATCCTGCCCGGCGACGGCGGCTGGCTGCTGCGCGGTGACCATGAGGTCGCCTATCATTCGCGCTCCGAACGCTGGTGGATGCCGTCGCGCTACTACTCGGTGCCGATCGGCTCGCTGGTCGAATTCTTCGTATTGGATCTGAATCCCATCGCGGCCTATCTGCCGCCGCTGTTCGAACCGTACTGGGCGGCCGACGGTCAATTCATGACCGAACAGGCGGCCTGGCTGGATGGCGCGCTCGCGGCGTCGACCGCCAAGTGGAAGATCGTCTGCACGCATCACCCGTATCTGAGCAATGGCAGTCACGGAAATGCCGGTGCATACGAGGGTTTGAATATCGCGCCCATCAACGGCATTCATGTGAAGGAGTTCTTCGAGGCCCATGTGCTGGGCCGCGCCCAGTTCCTGCTCTCCGGGCATGATCACTGCCTGCAGGTGCTGGAACCGACCGCGGCGTGCAAGGGCACCCGGCAGCTCGTCTCGGGGGCGGCCGCCAAGACCAACTCCGGTGCGCATGCCACGGACAGCCGCAAGGTCACCCCGGCGCTGTTCGAGAACTTCACCGACCTCGGGTTCATGGTGCTGGAGTTGACCGCGTCCTCGGCGGACCTGACCGTTCACACCGTCGATCCCTCGAACGGTCAGTCCACCAACGCTTTCCAGCGCCGCCTGGTCTAGGGCGCTACCGTCATCCCGGCATGTTTTCGGCCGGGATCCACACTCAAGGCTTCAGCACGATCCGAATCGGGTTGCCTTCCTTGGCATCCAGGGCGTGCACCGCCTTGGCGGCATCGGCCAGCGGCACCACCGCGCTGACCGACCGCGAGAAGTCGACCCGGTTCAAACCCTGCAACTTCACCAGCTGGGTGACATGATCCGGCTCGGAGCCGTAATGTCCGCGCAGCTGCTGCTGGAAGAAGCTGAAAGCCGTTCCGCCGGTAATGGTTATGGGTTTGTTGGTCAGACCGACCAGCACCAGACGGCCCTTCGGAGCCAGGCAGACGGCGGCCTGCTCGCGCACCGCCGCCACGCCCGCGAAGTCGAAGGCGGCCGCGAGTCCGGTGCCGGTGGCCTGGAAGATCTTCTGCCGCAGGTCCGGATCGGCCGGATCGAAGGCGAAGTCCGCGCCGAATTCCAGGGCGCGCTCGCGGGCGGCGGGCAGCGGATCGACGGCGATGATCGGTGCCGCGCCGACCAGGCGCAGCAATTGCACACCGTGTGCGCCGAGTCCGCCCACACCCCAGACACCCACCGCCTCACCGGCTTTCACCTCACCGGTGGCGGTGACGGCGGCCCACGGGGTGGAGACCGCGTCCGGAATGAAGCACGCCTGCTCGAACGGCAGTTCATCCGGAATCGGCACCAGGGTGTCGACGCGGGCGAGCGTGTACTCGGCCCAGCCGCCGTCGTAATCCACACCGCGGGTGAAGGTGGCCGCACCGCGAACTTCCCCGGCCTGCAACAACACCCGATCCCCGACCTCGGCGGCGGTGACCCCCGGGCCGAGCTGGTGCACGGTTCCGGCCACCTCGTGCCCGAGCGTGACGACATCGCCCTTCAGGAACAGCGGCGTCAGCGTCCCGTCGATGAGATGCACATCCGACAGGCACACCCCCGCCGCCTCCACCTTCACCAGCACATGATCCGGTCCGGGCTCGGGCACCGGCACCTCGTCGAGTTCCAGCCTGCGATTCGGTCCCAGGTGTAGTCGTGCGGCCAGCATGTTCATCGACTCCTATGGCATTGGTCCGGCATCGTCTCCGCCCGCCATGCTAGGTCGCCCACGCACACCCCATGCCCGATTCGCCCGCTACCAGCGGGTCAAGGTGGGGTGCGGGCACCTCCACCTACGTGAAGGCCCATTCGCGATGAGGTCCCAACTGCGATTAGGTCCCCATCGCGGTGTGGCCCCGCTGGCGATGAGGTCCCCAATAGCCGTGTGGCTCTGCTGGCGATGAGGCTCGACATGCGTTGCGGGCGAGCCACTTCGCCTGCGATGCGGACGATCGGCTCCGTCATCCCCGCGTGCGCCTTCTCGTCATCCCGGCGTGCTTTCGGCCGGGATCTCACTGTGTCGGTGACTATCCGTCGCATCCGTCGTTGCCAGGAACTCGGTGATGATGGCGGTGACCTCGGGCGCGCGCTCCAGCATGGGCACATGCCCGCACCGGTCGAGCCATTCGGCGCGTTCCGGGCGCAGTTGTGCGTTCAGGGTGCGGCCCGCGGCGGCGGACAGCACGCGATTCTCAGTGCCCCAGATGGTGCAGACCGGCGGCAGTTGTTCGCGGTCCGGCCAATCATCCAGGGCGGCAAAGCAAGACAGGTCGCGGACCAGGCCGACCAGGGCGCGCGCCGGGAACCCCGCCGAAAGCGGCTGCACATACGGGCATTCGCGGTAGGCGCGCCCACTGGAGAACCAGGATCGAATGGTGCCGCGCGCGAACCACTTCGGCGTATGCCAGTCGAAGAGGGCGCGGGCGGCGGGATCGGGCAGACCGCGGGTGATGCGGGCGGGTACGCGCAGATCACCGTGCATGGCGGTGGATTCGGTGAGCGGATTGATCGCCACCACCGCGCGAAAGAGTTCGGGATACCGGCGCGCGAGGGTCAGGCTGATGGCCGAGCCGAGGCAATTGCCGACCATGGCGACCCTGGACAACTGCCGGTCGAGCAGGAACTGCCGCACCAGTTCGGCGTATCGATCGAGGGTGTAACCACTTTCGGGCTGATCGGCGGACCCGTAACCGGGCAGGTCCAGCGCGTATACCCGGTATTTCCTTGCGAGCGCGGTGATCTGGGGCGTCCAGATCACATGCGATGAGCCCGCATTGTGCAGCATCACCACCGGCGGACCGCTGTCTCCCCGCTGTAGATAGCTCAGGCGGGTGCCGTCGTACGCGAAGTTTTCCATTGCGCTCCAGGTGGCTTCGTTGCCGGTGGTCTTCCCATGGTCCTCCGGAAAGGCCGGGGGCTGAAGCTGTTTTCCGGATTCGCCGGTGCGTGTTCAGGCGTGCGCGATCTCGCTGAGTCCGCGGTCCAGGAACCCGATCATCCAGTCGAAGCTGTCCTCGACGTCTTCGCGCATCTGGAAGCCGTCCGACGCCTGCAGGGCGGCGAAGCCGTGGAAGGTGCAGCGCAGCGTGCGGATGGCGTGCACCATGTCGCGTTCGGGGATGCCGTACCCGCGCAACACCACCTGCAGGGATTCCAATACTCGTGTACTCGAGTGCAGTAGTGGGTCTTCGGGCCCGGTGGTGCTCGCGCCGACGGTGGCGGCGTATCTGCCCGGATACTCGGTCACATAGTGGCGGAAGGCTTTCGCGAACGCGGCCAGGGCCGCGCTGCCGGAACGTCCGTGCATGGCATCGCGCAGGGTCTGGTCCAGTTCGCTCATAGCGAGGGTGGCGATGCCGTGCTGTAGGTCGGCCAAGCTGTCGATGTGCTTGTACAGCGAGGGTGTTCGCACACCGAGCCGCGCGGCCAGGGGGCTGAGCGCCAGGTTCGTGTAACCGAGGTCGTCGGCGAGCTGTGCGCCCGCCGCGACAACCTCGGTCCTACTGAGCCCGGCTCTAGGCATGTGCGTGCTCCTTCAAGAACGGCAGAATCAGGGCGGCGGTCTGCTCGGGTGACTGTGCATGAGGGTAGTGGCCGCCGTTGTCGACCAGGCCCAGGCTGCCCAGACCGGCGGGGAGCGCGGCGATGACGGCCTTGCCCTCGGCTTCCGGGTTCGGGAAATCCGGATCGGCGGTGCCCATGATGATCAGCGCGGGCTGGGTGACGTTCGGCAGTTGCGCCTGCGCGTCGGCCGGGGTCGACTTGCCGGTCTTCATGAATTCGCCCATGCGGCCGGGTTCGCTCAGCTTGGCGATACCGGCGGCCATGTACTCGGCGTAGTCGGCGGGCTTGGTCGGGTAGGCCACGTTCAGGTACTTCTCCCACAGGCTGAGGCTCTTGAACATCATGGTTCCCATCAGCGGGAACATGCCACGGCGGTAGCGGGATACGGTGAACAGCGCACTCACCGAAGCTTTTTGGGTCAGTGTGAAGGGGTTGATCTCCACAATGCCGCGCACCAGGTCGGGTGATTTCGCGGCGGCGATGGTGGCCGCGCCACCGGAGATGGAGTGCCCCACGATGATCGCCGGTCCGGCATTCAGCTTCGTGATGACGGCGAGCAGATCATCGGCCACATCGGTGCGGCTGATGGCCTCCTTACCGGTCTCGGAGACCCAGTTCATGCTGGAGTCGCCGTGCCCGCGCAGATCGGTGCTGACCACCCGGTATCCGGCGGCGGCGATCATCGGGGCCAGGAAGCGGTAGGACTGGCGGCGGTCGCCGATGCCGTGCGAGAGCACCACGAGCGGCCCTTCGCCGATCGAGTCGTAGGCGATCCGGCCACCGTCGATGTCCATGTATTCGGTCATGTCATTCACTCCCTTGAAAGCTAACTGCGATAGCCATAAAGCTAATCGCTTTAGCCAATCCCGTCAACCCCCAATCAGTGGCATGTCAGGTCGGCATCAGGCCGGTATCAGCGGCGGCGGTGAAAGTACTGCTCATGAACAACGCATTCCAGACCCCCGCCCCCATCGCCATCACCGTCGACGTGCTCAGCGCCGAGGTCACCGTCATCGCCTCGGACCGCTCCGACACCGTCGTCACCGTCCAGCCCGCCGATGCGGCCAAGAAGGGTGACGTCCGCGCCGCCGAACACACCAAGGTCGAGTTCGCGGCCGGTGTCTTGACCGTGTGGACGCCGAAGAACTGGCGCACCTACGCCGCCTTCGGCGGCAACCCCTCGATCCAGGTGACCATCGAGGCGCCCGCCGGCTCCCAACTGAAGGCCACCTCCGGGGTGGGCCGACTGCGCACCTTCGGCGCACTCGGCCAGAGCGATCTGGAGATCGCGCTCGGCGACATCCTGGTCGACCTCGCCGCCGACTCGGTGACCGCCAAGACCTCGAAGGGCGATATCCGTATCGCCGAAGCCGTGCGCGGGGTGCTGAGCCTCGAGACCTCCGTCGGTGAGCTCGAGGTCGGTATCCACCCGGGCAGCGCGGTGCAACTGGAGACCAACACCAAGCAGGGCTCCGTGCGGAACCGGCTACCGGCGGTCGCCGGTGCGCAGGAGAACATCGTGCGGGTCTACGCGCACAGCGCGCTCGGCAATATCAATGTGCACAATGCCGAGGCGGTCAGCGCGCGAGCGTGACCGCGACCAGTTCATGCCAGTCCGCCTGTGCCCCATCTCCTATCGCCTCGGTGAAGCCCGCTTCACCGAGGCGATCTCGTGCCGCCTGCTCGATCCTGCGCACATCCGGTTGGGAGAGATCGCGCAGCCCGCGCACTCCGGTGCTCGCCGCCAGCAGTCGCGCGGCCTGCTCATACTGATCTGCGCGCAGTGCCAGATCCGCTATGCCGACCAGGATTTGGGCGATGAGTGGTGCGTACCCCGCTGTGGCCGCCGCCTCGAAGGCCGCCGCGTGTTCGGTGCGGGCCGTGTCGAGATCGTCCGCGAGATAGCCGAGCAGATCGTGCACGATGGCATCGATCTGCGACTGATCCGTTTCGCTGCCCAAAGCCTTTGTCGCGGACGCGATCTGGCTGTGCGCCTGTTCGGCATCGCCGTTCCAGCGCGCCAGGGTGGCCTTCGCGAGGGCCAGTTCGGTCAGCGCGCTCGGCCAGGCCGCCTGCTCCGCATACCGCTGCGCTTCGGCCATGGCGGTCGTGCTCGCCGCCGAATCATCCAGCAGCCAATACAATTGGGCCTGCCGTGCGCGCAGGCGAACCAGATCCTCGATCGCGCCGACCTCGGTGACCACCGCGATCGCCTCGTCGAAATACGTGACCGCACGGGCGAATTCGCCGCGCATGGCGATTCTGTCCGCCAATTCGGTCAGCGCGAACGACACTCCCCAGCGTTCGCCGATCGCCCGGAACTCGTCCAGCGCCGTCTCGAGGTACCCGTCGGCTTCGGTGCCCGGCTGGCCGATGGTGATTCGCATCTTGCCCAGCTGTAGCCGGGACAGCGCCCGCACCCAGGGATCGTCATCGGTGAGCAGCGGTTCGAACGCGGTCAGTATCGCGTCCGGACCCTCCAGTAGGCGTTCGAGCGCGCCGATGAATCGCAGCAGCGGGTAGCGGGCGCCGCTGGTCCGGCTGAATTGGGCCGCCTTGTGGATCCAATCCTGCAGTTGGACAGCGTCATTGCGCCCGGAGGAGAGGAAATGTACGACCATCGCGTACACCATGGCGCGGGTCTCGTCGTCCACCTCCGCCGCAGAGTCGGCGGCCGCGAGGACGAACTCCGTGCCCTCGGCCTTATGCCCGCCGAGCCACCAGTACCAGCCCGCGGGGGCGGCGAGCCGCATGGCTCCGGCCGTATCGCCGGCGGCGAGCGCGCTCCGCATGGCGGCGGCGATATTGTCATGTTCGGCCTCGAGCAGCGTGAGCCACTTCAATTGGTCGGCGCGGCGCAGCTGCGGTTCGGCGGTATCGGCGAGTTCGGTGAAGTACGCCAGGTGCGCGCGCCGGGCCGAATCCGCTTCTCCCGCTTCGTCGAGCCGCTCCCGGGCGTACTGCTCGATGGTGGTGAGCATGCGATAGCGCGGCCCGCTGTCACCGGTGGTGAGCAACAGCGACTTCTCGGTGAGCGCGGTCAGCAGTTCCAGCACCTCCCACTGTTCGACCGTATCGCCGACGCAAACCTGTTCGGCCGCTTCGAGACTCGCGCCACCGGAGAAGACCGCCAGGCGGCGCAGCACCGTTCGCTCGGCGTCGGTGAGCAGCTCCCAGCTCCAGTCGACCACCGCGCGCAGGGTGCGATGCTGCGGTATCGCGGTGCGGCTGCCCCCGGTCAGCAGTCGGAAGCGATCGTCGAGGCGATCGGCGAGCTGCTCCAGGGACATGGTGCGCAATCTGGCCGCGGCCAATTCGATGGCGAGCGGAATTCCGTCCAGCGCCCGGCAGACGCGCGCCATGGTCGGCAGCAGACTCGCGTCGGTCGCGAGCTCCTTGCGCACCGCACCGGCCCGATCGCGCAACAGTTGTACGGCCGGGGAGGATTCGATCCGGTCGGGGGCCGCGTCCGCGGCGGGCAGGGTCAGCGGGACGACCTGCCAGAGCGCCTCACCGGTGATGCCGAGCGGTTCGCGACTGGTGGCCAGGATGCGCACCCTGCGGCATTCGCCGAGCAGGCGGTGCGCGAAGGTCGCGGCCGCCTCGATGATGTGTTCGCAATTGTCCAGGATCAGCAGGGTTTCGCGTTCGCGGACCGCCGCGATGAGCCGGTCCATGGGCTCCGCGTCCGGCGCGCCACCGTGCAGCGCATCGCGCAGTCCGAGTGCTGCGAGCGCCGATTGGGCGATATCGCCGCCCGCGCCGATCGAGGCCAGCTCGACCAGCCAGGCGCCCTCGGGCAGATCCTCGAGGAGGGTCCGCGCGGTCTCCACCGCGAGCCGGGTCTTACCGGAGCCGCCCGGACCGGTCAGGGTGGTGAGCCGATGCTCGGCGATGAGTTCGCGCACCACCGCGATATCACCGTATTTGCCCACGTAGCTGGTCAATTCGGCGCGCAGATTGGTCTTGCGGTCCTGCACCTGTACCCCGAATTCGCCGCGCAGCAGGGCCACGTGCACGGCGGACAGCTCGGGTGAGGGGTCCGCGCCCAGTTCGTCGGCGAGCGCCTCGCGAGCCTGCTGGTATACGGTCAGGGCCTCATTGCTGCGGCCCGCGCCGCCGAGCGCCCGCATCAGCGCCGCGACGAGCCGCTCCCGCAGCGGATTACGGGTGACCGACTCGGTCAGTTCGGTGATCAGTTCGGTGCCGTGGCCGAGCCGGATCTCCGCCTCGTAGCGATCCTCCATCGCGGCCAGGCGCAAGCCGTCGAGCCGGGTGATCACGGCGTCGAAGCTCTCGCTGTCCTGAACTCCGATGTCCTGCATGGGCGTACCGCGCCACAGCTCGAGGGCTTCGCGCAGCAGCGGGGCCTGCTCGGCGTCGTCCCCGCCCCGGGCCTGGTCCAGGAGTTGTTCGAAGCGAACCGCATCAACGGCGCGCGGCTCCACCGCCAGCCGGTAGCCACCCGCCTGGGCCTCCAGCGAGCCGTCCGGCAGCAGTCTGCGCAGTCGCGATACCAGTGCCTGCAGCGAGTTCGCCGCGTCGGCGGGGAGTTGTTCCCCCCAGATCCAGTCGACCAGTGTCGTTTTCGGGACCACGCGGCCGGGTTCGAGGGCGAGGGCGACCAGCAGCGCCCGCAGCCGGGCGCCGGGTATCTCGATCGATCCGCCGTTGCCGTCACGGATTTCGAGTGGTCCAAGCATCCCGATCTGCACCCGGCCCATTGTGCCGTGGGCCGATCGGCGTGTCAGGTCGGTGTCAGGTCGATATCAGCCGAGACGGCGACAGTGCTCTACATGAACACTGAAACGGCTCCCATTCCGAACGGCCTGCCGATGGAGCGCAATGCGGGTCCCTTCGATCCGCCGCGCGAGATCACCGCGCTGCGCGCGGCCCGTCCGGTCAGTCCGATGCTCTTCCCCGACGGTCACCAGGGCTGGCTCGTCACCGGTTATGACGCGGCCCGAAAGCTGCTGGCCGACACCCGATTCAGCTCGCGCCTGGATGTCGAGGTCATTCATGTGCCCTTCGAGATTCCGGGTATGCCGATCGCCACCGAACCCTCCCCGCAGATTCCGGGCATGTTCATCGCCATGGATCCGCCGGACCATACCCGGCTGCGGCGCAAGCTGACCGGCGCCTTCACCCTGCGGCGCATGAAGGAGCTGCAGGATCACATCACCGATGTGGTCGAGCGCCAGCTGGACGCGATGGCGGCGCTGACCCCGCCGGTCGATCTGGTCAAGGAGTTCGCGCTGCCGGTGCCGTCGCTGGTGATCTGTGAACTGCTCGGCGTCCCGTACTCCGATCGCGACAGCTTCCAGGCGAACTCGGCCAAGTTCATGGTCAAGGAGCAGTCGCTGGAGGAGAAGATGGGCGCGTACATCGCGCTCAACACCTACCTGGGCGAGCTGGTCACGAACAAGCGCGCCGCCCCCGATGAGGACATCCTCTCCGATCTGGCCCGCGATGAGGATCTGAGCATCGAGGAGCTCACCGGAATCGCCTTCCTGCTGCTGCTCGCGGGGCATGAGACCACCGCGAACATGTTGTCGCTGGGCACCTTCGCGCTGCTGGAGCATCCGGACCAGGCGGCCGCGCTGCGCGCCGATCCGGAGCTGTACCACGATGCCGTCGATGAGCTGCTGCGGTATCTGTCGGTCGCCGATATCTTCTATCGCTTCGCCACCGAGGACATCGAGCTCGGCGGGGAGATCATCCCCAAGGGCGCGACGGTCGTGGTCTCGCTGCTGGCCGCCAATCGCGATCCGGAGCGTTTCGAGAATCCGGACACCCTCGATGTCATGCGGCAGGCCCGCGGTCACCTGGCCTTCGGTCACGCCGTGCACCTGTGCCTGGGGCAGCAACTGGGTCGCCTGGAGATGCGGGCCGGGTTCGCCGGACTGCTGCGCCGCTTCCCGACGCTCGCGCTCGCGGTCCCCGCTTCGGAGGTTCCGCTGCGGACCGACATGAATATCTACGGCGTCCACGCGCTGCCCGTGACCTGGACGGATACCGCCGAGTAGGCCCGTTCGCCGGGGGCGAACAACACATGCGGAATTAGTCGCCGGGGTCGATAGTTGACTGGGTAGCGCTCAACCTGAGTTGAGTAGGAGACGCTCAATCTTGACAGTGCTTATCTGAAAGATGAGGTAGATGTCGTGACCAACCCACAGAACCTGCCGGTCCTATTCCTGACCGATCCGATCGTGCTCCCCGGCATGATCGTGCCGATCGAGCTGGACGAGTCCGCACAGGCCGCAATCGATGCCGCCCGGGCGGGCAAGGTCAACCAGGTGTTGGTCGCGCCTCGCCTGGATGAGGGCTACGCCAGCTACGGCGTGGTCGCCACCATCGAACAGGTCGGCCGGATGCGCGGTGGCGCCCCGGCTGCGGTGCTCAAGGCCGAGGGCCGCGCCAAGATCGGACACGGTGTGACCGGTCCCGGCGCGGCGCTCTGGGTCGAAGCCGAGCCGGTCGAGGTCCCCGAATCCGACGGCCGCACCAAAGACCTTGCCGCCGAATACAAGAAGCTCGTCGTGGCCGTACTGCAGCGCCGTGAGGCGTGGCAGGTCATCGACGCCGTCAATCAGCTGAACGATCCCTCCGCCATCGCGGACGTCGCCGGTTGGGCTCCCTACCTGAGCCACGACCAGAAGCGCGAACTGCTCGAAACCCTGGACGCCACCACCCGATTGACCAAGTTGATCGAGTGGACCAAGCAGCACATCGCCGAGACCGAGGTCAACGAGAAGATCAGCGAGGAGGTGCGCGAGGGCGTCGAGAAGTCGCAGCGCGAATTCCTGCTGCGCCAGCAGCTCAACGCGATTCGCAAGGAGCTCGGCGAGGGCGAGCCCGACGGTGCGGACGACTACCGCACCCGGGTCGAGACCGCCGATCTGCCGGAGAACATTCGTGAGGCCGCGCTGCGCGAGGTCGATCGCCTGGAGCGTTCCAGCGATCAGAGTCCGGAATCCGGTTGGATCCGCACCTGGCTGGACACCGTCCTGGAGCTGCCGTTCAGCGTGAAAACCGCTGACAGCACCGATGTCTCGGCCGCCCGCGCGGTACTGGACGCCGATCACCACGGGCTGGACGAGGTGAAGGACCGCATGGTCGAGTACCTGGCGGTGCGTGCCCGCCGGGCCGCGCGCGGTCTGGAGGTCGTCGGCGGTCGTGGTTCGGGCGCGGTGCTGGTGCTGGTGGGTCCGCCCGGCGTGGGTAAGACCTCCCTGGGCGAGTCCGTGGCACGGGCGCTGGGCCGCAAGTTCGTTCGCGTCGCCCTGGGCGGCGTGCGTGACGAGGCCGAGATCCGTGGTCACCGGCGCACCTATGTGGGCGCACTGCCCGGTCGCATCGTGCGCGCCATGAAGGAGGCGGGGTCGATGAATCCCGTTGTCCTGCTGGACGAGATCGACAAGGTCGGCTCCGACTTCCGCGGTGATCCGGCGGCGGCGCTGCTCGAGGTCCTGGACCCCGCGCAGAACCACACCTTCCGCGATCACTACCTGGATCTGGATCTGGACCTGTCCGATGTGCTGTTCATCGCGACCGCGAATGTCATGGACACCATTCCCGGCCCGCTGCTGGACCGCATGGAACTGATCACCGTGGACGGTTACACCGAGGATGACAAGGTCGCCATCGCCCGTGACTTCCTGATCCCGCGTCAGCTCGAGCGCAACGCGCTCACCGCCGACGAGGTGCAGGTCAGTGCCGAGGCGCTGCGCGAGATCGCCGCCAACTACACCCGGGAGGCCGGTGTCCGCCAGATGGAGCGCCTGATCGCCAAGGCGCTGCGCAAGGCGGCGACCAAACTCTCGGAGTCGACGGACGTGAGCGACGCCGAAAGCATCATCACCTCGGGCGAGTTCGTGCCGGACAGCCCGGCGGAGCTGGGCTACGAGCCCGAGTTGGGCTACGAAAAGGCGTCCGGCCCGGAGCGTCTGGTAATCGGACTGGGTGATCTGAAGGACTACCTGGGCCGTCCGCGCTTCACCCCCGACGGGGTGGAACGCACCGCGGTCCCCGGTGTGGCAACGGGTTTGGCGGTGACCGGCGCCGGTGGCGATGTCCTCTACATCGAGGCCAACGCCGCCGAGGGCGACCGCTCCCTGACCCTCACCGGTCAGCTGGGTGACGTCATGAAGGAGTCGGCGCAGATCGCCCTCACCTACGTGCGCTCACACCTGGAGGAGATCGGTATCGAACCGAAGGTCCTCGACCGCAATATCCACATCCACTTCCCGGCAGGCGCGGTCCCCAAGGACGGCCCGTCGGCGGGCGTCACCATGGTCACCGCCCTGGTGTCCCTGGCCCTGGACCGTCAGGTCCGAGCGGATGTCGGTATGACCGGCGAGGTCACCCTCAACGGCCGAGTCCTGCCCATCGGCGGCGTCAAGCAGAAGCTGCTGGCCGCCCAGCGCGCGGGCCTGAAGACCGTCTTCATCCCCGCCCGCAATGAACCGGACCTCGACGAAGTCCCCGCCGAAGTCCTCGCCGCCCTGGATGTCCGCCCCGTCGCCGACGTGGCGGAGATCCTCGCCTACGCCATCGAACCGGTCATCGAACCGGCCCTCGACGGCCGCCCCCTGAGCGCCACCGCCTAGCCAGCAGGCGCTCCCCATGAGGAGCCGTGCGTGCGTCCCACACGCACGGCTCCTTCGTGTCAACTACCCAGATGCGCGTGTTTCACATGAAACCTCTGAAACCCGCGCGGTTCGTTCCTGTCTCGTAACGTGTGCCGCGTGATCACTGTTGCCACTTGGAATGTCCTGCATCGGGTGCATGCCGACAACTGGGACAGCTCGTTCGCTGGGCGCTGGCCGGAGGACAAGGTGCGGATCGAAGGGGTCACCTCGGTGGTGGCAGGGAGATCCGAGCAGGTCATCGCATTGCAGGAGGTCAGCGGTGATCAATTGGCGAGCCTACGGGAAGCGTTGCCCGGTAGGGAGTTTCATGTGCTGCGGTATCCGCGGGTGCCACGGCCGCGACGGGTCGCCTCGATGCTCCAGGACCGGACCGAACATCTCGTTCTGATCGTGGCTGGGGCCGGGCGGAATTTCGCCGCCGGGGCGTTCGCGAGCGATCCCGGGAAGGGCTATCTCGCCGTGCTGGTGGACGGTGTGCTCATAGTCGCCACGCACGTGACCGGCGACGATCGGCGCGGCGGGCAGTTCGCCCGGCTGGCGGAACTCACTGCGGGCGGACCGGTGGTGCTGCTCGGCGACTTCAACGCGCCCGCCGCCGAAGTCGTCGCGGCACTGGGCACGCACTACACCGTCGCCGAATTGCCGGTGGATGCCATCGCGACTCGCCCGCGCGGCTCCGACGCGGAGAAGTCCCAGTTCATCGACCATGTTGTGACGCGCGGAATCACCGCACGAGACACAGCGGTCGAGGATGTGGCCGGGGTGTCCGACCACAACCTCGTGCGCGCGACGATCGGCTAGAACTCCCCGGCCACGGCGAGCACGGTGCGGCCGGAGTGGGTGCCCTCCAGGATGGAGTGCAGTACCGCTTCGGCCTCGGTGATCGGGGCGTAGTTCTCCAGCAGGGACAGGTGCCGGGGTTTCAGGTCTTTGGCGAGGCGTGCCCACAGTTCGCGGCGGGCCTCGATGGGGAAGTGCGCGGAGTCGATGCCGAGCAGGGAGACGCCGCGCAGGATGAACGGCATGACGGTGGTGGGTAGGTCGGTGCCGCCGGTGAGGCCGGAAACCGCCACGGCGCCACCGTATTTGATGGTGGACAGGATGTGGGCCAGGGAGGCGCCGCCGACACTGTCGACCGCCGCGGCCCATTGCGCCTTGCCGAGAGGGCGGAGTTTCTCGCCCTCGCCGGGCAGTCGGCCGATGACGCTCGACGCGCCGAGCGCGGTGAGAAGTTCGGTGGCGCCGAGCTTTCCGGTGGAGGCGATCACCTCGAAACCCAAGCCGGCCAGGATATCGACGGCGACACTGCCGACGCCGCCGGTAGCGCCGGAGACCAACACCGGACCGGAGTCGGGGGTGATGCGATTGTCCAGCAGGGCCTGCACGCTCATGGCGGCGGTGAATCCGGCGGTGCCCAGGGCGGCCGCCTCGCGCGGGGTGAGGCCGTCGAGTTTCACGACCCAGTCGGCGGGGACCCGGGCGTACTCGGCGAAGCCGCCATTGTGGGCGACGCCGATATCGTAGCCGTGCGCGACGACGAGCTCGCCGGGCGCGAAATCCGCACTCTCCGAGGCGAATACCTCGCCGGTGATATCGATACCCGGGATGATCGGATAGTCGCGCACCACACCGCCACCCGGAGTGATGGCGAGTCCGTCCTTGTAGTTGGCGCTCGTGAAGTGCACCTTGATCGTCACATCGCCCGCGCCGAGGAAGTCGTCACCGACCGTCTCGCGCCGGAGTGCGATCCCGCT
Source organism: Nocardia sp. NBC_01503 (assembly GCF_036327755.1). NCBI lineage: Bacteria > Bacillati > Actinomycetota > Actinomycetes > Mycobacteriales > Nocardiaceae > Nocardia > Nocardia sp. NBC_01503. The sequence continues at coordinate 2,604,020 of NZ_CP109596.1, forward strand.
GTCCGTCTTGCGTGCCACCATCGCCTGGAACTCCATGCCCTGAGCATAGGACTCCGACGCTGGTCAGGGCAGGTTCCCGATGGAATCGGTGACTTTACCTCGCGCGTAATCGCTTTCGTTCCCGCGGCACGGCATCGTTGTCCTCAGCACAGCGAAAGACAAAGGAGCGCAGCCGATATGCCTTACTTCCAGACCGCCGACGGCACCACCCTCGCCTACGAAGAGTACGGAACCGGCGCCCCGCTGGTGTTCATCGCGGGCTGGTCGCTGCACGCGGATATGTGGGAATACCAGCTGCACTACTTCGTGGAGCGTGGCTACCGCTGCATTCTGCTGGATCGGCGCGGCCACGGTCGTTCGGATCGCCCGGCCATCGGGTACGACGTGAACACCCGCGCCGACGATATCGCCGCCCTGATCGAGCACCTGGATCTGAACGACTTCACCATGGTGGCGCATTCGGCGGGCGGTGCGGAGGTGGTGCGCTATCTGGCCCGGCACGGTCAGGAGCGAGTGAATCGGATCGCACTGCTGGCCCCGGCCATTCCGTTCATGTTGCGGACCGAGGACAATCCGATCGGCGCGCCCAAGGAAGCCTTCGAAGCCTCTGCGGCGCAGTTGAAGTCGGATCGTCCGCAGTGGTTCGCCGAGCGCGCCCAGGGCTACTTCGCGACACATCTGCGCCGGGGCATCTCGCAGGCGGTCATCGATACGGAGATTCAGCGCTGCCTGTCGGCGTCGCCGTACGCGACGATCGCGGTGCAGCGGGACCTGTTCCACTCCGACCACCGTCCGGACGTGGCCGCGGTAACCGTCCCGTTCCTGCTGCTGCACGGCCTGGTCGATCAGTCGATTCCGATCGAGATCAGCAGCCGTCAGGCCGTGCGGCTCGCGCCGCACGCGGTATTGAAGGAGTACTGGGATGCCGGGCACGGGCTGTACATCACCCATGCCGCCGAGGTGAACACGGAAATCCTGGAGTTCCTGAAGAGCTGACCGGCTCCCGCGTTCCCCGGCGGCGCGCCTCAGGCGAACTTGGGTGCGCGCTTGCCGAGGAACGCGGTGATCCCCTCGGCCCCGTCCGCGGATTCCGCGCAGTGCGTGATGAACGCGGCCTCGGTGGCCAGCTGCTCCTCGAGGGTGTGCTGGGACGAGACCAGCAGCAGCTTCTTCACATTCGCGTTGGAGCCCTTGGGCCCCTGCGCGAACTGCTGCGCCAGCTGTTCGACGGTCTCGGCGAGTTCGGCATCCGGCACCACCCGGTGCAGCAGCCCCCAGTCGAGGGCTTCGGCGGCCTTCAGCACCCGATTCGTGAGCATCAGATCCTGGGCGCGGCGCACGCCGATCAGCCGCGGCAGGTAGTAGGACGCGCCACCATCGGGGCTGAGCCCGACCTTGGTGTACGCCATGGTGAAGGAGGCGGATTCGCCCGCGATAACCAGATCACCGGCGACCGCCAGGCTCATACCCGCCCCGGCGGCGGTCCCGTTGACCGCGGTGATCAGCAGCGCGTCCATCCGCGCCAGCGTCGAAACCGCCTGGTGCAGCGTGTCGGCCAGCTTGGCGATGAATTCGCCGGTGTCCGCGCTCTCGGCCATGGCGCGCAGATCGCCGCCGGCGGAGAAGAATTTCCCGGCTCCGGTGAGCACCACCACCTTGATGGCCGGATCCTCGGAGCAGTACGTGGCGGCCGCTACCAGTTCCTCGGCGAGCGCCTGATCGAGACCGTTGGCGGCGCCGGGCCGGTTCAGCGTGATGCGGGCGATGGGTCCGTCCGTGACGAAGCTGATGTTCTGGTAGTTGGTCATTGTCCGGTGCTGCCTTCCGTCGGTATGCCTGTTCCCAGCATGACAAACGCTGTGTGCCCGGTCGGCGTGCGGTCACGCTCCGAATTCGACGCGTACGCCGAGCAGGCGAATGGGGCGGTCCAATTCGAACGCGTGCAGTACCCGCAGCGCGGTCTCGACGACCTCGTCCACATCGGTGCTGGATCGGGGCAGTTTGCGCTGTTTGGTGCGGGTGAAGAAGGTTTTGGTGCGTACGGTGACCCCGACGCGGCCGATGCTGCGCCCATCGGCGAAGGTCTCCTCGGCGACCTGGGTGGCGAGTCTGGTTATCGCGGCGTCGAACTCCGCGAGTTCGGTGAGGTCGGCAGGGAAGGTCTCCGAGCGGGAGTGCCCGACCGGTTCGCGCGGTTCGGCGATATCGGTATCCCCGGCGCCGTGCCCGAGCACCCAGAGATACGGCCCGGTATTCGGGCCGAACTCCGCGGCGAGCAGTTCGCGATCCGCGGCGGCGAGATCAGCCACGGTCTCGATTCCCATGGCGCTCATACGTTTCGCGATACGCGCCCCGATTCCCCACAGCGCCGTCGTGGGCCGATGCGCCATGAGCTCGGTCCAATTCGCCGCGGTGAGCCGGAATACGCCGGCTCCGCCCTCCGGTATGACCTCCGAATCACCGCTCTTACCAATGGCTTTGGCGAATCCGGTGGCGAGTTTGGCGCGAAGTTTGTTGTCTCCGATACCTACCGCGCAGGTGAGGTCCAATTCCACTATGGCAGAACGGATATCGCGCGCGATGTGCTCCGGATCATCGGTATCGACGGCAAGAAACGCCTCATCGAACCCGAGCACCTCCACCCGTCCCGAAAAGGTGCGCAGCAGCGCCATGATCTCCTCGGACGCCTGCGCGTAGGTGTGCGGATCCTGTGCCAGGAACACCCCGTCCGGACAGGCTTTCAATGCCGACCGCAGTGGCATTCCGGCCCGCACGCCATATGCTCGCGCGGGATAGGAGGCGCAGGAGACCACCTTTCGCGGCTCCGTGGGATCCCCATTCCCGCCCACGATGACCGGCAGCCCCCGCAGTTCGGGATGCCGCCGGAATTCGACCGCGGCCTGGAATTGGTCGAGGTCGACGTGCAGCAGCCAGCGCGTCACCCCTGTAGTTCTTACCCCATGCGCACTGTTTTCAGCGGGAACGGCGCAGCCAGGCCACCGGGGAACGGAATGCGTAGCGGGCTTTGAGCGCCCCGGACTCCACCCGACCCTCGATATGGATCAGCGGTGCGCCCGGAAAACGCGGCAGGGTGACACGATTGGAGATATGTCCGCCGGGCCCGAATTCGACGGCATCGAGATCGACGCGCCAGCCGCGCGGCACGATCACCACAATCGTGCCGGAGCCCGCGTTGATCCGCATATCGATGGCGCGCCGGGAGCAGTAGGCCTGGGTGAAGTCGATGACCACCTTGCCCGAAGTGCATTCGGCCACCAGCTTTTCCGGCACCGTCCACTGTTCGTCGGTGCGTCTGGATTCACTGGTTACGCGCAGCTCCAGCGGCGGTGCCGCGGGGCTGGGCGTTCGCTGCCGCGCGGCATTTTTGCGCGCGGCAGCGAAGCGCTGCAAATCGTCGAAACCGAAGGCGGGCACCCGCCGCTGCTCCGTGGTACGGCTCACCGAAACTCCTCCCCCGGCATGTGAAACAAGCGTCCGACTGCTGTGCCAGGGAATCCGAATTATTCCGTATAGCAGGGCATTTGAGACCGGCCGTACTCTAACGGAACGGTCACAGGAGGATGTCGCGCAGATACCATCGACACTGCATTCTCACTTGATCTTGCAAATGTCGTAGCACCGATTCGCTATGGATCAGCGGCGGCCGAGATGAATGGTGGTGGCGCCCAACAGGAAAATATCCTCACGCGCGCCGATGTAGGTGTCGGCGCTGGGATCCAGCAGCAGGTCCAGGGCCTTACGGTCATCGTCGGTGACATTGTCGCTCATACGGTTTCGCAATCCGTCGAGCCAGCTGGTGACGCTCTCGCGCACCTCGGGTGTGGCGGTGGGCTGATCGGTGAGGACGCTGAACGAGGCGACCTCGGCCAGCCCGGCCCGGGTGAGCGCGATATTCCAGCCGTACGGCATGGGCACGGTGCCGGTGATCTCGGCGCGCATCCGGCCGAAGAATTCGTCGCGCACCGCGAGCAGTCGATCCTGCAGTCCGGGGGTGCCGACACCGAGATCCCAAGGCAGACAACGCAGTGGCAGCCCGCCTTCGGCCAATGCCAGCCAGCCGCCGGTGCGCACCAGTTTGGCGAGTCGATCGGTACCGGCCTGCTGATCGGGCAGGTGATGCACCATGCGCGAGGCCCACACCAGATCGGCCTGTGCGACGGTGTCGAGCACACTGTCCGCGGCGGCATCCACCAGCACGGTCTCGATACTCACCCGATCGTCACCGGCGAGTGCGGCCTCGGTGGTGGCACGGGCCGCGTCCAGCAGTTCGGTCACCGCGTCGGCGATGATCAACCGGCCGCCGCCGCGCGCCGCGAGCTCGACCGCGAAGGCCGCGCTCTGCCCGCCGGCTCCCGCGCCGATATCCACGACCACCGGCCGCTCGCCGGAGTTGGCGAGCAGTCCGATCAGTCGCCGGGCGATCTGGGTCTGGGCCGCTGTGGCCAGGGCGTCTTCCCGGCGCAGGTGGTCGATCTGGGTCGCCCAGTCGATCCCGTCATGGGTGTGATCATGTCCGTGGGAGTGGCCGCGTCCGTGCCCATTTCCCGGTGCGTGATCACCCTGGTGTGCGGTGGTTCCGTGCGAATGCGAGTGCCCGTGCGTGTGTGCTCCCATTCCTATGAACCTATCGAGATTTCCCCGATTGCCAACTTTATTTGCCGGTTCGGCAAAGAGTTGGGCCGGGATCTCAGGCGGCGGCGGGCTCGCTGGAGTCGGCGAATTGGGTGCGATAGAGCTCGGTGTAGCGACCGCCCTGCGCCAGCAGTTCGTTATGGCTGCCGCGCTCGACAATGCGCCCGTGTTCGAGCACCAGGATCTGATCGGCATTGCGAATGGTGGAGAGTCGATGCGCGATGACGAGCGCGGTACGCCCGTCGAGCGCCTCGGCCAGGGCCTCCTGCACCGCCGCCTCGGAGGTGGAGTCCAGTGCGGCGGTGGCCTCGTCCAGGATCACCACGCGCGGCTGCTTGAGCAGCAGTCGGGCAATGGTGAGGCGCTGGCGCTCACCACCGGAGAGCCGGTAGCCGCGTTCACCGACCACGGTATCCAGACCATCGGGTAGTGCGGTGATGAGCTCACCCAGTCGCGCCCGTTCCAGGGCATTCCACAGCTCCTCCTCGGTGGCCTCGGGCCGGGCCAGCAGCAGATTCCCGCGAATGGTGTCGTGGAACAGATGCCCGTCCTGGGTGACCAGGCCGACGGTGTCCTGAATGGATCGGCTGGTCAGCTCGCGCACATCGGCGCCGCCGAGCCGCACCGATCCGGAGTCCACGTCGTACAGTCGCGAAACCAATTGCGCGATAGTGGATTTGCCCGCGCCGGAGGAGCCGACCAGGGCCACCATCTGCCCGGGTTCGGCGCGCAGGCTCACCTCGTGCAGTACCTCCTCGCCGCCGCGGGTGTCCAGGGTCGCCACATCCTCGAGCGAGGCGAGCGAGACCTTGTCGGCGGACGGGTAGCCGAAGTTGACGCTCTCCAACTCGACGGCGATGGGGCCCTCCGGCACCGCGCGGGCATCGGGCGCGTCCTCGATGAGCGGCTTCAGATCCAGGATCTCGAAGACCCGCTCGAAGCTGACCAGTGCGGACATGATGTCCACGCGGGCACTGGCCAGTGCGGTGAGCGGTGCGTAGAGCCGGGTGAGCAGCAGCGAAAGCGCCACCACCGCACCGGGTTCCAGCTTGCCCTGCAGTGCGAAGTACCCGCCGAGCCCGTAGACCAGCGCCAGCGCGAGCGCCGAGACCAGGGTGAGCGCGGTGACGAAGACGGTCTGCAGCATGGCGGTGCGCACGCCGATATCGCGCACCCGCCCGGCCCGCACGCCGAACTCCGAGGACTCCTGCTGCGGTCGCCCGAACAGCTTCACCAGCGTCGCGCCCGGTGCGGAGAACCGCTCGGTCATCTGCGTACTCATGGAGGCGTTCAGCCCGGCGGCCTCGCGCTGAATCTTGGCCAGCTTCTCCCCCATCCGCCGTGCGGGCAGGACGAAGACCGGGAGCAGCACCAGCGCGAGCAGGGTGATCTGCCAGGACAGCCGCATCATGACCGCGAGGGTGAGGGCCAGGGTCACCACATTGGTGACGACTCCCGACAGCGTCGAACTGAAGGCCCGCTGCGCCCCGATGACGTCATTGTTCAACCGGCTCACCAGTGCGCCGGTCCGGGTGCGCGTGAAGAAGGCGATCGGCATCTTCTGCACATGATCGAAGACCGCGGTGCGCAGATCGAAGATCAAACCCTCGCCGATGCGCGCGGAGAGCAGGCGGATCACCAGCCCCAGCCCCGCGTCCAGAATGGCTACCACCGCGATGATCGCCGCCAGTACCACCACCGTGCGCGGCGCGGACCCACTGACGATCGCGTCCACGACCCGCCCGGCGAGCACCGGTGTCGCCACCGCCAGCAGCGCCGACACGATGCTGAACACCAGGAAGGCGATCAGCCGCCGATGATGCGCATGCGCGAACGCCAGAATCCGCCGCGCCGTCGCCAGCCGCAGCGGACGCTGCTCCGTGGGCGCGTTCATCTGTCGATACAGCTGATTCCACGCCACCGATTCCATACTCATCCCGGGCTCCTCACCGCTCTGGAGTACATCGAACCCCAGACCACCGACACTAAGACCTCAACAAAGGTTCAGGACAAGCCATACCCGCCCCGAGTTCGCTCCTGGCGAACCGCGACTCCCCACGTTCGCGTTGTGTCGGGTGGGCGCCTCCTAGGCTGGCGGGGTGAGCGAGATGGTGGTGCGAGGGTTGCGCGGGCGGATCGACGGGGAGATCGATGCGTCCGAGCGGCGGCGGGCCGAATACTCCTCCGATGCCTCCAACTATCGGGTGCTGCCGACGGCCGTGGTGTTTCCGCGCACCGACGGGGATGTGCGCGAGGTGCTCGGCTTCGCGCGGGCGGAGGGGATCGGGGTGACCGCCCGGGGCGCTGGGACTTCGGTGGCGGGCAATGCCATCGGCACGGGCATCGTATTGGACTTCAGCCGCCATATGAACGCGATTCTCGAGGTGGATACCGAGCAGCGCCGGGCGCGGCTGCAGCCCGGAGTGGTGCTGGGGACCTTGCAGGGGGCGGTCGCGGCGCACGGGCTGCGATTCGGGCCGGACCCTTCGACACAGAATCGGTGCACGCTCGGCGGGATGATCGGGAACAACGCGTGCGGGCCGCATGCGGTGGCATGGGGTCGTACCTCGGATACCGTTCGTGAACTGCGAATTTTGGATGGGTCAGGGGTGGAGCGGCGGCTCGGCACCGAACTGTCGGCGGTGCCGGGGTTGACCGAATTCACCCGTGCGAATCTGGCTGTACTCCGTACCGAATCGGGTCGATTCGAGCGGCAGGCATCGGGATACGCGCTGGAACACCTACTGCCGGAACGCGGTTCATCGGTGGCCAAGGCGTTCGTCGGTACCGAGGGCACCTGTGGACTACTGCTCGAGGCGACGGTCGATCTGGTGTCCATTCCAGCGGCGACGGTACTGGTGGTGCTCGGATACCCCGATATGCCGACAGCCGCGGACGATGTCGCGGCTGTCATGACGGTGCGCCCGGTCGCCGTCGAAGGTATGGATGCCCGGCTGGTCGATGTGGTGCGCAGGCATCGCGGCGGCGCGGTGCCGACCCTGCCGCGCGGCGGTGCCTGGCTGTTCGTCGAGATCGAGGGCGAGACGGTCGAGCAGGCGCGCGAGACCGCCGAACTGCTGTGCCGCACCGCGCACGCGGTGGATTCGCGGCTGGTGCTGGATTCGCGGGAAGCCAAGGCGCTATGGGCAATTCGCGCCGACGGTGCGGGCCTATCGGGCCGCACACCGGACGGCAATCCGGCGTGGCCGGGGTGGGAGGACGCGGCGGTCCCACCCGAGCGCCTCGGCGACTACCTGCGCGAATTCGAAGCGCTCATGCGCGAGCATCGCGTCGACGGCCTGCTCTACGGCCATATCGGCGACGGCTGTATCCACGTCCGCCTCGATCTACCGATAGCCGATGCACCACAGCGCTTCCGGGCCTTCCTGGAGGACGCCGCCCGCCAGGTGGTGACCTTCGGCGGTTCCCTCTCCGGTGAGCACGGCGACGGCCGTGCGCGCTCGGAGCTGCTGCGCCACATGTACTCCCCCGCCGCCCTGGCGGCCTTCGCCGGATTCAAATCCCTCTTCGATCCGGATGACATCCTCAACCCCGGTGTCCTGGTGCGCCCCAACGCCATTGACACGGACCTGCGCCTGGTCGGCCTGAGTCCGACCCCCGCTGCGGGCGGTTTCGCCTTCCCCGCTGACGGCGATTTGGCGACGGCCGTCCACCGCTGTGTAGGCGTGGGCAAATGCCGGGCCGACACCCGCGCCGCGGGTGGTTTCATGTGCCCGTCCTACCTGGCCACCTCCGATGAGAAGGACAGCACTCGCGCCCGCGCCCGGGTCCTGCAGGAGGTGGTCTGCGGCGCCCTCGACTGGCGCTCCGACGCGGTGGCCGAATCCCTCGATCTCTGCCTGTCCTGCAAGGCATGTCACTCCGACTGCCCTGCCGGAGTGGATATGGCCACCTACAAATCCGAAACCCTGCACCGTCGCTACCGAGGCCGCCTCCGTCCTCTGGACCACTACGCACTCGGCCGTCTCCCCCGCTGGCTGGCCGTCGCAACCAAGTTCCCCCGCACGGCGAATGCCCTGGCGAATATCGCGCCGCTGCGTCGAATCGCGCTGCGCGCGGCGGGAATCGACCCTCGCCGCCCGATTCCGGCACTGGCGACGGCGAGTTTTCGCCGCACCCGGTGGGATACTCGCATTGCCCACGGAGAGTCGATAGCCACCACGCGCGATGCTCTCGTCGAGGCACGTGATGCACCCGCCGAGGTAGGCGATTCGGCCGCTCGGACACGCGATGCGGCCGCTGTGCCGGGCGATACCGGGGTGGTCGCAGGAGCTCCCACTGCGGGGGGCGAAGTGAATCGAGCGGGTACCGGCCGTGATGCGAACCCGAGTGTACTGCTGTGGATCGACACTTTCACCGATGCCTTCGACCCGGAGATCGCCTGGGCCACAGTGAGATTACTCGAATCGCTCGGATACGACGTGACAGTGCCCGAGCGGCGCGTGTGCTGTGGATTGACCTGGATCAGCACGGGCCAGCTGGATGGGGCGCGAAAGCGGCTGCGCGCCACGGTGGATGTGCTGGATGCGCACGTTCGCGCGGGCGGTGTGGTGGTCGGCCTGGAGCCATCCTGCTCCGCCGCACTGCGCGAGGACCTACCCCGCCTGCTGCCGGATGACCCGCGTGCGCACGCGGTCGCGGCGGCCGTGCGCACCCTGGCGGAGTTCCTCGAGTCATTGCCGGACTGGATGCCACCGGATCGCGCCGGGCAAGTGGTCGTGGTCCAGCCGCACTGCCACGAGCACGCGGTATCGGGCTTCGCGGCGGATCGTCGAATTCTGGAGCGCACCGGCGCGACCGTCCGCGAGATCGCCGGGTGCTGCGGTCTCGCCGGAAACTTCGGAATGCAACGCGGGCACTACGACGTCTCGGTGGCAGTGGCCGAGAACGGTCTCTTGCCCGCGCTACGAGCTGCTCCGCCGGACGCGGTCCTGCTCGCGGACGGCTTCTCCTGCCGCACGCAGGCCGACCAGCTGGCTGGCCGGTCGGCAATGCATTTGTCGCAATTCCTGCTCGAACCGCGGGCTTCGGTACGGGGGTGGATCCCGGCCGAGATCCTGCCGGGATGACGGGGTGAGCGGGCGCCGGGATGACAGGGTGGGCAGTGTGGCGATGTTGAGGCGCGGATCGGGTCGTGGCTATCGTTCGCAGGGTGCCACCGGTCACTGTCGGCGGGGGTTGGCCGCGGTGTTTCCCGGGTGTCGCGCAGAATGTTCCGGTGACCTCTTCTCCGACCGTCAGTGCGCTCGCGCGTACGGTGCGGTCGGAGCGTCCCATTGATCTCGCCGCGACCGTATCGCCGCTGCGGCACGGCGGCGGCGATCCCTGTCATCGGACCACGCCGGACGGTGCGCATTGGCACGCCTCGCGGATGAGTTCGGGCGTGGTGACCTTCCGGCTGCGGCAGGCCGACCGGTGTGCGGTCGACGCTCAGGCTTGGGGGCCGGGCTCGGAGGAATTCCTCGAGGAGCTTCCGGCGATGCTGTGCCTGGATGAGGATCTGAGCGACTTCGCTCCGGAGCACCCGAAGGTGGTCGAGGCGCATCGGCTCAATCCCGGATTGCGGATGTTGCGCACCGGGTTGGTATTCGAGGCGCTGGTGCCGGTGGTGCTGGAGCAGCAGGTGCACACCAGGACCGCGCAAGATTCGTGGCGGAAGCTGGTGTGGCGGTACGGAACTCCCGCACCGGGTCCCGCGCCGGAGGGTTTGCGGGTGATGCCGGACGCGGAGACGTGGCGGCATATTCCATCGTGGGTGTATCACCGCGCGAATGTGGGTCCGCAGCGGTCGAAAACCATTGTGCTGGCCGCGCGTATCGCTTCGAAGCTGGAGGAGGCGGCGACGCTGTCCCATGCCGAGGCCGCGCATCGACTGCGCACCGTGCCCGGAATCGGGGTGTGGACGGCGGCGGAGATCGCCCAGCGCGCCTTCGGTGATCCGGATGCCCTGTCGGTCGGTGATTTTCACCTCGCCGCCACGGTCGGCTGGACGCTGCTGGGCAGGCCCATCGACGATGCCGAGATGGTCGAGTATCTGGAACCCCTTCGCCCGCACCGATATCGGGCGGTGCGGCTGCTCGGCCTGGCCGGGTTCGCGTATAAGCCGAAGTTCGGACCGCGCACGCCGTACACCGATCACAGCCGTATCTGATCTACCGGTCGAGAGCGCGATCACCCGCGTCCTGTGCTCGCTGCAGCGCACTGGCGACGGGCAGTCGGCCCAGGAACATTTCGGCGAGTATCGGATCCATCGCCTCGAGCGCCGCCGGGAATCCGGGTCCGCCGCCGCCGGAGATCCAGCCGTCCCGCAGCACCTCGAAGAATGGCGTCACATCCACGCCGTGCCGGGCCCAATAGTCCCGGTACACCTGCTGTTCCGCGACGACGGCGGGAATGGTGGCTCCGTCGACACCGAGGTAGCGATTGCCCGCCGCACTGCCCAGCCAGGCCAGTACCCGTCGGGTCGCCTCCGGATGCGGGGATGCCGCATTGCCCGCCACCGCGATCGAATTATTCGCGCTGATACGGCCTTTCGGCCCCTGCGGTATGAGCGCGAGGCCCCACCGGAATCCGGCGTTCTGCGCGACGGTCGCGAGATTGAAGCTCCCGGACTGGAACAGCGCCATTTTCCCCTGCAGGAAGGCATTTTCGGCGAAGTCGCCGCTGTTGTTGGTATCCGCCGCCGATGGCGACAATCCGTCGGCGATCAATCGCACCAGGTATTCGAAGGCGATGTCCCCCTGCGGATTCGCGAACGCGAAGCGCTCATCGCGCTGGAGGACGGCTCCCGCCGATCCCAGATAGGGCAGTTGGATGGACTGGAAGTCCTTGGCCGCGTTGTACGGCCAAGGCGCTGTGGCATGCAGTCGGCGCAGGATCGGCCGGAAGGTATCGGCGGCGGGGTCAGCGCTCCAGCGCGCGCCCGTCAGCTCGCCCGGGTCGACTCCGGCGCGTTCGAGCAGGTCCCGGTTGTAGAAGATCGCACTGCCGCCATCCACGAATTGCGGTACCGCCCAAAGCGTTCCCCCGCGAGTGAACTGCGCGACCGCGAACGGATCCCATCCGGCGGCCGCCTCCGGCCCCAGCGCCTGCCCGATATCGACCAGCTTCCCGCTATCGGCGTAATCCTCGTACAGGCTGGTCCAGAACAGATCGTCGGCAATCCCGCCCGCCACGTCCAGCCGTAGCTTGCGCGCGTAGGAGGCCCACGGCACCAGCGTTATTCGCACCTCGATATCCGGATTGGCCCGCTCGAACTCGTCGAGCGAAGCCCGATAGGCCGATACGAAACTCTGATCCCAGATCCGCAATCGCACCATCGTGCGCCCGGACCCGACCCCGTCCCGCCCCAGCCACAGCGCCGCGCCGATGAGCAGCACAACCGCGAGTGCGATCCCGAGCACCACCCGGGTCGAATCCTTCACCCTCATTTGAGCCCTGTCCAGGCGATGGACCGCAGCACCTGCCGCTGTGACACCACGAACAACACCACCAGCGGTGCGATGGCGAGCGTGGTCGTGGCCATGATGAGCGGCCACTGCGAGTTGTATCGCGTCTGCATATTCGCGGTGGCCACGGTGAGCACCTGCCACTTGGCTCCGCTGGCCGCGACGAGTGGCCACATGAAGCTGTTCCATTGCGATACGACGGTGATGACGGTCAGCGTGGCCAGGATCGGGCGGCTCATCGGCACCACCACATGCACCAGGATGTCGAGCGTATTCGCCCCGTCCATCCGTGCCGCGTCGATGAGCTCACCCGGTATGGCTCGAAAGTACTGTCGCAGCAGGAATATGGCGTATGGCGACCCGAAGAGGAAGGGCAGCGCCAGCGCCCAGAAGGTATTCAGCCAGCCGAGCTTCGCGAACATCAGATACAGCGGAATGAGGGTGACGGCGCTGGGCACCATCATGGTCCCCAGATACACCCAGAACAGCGTCTCGCGCCCGGGAAAGCTGGTGCGCGCGAACGCATATGCCGCGAGTATCGAGATCAGCAGTTGTCCACAGGTAATACACACCGTCATCAGCGCGGTGACGGCGACGGCCCGCCCGAGCCCCTGATCGAGCACGGTCCGGAAATTGCCGAGCGTCACCGGATGCGGTGGTGTCAGCGCGGATTCGTTCGCGAACTGCCCCGGGGTCTTGACCGCCGTCGCCGCACTCGATACCAGCGGTGCGACGGTGAGCAGCGCCCCCGCGATCAACACCAGATACGCGATCCCCGAACGCACCGCGCCCCCGCGCAGTTCAGTACTCATAGCTGGTCCGATCCCGGAAGTACCGATGCTGCGCGAACGTGATCACGAACATCACCGCGAACACCACCACCGCCATGACCGCCGCCCGCCCCGGCCGCGCGGCATCGAACGCCTCCGAATACAGCCGCATGGCAACCACATCCGTGTGATGGTCGGGTCCGCCGCGGGTGAGCGCGTACACCGTGTCGAAGGTCTGGAACGCGGTCAACACCCCGGTGGCGAGTACGAAGAACATCGTCGGCCGCAGCAGCGGCAGCAGCAGCCAGCGGGTACGCCGCCATCCCGTGGCCCCGTCCAAGGCCCCGGCATCGAGTACTTCCCCTGGAATAGCCCGTATCCCGGCAACAAAGAACAAAGCCACATAGCCGACATTCATCCAGATGAGCACCGCCGCGACACCGGGCAGCGCCAATACCGGCGAACTCAACCATTCGATCCGCCGCCCCAAGAGCGCACTCAGAGCCCCTCCGGTAGGCGCGAAGATCCACTGCCACACCACCCCCACCGCCACCGGCGCACACATCCACGGCAGCGCGTAAACCACCCGCAGCACTGTTCCCCCGCGCCCCCGCCCCGCCAACAGCGCCGCCACCCCGAACCCGAGCGCCGTCTGCACCGGCACCACCATCGCGGTCAACACCACCGTGACCACCAGCGAATGCCCGAATTGCCGGTCCCCCAACACAGCCCGCCAATTATCGAGCCCCGTGAACTTCATGGGCCCCAGCAGATTCCAACTGTGCAGGCTCAACCACAACACCACCGCGATCGGCAGTAGCAGGAAACAGCCGACCCCGATCAGACTCGGCAACAGCAGGGCATAACTGGTGGCAATACGCCGAACCGTCCGGTCCATGATCGCCGACGCTACCGCTTTTTCGGCCGACGTTTCACCCGGTGCCCCGGCCTGGCGCATGATAGTTTTTGCGACCGGCGAGGCGGCCACGATACGGCAGGGGACGGCGTCGATGAGAATTCAGCCACGACAGCAGATTCTCGGTGTGTGGCGGTCGCTGTTGACCGCCTGCTACCGCGACGGCGTCTGGGAGTGGGGTGGCCGGGACGGCTCCAACTCGATCAGCGATGCCGAACAGCTGCTGTGCCTGTTGTATCCGGCGACGGAGATCGACGGCTTCGGCCTGGACAAACCGGACGATATTGCCGATGACGTCCGAGCCGTGCTCTCCCCCATGGGCAATAGCGCGCGCATCGGCACGACCCTGGTGCGGGTGCTCGAGGACTACATCGATCGTTACACCACCGTCGTCGAGGAGTCCGGCACGAAGAAGGATCTGCCGGTCTTCGACGCGGGCAGCTACCTGGCTGCCGATGTCGGTCAGCCGACCGCCGAGCAGAGCCGACTCGATGTCGTCGACTCGTACTCCATGTCCCTGACCCTGTGTCTGGCCGCACTCAAATTCCTACGCGGCTTCCAGGGCTTCCTGCTCACCCAGACACGTAGGGACGCAAGGGAACTCGCCGCCAGCATCGATGTTCTGGATGCCCGCGTCAATACCCGCCTGACCGCCTGCATGGTCGGCTTGGTGCGCAGCTTCGTGGTCAATACGGTGACCAAGGAGTCCAGCGAGGGCCAGGCCATGCTTTCCATGCTGAATCAGACCGGAGCATCGGATGAGACGGTGGTCAAAGCGGTCGCCCGCCGCCTGGAGCGGGTGCGCATCCGACTGCGCAACGACCTCACGCTGAGTCAGACCCCGGGTGTCGACCTGTACGACGAGGAATTGCTCTTCGAATGCGGCTGGAGCTGGAGTCTGGTGCGCGACGCCGCGCCGATCGAATTCGTCGACCTGCCGATCGCCGCCGAATCCGGGTACGCCATTGCCCGCCCCTATCTGCACTTCACGGTGGTGGCCCTGGACGGTATCAATGACCTCACCTCGGCCCGCACCCGCGAATTGGACCTGCTGGACGGTGAACAGCGCCGCCTGGCCGAGGCGCTGCAACTGCGCTGGGATCTGGCGCAGCGCTACTGGTCGGCGGTGGCACGCTTCGGCTCGGGGCGCTGGCCTCTGGAAGACATTCCGTGGCGCACCTCCGACGGTGAGGAGTCGGATTACTTCAGCCTCACCGTCTCCGCGGTACTCATGCAGGATCTGCTGAACCGGGAGGCCGATGACGACGACCTCACCAGGGCCGCACCGATCTTCGATGAGCTGGCCCGCCGCGGTCGGATCGTCAGCCGCCTCACCGAGAATGATCCGGCGCGCGCCATGCATACCCCGGGCGTGCGCCTGCGCCTGACCGGTAGCGAGGATATCGACGGCGGTCCCCTACTGCTTTGGACGGTATCCGATTACGCCACAGTGCTTTTGAAGCGCATTCTGCAGGCTGCTCGACTCTCGGCCACCATGGAGACCCGGGATAAACTGCTCGAACTGGCGCAGGAGGCCATGGAGCATCTGGACCGCCGCGCCTTCCGCGAGGGCCGGGTCACCGGCCTATGGGATGATCCGGCCCGCATCTTCGGTGGTCCCGAAATACATGAGCCCTCTTGGTATCTCACCGAGCGGGTAGTCGAATGTATGGTCGCCGCCGCTCTCATGTTCGCCGATCCGCCACTGCGCTCCCCCGCCCTGGTGGTGCGCGCGATGGAACTGCTCACCGAGGCGGAGCATCTGCTCAACGGCCAATTGCTGACCCTGGGCGGTCAGGACACCTCCGCCAAACGCACCGCACTGGCCTTGGCCCAGCGTCGCGTGGAACGCGCCCGCAGGCTCATCGACGAACAGCCGGGCACCGCACTGAGTTTGGCCTCACAGGCGTTGCTGGAACTGGATGAGCTCGCCTACGCCCGCCACGACGCCACCAGGAGCCAGTGACGTGCTCGTATTCTCGGCATCCGATAAGGGCGGCACCGGCCGCTCGGTGACCAGCTGCAATATGGCGTACCAGTTGAGCATGGACGGTTTGAAGGTCGCCTACCTGGATTTCGATTTCGGTTCTCCGACGGTCGGCGCGATCTTCGAGATCAGCCGGATCGATCGCGGTATTCCGGGCGACACCGGCATGCACTCGTATCTGCTCGGCAACAATGGCTCCGCCGCGCGCTTGAGTGTGCGCTCGGAGACCGACCGCCCGGAGCTGCGGCATTCCCGGCACCCGTCGGGCCGCCTGGTGCTGTTCCCCGGTGACGCCGGTGGCGCGGAATTCGCCTCCGTGGACGCGGCCATGGTGCGGCGCTGCACCGAACTGCTGGCCACCTGTGAACAGGAATTCGATGTCACCCTGGTCGATTTGAGCGCGGGCCGCTCCATCGCGCTGACCCTGGTGTTGTATGCCACCGCCATGCCCCAGCTGGACCGATCCACGGTGCGCTGGTTGGTCTTCCATCGCTGGACCCGTCAGCATCTGGTGGCGGCCTATGGACTGGTGCACGGTCCGCACGGACTGTTGAAGACCGGCGTGGCGTGCGGACATTCGGAAGAGCGGCTGATCGATTCGGTGCGCTATGTGCGCACCGCGGTTCCGGAGTTGAACGAGGCTATCGGTTTGCGGCCCGCGCAGGCCGCGTGGTTGCAGGAGCAGAACGCTACGCTGAGCCGCGCCGCGATCCGCTACGAGTTGGGCACCACCCGGATGCTGGGCGCCACGCCGGTGGAACCTATGCTGCAATGGCGTGAACAGGTGATCCTGGATGTCGATGTGGCCGACCGGATCGCGAATGAGAAGACCGTCTCCGCCTTCCGTGATCTCGCCGCCCGGCTCAGTAACCAGGCCGTCTGGGAAAGGCTCGAGGGCCAATGAGCTCTATCGACTACAGTGAAGCCGCCGAACGCAATCGTGTTGCCGGACAGCCGATTTCGCATGTCTCGATCGAGGCCGGTCACTTCTACATGGATGATCTGGTCAATGGCATCGACCGGATCAAGGCGCAGTTCCACCGGGTCGCACCGCTGGTGGAGGCGCACCGGCAGGCGGCCCGGGCCGAGTTCGGGCCCGGCGCGCGAGTCAGCACCTGCTTTCTGATCGACGACTATTTCCGGCACGACACCAGCCCGGCGGAGATTCTGAGGAAGCTGCTCGACGCCGCCGACGAATGCGGTGTGCGCATCGACTATCTGGCGCGCGAGGCGGGGTGCGCTGAGGTGCCGGTGTTCATAGACGGCGAGTCGATCGGCGATCCGATTCGCCTCGCCGAGATGATGGCCGCGCGTATCGTTCCCGAGCCAGAGGATCAGCAGTCCACCGGCCGCCGCCCGGCGACCGCGGAATCCGGTTGGCTGTGCAATGGCCGTCGCTCCTCGGAATACGATGCGGCACAGGCCATGCGGGTGGCCCCGTATCGTCCGCCGGTGGAGTTCGCGGCGCGTAATCATTCGATCTTCCTGGACGTGCAGTTGTGGAACCGTTGGACCGAGTCGGTCGGTGGTGAGCAGATCGAGCGCACCCGCTGGTCCTGCCCGTTCCTCGCGTCGATCTGGCAGTTGTTGCGCCTGGGCATGATTCGGCACGAGGGCGCGGTGGTAGCCGCACCAGTGCCGGAGATCGATGTGCGGCGGCCGAGTGAGGATCCGCGGCCGGGCGCGGAGTCGCCGACCATGGAGTGGCCCACGGACTGGTGGAAGATGCCCGCGGTGGTGCAGCTGAATCCGGCCGCAGCGCCGTTCGCGGCCTATCGCACGCTGTCGGTGCTGCCGCACAGCTATCTCGGTATCGAGCATGCGGTGCGGGTGATCCTTGATCATCTGCAACTCGACTCGGAGGTCTACGACAAGCTCGCCGAACGTGGTGCGGCGGAACGGATTCCGGTATCCGTACCGGCACGGGTGACACACCGGGTCAATCATGTCTTCATCGGTGACGCCTGATGTTCGCGACGGATATGCCATGAGCGATCCCCTGGTGCTGCTGGGCGAGGTGCGCACCGGCCTGCTGCCCGCTTCGGTCGCGCTACCGCCGCAGGAGGCCGCCGAACTGCTGGCGCTGCTACCCGGCCAGCGCGTGCTGATGCGCGAACGTCCACTCGCCCTCGCGATTTCGCCGAGTGCGGCGGTCGGCGTCGACTGTCAGTTGGCGACCGTCTCGCGATCGGACAGCAGGGCGGTCGGTACCGTCGCCTCGCATGCCACGCTCGTCGGTGGCCGGGTCGCGCAGAGTTCGTCGAGTGTGCGGGTGGTGCGCGCCGCCGATTCGAATCGGCGGCCGTGGTCGCACTATCTCACCCAGGTCGGCACCGTGGAGCTGATCCACCGGCTCGGTGACGATACCGCCGCCGCGGTGGATCTCACCGAGGGCTTCCTGGAGGCATCCAGCGCGACGACCCTGGATCTGGGCTCCATCAGCGAGCGCCTGCTCACCCAGGTGCGCACCGACGCCCGCCTGGATCGACGACCGCGCCTGCGCACCACCGCGACTCGATTGCGCTGGGCCGCCCGGGTCGCGCCGCGGTTGGACGGCGCGGTGCGGGGCCGGACCCTGTTCGCCTTCCGGCTGGAGGACGAGTCGACCCGTTCGGTACGGATCATGGTCCCGACCGTCCGGGATCTGGCCGGGGTGCAACGCTTTTGCGAGGACGTGGCCGTGCACGACTGGCTGCTCACCACCCTCGACGCGGCGCTGGGCGATGCCGGCCGCTTCGGCCCGCACCAGGATGCGGTGGAGCTGCTGACCCCGCTGCTGGAACAGCTTGTGCACCTGTGGATGCCGGGTGCGCATACCCCGCAGCGGTTGCGCGAGTTGTGGACTCGACTGGAATCGGATCCGGGTTTCACCAGGCAGTGGACCGCGCAGATCGGGCAGTTGCGCGATCGACTGGCGGTGGCGACCCTGGAGGCGCTACGCGCTGCCAAGATCAGCACCGCGGAGTGGTGACCCGTACTCCCGAGGTGGGTATGTGGCGCTGCGGCAACAGGATTCAGAGCCGGAACCAGCGCCGCACCAGCAGTGCGAAGAACACCGATGTGGTGACCGTCCCCAGATAGCACTCGATCACCAGAAGCGCGCGCCCGCCCGCGCGCAGGCCGTCGGAATCGCCCGGGCCCAAGGGATTCAGATAGTTGACGAGCACCTTGTAGACGGTGACCGTCAGCGGGTTGTCCGATACCAGCGAAATGGCCGCGACGAATACCACCAGTTGCACCGCGATCCACCCGAGCATGCGGAACGGGCGATATCCGTAGCCGCACACCAGATCCGGGAACAGTCCGCCGATGCGCCGCCACATCACCGGCTGCGCCAGTCGCCGCGCCCGGGCCAGCGCCAAACCGCAGCGGTCCTCGGCATCGGTGTCCTCGTCCTGATGGAACAGACTGCTCGCGCGCCGGAAGGCGTGTGCGGCGTGTGCGGGCAGTCCGGCGGGTAGCAGTCGCTGTCCGATCCGCTCGTAATTCTCGCCGAGTTGCCGCTTCTGGGTCCGGCTCAGGCGCAGCGGCCCGCGGTACTCGACCTCGGCCGCGAGCAGGGCGGTGAGCAGCACGGTGACCGGGACGGATGTCACTGTGCCGTCGGGGGATTGGTGCAGGGCGTCGGTGTAGATGTGCGCGAAGACCAGGCTGTCGCCGACCCGCCGGATACCGGGCGGATCATAGGTCGCGACCACCGCCTCCACATGCCGGGTGAAGCTGTCCAGCAGCGGTTGCTCGGTAGCGCGCCGGCGCAACGAGTGTGGTTGCTCCAGAAACGTCGCGAGATCCTCGGCATAGGTGGCGGCATGTCGTTCGATGCGCGTACTCATGGCGGCGACGAACGGTGACGAGGGCGAGCTCTTTTCGAGCATGATCAATGGTAAAGCCTGTGCACCAGGACATCTCGGGGCTCATCCGGACCGAAATATTCGATCTCGTGCTCGGCCCAGACGAATCCGACCTCTTTGTACAGGTGATAGGCGGCTTGATTACCCGGCCGCACCGTCACGAAGACCTGATCGACCCGCTGTGCCCGGCATTGATCGAGCGCGGTTTCCAGCAGGCTGCGCCCGTAGCCGCGGCCCCGGCAGTATCCGGCGACCGCGAATCCCATGAACCAGGCGGCACTCTCCCGCCCGAGCGCGGTGAGTACGTAGCCGCAGACTCGCCCTTCGTGCTCGGCGACCAACCAGTGTGGGCCGTGCAGCTCGAACAGTTGGCGCAGAATGAAATACGGATAGGCCAGGTGTGCGAACTCGGCCGCTTCCAGAGCCTGAACGGCATCGAGATCTGCCAGGCGAGCCGCCCGGAAGACCGGTGCCTGCTGTCCGAAGGCCAACAAACGCCCTCCCCCTTCACCGCAGCAGTGCGATGAATTCCAGGGTAGGCGTCCGGTATGGAGTTTGGGATGCGGTTCGGCCCGCTCGCCGTCTGCCGGACGGGCGGGCCGAACCGCGCTGACGCAACGCGGCGGGGGGTTCGCCGTCGCACCCGGAGGTAGGAGGGTGCGACGGCTATCGAAAGGCGGTGCGGCAGCTGCTTTTGCGTCGGGGTCTGAACGTGCGGCGGAGATCGAGCATCCACCACAGTGCGCGATGCACCGCGCGTTCGTACCGGTCGGCGCCTGTTGTCATGGCAGGGCGCGCTCGTCGAGCACGCACCGTCCCTCCTCCACCAGCGTCGCGCGGGCGCGGCGCCGGACCTTACAGCTCTGCACGGTGCAGTCCAGGTGCAATTGCATTGCGGCATGGGCTTGTTCGACGCTCATGACGCCTGGATCCCTGCGACATACCAGCAATCCGGCAATGGGCATATTGAGGGTGGTCAGTTGCATGATCCGACCTCCGGAAGAGATCGGTGGTAGGGGGTGACGACTTCGGCCATGACTCCTCGTTCCGCATGGAATTCCTGAAGTGCCCGGAGCATTCAGGAAACGAAAGGGGACTCACAACACCGCCCCGGGCACATATCCAGCACACCATGGGCAGCCGTCCGGCGGGCGTTTTTCGAAGATGAGAACGCAAAATTGCGCGAATTCCCAGCAGTGAATCCACTTGGGGGAGGAGGATTCTCCATAGTGGACGAAGCCCCCAGCCGATGAGATGTGTGTCCGGGCGGGAGCCGGTGTACCGCAAGACTATCGCACGGCATCACCCGGTCACCGAGCGTCGCCGGGGCCCGGCATTGTCGTGCCACCGCCCGCTCGTGCCCGCGACCGAGAACGGAGCGCGCTGTGTCAGAGAGCCCTGCGTCATCGACCCTGCCCCGCCGTCAGCTCGGCCGCTATCTGCGGGACTGGCGCATACAGGCGGGATTGACCATCGCCGAGGCCGCCAAACTCATGGAGTGGGGCGCCAGCACGCTACAGCGGCTGGAGAAGGGCAATGCCGACCGCATTCGCACCATCGACATCCATGAGCTGTGCCGTATCTACGGCATTCCGGCCGAAATCACCGACGGGCTCAAGGGTTTGGCGCAGCAGGCCGCGGTCAAGAGCTGGTGGCACTCCTACGGCGATCTCATTCCGGAGAACTTCGACGTCTATGTCGGCCTGGAAGCATCCGCACAGCGGTTGTCCTGCTACCAATCGGAATTGGTGCCGGGGCTGCTGCAGACCGCCGATTACGCAAGGGCCCTGAACACTCTCGGCTATCCGGAAGACACTGCGGCGGAGGTGAATCGGCGGGTTCAGCTGCGCCTGCAGCGGCAAGCGCTGATCAGCCGTCGTATGCACCCGGCGACGGTCGCCATGGTGTTGCACGAATCGGTATTGCGCCGGTCCGTGGGAGGTGCAAAGGTGATGGCGGCGCAGGTGCGGCACCTGGCGGATTTGAGCACCAGACCCAATGTCGCACTGCGCATCCTGCCCTTTGAAGCCGGTGTCCCGCTGGGACTTTCGACCGGTCCGTTCGTGATTCTCGAGTTCGGGACCGATAGCAAGGGGCAACCGGTCGAACCCCCGGTGGTCTATGTGGAGGGGTTCACCGGCGATCTGTATCTCGAAAGACAGGGCGATGTTCAGCGCTATCGCCGGGCGCAGGAATGCCTGGAACGCTGCGCGCTGGAGGTCCAGGACAGCAGAGACCTGCTGCGGCAGGTGGCGAAGGAGTACGCCGCCTGGGCGGTCAGGCCCGTAGGAGGCAGCGGAGCGTAACCACGGAGGGCTCCGCGCAGGCGAAGAAGGGACAGAGCATGAGGATGGCGGAGCCGGCCGGGTTGGCCGGAGCGCACTGGTTCAAGAGCAGTCGCAGCGGCGCCGGTAAGGAGTGCGTCGAGGTGGCGTTCCTGACCGATGGGCGGGTGGGGGTGCGGGACAGTAAGAATCCGGAGGGGCCGGCCCTGGTGTTCGGGGCGCGGGAATGGGATTCGTTCCGGGAATTGATCGTGCGCGATTGATTCGTCACCGGAGCGGTCGGTGAACCTACTGTTCATCGACCGCCCCGGAGGAAGATCACGAAACAGCGGCCGTTCGGCATCGAAAACATGTTTGCCAGGGCTAAGCATGGGTAACCAATAATGCGTGGACCGAGGGCTGAAGAATTCGCGACCCCGGTACCGCAGATTAGGTCCCGATGACTGGATGGAACGGTTGATCGTAGGGATGCTCTTCGCGGTATCGGCGATGGGCATTTACGTACTCACCGGAGCATTGATTTCGGCGGTGGCCGTGGGACTGCTGGTAGGCGCCGTGGCGCTGGCGGTCGTCGCCATGCTGTAACCCTTCGTCATCCCGGCGCGCTTTTGGCCGGGATCCACACTGCAACGGTGGATCCCGGCCAAGGACACGCCGGGATGACGGGTTTCAGCGGCGGAAGAGCTTATTGCCCAACCAGACCAGCGGATCGTACTTCCGGTCCGCCACCCGCTCCTTGAGTGGGATCAGCGCATTGTCGGTGATCTTGATGTGCTCGGGGCAGACCTCGGTACAGCATTTGGTGATATTGCAGAAGCCGAGCCCCGCTTCTTCCTGTGCGAGCTCACGCCGATCCGCGACATCGAGCGGATGCATTTCGAGCTCCGCGATACGCATGAGATAGCGCGGTCCGGCGAAGGACTCCTTGTTCTCCTCATGATCACGAACGACGTGGCAGGTGTTCTGACACAGAAAGCATTCGATGCACTTGCGGAATTCCTGTGAGCGCTCCACATCCTGCTGCTGCATGCGGTACTCACCCGGCTTCAGATCCACCGGCGGGGTGAAGGACGGAATTTCGCGCGCCTTCTGATAATTGAACGACACATCGGTGACCAGGTCCCGGATCACCGGGAAGGTGCGCAGCGGCGTCACCGTGATGACGTCCTCGGGCGTGAAGGTGGACATGCGGGTCATGCACAGCAGTCGCGGCCGCCCGTTCACCTCCGCCGAACACGATCCGCACTTGCCCGCCTTGCAGTTCCAGCGCACCGCCAGATCGGGGGTCTGGGTCTGCTGCAGGCGATGGATGACATCGAGCACCACCTCGCCCTCGTTCACCTGGACGGTGAAGTCCTGCAGTTCGCCGCCCTCGATATCGCCGCGCCAGACCTTGAACTTCGCGTCGTAACCCATGGCTATTCCGCCTCTCCGGCGCCGTCCCGCACGGGGGCGAGGTCGGCAGTGCTGTAATACTTTTCGAGTTCGTGGAGGTCGAACAACTGGAGCAGATCGGTGCGCATGGGCACCTGATCCTCCGGTGTGACGAGTACCGACGGCACCGTGAAACCGATTTCGTCCGAATCGATTCGGCAGACCAGCAGTTTGTTGCGCCACGCCGGATCCATCCCCGGATGGTCGTCGCGGGTGTGCCCGCCGCGAGATTCGGTGCGCTGCAACGCGGCCTGCGCCACGCATTCGCTGATGAGCAGCATGTTCCGCAGATCCAGGGCCAGATGCCAGCCCGGATTGAACTGCCGATGCCCCTCGACGGTGACGCCGTCGTAGCGGTCGCGCAGTTCGGACAGCTTCTCGATGGCCTGCTGCAGCTCACCCTCCTTGCGGATGATGCCGACCAGATCGTTCATGGTCTGCTGCAGATCCAGGTGCATGCTGTACGGGTTCTCGCCCGGCCCGTCGCTGGGCGGATCGAACGGTGCCACAGCGGCTTTCGCGGCGGCGGCGATATCGGTGTCGGAGATCTTGGGGCGTCCGGGCAGCTGCTCCACATAGGTGGCCGCGCCCAGTCCGGCACGCCGGCCGAAGACGAGCAGATCCGAGAGCGAGTTGCCGCCGAGCCGGTTGGAGCCGTGCATACCGCCGGAACACTCACCGGCGGCGAACAATCCGGGCACGGTGGCCGCACCGGTATCGGGATCGACCTCGATACCACCCATGACGTAGTGGCAGGTCGGCCCGACCTCCATGGCCTCTTTGGTGATATCCACATCCGCCAGCTCCAGGAACTGGTGATGCATCGAGGGCAGCCGCTTCTTGATCTCCGCGGCGGGCAGCCGGGACGAAATGTCCAGGTACACACCGCCGTGCTCGGTTCCGCGCCCCGCCTTGACCTCTTCGTTGATGGCGCGGGCGACCTCATCGCGGGGGAGTAGATCAGGGGTGCGGCGCGCGGAGTCGTTGTCCTTCAACCACTGATCGGCCTCCTCCTCGGATTCGGCGTACTGCCCCTTGAAGACTCCGGGGATGTAGTCGAACATGAAGCGCTTGCCGTCGGAGTTCTTCAGTACGCCACCGTCGCCGCGCACACCCTCGGTGACGAGAATGCCCTTCACGCTGGGCGGCCAGACCATGCCGGTCGGATGGAACTGCAGGAACTCCATATTGATGAGCGTCGCGCCCGCGCGCAGTGCGAGCGCGTGCCCGTCGCCGGTGTACTCCCAGGAATTGGAGGTCACCTTGTAGGATTTGCCGATTCCGCCGGTGGCCAGCACCACCGCGGGCGTCTCGAACAGGACGAACCGGCCCGACTCCCGCCAGTAGCCGAACGCGCCGGAGATCTTGTCGCCGTCCTTGAGCAGTTCGGTGATGGTCAACTCGGCGAAGACCTTGATGCGCGCCTCGTAATCACCGGTGGCCGCGAAGTCCTCCTGCTGCAGCGAGACGATCTTCTGCTGCATGGTGCGGATGAGCTCGAGCCCGGTGCGGTCGCCGACGTGCGCGAGCCGCGGATAGGTGTGTCCGCCGAAGTTGCGCTGGCTGATTCGGCCGTCCTTGGTCCGATCGAACAGCGCCCCATAGGTTTCCAGTTCCCACACCCGGTCGGGGGCCTCCTGCGCGTGCAGTTCGGCCATCCGCCAGTTGTTGAGGAATTTGCCACCGCGCATGGTGTCCTTGAAATGGGTCTGCCAATTGTCCTTCTCATTGGCATTTCCCATGGCGGCCGCGCAGCCGCCCTCGGCCATGACGGTGTGCGCCTTGCCGAACAGCGATTTGCACACCACCGCCACCGACAGGCCGTGTTCGCGGGCTTCGATGACCGCACGCAGTCCGGCGCCGCCCGCACCGATCACCACGACGTCGTACTTGTGCCGTTCGACTTCAGGCATGGAACCGAATACTCCTGACAGACTTGGGAATTGGGATCAGCGTGATCAGCCGATGAGGCGCGGATCGCTGATGGTGCCGCTCGCGACCAACATGACGTAGAAGTCGGTGAGGATGAGCGTGCCGAGGGTGGTCCAGGCCAGCAGCATGTGCCGGGTGTTCAGCGCGGAGACCTTGGTCCAGAACCAGTAGCGCACCGGATGCGCGGAGAAGTGCTTGAGCCGTCCACCCGCGATATGCCGGCAGGAGTGGCAGGAGAGCGTGTACGCCCACAGCAGCAGCGCATTGCCGGTGATGATGATGGTGCCCAGGCCGATGCCGAAGCCGCCGTCCTTGCCGTGGAACGAGATTGCCGCGTCATAGGTGTTGATCACCGCGATGATCGCCGCCACGAAGAAGAAGTAGCGGTGCGCGTTCTGGATGATCAGCGGCAGCTTGGTCTCGCCGGTGTACTTCTGATGCGGTTCGGCGACCGCGCAGGCCGGCGGGGAGAACCACACCGCGCGGTAATAGGCCTTGCGGTAGTAGTAGCAGGTGAGCCGGAACAGCAACAGGAACGGCAACACCAGAAAGCCCAGTGGGATCCACATGGGCAGGTGGCCGATCGGCGTGCCGAGGTGACTGGAGCCCTCGACGCACGACGCGCTCAGGCACGGTGAGTAGAACGGCGTCAGGTAGTGGTAGTCGTTCACCCAATAGGCCGCGCGCGCAAACGATCTCACGGTGGCGTAGATGACGAAGGTGCCCAGGCCCAGCACCGTGACCAGCGGTGGAACCCACCAGCTGTCGGTCCGGAGGGTGCGCGCGGAGATGGCCGCGCGACCCTTGCTGAATACCCCGGTCGTGCTCGATTCAGGACCCTTGACTGGTGCGGCGCTCACTGCTGGATGCCTCGCTGCTCTACCCCGTGGAACGTCATCGTTACCTCCGGCATCGAATGTGATGGTGAGCACCCTACGACAGGGCAGCTATCACCCGCGCTCGGTACAGCGAATTCGTGATCGCGTGATTTGCGCCACAATCGCGTGGTTTCACGGCCGGTCGTTTGATTGGTGAACAAACGGCTATCTCACCAAGAACGTTCGATCACAGGGTGATTCGGACATTCCCGAACAAGCGGCGCGCGACCCTCCATTTTCCGTTCGCGCAGCGTCACACGGCAGCAACAACACTGTGGTGACCTTGCCCTGAGCTAGACCCCAGTAGGGGAGCCGGTGCAGAGCTTGAAGGGAGCCGGTTGATGAGGAGAGCCGCGATTGTGATGCCGATGCGCACACCTGTCGGCCTGCCGGGGGGAGCCCTGGCAGCAGTTGCGCCGCAACGGTTGATCTCGACGGTGCTGAGCGCGGTGGTGGGCAGGTCGGGAATCGACCCGTATCGCATCGAACAACTCGTCAGCGCCGTCCCGGATCAGCGCGCCGTGCGGGCCGCGGTCCCCCTCTCCGGGCTGCCGCCCACCATAGGGGAATTCCCCATCGGCGCCGGACCCGGTGGGGGACTGCGCGCCCTGATCACCGCCGCCATGATGGTGCAGACCGGCTCCGCCGACGTCGTGCTCGCGCTCGGCGCCGAATTCCCCAGCGCCCCAGCGCACTCCGGTGCGCTGGGAAGTCCCGCACCCTCGACTCCGGCGCGCGGCCGGGGCCCGCTCGGCGCGGGTCCGCTGCCCGCCGGTCCGCGCGGGTTCGCTCCGGCGGGCGGACCCAACGGCGCACAGCGTGTCCTGCCGCCGCGCGGTGATCTCATGGGTGTCGACACCGGTGAACAGCTCGCGGTCTGGGCCGCGGCCGAATCCCTGCGCACTCCACGGGAATCCAAGTACGCCGACCTGCTCGCCCAGCACTACGGCATCTCCCGGACGGAGGCCGACCACTACGCCGCCGCCAGTCACCGCCGGGCGGCGCGGGCGCGGCGGCAGGGCATCTTCGGCGCCGAGACCGCGCCGGTGGTGGTGAACGCGGTGCCCGAGGACGCGAATTCCGGTGTGGTGCAGCTGGTCGACCGGGACGAGGGCCTGCGTGATGATGTCTCGCCGCGCGCCTTCGCGGTGCTGGAACCGTTTCTGCCCGGCGGTGTGACCACCGTCGGCAACAGCAGCACCCGAACCCTGGCGGCCTCGGGCTGCCTGGTGGTGGCGCAGGACCGCCTGGTCGATCTGGGCTTGGAGCCGATGGGCTATCTGGTCGGCTGGGCCGCGGCCACCGGCGAATTGGAGAGCGCCGTACCCGCGACCGGAATCGCGGTCGGTAAATCCCTGGCGCGCAGCGGTTTCGGACTGGACGAGGTGGATCTGCTGGAGATCGACGAATCCAGTGCCGTGGAGGTGCTCGCGCTGACGCGGCTCTGGGAGCGCGAGGGCTGGGAATTCGACGCCGCCGAGCGGTTGAATGTGCACGGCGCTGCCATTGCTCTCGGCGATCCGGGCGGTGCGGCGGGCCTGCGCATGGTCACCACCCTGCTGCACGAATTGTCCCGCCGCGAAGGCGGTTACGGCGTGGCCGCGATTCCCACCGGTCCATCCGAGGCGCTCGCCGCGGTCTTCGAATCGGCCTATATCGAACAGGTCGCTCCGACCCCGCGCGGCGCGCGTTTCCATGGGGCTCGTCCACCCCGGCGGTTCGGGCGGCATCGCGCCGGGTAGCGCATGCGACACGCCGTTCAACACGCCGATTATTGCTGCTGAACGGAAGTGATTCGCGGCCCCCGCTAGCACGGTGGGCACGGTAGCGGAAGCCAATGGTTTCGGGGGTGTCATTCCCCCATGTCCTGCTCAGCCGAACCCATTGAAATTGCTGAAGGTTTGCTTCATCGATCGTGAGCTTGTCGAAGAAATTTGGGCGATATGCCTTGATCATAAAGTGGTCGCTTGCTATGTTGCCTGCGTCACGTTCATTGGTGAATGTGGCCGTTTCTCTTTGCGGGCAGGCGCCGTTCGCACGGGGCAACGATTAACGCGCACAAGGAGATTCACCATGGGTTCGTTGAGTGATCTGCTCGGCTCCATTATCCCGGCTCTCGGTTCCGCGGTCGCGGGCGACGGCCTGCTGGACACCTTCCTCGGCTCGCTGGCCAAATTCCGCGGCCAGTAACAAGCCATTTCGACAATTCACCTGCATCTCGAGCACCACAAGCACGCAAGGAGCAAGACCATGGGATCTCTCTGGGATGTCCTCGGTAAGGGCAGCGGCAGCCTCGGCAGTGTCGGCACCACCATCGTGAACGCGCTGATCACGCTGAGCGGCGGCACCCCCGCCGCGGGCAAGTAAACAGTAGACGAGTAGTTCGACAATCGATTACGGGGGCGTGCCGCAGCGGTGCGCCCCCTTGGTGATGGTGCAGGGGCACAGGCGATTTCATGAGAACCTTCCAGTTGACTCTGCTGTTGACCGCGGCCCTGCTGTGGCCCCTGTGCGCGCCCGCCGCGGCGCCGGCGCAGGCCACTCCGGCCCGGTTGATCTCGCAGGCGCCCGGTGCGGGGCGGCTGATCCAGATCAACGTCTACTCCCCGGCCATGGATCGTGAGATCCCACTACAGGTGCTGCGGCCCGAGGACACCTCGACTCCGGCGCCAACGCTGTACCTGCTCAATGGCGCGGGTGGTGGTGAGGACGCCGCGAGTTGGGTCGCGCAGACCGATCTGAACGGTTTCTTCGCGGACAAACACGTGAATATCGTCGTCCCGATGGAGGGCGCGTTCAGCTACTACACCGACTGGCAGCAGGACGACCCCGGCCTCGGCAAATTCCTCGGCAACAACGGCCGGAACAAATGGGCCACCTTCCTCACCCGGGAGCTGCCGCCGGTCATCGACCGCGCCTTCGGCACCGATGGCGTGAACGCGCTGGCGGGCATCTCCATGGCGGGCACCTCCGTGCTCGACCTGGCCATCCAGGCGCCCGAGCTGTATCGCGGCGTCGCCGCCTACAGCGGCTGCGCCATGACGAGTGATCCACTGGGACAATCGTTCATCTCGTTCGTCATCAGCCTCGGCACCGGGCGCGCGCAGAATATGTGGGGTCCGCTCGACGGCCCGGGGTGGCGCGAACACGATGTACTGCTCAATGCCGATCGACTGCCGAATATCCCGATGTACATCTCCAGTGGCACCGGACTGCCCGGCCCGCACGACACCCTCGCCGATGCGACCGTACGGCAGAACACCAAGACCCTGGCCAATCAGATGCTGCTCGGCGGCGGTATCGAGGCCGCGACGCACTACTGCACCACCCGGCTCGAGGAGCGCACCCGCGCCCTGGGACGCACCGACATCACCTACAACCTCGATGAGTCGGGCACCCACTCCTGGGGCTACTGGCAGGACGAACTGCACCGGTCCTGGCCGGTGCTCAGTGGTGCGCTAGGTCTGTGAAAGGTCCTGCACCCGTTGTGATTCCAGCCGTGCGCGCTGCGCTTCCAGGGCCTGCCGCAGCCGCTCGAAGGAGCGCAGCAGCAGCTCCGCGTAGTGCCCGGTATCGGGCAGCATGGTGGTGTCGGCGCTGAAGCTGATGATCAGCTCGTCACCCTGCGAGCTGATCAGATGCCGCAGACCGTCCCCATCCATGATGGGCAGCGCCCCGAACGCGCTGAGCATGGGCGCGCCCAGGAACTCCAGCCGCTCGGCCACCGGCGGCACATTGCTGACGGTGGTGTTCGACAGCGGCACCATGGCCACCTCGTCGAATTGTCTACGCGCGCGGCCCCATCCGGCCAATCGCAGCAGCCAGGCCGGGGAGGTCTGCACCCGCTCGGCCTGCCGCAGCACCGCCGGATCCGCGCCGCGCTGCTTCTCCCGCCGCGCCGAATCGCGAATGGCGAGCAGTCGCTCCACCGGATCGGCGATATCGGTGTGCAGATCGATGGACATCTGGGTGAGCTGATTCGCCGAATTCCAGTGTGCGAGGCCGCGCATGGAGCGCGGCACCATGGCCGCGAGCGAGCCCTCCGGTGTTTCGCCGTGTTCCTCCAGATAGCTGGCCAGCGCGTCGGAGACGACGGTCAGCACCAGATCATTGACCGTAATCCGCTCCACCGAAGCGGCTTTCGTCTTCAGTACCTCCGCCATCGGCAGACGCAGCAGATCGAAGCCGAAGACCGGATCGACGCGCCGGTTGAAGCGGGTGGCGGGTCGCAGAGCCAATGGTTCGGGGAGCGCCTGCGCCGCGGTCGCCCGGGTGCGCCGCAGTCCGATCGCGAAACGTGCCATGCGATAGGGGAATACGGCCGCGGCCTTAGCGAAGGCCCGGCGTGGCGACCACTCCCGGGTAACGGCCGGAGCGTCCGTCGCGGGAAGCTCACCTCCGTCGAACAGCCGAAGTTCGAGCTCGCGGGTCGCCATACCGTCGCCCGCGCTGTGATGGAATCCGAGCAGTACCAGCGTCACCGCGCCGGGCGCTCCCGGATAACCCGTCACCCGATCGAAAATGTGAATCCGCCACGGTGGCCGATTGAGATCCATTCGGGTGGCGGCGATCTCGGCGATACGCGGTCGCGCCGCGGCCCAATCCCGATGCGGTTCCAGCCGGACGTGCCGGTCGATATCGAAATCCGAATCGTGCACCCAGTACGGCAGATCCAGATCCCAGGGCACCCGGGCCAATCGCCGTTGGAAGAGCCGGAAATGGCCGAGACGCGCACGGACCCAGGGGATTACATTCGCGGCGTCGGGCGCGACGGCTCCGGACGCGGTCGCGTCGAAGGCGTAGACCGCGACGATATTCGACGGGTGCCGCTCGAACTCGTCATAGACGAATACGGCGTCACGCGCCGTCAACTGCACTGCGGGGCTCACACACACTCCTGCCCTGGGACTTCGATGTCCCGGGCGGGAGCTTAGCTGCCCCGAATCGGTTGCGGGGCGGTTCTACTTGGTGCGGGGGCGAGAGTGGAATCCCAGGCCCTCGTCCTGCGCACCCATCCAGGCCGCCTCGTCATGTTTGGCGTCGGGGACGTAGATGGGCTCCTGCTTCTGCCGCGGGGTCTCCGGCGGCGGGGCCTGCTCGAACTCGTCGGCGTCGATGACGAGCCGCTCCAAATCGTTCTCCAACCGGCGTACCGAACCGGTCTCCCCGTAGTGGGAACGCAATGCGCTGACGCACTGCCGGAGCTGGCCGACCGTGTAGCGGAGTTCCGCAATCTCGCTGCGTGTCATCGAAAGCCTCCTCGAGCCGTGTGACAGACCACACAATATGATCTACAACACAGTACGTGAAGATGCTCGGTTCGTCTCGTCGCGGAGCAATATTCGCAGGTCGGGGACGTGTCCCCGACCTGCTCCGGTGCCCGGATCAGCCCGCGATGGCGAACTCCGGACCGCACTCCGGTTCCGGTCCGCAGGGGCGCTCACCCGGGTTCGCCATCCCCGTCAGCGCCCGATCCACCAGGGCCGCAATGGCTCCCGCGACCTCCTCGGCGCGCTCCATGATCACGCTGTGCCCGGCCCCGTCCAACCGCACCAGCTCCACATCGTCCAGCTGCGAGGCCAGCACCACCGAATGTGCGAACGGGATCACGATGTCCGCCGAACCGGCCAGCACCAGCGTCGGAATAGTGCCCAGTCGATGCAGGGTGGCGGTCTCGTCGAAGCGCATGAGCGACTCCAGGAAGCTGGCCATGGTCAACAGGGAGGTCTCGTTGAGCATGGCCGTGGCCACCGCCAGCACCCGCGGACTCACCTTGCGGGTGCCCAGGGTGGCCTCGCGCATGATCGGCTCGAAGATGTGCCGGGTGAAGTGCTTGGAGGCCTGCATGGCGCGCGGAGCCCGGCGCACCGCCACTCGTAGCGAGTGCACCGCCGGACCGTTCAGCAGCCGGCCCAGGCCGACCCGGGTGACGCTGTTGGCCGCGCCCGCCAGCAGGCCGACGCCGATGATGCGGGGGCCGATGGTCTCGGGGAACAGGCGGGCATAGGCCAGGATCGTCATGGCCCCCATCGAATGACCCACCAGCACAATCGGACCCGTTGGCGCGACCGCCCGCAGCACCGCGTCCAGATCCAGCGCCAGCTGATCGATGGTGTACGTGGCCGGATCGGCCATCCCCGAATTGCCGTGTCCGCGATGGTCGTAGAAGACCAGATGCGCCTGCTCGCGCCAATGAGGTTGCAGGTACCCGCGCAACAACTCCCAGGATTCGGTGCGCAGACAGTGGCCGTGGATGAAGACGACGGTCAGGGGTGCGTCGGTGGGGCCGAATTCGCGGACGGCGATGGGCACGCCATCCTCCGCGGTGACGGTGAGGTGGTGTCCGTCGTGGTCTGCTGCGCGTGAGCGAGTGGACATGACGTGCTCCTGGAGAGTTCGCCTTTTGCCCGGTTGTCGATGGATATTGCCGCTCTGTTAGCAGTTCACACCCGGTGTTATGGACAAGTTGTCCAACTGACGCCGGTGATCTATGTGGGACGGTCGGCTGTCCACAGCTATATCTACAGCTATCTAGCCATTTCGATAGATGGCTGTAGATAGCCCTCGCAATGGCCGCGAAGTGCTCTGCATGGAAATCTGCCCTTCTCTAGCGCAATCACTAGAAAAGGGCAGATTCACCTCGCCACGGCTATGAGGTAGCCGCCGCCTTGGTCGAGGGCAGGAACGGTCGCAGCAGGTTCTGCTCCGTCGACGCCCCGAACTGCCATTCGGAGATCCACGGCCCGGTGCCCTCGCTGGGATCCAGCGCACCACCCTCCAGGAACCGGTAGCGCCCATCCAGAATGCCGCGCGTCAGCTCGGTATCGGCGTCATCGGTGTTGTCCCACAGGGATTCGAACAACTTCTGCACCCGGATACGGGACTGCCGGCAGAACACCTCGGCGAGCTCCTCGGCCGCCACCCCGTCGGGATCGCCTGCCACACGCAGGGATTGGGCCCTCACGCACGCGGCGGACATGGCGAACAGCTCCGCGCCGATATCCACGATGCGACCCAGGAAGCCCTGCTTGTACTCCAATTTCGCCTGCCAGCGCGCCATTCCGTACATGAGCGCCCGTGCCTGCTTGCGCGACATCCGCTCCACGAACCGCATATGCCTTGCCAGCGGGCCGAATTCGCCGAAGGTGGCCGGAACCGTGCCGGTGCCGACCGTCAACTGCGGGAACCACTTGGCATAGAAACCGCTCGCACCGACCGCGGCCTTGGCCTTGTCCTTGAGCTCGGCATTGCGATCGACCAGTGCGCCCGCCGCCGCCATATGCGCATCGGCCATCTCACGGGCGATCAACAGGCGCATGATCTCGCTGGAACCCTCGAAGATGCGATTGATACGCAGATCTCGCACCAATTGCTCGGCGCCGACGGCACGTTCGCCACGCGCGGCCAGCGACGCCGCCGTCTCATAACCGCGACCGCCGCGAATCTGCACCAGCTCGTCCGCGATGGTGCAGGCCATCTCCGAGGCCCACAGTTTGGCCAGCGCGGCCTCGATCCGAATGTCATTGCGGTTCTCGTCGCACATGGTCGCCGAGAGATCCAGCACCGCCTCCAGCGCGAAAGTCGTTGCGGCGATGAAGGACAACTTCGCGCCCACCGCCGCGTGCTCACCGACCGGACGACCCCACTGCACGCGGGTGGCGCTCC
Source organism: Nocardia sp. NBC_01503 (assembly GCF_036327755.1). Classification (NCBI taxonomy): domain Bacteria; kingdom Bacillati; phylum Actinomycetota; class Actinomycetes; order Mycobacteriales; family Nocardiaceae; genus Nocardia; species Nocardia sp. NBC_01503. The sequence continues at coordinate 2,637,860 of NZ_CP109596.1, forward strand.
ACTCGCGGCCGATCTTGAGCGACCACTTCGCCGCCGCCGTGCACATGGCCGGAATCGCCAGGCGGCCCGCGTTCAACGTGGTCAGCGCGATCTTGAGACCGTCGCCCTCGCGGCCGACCAGATTGCGTTTGGGGACGCGCACATTGTGCATACGGGTGACGCCGTTCTCGATACCCCGCAGACCCATGAACGAATTACGGCGCTCCACGGTGATTCCCGGGCTGTCCGCCTCCACGATGAAGGCGGAGATGCCACCGCGATGCCCCTCGCTCTTGGGCACCCGCGCCATCACCACCAGGAGTTCGGCGACCACGCCATTGGTGGTCCACAGCTTCACACCGTTGATGTCGTACGCCTCGCCGTCCTCGGTGGGTGTGGCGGTGGAGGCCATGCGCGCCGGATCGGAGCCGACATCGGGTTCGGTGAGCAGGAAGGCGCTCACCGCGCCTCTGGCACAGCGCGGCAGGAACTCTCGCTTCTGCTCCTCGGTGCCCGCCAGTTTGAGCGGCTCCGGAACGCCGATGGATTGATGCGCCGAGAGCAGTACGCCCAAACTCGCGTGTGCGGAGCCGACCAGCATGAGCGCGCGGTTGTAACCGACCTGGGTGAGGCCGACGCCGCCGTACGACTCCGGAATCTTGAGGCCGAAGCAGCCGAGTTCGGCGAGCCCGCGCACGTATTCGTCCGGAATGCGGCCCTCGGCCTCGATGCGCTGACCGTCGATCGTGTCGCAGAAGGCTTCGAGGCGGGTGAGGTAGAGATCCATCTTGGCCTGATCCTGTGGCCCCGGCTTGGGGAACGGATGGATCAGGTCGAGGCGGAAGCGGCCGAGGAACATCTCCTTCGCGAAAGAGGGTTTGGCCCAGTCGGTTTCGCGGGATTCTTCGACGAGTGCCCGGGCCTGCTCTTCGGTGGCGTCGACTTTCGCTGTGGTCGCCATAGCGTCCTCCTCGGAGGTGATCGGAATCACATTCGAGTGTAGGAGCCTTTGTTACCCACCGGTAGTCGTCAGCTGAGATCAAAAAGCCTTGTCAGACAATGATCTTGGAAACCAGCTACTCTCCAGCTCTCCTGCCCGCTGCCCTCGTGGCAGCGGGCAGCGGGAGAATTCGGGGCGGGGTGCTACTGAACTCCGCGCAAATATCTGCCGAAATGCGGCACCGTGAAACCGATTGTTCCGCGCTCTGCCGAGTAGATGAGCCCCTTCTTGATGAGACCGTCGCGCGCGGGGGACAGGGACGCCGGTTTGCGATCGAGTTCGCGGGCGACGGCCGCGGTGGAGACGGGTCCGTCATCGCCGGCGAGATCGGCCATGGCGCGCATGTATTCGCGCTCGGCGGGGGTCGCCCGCTCGTATCGCGAGCCGAAGAATCCGACCGCCAGCTCCTCCTCGGCGTGCGGTGCGGCCACCGCCACATCCTCCTCGCTGATCGGGCTCTGCGCGGCCGCGTCCCAGGTCGCCTTGCCGTACGCCTGCACGAAATACGGGTAGCCGTCCGCCTTTTCGTAGAGGGCGTCCAGTGCGGCCTCGCTGTACTTCACATCCTCGCGCCCGGCCGGAGCCATCAGCGCCTGGTCGGCGGATTCGCGATCGAGGCGGTCGATGCGGTGATAGGAGAACAGCCGCTCGGAGTATGACTTCGAGGCCGAGAGCACCGCGGGCAGATGCGGCAGGCCCGCACCGACGACGATCAAAGGTGCTGCGTCCTGGCTCAATTCGTGGCAGGCCCCGCAGATGGCGGAGATGTCCTGCGGACCCAGATCCTGCATCTCGTCGATGAACAGCGCGATGCCCACACCGATGTCGCGGGCGAGTTGCGCTGCCTCCAAAAGCAATTCGACCAGATCGATCTCGATATCCCCGGAGTCGGCCCGGCCGGTCACAGCGGGCACATCGATACCCGGGTTCCAGCGCTCGCGCATACCCTTGTCGGCGGTGGAGCGCAGGGCGAAGGCCTTGAGAATTCCCAGGAAATCGTCGACCTGCTCCGGATTGCGATGCGATACCGCTATCGACCGCACCGCCATGTGCAGGGCCGAGGAGAGCGGGCGCCGCAGCTCCTGATCCGGGCGTGCCTCGAGTTTGCCGGTACCCCAGCCGCGGCTGCGCGCGGCCGAGCGAAGCTGATTGAGCAGCACCGTTTTCCCGACCCCGCGCAACCCGGTGAGCATGACGCTGCGTTCGGGGCGGGCGCGGGCAATGCGCTCGAGCACGATATCGAAGGCGTCCAACTGCCGATCGCGGCCCGCGAGTTCGGGTGGGCGCTGTCCGGCACCGGGGGCGTACGGGTTTCTGACCGGGTCCACGCGACGACCGTAGCGCCAAAGTTCGGGATTATCCGGGCATCTAGAGAAGCCCCTAGACAGAGCAATGGATGGGTACGCACGGGCTTGTCGGCGGTCGACACGACCGGCTGTCCGTTTCGTCGGGAGCGGGTGTTCGCTTCGCACCCCTTGTCGCGCTTGCGCCCTCGCTACCCTTATGGCTGATTCGCAGCTGTCCAGGCAGGAGGGTTCATGTCGGAGGAAGCCCCGTCCACCGTCGCCGAGGTGGTCGAGTCCTGGAACGTACCCGCCGAGGCGGTGGTGGCCGCTCGCATTCGCGACAACATCCTGGTGGCCATCGAACGCGGTTATGACGATCCGCAATTGGTCGCCGATCTCGCGGTGGGCCCACTCGTCATGGCCCTGGGTCAGCTCGAGGTCGAACTCGCCGACGCCCGGCGTCGCATCGCCGAACTCGAGCGAGCGGCGCGGGCGCGCAGTTGAGTTTGCGAAAAGGTAACGGGCATTTCGATCGCGTATATCTTCCCGTGATCCGACGCGGCGAAGCCGAATTCGTGTATCTGCCGGGGGATTTGCGACTCGACACGCAACGCGCCGCGTGTGGGGTGGACAACACGGGCTGGCAGTCGTAATCTCTTCGTGACTTAGCGGAGTCTGTCGCTTCATCGGAGAGGCGGCCCGCGGCGTTACCGGCTAGTCGGCGACGAACCACAGAAACGTTCGTCAGCGAATCGGGATGTAAGCAAGATCGGAGAGTGCGGCTCGGTGGGTAAGCACAGCATGCAGCGGGAATCTCGGGTACCGAATTCCGTGAAGGGCGCCATCGTCATGGGCGCTATGGCAGCAACGACAACCGGCGCGTTCCCGGCGATTACCGCCCAGGCCGCCAGCGTCGACATTCCGGGTATCGGAAAGTTCGATGTGCCGGACGATTTCGCACCTCAGGTGCAGCAGTTCAACCAGGCGGTCAAGGACTTCCAGTCCAACGGCATTCCGCAGGTCGGCGTGAACCCGTCCCCCGGCGCCAATGGTTTCCAGCTTCCGGAGCTGTTCCCGCAGAAGCAGAACGGCCCCTCGCAGATCGCTCTGGAGGCCGCGAAGACCAAGGTCGGCGCGCAGTACTCCTGGGGCGCCACCGGCCCGTTCAGCTTCGACTGCTCCGGTCTGGTGCAGTGGGCCTACAAGCAGGCCGGAGTCGAACTGCCGCGCACCAGCTTCGAGCAGTCGCACGTCGGCGCGCCCGTCGCCTTCGAGGACCTGCAGCCCGGCGATATCGTCGTCACCAATGGCGGCGGACATGTCGGCATGTACGCCGGTGACGGCAAACTGCTGAACGCGGTCCAGACCGGCACCCCCGTCTCCTACACGAACCTGCGCCCCGACATGGTTGTCACCGCGCGCCGCATCAACGCATAAGCCATACGTATCGTGTAGCTCGTGACGTCAGCTCTTCCGAGCGAACCGGCCCAGGCCCGAGTTGATTCTTGGATCTGGGCCGTTCGTCTGTTCAAGACCAGATCCGCGGCGGCCACCGCCTGCCGCGCCGGACATGTGCGCGTGAACGGTGTCGCCGTGAAGGCCGCGCATCCGCTCAAACACGGTGACGAGATCCGGGTTCGGATCGCCGGTGCCGAGCGCATCGTCATCGTGCAGCGGCTGCTCACCAAACGCGTGGGCGCGGCAGTGGCCGTGCAGTGCATGATCGACAAGAGCCCGCCCCCGCCCGATCCGCTCGTGGTCGCCACCCTGCCGCAGCGGGATCGCGGCACCGGTCGCCCCACCAAACGCGAACGGCGCGAAACGGATCGACTGCTCGGCCGTGAGAACTAGCGGGCCGCCGCGCGATTCGCGGCCAAGGCCGTCGCCAGCACCGTCACCAACGCCCCCAGCATGAGCGCGGCCGGTTCCCCGGGTTCCAGCACACGCAGTTGGGTGCCGACCGTGACCGCGGCGACCGGCACCCCGATCTGCGCCGACGCGAGCACCCCGAACGCCATCGGCTGACCGGTGAACCGCATGGCCACATGCGCCAGCACCGCCGCCGCGCCCAGCGCCAGGCCGAGCAGGATGAGCCACGGATGGTCGCCGAACTCGCGCAGGTTCAGGCGTGCGCCCAACCAGACGAAGAACAGCGGCGCCAGAAACCCGTCACCGATGGCGAAGAGCTGCTTGGCAACCCGGCGCGGTTCGCCGATCGCCGATACCACCAGCCCCAGCGCGAACCCCGCCAGCATGATGGAGACGTGCGTCTTGGTGGCCAGTGCGCACAGCGCGAACAACAGCACCAGGCTCACGCGCAGCTCGAGTGCGAACCCGCGCTGCTCGGACACCTTGTGGAAGCGATGCCGTAGTCCGGAGTCACCCAGATACTTCAACCCGAGGTACAGCACCACCGCGACCGCCGACACCGCCAGCGCACCCAGCGCCGCCCGTCCGGCATTCCCGGGATCGATCACCAGCGGCAGCGCCACCACACACGCCGCATCGGCGATGGCGACCTGAGCGGTCAACTCCAGCACCGCCGCTCCGGTCAAGCCCTGCGAATCGATGATCGGCAAAACCAGCGCCGCCGACGAGGAGGCGATCAACACCGCGTACAGCAGGCCGTGCCCGGTATCGAAGACCGCCGCCACACCCTCCCCGATGAGCACGGCCAGCCCGCCCACCGGCACCGCCCGCATCGCCCCGCGGCCCAGCGCCGACCGAATGGTCGAATCCCGCATGGGCACATGGGTTCCCGCCACGAACATGACCACCGCGAACCCGATATCGGCGAGAAAGGTGAAGGTCGGATCCGAGGGATCCAGCACGCCGAACCCGGTGCTGCCGAACAGGATTCCGGCCAGCAGCTCACCGACAATGACCGGAATCCGCCATTGCGGCCGCCACGCCAGTATCGGCCCGGTCAATCCGAGCAGGACGATGAGCGACAGCAGTTCGAAACTCACCGCAGCGACGCGATCTCAGACATTCGGTCATCATTCCCGGGTGACCGGCGCGCACCCTCCCGACACGCGGGACAGCGGCTGCCAGCCGACGCCCGAGAAGCCGATGGTGAAGTCGGTGGGATCGGCGGCGGTCAACTCGACCAGATGCGCGGCCACCGTCCGGTCCAGCTCGCGACCGGCGTGCACCACACCGCGGATCGCCGCCCCGCACTCGCGGATATCCTGTAGCGCCGCAGCCAGATCGCTGCGATCCGACGCATCGCAGCGCACCACCACGATCCACTCCTCCATGCCCGCCAGGGGTTCCGGCAGCGCCCGCGGCACCCGGGTCAGCACGACCACATCGCGGGCTCCGGAGTCCAGCAGCCAGCGCACCACCAGCGCGCCCGAATCCCCGAGCCCGCCCGCCACCACATAGGTGCCCTCCACCCGGATGCGCACCTCGGGCATGGCCACCCCCACCCCCCGCACCGATACCCGACGCGCCCAGCGCCGCTCCGGTGGTGCGAGGGTCGACGCGCCCAGCGCCGCCCAATCCACCTGCCGCCCTTCCAGATACAAGCGCCCGAGCGCGCGCAGCAGGCCCGCCGCCTCATCCACCCGCGAACCGGCCGCATAGGCGGATTCCCGGAACGCCACCCGCTCGCGCACCACCGGCGTCAGCACACCGTGCGGTCCCACCTCGACCACCGTCGAAATTCCCGCCGCCGCCGCGTGTTCCAGCGCCGCACCGAGTTCGACCGGTCCGGCGGCGTTCGCGCCCCAATACTCGGCGTCCATGCTCGGCGGTGTCGCTCGCGAACCGGAGCCGTTCCCGTGACGACCGGGCGTCCGCGCGGGAGCGGTCGAATCTGCCTGTGCCGCAACATCTTCGGTAGTCGGTTTCCCGGCCCCGAGTCGAGTACCGGCTGTGGGGAGGTCGACGGGAAGCGCGCCGATGACCAGACCCGCGCGGGTGGTCGAGAAGATCGGCAGCTCCGCGCGGAGGGTGCGAACCTCGCCCAGCTCCGTCACCAGTTGTGGCGCGATGGCTTGTGCGCGTGGGGCATGCGGTACGGCGATCATGCCCGCCGCCGCGGCGTCGGGGGTGATGCGCTGGGCGAAGATCGCCCGGCGGTGGGCGCGGCGCACCAGGGCGTCGATATAGCGCGCATCGCCGGAGACCGTGATCGAATTCGGGCCGTCGATCGCCGCCACCCCGACCGAGGCGCGCATGGGTTCGATCAGGCGCCGGACCTCGGCGGGGGTGGCCTCCAGGACCGCGGCGGCCCCGTCATCGCCCGGCTTGGCGAGCAGGCGTCCGCGCGCCACCACGATGCGCGCCCCCTCGGCCAGGGTGATCGCCCCGCCTGTCACCGCCGCGGCGATCTCCCCGACCCCGTGTCCGGCAACGGCATTCGCGCGCACGCCCCACCACGCCAGCAGTTCGGCCAGCCCCAGCTGGAAGGCGAAGAGCGCGGGCTGGGCGAATTCCGCACCGGCCGCACCGGCGGCGAATCCGTTGCGCGGCGTCCACACTCGGGGTCCGCCCGCCTCCACCACCGCATCGGCCGCCTCGGCCACGGCCGCGGCGAATACCGGATATCGCGCCGCCAGCGCGCGTCCCATGCGCGGGTGCCCACCACCGCCCGAGAACAGGAACAGCACTCCGCCGCGGTCCACCGGTTCGGAAACACCGATGGTTTCCCCGATTTCGGGTGTCCGCGCCGAGGCGGACGATGCCGATCCGACGAATCGCCACCTCGCACCGCAGGAGTTGCCGTCCACCGCAGTGCCGTTCGCCGCCTCGGCGCGGGCGTCGCGCCGCCGTTCGGCAGAGGTGCGGGCGGGCGAGACTCCGGCCATGGCGGTGAGATGCTCGGCCAGGGCGCGGAATTGAGTTGCGGCGGTGGCGGTATCGACGGCCAGTATGGCGGCGCGGGTGCGGTCGGGGAGGAGACGGGCGGTGGCGGCGGCGAAATCGCGCAGGGTGGGGTAGGAGCCGACGGCGGCCGCGTACTGCCGTGACAGGGCGTGCAGGGCATCGAGATCGCGTGCCGAGAGCGGGATCAGCAGTGGCGGTTCGGCATCGCGGAGTCCCGGGTGCTGTTGTACAGCGGTGGTTTTCGCGCCCTCGCCGGGGCTCTGCAGGACGATTCGGGCGTGCGGGTCACCGGAGTGCGGGTAGCCGAGTCCGGCGGCGGTGAAGTCCGCGTAGCGGCGACTACCGGCGCGGTGCGCATCCCGGGTGCGCTGCAGGATAAGGACGGTGGCATGACCCGTCCCGGGAATGCTTATGCCCGAAATGTCCTGGGGGAGTGCATTGTCCGGAAGCAGCGTCAGGTCCGCACCACCCGCGATGACGAACGGCACCGACTCGTCGGCGAGCAGGCGGACGGCCGTATCCACCGCCACCAGCGGCGCACCGCGGTCGCTGGCGACCAGCAGGCTGGGCCCGTGCAGATCCAGTGTGCGGGAGAGCTGATGCGCGATATTCACCGTACCGCCCGGCCCGAATATCGTTGCGGTGCCGAGCACTACGGCCGCGCGCGAGCCGGGGCACAGGTACCCCAGACCGGAGTCGTCCAATGCCTCGACGGCGAGTTCGAGGGTGACACGCTGACGCGGGTCGAGTGCGGTGGCCTCGGCCTCGGGCAGAGCGAACCAGTCGTTGTCGAAGGCGGTACCCGTGACTCGACAGCCGACACCCACGATCGACACCCCCGGAAACGGGGTTGGATCGTTCGATGCCTTCGTACTCTGCCGCACAGGAAATCCCTCCCGCGTCCGGCGACATGTGCGCCGAGGTACCTCCGGGCGATTGTGTCAAGATTTCGCCTCGCCCAGAATAGCTTTCGCGCAGGTGGGTCGGGGCGCGCGGCATCGGAACATGAGTGCGCCCCGATGCCGGGAGGGCATCGGGGTACTCGCCGCGTCCGACTATGAGGCGTTCGCCGTGCGGGTGTGGATCGGGTGCTCCAGATCGGCCGCCGTGGCATGCATGCTGAAGAATCGGAGCGCTAGGTTCACCGCGTCCTGTTCGGTGTGAACGCCCGAAATTGTCATCGTCCGCCGCAGCGCGTCATCGTCGAGATAGATACGAGTGATTGCCATTTCGGCACCTCCGCCACGTCGGACTGTCGTTAAAGCATGACCTATCGCGGGGCGCTTGATACCCGAAATGACCAGAGCCCTTGGCAAGAATTGCCAAGGGCGCCATACCGCCTCTCCGCGACTTCAGCGCCCAATTAAGAGCCGAGAAAGTCCCATTCGCGTAGCGCGGTCAGGTGTGGGCCGAGTTTTGGGGGTACCCCAGGAGTTACCCGGCCCGCACGAAATCAGTAGTCGCGTCAGTTCAGCATGCCGCCCAGGCGGCCCCGGATGAGTTCCTCGGCCTCGGAAACCATGCGGGAGACCAGGTCTGCGCAGGTCGGGATGTCGTCGATCAGGCCCTGGACCTGTCCGGCGGACCAAATACCCGCATCCAGATCGCCCTCTTCGAAGACACGGCGACCGCGCGCACCGGCGACCAGATCGCGCACATCCTCGAATTTGCCGCCGGCCTTCTCGATTTCGACGACCTTGCGGCTGATCTCGTTATCCGCCACGCGCGCGGTGTTGTGCATGGTGCGGAAGATGAGCTGCGTCGCGCGCTCGGTATTGGCGACGATCTGCTCCTTCACGCTCTGGTGGATGGCCGACTCCTGCGTGCACATGAAGCGGGTACCCATATTGACGCCGTCCGCGCCCAGCGCCAGCGCCGCGACCAGACCGCGCGCATCGGCGATACCGCCCGAGGCGATGACCGGAATATCCAGCGCCTTGGTGGCGGCGGGGATCAGGATCAGGCCGGGGACATCGTCCTCACCCGGGTGGCCCGCGCACTCGAACCCGTCGATGGAGACGCCGTCGACGCCGATCTTCTGGGCCTTGAGCGCGTGCCGAACGCTGGTGCACTTGTGCAGCACCTTGATTCCGGCGGCCTTGTAGTACGGCAGGAAGGGTTCGGGATTGGAGCCCGCGGTCTCGACGATCTTCACGCCCGAGTCGATGATCGCCTGCATGTACTCCTGATACGGCGGCGGGTTGATCGACGGCAGGATCGTCACATTCACGCCGAACGGCTTATCGGTGAGGGTGCGCGCCTTCTCGATCTCCTTCAGGAGATCCTCCGGGGTGGGCTGGGTGAGCGCGGTGATGATGCCGAGGCCGCCCGCCTCGGACACGGCGGCGGCGAGTTCGGCGCGGCCGACCCACATCATGCCGCCCTGCACGATCGGGTGCTCTACCCCGAAGGTCTCGGTGAACCTGGTACGCAGCATCGGCGCAGTCCTCTCGTAGCCTCTCACAACTGGCTTTGATACTCGCATAGTTGCATATGGGCCTTCAACCCTGATGTGAGTCGGAGTTTGCACGTTTGGCGGCGGTCGGGGCGCGTGCCTGGGGATAACCTCGCACCGGATTGAGTACCATCAAGAGCAGTTTATATGCTCTGAACTGCTGATTGAATCAATGATAAGCATGGGCTGGAACCTTCTCTGTAACCCTTGTCACGCCAATAAGTTAGTTGCTATTCTCACGAGCGACCAGACGGAAGGACACAGCATGACCACAGGTCTCCGGCCGCTCGACGAGCCGATCCGGTCCAGGCGCAATCACTGGGTCAACCAGGTCGCCACGCATGCGGCCATGCGACCCGACAGCGTCGCCTTCCGGTTCAAGGGCGTGGACACCACGTGGAGTCAGCTGCACGAGCGTTCGGAGAAGTTCGCCGACGCGCTCGCCCGTCGCGGGGTCGGGTTCGGCGATCGCGTGCTCATCCTCGCCCTGAACTACACCGCGTACATCGAGGCCGTCATGGGCATCAATGCGCTCGGGGCCATCGCGGTGCCGGTGAACTTCCGACTCACCCCGCCGGAGGTCGCCTATATCGTCAGCGACTCCGGCGCGAAGGCCATCGTCACCGACTCGCTGCTGCAACCCCTGGCGGTCGGTGTCGCCGGGCAGGCGGCCGGGCTCGACACCGTCGTGGTGATCAACGGCAAATCCGGCGACGGCGTGCTCGGCTATGCGGAGGTGCTCGCCGAGGCGGGCGAACCCCATGCGCCGCTGGATATCCCGGAGGAGACGCCCGCGCTGATCATGTACACCTCGGGCACCACCGGTAGCCCCAAGGGCGCGGTGCTCTCGTACGCGAATCTGAACGCGCAGGCGCTCACCTGTATCCGTGCCATGGAGATCACCCCCGTATCCATCGGGTTCTGTACCTCACCGCTGTTCCACATCGCCGGATTGGGCAGTCTCACACCGTATTTCATGCTCGGCGGCAAGACGGTACTGCATCCGCTCGGCGCGTTCAACGCCACCGAATACCTCGATGCCATCGAAGCGGAACAGGCCACCACCGCCTTCTGCGTCCCGGTGCAGTGGCAGCTCATCTGTGAGGAACCGACCGTCAAGGAGCGCAAGCTCGCGCTGCGCTCACTGTGCTGGGGCGCGGCCCCCGCCTCCGACACCGTGCTGCGAGCCATGGCCGACTGCTTCCCGGAAGCCTTCAACGTGGCCGTCTTCGGCCAGACCGAAATGTCGCCCATCACCTGCGTTCTCGACGGTAAGGACGCGCTGCGCAAGATCGGATCGGTCGGCAAACCCATCCCCACCATCCAGGCCCGCATCGTCGACGACGAAATGAACGACGTCGCCCCCGGCGAAATCGGCGAAATCGTCTACCGCGGCCCCACCATGATGCAGGGCTACTGGAACCGGCCCGAGGCCACCGCCGAAGCCTTCCACGGCGGCTGGTTCCACTCCGGCGATCTGGTGCGCGTCGACGACGAGGGCTTCATCTACGTGGTCGACCGCAAAAAGGACATGATCATCTCCGGCGGCGAGAACATCTACTGCGCCGAAGTCGAGAACGTCCTGTTCGCCCACCCGAAGATCCACGAGGCCGCGGTAATCGGCCGCGCCCACGAGAAGTGGGGCGAAGTCCCCGTAGCGGTGGTCGCACTCGTCGAAGGCGTCGACGCCCTCACCCTCGAGGAACTCGAACCCTTCCTCAACGAATCCCTGGCCCGCTACAAACACCCCAAGGACCTCGTCATCGTCCCCGAACTCCCCCGCAACGCCAGCGGCAAGGTCCTCAAGGTCGAACTCCGCAAGTAGTCGGGGGCCGAAGCCCCGGAGAGCTACGAGGGTCGTTCTAGATCATGTCGTTCGAGGTGAGCCAGCGCATGATGGGCCAGCCGCAGAAGACCGGGAGCCAGCAGGTCAGGACTCGGTAGAGGAGGACGGCGGGGACCGCTATGGTCGCCGCCACTCCGAAGGCCGCGAGACCACCGATCAGCGCGGCTTCGACCGCGCCCACGCCGCCGGGGGTGGGGGCCGCGGAGGCCAGGGTGCCGCCGATCATGGTGACGATGGTGACCGTGACGAAAGTCGTACTGCCGCCGAAGGCTTCGATACTCGCCCAGAGGGCCAGGGCCATGCCGAGGGTGGTGGTGGCACAGCCACCGACGATCATGGCCAGGCGGCCCGGTCGTCGCGCCAGATCCTTCAGTTGCGCAAGCACATCCGCCAATTGCGGGCGGACTTCGTGCACCAGCCAGCCCCGAATCTTGGGGACGAACATGGTTACGCCGAGGAGGCCGAGCAGTGCGCCCGCGACGAAGTAGAGCACGGTCGCGCTCGGGACGAAATGAGACAGGTTCGTCGAAACGCCCGCTGCCACACTGAAGAACACCAGCAGCACCAGGTGGGTGACCACCTGGATGGTCTGCTGTAGTGCGACCGCCGCGGTGGCTCGCACCGCTCCCAGTCCGCTCTTCTGGAGGAAGCGCACGCTCAGCGCCAGACCGCCCACACCCGCCGGGGTGGTGGTCGCGGCGAAGGTATTGGCGACCTGCATGAACAGCAGATTGCGGAAGTTGACCTCCTCGGAGGCGCAGGCCCACAACGCCATTGCCGCCCCGAGGTAGGTCAGCGCCGAGACGGCCAGGCCCAGCGCCGCCCACCACCAATTCGCCTGCTGCAGTTCGGAGAAGAAGCCCGGCGCGGCACTGATATACGGGTATGCCACGTACACCAGGCCGATCAACAGCACCAGTTGGATGATCTGATTCCGGGAGAACCGGGTGATCCGCGCGGCCTCGATCTTGTCCTGATCGGTCTGCGCCGCCACCTCGTCGCGGGTGGCCTTCATGAGATTCCCGGCATCGGGCACCGACTTGCGGACCTGTTCCGGGATAGCGGTTTTGGTGAGCCGCCGCGAGGCGCTCAGTACATGCTGCGGACCCATCAACTCCAGTGCGGTGCGCACCGCGGTCTCCGGTCCGAACAGCGCCGCCGAGGTGAACAGCAGCTGCGCCACATCGGATTGGAAGCGCACATCGTAGGTGCCGAACTCGGACATCATGAAGCCGCCGAAGCGCACCTCGCCATCCAGGATCCGAATATCCTCGGCGCGCAGATCACCGTGCGAGATCTGCCCCTCGTGCAGGGTGTGCAGCGCCTGCCACACCTTGACCAGCATCTTCTCGCCGTGCTCGGCCGCGAACGGCACCCCGCGAGGTTCGGTGTGCGCGTACATCATCCAGCCGCGGTCCAGCGCGGCGACGGTCAGCGGCCGGTTACTACCCAGCCCGAGATCCCCGATGGCGATACCCATGAGCGCGCGATGCTCGACCGCACGCCGCATGGAGGCGAACAGGGTCGGATACTCGCCGGGCCGAATCGTCAACCAGCGCCGCAACTGTCGCAGCGCGCTGCGGCTGCGCTGGTTCTGCCCGTACATCTCCACGGTCAGCGGATCGGCCTCGGTCTTGGCCGAGAGCACCAGCGGTCCACGCCCGGCCGGGCGCACCACCTGGAAGGCCGTCACCTGAAAACCGCGGCGCGCCAGCACCCGGACGGCCGCGTCCAGCGGTACCTCCAGCGCGGGTGTGCCGACCACCAGCACGATGACCGCGCCCACCAGCCAGCCCACCGCGAGCCCGAGCAGGGCGCGCGCGGGCACCACCAGCGAGACCACCAGGTGGATGGGGACGAAGGCCAGCAGCAGCGTCCACCACCAGCGCCGCCAGCGCGGCGGCAGCCACGGGCTCGCCACCGTGAGGGTCGCCGCCAGCATGGCGATCCATCTCGGATCGTCCAAGAACTGCGACAGGAAGGTATTGACCTGCTCCGGCTCGGACAGATGCCAGCGCGGTGCGCTGAACCCGGTACCGGTGATGGAGAAGAGCAACAGCGCGATCAGACCGGCGGACAGGAAGCCGCCCAGCAGTTTCCACTGCCGTCCCCAGATCAGGCGGACCAGAATCGCGAACGGTAGCGCCAGAATCGCGATGCCGTACAGGATGTACACCAGATTGGACTGCTCCGGCGTCAGGAAGCCGACGATGCCGGAGACCGAACTCTCCAGGTTTTCCCACTGCGGCCGGGTGATGAGTGAGCCGGTGATGACGACGGCCGTGAAGACCGCCGACAGCACGACCCGCAGTATGTCGCTGGTCCGGCGGATCCTGGGCTGCAGCAGGCTGCCGGAGACAGGAACTTCCCGTCCGTCGACTCGCATGTCCTATGGGCGCTTTCGGATCGTGGGAACGACTGCGGTCCCATGGTCGGCTCGGGGTGGGCCGTGCGGTCGGGGGGCAAGCCGACTTTCCAACCCGCCGGTTACCGTAACCCGTCGCGTACCCCGATCGGGACGACCCCGCCCGCCACGCCGATATGTCGTATCTGTTTTTCCTGCTTAACGGGTTCGTCGCGTGATCTTCGGATGGCCGTGAAAGTATCTGCCCGTGGTGCCTGATCTCCGTGTGTGCTTTCTGGGTGAGTCGTTCGTCGCGGGGATCGGTGATCGCGAATGTCTGGGCTGGGCGGGCCGCCTCGCGGTCCGGGCCGCCGCCGGACAGCCGTTGAGCTACTACAACCTCGGTGTTCGCCGGGAGAACAGCACCGAGCTACGCGGCCGCTGGGAGGCCGAATGCACGCCTCGACTGCCCGCCGGAGCCGATTGCCGGGTGGTCATCTCCACCGGTGTCAATGACACCCAGCTCGAAAACGGCCGCCCCGCGTCGATCCCGCCGACTCGGTCGAGAACCTCACCGCGATACTGCGCGGGGTCCGCGGAAAGGGCTGGCGGGCCCTGGTGGTAGCGCCCCCGCCGAATGTGGACGAGGATCACAATGGGCGGCTGCTGGCTCTGGATGCCCGCTTCGCCGAAGTCTGTGACGGCCTCGAGACGCCGTATCTGCGTGCGCACCAACCACTGCGGGAGAATCCGATCTGGATGCGCGAGGTCGCCGCCACCGATGGTTACCACCCCGACGCACCCGGTTATGACGAATTCGCCGCGCTGCTGGCACCGCACTGGCTGCTGTGGCTGGCCGCTCCCGGTTCAGAGCTTCCTACGGTCCGCTGAGTGCCGCCCGGTGTCCGGGCCGAGGAACTGCTCCACCATCGGGGTGATCTGCGGCGGCCGCCGGGTCGCCAGGCCCGAGCCGACCAGTACGCCCAGCGCGATGGCCATTACGGTCAGCGTGGTCGTCACCAGTACGTGCAGACCGTTCGCATTCGACTCGGCCACCAGCTGTGACACCCCGGCGAAGCCGATACCGCCGGGCACCAGCATCCAGAAGGCGGGTAGGAACGTCACCTGAGTGGGCGGGGCATTTCGATTGCGCTGCACCAGATATGCCGCGGGCACCGCCACCATGCCGCCCAGGAACGAGCCCAGCAGGCCACCGCCGATCTGCACACCGAGCCGCTGCGCCGCGAACGCCGCGTACAGCACCACCAGCAGCCAGGGCAGCGATTTCGGTGGCGCGCTGGCCCGCCAGGAATGCCCCAGCCCGATCAGCAGCACCCCGAGAACCGGTGCCCACCAACCCAATTGGTGCAGGTGCTCGGGCGGATCGATGCGCTGCGAGCCGAGCAGCTGCACTCCGATGAGCACGCCGAAGGCCAGCAGCAGCAGTTTGTTCAAGCCGTAGATGGTGCGGCTCGCGCCCGCCACCATCGAACCGGTCGCCAATTCGATGGAGCCGTTGGTGAGCGTCGCGCCCGGCAGCAGGGTCGAGACGCCCGGCACCAGCAGTTGCTGCGGATTGCCGCCGCCCAGCGCGTGCGGAAAACCGAAGGCCAGCAGCGTGACCGTGCCACCGGCGAGCACCGGCAGGCCCAGTGAGATCAGCGGCATACGGTCGGCGAGCAGGATCAGCGACTGCACCACCAGGCCGATCACGATGTAGCCCGGCAGCGCGTCGGCGGTCGGATTGAGCATGAGACCCAGGCCCGTGGTCAGCACGACATTGCCGAGCAGCATGAGCCACACCGCGGTCGGCGGCGGCGAATCGAGAATCCTCGCCAGGGCGAGCGTGGCCTTGGTCGGCGCGGGCACCTTGTGTTTGATCTCGTCGATGAGTTTGTAGAGCGCGGCGATCTGATCCAGCCGCAGGGTGTCCACGGTCGCATCGAGCAGGTCGACGGCTGTCCCGCGGGAATCGTGCACGCGCACGAAGATGCCGGTGGGCAGGACGAAGAAGTGCACCTCGTCGGCGTCGTAGCGGCGGGCCAGATCATCCAGAATGCGCTGCACCTGATTGGTGGTCTCACCGGAGGCGATGAGCGCGACACCCATATGCCGCAGCAGATCGAGCAGATCGGCCGAGACGGGCGGCTCCTCGGGTTCTGGCGCGTCCTCGGGCGGATCGAGTGGAACGGCGCTGACCCGGCGCAGCCAGCGATCCATGGAACCGGCGGCGCGGCGGGTGGCGCCGTAGAGCCGCCCGCTCATGGGGCGCGGGGCCGGGACCATGCGGTGCTGGGGCTGATGTTGTTCGGGTTCGGTGGGATTCACCTGCCTCCTTCCGCCCGGAACCGAGACAGCAAGCTTTTGGCTAACTCACCCTAGCTCTCCCGCTTCGACTAATCCGGTTCGCCTCACGGCCGTCATCTGCGAGCATGGGCACTGTGCCGGAACCGCGAATAGCATCCCCGGCCGTCCCGGCCGATGACGCCGGGATGTGCCTACGGGTTGCGCCGTCCATAACCTGATTGCATGGATATCGACACGCGACTGCTGCGTTACTTCCTGGCGGTCGCGGAGACCGAGTCCCTGCCGCTGGCGGCGCAGCGGCTGCATGTCGCCCAACCGGCCCTGGCCACCCAGATAAAACAGCTGGAACAGCAGCTCGGCGTCGAACTCTTCATCCGCTCCCGCGCGGGCTGGACCCTCACCGCGGCGGGAAAGGTGCTGGCCGAACGGGTTCCGGGACTGCTCGGTACCTGGGACCACATTCTGCGCGACACCAAGAGCGATGCCAGCCGCGCCGCCCGCCTACTGCGCCTGGGCTGCGTCAACAGCGCCGCCGACGGGCATATCCCCGAGATCATCCGCGTCTTCCATCGACTGCACCCCGACTGGCAGGTCGATATCCACCAGGGCGGCTGGACCGACCCCACCGCCGGACTCGACGAGGGCGATGTGGACGTGGCACTGCTACGACTACCGTTCCCCGGCCAGGACGGGTACTACGTGCGCGAACTCTTCACCGAACCGCGCTGGATCGCGCTGCCGGACGATCATCCGCTCGCCGAACGTGAGGACATCGCCTTCCGGGAACTCTGGGATGAGCCCTATGTCGCCTCACCCGCGGAAACCGGCTGGTGGCGCGATTACTGGATGGGCCTGGACTCCCGGCCCGCCGATACCGCCATCATCGGCGCCATCGCCCGCAATACCGAGGAGTGGCTGCGCGCCATCGCCAACGGTTACGGCGTGAGCTTCACCCCGGCCTCCACCGCCGCCACCAATGCCTACCCCGGCGTGGTGTTCCGGCCCGTACACGGCATCGGACAGACCCGGGTGGCGCTGGTCTGGCCGGACGCCTCCGAGGCCGATCCCATTGTGCGGTACTTCATTCGGTGCTGCACCGACATCATGGGACAGCAGGCCGGAGACGGCCGCCGCACCTCATAGCGGTACGGGCGCGGACACGGCATTCGGCGGCACCGGATTTCGGCTCCGGAACCCGCATTCCTAACCTGGTCGAATGGACATCGACACCCGGCTGCTGCGTTACTTCGTCGCTGTCGCCGAGGAGGGGCATGTCACCCGGGCCGCACAACGGCTCTATCTATCCCAGCCCGCGCTGACCAAACAGATCAAACAGCTCGAAAATCAGCTCGGCGTGCAGCTTTTCACGCGCTCCCGCACCGGCATGACGCTCACCGAACCCGGTCGCGTCTTCGCCGAGCACGCACCCGTACTGCTCGCCGGCTGGGACCGCATGCTGCGCGACACCAAGAGCGGGGCGAGCCGGGCGGGCAAGGTGCTGCGAATCGGGTTCATCGCAAGCGCCGCAAACGAATTCACGCCCGAGATCGTGTCTGCCTTCCGGCGCGCGCATCCGGGGTGGCGGATCGATATGCGGCAGACCGGATGGACCGATCCGAGCGCCGGACTCGCCGACGGGGATGTGGACGCGGCACTGGTGCGACTGCCCTTCCCCGGACATGACGGCTATCGCGTCCAGGAGCTCTTCACCGAACCACGCTGGCTCGCACTGCCCGCCGATCATCCGCTCGCGGCCTTGCGGGAGATCGAATTCCGGGCGGTCTGGGAGGAGCCATTCGTCGCCTCACCGCCGGAAAATGGCTGGTGGCGGGACTTCTGGATCGGCACGGATGCCCGGCCCGCCGACACGGCCGTTATCGGGGCGATAGCCCGCAATACCGATGAGTGGCTGACGGCCATCGCGAATGGGTTCGGGCTCAGCTTCACCCCGGCCTCATCGGCGCGCTACTACCCGCGTCCCGGTATCGCCTATCGGCCGGTGCACGGTATCGGGCCCAGCCGGGTCGCCGTGGCCTGGCCCGCCTCCGCCGAGACACCGCCGGTGGTGCGGGATTTCATCCGCTGCTGTGTGCAGGCGTGCGCGGAGAGTCCGCTCACCTCAACAACGCCATAGCGGCATTATGGCCACCGATACCGCTCACGCCGCCGCCACGAATCGCGCCCGCGCCACACAGCAGAATATTTCGATATGCGGTGGCGACGCCCCAGCGGGCGGCGGGTGAGTCGTCGGAATCCGCTGGCAGATACGGGAATTCGAGGTCACGGTGGAAGATGTGGCCGCCGGGTAGGCCGATATCGCGCTCCAGATCCACCGGGGACTTGGCCTCCAGGCAGGGCCTGCCATCGGCATCCGGGGCCAGGCAGTCGCGCAGCGGTTCGGCCAGGACCGAATCCAATTGGGCGAGCGTGGCTTCGACCAGTCGAGCCTTCGCACCCTCCGGGTCGGCCTCGAAAAGCCGGGCGGGGGTGTGCAATCCGAAGAGCGTCAGGGTGTGCGCACCCTGGGCGTGCAACTCCGGCGACAGGATCGAGGGGTCGGTCAGGGTGTGACAGTAGATCTCGGCGGGCGGGGCGGAGGGGAGTTGTCCGGCGGCGGCCTCCCGATAAGCCTGGGCGAGTTGAGAACTCGACTCGGCGATATGGAAGGTGCCCGCGAAGGCGTCGGCCGGATCGACCGAGGTATCGCGCAATCTCGGTAGGCGGCGCAGCAGCATATTGATCTTGAGCTGGGCGCCCTCCGGACGTTCGGCGGTCTCGCCCAGCAGCCGCGCGAGCTCGAAGGGCGCGGCATTGACCAGTACGTTCGCGGCCGCGACGGTGCCCGTGCGGTCCTCGATTGTGAAGTCGATTTCGGCTGTGCCGCCATCGGTTTCGAGATGGGTCACGGCGCACCCGGTGATGATCTCCGCTCCGGCCGAGCGCGCCGCTGTCGCCAGCGCGTCGGTCAGCGCGCCCATACCGCCGACCGGGACATCCCAGTCACCGGTGCCGCCACCGATCACGTGGTAGAGAAAGCAGCGGTTCTGCAGCAGTGCCGGGTCGTGGGCATGGGTGAAGGTGCCGATCAGGGCGTCGGTGAGGACCACACCGCGCACGGTGTCATCCTCGAACTCCCGCTCCACCCATTCGCCCAGGGGGCGTTCGAATATCGACTCCCAGATATCGGAATCGGCTACCGTGCGGCGGATTTCATCGCGGGTGGGCAGCGGTTGGGTGAGCGTCGGGAACACCCGCTTCGCGAGTTCGGCGGTGCGGCCGTAGAAGTCCTGCCAGGCCCGGAAGTCCTTGTCCGAGCCGGTGACTCGTTGAAAACTCGCCCGGGTATGCGCTTCGGAGCCGTTGTCCACCAGCAGCCCGCCCGCGCCGACCGGCGTATACGAGGAGATCCGGCGTTTCCGAGTCTCGAAGCGCAGCCCCAACTCCCGCACGATCTGCTCCGGCAGCAGGCTCACCAGATACGAATACCTGGAGAGCCGCGCGTCCACCCCCGGGAACACCCGGGACGAGACGGCCGCGCCGCCGGTGTGATCCTGGCGCTCCAACACCAGCACCGAGCGTCCGGCCCGGGCCAGATACGCCGCCGCTACCAGCCCATTGTGGCCGCCACCGACCACCACCACGTCGTATCGCGCCCGCGCGGGCACACCGGGAGTCGTCTCGTCGCCCATGAAACGACTGTAGGCCAGCGGGACACGCCCCCTCGTCATCCCGGCATGCTTTTGGCCGGGATCCACACCCAGCAGCTGCTGGCCTCCACAGTGTGGATCCCCGCCAAATACGCGCCGGGATGACGGGGGTATCAGCGGCTCGCCATGTCCAGCGCGGCCAGGTGGCTGAACAGTACCGACGCACCGATCGGGTTGCCGCCACCGGGATAGGTGGTGCCGCTCGGCGCGGCCATGGTGTTGCCCGCCGCGTACAGACCCGGGATGGCTGTGCCCGCCGCGGTCAGCACTCGACCCACCGTGTCGGTGCGCAGCCCGCCCTTGGTGCCGAGGTCCGAAATGCCGAAGGCGGCGGCATGGAACGGTCCCCGCACAATCGGGGCCAGAGGCGATGCACCGTTGGAGAAGGCGCGGTCGTACGCCTCATCGCCGCGGCCGAAGTCCTCGTCCACGCCCGCCTCGGCCTGCTTGTTGAACCGCGCCACCGTAGCGGCGAGCGTCGCACCCGGCACGCCGATCTTCGCGGCCAGCTCCTCCAGCGTGTCGGCGGTGTGCCAGAGCCCCGCCTCCACGTACTTCTCGGTCTCCACCATCGGCACATTGCTGGCCTTGATCGGAGGTACCGCACCCTCGGAGTCGTCGTAGATCATCCAGAACGGCAGGCTCACCGAACCGTCGTCCATCCGTTCGATGATCTCCCGGCCCAGCCGGTCGTACGGCGCGGACTCGTTCACGAACCGCTCACCGGCCTGATTCACGAAGATGCCGCCGGTGAACCACAGCGCGAACGCGGCGCGGCCGTCCGGATGGATCAGACCCGGCGACCACCACGCCTGATCCATGAGATCGGTATCCGCGCCGACGGCCATACCCGCCTCATGCGCCTTGCCGAGATTTCCCCACGGCCCCATGGTGTCTCGCGCGACGCCGGGCACGCCGAAGCGCTGGCGCAGTTCGTCATTGCCTTCGAAACCGCCCGCCGCCAACAGGACTCCCCGGCGGGTACGGATGGCGGTGCGCTCACCCTCGTGCTCGACAATCGCGCCGACCACCGCGCCATCCTCGACGACCAGTTCGACCAGCGCGGTATTCAAGCGCAATGCGGCATCGGGGTACTCGGCCATGGCCAGCAGGAATCGACCGACGAGCGCACGCCCGCCGATCAGATAATCCGGCTGGGGTTCGCCATTGCGGTCGGTGCCGAGCGGCCCGCGCACCGATTCGCTCAGCTTGCCGAGCTTCTTGGCGGCCAAGGGCTTCGGAATGATGTGCCGCTTACCGTCCAGCCGTGCTTTGGGTGCCTTGCCGTAGTAGTCCGGCCACGGGAACATCTGGAACGAGATGCTCGGATCGCTCTCCAGATACTCGATCACCTTCGCGCCGCCGCGCACATACGCTTCCTGGAGTTCGGCGGGCGTGCGATCGCCGACCACCGCCCGGTAGTAGGTGAGCGCGTCCTCGATGGTGTCGTCCACACCCTCGCGCCGCAGGACCGGATTGCACGGGAACCACATTCCGCCGCCACCCGAGTACGAGGTGGTGCCACCGAACTTCTCGGTGGCCTCCACCAGCAGTACCGTCAGCCCTTCGCGCGCCGCCGTATACGCCCCGGCCAGGCCGCCGCCCGAACCGGCGACCAGCACATCGACCTCATTGTCCCAGTACGTCACCACAACTCCCTGCTATCGCCTCTGCTCGACGGTAGGTCGGGAGTGTATGCGGCGCATCGGAATGTCCCGATAGCCAGGAATCCGGCGAACCGGCTAGGGAATCAGCACGATCTTCCCGCGCACCCGACCGGATTCACTCAGCCGATGCGCCTGCGCGGCCTCGGCGAGCGGTAGCACGCGGGCCACCTCGGCGCGCAGCACACCACGATCGATCAGCGCGGTGATCTCGCGCAGATCGGCGCCGGACGGGGTCACATAGTGGCGGTGGAAGCGTGGATCATCGAGGGTGTCTTCGCGCTGGGCATCGATGAGACGGCCGTCCGTGGTGCGGCGCGCCGTCTACCCGACCGTGCCACCCCGGGTCGAGTATTCGCTCACCCCGCTCGGGGCCGATCTCGGGCGGCTGACCCACGCCATGGGGCAGTGGGCGCTGCGGAATGTGGACGAAATCAACGCGGCCCGAGCGGCATTCGACGAGCGCGCGGCCCGGGAGCCGGAGCCGCTCAGTTCCTGACGGCCAGCAGACAACCCTGCGGGGTGCGCTCATCGGGCAGCGCGATGCGGGACAGGCGCGCGGTGACGGTGAAGCCGAGCTCCTCCAGGGTGGCGGCCAGCGTATCGGGGGCCCAGCGATAGGACGGGGCCACCTTGTGGTCGTACTCCTGGATACCCCGGGCCTCATCGGAGGCTTGGAAGGCGATGAGGGCGTGGCCGCGCGGGCGAATCACGCGCGCGAATTCGCTCAGCAGCGCGGGAACTCGGTGCGGGGGAGTGTGAATAATGGAGTACCAGGCCACGATTCCGGCCAGCGACTCGTCCGCCAGCTCCAGCTTCTCCATGGAACCGATCTCGAACCGCAGATGCGGCAGGGCCGCCCGCGCCCGATCGATCATCTCCGCGGATAGGTCGAGACCGAAAACGTTCAGCCCCAGCTCATCCAGGTAGCGCGTCGCCCGGCCCGGACCGCAGCCGAGATCGGCGACCAGTCCGCTCTCGGCATCGCCCACCGCGGCCGCGAACATATCGAGCATGGCCCGGTCGAAGGGATTCTCCTGAATCGGCTGCCGAAATGTGGTGTCGTACAGCTCCGCTAACTCGTCATAGCTTTCTCGGGTCACCCGGACATCGTCGATCTCGGTCATGACAGTGACTCTAGGTCCGAGCCCGTCAGAAGCCGGTAGCCCCCGTCGACGGGGTGCGCAGATCGTGATCTTCCTCGCCCGCGCGCACCCGCAGCACCGTGTACGGGCCCATCCGAGTGCGCAGCGGCCACAGCGCGAACTCCACGAAATGCCGGAAATCGCGGTACAGGGCGGGCTGATACAGGCCGTGCCGCCATACCGGGCGGGCGGCGTCCGGACGCTGCCAGCCATTGGCGCGCATGAGCCCGGTAATGCGCGGATGCAAGCCGAGACCGGCCTCCGCGTCCAATCGCACCCGCAGGCCGTCGGCATCGCGATGGAAGTGCGCGGTGCCGCGATCACCGGCATCGACCGTGGCCGCGGTGTTCTCGGGCAGCTCCGCCGCCACCGCCGCGAAATCGTCGAAGAACTGCCGCCATTCGCGTTCGGCCGCGCGGCGTGCGGTCTGCTGCTGTTCGATGATCAGCTGCCGGCCGCGTTCGGCCGGATTCACCAGGTGCAGTTCGACCGTATTGTCATCCGGCACAACACCTATGGACAGATTCCGGGACGACCAGACCGGGCCGAACGCCTGCCGGAGCGTACCGTGCACGGGTGCGCCGAACTCGGTGCGCAGACCGTCCACCGCGCGGGTCACCGCGGCCGTCAACTGTTCGCGCACCTCGGCGGGCGGGCCCTGCTCGTACAGGTGGGATTCGATACTGTCGGACAGGGTGATGCAGACCGACTCCAGCCGGTCGCCGTCGTAGCAGTACCGGGCCTGCGAATGATCCACGCGCAGTGCGGTTTTCACCCGCACCACGCGATCGGACGGGCCGGGCTCACCCTCCAGCTGCCAGCCGATCCGCTCGGCGAAGGCGGTGATATCGGCGCGGGTCCAGGTCCAGTCGAAATCCCTGGCGGCGCGGGCGATATCGATACCGCTCGGCACATCCACCCGCAGTGGGCCGATATCGAAACCGTAGGGCGCGTTGCTGCGCAGGAATTCGGCGCGCTGGGTGCGGGCGGTCGTATGCGGGGGAATGCCCAGCGCCGCCACATCCAGATCCTCGCCGCCCTCCACCCAGGCATCGGCCACCAGATCGGTGACCGCTTTGACATCCAGGGTGCGCAGCGCCTCGACGGCGCGGGCCGCGAAATGACTGACGGCGGTGCGGCCCGCGGTGCGCGGCAGTCGGCGCCGCCAATTCGCATCCTCGGTGGGCGTCCAGCCCTGTGCGATCAGGAGATCGCCGACCTCGTCACCGTAACGCCAAGTGGGATCGATGAATTCACTGCGGCTCAACTCACCGGTGAATTCGCCCGGCTCCACCGCGAATTGGACGTATCGGCCGCCGGGCGCGGTGATCATCAGGTGGGCATCGGTGGGCAGAGTCTCCAGATAGTCGGCGAGATCCTCGGTGAAGCGACCCCAGCCGCCGAGTCCGGCACGCCTGCGCGCGCCCTCATGTCGCTTATCCATCCAGAAGCGCTGGTCCAGCGGATTCACCAGCATGAGGTCGACGGTATTGGGCCCGATCGCCAAGCCCGCCAGCAGATTCGGGAAGATCCAGGCCGGGCCGTCATCAGGTCCCGCACCGGATTCGGGCTCACCCCACACCTGTATGAACGCCGCGCGCACCCGGTCCAGGGCATCGGCGAGCAGTGCGGGATTCCCGGCCGCGGGGCAATCCGAGACCGCGACCCGCACATACTGCAGCCGCCGTCCACTGCCCCAGAACATGGCCGAATCCCACCAGATGCCCAAGCCGGTACGAGAGAAGACCGCGCCGCGGCGCATGGTGCCCACCGGCTCCGGGGTCGCCCAGCCCACCCGGCGTGCGAAGCTGCGCACATCGGTCGCATCCCAGCTCCAGCCGAATCGCACCGCGGCCCGCACGATCTCCACCGCACCGGCACTGTCCACCCGAACCTCGAAACCCACGCCCGCGACAGTAGCTGTGCGGGTCCGTGCCCACCGAGCGATCGGCGGGTAGCGTCGGGCCAATGCGCACGGGTACCAGACTGTTCGGAATGGTCGTCGCTTCGGGCCTGGCGCTCACGGCCTGCTCCGGCGATAAAACCGCCGACCATATGCGGGAGGCCGCGAACGCCTTCGCCGACGCACTCACCCGCGACGACATCTCCGCCGCGGCCGCCGCCACCACCAATGGCAAACAGGCCACCGATGCACTCACCGGGCTGTACGACGGGCTCGGCAAAGACGTGAAGTTCCAGATCGACAAGGTCGAAAAGGCCGATGGCGGCGGCACCTTCACCCTCGCCGCGGACTGGAAACTCGGTAAGGACGGCCACAATCAGTGGACGTACACCACCACCGGACAGCTCGACGACACCGGCGACGGCTGGAAGGTGCACTGGAATCCGGCCACCGTCGCACCCGGACTCGATATCGGGCCACTGTCCTACAGTCCGGTCGGCCCGACCCCCGCCGCTCGCATTCTGGACAGCACCGGCGGCGAATTCATGACCCAGCAGATCGTCACGCTGGTGAATCTCGCACCCGGCGCGGACACCGCGGCCGTCGCCGCGCTGTTGCAGCCGGTCGCCGCCGATATCACCGCGGCTTCGCTGAACTCGGAACTCGCTGGCGCACAAGGTAAATCGATCACCGCGGTAACTCTGCGAGCATCCGATATCGCACCCATCCAGGACGCGCTGGCGGCGCTGCCGAATGTCACGCTCGCACCGCAGACCCGGCTGCTCACCACCGACCGCGCCCTCACCTCACCGATCTGGTCCGGCCTCTCCGATCTCTGGCAGCAGGAGACCGACGCGGCCGCGGGCTGGGCCGTACGGGCACAGGGCACCGACGGGACACAGCGCGTCGGAGGCCAGGATGCCAAGCCCGTCAACGACATTCGCACCACCGTGGATCCCGCGCTGGAACGCGCCGCCGAGGCCGCGCTCGCACCGATTCCACAGGCGGCCACCATCATCGCGCTGCAACCCTCCACCGGAAACGTGCTCGCCATCGCGCAGAACGCGCCCGCCGACGCACAGGGGCCGATCGCGCTCACCGGGCTGTACCCGCCCGGCTCCACCTTCAAAACGGTGACCGTCTCGGCGGCACTGCAATCGGGCGCCGTCACGCCCGATACCGTGCTGCCCTGCCCGGGCACCGAGAATATCGAGGGCCGGCAGATCCCCAACGACAACAACTTCGACCTCGGCAGTGTGCCGTTGCATACCGCCTTCGCCAAGTCCTGCAATACGACCATGGGACGGCTCGCGGTGAATCTGCCGCCGGACGGGCTCACCAATGCGGCGAGCCAGCTCGGATTGGGACTTGACTATGTGACGCCCGCGCTGACCACCGTCACCGGCAAGGTGCCCGTCGCCGATACGCCCGCGCTGCGCGTCGAGGAGGGCATCGGCCAGGGCAAGGTCACCGCCACACCATTCGGTATGGCCCTGGTCGCCGCCGCCATCGCACACGGCGCACCGCCGAATCCGGTGCTGGTGCAGGGGCGGCCCGGCACCCCCGACCATGCCGCCGCGCCGCTGCCCGCCGGGATAGCCGATCAGATCAAAGCCATGATGCGCGAGACCGTCACCTCCGGAACCGCCACCCAGCTGGCCGATATCCCGGGCATGCTCGGCAAGACCGGCACCGCCGAATTCATCGATGACAAGCACGCGCACGGCTGGTTCGTCGGTATCAAGGATGACCTGGCCCTCGCCGTTTTCATCAATGACGCGGGCTCCTCGACACCCGCGGTGGATGCCGCCGGGCGCATGCTCCGGGCGAACTAACCAGTAGCCGCAGTAACGATTCCCCGCCCGATTCCGACGTCCCTGGAGAATCACGGCCCGTCGGGGGGCCTGTCCATCCATCGGAATGGGAATGGGAACCGGGACATTGGCTCTTCGTACCTTCTTTGCGCGCATTTGGTCTTACCTCAATAAGAATCGCCGCACCGCGATACCCGTGGCGGCACTCGCCACGCTGGGACTTGTCGTAGCCGTCGCGGCCTCCTGGGGCATCACCTCATCGCCGCGCACCACGGAAACACAGCTCACCTCATCGGTCACCGACTGCCACGACATGGTGACCATCTCGGTCGCCGGTCGCAATGACACGCCGGTCTCGGGAACCACGGCCATGCTGGTCGACGCCAACGGCAACGAACTACCCGCCGCGTTGTCCGGTGACCACAAGAGCGAATGGCTCGATCCGGTGGTGAACGCGGGCAGCAACGCCGTCGGCTCCGACTCGAACGCGGCCATCTACATCGCGTACCCGGCCAACCTGAACTCGGAGGAGGCCGCCGTCACCGCCGGTGTCGCCAATACCGAGCGGGTGATGCGCGAGATCTCCTCGGTGTGCCCGAACACCAAGTACTCCATCGTCGGTTACAGCGAGGGCTCGGACGTGGTCCGCCGCGTCGCCATGCAGATCGGCAACTCGCAGACCGATATCGACCCGGACAAGGTTCTCGGCGTCGTCATCCTCGCCGACCCGGGCCGCAAGGCGGGCGACGGCACCTTCATCGGCGCCCAGGACCCCAACCATCCGGACAACTTCGACACCAACTTCGGTGGCAAGACCGCGGGCGGGCAGGGCGCACTCCCCGATACCGGCGGCGATTTCGGCAAGCTGAACGGCAAGATCGCCTCCTTCTGCTCCGACGGCGACCTCACCTGCTCTGCGCCGCAGAACATTTCGCTGCTGCAGTTGGCCATCAACGTCGGTCGGCAGATCAATGTCGATGCTCTGCAGAACGAAGGGCTCACTCCCGCAACGGGTCAGGACGTGGCCGTAAAACTCGGTGACATCGCCCTCAACGCCTTCCAGTACATCGGCTCCAATCCCAACTGGATGAAGAGCAACGAAACCTTCCTCCAGGTCCTGCTGAAGGTCTCCGCCCCCGGCTACAAGCCCGGCCAGGCCTCCGCCGCACCCGTGGCCGCCGCCGACAACGTCGCCACCAACGACATGTCCCCCCTGGCCTACCTGCCGCAGAAGGTCTTCAACGAGATCGTCGGCCTGATCGTGACCAACACCAACACGATCCCCGTCATCCTCAGCGACCCGTACCAGCAGACCCTGGGCCCCGACCACACCGGCCACCACTTCGACTACTGGAAAGACGCCGACCAGTCCAACGGAAAGCCTCTGACCTCAGCTGAATACGCCGCAGCCTGGCTCACCCACTTGGCCCAGCAAGCCCAAAAGGGTGAACCGGTAACCACCAACGCCAAGCCCGAACCGGCAGACCTCGCCGCCGCCTACAAGGCCGCCAAGCCCGAAACCGGCGTCGCCACCGGCAGCACCACCGCCACCCCCTCCTCGACCACCACCACGTCGAAGACCTCGGGTACCACAACCACCGCCCCCACCACCTCGGGCACCACCACCACGGCTCCGACAACGACGGCTCCGACAACGACGGCCCCGACCACCACGGTCCCGACCACCGTCGCACCGGTAACCACCGACCCGGCAGCCGCCGTAGCCCCGACCACAACGGCGCCCACCACAACGGTGCCGACCACCGTGGCACCCACCACCACGACAACCACCACCCCACCGGTGACAACAACCACCACCGGCGGCCACTGACCGACCAGCTCGACCAAACACGATGCGGGGCAGGTGAACTCATCACCTGCCCCGCTCCCTGTTCAGACTCGGTCCGTCACCGCATCAGATGACCCGGGCTGCCGGATAGTTGTCGCGAATAGGGGTGATACCGAAGTGAGCCGCCGCCGCTGTCACCGCGACGAGATTCTCCTCGTCGATACTCGCGTAGCGGATCGGTTGTTTCCTCACACAGGACCCGTCACCGATCATGTGCGCGAGCAGAATGACTTCGGCGTCCGGCATGTGATCCGCGTGAACGGGCGTCGGGTCTTTTCGTGGAATCCCCAAACGATCATCAACGGCCAAGCGAGCCAGAGGAATCCAACCGTCGACGGTGAGGAAGGGCTGGTCGCCGGTCGCTTCCAGCTCACGGCCGGAGGCGAGCCGAATACGGTATCCCTCTGCGCGACCCGCTGGAGTCACCGTCGCCATTCGTCGCACAGCCATACGCATCCGTCCGTCGAGTGACCAGATGAGTGGCTTCGTACCGTTTCTCGCAAGTCCCGTGAGTGTAGATTCACTGCCGATGTCGGCGCGCAGTATTCGCGCCGAAGTGGACAATTTTACCGTTTGGAAGAAACGTGCCAATTCCATCTAAACCCCCTTTGTGTAATAAAAATTGATGCCAGTAACGCGCATCGCAGAGGGGGTTATGTCTAGAATCGAACGTGTTAGCGATCAGCCTCGGGCCATATCGACAAAGCGGCTGAGATGCAATTGGTGCGCCACTGTGATGGTGGCTGTGGGGCCATTTCGATGTTTACCGACAATGAGGTCGGCTTCGCCTCCGCGAGGGTCATCTCTTTCGAACGCATCGGGTCGATGGAGCAAGATAACCATGTCCGCATCTTGTTCGAGGCTGCCCGATTCGCGAAGATCGGAAACCATCGGTCGCTTATCAGTTCGCTGTTCTGGACCACGGTTCAACTGACTAATAGCAATAACCGGGACTTCCAATTCCTTGGCCATCAGTTTCAGGCTTCGGGAGAAATCCGAGACTTCCTGCTGGCGGGATTCCACCTTTTTGCCGGAGCTCATCAGCTGGAGGTAGTCGACGACGATGAGGCGCAGGTCGTGGCGCTGTTTGAGGCGGCGGGCCTTGGCGCGGATCTCCATCATGGTGAGGTTCGGGGAGTCGTCAACGAATAGTGGGGCCTCGCTGATCTCGCTCATTCGGCGAGCCAGGCGGGTCCAATCATCATCGCTCATACGGCCGGAGCGCATATCACCGAGTTTGATTTTCGCTTCGGCAGATAGGAGGCGCATGACGATTTCGGTGCGGCTCATTTCCAGGGAGAAGATGACGCTCGCCATGCCGTGCTTGATCGAGCAGCTGCGCATGAAATCCATTCCCAGGGTCGATTTCCCGACACCGGGCCTCGCCGCGACGATAATCATCTGTCCGGCGTGCAGGCCGTTGGTCAGTTCGTCCAATTCGGTGAAACCGGTGGGGACGCCCAGGGAAATGCCGCCGCGGCTCGCGATGGAGTCGATTTCGTCCATTGTGGGCTGGAGCAAATCCTCCAGGGGGAGGAAGTCTTCGCTCGAGCGGCGTTCGGTGACGTCGTAGAGTTCGGCTTGGGCGCGGTCGACTACCTCGGCTACGTCTTGGCCGTCGGCGCCGGCATAGCCGTATTGGACGATGCGGGTGCCGGCTTCGACCAGGCGGCGCAGGACGGACTTCTCCGCGACGATCTCGGCGTAGTAGCCGGCATTGGCGGCGGTGGGGACCGTTTGGGTCAGGGTGACCAGGTACGGGGGGCCGCCGATGCGCTTGAGTTCGCCTTTGCGATCCAGCGCGGCGGAGACGGTTACGGGGTCGGCGGGTTCACCGCGGCCGTAGAGGTCCAGGATGGCGTCGTAGACGGCCTGGTGGGCGGGGCGGTAGAAGTCGCCGGGGCGAATGACCTCGATGACGTCGGCGATGGCGTCCTTGGACAGGAGCATGCCGCCCAGCACCGATTGTTCGGCGGCCATATCGTGCGGAGGCTGGCGGCCGAAATCCTCACCGGGGGCTTCGCGGTACTCGGAGGATCCGTTGTCGTCGTGGCCGCGATCGTCGATGACTGCCATCTCGACCCGTCCTCTCTCCTGCGGCCCGGAAGCGGAATCCCTCACCGTTCTACGCCTGCACACCGACAGATTCGGTCTGCCACGCTGTGAACCTAGGCGACCGGACAGGCACCGACAAACCGAGCTGTGAATACACCTGTGGATAAAGTGGGTGTTGTTCACCAACCGTTGTGCACCCCCTGTGGATAGGTTGGGGACAACAGTCGGATTAGATGCTCAACGCCCAGGTAGTGGCCTACTTCTCAATGTTGGCGACTGTGGATCGAATTGCTCCGGCGTGTCGCCGTCCGTCCACCTTCGGGCGTGTTCGGTGAACAGTATTTCACCAACCTGTGACCTGCTACACAAAGAGAGCGGTTGGTTTGCTCAACCATCCACAACCTGGCAAATCGCTCATAGCAAAATGAAATCGGAGACCGCCCTCGCACCCGTGAGTGCGAAGGCGGCCTCCGCTTTCGCGCCGAATTATTCGGCGGCGTTGACCTGCAGGTCGAACTTGGCAGCCACATCGGGGTGCAGGTGCACCACGACGCTGTGCTTGCCGGTGCTCTTGATGTGAGCCTTCGGCAGCTCGATGCTGCGCTTGTCGACGACCGGACCACCGGCGGCCTTGATGGCCGAGGCGATATCGGCGGCGGTGACCGAACCGAAGAGCTTGCCGGTGCCCGCGGTCTTGACGGACAGCGCCACGCCGGTCAGACCCTCGAGGGCCTGCTTCAGCTCGTTGGCGTGATCCAGATCGCGCACCTTGCGCGCGTCCTGGGCACGACGGATGCCGGCAACCTGCTTCTCGGCACCGCGGGTGGCGACAATCGCCAAGCCGCGGGGCAGCAGGAAGTTACGGCCGTAACCGTCCTTGACCTCCACGGTGTCGCCGGGCGCACCGAGGTGATCCACATCAGCAGTCAGAATCAACTTCATTGCTGTGTCTTCCCTTCTCAGCGAGCCGTGGACACGTAAGGCAGCAGTGCGACCTCACGGGAGTTCTTGACGGCAACGGCCACATCGCGCTGATGCTGCACGCAGTTGCCGGTCACCCGGCGCGCGCGGATCTTGCCGCGATCGGACACGTACTTGCGCAGCAGCGCGGTGTCCTTGTAGTCGATATTGACGGTGCCGGTCTTGGCTTCCTTGCAGAAAGCACAAGCCTTCTTCTTCAGCACCTTCTCGCGTGCCGGTGCTTTGGCCATGGGTTTTACTCCGTAATCCTGGGGGAGCTCTCAGGCTCCCTGCGAAAGCCGTTCCGGCCGAGCCGGATTAGGCGTACCGCCTAGAACGGCGGTTCATCGTCCATCTGCTGCCCGCCCCCGAAGGAGCCGGCCGCGGGCGCACTGCCCCACGGGTCGTCGCCGGCACTCTGGCCGCCACGACCTCCGCCACTGCCACTGCCACCGCCGGAGAAACCTCCGCCGCCGCCCTGACCGCCGCCCCCCTGGGGAGCGCCGCCGCCACCTGCGAAGCCGCCGCCACCACCGCCACGGGTGGTTTTGTTGATCTTCGCGGTCGCGTACTTCAGGGACGGACCGACCTCTTCGACCTCGAGCTCGACGACCGTGCGCTTCTCACCCTCGCGGGTTTCATAGGAGCGCTGCTTCAGTCGTCCGCTCACGATCACCCGAGATCCACGGGTCAGGCTCTCGGCAACATTCTCCGCAGCTTCTCGCCAGATGTTGCAGCGCAGGAAAAGCGCTTCGCCGTCTTTCCATTCATTGGTATTACGGTCGAACACACGGGGAGTCGACGCGACCGTGAAGTTCGCGACGGCCGCTCCCGCGGGCGTGAATCGAAGCTCGGGGTCAGCCGTCAAGTTACCGATGACGGTGATGACCGTGTCGCCTGCTGCCATGAGATTCCTCCTGCTATCCGGTGCAGTCCGCAGTGCACTCGCCTGTTGCGCTCAGCCTAGAGACACAGACCGACGCATTGTGAGCGCACATGCGGGAGGGCAGGACCTACTTCTTGCCGAGGCGCAGCACCTTGGTGCGCAGCACCGACTCGTTCAGTCCCAGCTGGCGATCGAGTTCGCTGACAGTCGCCGACTCGGCGGTCAGCTTGACGACCGCGTAGATGCCTTCGGCCTGCTTGGCGATCTCGTAGGCGAGACGACGCTTGCCCCAGATGTCGACGTTGTCGACCTTGCCGCCTTCTGAACCAACCACGCCGAGCATGGTGTTCAGGTTCGGGCCAACGGTGCGCTCGTCCAGACTCGGATCGAGGATAACCATCACTTCATAATGACGCACGGACCTCATCACCTCCTATGGGCTTAAACGGCCACGGACGATCCGTGGCAGGAGGGTTCGTTGCGTCAGCAACCCGCCAAGGCTACATGAACCGGTTGTGAGCTGCGAAATCGGCTCGGTCCCCGGGTTTGACGGGCCGCGACCCGGGTGCGGGCCCTATGGTTGGGGCCATGCTGAACCGACCCGTCGCCAGTGAGCCGGTCGCCGACCGTCGTGCGGGCTCGGTGTGGTCGTCGTTCGGGTTCGTCTCCGTAATGGTGTGCGCGGTCACACTATTGATGGCCTACTTCAACAAGGCGCGCTGCGCGGGCGCGCCCTTCGACGACAACGGGCGCAGCACCATCTTCGATTCCGTGAAGGATTCGACGGTCTGCTATTCGGATATCCAATTCCTGTGGTTGGGCCGCGATATCAATGAGCATGTCTTCCCGTACCTGAGCGGCGGTATCACCCCCGACGGCGCGCTCACCGGGGGCGCGGTCGAATATCCGGTGCTGAGTGGGCTTTTCATGTGGCTGGGCGCGATCGGCGCGCACGATGACGCGGCGTTCCTGCTGCACTCGGCGCTGCTGCTGGCCCCGTTCGCGCTGCTGACCGCATACATGTTGGGCCGCATGGGCGGTCGCGCCGCCCTGTTGTGGGCGGCCGGACCGCCGCTGATCCTCTACGCCTTCCACAACTGGGAGTTGCCGGTGGTGTGCGCGGCGGTCGGCGCGGCGTACATCGTGACCACCATGACCCGATACTCGTTGCGCGCCCGCGCTATTGCCGCCGCGGTGCTGCTGGGTATCGGTTTCTGCCTGAAGCTGTATCCCGGAATCTTCGTGCTGCCCTTGCTCTTACACGTGCTGGTCGGCGAATCCGAGCCCGGTGTGGACGCGCGTTCACCGCGCCCCTTCGATGTGCGGGGCGCGATCGCGGTCGCCGCGACGGCGATCGGCACGGTGGTGCTGGTCAATCTGCCGTTCGCGCTGGCAGGGTATGAGGGCTGGCGGGCATCGATCACCTTCCAGCAGTTGCGGCAGGCCGATATCACCACCAATTCGATCTGGTACTGGGGTCTGCGCCCGATCTTCGGCAAGACCGCCGCCGATGAGGCCGCCTTCCAGGATGTGGTGTCGGTGGCCTCGCCGCTGCTGATCCTGACGGCCTTCGCGCTGGCGGCCTGGCTGGGCTGGCGGCGCTTCGCGGTCACCGGTTTGTATCCGTGGATCGGCGTGAGCGGCGCCATGCTCTGCGGATTCCTGTTGTTCCACAAGGTGCATTCACCGCAGTACACGCTGTGGCTGATCCCGTTCCTGGTGCTGCTGCGAGTGCGCTGGTCGCTGATCGGGGTGTATCTGCTGGCCGATGCCGCCATCGGGATCGGGGTGTTCCGATACTTCTACGCGTTGGGCTCCGGGCACTCGGTGGAGCTGGCCGAGAATGTGGTGCAGTTCGGTGTGTGGGGCCGGGCGGCGCTGCTGTTGGTGTTCTTCTTCCTGTTCATTCGGGCCAAGCCGCGCGTCCGGGTGAGCGCGGCGGACGAGTTCGGGCCGGATCGCGCACCGGTATTGGCGTATTCGGCGCTCTAATGCGCTGCGTCGCTTTCGGTATTGCGGGCGCGAAATGCCGCGCTCTTGGCCCGGTTTCCACAGATCGTCATATCGCACCAGCGGCGTGAGCCCGCGCGCGAAGTGTCCACGTAGAGCCGGGTGCAATCCTCGCGTCCGCATTCCCGGACCCGATTCCGATCCGCTCCGCCGATCAGTTCGATGGCCGAGCGCGCGATGGCGGCGAGTACGGATTCGCCTGTGCCGCTGCGCTGTACGTCCCCGTCGGCGGTGAGTTCGACACCGGGCAGTGCGCCGAGGGCGATTTCGTTGACGAGCCGTCGATCGGCGGCGGCGATGGTCTCGCCGGCGATGACGGCCAGGGCCATGCGCCAGGTGGCCTCGCGCAATCGGGTGGAGCGTTCCAGTTCGGTGGCATCGGTATGCGGCGCGGTATCGAGCAGGTTCGCCTCTATCGCCCAGGCGTCGAGGTCGGCGGGGGTTTCGAGGGTGTCCTCGAATCGGTCTCGCCGGGACTTCACGGTGCCGATGAAGTCCAATGCCAGATTGCCGCTGACGAAGGTGAACATGCCTTCACCGTAACCCCCTTGACAGGTTACGTCGACGAGGCGCAGGGTAATAACCGTCTTAAGGGGTTACTCGACGGGAGATGACGATGCAGAACCGGCTCATGAACGGGGTCGCGCAACCCGTATTCGTACTGATGTGGAGCAGTGCGTTCATCGTCGGAATCATCGGTGTCGGCGCGGCCCCGCCCATGGTGGTGCTGCTCGGCCGCTACGCCATCGCCGGGCCCCTGCTGGTGCTGTACGGCCTCGCGGTGCACGCGGTGTGGCCGCGCGGCGGGCAGCTGCGGCATGTCATGATCGCCGGTCTGCTCATGCAGATCGTGCAGTTCGGCGCGTTCTACACGGCCATGGGCGAACATGTCTCCGCCGCCGTGATCTCCCTGATGCAGGGCTTGAATCCCGTTGTCATAGCGCTGTTCTCGGGTGTGCTCGGTGAACACATCACCAAGCGCCAATGGGTCGGCTTCGGAATCGGCGGCCTGGGTGTGGCTTTCGCGGTCAGCGATCAATCCAACTTCTCCTGGCTGGGCCTGCTGCTGTGCGTCATCGGCCTGCTCGGCCTGAGCCTGGGCACCGTCTACCAGAAGAAGTTCACCCCCACCGTGGACTCTCGCGCGGCGACCGCGGTGCATCAACTGGTCAGCGCCCCCTTCGCCGGATTGCTCGTGCTGCTCAGCGGCAACTTCCACATCAGCGATCCCGGCCGCTTCGCGACCGCGCTCACCTGGATGGTGCTGGTCAACTCCATGGGCGCGTTCCTGCTGCTGAACGCCATGCTGCGCCGCTGGGACGCCACCCGCGTCGGCAAACTCTTCTTCGCCACCCCCGTCACGACCGCACTGCTGGCATGGCTGTTCATCGCACAACCCCTGCATCCCATGACAATCGCCGGACTCGCCGTCGGAATTCTCGGCATGGTGCTGGCCTCCCGCAAAACCCCGGCCGCCCCGGCAGCGGAGCCCCAGGTCCCGGACCTCGCGGTCGATCGGCCCGAACTCGCTCGCGCCTGACCGATTTCGTGTCGGGAAGGGGCGGTTCGGGCAACCGCACGGCAGACTGTCCCGCATGCTGCACCTGCGGATTATGGCTCCCGCCACCATGACCGAGGACGTACTCGGCGCCCTGGAATGCGATGAGGCCGTCACCGGTCTGGCCGTGTTCCGGGGCGCGGCCGTGCGTCCGGCCGGGGATGTGGTCACCGCCCAGGTGGCCCGTGAGGCCGCCAATGACGTGGTCAACCGGCTGCGCGCGCTCAAGGTGCATCGCGAGGGCAGTATCGAGATCGAAGAGGTGCAGACCTGGCTCTCGCGCAGCGGTTTCGACGCGGAGGTACGCACGCCGGGCAGCAGCGCCGACGCCGTGGTGTGGGCGGAGGTGACGCAGCGGTCCTATGAGGAGACCGAACTCAATTGGACCTACCTGAGTTTCATGACGCTCGCGACCATTATCGCGAGTATCGCCATTGTGCTGGATTCGCAGATCCTGGTGATCGGCGCGATGGTGCTCGGTCCCGAGTTCGGTGCGATCGCGGCACTCGGGGTGGCGCTGGTGCGTCGGCGATTCGTGCTGTTGCAGTTGGCGATTCGCACCTTGTTCGCCGGGTTCGCGGTGGCCATCGGCGTCACCATCGTGCTGGCGCTGGCGGCGCGCGGGCTGGGCTGGATCACCCTCGACAATGTGATCGGCCCCCGCCCGAGTACGCATTTCATCTACACCCCGGACAAGTGGTCGTTCATTGTCGCGGTGGTGGCGGCGGCCGCCGGGGTGCTGTCCATCACGTCGGCGAAATCGGTTGGTATGGCCGGGGTTTTCATCTCGGTGACCACCGTGCCCGCCGCCGGCAATATCGCCTTGGGTGTGGCCTTCGGTAACGGTTCCACCATTTGGGGCAGCGTGGCGCAGCTGCTGGGGAACGTCGCCGGAATGGCGCTCGCGGGCTGGGTGACCCTGGCGGTGCAGCAGGTGCTGTGGTCGCGTATGTCGGTGCGGCGCGCCAAGTTCATGGTGCGCACTCGCCGCATGCTCTGAGCGCGTCGGACAACGAACCGCGCCCGCCACGCGAATTCGCATGACGGGCGCGGTAATCGGGTTACGCGGTTCAGCGGACCGGGGTCGGTTCCTCACTGCTCACGCTTTTGGACTCGTCATCGTCGAGCCTCCGATTGCGAATGATGCTGGTGATGAACGCGGCACCGATGAAGGCCACACCCACCAGGCCGGTGACGACCTCGTTGACGTGCACGCCGATCGAGATCAGCAGGATGATCGCCAGTGCGCCGATGGCCCAGTGCGCGCCGTGCTCCAGGTACACGTACTCCGAGAGCGTGCCCTTGCGGACCAGGAACACGGTGATGGAGCGGACGAACATGGCGCCGATCAGGCCCAGGCCCAGGGCGATCAGAATCGGGTCCGAGGTGATGGCGAACGCGCCGATGACACCGTCGAAGGAGAACGAGGCGTCGAGCACTTCCAGGTACAGGAACAGGAAGAAGGCCGCCTTGCCGGTGGCCTTGACCACCCCGCTGGGCCCGGATTCACCGCCCTCTTCGAGTTCTTCGGTGTGGAACATCGAGCCGAGGCCGTCGACCAGGATGTACGTGATCACGCCCAGTACGCCCGAAACCAGTACGGTGCCACGATCATCGGAGTCCGCGATGACCTCGGCGGCGATGACGATGGCGACCAGGGTGAGCACGACCGAGAGCATGTCCAGCTTGCCGAGCTTGGCCAGCGGCCGCTCGAGCCAGCCGAGCCAGGTGATCTCATGCTCTTCGAGGATGAAGTTCAGGAACAGCAGCAGCAGGAACGCGCCACCGAAGGCGGCGATCTGCGGATGCGCGTCGGTGAGCAGCTTCTCGTAGGAGGCGCTGCCGTCGGGGAAGGTGAGGGCGCCGTCCGCGGGCGGGTTCATCGCCAGGTCGAAGGCGCGCTTGGGGTCCAGGCCCGCGGTGATCCAGACGATGGCGAGCGGGAAGACCAGGCGCATACCGAAGACGGCGATGACCACGCCGACGGTAAGGAAGATCTTCTGCCAGAACTCGCTCATCCGTTGCAGGACACTGGCATTGATGACGGCGTTGTCGAACGACAGCGACACCTCGAGGATGCCCAGGATGGCGCACAGTGCCAGCGCTGTCGGACCGCCGTACACGAATGCCGCTATGAGAGCGAGCACCGAGACGATGATGGAGAGGCCGAAAATACGCACCGCTAGGGGGCCTTTCGTAGTGCCGGTATCAGTTCCGGATCGGGTAAGGCTCGCACGAGGAGGGACCCGTGCTCCCGAGCCCCCCTGGCGCGTCGAACTTTTCGATTAGACGTTGACGCCGTAGTCGCGGGCGATACCGGACAGACCGGACGCGTAGCCCTGGCCGATGGCCCGGAACTTCCACTCGGCGCCATTGCGGTACAGCTCGCCGAAGACCATGGCGGTCTCGGTGGAGGCGTCCTCGGTGAGGTCGTAGCGGGCCAGCTCGGCGCCGTTGGCGCGGTCGACCACGCGAATGTAGGCATTGCGGACCTGGCCGAAGCTCTGGCCGCGCTGATCCGCCTCGTAGATCGAGACCGGGAAGAAGATGGACTCGATGCTGGGCGGGGTGGCCGCGAGATCGACATTGATTATCTCGTCGTCGCCTTCGCCTTCACCGGTGAGGTTGTCGCCGGTGTGCACGATGGAGCCTTCGGGCGAGGTCAGGTTGTTGAAGAAGACGAAGTGCTTGTCCGAAACAACCTTCTTGTCGCCGCCGGTGGCGATCGCGCTCGCGTCCAGGTCGAAGTCGGTCCCGGTGGTCGTCCGCACGTCCCAGCCGAGGCCGACCGACACGGCGGTGAGGTTCGGGGCCTGCTTCGTCAGCGAAACATTGCCGCCCTTGGACAAACTGACACCCATGCGGGAATCCCTTCCGTTGGAAAGCGTTCAAACGTTCTTGTAGCGCGGCATGTCCGAATTGCCGGGTCCGCAGGTACGACCCTAGTAGCTTTCCCGAGGCTTGTGCATGAACAAACCGAGGACATCCCCGGGCACCAGCCTGTCACGCGACATGTCACCCGGTTCATCGTCGCAGTCGCCGCGGGTGTGAACGGGCACCTAACATCGGGGCGTGGCAGGCCGTAGACGCGGATGGTTCCGGTCCCCCCGGGACACAGCATGGGTGCAGCAGGCCCGGACGGCGCTGACCGCCGCCTTCCTGGACATGGACACCCGGCAGAGCATTGCCGAGAATGCCGTCGCGGCCTCCGCGCAGGTATTTCCCGAGCGCGGTATGGCCGCGCAGTGGGATCGGGTGCGCGCCCGCTGCTATGACGCGGCGGGCTCCTACCTGGCCTTGAACGAGCGCCTCGACCAGGCCGAACGGGACGGCGGATCGATTCCGCAGGCCGAGATCGACGGGCAGATACGCAAACTCGCCGATGCCGCACGCGGGGTGGACGAGTTCTATCGCGGCAATCAGGGCCACCTCGAGCATGCGGTCGCGGTGTACGGGTCGGTGCCACAACTGGTGGCGCAGGTGCGGTCGGCGGCGCAGCGGGTGCGGCAGGCCGCGGACGACTCACCCTTCTCCGGGTATCCGTCGGTGCTGCTGTCCAAGGCCGCGGTCGATGAGGGTCTCGTCACACTGGAGGCCGCCATCGGCGCCGGTGTCGGTGCCACCCGCGAGGCCGCGACGGAGTTGGAGAATCGCTCCCGCACACTGTCAAGGGCACTGGAAGACGCACCGGGCAAACAGCATTCGGCGACCACCGCACTGGCCTCCGCGGGTACCCGGCTGGCGGCGGCCCAGCATCGCACCGAGCGACTCGCGCCCGCGCTGTCTTCCCTGCTCCGAGAGTTCAACGCTGCGAGTTCGGCGGATTTGGCGAACAATGAGCGGCAAGCCCACCGAGCCATCGACGCCGCAGCCGCGGATCTGTCCCGGGCCCGGGCCGCATTGCAGAACAACGACCCGGAGCAAACGCTTGAATTGACCACATCCGCCCGCGGGCACCTCGCCTCCGCGGAGGAGCAGGCCGACGCCGTCACCGACCGTCTGGCACTGTTGCGCGAGGTCCGTGAGAAGCCACAGGAGAAGGCCAAGACCGTCCGGTTCAAACTGCGGGATGCGCAGATGCTGGCGGTGAACAACGGTCTCGTCCCGCAGTGGGGTTCGGTACTGGATGCCCAGTCCGAACGCCTGGATCGGGTGGTCGCCGGGCTCACCGGCCCGCATCCGGACTATTGGGCGTATATCTCCGAACTGGATGCCGTCTCGGCGTTCATAGCGGGTGTTGTCGAACGCATGCGAAGTACCGATAGATAAACCGACCGAACAGTAGGAGGCACGGGGGACGATGACCGCGATTATCAGCACCTATCCGGAAGTCGCCCCCGTATCCCTGCACAAGCGCTTCCCCATGCGCCACTTCCCGCAGGTACCCGGGCCGGAACTGCGACTGCTCTGCCACCGTCTGCCCGAACCCTTCGGCGACTCCAACGACCGCGATCTGCTCTCGATGGCCCTGGGCGCGACGCTGTACGTGCCCGCCACCCGCGCCGACCTCACCGCCACCATTCAGCGGCGCGCCGCGCGCGGGGCCTGCTCCATGGTCATCGACCTCGAGGACGCCGTCGCCGACCACGACCTGGAGTTCGGAAAGAAGCAGGCCGCCCGGACCTTGGACGAACTCGGCAGCGGGGTCGCCGCGTATCCACTGCTGTTCGTACGGGTGCGCGACCCCGAGACCGTCGGCGAGATCGTGTCCGCGATCGGACCGGGGGCGCGGGCGCTCACCGGATTCGTCTTCCCCAAATTCGACAGCACCACCGGCGCGAAGTACCTCGACGCTCTCGACGCGGCATCGAAGGCGCTGGGGCGCAAGGTCTTCGGCATGCCGGTGCTGGAATCACCCGCGCTGGTACACCGGCAGACCCGCGATCTGGAGTTGCACCGCATCCAGGAGCTGCTCACCGCCCGCCGTGACAGCGTGCTCGCGGTACGCATCGGGGCCACGGATATGTGCTCCACCTTCGGAATTCGGCGCGATCGCGATCTGACCATCTACGACGTGCGCGTGGTCGCCGATGTGATCGCCGATATCGTGAACTACCTGGGGCGCACGGACGGAACGGGATTCACCATCACCGGACCGGTCTGGGA
Source organism: Nocardia sp. NBC_01503 (assembly GCF_036327755.1). NCBI lineage: Bacteria > Bacillati > Actinomycetota > Actinomycetes > Mycobacteriales > Nocardiaceae > Nocardia > Nocardia sp. NBC_01503. Next base: position 2,678,567 of record NZ_CP109596.1, read on the forward strand.
GTACTTCGCCGACCACGAGCGCATGTTCCGCCCGCAGCTGCGCACCTCACCCTTCTCCGAGGCGGACGCGGTGCCGTTCCGGCAGTACCTGGTCAGCCGGGACCTGGACGGACTGCTGCGCGAGATAACCCTGGATCGCGCCAACGGAATTCAGGGCAAGACGGTCATCCACCCCTCGCACGTCGCGGTGGTGCACGCACTGTCGGTGGTCACCCACGAGGAGTACTCCGACGCCCTGGACATCCTGCGCGAGGACTCCGGCGGCGTCGCGGCCTCGGAGTACCGCAACAAGATGAACGAGATGAAGCCGCATCGCAGCTGGGCGCGCCAAACCATCCTGCGCGCAAGAGTTTTCGGAGTCACCAATAAGGGCGTCTCCTTCGTGGATCTATTGAAAGTGCTGGTGGCATCGTGAGCTCGGGTTCTGACGGCACCGTGGCCGCCGAGGGCGTCTTGACCGTCGCGCCTTGGGCCACCCGCGAACTCGGTCTCGGCCTCCGGCACGGGAACTCGTACGCCCTGCCCGGCGAGTGGCGGATCGCCGAACTCATCGAGCCGGGGCTGCGGCGCAATCCGCGGCGCGGGCATCTGCTGGTCTCCACCGTGCTGGGTAAGCACCTGCCGACCGATCCGCATCGCGTGATCGAGGCCGGAAATCATCTGGGGGATCTGGTGCGCGAGCGGATCGATGGCCCCGTCATCGTGCTCGGATTCGCGGAAACCGCAACGGGACTCGGCCACTGTGTGGCCGCCCGCATCCAGGCACAGTGCTACCTGCACTCGACGCGCCGCACCGTGCCCACCGCCGAGGTGCTCACCGGATTCGAGGAGGGCCATTCGCACGCCACCTCGCACATGCTGCAACCCGCGCCCGCCGGAATCTTCCGCAACAAGCTGCCGATGGTTCTCGTGGACGACGAAATATCCACCGGCGCAACCGCTCTGGACGCCATTCGGGCGCTGCACGCCTTCAATCCGCGCCCCCACTATGTGCTGGCGTCGCTGGTGGACATGCGAACCACCGCCGATCGCAGCGCATTCGATGCCGCCGCGCGTGACCTGGGCGTCCGCATCGATACCGTCTGCCTCGCTTCCGGCGAAACTTTACTTCCGGTCGACCTGGTCGATTCCGTTGCCGCACTGCCTGATCCGCAGCTCAATCCGGTCGCGTCGCGGCGCGGACGCGTGGCTCGGATGGCGCTGCCCTGGCCGGAGACCGTCCCCGAAGGCGGGCGGCACGGCATTCTGAACTCCGATGTCGCCGAGTTCGAAGCCGCCGTCGCCGCCGCCGCGACAACCCTCCGCGATGAACTGCGCGCCCTGGCATGGGAAACCGACGCGGGGTCGGCCGACGGCCCGCTCGGCCGTCCGGTCGTGGTGCTCGCGCACGAGGAGTTCATGTATCTGCCCCTGCGGTTGGCGGCGGCCCTCGCCGACGGCGGTATACCGACCCGGTATCAGACGACCACCCGGTCACCCGCGTATGTGCTGGATGAGCCCGGGTATCCGTTGCGACGCGGATTCCGTTTCCTCGCACCGGAATCCGGTGAGGAATCATCGCGCTATCTGTACAACGCGCACTGGCCGGAGCCGGGTGCGGCCGAGCCGATTCTCCTGGTGATCGCCGATGAACCCGCCGACACCGATCGGCTCGCCGACGCGGGCGGATTGCTCGATGTGCTGACCGCCTCGGGAGCCGACGTGGTGGCCGCGGTACTGCGGGGTGCTGACCCGCGACGGCTGGCGGCCGTGCGCACAGCCGCCGGTGTCGGCGGTTCGAACACAGTGCCGACGATCGAATCCGGTGCCGTCGCGTCCGCGCATCCGTCGCCGCTGCGCGGCCCGGAGTTCGGCTCGTATGCCCCGGACGAGGTGGCGTGGCTGTTGAAAGATCTATCCGCAGTGGATCTGGAAGCCGATGTGGCCGAACGGGAACGGCGCATTCAATCCGGAGTAGCACACTACGCCGAGTCGCTGCCGGTGGAGTATCAGCCCGATGCCGCGTACCGGGAGCTCTTCGACAAGGTGCTCGCCGAGAGCGCGGAGCGACTGGCCTCGGCGGTGGCGACCGTCTCGGAATTGGTGGTCGCCGAGCGTGGCGAGAACATCGTGCTGGTGTCGCTGGCTCGGGCCGGCACGCCTGTCGGGGTTCTTATGCGCCGGTGGATGCGGACCCGGGGTCTCGAGGTTCCGCACTACGCGGTGTCGATTGTCAGGGACCGGGGCATCGATTCGGTCGCACTGGATTACCTTGCGCGGCATCATGATCCGGCGAGCATCGTATTCGTCGACGGTTGGACCGGGAAGGGTGCGATCACCCGCGAACTCAGCGAAGCCCTCGACGCCTACCATGCTGCCGGAGGCGCGCGGTTCAACGACGAATTGGTGGTGCTCGCAGATCCGGGCAGTTGTGTTCGCACCTTCGGCACTCGTGACGACTTCCTCATTGCCTCCGCCTGCCTGAATTCAACTGTCTCCGGGCTGGTTTCGCGGACGGTGCTCAATGACGACCTGATCGGTCCGCATGATTTCCACGGTGCGAAGTTCTATCGGGAACTGGCGGGCGAGGATGTCTCGGCGCGCCTGGTGGATGCGGTCAGCGCCCAGTTCGATACCGTGCGGCCCTGGATTGCCGCGCAGGTGGATGCGATCCGGCGCTCTGACCGGACGCCCGACTGGGCGGGCTGGGCCTCGGTCGAGAAGGTGCGCGCCGAGTACGGGATCTCCAGCGTCAATTTCGTGAAACCCGGTGTGGGAGAGACGACCCGGGTGTTATTGCGACGGCTGCCCTGGCGGGTACTGGTGCGCGACGCCGACGCACCCGAGCATGCGCACATTCGGATGCTCGCGGCGGCGCGGGACGTGCCGGTCGAGGTCGTCCCCGACCTCGCGTACGCGTGCATGGGCCTGATCAAGGATGTGAGCGAGGGGTGACCGGCTTCCGAACCTTGATCGCCACCGATCTCGATCGCACGATGATCTACTCCCGCAATGCCTTCGGCACGGTGCCCGACCTGTCGACGGTGTGCGTGGAACACCTGGACGGCGAACCGCTGTCGTATATGACCGCGAGAGCGGCGGACCGTTTGAAGGCGCTCGCCGAGGTGGCGGCGGTCATCCCCACCACCACCCGAACCATCGAGCAGTTCAACCGGATTCAGCTACCGGGCGCGCCGTGGCGATACGCCGTGACCACCAATGGCGGCAATATTCTCGACAATGGTCACCCCGATACCCGCTGGCGCGAGGCACTCGACCGCGACGTCCGTGCCTCCAGTGCCTCGCTAGCCGAGATCAGCGCGGAATTGCATTCGCGCACAGACGATTCCTTCGTGCTGAAGTACCGGGTCGCCGATGAGCTGTTCTGCTACCTGGTGGTCGACCTGGCAGCCTTACCCGCGGATTTTCTCGCCGAATGGGATGCCTGGTGCCGCCCGCGCGGCTGGTCCGCGTCCCAGCAGGGTCGCAAGATCTACACCATGCCGAACGCGGTCTGTAAGAGTCGCACGGTGGCGGAAGTCCGTCACCGCCTGGAGTATTCGGGCGACCTGGACGGTTCCGCCCGACTGCTCGCGGCCGGTGACGGCGCACTCGACGCCGAGATGCTGCGCGCGGCCGATCTCGCCATCCGCCCCCGCCACGGCGAATTGGAAGAACTCGCCTGGGCCCACCCGAATCTCACGGTCACCGCGACCTCCGGCATCCGCGCCGGCGAGGAGATCCTGGACTGGTTCGCCGACGCGCTCGAATGACTATCGAACCCTGGTATCGGTAGCCGGTCCGGGCGGAATGATCCAGCGGGAGAAGGTTTCCTGAGGATCGACGGTGATGGTATCGGCCACTGCCAGTAGCGTCGCCGGAACCTCCCCGCCCAGATGGTCGAGGCTCGGAACGATCACCGCCTCGGCATCCACCGACCACACCACATCGATCAGCCGCTGCACCGGATCATCGGTATACGGCCCGAACACAATGGTTTTCGCCAGCGTGTAACCCAGTCGCGCGGCCGTACTCCGCAACCGGATCTCATCCCAGGACTGTCGCACTCCCGAGACATCACTCCGCAAATACCCGATGGAAGTGGGAATCTCCAACATCCTCACCACCCCCGAACCGGCACAGCGCCACGCTCTCGCATGAGCCGAGCCTGAATCTCCGCCACCGGTAGCCCCCGCACGCGCCGCGCGGCATGCGCCCCACCCCGCAACGGATGCCCCGTAACGAGCAGCGTCGCCGCGATGAACAGCATGGTGAGCACGATTTCCATCAGATGCCTCCCGAACCTCGAAGTCCCCAACATCGATCCACCTGTGACGCTACGCACAGCGGGTCGTCCGAACTTTCAATGAACTTTCAATTCTTGTTCCCGCCGAGGGCGTGATGGCGGTAGCGTCGAGTCCATGCAGGAGCAGGAACGGGTCGGTGCTCGCGTCGCGCGAATTCGTAAGCAGCGCGGAATGACTCAGGTCGCGCTGGCGAAACGCGCCGGCAGCAGCGTGAGCATGGTGTCGAAGGTCGAGGGTGGCTACGCCTCGGCTTCGTCGCAGTTGCTGGGTGCGATCGCCGGTGCTCTCGGAGTGGACACCACGGTGCTGACCGGTCCACAGGACCGTCCGGAGCAACTGCACGAAATGGTGCCGACCATTCGCCGCGCGCTGGCGTCGGTCGACCTGTTCGAGTGGGACGGCGAACCGCAGCCGATATCGGCGTTGCGTGCCCAGGTAGTCCAGCTCAATACGTGGCGGCGCGATACCAAGTACCGCAAGATCGGGCAGGTGCTGCCGGATCTCGTCGAACAACTGCTCCTTGCCGGACGGGAGCACGGCGAGCCCGCATATGCGCTCCTGGCCGACACCTATCGGGCCTCGAACACTTTGGCGCACAAGCTCGGCTATTCGGATCTGTCGATGACAGCCCTGGATCGCATGGAGTGGGCTGCGGTTCGCAGTGGCGATCAACTGCTGCTCGCAACCACCAACTACCTGCGTGCCGCCGCTCTTGCGCGTATCGGTGCCGGTAAGCAAGCGCTGTTGTTACTCGATCGCACGATGGCCGAGATCGAGCCGTTCGTAGAAATCGATCGCGATGCCGCAGCAGTATGGACTGCCCTGCATATGCGGGCTGGAACTGTCTCGGCGACACTCGCCGATGCTTCCCGATCGCAGGACCATCTCGAAGAAGCGGCCCGGGTCGCCGAGAACGTCGGGAATCGTGTTGTCTACGAGACGACAGTCGGCCCGGCCAATGTGCGTCTGTATGCGATTGCCGCCGCCGTCGACCTAGGCCATGGTGGCCGCGCTGTGCAGCTCGCGAAATCCACTGTCCTTCCCGGCGATATGGCCGCCGAACGAAAGACACACTTCCACCTCGACGCGGCTCGCGCCTACCTGCTGAACCGAAATCCCGACGAAGCTATCGAAGAACTCCACCAAGCGCATGCCCTTGCGCCGGAACACTTCCGCGCCAGCACCACCGTCAAAACCGCTCTCCAAACCGCAGCGGCCCAACAACGCCGCGCCACCTACGGCCTTCGCGCACTGGCCAATCAGGCGGGCTTGGTCGACTGAGGCAACAGCGCCGAGCCTCCAACTGCCTGCGCGCCCCCTCCAACTTCGCGGGCCTCAAGGACTGATTCAGGCAGCCATCGACTACCCGCCCCAACTCCCCGACATCACATCGAATGTGTGATGCGGACCGGAGTGGGCTCTTCCCACGCTTCCGATTTGGGCTCAACTTTTGGAATCGCCCGCTCAGGCGAATCCACCAGCTCCGCGAACACTCTCGTAACCTCGGCCTCAGCCCGCAACCTGGCAGTCTCGTGGCACTGCGATATGGCATTCGCGAGCCGACCGGGCTCGACGGACATCGCGGACTGTGAGATGTGGAGATCGGTGATAGTCCCATTCATATCGACTTCAATGACCACCGCCCCACCGGACGTCTGAGCCTGACCTCGAACCCGCGAGATCGCATTCTGAATATATTCGCGGCGTGCGGCCGCGTGGTCTGGATCAGTGATCATCGGTAGCCTTTGGTCGTACAGAGAACATGTGCCATCAACGATGGTCAGGATCGAATTCTGTCCCACTGGTGTCGTCGTAGAATTTGTGACCAAGCTCGACGCGCTCTTCGGGTCGCACTGCGTCCCGCTTCTTCCTGGCTTCGCCCAAAAGATGAAGCGCCGCAGCTATCTCTTCATCGTTCGGCGGCTGTACGCCGGCCTCTTCCGGTGTCGAGAAGGTCTTTCCTGCAAACTTCTCACTCATCTCTACGCTACCTTTCGAGCATTTTAATGATCGTCCTACGTCTGCGGATTCACGCTGACCACGGCGTCGCCTGCCGCCGAACATCTGGGTATTCGCCCCGATCGCCGCGGTGTACTGGCCGTGTGCGTTGCGGGCGGCGTCGCTCATATCGGTGACTCCCTGCGCGAATTCCTGTGCCCCGGTCGCCCATTGGCGATGCGCTTCCTCGTATGCGGCGGCTCCCGCGCTGTCCCAGCCGTCGGCGCGCAGCTTGGCAACCGCACCACCGAGGGCGGTGAACCGCCGAGGAATTTCGCGAGGTTCGACATCCGCGTCACGATCGCGTCCAGCTCGGTCAGGTTCACCGAGTATTCGTCACTCATGGCAGATCCAAGCTCGTGAACCGGTCCGCCGACCGCAGGTCGTGGCCGGTATAGGTTTCGGCGGCGACACCGAGCTTGCCCGCCATGGTGGTCAGGGCATCGATGATCGTGTGGCCGCCTTCGGCGCATTCGTTCCAGCCGGTGCCGAAGGAGGTAGCCGCGGTACCGGTCCAACTGAGCGAATCAACTTCTCGCCCTGTCGATTCCAGTGCCGAACGTAAGGTTTCCGCTACATCGAGGGCGAACTTGCCCAGCGCTTGCACATCCTCGGGAACCACGAACAAGCCCCCTCACCAGTCATTGCCCAGCACCACCAACCCGTGTGCCCGTCCACGGCGGCTCAACAGCGTCGCGCCACCTACGGCCTTCGCGCGGTAGCCAATCAAGCAGGATTGGCCGACTAAAGCCTGCCCGTAACGCCTATCCCTCGTCAATTGGCTGTTCCAGGTCTCGGCGCGGGTCATGGGGTGGTTATTTTCGGTCATTTCGGCGGATTTTTGGCCGGGATTCACATGGCTGTCGCGGGTCGGGTTGGGGTTAATCAGACCGCGTAGTTCGGCGCGCGCCGATGCGCCGCGTCCAATCCGGGGTACCCAAATCGACTGCTGCTAATCTCCAGCAAACACGCTTCGGTACTTGCCGATTCAGCTTTCAGCTTCAACTTTTGCGGCAGCCGATCGTGTACCACACGGTCTCAAAATCATTCACTCGGAAGGGAATTCTGCGTGGCATTCTCCGGTGGACCTCGGACGACCCGGGACGGTTCCGTGGACGACACCAATGCTCCCGCACAGTGGCATATTTCGGCCTTCCATGTGCCGCGCGACGGCGCCGGCCATGAGGGGCTCGTGGGTCGGGTGCGTGAGTTACGCGCCCGAATCCTGTATGACCACGGTCGGCGGCCGGACTTCCGCGCCGACGACGGGTCGCATCGGGACGATCAGGACTTGGATTACGGCGCATGGCATTTCGTCGCTCGGCGAGATCCCGACGGGGAGCCACTGGGATACATCAGGCTCTCCACGCCGGTGACCGGTGAGCTGTTCCAGTCGCGCGCCTTCCTCGGCGACGACGAATATCGCAGGGTGCTCCGCGCCGAAGGGGTCGAGCCGAACGCGGTCTTCGAGCATAGTCGTTTGGTGGTCGAGCAACGATCCCGCAAACTTGGTTTGGGTGTGCATTTGAACGCTGTCGCCATCGGCGCGGCACACCATTTGGGTGCCGAGATCATGATCGGGACCTCCGGGACGAAGGACGGCCAGGATCGATTCCACGGGCGCTTCGGCTTCGAGCCGGTGCCGGGCACCCGCCGGTACGTCGAGCGATACACCGAGGACGTCGTGATTCTGGTGCACCGGACTGCCAGGGGCGCAGGGGAATACGCCGATCTCGTAGACATCTGGTCGGCGAACTTCCCCGCGCTGGTCGCCACCGACGGGGGCGCGTGGATCTCCCAACAGGCCGAATCCCACCCCGAGCCACGGGCGCTGCGCACGCTCGGCGCCGGTGCGATCGACAGCTGGCGTCCGGTGCTGTTCGAACCCAGGTACGCCGACGACCGCGCGGCATTCACCGCGCTGCTCGAATCCGGCCAGGTCACCTCGCTGCACGACACCATCGACACCCAGCTGATCGAACTGATCCGCAGCCGCGAACCACACCGCCGATTCACCGATATCGAGTTGGCGGACAAGGTAACCGAACAGCTCGCCGGTGCCGCGCCCTGGTCCTACGGCGCGTGGGCCTGGTATCCGTGGTCGGGGCGACTGGTGCACGTACTGCCTCGCGAGGAGTTCCGCCTGGTGCGCACCGATCGCAATCGAGAGAAGATCCAGCGCCCGGAGCAGCGCCGACTGCTCGGCCGCCGCATCGGGGTGATCGGGCTGTCGGTGGGCAGCAGCGCCGCGGTCACCCTCGCCCTGGAGGGGATAGGTGGTGCCTTCCGGCTCGCCGATTTCGACGAGCTGAGCCTGTCGAATATGAATCGGCTGCGAGCGGGCGTACATGACCTCGGGGTCGGCAAGGCGGTGCTCTGCGCCCGCCAACTCTATGAGATCGACCCATATCTGGAGGTCGAGATCCTGCCCGCGGGCCTCACCGACGCCACCATGGACCAGTTCTTCGGTGGCGACGGAGCTCCGATCGATCTGCTCGTGGAGGAGTGCGACACCCCGTATATCAAGCTCGCCGCCCGCGAATACGCACGCGCCGTGGGTATTCCGGTGGTGATGGACTGCAATGACCGCGGCATGCTCGATATCGAGCGATTCGATCTGGAGCCGGATCGACCGCTGCTGCACGGCCGGCTCGGCGATACCCGCGCCGATGAGCTTGCGGGGCTGACGGCCGCGGCGCGCGCCGAACTCATTCTGGCCATGGTCGACGCGGAGCGGATCAGTCCGCAGCTGGCCGCCGCGTTCCCGGAAATCGGCCGCACACTGAGCAGTTGGCCGCAGCTCGCCTCCGATGTGGCGCTCGGCGGCGCCCTGGTCACCGAGGCCGCGCGGCGCATCCTGCTGGGTGAAGCCTGCGAATCGGGCAGATTCTATGTGGACCTGGCCGAGCTGATCACCCCCGAGCGCAATACCGCGGCCTTCGCGGCGACGCTGTGAACGGGCCGGAGGAGGCGGCCGGTAACTGCGCCCTCGATGTCCGGTTGACCCTTCCGATCACTGTGGCGGGCAGTGGAATTCATCTGCCGGAGACGGTGGTCACCAACCGTCAGCTGACCGAGACGCTCGATACCACCGACGAATGGATAGTGCGCCGCACCGGAATTCGGGAACGGCGCAGGCTGGCCCCGGATCAGGCGGTGTCGGATATGTGCGTGGCCGCGGGGCGTCCGGCGCTGCTCGATGCCGGGCTCACCGCCGCCGATCTCGATGCCGTCATCGTGGCGTCCTATACCGGTGATCAGCCGTTGCCGTCCACCGCGCTGATCGTCAAGGAGCAGCTCGGCGCGGAGCGCGCACTACCGCTGGATGTCACCCAGGCGGCGTGCGCCAATGGGCTGCAGGCGATTCTGCTCGCGGCTCATCTGCTGGAGGTGTCGGCGCGCGCGGTGCTGGTGATCGCCGCGGACTGCGCGTCCCGGGTCACCGATCCACTGGAGCGGACCACCGGCGTGTTCTTCGGCGATGCCGCCGGAGCGGTGGTCCTGACCCGCGGCGCCGCGGCCGGGGCGGGGCTGCTGTCCTGGGATTTCGGCTCGAAACTCTCCTATGACGTGGAGATTCCGGCGGGTGGTTCACGCCTTCCGACCAGTGTGAACACCGTGGCGGATCGAACGCACTATCTGAGGATGGATGGCCGCGCGGTCTGGGAGACCGCGACAAGGGCGCTCCCGCACAGTATTCGGACCGCCGTCGACCGCGCCGGGTTGACCGTGGCCGATATCGACCACTTCTTCCTGCACCAGGCGAACCTGAATATTCTTCAGGCGGCCATGGCCGAACTCGGGGTGCCGATGGAGCGCGCGCCGGTCACTCTCGACCGGCTCGGCAATACCGGCTCCGCCGGGGTCTTCACCGCACTACATCAGGCCCGCACCGAGCATCGCGTCGGCGCGGGCGACACCTATCTGCTCTCCGCGATCGGTGCCGGATTCCAGTGGGGCACACTGTGTTTCCGGCACTCGTGACGGAATCGATTCAGCGCCAGGGGTCGAACAGTCCGTTGGCGTACGCGGTGAGCGCGTTCTGCAGGAAAGGGCCGAAACTCACTCGGGCAACCCCCAATTCGGCGAAGTAGGCGCGTCCACCCTGATCGGGAATCCCGATCGAGTTGATCGGCAAGGGCAGTTCACCGGTGAGGCGGCGCAGCACGTCGGGCTCATGCCGCCCCACCGGGTACAGCACATCGGCCCCGGCCGCCGCGGCGAGATTCAACCGTGCGAGCGCACTGTCGAGCCGCTCGGCCGGAGTGCCGGTATCGGGCCGCAGGAATACATCGGTGCGCGCGTTGATCACCAAGTGCACACCGGTGGCATCCGCGGCCCGGCGCAGTTCACCCACCAGATCGGCATGCTCCTGCGGCTCCCGCAGTCGCCCGCCCGCACTGTGCACGGTGTCCTCGATATTGAGCCCGACGGCCCCGGCCTCGAGCAGCCCCTCGATGAGGGTGGCGGGCTTCTGTGCGTACCCGGATTCGATATCCACCGACACCGGAATATCCACGGCCGCGGTGATCTCCCGAATCCGAGCCGTGACCTCGGGGAAGGTCATCCCCTCCTGGTCCCGCTTACCGAGCGAATTGGCCAGCGGATGGCTCCCGACGGTAATCGCCGCGAACCCCGCGTCCTGCACCAGCTTCGCCGACCAGGCATCCCAAACAGTAGGCAGAATCACCGGATTACCCGGCTGATGCAGCGCGAGAAATGTAGTGGCTTGCTCCGTGAGCGTCATACCCCGATCCTGCTCCTCGCCTCCGGATGACGAAAGGCGGGATACGTCACTGCGTGTCGAGCCGCCGGATCGGGCTTCAGGGGCCGGAGATCGCTGCTCGTACGCGATCGATCGCCGCGGGGGCGTCGGGGCCGAGCGCGGATACCTCCAGTTGGTGGCCGAGTGACACCCCGAGGGTCAGTACTCGGGTGAGGCTGTCGGCGGAGACCGGTCCCGCGCCGGTGGTGGCATTGCGGAGTTCGATATCGGCATCCAGATCACGCAGTGCGGCAACGAGTTCGGCTGCCGGGCGGGCGTGCAGGCCGTGCTGGTCGGTCACCTCGAGAACGGCGACGGTGCGGGGCGCGGTCGCCGGGGACGGTGGGGCAGGCGCGTCCGGGGCGGCGGGTTGGCCGAGCTGAGCGCGTTTGGCGTCCAAGGCGTTCTCGGCTTCGCGCGCGACTGTTTCGAGGTCGGCGCCGCCGCCCGCCGATGCCAGGGCGGCGATCAAACCCTCCACGAAAGGCGCGGTGCAGAGGTGTACGCGCACAGGCGATTCCAGGAGTTCGACCGCCGTTTCAGCGGAGAGTACGGCGCTGCCCAGGTCCATCAGGACCAGGACGCCGTCACCGCTGTCGGCGGCGGTGATGGCCTCGGCCACGGCCACGGCATCCGTTCCCAGGGCGTTTTCGTATGCGCCCGCGGCCATTTCGATGCGGACCGGCTGGGTGGGGAGCAGTTCGGTCGCCAGGGCTACGGCCGCGCGGGCGAGGGGGCGGCTGTGCGAGACGACCACCAGGCCGATCACCGCAGGGCCGCTCGTGCCGCGCGGAGCAGGAGGGCGGCGCTGGTGGCACCCGGATCCTGGTGTCCCGCACTGCGTTCGCCGAGATAGGAGGCGCGCCCCTTGCGTGCGATGAGCGGTATCGTCGCATCGCGGCCGGATTCGGCGGCGGCCACGGCGGCATCGAGAGCCTCGGTGGCGGACGCACCAGCCGCTACCTGTTTGTCCAGTGCGTCGGCGGCGGGGGCGAGCGCGTCGACCATGGTCTTGTCCCCGGGTTCGGCCTTGCCGCGCGCGATGACACCCTCCAGACCGGATCGGAGGGCGCGCGCGAAATCAGTTGTGTCCGAACCATTGTCGATCGCGGTGCCGAAACGCAGGAAGAAGGTGCCGTACAGCGGACCGCTCGCGCCGCCGATGGTTCGAATGAGCACCATGGCCATCTGTTTGTACAGCTCGGCCGGGGTGGCAGGAGTTGAATCATCCAGTGCCGCAACGGCCGCGGTCAGCCCCCGCCGCATATTGGTGCCGTGATCGGCATCGCCGATGGCGGCGTCGAGTGCGGTCAACTCCTCGGCGTGCGCATCGACCAGCGCCGCGAATTCGCGTATCCAGCTCGCCGCATCCACCCGCATCAGATACCCCACCGCAGTGCGGGCGTGCGGACCGGAGCGTCCCAGAGCGCTATGAGCTCCTCGTCCAGTCGCGTGAGCGTCACCGAACATCCGGCCATATCGAGTGAGGTGATGTACGAACCCACCAGGGAGCGTTCGATCTCCACGCCGTGCCCGCGCAGCAGCCGCGCCACCTCGTCGAACATGAGGTACAGCTCGATCAGCGGTGTGCCGCCCATCCCGTTGAGCAAGCACAGCACGCGATCACCGCGGGTGAACGGCAGATCCTCGAGAATGGGTTCGACGAGCATGGCGGCGATATCGCGGGCGGGGGCCAGCGGTACCCGGCGGCGGCCCGGTTCGCCGTGGATGCCGATGCCGATCTCCATCTCGTCCGCGCCCAGTTCGAAGGTCGGATGTCCGACCGCGGGGACCGTTCCGGAGGTCAAAGCCATTCCCATACTGCGTGATTCGGCATTCACCCGGGTGGCGATGCCCGCGACATCGGCGAGCGGACGCCCGGCTGCTGCGGCGGCTCCGGCCAGCTTCTCCAGAATGACGGTGGCGCCGACCCCGCGCCGCCCGGCGGTATAGAGGCTGTCCTTGACCGCGACATCGTCGTTCACCACCACGGAGATGACCTCGGTCCCGGTCTCCGCGGCGGCGAGCTCGGCCGCCATCTCGAAGTTCATCACATCGCCGGTGTAGTTCTTCACGATATGCAGCACGCCCGCCCCGGCATCGACGGCGGTGGTGGCGGCCAGTATCTGATCCGGGACCGGGGAGGTGAATATCTCCCCGGCGCAGGCGGCATCGAGCATGCCGTGGCCCACGAATCCGGCGTGCAGCGGTTCATGTCCGGAGCCGCCGCCCGAGACCAGGCCGACCTTGCCGGGCACGGGGGCGTCGGCGCGCAGTACCACCCGCTGTTCGGCGTCCACGCGCAATTCCGGGTGGGCGGCGGCCATACCCGCGAGTGCGGCATCGACCACATCGGCGGGATCATTGATCAGCTTCTTCACCGAATTGCCTCCTCGCCGGGCCGGTTCGGGTCCGCGACACTAGGTCGCTACGTCGTCCTCCAGTGTGCGCGCCAATTCGATATCGGTGACCAACTGCACCATCAGGTCCCGTAATTCACAGTCGGGGAGGTGATGGGCGGCGAATTCGAACGGTTCGGAGACATCGAGGCCGCCCTTGGTGGCCTCCAGAATCACCCAGGGGATACCGACATCGGCGACACCGAGCCGGTCACGGACGAGATCGGTGGTGTCCTCGACCAATCCGGTGCGGGCGGAGACGGCGGCGGTCATCTGTTCGTCGAGCTCGACCCGGCGCGCCTCCAGCGCACCCAGATCGGCGCCGATCTCCTGGGAGACGGTGGTGCGCACCGAGCCGTCGTCGAAGACCTGGAAGCCCTCGTTCACAGCCGTTGTGCCGAGCGCGATCTCGGTCTCGGCGAGATCGGGCAGCGTGCGCAGACAATCCAGCACCGCGTCCAATGCCACCACCAGGCGATCGCGAATATCGCGGCGGTGCACCAACTCCTGTTCGGCTTGTTCGCGTTCGGTGAGCACCTGCTCCACCGCACGCCCGATCTGGAAGGCCATGGCGGTGGACTCCGGGGCCCAGCCGCCCTGCGGGACATATTCGCCCTCGCCGGGAGTAATGGTGTCCAGAAAGCCGTTCACGGCGTCGAGGAGATCCTCCAATTGCGCCCGGGACACGGCGGGATGCCGGAAGGCACGCAAATACTGTTCGTGCGCTTCCGCGGGTTCTACCTCACCGTCGCTCACCCGACCGATCCTGCCACGGGTGCGCGGTGGCGCGTAGTAATGGCAGCAAACCTCTGGCGTGCCCTGTTCAGGGTGGGCACTCAGTGTGTCTGCTGCCCGCCCAGCTGCTGCATGACAACGGCCTGGATGCGCTGCAGTCCGCTCGGGGTCATCCCGCTCTGCAGCTGTCCCTCGATGGTGCGCACCAGGTGTGAATCGTCCAGGATCTTCTCACTGGACTGGATGAGCACCGTCCCGCTGCCGGTGAAGTCGAATTGCCGTTCCTCACCGGAGTTCACGCCGAATCGCGCCGCCCCGGCGGCGAGGAAACTCGACACCCAGCGCTGATCGTAATGATGGCTGGGGGACGGGCAGTCGGCCCAGCCGACCAGCGCCTCCGGGTCCACCCGCAGCGGCGGTTCGGCGAAGATGACGGGTCCGTTGGACGATGCCAGGAACCGGCCGGTGCCGATGAGCGTCAGAAATCCGGGCACGATCGACTGATTCAGCGACAGACCCGGTTCGAATGCCAGCAAATTCGCGGCACGGATGGTGAGATTGCCCTCGTCGAGGTCATAGGAGTTGATGTTGTAGCCACGATCACCGATGATCAATTTCCCGTGGCCCTCGGCAACCACATAGTCGCCGGTGAATAATGGAGCTGAAAACTGTTGCGACACCATGTGTAGCAGTCCGCCCTGCAGACCGTGTGTCAGTGCCCGGAACTCCATTTGCCCGTAGTACGCGATCATCGCTCCCCGGCGCATGAACCACGGTTGGCGCAGATCAATGCTGTAGGCATAATCGTTGCCCGGAAGATTATCGCTTTCAACAAGATTCATCGGATTGAGGAGGGTGCTCATGGCAGTCTCACAGCTTCTGTTCGGAGGCTTGCACGTACACGACGCCCTGGCCGGCGCAGTGCAGTTGCATGGCCTCACCCGACCCGCGACCGACCGCGTCCCGCCAGCTCAGCGCGGATTTCAATTCCGTCTGCACATTCCCGTAGGCCGCTACGAAAGCTTGCGGGTCGACCACGACGGGGTACTGCCCGCCGACCGGTAGCTCGAAGAAGCCGCCGTGCCCGAGCAGTACGGCACTGCCCTGTCCGGACAACTGCGTCGTGAACATGCCCGCGCCGGTGAGCATTCCGCTCGCCGCGCCCCGCAATGCGCCCATCAGGCCGCCGCCGCGCCCGCCCTGGCCGCCGCCCGAACTCAGCACCGAGACAATCGAACTCTGTAGTCCGGCGGTATTGGCGAGCAGTCGCGAGGCCTCCACCCGCAGGACCGCGCCCGGCTGCATCTGCACCACGTGCGTCTCCAAACCCGCGAAACCGTAATGCACTTCACCATTGCCCTGGGCCAGCATGGTGCGCTCGTGCTCACCGGCCATCATGCGCCCGGCCATACCGGCGAGCCCGCCCATACCGCCCATCTGACCCGCGCCGGGCACCTGATGCGGGGCGAAGGACACATCGCCGGTGTAGAAGAGCATCGCCCCGGTGCGCGCCACTACGCCACTGGCCCGCGACACATTCACCCTCACGACTTTTGCGTTGACCTGCTCGAACATTTTTCGCCCCTACCGTTCGGCGGGCTGGATCAACACCACGCCCTGCCCGTCCCAGCGCAGCGAGAACGCCTCCCCGCCACCCTGACCCATCACATCGCGCCACGACACATCGGTCACGAAGGACTGCTGCAGATTGCCGCGCGCCGCTACGAAGGCATCCGGATCCACCACCAGTGGATACTGCGGTGACACCTCCAGATGAATCAGCGGCCCACCCGCGGAGAGCAAGGCCACCTGACCCTGGCCGGACACCGTGGTGGTGAACAGGCCCGCACCGGTGGTCGCACCGCGCAGACCCGCGAAAGTCACATTGGTGCGCAGATTTCCGGCGAAGGCCAGCAGCTGCTGCGACTCGACCTGCAGGGTGTCGTTGTTCAGATCCACCACGGTCACGTTCTGACCGTTGATCGCGAAGAACACCCGGCCCTGACCCGAGCACTCCATGAGGGAGAGCGCTTCTCCGGTGGCGCGGCGCTTCAAACCCGCGACCACACCGTCGCCCCCGCCGAAACCGGCGCTCTTGAACTGCACATTGCCCTCGTAGGCGACCATCGATCCCGCGATCGCCCGGATGCTGGTCCCGGACAGGTGCGCCTCGATCACCCGCTTGGACTTCTCGAAAAGCTGTGCCATCGATTCCCCGTACTAGAACTGTGGCGCCACCCTAACCGATCGGGTCTGCGGCTGCCGCCGTTCATTTCTCGTAGAGTGGCAGCGAAAGCACCGACAAGCGAAGGGTCGACCTTGTCCGCAGCATTGGTGAAGGGCCAGAACGGCTCTCTGACCGTGAACGATGTGGTGATCGGCGTGCAGATCGCCGCGCCCGCGGATCTGTCCGCACTCCTGGTTACCGAGACCGGCAAGGTCCGATCGGACGCCGACTTCGTCTTCTTCAACCAGCCCAGTGGGCCCGGGGTGAATCTGCAGCCCGGTTCGTCCGGGCAGCCGGCGTCCCTGGTGATCTCGCTGGGCGCGGTGCCCGCAGGGATTCAGCAGATCCGCGCGGTCATCACCCTGGACGAGGCGGGCAACAACTTCGGGCGGATTCCCGCACCGGTCGCCACAGTCTCCGATCTCGGCGGAAATCCGTTGTACGAGTACCGGATCGAGGGGCTCGACACCGAATCCATCGTCATCGCCCTGGAGGTGTATCGGCGACAGGGCGGTTGGAAGGTGCGCGCGGTCGGGCAGGGGTATGCGGGCGGATTCGCCGCCCTCGTGACCGATCACGGCGTACAGGTGAGTCAGGCGCAGTCCCAGCCCGTCGAACCGGCCGCGCCCGCCGGTGCGTATCCGCCTGCCGCACCGGGCTATCCGCCGCAGGCCCCGGCCGCCGCACCCGCGCCGGTCTCGGATCCGAGCTCGGATCGCGATCTGCCCAAGAACCATTCGGTGAGCCTGGCCAAAGGCCAGCGCATCAACCTCCGCAAGGAGGGCGGCGCGGCCCTGGCCTACGTGAAGATGGGGCTGGGCTGGGATCCGGTCAAGCGCGGCGGCATGTTCGGAAACCGCGCCCCCGATATCGATCTGGACGCCTCGGTGGTGATGTTCGCCGACACCAGCCCGGTCGATGTCGTCTACTACGGCAGCCTGGCCGCCAAGGACGGCTCCATCCGCCACCAGGGCGACAACCTCACCGGTGAGGGCGAGGGTGATGACGAGGTGATCGTGGTCGACCTGACCCGCATCTCGAACCGGGTCACCACGCTGCTGTTCATCGTGACCTCATACAAGGGGCACACCTTCGAACAGGTGGCGAACGCGTTCTGCCGCCTGGTCGACGGCACCAACAATGCCGAACTGGCGCGGTACACCATGGCGGGCGGAATGCCGTTCACCGGTATGGCCATGGCCAAGGTGTATCGCACCGGCAATACCCAGGATTGGAAGTTGGAGGCACTGGGTGAGGGCTTCCAGGCCAAACATCCGGGTGAGGCCGTACCCCAGCTGGGGCGCTTCCTGCACTAACGCCCCGTCAAGGCGGGTCGGGGCCGCAGCAGCGGCGGCAGCCACGGGTGCGCCGGGTCGGGGGCGCGATCGAGAATGCCGCCGCCCGGATCGTCCACGCCGTCGCGGCGCACCGGATCGTCGCCGGGGCAGTAGATCTGCCGGATCACCAAGGCGCACAGGATGATCACCGTGATATCGCGGAGCGCGACGGTCCCGGTGAACCACTGTTCCGGAATGCCCTTCTTGTCGGTGCCGAGGTAGTAGTACATTCGCGGCACCCACACCAGGGCGTCGATCGTCATCCATGCCAACAGGATTCGCCGCTGCGGCAGCGCGAGCACCGCCAGCGGCACCAGCCACAGCGAATACTGCGGACTCCACACCTTATTGGTGAGCAGGAACGCCGCCACCACCAGGAACGCCAACTGCGCCAGGCGCGGTCGCCGCGCCGCGGTGAGCCCGATCCAGCCGATACCCGCACAGGCGGCGACGAACAGCAGCAGCGATACCAGGTTCAACAGGGCCGGGGTGTCCGTGGATTTCAGGACGCCGTCGAACCCCCGCCAGCCGGTGAACGAGGTGAAGACGTTGTACACCGAATCCGGGTCGGCATGGCGTTCGGTATTGAGCCGGAAGAACTCTCGCCAGCCCCGGCCGTAGAGCACCGCGATCGGGGCGTTCACCGCCAGCCACGTGATGGCCGCGCCAGCGACGGTCGCACCGGCGGCGCGCAGCGGACGCACTCCGCCCCAGCGGGATTCGTCCTCGTCGAGACGTTCGGCGCGCAGGCACAGCACCACGATCGGGCCGAGCAGCAGCAGCGGATACAGTTTCGCCGCCCCGCCCAGGCCCAGCAGCACCCCCGCCAGCACCGGCCGTTTACGCGCCCACGCGAGAAGGCCACAGGCCGCGAAAGCCGTTGCGAGCGTGTCGAAATTGGTGAAAGCGTGCACCAGCACCAGCGGTGACAGTGCCATCAGCGCGGCGTCCCACACCCGCCGCCCCGCCAATTGCGCTGCGGCCCAGATGGTTACCAGCCAGGCCAGCGCCAATCCGACGGCCACCACATTGAAATAGATGACCACCTCCAGCGCGCCGGGCAGCGGAGACTGCTTCCACGCCTTGGCGATTCCCATGGCGCCGTACTGATAGAGCCCGGACAGTACGGGATACTCCATATACCGGGTCTCGGGCTTACCGTCGGAGCCGAAATCGGTCCACTGCTTCTTGTACGGGAACGCGCCCTCGTTCAGATGCTCCGCGCCGTACAGCGGCACCGTATCCGAATAGCACATGGCCACGTACTGGCGGCCGTTGTTCCAATCCAGCCCGATCCCGCCCCCGCCGTCGGGGGCCTGCTGAATACAGCCCGCCTTACCGAACCAGCTGAGCGCCAGGAAGAGCACCGCGAACGCCATCAGCACCCGCATGGGCGTCCAGAATCGAACCCGCCCGATGAGCGCGTGATCACCGACCGGCCCGCCGATCAGATCACACAGCTGCGCGGTGAGCGTATCGGTGCGACTGGGCTTGTCGCGGTCGTCGACCGACCGCAGATCGGCGGCCAGCGGTGCGGGGGAGACGTACCGCACCGGGGCGGACGGGCCGGGTTCCGGTGCGCCACCGGCCGACTCGCCGAGGGCGGTCGACCGGTGTGCCACTTCCTGCTCGATCACGCCTCGAGGCTACCGATTGCGTGGAGTCCCGTTCCCGTTGCCACTGTCCGTCCCATTTCCATTACCGCCCCCGCCACTATTGGGCGTGGTCGTGAGCGGTGAACCATCCGATGGCGCCACCGGCTGCCCGGACATCGGACCCGCGCCCGGATCCGTCGAGGGCTGCGGTTGCGCCCGCTGCTGGTTCTGCGGATTCGGCGCGATACCTGGCACCGGGATCGTGATACCGGGCAGGATCTCGACCTGACTCTGGGTGATCACGGGCGGCAGAATCGGTGAATCCGTGGTCGAGGGCGCGGTGTACGGAGCGGACCAGGACGGCACGCCCGCCTGACCGCCGATACTGCTCGGCTTGGGGAATTTGCTCTTGGGCACACCCTCGAGCGCACCGTCCATCGTGCCCTTCCAGATGTCGGCGGGCAGACCGGAACCGTAGATCATGCCGCCGCTGGCGCTACGCAGTTTGACGCCCTGCTCGGTTCCGACCCATACGGCGGTAGACAACTCCGGAGTGAAGCCGACCATCCACGCGTCGCGGTTCTCGTCGGTGTCGCCGAGCTGGTTGGTGCCGGTCTTGGAGGCGGATTCGCGCCCGCCCGCCAGATTGTGATGACGCGAGTACGCGGCAATGGGCTTCATGGCGTCGGTGACGTTGTCCGCGACGGCCGCGGACACCCGCTGCTCGCCCGCGACGTCTCCGCGCTCCATGAGCACCGTGCCGTCGGAGGTCACCACCTTCTGTACGAAATGCGGTGCGTGATACATGCCGGACGCGGCGAGTGTCGCGTACGCGGAGGCCATATCCAGCGCCCGAACCTGGTACTGGCCCAGCACGATTCCGTTGTTCGGGCCGCCGCCACCCGGCTCGGTGAGCGTCTCGCCCACGCCCGGAATCGTCTTCGGAATGCCGAGCTTGTGCGCCATGTCGGCGATCTTCTGCGGGCCGTTGCCCGGCATGTCGAGCATCATGCGGTAGAAGCTGGTGTTCAGCGAGCGCTTCAACGCTTCGGCGATGGTGCACATGCCACAGGTCTCATTGGCGACGTTGGTGATCTTGATGCCGTTGACCGTGACCGGGCCGCTGTCGTACAACGTCGAGAGCGGTTTACCCATCTCGAGGTTCTCCGCCAGACCGAAGACCTTGAACGACGAGCCCGGCGGCAGACCGGCATTCGCGAAATCGTAGCCCCGGCCGTTCGAACCGCCGTAGTAGGCGCGCACCGCACCGGTCTTCGGGTCCACCGAAACGGCGGCGGTGCGAAGTACGTCCGGCTCACCGTCCATGGTCTTGTTCACCGAATCGACGACAGCCTGCTGCGCCTTCGCGTCGATGGTGGTGGTGATCTGCAGACCCTCGGTGTTCAGCTCGTGCTCGCTGATACCCGCGGCCTCCAGCTCCTGGAGTACCTGGTTCTTGATGAGGCCCTCGGGGCCGTCATCCATGGCCTTGTCACCTGCCGCCTGTGCCCCCGAAATCACTGCCGGATATTGCATGCTCGCGCGCTCGGACTGGGAGAGATTGCCACCCGAGACCATGCCGTCCAGCACGTAATTCCAGCGGGTCTGCGCACCCTTCGGGTTCTTCTCCGGGTCCAGGTTCGACGGCTGCTGAATCGTCGCCGCCAGTACCGCGCCTTCGGCCACATCCAGTTCGGAGACCTTCTTGCCGAAGTACGCCTTGGATGCCGCGTCGATGCCGTACGCGCCACGACCGAAGTAGATGGTGTTCAGGTACGCGGTGAGAATGTCGTCCTTGGACCACTGCCGCGCCATCTTGGCCGAGATCACCAGCTCGTGCAGCTTACGGCTGAGTGACCGTTCGTCACCGACCATGGCGTTCTTCACATACTGCTGGGTAATGGTGGAACCACCACCGGCACTGGCCTTTCCCATCACATTGTCACGCGCGGCGCGTGCGAAGCCGGAGATGGAGAAGCCGGGATTGGTGTAGAAGTCGCGATCCTCGGCCGCGATCACGGCGTTGCGCACGTGCGGCGGGATCTGATCGATGGTGACATCGGACCGGTTGCCCTCCGGCGGAACCACTTTGGACAGCACCGAGGTGCCGTCCGCCATGAACAGGGTGGCGACCTGATTGGTTTTGATGTCACCGGCTTTGGGTACATCCACGGTCGAGTACGCGACCAGGAACATGGTGCTGGGCGCGACGATGAACAACGCCATGATCACGTAGCAGACCCGGCGAACGATCTTCCATGGCGATTTCTTCTTCGGCCTGCGCGAACCACCGCCTCCGCCACCGGGACCCTCGCCACCGGGACGCCGCGGCGGCGGACCGCCCGGCGCCCCACCTTGGGGACGGCGATTCACCGCGGCGTTCGCACCCGTCGGCGGACGGGAGCGCTCATCGTTGCGGGTCCGGTCGGCGGTTCCCGCACCGGCGCGAGCCTGCACCCGCGGATTGCGATCGGAGACCCGTTCGGCGCGATCGGAGGTCGCGGCCCGCTGCAGATGCGCTGGAACGGCCTGCCGGCCACCGGTATTCATCTTCTGGGTGGCATCGGGCGCGGGCAGCTTGCGCGTCGCATCCGGCGCGGGGCGGCCACCCTGCGGCGGCGGACCCGGACGGCGCGGCGGCTGACCCGGCGGCGGTACGGGCGCGCGCATGGGCTGACCCTGGGGTCCGCGCGGCGGCAGCCCGCCCTGTGCCGGACGGCCCGGCTGATTCGGACCGGGCTGGCGCGCTCCCGGCGGCGGACCCTGCGGTCGCGGCGGCGGGTAGCCGCCGGGGCCGGGTTGCGAACCGCCACGCTGGGGGCGGCCGCCGTGCGGTCCGTCGTCATAGGGCGATGTCACAGCCTGGCTCTCCAATAACTCTCGATGCTTACGGTCCTGGCCTGCGTGGCGGAGCTCATGCGGCAATCAGCCGCCGCGGGCACGGGTGTACTCGCGAATCAGCAGTCGGCGCGGCCTCTCACTCGGCCGCGCGGCGGCGGGTGCCGGTTCGGCGGCGCCCGGTCGGGGCCGGAGCCTGGCCTGCCACATAGGACTGCACCAGGTGATTCCAACTGCAGGTCCGGCACACCTCGACCACGTGGACCGAGAACTCCTCGCGCGTCTCGGCCAGCCGGATCAGTTCCTCCGGGGTGCGGGCGGATCCCGCCACCGGTCCCAGCCCGTCACCGTAGACCCACGATACGAGAGTCAGCTGCTCTTTCCGGCAGATGGGGCATGTGACCTCGCTCCCGCGCCCATGGAATTTCGCCGCACGCAACAGGTACGGATTCGCATCGCACACCGACGAGACATCCACGCGGCCCGCGTAGACGTCGGCCAGCAGCGACCGGCGCCGAAGCGCATAGTCCACTACCTGCCGCTGTATTCGCACGCGACCCAGAGTACTTGCGGTGGCACACCGGCCGCACGCCCCAGATGGACTCTCAGGGTTCCGTCAGGCGGTACATGCGCGCGAAATATATCGGCGCGATATAGTTTGGAACTGCATCCATCGGTTAGATCTGCAAATAACAGTCAGGAGGGGGTGAGGCCCGATGCTCGAACTGGCAATCCTCGGGCTGCTCCTCGAATCTCCGATGCACGGCTATGAACTGCGCAAGCGGTTGACCGGACTGCTCGGCCCGTTCCGGGCCTTCTCCTACGGGTCGTTGTATCCGACCCTGCGGCGCATGCAGTCCGATGGCCTTATCGCGGAAGAGATTCCACCGGGGTTGACCACACGCCGTGCGCGGCGCGTGTACCAGCTGACTGACACCGGCCGGGAGCGCTTCGCCGAACTCCTGGCCGATACGGGACCGCAGAACTACACCGACGACGGCTTCGGCGTTCATCTGGCCTTCTTCAGTCGCACCCCCGCGGAGGCGCGGATGCGAATTCTGGAGGGGCGGCGGAGGCAGGTCGAGGAGCGCCGAGAAGGACTGCGGGAGGCGATCAAACGAGCCAGCGGGCAACTGGATCGCTACACCCGCCAGCTCCATCAACTCGGTCTCGAATCAAGCGAGCGCGAAGTGCGCTGGCTCAACGAGTTGATTGCTGCGGAGCAATCGACGAAGGCGGCACCACAGAAAGAGGGAAATAGCGGCCATGAGTGACATCAACACCGAAGTACGGGTGGCCATCGTAGGTGTGGGTAACTGTGCGTCTTCCCTGGTCCAGGGTGTGCAGTACTACAAGGACGCCGACGAGAACTCGACCGTGCCGGGTCTTATGCACGTCAAGTTCGGCCCCTACCACGTGCGCGATGTGAAGTTCGTCGCCGCGTTCGACGTCGACGCCAAGAAGGTCGGCTTCGATCTCTCCGACGCCATCTTCGCCAGCGAGAACAACACCATCAAGATCTCCGACGTGCCGCCGAGTGATGTCACCGTGCTGCGCGGACCGACCCTCGACGGCATCGGCAAGTACTACGCCGAGACCATCGAGCTCTCGGACGCCGAGCCGGTCGACGTCGTCAAGGCGCTGAAGGATGCCAAGGTCGACGTTCTCGTCTCCTACCTTCCGGTCGGTTCCGAAGAGGCCGACAAGTTCTACGCGCAGTGCGCCATCGACGCGGGTGTGGCCTTCGTCAACGCGCTGCCGGTCTTCATCGCCTCGGATCCGGTGTGGGCGCAGAAGTTCGTCGACGCGGGCCTGCCCATCGTCGGCGACGACATCAAGTCCCAGGTCGGCGCGACCATTACGCACCGCGTGATGGCCAAGCTGTTCGAGGACCGCGGTGTGCAGCTGGATCGCACCATGCAGCTGAACGTCGGCGGCAATATGGACTTCAAGAACATGCTCGAGCGGGAGCGCCTCGAGTCCAAGAAGATCTCCAAGACCCAGGCCGTCACCAGCAACCTGAAGAAGGATCTGGGCGAGGGCAATGTGCACATCGGCCCGTCCGACCACGTCGGCTGGCTGGACGACCGCAAGTGGGCGTACGTGCGTCTCGAGGGCCGCGCCTTCGGTGACGTCCCGCTGAACCTGGAGTACAAGCTCGAGGTGTGGGACTCCCCGAACTCCGCGGGCATCATCATCGACGCCGTGCGCGCCGCCAAGATCGCCCTCGATCGCAAGATCGGCGGACCGGTCATTCCGGCCTCGGCCTACCTGATGAAGTCCCCGCCGAAGCAGCTGGCCGACGATGTCGCCCGCGAGCAGCTGGAAGCGTTCATCATCGGCGCTGAATAAGCCTGTCGCCGAGGCAACTCGGTAAGAGCTGAGGAAGGCCCCGACCGGAATTCCGGTCGGGGCTTCGCCATTCACGAACGAGGGCCGCCCCGCGATCCAATCGCGGGGCAGCCCTTGGCTTTTCGGTGGTTAGTCGAGCGAGACGTACACCTCGACCGAGGTCGGTCCGGTGTAGCGCTCGATCTCGGCGGTGTGCGAGCGGGTGATGGTGCCGGCGTTCTCGGCCTTGGCGACCTTGGCCCATGCGGTGCGCAGCAGATCGTAGGGCTTGTCGGAGACCACGAATTTGGCGTAGCGGCCGGTGGGGACGCGAGTGACCACATCGCCGGTGTCGAGCTGGCCCAGATCGGGGAGTTCGTAGCCGAGCACGGCCACCGCGTGATCGTTCTGGCCGATATAGGCGGCGACGCGCTCCACCTTCTTCTCCCGGGCGAGATACCGGTCCCAGGTGAAATTGACCAGATCCAGGTCGCGTGCGGTGACCTCGCGCCCCGCCAGCGGGATGGTCAGCCCGCCGACGAGGAACGCATCGAGGGTGATGATTTCGAAATCCACAGCCCTACCCCTCCGCGCCGGGATGCAGCGCGACGAAAACCTCCACGGTCCGGGAGTCCGGATACCGTTCGAAATCCCCGGTATACGCGCGGGTCAGCGTGCCCGAGGCCTCCAGATCCCACACCGTGCGCCAGATGGAGGCGATGGTGTCGCCCAGATTGTCGCCGCTGCGGGTGAATTGCGCGAAGGTGCCCGCCGGGATCCGCGCCAGCACATCGCCGGGCAGCAGGTCGTCCAGGGTTTCGCAGCGGTAGCCGACGATATGGGTCAGATAGGAGCCGATCTCGGGTGCGTGATCGACATACGCGGTCGCGGGTGGTCCGGGCAGGCTGCGGGCGAGGTTCTGTTTCCAGGCCTCCTCGACCTTCGCACGGCGCGGTCCTTCGACCGCGAGTGCCGGGCTGCGTAGCACCGTTCCGGCCACCAGCGTCTCCGGGCGTTCAACTACATTGAAATCCACCGGCGTCGCCCCTAAGTCTCGTGCTGTCTCCGACCCCACCCTGCTCCCAACCCGCATCCTGCCACCGACGTCCGGAGTCGATGGCACCGGTGGCCGTTTCCACAATATCCGCGGCCGGGGGCGGATGGGTCCGGTAGTCGGGATTCATGATCAACAATGCCGCCGCCGAGTGCGCATCAGCCCGGTACCGGGATGCTCAGGCCGGGGAAGATCTCCACCTGGCGTGGCTCCGGGGCGGGCGGGATGATCACCACCGGCTCCTGCTGTGCGCCCGGACCCGGGTTGAGAATGTCGTAGTTCCCATTGCCGGGAGCCGCACCGGGCAGATCGCCCGGATTCGGGAACTGCTCCACCGGCGAGCCCTCCAGCGCGCCGTCCATGGTCTGCTTCCAGATATCGGCGGGCATTCCGGAGCCGTAGATGGCGGATCCGCGTGCGGTCCGAATCGGTTGCGACTGTTCGGTTCCCACCCATACGGCGGTGGAGAGCGACGGGGTGAAGCCGACCATCCAGGCGTCCTTGTTCTGCCCGGTGTCACCGAGTTGGGTGGTGCCGGTCTTGGCCGCGGACGGCCGCCCGGCGAGATTGTGATTGTTCGAGTACCCGGCGATCGGCAGCATGGCCTGCGACACGGTATCGGCGATGGTGCTCTGGATGCGCTGTTCGCTCTGCTGCGGATCGGCTCCGCGATCCAGCAGCACCCGCCCGTCGCCGGTCACCACCTTCTGCACGAAGTAGGGCGCGTGATATGCCCCCGAGGCCGCGAGTGTCGCGTACGCCGACGCCATATCCATCGGCCGAACCGAATACGCGCCGAGCACGATGGACGGCAGCGGCGGCCCGTCCTCCTCGGTCAGCGATTTACCCGCGACGCCCGGGATCTGCTCCGGGATGCCGGCCTGATGGGCCGCGTTCGCAATGGCTTTCGGGCCTTCGAACAGCGCCTGGGTGAGCCGGTAGAAGCTGGTGTTGAGCGAGCGTTTGAACGCCTCGCCGAGTGAACAGGTGCCGCAGGACTCACCGCCGACGTTATGGATCTTCTCGCCGTTGACGGTGAGCGGAGCACTCTCCAGCTTGTAGGAGAGCGGAATTCCCTGTTGCAGCGCGGCCAGCACCGCGAAGGTCTTGAAGGCCGAGCCGGTTTGCAGGGGCGCCTGGGCGAAGTCGAAGCCGATACCGTCCGGCCCGCCGTAGTAGGCGCGCACCGCACCCGAGCGCGGATCGATGGAGACCACCGCGGTGCGCAGTTCACCGGGTTGCCCGCCCATCACATTGCCGACCGCACCGAGCGCGGCCTGCTGGGCGCGCGCGTCGATGGTCGTGAAGATCTGCAGCGCACCGGTATTCAGCTCCTGTTCGCTGATACCGGAGGAGCGGAGTTCGCGCAGCACCTGGGCGCGGATCAGGCCCTCGGGTCCGCGCGGAATGCTGTCGTCGACCGCGGTGGCGGGGACGATATCGGGAAATTGGATGGCGGCGCGATCGGTACGATTCAACTTGCCCATCTCGACCATGCCGTCCAGCACATACGCCCAGCGTGCCTTCAGCTGCGGCAGATGCGTCTCCGGATCCAGGATCGACGGGGTGCGGATGACCGAGGCCAGTACCGCGCCCTCGGCCAGGGTCAGCTCCGGCGCGGGTTTGGCGAAGTACGCCTTGGCGGCGGCGGAGATGCCGTACGCGCCGCGACCGTAATAGATGGTGTTGAGGTAGGCCGCGAGAATGTCGTCCTTACTCCACTGCCGGGACATCTTGGCGGCGATGATGAGCTCGCGCATCTTGCGGCTCAGGGTCCGTTCGGAGGTGAGGAAGGCGTTCTTCACATACTGCTGGGTAATGGTGGAGCCACCGCCCGCATCCTCCTTGCCCATCAGATTGTCGCGCGCGGCGCGCAGGAACGCCGAGGTCGAGTAGCCGGGATTGGTGTAGAAGTTGCGGTCCTCGGCCGAGAGCACGGCCAGGCGCACCGGTTCGGGAACATCGCTGAGCGGCACCGGAATTCGATTGCCCTCCGGCGGAACGACCTTCGCGATGACGGTACTGCCGTCGGAGCTGAGGATGGTGGCGATCTGATTGGTCTGCACCGCGGAGGGATCGGGAATCTCCGCGCTCCAATAGGCGAGTCCGAGCAGCATGGCCGGGAGCACCAGGAAGATGACGACCAGTGCGGTGATCACCCTGCGGATGCGCTGCCCGCGCGAGCGTGGCGGGCGGGTCGAGGAACCGGGTCGCGCCGCGGGTTTCGCACGGCGGCGGGGTGTGCCGGGCGCGGACTGCTTACGCAGTGGAGTGGTCGGGAGCTCGTTCCACCCTGCCATGGTGGCGTACGGCGCCGGGTCGGTTCGACGCCGTTTGCGGGACGAGCTCACGATCATCTCCTTCCGGAGCGTCGAAAAAGCTTGTGTACGTCAAAGCGCCGCAGGCGCGGCGCGACCCATGCTAATCGACGCAACCGTCAGGATCAGGACTTCACGCCGCCCGCCGTCAGACCCGAGATGATGCGGCGCTGGAACAGCAGCACCATGATCACCAGCGGAATCGTGACAATGGTGCCCGCCGCCATGATGGCGGCGTACGGCTGCACGAGCGGATTGTTCCCGGAGAATCGCGCCACCGCGACGGTGACCGGTTCGGTCTTGTCGCTCGACAGCAGTCGTGCCAGCAGGTACTCGTTCACCGCGGCGATGAAAGCCAGGATGGCCGTGGTGAATACGGCGGGCGCGGCCAGCGGCAGCATGATCAGCCGGAACGCCTGGAACCGGGACGCGCCGTCGATGCGCGCGGCTTCTTCGAGCTCCCAGGGCAATTCGGTGAAGAACGACGCCAGGATGTACACGGTCATGGGCAGCACGAACGAGATGTTCGGAATGATCATGGCCTGGTAGTGCCCGATCCAGCCCAGATCGGTGAAGAGCTGGAACAGCGGGGTCACCAGCACCACGACCGGGAACATGGACGCGCTCAGAATGAGTCCGGAGACCACGTACTTGCCGCGGAAGGTCAAGCGCGCCAGGGCATATGCGGCCATGACTCCGAGGACCAGCGCTACCGCGGTGGTGGCCGTGCCGATGATCACGCTGTTGAGCAGCGCGCGCCCGAAATCATTGCCGCGGCTGGTGTCGAAGGCGTCGCGGAAGTTGTCGAGGGTGACGTGCGTCGGCCACGGCGTGTTGTCGAAGGTGTAGGCCGGATCGCGCAGGGCGGTCACGACCATCCAGTAGAAGGGGCCCAGGCCCCACACCAGCACGATCAGCGCGCCCAGGTAGACGCGGCCCGAGGCCAGCCGTTTGGTCCACGGAACCGGCTGTGCCACCCGCTCTTTCGTGACGGTGGCGGATGCCTTGCTCATTTCGATGCTCATCAGTGCGCCTCCCGCTGCTCTTCCTGGGTGCGAACCGCGTTCGCGCCCAACACCTTCACCAGCAGGAACGCCACCGTGAAGATGAGGAAGAAGGTGATGATCGACAGTGCCGAGGCGCTGTTGGCGCCTTGGCGCACCTGATCGACCACCAGCATGGAGATGGTGCGGGTGCTCGGATTGGACTGGGTCAGGATGGCGGGCAGGTCGTACATGCGCAGCGCGTCCATGGTGCGGAACAGCACCGCCACCAGCAGTGCGGGCTTGAGCAGCGGCAGCGTGATCTGGGTGAAGCGCTGCCAGGCGGAGGCGCCGTCGACGCGGGCGGCCTCGTACACATCCTCCGGAATGACCTGCAGCCCAGCCAGAATCAGCAGCGCCATGAACGGGGTGGTCTTCCACACGTCGGCGATGATGACCGCGAAGCGGGCGGGCCAGGCGTCGGCGGTCC
Organism: Nocardia sp. NBC_01503; assembly: GCF_036327755.1. NCBI lineage: Bacteria > Bacillati > Actinomycetota > Actinomycetes > Mycobacteriales > Nocardiaceae > Nocardia > Nocardia sp. NBC_01503. The sequence goes on from NZ_CP109596.1 coordinate 2,707,923, forward strand.
ACAGGATGTGGGTGCCGAAGACCCGGTTCACCACACCGTCGTACTGGAACATGAACTCCCACAGGCGCGCGGTGACCGCGGTGGGGATGGCCCACGGAATCAGTACCGCGGCGCGCAGCAGCGCGCGACCCTTGAAGGTCTTGCCCATGATGACGGCCATACCGAGTCCGATGGTGGCCTCCAGCGTCACGGTCACCACCGTGAACAGCAGGGTGACGCCGATGGCCATCCAGAACTGCGAGCCGAGATTGCCGGTGGGGCAGTCGACCGTCGCGCCGAGTGAATCGGTGCACTGCTGCAGCAGCCAGTGCTTGTAATTGTCGATGCCGGCGCCGCCGCCCTCGACGAACATGCCGGTGGCCTTGTCGATTCCGGCGTCCTTCTGGAAGGACATCCACAACGCGCGGACCACCGGATAGCCGACCACCACGGCCAGTGCGAGCAGCACCGGGGTGACGAACAACCAGGCACGCCTGGATTCGGCGAACTCCGTGCGCAACCGGCCCATACGGGAGACCGGTTGCGGCTGTTCGGAGTTCAGGGGCGACTTGGTCAGGTCGGGCGTCGCGACATCGGTCGCTCCCGAAGGACGTGACACCGTTTCTCTTCTCCTACGGGACGGACTCGTCGGACTACGAACCGGCGGTCTCGATGCCCTTCTGCATTCCGACAATGGCGTCGTCGACGGACTTGGTACCGGTCAGCGCAGCATATGCGTTGTCCTGGATGGCCTTCGACACCGCCGGGTAGAACGGGGTGACCGGACGCGGCACGGCGGAGGCGATGGACTCCTTCAGCGCGGGCAGGTACGGCATCTTGGCGATCAGGGCCGGATCGTCGTACACCGAGGCGCGTACGGACGGCAGCGCGCCCTGGGCGACGATGTGCTGGGCGTCCTCGCTGATCAGGAAGCGCAGGAAGTCCAGTGCGGTGGCCTTGTTCTTGGAGTACGAGCTGATGGCCGCGTTGTAGCCGCCGAGCGTGGAGGCGCCGACGCCGTCCTTACCGGGCAGCGGGGCGACACCGAACTTGTCCTTGACCGCGGAGGCGTCCGAGCCCGCGTCACCGAAGGACGACGGCCAGCCGCGCATGAACATGAGCTTGCCGGTGACGAAGGCGTTCTGCGACTCCGGCTCCTTGAAGGAGATGGCTTCCTTCGGGATATCGCCGTTCTTGTACGCGTCGACCAGGGTCTGCAGACCCTGACGGGCCTGGGCGCTGTTCACGGTGGGGGACTTGCCGTCCGCGCCGACGAAGCTGCCACCGAAGGCGTTGATGACCTCGGCGGCGTTCACGGTCAGACCCTCGTAGGGCGCGAACTGGCCGGCGTAGCAGCCGATTCCGGCCTCCTTGGCCTTCGGGCACATACCCAGCATTTCCGACCAGGTCTTGGGCGGCTCGGGGGCCAGGTCCTTGCGGTAGAACAGCAGGCCGCCGTTGGTGTTTCGCGGCACCGCGTACAGCGTGCCGTTGTAGCGGGCCGATTCGACCGGCGGCGACAACAGCGTGGAGGTGTCGATGGCGTACGAGTCCTTGAGCGGCTGGATCCAGCCCTTCGCGGCGAACTCCGCGGTCCACGGCACGTCGAGCGCGACCACGTCGTAGTCGGCGGACTTGGCCTGCAGATGCTGCTTCAGGTCGTCGTACTGCTGGGAGGCGTCGTTGGACTGCTCCTTGAACGTCACCTTCTCATCCGGGTGCGCGGCGTTCCAACGCTCGACGAGCTGCTTGACCGCACCGGTCTCGGTGGTGTCCTTGCCCTCGACGTAGGTGATCGGCCCGCGTCCGGTGAGATTCTGCGAGGTGGCGTTGCTCCCCGAATCGCTGGAGCAACCCGCGGCGAATGTCGCGGTCAGCAACGCCGCCGAGGTGACAGCCACCGCGGCGCGCGGGACGAGCGACGATCGTAGGGACGACACCTTCTTCAAAACCATCGCGAGTACTCCAGATCGAGACGTGAGCGGCGGCACACTCAGCCGGTTGCACAAGGGAAGATACATGGTTGCGTTAACTTTGGTCGGAGCTACCTCATCGTTCGTGGCCCGTCTCGCTTCCGAACCGTGCGACGGGAGGGAAGAAGTGGAACCCGCCCGGAGCGAATCGGTCGGCAGATGGAGCACGGTTCGTTCGCGGCCGTCTCGCTTCTGGACTGAGTGGAGTGGGGGAGCGCAGCGGAGGAGCGGAGGGAGGGAAGAAGTGAGACTCCCAGGGCCGCGAACTCGCCCGGAGCGAAGCGGAGGGCAAATTGAGCACTGACAAATTACTGACGCGTATCGGCGGGCTGCTGCGACAGGCCGAGTCGACCGACAACGAGCATGAGGCCGAGGCGTTCCTCGCGGCGGCGCAGAAGCTCGCCACTCGTTCCTCGGTGGATCTGACGGTGGCGCGGGCGCATATCGCCAGTCGCGAACGGCGGCCCACGCCGATTCAGCGGGTGATTCCGATCGGTGAGCCGGGTAAGAAGGGATTGCGCACCTACGTGCAGCTCTTCGTGGCGATCGCGGCCGCCAATGATGTGCGCTGCGATGTGGCGCGCTCCTCGACCACGGTCTACGCCTACGGTTTCGACTCCGATATCGACACCTGTGCGGCGCTGTACGGCAGTCTGCTGGTGCAGATGGTGCGGGCGTCGGATCAGTACATCAAATCCGGGGCGTACAAGAGCGCCACCACCGAGAAGCTGGTCGCCGAAACCCGTTGGGGTCGAACCGTGCAACGACGTGTCCAGGCCCCTGTCGCGGCCGTCACCGCCCGGCTGAATTTCCAGATGGCCTTCGCCGCGCGCATCGGCCGTCGCCTCGCCGAGGTCAAGACCGAGGTCGAGGCCGAGGCGGTGCGCACCGAAACCGTCTCCACCGGAACGGCTCTCGCGCTGCGCAACAAGGAGCTGGAGTTGACGAACTTCTACTCCAGCACCTCCGAGGCGCGCGGGACCTGGCGCGGGCCGCAGGCGTCGGCGGGCTACTCCGCCGCCGCCCGTCGCGCCGGGGATCGGGCCGGGCGGGCCGCGCGACTGGGCACCGCACCGGAATTGGGCGGCGCCCGTGGGCAATTGCCCCGAGGTGAGGGCTGATGCCCGGGTTCGACGCGGTCGGGCGCGCGGGCTGATGTCCGGGCCCCGTGATTCGCAGCGCAGTCAGGTGTACGACGCGGAAATGCTGGTGCGCGGCGTTTTCGAGCGCGCCGACGAGTTCGGGTCGCGCACGGTGGAGGTGCTCGGCTCGCAGGTGACCCTGCCGGTGGAACGGAAATTCGCTTCGGTCGAATCGGTGCAGAGCTATGCGGATCGTGTGCTGGCGCTGAATTGGGTTGCCGCCCAGTGGAAACAGGCTCTCGTGCCCGTGATCGTGCGGGCCCGATCCGGGGCGAAGGCGGCGCACTACGAGGCCGATGACGCGGTCCTCGCGGTACCCCTGCACGTGCATGGAAAAGCCTGGGCGCTGCGCGAATTGGTGATCCTGCACGAGCTGGCGCACCATCTCGATCCCGATCGCTCCGGCACCGCGCCGCACGGCCCCGAATTCTGCGGCCGCTATATCGAACTCGTCGACGGCGTCATCGGCCCGGAGGCCGCGCTATTGCTGCGCACCACCATGTACTCCTGTGGCGTACGCATCTCCTGAAATGAGCTTGCGAGGATCGGATTTCGATGCCATTATCGATTCCATGATCTCCTTCAACGGAAAGGCGGCCACCGCCTCGAAGCGGTGACCCCGGTCGCCTCCCCGCGTCGGCAGCGAGCCAGCGGGAATTCTCTGCAAGAACAACTCGAGCGCGTGGAATACGCATGCCGATTACGCGATGACTGGTTACGGGTGGGCCTGTCCACCGAACCCGCGGATCGAGACGCCGCCGAGCACGCCGTCACCGCGCTGTATGGCCTGGCAGGAGCATCAGCGCCGGAATTCGTCTGGGTGCCGTCACCCGCGGCCGCGGTGGCGATGCTCCGAGACGACCCGCACGGTCCACCGGGTTTCGTCTACCCGCCGACCAATGTCCCCTTCCGGAATTGGCCTTTCTCGCAGCGTATTTCCGGTGCGAAATACAGTATGCGGACGCGATTGACCGCATTGACCGGGTACGAGTCCGAATCCTGGAATTCGCGATCGAAAATAACCGATGACGACTGGGCGGCCAAGACGCCGCTCGAATTGCTCGCGGCAGGTGCGACCGTGCGGCGGATAGTCGATTTCATGGTGCACCGGCCATTGCAGAAATCATTGCGCGACAGTCTGTATCACCCGATGCGGGCCGAATTCCTGGGCTCGGACGACCGCCGTCCGGAGGCCCTCGGATACGAGCAGTACGACACCTGGACCGTCGCCTTCCACGAACTGTGCCGGACAGCGGGATTCGCCGAGTACCGGCCGGATGACGCATACCAATTGGAGCAATGGGTGCGGCTGGCGCGCGGTTCGGGCTGGTGGTGGCCCGGACAGCGCCGCTGTGTCATGTCCGAACGGCCGACCGTGCTGCGCACGGTGCCGGTGCCGCCCGCCGGCCACGGGGAGGTGCGATTGCATTGCCCTGACGGACCGGCAGCCGAGTTCTCCGATGGGGCACAGGTATTCGCGCAGAGCACCGATAGGGCCGCCGCCCGCAAATCAGTGCGGAAGTAGCGCCGCGACCCGCTCCAAGCGCTGCCGCCACCACGTGACCCGCTCCGGATCGGGGTGGCGGTAGCGCTCCAGCAGTTCCGGGTCCGGGATCGGCGGCGTGGCCGGGACGGTGAGATATCCGTCCACCGGTCGCAGTGATTCGGTGACCAGATCGCCGGTGAACAGCGACAGGGTGTCCAATCCGCACGCGAAGTCCAGCTCGGGAAGTGTTGCGGCCAAGGCGATCTGCGCCGACAGGCCGACGCTGGTCTCCAGTGCGGAGGACACGATGCACGGCAGTCCCGCCGCCTCGGCCACCTGTAGCGCCCGCCGAACCCCGCCCAGCGGAGTGCATTTCAGCACCGCCACATCCGCCGCGCCGGCGACGGCGACCCGCATCGGATCCTCGGCCCGCCGAATGGATTCGTCGGCGGCGATCCGCACATCGACCCGCCGCCGCACCGCGGCGAGCTCCTCGATGGTCCGGCACGGCTGCTCGACGTACTCCAATCCCCCTGCGGCCCGGTCGATCAGCTTGATCCGTTCGACCGCCGTCTCCACATCCCAGACGGCATTGGCATCGATGCGCACCGCGCCCGTGGGGCCGAGTGCCTCGCGGGTCGCTGCCACGCGAGCCAGATCCTCGGCGAGCGAGTCCGGATGGTCGGCCACCTTCACCTTGGCGGTCCGGCATCCGGACGCCGCCACGATTTCCCGCGCCCGGTCGGGACCGACCGCCGGGACAATGCAATTCACCGGTATCCGGTTCCGCACCGGTTCCGGCCACCCCACCGTCGCCTGCTCGACGGCGGTGGCCAGCCAGCTCGCCGCCTCCCGATCGTCGTACTCGGCGAACGCGCAGAACTCTCCCCACCCGCGCGGACCGGGAATCAACATGCCCTCGCGCACGGTGATGCCCCGAAACCGGTTGCGCATGGGAATGGCATAAACAATCGCGGCATCGAAGTCCGCTGCCGCGCTGAAGGCCCGAGAGGCATGATCGCTCATCCCCGCCGAGCCTACTGAGGGGCTATCACACCCCGGCTAGTGGTATCACACCCCATATAAGGGGTGTGCGGGTTGGACACGGGGTGTGACAGCTTCAGGGTTTGGTCTTTGGGGGTTGTGTCTTTGTTCGAGATCGGGACCACGGCCGTCCAGCCAGGCTGGGGCGTGAGGGTGCGGCTCCCAAAGGGGGGAGCGAAGGCGGGGTACGGCAGGCGAGGTTCCCACTCCGAAAAATCGTGGCCAGCTGCCGAACCCGGCTGGGGCCCAAGGTAACCGCCTGAGCCCGCTACGAAGGCCCCGAGTGGTGTCGTTATCTGTCTCCAATGCGAACCCCGGCAGCGGATACACGCGCACACTGAGTAATACCCGCGACGGAGCGGTGCGTGCTTCGCGCGGTGTGGCGCAGCCGGTCTCGGGTGTCGCGTCGTTAACGGAGTGGCGGCAGGGTCGCGACACGGCGACAATGCCGGAAGTAGAAGATCGACCGGGGGAGCCCAAGAGATATGTACCCACCCAATGAACCGCGTCGGCCCGGTCCGGACGGTGCGCCACCGCATTCCGGCCCCGGCCGCCCACCCGGTGATCCGGCGCAGGCGCGGCAGCAGGGCGGGCAGCCACCGAATCCGGGTGACCACGGGCAGTCCCGGGGACCGGGCGGCCACGGATATCCACCGGGTCAGGGCGGTCCAGGACCCCAGCAAGGACCGGGCGGTCCTATTCCGCCACGCGGTCCCGGTGGTCCCGTGCCACAGCGGAATCCGGGCGGGCGACCCGGCGGACCCGGTGGTCCGGTCGAACCCGGTGGGCAGGGCGGTCCGGGTGGACCGGGGCCGGTGAGAGGGCCGGGCGAACCCGGGGCGCAGCGGAATACCGGTGGTTCGGGGCGTCCACCGGCTCCGGCGCGTCCGGGCGAACCCACATCGCAGCGCGGTCCGGGCCGTGTGCAGCCACCCGGAGGCCCGGGTGCGCCGCAGGGGCCGGGACAGTTCGCGCCCTGGGGTCCGGAAGGCCCCGCGTCGCAACCCGTTCCGGGTCCACCACCGACCCCCGGCGGCCCCGGACATCCGCAGGGGCCCGGTGGTGTGGGGCATCCGCAGGGGCCGGGAGGTCTCGAGTTCGGAGAGCCCGGGCAACCGTACACGGACGAGGAGACGGTTCGGCGCTCGCTCTCGAAGGGTGACGCGGACGCGGACTCCGGTCCGAAACCGGCTGCCGCCAAGGAGAAACCGGCGACGGCACGTCCCCGGGTCGGCCGCAAAGATGTATTACTGGCCGCGGCGTTGTTCGCGGTGGATATCGCGATCATGGCGCTGTGGTCCTACGACCTGTTCGGGAAGGCGTTCGGGCTCATCCACAACCGGTGCACGGCCAAGAAGGATTTCTCGGTGCAGTGCACGGTGGTTCGGCCGAGCGCTTCCGCCCTGTGGGGCTTGCTGATCGGCGGCGGTGGCATGTCCCTCGCCCTGGTCGCGGCCCTGGTGCTGGCGGCTGTGGCCGCCATGACCGGTCGCCGCGTCTGGTGGTGGACGGCCGCCGCGCTGCCCATCATCGCGATCTGTGGCGCACTCGGATACGTGCTGGTGGGCAACCCGTGAGCTGATCGGCGATCTCGCGGCCGTCCCCGGCCCTCGGGCAACCTGCGGCCACCGCGCAGACCATCGAGTGGCGTTGGGCCACAAGGAATTTGGGCCCTTCTCCTCGACGTTGGGCTGAGCGGATCGGCTCCATGGACTCGGCTGCCCGGGTGGGAGCGCATGGCTGTTCGGCGGCGGCCTATAGAGCATGCTGGAGGGATGGCGGATTCGTGGCGGCCGTCGATACGTTCGGTGGATCTTGCTGTCGCGGGGGTGATTTACCTCGCGGCGGTGGTATTCGCCTGGGTGCTGGCGGGGTTCGTGCCGGATTACGCGGTGCTGTCACGGGATACGGGGCAGACCCGGTATCTGCCGTTCGCCTATTTCGTGGGCTGGTTCGGAATCACCGTGACGCTCATGGTGATTCCGCTGTGGGTGCTGCGGGCCGTTCGGCTGGGGCAACGGGCCTGGCCCACCGCCCTGGTGGCGTTTCCCTTGCTTGTCGAGTCCTGGGTGCTGGGTCTGCTCACCGCTGTCGTCGCCGTCTCACTGTGAGCTGGCGCGTCGAAACAAACTGTGCCGATGGCTGTTTCGATGTGCCCGTCGTTGTACTCGACCTTTAACCGGGGCTGGTTATGGTCCTCGCCCACGCGGTGGTTGCGCTCGCGGTGACGAGGAAGAAGGCGATGTATGACCGACCACAGGGGCGCGGTGCTGGTCACCGGCTCATCCTCCGGTCTGGGCGAGGCGACGGCGCTGCACCTGGCCGCGAGCGGGTTCGAGGTCTACGCGGGAGTTCGAACCGAGGCCGCCGCGGCGCGATTGCGGGCCGCGGCGCCCGGCGATCGGCTGCGGCCGGTGCTGTTGGATGTCACCTCCGCGGACTCGATCACGCTGGCCTGCAAGGAGATCGGTGAGCGGACCGGGCCGGGCGGATTGACCGGCCTGGTCAACAATGCGGGTACCTGCGTTGCCGCACCGATGGAGTGCGTGGACATCGACGACTTCCGTGCTGAACTGGAGGTCAACCTCATCGGTGTCGCGGCGGTGACGCAGGCCTTCCTGCCCCTATTGCGAGCGGAGGATCCGGCCCGGAGGGCGCGGATCCGGGGCCGCGTCATCATGATCGGCTCCGGTGTCGCCTGGGTGGCGCCACCGTTCCTGGGGATGTACGCCGCCTCGCAGTTCGGCAAGCGTGGCATGTCGGATGCACTGCGGCGGGAGCTGGCTTCGACCGGGGTGACGGTCTCCCAGGTGGAGCCGGGCGCGGTGGCCACTCCGATTTGGGACAAGATCGCCATGCACGCTGATGCGGTCGGCACCGCCGAGATGTATCGGGCTCCTTTTCGAAAATTCCTGGCGCAGAACAATTCCCGAGCGGTGGCGAGCCGGACTCGGCCGGCGGATGTGGCGCGCGCGGTGGCGGACGCGCTGACCGCGGCCAAACCCAAACCGCGCTATCGCGTCGGCCCGGACTCCAAATTGATGGGTCCGGTGGTGCGATTGCTGCCGGAGTGGCTGCTCGATCGAGCGGTGATGAATGATCTCGGGCTGACGCCGGGCAAACTCGCCGCCGGACGGGAATGACCGTGCCGGTTCGATCCGCTGCCGGCTTCTCCCATCGGCGGCTCAGCGAGATTCCCCGGCACCGTCCGGTCGATCGGCTGCTCGATCGGCTGCCCTTGCGCCCGGCCCCGTTGGCGACTCCGCCGGCGGGGAGCGCGCTGCTGCCCGTGCCGGGTGCCCGCGGTGTACCGCTCATCGGCCTGCTGCCCGCGTTCGTGCGGTACGGTCCCGCCCTGCAACTTGCCATGTTCCGGCGGTTCGGTCCGGTGTCGTGGTTCGGCGGCCTGGGCGTCAAGTTGGTGACGGCCGGCGGCGGTGATGCCGCGCAAGCGGTACTGACCAACCGGGACAAGGCATTCGAGACCGGCTGGGACATGCTCGATCCGCTGTTCATCGGCGGGCTGACCCGGATGAATGGTGAGGAGCACCGCAGGCACCGCCGGATGAGTCAACCGGCGTTCGGCGCCGAGGCGGTCGCGGGCTATCTGCGGCCGATGACGCGGGCGATCGCCGCCGAAATCGCGGCCTGGCCCACGGATCGGCCACTGCTGATGCGCGATGCCACGCGGGCGCTCTCCGCGGCGGTCTCCTCGGAGGCGTTCCTGGCTCAGCCCGCCGGCGCGGGCGGGCGGGCGACGATGGCCGCGATCCAGCGGTTCGTCAATGCCCAGACCGCCGTACTGCGTCTGCCGATTCCGGGTACGACCTGGTGGTCCGGGCTGCGGGCTCGCCGGTACCTACTCGATCGCTTCCGGAAGGCGGTGCCCGCCGCGCGGGCTCGCGCGGGGGATGACTTCCTCGCGGTGCTGAGCCGCGCCACCGATGACAGCGGTACCGGATTCACCGATGACGAACTGGCCATGCATTTGCTGCACACGGTGTTCGCCTCGCACGATACGACCGGGTCGGCCCTGACCGCCGCGGTCTATTTTCTGGGCAAGCATCCCGAATGGCAGGACCGCTGTCGTGCGGAGGCGCGCGGGCGCGGTTCGGCCGAGCTGAGCATCGCCGAACTGCGGCGTTCGATCCTGCTGGACAGGGTTATTCGCGAGAGCATTCGTCTGGTGGTGCCCGCGCCGGAGCAACTGCGTATGACGGTCAAGGACACCGAATTGCTCGGTCACTTCATTCCGGCGGGCACCCTTGTCGCGGTGGCGCCGCTGGTCAACCACATGATGCCGGAGTACTGGCCGAACCCGGAGCGGTTCGATCCCGACCGGTTCGCTCCCCAGCGCCGGGAGGACCGCGCACATCGCGGGGCGTGGCTCCCGTTCGGCGGTGGGCATCACAAGTGCATCGGGATGGATTTCGGAATGCTGAAGGTGGTGGCCTCGCTGGACGCCATGCTGCGGAACTTCGAGTGGGAGTTGCCCGCCGAGTACGAGATGTCCTGGTCTTACGCCGAACTCGGGCCGATGGACGGCCTGCCGGTGCGATTGCGACGCCTATGACCACGCCCGGTGCTGGTACGCGACCGTTCACCGGCTCCGGTCGCGCACTGAGTCACTCCGAACGCTGGTATTGGATTCTCGATCAGATATCACCGCTGAATGTGGTTGCCTGGGTGACTGTTACGGGTCGGCTGACACCGGAACAACTGGCCGGCGCCGCGGCGGCGGTAGTCGCCGAACACCCGTTGCTGCGGGTGGGAATCACCGCGACGGCGGACGGCACCGATCCACGGTTCGCACCATTGGCGCTGCCGGAGTTGACGATTCGGACCGTGCACGCCGATCCGTCGGATACGGACGCGGTGACCCGGGAAGTGGATACCGTAGAACTGCGCACCCCCATACCTGTCTCCGGGACGCTGGCCCGCCTGGTGGATGTGGCCAAAGCCGTTGGCACGGAGCGGGAATCACATGAGCTGATCCTGACCATGGCACATGTGATCGCTGACGGCACCGGCATTCTCGCCCTGTTGCGGCGACTCGTCGAGCTGGCCGCTGCCGGGGCACGGGTACCGGTCACCCGTCCGGCGATGCCCGCGGTCGATGACCGGCTCCCGACGGGTATCGGGGGGACGGCACGAATCGTCGCCGGCATGCTCGCCGATCAGGTGATCGCGGGCGCGGCGCGGCCGATCCGAATGACGCCGGAAATCGAAGTCGCGCCGGTGAATCGACGCACCAGATTGATCACGCGGGAGATCTCGGGTGCGGATCTGACCGCGCTGGTGGCCGTATGCCGCCGTCGCGGCGTCACCGTGCACGGTGCGATCAACGCGGCCCTGGCCACCGCTGTGGCCGGGGAGGTCACACCTGGGCGGAGGGTGCGGGTGCCGGTCGGGTCGCCGGTCGATTTCCGCGCCGAGCTGGGGGTCGATGAGACCGAGCTCGGGAGTTTCGTTGCCACCATTCCCGCACACCCGCGAGTCGGGCCCGGTGTGGACTTCTGGCGGGCCGCGCGCACGGTGAATCGTAATCTCCACCGCCGCAAGCGATTTAGACAACACTTGACGGCCATAGCCGGACTGCGGTTGCTCTGCCCGCCATCGGTCGCCGCGAGCGCCCGGGTCGTCGGACTGATCCAGTCCAGAGGACCGTGGAATGTCTGCGTCACCAATATCGGCCGGACCGATTTCCCGGGCCGGATCGGCGCCTGGCAGGTTTCGGGCGCGCAATTCGCGGCCGGCATCTCCTGTATCGGTCATCTGGTGAGTGCGATCACCACCGGTCACGGTGTGCTGCGGTGGAATTCGACCTACGCCGAGGGGCTGATGTCCGCCGAGCGCGCCGACCGCATCGCAGACACCGCCATCGCCACACTGCTGGCCCGAGTCCATGCCCACGATCAGGAAGAAGTACATGTCTGAGATCCGCCGGGGGCTGAACGAATACGCCGGGACACCTCCCGGCGGCGAATACCGGGAGCTGACCGGCTATCAACAGGATGTCGTGGCAATCGGTGCCAGGTATCCGGCGCTGGCGGTCGTGCAGGGCGCGATATGCCTGCGCTTCGCCGGTGCACCGGATATCTCGCGATTGCGGGAGTGCGTCGAGCGCGTGCAGTGGCGGCACGATGCGCTGCGGCTGCGGTTCGCGCAGCGCGGTGACGAGTTCGTGCAGTGGGTGGCGGATGCGGTGGCCGGACTCGAGGTCGTCGAATGTGCCGATGGATCAGGGGAATTCACGGAGTGGACGACGCGTGCCACCGCCACGGTGCTGCCTGTGGACGGGCCGCTGGTGCGTTTCGCCGCGGTGCTCGACGGCCCGGAGTGGGGCCTGTTCTACCAGTACCACCATGCGGCCGCCGACGGGTGGGCGGCGAATCTGCTGCTCGCGCAGGTGTGCGCGGACTACTTCGACGGGATCGGCGGCGCCGCCGAGGCGCCGAGTTATCTGACCTTCGTCGACCGTTGGTCGGAGTATCGCGGGTCGACCCGGTGGGTGGAGGACCGCACGGCCCTGTGGAATCGGATGTCCGGGTTGGAACCGGCGTTGTTCCCCCGGTCCGGCAGTCTGCGCGATCGCCGTCGTCATCGGCACACGCTGCGCATCGAGCGGGCGGCGATGGATCGGGTTCGCGCCACCGGGCGCACGGTTTTCACCGTCGTTAGCGCCGCCATCGCCGCGTATCTGCACCGGGTGCACCGCGGCGGTGACATGGTGCTCGGCGTCGCATTGCTCAATCGCGCATCGCGCGAGGAGTTGCGGATGATCGGCGATCTGGGCAACATCCTGCCGTTGCATGTGCCGGTCGATGACACCCTCCCGTTGCTACGGGTGGCCGATCAGGTCGCCGCGGAGGTACGGGAATTGCAACGCCGGCAACGGTATCCGTTCGGAGCACTGTTGACGGCGCTGCGCGCGCAGGCGGGTGCCATGCCGACGCTGTTCGATGTAACCTTGTCCTACAACAGGATTCAATCCGACGGTGCATCGGATTCGCGGGTGCTCGCGGAAACCCTGCTCTCCACCGGCTATTCGCTCGACGCGGTCAATGTCGCCATTCGCGACTACGCGGCGCTGGGGCATGTCGAGGTCGATCTGTTCTACGCCGAGGACGTTTTCGATCAGGACTTCCGGATCGAGGCCGCCGCGGCGCACGTACTGCGTCTGATCGATGCCTCGCTCACCGAACCGGAGGCCCCGCTGCGCGCGGTGGACGTCCTGTCCGCCCGCGAGCGTGCGCTGTTGGACTCCTTCGAGCGGCCGTATCCGGTCGAGTTCGACCGGCGGATCACCCTGGACCGGCTCACCGCCCGGCAGGTGGTGTCGACGCCCGGGGCGCGCGCCCTGGCCTGGACCGATGCCGAAGGCCGTGGTGTGGATTGGAGTTACGCGGAGTTCGCGGCTCGGGTGGCGGCGGTCGCCGCACGACTGCGGGCGGGCGGGGTGCGGGCCCAGGAGTTCGTGCCGGTGCTGCTGCCCCGCTCACCCGAACTGCTCGTCGCGGTGCACGGCATTCTCGCCGCAGGCTGCGCCTACGTGCCGATCGATCCGCGGCTGCCGCGGGCCCGCATCGCGACGATGCTGTCCGATTGCGGTGCGCGATTCGCGGTGGGTGATCCCGACGGGACGGTGTTCCCCGGCGTCGAGCTGATCGACTGCGCGGTGCGGGGGGAATTCGGACCGCATGAATCGACCTCCGCGCCTGAGGATTTGGCGTATCTCATCTACACCTCGGGCTCGTCCGGAACTCCCAAGGGTGTGATGATCGAGCATCGCTCGGTGGTGAACCGGCTGGCCTGGATGCAGCGGCGCTATCCGCTGACTGCCGACGATGTCATCCTGCACAAGACCCCGGCGAGCTTCGACGTCTCGGTGTGGGAGCTGCTGTGGTGGTCGCAGACCGGTGCGAGTGTGGCGCTGCTGCCCGATGGGGCCGAACGCGATCCGCGCGCGATCGTGACCGCCATCGAACGGCACGCGGTCACGGTCCTGCACTTCGTACCCTCCATGCTGGGACCGTTCCTGGCGGAGCTGGAATCCAGCGGATCGGTGCCCGCGACCCTGCGCCTGCTGTTCTGCAGCGGAGAGGCGCTGGCCCCGGCGCTGGTGCGGCGATTCGGCGAGTTGTGCGCGGCGGCCGGACGTCCGGATGTGCTGCTGGTCAACCTGTACGGTCCGACCGAGGCCACGGTCGATGTGTCGTGGTTCGACATCACGGTGGCGACGGCCCGGACGTTGCGACGCGTTCCGATCGGCAGGCCGATCGACAATATCGCGCTCTCGGTGTTGTCGGCCGATGGCGGGCGTTGCCCGGTCGGCGTACCGGGAGAGTTGAATATCGCCGGGGTCGGCGTCGGTCGCGGGTATCACAGCCGGCCGGAGCTGACCGCGGCGGCTTTCGTCACCGACGACTCATCGCCGGGTGGAAGACGTTATCGCACAGGAGATCTGGCGCGTTGGCTGGCGGACGGAACGGTGGAGTACCTGGGCCGGCTGGACGATCAGGTCAAGGTGCGCGGCAACCGGGTGACGCTCGGTGAGGTCACCGATCACCTGATCGAATGCCCGGGTGTGGAGACCGGTGTCGTGGTGGACGAGGCGCGCAATGGTTCGAGCACGCTGATCGCCTGCTACACCGGGACTGCGGTACCGGGTGTGGTCGCCGATTTCCTCGCGAGCCGGTTGCCCGCGTACATGGTGCCCTCGGAGTTCGTGCCGCTGGCCGAGATTCCGCTGACCCCCAGTGGTAAAGCCGATCGCCGAGCACTGCGCCGGCTACGCCGGGAGCGGACGCTGACCGCCGGCGCCGGTAGCGCTCCGCCGCGCGGTGCGATCGAGTTGGCGCTCGCCGCGGCCTGGCAGGAGGTGCTGGGTGGCGAGTCTCCGGGCAGGCATGACGACTTCTTCATCGTGGGTGGCGACTCCATCCTGGCGCTCGGTGTGCGCACGGCCGCGGAGCGCCGGGGTCTGCACCTCGATATCGACGCGTTCTTCGCCAAGCCGACCATCGCCGAGTTGGCCACCACGATCGGCGCGCCGGGGGAGCTCCGCGCGCCCGCGCCCTTCGCGCTGGTGCCGCTGCTCGATCGCGCCTCGCTGACCGATGCGGAGGACGCCTTCCCCGCGGGCACGCTGGCGCTGGGCATGCTCTTCCACAGCCTGGAGCGGGCGGATTCCGCGCAGTATCACGACGTATTCCGCTATCGCGTGGCCATGCCGTGGCGGGAGCGGGAGTTTCGGGCCGCCTATGCCCGGTTGGTGCGCCGACATCCCGCGCTGCGGTCCTGCTTCGATCTCACCGGCCGGTCCATCCCGCTACAGCTGGTGCATCGGGAGGTGCCGGTCGAACTCGAAGTGGCGGAGGGTGATACCGGCATCGGCGACTACGTGGATCGGATGCGGTGCGCCCGTTACGATTTCGGTTCCGCTCCGCTGCATCGGCTGCGGGCGTACGTATGCTCCGACGAGGTGGAGCTGGTCTTCAGCTTCCACCACGCGATCCTGGACGGCTGGAGCGTCGCCGGTTTGATCGGCGAACTCATCGCCGACTACCTGGACCGTCATCGACCGGAGCGCTATCCGAGTTCGATACTCGCGGAACATATTCGGGCGGAGAACCAGGCTCGGCAGGATCCGGCGGCCAAGCGCTTCTGGATGGAGCTGCTGGCCGATGCGCCGCCTGCCATCATCGAGTCGGGGCGGGCGTTCCAGGCACCGGAACCGATCGATGCCGCGACCACCGTCGCCGCTGTGCCGGACCGGC
The DNA here is from genome assembly GCF_036327755.1 of Nocardia sp. NBC_01503. Lineage (NCBI taxonomy): Bacteria > Bacillati > Actinomycetota > Actinomycetes > Mycobacteriales > Nocardiaceae > Nocardia > Nocardia sp. NBC_01503. Next base: position 2,723,326 of record NZ_CP109596.1, read on the forward strand.
TGTACGAATGCGCCACCGCCCTGGCCCGGCGGCGCCGGGTGCCGGTGAAGTCGGTGCTGTTGACAGCGCACTGCCTCACCCTGCGTGAGCTCGCGGGTGTGGACGACGTGACGACCGGCATCGTCACCCATGCCCGGCCCGGCGTGGATGGTGGTGACCGCTGTGCGGGTCTGTTCCTCAATACGGTCCCGCTGCGGCTGCGCCGCACCGAGGGTTCCTGGTTCGACCTGGTCGGCGAGGTCGCCGGGCAGGAGCGGCGACAGCATCGGCACCGGCGCTATCCGATGCGGTCGATGGTGGCCGACCACGGCGGGCCGATCTTCGACACCGTCTTCAATTACGTCGACTACCAGCGGATTACCGGGCAGTTCGAGGCGGCAACGATCGAGTTGCGTGACTTCGCCGCGCATGAGGAGACGAATTTCGCGCTGCTGGTGTCGGCGATCGTGGACCCGCGGGACGGCAGTCTGGGCCTGCATATCGGCAGTGCCCGCGATGCGCTGACCCGTGCGCAGCGTGAGCACTACGCGCGCCGTTTCGTCGCGATTCTGACGGCGATGGTGCACGCGCCGGACGCACCGGCGGATCTGCCCGCGCCGATCGCGGCCGACGTCGCCTCGGCGGTGGAGTCGACCGCGTGCGCGCATCCGGCGCGTCCTGCTGTCATCGCCCCTGACGGCGTGTCGTCCTGGACCTACCGCATGCTCACCCGGACCGCCGATCGATTGGCGCACAGTCTGATCGAGGCGGGCGTGCGGCCCGGTGATCGGGTCGCCGTGCAGCTGGAGCGCAGTGCCGAACTGATCGCCGTCGTGCTCGGCGTACTGCGCGCCGGTGCGGCGGTGGTGCCGCTGGACCCGGCCTATCCGCAGGCCAGGCGGGTCGCCATGCTCGCGGTCGCACAGCCCCGACTGGTGCTCGCCGAGCGCGCGGACTTCGCCGCGGCCTTCGAAATACGCGATCCGGCGGAACTTTTGGCGGTCGTGCCGAGCGGGCCACCGCTCCCGCTGCCCGCGATCCGGCCCGGCGATATCGCGTATGTGCTCTTCACCTCCGGTTCGACCGGCGAGCCCAAGGGTGTGGCGATGCCGCATCGTGGTCTCGCGAATCTCGTCGACTGGCAGAACCGGCGGACGAGCGGGGCGGTAGGCCAGGTCACCGCGCAGTTCGCGCCGCTCGGTTTCGATGTCGCGTTCCAGGAGATCTTCGCGACGCTGATCGGCGGTGGAACACTGCGGCTGTTGTCCGAACAGCAGCGCCGGGACCCGGTCGCACTGCTGTCGGTCATTCGGGAATCCGGGGTGCGGCGGCTGTTCCTGCCCTTCGTGGCACTGCAGGCGCTGGCCGAGGCGTTCGTGGCGAGCGGTGCGTCCGCGACCGGATTGACGACGGTGATCTCCTCCGGCGAGCAGTTGCGTGTCACCGGCGAGATCCGCGCGCTGTGCGCGGCCGATCCGGGCATGGTGCTGGAGAACCAGTACGGTCCGACCGAGACCCACGTCGCCCTGGCGGAGCCGTTGATCGTTGCGGCACAGGAGTTTCCGCGACTGCCCGCGATCGGAGCCCCTATCGCGGGGACCCGGGTGCAGTTGCTCGACGATCGACTGCGCCCGGTCCGGCCCGGCATGGTCGGTGAGATCTATGTGGCGGGCGCCTGTCTGGCGCAGGGCTATGAGCGCCGTCCGGGGCTGACCGCACAGCGCTTCGTCGCGGACGCGGGTGGCGCGCTGCGCTATCGCACCGGCGATCTCGGCGTCGCCCTGCCCGACGGCCGATTGCGCTGGCTGGGCCGCGGCGACACCCAGGTGAAGGTGCGCGGCTTCCGCGTCGAGTGCGCCGAGGTGGAGCATGCGCTGCGGTCGGTGCCGGCGGGCGCCGGGCTGCGTGAGGTCGCCGTGGTGGCGCTACCCCGGGGCGGAGCCGACTCCGTGCTGGCGGCGTTTGTGACCGGCGATCTCGACGGCTCGGCATCGGGACAGGTGCTGGGCCAAGTGCGGTCGATACTCCCCGCGCATCTCGTACCCACCCGGCTGTACCGTCTCGATACGCTGCCCCGGACCCCCAGCGGCAAACGTGACGACGCCGCCCTGCGCGCACTGGCCGGGGATGCGGTGCGCACCGGCACACCGGTCACGTCCGGTCGCGCACCGGCCGATGCCGAGGAGCGGGCGCTCGCCGCGGTGCTGGCCGAATGCGCCGGGTCGGCCGAATTCGCTGCCGACACCGACTTTTTCGACGCCGGCGGGACCTCGATCGGGGCCATGCGGGTCATGCTGACCATTACCCGGCGCTGGGGGCTGACCGTCCCGCTGGAGACCTTCATCGCCGCGCCCACCGCCGCGGCGCTGGCCGCGATCGTCCGGGCCGGGGATACGCCCGCGGTCTTCGATCCGGTGGTGCCGCTGCGCATCGAAGGCTCCGGCGCACCACTGTTCCTGGTGCATCCGATCGGTGGGTCGGTGCTGTGCTACCTGGACCTGGTTCGCCGATTGCCGACGGGACGGCCGGTGTACGGATTACGCGCGGCGGGCGTCGATCCGGGAACCGAGCCGCTGGCGGGTGTCGAAGCGCTGGCCGCCTCGTATCTGGCCGCGGTCCGCCGGATCCAGCCGGAGGGGCCGTATCTGCTGGCGGGCTGGTCGTTCGGCGGTTATGTGGCCTTCGAGATGGCCCGGCAGTTGCCCGCGGCCTGCGAGGTCCGGGTGGCGTTGCTGGACACCATGATTCTGGACGACAACCGCGCCGCTCCGGTGGCCGAGCGGGACCGGATCGCCTGGTTCTTCGGTGAACTGCTCTGGCATGCCGATGGGGAGGTCACCGGTCTCGACCCGACCGCGGCCACCGACGCCGAACTCTTCGACACCCTGCTGGCGCAGACCATCGCCGCCGGCATCATCGCCGAAGATGGTGCGGCCCAGTTGATTCGGCGTCTGTACGCGGTGTTCTGCGCCAATTTCGATGCCATGGTGGGTTATCGGCCGGTCCCGCTGGACCGGGATCTGCTGCTGCTGCGGGCGCGCGGAGAGATGCCCGCGGAGCTGGCGGCGGTACATCGACAGACCGGCAGCAGTTTTCACGATCCGGGCAATGGCTGGCGACCGCTGACCCGGGACACATTCGAGGTGGTCGAGATACCCGGCGACCACCTGTCGATGATGCGGCCGCCGAACGTCGGTGCGGTGGCCGCCCTGCTCGACCGGGCACTCGATCGAGTGCCGGTGAAAGGACAACACATATGAGCCTGGACATTCGCGCGGAGCTGGTACGGATGCTGAACGAGGAGATGGCGATCGCACCGGAACGGATACGCGACGACGCCGGTCTGATCGGCGAACTCGGATTCGACTCGATCGCCTTCACCATGGGAATCGTGGCGATCGAAGAGCGGCTGGGGGTGGTCGTCTCGACCGAACGACTGCTCGACTGCCGGACCTTCGGTGATGTCGTCGCGCTCGTCGAGGCCGCTCGGATACCCGCATGACCGGCCCGGGGCCGGCCGAGCCGCTGTCGGCGCTGGCCGCCACGCCGCGGCAGCTCGATTTCGCCGCCGCCTTGGACGCGGCCTTCGACGAGAAGATGCAGCTGCTCGCCGATGAGGCCGAATCGGCCCGGGTGTTTCCCCGCGAGGTGGTGGAGATTCTCGGTGACCGTGGCGTGCTGGGCATGAAATGGGATACGGCACAGCAGGACTCGCCGCAGTCGCATACGGATCTGTACTACCTGCTCGCCTTCGCGGAGCGGCTCGGACGGCTCGGCTCGGCCGGTGTCGCGGCCGGAATGAGCCTGCACGACTCCTCGATCGCGATTCTGCGCCGCTTCGGCCGCTCGGAGTATCTGCGCCGAGTCGCACAGGACGCGATCGCGGGCCGCACCCTGCTGTGCATCGGCGCCACCGAGAACGGTGGCGGTTCCGATCTGCAGGGCGCGGTCTCCACCGCCGTCGCCGAGCGCGGCGGCTATCGCCTGGTGGGGCATAAGAAGTTTCTGTCGCTCTCGCCGGTCGCCGATGTCGCGATCCTGGTGGTCCGAGTGCCCGGCGCCACGGTCGGCGGCTCCGGGTTGAGCGATCTGGCCCTGTTCGCCGTTCCGATCGACCGGCTCGAGCTCGGCCCGGTCTACGCGAAGGTCGGTGCGCACGGTTTCGTCACCGCGCCGATCACCGTCGACACCTGGTTGCCCGCCGAACATCTGATTGCCCGGCCCGGCACCGGCATGGCAGCTCTCACCTGGGGAATCAGCCATGAACGGCTGTCGATCGCGGGCCAGGTACTGGGTGCCTGCGACAGTGCGCTCGGACTGACGGTGGCCCGGATGAAGCGCCGCGAACAGTTCGGCACCCCGCTCTTCGCGCATCAGGCGCTGCGCTTGCGCATCGCCGATCTGGACGCACGAGTCGGCGTGCTGCGGTGGGCATTACGCGGTCTGGCGCTGAGTGGCGCGCGCCTGGACGCGCGCACGGCGGCGGCCATGAAGGTCACCGCCGCCCGGTTGGGGTCCGAGGTGCTGTCCGAATGTATGCACATCTTCGGCGGCACCGGCTACCTCACCGAGCAGTCACCGCTGGGGCAGTGGTGGTGCGATATGAAATTGGCGCGCGTCGGCGGCGGCACCGATGAGGTGCTGTGGGAGCTGGTGGCGGCGGGTCTGGTGCCCGATTACGACAGCTATGACCGCCTGGTGCACGAGTGAGCGACGAGATATGAGCAGATTCACCGAAGACCTCTTCCATCCTTCCGGCACAACCGGTTTGGTACACGGAGACCCGGAACGACTCCGGCATTCCAGCTGGCGCGAGGTGCACGACGATGCCAGGCGCATCGCGGGCGGGCTGGCGCGAGCGGGCGTGGGCCCCGGTACGGCGGTGGCCGTGCTGGCCGGCGGGCCCGGCGATATCGCGCGAATCGCGCAGGCCTGTTGGATGCGCGGAGCGTCGGTGACCATGCTGCACCCGCCTCTGCCGCGCACCGACCTCGCCGAATGGGCGACGGCCACCGGCACGGTGCTGGAGATGATCGAGGCGCAGCTGCTCATTCTCGGTGAGCCCTTCCCGGAGGACCTGGCGGCGGGTGTCACAGGGGTGCGGATCGCGACCTACGCGACACTGCTGGCCGCGGCGGCGATCGAACCGCTGGATCCGGTCGAGGACGAGGTGGCGCTGTTGCAACTCACCGCCGGATCCACCGGAACGCCCAAAGCGGTGGCCATCACCCATCGCAATCTGTACGCGGGCACGGCCGCGCTGCGCGAGATCTTCGATGCCCGCCCCGATCGGGACTCGGTGGTGATGTGGCTGCCGCTCTATCACGACATGGGAATGATCTGCCTGGTGACGAGCATGCGACTGGGTCTGCCCGCGCTCTTCGTCACGCCGATGGACTTCCTGCGCAAACCGCTGCTGTTACCGGAGTTGATCAGTGCCTACCGGGGCACCATCACCTGCGGTCCGAACTTCTCCTACGCAATCCTGGCGCGCCGGTTGCGTACCGCCGCCGACGGCGCCTATGACCTGTCGAGTCTGCGGGCCGTGATCAGCGGCGCCGAACCCATCGATCCGGAGGTGGTGCGCGAGTTCACGATTCAGGCCGCGCGCTTCGGTATGTCCGCGGCGGCGATGGCCCCGGCGTACGGGATGGCGGAGGCCACGCTGCTGGTGTCGGCTTCGTCCGGGGCCGGGATGCTGATCGATCAGGTCGACCAGGAGGCGGTCGAGCACCGTGCCTTCGCCGCGTCCGCGGGCGCCGGCCGACATATGGTGCGGCTCGGATATCCGCCCGCCGCAATGGAATTGCGGGTGGTGGACGCCGAGCGGCGCGACCTGCCCGCGCGCGGGGTCGGCGAGATTCTCATTCGCGGGGCCTCGGTCACCGCGTATTACCTCACGCCGGAGGGCCGAATCCCGGCCCGCGACAACGAGGGCTGGTTGGCCACCGGGGATCTGGGCTACCGCACCGAGGATGGCGAACTGGTCATCTGCGGCCGCGCGAAGGACATCATCATCATCGCCGGGCGCAATATCCTTCCCACCGATATCGAGTGGATCTGCGAAACGGTTCCGGGTGTGCGCGCGGGCAACGTCGTCGCGATCCGCACCGGCACCGCGACCGGGCAGGAAGGATTCGCCGTGCTCGCCGAATCCGCCTGGGTGACAGCCGAATCGGTCGATGCCGCGGCGGTCGAGCGGCTGCGCGACGATATCGCCACCGCGGTGCAGCGCCGATTGGGTATCGCGCCGCGGCATATCGGGATTGTGCGGCCCGGGACCCTGCCCAAGACCTCCTCGGGCAAGCTGCGCCGGGACGCGGCCCGCCGCCTGCTGGACGCTAACCCGATCCTAACTGCGGCGCGATAGCGTCCGCGATATGTCCAGCAGAGCACTCCGCGTCATTGTCGCCGGCGCCGGTATCGCGGGTCTGAGCACCGCGGCCGCGTTGCGCCGCAAGGGGATTCAGGTCGAACTCCTCGAGTCCGCGCCGGAGTTGCGCGCCTCGGGCTCCGGAATCGGGGTGGCGTGCAACGCCACCGCGGCGCTGCGGTCGTTCGGGGTCGATCCGGTCGCGGCCGCGATGGGCCGGCCGATGGAGCGGTTCGTGCTGCGTACCGCCGCCGGTGTGGAGATCCGCACGGTGGACTATCGCGATATCGCGGCCGAACTCGGGCACCCCGTGGTGAATATGCACCGCCGCGACCTGCTGGCGGGTCTGCGCGCCGCCGCCCCCGACGTGCCGATCCGATTCGGCGCCGAGCTGAAGGGCTTCGATCTCGTCGCCGGCGGAGTCCGGGTCACCTGTGCCGACGGGTACAGCACCGAGGGCGATGCGCTCATCGGAGCGGACGGCATTCGGTCGGCGGTGCGCGCCCAACTGACAGGGCCGGAACCGGTCACCGATCACGGCTACGTCTGCTGGTTGGCAACCGCCGCCTTCGAACACGAGCGACTCGCGTCCGGCACCGCGACCCACTACTGGGGTGCCGGGCGGCGCTTCGGCTTCGCGGATCTCGGTGGCGGCCAGGTCTACTGGTGGGGCACCAGCAATGTGCCGGGCCGCGCGGCCGATTGGTCGGGCGGTAAGGATGAGATCCGGGCCTGCTTCGCGGGCTGGGCGCCCGAGATCGGCGCGATCATCGACCGCACGCCCGCCGCGGCCATCATCACGGTGCCCGCACAGGACCGGCCGTTCCTCGAGTCGTGGGGCAGCGGGCCGGTGACGCTGATCGGCGATGCGGCGCATCCCATGCTCACCAGCCTCAGTCAGGGCGGCAGTTCGGCGATCGAGGATGCCTGCGTCCTCGCGCATCATCTGAACACAGGCGCGGACATCGCCACCGCGCTGCGCGACTACGAGCATGCGCGCCGCGCGCGCACGCGGGCGCTGGTCACCGGGTCCCGCGACCTGAGCCGGGTGGAACAACTCGCGCATCCGCTCGCGGTCCGGCTGCGCGAGTTGGCTTTTCGGCACGCGCCCGATCGGTTCATCCGGGGCCGAACGGTCGAACCGATGCGGTTCGCCCTGCCGGCATGACCTATCCGGCCCGCTGTACCGGATGCGGTCCCGGGGTGAACTGCCGGCTCAGCACCCGGTGCCGCAGCGACCGGGTGCGGTGGTCCGGATCGAGTTCGAACTGCTCCCGCAGGCGTTGTGCGCACAGTTCGTACCACTGTTCGACCTGCTGCAGTTCGCCCCGATGGGCATGGATCATCATGAGTCGGCGGAAGGCGGACTCATTGGCGGTGTCGATGGCCAGGATGCGTCGGCAGGCATCGGCCGCATCGATGAGTTCGCCTGCCTCGAGCGCGTATTCGGCCAGGGCGTCCAAGGCGTTCAGGACCGACAGGCGCAGCCAGTGCCGCTGCTCGGTTACCCAGCCGTCCGGTTCTCCGCTGAGGAACTCACCGGCGTAGAGCGCGACGGCCTGCCGGTAGCTCCGTAGCGCCGCATCCGGTCGATCGTGCGCGGCGGCTTCGCGCGCCGCCGTCAGGTGGCGCTCGAACTCGTGGCAGTCGACGATCACATCGCCGCCGACCTCGATCGTGTAGCCGAAGTCCCGGTACTCGACCCGCAGGTAGTCCCGATCCGGGCCCAGGTGGGTATCGAGTACCTTGCGCAGTGCGTGCACCGCCACCTTCAGCGAGGTGCTGGGTCGATCGACGTCCGGCCACAACAATTCGCGCAGGCGGTCCTTACCGACCACGATGTTCTTGTTCACCAGCAGGACTCCGAAGAGTGAGCGCGCCTTGTTCGCGCGCCATCGGATCCACTCGCCGCCGGGGGTCGAGAAGGCGAATTCGCCGAGCAGCTTGACATGCACTTGTTCCATGGATGCCATTGATTGAAACTCCTCGCATCATGCGTGATCGCCGAGCCAGCTGACCGCTACGGTTGTTCTGCATACAGTCGGCGACGCTGCCGTGCACTTCGGAAACCAATTGTGAAGCCTGCGCAAATCCGCTCAATTGATTTGTGGGCTCACATACGTAATACCTTGCCATAAGGTAAATTTCGCGGATTTGATTCAGGTGGCATTTTGTATTTCGTTGCGGTGCAACATATGTGCGCTTCACTTTCCGATGGCGGTTATGTTCGCACGCCCAACATCCCTGCGCAAGTGGCCATTTCGAGGGCTGACCGACTAATGTTCGTGTCACGCTGCTACCTGCTCGATTGGATGAAAAGTCATGTTCCGCTCATGTTCCGGCGCCCGGCCGTGGCTGAGCTAGGGCGTCTTCGGCGCGCCCCCGTGCAGTCGCGCAGCCGAGAGCGCGTCGAGCGCATCCTGGACGCGGCACGGGAACTGGTGTGCGAGCTGGGGATGGACGCGGTGACGACCCGCGCCATCGCGGAGCGCGCCGCCGTGCCGGTCGCCACGCTGTATCAGTTCTTCGCCAATCGCGAAGCGGTGTTCGAGCAGCTGCTCGAACGTGACATGGAACGAATAGACCGCCAGGTCGCGGTGGATGTCGAAACACTGCGAGCGACCAGCATCGCCGATGCCATCGCGGTATTCGCGGCCACGCATCGCACCCATTTCCTGCGGCATCTGGGTCTGGTCGCGCTGTACTTCGCCGTCGCCGATCGCGAATTGGTCCGCATTCATCAACGGCGTTGCGCACAAGCCTTCGGCCGGCTGCTGCTGAATTCGGGAGTGATGCCCGCGCACACCGATCCGCGGGTGTTCGGGGTGGCGATCGCGATCGCCGAAGGCACCATCGAACACGCGTACCGGGACGCCCCGCGCAATGAGTGGGTGGTCGGCCAGGGCCGGCTGGTGCTGCAGCTGTATCTCGAAAGCCACTGCGACGGTGCGGGTCCGAACTGACTGCTAACCGGGTTCTAACCGGCGGGCGCTAGCTTCGCGCCATGTCCAGTCCCGCCCGCCCGATACCGCGACTGGGCCGTCCCGACGGCCTGGACAACGCGCTCGCGCTCCGCCGAGACCAATTGGGTTTTCTCTCCGAGGGTCTTGCGCGGCGCGGTGATGTCTTCGAGTTCAGTCTGCTCGGGCTACCGATGGTGTTGGTCAATCATCCGGACCACATTCGGCACATCCTGCTGGACAACAGCGACGGCTACGACAAGAACGCGGTGTTGTTCAAGATCGTTCGCCCGGTGCTGCGCAAGGGCCTGATCGCCAACGCCGATCATGAACTGTGGCAACGGCAGCGGCGCATGATCGCACCGCATCTCACCCCCCGTGCGATCAGCGGGCTGGCGCGGAATATGACCGCCGAGACCGAACGGATGCTCGACCGCTGGGACGCGTCCGACGCGCCCGTCCTCGATATCACCGATCAGATCGGCCAGCTCGCCCTGCGGATCGTCAACCGATCGCTCTTCAGCGCCGACGTCGATACCACCGCCCTGGCGTTCGAGCGCGCGTTCGGCGCGGCCAACGCGATTCTCGGAGAGTACTTCCGCTTCCCCTTCCCGCCTTTGTCCGTGCCGACCCGCAAGCATCGGCGCCTGCGCCGGGCGATCGCCGATATGGACGCGTTCGTCTCGGGATTCATCACCGAGCGCGCGGCGCGTCCGCCCGCGACCGGCGAGGCGGCCGATCTGCTCACCATGCTGATGCACGCGGTCGACGAGATCGACGGGCGCGGAATGGATATCGAGCAGTTGCACCACGAGGTGCTCAATATCTGCATCGGCGCCTACGAGACCACCACGAACACCCTGTCGTGGGCCTTCTATCTGCTGGCCCGGCATCCCGAGGTGGAGCGCCGCGTGCACGAGGAGGTCGATCGGGTGATCGGCGACCGGATACCGGAATTCGCCGATATTCCGCGATTGCCCTACCTGCGCATGGTGATCGACGAGACGTTGCGGATCTACTCACCCGCGTATCAGTTCATGCGCCGTGCACTCGCGGACGACGAGATCGGCGGATATCGAATTCGCAAGGGCTCCAACATATTGATCAACAGTTACCTCCTGCACCGGCATCCGGAGTTCTGGGAGGATCCCGAACGATTCGATCCCGAGCGCTTCAGCGCCGAGAACATCGCCCGTCGGCCCAAGCACGCCTATATCCCCTTCGGTAGCGGGCACCGGGTATGTGTCGGAAAGCATTTCGCGCTGACCGAACTGGTGCTGGTGCTGGCCACGGTGGCGGCGAGATATCGATTGCGACTGCCGAACGACGCCGCGTCGATCCAACCGGAGGCACTCATCACCCTGCACCCCGCGGGCGGGGTGCACCTGTGCCCGCAACGACGCGAAGGACTGGTCCGATGATCGAGCGGACGCTGGCGGAGATCTACCGGCCGTTTTCGTTCCAGGTGAACGCCGAGCTCGAATCCGCACGTGATCATGTGCTGTCCTGGGTCGACGGTTCCCGGCTGACACGTTCCACCGCCTGGCGAGCGATATTCGACGCCGCGGACTTCGGATACTTTGTGGCGCTGGTACATCCGGACATCGACCGGATCGCTCTGGAGCTGGCCGTCGACTGGTTCGCCTGGCTGTTCCTGGTGGATGACGAACTCGACGACGGGACCGTCGGCCGGGATCTGGCCGAGGCCGGAGAGCTCGCCGAACAGGTGTGCGCGGTCTTGCGGGCCGAGGCGTACGACGGTGACCGCGGTGATACGCCACTACTCGCCGCACTCGCCGATCTGTGGCGGCGCACCGCTCCACGGGGTTCGGCGCTCTGGCGTGCGCGATTCACCGACCATCTGACCGAATGCCTGCGCACGGCGGCGATCTGGGAGGCCGGTAACCGGGTGCGGGGCATCGTCCCGGACCGGGACACCTACGTCGAACGTCGCCGCCATACCGGTGCGATCTATGTCTGTATGGATCTGGTCGAGGCGCTCGGCGGATTCGAGGTCACGGCGGAGCAGTATCGAGGTGCGGACTTCTCCGGCGCGCTGGACGCCGCCTGCGATGTGGTGTGCTGGACCAACGACGTCTATTCGCTGGCCAAGGAGCAATCCTTCGGCGAGGTGCACAACCTGGCCTACATCATCGGTCACCATGAGCGGCTCGATGAAGCCGAGGCGCTCGCCCGCGTCTGCGCGGAGATCGACACGCGGGTACGGCGATTCCTCGAGCTCGAGCGCGCACTACGCGACCGATCCGCGCCGGAACCGGTGCTCGCCTGTCTGGACGGTATGCGGAGCTGGATGCGGGGCAATTTCGACTGGTCCAGCCGGACCGCGAGATACAGCGATATCGCCGGTCCCCTGGAGCGTGGCCGGTGAACGCGATCGACCCCGAAATCGATACCGCGCGTGCGGTGCTGGAGCAGGCGTGGCAACTCACCTGCCCTCGGCTCCGAAGCCTGGTGGATCAGCTGGCCGAACCCCTGCGGGTCGTCGCGGGCTATCACTTCGGCTGGTGTGACGCGACCGGCCGACCGGCCGCGGCGAATCCCGGCAAGGGGGTACGCGGCGCGCTGGCCATCGCGAGCGCGCTCGCGGTCGGCGGGGTGGAGACCGACGCGCTGCCGGCGGCGGTGGCGACCGAACTGATTCACAACTTCTCACTGCTGCACGACGACATCATGGACGAGGACACCCAGCGGCGCGGACGCCCCAGCGCCTGGGCGGTATTCGGCAGAGCACAGGCGATTCTCGCCGGTGACGCATTGCTGACACTGGCTTTCGCGGCAGCGGGTGAGGGTCGGGATACCTCCGCCCGAAGGTCGATCACGACCGAATTGACCACTGCCCTTGTGGATGTGGTCAATGGCCAGTCCGCCGACCTGGCGTACGAGGGTCGGATGGATATCGGACCCGAGCAGTGGCGGACCATGGCGACCGGGAAGACTGCGGCGCTGTTCGGTCTGGCCTGCTCGCTCGGCGGCGGGGCGGTGACCGCGGACCCGGCCCGGGTCCGCGCGCTGCGCACCTTCGGCCGCCATCTCGGGCTGGCCTTCCAACTGGTCGATGATGTCGCCGGCCTCGTCGGCGACGCCGACCGGCTCGGTAAACCGGTCGGCGGTGACATCGTTCGACGCAAGAAGTCCGCCCCGGTGGTGCGCGTACTGCACAGCGACCCGGAGCTCGCGGCAGTGCTGTCATCGGTCTACACGCGGGCGGCGGCCCCGTCACCGGACGAGGCCGCCGAACTGGTGGATTCGATCGTGCGCTCGGGTGCGGTGGACTGGGCGCTGGCCGAGGCCGATCGCTATCGAGCCGCCGCGCTCGCGGAACTGGACGCGGTATCCATTGATTCGCGGGCCCGTGGCGGGCTCGAGACGATGGCCGATCTGGCGGTGCGGTGGGACCGGCTGCCGCGGCTGGAGCGCGGGCACCCGGTCGGCGGCTGAGTCCGGCCCGCCCGTGCCGCCCGGGTGAATTCAGTGCAGCGCCTCCAGAATCATGGCGTTGGCCAATCCTCCTGCCTCGCACATGGTTTGCAGGCCGTAGCGGGCGCCGCGGTCGTGCATGGCGTGCACGAGTGTGGTGGTCAGGCGGGAGCCCGACGCGCCGAGGGGGTGGCCGATGGCGATGGCGCCGCCGTTGACGTTCACCTTGGACAGGTCGGCTCCGGTGTCGTGGGCCCAGGCCAGCACCACCGAGGAGAAGGCTTCGTTCACCTCGAAGAGGTCGATATCGGAGAGTTGGAGTCCGCTGCGCCGCAATACCTTCCGGGTCGCGGGGATGACTGCGGTGAGCATGAGCAGCGGGTCGTCGCCGGCGACGGCGAAGCTGTGCAGGCGGGCCAGCGGGGTGAGGCCGAGTTGGGCGGCGCGCTCGCTGGTCATGATGAGCACCGCGGAGCTGCCGTCATTGATCTGGCTGGCATTGGCGGCGGTGATATTCCAGCCGATCTGCGGGAAGCGGGCCGCCATCTCCTCGCTGTAGTAGGCGGGGCGCAGGCCGCCGAGGGTTTCCAGGGTGCTGCCGAGGCGAATGCCCTCATCGGTGGTGAGTCCGGCCAGGGGTGCGAGCTGGGCTTCGAAGGCGCCGTCTTTGGTTGCGCGGGCGGCCTTTTCGTGGCTGGAGAGCGCGAACTCGTCCAGTTGGGTACGGGACAGGCCCCATTTCGCGGCGATCAGCTCCGCGCTGATGCCCTGCGGCACCAGCCCTTCCGGATACCGTTCGGCGAATCCGATACCGCTGATGTCCTCCGCGCCGAGCATATTCGCGCCCATGGGTACGCGGCTCATGGATTCCACACCACCGGCCACGACGATGTCGTATGCCCCGGCGATGACGCCCTGTGCGGCGAAGTGGATGGCCTGCTGGCTGCTGCCGCACTGGCGGTCGACGGTGGTGGCGGGGACGGATTCGGGGTATCCGGCGGCGAGTGCGGCGCGCCGGGTGAGGTTGCTGCCCTGTTCGCCGACCGCGGTGACGACGCCGCCGATGACGTCGTCGATGAGCTCGGGATCGATGCCGGTGCGCCGGACTATCTCGCGCAGGCTGTGTGCGAACAGGTCGGCGGGGTGGGTGCCGTGCAGTGCGCCGTCGGCCTTGCCCTTGCCGACCGGGGTGCGTACCGCTTCGACGATGACCGCGTCTCTCATGGCTTTTCCTTTTCGGAGTAGCTGGCTTCATTGCCCTAACGTCAGGGTAGGGTCTGGCCATAGTTGAGGCAAGTCAGCATGTGTATGATGTACGCCATGCCCGTCGTATTGGAAGGAAAGCTCGCGGACCTGAGCGCGTGGAAGCCGCAGGGCTGCTCAATAGCCAAGGCCCTGGATATCGTCGGCACCCGCTCGGCGATGCTCATCCTGCGCGAGTGCTTCTACGGCACCACCCGGTTCGACGGTTTCGCCACCCGCGTCGGCATCACCGATGCCGCGGCCTCCAGCGCACTGCGCAAACTCACCGAGGCCGGGCTGTTGGAGAAGCGCCCATATCGAGAAGAGGGCAAGCGCACCCGGCACGAATACGCGCTCACCCCAATGGGATCGGACCTGTTGCCCGCGGTACTCGCGCTGTGGCAATGGGGTGACGAGTACCTACAGGACGGCACACCACCACTGGAGCGCGTCGAGGACACCACCGGTGAACCGGTGCGGGTGGAGATTCGCTCCGCCTCGGGAAATGAAGTGCCAGTGGAGAATCTGCGCGTCCGCGTCAACAAGAAATGGCGCCGCCCCGCGTAATGCGGGACGACGCCGGTGCTCGATCGCCGTCAATCCGGCGATTGCCGACCCCGTCATCCCGGCGTGCTTTCGGCCGGGATCCACGATGTCAGTTCAGTCGCCGTCCATCCTCGGGCCCGAAGAAGTAGATGTGGTCGGCGGTGGTGACCAGGCTCAGGCGCGCGCCCTTGACCGGCGGGTTACGCCAATCCGCCCGTGCCACAATGGTTTCCCCATCGCCGAGGGTGCGACCGTAGATGTAGGCGTCGGAGCCGAGCTCCTCGACCACATCGACCTCCATATCGATGGCCTGGCCGTCGCCGGTCGGCTCCAGATGCTCGGGCCGCACGCCCACAACGATATTCGGCCCCGCGGCGTCGGCCACCGTGCGCGGCAGTTCGATGCGGTGACCGCCGAGGGATACCCCGCCGTTCTGCACCGGCAGGGTGAACAGGTTCATGGCGGGCGAGCCCATGAATCCGGCCACGAACAGATTCGCCGGATTGCGGTACAGATCGCGCGGTGCGGCGCACTGCTGCAGCAGTCCGTCCTTGAGCACCGCGACCCGGTCGCCCATGGTCATGGCCTCGACCTGATCGTGCGTGACATACACGGTGGTGGTGCCGAGCCGTCGCTGCAATTGCGCGATCTGGGTGCGGGTCTGCACGCGCAGCTTGGCGTCCAGGTTCGACAGCGGCTCGTCCATGAGGAAGACGTGCGGCTGGCGCACGATGGCGCGACCCATGGCCACACGCTGGCGCTGACCACCGGAGAGCGCCTTGGGCTTGCGGTCCAGGTACGGCTCCAGGTCGAGCAGTTTGGCGGCCTCGAGCACACGCTGCTGCCGCTCCTCCTTGGCGACCTTGGCCATCTTGAGGGCGAAGCCCATATTCTCGGCGACGCTCATATGCGGGTAGAGCGCGTAGTTCTGGAACACCATGGCGATATCGCGTTCCTTGGGCTCGGCGTGGGTGACATCCCGGTCGCCGATGAGAATGCGCCCTTCGCTCACCTCCTCGAGGCCCGCGAGCATGCGCAATGAGGTGGATTTGCCGCAGCCGGACGGACCGACGAGCACCAGGAATTCGCCGTCGGCGATCTCCAGATTCAATTCATCCACAGCGGGTTTGGCCGAGCCCGGGTACAGCCGGGTGGCCTTGTCGAAAGTCACCGTTGCCACGGTGCACATCCCTTCACCGGCAGGAACGTGCCGGACGATCCGAGTAGAGGGGGTTGTTCCCGGGCATCGGCCCGAGTCCCGGGGACGATACCAAGCGCGGGAATGCCCCGCAGGGTGCCCGGGTTGTCGAAGAGCGAGGCATAGCCTCATGTGTGGACTTCGCCTGCCCTGCGCGGGTAATCGGAATTTTCCTTCGGACGAGGAGTGCCCTATGAGTCGACCGGTTCGCATCGGAGTTCAATTGCAGCCGCAGCACGCGCCCGATTACGGGCTGATCCGGGATGCGGTGCGGCGCTCCGAGGATGCCGGGGTGGATATCGTCTTCAACTGGGATCACTTCTATCCGCTGTACGGCGATCCCGAGGGCGCGCATTTCGAATGCTGGACCATGCTGGCCGCGGTCGCCGAGCAGACCGAGCGGGTGGAGCTGGGCGCGCTGGTCACCGGCGGCGGCTACCGCAATCCGGATCTGCTGGCCGATATGGCGCGCACGGTCGACCACATCAGCGGTGGGCGACTGATTCTGGGGATCGGCGCGGGCTGGTTCCAGAAGGACTATGACCAGTACGGCTACCAATTCGGTACCGCCGGAAGCCGTTTGGACCTGCTCAAGGACTATCTGGCGCGTATCACCGACCGCCTGGCCAAACTGAATCCGCAGCCGGTGCGCGATATTCCGATTCTCATCGGCGGTGGCGGGGAGAAGAAGACGCTGCGACTGGCCGCGCAATACGCCGATATCTGGCACAGTTTCGCCGATCTCGAAGTGTTGCAGCGTAAGTCGGGGATCCTGGCCGAGCACTGCGCGGCCGTCGGCACCGATCCGGCGGCCATCGAGAAGTCGGTGGATTGGCCGGGCGCGGACAAGGCCGCCGATTTCGTGGCGGCCGGGGCGACGCTGTTCACCGTCGGCGTCGGCGGTCCGGACTACAACCTCGAGGATGTGAAGACGGCGATCGCCTGGCGGAACTCCTTCAATCCGGAGCCCGTCCCCGCCATCGCCTGATTTCGAACCCCGCCACCCCGCGCGCCCTCACCAAACGTGCCAAGTTCGCGGCCCGCCCCCGCTTCTGGACTGAGTGGAGCGGGGGAGCGAAGCGGAGGAGCGCAGCGAGGGAAGAAGCGGGGTCACAGGGCCGCGAACCGCCGGAGCGGAGCGGAGGCAGTTAGACACACCGGAGCCCGTCCCCGCCATCGCCTGATTTCGAACCTCGCCACCCCGCGCGCCCTCACCAAACGTGCCAAGTTCGCGGCCCGCCCCCGCTTCTGGACTGAGTGGAGCGGGGGAGCGAAGCGGAGGAGCGCAGCGAGGGAAGAAGCGGGGTCACAGGGCCGCGAACCGCCGTAGCGGAGCGGAGGCAGTTAGACACAGCCATCCCACTAGGGTGTTTTGTCATGGTTTGCTTGCGCACGGCCAGGTCCCGACGGTACGGCCGTCGACCTCGCATGCTGTCGATGGCGGGGGTGTTGCTGGTCACCCTGGGTGCGGTCACCCTGGGTGCCGGGTTCGGCTCGGCCGCACCGAACAGCGGTGATCTCTGCTCGCCACCGGGCTTGGCCGCGGCCAGCGCCGCGCCGAAGAATCTGGCGACGGGTCCGGCGACGCCGACCGCGGACAAGTACACGACGGCGACCACCGAACCGCTCGATCGCATCGATGTGACCAAGCTGGGCCTGCTCACCCCGGGCAAGCTCAGCGTCGGCACGCTCTCGGACGCCCCGCCGAGCATCTGCCTGAATTCGCGGGGCACCTTCACCGGTTTCGACAATGAACTGCTGCGCGCGGCCGCCGCCAAGATCGGCCTGCAGGTGGAGTTCACCGGCACCGATTTCGCGGGTCTGCTGGCGCAGGTGGCCAATGGCCGCTTCGATGCCGCGTCGTCGAGCATCACCACCACCGATGCGCGGCGCAAACTGGTCGGCTTCACCAATGGCTACGATTTCGGCTACTTCTCCCTGGTCGCCCCGAATGGCAGTGCCATCAAGGGTTTCTCGGATCTGAACCGCGGCACCCGGATCGGCGTGGTGCAGGGCACCGTGCAGGACGAGTACGTGGTGAACGAACTGCATCTGGATCCGGTGAAGTTCCCGGATTACAACACCGCGTACGCGAATTTGAAGACCGGGCAGATCGATGCCTGGGTGGCCCCGTCGCAGCAGGCCATCGGTGCGATCAAATCGGGTGATCCGACCTCGATCGTGCAGAACACCTTCAGCCTCAACAACTTCACCGGCTGGGCGGTGCGCAAGGACAATCAGCCGCTCACCGATGCGCTCAATGCCGGTCTGGACGCGGTGATCACCGACGGCACCTATGCGAAGCTCTATGCGGACTGGGTGCCGCGCGAGCTGCCGCCGGGTTGGAAGCCGGGCTCCAAAGCCGTTGCGCCGCCGCAGCTCCCCGATTTCGACAGGATCGCGGCCGAGCATGCGAACGACAAGGCCGGTCAGCCCGTGGCCCAGCCGAAATCCACGCTCGCGCAGCTGAAGGATACGTTCTTCGACTGGTCGCTGTACCGCAAGGCTTTTCCTGATCTGATCAAGACCGGTCTGCCCAATACCCTTGTCCTGGCACTGGTTTCGGGTGCCCTCGGCACGGTGATCGGCATGCTGCTCGCGGTGGCGGGCATCTCCCGCACCCGTTGGCTGCGCTGGCCCGCCCGGATCTACACCGATATCTTCCGCGGCCTGCCCGCGGTGGTGATCATTCTGATCATCGGCCTCGGCATCGGTCCGGTGGTTAAGAACGTGACCGGCAACAATCCGTACTGGCTGGGTGTGGTCGCGCTGGCGCTGCTGTCCTCGGCCTATATCGGTGAGATCTTCCGCTCGGGAATCCAATCGGTGGAGCCGGGGCAGCTGGAGGCGGCGCGCGCCATCGGTTTCGGCTACCGGCAGGCCATGACGCTGGTGGTGATTCCACAGGGTGTGCGCCGGGTGCTGCCCGCGCTCATGAACCAGTTCATCGCGCTCATCAAGGACTCGTCGCTCATTTACTTCCTGGGCTTGCTCGCCACGCAACGCGAGTTGTTCGCGGTGGGCCGGGATCTGAACGCGCAGACCGGAAATCTCTCACCGCTGGTCGCCGCGGGCCTGATGTACCTGGTGCTGACCGTCCCGCTCACGCACCTGGTGAACTACATCGACGGCCGCCTGCGTACCGGCCGCGCCGAGAAGGCGATCGAACCGGTCGAGCAGGCCGTGATCACGGAAGGGCGTGGAGCATGAGTGCCTCTCTCACCGGTACCGGACTGCATGTGACCCTCGGCGGTAACGAGGTGCTGCGCGGTGTGGACATCCATGTGGACGCGGGTAAGACCACCACGGTCATCGGACCCTCGGGTTCGGGTAAGTCGACCCTGCTACGCGTGCTGAACCGCCTGCACGAGCCGAGCCGGGGCGACATCCTGGTCGACGGCAAATCCGTGCTGACCGATGATCCGGATCAGCTGCGCCGGCGTATCGGCATGGTTTTCCAGCACTTCAATCTGTTCCCGCACAAGACCGTTGCCGAGAATGTGGCGCTCGGGCCGCGGAAGCTGCACGGGCTCTCCAAAGAGCAGTCGCGCACCCTCGCGCTGGAGCAGTTGGAGGCGGTAGGGCTGGCGGACAAGGCCGATGCCCGGCCCGCGAACCTCTCCGGCGGTCAGCAGCAGCGTGTCGCCATCGCCCGCGCGCTGGCCATGAAGCCGCAGCTCATGTTCTTCGACGAGGCCACCTCGGCGCTGGACCCGGAGCTGGTCAAGGGCGTGCTGGCGCTCATGGCCGAGTTGGCGAAGGGCGGTATGTCCATGATCGTGGTGACGCACGAAATGGGTTTCGCCCGTTCGGTATCGGATCGGGTGGTGTTCATGGATCACGGTAGGGTCGTCGAAACCGGCACGCCGGAGGCGCTTTTCGACAAGCCGGAGACCCCGCGACTTCAGCAGTTCCTGTCGCAGGTCCTGTAGCCCGTCATCCCGGCATGCTTTTGGCCGGGATCCACAGGTTCAGCTACCGCTGCTGCCCAAGCTGGGCATATTCGCGAAGCGGCCGAAATCGCCTTGGGCACCGCTGTATACGTTCAGATCGGTGCCCCCGGCGATACCCGGCACACTCCCGGAGTCGGTGTACTGCCAGAACGTCCACGCGGGCCAGCCACCGGGAACCTCGGGACCGTCATTGCCGCGATAGTCCGCGATCCACAGTGGGTACCTGGTGAATTCATCGCTGTCGGCCATGGCCGTCTGCCAGAAACGCGGATAGGTGTAGATGATCGGCACGCGACCGGTCAACGCCTGCACCGTATTCAGATACCGGTGCGTCCAGTCGATGAGCGCCGGTGCGGGTAGCCCGCCCGAATCCTCCAGATCCAGGACGGGCGGCAGGTCCAGGGGTCCGTTCTGGCCCAGCACGGTGGCGGCGTACAGCGCGGCCTGTGCCTCGGGCAGCAGATTCGGCCGCGCGTAGTGGTAGGTGCCGCGCGCCACGCCCGCCGCCCGCATGAGCAGACTGTCCGGGACGAAGTACGGGTTCACATAGTTGACACCCTCGGTGGCCTTGACCATGGCGAAGTGATTGCCGGAGGCGCGCACCTCGAACCAGTTGATCATGCGGCCGTCGAGGTGCTGCCAGGACGAGACATCCGGCCCGCCCGCATCGGCCGCCGCGGGGGCGGTCGACATTGCCGTGAGAATGCTGGCCACCGCGAAAGCGGCCAGTCCCAGCTTCTTTCGTCGAACCATGCAAGGGGACGCTATGTGGGCTTATTCGCCTTGGCCAAGGACGCGCCCGTATGTTGTCCAAGTGTTAGCTGAATCACCGCTATTTCGGCGGGATCTACCGAGCACCGTGGATCCCGGCCAAAAGCACGCCGGGATGACGGCGCTGAACAGTCCACCATGCGGGGCGGATCAGCCCAGCCAGTCCAGCACCGAAGCGGCGGTCCAACTCTGCTGCATACTCCCCAGCGGTTCCCCCGTGAACGGTTCGTAGTACTCCGCGAAGCTCCCGTCGCTGGCCTGCCGCAACCCCTCCGCGCGCAGCATGAACGACCGCTCGGCCCATCCGCGCCGCGCGAACACCCAGGAGAACAACCAACTCATCACCGGCCACACCGGTCCGCGCCAGTATTCGCGCGGCCGGAAGTCCTTGGCCACCGGCGAGGTCGAGGGCGGCAGCGCGTACCGCAGATCCGGATGCCCGCACCAGCGCGGTCCCTCGAACAGGCGCAGCAGTCGGCGTTCCGCATCGCGCGGCAGCCCACCGCAGAGCAGCGGCGCGAACGAGGCGAGGGTCTCGGTCTCGATCCACTTGTCCGCGCGCACATCGAAATCGCGGGCCACCCCGGTGCGCGGATCGGTGGTGCCGACCACGCCCGACCGGAAGTAGTCGGCCCATTCGTACAATTCGCGCACATCGGCGTTGGGCTGTTTATAGTCCTCGCCGATATTGGCCAGCACATCGCAGGCGAGCGCGAAAATGGCGGTGACGAACACATCCTCGACGGCGAAGCTCATTGTCGAGGCCAGTTGATAATCGTCGTAGCCGGAGCGTCGCATCTGCTCGACCAGCCACATGTACCGGTCGTATTCGCGATCGCTGGGCCGCTGGGTCGGGTCGCCGACCACCTGGAGATCCTCGCGCTGATAGGGCGGAAGATCCGGTCCCGGAATCACATTGGCGTAGGCGCGATCCCATCGTGGCGAATTGTCCATTCCGGATTCCCATCCGTGATACAGCGTAATTCGCCCGTGCTGCTTGGGATCTCGCGCATAGGCGAGCCAGCGATGCCACCGCATCAGATCCGGCCAGCGCCGTTGCAGGAACTCCTCGGCGGTGGCGCGGGTGCTGCGCCCGTGCCGCCGGGAATGATCCAGAATCCGTTGCACCGCAATGGCGTGTACGGGCGGCTGGGTGATGCCGGAGGTATCGGGACCGTCCGGTGCGTCCGCGGCCAGGCGTCGGCATTCCCAGCGGCTCGGCCCCGGGAAGTATCCGTCCACGCCATTGGCGAAGACGATGTGCGGGATCATCCCGTTGCGCCACTGCGCCGACAGCAGGGTGTCCATCTCCAGCACGGCGCGCTCGACACTCAGCGGGGCCAGTCCGACCGCGACGAAGGCGGCGTCCCAACTCCACATATGTGGATACAGCCTGGGCGCGGCCGTGGTCATGGACCCCAGGTCATTGCCGCGCAGCAGGTAGGCGGCGCGGGCCGCGAGCTGGGTAGGCGTGAAACCCGAGTGCGTCATCGCCCTATTCTGCGACGGAACCCGCAGGTATGCGCGATGTCCGTCCGCTGTCGGATCGTCGGGCGGCGCTATGGGCGTTATGTCCACCTCCCCGTACGACGCTGTGCCTGCCGAGGACGCCGGTTCGTCGAATTGCACTGTGTACGCCTTTTCACATTTTCGAACGCGCGTGTGTTTGAGCCCTCTGTGCCTAGCCAACGCATCGTCGGCGCCGCGCGCCCGGTTACGGTGATGGCATGGCGAATTCCGCGAAGTCCGGCAGTGACCGTCCTACCGCGTTGATCACCGGAGCGAGCCGGGGGCTCGGCGCCGCCATCGCCCGCGCGCTCGCGCCCACGCACCGGCTGCTGCTGGGTGCGCGCACGCCGGAGGCCCTGGAACCGATACTGCGGGAATTGCCGGATGCCACAGGGTGGCCGGTGCAGCTGACCGACTACGACGCCGTGGCCGCCGCGGCCGAGTCGATCGAGCGGCTGGATGTTCTGGTGCACAATGCCGGGGTCGCCGACCTGGGAACAATAGCCGATTCGTCCGTTGCGCAGTGGCGGAATACGTTGGAAGCCAACCTGATAGCGGTATCGGAGCTGACCCGGGTGCTGCTGCCCGCGCTGCGCGAAGCGCACGGGCACGTGGTGCTGATCAACTCCGGCGCCGGACTGCGCGCCAATCCCGGCTGGGGTGTCTACGCGGCCAGTAAATTCGCACTGCGCGCCTTCGGTGACGCCCTGCGCCTGGAGGAGCCGGATCTGCGGGTGACTTCGGTGCATCCGGGCCGCATCGATACCGATATGCAGCGTGAGCTGGTCGCGGGGGAGCGCCGCGAATACCAGCCGAGCGAATTCCTCACGCCCGAGACGGTGGCGTGGACGGTGCGCAATGCGATCGAGACCCCGCGCGACGCGCATCCCACCGAGATCGTATTGCGGCCGATCCCACGCTGAGAGCAGCCTTAACGTTTCTTTCGAATTTCGATCGTTTCGCGCGGAATTGGTGTCCAGTTCATCGCGGTCGATATAACCGGATGAGCCGCCCGAAACTGGCGCGGGGTGAAGTGATTCCGCATGCGGAACCGAAATTCGGAGCGATCGAACCCGATGGACAGACGACGGCTGCTGACTCGGCTCGCGGCGGCCACCGCTGGCACCCTGCTCGGATCGGGCGAGGCGCGCGCCGACTTCCCCTTCGGCGCCGGATCATCCGGCGGTCTGCTGCCGCCGAATCTACTTCCCGGAGCGACACTTCCGCCGATCGCACCGCGCGCCGCCATCGGCCCGGGCACCATCAGCGCGCTGCCCGGTGACGGAAACAGTATGGCGTCACCCAACCCGCTCCGTCATCCCGGCCACGAGCATGCCGGGATGACGGAGTGGGGTGTCAGGCGACGATATTCACCAGGCGGCCGGGAACCACGATGATCTTGCGAGGTTCCTTGCCGCCCAACAGCTCCGCGATCTTCTCGTCCGCCAGGGCGGCGGCCTGTACCGCGGCCTGATCGGCGGCGGCCGGGACGCTGACGCGGCTGCGGACCTTACCGTTCACCTGGATCGGGTACTCGACCGAATCCTCCACCAGCAGTGCGGGATCCGCGGCCGGGAACGGGCCGTGCGCCAGGGATGCGGTGTGGCCCAGGCGTTCCCACAGCTCCTCGGCGATATGCGGGGACATCGGGGCCAGCATCAGGACCAGGGGCTCGACCAGGGCGCGCGGTGCGCCGTCGCCGAAGTTCTTGGTCAGATAGTTGGTCAGCTCGATCAGCTTCGCCCCGGCGGTATTGTCCCGCAGGTTGGCGTAGTCGTCGTCCACACCGGCGATCGTCTTGTGCACCAGGCGCAGTGCCTCGCCCGAGGGTTCGGCGTCGGTGACCCGGATGGCGCCGGTCTCCTCATCCACCACCAGTCGCCATACCCGCTGCAGGAAGCGCTGCGCGCCCACCACATCCTTGGTGGACCAGGGGCGTGAGGCATCCAGCGGGCCCATGGACATCTCGTAGAAGCGGAAGGTGTCCGCGCCGTACGCCTCGTACATCTCGTCCGGGGAGACGGCGTTCTTCAGCGATTTGCCGATCTTGCCGTACTCCTGGAAGACCTCGATCTCCACACCGGACGTGTTGGTCCAGAAGAACTTTCCGCCCCGCTCCACGATCTCGGCGGCGGGCACGTACGCGCCACGCTCATCGGTGTAGGCGAAGCCCTGGATATAGCCCTGGTTGAACAGGCGGCGGTACGGCTCGCTCGAGGACACATCGCCCAGATCGAACAGCACCTTCTGCCAGAAGCGCGCGTACAGCAGGTGCAGTACGGCGTGCTCCACACCGCCGATGTACAGATCGACACCGCCCGGATCCCGCGGACCGTGCTCGGCGGTGCGCGGACCCAGCCAGTACTGCTCGTTCTCCTTGGCGCAGAACGCCTCCGAGTTGGTGGGGTCCGCGTAGCGCAGCTGGTACCAGGAGCTGCCCGCCCAGTTGGGCATGACATTGGTATCGCGGCGGTACCGCTTGGGGCCGTCACCCAGATCCAGCGTGACATGCACCCAGTCGGTGGCCTTGGCCAGCGGCGGGGACGGCTCGGAGTCGGCGTCGTCCGGATCGAAGGTGACCGGGGCGAAGTCCTCGATCTCCGGCAGTCGTACCGGCAGCATGGATTCCGGCAGCGCGTGCGCCGCGCCGTCCTCGTCGTAGACGATGGGGAAGGGCTCGCCCCAGTAACGCTGGCGGGCGAACAGCCAGTCGCGCAGCTTGTACTGGATGGTGCCCTTACCGTGGCCATTGGCCTCCAGCTCGGAGATGACCTTCGCCTTGGCGGCGTCGATCTCCAGACCGTCCAGATAGCCGGAGTTCACCAGGGTGCCCTCGCCGGAGTACACGGCCTCCGAGACATCGCCGCCCGCGACCACTTCCACGATCGGCAGGCCGAAGGCGGAGGCGAACTCCCAGTCGCGCGCATCGTGACCGGGGACGGCCATGATCGCGCCGGTGCCGTAGCCACTCAGCACGTAGTCGGCGATGAAGATCGGCACGCGTGCGCCGTTCACCGGATTGGTGGCGTACGAGCCCAGGAAGACGCCGGTCTTCTCCTTGCTCTCCTGCCGCTCCAGATCGGACTTCGCCGCGATCGACTTACGGTATGCGGCAACGGCTTCCGCTGGAGTGTCTGCCCCGCCGAAGGTCCAGCGGGCATCGGTGCCGGACGGCCAGGACGACTCGGTCAGCCGGTCGACCAGCTCGTGCTCGGGGGCCAGCACCACATAGGTGGCGCCGAACAGGGTGTCCGGGCGGGTGGTGAAGACCTCGATGATGTCCGAGCCCGCCTCGAACTTGACCTGCGCGCCGCGCGAACGCCCGATCCAGTTGCGCTGCATGGACTTCACATTGTCCGGCCAGTCCAGCTCGTCCAGGTCGTCGACCAGGCGATCGGAGTACGCGGTGATCCGCATCATCCACTGCCACAGGCGCTTACGGAACACCGGGAAATTGCCGCGCTCACTGCGGCCGTCGGCGGTGACCTCCTCATTGGACAGCACCGTGCCCAGACCCGGGCACCAGTTGACCATCGAATCGGTCTGGTACACCAGGCGATACGAGTCGACCAGGGCATTGCGCTCGGCCGGGGTCAGCTCGCTCCAGGCGCGGTCGTCGCCATTGATGGCGCGCTTACCGCTCTCGAATTCGGTGATCAGCTCGGCGATCGGGCGGGCCTTACCCTGACCCGCGTCGTACCAGGCGTTGTAAATGCGCAGGAAGATCCACTGCGTCCATTTGTAGTACTCGGGATCGGTGGTCGCGAAGGAGCGGCGGCGATCGTGGCCCAGGCCCAGTCGATCCAGCTGACGCTGCATATTCGCGATATTGGATTCGGTGGTCACCCGCGGATGCGCACCCGTCTGCACCGCGTACTGCTCGGCGGGCAGGCCGAAGGCGTCATAACCCAGGGCGTGCAGCACATTCCGGCCGCGCATGCGATGGAAGCGCGCGAACACATCGGTGGCGATATAGCCCAGCGGATGTCCCACATGCAGGCCCGCACCCGACGGGTACGGGAACATGTCCTGCACGAACAGTTTGTCGGCGGGGGTCTCGCCCCGCAGCGGGCCTACCGGATTGGGCGCGTGGAAGGTGCCACGCTCCTGCCACGCCCGCTGCCACTTCTGTTCGACCCGGCCCGCCAGTTCGGCGTTGTAACGGTGTGCGGGCACATCGCTGGCCCCACCCGCCGCCGCGGTGGGTGTGTCGGTTGCACGAGTGTCCTGCACGGTCCTGCCTTCTTATTCCTAGCCGATCCCCGATAAGGTCGCTCACCAGGGTAAAGCGTGCACACCGCTGCGCCCAAAAGGGGTAACGACCTCGCGCACCAACGCACCGGGGAGAAATATTCGAGGTTCGCGGCCGTCCCGCTTCCGGACCGAGCGGAGGGAGGGAAGCGGCGGGACACCCAGGGCCGCGAGCCCTACCGGAGCGGAGCGGAGGTAAATTGAACGCCGTGTTGGTTGTCGCGATGATTCTGTTTGTTCTGTCGGCTGTCGCCGTGGTCACCGGAGTGCTCGGACTGACCGGCACGCTGCCCGGCAACCGCTATTTCGGGGTGCACTCCGAGGCCGCGGTGAAGTCGGAAGAGAACTTCAAGCTGGCCAATCGCGTGGCCGCGCCGACCACCATCGTGGCCGGACTGCTGCTCGCCGCCGGTGCGGCGGTCGCGCTGGTCGGCGGCGGTATCGCCGGGATTCTGATCCCGCTGGCGGCCGTGGTCATCGCGTTCTTCACCCTCGGCGCGGGTGCGCTCGCCGCCGAGAAGGCCCTCGAGGCCGCGGCCCCCGCCGAAGAGGTCGGCGGCTGCGGTAGCGCCTGCGGTTCCTGCTCGCTGCGCGATACCTGCGCGCCCGCCACGAACTGATTCCGCGACCGATCCGTTCCTAGCGGAGGCTTTTGCGCATCCAGATGTGCGGGATGCCCGCGTCATCGCCGATCTCGCCGTACGCCTCGTAGCCGAGCCGCTCATAGAAGCCCCGGGCGTGGGTCTGCGAATGCAGTTCGATCGCACTGAGACCACGCTCACGCGCACGCTCCTCGATGGCCCGGACCAAGGCCACGCCCACACCGGTGCCCCGCGACTCCGGCAATACCGCGAGGCGGCCGAGCACGCCCACGTTCTCGCGCACGAGCAGTCGGCCCGCGCCCATGGGTTGTCCGTCGAGCCGGGCGAGGAAGTGATCGGCGATGGCGTCCAGTTCGTCGAGCTCCAACTCCTGCGGTACACCCTGTTCGGCGACGAACACCTTCATCCGGATGTCGTACGCGTCGGCCAGGTCCCGCTCGGTGCTGACGGTGACTACCTCGATCATGCGGCCAGCATGCCTCAGCGTGCGGTGTCACCCTGTGCACAGGGTGGGGTGGGGACGGTCCGGGAGAGCGGACTCCCGGCCGGATTCAGGTAGAGCACGGTGAGCCGCACCGGACGCGCACCGGGATTGCGGGCCAGGTGCGCGTGCGCGCTTCCGCTCGGTTCGCGGAAGATCCGCCACGGGCGTTTGGTGACCGGTACGCAATCGGTGCCCGGATGGTATAGCGGACCGCCGGTGACCAGGACGAACAGTGTCCCGTCGTGATAGTGCCAGCCGCTCTGCCCGCCGGGACCGATGATCGTCTGACGCAGTACGAATTCCCTACCGGCGCAGGTGAATCGGATCAGTTCACGGCTGCGGGTACCGAATGCCGGGGCCGGATTCGCCCGGAAGCCGCGCTCGGGATCTCGTGCCAGGAATGCCATGGACGAATGATCGCGCAGTGGCGGCCGACTCGACAGCGCGACCGCCCACGCGTCCTCCGGCGAGTCAGTGGTCGTCGTAGTGCCCGGCGTGCGCCGCGTGCCGGTGGCCGTCATGGATGTAGTCGACGTGATCGCCGTGCGGCACCGCGACATGCCCGCAAGCCGGGCCGTGCTCATGGTCGTGGCTGTCATGGGTGATATGCCCGGCGGGCTCGCACTCGTCGAAATGGCCGTCGTGTTCGCGATGCAGATGGCCGTCGTGCACATAGTCGATATGGTCGCCGTGCGGAACGGCTACATGCCCGCAACTTGGACCGTGAACATGATCATGACCGCTATGAGCGGCATGAACCTGCGACATGGAACTCCCTTTCCGAGATGGACAGGACAATCCAGCAAACAGGTACGGACATTAGCACCCATGCATCTGTCGAGACCGGGGTACCCGGCGCATGCGTTCTCGCCGAACCGATGTCCGTGCCGATTCAGCGATTTCGCCAGCGCCGCAGCGGATCTCGTGAGCCGCGCGCCGGTGCGGGCAGTCCGAGCGCCGATGCGAAGGCCGCGGCGTCGGCGGCCGTCGAGTTCTTGGGGCGACTGCTCGCCCACTCCATGAATTTCGCGGTGAAGTCACCTCCGCAGGCATGTGCCAGTAGCGGAAACCGCCGCGCCACCTCGTCCGCGCGCTTGTGCAGCAACGCGTGCGCGGTGGCGGAGATATCGGCCGCGTCGAATCCCGCGGGCACCGAAGCGCCCGCGACCAGGGCGCGCACCAGGGCCGCCTGCTGTTCCGCGAGTCTTCCGGATGGGTTGGGTGCGGATTCTCCCGGAGCCCCCTCACCCGCGACGCGTCCGCTCACGGCCCGGTCGCTCATGCGGAGAGCGCGGGGCGCAGGTGGATGGGTGGGCGGCCGGAGGCGGTGGCGATGGAATTCAATTCGGCCGCGAGTTCCGCTGCGGGGGGATAGTTTCCGTCTCGTTCGAGCATGAGCGGGACCGGACGATCCGCGGTGAATTCGGCGACCAGTGCCAGCACCTCGGCGGGTACCGGGTGCGAATGTGTGTCGTGGTACCGGCCGCCCATCTCGTGCCCGCCCGCGATATGGCAGTAGGCGAGGCGTTCGGTCGGCAGTCGCAGTAACTCGGTGAGCGGATCACGAGATCTGTTCCGCGCGTTGGCATACAGGTTCGCGATATCGATGAGAAGGTGAACGCCGGTACGCTCCACCAACTCCTGGAGGAACTCCGCTTCGGTGAACTCCGCGTCCGGCCATTCGAACAGTGCGGCGATATTCTCCACGGCCAGGGGCACGTCCAGCTCACCCTGGGTGCGGGAGATATTGCGCGCCAGCACATCCAACGCCTCGCGCGTGCGCGGCACCGGCAGCAGATGCCCGGCCTCCACCCCATCCGCGCGTACGAAGGCGATGTGCTCGCTCACCAAAGGCGATCCCAGCGCCCGCGCGCACTCGGCCAGAAGTGCGACCCGATCGGGATCCACCGCCTCCGCCCCGCCCAGTGACAGTGAAATGCCGTGTGGCACTGCCGCCATACCACCGGCTATGAGCAGCGCGAGCTCCTCCGGGACCGCGATAGCGCTGTGCCGCCGACGCTTTCGCGCGGCCGCGTGCCCCCGGTCCGGCGTGACTGGTGCGCGCCGCCGCACGCGCAACGCGCCGAACCAGCCGCCGCGCCGCGAACCAGCATGCGGTGCCAGCGATTCCGCGATGACCTCACAGAATCCGATCCCGTCCAGCGCCGCGATCATGCCGCAGATCTCGGGCCGCCAGCCGACTCCGATCGCCCCGGCCGGCAGCGGATTCTTGGATTCGGGTCGCCGCACTCGATCCGCGGTTTCATCGGCGGTGCGGACGGTGGGCGTCATCCGCCGCAACCTCCGCCGCCGCAGCTGCTTCCACAACTGCCGCTACTGCAACTGCTGCCGCCGCCGCTGTCGCCGCTCGAGCAGTTGGAGCTGGAGCTGGAGCAGCTGCCGCCCGAGCCGCTGGCGCCGCCCGCGGCGAGAGTGCCGGTGGCGCCGGCCAATCCGGGGTCGAGGCTCCACAGCACCATGGCGCCGAACAGGGCGGTGGCCATGGCGGCGCTATCCGGACCGTAGGCGGCGTAGGCGGGGGCGTTATTGGGGCGCAGGTGGCCGTTGCGCTGCATGGATTCCTGTTTGGCGATGCGGCCGCGACGGGTCAGCCGGGGTGCGCGCTGGACCAGGAACGCGCAGCTGAGCACCACTACGAGGGCGAGTGCCAGGTATCCGATGGGGTGCCGGTTGGCGATACCCGCGAACATGCGGACGATGCCGAAGACCAGCAGTGCCCAGAGCGGAAGCGCCGACAGCAGCAGCGCCTTTCGCTGTTCACCACCGATCAGGTAGCCGCGATCGGTGAGCGAATTGCGCAGCGCCGCGATCGATTCGCGGCTGGCGCGGGCGAGGTGGCCGACATGCCGGTGGCGCGCATCGGCGCCGACCATGTACCGGTGCATGCTGCGCGACACCTGGTCCAGGCTCTGCTGTTCGGTACCGCTGGGTGAGCGTGTGGGCGCACCGGTGGAGTCGATGAGTTGATGCCCGCGCAATTGGGCGAGTCCGGCGAGCACCGGCCGCCGATCGTCGAAGAGCATGGCGGTCTCGACCGGCGACAGGGCGGTGGCCAGATGCGCCCGGGAGTGGTCGGTGCGAATGATCCTGGCCCGCTGGGTGAACCCGTATACCGCCGCCGCCAGTCCCAGCAGTACGTACCCGGCGAGGAACTGTGGGCCGGAGATACCCCAGGTATCGGCGGCGATCCGGCTCGCGGCCAGTGCGGTCCCAGGGACCATGGCGTCTCCACCCCCGTGCGTTCGAACAGTCGATCACCACCAGTATCGCCGTCCCACGGGTGGGATGTTAATAACGGAAATATCGGGCGATTAGCCTGGTTCGGTGCGATTTCTCAGCAAGTTCTACATCGACGGGTTCATTCTGTCGATTCTCGCCGTGGTCGTTCTGGCCAGCCTCTTCCCGGCCCGAGGCGAGGCCGCCGAGGTGGTGGGCTGGCTGACGAAAATTGCCATCGCATTGCTGTTCCTGCTCTACGGCGCACGCCTGTCCACCCATGAGGCGATCACCGGCCTCAAGCATTGGCGACTGCATGCCACCGTGCTGGCCTGCACCTTCGTACTCTTCCCGATTCTCGGTGTCGCGGCCCGGGTGCTGGTGCCGCACATCCTGACCGAGGACCTGTATACCGGTCTGCTGTTCCTGTGCCTGGTGCCGTCCACGGTGCAGTCCTCGATCGCCTTCACCTCGATCGCCAAGGGCAATGTGGCGGGCGCGATCGTGAGCGCGACGCTCTCGAATCTGCTGGGCGTCTTCCTGACTCCGGCCCTGGTGATCCTGTTGATGAACACCACCGGTCAGACCCGGGTGGATCTCTCCTCGATCGTCGATATCGTGCTGCAGCTGCTGGTCCCGTTCTTCCTGGGCCAGTTGATCCGGCCGAAGGTGAAGGGTTTCCTGGCCCGCTATGCCGAGCCGACGAAGCTGGTGGACCGCGGCTCCATCCTGCTGGTGGTGTACAGCGCCTTCAGCGCGGGCATGGTGGAGGGCATCTGGCATGCCATGTCGCCGTGGCGGATTCTGCTGCTGGGCCTGGTCTGCTGTGTGCTGCTGGCGATCGTGATCGCCGTGACCTCGGCGCTGGGCCGGGCCCGGCACTTCGATCGCGGCGATCGGATCGTGGTGGTGTTCTGTGGTTCGAAGAAGTCACTGGCCACGGGACTGCCGATGGCGACGGTGCTGTTCGCCGGTCACCCCATCGGCCTGATCGTGCTGCCGCTCATGATCTTCCACCAGGTGCAGCTGATCACCTGTGCGGCGCTCGCACAGCGCTGGGCTCGGACCGCACCGTGAGGGAGAGCACCCGGCTGTCGTCGCGGCGCAGTGGGCGCGCGCCATTGGCGGGCCGGGCGGCCAGGGCGTGCAGGACCGCCCGTCCGGCGGCCGGATCGCCGACGGCTATGCGGGCGCTGCCGTCCGGATAGCGTTTGGCCACGATTCCGGCGCGCGCCAGCGCCGGGGCCACCTCGCGCCCGGGTAGATAGAGGAAGTTCGCGCTACTGCGCGGCACCCGAATACCATTGCGGCGCAGGGCGGTACGCAACATCTCCCGTTCGGTGGTGATGCGCAGGATGCGTTCGCCGAGCTCGGCCGCGGCCGCGTATGACGCGCGCACCGCGGCCACGGCGGTGGTCTGCACACCGAACGGCAGTTGCAGTCGGCGCACCCGCCGCATCAACTCCGGAGCCCCGAACGCGTAGCCGATGCGCAGTCCGGCGAGCCCGTACGCCTTCGAGAAGGTGCGCAGCACCAGCACATTCGGATGCCGTCGCACCAGCTCCACGGCATCGAGACCGTCCGCCGCACCGAGGAATTCGATATACGCCTCATCCAGAATGACCGGCACCCTCGCCGGGATCGTGCACAGGAACGCCTTCAGTTCACTGGCCGCGACCACCGTCCCGGTCGGATTGTGCGGTCGGCATACCGCCACCAGTCCGGTGCGCTCATCCACCGCCCGCGCCATGGCCCACAGGTCCTGGCGGCCCTGGCCGTCCAGGGGCACCGCCTGCGAGCGCAGCCCGACCATACCGCTCATGATCGGATACCCGTCGAAAGTCGTTGTGGCGAAGACGAATCGGGTACCGGGGGCGGGCACGGTCTGCATGATCTGCATGGCCACCCCGGTCGCACCCGAGCCGACCACCACCTGTTCGGCATCCACGCCGAGATGCTCGGCGATGAGTAGTGGCAGCTGCCGCGGCAGGAACTCCGGATACCGATTCGCCTGCAGCAGCGCGTCATCGATGGCCCGCAGCACCGAAGGCAGTGGTGTGAACGGATTCTCGCTGAGGCTCAGATCGAAGCGCACCGTTTCGAAGCGGTACGCCTCCAACGGCGCACTCATCTCGCCGCTCCCCAGCGCACCGCGGCCGCGCCGGCGAAATCTCCCGCGTGTGCGAAGGCCGACATGAGCACCACCGAACCATTGCGGAGTCGGCCCGCCTGGTTCTCGGTGTCGAGGGTGACGGGAATGCCCGCGGCGAACAGGTTTCCGCACTGGTCGAAGGTGTCCGGATGCCGTTCGGCGGGCAGCTCCAGCGCGTCATGCCAATTTCGCAGGAACAGCCGGTTCGGCTGATTGGTGACCAGGGTGTCGATGTCCTGGCTCTTCACCCCGATGCGCTTGCACACCTCATGCGCCACCTCCGGCACCAGCCGGTTCCCGCGCGCGAACACCTTGGCCACCTTCGATTCGGTGAAGCTCACACAGCCCTGGCCTTCGCCCGGTTCCCAGTATTTGCGCTCCGACCCGGTGCTGAACTCCATATCCCCGGCGAATTCGGGGTAGGTGCGGCATTCGATATCGAGAATCGGCGCGCTGCCGTCCTTGACGAGCAAGCCGACGCCGCAGCCGTCCCCGGGCACGGGCGCCTGGGCGAGTTTGCGGATCTCGGTCTGGGTGAAGACCGGACCGGCGCAGTTCTGGGTGGCGACGATCAGCGCGGTGCGCGCGTCGGTGGTCTGCATGATGGTGCGCGCCAACCACATCATGTGTACGAAGGCGGCGCAGCCGCCGTTGTGCACATCGAAGACGTAGTGCGGGTTCATATTCAGTCGCCGCGCCAGTTCACCGCCCGCGCCGAGCACCGGATTGTCCGGCAGCTGGGTGTGCGTTAGCAGGATGTCGATATTCGGAAGTAGCTGTGTCCCATGGCGATCCACGAGGGGGGCGACGGCCCGCTCGGCCATATCGACCACGGTCTCGTCCCGGCCCCGATGATGTCGGGCCTTGGGCGCGCGGAACATGACGTTCTTGGCCATGCGCTCCGAGCGCGAGAACTGCGTGAAGTATTCGGTCCCGACCGGCTCGCCCGGCAGATAACTGGCCACATCGACCAGGCTGACCGGGGGCGGGGAGGTGAGACGAGGGTCCGTGAAATCCATGGCGCGCCTACCTATTTCATCCAGTCGGGGGTGATGGGCAAACCGTTCGAGGCGCGGTACTCGGCAATCGCCTTGAGATTGTCCAGCTCCAGCTGATGCCCCGCGGAGAACATCTCCCAGAAGTCGCCCACCCAGACCTTGCGGCCCTCGGGTGCGGTGTCCTGGTAGGGATTACGGTCGTAGAACGGGTGATGGCAGTTCGTCCACAGCACCACCGATCCGGGCTTGTCGAACACCACCTGGGCGTCGACCACCCGCATCAGATAGACCATCCACAGGTGCTCGCCCTGATCCCAGGCGCAGTGGTAGTCCACGGTCATGGCATCGGGATTGGCGACGGTGCGGGTATAGATCTTCGTATTGGGGCCCAGCCGGTCATACGATTCCCACAGCCCCGGCTCCTCGGTCTCGGTGAAACCGCGCAGACTGTACGTCCACTCCTCCAAAGACCTGGTGTCCGCGAGGTATTCGTACAGGTCCCGGGGTGGGCAGTCGATATACCCCTGCACCGGGCAGTAGTCACCGAAGATCTGGTCGTGGGGATACACCGAGCGGAGCATCTCCAGAATGACGGGGGTGGTGGCCTCGCGGTCCGAGTTCTCGATCCGCAGGAGTCCGGGCACCACCCCCTCCGGGATGTCGCTGAGTGCTGGCAGGGCGCTGGTGGTCACGATTACCTCCTCGGTGCCGTCAAAAACGGCGTGAAGGGCGGGATTTCGTCGGGATCGCAGTCGATGGCGATGAACGACGGCCCGGGACTGCCGACGCAGTGCCGAAGTGATTCGGCGAGCTCGGCTCGGGTGATGGGTGCGTGTGTGCACAGATCCGGGAACATGGCTGCCAGACCGGCGCCCGGATACGCCGGTCGAAATCTGTTGAAGCTGTACCTATCCCCGTAGTACAGCTGTTCGCGAGTTATGCACATGGCATGTGCGTTGTTGTTGAAGACGATGAAGGTGATCGGCAGGCTGTGTTCGATGGCGGTGTGAATCTCCATGCCGTGCATGAAGAACGCGCCGTCACCGGCGATGACGAAGGTGCGGCGCATGGTCCCGTCCGCGCGCTCGTGTCGCGCGAACGACGAGCCGATTCCGGCTCCGAACGCATAACCCATGCCGCCCATCCCCAGGGCGACCGTGAATCGGCCCGCGCGCGGCAGTCGCAGATGATGCACGACTGCCGCACCGGTGTTTCCGGCATCGGCGAAGACGTCCGACCCCTCGGGCAGCGCCTCGTTGATGGTCTCGACCACTTCCCGGTAGCGCAGTCCCGGACCATTCGAGGCCGGGACTCGCAATGGGGTGAGCGAGGTTTCGGATCCCACCGGTTCACTGAGCACCGGTTCGCCGCGTGAGTTGTGCAGGTGAATCGGTGTGGCAGCGGTGAATTCGCCGATCAGCTCGGCCAAGGTCAGCGCGAGATCGGTGCTGTGCGCGTGGATGGCGGTCAGGAACGGAACCTGTGCCCCGATGCTGGCCAGGGGCACTTCGGCCAGCGGACCCTCCAACCCGGCCCGCGCGGTGACCGGCATGCGGGTGCCGACCAGCAGGCACAGCGTGGC
Source organism: Nocardia sp. NBC_01503 (assembly GCF_036327755.1). Lineage (NCBI taxonomy): Bacteria > Bacillati > Actinomycetota > Actinomycetes > Mycobacteriales > Nocardiaceae > Nocardia > Nocardia sp. NBC_01503. The sequence continues at coordinate 2,758,601 of NZ_CP109596.1, forward strand.
CCGGTGCAGGGCATCGGTGAGTTCGGGATGACCCATACTGCCCGCGATACCGCGGTAGCCGGGATCGTCGTGGTGGTAGACGTCCTTGGCATCGGGTGCGACCCCCACGGAGGCATCCAGCACCGTGGCCAACTGTGCCAGTTCGCCACGGGCGGCGTCGCGAGCGACCTGGTCTCCGGCGATGATCACCACCTTGCCCAGGGCGCGCGCGGCACGCAGGGTGTGCAGGACCCGGCGCAGGCTCTCGGTATCGCGGCGGTACAGCGGCGCGGGCGGGGTGAAGTTCGGCGCGATCAGCTCGGCCTGCTGAATATCCTTGGGCAGCAACAACACCGCCGGTCCGCCGTGCCGCAGGGCCTGGAAGGCTCGGGTGAGGTGAACGGGCAGGTCGGCGGGGGCATCGACACGCGCACAGTAGTGCGAGATCGGCCGGAACAGCCGAACGGCGTCGAAGGATCCGGCCTGCCCGCTCGTGTCCTGAAAAGCGCCCTTGCCCTCCAGGACGGTCGGTGGCTGTCCGACCAGCGCGAGCACCGGGACGCGCGAAGCGAAGGATTCGGCGAGCCCCGCCACCAGATTCACGGCCCCGCCGCCGGAGGTCGCGCACACCACCCCGAAGCCAGAGGTGGATCGCGCGTACCCATCCGCCATGGTGGCCGCGGAGAACTCGTGTTTGGCGACCACCGCCGTGATCGCATGCCGATGGTCGAAGGCCGCGTCGTAGAGATCCTCGATATTCGCGCCGTCCACTCCGAAGATGTGCCGCACGCCCACCTCGGAGACCGCTCTGACCAGGTGATCCACGACCCGTGTTCCGTTGTGCATGAGGCGGCTCCCTTCGGTGCCTGACACCGGAGTCCCGAGTCTGTTACCCGAGATACGTATGTGGGTTGTAGCCGGTTCAATCCGGTTGCCCGTTTCGCCGCTCCTGAACCTCGCTCGCGAGATTCGGGACCCTCTTCGAGGGGGTTCGGGGGCGAAGCCCCTGAGAGTTCAGAGAGTTTCACCCGCCCTCTTGCCATGTATGTATACGTCTACGTATAGTTGGCTCATGCCGAACAAGACGATCTACGTATCCGATGAGGACCTCAAGCTGTTTCAGCGAGCGCAAGAGCTGGTGGGGGGAAATCTGTCGGGCGCGATCGTGACGGCGCTGCGCCGCTTCATCGAGCTCGAGGAGGGGCGCATCGAGGGCTACGAAGAGGTGGTCCTCAAAGTGGGTAAGGAAGGCACTCGGCAGATTCGTTTCTCCGGCGCCCTGCTGAGCCACTGGCACCAGGTCGGCGACCATCGTGTCGAAGACATTCGGGTGTACCGCACTCGCAAGGGCGCGTTCGCGGTGCACAGCCACTTCTCCAACTGGAGTGAATTCCCGGCCGATACCAATCCGCTCAAGGACTGGAAGCAGTGGCGACGCTTCCTCGGCTTGGGCGAACAGGATTGGGGCGATTACGACTTCGAGGTCTTCGAGAAGATCGAGGATATGCAGGGCAAGATCCCGGATCGGCTGTACGCCCGTGTGCTCGACGCCGCCGATCACTCGAGTATCGAAGAGCTCGACATCTGACCGATAACTGATCCACAAGCACTGTGGCACAACTGAATAACCCGCTTTGTCCGCAAGCCTCGGCGGACACGGCCCAGCTTACGCATGCATTCATGCATATCTATTGATGAGAGGGACGCCCATGAATCCCAACTACGGCCCAGCCGCGATACAGGTCGCGGGCCTGTGCAAATCCTTCGGAGAGCACATCGTGCTCGACCGCATCGACTTCACCGTTCCGCAGGGCAGCATCTTCTCGCTGCTCGGGCCGAACGGCGCGGGCAAGACCACCACCGTGCAGATCCTCTCCACGCTGATCAAGTCGGACGGCGGCGAAATCACCGTCGGCGGTTACGATCTCGCCACCCAGCCCGAGAAGGTGCGCTCGAGCATCGGGGTGACCGGACAGTTCTCCGCCGTGGACGAACTGCTCACCGGCCGCGAGAACCTCATGCTCATGGGTGACCTGCATCGGCTGCCGCGCGGTGAAAGCCGTCGCCTCGCAGCGGATCTGCTGGAGAAGTTCGATCTGGTCGATGCCGCGGACAAGGTCGCCTCCAGCTACTCCGGCGGTATGACCCGCCGCCTGGATCTGGCCATGACACTGGTCGGGGATCCGCGCATCATCTTCCTGGACGAGCCCACCGTCGGCCTGGATCCGCGCAGTCGCCGCGCCATGTGGGACATCATCCGCGAACTGGTCGCGGGCGGGGTCACCATCTTCCTCACCACCCAGTACCTGGACGAGGCCGATCAACTGGCCGACCGCATCGCGGTGCTGTACCGGGGTCGCCTGGTCGCCGAGGGCACCGCCGATCAGCTCAAGCGGCTGGTCCCGGGCGGATATGTGAAACTCGATTTCAGCGATCGCGCCGAACTCGACTTGGCCGCAAAGGCTTTCGGCGATGCCGCACAGGTCAATGGTGATCTCACCCTCGCCATTCCGAGTGACGGCGGCGTGCGCTCCATGCGCGAGGTACTCGACCGCCTCGATGCCGCCCGCATCGAACCCGCCGGCCTGTCCGTGCACACCCCCGACCTGGATGACGTCTTCCTCGCCCTGACCGGCGGCCACTCGACCGATAAGGAGAACGCGAAATGAGCACAGCAGAGCGTAGCGATTCGATGAGGGGCGGCGGTCGGGTGACGGGTGGGCGTTCCCTGGCAATGACTTTCACCGATTCCAAGACCATGTTGCGCCGGAATCTGTTGCACGCCAAGCGGTATCCGGCCATGACCATCAGCATGCTGGTGATGCCCATCGTCATGCTGCTGATGTTCAACTACATCTTCGGCGGTGCGCTGAAGAACTCCACCGGCGGCGAGAAGTACATCCAATACCTGACCCCCGGCATGATGCTGATCATTCCGGCCTACATGGTCGCGGGCATCGCGGTGGGCATCTCCACCGATATGACCAAGGGAATTGTGAATCGCTTTCGCACCATGCATATTTCGCAGCCCTCGATCCTGACCGGATCGGTGCTGGGCAGTGTGATCCAGGGCCTGCTTGGCACCGTCGTCATGACCCTGGTTGCCGTCGCGATCGGCTTCCGCTCGGATGCGAACGCACTGGAGTGGGTGGCCGCCTTCGGGCTCATCGGCCTGACCCTCTTCGCACTGAACTGGCTCGGCGCGGGCTTCGGCGTCATCGCGCAGAATCCGGAGAGCGCCAGCAACCTGCCCACCCCGATTCTGCTGCTGCCCTTCTTCGGCAGCGGCCTGGTGCCGACCGACACCATGCCCGCCGGTGTGAAGCAGTTCGCCGAATACCAGCCCTTCACCCCCATCACCGAAACCCTGCGCGGCCTGTTGCAGGGCACCGAGATCGGGCACAACGGCATCCTCGCAGTCGGCTGGTGCCTGCTGCTGGGTGTTATCGGATATGTCTGGTCCACCTCGGCCTTCAAGCGGAAGACCAGCTGAAATCGACACTGCGCGAAGCGAAGACGGCGTACCCCACCGGGGTGCGCCGTCCTCGTGCGTTCAGAGTCGTGCCGGGTGCGTTCAGAGTCCGGCGGCCAGCAGCACCTTGCCCGACGAATTGCGGATCTGGACGTTCTTCACCTGACCGGGTGCGGCCGAGGTGGTGCCGTCCGGAGTGAAGACCTGGCCCGGTTTCGCCGTCCACTCCGCGAGTTTGGACTGCGTCCCGTCCTCGCGCACCACCCACAGCGACAGCTGCCAGGCGTAGATCTCATTCGACTGGGGGTAGTCGCACCACATGTCCACCCGGGTTTGGCCATTCACCGTGAGCAGTTTGAAGGTCGCGACGATTGGTGTGTCCACCTGTGCCTGCAGTGGCCCCTCGGCCACCACCTGCTGCATCGACGGGTTGCCGCGATCGACGACGGTGGCCGTCACCGGAACGGCGATCAATGCCGCCGCGGCGGCCGCCGCCACCGCACCCCCGACGGACAGAAACCGTTGCCGCCTTTTCCTTTTCGCGGCGTGTTCGGCCAGGGTCGGCAGCATACGGTCCGGCGGCGGCGGAATCTCGGTCGACGGATCCTGCTGTGCCGCAATGGAAAGCGCGGTTTCGGTATCGACCAGCGCGAGCAGTCCGGGCAGTCCGGCCAGCTTCGAGGTGGCGGCGCGACAGTGTTCGCAGCCCGCCAGGTGCTCTTCGTATTCGCGGCGCTCGTCCCGGGCCAGAGCGCCGAGCACATACGCGCCGTCCCACGTGGTGTAGCCGTCGCAGAGGTCGTGGCCCTCCGTCATCTCGTCACCCCCATCTCCTGCAGCACCAAACGCAACGCCCGCATGCCGTAGTGCATACGGGATTTCACCGTCCCCTCCGGAATCTCCAGCTCCCCCGCTATCTGCGCGGTGGACAGGCCCCGGTAGTAGGCGCGGACGATGACATCACGGTGATCGATGCTCAACCGCGCCAGGGCATCCGCGACCAGCCACCCGTCCAGGGCGCGGTCCGACTGATCCGGCGTCGGCACCTCCGGCGGATGGTCCGTACGGAACTCCCGCCGACTGCGCGCGCTGCGATGCTCGTCCACCGCCAGGTTACGGGCCACCGTGAACAGCCAGGCCCGCGCCGAGGTGGTGGACTGATCCAGCACATTCGGTCGCTGCCAGGCCCGCAGCAGCGTCTCCTGAACGATGTCCTCGGCTCGGCCCGGATCACCCACCAGGCCGAACGTGTACCGCCACAGCGCTGCCGCGTGCTCCTCGTAGAGAACGCGGAGCAATGCGGCCTGGTCGTCGGGCATCGGTCACCTCCGCACCCTTCACGACACAGACCGTGCCGACGGTTCAGATCAGTTTCGTTCCAACTCGATAGGGTGCGTCGCCAGCAGCGATAACGGCAGCGGTTGGCGGCGCAGCACCTGCGCCCAGAGATCGACGCGGCCCGCCAGCGGGTCGCTCGGAAGCGCCGAGAGCACTATCCAGTCACCACGATCCAATTCACCCTCGAGCTGGCCGAAGGTCCAACCGGCATAACCGGCGAAGACCCGCACGCCCTCCACCAGCGGGGCGATACTGTCCGGATCCGAGTCCAGGTCGACCAGGACCACCCGGCCGTCCACCCGGCGCAGGCCGGGAACTCCGTCGAAGGCCATGCCCACCTTCACCGTGGCCAGGCACAGGGCGGCATCGCGTTTCACCGGGCCGCCGAGGAAGAGCGCGCGCGGTGCGGCGGCCAGATCAGCCCAATTCGGTAGTACGTCGTGAACCGCGGTATCGCTGGGGCGGTTCAGGACCACGCCGAGGCTGCCCGCGTCATTGTGTTCGATGATGTACACAATGGTGCGCCGGAAGGATTCCTCCATCAGATCCGTCGCCGACACCAGCAGGGTGCCAGGTCGAACCACCTGGTCCTCATGCCGGAATTCGCGTCGAGAACGGTCACCGTGTTCCTCTGCGCGTGCCACCAAGCCATCATCGCACCGGCACAGCACAATTGCGTGGCCAAATTTCGGACGCGCGCAATTGCGCCGCCGAATTGCGGCCTATACGGGTGGAAACTCCGCTCTGCGGGCCGGGATCGAACCCGGCTAGGGTGACGGCATGGGAGCTCCTGAGGTCGTCCTCGAGAACAGCGACGCGGTGTACGACTTCTATCGCGATCATCAGCAGAACCTGGTCAAGGCCAAGGCCGCGTACTGGTTGCTGGGGCGGCGGTATCGGCCGCGCATCTCGTACGCGCCGGGGGCTCGGGAGCGGCTGCGCGAGTTGATCTCCCAGAAGCGGCCGCTGCTCATCGCGGTCAATCACCTGTCCCAATTGGATCCGTACACGGTCGCCGCGGCCGCCTGGCGCAGTGCGCTGCGACCGGTGATCGGGCGGACCCGGGTGCTGGCCAAGGACGAACTCTTCCTGGAATCGGAGTTGCGAGCGCGCATCGACATGATGGGCGGCATACCGGTTTTCCGGGGTAAGGACCATGGACTGCGCGCGGTCAACGCCGCCGGACAGCGCATGATCGATATCTGCGCGGAGCGCATGGCCCGCGGCGACGGGGTCGCGGTCTTCCCCGAGGGCACCTGCAATGACGTCGATCCCACCCAGGTGCAGACGGTGGGAACCGGTATCGGGCACATCGCCTTCCGTGCCAAGAGGCTCGGCGCCGATCCGGTGCTGGTGAGCCTCGGACTCAGCTACGGTTCGCGCACCGACCCGACGGTGGAGCCGAACAAGGAAGAGGCGAAGTCGGCCAGCTTCTACTTCGGTGTGCCGGTGCCCGCGCTGCCGAGTAAGCCCGCCGAGATCACCCGGGTGGTGCGCGACGAATTGCAGACCGCACTCGACGGTGCGGTCGCGGCCTACTAGGCGATTACTGCGGCAGATTCAGTCGCTGCCGCGACCACATCGGCACCAATGCCAGGTACTCCGGCCGGGACTCCACGAAATGGTGCACCATCGGGCACATCGGCAGAATGCCGAATCCGGCTTCGCGGGTCTGATCGAGCGCACCCTGGACGAGTTTGCGACCGTAGCCCAGGCCCTCATGCTGTGGATAGATCTCGGTGTGCACGAAGGCGCGCTCATTCGCGGTGTCCTGATATGCCGCGACGCCCGCGAGCATGCCGTCCACATACAGCTCGAAGCGATCAAGTGCGGCATTCTTGCGGACCTCGACAGACGCAATCGACTCACTCGGCATAATGCCAAGCTAACCCGATTACCAGGCAATTTGTCCGTATCTCGAATTCGCGCTCCGGGCGTGTCGCGCCTGGACATGCCGCACCGGCGCGGAGTGATCACACTGTGTGGGTGACACACGCCGGACCGCGCCGGGTGATCCTCGCCCCGGACAAATTCAAAGGCTCGCTCACGGCCGCGCAGGTGGCCGCCGCGCTCGCCGCGGGTATCGAACGCGCCGCACCCGGGACGCGGGTGCGGCAGTTGCCGATCGCCGACGGCGGGGACGGAACGGTCGAGGCCTTCCTGGCGGCGGGATGGGAACGGGTAGCGCTGGAGGCTCCCGGGCCGACCGGTGCACCGGTCGCCACCGCGTATGCCAGGCACGGCGGTACCGCGGTGATCGAGTTGGCGGCAGTGGTCGGATTCGCGAAACTACCTGGCGGAGAACAGGATCCGCTGGGCGCGAACACCTACGGCCTCGGTGTGGCTATCGCCCACGCGCTCGACCATGGCGTTCGCGATATCGTGCTCGGCCTGGGCGGCAGCGCCTCCACCGACGGCGGTGCGGGCATGCTGGAGGCGCTCGGGCTGCGCATCAGGGATGCGTTCGGAACCGAATTGCCCTGCAATGGAAGACTTCTCGGGCACGGTGATCGAGTGGATCGCACCGGCCTGCACCCGGCGCTGGCCGATACCCGCATCACCCTCGCCAGCGATGTGGACAATCCGCTGCTGGGTCCGAACGGTGCCGCCGCGGTATACGGTCCGCAGAAGGGGGCGACTCCCGAGCAGGTCGCGATTCTCGAAGCCGCACTGTCGAATTGGTCGATTCTCATCGGCCGCGAATGGGCGGACCGGCCAGGTGCTGGCGCGGCGGGCGGTACCGGATTCGGAGCCATGGCGGTGCTCGGCGCGGTGCTGCGCCCCGGTATCGATGTGGTGCTCGACCTGGTGGATTTCCCGGCCGAGATCGCCGGAGCCGATCTGGTGGTAACCGGTGAAGGCTCCCTCGACTCGCAGAGTTTGAACGGTAAGGCCCCGATGGGTGTCGCCGATGCCGCTCGCCGCGCGGGGATTCCGGTGGTGGCGGTCTCGGGTCGGCTGCGACTCACTCCGGAGCAGCTGCGCGACAACGGATTCGCGGCTGCCTATGCGCTCACAGACCTCGAACCCGATCCCGCGCGTTGTATGTCCGATGCCGCCACGCTGCTGGAGCGCGTCGGCGCAAGCCTGGTCACGCGATAGGAGTGCGGCGCGCCCCGGTTATGGGGAGGGGTGCGGTGCGCCCCGGTCACGCCGTCGTGGTGCGGGGGCGAGCTGGAATCTCGTCGCGGTGCGCATCGCCCCACCGTTCGAGCGGCCGCAGCGCGCGATTCAACTCCACGCCCAGGGGTGTGAGCGAATACTCCACGCGCGGTGGGATTTCCGGATAGATCTCGCGGTGCACCACACCGCTGGCCTGGAGATGGCGCAGGTTCTCGGCGAGCACCTTCTCGCTCACGCCGGTCAGCAGGCGCCGGATATCGCCGAAGCGCACCGGACCGCCGCCCAGCACCCACATCAGGTGCAGTCTCCACTTCCCGCCGACCACATCGATGGCGATGGACATGCCACACGCCGGGTGATCCGCGTCACCGGATTCGCTCATCGCACCCCTCCTGACCCTATTTCCAACCTGTGGGTAAGCAACCACACCCGAACGTGCGGTCTTCCCGAGGCTACCGACGGCGGCCACCATCGAATCCGTCGCCGATACCGATTCGGCCGGAATTCGAAGGGACACACCATGTCTGATCAGCGCGAATCCGTCTCCGTCATCGGCCTGGGGCCGATGGGTCAGGCCATGGTCCGGGCCTTCCTGAAGGCCGGGGTCGAGGTGACGGTCTGGAATCGCAGCCGGGGCAAGGTCGATGCCGTGGTCGAGCTCGGCGCGAAGCCGGCGGCCACCGTCGCCGAGGCGCTCGACGCCAACGCGGTGGCGGTGCTCAGCCTCACCCACTATGCCGCCATGTACGACGTACTCGGTTCGGCCACCGAACATCTGGCGGGCAAGGTGATCGTCAATCTGTCCTCGGACTCACCCGAACAGGCGCGCAAGGGTGCGGCCTGGGTACGTTCGCACGGTGCGGAATTCCTCTCCGGCGGTGTCATGTCGGCGGGCGACAATATCGAGCATCCGGCCTCGTACATCTTCTACAGCGGCCCGCGCGCGGTCTTCGACGCGCACGCCGAACTGCTGCGCCCGCTCAGTCCACAGGAGTACCTGGGTGTGGATGACGGTCTGGCACAGGTCTTCTACCAGGCGCTACTGATCATCTTCCATCCGTGGATGCTGGCCTTCGACCAGGCGCTGGCCTTGATCGACAACTCTGGCAACGATATCGACCGCTTCCTGCCGTTCGCCCTGCGCTCCAACGAGGCGTTCCCGTACTTCATGAACGATTTCGCCGCCGCGGCGAAGGCGGGCGGCTGGGGCGACCGCGCTCAGCTGGTCATGATGGACGCGGGCGCACAACACATTATCGACGCCAGCGAGGAGGCCGGCGTCGACGCTGCGCTCTCGCACACCGCACAGGCGTTGTGGCGCAAGGCAATCGACGCCACCGCTGCGACAGGGCAGGCGGTCCCGGTGTACCGGCTGCTGCGCGCGGGACGCTGAGCGCCGACGCGCGAGATCGTCGGAGCCCTGCTAAGGTTCGGCCTGCTCTTTTCAAGCTGTACGTGGGGGATTCACGGTATGAAAACTGTTCTGGCAGTTGTGTTCTGGATGGTCATGGGGATCGCGGGGGTGGTGAGCGGCATCAATTCGCTCAATGATCACCAGGTGAAGTGCGGCGGTCAGGTCATGCATGACGGGGACCGGTGCGAGGAAATGCGCAACGGCAGTCATTCGACCACAAGGGATTACGCCTCGCAGCAATCCTCGAACCATGGTGACGGGTGGTTCAAACTCGGGTTCGGGGTGATCGCGATTCTGGGATCGGGCTTCGTCGGCATCCGCATGGTGCAGGCGGTCAACCGGAGCTGAGCGCGCTCAGCGGGTGGCGAGGAATTCGATCGCCGCGGCGTAGCCCTGGATGCCCATGCCCGCGATGACGGCGGTGGCGATGGGGGAGACGAATGAGTGGTGCCGGAACTCCTCGCGGGCGTGCACATTGCTGATGTGCACCTCCATGATCGGGACCTCGGGGATGACCAAGGCGTCGCGCAGGGCTACCGAGGTGTGGGTGAGGCCGCCGGGGTTGATGACGATGCCGGACTCCACCCGCCGGGCGGCGTGGATCCGGTCGATCAGTGCGCCTTCGGAATTCGACTGGAAGGTGTTGACCTCACGGCCGAATCGCGCGGCCGTCTTGTTGCAGAGCTCGACTATGTCGTCGAGCGTGTCCGAGCCGTACACCTCGGGCTGCCGAATACCGAGCATGTTCAGGTTAGGACCGTTCAAAACGAGGATCGGACCCACGGTGTCAGCCATGGGCGCCATCTTATTTGCCTCCGCTCCGCTCCGGCTGGTTCGCGGCCCTGGGAGTCTCACTTCTTCCCTCCCTCCGCTCCTCCGCTCCAAGGCGCAGGTCTATGGAGCCGCAGTCCAGAAGCGAGACGGGCCGCGAACCTTTGCGGGTTAAAGCCCTCTGGGGCCTTCCGCGCGCAGGTCGTCGACCTTGCGCATGGCGCCGCGGAGCTCCTCGAGCCATTCCTCGGCGTGTTTGCCCGCGAGCTTGACGGTCCAGGCCAGCGCGTCCGAGCGCGAGCGCGCCACGCCCGCGTCGATGAGGGTGTCGAGGACCTTGCGTTCGGGCTGGCGGAGCCGGGTCATGACCGGAACCGCCAGGTGGGTGAAGAGGATTCGTTCGTCGCCGACCCGCACACCCCAGGCGACACTGCGGCCGTAGCGGGCCTGCGCCTCCTGGGCGATCTGCATGCGGGCGCCGCGGGTGGATTCCCGGAAGCGTGAGACCAGGCCCTCGCGGGTGGCCTTGGGTACCTCCGCGGGCGCGTCGGCCGGTGTCTCGGCGTCGGCGGATTCGGCGGTGGGCAGGGGTAGTTCGCCGATGACGACGATTTCGTCGCGATCGATCTCGAGGGTTGCGGGTCCGGTGAACCAGTCGGCTGGCAACCTTCCGGCGAACCAGTCGGAAGCGTCTGCGGCATCGGGCAGATCGGCCTGTTGCCAGCCGCCGGGGCGGCCGAATTCACGGCCGCGGTGTCCGTACTTCATAGCGGTCACTCTCACTTGCTGTCTGGAGTTGTAATACTGATTACAACGTTACGTTCATTTCGGCGGATTGGATTCCGCTCTCGGAGAACGGGGTTCGGGATCCTGCCCAGCGCGGTTGCGCAAGGGCGTCACGGGGTAGTCCATGGCGGCGTGAATACGCCAGGGGCCGTAACCGACCGGTGATCATGTAAGTGGTCCCTGCTGACCGAAATCGGCACTATGGTGGTGCTCAATACGTGTACGCCTGGTGGAAAGGTGGCACCGCGGGTGTTGTGAACGCGGTACCGTGGTCCTGTTGCTGATGTGGCAAGAGTGAAGAGTGGGCGATATGGATGTGTGGGGATCCCGCCGCTTTCGGATTCGTGGCGCGATCGTGCTCGCGGTGGTGCTCGCCGTCGCGATTGCGATGGGGTCGTGTGCTTTCCGGGAGCGATCGACGGGTGCGGAGGCAGTGGTCGAGCGGTTCACCAGCCTGCTCGACAAACAGGACTATGACGGCGCGGCCCGGCTGACGTCCTACCCGAACGGTGCTTCGGCAACGCTGAAGCAAGTTTTCAGCGGCCTCAATCCGGGCAAAGCCGACTACCAGATGACCCAATTCATCGGCCTCGACGGCAATACCGGACTCTTCAGCATGACCGCGGCCTGGAACTTCGGCGACAAACGCGACTGGAAATACGATCTGCAGGGCACCGTCCGCAAACTCAGTGTGGGCTGGCGCATCTCATGGGATCCGGCCCTGGTCATCCCGCAGCTGGACAGCAAACGCAATGTCAAACTCGTCCGCACCTACGCCGCCCCGTCCCCGCGGGTGAACGATATCGTCGGCGCGCCGCTCATGACCGAACAGACCATCAATGTGGTCAAACTCGATCCGAGCAAGACCGGCGATCCGGTCGGCTCCAGCAATGCCCTGGCCGCCGCCATCGAACCGGTCGCTCCCCTCATCACCGGACCCGTACTGCTGCAACAACTGTCGGCCTCACAGGGCAAACCCATCGTCGCGGTCAACCTGCGCGAGGGTGACTTCGAAATCCTCGAACCCCGCATGGCCGCCATCCCCGGCGTGGTGCTGGAGAAGCAGCCCCGGCTCATCTCCGCCGACCGCCGCGTCTGGTCGCCGCTGCTCGATGCCATGCGGAAGGTCTGGCAGGACAACAATGATCAGCGCGCCGGCTGGGGCGTACAGCTCTTCGAACCGGACGGCGCCTTCGTCACCCAGCTCGCCGGTGAACAGGGTCCGCCCGGACCGGATATTCCCGGCACCATGGATCAGCGCCTGCAGCGCGCCGCCGAGGATGCCGTGGTGAGTGTCGGCACGCCCGCCTCCATCGTGGCGATCCAGCCCTCCAGCGGTGCGGTGGTCGCGGTCGCGCAGAACAGTCAGGCCAGCGAACACGGATCGGTCGCCTTCACCGGGCTGTACCCGGTCGGCGGCATGATCGAACTGTTCAAGAACATGGCCGCGCTCACCAAGAAGAAAGCGCCGCAGGATGTTTCGGTCGGCGATGCGGCCGATGCGGCCAGTCAGCTCGGCGTCGGCCTGGACTTCAAGGTGCCCGGCCTGGACGAGACCACCGGCCGACTGCCGTCGGGCGCGAACGCCGCCGAACAGGTCGGGCGCGGTAATGCCGCCGACTCGTTGCTGGCCAGCCCGTGGGGGATGGCCATCGCCGCCGCGGCCATCGCCAATGGCCAGGTGCCCAAACCGATGATCACCATCGGGGTGCCCGCGCGCACCGAGGCCGATCTGCCCGCGCTGCCCGGCGATGTCATCGATCGACTGCGCACCATGCTCCGCGACGGCGCCGCGGCCCCGGAGTCGGCCAGCCTCAACAGGTATCAGGGTGTGCAGGCGTACGCGGCCACCGCGGGGAACAACGGCTGGCTCATCGCCACCATGGGTGATCTCGCCTTCGCCATCCACATCGACGATGTGGACAGCTCGGACGCCACCGCCCGCATGGCGGCGCGGCTGCTCCAGTCGCTCGCGACCCCGGACTGACTTACCGGCGCACCGCCCGCACGGCGGCGCGCCAGCCCAGCAGGAACAGGCCCAGCGCGGTCGCGGCCACGATGATGAAGCTCAGTGCGGTGCCCTGCCCGCTCACCACACGCAGCAGCATGCCGCCGATCAGCGTGCTCAGCCAGACGATCACACCGGTCGGCCACACCGCGCGCGCGTCGAAACGCCGTGCGGCATCGGCACCCTCACGCCGCGCGGCGACCGCGAGAGCGATCAGCCAGCCCAGTAGCAGGCCGACGCCGAACGGCCACACCGTACGCAGCATGCCGGCCAGCACCGCCTCGTCATGACTGCGTCGGCCGATCGCGCAGAACACGATCACCAGTACGGCATCGACGAGGAAAGGCACCGATCTCTTCACGGGCCAAGGCTATCGGGCGGTCGTGGCGCGCCGGCGTGGGGACACGCCCGGCCGTCAGGACTCGGCGGGCGGCGGATTCGGGCGACGGCGATCGGCGATCAAAGGGGTACCACCGCGCTGGGTGAATTCCTTCTCGTATTCGGCATCGTCGGCTTGCGGCTTGCGGAACAGGAAAAGGAAGACGATCCAGCCGATGATCGCCACCAGAATAAAGCTGACCAGGCGGTACAGGAACGCCGCCGCCACCGCCTGCGCGGCGGGCAGCCCCGCCGCCGCCGTCAGTGAATAAATGAGCGTGGCATCGACGTACACGATGCCGCCGGGCGCGAAGGGAATGGTGCCCACCGCTTTTCCGGCCGCGAAGGCCAGCATGAGCCCGGCCAGCCGGGGATCGGCGCCCACCGCGTAACAGGCCGCGCCCAGACAGGCCACATCCGCCAGCCGATGCACCAGCGCCCAGCCGGTGACCAGCGCGCCGTCCTTCTTGCCCAGGTCCACCGACTCCAGCTGATTCAGGATCTCGCCGACCTTCTCGGTGCCCGCGTCCACCGGTCTGTGCCGAATCCTGTTGATCAGATGCAGGATTCGATGCAGCACCGACTCCACCGTGCCCGGATGCCGGGACACATAGTTGAACGCCCACACCAGTGCGGCCACCGCGCCCAGCGACAGGATCACCTTGACCGGGCCGATCCGATCCCCGCCGAGCACCGCGCCGAACAGACCCAGCAGCGTCAATCCGGCGGTCGCCACCACCCCGGACATGACCAGCTGCCAGGAGGCCACAATCGGACTCGCACCCCAGCGGCGCATCTGCCGATAGGTGAAGGCGGTGGAGAACACCTGCCCCGCGGGCAGTGTCAGCGCCATACCGGTGGCCCCGTAGACCACCGTCACCGATTTGCGCTGACTCACCTCCACGCCGCCCGCGTGCAACAGCTGCTTCTGGATGCGGCCGAATCCGCTCATGGAAAACGCCTGCATAACCACGCAGGCCACCACCCAACCCCAATGGATTTCGGTGAGGTTCTGCCAGGATTCGTGCAGGCGCGGATATAGATAAAAACCTTCGGAAATCAACAAACCGAGCAGCGCGGCACCGAGAACCCATTTGGCCCACCAGAACCTGCCGCGGCGCGAGTTCTCCGCGGGCGGCGCAGGTTCGCCGGCCAGCTCACCATGGGCCGTCACAACCTCACCCTAACGAACCAGCGGTGGCCTCGTCTGCATCCGTAGCGTCGATTGTTTGTTTAGGCCAGGCCAGACGTGTTTTCCGGCGGCGGCCCCGGAGCTGAACTTCTTCCCCTGTTTCCCAAAGTCGCTGTTCGTTCGCATCCGCGAAATACAGTGCGCTACTGGAGGTCAGCACTCGTTCCGGGCGATCCTTCGCGAGTTCGGTGAGGCGGGAAGCCTCATTGACGGGGTCACCGATCACGGTGTACTCGAAACGATTCGCACCGCCGATATTCCCGGCCACCGCCAGACCCGCCGAAACACCCATACCGATATCCAGGCCGGGCACCTCGCGCAGGGCTTCGCGCAGCTCACGGGCGGCGGCCAGGGCCGCTGTCGGCGCATCCGGGCGATCCAGCGGCGCACCGAAGATGGCGAGCGCGGCATCGCCCATGAATTTATTGATCAATCCGTGGTGCCGGTCGATCACATCCACCACGATGCGGAAGAACTCATTGAGCAGGCTGACCACTTCGGTCGGCGGGCGTTCCGCGGCGGTCGCGGTGGAACCGACCATATCCACGAACAACACCGCGACAAATCGTGTTTCACCACCGAGTTCGGTGCCGTACTCCAGGGCTCGCCGCGCCACATCCTCACCGACATGGCGGCCGAACAATTCCTGAAGTTCGCGACGTTTCGCCGCTTCGCCCATCATTCGGTTGAAGCCAACCTGTAGCAGCCCGATTTCCGAACCGTCGAAAACCTCGACCTGAACATCGCGCGCACCTTCCTGTACGCGATCAATGGCCTGGCTGAGCTGGCGAATCGGATCGGAAATACTCGCCGCGGTGAGCATCGAAAGCGCCAGCGCCTGCATGATCACCACACCGCACAACAGCAGAATCGATACCGCCAGCGACTGCGCGGAAAACTGAACGCGCGAGGAAATCTGCGTGACGCACAACAGCACGATTGCGATCACCGGGGCGAAGGTGCCCATCCCCCAGGTCATGGCCATCCGGGTGCCGACACCGGCGGTCAGCGTGTGGTCGAACGCGCCGACCGTCAGCGCCTCCGCCGCGACCGGGCGCAGAATGCGCTCACCGAGCATGTAGGTGAAGCCGAAAACAATGGTGGCGGCCATACATTCGGTGACGATAACCGCCGCCGCCAACTGCGGGGTGCGCACGATGATCACCGAAGCCAGCACCGCACCACCCACCAGCCACAGCACCAGATGCACGATCGACTGACGCAGCGGTGCGTGCAGCGCCGCCATCTGCTCCTGCCGGCTCGGCGGTCCACCCCGCACCTGCCAGCGCATCACCGGCCGCAGCATCAGCGCCGACGCGGTCAAACTCAGCAGTCCACCGACAATGAATACGAGTGCGGGCAGCAGTAGGCCGGTCTGGCGTGTCGCACTCGAGCCGCCTTCCGGAACGGGCAGGCCGTACTGAATGAACGCCCACACCAGGACAGCACCGAACGCGTTGGCCGCGAGCATCGATGCGAGGTACAGCGGCCAGCGAGTTCGCATGGTCTGTTTGACCGCTTCGAGGGGCGCTGACACGATCACCAATCTAGCCGTTGCGTCTCTTCCCGATCTTGTCGCGCTCCCGCGAATGGTTCAGCTGCGCAGGTCCGCGGCGCGGCGAAATACGATGTTTACCCAGTAGGCTCGCGGGCGTGAGTAGTCGTTCGCCGAACGGGAGAACTGATTTCGTGAGGTCGGGGTAACTCGTGGGGTACGTCCAAAGTCGCTTCGGCTCCCACCGTTACTACGCGTGCGCGTCAGTGAACGGCTCCCAAGCCGTGCGCCAAAGGTGCGGAGAGGCGGAATTGTGAGTGACGTGCAGGCGGAGTCAGGCCACTCCGGTAGACCGGGCAAGGTTCGGCGGCCCGCTGCCGACGCGGTGCACCCGCTGGTCCGGGAGAGCGCCGAATGGTGCTGGCGGCTGCTGATCATCCTCGCCGCGATCTACGCCGTCGCGTGGATGGCGCATCGACTCTCGACCGTGACGATTCCGCTCTCCATCGCGCTGTTGGGGGCGGCTCTGCTGTCGCCGCTGGTGGATTGGATGCAGCGGCTCGGGGTGCCGCGCTCACTCGGTGTATTCGTCGCACTGGTCGGATCACTCGGACTGCTCGCCGGAATCATGACCTTCGTCGTCGAACAGTTCGTCACCGGTGTGCCGCAGCTGTCCGACGAGTTCAAGACCTCCGTGCACGAGGTACAGGACTGGCTGATCAACGGGCCGCTGCACATGTCCAATGAGCAGATTCGCAATGCCGGCGACACCATCGTCAAGACCATCGAATCCAATCAGGACACCCTCACCAACGGGGCGCTGACCACCGCGACCGTCATCGGCGAATTCTTCACCGGGACCTTCCTGACGCTGTTCATCCTCATCTTCTTCGTCTACGGCGGCGATCAGATCTGGACCTTCGTCACCCGCATCGTCCCCACCCGCCAGCGCGAACGCGTGCGCACCGCAGGGCGACTCGGCTTCGGCAGCCTCACCGGATTCGTGCGCGCCACCGTGCTGGTCGCGGCCGTGGACGCCATCGGCATCGGCTCCGGATTGGCGATTCTCAGTGTGCCGCTGGCACTTCCGCTGGCCTCGCTGGTCTTCATCGGCGCGTTCATCCCGATTATCGGTTCCTTCATCGCGGGCTCGGTGGCGGTGTTCATCGCGCTCATGACCAAGGGCGCCGTCACCGCGCTCATCGTGCTCGGCATCACCATCGCGGTCATGCAGCTGGAAGGGCATGTGCTGCAACCACTTCTGATGGGGCGCGCGGTGCGCATCCATCCGCTGGCCGTCGTACTCGCCATCGCCGCGGGTGTGGTGCTCGCCGGAATCGCGGGCGGTCTGCTCGCCGTACCATTCGTGGCGGTGCTGAACACCGCCGTTCGGTCACTGCTCGCGGACTCACCGGATGAGCTCTACCAGGAGCTACACA
This sequence comes from Nocardia sp. NBC_01503, assembly GCF_036327755.1. Classification (NCBI taxonomy): domain Bacteria; kingdom Bacillati; phylum Actinomycetota; class Actinomycetes; order Mycobacteriales; family Nocardiaceae; genus Nocardia; species Nocardia sp. NBC_01503. Next base: position 2,775,996 of record NZ_CP109596.1, read on the forward strand.
CCGGCGATCCGCATAGACCCATGTTCAGCGCCGAACCGGATGTGCCGGACGAGGGTCGATTCCAATTGACCGCTTCCACAGGTGAGCCTCCCGCGAGCGCCGCCGGTGACTCCGCGGACTGAACCGGACGCACGCGACGCCGCGACCGCGCCACTGTGGCGGGCCGCGCAGGCTTTTCGGCTCGTCACCCTGCTGTACGCCATCGGCCAGCAGTTCGCCTCGGTGCCGCACTACACCAATCAGCGATTGAGCTGGGTGCTCATCGCCCTCATGGCGGTGTGGTCCGGCGTATCCGCGATCCTTTTGTCACAGTGGCGAATTCACAATGTGCGTGAGGTACGTACGGCGGTGGTGATCGGCGATCATCTGGTCGTCATCGCGCTCATCTTCGCGACCCGGTTGGTCGCCGACTACGACTGGTATCACGGGCATCAGACCCTGCCGACCACGCTGTGGGCCGCCAACGCCGTCATGTCCGCGGCCATCATGTGGGGTCCGTTCGGTGGTATCTGCTCCGGATTCCTCATCGCGGCTGCCATGGTGACCGCCCGCGCCCAATGGGAAATGGACCTGTGGCGCGATGCCACCGCGCCGGTCCTGGTATCGGTCGGACTCGCGATCGGCCTGGCCTCCAACACCGCCCGCCGCGCACAGGCGCAACTCCAGCGTGCGGTACGGCTCACCGCCGCCGCGCAGGAACGCGAACGACTCGCGCGTGAAGTGCACGACGGCGTACTCCAGGTGCTCAGCTACATCAAACGGCGCGGCACCGAGATCGGCGGGCCGACAGCGGAGTTGGCGCAGCGGGCGGGGGAGCAGGAGGTCGCCCTGCGGGTGCTGCTGTCCGAACAGGGCGGACGCGCCGATACCGGTGGCGCGGAACAGGATCTGCGACCCCTGCTCACCGCGCAGGCCACCCCGTCGGTGCTCATCTCCACCCCCGGCGAGCCCGTACCCATCGGCCGATTCGAGGCCCGGGAGATCTCCGCGGCGGTCGCCGCCGCCCTGGCCAATGTCGCCCAGCACGCCGGGCCTACCGCGAAAGCCTATGTGCTGCTGGAGGATACCGGTGAAGAGCTCATTGTGAGCGTGCGCGACGACGGTCCGGGTATTCGCGCCGGACGTCTCCTCGAGGCCGAAGGTCAAGGCCGCATGGGTGTTTCCCGCTCCATCATCGGCCGCATCGCCGCACTGAACGGCACCGCCCAACTGCTCTTCGAAGCCGATGGCGAGGAGGGCTCCGGAGCCGAATGGGAATTCCGGGTGCCGAGGCGGGACCGATAATGGGAGCCGATCGCAGCAGGATGACCGAATCGGGAGGCGAGCGTGTCTGAAGACGCCGGGGGCGAACGAATTTCGATCATGGTGGTCGACGACCACCCGATCTGGCGCGAGGGCGTGGCCCGCGATCTCGCCGAGGCGGGGTTCGAGGTGCTCGCCACCGCCGACGGCGTCGCCACCGCCGCTCGCCGTGCCAGCGCCGTCCAACCCGATGTCGTCCTCATGGATATGCAGCTCCCCGACGGCAATGGCGCGGACGCCACCGCCGAGGTGCTGCGCGTCTCCCCGCGCAGCCACGTGCTGGTGCTCTCCGCCTCCGCCGAACGCGATGACGTCCTCGACGCCATCAAGGCCGGGGCCATCGGCTATCTGGTGAAGAGTGCCTCCGCCACCGAACTGGTGGCCGCCGTCCGCGCCACCGCCGCCGGTCAGGCCGTATTCACCCCGGGCCTGGCCGGATTGGTGCTCGGCGAATACCGGCGCATCGCCAACACCCCGCCCGAACGCGATGAACCACACCGCCCCGCCCTCACCGACCGCGAGACCGAGGTGCTGCGCATGGTGGCGAAAGGGCTCTCCGCCAAACAGATCGCCACCCGCCTGAGCCTGAGTCACCGCACCATCGAGAACCATGTGCAATCCACGCTGCGCAAACTGCAACTCGGCAATCGCGTGGAGCTCACCCGCTACGCCATCGAACAGGGCCTGGACGGCGAATAGGGGCCGCGGATCAGGGATTGCCCTGATGCGCGGCCGCCCACCGACTCGTAGCCTCGAATACATGGGAGGTCCAGAATCGGTTTCCAGTGTCGAGGCCGCCGTGGTGGGCGACCGCGACCTGCGGGTATCGGATGTAGAACGCGAACACGTCGGACGGCTGCTGCAGCGCGCGGTCGGACTCGGCATGCTGTCACTGGGGGAATTCACCGAGCGCATGGATACCGCGCTCGCCGCCAAAACCCGCGGTGAACTCAATGCGGTGCTGGTCGACCTGCCGGGTATCCGGCTCGCCGGGCAGCCCGCGCCGAAAGCGCCGCAATTCAATTACGCGCCCCGCCCGCAGTACGGGTACACCGCGCGCCCGCAGTACGCGCCGCGCACGGTCCATCAGGTGCCGCCCGGCAATGTGATCCGCAGCCGCCTCTCCAACGTCAAGCGACACGGCAATTGGCATGTGCCGCAGACCATTCTGGTCGACTCGTTGCTGGGCAGTGTGCGCCTGGACTTCACCCAGGCCATCATGTCCACCCAGGTGGTGGAGATCCGCGTCGACGACTACCTCAGCTCGCTCGAACTGATCCTGCCGCCGGACGCGACGGTCGACCTGAACGGTTTGGAGCTGATCGGCGGCAGCGCCGAGACCAAGGTGCGCACCGGCCCGCCGATCGGACCGCTGCACGTGGTCGTCTACGGCAAGGTGCGCTTCGGGTCGGTCAGCGCCAAGCACCCCTTCGGCACCCAGTGGAAGAAGTTCCTCAACGGGGCCTAGCCATCGACCGGCGATCGGTTCGAGTGGGGATGGTCACCGATCGCGAATAGGGTTCGGCGGCAAGCTTTCCGGCCGGTATCGTCACGCCCATGGCGCCAGGTACCGGAGCGGCTTCGACCCCCGAACCACTACTCCGGACCGGTCGCGGTGCTCCGCTGCTGCTCCTGCACGGTGTACTGCTCACCTGGCAGTCCTGGATTCCGGTCATCGACGACCTGCGTGCGGACCACGACATTCTGGCCCCCACCCTCCCCGGACACCACGGTGGTCCCGCCGCCGCCCATCCGGCCACCGTCGCCGGACTCGCCGACTGGGCCGAGGCGCTCATGGATGAAACCGGTTGGCGCACAGCGCATATCGTCGGCAACTCGCTCGGCGGCTGGATAGCCCTGGAGCTCGCCGCTCGCGGTCGCGCGCGCACCGTCACCGCCATCTCCCCGGCGGGCGTGTGGAAGGATCCGTCCTCGGCCGACGCCCTGGTCCGCAAATTCCGCGGGATGAGTCCGCTCATCGGCTTCGGCTCGGACACCCCACCGGTGCTGCCCGGCATGATCCGCAGTCTGCTGCTTCCCCTGCTGGCCCACCACCCCGGCACCGTCGCACCCCAGCTGGCCCGGGCCATGGCAGCCGCCCCCGCGCACTGCACCATCCTCGACGACCTGGCCGAGGATCCGGCCCTGCCGACAGGTTTCACCGGCCTATCGGACCTGACCATCCCCACCGCGGTGCTGCTCCCCGAATTCGATCGGGTGCTGCCGCCCCGGCTCTACCCCCTACTGGCACCAACCCCCGCGCTCGAAATCCATCCGCTCCCGGGGCTGGGTCACGTTCCCATGCTCGAGGCTCCAGCCCGCATCACGGCCGAAATCAGGGCCACCATCGCTCGGGAATCCGCGGTTCGATCCGCCTGACCTGCGGTGATTTCGGTACTGGGCGACCACACCCAGGGAAGTCGAGTAGGACCCCGACCGCGAGCGAGTGTTTCTACTCATCCGGCCGAACCCGCTGGTCGCGAGCATTACCGGCATGAATACAGCCATCGATCCCCGTTTGATCGCACGGTTGTCGACCGAGTTCACCTCCCTCAGCGAGCACATGGGAATCCTCGGCCGCGACCTCGAGGTCCTGCGTACCCAACTGATCGTCGATCCGCTCGTGGCGCGACCCGCCGCCCCCTTCGCCCCGCCCGCCGCCGCACCGGCAGCGGGCGTTCCCATGTTCGGCCCCGGGCAAGCCCCGCGCCCGGGACCGGACCTATCCGGTTCCGCCGAAGGGGAGGCCGATTCGGCTGCCGAGCCGATCCCTTCGCCCTCGGCGCCGGGAGCGAGTGGGGGTGGCGAGGCCCTGCCCCAGCCCGGAGTCGTGCCCGGAAGTTCCCAGGCGGTGCCCGGAGGTTTCCAGGCGGTGTCCGGGTACGCCCAGGCTGGCCCGGGTTATGCGCAGTTGGCACCGGGTTATGGACAGACGGTGCCGGGTTGTGGACAGACGGTGCCGGGTTACGCACAGGGCGGTCCGACGGGATATGCGCAGGCGGGGGTCGGGCGCGCGGGGTGGATGGGGAGTTCGCAGGGTGGGTATCGGACGATGCCGCCGCTTCCGCGGCAGCAGCGCAGGGGAGTGCCGGTGCGGGAGCGGCGGGCGCCCTGGTGGCAGCGGGAAGGGGTGGTCAGCCGGGTGCTGGCGGTGGCCGGGGTGACGGTGACGCTGATCGGGGTGGTGATGCTGCTGGTGCTGGCGGCGCAGGCCGGATTCTTCGGTCCGGTGCCGAGAGTCGTTGCGGGGGCTGTCTTCTCGGGTGTGCTGGTGGCCTTCGGGGTGCGGGTGCACGGGAAGGCCGGGGGACAGGTCGGGGCGGTCGCGCTGGCGGCCACGGGTATCGCAGGGGGATACCTGGATGTCGTTGCCGTGACGACCAACTACGGTTGGCTGAATCCCGTTGTGGGATATGCGATCGCACTGGGGGTCGCGGCGGGCGGGGTGGGGCTCGCCATGCAGTGGCGGTCGCAGGCGCTGGCCGTCCTGGTGGTGGTCGGAGCGGCGCTGCTCGCGCCGGTGATCACCCTCGAAGTGGCATTGCTGGTATTCCTGATCGTGTTGCAGATCGCCGCTGTACCGGTGCAATTGGGACGGGATTGGCCGTATCTGCATATCGTGCGGACGATTCCGGCGGTGCTCGCGACGCTGGTCGCGGTGGCCGCGGCGGGTCTGGGCGATGCCTCGCGTTGGCATCGGTACGAGGTGCTGGCGGCGGCCGTCGCGATCGCGGTGGTCGGATTGGCGGGCACGGTGCTCGTGGTGCGGCGGCGGTCCACGGATATCACCGCGAGCCTGACCTGCGCGGCGGCGACCATGCCGTTGCTGGCCGCGCCCGCCATGTTCGAACGGCCGACCGCCGTACTGATCTCTGCCGCATTCGCCGTGGTGCTGCTGACGCTCGCCGCGCTTCGTTGGGTGCCGAAACTCGCTGAGCGGGTACGGATTCCGGGACATCTGGCAGTGGTCGCCGCCGTTGCGGGGGCCTTCGCGGTACTGGAGACCTGCTTCGGAGTGACCGATACGCACACCCTGCCGGTCGCGTTGTTCCTGGTCGCCGTCGCCTTCCTGGGCGCGGGCGGGCAGCAGCGGTCGCGGGTGGCCGCGGGTATCGGCGCCGCCTTCGGGGCGCTTGGCATGGTGGCCTTCCTTGATATCGCGGGTCCGGCCACCCTCTCCGATCAGTGGTATGCCCAAGAGCGCCTGGGTATTTCGACCGCACTCTCCGCCGCGGCGGCGCTCGCCGCGCTGGCCGCCGCGTTCCGGTGCGCCCGCCGACTGGGTCTGGTCGCCCGGGAGAGCGATGCGACGGCCGTCGCCGTGGTCGGCGGTATGGCGGGCCTGTATGCCGTTACCGCACTGACGGTTTCGCTCGGCGTGGCCACCGGTCGCCAGGACGGGTTCCTCGCCGGCCACGGTATCGCCACCGTGGTGTGGATGGCCGCCGCCACCGCGGCGCTGTTCTTCGGTCTGCGCAGGCTCTCCCGCGCCCCGCAGTCGGCGAAGGTGGCGCTGGCGGGCGGCCTGCTGGTCACCGCCGCGGCACTCGCCAAGCTGTTCCTGTTCGACCTGGCCACCCTCGACGGCCTGCTCCGGGCCGCCGCGTTCCTGGTGGTCGGTGTACTCCTGCTGCTGGTGGGCACCCGCTACGCTCGCGCCTTCGCCGAGGCCGGTGAGTCCGCGCGGCGCGGCTGAGCCGAGACCCCGCCGAGATACGAGAACGCCCGGCCGAGTGGATAACTCGGCCGGGCGTTGCGCTGTACTGATTCAGTCGCGGTTCTGGCGACGGAGCAATTCGTTCACACTCACGGTGCGGCCGTCGCCACCGCGGTGCTTACCCTCGTCGTCGTCATCATCCTCGGTCTTGCCGGTGCGGCGGCGCGCCGAACGCAGATCCGACATCCACTGTTCGATACTGCTGCGCCCACCACCCTGCGGCTGCTCCTCGGCCGAGTGATGCGTCGGATGCGGTTGCGCCCCATCGGATTCGGCGGATTCGGATTCCAGCAGCTGCTCCGCCTCGTGCGGCTGATACAGCTGGGCCCGAGTGGCCGGATGCGGTGGCATCTTCTGCGACGGCGGTGGCAGTACCCGTTCGGCGCCGATCACATGCGGCGGCTCCGCCGGTGAGTCCTGCTGCGCCGCAGCCGGAGTCGGGGCCGAAGGCGCCTCGACCAGCGGCGGCGCCGGAGCCGTGGGCGGCGTGGGCGGAGCCGATATCGTCGGAATCCCGTTCTGCGGGGCGGGTTTGGCCGGTGCGGTCGCCTCCTGGGCGGCGACCTCGCGGGTCGGCGCCTCGGAATCGCTCTCCGGAGTGCTCGGCGCGCTACCGGGCATCCCCGAACCGATGGTCCGCGGCGTCACACCGGAACCGGCCTGCGCCGGAGCCTCATTCGACACCTCGGGCTCCGGAGCGGGCCCGGAGGCTTCGCCCGTGGGCGCGCCGAGATTGGTGAGCGAAGCCGGTTTGGCCGGCGGCGGCGGGAACCCGGCCGCCGCGGCGGGCGGGCTGCCCGCGGGGGGCGACCAGGGGGCGGACTGTGGCGGTCCGAACGGACTTTCGCCGCCCGCCGTCGTTGCCGATCCGGTCGGAGTCGAACCGCTCGGGGCCGAACCGGGGGTCCCCAGAATCGGCCCACCGGACTTGGTGATGCGCTGGGTCGGCGCCTCACTATCGATATCGATCTTGCGCGGCGCACGCGGTTTGCGCAGTCGCAGCGCCGCCGAATCCGTCAGCGCCGGAATCTGCATGGTGACCGGATCGGTGATCGGTGTGGTCTTGACCAGGTCGACCACCTCACCGCCACCGGGCCGCTCATCGGCGAGCATCGGCTCGCCGAGCCCGATCTTCTGCTGGATCCGCTTCATCCAGGCCGGAGCCCACCAGCAGTCGTCGCCGAGCAGCTTCATGGTGGCGGGCACCAGCAGCATGCGCAGTACGGTCGCGTCGATGAAGAGCGCCGCCACCATGCCGTAGGCGATGTACTGCATCATCACCAGATCGGAGAAGGCGAACGCGCCGGTCACCACGAGCAGGATCAATGCCGCCGCGGTGATGATGCGCCCGGTCTGCGCGGTACCCGCCCGCACCGCCTCGGTGGTGCTCGCGCCCTGGGCGCGCGCCTCGACCATGCGGGACAACAGGAATACCTCGTAGTCCACCGAGAGGCCGTAGATGATCGCGATGATCAGCACCAGCACCGGCGCCGTAATCGGCTGCGGTGTGAAGTTCAACAGCGACGCACCATGACCGTCGATGAAGATCCAGGTCAGGATGCCCAGCGTCGATCCCAGGCCCAGCGCACTCATCAGCGCGGCCTTCAACGGCAGTACCAGTGAGCCGAAGGTGAGGAACATCAGGATCGTGGTGACCAGCAGGACGATGCCGATCATCCACGGCATGCGATCCAGCAGCGAGTCGAGACTGTCCATCATCAGGACCGGCTGACCGGTGACCGCGAGCTCGACACCGTCCGGCAGCTCCATCGACCGCAGGTAATCGACGGTCGCCTCGGGGTGCGAGCTGTCCTCGACGGTCGCCTCGGAGACCCAGACGTTCGAGCCGTTCGGCGGTTTGGCCGGGGTGCCGAATTGGCCGTTCTTCACCAGCCCCGGAGCCTTGTTCGCCTGCTGGAGAATCGCGCCGATATTCCTGGAGTTGTCGGTGGTGATGACCAACTGCACCGGATCGGATTTACGCAGCGGGAAGGTCTCGTCGAAGTGCTGCTGTGCCAGTCGAACCGGATTATCCGGTGGCAGATAGGTTTCCGAGATTCCACCGAATTGCAGATTCTTCACCGGAATGATGAGCAGCAGCAATCCGATGGTCAGCGGGATCGCGACCTTGAGCGGATGCTTCATCACCCAGGCGGTGAGCTTGCCCCAGAAACCGGCCTCGATCTCCTCGGCGGTCTTGGTCTTGCGAATCCACTTGAGGCTCAAGCTGTCCACGCGCCGGCCGAGAATGCTCAGCAGCGCGGGCAATACGGTCAAGGAGGTCACCATGGCCAGCAGGACCGCGGCGATGGTGCCGTAGGCGACCGACTTCAGGAAGCCCTGCGGGAACAGCAGCATGCCCGCGCTCGCCGCGATGATCATGGTCGCCGAGGAGGTCACGGTGCGACCGGCGGTCATGACCGAACGGCGCACCGCCGCACGCGTGTCGTACCCCTCGGCCAATTCCTCACGGAAGCGGCTGACTATGAAGAGGCCGTAGTCGATGGCCAGGCCCAGGCCGATCATCGAGACCACGGCTGAGACGAACGAGTTCACCTCGGTGTATTTGGTCAGCGCCATGATCATGCCGTTGGCGGCGATGATGGTCAGACCGCCGATGATCAATGGCAGTGCGGCGGCGACGATGCCGCCGAAGATGAAGAACAGCAGGATCGCGACCGCGGGGAGCGCGAGCATCTCCATGCGCTTCACATCGCTGGCGATCGTATTGTTCAGCGTGTAGGCGATCGGTTGCAGACCGCCGACCTCGACCGTCACATCCGGAATCGCGAAGGCGTTCTGAACCGCGCCGTAGGCCTGCAGCATCTCGGTGTCGTTGTTGCCGTTGAGAGCGACGGAGGCGAAGGCGCGCTTTCGATCGGTACTGGCCGCCTGCGCGAGCTGCTGACCCGTCTCGGTCTTCCATGGCGAGGCGTTGACCTTGGCGATCTGCGGGTACTTCTTCGGCAGCGAGTTGAGGCTGTCGATGACCTTCCGGCTCCACGCCGGATCGTCGATCGTCTTACCGTCGGGCGCGGTGTAGAGCAGCACCACATCACTGTTGTGATCGCGGCTGTACACCGAATCCTTCAGCACCGCCGCATGTGTCGACTCGGAATTGGGGTCGAACCATCCGCTGGAGCTCAGGTGATCCTCAACTCCGAGCCCGAACGCACCGAGCGAGAGCAGGGCAGCGACCACTACACCCAGAACGGTGTAGCGCAGCTTGTAGACCAGGTCGCCCCAGCGGGTGAACACTAAGCGACTCCTTGAGCGGGGCGGGAGGTGAGCAGCGCTGTCAGCGGCCGGAACGGCTGCAGCCATGCTCCCTCGTCGGGCAGCGAGTCGAGGCTCACCCTGGGCAGCGGTTCACGGAACACGCCCGGGATGTCCTCGAGGTCGACGAACTCGAGAATATCCGACGTGACTGCCCAACTCGCGTGCTCACGGAATCCGAGCACCTGAACTGGAACGCCACTGGCGGCGATCTCCTCGAGCGGTGCGCGGAACGCCTGACCATCGGCGGAGGCGACCATGATGCCGGCCAGCCCCGCGCCTCGGCGGCGTAGCTCGATGTGGGCGAGCATATCGCTGTCGACGTCGGAGTCTTCGTCGATTTTGGGTTTTGCGAAAACGGCATAACCGACATTTCGCAGCGCCTCCACCCATGGCCGCACCACATCGGCGGTGCCGGGGGCGATATTGGTGAAGACGGTGGCCTCGGGCTCCACACGCTGACGGCTGCCGACCGACAGCTCCGCGGTGCGCGCGAGCAGCCAGCGGCCGAGCGCGTCGAAGCGCGGGCGGTAGGCGGCGGTGGGGCGGCCACCGAGAATCGCGCCGAGCCCCATATCGAGGTTCGGTGCGTCCCAGACCAGTAGTACGCGACGGAAATCGGTACTACTTCCGGAAAGGCCGGTGGTGCCCGCTAGTTCGGACGATGCAGTGCCGTGCATTATTTCGGCAACATCCGCGACCTCCGGGGCCATCTCACTGACGCTCATGACTCGATCTTCCCCCAGATGAACTCCGTGATGGCGCTACCCGCGCGGAGTCCTTTTCCTTCGAACTTGGTAATCGGACGTTCAAAACCGATCGGTGCGGTTTCAAGGTACCGCGAAGAGTCCCCACCCGTGGCCTCATTCATACCGATGAGCTGGGATTCTCCCTTGCCCACCTCGGCAATATGCTCCGCGTAATCCGCGTGATCGGTCGCGACATGCAACACGCCGCCCGGCTTGAGGCGACTCGCGATAAGTGTCAGGGTCGTCGGCTGCAACAGCCGCCGCTTATGGTGGCGCGCCTTCGGCCACGGGTCCGGAAAGAAGACGCGAACACCCGTCAGCGATTCCGGAGCAATCATGTTTTCGAGTACATCGACCGCATCTCCGCGCAGTAGCCGAATGTTCTCGATGTTTTCCCGCTCCACCCGCTGCACCAGCTGGGCCAGCCCCGGCTTGTAAACCTCGACGCCGATCAGATTGAACTCCGGCTCGGCCTGCGCCATGGCCGCGGTGGCCGTGCCGGTGCCGCAACCGATCTCGATGATCAGCGGTGCGCTCCGGCCGAACCAGGCGTCGGCATCCAGCAATTTGTCCGAGACGTCCGCGCCGATCCGCGGCCACATCCGCGTCCAGGATTCCTGCTGCGGGGGCGTCAGTGCGCCGCGCCGCGAGCGGAAGCTGGTGACGCGGGGGTACAGGCGGTTACCACCCACGGCGCGAGGCACGCCCTCGACGGGGTGATCACCGTCACCGCTGTGGTCGGCGGACCGCGGTCCGGGGACTGGCTCGGCAGTGTGGTTCGCGGCGTCGTTCACGGCGTCCATTCTCCAGTATCGAATGGTTAGCGCAGCAATCGACTACGTGTTCGGGCGTATGCCATCACTCAGGCTGCCAGGCCCGACTCCTCGGCGGCGACCTGCTCCGAACCGGGTGTCAGGGCCAGTCCGAACGTGACTCGCATTGCGGTAGTTGCCAATTCCACCATGCCGCGCCACTGCGCGGGCCACAGCGCTACCGACCAGACGGTCTTGGTTGTGGGTTCTGTGAGAGTTTTCCCGGCGATCCGATCGGCCAGCCAATCCAGGCTCAACGGGGTCGCCAGGGGTAGCAGCGAGAAGTGCTCGCTCAGCCGATCGCGCACGTACCAGACCGCCGCACCCGCCTCGCGGTACCGCTCGACCTGACCGTCGATCCCGGTCACGTCGATGACCTGGTCATTGACCGGATGCACCACCAGTACCGGGCAAGCGGGCGCGTTATTGCCGAGCCGGATGTCGTCGAACATGCCCTCCAGCTCGGGGAGTACCTCGTGCAGCGGACGATGCAGGTAGTTCTCCATGCGGCGGCCGATCAGCATGGGCAGCGCCGCGATCGGGCCCAGATTCTGCACCCGATCCAGCAGGCGTTTGCCCTCCTCGGTGAAGTCCTTGCGGATCACATCGGCGAGAGCGGGATACACCCGCCGCAGCGCGGCGACCACCAGCGGTGGAAAACCGGCGAAGAGGCCACCGTCCAGCCGCAGGAACACCTCGCGCGGATCACCCACCGGCGCGCCCAGCGCGGCCCCGACGATATTCAACTCCGGCGCGTACTCCGGAGCCATCTCCACGGTCCAGGCACCGGCCATACCGCCACCGGAGTAACCCCACACCGCGATCTTGGTATCCGGTCGCAGGCCCAGCGGCGCGAAGCCGAGCGCCGCGCGCACACCATCGAGTGATCGATACCCCGGCTCCCGCGCGGCGCCGAAATTCCCCTGCGGCCCTACATGATCGGCAATGGTCACCGCCCAGCCGCGGCGCAGCGCGTTCGCCACCAGCAGCCACTCCAGCTGGGTGATGGAACCCGGCGACAGCGCGCCCAGCCGCAGCGCGTACGACGGCGCGCAGCGATCGGTGACCGCGTCGATGGCCGATCCGAACACCAGCAGCGGCCGCTCCGGATCGGGTGTCGCGCCCCTGGGCAGCAGCACCGTGGTGACCGCGACCTCCGCCGTCCCGCCCAAATCGCTACTGCGATACAGCAACTGCCACGCCGTCACCTGCTGCGGGACCACTCCGAGCAGCGCCAATTCCACTGGGCGACTACGCAGTACAGTGCCGGGGGCATGCAGGGCGAAGCCATTGGGCGCGCGGAAGAAGGGGTCCGAGCCGGGCGGCAGCGGACGGGTGGAGGCCGGAGTCCGCCACTGCGCGCCCCGATCCCGCACCACCAGTGCGCCGCCATTGCGAGTGGCGGGCGCGGCGGAGTCGAGCTCGGCGGATTTCGGCGCGACCGGATCGGGCTGTCCCGCAGGTGAATCGGTCACGGTCGGGGTATCAGCCGTAACGGTCAACGCAACCTCCGTAGGTGAGTCCGGCTGTCGGACCCGAGAGGAACCGTCACCGCCACTATCGGCTGTACAGCCGACCGGATCGAAACCCTAGGTCAGATTGCGGTGTCTGTGAAGAGCAGTGCCACCGAATTACGCTGTCGCACAGATGAACCCGCACCTCAGCGCGTTTTGTGACGCTGCCGGTCGGACCAATTCGGTTCGGCCGCGGCGACCGCGCCCGCGTATGGGCCGAACACGTCCCGCGTGGTCCCGCCGCCGACTAGGCTGCCCAGGTGCCGTCCGGGCGACCACCGCGCATCCAGATCACCGGCCGCGCTCGCGCCGGTAAATCCACCGTACGAAACGCATTGTCGCTCTTGACCGCCGAGGAGACCGCACCGATCGACGCGCCCGGGCGAACCGATCCAGTCCTGGACGCGGATCTCATTCTCTATGTCCTGCCCGGCACCCTCACCTCCGCCGACCGTCGTGCACTGGCACCCCTGAATCCGGACCGGACCCTGGTGGTCCTCAACAAGGCCGACGCCATCAGCCCGCGCTGGTCCGACGCCGCCCAGGCCGCCGAACGCCACACCGAAAACCTCGGTATCCACACACTTCCCGCGGTGGCCTCGCTGGCCGCCCACACCCGCACCGGGACTTTCGGAGATGCGGATCTGCGCACCCTGCACCGCCACTGCGCTCGAAACGATCCGGCATTCACCCTCACCGAGGACCTCTTCACCGATCCGGCAGTGGCGCAGGATGCCTCGGCCCGCGCGGCCCTGCTCGACCGTTGGGGCCTTTACGGCGTCGCCTGCGCCCTCGCCGCTCTCCGCCACGCTCCGGCCCTCCAGCCCCGGTCGCTGCTGCAAATCCTGCACTTCGCCAGCGGAATAGATCCGATCTTTCAGGCCCTCCACGAGCGGTACCGACGGGCCGCCGCGGCCATCGTGGCCGGTGATCTCACCATCGCCCCAACCCAAGCCGGGTTCGGCAACGAATAACCAGCGTTGGACCGTGAACACGCTCCGCTCTACCTACCGAATGGCGTCGGCTCCGCCGGGCTGTCCGGCCGCGGGGCGCTGCCCACTGAATCCGATTCCGGCCGGACCGATTTCGGATTGGACCTGCCGCCCGTCGAACGGCCGCACGCGAGTTCGTCCGCCGCGCACGTGGTCGATTCCACGGAGCTGTCGACACCGCACGAAGAACCAGTCGACGCCGCACCCGGGCGCGTGGCGGCAGCGGATGTCGAGGCGTCGCCGTCGGGTCTCCCGGCTACCGCGGAAGCGATTGTGACCCGGTGGAATCCACACGGAATGGCATTGCTGCTGGCGATGCGGAGCACGGCGTGGGCGCGGGATACGCGGGTGGAGCTGATCGGCGAGGACGACGTGGGCATCGCGCTGTTGCGTGCCGAATTAGCCAGGTGGGCACCGCGAGTCGAATTTCTGGTAGCGGATGACGCGAGTCCGGGACCGCGTCGGCCAGCGACGGTGGCATGCGTGGTGCTGGACGCGGGTGCGCCGATCGGACGGGAGATGCTGGGGGTGGTGCACCGGCTACGCGGCGAGGGGACTCGGATCGTGTTCGCGCTGGCGGGGTTTCACGCGCATCGCGATTGGCGCGAGGTGCTGGAAAGGGATGCCGTCATATTGTCGGAGGCGATGCGCGTCGAGGCCGCGCCGACGGCGATGACGGCTTCGGTCCCAGTGCAGCCAAGGGGCGTGACGGCTTCGGGCCCGGTCGTACCGGCGGAGATGGCGACCTCGGCTCCGGTCGCACCGAAGGAGGTGTCGGGCTCAGCGCACGCCTCGCCGGTGGAGATTGTGCCGGTGTCGGTGCGAATGGCGGTGGTGGCGCGGGAGATCGGGGACGCGGCGCTGTCGGATCGGGCGGGGATGGGCCTGTTGTATGCGCGATTGGTGGCCGCGGTGGGGGCAGGTGCGGTGGCGGATCAGCGGGTGCTGGTGCGGGAGCGGGTGGTGCGCGAGACACGGACTCGGATCGAGGGCGAGTTGGCGAAGTTGCGGACCGGTGGGGATGTGGCGGTATTGCGGGCGGAGCGGGCGACGCTGCTGGCGGTGAATGACGGCGGCCGCGGAACCGCGATGGCAATGCTGCGGAATCGGCTGCATTTGGCGCGGGTCGATCTGCTGCACGAGGCGGGGGTGCGGATTCGGGGGTTGAATGCCGCGGCGCGGACCGAGATCGACCGTTTGCCGCATACCGCACATGCCGGATATCCACGCGGCTTACAGATTTCGGTGGAAAAGATCACACGTGAAATCGACCGCTCCATTCACGCTCGCCTCGCCGAGTTGGACGAATTGATCGAGAAGGCGGTCCACACATCGGAATTGGCGGTCGATGCGCCCGATGTGGCGGCTTTACCCGCGCTCACCTGGCGTGATCGCCCACCCCGGGTCGGTCCGGATCCCGAGCCGCGCTGCCGGGGTGTCGAAGATCATCTGATGATCGCGCTCGGAGCGTCCGCGGGCTTCGGTCTGGGGCGTCTGCTGGTGATCCCATTGTCGTGGTGGGCGGCGGCCGAATACGCGATTGTTCCGGTGGGTTTGGTGCTGGGGGCCGCCGCCGCGGGCTGGGTGGTGCGGGCGCGCCGGCAACTCGCTGAGCGTGCTCATTTACGGCAGTGGATGACGGACGCCCTGGTCAACGTGAAGGCGCAGTGGGAGCAGCGGGTGGCGACCGCGATCGTCGAGGCGGAGGAGCGGCTCACCGAGCGGGTGCTCCGGGCCAGCACCGCCCGCATGGTCGAAACAGACCGTCGGGTAGGGGAATTGGAGGCGCAATTGCGGCAGGCGGCGCAACGGAGACCCGCGTTGACCACCGCGTGCGATCGTGACCTGAGCGCGCTCGATTTCGCATAATCGCTGGTCGGAGGTTTCGACCCGATACCGACTGGACAACCCGATTCCATACGTCGGGATATATGGCGTTAACCTCTATGGCAGGAACCTGGGCGTCCGCTTGGTCCTTGTACGCCGTCCAGCCGGGACGAGCTACCTGCAAGGCGATGCGGGGGCCTTGCCGCAATGGTGGCACTCGGTGTCGCGAGCACCCCGGGCCACCCATCTCAGGAGAGTTGTTTCATGACCTCAGCGACCATTCCTGGTCTTCACGATGGCACCGCGCCCACCGAGCACAAGGAACTGCTTGCCTGGGTACAGGAGGTCGCAGAACTCACCCAGCCCGAGCGGGTGGTCTGGGTCGACGGCTCCGAGGAGGAGGCCGTGCGCCTCTCCGAGCAGCTCGTCGCGGCGGGCACGTTCAAGAAGTTGAACGAGGCCAAGAAGCCGAACTCCTACCTCGCCCTCTCCGATCCCTCCGACGTCGCGCGCGTCGAATCTCGCACCTACATCTGTTCGCGCAACGAGGCCGACGCCGGACCCACCAACAACTGGGTCGACCCGGCCGAGATGCGCGCCACCATGACCGAGCTGTACCGCGGCTCGATGAAGGGCCGCACCATGTACGTGGTGCCGTTCTGCATGGGCCCGCTCGGCGCCGAGGACCCCAAGCTGGGCGTCGAACTCACCGACTCCGAGTACGTCGTGGTGTCGATGCGCGTGATGACCCGCGCCGGCACCGCCGCGCTGGAGAAGCTCGGCACCGACCGCCCGTTCGTCAAGGCGCTGCACTCCGTCGGAGCTCCGCTGGCAGCGGGCCAGGCCGATGTGCCGTGGCCGTGCAACGACACCAAGTACATCACCCACTTCCCCGAGGACCGCGAAATCTGGTCCTTCGGTTCGGGTTACGGCGGCAACGCGCTGCTGGGCAAGAAGTGCTACTCGCTGCGTATCGCCTCCGCGATGGCGCACGACGAGGGCTGGCTGGCCGAGCACATGCTGATCCTCAAGCTGATCTCGCCGGAGAACAAGAACTACTACGTGGCCGCCGCGTTCCCGTCGGCCTGCGGTAAGACCAACCTCGCCATGATCCAGCCGACCGTCCCGGGCTGGCGCGCCGAAACCCTCGGCGACGACATCGCGTGGATGCGCTTCGGCAAGGACGGGCAGCTCTACGCCGTCAACCCGGAGTTCGGTTTCTTCGGTGTCGCGCCCGGCACCAACCACTCCTCCAACCCCAACGCGATGGCCACCATCGACGCGGGCAACACGGTCTACACCAACGTGGCGCTCACCGATGACGGCGACGTGTGGTGGGAGGGCCTGGAGGGCCAGCCCGATCACCTGATCGACTGGAAGGGCAACGACTGGTACGAGCGCGAGTCCGAAACCCTCGCCGCGCACCCGAACTCGCGGTACTGCACCCCGATGTCGCAGTGCCCCACCCTGGCACCCGAATGGGACGACCCGCAGGGCGTGCCGATCTCGGCCATCCTGTTCGGCGGTCGCCGCAAGACCACCGTCCCGCTGGTGACCGAATCCTTCGACTGGCAGCACGGCGTGTTCATGGGCGCGACCCTCTCCTCGGAGCAGACCGCCGCCGCCGAGGGCAAGGTCGGCACCGTCCGCCGCGACCCGATGGCCATGATCCCGTTCCTGGGCTACCACGTCGGCGACTACCTGGGCCACTGGGTGAACCTCGGCAAGAACGCCGACGCGAACAAGCTGCCGAAGATCTTCTATACCAACTGGTTCCGTCGCGGCGAGGACGGCCGCTTCCTGTGGCCCGGATTCGGTGAGAACTCCCGCGTGCTGGAGTGGATCGTCGGCCGCATCGAAGGCACCGCCGAGGCCACCACCACCCCGATCGGCAATGTGCCGGTCGCGGCGAACCTCGACCTCGAGGGCCTGGACGTGGTCCTGGCCGACGTCGACGAGGCGCTGGCCGTCAACCCCGAAGAGTGGAAGCGCGAGATCCCGCTCATCGAGGAGTGGTTCCAGTTCATCGGCGACAAGCTGCCCTCGGGCGTGCGCGACGAGTTCGAGGCACTGAAAGAGCGCCTGGGCTGAGCTCCTCCGCCTCTCCGCGCCTTTTGCCGACCACTCAGGTGCCACACAAGTTGCGTTGCGGGCTGGCGGTCGGGCATCGAGTGAGTTAGCCCGAACCCGACGAGTTACCCGGACCCGCACCTGATCAGTTGTCGCGAAACGGCCCCCACATGATTGTGGGGGCCGTTTTCGTTATGCGGTGTACCCGGCGGGCATCAGAACGGACTTGAGTTCGCAGTAGGCGTCCAGGCCCTCGGGGCCGTTCTCGCGGCCGATGCCGGAGGTCTTGTAGCCGCCGAAGGGGGCGCTGGGGTCGAAGGCGTACCAGTTGATGGCGTAGGTGCCGGTGCGGATGCGGCTCGCGACCTCCGCGCCGTGCTCGACATCGGTGGTGTAGACCGAACCGGCGAGGCCGTAGTCGGAGTCGTTGGCGATGGCGATCGCCTCCTGCTCGGTGTCGTACGGCAGCACCGACAGGACGGGGCCGAAGATCTCCTCGCGGGCGATGGTCATGGAGTTTGCGACGTCTGCGAAGACCGTCGGCTCCACATACCAGCCGGGGAGATCGGACGGGCGGCCGCCACCGTGGATCAGGCGCGCGCCCTCCTCCTTGCCCTTGGCGATGTAGCCCTCGACCCGTTCCCGCTGCGTTTGCGAGATCAGCGGGCCGAGTTGGGCATTCGGGTCATCGGGCAGGCCGAGCGGGAACAGGCGCACGGATTCGGTGAGGGCGTCGACGATTTCGTCATAGCGCGAGCGCGGGGCCAGGATGCGGGTCTGCGCCACGCACGCCTGTCCGCTGTTCATCAATCCGGAGAAGGCGAGCTTGGGCATATCGGCGATATCCATATCCGGCAACAGGATTGCGGCGGATTTGCCACCCAGCTCGAGGGAGCAGCGCTTGAGCTGACTGCCCGCGATGGACGCAATCTTGCGGCCGACGGCGGTGCTGCCGGTGAAGGTCACCTTGTCCACATCGGGATGGGAAATCAGGTATTCGGAGACCTCGGCATCGGCGGGCAGCACCGACAGGACACCCTCGGGCAACCCGGCCTCGGCGAAGAGTTCGGCGAGCAGGTTCGCCGAGAGCGGTGTCAGCGGTGCGGGCTTGAGCACCACCGAACAACCGGCCAGCAGGGCGGGGGCGAGTTTGTTCACGGCCAGGAAGATGGGCACGTTCCAGGCGATGACCGCGGCGACCACGCCGACCGGTTCGCGGGAGACGCGGGTGGTGCCGAACAGGCCGGTGCGGGATTCGGTCCAGGGGAACGACTTTCCGAGTCCGGCGTAGAAGTCGAGGGTGGCCCGGGCCGGAATGTAGTTGAGGGTGGAGGCGGCCATGGTGGGCGCGCCCATCTCGGCCGAGAGCGAGGCGGCCAGGTCGCCCGCCTTCTGATCGAGCAGCTGCACGACCCGGGCCAGCAATTCGGCGCGCTCCTCGGGAGGGGTGTTGCGCCAGGGTCCGTGATCGAAGGATTGCCGGGCCGCGGCGACGGCGGCGTCGACATCGGCGCGGGTGGGGTTGGGCACGCTGCCGACGGTTTCGAGGGTGGCGGGAGAGATGACCTTGATGGTTTCGGAACCGGCGGGAGCGGTCCAGCGACCGCCGATGAACAGACTCGGGTAATCCATGAGAACACGTTACAGTTTTGCTCCGAGAGCTGTCTGTAGTGTCGACCGGACTGCTGTCCCGCTCAGCGGGACAAATCTGAAATCGGACCTATCGGTTTAACTTTTGCGAAGGTGAAACCACTCTTTCGCTCGCGGTTCGCAATTCGGTTTGCCCATCGGTGTCCTATGCTCTCGGTGGCTCCACTCCACGGCCCAATCGGCCTGTTGCTATAAATTAGCTGTTGGTATTTCGGTTGCCGCGCCCATTTCGACATTTTCCTGCTGCCCCACGGCACGGCTCTCGTTCGATGCGCGAAAGGTAGGCGAACGTATGACCCAGGCGGATATCGACGATTTCGTTCTCCCGGAGTTGACCGGAGTCGCGTCAGTCTCGGCCAGCACGCCGATGCAGCGGGCTGCCAATCAATTGCAGAAGGTTTTGCCGCCCGGATGGCAGGTCGAGGTGGTGGAGAGTTCGCAGGGGACGGCGCGACTGGGGCAGCCGGTGTTGCGTCTGGTGATGGGCGATTTCTGAGCTATCGCACAGCACTCGGATAGATCGAATTCCGACCTGTCGGTTCGCTTTTCGTGAAACGCACTATTGCATTCCCCAGCGGTAGCGAGCATGCTTTATAGCTATCTTGGATAGCTCGCTCGATACGTGAACCGTTACCGCACAGGGGAGTCCGAGTCATGGCGGTGCAAGTGGTCGATCGGTCGCTCATGACAAGCGATCTCACGCCCCATCAGGCGAAAAGCGTTGGCGTGGGCGGATGGGTGGTGTCATTCCTGCCCGGCCGCACCCTCACCACCGAACAGGCCACCGCCGCATTACAGGCCGCGGAAGCGGTTGCCGCCGTGAATGCCCTCGCCGGTCAGGTCGGGCTCACGGCAATGGAGACCGTCGGGCTCGCAACCCAGGAGTCACCCTGGGGCGAACCCGAATGCGGCGGGCTACGAAGATTCTGGCGGCGTGGCCGACTCGAACACTGAATCCCGCTCGGCGGCATCGGTTGTCGCGGCCGCACGCTTGGTCGCGACCACCACCAGGTTGCTCGTCAGCACCTCGCGCACGAGTGGAACATGAACCACCCACCACGCCCAGCGCGGGTGGTACCGCGGGAACACCGCGAGCACCTCGACCTCGTCCGGTGTCGCGCGCGCCCAGCGCATGCCCGCGCCCGCGCCCACCGCGAAGAGTGAGCGGCCGAACCGATTCTTGGGCTCCCGCCCCAACTTTCGGCGATACCGGCGCGCCGCGTACTCCCCACCCAGGTAGTGCCACGGTCCGGTCTCATGCCCGCCGAACGGGCCGAACCACACCGTGTACGAAAACACCATCAGCCCACCGGGTTTGACCACCCGCAACATCTCTTCGGCCATGACCCACGGCCGCGGCACATGCTCGGCCACATTCGAGGAGATGCACACCTCGACCGCGTCATCGCGGAACGGCAGCGCCATCCCCGATCCGCGGACCGCCCCGGCCACCCGCAGCCCCGCCGCGTGCATCTCCGAGGGATCCGGCTCGACCGGCAGATACCGTGCGCCCGCCCGCCCGAACTCGTCCGCGAAATAACCGGGACCGCCCCCGACATCGAGCACCACGGTTCCGCGCAGCGAGCGCCCGGTCAGATCGCGATAGAAATCCGCCACCAGCTCCGCGGTGTCCGCGGCGATCCCGCCGTAGAACAATCCCGGATCGGTCTGCTCGAACCGGAAACTCCCCAGTAGGCGCAGAGACCGCCGCAGAGTGGCCCGCCGCGCGAATCGCGGACGGCTCCCGACACGTTTCTGCTGGGCTCGAAGCACGGCGAGCAGTCTCGCACAATGCCGCCTCCCAGCCCCTGCCCACCCGCGATGAAATGGCCGGGATCAGTCGTCCGACTTGCCCTCGGAACCCGATTCCACGATTCCGGATTCGGCCACGCCCGCCCCGTGCGGGCGGCGTGTCCGCCCGGCGTGGTGCCGGCGTTAGTGGTGGTCAGATGACCACTGTTACGCCGAAGGGCCGAGACGCGCTATATGGTGGAGCCCATTGTTCGCCGTCCGCCATCAATGACCCTGGAGATCGTCCCGTGCGTGAAGTGCTGCTGCTGTGCTGGCGCGACACCGGGCATCCGCAGGGCGGTGGCAGTGAGCGGTACCTGGAACAGGTGGGCGCGCAATTGGCGGCCCGCGGGGTGAAGGTCACGCTGCGGACCGCCCGGTACCCGGGTGCGCCCCGGCGGGAGCGCGTCGACGGGATCGATATCAGTCGCGGGGGTGGGCGGTACACCGTGTATCCGCGCGCACTCGCCGCCATAGCGCTCGGACGGCTCGGCGTGGGTCCGCTGCGCGGTACCCGACCGGATGCGGTGATCGACACCCAGAACGGCATTCCCTTCTTCGCCCGCGCCGCCGCGGCCGCGCCGACCGTACTGCTGGTGCATCACGGGCATCGGGAGCAGTGGCCGGTCGCCGGACGGCTGATCGGACGGATCGGCTGGTGGATCGAGTCCCGGCTGTCCCCGCGCGTGCACCGCGGCAACCAGTATCTGACGGTGTCACTGCCCTCAGCGGAGGAGTTGACCGCGCTCGGGGTCGAGGCGAGCCGAATCGCGGTCGTGCGCAATGGCGCCGAACCCGTGCCCGCACGGGTGCCGACCGGCGATCACTACACCCGAACCGCGCATCCGAGCATTGTGGTGCTGTCCCGGCTGGTTCCGCACAAGCAGATCGAGGACGCCATGGCGGTCGTGGCCGGACTGCGCGACAGCGTCCCCGGCCTGCACCTCGATGTGATCGGCGGCGGCTGGTGGGACGCCAACCTGCGCGCACACGCCGACGATCTCGGAATCGCGGACGCGGTCACCTTCCACGGGCATGTCGACGAGGACCGCAAACACGAACTGCTGGCCCGTGCCTGGGTACAGGTGCTGCCCTCCCGCAAGGAGGGCTGGGGACTGGCGGTCATCGAGGCGGCGCAGCACGGGGTGCCGACCGTCGGTTACCGGAGTTCGCGCGGACTCACCGACTCCATTGTGGATGGGGTGACCGGCATGCTGGTCGACGATGTCGCACAGCTGACCGAGGCGGTCGGCGAGCTGCTCGACGATGCCGAATCCCGGACGGTGCTCGGTGAGAAGGCGCGCGCCCGCGCACGCGAATTCTCCTGGGAGCAAACCGGAAACGGTGTCTTCGAGGTGCTGTCGACGGTGGCGCGCGGTGAACGCGTATCGGGCCTCGTGGCGGGCGCTACGGTCGAGCGGCACTCGCCGATCGTCGTCGGGTCGACGCCGGGTTCACTGACCGGCTGAGTACGGAAACCACTCCGCCGCACAGCAATACGGCCCACAGCAGATGCGCGGCACCGGCCGTCCGGCGAGCCGCGGCGGAGGCGTCATGCGAGGCGATACTCCCCGGGACTCGATACAGCTGTAGATCCCGATCGGAATACACCGGATTCAACTGGCTCAGAGTGGTTTTCGATTCACCCATCGGCCCGGGCGTACCGCCTTCGACCAGGACCCAGCCCACCCCGAGCCGAGCCAATCCCTCCGCTGAACCGCCATGCAGCAGTAGCTGTTCCACCTCGCGGGCACGCCTGCCCTCACCCGAGACCGTTGCCCCCGGCACCGGAAGCTCGCCCGTCTGCAACACATCACGCGGCAACATCCGCGGCGCCGGATCCAGCACCGGTGCGTTCCCGGCCCATCGGAACTTCCGGAACATCCCACCGGGCAGCACCGCCACATCGCCCGGCTCCTTCACCATCGTGGCGACCTGTTCCCATCCGCCCGGGTACCGCACCGGCCGCAACGCCCCGCCCACGCCCCAGGCCATGTCCGGCAGCGAAATCAGCACCAGCACAATGAAAACCGCCGCCACCGCGGCAACCGGACGCCGCCCGCGGCGCGCGCTCCCGCCCCGGGAGGCGTCGCGTTCGGTCGAGGTCTCACCGTGGTCGGCCGATCGACCTGCCGCAGCATCGCGGCTGCCCGCTTCGCTGTGATCGGTGCGAGCGTCGCCCGCCGCCACCTGATCCGGATCGGCTCGTTTCGCCGCGATCCACCCGGCGATCGTGCGGCATCCGGCGGCCGCGCACAGTGCGAACGCGGGCATGGCCAGGGCCACGAACTTCTGCGTATCGCGCAGCAGTCCGGCCCCCGGTGCCTTCGTCACCAGGAATTGCCCCGCTGACAGCCCCCATCCAGTCGCGCCGAGCGTGGGCAGTACGACGGCGAGGACCGCCAGCCCGATGAGCATTCGACGGGTGCGCGGGGCCCCGGTATCGAGCTCGCGGGCGCTGGCAGAACCCCTCGGGCTCGAAGACGGTGTGCGGCTCTCGGCCGCCCCGGCTTTCGTTCCGCCGGTTGCCGTCGTCGCGAGTGAAGGCGTGAGATCGCTTTCGGGCGTAGCGTTTTCGGCCGCCGCGGATTCGGCTTCTTCGCCCATCGCCGCGGCACGCCGATCGGGCATTGCGGAACGGCCGGTGTTGGAAGGGTTTGCTTCGGCCATCGCGAAATCGTCGCGCGCGAGGACCGCACGAACACCGGCGGTTACCAGCGCAAGGAGGATGGCGGTGCCGATCAGCGCGAAAAACGTTGTGCGCGAATCGGGGACGGCCGTGCTGTTCCAGATGCCACCCAATCCGGCCAGGCTGCCGAGGGTTCCGAGCCAGGGCTCGGCGCGCGCCGCGAAGGCCGCGACCCCGGCCGGGTCGGAGGGTTCGGCCCCCGAGCCCGCGAGCACGGTCGCGGTCAGCCAGGGTGCGGAGGCGGCAAGCCAGAGGCCAAGCGCGCCAACCGCATTCCGCCTGCCCACCAGCAGGCACGCGACACATCCCGCGAACAGCGAGCCCGTCGGCGTCAGCCCCGCCAACGCCAACCACCCGCCCAACGCGGCCCAGTCCCGCCAAGCGCGGACGCGCCGGGCAGGTCCGGGCGCTGTCGTAACGGTGGATCGCACAGCGCGAGAAGTCATGCCGGTGCGGGCCGCGACGCTGGGTGCGACCTCGGCCCCGGCGCATGGCCGTGCGGTGACTGTCCGCTCGACAGTGGGTGCCGAGTGGGGAGTCGCTGCCGGGTCGCGCGCCGCAGCGGGGACCGGCGAGTCCGTTCTCGGCTCCACGCCGGGTGTGTGGGCGATGCGTAAGCGGTTGGCCAGCAGGGCGATCCAGGGGAGGGCGGCGTAGCCGGTGAGCAGACTCCAGTGGCCCTGGAGGAGCCGTTCGGCGACGTACGGGTTCCAGATGGCGATGGTGGCCGCCACGAGTTGCGGGCCGGTGGATACGCCCAGCAGTTCGCGAGCGAGCCGGGCCGCGCCCCAACCGGCGAGCCAGAGCGCCACCAGCAGAATGGCTTTCACAATGAGGCTGCCGTCGATCAGCGGTGACAGCGTGGCGATGAGGGCGTCCTGCGGCACCGCGCGGGGTGCGGCATCCCCGAGTCCGAGGGCCGAATCCGTCAGGTAGGAGCGGGGTGTGCTCACCGCGTCGCGCAGCAGCAGATATCCCGGACCCGACAGGGGGCCGAGGACCAGCAGTGCCAGCGCCAAGCTGTATCCGGCGGGTAGCAGCCGGAACCAGCGCGCGTGTGGGTCCGCGTTCACACCGGCACCCTAAACGCCGCTCGGTCCGAAATCGGGGATGCCGGAGTCGCTTTCGACGGTCTCGCGGGCGGTGCGCAGTGCCAGCACGGTGATGACCAGTGTCGTGAGCGCGGAGGTCGCGGTGGCGATGGTGATCAGACTCGATACCGAATGCGCGCAGCCGAGCATGATGCCGACTCCGATGGCCAGCCCCAACCAGGTGATGGCCGCGGGCGCGGTGCGATCCGTCGCGATCGCGGACAACAGCGCACCCTGCAACACCGCCAGCAGTGCGCCATTGAGGGCGAACAACCACAGCAGACCCTGCACCGGTGCGTAATCGCGCCCCGCGAGCAGTGGAGCGAGCGGTGCCGCGGCGGCCGCTCCGGCCACCGCCACCGCTCCGACCCCGGTCAGCACCGCGAGCGCGGACCGCACCGCGCGAGCCGAATGCTGCGGCTGTGCCATTCGCGGATACAGCACCACTCCGACCGCCTGCGGTAGCCAGAACGCGATCTTCGCCGCGATAGCTCCCAGCGCGTATCGCCCGGCATCGTTCTCGTCCAGCACAATCCGCGACACGATCAGATCCGCCGAGGACAGCGCCATCAGCGCCGCCTGCACCTGTGCCGCCCGGAAGACCGGCAGCACGTCGGCCCCGGACGTGAATCTCCGCGGCCGTCCGGCGGTGACCGCCGCGCGTGCTGTCGATGGATCCGCGCTCGTCGGCGGCTCCGCCGAATCATCGGGGGTGCCGCTGACCAGGGGTCGGCCGGTGCCGTCGACCAGGAGTCGGGCACCGAGTGCCGCGACCGCGATACCGATGGCCGCCGCGCACAGCGCCGCGGCGGTTCCGCCACCGGCGGCCAGCACCACGACCGCGGGTGTCACGCGCAGTATCCCCGCCCCGCCGAGCACGATCGCCAACTCCCGAAACCGGCTGCGCCCCTGCAGAATCCCCTGCTCGCCGGAGAGCAGTACCAGCACCGGCGCGGCGCACAGGGCGGCGGCCGAGGCCGGCAAGCCCACCGAGAGCACCGCGCTCACCACGGGTACCAGCGGCAGGGCCACCACCGCGACCAGTGCGGCGCAGCGCAGCGCGAGTCCCCGGGCGGCCGCGACCCCCGCTCCCCGCACGACTTCTCGTGCCACCACATTCTGCAGCGCGAGCGCGGGCACCGCGCAGAGCAACTGCACCGCGAGCAGACTCGCGAACGGACTGTATCCGGCCACCCCGAGCCATCGACTGGCCAGCAGTTGCAGCAGATATCCCGCCACATTCGCGGTCATGGCCCCCGCCGTCACCAACGTCAGATCCGCCACCACGGGTAGACGACGTACAACGGACACGCCCGCAATGCTCCCACCCACCCCGACGCCCGGCCCCGCCGCACCCCCACGACCCCCGGAAACGGGAGCGGCCCCGCACCTTCGGAAGGTGCGGGGCCGCCGTGGACTATGCCGGGTCAGGGGCGTTTATCCATATCGATCTGCTGAGTCTTGCTGATGTCGATCTGCTGGGTCGGCGCTTCCGAGAACGGGTCGGGCCGGGGTCCGCCGGTGGGGGCGGGGGCCGGGGTGACGCGGCGGACGGGGGTGCCGCCATTACCGTTGCCGCCGCCGAGCACACCGAAGACGATGCCCGCGATGAGGGCGATGGCGCCGATGATGCCGAAGGCGATCGGCAGGGTGCGGCCGTAGAGCGACAGCTTGTCGATGTTCTCCTTGGCGACCGAGATCTGCGATTCGATGGTCGGCTCGTCGAACAGCAGGGTCGCGTTGAGGACGGTCACCTCGGGCTTGTCGGCATTGCGCGCGTAGAACTGGTGGATCTTCTCGCCGCCCTTGATGACGGTGCCGGTCTTGGGCTCCACCCACACGTCACGGACGTTGGTGTAGAAGCGCGTCATGGTGACCGGGGTTTCGCCGCCTTCGACGCCCCACTTGTCGGCGGGCAGGGCCAGCTTGTTGGTGGGGGAGTTGACGACGGTGGAGAGATCGGTGACGGGGACGGTCTGCTGGAAGTGGTAGACCTTCATATCGTTGATCTCGGTCTCTTCGACGAAGTTGATGTCGAAGGTCTTGCGCGCGGTGATATCGAAGTACGGGTACGACTGCTTCTCGGTGCCGATCGGGAAGCGGTACTGCAGACCGGTGTGCTGCACCGGATCCATGACCGCATCGCCCTTCTTGTCGACCGTCGCGCCGATGGCGCCGTTCGGGCCGCCGTCGACCGAGTCGACGGGCATACCGTCCTTGCGGTCGATGGTGACGCGGTCCAGGGTGGCGGTGAGCAGGCCGGTATCGCCCTGCTTATCGGTGCGCCGCAGGGTCTGACCGGCCTGGATGGTCATCTCCGAGGCGTTCGCCGGATCTTCGATGGTGAGGAAGCGCTGTGAGAACAGCGGGACGTTGGTGTCCACCTTGGCCGCACCCGTGGGCGCGGTCAGCGACTTGGAGTCGAGGACTTCACTGGGGGCCCCTTGGACGTTCGTCGCGACGGTCGTGATCTCCAGGTCCAGCGGGGTCTTCGCCAGACGGCTCACCGTATAGGTGGGGATCATGATCGCGGCGACGAGCAGCAATGCACCCAGCCCCACGAGCAGGCAGGCCACGGTCCTTCGGGTACCGGCACTCAGTGCCATGCAGGTTCTCCTCGTCGTCGAACAGGTCGTTCCGATGAGCACTGCGGTCGCCGCACAGCACTCGTGAGCCCCGACACTAACAGCCGAGAGCCCCGAAGCGTCCTGCCGAGGCAGGAAAACATCACGAAACGCCCGTAAGTCAAACACGGGGTGCTCACACTCGGGAGTAACAAGGCAAACTGATCCTCGATGACCGCCACCCTGCATCCGCCCTCCGAACCGACCGAACCGGTCCGTTCGGACGCGCCACCGGCGGCACCGGATCGGCGGGCGATTCGCCGACCGGGCGTCTTCGTCCCAGCTCTGGAAGGTATGCGGGCCATGGCGGCGCTCGGCGTCATGGTCACGCACGTGGCCTTCCAGACCGGCGCCACCGGAACCCCGATCATCGGCCGGGTGCTGGAGCGCTTCGATATGGCGGTCGCCATCTTCTTCGCACTCTCGGGCTTCCTGCTGTGGCGACCGCACGCCGCCGCCGCGCGCGGACTCGGGCCCGCACCCGGGCCCGGGCGTTATCTACTGCATCGCGCCGCCCGCATCCTGCCCGCGTACTGGGTGGTGGTGTGCACGGTATTGATCCTGCTGCCCAGCGCCGCGCACACCGCGGGACTGCGAGTGTGGGTGGCGAATCTCGGTCTGGTGCAGGTCTATGTGCCGCTGACCCTCACCGATGGACTCACCCAGATGTGGAGCCTGTCGGTGGAAGTGGCCTTCTATCTTGTGCTTCCGCTGCTGGCGTTCGCGCTCGTCCGGTTGCGCGGCCCGCGCGCGCGGTGGCGGGTGCCGGTCGTGCTCGGTTTCGGCCTGCTCTGCCTGGGCTGGAATTTCCTACCGGTCCCCACCCCCGATGCCATCCATTCCGATAACTGGCTGCCCGGTTACCTCCCGTGGTTCGCCGCGGGGATGCTGCTGGCCGAACTCTCCGATCAGGACGCACCGCGCTGGCGGCGGATAGCGGGCGACCGCCGCCTGATGTGGCCGCTCGCGCTGGCGGCACTGCTGCTGGCCACGACCCGTGTGGCCGGACCGGAGGGTCTCACGCACGGGCAGCCCTGGCAGTACGCGAGCAAGATGGCGGTGGGCGCGATCATCGGATTCAGCCTGCTCGCGCCCCTGGTACTGCGTCCCGAGGTCCGGCATCGTTGGTTGGAGAGCGGCACCGCGGGCACCCTGGGCCGCTGGTCGTACGGAATCTTCATCTGGCACTTGGCCGTACTGTCGATCGTCTTCCCGGTCTTCGGAATCATCCCTTTCCGCGGGCATTTCATCCTGGTGTACCTGTTGACCGTGGCGTTCACGCTACCGCTGGCCGCCGCCAGTTTCGCGCTCATCGAGGAGCCGGTGCGGGTGTGGACCCGCCGCCACTTCGGCTGATTCAGCGGCGCCGGTTCGGCAGCGCCGAAAGACCCAGGGCCACAATCGCCATCAGTGCGGGGAACTGCACCCACAGGGACGCTCCCATATATCCCTCGGGTGATCGCCAGGGACCGGTGGAGAGTGCCGCCGCCGAGATCGCGGTGCCCACGGTGGCAATCGCGACCAGGGGCAGCTGCCGATCGCGCGGGAGGAATCGCATCGCGATCAGACCCAGTGCGGTGAGCACGATTCCGGTCGGACCGGCGATAAGCCCGGCGGCCGCCGCCAATCCGATCGCGCCGACGGCACGGCTGCGCCAGGTACGCGGGGCGGGACCCGCATCGCGCATGGGCGTGCGTGCGCCCCGGAAAGCGAGCACCGCGAGCGGAATCAACAGCAGCAGTCCACCGAAGATCGCGTACCGGTACCAGCGGTCCGCCGGGAACTCGACCGAGATCGGACCCTTCGTCCCGGGAGGAAGTAGCCAGGCCTGCTGCCAGCCGTCGATCACGACGGGCTTCAGCTCATGTCCGTCGGCGGTGGTCGCCTGCCAGCCCACATTGGTGCTCAGCGGCAGGATCAGCAGTCGTGTGCCGGTGGGCGCCCGCACCCCCGGCGGATTCGCGATCGGCGCTGCGCCAGAATCCGGCACCGGGAGAGTGCGATTCAGGCGCAGCTCGTCGACGGTGAACAGGTCGGTCGGCGCGACCGTCACATCGATACTGCCGGTGGGCAGGTCGAAATCCACCGCGTCGTCGGCGGGCACGGTGCTGTTCTCGGAGTTGTTCCGCGCGGCTTCGGCGTATTCGTCCGCAGTGCAAACGCGCGCCGGAATCGGTGCGCCGGAACGCAATTCGGCGGCGGTACCGATGACGGTGGTGTGCAGGGTGCGACCCGCGGCGGCAAGGGTGGGGCCGTGCGCGCAATCGATGGCGATCGGGCGGTCCGGTGCGGCGGATGTCGGATAGTCGGGGCCGAGTACCGAGACCTCGGCCAGCCCGGCGGGCTGCTCCTGCGCGAAACCCAGTGCGGTGCGGTCGAGTACGGCATCCCAGGTCTGAATGCTGAGCTCGATACGGTCGGTGAGGTACGGATGCAGTTCGATCCGGCTGGGGACGCCGGAGGCCGGGTCCACCTCGCGAACCTGCGGTCCGTCACCGAGATTCACCGAGACCGAGGTCGGGTGCGCGGGCAGATCGCCCAGGGCGGGCGTGATCTCCAGCCCGGTGACCAGGGTCGGCTCCGGAAGTTCCAGGGTGAGTGTGGGTTTCCCGCCGGTCTGTTCGCGCACCGTGGTCTCCGGGGCGGTCCACGAGGTGCGCGGGTCGCCGTCGGTGGCGGCGAGCGCCGAGCCGCGCGGGTCGGCCACGTCGGCCTGGCCGCGCGCCGCGGGCCGATCGCGCTCGGTGAGCAGGGCTTCCAGGGCGGGACCGGGCCGGGTGCGGACCATGAGATCCGGTGTCACCGTGACTGGTTCGGGCACCTGCAGGGTCCGCTCGAACAGGCCGGGCTCCTCGGCGGAGAGCGCGAGGGCCTTGCTGCAGCGCACGCGATCGGGGGAGTCGAAACACGCGCTGCGGCCGGGGAACTCCTGGCCCAGCTGCCATCCCCGCACCTGCGCCCCGACCGGAGTGGGCGGCAGCACCGTGCGATGCCGGATATCCACGGGCACCGGATTGTCGCGGTCGGAGTAGTCCTCGATACTCAGTTCGCTGATGCCGAATTGCCCACCCGCACTGCCATTTTCGGTGCTGGCAGCGGTGATCTGAATCCAATCGGTCTTGCCCGGCAGCAGTGCGATCGACACCGGCGCACCGGGTTCGGTGATGCGCGCCGAGACGGTTCCCTTGGAGGTCTTCACCTCCACCCATTTCACCGGGCTGCCGATCGCGGCGGCGCTGGTGGTCAACCGCAGCACCGCCGAGGTCACCGGCTTATCGAGATCGAGCCGAAGCCATTGTCCCCGTGCGTGTTCGATGCCATTGCTGATCCACGCGGTGGAGGGGTCGCCGTCGACCACGGCAGCCGTGGAGCTGGCCGGCGCGGCTCCGCCGAGTTGGGTGGCATCGGCGGCGGAGCTGGAGGCCGTGATGGTGGCTCCCGACCATTCGCCCCGCACCAGCGGCGTTCCGGGGACCGGATAGTCCGGCACCAGATTGTGGGTGCGGCGCGCATCGGCGGGCCCGCGCAGGGCCGAATTGTGGTTGTCGACGCGCCCGAAATCGGTTTCCCGGTCCATGGGCGTATCGGTGATGGTGACCGCCTGTGGCGGCAATCCGGCCTGGACCGCATCGGCGGCCAGCAGGGCCGGGCCGCCGGGTGTCGCGGGATTGCGCCGGAGTCGCTCGATCGCCTCCGGTCCGCCCTGTACGACGGGCAGGCTGTCCAGCGGCAGCGTGTACGAACCGGGGAACGATCCTGGCGCGCCGACTCCGCTGCGCAGTTCCACCGGTGTGCCGGATGAATCGCGAGCGGCAGCATCGGCGCCCGGTGCGATAGTCCCGCTGCCGGTGGGAGTTCCGGGCGGCCGGGTGTCGACCCGGTAGATCTCGATCGCGGGGTAATCGGGTCGCAGATCCTCGTCCGCGACCAGCCCTTCCACGTGTCCGGTCGCGATCGGGTCGCCGAATTGCGCGACCTTCGTCAGCCCCGGCGACCCTTCGATCGCCTGGTGCGCGAGCATGGGCCGGGTCGAGCGGGAGGTCTCCGGGTCGAGATCGTTGCGCAGCACCAGGATTCCGATGCCCTGGTCGATGAGGGCGGCCGCCAGTCCGGCCGACGGTCGCCCGTCGGCGATGAGCCGCTGCACCGAATCCATGGCGCGAATGGCTCCGGGCGGATTCAGCGGTACCGAATCCCGTACCGCCCAGGGCGTACTCGCCAGCGCCTGGAGTGGTTCGTCGCGGGTCAGACCCCAGGTCTGACTGCCGAAGGGTGCACCGGGCACCACCAGCGCGCGGGTGTCGGATGCGTTGTGCGCCAGCCAATCCGCAGTCTGTTGCCAGTATCCGGGCACCTGGTCATAGGACCCGCGCGGTGCGAGTTTGCCGGTCCACGCCAGTGCGGTGGACAGTGCCAGCGCGGTCAGGATCAGCGCGCCGACGGCCACCATCTTGTCGCGCTCGGGATATGCGAAGGCCCTGCGCCACAACGGCATCGGAACGGACGCGGGCAGCGGCACCCGGCTCAGCAGATGTGCGAGCCCGAGCACGAGCGGCAACCGGATGAGCGGTTCGAGCTTGTGCACATTGCGCAGCGGTGCGCCCCCGGAGTCCAGGAAGGTCCGCACCTGCTCCGCGAATGGCCCGCCGAGTTCACCCGCGTAACCGGCGCAGATTCCGACCAGGCCGACGCAGAGGATCAGGACGAACCGCCCCCGTCCCGGCATGGACCGCATCGCCAGACCCGCGATACCCGCGGCCGCGAGCATGCCGGTCGCCAGGACGGCGGCGGGCTGGGTGACCAGGACCGCGCCCGCGATCCGCTCGGGTGAGACGAATGGCGTCCAACTGTCCGTGCCGCGCAATACCTCGCCCAGCGAAGCCCACTGTGTGGTCACCCCGGACGATTCGATGAAGTCCAGGAACGGCGGACTCACCTTGCCCAGCAACAGCAGGGGCACCACCCACCAGAAGGTGGCCAGCACCAGCATCGGAATCCAGGCCCGGGTGAATCGCCACCACGCCTTGTTCGGCCGATACGACAGCCACCACAGCGCGGCGGGCAGGAATGCGGCCGCGGTGGCGACCGCGTTCACAGAACCCATGAGCGCCAACGCCATTGCGCTTCCGGCGGGGGTGGCCGCCCCACGCCGAGCCCCCTTGCCATTGGGAGCGAACCAGTTCGCCACGCGGCTGCGCTCGGTCGCGACCGATTCGGCGGCGTGCGAGTCGGCCGCGTCCGTCCCGCGCAGCGCCACCCCGAGCGCGGCGGGCGCGAGCAGTACCCACGGCGCGAGCATCATGGGCAGCGTCTCGGACGAGATCGAGCCGAGGGTGGTGAGTACGCGCGGGGAGAGTGCGAAGGCGACCGCCGCGATGATCCGGGATCCGCGACTGCCTATGCCGAGCGTTTCACAGAGCCGGATGATCCCCCAGAATCCGGCGAGCAGCAGTAGCGCCCACCAGATGCGCTGGGTGACCCAGGCGGGCAGGCCGAGAATGTGACCGAGCGAGAAGAAGGCCCCGTGCGGGAAGAAGTATCCGTACGCCTGGTTCTGCACCTGCCCCATCGGGGCCTGACTGCTCCACAGGTGGCTGGCGCGCTCGAGGAAGCCGAGCGGATTCTGCGCCAGATCGTATTTGGTGTCCGCGACGGTGCGGCCCGGTGCCTGCAAAAAGGTCAGCAGGAAGGCGGCGAGCACACTGCCGAGCAGCCAGCGGCGGCCCAGCGGTGCGGTATTCGGCGACCGGTCTCCGATCGAGCCGGTCGCGGCGGTGGTATCGGAGGTCAGCCGGTCAGCGCGCGCCGTACTCAACGTTATTGAGCAGCGACGAGCCGGCGTCGCCGCTCCGGTCGATGTCGGGGCGCTTGTCCTGCGAGGCCGCCATCGTGATCACCAGGACTGCGGCCAGCCCGACCAAGGCTCCGCCGGCAGCGCTCGCTACACCAGGAACGGCAAACTTCATCGCGGACTCCCATACATCGACGCATGCGTACAACTCGAGCAAACCTACCGTATCTATTTGCCCTCCGCTTCGCTCCGGGCGGGGGCTGCGGCCCTGGAGTCTCGGTTCTTCCCTCGCTCCGCTCCCCCGCTCCGCTCCCCCGCTTCGCTCCTCCGCTCCACTCAGTCCAGAACCGAGACGGCCGCAGCCCTTGGCGTGTTTGTTTTCGGGGTTGTTCGGGCGCGGGGGGTTGTGGGCTGGTGGGGAGGGTGCGCAGTTTGGCGGTGGTTTCGCTCAGTTCGGAAGTGAGATGGCGGCGGTTTTTGGCGTGTTTGTTTTTCGGGGTTATTCGCAATGCCGCGCAGTTAGCGGTTGGGGATGCCTGTCAAGCGAGTGTCGTTGCGGGACTTGACATGTTGTGAAACGAGACAGCGGAACTACTGGTAGAGAGGTTTTGTCCTCCAAGACAAACCGTCCACCGGGAGTTCCGCTGTCTGTTCAGTCTGTCATCAAACATGTGTCGGTGGTAGCGGCGGGGGTGTTCGCGCCGGGTCATCTGGGGGAGTTGACCCAGATCGTGCCATTCGAAATGGTCGACGCCGCAGTGGAATCGGGGCGAGCGAGACAGAGGCGGGTGCGGGATCTACCCTCGCGGGTGGTGGTGTATCTGCTGTTGGCCGGGGCGTTGTTCACCGAGCTCGGCTACACCCAGGTATGGGCCCGGATGGTCGCGGGCCTGGACGAAATCCTCGTGGCCCGCCCCGGTTCCTCGGCCTTGGCCCAGGCCCGCCGCCGAGTCGGTGCCGCACCGTTGCGGGAGTTGTTCGGGCTGCTCGCCGGTCCCGCTGCCGGCGCGGCCCGATGGCGCGGCCTGTTGGTCTGTGCGGTCGACGGCACCACCATGTTCGTGTCCGACTCCGCCGCCAACGCGGGTACCTTCGCCCGTCAGGGCGGCGGCAACGGCGACTCGGGGTATCCGATGCTGCGACTGCTCGCGGTGGTGGCGTGTGGCACCCGCACCGTCATCGACGTCGTGTTCGGCACCTCGGGTGTCTCCGAGATCGCCTATGCCCCAAAGCTTTTCCGATGCCTGCACGAGGGGATGTTGTTGCTGGCGGACCGCAACTTCGCCAGCGCCGCGCTGATCGGACAGATCGCGCAAACCAAAGCCGACCTGCTGATCCGTGACAAGACCAACCGTGTGATGCCGTTGATCGAGCGGCTGCCCGACGGGTCGTGGCTCGCGGTGAAGGGTCCGGTAGTTCTGCGGGTAATCGACGCCGACATCGCGCTCACCCCGAAAGGCGGACCACCCCGCCGCGAACGCTACCGGTTGCTCACCACCTTGACCGACCATCACCGCTACCCGGCGATGGAGCTGGTGCGGCTCTATCACCAGCGCTGGGAGATCGAAACCACCTACGCGGAACTGAAATCGACCATGCTCGGCGGCCGGGTACTGCGCGCCCGCACACCCGCCGGGATCGACCAGGAGGTCTATGCCCTGCTGAGCACTTACCAAGCGCTGCGCATCGCCATCGCCGACGCCACACACCCGCAGGCCATACCCCTGCAAGCCAGCTTCTCCATTGCACTCAATACCGCCCGCGACCAGGTCGTGGCTGCCGCCGCGGTCATCGCCGACACCGCCGTCGACCTGGTCGGACGGATCGGCCGCACGGTCTTGGCCGACCTCCTGCCCGCACGCCGACCACGCCAAAGCCCCCGCGTCGTCAAGCGAGCGATCTCCAAACACCGCGCCAAAGGCGCCATCGACCGCACCAATTATCCCACCGTCACCATCACCATCAACCTGCGAAAACACCCGAGTTGACCGCAGACAGGTCGGCCTAACTGCGCGGCATTGGGGTTATTCGGGCACGGTGCATTGCAGGCTGCCGAGGAAAGTGCGCAGTTTGGCGGTGGTTTCGACCAGTTCGGTCTGTGGATCGGAGGCCGCGACGATGCCGCCGCCGCCGAAGGCGCGCAGTGAGCGGCCGTCGGCGGAGAGTTCGGCGCATCGGATGGCGACCACCCATTCGCCGTCACCGTG
Organism: Nocardia sp. NBC_01503; assembly: GCF_036327755.1. NCBI lineage: Bacteria > Bacillati > Actinomycetota > Actinomycetes > Mycobacteriales > Nocardiaceae > Nocardia > Nocardia sp. NBC_01503. The sequence goes on from NZ_CP109596.1 coordinate 2,811,098, forward strand.
GGCATCGCACCAGCCGACCGCGCCGCTGTAGAAACCGCGGTCGCCTTCCAGATCGCAGATGGCGTCCAGTGCCAGGGTGGTCGGGGTGCCGCAGATGGCGGGTGTCGGGTGCAGTAGTACGGCCAGATCGAGGGCGGTCATGGCGGGGTCACGCAGTTCGGCGGTGATGGGTGTGGCCAGATGCCAGACCTCGGGGGTGTGCAGCAGTTCGGGGCCGTCCGGAATAGTGAGCTCACTGCAGACGGGTGTGAGCTGCTCGCGAATCCACTCCACGACATAGGCGTGTTCTTCGCGATTCTTACTGCTGGACAGCAGTTCCCGCGCCTGCGCCGCATCGGCGTCCGGATCCGCGAGCCGGGGGAGGGTTCCGGCGAGCGGGCGCAGGGTGACCTTGCGCCCGTGCCGGGCGACCAGGACTTCGGGTGTCGCGCCCAGCAGGGTCTCCCCGGGCCGCCCGGCGGGGGTGAGGTCGACGGCGTACACATTGGCGCGCGGATGCCGGGTGACCAGGTGCGCGGCCACCACCTCCGGTTCCAAGGGCGTTTCGGCTTCGGCGAGGAGTGAGCGCGCCGCCACCACTTTGCGCAGCGGCTGCTCGGGATCGGAGAGTTGTTCGACCAGTTTCGTCACCCGCGCCACATGCTCTGCGGCACTGGGCATTTCGGAGACGACTCGCACTCGCGGCAGTTCGGGCAGGGCGGCGGGTCGCCACGGTCCGGCGGTGCGCAGGGCCCGTTCGGGTGCGCAGAGGGCGGCCGGTCGGCGCGGATCGAACGGCAGTGCCCCGACGATCAGGTCGGTGTCCCCGGCGCGCAGCGCCGACAATGCGGCGGCGGCCGCATCGAAGGCGATACGGGTGCCGGTGGTGCGCACCACGCCATTGGGTGTCGCGAGCAGAAATCCGTCCATGGTCTCCCGACCATAGTCCGCGATCCGGGTGTCGAAATCGGTAGAGCGACCGATATCTCTGTCGCACCGATCACATCCGCGCCGAGGGCGCTCCGGAGCCGGTGTGGCGCTGCGATTTCCATCGCATCAGCGCAGCTCGGCGGGGTGCTGGCGGTCAGTGCTTCGGGGCGGGCTCACGTCCGGGCGGCACCATCAGCACCGGGCGATGGCAGTGTTTGAGTACCGCGTCCGCGACGCTGGAGTGCATCAGCGCGCGAATTCCGGTGGCGCCGCGGGTGCCCGCCACAATGATGTCCACATCCAGCTCGTCGGCCACCTCGACAATGGCGTTCCAGATGGTGGTGGTGCATTCGACGGTGCGCGCCTCGGCATTGAGCCCGGCGAGCTTGGCCAGTCGTACGCCCTCGGAGTTGATGGTTTTCGCGTCGACGTACGCGATGTCCTCGATCTCGTCGTCGGGCGTCCACTCCGGCTGCATGACTCCCGAGAGTCCGGAGAGTCGAGCGGCCTGGCGCGCCATGGGTTCCCAGGCGGTGAGGACCACGGCTCTGTTCGCGGCCAGGAACCGTCCGGCGTATTCGACGGCGCGGCGCGCATTCTCGGACCCGTCGTACGCGATGAGCATCAAATCGCACGGCATGACGAACCTCCTGATGGGAACGCATGTCTCTACCGTGAGATTACCCCGGGAAGTGTGGTGTAAGCGGACTTGCCGACGCCTGTCCGTCGCGGGTTGTCCACAGTTTGCGAACGATTCACCCAAATCAGTGGTGGGATACGCGGCTCCGGTTTTCACTGACATGTGTCGGTTTCCACCGACGTGTCGGCATCGATTCATATGCCGGCTCCCGACATCGTCGTCATTGCAGCAGAGCCCGGACGAGGGGTGGATTGTGCGGTTGGACGAGCTGACTACCCCGCAGGAATGGGCGAGTGTGTACCGCTCCCTGTTCGGCCTGCCGCATGTGCATGTCACCACCCCCGGCTTCGTGGTGCTACCCCTGGTCGACACCATTGCCGCCTTGAATACCCCGGAACCGTTGGGCGCGTTGATACTCGGCGAACTGACGGTACGCGGTGTGCCCGGCCCCGTGCTGGTGCGCGAACGCCCGCCGCGGCGTACATTCCTGGCGATGTTCGACGGGTATCCCTCCGACGAATGCCTCGAACGCTTGGAGCGCAACAGCGTGGACATCGGCCCGCATCGAAGTAATGTCATCCTGCCCACCGGATTCGGGCGGCACACCCATGAGGGCAGGTGGTGGGCGCGCGCACCGCATCGCGACGAATCGCTACCCCTGCTGTCCGAAGTGCTCGACGCCACCATCGCGGTGCTGTGAGCCGTGTCCTCGATCGAAGCGGCCGTCTTCGGCCATCACGAAGCCGATCCTCGGGCCCTGCTCTACTACGAATGGTGTCAACGAGGTGAATCCGGTTATGCGGTGGCGGATTTCGCCGAGGACGTGAACGAATTATCGCTGGCGGACCGGCCCATGGACGCGGCCTGCTGGCGACTATTGGATCGCGTCGAATCGGCCGCCCGCGTACCGGAGTGGCCGTACTTCGAATGGATCGATACCGGCGGGGATCCGAATATCATTGGCGTAGCCCGTGATTCGCCCGCATATCCGACCCCCGCCGACTATTCCCGTGCTGAACTGTACGACCGGATTCACGGCGGCTGGCTGGGCCGATGTGCGGGCTGTGCACTCGCCGGACCGCACGATACCGGTGTAATCGGTTGTCCCCGTGACGAAAACCTGGACTACACCATTCTGGGTCTGCATCTGCTGGAGCAGTACGGTACCCATTTCATCGCCGATGATGTCGCCGCCCTCTGGTTGGAGCGCCTGCCCTTCCTGCGCACCTCCACCGCCGAGCGGGTCGCCTATCGCAATCTCATCGACGGATTCCTGCCACCGGATACCGCCAGTTACCGAAATCCCTACCGGGAGTGGCGCGGTGCGCTGGTCCGCGCGGATATCTACGGCTACACCAATCCGGGTAACCCGGCCCGCGCCGCCGAACTGGCGGCCCGGGACGCCGCTATCTCACACACCGGCAATGGTTTATGGGCGGCGAGATGGGCCGCCGCATTGGTGGCGGCGGCCTTCACCGCCGAACGTCCACCGGAGGCGCTGGCCCGCGCGCACACCGTGATCCCCGCGAATTCCCGGCTGGCGGTGGCGCTCTCGGAGGTGGTCGACGATCACGCGCACAATCTGGCCTGGCAGCATGCCGTCACCGGTATCCACACCCGGCATGCGCGGTACAACCGCCTGCACGCCGTCGGCAATGCCTGCTTGGTCGCCGCCGGCTTACTGTGGGGCGAAGGCGATTTCACCGAGACGGTACAGCTGGTCGTGCGCTCCGGCTGGGATGTGAACACCAATGCCGCCACCGCCGGATCCATCGCGGGCATCCTCACCGGAGCCGCGCATATCCCCGCCCACTGGACGGACCCCCTGGAGAACACCCTGCACAGCGCGGTGACCGGTTACCCGTCGACCCGAATCTCCGACCTGGCCATCAGAACCCACCATCTGCTCCCTTGACGAAGGTGGATTCCGGCCGAAAGCAAGCCGGGATGCCGGGGTGGGGCGCGCCCGATCAGACGAAAGGCGGTGCCCGGCTCGGATGAGCCGGGCACCGCTTCGAACTACCGGTGTTTAGCGCTCGACGATCGCGACGACGCCCTGGCCGCCCGCGGCGCAGATGGAGACGAGCGCGCGCCCGCCGCCGTTCTCCGCCAGCATCTTCGCGGTGGAGGCGATGATGCGGCCGCCGGTCGCGGCGAACGGGTGGCCCGCCGCCAGCGAGGAGCCGTTCACATTCAGCTTGCCGCGGTCGATGGAGCCCAGCGCGCCGTCCAGGCCCAGGCGCTCCTTGCAGTACTGGTCCGATTCCCAGCCCTGCAGGGTGGCGAGCACCACCGAGGCGAAGGCCTCGTGGATCTCGTAGAAGTCGAAGTCCTGCAGTGTCAGGCCATTTCGGGCCAGCATGCGCGGCACCGCGTAGGTCGGGGCCATGAGCAGCCCATCCGGTCCGTGGATGTAGTCGACGGCGGCGACCTCGGAGTCGACCAGGTAGGCCAGCGGCGACAGGTTGTGCGCGGCGGCCCACTCATCGCTCGACAGCAGCACGGTGGAGGCGCCGTCGGTGAGCGGGGTCGAGTTGCCCGCGGTCATGGTGGCGTCGCCCGCCTTGACGCCGAAGACCGGCTTGAGCGTCGACAGCTTCTCGATGGTCGAGCCCGGACGCAGGTTGTCATCGCGGGTCAGCCCGAGGAACGGGGTCACCAGATCGTCGAAGAAGCCGCGGTCGTACGCGGCGGCCATATTCCGGTGCGACAGGTAGGCCAGCTCGTCCTGCGCCTCGCGGGCGATGCCGAATTCCTTGGCGGTGATGGCGGCGTGCTCACCCATCGAGAGTCCGGTGCGCGGTTCGGCATTGCGCGGGATCTCGATGCCGACCATGGACGGGCGCAGGCGGCCGACCAGCTTGGCGTAGTCCTTGTTGTTCTTGGCGCGGTTGGCGTCGAGCATCCACTCGCGCATGCTCTCGCTGACGCCGATCGGCGCGTCCGAGGTGGTGTCGGTGCCGCCGCCGATACCTGCTTCGAAGCGGCCCAGCGCGATGCCGTCGGCCACGGTCTGAATGGCCTGCAGGCCGGTGCCGCAGGCGAGCTGCAGATCATGCGCCGGGGTGTAGGGGGACAGGGTGGAGCCGAGCACGCTCTCGCGGATCATGCCGTGCTCGCCGACGCGCTTGAGGACCGCGCCGCCGACGACCATGCCCAGGCGCTCGCCCTGCAGCCCGAAGCGGCTGACCAGACCGTTCAGCGCGGCGGTGAACATGTCCTGGTTGGAGGCGTGCGCGTACTTGCCGTCGGAGCGGGCGAACGGAATCCGGTTGCCGCCGAGGATTGCGACAGGCTTGGCCTGCTTTGCGGTCTTGGCCGCGGGCTTCGCCGAACGGGCTTTGGTGGTCACTCGAGTCTCCAGTGTCTCGTCGGGTGGATTTCCGTACTCGCACGATCCGGGGGACCGGCGCTGGTCGGTTTACATTAAACTTACTCTGGAGTAAGTTCATTTGTCGACACCGTACCCCGCGTTTGTGCGCGACATCGCCCCCGGGGCCTAGACAAGAGAAGGTAGGAACAGTGGCAGCCAGCAAGAGCAAGGGCGCTCCCAACCTGTACGGATCTTTCATCCACTCTGCTCCCGGCGCGTTCCTGGCGAGCAAACTGGGTCTGCCGCAGCCGGAGAACCTGCGCCGCTATGTCGCCGGCCAGCCGGCCCTCCCGGGTCCGGTACTGATCGGCGGTAAGGGCCGGGTCGCCGACGCTGCCCGAAACCTGCTGTCGGACTACACCTTCGCCGATTCGGTCACCCCGGGCACCAAGCTCGGCGCGCTGGTCTTCGACGCCACGGGCATTCGCACCATCGAAGAGCTGCAGCAGCTGTTCGACTTCTTCCAGCCCGCCATGCGCAGCCTCGCCGCGTCCGGTCGCGTGCTGGTCATCGGCACCACCCCCGAGCTGACCGCGAGCGTCGACGAGCAGATCGCCCAGCGCGCGCTCGAGGGCTTCAGCCGCTCGGTCGCCAAGGAGCTGCTGCGCGGCGCCACCGGCAACCTGGTGTACCTGCACCCCGAGGCCGCCGCCACCGCCACCGGCCTGGAATCCACGCTGCGCTTCATCCTTTCGGGCAAGTCGGCCTTCGTCGACGGCCAGGTGTTCCGCGTCGGCAAGGACGACTCCACCGCCCCGGCCAGCTGGGACAAGCCCCTCGCGGGCAAGGTCGCCGTGGTCACCGGCGCCGCGCGCGGCATCGGCGCGACCATCGCGGAGGTGTTCGCTCGCGACGGTGCCACCGTGATCGTCGCCGATATCCCGGCCGCCGGCGAGGCGCTCTCCGAGACCGCCAACAAGGTCGGCGCGACCGCCCTCGCGCTGGACGTCACCGCTCCCGACGCCGCCGAGAAGCTGGCCGAGTTCGCCACCAAGCGCTTCGGCGGTATCGACATCGTCGTGCACAACGCCGGTATCACCCGCGACAAGCTGCTCGCGAATATGGACGAGGGCCGCTGGAACTCGGTCATCAACGTGAATCTCGCCGCGCCGCACCGCATTACCGAGGGCCTGGTCGCCGCGGGTGCGCTCAAGTCCGGTGGCCGCGTCATCGACGTCTCCTCCATCGCCGGTATCGCGGGCAACCGCGGCCAGACCAACTACGGCGCCTCCAAGGCCGGTGTCATCGGCATGGTGAACGCCGAGGCGCCGAAGCTGGCCGAAAAGGGCATCACCATCAATGCCGTCGCGCCGGGCTTCATCGAGACCGCCATGACCGCCGCCATCCCGCTGACCACCCGTGAGGCCGGTCGCCTGATGAGCTCGCTGCTGCAGGGCGGTCAGACCGTCGACGTCGCCGAGACCATCGCCTACTTCGCCTCGCCGGCGTCGAACGCGGTGTCCGGCAATATCGTTCGCGTCTGTGGCCAGAGCCTGATCGGAGCATGATGAGCCAGACCATCACGCTCGGCGAGGTGCCGAAGAACTCCAGCCTGTTCGTCAAGGCCGCGCTCGGTGCGGTGCCGGTGCCCGGCCTCTCGAACCGTCCGTCGAAGCTGCCGGACCGCGTCGTGCGGCTGGAGGGCTTCAAGGTCGACCCGGATCACCTGGCCGCCTACTGCCACGCCACCGGACAGCGCTTCGGTGACGCGCTGCCGCTGACCTACCCGTTCGTGCTCAGCTTCCCGCTCGCCATGCAGCTGGTCGTCGCCCGCGACTTCCCGTTCGTGGCGGTCGGCGCGGTGCACGCGGAGAACGTGATCGAGCGGACCCGGGAGATCTCGGTCGCCGAACCCCTCGATTTCGAGACTCATATCGAGAACCTGCGCGAGCACCCCAAGGGCCTGCTCGTGGACGCCATCACCGAGGTGAGCGTGGGCCGGGAACTGGTGTGGCGGCAGGTCACCACCTTCCTGCATCAGCAGCGCACCTCGCTCTCGGGTGGACCCAAGCCCGAGCCGAAGCCGGACGAGGTTCCGCCGCCGCCGCTGCGCACGCTGCGGGTGGATCAGAAGATGATCAACCGGTACGCCGCGGCCTCCGGTGATCACAATCCGATCCACACCTCCGCATTGGGCGCCAAGGCTTTCGGGTTCCCGAAGCCGATCGCGCACGGAATGTGGTCGGCCGCGAACATTCTCGCCAACCTCGAGGGCCGCATTCCCGAGAAGACCACGTACGCGGTCAAATTCGGGAAGCCGATCCTGTTGCCGTCGACGGTCAACGTCTACGCCGACAAGGTCGCGGGCGGTTGGGATCTCGCCCTGAAGAACCCCAAGAAGGGCTACCCGCACCTCACCGCCACCCTCCGCTGATTCGGACCGCCATCGTCCCCCCGGTGGCGGTGGCACACCGAAGCCATTCCGGCGCACCCGGTATGGCAAGTTGGAGACAGTTTCACAGCAGACTTGGGGTCGCGCAGCGGCGATGGTTCTCGAACCATCGCGGCGGCCGCCTACCACAGGTAGGGTCGGGCCGCCGATAGCGATCGGCCCCATCGGGGCGGGGCGAGAGCCGCGCACCGCTTCACCACCGTATGTCGCCACGCAGGGGTTTCGACATCCGGTAGGGGAATCGGTGTGCGGCTTTTACGTTTTCGGCGCTCAGCAGCTGCAATCGCAGCCGCAGCAGTCGCAATCGCAGCAGTCGCAGCCGCTACAGCAGTCGCCGCAGTCGCAGCAGTCGCCACAGTCGCAGCAATCCCGCTTCAGCCAGGACTCCCTGCGTTCACCCGTGCACGGCCGGGTGTGTTCGGAGCAGCACGCGTATCCGGTGCAGTACTGCGTAAGCCCGATTCCGATGCCCTCCCAGAACCCGGGACGGCGGACGGGGGTCCGCGGCGGCTCGGTGCCGAACACCGCGTGCGGCAAGCCACTTATCGCTGCGGAGTAATCCCCCGTCATCCCGGCGTGCTTTCGGCCGGGATCCACAGCCGTCGTATGGATCCCGGCCGAGAACATGCCGGGCTGACGGAGTTCTGCTGCGGGGATGACGGTTTCGGCGCTGTGCCGAGTGGCGCCGCAGGCGTGCGTGGCGCAGGCGTGCACGGTTCCGGCGGCGCGGCCGAGTTTGCGGACGACGCCGTGCAGCGGGTCCAGCAGCATCCAGCGGACGGATGCCGTGCGATCCAGGCCCACCCGCACCAGTGCGGCTTTGAGCAGCGAATTCGATTCGCGCAGTAGGGCGTGCGCGTCGGCGGTGCTGGTACCGGTGGCGGTCAGGGGATTGAAGCGGCCCGCCTCGCGATCTTCGTCGATGTCTTCGATGGCGTCCGCGAGATGGGCGATGCGGCCGAAATGCCAGCCCGCTTCCCGTAGCGCATCGGTGTTTTCGGGGCGTCCGGCCAGGATCGCGGTGTGCGCGAACAATTCCGCGGCGCACAGCTGGGTCGGAGCGGTCAGCTCGGCCAGTGTCGCACCGGATTCCTCCAGCGCCACTTGCGATTCGATCGCGGTGATGAGGGGTTCGATATCCAGGCCGATGGGCTCGGCGGCCACGCGCGCCCGCTTGTGCCAGCGGTCGGCGACGTGCGCCATGGGCCGCTTGCTCAGGCGGCGGGTGTCGCCGTCGTCGATGTGATCGCGAATCTTGGCCGCGCCCAACAGCAGTGCGGCGGTGGCGGCCAGCTGTACGCCGGGGGAGTCCGCGGGAGCGACACTCGCCTTGCGCATACCGCGCAGCGGGCAGGGTCCGGCGTCGGTGCGCTCGAGGGTGAGCGTCTGCTGCGCCTCGGTGAGTACGCCGAGCACGATGGCATCGGTATTGGTGGCGGCCCGCGCGAGCTGCCCGTGCCCGTCCCGCAGACCGAGGCAGAGCCCGCACAGCTGGGTTTGCCAGGAGGTCGCCTCCATGCCGTACTTGGCGGCGTTATGCGCACACGGCTTGAGCATTCCGAACAATGCGAGTCCCCGTTTCCCCGGCCGGAGCGCACCGGCCGTCCAACAACACAATCCGAGCGACTGTGGCAGGCGTTAACGGGACTGGCAAGCGCTGCGGGAAATTCGTCCCGTCAGGCGGGTTCGGCTTCCTTCTTCTTACCGGACAAACCACGCCAGGCGAGGTTGTCGAGCAGGTCCACCGCCTCGGCCATATCGACGGTGCCGCTGGCGACCCGATCGGCGATGGCCTCGCCCGCGCCGATCACCGCCACCGACACCACCTCGAAATTGGTGCCGGGTTCGGCGTATTTGGCGCTGGATTCGAGCAGTTTCGCGGTGAGCTCGATGACCCGGTCCCGGCTGTTGGAGATCTCCGAGGCGAAGGGTTGCTGGCCGAGTGCCTGCCGATACAGCACCTGCCAGGACAGCCGGTTCTGGTCCACGTAGGACAGGAACGCTTCCAGGCCCGCCCGCAGCTGTTCGTGCGGGGTGAGCTTGGGATTGCCCGCCACCGCGACGGCTTCGATGAAGCGCATGCTCTCGCGGTGGATGCAGGCGCGGAACAGTTCGTCCTTGGAGCCGTAGTACAGGTAGAGCATGGGTTTGGAGATCTTCGCCTCGGCGGCGATGGCATCCATGGAGGTGTCGTGATAACCCTTGCGCGAGAAGACCTCCACCGCGGCGTCGAGCATCTGCTGCTCGCGCACCGCGCGGGGAAGTCGTTTCGTTCCGCCTGCCATCCACATCTCCTAGGACATATCGAAGCCCCTATCTTACTCCAAGGTAAGTTCCGCGAGTGCGAATTGCCGGTGATTCGCCATCAGGCGTCAGCAGTGTGGAGCGGTGCCCTTGTACTTTGCCATCCGAAGTACCGAGGCATCCACCTGGCTTCCCGGTAGGCGGCCGGCTCGCACCGCCTGCACCAGGCGATCCAGCACCTGCGGCACCGCGTCGGTGGTGATCCACAGGGCATTGTCGGCCCCCGCGACCAGGGCGGCTTCCACCGCGTCCTCGATGCTCATACGCGCGGTGATGGCGGCCATACCCCCCAGATCATCGGTGAAGATCACACCGTCGAACGGCGCCGCGTCATAGCCCGTGCCATTGCGCAACAGGGCCATGGCCTCCTTGCTGATGCTGGCGGGTTTGCCCGGCTCGGTCAGCCCGGGCACATCCAGATGTCCGACCATAACCGCCGAACCGGAGTCGATCAGCTTGCGATACGGCACCAGATCCGAGGTCTGCAACTGATCCAGCGGCGGGGTCTTCACCGCACCGGTGTGCGAATCGCCCGAACCCGAACCGTGGCCCGGAAAATGCTTCATGACGGTGCCGAGACCGGCATCGTGCGCGGCGCGGATATAGGCATCGGCGTACTGCGTCACCACCTCCGGATCATCGGAGAAGGAGCGGTCGCCGATCACCGAATCATCGGGCTGGCTGCTCACATCCACATCCGGCGCGAAATCCACGGTGACGCCCAACGCCTTCAACTTCTTCGAACGATCCAGGCTGAAGGTGTAGAACTCGTCCGCGCTCATCTGGCCGACGGTCGCGCGCGCCGAGGGCGCGACCCCGATCAGGTCCTTCGCTCGCGAAACCCGGCCGCCCTCTTCGTCGATGGTGACCATGAGCGGGGTGCGCGAGGCGGACTGCACCTTGTCGATCTGATGCTGGGCGAGCATCGCCTTATCGGTCCAGCTGCCGACGAAGATGCCGCCGATCTGCTCGGTCTTCACCACATTCTCGGCATCGGCCTCCCCGGTCACGCCGACGGTGAGCAACTGCGCCAGCTTCTGCCGCAGGGTGAACTGCGACAGATATCCGGCCGCGCAATCCTGTTGCCCCGGAGTCGTTGTCGGCGGAACGGTACTGCTCGGAGTGGTCTCGGTGCTGCTCGGTGCCGATTCGTTGGTGCCGCCGCTACCCGAACACGCGGTCAGCACAACGGCGGACATTGCCAGCACGATCCCCGGAACTAGGCGCATGGGTCCGACGGTAGCGGTCCCCGCTCGCCCAGCCCACTTACACACCCGCCGCCGCGCCGCTACTTCGGTAGCTCATGGTGGCCGCCGAAGGCCTGGCGCATGGCCGAGAGCACCTTGTCCGCGTAGAGCGATTCGCCGCGAGAGGCGAAGCGCTGGAACAACGATGCGGCGAGTACGGGTGCGGGCACACCCTCGTCGATGGCGGCGTCCAGGGTCCAGCGGCCCTCACCGGAGTCCGAGACATTGCCGCCGAAGGAGTCCAGATTCGGATCGGCGTAGAGGGCGGCCGCGGTGAGGTCCAGCAGCCAGGAGGCGACCACCGAACCGCGCCGCCATACCTCGGTGACCTCGGGGATATCGATGTCGTAGCGGTAGAACTCGGGGTTCTCGAGTGGGGTGACCTCGGCCGAGTGCTCGGTGTCCTGAGCGTTGCCGACATTGGCCTTGTGCAGGATGTTCATCCCCTCGGAATACGCTGCCATGGCGCCGTATTCGATGCCGTTGTGCACCATCTTCACGAAGTGCCCGGCACCGGCCGGGCCGCAGTGCAGATAGCCCTGTTCGGCGGTGGAGGGGGTGCCGGTGCGGCCTGGTGTGCGCGGGGCGGCATCGACACCGGGTGCGATGGATTTCAGCAGCGGCTCGATATGGCTGACCTGCGCGTCCTCACCGCCGATCATCAGGCAGAAGCCGCGCTCCAAACCGAATACGCCACCGGATGTTCCGATGTCGAGGTAGTGGATGCCTTTGGGCTGCAAGGCTTTCGATCGCTGGATGTCCTCGTGGTACCGGCTGTTGCCGCCGTCGATGATGATATCGCCGGGTTCGAGCAGGTCCGCGAGTTGATCGATGATCGCGCCGGTCGCGCCCGCCGGAATCATCACCCACACCACGCGCGGGGTATCGAGCATGCCGATGAACTTGGGCAGATCGGTGGTGCCGGCGAAGCTGTCGCCGAGTTCGGCGTCGAGTTCGTCGATATGCGGGCTGTGCAGTTCGAAGCCGACGGCGGTATGCCCGTCCCTGACGATGCGGCGCACGATATTGGCGCCCATCCGGCCCAATCCGATCATTCCGAGCTGCATGGCATCTCCTCGAGTCGTCCCGAACCCACGGGCGGCCCCGGGGTGCTGCGTGACTGTTCCCGCGCGATCGCCTCAATTGTCCCAGTTGTACGCGCCCGAAGATTTTTCCGGTCTCCCGGGCGTGGCGTGTAACGCCACCGAACGGGTGTCGATAGACGGGGTGGCTCCGTGCTGTTGCCAGACCCCCGACCCGGCAACCGCACGGAGCTCTCTTTCTGTCCGGCCCGCAGGTTGCGTACGAGTTGCTGCGAGCTCGGAGAACCTCTGCTGCCGGAGCCGCCCACTATGGTGGGCGATGGACTCGCGGGTGCGGGTCGGCATTCAACCATTTGGGAGGATGGTTCGTGACCAGCGGAAGTCCCGGGCGACATGCGCGTGCGCAGCAGACCCCGGCCGAACCACCGGCCCCCGGACGGCAGTTCCTGAACTCGACCACGGCCCGGCGGGCCGGGATCGCGGCGGGTGTGCTGATGGCCGCCGGCGGCCTGGCTCTCGCGATCGACTGGTCGCTGTCCTCCGGACAAGCCCCACGTGGTGTGCAGGTAGCGGGCATCGATATCGGCGGGCTGTCCCACGCCCAGGCGCAGACCCGGCTGGAGCTCGAGCTGAATCAGCGGGTAGCCCAACCACTCACGGTCGGTATCGGCGATGTCCGCACCGATCTGGTGCCGAGCGATGCCGGGCTTTCGGTGGATTGGGACGGCACCTGGAACCGTATCGGCGATCAGCCGTTGAATCCGTTCACCCGGGTGTGGTCACTCTTCGGTACCCGCGACGTGGAGCCCGCCGTCTTCGTCGACGACGCCGCCATGACCGAACAGCTCGACGCCCTGCGCACGCACGACCGCCAGCCCGTCGAGGGCGGGGTCGTCTTCGAGCAGGGTAGACCGGTGCCGGTGCGACCGGTGCCCGGCCGGGTACTCGATGTGCCCGCCGCCCGCACCGCCCTCACCGAACACTGGGCCGACGGTTCGGTGCTGGAGCTGCCCGCCGTCGAGACCCAGGCCCGGGTGCGCGCCGAGGCGGTGGACAAAGCCCTGCGCGAGATCGCACAGCCCGCGGTGCGGGTGCCGGTCACCTTCACCGGTAAGGGCGGTAATGCCGTCCTGGATCCCGGGCAGCTCGCCGGCGCGCTCTCCTTCCAGCCGAATGGTCAAGGCGGACTGGAGCTCTCGTACAACCGCGGGGCGCTGATCGCGGCGCTGGAACCGCAGCTGAAGGCCACCGTGGTGGAGCCCAAGGACGCCACCTTCGCGCTCGCGAGCGGGCGCGCGACGGTGGTGCCCGCCGTGGTGGGCGACACCGTCAACTGGGACAAGACCTTGGAAGGTCTTCCCGCACTGCTGGTTTCGGCCGAGGATAAATCCAAAGCCGTTGTCTACGAACAGGTACAGCCCAAGCTGACCACCGCCGACGCCGAGCGGTTCGGCGTCGTGCAGTCCATCGGCTCCTTCACCACCGGCGGTTTCAGCGGTCCCTCCGGGGTGAATATCCGGACGGTGGCGCGCAAGGTGGACGGTGCGGTGATCCGTCCCGGAGATACCTTCTCGCTCAACGACTTCACCGGTACCCGCGGTGTCGAACAGGGCTATGTGGAGTCCGGCATCATCGACCACGGCCGCCCCGGCACCGCGGTCGGCGGCGGTATCAGCCAGTTCGCCACCACGCTCTACAACGCCGCCTACTTCGCCGGTATGGAGGATGTGGACCATACCGAGCACAGCTACTACATCTCCCGCTATCCGGCGGCCCGCGAGGCCACCGTCTTCGACGGCGCGATCGATCTGAAGTTCCGCAACAACACCCCGTACGGCGTCTATATCGAAACCGTCGCAGGCGATTCCGAGGTGACGGTGCGCCTGTGGAGTACCAAGACCGTCGAGGTCGAATCCATCGCCGGTGAGCGCACCAAGCCGACGGAACCCAATACCGTCACCCTGCCCAAGGGTAAGAACTGCATCGCCTCCGACGGCGCACCGGGTTTCACCACCTCGGACACCCGAATCATCCGAGATGCCAAGACCGGCAAGGAGATCTACCGGCATACCCGCACGGTGAAATACGACCCGGTCCCGGTCGTGAAGTGCGAGTGAATCCGGCGTGAACGGTGAGATCCACACGCGGACAGGGTTATCCACATTCGGTGGATAACCCTTGGGATGGTTGTGGATAACTCTCCACTGCCGCGCTACATTCCCTCGTCATCCCGGCGCGCTTCTTGGCCGGGATACACCGCGGCAATGTGGATCCCGGCCAAAACATGCCGGGATGACGAGGGATGCTCCTGACACAGCAGTGCGCCCCTGGGATTTCTCCCAGGGGCGCACCTTGTTTCGCTATCGAGCCGCGGGCTCAGCTCAGAACGCGGCCTCGTCCAGCTCCATGATGTCGTTGTCCAGGTTCGACAGGATGGCGCGGGTGGCGGTCAGCTCCGGCAGCACGTTGCGTGCGAAGAACTGCGCGGTGGCGATCTTGCCGGTGTAGAACGCCTCGGTGGAGCCGTTGTCCAGGGCCTTGATGGCGACCTCGGCGTGCTGCAGCAGCTGCCAGCCGATGAGCAGATCGCCGACGGCCATCAGGAAGCGGACCGAGCCCAGGCCGACCTTGTACAGCTCCTTGGGGTCCTGCTGGGCGGCCATCAGGTGCCCGGTCAGGGTGGCGGCCATACCCTGCACATCCTCGAGGGCGGTGGCGAGCAGCTTGCGCTCGGCCTTGAGGCGACCGTTGCCGCCCTCACGCTCGATGAACTTCTGCACCTGCCCGGCCACGTGGGCCAGGGCCACGCCGCGGTCGCGGGCGATCTTGCGGAAGAAGAAGTCCTGCGCCTGGATGGCGGTGGTGCCCTCGTACAGCGAGTCGATCTTGGCGTCGCGGATGTACTGCTCGATCGGGTAGTCCTGCAGGAAGCCGGAGCCGCCGAAGGTCTGCAGCGAATCGGTCAGGTACTGGTAGGCGCGCTCCGAGCCGACACCCTTGACGATCGGCAGCAGCAGATCGTTCACGCGGAAGGCGACATCCTCGTCGGCGCCCGAAACCAGCTGCGCCACATCGGCGTTCTGGTGCGCGGCGGTGTAGAGGTAGATGGCGCGCAGGCCCTCGGCGTACGCCTTCTGCATGGCGAGCGAGCGGCGCACGTCCGGGTGGTGGGTGATGGTCACGCGGGGCGCGGCCTTATCGGTCATCTGGGTCAGGTCGGCGCCCTGGACGCGGATCTTGGCGTAGTCCAGCGCGTTCAGGTAACCGGTCGACAGGGTGGCGATGGCCTTGGTGCCCACCATCATTCGAGCGTTCTCGATGACGTCGAACATCTGCGCGATGCCGTTGTGCACCTCGCCGACCAGCCAGCCCTTGGCGGGCACGCCGTGGCCGCCGAAGGTGACCTCACAGGTGGCCGAAACCTTGATGCCCATCTTGTGCTCGACATTGGTCACGAAGACGCCGTTGCGCTCGCCGAGGGTCTCGGTCTCGAAGTCGAAGTGGAACTTCGGTACGTAGAACAGCGACAGGCCCTTGGTGCCCGGTCCGGCGCCCTCGGGGCGAGCCAGCACCAGGTGCATGATGTTCTCGAACAGGTCGTCGGAGTCGCCCGAGGTGATGAAGCGCTTGACGCCCTCGATGTGCCAGGTGCCGTCTTCCTGCTTGACGGCCTTGGTGCGGCCCGCGCCGACATCCGAACCGGCATCCGGCTCGGTGAGCACCATGGTGGCGCCCCAGTTGCGGTCGGCGATGATCTGAGCCCACTTCTTCTGCTCATCGGTGCCGTTGTTGTAGAAGACCTGCGCGAATCCCGCACCGGCGGCGTACATCTGGGCTGGGGGGTTGGCGCCGAGGATCATTTCGCCGAGCGCCCAGGTGAGGGCGGAGGGGGCGCCGAGGCCACCCAGCTCCTCGCGGACGCCGACCTTGGCCCAGCCGCCGTCCTCGAGGGCGCGGTAGGACTTCTTGAAGGATTCAGGGAGAGTGACCGTGTGGGTCGCGGGATCGAAGGTCGGCGGGTTGCGGTCGCCGTCCTCGAAGGAGTCGGCGAGCGGGCCCTCGGCCAGGCGCCGGACCTCGTTCAGCATCTCCTTGGCGGTCTCGGTGTCGAGGTCGCCGTAGGCGCCGCCGTCCAGGAGCGAACCGAGGCCGAGCACCTCGAAGAGGTTGAACTCGAGGTCGCGGACGTTGCTCTTGTAGTGACCCATGGTCGTACTCACTCTCCATTGAGATGGGTGCGGTTCGGTTGGTTGCCGTTCCCGCCCGTTGGTCCACCGAGTAGACACTGTAAAACTGCGCTACTGACGGGTAACTTAAGCGCCATGTTACCCACCGGTAAGGGGCTCGCCAAGACGATCGCGGCCAATGTGATGAACGGCACCCGCGCCGCTCAGTGGGCGGATACCCCCGGTGCCGGGGGCGATCCCGTAACCGCAGCTCCCTCACGGTTTCGCTGTCCCGGACGGTGAGCTCGACAGCGTGCTGGAGAGTGCGATAAGCGCGGAAAATCGAAAGCTCGGCAGGCATGGTCTGGGACGGTGGTGATCTCGGTTCCGGCCGTCGCGCGCGATCATCAGGAAGCTTCCCTGCACCTC
The DNA here is from genome assembly GCF_036327755.1 of Nocardia sp. NBC_01503. Lineage (NCBI taxonomy): Bacteria > Bacillati > Actinomycetota > Actinomycetes > Mycobacteriales > Nocardiaceae > Nocardia > Nocardia sp. NBC_01503. Next base: position 2,827,601 of record NZ_CP109596.1, read on the forward strand.
GATCCGGATCGGTGTGCCGCGCGAGTCCGCGGCGATCCGGTGGTTAGCGTGTGGTGTGCGCATCGAGACGAGTGCCGGGCCCGCCGAGGTGGATATCGCGCGGCCGAAGCGCAAGCCCCCCGCCTTCCTGCTGGTGCTGACGCATGGCTCGGGTGGCGGCGTCGACGCGAAAGATTTGCTGGCCGTACGCGATTCGGCCCTGGAGCTGGGCGGGGCGGTGGTGCTGGTGACCCAGCCCTACCGGGTGGCGGGCCGTCGCGCCCCCGGCAAGGCCGAGCCGCAGGACAGCGCCTGGCTGGAAATCATTGCGGCCCTGCGCAAGAAGTTCCGCACTGTACCGCTGATCCAGGGTGGCCGCAGCAATGGCGCCCGCGTCGCCTGCCGCACCGCGCGCACGGCCAAGGCGAGAGGTGTTGTCGCACTGTCATTCCCACTGCACCCACCCGGCAAGCCGGAGAAGTCCCGCCGCGACGAACTGCTCGCGGTCGGCGATATCCCGGTCGTGGTGGTCAATGGCGCCCGCGACCCGTTCGGGATTCCGGACTCCGCCGATGCCACCGAGGTGAAAGTGATTCCCGGCCAGGCGCATTCATACCGATCGGGCTTCGAGGAAATCGCCGCCACCGTGACGGCCTGGCTGCCACGCTGGTCAACGGACTGACCTTCGAAGTCTGCCCGGCATTGGTCCCCGCAATTGTCATCCCCGCCACGCGTCCCGGTCCTCGTCATCCCGTCACAGTCCCGTCATCCCGGCATGCTTTGGCCGGGATCCACACCCCGCTATGTCGGGCCTTCCGAGGGTTCAGCGCCTTCAAGACCCGCAAGCTCCGGACCTTCCTCCAGCGGAACGGGTTTGGTGGCTACCACCAGCGCATCGATGGCGTCCCGCTCCTCGGTGGGGCGCGCAATGCGGTCGGCCACCCGAATACGCAGGTCGTCGCCGGCCGGTCCGAGGTCGGCGACCACATCGTTCGGGGTGAACAACAACTCCGGATTCTGTTCGCCGCCATAGCCCTCGGTCAGGTTGAGGCTGTCATTGCCCAGTACCAGCAGGGTGCCGCCGGGCGAGAGCATCTCGGCCGCCCGCAGCAGCAGGACGCGACGCCGGTCCGCGGGCAGGTGCACGAAGGCCAGCAGCACCAATTCGTACGGCCCGGTGAGTCCGGCGGCTTCGAGGGCGTTCACATCGGCCCAGTGCCAGTGGATGCGCCCGCGCACCGAACGGGACAGCCGCGAGGCCACCGTGCGCCCCTTGTCTATCCCCACCTGTGAGTAATCCACGGCATCGACCTGCCAGCCGTGCGTGGCCAGCCAGAGCGCGTTGCGCCCCTCGCCGCAGCCGAGGTCGAGTGCCCGCGGCAGTTCCGGTCGCGGTTCGTCGCCCCCGGCGAGCGGCAGTCGCCGTTCCAGCCCGAACACCTGCTCGACCACGGTGTCATTCGGCGGTGCGCCCCACACCAACTCGGTATTCGAGTAGTGCTTGTCCCAGCCGTCGGCGTCCATGCCACCGAGTCTAGAAGCCGCGCTCGGCGGCGTTGTACCAGGAAAACGCCCCCGCGGCGCCACTGCGCCGTCATCCCGGCGCGTTTTTGGCCGGGATTCACACCGAGCCGCACAGCCGCTGCGGAGTGTGGATCCCGGCCAAAAGCATGCCGGAATGACGGAGTACTAGAGCGTCGTGTGCATGAGGATCACGTTGTACTGGCTGTGCACAGTCGTGAGGAAGTACAGGTCACGACCGGTCTGATACGGGAAGATCGACGGCGCGTACGCGGTGGGCAGTTCACGCGTATCGATCAGCACCTCGGGCCCGCTCCACGGCCCCTCCGGATTCGGCGAGCGGTACATGACCACCGAATTCCACGGGTCCGTGGTGAGCATGATGTATTGCCCGAGATAGTCGTTCCACTGCACCGACATTTCGGCGATACCGCCGCCGATGACCGGGGTGGCGCCGTCCACATCGCCGCGCTTCCACTGGTCGCCGCACCAGTATTCGTAGGCGCCGAGATCGCCGATCGCGGCCTCGGGGACGCGGGCGACGAAGGCGGGATTGTCCCGGCCCGACGCGGTGCCGTACTCGTAGACGAAGCCGCCGTTCTTGACGAAGGCGTTCATCTGGAAATTGCCATTGCCGTTCTCGTCGGCGCGGCGGGTGGCGGGCAGTTCGACCCAGTTCTCGCCATTGTCGCCGGAGGCGGCGAGCCCGGAGAAGTTGGTGGTCCACTGACCGACGTCGTCCCAGCTCTTGACCGACATGAGGCTCATGAACTGGGTGCCGCCGACCGAGATGGCGGCGGTGGGGATGCGGCTGATCTCCAGGAACGGGATCTTCGGGCTGGGGATGAGGTCGCGCGCCTGGCCGAAGATATCGCGCACGACGCTGTCGAAGTAGATGCCGTTGACGGGGTTCTGGGTGTGTGAGCGGACCAGGATGTTGGAGCGCCAGGCCCAGGTGCTGCCGACCAGCAGATTGGGGAAACCGAGTCCGGCGGTGTCACCGAAGGTGGTGAGCATTTCGCCATTGCCGTTGTCCCACATGATGCCGAGGTCGGTGCCGAGCACGTTGTAGGCCTGGGTGTTGTTGGGGCTCTGCATACCGGTGACCTGAAAGACCGCTTTGGTGCGGCCGGGAAGCTGGGGCAGCCCATTGGTGCCGTTGAGCACCGGAATCGGATTGATGGCATTGGGATTGGCTGCTGCGGGGCCGGTCACGGTAAGGAGCAAGGCCGTGGCACCTGCTATGGCGGACAGCAGCAGGGGGGCGGACTTGTTCAATGCGTGGGTCCTCCGGTTCTCGCCGAAAATCATGCGCGACCGCACGGTATGTGACCAGCCGCACAAGGTGTTCGACTCGCTGGCAAAGTGTGAAAATGCTAACAGCGGAACTGGGGCTTGCGGGATAGCAGGTGAAATTGTTTGCCGTGAATTGGCTTACGTTCCTTATTCCTAGCACTGACTGGCCACTGAGCTGGGTAGACGCGTCCGTATGGCGAGTCGTGGCAACTTATCGGCGGTCGTGCGAAACGCCGTATGTGCCCGGGCCGAGCCCGTTGTGGCACAACAGATGCCGACGCCATGACTCGGCGATACCGGGCGCGGAGCTCCGCGCCCGGTCCCCGATGGAGAGTGCGGTCGGCTCCAGCAACTCTCCGGCAAGGTCGATGGTGTGCGCCCGCTACTCGGGCTCGGAACCCTTGCCGAGGGCCTGCCGGACGATCAGTGGCAGTTGGGTGGCGCGCTCGATGGCGAGGGCGCGCCGAACCGAGGAGTGCCAGGTGCGGTCGAAGAGGCGCTTGGCGCTCGCGACCGCATGCGGGGAGCGGGTGGCGATGCGGTCGGCGAGCTTCTCGGCCGCGGCGAGCGGGTCGGCGCTCACCTCGGTGACCAGGCCGATGCGCTCGGCGTAGGTGGCGTCCACCGGGTCGGCGGTCATGGTGAGCAGCAGCGCTTTATCGATGCCGATCAGCCGGGACAGGGTGGCGGCGCCGGTCATATCCGGGATGAGGCCGTGCTTGGCCTCCATTACCGAGAATTCGGAATCCGGTGTGACGAGACGGAAGTCGGCGGCGAGGGCGATCTGCAGGCCGCCGCCGTAGCAGCGTCCGTGTACGACCGCGATGACCGGTTGCGGTAGTCGCCGCCATGCCCAGCACGCTTCCTGGAAGGCATTGGTGCCGGTCCACGGCAGTGGGATGAAGGACCGCGCCACCGCGAGGGGATTGCCCATGGCCTTGGCGACATCGAGGCCCGAGCAGAAGCTGGGACCGTTACCGGAGAGGATGACCGCGCGAATTTCCTTGCGCTGCTCGATCTTCCGTGCGACGCGCACCAGTTCGCGGAGCATCTCGATGGTGAGGCCGTTGTGCTTGTCGGGGCGGTCCAGGGCGACGTAGGCGCGGTCGCCTGCGAAACGCAGGGAGACGTTGTTGCTCACGGTCTTTCCTCTTCGGCTGCTCGGTATCAGTCCAGCTGGTCCAGCAGGAGCCGGGCGCAGCCGGTCGGGTCGTCGTAGAACGGCGTATGCCCGCTGCCGTGCAGCGTGACATGCCGCGCGCCCGGCAGGACCTCGCGGGCGCGCCGGGCCTGGGTGGCGTACGTGAGCAGAATGTCACGGTTGCCCCAGGCGATGGTGATCGGGATGGTCTCCAACCGAGTGCGGTCGGGCAGCCGGAAATCGGTGAACGAGGCCAGTGCGGCATCGAAGCCGCCCGCGCCGAGCAGGCCCTCGACGGTGTCGACGGCAATGCGCGGGTCCAGCGCCCAGGGCTTGCCGAGCACCAGGCTCAGGCAGGTGGTGCGGCCCACGGCATTGCCGAGCAGCGCCGGGACCGCCGGATGCAGCACCCGGGTGAGTTGTTTGGCGCGGCCCAGCGCCTGCTGGCACCAGATCCGGCCGGGCGTATCCCAGAATCCGATGGGGGAGTAGGCGGTGACCGAGCGGGCCAAGCCGCGCGTGGCGAGGTCCAGGATGATGCCGCCGCCCATGGAATTGCCTGCCAGGTGCGGGTTTTCGATACCTTCGGCGGTGAGGAAGTCGACCAGGGCGTCGGCGAGGGTGGACACGGTGGTGTTCGGCAGCGGTTCGCTGTCGCCGAAACCGGGCAGGTCCACCGCGATCACCTCGAAGGATTCGGCGAGGGTGGCGATGACCGGTTCCCAGACCTGCCAGCGGCTGCCGACACCGTGGACGAGTACGAGCGGTGCGCCGCTGCCCGCGCGGTGATGGTTCAACTTCGTCATAGGAGGCTCCCGGCCGAGTGCTGGCTGTGCACCGACCCTAACAGTTGTTGGCCGACGGCCAATTGAGCTTTTCGGCCCTCGACCAGCCTTCCCGTCGGTGCCGTCGACGGTACGATAAAAGGTATGGCAACCCGTAAGGTGACTCTCTCACTCGATGAGGCGTCCTGGGCGTATGCCGAGCAGGCCGCGGCCCGCGCGGGTATGTCGCCCTCGGCCTGGATATCGCGGGCCGCGCGGCGCGAGGCGGTGCGCACCGGCTGCGGACCCGGCTTCGACCCGGTGCGGCTGGCGCTGGACGACGAGGCGGAGCTGGCCGCCGCGGAGCAGGAGTTGCGTGCGCAGGGGTGAAGTCTGGGTTTATCACCCGCACGGCTCCGCCCGCATTCGCAATATCCTGCTGATCAGCAGCGACGGTATCAATGAGTCGCCGCGACCCTGGTTGATCGCCGCCGAGGTGATGGACGAGGATCCGCGCGACATTCTCGCGGTGCCGATTCCCGGGCACGGTTGGGTGCACGCGGGCAATCTCGGTCGTATCTACCGGGATTGGCTGGCCGAGCGCATCGACGAGGTCGACACCGAGACCGCCGAGCGAATCGACACAGCGCTGCGCGCCGCCATGGATCTGTGAGATCGTTCCTCCCGGTCCAACCCATACATTCTCCAGAAGTGAGGAACCCGTGCGGATTTCCCTGATCGCCGCCGCGCTCGTTGCGCTGCCGCTGTTGGCCGGTTGTGGTGGCGGCGGTGACGACAAGCCCGCCGTCTCGCAGGCCGAGATCTCCAAGTCGCTGCAGGACGGTGGCCTCAAGGATGAGAAGCTCGCCAACTGTGCGGCGAAACTCTTTGTGGACGAGGGGATTTCGCAGGATGGGCTGCGCCTCATGATCAAGAACGACACCAAGAACGCCACCGCCACCGATCCGGAGTCGATGGGTTTGAGCGGTGCGGATGCCGACAAGGCGCGCTCGGCCACCAATAAGATCGTCAGTGAGTGCCTGAAGTAGTTTCACACCGGCGCTTTTGGCGTTTCCCTAGCCGATCGTAAGCGTCGGCGCGCACTCTCGGGTGACGGCGAACGAACCCCCCGTCGCCCGAGAGATCGAGGAATGCCATGAGGAAAACCGCTATCGCCGTGGCGCTGCTGGCGTTGCCCCTGCTCGCCGCCTGTAGCAGCGAGGACAAGTCCGGTGCGCCCGTCAATCCGGTCTCGGCGACCACCCCGGCGGTCGCCGTCACCACCACCGCACCCGCGGTCACCACGACCACCACCTCCTCGGGCGTCGCCACCACCAGCGGTGCGCCGACGAGCGGTACGCTCACCGCTCCGCAGATCTCGAAGTCCTTGCAGGACAAGGCCGGACTCGACTCGAAGACCGCCGACTGCGTGGCCGGAATCTACGTCGACGAGGGGCTGTCCCAGAGCGGTATCCAGAAGCTCATCGACCACGGCTACAACAATCCGGTCGGCATCGGTCTCACCGGCGACGACCTCCGCAAGGCCGGAACCGCCACCAAACGCATAGTCACCGAATGCGTTCGGTGATGAACAGCGGTTCGAACCGGGCATGAAAAAAACCCGCTCGCAGGAGCGGGTTTTCCATTCTGAGCCGATGACGGGAATCGAACCCGCGCTACCTGCTTGGGAAGCAGGAGTTCTACCATTGAACTACATCGGCAGTGCCTCTTGACGCGTTCGCGACTCTATCAGACCGGGTCCGGCGGGACGCAACCCTTTCCCCATTCGCCCAGCTCCGCGCGTGTTCGGGGGTCTGTGCGCCGCTGCTCCGAGGTGATTCCTGTGAGTGTTTCGCCGTGTCCCGGGCGGCGCGCCGGAGATCGGAGCGCAATTCCGCGAACCGCCGGGTTTTGTACGGCAGCGGTCGTAGACTGTCTCCCAGGGTCGAAAGCCCGTCCACCACAGTAACTTTGGGATGCGCTGGACGTTTGCGGGTGCGCGTGCGGCTGGTGCTGCCCTGCTCGGGGGTGACGTATGACCGCGGTGCCATCGCGGGATATCCCGCAACTCGAGGCCGTGCGGCCTTCCACTCGTCGGCGAGAACCCAAGGGGTCCTTCCTCTGGAAGGCGATCACGACCACCGATCCCAAGGTGCTCGGGATCATGTACCTGTTCACGGCCATGACCTTCTTCCTCGTCGGCGGTCTGCTGGCCCTGCTGATGCGGGCGGAGCTGGCCCGGCCCGGCCTGCAATTCCTGTCGCCGGAGCAGTTCAACCAGCTGTTCACCATGCACGGCACCATCATGCTGCTGTTCTATGCGACCCCGATCCTGTTCGGCTTCGCGAACGCGGTGCTGCCGCTGCAGATCGGCGCGCCCGATGTGGCGTTCCCGCGTTTGAACGCCTTCAGCTACTGGCTGTACCTGTTCGGCGCGACCATCGCGACGGCCGGATTCGTCACCCCGGGCGGTGCGGCCGACTTCGGCTGGACCGCGTACACACCGCTCTCGGATATCGTGCACGCGCCGGGCGTCGGCGCGGATCTGTGGATCATGGGCCTGGCGGTCTCGGGTGTCGGCACCATTCTGGGTGGCGTCAATATGATCACCACGATCATCTGTCTGCGCTGCCCGGGTATGACCATGTTCCGCATGCCCATCTTCACCTGGAATATCCTGGTGACGAGTGTGCTTGTGCTGCTTGCCTTTCCAATTCTGACCGCGGCGCTGATGGCACTGGCGGTGGATCGGCATCTGGGTGCGCACATCTACGATCCCGCCAATGGCGGGGCGATTCTGTGGCAGCACCTGTTCTGGTTCTTCGGTCACCCGGAGGTATACATCGTGGCGCTGCCGTTCTTCGGCATCGTCACCGAGATCTTCCCGGTGTTCAGCCGCAAACCGCTATTCGGTTACAGCACACTGGTTTACGCGACACTCTCCATCGGGGCGCTGTCTGTGGCGGTCTGGGCGCACCACATGTACGCGACGGGATCGGTACTACTACCGTTCTTTTCGCTCATGACCTTCCTGATCGCGGTGCCGACGGGCGTGAAGTTCTTCAACTGGATCGGCACCATGTGGCGCGGGCAGTTGACCTTCGAAACGCCCATGCTGTGGGCGCTGGGCTTCCTGGTGACATTCCTGTTCGGCGGTCTGTCGGGCGTCATCCTCGCGAGTCCGCCGCTCGACTTCCACGTCTCCGATACCTACTTCGTGGTCGCGCACTTCCACTATGTGCTCTTCGGCACCATCGTGTTCGCGACCTTCGCGGGCATCTACTTCTGGTTTCCGAAGATGACCGGCCGGCTCATGGACGAACGGCTGGGCAAACTCCATTTCTGGACCACGTTCTTCGGCTTCCACCTCACCTTCCTGGTGCAGCACTGGCTGGGGAACGAAGGTATGCCGCGGCGGTACGCGGACTATCTGCCCAGCGACGGCTTCACCACGCTGAACACCATCTCGACCGTCGGCTCCTTCGTACTCGGGCTGTCGATGATCACGTTCGTCTGGAATGTCTTCAAGAGCTACCGCTTCGGCGAAGTGGTCACGGTCGACGATCCGTGGGGTTACGGCAACTCCCTGGAGTGGGCCACGACTTGCCCGCCGCCGCGGCACAACTTCTACGAACTACCGCGCGTGCGCAGCGAACGCCCGGCCTTCGAACTGCACTATCCGCATATGGTCGACCGCATGCGGGCCGAGGCGCATTCGAGTTGGCCGCTGCCCGCCCGCCAGGTCGTGGAACTCACCAAGACCCCGAAGGACGAGGTGACCGACGGCGGCAACTAGTCTCTTGGCGTGCTGCTTTCCGATCGCGACATCCGTAAGGAGATCGCCGAAGGGCGTCTCGGGCTGGACCCGTTCGACGACAAGCTGGTGCAGCCGTCGAGTATCGATGTGCGGCTGGACAGTATGTTCCGGGTGTTCAACAACACCCGCTACACCCATATCGATCCCGCGCAACGGCAGGACGAGCTGACCACGCTGGTCGAACCCGGCGTGAACGAGCCGTTCGTGCTGCACCCGGGCGAGTTCGTGCTGGGCTCCACCCTCGAGGTGTGCACCCTGCCGGACGATCTCGCGGGCCGCCTCGAGGGTAAGTCGAGCCTGGGCCGCCTCGGCCTGCTCACGCACTCGACCGCGGGCTTCATCGATCCGGGATTCAGCGGGCACATCACCCTGGAGCTCTCGAATGTGGCGAACCTGCCCATCACCCTGTGGCCCGGTATGAAGATCGGACAGCTGTGCCTGTTCCGGTTGAGCAGCCCGGCCGAGAACCCGTACGGCAGTGCCGCGGCGGGCTCGAAGTATCAGGGTCAGCGCGGCCCCACACCGTCGCGGGCGTACCTCAACTTCCAAACGCCCGAAGGCAACTGAGCTCTGCGGGTGTACGGAACGCTCCGCGCGTCGTAAGGTGGCGGCGACAGGTACGGTGACCTCACCGTAATATGCTCCGCTCGCACGTCGTTCGGTGTGGAAGCGCGGTCAGTGTGGCAATGAATGGGCAGCGAATGAGTTCGGTACTGGGAGTTTCCGTGGGGGCGGGCGCGGTTCGCGTGGCACGCCCGCATGCCGGGAACTCCGCCGAGCGCGGCACGGTGCAATCGCATGCGGCCGAATCCTTCGATGTGCAGGCCGTTCCGGTCGGTGAGCGCCGGGTCGAGGAGTTGGCCGCCGATGCCATCGGTGCGGTGCTGGCGGCTGATCCGCAGATCACCGCCACCGCCATCGCCTATCGCGATGAACAGCACGCGCGGGCGATTCGGGCCGAGCTGGCCCGTCGCCAGTTCACCAACTACGAACTCGTGCCGGATGTGATCGCGGCCCTGGAGTTCCTCGAATTCTCCGGTGAGCTGCAGGGATTCGGTACGGTCGCGCTCTACGATCTGGGTGCGTCCGGACTCTCGGTGACCGTGGTCGATACCGCTACGCGCCAGGTGAGTTACACCGAGCGCACCAGCGATATCAGTGGCGATTACCTGGATTCGCTGATTCGGGAGCAGCAGATAGCCTCCGGCCGGATCGCACATCCGCCGGACGCGGCCGGACTGGCCGCACTGGACGCGCTGTGCCGCACCGCGAAAGAGCAACTCTCCGAGAGCAGTGCGGTGGCGCTGCCCTCCACCGAGGGTCTGGTGCTGCTGTCCCAGGAGAACTTCGAAGCGCTGATCATGCTGGCCGTGGAGTCTTCGGCGCGCATGGCGCGCGATGTGATCCTGCGGTCCGAGCAGCCGGTGCAGGCGGTCGCGCTGATCGGCGGCTGCGCCCAGATTCCGCTGGTGGCACGGGTTTTGCGGCGCTGGCTGGGGGTACCGGTGCTGGTGCCCGCGAATCCGGGCACGGTCGCCACCCGCGGTGCCACGATGCTGGCGCGTCCGATGCGGCAGCGCCCCGCGGCCGCACCCTTCACCTCGGCCTTCGAGAATTCGATTCCGGCACAGCACGACTCGGACCCGCCGCTGCTATCCAGCGCCGGCGCGGTGGAGAAGTTCAGTCGTCGCCGGGAGATCAGCATTGCCGGGGTGGCGGTGGGCGCGCTGGTCGTGGTCGCCGCCATCGGCGTCTCGCTGGGCTGGGGTCCGCAAGTGCTGGAGCATGATTCGCAGAGCTCGGACGCGGCGACCAGCTCCGCGGTGGCCACCACCACGCGTCCGTCCACCGAGACCACCACGGTCGCGCCCACCACCACCGATGCCACCAATGAGTCCCTGGCCGCGCCACCGCCGCGCCGCGAGACGACCACCACCACCGAGGCCCCGCCCCCGCCGGGACCGAACACCATCACCATCATTCCGGGCCTGCCGCCGGTGATCGTGCCCACCTTGCCGCCGCTGTTCCCGGCTCCCGCCGCGCCCGCGGGCTGACGTAGCACGGCCACTGCGCTGCCACTCGGCATGAGTTCACCCGCCGAGTCCGCCCCGTCGACTGCCAGGAAATGGGGCGGACTCGGCGGGTCCGGCGCCTGCCGCGCCGGTGCGAGAACCGGCTGCGTTCAGTCCTCGCCTTCGGTTCCCACCGCCAGAGCTGTCGTAATGAGCATCGACAGGGGTGGGAGTGGACGATCGCGGGCGGGCGGCACCACCCAGTGACAGCCTTCGCGGGTCCAGCGACCGAGTCCGGTGGGCAGCATGACCGCGCTGCCGACCGCGGGTATACCGATATCGAGGCGGTTGAGCACCTCCATGATCTGCGCGTCGGGATGGGCGTCGGGCTCGGTGAGAAAACTCCAGCGAATCTGTCTGGCCAGCATGGGACCGCTGCGCCGCTGCTGATGCAGTGTGCTGCGGACCTTTTCGGCGCGCGGGACGGGCAGGTGCAGCACCCCGACCTCGCCCGTCACGGGAAGCATGACGAAGCCGCCGCGTTCGGTCACCGGAAGCCCGAATTCGTGCCGGTAGAAGGACACCCAGTCCTGCACCGTTCTCAGCTTGTCCGTGTTCACCACCCGACTCCTTGCCTCCCGATTCCAGGGTGGGGCCGGGCGGACGATGCGGGAATGCCGGTACGCCCTCCTTGCGCTGCCCAATCACTGCCACTGCTACCGGCACGTAAGCGACTGATACCAGCTACATCTCGGCTGTGGCAGCTGTCACGATGCACTCGTACCCTGGACATCGGAGTTCGTTCGGAAGGATGACATCGTGGTCCGGCAGTGGTCAGGTAAAGAGGCCCGTGCCCTCCGCGATGCCAAACGGATGAGTATCCGGGAGTTCGCGGCACATTTGGGTGTGCACGAACGCCTGGTTTCGAAGTGGGAGGCCGGTGGCGATCGGGTCCATCCCCGCCCCGTCAATCAGGCCGCTCTCGATACCTCCCTTGCCAGGTCCGACGATGTTGTGCGGGCACGGTTCGCGGCTTTGATCGACCAGCCCTTGATCGACCGCCCCGTACCCGGTTTCGATGTGCGCCAGGGCGTTCCGGCGCAGGCCAGTTATTCCAGCGACGCGGAACTGCTGGCACTCGTCGATACGGGTGCGATGAGGGGCGATGCGTTAGCGGCTATTTCGGAGAGGGATCTGATCATGGCGGCTGCCCATGAAGCAAGTGAGCATGCGGGCCGGGCGGAGGGTTCCAATGTGGGTGCCACCACGCTGGAACAGCTCGATGCCGATGTCACGCGTATCGCCAATGACTATGTGCACGTACCCCCCGTGCCCATGATGGTGGAGATGCTGCGGGTGCGCCGCCGGGTCTACCGCCTGCTCGAGGGGCATCAGCGTCCGGCCGATACCGGGCATCTGTATCTGCTCGCGGGCACGCTCTCCGGTCTGCTGGCCAATGCCAGCACCGATCTCGGCTATGTCGACGCCGCCGGTGAACAGGCAAGAGCCGCTTGGGCTTACGCGGAGTTGTGTGAGCACAACGGTTTACGGGCCTGGACCCGCGGGATGCAGGCGCTCATCGAGTACTGGTCGGAGCGGCCGCGGCGTGCGGTACTGCTGGCACAGAGCGGACAGCAGTACGCGGAGTCCGCCACCTCGCAGGTGCGGTTGCACAATATCGAGGCGCGCATCTGGTCCCGGCTCGGTTCGCCCGCCGATACCGAGCGGTGTATTCGCGCCGCGGACGATGCGCGGGACGGCAACTCCAGTGACACGCTGCACGACGAGGTCGGCGGCGTCTTCGGTTTCAACCAGCCCAAGGCGCAGTACTACGCGGGCGCGACCTATATCCATCTGGGTCAGGCCGAGCCCGCGCTGGAGGCGACCCGCCGCGCCATCGACCTGTATTCGAACGGGCCCACCGAACAGCGCTCGTACGGTGCGGAATCCCTGGCCAGGGTGGACAGTGCCGCCGCGCACCTGATCAACGGCAGTTTGGACGGCGCCGCCGAGGCGCTGCAACCGGTCCTGCAGCTCGATGAGGACAAGCGCATCGCGCAATTGGAGGAGCGCCTCACCGGCCTGCGTCAGCGTCTCACCTGCCCGGAGTTCCGGGAGGCCATCGAGGCCCGGCACCTGGACGAGCGAATCGAGGAGTTCTGCGGTACCACCGCCGCCAAGGGCATGCTGCCGCCCGATTCGCCGCGTTGAAAAAAGCTGGTTGCGGACGGATGGCACCATTGGACGGGTGAGTCCTTCCAGTCACCTACCGCATAAGTCCCCGCGCGTCCTGGAGCAGTCGACCAAACTCCAGAACGTGGTCTACGAGATCCGGGGGCCGGTACACGCACACGCGGCGCGACTGGAATCCGAGGGCCACCGCATCCTCAAGCTCAATATCGGCAATCCCGCGCCGTTCGGCTTCGACGCGCCCGATGTGATCATGCGTGACATCATCGCCGCCCTGCCGTACGCGCAGGGTTACTCCGAGTCCAAGGGCATTCTCTCCGCGCGCCGGGCCATCGTGACCCGCTACGAGGTGGTGCCGGGCTTCCCGAAGTTCGATGTGGACGATGTCTACCTGGGCAATGGCGTCTCCGAGCTGATCACCATCACCATGCAGGCGTTGTTGAACAATGGCGACGAGGTGCTGCTGCCCGCGCCGGACTATCCGCTGTGGACGGCCATGACCAGCCTCGCCGGTGGTACGCCGGTGCACTACCTCTGCGATGAATCCAATGGCTGGCAGCCGGATATCGCCGATATGGAATCCAAGATCACCGACAAGACCAAGGCGATTGTCGTGATCAACCCGAACAATCCGACGGGTGCGGTGTACTCGGCGGAGGTGCTGCAGCAGATTGTCGACCTGGCGCGCAAGCATCAACTGCTGCTGCTCGCGGATGAGATCTACGACAAGATCCTGTACGACGACGCCAAGCATATTTCGCTGGCCTCGCTCGCCCCGGACCTGCTGTGCCTGACCTTCAACGGGCTCTCCAAGGCGTATCGGGTGGCGGGTTACCGCTCCGGCTGGCTGGTGATCACCGGGCCGACCGATCATGCAGAGGGGTTCCTGGAGGGCATCTCACTGCTGGCCTCGTCGCGGCTGTGCCCGAATGTGCCCGCGCAGCATGCCATTCAGGTGGCGCTCGGCGGGCATCAGAGCATCGAGGATCTGATTCTGCCGGGTGGGCGACTACTCGAGCAGCGTGATGTGGCGTGGGAGAAGCTCAATACGATTCCGGGCGTCTCGTGTGTGAAGCCGGAGGGCGCGCTGTACGCGTTCCCGCGGCTGGATCCGGAAGTGCATGAGATCCACGATGATTCGAAGTTGGTGCTGGATCTGCTGTTGCAGGAGAAGATCCTGATGGTGCAGGGGACCGGGTTCAACTGGCCGCACCATGACCACCTGCGCATCGTGACGCTGCCGTGGGCGCGCGACCTGTCCGTGGCGATCGAGCGATTCGGCAATTTCCTCGCGGGTTACCGTCAGTAGCAAAACAAACCGCTAGTACGAAAAAGTTGGGTTTTTAGAGACTTAGCTAGCGCAAAGAACCGTCTTTTGTGTACAGTGGGACTCGGCACTCAGGTGCCCGGCCAGACCTCCTACCCCCCCTGGGACGTCTGGCCCTGGATTGGTCGGCCTACCCCCCCTGGGCCGCCGTCCCGGGCGGCGGAGACATCCCCCTGCTCTCCGCCGCCCCCTCCAGGAATTGCAAGGCTCGACCTCCGCGTCGAGCCTTTCTTTATGCCCAGTTCGAGGCGATACCGTCCGCGCTGCGGGAACCGTTTTCGTTTAGGGTTGCCCGGTGAGCGATCACCATCATCACCATCATGACCACTCCGGGCCCATTGCCATCGGGGCCACCGCCAAGTGGGTTGTCATCGGGCTGCTCACGTTCATCGGCGTGCTGGTACTCGGTGGGACCGTATGGCTTTGGCCGAGCAGTCAGCATGTGGATATTCCGCTGCCCATGCAGAACGGCGGTGGTGGGGCGCTGGTGACCGAGGCGGGGACGGTGATCAGTCAGGACATCGGGCCGTGCGGGAGTCCCTCGCTGGGTAAGCCGTTCGAGGACAAGCCGCAGGCGCCGCGCAGTAACGCGTACAACTGCCAGCGCAGCATCGTCACCATCGATTCGGGGGCGGACCAGGGTAAGAAGACGCTCTTCGAGATCGCGCCCGGTCCGGGGCAGCCCGACCTGCGGGTCGGCGACAGTCTGCGCATCGTGCGGCAGAGCGATACCAACGGGGCCACCGTGTACTCGTTCGACGACTATGCGCGCGGACTGCCGCTCGGCATTATCGTCGGCATCTTCGCGCTGGTCATTATCGTGGTGGCGCGCTGGCGTGGATTGCGCGCGCTGATCGGGCTCGGCTTCGCCTTCGGTGTGCTGGTGATCTTCATGCTGCCCGCGCTGCTGGATGGGAAACCGGCCATTCCGGTGGCGCTGGTGGCGGGATCGCTCATTCTCTACTCGGTGCTGTATTTGGCGCACGGGGTGAATCTGCGGACCAGTTCGGCGCTGCTGGGGACGCTCACCTCGATGGTGCTGGCGGCCGTATTGTCTTGGGTCGCACTGAAGATGACCCATCTGACCGGGTTGTCCGAGGAGCAGAACACCAATGTGGCGACCTATCTGCAGCATGTGAGCATCACCGGATTGCTGTTGGCGGGCTTCATCATCGGCTCGCTCGGTGTGCTCAATGACGTGACCATCACCCAGGCGTCGGCGGCGTTCGAACTCGCCGCACTGGACGAAAAGGCTTCGCGCCGCGGCATTTTCGCCGCCGCCATGCGGGTCGGGCGCGACCATATCGCCAGTACCGTCTACACCCTGGTGCTCGCCTACGCCGGTGGCGCGCTGCCGCTGCTGCTGCTGTTCAGTGTGGCGGGGCGCTCCATCCGCGATGTGCTCACCGGTGACGCGGTCGGTATCGAGATAGCGCGGTCGGCAGTCGGCGGTATCGCCCTCGCCCTTTCGGTCCCGCTCACCACCGCCATCGCGGTAATCCTGGCCCGCCCCTTCGGAAGTAAGCAGCCCGCCCGCGCGGTCGCCGCGAATCGCCCCCGTCCGGCCAAGCGGGCCGCGCGTCCCGTCGGTGCCCGCCCCACCGCGAAAAGCGATGCCGCGCAATCGGCTCCGACTCCGCGTGTTCCGCATCAGACCCCGCCGCCCAGGTCGGACGCGTGGCAGGAGGCGCCGACGCAGTCCTGGCCGGGTACCGGACCGCAGCGCGCGGTGCAGGAGTCACCACCACCCTGGTCGCTGAGAGCCGCTGCTGAGCAACAGAATCCGGTCTACGAAGACACCGACCCGTCGCTTCGGCGTCCGCCCGCGAAGCCGCAACAGCCGCCCCGCGGCGGCGGTGGTCGGCACTCCAAGCCCTGACGGGCACTGTTCGCAGGTGAGGGTGGCGCGCTCGGCGGAACGCGCCACCCTCCTTTTCCCTGATCAGGCACCGCGGCGCGGTGCGGCGACCGGATCAGGGGCTCGGAAACCCGTCAGATGCGTTGCCAGAGCGCGGGTGTCGCGGTAGGCATCCAGTTCGGGTCGTAGACGGTATGCGCCTGCAGGCAGCGGTAGCGACCGCCTTGATAGGTGACCACATCGCCGACGGCGTAGTGCGCGCCCACCCGCCACTCGGTGCCGGATGGCTGATCAGTGGTGGTCGGGTGCTGGTGGGTGGTGTGCGGTGCCGATGTGGGCGGCGCGGTCGTGGTGACCGGGGGCTTGGTTGTGGTCGGTGGGGCCGTGGTGGTGACCGGCGGTTTCGTGGTGGGAGGTGTTGTGGTGCCGGGTGATCCGCCGCCGATCTGCAGATCCAGGCAGGAGTAGAAGGCATTGGCGGTATCGCCGATATTCCAGACGGCGATGAGTTTCTGTCTGCCGCTGAAGCCGCTCAGGTCGATGGTGTGGGTGACGCCGCCGTCGGGTGGGGGCTGGTTGTTGCCGTCGACCACCCCGACGCGGGTGTTGCCGATGTAGTACTCCCAGTTGAGGGTTCGGTGCAGGGCGGTGAAGGTCCAGCTGAAAGTCGCTGTGCTGTCCACGGATTGGACCCGCCAGCCTTTGCTGTCATCGTCGAGATCGGCGAATCTGGCGATATTCGCACTGCAATTGCGTAGGCCCTTGGGCCCTTCCACACTCTGCGGCTCGTACTGAATTTCCCCGCAGGACACAATCTTTTCGACGCATTGCGCCTGTCTGCTGAGCGGCGATGAGACATAACCGTGTGCGTTCGCGACCCCGCCGGGCAGGATCGCGATCAGAAATGGCGTCAGGCCGATCGAGGCCATGGCGATGTACGGTCTTCTGCTGCTAAACACTTGAAACTCCTTGCGAGACAAGGGGGCAGCGGTGACCGGTGTGCTGTCCCGTGATGGATCCGTGACGTGATCCGAATCACTTTGAAGCAAGATCGTGCTCTGAAAGATATGTGGCAGCAACGTTTTGGTCAAGCGCCCTAGCTCGAGAAATTCGAAATTATTGTGACACAGCAAACTTGACGTGTACTACAGCAAACATTTCCCCCACAGCGGATTACCGCGTCATCCAGATCGGATATTTCCTCATACCGAAAGCCGCGCCGCCTCACAGAGCGCACCCACCCCGTCGGCATCGGTGACGAAATGATCGAACCCGCGCGGCGCCCCGATCTCGGCGAAATCGACCCCCGTGGCGTCCGCCGCGGACAGTGCGGGCACCGGAATGCGCACGGCCGCATGCAGATCCCGCGCACCCGTCAGTTCGATCACCCGGCGCGCGTTGTCGGCGCGCAGACCACCGCAGGGCATCACCTGAATTCGCCCGTCCGCCAGGGTGACCAGGCGCGTGATGAGCGCTGCCCCGTCCAGTACCGATACCTGTCGGCCCGAGGTGAGCAGCCGGGTGAACCCCAACTCCAACAGTTGATCGAATCCGCCGTAGGGGTCAGCGCACACATCGAAGGCCCGATGGCAGGTGACCTCCATCCCCTCGGCGGCGGCGAGCAGTTCCCGATTGGCCGCGACGGCGATATTGCCCTGCTCATCGAGGACCCCGATCACCACGCCGTGCGCCCCGGCCGCGCGCGCCTGCTCGATATCGGCGCGCATGAGCGCCACCTCATCGGCGGAGTAGCGGAAATCCCCCGGGCGCGGCCGGATCAGCACATGGATCTGGACATCGTCGGCGGTCTCGACCGCGGCCCGCACCAGTGCCGTACTCGGCGTCAGTCCACCCACCGACAGTCCGGTACACAATTCGACCCGCGTGGCGCCCGCCGCATCCGCGATCCGCACCCCCGCGAGCGACTCCACCCCGATCTCGACCCGAACCGCTCCCGCATCCGTCATACCTCAGAGTATGGGCGAAGATCGGCAATCGTGTTTGCCCAGCATTAGCAGAATCGATCATGGTGACCCTCGGATGAGACAGCGAGGGCGCGCTACCCGGGTGGGTAGCGCGCCCTCGCCGATGCTGTTCCGGCGTCAGTTCTTCTTGCCTGGGGCCTTCATACCGGACTTGAAGCCGAGCCCACCGGGCTTGGCCGCCGGCGGCTTGGCCGCACCGTTTCCTTCGGCGCTGCCATTGCTCTCGGCGGCGGTGCCGTTGGACTCGGTGGCGACCGGTTCGGCGGCAGCCGGGGCCGGAGCACCGGGAGCCTTCGGGCCGGGGCGCTTGAGGCCGGACTTCATGGCCAGACCCTTGGGTGCGATGGACGGCTTGGCCTCGGTGGCCTCGACCGGCGTCGCCGGAGCCGAATCGGCCGGAGCCGCCGTCGCTTCCGCCGGAGCCTCGGTCGCCGGAGCCGCGCTGGCTTCGGCGGGTTCGGCCGGGGTGGCGGCCTTGGCGCCGGGAGCCTTGGCGGCACCCTTCATGGCCAGACCCTTACCGGGAGCCTTCGCCGGACCCTTCATGGCCAGACCCTTGACGGGCTTGGCCGGAGCCGACGACGCCTCGGCGGTGGCCTCCGGAGCGGAAGCCTCGGCGGGAGCGGGCGTTTCAGCGGCCGGAGCGGCCTTCGCGCCGGGAGCCTTCAGGCCGCCCTTCATGGCGAGACCCTTGCCACCGGGAGCCTTGGCCGGACCCTTCATAGCCAGGCCCTTGGCGGGGGCGGCCGGAGCCGACGACGCCTCGGTGGTCTCGGCCGGAGCCGCTGCCTCGGCAGGCGCGGCGGCCTTGGCGCCGGGAGCCTTGGCGGCGCCCTTCATACCCAGACCCTTGCCGCCGGGTGCCTTGGCCGGCCCCTTCATACCCAGGCCCTTACCCGCGGGTGCGGCCTTGGGCTCGGCCGCGGCGGCGGTCTCGACCACAGGAGCCTCGGCCTCGACCGGCGCGGGCTCGGAAACCGGTTCGGGCTCTTCGACCTTCGGGACCTGAACAACCTTCAGGTTCTCGCTCAACACACTCGACTCGACCCGAGTGATCGAGTCCAACATCAACTGCGCCACATCGACGACCTCGGTGCCCTGACCGACCTCGCCACCATCCTTACGCGCGGTCACACCATCGGTCAGCATCACCCGGCAGAACGGGCACCCCGTCGCGATCAACGACGGCTCATTACCCCCCGCGAGGGTATCGAGGGCCTCATCGACACGGTCGACGTTGATGCGCTTGCCGAGCTGCTCCTCCATCCACATCCGCGCGCCACCGGCACCACAACACATCGACCGCTCACCATGACGCGGCATCTCGACCAGATTCGACCCCGACGCCGCCATCAACTCACGCGGAGCGTCGTAGATCTTGTTGTGCCGACCCAGATAACACGGATCGTGATAGGTGACATTCTTCGCCACCGGCGAGACCGGGATCAGGTTCTTGCCACGCACCAGGCGGTTCAACAACTGAGTGTGGTGCACCACCTCATAGGAGCCACCGACCTGCGGATACTCATTGTTCAACGCGTTGAAGCAATGCGCACAGGTCACCACGATCTTCTTCTTGGCCTGCTCGACACCCTCGAACACCGAATTCAACAGTTCGATGTTCTGCATCGCCAACTGCTGGAACAGGAACTCGTTACCCGCACGCCGCGCCGAGTCACCGGTGCAGGTCTCCTCCTGACCCAGCACCATGAACTTCACCCCCGCGGTCGCCAGCAACTCGGCCACGGCCTTGGTGGTCTTCTTCGCCCGATCCTCATACGCGCCCGCACAACCCACCCAGAACAGGTACTCGTACCCGTCGAAGGAATCCGCGTCCCGACCGAACACCGGAATCTCGAAGTCCACCTCGGAGATCCAGTTCAGGCGATCCTTGGCGTTCTGCCCCCACGGATTGCCCTTGTTCTCCAAATTCTTGAACAACCCCGCCAACTCGGACGGGAACTCCGACTCGATCAACACCTGATAGCGGCGCATATCGATGATGTGATCCACATGCTCGATATCGACCGGGCACTGCTCCACACACGCACCACACGTGGTGCACGACCACAACACCTCGGGATCGATAATGCCACCGACATCCTCGCCACCCACCAGCGGACGCTCCGCCTCGGCCCGCGCGGCCTCCGAAATGTTCGCCAGCGCACGCTCATTCGGCTTGCCCTCGGCATCGACGAGGCCGATCTCGTCGCCGCCCATATCTTTACGGCCACCGGCCAGCAGGTACGGGGCCTTGGCGTAACCGTGGTCGCGCAGCGACATGATCAGCAACTTGGGCGAGAGCGGCTTACCGGTATTCCATGCGGGGCACTGGGATTGGCAGCGACCGCATTCGGTGCAGGTGGTGACGTCGAGGATGTCCTTCCAGGAGAAGTCCTCGAACTTTCCGACACCGAAGGTGTCGTTGTCCGGGTCGGCGGTCTCCATATCGATCGGCTTGCCGTTCGACATCATCGGCTTGAGGGCGCCGAGGGCGACGGTGCCGTCGTTCTCACGCTTGAAGTAGATGTTCGGGAAGGCCGCGAACCGGTGCCAGGCCACACCCCAGGTGACATTGCGGCCGACCAGCAGCAGGAAGAGCGCGCCGGAGCAGAGCTTGATGAACGCGAAGATCGACACCATGGCGATCGATTCGGGCAGCAGCTTGGCGACCTGCTCGGTGAAGAAGTCGCTCCAGGTGTGCGATTCGCCGTAGGTGGCGATCTTGCCCGCCTTGACGAAGACCATGCCCAGGCCCTCGACCAGCACGATGGCCTCGATCACGTAGGCGGGGGCGAACTTCGAGCCGCTGAAGCGCGAAAGGCGTTCCGGCACACGGGGGTGGTTCAGCTGGCGGATGGCGATCAGCACCAGAATGCCGACAATCGTTCCGATGCCCAGGATTTCGTCCACCAGGTGGTAGATGCCCCAGGACCCGATGATGGGCCAGTGGAATTCGGGGTCGAAAGTCTGACCGTAGGCCTCGAACCACAGGATGAACCCGGCGAGGAAGCCGATCATGACCAGCCAGTGCGCCCAGCCGACCGTGCGGAATTTGTTCATGCGCGTATGCGCGAGGAACTCCACGAGCATGGTCTTGAAGCGGGGAATGAACGGCCGCCACCGATCGGGTGCGGACTGACCGACCATGATGGTGCGCGTGATGTTTCGTACGCCACCGATGAACGATGCCCAACAGAAGACTGTGAACACCGCCCCAATCGTGCCCAGTGTCACTGTCAGGGCATTCATGTCGCGACCTTTCTGACCGGTTCAACAAGCTCTCCGAGGACGGCCTGGTCCGCCTTGGTTGGCTCGTATCCTAACGAACAGTAAGTTACCCGTCGGTAACTTAACTGTCCAGCGTGTTCCCACACCGTAAATCCCGGCAAATCACGCGTTTAACAAAGGGCAGGCTTACTTCGAAAGACCCTGTCTTTCAGGGCATCGCGAATGTCGCTTATCGGCCACCGTTCGATTAAGATCACGTCGTCCGAAGTCTGTGCGCATCTTCACATGCTCGGGGAGTGTCGCCACCAGCGCGTAGGCAGGGCCCGAGGGAAGCCAGGGCCTCGCGTGGCGAAGATGCGGACAGCGGATTTACCTGATGACGGATTGGAAAAAACCGAATGAAGTTTCGCAGCACCACTGCGGCGGCTGCCTTGGTCATCGGCGCAATGACCATTGGGATGACTTCTGCCCACGCCGATGCCACCACGGAGCCCGCGGGGATCTCCTACTCCAGCAAGCTCGTTGACCAGAAGGTCGACAACAAGGACGTCAAGACCGTCGTTTCGACGCTCAAGAACGGCACCTTCGAGCTCAGCGAGCAGGACGGGGCGACTCCGGAAGACCCCAAGGTGACGATCGTCAACGTCAAGGACGTCAAGGGCGCCACCGCAATCTCCTTCCCGCTGCAGTTCGATGTCGCGGGCACCGATGTGCAGGTGAAGCCGACGGTCAAGGATGACGGCAAGGTTCTCGAGATCGTTCCCGAGAAGCCCGCCGACTTCCAGCCCGGCGCGGCGCAGCTGGCCGTCAAGCCCATCGCCTCGGCGCGGGAGAACCAAAGCGCGATGAGCAACTTCTCCACCCAGTTCGCGCTGGCCACCGGTATCGGCACCTTCGTCGGCACCGCGCTCGGCGCGGGTATCGGCTGCCTGGTCACCGCGATCGCGGGTTGTGTGCCCGGTCTGCTCGCGGGCGCGGGTATCGGCGGCATCCTCGGCACCATCGCCGTGGGTGGTCCGACGCTGGTCGCGGCCGGTCTGGAGCTCATTCAGACGTTGCAGGCGGCGGATGGCACCACCAAGTGGGCCAACTGATCTAGCACCGCTCGTACCGGCCCGCCCGCTTCGTCGGGGCGGGCCGGTCGTGTTTTTCGGGTCTGGTCAGGCGGGCAGGTCCAGCCGGCCGTGGAACGAGACGGTGCCCTTGCGACGCGCGAAGCGGCCGAAGGTGCGTTCGGTCATCTCGAAGCGGCCGTCCTCACGCACCAGCAGCACTGTGCTGCACCGGGTTCCGTGCAGCGGATGATTGACGAAGCGGGACGAGGCGGTGCGCTCATGGAATCTGCCGACACCGGTGTCGGGTAGTTCGGCATCGGCGGCACGTTGCCGGTCCGCGAGTACCGCGAGATAGCCGGAGACATCCGCGGGATTCGATTGCACCGCCCTGTGTAGCCCCAGCAGGCCCTCGCGCACCTTCGGCCACACCGGAGTATCGGTTCCGGTGTACAGCTCGCCATCGGGCCACAGGGATGTCGCGAGTGCGCCATTGGAGAGTCCGTGGAAGCCCGCGCTGAGTTCGCGCGGGCCCTGTTCGCCGCGATTACCGTGCCACCACAGCGATTCCAGATCCGAGACGGCCAGGTTGAAGCCGTTGTAGTCGTCCGCGGCGGCGGCGACCGAGCGCACGAACTTCTCCGAATCCTGCTCGCCGCGCAGGAAATCCAGTAGCAGCGCCCCGCGTGAGCGCGCGTCGGCGCGCTTCTCGTTCGGCCCGCGCACATTGGTGACCGCGGCGAATCGGTGCGCGTCGCGGTCCAATCCGAGCCAGGTGCCCGGCACCGGACCGGCAGCCCCCATATCGCGTCCGGCCAGCAGTCCGGGCATCTCTTCCCACCAGCGCAGCGATTCGGTTGGGCGCGTGAAGAACTCGTCCCGGTTCGCGGCGACGATCAACCGATACTCCGGATGCGCCCGCCACCCGAGCAACACCAAACACATATCTCCAGCATGCGGTGTTTGATTTGCCTCCGCTGCGCTACGGCTGTTCGCGGCCCCCGAAGTCCCGGTTCTTCCCTCGCTCCGGCTCCTCCGCTGCGCTCCCCCGCTTCCACTCAGTCCAGAACCGGGACGGGCCGCGAACTTGGGGCTCATGTCGATCCCGGCGTACCGCTGATTTGGGGGCGAATGTGAAAGGGCCGGTAGCGCAATCGCTACCGGCCCTTTCACAGGCTCTTGCTCGGTTCGGGTGTCGCTCAGTTGGTGCGGACGCGCAGACCCGGGTTGTCGGAGAGCACCGTGCTGATCGGCTGGGCGAACAGCTGGGGGGCGTTACCGGTGATCAGGCCGATCAGGTTGGGGATCTCGCAGATCGGGTAGTCGGCGACCGAGGAGGCGCTGGAGATGCCCAGGGCCAGGGTGCCGGTCACGATCGGGCCGCCACTGTCGCCGGGCAGGGCGCAGATATTGGCGGAGAAGCTCTGGGTGAGCTGGTGATCGCCGACCTGCACGGTCTGATCGACCGCGTTCACCACACCGCAGCTGAAGCCGGTGCGCGAACCCGACTTGCAGACCGGCGCGCCGACGACCGGCACCGCGACACCGGTGATGGCGACCGGCGCGGCGTTGGGCACGCGAACCAGGTTGTTGGAGAGGCGATCCCGCGCGCCGTCGGCGACCGAGACGATGGAGTAGTCCTGGGCGCCCAGGATCGACTTCTGGAAGCTGCCGATCTGCGCGCCGGTGTGGTCACCGCCGAGCAGTTCGAACACGCCGGGGGAGTTCGCCCCGCCCGTGGCCGGAATATTCGGATTGCAGTGTCCCGCGGTGATATTCACGACATTGTCGTTGCGATCCAGGCCGTTGAAGCCGAGCGAGCAGCGCAGCGACATGCGGCCGGCCACCGACGCGTACGCGTCACCGGCGGCCAGCGGGCCGGCGCCGTTACCGGCGATGGCGCTCGCCTGCGGCACATTCGCGTCCTCGCTGCCGGTCGGCGGCACCGCCATCACGATGACCCGGGCCGGATCGACGAAGTTGGGCAGCGCCAGTCCGGCCTGCTCGACCCGCACCGCGATGCTGTTGTTCATGGTGTCGATGGCCACGCCGCGCACGGCCTTGGCCACAGTGTCGGGCTGACCCTCGAGCCACTTCTGGAAGGCGTTCTTCTCACCGCGCAGGGTGGATTCGCTCTTGGCGACATCCTTGACGGTGAATCCGGCGTCGGTGGCGGCCTTGCGGGCGGCGTCGATACCCGGTCCGTCGGCCAGCGCGACCACGGCCTTACCGGCCTCGTCGAGCCAGGAGCCCGCGAAGACCTGCGGGAACTGGCGCTGCGCGGTGGCGGAGAAGGCGGCCACCTGCTGGGCGAGGGCGGCGCGGTTCAGATAGTCCTGGGGGGAGATCTTGAGATCGCGGGTGATGGCGGCGATCAGCTCCGCGGGCAGATCGGGCGTCGCGGGCTCCGCGTGTGCGCTTACCGCCACCGGTCCGGCGATCAGCAGCGCGCTGGCCGCGATCGCCGCTGAACGGACAAGGGACCGCGGCCTGCGGCGGCCCACGGGCAGCGAGGAATAGCGCATACGTGGCAGGAGCATGACGCCGACTATATGGGCTCCAGGCGCTATTGTCTGCCTCCGCTTCGCTTCGGCGGGGCTCGCGGCCTCGAAGTCTCGCTTCTTCCCTCCCCCCGCTCGGTCCAGAAACGAGACGGCCGCGAACCTTTGACGGGTTCGCGGCCGAAGTTGGTCGGGTGAATATTTATTTGGAGTTCACGGTCAGTTCGTGTTCGGACGTGTGCGCACCTGAATTCCGTTGCCGAGTCCACCACCGGAATTCGCGCTGATATCGGCGAGGATGGCGCGCACCGGAATGCCCAGCGTCGCGGTTCCGCCGTACTGGGCGAGTTGGGTGTTGGCCTCACTGCAATTCGGCGCGTCGGCCGCATTCGAACCGCTGGTGATTCCGAGGGCGAGCGTGCCGGAGACGATCGCGCCGCCACTGTCACCACCCAGGGTGCAGGCGCTGGAGGCGAAGCCGCGCACCGTCTTGGACTGGCCCTCGGAGGTGAACAGCTGCGTCTCCACACGATCGGCCACCACGAAACCACAAGTGAATGTGGAGGATTGGCCCGACTTGCAGATCGGCGCACCGGTGATCGGATCGGCCACACCGGTGATGGTGAGCGTGGTGCCGTTGGCGCCGCGCACCGACGGCTGATCCATTCCGGCGTGCACCGCGGCCTCGTTCAACTTGATGACCGAGTAGTCCAGTGCGTTGCCGCCACCCAGCTGCGAGCGCACGAAGCTGCCCAGCGGCGGGCTCGCGGTCAGATTGCGAATATTGGGCAGGTACACATCGGCCTGCTCATTGGCCTTGCCGATATTCGGATTGCAGTGCCCGGCGCTGATGTTGAGTGCGTTGCCCGCGGTATCGACACTGTTGAATCCGAACGAGCAGACATCGACGCTCTGCAGCGACGAATCGGTCAGCGAGGTCGGCGCGCTGATATAGGTGTCGCCACCCATCGGGCGACGCTCCACCGGACCACCGCTGTCGGGGGAGAGCACCACCTTGATATTCGCGATCAGGGTGGGCAGATTCAGCAGATGCCCGGCGGGCGTGTTCGCGACGCTCAGTACCAGTTGGCTATTGAGGAAATCGATGGCGACCGAATTGATGGCGCCGGAGATTTCGCGCGGCAGACTGCTGATCCAGCTGTTCAGCTGATCGACCGAGCCCTCCAGGCCGTCGGCGTTGATCGGGGCCAGCCGGGTCTGGTAGCCGTCGGCCGCGGCGATCTTGGCGGCATCGAGGGAGGTGACCGCGAGTACCGGCTTGCCATCGGTGCCCATCCAGGCGCCGGCGAAGTCCTCGGGGCGCTCCGAGCGGAATTCCTTTGCGTAGTCCCGCAATTGCTGTGCCTTGGCGGCGCGGTCCAGGTACTCGACGGGCGTCATCTTGAGATCGCGCTGGATGGCCTGGACGAGCTCGGCCGGAAGCTTGTCCGCGGCAAGCTGATCGGCTGGTTCCGCACCGGCGGGAATCGCTGCGAACAAGGGGCCGACCAGGACGGTCGAGGCAAAGGCGATGGTTGCTGCTCGGACCGTGGCGCGGCGCGCCATGAACTTGCGCATGGAGTCCCTTCGTAGTGCACCAGCAGACCGACGCTCCGAGTTACATGACGGAACATCGGTCAGCGCACCACTTTAGGGCATCAATCACATATGGGCGCTATGAAATCAGTTCGGATACAGCGGCCACGGATCCTGGAAGACCGGCGGTGTCGGCAGGCTCCAGGTGGGTACCGGTGGGTACCGGTAGTACGGCGGTGTGGTGACCGTGGTCGGCGGTGGGGTGGGCCGGGCCGTGGTGGTCGGCGGTGCCTCGGTGGTCGGCGGCGGGGTGGTGGTCGGCGGGGCCACGGTGGTGGTCTGGGAGTCGACCGAATCGGCGGACGGCGGCGGCGCTTCGGAGGAGGAGTCCGGCGGCGGGGGTGGCAATGGTGGCGCCGCGCCCGCGGTGGCGACCGGTTGATTCGCGACCTCGCCGCGCGGCGGGCCCGGGGTGGAGTCGTCCTGACGCAACACCGCCGCCACCCCTAGGGCACCGAGTAGCAAACCGATCAGGGCGGTGGCCGCGGCGATCAGGTAGGTGCCGCGATTGGCCCGCTGTCGTGGCAGCCGCACTATCGGTTGCTCGGCGGTAACCGGACCGACGGTGCGATCGACCGTGGTGGCGGTGGGAATGGCGGCCGAGTACGCCTGCAACGGCGGTTCGGCGGTCGCCAGCGCCGGGAGGATATCGGTGACGTCGGCGGCATTGGCGGTGCCCGCGTCCGGATCGGGCGGGGTCAGGCCCGCGGGCGTGGCCAGCACCGCGGCCAGCGCGGCCCGAGCGGCGTTGTACGCGAACGACTTTCCGGTATCACCGTCGGACTGCGGCAGATCACGCTCACTGACCAGCACCACCGACTTCAGGCCCAGATAGTCCAGGGCCTCGCGCAGCGCCCGCACATTCGCCTCCGGCCAGCCGGTCGGATGCGTGGCATAGAACTCGGCCGGGCCGTTCAGATGATCGGCGGCCAGATTGATCAGGCAGAAGGCGGCGGTCGCCATCAGGTCCTCGGCGCGGTACGCCTCGCCCTCGTCCACCGGCATACCCGCCGGATCGCCGACGGCGGCCACGAAACCGCTGATCGAATGCGCGTCCTCGCCCGGTGCGTCGCCGCCGAGCACCGCGTCACCGTCATCGGACATGTGCAGGATCGACTCGCGGACGATGTAGTGCACCGGGAGTGTGGCGTCGTCGCCGGTCACGACAGCCACGACCGATTCGTCGTCGGCTATGCGCAGCCCCACCCCAGTGGCCATCGTCGTTACCTCACTCGGTGTGTCCGGGAACTCTCCGCGCCCGGATCATACGAGGAGGGAACCGTGACCCATGGCGCGGAGCATTGACAATAACTCCGAACGTGAGCTCGCACCGATCCGACGCCGTATCCGGGCGACATGGTGCTCCACCGTTTTCGCGGAGATATAGAGGCGAGCCCCGATTTCCCGGTAGGTCAAGCCCAGTAGTACAAGCTCGGCGACCTCCCGCTCCCGTTCACTCAGGACCGTATCGGTGCGCGGTTCCGAGCGCGGCGCCGGGGCGGCCGGAGCGGGTGCGCGCATCGGCTCGGGCGGATGGGACTGCGCGCGGACCGTACGCGCCAGCTTCAGCAGGGCGGTCGCGACGGCCGAATCATCGGCGGCCAGCGCGGCCTCACTCGCCAGTCGCGCGGCATCCCAGCGCAGGCCCAGGCCGGCCAGTCTGGCGACCGCCGCCTGCACCTGATCGTGCTGCACCTGACCCCGCAGCACCAGCACCCAGGTGCGGCCCGCGTCCGCGAGCGCGGCGGCCTGCGGATCACCGGCCGCCGCGGCGGCCTTGAGCCGATGTGCGTGCGGCAGCAGCTCATTCGGGCACTCGCGGGCAATGGCGGCCTGAATCGCGTACCAGTGGAACGCATTCGCCCACGCGGGCGGATCGCCCAGTCCGCGCAGCAGCTCACCGGCCGCGGCCACCAGGGCCTCGATGCGCCCCTCATCCCGCAATCGGATTCCGGCAAGCCACAATTCACCGATCGGCAAGAGCGCCAATAGATCCGCCCCCACCTCGTCGAAGAGTGGGTAGGCGGCCCGCCAAGCCAAGGTCAGCGCCGTGTGATCCCCGCTGCGCCTGGCCAATCCGACAATGATGCCGTGCGCCAGCAGCCGGTCTCGCGCATCCAGTTTCGCGAGATCGAGGCCCTCGATCACCGCTGCCGCCGATTGCTCGTCACCACCCAGCATGGCGACCCACGCCGCCAGCGCCAGGTGCTGTGGATCCTGTCCGGTCCCGCGCAAAGCATCCGCGGCCCTGCGTGGTTCACCCATGCTCAGACACAGCAGCACCGCGATCGACACGGCCGAACAGGGCAGGAACCGATCCCCGCCGTTCTCGCCCGGGCCTACGCCCGAATGGGCGGCGTGAATCAACGCGGACGCGGCGGCCATCGCCGCTGCGCGCGTGGGTTCGGGCCTGGGCGCGGGGGACCGCCGGGCGGTGGCACCGGCGCTCACGGCCGTGAAACCCGCTGTATCCATAGCCATACCGGAGGCGACGGGCGGTGAGCCATGTGGAACGAAGCCGCGCTGATACCCAGATGCCGGGGCGTCGTCGGTGCGCCGCGTACCGTCCGGCGCGGGCTCGGCGGCCACCCCGCGGCGCGCGGCGAACTCCGCTGTCACCGAGCCGTTGGGGCGTTGCGCGGGCAACGCGAAGGCGGCTGCGCCGGAAGTGTCGTCATGCGCGAGCGCGATCGGCCCCGAGCGGTCGGTGTACTGATCGGCCCGGGCGAAAAGGATTGGAGGCTTGGGGGACTCGACCGAGTCGGCCAGCGCGCCGGCGATCAGGGCGGCGCGAGCGGTGGCCTCGGTGGGGGGCCAGTGGGCGGCGGAGGCCGAGAGGGTATGGCCGGTGTGGGCGTCACCGGCGAGGTACTGGACGGTGGCGGCCACGGCCCAGTCGGCGCCTACGCGGTCGGGGCCGAGCCAGGTGTAGAGCTGGGCGGCGCGGGCGGCCAGGCCGCGGCGGGTCCAGACACCCGCGCAGATGCGCACCGCCGCGGCCAGATCGGTGGGGCAGGAGTAGGCGGCGGATCCCGCGTCGGCGGGGGAGGTGCGGCCGATGGACCTCGGATCGACGCGGGGGGTGGGGCGGGCCAGTAACGGTTCGGCCAGGCGCAGGGCGGTATCGCAGTCGCCGGTGCGGGCGGCGGCGTCGGCCCAGCGCAGGGCGATGGTGTCGCGGTCGGCGCCGGCGGCGGCCGCCGCCGCGTAGTGGCGGGCGGCCTCGTCGCCCGCCTTCTCGGCTGTGGTGCAGAGGAATTCGGCGAGGCGGGGGTCGCGGACGCCGGATTCGGCCAGCAGCAGGGCGGTGTGGTCGCGCAGCAGGCCGGCGTCCAGGCGGGCGTGCAGCAGGCGGCGCTGAACCGACAGCAGGCGGCGGTCACCGACCAGGGTGCGTAGCGGGGCGATGGCGGGGGCCAGCAGCAGGTCCGCGTCGGTGATGAGGGCGCTGGCGCGGGCGCGATCCACCAGATCCTGTGCGGCCGTGTGGTTTATGTCCAGGACCTCGGCGAGTTCGCTGGTGTCCAGGCCCGCGCCGATGGCGGCGACCACGAAGGTGTCCAGCATTTCGGGGTCGGCGTCGTCGAGCCGGGCGCGGGCCCAGGCGGTGACCGCGGCGTCGACGGCGGGTATTCCGGAGTCGAGGCGGGTCGCGCAGGCGGCCGTCAGCGCCGCCACCACACCGCCGTGGATTCCGGCGGTCTGGCGGTGAATGTGCTGCGCCAGCCCACGCGGCACCATCATGCCCAATTCTCTTGCGAAGGGCGCGATCTCGGTGACACCCAGGGCGCGGAGGTCCACCACCCGCCCGCGCCTGGCCACGGCTTCGGCGAGTGCGCGCAGCCGCGCGTCGTGCGGTCGAGGCAGCGTCGCGACCACCACCGAATGTGTTCCGGATTCGACTGCGGCACAGAGTGTCTCGAAATCGGCATCGGTCATGGCCTGGGCATCGTCCAGTACCAGTGCCAGCGCGCCCCGGCCGCGTGGATGCGGCCCGCCGCGCTGTGCGAGCACCTCGGCCGGATTCTCGGTGAGCGTGACACCGTGTGCGCGCAGGCGATTGCGGATCGCGGTCAGTAGCGTGGATTTTCCGGTGCCGGAGCGGCCGCGGAGCAGATACAGCAGGGGAGCCGGATCATCGGAGTCCAGTTCCCGGAAGATCTCGCGCGCGCACGGCAGCGTGTCGAGCGCGACCGGTGGATTGCCTATCACGGAGTAACCAACTCTCAGCCGCCGTTGTTCGGAACGATCTTGGGCACCGTCGGAATTCCATTGCCCAGCTGATCCACGGTCTTGCCCAGATCCGGGAGCTGCGGGACGGTCGGCGCGGCGATCACCGGCTGCGGCAGGGTGGGCGCCGGTGCCGGAGCGCTGGGAACGGTCTGCGGTGCCGGGGAATCCTGGGCGGCGGGCGGTGCGGGCGGTGCGGCCGCGGCGGGTACGCCGGCATCGGTCGTCGCGACCGGAGCCGCGCTTCCCGGAGCCGCCGCGCCCGGTACCGCCGCGCCCGGCGTCCCCGGTGCCGGGGCGCTCGCCCGCGCCTGGGTGGCGCCCGGATGCAGTGCGGGCACGGCCTGCCCACTCGTGGCCGGTCCGGCCTCGGAGTTGTCCAGCGCCGCGACCGAGGTCGAAGGCGCCTGCGGTGCGGGCGAATCCGATGGCGCGGATTGCGCGCCCACGCCCATGGCGAGTGTTCCGGTCGCCAGCGCCGCCACCGCGATCGCCACCGCACCGATCACCGCCACTCGTCGCCAATGCGCGAAACCCGCGCGCTGCTCGGCCTCCGGAAGCGGGGGTAGTAGTGGAACCCGTTCGGCCGCAACGCTCTTCGCGTCCTCGCCCACCACGCCGATATCGGCGGGCGGGCGAACGCGGTCGGAATCACTTCGCACGGTGGCGTTTCCGACTTCGCGATGCTGTTGCGGCTCGACCACGGCCGGATGAGGTTCGGTCGCGGTCGTATCGGCGAGCAGGTCGGCGGCGAGCAGCGCCGCACCGTGTGCGCTCAGGTGTGCGGGATCGGTGGCGGCGGCCACCGGAATACCGAATTCGGTCGAAAGCAGCTCTGTCACCAGGGGAATCGACGCGCCACCGCCGGTGAGCAGAATGCCGTCCACCTCTTCGATGGTGAGTCCGGCGCGGCGTACGGCCTCGCGGACCAGATCGGCGGAGGCGAGCAGCGGACCGCGGAACAGTTCCTCGACCTCGTCGCGCACCAACCGGACATCGATACCGCCGATTCCGGGCAGCCGAACCGGAACCATGGTCGCCGTATTCTTGGAGAGAGTTTCCTTGGCGATTCTGCACAAACCGCGCAGGGTGGACAATTCCTGCTCCACCACCGGATCGAATGGATCGAAATCCTTTTCGCCCGTGGCGAATGCGAGCACGTAGCGGGTTATCAACAGATCGAATTCCGCGCCCGCCACCGTGGTCGAGCGCACCGGTTCACCCAGCGGCCCGGAGAGCGCGCCGGTGCGGGCCAGGGAAACGGTCAATCCGGTCGCACCGAGGTCGTACACGATCATCGATCCGTCGTGGGTGGATTCGTGAACCTCCCGCAGCCAGCGCAGGGCGGCCGCCGACTCGGGCACCAGGGCCACGCCATCGAGGCCGGCGGTGCTCAGCGCGGTGCGCTGCACCTCCACCGTGTGCTGGCTCCACCAGGCCGGATAGCAGGCGACCATGGCCGCGGCGGGGCCGGAGTCGTCCACGGCTCGGCCGACCGCCGCGGCCACGAGATCCGCTGCGCGCACAGCGGATCCGTCTCGCATCCGGATGTCCACCGGATCCCCGACCCGGGCCAGCACACTCTCCGGAACCTCTCGCTCCGCGCCGAGCAGGCTCGGCCGGACGTGCACTCTGCGCTGTCCCCCCGAAGACGTCACGGCGACCGTATTCGACGACCCGACGGTAATGCCGAGCGCCATCCCCTGACTCATTCGAGATCCCCTGTCGATTCGAAACACGCGGCGCGGGTGTGAGCGCGTGCTGCTCGAAAGCTGTTCGGTCCGAAATGTACGAAAATGGTGGTGCAGGGCGCGTGGCCCATGGGTGCTGTCGGTTGCTGGGGGATCGTCGTTACCGATTCCAGCCCAGGTTCGGGGAAATTCCCCTAATGGATACCCGGCCCCTAACGGGGCGACACGCGAAACCCGGGGGATTGTCCCCGTTTCGGCGTAACGCGTCGCGTTCCTAACGTGAAAGGACAGTCGAGCAGGGCGGGCCATCCGGGCTCCGCCGCACCCAGGAGACGATTCGCCATGAGCCCCAACGCAATTCTCGAGTTCATCCTCAATCTGCTGCGGGATCACGAAGCAGCCGTCGGCTACTGCGCCAATCCGGGCCAGGCCCTGATCAATGCCGGATTGGAGAACGTGACCCCCGAGGACATCGCCGCCGTCGCGCCCATGGTCGCCGAATCCGCGCTGGTAACCGGAGGTTCGCAACTCGGCGCGATCATCGCGGCGGGCGGCGGTGCGGGCGCGGCCGCCGGAGTGAACGGGGCTGGGGGACTGAATGGTTCGACCACCCTGAATGGTGGGACCGATGTGAATCTCGGGACCGGTGTGAATGGTGCTGCGGGCGTGAATGGTTCGGTGCACCTCGGCACCGCGACCGCGACCGAGGTCTGCTTCACCGGTGATGCCGGATCCGGACTGGAATTGGGCCTCACCAGCGGAATCGGTGGCGTGGTCGGGGCGGCCGCCGACCTCGGGGCGGATCTGTCCGCGGGCATCGGCGGAGCGGTCTCCACCGCCGCCGACGCGGCAACCGGCCTGCAGGCCAACCTCTCCGGAGTCCTCGGCACCCAGGCCGCCGCCGATCTCACCTCGGCCCTCACCGGCGGCCTGACCGTGGGCGCGGGCCTGCAGGCGGGGATAGACGCGGCCGTGAACGGCGCGGCCCAATCCGGTGCGACCCTCAGCACCGCCCTCACCGGTGCCCTCGATTCCGCCGCCAACCTCGAGACCGATCTCGGCACCACGGTGAACACCGCCCTCGGCGCGGGCGCGACCCTCGGTACCGACCTCTCCGGTGCGGTGAACGGCGCACTCGGCGCGGGCGCGGGCCTGGAGACGGGTCTCTCCGGCGCGGTGAACGGTGCCCTGGGTGCGGGCGCGGGTTTGCAGACCGGGCTGAACGGCGCGCTCAACGGCGCGGCGAATCTCGGCACAGATCTTTCGGGTGCTGTGCACACCGCGGTGGGTGCGGGCGCGGGATTGGAGACCGGCCTGAACGGCGCGGCGAACCTCGGCGCGCAGCTCGCAAGTGGGCTCGGCGCAGGACTTTCCGGCGGTGTCGACACGGCTGTCGGCGCGGGCGGCCAGGTCGGCGCGGGGCTGGGTGCGGGCCTGGAGACCGGTCTGAACGGCGCGGCCAACCTGGGAGCCGAGCTCGGAAATAGTGTCGGTGCGGGGCTTTCCGGTGGACTCGATACCGCTGTCGGGGCGGGTACCCAGGCGGGTGCAGGTTTGGGTGTGGGGCTGGATGGCGCGGTGCATGCGGGAACGCATGCGGCGGGCGATCTCGGAGCGGGGCTTTCGACTGGGTTGTCCGGAAGCGCCGATGCCGCAGCAGGTTTGGGTGCGCAGCTGGGGAATGGGTTGGAGACCGGGCTTTCGGGGGCGCTGAATGGGGTCACCGCCGGTAGCGGGCAGGTGGGGGCCGGGTTGAGCAGTGGGATCGATTCGAGCGTCGGGGCCGGGGTGCATGGGGCCGGGGATCTCGGAGCCGGATTCTCCTCCGGGGTCGGCACCGTCGGGAATCTCGGTGCACAGGTTGGGAATGGTTTGGAGACCGGACTTTCCGGCGGTGTCGATACGGCCGCACACGGTGTCGGCGGGGTCGAGACGGGGCTCTCCTCCGGGCTGGATGCCGCGGTGCACGGGGGTTCGCAGGTGGGGGCGGGGCTCTCCTCCGGATTGGACACCGTCGTTCACGGTGCGTCGCAGGTCGGTGCCGGGCTCGACACCGGGGTGGGTAGCGGGATCGATTCCTCGGTCGGCGGCGGTGCGCAGGTGGGGACCGATATCGGTGCGGCGGCGAATCCCTGGGCCGGACTGGATGTTTCGCAGGCCTTCGGTGAGGGAGTGCACAGCGGGGGTGTGGATTCCGGGCTGTTCGGCGATGCCGGGGCGCACGGCGGGATGGAGCTCGGAACGCATCCGGGTGGGGACATCGTCGGCGACATGCTGCACTCGTAGCCGTCGGTCCGGGTCGGCTCGCGCGATGTCGAGTCGGCCCGGATCCGCGGTGGTGCGGAGCGATGCTCGCTCGGGATGAATATCGATGGTAGGACGCACCTTTCACGGTGCGGTGGACAAAGGAAGGTGAGCCCCGCGATGGCTGAGATCGTGGCGGTGCAACCGCTGTTGGCGATGCTGACCGAGACCATCGCGGTTGCCCGGGACGCCGAGCGGGGGGATCTGGCCGAGCGGTTGGCGGGCGTCGCGGGGCGGGTGCGGGATCCGCGACGGCGGATCGTGGTGTGCGGGTTGGGGAATCAGGGCAAGAGCCAGTTCGTCAACGCACTGGTCAATGCTGATATCTGCGCCGTCGGGGATGATGCCACCACCGCGGTGACGACCACCCTCGCTCATGCCACGCAGGCACAGGCGATGCTGGTGCTGGCCGGGGATGGTGAGGAGGCGCGAGTCACGGTGCCCTGGAACGAGATCGGGCCCGGTGTGGCGCGATCGGCGTACGCGCGGGGCCGGGCCGTGCTGCGGGTGGAGCTCGGGGTGCCCAATCAGCTGTTGGCGGACGGGATCGTGGTTGTCGATACGCCCGCGCTCGGGGCGCACGGGAACAGTGCGGTGGCAGGAGTTCTCGGCGTCGTGCCGACCGCCGATGCGGTCCTGGTACTGAGTGACGCCTCCACCGAATTGACCGATCCCGAGGTGGAGTTCCTGCGCCAGGTGCGGGAATTGTGCCCGGCGGTGGCGGTGCTGATCGGCAAGATCGACCTGTATCCGCATTGGCGGCAGGTGTTCGAGGCGAACTCCGAACACCTGCGGCGCGCCGGAATCGAGGTGCCGATGCTGGCGGTCTCCTCGGTGCTGCGCACACACGCGCTGCGGCTACAGGATGCCCAGCTCGGGCAGGAGTCCGGCTTCGGCGCGGTATTCCAGTTCCTGCGCGAACACGTGGTGGTGCGGGATCAGATCGCGGCGCAGCGCGCGGTCGCCGTCGATATCGGTTCGGCCGCGGAGCATTTGGCCCTCGCCCTGGGCAGTGAACTGGTGGCACTGAAGGATCCGGAGCGCGCGGCCGCCGCCGTACGCGAATTGCAGTCCGCCAGAACAGCCGCCGAACAACTGCATCGCCGCACCTCGGTATGGCAGCAGACCTTGAGCGACGGCATCACCGACCTGGTCGGCGATGTCGATCACGACCTGCGCAATCGCCTGCGGGATATCGCGCGCACCGCCGAGGAGTGGATAGACGAGCATGATCCGGGCCGGCATTGGGAGCGTATGGAGGAGTGGCTCACCGGAACCGTCGGAACCGCCGTCGGTGACAACCTGCTGTGGACCCGCACCCGCGCGGTGAGACTCGCCGAGAAGGTGGCGACACACTTCACCGAATTGGGTGCGGTCGACCTACCGGATGTGCGGGAAAGCCTGGACGGCAGTGGTTCTCGCGCCGGATCCTGCACGCTGTCGGATCTCGAACCGGACCTGGGTCTCGGCCACAAACTCTTGGTGGGCGTGCGCGGTTCTTATGGCGGCGTGGTCATGGCGGGACTGGTCGGTACCCTCGCGGGACTCTCGCTCATCAACCCGATCTCGCTCGGCGCCGGAGTCATCCTGGGCGGTAAGGCGTTCCGTGACGATAAGCAGGCTCGCCTGGCCAAACGCCGTGCCGACGCCAAGATGGCGGTTCGCCGCTATCTCGACGACGTCGCGTTCCACACCGGTAAGGAGACCAAGGATCGCCTGCACCGTATCCATCGACTGCTGCGTGATCACTTCACCGCCATTGCCGAACGCACCCTGC
Organism: Nocardia sp. NBC_01503; assembly: GCF_036327755.1. Lineage (NCBI taxonomy): Bacteria > Bacillati > Actinomycetota > Actinomycetes > Mycobacteriales > Nocardiaceae > Nocardia > Nocardia sp. NBC_01503. The sequence continues at coordinate 2,863,873 of NZ_CP109596.1, forward strand.
GCTCGCTCGACGAATCCCTGCGCGCCGCCCAGGAGGCCGCCAACCTGGAGTCCACCCGTCGCGCCGAACGCACCGCCGCCGTGGAGCGCCGCCTGCACATCCTGGCCGAGCTGCGCCGCCGCGCCACCCTCATCCTGACCCCGGCCCCCACCCATCCGGCGCTTCCCGCACACTGACCACGGTCGCCGGAGGTCCCGGTGCTAACGCGGGCCGGGGCCGGCGCGAAGAGTTGGCGATGCGTGGAGGTGCGATGTGGTTCGAGAGCGTGAGCCTGTGAGGTATGACCTGGGTACGGCCGGATATGGGGTGGGGGCCGAGACCCGGGGGCTTTTGGCGGCCGCGCGCCGGGCCTTCGTGCAGTATGCGGGGGTGCGCGGTCAGGTCGAGGAGTGCGCGCGCAGGTTGGATCAGCCATTGCGAGTCGCGCTGGCCGGACAGCTCAAGGCGGGCAAATCGACACTGTTGAACGCGCTGGTCGGGCAGGACATCGCACCCACCGACGCGACCGAGTGCACCCGCCTGGTGACCTGGTATCGCAATGGGAACGCGCCCCGGGTGACCGCGTACGCGCGGGACGGCGCGCGAGCCGATGTGGTGGTGCGCCGCGGGCGTGGCGCGGAGGGGCTGCCGGGCGCGCACGGATTGACCTTCGATCTGTCCGCGCTGCGCTGGAATTCGGGAGCGCCGCGGGAGGTCGAGCATCTCGAGGTGGAGTGGCCCTCGGCGGAGTTGGCGCAGACCACGATCATCGATACCCCGGGCATCTCCTCACTCTCGCGGGATGTGTCCGCGCGTACCTCGCATCTGCTCGCGCCCGGTGGCGGCGGAGCGGATCTGCCCAATGCCGACGCGGTGGTCTACCTGCTGCGGCGATTGGACACCGCGGATGTGGAGTTCCTCGAACAGATCGGCTCGGCGGCGAGTGGCTCGGGAGTCGGTGCGCGGCAGGGTCATCCGGTCGGCGCCGGCGGTCCGCTCGGCGTCATCGGCGTCGTCTCGCGCGCGGATGAGATCGGCGCGGGCCGGATCGACGCCCTGAACTCGGCGCGCGATGTGGCCTCGCGATTCGCGGGGGAGTTGGAGCGAACGGGCCTGTGCCAGTCGGTGATTCCGGTGGCGGGACTGCTGGCGTTCGCCGCCGCGACTCTTCGGCAGCGTGAGTACCAGGCGTTCGAGGTGCTCGCCGGGGTGCCGACGGACACCCTCGCCGCCGCCCTGTTGTCGGCGGATCGCTTCGCCCGCCCCGACCTACCCCTACCACTACCTCCGGAGTTGCGCGCCCACCTCGCGGCCCGCTTCGGCCTGTTCGGTATTCGCCTGGCCGTCACTCTGATTCGACTCGGCGTTCGAGACTCCGCCACGCTCGCGGCCGAACTCACCCAGCGCAGTGGCCTCGATGAACTCCGCGCCGTCCTCGATATCCAATTCGCCCAGCGCGCGGAGGAATTGAAGGCGCATTCGGCGCTCACCGCCCTGGCCCGCATTCTCATCGCCAATCCGGGCACCGAGGCGGACAACCTGCTACCCCGGGTGCGGACACTGCTCGCCGACGTACACGGCTTCACCGAACTCCGGCTGCTCGGCCACCTGCGCGCCGACGAACTCCCGCTGCCCGCCGGGGATCTGGCCGAACTGCACCGCCTGATCGGCGGCGCGGGCGTGGCGGCACACCGCCGCCTCGGCCTCTCCGCACATACGGATCTGGCCACCCAGCGCACGGAAGCCCTTGCCGCGGTTCGGAAGTGGCGTACGCGAGCCGGCCACCCCCTCGCCGATCAGTTCACCGCGAACGCCTGCCTGACCGCGGCCCGCAGCGCCGAGGGGCTGTTGGAGATCCTGCACGAACCGCCGACCACCCCGTTCGCCCGAATCACCCCTTGATCAGGGCGCGGTCGCGGAGCTGCGCGGGTCGACGAGGATCTTGGCATGGTGGTCGGGGGAGGCGAGTGCGGTATACGCCGCGTCGATACCGTCCAGGCCGACCGTGCCGGTGATCAGCGGGCTCGGGTCGACCTTGCCATCGGCGATCATGTGCAGCGTGTCGCGGAATTCGCCCGGGTCGTAGCCGAGTACGAAGCGGAGTTCGATCTCCTTGTTGATGGCCGTGGCCGGGTGGATGCGATCCGATTCCATACACACCCCGACCACCACGATGCGGGACATGGGCGGGGCCGCGGTCAGCAGTTGATCGAGAATGCCGGGTACGCCGACACATTCGAAGATGACCGGCCCGGCCGGTCCCTTGTTCAGGGCGTGTGCCAGGCGGAAGACGTACCACCACGGGATATTCGGCAGGCGCCGCAGGCGTTCCATGGCGTCGAAGCCGAGGTTGAGCACATCGCTCGCACCGGTGATGCGGGACTTCTTCGGCGAGGCCGTCCACGGTGCGTCCACCGCCGGGTCGACCACCACATCGGCGCCACACGCCGCGGCGAGCTCCCGGCGGCGCGGGGAGAAATCACTGGCGATGACGAGCCGCACCCCCGATGCCTTCAACATCGAGATGACCGCGAGACCGATGGGGCCGCAACCGATGACGAATGCCGTCTGTCCCTTGCCGACCCGCCCCCGGCGCACCGCGTGCCAGCCCACCGCCATCGGCTCGGTCAGTGCCGCATGCTCGGCGGACAAGCCATTGGGGACCGCGAAGGTCATGGACTCCTGCACCACCACCTGCTCGGCGTAGCCGCCGGGCGCGTGCACGGACAATCCCGTCAGCTGTGGTTCGCGCCCGCTGCGCAGGATCGGCAAGGCCACCACGGGTGTACCGGATTTCCAGCGGCGCCGGGTGTCCGCCCCGTAATCGACCACCGCACCGGAGAATTCATGCCCCATCACCACGCTCTGCTCCGAGCGCATGAAGTGCTGATATCCGGTGGCGGCCGCCAGGTCGGCGAGCTCATCGCAGTGCGCGCGGGCGTGCAGATCGGAGCCGCAGATACCGCAGCGCAGGACGTTCACCACCAACTGTCCGGGCCCGGGAGTCGGTTCGGGTAGGTCACGCACCTGGAATTCGCCCTTGGTCACCGTGGCAGCCCGCATGGTTCACTCCTGTCGAAAGATGTTGACAGTCGGCGATTCTTCTCGCTTCGGGCGATGCGGGCACGAAAACGGCCCACAGATCCGGCGTTTCGGCCGGACCCGTGGGCCGCGCTGGTGCTCCGATCAGACCTGAACCAGTTCGTTGTCCAGGTCATCGAGTTCGTGCTGCTCCAGCCTGGTCTCCTTCGGCAGGGCCGCGAAACCGAGGCATACCAGCACCATCAGACCGATACCCCAGGCCAGGGTGTAGTCGAAGGTGTGCGCGAAGTTGACCGCATTGGCCTCCGCGCCCGCACCGCTGAGCGTCTTCGCCACGGCCGCATCGCCGCCGGTGCTCCGGCAGCTCTCCGGTACCGCGGACGGATCGACCGCGGCGGACCGATCCCGCACGCAGGCACGGAAATTCGCGAGAATCTCCTCCTGCGCCGGTCCGGGCAGGCCGGTTGCTGCGAGTTCGGTGCGGGTCTGCGCGGTGACCGCGTCCACGCCGCGCGCCGAATCATGATCGAGCTGTCCGAAGAAGATGATGCCGACCAGCGCCACGCCCAGCGCCATCCCCAACTGCTGACCGGTATTGAGCAGGCCCGAGGCCGCGCCCGCCTCCCGATCCGGGATCTGGCCGAGCAGCATATCGATGGTCGGCGCTACCACGATGCCGAATCCGGTACCGGTCACGATGAGCGGCAACACCATCTGCCAGGAAGCGAAATCACTGCCGTAGTGCGCGGCCATCCAGCCGTATATGCCGAACCCGGCCGCGGTGACCAGGCCACCCGCCATGAGCACCCAGCGGCCGAACCTCGGCGCCAGCACGCTCACCGAGGTGCCCGCGCCGATGCCCGCGCCGACCGCGAAGAACACCGAGGTGAGCCCGGCCCGCATGGGCGACCAGCCCAGACCGGCCTGCATGAACAGCGTCCAGATCAGGAAGAAACCGCCCATGCCGATCCAGAACAGCAGCCAGGACGACAGGCCGATGGTGAAGGGACGGGACCGGAACAGGTCCAGGTCGATCAGTGGTGAGCCGACCGTGCGCGCCCGCCACCGCTCATAGACCACGAAGGTGGCGAAGGCGGCCGCGGCCGTGCCCATCATAATGAATGTCCAAGCGGGCCAATCTTTTTGACGGCCCTCGGTGAGCGGATAGGCGAGCAGCACGACCGCCGAGACCGCCAGCACCATGCCGACGATATCCAGCTTGGGGGCATGTGCGGAGCGTGAATCCCGCATCACGATGCTCGCCGCGATGAGCGCGGCGATACCGACCGGGATATTGACCAGGAAGATCGGCCGCCAGCCCAGATCGAAGAGATTCCACTGCACCAGCAGGCCGCCGAGGGATAGGCCGACCGCGGAGGCGGAGCCGCCGACCCCGCTGTAGATGGCGATCGCCTTGGCGCGCTCATGCTTCGGGAAGGTCACCCGGATGATGGCGAGGATCTGCGGCACCATCAGTCCGGCCATCGCACCCTGTACGAAGCGGGAGCCGATGAGTACGGCCGGATCCGAGGCGATACCGCAGGCCGCCGAGGCCAGGGTGAAGCCGGTCATGCCGAGCAGGAACAGCCGTTTGCGGCCGTAGATATCGCCGAGTCGGCCACCGGTGATGAGCACCGCCGCGAAGGACAGTACATAGGCGGCGATGATCCATTCGATCTGGGAGTACTCGGCTTTCAGATCGTTCTGGATGCTGGGGACGGCCACATTGACGATGGTCACGTCGAGCAGATCCATGAATCCGGCGGCGAGGACGACGGCGAAGGCGATCCAGCGGCGCGGGTCGAGGGTGGAGACGGTGTCGGGGGGCGCGGTGTCGGGTTCCACGGCGAGCTCTCTTCGATTCGGTGGGGCGTTGCGACCCCTCAAACTATGCACTTGAAGTGATTATCAATCAAGAGGGCAATCATGATTCATGCCTTGATGTACTCTGAGGGGGTGAGCGATGCCGAACCCCAGTTCCCACGGCTGTTCGATTCCCCCGCATTCCTGCTGGGGCAGTTGGGTTCCCACTCCGCCTACCGATTCGCCGAACTGCTGGCGCCGCTCGGCATCAAACCCCCGCAATTCGGCACCCTGCGGATTCTCGAAGCCAATGACGGGCGCTCCCAGCAGCAGCTGTGCGAGGCGCTGGGCATCCACCGCAATGTGATGGTCGGGCTGGTCGACGACCTGGAGAAGCGTGGACTCGTCGAACGCCGCCGGCATCCGGTGGATCGGCGCGCCCATGCGGTGCATCTGCTCCCGGCCGCCCGAGAGCTGCTCGCCGAGGCGGCCGCCCTGGCCAGGGGACTCGACGCCGAAATCCTCTCGGCGCTGGACGAGGGGGAGCGGGCCGTGATGGTCCGGCTGCTGCAGCGGGCCGCCGTCGGCAATGGGCTCACCCCTGGTATCCACCCCGGTTTGACCGCCGCACCCGGGACCGCCGCGGCATGTGAGGTGGATCACGCGCGCGGGTAGTCACAGCGCGCCGCGGTGCGTGTCCAACCGGGTGAAGGCAATTCACTCGGAAGGAACGGCCACCATGCCAACCATCGATGTACTCGACTCGTTCATCAACTACAGCGATACCGGGACCGGGGATATCCCCGTGGTGTTCCTGCACGGCAATCCCACCTCGAACTACATCTGGCGCAATGTGATTCCGCACGTCAGTGGCGAAACAAGGGTGCTGGCACCGGATCTCATCGGAATGGGAGCCTCCGGTAAGCCGGAGAGTGACTACCGGTTCGTGGACCACGCCCGCTACCTCGACGCCTGGTTCGAGGCCATGCACCTGGATCAGGTCGTCATCGTCGGTCACGACTGGGGCGGTGCGCTCGGAATGCACTGGGCGGCAAGGCATCCCGAACGTGTGCGGGGAATCTCCGTGGTCGAGACCTTCCTGCGGCCCATGCACTGGTCGGAGCTGCCGCCGCAGGGCGCGGAGCTCTTCCGCCGCTTCCGCTCCCCGGAGGGCGAGGAGATGGTGCTGCAGCGGAATATGTTCATCGAATTCAACCTGCCCGCCTCCACTCACACCCTCACCCCCGAGGCCCTCGACGTCTACCGCGCGCCCTACCCGACACCGGAGTCCCGCAAGCCGATGCTGGTGTGGCCGCGTGAATTCCCGCTCGACGGTGAGCCCGCCGATGTGGTCGCAATTATCGAGAACTACGACCGGTGGATGGCCGACAGCCCGCGGGTGCCGAAGCTGGTGATGGCTGTGGAGAACGGTGTCGGCCTCGGCTCGCCCGCCGCGATGGAGTGGGCGGCGCAAACCTTCGCCGCCACCGAGATCGCGAATATCGGACCGGCCGGACACCACTGCCCGGAGGATCAGCCGGACCGCATCGGCACCGCGGTCGCCGACTGGATTCACAGGCATGCCCTCATTACGGCCGCGGTCGTCGCCTGAGACCGCTGTGGCAGGGGCGATCACGGGGTGCGGAACCGGCCCGTCCCGTGATCCCCGCCGGAAATTGTTGCGGACGGGCCGTTTCCGTCCCAAGCTGGCGGGGTGGAGACCGAATCAGAGCCGTCCGCCGATGCGGGGCACGGACCGGACGAGCGGGAGCTCGCGCTGGTCGCTCGGGCGATCGACGGCGATCGGGCCGCGATCTCCGAAGTGGTGGTGCTGCTGCAGGATCCGATCTACCGGCTGGCGCTGCGCATGGTGTGGCGGCCCGCCGACGCCGAGGACGCCACCCAGGAGATTCTGCTGCGGGTCATCGGCAAGCTCGGCACCTGGCGGGGCGAGGCCAAACTGCTCACCTGGGCGTACCGGATCGGCGTCAACTACCTGCTGAACCTCAAGCGCAGAACCCCGCAGGAGGCGATCGAGCTCAGCCTCGACTCCTACGGGGCGGGCTTGAAAGACGGTCTGGCCGAAGCGGATTACCGCGGCCCCGAATCCGAGCTGCTCACCCATGAGACCAGGCTCAACTGCACCCAGGCCATGCTGCAATGCCTGGCCCGCGAGGAACGCATCGCCTTCGTACTCTCCGATATCTTCGAATTGAGCTCCACCGAGGCGGCCTGGATCACCGACACCACGCCCGCCGCCTATCGAAAACGCCTGGAGCGCACCAAGAAACGTCTGGGCAATTTCCTCACCGCCGCGTGCGGTCTGGCCGCCCCGCAAGCCTTCTGCCGCTGCTCCCGCCGCGTCGACAAGGCCATCGACCTCGGCCGCGTAGACCCGCACCGCCCCGCGTTCGCCGCCCACCGGATCACCCCCGGAGGTCGCGGCGTGGCAGCCGCCGCCCAGCAGATGTCCACGCTACGCGATGCCGCCGCGGTGCTCGGGGCACACCCGGATTACGCTGCCCCGCAAGCGAAAATGGACGCCATCGCCGGATTGATCAGCTCCGGTCGCTTCCCCCTGTTGGACTGATCTCGGAAGGTTGAGCCGCGCCTATCATTTCGCGCGCGATCGGTACCACCCTACGTGCGAAGCGCTGCACCTGGTCCACATCGAAACCGGGCGGCCAGTAGATGAAGGTGTCGAACCGGGCGTTCTTATGCAGGGCCGCAATGATTTCCGCCCATTCTCGGGCGGAGCCGTTGATCGGATCGTTCCCGCGCGGCCGAGGTCGCAGCGATTGATCACTGATCGCCCCCGGGAGCGCCGCCATCCGCGTGATTCCGCTCGGATCGCGTCCCGCCGCCCGCGCCGCCGCGTCGATCCGATCCTGCGCACCTCGCCATCTCTCCCAGGGCAACCAATTCGGCAGTGGCGCAACCCATCCGTCGCCTACCCGGCCGATCAGGTCCAGGGCGCGTGGCCCCATGGCTCCGATCCAGATACCCATATCGTGTGCGGGTGCGGGACCGCCCGCGATCCCCTGCACCGTGTATTCGTCACCCTGGACCGAGACCAGCCGCCCCGGTCTCCAGGTGGCGCGGATGATCTCGATGCCCTCCTCGAGCGCGCACAGCGCGGCTCGGCCTTTCAGTTCCGGTCCGCCCATGGCGACGATGCCGTCCTCGAAGGCACCCGCCCCCACGCCGAGTTCGAACCGCCCGCCGCTCAACAGATCGAAGGTGGCAGCCTGCTTGGCCAGCATCGACGGCCGCCGCAACGGCATATTCGCCACCCCGGGATAAACGCTGATCCGATCGGTCGCGCTCAAACAGGCTCCGAGCACCGCGAAGGTATCGCCGAACTCCGGTGCGTACGGATGATCCTGGATCCCCACCAGATCCAGCCCCGCATCCTCGGCGGTCTTCGTCATATCCAGCACGTCTTCCAGCGCCGCCGCGGTAGGCGGGATCGAGATGCCGAATCGCACACCCATCGGGCCTCCTCAGCCGCAGGTTCCAAGACCTCGATCTTGGCCCGCCAACCTGCGAAAATCGGTTATTTCGGGCGCAGTGCGTGTCCGGAAGTCACGGCACGTCGAAGGCCGCCACATAACGGGACTCATAGGCGGCGCTGTGCGCGGTGCCCCCGATATCCATCAGCACCCGCCCCGACCCGGTGGGCAGATCCAGCACCGTGGTCGCGCCGCCCTCGGGCCCCGCGTGCACCGGCCGCCATTCGGTGAACCAGTCGATGCGCAGCCCCGCGGGATTCGCCCAGCGAATCGCCACCCAGCCATCACAACCGCCGGGAGCATCCCCACTGGGACCATAGGTGTTCAACCCCTGCAGATTCAGCGTGATCGACCCCGGCCGATCGGGGTTGTAATCGACCCACGCCCGGAAATCGACACCGCAGCCACCCAACAGCGCCCGGCCCTGCGCCTGTCCGAAGAAGACCTGACTCGGCGCGAGTTCTTGCGCATCGGCGACACCGCCGCCCGCGAGGGTGAGGGCCAGGGTGGTCGCTCCGGTGATGCCAGCGGTGATGAGGGTGCGAGGTCGCATGGATTTCCCTTCGCGCGGTTGGTGGTGCGGGGTCGATCTGTCCCGAAGCAGGATCAGGGCAGGTCGATCTGGGCTAGATAGAAGCTGTTCAAGGAGAAGCCGTTCTGGGTGCCGGTGACGCTCACCTGGATTCGGCCGGGGCCGGTGGGGAGGTCCGCCATCGAGGTGTCTCCGCCGCCGGGGATGGCGTGGGCATTGAGGTAGCGCGGGCCGTAATCGGCTGCGCCGGTGGAGGTATTGACCCAGGTGTAGTTCACCGGTGCGTCGCAGCCGTTCGGGCCGGCCGCGGGGCCGAAGGGGTCGAGACCCTGGATTTCGAGGCGGAGGCTGTCGGGCACACCGGGGGTGGGGGTCAGGGTCGCCCGATAGTGGACGCCACAGAACCCGGTGATGGCACTGCCCTCCGGCCCTCCGGACAGGATGGTCACCGGGATATCGGCGTGCGCGGTGCCGACGGTGCCGACGGTGATCGCGGCGGTAGCGCCGAGGATCACCGCGGCGAGAGACTCGAGACTCATAGGCTTCCTTTGGCGAACTATTAGCAAAGAGTGTTCCATGCGGTATGTCCGCTTCGTTCGTCCGGGTGGGCGGTGGACGGATACGATCCGCTGGTGAGTGCGAGATCGTCCGATGCGGCGGGGTCTGCGAGCGCCGGGCGGTTGCGGGCGCGGGATATCGATCGGGTGAATGCCCGGGCTCGTATCGATGCTGCTTATGAAGAGGGGCAGCTGGGGGCCGACGAGTATGAGCAGCGGTCGCAGCGGGCGCAGACGGCGCAGACGCTGGAGCAGCTCGCGCGGTTGGTGGGGGATCTGCAACCGGGGAAGACCGAGACCCGGGTGGCCGCGCCGCCTACGCGGCAGGCTGAGGTCAGCCGGTATCCCACGCGTACTCGGGCTCGGGACAGCGATCGCGCGGCAACCTGTCTGCTACTCGATGCGGGGCTCGCGGACGGACAGTTGAACGAGGGCGATCATCGCGCCCTGACCGATTTGGCGGGGGAGGCGCGGACTGTGGGGGAGCTGGCGGAGCTGACCGCCGATCTCCAGCGCTCGGTGAACGCGCCCGCCGTGGCGCAGCCGCCGCGTTCGTATCGCGGGCAACTGTTCGGATGGGGTGTGCTCGCGGCCTGTGCGGCACTGTTCGTGGCCGGGTTCGCCGCAGTGAACAGGCCCGCGCCGATTCCGGCCGCGCCTGCCGGGGTGCAGATGGGAACTGTCGCGCCGATCGTGCTGAGTATCCCGAAACTGCATACCGGGGAAGGTATTTCGGCGTTTATAGCGCAATACAAGGCCAAGTTCGGTGACCTGTCCGTGGATGACCTGAACCTCTACGCGGACTACGCGATCCTGAAGCGCATGGTGCCCGGACAGCCGAATCGTCAGGTGGACTACGACTATCGAGGCGGTTTCGTCGCGGATTCGGCCCCGACCACGCGCAAGACCGACGCACCCGTCTTCGATCTGGGCGCGATCGACACCGCCGCACTCGGAAAACTGCTGGTCAGCGCACCCGGAGACCTGAAGGTGGCGCAGGGCGAAATCAGCCATATCGGTTTCGAGCCCGATCAGATGCCGCCCACGCGCGGCGGCCCGCCCACGCCTATCGTGCGGATCTACGTGAGCAACAAGGTGAATGAGAGCGGTTTCCTCGAGGCGACCCCGACGGGCGTGGTCACGCGTTCGTACCCGTTCGGCAGATAGGACGGATCAAGACCATGGCCGACTACCGCAATCAGAGCCTGCGTGCCCGCGATGCCGATCGCGTGGACGCCTGTGCCCTGCTCGACAATGCCCGGGCCGAAGGCGAATTGACCGAGGCGGAGCACGCGCAGCGGACGGCGGCGGCGATGCGAGCGCGCACCTTCGGCGACCTGGACAAGCTCATCGACGATCTGCAGATTCCCGCGAATCTGATGGCCAGTGCGCTGATTCGGCCGCAGCGCCGAAATGAGCTGCGGCGCTGGAAGATCGCCATAGCCGCGTTGTCGACCGCGGCGGTGGTGGGCGCGCTGGGCGGTTGCGTCGCCCGCAGTACCGTCTCGAAACCGGAGATGCCCGACGCCACGACCGGCGCGGGGCTGGCGAGTTTCGTTGCCGCGTACCGGGATCACTTCGGCGACAGCATCGCGAACGATCTGACGCTGTACCCGGATTACGTGGTGATCGAGCGCCCGTCGGGAACGGACGATCATGACGATTACTACATATACAACGGCGAGTTCAAGCAGAGAAGTGATGTACCGCGCAGTTCGGGCGTCGAACCGTTGGACATGTCCACCTTCGATCTGCCGAAGTTGGCGAGCGTGCTCGCCGGTGCGCCCGCGTCGGCCGGGGTGCCCGAGAGCGCGATCGCCCATATCGGCATCGAGCACAAGACCGATAAGGATCCGACGGTCTCCATCTACGCCGGACAGGGCTCGCGGTCCGGCTACCTGGTCGTTTCCACTCAGGGTGAGCCGCTCTCCCTCTATCCCGCGAAGTAATCTCGATTCCGGGAAATTTTTCTCCGCTCCCTGGAATAGATGTCGCGCGTCCCCCGTTGGTGCATGTCAGACAAGGTTGAGCGAGGCTGACTCAAGTTCAACTTGCACAGGACGAACATCCGGTGCAGGATTGAGCCGACCACGCTCAGTGTTGCTGAGGATCCTGCCCCGTCTCGGGGCAAGATCCCGCCGCTAAGACACATAGGTACGTCAACCAGGAGGAATCACCATGGCTCGTGCGGTCGGTATCGACCTCGGGACCACGAACTCGGTCATCGCCGTTCTCGAAGGCGGTGAGCCGGTCGTCGTCGCCAATTCGGAGGGCTCGCGCACTACCCCGTCCATCGTCGCCTTCGCCAAGAACGGCGAAGTTCTCGTGGGTCAGCCCGCGAAGAACCAGGCGGTCACCAATGTCGATCGCACCATCCGGTCCGTCAAGCGCCATATGGGCGAGGACTGGTCCGTGGAGATCGACGGCAAGAAGTACACCCCGCAGGAGATCTCCGCGCGCACGCTCATGAAGCTGAAGCGCGACGCCGAGGCGTACCTCGGTGAGGAGATCACCGACGCGGTCATCACCGTCCCCGCCTACTTCGAGGACGCGCAGCGCCAGGCCACCAAGGAGGCCGGGCAGATCGCGGGCCTGAACGTGCTGCGCATCGTCAACGAGCCCACCGCGGCCGCGCTGGCGTACGGCCTGGACAAGGGCGATAAGGAACAGACCATCCTGGTCTTCGACCTCGGCGGCGGCACCTTCGACGTGTCCCTGCTGGAGATCGGCGAGGGCGTCGTCGAGGTCCGCGCGACCTCCGGTGACAACCACCTCGGTGGCGACGACTGGGACGAGCGCGTCGTCGCTTGGCTGGTCGACAAGTTCAAGGCGTCCTCGGGCATCGACCTGACCAAGGACAAGATGGCCATGCAGCGCCTGCGCGAGGCCGCGGAGAAGGCCAAGATCGAACTGTCGTCCTCGCAGTCGACCTCGATCAACCTGCCCTACATCACCGTCGACGCGGACAAGAACCCGCTCTTCCTCGATGAGCAGCTCACCCGCGCCGAGTTCCAGAAGATCACCTCCGATCTGCTGGACCGCACCCGCAAGCCCTTCCAGTCCGTCATCAAGGACGCGGGCATCGCCGTCGGCGACATCGATCACGTTGTCCTCGTTGGTGGTTCGACCCGTATGCCCGCCGTCTCGGATCTGGTCAAGGAGCTGACCGGTGGCCGCGAGCCCAACAAGGGCGTGAACCCGGACGAGGTCGTCGCCGTCGGCGCGGCGCTTCAGGCCGGTGTGCTCAAGGGTGAGGTCAAGGACGTCCTGCTGCTCGATGTCACCCCGCTGTCGCTGGGTATCGAGACCAAGGGCGGCGTGATGACCAAGCTCATCGAGCGCAACACCACCATCCCCACCAAGCGGTCCGAGACCTTCACCACGGCCGACGACAACCAGCCGTCCGTGCAGATCCAGGTCTTCCAGGGTGAGCGCGAGATCGCTTCGCACAACAAGCTGCTCGGCTCCTTCGAGCTGACCGGCATCCCGCCGGCCCCGCGCGGCGTGCCGCAGATCGAGGTCACCTTCGACATCGACGCCAACGGCATCGTGCACGTGACCGCGAAGGACAAGGGCACCGGCAAGGAGAACACGATCAAGATCCAGGACGGCTCCGGCCTGTCCAAGGAGGAGATCGATCGCATGGTCAAGGACGCCGAGGCGCACGCCTCGGAGGACAAGGCCCGTCGCGAAGAGGCCGAGACCCGCAACCAGGCCGAATCGCTGGTGCACCAGACCGAGAAGTTCATCAAGGACAACGAGGACAAGGTCCCGGCGGACATCAAGGAGAAGGTCGAGTCGGCCATCGCCGAGGCGAACGAGGCGCTCAAGGGCACCGATATCGCCGTCATCAAGACCGCGGTGGAGAAGCTCGCCACCGAGTCGCAGGCGCTGGGTCAGGCCATCTACGACGCCTCGGCCGCCGAATCGGCTGCCTCGGGCAACGGCCAGGCCGCGCCGGACGCCGATGACACCGTTGTCGACGCCGAGGTCGTCGAGGAGCCGGAGAAGAAGTGACGAACCCGAACCCGGAACAGGAACCGGTCACGGGTGAGTTCGGCGAGGCCGCGGTGGAGGATTTCACCGCGGCTTCGGCCGCCGACGTGCTGGCCGAAGAGGCGATGGCCGACACCATCAGCGCCGAACTCGCCGAGCGCACCTCGGATCTGCAGCGGCTCACCGCCGAGTACGCCAACTACCGCCGCCGTGTCGAACGGGACCGCAAGGCCACCATCGACAATGCCAAGGCGACGGTCGTCAGTGAACTGCTCGGTGTGCTCGACGATCTCGACCGCGCCCGCGCACACGGTGATCTGGAGGGACCGCTCAAGGCGGTCGCCGACAAGCTCGCCACCGCCCTGCAGAAGCAGGGCCTCGAGGAATTCGGTTCGGCGGGCGACCCGTTCGATCCGACCCTGCACGAGGCCGTTCAGCACGAGGGCTCCGGACACGATCCGGTAATCGGCATGGTCATGCGCAAGGGGTACCGCTTCGGCGATCGCGTGCTGCGGCACGCGCTGGTCGGAGTGACCGATCGGACAGAGGATCTGAATGGCTCGGCCGCATCAGAGACGACGAACGCCGACCCCGATGCCGCTGGCACCGAGTAAGACGCCGGACGTCCCGAACGGGACACCGGCGCTGAGCAATTCGAGAGGAGGAGATGCCCGGTGAATCGGGAGTGGCTCGAAAAGGACTTCTACAAGGAGCTGGGTATCGCCTCCGGCGCCAGCCAGGACGAGATCAAGAAGGCGTACCGCAAACTCGCCCGTGATCTGCATCCGGATAAGAATCCGGGTGACGCCAAGGCCGAGGAGCGCTTCAAGCTCGTCAGCGAGGCGCATGCTGTGCTGTCCGATCCGGAGAAGCGCAAGGAGTACGACGAGGCGCGAAAGCTCTTCGCGGGCGGCGGTTTCGGCCGCGGCGGCTTCACCCCCGGCGCCGGCTACGGCCAGCCCGGCGGTGGCTTCTCCGGTGACTTCAACCTGGGCGATATCTTCGGCGGGCAGCAGGCGGGCGCCGGTGACGGCGGCCTCGGTGACCTGCTCGGCGGATTGTTCAACCGGGGCGGCACCCGCACCTCCTCGCGGCCGCGGCGCGGCAGCGATGTGGAGACCGAGACGACCCTGGGCTTCCGCGAGGCCGCCCAGGGCGTGACGGTGCCACTGCGGATGACCAGCCCGGCCGCCTGCACCACCTGCCACGGCAGCGGCGCCAAGCCTGGCACCTCACCGCGAGTCTGCCCGCACTGCAATGGTTCCGGCGTGGTCAGCCGGAATCAGGGCGCGTTCGGATTCAGTGAGCCGTGCGAGGACTGCCGGGGCACCGGGTCGATCATCGACGACCCGTGCGTCGACTGCCACGGCTCCGGTATTCAGAATCGGACCCGCACCATCACCGTACGTATCCCCCCGGGGGTGCGCGATGGTCAGCGAATCCGGTTGGCGGGGCAGGGTGAAGCGGGTCTGCGGGGCGCACCGCCCGGCGATCTGTTCGTCACCGTGCACGTCAGCCAGGACAAGGTCTTCGGCCGCAATGGTGATGATCTGACCCTGGTGCTCCCGGTGAGTTACAGCGAGCTGGTTTTGGGTACAACGGTTTCCGTGCCGACACTGGAGGGACGCGTAGGCGTCAAGGTGCCCCCGGGTACCGCCGACGGCCGGACCCTGCGGGTGCGCGGGCGCGGTGTTCCCAAGCGCGACGGCGGCGCGGGCGATCTGCTCGTCACCGTCAAGGTCGCGATCCCGCAGAAGCTGGACGACAATGCCGCCGAAGCGCTGCGGCGCTATGCGGAGGCGGAGAAGACCAGTGGCTTCGATCCGCGTGCTGGATGGGCAGGTGCGTGATGAGTTCCGATCCGAAGAAAGCCGCCGAGGCACAGTACTTCCTGATCTCGGTGGCGGCGCAGCTGGCGGGCATGCATGCCCAGACGCTGCGCACCTATGACCGGCTGGGTCTGGTTTCGCCGCAACGTACTTCGGGCGGCGGGCGACGCTACTCGGACCGGGATGTGCAGCTGCTGCGCGAGGTGCAGCGTCTGTCCCAGGACGAGGGCGTCAATCTGGCGGGCATCAAACGGATCATCGAACTCACCAATCAGGTCGAGGAGCTACAGCAGCGGGTATCCGAGCTGAGCAATGAGGTGGATCGGCTGCGGGCGGGGTACCGCCCGGATCTGACTCCGCCGCAGCGCAGTACGGCGCTCGTGGTCTGGCAGCCTAGGCACCGCCGCACCTGATCGGTACGGAGGGATTTACCGGGGACTAAGTCCCCGGACCCTGAAAAGGGTTGAAAGCAGCGCTCCGGTTTCCGGGGCGCTGTTTTCGCTGTTGCAGGCTATGTGCTGAGTTTCTTTGTGCGAAGCAATGATTTATCCGTTAGGTTGATCATGAATTTCATACAGACCGCTCGGTTGAATTATTTGCTGATTGAGAGCTTTGTCCTTATCTGGCAAAGGGATTCACACCCTGTCAGAGTTGCGGCGGGGTCGCTCGATATCTGAAGGTTGCAAAACGAATCCCCCAAGATCGACGGGATCGGACTGGTCTTGCTCGGCGTTTCCCAGTTGAACAGTCTGTTTTCCGGTGTGATTGCTTGCCGTGCGCTCGTTTTTGGGGAATTACAGGCGTGTTGTTGAAACGTCCCGTTCCGTTGCTGGCAAACCTCGCCTATAGTTGCTCAGCAACGGCCGCTGTCGAGTGTCCCGCAGCACTGCACTCGCCGATCTGCCTGTGTTCGAGTGCGAAATGGGGTTGTGACACAAATGGATTCGCGGACCGTCGCATTGATTAGAACGACGTTCAAGTCGGTAGCTGCAGAAGACGGTGGCTCTGAGAAACTGGCTCGTTCCTTCTACGCCATCCTCTTCACCGAGTACCCGCAGGTTCGCGATTTCTTCCCCGCCGCCCTGGACGCCCAGCGCGACCGGTTGGTCAAAGCCATTGCGTACGTGGTCGATCGGCTCGAAGAACCGGAGAAGCTGCTGCCCTTCCTGGCCCAACTCGGCCGCGATCACCGCAAGTACGGTGTCGTCGCCGAACACTATGCGGCCGTGGGCAAATCACTCCGGTCCGCACTCGAGGCCTATGCGGGCACCGAAATCTGGACCGACGAGATCGGCCGCGCCTGGGATGAGGGCCTGGACCTCATCGCGAGCACCATGATGGAGGCCGCCGACCGGGAGAGCACCCCGCCGGTCTGGACCGGCACCGTCATCGAACACCGTGAGGTACTGCGCAATCTCGCCATCGTTCGGCTCAAGCTGGATCAACCCATCCAGTACGCGGCGGGGCAGTACATGAGCGTGCAGATCCCCTCCCGCCCGCGCATGTGGCGGTACCTGTCCCCGGCCATCCCCGCCAATCCGAGCGGTGAGATCGAATTCCATATCCGCGGTGTCACCGGCGGCTGGGTGAGCCCGGCCATGGTGGGGCACACCAAGGTCGGCGAACAGTGGTTGATCGGCTCACCGCTCGGCGGGCTCGGCGTGCCTCGCAATACCCGGCGCAAACTGCTCATGGTCGGCTGCGGCACCGGTATCGCCCCGCTGCGCGCTCAACTCATGGCCATGACCCAGCGCCGCTCCAACCCGAAGGTCGATCTCTTCGTCGGCGGCCACTACCCCTGTGACCTCTACGATTTGGAGATCCTCAGCCAACTCGCACTGGCCAACAAATGGCTCACCATCACCCCGGTCACCGAGAGTGATGAGGATCCGTGGTGGCAACTCTCCAATTCCGGTGAGCCCCGGGAACATCCGGGCCTGCAACCGCGACTGGTCGGCCAAATCGGCAAGGTGGTAGCGGGTTTCGGCTCCTGGGACGATCGCGATGTGCAGATCGTCGGCTCACCCTCGATGGTGCAGACCACCAAGTTCCGCCTGATGGCGGCGGGCATGCCCACCGCGAATATCCGGCACGATCCGCTCTTCTGAGCGGATTCCACAGACCCCCGCGCCGCTGCCTGTCGCTCGGCAGCGGTGCGGGGCACCAAACGATCTACCTCGCCGCGGGCCTAAAAGCCTTCGTAGCGAATGAGTTCCGGCGGAGTGCCGGTGGCCACCAGCATCTCGACGGTGGCGTGCACCGTGGCCGCGCCACCGCAGACCAGAATGTGCTGATGGTCCAGCGGGGTGAAGCGGGAGACCACCTCGGCGAGGGTGCCGGTGATCAACTCCTCCGGCTGGAAGCCGATATCCACCCGACAGGATTCGTACCAGTCGTCGATCCAGTCCGGATCGTCCTCGTCCAGCACCACGGGAATGATTGTCAGCCAGGGCATTTCATTGCCGAGCAGGGCCAGCATATCCGAGGCGTAGAGATCGCGGGGGTAGCGGCCGCCGACGAACAGGTGGGTGCGCGGCGGCTGCTCGCGACGCGAGAGGTCGAGCAGCAGAGCGCGTAGCGGGGCCAGGCCGATACCGTCGGCGATCATCACCACCTCGGTCGCGGCCTCGTCCACCGCCAGCCAGCCCGCCGGATTGCGGACCTTCCACTCGTCGCCGGTGCGGGTGTCGGCCACCATGGAGCCGCTACACCAGCCGCCGGGCACGGTCCGAATATGGAACTCCAGCTTGCCGTCCAGCGACGGCGGCAGCGCGGGGTACAAACGCCGCACCATATTCGGATGCTGCGGGGTCCGCACCTCCACCGACTGGCCGGGCGCGAACGGCACGAACTCGCCGATCAACCGCACCACGGTGAGGTCCTCGCGCAGCCGGTGCGCCCCGACCACCGTGGCGGGCCATTCGTTCGGCTCGCCGATCCGAATCGGTCCGGTCTGATCGGGGTCCTGCGTCACCGCACCCTCCTGCTCATCGAAAAACGTTGTTCAACAACACTACTCACGCCCAGTCCGGTCATCCCGGCGCGCTTCTTGGCCGGGATCCTCGGTCAGTGGATCCCGGCCGAAAACATGCCGGGATGACTGGGTGATGGAGCCGGGGAGGGGTTCGTGACGGCGGTGCTCATACCGGGTCCGAGTTTATGGCCGACTCCGGGGTGCCGACCGCGAGCAGTGCGCGCCTGGTGTCCGCGATCATCCGCGCCGATCCGGCGATCTGGATCTGCCGGTCCGCCCACGCGCCGAAGCTGGCCACCACCGCGCCCAGATTACCGATCAACCGCCGATGCATACCGAACGGCGGATCGGCGGGCGGATACGGATGCCACCACGGATTGGTTTCGTTCTCGCACACCGGAATAACGGTCAACCACGGATTACTCTGCGACAGCTGCCACATGTTCTCCACGTCGTACAGATCGCACGGGTACCGTCCGCCCATGAACAGGTGCACGCGCGGATTGATACCGCGCCGCCCCATCTCGATCAGCTGCGCGCGAATCGGCGCGATACCGGTGCCGGAGCTGATCATGAGCACATCGCGCCGACTCTGCAGATCCACGTGCAACCCGCCCAGCGGGGACGCGATCATCCAGCGGTCGCCGACCTTGGTCTCATTGATGATGGCCGGGCTCACCCAGCCGGTGCGCACCTTGCGGACATGGAACTCGATCTCTCCGTACTGATTCGCGGGAATCGCGGGCGAGAGATACCGCCACATCTTCGGGCGCTGCGGAATCGCCACCGGCACATACTGGCCGGCCTGATACGGAATCGGGGTATCGGATTGCAGTCGCACGATCGCCAGATCGTCGACCACTCGCCGGTGCCCGACCACGGTCGCCTCCCAATACGGTTGTGACGTATCGGAATTCGCGCCGATGGCCATGGAGGCCGAGATCAGGATGGTGATGTCCTGCCATCCCGCCTCCAGCTGCCGACTCCAATTCCCGACCCCGTTATAGGAGCGGAACGCCGCCAGCAGCGCACGACCGGCAATGTCGTAGTGCGCCGCCTCTACCCCGTATTTACGGTGGTCGCGCGCGAGCTGCTCCAGGAATCGCTGCGCCCGGTCCCAATCCTCCAGATTGTCGAGTACGAACTGCACGGCCGTGACCAGCCGCTTGGGCTGCATATCCATGGCCGAGGGGAAGAGCTCCCGCAGGGCGGGGATCTCCGCGAATAGATGTCCGTAGAACGCGCTGATCAGTCGTTCCGGCCCGTGCGGGGCTTCGACGACTGTCCGGAAGTTTGCGCGGACCAGCGCTGCTGAACGCGCATCCACGACGTCGAGCTTTCCTTTCCTTGCTACTACCCCGGACTCGCCTGGTTCCAGGCGGTCCTCCGGGTCAAGTATCCCTGAAAAAACGGTGGTCGCACGGATATAGCCGGAGCCGGTGGATTTGCGGTACCGGGGGTTCAGATAACCAGCACGGTCTTGCCTCGTGCGCCGGACGCGCCGATTACATCCGCGGCAGCCTCGAGGGGTGGGGTGTTGTCGATCGGGACCACCAGATCGCCATTGCCGACATCGCGCAGCAGTTCCCGCAATTCCGGTGCGCCGCCGGTGGATTCGAAGTTTCCGCCGCCGATGCCGCGTGCCTTCAGGGCCTCCTCGTCGGCGGCCCAGGTGGTGGTGTACGCCGCGCCTCCGGCCTTGACCACGCCGGCATTGTCGGCGAACGCCGGCGGTGCGCTGACCAGATCGAAGAGCACATCGACTCCGGCGGGCAGGGTGATGCGCACCGAATCGGCGACCGTCAGCGGTGAGCTCTCGGCATGGGTGGGGGAGTCGGTGACGGTGATCCGCCCGTAGTTGACCACCTCGGAGGCGCCCAGCCGGATCATCCGATCGGTGTCGTCGGGCCGGGCGGTGGCGATCACATGCGCGCCGGCCAATGCGGCGAGCTGTACGAGGTAGGAGCCGACGCCGCCGGACGCGCCCACGATCAGCACGCTCTGACCCGCGCCCACCTTGGCCGCGTGGATGAGATCCAGTGCGGTGATGCCCGCGGTGGGCAGTGCGGCGGCCTGGATCGAGGTCACCTCGTCCGGAATCCGGGCGATGATCGAGGTCGCGGGCACCACGATGAATTCGGCGAAGGTGCCGTGCCCGAGCGGCGGATTGAGGAATTTGCCGACCACGCGTTCGCCGTACTCCACATCGGTGACATCGGTTCCGATGCCGACGACCCGCCCGGCCCCGTCCACGCCCGGAATGAGCGGAAAGTCGTGTGGCAGCTTGCCGTCCAGGAAGCCGTCGATAATGCGCTGGTCGAAGGGGTTGACGCCCGCGGCCTCGAGCTCGATCTTCAGCATGCCGGGTCCGGTCTCGGGGGTGGGCATATCGGCCGCTTCGGGTTTGCCCCCGAATTCTCGAACCACGATCGCGCGCATTGCTGCTCCATTCGTCCGGGATGTCCGAGCTAGGGATGAGCGGGTGATGCGTCAACGAACCCGCCTCATCGTAGGCGGAAAGGCCTCGAAACCGGTGTCATTCAGGCCATTCGGTTTTGTTGATGGCGAGTAGCCTTACCAAGGACCTTCGGCACTGGTGGTCGCGCCGGAAATTCGTCAGACTTGAGTGGAACAGACTCAACTCTTGTCGCGTTGGATCGTGTAAGCGACTAGTAGGAAGGTGAACGTGGACTCGTTCAATCCCACCACCAAGACCCAGGCGGCCCTGACCGCCGCACTCCAGGCGGCCTCCGCCGCGGGAAATCCGGAGATCCGTCCGGCGCACTTGCTGGTGGCGTTGCTGGATCAGACCGACGGCATCGCCGCACCCCTGTTGAAGGCCGTCGCAACCGATCCCGCGACGGTTCGACGCGAGGCGCAGGACATGGTCGACCGACTGCCCCGCGCCACCGGAGCGACCACCCAGCCGCAACTCGGACGGGAGGCGCTCGCCGCCATCACCGCATCCCAGCGACTGGCCACCGAAATGGGGGACGAATACGTCTCCACCGAGCACCTCATGGTCGGTTTGGCCGCCGGGGACTCCGATGTCTCGCAGCTGCTGCTCAAATACGGCGCGACCGCCGATGCGCTGCGTGAGGCGTTCACCGCCGTGCGCGGCAACACCCGGGTCACCAACCCCGATCCCGAGGGCAGCTACCAGGCATTGGAGAAGTACTCCACCGACCTGACCGCCGCCGCCCGCGACGGCAAACTGGACCCGGTTATCGGGCGCGACACCGAGATTCGGCGCGTGGTGCAGGTGCTGTCCCGGCGCACCAAGAACAATCCGGTGCTCATCGGCGAACCCGGCGTCGGCAAGACCGCCATCGTCGAGGGCCTGGCCCAGCGCATTATCGAAGGTGATGTCCCGGAGTCGTTGCGCGGCAAGAAACTTGTCTCGCTCGACCTCGGCGCCATGGTCGCGGGCGCCAAGTACCGCGGCGAATTCGAGGAGCGGCTCAAAGCCGTCCTGGAAGAGATCAAATCCAGTGCGGGACAGATCATCACCTTCATCGACGAACTGCACACCATCGTCGGCGCGGGCGCGACCGGTGAATCCGCCATGGATGCCGGGAACATGATCAAGCCGATGCTCGCCCGCGGTGAACTGCGTCTGGTCGGCGCGACCACCCTGGACGAATACCGCCAGCACATCGAGAAGGATCCGGCGCTGGAGCGTCGTTTCCAGCAGGTGCTGGTCGGCGAACCCTCCGTCGAGGACACCGTCGGCATTCTGCGCGGGCTCAAGGAGCGCTACGAGAACCACCATCACGTGCGCATCACCGACTCGGCGCTGGTCGCCGCGGCCACGCTGTCGGACCGCTACATCACCTCCCGGTTCCTGCCGGACAAGGCCATCGACCTGGTCGACGAGGCCTCGTCCCGGCTACGCATGGAGATCGACTCGCGTCCCGTGGAGATCGACCAGGTGGAGCGGGCCGTGCGGCGACTCGAGATCGAGGAGGTCGCCCTCGCCAAGGAGACCGACGAGGCCTCCAAGGCTCGCCTGGAGAAGCTGCGCTCCGAACTCGCCGACGACCGCGAACAGCTCAACCAATTGATGACCCGCTGGCAGAACGAGAAGCAGGCCATCGATTCGGTGAGCGGGCTCAAGGAACAGCTGGAGAGTCTGCGCGGCGAATCCGAGCGCGCCGAACGCGATGGCGATCTGGGCAAGGCCGCCGAACTCCGGTACGGGCGAATCCCCAAGCTGGAGAAGGAGCTCGCCGAGGCCGAGGCCAAGGCCAAGGGCGCCGCCGACGGTGACGTCATGCTCAAGGAGGAGGTCGGCCCGGACGATATCGCCGAGGTCGTCTCCGCGTGGACCGGTATTCCGGTCGGCCGCATGTTGGAGGGCGAGACTCAGAAGCTGCTCCGCATGGAGGACGAACTCGGCCGCCGGGTCATCGGACAGCAGGCGCCGGTACAGGCGGTCTCCGATGCGGTGCGCCGCGCCCGCGCCGGCGTGGCCGATCCGAATCGGCCGACCGGTTCGTTCATGTTCGTCGGACCCACCGGCGTGGGTAAGACCGAACTGGCAAAGGCGTTGGCCGACTTCCTGTTCGACGATGAACGCGCCATGATCCGCATCGATATGAGCG
Organism: Nocardia sp. NBC_01503; assembly: GCF_036327755.1. NCBI lineage: Bacteria > Bacillati > Actinomycetota > Actinomycetes > Mycobacteriales > Nocardiaceae > Nocardia > Nocardia sp. NBC_01503. The sequence goes on from NZ_CP109596.1 coordinate 2,886,701, forward strand.
AGTACAGCGAGAAGCATTCGGTGGCCCGCCTGGTCGGTGCGCCTCCGGGCTATGTCGGATACGACCAGGGCGGTCAGCTCACCGAGGCGGTGCGCAGGCGGCCGTACTCGGTGGTGCTCTTCGACGAGATCGAGAAGGCGCATCCGGATGTGTTCGACATCCTGCTGCAGGTGCTCGACGAGGGCCGGCTCACCGACAGTCAGGGCCGCACGGTCGACTTCCGCAACACCATCCTGATTCTCACCTCGAATCTGGGTGCGGGCGGTTCGAACGAGATGGTCATGAACGCGGTGCGGGCCGCCTTCAAACCCGAGTTCCTGAACCGCCTCGACGATGTGGTCATGTTCCATCCGCTCGATGAGGAGCAGTTGGAGTCGATCGTCGACATCCAGCTGAACCAGCTGCAGAAGCGGCTCGCGCAGCGCCGCCTGAAGTTGGACGTCTCCGATTCGGCCCGGTTCTGGCTCGCGGTGCGCGGCTACGATCCGGCGTACGGCGCCCGGCCGCTGCGCAGGCTGATCCAGCAGTCCATCGGCGACACCCTCGCCAAGGAACTGCTCGCCGGTGAGGTTCAGGACGGCGACATCGTGAAGGTGAATGTCACCCCCGACGGTGATTCCCTGATCGTCGGCCGCTAGTCCGTTCGGAGAACAGCTCAGCTCAGGCCCCCGGAGACGACTCTCCGGGGGCCTCGCTGCGATGAGCTGACCTGTGTGTTCGCGGCCCGCCCCCGCTTCTGGACTGAGTGGAGCGGGGGAGCGAAGCGGAGGAGCGGAGGGAGGGAGCGAAGCGGGGTTACAGGGCCGCGAACCGCCGTAGCGAAGCGGAGGCAAAATTTGCAGAGCAGCTTAGGCTGGAGGTCATGACCAACCCGAGCGATCCGTGGTCGCGGCGGCCCGAACCTGAGCCCGGGGAGGAGCCGACCGAGCGGGTCGCGCACCCCACCGAGCAGGTCGGGTACCCCTCGGAAGTCGCCGATCCCCACGGTGCGGCCCCCACCATTTCGCCCACCGAGTACTTCGCACAGCAGCAGGGACCCGAGGCCACCCGGGTGCTGCCGCCGTATGACGCCAGTTGGGGCGGATACGAGACGGGCGGCGGGTACGCACCACCCACCGCGAGTTATCCCCAGGGGTACGCCCCGAGCGGTGTCGCCGGATACGGGCAGATGCCCGGGCCCGAGGGCGGCGTGAGCTACGGCCAGACCGGCGGCCCCGGCGGTTATCAGCCCGGGGGCTTCCCACAGCAGCCCGGCCCACCGCAGCCGCCCCGCAAAACCGGTATGTGGATCGGCATCGCGATCGCGGCCCTCGTCCTCGTCGCGCTGGCCGGTGTGCTGGCGGGAGTGCTTCTGGCGAACAAGGATTCGTCCGATACCTCCGCCGCGGCCAGCACCACCCGCACCAGCGGACTCGCGTTCCCCGGTTTACCCGGAAACACCTCTTCACAGCCGCTGCCCAGCGGCATCCCGGAGATTCCGGGCCTGGGCGATATCGACTCTCTCGGTGCGAATATGGGCACGCTCGCGAGCAATGACGGCACCACCTTGACCATGACCACCCTCTCCGGCACTACGGTGACCGTGCACACCGACGAACGGACGCAGGTGATTTCGCTGGGCAGTACCAAGGTGGCGGACCTGCCGGTGGGCGAAATGGTGATGGTCCAAGGCGATAAATCCGCCGACGGCTCGATCCAGGCCAAGCTCATCATCAGCACGTCTTTACCCGGCGGAACCCGGTGAAAGACAACCGCTCTCAGGTTCGCGGCCGTCCCGGTTCTGGACAGACCGGAGGCGGGGGAGCGCAGCGGAGGAGCCGGAGGGAAGGAAGAACCGGGACTTCGAGGCCGCGAACCCGCCCGGAGCGCAGCGGAGGGCAAATTGGACACAGTAGGGTAGGCGGCGATGACGGCTATATGGTTCGGGTTGGCGGCGATCGCGCTGGTGGGTGCGATCGTGCTGCTCTATTTCGATCGGCTGCAGCGGCAGCGCACGGGGCATGTGCGCCAGGTCTGGGCGAAATCCCAGGGGTACACCTATGTTTCGGTGGAACCGGCGCTGGCCTCCACCTGGCGGCGCGGTGCGCTGGCCAAGCTCGGGTACCTCTCCGCGGTGGATGTGGTCTCCGGTAATCGCAAGGGCGAGAAGTTCGTTCTCTTCGATCTGGAGGATGCCGCCACCCTGGTCGCGGTGCGCCGGCAGATCGGGTCGGACATCGATATCGATCTGCGCATGAAGACCGCCGCCCCGCCCAAGGATCACGATCTGGAAATGCTTGGCGCCATTGGTGATCGGGTGGTCTTCGCGACCAATCCCGATATCGCCCGGCATGCGGTGGACCAGCGCATGGTGGCCTTCATCGAATCGCTGCCCGATACCGTGCAGCAGCTCTGGAGTGAGGGCAACTGGACGCTCGGCATGCTGCATGTCAGTTCGGTGGCCAAGGATTGGGAGATGGCGATCGACGCCGTGCTGCGCCTGTCCGGGCTGCTGCACGTGCTGCCGCCGGTGATCAACTCCGAGCGCGGTCGCGATGAACTGCCCGAACCCGGTCGCTCGCATCCGGTTCCGGAGGATGACGACTACGACGGTTACGACGAGGACGGCGACTACGAGCCCGAACGGGCCCGCACCCGCCCCGCCGGGGACGATGAGGACGACTACAGCCCCGTGCTCGGCGATATCGCCGGAGCCGAGGGCGAGGACGAAGGTGCGGGCGAGCCCGAGAACTGGCGTCCCGCACTGAAAGTCGTGCCGGATCCGCGTAATCGCCCGCGCCGCAACTGGCCGCCCGCCGATGAGGATCCCGACGAGGACGATCCGCGTCGCCCCGCCCCTGAGGACGAGTGGCACGACGATGAAATCGGGGACCCGCGCGACGAGGAGCCCGAACAGGGCTGGCGCAAGGATCAGGGCCGCAGTGCCCCGCCCGGTGGCCCCTTCCATCCGGGCTTCCGGCCCTACCAGGGCCCGACCCCCAGGTGAGCCCGACGCTCCGGTACCGAGATCTCGAACGCACCCGCGGCGGAGATTCCCGGGCCGGGGCGTTTCGATCTCCGCCTTCGCGCGTGTATTCGGCGTGTGTCGGCCCGCGAGGGTCCAGAATGGTGGCGCAGTCCCGGTCATCGCCGACCGTTCCCCAGTCGTGCGAGTGATGGGTAGTCGATGAGCGTTCGTATGCCCGGTGCCACCCGCCCGGTGGCCCTGGTCACCGGTCCCACCTCCGGTATCGGCAGGGCGTACGCGACCCGGCTCGCGGCCCTCGGTTACGACCTGGTGCTGGTGGCCCGGGACGAGGACCGGCTCGGTGCGCTCGCACACGATTTCGAGGTGCGGTTCGGGGCGCGCTCGCAGGTGCTGCCGGCCGATCTGGCGCTCGCACCCGATCGCGAAAGGGTGGCCGCCCGCTTGGCCGACGGCGTCGAATTCCTGGTCAACAACGCGGGATTCGGGCTCGCCGGCGAGTTCTGGGAAGCGGACCCGGAGCGGCTGCGAGCGCAACTCGATGTCAACGTCACCGCGGTCGTGCGATTGACCCGCGCGGCCGTGCCGCCCATGCTGCACGCCGCCAATGGAACCGTGGTGAATGTAGCCAGTATGGCCGGGCTGATACCCGGGCGGGGCTCGACCTATTCGGCCTCCAAGGCGTACGTCGTATCCTTCTCGCAAGGGCTGGCGAGCGGGCTGGCCGGGACCGGCGTCCGGGTGCAGGCCTTGTGCCCGGGATTGGTCCACACCGAATTCCATGAGCGGGCCGGTCTGCCGACCGAATCGCTACCCAGGCCGTTCTGGCTGAACGTGGATCAGGTGGTCGCCTGCTCACTGGCGGATCTGGAGAAGAACCGGGTGATCAGCGTGCCCGGCATGCAGTACAAAGCGATCGCCGCGGTCGCCGGACTGATCCCGCGGTCCCTGGTGACCCGCCTGAATCGGGGCCTTTTCAACGCACGCGGAAGGATATAGACACAGCAATGCAGGTAACGACGACCGACCGGGACAGACTGGCCGAACTGGTGCGCCAACTCGCTGTCGTGCACGGCAAGGTCACCCTGTCCTCGGGCAAGGAAGCCGACTACTACGTGGACCTGCGCCGGGCCACCCTGCAACACGAGGCGGCGCCGCTCATCGGCAAACTGCTGCGTGAACTGGTGGCGGACTGGGACTTCGAGTCCGTCGGCGGGCTCACCATGGGCGCCGATCCGGTGGCCGCCGCGGTCATGCACGCGCCGGGGCGACCCATCAACGCGTTCGTGGTCCGCAAGGCCGCCAAGACGCACGGTATGCAGCGTCAGATCGAGGGCCCGGACATTGTGGGCAAGCGTGTACTGGTGGTCGAGGACACCACCACGACCGGTAACTCGCCGGTCACCGCGGTGCGCGCACTGCGCGAGGCCGGGGCCATCGTGGTGGGTGTGGCGACCGTGGTGGATCGCGAAACCGGTGCTGACGGCGTGATCGCGGCCGAAGGACTGGAGTACCGCTCGATTCTGGGGTTGAAGGATCTGGCGCTGGGCTGAAGAGGTGCCCTGGGTTAGCCTGGGTGCTGGTCTTCTGTCCGACAACGTTGTCGAACTGCTGTTGTGAAGGGTCGTGTGAGTCACCTGTGGTGAGCATTGCAATCAACAAGGGTCCTCAGAATGTTGCGATGCTCGGCATCGGCGCTTACCGGCCCGAGCGCATCGTCAGCAATGCCGAGGTGTGCGAGGTACTCGACTCCACTCCCGAGTGGATCTTCGACCGCACCGGTATCAACAACCGGCGCTGGATCAGCGGCGACGAGACGATTCGATCGATGTCGGTGGCGGCGGGCGAACGCGCGCTGAAGAACACCGGCATCGATCGCTCCAAGATCGGCGCGCTGGTGCTGTGCACCTCCAGCTGGCTCAAGCTCACCCCGCACGGCGCCCCGTCCATCGCCTCCGATCTCGGAATGAACGGTATTCCGGCGTTCGACCTGGTCTCGGGCTGCGGCGGCTTCTGCTACGGCCTCGGGGTGGCCACCGATATGATTCGCGCCGGTTCGGCCGAGTACATCCTGGTCATCGGCGCCGAGACCATGACCGTCGGCCTGGATCCGACCGATCGCGGCACCGCCATGATCTTCGGTGACGGCGCGGGCGCGGTCGTGATCGGCCCCGCCGAGGAGAACGGTATCTCCCCGACGGTCTGGGGCAGTGACGGCGAGAACGCCGAGGCCATCGCCCAGGACGTCGACTTCCTGGCGTACATGAACAAGGCGCAGGCCATGCAGGGCACCGATCCCGAGGTCGACCCGATCGGCCGGATGTCCCTGCATATGGAGGGCCCCAAGGTCTTCCGCTGGGCGGCTGTGACCCTGCCGCGCGCGCTGTCGAGCGCCATCGAGCTCTCCGGCGTGGCCAAGGAGGACATCGAGGTGTTCGTCCCGCATCAGGCCAATGCCCGCATCAATGAGCTCATGAAGAAGAATCTCGGCCTGCCCGACGATCTGCCCATGGCCAATGACATCGAGAACACCGGCAACACCTCGGCGGCGTCGATTCCGCTCGCCATGGAGGAGATGCTGGTGACCGGTAAGGCCAAGGGTGGTCAGCTGGCCCTGCTGCTCGGTTTCGGTGCGGGCCTGTCCTATGCCGGTCAGGTCGCGGTGCTGCCGCCCGCTCCCGCGGAACCCTCCTTCTGATGCCGCGGCCGTTCCGCGCCGCATTCGTCGGCGCGGCGGCCGTGACAGTGTTCGGCGCTGTCACCGGCCGCGACAAATTGCAGTGGGTCGCGAAGCCGTTGCTGATGCCGTTGCTGGCGGCGGATGTGGCCACCAATGACGACGGGCTCGAATCCGCCGATCGCACAGTACTTCTCGGCGCGCTGGCCGCCGCGACGGTGGGCGATATCCTGCTCATCGAACCGGACGATGATCGCCGATTGATCGCGGGCGCATCGTCTTTCGCCGTCATGCAGACCGGATACTCCTGGCTGTGGTGGCGGCGCGGTGGCAGGCCGCAGCCCGCCATCGCCGGACAGCGGCTGGCCGCCTGGCTGGGTGCCGCGGCATTGCTGCGGGCGAAGGCTCCCGCGGTCGCCCTGCCGCTCACCGCCTACGGTGCGACGCTGGGCACCGCGGCCACCCTGGCCTCGGATCCCGGTATCGCCCCGGGTGCGAAAAACATTGCGGGCCTGAATATTCCGGGTCGTGATCCGCGCAGCCGCCTCGGCCTGGGCGCACTGCTGTTCACCGTCTCGGACGGACTCATCGTGCTGCGCAAGATCTTCGCCCGCGGCGAGCGCTCGCGCCGGGTCACCGAGGGCGTCATTCTCGGCACCTACACCGCCGCGCAGTACCTGCTGGCGGATCCTCGCGCGCACCGTTAGCGCAGGGCGGCCAGCAGGGCTTGCCCCTCTCCCGCCCACCAGGCGGTGTGGCCGAGAAAGTAATGGCGGTAGGCGATTTCGGCGTTCTCGGGATTGCCGCCGGGTACCACGCCGAGGAAGTAGTCGATCTCGGAGAGCTCGTATTCGGCGTGCACCAGCGGTAGCAGCCGCGGCAGCGCGCGCGACTCGGTCACCGTCAGCGGGCGGATCGATCGATAGCCGTCCAGCAGGGCCCGCACCTGATCGAACTGGATGCGGGCGAGACCGTCATCGCGGAGCGAGATCCAGTCGACGGCGCAGCGTTCGATGGCGATCGCCAGGTCGTGGATGGCGGTGGTGCGGTCGCACAACCCGAAATCTATGACGGTGGACGGGGTTTCGTGCGTCCAGAGCAGGTTGGTGCCGTGCCAGTCGTTATGCGTCCAGCGCGGGGACAACTCACTCAGCAATGGGTGGAGACGGGAGTGGAAGGGGAGGTGGAGCCGCTCCATCTCGGCCTGCCAGCGGTGGGTCGCGAGGAAGTCCGCGAGGGCCGGGCGGCTGGTGGCCAGCTTCTCCACCGCGGCGATCGGATCGGGGGAGGAGAAGACGGTGAAGCTCGCCAGTAATGGGCGGGTCGGGCGCGCCGGGGCGTCGTATCCGATTGCGGCCAGGTGTAATTGGGCCAGAGTGCGCCCGGCCGCGGCGGCCTGCGCCCGGGATTGATACGGCGACCAGGAGAAGGTGCCGCGATACAGGTCATCACCTATGCCGAGTTCCTGTACCTCGTAGGTGAATTCGCCGTGTTCGCGAGTGAGCAGTACCCGCGGGATCGGTATTCCGTTGCCGCGCAGGTGATTCATGAACCCGTGCTCTTCGCCGAGCGCCGCCGCATCGCGCAGGGTGCGGGGGAGCCGCTTGACGATCACCGGTGTGCCGTCGGCGGTGCGCACCTGCGCGGTGGCGGAGAGCGGTCGGGGACTGCGCCATTCGATCCGCGCGTCCGGGCCGAGCAGGTCCGCGATCTCCGGTGCGGTCAGGGGCGGCCAGTCGGGGGCGACGAGCGGGTCCGAACCCATTCCGAAGACGCGGTCCCGCTCCATCGGGTCAGGCCCTCCGGCGCTGTACGGCCACCAGCACGGCGGTGACGAAAGCCGCTGCCAGCCAGGAGAACAGCGAGGCCGACGACCACCAGCCGGGGTGGAATCCGATGGCGTCCCGCACCTTGGTCCAGAGGTTCACCCACCAGGTGAGCGAGCCCGGATTGCAGAGCTGATACACCACGAATCCGATGACCCAGGGCAGCAGCATGAGCGGGCGAGCGGGTGCGTTCTGTGCGAGATCCCAACCGTGCCTGCCACTTCCGAAGAAGAAGTCGACAATCAGCACCGCGCTCAACGGCACGAAGACCGAGCCGATCAGATACAGGAAGTTGGCGTAGCCGCTGAAGTCGCGCACCGGCAGCGCCAATACGGTGACGATGACGCCGACACCGAGCGCCAGCACACGGCGGTCGACCCGCGGCAGCAGGTTCTGAATGGACATGGCCGTCGAGTAGACGTTCGCGAAGGACTGATCGGATTCGCGCAGCACCAGCACCGCGAAGAAGGCCCAGCCCGCCGTCACGCCCAGCAGGGTGTCGAAGATGTGCTCGGTATTGCCGCCCGCCTGCAGAATGGCCAGGATGCCCAGCAGATAGCACCAGAACTGGGCGACCGAATAGCCGAGCGTGGCCGCCCCCGCCGCGGTACGCGCCGAGCGCGAATGCCGGGTGTAGTCGGCGGCCAGCGGGACGAAGGACACCGATACCGCCAGCGTGGTGTCCACGGCCGGGAAGAATCCGCTCCAACTGGTATCGGGTAGCTCCGGAACCGGTTGCCGCAGCAGCTGAATCGTGAAGTAGACGAGTGCGATACCCACCGCCACCGAGACGTACTTGCGCAGAATGTGCAGTACTCGCAGCGGCCAGATGGCCATGGTGGTGGACAGGATGCCCGCCGCCACGATCACCGGCGCGTGCGGGACCCGATCATGGGTGAGCGCCGAGACGCCCAGCGCGATGACGGTCAGCTCGTACACACCCCAGCCGATGCACTGCACGATATTCGCGGCGGTCGGCAGGTAGGAGAGTTTGGTGCCGAACAGGCCGCGCAGCACCGCCATCGCCGGTGCGCCGGTGCGGGTGCCCACGGCGCCGGTCCCGGCGACCATGGCGATACCGGCGACGGTGCCGACCAGCGTGGCCAGCAACGCGCCCGCGATCGGCAGTGGGGCGTGTCCGGTCGGGAACAGCACATAGGCCGCGCCGCTGAACCCGATCAGGCTGACGCCGAGATTCAGCCAGAAGGCCGCCTGGTCGCTGAAGCTCAGCGTGCGCGGCGGCTCGGTATCCAGCAGCAGCGGCGCTTCCTGGCGGTCCGGGGGTGTAGCGGTGGTCATGACCAGTGATGCTACGGGGCAGGCCGGGCAAATCGGGCAGGCTGCCTGCGGTCACGGCCGACCGCTACAGGCACACCATGATGCGATCGCGGTTCGCCGGATCGACGCGGATCGAAAGTATCCCGCCCACAGTGATTCTCGGCCGGATCACCGGCTCCACATCGAAGACGATGCTGCCGTGATAGGTCTCCGAACCCGGCACCACCAGCTCCAGCTCGAGTTCGGTGAGTTCGGTCCAATGGTCGGTGGGGGTGAGCGGATGTATGCCCTCGATGGTGGCCCAGCCCTCCAGGCCGTGCCGGCGCAGCTGCCGATCGCTGTGTGAGGGCTGCTGTGCGAGCAGCATTCCGACGCCGAGGAAGGTGCCGAACATACCGACCAGCACGATCACCTGCAGCGGCACCGTGCCCGGCGGGGTGAGCGGCACCAGCCAGGCCAGCCAGACGCAGAGAGTGACGAGGTACGCGGCGGTGACGCCGAGCACGGTGCGAAGTACACGCGCGTGGTCCATGAAGACCCTCCAACCACGGCTTACGGAACTCCAGGATAGTCCCGTTCTCCCTTGTGGGTGGCGGATCCGGCGAGGTCAGGCCGTTGTGCGCAGGGCGGTAAGAGCATCCAGGTCGAGCGGGAGCACCATGCCGTCGAGTTCGAGGGTGACGTGTCCGGTGTAGTCGCCGGTGGATTCATAGCGGCCGTCGCGTAATCCGAAGGTGGTCAACCGCACCGACCCGTCGGTCTCCAGCAGCCAGTAGTGCTCGATACCGCACTCGGCGTACTCGGCGAACTTCATGACGCGATCGGTGCGCCGCGAGCCGGGCGAGACGATCTCTATGGCCGCCAAGACATCGCAAGGGCGCACCCGGGTCGCATGCGATGCCCCGGCCGCACCACCCACCACCAGCACATCCGGTACCCGCACCGTCGGCGGATGGGTCTCCTCGATCACCAATTCGACGCGGGCCAGCGCGGCCACCCGGCGCGGCAGCGCCGGCTCCAATTGAGCGGCCAAGCGCCACACCGCCAATTGATGCCGCGGCGGCTGCGGGGCCACCAGCAGTACGCCGTCCACCAATTCGCGGCAGGAGCCGCGCTCATCGGGTAGCGCCGACCACTCCGCCAGCGTCAATAGGTGATCAGGCCAGGACGCAACGGCTTTCACGTTTTCCGTGGGACTCGACCGAACCATGGAACCAGTGTTCCACGCCTGGCAACCGCACAGCGACGTTTCAACCCTTCAGCCGGAGAACCGCCAGCACCCGCCGATGATGCAGATCCGACGGCGGCAACTCCAGCTTGGTGAAGATATTGCCGATATGCTTCTCCACCGCCCGCTCGGTCACCGTGAGCGCCTGTGCCAGCGCCGAATTCGACAGGCCCTGCGCCATCAACTCCAATACCTCGCGCTCGCGCGGAGTGAGCCGCGCGAGCGAATCCTGTTGCCGGGCCGCACCCATGAGCTGACTCACCACCTCCGGATCGAGGGCGGTGCCGCCGGTCGCGACCCGCCGCAGGGCATCGGTGAAATCGCCGATATCGGCCACCCGGTCCTTGAGCAGATAGCCCACACCGCCCGCGCCCGCGGCGAGTAGTTCGGTGGCATAGCGCGTTTCGATCCACTGCGAGAAGACCAGCACACCGGTCTCGGGGTGACTGCGGCGCAGTGCGAGCGCCGCCAGCAAACCCTCATCGGTGAAGCTCGGCGGCATCCGCACATCCACCACCGCCACATCCGGCCGGTGCTCCGCCACGGCCGCCGCCAACCCGTCCGCCTCGCCGACCGCCGCGACGACCTCATGCCCGCGATCGGCGAGCAGTGCGGTCAGGCCGTCGCGCAGGATGGCGTTGTCCTCCGCGATCACCACCCGCAATCGGTGGGACTCCTGCTCGGTGCCGACGGTCATGGGGTCCTCTCGCGCTGGGGGGTTGGCTCGGGGGTCGCGGGTACGGTCGATCACTCCGGTCCCGCGATCGGCAGCACCATGGTGATGACGGTCGGCCCGCCGGCGGGACTGTCCACGTGCAGCGTGCCGTCCACCGACCGAGCGCGCGCCGCCAGCCCCGAAAGTCCGCCCGCCACAGTGGTTTCGCCGGGACGCTCGGCCGGTTGCAGCGCACCGCCCTGGCCGTTGTCGCGCACGCTCACCATCAGCGCATCCGCGCCGCTGGGCAGTACCGCCACCCAGATCCGGTTGGCGCCGGCGTGTTTCACCACATTGGTGAGCAGTTCGGCCACCGAGAAGTAGGCGATGGCCTCGATGGCGGGACTCGGTCGCACCGGCAGCAATACGCGCAACTCCACCGGGACGGCGCAACGCGCCGCGAGGGTTTCCAGTGCCGGTTCCAAGCCCAATTCCAAAGCGGGCGGATGGATGCCGCGCACCAGTTCACGCAGTTCGGTCAGCGCTTCCTTGGACCCCGCACGCGCCTGGGCGATGAGTTCACCGGCGTCACCGCCCGAGGCCAGGCGTTCTTCCGCACGTCCGAGCATCATCGCGATACTGACCAGTCGCGCCTGGGTGCCGTCATGCAGATCGCGTTCCAGCCGGCGCAGGGTGGCGGTGGAATCCTCGACCGCCGCGCGGCGGCTCTCCTGTAGTTCGGCCATCCGGCGATCACGCTCGGTCGGGGTGAGCAGCCACAGCGCGAGCAGCCGATGCAGATGGCAGACCGCGCGAATCAGCCACGGCAGCAGGAAACAGCCGATGATGCCCACCGCGCTCAGGGCCAGGGTGCGCGGCCAGGTGTCGACGTAGAAGTCGCCGAACTGCATCAGGGAGTGATGCTCCACCCCGTTCTCGTCCACATTGGTGGGATCGCCGAGCGCCCACGGAATCGGTGACAGTGCGATAAATCCCGTCATCAGCACCACCATCAGCGTCACATAGCCGATCACCATGCCGTGCACCGCCTGGATCACCAGGAAAAGCAGTGCGCGCCAAGAGGTTCGATCGGTGAACGCACCGCGCAACCAGCCCCATACGCCCGGGCGGAAGGTGAACGGCGGCGGCTCCGGTAGCGGAGAATCCAGCAGCACCGAGCACAGCACCCGATAGATCCGGCCCCAGACGCGTCCGCCGAGAATCACGCACGCCAGCAACGGGATGCCGATCAGCACGATGGATGCGTACAGGCTGCCGCCGAAACCGAGGAACAGATAGGCGACAGCGATGCAGCCGAGCCCGAAAGCGATGATCAGATAGGCGAATTCCTTCCAGGTGCGTGCCCGGAACGGCGTCACCAGAAAGGTGCGCAACACGTCGCCCGAGCCCGAGTGCGGCGGCGGGACGGGTTCCGGGTCGGGCATGTCGAGCACGATAGTGGGGAGGGCGGACGTATCGCTCATACCTTTCATCGTGGTCGGGAGCGGGGCCCCGGCACGAGGGAGCAGACCCGTAAATGCGTGGTGGGGCCAGCACGAAGACCTAGCATCATGTGCATGAGCTATCAACCGCCGCCACCGGGGTATCAGCCGGGGTATTACGGCGCACCGCCACCGGACCATCCGCAGACCACCACGGTGCTCATCCTGGGCATTCTGAGTCTGGTGCTGTGCCAGTTCCTCGGACCGGTGGCCTGGGTGATGGGCCGCCGGGCCCGCGATGAGATCGACGCCTCACAGGGCACCATCGGCGGGCGCGGCCTGGTGAACGCGGGCTATATCTGCGGCATCGTCGCCACCTGCCTGCTGGTTCTGGGACTGCTCTTCCTGGTGTTCGGCATCGTGGTCGGCGTGGTGGGCAGCTCCAGCAACTAGCCGCGCCGATCGGGGCTCCGCTGACCTGCCATTACGATGGCCCGGGTGAGTTCCGCCCGTATCTCCGACGACCCGCCCGCCCCCGACGCCACCGAGGGTGACCCCGCCGGTCCCACGGAGTGGGGTGAGCATCCGCACGGCGTCGGCCCGTGGGTCGAGGAGTTCGGCACCGAACCCCCGGACGATCCGCGGCTGGATCCGGAGTTGCTCGCGCACGGCGACCGCCGCAATGTCGTTGACGCCTACCGCTATTGGACCCGCGAGGCGATAATCGCCGATATCGACCGCCGCAGGCACCCCTTCCACGTGGCCATCGAGAACTTCGGCCACGACGCGAATATCGGCACCGTCGTCCGTACCGCCAATGCCTTCGGCGCGGCCGCGGTTCACATTGTCGGCCGCAAGCGCTGGAATCGCCGCGGTGCCATGGTGACCGACCGCTACCAGCACATCCACCACCATTCGGATACCGCCGAACTCCTGAAGTTCGCGGTCGCGAACGATCTCACCGTGGTCGCGGTGGACAACGTCCCGGGCTCGGTTCCGCTGGAAACCGCTGAGCTGCCCCGCGATTGCCTGCTGCTCTTCGGACAGGAGGGGCCGGGCGTCACCGACGCCGCGAAGGACGCCGCCCTGCTGACGGTCTCGATCGCCCAGTTCGGCTCCACTCGGAGCATCAACGCCGGCGTCGCGGCGGGCATCGCCATGCACGCCTGGATCCGCCAGCACGCGGACCTCGCCAACGCCTGGTAGCTCCGCCTTCCCGCCGCCACCGGGTGACACGCCCGGGCTCAGCACCCCCCTGTCACCAGGCACGGGGGTGCGAGAGCTGGACAGTGGTAACAAATCAGCCACGAAGTCGGGCGTTCGGCTGGCAGTATTTGTCCTATGACTTCGCGGACCGGGCGCAATATCGAGCCGACCGCCGCGCTCTGGTCGGAGCGCGCCGATCTGGCGGAGTCGGCGATCGTATCGCGGCACCTGCGGGCACTGTGGGGTATGCCGGGGACGGCGCTCGGGGTGGTGGGGTGGCCCGCCACCAAGCGCGAGCGCGGCTTCGCGAATTGGCATTACTGGTGGCAGGCGCATCTGGTGGATTGCGCCGTCGACGCGGCGAATCGGTCGCCGACCCCGGTGCGGCAGAAGCGGATCTGGTCCATCGCGCATGCCATGCGGTTGCGCAATATCTCCGGCTGGACCAATAACTACTACGACGATATGGCCTGGCTGACAATCTCTTTGGAGCGTGCCGAGCGCACCCAGGGCGTCGCCGAGGTGCGCGGTGCGCTGCTCGCGCTGGACAAGGAGTTGTACGCCGGGTTCGAGTCGCAGTTCGGGGCGGTGCCGTGGCGTAAGGGTTCGGATTTCTTCAATGCCCCGGCGAACGGTCCGGTCGGTATTGCCATGGCCCGGCTCGGCCGCTACCCCCGCGCCCAGGAGATCTCCGACTGGCTCGACAGCACCCTGCGGGATAAGGACTCCGGGCTCATCCTCGACGGCATCCACCTGCCCTCGGGTGAAGTGGAGCGCCCCACCTACAGCTACTGCCAGGGCGTGGTGCTCGGCCTGGAGACCGAACTCGCGGTGCACACCGGTGAACCCCGGCATGTCGAGCGCGCGGTCCGCATGATCGCCGCCATCGAGGAGCATATGGTCGGCGGCGGTGTGGTCATCGGCGGCGGGGGCGGGGACGGCGGCCTCTTCAACGGCATTCTGATCCGCTATCTCGCACTGGCCGCGGTCATGCTCCCCGGTGATGAGATCGCGCAGGTGAACGCCCGTCGCATAGCCGCCGCGATAGTCCGCAATTCGGCCACGGCCGCCTGGGAGAACCGTTTGGAGGTCGAGGGTGAACCCCTATTCGGCCCGGATTGGCGACTCCCCGCCCGACTACCCGGCATCTCCGGCGCGGGTCGTCTCGAGGGCGGTTCGGTCTCGGCCTCGCGCACCCCCGAACGCGATCTCTCCGTGCAACTTTCGGGCTGGAAACTCATGGAAGCCGCGCATACGGTCACCGCCGCGGGGCTGTGAAATCTCTCAGCCGTTGATCCGGCGGACGTCCAGCGGCACCGTCTCGCACTCCGAATCCAGGTCGAAATCCTCTGCGGGCCGCGACATTTCCGCCCGGTACTGGCGCACGCCGACAATCGTCCCCAGGATCAGCCCGACCACCAGCGTGCCGATCACCGCGGGCATCAGCCAGGACACGCTCTCCAGGAAACCGCCCGCGTAATACCCGATCAGCAGCAGTACCGGAGCCCAGATGATCGCGCCGATGGTCGAGGCGATGGTGTATTTGCGGTGATCCATTCCGGCCGCACCCGCGACCAGCGGGCAGAGCGTGCGCACCCACGGAATCCATCGTGCGATGAGCACCGCCAGGAAACCGTGCCGATGCAACAGCTCGGCCACCCGGCCCAGATTCCGGGTATTGATGTATTTGCCGTTCTTACGCGCCACCAGGTGATGTCCGGTGCGCTGTCCGATCACATAGCCGACCTGATTACCGGCGATGGCCGCGATCATGGTCCCGACCGCCAGCGCCCAGATATGCATCTCGCCGGTGGCCTGCGAGGCGAGTACGACACCCGCGGTGATGAGCATCGAATCACCGGGTAGGAACAGCCCGATGATGAGCGCGCACTCCAGGAAGACGAAGGTCAGGACCACGGTCCAGACGATCACCGGCCCGGCCGTCTCGAGCGGCCCGAAGGCGCTCAGGGCGGAGGTTAGTGGGGTCGTCGACACCGATGGCTCTAGCGGTTCGGCTCGTTCGACGTGGCGGCCAGCTCCTGCTCGACGGCGCCGCGTCCACGCAGGTTCTTCACCACGGTGACGATGCCGGGCAGGATCGAGACGAACACGATGAGCAGGAAGATCGCCTCGACGTTCTTGCGGATGAACTCCACATTGCCGAGGAAGTAGCCGAGCACGGTGACGCCGCCGCCCCAGAGAATGGCGCCGACGATGTCGAAGGTGACGAACTTGCGGTAATCCATCTTGGAGACGCCCGCCAGCACCGGCATGAACGTGCGCACGATGGGCACGAAGCGCGCCAGGATGATGGTCTTGGGGCCGTACTTCTCGAAGAATTCGTGCGTCTCGGTGACGTACTTCTTCTTGAAGAAGCGACTGTCCTCTTTCTGGAACAGGGCCGGGCCGATGGCTCGGCCGATCCAATATCCGGACTGGTCACCCAGGAATGCGATGAGAATGACCGCGGGCAGCAGCACCCAGATGGAGACCGGCGGGTTCGACTGGGCGCTCAGCAGACCGCCAGTGAACAGCAGGGAATCGCCCGGCAGAATCGGGAACAGCAGCCCCGTCTCGATGAAGACGATCACCAAGATCGCCGGGAGCACCGCGTTCTTGAGCCATGTCTCGGTGAGGAGGTGCATGGGATCGAGAATCGCGGGGAGCGCGACGTTGGTCGTCACGGCATCGGACACGGCCAGCAAGGTCACGGGCACCACCCTACCGGGGAATGCGGTCCATCACAGAATGTCTCACAGCGTCCGCTCAGGATGTTCGGTCCGAGGCCACCGAGTGCGTTGAAACCACACTGCCTTAGGGTGTCGCCTGACAGAATTGTTGTACACAGCACACCACTACGGAGGTCATTGTGCCCATCGCGACTCCGGAGATCTACGCCGAGATGATTGCTCGGGCCAAGGAGAACTCCTTCGCGTTCCCCGCGATCAATTGCACGTCGTCCGAGACGATCAACGCCGCGATCAAGGGTTTCGCCGACGCGGGCAGTGACGGCATCATCCAGTTCTCCACCGGCGGAGCCGAATTCGGTTCGGGCCTGGGTGTGAAGAGCATGGTGACCGGCGCGGTCGCGCTCGCCGAGTTCGCGCATGTGGTGGCCGCCGAGTACGACATCACGATCGCGCTGCACACCGATCACTGCCCGAAGGACAAGCTGGACACCTTCGTTCGGCCGCTGATCGCCATCTCGGCCGAGCGCGTGAAGGCCGGGCTGAACCCGCTGTTCCAGTCGCATATGTGGGACGGCTCCGCGATCCCGATCGACGAGAACCTGGAGATCGCCAAGGAGCTGCTCAAGCAGTGCCATGCGGCGAACATCATTCTCGAGGTCGAGATCGGTGTGGTCGGTGGTGAAGAGGACGGCGTCGAGGCCGAGATCAACGACAAGCTGTACACCTCGCCGGAGGACTTCCAGAAGACCATCGACGCGCTCGGCGCTGGCGAGAACGGTAAGTACCTGCTGGCCGCCACCTTCGGCAATGTGCACGGTGTGTACAAGCCGGGCAATGTGGTGCTCAAGCCCGAGGTGCTCGCCGAGGGCCAGCGCGTCGCCGCCGCCAAGCTGGGTCTGGGCGCGGACGCGCAGCCGTTCGACTTCGTCTTCCACGGTGGTTCGGGCTCGCTCAAGTCCGAGATCGAGGATTCGCTGCGCTTCGGTGTGGTGAAGATGAACGTCGACACCGACACCCAGTACGCCTTCACCCGCCCGGTCGCTGGGCATATGTTCGCCAACTACGACGGCGTGCTGAAGATCGACGGTGAGGTCGGCAACAAGAAGGTCTACGACCCGCGCAGCTACCTGAAGAAGGCCGAAACCTCCATGGCCGCACGCGTGCTCGAGGCGTGCAACGACCTGAAGTCGGCCGGTCGCTCCATCAGCGCCAAGTAAGGTAGCTCCGAGGCCGGTAAAACTCCGGCCCAGTGAGCAGAGCCCGCCGCGGTGGCCAGGTGCTGCCGCGGCGGTTCGCTTTTCTACACGAGGTGCAGCGCAATGACTCTCGATGTGCGGGTCCTCGGGCCTGTGCAAGTGCTGGTCGGCGGCCGTCCAGTACTGGTCGGCGGCCCCAAGCCGCGCGCACTGCTGGCCGCGTTGACCGTGAACCGGCGGCGTGCGGTCTCTTCGCAGGCGCTGGCGGATATCGTCTGGAATGACGAGCCGCCGGATTCCTATCAGGCCAGCTTGCAGGTGTTCGTCTCCAATATTCGTAAGACACTGCGCAATGCCGGTGTCGATCCGGCCGCGGTGCTGCGGACCGAATCGTCCGGGTATCGACTCGAAATCTCCGATGAGCACTGCGATCTGGGGCGTTTCGAGACCATCCGCCGCTCCGGTACCGAGGCCGCCAATCTGGGTGATCACGAGAGCGCGGCCCGCCGGTACGCGGATGCCTTGGCGCAGTGGACGGGTCGCGCGCTCGACGATCTCTCCGGACTGTCGTTCGCCGAAAGCTTCGCCACCGCAATGGATGAGGAGCGACTGCTGGTCGCCTCCGCGCGCGTCGACGCCGAAATCGCCTGCGGCCGTGCTTCGTCCGTGGTCGGTGAACTGGTGGCCATGACCAACGCGCATCCGCTGCGAGAACCGTTGTGGGCGCAGTTGATTACGGCGCTCTACCTATCCGGGCGACAGGCGGACGCGCTGGAGGCGTGCCGCCGGGTGCGCGGGGTGCTCTCCGAGGAGCTCGGTATCGATCCCGGTCCGGCGCTGATCGCGTTGGAGCAGCAGGTGCTGCGGCAGGAGCCGCTGCTGACCGGTCAGATCGCCGAGGTCGAGCGGCTGGCCAAGGCCATGACCGAGACCGTCACCGAGATGCCGCGCGCGGTCCGGGCCGGACAGCTGCTCACCGCCGAGGGGCGGGTCGTTCCGATCGCGGTGGGCGGCATGAAGATCGGCCGCATGACCGATAACGATCTGGTCCTGGACGACCCCAAGGCCAGTCGCTACCACGCGCAGATCACCCCGAGCCGGGCCGGCCTGCTGATCAAGGATCTGGGCTCGGCCAACGGGGTCTACATCAACGAGCAGGCCATCGAGAGCGCCGCGGTGCTGGCCGACGGTGACGCCATTCGAATCGGCGCGACCGTCTTCGTTTTCCAGGCGGTGCGCTGAGCCGCTGCCGGATTCGGCTATCGATTCGGTTGATCTCGGGCGAGTGCCCGCGGATCACCGGGGGTCCCGGGTAGGGTCTGCTGCCGGATGTGTCCGGAGAGCCCGATTGTCGAGAGGTTTTGACGCATGGCCGAACGGCTGCTGGCCGCGGTGGGAGCGATGGTGTTCGGCGCGGGGGTACTCGTCGCCGCCAACCCCACGATCGCCACGGCAACACCGTCGGAACCCGGTGCGGCGGAGTCGATTCCCGGTATCGGACCGTGTAAGTCCGATCCGGAACCGGTGCACGAATCCCTGGTCCCCAAGACCATGGAGGTGCCGATCTCCTATCCGGCCATCACGGTCGATCCCGGCCCGCCGCCGGAGAACACCAAACGGATCAAGATGGAGCTACCCACCGATCCGTGCATCAACCCGTGCCCTGATCTGACCGATCTGCCCGCACCGCCGCCGAGTCTCAATGAGCAACTGGGCATTCCGCGGCTCATCCTGCATCCACAGGCGTTCAATTTCGCCTTCCCCAACCCGAACCCACCCGCGGTGCCGCCCGGCCCGGAACCGGCGCATCCGGGTGTCGAGGCCGCCCCCCAGGCTCCGGCGCGCCCCATCCCCCGGGTGTCCGCCGTGCGCGAGGTGGCCAAGCTGACCGGGGCCAACTCGGTCAACCGCACCGATAAACGCTGGCAGGTCCAGGGCACCGACCTGGGCATCATGTGGGAGAGCGCACCCGGTGAGGTCGCTATCGCCTTCGGCGACACCGTCGGTCGCGATTTCCATCCGCCGGGCGGTATGGGGGAGGACTGGCGCAGCAATCTGCTCGCCTTCAGCAGCGATAAGGATCTGACCGACGGCGTCACCTTCGACCGCATGGTCACCGACGCGCGCTGCCACGCCGGCGAACTGCTCACCAGCAAGAAGCTCGACAATGTCGAGATCACCACCATCCCGACCTCCGGGTTCGCGCTGGGCGACCGGCAGTACATGAGCTACATGTCGATTCGCACCTGGAACAGCATTCCCGGCACCTGGTACACCAACTACGGTGGCATCGCCTACTCCGACGATCACGGCGAGACCTGGACCAAGGACCCACACGCCAAGTGGGACAACATCTTCGGCGTCTCCAACTTCCAGGTCGCCGCCATGGTGCCGCAGGGCGATTGGGTGTACATGTTCGGCACCCCCAATACCCGCCTCGGCTCGGTCGGCCTGGCCCGCGTCCCCAAGGACCAGGTCCTCAACACCACCGCGTATCAGTACTGGCGGAACGGTGAATGGACCCCGGTGGGCGGCTACACCTCCGCCTCCCAAATCGTCGAGGCCCCCGCCGCGGAGCTGTCCGTCCGCTACGACGCCGCCCGCAAGGTCTGGCAGATGAGCTACCTCGACACCGCCAAGGCCGCTCTCGTCGTGCGGGAATCCGATTCACCCCAGGGCGTCTGGTCCGAGAGCGCCGCGACGGTCAGCGCCCTGCAATTCCCGGAGCTCTACGGCGGCTTCATCCACCCCTGGTCCACCGGCGACGACCTGTACTTCACCATGTCCACCTGGAGCGACTACAACGTCTATCTGATGCACGTGACGCTGAACTGAGCAGTGCCCCGGACGAAAAGGGCGGGCCGCGCGTGAATGCGCGGCCCGCCCTGTGTCTTTCGAAATCAGGCGGAGAGGCGTACTTCGGCCACTGCCCGGCCGAAGAGCTTCTTACCCTCCGAGGTCGCCCCGAGAACGATGGTGGCGGACCCGTTTTCGGCATCCACCGACTTCACCTTGCCGGTGAAGTCCACGAAGGTCGCCGCGGCGGGCCACACCGGCACGAAGCCGGAGAAGCGCACGCTGAACTTGCCCAGCGCCGCCGGGTCGCCCAGCCAGGAGACCAGGTAGCTGGCGGTCATACCCATGGTGAGCATGCCGTGCGCCACCACGGTCGGCAGACCCGCCAGCTGCGCGGCGGTATCGCTGAAGTGGATCGGGTTCGGATCACCCGACACACCGGCGTAGTTGGCCAGATCACCGCGGGTGACCGGCATCCGGGCATCCGGCAGCTCGGTCCCGGCGGTCAGCGTCGCGGCGGTCGGCACGGTGCGCACCGGCAACGCCGGGGCGGGATCGCGGAAGGCGGCCACATCCTCGGGCGCGAGCAGAATCAGTCCGTTCGGGTCCGAGGCGCTGGAGGCGCTGTCCGCGACGTGGCCGTGCATGACCACGCCCGCCATGGTCTCCGCGATCGCCGCGTCGATCTCCACACCCAGGCGGGCCACGATGGTGGTGGTCGCGGCCAGCACCGGGAGCGCGTCCGCATCGGTGAACGTCACCTTGACGGTGATGAAGTCATTGCCGCCGTAGGAGCGGATCTGCTCGATCGCCACATCCACCGAGAGCAGGTCGTCGGCGAGGATCGGGCGGTGGTACTCGAAGATCTGGTCCGTCTGTAGGAACTGCGAGACGTCGTACTCGGTGAGTACGGTGCCGATCAGTGAACGCGTGGTGGCCGCGCCGATCACCGAGGCGAAGGTCGGCGGTGCGAGCAGACCGGAGTAGCCGAGCTCGCGAGCGTCCTGCGCGTGGTGGTGGGCGGGGTGGTTGTTGCGGACCGCGCGCGCGAATTCACGAACCTTCTCACGGCCCACCTCGTAGTGATCCCGCACTCGGAAATGCCGACCGACCAGATCGGTGGCGGTGGCGCTGGCGGCGGCCGCCTCGGCCGTCTCCGTCATGGTGTTCAGCTCCCTGCACAATCGAAACCTGGTGGGTCCAAGCCCGATCGGAGTCGGCACGGCAACGCGGCAGGAGGCCACGGAGGCGCCGACACGCCATCGTGGCTGGCCCAGACAATCCGGGCCATGCTACCGGCGAGTCGGACTGTTGACCAGGTGTATGTGATGTTCGTCGCGGGCAGCGGCGCGAATGCGTCATCGCCCGCTCGGAACATCTGCAGGTCAGTTCTGGCCGTTAGCCGGATCGCAGACCTTCCAGCCATCGGAGGTGTGCTGGAGGTCGAAGGTGCGCGCCGACGCCTTGCTCGGATCGGCCTCGGTGTAGACCGTCGCCTGCGCGAGCGCGGTATCCCCGGTGATGCGGATGGCATCCACACTCTTCACCACGGGAATGCTCTTCTGCTCCTTGGAAGTTCGGTACACACCGGCGAACTGGTCGGCCGAAATGTTCTGGTAGAAATCGTGCTGCGCACCGCAGGTGATACCGCGCAACTTCTCCAGATCGCCGTTCGCCAGCCCGTCCGTGTAGGTGGTTATCGAGCTCTTGACCTGCGCCTCGGGTGAATTGTCCGAGGAATTCGCCATGAATGCGACCACCGCGATCACCACGGCGACCACCGCTACCAAGGCCCCGGCAATGATCAACACCCGATTACGGGATCCCGCAACGGGTTTCGCGGGTGCGTCAGCATTCTCGCCGGGCGCGGGTACCCGCTGTGGCGCGGCAATGGTCCGCCCCGCGTCGAGCCCTTGACCGTCCTGCGGCCGCTGTCCAACCCCCTGAACACCGGGCGCTCCCTGCGAAGCCCCGCTCTGCCCCTGTGCACCGGGTGCCCCGCCGACTTCCCGCGCACCATTCGGCCCCTGCGGCGCACCGGATCCCTGCCCGCCCGGCTTCGTCAGCGGGACAGCGGATCCCTGCGGTCCGCCTTGCCCGGGCCCACCGGGGCGTTGCTGTCCGCCTTGGCTGTTCGGCCCCTGCGGCGCGCCCTGTCCCGGTCCGCCGGGTAGTTGCGAGCCGCCCTGCCCGTTCTGCCCGATGGGTGCACCCGGCCCCTGCGGCGCGCCCGGCCCGACACGCTGCGGTCCGGCCGGCATGGCGCGCGGCCCGCGAATCGGGACGGCGGGCGCGGTCGGCTGCATATCGGCGGGCGAGGGCGCACTGCCCGGGCGTCGCGGTGCGTGCGGCGGACGCGGCGGCGACGGCCGGGTCTCCTCGACCGGACCCGCCGGACCCGCCTGCTCCGGTGAACTGACGCGCGGCCCCACATTCCGCGGCCCCTGATTCATCCGCGGCGAAGCGGGCGGCTTGCTCACGGCCCGCCCCTGCGGCCCCGAAACCCGCATCTTCTCGGTCTTCTGCTCACCCGAGACAATCGGCAGCGCGGTGGTGGCGTCCTCCGCTCCCATCGGAACACGCTTCATCACAACGGTTTCCGAATCCGCGTCACCGTCGGCCGCGCCTTGCTCGGTAGCGTCCGCGCCGCCTTCGGATCCAGCCGCGGACTTCTCATCCGACCCGATCGGTGCGCCCGCATCGCCCTGTGCGGAACCCGGCTCCCGCGCTCCGGCCTGACCCGCCGCGCTCTGGTTCGTACCCGCATCCGCCGGGCGCTGTGCCGCGTCGGTGGACGCGTCGTTCGCTGTCGATCCGGCCCGGCCGCCGGAAACACCCTGTCCACCAGCAGCGTTCGCCGCGGCCGCACCGGGCCCGGCGGCCGGATCGGCCGAGTTGTCCGCGCGGGCGGCATCGGTCCGATCCGCGGGCGAACCCGGTTGCGTGGCTGCGTTATTCGACTGTGCGGCCGAATCGCTGCCCGGTTGACCCGTGGGCCGCTGCTGCGCGTCCGCGCGCGGGACGACCTTGAACTGGGTGGTGACATCCGCTGAGGGAGGCGGGTTTCCGGAGTCCACCGGGTTTCCGGGCTGTGCGGTCGCGGGGGGCTGCGCACCGCCCTGCGGTGCGGCGGCGTTCGAGGTCGCGCCCTGCCGCGCTGCGCCCTGCTGTGCCGAGCGGGCACTTTGCTGTGCGGGACCGCCCAAGTGCGGGGGGAGTTTTCGCTGTGCCGGACCACCCTGTGCCGGGCCGCCCGGTCCCGCCGCGCCGGACGCATTGCCCGGTCCGACCGCCCCGGGCGCACCACCACTCTGCGCGGGCGCGCCGCCCTGTCCTGCCGGAGAAGCCGCTCCACTCTGTCCCGCCGGAGTGGGCGCTCCGCCCTGCCCCTCGGCACCAGGTGTACCCGCGGGGCGCGGGGTGGCGGGGATGCGGGCGGTGGGGCCGTCGTTCGGCTGCGGCGGTTCGTACTTGATGGTGGCGAAGCCCGGCTTGGAGGTGGGGATCACCTCGGTGGCGGCGGTTTCGGGTGCGGCTGCTGTGTCCTGGTCGGCGCCCTTGCCGGGAGCTGCCGGGACGGCAGAATCCTGTGGCTGCTGGTCGTCGTTCGAGTCGGACACGCGCTACCCCTCGCTTCGGCGGAACTGTGATTCGACGGTCAGCCTACTGAGCATTCCGATAGTCGGTGCAGAATGATCGGCATGACCTCCTTCGGTGATCTGCTCGGACCCCAGCCGGTACTGCTCCCGGAAAACACCGACGCCGAGGACGCGTTGCTGGAGAACAAGGACCCGGTGCAGGTCGCGGCGGCACATCCGACCGCCTCCATCGCCTGGGCCTACCTGGCAGAAGGCGCTCTCGAACGCGGTAAGGACGAGGTGAACGCCGACACCCTCGCCGGGTACGCGTTCGCCCGCACCGGCTACCACCGCGGCCTGGACCTGTTGCGCCGCAATGGCTGGAAGGGCTTCGGCCCGGTGCCGTGGAGCCACGAACCCAATCGCGGATTCCTGCGGAGTGTCGGCGCGCTGGCCCGTGCCGCCCGCACCATCGGCGAGACCGACGAGTACGCGCGCTGCCTCGACCTGCTCGAGGATTGCGATCCGCGCGCGGCCGCCGAACTCGGCCTCGACTGACCACATTGAGCAGTGGCCTGGGCACCACGTTCGACGCCGCCAAGGACAGCGGCGTCGCACGCATGCGCACGGCGACCGCACGGGTCCGCTCGTCACTGCTGCCGATCGTGCAGTGCGCGGTCGGCGCGGGCGTGGCCTGGTTCATCGCGCACAATATCGTCGGTCATCCGCAGCCGTTCTTCGCGCCGATGGCGGCCATGATCTCCATCGGTGTGTCGTTCGGGGCGCGATTGCGGCGCGCGGTCGAGTTGATCGTGGGTGTCGCGGTCGGCATCGGTATCGGCGATCTGTTCGTCTCGCGGGTGGGTACCGGCGTCTGGCAGATTTCGATACTCGTCATCTTCGCCATGTGCGCGGCCGTCTTCCTCGACGGCGGCCCGGTCATCACCATGCAGGCGGCATCGTCGGCGGTGCTGGTGGCCACGCTCCTGCCACCGGCGAGCGGCGCCTCGCATCTGCGCATCATCGACGCCTTGGTCGGCGGCATGGTCGGCATCGTGGTGGTGGCGGCGATTCCACTGCATCCGGTGCGCCGCGCCAGACAGCAGGCCGCCGACATTCTGGGCGTCATGGGCAAATCCCTCACCGATTGTGCGGACGGACTGCTCGAACACGACGCCGACAAGATCAAGAACGCGCTGGAGGCGGTGCGCGGCACCCAATCCCGGCTCGACACGCTGCGCTCAACTCTCGAGGGCGGGCGGGAGATCAGCAGAATCTCACCGCTGTACTGGAATTCGCGTGCCCGGCTCGAGCGCCTGCGCGAAGTGGCGGACCCCCTCGACAACGCGGTCCGCAATACCCGAGTCCTGTTGCGCCGGGCCCTGTCTCTCGTGCGCGATGACGAAATCCTGGACCCGCGACTGACTCTCGAAGTCGAGCGGCTCGGCGACGCCGTGGATGTGGTGCGGCAGATGGTCCTCGCCGATCCGGGTGATCAACCCGATGCGGCCGAGGCCACCCGCATCCTGCGTACGGTCGCCAAGGGCGCGACCAAGGATCTGGTCGACGGCGCGGGCATCTCGGCGCACGTCGTGTTCGCACAACTGCGCTCGATCGTGGTCGACCTCATGCAGGTGTGCGGTATGCGCAGACTCTCCTCGATCGCGCTACTGCCGCCGACCGTCGCGAATCCCTATGTGACGCCGATCGATTGATTCGAGTAGTCCGCTACTCGGGTTCATGGGCACTCGTGCCGATAACTTCCCACCATGGCCGGGCTGACGAGGGGTAGCCCGGCCACACATCTGTCAGCGCCAGAACCGTGTCAGCTGACTACCGAAGTCCGACCAGAACGACGGCACGCCCGACAGCTCGAACAGCGCGCGAATCCCGTCGAAGAACAAGATATTGATCTGCGGCACGAACAGCAGCGCCACCAGAATCAGAATCCCGTACGGCTTGATCTGATCCATCGACCGCCGCGTCTGATAGCTCAGCGACGGCTCCAGAATCCCGTACCCGTCGGTCCCCGGCACCGGGATCAGATTCAGCACGGTCGCCATGATCTGCAGGAACGCGAGGTAACTCAGCCCGAACCAGAACGCGGAATGCGAATACGAACTACCCCACAGCCGCACGATCACCAGCAGCACGATCGCGCAGGCGGCATTGGTGGCCGGTCCCGCACCGCTCAGCATCCGCTGGACGCGCGCACCGAAACTGTTCGAATTCACGTACACCGCACCACCCGGCAACGCGAACCCGCCGATGGCGATGAACAGCAGCGGCAAGCCGATCGACAGCAGCGGATGACTGTATTTCAGCGGATTCAACGTCAGATATCCGCGCAGTTCGACCTCGCGGTCCCCGGCCCGCCACGCCACGAACGCGTGCGCGAACTCGTGCAGGCAGATGGAGACCACCCAGCCCGCCACCACCATCAGGAAAACCCCGAGTTTCGCTTGGTTGGACAGCAGATCGGCGGTCCAGGCCAGCACGCCGCCCGCCGCCGCGATCGCGACCACGAGCAGGAATACCGGACTGGGCCGCACCGCCCCCGAAGCACGGCCGATCGCACGGGGAGAGCTCATCGGACTCCTTGTATGGAACCCGGATTCACCGGGTGAAGGTCAACGGACCAGCAGCCAGGGTTCATGATGCCGGTAGAAGGTGGAGCGCCGCACCGGCTTATCGGTGGTGATGCCGTCGCGGGTGACGATGGCGCCACGCGTGCCGAGCTGCATGGCCCGACCCTGCGCCCAACGCTTCTTACCCAGGATCCCGCGCTGCGCGCTCGCGTGCAGGCCGGGCATCTCCAGTGTCGGTGACACCAGCAGTGCGGCGACCTTACCGGTGAACAACCGCGTGTCGTCCACGTACGCTTCGCCTTCGAGCTTCTCCCCGCCCTCGCCGACCAGGGTGGCACGGCCGATCAGCACCTTGCCGGTGTCATCGCGAATGAGCGGGGTCTCCATCGGCTTACCCTCGAGCGCGCGCTTGGCGGCGGCCGAACCGGTACCGGTCTCGTAGGCGCGCGACCCGTAGGTGCGGTCGACGGGCACATAGCCGATCTCGACGCCGAGGCGTTCGGTGCGCATCAGATGGGTCAGCACCGCGGCGAGCCCGGCGTCCTCACCGAGCACGATGAGGCGGGGCAGACTGTCCGCGGCCATGACGGGAAGCAACTCGTCCAGGACATTCGTATCCGGTATGGCCGAGGTCTGGGTGAGCGGGAGAGAAGCGAGCGCGATCGGTACGGGTGCGCCGTCGCAGCGGAGAACATGGGTACTCAACTGCCGTACACCCTCCTCTGACCTGACAACACCATCGCCTCGCTGCGCTCCTGCGGGCCCGCTTACCGGCCCGGCTCCCCGTGTCACCATAGCCCCGCTTCATTTGCCGCGCCGCCTTCGAAGCTCACCCGTTACGTCGGTTTCGTCCCGTGCCGGGTCGCGAACCTGGGGGTATTCGAGCATCTACTAGACTGTGCCTCCGGCCACCGCCTTCCGACGGCGGATAGCTGCAGTGCCAAGGCACTGCGCGTCGAACCCGTAGGAGTCTTCTAATGCCGGCAATCGTGCTGATCGGCGCCCAGTGGGGCGACGAGGGCAAGGGCAAAGCGACCGACCTGCTCGGTGGCCGCGTCCAATGGGTTGTGCGCTATCAGGGCGGTAATAACGCGGGTCACACCGTGGTGCTGCCCAATGGCGACAACTTCGCACTGCATCTGATTCCGTCCGGCATCCTCACCCCCGGTGTGACCAACGTCATCGGCAACGGCGTGGTGATCGATCCGGGCGTACTGCTCACCGAACTCGCGGGCCTGGAAGAGCGCGGCGTGGACACCTCCCGCCTGCTGCTGTCGGCCGACGCGCACCTGATCATGCCGTACCACGTGGCCATCGATAAGGTCACCGAGCGCTTCCTCGGCAATAAGAAGATCGGCACCACCGGGCGCGGTATCGGCCCCTGCTACCAGGACAAGGTCGCGCGCGTGGGTGTGCGCGTCGCCGATGTGCTGGACGAGAAGATCCTCACCCAGAAGGTCGAGGCCGCACTGGAATTCAAGAACCAGGTGCTGGTGAAGATCTACAACCGCCGCGCGCTGGACCCGCAGCAGGTGGTCGACGAGGTGCTGGAGCAGGCCGAAGGCTTCAAGCACCGCATCTCCGACACCCGCCTGCTGCTGAACCAGGCCCTCGAACGCGAAGAGATCGTGCTGCTGGAGGGTTCGCAGGGCACCCTGCTGGACGTCGACCACGGCACCTACCCGTACGTCACCTCCTCCAACCCGACCTCGGGTGGCGCGGCGGTCGGTTCGGGCATCGGCCCCAACAAGATCGAGACCGTGCTCGGCATCCTGAAGGCGTACACCACCCGCGTCGGCTCCGGTCCGTTCCCGACCGAACTCTTCGACGAGTCCGGCGTGTACCTGGCCAAGACCGGCGGTGAGGTCGGTGTCACCACCGGACGCGCACGCCGCACCGGCTGGTTCGACGCGGTGATCGCCCGCTACGCCACGCGCGTCAACGGCATCACCGACTACTTCCTCACCAAGCTGGATGTGCTCTCCAGCCTGGACACCGTGCCGATCTGCGTGGCGTACGAGATCGACGGTGAGCGTTTCGACGAAATGCCCACCACCCAAACCGATTTCCACCACGCCAAGCCGATCTACGAGGAGATGCCCGGCTGGTGGGAGGACATCTCCGGTGCTCGCACCTTCGAAGAGCTACCCCCCAATGCCCAGGCATATGTCCTGCGCCTGGAAGAGCTTTCGGGCGCTCGCATGTCCTGCATCGGTGTCGGCCCGGGTCGTGACCAGACCATCGTCCGCCACGACATCATCGGCTGACCCGCCTCTCCGAGACTTCGGCGCACGGCTGAGGGCCGTTGGCTGTTGGGGACGCGGGGTGCGGTCGGGTGTCGAAACTGTTTTGGAGGTACCCGGTGAGTTACCCCGAACTCGCGAGATCAGTTGTGCCGTACCGCCTCCCCGAGACTTCGGCGCACGGCTGAGAGCCGTTGGCTGTTGGGGACGCGGGGTGCGGTTGGGTGCCGAAACTGTTTTGGACGTACCCGGTGAGTTACCCCGAACTCGCGAGATCAGTTGTCCCGTAACGTAATAAAGACTCTCCCGCTGTGCTGAAGTGCAGCGGGACGAGGCGTTTCAGGCGGGTCAGTAGCAGGTCAGGGGGGCCAGGGGCTCGGCGGCGTGTGGGGTCAGCGACGCATACGCCGCTGCGAGGGATTTCACGCCCAGGCGGATATCGCCTTCCTCGTGGGTGAAGGGGAGGCGGAGGAAGCGTTCGAAGGCGCCTTGGACGCCGAAACGTGGTCCGGCGGCGAGTAATACGCCGTGATTGGGGGCGGTGGCGGCCAGGGCGCTGGAGACGGGGGCGGGGAGCTGGGCCCAGAGGGACATGCCGCCCGCGCCGGGGGAGACGCGCCAGTCGGGGAGCTCCTCGGCGAGGGCATCGAGTAGGGCGGCTCGGCGGGAGCGGAGCTGTTCCCTTCGCACGGTGAGGATTCGGTCCGCGTGCTGGAGCAGGTGCACCGTCGCCAGCTGATCCATGACCGGGGTGCCCAGGTCCATGGTCGAGCGGGTGCCGAGCAGTTTGGTGATCAGGGACTGATTGGCGCGCACCCAGCCCACGCGCAGGCCGCCCCAGAACGATTTCGACGCCGAACCGATGGTCACGATCTCCGTACCACGCGCGAATGACGCTACGGGCGGCATGATTTCGTGATCGGTGAGATGCAGATCCACCATGGATTCGTCGACGATGACGGTCATCCGGGTTTCGCGGGCGATGGCGGCCAATTCGGCGCGCCCCTCGGCGGGTAGCAGCAAGCCGGTCGGATTATGGTAATCCGGAACCAGATACGCCACGCTGGCGGCGGTTTGCCTTGCGGCGCTGCGGATTCCGTCCAGATCCCAGCCGTCCGGTCGCAGCGGCACCGGGACCGGACGCGCGCCCACATCGCGAATCGCCTCGATGGCATTCGGATAGGAGGGGTGCTCGATCAGCACGCGTTCCGCCGGAGTGGTGAGCACATTGAGCAGCAGTCGCAGCCCGTGCTGTGCGCCCAGGGTGACCAGGATCTGCTCCGGATCGGTCGGCAGGCCGCGCTCGGTGTAGCGGCGGGCAAGGGCCTCGCGCAGCATGAGCATGCCCACCGGGTCCATACCGTGTGTGCCCAGATAGGTCGGAAGTCCTTGCAGCGCGGTCGTATACGCGTCCGTCATCTCGACCGGCGCGGCCATGGCGGCATAGGTCATATCGATGGTGGGCAGCTCCGGCTGCGCCATCATGGCCAGCAGGCTGCGCGCGGGTTTGGCGCCGTCGTGCACCACGGTCGGCGGTAGCGCCACCGTGCTGCGCGAACCCTGCCTGCTGATCAGATAGCCGTGCTCGCGCAGCAGGGCGTAGGCCGAGGTGACGGTGGTGCGGCTGACGGCCAGGCTGGTGGCCAGATCGCGTTCACTGGGCAGGGCCACGCCGAGCGGGGCGCGGCCGTCGTGGATGAGCAGTCGAATGCTCTCCGCGAGCGCCACGTAGGCGGGGCGGCTGGAGCGCTTTCCGCTGTCGGCCGCCGCGCTGCCGGGTTCGTCCTGTCGCCAGCGGCCCAGGTCGCGTGTGAGGCTGGCCGCGCCGATCACTCGTATTGCCATAAGGGCCAGTATCCGGGTACTGGATATTTTCTTCAAGTCCAGAGCGGGCCAGTATCGAGTAATGATCGCAACGCTCGTCTCCCTGCTGGTTGTCGCAGTCTTCGCCGGGATCGTCTACCGGTTCGCTCCCACGCCGGATGAGCGCTGGGGCGCGCTGCTGGAGCGGTACCGGCCGCATGCGCCGATGTCGGACTGGTCGGCCGCGGAATATGAAGGGGTACGGCAGTATTCCGACCTCGCCGCCGCCTACGCGCGACAGGATGCCCCGCCCGCCGAGGTGGTCGCACGTCGTGTCCGGCGTACCCGCTCGCCCCTCGCCGACCTGGCGACAATCCCCTGCCGTGAAGAAACAGTCCAATTCTGAACAACTGGCCTGAAATGGCCGGACTTGTCGGACCTCGGGTGCACACTGGCCCTATGCCGCACCCGGACCGCCCGCTCGCCTCGGCGGCGCTCTTCGATACCGCGATAGGCACCTGCGCCATCGCCTGGAGCCCCGCCGGGGTGCTGCGTTTCGCCCTCCCCGACGGCGACCCGGAGTCCACCCGCGCCTACATCCTGCGCAAACACCGCACCTTCGATATCCAGGAAGCGGCACCCACCGCCGAAATCGCCACCGCCATCGAGAAGATCCGCGCCCACCTCGCCGGTGACCTCGACGATCTGGACTGGATTCCCCTGGACACCAGCCCCCTCAACGATTTCGACCGCGCCGTCTACGCCGTGGCCCGCGCCATCCACCCCGGCCACACCCTCAGCTACGGCGATATCGCCAACCGCATAGGCGCCCCCGGCGGCGCCCAAGCCGTAGGCCAATCCCTGGGCCGCAACCCGATCCCCCTGATAGTCCCCTGCCACCGAGTCCTGGCCGCAGACCATGCCCTACACGGCTTCTCCGCCCCCGGCGGCATCACCACCAAACAGCGCCTCCTCGAAATCGAGCGCACCCCCGGCTTCGGCGAACCCACCCTCTTCTGATCCGCTGAACACCGCGAGTGTCTCAGCCTTCGGGATGAGAATGATCGAGATCGCGAGTGGAATCAGCAATCGGCGGTCGCTGCGGAACGGCCCCGGGACCGGTGCGGGTATGCCCATTCGCACGATCCAGTGGATTGCCTGTGCCACAACAGATTCCGAACGGTCCGGATGGCGCCCGTCACGGCGTGGTGCAGGGTGGTGTGGTCACCCCGTCCGGAACGATGCCGCTGCGCGGCGCGATCTG
This sequence comes from Nocardia sp. NBC_01503, assembly GCF_036327755.1. Lineage (NCBI taxonomy): Bacteria > Bacillati > Actinomycetota > Actinomycetes > Mycobacteriales > Nocardiaceae > Nocardia > Nocardia sp. NBC_01503. Next base: position 2,918,136 of record NZ_CP109596.1, read on the forward strand.
GACCGCGACCGATATGTCGCATGATCCCGGTCCAAGACCGGCAGACCTTTCCGACGACCATGCACCAGCTCAACTACGCCCGCTCCCTGAGCGCGATGTAATCACCACCGGACTTGGCTGAGGCGTGGCCGTCGACCGGTGGTGGTTCGCTTGGTGTGTCAGAACGCGCCGCCGAGGAAGCCGCCGACCGCGCCGCCGGCGACACCGCCCGCCACACCGCCCACCGCGGCTGCCGGGAGGCCGACCACGGCTGCGCCGGCGGCACCGCCCACTGCGGCGCCGATCAGGGCGCCGCCCACGATTCCGCCGGGGATGTCGATCGGCGCGGTCCAGGGCAGGACGGTGGCACCGATGCTGCCGAGGGCGCCGCCCGCGACACCGCCGACCACGGCGCCGATCACCGCACCCGGGACCGCGCCCGCGACCGCGGCGGGAATGCCCGCACCCAGCGCTCCGGCGGTCGCGCCCGCGGCGACTCCCGCGAGGGTGCCCGCCGCGATCCGGTCGGAGCGGCTCGGGTTGATGCCGATGGAGTTGAAACCGGTGGCGATGGCGGCTTCGGTACCGGCGGCCGCATTGTTGACGGTGTCGAGAACCTGGTCCGGGACATCGGTTGGGGCGGCCGTCGTGAAATCGCCCAGGCGCAGGGTGCGCGGAGGCGGGGCGATGGGGGCTACCGGTTCGACGACCGTCGGGGCGTGCAGGCTCTGCAAGTTGACCGGCGGGGCCGGTTCCACCTGCGGGATCGGCCGGTAGTTGGCGGGGACCGGGTAGTTCGCCTGGGGTGCGGGTGCGGGTGGGCGGTTGGGGGTGGTCACGCCGGGCTGCACGGGGCCGGGATGGTCACCGGCGGGGATGGAAACTCCGGGCTGGACCTGACCGGGCGCGGTCACGCCGGGCTGGGAGCGGCCCGGGGCCGCGAGATGCGGTGCGGGAGAGTGGGTTCCGGGCTGTGGGGCAGCGAAGGCGGCCGGGGGCTGGCCGCTCGCGCCCGGAGCGGTGTCCGGCGGCAGGGCGGTGCCCGGGGCGGTGGTGCTGCCGGGGGGAGTGGTCGGCTGTGTGCCGGTGCCCGAATCTCCCGGCGGGGGAGTGCCCACCACGCCCGATGTCGGCGAGCTGCCCGGCGCGCTGGATGCCGGTGCGGCGCTTTGCGGTTCGGTGGCGCTGGAGCAGGCCACCGCCAGGGCCAGCGGGAGCGCGCCGACCAGCACGGCGCGGCGCAGCACGGCCTTCTTCACGAGATGTCGACGGGTCACGCCGGATCACCACCCTCATCAGATTGGAGTCGATTACTGAGCGATATGAAATTGGTGAGCGCCCGGGCGCCTTCGGCCCTGCGGTGCTCCCCTGCTGAATCAGCAGGGGCGGTACGCACCTCGGTGGCCGGCAGTGTGCCGCTGAGCAGGCAGTTCGATCGTGCGCGCGGTTTGGTGGGTTCGCGCTCGGATCGGAAACCTCGCACCCCGGCACGCCGTGACTCACAGGCGCGGCGGGTTACGGCCCGCGCGTGTCGAAGTCGTATGGCCGCAAACGTTTTCCGTACCGAACGCGTATGCGGCCGTGGTGCGGCTAGAGGTTCGCGCCCGCCCAGGCTCCGGCGGCGACACCGCCGATGACTCCGCCGACCAGCGCGCCACCCGCCGCCGCGGGAAGGCCGACCGCCGCCGCGCCGATGGCGGCGCCCACCGCCGCGCCGATGGCCGCGCCACCGGGTGCGCCCAGGGCGAAGGCGGGGGCCAGACCGGCCGCGGCACCGGCGAGCGCACCGGCCGCCGCGGTTCCGATGGCGGCGGGACCACCCGCCGCCGCACCGGCTACGCCCGCGGCGATGCCGCCTATGACGGCTCCGGCGGCGGGAATGCCGATGATGGCGACCGTTCCCGCGACCGCGCCGACGCCGGCGCCGATGAGAGCGCCGCCCACGCCGCCCGCGATCGCCGCGGGGATCCCTGCGGCTGCCGCGCCGACGATCGCGCCGCCCGCGGCTCCGGCCGCGGTGGCGGCTGCGATCTTGTCGGAGCGAGTCGGGTTGATGCCGATGGACTTTCCGCCGGTGGCGATCGCCGCCTCCACATTCGCGGCACCGTCGTTCACGGGGGCGAGGATCGTATCGGGAACCTCGTCGGGCACCACCGACATGAAATCGCCGACGCGCAAGGTGCGCGGCGGGGGTGCGATGGGGGCTACGGGTTCGACCGGTTCGGGTGCGTGCAGTTCCCGCCAGTTGATGGCGGGTGCGGGTTCGGTCTCGACCGGGACCTGGCGGCGGTTCTCCGGGACGGCGTAGTTCAGCTGCGGGGCGGGCGGTGCGACCGTGGTGCCGGGCTGGCGGGTGGAGTCGCTGTTCGCGCTCGGGGCGGAGGTTCCCGGCTGGGCCGGTTTGGTGACTCCGGGCTGCGGAATCGCCTGGGCCACGCCCGCACCGGCGATGGCCAGGGCCAGCGGTAGCGCGCCGATCGCGGGGCGCAGGGCGCGTCGCACGCCGGTATTCATTTCTCGATGCCGACGAGTCACGCCGAAACCACCCTCATCAGATTGGATCTGTCCCCCGTGACCTGGATTCGGCCACTCGGCGGGGATGGTAGCTGATTGGAAACCAGTGGTTCCAGATGTGAATCAGCGGATCCGATAGCTGACGTCGAAGCTCGAGAGAAATCCCACAATTGCTGGTAGAGACGGTTTATAAATGGGGTTGGGGGTCCGATTCGGCATTAGCCGGAAGGTGACCCGCCGCGCATCAGATCGGCGAGGGTCTCGCGATCGGTGACATCGAGCTTGATGCACGCCCGGTACAGATGCCCTTCGACGGTGCGGACCGAGACCGTCAGCCGGTCCGCGATCTGCCGGTTGGAGAGTCCGGCCGCGACCAGATTCGCGATCTCGCGTTCCCGCGAGGTGAGCGGCAGCGGTTGCGCGGATTCGCGCAGTGCGGGCGTACTCGCCCCACCGCAGGCGGCGGCCAGCCGATTGGCGGTGGCGGCCGATTCCAGCAGCCGCCGCCGATCACCCGCCCGCTCATGCGCCGAGGCGGCCTGCGCGGCGGCGTCGGCGGCCGACAGCAGTACCCCGATCGCCTCGAATTCGGCTGCGGCGGTATCCAATCCGGCCCCATCGTGGGCGGCGACCGCCACCGCGTGCCTGGCTTGCACCTGCACCAGTCGGCCATCCACCCGCGCGGCCAGATCGGCGAGCCGCCCCGCCACCGAATGATCCCCGAAGCGCGCCGCGGTATGCAGCGCCATGGCCTCGATGGCGTGCTGATGTGAGCGCGCCGCCGCGTCCGCGGCCCCGAGTGCGAGCCGAATCGCCGGTGTCGCGGTGCCTTCCGCCGCCGCCTGCCAGGCTTTGGCGATCTCCAGCATGGGTTCGTATACCGCGCTGTGCCGTCCACCGCGCTGCTGTGCGGCGGCAATGGATTCGGCGGCCTCGGCGGGCCGGCCGAGCGCCGAATACGCCTCTGCCAGACGGAGTCTGGCGGGGAACATCCAGGCGGCCGCACCCTCGGTGGTCAGTGCCGCGAGCGCCTGTTCGAGGTTGTCGATGCCCTGCGGGAACCGGCCCTGTGCCACATCGACGGTGCCCTGCAGGATTTTGGTCATGCCCCAGGCGAGGTACTGCCCCGGCGAGGAGTACGTGTAAGGGCTACTGGCACAACGTCTCGCGGCTTCGATATCCCCGGTGAAGGTGAGTGCCAGCACCTCCGCGTGCGCGGACATGAACCGATTCAATCCGTCGATATGCGATTCGATGGCGTGCCCGCGCGCCGCGTACTGTCGCGCCGCTTCACCGCGCCCCATGAGCGCCAGCGCGAGTCCGCCACCGAACGCCGCCCACCACACCGCCCACGGTGGCGAATCATCACCGGCCATCACGGGTTCGGCCAGCGCGAACGCCTCGTCGAGTTTGTTCTCGTTGACCGCACACGCCGATGCCAATCCGTCCAGGGTGGCAATGATCTTCGGATGCTTGGCGAGCCCGCGCACCGTGCCGAGCACCGCATCGGCCCGATCGGCATCGCCCATGGACCACAACAGATTCGAGACGCGCGTGGTTCCCCAGCGTGCCAGTTGCACCTCGTTCAACTGCTCCGGATCGAAGACCGCGAGCGTGCGTTCGGCCTCGATGCGATGCCCCTGCCACAGCAGTGCCCGCGCGAGCAGATCCGCTGCCTCGACCCCGCCGCGCCGCTCCACCGCGGCCCGGGCGAAGCGTTCTCCCAGTGGGAGATTCGCCAGGCCGATGGCATCGGCGGCCGCCGCCTCGAAGAGTTCGAGATCCGCGGATTTGTCACTGTCCAAAGCCAATTCGGCCAGCCGGATGCGATCGGAGGCGGAGTTGATCGGCCGTTCCTTGAGCGAGGAGTACAGCCGTCCGCGCAGTCGTCGCGCCGAGGCGATACCGAGCCGCCGCCGGATCACCTCACCGAAGAGCGGATGGTTGTACCGCACCAGCAGCTGGTGCCCGTTCTCGACAATCCTTATGACGCCGCGTGATTCGGCGGTCTCGACGGCCTGCTCGCCCGCGAGTTCGGCCAGGACATCCAGGTCGATGGGTTCGCAGAAGGTGAGCAACTCCAGCACCCGCAGTACCGGTTCGGGCAGCTGTTCGACTCGATCTTCCAGCAGCGCAGCCAATTCCGACGTGACTGCGGCCCGTCCACGCAGCTGCCACACCCCGTTGACCTGTCGCAGCGTCCCGGCCTCCAGGGCCCCTTCGACCAGGTGGCGCAGGAAAAGCGCGTTCCCCCCGGAGGATTCCCACATCAGGTTGGCGGTGAATCCCTCCAACTGCCCGCCGAGCATGTTCTCCACCAGCTCGACGCTCTGTCGCTGGCTGAATGGCGACAGGTCGATGCGCAGCAGATGCCCGTCCTTCCACAGCGAGGTCACCGCATCCGGTACCTGTACCCCGCTGCGTACGGTCGCGACGATATGCGCGGCCTTGTCGATGGCGAGCTGCAAAAGCAGTGTGGCGGAGAGCTGATCGAGCAGATGGGCGTCGTCGACGCCGATTATGGTGTGCCCGTCCGCCAGCAGGGCCTCGCGCGCCGCGGCCATGAAGGTGACCGGATCGTGCGCGGTGTAGACCCCGACCATATGCGCGAATACCCCGAGCGGAATGCTGCGCGCGGATTCGGTGCCCGCCACCCATCGAATATTCCCGGCACCGCCGTTGACGGCGCTGGTCGCGAGCCTGGCCAGGGTGGTTTTTCCGACTCCCGCGTCACCGGTGAGCACCGCTCCGACGAAGGTGTCGCCGGTCAGCGCCGCGGTGATCGCCTCGAGCTCGCTCTCCCGTTCGACCATGGGCCAATTCCGAGCCATGGATCAACTGTAGTTCGCTCACCCTTTGTGAGCGGGGGGAACGAAATAGCCTGAAATGTGAGGGTTTATTCGTTGACCAGCCGCAATCCGGGCGCATGCGCCTTCCGCCGGTCGACCAGCCACACCTGAATGGTCAGGTCGGCGAGCGGATCCAGGGATTCGATCTCCACCTCGACCTGCCCGCGCAGCGGATGTTCGATGAGCAGCACGTGCGTGCGGTAGTCGATGACAAGGTGTTCCCGCCAGCGCCGATCGAACTCCGGATAGCGCTGAAGGGCGGTGATCCGGGCCTCGAGGCTGCGGTCGTCCGGGAACCGGGTCTGGGTGTTGCGCAGTGCGGAGGCGACCATATCCGCGGCATCGGACCAGTTCCGGAGGTATTTCGGTGCGTCCGGATGCGCGAATACGTAGCTGGCGAAGCTGCCGTGCACGGATTCGTCGAGCATGCCGAGCGGTTCGGCGAAATCCCGCCAGGACGGATTCCAGGCCAGAATGTCCAGCCAGCGTCCGAGGACGAAGGCGGGCGTGGGGTGCAGGGCGTCGACCACCGCGCGCAGGGTGTCCGAGACCTGTTCGCGGGCCTGTCCGGCGGAGGGGCAGCTGGCCTTCTGCTCCATGCTCATGGCCAGTCGGCCGAAGTGATGGCGTTCGATCTCGTTGAGCCGCAACGCATCCGCGATCGCGCCGAGTACCGCGCTGGAGGGATTGGTATCGCGCCCCTGTTCCAGTCGGGCCAGATAGTCGGAGCTGACACCGGCGAGTGCGGCGACCTCTTCGCGGCGCAGGCCGGGGGTGCGGCGCCGGCGTCCGGCGGGCAGCCCGACGTCTTCGGGCTGCAGCTGCGCGCGCCGCGCGATCAGGAACTCGGCGAATTCGGATCTGGACACATATCCATAGTGCCTGTTCCTGGCTCCGTTATCCCAGCCCTGCCAGGTCCAGGATCAAGACGGTGTGGTTAACCGGACTGGGGTCCGCTTGAATGGTGGACATGACGACTTCTGAGCAGACCACCCTGGCCCCCGGCGCGTGGGACCTGGACGCCAACCACTCCTCGGTCAACTTCACCGCTCGCCACCTGGGCATCTCCAAGGTGCGCGGCCGCTTCAACAAGTTCGAGACCGCCTTCGTGGTGGACGAGGCCGGTAAGGCCGTCACCATCGAGGCCACCATCTACCTGGACTCCTTCGATACCGGCAACGAGATGCGCGACGGCCACGTCCGCAGCGCTGAGATCCTCGACACCGCCAACCTCTCGACCCTGCACTTCAAGGTCACCGAGCCCGTCGATATCGCCGAGGAGTTCGAGGTCACCGGTGAGGTCACCCTCGGTGGCGTCGTCAAGCCGGTCACCCTCGATGTCGAGTGGGGCGGCGTACAGCTGTTCCCCGGCGATCAGAAGCACCACGCGGGCTTCACCGCCACCGGCACCATCAAGCGCAGCGAATTCAATATCGCCGCCGGTCTGCCCACCGCCATGCTGGGCGACAAGATCGCCATCGAGCTGGACATCCAGCTGGTCGAGCCGTCGGCCTGATCTCGAATTGCCAAGCGGCGGCACCCGATTCGGGTGCCGCCGCTGGCGTTCACGGATGTACCGCGATTACGGCGTCACGCCCGCCGCACCGGCGCCCGCGCCGATCGCGGCGCCGATACCCGCGCCCAGCGCCGCGGCCGGAAGGCCGAGCGCCGCCGCGCCGAGCGCGCCACCACCGACGGCGCCGATGGCCGCGCCGAGCGCGATACCGCCGGCCGCGCCCGCGGCCTCGGCGGCCAAACCGGCCACGAAGACCGGAACGTCGATGAGGCAGCCGGTGGTCGCGCAGCCGACCGCAGCGGTGGTCAGGGTCGCGAGCGCGGGAGCGCCGATACCGATCAGGAAGCCCGCGCCCGCGCCGACGACGCCACCGGCCACCGCGCCACCCGCGGCGCCGATGATTCCGGCGGGCACGCCCGCGGCCAGCGCGCCGACACCCGCACCCGCGAGAGCGGAGTTGCCGACCTTGGTCAGATCCGGGCCCGCGGGCGCGTCGATCGGAGCCGGGGCCTCGATCGCGGTGGCGGCCGGGATGGTCACCGCGGCTTGTGCGGCCGGGAGCTGATCGATCGGCGCGGCCTGGGCGGTGCCGGACAGGATGACGGCGGCGGCGACGGGCAGCGCGCAGAGCGTGGCGATGCGGCCGGCGAAAAGGGTCGAGCGACGGGACAGCACAGTAATTCCCCCGATGGATGAAGCGTCGAATTGGACTGTTCGACGCTAGCTTCCGAGGAGATCGGTACTCAAGCTAAGAAGTCGTCGGCGATGTGTGAGTTATCTCCGCTGATAGAGCTTTTATGCTGTCCCGCTATCGAACTCGATTCAGTCCGCCCAGACCGTTTCGATCGGGGTGCCCTCGTTCGGCGGCGGGGTGGGGATGCCCGACGGCGTGCGCGAGAAGCGCGGCGCGGGTGCGTGCTGCACGATGCCGTCGATCTCGATCAGTCCGGTACGGGCCTGGATATGCGGATTCTGTTCCGCCTCGGTGAAGGTCAGGACCGGGGTGGTGCAGGCGTCGGTGTGCTCGAAGATGGCCCACCACTCGTCGCGGGTCTTGGTCTTGAACTTCTCGGTGAACAGTTTGCGCAACTGCTCCTGGCCGTTCGGGTCGATCTGCATCGGCAGACCCTCGGGATCGATCTCCAGACCCTTGAGCATCTCCGCGTAGAACTGCGGTTCGATACAGCCGACCGCCATGTACTTGCCGTCGGAGGTCTCGTAGGTGTCGTAGAACGCCATACCGGTGTCGAGCAGGTTGGTACCGCGCTCGTCGGACCACAGGCCGACGCCCTTCATGCCCCAGATCATGTGCGAAAGGGCAAGCGCCCCATCGATCATGGCCGAGTCGATGACCTGACCCTTACCCGAGCTCTGCCGCTCCACCAGGGCGGCGAGAATGCCGAAGACCAGGAACATGGAGCCGCCGCCGAAGTCGCCGACCATATTCAGCGGCGGGACCGGGCGCTCACCCTTGCGGCCGATGGCATTGAGTACACCGGTGAGTGAGATGTAGTTGATGTCGTGCCCGGCGCGATCGGCGAGTGGACCGTACTGGCCCCAACCCGTCATGCGACCGTAGACCAGACGCGGATTGCGTTCCAGCGCAACGTCGGGACCGAGTCCCATGCGCTCGGTGACACCGGGGCGGAAGCCCTCGAGGAGCACATCGGCCTTCTCGATGAGGCCGAGCACCTTCTCGATATCGGCCGGATCCTTCAGATTGGCCTCGACGATGGTGCGCCCGCGCCATTGCGGCCGCTCCATGAAGCCGGGCAGTTGATTGGGCCGCTGCACCCGCACCACGTCCGCGCCGAGATCCGCGAGCAGCAGCGCGGCATGCGGACCGGGGCCGATTCCGGCCAGTTCAACTACCCGGACGCCCGCGAGCGGGCCCTGCTTGGCGGTGGATGGAGTGCTCACGCCCTACCTCGGTTCATCGTCGACTCAGTGCGCACCGGCTCACAACACCGGTGTTGACGCAATGACAATAACGCAGTGCTTTCGGCCTCCGCTTCGCTGCGGCGGGTCGCGGCCCTCGTGACCCCGTTTCTTCCCTCCCTCCGCTGCGCTTCCCCGCTCCAAGGCGCAGGTCTATGGAGCCGCAGTCCAGAAACGGGGCGGGCCGCGACTACAGGGCGGGACTATCTCGACGTGATGCACGAGAATGCGGGGCAGGTCATTCAGAGGAGGATCAGCAGTGAGTGCATCGGGCGAGGTCTTGGTCGGCCTCGCGATACTTGTCGGCCTGCTCGGGGTGATCGTGCCGATCCTGCCCGGGGTGATCCTGATTCTCGCGGCCGTTCTGGTGTGGGCGATCATGACCGGTGGCGCGTCCGCCTGGACCGTATTCGCGGTCTGCGCAACGCTTCTGGTGATCAGCGGCATCATCAAATACACCTGGCCGGGGCGCAAACTTCGGGAGGCGGGCGTACCGAACCGGTCGCTGATCCTGGGCGCGGTGCTGGGCATCATCGGCTTCTTCGTGGTGCCGGTGATCGGTCTGTTCCTGGGATTCGTTCTGGGCGTTTATGTTTCGGAGCTGCAGCGGCTGCGCGAACAGCAGCCCGCCTGGCAGTCGACGGTGCACGCGCTCAAGGGCGTCGGCCTGTCCATGCTGGTGGAGCTGTTCGGTGCGCTGCTGGCCGCGGGCGTCTGGCTGACCGCCGCTATCGCGATCTAGGGTCGATCCGGGGCAGCGGCAGGGTGGGCGGTGCGGGCAGTTCGGACCGCTTCAGTCGTAGCGTGGGCGGCTCGGGCCGGACCAGCGGCAGCGTCGGCACGGGATCCTCGATGCGCCGATCCTTGGCGGGCAGGCGATAGAAGGCGCGCGCGTTGTCCTCCAGCACCATATGCAGATCGCCACCGACCGCATCGGAGATGACCCGGATATCGGTGTCCAGGAACGGCCGCCCGGCCCGTGTGCCCGGTAGGTCGGAGCCGAACATGAGTGCCTCGGGATTCACCGCGTGCACCCGGCGCAGCGCGGTCCCCACATTCATGGCGACCCGCCCGAAGCCCGACGCCTTCACCTTGGCGCCGCGATCCACCAGATTCAGCAGGTACGGCAGGCATTCATCGGACATGCCCATGTGATCGATGGAGAGCTTCGGCAGTTTGGTGATGACCGGTTCCAGCGAGCCCAGCATGGACCCGTCGATATAGAGCTCCACATGCCAGCCGGCCAGCTCATAGGCGCGCAGCGCGAGCATGGTGAGCCCGACGATATCGCCGCCCGCGCGCTTGAAGTTGAAGCGGACCGCGCGTACGCCCGCGCGATCCAACTCCAGAATCTGTTCGTCGGTGGCGTCCTCGGTCAGATTGACGACGCCGACCCAGCCCTCGCCCAGTTCGGCGAGGGCGGCCCGGAGATAACTGGTGTCGGTGCCCTGGAAGGACCCGCTGACGACCGCGCCACCGTCGATATCGAAGCGCCGCATGCGGTGCCGGTAGTTCGCGATGGTGTAGGGGTCGGGCAGGTAGCCCTCGTTCTCGGCCAGCGGGAACCGCGGGTCGAAGATGTGGAGATGGGCATCGAACACGTGATCAGCATGCCTCACAACGGTGACAAGTGCGGAAGACCTTGTCCACCTGTCGGATTGGGCCAGGTCAGGTAGGTCAGGAAACCTTGTCCGGTTCGCTGGCGCGGAGCATGTCCTCGCGCTCGACGACCTTCACCCGCTCGCGGCCCTCGGGCTCGCCCAGGGCGCGCTCGTGCGCGTCCAGGCGGTACCAACCGGCCCAGGTGGTGAAGGGGACGCCCTTGTCCTCCAGGAACTTGGTGACCGCGTCCAGCTCCGGCTCGGCGGCCGGGGTGAAGTTCGCGGCATCGTCGAGCAGGCAGGCGATGGTCTCATTGGCATCGCCCTTGGTGTGGCCGATGAGGCCGACCGGGCCGCGCTTGATCCAGCCGGTGACATAGGTCTGCGGCATGAAGCGGGCCGCACCGTCGGCGTTCTCGTCCAGCAGGACGCGTCCGGCCTCATTGGGCACGGTGCCGGCCTGATCGTCGAACGGCAGGGCCGGGATGTTCTGCGACAGGTAGCCGACCGCGCGGTACACGGCCTGCACGTCGAAGTCCTTGAACTCGCCGGTGCCCTTGACGTTTCCGGTGCCGTCGAGGGCGGTGCGCTCGGTGCGCAGGCCGACGACCTTGCCGTTCTCGCCGAGAATCTCGGCCGGGTTCTCGAAGAAGTGCAGGAACAGCTTGTGCGGGCGGTTGCCCACATCGCGGATGGCCCACTGCTCGAGGGTGTTGCAGATCATGTCGACCTGCTTGGAGTGCCGACGTGCGGCCTCCGAACCCTCGTCGTAGTCGATGTCCTCGGGGTCCACGATGACCTCGATGGTCGGCGAGTGGTCGAGTTCGCGCAGTTCCAGGGGGGTGAACTTGGCCTGGGCGGGACCGCGGCGGCCGAACACGTGCACCTCGAGCGCCTTGTTCTGCTTGAGGCCCTCGTACACGTTCGGCGGGATCTCGGTGGGCAGCAGCTCATCGCCGGTTTTGGCGAGTACGCGCGCCACATCCAGGGCCACATTGCCGACGCCGAGGACGGCGACCTTCTCGGCCTCGAGGGGCCATTCGCGCGGGACGTCCGGGTGGCCGTCGTACCAGGAGACGAAGTCGGCCGCGCCGTAGGAGCCGTCCAGGTCGATACCGGGGACCTCGAGTGCGCGGTCGGCGTTGGCGCCGGTGGAGAAGATGACCGCGTCGTAGAAGCGCTGCAGGTCTTCCAGGTTGATGTCGACGCCGTAGTCGATATTGCCGAGCAGGCGGACCTGGTCCTTGTCGAGCACCTTGTGCAGGGCGGTGATGATGCCCTTGATGCGCGGATGGTCCGGGGCGACGCCGTAGCGAATCAGACCGAACGGTGCGGGCATCCGCTCGTACAGGTCGATGCTCACGTCGGCATCGGATTTCATCAACGCGTCCGCCGCGTAGATGCCGGCCGGGCCTGCGCCCACGATCGCAATGCGTAGCGGGCGGGTCGCTGCACTCTGTTCGGTCATTCTTGGCGCACCCTTTGGTTGAACTATGTTGCCGTCAAGTCTCAGCCGTCTTTCTTAGCTTAGGCTAAGTTGACGCACTTGCTTCGGGTAGCCCCTCGTTGGAATCCCCGAAGCTGCAGCGTTGCTGCGTGGTATCGCTATTCCCGTTTTCGCGCGGGGAATTGTGCCGATTCTATCGGTGGGAGGAACCCCCGCCCGCGCCGGTGCCGGTGAACTATGCGAACGCCCGGTATCGCGGCGCACCGGTGTCGCCATCGTTCTCCCCACCCCGACCGGGCATGATCGAGCCATGAGCGACGCCGACGACCAGCACATACGGATCGATCAGAGCAGTACCCGCAGTCTGCTGCCCTTCCTGGTGGCGGCGGGCGTGCTGGTGCTGGTGATCGTCGGAATCGTGGTCGCCGCCCTGGTCTCGCCGGTTGAGAAGAATGTCACAGATTCCGACCGCCTCAACCTGGCCGCCCGCAAGTTCCTCCAATCCCGCAGCGCCACCGGCACACTCGACGACCGCGTGGTGTGCTCGGGATTCGACGAGGCGCGCTCCCCGCTCGCACCCGCCAAGGCCGGTGACGGCACCACCTTCGACTTCGTGAACCTCACCGATCCCGCGGTGACCGGCGATAAGGCGACCGCCCAGGTCACCTCCAAGGTCGCCGACAGGGAATCGACCTCCACCTGGCACTTCACCCGCGACGATTCCCGCTGGCTGGTCTGCAACCCATAACCGCATCCACCTGCATGTTCGTGGCCCGCCCCCGGTTCTGGACTGAGCGGAGCGGGGGAGCGCAGCGGAGGAGCGGAGGGAGGGAAGAACCGGGGTCACAGGGCCACGAACCGCCGCAGCGCAGCGAAGGCAAATTAGACACAGCGCCCCGCAGCGCGGCGAAGGCGATTGGCGACACCATCGGGTACGCCCTGGTGTTCGTGGCCCGCCCCCGGTTCTGGACTGAGTGGAGCGGGGGAGCGCAGCGGAGGAGCGGAGGGAGGGAAGAACCGGGGTTACAGGGCCACGAACCGCCGCAGCGCAGCGGAGGCAATTAAACACAGCACAGATGGTTTGACAGCGGACCCTTTTTTCGGTCAATCTCAACGCAGGTCATGAGTATCAGCGCCAAGCCCCGGCTGGCTGGTCGGCAACCCTCCTCCGCGGTGGGGTGCTCCGGGTGACGACCTGGCCGCGCATCGGGCAACGGTGCGGCAAGTGCGGATTCACAGGAGGTCGAAGTGAGCTACGCGGGCGATATCACGCCGAAGCAGGCGTGGGAGTTGTTGCGTGACAATCCGGATGCGGTGCTGGTGGATGTCCGCACCGAAGCCGAGTGGCGATTCGTCGGAGTCCCCGACACCAGTGGTATCGGCCGGCCGACCGCGCTGATCGAGTGGGTGGACACCAGCGGCACCCCGAACGCGCGCTTCGTGGATCAGTTGAAGCAGGCCCTGGGCGAGCGCGAATCGGATTCGCAGGCGCCGGTCATCTTCATCTGCCGCTCCGGCCAGCGCTCCATCGGCGCGGCCACCGCGGCCACCGCCATCGGCCTGTCGCCGTCCTTCAATGTTCTCGAGGGTTTCGAAGGCGCGCTCGACGCGCAGGGACACCGCGGCAGCGAAGGCTGGCGCGCCGATGGTTTGCCGTGGAGGCAGTCATGATCACCGGTGGTTCGTTCGAGCGGCCATTGCCCGAGGGCGTCGGCCCGGCCACGCTGGGTGTGCGCGGTGGACTGCGCCGCTCCGGCTATGACGAGACCTCCGAGGCGCTGTTCCTCAATTCGGGTTTCGTCTACGAGAGCGCCGAGGCCGCCGAGGCCGCGTTCACCGGCGAGATCGAGCATTTCGTGTACTCGCGCTACGGCAATCCGACGGTTGCCATGTTCGAGGAGCGACTGCGCCTGATCGACGGTGCGGAAGCGTGTTTCGCCACCGCGAGCGGTATGTCCGCGGTGTTCACGGCGCTGGGCGCACTGCTCAAAGCCGGTGACCGGCTGGTGGCCGCGCGCAGCCTGTTCGGCTCCTGCTTCGTGGTGGCCAATGAGATTCTGCCGCGCTGGGGTGTGGAGACCGTCTTCGTCGACGGTGAGGATCTGGCGCAGTGGGAAGAGGCGCTGTCGGTGCCCACCCAGGCGGTGTTCTTCGAGACCCCGTCCAATCCGATGCAGTCGCTGGTCGATGTGCGCGCGGTCTGTGATCTCGCGCATGCCGCGGGCGCGAAGGTGGTGCTGGACAATGTCTTCGCCACCCCGCTGCTGCAAAAAGGCTTCGAGCTCGGCGCGGATGTGCTGGTCTACTCCGGTACCAAGCACATCGACGGTCAGGGCAGGGTGCTCGGCGGTGCGATTCTGGGCTCGCGGGAATTCATCGATGGCCCCGTGAAAAACCTTATGCGCCATACGGGTCCGGCATTGAGCCCGTTCAATGCGTGGACCCTGCTCAAGGGTTTGGAGACCATGCCGCTGCGCGTGCGTCAGTCCACCGAGTCGGCTTTGCGCATCGCGGAGTTCCTGGAGCAGCATCCGGCCGTGGCGTGGGTGAAGTACCCGTTCCTGAAGTCGCATCCGCAGTACGAGCTGGCCACGAGTCAGATGTCCGGCGGTGGCACCGTGGTGACCTTCGAGTTGAAGTCCGCGCCCGAAGCGGGCAAGAAGCGTGCCTTCGAGGTCCTCAACGGTTTGCGCATTATCGATATCTCCAACAATCTGGGCGATTCGAAGACCCTGATCACCCATCCGGCGACCACGACGCACCGTGCCATGGGCCCGGAAGGCCGTGCCGCCATTGGTCTTTCGGATGGTGTGCTGCGGATTTCGATCGGTCTCGAGGATGTCGAGGATCTGCTGGGCGATCTGGATCAGGCACTTAGCTGAACTAACGATCGTTGACAGCATCCTGTCATATTTGACAGGATGCTGTCATGACGAAAACAGTGCATCTCGCCGTGTACGACACCTTCTCCGACTGGGAGACCGGATTCGCCACGGCGCATATCAACCGTGAACTCTGGCATCGCGAACCCGGTGCGTGGCAGGTCCGAACCGTCGGCGCCACAACCGATTCCGTGATCTCCATGGGAGGTATGCGGGTCACCCCCGATATGGCGCTCGCGGATCTCTCCCCGGCCGACAGTGCCATGTTGATCCTGCCCGGCTCGGCCACCTGGGAGACCGGTGCCCTGGCCGCCTTCGCCGAGAAGGCGCGCGAATTCCTCACCGCCGGAGTCCCGGTGGCAGCCATCTGCGGCGCGACCTTCGGGCTGGCGAGCGCGGGACTGCTCGATGATCGACCGCACACCAGCAATGCGGCGGAATATCTTGCCATGAGCGGATATTCGGGTGGCGAGCGTTTCGTGTACGAACCCGCCGTCACCGACGGCGACCTCATTACCGCGAGCGGCACCATGCCGGTGGATTTCGCTCGCGCCATCCTCGGGCGGCTGGAAGTCTTCGAGCCGCGCATCCTGGACGCCTGGTACCGGCTGTACGGGCAGAACGACCCGGCCGGATTCTTCGCGCTCGCCGAATACGAGGAGAGTCGCGCGGCGGCGAACGCCTCATGAGCCGTAGCGAACAGGATCTCTTCAGTACGGCGGCGATCACGTCGTTCAAGCTGAACGGCCAATTCCTCACCATCGCCGAGGAATTGGCCAAACCGGCGGGGATCACCGCTGCCTGGTGGCAGGTGCTGGGCGCGGTGCTGCACGAGCCGCTGCCGGTGGCGGGGATCGCCCGGGAAATGGGCATCACCCGGCAAAGCGTGCAGCGCATAGCGGATCTGTTGGTGGACAAGGGTTTCGCCGAATACCGGCCGAACCCGCTGCATAAGCGCGCCAAACTCGTCGCTATCACCGAGGAGGGTCATGACGCGGTGCGGCGCATCACCCCGCAGCACTCGAAGATGGCCGCGCGGCTCACCGCCGAGCTCGGGATCGAGCAGTTCACCCGGATCGTGGATTCGCTCGCGGCCTTGTCGGCCGCGCTCGAAATCCTCGAATCCGAGTAAACCGCAACGTCTTTCAGAGGTCGAACGGTGCCTTGGTCTTGCCGACCAGTTCCGCCACCGAGTGCAGAATGGCGGTCGGGCGGTATGGGTACTGCTCGACGGTGGCCTGGGTGGAGATGCCGGTGGTCACCAGAATGGTGCGCATACCCGCCTCCAGACCGGAGATGACATCGGTGTCCATCCGGTCGCCGATCATGACGGTGGACTGCGAATGCGCGTTGATCCGGCGCAGTGCCGACCGCATCATGAGCGGATTGGGCTTGCCCACGTAGTACGGCTCCTTGCCGGTGGCGCGGGTGATGAGCGCCGCGACCGAACCGGTGGCCGGCAGGATGCCCTCGCGGGACGGTCCGGTCGGGTCCGGGTTGGTGGCGATGAAGCGCGCGCCCGCCGAGATCAGGCGAATGGCGGTGGTGATGGCTTCGAACGAGTAGGTCCGGGTTTCGCCGAGCACCACGTAGTCCGGATCGCTGTCGGTGAGGACGTAGCCGATTTCGTGCAGTGCGGTGGTGAGCCCGGATTCGCCTACGACATAGGCGGTTCCATTGGGCCGCTGATCCCGGAGGAAGGTCGCGGTGGCCAGCGCCGAGGTCCAGATGGATTCGACGGGAATGTCGAGGCCGGTGTGTCGCAGCCGCGCCTGGAGATCACGCGCGGTGTAGATCGAATTGTTCGTCAACACCAGGAAGGGAATGTTGTTGTCGCGCAGTTCGGCCAGGAATTGGTCCGCGCCCGGCACCATGTGGTTCTCGTGCACGAGGACGCCGTCCATGTCGGTGAGATAGGACAGGATCGGTTCTTCGATAGAGGTCACGGAGGCAATTGTCCGCTATCGGACGCGCGTTGGGTGGCAAGAGGGTCAATTCGTCCTACCATCTGGTCGGTTCGTACACCGTCCACCGGAACGCCGCTCGCGGAATACCAGCGGTCACACCCCGGTTCGCCGATGTGGGTGCGACCCCCGCCACATCGCTGACTAGGGTGCGAAGTAAGCCGTGAATCGGGCACATGTCCGGACGGCAGTGCGGGAGGTTGACCCGCACAACCCAAGCGCAACAAGGCGACAGGAGTGGCGCGGTGAAGGACCTCAAGCTCGGATACAAGGCGTCCGCGGAGCAGTTCGGCCCCAGGGAACTGGTGGAGATCGCGGTGGCGGCCGAACAGCACGGTATGGACAGCGCGACGGTGAGCGATCACTTCCAGCCGTGGCGGCACAATGGCGGGCACGCCCCGTTCTCGCTCGCCTGGATGGCCGCGGTGGGCGAGCGCACCGAGCGCATCATGCTGGGCACCTCGGTGCTGACCCCGACCTTCCGCTACAACCCCGCGGTGATCGCACAGGCCTTCGCCACCATGGGCTGCCTGTACCCGGAGCGCGTCATGCTGGGCGTCGGCTCCGGTGAGGCGCTGAACGAGATCGCCACCGGCTACCAGGGCGAATGGCCGGAGTTCAAGGAGCGTTTCGCGCGCCTGCGCGAATCGGTGGATCTGATGCGCGCGCTGTGGACGGGTGATCGCGTCGACTTCGACGGCGAGTACTACCGGACCGTCGGCGCGTCCATCTACGACGTGCCCAAGGGCGGTATCCCGGTGTACATCGCGGCCGGTGGTCCGCTGGTGGCCCGGTACGCGGGTCGCGCGGGCGACGGTTTCATCTGTACCTCCGGCAAGGGTATGGACCTCTACACCGAGAAGCTCATGCCCGCGGTCGCGGAGGGCGCGGCGAAGGTCGGCCGCACCGTCGAGGACATCGATCGGATGATCGAGATCAAGATCTCCTACGACACCGATCCCGAACTGGCGCTGGAGAATACGCGCTTCTGGGCCCCGCTCTCGCTGACCGCCGAGCAGAAGCACTCCATTACCGATCCGATCGAGATGGAGGCCGCCGCGGACGCGCTGCCGATCGAGCAGATCGCCAAGCGCTGGATTGTCGCCAGCGATCCGGACCAGGCCGTGGAGCTGATCAAGCCGTACCTGGACGCGGGCCTGAACCACCTCGTCTTCCATGCCCCCGGCCACGACCAACCGCGCTTCCTGGACCTCTTCAAGCGGGACCTGGCCCCCAGATTGCGCGCCCTGTAAACCACACATTCAAGGTTCGCGGCCGTCCCGGTTCTGGACTGAGTGGAGCGGGGGAGCGAAGCGGAGGAGCGGAGGGAGGGAAGAACCGGGACTTCAGGGCCGCGAACCCGCCCGAAGCGAAGCGGAGGGCAGAAAACACAGTCGCGAACCCGCCCGCAGCGAAGCGGAGGGCAGAAGATACAGCGCCCGCCCGCAGCGCAGCGGAGGGCAAATTAGACACCGGTCGGTAGGCTCTCGGACTATGGCTGCCTCACCGGTTTCCAGTGTGTACATCGCGTCGCCCGAGGGCGACACCGGCAAGTCCACCGTGGCCCTGGGCGTCCTGCAGGCGCTCGCCGCGACGACACCGCGAGTCGGGGTGTTCCGGCCCATTACGCGCTCGGCGACCGAACGCGATTACATCCTGGAGCTGCTCCTCGAGCACTCCACCGCCGACGACGATTACGACCAGTCGATCGGCGTCACCTACGAACAGGTGCACGCCGATCCGGACGCCGCCATCAGCGAGATCGTCATGCGCTATCACGCCATGGCCAAACAGTGCGATGCCGTGCTCATTCTGGGCAGTGATTACACCGATGTCGCCAGCCCCAGCGAGCTGCGTTTCAATGCCCGCATAGCGGTGAATCTCGGTGCGCCCGTTCTGCTGGTGGTGCGCGGCGCCGAGCGCACGCCGACCGAACTGGCGCAGCTGGTGGAGTTGTGCCGCACCGAATTGGTGGCCGAGCACGCCAAACTGGTCGCGGTGATCGCCAACCGCTGCGATCCCGATCAGATCGAGGCCGATACCGCCGCATTGGCGAAGGCCGTCGCCGTGCCGTCCTGGACGCTGCCCGAGGTGCCGCTGCTGCAGGCCCCCACCATGGATGAGCTGTGCCAGGCCATCGACGGCGAAATCTACAGTGGCGACCCGGAATTGCTCCAGCGCGAAGCCCTCAGCGTGATCATCGGCGGAATGACCACCGAGCATATTCTGGAGCGGCTCACCGACGGCGTCGCGGTCATCACCCCCGGTGATCGCTCCGATGTGCTGCTCGCCCTGGTGAATGCCCATGAGGCGGAGGGTTTTCCGTCACTGGCGGGCATCATCATGAACGGCGATATGCAGCCCGCGCCGTCGATCGCCCGACTGATGGCGGGGCTCAAGCCCAAGCTGCCGATTCTCTCGACCGCGCTGGGTACCTTCGCCACCGCCAAGGCCGCGGCGCGCACCCGCGGCCGGGTCTCGCTCTCCAGTATCCGCAAGGTGGATACCGCGCTCGCGCTCATGGAGGAGCGGGTGAACGCGCGAGAGCTGTTGCAGCAGATCGAGATTCCGATTCCGAATATCGTGACCCCGCAGATGTTCGAGTATCAGCTCATCGAGCGCGCCCGTTCGGACCGCAAGCGCATCGTGCTCCCGGAGGGTGATGACGACCGTATTCTGCGGGCCGCCGGAAGGGTATTGCAGCGCAAGATCGCCGATCTCACCATTCTCGGTGACGAGGCGGCCGTGCGCGGTCGCGCCGCCGAACTCGGGGTGGATATCGAGGCCGCCGAGGTGCTCGATCCCAAGACCTGTCCGCTGCGCGACGAGTTCGCGCAGGAGTATGCCCGGCTACGCGCGCACAAGGGTATGACGGTGGACCGCGCCCGCGAATACCTCGGTGACATCTCGTATTTCGGCACCATGATGGTGCATATGGGTGTCGCCGACGGCATGGTGTCGGGCGCCGCGCACACCACCGCGCACACCATCCGGCCCTCGTTCGAGATCATCAAGACCATGCCGGGGGTCGCCACCGTCTCCAGCGTGTTCCTCATGTGCCTGGCGGATCGGGTGCTGGCCTACGGTGACTGCGCGGTGGTCCCGGATCCGACCTCCGAGCAACTGGCCGATATCGCGATCTCGTCCGCGCGCACGGCCGCCCAGTTCGGCATCGATCCGCGGGTGGCCATGCTGTCCTACTCGACCGGTGTATCCGGCTCCGGCGTGGATGTCGAAAAGGTGCGCACCGCAACCAAACTCGTACACGAGCGGGAACCGGAGCTGCTGGTGGAGGGTCCGATCCAGTACGACGCCGCCATCGAGCCGACGGTGGCGCGTACCAAAATGCCGGATTCGGCGGTGGCCGGGCAGGCGACGGTCTTCATCTTCCCGGACCTCAATACCGGTAACAACACCTATAAGGCGGTGCAGCGCAGTGCCGGCGCCGTGGCCATCGGCCCGGTATTGCAGGGCCTGCGTAAGCCCGTGAACGATCTCTCGCGCGGCGCGCTGGTCGCCGATATCGTCAATACCGTTGCCATCACGGCCATTCAGGCGCAGCAGACCGCATGATCGAGTCAGGCCTGGAGGCGGCAGCTTGTGTAACCACGCAAGGCCCTCGCTCATGCGGAAAGGAGACAGCGAAGTGAAGGTCCTGGTGATCAACTCCGGATCGTCTTCGATCAAATACCAGCTGCTGGATCCGGATTCGGCGCAGGTGGTCGCCGCCGGGGTGGTGCAGCGGATCGGCGAACCCGTCGCCGAGGGCTCGCCGAGTATCGAACATCAGAGTGACGGAAAGACTTACGAGCACGACGGTGAGGTGCCCGATCACGCCGCCGGACTGCGCCTGGTCTTCGACCTCTTCGCCGAGAGCGGGCATGATCTGGCCGATGCGGGCCTGCGCGCGGTCGGGCACCGGGTGGTGCACGGCGGTGAGGTGTTCTACGAGCCGACACTCGTCACCGATGAGGTGCTCGAGGCCATCTCGCAGCTGTCCGCGCTCGCGCCACTGCATAATCCGGCCAATGTGGTGGGTATCGAGAGCGCCCGCGAACTGCTACCGGATGTTCCGCAGGTGGCGGTCTTCGATACCGCGTTCTTCCACGGCTTGCCCGCCGCCGCCAAGACCTACGCCATCGACGCGAAAGTCGCGGCCGCACATGGTGTCCGGCGGTACGGCTTCCACGGCACCTCGCACGAGTACGTCTCCGGGCAGGTCGCCGAATTCCTGGGCCGGGATCGCGCCGAGCTGAATCAGATTGTGCTGCACCTGGGTAACGGCGCCTCCGCCTCCGCCATTCGCGGCGGTAAGGCGGTGGACACCACGATGGGCCTGACCCCGCTCGAGGGTCTGGTCATGGGAACCCGCTCCGGTGATCTGGATCCCGGGATCATCTTCCACCTGATCCGCACCGCGGATATGGATGTGGACGATGTGGATGCCCTGCTCAACCGGCAATCCGGTATCAAGGGCCTGGCCGGTGTGAACGACTTCCGCGAACTCGGCCGTCTCATCGAAACCGGTGATGCCGCCGCACAACTGGCCTTCGATGTCTACATCCACCGCCTGCGCCGCTATATCGGCGCGTACCTGGTGGAGCTGGGCCGGGTGGATGCCATCACCTTCACCGCCGGTGTGGGCGAGAACGACGCCAAGGTCCGGGCGGCGGCGCTGGCCGAGCTGGAGCGCTTCGGTATTCGGGTCGATCCGGCGCGCAATACCGCGAAAGATCGCTCCGCCCGGTACATCTCGCCCGAGGGCGCGGAGGTGGCCGTGTTGGTGGTGCCCACCAACGAGGAGCTCGCCATCGCGCGCGCGGCCGCCCGTCTGGTCGGTTGACCCGCGCCGCACGGCTTCACGAAAACATCACGATGGCCCTGCCGGAGTGGTACTCGGATCCACTCCCGAAGGGACCCCGGAACCCGTGTCGCATACGCACAGCCGCGGTAGGTACTGACCCTCCCTCGCCAGTTCCTGCTACCTCTCGGCTGCCCCCGAAGGACAGCTGCGGCACCGGGATTTCCGGTGTCAGAACCAGGATTTGGCCCGCACCGCGTTGGCCAGGTCGACGAGTGCGTAGCGATGGGTGCGGCCGGGAGCCGATCGCGCCAGCCCGCGCAGACCGGTCTCGATACCGCGCCGCAGCTCACGTTCGTTGAACTGCGCTCCGAATAGCTCGGCGGCAACGGATTTCGGGGTGTGTCCGGCCTGCAACCAGCCCAGCGCGGTGCCCAGCACCAGGATGCGCAGTTGTGCGGTGCGGCTCTCGCCGGGCGGTAGCGCCTGCACCCGTACCGCGGCCAGATACAGCGTGGCCTCCTCGAGCGCCTCGACGGGAGCGCTGGTGAGCAGTATGAGCACCGCTGTCATCCGAGCCTCGGAGTAGTGCCGGGAGGCGGGCGGTACCTCGTCGAGCGCGTGTACGGCGTCCGCGGTGCGACCGGCGGCGGCCAGTTGCCGGGCCAGGCCGAAGGCGGCGCTGACCACGCCGCGGTCGGTGCGCCAGACGGTGGCGTAGTACTTCTCGGCGTAGGCCCGCCACTCCTCGGGCTCCGGTGAATCCCAGTGCTGCAGAATGAGCTCCGCGGTGGCGGCGAGCGCGAGTTTGGGCGCGATCTCGCCCGGAATGGCCTCCAGGACGGCGTCGAAGCGGGCGAACGCGCGCTCGTAATCCTGTTCCAGCAGTTCGGCCATGCCGAGATACCAGTCGGCGCGCCAGTCCTCGGAGGGCGGCTCGTCGGTTCCGGTGAGCCGCCGCAGCAGCATGCGGGCGGCGGCCGGTTGCTCCAGATCGAGGTGGGCACGGGCCTCGGCGAGGGTGACCTCCAGCTCGAAAGTCTCCGGCGCGCCGCCGGGTTCGGCCGCCGCGCGCTGGCGGGCGTGCCGCAGTTCGTCGAGGGCGTGCCGGGCCTCGGGATGTGCCGCGCCCGCCAGCAGCGGTGCGGACGCATCGGTCGGATCGACCAGCGGTACCGGTAGCGCGGCCACCACGGCGCGCGGACTCAACAGGGTGCCGCGATTGATGCCGTCGATGATGCCGTCGGTCTGCGCCACGAACTCCTCGGTGCCGAAGCTGGTGCGCGGGGGGCTGAAAAGCGTTGACAGCTGCGGATGTTCTTTACCGGTCTCGACCGCGAGAATCTCGCGCAGTACGCCGGTGAGCTGACCGCCGAGCAGTCGCGCCGAGGCGAAGCGGCGGTCCGGGACGGGATCGGTGGCGCGCAGCAGCAGCCGGTGGAAGAACTCGTGCCGGGCCAGTACCGGCTGATCCTCGGCCGCCGGAATGCCCTCACGGTACGCGCCCTTCGCCATCGGCAGATTCAGCGTGAGCACGGCCAGGGTGCGCCCGACCGTATAGATGTCGGAGGCGATGGTGGGTCCGGTCTGCGGAATCTCCGGAGCCTGAAAACCCCTGGTGCCGTAGAGGTTTCCGTACGCCTCGAAGGGGGCGGTCGCACCCAGGTCGATGAGCTCCACCCGATCGGTGGTGACCATGATGTTGTCCGGTTTGAGATCGTTGTAGGCCAAGCCCACCGAGTGCAGATAGTCCAGTGCCGGAAGGATTTCCAGCACGTAGGCGATGGCCTCGGCGATCGGCATCCGCTCCGGGCGCACATGCTGTTCGAGTAGATCGCGCAGGGAGTGACCGCCGACGTACTCCATGACGATGTAGCCGACGGGGGAGCCGTCCGCGCCCGGATGCTCGACGAAGTTGTGGATCTTGACGATGCTCGGATGCACGACCTCGGCGAGGAATTGCCGCTCCGCCACGGCCACCGCCTGCGCCTCGGCGTCACCGGCGTGCAGCAGGCCCTTGAGCACCACCCAGCGATCGCTGACATTGCGGTCGATGGCCAGGTAGATCCAGCCGAGTCCACCGTGCGCGATACAGCCCTGGATCTCGTACTGTCCGGCCACCCGATCGCCCTGATGCAGTGACGGCCGGAAATCGTAAGGCGCACCGCAGGTTTCGCAGGTGCCCGCGGTGGCCGCCGGATGCGCGGCGGTGGCGCGGCCGACCGGTTTCCCGCAGCGCCAGCAGAATCTGCGCCCCTCGGCCACCACCGGATCGGCGAGCACCTCCGCCTCCGGGTCGACCGGTTCCACGGCGGGAATGGGCACCAGTCCCGCGCCGAGTCGCCGCACCACCGGTCGCGGCCGGGACATGCGCGCGGTCCGCTGCGAGGGCCGGGTGGGTGTGCGCACCTCGCCCTCGGAACTGCCCGAATTCCCCTGCGCGCCGGTGGATTCGCTGGATTCGGGCGCGGCGGGATGTTCGGTCGCCTGTGTGATGGGTCCTTCGTCGCCCTGCTCGAAGCGTTCGGTGACCTGGGTCGGCGGGCCGTCGTCGCCCACCCGCTCGGTGGCGCGGGTGGCGTCCGGTTCCTCGGGATCCGTCATCTCAGTCCTGGTACCTGGGCTGCGGCGGGATGGCGGCATCACCGAGTTCGGCTGCCAGCCAACGGTGATAGAAGCGGTTCCAGCTGCCGTCGGTGCGAATGCGCTCCAGGGTGCCGTTGACGAAGCGCACCAGATCGTCCGAGCCCTGTGAGATGCCGATGCCGTACTGCTCGGTGCTCAGATTCGGACCAACCACCTCGGTGGCCGGATCCTGTACCGCCAGGCCCGCCAGCACGGTGTCATCGGTGCTGACGGCGTCGACCTGCCGCTGCTGCAATACCACCAGGCAATCCGCCCAGCTGGGCACCGTGAGAATCGAGACCGCGGGCTGTTGGATGCGAACCAGATCCAGCGAGGTGGTGCCGGGCACCACGCACACCCGTTTGCCCGCCAGATCGGCGAGTCCGTTGATGCCGGAGTCGCGGACGGTCAGCACCCGCTGATGCGCCTGCAGGTACGAGGTGGAGAAGGTAACCCGTTGCCGCCGTTCGCAGTTGATGGTCATGGTCTTCACCACGACATCCACGGTGTGCTCCTGCAGGGCCTTCTCGCGATCCGCCGAACCGAGAATCCGGTATTCGACGGAGTCGGGATTCCCGAGCAGATCGCGCGCCAGCTCCCGGGCGATATCCACATCGAATCCGTCCAGCGTGCCGGTGGTCGGATCGCGGAAGCTGAAGAGATTGCTGCCCGGATCGAGTCCGACGAGCAGTCGCCCGCGCGAGCGGATGGCATCGATATTCGGTGTGCTCGCACCGCCGCCCGGGCGCAGGCTCGCGGTCGGATCCCCGCAGTTCACCGCGGCGGGCGGCAGGGGTGCGTTCGCCTGTGCGGTAATGGCTCCCGAGGGCAGTGGCGGTTCGACATAGCTCGGCACCCGGGTCGACTGCGGTGCGGGCGCGTCCCCGTCCGCGCAGCCGGCGAGCGCCAGCGCGAGGACCCCCGCCACGGTGGCGGGTAGTAGTCGAATCAGGTCGCGGTTCATCGGTACTCCCGTAGTCGCGGCCACAGACCCGCCGCCACCAGTACGGCCGCCGCGGTGCTCAACACCAGTGCGCCCGGCGCCAGCAGGTCCAGGGTGCGGGCGGCGTGGGAGGTGTTGCTGCGCAGTTCGTTCCGGGTGTCGGTGATGCCACTGCCCAGCGCGCGGTCCAGGGCGTCCACCTGTGCGGAAGCCTCGTTCGCGCCCGGACCGGTGGCGACCGCGCCCGCACCGATGAAATCGCCCTTGGAGAGCGCGTCGTTCATCCGCTGATGCGCGGCTCGCCAGCGATCCAGTGCGGCGCTCGCGGTCTTCACCTCGCCCGCACCCGGGGCGTCCCCGCCATAGGCGGCGAAGATATCGCGCAGTCGGTCGGTGGCCTTGTCATAGGTGTTGTCGTATTCGGTACTGGTATCGCGCCGCACCAGTTTCAGGGTTTCGGCGGTGCGGGCCTGCTGGGCCAGGATGCGGCTCTCGGTGAGCGCCGCGGTGGGGACGCTGCCGCTGTCGCGGGAGTCGGTGGTGTCCACGGCGGAGATGAATCCGGCGACCACGGTCCAGCCGAGCAGCACCACCATGGTTCCGGTGGCCAGCAGCAGGCCGGGATTGAGCACCCGATGCCAGCGCCGGGACAGGAAAAGCTGCGCCGCGATCAGCGCCGCGACCGCCAGCAGCGGGGTCACGATGGCGGACCACGGCGGCCGCACATGATTGCGCTGGGTGGCGGTGATGGCGGCCGAGCGATGCTCCTGCAACTCCTGCGCCATGGGCAGCACGGTGCCCTGCATGAGATTGGACGCCTCGCTGAGATAGGCGGCGCCGAGCGGCAGTCCACTGCGATTGTCGGCCCGCGCGGTCTCCACAATGCCGCAGTAGACCGGCAGGCCGGTGGATATGCCGGTGCGCAGATGGGTATCGGCGTCGCCGCCGCTGCGATTGGACTGGGTGACCAGCTCCGCCGCCGCCTCGCCGACCGCCTGGTTGTAGCGGTCGCGCACGGCCTTGGGCTCCAGCCCGCCGGAGATGAACGCGGTACCGGCCGAGGCGTCGGCCACCGACAGCGAGGTGTACAGCCGCTGCGCCGAGTACGCATCCGGCTCGGCCTGATCCAAAAGCACGTCCAGGGCGTGCTGCCGGTCGTTCACCGCGCTCGCGGTGACCACCCCGGCGGCCAGGCACATACCCAGCAAAACCAATCCGACGGCAATCAATTTGGCCGGTGAGGAGTGCGCGAACAGGCGCATCTCGGTGCTCGAGAGCCGTTCCCGCACCGCTGCGGCGGCAGCTCGAGGGGACAGCTCGTCGAGCCGCAACTGCTCGGTGCGAACCATTTCACCTCCCACTGACCGAAACCGGACGATCGACTTGTCGATGTCGAATGAGCTTATTGTGGACGTACCTGTGCCGTGACGCGGGAACACCCGGAGGTCTGTGCGGCGCGGTCCGAGGATGGGATCGAAAGTATGCGTGGTGACGGCGACGGCTGGGCGGAGAGCCCCGATGGCACCCGCCAGTGGGGTCGTTTCGGAGCTGCCGGACTGTTGCTGCGCGCCCCGCTCGCCGATGGCGGGTCGGCGGTGCTGCTGCAGCATCGCTCGGCGTGGAGTCATCAGGGCGGCACCTGGGCGCTGCCCGGCGGTGCCCGGGATTCACACGAGTCGAGCGTGCGCGCCGCCGTCCGCGAGGCCGAGGAGGAGGCGGGCATCGTCGCCGGATCCATCCGGGTGCGGGCACAGCGGGTGACCGCCACCGCGGCCAGCGGCTGGACATACACCACGGTCATCGCCGACGCGGTCACCCGATTGCGCACTCGGGGGAATCCGGAGAGCACCGAATTGGCGTGGGTACCCGAGACCGAGGTCGATGCCCGCCCACTGCATCCCGGTTTCGCCGCCGCCTGGCCGCTGCTGCGCGCGACCCCCGCGCGGGTCAGTCTGGACGGTCTGGCGGATCCCGAGACGGTGGCGGCCGCATTGCCACGCACCCTGGAGATACCCGGCGCGGAGTTCCTCTGGCTGTGCTCGGACGGCAATGGCGATGCCCGCGCGGCCCGTATCGGGGAGGCCGAGTTGACCACGGATATGGCCGGAAATGTGTTGTACCTCACCCTGGCTCAGGTGTTGTCTTGAGGGCGTGAGCCAGCGTGAGATCCCCACGTACTGTCGAATCTGCGAACCGCTCTGCGGGCTGATCGCCACCGTCGAGGACGGGAAACTGGTGCGGCTGCGGGCGGACAAGGAGCATCCGCTCTCGAAAGGCAACGCGTGCCCGAAAGGTATCGCGTTCACCGAGATTCAGAATGATCCGGATCGGGTGCTGTATCCGTTGCGCCGCACGCCGGACGGATTCGAGCGGGTCACCTGGGACGAGGCCCTGGACGATATCGGCGCCCGGCTGCGCGCGCTCATCGCCGCTCACGGGCGGGAGAGCCTGGGCTGGTACTTCGGCAATCCGTCGTCGTTCTCGTACTCACATACGTTGTGGCTGGTGGGTTTTCAGCTCGCCGCCGGGCTGCGGCATGTGTACTCGGCCGGATCGCAGGACATCAACAATCGCTTCGTCGCGAGCGAACTGCTGTACGGGTCGTTGACCTCGGTGCCGGTCCCGGATCTGGACCGCACCGATTTCCTGCTCATGCTGGGCGCGAATCCCGTTGTGTCGCACGGTAGTGCGATGAGCGTGCCGCGAATTCGGGAGAAGCTCATGGCGATCACCAAGCGCGGCGGGCGCGTGGTGGTGGTCGATCCTCGGCGCACCGAGACCGCGCACCTGTTCGAGCATGTCGGCGTGCGGCCCGACGGTGACGCCTGGTTGCTCGCCAGCATGCTCCAGGTGATCTTCGCCGAGGGGCTCGAGGACGCGCCGGCGCTGCGCGCACAGGCCGCCGGTGTGCGCGAATTACGGGCTGCCGTCGAACGATTCACCCCGGAGTCGACCGCCGTGGTGACCGGCCTGGAACCCGATGTGGTGCGCACTCTGGCTCGTGACCTGGCGCGCGCGAACTCCGCCGCCGTCTACGGCCGCACCGGTACCTGCCTGGGCCGCCACGCCACGCTGGTGGCCTTCCTCATCGACGCACTGGCCGTTGTCACCGGAAATCTGGATACCCCCGGCGGCTCGGTCTTCGGTAAGGAGCTGGTGGCCGTCTCCCAGCTCAATGCCCGACTCGGTCTGATCAAATACGGTAAGAATCGCTCCCGCATAGGCGATTTCCCGGATGTGCTGGGCACCTTCCCCGCCGCGATCATGGCCAAGGAGATCACCACGCCTGGTCCCGGGCAGCTTCGCGCCCTGTTCACCTCGGCGGGCAATCCGGTCTCCTCGGTGCCCAACGGACGCGAGTTGTCCACCGCCCTGGCGCAACTGGACCTGTACGTCTCGATCGACCTGTACCGCAACGATTCCAACAGCACCGCCGACTACATCCTGCCCGCCACCACCTTCCTGGAGCGCGATGACATCCCGCTCCCGTTCACCGCGCTCGCGCCGACGCCGTACACCCAGTACACCGAGCGCGTTCTGGAGCCGTACGGTGAGGCGCGCGAGGAGTGGCGCATCATCGACGCCATCGCCACCCGAATCGGCGTGCAGCCCTTCGTGATCGGGCCCAAGGCGGCGGGCCGCCTACTGAGCCGCCTGCGCGGCCTCCCCGGTGGTCGCTCCGCGCGCCCCACCCCGCCCCTGCTGGTCGATCTGGCCCTGCGCACCGGCCCCTACGGTGATCGCTTCGGTCTGCGCCCCGGCGGCCTGAGCCTGAAGATGCTCCGCCGCCATCCGCACGGTGTGGTCCTGGCCGACTCCATCACCGCCGGTGTGCTGCGAGAAGTGGTGCAGCACAAGGACAAACGAGTCCACCTGGCTCCCGACGAAATCCGCACCGCACTCCGGGACCTGAACGCCGCTCCCGTCGACCCGTCCTACCCGCTGCGCCTGATCGGCATGCGCGAACTGAAGTCCCACAACTCCTGGATGCACAACTCCGAACTCCTGATGCGCGGCGACCGCGTCCAGGCGGCGCGCATCAATCCCAAAGACGCGGCGGTGGCGGGCATTTCCGACGGCTCCCGCTGCCGGGTGACCTCTGCCAACGGTTCGATAGAACTCACCGCCCGCCTGACCGAGGATATGACCGAAGGCGCGGTGGCCATCCCGCACGGCTGGGGCCACCGCGGCGGCTGGCGGCGGGCCAATGCCGCCGGTGGCGTGAATCCCAACGAACTCATGTCCACCGATCCGGCCGATATCGAACCCCTCGCGGGCATGTCCCACCTCAACGGCGTCCCGATCCGCCTGGACCCGGTACCGCAGGGCTGAAACCGCTCAGTTGGCGAGGTTGTCCAGCACCCGCTGCTTGAGCGCACGCGCCGCCGATTCCGGATCGCGGGCCTCGGTAATGGCCCGTACCACCACGATTCGGGTCGCACCGGCCGCGAGCACCTCGGGCAGGCGCTGATCGTCGATCCCGCCGATGGCGAACCAGGGGCGGGCGGTGAGCGATTCGGCGGTGGAGCGCACCAGATCCAGACCCGCGGGCTGCCGCCCCGGCTTGGTCGGGGTGGCGTACACGGGGCCGGTGCAGAAGTAGTCGATGTGCTCATCGATGGCGGCCAGCCCGGCCTGTGCGCGATTGTGCGTGGATCGGCCGATCACCACCTCGGGGCCGAGGATGGTGCGGGCGTACCAGGGCGGCAGATCGCCCTGGCCGAGATGCAGTACGTCCACACCCGCGGCCAGTCCGATATCGGCGCGATCATTACAGGCCACCAATGCCCCGTGCCTGCGTGCGGCGGCCTTCAACTCGGCGAGAGCGCCGAGTTCGGCCTTGGCCTCGAGCGGTCCGAATTCCTTCTCACCGGCCGAGCCCTTATCCCTCAATTGAATGATGTCGACGCCTCCGGCCAGGGCGGCGTCGGCGAAGGCGGCGAGGTCGCCCTTGTCCCGGCGGGCATCGGTGCACAGGTACAGGCGCGCATCGGCCAATCGCTCGCGCGGGGTGGCGGGCCGGTTCACGTGGGAGGGTTGCACGCCCCCGACGCTAGTCGCGCTACCGTTGGGACGAAACGGGCGGTGCGGTGAATTCCCGCCGCACCCCGATCCACGGCCCTGTGCGACCACGATCGGCTCGCGTCGGCCACGCGACCCACACCTGGCCGGACCGTCGACCCCGAAGTCCGCGTACGCGGGCGTGCGGCGTGGCACCGGGGAGACCCGGGCCGAGGCCGTGACGCCCGTGACCCGGGCCGCGTGCGGCGGCACAATGAGTTCGACCCCGCGCCGCGACGAGCGGCGCAAGAGATGCAGTGCGAGGTGGAAACGGTGCGGACCCTGGCCGTCGTGGGCGGCGGTGTGATCGGGCTTTCGGTGGCATGGCGTGCCGCCGAGGAAGGCTGGACGGTCACACTGTTCGATCCGGCGAGCGGATCGGGGGCCTCCTGGGTCGCGGGCGGCATGCTCGCGCCGCTGTCGGAGGGCTGGCCGGGGGAGTCGGCCGCCCTGGAGTTCGGCGCCGCCTCACTGG
This sequence comes from Nocardia sp. NBC_01503, assembly GCF_036327755.1. Taxonomy (NCBI): domain Bacteria; kingdom Bacillati; phylum Actinomycetota; class Actinomycetes; order Mycobacteriales; family Nocardiaceae; genus Nocardia; species Nocardia sp. NBC_01503. Next base: position 2,948,731 of record NZ_CP109596.1, read on the forward strand.
CGCGCTGGCCCGACTTCGCCGCCCGGCTGCGAGCGCTCACCGGTGCCGAACTCTTCACCGCCACCCGCACCCTCACCGTCGCCCTCGACGCTGCGGACGCCGCGGACCTGCGCACCATCGCGGACTGGTTGGACACCCAGGATGTGCCGTTCCTGCTCGGCGATCCCGGCGATGCTCAGGATCGGTTGCCGATCCTGCTGGATCGGGCCGGAGTGCGCGCCGCCGAACCCGGGCTGGCACGGACGGTCCGCGCCGGGCTGCTGTGCGCCGCGGAACCCGCGGTGGACAATCGTGCGCTGGTGACGGCACTGCGCGCGGCGTGCGTGGCCGCGGGTGTGGAATTCCGTGCCGTACAGGTGGTTTCGTCGGAGTCATCGAGCGCTGCCGGGGAACGGTCCACGAAATCCGCGCAAAGCCTGGGCGAGCTCCGGCACGATCGCATCGTGCTGGCGGCGGGCGCCGCCACCGCCGAATTGTGGCCCGGACTTCCCGTGCGGCCGGTGAAGGGCGAGATCCTGCGGCTGCGTCGGCGGCCGAGCGCGCCCCCGCCGCCGCAGGGCGTGATTCGTGCCCGGGTGCACGGCCGCCCCATCTACCTGGTCCCGCGCAGCGACGGAATCGTGCTCGGCGCAACCCAATACGAACAGGGCTTCGACACCACCGTCACCGTCGCCGGGGTACGCGACCTCATCAATGACGCGGAAGCCATCCTGCCCGGTATCGGCGAATACGAATTCGCCGAGGCCATCGCGGGTTCCAGACCGGGTTCCCCGGACAACCTGCCGTTGATCGGGTACCTCGACGATCGGGTGATCGCGGCAACGGGCCACGGCCGCAACGGAATTCTCGACACCCCGGTCACCGCGGACGCCGTACTGGCACTGCTCGCCGACACCGACCTCCCGCAGGCCCGGGCCGCCACCCCCACCCGCTTCGGCCGCGATCCGCGCCCCCTCACCCCCGCCGAGAGTCGCAGATTGGCCGAGAGCCTCCACCGAAACCCTTCCCCCACACCGCTTCCCCCCGGGGGAGCCCGATGACCGGCGGCGCCGTGTTCGAGCAGCTCTCCGGCACCGACCTCCGTGCGGTCCGCGCCACCGCGCCCGGTCGTCGTGCGCCGCTCGGTCCCCGCTCGCTCACCGCTGCCGAGCTGGACGCCCTGTCCGCCAACTACCGTCGGCGTGCCGCTGCTACGCCGCAGTCTCCAGGAGGAGCCCGATGACCGCAGTTCCCGTTGGTATCACCGTCAATGGTGCGGACCATGAATTCGCCGAGGCGCCGACGGTGCGTCAGGTGCTGGAGCAATTGAATCTGCCGTGTCAGGGTGTGGCGGTCGCGGTGGACGGTGCGCTGTTTCCGAAGTCGCGCTGGGATGAGCCGGTCGGGCGGGGCTGGGAGCTCGAGGTGCTGACGGCGGTGCAGGGTGGCTAGCGGGATGGATCCGCTGGTGATCGCGGGTCGCGAGTTCGGTTCGCGGTTGATCATGGGCACCGGCGGGGCGGACAATCTGGCCGTGCTGGAGGAGGCGCTGATCGCCTCGGGCACCGAGCTGACCACGGTCGCCATGCGCCGGGTGGACGCCGCGGGCGGTACCGGTGTGCTGGATCTGTTGAAGCGCTTGGAGATCGCCCCGCTGCCCAATACCGCCGGTTGCCGCACCGCCGCCGAGGCCGTGCTCACCGCACAGCTGGGCCGCGAGGCGCTGGAAACCGATTGGGTGAAGCTGGAGGTCATCGCCGACGAGCGCACCCTGCTCCCGGATGCGATCGAATTGGTCAGCGCCGCAGAGCAATTGGTGGACGACGGCTTCACGGTACTGCCGTACACCACCGATGACCCGGTGCTGGCCCGTCGCCTCGAGGACATCGGCTGCGCCGCCGTCATGCCGCTGGGCTCGCCGATCGGCACCGGCCTCGGCATCGGAAATCCGCACAATATCGAGATGATCGTCGCCGCCGCCGGTGTCCCGGTCATCCTCGACGCGGGTATCGGCACCGCCAGCGACGCGGCCCTGGCCATGGAACTCGGCTGCTCCGCGGTGCTGCTCGCGACGGCTGTCACCCGGGCCCGCGAGCCCGTGCTGATGGCGACCGCCATGGCCAATGCCGTCCAGGCCGGTTGGCTGGCTCGTCGAGCGGGTCGTATCCCCAAGCGTTTCTGGGCGCAGGCTTCCTCCCCGGCTCTGTGAACCCGGGTGCCCCCTCGGGGCTCGGGTCATCCTCGAGGGGGACGGGACGCGCGACCTCTGATCGATAGTGCGCGCGCACAACTTGAGGAAGACTGGTCCCATGATCGAACTGAGGGGCCTGACCAAACACTACGGGCAGACCGTCGCGGTGTCGGATCTGTCGTTCACGGTGCGTCCGGGGTTGGTGACCGGCTTTCTCGGCCCGAATGGGGCGGGTAAGTCGACCACCATGCGGATGATCCTGGGGTTGGACGAACCGACCGCGGGGACCGCGCTCATCGACGGTAAGCCGTACCGCGATTTGAAGCGTCCGCTGACCGAGGTCGGCGCGCTACTCGATGCCAAGTGGGTGCATCCGAATCGCTCCGCGCGTGCACATCTGCGCTGGCTGGCGGCGTCCAATGACATTCCGGCCGCACGTGTGGAGGAGGTGCTGCGGCTGGTCGGCCTCTCCGAGGTTGCCAATAAGAGCGCGGGTGGTTTCTCGCTCGGTATGTCGCAGCGGCTGGGTCTGGCGGGTGCGCTGCTGGGCGATCCGAAGGTGCTGCTGTTCGACGAACCGGTGAACGGCCTTGATCCCGAGGGCATTCTGTGGATTCGCCGTTTCATGCAGCGGTTGGCGTCGGAGGGCCGTACGGTGCTGGTCTCCAGTCACCTGCTGTCGGAAATGGCCCAGACCGCAGAGCATTTGATCGTTATCGGCCGCGGTCAATTGATGGCCGACACCACCACCAAGGATTTCATCGAGAAGGCGTCGGAACAGTCTGTGCGCGTGCGCAGTCCGCAGCTGGATCAGTTGCGCAGTCTGCTCACCGCCAACGGTATGACGGTGCGCGAGGCGGGCGCGGATGCCGACGGCGCGGCCCTGGTGGTCGCCGGTGTCACCTCCGATGTGGTCGGAAAACTGGCCGGTGCCAATGACATAACGCTCTTCGAGCTGTCGCCGCAGCGGGCCTCGCTGGAGGAGGCGTTCATGCAGATGACCGGTAGTGCGGTGGAGTACCACGGCGAAGGCTTCGACCAGGTGATGGGAGGTGCGCTCTGATGGGCGTGCTCGCAGCGGAACGAATCAAACTCACCTCGACCCGGTCGCCGTGGTGGTGCTCGGCAATCATCGTGCTGTTGGGTCTGGGCTTCGCGGCCTTGGTCGCGGCGGTGAATCGTTCACCGAAGGCCGATACCCCGCCCCTGCACGTGACCACCGTCGTGGGTGGTGTGAGCGGCTTCGGCGTACTGGTGCTGATGATCTTGGCGGCGCTCGCGGTAACGAGTGAATACCGCTTCGGAACCATTCGCAGCACATTTCTAGCAACCCCCGCCCGGGACAAGGTACTGCTCACCAAAGCGGTATTGATCGGAGCCTTCGGGGCGATCCTGATCGGCGTGCTGACCCTGCTGGCCTTCGTGCTGGCCAAGGTGATCAGCGGTTCGGCGGGCGGGGCCGAGCTGGTGCTCACCAATGCCGACAATGCCCGCGCCATCTACGGCGTCCCGATCTACGCCTTCCTGTCCGTGATGCTGGCCGTCGGTGTCGGCGTCCTGGTCCGGCAGACCGCCGCGGCCATCTCGCTCATCATCCTGTGGCCGACCGTGCTGGAGTCGCTGCTCAGCGCATTCGGCAGCTTCGGCCGCAATGTGGGAGCATTCATGCCGTTCGCGAATGCCGGACACTTCTACTCGGCGTCGGCGGACGCGGCCGGGTCGAACTGGCACTGGGGCCCGTGGGGCAGCCTGGTGTACTTCGCGGTGTTCGTCGGAATCGTGTTCGGAGCCGCACTGTTGGTGGTGAACAAGCGCGACGCATAGACCCTGCCCGGGGATGCCGCCGGCCACTGCCCGGTTCGGCGGCGAATATCGGCCCGATACGGAGATCTCCGTATCGGGCCGATATCGTTCGAAACGGTCGAGGAAACACTGTGTGAAATGTGTCAATTCCTCCCGGGAGCGCCTGGCGGGCCAAACTGGTCATCTGTAGCATCGGCCCAGCAACCAAAACACTCGTAACATCGGCGGGCCCAATGATGTGGCCGCTCGTACCGATCGGAAGGTGTCAGGTGGCAGTCATTAATCCATCCGGAGATCGAGCCCTGAGATACGCTCTGGGCGTGAGCGAACGACCCTCCGACGGCGGCGAGCGCGCATCCGACGCCTCTCGCTCGGAAGGATTGGGGACCGATCGCAACCGGTCGCGGGAGGCGAACGGGTCTCGTGCGCGTGAGTCGCGTGCACCCCGCATCGACCCCGACCTGGTGATCCCGCTGGTCCCGACCGAATCGGTCGACGAATCCCTCGACGACACCGATACCGCGCCCGGCCGCCGCCGCTTCCCCGGCGGGCAGCTTTCGGCGCTGGTCACCGCCGCCAATCAGCGCGGCGATCTCATCGGCCTGGTCCGCAAGGCCCGCGAAAACCTCCCCGGTGATCCGGCATTCGGTGATCCGCTCTCGGTCTCCGGCCCGGGTGGCGCCCGTGCCGTGGCGCGGGCCGCCGATAAGTTCGTCGGCGATTCTCCCAGTGCCGCACGAGAATTGGGGCTGGGTGCGCTGCAGGTCTGGCAGGCCATGCTGGAGCGGGTCGGCAGGGGCCGCGGCACCCAGGACGTGACCATTATGTTCACCGATCTGGTGGCCTTCTCCAGTTGGTCGCTGGCGGCCGGTGACGAGCGAACCCTGGAACTACTGCGCCGGGTGGCCAAGGCCATCGAGCCGCCGATCGCCGATCGTGGCGGTCAGGTCATCAAGCGCATGGGTGACGGTCTGATGGCGGTGTTCCCGTCCGCGGATCGCGCGGTGCGCGCCGCGGTGGCGGCCAAGGAGAATCTGACCGCCGTGAATATCGACGGGTATCGCCCGCAGATGCGCATGGGCCTGCACACCGGTACCCCGCGGGAGATCGGCGGGGACTGGTTGGGTGTCGATGTCACGATCGCCGCGCGGGTGATGGAGGCGGGCGGTAACGGCAACACCATGCTGTCCAATGCCACCCTGGACGCGCTCGGGCCCGAGACCCTGGAGGAGCTCGGTTTCGGTGTCAAGCCCTACCGGCGCAGTTTCTTCGCGGCCCCGCTCAGTGGTGTGCCTGAGGATCTGCGCATCTTCCGCCTCGAGGCCGAGTAGGACCGGCTAGATCAGATAGAGAATCGCGCCCGCTACCGCCAGCACTCCGGCAATGCCGAGTGCGATGGCGAGCGGGCGCAGGGTCTTCCAGGTCGAGTAGGCCCCGCCGAGGAGGAATCCGGCCAGGGCTAGCAGCACGATCACGGCGACGTCTTTGGACACGCCATCAGTCTGCCTGGTGACCCGCTCTGGGGGCTCTCAGGGGCCTGCGCCTCCGAACCCCCAACGGCAAATACCCCGCTGAGCTCCCGTTCGGGCAATTAACAAGCACGCAGGCTTGATTTTTTTCTGACCCGATGTGACCCTTGAGCGGACCGCAGCGATGGCGCTGCGCCGCGCGGTGCACAGGGAGGCCCAGGAATGAGTCAGCTCGGCGAGGATCCGGAACTTCTCCGGATCGGCAACTGCTCCGGCTTCTACGGGGACCGGATGAGCGCCATGCGCGAGATGCTCGAGGGCGGGCAGCTCGATGTGCTCACCGGCGACTATCTGGCCGAACTCACCATGCTGATCCTGGGCCGGGATCGCATGAAGGACGCGAATCTCGGTTACGCCAAAACCTTTGTGCGACAGCTGGAGAGCAATCTCGGACTGGCCCTGGAAAAGGGCGTCAAGATTGTCGTGAACGCGGGCGGGCTCAATCCCGCCGGACTGGCACAGCGGGTCGGCGAGGTCGCCGAAAAGCTCGGTCTCGCACCGAAGATCGCGTATGTGGCCGGTGACGATCTGCTGCCGCGCGCGGCCGAACTCGGACTCGGCGCGCCGCTCACCGCCAATGCCTACCTGGGTGCGTGGGGTATCGCCGCAGGCTTGAACGCGGGCGCGGATATCGTGGTGACCGGGCGTGTCACCGACGCCGCCCTGGTGGTCGGCCCGGCCGCCGCCCACTTCGGCTGGGGCCGAACCGATTACGACGCGCTGGCGGGCGCGGTGGTGGCGGGGCATGTCATCGAATGCGGCACCCAGGCCACCGGCGGCAATTTCGCCTTCTTCACCGAGATCGCCGATCTGAACCGGCCCGGCTTCCCGATCGCGGAGCTGCGCCGGGACGGCAGCAGCGTGATCACCAAGCATGCCGGAACCGGCGGCGCGGTCACCGTGGATACGGTCGAGGCGCAGCTCATGTATGAGATCCAGAGCGCGCGCTACGCCGGACCGGATGTGACGACGCGGCTGGACAGCATCGCGCTCAGCCAGGAGGGGCCGGATCGAGTGCTTATCAGCGGCGTCGAGGGCGAAGCGCCCCCGCCGCGCACCAAGGTCTCGCTGAACACCATCGGCGGCTTCCGCAATGAGATGGAGTTCATTGTCACCGGCCTGGATATCGAGGCCAAAGCCGAACTGGCGCAACGACAACTGGAATCCTGGCTGCCGGTGCGGCCTGCGGAGATGGACTGGACCCTGGCCCGGCTGGACCGCCCGGACGCCGAGACCGAGGAGCAGGCCAGCGCGCTGCTGCGCTGCGTGGTGCGCGATCCGGACCCGAATAAGGTGGGTCGCGGATTCTCCAGTGTGGCAGTGGAATTGGCGCTCGCCAGCTACGCGGGCTTCTCGCTGACCGCGCCGCCCGGAAACGGCGGTCCGTACGGGGTGTTCAAGCCCGGCTATGTGGATGCGAAGGAGGTTCCGCATATCGCCGTGCTGCCCGATGGCAGCACGGTGGACATCGCCCCGGCGGGGGAGACTCTCGAGCTCGCCGAGGTTCCCGAACCCGCACTGCCACAACCGCTTCCGCCAGGTGAGACCAAGCGCGTCCCGCTCGGCGCCATCGCCTTGGCGCGCAGCGGTGACAAGGGCGGAAATGCCAATATCGGCGTCTGGGTGCGCACCGATGAGCAGTGGCGCTGGCTGGTGCACGCGCTCACCGTGGACGAGCTGCGCCTGCTGCTGCCCGAGACCGCGAAACTGCCGATCACCAGGCATGTGCTGCCGAATCTGCGCGCGATCAACTTCATTGTCGAGGGTCTGCTCGGGGAGGGCGTGGCCTATCAGGCGCGCTTCGATCCGCAGGCCAAGGGGCTCGGGGAATGGCTTCGGGCTCGGCACATCGAAATTCCTGTGGAGCTGCTGCCATGAGCACTGCCTATGTGAACCCCTGGGAGACGCCGGAGCGTCGCGAATTGCGTGCCGCCGTGCGCGGATTCACCGAGCGTGAGGTGCTGCCGTACCTGAACGACTGGGAGCGGGAGGGTGAGATCCCGCGCGAGCTGCACAAGAAAGCCGGCGCGCTGGGCCTGCTCGGCATCCAGTTCCCGGAGTCGGGCGGCGGCTCGGACGGCGATGCCATCGACGCCGCCATCGTGTGCGAGGAAATGCATTACGCGGGTGGTTCGGGAGGTCTGTTCGCCTCGCTGTTCACCTGCGGGATCGCGGTGCCGCACATTATCGCCTCCGGCAATGCCGACCATATCGAGCGTTTCGCCAAGCCGACCCTGGCGGGCGAGAAGATCGGTTCGCTGGCCATCACCGAACCCGGCGGCGGCTCCGATGTCGGGCATCTGCGCACCACCGCGGTGCGCGATGGTGACGAGTTCATCGTCAACGGCTCCAAGACCTACATCACCTCGGGTGTGCGCGCCGACTATGTCGTGACGGCCGTGCGCACGGGAGGCAGTGGTGCGGCGGGTGTTTCGCTGCTCATCGTGGAGAAGGGCACACCCGGATTCACCGTCAGCCGCAAGCTGGAGAAGATGGGCTGGCTGGCCTCGGATACCGCCGAACTCTCGTATGTCGATGTGCGTGTACCGGTCTCGAACCTGGTCGGTCCGGAGAACTCCGGATTCGCCCAGATCGCAAACGCTTTCGTGAGCGAGCGGGTGGGTCTGGCAGTACAGGCGTACGCCCAGGCACAGCGCTGCCTGGACCTGACACTCCAGTGGACCCGTGATCGGGAGACCTTCGGCCGCCCGCTGATCAGCCGCCAGTCCGTACAGAACACCCTGTCGGAGATGGCGCGCCGGATCGATGTGGCCCGCGTCTACACCCGGCAGATCGCCGAACGCTCCTCCCATGGCGAGACCGATCTGATCGCCGAGGTGTGCTTCGCCAAGAACACCGCCGTCGAAACCGCGGAATGGGTTGCGCACCAGGCGGTTCAGCTGTTCGGCGGGCTCGGCTACATGCGTGAGTCCGAGGTGGAGCGGCAGTACCGCGATGTGCGCATTCTCGGTATCGGCGGCGGCACCAACGAAATCCTGACCGCCCTGGCGGCAAAGCGATTGGGGTTCCAGTCTTGAGTATTCTGCGCACCACCGTAGATCCGAAGTCGGCGGATTATCAGGCCGCCGCCGAGGCGATGACGGCCAAACTCGGCGAGGTCGAGGCCGAGTACGCCAAGAACATCGCGGGCGGCGGCCCGGACAAGATGGCGCGGCATCGCAAGCGCGGCAAGCTGACCGCGCGCGAGCGCATCGAGCTGCTGCTGGATGAGGATTCGCCGTTCCTGGAGTTGGCCCCGCTGGCGGCATGGGGCAGTGACTTCCATGTCGGCGCGAGCGTTATCGCCGGTATCGGCATTGTGGAGGGCGTCGAATGCATGATCGTCGCGCCCGATCCGACCGTGCGCGGCGGCACCTCGAACCCGTGGACGCTGCGCAAGAACCTGCGCATGAACGATATCGCGCTGGAGAACCGGCTCCCGGTCATCGGCCTGGTGGAGTCCGGCGGCGCGGATCTGCCGACGCAGAAGGAGGTCTTCGTCCCGGGCGGCCGCATGTTCCGCGATCTGACCCGGCTGTCGGCGGCCGGAATCCCCACCATCGCACTGGTTTTCGGTAACTCCACCGCCGGTGGCGCGTACATCCCGGGCATGTCCGACTACACGGTCATGATCAAGGAGCGTTCCAAGGTATTCCTGGGCGGGCCGCCGCTGGTGAAGATGGCCACCGGTGAGGAGTCCGATGACGAATCCCTGGGCGGCGCTGAAATGCACGCCCGGACTTCGGGTTTGGCGGACTACCTGGCCGTGGACGAACAGGACGCCATTCGGCTCGGCCGATCCATCGTGCGCCGGTTGAACTGGCAGAAGAAGGGCCCGGCTCCACGCCCGGTCACCGAGGTCATCGAGCCGCTGTACAACCAGGACGAGTTGCTCGGCATCGTTCCCGGTGATCTGAAGATCCCGTTCGATCCGCGCGAGGTCATCGCCCGAGTGGTGGACGGCTCCGACTTCGACGAGTTCAAGCCGCTGTACGGCTCCAGTCTCGTCACCGGATGGGCCGAGCTGCACGGTTATCCGGTCGGCATTCTCGCCAACGCGCGGGGCGTGCTCTTCTCCGAAGAGGCACAGAAGGCCACGCAGTTCATCCAGCTGGCCAACCAGTCCGACATCCCACTGTTGTTCCTGCACAACACCACCGGCTACATGGTCGGCAAGGAATACGAGCAGGGCGGCATCATCAAGCACGGCGCGATGATGATCAACGCGGTCTCGAACTCCAAGGTCCCGCATATCTCGCTGCTGATGGGCGCGTCCTACGGTGCGGGCCACTACGGCATGTGCGGTCGCGCCTACGATCCGCGCTTCGTCTTCGCCTGGCCCAGCGCGAAATCCGCCGTCATGGGTGGTGCGCAGCTGGCGGGCGTCATCTCCATTGTCGGCCGGGCCGCCAATGAGGCCCGCGGTATCCCGTTCAACGAGGAGGCCGATGCCGGTATGCGCGCCATGATCGAGGCGCAGATCGAGGCCGAATCGCTGCCCATGTTCATGTCGGGCCGCCTGTACGACGACGGCGTCATCGACCCGCGCGACACCCGCACGGTATTGGGAATGGCGTTGTCCGCCATCCACAATGCCCCGATCAAGGGCGCTGAGGGCTTCGGCGTCTTCCGAATGTGAGGGCCGTAATGACAGCATCGCGAAGCGATTCGGTGGGGGGCGGTGGCCGGGCGACGGGTGGGCTGACGAACGTTCTCGTAGCCAACCGTGGCGAGATCGCGCGGCGGGTGTTCGCCACCTGCCGTCGCATGGGAATCGCCACCACCGCCGTGTATTCCGATGCCGATGCCGCCGCACCGCATGTGGCGGAGGCGGATTCGGCTATTCGGCTGCCCGGCAATACTCCCGGCGAGACCTACCTGCGCGGTGAGCTGATCATCGAGGCGGCCCTGGCCGCCGGTGCCGACGCCATTCACCCCGGATACGGATTCCTCTCCGAGAATGCCGAATTCGCGAAGGCCGTACAGGCCGCGGGCCTGACCTGGATCGGCCCGCCCGTAACCGCCATCGAGCAGATGGGCTCCAAGGTCGAGTCCAAGAAGATGATGGACGCCGCCGGTGTCCCGGTACTCGCCGAGCTCGATCCGGCCGAGGTCACCGCGGAGATGCTGCCGGTGCTCATCAAGGCGTCCTCCGGTGGCGGCGGTCGCGGTATGCGCGTGGTGCGCGACCTCGCCGACCTGCAAGAGCAGTTGGAAGGCGCACGGCGCGAAGCGGAATCGGCGTTCGGTGATCCGACCGTCTTCTGTGAGCGTTACCTGGAGACCGGCCGCCATATCGAGGTGCAGGTCATGGCCGACACCCGGGGCACCGTGTGGGCCGTCGGCGAGCGTGAGTGCTCCATTCAGCGCCGTCATCAGAAGGTCGTCGAAGAAGCCCCGTCCCCGCTGGTCGAGAAGATCGACGGGATGCGGGCGCGCCTGTTCGAAGCGGCCAAGCTCGCCACCGAGGCCATCGGCTACGAGGGCGCGGGCACCGTCGAATTCCTGGCCGACGAGAAGGGCGACTTCTTCTTCCTGGAGATGAATACCCGTCTCCAGGTGGAACATCCGGTCACCGAGCAGGTCACCGGGCTGGATCTGGTTCGCCTGCAATTGCAGGTGGCCGCCGGTCGTCCACTGCCCGCGACCCAGCCCGGTATGCGCGGCCACTCCATCGAGGTGCGCCTGTACGCCGAGGATCCGGCGCATGATTGGCAGCCGCAGAGCGGTACCGTGCACAAGCTCGAAATCCCGGGCACCACGGGCGAATTCACCGTACTGACCGAGTCCGGCGTGCGCCTGGACACCGGTGTGGTGGACGGCTCGGTGGTCGGCGTGCACTACGACCCGATGCTGTCGAAGGTCATCTCCTTCGCCGAAACCCGGGACGAGGCAGCGCATCTGCTGGCCTCGGCGCTGCAACGCGCCAAGATTCACGGTCTGGTCACCAACCGCGATCTGCTCGTGCGCGTCCTGCGGCATCCGGCGTTCCTGGCCGGTGACACCGATACCGCCTTCTTCGCCACGCACGGCCTGGACGCCCTGTCTGCGCCGCTGGCCTCGGAATCCGATGAGGCACTGTCGATTATCGCCGCCGCCCTCGCCGATGCCGCCGCCAATCGCAGGGCCGCCCGCGTCGGTTTCGGCCTGCCCAGCGGCTGGCGCAATCTGCCGTCGCAGCCGCAGTCCAAGTCGTACGAGAGCCGGGTCACCGGTAAGCACGAGGTGCGCTACACCCGCACCCGCGAAGGACTTCGGGTCGACGGCCATCCGGGTCTCGAATTGCTCGAAGCCACACCGGATTCCGTCATCCTCCAGGTGCCGGGCGAGCGCGGCCCGGTGCGCCGCCGCTTCCAGGTGGCGCGCTACGGCGATCTGGTGGCCGTGGATTCCCCCCTCGGTCCGGTGACCGTGCGCCGCCTGCCGCGTTTCGAGGATCCGGCTGATCAGGTGGCCGAGGGTTCCCTGCTCGCCCCCATGCCCGGATCGGTCATCCGCCTGGGCGCCGAGCTGGGCAGCCGTGTCGAGAAGGGCCAGCCCATTCTGTGGCTGGAGGCGATGAAGATGGAGCACACCATTGCCGCCCCCGCCGCCGGAGTGCTCACCGAACTCAATGTCATCGCGGGTCAGCAGGTAGAAGTCGGTGCCGTGCTCGCCGTGGTCCAGCCCGAAGAAAATCAGGAGTAGACGATGAGCTTCATCGAGACCGACGAGCAGAAGGCGCTGCGCGAAGCCGTCGCCAAACTGGCCGCCAAGTACAACTTCCGCGATTACGCCGGACCCAAGGCCCGCAAGGGTGAACCGTTCGACGAATTGTGGGACGAGGCGGGCAAACTCGGCTTCCTCGGCGTCAATCTGCCGGAGGAGTACGGCGGTGGCGGCGCGGGCATCTACGAGCTGGCCCTGGTACAGGAGGAGCTGGCCGCGCAGGGCTGCGGCCTGCTGCTCATGGTGGTCTCTCCGGCCATCTGCGGCACCATCATCACCAAGTACGGCACCGAGGCGCAGAAGCGGCACTGGCTGACCAAGCTGGCCGACGGCTCCGGCAAGATGGTCTTCGGTATCACCGAACCGGATGCGGGCTCGAATTCGCACAAGATCACCACCACCGCGCGCCGCGATGGTGAGGACTGGATTCTCAACGGGCGCAAGATCTTCATCTCCGGTGTCGATCAGGCCGAGGCGGTGCTCATCGTGGCCCGCAGCGAGAACGCCAAGACCGGCAATCTGCAGCCCGCCCTGTTCATCGTCCCCACCGATGCCCCCGGCTTCGTGAAGACGAAGCAGGAGATGGACATTATCGAGCCGGACAATCAGTTCACGCTGTTCCTCGATGATGTGCGCCTGCCCGCCACCGCCCTGGTCGGCCAGGAGGACGCCGCCATCGCGCAGCTGTTCGCGGGCCTGAATCCGGAGCGCATCATGGGTGCGGCCATGGCAATCGGCATGGGCCGCTACGCCATTGACCGCGCCGTCGCCTACGCCAAGGAGCGCGCGGTCTGGAAGGGCGCGCCGATCGGTTCGCACCAGGGCATTTCGCATCCCCTCGCCCAGGTGAAGATCGAACTGGAACTGGCCAAGGTCATGATGTGCAAGGCCGCGTTCCTGTACGACTCGGGCGACGACTTCGGTGCCGCCGAGGCCGCGAATATGGCGAAATACGCTGCGGCGGAGGCGAGTATCAAGGCACTCGATCAGGCCATCCAGACCCACGGCGGCGCGGGCCTGACCTCCGATGTGGGCCTGGCGGGCATGCTCGCGGCCGCGCGTATCGCGCGGGTGGCCCCGGTCAGCCGCGAGATGATCCTCAATTTCGTGGCACAGCATTCGCTCGGCCTGCCCCGGTCCTACTGAGCCGCGTTCTTTTGAGCCGTAAGGAAATTCGATGAGTGACGCCACCCCCGACGCGCCGTTCGTGCGCTATGAGGTGCGGGACGGATTCGCCGTCCTGACCCTGGACTCCCCGCACAATCGCAATGCCCTGTCCTCGAAACTGGTGACCGAGCTGCTGGCGGGACTGGAGAGCGCGGCCGCCGATTCCGCGGTGCGCGGGGTGGTGCTCACCCACACCGGCAATACCTTCTGCGCCGGGGCCGATCTCAAGGAGGCCCTGGACGCCGATCCGGCGGCCGCCGCCGATATCCGCACCGGCTGGATGGTGCGGGTACTGCGCGACATCCTGGAGCTGCCCAAACCCGTCATCGCCCAGATCGACGGCAATGTGCGCGCGGGCGGGATGGGCATTGTCGGGGCCTGCGATATCGCGGTCGCCGGTCGCGGCAGCAGCTTCGCCCTCACCGAAGCCCGCCTCGGCCTCGCGCCTTTCGTGATTTCGCTGACTCTGCTGCCCCGGATGACCTCGCGGGCGGCAGGCCGCTACTTCCAGACCGGTGAGACCTTCGACGCCGCCGAGGCCGAGCGCAACGGTCTCATCAGCATTGCCGCCGACGATCCGGACTCGGAGGTGAAACGCCTGATCAGCGAGTTGCGCAAGGGTTCGCCGCAGGGTCTGGCGGAGAGTAAGCGGCTCACCACCGCCGCCACCCTCGCCGAGGTCGACCGGTCCGCGCTCGCCCTGGCCAAGCGCTCGGGCAGCTTCTTCGGCACCCCCGATGTGATCGAGGGCATGACGGCCTTCTTTCAGCGTCGGCCACCGAGCTGGGCAGAATAGCTACCCATGGCTACACCCCACGAACCCAAGCAGGACCGCAGCCGGGCCACCCGGCAGCGGCTGCTGGAGGCGACCATCGACTGCCTGGCCGAGACCGGCTGGGCGGCGGCGACCGTCGCGGTGGTGGCCGAGCGCGCCGGGGTGTCGCGCGGTGCGGCACAGCATCACTTTCCGACCCGCGAGGATCTGATCACCGCGGCGCTGGAGTACATGTTCGAAACCCGTATGGCCCAGTCGCTCGCCGACGCGCAGGCCATCGGTGAGATCGCCGAGGGCGCGGGCCGCACCGAGGCGGTGGTGACCGCGCTCGTGGAGGGTTACACCACCTCGCTGTTCAAAGCGGCGTTACAGGTGTGGACCCATGCCGCCGCCGATCCCGCACTGCGCGAACGCATTGTGCCTCTCGAAGCCAAGTTCGGCCGCACGTCGCACCGTATGGCGGTGGAGGCGCTCGGCGTCGACGACTCCGATCCCGTTGCGCACCATCTGGTTCAGGCCACCCTGGATCTGGCGCGCGGTCTGGGGCTGGCGGATGTGCTCACCGATGATTCGTTGCGCCGCAAGGAGATCGTGCAGCAGTGGGCGGCCACCCTGCACACCGCTTTGGCTGCCGAGCGTTGAGCTAGAAGCCGAAAATCTCTGCCATATCGATGGATTCGTCATCCCAGCGTTGTTCTATGCACTCCCGTTCGCGGGCGGCGAGGTCGGGCCGCCAGCCCGAGCGACGCCAGAAGGCTTCGCGGCGTTCAGCGCTGAGTAGCGGGGGATGGTGTGCGAGTGGGTCGCTCATGCGGACAGTCCCTGGATCGGATTGTCGGGTGCCGATTCCAGGGTAGGGGAGTGGTGGGGGCCACAGTGGCGTTTTCGGGTGGTCGACATCTCGTCTGACCTGCGGTGATACGTGAACTAGATCATTGCTGGACGCTTGCCCAGCGTCCTAGGTTGTTCGTCGTACCCGAACCCGATCCGCGAAGGATTTTGTCGTGCCCATTATCGATCTCGGCTCCGCCGCACTGAATCTCGCGAACGTCGTCACCGGCATCGCGTCGAATATCACCTACCTGCTGCACGCGTGGGGCCTGGCCTGATTCGGCCGTAGAGCAAACGAAGAGCCCGTCTCCGCTATCGGCGGAGACGGGCTCTTCTTGTCGTGTCCGGACTACCGCGTCTTCGGTGCGGTCAGGTCGTAGAGGGTTACGCCGTCCACCTCCTGCGAGGTGAAGTGGTCCTCGACCCACTTGGTGATCTCGGAGCTGTGCGAACCCGACCGGTTGGAACCGAAGCCGCCGCCACCGATGAAGTAGTGGATATCCCCATCGGCCACGTACCGCTGGAACTGCTCCAGGGTCGGGGACGGATCACTGCCGTTGAACCCGCCCACCGGCATGACCGGCAGCTGGGTGGCGAGCTGGAAGCCCGCGGCACTGTTCGAACCGATGGCCGCGGCCACCCAGGTGTACTCGTCACCATTGGCGGACAGCAGTGCGGTGATCTTCGCGCTGGGCTTGCTGGCCATCATGAAGTTGCCCGCGCCACCGCCCTCGCGACCGCCCTTGCCGGTACCGCCCGGGGTGTTCGCGCCGCCGGGAGCGCCGCCCGGATTGCCGCGCGCACCACCTTGGTTGCCACCGTTCGGCCCGCCTTGGTTGCCACCGGTCGATCCGCCCGGGATCCCGCCGTTCGGGCCGCCTTGGGCGCCATCACCGTTCATGGGTTGCGCACCGCCGTCACCGCGCGGCCCACCGGGGCCGAAGCCGAAGCCGCCGCGCACATTCGGTCCGGCGCTGGGGATCGGTCCCTCATGTCCGGTGGCGAGGGTGTCCACCGTGTAGGCGAGCGGTCCGGCGAGACCGATCACGATTGCCGCTGTGGCCGCCGCGATTTCGATCCTGCGGGGCAGGCGCACGAGCAGTAGCGCGGTGACCGCGACTCCCGCGGCCGCCACCGTCCAGCGCAGCCAGGGCTGGAAGGAGTTGCTGCGGGTCAGCAGCATCCACGCCGTCGCGATGGTGGCGCCCAGGGCAAGCGCCAAAGCCGCACGCACCCAGAGCTTCTCGCGTTCGCGCCAGAGCATGACCACGCCGATGCCGACCAGCGCCGCCACAGCCGGAGCCAGCGCCACCGTGTAGTACTGGTGGAAAATGCCCTTCATGAAGCTGAAGACCAGTCCGGTCACCAGCAGCCAGCCGCCCCAGAGCAGGAGTCCGGCGCGCTGCTGATCGGTGCGAGCTGCCCTGCCGCGCAAGACGAGTGCCGCCGCCAGCAGGATGAGCGCGGCCGGAATCAGCCAGGCGATCTGCCCGCCCTGCTGCGGTTCGAACATGCGGGTGATACCGGTCGAGCCCCACATGCCGTTGCCGCCGGCGGGGAGTTCGCCGCCCGGGCCGACGCTGCCGGTCTCGTCGCCGTTCAACCGGCCCAGCCCGTTGTAGCCGAGGGTCAGTTCGACAATCGAATTATGCTGTGAGCCACCGAAATACGGCCGATCATCGGCGGGCCAGAATTCGGCGATCAGCAACCACCAGCCCGCACCCGCCAGCATGGCCGCCCCGGCCGCGAAGAGCTGCGCGATACGCTTGCCGAGTTTCGGCGGCCCGGCGACCAGGTAGGTCAGTGCCAGCGCGGGCACCACCAGCAGCACCTGCAATTGTTTGGTGAGGAAGCCGAGTCCGATGAACAAGCCGGTGTACAGCAGCCACCGCCAGCGGCCGTCCTCGACCGCGCGGGTCATCGCCCAGGTGGCGGCGATCATGAGCAGTACCAGCAGGGCATCGGGATTGTTGAACCGGAACATCAGGGCCGCGACGGGAGTCACGGCGAGCGCGAGTCCGGCCAGCAGCCCGGCGCTCGGCCCGAAGACCCGCCGCACGGTCGCCCACAGCAGCGCCACCGAGGCCACACCGATGAGCGCCTGCGGCAGCAGCATGCTCCAGCTGTGCAGGCCGAAGATCCGGACCGAAATCTCCATGGGCCACAACGACAGTGGCGTCTTGTCGACCGTAATGGAGTTGGCCGCGTCGGAGGAGCCGAAGAAGAACGCCTTCCACGACACCGAACCCGCCTGTACCGCGGCGGCATAGAACGAATTCGCCCAGCCGTTCACCGACAGATTCCACAGATAGGCGATCGCCGTACCGATGAGCAGCGCCGCCAGCGCCGGATACTCCCAGCGCGAGCTTCGCGGGTCGGCAGCGGGTGGCGGCGAAACCACCTGGCGTTCAGTGAATGTCGCGGTCATCGTGCCTCCTCGGATGAGTCGTTCGAGAGCGTGTCGGGTGGCGAGTACACCCAGCGGATCATCTGCCCGTGGCCGCTCCACGGCGCGGCCACCCCGTCATCCCGGCGCAGGCCCGCCCCGTCATCCCGGCGTGCTTTTGGCCGGGATCCACCGAAGCGAGCTGAACCCCCGGGGGTTTCCATCTGCGGCCCCTGCGGTGCGTTCACCGGCTGCCCGCCGCATCGTGTGCCCCGGCCTTGCGGAACACCCAGCGCAATCCGACGAATCGCACCAGTGTCGCGATAAGATTCGCGATCACCAGCACCACCAGTTCCAAATGTACCGCCGAGCCCGGCGCCCAATGATGCAGTGCGAAAAGGGATCCGCTGGTCAATGCCAGCCCGATACCGAAGATGGTCAGGCCCTGCAGTTGATGCGATACCGCCTGCGCGGATCCGCGCACCCCGAAGGTGAAGGCTCGATTGGCGGCGGTATTGCCGATGGCGGTGATCAAAAGCGCCAGGAAGTTGGCCGCCTGCGCACCCGTAATCGATTGCAGCAGAACGTATAGCAGCAGATACGCCAGGGTGGAGGCGACACCCACAATGCCGAATCGCACCAGCTGTCCGACCATGCCGAGCGGGACGCCCTCCACCAGCGGTTCGCGTCCGATGGCGGCGCGTAGCTCATTGATGGGCAGCCGCCCCGAGCCCAGCGCCCGCCCGACCCGCCAGATGCCCCGCAGATCCTTGCGCGCGGTGTCGACGATATCGACGCGGCTGTCCGGATCGTCGATCCAGTCCACCGGCACCTCGTGAATGCGCAGTCCGATGCGTTCGGCCAGCACCAGCAGTTCGGTGTCGAAGAACCATTCGCCATCCTCCACCAGCGGCAGCACCATGCGCGCCACCTGGCTGCGCATGGCCTTGAAACCGCATTGCGCATCGGAGAATTTGGCCTGTAGCGAGGTACGCAGGATCAGGTTGTAGCAGCGCGAGATGATCTCCCGCTTGGGTCCGCGCACCACCCGAGAGGAGGAGGCCAGCCGGGTGCCGATGGCCAGATCGGAGTGTCCGGAGACCAGCGGCGCGATCAGCGGCAGCAGTGCGTTCAGATCCGTGGAGAGGTCCACGTCCATATACGCGACGACCTGTGCGTCCGAGCCCTGCCACACTTCGCGCAGTGCGCGGCCGCGGCCCTTGCGGTCCAGGTGCACCACCCGGACGCCGTCGAGTTCGGCGGCGAGTTGGCGCGCGACCCGCAGGGTGGAGTCGGTGGAGGCATTGTCGGCGATGGTGATGCGTGCGGTGAACGGGAAGTTCAGGATGAGGAAGGCGTGCAGTCTGCGCACGCACGGTCCGAGATCGACCTCTTCGTTGTAGACGGGCACGACCACGTCAACTACGGGCGCGGTCACGGACTCTGCGGGTTCCGCCGCCCGGACGGCGGTCACGGTGTCGGACATGATCACTACGGTCGTCCGGCACGCTGGGCCACCCCTGCGGCGGAGCTGGGAGGTTCCTGGGAGCCCGCGCCCAGGCTACGGGGCTGCTACGAAGGGCCCGTGCCGTCGCCGAGTAGGGAAGTCGCATCTTCGTGCAAGCGCCACAGCGGAGAAACCGGCCCGTGCCCCGCGCCCAGGTCGTAAGACGCTTCGAGGCAGCGGCGGGTCCATTCCTTGGCGAAGGTGAAGGCCGCTGGGACCGAATAGCCGTGTGCGAGGGCGCTCGCCATGGCGGCGGCCAGGGTGTCGCCGCCGCCGTGATCATTCCCGGTGGCGATGCGCGGCGCGGTCAGCTCATGGAAGGTCTCGCCGTCGAACAGCAGATCGGTGCTGAATTCCGAGGTGCGCAGATGTCCGCCCTTGACGATGGCCCATTTCGGCCCGAGCGCGTGCAGCGCCTCGGCGGCCTTGTGCGCGGTGAGATCGTCGACCACCTCGATACCGGTGAGCAGCCGCACCTCGTCGAGGTTCGGGGTGATGACGGTGGCGAGGGGAATGAGGGTGTCGCGCAAGGCGTCCAGGGCCGAGGCGTGCAGGAGCGGATCGCCGTGCATGGAGGCGGCCACCGGATCGACCACCAGCGGGATGCTGCCCTCGCGTCCGATGCCGACCTCTTCGCAGACCGCCGCGACGGCTTCGATAATGGCGGTGGAGGCGAGCATCCCGGTCTTGGCGGCCCCGATTCCGATATCGCCCACCACGGTTCGCACCTGCCCGGCCACGATCTCCGGCGGAATCTCATGGAATCCACTTACCCCGAGCGTGTTCTGCACGGTCACCGCGGCCACCGCCACGCACGCGTGCACGCCACACATCGCCATGGTGCGGGAGTCGGCCTGAATACCGGCGCCGCCGCCGGAATCGGTCCCCGCGATGGTGAGCGCGCGGACGGGGGTCTGCCCATTCGGGGCCAGCGGCAAGAGCTTCACAACCCCGACCCTAGGTCTCGTCTCCATGCGTGGGCCACCCCACCCTTCCGTGGTTAATGAAAACCGTTACCATTAACTGGTGACCTCAGCCCAACACCCCGCCCAGCTGCCCGTGACCGTGCTCTCCGGCTTCCTCGGGGCGGGTAAGACGACCCTGCTCAACCACATACTCGCCAATCGGGAGGGTCGCCGAGTGGCGGTGATCGTCAATGACATGAGCGAGGTGAATATCGACGCCGCGCTGGTCGCGGGGCAGGGGCATCTCGATCGCACCGAGGAGAAGCTGGTCGAACTCACCAACGGCTGTATCTGCTGCACGCTGCGCGAGGACCTCATCGAATCGGTGGGCAGGCTCGCGCGCGAGGGGCGCTTCGATCACCTCGTCATCGAATCGACGGGCATCTCCGAACCCATGCCGGTGGCCGCGACCTTCGAGTGGGAATTCGAGGATGGGTTCAAACTCGGCGATATCGCTCGACTGGACACCATGGTGACCGTGGTCGATGCCTCGACCTTCCTGGCCGAAGTGGTGAAGGGGCAGGCGCTCGCGGAGCGGAATATGCAAGCGGGTGAAGGGGATGCGCGCACCATCGCCGATCTGCTGGTGGATCAGGTCGAGTTCGCGAATGTGCTGGTACTCAACAAGACCGATCTGGTGAGCGCCAAAGCCGTCGGCACGGTGGAGGCCACCCTGAAGCGGCTCAACCCCACCGCACGCGTGGTGCATTCGGCGCACGGTGTGCTGGATCTCGCCGAAGTGCTCGGCACCGGACTCTATAACCCGGACCTCGCTGCCCAATTCGATGGCTGGGATGAGGAACTCGCGGGTGGGCATACCCCCGAGACCGAGGAATACGGGATCAGCAGTATCACCTTCACCGCCGATCGCCCGTTCCACCCCGAGCGCCTGGAAGCGGCGCTGGCGCAACTCCAAAGACTGTTGCGCAGCAAAGGCTTCTTCTGGCTCGCGAGCCGTCCGGACCTGGCCGCCATTTGGTCGCAAGCCGGGCCGAATCTCACCTTCGAAGCGGGCGCGTACTGGTCGGCTCTCGATATGCCGCCGGGGCAGGAGATCGTTTTCATCGGTATAAAACTGGATCGCCAACATGTGCGTGACCTGCTGTATTCGGCCCTGCTCACCGATGCGGAGATGGAATCCGGGCGGCAGGCGTGGCTGGGGTTCCCGGATCCCTTCCCGCGCTGGGGTGATGCGCACGAGCATGTCTGAGCACCGGGAATCCCGGCCGCCCTGGATTGCCGGGCGACCGGGATCCATCGCGTCAGTTGGAGATCCCGGGGGTGCGGTGCACGTAGGTGGCGTCGGTGAGCTGTTCCACTAGGAATGCCGCGATATCGGCGCGCGAGATCTTCAGTGCCAGACCGGGTTCCGCCGGGCCGAAGCCGCGCCGGAACTGCCCGGTGGCCGGGCCGTCGGTGAAGGCGCTGGGCCGCACGATGGTCCAGTCCAGATCGCCGGCCAGCACATACTTCTCCTGCTGCACGTGATCGGCGAACGCCTGCCGCAGCAGCATGCCGAACATCACGTACTTCCAGACGAAGTTGAGATTGCCCGCGCTGTCACCGGTGCCCAGGGTGGATTGGCAGATGAGCCGCTTGACCCCGGTGCGTTGCATGGCCTCGATGACGGTGCGGGTGCCCTCGGCGCGCACCACGCCTTTGCGGCCCGCGCCGAGGGTGACGATGATCGCCTCCTGGCCGAGGACCACCTGCTCGACGGCGGCCGGATCGAGGACATCGCCGACCACAACGTGCAGACGCTCATGTGTGACAGGGGTATTCGCGGCCGAGCGGGTCAGTATGGTGACCTCGTGACCGGCCGCGAGGGCCTGGGTGACGACCTCGCGGCCGACGGTTCCGGTGCCTCCGAAGATTGCGATTCGCATTTGCTTTCACCTCGTGTAATTCGTTGTCGTGAAGGTGAATTCAGTACATCAACGGGCGCGGGCCGGAACCATCGTCGAGCCTCTCGCCGACATGCGGGAGGCTCCACGTGGCCGGTCGGCTCAGCTCAGCTGGGCGAAGAACTGCCGGATATCGGCGACCAGGACCTCGGGGGCCTCATGCGCGGCGTAATGTCCGGCCGCGTCATTCGCGCTGGTCGAATGCACGGAGTTCACGTCGTAGGCGTGCCAGCTGATGATGTTCTTGTGATCGCGCTCGGCGAATCGGCGAATGGATTGGAAATCGCCCTTGAACATGGCCAGTCCGGTCGGCACGGTGGTCGGCTCGGTCGGCTGCTCGGCATGCGCGTCCTCGTAGTAGAAGCGCAGCGCCGACCCGGAGGTGCCGGTCAGCCAGTAGACGGCCACATTCCCGATGATGAATTCATTGTCCAGCGATTCGCCGAAAAGCTGTGCGTTCCAAGCCAGTAGGCCGGTCGGGGAATCCGCGAGCGCGAAGGCGATGGTTTGCGGCTGCTGGCTGTGCAGGGTGTTGAACGACATCTTGTTCTCGTAGAACCACTGCAGATGCGCGAGCCCCGCCATGTCCTCCTCGGACAGGTCCGCCATTTCGGCCGGATCGCCGGAGGGGAATGAGAACAGTTGCGTCACATGGACTCCGAGCACCTGATCGGGCGCGATGCGGCCCATCTCCGGGGCGACCATGGAGCCGCCGTCATTGCCGATGGTGCCGAATCGCTGGTAGCCCAGCCGATTCATCAGCTCCACCCAGGCGCGGGCGGTGCGGTAGCGGCTCCAGCCGGTGCTGCGGGTCGGACCGGAGAACCCGAAGCCGGGCAGCGACGGGATCACCAGGTGGAAGGCCGGATCCTGATCGGACTCCGGGGCGGTGAGCGGGGCGATGACATCCAGGTACTCCAGGATCGAGCCCGGCCAGCCGTGCGTCAGGATCACCGGGGTGGCGTCCGCGCGCTCGGAGCGAATGTGCAGGAAGTGGATGTCCTCACCGTCGATCTCGGTGGTGAACTGCGGGTACGCGTTCAGCTTCGCCTCCAGGGCGCGCCAGTCGAAGCTCTCCAGCCAGTACTGCGCGAGATCGCGAATGCGGCCGTTGGGTACGCCGTAGGCGTCCGCGACGCCGGGAAGTTCGTTGGGCCACAGCGCCTTACGCAGCCGGTCGGCGAGATCGTCGAGCTGGGTCTGCGGGACGTCGATGCGGAAGGGGCGGATGGCGTTCATCATTCTCTCCTTATTGGAACGGAACGTTTTGTTCTGTTTCCAACCATAGCGGAACGGATGATTCCGTTCAAGTGCTATTCTCGATTCATGTCGAAGTCAGTCGAAGCCCCAGCTCAGCGGGGTCTGCCCGGACGCAAGGCGCAGGCCGCCCGCAATGACGAACTCATCCTGGCCGCCGCCCGCGATGTCTTCCTCGCCGAACCCAAGGCCCCCATCTCCGCGGTGGCCGAGCGCGCCGGGGTGGGGATCAGCGCCCTGTACCGCCGCTATCCGAGTAAGGAAGACCTACTGCGCACGCTCTGCTATGACGGGCTGCACCGGTACAACGCCGAAGCCGAAGCGGCGCTGGAGGATTCGAACGGTTGGCAGGGGCTCGTCGGCTTCCTGGAGCGGGTCGTCGACGCCGATGTGCATTCGCTGACAACGCATCTCGCGGGCACCTTCACTCCGGACGATTCGATCCTGCCCGCGGTCATGCGTGCCGGTGAACTCAACGAGGAGCTGGTCCGCCGCGCCCGCGAATCCGGTCGGCTACGCAAGGAGATCACCACCGCGGATCTGGGGCTCATCCTGGAATCCTGCGCCGCCATCACCCTGCCCGACCCACACCGCGCCGCCCAACTCCGCCGTCGCGTACTGGCCCTTCTCCTCGACGGCCTCACCGGCTCGGGTGATCTGCCGGGCCCGCCACCCGCGCCGAACGAATTCGCGCATCGCTGGCAACCCGGTAACCGCTGATTCGCCGAACCCGCCCCGCGAATCCTTAGTTCTGCGTAGCGTTTACGGCCGTCGCACCGAAGGTAAGTCGTACCCGACAGTCGTTTCCTGATTCGACCCGAGGAGTTCCGATGCGCTTGTTCCGCTCATTGCTCGCAGTCCCCGTCGCGGCCGCCGCCCTGCTGGCGGTGGCCGCACCCGCCCAGGCCGACCCGGTCACCACCTTCACCCCCGCCAATACCGCCGGCGTCGGCGCGTTCCCGTGTTTCGGTCAAGTCCTGGCCTTCCACGATCCGCAGAACACCTTCTACGGGAAGCAAACTGTCTGGATCCGGGCTGATTTCACCTTCCTGCCGATTCTCGCGCAGGGCTGCGGTGTCACGGCCACCCTGTCCTGGAAGAACCTCGACTCCGGCGCCTCCGGCAGCTTCCCGCCCGTCCCTCTCGGCGACGGCACCGCCTTCGGCCCCACCGACGCCCTCTGGGTCCCCGAAACCCTGCCGACCGGTCCGGGCCGCGTAGAGGTCACCATCGACACCAACCTTCCCCACACCCCCGGCAAGGGCACCTTCTACTCGCCGGAATAGTCTCGCGGCCAGTAGGACAGTGAGGGGACAACGTGAATCAGGACCCGGCCGGGACACCGCCGCAGGAACCGGTCGATATGACCGAGGGCGAATTTCCGGCCCCGCCGCCGGGAACCCATCCGCCCGGGTCCGTCCCCTGGGACTTCACTCCGCCAACGGACATTCCGCCGGGGGCCTATTCGCAAGGACCCTTCCCTCCCGGGATGTATCCGCAGGGGGCTGTCCCACCCGGTGGATATCCGCAGGGGGGCGGCGCGCCGGGTGGGTATCCGCCGAGGCAATACGGGAATGGCCCGATGCCCGGCTATCAGCACCCGGCACCGCGGCGAAGCGGCGTCAACGTGCCGGTGTGGTGGCTGGTTACTGTTCCGATCATGCTGGTGGCGGTCATCGTGATCGCGGCCGGTGCGGTGGTCTACCTGAACCGGCCCGCAGGTGAGTCCGAGGCGGTGCCGCTCACCACGACCACCGTGTCGGCATGGGCGACCGAGACCATGATCATGCAGTTGCCCAACCCGGTTCAGAAGAAACCGGCCATGGTGAGTTGCGCGTACCGCGCCACACCGGGTCTGCGGCAGATCGCCGCGCAGTTGCCGAAAACCGCTGACATACGGGCGAATACGGGCGGCCGGGTGCCGTATCAGATGAATACCGGTCTGGGCGTGATCGGCTTGTCGCTGGATACCGCCGCATCACCGTGCACGGTCAACAGTTTCATCAGCCTGGCTACGCAGCACTACTACGACGCGACGAAATGCCATCGAATGACCACCTCGCCCGGCTTGAAGGTGTTGCAATGCGGTGACCCCAGCGGCACCGGAATGGGTGGTCCCGGTTATCAATTCGAGAACGAATACCCGACCGACGTATTCGCCTCACCCGAAAAGGCCGCGACCGAGCAGGTCCTCTACCCGCGCGGCACGCTTGCCATGGCCAACGCCGGACCGGATCCGCTCACCGGCGCCGGCACCAATGGCAGCCAGTTCTTCCTGGTCTACGGCGATTCGACCCTTCCGCCCACGTACACCGTATTCGGCACCGTGGATCAGGCCGGGCTGGCCGTGCTCGACAGGGTGGCGGCGGCGGGGACGGTCGCGGGCGGTGAGGATGGCGAGCCGAAGCTCACCGTCGACATCGGTTCCATTGCGGCCAAATAGGTTTCGGTAACGCGACGGGAATCGAGGAGGCTCGGATGGAATTGCGGCAACTGCGCTATTTCGTGACCGTCGCGGAGGAATTGCACTTCGGGCGGGCCGCCGAGCGGCTGCATATCGCACAACCCGCGGTGAGTCAGCAGGTGCGGCGGTTGGAGCGGGCGCTGAAAGTTCAACTGCTGGAACGGACTCCGCGACGGGTGGCGCTGACCGAGGCCGGGTTGCGGTTCCTGCCGGGAGCGCGCGCCGTACTGGCGGCCGCCGATCAGGCGCGGGCCTCGGTCGCCGATCTGGCGGGGGAGCGGGCCGCCGTTTTCCGGATCGGGACGGTGAGCGGGCTCGGGGAGCGGCTGGACGCGGTGCTCGACGGGTTTGCCGAGCGTGCGCCACACGTGCGGGTCGAGTTGGTCGGGGTGCCTGTGCGCGAGCGCGTCAAACAGGTGGCGGACGGGACCTTGGATGCCGCCTTCGTGCGCGCGCCCGAACCGGCGGAGAATCCCGAGCTGGATTTCCTTCCGGCTTGGGATGATCCGCTCGTGGTGGCGCTACCCGCGCGGCATCCGCTGGCCGAGGAGTCGTCGGTGCGCCTTGCCGATCTGGCTGCCTTGCCCTTGCGGCTGACCGAGCGGCGCAATCACCCGGCGCTGGTGGATCTGGTCCTATCCGCTTGTCAGCGTGCGGGTTTCGAGCCCACGTCCGCACCGGCGGCGGGCAATCTGCAAGACACTCTGGCCGCCGTCGGCTCCGGCATCCCGATGTGGACGGTTGTGTACGCCTCGAACGCGCGCCTGGTGCACAACCCGCGGGTGGTTTTCCGCCCCTTCGCCGAACCCGGTATGACCCTGCCCATCGGCCTCGCGGTGCGCGCGGACGCGGCCTCGCCGCGGCTGAACCTGTTGGTCGAACTGCTGGCCGCGGTGTCACCGGCACGATAAGGATTGCTTATCGCTACGTGCGTGCACTGCCCATCGGCCCGGCGCGCGCACTGCGGTGAACTGTTCTCACGCCGCCGGAAGAACCGGAAATCCGGAGGTGGCCAATCGAATTCACCAATCGAAATCGAGGAGAACAGTCATGCCCATCGTCACCATCCAGCAGGGTCCCCGCACCGTCGAACCCAAGCGCGATCTGGTACGCCGCGTCACCGACGCCTTCGTCGACGCCCTACAGATCCCGGCCGAGGCCGTGCAGGTCTGGATCCAGGAGGTCCCGACCGACAGCTGGGCCATCGGCGGGACGCTCACGGCGGATAAGAAGTAACCGTCAGACCACCGGCAGGTACACCTGGTTGCCCGTCGAGGCGAACTCGGCCGACTTCTCGGCCATGCCCGCCTCGATGGCGGCGACATCGGTCAGACCCTGCTTCTCGGCGTACTCGCGGACATCCGCGGAGATGCGCATGGAGCAGAACTTCGGGCCGCACATGGAGCAGAAGTGCGCGGTCTTGGCGGGCTCGGCGGGCATGGTCTCGTCGTGGTACTCCCGCGCGGTGTCGGGGTCCAGCGACAGGTTGAACTGATCGTGCCAGCGGAATTCGAAGCGCGCCTTGGAGAGTGCGTCATCGCGGTCCTGGGCGTGCGGGTGACCCTTGGCCAGATCGGCGGAGTGCGCCGCGATCTTGTAGGTGATCACGCCGACCTTGACGTCATCGCGATTGGGCAGGCCCAGATGTTCCTTCGGCGTCACGTAGCACAGCATCGCGGTCCCCGCCTGCGCGATGATGGCCGCTCCGATGGCCGAGGTGATGTGGTCGTACGCGGGCGCGATATCGGTGGCGAGCGGGCCGAGGGTGTAGAACGGGGCCTCCTCGCACAGCTCTTCCTCGAGCCGCACGTTCTCCACGATCTTGTGCATGGGCACGTGGCCGGGGCCTTCGATCATCACCTGCACGCCATAGGATTTCGCGATTTTGGTGAGTTCGCCCAGGGTGCGCAATTCGGCGAACTGGGCCTCGTCATTGGCGTCCGCGATGGAACCCGGACGCAGACCGTCACCGAGGGAGAAGGTGATGTCGTACTTGGCCAGGATCTCGCAGAGTTCACGGAAGTTGGTGTACAGGAACGATTCCTGATGATGCGCCAGACACCACGCCGCCATGATGGACCCGCCGCGCGAGACGATGCCGGTGACGCGCTTGGCGGTCAGCGGCACATAGCGCAGCAGCACGCCCGCGTGCACGGTCATATAGTCGACGCCCTGCTCGGCCTGCTCGATCACGGTGTCGCGGTAGATCTCCCAGGTCAGCTTGGTGGGATCGCCGTTCACCTGCTCCAGGGCCTGGTAGATCGGCACGGTGCCGACCGGGACCGGGGAGTTCCGCAGAATCCATTCGCGGGTTTCGTGAATGTTCTTGCCGGTGGACAGATCCATGATGTTGTCGGCGCCCCACCGGGTGGCCCACACCATCTTCTCGACCTCCTCGGCGATGGAGGAGCTCACGGCCGAGTTGCCGATATTGGCATTGATCTTCACCAGGAACTTCTTGCCGATGATCATCGGCTCGCATTCGGGGTGATTGTGATTGGCCGGAATCACCGCGCGGCCCGCGGCGACCTCCTCGCGCACCACCTCGGGGGTCACGCCCTCGCGGGCGGCGATGAAGCGCATCTCGGCGGTGATGATTCCCGCCCGCGCCCAAGCCAACTGGGTGCGCGGACCGGGAACATCCGGCTTGGTCCACGAGTCGCGGGTCGGAGGCAGCCCGGCCTCCAGATCGATCACCGCGGTGTCGTCGGTGTACGGACCCGAGGTGTCGTACAGGTCGAAATGCTCACCGTTGGTGAGGTTGACCCGCCGCACCGGAATGCGCAGCGTCACGCCGTCGGCCTCGACGAGTTCGTAGTGTTTGACGCTGCCCTGAATCGGGCCGGTGGTCACGGTGTCGACGGGTGCGGAGCTCCCGGTGGCACGTTTCGATGACATATGTCGAATCCTCCCTACGCCGGCATTACCCGGTCAGGTTCATACGGTCGACGGCCCTGCTCCGCCCGCGATTGGGCTAGCCGTCCTCTCAGCCCGCTGGTGCGAGCCCCCGTTGGCAAATGGTTGAATGCCGCCGCCGACCTTACCGGGTTGCCGAAATCCGCGAAGTGGGGATTCATACAGTTCTGTGCGGTCTGTTCAGCGCTCCTGTGGTCCGATCGGCCAACCGAGCGCGCCGAAAGTCGCGTTCAGGCCGATCTCGGTCTGGGTGGCGAGCGCGTCCAGATTGCCGAGCATGGTGATCACATTGTCGGTGCGGCAGTCCACCGGATCGGCCGCGCCGGGGGCGAGCCGGGACTTGATCCAATTGAAGGCGTCGGCCATGCCGAGCGTGGTCAGCGTGAGGTGTTCGCTGAGGTGATCGCGCTTGTAGTAGACCGCGGTTCCGCCGTCGCACCAGCGCTGGACCATGCGATCGTTGGTGTACCAGGGCACCGCCTCGTCATAGACGCCCTGGTAGACCATCATCGGCGCAGTGGGCGGATTGTCGCCCAGCACAGTCGAATCGAAGACCTCCTTCACCTCCGGCAGTGCCAGGAAGTCGGCGATCGGAATGGTCAGCATCCGCTGATAGTCGGTGAACATCAGATTCAGCACATTGCGCACCAGACACTGATTCGCGGTGCGATCCATGATCGCCCTGCCCTCGGGTGTCATATACCGGTCGACCGCGTCCGCGAACTTCGGATAGGCATTGCGCAGCGATGAGATGCCGACGCCGATCAGGCTCGCGAACATCGAACCATTCACGTGCAGTAGCGATTCCACGTCGGAGACGGGCGCGCCCATGGCGATGCCCTTGACATTCAGCTCGGGTGCGTAACTCGGTTGCATCTCCGCCGCCCAGCCGCTGCCCATGCCGCCGCCGGAGTAACCCCACAGTGCGACAGGGGTATCGACGCCGTCCAGGCGGAATTTTTCAAGGTGGATGAGTCCAGCGGGTGTTAAGCGGCTGTCGTGTCGGTCTCCTGGGTGGTGTCTTGGGTTGGTCGGTTGATCCAGGCGGTGTCGGGTAGGTCGAGGATCTTCGGTGTCGTTGTGGTGCCGAAGCGGTGTGGGTGCCGCGCGCGGGCCTGGGCGAGCACGGCTGCCCGTTCGGCGGCCTTGTCGGTGGCCAGCCCGTAGTGGACGTCGGCGGGGGTGTGTAGGCCGATGCCGGTGTGGCGGTGTTCGTGGTTGTACCAGTCGGCGAAGGAATCCATGAATCCTCTTGCGGTGGTGAGTGATCCGAAGCGTTCGGGGAACTCCGGCCCGTATTTCAGGGTCTTGAACAGTGCTTCGGAGTAGGGGTTGTCATTGGACACCCGCGGTCGTGAATGCGAGCGGGTGACCTCGAGATCGGCCAGTAGAGCGGCGACGGTTTTGCTGGTCATCGAGGTGCCCCGATCGGCGTGCACGACCTGCGGGATCCCGTGGACTCCGAAGATCTCCTTCATCAATTCTGTTGCCAGAACACCGGATTCATGATTGTGGACATGGACCCCGACGATATAGCGGGAGTAGATGTCGATCATCACGTAGGCATCGAAATATTGTCCCTTGACCGGGCCCGCGAGCTTGGTGATGTCCCACGAATACACCTGCCTCGGTGCGGTGGCGACCAACTCCGGACACACCTTGCTCGGATGGCGCGCCAACCTTCGACGCTCCTTGACCTGCTTGTTTTCCCGCAACACCCGATACATCGTGGACACCGAACACAGGTAGGTGCCCTCGTCCAGGAGCTGAGCGAAGACCTGCAACGGCGCCAGATCGACGAACCCGGGACTGCCCAGCACCTCCAAGATCTTGCGGCGCTCGAACTCGGAGAGCTTGTTCACCGGATCCGAAACCGGTTGCCGAAAAACCGAACTCGGTCCCGCGGCCGCGTTGCGGCGGCGGATCGCGGTGGAACGCACCAGCCCGGTCAACACCGCCGCACGCCGAGTTCCGGCTCCGACCTCGGTCAACGACGTGTACGCGGTGGTCAGCGCTGTCTGCGCTTCTCTTGCGAATCCGCTCTCTCGGAGAGAGATTCCAAGAGAGCGTGTGCTTTTCCCATGATGTCCAGGGCGGCCTCGGTGGTAACGAGGCGTTTGTTCGCACGCGCCAATTCCGCTGTCAGGCGAGCGATTTCGGCTTGCTCGGCGGTGAGTTTGCCGACCTTCTCGCCCGGCTTCTTCCCGGACAGGACTCCCGCGTCGCGTTGCTTGCGCCACTCGCTGATCTGCGAGGAATACAGCCCTTCTCGCCGCAGATACCCGCCACCGTCGCCGTGTTCGATCGCCTGCTCGTAGGCCTGCAGATACGCCAACTTGTCCGCCGCGCTGAACGCACGCCGCCGCTTCGGCTCGTCACCACGCGGCCCTCGAGAACCCATCCGCCCATTGTGGCCTTCGGCCACCGTGGTGCTTGTCCTGGTCATGAAATATCGATCCGTCTCTCGCCCTGCATCTACCCGATTGGCTCCGAGCCGGTGGACTCACCTCACCCTGACACGCAGGGAGGCCCAGCGGTTCGAAGCTCTCGGCCGCGCGCACGCTGTCGAGAATCATGTACCCGGGTTCCTTCGCGACGGCGAGATGCCCGTAAAGCCCTTCGTAGTCAGGGACATTCACCGCATAGCCCTGACTGATGGACGCCGCCAGCTCCATGTACTCGACCGTGGAGTGAATGCCCTCCAGCGCGGGCAGTCCACCACCCTGCTGTAACACATACGACGGTGCGCAATTCGGTGCGGTGCTGTCGTAGAAGAACTGGTGCGAAACCAGCGGCCGACCGTGAGAAGTATTGGCCCCCTGCGGAATAGCGACCGTCGTGGCCGCGACCGTGGGCTGCCCGAACAGGTCGGTGGTGCGATACAGCAACTGCCATGAACGCACATGCACCGGCAATACGGTCAGCACCGCCAGCTGCACTTCCCGTGACCGCAGTATCGTCCCCGGCACGGTGGACTCGAAACCCGCTGGCGCACTGTAGAACTGATCCACATTCAGCGGTTCCGGCGCCGCGCCGGCCGGTGCCGCACCCGCGCCGCCCAGCAGCATCGCGACCGATGCCGTCATTGCCGTCGTGAGCGCGGCCGCGGTAAACCGCCGCCACCCCCGTCGTCGGCGATCCCCATTGATAGCCACGTCCGTTCCCTTCGCATCGACGTGACGACGATTACAACACGATGCCGAGTTACCAACAAGATGCCTTTCTGAAACGCCTGCGGCTAATGTATTGGCATGACCCGCAGCAAACCAGCCGCGGCGCCAGACCGGACCCCCGCGCGGCGTCGGATCCGCGGCCTCGACGCGGACGAGCGCAGCGCGCAGCGTCGCCGGCAACTGCTCGCCGCCGCCACCGAACTCTTTGCCCGGCAAAGCTATTCGGGCACCTCGATCGAGCAGATCTGCCAAGGGGCCTATGTCGGCACCAAAGGCTTCTACGATCACTTCGACAGCAAGGAGGCCTGCTACTCCGCACTGCTGGAACAGATCACCGCACAGATCCAGCAGCGGGTGGCGGAGGTCGCCGCGGAAACCGCCGACCAGGACTGGGCGCAGCGCATGCCCGTACTCGTCGCCGCGTTCGTACACGCCATCGCCGACGACCCCCGGCTGGCCAAGGTCACCTTCGGCGAGGCGGGCGGTATCTCACCCGCGGTGGAGGCCAAACGCCGCAGCAATCGGCGCTGGGCCGCGGATTTCCTCAATCGGCAATGGCCGGTGGATGATTCGCTCACCGACCGGCAGGGCCTGGCCCTATGCCTGGCGACCATCGGCGGCATGTTCGAACTCATCGCCGACTGGCTGCACCATCACGACGACGGCGGCGATCCCGATACCGTCGAAACTCTCGCTTCGGACCTCACCCGATTCGTCACCGTCGTCGACGTCGGTCGGCGGGCACACTCGTAGCCCGCCTCGTCATCCCGGCGTGCTTTTGGCCGGGATCTACCTACTCAGTGGGTGAGCACGGAGTCTTTCTCGGCGGCGGGCTCTTCCTCCAGGCCGATCCGCTTATGCAGTGCGGCAAGGGGTTTGGGTGCCCACCAGTTCCCGGTGCTCATCAGGCGCATGAGCGCGGGCGCGAGCAGACCGCGAATGATGGTGGCATCGGCGATGACCGCCAGCGCCAAGCCGATGCCGAACAATTTCATGGCCGTCACATGCGAGGTGGCCACCGCGAGCAGTACCACCGCCATCAAACCCGCTGCGGCGGTGAAGATTCGGCCGGTACGCGCCACACCCAGCGCCACCGATCGGGTATTCGCCGCCGGGCTGCGGTCCGAGGCCAGCCACTCCTCGCGAATCCGTGAGAGCAGGAAGACCTCGTAATCCATCGACATGCCGAAGGCCAGGCAGAACATCAGGATCGGCATGAAGATATCGACGCTGCCGGTCGGGGTGAAACCCAATACGCCCGCCAGATGCCCGTTCTGGAACATCCAGATCATCGCGCCGAAGGTCGCGGTCAACGACAGCACATTCAGAATGAGCGCCTTCACCGGCAACACCACACTGCCGGTGAACAGGAACAGCAGCACCAGTGTGATGACCGCGATCAGCCCGGCCGCCAGCGGAAGCCGGGTGAGAACCGAATCCATGGTGTCCTCATTGAGCGCAGCCGCACCGCCGAACAGCACCGGGCCGGGCGCGGGCACCGCACGCAATTGCGCCAACTGCTCCTTGCCCGCATCGGTGAACGGTGCCTCCTTGGTGCCCACCGAGAGGTACGCCCCGTCCGGTCCGGTCATCTGCGCGATACCGGGAGCCATCTTCGCGCCCTTCACGAAGACGCCGTCACCGGACATGACCGCCGGAATGCCCGGCACCTGCGACAGCGCGGCCGCGTACCCGCCGATCTCATTGGGCGCGCCATGGAATCCGGGCAGCACCACCACCGCACTCGAAGCCATATTGGCGGTGAAGTCCTGCCGCAGCGCGTCGCCGACCTGTCGACTGGAGGCGAAGGTGCCGATCATGCGATCGTCCGGCGTGCCGAAATGCGCTGACAGGAACGGGGATCCGAGCAGCAGCAGGATGGCGGTGGTGACCAGTGCGAACGGCAGCGGCCACCGCATCACCGTGGTGACCCAGCGGTACCAGCCGCTCTGCTCCGGCGGCACCGGCTTCGGCTCACCGCGACCCAGTATGCGGCGCAGCGGTTTACGCAGATCCCACGCGTTCACCCGATCGCCGAGCAGGATCAGCGCGGCGGGCAGCAGCAGTAGTGAGGCGCCCACCGCGGCCGCCACCACCGCGACACCCGCGTAGGCGAAGGATTTGAAGAACGGCTGCGGGAACACCGCCAGCGCGGCCAAGGCCAGCGCCACCGTCAGACCGGAGAATACGACTGTGCGCCCGGCGGTTTGGATCGAACGGGCAATGGCGGCGCGGGTGTCCAGGCCATTGCCGAGTTCCTCGCGATACCGGCTGACAATGAACAGGCTGTAGTCGATGGCCAGGGCCAGCCCCAGCGCGCTGGTCATATTGAGCGCGAAGATCGACACCTCCATGAAGGTCGTCATCAACCGCAGAATTCCCAGGGTGGCGGCAATCGCGAAGAGCCCCACCACAAGTGGCAGTCCGGCCGCGATCACACTGCCGAAGACCAGGACCAGCAGCACTCCGGAGACCGGCACCGCGATGGATTCGGCCAGAATCAGATCCTTCTCGACCTGATGGTTGATATCGGCGAAGGTGCCCGCCATTCCGCCGACCCGCACCCGCACCCCGTCGCGATCACCATTGAGCCGCTCGCTGAGCTTGACCGCCCGGTTCTGCACTTCGGTATCGGTACCGGTGACCGTGGCCATGATGAGTCCGCGCTTGCCGTCCTGGCTGCGCAGCGCGGTCGCGAGATCGGGCCGTGCGGCGGCGCTCGTCCAATATGACTGCACACCCGTCACATCCGGGTCGTGGCTCAGCAGATCGGTAATGCGCTGTGCCTCGGCCCGCGTCCGTGGACCGTTCACCCCCTCGTCGGAGCTGACCATGACGATGAAGTTCGGATTGCCGCCCGGAAAGTGCGCGTCGATGAAGTCATTGGCCTGCACCGACTCCAGTTCGGGCGTGAGGTAGCCGCCGCCGACCATATGTGATTTCGCGGTGGCGCCGAAGCCACCGCACACAATCATCAGCAACAGGGCGGCCACCAGGACGGCGCGGGGCCGCGACATGGCGAACCGGGCAAGAGTGGTCAACATTGACGCGCATCCTCCGAGGTCTCAGACCTCGGAACGGTAGCGTTCCCGATCTCGCCGCCGCGATGGACAGTGACCATGGTCATGACCATATCGGTCGGCTATCGATCAGCGATATGGCCTTCGGGCCGGCCCGGTGAACTCAGCCCGCGACCCGGCCCCGGACCTCGCCCAGGCTCAAACGTCCGCCCCCGATGGCGGGCGCGGTGGCGGTGATGACCACCTCGTCGCCGTTCTCCAGGAAGGTGCGCTGCACCCCGTCCAGGGTGATGGGTTCGGTTCCGCCCCAGCTCAATTCCATGAACGAGCCACGCTCATGCCGTTCCGGGCCGGAGATGGTGCCCGAGGCGAAGAGATCGCCGGTGCGGGTGGAGGCGCCATTGGCGGTCATATGGGCGAGCATCTGCGCGGGGGACCAGTACATCCGGCGGAAGGGCGGCGTGGAGACCCGCTGACCGTTCCAGCGCACCTCCAGCTCGATATCCAGACCCCAGGGCTCCTTCGCACACAGATAGGGGAGTGGTTCGGGATCCTGTTCCGGCAGCGGAATCCGGGCATCCGCCAAGGCTTCCAATGGCGTCACCCACGCCGACAGCGTGGTTGCGAAGGACTTGCCGAGGAACGGTCCGAGGGGTTGCGCCTCCCAACCTTGGATATCGCGCGCCGACCAGTCATTGACCAGGGCCACTCCGAAGACGTGCTCGTCGAAGGCGTCGGTCCGGATGGGCGTACCCAGCGGTGAACCCGCGCCGACCAGGAAGCCCAGCTCGGCCTCGATATCCAGACGGCGGCTCGGACCGAAATCCGGTGCACCGGAATCGGTTCGGCGCTGACCTTCGGGGCGGATGATTTCGGTGCCGGAGACCACCACGGTGCCCGCGCGCCCGTGATAGCCGACCGGTAGATACCGCCAATTCGGCAGCAGCGCTTCACCATCGGGCCGGAAGATGCGGCCCATGGCGGTGGCATGGTCGATGCTGGCGTAGAAGTCCACATAGTCGCCGATCCCGACCGGCAGATCCAGCTGCACCGAGGCGACCGAATGTACCGCGGCGGCGGGCAATTCGGCCTCCGCGGCGGTGCGCACCAGCTCACGCACCTCACGCCAGCACTGCGGGCCCTGTGTCATGAAGGCGTTCAGGCTGGGCTGCGCGAACATCGGATCATCCAGGGCCACCGCCAGATCGATGAGATCATCACCCAGTCGCGCGCCCACCCGCGGCTCCTCGCCGAGCGGACGGAATACGCAATACGGTAGATGTGCCGGGCCGAATCCGGAGCCCTCGGGGACTTCGATCCGCACTCGACTGCTCATATCCACCCTTTCAAATCCATTCCGACGGTCCGCGTCCCGACCAGGTCCAGGCGTATCCGGGGTCCTCACAGGCCAGTGCGGCCTCACCCAATTGCAGGGGATGGAAGGTATCGACCATGACGGCCAATTCGTCGAAGAACTCCAGGCCGATACTGCGC
Organism: Nocardia sp. NBC_01503; assembly: GCF_036327755.1. NCBI lineage: Bacteria > Bacillati > Actinomycetota > Actinomycetes > Mycobacteriales > Nocardiaceae > Nocardia > Nocardia sp. NBC_01503. The sequence continues at coordinate 2,984,800 of NZ_CP109596.1, forward strand.
TCGTACGCTCCCGGCTGCGGGCCGTGCGCGTACCCGCCCGGATGCACCGACACCGAACCCTGTCCGATCCCGGATCCCTTGCGCGCCTCGTAGTTTCCGCCGCAGTAGAACATGATCTCGTCGGAGTCCACATTGGAGTGGTAGTAGGGCACCGGAATCGACAGCGGGTGATAGTCCACCTTGCGCGGGACGAAATCGCAGACCACGAAGTTATTGCCCTCGAACGCCTGATGCGCCGGCGGCGGCTGATGCACCCGCCCGGTGATCGGCTCGAAGTCGGCGATATCGAAGGCGAACGGGTACAGGCAGCCGTCCCACCCCACCACATCGAAGGGATGCGAGGCGTAAACCATGCTGGTGCCGACGATTTCACCGGCCGGACGATGCTTGACCAGCACCTCCACATCGGTGCCGGTGGCCTGGAACGGTTCGGCCGGACCGTGCAGATCGCGCTCACAGTAGGGCGAATGCTCCAGCAGCTGCCCGTATTTGGACAGGTACCGCTTGGGCGGCGCGATATGCCCCGTGCCCTCGATTATATAGGCGCGCAAGGGTTCCGGTCCGTCCGGCAGCCAGCGATGCGTGGTGGCGCGCGGCAGCAGCACCTGATGCCCCTGATGGACGCGCAGCGTCCCGAAGACCGTCTCGACGACCCCGCCGCCGGATTCGATATAGACGAGTTCATCGCCGATGGCATTGCGATACAGCGGTGATTCGCGCAGTGCCGCCACATAGGAGATGCGCACATCGGCATTGCCCAGCAGTAGTCGCCGTCCGTTCACCATATCGGTGAGCTCGGGCTTGCCCTCGGGGAACAGTTCATGCAACTTCAAATGCCGGTGTCGCAGTGGATGATTCGGATAGGTGCGTTGCTCCGGCAGTACCCACACGCTGGAATCCACTATGGCGGGCGGTAATCCGCGGTGATAGAGCAACGAGGAGTCGCCGGAGAAGCCCTCTTCTCCCATCAGCTCCTCGTAGTAGAGCTTGCCTTCGGTGTCCCGGTGCTGGGTATGCCGCTTCGGCGGCACATCACCCACCTGTCGATAGAACGTCATCGCCCGCCTCCCGCTGACTGATGGTCCGTTGTCCATCGTAGCCACCGGATTGCCGGTGCGGCCGCGGAATTGCTCAGGCGTTCCTGAGCGCTCGATACACCGCCGCGCCGACGAATTCGCCGAGCGTGTCCGGGGTCCAGTCACCCGGTTCGGTCAGCAGTGTTCGCACCGCACCCTCGCCCGCGGAGACCCACAATTCCACCAGTGCCGAGAGTTTGCGCTCCGCGTCTTCGGTCCCCCACGCCTTGAGTGTGGGCCGCAGCCGCCGGGTGCAGCGCTCCACCGCGAGCTCCCGGCCCCGCCCGAACGAACTCGCCACGGCCGGATCGGGATTGCCGTAGAGCAGTCGCCAGGCATCGGGTCGCGCGGTGGCGGTGTGCAGCAGGGCGCGGAAGCCCTCCACGAAGACGGCCTCATCGGCCTCGACGCGGCGGCGCGGCAGGGCCGCCATCACCCCCGCCAGCATGAGGTCCTCCTCGCGGCGTAGCAGGGCCTCGATGAGCTCCACGCGATCGGCGAAGCAGGCGTAGACGACCGGGCGGGTGACCTTCATCCGGTCGGCGACCGCGGCGATGGTGACCGCCGCGACGCCGTCGTCGGCGGCGATCTGCAGAGCGGTGTCGAGTACCTGGGGGCGGCGGCGTTCGGGCCCGAGATGCCGCGCGCGCTGGCGGGGTCGTACAGCCGATTCGGTGCCCATGGGCACCGACCATAGCAGCGTGTGCGGGGAGTGGAACGGCTGGTCGCGGGCGGTGGCCGGTATGTGAACTTCGTGCTCTGCGGCGATCGGGAGATCATTTCCTACATTGGTGAATGATAATTTCACGTCAACGAAGGAAGTGAGCTGCGCAACCGAAAGAACAGGAATTCGCGGAGTTCGACGCGGAGGCCCGACGGCTGCTGAGCGCCACCGGCCCCGCCCTTGGGGGTGTTTCGGTTCATTCGTAGTGGTGTCGGCAGGAGAGGATGTGTATCACGCCGTCGGCTACCCGATACACAAGTCGGTGTTCTTGGGTGATGCGCCTTGACCACCACCCGGACAGGTTGTGTCGCAATGGTTCCGGCTTCCCTATCCCTTCGGCTTCGCCGTTCGCGGTGATGTCATCGAGGAGGCGGTTGATTTTGCGGGCGGACGGTCGGTCGTTGGCGACGGTCCACGCGTAGTCCGTCCATGCCTCGTCAGCGAAGTCGAGTTTCATGCGGTCTCGGCTTCGTCGTCCGGCACCGGAAGTGGTTCGCGGGGAGTGAATCCGCCCGCTTCCCACTGCTCCAAGCCCCGCGCAAGGTGGCGGGCGTTGGCGGGGTTGCCCAATAGGTACGCGGTTTCCTTCAATGCTTCGTATTCGCGTAGGGACACGACTACGACAGGTTCGCGTCCGGCGCGAGTCACCACGACTTCTTCCACATCGTCCACGACAGTATCCAGGACGGTCGCGAGGGTTGCTCGTGCTTCGGTGTACGTGATCTGCTTCATGATTCCACTGTACAGAATATCTGTACGTACAGGAATTCTGTACATCTCTCCAAATGCCGCGCCTATCCGAAGATCGACAAGGCCCCGCGCCGATGTCGTCGAACTCGACAAATACCCGGTGGCCGCGGCCGATGTGCTGCACACCGGCCGCGCGGCCTTCGACGCCGCCATCGCCTCCCTGCCCGAATGGATGCGCCGCACCGGCGGATTCGATCAGCCCGGTCTGCTCGACGCCGTCTATCCGCCCGCCGTGCGCGCGGCCATGACGGCGCTGAGCAATGAACGGCTGGAATATCGGGTCGCGAAGAATTTCATCGGCCCGATGACGGGCCGCCTGCTGCGGGAACATCTGCGCGCGGGCGTCCCCGCGAACCCGATGACAGTTACTCCACAGCAAGCGCGCACCCGCTACGGCCACGCTGCCCGGCGAGGTGCATGATTACCTCAGGTTTGTGACCCACCCCACAATGTTGTGACATCCAAGTTCGCGGCCCGCCCCGTTTCTGGACCGAGTGGAGCGGGGGAGCGCAGCGGAGGAGCGGAGGGAGGGAAGAAATGGGGCTGAGGGGGCCGCGAACCCGCCGGAGCGAAGCGAAGGCAAATATTCACAGCCTACGGTGGCGTAGCCGGACGGCCGTACGGCAAACTTCGCTCTGATCCAGAAGACCTAGGCGAGGAGGCCATTCCCGTGTCCCACTACAAGGCGAACCTACGAGATATCGAGTTCAACTTGTTCGAAGTGCTGGGAATCGGGGCGCTGCTCGATCAGGGCGCCTACGGCGATCTCGACAGCGAGACCGTCCGTGACATGCTCACCGAGGTGGTGCGCCTCGCCGAGGGGCCCATCGCCGAATCCTTCGTCGAGGGTGACCGCACGCCGGTCGAATTCGACGCCGCGAACCACACCATCATCGTGCCTGAGCTGCTGCGCAAGACCGTCGCCGCGGTGAACGAGGCCGGCTACTCCGGTCTGGGCATGCCCGAGGAGATGGGCGGCGTGTACGCGCCGAACGCCCTCGTATGGGGCATCCAGGAGATGATCGTGGCCGCCAACAACTCGGCCAGCTTCTTCAATATGGGCCCGCTCATGCACAAGGTCATCTTCGAAGAGGGCAACGAACAGCAGAAGCGCTGGGGTGCGTACGCCTGGGAGAACCGCTGGGGCGGCACCATGGTGCTCACCGAGCCCGATGCGGGTTCCGATGTCGGTATGGGCCGCACCAAGGCCGTCGCACAGCCCGACGGCACCTGGCATATCGAAGGCGTGAAGCGCTTCATCTCCGGCGGCGACGTCGGCGATACCGCCGAGAACATCTTCCACCTGGTGCTGGCCCGCCCCGAGGGCGCCGGACCGGGCACCAAGGGCCTGTCGCTGTTCATCGTGCCGCGCTTCCACTTCGACCCCGAGACCATGGCCATCGGCGAGAAGAACGGCGCGCTGGTCACCGGTGTCGAGCACAAGATGGGCATCAAGTCCTCGCCCACCTGTGAGATCACCTTCGGCGGCGATATCCCGGCCGTCGGCTACCTGGTCGGCGATAAGCACAATGGCATCGCGCAGATGTTCAAGGTCATCGAGAACGCGCGAATGATGGTGGGCACCAAGGCATGCGGTGCGCTCTCCACCGGCTACCTGAACGCCCTCGAGTACGCCAAGCAGCGCGTCCAGGGTGCGGACCTGACGCAGATGACCGATAAGGCCGCGCCGCGCGTCACCATCACCCACCACCCGGATGTGCGCCGCTCGCTGGCCACCCAGAAGGCCTACGCCGAGGGCCTGCGCGCGCTGTACATGTACTGCGCCTCCTACCAGAACGCCGATGTGGCACAGGCCAATTACGGTATCGACGCCGAACTGGCCGAGCGCGTCAACGATCTGCTGCTGCCGGTCGTCAAGGGCTGCGGTTCCGATCGCGCCTACGAATCGCTCACCGAATCGCTGCAGACCCTCGGTGGCTCGGGCTACCTGCAGGACTACCCGATCGAGCAGTACATCCGCGACTGCAAGATCGACTCGCTGTACGAGGGCACCACCGCCATCCAGGCGCAGGACTTCTTCTTCCGCAAGATCATTCGCGACAAGGGTGTGGCGCTGGCGCATGTCGCCGGGCTCATCCAGAAGTACGTCGACAGCGGGCCGGACCAGTTCAAGATCGAGCGCGGACTGCTCGGCACGGCGCTGGCCGATGTGCAGGGTATGGCGGCGGCGCTGACCGGCTACCTGATGGCCGCGCAGCAGAACCCGGAGGAGCTGTACAAGGTCGGCCTCGGATCGGTCCGATTCCTGTACGCCGTAGGCGATCTCGTCATCGGCTGGCGGTTGCTGGAGCAGGCCGCCATCGCGCAGGCGGCGCTCGACGCCGGAGCGGCGGAGAAGGACAAGAACTTCTACACGGGCAAGGTCGCCGTGGCGTCGTTCTTCGCCAAGAACAAGCTGCCGCTCATCACCGGCGTGCGTGCCGTCGTGGAGAACATCGACAACGACATCATGAAGCTGGACGAGTCCGCCTTCTGACCCCGCTGTGATCTCCCGGCCCCCGCGCTCGAGTGCGGGGGCCGGGCTATGAGTGTGGCGCGAGAAGCGTGTCAGCTCGGCGTGTCTGGTGACGCGCCGACATGACACGCATTTTTCATTTATGACCTGCTGTGATGTGTCGGTATAACCGGGTACAACTACGGCATGGTCTTCCCGGTGTCCTTCGGCTGGATTCAGATCCTGATTGCCGTGCTCGCGATCGGTGCGATCGCTCTACTCGTAACCGCGCTGTTCAAGGCACGCAAGGTGGGCTTCAAAGTCATCGCCGGGCGGGGCGCGGGTGCCATCTCGCTGATTCTCGTTGCGGTGGTGATCCTTTGGATCACCACACTGCTACAGACGTTCCTCGGTCTCACCGGTGAGATCAAGGCGGCGCACATCGTGACCACGCCCGTCTCCGGGCAGGAGCACCTGATGGATGTCGACCTGACCCTCTACGGCGACAAAGACCACGACGAACAGCATCTGAAATACCAAGTCGAGGGCGATATGTGGGTGTTGCAGGCCAATATCGTCGAGCTGGAACCGTGGGTGAACGCGCTCGGCTTCAACTCCGGCTACAAGGTGACCCGGCTCTACGGTCAGCGCCTGGACGGTATCGCCACCAAGCAGAACCAGATCTTCCTCAACGACGGCGACGGCGACTTCTTCAAGGATATGAAGGACCAGTCCTGGTACACCAAACCGTTCGTGCGCTCGGCCTACGGCAATGCCGTCATAGCCACCGGCGGCAGCTATGACGTCTTCATCTCCCGGGATGCCATCAAGACCCGCCCGGCGTAGCCGGAGCTAGTCCGCGAGGACCGCGACGACAGGCGCATGATCGCTGGCGCCCTTACCCTTTCGCTCCTCGCGGTCCACATTCGACTCGGTGACGCGCGCGGAGAGATCGGGCGAGCCCAGAATGAAGTCGATGCGCATGCCCTCCTTGCGGGGGAAGCGCAGCTGGGTGTAGTCCCAGTAGGTGTAGACGCCCGGACCGGGGTGGAACGGCCGCATCACATCGGTGAACCCCGCCTCTGTCATGGCCTCGAAGGCATCGCGCTCGGGCTCCGACGTGTGCGTCTTACCCTCGAAGAACTCCGGTGACCACACATCGGCGTCGGTGGGCGCGATATTCCAGTCTCCGACCAGGGCGACCTGCGCGTTCGGATCCTCACTCAGCCATTTGCTGCCCGCATTACGCAGCGCCGCAAGCCATTCCAGCTTGTAGGTGTAGTGCGGATCGTCGAGCGCGCGACCATTGGGCACGTACAGACTCCACACCCGCACGCCACCGCAGGTCGCGCCGATGGCCCGCGCCTCGACCACCGGTGTACTCAGCAGTGATTCGCCCGCGTCCTTGTCGAAGCCGGGCTGATCGGGGAAGCCGATCTCCACATCATCGAGTCCGATCCGCGAGGCGATGGCCACCCCGTTCCACTGGCTGAACCCGAAATGCGCGACCTCGTACCCGGCGGCCTCGAAGGCCTCGAACGGGAACTGCTCGTCCTTGCACTTGGTTTCCTGCATGGCCAGCACATCGATATCCGACCGATCCAGCCAGGCCAGCACCCGATCCTGCCGGGAGCGAATCGAATTCACATTCCAGGTCGCGAGACGCACAGCAAAGCCTTTCGGAAATATGGACTTTCGGAAGATCCGGGGCGGATCAGGGCGCGGCGTACCGGTACCGGTGATGATCGATGAAGCCGAGCTCCCGATACAGCGCCAGCGCCGGTTCATTACCGGCCTCCACCTGAACATAGGCGTGTGTCGCGCCGCGTGTCTGCCCCCAGCGGATCAATTCCGCGCAGACCAGCGCGCCGAGTCCGTGCCTGCGATGCTCGGCCGCCACCGCGATACAGGTGAGCCCCACCCAGCGCCGCCCATCCGGCGCGGTGGTGACCGCCGCCCGGCCGATGGCCAGGGGTGCGGGCAAACCGAGTGTGGCGAAACCCAATTCGCCGTCCCGTACCGCGGTGAGCACCTGCACGGTCGGCGTCGAGCCGATCTCGGTATCACCGCCGCGATGCCGGTGCATGGACAGCCACGCCCCGTCCGGTTCGCCGGTGATCCGCACCATCGAGGGTCCGGGCGGCAGCACCATGGTCGCGATATCGACCGCCAGCACCTGGGTCTCACTCCAGGTGCGCCAGCCCGCGGGCACCAGGGCCAGTCGATCCGGCAGCAGCAATTGCAGCGGAAGCCCACGCGCGGTGTACCATTCGCCGATCTTGTGCACGGTATCGGTGGAGGTCAGCGCCGGTCCATCCGAACCGCCCAATGGCACAGCGGAATTCGCGCGCCCGGTGTATCCGTCACCGGCACGGAGCAACCAGCCGTCGATCCAGGCGCGCTGGGTGCCGGGCCAACCGTCGGCCGCCGCGGCCTCCAGGGCGCGGATCTCACTGGTGCGAATGGGCCTGGGGCCCAATTCCTTCCACGCCACCACCCGATCCCACGCCACCGAGACCACCTGACCGTCGCCGGTGCGGACGGTCAGCGGATCGGTCGCGGTGACTTCGCCGATCACATCGGTGAGCGGTTGTGGATAACCCTCGGGCAGGCGATAGCGCACCACCACCCTCCGGCCGAGGGGCGGTAGTGCGGAGTCGGGTGAACGGGGGTCAGTCGTCATGCCCGAACGGATCCGGGACGGTGCCCGGAATCCAGCTCAAACCGGGTGTGCCCCAGCCATTTCGCTTGATGGCCTTCTTGGCGCCGCGGGCGTAGCGGCCCATCAGCACATCCACGTAGAGGAAGCCGTCCAGATGTCCGGTCTCGTGCTGGAGCATGCGGGCGAAGAAGCCCTCGCCCTCGAGTTCGACCGGTGCGCCGTGCTCATCGGTGCCGGTGACCTTCGCCCACTCCGCGCGCCCGGTGGGGAACTGCTCACCCGGAACCGAGAGGCAGCCCTCCTCGTCGTCATCGGGATCGGGCATGGTCTCGGGAATCTCGGAGGTCTCCAGCACCGGATTGATCACCGCACCGCGACGCCGCACCACGGTGCCGTCGGGCCCCTCGTCGGGGCAGTCGTAGACGAACAGTCGCAGCGGTACGCCGACCTGATTGGCGGCCAAACCGACACCGTGCGCGGCGTCCAGGGTTTCGTACATGTCCGCGATCAACTCGGCCAGTTCCTCGGGTGTCTGCGTGACCTTCTCGGTCGGGTTGTGCAGAACCGGGTCGCCGACGATGACGATCGGGAGAATAGCCATGCCACAAAGCCTACTGGGCATCCTCGCGGCACCCGCCGCGAGCCCAGACCTGCAAGTTCGTGGCCCGCCCCCGGATCTGGACTGACGGAGCGGGGGAGCGCAGCGGAGGAGCGGAGGAGGGAAGATCCGGGGTTACAGGGCCACGAACCGCCGGAGCGCAGCGGAGGCAAATAGACACAGCGAAGCGGAGGCCATTAACAGAGACACGCCGGGGTTTGTTTGCCAAAACACGCCGAACGGTACGCGCCGCGATGTCTGCGCCGCGTGGTTGAATGGGCGGCGGACACAGCACCATATTCGTCTGGTGACCACTCGGCGAGGGAGCACTATGGACAGCGCAGCGGCCCGGAACATTTCCGCAAGCGGGGACGGCCCTTCCGTGAGCGCGGATATCGCGGCCGACATCACCGCACCGGACGCCGATGGCGCACACGGCCTCTCGCGACGTGAACTCGACATTCTCGATTTCGAGCGCAAATGGTGGAAGTACGCCGGTGCGAAGGAAGAAGCCATCCGGGAGCTGTTCGATCTCTCGGCCACCCGCTACTACCAGGTCCTCAATACCGTGGTGGACCGGCCCGAAGCCCTCGCCGCGGACCCCATGCTGGTGAAACGCCTGCGCCGGCTGCGTGCCAGCCGCCAGAAGACCAGGGCCGCACGCCGTCTCGGATTCCAGGTGTGAACCGCCCGGACCCGTCGCAGCGATTAGGCTCCACGCCGTGAGCACTCCGAATTCGCCGTCCGGCGGCCCGCCGCTGCGGGCGCTGGCCATGGTGTTGATCGCGCTGGCCATCGTCTTCGCCGGAATCGGCGCGATGTCGCTGTCGAGCTCGGACTCCTCCGACGCCGAGGCGTCCAGCACATCCGCCACAACTGTGGCGAGTACCACTGCGGCGCCGGGGGTTTCATCATCATCGCCGCCGGTGGTGGCCGCTTCGCCGCCGAGCAGCGCCGCCTCGGCGACCACCACACCGCCCAGCACCACCGCCCCGCCGCCGACCACCACGGCCGCCGCCGGCGTCGACAAGTCCGTTCCCGTACGGGTTCTCAACAACAGCATGGTCGCGGGCCTGGCCGCCAAGACCGCGAACGATCTCACCGCCGACGGCTGGAATATCGCCGAGACCGGTAACTACGGCGCCGGTGTCATCCCGAAAACCACTGTGTACTACGGCAGTTCGGCCTCGGAGAAGGCCGCGGCGCAGGCCATCGCCGCCCAGCTCGGCGTCAGTGCCGAGCCGCGATTCGCCGGAATCATCGACAGCCCGCCCGGAGTCATCGTCATCGTCACGGGCAACTGATCCGCTTGTGAGTGGCAACCGCTGGGCTCCCGAACACCCGGCCAGCCCCTGCGGGGGAGTGGGTCACGGCTCTGGCATCATCTTGTCCGAGTAGTAATCATGTCCACGCAGCTTTCTTTAAACTCGGACTCGTAAAGGAGTTCCCCGATGGCCCCGTCCACAACTCGTCGCCCGTCCTGGTGGACTGTGACCCCGGTGCTCGCGGTCGCGGTCCTCGGTATCGCAGGCTGCTCGAACGGCCAGGAATCGAGCGACGTCAAGGGGACGACCCCGCCGGTCTTCACCAGCTCTCCCGCACCGGCAGGTACCGAACACGGTGGGCTCACCAACCCGCCGACCGACTCCGTCAGCGCCACGCTGAAGGATTCGAACGGCCAGACCGTCGGCACCGCCACCTTCGGCAAGGTCGGCAACCACCTCGAGGTCACGGTCGAGGCGCACGGCCTCAAGCCGGGCTTCCACGGCCTGCACGTGCACCAGATCGGCAAGTGTGAGCCGAATTCCGTCGCTCCCACCGGTGGCGCGGCCGGCGATTTCCTCTCCGCCGGTGGCCACTTCCAGTCCGGTGATCAGAACGCGCATCCGGCCAGCGGTGACCTCACCTCCCTCGAGGTCAAGCAGGACGGCACCGCCAAGCTGGTCACCACCACGGACGCCGTCACCCTGGACGAGCTCAAGGGCAAGGCCCTGATGATCCATGCGGGTGCGGACAACTTCGGCAATATTCCGAGTCGCTACACCCAGGCCGGTGGCGCCGCCGGGCCGGACGCCGAAACGCTGGCGACCGGCGACGCGGGCGCTCGTGTCGCCTGCGGCGTAGTCGCATAACCCATAGGTGAACCATGGCCGGGGCAGGCATTTCGAAGGTCCACTTCAACAGTTCGCCTCGGCCCACGCTCGGCGTGGAGTGGGAGGTCGCGCTCGTCGACAAGACGACGCGCGACCTTTCCAATACGGCCGCAGCGGTTTTCGAGGCCTGCGGTGATCTTCGCTCCTGGGACGGTCATCCGCAGATCACCAAGGAGCTGCTGCGCAATACCGTCGAACTCGTCTCCGGTAAGCATGACAATGTCGGCGAGGTCGTCGACGAGCTGCACGCCACCATGGACGCGGTGCGCCGTGCCGCGGACCCCTTGGGCGTCGATCTGTTCTGCGCCGGGACGCATCCGTTCGCGCAGTGGTCGACCCAACAGCTCACGCGCAGTCCGCATTACGACGAATTGATCGAGCGCACCCAGTGGTGGGGGCGGCAGATGCTGATCTGGGGCGTGCACGTGCACGTCGGAATCTCCCACCAGGAGAAGGTCTTTCCGATCCTGAACTCGCTGCTGCTGTCCTATCCGCATCTGCTCGCGCTCTCGAGCTCCTCGCCCATGTGGGCGGGTGTGGACACCGGTTATGCCAGCAACCGCGCCCTCATGTTCCAGCAGCTGCCCACCGCCGGACTGCCCTTCCAATTCGAAAACTGGACGCAGTTCGAGGCTTTCGCGCACGACCAGATGAAAACCGGTGTGTTCGAACAGATCGGCGGCATGCACTGGGACATCCGGCCCGCACCCAAATGGGGCACCATCGAGGTGCGCGTCTGCGACGGCACCCCCAGCCGGTCCGAACTCTCCGCCATCGTGGCGCTCATCCACTGTCTCATCGTGGATCTGGACCGCCGTGTCGAATCCGGCGAAACCCTGCCGACCATCCCGCCCTGGCATGTCCAGGAGAACAAATGGCGAGCCGCCCGCTACGGGCTGGACGCCATCATCATCACCGACGCCGCCAGCAATGAACGCCTGGTGACCGATGATCTGATGGACCTGCTGAACCGCCTCGAGCCCACCGCCAAGAGCCTGGGCTGCGAGAACGAACTCGCACTGGTCGCCGATATCCCCAAGCGCGGGGCCTCATATCAGCGGCAGCGGCGGGTGGCCGCGGCCAACCAGGGTGATCTGGTCAGCGTCGTCGATTCACTCGTCACCGAACTGGCCCAGTAGGGCCACACGGGAACTGGCACAGTAGAACTCGGCCGAGCCCATCCATTTCCGCGAGGTGTGATTTCGGTTACGCCGAGTTGAACGGCGTACGCACTGGCCAGGGGTGACCCGGCCGCGACCGGGGCTCGCCCGGCCGGACCCGCGCCCGATGTTCAGCTGGCGCGGGAGCTCGCGTTCATGCGACGTTTACTATGGCTTGGTGTTGCTCGACGGTCCGCGTTCCGAAGTGGTGGGTGGAGCACGCCGGACCTTTTGGCTGCCCTCACGGCGCCTGCAGCTCGCGGCGTTGCTGACCGCCGTCCCGATGCTGCTCATCGGATTGCAGTTGATCGCCGCGCACAATCACTTCCTCGGACCCCTGGAGAGCCTCTGGGCCGACTACGCGGGCACCCCGAAATCGGTCACCGTGCCGTGGGCCGGACTCGGGCTCGCGCTCATCGGCCTGAATTGGCGGCGGCGATTCATCGCCGTCGGCGCGGCGGCCGCCATCGACCTGGTGTACCAGGTGATCCGCACCCTCGGTGGCGGACCGCTCGCCCTGGGTAACGGCCCCGTCATCGTGCTCACCGGCATCGTGTTGATCGCCAACTTCGGCTGGGAGGGCAAGGACAAGCGCAATGCCCTGCACGCCGCGGCGCTCGGCATTCTGCTCACACTCTCGAGCAAAGTCGCCGAGGTGTGGCTGGTCATCACCATGATGGCCGGGCCGCAGGTGCTGGACGAACACGTCGTGCTGGTCGACCGCGCGCTCGGCAATCCGTCCTGGGTCATGGGCCAGGTGCTCGAAACCCTCGGTCCGGTAGCCGAATTCATCCTGCACTGGGTCTATATCGAACTGCCTGTCGGCGCGATGATCGTCACCATCTGGCAGCTGCGCAATGTGGTCCGGACCGGCGTATGGCCCGGGCACTACCTGGTGCGCACCTTCCTGGTCGTCGGCCTGATCGGCCCGATCTTCTACGTGATCTTCCCGGTGGTCGGCCCCATCTTCGCCTACGGCGCGGACGGGCACGGCTTCGCGCTCGGCAACTACTGGCCGAATGTGGTGCCGCCCATCGACCTTTCGCCCGGGGCCATTCCCTTCGGCACCATCGCACCGCGCAACTGCATGCCCTCACTGCACACCGCGTGGGCGCTCTCGATCTTCATCCACTCGCGCCGCGATGCCGACGGTTCACCCGCACCGGCCTGGCTGCGCTGGGGCGGTACGTTCTGGCTGCTCGCCACCCTCTCGGCCACCCTCGGATTCGGCTATCACTACGGTGCGGATCTGGTGGTCGGCGCGGTGCTGTGCATGACCATCGAATCCGGCCTGCGCGATCCGGCCCGCGGCTGGGACCGGGCCCGGATCCAGCTCGTCGCGGGCGGCGCCGTGCTGGTGGCGGTGCTGCTACTGGGCTACCGGTACCTCTCGGTCGAGATCGCCCAGAACCCGGTGCCGGCCGGAGTCATGATTCTCGGACTGCTGGCGGGCTATGCCACCGCCTTCTACCGCACCTGGTTCGCGACCACGCCCGCCCCCGCCGCGGTCGGCGCGGCAGCTCACGCCTGAGCCGCCGCCTCGCCGGTATCGCCGCCGGGTGCGGTCGCCGCGGAGCGATTGCGCCGCAGGGCGTACAGGCCACCGATACAACCGATGACGATCAGGCTCGCCGTCCAGCCGGGCGCGGACGTATCCTCCGACACCACCGTGCACACCACGGCCTTGCTCGAGTCCTGCATGGCGTAGTGCCCGCGCGCCACATAGTCGCGCAGACCCAGCACCGCCGACGGAATGAAGATGACCATGGTGGCCAGTACCCGATTCGGCACGAAACGCGGGTTCGCCGAGGTCAATCCGTAGCCGACCAGCCACGCCAGCGCCGCGGTACCGCCGACCGTCAGAATCGCGCGATCGGAGTTCGCGGTGATCGCGGTGAACAGGCCGAGCAGCAGTATCAGCACCAGACAGGTCATGGGCGCACCCCGGCGGGTGCCGTACCACATGCCGAATACCGTGATCGCCACCGCGAGCGGAATGGTCCAGGCCGGTAGCTCCGCCGCCAGCGCCGCCGAGCCCACCGCACTCAAACCCACTGTCACCAGCACCAATTCACCATCACGACCGGGCAGCAGCATGGCCGCGATGAGCGCGGTCGCCACCGTGGTCACCACCGCCACCCCGATGCCCGCGAAGGTGTCGCCGTGCCGCGCCAGCCACTCCGCACTGGCGACGGTCACCAGCACCAGCACCACACCGGCCAGAATCGGCGCGAGTGGCAGTTCGATCGAGGGCCGCTCCGCCGGTGTGCGATTGCGATTGCTCAGCGTGCCGATGGCCACCAGCACCAGCGCGAGCTCCAGCATCCACAGCGGTGGCATCTCCATGGATTCCCAGGCGCTGGTACCGGATCCGTCCTTGAGTACACCGCCCAGATGCGGCATGGGGCTGACCGAACCGAGTAGCACGCTGGTGATGATGCCCAGCGTCCAGCCGTAGGCGGGGAGTCGATGGTGCAGCACCGCCGCGCCGAGTGCGCCCAATACCAGCCCGCCCGCGAGGGAATCGATGAAATTCAAGGTGGAGAGTGCGGAGGACGGTTCGGTCTGATGGCCGAAGATATGGTTCACCGTCAATGCCATGAGCCCGCCGAGTGCGGTGGACCAGGCGATGACAATGCTGCCCAGCGTGGTGATGAGAACTGCGGAGATCATGGCGACCAGTACGCCCGCGGCAATCGCGCGCGGTAGTGAGTACGCCAGCAGATCCAATTGCAGCGCCGAGGTATTGGAGGTCCAGCCGAAATCGATCGGCATGGCTAGTGAAAGTCCAGCAACCGTCGTCGCGACCAGTGCCGTGATCGTCTCGGTCGCTACCTGATACGGCCTCACCTGGGTGAAATTACCGTGCTCACCCGTACCGATCGGTTCGACTCGCCTAATTGATTTCGGCGCGGAGCGAATTCAGTTAACAAACCGATTGGTCTCTATTAGCTGGACATCGACCATCCGGCGGCTATCCCGAAGCCGCCCGCTGCGCCGCGAACAACCGCAACGACTCCACCTGAACCGGATCCAGCGACGGCCGAACAGCGGCTCGAGCGGCCGCGACATCGGCCGCGGTGACATCGGCGGCGTCCACATCGCGGCGCATCGCCGACAGCGCCGATTCCCGCAGCAGCGCCGCACAATCGGCCGCCGAATATCCGTCCAAATCCTTTGCGAGTTTGCGGAGATCCACCTCTTTCGCCAGCGGCACCGATTTCGCCGCGGTGCGCAGGATTTCCGCACGCGCGGCCGCATCGGGCGGCGGCACGAAAACCAGCCGCTCCATCCGGCCCGGCCGGGTCAACGCCGGATCGATCAATTCCGGGCGATTGGTCGCACCGACCACCACCACATCGCGCAGCGGCTCCACACCGTCGAGTTCGGTGAGCAGCGCGGCCACCACCCGATCGGTCACCCCCGAATCGCCACTCTGCCCACGCCGCGGCGCGAGCGCGTCCACCTCGTCCAGGAAAATCAGCGACGGCGCGGAATCGCGTGCGCGCTGAAACAATTCGCGCACCGCGCGCTCGGAGGAGCCCACCCATTTATCCATCAACTCCGCGCCCTTGACGGTGTGCACACTCAATTGCCCGGTACTGGCGAGCGCGCGCACCAGGAATGTCTTGCCACACCCCGGCGGACCGTAGAGCAGTACGCCACGCGGCGGTTCGATACCGAGTCGCGCGAACGAATCCGGATGCCGCAGCGGCCACAGCACCGCCTCGGTCAGCGCCTGTTTGGTCTCCACCATATCGCCGACATCGTCGAGACCGAGGCTGCCGATGGCCAACTCCTCGGTGCCCGAACGCGACAGCGGGCGGATCACCTCCAGCGCCCCGATGAGGTCCTGCTGCCGCAGCATGGGCTCCGAATGCTCCCGGCTCGATCGCGATGCCGCCCGCAGCGCCGCCTCGCGCACCAGTGCGGCCAGATCCGACACCACGAAACCTGGTGTGCGCGAGGCGATCTCATCCAAACGCAGACCATCGGTTGGCGCTTTGCGCAACAGCTGCTCCAGCAGTGCCGCCCGCACCGCCGCCGTCGGCAGCGGCAGCGTCACCTCGCGATCGCACAGCTCCGGTGCGCGCAGCCGGGCATCCACCTCGGTCGGATGCGAGGTCGTCGCCAGCAATGCCACCGCCGGAGCGGCCACCGCCGCCCGCAACTGATCGAGAATCAGCGTCGCCACCGGCTCAGCAACCCCGGGCAGCAGGGCGTCGATATCGGTGATGAGCAGCACCCCGCCCGCACCCGAACAGATATCGGAGACAGCCATATTCACCTCGCGCAGCCGGGTGCCGCTCTCGGTCGCGCCCACCGACGGACCATCCAGCTCCACCAGCCGCCGGGTACCCGCCACCGCACGGGCCAGCGTCGTCTTGCCGACGCCCGCCGGGCCGGTGATCAGCACACCCAAATGTGAGGTCGCCCCAAGGGTTTTCAACAGCTCCGGCTCATCGAGGGCCAGATTCAACCATTCGGTCAGCTTGGCCGCCTGCGCCTGCACACCCGCCAGATCGGCCACCGCCACCGCCGAAACCGGTGCGGGCGAGGCCGCGCGCACCGCGGGCGCGGAGCGATCCCGGCGATCCGGGGCCTGTGCGGACTCGTCACCCATGAGTGAACGTGGCGAATCCGTCGCCGCGATTCCGGGACCCCACACCACCGCGCTATTGGGCTGCACGCTCACCGGCCCGGGGGAGGGGTCGGTCGCGGTCACGGTCAACAGCTCGGAGGTCCACGCGATCCCGAAGATTCGCGAAAGCGCCTGCGTCGCAGCCGAAGTACTGGTCCCCGGCCCCAGATCTCGGGGCAGCAGCGACACGGTATCCCCGACCGTCACCACCTTGCCCAACAGCGCCTGCCGCAGCGTGGTCTCCGGAATCGACCCGGTGGCCAGCGTGGACCCGGTCACCGAAATCTGCCGCGCCCCGAAAACGACAGCGGGCGCGACCGTCACCGTCGTGTCCTCGCGCACCCCCGCGTTCGACAGCGTCACATCGTCCAGCAGCGCCACCCCGGTGGGCGTTCCCTTCGGTGCGACAGCCACCACCGCCGCGGTCCGTCGCGCCCCGATCAACGAGATCCCATCCCACTCCCGCAACCCGAGCGCGGCCAGCGCTTCCGGATGCAACCGCACCAACCCCCTGCGGGCATCGGCGGCGGAGATATTGAGTCGTGCGGTCAACGCGAGTTCGGGCACAGTGCTCATTTTGCCCTCCGCTTCGCTCCGGGCGGGCTCGCGGCTGTGTTTTCTGCCCTCCGCTGCGCTCCGGGCGGGCTCGCGGCCCTGAAGTCCCGGTTCTTCCCTCCCTCCGCTCCTCCGCTGCGCTCCCCCGCTCCACTCAGTCCAGAACCGGGACGGCCGCGAGCCATCGGGGTGGGGTATCTGCGGAGCGGGGGAGAGGGCGGGTGTTCGGAGCCGACCGCGGGGGCGGCGCAGGCGTTAGAGCCGGCCGCCGGGGCGGCGCAGGTTCGCTCCGGGCGGGTTCGCGGCCTTGAAGTCCCGGTTCTTCCCTCCCTCCGCTCCTCCGCTGCGCTCCCCCGCTCCACTCAGTCCAGAACCGGGACGGCCGCGAGCCATCGGGGTGGGGTATCTGCGGAGCGGGGGAGAGGGCGGGTGTTCGGAGCCGACCGCGGGGGCGGCGCAGGCGTTAGAGCCGGCCGCCGGGGCGGCGCAGGCGCAGGCGTGCGGTCGAGATGCTGCGAATCGGTCTGCGGCGCTGAGCGCGGCGCTGCGCCCGGCGTTCGGCGGGCTTGTGATCCCAGGTCTCCGGGCGGGCCGCCACCCAGCGCGCCGAGTGCACGGCGAACGGGATATGTCCCAGGTACAGCACCACCAGCCCCATCATCAGAATCAGCGGGTAGGTGACCAGCAGCGCCGCGGCCAGGGCCACCAGCACCAGCAGCACCGGCGCGTTGCGCGGAGCCACCGACACCGACTTGATGGCCAGCGTCGGAAGTGTGCTCACACACAGCAGTCCGGTCAGCACCACCCACACCGCCACGGCGGGGAAACTCACCCACCAGCCGTCGCCGAACTGCTCGGACAGTGCGATCGGCAGCAGCGCGATGAGCGCGCCCGCGGGCGCGGGCACACCGGTGAAGTACTCCCGCTGCCAATCCGGCCGGGAGTCGTCATCCATGAGCGTGTTGAACCGGGCCAGCCGCAGCACCATGCAGACCGCGAACATGAGCGCCACGATCCAGCCCACACTGTCCGCGTGCAGGAAGGTCACATACAGCACCAGCGCGGGCGCGACACCGAAGGCGATGGCATCGGAGAGCGAATCCAGCTCCGCGCCCATCTTGGTGGTGGCATCCAGCATGCGGGCGATCCGCCCGTCCAGCATGTCGAAGATCGCGGCGGCCCCGACCAGCGCCAGCGCTATCGCCAACTGGCCCTGCATGGCGAACTTCACCGCCGAGAGCCCCGAGCACAGTCCGAGAATGGTGACCATGCTCGGCAGCAGCCGCACGGTGCGATTGCGGGCCGAGCGGCGCAGCGCCGGTGCGGGCGCGAGTTGCTCCATCACGAATCCAGTTCGGCCAGCACCGTTTCCGCGCCTATGGTCCGCTGCCCGGGTACGACCAGCAGTTTGGTACCGGCCGGGAAGTAGGTGTCCACGCGGGAGCCGAACCGGATGAGCCCGTATGTCTCACCGATGGAGAGCTTGTCGCCCACCTTCGGCTCGCAGACGATGCGCCGCGCCAGCAATCCGGCGATCTGCACGACCACCAGGCGCTGGCCGTTCTCGGTCAGCACCACCATGGAGTTGCGCTCATTGGCGTCACTCGCCTCGGGCAGATCCGCGGAGAGGAATTCGCCCTTCTTGTAGACGATCTCGTCGATGCTGCCGGAGATCGGCATGCGCTGCACATGCACGTCGAGCACGGACAGGAAGATGCTCACGCGCGGCAGCGGCTGATCGCCCAGATTCAACTCGGCGGGCGGTACGGCCGTATCGACCAGTGCCACTTCACCATCGGCGGGCGCGACGACCACGCCGGGCCGATTCGGCGGCACCCGATGCGGATGCCGGAAGAAGGTGGCGGTCGCCGCGGCCGCGAACAATCCCGTGCGTCGCACCCACTTACGCCGGAAACCCAGCACGGCTACCGCGAGCGGGGCGGCCACGAAGGGCAGCCCGGCCGGGTGCAGCGGCGGGATGGCGGAGCGGACCAGATCGGCGACGTGGCCGAGTCCGGTGGTTTCGGGAGTGCCGGGCGGGGTGGGACGGCGGGCCACAAGCTCCTCTTTCATGCGCGGATGGGGGCGGTCAGGGACCGCGATCACACGATACTGTGTTTAATTTGCCTCCGCTTCGCTCCGGCCGGTTCGCGGCTGTATATATCTGCCCTCCGCTTCGCTGCGGGCGGGGTTCGCGGCCCTGAAGTCCCGGTTCTTCCTGTGTTTAATTTGCCCTCCGCTTCGCTCCGGGCGGGTTCGCGGCCCCGAAGTCCCGGTTCTTCCCTCCCTCCGGCTCCTCCGCTGCGCTCCCCCGCCTCCACTCAGTCCAGAACCGGGACGGCCGCGAACCTTGGGGTGTTCGGTTCCGCGGGCTGGTTCGCGGGGGTGAAGTCTCGGTTCTTCCCTTCTTCCGCTCCTCCGCTTCGCTCCTCCGCTCCACTCAGTCCAGAACCGGGACGGCCGCGAACCTTGGGGTGTTCGGTTCCGCGGGCTGGTTCGCGGGGGTGAAGTTCTGGTTCGCTTCCTTCGCTCTGGTCGGTCGGGTCGGAACCGGGACGGCCGCGAACATTTGGGGGTGATGTAGTTCGGCGTCAGGGCGAATTGTGGGTGAACGCACTTCCGTGAGAGGCTGATCCGATTAATATGAGGGGGCCTCATGTCTGCGGCATTCGCGTCCCGCGGGGGGTGGGGAACCCGATGAAGGTCATGTTCGACGCGCAGTACATAGGAGATGCACCATGGCTGCTCGAATTGCCTCGATCAGCGGGGTAGAGCACACCGCAATGCTCGGGCTCGGCGTGTACCGCCCCGCCCGGGTCGTCACCAATGATGAGGTCGCCGGGCCGATCGACTCCACCGACGAGTGGATTCGGACCCGCTCCGGTATTCGCACCCGCCGCTTCGCCGGGCCCGACGAGACCATCATCAGCATGAGCGCCGCGGCCGCCCGCGACGCCATCGAGGCCGCCGAGATCGATGCGAACACCATCGACTGCGTCATTGTCGCGACCTCGACCTGGCTGCTGCTCACCCCGGCCGCCGCACCGCAGATCGCCACCGAACTGGGCCTCAACGGTGTCGCCGCCTTCGATATCTCGGCGGGTTGCGCGGGCTTCTGTCACGCCCTGGCGGTGGCCTCGGATCTGGTCAAGGGCGGTACCGCACGCAATGTCCTGGTCGTCGGCGTGGAGCGGCTCACCGATACCGTCGATCCGACCGACCGCGGCACCGCCTTCCTCTTCGCCGATGGTGCGGGTGCGGTGGTGGTCGGCGCCTCGGACGAGCCCGCCATCGGCCCGACGGTCTGGGGTTCGGACGGCACCCAGCACCACGCCATCCGCCAGGACAAGGACTGGATGGAGTTCTTCCGCGAGATCGACGCCAAGGGGCCGGACGCCGTCCGCCCGTACCTCGCCATGGAAGGCACGGCCGTATTCCGCTGGGCCGCACACTCTCTGGAGAAGGTCTGCCGTGACGCGATCGAACGCGCGGGTCTGACCCCCGACGAGCTGGACGCCATGGTTCCGCATCAGGCCAACGGCCGGATCATCGAGATCATGGCCCGGGTGCTGCACCTGCCCGAGCACTGCGCCCTGGCCAATGACATCGAGGAGACCGGCAATACCTCGGCCGCCTCGATTCCGCTGGCCATGGAGGCGCTACTGCGGCAGGGCGATGCCAAACCCGGCGGCACCGCCCTGCTCATCGCCTTCGGTGCGGGCCTGTCCTACGCGGCACAGGTTGTGACACTGCCGAATTGGAAGAGCTAGTACCGAAAACCGGTGGGCTAACCGAGTTCCCAGACGACGGTGACATCGAAGGTCACCGTCTGCTGGCCCGGTTCCAGCGCGAAACCGCTATCGCCCGGTGCGGCCTGGCGCTGCATCGGGGTGGGCCCGCCGCTACTGCCCTCGTTGATGGTCTTGACCTTCTTCAACTTCAGCCCGGACAGGTCGGCGTACTGCTGCGCCCGCGCCTTGGCGTCGTCGAAGGCGCGCGCCCGCGCGTCCGAGAGCAGTTTGGCATTGTCCTCGAGCCCGAAGGCCACCGAGGAGATGCGGGTGTCATTGCCGCCCGCCTTGACCGCCGAGTCGAGAATGGCCGAGGCCTTGGGCAGGTCGCGCACCGCGATATGCACGGAATTGCTTGCCCTGTAACCGATGACGGAGCGCCCCTCCGGCCCATAGGTGGGCTGGACCGATAGTTCGCTGGTCTTCACGTCCTCGCGCTTGACCCCGGCGGTGACCATGGCATCGGTCATGGCCTTGGCCTTGGCGTTCACCCCGTCGACCGCGGTGGAGACATCGGCCGCGGTGACCTCCGCCCCCAGATCGGCATTGAGCACATCGGGGACACCCGACACCTTGCCGGTGCCGACCACGGTCACCGCGCGGTCGTTATCGGTGCCGCAGCCGGTGAGCAGGAGCGCGAGTCCGGTGGCCGCGGCGCAGATCCCTATACGTCGTCGCATACCCGCGAACCTACGCATCGGGGCTGCGGACCACCGGCAAACACGCGCATCACTTCTCGACGGTTTGCTTGATCCTGCCGAGGGTTTCGTTCATACCGGTGACCAGGTTCGCCTCGAAGACCTGCTCGCCGCCGAGCACCTTGTCGATGAGCTTGCGCACGACCGGGTTGACGCCCTTGGGGATATCCCGGCGCTGAATGAGCCGGGTGCCGCCCTCGGTGGGCTCCAGGGTGAAGCTCCAGATGGTGAAGTTCTCGTTCATCCGGAAGGCGATCGCGCGATTGGGTTCGAAGCGCACCACCCGGGAGGTGGTCGGGTAGAACTTCGCGCCGTCGCGATTGAGGTTGACGGTCCAGGTGCCGGTCTTGGTCTTACCCAGCGGCTGCATGCGGACGGTGTTCGGGCTGAACTCCGGCATGCGCTTGAGATCGGAGATGACGCTCCAGACCTGCTCGGGCGCGGCCGCGATGTCGATGGTGGCTTCGAGGGTGTTCGGCAACGCTGCCTCCGGAAGACGTGACGATCAGTACTACGCATCTTAGGTGGACGCGGACATATCGGGACAATCGAACATCGAACAACAAACCGAACACTGAAAATCAACTAGATCACATTCCGAGTGTTGGCGTATGGCCGAATGTAATGGGCGGCGCACAATGTGGGATAGACGAAGTAACAGACAGGCCACCAGCTTCCGATGCGAAACGTGAGGTGATCGGCCGTGAAACTGCGCTCGCTCCTGCATCGCAAGACCAGCGTCTCCGACGAATCCGGCTCCGCGAACGGCGCCGAACAGGTCCCGCTCCTACCCTCCGACGAGACACGCGATGCCTCCCCGGTTCCCCGCAGACCCAGAAGATCGAGACCCAACGGTCAACTCGAGGAACGATTGGAACGACTGCTCACGCCGAACGAGCTGGATCTGGTTCAGCACCATCGGATTTGACCAGGTGAACGCGCCGGAGTTCCCGACGACAGCGTCCTGGAGTTCGCGCATGGCGGACACTCGAACCGCATTCGACTTGCCAACGCGGCTCATACTTCTTAGGTGACTTCACCAGCTACCGCCAAGCCGGCCATCCTCAGCGTGGACGACGATCCGGGCGTCTCACGTGCCGTGGTTCGTGATCTGCGCCGCCGGTACGGGGCGGATTACCGGATTCTGCGGGCGGAGTCGGGCGCGGACGCGCTCGAGGTACTTCGGGAACTGAAACTGCGCGGCCAGCCGGTCGCGGTATTGATCGCCGACTATCGGATGCCGGGTATGAACGGCGTCGAATTCCTGGAGCAGGCCATGGACCTGCACCCGTACGCGCGCCGCGTACTGCTCACCGCGTACGCCGATACCGATGCCGCCATCGAGGCCATCAATGTGGTCGATCTGGACCACTATCTGCTCAAGCCGTGGGATCCGCCGGAGGAGAAGCTGTACCCGGTGATCGACGCCCTGCTCGATGCCTGGCGCAGCGATGATCACAAACCGGTGACCGAGACCAAGGTGGTCGGGCACCGCTGGTCGGCCCGCTGCTCGGAGGTGCGCGAATTCCTGGCGCGCAATCAATTGCCGTACCGCTGGTACCAATTCGACGAGCCCGAGGGCGCGCGCCTGCTCACCGCCGCCAATGCCACCGAGGATCAATGTCCGGTGATCATCAACTCCAGCGGTGAGGTGCTGGTGATGCCCACCGATTCGGAGTTGGCCACGGCGGTCGGGCTCAATACCGATCCGGCCGACGACTTCTACGACCTGATCGTGGTCGGCGGTGGCCCGGCCGGGCTGGGCGCGGCGGTCTACGGCGCCTCCGAGGGCCTGCGCACCGTACTGGTCGAGCGCACCGCGACCGGCGGTCAGGCGGGCCAGAGCTCGCGCATCGAGAACTATCTCGGCTTCCCGGACGGGCTTTCGGGCGCCCAGCTCGCCGATCGCGCCCGCCGCCAGGCCGTGAAATTCGGGGCCGAGTTGATCACCACCCGCGAGGTGGTGGGGCTGGAGCCCTGCGGTTCGGCGCGCGTGGTGCGATTCGCCGACGGCTCCAAGATCGCCGCGCACAGCGTGGTGATCGCGACCGGCGTGAACTACCGGCATCATCCCGCCCCCGGCGTGGATGAATTCACCGGGCGCGGCGTCTATTACGGATCCGCCATGACCGAGGCCTCGGATTGCTCGGAGCGCGATATCTATATCGTCGGCGGCGCGAATTCGGCGGGTCAGGCGGCGGTGTACCTCTCCCGGCACGCGCGCACCGTGCACATTCTGGTGCGGGCGGAATCCCTGGTGGATTCCATGTCGCACTATCTGATCCAGCAGATCGAGCAGATTCCGAATATCAAGGTGCATCCGCGCACCGAGGTGGTCTCGGCCGATGGTGACGATCATCTGGAGCGCCTGGTACTGCGTGACAATGCGACCGGCGCGGAAGAAAAGGTCGATGCCGAGCGGTTGTTCCTGTTCATCGGTGCGGCCCCGGAGACCGATTGGCTCGACGGTGTCGTACACCGTGATGACAAGGGCTATGTGCTCGCCGGTCCCGATCTCATGGTGGACGGCAGCAAACCGGCCGGCTGGGAACTGCCCCGCCCGCCGCAACATCTGGAGACCAGCGTTCCCGGTGTCTTCGTGGCCGGAGACGTACGGTCTGAGTCGGCGAAACGAGTGGCGTCGGCGGTCGGCGAAGGCGCCATGGCCGTCATGCTCGTGCACCGCTGGATCGCGAAACAGTAGGAGTTGAGCTGTGGGACATACATACATCTGCGATCCCAATGAACTGCGGGACCTGTTCCTGTTCGAGAAGCTGACCGACGAACAGCTGGCCTGGCTCTGCAAGGACGGCCGCGTCGAACACTTCGAACCGGGTCTGGTGTACCGCGAGGGCGAGCCGGGCACCTGCTTCTACGTCCTGATGGACGGCGAGGTCCGGCTCACCAAGATGTCGGGCGGTGAGGAGATCGAACTCGTCCGCACCGATCATCACGGCTCCTACTCGGGCGCGTGGACCGCGTACATGGGCGACAAGGTCGATCAGCACTACAGCGGATCGTTCTACGTCACCAAACCGTCCAAATTCTTCGTCCTGGACGCCGGCACCTTCGCGAAGATGATGCAGGAATGGTTCCCGATGGCGGTGCACCTGCTGGAGGGCGTCTTCTTCGGCAACCGCAATGCCAATGAACGCATCGGACAGCGTGAGCGACTGCTCGCGCTGGGTTCGCTCTCCGCGGGCCTGACCCATGAGCTGAACAATCCGGCCGCCGCGGCCGTCCGCGCCACCTCCTCACTGCGCGAACGCGTCGCGGGCATGCGGCACAAGCTGAAGATGATGTCCACCGGCAAATTCGACTCCGCGACCATGGAGGCGCTGGCGCAATTGCAGGAGGAGGCCGCCGCCCAGGTGGCCAAGGCCCCCACCCTGACCCCGCTGGAAGCCGCCGACCGCGAGGACGAACTCGGCGATTGGCTGGAGGCGCACGATATCTCCAACGGCTGGGATATCGCGCCCACCTTCGTTCAGGCCGGATTCGATATCGACTGGCTGGAGAAGGTGCACGGCATCCTCACCGGTTGTGAGGGCGCGGTTTTCGAGGGCGCGATCCGCTGGTTGAACTACACGGTCGAGACCGAACTGCTCATGAACGAGATCGCCGACTCCACCACCCGCATCTCCACGCTGGTGAACGCGGCCAAGCAGTACTCGCAGATGGATCGCGCGCCGTTCCAGGTGGTCGATATCCATGAACTGCTGGACAGCACACTGGTCATGTTGGGCCGCAAGATCGGTGACGATATCCAGGTGGTCAAGGAGTACGACCACGCGCTGCCGACGGTGCCCTGCTATGCCGCCGAGTTGAATCAGGTGTGGACCAATCTGATCGACAACGCCATCGCGGCCATGCACGGTCGTGGCACGCTGACCATTCGCACCTATCGTGAAGGTGACTGTGCCGCAGTCGAAATCGGCGATACCGGGCCCGGTGTGCCGCTGGAGATCCGCACCCGGATCTTCGAACCGTTCTTCACCACCAAACCGGTCGGCGAGGGCACCGGTCTGGGCCTGGACATCTCCTTCCGCATTGTGGTGAACAAGCATCACGGTGATATCCGGGTGGAGTCCGAACCGGGTGATACCCGGTTCATCGTGCGACTGCCGCTGGCGGGATCGGCGGCGGCCGTGGCTCCCGAGAACATCGAAACAGCAAGCACGGCACCCTGATACAGGAGGCGGATGATGTCGGACAAGGCACAGATCGAGGGAATCGATACCACCGTGGCCCCGAGCGGTCCCGGATGCGTGGAATGCGATGCGAACCAGGGCTGGTGGCTGCACCTGCGGCGCTGCGCGCAGTGCGGGCACGTGGGTTGTTGTGACAGCTCACCCTCGCAGCACGCCTCCAAACATGCCGCGAGCAGCGGACATCCGTTCGCGCAGAGCTATGAGCCCGGTGAGAGCTGGTTCTACAACTATCAGACCGAGGATATGTACGGTGAGGGGCCGGAATTGGCCGCACCGCAGCACCACCCGGTCGGTCAGACCGTGCCGGGGCCGCGTGAGCGCGTACCCGCCGACTGGCAGAGCCATTTGAACTGAGCGCGGGCCGTGTGTGAAACCCCTGGGAGACAGCGTCTCCCAGGGGTTTCGCTCATTCCTGAGGTGCCAGCTTGTGTGTGGTGAGGAAGTCCAGCGCCAGATCGGCGATGGTGTGCCAGCCGTGATCGGCCGCCATGGAATGACCTCGACCCTGGAGCACCTTCAGTTCGGTGACTCCCGAATTCCGCTGCTGGAGTTTGAACTCCGACTGAACAATGGCGGCCGGAACGGTTCGATCCGCGGTGCCCGCGATCAGCAGCAGCGGTCCACGTGGTGCGTGAACATCCACGGCCGCTTCGGTTTTCGGGCTCACATTCGACAGCGCCGCCTGGAAAAGCGGCTTCACCGGGGCCGGAATCACATACTGCGTGAACAGCTGATCCGATTCCGCGCGCGGTACCGCGTTGGCGAAGGATCGGTGATAGCTGTCCGCGGTATGTGACCAGGTCTTGGACCGCAGCCACGGTTGCGCGAGAATCGGTCCGGCACTGCGCAATTGAGCGGGCGGCAGGATGTACACGCCCCTGAACTGCGCCGGTGCGATGGCGACGCAGCCGATGGCGCTGCCCGCGGCGAGCAGTTTCTGTGCGATCAGCCCGCCGAACGAGTGGCCGATGACGATCGGTGGCGCGGGCAGGTCCGCGATGTACTTGGCGTAGTGGTCGGTGACCTCGGCGATCCCGCGATTGCGCAGCGCCTCCGGGTGCGCGCGGGTGCTCGCCGGATCGGGTCCGTCGCCGGGCCAGCCGGGGGCGACGGTCGCGAATCCCGCGCGATCGAAGTATTCGAGCCACGGGGTCCAGCTATCGCTGTGCATCCACAGACCGTGAACGAAGACGATGGGGGTTTTCGGTGCGGGCATGAGACCTCCTCTGATCGAAGGTGATTCGTCTCATTTCGCCTCGTTGTGACGATACGGGACCGGTGCCGCCCGCACGGCTGGATTGTTCCGCACCCCGGTGCGTCGTCCCATCGTGTCCGGGTACTCTGCCACGAGCGCCGGGCCGGACCCGGTGTGAGGATGCTCCAAAACGGTCTCGGAAAAGGGTTATGAAACAGACTGCGATCGTCGCCCTGGCCGCGGGTGCGCTGGTACTGGGCCTCACCGCGTGCGGATCGGGTAGTTCCGCCGAATCCAGCGGCCTACGCAAGGAAACCGCCACCTCCGCCGCGGCCAAATCCGCCGCCCCCGTCGCCTCCACGCCGGCCGCCCCGCCGATAGAACCTCCGGCCGGCGCTCCCGCGACCACCGCGACCGCCGCCAAGAAGACCTCCGCCCCCAATGGCGCGCAGACCACCTGCGGTGAATTCCGGGATCTCGACGGAGATACCGAGAAGCAGGTCATCCAGCAGGTGCTCTCCGCAAATCCGGGCTCCAAATTCGACGGCAGCCCCAATGTCGCCCTCGGCACCGCCAAACTCGCCTGCCTCGCGCAGACCTACGCCAATACCCCGGTGGCCAACGCGATCGGCGCGGCGAAGTAACTTCGTAAGGCGCAGTACCGATCAGTCTTTGTGGCGCAGCCGTATTCGATCATGGCGAGTGGTGGGTGGATACTCACCGCCGTACTGTCCCCGGGCAGGCGTAATGTCCCCGATCGAGTGGGTGACGCGAGGACGGGTGAACGGATGGACGCCAGCGAACTGGTGGAGTTCGAGCGGCATCGACCGCGGTTGTTCGCCCTCGCCTATCGCATGCTCGGTTCGGCGAGCGAGGCCGAGGACGCCGTACAGGAGACCTACCTACGCTGGGCCGCCAGCGCGAATGCCGAGATCCGTTCCCCCGAGGCGTGGTTGACCACCATCCTGGTGAATCTCTGCCGCAGCTGGCTGGATTCGGCCCGTGCCCGCCGCGAGACCTATATCGGCCCCTGGCTACCCGAACCGGTCGCCACCGGCGCGGCCGAACTCGGTCCACTGGAATCGGTGGAGCAGCGTGAACTGGTCTCACTGGCCTTCCTGACCCTGCTGGAGCGGCTCACCCCTGCCGAGCGCGCGGTCTTCGTGCTGCGCGAGGCCTTCGGATACGCGCATCGCGAGATCGCCGACATGCTCGACCTCACCGAGGCCAATTCCCAGCAGCTCTACCGCCGTGCCACCCAACATGTGCGCGAGGATCGACCGCGCTTCGACCCGGCGCCCGCGCACGCCTACGCGCTCTACGAAAAGTTCCTGGTGGCAGCCGGTTCCGGTGATGTGGCCGCGCTGGAGGCCATGTTCACCGCCGATATCGTCTCGGTGGCCGATGGCGGCGGCAAGATCAATGCCGCCCGCCGTCCCGTGGTCGGCGCGGCCAAGGTGGCGCACTACCTGGTCAAACTCTTCGCCACCGAGATTCCGGGCCTGTCGGTCGGCGTCGAGGATGTCAACGGCGCACCCGCGATCGTCGCGCGCTCGCACGGCACGACCATCCTGGTGCTCGCCGCCGAAATCACCGACGACCGCATGGCAGCCCTGCGCCTGGTGGCGAACCCCGACAAACTCGCCTACTTCACGCGCACCGACACAATCGCTCCACGCACCGCCTGACCCCCCTCTGCCCGGCGCGCCTACCTCCCGTCTTCCCGGTCCGGCAAGTCTCTCGTCATCCGGAGTGGCAAGCCCTCGTCATCCCGGCGCGTTTTGGCCGGGATCCACAGCGGCCGCGAACCCGTGACGCAGCACACAGCCCCGAGTTGTCAGGGATCGCCGCCCTGTCCGGTCTGAAGAGTGTCGTCCTAGCGAAAGGGAGTCACTCTCATGACCGAAGCACATCGAATCGTCGTTCTGGGCGCGGGCTATGCGGGCCTGTCGGCGGCGAAGCGGGCGGCACGGGCACACGGGGTGCGCGTCACGGTGGTCGACGCGCGAGCGGAGTGGGCCGAGCGCGTTCGACTGCATCAGGCGCTGGCCGGTCAGTCGATTCCGAGCCGGAACCTCGGAGAACTGCTGGAGCGCAAGGGCATCGAGTTCATCCGGGGCCGGGTGCTGGAGATCGATCCGCAGGCCCGTCAGGTGCATCTCGAGGGTGAGTGGTCCCTGGCCTACGACTCCCTGATCTTCGCCCTGGGCAGCGTCGCTGATACCAGCGCCGTCCCGGGCGCGACCGAGTACGCCTTCCCGGTGGCCACCCCGGAGGATGTGGCCCGGGTGCCCGCACTCTCCGGCCGGGTCGCGGTGGTCGGCGGCGGCTCCACCGGTATCGAGACGGCGGCCGAATTGGCCGAATCCCGACCCGATCTGGATATCCACCTGGTGAGCGCCGAAGAGCCGGGCGTCTGGCTGTCACCCAAGGCGCACAACCACATTCGCGCGGCCCTGGACCGCCTGGGTGTGCACGTGCACGCCGGGGCGAAGGTCGCCGCGGTGAGCGCGACCGGCCTCGAACTGGTCGACGGCACCGAACTGCCCGCCGAAACAGTGCTCTGGACAACGGGATTCGCCGTCCCCGCGGTCGCGGCCCGCTCGGGTCTGGCGGTGGACGCGCACGGTCGGGTGCTGGTCGATGCCGAACTGCGCTCGTGTTCGCATCCGGAGATCTACGTCGCGGGGGACAGCGCCGTCGTCGCCGGTCCGGCCGAGCGCGCGCTGCGCATGTCGTGCGCGACCGCGCTGCCCACCGGAAAGTACGCGGCTGCCGCGCTCACCGCCCGCCTGGCCGGGAAGGAGCCCGCGCCGTGGAGGTTCCGCTATCACCTCCAGTGCCTGAGCCTGGGTCGCCACGATGGTGTCATCCAGTTCGTGCACGCCGATGACGCCCCCGCGCGCGCGGTTCTGACCGGTCGCGCCGGAGCGTGGGTCAAGGAGCAGATCGTCAGTGGCGCGGTCAAACTGGCTCGTCCCTGAACCGTTCGGGAAATTCGTCAACTAATGGTTGATCGTCGCGCGATGGTCAACCTACAGTTGACGCATGACGAATCCTTTCCGCCTCGACGATCTCATCGACGGCATCAAGAAGGCCCGCCCCGACAACGCTCTCGACCAGCTCTCCGAGGCCGTGGTGCTGGCGAATCACCTCGGCGACCTGGCCGATCACCTCATCGGCCACTTCGTCGACCAGGCCCGCCGCTCCGGTGCCTCCTGGACCGATATCGGCGGCAGCATGGGTGTCACCAAACAGGCCGCGCAGAAGCGTTTCGTCCCGAAGGATCCGGGCGATGCCGCGAACGCCGGGGCGCTCGATCCGAGCGCGGGCTTCGCCCGCTTCACCGCGCGTGCCCGCAACGCGGTGGTCGGCGCGCAGGAGGAGGCCCGTGCTGCCAACAACGCCGAAATCACCCCCGAGCACCTGATCCTCGGCATGCTGCGCGAGCCGGAATCCCTTGCGATGCAGATCATCATCGCCAAGGGGGTGAGCGCGGACGCCGTACGCCGCGTCGCCGCCGCCGCCGTCCCCCCGTCTGCCGAAAAGGTTCCGGCCTTGATTCCCTTCGACTCTCAGGCCAAGAAGGTGCTGGAGCTGACCTTCCGCGAGGCACTTCGCCTGGGCCACAACTACGTAGGCACCGAGCACCTGCTGCTCGCCCTGCTGGAGGTGGAGGCCGGTAGCGGAGTGTTGTCCGGCCTCGGCCTCGACAAGGAAGCCGTCTCCACCGATATCGCCACCCTGCTCGCCTCGCTTCCGATGTCGGCCCAAGACGCGCAATAAACCCCGCCTCACCCGTCCCAGTGGCCACGCCCGATACCATGTGGGTATGGCGGACGACGAAGGTTCCGACCTAGTTGCAGGGGAAAAGCGCATCGATCTGGTGCGCGCCCTCTCCTATGTCTCCACGGAGGACGCTCCGGACGGCGGCACCATCGTGAACGGTGACCTGCCTCCCGACGTCGCTCCGGCCTTCGTTCGCGCCATCATGCGCATCGAGGCCGAGCTCCTCCTCAACGACGCGGAACTGGTCACGGAAGAACAGGGCGAACCCCGCACCCCGGAAGAGCGGCGCACGGACGCCCTCATAGCGCTCCTATTGAGGGTCGACGATCGCCTGGTGCGGTAACCGGTTCGGCTCACCCGACCTTGCACTCCCAGGGGCAGAGTGCTAGAAATGGCTTTGGCACTCCTGACCTGTGAGTGCTAGGTCGGGACGGTGAGGCCCAACAGGGTCGTCCGTCGCGGGCACCGCGCCTGGCCAGATCGTGTCAATCCCCTGATCTGGAGGATCTCAACGCAATGGCCAAGACAATTGCGTACGACGAAGAGGCTCGCCGCGGTCTCGAGCGGGGTCTGAACGCCCTGGCCGACGCTGTCAAGGTGACGCTGGGCCCCAAGGGCCGCAACGTCGTGCTGGAGAAGAAGTGGGGCGCCCCCACCATCACCAACGATGGTGTCTCCATCGCCAAGGAAATCGAGCTCGAGGATCCGTACGAGAAGATCGGCGCGGAGCTCGTCAAGGAAGTTGCCAAGAAGACGGACGACGTCGCTGGCGACGGCACCACCACCGCCACCGTGCTCGCCCAGGCGCTGGTTCGTGAGGGTCTGCGCAATGTCGCGGCCGGTGCGAACCCGCTGGGTCTCAAGCGTGGCATCGAGAAGGCCGTCGAGGCCGTCACCGTCCGCCTCCTCGCCACCGCCAAGGAGGTCGAGACCAAGGAGCAGATCGCCGCTACCGCCGGTATCTCGGCCGGCGACTCGTCCATCGGTGAGCTCATCGCCGAGGCCATGGACAAGGTCGGCAAGGAAGGTGTCATCACCGTCGAGGAGAGCAACACCTTCGGTCTCCAGCTGGAGCTGACCGAGGGCATGCGCTTCGACAAGGGCTACATCTCGGGTTACTTCGTCACCGACCCGGAGCGTCAGGAAGCGACCCTCGAGGATCCGTACATCCTGCTCGTCGGCTCGAAGATCTCGACCGTCAAGGACCTGCTGCCGCTGCTGGAGAAGGTCATCCAGGCCGGCAAGCCGCTGCTGATCATCGCCGAAGACGTTGAGGGCGAAGCGCTTTCGACCCTGGTCGTGAACAAGATCCGCGGCACCTTCAAGTCCATCGCCGTCAAGGCGCCGGGCTTCGGTGACCGTCGCAAGGCCATGCTGGCCGATATCGCCATCCTCACCGGTGGCGAGGTCATCAGCGAAGAGGTCGGCCTCTCCCTGGAGACCGCCGGCATCGAGCTGCTGGGCCAGGCCCGCAAGGTCGTCATCACCAAGGACGAGACCACCATCGTCGAGGGCGCCGGCGACCCGGAGGCCATCAAGGGCCGTGTCGCGCAGATCCGCACCGAGATCGAGAACTCGGATTCGGACTACGACCGCGAGAAGCTGCAGGAGCGCCTGGCCAAGCTGGCCGGTGGCGTTGCTGTCATCAAGGCGGGCGCTGCGACCGAGGTCGAGCTCAAGGAGCGCAAGCACCGCATCGAAGATGCCGTGCGTAACGCCAAGGCCGCCGTCGAAGAGGGCATTGTCGCAGGTGGTGGCGTCGCGCTGCTGCAGTCGGCTCCCGCCCTGGACGAGCTGTCCCTGACCGGTGACGAGGCCACCGGCGCGAACATCGTTCGCGTCGCGCTGTCCGCGCCGCTGAAGCAGATCGCGTTCAACGCCGGCCTGGAGCCGGGCGTTGTCGCCGAGAAGGTCTCGAACCTTCCCGCCGGCCACGGCCTGAACGCCGATTCGGGCGAGTACGTCGACCTGCTGGCCGCCGGCGTTGCCGACCCGGTCAAGGTCACCCGCTCCGCCCTGCAGAACGCCGCCTCCATCGCGGCGCTGTTCCTCACCACCGAGGCCGTTGTCGCCGACAAGCCGGAGAAGGCCGCCCCCGCGGGCGACCCGACCGGTGGCATGGGCGGCATGGACTTCTGAGTCCTGCCTTCCGGCAACACCTTCGGAAACCGAATCCCGGCCCACCAGTTGGTGGGCCGGGATTCGGCGTTGTAGGGGAATTCGGCTCAGCTCAGGACCGAGGCGAAGCGCAGGTGGTTGCCCCAGGGGTCGCGGAAGCCGCAGTCACGCATGCCATAGGGCTGGTCGATGAGGGGCTGGTCGACCTGTACGCCCGCCTCGGTGAGCTTGGCGAACAGGGCGTCGACATCGCCGACATGGAAGATCAGCGTGCCCTGCGCGCCGCTGGCGAGGCGGGCCTGGGCGGCGGCGGCCTGCTCCGGGCTGGGGTTCATGGCCGGATTCTCGATGATGAACTCGATGGTGGGCTGTGCGGCCGGGCCGACGGTCAGCCAGCGCCCGCCCGGAAACGGCATGTCCTGCCGCACTTGCAGGCCGATGATGTCGCGGTAGAACTCGAGCGCCTTCTCCTGGTCGTCCACCAGGACCGAAACGTGGGTGAGGGTGAGGTCGGTGCTGCTCATGGGAGTCTCTTTTCTCTGCTCGAGGAGGTCATCGGTACAGACGGCCGACCATGGCGAAATTAATCGATCGACTCGAGTTTTCCCTGAATTCCGAGTTCACATCCCGGTGCGGAAGCGCGCACTGCTGAGGGCGTCGGCGCGTTCGGGCAGGGCGGTGTCGATGAGGGAGCTGACCCGGCCGAGCAGCGGTCCGAGTCGCCGCGGCCGGTCGATGACGGCATCGGCGATGATCTGCGCGCCCTGCTGCGGGGTGAGCGCGGCGGCATCGGCGTAGAGCGGATTGGGCGCGATCATGTCGGTGCGCACCAGCGGCATGTATATCGAGGTGAATCGCACGTTCTCGGTGTGGGTTTCGGCCTGCAGGCTGTCGCCGAGCGAATCGAGTGCGGCCTTGGACGCCACATAGGCGCTGTACCCCGGCCCGCGGTACAGGTTGGCCGCGGACAGGATGTTCACGATCTGCCCGTCGCGGCGCTCCCGCATACCCGGTAGGACGGCGAGCATGAGCCGCACCGGTGCGAGGTAGTTGAGCCGCATGGTGCGCTCGTAGTCGTGGAAGCGTTCGTAGGACTCGTCCAGCTTGCGGCGTATCGAGCGTCCTGCATTGTTGACCAGCAGGTCGACTCCGCCGTTCTCGGTGAGTACCCGCTCGATCATGGCGTCGAGCGCGTCGAAATCATTGAGATCGCACGGGTATATGGCGGCCTTGCCCCCGGCCGCCTCGACTTCGTGTGCGGTGTCCAGCAATTCGGGTTCGCGCCGGGCGACCAGCAGCACGGTGGCTCCGGCGGCGCCGAGCTGGCGTGCGGCGGCCCGGCCGATTCCGGAGGAGGCGCCGGTGATCAGCACTCGTCGTCCGGTGATCGCGTCTTCGAGGGTGCGCTGTCGCCGGATGCGGGACATCGAGACCTGGGTGTCGAGGCTGTGCCGGATCCGGTACAGCAGCTCTGAAAGCTCTGGCATACCAAGCGATATTAAGCATTCGTCCTTAATTCGGACGGGTATCGGAGTGTGTGCCGACGTCCGCGAATGGAATAGGACTGGACATTTCGGGCATCGGCCGGTCAAGATCGGGATCGGTCTCGCTTGGAGACCGTTTCTGATGGGGAGATCTGAATGTTTTCACTGGGCAAGGCTGCCCTGGGGCTGGCCACCGCTTCCATGCTGGCCGGTGTGATCGTGGGCGCGGGGCCCGCGAGTGCGAAGGAGGCGGGGCCGGACGGCCGCCTCTACGGTTCGATCGCGATTCTGGAGTACGACGACGACACCGAGGATTGGAACGCCGCGTACAACTACCCGAGCTGGGATGAAGCCGACCGCGACGCTCTGAACGACTGCGGTGATCCGACGTACTGCCATATCGCGGTCCGTTTCGCCGATGGCTGTGGCGCCGTCGCCAAGACCTCCGGTTCGAACGCACGCTACTTCTGGGGCACCGCCCCGACCCGCTTCGAAGCGGAGCGGCAGGCGCTGGCCGGCGCTTTCCGTCCTTCTTCGATGAGCGCCGCGGGCGGCCCGGGCATCCTGGTCGTCTCCAAGTGCACGGGTAACGCGGGCTGACTCCCGGTACTCGCGTGAACTTCGAAGGCCGGTCCACCTCGGTGGACCGGCCTTCGGCGTTCCTCACCTACCCGGATGTCGTTCGGAGAGTGTGGCCGCCGCGTCGATGGGGCGAATCCCGAGGAGTTCGGCCGCCGCCGCGATGGCCGAGCGCGCCTCATCATCGGCGGGCCGAGTCGTGTCGTAGAGGAGTTCGACCAATTCCATTGCCGCGAGTGCTTGGTCTCGGGTGAGGAGACGTTCGGGGAGCCAGCTGACCCGCCACCGCGCCTCGTCATCACGGGGGAGTCGCTCCGCGAACTCGCCGACGACACCGCTCGTAATCGACCAATCGCAGACGTACACACGAACAAGGGTGCGCTTCGGGCGCGCATCGGTAAGACCATTCGTTCGGATTGCCCGGTTCAAGCCGCTGACCAGCCGATTTGACTTCGATCGTAGCGGCACGTAACTTTATCCAAGTCAGAGCGACACGGACACCGACCCGGAGCCCCAAGGGCCTGGGAAACGAGGTTGTACGAGGAGCGCCTGACGATCACACTAGCTCCACTGACCAGCGGATTTGGTTCTGCTGTGCGGTAAGGGCTAAGCTGTAAAAGTTGCCTCAGAGACTGACCGGGACAAAGAGCCCGCGAATTCCTGTGTGCGTGTGTTCTTTGAGAACTCAATAGTGTGTCGATGAATGTCAGTGCCAATAATTTATTGGTTCCGATGCTTCTCACCCCCGTGAGATGTGTCGGACATTTAGTCAGCAAATACTTTTGCTGGCGTTTGATTTTGCCAAGGTTTTCGGACTCTGGTTAATTCTTCCAATTAGCTCTTCGGAGCGAGTTGAGAGTCTTCAACGGAGAGTTTGATCCTGGCTCAGGACGAACGCTGGCGGCGTGCTTAACACATGCAAGTCGAGCGGTAAGGCCCTTCGGGGTACACGAGCGGCGAACGGGTGAGTAACACGTGGGTGATCTGCCTCGCACTCTGGGATAAGCCTGGGAAACTGGGTCTAATACCGGATACGACCAGGGAATGCATGTTCCTTGGTGGAAAGGTTTACTGGTGCGAGATGGGCCCGCGGCCTATCAGCTTGTTGGTGGGGTAACGGCCTACCAAGGCGACGACGGGTAGCCGACCTGAGAGGGTGACCGGCCACACTGGGACTGAGACACGGCCCAGACTCCTACGGGAGGCAGCAGTGGGGAATATTGCACAATGGGCGAAAGCCTGATGCAGCGACGCCGCGTGGGGGATGACGGCCTTCGGGTTGTAAACCCCTTTCGACAGGGACGAAGCGCAAGTGACGGTACCTGTAGAAGAAGCACCGGCCAACTACGTGCCAGCAGCCGCGGTAATACGTAGGGTGCGAGCGTTGTCCGGAATTACTGGGCGTAAAGAGCTTGTAGGCGGTTCGTCGCGTCGATTGTGAAAACTTGGGGCTCAACTCCAAGCTTGCAGTCGATACGGGCGAACTAGAGTACTTCAGGGGAGACTGGAATTCCTGGTGTAGCGGTGAAATGCGCAGATATCAGGAGGAACACCGGTGGCGAAGGCGGGTCTCTGGGAAGTAACTGACGCTGAGAAGCGAAAGCGTGGGTAGCGAACAGGATTAGATACCCTGGTAGTCCACGCCGTAAACGGTGGGTACTAGGTGTGGGTTTCCTTCCACGGGATCCGTGCCGTAGCTAACGCATTAAGTACCCCGCCTGGGGAGTACGGCCGCAAGGCTAAAACTCAAAGGAATTGACGGGGGCCCGCACAAGCGGCGGAGCATGTGGATTAATTCGATGCAACGCGAAGAACCTTACCTGGGTTTGACATACACCGGAAAGCTGTAGAGATATGGCCCCCCTTGTGGTCGGTGTACAGGTGGTGCATGGCTGTCGTCAGCTCGTGTCGTGAGATGTTGGGTTAAGTCCCGCAACGAGCGCAACCCTTATCTTATGTTGCCAGCGCGTAATGGCGGGGACTCGTGAGAGACTGCCGGGGTCAACTCGGAGGAAGGTGGGGACGACGTCAAGTCATCATGCCCCTTATGTCCAGGGCTTCACACATGCTACAATGGCCGGTACAGAGGGCTGCGATACCGTGAGGTGGAGCGAATCCCTTAAAGCCGGTCTCAGTTCGGATCGGGGTCTGCAACTCGACCCCGTGAAGTTGGAGTCGCTAGTAATCGCAGATCAGCAACGCTGCGGTGAATACGTTCCCGGGCCTTGTACACACCGCCCGTCACGTCATGAAAGTCGGTAACACCCGAAGCCGCTGGCCTAACCCCTTGTGGGAGGGAGGCGTCGAAGGTGGGATTGGCGATTGGGACGAAGTCGTAACAAGGTAGCCGTACCGGAAGGTGCGGCTGGATCACCTCCTTTCTAAGGAGCACATCTCCACGACTCTTCACATAGGTGAATGACGTTGTGGCAGAGACCGTTTAGTCCTCACATGTAGGACTGCGGACGCTCATGGGTGGAACACTGACAAGCTCATCGCACTCGATCAATCCTCAGCGGTTGATCGCGGTGATATACCGACACACTATTGGGTCCTGAAAGAACAGACGTTCTTTCCAGGCAAGATAACGACGAAATCTGGTCCGCCACATACCGCAGAGGTTCTCTGGCTGGTGTCGCATTCGAGATCGGGTTTCGTGTGTTGTTTGAGAACTGCACAGTGGACGCGAGCATCTTTGTTAGTAAGTGTGTAAGAGCGTACGGTGGATGCCTTGGCACCAGGAGCCGATGAAGGACGTAGTAGGCTGCGATAAGCCTCGGGGAGCTGTCAAACGAGCTGAGATCCGAGGATTTCCGAATGGGGAAACCCAGCACGAGTGATGTCGTGTTACCCGCACCTGAATATATAGGGTGTGTGGAGGGAACGTGGGGAAGTGAAACATCTCAGTACCCACAGGAAGAGAAAACAACAGTGATTCCGTGAGTAGTGGCGAGCGAAAGCGGAAGAGGCTAAACCGTGTGGATGTGATAGCCGGCAGGCGTTGTCCATGCGGGGTTGTGGGATTGTTCTTCCCGATTCTGCCGAATCGGGCGAGAGTCAGAAACCGTTGTGTTAGTCGAAGTGGCCTGGGACGGCCCGTCGTAGAGGGTGAGAATCCCGTAGACGAAAACTCAACGGCTCTCGTGAGCAACTCCCGAGTAGCAGCGGGCCCGTGAAATCTGCTGTGAATCTGTCGGGACCACCCGATAAGCCTGAATACTACCTGGTGACCGATAGCGGACTAGTACCGTGAGGGAAAGGTGAAAAGTACCCCGGGAGGGGAGTGAAATAGTACC
The DNA here is from genome assembly GCF_036327755.1 of Nocardia sp. NBC_01503. Taxonomy (NCBI): domain Bacteria; kingdom Bacillati; phylum Actinomycetota; class Actinomycetes; order Mycobacteriales; family Nocardiaceae; genus Nocardia; species Nocardia sp. NBC_01503. Next base: position 3,022,736 of record NZ_CP109596.1, read on the forward strand.
TGAAACCGTGCGCTTACAATCCGTCAGAGCCTTCGCAACTTGTTGTGTGGGGTGATGGCGTGCCTTTTGAAGAATGAGCCTGCGAGTCATCGGTGTGTGGCGAGGTTAACCCGTGTGGGGTAGCCGTAGCGAAAGCGAGTCCGAATAGGGCGAGTTAGTCGCACACTATGGACCCGAAGCGGAGTGATCTACCCATGGCCAGGGTGAAGCGACGGTAAGACGTCGTGGAGGCCCGAACCCACTTAGGTTGAAAACTGAGGGGATGAGCTGTGGGTAGGGGTGAAAGGCCAATCAAACTCCGTGATAGCTGGTTCTCCCCGAAATGCATTTAGGTGCAGCGTCACGTGTTTCACACCGGAGGTAGAGCTACTGGATGGCCTAGGGGGCCCACAAGCTTACCGAAGTCAGCCAAACTCCGAATGCCGGTGTGTGAGAGCGTGGCAGTGAGACTGCGGGGGATAAGCTTCGTAGTCGAGAGGGAAACAGCCCAGATCGCCGGCTAAGGCCCCTAAGCGTGTACTAAGTGGAAAAGGATGTGGGGTCGCGAAGACAACCAGGAGGTTGGCTTAGAAGCAGCCACCCTTGAAAGAGTGCGTAATAGCTCACTGGTCAAGTGATCCTGCGCCGACAATGTAGCGGGGCTCAAGTACACCGCCGAAGCCGCGGCATTCACACATTATCCCGCCTTCGGGCCAGGAGTGTGGATGGGTAGGGGAGCGTCCTGTGGCCAGGGAAGCGGCGGAGTGATCCAGCCGTGGAGGCCATGGGAGTGAGAATGCAGGCATGAGTAGCGAAAGACGAGTGAGAAACTCGTCCGCCGAATGACCAAGGGTTCCTGGGCCAGGTTAATCCGCCCAGGGTGAGTCGGGACCTAAGGCGAGGCCGACAGGCGTAGTCGATGGACAACGGGTTGATATTCCCGTACCCGTGTATCCGCGCCAAATATCGAATCATCTGTGCTAAATGTCCAAAAGCGGTCTTATCCACCTTCGGGTGGAGGGAACGTGGCTGCACATGACCCCGGGTGTAGTAGGTAAGCGATGGGGTGACGCAGGAAGGTAGCTGGGCCCGGTAATGGTTGTCCGGGTGTAAGCCTGTAGGGCGAGACATAGGCAAATCCGTGTCTCATATGGCCTGAGAGGTGATGCGTAGCCGATTGAGGCGAATTCAGTGATCCTATGCTGCCGAGAAAAGCCTCTAGTGAGTTGGTACACGGCCCGTACCCCAAACCGACACAGGTGGTCAGGTAGAGAATACTAAGGCGATCGAGATAACTGTGGTTAAGGAACTCGGCAAAATACCTCCGTAACTTCGGGAGAAGGAGGGCCTTGTCTGGTGACGGCACGTGCTGCCCGAGCTGGGTGAGGTCGCAGAGACCAGTGAGAAGCGACTGTTTACTAAAAACACAGGTCCGTGCGAAGTCGTAAGACGATGTATACGGACTGACGCCTGCCCGGTGCCGGAAGGTTAAGAGGACCGGTTAGCCCGCAAGGGCGAAGCTGAGAATTTAAGCCCCGGTAAACGGCGGTGGTAACTATAACCATCCTAAGGTAGCGAAATTCCTTGTCGGGTAAGTTCCGACCTGCACGAATGGCGTAACGACTTCTCAGCTGTCTCAACCACAGACTCGGCGAAATTGCATTACGAGTAAAGATGCTCGTTACGCGCGGCAGGACGAAAAGACCCCGGGACCTTCACTATAGCTTGGTATTGGTGTTCGGTACGGTTTGTGTAGGATAGGTGGGAGACTGTGAAATCAGCACGCCAGTGTTGGTGGAGTCGTCGTTGAAATACCACTCTGATCGTATTGGACCTCTAACCTCGGACCCTGATCGGGTTCAGGGACAGTGCCTGGTGGGTAGTTTAACTGGGGCGGTTGCCTCCCAAAATGTAACGGAGGCGCCCAAAGGTTCCCTCAGCCTGGTTGGCAATCAGGTGTCGAGTGCAAGTGCACAAGGGAGCTTGACTGTGAGACCGACAGGTCGAGCAGGGACGAAAGTCGGGACTAGTGATCCGGCACCGGCAAGTGGAAGCGGTGTCGCTCAACGGATAAAAGGTACCCCGGGGATAACAGGCTGATCTTCCCCAAGAGTCCATATCGACGGGATGGTTTGGCACCTCGATGTCGGCTCGTCGCATCCTGGGGCTGGAGTAGGTCCCAAGGGTTGGGCTGTTCGCCCATTAAAGCGGCACGCGAGCTGGGTTTAGAACGTCGTGAGACAGTTCGGTCTCTATCCGCCGCGCGCGTCAGAAACTTGAGGAAGGCTGTCCCTAGTACGAGAGGACCGGGACGGACGAACCTCTGGTGTGCCAGTTGTCCTGCCAAGGGCACGGCTGGTTTGCTACGTTCGGAAGGGATAACCGCTGAAAGCATCTAAGCGGGAAGCCTGTTCCAAGATGAGGTTTCTCACCCCCTTCGAGGGGTTAAGGCCCCCAACAGACCATTGGGTTGATAGGCCGGAACTGGAAGCCCGGTAACGGGTGCAGGTGACCGGTACTAATAGGCCGAGGACTTACCAACAAAGAAGCTACGCGTCCACTGTGCGGTATCTGAAACAACACACTGCCGTGTGTTGAGACGGACTCCTGAACCCTGTGAGGGGCAAGGGAATTCGGCTCCGCTCGCGGTGCATAGTTTCATAGAGTTACGGCGGCTATAGCGGTGGGGAAACGCCCGGTCCCATTCCGAACCCGGAAGCTAAGGCCACCTGCGCCGATGGTACTGCACTCGACAGGGTGTGGGAGAGTAGGACACCGCCGGAACATCATTCCCGAAGGCCCCCAGCGCAAGCTGGGGGCCTTCGCTGTTTTTCCACATTTTGAGGCCCGAGACGAATCGCCGCGGATAGACGAGCCGGCATACTCGACAGGGTGTGGGAGAGTAGGACACCGCCGGAACATCATTCACAAAACCCCCTGACTTCGGTCAGGGGGTTTTGTCGTTTCCGGACCACGAATAGTCCCTCAATGAGTCGGCGCTGTGGGATGGCGGCCCCATCACCGAGCCGGTGACCTTCATCGGTTTGGCTCGTCCCGAGGGGCTGCCCGCGGGTTCGCGGGTCATCACACCGGAAATCTCGGTGACTTGATCCCCGCCTGACTGCTACGGTTGCATCCGGTGAGGCCATGGGGATGCTTCCTTCTACTCTCTCAAAGAATCCAGTGTCTCCGCTCTCCGCACCGCTCAACGTTTTTCGCACCGCACCGGTGCGAGCCAGGAAGGGAGCCGGATATGCGTGCCACGCGCACCGTCGCTGCCCGCCCTCGCTTCGAGGTGATCCTGGTGTCCTCGCCGGCTCGGTGCCGGCTGCGCGGCCGGTACTGAGTTACCCGGGCGACCCCTGTAGTTATTCGTGTCGTTCGGGAATCGCGCTGTTCTGTTCAAGACCAGCACGAAGGGCCAAAGACCTTGCGTACCAACATTTCTCGGCAATCTCTCGATCATGTTCGTAATCTCGGCATTCTCGCGCACGTGGATGCGGGCAAGACGACCGTCACCGAGCGGATGCTCTTCCTCACCGGTATGACGCATAAGACCGGCGAGGTGCATGACGGCACGACCGTCACCGATTTCGATCCGCAGGAGCGCGAGCGCGGGATCACCATCTTCGCCGCGGCGGTGGCGTGCGAATGGAATAGTCACCGATTCACGGTGATCGATACCCCCGGGCACGTGGACTTCTCCGATGAGGTGGAGCGGTCGCTGCGCGTACTCGACGGTGCGGTGGCGGTTTTCGATGCCGTCGCCGGTGTGGAGCCGCAGAGTGAATCGGTCTGGCGGCGGGCGGATCGGTACGGCGTGCCGCGGATCGCGTTCGTGAACAAGATGGATCGGGTCGGGGCCGACTTCGCGGCGGCGGTCGATTCGATTCGGGATCGACTGCATCCGGTGGCGCTCGCGGTACAGCTGCCCATCGGTGTGGAGGACGGTTTCACAGGCGTGGTGGATCTGGTTCGTATGCGGGCACTGACGTGGGTGGCGGGTGCGCCGACTTCCGGTGCGATTCCGGACGCGCTCGCCGAGGCCGCTCGCAAGGCCCGATTCGAGCTTGAAGAGGCTGTGGCCGAGGGGCATTCGGATGCACTGGACGAGTTCTACGCGCACTCCGGGCTGTCTGATGCGACGCTCTCGCGGGCGCTGCGCGCCCTCACGCTGACCGGTGCGGTGGTGCCGGTGCTGTGCGGTGCCGCGTACCGGAATATCGGTGTCGAGCCGGTGCTGGACGCTGTCGTCGACTATCTGCCCTCGCCGCTGGATCGGCCTCCGGTGCGCGGTGACGGGTTCGAGTTGGCGGCGGATCCGGCGGAACCGCTTGCGGCACTGGTGTTCAAGGTGCAGGCGACCGGTACCGGGCGACTCACCTTCGTGCGCGTGTATGCCGGCACGCTGGTCAAGGGCGCGCAGGTGCTGGATGCCGGTTCCGGTCGGATCGAGCGGGTCGGCCGCATCCTGCGGGTGCGGGCCGACCGGCATGCGGAGCTGGAGCAGGCCGTGGCCGGTCAGATTGTCGCGGTGATCGGGCCGAAGCGGGCGCGGGCCGGGGCGACGCTGTGCGCGCCGGACTCCGCCCTGCTGCTGGAGCCGCCGAGCATTACCGAACCGGTGGTGTCGGTCGCGGTGGAGGCACGCACGAGCGCCGAAACCGAGCGGCTGGCAACGGCTTTGGCGCGACTGGTGGAGGAGGATCCGTCGCTGGTCGTGCGCACCGATCCGGAGTCGGGTCAGACCCTGCTCTCCGGTGTGGGCGAACTGCATCTCGAGGTCGCGGTGGAGAAGATCCGCCGCGAGCGCGGGATCGCGGTAGCTGTCGGGCGTCCCCAGGTGGCGTATCGGGAGACCGTGCTGCGCGGGGTGTCCGGGTTCCGCTACCGGTATGCCAAGCAGAACGGTGGCCAGGGCCAGTTCGCGGATCTGGTGATCGATGTGGAGCCCATTCATGTCGATGCGGAGAAGGTCGATGGCACAGCGGATTTCGAGTTCCGGTCGACGGTGGTCGGCGGCCGCGTGCCCGCCGAGTATGTGCGGGCCGTGCAGGCGGGTTGTCGCGATGCGCTCGGGGAGGGTCCGCTCGGCGGTCACCAGGTGCTCGGCGTGCGGGTCACGCTCACCGATGGTTCGACGCATCCGGTCGACTCGTCGGAGCGGTCGTTCCGCCTCGGCGGGCGGGCCGCACTGCGAGAAGCCTTGCGCGGCAGTGAGATGGCGCTGCTCGAACCATTGGTCGAGCTGACCGTCACCACACCGGAGGAGTCGCTCGGCGCGGTGCTCGGTGATATCGCCGCCCGGCGTGGCCGAGTCCTGGACTCGGTGGCCCGGGGTGCGACGGTGGTGGTGACTGCGACGGCTCCACTGGCCGAGGTATTCGGTTATGCGACGCGCCTGCGCAGCCGGACCCAGGGCCGCGGCACCTTCACCAGCCGTCCGCTGGGCTATGACAGGGCCCCGGTCCGCTAGTTCGCGATGTGGTGGGGTGAGTGGCCGGTCCGTATAGCCGCGGACCGGCCACTCGTTCCATGCCGAGATCTCGAGGGCCCGTTCGGCAAGCTGCGCGGCCATCGCACCTATGCGGCGCTCGGTGACGGCACCGTGCGGGTGGCCGAACGCGCGATGGTGAGTTGCCGACGCAGCAGCAGGTCGCCGATATGTCCGGCGCGGATCGCATGATGGGGTCCAAGGTGATTCGGGTGCTGGAGGAGCGCGGGCTCCTGGTGTGGCGGCCCGATCCGGCCGACGCGCGCGTCCTGCGAATCGAGATGACCGCCGCGGGAATGGAATTGGCCCGCAAAGGGGGTGCGGACCGCGGTCGACACCGATCGGCAGATCTTCGGTGACGCCGGTGAGCGGCTGCGCGAGCAGCTGCGACCCATTGCCGCACACCGGATTCCGGAGTGAATCACTTCACCAGAATGGCCCGGGTGTAGAGCAGGGAGAAGCCGCGGCGCTGCGCGTTCTGCTGGGATTTGGAGCCGGGCTGGGTGGTGATGGTGGCGATATCGCAGCCCGCCGCGGCGGCTTCGGTGAGGCGGGCCGAGAGCAGAGCGGATTGGATGCCGTGTCGGCGATGCGCGGGAAGTGTTGTGGCTCCGGTGAGTTGGGCGATGCCCTGGGAGATGCGCATACTCGCCACCCCCGCCACGGCGTCCCGGTGGATCGCGGCATAGCGCTGTACTCCGGCGGCCGCGGTGAGGTCGCGCATGGCATCGGCGATGATCTCGCGCGGGAACTCCTCGTGTGAGACGACGCCCTGGGTGTCCGGGTGCGCGAAGCCGTCGGTGACGATATCGAGCCAGACCTCGAATTCCCCCGCGCCACTGGGCCTTATCGAGACACCCTGTGCGGTACTGGGTTCCAGGGGTGCGGTCAGATCGAGTCCGAGGACATTCTCGTAGGAGATGAGCCGGTATCCGCGCCCGGTGAGCAGCTCCGCGATACCGGGATCGCCGAGGTGTGCGAGTTCGACCTGTACGGGGGCGTCGCGGACGGCGTACTGCTTCTCCAGTGCCTCGAATTCGTCCGGATCGGGTACACCCGCGAAGCCGAGTCCGGCGACCTTGTTGAGCGGGGAGCCCATGGCGGCGAAGGAGGCCACGCCGCCACCGATGGGAATGACGAATCCGGCTTCGTCGCCGAGGCGGGCGGCGGCGGCCGCACTGCCGGTGGCGATCAACTCGGTCTCGACCCGTTCGATGCGGGCGCCGAGTTCGACGCCGCAGAACAGGGGTGTGCGCGCGTTTGCCATGGCTTCGAGCCTAGTTCGGCGGTCCAAGGGTTTTTCGGAGTCGCAAGCGCGGCCACGGGCGGTGAACCGTATGGTCGGAGCGTGGCCTTTGATCAAGCGAGCGGTGGTCCGAATGGACTGGTTGTCGGGTTCGACCTGGATATGACGCTGATCGATTCCCGGCCCGGTATCGCCGCGGTCTGGGATGCGGTGGCCGCCGAGACCGGGGTGCCGATCGACTCCGAGCTGGTGGTGTCCCGATTGGGTCCGCCGCTGGCGGTGGAGGCGGCCGAATGGTTCCCGGAGGCGCGGGTGCCCGATGTGGTGGCGTTGTATCGCAAGCTGTATCCGGGATTGGCGATCACGCCGAGCGATCAGCTGCCGGGTGTGGTGGATGCTCTGGCCGCGGTGCACGCGGCGGGCGGCAAAGTACTGGTGATCACGGCCAAGAACGGCCCGCACGCGCAGTTGCACCTGGATCACCTCGGTCTCGAGGTCGATGATCTGGTGGGCGGGGCATGGGCGGAGGAGAAGGGCGCGGTACTGCGGGAGTACGGCGCGTCCATCTATGTAGGTGATCACCTCGGCGATGTGCGCGCGGCGAAGGTCGCCGATGCGTTCTCGATCGCGGTGGCCACGGGACCTTATGCGGCAGAGGAGCTTTCCGCGGAGGGCGCGGATGTGGTCCTGTCGGACCTCACCGAATTTCCGGCCTGGCTGGCAACTAGTCCGGCGATCTGATTTCGGCCGGGCTGTGCTCGGGGTGATGGTTCGCCTACCATCGCGGATCGGTTCGGATCCGTGCTGGTCGAGGGTGATCTAGGGCCCTATCGAAAAAATTCTAGATTTTTCCTCGAAAAGCTTCCGGAGGCCGGGTGCGGCTCGGTATGTTCCCGATGGCAAACAGTCAGTGACAGCACTGACACGGTTAATCGATCGGAGCACCACCCATGACCGGCATCATCTCTGACGTCCTCGTGCAGACCATCCTGAAGCTGATCGCGACCGGCTCGGCGAGCGGTTCCGCCAAGTAGTCGCATGAGTGCCACCTTTCGGCTACTGCGCGGAAGTCGAGAAGGCGAGCAAGGGCCCGATCCCGGACGAGGGGGTCGGGCCCTTCGGCATGTTCGGGGTGGGTGCGGGGTCCGCGACGGTGATGCGCTGGGTGTTCGCCGGGTCCGAAGCGGCCGGGAAATAAATCCTAAAAATCTCCTGCAAAAGTATTCCGTCCAGTTCGCCCGCTCTGTATCGTGTTGAACGGCAAACGATCAGTGACTTTCGGGCCAATACGGCATCGGAATGCGATTCTCCCCCCGGATTCGCGTTCCGAACCCGGGGCGGTTCCCCTGCCTATATCCGCCGCTCCCGGGTGCGCCGTGGCGGTTCGAAGCACTGAGCCAACTTTCGGCTATCGCGCGGGATACCGAAGGTGCAAACGAAGGGCCCGATCCATGACGAGGGGATCGGGCCCTTCGGTATTGTCTGGCGCAATGTCTCAGGAAACGAACGCGGGAAGAATGTACGCCGGGCAGCCCGTAGAAGACCGGCAGCGGCAGCGTCGTGCACGTTTTCTGGAGTCCGGGTTGACGGTATTCGCGCGAGACGGATACGCGAACAGCTCCGTCGGCGCCATCTGCAAGGACGCCGGACTCTCCTCGCGGCAGTTCTACGAGGAGTTCACCGGGCGCGAATCGCTACTGCTCGAGCTGTACGAGCAGATCGACCGCGAATCGCGGGAAGCCGTGGCGGCCACCATCGCCGATCACTCCGACGCCAGTGCCATCGACATCATCGACGCCGCCGTACGCGCCTATATCGAGTCGATCGGGCGAGATCCGCGCAAGGCCAGGGTCGCACTGGTCGAGGTGGTCGGGGCGGGACCGAAGGTGGAGAAGTTCCGCCTGGAGCTGCGCCGCGCCTGGGGCGCGCTGCTCGCCGGAGCCGCGGAGGATGCCGCGCTACACGGCGAAATCCCGCCCGGCGACTACGAAATGCGCGTACTCGCCATCATCGGCGCGGTGAACTACGTGGTGGACGCCTGGAGCGGCTCCGAACCCAGGCAACCCCTCGACGAGGTCATCAGCGTCCTACGCCGCGTCATCATGGGCGCCGTCAGCGCCTGACCGTCCGAACCGCCCTCGGCCACAGCGGCTTCCCCTGCCGTTCGGGCCGGGGGTGGTCTGTGCTGCGCGCCCGAAAGGGCGTCAGCGGGCCGTAGCGTTCGAATTGCGGGTCCGCCGGGTCGAACTCGGCTACGGAGCGCGCAGGGCGGCTGCGAGTGCGCGGGGCGGGTAGGCGGTAGCGTGCGGTGCGTGGAGACAGTGCCGATCCAGATGCCGGACGGGACGACCGTGACGGTGCGGTTGATTCCGGCGAAAGGCCCGCACCGGCATCCGATTACACCCGATACACCGCGCCCGGTGGTGGTGATCGCGCCCGGGCTCGGCGTGCCGGGGGAGTACTACTCGCTCTTCGGAATCCCGCTCGCCGCACGCGGCTTCGATGTGGCGCTGCTGGAGATGCGCGGTAATGGCGACAGTCGCGCGGCGAATCGGTCCGCGCCCGGCGGTTACGGCTACCAGGAATTGGTGGCGGTGGATTTCCCGGCCATGTTCCAGGTTGTGCGCGAACGCTTTCCGGACAGCACGCCGTACCTGCTCGGGCACAGTATGGGCGGGCAGCTGGGCATGCTGTACGCCTCGCGGATTCGCGGCCGCCTCGGCGGGCTCATTCTCGTCGCGTCCGGCACGCCGTATCACCGCGGCTATCGCGGGCTCGCCGGGACCGGATTCCTGCTCGGCAGCGCGGCGATCTCGTTGACCGCCAACCTCGCCGGACGCTGGGCGGGCGATACGATCATCGCGGGCAGCTTCGGCCGCCAGTCCCGGTTGCTCATCGAGGACTGGGCGCGCGTGGCCCGCACCGGCCGATTCGCGCCCGCCGGTGCGGATATCGACTACGAGGAGCGCATCGCCCGGCTCAAACTCCCGGTGCTGTCCATCACCATGACCGGTGACGACCTCACCCCGCCCGGCTCGGCCCGACATCTGCTGGAAAAGCTGCCCAAGGCGGAGATCACCACCTGGCACAACCCGGTGCCACACGGGCACAACGGCTGGATCAGCGATCCCGGCAACACCCTCGATCGAGTCGAGAAGTGGTTGCGGGACCGCTGATTCGGGCTGCGTCGGCTCAGACGTCCTTTTCGATCAGGGCGCGGGTGAAGAACTCGTAGATGAGCGCGGCCTGGAAGGCGGACTGCTTATTGTCCGCCGCACCGCCGTGACCGCCCTCGATATTCTCGTGATACCAGAGCGGATGGCCCTGGGATTCCAAGAGCGCGGCCATCTTCCGGGCATGACCCGGATGTACGCGATCATCGCGGGTGGAGGTGGTGAGCAGGATCGGCGGGTATTTACCCTGCGGATCGGTGTTCTGGTACGGGGAGTACTCGGCGATGTACTTCCACTCCTGCGGCTTATCCGGATCGCCGTACTCGGCCACCCAGGAGGCCCCGGCCAGCAGCAGGTGATAGCGCTTCATATCCAGTAGCGGCACCTGGCAGACGATGGCCCCGAAGAGTTCCGGATAGCGGGTGAGCATGACGCCCATGAGCAGGCCGCCATTACTGCCGCCGACCGCGCCGAGCTGGTCATGGGTGGTGATACCGCGCGCCACCAGATCGCGGGCGATCGAGGAGAAGTCCTCGTATACCTTGTGCCGGTTGGCCTTCTGCACGGAGGTATGCCACTCCGGACCGTATTCGCCACCACCGCGAATATTGGTCATGACCCAGGTGCCGCCGCGCTCGAGCCAGCCCATTCCGGCCGCACCGCTGTAGGCGGGGGTGCGCGATACCTCGAATCCGCCGTAGCCGGACATGACCGTCGGGCCGGGGGTGCCCTGCCGATCCCGGTGCCGCAGTACGAAGTACGGGATCATGGTGCCGTCATCGGAGCGGGCGAAGAATTGTTCGGTCTGCACGCCGGCGGCGTCGAAGAATTCGGGTTCCCGCTTGAGCACCTCGGTGGCGCCACCGACCGAACTCGACAGCAGGGTGGTCGGGCTGGTGAAACCGCTTGTGGAGAGCATGAATTCGTCACCGCCCTCCAGCGGGTCGAGATTCATGACGCTGGTGGTGGCCATCGGCGGGGCATCGGCGAGCGCCTCGCGGGTCCAGCCGTCCGGGCCCGGGGTGAGCACATGCAGTTTGGTCTGCACATCCTGCAGCGTGATGAGCAGCAGGTGGTTCTCGGTCCAGCCGTAGCCGTGCAGCGCGGTATGCGCGTCGGGGGTGAAGATCACCTCGAAATCGCGTGCGCCGGAGAGGAACCGCTCGAAATCGATGGCGAGCAGCGCACCCGAGGGGTGGGTGACGCCATTGATCTCCCACGGAGATTTGAGCTGGATCAGCAGCCAATCCTTGAACCAGGATTCCGAGGCGTCGGTGGGGACATCGAGATGCCGCAGCGTGCCATCGGATTCCAGGAGATAGACCTCCTCATTGAAGAAATCGGTGGCGCGGCCGACGAAATGCCGTTCATAGCCGGGGGTTCGGTCGTAGCCGGCGGAGACCGCCACATCGGTGGCCTCGCCCTCGAAAACGGTTTCGGCCTCGGCGAGTGGTGTTCCGCGCTTCCAGCGCTTGGCGATTCGTGGATAGCCGGAGTCGGTGAGCGAGCCCGGTCCGAAATCCGTTCCCACATAGACGGTGTCGATATCGATCCAGCGGATCTCCGACTTCGCCTCCGGCAGCAGGAAGCCGCCGTTCTCGTGTTCGATGAAAACCTTTGCCTCGATATCGAATTCGCGAACAACCTTGGCGTCCGCGCCACCCCGGGACAGGCTGATCAGCGCCCGCTGCTGTTCGGGGCGCAGTACCGCGGCCCCGCCCCACACCCAGTTCTCACCCTCGGCCTCGGCGAGCGCGTCCAGATCGATGAGGACTTCCCACTCCGGCTCATCCTTGGTGTACTCGGCGAAACTGGTGCGCCGCCACAGCCCCTTGGGGTGTTCACCGTCGCGCCAGTAGTTGTAGAGCCACCGCCCGCGCCGCCCCGGATAGGCGATGCGGGTATCGGTATCGAGCATGTCCAGAATCCGGGATTCGAGTCCGCTGAAGCGCTCCGATGCCGCGAACCGCTCCAGCACCACCTCGTTATGCGCCCGCGCCCAATCCAGCGCACGCTCACTGGTGACCTCTTCCAGCCACAGATACGGATCCGTCACATCGTCGCCCACACCGGTCATGCCTACATTGTTGCCGAGCCCGCGGCCCGACGGTGAACGGTCGCCATTGCCGTCAGCGTTTGCCGGTGCCGGCGGGTGCTGTCAGAATCGGCGAAGGCAATCGGGGGGAGCGTCTTTCGGCTGCCATTCGCATACCGAAACAGGGGGAAGTATGTCGTCGGATCTTTTGCATGAGGTCGTCGGTGGCGCACTGCGTGGCGGCCTGATCGCGGCCGCGGCCGCGGGTGGCGTGGCGTGGCGGCGCAACCGCGCCAAGCGCCGCGAGGAGCAGCAGCACGGGCAATCGAGCGACGGGCAGCACCAGCCGCCCACCGGATAGGCGTCACACCGGGACGAATCCCACACCGTCGGTAGGATTGCCGTTTCGCTGCCGATCGCCCGCCAGGAGGTTCCGGATTGCTGTGGGAACAGCACTGTTGCCTGCCGTTGCTGCCTTCGGCCGATATCGCGGAGTTGGCGCGGTACCCGTTCGGGTCGTATCTGTCGGTGAATGTGGGGTACTCGCCGCACTCGACTCGGGATTCGGTCGAGCTGATCGATCAGTTTCGGCGGGATGCCTTGGCGGATGGGCGGTTTCGGCTGGTGGAGACGATCGACGATGCGGTCGATCCGGATCCGGATTCGATCGCGCTGGCCTTCGATCTGGAGGATTCCGGGCCGCTCGGTGGTGAGCTCGACAATGTGAAGATGTTCTACGACCTGGGTGTGCGGTCGTTGTTGCCCAGCTACAACTACGCGAATGCGGCGGGTTGCGGTTGCCTCGATTCGGTGGATACCGGTCTGACCGGGTACGGCCGCGATCTGATTCGCATGCTCAATGAGGTCGGCGTGTTCGCCGACGGTTCGCACTGTTCGGTGCGGACCGGTCTCGACATCGCGGACACCACGAGTGTCCCGATGATCTACAGCCACTCGAATTTCGCTGCGGTGTGGGCACATCCGCGCAATATCGCCGATGACCAGGCGCGGGCCTGCGCCGCCACCGGCGGGGTGATCGGGATCAATGGCGTCGGTATCTTCCTTGGGCGCAACAAGCCCGGTGAGCGTGCCGAGCGGATCGAGGCCATGGCCGATCACATCGCGTACGGTGCGGAGCTGGTCGGGATCGAGCACATCGGCTTCAGCTCCGATTTCTCCTTCGACGGTGACGATTTCAATGACGAGGTGGCCCGCAATCCGGATATCTTCTCCGCGGAGTTCACCCGCTGGGGTCCACTGCGGTGGACGCCGCCGGAGGATCTGCTCGGCGAAACCGAGGTGCCCGGCCTGGACGAGGTGCTGGCCGAGCGCGGCTTCTCCGCCGCCGATCGCGCCGCCGTCTTCCACGGTAATTTCGCGCGCATTGCCCGGCAGGTTTGGCGCGACTAATCTCGAACGCGGTGTTTGCCCTGCTCAACCCATTCGGAGTCGAAGGGAAGATCAGATGACGCAGCTCGATCGCACGGTGCAGAAATTCGTGGACGCACTCAACGCGCACGATTCCGCCGCCTTCTTCGGCACGCTCACCGAGGACGCCAGCATGTCCGATGACGGCAATGAGCGAAATCTCGCCCAGTGGACCGATTCGGAGATCTTCGCCACCAATGGCCGCATGCGGGTCGAATCGATCACCGCGCCCACCGAATTCGTCGCCGTTTACGCCAATGACCGGTGGGGCAGTATGCGCACCGCCTGGCGCTTCACCGTCCGCGACGGTCTGATCAGCCGCTTCGAAACCGGGCAGGCTGGATGAGTGTCACCGGCGCGGCGGGGTTACGCTCGCTGATGTGACTTCCCACTACGATGTCGTCGTTCTCGGCGCTGGTCCCGGCGGTTATGTCGCCGCGATTCGTGCCGCTCAACTCGGCCTGCGAACAGCGATCGTCGAGCAGAAATACTGGGGTGGCGTGTGCCTGAACGTGGGCTGCATTCCGTCCAAGGCGCTGCTTCGAAACGCGGAGCTGGCCCATATCTTCCATAAAGAAGCCAAGACCTTCGGCATCTCCGGTGAGGTGAGCTTCGACTTCGGGGCCGCGTTCGACCGCAGTCGCAAGGTGGCGGACGGCCGCGTCAAGGGCGTCCACTTCCTGATGAAGAAGAACAAGATCGACGAGTTCGACGGCACGGGCACGTTCACCGATGCCAAGACGATCTCCGTCGCGCTCACCAAGGGCGGCACCGAGTCCATCACGTTCGACAACGTGATCATCGCGACCGGCACCGTCACCAAGCTGCTGCCGGGCACCTCGCTGTCGGCGAATGTGGTGACCTACGAGGAGCAGATCCTCACCCGCGACCTGCCGGGCTCGATCCTGGTGGTCGGCGCGGGCGCGATCGGCATGGAGTTCGCCTACGTTCTGAAGAACTACGGCGTGGACGTTCGGATCGTCGAATTCCTGGACCGCGCGCTGCCGAACGAGGACGCCGACGTCTCCAAGGAGATCACCAAGGCGTACAAGAAGCTCGGTGTCACCATCACCACCGGTGCGGCCGTGCAGTCCATCGACGACGACGGCTCCAAGGTGACCGTCGCGATCAAGGACAACAAGTCCGGCGCGATCGAGACCGTCACCGTCGACAAGGTGCTGCAGGCCGTCGGCTTCGCACCGCGTATCGAGGGTTACGGCCTGGAGAACACCGGCGTGCAGTTGACCGATCGGGGCGCCATCGCCATCGACAATCAGATGCGCACCAATGTGCCCGGTATCTACGCCATCGGTGATGTCACCGCGAAGCTGCAGCTCGCGCATGTCGCCGAGGCGCAGGGTGTGGTGGCCGCGGAGACCATCGCGGGCGCGGAGACGCTGCCCATCGACGATTACCGCATGATGCCGCGCGCCACCTTCTGCCAGCCGCAGGTCGCCAGCTTCGGTCTCACCGAGCAGCAGGCCCGCGACGAGGGCTACGACGTGAAGGTCGCCACCTTCCCGTTCACCGCCAATGGCAAGGCGCACGGCCTGGGTGACCCGAACGGTTTCGTGAAGCTCATCTCCGACGCCAAGTACGGTGAGCTCATCGGCGGCCACCTGATCGGCCCGGACGTCTCCGAGCTGCTGCCCGAGCTGACCCTGGCCCAGAAGTGGGACCTCACGGTCAACGAGCTGGCCCGCAACGTCCACACCCACCCCACTCTGAGCGAAGCGCTCCAGGAGGCCATCCACGGCCTCGCGGGCCACATGATCAACTTCTGATCGAATCGCCCGCAGCACAATTCAATTCGGCCCGGTACCAGTGGAAGTCACTGGTATCGGGCCGTTTTCGTGTGCGGAGTGTGGATCCCGGCCATAAGCGTGCCGGGATGGCGGGGCGGGTTCCTTCGCCGGGATGACGGGGCGGGTTCTCGCCATCGGGGATGGCGGGCCGGGCGGGTAGCTTGGTCGGATGACGGAGGGGACCGGTTCGGGGATGATCGGCGAGCGCGATGCGCGGGTGAAAAGGCGCGGTGAACGGCCGAATTCGCGGCTGGTGCTGGGGATGGCGGTGGGATTGTTCGTCGGCGTGCTGGCGACGCTGCTGGTGGTATTCCTGGACACCGATCTGCTGAGCCGACCTCGCAATGTGCAGACGGTGGCCGTGCCGATCACGGGCACTCCGCTTGCGGCCGCCCCATCCGGGGGTGGTCAGCCCGAAGGTGATCGTCGGTTCATCGGCATGGTCGATGTCCGCAGCGGTGTCTTCGGTCGGCACCGGGAGTACCTGGTGTACGCGGGCTGTTTGGAGGACATGTCGTACGGCCACTTCATCACGGTGGACTTCGGTCTGATGGAATCTCCGGTCATCACCGAAGCGGTCGCCGAGCAGAACGGCATTCGCGTCCGGTTCGATTCCGGGCACGAGCTGCTGGTGCCGTCGAAGCTGCTCGGCTGCGGTCGCTAGCCCAGATGTAATTGCTTATGCAGGGCGTAGATCCGGTCGGTCAGCTCCGGAAACGGGCCGGTGACCGGGATATTCGGGGCAACCTGGCGGATGGACAGCGGGCTCACCGGCCCCGGGGCCACGCCGAACTCGGTGAGCCAGGCGGAGAGTTGCTCGGTCGAGGCGGCGTAGACGATGCGGCCGAGGCCGACCCAGGCGTGTGCTGCCGAGCACATGGGGCAGTGTTCGCCCGAGGTGTAGACGGTGGCGGTGGCGCGGTCGGCGGGGGCGAGGTTTTCGGCGGCCCAGCGGGCGAGCTCGAATTCCGGGTGTCGGGTGTCGTCGCCGCCCGAGACGCGATTGCGATCCTGCGCGAGGATGGCGCCGTCGGCCGCGACCAGTACCGATCCGAATGGTTCGTCGCCCGCGGCTAGGGCTTCGGCCGCCAGATCGACGCAGCGTTCGAGGTAGTACACATCGGTGGGCACGGTCCCGCTCCTTCGTGAATTATGTTGTCGCACAGGCGATTCAGTGGTTCAGTCGCGATGGTAGGCGTTCTGGGCCGCGACGATCCGCTCGAGATTGGATTCGAGAATGTCGATCAGCCCCGCGAGCTGATCGGCGACATTCTCACCGAGGTCGGTGAGGGTGTATTCGACGTGCGGGGGGATGGATTGCTGGACTTCGCGGTGGATCATGCCGTCGCGTTCCAGGTTCTGCAGGGTCTGCGAGAGCATGCGCTCGCTGATGCCGTCGACACGGCGGCGCAGGGCACTGAAGCGGGTGGGACCTTCGCGCAGTGCCACCAGGGCGAGTGCGCCCCAGCGGCTGGCGACATCCTGCAGCACCGGGCGGGAGGCGCAGTTCCGTGCGAAGACATCGGCCTCGAGGGTGGGGTCGATGGTCTCCGGGTCGGGCGTGCTCATGATTCGAGATTACCTAACCTTTCGGGTTGCGGTGCGGGAATAGCATGTGCTTACTATTAGTTAGTACACGTCGATACCGCAGTTCATTCCCTCGGATACACCGAACACCCTGGAGGAAGTCATGACCGTCGCAGTCACCGGAGCAAGTGGTCAGCTGGGTCGCCTCACCGTCGAAGCGCTGCTGCGCGAAGGAGCCACCCCCGTGGCCGTGGTCCGCGATGCCTCGAAGGTCGCCGATCTCGCCGAGCGCGGCGTCGAGGTCCGCGAGGCCAGCTATGACGATCCGGCCGCCCTGGATCGCGCTTTCGCGGGCGTCGACCGGGTCCTGTTGGTCTCGGGCAATGAGTTCGGCAGCCGAGTAGCCCAGCACACCAATGTGATTCGCGCTGCCGAGCGGGCGGGTGTGGAGCTGCTGGCCTACACCAGCATTCCGAACACCGAACGCAATGAGCTGATTCTGGCTCAGGAGCACCGCGGCACCGAGGCCGTGTTGGATGAGGCGTCCGTACCGGTGGTGCGGCTGCGCAACGACTGGTACTGGGAGAACTACCTGAACGGCGCGACCGCCGCGGCCGAATCCGGCGTGTTCTACGGTGCTGCGGGCGAGGGCCGGGTGGCGGGCGCTGCCCGCGCCGATTACGCCGAGGCCGCCGCCAAGGTGCTCACCACCGATGGCCATGGCGGCGCGGTGTATGAGCTCGGCGGTCACCGGCACACCTATGCCGAACTGGCGCAGGCGATTTCGGAGGCGGCGGGGAAGCCGGTCCGCTACCAGGATCTGCCGCAGGCGGACTATGCCGCCGCACTGGTCCGGAACGGCCTGCCGGAGGGGTATGCCGCCGCGCTCGCCGATGCCGATGCCGGTATCGCGCAGGGCATTCTCGATATCGACAGCGGCGATCTGGAGAAGCTGCTCGGCCGCCCGGCGACTCCGGCGGTCGAGGTGTTCCGGGCGGCCCTGAGCTGAGACGGACGGGTCGAGCGGGGGTCGGGTGGACTACCCGCCGACCTCATGAGCGGTCCCCTGCCGGAGATCTCTCCGAGGGGGACTGCTCAGGATCCGGAGGGTGGTTCGGCTCAGTACCAGTGGTTGGCCTGCCAGAACGCCCAGGCCGCGTTCGGGCTGCCGTAGCGCTCGCACATGTACCGGTAGGCCCAGCGCAACTGGGTCACGGGATTGATCGGCCAGTCGAAGCCCGTCTCACTCATCTTGTGCGCGGGCAGTGCCTGTGCCAGCCCGTACGCTCCCGAGCTGGGGTTGATGGCGAAGGTCCGCCAGCTGCTTTCATGGGTGATGATCTGATCGAAGGAGCCGAACTGGTCGAGCGGGACGATGGTGAGCGCGATCGCCTTCAGCGCCGGTTCGGGGTAGATACCGGACGGGTCGGCGATCAACCCGGTGATGGTGGACGAGGCGAACTCGGTGAGCTGGGGGAGCACCGCTACCAGTGCGGAATCACCGGCTCCGATAGTGGCCGCGCCGGTGGGTGCAGGAGGTGTTTTGCCCGTATCCGCGTGTGCGGCCGGGCTGCCGACGCCGAGAAGTATCGGCGCGACCGAAATCGCGATAATTCCGAACGTTTTCGCAATCACGACTATCGGACCAAAGGGTTCAACAGGGTGTAAACCGTACGCGGTCCACACGATTCGATGGGGGACCCCGCTCGGTGCGCCGCCCGCCGAATTTCAGATTCCGGCTGATCGGACCCGCGCGCGAAGCGGGGTGACTCGGCAGGAGTCCGATCCGGCGTGCCGTTCGGAGCGTCCCGGCAGAGGATCGGACCCTGCAACTGGTGCCCGCGTCTCGGCGTGGATTGGATCCCGAGGCACTGTCGTAGCGGATCAGTTCGCCGGTGGCGTTCCGAGCCGCTCCGCCCGATCGCGCAGGAGCGCCCGCTCGGTGCTGTTCGCGGTGAGCTCGGCCGCGCGCAGTAGTGCCGTGCGCGCCTCCGGGACACGATCCAGTCGGGACAGTAGGTCACCCCGTACCGCGTGCATCAGGTGGTAGCCGTCCAGCGCACCGGATTGCGCCGCCTTATCGGCCAGTTCGAGCCCGGCGGCGGGACCGTGCAGCATGGCCACGGCTACCGCCCGGTTCAATTCCACGATAGGCGACGGAAATCGTTCGGCAAGAACGGAATACAGTCCGGTAACGCGCCGCCAATCGGTTTCGGCAGCGGTCGGGGCCATGGCGTGCACCGCCGCGATGGCGGCCTGCAACGCGTAGCGCCCGGGAGCTTGGCCCCGGGTTCGATTCAACGCGTGCGCGCGGCCCAGGGCCGCGAACCCGCGCCGAATGTAGAGGCGATTCCAGTGTGCGCGATCCTGATCGGCGAGTAGCACGAGCTCATCGGTGTCATTGCTGCGTGCCCGGAGGCGAGACGCCTGAAGTTCGAGCAGTGCCGCGAGCCCGTGCACCTCGGCCTCCCCGGGCAGCAATCCAGCCAGAATGCGCGCCAAACGCAATGCGTCCTCACATAATTCGGCGCGCACCCAGCGTTCACCGGCCGTGGCGGTATATCCCTCGTTGAAGATCAGATAGATCACCTCGAGTACCGAGTCCAGCCGCGCCGCCAGCTCCGCCCCCTGCGGCACTTCATATTTGACCCGCTTGGTCGCGATGGTGCGTTTGGCGCGCACAATCCGTTGCGCCACAGTAGCTTCCGGAACCACATAGGCGCGCGCGATCTCCCCGGTCCCGAGGCCGCCGACCATCCGCAGCGTGAGGGCCGCCCGCGCGGGCGGTGTGAGCACCGGATGACACGCGGTGAAGATCATCCGCAGCAGATCGTCCGTCACCTCCGCGCCGTCGCCCGGCCTGCCGGATCCCATTGCCGCCGAACCCGCCGGACCGGGGCCTCCTGTCCGGGAGTTCCCGCGGCCGGAGCCACCGGCCCCGGGGTCTCTCCGGTCGGCGCGGCCCGACCCCGGGCCAGTGCTGTCCGAGCCGCTCAGGTCGGAGCCCGGTACCCCCGAGCCCAGGGTGCCGGAGCTCAGTGCGATCGACTCCGCCGAATCGGCGAGCCGCTCCCCGTGTTCGTCGATGCGAAGCTGATGCCCGAGTAGCTCGAGCTTGCGGGCGAAGTTGGCGTCGCGCCGAATCCGGTCGATGGCACGGTGTTTCGCCGTCAGCATCAACCACCCGCCCGGATTCGGCGGCACCCCGTCTCGCGGCCACTGCTCCAGCGCCGCCACCAGTGCGTCCTGTGCGAGCTCCTCGGCCGTCCCGATATCCCCGGCTACCCGGGTCAATCCGGCGACCAGCCGCGGCCACTCGATCCGCCAGGCCGCCTCGACGGCCCGGCGGGCCCGTTCGTCCGGTGACTTCGTGGCCTGACGCAGCCCTGCGCCGGGCGAGTCGACCTGACCGGTGGGCTGTTCGGGTGGCCGCATACCGACTCAGCCCTGGTCGTCGAGTTGCCGTACTTCGACCTCGATATCCCATTCGGGGCCGTGTACCCGCAGGAATCGTGAGGCCCATTCCACCGCTTCGGCATTGGAGCGGGTCTGCAGCAGGCAGTAGCCGCCGATGATCTCTTTGGATTCGGTGAACGGCCCGTCGATGACGGTCTGCTTCCCACCGGTTTGGCGTACCCGGGTGCCCTCCTCGGTCGGGCGCAGACCCGCCGTATCGAGCAGGACCCCGGCCTTGGTCATCTCCTCGATGAGCGTGTTCATATCCGCGATCAGCTGTTCGTCCGGGCCGCCGTCGGGGGCCTGGGACGGATCGAGCCGGATCAGCACCATGTGTCGCATTATTCGATCCTGTCCTTTCCATTCGGAGGGCCGCCTATCGGCCCTCATCTACTCCTCGAACGGAAGGGGCCGGAATCGACACGACTAGACCCACTGCACGAGTTGAATCACGATTCCGTTGGGATCGGTGGTCTGGAAGTACCGCTCACCCCAGGGCTCGGTTTCGATCGGGGTGGTGATCGGGACGCCTTCGGCCTGGATGCGCGCGTATTCGGTGTCGATGTCCTCGACGGTGAAGACGACCAGAACGCCCTGTCCGGCGCTGCCGGCGATGTTCGCGGGTTTGAACGAGCCGAGTCCGGTGCGCAGGTAGATGACATTGATTCCGGCGTCCGGGCGGGTCAGGGAGACGAATCCGTCAGCGGACATGGCCTCGGTGAAGCCGAAGTGGTCGATCAGGAACCCGGCCGAGGCGGCCGGGTCGGGGACGTTCAGGGAGAGAGCGGATGCGGTGATTTTCACGGGTCCTCCTGCTGCGATTAACTCTGTACTAAGTACGCTGTACTTTGTACGTAAATTCCCGACGGGCTGCATCGTGATGCGCGTCACATGGATACGATCGGCGTGGAGGTGACGCAATGGGCGCACGGGAACGCAGTAGTGCCGGGAATCCGGTGCGCACGCTGGAACTGCTCTGGCGCGAGCCCGGACGGGGTGGGCCCGCGCGCGGACCCAAACAGCGCAGCACCGTGGAGGCGGTGCTGGCGGCGGCCATCGATATCGCCGATGCCGAGGGCCTGGCCGCGCTCACCATGCGATCGGTTGCGGCCAAGCTCGGCCTCGCCCCGATGGCCACCTACACCTATGTGCCGGGCAAGGCCGAACTGCTCGATCTCATGCTGGATACCGTCTATCGGCAGATGCCGCGCTCCGATCTCGCCGGAATGACCTGGCGGGAAAAGGTTTCCGTCATCGCCGCGGAGAATCGTGAACTGCTGGTTCGGCATCCGTGGGTGGCGTACCTGCCGACCACGCGCCCGCCCCTCGGCCCGGGCGTCGCGGCCAAATACGATCACGAACTACAGGCTTTCGACGGCCTCGGCCTGAGCGATGTCGATATGGACGCCGCCCTGACCTACCTGCTCGGCTTCGTCACCTCGGTATCGCGCATCGCCATCGACACCGCGCGCGCCGCCGCCGACAGCGGTGAATCCGACCACGAATGGTGGCAGCGCGCCGCCCCGCTACTGGAACGCGTCTTCTCCGCCGACCGCTATCCCCTCGCCGCACGGGTGGGCGCGGCCGCAGGTCAGGCGCACGACAGTGCCTACAGTGCCGACCACGCCTACACGTTCGGTCTCGCCCGAACCCTCGACGGTCTCGCCGCCCTCATCGAATCACGCTCCAGCTGAACGGGATTCGTGCTTCTGCCGATGAACCGGCCGATGCGGCTCGCAGTCAGGCTGTGGCCGATCGAAAACTTTCCGCGACATCGATCGTGCGCGCGGGGCAGAATTCAGCTATGCCGCGCTCGATTCCGGCAGTCGTTGCCGCCGACGTCTTCACCAAGACCGTGCAGCCGGTGATCCCGGTGGGCGAGGACCTGGTGTTGCGGCCCTGGCTGCGGCGGGACGCTCCGGAGGTTTACACGGCGTTCCAGGATCCGGCGATTCAGCGCTGGCATACGCGCACGGCCGAATCCGTGGATGAGGCGGGGGAGTGGATCGGGGCGTGGGCGCGGGCCTGGAGCGCCGGAGTGGACGCCAATTGGGCTGTGGCAGACAGCCGAACGGGCCGGATCGCCGGACGGGTCGCGATATCGGACATGGTGTTGTCGCATGGACTGGCCATGGTGTCGTATTGGGTGACTCCGGCAATGCGCGGTCGTGGGATCGCGCCGCTGGCCCTGGGGGCGCTCACCGAGTGGGCCTTCACCGAGGCCGGGTTCCACCGCCTGGAATTGCGCCATTCCATTCATAATTCGCAGTCGTGCCGGGTGGCGGTGAAATCCGGGTTCGCACTGGAGGGGATCAGCCGCAGCGCGGCCATGCATATCGACGGCTGGCACGATATGCATCTGCACGCGCGGGTGCACGGTGATCAACCGGCGGAAACCTTGCCGATCGCATTGGTTTCGCGGGCACGGCACCGTGCGGAACCGTAGCGACTAGTGGTCGGTTTGGATGCGCAGCGCGGTGATGGTGCTGGCCAGGCCCTCGTACTGGTTTGTCAGCAGCACGATTTCGATGAGGCGGCGCTCGTCGTAGTGTGCGGCCAGGGTCTGCCAGGCGGTGTCGTCGAGGTCGCGGGTGGTGACGAGTTGGTCGACGGCGGTCAGGAGCGCGCGTTCCTTGTCGTTCCAGCCGGGGGCGGTGGGGCCGGTGCGAATCCAGTCGAGCTGCTCCGGGGTGACGCCCGCACGTTTGCCGAGGCGAATGTGATGGTCCATCTCGTAATCGCATTGGCGCAGGTGGGCTACGCGGATGATGACCAGTTCGGATTCGTAGCGGCGCAGGCGGCCGCCGGGCATGAGCTTGCCGGAGAAGTGCAGCCAGCCGCGGAACAGGCCGCCGGTGCGGCCCAGCGTGCTGAACAGATGGGCGTCATCGGTGCCCGCGGCGCGGGAAAGCGCCTGCCAGACAACCCAATTGATCGGACCGAGCTCCCGGAGACGGCCGGGGGCAATGCGTGGCTGCGTCGACACCATGCCCAACGCTAACAGCCTGTCCCAGTCACTGGCCACCACTGCGGAGAGTGGATCCCGGCCGAAAGCATGCCGGGATGACGAGGGGGCATTTCCACGGGCGAGGGTTCATTCCCGCACGGCTTGTGCGAGTTTGGTCAGTTCCAAGGCGCGGCGCGCTCGGGTCAGGACGTGGGCCCGGGAACTGGTGAGGTGGGCCACGAGGGTGCGCAGGGCCGCCTCGAGATCGCCCGCGAGCAGGCTTTCGGCTATGGCTATGTGGTCCTCGGTCATGGCGGCGACGCGTTCGGCGGTGGGCATATCGATGGCGCGGACCGGTCGGACGCGGGCGTGCACCGTGGCGAGGGCATCGGCGAGCGCCGAATTGCCCGCTGCCGCCAGCAGTGTCGAGTGGAACTGTTCATCGGCGGTGATGAGTGCGGCCCCCGGCTCGGGTGGGTTGTCGCGCAGGTGCCGCCACAGGTCGAGCTCACCGCGCACGGCGGCGGCATCGTGCAGCAATGGTGTGGACCCGTAGTTGATGCCGCCGCGGTGTGCGTCGAGGTCGCCGAGCCCGGCGGGTGTGCGCTGTAGCCGCTGGATTCCCCTGGCTTCCAGCACGATTCGCAACTCGTACAGATCGCCGAGTTCATCCACGCGCGGTCGATACGGATAGAGCCCGTCGGTGTGGCGCTCCAGCAGCCCGTCGGCGTAGAGCCTGGCCAGGGCCTCACGAACGGGAGTGCGGGAGACCCCGTAGTTCTCGGCGAGGCGCTCCTCGCCGAGCCGGTCGGTCGGGGCGAGCACCCCCGCCGCGAGATCTCTTCGCAGGGCCGAATAGACCCGATCGGAGAGTGGAATACGCCCCCTGCGCGCCATATGGGATCGCCTGATCAGATCGCCATGGCCAGTCGGACATCGGACTCCGCGCCCGCGCCGCCCACCCCCGAGGAGGTGATCCGGCCCGATTGCAGTACGTAGTACTGCTGCGCGGCCTGCAGTGCGAAGCCGATGTGCTGTTCGACCAGCAGCACGCTCAATCCGCCGCGATTGGTGAGATCGATGATGGTGCGCTCGATTTCGGCGACGACGGAGGGCTGGATGCCCTCGGTGGGCTCATCGAGGATGAGCAGTTTCGGTTCGGTGATGAGGGCGCGGGCAATGGCGAGCTGCTGGCGCTGACCGCCGGACAGCAGACCGGCCTTGCGGGTGAGCAGTTCCCGCAAAGCCGGGAACAGGTCCAGGGATTCGGCGACGAGTTCCTTCGCGCGCTTGCGGCCGTCGGCGACAACCTGGAGGTTCTCCATGGTGGACAGCTGCGGGAAGGACTGCTGGCCCTGCGGCACATAGGCGATACCGCGCTTGACCCGGCGGGACGGGGACATCTTGGTGATGTCCTCGTCATTGAAGCGGATCCGGCCGGATTTGGTGGGCAGCAGGCCGACGGCGGCGCGCAGCAGGGAGGTCTTGCCCGCGCCGTTGTGCCCCATGACGGCAACCACGCCGTCGCTCGGAACGGTCAGGGACACACCGTGAATCACCTGGGTGCGGCCGTAACCGGTGTGTAGGTCCACGAGTTCAAGCATGGGCGGCTTCTTCCTTCTCGTCGCTGGCCGCGGTGACCGGCGGCAGCTCGCCCGCCGCGGCGGTGCCGAGGTAGACCTGCTGCACCTTGGGGTCGGCCTGCACCTCTTCAACGGTGCCCTCACTGAGGACGCGGCCACCGGCGAGCACCGTCACCGAGGTGGCGAAGGCGCGCATGAAGTCCATATCGTGTTCGACTACCACGACGACCCGATCATCGCCGATGCGGCGCAACAGGTTTCCGGTCTCCTCGCGCTCCTCGGCGCTCATACCGGCGACGGGTTCGTCGAGCAGCAGCACCGAGGCGTTCTGCACCAGCAGCATGCCGATCTCCAGCCACTGCTTCTGGCCGTGCGCGAGAATTCCGGCGGGTTTGTCGCGCAGTGCGGTGAGGCCGATGGTTTCGAGGGCCTCCTCGATGGCGGGCAGTACCGATTTGCGCTTGCGCAACAAGGTGATCGCGGAGCGGCCGGCGCCAGCGGCGATATCGAGGTTCTGCAGCACGGTGAGCTGTTCGAAGACGCTGGCGGTCTGGAAGGTGCGGCCGACGCCGAGGCGGGCGATCTGATGCACCTTCTTGCCGATCAGTTCACCACCTGACTTCTGCGCCGATCCGGTGGCGGGGGTGAGTCCGGTGATGGCGTCGATGAGCGTGGTCTTACCCGCGCCGTTCGGGCCGATCAGGAAGCGCAGATCTCCTTGCAAGACGGTGAGATCCACCTCGGAGACGGCCTTGAAACCATCGAAACTCACGGACAGGCCGCGGATTTCGAGGTACTCCTGGTCCATGGTCATGCCTTCACCTTCACTTCGTCATCGGCGGCCGCGCCGGTGGACATGACCGAGGCGACAATGGCCGCGCCCGCGCCGACGGCCGGGCCCTCCGGCTTCGCGGGCCGGAACCGTCCGGCGAATTGCCTTGCCAGTGGCCACAATCCGGCCAATCCGGCGGGCAGGAAGCCGACCACGACGATGAACAGCGCACCCTGGATGTAGGTCCAGCCGGACGGGAAATTCTCCGACAGGGTGGTCTGCGCCCAGGCGACGCCGATCGCGCCGAGCACCGGGCCGAGCAGGGCGGTGCGACCGCCGATCGCGACGCCGATGAGGAAGGCGATGGAGGGCACCACGCCGATATCGGCGGGGGAGATGATGCCGACGATCGGGGTGAAGAGCGCACCCGCGATACCGGCGAAGAACGCGGCCACCACATAGGCGACGATCTTGATATTGGCCGGGTCGTAGCCGAGGAAGCGGACCCGCTCCTCCTGATCACGCACTGCCACAAGCAATTCGCCGTAGCGGCTGTTCATCAGCTGACGTGCGATGGCGACCACGATGAGCAGTGCGCCCGCCGCGATGAAGAACATCATCCGCCGGTTCACCGGATCGTCCAGCCGGAAGCCGAAGAAGGTCTTGAAATCGCTGAGCCCGGTGAAACCGCCGATGGTCTGCTGCCCGGTGAGCAGAATCGCCAGCGCGGCGGCCAGGGCCTGGCTCAGGATGGCGAAGTACGCGCCCTTGACGCGGCGCTTGAAAACGCCGAATCCGAGCACGGCGGCAATGGCCGCGGGCAGCACCAGAATGCCGATGATCGCCACCGGTGCGGAGGCGAAAGGCTGCCAGTACGAGGGCAATTCGGAGATGCCCGCGATGGACATGAACTCCGGCACGTCCTCGTGCGCCTTGGCGGCATCGGCCATCTGCATATGCATGGCCATGATGTACGCGCCGATGCCGAAGAACACCCCCTGCCCGAGCGTCAGCATGCCGCCGCGCCCCCAGGCCAGGCCGATACCGACCGCGACAATCGCGAAGCAGAGGAACTTGGCGAGCAGGCTCAACCGGAAATCGCTGAGCGCCGCCGGGGCGATACCGAAGAGAACGATTGCGGCCAAGGCGAATCCGCCCACGGCCTTGAACGAGGAATTGGCGTTGAGCCGCTGAATGAGTGTCATGCGAGGCTCCGGGTGCGAACGGTGAACAGGCCCTGCGGGCGTACCTGCAGGAAGATCACGATCACCACGAAGACGATCACCTTGGCGACCGAGGCGGTGGTCGAGTATTCGACGAAGGAATTCAGCAGGCCCATACCGAAGGCCGCGATGACGGTGCCCTTGATCTGCCCGAGGCCGCCGATGACCACCACCAGGAAGGCGTCGACGAGGTAGGACTGCCCGATGGTGGGGCTGGTGGAGCCGATCAGGGTGAGCGCGACACCGGCGACAGCGGCCAGGCCGGAGCCGATGAAGAAGGTGCTGATATCGGTGAAACGTGAGGAGACACCGGAGGTTTCGGCGAGGCTGCGGTTCTGCACCACGGCGCGGATACGACGGCCCAGTGGAGTGGTCTTGAGAACCGTGGCCAGTGCGATGACCGCGGCGACGGCCAGCACCATGATGAAGATGCGGGTCTTGGGGACCACGGTTCCGGCAATGGAGAGGCCGCCGGTCAGCCAGTCGGGGGCCACCACGTTCTTGGCGGGTGCGCCGAAGATATCGCGGGTGACCTGCTGGAGTACCAGGCCGACACCGAAGGTGACGAGCAGGGTGTCCAGTGGGCGGTCGTACATCCAGCGGATGAGCCCCATCTCCAGGGCCGCGCCGAGTAGACCGCCGACCAGGAAGCCGACGAACAGCGACACGATCAACGCGACGCCGGTGGAGTGAATGACTTGCTGCACAACGAATGTGGTGTAACAACCGGCCATGATGAATTCACCGTGCGCCATATTGATCACGCCCATCTGACCGAAGGTCAGCGACAGACCGAGCGCGGCGAGCAGCAGGATCGAGCCGAGGCTCAAACCCGTGAACAGCTGTCCGACAGCGACTTCCATAATTTCTTGCCCTTCGCTTCGCTACGGGCGGGTTCGCGGCCCGGAGGTCCCGGTTCTTCCCTCCTCCGCTCCTCCGCTTCGCTCCCCCGCTCCAAGGCGCAGATCTATTGAGCCGCAGTCCAGAACCGGGACGGCCGCGAACCAAGCGGGCGGGGGAGTAGGGATTGTTTCTGTAGTTTTCCGACCGCCGTAACGGCCGGTGTGGGGGATGGGATCCCGCACCGGCCGCCCCTCATCGGCGGCCCTGCCCTCCGGTTCCGGTTGATCCATCCACCCAAAGTTCGCGGCCCGTCTCGGTTCTGGACTGAGTGGAGCGGGGGAGCGAAGCGGAGGAGCGGAGGGAGGGAAGAATCGAGACCTCGGGGGCCGCGAACCTGCCCGGAGCGAAGCGGAGGGCGAATTGGACACAGCTACTTGAGGCCCTTGGCCCAGTCGTAGGACTTGAGGTACGGGTCCGGCTTCACGGCCTGACCCGAATCCCAGACGGTGTAGATGAGGCCGTCGGCGCGGATCTCACCGATGCGGGCGGTCTTGGTGATGTGGTGGTTGGAGCCGTCGATGGTGACGGTGCCCTCGGGGGCGTCGTAGCTCACGCCGTCGGCAGCGGCCTGAATATCGGCGACCGCGAAGGACTTGGCCTTCTCGACGGTGTTCTTCCACAGGAAGACCGAGGCGTACGCGGCCTCCATCGGGTCCGAGGTGGGCTTGTTGGCGCCGAAGGCGGCCTTGTACGCGGCGACGAACGCCTTGTTGGCCGGGGTGTCGACGGTCTGGTAGTAGTTCCAGGCGGTCAGCTGGCCGGTGATGTTCTGCGCACCGATGCCCGCGACCTCCTCTTCGGCGATGGAGACCGAAACCACCGGCATATCAGTGGCTTTCAGGCCCGCGTTGGAGTACTCGCGGAAGAACGCCACATTGGAGTCGCCGTTGAGGGTGTTGAAGACCGCGCCCGCCTTGGAGTTGCGGACCTTGTTGACGATTGTGGAGAAATCGGTGGAGCCCAGCGGCGCGTAGTCCTCGCCCTTGATCTCGATGCCGTTGGCCTTGGCGTACGCCTTGATCTCGCGGTTGGCGGTCTGCGGGAAGACGTAGTCCGAGCCGACCAGGTAGAGGGAGGTGATGCCCTTCTGCTTCAGGTAGTCCAGGGCCGGGACGATCTGCTGGTTGGTGGTGGCGCCGGTGTAGAAGATGTTCTTGCTGTCCTCCAGGCCCTCGTACTGGACGGGGTAGTAGAGCAGCGAGTTCAGGGTCTCGAACTTGGGCTTCATGGCTTTACGGCTCGACGAGGTCCAGCCGCCGAAAACCGCTGCGACACAGTCGGAGCTGATCAGCTTCTCGGCCTTCTCGGCGAAGGTCTTGGGGTCCGAGGCGCCATCCTCGAGCACCAGGTCGATCTTCTTGCCCATGACGCCACCCGCAGCGTTGATCTGGTCCACCGCCATCTTGGTCGCGTTGGCGACGGTGACCTCACTGATGGCCATGGTGCCGGTCAGCGAGTGCAGCGACCCGATCTTGATGGTGTCCTTCGAGGTGTCGACACAGGACTTGGCGTTGGAGCCGGACGCGGTATCGCTGTCCCGCGACCCGCAGCCGGAGACCAGTGCGACCGATAGCACCAGGGCCGTCGGAATGGTGATGGCCTTGACCAGGCGCTGAGTTCGCTGCCGACGGTGGGAATCTTGCATTGGGCGGACCCTTCTCACTGACATCGACGCCACGTGCGTCGCTTGCGAATACGGCCGCGTATACAACCGGTGTATTCGTGAGGGGAACCGTAAACGGGAAGTATTGCGCCGGAATGACTCTCGATGACAGTCCGATTGCCGATGTTTCACAGACGTGAATTTCCGCTCACCGCAAGTGGATTCAAGCCGATCATGTTTGCTATAACAGCAGCTGAGGGGCGCTATTCGCGTGGCGGGCTACTGGATCACATACGGAGAGATTGAGCTTCGGTGCTCGCTGATGTCCAGGGACTTGCCCAGTGGGGGGAAGGCGCGCTGGGGGCAGTTGGAGCGTTCGCAGACTCGGCAACCCGCGCCGATGGGGGTGGGTTTGGGGTCGTTGAGGTCCAGGCCGTCGGCGTAGACGACACGGCCGGCGTGGCGGAGTTCGCAGCCCAGGCCGATGGCGAAGATCTTGGAGGGTTCGCCGTAGCGGGTGGCGCGACGCTCGACGGTGCGGGCGATCCAGAGATACTTTCTGCCGTCGGGCATCTGGGCTATCTGGGTCATGATTTTCGCGGGGTAGGCGAAGGTTTCGTAGACGTTCCACAGGGGGCAGGTGCCGCCGCTCGAGGAGAAGTGGAAGCCGGTGGCGGACTGGCGTTTCGACATATTGCCGGCGCGGTCCACGCGGACGAAGGAGAAGGGGACGCCGCGCAGGCGGGGGCGCTGCAGGGTGGAAAGGCGGTGGCAGATGGTTTCGTAACTCTGGGTGAAGAAGGCGGAGAGACGTTCTATGTCGTAGCGGAAATCCTCGGCCATTTCGTGAAAGTGGGTGTACGGCAACACCGTTGCGGCGGCGAAGTAGTTCGCCAGGCCCAGCTTCGCCAGGACGCGGGATTCCGGACTGGTGAAATTGCCTTCCTCGACCAGCTTTTCGATGAGGTCGCCGCACTCCAGGTAGGCGAGTTCGGCGGCGAGTTTGAATACGCGCTGCCCACCGGACAGGTGCGGGGCGATCTCCAGGCGGCGTAACTCGGGGTCGTATCTGTGCAGCACACCGTCACCCAGGTCGATGCGCTCCACGATCTGCACGCCGTGCGCGGTGGTGAGGCGGCGGGCGATCTCACGTTTCAGATCACCGCCGTGGAAGCGCATACGGGTCGCGAGTTCCTCTGCGGCGGTATCCAATTCGTGAATATAGTTCTGCCGCTGATAAAAGTAGTCGCGGACTTCCTCGTGCGGTTTGGAGATGGCCCCGGAGCCGCTGCCGTCGGAGAAACGGTCCTCGGTGGCGGCGGCCAGCTGCGCGGTCGTATTGCGATAGCGACGGTGCATATTCACCATGGCGCGCGCCAAACCCGGATGCGCGGAGACCATTTCGGCGATCTCCTGGGCATCGGCCTCGATACTCAACTCCTGATCCATCACGACCTCCTGGAGTTCGGCAATGAGCCGGGTGTCGTCCTGGGAGGAGAAGAATCCCGCATCCACCCCGAAGACCTCGCTGATACGCAGCAGGACCGGTACGGTGAGCGGGCGAACGTCATGTTCGATCTGGTTGAGGTAGCTGGCCGAAATCTCCAGCTTCTTGGCGAGGGAGACCTGACTCAGCCCACGTTCGGTGCGCAGCTGACGGAGGCGCGCGCCGACGAAAGTCTTGGCCATGCGCCCAGTTTATGGGCGGTTTCGCAACCCTGCCAACCCGGAATTAACACCCTTGCTGAGGACTGCGTCACAGCGGTCCCGTGATCTGTCGGACCGTGCGGTTACCGTCGGTTGGTGCACTTGTCGCGAGTCGTTGAGGCGTTGCGGGCGGTACGCGCCACCTCTTCGCGGAAATCCAAGATAAATACCCTTGCCGAGCTGCTGGAACAGGCCGGACCGGAGGAGCTGGCGCAGGTGGTGGCGTGGGTATCGGGGGAGTTGTCACAGGGGCGGATCGGTACCGGATGGCGGACGCTGACCGCCATGGAGGTGGTCTCCGCCGCGGATTCGACCCTGACGGTCGGCCGGGTGGACGCGGTATTCACCGAGCTCGCGGCCGTCGGCGGAAGTGGGTCGACCGCGCGCCGGCGGGAGCTGCTGGAGCAGTTGTTCACCGCCGCCACCGCTGATGAGCACGATTTTCTGCTGCGCCTGCTGACCGGCGAGATGCGCCAGGGCGCGCTCACCGCGATCGTCGCCGAGGCGGTGGCCAAGGCTTTCGAGGTGCCGATCGAATCGGTGCGGCGGGCGCATATGCTCTCCGGACGGCTCCCGGTGACGGCGCTCGCGGCCTCGACCGGCGGCGTCACCGCGCTCGATGCCTTCCGCCTCGAGGTGGGCCGCCCCATTCAGCCGATGCTCGCCGCGCCCGGTGCGGCCCTCGACGAGGCAATGGCCGAATTCGACGGCGAGGTGAGTGTCGAACACAAAATGGATGGTGCGCGCATTCAAGTGCATCGCGACGGTGAACAGGTGTGGGTATTCACCCGCACCCTGCGCGATATCACCAAGAGCGTCCCCGAATTGGTGGGCCTGGTGAGGGAACTCGATTGCACCAGCGTGGTGCTGGACGGAGAAACGCTGGCGCTCAACGACTCCGGTCGCCCGCGCCCATTCCAGGAGACCATGTCGAGGTTCGGTGCGGCGACCGCGCAGGAACTGCTCCTGCACCCGTATTTCTTCGACTGTCTGCATCTGGACGGTGTCGATCTGCTCGACGCACCCCTGCGCGAGCGTCGCACCGCGCTCACGAAAGTCGCCTGTGGACTGAGTGTTCCGGCACTGATCGCCCCCGATGCCGAGGCCGCCGCCGAATACTTCGACGGTGCGCTGGCCGCCGGGCACGAGGGCATCATGATCAAGGCCTTGGACGCTCCGTATGCGGCGGGCCGTCGCGGCCGGGCCTGGCTGAAGATCAAACCCACGCACACCCTGGATCTGATCGTGCTGGGCGCGGAGTGGGGTTACGGCCGCCGCACCGGCTATCTGTCGAATCTGCATCTGGGCGCCCGCGATCCCGACGGCGGCGAACCGATCATGGTCGGCAAGACCTTCAAGGGTCTCACCGATGCCCTATTGCATTGGCAGACCGCCGAATTCCCGCGCCATGAACGCGAACGCGACGGCAATACCGTCCACCTGCGTCCGGAGCTGGTGGTCGAGATCGCCATCGACGGCGTCCAGACGAGTCCCCGCTATCCGGGCGGGCTGGCCCTGCGCTTCGCCCGTGTGGTCCGCTACCGCCCCGACAAGGAACCCGCCCAAGCCGACACCATCGACACCCTGCGGGCTCTCCTGCCCGCGCCCCCGCCCGGGGCGTGACCACACTCCCAGCGACTTCACAGCCGGATGGATGCCCGTTCCGAGGTTGGCGGCGCACCATTCACTTTGTCGAGCTCGCGCCTGGCGGTTGTCAGGTGACGGGGAACGGACACTGCCACCGCACTCCCACGCGGGTTCCGTTCCTCGTGAATCCCGGGCGGATCTCGACGGTGGATTGCGCATGATTCACCTGTGCTGTCGGCGGCGTCCCGTCCCTCGCCGGGCGCCGTCGACGACACGAAATCAACCGGTCAGTACTCGTATTCGCGATTCCCCGTGAGATTGGGCAGCCGTCGGCGGCCCTCCGCCAATTCATGCGCCAGATGCTCATAGGCCAGGGCCAGTTCGGTGAGTCGAGTCGCCGCCTCGTGCATGGCCTCGTCCGGCGCCGAGGCCAGAGTCAGGTACGCCAGCGCCGAGAATTGCGCCAGCCGATCCACCACGGTGCCGACCGTCTCGGTGTGCAGGTGTGCGTCGCGCGCGGCTTTGGGCAGCTCCAGCGCGACCCACCGATCGATATCCAGCACCATGCGCGCCCGCTCATGATCGATATATCCGGTGGCCCCGGCCGCCGCGGTCAAGCGTCGCTCATGCAGATCCGCCAGTAATCCCGCGCAGCGCAGTACCGGATGTCGATCTTCGGGAGGCAGGCCGCGGCAGGCTTGCAGCAGCAGATGTTTCGGCGGGAGCAGAGGCACGGCGGCCATACTGCTACGCGAATATCTCCGATTGGCAACGGTATTCACCCGATCTGGCGCTTCACGGCATGACGCGGCGTGTCATCCCAGCCGGTCGAGCGGCGAGCCGGGAGAGCGATCAGACAAGATCGACGCGAACCCCCGCGGCTCGCAATGCCGCCACGGCGTCGGCATCGGCGTCGGCATCGGTCACCAGCACGTGGATCTGCTCGATCGGGCAGATCCGAGCCAGGGCGGTCCGATGCAGCTTGTCCGAGGTCGCGACCGCGATGACATGCTGTGCGCGCCGGACCATTTCGGCGTTCACCCCGGATTCGTCCAGGTGCGTGCACTGCGCGCCGCCCTCGACGGAGATGGCATTGACGCCGAGAACCACGGTGTCCAAACGCAATTCGGCCAGTGAGCGCTCGGCCAGCGGGCCGTGCAGCTCATAGGATTCACGCCGCGCCATTCCGCCCAGGCAGATGGTGCGCAAATACGGTCGCAGTACCAGTTCGGCGGCGATATTCAGGGCATTGGTGACAATGGTCAGCCGCTCATCGGTGGCCGTGGCCAGATCCGGCCGGACCGCCAGCGCGCGGGCGACCGCCGTGGTGGTGGTGCCACCGTTCAACCCGACCACCGCGTGGGTACCGATAAGTCCGGCGGCGTGTTCGGCGATGCGCTGTTTGGCCTCATCGCCGTGCCGGTACCGCGCGGGCAGGTCGTAGGCGACCGAGGTCGCCACGATTCCGCCGTGTGTGCGGGTGGCCAACTGCTGCTCCGCCAGCGCGGTGAAGTCCCGGCGCACGGTGGCGGGGGAGACGCCGAGTCGTTCGGCCGCCTCCTCCACCGAGAGCCGCCCGGCTTCGGCGAGTAACTCCAGCAGCCGATTCCAGCGCATGGGTCGGTCAGCCGCGGCGGTCACTTCACGCTTCCAGCGGTGAGACCTGCGACAAGACGTTTTTCGATTACGGCGAAGAGGATGACGACCGGCACGATACCGACCGTAGAGATGGCGAAGACGTATTGCCAAGCCGTGTCGTATTGGCCGATGAACTTGGTCAAGGCCACCGACAGCGGCTGATTCTCCGGGGTGGTCAGAATCACCAGGCTGGCGGCGAATTCGTTCCAGCAGGCCACCACGGTGAAGATGGTCGCGGTGACAATGCCGGGCCAGACCAGCGGCAGGCTCACCCGGGTCAGGATCTGCCAGCGGCTCAGCCCGTCCAGCTGCGCGGCCTCCTCGATCTCCACCGGGACCGAGGCGAAGAAGCTGTGCAGGATCCAGACGGCGAAGGAGAGATTGAAGGCCGAGTTCACCAGGATCATGGCCAGCCAGGTGTCATTGATGCCGAGGGTGAAGAACTCCCGGATCAACCCCGTCACCAGCACGGTGGGTTGCAGCATCTGGGTGATGAGCACCAGGCCCAGGAAGGCGATGCGGCCCGGAAACCGCCGTCGCGCAGTGTAATACGCGGCCGGAATGGCCACCAGCAGTACCAGCAGGGTCGCGGTGGTGGAGATGACGACGGTGCTGACCATATTGAACGACAGCGGGGTCTCCGGGGTGTTCCACATGGTGGAGTAGTTGTCCGGATGCCACTGCCGCGGCAGATAGGTCGGCGGGATATGCAGGATCTCGGCGCGTGATTTCAGCGAGCCCAGCAGCATCACGATGTAGGGGATGAGGAATACCGCCGCCAGCAGTACCCCCACCGCGGTCAGCTCCCAACGCCGCCGTTTATGCCGGGGCACACGGGATTCGGAGTCGGCTGGCGAATCGTTCAGCGGTATGGGAATGGTCGTCGTCATGAATCCACCTGCTCGGTCGGGCGGACCACCTTCACATAGATCGCGATGATCACCACGATCAGCACGAAGTTCAGCACGCTCATCGCGGCCGCGGTATCGACCTGCTGATTCTGCCGAATCAGCTTGAAGGTCAAGGTCGTTGTGGTGTCGGCGGAGAATCCGGCGATACTGCCGGTCAAGACCTGGAGAATCGGCAGCGAGTTGAACACGTTGATGATGTTGATAATGGCCGCCACCGCGATGGCCGGGCGCAGCTGCGGCAGGGTGATGTACCGGTAGCGCTGCCACGAGTTCGCGCCGTCGACCCGGCCCGCCTCCTGTACCTCGGCCGGAATCGATTGCAGCCCGGCCAGAATCGTGTACGTGGTGAACGGGATGGAGACGAAGACGCCGACCACCACGGCCACCACGAACGCCGGTCCCGGCTGTTTGGTGAAGCCGTAGCCGCGATCGAGCAGCCCGATATCGACCAGGAATCGATTGGCGATGCCGACATCCGGATCCAGCATGTAGTAGAAGATGGTCGTGGTCATCACCACCGATGCCGCCCACGGCACCAGAATCGCCATGCGCACCGCGGTCCGGCCCGGGAACTCCTTGTTCAGGAACTGCGCCAGCGCCGCCGAGAGCAGCAGCGTCAAGCCGACCACCGCGACCACCCAGATCACCGTGTGCGCCAGGATCGGCCCGAGCTCCGGAATGGCGAAGAGCCTGCGGTAGTTGGCGAATCCGGCCGGACCCTGGTCCTGCCCGTACGGGCTCAGCGCCCTGGTGCTGGTCCAGAGCATGTATCCGGCCGGGAAGACCACGATCGCCGCGATCAGCACCAGCACCGGGCCGATCCACGGCAGGGCGGCCAGCCCCGCCGTGAATCGTGTTGTGCGCCTGCTCAACTCGCCGCCTGTGTGATCTTCTTCAGCACATCGGCCGGATCCGCGCCCTGGGCGATGGTGCCCATCTGCTGTTTGATCGCGCCCTGCACCGCACCCCACTTGGGATTGTTGCTCGGGTAGAACTTGGCGACCGGGAGGGTGGCGGAGAAGATCTTGGTCACCGGATCGTCGGCCAGGACCGTGACCGCGCTCTTGGTGATCGGAATGAAGTGCTCGTTCTTGACGAAGTTGGCGTACACGTCCGCGGTATAGAAGTAGTCGATGAACTTCCTGATCGCGTCCTGCTTCTTGCCGTCCTTCTTGAACGCCATCAGATGATCGGCCACGCCGAGCGTGACGGGTGTGCCGGTCTCGGTGGGCGTGGGCGCGGTGGCGTACTTCAGCGCCGGGTTCTTATCGCTGATCATGCCGATCACCGGCGGCAGGCCCTCGATCATGCCGATCTTGCCCTGGATGAAGGAGTTGATCACATCCTTGCGATCGGTCGCGCCCGGATTCGGCTGTGTCACACCGGCGTTGGCGATGGCCTGCATGGCCTTCACGCCGTTCAGGTTCTGCGGGGTGTCGATGGTGAGATTGCTGCCGTCGGACCAGTTGCCGCCCGCGCCGAAGGTCCAGATGGAGGTCTCGCCCTGCGACTCCTCACTGCCCAGGGGTAGCCCGTAACCGGAGACGCCGTTGCCGAGCGCCTGGATCTTCTTGGCGTCGTCGGTCAGCTCCGCCCAGGTCTTGGGTGGGGTGGTGATACCGGCCTGCTCGAAGAGGTCCGAGTTGTAGAACAGCGTGCGGGTGGAGGCGAACAGCGGTAGCGCCCACTGGGTTCCGTCGATGGTGGCGTTCTGCGCGAAGGCGGGCTGGATATCGGCCAGGGTGGAGTCCGAGGCGATCTCCTTGGCCGTGTAGAGCAGTTTGTCCTTGGCGAAGGTGGAGTAGGCGTCGATATTCAGGATGTCCGGGGTGCTGGACTGCGACTGCAGTTTGGTGCGCACCACGTCATTGATGTTGTTCCAGGATTCGATCTGCAGGTCGACCTTGATATCGGGATTCTTGTCGTGGAATCCGGAGATGATCGCGTCCCACAGGGCCTTGGTGCCGTGTGCGCCATCGCTGTAGGAGGGGACCAGCATCTTGATGGTGTTCGGATCGTTGTCGTCCGAGCTCTTCGACCCGAAGCCGCAGGAGGAGGCGGCGAGCACCGCCGCGGTGAGCACCGCTACACCGGTGAGAGTCCGTTGGAGACGTCTTTTCACTTGTCGAACCTTTCGATACACACACCCGGGCCAAAGGGAGGATGATGAGGTCGACCGGGTGATCGTTGTCGAATCTAACCCAGCCGTGATCGATTGTGACTACTTTGGCTGTAAATTTGACATGAACGATCACTGGGCGCACGCTGGGCTGGTGCTGCCCTCCGCCGAACAAACCCCAGCCACTTTCCTTGCCACCGAGATCGCCTCCCAGCCCGACAATTGGGCGCGAGCACAATCGATCGCCGCCCGAAATCGCGCACTACTGCCCGGCATCGGTGAGCGCGTGGCCGCGATAGGTTGCGGTACATCACTTTTCATGGCCCGCGCGTACGCCGCCCGGCGCGAGCTCGCCGGCTACGGTCCGACCGACGCCTGGCCCGCCGGGCAGCTTCCGGGCGGCCGCCACTACGACCGCTACGTGGTGATCTGCCGCTCCGGCACCACCACCGAGGTGATCGAGGCGCTGCGCGCACTGCCCGCGTCGACACCGCGCACGATCATCTGCTCGAGTCCGGGCACACCCGTACTCGCACTGGGTGATTCGATCCTGATCGACGAGGTGGACGAACGCTCGGTGGTGCAGACCCGCTTCGCCACCACCACCCTGGCGATTCTGCGCTGGAGCCTGGGCGAGGACCTCACCCCGGTGATCGCGCAGGCCCGCGCGGTACTCGCCGAGGATCCGGCCGAATCGCTCGCCGCGGTGCGCCGCGCCGACCAGATCACCTTCACCGGAATGGGATTCGCGGCCGCCCTTTCCGATGAGGCCGCGCTCAAACTGCGTGAATCCTGCCAATCCTGGACCGAGTCCTACCTGGCCACCGAGTATCGGCACGGGCCGATCAGCATTGCCGCGCCCGGCCGCGCGGTCTGGGCCTTCGGTCCGCTGCTGCCCGGTTTCGCCGCCGATATCGCCGCCACCGGCGCACACTTGGAACACCGCGAGATCGATCCGATGGCGGATCTGGTTCGGGTGCACCGGCTCTGCGTATTGCGTGCGGCCGATCTCGGGCTGGATCCCGATCATCCGCGTAGCCTGACTCGCTCAGTGGTTCTCGATTCCTGAGCAGTCCAAGATTTCCTGAGCGGAGCCCGATCATGAACCTGCAACCCGTCATCGGACTCGGCGCGGACGCGCTCGTACTCGGCCTGGACGTCGGCGGCACCACCATAAAAGCCGAGATCACCGATGCCGCGGGCGCGGTACTGACCGCCGGGGATCAGCCCACCCCGCGCGGTGCGGCGGCCTTCGACGCCATGCTGGAGCTCGGAGATGCCCTGCTGGACAAGCTCTCCGAGACCGAACGGGCACGGGTGCAGCGGGCGGCGGTGCTACTGCCCGGCGTGGTCGACACCGCCAACTCCATCGCGGTGTTCAGCGCCAATATCGGCTGGCGCGATATCGAGGTGGGTTCACGCTTCACCGACCGGTGGGGCATGCCGGTACTGCTCGAGCATGATGTCGCCGCCGCCGGCTGGGCGGAGTGGCGCTTCGGTGCGGGCAATGACCGGCAGTCGGTCTGCGTGGTGATCATCGGCACCGGAATCAGCGGAACGCTCTCCGTCGGTGGACGATTCGTGCGCGGTGCGATCGGCCAGGCCGGCGAATACGGCCATATCTCGGTGCGCCGGGGCGGGCTGCCCTGCCCGTGCGGCAATACCGGATGTGTGGAGACCGTGGCCTCGGCCGCCGCCATCGCCCGCGCCTACACTCGGCGCACCGATATCGAATGTGACAGCGCCGCAATGGTGTTCGATCGGATCGGTCATGACGAGGACGCCCGTGCCGTGGTCGCGGAAGCCGTCGACGCCCTCGCCGACGGCCTACTCGGTGTCATCCACGCCGTCTGCCCCGAACGCATAGTGCTCGGCGGCGGCCTGGCGGGTGCGGGGGACGCCCTCGCCCAACCCCTGCACCGCGCCCTCACCGACCGCCTGCGCGTGGTCCCCGTCCCCGAGGTGGTCATCGGAGCCTTCGGCGCGCGTGCGGGACTCACCGGAGCGGCGCTCTTCGCCAGGTACGGGGTGCTGGCATGAGCGCCGCACACCGACGGGCGTCCGCCCCCGCCCCGGGCCGCGCACCCCTGCTCGGCCGGGCGCGCGCATTACCCCGCGTCGCTCCGGCGCGCCCGCACCGCGTCGCTCGGTCGCGTTCACCCTTTGTCGCTCGGTCGCGTTCATCCGTCGGTATCTCGGCGTGCCCGCCCGTCGTCATCCCGGCGTGTTTTTGGCCGGGATCCACCGAACTGGGAGCAACACGATGAGCCGGTCGAGGAGCCGCACGCGTCGTAGCGCCGAAGTCCAGGGCGAGACGCGCGTCGCCGGGCCGGATTTCGGGGTCGACGCGGGAGTGCATATTCGCGGGCGGATCTTCTCGCCCAGCCATGTCGTCGAGGACGGGGTGGTCTCGGTCCTGGGGGAGCGGATCATCGCCGTGCGCACGAATGAGCAATGGACGGTGACACATCCGGGTTCGGGGGAGCTGCCGTTCGAGGGGATGCTGCTGCCGGGGCTGGTGGATATCCACGTGCACGGCGGGGCCGGACATCGATTCGACACGGTGGATCAGGCCGATGCCGCCGGCGCGGCGGCGTATCACCGGTCGCGGGGGAGCACCACCGTGCTCGCCGGAATCGTCACCGCCGAACCCGAGGATATGGTGGCGCAGGTCGCCGCGCTGCGGGAGCTCGCCGATGACGGGGTGATCGGCGGGATCTACGCCGAAGGCCCCTTTCTCTCCGAGACCCGCTGCGGTGCACAGGATCCGCGCTATCTCACCGATCCGGATCCGAAGTTCACCCGGCGCTTGATCGAGGCGGCGGGCGGGCATCTGCGGATTATGGCCCTGGCGCCCGAAAGGGACGGCTTCGAGACCGTGGCCCGGTTGCTGGTCGATCACGGTGTGACCGTCTCGCTCGGTCACACCGATGCGGAGTTCGGCGTGTTCCGGGATGCCATGCGGCCCATCGGTTTCGCGAGTTCGGTCACTCATCTGGCCAATGGCATGCGGCCGATGCATCATCGCGCCGCGGGGCCGGTCGCCGCCGCGGTCGCCGCTGCCGCGCGCGGGCACGCCACGGTGGAGCTCATCGGTGATGGCGTTCACGTCGACTCCGGTTTCGGGGCACTGGTTTTCGCCGCCGCACCCGAGCGGGTCGCCCTCATCACCGATGCCATGGCCGCCGCCGGAATGCCCGACGGCGATTATCGTCTCGGCCCACAGGAGGTGCGGGTCTCCGGTGGGGTCGCACGGGTGGCGAGCGGATCCATCGCCGGTGGCACCTCGCACCTGCTGCGATGTCTGACCTGGGCGGTCCGCGAATGCGATGTGTCCCTGGCGGATTCGGTCCGCGCGGCCACCATGACACCGGCCGCCACCGCCGGACTCGCCGATATCGGGGATATTCGACCCGGCGGCTGTGCCGACCTGATCGCCGTCGATGACGACTTCGGACTACGGCGCGTATTGCATCGCGGGAAGTGGCTGTCTTGATCCTCACCGTCACCCTGAACCCCGCCTACGATCTCACCTATCGACTACCGAAGTTCGAATACGGTGCGGTGCAGCGTATTCCGGCCGTCGAACAGCGGATCGGCGGTAAGGGAATCAATGTCGCCCGCATCTTGACCAAGCTCGGACATGACTGTGTGGCAATGGGATTCGCTGATTCGGCGTTCGCCGAGGAGGCCGCGCGGGAGCTGCCGGTCGATTTCGTCACCGCGCTCCCGCGCGTGCGCCGCACCGTGGTCATCAGCGAGGCCGACGGCACCACCACCGGACTCTGGGAACCCGGTGCGACACTGAACGATCCGGATGCCGCCGACCTACTACGGCGGCGGGTCGCGGATCGGCTGCCGCGGGCGCGCGGCCTGGTCATCTCGGGTTCCCTACCCGGCGGGGCCGATCCGCGACTACCCGCCGACCTCGCCGGGCTCGCGATCGCCGCCGATGTGCCCGTCATCTGCGATGTCGAGGGCGAAGCGCTGCGGGCGGCGGCACGGGTGCAGGGTGTGGTGCTCATGCCCAATGCCGATGAGCTGCCGGTCCTGACCGGTGTCGCACCGGACGCCGCCACCGCGAGCCCGGTTCGGGACTCCGCTGCGGCTCACACGGCTCAGGGTTTTGCCGCTGCACGCGCGGCCCACGAGCCTGCTGCTGCGCACACGGCTCATGAGTCTGCCGCTGCGCACGC
This sequence comes from Nocardia sp. NBC_01503, assembly GCF_036327755.1. Lineage (NCBI taxonomy): Bacteria > Bacillati > Actinomycetota > Actinomycetes > Mycobacteriales > Nocardiaceae > Nocardia > Nocardia sp. NBC_01503. The sequence continues at coordinate 3,064,068 of NZ_CP109596.1, forward strand.
GGCCCAGGACCTTGCCGCCATTGGCACCTCCCAATACGCGGCCGTGCGCCGGGCACTGGATGTCGCTGTGGCCCTGCAACGTCCATTGCGGCTGGGAGTGGCCGCGATTGTGGCCACCCGCGGGCGGGCGGGGCTGGTCGCGGCCGTGCAGGGGGCGGCCTGGTCCGCCGCCGCATCCGAGGCGATCACCGGAAACCCCACCGGTGCGGGCGATGCGGCGGCGGCCGCACTCATCGCTGGGTTGGCGGCGCTGCCGAAACTCCCGGCCACTGTGCCCGAACATGGCGAATGGCCGGAGGCGCTGCGGCCCGGCTGGCTCGATGCGCGCGAACTCGATTGGCCCGCACTGCTCGCCGACGTGGTCGCGACTTCCGCCGCGGCGGTGGCTCGGCCGGTGGCGGGTGAGATCGATCAGGACTTGCGCACCCGACTCACCCCGGCGGTGCGGGTGACGCCGGTGCGCACCCGGCCCCACTAGGAGAATTCATGGCACTCACCCCCATTCCGAGATTGATCGAGCTGGCCCGGCCGGGTGGTCTCGGCGCGTTCAATGTGATCACCCTCGAACACGCCGAGGCCATCGCGGCCGCCGCCGAAACACTGGAAAGACCTGCGATTCTGCAGATTTCGGAGAATACGGTGAAGTATCACGGCGGGTTGAAGCCGTTGGCCCGCGCCTGCCTGCAAATCGCGGCGGACAGTTCGGCCGCACTCGCGGTGCACCTGGACCATGCCACCGAGGTCGAGTTGATCCAGGAGGCCGTCGAGGTCGGACTCACCTCCGTCATGTACGACGGGGCGGCCCTCGACTATGCCGAAAATGTCGCCGCCACTGCGGAAATCACCCGTTGGTGTCACGAACGCGAGGTGTTCGTGGAGGCCGAGCTCGGCGAGATCGGCGGGAAGAGCGGCGCGCATGTGCCGGGCGTTCGGACCGATCCGGCGGAGGCGGTGGCCTTCGTGGCCGCGACCGGAGTGGACGCGCTGGCCGTGGCCGTCGGCTCGGTGCACGCCATGGCGACTCGTGCGGCGACGCTGGACACCGAACTGATTGCGAGTTTGGCGAAGGCACTGGCGGTCCCATTGGTATTGCACGGATCCTCGGGTGTACCCGATGACGGTCTGCGCGCGGCGATCCGGCATGGCATGGTCAAGGTCAATATAGGTACCCGGCTGAATATCGCGCTCACCGAGGCTGTGCGGGTCGCGCTGGCGGGCGCGCCCGATTCGTCCGATCCGCGAAAGTATTTGGGCCCGGGCCGACTGGATATGCAGCGGGATGTGGAACATCATCTGCGGGTGCTCGGGACCCGTGTACTGCGGACCGTACCGAACTGATCCGCTGGCGGATTGCCGTCTTTGCGAACCTTTTCGCTGCCCATTCGCGAGGTTTGGGGCTTGCGCCCACGCTGCCGACATGAACTAGTTGTACGGGTGATCCTCACCGTGACCATGAACCCCGCCTATGACATGACCTACCGGGTCGAGCATTTCGAGCGGGGCCGGGCACACCGGGTGCGGTCGGTGGATCAGCGGCTCGGCGGCCGCGGCATCAATGTCAACCGGGTGCTGAACCAACTCGGCAAATACGCCCGCGCCACCGGATTCTCCGACCACTCCTTCGCCGCGGCGGCCGAACTCGAGATGCCCGTCGACTTCGTGCACGCGCTGCCCTGGGTGCGGCGCACCGTGGTGATCAGTGAATCCGATGACGGCACCGCCACCGCGCTGTGGGAACCCGGACCGCGCATCTCCGAACCGCATGCGGTAGATCAATTGCGGGTGCGGGTGGCCGGAATGCTCTCGGATATGAGTGGCATGGTCATCGCGGGCTCACTGCCCGCCGGTGTCGATCCGGGCCTGCCCGCCGAACTCGCGCGCACCGCCGTGCGCGCCGGGGTGCCCACCGTCTGCGATCTCGACGGACCGGCACTGGAGCTCTCCGCACGCGTTCCCGGGATCATTCTCACGCCCAATACCGAAGAGCTGGAACGACTTACGGGCCGTTCGGCCACCACCGTCCCGGAGATTCTGGCGGCCGTGGAACCGCTCATGACCGCGGGTGTGGGCGCGATCATCGTCACCCGGGGCGGTGCGGGCATGGTCGCGGTGACCGGAGCGCGGGCCTGGTCCGCCGCGCTGCCGCGTCCGCTCGCCGGAAATCCCACCGGGGCCGGGGACGCCGCGGTGGCCGCCATCATCGCGGGCCTGGCCGCCGGGCCGAATCCGAACTGGCCCGCCCTGCTCACCGATGCCGTGGCCACCTCCGCCGCCGCCGTGGTGATTCCCGTCGCGGGTGAGATCGACCGAGTCCTGCGCGACCGGCTGACCCCCGCCGTCCGAGTCACCGAACTGGAACCGGTGGCGGCTCGCCCCTGACGAGGGATGCGTTCCGGCCGGGATGACGCGGAGGACCGGCGGCGTGTTTCCGGGTTCGTGCGGCGTGGCGGGGTAAATTCGGCGGGATGTCGGACCTGCGAGTGCCGCCCGGTCAGGGGTCGGGCGTGGACGACACCTATCGGATGCCGCGGGCGGTGCGTGCGGCACAGGTGATCGCGGTCCTGCTGGCCCTGATCGGACTGCTGTGCACGGCGTCTTCCGGATGGTTGCTGGGCAGCCGATCCGCGATTCAGACCGCGGTGCCGTTCATTCCCGGCTGGCTGCTCGGCCTGGTGGCCCTGACCTTCAACTCCGAGGGACAGTCGGTGCGGATCGGCGCGATTCTGCTGGCCGTACTCAATATGCTGTGGACGGTTCCGTCCATTACCGATGGGCATCCGCCCGGACCGCTCGGACCCATCGCCTCACTCGTGGTGATCGTGCTGCTGTTTCGCCGGGAAGCCCGCGACTGGTTCGAACCGTCGGGTTGGTGAGTCACCGGTAACCGGATTCGACCGGTACCGGTAACACGGTCGAAATCCAGTCTGCCGATTCGCAATCTCGGTGCAATTCCCTGCTCCTATCGTGACCCTATGAGTTCGGAAGTCGCCGCCGCGGGAACAGGCATTCATATCAGCGGTCTGAGCAAGACCTTCCGATCCGGGCGGCGCAGCGTCACCGCCCTGGACTCGGTCGAATTGCATACCGAGCAGGGCGCGTTCCTGTCCCTGCTCGGTCCCTCCGGATGCGGGAAATCCACCATCCTGCGCATACTCGCCGGGCTCGACACCCCGAGCGCGGGCACCGCCCGCATCAATGGCGAGACCCCCGCCGAGCTGCGCCGCCGACACGAATTCGGTATCGCCTTCCAGGATTCGGCGCTACTGCCCTGGCGCAGTGTGGAATCCAATATCAGACTGCCGCTACAGGTCGCCGGATTGCCCGCCGATCCCGGGCTGATCGCGGACCTGATCGCCCTGGTCGGATTGGAGGGCTTCGAGAAGGCCAAACCCGCACAGCTCTCCGGCGGTATGCGACAACGGGTTTCGATCGCGCGGGCGCTGGTGGTCAAACCCAAGATCCTGCTGCTGGACGAACCCTTCGGCGCACTCGACGATATGACCAGACAGCGACTGAACCTCGAACTGCTGCGCATCTGGACCGAAAAGCCCGCCACCACGCTGATGGTCACGCACGGCATCGCCGAAGCGGTCTTCCTCTCCGATGTGGTCGCGGTCATGAGCCCGCGGCCGGGGCGGGTGGTGGAGATGGTCGATATCGACCTACCCCGGCCACGCACCCCGGAGATGATGCGCACACCCGAGTTCCACAAACTCTGCGACTACCTCTCCGAACTGCTCTTCGGGCGCACCGGGCAAGGCGGGGTGGTGGCGGAATGACCAGCGTGACAACAGATTCGGTGCTCGAGGAGCAGCGCAGTGTGCGTGGCGGCCTGGCCGCGCTGCGCGGTCGACTGCACATCTCCGCGCTCGGCGGGCTCGCGGGCATCGCGGCGCTGCTGGCGGCCTGGGCAATCGCCGCGGCCCTGCATATCGCCAATGGCACCGTGCCCGGACCCTGGCAGGTGCTGCACACCATGTACACCGACGGCTGGTCGCTGTACGGGCCGAACTTCAAGGTGACGGCCTGGGGTGCGCTACAGGGCTTCGTCTGGGGCAATACGCTCGCCATCGTGCTGGCACTGCTGGTGGTGCTGATTCCGCCGATCGAAATGCTCGTCACCCAGCTGGCCATCCTCAGCTACTGCACACCGCTGCTGGCGCTGGGACCGATCATCCTGGTGGTATTCGGCGGGCGCACCCCGACGGTCTTCCTCGCCGCCATGTACTGCTTCTTCCCGACCATGGTCGGCGCGGTCTCCGGCCTGCGCTCGGCCGACGGCACCAGCCTGGATCTGGTGCGCGCCTACGGCGGCGGTCGCTGGCAGCGCATGCGACGCGTACAACTCATCGCGGCGCTGCCGAATACCCTGGCGGCGTTGAAGATCGCCGCACCCTCGGCCGTGCTGGGCGCGATCATCGGGGAGTACCTCGGCGGCGTGGACAGCGGTATCGGGGTCGCGCTGACCGCCGCGCAGACCGCCTACAACGTGCCGCGCACCTGGGGTATGGCCCTGGCCGCCGCGGCACTCGCCGGACTCGGCTACGCGGTGGTCGCGCTGATCGCCCGCCTGGCCCTGCCCTGGACCCGAGCCGAGGTGCGATGAAAACCCTGAACCTGCTGCGACCCATCGGCAAATTCCTCCTGCCGCTGCTGGTTTCACTGATCCTGCTGGTCGTGCTCTGGTACGGCTTCCTGCAGCTGTACCCACAGGTCGGCCTGGTCGGCAAGAGTCCGGGCGAGGTGTGGAAGTACCTGGTCACCGGTCCGACCTCCGGTACCGCCCGGCATGCCATCTTCGCCGAAATGCGAATCACCCTGCGCGACGCCGGAATCGGCTTCATCGCGGGTCTCGGTGGTGCGCTCGTGGTGGCGGCGCTGTTCGTGGGTGTTCCGGCCGTCGCCCAGGCCTTCCTGCCGGTCGCCATGCTGCTGCGCTCGGTTCCGCTGGTCGCGCTGACCCCGATCATCGTGCTGGTCTTCGGCCGCGGCCTGCTCGGCGTCACCGTCATGGCCGCCATCGTGGTCTTCTTCCCCGCCCTGGTCATGATCATGACCGCGCTGCGCAACGCACCCACCCAGGCCATGGAACTCGTTGCCGCCTACGGTGGTTCGCGGTGGACCGCCATGCGCATGGTCTCGGTGCCCGCCGCCCTCCCAGCGGTCTTCGCCGCCGCCCGAGTCTCGGTGCCGGGAGCCCTGATCGGCGCCCTGCTCGGCGAATGGCTGGGCAGCGGAACAGGATTGGGCGCGGGCCTGATCCGAGCCATCCCGACCTTCCAATACAACCGGCTCTGGGCCTCCATCGCCCTGGTCACCGTCGTCTCCGTCTTCGCCTACGCGGTGGTCGGCGTCCTGGAGAACCTGGTCCTGGCCCGCTTCGCCCCAGAACAGGGCCGCGACTGACGAACCCCTCACACCGCTACACACAACAGCGCCGCCGCCGCCAGCTCCACCCCGCAGTAGAACCAGCTGGGGTAGAAGCCGACCGGGCGGTCGAGGGCCCGGGAGACTATGCGCCCCAACGCCATTCCGCCCAGCGCGGCCGCCACCGCGATCACCGCACCCCGCCGGATATCGCCGATATCGACCGCGGCCGCACCGAGCAGCACCGCGATCGCGATTCCGAATCCGCCGTATACGGCCCGGATCTCCGAGCGTGCCACCGGCGTCTGCACCACGATGCCGAAGGGCTCGGCCAGACCCGCCGGTGTGGCCAGCGCGTACACGCCCATCAGCAGGAAGAACACGGCCACGAGACTGATCAGTACGGAGCTCATCATGCGATGATCGGCGACGTGCAGGACACTCCGCTTCCGGAAACGTGCTATCCGGCGACGGTATGGCTCGGCCCGGGTCACGCGGTCTATCTGGGGCCCGCGCTGCGTTTGGACGCGCACTCCGGATCGGTGCACTGCCTCGCCGTCGGGGTCGACGCCCCGTTCACCCTGCGAATCGGCGGCGCCGAGCGGATCGTCCACAGTGCGCTCATTCCACCGCGCGTCACGCATCAGGTGATCGCGGGCGGTGCGCGAATGCTGTTCTGTTACATCGATCCGATTGCCATGGATGCGCGAATCACGGCTGCGCTGAAGACCATTCGCGTCGATGTCGGCGCGAATCCCGCAGCCGCCGAGCTGGCCGCCGCCGCGAATCTCTCGGTCTCCCGATTTCTGCACCTGTTCTCGGCCGAGACCGGGACCAGTTTTCGCCGGTATCGGAACTGGGCGCGCATGGCGCAGGTCGCGCGGGCCGCCGCCGCGGGAGCCGATTTCACCAGGGCGTCCGTCGAAGCCGGATTCGCATCGCCGAGCCATTTCAGCGATACCTTCCACGCCATGTTCGGGCTGACTCCCCGCGAACTGCTGCCCGGTATCCGGCTGGTGGTGGTTAGTTAACCTGGCGCACACAAATACGTCGGTCAAAGCAAAATAATTGAAACTGGAAGCCTTTAGATTCGGCGAATGAGTTCTTTGCACCGGCCGGGTTCGGCCTCTCCGCTGTCCATGGATCGGCGATCCTTTCTTCGGTATGCCGGGTTGACCGGGGCCGTGCTCGCCGGTGGGTCGCTGCTCGCCGCCTGCGGGAAGGATTCCTCGGGGGGTGGCAATGGGACCACCGATGACGGGTCGAAGTACGGGACCGTCGCGGTGCAGTTGTCCTGGTTGAAGAACATCGAGTTCGCGGGGGAGTACTTCGCCGATTCCAAGGGGTACTTCAAGGAGGCCGGATTCGGATCGGTGAATCTGGTCGCCGGTGGCGCGGCCAGCACCTCGGTGGAGGCCGGACTGGGGACCGGGAAGATCTGGATCGGCATGTCCGCGCCGCAGACCACCGCGCCCGCGGTGCTGGAGGGTCTGAACGCCAAGATCGTCGGAACCACCTATCAGAAGAATCCGTTCTGCATCGTCAGCTCGGCGGCCAAACCGATCAATTCGCCGCAGGATATGAAGGGGCGCAAGATCGGTGTGCAGGACACCAATCAGCTCATCTTCAATGCCCTGCTCACCGCCAACGGGATGACGCCGAACGATGTCACCATCGTGCCCGCGCAATTCGATCCCACCCCGCTCGCCAACGGTGAGGTCGACGGCTGGGTCAGCTATGTGACCAATGAGCCGATCACCCTGGCCAGCAAGGGATTCGCCAACACCAACTTCCTGTTCGCGGATTTCGGGCTACCGCTGACCGCCGAGACGCTCACCGTCAGCCAGCACACCATCGACAATGAGCGCGAGAAATTGAAGGCGTGGCTGGTCGCCGATATCAAGGGCTGGCGGGACGCGGTCGCGGATCCGGCCGAGGCCGCGCGACTGGCCGTCGAGGTGTACGGCAAGGATCAGCGCCTGGATCTGGAGGAGCAGAAGAAAGAGGCCCTCGCGCAGAACACCCTCGTGGTGTCACCGGCGACCCAGGTCAATGGGTTGTTCCTGATGTCCGACGAGTTGATCGCGCACAATATCAGCGCCCTCGGTAAGGCCAAGATAGATATCACGGCCGAGAAGCTCTTCGATATGTCGATCCTCAAAGAGGTCTACACCGAGCACCCGGAGCTCAAGGCGAGCTGAACGAACTACGACACCAGCGTCGAGCGATGATGCAGCGAGTCACCCAGACTCGACAGCGGCTCGGCGGTGGTGCCGTTTCGATAGGCCAGCAACTCAGCCGCGATCGACACCGCGGTCTCGGCGGGGGTGCGCGCTCCCAGGTCCAATCCGGCCGGGGCATGTAGCCGTGAGAGCGTCTCGTCATCGAAACCGCCCGCCTGCAGCGCCTCCATCCGATGCGCGTTCGCGGCGCGGGATCCCAGTGCGGCAAGGAATCCCAGCTCGGGTAGTCGCAGTGCGATGGTCAATAGCGGAATCTCGAACTTGGCATCATGCGAGAGCACCACAACCGCTGTGCTGGAATCGATCTCACCCGCCGCCGCGATGGTGTTCAGATAGCGGTGCGGCCAATCCACCACCACCTCGCAGCCGGGATAGGCATCGGCATTGGCGAAGGTCGGGCGGGCATCGCAGACCGTCACCCGATACCCGATCAGTCGCGCCTGAATGGCCAGCGCACCCGCGATCGCGTTCGCGCCCACAATGATCAGCCGCGGCGGACGGGTGAACGAGGAGACGAATACATCCGAATCCGGCAGCGATACCAGCTCGGTACCGTGCTTGCGATCGGTGATCAGATGCTGGCCGATCACATCCGGATCCGAATGCCACACCACCGTGAATACCGTGACCTGCCGCTGCGCCGCGATATCGGCCGCCACATCCGGGAATTCGGGAAAATGCCTGCGCGAGAACGGTTCGGTGAATACATCCAGGGTGCCGCCGCAATCCATACCGGCATCCAAACCGCTACCGGGAGTGAAGCGATTCAGGCCCCGGCGGCCGGTGCGCGCCGCCTCCACCGCGGCCTCGTAGGCGGCGGCCTCCGCACAACCCGCCGATACCGAACCGAAGGCCCGGCCCTCCGCATCGACCACCATGGCCGCGCCGATCGGAAGCGGAGTGGAACCGACGGTCCGTACCAGGGTGGCAAGTCCGCCGGTCCGCCCGCTGTGCCACACCCGTAGAAGGTCGTCGACGATATCGCGCATCACTAGCTCCCGATCACCGTGTGCCGCACGGGTAATCCCGATCGATACCCGTCGCAAGGTCATCACACGTGACGCACACCATATCGGGTCGGCCGCGCAAATAAGTCCCCGCCCCATAATTTCCCGATGCGTTCGCCGTCACGTCGGCCCAATGTCCCCGGCCGAGTATCACCGGATGTCCCGGGGTATTTCCGAAATAGGCGCGTGCCAAACCACTCTCACTTGTCCGCGCGGCGGCGATCACCCGCCGCACCACCTCCGGGCCGACATCCGGGGTATCCACCGGCATGATCGCGACATACTCCGGTGGTGCGCTCGGTTCGTCGATATTCCCTTCGCGGGAATTCCCGGCAGGGGAAATCCGCGCCGCAATATTCCGGTCCGCAGCAATCCCTTCGGCAAGCTCATGATCCGCATGTCGTGCGCGGGATTTCGCCGATCCGACGCTGGCCACCGCGGCCAATCCAGCCCGCAGTGAAGCACTCACACCGGTCGCCCAATCCGCCGCCCACACCGGATGCGCGCCCGCCGGCACCGGGATGCGAGGGGTTTGCGACACGAGCCACGTTGGGGCCGAACCGGTTTCCCGCTCCACGCTGGCCGGGCCGGTCGCGCCCAGCACCACGAAGACCCGCGCACAGCCGCCGGCCCGCAGCGCGTGCACCGCCGTACGCAGCCATGCGCCGTCCTCGGCCAGGGCTTTCGGCATGCCGTAGCGGGTGCCTGCGCCCGCCGCCAGCACCAGGCCATCGCAGCGTTCGGGGGTCATGCAGGGCAGGGTAGCCGCGCGCGATGATCTTCGCCCCTCGAGTGGCGGGCGTGGTTGCCATGACCGATGCTGGAGGTGATGACGGAGAACCGGATCGGCCTCGACGAATTCGCCGCCCTTCCCGAGACGGCGGCGGTGGAACTACTGCTGACCTGCTGCTCCTCGCCCGCCTGGGCGCGGGCCGTGGCCGCGCGCAGACCCTTCGCGAGCATCGAGGACCTGCTGCGCGCCGCCGATATCGAACTCGGCGAGCTCTCCGAAACCGAGATCGATCTCGGACTCGCCGGACACCCGCGCATCGGCGACCGGCCGGACAGCGCGAACTCCGCGCGCGAACAGGCCGGTATGGCCACCGCTGATGCGCGGGTGCGTACCGCGATCGCCGACGGGAACCGGGAATACGAGGCAAAATTCGGTCAGGTGTATCTCGTCTGCGCCACCGGGCGGTCACCGCAGGAGCTCCTGCGGACGCTCACCGCTCGACTCGGGAACGAACCGGCTACCGAAAGGCGCATCGTGCGAGAGGAATTGGCGAAGATCAACCGAATCCGGTTGCGGCGCTTGCTGGCTGCCGGGGACGTCGCATGAGCTCCCTGAGTACCCATGTACTGGACGCGGTGCACGGCACACCCGCGGCAGCCGTCACTGTGACGCTTTTCGATTGGAGCGGAGCCGAATTGGCCTCCGCGGTCACCGACGGCGACGGCCGGATCGGCGACCTCGCCGAACTAGCGCCCGGCGACTATCGGCTGCGCTTCGATACCGGAACCTGGTTCACCGCACAGGGTGTCGATGCCTTCTACCCCGAGGTGAGCATCGCCTTCAGCGTCACCGGGGAGCGGCACTACCATGTGCCGCTACTGCTCTCACCCTTCGCCTTCTCCACCTACCGAGGCAGTTGATTCCATGAGCGATGCGGCTGATCCCACCCTGGTCATCGACGGCTGCGCCATCGCCACCGTGGACGCGACCGGCACCGAGTACCGCGACGGACATATCGTGGTGCGCGGCAACCGAATCGAAGCCGTCGGCGGCGGGCCCGCACCCGAGACGCCCGGGGCCACCCGCATCGACGGCCGGGGGTGCCTGCTCACGCCCGGTCTGGTCAATACCCACCACCACCTCTACCAGTGGGTGACGCGCGGCCTGGTCCCCGACGCCACGCTCTTCGAATGGCTCACCACGCTGTACCCCATCTGGGCGGGTATCGACGCGGACGCCACCCGTATCGCCGCCACCGGCGGGCTCGCCTCGCTGGCGCGCAGCGGCTGCACCACGACCACCGATCACCACTACGTCTTCCCGCGCGATGCCGGTGATCTGCTCGCCGCCGAAATCGACGCCGCCGCACAGGTCGGACTGCGCTTCCACCCCTGCCGCGGTTCGATGGACCTGGGCCGCAGCGCGGGCGGACTGCCGCCCGACTCGGTGATCGAAACCCTCGACGACATTCTCACCGCCAGCGCGGACGCGGTATCGCGCCATCACGACGACTCCTTCGACTCCATGCTGCGCATCGCGCTCGCGCCCTGCTCGCCGTTCTCGGTCTCGGCCGACCTGCTGCGCGAATCCGCCCTGCTGGCAAGGGAACTCGGGGTGCGACTGCATACCCATGTCGCCGAAACCCTCGACGAACAGCAGTACTGCCTCGCGACGCACGGTGTCACGCCCGCCGAATACCTGGAGAAACTCGGCTGGATCGGCCCCGACGTCTGGTGGGCGCACGCCATCCACCTCGATGACACCGCCATCGGAACCATGGCGCGCAGCGGGACCGGCGTGGCGCACTGCCCCACCTCCAACGGGCGCCTCGGCGCCGGAATAGCCCGCACCGCCGACCTGCTCGCCGCCGGGGTCGCGGTCGGTCTCGGCGTGGACGGCGCGGCCAGCAATGAGGCCAGCTCCCTCATCGAGGAACCCCGCAACGCGCTCTTCTTCGCCCGCCAGCGCGGCGGACCCCAATCCCTGTCCGTGCGAACGGCTCTCGATATGGCAACGATGGGCGGTGCCCGAATCCTGGGCCGCGACACCGAAATCGGCTCCCTGGAAGCCGGCAAACTCGCCGATCTCGCCCTCTGGAACCTCTCCACCCCCGCCCACGCGGGTATCGAAGACCCCGTCACCGCCCTCATCCTCGGCTCCGCGCCCCCACTCGCGGCACTGGTGGTGAATGGCCGAATCGTGGTGCGCCACGGCAATATTCAGACCATCGACGAAGACGCCGTCGGTCGGGACGTGGCGCGTACGCAAGCCGCACTGGTAGCCAAGGCGGGTTAGCGGGAGTCTGTCAGCTCCACCCCCAGCGCCAGTAGATCCTCGCGCACCTGCTCCGGAATGCGGACCTGGCTTCGCGCACACCGCGATACCGCCTGCTGCAGATCCGCGCGGACCTGTTCGGCGACCTTGACCCCCATGCTCTGGTAGCGGGCCAGCGCCTTGCCCAGGAAGTCGCAGACCCGCCACTCGGGTCCGACCTCGGAGACCAGACCGGCCAGCGCGCGCAGCGCATCGGCCTCGCCGTGCGGATCCCGATTGCGCCGGGCGATGTCCATCGAATCGGCGAAGAACTCCTGTGCCGCATCGAGATCGCGCACATCGCACGCTATCTGCCCCAGACCCCGCAGCGTATCGGCCTGCAGCAGCGCATCGGAGATATCGCCGGCGATACCGTGCGCATCCACCAATTGCGCACGCGCGGTATCGAGATCACCGGTCTCCCTGGTGATCAGGCCCAATCCCCACAGCGACCAGCCGAGACTGTAGCGGTCGCCGATGGGCCCGGCGATCCCCAGCGCCGACAGGTAGTAGTCGTGCGCGATCTCCCACGCCCCTCGCGTGCGCTCGAGATGGCCGAGCCCGCGCAGATTGCTGCCCTCGAATTTCGGATTGCCCAGCTGCCGGGCGATGGCCAGCGCGCCGAGATAGGCGCGACTCGCGGGATGGTAATCCCCGATATGGCGGGTGACCTCGGCGTAGCCCCACAGTGCGCAGGCGGTGCGGAGCTGATCCCCGAGCTGGACCGCGATTATCCGTGCCTCCTCGAAACACTTGGCGGCGGTGTCGTAGTCGCAGGCTCGGCGGTGCACGGTGCCCAGCTCGTACAGGATGTCGCATTCGGTCAGCCGATCTCCGAGTCCGCGCGTGCTGTCCAAGGCGCGGACGAACAACCAACGCGCATCCGACCAATACCCCAGCGCCGACAGATGTGAACCGAGCAGGCGCGCCAATTCGCCGGAATCCGGGGAAGAACCCGCCACTCGGATACACCCCAGCAGCATCTCCCGCTCGGTGGTCAGCCAATCGCGAGCCGTCGCGGCCGCCGGATCCGACTCCCGTGGCGGCGGGGTGGGAAAACTCCCCGCGATATCGAACGGCCTCGGCACACCTGCCGCCCGCGCGATGCCCAGACAGTGCCGCACCAGCCGAGCCATGGCCGCGACGCGCTCACTCGCCATATCCTCCAGATCGGCCTGAGCGCGCGAAAACAACCGCGTCACATCGTGAATGCGGTACCGCACCGCCCCCGCCGAGCCCGTCGGCCGGGGCTCCCGCGTCGGCGCGCTCGGCTCCGGCAGCCGTTTCGCGCGGTCCAGGAAGCCCACCTCGGAGATGCGATGGATGAAGGTGCCCGCCGTCGGCTCCGAGACCGCGGCCATGGGCGCGAGCATGCCCGCGGTGATCTCCGGACCCGGAAACCAGCCGAGCAACCGGACCACCCGCCGCAGCTCCGGGTCGGGCAGCCGCTGATACGACAATTCGAAAGCGGCACGCAGGGTTTCGCCCTCCGCGGCGAACCGGTCCAGAATGTGATCCGCCACCGACTCCGAGCCCGCCCGATCGTCCGGCGCCTGCCGCAAACCCTCTGCCAGACTGTCGAATTCGGCGGCCAGGGCCGTCAGTACATCCTCGCCACCGTGCGCGATCTGCCCGGCGATCAACCGGATCGCGAGCGGTAACCGGCCCGCCGTATCCAGAATCCGCCGCACCGCGCCCACATCGTAATCGGTTGGCAGATGGCTCAATTCGAGGAAGAACTCCTCCGCCTCCGCCATGGTCATCGGATCCAGCTGTAACGGTGCGGCCGCGCCGGCCAGCCCGGTCAACCGCCGCCGGCTGGTAATGAGCACCAGACAATCCCGGGCACGCGGCAAGAGCGGAAGCACATGCTGGCTGTCCAACGCGTTGTCGAACACGATCAGCACCCGGTGGCCGCGTATCTCATCGCGCCAGCGGTGCCCGCGCCGCTCCACGCCACCGTCGATGGTCTCCGGCGCCACACCGATCTTCAACAGCAACTGCTCCAACACATCCGCCGCGCTGCGCGGGGTCCGCCCGGCGGTGTGACCGTGCAGATCCTCCCAGATCAGACCGTCCGGATAACGTTCGGCATGCGCGTCCACCACACACCGCACCAGCGCCGTCTTACCGATTCCCGCCAGCCCGTTCACCACATGCACCGAGGGCCCGTCATGCTCGAGATGCCGCTCGATCCGCTGCCGCAACTCCGCCACCTGCCGCTCACGACCGACGAACCGAACCATTTCGCCGGGCACCGCGCCACCCGCCATCCGCGGCAGCGTCGTACATCGTCGCGCCAGCTCGGTACGGAAAGCCGCCCGATCCGTCCAGGGCATACACTCCAAATCCGCGGTGTCCACCAACTGATCCCAGCTGGTCCGATAGATGGTCGCCAGCAGGCGCAGCGCGTCCACCGTCGGCCGCGGCCGACTCCGCCCCGCCCCGCGCATCCCCGGCCACGCCTCGTACTCCGAAATCCGTGCGGCCTTCATGGGTGCGGAAGCCTTTCCGGTCAGCCGATTGAACTCCTCCGCCACCTCCTGCTGCGTAAGCTCGTTCGCCAGTCGCCAGGCCTTACGCGGCCGGCACCCCCGCTGCCGCAACTCCGCCGCCAGCGGTTCGAGTAACTCGTTCTCCCGCAAACCGATTCGGCGTAGAATTCCGCGCAGTTGTTTGCGCGTATCGGCTCCGACATCGTGCCCATGACCGTCCGGGCCCTCGGATTCACCGTTTCGTGACACGGTGCGCCTCCTGTATCCAGCGAACACCCGTAGTCGGCCGCCCGCGCTGGGATGTTTCCTTGGTACCGCGCCGATTTCACCTGGTCAAGGAAGCGTGACACGCCAAGGAATCCCGAGAATCCTTGGGATTCAGTACGAACCGCGGAATCGCGAAGATTGATTCATCAACCGGATCCGGATTGGGGACAGATCCAGACGGCGGTAAGGAATGGATCAATGACGAAAACTGCATCGGACTGGCTTATTGCCGGTAACGGCGCTCACGAGGCTGCCTTCCGTATCGATGAGCCCGGCCCACACCATGGACAGTGGGTGCTCTCGTACCTGCCGGGCCAACGGCTCACGCGTGAGCAAGCATACGCGGGAGTCGCGCTCGCCGAGCTCATCATCGGCGGATTCGATTGCCCGGTAACGAAATTCGAGCAGGAAATGGCCTCGATGCATGCCGAGGTGCTGGGCATGGAGCTGGTGGACATCATGCTCAGGCTTGCGCTACGGGATCCGGAGACCCGTCGCAGAGAGCAAGCCCGCTGGATCTCCATCCGTGGCCGCCGGAGCGGAAGCTGCGGGGCACGGCGATGATCTTCGATAGCGGGCCCTTCGTGCTGCTGGTGCCGATGCCGCGCTTCCATGCCGGATGGTTCGCCGGAACCTTCATCGCCGTAATCGGATTCGCGGTGATCGTCATGTTGGTGGTCGCCGGCGGCTGCGGGCGAACCGTATCGACCGAGCCGGGGCCCGTCGATGCGTCGCAGACCGTGATCGCGGGCAATTGCTCGCCATTCTGTGGGACTTCGACCAGCGTTCCGGTCGAATTGCCGAAGGGGTGAGTCCTCATATCGGTTTACGAAATCTCCGCCCGACATGACCAATGGAGTTCACATGTCCACCCACAACCGCCAACCGGAAGGGACCGGACCACCTCGTCCGGCGATCCACCCGGTATTCGCCCTCGTCATCAGCGTGGGGCTGGCCGTCGGCACCGGGTTGCTCGCCGACTGGCCCGCCGCGGTGACCGTCTTTGTCACCACGCTCGGAGTATTCGGGGCGAACGAAAGGAGGAGATCATCGGGTACTGAGGAAGAGTAACCATTACGAAACAGGCGCGGGGGTGGTCGCAATCTCCGCGCAACTCGTGGCTCGTAGGGTGGAGGGCGGGTCGTGACCGGCTGGCGCGGGGAGCGGCCTCGCAGGTGAGAGCGGGTGATGACGATGGATTTGGATACGGTTCGGGAAGTGGTGCGGGCCCGGGAGCGGGCCGATCTGGGTGGGCTGAGGGCGGGGACGGCGGTATTGGCCGGGGGGACGTGGCTGTACTCCGAACCGCAGCCGGGGGTGGAGCGGCTGATCGATATCACGGGGTTGGGCTGGACGCCGCTCACCATTGACGAGGCGGGGCTGGAAATCGCCGCTACCTGCACACTCCAGGAATTGGCGGCGGGGCGGTACCCGCCGGAGTGGGATGCGACGCGACTGTTCGAACAGGGCTGCGGGGCGCTGGTCGCCTCGCACAAGATCCGTCGGACCGCGACCGTGGGCGGCAATATCTGTCTGGGGTTGCCCGCGGGCGCGGTACTCGCCGCCCTGACGGCATTGGGTGGATTCGGGCTGGTCTGGGGTTCGCGAGCCGATCAGTGGATTCCCCTGTCGCACTTCGTGACCGGAGTGGGGGAGACCCTGCTCATACCCGGTGAGGTACTGCGGGCGATTCGGATTCCGGAGTCGAATCTGCGCTCGCGCACCGCATTCCGCAAGATCGCGCTCACGCCGCTGGGGCGTTCGGGTGCGGTGGTCATGGGCCGACTCGATCCCGACGGCGGGTGCGTGATCACCATCAGCGCCGCGACCGTACGGCCCACGGTGCTGGAATTTCGCGCCATGCCGAGCGCTGGCGAACTATCGGCAAAGATCGCGGAGCTGGAGCGCGACCTCTGGTACGACGATCCGCACGGTGCGCCCGACTGGCGACGGCATGTGACCGGACTGCTCGCCGCCGAGGTCGCCGCCGAACTGGTGGGTGATCGGTCATGAAGTTCCAGGTCGACGGTGAAACCGTCGAAACCCCCACGCGCCCCGGGCAATGCCTGCGCACACTACTGCGCGAGACCGGACACCAAGCGCCCAAGAAGGGCTGTGATGCCGGGGACTGCGGCGCCTGTGCCGTGCTCGTCGACGGCGCCGCCATCCACTCCTGCGTCTACCCCGCCCATCGCGCCGAAGGCCGCGCCATCACCACCGCCGCCGGACTCGCCGATGCGAGGCATCCGACGCCCTTGCAACGCCGATTCGTGGAGCACGCCGCCTTCCAATGCGGTTTCTGCACCGCGGGAATGATCGTCACCACCACCGAACTGGACCGTACCGGCGAACTCGATCCGGCCACCCTGCCCGAAAAACTCAAAGGCAATCTCTGCCGCTGCACCGGCTACCGTGCGATCGCCGACGCTCTCGACCCCCGGCGGCCCGGCGCCTGCTCGAACGGCTCGGCAGGCGCATGCGAGGCGAGCCGCGGCGGAGTGGGCGCCGGAGTCGGCGCGCTCGCGGGCGGCCGAATCGTGCGGGGCGCGGAGCCGTTCACCATGGATGTCGCTATGGCGGAACAGAATTCGCGCAACACCCCACCGGAAGGGGTATTGCGTCTGGAGGTGGTGCGCAGCCCGCACGCGCACGCGCGCGTCATCGCGATCGAAACCTCCGCCGCAGAGGCGATTCCGGGTGTACGCGTGGTGCTCACCCATGCCGACGCACCGGCGACGCTGTATTCGAGTGCGCGCCACCAGATCCGGGAGGACGATCCGGACGACACCTTGATTCTTGACCCCGTGGTGCGCTTCGCGGGTCAGCGCGTCGCGGCGGTCGTGGCCGACACCTTGGCCGCGGCGCGGGCGGGCTGCCGGGCGATCGAAGTCGAATATGAGGTCCTGCCCGCGGTTTTCGATCCGCAGGAGGCGCTGGAACCGGGTGCGCCGCTGCTGCACACCGATAAACCCGCCGACTCCCGAATCGCCGACGCCGATCGCAATGTGGTCGCCGAGGTGCACGGCCGGGTCGGCGATGTCACCGCCGGTCTCAGCGCCGCGGTCGAAGTGGTGCAGGGTGTTTGGGAGACGCAGCGGGTGCAGCATGTGCATCTCGAAACCCACGGCAGTATCGGCTGGCTGGACGCGGACGGCCGCCTCGTACTGCGCACCAGCACCCAGGTGCCATTCCTGGTACGCGATGAGGTGTGCCGCCTGTTCGGCCTGGATCGCGATGTCGTGCGGGTGTTCGCGGCGCGTGTCGGCGGCGGATTCGGCGGTAAACAGGAGATGTTCACCGAAGACCTGGTCGCGCTGGCCGTACTGCGTACCGGACTGCCGGTGCGATACGAACTCACCCGGTCCGACGAATTCCTGACCACCTGCCGGCATCCCATGCGAGTGCAGGTCACCGCGGGCGCGGATGCCGACGGCCGGCTCACCGCACTCGCGGTCGATGTACTCGCCGATGCCGGTGCGTACGGGAATCACAGCGCCGGAGTGCTTTTCCACGGCGTCGGCGAATCCGTCGCCATCTACCGCTGCGCGCACAAACGTGTCGACGGCCGTGCCGTGTACACCAACAACGTCCCGTCCGGAGCCTTCCGCGGCTACGGTCTGGGCCAGGTCATGTTCGGTGTCGAATCCGCCCTCGACGAGCTCGCCCGCCGAATCGGCTTGGACCCCTTCGAATTCCGCCGCCGCAATGTGGTGCGACCCGGCGATGAACTCATCGGCGGCGGCGGACATGCCGAACCCGATCTCACCATCGTCAGCTACGGCCTGGACCAGTGCCTGGACCTCGCCGAACAGGCCCTGCGTCGCGGCAATGGCGTGACCGCGCCCGGCCCGGACTGGCTGATCGGCGAAGGGATGGCCGCCGCCATGATCGCCACGGTCCCGCCCCGCGGCCACAGCTCCACCGCGCGGGCCGCCCTGCTCGCCGACAGCACCGTCGAATTACGAGTGGGCACAGCCGAATTCGGCAACGGAACCACCACGGTGCACGCTCAGATCGCCGCCACCGTGCTCGGTACCGACACCGCGCGGGTGCGGGTCGAACACGCCGATACCGACCTGACCACGCACGACACCGGAGCTTTCGGTTCGACCGGCATCACCGTCGCCGGGCGCGCCACGCACGCCGCCTGTGCACAACTCCGCGAGCAGATGCTGGGCCGGGCCGTCGCTCTCACCGGACTGCCCGCCTCCGCGCATACCGTCGAAGCCGGTGGCGTCCGAATTCCGGGTCGATTGCTCAGCGCCGCCGAACTTGTCGCCGACGGCGCGCTCACCGCCACCGCCACCCACGACGGCACACCACGCTCGGTCGCCTTCAATGTGCACGCCTTCCGGGTCGCGGTACGTCCGGATACCGGTGAGATCCGTATCCTGCAATCGGTGCAGGCCGCCGATGCGGGCACGGTGCTCAACCCGGTCCAATGTCGCGGTCAGGTGGAGGGTGGCGTCGCCCAGGCCATCGGCACCGCCCTGTTCGAGGAGATCCGTACCCGCGCGGGCGAGGTGACCACGAAAACCCTTCGCCACTACCATATTCCGCAATTCTCGGACGTTCCGTACACCGAGGTCCACTTCGCGGAAACCGCCGACCCACTGGGCCCCCTCGGTGCGAAATCCATGAGCGAATCGCCCTACAACCCGGTCGCTCCCGCCCTGGCGAATGCCGTTCGAGACGCCATAGGCGTTCGCCCGCACCGGCTTCCGATGACCGCGGATCGAGTGTGGCGGCTGCTCCAGGACACTCCCGCCCCGGTGGTGAACCTGTCGTCCGGAAAGTAGTCGAACGACCGCGTGAACCCGCCCGGGGTGCGGGGCCGCCGGAATTCCGGCGGGTCAGAACAGTGCGATGGCGGTGCCGAGGGCACCGAGGGCAATGGCCTGGAGGCCGACCCGGTAGGGCAGGATGCTTTCCCAACGATCCTGCAGCGCACGGGCATTCGCGGGAATCACGCCCGACTGGGCGGCCGCGGTCTGCGCGGTGTTGATCGGCTTGGCGACCACGACGTAGAAGCCGAGCCAGGTCACCAGGGCCAGCACCGCGACACCCGCCGCGACGGCCGCGCCGACATGTCCGGCGATGGCGGCGACCACGGTCGTGAGCACCGCGGTGATGACACCGCCCGCGCCGAACGCCGGCATCCGCTTATCGCCGTAGTAGTGGCCCCAACCGGAGGAGATGGTCACCGCCGCATCGTCCAGGTGCTTGTTGACCGAGCGGGTGATGACGGCGACCGAGAGATCGGTGCCGTAGACCGCGCCATTGGCGAGAACGGCGGCGATGGCGAGGATCTGGCCGGTGGTGGTGAGCATTTCAGTGCCTCTTCCGTATGAAATCTAGCAACGCTAGGAACTGGAGCAACCATAACAGTGTCGCTACTAGCTTGTCTAGCGTTGCTAGATTTCTCGTGGAGTGGCAGTCCGATCAGCCGAAAAGGTTGCGTACGAACGGAACCGAATCCGGCAGTGAGGCATTCACCGTGCCGTCGTGATTGGTCGGGTAGGTGTGCAGCGTGACCGGCTGGCCATTGGCCTGCAGCTTGGCCGCGAACGCCAGTGTCGCCGGGGTGATCACATCGGTGTCCAGCAGGCCCTGACCCAGGAAAAGCGGCTTGTCATAACCCGATTCGGGCAGCCCCATCACCCGCGCGAGCATGCCCTGCAGGTCCGGGATCTGCGCCAGCGGTCGCGCGAACAGATCGCCGACCACCACATTGTTCGCGGTCAACTCCTCGCCGAGCGACTCCAGGCAGGAGGAGTTGGCGTGATCGAGCCAGTACCGCCCCGAATCATTGAGATACGACTCGATATTCAGCTCCGGATATGTCGTACGCAGGCCGTTCAGGATGTAGAGCACATATCCGGTGCTGTGCGCGGGCAGCTTGATCGGCGGCACACCCGGCCCCAGGGGCAGCAGAATGTCCTCGATATAGGCCGGTACGCCGGTTCCGACCGCACCCCGGTAATCGAGTCCTGATTCGCCGAATTCGGTCGCGTAGCGCGCGGTGAAGACCGCCGCACCGCCGCCCTGGGACTGGCCGACCACCACCCACTTATGCGAGAGCGAGTCGTAATGGCTGGTCGCGGCCTTGACCGCATCGACGACATTATGTGCCTCGACCGTTCCATTGAGGTACGGATGATCGCCCGGCGTACCCAATCCCGCGTAATCGGCGGCCACGATCGCGTACCCCTGTTTCAGCCACGTCCCCAGGTACGCCCAATCCCGTTCCCGCGCGGCCGGTCCGGCGATGGAGTACGCGCAGTCGTCGCCGAGTCCGATGGTGCCGTGCGCCCACGCGATCACCGGCCAGCCGCCGGCGGGCGCGTCGCCGGGCGGGAAGTAAACGGCGGCACTGGTGGTTGTGGGTCGGTCGTTCGCGGTGGTGCTGCCGTAGTGGATGCGCTCCGCGCGCGCCGATCCGGGCAGCGTCGCGGCCGATGCGAGCGGTTCGACCGAACTCACCGCGCCGATCCCGGTGGCAGGCTCTGCCATCGCGCTCGGCACGCTGACCAGCGCGGCGAGCGAGGCGGCCGCCAGGGCCGTCGTGCACAGCATTCGTTTCCGCATCCGTGTCTCCTTAGGTCCTCTGACGTCGCACCTGCGCTGGACGCGTGACCAGATTAGGGCCTTTCCGGTACCCCGGGTGGCCTGCCCCACATCCATCAAGATCACAATCCATTGTGAAGGTGCTCACAGCTCGCCGGACATCGGCGCGTCGCGTGCCGGTGGCCGTCGTCACCCAAACAGTACGGGCGTTATGCAAAACTGCACGTCAGAGCTACTCGCAAGTAGATCTCCCGGCTGCAATTAACAAGCAAATTTCGCAGCCTTAGCAAAAGGGTGGCGAAAGCTAGCCGGGATTCACACTTGCAACAGGTAGACGGACATTTTTTCCTGTGCCATCGTGTGGAAGTACACCTCGCGGGCATAGCAAGCCTGCAAATTGCCGCTCCAGCAGTGTCCGAATCATCGCGAGAGGGTTCGACCGGCGGGGCAACCGAGACCGAACGAAGAAGTGGAGTCAGAGATGTCGACTGTCGGCACCCCGAAGACCGCTGCGGAGATCCAGAACGACTGGGACACCAACCCCCGTTGGAAGGGCATCACCCGTAGCTACACCGCCGAGCAGGTTGTGAAGCTGCAGGGCACCGTTGTCGAGGAGCACACCCTCGCCCGCCGTGGTGCCGAGATCCTGTGGGATCTGGTCAACAACGAGGACTACATCAACTCCCTGGGCGCCCTCACCGGCAACCAGGCCGTGCAGCAGGTGCGCGCGGGCCTCAAGGCCATCTACCTGTCCGGTTGGCAGGTCGCCGGTGACGCGAACCTGTCCGGCCACACCTACCCGGACCAGTCGCTGTACCCGGCGAACTCGGTTCCGTCCGTGGTGCGTCGCATCAACAACGCGCTGCTGCGCGCCGACGAGATCGCCAAGGTCGAGGGTGACACCTCGGTCGCCAACTGGCTGGCCCCGATCGTCGCCGACGCCGAGGCCGGTTTCGGTGGCGCGCTGAACGCCTACGAGCTGCAGAAGGCCATGATCGCCGCCGGTGCCGCCGGCGTGCACTGGGAGGACCAGCTGGCCTCCGAGAAGAAGTGCGGCCACCTCGGTGGCAAGGTGCTGATCCCCACCCAGCAGCACATCCGCACCCTAACCTCGGCTCGCCTCGCGGCCGACGTCGCCGGTGTCCCGTCGGTCATCATCGCGCGCACCGACGCCGAGGCCGCCACCCTGATCACCTCCGATGTGGACGAGCGCGACCGCGAGTTCCTCGATGGCACCCGTACCGCCGAAGGCTTCTTCGGCGTGAAGAACGGCATCGAGCCCTGCATCGCGCGTGCCAAGGCCTACGCCCCGTACTCCGACCTCATCTGGATGGAGACCGGCGTGCCGGACCTCGAGGTCGCCCGCAAGTTCGCCGAGTCGGTGCGCAGCGAGTTCCCGGACCAGCTGCTGGCCTACAACTGCTCGCCTTCGTTCAACTGGAAGGCGCACCTGGACGACGCGACCATCGCGAAGTTCCAGCGTGAGCTCGGCGCCATGGGCTTCAAGTTCCAGTTCATCACCCTGGCCGGCTTCCACTCGCTGAACTACGGCATGTTCGACCTGGCCTACGGCTACGCCCGCGAGGGCATGACCGCCTTCGTCGACCTGCAGGAGCGCGAGTTCAAGGCCGCTTCCGAGCGTGGCTTCACCGCCGTCAAGCACCAGCGTGAGGTCGGCGCCGGCTACTTCGACACCATCGCCACCACCGTGGACCCGAACACCTCCACCGCGGCCCTGAAGGGTTCGACCGAAGAGGGCCAGTTCCACTGAGAAGCACCCGCGACCCGTTATCGCATTGAGTGACAACGGGTTTCGAGTACTCACCCCGGGGCGACAGTCGCATCACACCGCCCGCCGCCCCGGGTACTCGAACCCGTCGAGGGGGACGCGAGTCTCCCTCGACGGTGTTCACCCTCCCTTCCCGTCGACAGCCCCGGCGGGGAGGGGTTTTTCCTATAGCTTTGATTTCGAGACTTACCCGAAGGGATTCGGTAGGCGACAACCGATTTCGTGAGGGTCGGGGTAACTCCCGGGGTACGACCAAAATTGGTTCGGAACCTGACGTAGGCACGGGTGCCGGACTGGCAACGGCACTTAGCCGCCCGCAAAAGTTGCGGGGAGGCGGAACGGAGCGGGACGTGAGCAGCGAAAAGATTCAGCGCGTTGGAATTATCGGCGCCGGACAGATGGGCGCGGGTATCGCCGAGGTTTGCGCCCGGGCACACGTCGATGTGCTCGTGTTCGAGCAGACCCGTGAGCTCGCCGCTGCCGGTCGCGCCCGCATCCTGCGGTCGCTGGACCGCGCGGTGTCCAGTGGCAAGATCTCCGAGCGGGAGCGCGAGCAGACCGCCTGGCGGTTGCGTTTCACCTCCGATCTCGCCGACTTCGCCGATCGTCAGCTGGTCGTCGAGGCCGTACTGGAGAACGAAGATGTGAAGACCGCCATCTTCTCCGAGCTCGACAAGGTCGTCACCGACCCGAACGCGGTACTGGCCTCCAACACCTCCTCCATCCCGATCATGAAGATCGCCGTGGCCACCAACAATCCCGAGCGGGTTGTCGGCATGCACTTCTTCAACCCGGTGCCGGTGCTGCCGCTGGTCGAGCTGGTCACCACGCTCAAGACCAGTGACTCGGTCTCCAAGCGCGCCGAGCAGTTCGCCTCGGACGTGCTGGGCAAGCAGGTCGTGCGCTCCGCCGACCGCTCCGGCTTCGTGGTCAACGCGCTGCTGGTGCCGTACCTGCTCTCGGCCATCCGCATGGTCGAATCCGGTTTCGCCACCAAGGAAGACGTCGACAAGGCCATGGTGCTGGGCTGCGCCCACCCGATGGGCCCGCTCGCGCTGACCGACCTGGTCGGACTCGACACCGTGAAGTCCATCGCCGACTCCATGTACGCCGAGTTCAAGGAGCCGCTGTACTCCGCCCCGCCGCTGCTGATGCGCATGGTCGAGGCCGGACTGCTGGGCAAGAAGGCGGGCACCGGCTTCTACCAGTACAATTCCGCCTCCCCGCGTACTTAGCGCACGGCCTGGGAGCCGCCACCCGTCCCGCACGCGTGGCGGCGGTCAGGTGCCACCCCGATTTTGGGCGTCCCCGGCGAGTTACCCCGACCTTACGAGATCAGTAGTTGCGTTCTCGAACAAAAGGACCGGCACGCTCGAGACGCCCAGCGTTCTTTACCCAGGTGCGCGTCGCCGGGCATGTGGCGGCGTCCACCTTCGACGGGCATAAGCTGCAAATAGGTCGAGTCGGACCGGCAGCTCGGAAGGAGTGTCCCGCACATGGTCAATGTCAGCGATGGCTTCGGATCCAGCATTTTGGGGTATCCGAGAGTCGGCCCGCACCGGGAGCTCAAGCGTGCTCTCGAGTCGTATTGGCACGGAACGCTTTCCCGGGAAGCGCTGCTCGAGGTCGGGCGGGAGATCCAGGAGACGCAGTACCTGGAGCTCGCCGCCACGGGCCTGACCCAGGTGCCCGGCAACACCTTCTCCTTCTATGACCACATCCTCGACAACGCACTGCTTTTCGGTGCGGTGCCGAAGCGGTTCGAACCGCATCGCGAGGGTTTGCACCCGCTCGACTTCTACTTCCTGATGGCACGCGGGCGGCCGGATCTGCCGCCGCTGGAGCTGGTGCGGCTCTTCAATACCCCGTATCACTACCGCCAGCCGGAGTTGGATGCCGATACCGAATTCTCGCTGCACCCCGAGGCGCTGCTCGACGAATTCGATCGCGCCAAGGCCGCGGGCATCGAACTGCGCCCGGTGGTGCTCGGCCCGCTGTCGCTGCTGCTGCTCTCCAAGACCGGACACGTTCCCGGGGAGACCGAATTCGACAAGCTGGTGCTGCTGGACAAGCTGCTCCCGCTGTACGAGGAACTGTTCGAGATCCTCGCCAAGCGCGGTGCGACCTGCGTGCAGTTGGATGAGCCCTGCTTCACCAGTGATCGTTCGCCGTCCACCATCGAACTCTTCGAGCAGACCTACCACCGCCTGTCGAAGGCGTCGCTGCGCCCGCGACTGCTCGTCACCGGCCAGTACGGCGATTTCGGCGAGGCCCTGGAAGCGTTGGCGCGCACCAAGGTCGAGGCCATCGGACTCGATCTGGCCAACCACCGGATCCGCCCGGAAGATCTGGCGAAGATCCCGGGTATCGGCCGCAAGCGGCTGTACGCGGGCGTCATCAGCGGCACCAATGTGTGGCGTGCCGACCGCGTGGTGGCCCTCGAGTATCTGAACGAACTCGCCAAGGTCTGCCCCGACATGGTGGTCTCCACCGGTGCGACCCTGCTGCACGTGCCCTACGACCTGCTCGTGGAGTACGAGCTGGAGGAGCATGTCGCGGACCGCCTCGCCTTCGCGAAACAGAAGGTGCTGGAGGTGGTTTCGCTCGCCAAGGCGCTCACCGAGGGTCCTTCGGAGAAGTGGCGCAAGCGCCCGACCTCGGTGCACTTCAAGCAGAAGCACGCTGTGCGACAGCGGGTTTACAACGTCACCCCGGAGATGCGCGAGCGCGAGCCGTATGAGGTGCGGCGCGTCGCGCAGCAGGCCAAGCTGAATCTGCCGCTGGTGCCCGCCACCACGCTCGGCTCCTTCCCACAGACCAATGCCGGCCGGCAGGCCCGCTACGACCTGGGCCAGGGGCGGCTCTCCTACGACGACTACCGCAAGCGCATCGAAGCCGAGATCGAAGGCACCATCCGACTACAGGAGGACATCGGCCTCGATGTCCTCGTGCACGGCGAGCATGAGCGCAACGACATGATCCAGTACTTCGCGGAGCTGCTCGACGGCTTCGCCACCACCCACTACGGCTGGGTGCAGGTGTACGGATCCCGTTGCGTGCGACCGCCGGTGCTGTTCGGCGATGTGTCCCGCCCCGCCGCCATGTCGGTGGAGTGGACCACCTACGCGCAGTCGCTCACCGATAAGCCGGTCAAGGGTATGGTCACCGGCCCGGTCACCATGATCGCGCGCTCCTTCGTGCGCCAGGACCAGCCGCTGTTCGAGACCGCCGACCAAGTGGCGCTTGCCATTCGGGACGAAGTGGTGGATCTGGAGCGGGCGGGCATCGCCATCATCCAGGTGGACGAGCCGTCCATTCGCGAACTGCTCCCGCTGCGGGTCAAGGGTCGCGCCGAATACCTGCGCTGGGCGGTCGGCGCGTTCAAGCTGGCCACCTCCGGCGTGCTGCCCGAGACCCAGATCCATACGCATATCGGCTATTCCAGCCGCGGTGACGTGGTGCAGGCCATCGAGGAGCTCGACGCCGATGTGACCGCGATCGTCGCCACCCGCTCCATCGAATGGGTGCTCAAGTCCCTGGAAGAGGACAACGCCGAAGGGCGCGGCCTCACCCACGGCGTCGGACCGGGTGTGTACGAATCGCGGTCGGCGCGCATCCCGGATATCGACGAACTCGACGAGGCGCTCACCGCCGCGGCGAAAGCCGTGACGCCGCAGCGCCTCTGGGCCAATCCGGATGGCGGACTCAAGACCCGGCATCACTGGCAGCTGGATCCGTCCCTGCGCAATATGGTCGCGGCCGCCCGCCGCGTCCGCCGCCGGGCCTTGGCCGCGGAGGCCGAAGCGGCCGGGTAGCGCTCGTTCACGAACCTGTCACGAAGACGGAATCAGCCTGCGGGCACAGTTCTTTCGAGACAGGAGAAGCCGATGGATCCGACGGGTAAGGGTGATCAGCCGGAGCCGGACGAGGGTTTGAAGCAGTTCAGTGCTAGTCGCGCACCCCACACCCGTCGCTCACCGGTCCGACCGGTCCCGGCCGATAGCCTATGGGCCGAGGTTGATTCGAGATGAGGAGTTCGACGGTGGGTCTGTTCGACAATCTGAAGGACGCGGCGGGCAAGGCCGCCGAACTGGCGAGCGAGCACGCGGACAAGCTGGATCCGCTGGTCGACAAGGTCGGCGATCTGGTGGACGACCGCACCGAGGGCAAGTACGCCGGACACGTCGACAAGGTGCAGGACGCCGCCAAGAAGGCCCTGCACGAGCAGGCGGGGAAGTAGAAAGATGGTGTCGGGGCGGTAGCGCGATGCTCATTCATTGAGATCCGGTGGCCACGCTGCTCCGGGTTCGCCACTGCCGCAACATCACCCCGTCATTTCGGCGTGCTCTTGGCAGGAAGCTGCCGAAATATGCTGTGCCGCTGTAGGTGTGGATCCCGGCCGAAAGCGCGCCGGGATGACGAGGTGGCATCATTACCAGCCGCGATGGCCGTTGTCATGGTTGTTGTGCTCACGCTCGTAGCGGTCGCGGTAGTGGCCCCAGCAGTAGTTCCAGTCGAAGCCGCGACTGTCCCGATCGCAGTACCAGTGGTAGTCGTCGCGGTCGTAATTGGCCGCGGCGGTACCGGTATCGGCGGGCAGGGCCGCGGCGACGCCCGCGCCGAACGGGAGAATGAACAGGGTGGCCGCCAGGGCGGTGGTGATGCGTTTCGCGGTGGTGGTCATATGATCGGCTCCTCTTGCCTGGTCCCGGGAGGTGTTTCCCGATGCATGCAATAGTGCTGATCCGCGGCGGAATTCTCTGTCGCCGCATACACGCTGGAAGTGTGTCCGCGCCGACACTTCCGGTCGGCGCATCACCGGTAGTCGGCGACCCTCCACAATCGCACCGTTTTATCGGCGCTACCGGTCGCCAGCAGCGTGCCGTCCGGGCTGAAGGCGACCGTGTGCACCGGACCACCGTGACCGGTCATGGGATTGCCGATCGGCGCGCGAGTCCCGTTGTCCCACAGGCGAACCGTGCCGTCGCGACTACCGCTCGCCAGTAGCGCGCCGTCCGGGCTGAACGCCACCGCCAGCACCGGCTCGCTGTGCCCGCTCAGCGGATTCCCGGAGGCGGAACGAGTATTGGTGTCCCACAGGCGAATCGATGCATCGTCCCCCGCGGTCGCGAGTAGCACCCCCGCCGGATGGAAGGCCAGCGCCCGCACCGCGCTGTTATGCCCGGACAGTGCCGCCCCCGACGCGAGCCCGGTCGAATCATTCCACAGACGCACGGTGGTGTCCTGGCTCCCGGTGCCCACCAGTGTGCCCTTCGGGTGGAAGCCCACCGCCCGCACCGCACCCGTATGCCCGGTCATGGCGGCGCCGGTGGGTTGCCGGGTGCGCACACTCCACAGCTGCGCGGTGGTGTCGTCGCTGCCGGTCACCAGCAGCGTGCCGTCCGGGTGAAAAGCTATGCCGCGCACCGAATTCGTATGCGATGTCAGTGGGCTGCCGACGGGTCGGCGGGTATGCGCATCCCACAGTCGGGCGGTGTTGTCCTCACTCCCGGTGGCCAGCAGACTGCCGTCCGGGCTGAACGCCACCGCGCGAATCACCTTGCTGTGCCCGGTGAGTGGATCGCCGTCCTGCTTACCGGTGCGCACCTCGAACAGGCGGGTCGTATTGTCCTTCCCGCCGATGGCAAGGAATGTCCCGTCGGGGCTGAATGCCAGCGCCAGCACCTGCGATGGCAGGGTGAGGTCGCCTGGGGTGGTGGGGATTTGCGCACCGGTCGCCGGGGTCGCCGCGTTCCGATCGTGGCGGCCGAGCACCAGCCCGCCCGCGGTCGCCGCCGCACCCGCCGCGACGAACGCTCCGCCGATCAGCATCCGGCGACGCGTGAAACGCCTCGGCGCGGACGTCTTGCCCAGTGGCCCAGGCGCACCGATCGGCGGCGCGGATGTATTGTGCAGCGGCCCAAGCGTACCGATCAGTGGCGCGGGTGAATTGCCGCGTGGCCCGGGCGGATCCGTGTGTGGCCCGGACCTGCCGCCAGGGTGCCGCGCGGGTGGCTGGGAGAGTGCGGTCTCCGCGTCCTCGCCATGCCAGACCACTGGTCGCCCGGTCGGCGGCCGATGCCGGAGATCGGGCGAAAAGTGCACTCCGGGAGCGGTTTCCCCGGAAC
This sequence comes from Nocardia sp. NBC_01503, assembly GCF_036327755.1. NCBI lineage: Bacteria > Bacillati > Actinomycetota > Actinomycetes > Mycobacteriales > Nocardiaceae > Nocardia > Nocardia sp. NBC_01503. The sequence goes on from NZ_CP109596.1 coordinate 3,092,977, forward strand.
GTTCGACCGCCTCGCGGGCCGCGGCGGCGAAGCTGGCGCAATCGGGATAGCGGTCCTCGGGCCGTTTGGCGAGCACCGTCGCCAGGACGTCGTCGAGTCCGCTCGGCAGGCCGGGGCGGCGTTCACTGGGGCGCGGGGGAGCGGCGTGCAGATGCGCCGCGATGACCGCCGCGTCATCGGTGCGCGCGTACGGGGCCTCGCCGGTGAGCAATTTGAAGAGTGTGCAGCCCAGCGAATACTGGTCGGCGCGACGGTCCACCGGTCCGCCGCCGAAGCGTTCGGGCGCGGCATAGGCGAGGGTGGCGCTCACCCGCGAATTGGTCTCGGCATCCTCGACGGCGCGGGCGATACCGAAATCGGTAACCACGGTGCGCCCGATTCCGCCGATTCCGCACTCCACCAACAGGTTCGCGGGTTTGATATCGCGGTGCAGCACCCGATGCCGGTGTGCGTGATCCAGTGCGCGCCCGGCATCACCGATCATGCGCACCGCCCATTCGGCGGAGACGTAGCCGCCTTCGCGGGCGAGCATGGCGGCGGCGTCACCGCCGTCGATGTACTTCATGGAGATCCACAGCACCGGATCGCCGAGTGAATTGCGGTCGTAGATGGGCACGATATTGGGGTGGTCCAGCGCGGTGATCAGTGCTGCCTCACGCTCGAATCGGGCTCGCGCCTGACGGTCCTCGGCGAAGGTGTCATTGAGCACCTTGAGCGCGACCGACCGCTCCAGTCTGGGGTGGCGCGCCAGATATACCACCCCCATACCCCCGGCCCCCAACTGCCGTTCGATGGTGTAGCTCGCGAATACCGCGCCGGCCTGCAATCGCATCGGGCAGCCACCTCCCGTAAAGGGTACGACCGCCGGTGCCATTCGGTTCAGCCGTTTTCGGGGGCCGTTCCCTTCTTCCCGGGCGCGATCCGGCCGAGTCGCTCGGACAGCGGTTTACGCGGTCGCGGTGCGGGCGGTTCGGGTGGCTCCTGCACCTCGTAGCGGCGGATATACGCGCCGATGAACGCCTGCGCGGTGGCGGTGACGGGGATGGCCAGCAGCGCTCCGGTGGCCCCGAACAGGGCCGCTCCCGCCAGCACCGCGCCGAAGGCCACAGCGGGATGCATATCCAAAGTCGTTGCGGTGATGCGTGGTTGGAGCACATAGTTTTCGAACTGCTGATACAGCACGATGAATCCGAGAATCCACAGCGCGGTGCGCGGACTGTGCCCGAGCGCCACCACCACCGGCAGCGCGCCCGCCAGATAGGTGCCGACTGTCGGAATGAACTGTGAGACAACGCCGACCCAGAGCGCCAGCGCGATGGCGGACGGGATATCGAGAATCCGCATGGCCACGAAGTGCGCGATGGTGGAGCAGAGCGCGAGCAGTGCACGGGAATACAGGTAGCCGCCGGTCTTGTCGACCGCGATATCCCAGGCGCGCAATACATGTCGCTGCCGCTGCGGCGGCAGCACCGAGCAGACCGCGGTGCGGAAGCGCGGTCCGTCGGCGGCGAAGTAGTAGGTGAACAGCAGAACGCCCAGCGCCTGAAACAGCACGCCGATGGCGGTGGTGCCGATACCCCACACATCCCCGGCCAGTCCGACCAGCCAGGACTCCAGCCGCGAGCTCAATTGGGAGGCCCGCTCGGTGATATCGGCACCGGAGAGATCGGTGTGGAAGGTGCGATTGACCCACGCCACCGCGTCCTCGGTGGTGTGCGGTGCGTTCTTGACCAGCGAGGTGACCTGATCGACCACCAGATCGCCCATGGCCCAGACGAATCCGACCACCGCGGCCAGCACGATCAGGAAGACCGCGCCGGTCGCGGGGCCGCGTTTCCAGCCGCGCGCGGCCAGCCAGTTCACCGCCGGTTCGATGGCGAACGCCAGGAACAGCGACACCACCAGCACGGTCAGCAGACCCTGGAGTTTCTGCAACCCCCAGAAGGTGATGACGATCCCGGCCACCGTGCCCGCCGCCAGCAGATACGCGCGCGGCAGCCACGCCGGAATCGCCACCGTCCGTTTCAGCGGAGCGTCGTCAGTCGCGTTGTTCTCTTCGGATGAGTTGTTCTTCTCGGCAGCCTCGCCGGGCACGCCGTCAACCTCTTCGGGCACACCGCAAACGTAGCCGTGGCCCGGGGTTCTCGGAGCCAGCCCCCGTCATCCCGGCGCGTTTTTGGCCGGGATCCACACTGTCGGCGCATGCCTTGCCGGTATGGATCCCGGCCGAAAGCATGCCGGGACGACGAGGGGGCTGCCTACATGGTGGCGGTGTCGATGACGAAGCGGTAGCGCACATCGCTGGCCACCACCCGGTCGTAGGCCTCGTCGATGCGATCCGCCGAGATGACCTCGATCTCCGCGCCGATGCCGTGCTCGGCGCAGAAGTTCAACATCTCCTGGGTCTGCGCGATACCGCCGATCATGGATCCGGCCAGCGAACGCCGGTAGCCCGCGATGGTGAAAGGTTTGACGCTGAGCGGATTTTCGGGCAAGCCGAGAATCACCAGGGTGCCGTCCAGGGCGAGCAGCTTCATATAGCTGTCGATCGGCAGGTCCGCCGAGACGGTATTCAGGATCAGATCGAATTTCCCGCGCAATTCGCGGAAGGTCTGCTTATCGCTGGTCGCGTAGTAGTGCTGCGCGCCGAAGCGTTCGCCGTCGGCCTGCTTGCTCAGCGAATGGCTGAGCACGGTCACCTCCGCGCCCATGGCGGCGGCGATCTTCACTCCCACATGTCCGAGCCCGCCCATACCGATGATCGCGACCCGCTTGCCGGGGCCCGCGTTCCAATGCCGCAGCGGCGAATAGAGCGTGACGCCCGCGCACAGCAGCGGCGCCGCCTCATCCAGACCGATGCCCTCGGGAATGCCGACCACGAAGCCGTCGGTCACCACGACCTGCGTGGAGTACCCGCCCATGGTGTACCCGGCCGGGGCGAGCTCCGGAGCGACGGTGGTGTTGTAGGTCATGGTCGCGCCGCGATCGCAGTACTGCTCCTCGCCCGCCACACACGGCCCGCAGACGCCGCACGAATCGACCATGCAGCCCACGCCGACCCGGTCGCCGACCTTATGCCGGGTGACCTCGGAGCCGACCGCGGCGACCAGGCCCGCGATCTCGTGACCGGGCACGCAGGGGTAGCGGGTGCCGCCCCATTCGTCGCGGGCGGTGTGGATATCGGAGTGGCAGATGCCGGCGAACTTCACATCGATCAGCACATCTCGCGGACCGAGCTCACGGCGTTCGATAGCGAGCTTGGAGAACCGGCCATCGGGCGCGGAGACGGCATAGGCGGCAGCGATGCTCATGGGTACATGCCTACCACTCGGCGCGGCGCGCTCGCGACGCGCCGCCGGATCGGCATGCTGGGCCGGTGGCGATTCTGCTGGCACTGGTGTCGATGTGCTCGACCTTCATCGGCGGACTGGTCGCGGACCGCATCGGCGATCGCAAACGCCTGGTCCTGGGGCTGGCCGCGGGCGTCATGCTGGGCGTGGTCGCCTTCGACCTGTTGCCCGAGGCGCTGGCGGCCGATACCCGCATCGCACTGGGCGTGCCGGTACCGCTGCTGGCCGCCGTCGTCGGATTCCTCACCGTGCACATCGTCGAGCGGACCGTGGCTCTGCACACCGGCCACGAGGACGAATTCGGTTCGCACCACCACGATTTCGCCTCCGTCGGCCTGGTGGCGGCGGCGGGGCTGGTATTCCACAGCTTCCTGGACGGACTGAGTATCGGGCTGAGCTTCCAGGTGGATGCCGCCATCGGCGCGGCCGTGGCCATCGCGGTGATCAGCCATGATTTCGCCGACGGCTTCAATACCTTCACCCTGACCACGCTGTACGGCAATGCGCGCAAACGCGGCCTGGCCATGCTGGCGGCCGATGCCATCGCACCGGTGATCGGTGCGATCGTCGGCACCTTCCTCCATGTACCGGATCGATTCGTCGGCATGTATCTCGGCTACTTCGCGGGCTTCCTGCTGTACCTGGCGACCGCCGATATCCTGCCCGAGGCACATGCGGGTAGACCGTCCAAAGCGCCGCTGCTGTTCACCCTGCTCGGGCTGGGGGCCATGCTCGGAATCGCCGCGCTGAGCCATTGAAACGCACGAAGAGCGGCGTATCGGCCACTTGACCTGGTACACCAGGAGATACAGACCGCACGGCCGATGCGGTAGTGGAGGGATCGATGCACGACGACCCGCGGCGCACGAATTCGGCAGGTGGCGGGCGACTACTCGCCCTGATCTTCGCCGCGATCCTCGGTATCACCGCATTCCTCGGCTATCACGGCGATCTGGCGCGCTGGCCGTTCCACCGCGATCCGCCCACCGCATCCCTGCTCGGCCCGCCACTGCCGCCGCTGGACAACGCGCTCGTTTCGCGACTGGTGGATCCGGTGCTGGCGAATATCACCGCGGGCATCCGCCCGTACGGTCTCGGCGCGGCGGGTTCGGGCATTGTGCTCACCGCCGACGGACAGGTGCTCACCAGTCATCACGTCATCAAAGGCGCTGATACCGTGACGGTTTCGGATATCGGCACTGGTGCGGTGTACCCGGCCACGGTGCTCGGCTACGACTCCGCGGCCGATATCGCGCTCATCGAACTCACCGGCGCGGACGGCCTGCCGGTCGCGCGCATCGGCAGCTCGGCGGGTTTACGTCTCGGGGATCAGCTGCTGGCCATCGGCAATGCGGGTGGTACCGGATCGCCCACCGCGGTCGGCGGTGCGGTCACCGATCTGGACAGCACCATCGTGGCGCGCAATGCGGCGGATCTGTCCCGAAAGTCCTTGCACGGCTTGATCGCCGTCGCGGCGGCCGTCGCCGCCGGACAATCCGGCGGGGCACTGGTGGATCGATACGGCGCGGTCGTGGGTGTGGTCACCGCCGCCTCCGGGGATCTGCAGAAGGCCATGGGCCAGGGGCCCGAAGGCTATGCGGTGCCGATCGACACCGCCATGGCCGTGGTACGCCAAATCCGTTCCGGCACACCGACGGACACCGTGCACATCGGCCCGACCGCCACCCTCGGCATTCTCACCTCCGACGCCCAGCCCGCCGGGGCGCGCATCGATGTGGCCATCTACGGGCAACCCGCGTACGCGGCCGGGCTCACCGAGGGCGAGGTGATCACCGCCATCGACGGGCGGGTCGTCGCGAGCGCCCAAACCCTCAAGGCCGCACTGAATCTGCACAAACCCGATGATGTGGTGCGCCTGGATCTGACCGAGCCCGGTGGCGGGCAGCGGACCGTGAGCGTGACACTCACGGTCGGCCCGGCCAACTGACTCAGAGGTGATCGCGCCAGTAATCCTGGAATTGGATGTAGACGATCAGAATCACCACCGCGTAGTAGATGGCGACGACCGTCCACCGCCACTCCACGACAATTTGCAGGAGTCCGCGGGATTTACCCCACAGCTGCCCGGTCACCACCGCCAGCAGCAGCGGCGTCACCGCCCACACCACCATGCACCACGGGCACAGTGCGTGAATCTGGAACACCGCCTGATAGATCAGCCAGCCGATGAAACCCATACCCAGCGCCAGCCCGGACCACAGCCCACCCCAAATCCAGCGTGGCAGACCGATATTGGCGACCGCCAGCACCCCGAGGGTGACCACCACCGAGAAGCCGACCACACCGATGATCGGATTCGGGAACCCGAAGGCCGCCGCCTGATCCGATTCCATGACGGTGGTGCAGGACAGCGTCGAATCGATACTGCACAGCGGTTTGAAGCCGGGTTCGGTGAAGAGTTTGAACTTGTCGACCAGCAGCGTCACCGACGCACCCCAGCCGATCAATCCGCCCAGCAGTAGCGGCCAGGCGGATCGGGGTGGAGCCGAGATGATCACTTCGCCGCGGCCTCGATGACCGGCTGCAAACCGTTCGGGGTCATCAGCGCCTGCGGATCGCTGACCTGCTTACCGGCCACGTACACCGACGGGGTGGACTTGAGACCGGTATCGAAGACCGCCTTGGTCTCGTCCTTCACATAGGCGACGTACTTCTGATCCTTGATGCCCTGTGCCACAGCGGGATCGGTGTAACCGACCGAGGCGGCGATCTGGATCAGCTGATCATCGGTCATACCGTTGCCGCCCTCCTGGGGCTGCTGGCCGTACATGGCCGACAGCCACGCCTGGAACTTGGACGGATCGGCCGAGGCGACCACATAGGCCGCGCTCGCGGCGCGCGTGGAGAACTGGTTGCCGCTGGAGGCGCGGTCCAGGAACGAGATGATGTTGTACTCCACCACCGCGGTACCGCTCTTCACCTCGTCCTCGAGCGCGGTCGCGTTGTTCTTCTCGAACATCTGGCAGGCCGGGCACTGCAGATCGGCGACGACCTGCACCTTCACCTTGGCATCCGGCTTACCGATGCGGATCGCACCGCCCTCGGTGAGATTCGGCGGCACCGCGCCCGCGCTCGCGTCATGGGTGACGACCGGAGCGAACGAACTCGACGCGTCGTTGCTGTCGGACTTGCGCATCGCCAACCCGATACCGATCGCCGCGATGAGCCCGACCAGCACCACGCCGACGCCGACCTGGATCATGATCTTTCGATTGCGATCAGCCTGTTGAGCCTTGGCCAGAGGATTCTTGCGATCACCCGGTTTGCTCACCGCGCGCTCACCACGCCTTTCCTAGTCACGACTTCTGCGAGCCTATCTTCACCCGCAAACCTGAGAGAATGCTGTAACCATTGCCCTCCGCTTCGCTGCGGGCGGGTTCGCGACTGTATTTTCTGCCCTCCGCTTCGCTCCGGGCGGGTTCGCGGCCCTGAAGTCCCGGTTCTTCCCTCCCTCCGGCTCCCCCGCTTCGCTCCCCCGCCTCCGGTCGGTCCAGAACCGGGACGGCCGCGAACCTCAGGGGCGGGGCGGGGTGAAGTCCCCGCACGGGATCGCGGGCATCGCGGTGACGCCACGGATCCCTATGCCTGGGCGAGCTTCTTCTTCTCCGCGTCGACGTCGAAAGTGGCTTGGGGCCAATCGAGTTTGAGGCCCTGCAGGGCGTCGATGAGAAGTTCGGTGACCGCCAAGCGGGCGTACCACTTGTGATCGCAGGGCAGTACCTGCCAGGGCGCGTGATCGGTATTGGTGCGATCCAGCACCGCCTGGTACGCCTCCTGATACGCGGGCCAGTAGGCACGCTCGGCGAGATCGTTGGGGCTGTACTTCCAATGCTTGTCCGGTCGATCCAGGCGCTGCATGAGGCGCTTCTTCTGCTCGTCGAGCGAGACGAACATGGCGACCTTCACCACGACGGTGCCCTCGTCGACGAGTTTGCGCTCGAACTTGTTGATCTCGTCGTAGCGCTTGCCCCATACCTCCGGCGGCACCAGATCGTGCACCCGCACCACGAGCACATCCTCGTAGTGCGAGCGGTCGAAGACGCCGATCTGACCGCCGCGCGGCAGCTGCCTGCGAATACGCCACAGGTAGTGGTGCTTGCGCTCCTCGGGGGTCGGCACGCCGAAGGCCGCGTGATCCACGCCCTGCGGATCCACCGAACCGATCACATGCCGGACGATGCCACCCTTGCCCGCGGTGTCCATGCCCTGCAACACCAGCAGCACACTGCGGTTGTCGCCTTGCCTGCCGTTGGCGTAGAGCCGTTCCTGCAGATCCGAGAGCACGCCGGCGCGTTCGGCCAGCAATTGCTCCCCGGCGCGCTTATCGCCCTTGAAACCGGGGGTCGCGGATGTGTTCAGATCGCTGACCCGCACACCATCGGCCCGCAGGACCTTGGTAACCGGTTTCGACCACGATGTCGCCTTCGCCATCCGTCATGCGTAACACGCCGGTGCGGTTCGTGTGGGCAAGCACGCCGAAATCGTGACGGTGAACCCGAGGCAACCTAAACCCGTGCCAGACGGACCAGATGTTCGGCCAACTCGGCATCACTTACCGGGGTGAGGGTCAGATCGGTGGCGGTGGTGAGCAGATAGCGGCCGTCACCGGAGAAATCCAGCCAGGTGCGATGCCGGGTCGGCGGGGAGAGCGGATTGGCGGGCTCGACGGTGACGGTGATGAAACCGCGCCCGTCCACCGGTTCGCGGAGTTTGCGGCGGAAGTGATCGGCGGCCAGATCGGCCGAATCGGGTTGGGCGACAGTATGTTCGGTATTCGAATCGGCGTCCGGCTGCGGTGGCAGCAGTACCGCGTGCTGCGGTTCGCGCATCGGGGCGTGCCGGCCGGGCGGTGCGGAGCCGATGATCTCCACCAGCTCCTGGCCGAGTTGATCGGCGGGACAGATCGTTACCGAGACCGTGTCGGGCAGTGCGACCAGAATGCCCGCGCGCTGCTGTGCCACCGCCGCGAAGGCCAGAATGCGCCGGGGCGCGGGATCGGTGCATTCGCCGTAGAGGGTGACGGTGGTGGTGTCGGTGCGCGCGCACAGCATGAGCGCCGCGCTCAGATCCGGATCGGTGCGGTAGCGATGCCGCATTCGAGATGTGGCGCTCGGGTTTTCGGTGTCGGTGGCGCGCGGCAGGGTGTCGAGGGGGTAGGGGCGGCGTTCCAGCTCGGTTTCGCGGGTCCAGACCAGCGCGAATTCGTCCGGGGTCAGCATCCATTTCATGCCGGGCACGGCCTGGCGTCCGATAAGGACATAAGCGGGCGTCCCCCTTTCTCGCGGTACGACCCTCCATCCCGATCGCGACCCTACCGGAGGGTTTCCGCACCCGCGTCCCGTCGCGTAAGGGGGCTTACTGTGACGTACCGCACGGTAGGGTTCGGTCGCCGAATGTGCGATCATCCCACCTGGTCGACCGACCAGAGCTTGTGTCGTCGCGCCACAGGCGGATAGCCGGAGGTGGCGATGAAGACCGAGCATCCGACCCCTGTCGCACCCGTCCGGCTCCCGCGCGCACGTGCCCTGGCCTGCGGAATCCTGGCCGCCGGAGCGGTCGCGCTGCAACCCGGCGAGACACTGAACTCGGTGTTGCCGGACTCGAACGGCCTGCTGTGGTTCGTGGCCAAGAACAATGGCGTCGTAGGCACTCTCGATCCGGAAACCGGTGCGACACAGGTGATCCGGCTCGGCAGCGGCGCCGACGGCGAGATCGAGAACTCCTTCGCCGTCGGCAATGACGGCGACGTCTACATCGCCACCAATCGCGAACTGCTGCGCTTCGACTCCGGCCCCGGCGGCACCCCCGACATCACCTGGCGCGTCACCTACGCCAACTCCGGCCAGCGCACACCCGGCCAGGTCGACGACGGACTGGACCGCCCTGGACTACCGCACCGGAAACCTGGTGTGGCAACGCCGATCCGGCTCCGGCCCCCTCTACGACAACAATTACGCGGGCCTGGCCCTCGGCCCCGACGGCACCGCCTACCTGGGCGTCCTCGGCGGCCTCAGCTCCCTGCGCGACGGGGCGTAGCAGCGCACATCTGAATCATCAAGCAGCCCAGGGGCTTGCACCTCGGCGCTGGTGGATCCTGGTCGTGCTGCGCCCGATAGCGCTCATCCTGGCGCCCTCTCGCGGGTCGGGGCCGCGTTCACCGCTGCGATGGCGGGCAGTCTCCTGCGACATCGGCCCCATGTCAGTTCCGTGTCAGGGAGATATCAGCCGGGCAGGCCAACGTATCCCATGAACAGCGGCCCAGCTCCCCGCCACCGCACAGCGAACAGATGAAGGAACCGATTGCCATGACCCGCACCAGCGTCTCCTCGACCGCTTCCGCCTGGACCGGCATGATCGCCGTCGACGACACCGAACTGGCCGTGACGGACGCCGGCGGCTCCGGACCGGCCGTCATCTACCTGAACGGCGCCTACGCCAATCAGAAGCCGTGGAAGCCCGTGATCGCCGAACTCGGCGACGGCTTCCGTCACATCACCTACGACATGCGGGCACGCGGCAAGTCCGAGCGGTCGGCGGATTACTCCTTCGAGACCCATCTGAGCGACCTCGACGCGGTCCTTGCGGCGCTCGGGGTCGAGCGGGCGATCATCGTGGGCTGGTCCTACGGCGCGACACTCGCGGCGCACTGGGCCGAGCGCAATCCCGGCCGCGTCATCGGAGTCGTCGCCGTGGATGGCGCCATGCCCTACGGTCTGACCGGCGAGGAAGGCCGCGAACACATTCGCAAGCTCTTCCACAAGATGCGCTGGTTGTTCCCGATCTGCCGCCCGTTCGGCTTGGCCGCGAAGATGTCGGTCGAGGAGCACACCGCGGTCGCCGTCGAGATCAACCAGCTCTGCTCCGAGATGGCCCCGGTCCTGAACCGGATCAGCCGCCCGCTGCGCTACGTCCTGGCCAGCGGTTCCAACCTCGGCGGCAGCGCGGAGGAAATGAAAGCCGCCCGCGACTCACTCGACCCGGTGCTGGCCGCCAACCCCAACCTCACCGTGTACGCACAGGTCCCCAGCAACCACTCCAAAATCCTGCGCAAGGACTTCCGCGCCGTCGCCGACGCCGTGCGTGCGACGGACGTATAACGACGGACGTATAGAAGGAAAGAGATACTGTCGTGTCCACGCTCACCCCCGCCGGTACGATCGTCGCCGCGCTGATCGCCGTCGCCGGCGGCCGCCACGCTCGTCGGATTGTTCGGTCCGTTCCTCCCGGCGGCGGCCCTGGGTTGTCTCGGCGGCATCGCCGCGGTCGGCGCATTGGGCACCGTCGCCGGTCAACTCCTGATCACCGCCCCGATCGCCAGCGCGGCCGCCGCGCAGTACTTCATCACCAACAATCAGCCGTTGCACGTCCCCGGCAACAGGTAGTGGGCACGCCCGGCGGCCGACCACCGACCACCGGGCGATCAGCGCGGGGCGAGGCGGTGCACGACGATGCCGGATTTGAAGTTCGTCGTCTCGATCAACTCGAAATGTGTGAGGTCGGCGTAGCCCTCGAAGAGTCGCTCGCCCGTGCCTGCGATGGTCGGGAAGATCCAGAAGTGGTATTCGTCAACCAGTTTCGCCTCGAGCAGCACGTGCGAGAGCGACCCGGTGCCGAATTTGAGGATGTCACCGCCATCCTCCGACTTGAGCGCGCGCACCGCGTCGACGACATCCCCTTGCAGGACAGTGGCGTTCCAGGTGGCCTCGCGCTGTGCGAGCGTTCGAGATGCCACGTACTTGGGCATGGCGTTGATCCGGGCGGTGTACGGATCGTCATCGGGCCGAGTCGGCCATACCGCGGCGAATCCGGCGTAGGTTTCCCGCCCCAGTAGCAGCGCGTCCGAAGCGAACAGCAACTCCGACGCGTATTCGCTGTGCTCGGCATCCCAATACGGGCCGCCCCACTTATGCGGCTCGCCGACAATCCCGTCGGTGGTGACGAAAGTGGATTCGATGATCTTGCGCATTGACAACCTTTCGAATTCGAGTGGACTTTCGCCCCTGCCGGTCCACTCTCACCCTGCCGCCCGCGGATTACCCCGAACAAGATCTGTTTGCTCCAAGGAGCATGAAACATCGCTACACACTGCGCTCCGTACCGGTCCGGTCGGCCGCGCGAACTGGAGGACATCGATGCTGGAACGACTCGAACTGGAGGCGTTTCTCACTCTCGCCGAGGAGCTGCACTTCGGCCGGACCGCGGACCGCCTGGGGCTGACGACGAGCCGCATCAGTCAAACCATTCGCCGACTCGAACGGCGTATCGGCGCAGCACTTTTCGAACGCAACAGCCGCAAGGTGTCGCTCACCGATGTCGGCAGGCAGCTGCGTGATGATCTGCGACCGGCCTATGAACAGATTGCCGCGGGGGTCACCGCCGCGAGTCGCGGCAATATGGTGCCGCGGGTGCTGGTGGTGGGATTCTCCGCCCCCTGGTGCGGCAATCTCATGGTGCGGGCCGCCGAACTCTTTCGCCGTCGATACCCCGGCAGCGTGATCTCGGTGGAGGAGATTCAACTCATGGATCCGCTGGCACGGATGCGGGCCGGCGTCGTCGATCTCCAGCTGACCGAATTCCCCATCGCCGAACCCGACATCACCACCGGGCCGATCATCTTCTCCGAACCCCGCGCGCTCATGGTGCCTTCGAATCATCCTTTCGCGCAACGCGATTCGGTATCGATGGAAGATGTCGCCGACACCACGCTGGTCACCCTCGCCGATGCGTCGATACCGCGCTACTGGATGGACTACTACTTCCCCCGCCGCACTCCGGCCGGTCGGCCCATCCCGCAGGGACCCGCTGTCATGTTCTGGCAGGAGGCGCTGGTCCACGTCAGCCAAGGCGTCGGCGTCAGCACCGTGGCCGCGCGCGCCGAGCAATTCCACACTCGCCCCGGCATGGCTTTCGTTCCCTTCCACGATGCCCCGCCGATCGACTACGGCCTCATGTGGCCGACCGCCAACCGAAATCCGCTGCTGCGCCCATTCATCGACACCGTCCGGGAACTCGCCGCGGCCGAAGATGTACTCGCCCCGCATCCGTCACCGGCGCACAACGCCGAGTAGGACGTTTTGCCGCGCCGGTCGCGCACCCCGGGCTGAGCGGTCGGCCTCAGGCCAGGTCGACGTCGATGGTCATACCCGCCTTGCGGAGACGATCGGTGAGCGCATCGCCCATGGCCGAGGCGGGGGTGAGAATGCCAGCCAGCTCCGGCAATTGGTCGAAGGCCAGGGTCAGGCCGGACTGGCCGAGCATGACGGCGGTGGCCGCGTAGCCCGGATCGCCCTTACCGGCGAAGGTGCAGACGTACTTCGCGCCGGAGGTGGTGTGCGCGAAGGTGCGCATGGTGAACCAGCCACTGAGGCGGGCCTTTTCGCTCGGGCCGGTACCGGGCTTGGGGACCAGGCGATCCAGGAGCTTACGGCCCACCGCGACACGGGACAGCACCGCGCCCGCGGCCATGGTCGCCACAATGCCGCCCGCCATACCCGCCGCGACCAGCGGTGCGGTGGCCGAGCTGCCCGCGCTCATGACCTCGCGATAGCGGAAGTTCTTGCCGTACGGCCAGCCCAGCAGGCCGTTGCTGCGGCGCACGATCTTGGTGTTGTGCGCGCCCATGATGAAGGTGGCGACCCAGCCGTTCAGGCTCGGATCGATATTGGAGGCCCGCTCCAGCGCCTGATCGCTCTGGCGGCCCACCTCCGGATCCATGGACCTGTCCGGGCTCAGCGAATACGGGTGCGACATGATCGCGCCCTTCTTCGGATCCGCGGCAATGGCCTCCATCATGGCGCGGCCGGAGTCCACCGTGCCACCGCTGACCCCGCCCTTGAGCCACGCCACCAGGGTCACATCGGTGAGCTCGCCGGTATTGTCGCCGACACTGCGCTTGTACAGCTGGTACACGCTCAGATCCGACGGAATCGAGTCGTAGCCACAGGAATTCACGATCTTCGCGCCGGTCTCGGCGGCCCGATCGCCGAAGCGGTCGATGCATTCGCGAATGAAGAGCGGCTCACCGGTGAGATCGGCGTAGTGCGTACCGTTCTCGGCGCACGCCTGTACCAGCGGCAGCCCGTAACGCAGGTACGGTCCGACCGTGGTGACCACGACCTCGGTGCGCGCGGCCAGCGCGTCCAGGCTCGCCTGATCGGTCGAATCCGCCTGTACCAGTGGCCATTCCGCCGCACCGGGGCCGAGTTCGGCGCGCACCGCGGCCAACTTGTCGGCCGAGCGCCCGGCCAGGGCGATGCGCGCCCCGGCGGGTGCGGCCTCGATCAGATACTGCGCCGTCAGCTTGCCGACGAAACCCGTCGCGCCGAATAGCACGAGGTCGAATTCCCTGTCTGCCATGATTATTTCCGTCCGGTGGGGTTCACGCCTTCGCGGCGCGTTTGCGAGTGGTCTTCTTCTTGGGTCCGGTGGTCGGGGTGGGCGCGGGCCTGCTGGTCAGCCAATCCCTATGCGCAAGACCGAGTTCGGTGACCGGTTCATCCCCGTACAGCCATTCCCGGGCAATGCGATGCCAATTGCCGGTCGCCTCCAACTGCCCGAGCATGCCGAAGGTGAGGAAATCCGCGCGCCGCGAGAACAGATGCTCCGGCGGCAGATTCTGCTGCTTCATACCGGAGAATTCACTGGCCCGCGGGTCGACCGCGAGTATGAAAGCGCCCGAGGCCAGCTCGGGCGTAATGGTGAGATCCTCGTCCACCAGCGCCCATTCGCACGCCGCGAGCACGTACTCCAGGCACTCCTCGGGGGTGATCTCCTCCGGTGAATCGATCACTCCGCGCTGAATCATCAAGTCGCGCAACTCTTCCGCCTGATCCTCGGCGGCGGCGCGGATACAGGTGGCCTCGAATTGGACGTGCTCGGGATCCATCCGGTTGTACAGACCGAAATCCAGGAACGCCACCCGCCCATCCGCGCCCAGCAGCAGATTGCCCGGATGCGGATCACCGCAGAACTCGTTGAAGGTGAAGAGCGAACCCACATAGAACCGGTAGATGATCTCGCCGATCCGATCCCGCTCCGGCGCGGGCAACGCCCGGATCTCCTCGAAGCCGTGCCCCGGGAAGTACTCGCTCACCAGCACGCGCTGGGTGGACAGCTCCGGAAAGGTATCCGGCACCACGATGAACGGATGCCCGCGATACAGCTCGGCGATCTGCTTCTGCGTATTCGCCTCGGCGACGTAATCGAGCTCGCTCTCCAGGTTCAACCGCAGCTCATCCAGGACGGCCGGGGTGATCCACGGCATGGCCGACTGCAGAATGCGCCGGAACATGGCCAGGTTCTTCAGATCCGCGCGTACCGCGGCGTCGATTCCCGGGTACTGCACCTTCACCACGACGGTGCGCCCGTCACGCAGTTTCGCCCGATAGACCTGTCCGATGGAGGCCGCGGCAATGGGTTCGGGTTCGAAATCGACGAACACCTCTTCGAGGGTTCTGCCGAAGTCCTCCTCGATCACCGCGCGCATCACATCGAAGGAAACCGAGGGCGCGCTGTCCCGCAGTACGGCGAGCCGCCGCTGAAAACGTTCGCGATGCTCCGGCGGAACCAGATCCAGGTCCAGCACCGAGAGCATCTGCCCGAGTTTCATGGCGACGCCCTTCATGGTGCCCAGCACCATGACCATCTGTTCGGTGGCCCGGATCATCGACTCCTCGGCCATGCGTTCGCGCACCGCCTCCGAGCGACCGCGCATCGACCGCCGAGTCTTCTGGGCTCGCAAGGCATTACCGGCGACGGCCATTCCGAGCTTGGTCCCCCGCGCAAGCCTGGATGTGGGCAGCTCTTTCGCCATCAGTGACCCTCCATAGAACCAGCACCCCCATTGGCGCCGACGCCGACGAGAACCTCGATGTGCCCGCCGTCCGTCAGCCTAACCACTGTTCCGCCTCCCCGGCACTCCTGCGCCCGGCCGAAATCCGTTGGCTGTTGGGCACGCGGCCTGCGGTTTGGTGCCGAACCGATTTCGGGCGTACCCCGGGAGTTACCCGGCCCGCACGAGATCGGTTGTCACCTTCCGAGCTTCACGCCTTGTTCTCCGGATCAGGTAATACATGCGGCTTGGAGTTGAACCACGTCCGGTCGCCGCCCGCGCGCACCATGCCCTCGATGGCACTCCAGGCCATCATGGTCAGGTAGTCGAGCATCTCGTCACTGGACATGGTGCGGTTGGTGATCCACCAGTCCGTGGCCAGTTGGACGCCGCCGACCAGGACGTAGGCCCAGAGCATCGCGCCCTCGGTCTGTACGCCCCGGGAGAACGCCTTATCGGTGATGACCGCCGACACCACCTGGGCGAAGAGCTTCTCGAAGTCGGCGAGGGTGGAGGTGTCGGTGGAGGCGCCATTGCCCATGATGAACCGGTAGACGTCGGTATCGGCGTCGACGGTGTGCACGTAGGCGGCGAGGGTATTGCGGACCAGCTGGTACTCGTCGAGATCATCGCTGATGGCCTCGTAGATACGCGGCATGAGCGTGGTCTCGATGAACCGCTCCATGGTGGCGCGGGTGAGATCCTGCTTATCCGAGAAGTACCGGTAGAGCACGGTTTTGGAGACGCCGATCTCGGCGGCGATCTCATCCATGCCGGCGTCCCCGCCGCGCGCGCGAATGGCCGCGAGGGTGCCGTCGACGAGCTCTTCCCGGCGGTCGATCTTGTGTTGCTGCCAGCGCCGCTTACGACCGTCCTCGCGACCCGGTCGAGTGGTGGCGTCGACGGCTCTTTGGGTGGACAGCGTGACTCCCTGGTTCGTTCTGTGGGCTGGGCCTAATCAGCTTAAGCCTCGCATGTCCCGGATCGCCGATGTTCGGGACCGGCCCGGTGCCGACGACCAACTTCCGGGAAGCAGCAGAATGGAACATATGGAGCAACCTGCCGGCAGTGCCGGGGTCCTGGAAACCAGCGGGCGTGCGTCGCAGCCCGCCCCCGCGCCGGGTGGAGCCTTCGCCGATCTGCTCGGCGATGAAGGCAAGGCCAAAGACCTCTGGCGGATGAAGGCCATAGCCACCGCGTTCCTGGCGGCGGCGACGGTGATCTACCTGTTCTGCCGCTGGACCGAATCACGCGGTGCGGGCGGTGACTGGGTCGGCTATGTGCGGGCCGCGTCCGAGGCGGGCATGGTCGGCGCGCTCGCCGACTGGTTCGCGGTGACGGCGCTGTTCCGGCATCCGCTCGGCCTGCCGATTCCGCACACCGCCATCATCCGGAAGAAGAAGGATCAACTCGGCGCGGGTCTCGGTGATTTCGTGCGCACCAATTTCCTCTCACCCGATGTGGTGGTGACGAAATTGAACTCCGCGCAGATCTCCTTCCGGCTCGGCCGCTGGATGGCCGATCCGGCACACGCCGAACGCGTGGCCGAGGAGAGCGCCACCATTCTCAACGCGGTCATCGGTGTGCTGCGCGATGAGGATGTCGAGCAGATCATCGATCAGACGATCGTGAAGCGGGTGGCCGAACCGCTCTGGGGTCCACCGCTGGGCAAGGTGCTCAAGGAGCTGATCGCCGACAATCGCCAGGCCCCGCTGCTGGATCTGCTAGCCGAGCGCGCACACCAGTGGGCCCTGGATTCGCAGGAGACCATCGATCGCATCGTGAACCGGGACGCACCCTCGTGGGCGCCCAAGTTCGTGAATTCACTGCTCGCCGAACGTATCTACCGCGAGTTGGTGGAGTTCACCTGGAAGGTCCGCACCCAGCCCGAGCATGAGGTCCGGCAGGCCGCGAATCGCTTCCTGGAGGATTTCGCGCACGATCTGCAGTTCGACGACGCCATGATCAAGAAGGCGGAGCGGGTCAAATCCGAACTCATGGGCCGCGAGGAGATCACCGGTCTGGCGCATGCGACCTGGCGCGCCGCCAAGCGGATGATTCTGGAGTCCGCCGAGGATCCGAACTCCACGCTGCGCCGCAAGGTGGCCGAGAACGTGCGGAACCTGGGGGAGCGGCTGTCGGCCGATGAGGGCATGCGTGCCAAAGTGGACGGGTGGCTGGAGCGTGGCGTGCGCTATCTGGTCCTGAACTACGGTGACGAATTCGCCACTCTGGTCAGCGATACCGTTGCCCGGTGGGATGCCGACGAAGCCAGTCGCAAGATCGAATTGGCGGCCGGGCGTGATCTGCAATTCATCCGCATCAATGGCACGGTGGTCGGTTCGCTGGCCGGGCTGGCGATCTACGCCGTTTCAAATTTGCTGTTCCATGGCTGATTCCGGTACCGCCGGACGTTTGCCGCAATGGTGCTAGCAGAGCGCTTGCAAGAGTTAGCACCCCCCTTTAGAATTGACCGCACAACCGCCGGAAGGTCAGTGATGACACACGATCCCGAGGTTCCCGAATCGATCGACGGCACACAGGCGGAGACGTCCGCCGCCGACGAACGAGCGGGCCGCGTAGCCAACGCGGCGCACGACATCGGGGGCTTCATCCGCGCGCAGCGCGAGGCCGCTCAGGTCTCGTTGCGCCAGCTGGCCCAACTGGCGGGGGTGAGCAATCCGTATCTCAGTCAGATCGAGCGCGGACTGCGTAACCCGTCCGCCGAGGTACTCGCGCAGATCGCGAAGGGTCTGCGGGTCTCCTCGGAGGTCTTGTACATGCGGGCCGGGTACCTCGAACAGAGGCCGCACGGCCCGGTCCGGGACGCACTGCTCGCCGATACGGAGATCTCCGAGCGGCAGAAGCAGGTCCTCCTGGACATCTATGAATCGTTCCGCCGGGAAAACGCGGCGAACGAGGACAGAGGGGACGCGACGAACCACACGGGGGGCGTTCCCGGGGGAAACAAGGGCAATGCCCTGAGGGACAACGAGGTTCCGAACGTTACTACCGAAGTTCCGCCACGCCAGGAGAACGAGACATCATGACTGAACCCACCATCACCGCCACCGTGACCAAGCCGCTCTACGCGACCGTCGGCGCGGGCGACGCCATCTACGCGTCGGTCCTGGACACCATCGAGAAGGTCCGCACCCGCGCCGCTTCCGCCGATGTGACCGGACGCGTCGAAGAGGCCCGCGAGCGTTTCGCGAACCTGCCCGCCGATGCCAAGGAGCAGGTCGAGGTCGTGCGTCAGCGCCTGGCCGCGCTGCCGTCCGAGCTGCCGGAGGACCTGGCCGGACTGCGTGAGAAGACCACCCCCGAGGAGCTGCGCAAGCTCGTCGACCAGTACTACCACCAGCTGCTCGACCTCTACACCGACCTGGCCGCGCGCGGCGAGGAGACCGTCGAGAAGCTCAAGACCGGCAACCCGGCCTTCGAGGAGCGTTTCGAGCAGGTCGAGACCCTCTACGCCGATCTGGTCAGTCAGGCCCAGGACGTGATCGGCAAGGTCTCCGATCAGGTCGCCCCGCTGCTGGGCGGCGCCAAGGAAGAGGTCGCCGAGGTCGCGGACACCGTCGAGGCCGAGGTCGTCGCCGTGACCACCGAGTCCGAGCCCGCCCCGGTGGCCGAGGCCGCCCCGGCTCCGGCCAAGAAGGCGCCCGCCAAGAAGGCCCCGGCCAAGAAGGCCGCGCCCGCCGCCAAGAAGTAGTTCCGCGGCACGCGAAACAACCTGCGGCCCTCGCGCATTCGATGTGCGGGGGCCGCGTTCGCCGGTACGGGCGCGAGTCCGGCCGCGAGTGCCGCGAATGGGCGGGGTTGTCCTCGTATGATGGGTCGGGTGATGGGAATTCCCGGATTCATTCTGTCTGCGCTATTGCTGCTCGAGTTCGGCATGGTGGTGTTCGCGCTCGTGCATGCCCTGCGGCAGCGGCCGGACGCGTTCCCGGCGGTGGACAAGCTGACCAAACCGGTGTGGCTGGCCATTCTTGTGGCCTCGCTCGGTGCGCTGCTGTTGATCAGGAACCCGGTCAATTTCCTCTGCCTCGCCGCGGTGATCGCCACCGGCGTATATCTCGCGGATGTGCGGCCCAAGGTGGACGAGGTGCAGCGCGGACCGCGCTGGTAGTGCCGCGGTAAGCGACTGTTCGGTCGTCGTCCCTGCTCAGGGGCGGCGGCCGATTTTTTTCGCCAGATTCGGGTGAGTGCTTGCACTGGCTAGCACGCTCCGGCAGAGTTACTGTATCGAGCAGTAACACAAAGGAGTGTGTCACCCATGCGAGCAATGCTGCGAGCGCACCGGGCGAGCCTGCGGACCAAGACCTACGCCAACGCGGATCTGAATCCGCCCGCGGGTCCCTACGAGACCATCGAGGTCACCGGAACCGACGGCGCACGCCTGCGGGTACACGCCTACGGCCCCGCCGACGGCAACGTGCTGGTGCTGGTACACGGTTGGACCTGCTGCCTCGAATACTGGAATCCGCAGATCAACGCCTTCGCCGGTGAATACCGCGTGATCGCCTACGACGTACGCGGACACGGTGAGAGCGAAGAGGGCAGCGCCCCGCTCACCACCGACCTACTCGCCGACGATCTGCAGGCCGTACTGGAAGCCGCACTGCGGCCCGGTCAGCGCGCTGTTCTCGTCGGCCACAGCCTCGGCGGTATGACCGTGCAGGCCTGGGCCGGACGCCATTCCGGTCAGGTCGCCCAGCGCGCCGCGGCCGTCCTGCTCACCAATACCGCAGCGGGACAGCTCATTGCCGAGACCACGGTGGTGCCGTTCTTCAATCGCGGACCGCTGCGCCTGCCGTTCGCGGTGGGTCTGCTCGGGCTGAGCATGCCGATCCTGTTCCCCCTGGTGCATCCGGTGCGGTGGTTGTTCCGCCGGCAGATCATGAGCCTGGCCTCGGTCGGTGAGATCGCGACCTTCGCACAGAACATCGTGCGCTCCTGTCCGGCGCGCGTGCGCGGCCGTTTCGGCACGCTGCTCTCGCATCTGGATGTCGGGCGCGGTGCGGCGAAGCTGACCGTGCCGACCTCCTTGGTCGCGGGCTCGGCCGACGATATGACGCCGATCGTGCACACCGATCGCATTGCCGAAATGCTCCGGGAGACGGGCAGTCTCGACGGTTATCTGATTCTGCCGACCGGACATCTCGGGAATGTCGAGGCGTACCAGGAGTTCAATGGCGAACTCGCGCGAGTTGCCCGCTCCGCCTTCGGGATTCCCGCGGCGGTCGTCGGCGCGTAGGTGGGGTTTTCACACCCTGGGGTTCCTTACTTTGGGCAGTAAACCGGCCCAGGATGTGTTGTAGGTAACAGCGGATACCTCGTTCCGCCGCCCGAATGGCGAATGTGGACCCGGCGGAGGGGGTATCCCAGGAAAGCGGGGCCGCATTGCGACAGGATCGAAAAAACCTGCCGCTTGCTCTAGCAAGCACCATAGCTAGCGCGGTAGTGTGCCCTGGAACACAAAGGAGTGCTCATGCTGGTAAAGCTGCCTGAGGCAGGTGCGGACATGATGACCGCGCCTTTTCGCGCCGCACTGCGGTCCCGCACCTACGCGACCGAGACGCTGAATACCCCGCCTCCCGCGCAGGTCATCCCCGTCACCACCCGCGATGGCGCCAAGCTGCGCGTACACGCGTACGGCCCCGCCGACGGCGAGGTCATCGTGCTGGCGCACGGCTGGTCCTGCGCCATCGAATACTGGAATCCGCAGATCAACGCCTTCGCCGGCGAATACCGCGTGATCGCCTTCGATCAGCGCGGCCACGGCGAGAGTGAGAGCGGCGCCCGGACCTTCGGCGCCGAACAGCTCGCCGACGACTTCGCCGAGGTACTGGACGCGGTGCTGCGCCCGGGTCAACGCGCCACCCTGGTCGGGCACAGCATGGGCGGTATGACCATCCAGGCGTGGGCCCGGTACTACCCGGAGCAGGTCGCCGAGCGCGCGTCCGCGGTACTGCTGGCCACCACCGCCGCACGCCAGATTCCCAACCGCGCCACCGTGATTCCGTTCTTCAATGAGCTGGTGCCCGCGCCGAGCTGGCTGGCTCGGGTGCTGTTCGGCACCCCGGTTCCGCTGCCCGGTGGGTCCGCCGTCGGCGCGATCGCCAAGTACCGTCTGATGACCGGGGCCGCCACCGCGGACGAGATCGCCTTCGGTCTCTCCATCGTGCGCTCCTGCCGGCCGTCGGTGCGTGCCTCGGTGGCGCGTGGCCTGCTGAATCTCGATTTGCACGGTGCGGCAGCCGATCTCACGGTGCCGACCACCGTTATCGCGGGTTCGGCGGACCGGCTGCTGCCCGAGATCCACTCGCGCGAGATCGCGGACACGCTCGCCGATGCGGGCTATCTCGACCGGTATGTCATTCTCCCCACCGGCCACCTGGTGAATATCGAAGCGCCCCAAGCGTTCAACGCCGAACTGCACCGGGTGATTCGTATGGGCCGCCGCGGCTTGGTCGCCGCTGCGGGCTGATACTCACCCTCCGGAAGTCGCGGTGCCCCTTCCACAATGGCGTGGGAGGGGCACTTCGGCGTTTGTCAGGAGAAGACGACCGTGCGGCGGCCGTGCACGAGGACGCGGCCTTCCAGATGCCAGCGCAGTCCGCGGGCCAGCACCACACGTTCGATATCGCGACCCTGGCGGACCATATCGTGCACGGTATCGGCGTGATCGATCCGGCTGACGTCCTGTTCCAGGATCGGCCCCGCGTCCAGTTCGGCGGTGACGTAGTGGCAGGTCGCGCCGATCAGCTTCACGCCCCGGGCGAAAGCCTGGTGATACGGGCGCGCGCCGACGAAAGAGGGCAGGAAGCTGTGATGGATGTTCAGCGCCTTGCCCGCCCAGTGCTCGCACAGCTCCTGCGGCAACACCTGCATGAATCGCGCGAGCACGACCGCGTGCGGATCGTGCGCGTCGACCAGTTCGCGGACCTCTTCGAAGGCCGGTCCGCGTTCGGCCGGATCCTTCGGGAAGGGCACGTGGTGGAAGGTGATGCCGTGCGCCTCGGTCATCTCGGCGAGATCGGGGTGGTTGCCGATGACGGCCTCGATGGTGGCGGGCAGCTCACCGCTGGCCGCGCGGCCGAGCAGATCGTGCAGGCAGTGCCCGTCCTTGCTGACCAGCAGTACCGCGCGACGGCGCTCGCCGGTGTCCAGTAGATCCCATTCGGTCTCCGGGCCGAGCTCGGCGGCGACGGCGGTGAAGCGGTCGCGCAGTTCGGTCAGATCGAACGGGACGGTGGCGGCCTTGATGGCCTGCCGGGTGAAGAACCAGCCGGTATCAAGGTCGGAGTGGTATCCGGCCTCCACGATCGAGCCGCCGAAATCGGCGATGAACGAGGTGATGCGGGCAATGATGCCCGGACGGTCCGGGCAGCCCAGGGTCAGCACATAGCGACGGTCATCAGGGTTGCCGGGGGTCGAACTCATATCGAGCAGCTTATTCCGGCGGCACGGGCGGGCGGCGCTCGGCTCGGAGCCATTCGTCAGCCCAGGTCGCCGACTGATTTCGTTCCGGTTGGGGTAACTCGTCGGGGACGCCCGAAATCGGTGTCGTGTCTGACCGGACTACGCGTGAGGGTCGTTCCACGGCTCTCGGCCGTGCGCCGAAGTCACAGGGAGGCGGGACCGTAGAAGGGGTCGGCGTAGCGGAATTCGCCCTTGATCTCGGAGTCGTAGGCGGCCAGTGGGCGAACCTGGAAATGCGAGGTCCACTCCGGTTGATCGGGGACGATGCCGAGCCGGGTGCCCGGGACGAAGCCGAAGCGCGGGTAGTAGTCGAGGTGGCCGAGCAGTCCGACCAGGGGCTCGTCGAGGGCGTCGGCCGCGCCCAGCACCGCGTGCATGAGGGCCGAGCCGACGCCGTGGCGCTGTGCGTCCGCCCGCACCCCGATCGGGCCGAGGGCGAGCACCGGGAACGGTCCGATACCGGCCCGGGTGAGGCAGACGTGGCCGACGATGTCGTCGTGTGATTCGGCCACCATGGACAGGGTCGGCATCCAGCCGGAGTGGTCGCGGAGCAGCCGGACCAGCCCGACCTCGGGCGGATCGGCGGTGGGTGCGGTGGGGTCCGGCGGGCGGTCGCCATTGGCGTTCGCGTATTCGCGTGCGAAGGCGCTGCGGTGCACCGCGTCGATCGCGGCGGCGTCGCCGGTTCGTTCACGACGGATCAGCACAAGTACGAGTGTGCGCGACAGCGGTGGTGACTCGCAACGAAATTCCGTATTGATGGCAAACTCACTGCTCATGGCTGAGATTTCCCGTCGAGACGTGGCCGCGATGATCGACCACACCCTGCTCGCCCCCGAAGCAACCGCTTCGGATGTCGACGCGCTGATCGATGAGGCACGCGAACTAGGCGTGTTGGCAGTGTGCGTCTCACCGTCCATGTTGCCCGTGCGCGCGCCCGGACTCGTGGTGGCGGCCGTCGCGGGATTTCCCTCCGGCAAACATCATTCGCTGGTGAAGGGCGCGGAGGCGCGGCTCGCGGTGGAGCAGGGCGCGAACGAGGTCGATATGGTCATCGATGTGGGCGCGGCTCGCGCGGGCGATTACAACGCGGTACTCGGTGACATCATCACCGTGCGAGAAGCCATGGGGGACCGCGCACTTCTGAAGGTGATCATCGAATCGGCCGCGCTCACCGATGACCAGATCGTCGAGGTCTGCCGGGTCGCCGAACAGGCCGGAGCCGATTTCGTGAAGACCTCCACCGGTTTTCACCCCGCCGGTGGCGCCAGCGCGCACGCGGTGCGGCTCATGGCCGAAACCGTCGGCGACCGCCTCGGCGTCAAGGCCAGCGGCGGTATCCGCACCGCCGAGGCCGCGGCGGAGATGATCTCCGCCGGGGCAACTCGGTTGGGGCTCTCACGCTCTCGTGAGGTACTGCTCGGGTTTCCGTCCTAGCAGGTGATATTCGCGGTCTTGCCGGTGGAATCGGTTGTCTCCAGGGTGGTCTTGCCGCCCTTCAGACTGATGTGCAGTCCGTCCGAGGTGACCTGGACCTTGGTGGGCTGCAGGCCCATCGGGTAGCTCTGCAGGCTCTCGGTCATGAGATCCACGATGCCCGAGACCAGATCGGTGGGCAGACCGAAGCCGAGCAGTGCGGCGGACATGGTCTCCACCTCCACCTTGTCGCCGACGATCTTCGGCTTGACCTGCAATTGCGCCAATCCGCCCAGCACATTGAAGCTCAGCGTGCCCGAGGAGGGATCCGATGTCGCACCGGATACCAAGCCGCCCAGCGTCTTCACGATGCCGTCATTGCTCCAGGTGACCTCGGCCTCGGAGCTGCCGATGGTGCCGCCCGCGCGACCCTGATCCTGCACTTCGATGTCGTGGAAGGTGGCGTGCACGACCATGCCGACCGCCGGGCCGAACTTGCTGTCGTCGCTGTCGACGGTGACCGAGCCGACCTTGTTGTCGAACATGGTGAGCAGCATGGGTTTCGCGCCGAACGACACATCGATCTTGGAGCCCATCTGCGACTCGAACTGCGAGCTGATGCAGTTCTCGACGGTGCGCCGGGCATACGCCTCGCCACCGGCCAGACCGCCGACCACGATCAGCGCGAGCACCAGCCCGACGATCAGGAGCGTCCGCTTCTTTCGACCCTTGCCCATCGAACCACCCTGCCCGCCACCGGCGTTCGCCGTCGGCGGGGGAGTGAAGGGCGGCTCCTGCGATCCGCCCGGGACCGAGGTGGCACCGGCCGCATAGGCCGCCGCCGCACCGGGATCGAGCACCTCGGTCCGGTGTGAACCGGTGCTGCCGAGCACCTCGGTGGGGTGGGGGCCCGATGGTGCCGAGCCGCTCGGACCGGCGTCGCCCGCGGGACCCTGCCCCGAGATGGCCTGGGTGCGCTGGTCGATGACTTCGGTCGCGGGTTCGGTGGCCTGCCCGGCATGCCACCATTCGGCGGTCTGCGGGTCCACGCCCGCCGCGCCGATGACCTGGGTGGCATCGTCCGCGGTCGCCGGGCCGGGCTTGCCGCCCCGCCCGTCGATGACCTTGGTGGCGTCGTTCGCGCCGCCCGCACCCGCGGGATAGGGCGCGCCGCCTAGGACCTGAGTCTGCGAATCGTCGGTGCCGGGCTTGTCGAGTCCGATCGGCTGCTCGCCGGATTCGGCTGCGCCGGAAGGGATCCCGTAGTTCGCCGCGCCCGGGTGGTCGGGTGTGGTGCCATTCGCGCGCGGAGCGTCGGCGTCGGGGGCCGGATGCTTCGCGTCGTCCGAGGTGGGGTTCGAACTCATGCGGCCGATTCTTCCCGAGCTTTCTGTGTGAGCTCTGTGCTTCCGATGAGGTGTCGGTGCACTCCGGGCGGATTGTGACATAACACACAGGAGGTCGGCGTAGCCTGAGTGCATGGCTGGGAACCCCGCAGCGGAGCCGGACCCCGAACACGGCTGGCAGGCGTTGCAAGAGCTGGCCGGTCGGCACGCCGGATACTTCACCACTCGTCAGGTGCTGCAAACCGGCTGCGAGACGCGCATTCGCGACGGCCTGCGCGATGGCGCGGTGATTCGCGCCGGGGTCGGTCTGCTACGCCTGGGCCGCTGGCCGGACGGGCCACTCGACGAGTACGCCATGTGGTCGGCCTGGTTCGACGGCGCGGCCGCGGTCTCCCATCACAGTGCCGCCGAACTGCACGGCCTGGGCCGCCTGCGCCCTCGCTTCGTGCACATGTCGGCGCGTATCGGCCGCTTCCCGCTCTCCCCGCGCCTGGTCGTGCTGCGCCGCACCTTCGCCCGCAAGGATGTGGAGTCCGCGGGGACATTCCTGGTCACCACCCCGCTGCGCACGGTTCTGGACCTCGCCGAGGCGGGTATCGGCCAGGCCGCGCTCGACGAGGTGGTCGCCGACGCGGTGGCCATCCACCGCTGCGCCCGCGCCGAAATCCGCACCGCCAGTGACGCTCTCCCACCCGCCACCGCGGCTCGCCTGCATCGTGCGTTGATCCGCGTCTGAACAGGTCGACCATGGGCACGCGAGCTTTACGGGATTCGCCACTCGCCGCGTGTGCCTCGAGTTTTGCGCCGCCGGGTTTCGTGGCAGGGTGACCTGTCATGGGGACGGTCCGTAATGGCATGTGGGATCTGGCTTTTCCACCCGGACCGCCCGATCGGATCGCGGAGATGTTCACCGCGGCGGTGGTCGCCGACGCGGTACGCCGGTATGACGCGGACCTGGCGCAGTCGGTGGAGACCGGGCAGGACTGGCGGCACGGGCATCGGCGGGTATTTCGCGGGATGACCGCGCTATCGGTGAGTTCGCCGACGGTATCGCGGGGGATCGCCACGGCGGGACTGCATTCGGTGCGCACCATGCTGCGATTCGCGGTGGGGCGCACGGTGACCGCGCTGGAGGCGGTCGATGTGACGGCCGCGGGCAAGGGATCCGAGGTGGAGACCGGAGTGGTCGCCGGGACCGCGCCGCCGACCCCGCGACTCGAGGTGCCGTGGCAGGGCCGACTGCTGTTCGAGGACGAACTGCGAGCGCAGTTGCGGGTGTGGGAGCAGCGCGGCATCTTCGAACCAGGATTCGTGGCGGTGGTGCGGCGGGTGATCGACCATCCGGAGTGGTTGCGGCTGCCCGGATTCCGGCTCGCCATTATCGGCGCGGCAGCGGAGTTGAGTCCGCTGCGACCGCTGCTGGCCTGGGGTGCGGAGGTACTCGCCGTGGATCGGCCCGGCCGGGCGCGCTGGGATCGACTGCGCGATCTGGCGGGTGCGGGTGCGGGCACCATGCGCTATCCGATCGCGGCCGACGGTCCGGGCGTGGATATCACCAGATTCTTTCCGGCCCTGGCGCGCTGGCTCGCCGCGCAGACCGATGCGCGGCCCGCGCTCGGCCTGTACGCGGGACTGCCCGGTGCCGCCGGGCTGCGCATTGCCGCCGCCTCGGATGTGCTCGCCGAATCGCTGCTCGAGCTGCGGCCCGATACCGCACTGGCACTGCATGGTTCACCGACCGACTGCTACGCCGTCCCCGAGTCGGTGGTGCTGGCCGCACGGGAGCGGTTGGCGCGGCGCGGTATTCGCGGTGCCGCCCAGGACGTCATGCATCGTTTGTCGCCGAACTCGCTGTACCGCTTGAACTATCTGCGGCCGATCCTCGACGCGGAGGGTGACCGCTGGGGCCTGTTCGATAATCTGCTGTATCGCGGTGGGCCGGATTATGCGCTGGCGCAGCGGATTCCGCGGTGGCGAGCGGTGCTCGCGAGCTCCGCCGGGCATCCGGTGTCGTATACGGTGGCTCCGCCCGCCTGGACCAGTTCGGTGCACAAGAGCCCCTGGCGAACGGCGGCCTTCCGGGCGTCGGCGCATTTCGGGGTGGAGGTGTTCGATCCCGCGACCGCTCGAATACTGCTGGCCGCCAAGCTGGTCGGTGATCTGATGGCTCCGGCCGCACCGCCGGACAACCCGGAGGCACTGTTCAGCGCGGGTGCGGCGCACGGTGGTCTGTGGCGTCAGCCCTTCGCGCCGCGTTCGCTCCTCGCGCCCGCCGCTTTCTCGGCGTCGGTGCAGATGCTGACGGACCGGGCGAGGTCGGCGCTCGGTGGTCACGAGTGAAGTGGATCCCGGCCGAAAGCATGTCGGGATGACGAGGGTCGGAATGTCGGGATGACGAGGGCCGGGACGGTGGGTACCGCGGTCGGTGAGTGTCAGTCGGGGAGCGGTGCGACGGCCCGCCAGGGGATGGTGAGCTGATTGTCGCGGAGGCGGCGGCGTTGCGGGCGGAGCGGAAAACCCTGCTCGCGCAGCATGTCCGCGGCATGCCGCCAGCGGACTCGGGGACCGTAGGGGGCCAGGGGTGCGGCGTGCGACCAGGCGCGGTCGGCGGCGGTGAGCAGGGCGTGGATGGGTTCGCCCGGAATATTGCGGTGGATCAGGGCCTTCGGGAGGCGTTCGGCGATATCGGAGGGCTGATCGACGGTGAACGGATCCCAGGCCAGGGTCAGCGAGAGCGGTCCGTTCCGATCCAGCAGGACCCAGGCGCAGCGGCGGCCGAGCTCATCGCAGGTGCCGTCCAGGAGTAGGCCGTTCGGCGCGAGTCCGGCCAGGATGGTCGACCAGGCCGGTGGGACAGCCGATTCCGGATACTGCCGCAGTACGTTGAAGGCGCGCACCAGGTTCGGGCGCAGGCCCGCGAGTTCGAATCCGCCGCGGGCGAAGGTGACACCGTCCCGGCCGGGCACCACCCGCTCGGGATCGATCTCGAGCCCGACCACCCGCAGGTCCGGTCGAACGGTGCGTAGTCGCCCCGCCATTTCCAGGGTGGTGACCGGGCTGGCCCCGTATCCGAGGTCGACCACGAGTGGTTCCGGAGCCTCCAGCAAACGCCGAGTCACCAAGGGGTCGTGCATGAGCCAGCGATCCCCGCGGCGCAGCCGGTTGATGCCGGTGGTGCCGCGGGTGATGGTGCCGATCGGTTTGATCAGGCGGCGTGGTGCTGCTGGTCCAGCCAGAGCTGTGTCACCTCGGCCTCGGCTCGGAACAGGTCGATCAGGTTCACCAGCATGAGCTGTTCGAGCTTGCGTCCGAGGAACGGGAGTTGCACGGTGGCGAAGGAGGAGGTGCGCAGGGTGCACCCGGTCTCGGTCGGGAACAGCCGCATGGTGCCCTCCAGGGTGCCCGGACCGCCGGGCAGGAAGGTGGTGTATTCGCCGGTCACCTCGGGTCCGAAGGGATTCCACCGTTCGGTGCGGGTGATGGTCATATCCTTGCGCATGACGGTCTGGGCGAGGTCGGGCAGGCTTTCGCGGGGTAGTACGTGCCGGGTCTCCACCTCGATGCCGTTGTCCCCGGCCTCGAGCCGGACGAGATCGTTGGGAGAGTGCTTGCGCATCTCCGCTATCCGCGCGTCCCAGTGGTCGCGGTTCTGGAGCGCCGCGTACACCTCCTTGGTGGTGTGCAGCGGATAGCGCGCGGAGTAGTCGAGTCGACGGGGCACGATCGGTCAGGTTACTGCCGGGAGGGCCGCGTCAGTGCGAACTCAGCCAATTGTCGGTGAACTCGGCCTCACGTTCGAGCAGTTCGGTCAGGTGCCCCTGGATGGCCGCCTCGATCTTCTTGCCGAAGAGCGGGATCTTCACCTCGATGCTGGCGTCGACCACGAAGTCGGAGCCGGTGCCGGTCTCGGTGACGGTCAGGGTGCCGTTCACGGTGGCGGGTACGCCGTCCACATGCGCCTCGACGGTGCCGCCGCTGCCGTTCCAGGTCTCGGTGCGCGGGATGACCAGATCGCCGGGGCGGACCGCGGTCACCTGTGCGGGGAGTTCGGAGGCCGGGATCGCCTGGATCATCTCCACGCGGACATCGTCACCGGAGATCCGGATGGATTCGATGCGCGCGTTCGGGCCGCCGACCGCCTCGATGCGGTCCTTCCAATACTGCTCATCGGCGAAGGCGGCGCGCACGGCGGCGGTGGAGTGGGTCGAGTGCGCGCTGAAGGCCAGAGGTGTCGCCATGGTCGGACAGGCTACCGTCTGTGCCTGTGCGTACTTCTGGGGTGGTGTCCTTCGACGACGTGCGGGACCGATTGGCCGGGACCGGCGCGAGCCTGTCGGCCGCGGTACCGCTGGCCGAACTGACGACGCTGCGGGTCGGTGGCCCGGCGGTGGTGGCCGCGTGCGCCTCCACCGAGTCGCTGGTCGCGACGGTGCGGGCGCTGGACGCGGCCGGAATTCCGGTGCTGCTGATCGCCGGTGGCTCGAATCTGCTCATCTCCGATACCGGGTTCCCGGGCGTGGTGGTGCGCATCGCGACCACGGGCGTCGAGCTCGGCGACGACTTCCTGATCGCCGAGGCGGGCGCGAATTGGGATGCGGTGGTGGCGACTTCGGTGGCGGCCGGTCGCGGTGGCCTCGAATGCCTCTCGGGCATACCGGGTTCCGCCGGTGCGACGCCGGTGCAGAATGTCGGCGCGTACGGCGTCGAGGTGGCCTCGCTACTGCGCCGGGTGCGACTGCTGGATCGTGCGACGGGTGAGATCCGCTGGGTCGAGCCCGCCGAACTCGGATTCGGTTATCGCACTTCGGTGTTGAAGCACAGCGATGCCGCGGTGGTGCTGGCGGTCGAGTTCGCCCTGCGCCCGGATGGTTCCAGCGCACCGCTCGGCTATCGCGAATTGGCGGCCGCACTGGGTGCGCAGGAGGGTGAATCGCGGCCCGCCGCACCGGTGCGGGAGGAGGTGCTGCGGCTGCGCGCGAGCAAGGGCATGGTGCTGGACGCGGCCGATCACGACACCTGGAGCGCGGGCTCGTTCTTCACCAATCCGATCGTCCCGCAGGCGCGGGTGGCGCAGGTCCGCGCGGCGATCGCCGCGCATGTCGGGGCGGATGTGGCGGTGCCCACCTGGCCGGTGCCGGGCGGGGTGAAGTTCTCCGCGGGCTGGCTCATCGAGCGCGCCGGTTTCGCGAAGGGCTATCCGGGTGCGCAGGCCCCCGCGCGGCTGTCCACCAAACACACTTTGGCGCTGACGAATCGGGGATCGGCGACCGCGGCGGAGCTCGCGCAACTCGCCCGCGACGTTCGCCAGGGGGTTGCTGAACGCTTTCTGATTCATCTCGAGCCCGAACCTGTCACAGTGGGAGTCACCCTGTAGGCGTGGCTGATCCCACGATTTCAGCGGCTGGAGGACTCCGTTTGCGGGGGTAACGTCGAGGAAGTGAGTAGACGAGGATTCCCGGTCCGGCGGGCGGCGGCTGTACTGGCCGCACTGCTGGCCGTGGTGGCGCTGGTGGCGGGATGTACGTCCGACAAGGGCGGCAGTTCCGACAAACCCGCAACCCCGGCCGCGAAGGTGACCCCCGAGCCCGGCGACGGCGCACAGAATGTGAACCCCACCACACCCGTTCAGGTCTCGGTGACCGGCGGCCGTATCGACCAGGTGGCGCTGACCAACCCGAACGGTAAGCAGGTAACCGGCGAACTCAGCGCGGACCGCGGCAAGTTCGTGGTCACCGAACCGCTCGGCTACGGCATCACCTACACCTGGTCCGGCACCGCCACCGGCACCGACGGCAAGCCGGTGCCGATCGACGCCAAATTCAGCACGGTCGATCCCAAGACGCAGGTCTCGGCGACCGTCAATATCGCCGACGGCCAGCAGGTCGGCATTGCCGCGCCGATCATCCTGCAGTTCAACAAGCACATCGAGAACAAGGCCGCCGTCGAGAAGGCGCTGACCGTCACCACCACCCCCGCCACCGAGGGCGGCTGGGCCTGGCTGCCGGACGACAACGGCGGCTCGCGCGCGCACTGGCGGCCCCGCGAGTACTGGCAGCCCGGCACCGAGGTGCATGTGGCGGCCAAGCTGTACGGGCTCGATATGGGCTCCGGCTCCTACGGTGGGTCGGATCTGACCTCCGACTTCAAGATCGGCCGCTCGCAGATCGTGAAGGCGGTCGCCACCAGCCATCGCATGCAGGTCATCCGGGACGGCCAGGTGGTCTTCGACTTCCCGGTCAGCTACGGCGAGGGCAATGAGGACCGCAATGTGACCCGCTCCGGCGTACACGTGGTCACCGAGAAGTACGAAGACTTCGTCATGTCGAATCCGCCGTTCTACACCAATGCCCGGGAACGCTGGGCGGTGCGCATCTCGAACAATGGCGAATTCATTCACGCCAATCCGGAATCCTCGGCGGCGCAGGGTAATTCGAACGTCACCAATGGCTGCATCAACCTGAGCACCAATGACGCGCAGGCCTACTTCCCGACCGCGCTCTACGGTGATCCGGTGGAGGTGACCGGTACCCGCATCCCGCTGTCGGCGGCGGACGGCGATCTCTACGACTGGACCATCGACTGGAACACCTGGAAGAGCATGTCCGCTCTGCAGGGTGAACCCGCTCCGGTGGTTTCGGCCGCCCCCATCACCCCGCAGGCCCCCGCGGGCCGCTGATCCGGCGCTCACCGCACGGCGCGGGCCCTCCCATTCGGGAAGGCCCGCGCCGTTCGTCTGTGGTGAGATGCGGGCTCCGCACGCGCGGGTTACTCTTCGCCGGATAGGGCACGGCGGGAGGCGAACGGTGGTCGCGAGCACATCGGCAACGGCGGCAACGGATTTCGGCCGCGAACTGAGCCCCTCGGAGCGCTGGTTCTGGATTATCGACCGCATCTCACCCGCCAACTGCGTCGGCCGGGTGCGGATACACGGTGAGCTCACCCCCGAACAGCTCGAGCGCGCGACCGCGGCGGTGGTCGCGGAGTATCCGCTGCTGCGTATGGGCGTGGTCGACACCGGTGACGGCCACCCCCGAGTGCAGCCCGTGGACGACCCGCGAATCCCGGTGCACCACACCCTGTCCGGCCTCCCCGGCAGCTGGCGGCAGCACCTCGACGCCGAGATGACCACCCCCATCGACGTCGGCCGCGGCTTCGCCCGGCTGACCCACCTGATCCACGCCCGCGGCACCCCGGAAGAACACCATGACCTGCTGCTGACCCTGTCGCACATCATTGTCGACGGTCGTTCCCTCATGACCGTGCTGCGCAAGATCGTCGATTACGCCCGCCGGGACGACGGGGACGACGGGGATGTTCCGTCCGGATCGGGCGGCCGGTCGCGGCCTCCCTTCGCGCCGTCGGATGATCTGATTCCCGCTGCCGCACAGGGGTTCTGGCGTTATGTGTACACGACACTGTTCGATCAGCTGGCGGCGCTGGCGTTGCGGCCGAAACGGTTGCACGGTGCCGCTGCGATCGTGCTCCCGGAGCGCCGGACCCGGGTCGTGTATCGAACGGTGGCGGCGGAACCGCTGGCCGCCCTCATTCGAGATTGCAAACAGGCGGGAGTGACCGTGCACGGCGCGCTGGCGGCGGCGGTCGCGCACACGATCGGGATCACGCCCGGATCAGGCTCCACCGGAAAGGGATTCGCGGGAATCGGCTCGCCAGTGGATTTCAGATCGGTGCTGGAGCCTCGACCTGACACCGAGGAGCTGGGTAATTACGCCCCGGTGCTGGCGGCCTTCGTGCGCTTCGGCCCGCGCGTTTCGCTGTGGGACGCGGCGCGCTCGGCCAATCGCCAACTGCGACAGGGTGTCCGGCAGCGTCGGCATCTGGCGACGGTGGCCGGAATGCGATTCGGCACACCGCGCACCATCGAATCGGGCGTACGCATTGTCGAGATGGTGGATCGCCGCGCGCCGTGGAATGTGTCGGTGACCAATCTGGGCCGCATCGATATGCCGGAGCGGATTGGGGCATGGCGACTTTCGGATGTCACCATCGCGGCCACGAACTCCTGTGTCAGCGCCCTCACCGTGGCCGTCGTGACCGCGCACGACGAAATGCGGATCTCGTTCTGCTACGTCGAGGGTGTATTGGCCGCCGCCGAGGCCGAGGACTTCGCGGACCGGGCGCTCGACGCGCTGTTGTCCCGCCCGGCGCCCTGAAATCGGTGTTCTCAGCCGAGCTGTTTCGCGAGCGCGGTCCGCAGGGCGGCCCGGTCCGGTTTACTGGTGCGACCGCTGACGGGAATCTCCTGGACCACCACGATGTCATCGGGGAGAGCGGAGATATCCATCAGGGCGGGTAATTCGCGGCGCAGTCGGGAGACGATATCGCCCGCGTCCGGTTCGGCCACCACCGCGAGAACGATGCGCTCATCGCCGATTTCGTCGGGAAGGCCGATCATTATCGCCTGGCGTACGCCGGTCACCGAGTTGATGGCCGGTTCGTAGAGGCCCGGGTAGATATTGGTTTTGCCGCGCAGCATCATGTCCTTCTTACGGCCCATGAGCACGAGGGTGTCACCGTCGAAACGCGCCAGGTCACCGGTGCGAATCTCCATCAGTGGCGGCTCACCGAGATATCCGTGGCACAGATTGGGACCGGACAGGATGAGCTCGCCGTCCTCGGCGATATCGGCGGTGACGCCGTGCACGGGTATGCCCAATGGATCACCCGCACCCTCGAATTCCAGCTTCGCGATACCGGATGTCACTGCCACGGGCAGGATTTCGGTCATCCCGTAGATGGCCAGGAATTCGCACTCCGGTAGTGCCCGGCGCGCCCGGCGCAGCAGTGCGGTGGTCACCGGTGCGCCGCCGAGGGAGATTTCACGCAGTCCGGCGGGCGCGCCGAGTTTTCCGGTTTCGATGGCGGTCAGCACCACCGCGAGATCGGCGGGGGTGAAGAAGGCGTGCGTGGCCGCCGTCAGTCCGCGCGCGAATTCCAGTGGATCGATATGGGTTCCGAAGCGCGGATAGCTCGGCATGGACCATTGCGCACCAGCGATCAGCGCGGGCAGCCCCATCATGAGCTGTTCGGTGTGCAGGTGGGTGCCGGGTCCGAGGCTGCTGCGCCCGGACATGGCGGCCAGGCCCGCGCCGAGCGAACCGCGGGTGTGCACAACGGCTTTGGGTGCCGCGGTGGTGCCGGAGGTGAAGACGATCAGCGCCTCGGTATCCGACGGTGCTAGTGATCGCCCCGCATCGGCGGAGACCGGCGCGTCATCCAGGAGTTCCCGCAGTGGAATCGAGGTCGCCGGGGTGCCGGGCAATCGGAGTCCACTGTGTATGTGCCGCACCGGAAGTCGCCCGAACGCGGGCAGTGACAAGCCCAGCGTCCGGCCCACCCGCCGCAGCGGGCCGCTCAGCAGATACAGCAGGGATTCCGTTGCGGCCCAAGCCGGTTCGGCCAATTCGATGCGGCGCGCGAACAACTCCGGTCCGACGCCCGGATCCACGAAGACGATGGTTCCGCCCGCCGCCATGGTTCCGAAGATCAGCACCACCGCGTCCACGCACGGCCGAATGGAGAACAGCATGCGGTCGCCCGGCTGGAATCCGCTGTGGTGCAGGCGTTCCGCGACAGCGGTGATCCGATCGTCGAGCTCGGCATAGCTGAGCGGCCGCGCGCCCACCATACCGAGCGCCGGATCGTCGGGCTTGCGCCGGACATGCTCGCGCAGCAGTGTCAGGAAGTCCGATGGCTCGGGTGCGGTCACCGAATATCCACCAGTTCCGGCTTGTATCGGTGATCGGCATACCAGGCCAGGGTTTTGCGCACGCCCCAGGCGCGCACCCGTCGATTGGAGGCGTGCACCCGCACCCTCCGGCGCAGCCCGTAATCGGTGGTGAGCATGCGGACCGCGTTCACCAGCGCCCGATCCTCGTGCAGATCCTCGATGGCGGTGCGCGGGAAACCGCCTGCGGCTTCATACAATTCGGCGGTGATCGCCATATTGCAGCCGGGCGTCATCACATACGGCCCGAGATAGCGCGGATCCTGATTTCCGGGCCGCAGTTTCCCGAAGGTGGACGCCACCTCGAGCACGACTCGGATAATTGTCCGGTCGATCCACCGCACGCCCTCATCGGTGCGCGGAATGAGCTGTCCGCTCACCAGCCGCAGACCGGAGTCGAACGCGGCATCGATCCGCGCGGTCCAGTCCGGATAGGGCAGGCAGTCGGCATCGGTGCGGGCCAATCGGACGGCTCCGGCGGCAATGGCGTGCCGCATACCGGTATCCGAGGCGGCCCCGGTGCCCTTCTGGGTCTCGGTGACGAGTTCGACGCGCATATCGGGGTGCGCGGCGGCGAAGGCGCTCACCACATTCGCGGTGCCGTCGGTGGAGTTGTTATCGACCACGACCAGCGTGAAATCCCGATCGCGCTGCGCCGCAAGCGCTTCCAGCGTCGCGGTAATGCCGTGCTCTTCATTGTATGCGGGCACGATGACCCAGAGTTCGTTCATAAGCCGTCCTCCCGGCGTCGATTATGCCGGAGGCAGTCGGTAGGCGATGGCCGCGGCTGTCGGCCCCGCTCCGGCGGCCACGAAGAGCGCGATATCCGCGCCCGCGAGTTTTCCGCTGTCCCGGGCCGCGAGGTAGGCGGCGGGCAGGGCGGAGGTGTGCGCGTCACCTTCGATCGCACTGGCCTGTACGGCGTCGGCGGGCAGGCCGAGGCGTTCGGCGAGTAGGGCCGGGAACTCCGCGGTGGGGCGCGAACAGATGAGTACGACGCGTTCGGCCCCGGCCACCTCGAGCGCCTCACTCGCGGCCGAAACCGCGTGGTGCAGCAGGTCTTCCACCGTGGATGCGGTGCGGTCGACGACGATCGTGGAGCGCCCGGCACTACCCATCTCGGGTAGTCGCACGTATCCGACCGGTGCGGGCGTCTCGGCGGTGGAGCTGATGTGCAGCTCCCCGAATCCGCCCGGCCCGTCGCTCTTCTCCAGCAGCAGTGCCGCCCCGGCCGGGGTGATCGGGAAGCCGGCCTGCGGTTCGGTGGATTTCGACGGATGCGAGTCGCCGCTCACCACCAGCACCCGGTGCACGGTCGGGGCCTGCAGCAGCGCCTGACTCACCTGGATGGCATTGAGCACACCGCAGGCCCCGTTCATGAGATCGAAGGACAGGCAGGGCACATCGCCGCTGCGATACTCCAATCCGATTCCGGCCCGCTGTTGAATCAACGCGGACATGGCCGGTTCCACCATGTTCGAGTCGCGGTAGACGCCGGTATTGATGAGGGCGTCGATCTGTTCGGGCGTACTGCCCGCCTCGGCGATAGCGCGTTCGGCGGCGGCCGCGGCCTGTTCGATGCTGCTGCCGCACCCGGTTTCGACGGTTACGGCGGAAATAAGAATGTTCATGCTCATCACACCCGCAGTTCTCCGAGAGTCACCGACAGAAATCCCGCTACCACGCCGGAGGCCGCGGGCACCATCAGTACTTTCGCTCCGGACGCTAGCCGCTGCTGTTTGAGCGCGTCGTGCAAAACCACGAAATGCGAGGTGGAGGCGGTGTTTCCGTATCGATCCAATACCGCGATGCCGGGCGGAACGGGGGCATCGAATTCGCGTTCGGCGATTTTATTGATCAATTCCACTGCGGGACCGCTGAATTGGTGATGAATGACGTGGTCATAGCCCTCGTCGGCGAAGTCGCTACCGCGCGCGCCGAGGAAATCCCGCTGTCTGGTGGTCCACAGCAGATAGCGGGATTCGTTGTGCATGGCGCGATTATCGGTGTACAGCGCGATACCCGGACTGCGGTCGCTGGGCATGCCGAGGCACAGTTGTGCGAAGGCGGCGCTGGTATTGAGTTCGATGTAGTCGATGCCCTCCGCGGCGGTGCCCGCGCCGTCGAGCACCACGGCCGCCGCGCCGTCACCGACGGTGAGCGAGGCGAACTGCGGGTCGTACTTCTCCGACATCTCGCGCACGGCGGTATCGGAGATGGGGGTGATGTACTCGCCCGACACCACCAGTCCGCGTTCGACGATGCCCGCGCGAATCATGCGCTCCAGCACCAGGACTCCGGTCATCATGCCCGCGCAGGCATTGGAGACGTCGAAGTGGATGGCCCGGGTCGCGCCGAGTTCATTGCGCAGCAGCAGTGCGAAGGATGGCTCCACCCAGAAGTCGTCCTCGCGGATGCGGGTGATGGAGCAGGAGATGACGATATCGAGGTCCGCGGCCGTGTAGCGCGAGTTGGCCAGGGCGCTCTCGGCGGCGGCCAGGGCGACGGTGAAGGAGTCCTCGCGCCGCCCGTGCGCGTCGGTGCCGCAGCGGCGGCGGTGCCGGACGCCGCTGACCCGTTCCAGATCGATGGGGGATTCGATGTCGAGTTGCGTCAGCAGCTCGGCGGTAGATACTTCCAGGGTGGGCAGATAGGAGCCCACCGCCTCTATTCGTGCTCGCACCATGTGATCACTCCAAACTGCCCACGGTTGGCCGCGACGCTAGCAGTCTGCGCATTGCCGTTATGAAAATTCCGTGATTCACATATGTGAGGTGAACTACATTGCGGCGCAACACCGTTCGCAGAGAGTTCGGAGCATCATGATCAACGCCGCCACCCGCCACGAGCTGACCCTGCTCGCCGCCGGACAGCCCTGGCTGCCCGCAGTGCTGCTCGCGGGCCGCGCCGCCAAACCCATTCGCAAGATCCCCAAACTCGGCTGGTTCGTCGCGGACCCGCTGGTCGCGCGCCAGATCTACAACGACAGCACACACTTCAGCATCGTCTCCGAGGGCGCGGCCGGACACTGGTGGGCGCAGGTCATCGGGGACTGGGTCGAGGACCTCTTCGAAGGCCCCGGACATACCGAACTGCGCACCAAGGTCCGCGACCTGTTCACCGCCGGTCACACCGACGCCCTGGTGGACGGCGTGCTCGGCCCCGCGTTGAAGCAGCTCAGCGCGG
The DNA here is from genome assembly GCF_036327755.1 of Nocardia sp. NBC_01503. Lineage (NCBI taxonomy): Bacteria > Bacillati > Actinomycetota > Actinomycetes > Mycobacteriales > Nocardiaceae > Nocardia > Nocardia sp. NBC_01503. The sequence continues at coordinate 3,131,359 of NZ_CP109596.1, forward strand.
ATCTGGCAGCCGGGCAGACCGTGGATATCGCCGAACGCGCGCGAGTATTGGTCGGGCGCAGCGTCTCCGACCTGGTGGGCATGCAACCCGCGGATATCGCGGCCATCTTCGCCGAGGACGGCGCGGTGCTCACCGACGAGGATCCCGATCAGCCGTTCCGCATCCTCTTCGAACACGTCGAGGAGCTGGTCAACCTCGCCATGGGCACCATGGCCTCCACCACCCTCGACCCGGTGGCGGTGGCCCGCGCCCGCACGCTCGCGACCAAACTCGCCACCTCGGTGCCCGCCGCCTACGAGCGCGCCGATCCGAGCACCACCCTCGGGCGCTGCCGGGAACTCGGCCTGGAGCTCGAACACGCCTCCGGCCTGGCCATTCTCATGGCCGTCGCCGGAACCGACACTCTGGCCAGCGCCATGACCCGCATGGTCGCCCTACTGCACGACAGCGGCCACCATCGCGAACTGCTCGCGCATCCCGAGCGCATGCCCGATGCCGTGCGCGAAACGCTGCGCGTCACCAGCCCCGCCTACCTGGTGGGGCGATCGGTCACCGCGGATGTGGAGATCGCCGGCCGCAGACTGCTCGCGGGTGAGCACGTCAAAATCCTGACCTGGTCCATCAACAACGCGGCCGGTTCGTTCAGCATTCACCGCGACTACAACCCCGAGACCCGCCAGCTCTGGTTCGGCGGCGGCCGCCATCTCTGCGTCGGCGTACAACTGGTGCACTCGGAGATGACGGCCCTGCTCGAAGCCCTGACCGCTGACGGCCGCCCCTGGGAGATCGTCGAACGTCGTTACCGCCGAAAGGTTTTCATTCCGACCTATGAAACCCTGCGAATCCGGCTGGCTCCCTAGCGGAATCAGCGGCGGGCGAAGCGACCCGGCTCGGCCTGATCGCGCGGCTTCACAATGATGGTGTCCAGGTTGACATGCGCCGGACGCGAAGCCGCGAAGCCGACGATCTCGGCGATATCCTGCGCCAGCAGCGGGTCGATACCCGCGTACACCTTGGTGGCGCGTTCGGCGTCACCGTCGAAACGCACCAGTGAGAATTCGGTCTCCACCGCGCCCGGGGCGATCTCGGTCAACCGCACCGGCTGGCCGAGCAGCTCCCCGCGCAGCGTCCGATGCAGCACCGCCTGCGCATGCTTGGCCGAGGTGTAGCCCGAGCCGTTGTCGTAGTGGTGGAAGGCCGCCACCGAGGTGATGGTGACGATCAAGCCGTCACCCGAGGCGATCAGCTTGGGCAGCAGCGCCTTGGTGACCCGCAGCGTGCCAAGCACATTGGTCTCCCACATCCAGCGCCAGTCATCCAGATCGGCCTCGGCGACCGTGGCCAAACCCTTTGCGCCACCGGCATTGTTGACCAGCACATGCAGCTCGCCGACCGCATCGGTGAACGCGCGCACCGACTCCTCGTCGGTGACATCCAGGGGCAGGGCCGTCCCGCCGATCTCCTCGGCCAGTTTCTCCAGCCGATCGACTCGCCGAGCTCCCACGAAGACGTGATACCCCTGTTTGGCGAGCTCCCGGGCCGTGGCCTCTCCGATTCCCGAGCTTGCTCCGGTCACAACGGCGGTACGAGTGCTCATGTCCTGAGCTTAGGGATGCACAACGCCTGTCCACTCTTCACCCTGCGTCCGCCGCGGGCACCGCGGCGGGCGCGAGATCCGGCAGAGCCGCCGATTAGCCTGGCGGGTATGGCGATGAGGGAAGTCAGCAGTGCGGACGGCACGAATATCGTTTACCGGGTCACCGGCGCGGAGAACGCGCGGCCGTTGGTGCTGCTGCACGGCTGGTCCGGAAATCTGCGCTGCTGGGGTCGCGCCGCGGATGAATTGGCGCAGCGTTTCCGGGTGATCGCCGTCGATCTGCGCGGCCACGGCTACTCCGATGCCCCCGAATCCGGATACGACGATCCGAAGAACTGGGCCGCCGATGTGGCGGCGGTGCTGGCCGCCGAGAACATCACCGCGGGCGCGGTTCTGCTCGGCTGGTCCTACGGCGGGATCGTCCTGTCCGACTATCTGGCCGCCTACGGCAGCTCCGCCGTGGCGGGTGTTGTCTACACCGGTTCCCAAGCCGGTATCGGCAAGAACGTGCCCGGCGCGCAGACCGGCCCGGCCATGCAGAAGGCCATTCCGGACGTCTTCGAGGAGAGCGCCGGGCGCGCCTCCCGCGGTTTCGCCGCCTTCGGCAATGCCAATACCGGTCGCGGCACCGACAAGGGTGAGGACGCCCAGCGACTCTTCGGCGGCAGCATCGCCACCGCGCCCCGGGTGCGCAAGGCGCTGTTCTATCGCACCGTCGACAACACCGAAACCCTGGCTCAACTGCCCGTTCCGGTCCTGGTCATGCACGGCACCGCCGATCCGGTGGTCCCGTTGGAGAACGGGCGGTACATCGCCGAGACCGTCCCGAACGCCAGCATCTCCTACTGGCCGGACGCCCAGCACGGCCTCTTCATCGAGGATCCGGACCGCTTCGTGGCCGAGCTCACCGCCTTCGCCGAAACCCTGTCATGACCGGGCCGCAACCCCGCGCCGACCGGGTCATCCGCTGTGAGCCGAGTCACTAGGTCGGGTAACCCACGTATATTCGCTTACCGCTGGCGTGCACACTGGTGTAGTGAGTCAACGTTCCGACCTACGGCCCAATCGGATAGCCGTGCTATCGGTACACACCTCACCTCTGGCCCAACCGGGCACCGGCGACGCCGGTGGCATGAATGTGTACGTATTGCAGACGGCCATCGAATTGGCTCGCCGCGGAACCCAGGTGGAGATCTTCACCCGCGCCACCTCCTCCAATGACGAACCTCTGGTCGAGGCCGCACCGGGTGTCCTGGTCCGCAATGTGGTCGCCGGACCCTTCGAGGGGCTCGACAAACACGATCTGCCGACTCAGCTCTGTCCGTTCGCGGCCGAGGTGCTGCGACAGGAGGCCCGGCACCTGCCCGGCCACTACGATCTGATCCATTCGCACTACTGGCTCTCGGGTCAGGTCGGCTGGCTGGCCCGGGATCGCTGGCGGGTGCCGATGGTGCACACCGCGCACACCCTGGCGGCGGTGAAGAACGCCTACCTCGCCGAGGGTGACGTGCCCGAGCCCGCCGCCCGCGTGATCGGTGAGAAACAGATTGTCGCCGAGGCGGATCGGCTGATCGCCAATACCGGTGAGGAGGCGCGGCAGCTGGTCGAGCTGTACGGCGCGAATCCGGACCATATCGATGTGGTGCTGCCCGGTGCGGACCTGAACCGGTATCAGCCCGGTTCGCGCGCCGGTGCCCGGGCGGAGCTCGGTCTACCCGACGATGAGCGAATTGTCGCTTTCATCGGGCGAATTCAGCCGTTGAAGGCCCCCGACGTCCTGGTTCGCGCGGCCGCGCAGGTACTGGCCGAGGAGGCCGCGCTACCGCAGCGCCCCGAACGCCCACTGCGCGTGCTGATTGTCGGCGGACCCTCCGGCAGCGGCCTCGAGCGCCCCGACGCACTGATCGAATTGGCCTCCGCGCTCGGCATCTCCGATCGCGTCACCTTCCTGCCGCCGCAGCCGCCGCATCGTCTGGTGCAGGTGTACCGGGCCGCGGATCTGGTCGCGGTGCCCAGCTATAACGAATCCTTCGGCCTGGTCGCCATCGAGGCGCAGGCCAGCGGCACCCCGGTATTGGCCGCCGATGTGGGCGGGCTCGGTACCGCCGTGCGTGACGGTGTCACCGGACTGCTGGTACCCGGGCATCGCACCCCGGACTGGGCCGCCGCATTGCGATCGCTGCTCGACAATCCCGGCCGACTGGATGTCATGGGCGCGGCCGCCGTCGAGCACGCCGCCAATTTCTCCTGGGCGCACACCGCCGACGGCATGCTGGACAGTTACGCCGCCGCCCTCGGCCAGTCCCGGGACCGCCGCAATCGCACCGGTAGCGTGCACAACGACAGCAATCACGCCAGGTCTTTGGGGTGGCCGGTGGGGAGCCCGAGGTCAAAACACCTGGAGGTCGCGCCGGCATGGCGACGCAGGATGGGAGCAGTACGCCGATGAGCGACGCCGTGCAGGACGAAACCGCCCGTACGACAGCGCAATTGATCGATGAGACGCTGCGCGAGCGCGAGATCGAGTATTCGCGTGAGGCCGACGCCACCTTCGTGGTGGTGCTGCCCGGCGAACGCAAACTCAAGACGGTCATCGGCGTCACCGTCGGCAAGCACGGCATCCGCATGGAGTCCTTCGTCTGCCGTAAACCGGACGAGAACTTCGAGGGCGTCTACAAATTCCTGCTGCGCCGCAATCGCCGCCTCTACGGCGTGGCATACACCATCGACAAGGTCGGTGACATCTATCTGGTCGGCCGCCTCTCCACCCACGCGGTCACCGCCGATGAACTCGACCGCTGGTTCGGTCAGATCCTCGAGGCCGTGGACGCCGACTTCAACACCCTGCTCGAACTCGGCTTCGCGGAATCGATTCGCAGGGAATGGAAGTGGCGGGTCTCGCGCGGCGAATCGCTGAAGAACCTGCGCGCCTTCGAACATCTCGTGGACGCCGAGGACAAGGCGTAGCCTGCTCCGGAACCCCGAGGCGAAGGAGGCGGCTATCCATGGTGGCGCTGGCCCTTGATATCGGCGCGACGAAATTCGCTGCGGGCATTGTCGATTCCGATGGCGGCGTCAGCTCGGTGCGCCGGATCCAGGTCCCCGAGACCAAGGTCTGGACCGCCTGCCTCGAGCTCCTGCTGACCGTCGCCGGCACCGAAGAGGTGACCGCCGTCGGCATCGGCGCGGCCGGACCGGTGGATGTGCGCACCGGATCGACCGGGCCACTCAATATTCCGGAGTGGGTGCACGGCTTCGGCCTGGTCGACGCCGTCCGGGAATTGTTCCCCGAGGCGGTGATTCACTTCGCCGTCGACGGCGTCTGCCTGGCGCTGGCCGAACAGGCCTTCGGCGCGGCCCGGGGTGAATCGAACGTCCTGTGTATGACGGTGTCCTCGGGTATCGGCGGCGGTGTGATCTCCGATGGCCGAGTCGTCATGGGCCGCACCGGAAATGGTGGGCACGTCGGCCATATCATCGTCCCCGGCAACGAAGAACCCTGCGCCTGTGGCGGTTTCGGCTGTGTGGAGGCCGTGGCCAGCGGTAAATCCTCGGTGCGCTGGGCGCGCCGACAGGGCTGGACCGGCGATACCGGGATAGCACTCTCCGCCGCCGCGCACGCCGGGGACGAGATCGCCCTCGCCGCCATGCACCGCTCGGGTACCGCCCTCGGTACCGCCATCGCCTCGGCCGCGGCCCTGCTGGACACCGATCTGGTGGTGGTCGGGGGCGGCTTCGCGCAATCCGGTGAACCACTCTGGGCTCCACTGCGGGCGGCCGCGGCCGCTCATGCCCGGCTGTCCTTCCTGCGTGAATTGCGGGTGGTCCCCTCCGAACTCACCGACCAGGCCACCCTCGCCGGGGCCGCGCTACTGGCGAAACAGGGCGTGGAAAGATGACCCCCATGACGTACACCCTCGTGCTGCTGCGCCACGGCGAGAGCGAATGGAATGCCCTCAACCTGTTCACCGGCTGGGTGGACGTCCGTCTCACCGACAAGGGTGTCGCCGAAGGCAAGCGTGCCGGTGAATTGCTGGCCGAACACGGGATTCTGCCCGATATCGTCTACACCTCGCTGTTGCGCCGTGCGATCAGCACCGCCAACAACGCGCTGGACGCCTGCGATCGCCATTGGATTCCGGTCGTACGCGATTGGCGTCTGAACGAGCGCCACTACGGCGCGCTGCAGGGCAAGAACAAGGCGGAGATCAAGGACCAGTACGGCGATGAGCAGTTCATGCTGTGGCGTCGCAGCTATGACACCCCGCCGCCGCCGATCGAGGCCGGTAGCGAATACAGCCAGGACGCCGATCCGCGCTACGCCGGTATCGACGTGCCGCTGACCGAATGCCTCAAGGATGTCGTGGCGCGGATGGTGCCGTACTGGGAGGACACCATCTCCCAGGATGTCACCGCCGGTAAAACGGTTCTGATTGCCGCGCACGGCAATTCGCTGCGCGCGCTGGTGAAGCACCTCGAGGGCATCTCCGACGACGCCATCGCCGAGCTGAACATTCCCACCGGTATTCCGCTCAAGTACGAGCTGGACGAGAACCTGCGCCCGCTGGGCCCGGGCGAGTACCTGGACCCCGAGGCCGCTGCCGCGGGTGCGGCCGCCGTCGCGAATCAGGGCGGCAAATAACTCGTAGTAACGCCGAACGCGCTGTAGCCGAATTATTCGGTTGCAGCGCGTTTTTCATTTATCCACCGTGTGGTGTGATCTGCATCTCAGTACGGCACCGTAGGGTATTCAATTGTGCCGCAATGTAATTTGCCGAAATTTTGCCCATTAAAACGGGTAACTGTAACCAGGCTTTGCAACTTACTTCCGAGTAGATATGCTTCCGGACGTTCGACCATTTGCGAGAGGTAGATCACGTTCGATGAAGCACGCGCTACGGGTCACGGTGCTCGCCACCGCGACCGCTCTGCTCGTTCCCCTATCCGCCATCAACGCTGATGCGGCCCCCACCCCGAGCGGCCCCGACGGCGGCGCGGCGGGTGCGGCCTGGACCGCCACCGAGGACGGTCAGCAGCAGTACCCGAATGTCTTCATCGAATGGGACGTCCCCATCACGATGAGCGACGGCACCGTACTCAAGGGCAACGTCTACCATCCGGCGGACGCGTCGGGCCGCCCGATCGACACCCCGACGCCGACCGTGCTGAACATGACGCCCTACACCAAACTGGTGTCGAACGTCGCCGACAGCGCCTTCGCGATTCCCGGCCTCGGCGACGCCCTGGTCAATGTCTTCCGGAACATCAACCTCTCCGGAACACCCATCTCCGGCTTCGGCGAACTGCTGAACGCGGCGGGCAACGGCGAACTCCGCAACTTCTCCGTCGACCGCCAGCTCATCAAGTCCGGGTACACGCAGGTCGTCGTCGACGTGCGCGGCACCGGCTTCTCGCAGGGCGAATGGGACATGCTGCGCGGTCGCGAGCAGCAGGACACCGTCGAGACCATCGACTGGGCGTCCAAGCAGAGCTGGTCCAACGGCCGCATCGGTATGAACGGCCTGTCCTACAGCGCCATCAACCAGGTGCAGGCCGCGGAGAAGAACCCGCCCGCCCTGAAAACCATCTTCCCGATCGTGCCCGGCAGCGATCTCGTCGACGATGTGCTCGCGCCCGGCGGCGGCTTCGGCTTCAACTTCATTCCGCTGTGGCTCTCGGCCATCAACGGTCTCAAGTGGCTGCCGGACCTGGCCGCGATCGCACAGGGCAAGTTCGACTTCAAATGGTTGCAGGACCGCGCCGACGACCCGTTCACCTATCTGGACGTGCTCATGTCGGCGTACACCAGCACCGATATGAACACCCTCGATCCGCGGGTGAAGAACATGCTCAACGATCTCTCCTCGGAACGCCAAGCGTGGCTGGGTGATCCGAGCCGGATCAATATCCCGACCTTCGTCACCGGTGGCTGGCACGACCTGTTCACCTACTCGGAATCCAAGATCTACAACGAGATTCCGCTGCCCGCCGGGCAGAAGCAGCTGTTGATGGGCAATACCTACCACGTCACCTCCGGCTCCGAGGCCGGTCGCCCCGGTCTGCCGCCGCGCCTGGATGTACTGCAGCGCGCCTGGTTCGACAAGTGGCTCAAGGGCATCGACAACAGCATCGACAAGTACGGCCCGGTCACCCTGCGCCAGCAGGGCGGCGGCTGGATCACCCAGGGCGGCTTCGGCGAATCCGCGCCCTCGGAGGAGGCCGCGCGCTACCGCCGCATGTACCTGTCATCGCAGCGCAGCGGCACCGCGAACAGCCTCTACGACGGTTCGCTGACCGCCGAGGCCAATGGCGACACCGACCGGCTCAGCGTCTCCATGGGTCTGACCACACTGTGCTCCAATGACGCCGCACAGGGCAGCGCCGGTGTGCTCTCCATCATCGACGGCTGCGCGCTGGACTCGCGGATCGCCGAGACCAACGGGCTCACCTTCACCAGCGCCCCGGTCGCCGAGCCCACCACCGTCTCGGGTCCGATCGCGGTGCACCTCAACACCGTTCAGGACGCCACCGACGGCTACTGGACCGTCACCGTCAATGACGTTGCGCCCGATGGCAAGTCGACCGTGCTGACCTCCGGCCAGATGATGGCGTCCATGCGCCAGATCGACGAGGCCGCCAGCTCGCGTTCGGACAGCGGCGACTACACCGACCCGCGCGCCTTCACCTCGCTGGACAAGAGCGAGCCGACGGTGCCCGGTGAGGCCACCACCCTCGATATCGCGCTCAGCGGTACCGAGGCCCTGCTCCAGCCGGGACACCGGCTGCGGGTGGACGTCTTCGCGGGCAACTTCCCCAAGGGCCTGCCGATCCTGCCGATGCTCCTCGATACCGGTCTGAAGCCGCAGCATGTGCAGCTCGACCCGAATCGTCCGAGCTTCGTCAATATCCCGGTTCGCGGTAACACCGGCTGGTGATTCCGTCCCTCCGGGCATGAGATCCGGGTGTGCACAACGGCGTGCACACCCGGATTTCTTTATTTTGTGCAGTCTCACCAACTTTCGGGGAAACTGTCCCAGACTGTTGCCGGTGTCCTAACTTGACGAAGTATGCCTCTCCTGCTGCGAGTCGCGGTGGCCATGACGGCCGCGGTGGCACTGACACAGTTCGTCTCACCCGCCGCCACCGCCGATCCCGTCGGCCCGGACGGCGGCGTCACCGGCGCGGAATGGGCTGCGACGGAAGATAATCCACAGGTATATCCCAATGTCTACATCGACTGGGACGTGCCGATCACCATGAGTGACGGCACCGTGCTGAAGGCCAATGTCTACCACCCGGCGGACGCGTCGGGGCAGCCCATCGCCGATCCCACGCCGACCATCGTGAACCTCACGCCGTACACGAAACTCGGCTCCATGATCGCGGATTCGGCGGTATCGATACCCGGGCTGTCCGATCTACTGGTGCAGGCGTTCCGGGACTTCGACCTCACCGGTACGCCGATCTCCGGGCTCACCGATCTGACCAAGGCCCTCGGCGGCGGACTGCTGCGCACCTTCACCGTGGACCGGCAGTTGATCAAGTCCGGGTATACGCAGGTCGTCGTCGATGTGCGCGGAACCGGTTTCTCCCAAGGAGATTGGGACCTGCTGGGGGAGCGGGAACAGCAGGACAGCGCCGAGGTCATCGACTGGGCCTCGAAGCAGGGCTGGTCCACCGGTGATATCGGAATGTCGGGCGTCTCCTACTCCGGGCTCAACCAATTGCAGGTGGCCGCGAAACGACCGCCCGCCCTGAAGGCCATCTTCCCGGTTGTGCCCAGCCGCAACCCCTTCCGCGATCTGGTAGCGCCCGGCGGTGCCATCGGCGCGGCCTTCATGCCACTCTGGCTGGCCGCCGTCAACGGCGGCAAACTCGTACCGGATATGACCGCGCTGCTGCGGGGCCGGTTCGATATGAAATGGCTCGCGGACAGATTGGCCGATCCGTTCACCTTCGTGGACGCGCTGCTGGAGGTGTTCCTGCAACCGAATATCGACCAGTTGAGCCCCAAGATCCGCGCACTGCTCGAATCCGGTAGTCCGATGCGGCAGGCCTGGGAGACCGATCCTGCGCGAATCACCGTGCCCGCCTTCATTACCGGCGGCTGGCACGATGTCTTCGTCGCCTCACAGGCCGACGTATATCGCCGAATCCCCCTGCCGCCCGGGCGGAAACAACTCCTCGTCGGCGATGGCTACCACATCTCCAACGGTAATGAATCCGGCCGTCCAGGCCTGCCGCCGCGCATGGATGTGCTGCAGCGCGCCTGGTTCGACAAGTGGCTCAAAGGTATCGACAACGGTATCGACGAATTCGGTCCGGTCACCATGAAGGAGCAGGGCGGCGGCTGGATCACCGCCCCGACCTTCCCGCAGCCGGGTGTCGAGTATCAGCGCATGTACCTCGACGGCGCGCCCAGCGGCACCGGCGGGCACAGCGTGCACGACGGCTCACTGCTCACCGCACCGGGCGGCAATGACCTGCTCACCGTCGCCCCCGGACTGACCGGACTCTGCTCCCGAGACGCGGCACAGGAGACCATCGGCATCATCTCCCTCATCGACGCCTGCGGAAAGGATTCCCGCATACAGGAATCCAACGGCCTGACCTTCACCAGCGCCCCGGTCGCCGAGCTCACCACCGTCTCCGGTCCCATCGCCGTGCACCTGAACACCGTGCACGATGCCGCCGACGGCTACTGGGTCGCCACCGTCAATGATGTTGCCCCCGACGGCCGTTCGACCGCCTTGTCCAGCGGCCAGCTCGTCGCCTCACTGCGCGCCATCGATGAATCCCGCAGCACTCGCGGACTCAACGGCGACTACACCGACCCGGTCCCAGACCTATCTCTCGATACTCGGCAGCAGGCCATCCCGGGACAGCCTGTGACACTGGACATCTCGATCGCGGGCGTGGACGCCGTCCTGCAACCCGGCCACCGCCTCCGCGTCGACGTCTACGCGGGCAACTTCCCGAAGGGTATGCCGCCCACCGCGATAACGGTCGACACCGGCCTCCGCCCGCAGCACCTGCTCCTGGACCCGGCCGAGCCCAGCTATGTGAATATCCCGGTGCGAGGCAACCCGGGCTGGTGACTCCGCCCACCCGCCGCGCCTCTCCGCCGACCCGGAATGCCGCTCCATAAACCGGCGCGCCTTTCCGTCATCCCGGCGCGTTTTTGGCCGGGATCCACGGTTGTCGGAGCATCACTCGAGGTGGATCCCGGCCAAAAGCATGCCGGGATGACGGAGGGTGGTTGGACGGAGGACTACTGGTCGACGTCGGCGAAGGTTGCCTCGAGCGGCGGGAACATGGCGCGGGAATCGTTGCCGCCGAACCATTGTCCGACCACGAAGGCCGAGGTGGCCTCGAGGTATCTGGCCTGGGCGAGGCCGCCCGCGTGGAATGGCTTCAAGTTCATGTCCTCCACCAGGGCGGCGACGCGGGCGACGGCGTCCGTGTCGTCCCCGCACAGCGGGACGAGCAGCGTGCGTCCCTCGAACTCGCGTCGCGCTCCGGCATACACCTCGGCGGCGCACAGGTTGAAGCCCTTCACCACCTGCGCCCCCGGGACTGTCGCCGCAATACGTTCGGCGACAGCCTCTTCCGAGAGCACGAATCTTCCGCTGTCCGGCAGGAAGGCATTGGTGCAGTCGATGACCGTGCGCCCTGCCAGCGCCGGGCCACCGACCGCGAGCACCTCGGTCAGTGCGGTGACGGGCAGGGCCAGCAGTACCACTTCGCCGAATTCCGCCGCTGCGGCGATGCTCGCCGCCCGCACCTTTACGGGGTTGGCGGGAGTGGCAGCGGACGCCTGCGCCACCACGCCGGCTCCGGTCGCGATCGCCGCCACCGCTTCCCGCGCCCGCACCGCGTCGCGTGCGCCGATCGCGATGTCGTGGCCCGCCGCGGCCCACTGTCCGCCGAGCGCCCGTGCCATGGCTCCGGCTCCGATGATTCCGATTCGCATATGAACTCCTGGGTCGTGGTTGCGAATTCGACGTTAGGAATTTCGATACGCACTCGCGGGTGCGCATTACCGCTGGCACGCTGGAGTCGTGACGATCGAGACGACTACCCCGGAGGCGGTGGCGTTCGCGGAGTACGGCGACTACGAATCCGATTGCCCCGCACGCCTGGCCGTCGATCTCTTCGGCAACTCTTGGCTGACGGTGATCGTCTATACCCTGCGCGAGGGCCCCATGCGCCCGGTCGAACTGCGGCGTGCCATCGGCGGTATCAGTCAGAAGATGCTCACCCAGACCCTGCGCCGGATGGAGCGGATGGGATTGCTGGAACGTCGCCGGTACGCCGAGGCTCCGCCGCGGGTGGAGTACGAGTTGACCTGCGCGGGCATCGATCTGCTCACTCCGATCCTGGCCCTGGGCGCGTGGGCGGATCGACACGGTGACGCGGTTCGAGATGCCCTCTACGGCGACCCCGAGGAGTGATCGGCCACCTACACGGTGGTTGCCACAAAAATGCCGAACTTCGCCCCCGGCCAGTCGAAACATTGCGTGAACGACGGGCCAACGCCCGTCGAAGCCCCTGTGACCTGCGTGAAACTTCCTGCACCCGGGGTCGGACCCGGCTGAGGCGACCGTACGATTCAAAGTGTGAGCGTTCCACAGGCCGTGCTGTTGGCAGTCCTGGCGGCCGTCGTTGGACTGGCAGTCGGTGGATTGCTCATTCCCTATGTCAATGCCCGGCAGGAGCGGCTGCGCGCCGCCACCGACTCGGGCCTGACCATGTCGCAGGTCCTGGACCTGATCGTGCTCGCCTCCGAGAGCGGTATCGCGGTGGTCGACCAGTACCGCGATGTGGTGCTGGTGAACCCGCGCGCCGAGGAGCTGGGCATAGTCCATGATCGGCTGCTCGACGAACGTGCCTGGTCCGCCGTGCAGCAGGTGCTGGCTGGCGGTACCGATATCGAATTCGAGCTGACCGCGAAGATTCCTATGCCGGGCCGTGCCCGCCTGGCAGTCCGGGGTGTTGCCAGGCCGTTGTCGCAGGAGAACCCGAACTTCGTGGTGCTCTTCGCCGACGACGACTCCGAACAGGCCCGCATGGAGGCCACCCGCCGCGATTTCGTCGCCAATGTGAGCCATGAGCTCAAGACTCCGGTCAGCGCCATGAGCCTGTTGGCTGAGGCTTTGCTGGAATCGGCGGACGATCCGGAGTCGGTGCGGCACTTCGGTGAACGCCTGCACGGTGAGGCCCGCCGCATGGGCAAGATGGTCACCGAGCTGATCGCACTGTCCCGGCTGCAGGGCGCGGAGAAGCTGCCCGAACTCGAGGCCGTCGATGTGGACAGCGTGGTCAACCAGGCCATCGAGCGCTCCCGCACCGCCGCCGAGGCCGCCGGTATCACCGTGAGCACCGACTCCACCAGCGGACTGGAGGTGATCGGCGATCAGACGCTGCTGGTGACCGCCCTGTCGAATCTGGTGGAGAACGCGATCGCGTACTCGCCCCGTGGATCACAGGTTTCGGTGTCCCGGGCACTGCGCGGCGGTCATGTGAATATCGCCGTGACCGATCGCGGTATCGGGATCGCCAAGGAAGACCAGGAACGCGTCTTCGAAAGATTCTTCCGGGCCGACAAGGCGCGTTCGCGCGCCACCGGCGGTACCGGGCTCGGGCTGGCTATCGTCAAGCACGTGGCGGCCAACCACAGCGGTGAGGTCACCCTGTGGAGCAAACTGGGCACCGGATCCACGTTCACGCTGCGGATCCCGTCCCACCCCATCGACGGCAACGGCGTCGACAAGAGACTTTCCGCCGGGATTCCGGCGGCGAAGAAGGAAACCGGCCCGCGCCCCCTCGGACGGGCCAGAACCAACGGTGTGGAGGCAACCCGATGACGAGTGTGCTGATCGTCGAGGACGAGGAGTCGCTGGCCGATCCGCTCGCATTCCTCCTGCGCAAGGAGGGGTTCGAGGTCACCGTGGTCGGTGACGGCCCGTCCGCGCTGGCCGAGTTCGACCGGTCCGGGGCGGATATCGTCCTGCTCGATCTCATGCTGCCCGGTATGAGCGGCACCGATGTGTGCAAGCAGTTGCGCGCTCGCGGCAGTGTCCCGGTCATCATGGTGACCGCGCGCGACAGCGAGATCGACAAGGTGGTCGGCCTGGAACTGGGCGCCGACGACTACGTCACCAAGCCGTACTCCTCACGTGAGCTCATCGCCCGCATCCGCGCCGTACTGCGCCGTGGGGCGGGCGAGGAGGCCGACAACGGCGGCGAGACCAGCGTGCTGGAGGCGGGCCCGGTCCGGATGGACGTGGACCGCCACACCGTCCAGGTGAACGGTAAGTCGGTGACCCTGCCGCTCAAGGAGTTCGACCTGCTGGAGTACCTGCTGCGCAACTCCGGTCGCGTGCTGACCCGCGGCCAGCTCATCGACCGCGTTTGGGGCGCCGACTACGTCGGTGACACCAAAACGCTCGACGTGCACGTGAAGCGCCTGCGCTCCAAGATCGAATCCGATCCGGCCAAGCCCGAACATCTGGTCACGGTCCGCGGTCTGGGTTACAAACTGGAGGCATAGGGTCAAGCGAAAAGGCCGCTCGCGCTTCGGAAGTCGAAGCGCGAGCGGCCTTTCGGCAGAGTTGGGCGGTCAGGCGGCGGGGTCGGACTCGAGGGTGTATACCCAGGCTGTACCGAGGCCGGGGATGTCCTGCTGGGCGAGGTTGACCCAACCCATGTCGTCCTGCTGGCGGCAGTCGTACCAGGCCACGTCCTGGCCATTGCCGCGGCAGGCGATGGTGCGGCCGGTGCCGGACGGGCTGACGATGATCATCTTGCCGTTCGCCTTGGCATTGAGCACGTTCAGATCGTTGTACGGCACGAAGTTGGCGGTGAGATCCGAGAATCTGGTGGGATCGGTGCTATCGGCACCGGCGTGCGGCGCGAGGCTGAGAACAACACCGGCGGCCAGCGCGGCGACGGTGAGCGATTTCTTGATCATGGGCACGATGTCTAACACGCTCCGGTGAACCATCAGTAGCCAACCGATGTCACGCGTACTTCCCGCAACTCACAATCCTGGGTCGCCCACCTGGCAGGACTCCGAAACAGACTTGGACGCAGCCTGATTCGAATGTCGTCACCGTGTGGCCGGTTCACCTGCTGTACACCTGCCGCCGCCGCCACACCCGCTCCGTCATCCCGGCATGTTTTCGGCCGGGATCCACCTGTGCGGCGTGAATCCCGGCCGAAGGTCTTTCGGGGACTAGCTTCCGGCGCTGCCGCTGAGCCCGCCCAGCAGTCCGCCGAGGGTCTTGCTCGCACTCCCGGAGCTGCCGGAGCCACCACTGCCGCCTCCGGGAGTACCCGGGTTGCCGCCGCCGGGGTTGCCCGGGGTGGACGGGTCGACCACATTGATGGCGATCGTCTTGGTGCTGCCGCCCTGTGAGCAGGTCAGCAGATGCTGTCCGGCGGTGGTGGGCTTCCAGGTGATGCTGGAGTACCCGACCGGCCACGGCACCTTCGGCCCGCTCAGATCATTGCCGTTATCGGTCCAGTACACGAGCAGCCCGATGCCCGCACCGCTGAGATTCGCGGTGAGCGTGTACTCGGTATTGATCGTGTGCGGATCCCCACCGGTGATGGTGATCGCGTCGACGGTGGCACTCGCCTGCGGTGCGGCGAGCACGACGACCGCGGCGGCGGTGGCGACACCGGCAAAGCCCGCGCCCAGGCGCCGGGAGATGCTGCTCATGCTGTGTCTTCCGTTCACTTGTTGCCGGTGGTGCCGCTGCTGCCGCTACCGAGCGGTCCGGCGGGCCCGAAGCCGCTGCCGGAGCTGGAGCTGCCCGAGCCGATCGGCTTGTCCGCCACGTTCACGACGGTGGACCGGGTGCTGCCGCCCTGTTCGACGGTGATGACGTGCTGTCCCTTGGTGGACGGCGTCCAGCTGATACTGGCGTGGCCGACCGGCCACGGCACCTTGGGACTGCCGATGAATTCACCGTTGTCGCTGAAGTACACGAGCAGCCCGGCCGAGGCGCCGCTGAGGGTGGCCGAGATGGTGTACTCGCTGTCGACCTGAAGGTTCGATCCTTCGACGGTGACGGTGTCGACCGCCGCGCAGGCCGTGGGGGCCGCCATGACGGCGGCCGCCGCGACCGCCGCGAAGCAGGTGATACCGACGCCGGCTCGGCGAGCGGTCCTCGGTGGTGCGATACGCATGTCTTCGTTCTCCTGGTACTTACGAGCTGCCGAACAAGCCGCCGGACAGACCGCCGAGGATCTTGCCCGCACTGCCGGAGCCGCCGCTACCGGTGCCCGCGCCCGGGTTGGTGGTGGTGGGCGGAGTGGTCGGAGGCGTGGTGGGCGGTGTCGTCGGAGGCGTGGTGGTCGGCGGTGTGGTGGGGGGCGTGGTCGGCGGGGTCGTGGTCGAACCGCTCGACACATTGATCACGATCGACCGGGTGTTGCCACCCTGCGAGGCGGTCAGAATGTGCTGTCCGGCCGTGCTCGGGGTCCAGTCGATGGAGGCGTGCCCGACCGGCCACGGCACCTTGGGACCGCTGAAGTCGTTGCCGTTATCGCTCCAGTAGACGAGCAGGCCGATCGAGGCCCCGCTCAGATCGGCACTGAGCGTGTAGGTGTTGCCGACCCGGAAATCCGAACCCGAGATGGTGACGGTGTCGACATTGGCCTGGGCCGTAGGCGACAGCGCGAGGACGAGCCCCGCGCCACCGGCGACGGCCGCCGCGGCGATGCCCGCGCCGATGCGGCGGCGAGAAGTGTTGTTGCGCATGAAGTCTCCTGTGCATACCTGGGGATAACTCTGTGCCCCAGGGAATTTCGAAGGGGAGCGTTCGGCGTCAGAGACCGAACGGGAGCAGGCCGTCCGCGCTGCCCGTGCCGCCGCCGCTGGGCTTGGTGGTGGTCGGCGGGGCCGTGGTGGTCACCGGCGGAGTGGTGGTCGGCGGGACCGTGGTGGGCGGCGTCGTGGTCACCGGGGGTTCGGTGGTCGGCGGCGCGGTCGTGGTCGGCGGCACCGTGGTGGTGGGCGGCGCGGTCGTGGTCGGCGGTTCGGTGGTGGGCGGGACCGTGGTGGTCGGCGGCACCGTGGTGGTGGGCGGGACGGTGGTGGTGGGCACCGATCCGTCGGTCACGGTCACCACGAGCGATTTGGTGCTGCTGCCCTGCGAGGCCGTGATCACATGCTGTCCAACGCTCCTCGGCGTCCAGTCCAGGCTGGCGTGGCCGACCGGCCACGGCACCTTACCGGCGGGGGTGAGGCTGTCGCCGTTATCGCTCCAGTAGACGAGCAGGCCGATGGAGGCACCGCCGAGGTCGGCATTGAGGGTGTAGCTGTTGCCGACCTTCAGATCGCTGCTCGAGATGCTGATCGAGTTGACCGCGGCATTGGCCCGGGGCGCTTCGGGCGCGGCGAGGACGGCGATGACGCCCGTCGCGACGGCGAGCCCGGCGAGTCCGGCGCCCAGTACGCGCCGGTTGGGCGGAGTGTTGCTCATGTTTTCTCCTGTGCTGCGGCCCACGAGGGGTGTGGGTCCGTCGCACAGTAGGTGAGCAGTGAAGTGAAACGGGGTGCTTTCAGAAAGTTACCCGTGAGTTAATTAACCCCGTTTAGTGGTGGTGGCCTTCTTCGCCCCGGTCGCGGCCTTGGTCGCGGCGGGCACCGTGCCCGCCTTCTCGGCGGCCTTGCGCACGCTCTCGCCCGCCTTGTTCGCGATGGCGGCCTCGTCCTCGGCCTTCTGCCGCGCGATCACGGTGGCCGGATGCACCGCCACGATCCCGAGCCCCTGCCGCCGCCGGCAGTGCTGCGCCAGCTCGTCATAGCCGGGCTTGCCGATCAATTCGATCAGCTCCGGTGCGTACGCCTCCCACACCGGCCGGGTGCCGACATGTGCGTCCGGTGAGCCGGTGCAGTACCAGTTCAGGTCCAAACCGCCCGGCCCCCAGCCGCGGCGGTCGTACTCGCCGATCACCGTACGCAGAATCTGCACCCCGTCCGGCCGGTCCACCCAATCCTGGGTGCGGCGGATGGGCAGCTGCCAGCACACCTCGGGCTTGACCGTGAGCGGCTCCAGGCCCTTGCGCAGCGCCATGGTGTGCAGGGCGCAGCCGATGCCGTTCTCGAAGCCCGGCCGGTTGAGGAAGATGCACGCGCCGTCCACCCGCCGGGTGCGCAGCGCGGGCTCGTCGTCGAGGTCGTCCTCTTCCAGATACAGCTTCTTGCGGACCTTGCCCTCCTTGTCGAGGGCCTTCGGCATGAGCTGCCAATCCTCGGGTGTGAGCATTTTCACAGCCTTGGCCAACTTCTTGCCGTCGTCCTCGTCGGAGAGGAACGCGCCGTGCGAACAGCAGCCGTCATCCTCGCGTCCGGCGATGATGCCCTGGCATGCCGGAGTGCCGAAAACGCACGTCCAGCGCGACAACAGCCAGGTCATGTCCGCCGCGATCAAATGCTCGTCATTAGCCGGGTCGACAAACTCGATCCACTCGCGCGGGAAGTCGAGCTCTACTTCTGGAGCCGGGTCGATCTTCGCCGCTGGTCGCAGCCCGGTCGGGCCACTCGCGGATGCACCTGCCGTCACAGTGCGGAACGCTAACAGCTCAGTCGCCTGGCCTGAAGTCGTGACGCACCCAGTACCGTGTTCTTGTGCGGCTAGGTGTACTCGATGTGGGAAGCAATACCGTTCACCTGCTGGTGGTGGACGCGCATCGCGGTGGCCACCCGATGCCGATGAGCTCGACGAAGGCCACTTTGCGGCTGTCCGAGAGCATGGACGATCAGGGCCGGATCACGCCCGCGGGAGCCGCCAGGCTGACCGCGACTGTGGCCGAGTTCTCAAGTATCGCAAAGACTTCCGGCTGCGCGGAGTTGATGGCGTTCGCCACATCCGCGGTGCGTGAGGCCGCCAATTCCGAAGAGGTTCTGGCCCGCGTGCGCAGTGCGACCGGGGTCAATCTGCAGGTCTTGACCGGAGCCGAGGAGGCGAACCACACCTTCCTGGCGGTGCGCCGCTGGTACGGCTGGAGCGCCGGGCGGATTCTGAACCTGGATATCGGCGGCGGCTCGCTCGAGATGAGCAATGGCGCGGACGAACAACCCGATGTCGCTCTCTCGTTGCAGTTGGGTGCGGGCCGGCTCACCCGGGATTGGCTGCGGCACGATCCGCCGGGCAAGCGCCGGGTCGCGGTGCTGCGCGATTGGCTCGACGCCGAGCTGGTGCTGCCGTCCAAGCAACTGCTCGAGGTGGGTCGCCCGGATCTGGCGGTCGGCACCTCCAAGACCTTCCGCTCGCTGGCCCGGCTGACCGGTTCGGCCCCCTCCGCCGCGGGTCCGCGGGTGCGGCGTACCCTCACGAGTTCCGGCTTGCGGCAACTGATTGCGTTCATATCGAGAATGACCGCCGCGGACCGTGCAGAATTGGAAGGCGTGAGTTCGGATCGGTCACAGCAATTGGTGGCCGGCGCGCTGGTCGCGGAGGCGAGTATGCGGGCATTGTCACTGGATACGCTGGAAATCTGTCCCTGGGCACTGCGTGAGGGATTGATCCTGCGAAAACTTGATACCGACCTGGGTAGCGAACCGATAACTGGCGGCTCCAACGGCGGCCAGCCGGGCACGATCGAAACGGTGTCTCGATGACCGAGGATATTAGTCAACTGTCCGTCGCCGAACTGTTGGCGCGAAACGGGCAGGGCGCGGCCCCCAATGCGGGTGGTGGCGGGCGCAGACGTCGGAGTGGGCGCGGCATTTCGGTCGCGGATCTGACCGGCGATATTCCGATGGTGCGGAACGGATCGTCCTCGCACGCGGCATCGGATGAGGACGGGGACGGCACGTACGAGGAAAGCGCCGCGGTCGCTTCCGCGCCCCAGCCTAATTCGGTCGAAACGGACTATTCAAACTTTTCGAACTACTCGAATAATTCTGACTACTCGAACTTTCCGGATTACTCGGACTTTTCCTACGGCTCGCCCACTCCGCAGGCCGACTATCCGGACTACTCCGGCTACACCGCCCCCGCCGAGCCGGAACCCGCGTACTCCCCACTCTCCGGCCCCATTTCGTACTACGACCCGCTGGCCGCACCAGCGCCCCCGTCGCTACCCGAGCCGTCCGGCTACCAGTGGTCGGACGGCTCCGACCGTCTGAACGGCCATGCCGCCCCCGGCCTGGAACAGCCGCGCTCCGGGCGTCGCCGCAAGCCCGATCCGCTCGATGCCGACGTCTCGCTCGCCGAGATCGAAGATCCGACCGCCGCCCGTGACGAGGGCGGCCGGCGCCGCCGCTTCGATCCGGAAGAGGACACCACCGACGAGGTGCGCCCCTTCCGCGGTACGGGCCGCACCCCCGGCGGCAACGACAGCGCCATGGGCGCTCTCGACAGCGCCGGCCGCTCCCGCCAATTCGATGCCGCGCCCGCCTGGTCGCCGGAGCCACAGCCCGCCCCCGGTTTCGACCCCCTGGCAGCCTCGCTCGCGCCCCCGCCGACCCAGGCCGCACCCGCCGCCCCGCCGATGTCCCGTTCGGCCCGCAGGCATGCCGAGGCGCAGCGCGCGGCCGAGGTCGAGCGTCAGGCCCCGCCCGCCCGCCCCGAGCCGCAGCCGTGGCAGCAGCCGGAGCCGTGGCAGCAGCCGGAGCCGCAGTGGCAGAACGACTCCCGGCGCCAGCCCGAGCCCTGGCAGAACGGGGCACGCCAGCCCGAGCCGGATTGGCAGAACGGCGTACAGCAGCCCCAGCCCCAGCCGCCGCAGTCCTGGCAGGGGCAGGACCAGTGGCATGACGACGAACCGGTCGCTCCGCGTCAGGACGAGCCGCGCCGCAACGGCCGCCCCGGCCGCGGTGCCCCCGAACCGGCCCGGGGTGCGGAGCCCGGTCGTGGGGCCCTGCCCGCGTGGTCGGCGCGAAGACGCCCGGCGCCCGAACCCGCCGCGCACGAGCAGGGTTCGATTCCGACCACCGCCTGGACCTCACCGGATCAGGATCAGCAACTGGTCTCCGGCGGCACGGTTGCCGGAGATCTGCTGCACAATGCGCTCGAGCGTGAAGACGAACGCGCGGAACGGGATGCGCGACGCGGCGGCAAACGTCGCATCGGTGGTTCGCGCCGCCGCGGGCATGACGATCATCCGGAGCCGGACGAACATCTCACCGATGTCTACTCCCCGCTCGACGAGGATGACGACGATTACGACGACGACGACGATTACGACGACGAGCCCCGGATCTCCATGGCCGAGCGCTTTTCGGCGGTCACGTCGAAGTTCACGGCGCGCGCCGGATCGCTCACCGCCGGAAGGAAATCCGCGCCCGCCCGGGCGGCCGGAAATCGGCTTCCCACCGAGGACGAGAACCGTCGCCAATGGATGATCCTGGGCGGGCAGAGTGTCGGCGCGGCGGTCGCGGGCATGTTGCTGTTCAAGGGTTTCGAACGCATGTGGGAAATGCTTCCGTGGGTTGCCCTGGCGCTGGCGATGATCGTGATTCTCGGTTTGGTGGCACTCGTTCGCGTATTGCGCCGCACCGATGACATTTTCAGCACTGTGATTGCCGTCGTCGTAGGCGTCTTTGTGACGCTCGGACCGCTAGCCTTTCTACTCAGTACGAACTGAGCAGGGAGCGGGCAGTGGGGAATAACGCGCAGGGGGCGAACGAAAACCGAGCCGGTCGAAGGGAAGTCCGAATCGGCCTCTCCTCGGCTTCGGTCTATCCGGAGAACACCGAGGCCGCGTTCCGGTACGCGGCCGAACTCGGTTACGACGGCGTCGAATTGATGGTGTGGGCCGAACCGGCCAGCCAGAGCATCTCGACCGTGCAGTCGTTCATGCACAAATACGGGATGCCGGTGCTGGCGGTGCACGCGCCGTGTCTGCTGATCTCGCAACGGGTCTGGGGGTCGGACCCGATCGCGAAGCTCACCCGCAGCGTGCACACCGCCGAGGCGCTGGGCGCGGCCACCGTGGTGGTGCATCCGCCGTTCCGCTGGCAGCGCCGCTACGCCGACGGCTTCGCCGCGCAGGTGGCCGAGCTGGAGAACGCCAGTCCGGTCGCGGTCGCGGTGGAGAATATGTTTCCCATGCGGGTGGATACGCTCTTCGGTCGCGGCGGCGGTTCGGTGAAGCGGCTGGAGCGCCGGGGTGGTCCGGGTCCGTCCATCACCACCTTCAGCCCGTCCTTCGACCCGACCGATACCGGTTTCCGGCACTACACCCTCGACACTTCGCATACCGCGACGGCGGGGGTGGACCCGCTGGTACTGGCGCGTCGCATGGCCTCCGGCCTGACCCATCTGCATCTGGCCGACGGTCGTGGCGCCGCGACGGACGAACACCTCATTCCGGGCGAGGGCACCCAGCCGGTGGCCGAGCTCTGTGAGATGTTGCTGGCCAATGATTTCGGCGGTCAGGCCGTGATCGAGGTGAACACCCAGCCGGCGCGCACCACCATGGATCGCGCCGCCATGCTCAATCGCGCCCTGACCTTCGCGCGCACGCATCTCAATGGCGTCGCCCCGGCCACCGCGCCGCACCCCGAGCCGACCGGCGTCCGCGGCTGAAGTGATTCATCCCACGAGATGGGGAGTTCGCCGATAGGTCGCTTGTACGCTGTACAAACCGACAGTGGAGAGGACCAGCGGATGACAACGGAGTTGACCGTCGAGCCGGATCAGGCGAGCCCGCGCGCCGACGCGCCCTTCAGCCGGGTCTGCGCGGTGGCCGAACTCCAGTCGGAGGATCCCGGTATCGGCCGCTACGCCGGCGTCATCGACGGCATCTGGACCATCGGCAAGAAGCTGCACGGCGGCACCATGGTCGCCGGCAGCGCCGCGGCCGCCACCGAATGGCTGCGCCGCACAGCCCCCGAGCGCGCCGATATGTTCCCCATCGCCGCCAGCTCCGACTTCCTCGGCGCACCCGATCCGGGCGCGGTCGAGTACGAGGTCCGCACCCGCAAGATCGGCCGCCAGATCTGCCTCATCGACGCGAGCCTGATCCAGAACGGCCGCACCCTGGTGCACACCGCCTTCACGTTCAGCCACCTGGACGACACCGCCCCGGTCTACGCCGCCGACCACGCCCAGGACATGCCCGCCGAACCCGATGAGCACGCCCTCGGCTACGACGACGACAACCCGATGGGCAAGATCGTCCATGTGGCACAGGGCTCTTCGGTCGCCCTCGACGCGAAGTGGGCGCGCTTTCTCTCCGGTGAAACCTCCGAACCCCGTCTGCGCCTGTGGATTCGGCCCTTCGACGGTGATGAGCGGGATCCGGACGTCTCCGCCTTCTTCGCCATGATGGCCGCCGACATGTCCCCGCCGGTTCCGATGAACCTCGGCCACTTCGGCTGGGCCCCAACGGTTCAGCTCACCACCTACCTGCGCCGTCGCCCGGCTCCGGGCTGGCTGCGCGTCATCGCGCACGCCCGCGAGGTCGGCGGTCGCATGTTCGACGAGGATCAACTCGTCATCGATTCCACGGGTGCGATCGTCGCGCAGAGCCGTCAGCTCGCCCTCATCCCGCAATCGCGATAAAGCCCTTTCCCGCCCACCCACTAACCTTGATTTCCATGACAAGAGTTGCGGTGATCGGTGGAGGCCGGATCGGGGAGGCGTTGCTCGCCGGACTCCTCGAATCCGGGCGGGCGAGTAAAGATCTGGTGGTGGTCGAGCCGGTACCGGCGCGCGCGGAATTGCTGGCGCAGCGTTTCGGGGTGCGGGTTACCGACGTGGTCGCCGATGCCGCCGTCGGCGCGGATCTGATCGTGATCGCCGTGAAGCCGCAGGATGTGGACGGTGTGGTCACCGAATTGGCCAAGGCCGAGCTCGGTGAGCAGGAGAACGAGGCGGTGATCGTCTCGCTGGCCGCGGGCGTGCCGACCATCAAGTTCGAGGCGAAGCTGCCCGCCGGTTTCCCGGTGGTGCGGGTCATGTCGAACACCCCGATGCTGGTGGGTCAGGGCATGAGCGCCATCGCGCCCGGCCGCTATGCCCGCAAGGAGCAGTTGGCGCAGGTCGCCGAGGTGCTGGAGTCGGTCGGCAAGGTGGTCACGGTCTCCGAATCGCAGATCGACGCGGTCACCGCGGTCTCGGGTTCGGGTCCGGCGTACTTCTTCCTGGTGGTCGAGGCCATGATCGACGGCGCGGTCGGCCTGGGCCTGACCCGCGATGTGGCGACCCAGTTGGTGGTGCAGACCATGCTCGGTTCGGCCGCCCTGCTGGAGGAGTCCACGCAGTCCGCGGTGGAGTTGCGCGCGGCCGTCACCTCGCCCGCGGGGACCACGGCGGCGGGATTGCGGGAACTGGAGCGGGGTGCGGTGCGCTCGGCGTTCCACGAGGCGCTGAACGCCGCGAAACGCCGCTCCGTCGAACTGGGCGCGAGCGCTGATTAGCGCTACTTCCCAGTAGCTCGTTTGCTGCCGGAGCCCGACTCGCCACAGCAAAGGCTGATTTCTCACACCCGTCGCAGCAACACCACTGGTCCCGCTAAGCTTCAAGGAGCACGTGCGTGTCTGTTCCGCCGGTGGGGAAGCCGGCGGCGCGGGCGTGCCGGAGGTCAGTGGCGCAATGATGTCTGGAAACAGTCAAGCGAGGTCCGCGAACACCCCAGTCAGCGCAGTCGGCGGAAATGTTCTCGGTGGCGGAACGCAGTTCCTCACCGTGGCCGAAGTGGCGAATCTGATGCGGGTATCAAAAATGACGGTGTACCGGTTGGTGCATTCGGGAGAGCTGCCCGCGGTGCGGGTCGGTCGATCTTTCCGAGTGCACGCGAAGGCCGTGCACGACTATCTGGAGACGTCTTACTTCGACGCGGGGTGATCCCCGCGTAAGTCGAGGCGTAGAGCGGAACGAGCGGGTCGGCCCGGTTCCGGGCCACCCGTTTCGTTCGCTCGTCAGTGGCCCGGTAACATGAACCGGCATCCTGTACGTGCCGGTGGTGCCGTCGGGTCCATGTCGGCCCGTATCGGGTAGGACTGTGCAGGGTTGAAAGTGTGCTCCCCGCGAAGGTGGGGGTGACCCGAGAGAACGCGAGGAACAACCCTATGGGTTCTGTGATCAAGAAGCGCCGCAAGCGCATGTCGAAGAAGAAGCACCGCAAGCTGCTTCGCCGCACGCGCGTTCAGCGCAGGAAACTCGGCAAGTAAGCGCTGCGTCGTAGCTGGAAGCCCGTCACCTCGGTGGCGGGCTTCCAGCTTTTTTACGGTGACCGAACTCATCGTTAGATCCTGGTTAATACTCTTCGGAGAGCCCCTGTCTCGCGGTTACCCTTGGAGCGCGGGAAAACTAGAAATGGGGGCTTGCGAGTGGGATCCGGTGTGACAGGTTCAGGCACCCGGGACGGTTCGGCGCCCAAGATCGTGATGGTGACCGGCGCGAGTCGGTTCTTCGGTGGCAATGTGGTGGCCCGGCTGGCGGCCGACCCTGCCATCGAACGCATTATCGCGGTCGACGCCAAACAACCGAGCCCGGAGTTGCTACGTCGCATGGGCCGGGCCGAATTCGTTCGCGCCGATATTCGAAATCCGTTGATACGCAAGGTGATCGACGGCAATCAGGTGGATACGGTGGTGCATCCCGCGGCACTGTCGCGCCCACCCGCCGGCGGCGGCCGGGCGGCCATGAAGGACATGAACGTACTGGGAGCCATGCAATTGTTCGCGGTGTGCCGCAAGGCATCCAGCGTGCGCCGCGTGGTGGTGCGTTCCTCCTCCGCCGTATATGGCTGCAGCGCCAAGGATCCGGTGAAATTCACCGAGGAGATGAGTGCCCGCACCCCGCCACGCGGCTGGTTCGCGCGGGACATGATCGAGGTGGAGGGATTCGTGCGCGGTTTGGCGCGCCGTCGTCCCGATATCTGTACCGCGATATTGCGTTTCCCGCCGATCGTGGGGCCGCAGTTGGCGAATCGCGGTGTGCAGTATTTCCGTTCGCCGGTGACGCCGACCATTCTGGGTCGCGATCCGAGAATGCAGCTGCTGCACGAGGAGGACGCGATTGCCTCGCTCACCCATGCCGCACTGGGTGCGCCGGGTGGTACGTTCAACGTAGCGGGTGACGGTGCGATGGCATTGTCGCAGGCGATACGCCGAGCGGGCCGGATCGAAATGCCGGTGCCGTACAACATGTTTCGAACTATCGGCCGCACCCTGATGGGTCCGGTGATGCGGGAGTTCACCGCCGAACAAATCGACTATTTTCATTTCGGCTGCGGTCTGGACACCACCAGAATGCGCAGCGAGCTGGGTTTCGAACCGCGCTGGACCACGGTGCAGGCTTTCGACGACTTCATAGGGGGCGCAGCGTTGCGGCCCGTGATCGATCCTCGCTGGATCGATGCCGCAGAGAACAAACTTCTCGGCCTGCTCGGGGCCGGGACGGGAGCACACCAATGAGTGATGTAGCGAAGGTGATTCGACTTCACGACGTGGATATCGAGGCGCGGCATCGGCCGTCGCGCGTCTGGCCGGGGGAGCGGGCGCTGCAGCCGGTGACCTCGCTGACCGACCGGCTCGCCGAAGTCGAGGCACGCCAGCCCAAGTCGTTGAGCGAGATGTTGCGGGGGGCGGTGGTCGAGGGGGTCGGCCGCACCGCCGACTTCGCGCGTCGTCGCCTCACCGGTGACTATCAGGTCGACGAATTCGGTTTGGATGAGCACCTTTTGGAGACGGTGCTGCTGCCGATGATGCGCCCGCTCGCGGAACTGTGGTTCCGCGTGGAGGTCAGCGGTATCGAGAATATTCCGGAGGCGGGCGGTGCGCTGATTGTCGCCAATCACGCCGGCACGGTTCCGATCGACGGCATGATGCTGCAGTTGGCGGTGCATGACAAGCATCCCAAACAGCGCGCGCTGCGACTGCTGGCGGCGGATCTCATTTTCGAACTGCCGTTGATCGGCGGAATGGCGCGTAAGGCCGGGCACACCCTGGCCTGCCCCGCCGATGCCGAGAGGCTTTTGCGCGCGGGCGAAGTCGCGGGCGTATTCCCCGAGGGCTACAAGGGCATCGGCAAGCCGTTCGGCGACCGCTACAAGCTGCAGCGTTTCGGCCGTGGCGGTTTCGTCTCGGCGGCGGTGCGCACCGGGGTGCCGATCATTCCGTGCTCGATTGTCGGTTCTGAGGAGATCTACCCGAAGATCGCCGATCTCAAGCCGCTCGCCCGTCTGCTCGGTCTGCCGTATTTCCCTGTGACGCCGACATTTCCGCATCTGGGTCCGCTGGGCGCGATCCCGCTCCCGTCGAAGTGGTACATCGAATTCGGTGAGCCGATTCCGACCACCGAATACGAGCCGTCGGATGCCGATGATCCGATGACCATGTTCGAGATCACCGATCAGGTGCGCGAAACCATTCAGGGCACGCTGTACAAGAATCTCACCAAACGCCGTAATCCCTTCACCGGATAGTATTGGCGGATAAAGAATCAGGGTGCGGCCCGGTCCAATTGGACCGGGCCGCACTGCTTTTCGGCGGGCACGCGGGCGGCGCACGGCCGCCGACGTCTAAGCAACTTGTGTTGACTACTGCCGGTTAGTCAACTACGGTTGCTTGCATGGCCGCTGATGACATGCACCCCGCCCAGGACCCGGCCGACCGGTTGGCCGCCGTGGTGGCCCTGCGACGGTTGGCGGACCAGCTGGAAGACGCCGCCGTCGAACAGGCGATGCGCGCGAACTGGAGCTGGCCGCAGGTCGCCGAGGCGCTCGGCGTCACCCGACAGGCGGTGCACAAGAAACACGCCAAGCGGCTCATCGCCGCGGGCGTCTCGCTGAGGAGGCGACAATGACCAGCTTCGACAAATACCTGCACGCGATCCTCACCCGCGGGTCCGAACATGCTCGAGTCGATGGATCGGCGACGATCGAAGCCCAGCATCTGCTGCTCGCGATCGCCGCCGAGGCGGATCCCGGCACCGATCGAATCCTGGCCGCCGCCGGTCTGACCGAGCACGGCATCCGAGCCGCACTGGACCGCGAATTCGAGCACAGCCTGGCGGCGGCGGGGGTGTCCGTCGCCGATTACGCACTGCCGCACCCGCGTCCGGCCGCCGAGCGCCCGCAGAATATGGGCGCTTCGCTCAAACTCGCGCTCGACCGGACCTTCACCACCGTCCGCCGGAGCGAGGTCCGCCCGGAACATCTGTTGCTCGGCATTCTGCGAGCGGAGGTCGGGACCGTGCCCAGGGCGCTCACCCTCGCCGGTATCGACCTCCCGGACCTGCGCGCGCGGATCGAACGGGAACTCTCCGAACATCAAGTGTGAAAGGCGAATTGCGATGCACACCGATACGGTCGTGCTCGATGTCGAGGGCCTGCGCATGCGCTATGGCAACACCGATGTCCTGCACGATGTGACTTTCGCGGCGCGGCGGGGCGAGGTGCTCTGCCTGCTCGGGCCGAACGGTGCGGGCAAGACCACCACCATCGAAATCTTGGAAGGGTTCCGGCTGCGCTCGGCCGGTCGGGTCGAGGTGCTCGGCACGGATCCCGCACGCGCCGGGGAGGATTGGCGGGCGCGGGTCGGAATCGTCCTGCAATCCTGGCGTGACCACGGCAAATGGCGGGTCCGGGAACTTTTGGCGCACGTGGGCCGGTACTACGCCGGGTACGCCACCGCGGCGATCGAACGCCCTTGGGACGTAGATCAATTGGTGGCCGCGGTCGGTCTCGCCGAGCAGGCGGATCGCAAGGTGCGCATGCTCTCGGGCGGACAACGCCGTCGATTGGATGTGGCGATCGGCCTGGTCGGCCGTCCCGAATTGGTTTTCCTGGACGAGCCCACCGCCGGGCTGGACCCGATTGCCCGCCGCGCGTTCCATGAACTCATCGAGAAGTTGGCCACCGAGGGCGACACCACCATCGTGCTCACCACGCATGATCTGGCCGAAGCCGAGAAACTGGCCGACCGGATTCTGGTGCTGGACGCGGGCCGGATCATCGCGGACGGCACCGCCGCCGAACTCGCCGCGCAGATCGCCGGGGCCGATGAGGTGCGCTGGACGTGTGCCGGACAGCACTTCCGGCAGACCACCGCCGAATCGACGGCCTTCGCCTTCGACCTGTTCCAGCGGTACGGCGCCGCGATCGACAACCTGGAGATCCGCCGGGCTTCGCTGGAGGACACCTATCTGTCGCTGGTGCACCGGGCCGAGACCGCCGCGGCCCTCGACGCCGAGGAGGCGGCCTGATGAATCCCACCGCACGCGCCTGGCGGATCGGCTGGTCGCGCGGCCTGATCGAATTGCGGCAGTCCTTCACCAATGGTGAGGAGTTGTTCAGTCATTTCCTCTGGCCGGTACTCATGGTGACCACCCTGTTCTTCCTGCGCGATGTGTCCTTCGGACAAACCGGATTCGCGCTCGGCGCACTGGTACTGCCGAGCATTCTCGGCATGAACGCGGCCATGTCGATGGTCAGCATGAGTCAACAGCTCACCGCCGACCGCGAGGACGGAACCCTGTTGCGCGCCAAGGCGACACCGCACGGCATGGTCGGTTATCTGATCGGGCGGATCGTGTCGGTCTCGGGTGGGCTGCTGGCCGATCTGGCCATCTTCCTGATTCCCGCGCTGTTCATCGTTTCCGGGCTCGCCATCGGTGACCTCACGGCCTGGCTGACCCTGGTCTGGGTGCTGGCGCTGGGTTTGGTGGCGACGCTGCCGATCGGTGCGGTGCTGGGTTCGATATTCACCAGCGCGCGCAGTCAGGGGCTGCTCACGCTCCCGGTGCTGGGCGTGATCGCGATCTCCGGAATCTTCTATCCGATCGCGGCGCTACCGGTGTGGGTGCAGGTCATCGCCCAGGTGTTTCCGATCTACTGGCTCGGCCTGGGTATGCGCTCGGCGCTGCTGCCGGACAGTGCGGTGACCGTAGAACTCGGCGATTCCTGGCGACATTTGGAAACCATTGCGGTGCTGGGTGTTTGGGCAGTGCTGGGTCTGCTCGTCGCGCCCGTGGTGCTGCGTCGAATGGCCCGGCGGGAATCGGGAACCAGTGTGGCGCGACGACGTGAGAAGGCCTTGCGGCGCGTCTGAACGCAGCCGGGTCGACCGTAGCGGAGCGCGCCGAGCCCTAGCTCGCGCGCGCTTCGCGTTTGCGGCTGATGACCGCGGCCGCCGCACCACCGGCCGCGCCGAGCGCGAGCGCCGTGGGCACACCGACTTTCGCGGCCTTGCGGCCGGTGCGGAAGTCGCGAATTTCCCAGCCGCGATTCTTGGCGACCTCGCGTAGGTCCGCGTCCGGATTGATCGCCACGGCCGTGCCGGCCAGCGAGAGCATGGGCACGTCATTGTGGCTGTCCGAATAGGCGGTGCAGCGCTTGAGATTCAGACCCTCGCGAATGGCCAGGGTGCGGACCGCGTGCGCCTTGCCGAGTCCGTGCAGGATGTCGCCGACCAAGCGGCCGGTGAACACCCCGTCATGGCTTTCGGCGACCGTGCCGAGCGCGCCGGTGAGCCCGAGCCGCTTGGCGATGACCTGCGCCAGCTCCACCGGTGTCGCGGTGACCAGCCACACCTGCTGTCCGGCATCGAGGTGCATCTGGGCGAGCGCGCGGGTGCCGGGCCAGATCTTGTCGGCGATGATCTCGTCGTAGATCTCCTCGCCGAGCGCTGCGAGTTCGGCGGTGGGGCGCCCGGCGATGAACTCCAGGGCGCGCTCCTTACCGCTGCTCATATCGGCGCTGTTCTCTTTGCCGGTGACCCGGAACTTCACCTGTTTCCAGGCGATATCGACCAGGTCGGAGGTCTTGAAGTATTTGCGGGCGGCCAGACCGCGGGCGAAGTGCACGATGGACGCGCCCTGCACCATGGTGTTGTCCACATCGAAGAACGCGGCCGCGGTGAGATCGCGCGGTATCGCCGGTCTCGGCTCGTCGTAAAGCGAGCGCGGGGAGGCGGCGCGCAACTCGGCGTCGTGCAGCGCGAGCGCGGCATCGGCGCTGGCCTCACCGGCCAGATTGGCGCGCACCTCTTCCTCGCTGGGGCCGAACGGGCTGCGGGTGATTCTGGTGAACTGGTCCTGCAGACCCTGTCCCCAGCGGGCCGGGAATTCCCCGAATCGGCCCGCGATCAATCCCGACCGCGAGTCCTTCGAACCCGTTCCGGCCTCTTTCGATCGTTCCGGCACCAGTACCTCCGCCTGTTAGCGCGAACAATGTCCACAGTAACGCCCAGGGGTGACGTGGACGTAGACGCCGAACGACATGACGGGTGTTGAATGTTCGATATGAGTGTGCCCGCCCATTCGGTGACCCTGTTGACGCGCAATGGCTGCGGACTCTGCGCGGTCGCACTGGAGCAATTGCGGCCCATCTGCGCCGAGTTCGATGTCGAGATCGCACTCGTGGATGTGGACGAGGCCGCCGCCACCGATCCCGGCCTGCGCGCGGAGTACGGCGATCGACTGCCGGTGGTGCTGTTGAACGGCCGCGAACACAGCTATTTCGATGTGGACGAGCCGCGCTTACGCGCCGATCTCGCGCGTTGAAACAGCGGGTCGTCCGGTTCGCTCCCCACTCGGCCCGACGCCACCCCGTAACCGGGTGTTCGAGTGTTCGATTCCCGGCGCGTTGCATGGCGGGTTCGGGTTGTGCGGGGTTGAATGAATCCCGGGGCAGGAGGCCCCCGGCAAAGTGACTGAATTCACCGACTTTGTGCAGGGCTTCACAAGCGGTTACGGTGGTGGCACGCAACCCCGCCCTCAGCGGAAGCGACCCCGAACCCCTGACTCGACCTCGTCTGTTATGACCGCCCAGTGACGGTCACCGGCGTCGGGTCACAAAAGAACCCGGACACTCACCCCCGGCCGGACGAGGAGCGCAAGCGACGTGACAGAGCAGCATGAGACGCCGCAGAGTGGTGTCTCGGCCAAGGCTCTGCAGAAGGACATCCCGCAGGCCACGGTGGCGCGTCTCGCCACCTATCTCCGGGTTCTCGCCGTGCTCGCCGACGATGGTGTTGCCATCGTATCGAGTGAGGAACTGGCTGTCGCGGCGGGTGTCGGTTCCGCCAAGTTGCGCAAGGATCTTTCCTTCCTCGGGCCCAACGGTGTTCGCGGTGTCGGGTACGACGTGATCAAGCTGCGCGACCGCGTCGAGGATGTGCTCGGACTCTCCGAGGGACACCGGGTGGTCCTGGTCGGCGCGGGTCATCTGGGCCGCGCGTTGGTCGGCTACGGCGGTTTCCGGCGGCGCGGTTTCGCCATGGTCGGGCTCTTCGACAACGATCCGACGGTGATCGGCACCACGGTGTGCGGGCTACCGGTACGCGACGTGTCCGAATTGACCGATGCGGTGGCGGTATTGGAGCCGACCATCGCGGTCATCACCACGCCGGACGCCGCCGCACAGGGCGTCTGCGATCGGCTGGTCGCGGCGGGCGTGCTGTGCATTCTGAGCTTCTCGCCGGTGGCGCTGGACGCGCCGCCGCACGTGGAGGTGCGGCGGGTGGATCTGGCGGTGGAGATGCAACTGCTCTCCTTCGAGCTCGCCCGCAATGCGGAGGCCGCGCCGGAGCCGGTGGCCGCCGTTGGCGATTCGGTGGGCGTGATCTACACGCCGGAGGCAACCAGCAAGGGAGCGGTGGTCCAGCCATGAGTGTGCTTCTCGTCGGGATCTCACATCGCAGCGCGCCGGTTGCGGTGCTCGAGAAGATCGCGATCACCGAGCACGATCGGCCCAAGCTGACCGAGAAGATGCTGGCCTCCAGCCACGTCTCCGAAGCCATGATCGTCTCCACCTGCAATCGCGTGGAGATCTACGCCGTCGTCGATGCCTTCCACCCCGCGCTCGGCGAGATCAGCGAACTGCTGACCAAGCACTCCGGGCTACCGCTGCCCGAACTCACCAAGCACGCCTACGTCCGCTACGCCGAGGCCGCCGCCGAGCATCTGTTCGCCGTCGCCTCCGGACTGGATTCGATGGTCGTCGGCGAGCAGCAGGTGCTCAGCCAGATTCGCGCCGCCTACGCCGCCTCGGATTCCCAGCAGGCCGCCGGGCGCACCCTGCACGAGCTGGCCCAGCATTCGCTGCGGGTCGGCAAGCGGGTGCACTCGGAGACCGGGATCGATCGCGCGGGCGCGTCGGTGGTGTCGGTCGCCCTCGATCGCGCGCGACTGGTGCTCGGTCCGCTCGAAGGCCGCACCGCGCTGGTGCTGGGCGCCGGGGCCATGGGTGGTCTCGCGGTCGCGCAGCTGGCGCGGGCCGGGGTCGCTCGCATCATCGTGGTGAACCGGACGCTGGAACGTGCTGAGCGGCTTGCCAATACGGCCACCACCATGCACGGCGTCGCCGCCGCGGCGATGGATATCGCGCGCCTGGTCGAGGCCATGGCCGCGGCCGAGGTCGTGGTCACCTGTACCGGCGCGGTCGGCACCGTGGTCAGCATCGCCGATGTGCACCATGCGCTTTCGGCCTCCGGCGCGAGCGAGCAGCTGGTCATCTGCGATCTGGGCCTGCCCCGCGATGTGGATCACGCCGTCGCCGGACTGCCGGGCGTCACCGTCATCGATATGGAGACGCTGCAGCGCGATCCGTCGGCCGGCGCGGCCGCTGACGATACCGCCGCCGCCCGCACCATCGTCGCCGACGAACTCGCCAAATACCTTGCCGGACAGCGAATGGCCGAGGTCACCCCGACCGTGGCCGCACTGCGGCAGATGGCCGCCGATGTGGTCGAGGGTGAGCTGTTGCGGCTGGATTCGCGACTACCCGGCCTCGATGCCGCGCATCGCGAGGAGGTGGCGCGTACCGTGCGCCGCGTCGTCGACAAACTGCTGCACGCGCCGACGGTGCGGGTCAAGCAGTTGGCCTCCACGCCCGGCGGGGACAGTTACGCCGAAGCGCTGCGTGAGCTGTTCGAACTCAAACCCGGTGCGGCGCAGGCGGTTGCGGCCCCGATGGAGATCTCCACACCGGCCGGCGTGCTGGCCGACGATTTCACCGCCGCCCATTCGGGGGACGAACAGGGGCTGACCGCATGACCGGAGCGATGGTGCAGGACATACAGACAGGGCGGGAAGCCGTGCCGGACACAAAGCGTGGAACCGTCGACGCGCCGTGGCGCATCGGTACTCGAGGCTCGCTGCTGGCCCTGACCCAGGCCGGGCATGTGCGCGACGAGCTGATCGCCGCCGGGCAGCAGGCCGAGCTGGTGATCGTCAAGACCGCGGGCGATCAGTCCTCCGCGCCGGTGCAGACCATCGGCGTCGGCGTCTTCACCGCCGCGCTGCGTGACGAATTGGCCGCGGGCACAGTCGATATCGCGGTGCACTCGTACAAGGATCTGCCGACCGCGCAGGATCCGAGATTCGAAATCGCGGCCATTCCGCCGCGCCAGGATCCGCGCGATGCCCTGGTGGCGCGCGACGGCCTGGTGCTGGGCGAACTGCCCGCGGGCGCTCGGATCGGAACCTCCGCCCCGCGCCGCGCCTCACAGCTGCTGGCACTCGGCCTCGGCGTCGAGATCGTGCCGCTGCGCGGCAATCTCGACACCAGACTTTCCAAAGTCGCCAATGGTGAACTCGATGCCGTCGTGGTGGCCCGGGCCGGGCTGGCCCGGATCGGCCGCCTCGATGCCGTGACCGAATCGCTGGAGCCGGTGCAGATGCTGCCCGCCCCCGCGCAGGGCGCGCTCGCGGTCGAATGCCGCAGCGAGGACACCGAACTCGTGACCATCCTGTCCGCCCTCGACGATGCCGGCACCCGCGCCGCCATCACCGCCGAGCGGGCGCTGCTGGCCGAACTGGAGGCGGGTTGCACCGCCCCGATCGGCGCGCTGGCCGAGGTCGTCGAATCCCTCGACGATGACGGCCGGGTGGTGGATGAACTGTCGCTGCGCGGTTGTGTGGCGGCGATCGATGGCTCGGACACCATCCGGGCCTCTGTGGTCGGCTCGCTCGCGGATGCCGCGGAACTGGGCCGTGCACTGGCGCGTGAGCTCTTGGAGCTGGGGGCGCGCGACCTGCTCAGTGACCCCGGGGACGGCAGCCCGGTGGCCGAGCAATCCGACGACAGCAGCAATCCCAGCCCAATGGAGAATATTCGATGAGTGAGCGCAGCGAACGAATCACGGACACAGCGCCTGCGGGCACCGCTGCGCCGAGCCCTAGCGAGGTGCAGCGGTGAGCCGAGCGACGAAGAAGCACCCCGGCCGGATCCTTTTCGTAGGGTCCGGGCCCGGTGATCCTGCGCTGCTGACCGTGCGTGCCCGTGAGGTGCTGGCGCGGGCCGAGCTCGCGTTCACCGATCCCGATGTCGACAAGGGCGTGCTCGCCCTGATCGGCACCGCCTCCGAGCCGGGCCCCGACGGGCAGTTGCCCGTCGATGTGCGCCCCGCGCTCGGTGACGCGGCCGAGGTCGCCAAGACGCTGATCGCCGAGGCCCGCAATGGTTTCGACGTGGTGCGCCTGGTCTCCGGTGACCCGCTGACCACCGATTCGGTGATCCAGGAGGTCAATGCCGTCACCCGCTCGCACCTGATGTTCGAGGTGCTGCCGGGTCTGTCGGCCGGAACCACGGTGCCCGCCTACGCGGGAATCGAATTGGGCTCGAGTCACACCGAGGTCGATGTGCGCGGTGAGGTGGACTGGGCGGCCGTCGCGGCGGCGCCCGGTCCGCTGGTGCTGCACGCCACCTCCGGACATCTGGCCGAGACGGCCAGTGCGCTGGTGGAGCACGGTATGGCCCCGCAGACCCCGGTCGCGGTGACCGTGCGCGGCACCACCCGGCAGCAGCGCACCATCGACGCCACGCTGGCGACGCTGAACAACGCGGCCTCGGAGATGGTTGGCCCGCTGGTGGTCACCGTCGGCAAAGAGGTCGAGAAGCGCGCCAAGACCTCCTGGTGGGAGTCGCGGGCGCTGTACGGCTGGACCGTTCTGGTGCCGCGCACCAAGGAGCAGGCCGGTGAGATGAGCGAGAAGCTCGTCATGCACGGCGCGATTCCGATGGAAGTTCCGACCATTGCCGTCGAGCCGCCGCGCAGCCCCGCCCAGATGGAGCGCGCGGTCAAGGGTTTGGTCGACGGCCGCTACCAATGGGTGGTCTTCACCTCCACCAACGCGGTGCGCGCGGTGTGGGAGAAGTTCGGCGAATTCGGTTTGGACGCACGGGCTTTCTCCGGCGTGAAGATCGCCTGCGTGGGCGAGGCCACCGCGGAGAAGGTGCGCTCGTTCGGCATCAACCCGGAGCTGATCCCCAGTGGTGAGCAGTCCTCGGAGGGTCTGCTGGCCGACTTCCCGCCGTACGACGACGTTTTCGATCCGGTGAACCGGGTGCTGTTGCCGCGCGCGGATATCGCCACCGAAACCCTGGCCGAGGGTCTGCGCGACCGCGGCTGGGAGATCGACGATGTCACCGCGTACCGCACCGTGCGGGCCTCCCCGCCGCCGGCGGAAACCCGCGAGATGATCAAGACCGGCGGTTTCGACGCGGTGCTGTTCACCTCGTCCTCCACCGTCCGGAACCTGGTCGGTATCGCAGGTAAGCCGCACGCTCGCACCATCGTCGCCTGCATCGGCCCCAAAACCGCCGAGACGGCAATCGAATTCGGCCTGCGCGTGGATGTCCAGCCCGAAATCGCCCAGGTGGGCCCGCTCGTCGAGGCGCTCGCCGAGCACGCCGCCCACCTGCGCGCCGAGGGCCTGTTGCCCCCGCCGCGCAAGAAGAGCCGCCGCAGCCGCTGATCCGGCCGCAGTCGAGGCGAACCGGCCCCCGCATCCGATGGTGCGGGGGCCGTTCCTGTTCGACCTCGGAGTCATTGCCCATGGAAGTGATGGCATTTCACATTCCGGGAGCTGGCCTACTGTTCGCGTGATGAAGCGAATCATAGTGAATATGCTTGGGGCTGCGGCCTTTTCGGGCGGAATCCTGATGGCCGGAATCGGTTCGGCCGCGGCAGCGCCGCAGGGTATCCCGCTGGAGTCCGCGCCCGTCGCGGATTCGGGCTCCAGTGCGGGCAATCTACTCGCCGGCATCCTGGGCACCGGCTCCGCCGCGATCAAATGTATGGCGGGCGGCGGCGATTGGTCTTCTTTCCCGCGCTCGGCGGACGGTCCGATGGGCTGCCTGCCCTCGGGTTACGGAATTTCGGCGACCTCGGGTGGCGCAACTCCGGCCGACTCGATCGCGGACCCCGGCACCGGTTCCGCCTCCGGTTCCGCGCAACTCCTGCTGAAGTGTCTGACCAGCGGGTCTTCCGTGGCCCCCGGTGACCAGATGGGCTTCCCCGCTATCTGCCGTTGACGATTTCGCGGCCCCGGCCGAAATCGATTGCCGTGGAACATCCACGCCTGGTTTCCGGACGGTCCCACTCGTCATGAAGGCGAGCCGGACCCTCCGGTGTCCGGTCAGGTCAGCGTTGGGCGGCCATCATGCGGCGGACCATGCGGCAGGTGGCATCCGACGGCCGGTGTACGCCGACGAAATCGGCTGTCTCCCTGATCTTTTCGTTGGTCGCCTGGTCGGGGGCGAAGGTGCCCGCGTCCAATAGGGCGATGGCCAGGCGCATGGCCTTGATACGCCGGTTGTGCGAGATGTACCAGGAGCGTGGACGGCCCGCGGGTAGTGGTTGCTTGATGAGTGGGCGCCAGGCGTGATCGATCACGTCCCCCTTCTTGGGCACCGCGGCCTCATCGGACATGTTTGTCTTGCTGGACATGTTGGGTACGGCTGCAAGCACGACCAATCCTCCCTGTCGCGATCAGAGTTCGAGTCGAAACTTCCGACGCGATCTCTTCGAACACATCTTCGATTCTACCCGTGACCACCGACAAAGTCCGCTGCTCACAAAGGTTTACGGGACATACCCGGCAAACCCCCGGAGGCCCCCGCGACGGACGGACGGCACGGGCATATCATCGCCGTATGACCGGAATGGACCGCCCACGGCGGTTGCGCCGCACCCCAGCTCTACGTCGTCTGGTGGCTGAAACCACACTGCAGCCCAGGCAACTAGTGCTCCCCATGTTCGTCGCCGACGGGCTCGACGAACCTCGTGAAATCTCCTCCATGCCAGGCGTTTACCAGCATTCGATGGATTCACTGCGCAAGGCCGCGGTGGAGGCCGTCGCGGCGGGCGTCGGCGGGCTCATGCTCTTCGGCGTTCCCCGCCCCGAGGACAAGGACCCGCAGGGCAGTCAGGCCAGTGATCCGAACGGCATTCTGAATCGCGGACTTCGCGCCCTGGTCAACGAGGTCGGCGGCTCGACCGTCGTGATGGCCGATACCTGCCTGGACGAATTCACCGATCACGGGCACTGCGGCGTACTCGGCGCGGACGGCGGTGTCGACAATGACGCCACCCTGCGTCGCTATGTCGACATGGCCGTCGCGCAGGCCGAGACCGGCGCGGACCTGCTCGGCACCAGCGGCATGATGGACGGCCAGGTCGGCGCGATTCGCGCGGGTCTGGACGCGGCCGGATATATCGACACCGCCATTCTGGCCTACGCCGCCAAGTACGCCTCCGCCTTCTACGGTCCCTTCCGGGAGGCGGTCGGCTCCTCGCTGGAGGGCGATCGCCGTACCTACCAGCAGGATCCGGCGAATCGCCGCGAGGCCGTGCGCGAGCTGGAGCTCGATCTCGCCGAGGGCGCGGATATCGTCATGGTGAAGCCCGCCATGTCGTACCTGGATATTCTGCGCGATGTCGCGGACCGCTCCACGGTTCCGGTGGCGGCCTATCAGATCTCCGGCGAGTACGCGATGATCACCGCCGCCGCGCAGAACGGCTGGATCGATCGCCGCGGCGCGATCCTGGAGTCGCTCCTGGGCATCCGGCGTGCGGGAGCGGATATGGTGCTCACCTACTGGGCCACCGAAGCCGCGCACTGGCTTGGCTGAGCAGGCTCTACCCGCGGTGAATTCGATGATCCCTCCCATGGGCGCGCGCCCGGTGCCCGAGGATGTGCGTACCTCCTGCCAACTCTGGTGTGCGGCACTGGCACTCGGTGTGGTGCAGGTGGTCGCGGTGCTGCTCGCCCAGCTGGGGCAGCGCGGGGAGCTGGCGCGGGAGATGGTCGATCGTGCGGCGGGCACGAAACAGCCGGTGACCTTGGCGCAGGCGCAATTACAGGTGTTGGTGGGGCTCACCGTGATCGCGCTGCTGTGGTTGGCGTTGAACGGTGCGGGTGCGGCCGTGGTGTATCAGCTGTGGCGTGGAAAGAACTGGGCGCGTGCGGTTCTCACCGGATACGCGTTCTTCCTGGCGCTCGGCGCGGGATTGGCGATTATCGGCAAGGGCACGCTGTCGGGGGTGGCGGGCATGGTCGCCGGGGGTGTTTCGATCGTGCAGGCGGTGCTGGCCGGCGGCGCCGTATTCCTTTGCCACCGAATCGATTCGGAGCCGTTCTTCCGGCCCGGACCGCGATGAATACTGCGGAGTTTGTTACGGGCGTACTACCGGGTACAGTGAGGGCTGTCACAGAGAGTTCGGGAACCGGAAGTCACTCGTCATGCGTTGTGCCATGGCCTGTTCGGCGCCGGAGAGGCGGAGGCAACGATGCGAGTGGTTATCCAGCAACCACACAGCCTTCGGCGCGACGTGCTGGGGTTGAGTCTGCTGTTCCTGTTCGGACTGCTCACCCTCGCCGTGCTGTTGATTCCGGGTCTGCTCGCCTGAGCGCAATGCGCCGCTCGTCCGGTTCGCGCGGTCCAGCTAGGTTCTACCTATGAGTGACCCCGCCGCGAATGTGCTGTTCTCCGAGCCCGGTGCGCGCTATCGCACTATTGCCTACGGTCCCGTGCTGTG
Source organism: Nocardia sp. NBC_01503 (assembly GCF_036327755.1). NCBI lineage: Bacteria > Bacillati > Actinomycetota > Actinomycetes > Mycobacteriales > Nocardiaceae > Nocardia > Nocardia sp. NBC_01503. The sequence goes on from NZ_CP109596.1 coordinate 3,170,691, forward strand.
TGGAATCGTGCTGGGGCTGGAGGTCATTCGCGGTGGCCAGGCGCACTGGTTCGGGCTCATCTTCTGCGGTCTGCTGCTGGCCGGATTCGTCTGGTTGCAGGTGATCGCCGGCAAGCGCCACATCAGCGTCGAACTCACCCCCGACACGCTGCGCGAGGGCACCGAAACGCTGCCGCTGCGCAGCATTGCCGAAGTGTTGCCGGAGATCGATGAGGAGTCCTGGGATGATGAGGACTGGGAATCGGCGCGGGCGCTCGGTGAACTCACCGGGGTACCGCGGCGGCGCAAGGGCATCGGACTGAAACTGCGCGACGGCGGCCTGGTGCAGGCGTGGGCGCGGGATCACCACACCCTGCGCGCCGAACTCACCGCGGCGGTCGCGGCGCTCGACGGTTCCGGCACGCCGGTGGCCGAGGCCGAAACGGCCGAGGGTGACGAAGAGAAGGAGGCGCGGTGATGCGGTGGCTGGCCGTGCTCGCCGAACTCGTACTCGCCGCCGTGATCGCGGTGGTCGCGATCTGGTGCTGGCGCAATGGGGTTCACACCACCTGGTTCAAACCCGCCGGGGACGCACCCGGATTCTCGGCGACCCGGTACTCGGGGCCGTGGCTGGCCGGATCCGCGGCGATCATGATCATCGCCGGACTGCTCGGCATCGACGGGGTGGGCAGGGCGCTGCGGCCGACACGCCGTGTGCGGGTGCGCGAAGATCGCTGATCACTGATTTCCGCAATTGCGCGGGCGGACAATGGAGTCCATGACGCAGCTGCCGATTCTGTCGTTCTCCTGGCTGGACCTACTACCGCCCCAGTTGAATTGCCTGTTCAGCACCGGTTGGGCCGCATTCTGCCTCGGGGTGCCGCTGTCCTAGCGGCACCCGTCCGACTCACTCCCAGTTCTGGTAAATATCCAGCACTCGTCCACCACGAGTTCCGGGTGCATTGAAATAGACGACAACGGAGCCGTCGGGGTGGTCGGCGGCCTCCATCACCACCTGCCGCAGCGAGGCGTGCACGCCGCCGCCGTCATCCTTATAGATATTGGTGTCCGGCTTCAGCCCCGCACCCATCCGGCTCAGCGGTACGAACATGCTCACCACCGCCGGGATCGGCCCGCCCGCCAGCGCGGCGGTCTCGTCATGCGAGAGCGCCATTCCGATTCGTCCCTGATCGGGCTGTGCGATCGGCGTCCCCGCGCTCGCCTGTCCGGCCCCCGCGATCAGCCCTGCCGAAATTCCCACCGCCACCACTAGTCCCGCACCGACCCGCATATAGTTCAGCCCTCTCTCGATGCCGCTTCTGAGTCGTGAGATTACGCATCAGCAACTCTTCAGCGATCGATGTTGCGCCCGAACGACTCCGGCGTGTTGCCGCCCCCGGGCCAATGTGCGGCGCTGTCACCTGCGATGACGCGCGCAGCGCCGTATCGGATGCGGGCCGGGCGAACAGATGCGAAGATGTCAGGTTCGATGTGGGACAACCCACTCTCCTACACCCTGTCGTCGACGAGCTTGCGGGCGGCTGCGAGACTAGGTGCCGTGAGTTCTTCTCCGCGTGTGAGCCAGGCGTCGGTGCCGGTCTCAGCCCAGCTTTTCGAACGCGCCGCGGCGGTCATTCCGGGCGGTGTGAATTCGCCGGTGCGGGCCTTCAACTCGGTGGGCGGGACGCCGCGGTTCATCAAATCCGCGAGCGGGTACACGCTGACCGATGCCGACGGCAACGACTACGTCGACCTGGTGTGTTCGTGGGGTCCGATGATTCTCGGGCATGCGCATCCCGAGGTTGTCGAGGCCGTGCAGCGGGCCGCGGTCGGCGGATTGTCCTTCGGCGCGCCGACCGAGGCGGAGATCGAACTGGCCGAGGCCATCGCGGCGCGGGTCGAACCCGTCGAGCGGGTGCGCCTGGTGAACTCGGGCACCGAGGCCACCATGAGCGCGGTCCGGCTGGCGCGCGGATTCACCGGACGCAGCAAGATCATCAAGTTCAGCGGTTGCTACCACGGGCATGTGGACGCTCTGCTCGCCGATGCCGGATCCGGCCTCGCGACCCTGGGCCTGCCCACCTCGCCGGGTGTCACCGGCGCGCAGGCGGCCGACACCATCGTGCTGCCGTACAACGATCTCGCGGCCGTGGCAGCGGCCTTCGCCGCGCATCCCGGGCAGATCGCCTGCGTCATCACCGAGGCGGCGGCGGGCAATATGGGCGCGGTCGCGCCGCTGCCCGGATTCAACGCGGGGCTGCGCACGCTGACGCGGGACAATGGCGCGCTGCTCATCATGGACGAGGTCATGACCGGTTTCCGGGTGAGCTCATCGGGTTGGTACGGCCTGGAGGGTGTCGCGGGCGACCTCTACACCTTCGGCAAGGTGATGAGCGGCGGTCTGCCCGCCGCGGCCTTCGGCGGTCGCGCCGAGATCATGAACCGATTGGCTCCGCTCGGCCCGGTTTATCAGGCGGGCACGCTCTCCGGCAATCCGGTCGCGGTGGCGGCGGGCCTGGCCACACTGCGCGCGGCCGATGCCGAGGTCTACGCCGCGCTCGATCGCAATTCCAAGCGGCTGGGCACGCTACTCGGTGACGCGCTCGCGGCCGAAGGCGTCCGGCATCGGGTGCAATTCGCAGGCAATATGGTGAGCGTGTTCTTCGCCGACGCCCCGGTCACCGACTATGCCGCCGCCAAGGCGGCCGAGACGTGGCGTTTCCCCGCCTTCTTCCATGCCCTGCTCGACGCCGGTGTGTACGCGCCGCCGAGCGCCTTCGAGGCATGGTTCGTCTCCGCGGCACTCGACGAGGACGCATTCGATCGCATCGCCGCCGCCCTCCCCGCCGCCGCGCGTGCCGCGGCAGCCGCCACCCCCGAAGGATCCGCCGCGTGACCTCCCAGCCCGAGACCGGTCTACCCGCCCCCGGCCCCCATCCGGCCCCCCTGACTCCCGCCGAAGCCTCCCGCCTGCTGGACTCCATCCGCCAGGCCGAGGATGAGCTCGCCGAGACCGGTGAGAATATCGCCGTCGCTCCGGTGGCCGAAACCGTCACGCCCGCAAAGGATTCAGCCGACGAGGCGGGTGATCGCAGTGCCGCGCCGACCGCGGCCGCGGCGGTGCCCGCGACGGCTGAACCACATGCGGTGGATGCCGAAGGGTCCGAGCGGGAGGCGGGGACGCCCACAAGGTCCGCCACGGCCGAATCCGTATCCGTCCCCGGTGATGCCGGGCGGGTCGATGGGTCGTCCGCTGCCGATCTGGCCGCCGTCGTCGCCGGGTGGGCCGATGCGTCCGCGGCCGATGCCGCCCGAGCCGACTCCCTGCGGACCGGCGCTGACGAGTCCGGGATCGACTCTGCCGCAACGGATTTCTTCGCCGGCGAGCCGGTGGCGGTTGAAGTCGAAACGGCCGGAGGGTATTTCGCCGCAGATGTCGCGTTCGCCGTCGACTCGGATGACGCATCGAACGCGGAGGGTGGTGCGGCGGAGCCTCCGCTCGCCACGGACGCCGAGGGTGTCGGTGTGGAAGCGGGTGAATCCGCCAACTCGTCCGATGTGAGCGAATCGGCCCTCGCCGCAAGTGGTTTCGTGCTGCCCGGCGATGTCGCCGATGATATCGAGACCATCGTGCATGTCATGCGGCACGGTGAGGTGCACAATCCGAAGGGGATTCTGTACGGCCGCCTGCCCGGCTTCCAGTTGTCGGTGACCGGGCGCGCGCAGGCGCAGGCCGTGGCGCGCTCGCTGGCCGATCACGATATCGCGCTGGTGGTGGCCTCGCCGCTGCAGCGGGCCCAGGAGACCGCGGAACCCATCGCGCTGCACCATGATCTGGTCATCCGCACCGATGACAATCTGATCGAGGCCGGGAACACCTTCGAGGGCCTGCGGGTCTCGATGAGTGACGGTGCACTGCGTAAGCCGCGGCACTGGTGGAAGATGCGTGATCCGTTCACCCCGTCCTGGGGTGAGCCGTACCTGCAGATCGCGCACCGCATGCTGGCCGCGGTGAACAAGGCCCGGGTCGAGGCGGCGGGCCGTGAGGCCGTGCTGGTCTCGCATCAGCTGCCGGTGTGGACGCTGCGCCGATTCCTGCAGGGGCAGCGGCTCTGGCATGACCCGCGTAACCGGCAGTGCTCGCTCGCTTCCATGACTTCGCTCGTGTACCAGGGCGATACGCTGATCGATATCGTCTACAGCGAACCCGCGGGCGCCTCGGATCCCAAGGTGACGGGGGCATGAGCGGGACCGCGTCCGGCACCCTCGCACGCTCCGTGTCGATGCTGCTGGCGAGCCTGTCCCTGGTGGCGGTGCTGGCCGGTTGTTCGACCGCGGGTAAGGACGCGGTAGCGCAGGGCGGGACCTTCGATTTCGTCTCGCCCGGCGGTAAGACCGATATCTTCTACGATCCGCCGGAGTCGCGCGGGACCATCGGCAAGCTGTCCGGCCCGGATCTGATGACGGCCGGGAAGACCACCTCGGTGGACGACTTCCCCGGCAAGGTCGTCGTGGTTAATATCTGGGGTCAGTGGTGTGGCCCGTGCCGCGCGGAAGCGCCTGCGCTGGAACAGGTTTACGACGCGACCAAGGATCGGGGCATCGCCTTCCTCGGTATCGACGTGCGGGACAACCAGCAGGACAAGGCGCAGGATTTCGTCACCGACAACAAGGTCGGGTATCCCTCGATCTACGACCCGTCCATGCGCAGTCTGCTCGCGCTGGGCGGCAAGTTCCCGACCAGCGTCATCCCGACCACCATCGTGCTGGACCGTCAGCACCGGGTCGCGGCGGTATTCCTGCGCTCACTGCTCGCGACCGACCTGCAACCCGTCGTGGAGAAGCTGGCCAAGGAAGGTCAGCAGTGAACGTGACAGTCCTTGCCAGCGTGGGTGATTCGTTCCAGCAGACCGCCGCCACCGGACCGCTGCTGCTCGCGCTGGGCGCCTGTGTGCTGGCGGGGCTGGTGTCATTCGCCTCGCCGTGTGTGGTGCCGCTGGTGCCCGGCTACCTCTCCTATCTCGCGGGTGTCGTCGGTGCGGAAGCGCCGCCGGTCACGGTGGAGTCCGCCAAGCGCACCGCCGTCGCCGAACGCAATCGCGGTCGGATGCGGGTCGCCGGTGCGGCCGGACTCTTCGTCCTCGGCTTCACCGTCGTCTTCGTGCTGGCATCGGCCACCGTCTTCGGCACGATCCAGGCCCTGAATATGAATCGTGAACTGCTGCAACGCATCGGCGGCGGCGTCACCATTCTGATGGGCCTGGCTTTCATCGGCCTCATCCCCGCCCTGCAACGCGATACCCGCATGGAGCCGCGCCGCCTGAGCGGTCTGATCGGCGCACCCCTGCTCGGCGCGGTCTTCGCGCTCGGCTGGACACCGTGCCTGGGACCGACGCTCTCCGGTGTCATGGCCGTCTCCGCTGGTACCGAGGGCACCACCGCCGCGCGCGGTGTCGCCCTCATCGTGGCCTACTGCCTGGGCTTGGGCCTGCCGTTTGTGATCCTGGCGTTCGGGTCGGCGACCGCACTGCGCGGTGTCGGCTGGTTGCGCCGTAATTCCCGCACCATTCAGGTGATCGGCGGCATTCTGCTCGTTGCCGTCGGCATCGCCCTGGTGACCGGGGCGTGGGACCAGTTCATCTCCTGGATCCGCGACGCCTTCGTCTCGAATGTGACCCTGCCGATCTGATGACTGCCACCCTCGAAACCCCCGCCCCCGCCCGTCCGCCGCGGCCTTCGTTGCCGCGCAGAGCCCTTGCCGTGCTGCGTAATACGTGGCGCGGGCTGACCAGTATGCGCACCGCGCTCATGCTGCTGTTCCTGCTGGCCCTGGCCGCGATTCCGGGTGCGCTGCTGCCGCAGCGGAGCCTGAACAAGCAGAAGGTGGATCAGTACATCGCGGACCGGGCCACCCTGGGTCCGTGGATGGATCGCCTGCAGCTGTTCGACGTGTTCTCCAGCGCCTGGTTCACGGCCGTCTATGTGCTGCTGTTCATTTCGCTGGTGGGCTGCATTCTGCCGCGCGTGCTCGATCACTATCGGGCGCTGCGCACGCCGCCGGTGAAGGCGCCGCGCAATCTGTCGCGGCTGCCGCATCATTTCAGCGGATCGGACGCGGAGACCCCGGATGAGGTGATCGCGCGGGCGCGTAAAGCGTTGCGCGGCTGGCGAACCGTGGTGCAGCCCGGGACGCGCGAGGGTGAGGTCACGCTCTCCGCGGAGAAGGGTTACACCCGCGAGGCGGGCAATCTGGTCTTCCATCTCGCACTGGTGGGTCTGCTGGCGGCGATCGCCATCGGCAAACTGTTCGGGTACGAGGGCAATGTGGTCGTCATCGCCGATGACGGTCCGGGTTTCTGCACCACCTCGCCCGCGGTATTCGACTCGTTCCGCGCGGGCAATGTGAATGACGGCACCGGATTGTCGCCGATGTGTGTGCGGGTGAAGAACTTCAAGGCGGATTACCTGCCGAATGGTCAGGCCGCGATGTTCTCCTCGGATATCCAATATCAGGCCGACTCGGATTTGGATTCGGGGACCTGGCGGGACACCAATATTCAGGTGAATCATCCGCTGCGGGTCGCGGGGGACCGGGTCTACCTGCAAGGCCACGGTTTCGCGCCGACCTTCACGGTGACCTTCCCGAATGGTCAGACGCGGACCGAGACCATTCAGTGGAAGCCGGATGACGCCACCACCTTCCTGTCCTCGGGTGTGCTGCGAATCGATCCGCCGGGTGGTATGTATCCGAGCGAGGAGGAGCGGCGTAAGCATCAGGTCGCGATTCAGGGCCTGTTCGCGCCGACCGCACTGCTGCACGGTTCACTGCTGACCTCGATGTATCCGGCCATGCGGGATCCGATGGTCGCGGTCGACATCTACAAGGGCGATACCGGTTTGGATACCGGGCGCGCGCAGTCGCTGTTCTCGCTCGATCAGGAGATGATCAAGCAGGGGCGGTTGGTCAAGGAGCAGCGGGTGAATTTGAAACCCGGTGCGTCCGCCACGCTCTCCGATGGCACCAAGGTGACCTTCGACGGTGCGCGCGAGTTCGTGAATCTGCAGGTGTCGCATGATCCGGCGCAGCAGTGGGTGCTGGTCAGCGCGCTCACCATGATGGCGGGTCTGCTGGTGTCGTTGCTGGTGAAGCGGCGGCGCATCTGGTTGCGGGTGTACCCCGACGGCGAGCCCGATGGAGTACGACGTACCGTAGTAGAAATGGGTGGATTGGCGCGCACCGACCAGGCGGGTTGGGGCGGCGAGTTCGACCGACTGCGTGAGCGGCTGCTGACCGAGAACACGGGAGAGAAGTAATGCCGATCGACGAGACCATCGCCTCCTACAGCGATCTCGCGTTCAAATCGGCCATCGTGATCTACGCGCTGGTCTGGATCATGCTGGTGTGGCAGTTCGCCGTCACTCGCCCCGTGCCCGTCGCGCGTGAATTGGTCACCGCGGGTGGCGGATCCGAGCCGGTGCCCGCGGCCGCGGCCGATGTCCCCGGGCGCGTTGTGCCAACCGAGCGCGCCAAGCGCCCGTTCCCGGAACGCCTGGGGAATATGGCCTTTGCCGTGCTGTTCGTCGGCTTCGGCGCGCACGCGGTATCGATTGTGTTGCGTGGCTTCGCGACTCACCGTTTCCCGCTCGGCAATATGTTCGAGTTCATCAGCATGGCCTGTGCCGCGGCGGTTCTACTCGGCCTGGTGCTGCTGCGCGAACAGCGCTACCGCGGCATGTGGGCCTTCCTGCTCACCCCGGTGTTGATCCTGCTGTTCCTGGCGGGCACCAAACTGCACGTCGACGCGGCCCCCGTGGTGCCCGCGCTCAAGTCCTACTGGCTGCCCATCCACGTCACCGTCGTCTCCATCGGCAGCGGTGTCTTCCTGGTCTCCGGCGTCTCCAGCCTGCTTTTCCTTTTCCGAATCCGTCAGCCCGCGGGCCACGAATCGGAGAATATCCTCGGCCGATTGGCCCGTCTCCTCCCCGACGCGCAATCGCTGGACCGTCTCGCCTACCGCACCACCATTATCGGATTCCCGATCTTCGGTGCTGGCGTAATCCTCGGCGCGATCTGGGCCGAGGCCGCCTGGGGCCGCTTCTGGGGCTGGGACCCGAAGGAAACCTGCTCCTTCATCGCCTGGGTCCTCTACGCCGCCTACCTGCACGCCCGAGCCACCTCGGGCTGGCGCGACACCAAAGCCGCCTGGATCAATATCGCGGGCTTTATCGCAATGCTCTTCAACCTCTTCATCATCAACATCGTGGTGAGCGGTTTGCACTCCTACGCGGGCCTCAACTAGCCAAGATCGGTCGTGTCGGCCGGGAGATGGCGGTAATCCGGGTCGAGGTGGGTATCGGTCAGATGAGGGAACGACTTACGTTGATGCCCGGTCTGATTCGCCTTCATCGCCCAATAGAGGCGGAACGTCCTCTGGGAGAGCTTGTTCCGAGCGGCTCAGCCGTAACCGTTTCCGTGCACGCTGGAATTGCAACCTTTCGACCGGCCATCGATCGAGGTTGAGAATTACGTTGCCCCAGACGACAGCTATCGGGAAGGCCCACGAGGGTGGTGCACCGATCAAGTTGAGAGCAACGAACATCGAGACCGCAACCAGGGCAAAACTGATCAGCAATGTGGCACCTAGGCGCACGAACCTTGGCCGCTCTTCGGGTACCCACTCCAGAGCTCCGCACGGGCGCCAGACAGCCGGACCAGGAACTTGCCTATCTTCACTTCAGACCGCCCTCTGATCTGAGCTGTCTGGCCTCGTACCACTCTATGGAGGGTGATGCGCGGTAGGCGAGGGAATCGATAACCTGGACCACCGCGAGCCGTGTCTTTTAACCGATCATCGTGTCGCTGAACACAATTCCCGCCCTCGTGCATAACGGGATTCGGACTTGATTCGGCGACGGGTATCGGATACAACTTGATCGTTGCAAATTCGCAACGTGAAACGCTCAGCGCACCAGTTGATTTCGACTGTGCTGCTGCGGGCGTCGGGAGGGTTAGGAAAACTCATGCGTCGGACCATTGCGAAATTCGGTCGTAAGGCTCTCATCGCGGCATTGCCGCTTGCCGTCGGGGTGGCATTCGCCGGGGCGGGAACGGCTTCCGCCGATGCGCCGGTCGGGGCTTTGCAGGTGGCGCCCGTGGTGCAGACCGTCGATGCGCCGGTCGCTATTGCGCAGGTAATGCCGATTGCCGCGCAGCCTGCGGCGGCGGTAATCGAGCAGCCCGTCGCTGCCGCGGAACCGGCCGCCGCGGAGGCGCAGCCGGTGGCCGCCGCACAGGAAATCACCACCAATCCGAATGCGGCCAACCATGATCCGCTGGGTAATGGCGCGGCCGCCGGCGCGATTGTCGGAGCCGTGGTCGGGGCCGTGGTCTGCGCTGCCACCATTGTCGGCATTCTGCTGATTCCGCTGTGCGCCCTCGGCCCGGCCTTCCAGGGCGCCCTGGTCGGTTTGATCGTCGGCGCGGTCGCACCGGATGTCATTCCGCAGGTGCTGCCCTGATCCCACGCGGATAACTCGAAACTGCCGCTCCGGCCGCCGAATCGAATTCGGCGGCCGGAGCCGTATCCAGGGGCATCTGACCGATACTGCCGGAAGTGCCTGTCTGGCAGCGTTATTGCGAATCACCCGCGCAATCAGAGGAGTCGGTACCCGATGGGGAATCTTTTCAAGTCTGTTCCGGTCGCGATCGCACTGGCCGCCGCCGGTGTCGCGCTGAATACGCCGCAGGCGTCCGCGGAGATCGGAACCAGCGTCATCATCGCCGGCGGTGGGCTCAGCAATGGGTTCGGCACGGGCTGCACCTACAACGTGGTCGCGAACAGCACCTCCTGGTCGGGGATGAACTTCTTCGACAATGGTGTCCAATTCGCCGCCACGCCGGACGTTTCGGCGCCGACGACGCGTACGGCGAGTTGGACACCGCGGACAACCGGAACTCATACCCTCGTGGTCACCCAGGGCGAGGACTCCAAGACGATCGTCCTGACCGTCGGAACCGGTATCAACGGCGGAAGTTCCTGCTTCGTAATCTGATTCGACGTGCGGGCCTGACCCTCGGTCACCGATCGGGAGTCAGGCCCGCGCCAGCTCAAATGAGTGAGACATCACGTCACACCAAGCTGGGTCCAGGGTCGTGCGCGCTTGTACTGTCCATATGTCTGTAACAGTGCGTACCGGAAACCCTTGGGAGACGTCGTGATCGACCCTGCTTCGGCCGTCCTACCGGTCGGCATCTGGCTCACCCTGCGTATCGCCTCGCGTCTCGGCGGCGGCACCGACCTCGACTACCGGCGCCGCGAAGAGCGCGCCGCGTTCACGCAGACTCATCGAGTCCATACTTCGCTGAAGCTGCCCAGCGTGCCCGGATTCCATTAGTGTCGGGACCGCATACGGCATGTCTGCATGCCATGCGGGACTGGAGTTCTGATGAGACGCCGATCGATCAGGCGCGCAGCGTCTTTCGTAGCTGCCGGGTTGATCATCGGCGCGGGAACGGTCGGCTTCGGTACGGGAGCCGGGTCCGCCGATACCGGCGACCGCACGCTGACCTTGCGGGTGCATTCCGCCGCGATGGACCGCGATATCGAGGTCAAGGTGCGGCGGCCCGCGGACGCCTCCGGACCACGGCCGGTGCTGTATCTGCTCAACGGCGCCGGTGGCGGTAGCGATATCGCCACCTGGTGGCGCAATACCGATGTGGGCGGCGACGATGACGATCCGGCCTGGGCCGCAAGCGATCCCGTCCTGAACGCCGAGATGCTGCGCGGGACGAAACTGTTCATCTCCGACAGCAGCGGTCTGCCCGGACCGCACGATCGGATCGACGACGGCTACCTGCTGAACCCGACTCCGCTCGGCCTGGCCAATCAGCTCATGACCGGTGGCGTCATCGAGGCGGCGGTCAACTGGTGCACGCAGAATCTGCGAAATCGATTGAACGAGTTGGGGATTCCGGCCACCTACGATTTCCAGGCCGCCGGAACCCATTCCTGGGGTTACTGGCGAGACGCGTTCCATCGCTCCTGGCCGGTGCTGGCCGATGGACTCGGCCTGCCGGAATAACCGCTACCGCATATAAGGCTCGGCCTGTACCCAATGGAAGCCACGGGAGACCGCCGGATAGTGGTCGAGCGGGATCAGTTCCAGTCGCATTCGGATCGGGTGGCCCGCCAGCTGTCCGATCAGAATCAGCCGATTCGGTTGTGGCTGTTCGTAATCGAAGGCGGCCAGCGGCGCACCACCGGTCGCGTCCCGTGGAATAGTGATGGTGTGGCCCGCGGTATCGATTCGCGCGGGGAGGGGGAGTAGCGAGTCGTCCATGCGCTGCACGGTGATCGCGTCCGGAATATCGAAGATTATGCGGCGGAAGCGATCCGAGGCATTCGGGAGTCCGGACCGGGTGGATTCGCGGAAGTCGACCAGGGCGGGGAGTTGCTGTCCGGCCACCGAGTATTCGGTGACATTCCAGATGCCGTAGAGCGGGGACTGCGCTCGGGCATTGCCGTAGGTGTGCCAGCCGTCGAGCCCCTCGGTGAGCGCGGTATAGAACAGCCAGCCGCCGAATATCAGCTGTGCGGCCAGCAGTATTCGATTCCGGCGACCGGTCGTGAAGCGTAGCTCCGGCTCGCGGCGTGGGATCGCGCGACCGAGCAGCGCCCGGACGGTACGCCGGATATCGGGGGCGGCGAGTACCGCCGCGAAGGCGAGCAGTTGCAGGGAGAAGATCTTCACGGGCACGTCGAAGGTGAGGTTCAGCAGGGCCACCTGCAGTGTCACGATGAAGGCGAGTATTGAACCCAGACCTGCCGTCAGGGGCGCGATGAGCAGCAGTGCGGCGGTGATTTCCGCTGCGCCCAAGGCGATTTCGTACGGCTCGGACAGGGCGGTCTGAGTCCAAAGCACCGACATCGGGCTCATATCGCCGAACGGTTCCACCAGCCGCTGCAGTACGAAGGTCATCTGCGAGGGCAGTAGTTTCACCATGCCGTAGAGCAGTAGCGCGCTCACCAGGGCGCCGCGCAGGAGCAGCCGGAACCAGGCGTTCAGGCGCGCGTAGTTCGGCCGATGGCGATCGAGCACCGACCAGACGGCGGTGGCCGCGAATGCGGCGAGCAGCCAGGTGAATGCCGAAATCCATTGTGCCGCAGTATCTCCACTGCCGGATCGGGTGTAGTCGACCGTCGTATGGAAGATGTGTTTACCGACCCGATCGGTGAGCGGATACAGCCCCGTCCACTTCGTCAGCTCCGCCACCGTCTCCTGCGGCACCCCGAACGACCGAATCAGCGCGGTTGCGAGCCAGCCACCCGTCATCCCGGCCCCGAGGAATGCGAACCCGAACCGAAATCCCATGCGCACCAGCGGATGCCACCGCACCACCGGCTGCTCCATATCCGGCCCGGCCACCTCGGCCGACAACTGTGCCACCACGTCGATCTCTCCCACCCACCGGGTCGATTCCCTTGCGGGCGAGAACGTTATGGCAGCGAACACCCCCGGTGAATCCGGCAAAACCGTTGCCCCGACCGCCACTGCCCCCGAAATCCGCGCCCCCCGAATATCCCGCTCGTAGGATTGACGTGCCCATCCGTCGCAAGACAGGAGCAGAGAATGCGTGCGAAGCACATAGTCGCCAACCTCCCCGTCCCCGATATCGAGGCGGCGAAGACCTTCTACACAGATTTCCTCGGCTTGAGCATCGAGGAGTTCAATATGGGCTGGGTGGCCCGCTACACCTCCCCGGACACCGGCGCCAACCTCCAACTGGTCACCCGCGATGCCAGCGCCCCCGTCGATTCGGTCATCTCGGTGCACGCCGAGGACGTCGACGCCGCCTACGAGGAGGCTCAGAAACTGGGCTACGAAATCGTCCACCCCATCACCACCGAACCCTGGGGCGTCCGCCGCTTCTTCGTCCGCGCCCCCGACGGCAATGTCCTCAATATCGTTGCCCACCACGAAGAAACGGACTAACGCTCCCGCCGCGAGCGCAGTCCGCGGCCAGTCGATCGAAGTGGTCGGGCCCGCCGATCCGCCGACCTGGCGCGCAACTGCGAGCCGGGTGGCGATAGGGGTCGGTGCGACCGCCTTATTCGTCTCCGGTGCACTGGCTTTCGCTGGTTCACGGCGCAGTGTCGCAAAGGGTTATCGCCAGCAGGGTGGCGTGATCGGCCGCGCCGACCGGGGTGAGGGTGAGGCGGTCGGTGGTGAGGATACGGAGCGACACCTGGCGATTGGCGTTGGGCGCCGGGGTGATTCGCAGCCGAATATCGTTAGCCGGATTCGGGGCCGTCCGCCTCGGCGTTGGCGAGTTTCACCGCGTCGGCGGTGGCTTCCTTGGCGCGGGCGCGGTCCCATTTGTGGTTGTCGGTGTGATTGTTCTCGGCGACCTTGGCCTGCATCGGTTCGAGTAGCGGGTCGGGCGGTGGGCCGGTGCCGGAGGCGAGCCGGGCCGCGTCTTGTTCGCGGCGTTGCTCTCGGCGCTCGGCGGCATGGGAGTCGCCCTGTTTGCGGCGCGCGTCCTGCGAGAGGTTTTCGTCCTTGTCCATCGGGCACCTTCCGGTCACGTTGGTGACGCCAGTACGCGCTCGAAAAGAAAGGCCGGTCGGTTTGCTGGAAGGATGCCGACCGGTCTGTATTGGACTAGTGATCGGGAGAGCCGGGTTCGCCATCCCGGTGCTGGCGGGATAGCCGCCAAAGGAAATCGGGATCGTCATCAGGACCGATTATGCGGTTGCGTGGTGCCGATGCTGTGCCGGTGCGGGCCGGTCGCTGGGGCCCGAAAGCCTTCCAGCACAACATCGCGACGGCCACTACCGCGATCAGTGCCAACAGGTACGTCACGTCGCTCACCTCCTGCCAACGAGGGTAATCCGTGTCCGTACCCGCGGCACCGCGGAACGAGAAATAGGGGTTAGACGCGAGTTGCCTCGGTGGTGAGAGAACGCAGGAGCTGCAGAACTTCGCTTTCGCGGAACCGGCGGTGACCGCCCGGAGTCCGCAGTGAGCCGAGCCGACCCGCATGAGCCCACCGGGTAACGGTCTTCGGATCGACATGGAACATTGCTGCTACTTGGCCGGGGGTGAGCAGGGTGTCCTGGCTGGAGACGGAACCCATTACGCGGCTCGCCGCGGTGAACGCAGTCATTCGCAAACCTTTCCGTTTTGTCAGATCCCTCATCAGTAGCGACATCGTTGCACTGCACCCCCTGAGTGTTCGAACAGTCTCGATTTGGTAAAGGGGAAGTAATAGACAAAACGGATATCCGTACTGTGTTCGCGGTCACGATTTGCCTCCGTACAGCGAATATCCAGCGACATTCGGGCGGAGGGCGCCGCGTATGCCCGAATCCCCGTCACCTAGGCTGTTGTCGTGAGTGACGCAACCCCCGGCGCGAGTGACCGAACCCCACCGGAGAGCGCGGGCCGTCGGCTGGCCAAGCATCTGGCCCTCTACACCGTCGCCCGGCTCGGCCTGGTCGTCGTCCTCGCCGCGATCATCATGGGTGTGGCGGCCATCGTGCACGTCGATATCCCGCTCATTGTCGCCGCGCTGTTCGCGCTGCTCATCGCGATGCCGCTCTCCATGGCACTGTTCAAAAAGCTTCGGACGCAGGTGAACAAGGACATCGCCGCCGTCGATGAGAAGCGGCGCAGGGACCGGGAGCAGCTCATGTCGCGACTGCGAGGCGAGGACAAATGAAGCGCTGTGATCGCTCGGCGCCCCGCGACTGGGTCGACAATGCGGTCCGGCTGATCGACGCCGACACCCAGCGCAGCGCCGACACCCACCTACTGCGCTATCCGCTGCCCGCCGACTGGGGTGTGCAGCTGTATCTCAAGGACGAATCCACCCACATCACGGGCAGTCTCAAGCATCGCCTGGCGAGATCGCTGTTCCTGTACGCCATCTGCAACGGCTGGGTCACCGAGGGCACCACCGTGGTGGAGGCCTCATCCGGTTCGACCGCCATCAGCGAGGCGTACTTCGCGAAACTGCTGGGCCTGGAGTTCGTGGCGGTTATGCCCGCCACCACGTCACCGGAGAAGATCGCGCTCATCGAGGCACAGGGCGGCCGTAGCCACCTGGTCGAGAAGGGCCCCGAGATCTATACCGAGGCAGCGCGTTTGGCGCGCGAGTGCAACGGCCACTATATGGACCAGTTCACCCATGCCGAGCGGGCCACGGACTGGCGGGGCAATAACAATATCGCCGAGTCGATCTTCCAGCAGTTGGCGCTGGAGACGCATCCGATCCCGGAGTGGATCGTGGTGGGCGCGGGCACCGGTGGCACCAGCGCGACCATCGGCCGCTATATCCGGTACCGGCGGCACGCCACCAAACTGGCCGTGGTGGATCCGGAGAATTCGGCCTTCTACGGCGGTTACGAGCTTTCGGACGCCGGATATCAGACCGGGATGGGATCCCGGATCGAGGGCATCGGCCGCCCGCGGGTGGAGCCGTCCTTCGTCGGTCAGGTCGTCGACTGCATGATCGAGGTGCCCGACGCGGGTTCGATCGCCGCCGCGCGGCACGCCGGCAAGGTGCTCGGCCGCCGGGTCGGCGGCTCCACCGGCACCAATCTGTGGGGTGCGTTTGCCCTGATTGCCGACATGATTGCCGAGGGTCGCACCGGCAGTGTGGTCACCCTGCTGTGTGACGGCGGGGACCGTTATGCCGGAACCTATTTCAATGACGAGTGGGTTGCCGGTCAGGGGCTGAGCCTGGACGAACCGACCACCGTCATCGATCGATTCATCGCCACCGGTACTTGGTCGGGCTAGTTTTCGCACCGCACAGGGTTCGGCTGAGAAGGGTTGGTCACCCTTCAAATTGATTGCTGCTTATTTGCTGCAACGGTTGAGTAGGTGCGGGCTCGCGAAGTGAAGCATTCATATTCGGATGTTTGCCGGGGCGCTGCGGGGTCTCATCGGCGTTAATAGGCCTTGACGCTCGCGGCCGCTCCCGGGCGACTGGACGAGTGACCGCCAGGGGTTGATCCACGCCCGCGCCGACCACGAGCATCCACGATTGCAGGGTCGAGGAGGTGCGCCAGATGTTCATCCGCAGCTCGGTGATGGCCAGGGTTTTCGGATCGCGCACCAGCTTGGTGCGATCGCGCCGCTCACTGGCGACGCCGTCATTGCGCCACATGGTCTCGAACTCCGGACTCGCCATGCAGCTCTCGATGATCCGCTGCGTCGCCTCGTCCGGCCCGTGCCGCGCCAGCAGCATGCGGAACATGCCGACGGCCTGCTGTGTCTCGCCCTGCCAGTCGACCAGCACGGTTCGCGAGATCGGATTGAGCAGCAGCCACTCCACGTAATTGCGGCCCGGATCGAGCTGCGGGAACACCTCGGCGTGCGCGGTATTGACGGCGAGGATATCCATGGTTCCGGAGATGAAGGCCGCTATCTTGGGGTTGAGCAGCTCCAGATACTCCAGGTCGTTGGCGCTGGGGTGATCGGGCGTGATCCGCGGGAACGGGCCTTCGGCGAGGGCCAGTGCGTATTCGAACTCGACGGCCGGCAGTTCCAGTGCGGTGCCGAGGGATTCGATGACGCGGCGAGAGGGGTTCGCGCCGCCCTCGATCTTGGTCAGGTATGGCACCGAGAGGCTGGCCAACCAGGCCAATTGGGGGCGAGTGAGGTTCGCGGCCGTCCGGCGCTGGCGAATGTACTCGCCGAACGTGGGTACTCCATTCATTGCTTAGGGTGACCTAACTTGTATAACCGTCCGGTACACACGCGGTTGCCGAGTGATACCCGCACGGGTAGGGCGACGAGGTGTGCGCGGTATCCCGTTCTGCTCCAATAGTTTGAAACAACAACAAATCAGGAGTCGAGTTGGGGCAGCATCCGGGACCGGTGGCCGATGTCAATGTGACGGTGGGGCCGTGGGTCATCACCGCCGGGCAAACCGAGGTCGCCCGACCGCAGCGGATGGTGGCCGCCGAGGGGGTCGTGAACGCCTGGGAGCCCGCTGTATTCGGGCTCTACGAGGATCGCGACGGCGATATCTGGGAGAAGGAGGAGCGCGGCTGGCGGCTGCGGCTGCAGGGCGGCGTCGCGGTGGAACCCGAGGCCGTCTGGGGCTGGGTGGACGGGCATGTGCGCGATTACGCACCCTTCGTGCCCTGGGGCTGACTCGCTGCGCGCCGCGGTCGGCGACTATCTCGATCACGCGGCCTGACCCCGGACCGCAGGGGTGCGAAGGTGGGTGAAGATCACCGCCGGGACGGTTCGCGCCCTACGATCGGGGCATGACGCTCCTGCTACGTCTGCTGATCAACGGTGTGGCCATTTGGCTCGCGTCCGTATGGGTCGGTGGAATCGACATCCACGGTCCCGACGAACCCGCCACGACCACCGACAAGATCATTGTGATCGCGGTGATCACGGTGATCTTCACAATCGTGAACGCGCTGGTGAAGCCCCTGGTGAAACTGCTGTCACTGCCCCTGGTGGTGCTGACGCTCGGGCTTTTCCTGCTGGTCATCAACGCACTCATGCTGTGGCTGACCTCGAAGATCACCGAGCACACGGACTACCAGTTGCACGTCAACGGATTCTGGGCCGCGATCTGGGGCGCCATCATCATCACCCTGGTGAACTGGGTGCTCGGCATACTCGTCCCCGACGAGGACTGAGAAAAGGGGTGTGGGGGCGATACCCCACACCCCGCGCCGATCTCGGGCTGATGTCAGCCGAAGGTCAATGCCAGTCCGGTGGCGATCGACCACACCAGCAGTGCCAGGCCGGTACCCGCCAGCGCTGGAATGAGTCCCGGACCGTTCTTACCAGTGCGAACCGGTTCGTGGGCCTTGATCGCCAGGGGCAGGGCCGCCAGGCCGAACATTACCCAGCCGGTGCGCCCCACCATCGCCGCGGTCGCCGCGAACGGGACCAGTATGAGCACCAGATGCAGTGTGCGGGTGCGGGTGTCGCCGAGGCGTACCGCCAGGGTGGTCTTACCGCTCACCGAATCGGTGGGGATATCGCGCAGGTTATTGGTCACCAGCACGGCGCTGGAGAACGAGCCGACCGCGATGGCACAGGCCAGCCCGACCCAGTCGACCCGCCCGGCCTGGACGAACTGGGTGCCCAGCACCGCGACCAGCCCGAAGAATACGAAGACCGCGATCTCACCGAAACCGCTGTAGCCGTACGGGTTCCGGCCGCCGGTGTAGAACCAGGCCCCGGCCAGGCAGGCCGCGCCCACCAGCAGCAGCCACCACGCGCTGGTCGCCACCAGAATCAGCCCGAGCACCGCGCCCAGCGCGAGACAGCCGATCGCCGCATTGCGCACCGCGCCCGGGCTCGCGAGCTTCGAACCGACCAGGCGCAGCGGCCCGACCCGATCGTCGTCGGTACCGCGAATACCGTCGGAGTAGTCGTTGGCGTAGTTCACGCCGATGATCAGCGAGAGCGAAAGCAGCAGGCACAGCACCGCTTTCCACCACACCGCGCCATCGATGGAGGCGGCGGCCCCCGTGCCCGCCAGGACCGGAGCGATCGCATTCGGCAGAGTGCGCGGCCGAGCGCCCTCGATCCACTGTGCTGCTGTAGCCATGTACCGCAGCCTAGTGCGAGGGTTCCGGCAGTACCCGCCAGTGTGGTGGCGGGTTTGTCCTCACGCCTCGGCGGCGGCCTTCAACTGGGCCAGGCCCTTCTCGAAGTCCTTGCCGATCATGCGATCCATCGGCATCACCTTGGCCATGAGGGCCATGAGCCCACCGCGCTGACCGGTCATCCGCCAGCTGACCGCGGTGCCCTCGGGCCGCGCGATGAACTCGAAGGTCACCTGATTGGTATTGCGAATCGGCTTCTCGAAGTTCAACCGGATGCCGACGGCCTGCGAGGTCTCGGAGGTGATCTCCATATCGCCGCGCCCGGCCTTGCGATTGCCATTCCAGGCGTACCGGGCGCCGATACCGCGATCGGCCCCGCTGTACGTGCGTTCCATGGTCGGATCCAGACCCTCCCACGGCGACCACTGCTGCCACTGCTGGAAGTCGTTGACGAGTGCTCGGATCCGGGCGGGATCGGCCTTGATGACCGTTTCCCGCACGATGTCGAAGTCGGTCATGATCTTCAGGGTAGGCGACCGCACCGACGCATCCGGCGAATCAGGCACCTCCGGCGGCACTCACCTACGATTGGCGAGGAATGTTTTCGGAAACAGGCAGTTCCAGCGGTGCCGGTACCACCCGGCGGGCCCCCACGGGCGACACGGTCCTACTGGCCCTACTGGGGGAGGTCGCCGTCCGGCGTGACGGTGGCCTCGCACCCGTACCCGGAGCCAGGGCGCGGCTGTTGGTCGCCGCGCTGGCCACGCATCCGGGCCGTAGTCGCAGCGCCCAGGCCCTCATCGACGACGTATGGGGTGAGGATCCGCCGCGCGCGCCGATGAACGCGCTGCACACGCAGGTCTCCCGGCTGCGCTCGACGCTGCCCGAGGGTGCGCTGGAGATCGGCCCGGCCGGTTACCGCCTGGTGCTACGCGCCGATCAGGTCGATCTGACCCTGGCTCGACAGTTGGAAACCCAAGCGCGCCAAGCACATGAGAGCGGCGACGATGCCGCCTGCCTGACCCTGATCGCCGAGGCCCGCGCGCTCTGGCGCGGTGAGCCCGCCGCCGACCTGCCGTCCGGCTCGGTCGCCGACGAACTCGGCGAACTCGCCACCGCCCGGCGGCAGGGGCTGGACACCCTCGAACTCGAGGCCCGCGAAACCGTCGGTGACCTGGCGGGCGCACTCGCCCTGGCGCGCATCGCCGTCGCCGCCGAGCCCTTCGACGAGCCCGCGCACGCCACCCTCATGCGACTACTCGCTGCCGCCGGTCGCGGCAATGAGGCCCTGGATGTGTTCGCGTCCCTCCGAACCCGCCTCGTCGACCAACTCGGCGCGGACCCGGGCCCGGCGCTCACCGCCATGAATACCGCCCTGCTGCGCGGCGAGCCGCTCCCGGGTCCGCGGCCCGCGCTGTCGCCCGGTCGCGGCCGCGAGAACCCGCCCGCAGGAGGCGATCGGTACGGTGCCGCGGATTATCCGGCGGGATCGGGTAACGCGGTGCGGGCGAACGCATCATGGGGGCAGGGGTATCCCGGCAAAACGTATTCGGCTGAGCCATCGGGTGATTCGGGGGCTCCATCGTTCGGCCGGACCGGGTCCGGCACCGCTCGGGACTCCGGATCGGGTTACCCGGTGGACGGGAATTCCGCTGCGGCGCAGAGATATTCCCATCCGAGGGTGTCCGATCCGAGTGAATCGCACGGCACCGGCGGGGCGAGTGACGGGCGGAGCTCGGCGCCCGCCGAGGCCGAATCGACCTGGCCGGGGCCGACCTCGGCGGGCCGGTTATCGCAGCTGACGGCCACCGCGAGTTATGCGGTCTCCTCGCGCGCCGAGGCCGCGGAGGTCGTCGGCGGGCCGATCGGCCTACGGGCCGCGCCCAATCCGCTGCTCGGTCGTGAGGCGGATATCGATGCGCTGGAGGCACTGCTGCACGCATCGCGGGTGACCACGGTGCTCGGGCCGGGCGGCACCGGTAAGACCCGGGTCGCCAATGAGCTCGGTGCCCGGGTGGCGGACGAGCGAGCGGTGGCGCTGGTCGAACTGGCCTCGCTGCGCGCCGATCCGGCGGGGGTGGCCGAGACCCGGATGGAGATCGAGGCCGCCATCGCGGCGACGCTCGGGGTGGGCGAGTTCAGCCGCGATACGAATATCCTGCGGGCCAACCACAATCGGGATATGGGACGCCGGTTGCGCGAGGCGCTCTCCTCCCGGCCGATGCTCCTGATCCTGGACAATTGTGAACATCTGGTGGACGCGGTGGCCGAGTTGGTCGCCGATCTCGTGGGCTCCAGCGATCAGCTGACGGTACTCACCACGAGCCGCGCGCCGCTCCAGATCACCGCCGAAACGGTATACCCTTTGCCGCCGTTGACCATTGACGCGCACGGCTCCCCGGCTACCGAACTGTTCATCGCGCGGGCCCGTGCGGTCCGGCCCTCGGTGCGTCTGGACCCCGAGGTGGTGGCCCGGCTCTGCCGCACCCTGGACGGACTGCCGCTGGCCATCGAACTGGCGGCGGCGCGCACCCGCACCATGAGTGTGGAGGAGATCGAGTCCCGCCTCGATCATCGATTCGCCCTGCTGCGCAGTGGGGATCGCAGTTCGCCGGAGCGGCATCGCACCCTGCACGCGGTCATCGAGTGGAGTTGGAATCTGCTCGACGGTGAACAGCGCACCGCGTTGCGGCGGCTCTGCCGTTTCCCGGCCGGATTCACCCTCGCCGCGGCCGAGGCGATACTCGCCGACGGTGATATCGATGCCGCGATCGCCGTCGACGGCCTGGTCGGCCAATCCCTGCTCACCGTGCTGGAATCCGACGACACCGAATACGACGGCACCCGCTACCGCATGCTGGAGACGGTGCGCGAATTCGGTGAGGAACAGCTGGTGGCCACCGGCGAAGCCGATCGGGTGATGGACCGGATGGCAAGCTGGGCAAGGGAATTCGCGATCGAATCGGCGCGCCGCTATCACACCGAGGATCAGGTGGCGGTGGTGCTCGGTGTCGCCTCTGAGGTCGACAATCTGAACGCGGTCCTGCGCTACGCCGTCGACGGCCGCGATGCCGTCACCGCGCACGCGGTGTATCCGGTGTTGGCGCTGCTGTGGGTGATGCGCGGCGCGCATCTGGAGTTGATCTCCTGGACCGGCCGGATCGCGGCCATGCCCATGCGCACCGGTCCGCTCGGTACCGAAGAGGCCGATCTGCAGATGTTCGGCCAGCTCATCCTGGGCCTGCACCTGATGTACATGGGCGGCGACGCGGGTGACGACAATCGCAATCTGATGCGTGTGCGCAGCCGCATTCGGCGACTGGTGCGCGCCGGGGATTCGCTGAGTCCGGTCTTCCGGTTCCTCGGCACCACCGCCGCGCTCCCGATGGACAGCCG
This sequence comes from Nocardia sp. NBC_01503, assembly GCF_036327755.1. Classification (NCBI taxonomy): domain Bacteria; kingdom Bacillati; phylum Actinomycetota; class Actinomycetes; order Mycobacteriales; family Nocardiaceae; genus Nocardia; species Nocardia sp. NBC_01503. The sequence continues at coordinate 3,192,656 of NZ_CP109596.1, forward strand.
CAAACTGGCCCGCCAACTCAATGACGGTGTGCGATCGCCGGATGTGCACACCCGGGTCGCGGCGCTGCTGCTGCGCGCCAATACCCGGGAGAACTCCGGCGATGTGCACGGCTCCATCCGAGACGCGGTGCACGCCTTGGAGAATGGCGCACAGGACGATCTGTGGGGCACCGCCATGGTGTGCCAGCACCTGGGCGGTATGTACGGGCAGTCCGCGCGCTACGCCAAGTCCGTGGCGTACTACGAGCGCACCGCGGACATCTTCGTCAAACTGCAGGCCTACGAGGAGAGTATCGAGATCCGCAGCTATCTCGCCGTCTCACTGGTGGGGTGCGGCCAGGTCGAGCGGGCCCGCCGGGAACTGATGCCGGTGCTACCCGGCGTCGGCATCGATCCGGCCGATATGAGCGCCTCCGTGCAGCCCAACCATCGGCGGGCCACCGTCATCGCCGGATTGGCGGAGATCGAACTGGCCGAGGGCGATATCGATACCGGACTGGCCCGCTACCGGCAGTCCCTCGAGTCGATGGCCTGGCCGAACGGGATGGTCGCGCCCGGGCCCGGCGATCTGATGACGGCCTCCGCCGTGATCGACGCCCATGTGCTGCACGGCCGGGCCGACACGGTGGCCGAACTCGTCGATCAGTTGGTCGAATCCGCGCTGCCCAAGCTGGGGCACTATCGGGATCTGCCGCAGATCGGGGCGGTGGCCACCGCGGTCGGAACCTACCTGCTCACCATCGACGGCGGCTCCGATCCGGGTTTGGAATTATTCGCCCTCGCGCCGAAAGTATTTCCGCGCCAAGACTATCCGTCCATGCACTGGCAGCGGCATCGGGAGTTCCATCAGCCCGCCGTCGGCGCGGAGCGGATGGCGGCGGCGGTGCGTGCGGCGGTGCCCTTCAACCGCCGCACGGCACCACCGCGCATCTTCGAGCTGTTGAACGAATTCCGGCGGAACCGCTGACCCGGATCAGTCCTGCTCGGCGTACTCGTCGGCGTGGGTCTCCGCGCGCCAGAGTCGCCAGCCCACCAGTCCCAGCGCCATCGCACCGAGGATCAGCAGCACGGTGGTATCGGAGACGGCCTGCCCGAAGCGTTGCACCATTGCCTCCACCTGGAATTCGGTATCCGCGCCGAGCAGACTCGGCAGCGCCGAGGTGCCGTCGAAGAGTAGGAAGACCGCGCCCAGCAGGATGAAGAACACCCCGGAGATCAGTGAGGTGCTGTGCAACTCCAGCTTGCCGATTCGTAAGCTGCTGCCGCGCAACCACTTTCGCTGACCCAAGTAGAAGCGGTCCCACAGCGAGGCCAGTAGGAACAGTGGCGCGGCCATACCGAGCGCGTAGACCGCGAGCAGTAATCCGCCCTCGATCGGCGATCCGCCGACGGCCGCCACCGCCAGAATCGAGCCGAGAATCGGCCCGGCGCAGAATCCGGCCAGACCGTAGACCAGGCCGAGCAGGTATACCGCGCCCGACCGCTCGGGCCGGCCCCGCTTCGCCGCCGCGCGCTGGGCGAAGCCGAAAGCGAAACCGCGGCCTAGGATTTGAAGGACGCCCAGGCCGATAATGGTCCAGCCGCCGATGGTGATCAGCAGCTCGCGATTATTCGAGAACAGTTGCCCTGCAAACGATCCCGCGATTCCAAGCGGCACCAGCGTGGTGGCCAGGCCGAGATAGAACATGGCGGTTCGGCCCAGTAGCCTGCCCTGCGAATCGAACGAGTACGCGAAGAAGCTGGGCAGCAGCAGCGCGCTGCACGGGCTCACCAACGCCAGCAGACCACCCAGGAAGGCCGCGAAAAAGCCTACGGTGCCACTCATTCCGCATGCTCCGGGCTGTTCTTCGCGGCATTCGACGCGGCGTCGATAACGGCCGAGAACTGCTCGATGGGCTGTGCGCCCAGCACCGGCCGGCCGTTGATGAGGAAGGTCGGGGTGGAGGACGCGCCCAGTGCGTACGCCTCGCGGGCATCACGCTGTACCGCGGCGGCGGATGCCGGTGACTCCTGATCCGCGCGGAACTTCGCCATATTCGGCACGCCCGCCTGTGCGGCGAACTCGGCCAGCAGGTCGGGGGTGAGCGCACCGGTGTTCTTCTGCTCCGGCGCGCCGGTCTGCACGATGTGATGGAATTCCCAGAATCGGCCCTGCTGTGCGGCGGCCCAGGCGGCGCGGGCCGCGTTCTCGGACTCCTGACCGAAGATCGGGAAGTTCCGCCATTCGATGCGCAGCACGCCCTGCTCCACATACTTCGAGATGAGCTTCGGTTCGATGGTGCGTCCGAAGGTACGGCAGAACGAGCACTGGAAGTCCGAGTACTCGATCATCACCACCGGGGCATCGATCTTGCCGAGGGCGAGCGGATCGTTGGCCTCCCGGCGGGCCAGCTTCGCCAGTTCGGCGAACATGGGATTGGTCTCCGCCGCGGCGGCCTTCGTCTCCGGTTCGTCATTGCCGTCGATCATCTGGAAAGCGGCTATGGCGAGCAGGCAGACCGCGGCGAACACCGCGAGTCCCGCGAAGAGTTTCCTATTGCTGTTCGTGCTGTTCTTGCTGATTTCGGACATGCGAATACCCCTGGACTACTTCGGTCCTGAATGACGTCGAATATGCGTGAAGACATGGCTGTACGCCGGGTCTCCTAAATGATCAGCACCGTCGTCAGATGGGGAGATGTCATCGGCAGGGTCGGCCCGCGCGGGGCGATGTCATACGAAAGCCGCTGGGTGGCAGGGAGTTCCGGAATCAGCGCGAATACGGGTGTGAGCAGCTGATCTCCGGTGGCGCGCGGTGGCGCCGTCACCTGGCCGAGCGGATCCTGTCCGGGCTGATCGTGCCGCTCACAGAAGGGCGCGTGGGTACTCGCCACGGTATCGCCCGGGGCGGTCACCGCCTGCACGGAAATCTGTTGCGCCGAGCCCCAATCCGCGACCGCGGCGATCAATCCGAGTATTGCGAACAATCCCGTCAACAGCGCGGCGCAGGACAGCCGAAACGACTTTCGGCTGCGCGGGGCTGGATGGGAATTCACCGGATCGACCATAACAGGCGTGCCCATACACACGGCAGAATGCCCGCCCACCGGAATCCGGTGGACGGGCATGGGGGTGGAGTTCAGCTCACGCGTGGCGCATATAGGCACGCAGTGCGAGCGGGGCGAAGACGATGATCACCACGACACCGCCGATGAGCGACCAGGCCAGATTGGCGGTGACGCCGGTCCCGTTCATCAGCTCGCGGGCCGTATTGACCATGTAGTAGACCGGATTGGCCTTGTTGAGGCCCTGCAGCCAGCCCGGCATATTGCCGACCGGTGCGAAGGTGCCGCCCATGAAGGTCAGCGGGAACATGATCATCATGGAGATGCCCTGCACCGAGGCCGCGCTCTTACCGGTGACGCCGACCAGCGCCCAGATCCAGCTGATGGCGAAGGAGCAGAACACCACGACCAGTCCGGCGAGTACGACGCCGAGCACGCCGCCCTCGGGGTGGTAGCCGAGTGCCAGGCCGACGATCACGGTGAGCGTGGTGGCCAGGCCGTAGCGCACCATATCGGCCAGCAGCGCACCCGAGAGTGCCGAAATACGGGCGATGGGAAGGGATTTGAAGCGGTCGAAGACGCCCTTGTCCATATCCTCGCGCAGCTGGGTGCCGGTGGCGACCGAGGTCAGCACCACCGTCTGTACCAGAATGCCCGGAATCAACAGGGGCAGATAGGCCGAGACGCTCCCACCGATGGAACCGCCGAAGATGAAGGCGAACAGCGCGGTGAACAGGATCGGCTGCACGGTGACATCGAACAGCTGTTCCGGATTGTGCCGGATCTTGAGCAAACCGCGGTACGCCATGGTGAGCGAGTTCTGCGCGGTCTTCTTCAGACTGATGTGATTGCTGACCTCGGGAATGGGGACCGTGGTGACGGCCGTGTGCTTTCCGGGGGCGGTGAGTGTGGTGGTCATGCCGCGCTCTTTTCGGTATCGGTGGTGTCGTCTTCCGCGCCGTGACCGGTAAGTGCGAAGAACACCTCGTCCAGGCTGGGCTTGCTGACGTTGATCTCCTCGACCCGAATATCGTGCTCGCGCAATCGGATCAGGATGTCGGTGGTGATGGCGGGATCGGGCAGGGGAGCGGTGATGCGGCCCGCTTCGGGGGAGACGGTGGCCTCGACGGCCTTGCCCTCGGCGCGGGACAGGTACTCCGAGACCAGGGCGCGCGCCTCATCGATGCGGCCCCGGTCCTCGAGGGTGAGTTGCAGGGCGGACAGGCCGACCGAACCCTTCAACTCGTCCGAGGTGCCGTCGGCGATGACCTTGCCGCGGTCGATGACCGCGATCCGATCGGCCAGCTGATCGGCCTCGTCCAGGTACTGGGTGGTGAGCAGCACCGTCGAGCCCTCGCGGACCAGGCGGCGGATGGTCTCCCACATCTGGGCGCGGGTACGCGGATCCAGACCGGTGGTCGGCTCGTCCAGGAACAGCAGCGGGGGAGTGGAGATCAGACTGGCGGCCAGATCCAGGCGGCGGCGCATACCGCCGGAGAAGTTCTCCAGCGCCTTGTTGGCGGCCTCCTGAAGTCCGAACTCCTCCAGCAGTTCGGCCGACTTGCGGCGCGCATCCGCCTTGGAGAGTCCGAGCAGTCGCGAGAAGATAATGAGATTCTCTGTGGCCGTGAGCTTTTCGTCGACCGACGCGTACTGACCGGTCACGCCGATCAGCGAGCGCACCGCGGTGGGCTCGGTCAGCACATCACGACCGAAGATGCGGGCACTGCCGCCGTCCGGGCGCAGCAGCGTGGCCAGCATCCGGATGGTGGTGGTCTTACCGGCTCCATTGGGGCCGAGCACGCCGTAAACGGCGCCCCGCGGAACCGCCAGGCTCACGCCGTCGACAGCCCGCTGCTCCCCGAAAATCTTGACCAGGTCATTCGCCTCGATGGCGAGTGCCTCAGCAGGTGTGTAAGAAGTCATGACGCACACTCTGCGGACCTGCGCTTACACGCGGCTTGCACGGCTATTGCGCGATCACGCAAGCCCCCGGCGCAAGGGCTTGCGAGCGGCGGTATCCCCTTTGATCGCAAACGCGTTGCCCGGCCGATTCGGTCCGCCGATTCGGCCCGCCTGGAGCTACGGGGCGGTCAGTTGCGGGAAGTCGACTGGAGGTACTCGCGCAGCGCGGCGCGGTCGGGTTTGCCCGGGCCGCGCAGTGGGAGTTCTTGCAGGACAGCGAGTTCGCGGGGTGCGGCGATGGCGTCGAGTTCGGCGACCACGTGTTCGCGGAGTTCGTCGAGGGTCGGTGCCGTCGCACCGGGTGCCGTCACGATGGCGGTGACCACACGCTGGCCCAGGCGGGCGTCGGGCAGGCCCAGGACCACGCATTCGGAGACGGCCGGATGCGTGATGAGCACGGCCTCGACCACCTGCGGCAGCACCAGCAGGCCGCCGGTCATGATCGCTTCGTCGAGTCGCCCGGTGACCGTCAGCACGCCGTTCTCGAAGCTGCCCGCGTCCTCGGTGCGGAACCAGCCGGGTTCGGCGAAGGCCGGATGATCGGGCTGATTGCGGTAGCCGTCGGCGAGCATGGCCCCGCCCAGCAGGACTCGGCCGTTCTCGATGCGAACCTCGGTGCCGTCCAAGGGAATTCCCTCGTAGACGCAGCCGCCGCAGGTCTCACTCATACCGTAGGTGCGAAAGACCGTGATGCCCGCGGCGCGAGCGCGCTCCAGCACCGGTTTCGGGGTGGCCGCACCACCGATGAGGACGCCGTCGAGGTCGGCCAGCGCGGCCGCGGCGACCGGTTCGTCCAGGGCCTTGATCAGCTGGGTCGGTACCAGCGAGGTGTAGCGGCGCGGTCCGCGCATACCGCCGATGGCGGCGGCCAGCCCCTCGGGCAGGAAGCCGCCCGAGACATCGAGGACGGCCGGTTCGGTGCCGGCCAGAATGCTGCGCAGCAGCACCTGGATGCCCGCGATGTGATGGGTCGGCAGCGCCAGCAACCACTGTCCGGGTCCGCCGAGCCGGTCGTGCGTGGCCTCGCCGCTGGCGCGCAGGGCGGCCGCGGACAGCATGGCGCCCTTGGGGATTCCGGTGGTGCCCGAGGTGGTGACGACCAGCGCCACCGCATCGTCGATCTCCTCGCCGGGGCGCAGACTGCCGCTGAGGCGTTGCGCTTCACGGCGGTCGGCGGTGGGTACGGGCAGCCATGCGGGGCCGTTGCCCTCGAGGGCTTCCCGCAGGTGCGGCAATACGTCGCCTACCGATGCACCGGTGGGCATGGGCAGGGTGCGGAGGGTATTGCTCACGTTCGCGATCGTGTCATGTCGTGGGGTGGCCGTGCACCTGTGGGGTCCGTGGCCGGGGTAGGGGAGTGTTTCGGTCAGTCGGACGTCGGTGTCGCCAGCGGCCATCCACCGGCTGCCAGCCGGGAGGCCACCCGAGCGATATCGTCCTCGCCGGGTTGTTCCTTGGCAACTCGGGAAATGGCGGCCTCGATATCGGCGCGCTCGATCTCGCCGGTGGCCACGCGCTCGCTGACGAGCTCCTCAACCACCAGGTGCACCTCGTAATCGGTGAGCCGACGATGCAGCACCGCGAGCAGGGCCACGTAGTCGGACTGCGGAATGCCCTGCGGATACCCGGCTTTGAGCCAGTCCAGGACTTTCTGCAGCACATTCGAGCGCGGCGGGGTGCGAGCCGGATCGGAGTTCGGCTGTTCCGGAGTGGTCACCAGCGTGCCTTTCTCTCCCGTGGCGTCACGCGCCGAGCAGATGGATACCGAGCCGGGTCGCGAGGAAGCCGCGTGCGATGAAGAGCACACCGACCACCACCGCGATCATGACCACGGCGAAGCAGAGCGCGGAGACCGCGACCGCCACGGTACGGGCGGAACCGGTCGCGCCGTCGTCGATCTGGGCGCGATAGCGGATACCGAAAGCGAAGACGACCGGTAGTCCGGCCCCGAAGACCAAGGCGGCCAAGGTGACCCGCCACAGATCGCTGATATTGGACAGGAAGGTGTGCACGGCGTCGCTCCTATCCGATTCCATTGCCGACGGTGTCATCGCTGCGCACCGGTGCGGGCGCCACGGCGGGCTCGTCCTGCCAGTCGGCATTCACATTGTGCGAATTGACCGGAGTCTGCTTGGAGCGCCGCCAGATCAGCGCGGCCATGGCGATCAGCAGTGCGAAGACCACCAGCACACCGGCGGTGCCGCCGATGGCGTGCAGGATGCCCCAGCAGACCGCGCCGACCACACCGGCCAGCGGCAGGGTCAGCACCCACGCCACCACCATGCGCCCCAGCACTCCCCAGCGCACCTCCGCGCCGGGCCGTCCGATACCCGAACCCAGGATGGATCCGGTCACGGTCTGCGTGGTGGAGAGCGGCAGGCCGAAATGCGCCGAGGTGAGAATGATCGCCGCACTGGTGGATTCGGCGGCGAAGCCCTGCGGCGGCGCGATATCGACCAGGCCCTTGCCGAGCGTGCGGATGATGCGCCAGCCGCCCAGGCAGGTGCCGAGCGCGATGGCGACCGCGCAGGAGACGATGACCCACAGCGGCAGCGGATCACTGGCCTTGGCCGATCCGTGCGCGATGAGCGCCAGGAAGATGATGCCCATGGTCTTCTGCGCGTCATTGGTGCCGTGCGCGAGCGAGACCAGTGAGGCGGAGCCGATCTGCCCCCAGCGGAAGCCGTTCTCCACGGTCTTGCCATTGCTGCGACCGGTGATCCGGTAGACCGCCCAGGAGCCGAGCGCGGCGACCAGCGCGGCCACGATGGGCGCGGCCAGGGCCGGAATGATGATCTTGGCGAGCACGCCCTTGCTGCCCGCGGTCCAGATCACCCCGTCCCAGCCCAGCGCGGCGACGGTGGCGCCGATCAGACCGCCGAAGAGCGCGTGCGAGGAACTCGACGGCAAACCCAACAGCCAGGTGAACAGATTCCAGAGAATGCCGCCGACCAGGCCCGCGAAGACGATGTCGAGCAGGGCCCGTCCACTCACCTCGGAGAGGTCGACAATGCCCTCGGCGACGGTGGCCGCCACCGCGACGCTGAGGAACGCGCCGACGAGATTGAGCCCGCCGGAGAGAAGTACAGCAGTTCGAGGGGGGAGCGCACCGGTGGCGATCGAGGTGGCCATCGCGTTCGCGGTGTCATGGAATCCGTTGGTGAAGTCGAATACCAGGGCCGTGAGAACAACGATCAGCAGAACGAGCAGTTCGGCAGACACGCCGTCCAGTTTGCGCTACGGCGTTCACATCGCGTTAACCGGTGCCCCCCGACACGCCTCACAGTTACTCGCGTGCTAAGGCTTTCGCGTGTCGCGGCGAATCGGATGATCCGCCGGGATCTCCACCAGCACAATCGGCACATCGTCCGGATCGCGCACCCACATCTCCACCAGACCCCACGGTTCGAGAGTCGGCTTCCGATCGATCACCACACCCGCGAGGGTGAGCTCCGCGGCGGCGTCCGCGCAATCGCGCACCTGTAACCAGATCGCCCCCGCGAACCCCGCCGGGCCCTCCCCGCGGCCATGCCCCGCCACCTCGAGCAACCCCTGTCCCGCGAAGAAGACGGTGCCGCCCGGATACTCCCGGGCAATCGCCAGCCCGAGGGTGTCCCGATAGAACTCCAGCGTCCGCTGATAGTCCACCGGCCGCAGGATCAGGCGACTGCTCAGAATCTCCATACCTTTTGCCCTCCGCTTCGCTCCGGGCGGGTTCGCGGCCCCGAAGTCCCGGTTCTTCCCTCCCTCCGGCTCCTCCGCTTCGCTCCCCCGCCTCCGCTCAGTCCAGAACCGGGACGGCCGCGAACCTTGGCGTGTGTGTTTCGGAGGGCGTGGTTCCATGTTGTCAGAAGTAGTACGGGTACGGAGACCAGTCCGGGTCACGCTTCTGCAGGAACGAGTCGCGGCCCTCGACGGCCTCATCGGTCATATAGGCGAGGCGGGTGGCCTCACCCGCGAAGAGCTGCTGACCGACCAGTCCGTCATCGCTGAGGTTGAACGCGTACTTGAGCATGCGGATCGCCTGCGGCGACTTGCCGAGAATCTCGGCGGTCCATTCCAGGGCCACATTCTCCAGCTCGTCGTGATCAACGACCGCGTTGACCGCTCCCATGACATGCATCTCCTCGGCGGTGTACGGCCGCCCCAGGAAGAAGATCTCGCGAGCCCGCTTCTGCCCCACCATCTTCGCCAGGTAGGCGCTGCCGTAGCCGCCGTCGAACGAGCCCACATCGGCATCGGTCTGCTTGAACTTGGCATGCTCACGGCTGGCCAGGGTCAGATCACAGGTGACGTGCAGGCTGTGCCCGCCACCGGCCGCCCACCCGTTCACCAGTGCGATGACGACCTTCGGCATGAACCGAATGAGCCGCTGCACCTCGAGAATGTGCAGCCGGCCCGCCCGCGCCGGATCGACGGTGTCCGCGGTCTCACCCTCGGCGTACTGGTACCCGCTGCGCCCGCGAATCCGCTGATCGCCACCGGAGCAGAACGCCCAGCCGCCATCCTTGGGACTCGGCCCGTTCCCGGTGAGCAGCACCGCCCCCACATCGGAGGTCATCCGCGCATGGTCGAGTGTCCGATACAGCTCGTCAACGGTATGCGGCCGAAAGGCATTACGAACTTCGGGACGGTCGAACGCGATTCGAACAGTCCCCTGCTCGACATGCCGGTGATACGTGATGTCGGTGAGGTCTTCGAATCCAGGGACAGGTTTCCACAGCGCTTCATTGAAGGTCACACGCTTGAACATAGCCGGGCCGGTAATGCGTAACGCAAGGTGACGACTGATTTCGCACCGCCGGGGGTACCTCCCGGGGTACGCCCGAAACTCGCTGGGTACGTAGCCGTGAGCGCGGTGCGCGACCGCTGGACGTCCCCAAGCGGTCGCTTGAAGTCTCGGAGAGGCGGGACGGCGGCGGGACTGCGGCGGTACCTGCTGGTCGGGCGACCGGGTTAACAACGCGGAATCGAAAGGGTGCCAACTGATTGCGGAGGCTTTACAGTGCAGTTGCTGCCTAGGCAGTCGTAGGGCGTCTGCATCGTGTGCAGGGGGACAGCGGTGCGTATAGTTCCATGCGCTCGTTCATCGAAAAACTATCCGGAGGAACCTGAAAGTGGTTGCAGCACTGTCTGAATCCCTGCTCGATGACGCCAAGCGTCCGGCCTTCCTGGCCGACGCCAAAGAGGTTCTGGATGCTGAGGTGTCGGACAAGGGCGGCGCGTCGGGCCTCGCCGTGAAGGGCGGCTACGCCGCGGTGAAGAAGGTCAGCCCCACCATCGTCGGTGATGCGCTGGAGTCCTTCATCCCGAAGTTCGTGGCGTCGCTCGAGCCGTTCTGGTCCGAGTACCAGGCGTCCGGCGCCGGCTCGTTCGCCGACCTGCTGATCGCCAAGCAGGACGAGGTCTCCGAGGCGCTGCTCTCGGTCACCGACGAGCGCGCCTCCGCGTCCTCGCGTCCCGCGCTGACCAAGGTCTACAACTCCATGCGGTCTTCGGCGAAGAAGCATGTGGCCGAGGCGCTTCCGCGCGTCGGTGCGCTTGTGCAGCGTCACGCTGGTTGATCAAATGACCGGCTCGCGGCCCATAAGGGCCGCGAGCCGTGGTTTTTGGCCTCCGCTTCGCTACGGCGGGTTCGTGGCCCTGTGAGCTCGGTTCTTCACTCGCTCCGGGCACTCCTTCGTCGCACCCTCCGGTCGCTCCAGAACCGAGCCGGGCCACGAACGGGCTGGATTCAGCCCGCGGCCTTGCCGACTCGCCAGTAGCCGGTGAAGGTGATGTCCGCCTTGGGAATTTCGCGGTCCTGTGCCAGGTGCCGCCGCACCCCGGCCGCGAGTTTCTGCTCGCCCGCGACGAACCCGTAGACGCCCTTGGCGGGCAGTTCCGCGCGTCGCACCGCATCGGTGACCAGTGCGCCCGTCGGGGCCTGCGGATCGGTGCGGACCAGCCAATTCACCTGCACGCCCGCGGGTTCACCAAGCTCTTGCTTGTCCTCGGCGTGTGAGATCTCCAGGTACACAGCGCCTTCGAGTCCGCGCGGCGCGGAGCGCAGAATGCCCGCGATACCGGGGAGCGCGCTCTCGTCACCCACCAGCAGCGACCATTCGGTGTGATCCGGGGCCTGATAGGTGATGCCCTCGTCCAGCAGCCCCACCTTGTCGCCGGGTGTCGCTCCAGTCGCCCAGGTCGACGCCGGACTGTCATCCCCGTGCGAATAGAAGTCGATATCGAGTTCGGCGGTGCTGCCGAATTCGCCGAACCCCGCGGCGCGGTACTCGCGCACGGTGTAATTGCGCACCAGCGGCCGGTGCTCCTTGCCCATCATGAGGTACTGCGCGTACCAGCCCAGGCTGCTCGTGGAGGTGGGGAGTTTCAGGCCGCCGTCCTTACCGGGCAGGAACAGCCGGAACCACTGGTCGAATCCCATGGCGGTGAACCCCGCCAGCCCATCCCCACCCAAGGTGACGCGCACGAAATTCGGACTGATCCGTTTGCTCGCCAATACCTGCGCGGTGAGGATCTCCCGATGTTCGGGCTTGACATATTTGGGTCGCTTCGACATGGGCTTAGGTTAGCAAAGCCTAACTTGCCTCACCAGGCTGTGAGCAGGCTGACGCAGCGCGGATATCGACTGTCTGAGAGGCTGGGAGGGTGAATCCTTCGACAGCACAGGCGCACGTCGTCGTCGACGAACTCGCGCGCGGCGGTGTGCGAGATGTGGTCCTGTGCCCGGGATCGCGAAATGCCCCGCTCGCCTTCGCATTACAGGCCGCCGACGCGGCCGGGCGGATTCGGTTGCATATGCGGATCGATGAGCGCAGCGCCGGATTCCTGGCCATCGGCCTCACCGCGTCCAGCGGACGACCCGTACCGGTCGTGATGACCTCCGGTACCGCGGTCGCCAATCTCGGCCCGGCGGTGCTCGAGGCGAACTACGCGCGCATGCCGTTGATCGTGCTCAGCGCCAATCGGCCGTACGAGATGCTCGGCAGCGGTGCCAATCAGACCGTCGAACAGCTCGGGCTCTTCGGCAGCCAGGTGCGCGCGACCATCAGCCTCGGCCTCGCCGAGGTCGAAATCGGCGAAGAGCTGTACCCGCGGCAGAACAGTCTGTGGCGCTCGGCCGTATGTCGCGTGCTGGCCGCCGCGCGCGGTACCCGCTCCGGCAATGCCGGACCCGTGCACTTCGACATTCCGCTGCGCGAACCCCTCGTCCCCGATATGGCCGTCGGTGATCCGCTGCCCCTGGGCCGCCCCGACGATCGCCCGTGGACCGCAACGCAATACGCGACCCTGGACGTACCCCTCGATATCGATCTGAGCCTGGATACGGTCGTCATCTCCGGTCACGGCGCGGGGCATCGTCCCGAACTCGCCGCGCTGCCGACGGTCGCCGAACCCACCGCGCCCATGCACGGTCCGGCGCTGCATCCCCTCGCACTGGGTCTGCTGAAGCCGAAACAGGCCATCATCACCGGCCGTCCGACCCTGCACCGCCAGGTCTCCAACGTGCTGGCCGACCCCGAGGTCACCGTCTACGCCCTGACCACCGGTCCGCGCTGGCCCGATGTCTCGGGCAATGTGGTCGGCACCGGCACCCGCGCGGTCACCTACGGCAAGCCGCGCGCCGAATGGCTCGACCAGTGCCACGATCTGAACGAGAAGGCGGTCGCGGTGGTCCGGGCCGAACTCGCGGGCCACCCCAAACCGACCGGCCTGCACGTCGCGGCCGTGGTCATGGATTCCCTCCACGAGGGTGACCAACTCCTACTCGGCGCGTCCAACCCGGTCCGCGATTCCGCCCTGGTCTCGCACCCCCGCCCCGGCATCCGAGTCCTCTCGAACCGCGGCGTGGCCGGTATCGACGGCACCGTCTCGGCGGCGGTCGGCGCGGCCCTGACCCACCCCGGCCGCACGGTCGCCCTCATGGGCGACCTGACCTTCCTGCACGACGCTTCCGGCCTGCTGGTCGGCCCGGGCGAACCCCGCCCCGAAGACCTCACCATCGTGGTGGCCAATGACGACGGCGGCGGCATCTTCGAACTCCTCGAACAGGGTGATCCCCAGTACGCGGGCGTTTTCGAACGCGTCTTCGGCACCCCGCACGGCATGGACCTCGCAGCCCTGTGCGCCGCCTACCGAGTCCCGCACCGCCAGGTGGACCCCAACCAACTGGCCCAGGCGCTGACCGAAAACGCCCACGGCATAAGGGTTTTGGAGGTGGCCACCGAACGCTCCAGCCTCCGCGAACTGCACGCCACGGTCCGCGCGGGCATCGCCAACTGACTCTCACGGGGTGCGGTGGGATCGGCTCGGGGCCTTCGTAGCGGACTTGGGTGGGGGCTTTGGGTTCCAGCGGGGTTCGGGGGATGGCCACGAATTCTCAGAGTGGGAACCTCGCCTGCCGTACCCGGCTTCAGCTACCGGACTTTGGTTGAGAACCTACGTTCTGGACCGGAAGACCTGCCGTGGTTGCGTTTTCGAGAAAGAGCAAAACGCAAAAAGATTTCGATCGTTATTTGCTGATCATTCGCTCGGTGTGTTGTCTTTGAGGGGCACGCGTGTTGCGTTGTGGCGCAGTAAGATCGAACGTATGGGCGAAATCGCTGCTATCGGGCTCACCAGCTACGACTTGGTGGAGCGGTTGCGGGCGGTGCACTCGAGGATAGCTGCGGGGCAGGCCGAGGAAGCCGAATTGATGGCTCAGCTGTATCGGCTGCGCCGGGCACAGCAGCTCGAGCTCGGGGTGCGGGCGGTGCACGCGGGGGAGGACGCCGCCACCGAAATCGCTGTCGCGCTGAAGGTTTCCCAACGGCAGGCCGATGTGTTGATCGGGTTCGGGCTGGATTTGGATGCGCGCCTGCCGCATGTGCGGGAAGCCTTTTGTGCCGGGCGGATCGATCTGCCGCGTGCCCGCGCGATTCGTGAGGTGCTTCTCAATGCCTCCGAAGAGCTGGTGGCGCTGGTGGAACCGCGGATCGCCGCCTATGCGGAGACCGCGGACCCGTCGCGGGTCAAGCGCACCCTGCGCCGCTGGCTGCTCGAGCTCGATCCGGCGGGGCAGGCCGAGCGCCGCAAGGCCGCCGAGGCCGAGCGTTATGTGATGGTGCGTGCCGCGGACAACGGCACCGCGATACTCGATGGTGTCCTGCCCGCCCCAGGTGCGCAGGCCCTGTACGAGCGGCTGCGGGAAATGTCCTGCACACAGTGCTGTGGCAACGATCCCCGCACTGCGAACCAGCGCCGCGCCGATGCCCTCGTCGCCTTGGCGGACGGCAGCAATCGCCTGTGCTGCCAGTGCGCCGACCCGACCTGCCCCCGCACGGGCACCCCGGAGCAGCTTGCCGCCGCGCGCGCCGCCACTGCCGATCTGTCCGCCACCACGCGTGCGGCCACCGCCGATTTTCCCGCCGTGCCGCGCAAAGCCCTTGTGCAGGTGGGTGTCTCCGCCGAGACTCTCGCGGGTTTGCGCGACAACCCCGCGCTGCTGGCGGGTTTCGGTGCGATCGACGCGGACCTGGCCCGCCAGATCGCCCGCCACGCCCACTTCGACATCATCACCGCCCCCGCCTCCGCCCCCGATGTGTCCGCCACGGATTCTCACTATGCCGTCGAATCGGGTAGCGCGAAATCCGCTGGTGCCGAGTCGGAGACGCGTTACCGCCCGGCCGCGCGTCTCGCGGGTAAGGTGCGCGCGCTCGATGGTGGTTGCCGCGCGCCCGGCTGCATGGTGCCCGCAGCGGCCACCGACCTGGACCATCAGGACCGCTTCGACCACGGTGCCCCCGAGTCCGGTGGCCGCACCACCGAAGCCAACCTCGGTTGCCGCTGCCGTCGCCACCACCGCCTCAAGACCCTGGCCGACAACGGTGCCAACGGCTGGCAGATCATCCACCACCCGAACCGCCGAGTCGAATGGCGCTCTCCCACCGGAGAATCGGTCACCACAACCCCCGAGGGAATGAAATTCCTCTTCCCCCGAGTCCACGTCCCACCCATCACAGCGCAAGGCGTCCCGACCCCCGAACCGGTTGAGCCCCTATTGAATCCGGGCCGAGTGATGAACGAACTCACAGAACTGGTGCACGTCTACTGCACCCCCGCTCAACGCCGCCGCAAACCCGCACGCCCGCAGGCGAATGCCCCGGAATATAGCGACGCGCCCCCCCCTTCTGAGGAAGCCGAATTAGATGTGGGGTACGTCCGAAACGTGCGATTAATGTGTCCTTGTTCGTCGTGGTCCTAAAAGGCGACCAGGTCCTCCCAGCCAGGCTGGAAGGTGAGAACGCGGCACCCAATGGGGGAGCGAAAGCCGGGTACGTCCCCCAAGGTTCCCACTCCGAAAAATCGTGGCCATCTGCCGAACCCCGCTGGAACTAAAGCGTTTCCACCGTCCGCTACGAAGGCCCCGTGCCCATCCCCGTTACCTATCTCACGACCACGATCTCTGGTGTGGGCCCGAACCATTCGATAAAGGCCGCAAAGTCATTGGGCCGCAACCCGATACACGGGTCCACGCGATGCAGAAGCGCCCGGCCAGGATGCTCGCGCGATACCCATTCCCGGTCGCTGTCACCGATCTCGTCATCGATCCAGAGGAACGGTCTGCCCGCCGCGAACTCGACCAGTGTGCGGGTTTTCCAATGCAACCCGAACCATTCATCGACGCGATCATTCGATTCGTCCGGCCACGCGACGACTTCCAACGTGGGTAGCCCCAGCAGCGGGCCGATCGAGCGGTTGGCCTCATCCATCCAGGTGGCGGCCCACAACAGTTCGCAGGGAAGTGCGGCCAGCAGCGGGCCGAGCGCAGGATCGACGCGCTGCGCGAGGGGATTCGAAAGGGCTGGCTGTGCTGTGACGGGAGGCGGGGACGCATCGGATTCGGGCGCTAGGCCGAACGGGATCAATGGTCCATCGATGTCGAGAAACAGCAGAGGTCGATGCGAAGCATCCGTCACCTCGGCAGGTTACTCCCGTATTCGGCCGGGTCGCTCGATCAGTCTCCCGCGTCCTCGGTCTCGTAATCATCATCCATCGGGACGGGGATCGACTGCTCGATGAGATCTCCCTCATCGGCATTCCAGTTGCTGTCGCCGGTGGTCAGTGGCGTCAGCTCGGAATCTGCTTCCAGCGGGGTGTCCGCCAGGACGTCCTTGTCGGGATAGGCGTCCGCGTCGGGATAGGCGGCGTCGGCGGGGAATGCCGGGGTGTGCTGTTCGACGTAGTCGGCCTCGGGCACACCGTCGATACGCTCGGTCATCGGATGCTCCTCTCCTCCGTATCGGCTGAGCCGGGTGAAGTCGGGCACCTTCGAGGATGCACTTCCGGACCGGACTCGGCAACCCGCCCGCGTATGCGCGTCTGCCCGATGATGGTTCAGAGGTCGATGCGATCCGGGAATCGCAGAATCGTCGCGGGCTTCTCGGCGAAGTCTTTCCGCAATCGCTCGGATGCGGCACGGGCGCGTTCACAGGGTGGGTCGCAGTCGCGGTGGTGCACCCTGGCTTCGATTGCCTCGGTTTGCGACATCCGGCTTTCGGACTCCCCGACGGTGTGCGCCTCGAGCATCTTCAGGCGCGGACCGTATCTTTCCGCCGTTTCCGTACTCCTCGGTTCCGAATTGACTATCTGCTCCGCCCAATGCCATTCGTTGCGGTCGGCGATCTCGAGCAGCTGCCGCAATCGACCGCAACTCTTCGCATTGTGCCCAATTCCGGCAATGCAATTGCGATGTGGATACAGCAGCGCTCGCACGCCCTGCGGATAACGCAGGTCGACTCGATATGCCGATACGGGGTGATGATCGAGTCGGGAGTACACGCCCGTCATCGCCGCCACCGACCGGTCGCGTCGACGGCGCGGTGCCGTCCGTGCGCGGGTCGGACCATCATGGGATAACTACTGCCAGTGGACAATTCGAACCGGAACCCCGCCGGTTGGCCTTGGTGGCAGTCACTTTCGCGCAGGTCTGCCGCCAGAGCGGTGAGGATGGTGATCAGGCCGCCGATGAACAGGATGAGTAAAACCCAAGATTCCCAAAGCATTTGAATGTCCCCTTTGCCGGTATTCGCTCTGGTTGTCGAATGGCGACGGCTTGGCCGAGGTCGTCGCCGGGAGGTACTGCTCAAGTAGACATCGAATTGATCCAATGCACCGCGAGAATTGGTCGGCCCGTGAAATCCTGTTGGAGGGCCATATTGGGGCGGCCCAAAAAGTGCCAACCCGGATAGCGAGGCTAATGAAATGAGCACCGTTTCCCGCAGAGCATTCGGAAAGTTTCTGCGTGAAATCCGTGACGGCGCAAAGGTCAGCGCGCTGTCGGCCGGGCTGCACATCGAGACGTCGAAGCAGACCTTGCTGCGTCTGGAAGAGGGAATCCCCACCAAGATCGCTACGGCGCAGATAGGTCAATTACTCGACCTGTACAGGGTGACGCCGGAGGTCCACGCCGAGGCGTTGCGGCTTTGGGGTGAAGTGAGGGAGCAGGCGAAACAGGATAAGCTGCAAGGCAATTCGAAGGGGTTCTGGCAGCCGTACACGGATCAGCTCGCGTCGCACTTCCCGCACTTCCTGCGTTTGGAGGCGGCGTCCAATCGCGCCACCGCACACCAGCTCGTCCTGGTTCCAGGGTTGCTGCAAACGGCCGACTACCGCCGGGCGCTCGCTCGTCTGGAAGTTCCCGGGCTGTCTGCGGTCAATGTCGAGCGCCGGATCGAGTTGGCCGAAAAGCGGCAAGTCAGATTGACCGAGGGCGAGTTCGCCATGGACGCACTGCTGTCCGAGGCGGTGCTGCGGCACCAACCCGCCTCGCCTGCTGTGATGGCCGCGCAGATGCGCTGGCTGGCGGAGGTCGGCAACCGCGACAACATCAGTATCCGTGTGGTCCCGTTCGGTGCCGGACCACACCGGGGTCTGACGATCCAATCGTTCCACATGCTCGAATTCCCGTGCCTGGAAAGCGGTTTGAACGAACCGACAGTTGTCTACCTCGAAGGCGCGGTCGGTGCGCTCTATCACGAGCAACCCGAAGTCGTTGCCAGATATCAGGAAGCGATCTCGGTGTTGCGGGCGGTAGCGTTGTCTGAAGACGACACCCGGGACATGGTGTTGCGAGTTGCGAAGGAGTACGAGGCGTGAATAATCAACCGCCCGTTCGGCAGTGGTACAAGTCCAGTCGATCTTCGAATGCCAACGACTGCGTTGAGGTCTACCAGGATGACACTCGAGTCGGAGTGCGCGACTCGAAGTTGGGGACCGCCAGCCCGGTCCTGGTCTTCGACGGGTTCGCCTGGGACCGTTTCAACGACGCCGTGAAGTCCGGCCGCTTCGACCGTCCTTAACTGCTGGTTTCAGGGTCGGACTGGTCGGCGAGGCGGGAGTGCAGGCGGTCGCGGACCTGGTCCGGGGTGTAGGCGCGGCGTTTGCGTTCGGAGCGGACTATGACCACGCCGGTCGCGGCGACACCTGCGGCTCCGGCCAGTCCCAGTATCTTCCAATAGCGCATGCGTTTAGGGTAGTTGGCGTGTCTGGGGTAGCGGGTGGAAGTCTCGGGTTGGATGCCGCGGTCGAGTTGACGCGCACCGGGGATCTATGGCTTTTCCGAGGGCATTCCGGAGCCGATCGGGCGATTCGGGGATTGACCAACAGTCCGGTGAATCATGTGGGGATGGCGATCGTCGTCGATGATCTGCCGCCGCTGATGTGGCATGCCGAACTCGGGCGATCGCTGCCGGATATCTGGTCCGGAAACCATCACCGTGGGGCGCAGCTGCATGATCTGCGGGCCGCTGTAATGCGCTGGACGGGGGAGTACGAGCAGCAGGGGTGGCTGCGGCAGTTGGATCGGCCCGTCACCCGTGAGATGGAGGATGCGGCGCTGCGGGTGGTGGCGCGCCTGGACGGGATGCCGTTTCCGTCCACCAGCGCACTGGCGGGTCGTTGGATTCGCGGGCGGGTGCCGGTGCCGAAGCGGTTGCGGAAGCACGAAACCGAACAGGCCGGACTGGAGAACGCGTACTGCGCCGAGATTGTCGCCCTGACCTATCAGGGCATGGGTCTGCTGCCCGCCAAACGCCCGAATTGGTATGACCCGGGCCGGTTTTGGAGCGGTGACAAACTGCGGTTGGAGCAGGGGTATCAGCTGGGCGGGGAAATCACCGTGGAGATGTCCGGCACCGAGTCGTAGCGTTCAGAAGACGAAGCCGCGCAGGGCCAGGAAGCGCAGGCCACCCACCGCCGCCATGATGGCGACCACCGCGCCGGACTGGGCCAGCTCGCTCAGACCCGGAGCCCAGAACTGGAGACCGGCCAGCGCGGCCGTGCTGACCGCCAGGCCGATCAGCGCGAGTCCGCCGCCCTCCCATTGGGCGTTGAACCAGCCGACCCGCCCGGCGGCGCGGAAGGTCAATCGGCGGTGCAGTTCATTCGCGATGATCGTGCTCACGATCGAGCCAGCGATATTGGCGACCAGCGGGCCGCTGCTGTTCATGGCCATGAACAGCAGCACGTAGGCGATATTGCTCGCCCCGCCGACCAGTGCGAACCGGATCAGCTGGGCGACGGCGTGATCGCCGCGCAGGAATTCGCCGACGCGGTCGATGCCATTGCCGCGCAGCATCGAGCGCAGGCCGGGACCGCTGGTCAGGTCGATGCCGGCGAGGAGCGTGTGGTCCCCGTAGGTCATCCGCGGGCCGGAGGCGGCAAGTGCTGTGCTGTTCACGAGGACCACTGTCACCGGCGGCGCTTGCAGGAACCTGACGCCCGACTGACACCCCGCTGACACCGGCCGCGAAGGCGGTCGGACCCGGTTTCGGCGGACCCGCCGTGTGGGGGTGGTGGCACGGATTCGGGGACGTGACTACCCTCGGGATCGGGACAATTACGGCGATTCTCAGCCCGACACGCGGGTGGAATGGTCGTGGGCGTCGCCGGATTCGATCTGGATTTGGTTCGAAAGGCACCGCACGACAACTGGTTTGGAGCTCTTGTGGGAATGGGATCGCGTACCGCACCGGAAACAAATGTCCAGTCGACACCCGATACGCCGCACAGCGCTTCCAGTCCCTGGTATGAGGGTTCGCTGTGGTGGGACGCGAAGTCCGTCCTGGTGACACGGGCGGTCGGCCCCGGCACCATCGCCACCACCCCCCACCTGGTGGTGCCCGCCGAATTCGGCCGCCTGGCCTTCCTGCTCTCCTCCTACGGCTCGGAGGCCCAGCAGCTGGCCGATGACGGCCGGGTGGTAATCCAGTCCGGCGACTGGCGGGGACGCCCCGCCCTCGGATCCCGCCAGCACTACGGCATCGCCCGGGTCGTCGGTGACGCCCAATCGGCCGCCCGCATGCAGGAGGGCATGCGAATCAAGTACGGAGCGCGAACCACCTTGGCGCGCATGGCACATCGATTCGCCAACGGCTCCGTTCCCTACGGTGACCTGGTCGCCCTCGTGGAACTGCTGCCTCATCAGCCGCTGATGCTCACCCGCTGATCCCTCGGGGCCGTACGCGCTGGTTTCGGCTGATGATCGGCCGACTGGTCTATCACGGAGGCTCCGGCGGGGCGGCTACTCGCCGTCCAGCGGGCCTTTGTCGGCGGGATGTTCGACCAATGCCAGGACGCGACTCGATATGAAACGGGCGGTGCGAACGGCTGTGCCGGTGCGCGTCACCTCGCTGACTTCGACCACACCGCGTGCGATGCGGACCTCTACTCGCCGACCGGCCCTACTGGCTACTACTTCGTAATTTCGGGAACCGTCGCCGGTGTCGACGACAATCTCCACGCGATCACCCTTCATCTATCGATTCTACCGGGCCTATATAACGAAAACGCCTGTCTGAGCGGCGATTACGGCAGATTCGACGGCGGCGGAAATGGTGTTCTCGTCCAGCGGTGCGGAGCTGGTGAGGATGCGGTAGTAGAGGGGGGCGGAGACCGCGGACAGGACGGCTCGGGGATTGGTGCCGGGTGGGACCTCGCCTCGGGCGCGGGCGGATTCGATACAGGGGGACCATTCGGCCAGGCGGGTGTCGTAGAAGGCGTGCAGGGCGGTGGCGGTGGCGTCGTCGGTGGTGGCGGCGGCGATCAGCGCGCGGAAGAGGGGCCCCTGGCGAGAGTCGGTGAGGGTGTTCGCCACCAGGTCGGCATTGGCGCGCAGATCACCGCGCAGCGAGCCCGTATCACTGTGCGGGAGTGAGGTTTCCGCCATATCGACGAGCAGGTCCGCGACCAGTCCGGCGGGGGTGCGCCAGCGGCGGTAGACGGTGGTCTTGCCGACCTCGGCGCGGGCGGCCACCTCACTCAGGTCCAGATGTGCGAAGCCGCGTTCGGCGAGCAGATCCCCGGCCGCGCGCAGTACCGCATCGCGTATGCGGGCGGTGCGCCCACCTGGGCGAATCGAGCCGGGGATGGTCGGTTCCCGCTCCATAATGGGCCTCCAGTTCCATTTGTGTCGAGAGGAGTGTAGCGTTCGGGGTGTTAATGAAACTGTAGTTCCGTTAGGAGTAGGGCAATGGAGTACCGTCGACTCGGCGCATCAGGTCTGCTGGTTCCGGCTTTGAGCTTCGGCGCGGGCACCTTCGGTGGGCGCGGGGAACTGTTCAGCGCCTGGGGCGATACCGACGCGCGGCAGGCGCGCCGTCTGGTGGACATCAGTCTGGAATCGGGCGTCACCATGTTCGACACCGCCGACGTCTACTCCGACGGTGCGTCGGAAGAGGTTCTCGGAGAGGCGATTCGGGGCCGCCGCGACGATCTGCTCATCTCCACCAAGGCCTCCCTGCCCACCGGTCCCGGACCGTATGACGCGGGTTCCGGCCGCGCCCGCCTCATCAAGGCGGTGGAGGGTTCGCTCACTCGGCTCGGCACCGACCGCATCGATCTGTTCCAACTGCACGCCTTCGACGCCGGTACCCCGGTCGAGGAAACCCTTGCGGCACTGGATGATCTGGTGCGCGCGGGCAAGATCCGCTATATCGGCGCATCGAACTTCGCGGGCTGGCAACTCATGAAATCCCTTGCGTCGGCGGATCGATACGGCTTCCCGCGCTATGTCGCCCACCAGGTCTACTACTCCTTGGTCGGCCGGGACTACGAGTGGGAGCTCATGCCGCTCGGTGTCGATCAAGGGGTCGGCGCGGTGGTATGGAGCCCGCTCGGATGGGGCCGCCTCACCGGCAAAATCCGTCGCGGACAACCACTTCCGACGGGCAGTCGCCTGCATCAGACCGCCCAGGCCGGACCGCCGGTGGATGAGGAGAAGCTCTTCGACGTGGTCGACGTACTTGACGAACTGGCCGCCGAGACCGGCCGCACCGTCCCGCAGATCGCCTTGAACTGGTTGCTCACCCGGCCCTCCGTGGCGACCGTCATCGTCGGCGCGCGCAATGAGGAGCAACTGCGGCAGAACCTCGGCGCGGTCGGCTGGAACCTGGACGCCGAACAGATCGCGCGCCTTGACAAGGCCAGCGCGGTGACTCCGCCGTACCCCTACTACCCCTATTACCGGCTCCCGGACTTCGCGCGCCTGAATCCGCCCGCCGTCTAAGGCGCCGAGTACAGCCCCGCCGCCAGCACCGGCCACGAGGTCTTCAGGTCGTCCTGCCAGTAACCCCACGAATGTGTGCCGGTGGGGCGGTAATTGAAGGTCGCGGGAATGCCGAGCGAATCCAGCTTCTGCTGCAACGTGACGGTGGACAATTCCACATTCGCCTCGATGAAGCCGCCGAGCGCCACCACCTGCGGGGTCTCCGAGGGCTGCTCCATCCGGAATTTACCGCCCGGAATATCCCAGATTCCGGGTATTCCGGTGCCGGAGGAGATGAAAAGATTGATACCGCGCAGCTTTTCGGCATTCAGCGTGGGGTCATTGGCGGCCCACAACGGATCGTTCTCCGGCCCCCACATATTCGTGACATCGCCGCCACCGTACAGCTCGGTAACCGCCTTCACCGCCTGGCGGGCGATCGGCGTGGTGGTCTGATAGAGACCGCTGTACGACGCCGCACTGCGGAACATGCCCGGATGCGAGATAGCGGTATTCAGAATCGGCAGCCCCGCCATGGAGATGCCGGCAATGGCATTGACCCGGTTGGTATTCAGCGCCGCGTCGATCAGCGGTGGCAGCTCATCACCCAGGTAGGTGCCCCACTTGTTCACGCCCAGTGACGGATCGGGCTTGACCCAGTCGGTGTACCAGGCGAACGCGCCACCGACGATCTGCACCACATTGATGTTCTTGTCGGAGAGGAAATCCAGTGCGTCCGTGCGCAATTGCCAGGTGGCGTTGTCGACGCCGCCACCCGCGCCATTGAGCAGGTACAGCGTGGGCCGCGGCGCGGAGGTGTCGGCGGGGCGCAGCACATCGACCGGGAAGCTCTGGTTCATGGCGGCCGAGAAGACGGTCAGCCGCACGTTACGGGCGTCTTTGACCTCGACGCTCTTGATGTAGGAACCGTCGGGCGCTTTCGCCGTGGTGCTCACCGTTTCGGCCGCGGGGGTATCCGCGGTCGCGGGATATCCGATCGCTCCGATCGATACGATCGCCGCCAAGGCCGCCAATGCGATTCGCCCGGTGATTCGTAGGTTCAAGACCCGCCCCTCCATGAAAAATACAACGTTTCACATGTTAGGGGTGGTGGGCGCGGGAATCCACCGCTGCGCTGCCCCGAGAAATGCGGGCGCGAATCAGTACACGTCGCGTACGTAGCGTTTCTCGGCGACCAGTTGCTTCTTGAACGCCAGCGCCGCGTCCTCGCTCAATTTCCCGTGAATGCGAGCGATTTTCAGCAGGGCATCATCCACATCCTTGGCCATGCGCGCGGCATCACCGCACACGTAGAAGTGCCCGCCGTCGCGCAGCCACGACCACAGCTCGGCCCCGTGCTCGATCATGCGGTGCTGCACATAGATTCGCTCACGCTGATCCCGTGAGAACGCCAGATCGAGCCGGGTCAGGAAACCGGAGCGAAACATATCCTCCAGCTCGGTGCGGTAGTAGAAGTGATCGGCGGCGTGCTGATCACCGAAGAACAACCAATTGCGGCCCTTGCTGCCCAGTGCTCGCCGCTCCTGCAGGAACCCGCGGAACGGCGCGATCCCGGTCCCCGGGCCGACCATGATCATCGGCGCGTTCGGATCCAGCGGCGGCCGGAAATGCGGTGCGCGCTGCAGGAAAATCGGCACCTCCAGCGCGGCCCGATCCGCCAGGAAGGTGGAGCTGACACCACCGCGCCGCGCCGAACCCGGAGCCACCGGTTCGCCATAGCGCACCACACCCACCGTCAATTGCACCTCATGCGGGCTCACCAGTGGACTAGAGGAGATCGAATACTGCCTTGGCTGTAGCTTTTTCAGCACACCGAGCCACTCCACCAGATCCGCTCCGGCGGGGAAATCGCGGAGCACATCCACCGGTTGCCGATCCCACAGATAACCGTCCAGCTCATTGCGATTGTCCTTGCGCAACAGCTTCGCCAGGCGCGGATGCGTATTGCGTTCCGCGATGAAGGACAGCAGATCCGTGCTCACCTTGGTGATGTCGTAGCGGGTGCGCAGCGCGTCCGCGAGCGTGAGCTCCGCATCGTCGACCTCGATGACCCGATTCCCGTCCAACCCGGTGACCGCGAGCCACTCCGTCACCAGCGCATCGCAATTGGCGGGCCGGATACCGAGCGAATCACCCACCTCATAGGTCGCGTCGAGACCGCGTAGATCGAACCCGAACTGCCGCACCTCTTTTCCCGACCCCGCCCGCGAGAGCAGCTCATTGCGCACCAGCGCCGCCCGCACCGGCGCATTGCGGGTGAATGGTGCCGCGGGCAGCGTCGCGACGGCGGCGCGTGCCATTCCGCGGCCGCTCGTCGCCCCGGACGCCCCGCCCACGTCCGCGCCGCCTCGTGCGCGACCGGGTGAATCGGTTGTGCCGGAGTCGAAGCCGCTCGAACCCCTGGCGCCCGCACCGAATCCACTGGATCCCGCCGCGGTACCCGCGCCGAATTCGCCGGATCCCGCCGAGCCGGCGCCGAATCCGCTCGACCCGGCCGAGTGAGGGCCGAACTCGGGCGCTGGGCTGGCGATGGATCCGGTTGTGCCCGTGGTGCCTTCGCTACCCAGGACCGCGATCACGTCATCGAGCCACTGTGCCGACAGTGTCTCGTGATCCGGCTCGCTGTCGACGCGCGGAAGTTGGCGTTTCGCTCCGCGTTTCGCCAGCAGTTCGTCGAGTTTTCGGCCGTGGCCACAGAAGTCGTCGTAGGACGAGTCGCCGAGCGCGAAGACCGCGTAGCGCAGGCTGTGCAGCCGGATTTCGCTGTCGGTCAGGCGATCCCAGAAGTCCGAGCCATTGTCCGGCGGCCCGCCGTCACCGAAGGTGCTGCTGATCAGGAGTGCATCGCCGGTCAGGTCGGTGAGCTCGGCGGCGTCCATATCGAGTAGCCGAGGGGTGAACCCGGCGTCGGTGAGCCGGGTCGCGACGGCCGCCGCCAACTCCTCCGCGGTGCCGGTCTGTGAGGCCCAGAGCACTGTCACGGTTCGCGTGACCGCGGCCGCGCCGCTGTCCGTGCCGAAATCAGCTGTGGCAGAGCCGAATAGGGCATCCGGCTGATATTGCGACGCTACCGTCCCTGGCTGCGGCCCGCGGGAATACATGCCCGCCAGCAGACCGTCGATCCACATCCGGCTGCCGGGGGAGATCGGCGCGGTCTCCGGCAGCACCGGAACCCCGGTCACCGGAAGCGATTGCAGGGCAGCGAGGTAGCCGCCGAGGTAGATGCGCTCGGCCTCACTGAGCGTCGGTGCGGCGGGGCGTTCCAGGCCGAGCATGGCCGACAGCGGATGCGTCCCGTCCGGGCCACCCGCATGCGTTCCGTACGACCCGTGCCGACTTCCGAATCGGCCTCCATCGGGTCCGCTCAGACTCTGTTCGAATCCGTTCGTATCCTGTGGGGATCGGTTCGGAGCTCCCGTCGCGCCGGTATCGGGCCGGGCGGGGGAGGAGACTGTCGCGACCTTGCGCAGCCGCACCGCACACGCCTTGAACTCCGGTTGCAGCGAGGCCGGATCGACCGCGTCATTGGTGACGGCATTGATGGTCAGGTATTCGCCCTGCTCGTCATTCCAGTGGAATGGCGCGAAGCAGTTCCCGGGCAGCACCCGATCACTGATCCGCACCGGCAGTACGGCCCGCCCGCGCCGGGACGCGATCTCGAGTTGATCGCCCGCGCGGACTTCGAGGGTGGCGGCATCCTCGGGATGCACCTCCACGAAGGGCGCACCATTGAGTTTGACCAGCTTCGCGATCTTTCCGGTCTTGGTCATGGTGTGCCATTGATGTTGCAGCCGACCGGTATTGAGCACGAACGGGTGATCGTCATCCGGCATCTCGGCGGGCAGCAGATGCGGGCGCGGATAGAACACCGCCCGGCGACTGGGGGTCGCGAAGGCGAGCCGCGGCTGCCGTCCCTCGGCATCGATGAACAGCTCCTGGCTGCTGCCGTCGTTCACATACCGAATCGGATTACGCCGCCGCGCCGGATCGGGGCAAGGCCACTGCATCGGACCCTCGCGCAGGGCGTCGTAACTGATTCCGCGCAGGTCGTATCCCGTCGCGGGATTCGTGAATCGCGTTATCTCCTCGAAGATTTCGGCGCTGTCGCGGTAGTCGAACCCGCTGAACCCCATGGCCTCGGCGATATCGGCGATCAATCGCCAATCCGGTCGCGCGTCACCGATCGGCTCCACCGACTGGCGCAGCAGGGTCAGGTTGCGCTCCGAATTCACCATCACCGCATCGGATTCCGCCCAGAGCGTGGCGGGCAGCAGCAGATCGGCGTAGGCATTGGTGGCGGTATCGGTGTACACATCCTGTGCGATCACCAGCTCCGCCGCCTCCAGCCCGGCGATCACATTGCGCCGATTGGCCATGGAGGCAACGGGATTGCTGCAGATGATCCAGCACGCCTTGATACTGCCGTCCGCGAGCCCGCGGAACATGTCCACGGTCCCCGGCCCGGCCTCGGTGCGAATAGTCCCGGGCTCCAATCCCCAAGCCTTCTCCACGAATTCGCGATCGGCGGGCGCGAGCAGGCTGCGCTGACCGGGCAATCCCGGTCCCATATAACCCATTTCGCGCCCGCCCATGGCATTGGGCTGCCCGGTCAGCGAGAACGGCCCGGACCCGGTGCGGCAGATCGCCCCCGTCGCGAGATGCAGATTGATGATGGCATTGCTGGTCCAGGTGCCGTGCGTGGATTGATTCACGCCCATGGTCCACAGCGACATCCACGCACCGGCCGCGCCGATCCATTCGGCGGCGGTGCGAATATCGGCCTCCGGGACCCCGGTCAATTGCGCGACCAGATCGGGGGAGTAGTCGGCCAGGAACTCCGGCATCGACTCCCAGCCCTCGGTGTGCTCGGCGATGAATTCCGCGTCGATGGCGCCGTTCTCGACCAGCAGGTACAGCAGCCCGTTCAGCAGCGCCAGATCCGTACCCGGCTTGATCTGCAGGAACAGATCCGCGCGCGCGGCGGTATCGGTGCGCCGCGGATCCACCACGATGAGCTTCGCGCCCGCCTTGAGCCGCTCGGCCATGCGCAGGAACAGAATCGGATGGCAGTCGGCCATATTCGCGCCGATGGCGAAGAACAGGTCGGCGTGATCGACATCGTCATACGATCCGGGCGGTCCGTCCGCACCCAGCGACTGTTTGTATCCGGTGGCCGCACTGGCCATGCACAGCCGCGAATTCGCCTCCATATGCACGGTGCGCAGGTGCCCCTTGGCCAATTTCGTTGCCAGATACTGGGCTTCGATGGACATCTGCCCGGAGACGTACATGGCGATCGAATCGGGCCCGTGCTCGTCGAGAATCGCGCGCAGCCGCCGCGCCGCCTCCAGCACCGCCTCGTCGACCGGCAGCGGTACCGGTGGCTGTCCGCGCTCGGGACGCCGGTGGGCGGACTCCATCCGACCCCGAGCCCGCATCAGCTCGGCGTGCGTGGCGCCCTTGGTGCAGAGTCGCCCGGCATTCACCGGATGCAGCTTGTCGCCGCTCACCTTCGCGATAACCCGCGCGCCCGCGGTATCGGTCTCGGTCCGCACGGTGATACCGCAGCCCACTCCGCAGTATGAGCACGCGGTTCGAATGCTCGGCGGGGTAGCGCTGGAATCAGGCATGACTCCGATCTTCGTCATCCCCGATTGCGCCGGATTTACCGAAGGTTATCGCCAGGTGACAATCCACCTCACAACCGTTCACGGCCGCCGTGAGGTGCGCGAATGTTGTGAGGAAGGACACCCGAAAGGCTGGTCAGCCCAGTTTGTAGCCACGATGCAGGGCCACCGCGCCACCGGAGAGATTGCGCCACTTCACCTGCGACCAGCCCGCATCGGCAATGCGCAAGGCCAGCTGCGACTGCGTCGGCCAGGCCCGAATCGATTCGGCCAGATATACATAGGCGTCGGGATTGCTCGAGACCTTCTTCGCCACCGCCGGGAGCGCCTTCATCAGGTACTCCATGTAGATGGTTCGGAAGGGTGCGAAGGTCGGGGTCGAGAACTCGGCCACCACCAGCCGGCCGCCCGGCTTGGTGACGCGCAGCATCTCACGCAGCGCCAGATCCGGATCGGCGACATTGCGCAGCCCGTAAGAGATGGTGACCGCGTCGAAGGATTCGTCAGCGAACGGCAGCGCCATGGCATCGCCCGCGACCATCGGCACCCTGCGGAAGCGGCCCGCGGCCAGCATGCCCTGCGAGAAATCGGCGGCCACACACCACGCCCCGGACTTGGAGAGCTCGAGCGTGGAGACCCCGGTCCCGGCCGCCAGATCGAGTACCCGCTCACCGGGCCGCAGCGCCAATGCTTTCCGCGTCGCCCAGCGCCAGTAGCGGTCCTGACCGACCGAAATCAGCGTATTGGTGAGGTCGTACCGCTTCGCGACACCGTCGAACATGGAGGCAACCTCATGCGGCTGCTTGTCCAACGAGGCCCGAACCAATTCCCGCTCTGTATTCGCCACACCCGCACATTAGCCCGCGACGCGCGACCTCGACCATCGCCTCCGAGCCGCGCCGAACCACCCCTTCGGCGGCGAACCCAGCAGCCACAGCACCGGGATCGCGACCAGCCACGCCACCAGGATCACCGACAGTGCGGGGACGACCGCGACACGCGCATCGCGACCCGCCACCCGAACCAGGTCCGGATCGCCGCGCCGGTACTCGACATTGATGCGCTCACCCTGGGTGAGCTTGGTCGGATACAGCACGCCGACCTTCGGGTTATGTGTCTCCCCATCGGGTGTCACGAAGGTGACCGCCGACCGCAAGGTGCCCGCCGACAGTACTTCGGCGCTGGTCACGCCCATATCCGAGCTGATGAGGTGATCATCGCGCCAAGCCGCCAGCACCAGCAGCAGCGCGAGGACACTGATCGCACAGGCGAAGGTGGCGATCGTCATCCGAGCCCGACGGAAGTGCTGAGCCCGGCTGACAGACTGGCTGGTTTCCGACACTTCACCAGGCTATTCCATGACTGGACTACGGTTGCCGCCATGTCCCGTAAATTCAGCTTCACCGTGCAGTACAGCGTTCCGGTAGAAGAGCTTCACCGGGCACTGACCAACGACGAGATGTGGAACGCCCGCTTCGCGGACGCCACCACCGCAACACTGGAGCTGTCGCATCCCGACGGCCCCGGCACCATTCGCATTCATATGACCGAAAAAGCACCAGAAGACAAGATTCCCGGCCTGGTCAAGAAGGTTCTCAAGAGCGACCTCATGCTCGAGCGCACCGACACCTGGGGCGCACTCGAGGGCGATACCGCCAAGGGCGCCTTCCAGGGCGCTTCCGGCGGCATCACCACCGAGATGGAGGGCACCTTCGAATTGCGGCCCACCGCCGAGGGTTCCGAGATCGAGGCCGCGGGCACCGTCGCCGTCAAGGTTCCCCTGGTAGGTGGCGCGATCGAGCCGCTGGTGGAGAACCTGCTGGAGAAGGTGATGAACAGCGAGCGCAAGTCCGTCGAGGCCTGGTTCGCAAGTGTCTAATTTGCCCTGCGCTCCGCTCCGGGCGGGTTCGCGGCCCTTTTAGGCTCGGTTCTTCACTCCTCCACTCAGTCGCTGCGCTCCCTCGCTCCAGAACCGAGCCGGGCCGCGAACATTGGGCTCATCCGACTTGGTCGTGCTCTTGCGGGCGCGGCCAAGTCGGGTGGGAGCGCTACGCGCGACCGGGGTCGAATTCGCGCGGTTCGGTCAGCACCAGCCAATTGCCAGAGTTATCGCGAATGATCGCCTCCACGCCGTAGGGGCGCTCGGACGGCGGCTGGACGAACTCCACACCCTTGGCGGTGAGCTCCTCGAAGGTCTTCTGGCAGTTCTCGGTTCGCAATCCCAGCGCGCCGTGCGTGCCGTTGGCCAGCGACCGGCGGATCGCCCCGGCCAGATTCTCATCCAGCGGCGGCCCCGGAATCATGAGCGTGACCTCCAGCTCCAGATGATCCGGATGCGCCACCGTCACCCAGCGAAAACCGTTGTCGCCCATGGTGATATCGCTGACCTCCACGAAACCGAGCTTGTCGATGTACCACCGCTTGGACGCGGTCTGATCGGTTACGTAGACGGTGGCGAGGGAAACGTTCGTAATCGTTGTCATGGCATCAGGCTATGGACCCGGCCGCCCGCCGCGCTTCTCCGAAATTGCGGTGTCGCGCGCCCGGTTCGCCAGCCGATAGCGCACCGCATCCAGTCCGTACCGCGCGTCCACGACGGTGAGTGTGACGTAACCCGCGGGAAACTGTTCGGCAAAGCCACCTCTACATACGCCCACAAGTCTTGATCTCGGAAACAGCTCGCTACGAGCCGGATCAAGGGAGTACTGGTGGTCGAAGTCGATACCCGCGCGGCGAACTCCGTCGCGGCAACCAAGGAGACGCTGGAGGATTACACCCTCCGCTTCGCCCCGCGCAGTTACCGCACCTGGAGTCCGGCCGTCGTCGGCGTCTCGGCGCTCGGCGGCATCGCCTATCTGGCCGACTTCTCCATCGGCGCCAATATCGGCATCGCCAACGGCACCGGAAACGCACTGCTGGGCATCGGCCTCTTCGCCATCGTCATCATGCTGACCGGATTCCCGCTGGCCTACTACGCCGCGCGCTACAACATCGATCTGGACCTGATCACCCGCGGCAGCGGTTTCGGCTACAAGGGCTCGATCGTCACCAATGTGGTGTTCGCGTCCTTCACCTTCATCTTCTTCGCGCTCGAGGGCTCGATCATGGCGCAGGGCCTGAAACTCGGCCTGCACGTACCACTTCCGCTCGGCTATCTGGCCTCCACACTGCTGATCTTCCCGCTGGTCATCTACGGCATGAAGACACTCACCAAACTGCAGGTGTGGACCACCCCGCTCTGGCTCATCCTGATGGTGCTGCCGTTCGCGTTCCTGCTGGTGCGGCACCCGGATTCGGTCGGCACCTTCCTGTCCTACGGCGGTAAGGACGGCCAGGGCGTGAGCCTGACCGGTGCGCTGCTCGCCGCGGGCGTCTGCCTCTCGCTCATCGCGCAGATCGCCGAACAGATCGACTACCTGCGCTTCATGCCGCCCAAAACCCCGGAGAACAAGCGCGGTTGGTGGGGCTGGATGCTGCTGGCAGGCCCCGGCTGGGTGCTGTTCGGCGCGGTCAAGCAGGTGGTGGGTCTGTTCCTCGCGGTGTACCTGATCGCGAATCTGCCCGGCGCGCAAGATATCGCGAATCAGCCCGTGCACCAGTTCCTGGAGATCTACCGAGACATGATGCCCGCCTGGCTCGCCATGACCCTGGCCGTGGTGCTGGTGGTCATCAGCCAGATCAAAATCAATGTCACCAACGCCTATTCGGGTTCGCTGGCCTGGACCAACTCCTTCACCCGCATCACCAAGAACTATCCGGGCCGCCTGGTCTTCCTGGGCCTGAATCTGCTCATCGCGCTGATTCTCATGGAAGCCGATATGTTCGACTTCCTGAACAATATTCTCGGCTTCTACGCCAACTGCGGTATCGCCTGGATCGTCACCGTCGCAACCGATATCGCGGTCAACAAGTACCTGTTGAAGATCTCGCCCAAGCAGCCGGAGTTCCGGCGCGGCATGCTCTACGACTACAACCCGGTCGGCCTGGTCGGCTTCGGACTCTCGGCCGTGCTGTCGATCATGACCTTCTTCGGACTCTTCGGTGAGACCTTGAAGCCCTACTCGCCGATCATCGCGGTCATCGTGTCCTTCGTGGCCACTCCGCTCACCGCGATTCTCACCAAGGGCAAGTACTACCTGCGCCGCACCGACGACGGCATCGCCGCGCCCATGTTCGACGAACACGGCAACCCCTCCGGTGCGACGCTCACCTGCCACATCACCGGTATGGACTTCGAACGCCCGGACATGATCGCCTCCCCGGTCCCCGGACCGGAGGGTGAAATCCAGTACATCAGCTCACTGGCACTGTCGACCGATAAGACCGGCATTCACGTCCTGCCACCGCAGTAGCCGTGAAAAGGGCTGCTACAGCGGCGGTTTCCGATCCGAGAGACCGTGCATGAAGATGTAGCAGCCCGGAATATGGGGAGCGCCCTCGGCGGCGAACTTGGCCTGATACTCCGAGGGCGACATCCCCACCAGCTCGGTGAACTTACGACTGAACGAACCCAGACTGCTGTAGCCGACCATCATGCACGCCTCGGTGACGGTGATATTGGTGGCGCGCAACAGATCCTGGGCCCGCTCGATCCGGCGCTCGGCCAGATACAGCGCGGGCGTCTTACCGTAGGTCGCGGCGAAACAGCGCAGGAAGTGATACTTCGACACCCCCGCGGCCGCCGCCAGCGCCGCCAGATCCAGCGGCTCCGCGTAATTCCGGTCGGCCAGATCCCGGGCCCGCCGCAGCTGCGGAAGCAGCTCCTCGGGAACCGGCCGGGGCGTCACGCGAACGGCTGCAGTTTGTCGAATCGCATCGACGCGCGCCCCGCACCCCGCCACAGTCGGGCGGTCAGATCCAGATCCTCATCGGTCACCAGATTGCCCATCACCCGAACGGCCGTGCGCTGCAACAACTGCGACCGCATCACCGGCGGACCGCCGAACGGCACCGCCCGCGGATGCGTGGCCAGCGCCGCCAGCCGCCGCGCCACCGAATAGGTGCGGCCGTACCGCTCACGCAGCAGCTCGGGCCAGATACGGGTCAGATCCGGTGCGTCCAGCAGGCCCGAAAGCATATGTCCGCCTTCGAGTCCGTAGTCGATGCCCTCACCGTTCAACGGATTCACGCAGCCCGCCGCATCGCCGACCAGCGCCCAATTGCGCCCGGCCACATTCGATACCGCACCACCCATGGGCAGCAGTGCCGAAGCGACCGCGCGCGCCTCACCCTCGAAACCCCACTCTTCCCGGCGCAGCGAGACATAGTGCTGCAGCAGCGGTTTCAGCGAGATATGCGAGGGTCGCCGCTCGGTCGCCAGTGAACCGACCCCGATATTGACCTCGCCATTGCCGAGCGGGAACACCCACCCGTAGCCCGGCACCAATTCATTGTCGCCGTCCCGCAATTCCAGATGCGAGGTGATCCACGGATCGTCATGCCGCTCGGACTTGATGTACGCGCGCGCCGCGGTCCCGTACGCGTACTCGCGATGCCAGGTGCGCCCCAACAGCTTTCCCACCGGCGACCGCACGCCGTCGGCGACGATCAGCACCTTGCACGAGACCGCGCGCAGCCCGCCCTCGGTCTTGACGGTGACCCCGGTGACCCGATCCCCGTCCCGCGCCACCTCCACCACCTTCGCGCCCTCGACCATGCGGGCACCGAACTTCACCGCGGTATCGCGCAGCTTGTCGTCGAGTTCGGTTCGCGGAACGGCGCTTCCGTACACCGGGAACGACCCCTTGGGCCACGGCAGCAGCGCCTCACGCCCGAACCCGGCCATGCGCAGGCCGTGATTGACCGTATGCGCGCGCACCCAGTCGCCGAGCCCCAGATGCTCCAGCTCCGCGGTGGCGCGCGGCGTCAGCCCGTCACCACAGGTCTTATCGCGCGGGAAGACCGCCGAATCGGTGAGCAGCACATCGCGCCCCGCCTGTGCCGCCCATGCCGCGGCGGCCGAACCCGCCGGTCCGGCGCCCACCACCAGCACATCGGCATGCGCTGGCAGAACATCCGACGAGTGCCCCTGCTCCGGCGCGATTTCCGCTGAACCCATGGCCCTAATACTTGCAGCCCGGCGGAACAGCTGTCGACGGAGACCACGAGTTGCGGCAGGCTGGACCCCAGGCCGGGGGAAGAAACCCACGGACACTGTGCCGAAGCCCACATTTTGCTGGATTCCGCCGGTTGTTCGCGGCCCGGCTCACTTCTGGACCGAGTGGAGCGGGGGAGCGAGGCGGAGGAGCGGAGGGAGGGAAGAAGTGAGCTTACAGGGCCGCGAACCCGCCGGAGCGGAGCGGAGGCAGAAGGAACAGAGCCCACACGCTAGGTTCTTTGGCGTGGGGTCGGACGCGGCACTGGGAGATGAAATGAGCGCATCGGCTGTGAGCGATGAGAGCACGGTGGTGGCAGGGGTGGATCTCGGCGATCCCGAGCTCGCGGTAACAGTGCGTAAGGGCCTGGTCGAGGTCGAGGACCTGCTGATCACCGAGCTGTCCGACGGGGAGGATTTCCTGCAGGAGGCGGCGCTGCATCTGGCCAAGGCGGGCGGTAAGCGATTCCGGCCGCTGTTCACCATTCTCACCGGTCAGCTCGGCCCTGATCCGGACAGTCCGGACCTGATCATCGCGGGGACGGTGGTCGAACTCGTACACCTGGCCACCCTCTACCACGACGATGTCATGGATGAGGCCCCGATCCGCCGCGGTGCGCCCAGTGTGAACTCGCGCTGGGGTAACAGTGTCGCCATCCTGGCCGGCGACTACCTCTTCGCGCACGCCTCCCGCCTGGTCTCCACGCTCGGCCCGGACGCGGTGCGCATCATCGCCGAAACCTTCGCCGAACTGGTCACCGGGCAGATGCGCGAGACCATCGGCGCCCGCAACTCCCAGGACCCGGTCGAGCACTACCTGCGCGTGGTCTGGGAGAAGACCGGTTCGCTCATCGCCGCCTCGGGTCGTTTCGGCGGCACCTTCTCCGGCGCTGACCTCGAACACGTGGAGCGTCTGGCCCGACTCGGCGACGCGGTCGGCACCGCCTTCCAGATCTCCGACGACATCATCGACATCTCCTCGGTGTCCGAGCAGTCCGGCAAGACCCCGGGCACCGATCTGCGCGAGGGCGTGCACACCCTGCCCGTGCTGTACGCCCTGCGGGACGAGGGCTCCGAGGGTGACCGCCTGCGCAAACTGCTGGCCCGCCCGCTGGAGACCGACGCCGAGGTCGAGGAGGCCCTTGACCTGCTCTCCCGCTCACGCGGCATGGTGCTGGCCAAGGAGAAACTGCAGGGCTACGCCGATATCGCGCACGCCGAACTCTCCGCCCTGCCCGGCGGTCCGGCCAACGAGGCCCTGGAGCGGCTGGTTCGTTACACCATCGAACGGGTCGGTTAGCGGGAACTTCTGGCCTACCCGAGGCGTTGACCAGCTGTTACGCAAAGTGACAACTGATTTCGTGAGGTGCGGTAACTCCTCGGGTACGCCCAAACAGGCCGGGCACCCGGCGTGAGTCCTGGAACTGAGTCTCGCGGCACGTAAGTGGCAGGCCTGAAGACGCGGAGAGGCGGGACAGTTGCATTCGCACGGGTACGCCAATGGTGTGAAGACCTTCGGACTGCTGGTCGGCATGTCGGCGCTGATCGTGTTCGCCGGAGCCATGTTCCGCAGTCCGACCATCCTGATCCTGTCGATTCTGCTGGCCGTGGGCATGAACGCCTACGCGTACTTCAACAGCGACAAACTCGCGTTGAAGGCCATGCACGCCCAACCGGTGACCGAACTCGAAGCACCGATCATGTATCGCATCGTGCGCGAATTGGCCACCGCCGCAAGGCAACCCATGCCGCGGCTGTACATCAGCCCCACCAACGCGCCCAATGCCTTCGCCACCGGCCGCAATCCGCGGCATGCGGCGGTCTGCTGCACCACCGGCATTCTGCAGATCCTGGACGAGCGCGAACTACGCGCGGTGCTGGGTCATGAACTCTCCCATGTCTACAACCGCGACATCCTGATCTCCTCGGTCGCGGGCGCGCTCGCCTCGGTCATCTCCGGCCTGGCCAACCTGGCCTTCTTCGCCAGCGCCTTCGGTGGCAATCGCGACGGCGAGGGGCCGAATGTCATTGGCATCCTGCTGGTTTCACTGCTGGGACCGATCGCGGCCTCGCTCATCAAACTCGCGGTCTCACGTTCGCGCGAATATCAAGCCGACGAGGACGGCGCAGCCCTCACGGGCGACCCCCTGGCTTTGGCGTCAGCGCTCCGCAAGCTCGAACGCGGGGTGCAAGCCGCCCCGCTGCCTCCGGAGCCGCAGCTGACCGCACAGTCACACATGATGATCGCCAACCCGTTCCGCGCCGGCGACAAAATGGCGCGCTGGTTCTCCACCCACCCGCCCATGGCGGATCGCATCGCCCGCCTCGAAGCGATGGCGGGCGGCACCAGCGGCCCCACCACGGGCCCACGCGAGTACTGATCCGTCGTCCCGGCATGCTTTCGGCCGGGATCCACACCCTGCGGTACTTGCGCTGACGGTGTGGATCCCGGCCAAAACGCGCCGGGATGACGGGGCTGGTTTCGCCCGGACCTTTCGGGAAGCGGACCAGCCCCCGCGGATTCCGCTGGTATTACCGGTAGTTCACGAACTGCAGGGCGACCTCGAAGTCCCCATTGCGCAGCAGTGACTGCACCGCCTGCAGATCGTCGCGGCTCTTGCTGCTGACCCGCAGCTCCTCGCCCTGGATCTGCGCCTTGACGCCCTTGGGCCCGTCATCGCGGATCTTCTTGGCGATCTTCTTCGCCTGCTCGGTGCTGATGCCCTGAATCAGCTCGCCTGTGATTTTGTACACCTTGCCGGAGGCCGCCGGATCGCCCGCGTCGAACGCCTTGAGCGAGATATCGCGGCGGATCAGCTTCTCCTTGAAGACATCCAGCGCGGCCTTGACCCGGTCCTCGGAGTCGGCGGTGAGGATGATCTTCTCCTCGCCCGACCATTCGATGCTGGCGCCCGTACCGCGGAAGTCGTAGCGGGTGGCCAGCTCTTTGGCCGCGATGTTCAGCGCGTTGTCCACCTCCTGACGGTCGACCTTGCTGACGACATCGAACGACGAATCGGCCACGCTTGTGCTCCTGTCCGAGATCGGAAAATTGAGGGTTGCCTCGCCGAAGGTAGTCCGTCCGGCACCGCGTTTTCCAGCCGGTTTGCAATCGGGGCGGGTGTTCGATGTATTCTCGTCACCGCGCTGCAAGGCGTACCCAGGCAGATTGCCCGAGCGGCCAATGGGAGCGGACTGTAAATCCGTCGGCGAAAGCCTACGTAGGTTCGAATCCTACATCTGCCACCGCGAAACCCCCCGAGACGATGTCTCGGGGGGTTTCGTGCATTCTGTGTGACCCGGCCGGGTGCGGTCGACGCCGTTGTCGACCGCCATACGGCCTTGGGAGGGGAGTACCCACTCGAAACGGTGTGAAAACCTCTTCTGACCACACGGTTTGGAGAGTGGGTGAGATGTTGTGTAACCTCGTTCAAGTCTTCAGCGCCCGGTTCGAAAGACCGGAGCAAAGCAGACATGCCCCCTTAGCTCAGTCGGCAGAGCGTTTCCATGGTAAGGAAAAGGTCAACGGTTCGATTCCGTTAGGGGGCTCGCCGGATTGCCGGTGGTGACCGACTCGGCATCCAGATCGATGGACCGGGCTATCGCCGCCGCGAATCCTCGCATGGCGGTGTAGCTCAGTTGGTAGAGCAAACGACTCATAATCGTTGTGTCGCCGGTTCAAGTCCGGCCATCGCTACCCATACTGATTAACCACATCAGGCTTACCGGAAAGAGGGCGCATCGTGGCCGCGAAGTCCACTGATATCCGGCCAAAGATCACCTTGGCCTGCGAGCAGTGCAAGCACCGTAACTACATCACCAAGAAGAACCGGCGTAACGACCCGGATCGTCTGGAACTCAAGAAGTTCTGCCCGAACTGCGGTACCCACCGGGCCCACCGCGAGTCTCGCTAACTTAACCCCGCGCGTTCTACCGCGTGGAAGAAGTGCCGGATCGGCTCGTCACTACGTTCTCCCTACCAGAGAACAGTGGCGCCCGGTCCGGCACTTGGTGTATATAGCGGTGGTTCAGCGCTCTGCCGGTCCCCGGAAAAGGGATCAGATAGGTGACTCTCTGCCGTGACAATCAACACCGAGATCGAATTGGTCAGCGATACTGCCGAGATGGTCAGTAATACCGACACCGAAACGGTCACCCAGGGTGAGGCTTTCGATCCTGCCGCCCACGCCGCCGCCATGGTCGGCCACCACTACCGGGTGGAGGACTACTACGAGGTCGGTCGCGAGAAGGTGCGTGAATACGCCCGCGCCGTGCAGGACTACCACCCGGTGCACTGGGATGAGGATGTCGCTCAGGAGTACGGCTACGACGGCCTCGTGGCCCCGCTCAGCTTCATCTCCCTGGTCGGAATCCTGGCCCAGCGCAAGCTCTTCGAGCAGATCGTCACCGGCTACGACCTGAGCCAGATCATGCAGACCGATCAGATCCTGGAGTTCCACCGGCCCATCAAGGCCGGTGACCAGCTCACCTGCATCGTGTACCTGCACTCGTTCCGGCAGGCGTTCGGCGGCGACATCATCGTCACCAAGAACGATGTGGTCGATCAGAACGACGAGCTGGTGCTCACCACCTACACCACCCTCATCGGCCGCAGCGGCGGTGATATCGACCCCAACGTCGGTGACGCGGTGCGCAATGTGCTGATGCACGGCGTCGGCCCGGAGGAGACCCCGGATCACAAGCCGCGCACCCTGCAGGTCGCGGATCTCGAACCGCAGCCGGTGCCGGTGACCCTGCCCGGCAGCGGCAAGATCACCCCGAGCAAGCACGCCATCCGCTTCGAGGATGTGGCCGTCGGAGATCTGCTTCCCACCCGCGTGGTGCGGCTCACCCGCGGCGATCTGGTCAACTACGCCGGTGTCTCCGGCGATGCGAATCCGATCCACTGGAGCGATGAGGTCGTCAAGCTCGTCGGCCTGGAGAACGTGGTGGCGCACGGCATGCTGACCATGGGTCTGGGCGGCGGCTTCGTCACCTCCTGGCTCGGCGATCCGGGTGCGGTGAAGGAGTACAACGTGCGCTTCACCAGTCCGGTGTACGTGCCCGTGGACAAGGCCGCGGAGATCGAATACACCGGCAAGGTGAAGTCGATCGATGCGGAGAACCGCACCGCCGTGGTCGCCATCGTGGCGAAATCGGAGGGCCGCAAGATCTTCGGCCGCGCCACCGCGACCGTCCAATTGGCCTGATTCGACCGGTGACCCCCGATTGGCGATTGCTGCGTGAGATACCGTAGACTCGGTTATCTGGGGTCACCAGCCGATGCGCGCTGCTCCGAGGAGCGGCGCGCATGTATGTAAAGGCATAGCGCGACGACCCCGTAGTACAACTGAAGAGATACTGTGGTCGGACGAGCAACAGACGTCCAACCGAAGGGGCGTAGCTCAATTGGCAGAGCAGCGGTCTCCAAAACCGCAGGTTGCAGGTTCAAGTCCTGTCGCCCCTGCACGCGTAGCGATCGCTTGCGGGTCGCTCGAAACGGTCAGTACAGCGACGAGGAAGGATCGACGTGAGCGACGAGCGGGATACTCGCCACGAAGATGGCGATGACACCGCCGCAGTGGCTCGTCCGAGCGGCAAGCGTTCCGCCCGGCGTCGAAATGCGTCGGCGGCGACGAATGTAGCGACGATCGATCGTCCTGCGTCAACGGCCAAGGCGAACAAGAAGTCCGGCAAGGCCGGTGGCGGTGCGGGCAATCCGTTCAAGCGCCTGGTGAAGTTCCTCAAAGAAGTAATCGCGGAACTGCGCAAGGTCATCTGGCCCAACCGCAAGCAGATGGTCACCTATACGAGCGTTGTTCTGGTGTTCGTGATCTTCATGATCGCGTTCATCAGCGGGTTGGATGTGGCGTTCATCAAGGGTGTCAGCTGGTTGTTCGGCTAGCTGACCGTCGGCGCCGGTAACCGCTCCCCGAGCAGAGGCGGGGGACGGGACCATCCGCCTGGGTAAGCCCCGGCGCGCAGAGGATTACGTGACGACAAGGAAGCGAGTGCCCCAGTGAGCACCCCGGAGAACGGCACAACCGACGAATTCCAGGTCGACGATCTGGTGGAGGAAACCACCGACGTCGAGGAATTTGAGGACCCCGCCGACGCGGAGGAAGCCGCTGACGACTCGACCGCCGATGAGCCGACCGCCGATGAGCTGGCCGCTCCCGTCGATGCCGAGCCCGCCGATCCGGTAGCCGAGATGAAGGCCGCGCTGCGTCGCGCCCCCGGCGACTGGTACGTGATCCACTCCTATGCCGGTTACGAGAACAAGGTGAAGACCAATCTCGAGACCCGCGTGCAGAACCTCGGTCTCGAGGACTTCATCTTCCAGGTCGAGGTACCGACCGAAGAGGTCACCGAGATCAAGAACGGCCAGCGCAAGAACGTCAATCGCAAGGTGCTGCCGGGTTACATCCTGGTCCGCATGGAGCTGAACGACGAGTCCTGGGGCGCGGTCCGCAATACCCCCGGTGTGACCGGTTTCGTCGGCGCGACCTCGCGCCCGTCCCCGCTGTCCATCGATGATGTGGTGAAGTTCCTGGTCCCGGCCGCCAAGCAGCAGAAGCCCACCGCGGCAGCCGCTTCCGGCTCCGGCGAGACCTCGGGCGAGACCCCGATCATCAAGCCCACCATCGATGTGGACTTCGAGGTCGGCGAGTCGGTCACCGTCATGGATGGC
Source organism: Nocardia sp. NBC_01503 (assembly GCF_036327755.1). Lineage (NCBI taxonomy): Bacteria > Bacillati > Actinomycetota > Actinomycetes > Mycobacteriales > Nocardiaceae > Nocardia > Nocardia sp. NBC_01503. Next base: position 3,233,625 of record NZ_CP109596.1, read on the forward strand.
CCCTTCGCCACCCTTCCGGCCAGCATTTCCGAAATCAATGCCGAGCAGCAGAAGCTCAAGGTGCTCGTATCGATCTTCGGTCGCGAGACCCCGGTCGAGCTGGCGTTCACTCAGGTCGCCAAGATCTGATCAGACTTGCAAACCGCAAGAACCTAACCAAGGAAGAAAGATGCCCCCGAAGAAGAAGAAGGTCTCTGGGCTTATCAAGCTCCAGATCAAGGCCGGTGCGGCCAATCCGGCTCCGCCCGTTGGTCCCGCGCTGGGTCAGCACGGCGTGAACATCATGGAGTTCTGCAAGGCTTACAACGCCGCGACCGAGTCGCAGCGCGGGAACATCATCCCGGTCGAGATCACGGTCTACGAAGATCGTTCTTTCGATTTCAAGCTGAAGACCCCGCCTGCCTCGCAGCTGCTGCTCAAGGCCGCCGGTGTGCAGAAGGGCTCCGCCGAGCCGCACCGCAACAAGGTCGCGCAGGTCACCATGGATCAGATCCGTGAGATCGCCAAGACCAAGGCCGAAGATCTGAACGCCAACGATATCGACCAGGCCGCCAAGATCATCGCCGGTACCGCTCGCTCGATGGGTATCACCGTCACGTCGTAGCGACTGCTTGTAGGTCGCTCGAAATGATCGGAGTAGCCACTCGGCTGCAACTCCCGTGGGAGGGCCGGCCAGGCCCGCAAACCACGTCTGAACTTACGAACAGGACAGAACAACATGGCAAAACGAAGCAAGGCTTATCTCGAGGCGGCCGCCAAGGTCGACAAGTCGGCGTTCTACGCCCCGCTGGCCGCTGTGCGGCTCGCGAAGGAGACCGCCACCACCAAGACCGACGCCACCGTTGAGGTCGCCGTCCGTCTGGGCGTCGATCCCCGCAAGGCCGATCAGATGGTCCGTGGCACCGTCAACCTGCCGCACGGCACCGGTAAGACCGCCCGCGTCATCGTGTTCGCGGTCGGCGACAAGGCCACCGAGGCCGAGGCCGCCGGTGCGGACGCCGTTGGCGCCGAGGACCTGATCGAGCGCATCCAGGGCGGTTGGCTGGACTTCGACGCCGCGATCGCCACCCCGGATCAGATGGCCAAGGTCGGTCGTATCGCTCGCGTGCTGGGCCCGCGTGGCCTGATGCCGAACCCGAAGACCGGCACCGTCACCCCCGATGTGACCAAGGCCGTCAACGACATCAAGGGCGGCAAGATCAACTTCCGCGTCGACAAGCAGGCCAACCTGCACTTCGTCATCGGCAAGGCGTCCTTCGACGACAAGAAGCTGGCGGAGAACTACGGCGCCGCTCTCGACGAGATCCTGCGCGTCAAGCCCTCCACCGCGAAGGGCCGCTACCTCAAGAAGGTGACGTTCTCGACGAACACCGGACCGGGCATCCCGGTGGACGTGAACCGCACCCGCAACTTCGCCGAAGAAGACTGATCCGCCTCTCCGCGACTTCGGCGCACGGCTGAGAGCCGTGCGGACTAGCGCACGCGTAGTAACAGTCAGGTGGGGAAACCATTCTGGGGGTGCCCCAGGAGTTACCCCGATCCTTACGAAATACCGCATCGCGACCTAGGGCCGGTACAGGGAAACCTGTACCGGCCCTTCGCTTTCCCGCAGGGCGTGCGATATCCTTACTTTTTGGGCGAAGTAAGGAGTTGTCATGGACGCTGTAGCTCGTATGACTTCGAAGGGCCAGCTAACTGTGCCCAAGGCGATCCGCGACGCACTCGATCTGAGTGCCGGTGACAATGTGCTGTTCCGAGTCGAGGGGCAGGTCGTGGTGCTGGCCCGTACTCCGGACCTACTCGAATTGGCCGGTAGCGTCCCAGTGCCACCCGCGGTCCGCGGCAAGTCCTGGGAGGAGATTCGCGAAGCGGCTTGGGCGGAGCAATGGCGGGCGGGCGAGCCGTGACGGTCTTCTTGGATACGAATGTGCTGATCCGGCATCTCACCCAGGAGCCACCTGAGATGGGCCGAAGAGCCACAGCCTTTCTCGCGCAAGCGGATTCGCTGCACCTGCCGGATCTGATCTTGGCCGAGACGGTCTATGTATTGCAGAGCGTCTATCAGGTCGCCCGCCCCCAGGTCGCGGCGCTCGCGCGAGTGCTGGTGAGTTCCAGGAATATCGCTACGGACGATCCAGCCCTGCTCATTCGAGCCATTGATGTCTACGAGCACTATCGTCTTTCGTTTGCGGATGCCTATCTGGTCGCGCTCGCCGAGGCAGCTCCCGGAGCGCGTATCGCCTCGTTCGACAAGGGAATCAGCAAGGTCGAGACGATCGATCGCATCGAGCCGTAGGGCCCGTTTTGGTGGATAGATGCACGTCCGCTATGCTGGTCCACGGTCGCCGGCACGTTCGGTGATCACCCCACATCGTTCTACCGAAGACCGTTGGTTGCTGCCCCCGGGCAGTCGAAGGTCCAGCGTTACTGCTGGCGGCCCACGCAGGGAGAGCCGAGGTAGGGGAAACCACTGCGAGTCACTCGCCTTGTGTTTCTTTCACGCCCCGGGACCACTCTGCGTCCGCGGGGCGTTTGCTTTATCGCTGGCCCCTGGCGGAAGTCGGTAGTTCATATACGAACCGACCATCCAGAGAGGAGGCGAAGTATGGCAAAACCCGAAAAGGTCACCGCGGTTGCGGAGATCACGGAGCAGTTCAAGGGTTCGACCGCCACCGTTGTCACGGAATACCGTGGACTGTCGGTCGGCAAGATCACCGAGCTGCGTCGTGCGCTCGGCGCGGACGCCACCTACTCCGTCGCCAAGAACACCCTGGTCAAGCGCGCCGCTGCCGAAGCTGGCGTCGAAGGCCTGGATGACTTGTTCGTCGGTCCGACCGCTATCACCTTCATCAAGGGTGAGCCGGTCGAAGCCGCGAAGGCGCTCAAGGCTTTCGCCAAGGACAACAAGGCGCTGATCATCAAGGGCGGCTACATGGACGGCGTCGCGCTGTCCGTTGCCGAAGTTGAGCGGATCGCCGACCTGGAGTCCCGCGAGGTCCTGCTGGCCAAGCTGGCCGGCGCCATGAAGGGCAACCTGTCCAAGGCTGCCGGGCTGTTCGCAGCCCCCGGCAACCAGCTTGCTCGTCTGTTCGCGGCCCTCGAGGAGAAGAAGGCGAACGAGGGTGGCGCTGCCGCTCCCGCCGCCGAGGCTCCCGCGGCCGACGCCGAATAAGTCACCACCCCAAACCTATTCGTCGCCGCTCGCGCGGTGATGAACCCATCGAAAGGAAACATCAATGGCTAACGTTGACGAGCTGCTCGAAACCTTCGGTTCCATGACCCTGCTCGAGCTCTCCGAGTTCGTGAAGGCGTTCGAGGACAAGTTCGAGGTCACCGCCGCTGCCCCCGTCGCCGTCGCGGTCGCCGGTGGCGCTGCCCCGGCCGAGGCTGCCGAAGAGCAGGACGAGTTCGATGTCATCATCGAGTCGGCCGGCGACAAGAAGATCCAGGTCATCAAGGTCGTTCGCGAGATCGTCTCCGGCCTGGGCCTGAAGGAAGCCAAGGACCTCGTCGAGAGCGCCCCGAAGGCCATCCTGGAGAAGGTCAACAAGGAGGCCGCCGAGGCCGCCAAGGCCAAGCTCGAAGAGGCCGGCGCCAAGATCTCCGTCAAGTAATTCTTGTCGGGCGTCTAGCACGTCTGTGAAAGGGCGGTTCCCGTTGGGGGACCGCCCTTTTCGTGTATTTCTCTCCTTGTAATTGCGTTGTGATCGGCCGGAATGAAATGTTTCGTTACTGACCGGTCAGGTCTCGGTGTCCGAGACGGGGCTTATGCGATACAGTGACCGGACCTACTGTGATGCGCCACACCGCGCATTGAAAAATTCGTGGTGCGCCGCAGTGGGGCGCTCGTCGGAGAATTGTGGAGGTACGCGTGGGCGTCGAGGTCAGGACCGAAGGCATTACCAAGTCGTTCGGTTCGCAACGGATTTGGCAGGACGTCTCGCTGACGCTGCCGTCGGGGGAAGTCAGCGCGTTGCTCGGTCCCTCCGGTACCGGTAAGTCGGTCTTCCTGAAGTCGCTGATCGGTCTGCTGCGCCCCGAGCGCGGCTCCATCTACATCGATGGCACCGATATCACCACCTGCTCCAACAAGGAGCTGTACGAGATTCGCAAGCTGTTCGGCGTCCTGTTCCAGGACGGCGCGCTCTTCGGCTCGATGAACCTCTTCGACAATGTCGCGTTCCCGCTTCGTGAGCACACGAAGAAGAGCGAATCCGATATCAAGAAGATCGTCATGGAGAAGCTCGAGCTGACCGGTCTGCTCGGTGCGGAGGGCAAGCTCCCGGGTGAGATCTCCGGTGGTATGCGTAAGCGCGCCGGACTGGCCCGCGCCCTGGTGCTGGACCCGCAGATCATCCTCGTCGACGAGCCGGACTCCGGTCTGGATCCCGTTCGTACGACCTATCTCTCGCAGCTGTTGATCGATATCAACGCGCAGATCGACGCGACGATTCTGATCGTCACGCACAACATCAACCTGGCGCGTACCGTGCCGGACAACATCGGCATGCTGTTCCGCCGCAACCTGGTCATGTTCGGCCCCCGCGAGGTGCTGCTGACCTCGGACGAGCCGGTGGTGAAGCAGTTCCTCAACGGCCGTATGCAGGGCCCGATCGGTATGTCCGAGGAGAAGGACGAATCGCAGATGGCCCGCGAGCAGGCCATGTTCGACGCCGGTCACCACGCCGGTGGCGCGGAAGAGGTCGAGGGCATCATCCCGCAGATGAAGGCGCAGCCGGGTATGCCCGTGCGTGCCGCCGTGGGTCGCCGTCGTGAGCGGGTGCGCCAGATTCTGCACACCCTGCCGCCCGCCGCGCAGGAGGCGATTCGCCACTCCATGGAGGAGAACGGCGATGCCGACACACAGGTGATGCCCGCCTACACGGGCGGGTATGACACCACGGTTCGACAGAACCTGACTAACGGGTAACATACCGCCCGTGAATCAAACCCTGACGCGGCTGCGCACCCCGGTCGAGTCGGGTCTTGCCCAGGCCGGCAACATTTTTGCGCTGCTGTTGGATGTCATGCGCAAGACTTTCCGTCGGCCTTTCCAGTGGCGGGAGTTCATCGAGCAGTCGTGGTTCATCGCGAGTGTCTCGATCCTCCCCGCCGCCCTGGTGGCAATCCCGTTCGGCGCGGTGGTCGCCCTGCAGACCGGCTCGCTCATCAAGCAGCTCGGCGCGGAGGCTTTCACCGGTGCCACCAGCGTGCTCGCTACCGTGCAGCAAGCCGCTCCCGTGGTCACCGCCCTGATCATCGCCGGCGCCGCCGGCTCCGCCGTGGCCGCCGATCTCGGCTCGCGCACCATTCGCGAGGAGATCGACGCCATGGAGGTGCTGGGCATCGATCCCATTCAGCGCCTGGTGGTTCCGCGCGTACTCGGCATGATGCTGGTCGCGCTGCTGCTCAACGGTCTGGTGGCGGTCGTCGGCATCTGCGGCGGCTACTTCTTCAACGTGGGTCTGCAGGGCGGTACGCCCGGCGCCTACCTGGCTTCGTTCTCCGCGCTCGCTCAGCTGCCCGACCTCTGGATCGGCGAGATCAAGGCCCTGATCTTCGGACTCGTCGCAGGCGTCATCGCCGCCTACAAGGGTCTGCATCCCAAGGGGGGCCCGAAAGGAGTAGGTGACGCCGTGAACCAGTCCGTGGTTATCACGTTCCTGGTGTTGTTCTTCCTGAACCTGGTGCTGACCCTGATTTACCTTCAGGTCGTCCCGGCCAAGGGCGCGTGATCCATGGTTGTTTCGCAGCGCACCAACGCATTTCAGCGGGGGGCGCGCCGGATGACCGGTGCGCTCAAAGCGCCCGTGAACCTGGTCGACCGCGCGGGCGATCAGATGTCGTTCTACACCCGGGCCGTCTCCTCGATTCCGAAGACCGTCGTGCATTACCGCAAGGAGGTCATGCGGCTGCTGGCCGAGGTGACCTTCGGTTCGGGTGCGCTGGCGGTTATCGGCGGCACCATCGGTGTCATCGTCTTCATGTCGGCGTCGGTCGGTGTGGTCGTGGGTCTGCAGGGTTTCAAGGCCCTGGATTCGCTCGGTTCGGGCGTGCTCACCGGCTTCCTGACCGGGTACATCAATACCCGTGAGCTCGCGCCCCTGGTTGCGGCGCTTGCGCTTTCGGCGACGGTCGGTTGTGGTTTCACCGCGCAATTGGGCGCCATGCGCATCTCCGAGGAGATCGACGCGCTCGAGGTGATGGCGGTGCCCGGTGTGCCGTTCCTGGTGACCACTCGTGTGATCGCGGGCTTCGTGGCGGTCATTCCGCTGTATATCGTCGGTCTGCTCGGCACCTATGTGGCGTCGCGGTTGATCAGTATCTATTTCAACGGGCAATCCAGTGGTTCGTATGACCACTACTTCCAGTTGTTCCTGCCACCCGAAGATGTCATCTATTCATTCCTGAAGGTGCTCGTCTTCGCGTTCGTGATCATCCTGGTGCACTGCTACTACGGCTTCAATGCCAGCGGTGGTCCGGCGGGCGTGGGTGTGGCGGTGGGGCGTGCGGTGCGTGCGGCCATCGTGCTGATCAATGTGCTCGATTTCTTCCTCAGCCTTGCCATTTGGGGCACGACCACGACGGTGCGGGTGGCGGGATGAACGGTCAGGGCCTGGAGGCGGCAGCTTGCGTAACCACGCAAGGCCCCCGTGCATGCCGGATGGGTGGAGCATGAGCAATCCAGAGCGGGTGCTGTTCTGGCGTCGGACCGAGAAGCTGCGCAAGCGGACCATGGGGTTGCTGTTCTTCCTGGTGGTGGCGCTGTTCCTGTGGTCGACGATCGCCATTTACAACAAGCAGTTCGTCGATACCGTGCGGGTGAATCTGCTGACCGATACCGTCGGCAATGCGCTGACCCGCAATGCCGATGTGAAGGTCCGCGGCGTGAATGTCGGTGAGGTGCGGTCGAGTTCGTACGACGGCCATCAGGTGACGCTGGACCTGGCGCTGGATCCGGCCAAGGCCGGCAAGATTCCGGCCAATGTGACCGCGCGCCTGTTGCCCAAAACCCTCTTCGGTGAGCGCTATGTGGATCTGGTGTGGCCGGAGCAGCCGGACGGCAAATTCCTCACCGCGGGGATGACCCTGCACCAGGACACCAGCGGCCATGCCATCGAGGTGAGCCAGCTGCTGGATCATCTGCTGCCGCTGCTGCAGGCGCTGCCGCCGCAGTACCTGGCCTCCACGCTCGGTGCGATCTCGCAGGCGTTGCAGGGTCAGGGTGCGGAGCTGGGCAAGACCATCGATCGCCTGGACGACATCTTCACCCAGGTGAATACCGAATTGCCCACGCTGCAGGAGGATTTGAAGAGCTTCGCCGATGTGGCGACGGTGTACTCCGATGCCGCACCGCAATTGGTGGACGCGCTGGACAATCTGCGCACCACCAATGCGACCATCGTGCAGAAGCGCCCGGATATCGATCAGATGCTGGCCACTTTGACCCCCAGCTCCTCGGATCTGGCGGACTTCCTGGTCGCCAACCGCGACAACATCATCGATGTGGCGGCGGATTCGCGGCCCGCGTTGGAGGCGCTGGCCAGGTTCTCGCCCGGCTACACCTGTGCGCTGAAGAACTTCGCGCAGATGAAGCCGCGCATCGACGAGCTGTTCGGTAAGGGCACCGATCTGCCCGGTTCGCGCGTGACGGTGGAGATCGTCAATCCGCGCGGCCGCTATGTGCCCAATCAGGATGAGCCGCGCTGGTTCGATCCCCGTGGCGCGCTGTGCATTCCGGAGTATCCGCTGACCGTGGATCCGGGCCAGTACACCGACGGCTCCGCCAATGACGGCTCCTACCAGGTGCCCAGCCGGACCCCGGGTGATCAGAACATCGGGATCATGCCGTCCCCGCAGTACAAGGTTTTCGGCCCGCACGCGCCGACCACCGCCGGTTCTCCGCAGGAGCAGCAGACCCTGAACTCGATCTACGGTGCGGCCAATGGCGTCTCGCCGGACCAGGTGCCCAGCTGGATGTCGCGCATCGCGGCCCCGGCCTTCCGCGGCAGCGAGGTGAGCATTCGATGAGGGATCTGCTGCGCGGTCTCGGCGGCACGCTGACCAAACTGATCGTCTTCATTCTGGTGACGGTCTTCGCCACCGGCGTGCTGGCGCTGACCATCGCCAATTACGGTGGCGGCGGTACCAAGTTCAATGCCCGGTTCACCGATGTGACGTCGTTGAATCCGGGTGACGAGGTGCGTATCGCGGGTGTGCGCGTCGGCAAGGTGACCAAGGTGTCCATTGTCGACAAGCGGCTGGCGAATGTGGAGTTCGAGGTCACCGACCGCAATTGGCTGCCCGCCTCCACCACCGCGGCGATCAAGTACCGGAACCTGGTGGGACAGCGGTACATCGCGCTGGAGCAGGGTGCGGGGGAGCAGGGTCGCAAGCTCAACAAGGGCGCGACGATTCCGCTCGAGCGCACCAAGCCCGCGCTGAATCTGACCGAGCTGTTCAACGGTTTCCGGCCGCTGTTCCAGACGCTCACCCCGGATGATGTGAACAAGCTGTCCTACAACATCATTCAGGTGTTCCAGGGCGAGAAGGGCACCATCACCGATCTGGTCGCCAATACCGCCGCGCTGACCAACAAAATCGCCGACAAGGATGCCGTCATCGGTTCGGTGATCACCAATCTCAATGCCATTCTGGCCGCGGTGAATGAGCACGACGGCCAGTTGGATCAGCTGATCGTCAATACCGAGGCGCTGGTCACCGGTTTGAACGCCGAGCGCGGCACCATCGGCTCCGCGGTCACCTCGCTGGGCAATCTGGCCTCGGCCACCGCCGATCTGCTGGTGCCGGTGCGGCCGAATCTGCAGGGCGCGATCGCGGGTCTGAACCAGTTGACCGGCACGCTCAACGATCGCTCCGACGAGGTCAACGAGGGTCTGACGAATCTGCCGATCAAGATGGACAAATTGGGTCGGGCCGCGAGCTACGGCTCCTGGTTCCAGTTCTATCTGTGCGGTATCGACATTGTGGCCGGGCCGGGTACGGCCGACGCGCCGCAGCTGAATCTGCCCGCGGCGATTCAGAACATGCCGACCGTCAATCAGCCGATCTATACGAATCCGGCTCCGCGCTGCCATGGGAAGGGAGGCCGCTGATGGACGATCGGGTAGTGCTCGGTAAGCGCAGTCCGGCGTTCATGGGCGGACTGGGCCTGGTCTTGGTGCTGTTGGTGACCATGTCCGCGTTCAGCCTGGACAAATTGCCGATTCTGGGCGCGGGGACGAAGTACACCGCCGAATTCTCCGAGGCCGCCGGGCTGAAGAAGGGCAATGAGGTTCGCATCGCCGGTGTGAAGGTCGGTTCGGTGCAGGATGTGCGCCTGGCCGGCGACCGGGTGTTGGTGGACTTCCGCACCCAGGACGCCTGGATCGGCAATGAGACCACCGCGTCCATCCAGATCAAGACGCTGCTCGGGCAGAAGTATCTGGCGCTGGACCCCAAGGGCTCCGATGCGGCGGATCCGGCCAAGGATATTCCGTTGTCCCGCACGGTCTCCCCGTACGACGTGGTGGACGCGTTCAGCGATGCCGCCGCCGATATCGAGGACACCAAGACCGATCAGCTGGCGCAGAGCTTCCGGGTGCTCTCGGAGGCCTTCTCCGGCACGCCGGCTGATATCCGCGGTTCCATCGACGGTGTCGCCCGGCTCTCGGAGACCCTGGCCAAGCGCGACGATCAGCTCAAGAAGCTGTTCGGCGCGACCAAGAAGACCACCCAGGTGCTCGCCGATCGCAATGCCGAGTTCGAGCGGCTGATCGGCAATGGCGGACAGCTGCTCGCCGAGCTGAATGTGCGCCAGCAGTCCATCGCGCAGTTGCTCACCGGCGCGAAAACCATTGCGGCGGAGCTGACCGCGCTGGTGCACGACAACGAGGAGCAGATCGGCCCCGCGCTGACCAACCTCAACAAGACCATCGACTTGCTCAACGCCCACCAGGCCGATATCTCCAAGACGCTGACGCTGGCGGCCCCGTTCTACGGGCTGTACGCGAATGTGCTCGGCACCGGCCGCTGGTTCGACGCGGTGATCACCAACCTGATCCCGCCCGCCCTGCCCGATGTGCCGGGTGACCGGGCGCCGATCCGAAAGATGGGAGGCTAGCAATGTCGAATCCGCTGACCGCCCTGAAGGCGTCCAGTGCCAAGAGCAAGGTCATCGCCGGAGTCGCGGTGCTGGCCGTGCTCGCAGCCGGACTGGCCTGGTGGGGGCTGGACAAGCTCAACACCACCACCATCACCGCCTACTTCGACAAGTCCGTCGGCATCTACGAGGGTTCGGACGTCCGCATCCTCGGCGTGCCCGTCGGCAAGGTCGCCTCGGTGACGCCGGAGGGCGAACAGGTCAAGGTCGTGCTGAACGTCGACCGCAAATACGACGTACCCGCCGATGCCAAGGCCGCGCAGATCACCCCCTCGGTGGTCTCGGACCGGTACATCCAGCTCGCGCCCGCGTACAAGGGCGGACCCAAGATGGCGCGCAATGCGACCATCCCCAAGGACCGCACCGCCACCCCGGTCGAGGTGGACCGGCTGTACAAGAGCATCACCGAACTCTCCGATGCCCTCGGCCCCAACGGCGCGAACAAGGACGGCGCGGTGAACGAGCTCGCTCGCACCGCCGCGCAGAACCTCGCGGGCAATGGCGACGCGCTCGCCAACAGCTTCACGCAGCTTTCCAAAGCCGCTGCGGCGCTGTCGGATTCACGGACCGACATCTTCGATACCGTGAAGAACCTGCAGGTGTTCGTGCAGATGCTCGGCGATAACGACGCGCAGGTGCGCACCTTCAATTCGCAGCTGTCGTCGCTGGCCGGCTTCCTCTCCGATGAGCGCCGCGATCTCGGTGACGCGCTCAATCTGCTCTCGGTCGCGCTCGGCGATGTGGCCCGATTCGTGGACAACAATCGGGAACTGGTGCAGAACAACGCCGATGCGCTGACCTCGCTCACCAAGACCCTCGCCGATCAGCGCGATGATCTGGCCAAGGCGCTGCCGCTGATTCCGACCGCGCTGAGCAATCTGATCAATGTCCACAACGGTGAGACCGGCACCCTGGATATGCGGCCCAACTTCACCGATCTGCAGAACCCGTTCGGGGTGATCTGCAAGATGCTGGATCTGGGCAAACTGCGGCCGGGTGATCCCAAGTTCGATGCCATCTCGCGTCAGCTCAAGCCGATTCTGGACAACTGCACCACGATCACCGATCAGCTCACCGCCGGTGTGAAGACGCCGTCGCTGGTGCTGCCGTTCGGCATCCTCGGCGCGGATAACGAGCAGCGCAATGTGGTGCCCGGCACGGTGCCCGGTGTGCCGTCCGATCAGCAGCCGCCGTCACAGCAGGAGGGTGGACAGCGATGAGCCGCAAGCGTTTTCGCACCGCTGCCGTGGCCGCCGCGCTCGGCACGGTGACCGTGGTGGCCGCGGGCTGCGGTGGCAATGGCGCGTTCAGCGTGCCGCTGCCCGGTGGTCCGAGCGTCGGTGACCATCCGATGCATCTGGATATCCGCTTCTCCGATGTGCTGGATCTGGTACCGCAGTCGACCGTGAAGGTCGACGGTGTGGCCGTGGGCCGGGTCGACAAGATCGAACTCGCCCCGGACGGCTGGACCGCCAGCATCAAGGCCGTGGTGAACTCGGATGTGAACCTGCCCGCCAATGCTCGCGCGGAGGTCAAGCAGTCCAATCTGCTCGGCGAGAAATTCGTCGAATTGTCCGCTCCCGCAAACAATCCCGATCCGGCGCGGCTGAAGGACGGCTCGACCATCAAGGTCGAGAACACCCGCACCGCCACCGAGGTGGAGCAGGTGCTCGGCGCACTCTCACTGCTGCTCAACGGCGGTGGCGTGGCGCAGTTGCAGCCCATCGTGGTGGAGCTGAACAAGGCCCTCGACGGTCGCGACGGCAAGGTGCGCTCACTGCTGGAGCAGGCCAATACCCTCATCGACGGGCTGAACAAGCAGGTCGACGACATCACCCGGGCGCTGGACGGGCTCGATACGCTCTCCACCCGGGTCGGCCGGCAGACCGAGCAGATCGGCAAGATCCTCGATGAGCTGCCGCAGGGCGTCAAGATCCTCAATGAGCAACGGCCACAACTGATCGCGCTGCTCACCCAGCTGGATCGGGTGGGCCAGGCCGGTTTCGACGTGCTGGATCACTCCAAGGACAATCTGATCACCGATCTCAGCTCGTTGCGGCCCACGCTGCAGGAGCTCGGTAAGTCCGCGGGCGATCTGGTGACCGCGTTCCCGCTCATCCCGACCTACCCGTTCCCGGACGAGGCGATCAAGTCCGCCTTCGGCGGTCAGGTCAACACCTGGCTGTCGGTGGACCTCGAGGTCGGCACCCTGCTGTCGAATCTCGGTGTGGGCAAACCGGATCCGGTGTACATCCCGCCGCAGGGGCGACAGGTGAACGTGGACCCGACCAACCCGTACTACAACGGCAACGGTCCGCGCGGTGGCTGGCCCACCGTCTCACTGCTGCCGCTGCCGCCCACCGTGATGCCCGCGGTCGCGCTGCCCAACGATCCGCTGGGATCGATCCTGCAACAGCTGGGAGTGGGTCCGCGATGAGCCGTCTGGTACGTAATCAGCTGATCCTGTTCGTGATCATCGCCGTGCTCGGTGTCGCCTTCGTCGGCGCGAAGTACGTGCGGCTGAACAATATGCTCGGCTTCGGGCTCTACAAGGTCACCCTGCAGATCGACGACACCGATAAGCAGGCGGCGGGCACCGGCAACCTGTCCAAGGGCGCGGAGGTCACCTACCGCGGTGTCCCCGTCGGCCGGGTCGGCGATCTCGACATCACCCCCGACGGCGTGGTCATCACCCTGGAGATGGACTCGGGTAAGCCGAAGGTCCCCGCCAGCGCCAAGGCGATCATCGCCGACCGCTCCGCCATCGGCGAGCAGTATGTGGATCTGCAGCCCACCAACAATGGCGCGCCCTACCTGAAGGACGGCTCGATCATCACCGGTGCGGTACTGCCGCTGCCGGTGGAGACCCTGCTCGCCAGCGTCGACCACTTCGCCCAGACCACCGACCTGGCGGCGCTCAGCACCGCCGTCACCGAATTGGGTAAAGCCTTCGACGGCAAGGGCAATGACCTCAAGGTGCTGGTGGACTCGCTCAACAAGTTCACCACCACCGGTGTGGAGAACCTGCCGCAGACCATCGCGCTGATCCGCGAGGCGCGCGGAGTGCTCGCCACCCAATCCGAGCAGGGCCCGGCCATCCTGAACTTCAGCGACGGTCTGGACAAGCTCACCGAGCAGCTGCGCTCGAGCGATCCGGATATCCGGCGGCTCATCGGCACCAGCACCAGCGCGGGCGATCAGCTGCAGAAGCTGCTGCAGGAGAGCGGTCCGGCCCTGACCCAGGACCTGACCAATCTGCGCACCCTGCTGCTGACCATCTCGCCCAAGTTCTACGCGCTCGGACCGGTGCTGCAGATGCTGCCGCTGCTGTCCATCGGCGCATCGGCGACCGCACCCGGTGACGGCACCACCCACTTCGGACTGGTGCTCGAGACCAACAATCCGCCGCCGTGCACCATCGGTTACGAGGGTACGCAGGCCATCATCGACCAGATGAAGGCGCAGAACCCGAATTTCGATGATTCGCGCGACGACTTCCCGTTCAACACCGAGGCGAAATGCATTGCGCCGCAAGGCAGTGAGTCCGCCGTCCGCGGTGGCGCGCGCGCCGAACTGGCCGACCCCAGCGTCGCCCAGCCGTGGGACGACAAGCCCAAGTACGACCCGGAGAAGCTCAATCTGAATCCGGTCGCCAATCAGTTGGCCACGCTCATGGGCGTGACCACCAAGCGGTGACGCGCCCCGCCGGAACTCGGCAGCGCGTCCCATCGAGCACGGTTCCGTGCGCCGTCGAACCCCGATGGCGCACGCTTCCGGCGTGGTAATGCGCACAGCCGACGTGGTTCGGCGCGGAGAGGAAAGTATGGTGGCGGCGTGAGCCAGCAAAAGGACAGCAACCAGGGTGAGGCCCTCGACGAGCCGGTCGGCGAACCGGTGGACGAGACCACCCTGGAGTCGAGCTCCCCAGCTGACTCCGCGCCGGAGGCACCGGCCGATCCCGTCGTCCTCGACGAGTCCGGCGATACGGCCACCGCCGATTCCGCCGATACGGTGGCGCTCGGCAAATCCGGCGACGCACCCGCAAAGGTCCGCAAGGCTCGCGAATCTGCCGCTGCCGCAACGAGTTCCGATCCGTCCGGGGCCGGTTCGGCCGCGCCGGTGAGCACTCCGCGGCAGATCGTCACCATCGCCTCGATCGCCCTACTGGTCGTGGCCGCGGTCGCCGCGGCCTGGTTCGGCGGCAGCTGGATCGTCGGCGGACTCATGCGCGACAAACCGCGCGCCGAGGCCCGTGACGCCGCCCTGGCTGCGGCCCAGCAAGCCGCCATCAACATCACCTCGATGAACCTGAGCGATATCGACGGTTCGCTGGCCCTGGCCCGCTCCTCGATGACCGGCGACCTGCTGGACGCCTCCACCAAGAACGACGCGCAGATCAAGAAGACCGCCACCGACTCGAATGTGAACACCACCTCGAAGGTCGTCGGCGGCGCGATCACCGAGCTCAACTCCGAGCGCGATCAGGCCGGCGCCCTGGTGGTCCTGGAGGTGACCGAATCGGGTGCGGGCAAGCCCGCCAGTCGCCTGCGCTACACCTGGTCGCTGGATGTGGTGCTGAAGGACGGGGTGTGGAAAGCCGATCAGGTGCAGCAGGTGGCCGATCCGGTCACCATCGGCAGCGCCGCCCCGGCCCAGCAGGCCCCCGCCGACCCGACCACGCAGCCCGCACCGCAGCCGGGTAACTAGGAGACCGCGATCATGGCAAATCGACGCCCCGTCAATCGCGTCAGCTCCAAGCGCCGCCCGGCGGCCCAGCGCAGCAGCGGCGCCCGCACCACCGCCGCCGATCTGCGCGAGACCGAATCATCGCGCGGCGCAACGGGTTCCAAGCGTGACACCGGCGCCCGTGGCACCGCCCGCACCGGGGCCCAGCGCGGCCCCAGCCTGTCGAAGAACCAGCCCGAGCGGTCCAAGCGCCCGGCGGCCCGTCCCGGCGATTTCTGGCGCACCTGGCGGGTCGCGATCATCTGCGGCACCGCGGCGGTGCTGCTGGCCGCCCTGGCCATCGTCGGCGCGGTGCGCCCCGGTGTGGACGACGGCAACAAGGCCTATGTGGACAACGCCACCACCGATCAGGTGAAGGCCGCCGCCCGCGACGCGCTGACCACGATCTACGGCTACAACGCCAAGGACATCGACAAGTTCCGCGATACCGCCCGCGCGGTCATGACCGGCAAGATGCTCGAAGAGTTCGACAAGGACAAACTGCTCGACACCGGCATCGACGCGATCAAGCAGACCCAGACCGACACCAAGGCCACCGCCGACCCCATCGGCGTGACGCTGCTCACCGGCGATCGGGCGGAACTGCTGGTCAACCTGAGTATCGCCGCCATCAAGGACGGTAAGCCGCAGCCGCTGGCGGCCGGTCCGATCGTGCTGCACATGCAGAAGGTGGGCGGCAAATGGCTGGCCTCGGAGATCGCCGACCGCTGATCCGACCCGCCGTCCCCCGGGACATTCCCGACCGCAGGCCCCGATTTTCGGGGCCTGCGGCGTTCTCCGGGCACTCATTGCGCGACGTCGCCGGGTGATCTTGTACTGGGGCAGGGGATCTCGCGGTTTGTCAACTTCTCGCGCCACTTGACGAGTTTCGTCCGACCCGTCACGCTATTCACAACAGCGGCGGCTGTCACAGGGGAATCAGACGCCGGCAGGGTGCTCGAGGAACGCAGCCAGCGGACACCGAGCCCGGTCGGCAGATGGTGTGACAGCCTCGCTCAGCGGTACCCGATCTCACCGCCGTGCGGTGTTCGATTCGGCCCGCGACGCGGTCTTCACCCGTAGCGATGCGGTGTGATCACCACCGCGACACGCTTCGGCGCGTTAGCCCTCCGGGGTTCACCACGGGTGGTACTTTGACACCCCCGTAGGTTTGGGTGTAGTTTTGGACGTTGCGCTGGCTGCCTCCTGTCCATACCTCGATCGCATCGACGAAAGTTCCACCTTCCGGTGTTACTTCCGCTGTTTGCTGTTCGGGTTTCGTTCGGGTTGTAACCAGCGGAATTCGTAGCAGACAAGCGACGGTCGCGGACCACCACGCGACGCGCGTGAGGTGCTGGAAGGACGCATCTTGGCAGTCTCCACCCAGACCAAGGCCGGTATTCCCGGAGCCCCGAAGCGGGTGTCTTTCGCGAAGATTCGTGAGCCCCTCGAGGTTCCGGGTCTTCTCGATCTACAAACCGACTCGTTCGCCTGGCTGATCGGTTCACCGGATTGGCGGGAAAAGGCAGTCGCCCGAGGCGACGTCAACCCCTTCGGTGGGCTCGAGGAGGTGCTCGAAGAGCTTTCGCCGATCGAGGACTTCTCCGGTTCCATGTCGCTCTCCTTCTCCGACCCGCGCTTCGAAGAGGTCAAGGCCTCCATCGAGGAGTGCAAGGACAAGGACATGACCTACGCGGCGCCGCTCTTCGTGACCGCGGAGTTCATCAACAACAACACCGGTGAGATCAAGTCTCAGACGGTCTTCATGGGTGATTTCCCGATGATGACCGACAAGGGCACGTTCATCATCAATGGCACCGAGCGTGTTGTCGTTTCGCAGCTGGTTCGTTCGCCGGGCGTGTACTTCGACGATTCCATCGACAAGTCCACCGAGAAGACGCTGCACTCCGTGCGTGTCATCCCCTCGCGTGGTGCGTGGCTGGAGTTCGATGTCGACAAGCGCGACACCGTCGGTGTGCGTATCGACCGCAAGCGCCGGCAGCCGGTCACCGTGCTGCTGAAGGCCCTCGGCCTGACCGCCGAGGAGATCGTGGAGCGCTTCGGCTTCTCCGAGATCATGATGTCCACCCTGGAGAAGGACAGCACTCCGGGTCAGGACGAGGCGCTGCTGGATATCTACCGCAAGCTGCGTCCGGGCGAGCCGCCGACCAAGGAGTCCGCGCAGACCCTGCTGGAGAACCTGTTCTTCAAGGAGAAGCGCTACGACCTGGCGCGCGTCGGTCGCTACAAGATCAACAAGAAGCTGGGCCTGAACCTGGACCAGCCGGTCACCGGCTCGACGCTGACCAAGGAAGACATCGTCGCGACGATCGAGTACCTGGTGCGCCTGCACCAGGGCGATCGCATGATGACCGCCCCCGGCGGCGCCGAGGTTCCCGTCGACGTCGATGACATCGACCACTTCGGTAACCGTCGTCTGCGCACCGTGGGCGAGCTGATCCAGAACCAGATCCGGGTCGGTCTCTCCCGTATGGAACGCGTTGTGCGCGAGCGTATGACGACTCAGGACGTCGAGGCCATCACGCCGCAGACCCTGATCAACATCCGCCCCGTCGTGGCCGCGATCAAGGAGTTCTTCGGAACTTCGCAGCTGTCGCAGTTCATGGACCAGAACAACCCGCTCTCGGGTCTGACCCACAAGCGTCGTCTGTCGGCGCTGGGCCCGGGTGGTCTGTCCCGTGAGCGCGCCGGCCTGGAAGTTCGTGACGTCCACCCGTCGCACTACGGCCGCATGTGCCCGATCGAGACCCCGGAAGGCCCGAACATCGGCCTGATCGGTTCGCTGTCGGTGTACGCGCGGGTCAACCCGTTCGGTTTCATCGAGACCCCGTACCGCAAGGTCGAGAACGGCCGCGTCACCGATGAGGTCAAGTACCTCACCGCCGACGAGGAAGACCGCCACATCCGCGCCCAGGCGAACTCGCCGGTCGACGCGGACGGCAACTTCCTCGAGGAGCGCGTCCTCGCCCGCCACGGCAACGAGGAGATGGAGTACGTCGCCGCCTCCGCGGTCGACTACATGGATGTCTCGCCGCGCCAGATGGTTTCGGTCGCGACCGCCATGATTCCGTTCCTCGAGCACGACGACGCCAACCGTGCCCTCATGGGCGCGAACATGCAGCGTCAGGCCGTGCCGCTGATCCGTTCCGAGTCGCCGCTGGTCGGCACCGGTATGGAGCTGCGCGCCGCCGTCGACGCCGGTGATGTGGTCGTGAACCAGAAGGCCGGTGTGGTGGAAGAGGTTTCGGCCGACTTCATCACCGTCATGCATGACGACGGCACCCGCCGCTCGTACCGCATGCGCAAGTTCGAGCGCTCCAACCAGGGCACCTGCGCGAACCAGCGTCCGATCGTGGACGAGGGCACCCGCGTGGAGGCCGGGCATGTGCTCGCCGACGGCCCCTGCACCGAGAACGGTGAGATGGCGCTCGGCAAGAACCTGCTCGTGGCGATCATGCCGTGGGAAGGCCACAACTACGAGGACGCGATCATCCTGTCGCAGCGCCTCGTGGAGGATGACGTGCTCACCTCGATTCACATCGAGGAGCACGAAATCGATGCTCGCGACACCAAGCTGGGCGCGGAGGAGATCACCCGGGATATCCCGAACGTCTCCGATGAGGTCCTGGCCGATCTCGACGAGCGTGGCATCGTCCGCATCGGCGCCGAGGTTCGTGACGGCGACATCCTGGTCGGCAAGGTCACCCCGAAGGGCGAGACCGAGCTGACCCCCGAAGAGCGCCTGCTGCGCGCCATCTTCGGTGAGAAGGCTCGCGAAGTTCGCGACACCTCGCTCAAGGTGCCGCACGGTGAGTCCGGCAAGGTCATCGGCGTGCGCGTGTTCTCGCGTGACGACGACGACGATCTGCCCCCGGGCGTGAATGAGCTTGTGCGCGTGTACGTCGCGCAGAAGCGCAAGATCCAGGACGGCGACAAGCTCGCCGGTCGCCACGGCAACAAGGGTGTTATCGGCAAGATTCTTCCGCAGGAAGATATGCCGTTCCTCCCGGACGGCACCCCGGTCGACATCATCCTGAACACGCACGGTGTGCCGCGTCGTATGAACATCGGTCAGGTGCTGGAGACCCATCTGGGCTACATCGCCAAGACCGGCTGGCAGGTCGAGGGCACTCCCGAGTGGGCCAAGCGCCTGCCCGAGGAGATGATCGGCCAGCCCGCCGACACCAATATCGCCACCCCCGTCTTCGACGGTGCGCGCGAGGAAGAGTTGACCGGCCTGCTCGGTTCGACCCTGCCGAACCGCGACGGCGAGAAGATGATCGACGACAACGGTAAGGCTGTACTGCTCGACGGCCGCTCCGGCGAGCCGTTCCCGTACCCGGTCTCGGTCGGCTACATGTACATCCTGAAGCTGCACCACCTGGTGGACGACAAGATCCACGCGCGTTCGACGGGTCCGTACTCGATGATCACGCAGCAGCCCCTCGGTGGTAAGGCCCAGTTCGGTGGTCAGCGCTTCGGTGAAATGGAGTGCTGGGCCATGCAGGCGTACGGCGCCGCCTACACCCTGCAGGAACTGCTCACCATCAAGTCCGACGATGTCGTCGGCCGCGTCAAGGTGTACGAGGCGATCGTCAAGGGCGAGAACATCCCGGAGCCGGGTATTCCGGAGTCGTTCAAGGTTCTGCTCAAGGAACTCCAGTCGCTGTGCCTGAACGTCGAGGTGCTGTCCTCGGACGGTGCGGCGATCGAAATGCGCGATGGCGATGACGAGGACCTGGAGCGCGCCGCGGCGAACCTGGGCATCAACCTGTCCCGCAACGAGGCTGCGACGGTCGACGACCTGGCGCAGTAAGAGCGATCGGTCCGGGAAGGCCGCTCAGCATGTGAAAAGCCTTCCCGGGCAACGGATTTAGCGACTTTTGCTCATACTCAACCCGAACAGGGGAAAGGAAGTTACGTGCTAGACGTCAACTTCTTCGATGAACTCCGGATCGGCCTGGCGACCGCTGAAGACATCCGCCAGTGGTCGTTCGGCGAGGTGAAGAAGCCGGAGACCATCAACTACCGCACGCTGAAGCCCGAGAAGGACGGCCTCTTCTGCGAGAAGATCTTCGGTCCCACCCGGGACTGGGAGTGCTACTGCGGTAAGTACAAGCGGGTCCGGTTCAAGGGCATCATCTGTGAGCGCTGTGGTGTCGAGGTGACTCGCGCCAAGGTGCGTCGTGAGCGGATGGGCCATATCGAACTGGCCGCTCCGGTTACCCACATCTGGTACTTCAAGGGCGTGCCTTCACGCCTGGGCTACCTGCTCGACCTGGCGCCGAAGGATCTGGAAAAGATCATCTACTTCGCCGCCTACGTGATCGTCGGCGTTGACGAGGAACTGCGGCACAACGAACTCTCCACGCTCGAAGCCGAGATGGAGGTCGAGAAGAAGAACGTCGCCGACCAGCGCGACGCCGATCTCGAGGCCCGCGCCCAGAAGCTCGAGGCGGATATCGCCGAGCTCGAGGCCGAGGGCGCCAAGTCCGATGTGCGCCGCAAGGTCAAGGACGGCGGCGAGCGCGAAATGCGTCAGCTGCGTGACCGCGCCCAGCGTGAGCTGGACCGTCTCGACGAGATCTGGACCACCTTCACCAAGCTTTCGGTGAAGCAGCTGATCATCGACGAGGTCATCTACCGCGAGCTGCAGGACCGCTACGGCGAGTACTTCACCGGTGCCATGGGCGCGGAAGCGATCCAGAAGCTGATGGAGAACTTCGACATCCCGGCCGAGGCCGAGAACCTGCGCGAGATCATCCGTACCGGTAAGGGCCAGAAGAAGCTTCGCGCGCTGAAGCGTCTGAAGGTCGTCGCCGCGTTCCAGACCAACGGCAACTCGCCGATGGGCATGGTTCTCGACGCCGTTCCGGTGATCCCGCCGGAGCTGCGCCCGATGGTTCAGCTCGACGGTGGCCGCTTCGCGACCTCCGACCTGAACGATCTGTACCGCCGCGTGATCAACCGCAACAACCGTTTGAAGCGACTGATCGATCTGGGTGCGCCGGAGATCATCGTGAACAACGAGAAGCGCATGCTTCAGGAGTCGGTGGACGCGCTGTTCGACAACGGTCGTCGTGGCCGTCCGGTCACCGGTCCGGGTAACCGCCCGCTGAAGTCGCTGAGCGATCTGCTCAAGGGCAAGCAGGGTCGTTTCCGTCAGAACCTGCTCGGTAAGCGTGTCGACTACTCCGGTCGTTCGGTTATCGTCGTCGGTCCGCAGCTCAAGCTGCACCAGTGTGGTCTGCCCAAGCTGATGGCGCTCGAGCTGTTCAAGCCGTTCGTCATGAAGCGTCTGGTGGATCTGAACCACGCGCAGAACATCAAGTCCGCCAAGCGGATGGTCGAGCGTCAGCGCGCTCAGGTGTGGGATGTCCTGGAAGAGGTCATCGCCGAGCACCCGGTGCTGCTGAACCGTGCGCCCACCCTGCACCGCCTGGGTATCCAGGCCTTCGAGCCGCTGCTGGTCGAAGGTAAGGCCATCCAGCTGCACCCGCTCGTGTGTGAGGCGTTCAACGCCGACTTCGACGGTGACCAGATGGCCGTGCACCTTCCGCTGTCCGCGGAGGCGCAGGCCGAGGCTCGCATCCTGATGCTGTCCTCGAACAACATCCTGTCGCCCGCCTCGGGTCGACCGCTGGCCATGCCGCGTCTGGATATGGTGACCGGCCTGTTCTACCTGACTCGCCTCGAAGAGGGTGCGAAGGGTGAATACCGGGCTGCCGCAAAGGATTCCGCCGAGTTCGGCGTGTACTCCTCGCCGGCGGAGGCGCAGATGGCCGTCGACCGCGGTGAGCTCACCGTGCGTTCGCTGATCAAGGTCCGCCTGACCAATCAGCGTCCGCCGAAGGACATCGAGGCCGAGCTGTTCCCGGACGGCTGGCAGCGTGGTGACGCGTGGACCGCGAAGACGACCCTGGGTCGTGTGGTCTTCAACGAGCTGCTGCCCGCTGATTACGCGTACATCGACGAGCCGATGCCGAAGAAGCGTCAGGCGGCGATCATCAATGATCTCGCCGAGCGTTACCCGATGATTGTCGTGGCGCAGACCGTCGACAAGCTGAAGGACGCGGGCTTCTACTGGGCGACTCGCTCGGGTGTCACCGTCTCCATGTCGGACGTGCTCGTTCCGCCGGAGAAGGCGGAGATCATGGCGCGTTACGACGCGCAGGCCGATCAGATCGAGAAGAAGTACCAGCGTGGTGCTTTGGACCACCAGGAGCGCAACAACGCCCTGGTCAAGATCTGGCAGGAAGCGACCGAAGAGGTCGGTAAGGCGCTGCGTGCGCATTACCCGGCCGACAACCCGATCATCACGATCGTCGACTCGGGCGCCACGGGTAACTTCACCCAGACTCGTACCCTCGCGGGTATGAAGGGCCTGGTGACGAACCCGAAGGGTGAGTTCATCCCGCAGCCGATCAAGTCCTCCTTCCGTGAGGGTCTGACGGTTCTGGAGTACTTCATCAACACTCACGGTGCGCGTAAGGGTCTGGCCGACACCGCGCTTCGTACCGCCGACTCGGGTTACCTGACCCGTCGTCTGGTGGACGTGTCGCAGGACGTCATCGTGCGCGAGACCGACTGTGGCACCGAGCGTGGCATCGTGGTGCCGATCGCGGAGAAGCAGGCCGACGGCTCGCTCATCCGGGACGCGCACGTCGAGACCAGCACCTTCGCTCGTACGCTGGCGACCGACGCGCTCGACGCCAAGGGCAATGTCATCATCGAGAAGGGTCACGATCTCGGCGACCCGGCCCTCGAGGCGCTGCTCGACGCGGGTATCACCGAGGTGAAGGTCCGCTCCGTGCTGACCTGCACCACCGGCACCGGCGTCTGTGCGACCTGCTACGGCCGTTCGATGGCGACCGGCAAGCTGGTCGATATCGGTGAGGCCGTCGGTATCGTCGCGGCGCAGTCCATCGGTGAGCCGGGTACCCAGCTGACCATGCGTACCTTCCACCAGGGTGGTGTCGCGGGTGACGACATCACGGGTGGTCTGCCCCGAGTGCAGGAGCTTTTCGAGGCTCGTGTGCCCAAGGGCAAGGCGCCCATCGCGGAGGTCTCGGGTCGCGTGCGGCTCGAGGACGACGATCGCTTCTACAAGATCACGATCATCCCGGACGACGGGTCGGACGAGGTCCTGTACGACAAGCTCTCGAAGCGTCAGCGTCTGCGCGTGTTCAAGCATGAGGACGGTTCCGAGCGTCTGCTCGCCGACGGCGATCATGTGGAGGTCGGCCAGCAGCTGCTGGAGGGCTCCGCGGATCCGCACGAGGTGCTGCGCGTGATGGGCCCCCGTCAGGTGCAGATCCACCTGGTCCACGAGGTCCAGGAGGTCTACCGCTCGCAGGGTGTGTCGATCCACGACAAGCACATCGAGGTCATCGTCCGTCAGATGCTGCGTCGTGTGACCATCATCGATTCGGGTGCGACCGAGTTCCTGCCCGGTTCGCTCGTCGAGCGCGCCGAGTTCGAGAACTCGAACCGTCGCGTGGTGTCCGAGGGTGCCGAGCCGGCCTCCGGCCGTCCGGTCCTGATGGGTATCACCAAGGCGTCGCTGGCCACCGATTCGTGGCTGTCGGCGGCCTCCTTCCAGGAGACGACTCGTGTCTTGACGGACGCGGCGATCAACTGCCGCTCCGACAAGCTGATCGGCCTGAAGGAGAACGTGATCATCGGTAAGCTGATCCCCGCCGGTACCGGTATCAACCGTTACCGCAACATCCAGGTTCAGCCCACCGAGGAAGCCCGCCAGGCCGCGTACGCGGTGCCGTCCTACGACGACACCTACTACAGCCCCGACGGCTTCGGCACCACCACCGGTGCCGCGGTCCCGCTGGACGACTACGGCTTCAGCGACTACCGCTAAAGCTCTAGTAGGGCAAAACCATTCGGCCCCCGCTCCTTCCGAGGAGTGGGGGCCGAATGCGTTTCGGGTTCAAGTTCCCAGTCGGTAGTGATCCGTTCGGATCGGATTGGCTCTGGGGACTGTCAAGTAATGAACTCGCCAACGGGCTACCCTGCTCATATGACCGCCGCGCCGCACCCAGACGAGCCGATCGTGACTCGGCTGGTGGCGCTGCCCATGCCGCCGTCGGGCGGATTCACCGCCGAGGACCTGCCACGTCTGATAGAAGTTGTCGATGGCCGCTTCGAGCTGCTGGACGGTGACGTCGTGATGATGGCTCCCGCCACGCATTGGCATGACGAGGCGGTCGACATTCTGAAGCACCTGCTACGGGCCGTCGCACCTGCCGAGTTCGTGATCGGCACAGAGAAGGGCATCAACCTTGGGGCAAGCGTCCCCGAACCCGATGTGCTCGCGATAACTCGCACGGTCGTTCGGTCCGACAGCCTGATCTTCGAACCGGAAGATGTTCACCTCGCGGTGGAGGTCGTATCCCCTCGGACGAAAACGAAGGATCGCAAGCTGCGCCCACTGCAGTACGCGGAGGCGGGCATCAAGTGCTTCTGGCGCGTTGAGAACGAGAACGACACCATGGTCGTCTACACCTTCGAGCTATTGCCTGAAGGTGGTTACGCACCGACCGGTGTGCACCGGGGGCGGGTAAAGGTCGATCGCCCGTTCCTGATCGATATCGAGTTGCCCGAAGTCACTTGGTGATTCCTCTGCAGGAGGGGGTGGCGTGGGAGCTTTTCGGAGTGCGGTCGCGGTTCTGCTGAGTGGTGCGGGGCTGCTGATATCGACGGCTGTGGTGGGGGCGGCGGCGGCACCGGACAGCGGGCTCGGCGGGTGTTATCGGGGGAGTGTGCTGACCGCGCAGCGGGTGCCGGGGACCGGGAGCGCGGGGCAGAGTGTGCGGCGGACGGCGGAGCTGTGGGATTGCTCGAGTTCGCTGTTGCCCGGCATCGGCTCGGGCAGGTTCGATGCCCTGCTGCCGTGGAATGGGGGCGGGACGCTGACGTCGGCGACCTTCACCTGGTCGGATGGGAGTGTCAGTACCGCCACGGGGTTGCCGAATACGTTGTGGGCGATCAACTCCGGGCCGGGTAGCGGCCATGCCGTGCAGTTTCAGCTCGATTTGCCGATGAATGGCGACTGGTATTACACCGACAACAGTATGGCGGTGGTGGCCGCTACCTTCCTGGAGTGAAAAGGGTTGATCAGTTGGGTTGTTGGGGGGCGGGGAGGGCCTCGAAGGCGGGGCGGATGGCTTGGGAGGCGCCGGGGACGAGGGTGTCGGCGTAGGTGAGGGCGGCGTTCACCGCTTCCTGGCCGCCGCCCTGTTGCAGGCCGATGGCCGCGCCGACGATGCTGCCTACCACCAGGCCGATGGGGGCCGTGACGATGTCGAAGACGAACAGGCCCGCGGGGAAGCCGAGCAGGAAGCCGATGGCTCCGCCGATCGCCGCGCCGGTCAGGACGGTGGGCATATTGGCTTGGACTACGTCGAAGAAGCGCTGTTGGGCGTCGATATCGCGTAGGGGAGTGGGGGATTGGGTTACCGGGGTGAGGGTGAGTCGTTTGTTGTCGGTGTCGATCGCGGGGGCGAATTCGACGGACTTGCCGGCGATGTCGTATTTCAGTGGGACCGTTGCCAATACGCGGCCCTCGTCGTCGGTGGCGATGATCGCCTCACCGTCCCAGGTGGCCAGGAAGCGGCCGGCCTGCAGGGTGCTGACGGTGGCGCGGTGGTCGTCGGTGAGTGCCACCTGGTAGCCGACACCGTGGTCGGTGCCCTGGAGCTGGAGGGTCGAATTCGCGGGTGCCGGTGCGGGTTCGGCGGTCGCGGTGGCGGTGAGTGCGCCGCTCGCGGTGAGCGCGACAGTGGCGGTGAGGCTCAGTAGCACTGGCGCAATGGTCTTGGTTTTTACCATGGTGGTGCCCCTAGCGTTGCGGGCTGCGCGGAGCCCGATGTTTGCCGAGAAACGTACCGGGGGTGGTGGGGGAGGGGAACCCCTTCGTCGCATATGCGCCGTTCGCCACAGCTGTTCGGGGACAGGGTGATTCCGTGGCTCGGCTGACCGTCAGCGGGGGTGGGACAGTGCGCGGGTTACGCGGGCCGCTGCCTCTCGTAGCCGGTGCTCCAATTCGGGTGAGTCGCGCACCTCGAATTCGGCGTCGATTGAAATGAGCTGGCTGGCAAGCCATTCCGGCGCATCGTCGCGTTCGCCGCGTAGGCGGCAGGTGTTGGAGTCGATGGCGTCGAGTTCGCCGGGCTCCTCGCCCAGGCGTCCGGCGATCCGATACAGCGGTGCGTGGATGGTGATGTCGACGCGGTAGAGCTTGCTCCCCCGATCGGTGCGGGCTCCGGCGACGTAGGTCGCGGCATCGGTGGCGGGCAGTTCGCGGGGTGTGAATCGGGCTCCGGTGGGTTGCGGTCGTTCGATGCGGTCGACGCGGAAGCTGCGCCAGGCCATTCGATCGAGATCGAATCCGACCAGGTACCAGCGGCGATGCTGGGTGGCCAGGCCGTTGGGTTCGATATTGCGCCGGGTCTCATTGCCCGCCGCGTCGCGATAGGCGAAGCGAACGCGTTCGGTATTGGTGACGGTGGCGGCGAGTGTGGCGAGCACCTCCGGATCGGCGGTGGGGCCGTCGCCTCGGAATGTGGCTGTGGCAGCGCCGATTACCCGCACCCGCCGTCGAAGTTTGTGCGGCAGTACCTGTTCCAGTTTGGCGAGCGCGCGCACCGAAGCCTCTTCGATCCCGGCCACGGCCTGTCCGGCGGCCGCGCGCAGTCCGACGGCAATGGCCACGGCCTCCTCGTCGTCGAGTACCAGCGGTGGTAGCGCGGCCCCGGCTGCCAGCCGATATCCGCCGGTCACCCCGAGCGTCGCCTCGACGGGGTAGCCGAGTTCGCGTAGCCGGTCGATATCCCGCCGCACCGTGCGATCGCTGACCCCGAGCCGGTCGGCGAGTTCACTCCCGGGCCATTCGCGCGGGGTTTGCAGCAGGGACAGCAGTCGCAGCAGCCGGGCGGGAGTGTCGTTCATGTTCTCAATGATCGCGCAAAAGTAGGACCGGGATTGTCCTAGATCCTTTCTAACGTGGTTCTCGGCTCCAATAGTCGCCACTTCAGGAGGATGGAATGATCGAGATTCGCCCGTTCCGCATCGATGTCCCGCAGGCCGATCTGGCCGATCTGCACGAGCGCCTGGGTAATGTCCGCTGGTCGGCGCAGCTGCCCGGCAAAGCGTGGGAGCGCGTGGCGTCCCGGTCGACTACCTGCGCGAACTGGCGGGCGCATATCGCCGATATCCGCGCCTTCTTCAGTGCGGTTCGCTGAGTGTCGGTTCGGCCGGAGTCTGCTCGGGTTCGCCGAGCCGCACCACCACGACACCGATGAGAATCAGTACGCCGCCGACCAATTGGACGGCGTGCGGGGTCTGTCCGAGTAGCGCCCAGGCGAAGAGGATGGCCGCCAGCACCTCGGTGAGAGCGGCGAAAGAGGCCAGCCGCGACCCGAGCAATCGGGTGGCGGCGATACCGGTGACATAGGCCACCGAGGCGGTGATGACGCCGAGTGCGAGCAGCGGTTGCCACCACTGCGTCGTGAAGCCTTCGAAGGCAACGCTATTGGTGGTGGCGTGCAGCGGTACGACGCCGAGCAGGCCCGCGATGAGGATGCCGAAGCCGCCGACGAGGAGTCCGCCGGTGGCCAGTACGGTGCCGGGAACGGCGTCCCCGGCACTGCCGGAGAGGATGAAATAGGCCGCCGCGCCGACCATCGCGCCCAGGGCCCACAGCACGCCGATCCAGCTGGTGGGCACGTCGGAGCGCAGGTCCAATACCAGTATGAGTCCGGCGATGCCGATCAGCGCACCGAGAACCGTTGCGCGCCCGGGTTTCTGGGCATGGCGCAGCCATAGCCAGACGACCACCGCGATGGGTGCGGTGTATTCGATGAGCAGCGCCACCCCGACATCCATATGCGCGACGGCATTGAAGTAGGACAGCTGTGCGCCCGCGACCGCGAGCAGTCCGTATCCGGCGAGCAGAGGGATATTGCGGCGCAGCAGATTCCAGTTGCCGTGCAGCTGCACCAGTGCGACCGGGAGCAGCACCAGGGCCCCGAGCAGTACGCGCACGATGACCACGGAGGCGGGGCTCCAGCCCGCGTCCATGAGTCCGCGGGCGAGTGCGCCGGAGAGTCCGAAGGACGATGCGGACAGCGCGGCGAGCAGCAGCCCGTTGCCGAGCCGGCTGCGCACCTGCGTGTCATGTGTCATCGTGGCCATGACTAATGACGCTAAGGTGCGTGTGTGTAATATGTCAATATGCTTTTTGCTGATGACACGGTGGCGTCGCTCGCCGCCGCCGTAGATCTGGTGAATTCGGCGGAACCTCCGGACACGATGACCGAGACCGCCCAGCTGAAGGAGTTCTTCGTCCGGCACGGCTACACCGGTTCCCGCACCGGCGGCGGCGCGGAGTTGGACGCCGTGCGCGCCCAGCGCGCCCCCATGCGCCGCCTGCTCACCAGTGATCGTGATACCGCCGTCGCCCTGGTGAACGCCATTCTCGCCGAGCATCGCGCGGTCCCGCAGCTGGTCCGCCATGACGATCTCGACTACCACATCCATGCCGTCCCGGCCGATGCCCCGCTGCCGGTCCGTATCGCCGTCGAGACCGCGATGGCGATGATCGACCTGATTCGCGCGAACGAACTCAGCCGCCTCGCCATCTGCGCCGACGACACCTGTGAGGGCATAGTCCTGGACCTGTCCCGCAACCGTTCTCGTCGCTACTGCAGTACCACGTGCGGCAATCGCAATGCGGTGGCGGCATATCGGGCCCGCCAGCGCTGAAAGCTCTTATCCCAGCCAGGAATCCACCCAGGCCGCGCCGATGCGGGCCGCTCGTTCGGGTGGCATCCGATCGGGTTCGGTGAGGACCGAGATGGACAGGCCGTCCAGTAGCGCCAGCAATGCCGCCGCGGCATCGGCGGATTCGGTGGCGCGGGCCGGATTGGCCCGTGCCAGTACGCGATCGAGTAGATCCTCGGTGCCCACCCACTGTTCCCGATGCAGGGCCGCGATCTGCGGATCGTGTGCCGCGCGGGCGGCCAGCGCCAGCCAGACCCGGGAGAGCCGGTGTTCATGGCTCGGCGCGAGCAGTAGCTCGGTCAGCTTGCGCAACTGCTCCGCGGGTTCCATATCCACGACCCCGGAGCTGGTGAACCGCTGTGCCGCCTGCTCCCGAACGTGCAGCCAGACCGCCTGCAGCAGTGCGCTTTTGGTGGAGAAGTAGTACTGCACCGTCCCGATGGACACCCCGGCGCGGGTGGCGAGGTCGCGGATGCTGACCCCTTCGATCCCGTTCTCGGCGATCGCGTCGGCGAGCCGGTCGAGGAGGTCTCCGCGCCGGTCCCGGGTCTCCCGGTCAGTAGCGGCCACGACGCCCCCGCGACCCCTGGTAATACCGCCACGCCTGCGCGCCCACCCGCTGGGCGAGTTCCAGTGGTTCGCGCCGCCGATCGTCGCGTGCGGTCCGATCGGCTACGGCGGCGAAGAAGAGCAGCAGCAGTCCGATGCCGCCGATGCCGAAGTAGAGCGCATCACCGAGCATGCTCACGATGAACCGGGCCGAATCATGTTCCTCGCCTTCCAATCTCGGCATGACGACGCCGATCTGCAACCAGTGCGCACCCTCGGCGAGCAGCCATGCGACCGCGCCGAGCAGGAGCGCGGTACCCGCGACCCGATACCGCCGCAGCATGCTCGCTCCGGTCCCGAGCGTACCGATGGCCAGGGTCAGCACCGCCATCTCACTCACCTCGAATACCAGTGGCGCGCTCATGCCCGCACCTCCCGACTCGGTCGCAGCCGCACGGCCACGAGCAGTAGCAGCCAGGCCCCGGCGAGGAAGAGATTGCGCAGGCCCGCCCCGAACTCCATCCGTTCGGTCATGCCCTCGGTACCACCGCCACCGAACCACATGGCGCGTTCGGTGAGCATCCCGATGCCCGAGCCGACCAGTGCGAGTACCGCCGCTACCAGGGCATACCCGCAGGCGGCACCCATGCGCCGCCGGTAGTAGAGCACCAGCGCGGCCCCGGCCACCGGAGCGCAGAGTCCGAGAATCTCGACTACGCGAAGCATGATCACACCCCTCTCATACGACTGTATGAGAGAAACCATACGCTCGTATGACAGCCTCGGCAATGCCCGCTACCGGGTGGCCGCCCGCGCGGCCGCGAGCCCGACCACCCCGTGCACGTAGGTGTCGATGCCGAGTTGGATGAAAGATTCCCGGGAGGTGATATCGCCCAGGTCATTCCAGGCGGCGAGGATATTGGGATACCGCTCGGGCGGAAGCTCCGCGTGCAGCGCCTCGGCCTGGGCGAGCAGTACCGCCCGGCGTTCGGGTTCGAGGGTGACTCCGGTGAAGAGTGGTTCATTGACCAGGCTCATGGCCGTGCGTGCGCCCTGGCGCGCCAATTGTGTTGCCTCACCGATGTCGAAGCCCGCCCCGCGCAGGAGTCCGATCAGCCGCTCCATGAACTCTCGGCCGGTTTCGGAGTACACCACGCGCGGAATGATGATGGGTGCCGCGCCCGGATTCTTCTCGATCATGCGCACGAAATCGGTGACCAGTGACCGTAATTGGCGATCCCACGGATCATTCGGATCGGCGGTGATCCGCAGGTCGCGACATGCTCTGTCGCCCATGGCATTCAGTAGTTCGTCTTTGTTCTCGACATGCCAGTACAGCGCCATCGGTGAGACATCGAGCGCATCGGCGAGCCGCCGGAAGCTGAGTCCGTCGATGCCGCGGCGGTAGGCCAGGTCGAGCGCGGCCTCTATCACGGCGTCGCGACTGAGGCGTTGCCTGTTGAGTTTCTCACGTCCGGCCATCGCTCAACTATACGCATGTACAGGTGAGTGTTAGCGTGCCCCTACGCTTTACGAGTCCAATGGGGGTCTCCGGAGACATGACTATGAATACGCGAACGGCCCTGCGCCCCTACGACGTGGTGTTGGTCGGTGGCGGGATCATGAGCGCGACGCTCGGTATCCTGCTCAAACACGTCGAACCGACCTGGTCGATTGCGGTCTACGAGCGGCTCCCCGAGCTCGCGGCCGAGGCCTCGGCTCCCTGGCACAATGCCGGAACCGGGCACGCCGGGCTCTGTGAACTCAACTATACGAGCGAAAGATCCGACGGCAGTGTCGATATCGCCAAGGCGGTCGCCGTCAATGAGCATTTCCAGCAGAGCAGGCAATTGTGGGCCTCCCTGGTCGAGGCCGAAATCCTCGGCAAGCCGGACACTTTCATCAATCCGGTCCCGCATATGACGCTGGTGCACGGCACCGACGATGTCGATTATCTGCGCCGCAGACATGAGACCCTCTCCGCACACCCGCTTTTCAGCGCCATGCGGTTCAGTACCGAATCCAAGACCATCGAGGGCTGGGCGCCGCTGCTCACCGAGCGCCGCGGCCTGTACGAACCGTTCGCCGCCACCCGCGATACCACCGGCAGCGATGTCGATTTCGGTTCGCTCACCCGGCAGATGTTCGCGCATCTGGCGGCCTCGGGGGTGGAGATCCACCGCCGCTCCGAGGTGCGCGGAATGCGCAAGAACAATGACGGCTCTTGGCAATTGCGAATTCACCACTTCACCGACAACGACCGCATCACCCGCTGGGTGGACTCCCGATTCGTCTTCGCGGGCGCCGGTGGCTGGGCCTTGAAGCTGCTGCAGGGTGCGGGCGTGCCGCAGGTGCAGGGATACGGACTGCTCCCCGTGAGCGGTCGCTTCCTGCGCTGTGACAATCCGGCGGTGGTGGAGCGGCACGATGCGAAGGTGTACGGCAAGGCCAAGGTCGGCGCACCGCCGATGTCCATGCCGCACTTGGATACTCGCGTGATCGACGGGAAACGGGCGCTGCTCTTCGGCCCGTATCCGGGTGCGAATCCGAAATTCCTCAAACACGGTTCGGTGCTGGACGCACCCGCCTCGCTACGCTCGCACAATGTGGGCCCGGTGGCCTCGATGATCAAGGAGAATCCGGGCCTGATCTGGCTGCTGCTGTCCCAGTTGACCGCGACCCGGGGCCGGAAGATGGCCGCGCTGCGCGAATTCGCGCCCGCCGCCGTCAACGGTGACTGGTCCCTGATCAAGGCCGGTCAGCGCGCGCAGATCGTGAAGCGGGATGCCGATGGCCGGGGCGCACTGCAATTCGGTACCGAGGTGGTGTCCTCCTCGGATGGAACCATCGCCGCGGTGCTGGGCGCGTCGCCGGGCGCCTCCACCGCGCCCGCCATCCTGCTGGATGTGCTGGAGCGCTGCTTCCCGCGCTACCGCGGCCTATGGGCCGAGCGGCTGCGCGAGTTGATTCCCACGCTCGGTTTGAGTCTGGCCACCGATATGCGCCTGGCTCGGCAGACCATGTCGCGCACCGCGGAGATTCTCGGCCTGGTGGCCCCGGACAATCTGTCCTGACAGGAAGCGGACATGGACAATTCGCTATCGCACCCGGTATGAAATTGGAACAGGTTTCACTTTTTCTCAGGAGATGCGATGGACAACGCCACCATGGGCGATCTGGTGATGGCGGGCTTCAAGAAACTGGGCTTCATCCAATTCACCGGTATCGAGGCGGTCGACTTCGCCAGCGGCCGCAATGTGGTGAGCATGGCTCCGCGCCCGGAACACCTGAACCACAATGGCGATATGCACGCCGCGCTGCTGTTCGGCCTGGCCGAGACCGCCGCCATGGGCGCGTCCATCTCCGGCATCGTGGATCTGATGGGCGAGACCTTCATCGTCGCGCGGGACGGCAAGATCACCTATCTGGCGCGGGCCAAGGGTGAACTCGGCCCGTTCACCGCGACCTCCGAGCTGTCGGAGGAGCTCATCGCCAAGACCCGCTCGGATATCAAGGCGCAGACCGAAATCGAGCTCGAGGTGCCGGTGATCATCGCCGACAGCACCGGAAAGGCCGTGGCCTCAGCGGCTTTCACCGCCGTCATCCGGCCCCGGCGTAAGTAGTGGACTCCCCGTCATCCCGGCGCGCTTTTGTCCGGGATCCACGGTAACCAATTGAGTACCTGTGGATCCCGGCGAAAGCATGCCGGGATGACGAGATGGACTGTGCTGTCTCGGGGTCGGTTCAGCGCTCGCTGTCGAGCATGGCCATCTGTGCCTCGGCATAGCGGCCACCGGCGACCTGATCTGCGGGCACGGCCGCCTCGATAGCGGCCAATTCGGCCTCGGAGAGCTGGATATCCACGGCCGCAAGGGCTTCGGACCAACGGTCGGGGCGACGCGCGCCGATGATCGGCACGATGTCCGCGCCGCGGGACAGCGCCCAGGCGATGGCCAGCTGCGCCACGCTCACCTGATGTTCGGCCGCGATGGCCGCGAGCGCGTCCACCAGGCGCAGGTTGGCGGTGAGGTTCTCGCCTTGGAAGCGCGGGCTGTGCGCTCGGAAGTCGGTGGGCGCGAATTGCGCTCCGCCGCGCAGTGAATCGCTGAGCAGTCCGCGTGAGAGCACCCCGTACGCGGTGATGCCGATACCGAGTTCCCTCGCGACAGGCAGGATTTCGGCCTCGATGCCGCGCGAGATGAGCGAGTACTCGATCTGCAGATCGACCACCGGGTGTACGGCGGCGGCGCGGCGCAGGGTCTCCGCTCCGACCTCGGAGAGTCCGATATGGCGTACGTATCCGGCCTGGACCAACTCAGCCAGTCCGCCCATGGTCTCCTCGATGGGGATACTCGGGTCCAGCCGCGCGGGCCGGTAGATGTCGATGTAATCGGTGCCCAGCCGTTGCAGGGAGTAGGCCAGGAAATTGCGAGTGGCCGCCGGGCGGGTGTCGACACCGACGAAGCCGCCGTCGGGTCCGCGCATGGCCCCGTACTTCACGCTGAGCAGCACATCCTCGCGCTTGCGCTCGGTGAGCGCCTGCCGGATGAGCAGTTCGTTATGGCCCATACCGTAGAAGTCGCCGGTGTCGATGAGGTTCGCGCCGGAGTCGATGGCGGCGTGCACGGTCGCGATGGAGGTCTGCTCATCGGTGGACCCGTACATGCCGGACATCCCCATGGCCCCGAGGCCGATACGGGAGACGGCGGGCCCGGTCTTGCCGAGCTGGACGGTGTGCAGGTTGTCGGTCATGGGATAAACGATGCGCCGCCGATCGGAGGTCCGGGAGGGGACCGTTCATCCAGGGATCGCCGATCCCTGGATGCGGGAAGTACGTTGGGTGAGCCGCGGCCGCACCGCTTACCGCCGAAAGCGCGATCGTTGAGGGTCCGTCGGCCGGTGGCGCCGCCGGTCGATCGGGCGGGTGACCGCCTCGGTTCGATGTGGAGGCCGGCGATCGCACTGCGGGTGATGTCTCGGTTCGGGCCGCGGGCCGGCGATCGTGCCGCGGGTGATTGTTCGGTTCGCGCGGCTGGGCGATCGTGCCGGAAGGCCCGGTGGTTCGTGCGGAGCTGCGCGATCGGCCCGGTCGCGAGACGGGGACCGGTAGTACCTGGCTAGCCCGGCCCGGAAGCGGGAAGCTGGTCAGGTGAACCGCGACGAACTCGCCGACTTCCTGCGCCGGCATCGAGAGGCCCTGCAACCGGCCGCCGTCGGCCTGCCCGAGGGCCCGCGCCGCCGCACCCCGGGCCTGCGCCGCGATGAGGTATCCATGCTCGCGGGCATGTCCACCGACTACTACACCCGCCTGGAGCAGGCCCGCGGCCCGCGCCCGTCCACCCAGGTGCTGGCCTCGCTCGCGCGGGCGCTGCGATTCACCGACAACGAGCGCGATCACCTCTACCACCTGGCCGGGCAGCAGCCGCCCGCGCGCGGCGGTGACACCCATGTCAGCCCGGCCATCCTGCATGTGCTCACCAAACTGGACGACACCCCGGCGTGTGTCATCTCGGATCTGGGTGAGGTGCTGGTGCAGAACCGTATGCACGCCTTGGTCTCCGGCGATTTCTCCCAGCGCACCGGCCTGGACCGCTGTGTGCCGTGGCTCTGGTTCACCCAGCCGGCCGACCGCGAGCGTTTCCCCGCCGAGGACCGGCCCGGCATGTCCCGGCATCATGTGGCCGGGCTGCGCGCCACCGCCGCGGCCCGCTCCGGCGATGCCGATGTCACCGAGTTGGTGGCCCGATTGCGTGCTGTCAGTGCGGAATTCGAGGAGCTCTGGGGCGAGCACGAGGTGCGCCACGACGACGGGCACGGTAAACGCATGTTCCATCCCGAGGTGGGTCTGCTGGACCTGCTCTGCGAACCGCTGCTCACCCCCAGCGCCACCCGGCGAGTCCTGGTCTACTACCCGCGATCGGGCACCGACACCCAGGACAAGCTGGACCTGCTCCGAGTGATCGGCACCCAAACCCTCACTCCCTGAGGATATTCGATGACGAATCTGCCCCGGACCCAGTGGTCCGGGGCCGGATTGTGCTGTGCCGCAAGCCTAATCGTGCGGTACTCCGCAGCGGCGCTTGCGTGGTTTCAGGTGTAGCGGTGGCAGCGGCGGGGCGGGGATGCGCTGATCGGGGGTGTGGCCCGCGATATCCGGGAAGCGAGTGAGATCGTGTGCCTCCCAATCATTTCGGGCTGCCTCGATCTCCTCGTGGCTGCGCGCCACGAAGTTCCACCACATGACCAGGTCCTCGTCGAACGGCTCACCGCCGACCAGGAGCGCGTGCGCGCCCGCGGTGCTGGTGAGTGCGAGTTCGGCGCGGTCACTGCCCAGGTAGAGCAGGCTGCCGGGGGCGGCGGTATTGCCGTCGGCGGTGAGTTCACCCTCGATGACCAGGATGGCGTGCTCGAAGTCAGGATTCAGCGGCAGGACGGTCTCGGTTCCGGCGTCCGCCCGCAGATCCGCGCCGACGATCGGCGTGTACGCGGTGGCCGGTGAGGTCTGCCCGTCCAGCGAACCGATCAGCACGGTGCCGCGCAGACCGTCGCGTTCGAACTCCGGCAGCTCCCGATGCTGTTCGAAATGCGGTGCGATGGCGGCGGTTGCACCGGGCAGCGCGATCCACAGCTGGAGTCCGGCCCCCGATTCGTGATCCGGCACCCGGTACTCCGAATGCGCGATACCGCGCCCGGCGGTCATGATGTTCAGCTGTCCCGGCCAGATTTCCACATCCGAGCCGACACTGTCGCGATGCCGGATGCGCCCGTTCAAAGGCCAAGTGACGGTTTGCAATCCGATATGGGGATGCGGATCGATATCGCCGCCGTGCGGGCGCGCGGTCGAGCCGGAGCCGAAATTGTCCAGGAAGCACCAGGCGCCGACGGTGGGCAGATCGCGCTGCGGCAGCGTCCGGAAGACGGTCACCCCGCGCACCCCGCCCAGCGGTACCTCGCGGGCCGGAAAGGACTCCGCGCGCGGTCCGGGCCGGCCGGACGATTCACACAGCGTCTCTTGGGGATTCGCCTCCAGATCGCTCATCGTTTGATGCCCTTTCCGACGACGTGCTCGTCATAGTCGGGATGCTTGTCCAGCCAGGCCTTGATGAACGGGCAGCGCGCCACGATGATCCGTCCGCGCGCGATCACATCCTCGACGGCCTGGCGGGCGAGCGTGCTGCCCAGCCCCTTACCGCCGAAGGCCTTGTCCACCTCGGTGTGGATGAAGGTGGTGTCGTCATCGCGCTCGCGGTACTCGGTGAACCCGGCGAGCGAGTTGCCGTACCAGACTTCATAGCGGTGCTGCGCGTCATTGCGGACGACGGTCGCCACCACGGTTTGTTCGCTCATTGTTCAGTTCCCCTTCCGCACCCGCACCGGATGTCCGCTCATGATCGAGACGCGATTGAATGCGCCGATGGTGGTCGCGGCCCAGATGAGAACGGACATCTGGTCATCCGACAAGTGTTGCCGCGCAGCAGCATACTCACGCTCTACACGGTGTTCGTCCGGTAGCGCGGTGACGGTTTCGGCGATGCGGAGCGCGGCCCGCTCCTGCTCGGAGTACAGGTGTGGACTGCGCTGCCAGGCGTCCAGCACGGCCAGTTGCTGTGCGCTCACCCCGGCCTCTCCGGCTGCCCGGACGTGGATGTCCAGGCAGTAGGCGCAGCCATTGAGCTGGGAGACCCGCACATTCACCAACTCCATCACCGCCCGCCCCAGATCGACTGCGGCCGCGGCGGTTCGGACCGCGGCGGCCACACTGTTGAGCGCGTGAAAGACCTCTGGTGTCTGCTTGTCTATCCAGACACGGTCATGGGATACGAGCGACTGCATAGTGGAGGCATAGTAAGCCGCGAAGTTGAAACCTGCCCTCCGGTTCACCGCGGGCGGCGTGTTTTCTGAATCGAACCGTGTTCGGAATATCGGGTGCGCTGCCGGGGTTGGCAACCGAGCAGTATGTCGATCACGAACCTCGGAGCGGCCATGAGCTCAACAGCGAGCGCCGGTGCGCGTATCCGCACCCGCGTGCGGATACCGCTGACCTTCGCCGACGGTTACGCCACCACCGCCGCGGCCGTCACCTTCGACGGCCTGACCGACGGGCGCGAACACGTCGCACTGGTGCTCGGCGAGCCCGGCGGCACCCCACTGGTGCGACTGCATTCGGAGTGTTTGACCGGTGATGTGTTCGGCTCGGCCCGCTGTGACTGCGGGCCGCAATTGCGCGAGGCCGTCCAGTTGATCAGCGAGGCCGGCGGCGTCCTGCTCTACCTGCGCCAGGAGGGCCGCGATATCGGCCTCTACAACAAACTCGACGCCTACGCGCTACAGGACGGCGGCCTGGACACCTATCAGGCCAATGCCGCGCTCGGACTGCCCGAGGACGCCCGCGATTACACCGCCGCCGCGCAGATGCTCACCGCGCTCGGCGTCGCCGAGTTGGATCTGCTCACCAACAACCCCGAAAAGGCGCGCCAGTTGACCGAACTCGGCGTTCGGGTGCACAGCACCGTGCCGACCGGCGTGCACGCCACCCCCGATAATCTGCGCTACCTGCGCGCCAAGGTCGAGCACACCGGTCACACCATCAGCCTCGCGGGCTGAGCGGACTGCGCGGGCGATCCGGCAGGGCGTGCGAAAGCGATTGCGGCGCTACGGTTTCACCACCGTGCGCCAGTCCGTGGCGTTCGGATTGCCTTCGTAGTGCGCGATCTTGCAGTCCAGGACGGCGATGGTCTGCTCGAGTTCCTTGATCTGCGCGAGCGCCTCCTCGCGGGTGCGATGGAACATCTCCAGGCGTTCGGGGTAGGTGTGGTCCCCGGCGCGCACGAGTTCGGCGTAGCGCACCATATCGGCCACGGACATGCCGGTGCGGCGCAGTTTTCCGATCAGGCTCAGCCAGTCCAGGTCGCGATCGCAGAATCGCCGCTGCCCGGCATGATCGCGGCCGACGGAGTTGAGCAGGCCGATGCGTTCGTACCAGCGCAGCGTGTCCCGGGTGAGCCCGCTGCGCTCGGAAACCTCACCGATCGAATACCGCGGCTGGTCGTAATCGGCGCCCTGTCGCCCGGGCTGCTGTACGGGTGCCACTGCTGTGCCCATCGGCTCGCCTTTCTGTGCGGAGATACCGCCGACGCTAGCTACCTGGAGTGCACTCCAAGCAAGCCCATTCTGCCGAAAATCGCTCCGACGTGCCGGGTGCGAGGTTCGCTCGAGCCGGGACTCGGTGGCCGCACGCGCCTACTCTGGGTGGCATGGCAAAAGAGATTGATCGGAATCGGGCGCGGTCGGCGCTGGAGACCGTGAAGGAACAGCCGGTCATCGCCGCTATCGCGGCGCTGCCGGTGCTGGTGGTCTTCGGCGTGGTGTGGGCGCTGGCCGGGTTCTTCCCCGCGCTGCTGCTCCTACTCGTGGTCGGCGGCGTCGTGGTCTGGCGGGGCAAGCTGCTGGGCTGAGCCCCGAAGGGCCGGGGTCCTACCGCGGTACGTGGAAGGTGACGAGTTCACCTGTACCCGGATCGATCTCCGCCCACGGTCGATCGAACTCCAGGACGGCCAGCGCCGAGGTGGGGAATTTCGCGCTGAGCTCGTCCGCCGCCGCCGAATCTCGATTGGCGGCCAATTCCCATGCGGTCCAAGGCATTCCGGGGGAGTGGCCGATCATCAGCAGGGTCTGCGTCGATTCGCCCGCCAGGCGCGCCAATTCGATGAGCGCGTGCGGTGACGCCTCGTACATGGACTTCTCGTACGACACCGGTGCGGTGATACCGGTCGCGGCGAGCGTTTCACGGGTCCGGGTCGCGGTCGAGCAGAGCACCGCGTCGATGGGCGGCTGGGTATCGCGCAGCCAGTCCCCGGCGAGCCCGGCCTCGCGCAGCCCGCGCGGCGCGAGCGGTCGTTCATGGTCCGCCACGCCGTCCGGGTAGCCGGATTTGCCGTGGCGCATCAAGATGAGAGTCCGAGCCATGTGCACTACGTTATGCTGCACCGCTCCACCTGCCGAGACTGGTCTCACATCAAGCGATCCCGCTCCCGGCAGGAGACCCGCCTCACACTCGAGGCACACTGAAAGGTGCTGCCACACCTGCGTGCTGTGAGGTGCCGGAGCGCCGATATATTAGAACGTGTTCTACCGCCCTGCTCGAACCCCGAGCGGAGTAGCACCACGCGACTGTTTCGAGGATCTGCGAGATATGGCCTATGTGATCACGCAGCGTTGTTGCAACGACGCCAGCTGCGTACCCGAGTGTCCGGTCGATTGCATTCGTCCCACCCCAGAGCAACGCGAGTTCTCCACGACCGAGCAGCTCTACATCGACCCGGATACCTGCATCGACTGCGGTGCGTGTGTCGATGCCTGCCCGGTCGACGCGATCTTCTCCGAGGACGATCTGCTCGCATCGCTGGCGCGGTTCAAGGACATCAATGCCGCGTACTTCGTCCGGCATCCGCTCGAATCCAATTTCGAGCCGCTGGTACCGCCCACCCGCGCGCCCAAGGAGCTCGGCACGCTACGCGTCGCCATCGTCGGCGCGGGCCCGGCGGCCTGCTATGCCGCCGAGGAGCTACTGCGCCGCGCCGATGTGGAGGTGGAGCTGTTCGATCGGCTGCCCACCCCCTACGGCCTGGTGCGCGCGGGTGTAGCCCCGGATCATCCGGGCACCAAATCGGTATCGAGCCTGTTCGAATCGGCGTTCCGCCGCGACGCGCTGCAGTACCGGCTCAATGTCGAGGTGGGCAAGCACATCTCGCATGAGGAGCTGCTCGCGCACCACCACGCGGTGCTCTACGCGCACGGTGCGTCGACCGACCGCAAGCTCGAGGTTCCCGGCGAGGACCTGCCCGGCAGTATCTCCGCCACCGAGTTCGTGGCCTGGTACAACGGGCATCCGGACTTCGCGGACCGCGAATTCGACCTCTCGGGTGAGCGGGCCGTCATCGTCGGCAACGGCAATGTGGCCCTGGATGTGGCGCGCGTGCTGACCGTCGATCCCGATGAGCTGGCCAAGACCGATATCGCCGATCACGCCCTGGACGCGCTGCGCCGCAGCAATATCCAGGAGGTGGTGGTACTCGGCCGTCGCGGTCCGCTGCAGGCGGCGTACACCTCCTCGGAGTTCCTGGCGCTCGGCCATCTGAAGGGTGTCGACGTCATCATCGATCCGGCCGAGCTGGAGCTCGATCCGGCCAGCCGGGCCGAGCTGGACGATCCGGAGGTGGAGCCCTCGCTCGCGCTCAAGTACACCCTCGCCAAGGAGTACGCGGCCACCGCGCCGAAGCCGGGCAATAAGCGCATCGTCTTCCGCTACCTGGTCTCGCCGACCGCCCTCACCGGTGACGGCAAGGTCGAGACGGTCGAGTACGTGCATAACGAACTCGTCCAGGAGAACGGTCACACCGCCGCCCGCGCCTCGGACCGTACCGGCAGCCTGGATGCCTCCCTGGTGCTGCGCTCCATCGGCTACCGCGGTCAGCCCATCGCCGATATCCCGTTCGACCAGAACCGGGGCGTGGTGCCGAACGCGGCCGGTCGGGTCGTGGACGTCAACGGCGATCCGGTGCAGGGCGTATACGTCTCGGGCTGGATCAAGCGCGGCCCGCGCGGCGTGATCGGCTCCAACCGGGTCGATTCGCAGGAGACCGTCGATCACCTGATCGAGGACTTCACCAATGGCAAACTCGCTGCCCCGCAGGCGGATCGGGCCGCGCTCGACGCGCTGCTCACCGAGCGCCAGCCCGATATGGTCGGCCGCGACGGCTGGAAGGCCATCGATCAGGCCGAGCGCACCGCGGGTAAGGCGGCGGGCCGTCCCCGGGTGAAGTTCACCAGCCTCGAGGATCTGCTCAAGGCCGCCAAGGGCTGAGCCCTCCGGCATGAACAACGACGTGTGGCCCACCCGATTCGGGTGGGCCACACTCGTTTTCGCAGGTCGTGATTACTGTGCGAGCAGGTTGATCAGTAGCCCGTCCTTGGCGCATATGGACGGCACCTGGGCATCGGGCTGGGCATTGCAGCTCCAGCCGTCGATGGTGGCGACATCGGTATCGCTGACCGCTCGCACGTACTGCGTCGCGACATTGATGGCCTCGGTGCAGCCGACGCGACCGGCCGGGGTGCCCACCGCGATGACGGTGCGGGTGCCGCCGCCCGCATCGGTGACGGTGCCGCAGTTGGCATTGTCGACCGGGACCGTGGTGGTGGTCGGCGGCGCGGTCGTGGTGGGCGGGGTCGGCGGATTCGGGGCGGCCGTACCACGCAGGCCGATCAGGAAACCGTCCTTGAAGCAGATGTGCGGAACGGTGTTGTCCGGCTGCGGTTCACAGGTCCAGCCGTCGACCTGCGCGGCATCACCACTTCGCGTGGCGTTCACGTAGTCGCTGGCGACCGTGACGGCCTCGGTGCAGCCCGGGATACCGGCCTGATTCGAGTACGCGATCACATTCGCCGAACCGCCATTGGCCCCGGTGATCGGCCCGCAGTCGACATCGGCGGGCGTGGGCGCCGGCGGGATCGGCGGCCGGGTCGGATTGGGGGACAGGGTCGGTGGCGCGGTCTGGCCCGAGGCGGTGGCCGTCGAAGTGGTCGGCTTGGCGGTGGCGGCGGTGCTGCTCTTCGCCGAGTCCGAGGAGCCGCCGCAGGCGGCCAGTCCGGCGATCAGCAGCGGCGTGACGGCGAGCAGCGCATAACTGGCGGGTTTCATCCGGGCGATCTCCTGTTCTCGATCACCTCGGGGCGATCGGCCTGTGCAGAGTGTGCCAGGCAAACATTCAGCGATCGCGATTTGTGAGGGGAATGTCCGGCGAACAAGCGATTTCGCGCCGCGCCACTCACTCCGTGGGGAGCGGTCCGATCCGCACCGTCGTGGTGGTGATGCCGCCGACCACGAACCACAGCCGCAGCACCGGATGCCCGGTCCGGTCACCCGGCTCGTACCGGCTGCGCACACTCACGTGCTGGCGCGCCAGCACCGGTGCGATGTACTCGATGACCGCCCGGTGCGGTCCCGCCACCAGCTTGGGATAATCCACCAGGTACTGCTCCACGGCCTGCCAGTACGCGGCATTGTTCACATGGTTGTACTGGTCGATATCGGTGGCACGCACCGGATATGTCAGATCGGTGTCCGACTCCGGGGGCGTGTGATCGGTGAGCATGGGCCGCCAGCGCAGCCGGTGCTCACTGGTGGTGCGGGCGAGTTCGGCCAGGCCCTCATCGCTGATGCGGGTCGGCATATTGGTGAACTCGTTGATATTGATCCAGAAGCCCTCGGTCTCGATGAGACCGCCGTTCGCACTGGTGATCCGCACCCGCATATTCGTCCACCGGGTCGACATGGCCGAACACCAGCGGGTCAACTCCACCCGCTCGGGCCAGTGGATCGGCCGGACCACGTCCACGATCGTGCGCCGCACGATCCAGGCCGGGTCGGTGCGGTGGAAGAACCCGGAATGCATTTCCTCCCAGGCAATATCCTGCAAATAGCGGGCTACGGCGTCGAACCGTAGTCGCTGATAGGGATCCACGTCGCCAGCCCGGACAGGCCACGCCGAGGCGAAGCCCATGCCCTCCTCGGGAAGCGGGGCGAGTGGCTGATCGACTGACACTTTGGTGCTCCTCGCGCTGCACGGTGTGCCGCGTTTCGTGCGGTGCTTGCTGTGACATGACTTTACGGGGCGTGCGTCACACACTCGCGTCGAGTCGCCTCATACTCCTATCAGTCGGGACCGACTTCTGCCGGGGACATGACAGGGAAGGGTGTGGCCCGTAACCTTTTCCCGTTGCAAGACAGCACCATGGGAGGGTCGCGGGTGGCCAACGGGGACAGGGCCGGTTCGCGGTTCGGACAGTACGAATTGCGGCGATTACTCGGCGTCGGCGGTATGGGGGAGGTCTACGAGGCCTACGACACCGTCCGCGATCGAACGATCGCGTTGAAGCTGCTCGATATCGAACTCGCCAAATCCTCCACCTATGTGGAGCGCTTTCGCCGCGAATCCCGCACCGCGGCTCGGCTGCAGGAACCCCATGTCATTCCGGTGCACGACTGGGGTGAGGTGGACGGTGTCCTGTATATCGATATGCGCCTGGTCAACGGCTGCGATCTGCGCGAGCATCTGGCCGGGCGCGGTCCGTTGGAGCCGCGCCAGGCGGTCGAGGTGGTGGAGCAGGTCGCCGCCGCCCTCGACGCCGCGCATCAGATCGGACTGGTGCACCGCGATGTCAAACCCGCCAATATTCTGCTGACCGGCGAATTATTCGCCTATCTGGTCGATTTCGGTATCGCGCACATCGAATCCGACGCCCAGCTGACCAGTATGGGCAGCGCCATCGGATCATTCGGATATATGGCGCCCGAACGCTTCGAGCACAGTACGGCGGTCGCCCCGAGCGCGGATGTGTACGCACTGGCCTGCGTGCTGTACGAAAGTCTCACCGGCAGGCCGCCTTTTCAGGCCGACAACAATCTCTCCACCATTCGCGCGCACATGATGACCGCACCGCCGCGCCCCAGCTCCCGACCCGGCATACCGGTCGGTTTCGACGAGGTGGTCGCGGTCGGCATGGCCAAGGATCCGGGGCGGCGATACCCCTCGGCGAGTCAGCTCGCCCGCGCCGCCAGGGCGGCCCTGGCACCGGTGCGCCAGGCCCAGCCGACCCGTGCCACCGTGCCCGCGACCGAAACGACGATGGTCGTCCGGCAGTCCTTTCCGGCCGATCGCCGATCGGGACCCGTTCGGGCCGGACCGACTGCGCGCCGCCCGGTGCCGACCAACCGGCCGCATCCCTCCGCGCCGCTGAAAGTGCCACCGCCGAAACGGTTCTCACTTCCCGTCGTGATCGGCCTGTTCACCGGAGTCGTACTGGTCGGTGCCGTGCTGAGCTGGCGATTGTTGTCCGGCAACGATAATGGTGATGTCATCATCGGGGCCGTGACTCCCACCGCCACCGTGGCCCCACTCGTCGGATCTGTATCCGGCACGGATGAACAGGGCTTTCTCGATGCGCCCCGGTGCAATACGAACGTTCCGGCTCTGGTGATCGGCCGGACAGCCGCGTCCCGCGTGCTGATCTGCTACACCTCCACCGATCGTGTCTTCTACAAGGGTTTCCGGATCAGTGACGGCGCGGTCAAGATCATCGAGAATCCGCTGCCCGACGGCTCCGGTGGCTACACCGCGACCAACCTCTCCGACGGCACCCAATACCGCATCACCGCCCAGGCGCTGACCATCGTCAAGGACGGCAATGTGCTCGGTGATGAGCAGATGATCGAGTACGCGCACCGCTGACCCGATCCTTCGAGGGTCATGACAGG
Organism: Nocardia sp. NBC_01503; assembly: GCF_036327755.1. NCBI lineage: Bacteria > Bacillati > Actinomycetota > Actinomycetes > Mycobacteriales > Nocardiaceae > Nocardia > Nocardia sp. NBC_01503. The sequence continues at coordinate 3,278,195 of NZ_CP109596.1, forward strand.
CGGGCTCGCGCGCCGTAGCCTTTTCCGTGGGGCAGGACTCACACAGGGGAGGCGGCGCGACGTGGCCGCAGGAGACAGGGCCGGTCAACGGTTCGGACAGTACGAGTTGCGACGTCTGCTCGGCGTCGGCGGGATGGGCGAGGTCTACGAGGCCTACGACACCATCCGCGATCGCACCGTGGCGATCAAGCTCCTGGATGTGGAGCTGGCCAAATCGCCCACCTATGTGGAGCGGTTCCGGCGTGAATCCCATACCGCCGCACGGCTGCAGGAACCGCATGTCATTCCGGTGCACGACTGGGGTGAGGTGGACGGGGTGCTGTTCATCGATATGCGCCTGGTGGTCGGGCGGGATCTGAAGGGCTACCTCGCGGCCGAGGGGCCGATGCCGCCGCAGCACGCGGTCGGCGTGGTCGAACAGGTCGCCGCCGCCCTCGACGCGGCACATCGGATCGGCCTGGTGCACCGCGATATCAAGCCAGCGAACATTCTGCTCACCGGCGAGCTCTTCGCCTACCTGGTGGATTTCGGGATCGCGCACGCGGAATCGGACGCGCAGTTGACCAGTATGGGCAGCGCTATCGGATCGTTCGCGTATATGGCGCCCGAACGATTCGAGCACGACAATGCACTCTCGGCGAGCGCGGATATCTACGCCCTGGGCTGTGTGCTGTACGAAAGCCTCACCGGCGAAATACCTTTCAAGACCGACAGCAATCTCTCCACCATCCGCGCCCATATGATGGCCCCGCCGCCCCGGCCGAGCGCGCGCACCGGTGTGCCCGCCAGCTTCGACCGGATCATCGCGACCGCCATGGCCAAGGACCCGGCTCGCCGCTACGCCTCCGCCGGGCAGCTCGCCCGCGCCGCGCGCGTGGCACTACTGCACGCCGACAGCCAGGTCACCCGCGCCTCGGTCGGGCCGACCATGGTGGCGCCTCCCGCAGTGCAATCCTTTCCGCCTCGAAGCTCGCAGGCGTCCGGTCCGGTCGGCTATGGCGAGCATCCGTCGGGTCCGGTCGGGTACGGCGAGCGTCGGTCCGGGCAGGTCGACTATCAGGCGTCGCAGCCGACGCGGTACGGCATTCCGGCCACTCCGCCGCGCGAACATCCGTCCGCCCCACTGCCTTTGCCGTCGGCGCGAGACCGCGGCACCCTACCGATGGTGGTCGGCGCGCTCATCGCGGTGGTGCTCATGCTCGGCGGCATCCTGGCCTGGCTGCTGTTGTCCGGCAACGACAATGGCGGTACCGCGAGTGGCCCCGGTGCGCCCGGCACGGTCACCACGAGCAATCCCGGCACCGTGAACACCACCCGGCCCGGTCCGACCACCCAGCCGGGCAATCCCGCCACCACACCGGCCACACCCGCCTTCATCGGATCCGTATCCGGAACGGACGCACAGGGTTTCGCGGGCAATCCGCGCTGCAAAGCGGATAATCCCGCCTACGCCATCGGCCGCACCGCCGCCTCCCGCGTGCTGATCTGCCGCACCGGGGTCGGCCGCTACTACTACATGGGTGCTCGCAACAGTGACGGCGCGGGTATCGAACTCGATGATCCCGTGCCCGACGGCTCCGGCGGATTCAGCGTCACCAACCCCGGAGACGGCACCCGGTACACGGTCACCGCCGCGGCACTGACCATCGTGAGCGGCGGGAAAGTCGTCGCCAATGAGGCCATGATCGAATACGCGCACCGCTGACCGCCGCAATCGTTCGGCACGCCAACGGTGACACGCCGCCTGCGCATGGGTTACGTTCGGCGGAGTATCCAATGCTGGGTTGATCGGAGTGATGGCATGCGTGCAGCCGTGGTGAGCAAGCTGGAAGGCCCCGAGAGCATCGAGGTGCTCGATATGCCGGAGCCCGCGGCTTACCCCGGCGGGGTGGTCATCGAGGTGCACGCGGCCGGAATCGCCTTCCCGGATGTCCTCATGACCCGCGGGTTGTACCAGATGAAGCCGCCGCTGCCGTACATCGTCGGCTGCGAGGTGGCGGGCATTGTCCGTGCGGCCCCCGCGGATTCGCACGTACAGGCCGGTGACCGGGTGGTCGCGCTGACCCTGCTCGGCAATGCCGCCGCCGAACTCGCGGTCACGCCCGCCGAAATGGTGTTCAAACTGCCCGACAATGTCTCCCTGGAGGCCGGTGCGGGTGTGCTCTTCAACGATCTGACCGTGCACTTCTGCCTGACCAAGCGCGGCCGTCTGGCACCCGGTGAGACCGTACTGGTGCACGGCGCGGCCGGTGGAATCGGCACCTCCACCCTGCGCATGGCCAAGGCACTCGGCGCGGGTCGCGTCATCGCCGTGGTGAGCACCGAGGAGAAGGCCGAGGTGGCCCGTGCCAACGGCGCCACCGATGTGGTGCTCACCGATGGCTGGCTCGCCGCGGTCAAAGAGATCACCGGTGGTCGTGGCGTCGATATCGTGCTCGACCCCGTCGGCGGCGACCGCTTCACCGACAGCATTCGCTCGCTCGCCTCGGCGGGCCGGGTGCTGGTCGTCGGGTTCACCGCGGGCGATATCCCGACGGTGAAGGTGAACCGCCTGCTGCTCAAGAATGTCGAGGTGATCGGCGCGGCCTGGGGCGAGTGGGTGATGTCGCACCCGGGCTACCTGCAGGAGCAGTGGGCGCAGGTCGCGCCGCTGCTCGCCAATGGCGATATCGCCCCGCCGGAGCCGGTGCTGTACAGCCTGGCGCACACCGCGGAGGCGGTCTCGGCGCTGGACAAGCGCACCGCCACCGGCAAGGTCGTCGTCACCCTCCGCTGAGTCGGGACATCCCGTAGCGTGGGCGAATTGTGAAGCTCTCCAATCAGGTTCTGAACCGTACGCTGCTGGCGCGCCAGCACCTGCTCGAGCGCTCCACGCTCGGCGTGCCGCAGCTGTGCGATCACCTGATCGGATTGCAGGCGCAGGACATGCTGCCGCCGTTCCTCGCATTGTGGAGCCGCACAGTCGATTTCGACCAGGCTTCGGTGTCGGCGGCGCTGGACGACCGGTCGCTGGTGCGAATCACACTGATGCGCGGCACCATTCACCTCGTCACCCCGCCGGACGCGCTGCGCATCGCACCGCATATCCAGCCGGAGCTCGAAAAGATCCCGTTCCGTAAGGGATTCAACTACGGAGCCATGGTCGGCCTCGACCCGGACGAGGTGCGCGCACACGGGGAGAAGGTGCTCGGCGACGAACCCATGTCCGCCGCCGAGCTGCGCGCCCGGGCCGTCGAGCTCTACCCCGACCGCGATCCCGGTGCGGTACTGCAGACCTGGCTCTACCAGCTCCCCGTACTGCAAACTCCGCCGCGCGGCCGCTGGCGGGACAGCAGCCGCCCGGTGTGGTCCCGAGTCGAGCCCTGGCTGGGCGCACCCCTGGACCACGGCTACCCCCTCGAGGAGCTGCTGCTGCGCTATCTGCGCGCCTTCGGCCCGGCCACCACCATGGATATGCAGACCTGGTCCAAGCTCACCGGTATGAAGACCGCCGTCGCCAAGCTCGGCGACCGGGTCCGCACCTATACCGACGACCGCGGCCGCACTCTCTACGACGCCGCCGATGCCGAACTGGCCGATCCGGATCTCCCGGCCCCGGTCCGCCTGCTCGGCTGGTACGACAATGTGCTGCTCTCCCACCAGGACCGCAGCCGGATCATCCCGGACGGCGCGGCCCCGCCACTGCGGGCATTCGCCAACCAGGTCTCTCCGGTCCTGGTGGACGGCTACCTCTCCGGGATCTACAAGATCTTCGCCACGGGCGACACCGCCCGTCTTCGCATCAGCCCGCGGCGCGACTGGACCAAGGCCGAGCGGGCCGCCGTCGAATCCGAGGCCCGGGCCCTGTTGAACTTCACCGAACCCGATCGCACGCCTTCCGTGGAGATCCTGTCCATAGGCGCGGACCCCAAGCCCTGAAGCCACTTCGGCGCGGCTCTCTCGGCGTAACCCTTTCTGCGCGGCACTCTCGACGCGCCCCCTCGTCATCCCGGCCAAAAGTATGCCGGGGATGGCGGGGGCAGGTACTGGATGCAGTCGGATCTGTGGATCGGTCCGGCAGGGTTAACTCGCATGCAACATGGCGTGGTTAGGCTCGGTCCACGGCGTTCATGGCTGCAACGGACGCATGTGCACCGCCTGGAAGGGGTGGGCGAACCAGCCGCGTTTCCCGGAGGAATGCCGCATGGTGCCCGCTACAGCCCTGTCCACAGTCATCGGTGATGTCACCGTCTACGCCGCCACCGCGGAAGGCCCGCAATGGGTTTCGGGGCAGGACGTGGTGGTCGAGGATGGCCGAATCATCGCGATCGGACCCGGTGCGGCCGATCCCGCGCGCGACAGTCCGCGCGTGGACGGCAGCGGCGGCCACCTCATTCCCGGCTTCGTCAATACGCACACGCATTTGCAGCAGTCGATTCTGCGCGGGGCGGGGGAGGGGCTGCCGCTGCTCGAATGGTTGCACTGCGTAGGCGAATTCACGGTGGCGGCGACACCCGAGCAGACCTATCTCGCGGCGCTCGCGGGTGGTCTCGAGCTGCTGCGCAGCGGTGTGACCACGGTGGTCGAACATATGTGGCCGAGCCCCTCGGAGCAGGTGCCCGCCGCGGCGCTGCGGGCCTTGCGCGAGTTGGGGATTCGGGTCGTCTTCGGCCGCGGTATCGCCGATCGTGCCGACCCGAGTCGCAAGTGGGGGATGGATCCCCGTCTGGTGCAGCCGCTTTCGGAGGTCTTCGCGCATATCGACCAGCTGGACAAGGAGCTCGCGGGCTCGCGGATCAGCACCGCCCTGGCCGTACCGAACCCGCGCTGCCTCACCCCCGAGGGTATGGCGGCCGTGCGCGAGTACGCCGACGCGACGGGGAAGACCATCTCCATCCATCTGCTGGAGACCGGCACCGATGAAGACATGTGCCGACTGCATGCGGCCTGCTCGGCGGTCGACTACCTCGATGCCGGTGGCCTGCTCGGCGAGCGCACCCTCGCGGTGCACTGCGTCCGACTCGACGAGTACGGCCGCTCGGTCTTCGCCGAACGCGGAGTCTCGGTGTCCTACAACCCGTTGAGCAATATGCGACTCGGCAGCGGTGTGGCCCCGATCCCCGAAATGCTCGCCGCCGGAGTGGGTGTCGGCCTGGGCGTGGACGGTGCGGCCTCCAACGACACCCAGGACATGCTGCTGGCCCTGCGCATGGGCGCGTATCTGCAACGCGCACACCACAGGCGGGCCGATCTGCTCGGCTTCCACGACATGATGCGCCTGGCCACCCGTGGCGCGGCACGCGCATTGGGCGATCCCGCAACGCATTCCGGTCTGGCCGTCGGTGACCGCGCCGACCTCACCCTCATCCGCTTCGACCGCGATTTCGCCTGCCTGCCCGCGCGTGATCCCGGCGCCGTGCTGCTCACCACCGCCTCGCCCCGGGTGGTGGACACGGTGTGGGTGGACGGTGAGCCGGTGATCCGCGACGGCCGCAGCACGCGGGTCGACGAACGCGAGCTGGTCCGGAAGCTGGTCGGAATGCAATGACAGTTAATGAACTGGAAACAGGCATGCGATTGCATGTAATTCATATCGACAACACTGATCTCACGCACGAAGTGCACGCAATACAAGTGAGAGAAGGTGAGTGTGGTGGTCCTCCACGACACGGTGCGCGACCCGGCCGGGACAACGGCGACCGACCTGCCCGATACGGAGATCTCGTTCAGCGGTATCGGAAAGCGCTACGCGGACACCGGCTCCAATGCGGTCGTCGCCCTCACCGATATCGACCTGGCGGTACGGCGCGGTGAATTCGTCGCTGTCGTAGGGCCCTCCGGCTGCGGCAAGTCCACCCTGCTCCGCCTGGCCGCCGGACTGGAGCCACCGACCTCGGGAAGCATTGCGGTGCAGACCGATTCGGTGGGCTTCATCTTCCAGGAGGCCACCCTGCTGCCCTGGCGCAAGGTGCGGCGCAATGTCGAGCTCAGCGCCGAACTGCGCGGTATCGACCGCACCGCCCGGCGCGAACGCGCGACCCGCGCCCTCGCCGCCGTAGGGCTCGCCGACTTCGCGGGCAAACTCCCCGGTCAACTCTCCGGCGGTATGCGCATGCGGGTCTCGCTGGCCCGGGCGCTCACCCTGGAACCCGAGCTCATGTTGCTGGACGAACCCTTCGGAGCCCTGGACGAGATCACCCGGCTGAGCATGCAGGAGGAGCTGCTGCGGCTCTACCGCGACAATGCCTTCACCGCCCTGTTCATCACCCATTCGGTCTCGGAGGCGGTCTTCCTGGCGGGCCGCGTGGTGGTCATGTCCGCCCGCCCCGGCCGCGTACACGAGGTCATCGATATCGATCTGCCGTATCCGCGCGATCGTGAACTGCGCTTCGAGCCCGCCTTCACCGAACTGGTATCGCGGGTCTCCCGGTCCCTGAAGGAGGCTTCGTAATGGTCGGTCTCGCCGTCTCCGCCCCGACGTTCAGCCACCCCGCCCGGCACCTTCCCTATCGCCTGCTGCGCAAAGCCATGGTGCCGCTGGTCTGTACGGGTCTGGCGCTGGCCGCCTGGTACACGGTTTCGCTGGTGCTGCTGGCCCCGGATCGTCGCTTCCTGCTGCCGCCGCCGCACCGGGTATTCGCCGAATCCCTCTCCAACCCGGCGAAATTGGAGGTGATGCTGCGCGCGCTGGCCGTGACCGCCCGGGTGGCCGTCACCGGTCTGTTCTGCGCCGCCCTGATCGGCGTCGCCATTGGCGTGCTGATGAGTCAGGCCAAGGTCGTCGAACGCGTGGTCTACCCCTATGCCGTTGTATTGCAGGCGATTCCGGTCCTGGCGGTGGTTCCGCTCATCGGCCTCTGGTTCGGTTACGGCCTCACCGCCCGCACCATGGTCTGCGTCCTGATCGCGGTACATCCGATCATCGCCATGACGCTCTTCGGTATTCAATCGGTGGACAAGAATCTGCGCGAACTCTTCACGCTGGGCCGCGCGAATCGTTTGCGCCGCTTGATATCGCTGGAGCTTCCCGCCGCACTGCCGTCGATCATGGCCAGTCTGCGCACCGCCGCCGGACTCTCGGTGACCGGCGCGGTCATCGGTGACATGTTCTTCGCCAAGGGCCAGCCCGGAATCGGGACCCTGCTCGACACCTATCGCTCCCGACTGCAATCGGAGGATCTGCTCGCGGCCCTGCTGCTGGCCGCTCTCTTCGGTGTCGCCGTCTTCGCCCTCTTCACCGCCGCCCAGCGCCTCACCGTCGGCCGCTGGCACGCGTCCGGCCGCTGAATCATCAACACCCTGTGGAGAACTCATGCACAACTCCCTGCGCGGGCTGAGCCTGGCCGCCCTCGCGACCGTCGTGGTCGCCACCGGCTCCGCCTGCTCCAGCTCCGAAACCGACTCCGCGGCAGTACAACTCCCCGCCGCACCCGTCGAACAGCAACTCGCCGGATCCTGCCCGGCCACCGTGGTCGTGCAGTTGCAGTGGGAGCCCGAGACCGACTCCGGTCCGATCTTCGGCCTGCTCGGGCCGGGCTATCACGTCGACTCCGATAACAACGAGGTCACCGGCCCGCTGGTGGTCGACGGTAAGGACACCGGCGTCAAGCTGGAGATCCGGGCGGGCGGACCGGCCATCGGCTTCCAGACCGTGCCCTCGCAGATGTACGTCGACTCCTCGATCACCCTGGGGCTCACGCACTCTGAGCACGCCATCGCCGCCGCCGATAAACAGCCCATTGTCGCGGTCACCACGCTGCTGAAGGGCAGCCCGCAGATGCTCATGTGGGATCCCAAGACCCATCCGGACTGGCACGGTATCGCCGATATCGGCAAAGCCGGTGCGCCCGTGGTGGTTTCCCAAGGGCAGCTGTACCCCGACTGGCTCGTGGCCCGAGGGTTGTTGAACGCCGAGCAGATCGACAACTCCTACGACAACGGCCCGTCCCGCTTCGTCGCCGATCCCTCCTTCGCCCAGCAGGGCTTCGTCAACTCCGAGCCGTACGTCTATGAGCACGAGGTGAAGGCGTGGAACAAGCCGGTCGGCTACCAACTGCTGCGTGATGTCGGCTACGAGGGCTATGCCCGCACCGTGAATGTCCGCAAGGACAAGCTGAACGAACTGCGGCCCTGCCTGCGGAAGCTGGTTCCCATGATCCAAAGGTCCACAGCACAATTCCGCGCCGACCCGAGCCATGTCGATGACGTTGTCGTGGATGTGGTCGCCAAGAGCGCCAACTTCACCCCGTACAGCGCGGGCCAGGCCGCCTTCGGCTCCAAAACCCTCATCGACAGCGGACTCGTCGGCGCCGACACCGACGGTGTGATCGGCAGTTTCGACGAGGCCCGGGTGCAGCGCGTCATCGACGAATTCGCGCCCATTCTGCGCAAGGGCGGTGCGAATGTCCCCGCCGGGCTCAGCACACACGACCTTGTCGACAAGGAGTTCCTCGACACCACCGTCACCGCCGGCTGACCAACGAAATCATCTACCGGACAAGGATTCCCATGAGCAACGACACCGCAGAAGTCGCCCGCGAGAAGCAGATGGGCGGGCTCGGAGCCGAGGCCGTCCGCGATATCGCCATTATCGACCTAGGCGACTTCGACAATCGCCGCGCCGAGATCACCGACCAGCTCTGGACCGCCGCCACCGAGATCGGCTTCTTCCAACTCTCAGGCCACGGTATCCCGCAGGAACAGATGGACGCCGTATTCGCCCTCACCGCGGACTTCTTCGCCCTCCCGGAGCCGGTGAAGGCACAGTACCCGCTGGTCAAAGCCGACAATGCGGGATGGGAGAGCCTGAGTCAGGTGCGCCCCTCCATCGGCGTCCCGGACCAGAAGGAGTCCTACCAGATCACCCGGCCGCATATGACCGGCCGCTGGCCCAGCGAGCGGGAACTCGCCGGATTCACCACCGCCATACTGGATTTCGAATACAGCTGCTGGCAGGTCGCCATGCGGGTGCTGTCCTGCTTCGCCGACCGGCTCGGCCTGCCGCGTGAACACTTCACCGCCGCACACGATCCCGGCTCCGAGCAGTATCAATCCACGCTGCGGCTACTGCACTACTTCGCCGTCCCGCCCGAACTGCGCGATGTCCCGGGCCGCTGGCGGGCGGGCGCGCACACCGATTTCGACTGCCTCACACTGCTTTTCCAGCGCGACGGCCAGGGCGGCCTGCAGGTGTGCCCCGGTAAGGAGATGGCCGAACAGCAGTGGACCTCCATCACCCCGTCCTCCGCGCTCATCACCTGCAATATCGGTGACATGCTCACCCGCTGGAGCGATGACCTGCTGCCCTCGAACTTCCACCGGGTCCGCAGTCCGGGGCGGGACGAATACCAGGGCGATCGCTACAGCATCGCCTACTTCGCCCAGGCCGACCGCGACGCCGTGATCCAGGGCCCGCGAGGCGTCTACCCGCCGGTCACCGCCGCCGACTTCCTCGCCGAGCGCGTGCGCGCCAACTACCGGCCGCAAGGGTAATTTCATCTCGATCAGGAAAGGACCGCCATGACCGAACCGGACAGCGAGCTGCTCGGCCCCTCCGTGCACCGGCAGCTGCGCCAGCTCGTGCTCTCCGGTGAACTGGAACCGGGCGCACCGCTGAGCGTGCTGGCCCTGTCCGCGCGGCTCGGGGTGAGCCGCAGTCCGGTTCGCGAAGCGGTACAGCAGCTCATCTACGAGGGCCTGGCCGTGAATGTCCCGCACGCGGGCGCACGCGTCGCCGTGGTGGACGACGACCAGATCCGTGATGTCCTCGCCGTCCGCTCCGTCCTGGACGGGCTGGCGGCCGCCGGGGCCGCCACCCGGGTCACCGAATTCGACCTCGGCAAACTCACCGCCATGCTCTCCGCCCAGGACGACAACCTGCGCGACAATGCCGATCCGGCCCGGGACACCGTCCTGGACCTGGAGTTCCACACCTTCATCCGGGAACGCTCGGGCAACCGCACCCTCGCCGACGAACTATCCCGCCTCGAGGCCCAGGCCCACCTCTACCGCGGCGACCTCTGGACCCACCCCCGTAACCGCCGCACCGCGCTGCGCGAACACCGTCGCATCCTCGAAGCCCTCGAATCCGGGCATCCGGGAGACGCCCGCGCGGCAGCCGAGGCACACGTCTGCGGGCTGATCACCCGAATGGATCGGTTGTAGCGCTCAGCGCGAATTGCGGTATGCCGGAGCTTTACTCGATCCGGCGGGCGTCAAGGTCCGCAGCAGTGGCAGGGTGCGTTGCGGCACGACCGTCGACAGCACGATCACACTGTGTGACCGCGAGATCGACGCGCTGCGATCGATGCTCAGCAGCACACTCTGCAATCCGGCGTGCGAATCCGCGCCGATCCGGCACAGCACATCACTGGAACCGGTGGTGGCATAGGCCTCGAGGACGCCGGGAATCGCCTCCAGATCGGTGGCGACCGCTTCCAGCGCACCCTGGGCTATCTCCAGCGTGACGAACGCCTGCACATCGAATCCCGCTGCCGTGACATCGATTTGGGGATCATAGGAGGCGATCACACCCGCCTCCTCCATGCGCGCGATTCGGGACTGCACCGTCGCGCGCGCGACTCGGGTGCGCCGCGACAGCTCCAGAATCCCAGCCTTCTGGTACTCGTGCATGGCGGTCAGGATGGCCAGGTCAAGTTCGTCCAGCTTGGCGGGCGTGCGTGCCATTGCGGGACCTCCGCTCCGGGTGATGAGGTATTCAAATTGTCCAGCACCAGCACGGAAATGGTGGCGTAATTCACCAGGGTGTCTACGAGAACGCACCGATATTGCTCAGCTGATCGCACGACGATTTCCTGGACACATGAGCATCGAGGTTGCTGGACAAGAGACCGAGGATCTCCGCCGACTGGTCGGACTGATCGATCACGACGCCACCGCCGACCCCTTCCCCGTCCTGGGCTGGGACGCCCTGGTCTGGACCGTCGGCAATGCCACCCAGACCGCCCACTTCCTGGAATCCGCCTTCGGAATGCGCCTGGAGGCGTACTCCGGCCCCGAGACCGGCAACCGCGATCACAAGGCCTTCGTACTGCGCAGCGGCGGCGCGCGTTTCGTGGTGCGCGGTGCGGTCGATCCCGGCAGTTCCCTGATCGCCCACCACGATCGGCACGGCGACGGCGTCACCGATATCGCCCTCGAGGTTCCGGATGTGGACCGCTGCATCGCATGGGCCCGCACGCACGGCGCCACCGTCCTGGTCGAACCGCACGATGAGACAGACGATTTCGGCACCGTCCGCTCCGCCGCCATCGCCACCTACGGCGAAACCCGGCACTCGCTCATCGACCGCTCCCGCTACGACGGCCCCTACCTGCCCGGATACATCACCCGCCGTTCACGATTCGAGCCGCGCCCGGGTGCGCCCAAGCGCGTCTTCCAGGCCATCGACCATGTGGTCGGCAATGTGGAGCTCGGGCAGATGGACGAATGGGTCGAGTTCTACCGCCGCGTCATGGGTTTCGAGAATATGGCCGAATTCGTCGGCGACGATATCGCCACCGAATACTCCGCGCTCATGAGCAAGGTGGTCGCCAATGGCAATCACCGCGTCAAGTTCCCGCTCAACGAACCCGCGGTGAGCCGCAAGAAGTCTCAGATCGACGAGTACCTGGAGTTCTATCGCGGCCCCGGCGTCCAGCACATCGCCCTGGCCACCGGCGATATCCTCACCGCCGTCGACACACTGCGCCGCGAGGGCGTCGAATTCCTCGACACCCCCGACACCTATTACGAGGACGCCGAACTCCGCACTCGCATCGGCCACGTCCGGGTTCCGGTCGCGGAGTTGCAGAGTCGCGGCATCCTGGTCGACCGCGATGAGGACGGCTATCTGCTGCAGATCTTCTGCAAGCCCATCACCGACCGCCCCACCGTCTTCTTCGAACTCATCGAACGGCACGGTTCGCTCGGCTTCGGCAAGGGCAATTTCAAGGCGCTGTTCCAGGCCATCGAACGCGAACAGGAGGCCCGCGGCAACCTCTGATCCGCCAGCCGGAAACCTCTGTGTGGCACGTTCTCCCACGTGACTGCCGCCACCGCCACCGCACCGCCCCCTTCCGGTACCGTCCAGAGCATGTACGCAGATGGTTCGCGGCCGTCTCGATTCTGGACTGACGGAGCGGGGGAGCGCAGCGGAGGAGCGGAGGAGGGAAGAATCGAGACCTCAGGGCCGCGAACCCGCCCCGGAGCGGGGCGCAGGGGCAAGATAGGCATTGTGTTGAGCCTCGCGCTGCTGCTGTCGGCCTGTGGGGGAAGTAGTGATTCGGACACCCCGAGCGGACCTCTGCGCCCACCCCCGAAGGTGGCGACGCTGGGTCCGTTCGTGGGCGAATGCGGCCACCTCACCGACGACGAAGTGCGCGATCTCGGCGGGTTGGGCTCGGTCTCCACGGTCTTCAAGAACGCGGTCGGGTGCAATTGGCAGGCCGCCGGAATGACCTCGGCCAGCGTCACTTTCGCCTCCTATCGGGGCAGCCCCATCGACCGCGAGAAGGCGTGGGTGGCCAGCGTCGGCCGTAATCCGCAGACCATCGATGTCGGCGGTAAGAAGGGCTTCCAGGCACTGGACCCGCGCGGCAGCGTCTGCGATCTCGCGGTGCAGTTGGACGACGACTTCTTCGAATGGTCCATGTCCTACGGCGTCTTCGGTGCGGGCAATCTGGGCAATCCCTGCGACCGCACCCACAAGATGGCCGAACTGACCGTGCAGCGTCTCGGATGAGGGGGAGTACGGGGATGCGGCGAACTCGGGGTGCGGTGCTGCTCGCGGCACTCGCGCTCAGCACCGCGGTCGCCGGTTGCGGCAATACCGTGCCCGGCACCGCCCTGCCCGCCGGCGGCACCACCACCGACAACGGCGGCAAGATCAATACCAACTTCGACAAGCTGCTGCGCGAATGCGAGGTCGTCTCCGCCGACGACATCGGCAAGACCGTCGGTGAGGGCACCTACGCGAGCCCCTCGTTCAACGGCGCGGTCTGTATGTGGGATCTGTCCGGCGGATCATCCGGCAGCGGCATGGTGACCCTCAGCTGGTACGAGGAGGGTTCGCTCGCGAACGAGAAGTCCAATAACGATCGCCTGGGCTATGTGACCAATGACATAACCGTGCAGGGTCGTCGTTCCCTGGAGACCCATCGCCCCAATGACCCGGATTCGTGCGGTGTCAGCGCACCCGCCGCGGACACCGGAATCGTGGGCTGGTGGGTGAACTATCGCGCCGGTTCCAGCCACGGCGATCCGTGCGAAGCGGCCCGCAAGCTGGTGGAGTTGACCCTCAACCTTGCGCGATAACCGCTCTACCAGGCCCGGTTCCCGGACCCCTTTTTGCCCCCTGTAAAGGGTGCGGGTATCGTGGACCGCTGTGCCCGGAAGCATTCGGGCAGGTTTGTGCGCAGTACGTAGGCCAGCGAGAGCGGCTGACCGTTCCAGCGTGCCCGGATTTCGGACACCGCGCTGCGTATGACACGCCCGACCTCGTGGCGAGGAAATGCCACGGGAACTGGGCGAAAAGCTCGAATGACCAAGACATGAAGTTCCAGACACCTGGTTACTAAATAAGGAAAGCCGGTCTATGCCAACCATCAACCAGCTGGTCCGCAAGGGTCGTCGCGACAAGGTCTCCAAGACCAAGACTGCGGCCCTGAAGGGGAGCCCGCAGCGTCGTGGCGTGTGCACCCGCGTGTACACCACGACCCCGAAGAAGCCGAACTCCGCGCTGCGTAAGGTCGCGCGTGTTCGCCTGACCAGCGCGGTCGAGGTCACGGCGTACATCCCCGGCGAGGGCCACAACCTGCAGGAGCACTCGATGGTGCTCGTCCGCGGCGGTCGTGTGAAGGACCTCCCCGGTGTGCGCTACAAGATCATCCGCGGTTCGCTCGATACCCAGGGCGTGAAGAACCGCAAGCAGGCTCGCAGCCGCTACGGCGCCAAGAAGGAGAAGAGCTGATATGCCACGCAAGGGCCCCGCACCCAAGCGTCCGCTGATCAACGACCCGGTCTACGGGTCCCCGCTGGTCACTCAGCTGGTCAACAAGATCCTGCTGGACGGCAAGAAGTCCACCGCCGAGCGCATCGTCTACGGCGCCCTCGAGCAGGCGCGCGAGAAGACCGGCACCGATCCGGTCGTCACCCTCAAGCGCGCGCTGGACAACGTCAAGCCCGCCCTGGAGGTGAAGCCCCGCCGCGTCGGTGGCGCCACCTACCAGGTGCCGGTCGAGGTCCGTCCGGGCCGCTCCAACACCCTGGCGCTGCGCTGGCTGGTCAACTACTCCCGCGCCCGTCGCGAGAAGACCATGATCGAGCGTCTCGCCAATGAGCTCCTCGACGCCAGCAATGGCCTGGGCGCTTCGGTGAAGCGTCGCGAGGACACCCACAAGATGGCCGAGTCGAACCGGGCCTTCGCGCACTACCGCTGGTGATTGGACACCCGGCCCCTCCGTTCGGATGGTCCGGGAGTCGAGTCACAGTCCGGCGCGGCACCTACCCGCCGCGCCGGGCGTTGACACAGTGATGACCGCTGGAGAAGCCAGGGTCGTTCCCGAAGATCCCAACTAGCTACGAGCGGGGAAGATTTCCGTGGCACAGGACGTGCTCACCGACCTCAACAGGGTCCGCAACATCGGCATCATGGCGCACATCGATGCCGGTAAGACGACGACCACCGAACGCATCCTCTTCTACACCGGCATCACGTACAAGATCGGTGAGGTGCACGACGGTGCAGCCACCATGGACTGGATGGCCCAGGAGCAGGAACGCGGCATCACGATCACGTCGGCCGCGACGACCTGTTACTGGAATGACAACCAGATCAACATCATCGACACCCCCGGGCACGTCGACTTCACCGTCGAGGTGGAGCGTTCGCTCCGCGTCCTCGACGGCGCCGTCGCGGTGTTCGACGGTAAAGAAGGTGTTGAGCCGCAGTCCGAGCAGGTGTGGCGTCAGGCCGACAAGTACGACGTTCCGCGTATCTGCTTTGTCAACAAGATGGACAAGCTGGGTGCGGACTTCTACTTCACCGTCCAGACCATCAAGGATCGCCTGGGCGCCCGCCCGCTGGTGATCCAGCTTCCGATCGGCGCCGAGGATACCTTCGAGGGCATCGTCGACCTGGTCGAGAACAACGCCAAGGTGTGGCGTGGCGAGACCAAGCTCGGCGAGCAGTACGAGGTCGTCGAGATCCCGGCCGATCTCAAGGAGCGCGCCGAGCAGTACCGTCAGGAACTGCTCGAGACCGTCGCCGAGTCGGACGAGTCGCTGCTGGAGAAGTTCTTCGGTGGTGAGGAGCTCTCGATCGAGGAGATCAAGGGCGCCATCCGCAAGATGACCGTCAACTCCGAGCTCTACCCGGTGCTGTGCGGTTCGGCGTTCAAGAACAAGGGCGTTCAGCCCATGCTCGACGCCGTCATCGATTACCTGCCCTCGCCGCTGGATGTCGAGTCCGTGTCGGGCCACGCGCCCAACAAGGAAGACGAGATCCTGGTCCGCAAGCCGTCCGTGGACGAGCCTTTCGCGGCCCTGGCGTTCAAGATCGCGACGCACCCGTTCTTCGGCAAGCTGACCTACGTCCGCGTCTACTCGGGCAAGGTCGACTCCGGTGCTCAGGTCGTCAACGCGACCAAGGGCAAGAAGGAGCGTCTGGGCAAGCTGTTCCAGATGCACTCCAACAAGGAGAACCCGGTCCCCGAGGCCGTTGCCGGTCACATCTACGCGGTCATCGGCCTGAAGGACACCACCACCGGTGACACCCTCTGTGACGCGCAGAACCAGATCGTGCTCGAGTCCATGACCTTCCCGGACCCGGTTATCCAGGTCGCGATCGAGCCGAAGACCAAGGCCGATCAGGAGAAGCTGGGCGGCGCGATCCAGAAGTTCGCCGAAGAGGATCCGACCTTCAATGTGAAGCTGGATCAGGAGACCGGCCAGACCATCATCGGTGGTATGGGCGAGCTCCAGCTCGACATCTACGTGGACCGCATGAAGCGCGAGTTCAAGGTCGAGGCGAACATCGGTAAGCCGCAGGTCGCGTACCGCGAGACCATCACCAAGGCTGTCGAGAAGCACGAGTACACCCACAAGAAGCAGACCGGTGGCTCGGGCCAGTTCGCCCGCGTGATCATCGCTCTGGAGCCGTTGACCGACGCCGAGGACGGCGCGACCTACGAGTTCCAGAACAAGGTCACCGGTGGTCGCGTGCCGCGCGAGTACATCCCCTCTGTTGACGCAGGTATGCAGGACGCCATGCAGTACGGCGTGCTCGCGGGCTTCCCGCTGGTCAACATTCGGGCCTCGCTGCTCGACGGCGCCTACCACGAGGTCGACTCCTCGGAAATGGCGTTCAAGATCGCCGGTTCCGCGGCCCTCAAGGAAGCGGCTCGCAAGGCCGGTCCGGTGATTCTCGAGCCGCTCATGGCGGTCGAGGTCATCACGCCCGAGGACTACATGGGCGAAGTGATCGGCGACCTGAACTCTCGCCGTGGCCAGATCCAGGCCATGGAGGAGCGCAGTGGTGCCCGTGTCGTCAAGGCGCTGGTTCCGCTTTCGGAGATGTTCGGCTACATCGGTGACCTGCGGTCCAAGACCCAGGGCCGGGCCAACTTCTCCATGGTGTTCAATTCGTACGCAGAGGTTCCGGCCAATGTGTCGAAGGAGATCATCGCCAAGGCGACCGGCGAATAAGTCGGTTTCCAGTTCGACCCCCTGTAATACAAACCGCACTGCTGCAAAAAAGCACGCACTAACTAGTCCAGGAGGACAACAGTGGCGAAGGCGAAGTTCGAGCGGACGAAGCCCCACGTCAACATCGGCACCATTGGTCACGTCGACCACGGCAAGACCACGCTGACCGCGGCGATCACCAAGGTGCTGGCTGACAAGTACCCGGACCTGAACGCGGCCTTCGCGTTCGACCAGATCGACAAGGCTCCGGAGGAGAAGGCTCGTGGTATCACGATCAACATCTCCCACGTCGAGTACCAGACCGAGAAGCGTCACTACGCCCACGTCGACGCCCCGGGCCACGCTGACTACATCAAGAACATGATCACCGGTGCGGCCCAGATGGATGGCGCCATCCTCGTGGTCGCCGCCACCGATGGCCCGATGCCCCAGACTCGCGAGCACGTGCTGCTCGCCCGTCAGGTCGGCGTGCCCTACATCCTGGTCGCGCTGAACAAGTCGGACATGGTCGACGACGAGGAAATCCTCGAGCTCGTCGAGATGGAGGTCCGCGAACTGCTGGCCGCCCAGGAGTTCGACGAGGATGCGCCGGTCGTGCGCGTCTCCGGTCTGAAGGCGCTCGAGGGCGACCCGAAGTGGACCGAGTCCATCGTCGAGCTGATGAACGCGGTCGACGAGTCCATCCCGGACCCGGTTCGTGAGACCGAGAAGCCGTTCCTCATGCCGATCGAGGACGTGTTCACCATCACCGGTCGTGGCACCGTCGTCACCGGTCGTATCGAGCGCGGCATCATCAACGTGAACGAGGAAGTCGAGATCGTCGGCATTCGTGAGAAGACCACGAAGACCACGATCACCGGCATCGAGATGTTCCGTAAGCTGCTCGACAACGGCCAGGCGGGCGACAACGTCGGTCTGCTGGTTCGTGGCATCAAGCGTGAAGATGTCGAGCGCGGCCAGGTCGTCGTGAAGCCGGGCACCACCACTCCGCACACGGAGTTCGAGGGCCAGGCGTACATCCTGTCGAAGGACGAGGGCGGCCGCCACACCCCGTTCTTCAACAACTACCGCCCGCAGTTCTACTTCCGCACCACGGACGTGACCGGCGTCGTTACCCTCCCCGAGGGCACCGAGATGGTCATGCCCGGCGACAACACCGAGATGAGCGTCAAGCTCATCCAGCCGGTCGCCATGGAAGAGGGCCTGCGTTTCGCGATCCGTGAGGGTGGCCGCACCGTCGGTGCCGGTCGCGTCACCAAGATCAACAAGTAAGACTTAGTTCTTACTGAAAGGGCCGTTCCCCTCCGGGGGAGCGGCCCTTTCGCTTTGCATACTCTGGCCATAACATCCAAGGCCGGTGCCCCCGCCTGGCGAGGGGGCTGAAATGAGTCCGAAACGCGGCGACCGAGCCGCACCGCCTGCGATCGGCCCGGAATTCGAAATCCGTTTTGCCACAGTGGAATCCGCTGCAGGATGGGAGGTACCGGCCCAGCAGGTTCCGGCAAACCTGCGCCGGGCGCTCCGAGTGGACCCGCGCGTGGCGCTGAATCCCGACCGTCAGCACCGCCTCAAAGGTGTTCTCGGATCAGCGATTTGGAAAGGTGCGACGCTGGAGCGCTGGCAATATGAGGTCAGTGCGGGAGGCCGGATCTGGTATCTCATCGATGATGCGCGGGCCACCGTCTGGCCCACCTATGCCGGTGCCGGTCATCCGAAGAGCACCGACTGATTCGAATTCATCGGTCCGCAGGGTATTCGCGGTCGTGGGGTTCGTCCCGCCCGTAGATCGGGTCGCCATTGTCGTCGACCCAATCTGATATCGCTGTCCCCGAGACCATGCCGTCGGTGCCAGGCAAGACCGTCGTGGGCCGGTCGTCCGCGTAGGAGGCGGTCATGCGCGCCGCTTGCTCCCGATTGGCCGCGCTCACCTCCGGCTCGGGGATGGCCGGTCGTTCGTCCTCTCGTCCTGTTTCACTCATGGTGATGACCTGCCCGTATCCGAGCAGGCCAAACGTCTGCTCAGGCGGTGGGTACCGAACCGAGTCCTCGTGCGCCGAGCAGACGGCCGGAGTCGAAGGCGGCCGCGGCGGCGGGCATGATGCCGGGGCGGTTGCTGGTGAGGACGCGGGTGGTGGCGGTGCCGGTGGTGGGGCGGCCGAGGGCGTCCATGCGGCGCAGGGTTTGCGCGGCTACGGCTTCGGCGCTGTCGAAGACGCGGATGCCGGCCGGGAGGGCGGCGAGGATGGCGTCGATGACCAGCGGGTAATGGGTGCAGCCGAGGACGATGCCCTCGGTGTCGGCGGGGGTGCGGGCGGCGGCGCTGGTGATGGCCTCGGTGATGGCGGGCAGATCGCCGCGGTCGATGGCGTCGGCCAGGCCGTGGCAGGCGACGCCGGTGATCTCGGCTTCGCCACCGAAGCGGGCGATCAGGTCGGCCTGATAGGCGCTGGCGGTGGTGGCGGCGGTCGCCCAGACCGCAACCCGGTGGCAAGCGGCGGCGGCGGGTTTGATGGCGGGTACGGTGCCGATCACCGGTACGCCCGGCCCGACCTCGGCGCGCAGCGGTTCCAGTGCGGTGACGCTGGCCGTATTGCACGGCACCACAATGACTTCCGCGCCTTCGCGCAGGGACGCGCGTGCGGTGTCGAGCACGCGGTCGATGACCCACTGCTCGGGTTTGGGTCCCCAGGGTGCGCCGTCGGGGTCCATTTGCAGCAGCAGATCGATATCGGGGCGCAATTTGCGCAACCACGCCCCCGTGGGCAGCATCCCCAGTCCGGAATCAATGAGCGCGACGATCACAGCTGTCACGGTAGTGAAGTACCCCGCGCCCTCGCGAACCGCGGGTCCGGATTGCGGCTTTACCTGCGAGGTAATTGGGTTCGGCGCGCGGCGCTCCTACCGTTCGAAGGGGCCGCCGGGTGCTGGTGGCCGGTTCGAACGAAGGAGTGGCTCATGTCCGCGTACGGGTTCGCGCATCTGCGGGATCGGCGTCCGCATCCGGAGATTCTGGAGTATCTGGAGCGCATCCAGGACACCTTGGATCCGTACGCGGGCCGGTTCGTCATTCACGGCCCGCCGGTGGAGGTGGTGGAAGGTGAATGGCCGGGTTCGATGGTGTTGCTGGAGTTCCCGACCATGGATCAGGCCCGTGCCTGGTACCGCTCGCCCGCTTATCAAGAGATCTTGCATTTGCGCACCGATCACATCGACGGTGACCTTCTGTTGATCGAGGGTGTCGGCCCGCATTACGACCCGCGTGAGCGCGTCGCCAAGCTCCGCGCGCAGGCCCGGTCGAGCTGAGCACGCGATCTCGAGGGTGGCTCAGCCGACCGGGGTTTGATGCGCGGCGGCGAGCTGTCCGCGCATCTTCATGACCTTGCCGGTCATACCCGCGCCGACGACGGCGACCAGCGTCCCGTCGCGGAACAGGTGGGCCAGGAATTTGCGCCCCTTGTCCTCGACGATTCGTACCTCGTCGGCGAGCGCGGGGGTGCCGAGCACCTGGATCTTCACGTCGTACTGATCGCTCCACACGTACGGAACCCGTACGGCGGCAGGCGGTTCGGTGCCGAGCATCGCGGCCGCGAGCAGTTGCGCCTGTTCGCCCGCATTGGTCCAGTGTTCGACCCGCCTGTTGCGCCCGGTGTCGTGTAACCATGCCGCCACATCGCCGACCGCCCAGACGCCGTCCACGCCGGTGCGCCCGACCTCGTCGGCGAGGACGCCGCCGCCGTCGGCGGGTGCGGCCAGTGGGATGCCGGAGTCGGCCAGCCATTCGGTGACCGGGATCGAGCCGACGCCGATCACGACGAGATCGGCCTCGACGACACTGCCGTCGCCGAGCCGGACGCCCCGCACCGCGGGTCGTGAATCAGCTTGGGCGGCAGCTGAATCGCTCTCGGTGACCAGCAGTGCCTCGACGCCGACACCGCAGCGCACATCGACGCCCTCCTCGGTGTGCATGCGCGCCACGAGTGCGCCGATCTCCACGCCGAGGGCGGCGGCCAGGGGAGTGGGCTGGGGTTCGACCAGCGTCACGTCGACTCCGCGCGCTCGAAAACTCGCTGTGAGTTCGCAGCCGATGAATCCCGCGCCGACGATGACGGCGTGCTGTGCCGTCGCGAGGTGTTGACGCATACCGTCGGCATCGTCGTGGGTGCGCAGTACGTGCACGCCGGTGGCGTCGGGAAAGCTGGGAATGCGCCGGGGCCGCAGTCCGGTGGCGATGATCAGCCGGTCGTAGCCGAGACTCTCGCCGTCGCCGAGGGTGACCCGTCGGGCGGTGGTGTCGACACCGGTCGCACTGACTCCGAGCCGCAGGTCGATGCGGTTTTCGGTGAAGAATTCGGCGGGCCGCAGCGCGGTGTCCTCGATCTCGCCGCGGACGAACTGTTTGGACAGCGGCGGCCGGTCGTAGGGTGCGCGGTTCTCGGCACCGATGAGGGTGAGTTCGCCGTCGTAACCTGCGCGTCGCAGCTCTTCGGCGGTTCTCAGTCCGGCCAGTCCGGCGCCGACAATTAGAACGTGTTCTACCGAATGCGACATGTAGCTCACCATATCGGTTCCGCAGGGGCCTTGACGCTGTGTCACGCGCCACATCCGATCAGGTGCTGAATCGTAGCCGGGAGTTTATTGATCGGGCGGTCAATCAGGACTAAACCGGAAAGTAGGACATATCCTCAGCCTTTAGGAGGCACCTCATGTTCACCGAGAGCCGTACCCACGCGGTAACCGTTATCCTCGGCGCCGTCGCCGCCCTGTCGCCCCTGTGGGTCGGCCACAGCGACAAGGCAATGTGGACCCTGGTCGTGCTGGGCGTGCTGATCGCCCTCACCGGTCTGGGTCTGATCGGCGATCTGCTCGGCGGTATCGCCGACTACGCGCTGGTCGTGCTCGGCGCACTGCTGTTCATCTCCCCCTGGGTGATGGGCTTCGATTCCTACAGCGGGGCCTCGTGGACCGCATGGGTCGTCGGTGCGCTGAGCGTGGTCATGGCGCTGTCCGCCATGCCCGCGGTGACGGGGCGTCTGCACCTGGGTGCCAGCCACTGATGCAGATGCGTCGACCGGGAGCGGGGCGCCGCCGGACCAGGAAGCTGGACGGCGACGCCCGTCAGCTCATTCTCGATGCCGCGGAGAAGCTCTTCGCGGCACAGGGATTCGATGCGACCCCGACGGCCGCGATAGCCGCGGCCGCCGAGGTCCCCAAGGGTTTGGTCTTCTATTACTTCCCCACCAAGGACGCGATTCTGTCGGCGCTGATGGCCGAGCGCGTTCCGGTACAGCCCATCGATGACATCGATTCGCTGGTGGCTCCCGGTGATCCGGTCAAGAGCCTGGTGAATCTGGATGCGGCGCTGAATCTTCGGGACACCCGCTCCGGGGTGCTGCGGGTGATCATGTGGCGGGAGGCGGATACGCATCCGGATGTGCGTAAACAGTTGCGGCGGATGCGAGATCAGATGCTCGATATCACCGCCCGGGTGTTGCAGGCGAGTGCGCCGGATCCGGTGCAGCCCAATACCTTGCGCGCGTGCGCGGCGGCATTCGTCTCGGCCATGTTCGCGATCGCGAGTACCGATCGATTGCACGCGCTGGATGGTCTGACGCTGCCGACCTCCGATGAGATCTTCAATGTGGCGCAGGTGGTGGCGGCGGGTATGACGCAGCTCGGCTGATTTGCTGGCGTGTCACTGCACAGTCTGATTCTCTTCCGCACGACACTCGATATGGGACATGACATAGCGCATATCGAGCTAATTCACGCGGAGGAACAGATGAAGGCCAGATGGTTGCTGCACAAGGTCAGACTTATCGGCGCGGTCACGGTGGGGTGCGCGATCGTAGCCGGAACACCTGTTGCCACCGCGGATCCGATTTATCCCCGGCCGGATCCGGACCCCTTCTACGCCCAGTCCGCGGATATGGCGAACTATCAGCCGGGTGATGTGCTGGCCTCGCGAATCATGCCGCCGCTGCCCTTCTTTCCCGATACCACCGTGACGGCGATCAAATTCCGTTCCACGAGTTCGGAGGGTGCGCCGATCGCGGCGATCACCACCGTGCTGACTCCGCGTGAGCACCGCCCGGATGGTCCGGTGCTGTCCTATCAGCACATCATCAATGGTCTGGGCAGCGACTGCGCGGTATCGCGGGTGCTGTACACGGCGGATCCGAATCTGTTCGTGAAGGAATCGGTCGCGCTGAATGTGGCGCTACGGCGGGGCTGGTCGGTGGCGCTGCCGGATCATCTGGGTCCGAATTTCGCCTATGGTGCGGCCAAATTGGGTGGTCAGATCACTCTGGACGGTATTCGCGCGGTACAGCGACTGCCGGAGTTGGCGGCGGCGAACAGTCCGGTGGCAATGGCCGGTTACTCCGGCGGCGGGATGGCGACGGCGTGGGCGGCGGCGCTGGCTCCGACCTACGCACCCGAATTGCGGATCGCGGGCGCGGCCACGGGTGGTGTGCCGATGAATATGGTGAAGATGGTGAATTCGCTCGGTCTGCAACCGCATCCGGCATTCGGTTTGGCGATGGCGGCGGCGATCGGCCTGGAGCGGGAGTATCCGGATCGGCTGCCGATCAGTACGCAGATGAATCAACTCGGTCTGGCGGCGCGCAATGCCATGGCCAATGGCTGCACCAACGAGATCATGGCGATCGGCGCGGGCCACAGTGCGCGTGAGTTCGCGGCCAGTACCTCGATGATCGATGATCCGGACGTGCAGGGGGTGCTGCGGGAGAACAGTCTGGAGATGTTCGACGGGGTGCCGAATATGCCGGTGTTCGAGTGGCATTCGCCGAGTGATCCGCTGATTCCGGTGGATGCGATTGTCAACACCGATAGGCGCTATTGTGCCGCGGGGGTGCGGTTGGAGATGGATATGAACGCCTCACCCGAACATCTCTCCGCCGCGGTGCTCGGAATGCCGTCCGCACTGGCGTGGGTGGATGCCCGTCTGCGTGGTGAGCCGGCGCCGTCGAATTGCTGATTTGCCGTCAATCCCCCAATACCGTTGCTCGTGAATCGCTTTCGCCGCGGCCCGACTCGCATGGGCCGCGGCGGCACGGTAAGAATGTCGCCCATGGATGCCGATTTCACCACCGGGTTGGGTTCGCCCCTGAACTCCCGCCAGGAGAGCTACCGCCTCACCCATCCGGAGGGCTCCGACCAGGGCTCTTCCGTCAATCCGGTGCTGACCGGCATCGACACCGGCTCGAACTCGACCCTCGGCCGGACCGCCCTGGATCAGCCCGGACATCCGGTGCAGTGGTCGTCGCCGATGACGCGCCGCACCAATGAATCCGACTCGCCGCAGCGGCGTTCGGTCCAGGATTTCGCGGCGGCCCCGCGGCTGTCCACGCCGGAGGTGGATACGCCCGCGCGGCGTTCGGTGCAGGACTTCGACGCCGCCCCGGCCTTCACCGCGGATTACGCCGCCACCGATGGTCACTCCGGGCTGAACGGACACTCGGGGCTGAACGGACACTCGGGCCTGAATGGTCACGCGGTCGCCGAGAGCGACTCCCGTCGCGCGACACAGGATCTCGAATCCTCCCGCCGCGCCGCACAGGATCTGGAGGCCTCGCTGCGCCGTGCCGCTGAACTGGAGGCGGCCGTGCGCCGTGCCGGGACCGATCCGGAGCCCGAGCCGTTCGGTTCCGCTCTCTCCGCCGAGCGATTGTCCGCGCCCGCCCCCGAGCCCGCCGTGCGATTGTCGGCTCCGGCTACCGAGCCTGCCGAGCGTCCGGCGCTCCCCGATCCCGAGCCGGTATCGCGGCGGGCGGCTCCGGAGGTCGACACGGCCGCACATCGCTCCGTATCCGATCTGAGCTCCTGGTCGAGTCACGCCGCGGCGGATCAGAACTCGTCGGGACTTGCTGCGCGCGAGTCGAATTCGCCCTCGCGCCGAGCCGCGCCGGAGTCGAGTCCGGCGAATTCCCCGGCGCGCCGGGCCGCACCCGAAACAACCCCCGTCGCGCAGCACGCCGCGCCGGAGTCGGATTCGTCCACCGGCCGTCGCGCCGCGCCGGAACCCGAGCTGCCGCAACCGGCTTCGACCGTCGAGGGTGCGCGGGCCCGCGAGTTCCGGGCCGAGGATGCCCCCAATATCGATCTGCATCACATCATGCGGCTGCTGGTGGCCAGTCATGATCTGGATGTGGCCGCGCAGGCCGCCGAGGCGGGTGCGGGTTCGGTCGAGGAGTTGGCGCGGGCCGCGCGCAAGACGCGCAGTGCCGCGGTGGATCTGGTGGCCGCCTGGTACGGCGGCCCCGATCACATGCGCAGATTCGGCGAGGTGCTGTTACAGGCCGCGGCTGAAACCGCTTGACGCCGAGCACGTTCGGTACGCGATCTCACAGCCAGCGTTGTACGCCGCCGTGATGAGAGCAGGTACCGCTACGGTTCTGGCTGAATGAATACGTACCGTCGCCACACCGGGCGGTAGCGCCGGAGGGCGCACTGGGCGCCGCGACCGGATCGGGTACGCAGACGGCATTGGAGTTGACGTAATGTCCTGAACCGCAGGAGATTACGGGTTCGGTCGCGGCTTGGGGGACCGGCTGCGGTGCCGCCACGGTGGGTGGTTCGGTCGCGATCTGCGGGGCGGCCACGGCCGGTGCGGTCGGAATTGTCTGCTGCGGCAGGACAAGTGGGACGATCTCACTGGGCGCGGCGATGGTGGTGACCGGTGCGGGTGGGGTGCCCGGGGAACCCGGGGTCGTCTCCGGGGCCACCGCGCGGAGCGTGGTCGTGGTGGTGACCGGCGTGCTCGAGGTGGTGGGGAACGGGGTCGCGGCGACCACCACGGGATGGGTCGGGGTGGGTAGCGAGGTGGTGCTGGTGGCGGAGCATCCGATGAGTGCGAAAAACCCGAGTACCGCGGTGATTACGCCGAGCGCTCCGCGTCCCGTAATGCGCATTTGCTTATCTCTCCAGGAGGAGGATCGCGCGGGATGCGCGACCCGTGCTCCGGGCATCGCGCCTCGCCGGGTGGCCATTACCGCATTCGGCGTGGGGGCGAGTGCGTGTCGGTGGGGTACTCGATCATGGTGGCGTGACCGGTGAATTGACCGCGGCGGCGGTTCGGGCGGAATTGGCGAAAGTGGCCGATGCGGGCGATGCGGTGCACCTGCAACGGTTCTTCAAGACCGGGCCGGGCGAATACGGCGAGGGGGATGTGTTCATCGGCGTGCGGGTGCCCAAGACGCGCGCGGCGGTGAAGCCGTTCGCCGGAATGCCACTCGCGCAGATCGATCTATTGCTCGACAGCGCGGTGCATGAGCACCGGCTCGCCGGGTTGGTGATTTTGAATGGGGAGATGGCGCGGGCCACGCGTAAACGGGGTGCGGATGTGGCGGCGCAACAACGGATTGTGGAGTTGTATCTGGCGGCGGTGCGACGCGGGCGGGTGAACAACTGGGATCTGGTGGATGCTTCGGCGGAGTTCATTCTGGGTCCGTGGTTGCTGGAGCGCCCGCGGGGGTTGCTATTCGAGTTGGCTGGTGCGGATTCGCTGTGGGAGCGGCGGGTGGCGTTGCTGACGACTTTCGCCTTCATCAAGGCGGGGGATACCGGCACGACCGTCGAACTGTGTGAGCGATTGCTGGGGGACGAACGTGATCTGATTCAGAAGGCGTTGGGGTGGATGCTGCGCGAGATCGGCAAGCGGGTGGATCCCGCGATTCTCACTGGATTCCTGGATTCGCATGCTCCGGCTATGGGCCGGACAGCTTTGAGCTACGCCACAGAACACCTGACTTCGGAGCAGCGAACGCACTATAGATCACTGCGTTGAGCTGGGAGATCGGTGGAACGCGTGGCATTCACGCAAACCTTGATATCCATCTGTTCATCTCCAGTTAAGTTTACGTTAACCTAGCGCAATCATTCTGTGACTTACCAAGAACAGACCGCACGTCCTGTTATAGCCGGACGTACTCGACCTCCATGCGGAATCCCGTGCGGCGAGTCGCCTGTCGGCGGCGGTGTTCACAACACAAGTCAGCAGGTCACCAGATTGCGAAAACTGTTCCCCCTTGCCGTCCTCGCCGCGCTCACCGTGGTACCCGTCGCCACGGCGCATGCCGATGCCCCCGGTGTGCCCGCGGAGCTGCAGCAGCCCGTTGAGCAGGCTCAGCAGTTCGCTCGTACGCTGCCTGAGCCGCAGCAGGATCAGATCCGCCAGTACGTGCAGACGCTGCCCGCGCCGTACTCGGATCTGCTGCCGCCGACCTTCGCCGACGATCTCGACGGCTGGATCAAGAACGCCCTCTATGTGATGGGCAAGAACAACATCCCGGGCGATTACGACAGCATCTTCCGGAACATCATCCGCGAGTCCGGCGGCAATCCCCGCGCCATCAACCTCTACGACTCGAATGCCGCCGCGGGCATCCCCTCCAAGGGCCTGCTCCAGGTCATCGACCCGACCTTCCAGGCGTACCACGTGGAGGGCACCTCCTGGGATATCTACGACCCGGTCGCCAACATCACCGCGGCGTGCAACTACGCCGCCCACCGCTACGGCACCATCGCCAACGTCTTCTCGGCGTACTGAGTGGCCGTGCGCCACAACTGAATCGGCCGCCGCGTCAGTGACGCGGCGGCCGATTCCACTCGGGGGTTCGGGGGCGAAGCCCCTGAGAGTCCCGAGAGTTGGTCAGAACTGGATCTTCAGGCGGTCCGTGGTCGGTCGCGCCTGGCAGCCCAGGATGTAGCCGTTGGCGATGTCCTCGGGGTCGAGGATCTCGGCGTTCTCCATCTCGACGCTGCCCTCGACGACGGTGCAGGCGCACGACCCGCATTCGCCCTCGAGGCAGGAGTACGGCACGTCCAGGCCCTTGGACAGCATGATGTCCACCAGCGTCTGACTGCGCGGCCAGGTGAGTTCGTGTGTCTCCCCGTCGAGTTCGACCTCGACGGTGGCCGCGTCGGCGGCCTCCTCATCGCTGATCTCGGTGGGTGCGACATCGGCGAACGGATCACCGGAGAGCGAGTTGAACACCTCGGCATGAGTCCGATTGCGCGGCACCGCGTTCTGTGCGAGTGCGTCGTGCACCCGATCCATGAACGGCTTGGGGCCGCACATGAATGCCTCGTACCCGGCGTAGGGCGCGGTGAGGGTGGCGAGCGCGTCGGCGGTCGGCAGTCCCTGCAGTGGCTCGAGCCAGTGGATGACGGTGAGCCGCTGCGGATTCTTATCCGCGAGTTCGCGCAGCTCCGCGGCGAAGATGACCGATTCGGCATCGCGGTTGGCGTACACCACCACGATGCGCCCGTTGCCCCGCGCGAGCGCGGATTTCAGGATCGACATGACCGGGGTGATGCCGGAGCCCGCGGCGAAGAGCAGCAGATCCGCATCGAGGTTCTTGGGTGTGAAGACGCCTGAGGGCGGCAGTACTTCGATCTCGCTGCCCGCGGTGAGGTTGTCGCACACCCAGTTCGAACCGTAGCCGTTCACGGTGCGCTTGACGGTCACCTTGGGCTTGTCGTCGGTATGCGGTGAGCTGGCGAGCGAGTAGCAGCGCGCGACCGATCCGGTGAGGTCGCTGGGAATGCGCAGGGTCAGGAATTGGCCCGGCTGGTAGCTGAAGCGGTCGCGCATATCCTCGGGGACGTCGAATACCACCGAAACCGAATCGGCTGTTTCGTTGATGACCGCGGAGACTCGCAGCACCACAGACCGCGAGCTGTGCGGTACGTCGACGGTGGTCATAGTGTCCTCTCGAACCCGGCGCGGTGTGGGGTCCCGGCCCAGTGTGCCCAAACTAGAACGTGTTCTAGTTTAACTATACGGTGCTGTCTCGCTGCCGGACAAGCTGAGCCTCGAGTCCGGCCACCAGCACATCCATCGAGAAGTCGTAGGAGTACTTCCCGCGCAGGTCGCCCAGGTGTTTCATGGCGCGCTCCACGGCCTCGGGCAGCACCCGATCCTGTAATGCCCCGCGGTCGCGCGGATTCACCTTGCTGCGCCCGAAGAGGTAGGTGTGGATGGTCGCGTAGGCGGCGAGCACATTGCGCTCGTTGAATCCGGCATCGAAGAGTATCTCCATCACCGCGGCGATGAGATCGAGCTGTTTGCCGAGCATCTGCTCGATCAGTACATCGCCGAGTCCGGGATGGCGGCGCAATTTCTCGTCGATCTGATCGATGAGGTCGCGCAGTCGCATTTGCCACGGGCCGAATTCCGGTGGCTGCTTGCGTACTCCGGTGAGTGCGGCGGTGGCGACCAGGTCGAGTAGCTCGCGTTTGTCCGCGACGTAGTAATACGGGGCCATGGGGGAGACGCCGAGTTCGCGGGAGAGGCGGCGCATGGAGAGTTTCTCCACACCGTCCTGCCGGACCACCCGCAGTGCCGCTTCGACGATCTCTGCTTCGGAGAGAGTGTTACTCCCGCCCCCGCTTGTCTGCATACGTCCGACTCCCATACCACCTCGACCACTCATCGGTGGGCATCGTGGGACCGGATTCGAAGTCCCCTGCCTGTTCACCTGCCGGTTTTTCTGCCTCCGCAGTCTAGAGCGCCGTATGTCGCGGCGGTTCCGCTGTGGGTGGCGCATACGGATTTACGCAGTATCTCCGTGAGTGAGCGGCGCGCCAATCATGATTGCTACCGGTGTGCTGACTTAGCATTCCAGGAATGCGCCATGATCGCCTTCCCGATGGTTTCGGGGTGCGGATCGATCCCAGGGTGCGCACTTACTCCGGCGGACGGTTCCTGGTCGGCGGCTCGCCGAACCGGTTGCTCCGCCTAGCTCCGGAGGCTGCGGCCATGATCGGTGACGGGTACCTCGAGGTGACCGACCCTACGTCGGCTCGGGTTGCCAGACGTCTACTCGACTCGGGGGTGGCGAATCCGCGTCCGCGACTGCTGCCGTCGCTGGAGGATGTGACCGTCATCGTCCCGGTGCACAATGACCCGGATGGGCTGAATCGGCTGCTGTCGGCGCTGCGCGGGTACACGGTGATCGTGGTGGACGACGGTTCGGATCGCCCGGTGTCGATTCCGCCCGCGCGCGGCAATCGCTGCCGGGTGACGGTGCTGCGCCGGGATCGGCGGCACGGATCGGCGGCGGCCCGCAATTTCGGATTACGGTGTGCCGCCACCGAATTCGTAGCCTTCCTGGATCCGGATGTGGTGCCCCGCACGGGCTGGCTGGAGGTCATGCTCGGGCATTTCAGCGATCCCAAGGTGGCGCTGGTGGCCCCGCGCATTCTGGCCATGGATCCGGATTCGACGCTGCTGGCGCGGTATGAGCACACCCGCGGTTCGCTGCATCGCGGGCGTCGTGAGTCGGCGGTGCAGGCGCACGGTCCGGTGCCGTATGTGCCGAGTACCGCGCTGCTGGTGCGCCGCCTCGCCCTACTGGCCGAGGGTGGTTTCGACGAGGCCATGGCGGCGGGCGGGGATATCGACCTGTGCTGGCGACTGGATCGCGCGGGCTGGCGGCTGCGCTATGAACCGGCCGCCCGGGTGGCGCACAGCAATCCGGTATCGCTGCGAAAGTGGTTCGCGCACAAGGTGACCCATGGCACCGGGGTGGCTCCGCTGGGTCAGCGGCATGCGGGTATGGCCTCACCGCTGTCGATTCCGATCTGGACGGCGGTGACGGCGCTGCTGTTCGGCACGCTCACCCGCTGGGGTACGGCGGGCGGCATCGTGACGCTGGTACTGACCCTGTTCCGGTTGCGCCGGGTCTTCGCCGAGCTCGACAATCCGACCCGGGTCTCGGCCATATATATGGCGCGTGGTTTCTCGGGCGGTATGTGGCGGCTGGCCTCCTCGCTGTGCCGGCACTATTGGCCGGTGACGCTGCTGGGCATGCTGTGCTCGCGCCGGATTCGCCATCTGGCGGTGACCATCGCGGTGGCGGACGGTCTGGCCGACTGGTTCATCCATCGTGAGGCGGGCAGCCTCGATCCGACCCGCTATGTGCTGTGCAAACGGCTCGAGGATGTCGCGTACGGCACCGGCCTGTGGTGGGGCGCGGCCAAGCTCCGTGACGCCGCCGCTCTACGACCGACCTTGCCGCCCAACTGATTTCGCGCTCCACCGTGATTGCGAATGCTCGCCTCGTCATCCCGGCAGGCTTGTGGCCGGGATCCACGGTCCGCAAATCAATCCCAGGCGGTCAAGCGCACCGGCATATGCCGGACGCCGGTGTGTTTGTTACTGCGGGTGTACTCGACGGGCCCGGTGAGCTCCACGCTCGCGACCTGATCCAGCAGGGCCGTGAACATCACCCGCATCTCCATGCGGGCCAGCGCCGAGCCGAGGCAGAAGTGGCCGCCACGCCCGAATGCCAGGTGCGGGTTGGGTTTTCGGGAGATGTCGAATCGGTGCGGATCGGGGAATACCTCGGCGTCCCGGTTGGCCGAGGCCCACCACAGCGTCACCTTGTCCCCGGCGCGTATGCGCTGCCCGCCGAGTTCGTGATCGCGGGTGGCGGTGCGCCGGTTGTAGGGCGTGGAGGAGGCCCAGCGCAGCATCTCCTCGACGGCCCCGTCGAGCAGGCTGCGATCGGTCCGGAGCCGGTGCCATATCTCGGGTCGTTCGATGAGCGCCGCCATACCGAGTGCCACCGAATTCCTGGTGGTTTCGCTGCCGGCGGCGATGAGCAGGCTGAACAGCATGGCCTGCTCCATCTCCGAGAGCGGTTCCCCGTCGATGGTGGCGGTGGCGGCGAGCGACATCAGGTCGTCCGCGGGTGCGGCCTTCTTGGCGGCCAATAGCCGTGTGCCATAACTCCGTGTCTGTGCGACGGCCTCCCGGGTGCGCGCGTTGATCTCGCCCAGCTCCCGATCCTGGTAATCCAGCGCGACATTCGCCCATCCGAAGAGCCGATGCCGATCCTCCTGCGGCACTCCGAGCAGATTCGCGACCGCCTGCAGTGGCAACTCCGCGGCCAGGTCGAGCAGAAAATCGCACTCCCCCTTGGCAACCGCCGCGGCCACGAGCGCCCCGGCCCGCGCGCGCAGGTCCGCTTCGATGAGTCGCAGCGTCCGGGGAGCCACACTCGGGGTCAACAACCGTCGCACCCGCGCATGCCGGGGATCGTCCATCATATTGAGCAAAACCCCGGCGGCCCATCCGCCGGGCAGGTCCTCGATGAGCGTCCCGCCCCCGGCGCGAGTGCCACCGCCCTGTGAGGAGTAAGTGGCCGAATCTCCCGCGGCGGCAACGATGTGGGCATACCGGCTGAGCACCCAGAACCCCTCGCCGTCAGGGGTGTGACCGGTGGGCGGATGCCACCAGACCGGAGCTTCCGCGCGGAGTCGATCGAAGGTCTCGTGCGGAAACCCGCACATGAAGCGATCCAAATCGGTCAGGTCGATCCCATCCACCCGATCACCCTCGCACAGCACCCGATTCCCCCGTGGCGCAATGACATTCAAGGTTCGCGGCCGGTCCCGTTTCTGGACTGCGGCTCCATAGACCTGCGCCTTGGAGGCGGGGGAGCGCAGCGGAGGAGCGGAGGGAGGGAAGAAACGGGACTTCAAGGCCGCGAACCCGCCCGGAGCGAAGCGGAGGGCAGAAGATACGGCAATTAGACACAGCTCACATTCCGCGAGGCTCGGTTTCGGATGTGACCTGCGGGACAAACCTATGGCTTCGTACTTGTGTGCGGTAACCCGTAGGTACTCTTTGGGTTCGGAAAGAAAGGCAAATGGTCAGCAATCTCGCAGGTGGGAGCAGTCCGCAGCACGGTGCCGAACCGGGCACTCAGTTGGGTGCGCTCGAGGCCTATGCCGCGCAAGCCCACGGATATCTCAGTGTGGGCGGCGAACAGTTGGGTCAGCTGCCTGGTTTGTTGCGACCGATGGTGCTCGAGTCGTGGCTGCGCAGTGTGCGCGGCGGCGTCGATCCCATGGACGACAACGACGGCCGCGGACTGCGCGGCGCTGATCTCGAACGCTATCGAGACGCCCATCCGATCGCCGCTGTCATGCCGCTGGTCGACAAGTTGCTGCTGCGCGATGCCACCAGCACGGGGCTGATCGTGGTGGTGGCCGATCAGTTCGGTCGGGTGTTGTCGGTGCACGGCAATACCGATCGGGTGCAGGCCGCGGCCGACGCCGGTCTGCGTGAGGGCAATGATCTGAGCGAGCGCCGGGTCGGCACCAATGCGGTGGGCCTGGTGGTGCGGACCGGCCGGGCGGCCTGGATTCACGGGCCGGAGCATTTCCTGCATCGTATGCATCAGATCACCGGAGCGGCTGCGCCCGTTCATGATCCGGATGGCCGTCTGGTGGGTGTGCTGATGATCGCGGGCGGGGTGCGGGTCGCGCGCCCGGAGATTCTGGCGCTGGTCAAGGCGGCGGCGACGGCGGCGGAGATGGATCTGCTGCTGGCGGCGGTGCGTTCGGGCCATGATCGCCGATCCGGTGCCGACGCGCCGATGCCCGAACGGCTGGGTCTGGAGGTGCTGGGTCTGGGCCAGCCGCAGTTGACGGTGGCGGGTGAGCGAGTTCCATTGTCGCAGCGCCATGCCGAGATCCTGCTGCTGTTGGCCGAGCATCCCGAGGGCCTGTCCGCCGATCACCTGGCTCTGCTGCTCGATGACGCCGATCTGGACAACGCCACCATTCGCGCCGCCATGTCGCGGTTGCGGTCGGTGGTCGGTCCGAATGTGTTCGGTTCGCGCCCTTACCGTTTGCGGGTTCCGATCGCCACGGATGTGGAGGCGCTGCGGGCCGCGCTGGATTCCGGGGATGTGGATGCGGCGGTGCGCCTGTACGCGGGTCCGGCACTGCCGCGTTCGAATGCGCCGGGAGTTATAGACATTCGCGATGAATTGCGGGTGCGCCTGCGCACCGCTGTGTTGCGTTCCGGTGAAGCCGCCGTCCTGAGCAAGTGGACCTCGGGTGCGGAAGGTCGTGACGATGCGGCCGCCTGGGCGGCGTATCGCTCGACGGTGGACCGTGATTCACCGCTGTATTCGCAGATCGAGGCGAAGATCCGGGTGCTGGATCGGCGGATGGGCGCCGATGCAACGCAGATGCAACGTTTCGACTCATAGTCTTCGCATCCGAAAGTGTGCTCGGTCACACGTTGGCTCTGCCATGTGGTTGCACCCACATTATTCGCGGTCTCCGCGTAATCTCCGAAACCAACTAGACGCTCGTCCAACTTTTTTTCGGGAAAAAGTTCCGTTTTATTCGCTTTGCCCCTAGTCTTCGCAATGCATGGACGGCATCCGTGTGATGCGGGTGACAGAGCATCGCTCACGAGAGTCGGGTGAGCAACGCTCGCCGGTGAAGTTGGAGGAGAAGAGAGAGCACGACAATCCGATGCGGGTGACCCGGAGGCAACCGCATCCCCGGCCGCGACATAACGGGCAACCGGCCGGAACGAGCACATAGGAAATCACGCGCGAAAGCGTCATCCCCGACGCCGCGCATTCGTCGAATCACCCAGGGCAATGCGGTCTTCCGCGACCTGGCATCCGGTATCCCACCGGTGTGTCCAGGTCTATTTCGCGATGCCCGAAAGCGTTCGGCCACATAGCAATTCGGGCAAATCGAGGAGGCTCTGGTGCAGGGTACGGAGTTGGGTGGTTTCGGACCGGGCAGCGATCGGGCGGTGGGCAGTGCGCCCACGCCGGAGGCCTTCGAACTCACCCCCGGTCAGCTCGGACTCTGGTACGCCCAGCTGCTCGATCCGGATGTGCCGATCAATGTCGCGCAGTATCTCGATGTGCACGGCGATCTCGACGCCGCCGCAGTGGAGCGCGCCAGCGGTGACGCGATTCGCGAATTCCAGGCCGTGGTGGTGCGCCTGATCGAGGTCGACGGACAGCCCCGGCAGATCGTGGATCCCACTCTGCCCGTGGCGGTTCCGTACCTGGACCTGCGTGAGAACGCCGATCCGGAGGCCGCGGCCCGGGAATGGATGCACGCCGACTTCTCCGCCCCAGTGGATCTGCTGCACGATCGGCTCTTCGCCGGTGCGGTGCTGCACGTCGGCGAACAGCGGTACTTCTTCTACCTGCGCTGCCATCACATCCTGTTGGACGGTTACGGCGCGCTCACCATCACCATGCGCATCGCCGAGCGCTACAACACGCTGGTTACCGGTGGTACCCCGGCGACGATCGATCCCGGTGAGATGACGGTGCTGGTCGAATCCGAGCAGCGCTACCGGGCGAGCGCGGAGTTCGAGGCCGATCGCCGGTACTGGGCGGATCGGGTGCACGGCCTGGAGGCCACCACCCTGGATCGCCGTACCGCCCCGGCCGCCCCCGCCAATCTGCGCTTCGGCCGGCAGCTGCCGCAGCGGGTGCTGGACCGCATCAATCAGGTTGCCCGGGAACGCGATTCGAAGACCGCCGTGGTGCTGCTGGCGGCCTTCGGCGCCTACCTGGCCCGCCTCACCGATCAGCGCGAAGTGGTGCTCAGCCTGCCGGTGACCGCGCGCATCGATGAGTACACCCGGCGTTCGGCGGGCATGCTCTCCAATATCGTGCCGCTGCGCCTGGCCGTCGGTGACGACGCCACCTGGGACGATGTGCTGGCCGGGACCCGCCTGGAACTGTCGAACGCGCTGCGCCATCAGCGGTATCGGCACGAGGACATTCGCCGCGATGCCGATCGTGAGGGTCAGCAGACCCGGCGCGCGCTGTTCGGCCCGCTCGCCAATTTCATGCTCTTCGATCTGGCGCTGCCACTGGCGGCGGCGACCGCGCGGTACAACGTGCTCACCACCGGTCCGGTCGAGGACCTGAGCCTGCAGGTGTACTACGCCGACAGCGATCAGGTGCATCTGGAGCTGGAGGCCAATCCGAACCTGTACGGCAGTGACGATCTGGCTCGGCATCACGCCCGCTTCACCGGCTTCCTGGAGCGGCTGCTGGAGCTGGATCCGGCGACACCGCTCGGCGCGGTCCCGGTCATCACCGAGCTGGAACGCGAAGTGAGCCTGCGGATTTGGAATGACACCGCCCGCGACCCGGCGGACTTCGAACCGCCGGTGGCGGCGGAGTCGACGCTGGTCTCGCTGTTCGCGGCGCAGGCCGCG
The DNA here is from genome assembly GCF_036327755.1 of Nocardia sp. NBC_01503. Classification (NCBI taxonomy): domain Bacteria; kingdom Bacillati; phylum Actinomycetota; class Actinomycetes; order Mycobacteriales; family Nocardiaceae; genus Nocardia; species Nocardia sp. NBC_01503. The sequence goes on from NZ_CP109596.1 coordinate 3,313,905, forward strand.
CGGACTCCGGGCGCGGTGGCGCTGCGGTATGCCGGGGAACCGGCGGTCCAGCTGACCTATGCCGAGCTGTCCGCGCGCGTGAATCGTCTTGCCCGGCATCTCATTTCCCTGGGCGTCGGCCCGGAGACCATGGTGGCGCTGCATCTGCGCCGCTCGCCGGAGCTGGTGACGGCGCTGTACGCCGTGCAGGCGGCGGGTGCGGCGTATGTACCGTTGGATCCGGATCATCCGGCCGATCGCACCGCGCATATCGTGGCGACCGCGCGCCCGGCGGTGGTGCTGACCAGCGCTGCCGATCGACCGGCCGTCGGGTTCGAGGCGCCGGTGCTCGTCCTGGATGAGCTGGTGCTGGACAGCTGGTCCGGCGCGCCCCTGCGCTCCACGGAACTGCTTGCGCCGCTGCGGCCTTCGAACACGGCCTACGTCATCTTCACCTCGGGTTCGACCGGTCTGCCCAAGGGTGTGGCGGTCACGCATCGCGGCATCGTGAATCGGCTGGCGTGGATGCAGTCCGAGTACGGCCTGAACTCCGATGATGTGGTGCTGCAGAAGACCCCGGCCACCTTCGATGTGTCGGTGTGGGAGTTCTTCTGGCCCTTGCAGATCGGAGCGACCCTGGTGGTCGCCACCCCGGACGGGCACCGCGATCCCGGCTATCTGGCGGAAACCATTGTCCGTGAGCGGGTTACGGTCGCGCATTTCGTCCCCGCCATGCTGGCGGTCTTCCTCGGTGAGCTGGTCGCGGCCTCGGCGCGGGAGATGCGGCTGCGCATGGTCTTCGCCTCCGGTGAGGCGCTGCCCGCCGCGACGGCGCAGCGGTTGCGCGCGTTGACCGGTGCGCGCCTGCACAATCTCTACGGCCCCACGGAGGCGGCGGTCGACGTCACCTTCCATGAGGTCACCGACTTGGATACCGAGGTGGTGCCGATCGGTGCGCCCGTATCCAATACCCGGCTGTACGTGCTTGATTCACGTCTACGGCCGGTCCCCGTGGGGACCCCGGGTGAGCTGTATCTGTCGGGGGTTCAGCTCGCCCGGGGCTATGTGGCGCGACCGGGCCTGACCGCGGAGCGCTTTGTCGCCGACCCGTTCGCCGGGCCGGACGGGCTCAGCGATGCGGGCGAATTGATGTATCGGACCGGCGATCTGGTGCGCTGGACGGCCCAGGGTGAGCTCGTCTACCTCGAGCGCACCGATTTCCAGGTCAAGCTGCGCGGCCTGCGCATCGAACTCGGCGAGATCGAAACCGTGCTCACCGCACAGGATTACGTGCACCAGGCGGTGGTCGTGGTTCGTGACGAGCAGCTCGTCGCCTACCTGGTTCCCGCTCGTGGATCGGCTGCGGTGGATGTGGCGAGTTCGCGCGTGGCCGCGGCCGCCACGCTGCCCTCCTATATGGTCCCGTCGGCCTACGTGGTGCTGGACGCGTTGCCGCTCAATGCCTCCGGCAAGTTGGATCGCCGGGCGCTGCCCGCGCCGGAGCCGACCGTCACCGTCTACCGCGCCCCGGTTTCGGTGGTGGAGCAGTCGGTGGCCCGGGTCTTCGGTGAGGTGCTCGAGCGCGACGGTCTCGGACTGGATGACGATTTCTTCGCGCTCGGCGGCAACAGCCTGATCGCCACCCGGGTGGCGGCGCGGATCAGCGGTGATCTGGGTTGCCGGATCGGAGTGCGCGAGCTGTTCGGCGCGCCGACGGTGGCCGCGGTGGCGGAGCTGATCGAGCGGCAGTTCCTCGATGAAGATGCCGAGTTCGGCACGGCGGTACCGGAATTGGCGGTGCGTGAGCGCCCCGAGGTACTCCCGCTCTCGCCCGCGCAGCAGCGCATCTGGTTCCTGAACCGATTCGCCACCGGCAGCGCCGACTACAACATGCCGTTCGTCCTGCGCCTGCGCGGTGATCTGGATGTGGCCGCCATGCGTGCGGCGATCGCGGATCTGGTGGGGCGGCACGAGGTGCTGCGCACCGTCTTCCCGCAGACGGCCGATGGTCCGTGCCAGCGGGTGCTTCCGGCGGCCGCGCTGTCGCCGCGGGCCGCGTTGGAGTCGCTCGCGGATCAGCTGCTGACCGATGCGGCGGTCGCCGAATTCGACGCCGCCGAGCTCAGGCTCATCGCGGGTACCGATCTCGTCGCCGCCGCCGAGCCGATCGCCGCCGCGGATCTGGATGCCGAGCTGCGCGCGTTCGCCTCGCGCGGCTTCGATCTCGAGACCGAGATCCCGTTCCGGGCCCGGCTTTTCGATATTCAAGACACCGACAATGCGGATAACAGCGACAACTCGGATAACTCGGGTGAAGCCGACTTCGCATTGTCCGTGGTGCTGCATCACATCGCGGCGGACGGTCTCTCCTTGCCCGTGCTGGCGCGGGATCTGGTGGCCGCGTACACGGCTCGGCTCGCCGGACATGCGCCCGGCTGGACCCCGCTGCCGCTGCAGTACGCGGATTACGCGCTGTGGCAGCGCGAGCGGCTCGGTGCCGCAACCGATCCCAACTCCCTGCTGGCCCAGCAGCTCGAGTACTGGACGCGCACGCTCGCCGGTGCGCCGGAGCAGCTCGACCTCCCGTCGGATCGTCCGCGTCCGGCGGTGGCGAGTGGCCTCGGCGGAACCCACCAGCTGGAAATACCGGCCGGTCTGCACTCTCGGCTGCTGGAAACCGCTCAGGAACATGGGGTTTCGGCCTTCATGCTCCTGCACGCGGTGCTCGCGGTACTGCTCGCCCGCCTGTCCGGGGGCGATGACATTGTCATCGGCACACCGGTCGGCGGACGCGGTGAACGCGATCTCGACGAACTGATCGGTATGTTCGTCGGCACCCTCCCGCTGCGCACCCAGATCGACACGCGCGCCACCTTCGCCGAATTGCTGAGTGCCGTACGGGAATCCGATCTCGCCGCCTTCGCGCACGCCGATGTGCCGTTCGAGCAGCTGGTCGAGACGCTGAATCCGGCCCGCTCCCAAGCGCGCCATCCGGTCTTCCAGGTGACGCTGTCTTTCACCGGTGTAGGGAATGTCGGCGTCGAACTGCCCGGATTGCTTGCCACGGCGGGTACGCTGGACACCGGAGTGGCCAAGTTCGACCTATCGATCGCGGTCACCGAAAGCTTCGCCGGTGCCGGTCCCGGGGAAGGTCCGGCACCGGCGGGGATCCAGGCGGAGTTCGCTTTCGCCACGGACCTCTTCGATTCCGCCTCCATCTCCGTGCTCGCCGCGCGCTTCCTGCGCCTGCTCGATGCCGTCACCGCCGCCCCCGCGACCGTGGTCGCCGATCTCCCGCTGCTCTCCCCGCGCGAGTACGCCAACCTCACCACCCGTTCCGGTGGTCCGGCCACCGCCACGGGTCTGCTGCCCGATGTGCTGGCCGAGGCCGCCGAGGCGGATCCGGACGATATCGCCATCTGCGATGAGCGCCGCGCGGTCACCTATGCCGAACTCGATGCCGCCTCTTCGCGTTTGGCTCGTTTGCTGATCGATCGCGGCATCGGTCCTGATGATCTGGTCGCCATTGGCGTACCCCGCTCGATCGAACAGGTCACCGCCGTCTGGGCCGTGATCAAGTCCGGTGCGGGCTGGCTGCCGGTGGACCCCGCCTATCCCGTGGACCGGATCACCCATATGGTGACCGATTCGCGCGCGGTGCTGGGCCTGACCACGGCCGCGGCCCGCGCCGCACTCCCCGGACCGCTGCCCTGGCTGCTGCTGGATGATCCCGAATTCCGCAGTGCCTGCGCGGCTTTCGCGGATGATCAGATCACCGACGCCGATCGGGTGCGCCCGCTGCACGCACAGCACATCGCGTACGCCATCTACACCTCCGGTTCCACCGGTCTGCCCAAGGGCGTGCTCGTCACGCATGAGTCGCTGGTGAGCCTGGCGGCCGAGCAGACCGCGCACTACTTCGGTCATCCGGGCGCGCGGGTGCTGAGCGTTGCCTCGCCGTCCTTCGACATTTCGGTCGCTGAATTGTTGCTGGCTGTCAATTCCGGTGCCACCCTTGTCATCGCGCCGGCAGGTGCGACCGTCGGTCAGGAGCTCTCGGATTTCGCCCGCGCACAGCGGGTTACGCATCTGGCCATGACACCGTCCGCCGCCGCCTCGCTGGATCCGGCGGAGCTGCCGGATGTGCAGTCGGTGGCGGTCGGCGGCGAGGCCGTTCCGGCGGAGCTGGTGCGCCGCTGGGTCGAGGCCGGGCGGACCATTGTCGACGCCTACGGCCCGACCGAGACCACGGTCATCGTGAATATGTCGCAGCCGCTGCGCGCGGGTGAGCCCGTCCACGTGGGCCGCCCGATTCGCGGTGTGCGCGAATGGGTCCTCGACGGTGCGCTGCAGCCGGTCCCGGTGGGCGCGACGGGTGAGCTGTATGTCGCCGGACCGCAGCTGGCGCGCGGCTACCACGGCCGCCCCGAGCTGACCGCGAATCGCTTCGTGGCCTGCCCGTGGGCTCCGGGCGAGCGCATGTACCGCACCGGTGATCTGGTGCGCTGGGCCGCCGACGGTTCGGTGATCTATGTGGGCCGCAACGACTCACAGGTGAAGGTGCGTGGCTACCGCATCGAACTCGGCGAGATCGAGTCCGCGCTGGCCGCGCACGAGCAGGTCCGCCAGGCCGTGGTGATCGTGCACGGCGATGCGGTGCGCGGCGATCAGCTGGCCGCCTACCTGGTTCCGGCCGATCCCGCCGCGGGCGTGCGCACCGAGGTGGTGCGGGCGAGCCTGCAGGGCCGTCTGGCTCCGCATATGGTGCCCGCCGCGTTCACGGTGATCGCCGAATTGCCGATGACCCCGAACGGCAAGCTGAATCATCGCGCCCTGCCCGCACCGGAGTTCGCCGCCCGCGAGTTCCGTGCGCTCAGCACCTCGGCCGAGCGCCTGGTGGCCGCCGCCTTCACCGAGGTGCTCGGCTCCGGCACCCCGATCGGCGCGGACGACGACTTCTTCGAGCTGGGCGGTAATTCGCTCATCGCCACTCGGCTGACGGCCCGGCTGGGCGCGGCCCTGGATGCCCGGGTCCCGGTGCGGCTGATCTTCGATGCCCGCACCGTCGCCGAATTGGCGGCTGCCCTGGGTGAATTCGCCGGTACCGGCGGGCGTCCACCGCTGGTGGCGGGGGAGCGGCCCGCGCAGGTGCCGCTCTCCTACGCGCAGCAGCGCATGTGGTTCCTGAACCGCTTCGACACCGAATCGGTGGCGGACAATCTGGTCGCGGCCATCCGGCTCTCCGGTCCACTGGATCGCGACGCCCTGGCGGCGGCGCTCGGTGATGTGATCGAACGCCATGAGACCCTGCGCACCATCTACCCCGCGACCGACGGTATCGGCCGGCAGCAGGTGCTTCCGGTCGCCGCGGCCGCGGTCGGGTTGATCACCGAGGAGATCACCGCGGCCGAGCTGGACGCGCGCATTCGCGCCCTGGCCGGTACACCGTTCGCGGTGGACGCCGAGGTGCCGTTGCGGCTCAATCTGCTTCGGGTCGACGACACCGAGCACCTGCTGGTGTTCTCGGTACATCACATCGCCGCCGACGGCTGGTCCGTCGCGCCGCTGACCTTCGATGTGATGGCCGCGTACTCCGCGCGCCTGCGTGGGGCGGCGCCGCGGTGGGCCGCACTGCCGGTGCAGTACGCCGACTACGCGCTGTGGCAGCGCGAGCTGCTCGGCGCCGCCGAGGAGCCGGATTCGCTGCTGTCGCAGCAGATCTCGTTCTGGCGTAACGAGCTCTCCGGGCTGGCTCCGGAGCTGTCGCTGCCGTTGGATCGGCCGCGTCCGGCCACCGCCTCCGGGCGTGGCGCGCGGTATGAGTTCGCACTGGATGCCGGTCTGCACGAGCGGCTCCGGGCGATTGCCGAGCGGTCCAATGCCTCGCTGTTCATGGTGGTGCACGCCGCCTTCGCCGCACTGCTGGCCAAGCTCTCCGGGCAGTCGGATGTGGCGATCGGTACCCCGGTCGCCGGGCGCGGTGAGGCCGCGCTGGACGGTCTGGTCGGCATGTTCGTCAATACGCTCGCACTGCGCACCGAGGTCGCGCCGCGGGGTTCCTTCACCGATCTCGTTACCGCCGTGCGGGATGCGGATCTGCGCGCCTTCGCCAATGCCGATGTCCCGTTCGAGCGCCTGGTGGAGGCGCTGAATCCGGTGCGCACACCGGGTCTGCACCCGCTGTTCCAGGTGGTGCTGGACTTCCAGAACACCGCGGGCGCGGCCCTGGAGCTGGAGGGGCTCGAGGTCTCGCGCCTCGATATCGATACGCACACCGCGAAATTCGACCTGCAGCTCTCGATCGGAGAGAGCGCCGACGGCGGTCTGGCAGCTGTATTCACCTATGCCACCGATCTTTTCGACGCCGAGGCTATCGAGGCGCTGGCTCGCCGCTTCGCTCGCGTGGTCACCGCCGTGGCGAGTGATGCCGCGCTGCCGGTCGGTGATATCGAGGTGCTCGATGCCGATGAGCGCCAGCGGGTGCTGTACGACTGGCCGGCCACCGGTGTTGACGGCTCCGAATCCGACACGCTGGCAGCACGTTTCGCCGCCGCCGCGCTGATCGATCCGCTGGCGCCGGCGGTCCGCTCCGGTGACCTCACCCTCACCTACGGCGAGCTCGACGCCCGCTCCAACCGCCTGGCCCGGCGGCTCATCGCCGCCGGTGTCGGCCCGGAATCCCTGGTGGCCGTTGCGCTTCCGCGCACCGCCGACCTGGTGGTCGCCCTGCTCGCGGTGCTGAAGTCCGGTGGCGGTTATCTGCCCATCGACCCGAACTACCCGGCGGACCGTATCGAGTACGTCCTGGATGACGCCCGCCCGGTCTGCGCGCTCACCAGCGCAGCCGCGAATCTGCCCGCGGGCTGGTTCGGTGGCCCGGTGCTCGATCTGGACGCCATCGATCTGACCGGTTACGCCGATACCCCGGTGACCGACGCCGACCGGCGCGGCACCCTCGATCCGGCCCATACCGCCTATGTCATCTACACCTCGGGCTCGACCGGCCGTCCCAAGGGCGTGCTCATCCCGCACCTGAATGTGGTTCGGCTGCTGGACAATACCCAGCGCCACTTCGCCTTCGGACCGTCCGATGTGTGGACCATGTTCCACTCGTACGCCTTCGACTTCTCGGTCTGGGAGCTCTGGGGGCCGCTGCTGTCGGGCGGCAGCGTGGTGGTGGTCGACTACTTCACCTCGCGGTCGCCGCAGCAGTTCCGGGAATTGCTCGCCGCCGAACGGGTTACGGTCCTGAATCAGACCCCATCGGCCTTCTATCAGCTGATCGCCGCCGATCTGGCGCACGCCGAAGACGATCTCGCGCTGCGCTGTGTCATCTTCGGCGGCGAGGCCCTGGAGCCGCAGCGGCTGCGCGACTGGTTCGCCCGGCATCCGCAGTCCCCGGCGCTGGTCAATATGTACGGCATCACCGAGACCACGGTGCACGTGTCGTACCGGCCGATCACCCCGACCACCGGTTCGGCGAGTGTGATCGGCGGTGCGCTGCCGGGTCTGGTTGTGCGCGTACTGGATTCGCGGCTGCGGCCGGTGCCCGCCGGTGTCCCCGGTGAAATCTACGTCTCGGGCGGGCAGTTGGCGCGCGGCTACCTGTCGCGTCCGGCGCTCTCGGCGAGCCGCTTCGTCGCGGACCCGTACGGTCCCGCCGGTACGGTCGCCTACCGCACCGGCGATCTGGCGCGCTGGACCGCGACCGGTGAGCTCGAGTACCTGGGTCGCGCCGATCAGCAGGTGAACCTGCGCGGCTTCCGAGTGGAGCTCGGTGAGATCGAGGCCGCACTCCTGGATGAGCGGGGCGTACGGGAGGCGGCCGTGGTGGTCCGCCACGACGATATCGTCGCCGAGGACCGCATTGTCGGTTACGTGGTCGCCGATACGAGCGTCGACACCGCGCTGCTGCGCCAGGGGGTCGCCCGGCGGCTGCCCGAGCATATGGTGCCCACCGCCATCGTCGTCATCGATCGAATTCCGTTGACCGTCAACGGAAAGCTGGATCGCGCCGCGCTGCCCGCCCCGACCTTCGAGGCCGCGGCCTACCGTGAGCCCGGTACGCCCGCCGAGATCGCGGTGGCGAATGTCTTCGCCGAACTGCTCGGTATCGACCGGGTCGGCGTGGATGACGATTTCTTCGCGCTCGGTGGCAGTTCGCTGTTGGCGGCCCGTGCGGTCGCCCGTATCGGCGCGGCGCTGGATTGTGAGATCCCGGTGCGCGTGCTGTTCGAAACCCGCAGTGTGGCAGCGCTTGCCGAGTACGCGCACGAACTCTCCGGCGCGGGCGCGCGCAAGGCGCTGCTGCCGCGCATGCGACCGGAGCGATTGCCGCTGGCCCTGGCCCAGCAGCGCATGTGGTTCCTCAACCGGTACTGGGCCGCCGAGGAGACCTCCGGTCCGGGGGCGGCCGCGGACAATATTCCGCTGGTCATCCGCTTCTCCGGGGCGCTCGATGTGGTCGCGCTGGCCGGTGCGCTCGCCGATCTGGTGCAGCGGCACGAGACCCTGCGCACCATCTACCCGGACGGCGTGGACGGTCCGGAGCAGGTGATTCTGACCGCCGCACAGAGTGTTCCGGCGGTGGTCGCCGAGCAGATCGACGAATCCGAACTTGATGCGCGACTGGTCGCCGCCGCCACCTACGGCTTCGATCTGACCGGCGAGACTCCGCTGCGCACAGCGCTTTTCCGGCTCTCGGGCACCGAACACGTGCTGGCCCTGGTACTGCATCACATCAGCGCCGACGGCTACTCGCTCGGTCCGCTGGCCCTGGATCTGATGGCCGCGTACACCGCGCGCCACACCGGTCGGGCTCCGGCCTGGCAGCCGCTGCCGGTGCAGTACGCGGATTACGCGCTCTGGCAGGCCGAGGTGCTCGGTTCGGATACCGATCCGAACTCCGAGGCGGCCCGTCAGTTGTCCTACTGGCAGCACCGGCTCGCCGGTCTGCCCGAACAGCTGGACCTGCCCGCCGATCGCCCGCGCCCGGCGGTGTCGACCCAGCGTGGCGGCGCGCATCACTTCACCGTCGACGCCCATCTGCACGGCGAACTCGCCGCTCTCGCACAGAAGTTGGACACCACGATGTTCAGCACCGTGCACGCGGCGCTGGCGATTCTGCTGTCCCGGCTGTCGGGGAGCACCGATATCGCCATCGGCACACCGGTGGCCGGACGTGGTGAGCAGGCCCTGGACGGTCTGGTCGGCATGTTCGTCAACACCCTGGTGCTGCGCACCGAGGTCGATCCGCGCGCGGCGTTCGAGACCCTGCTGGCACAGGTGCGCGCGGGCGATATCGAAGCCCTCTCGCACACCGATATCCCGTTCGAACGCCTGGTGGAGGTGCTCGCCCCCGCCCGCGCCCAGAACCGCCACCCGCTGTTCCAGGTGGCGCTGACCTTCCAGAACTTCCCGCTGCCCGCCCTGGAGTTGCCGGGTCTGCGGGTCCTGCCCGCACAGATCGAGGCGGGTATCGCCAAATTCGATCTGCAGTTCACCGTCACCGAATCCTTCGGCCCGGAGGGTCGCACCGGCGGCCTGGAGATCGAGATCACCTACGCCACCGACCTTTTCGATGCGGACAGCATTGCCCTGCTGGCCCGCCGCTTCGAACAGGTGCTGGCGACGGTCGCCTCCGACCACCTGATCGCGGTCGGCGATATCGACCTGCTGCGCGCCGATGAGCGCCGCCGGGTGCTCACCGAATGGAATGCCACCGCCCGCGATCTCACCGCCGAACTTCCGGAAGGCGCTGCGGCGAACCTGGTCTCGCTCTTCGAGGCGCAGGTGCGGGCGACTCCCGAGGCGATCGCCCTCGTCTTCGAGGGCGCGAGCCTGTCCTACGCGGAGTTCGCCGGGCGGGTGCACCGCACGGCACGACACCTGATCGCACAGGGTATCGGCGCGGAATCGACTGTCGCCCTGGCGATTCGCCGATCCGTGGATCTCGTCGTCGCCATGTACGCGGTACTGGAGGCCGGTGGCGCGTACGTGCCCCTGGACCCCGATCAGCCCGCCGACCGCATCGACTACGTGCTGGACACCGCTCGCCCGGCGGCAATCCTGACCACGGCCCGCGATGCGTTCACCACCGGTGGCAATACGCCGGTGCTCGAGGTCGATACCCTCGACCTCGAGGGCTGTTCGGCCGCGCCGATCACCGATTCCGAACGTGGACAGTCGATCCGGCCCGATCACACCGCGTATGTCATCTTCACCTCCGGTTCCACCGGTCGCCCCAAGGGTGTCGCGGTGGAGCACGGCGCGATCGTGAATCGTCTGTTGTGGATGCAGCACGAGTACCCGATCGATGCGAGTGACGCTGTGTTGCAGAAGACTCCGGCGACGTTCGATGTGTCGGTGTGGGAGTTCTTCTGGCCCTTGCAGACCGGTGCGCGTCTGGTGGTCGCCAAGCCGGATGGTCATCGTGATCCGGTGTATCTGGCGCAGGTCATCGCCGAAGAGGGCATTACGACAGCGCATTTCGTGCCGTCCATGCTCTCGGTCTTCGTCGCGGAGTCCGAGGCCGCGCGATGCACTGCCCTGCGGCAGGTGTTCGCCTCCGGTGAGGCGCTGCCCGCCGCGACAGCGCAACGGTTGCGCGAGCTGACCGGCGCACGGCTGCACAACCTCTACGGTCCGACCGAAGCCGCCGTCGATGTCACCTATCACGAGGTCGTGGACGCCGACACCCTCTCGGTGCCGATCGGCCGCCCGGTGTGGAACACCCGCGCCTACGTCCTGGATGCCCGGCTGAATCCGGTCGCGCCGGGTGTCGCGGGTGAGCTGTACCTCGCCGGTGACCAGCTGGCGCGCGGGTATCTCGGCCGCCCCGACCTGTCCGCGGATCGATTCGTGGCGAACCCCTTCGCCACGACCGGTGCGCGGCTGTACCGCACCGGCGATCTGGTGAAGTGGAACGCCGACGGTGAGGTCGAATACCTGGGCCGCACCGACTTCCAGGTGAAGCTGCGCGGTCTGCGGATCGAGCTCGGTGAGATCGAGTCCGCGCTCATCGCCATGGATTCGGTCGACCGGGCCGTGGTCGTGGTGCGCGCCGATGAGCTGCTCGGCGATCAGCTCGTCGCCTACCTCGTTCCGGCCGCCGAGTCGGTGGAGATCGACGAGGTTCGGGCCGGTCTGTCCGCGGCATTGCCCGGGTATATGGTTCCGGCCGCGTTCGTGGTGCTGGATGCCTTCCCGCTCAACGCCTCCGGCAAGCTGGATCGTCGCGCGCTGCCCGCGCCGGTGTTCGAGGCCAAGGTGTTCCGGGCGCCCTCGACTCCGGTCGAGCAGATTGTCGCCGGTATCTTCGCCGATCTGCTCGGTGCCGAGCGCATCGGTGTGGATGACGACTTCTTCGAGCTGGGCGGCAGTTCGCTGCTGGCCGCCAAGGCGGTCGCCCGGATCGGTACCGCACTGGACACGAATGTGGGCGTGCGGGCGCTGTTCGAGGCGTCAGCGGTCGGTCAACTGGCCGCACGGGTCGAGGTCGCGCCGTCGGGTTCGCGCCCGGCCCTGGTCGCGGGTGCTCGCCCCGAGCAGTTGCCGCTCTCGCCCGCGCAGCAGCGCATGTGGTTCCTGAACCGCTTCGACGGCAGCTCGACCGCGTACACCATCCCCTTGGCGCTGCGGCTCTCCGGCGACCTGGATGTGACCGCCCTGCGCGCGGCGGTGGCCGAGGTCGTCGAGCGGCACGAGACGCTGCGGACCATCTACCCGGAGACGGCTTCCGGTCCGGTACAGGTGGTGTTGCCCGCCGATCGGGCCGCGCAGCCGCTGCTGCCGATCGACTGCACCGAAGCCGAACTGCCGCAGCGCATTCTGGCGCTGACCGGTGCGGGCTTCGATGTCACCACCGAGGTCCCGGTTCGACTGCGACTGTTCCGCATCACCGATGCGGGCCCCGGCGAGTACGTATTCGTCGGTGCGCTGCACCATATTTCGGCCGACGGCTCCTCGCTGGTGCCGTTCGTTCGCGATCTCATGCTCGCCTACGGTGCGCATCTCGCGGGTGCGGCTCCGGCGTGGTCGCCCATGGTCGCGCAGTACGCCGATTACGCGCTCTGGCAGCGTGCCCTGCTCGGCTCCGAAGCGGATGCCGAATCGGTGGCGGCACAGCAGCTCTCGTTCTGGCGTACGGCCCTGACCGGTCTGCCCGATCAGCTGGATCTGCCCACCGATTTCCCGCGCCCGGCCCGGCAGAGCCTGCGCGGTAAGCGGGTCGAGCTTCCGGTGGATGCCGAACTGCACGCCCGTCTCATCCGGGTCGGTCGCGGCCACGGCGCGACCCTGTTCATGGTCGTGCACGCGGCCTTCGCGGCCCTGCTGGGCCGCCTGTCCGGTGCCGCCGATATCACCGTCGGCACCCCTATCGCCGGTCGTGGCGAGGCGGCGCTGGACGACATCATCGGCATGTTCGTGAACACCCTGGTGTTGCGCACCGAAATCGATGCGGCGGAGCCGTTCTCGGACCTGCTGGGCCGGGTGCGCACCGCCGATATCGCGGCCTTCGCACACGCCGATGTGCCGTTCGAACGCCTGGTGGAGGTGCTCAATCCGGCCCGCTCCACCGCCCGGCATCCGCTGTTCCAGGTCGGCTTCTCCTTCCAGAACCATGAGCGGGCCGCCCTGGAGCTGCCCGGTCTGACGGTTTCGGAGGTCGACTTCGACAATGAGATCGCCCAGTTCGATCTGCACCTGTTCGCGGTCGATCACTACGGCCCGGCCGGTGCGCCGGCCGGTATGGCGCTGACCCTCGGTTACGCCACGGATCTCTTCACCGAGGACACCGCGCTCCGATTCGCCGCGGCGCTGCGCCGCATGCTGGAAACCGTTGCCGCCGAGCCGGATACGACCGTCGGTGCGATCGATCTGCTCGGCCGGGACCTGCGCGAGCAGGTGCTCACCGAGTGGAATGCGACCGAACGTGCCCTCGCCCCGGTCACCCTGGTCGATCTGGTCGACAGCCAGGTCGCGGCCACTCCCGAGGCCGTCGCCCTGCTGAGCGCAGATGGCGAGATCTCCCTCGGCTACGCCGAATTCGATGCCCGGGTGAACCGCCTGGCCCGTCGCCTGATCGCCGACGGTGTCGGCCCGGAGCAGACGGTCGTCCTGGCCATCCGCCGCTCCATCGACCTGGTCATCGCCATGTACGCGGTGGTCAAGTCCGGTGCTGCCTACGTGCCGATCGATCCGGATCACCCGGCCGACCGCATCGCCTATATCATCGAAACCGCCGCTCCGGCAGTCATTCTCACTACCACCGGCGATGATTCCCGCCGTCATCCCGGCGCGCTTTCGGCCGGGATCCACAGCAACGCCATCAGCATGCTGCGGATCGACGAGCTCGATCTGTCCGCCTACCCCGCCGCGCCGATCCGAGACGGTGAGCGGGTACGCCCCCTGCGTCCGCACAACCCCGCCTACCTGATCTTCACCTCCGGCTCGACCGGCAAGCCCAAGGGTGTGGCCGTCCCGCACGCCGCCATCGCCAACCAATTGCAGTGGCTGCAGACCACTTTCGAGCTGGACGCGAACGATCGCGCCCTGCTGAAGACCCCCGCGACCTTCGACCTCTCGGTCTGGGAGTTCTGGTCCCTGCTCACCACCGGCGGCAGCCTGGTCGTCACCGCCCCCGGCGACGAGCGCGATCCGGACCGTCTACGCGCCCTCATGGAGACGCACGCCGTCACCGTGCTGCATCCGGTTCCGTCCCTGCTCGGCATGCTGCTCACCTCCGGTGCGCTGCCCGCCTCGGTGCGCGCGGTGCTGGCCATCGGTGAGGCCCTGCCCGCCGCCACCGCGACGGAGTTCCTGGACAATCCGGGCAAGGCCCGCCTGTTCAACCTGTACGGCCCGACCGAGGCCGCGGTATCGATCACCGCGTGCGAGGTGACCGAGCGCTCCGAGCAGGCGATCTCCATCGGCACCCCCGCCTGGAACAGCGGTGCCTATGTACTGGACGCGCGTCTGCAGCCGGTGCTGATCGGCGTACCCGGCGAGCTGTATCTCTCGGGTGCGCAGTTGGCGCGCGGCTACCACGGTCGCCCCGCGCTGACCGCGGATCGCTTCATCGCCAACCCGTTCGGCGCGGGCCGCCTGTACCGCACCGGCGATATCGTGCGCCGCCGTGCGGACGGCAGCCTGGAGTATGTCGATCGCGCCGATTTCCAGGTGAAGATCGGTGGCTTCCGGATCGAACTCGGTGAGGTCGAGACGGCGCTGCGCCGCCGGGACGGTGTCACCGCCGCGGTGGCGGTGGCCCGCGCCGATGGCAATGGGTCCAGGCTGGTCGCGTACGCGGCCGTGCCGGGCGCCGATCCCGCCCGCCACGAGGAGACGGCCGCCGCGCTGCGCACCGCGCTCGCCGCGGAGTTGCCGCAGTACATGGTCCCCGCCGCGCTGGTGGTGCTGGAGGCCCTGCCGCTCAATGCCAATGGCAAGGTCGATCGGGCCCGCCTGCCCGAGCCCGCCTTCGCCGCCGCCGTGTACCGCGCGCCGGTCTCGCGCGTCGAGCACCTGATCGCCGCGGCCTTCGCGGAGGTCATCGACATCGACACCGAAACCGTCGGCCTGGACGCGGATTTCTTCGCCCTGGGCGGTAATTCGCTGATGGCGACGCGTCTCGCGGCTCGCCTCGGCGCGGATCTGGGTGTGCGTGTTCCGGTGGCGGCGGTGTTCGAGGCCCCGACCGTGCTGGCCCTGGCCGAGCGGCTCGCGGCGATCGATCCGTCCGATGTCCGGCCCGCGCTGGTGCGCCGGACCACGGAAACGCCCGCACCGCTGTCGCTTTCGCAGCAGCGCATGTGGGTGGTCAACCGTCTGACCCCGGGGTCGGGTGCGTACAACGTGCCCGCCGCGATTCGCCTTCGCTCCGTCGACCCGCGCGTCGGAGCCCTGGATCAGGCTGCTCTGGCCGCCGCACTGCGGGATCTGGTGCAGCGCCACGAGATCCTGCGCACCCGCTACCCCGAGGTGGATGGCGAGGCGGTACAGCAGGTGCTCCCCGCGGACGAGGTGCGCTTCGATCTCACGCCGATGGCGCCGAACGGCGCCGATCTCGACGATCGAATCGCCGAAATCGTCTCCGCAGGTTTCGATGTCACTGTCGCACCGCCGGTGCGCGTGGCCCTGCTGGAGGTCTCCGCGGCCGAGCATGTGCTGGTCGTGGTCATGCACCACATCAGCACGGACGGCTACTCGGTCGCGCCGATGGCACGGGATCTGGTGCGGGCGTACACGAGTCGACTCGCGGGCTCCGCTCCGGAGTGGACGCCGCTGGCCATCCAGTACGGCGACTACAGCGCCTGGCAGCGCACCGTTCTCGGCGCTGAGGCTGATCCGGACAGCCTGCTCAACACCCAGCTCGGCTTCTGGCGCAGCGAACTGGCCGGACTGCCGGAGCAGCTGCCGCTGCCCACCGACCGTCCGCGCCCGGCCCGTCGCGAAATGCGCGGTGACACAATCGAGTTCGAGATCGAAGCAGATCTCACCGAGCGGCTGACCGCGGTCGCCCGCGAGCACAATGCCACCCTCTTCGGTGTCCTGCACAGCGCTTTCGCGGTGCTGCTGTCCAAGCTGTCGGGTCTGAGCGATATCGCCATCGGCGCGCCCGTCGCCGGTCGCGGTGAGCGGGCCCTGGACGACCTGATCGGCATGTTCGTCAATACCGTGGTGCTGCGCGCCGAGGTGGACGCGCGGGCCCCGTTCCACGAGCTGCTGCGTCAGGTTCGCGATCGCGATCTGGCCGCACTCGCCCAGGCCGATATCCCGTTCGAGCGCGTGGTGGAGGCGGTGCTGTCCGCCTCCGGCCGGGCCCGGTCCACCGCGTACACCCCGCTGTTCCAGGTCATGTTCACCTTCCAGAACATGAATACCGGCACGGTGACCCTTCCGGGTCTCGAGGTCGAGGTGCTCGAACCGCGCCTGACCGAGGCCAAGTTCGATCTCCAGCTGACCGCGCTGGAGCAGTACGACCCGCAGGGTCGCGTCACCGGATTGCGTATGCAATTCGCTTACGCGACAGACATTTTCGAAGCGGCCACGATTCGCCTGCTGGCGGAGCGGCTGCGGTGCGTACTCGACGCCATTGCCGCCGATCCGGCGGTCGCGGTGCGCGCCATCGATATTCGTACGGATTCGGAGCGGCCCCGCAGCGGCAACTCCGGTCCGGCGTCCACCCCGGCTCCGGGCGCGTCCGCGCGTCCGGAAGGGGCGGAGCGGACACCCGCCGAGGTGCCCGCGGCCGAGCTCCCGGCGCTTATCGCAGCCGCCGCCGAGCTGGCTCCCGACGCTGTGGCCGTCACGCATGGCGCGCACAACGTCACCTACCGCGACCTCGCCGCCAAGATCGCCACCGTCGCCCGGGCCATGGGTGCCGCGGCGAAGCCGGAGGCCCTGGTGAATGTCGCGCTCGCCGGTCTGGTGCCCGGCATCCTGGCCGCCCTCGGTGCGGGTGGCCTGTCCCAAGTCCTGCACACGCTCTCGGGCGCGGCGCAGGCGCTGGTTCAGTCAGAAGGAGACCTCTGATGTCTCGTGTGGAGTCGGTCGCCCTCAATCGGTTCGGTAACCATGCGGCGCTGCGTAGCGCCTATGGGGCCGCGGACCTGCCCAATCTGATCGAAACGGTGGCGGCCCTGGAGCCGGAGCGCATTGCGGTCCGGCACGGGGATGTCACCGTCGGCTACGGCGCACTCGCCGCCGAGCTGGGTGCGCTGGCCGAGGCCATGGGCGGCGCACTCGAGCCCGAGGCCCTGGTACAGGTGGTCATCTCGGGTCAATTGCCCGCGCTCATGGAGGGCGAGGAGGGCGCGCTCACCACCGTCCTCGAGGACCTCCTGAACGATGCCATCGAGGCCGCGGCCGCCGTGCTCACCCCGCACCTGGCCCCGGTCGAAACCCTGGGCACCCTCTTCGAGGACCAGGTGCGCCGCACCCCCGACGCGGTGGCGCTGCAGTTCGGCGGGGAGAGCCTGACCTACGCCGAATTCGATGCCCGCGCCAATGTATTGGCCCGGCACCTGCTCGATCTGGGTGTCGGCCCGGATGTACTGGTGGGCTTGGCCGTTCGGCGCTCCTTCGAGCTGCTGGTCGGCATGTACGCCATCGTGAAGGCCGGTGGCGCGTATGTGCCGCTGGATCCGGATCATCCGGCGGAGCGACTATCGTACGTGCTCGCGGTGGCGAATCCCGCTGTCGTACTGACTACTTCGGCCGATGAGCCGCAGTTCGAGACCGCCGTCCCGGTGCTGCGGATCGACGAATTCGAGCGCACCGCGGCCGCCGCCGACGATTCACCGGTCTCCGAGCTCGATGTGCCGCAGCCGATGGCGGACAATATCGCCTACGTCATCTTCACCTCCGGCTCCACCGGACGGCCGAAGGGCGTCGCGGTCTCGCATCGCGCGATCGTGGCGAATCTGCGCTGGCGCCAGCGCATGTACCGGATGCACGGCGCCGACGCGGTACTGCAGAAGACCCCGTTCACCTTCGATGTGTCGGTGTGGGAGTTCTTCTGGCCGCTGCAGGTCGGCGCACGCCTGGTGATCGCCGAACCCGATGGTCACCGCGATCCCGCGTATCTGCTGCGCACCATCGCCGACTACGGCATCAGCATCGCGCACTTCGTGCCCTCCATGCTCTCGGTCTTCGTCGCCGAGGCCGCCCGTGACGGCGTATCCGATTCGCTGCGTGCGGTTTTCGCCTCCGGCGAGGCCCTGCCCGCCGCCACCGCCGCCGATTTCCGCGATGTCAGCGGAGCCACGCTGCACAATCTGTACGGCCCCACCGAGGCGGCCGTCGACGTGACCGCCCACGAGGTGACCGCCGCCGATATCGTGCAGGTGCCGATCGGCGCGGCCGCCGATGACACCGATCTGCTGGTCCTGGATGACAATCTGCGCCCGGTCCCGGCCGGTGTGGTCGGCGAGTTGTACCTGGCCGGAGTGCAATTGGCGCGGGGCTATGTGGCGCGTGCCGGGCTCACCTCGGAACGCTTCGTCGCCAATCCCGAGGGTGCGCCGGGCGATCGCATGTACCGCACCGGTGACCTGGTGCGCTGGCAGCAGGTGGACGGCGGGCCGGACGAGCTGGAGTACCTGGGCCGCAGTGACTTCCAGGTGAAGCTGCGCGGTCTGCGCATCGAACTGGGCGAGGTCGAGGCCGCCCTGCTCAGCCATGACAAGGTCGCGCAGGCGGCGGTCGTACTGCACCGCAACGCCACCGGTGATCACCTGGTCGGCTATGTGGTGCCCGCGGCCGACTCGCTGGATACGGTCGAGGTGCTGGCGGCGGCCCGCGAGCGACTGCCGGAGTACATGGTGCCCGCCCTGCTGGTGGTGCTGCCGGAGTTCCCGCTCAACCCGAACGGCAAGCTGGACCGGCGCGCGCTGCCCGAACCCGAATTCACCGATAGCGCGGTGGAATTCCGCGCCCCGGAGACCACTGCCGAACTGGCCGTCGCGGCCATCTTCGCCGATCTGCTCGGTACCGATCGGATCGGCGCGGACGACGATTTCTTCGCCCTCGGCGGTAATTCGCTCATCGCCACCCGCGCCATCGCCCGGGTCTCCGAGGCGCTGCGCATCACCTTCGATGTGCGCGACTTCTTCGACCGCCCCACCGTGGCGGCCCTGGCGCTGCTCGCCGATGATCCGACCGCACAGGTGGATTCGGATGCGGCGCTGATCGGCCCGGCCGAGTTCGACGCCGACCGCCCCGTGCTGTCGGCGGGGGAGCGGCCCGCCCTGGTTCCGCTCTCGCCCGCACAGCAGCGCATGTGGTTCCTGAACCGCCTCGCGCACACCGAATCAGACACGGCCGCGGATGGATTCGACGCGGCGGCGGTCGACAATGTGATCGTCGCCCTGCGCCTGCGGGGTGAGCTGGACGCGGCCGCCCTCACCGCGGCGGTCACCGATCTGATCGCCCGCCACGAGGTGCTGCGCACCTCCTACCCGCAGACCCCCGCCGGTCCGATCCAGCTCGTGCACTCCGCCCCACTCGGGCAGATCGCCGCGGGCCATCCGATCGCGGACGAGCTGACCCCGGTCGACACCACCGACGCGCTGCTGCGCTCGGCCATCGAGGCGCAGGCCCGGCGCGGATTCGATGTCTCCGCGCAGATTCCGCTGCGGCTGCGCCTGTTCCGGGTCGATCCCGCCGATCACACCCTGGTGCTGGTCGTGCACCATATCGCCGCCGACGGCGTCTCCATGGCCCCGCTGGTCCGCGATCTGGTCGAGGCGTACACCGCGCGCCGTGCGGGGGAGTGGCCCGGCTGGGCTCCGCTGGATGTGCAGTACGCCGACTACGCCCTGTGGCAGCAGCGACTGCTGGGTGACGACGCCGATCCGGAATCGCTTGCCGCCCGCCAGCTCTCGTTCTGGACCCGGGAGCTCGCCGAACTCCCCGCGCAGTTGGATCTGCCCGCCGATCGCCCCCGCCCCGCGGTGAGCGGATACCGGGGCGCGACAGTCGGTTTCGATATCGATGCCGAGCTGCGCACCGCCATCGACCACATTGCCGCGCAGAGCCGGGCGACCCCGTTCATGGTGCTGCACGCGGCGCTGGCCGCCCTGCTGGCGCGCCTGTCCGGCACCACCGATATCGCCATCGGCACCGCCGTGGCCGGTCGTGGTGAACGCGCGCTGGACGATCTGGTCGGCATGTTCGTCAACACCCTGGTGCTGCGCACCGAGGTACGCGGTGAGCTCTCCTTCACCGACCTGGTTTCGGTTGCGCGCGAACGTGATCTGCGCGCCTTCGCGCACCGCGATGTGCCGTTCGAACGCCTGGTGGAGGTGCTCAACCCCGCTCGCGCGCGCAATCGCCACCCGCTCTTCCAGGTGGCGCTGGTGCTGCAGAACCTCGGCGCGGAAACCCCCGAACTCCCCGGCCTCGAAGCCGAGCTGGTCGAATTCGACTCCGGCTTCGCCAAATTCGACCTGCAGCTGACCGTCGCCGCGCAGGGCGACGGCTATCGCGCCGAATTCAATTACGCCACAGAACTCTTCGACGAACCCACGATCACCGAGTTCGCCGCCAAATTCACCCGCCTGTTGACCGCCGCCACCGCCGCTCCCGAACGCCCGGTCGGCGATATCGAACTCCTCGATATGGGTGAGCTCGACTACGTGGTGGACTCCTGGAACGCCACCGGTCACAAGGTCCCGGATCTGTTCCTGCACGCCGGTTTCGACGCCCAGGCGCAGCGCACCCCCGCGGCGCGCGCCCTGGTCTTCGGCGAGACCGAACTCAGCTACGCCGAACTCGACGAGCGCGCCAATCGACTGGCCCGCCTGCTCATCGACTCCGGTGTCGGCCCCGAATCCCTGGTCGTACTCGCCATGGCGCGCTCGGTGGAGCTCATTGTCGCCATGTACGCCGTGCTGCGCGCCGGTGGCGCGTACGTGCCCATCGACCCTTCGCACCCGATCGAGCGCATCGGCCATATTCTCGACACCGCCCAACCGCAGCTCGTATTGACCACCGCCGGTGACGGTTTCGCCCTGCCCGCGGGCATCGACCTCCCGCTGCACCGCGTCGACGAACTGGATCTGGAGGGCTTCGATCCCGGTCGCGTCACCGACCGTGACCGCCGCGCCACCCTGCACCCGGAGCATCCGGCCTACGTCCTGTTCACCTCCGGCTCCACCGGCAAGCCCAAGGGCGTCGCCGTGAGCCACCGCGCCATCGCCAATCAGATGGCGTGGATGCAGGCCGAATACCGTATCGGCCGCAAGGACGTCTACCTGCAGAAGACCGTCTCCACCTTCGATGTCTCGCTATGGGGCTACTTCCTGCCGCTGCGCGCCGGGGCCACCATGGTGCTGGCCGCCCCCGACGGCCACCGCGATGCCCGGTATCTCGCGGAAACCGTCGCCGAGCACAGGGTTACGCTCACCGACTTCGTCCCCTCCATGCTGGCGGTCTTCGCCACCCACGCCGAGCCCGGTGAACTCGATTCGCTGCGTGAGGTTTTCGTCGCCGGTGAGGCGTTCCCGCCGGAGACGGTCACTGCCTTCCGCGCGGTCTGCGATGCCGGTCTGCACAACCTGTACGGACCCACCGAGGCCGCGGTCACCGTCACCTTCCGCGAAGTCGGCGAGGAGACCCAGGCCGTCCCCATGGGCGAGCCGGAGTGGAACACCCAGGTCTACGTGCTGGATTCGCGCCTGCGCCCCGCCCCCATCGGCGTACCCGGTGAGCTCTACCTGGCGGGCGTGCAGCTGGCGCGCGGCTACCACCGCCGTGTCGACCTCACCTCGGATCGCTTCGTGGCCAACCCCTTCGGCCTCGGCGGCGAGCGCATGTACCGCACCGGCGACCTGGTGAAGTGGACCCCGGAGGGTGAGCTGGTCTACCTGGGCCGCATCGACTTCCAGGTCAAGTTCCGCGGCCAGCGCATCGAACTCGCCGAGATCGAGACCGCCCTGCTCACCGCCCCCGAGGTCGCGCAGGCCGCGGTCCGGGTCATCCCCGGTGACACCGGCGACTTCCTCGCCGGGTACGTAATCCGCACGCCCGGAACCGATCTCGACACCGACGCGCTGCGTGAGCGCCTCACCAAGCTGGTCCCCGCGTACATGGTGCCCACCGTGATCGTCGAACTCGCCGAGTTCCCGCTCGGCACCAGCGGCAAGCTCGATCGCGGCGCCCTGCCCGTTCCGACACTGGCCGCCAAGCGTTTCCGCGCCCCCGTCGATGCCGCCCAGCGCCTGGTCGCCCGCGTCTTCGCCGAGGTGCTCGGCCTGGAGCACATCGGCCTGGACGACGACTTCTTCGCCCTCGGTGGCAGCTCCCTCTACGCCACCCAGGTCACCGCCCGCACCGGAGCCGAACTGGGCGTGCGTATTCCGGTCCGCACCCTGTTCGACGCGGGCACCGTCGAGGGCTTCGCCGCCGCCGTCGGCGAATTGGCCGCCGCCACCGTGCGTCCCGCCCTGGTCCCGCAGCCCCGCACCGACCGCGTCCCGCTCTCCTCCGCCCAGCAGCGCCTGTGGTTCCTGAACCGCCTGGAGAGCGAGCAGGAGCGCCCCAGCAGCTACAACCTGCCGGTGGTACTCCGACTGACCGGCCGCCTCGACGTAATGGCCATGGAGCAGGCCGTCCTGGACGTGCTCGCCCGCCACGAGTCACTGCGCACCTACTACCCGGATACCGAATTCGGCCCGTACCAGAAGACCCTCGACCCCGTCGATGTCGGCCTCACCCTGAACCCGGTGCCGGTACAGGAGTCCGAGATCGTCGCGGCGGTCACCGCCATCGCCCAGGCCCCGTTCGATGTGGTGCGCGAATTGCCCTCGCGCATCGCGCTTTTGGTGGTCGATCGCGGGGCCGACGCGCCCTTCGACTCCGATGAGTACGTGCTGGTCATGGTCCTGCACCACATCACCGGCGATGCCCTCTCGATGGGGCCGCTGGTCGCCGATCTGGTGCGCGCCTACACCGCTCGGCTCGGCGGCTCGGCCCCCGACTGGGAGCCCCTGGCCATCCAGTACGCCGACTACAGCCTCTGGCAGCGCGCCCTGCTCGGCTCGGATACCAATCCCGGCGACCTGGCCCATCAGCAGCTCGAATTCTGGCGTGACACCCTCGCCGGACTCCCGGCCCAGCTGGCCCTGCCCGCCGATCGCCCGCGCCCCGCGCAGCCGGATAACAGCGGCGGCACAGTCGATTTCACCATCGGCAGCGAGGTTCTCACCGACCTGCGCGAGCTGGCGCGCCGTACCCAGGCCACGCTCTTCATGGTGGTGCACGCCGCCTTCGCCGCCACCCTGGCCCGCCTCTCGGGTACCGGTGATATAGCCATCGGCACTCCGGTCGGCGGCCGTGGTGAACGCGAGCTGGACGCCCTCATCGGCATGTTCGTCAACACCCTGGTGCTGCGCACCGAGGTCGACCCCGCCGCCCCGTTCACCGATCTGCTCGCCCGTGCCCGCGACACCGACCTGGCCGCCTTCGCCAATGCCGATCTCCCCTTCGAACGTCTCGTCGACGATCTGGTGGTGGATCGCTCGACCGGTGCGCACCCGCTCTTCCAGGTCATGCTCAGCTTCGGTGAAGACCGCGGTGAGGCAATGGAATTCAAGTTGCCGGGCCTGACCGTGACGCCGATCGAACTTCCGGATACGGTCGCGAAGTTCGATCTCCAACTGGTCGTCAACACGACTGTGGACAACCGACTGACCGCCAGCCTGCGCTACGCCGCCGAACTCTTCGACCGGGCCACCGCGACCGCCCTCACCACCCGGCTGTCCCGTGTCCTGGCGGCCGTCGCGGCCGACGCCGAGGTACGCATCGGTGATATCGAGCTGCTCGAAGCCGCCGAGCAGGAGTTGGTTCTACGCCGCTGGAATGACACCGCCGCACCGGTCGACGCGACCGCCACGCTGGTCTCCCTCTTCGAGGCACAGGCGCTGACCAGCCCCGACGCAACCGCCATCGAGTTCGACGGGACAGCTCTGTCCTACGCCGAGTTCGCCGCGAGCGTGCACCGCCTGGCCCGCTACCTGGTCGACCAGGGCGTGGGGGCGGAATCCGCGGTCGCCCTGGGCATGCGCCGCTCCCTCGACCTGGTGATCGGCATGTACGCGGTCATCGCAGCCGGTGGCGCGTACGTCCCGCTGGACCCGGACCACCCCGCCGACCGCACCCGCTACATCATCGAGACGGCGCGGCCGGTCTGCGTACTCACCTCCGGTCAGGATCTGGATGAGGCCGGGGCACAGCAGGTTCGGCTCGATCGGCTCGACCTGTCCGCCTACTCCGATGCCCCACTGCGCGATACCGATCGGGTCGCCGCGTCGCGGCCGTCGAACACCGCCTACATCATCTTCACCTCCGGTTCGACCGGCCGCCCCAAGGGCGTCGCGGTCTCGCACGCCGCCATCGTCAACCGGCTGGTCTGGATGCAGGCGCGGTACGGTCTGACCTCCGCCGATGTCGTACTGCAGAAGACCCCCGCCACCTTCGACGTCTCGGTGTGGGAGTTCTTCTGGCCCTTGCAAATCGGCGCGAAGCTGGTCGTGGCCAAGCCGGACGGGCATCGCGATCCGGCGTATCTGGCCGAGCTCATCGGCGAGCGCGGTGTCACCACCGCGCATTTCGTGCCGTCCATGCTGGCGGTCTTCGTCGCTGAGCCCAAGGCCGCCGAATGTGGTTCGCTGCGACAGGTTTTCGCCTCGGGTGAGGCGCTGCCCGCCCCGACCGCACAGCAGCTGCGCGTCCTGACCGGCGCCGCCCTGCACAATCTGTACGGTCCCACCGAGGCCGCGGTCGATGTGACCTTCCACGAGGTGACCGATGCCGATACCCACTCGGTGCCCATCGGCGCACCGGTCTACAACACCCAGCTCTATGTGCTCGACGCTCGACTGCGTCCCGTTCCCGTCGGCGTGCCCGGCGAGCTCTACCTGGCCGGAGCGCAGCTGGCCACCGCGTACGCGATGCGCCCCGACCTGACCTCGGATCGCTTCATCGCCAATCCGTTCACCCCCGGCGCGCGCATGTACCGCACCGGCGACCTCGTCGTCTGGACCGCCGAGGGCGAACTGGAGTACCTGGGCCGCACCGACTTCCAGGTGAAGCTGCGCGGTCTGCGCATCGAGCTCGGCGAGATCGAATCCGCGCTCACCGCACAGGATTCCATCGCTCAGGCCGTGGTGGTGGTGCGCGACGACACCGGCGCCGGTGATCGCCTGGTCGCCTACCTGGTGCCCGAGGCCACGGCCCGCATCGAGATCGATCTGCTGAAGCTCGCCCTCGATCAGCGGTTGCCCGCCTACATGGTGCCCGCGGCCTTCGTGGTGCTGGACGCGTTGCCGCTCAACGCCTCCGGCAAGCTGGATCGTCTCGCGCTGCCCGCCCCGGTCACCGCATCGCGCTCCTTCCAGGCCCCCGCCACCCGGAGCGAGCGGGTCGTCGCCCGCATCTTCGGCGAGGTACTCGGCCTGCGGGCGCCGGTCGGCGCCGGAGACGACTTCTTCGAACTCGGCGGCAACTCGCTCATCGCCACCCGACTGGTGGCCCGGCTCGGCGCGGCCCTGGACACCCAGGTGCCACTGCGGACGCTCTTCGAGCACAGTACGGTCGCCGAGCTCGCCGCCTACGCCGGTGAACATGCCGGTGAGGGCGCCCGGCCCGCACTGGTGGCGGGCCCGCGCCCGGACGAGATCCCGCTCTCGCTGGCCCAGCGCCGCATGTGGTTCCTGAACCGGTTCGACACCGACTCCGTGGTGGACAATATCCCGCTGGCGGTGCGGCTCACCGGTGCTCTCGATACCGAGGCGCTGCTCGCGGCGGTCGCCGATGTGGTGGACCGGCACGAGGTACTGCGCACCATCTACCCGGCGAACGCGAACGGCCAAGGCGTGCAGGTGATCCTGCCCGCCGGGCAGGGCCTGCCGGATCTGGGTCCGGAACGGGTGACCGAGGCGGAGATCACCGGCCGCGTCCGCGATCTGGTACTCGCCGGATTCGATGTGACGGTGCGGGTTCCCGCGCGCGCCAGGCTTTTCCAGGTGACCGACGCCGAATCACCCACGCATGTACTGGCTCTCGTGGTGCACCACATCGCCGGTGACGGTTGGTCGGTGCATCCGCTCGCCCGCGACATCATGACCGCCTACGCCGCCCGCACGGCCGGCGCCGCACCAACTTGGGCGCCGCTGGCCGTGCAGTACGCCGACTACGCGCTGTGGCAGCGCACCGTGCTCGGCGCCGAGGAGGATCCCGACTCGGTCATCGCGCAGCAGGCCGAATTCTGGTCGAAGACGCTGGCCGGACTCCCGGATCAGCTGGAGCTGCCTACGGATCGCCCGCGCCCGGCGGTCGCCTCCTACCGCGGTGACGTGCACGGCTTCTCGATCGACACGGTGCTGTTGGACGAGCTGAACGCATTGGGCCGCAAGCACGGGGTCAGCCTGTTCATGGTGGTGCACACCGCGTTCGCCGCCCTGCTCGCCCGACTCTCCGGTCAGCCCGATATCGCCATCGGCACACCGGTGGCGGGCCGCGGCGAGGCGGTGCTGGACGACGCGGTCGGCATGTTCGTCAACACCCTGGTGCTGCGCACGCCGGTCGATGCCGGTGCGACCTTCCCCGAACTGCTGGCCGCGGTCAAGGACATCGATCTGGCCGCCTTCGGACATGCCGAGCTGCCGTTCGAGCGGCTCGTCGAGATCCTCGATCCGGCACGCTCACAGGCCCGGCATCCGCTGTTCCAGGTGATGCTCTCCTTCCAGAACACCGGCAGCACCACCTTCGCGCTGCCCGGCCTCGATGTCACCGGCCTACCGGTGGAAGTGGCCGCCGCCAAGGTCGACCTACAGCTCAACTTCTCCGAGGTACCGGGTATCGACGGCCTGGCCGCCGAATTCACCTACGCCACAGATCTGTTCGATGCCGCGACGATCGCCGCGCTGGCCGAGCGCCTGCTGTGGGTGCTGCGCGCCGCGGTCGACGAGACCGAGGCGCCGATCGGCGATATCGATCTGCTGCGTGCCGACGAGCGCCGCCGGGTACTGGGCGAATGGAACACCGGCGCCGTCGAACTCGCCGCCGGTCGGTCGGAAGAGACTGCCGCGAACCTGGTTTCGCTGTTCGAGGCCCAGGCACTGACCAGCGCCGACGCACCCGCGATCAGCTTCGACGGGACCGGTCTGTCCTACGCCGAGTTCTCCGCTCGTGTCCATCGCCTGGCCCGGCATCTCATCGCACAGGGCGTCGGTCCCGAGACCACCGTGGCCCTTGCCATCCGGCGCTCGATCGATCTCGTCGTCGCCATGTACGCGGTGCTGGAGTCCGGCGCGGCGTATGTCCCGCTGGATCCCGATCAGCCCGCCGACCGTATCGAGTACGTGCTCGATACCGCGCGCCCGATCGTCATCCTGACCTCGAGCCGCGACGACTTCCGCGCCAGCCGGTTCACCCCGGTCCTGGCCGTGGACGCCCTGGAGCTGGACGGCTACCGCCACACCCCGATCACCGATGCGGAACGCCTTGCCCCGCTGCGGCCTTCGAACACCGCGTATGTCATCTTCACCTCCGGTTCCACCGGCCGCCCCAAGGGTGTCGCGGTCTCGCACGCCGCCATCGTGAATCGTCTGCTGTGGATGCAGCACGAGTACCCGATCGATGCGAATGACGCTGTGCTGCAGAAGACCCCGGCGACCTTCGACGTCTCGGTGTGGGAGTTCTTCTGGCCCTTGCAGACCGGCGCGAAGCTGGTCGTGGCCAAGCCGGACGGTCATCGCGATCCGGCCTATCTCGCACAGCTCATCGCCGAAGAGCGCATCACCACGGCGCATTTCGTGCCGTCGATGCTCTCGGTCTTCGTCGCACACCTCGAATCCGGCAGGTCAGGAACTCCGGACGGAATCGTGCCCGAATGTGATTCGCTGCGACAGGTTTTCGCCTCGGGTGAGGCGCTGCCCGCCTCCACCGCACAGGAGCTGCGTGCCCTGACCGGTGCGGCGCTGCATAATCTGTACGGCCCCACCGAGGCAGCTGTCGATGTGACGTACCACGAGGTCACGGCCGCGGATACGCTCTCGGTGCCGATCGGCCGCCCGGTCTGGAACACCCGGGTGTACGTGCTGGACGCACGACTGCACCCCGTCGCCCCCGGTGTCGCGGGTGAGCTGTACCTGGCGGGGGATCAGCTGGCGCGCGGTTATCTCGAGCGTGCCGACCTGACCTCGGATCGCTTCGTCGCCAACCCGTACGAGCCCGGTGCGCGCATGTACCGCACCGGCGATCTGGTGAAGTGGACCGGCGCGGAGCTGGAGTACCTGGGCCGCACCGACTTCCAGGTGAAGCTGCGCGGTCTGCGCATCGAGCTCGGCGAGATCGAGGCCAAGCTCACCGCGCTGGACTCCGTCGGCCAGGCGGTCGTGGTGGTGTACTCGGACGAGCGCCTGGGCGCACAGTTGGTGGCGTACCTGGTGGCGACCGGTGCCGCGATCGAGATCGACGCGGTTCGTACCGAGCTCGCCGCGGTCCTGCCCGGCTATATGGTGCCCGCCGCCTTCGTACTGCTGGATGCCATGCCGCTCAATGCCTCCGGCAAGCTGGATCGCAGGCAGCTGCCCCCTCCGGTCTTCGAGGCCAAGGTCTTCCGCGCCCCCGTGACCCCCGTTCAGGAGATCGTGGCGGGCACCTTCGCCGCCGTGCTCGGCGCGGAGACCGTCGGCCTGGACGACGACTTCTTCGGGCTCGGCGGCAATTCACTGCTGGCCACCCAGGTGACCGCGCGGCTCGCGGCGGCCGTCGTCGCCGAGTTGAGCGTGCGTGACCTCTTCGAGGCGAGCACCGTCGCGGCGCTGGCGACCCTGCTGGAATCCCGCGCGGGCACCGCCGCCGAGCGCCCGCCGCTGATCGCCGGTGTGCGCCGGGCGGAGCTGCCGCTGTCACTGGCACAGCAGCGCATGTGGTTCCTGAACCGCTTCGATCCGGAGTCGGCGGTGGACAATATCCCGCTCGCCGTGCGCCTGCGCTCGGACTCCACCGGTGCGCTCGACACCGCGGCGCTGCGCCTGGCGGTCGGCGATGTCATCGACCGCCACGAGGTGCTGCGCACCGTCTACCCGGCCACCGAACAGGGGCGCGGCGTCCAGGTCGTGCTGCCGCCCGGGCAGTCGATCGGCGATCTCGCTCCGATCGCGGTCACCGAGGATGAGCTGCACGAGCGGATCGCCGATCTCGCCGGCGGCGCCTTCGATGTAACCGCCGAAATCCCCGTTCGCGCGGCGCTTTTCAGCCTGCCGTCCGGAACCGAGCATGTGCTGGTG
This sequence comes from Nocardia sp. NBC_01503, assembly GCF_036327755.1. Lineage (NCBI taxonomy): Bacteria > Bacillati > Actinomycetota > Actinomycetes > Mycobacteriales > Nocardiaceae > Nocardia > Nocardia sp. NBC_01503. The sequence goes on from NZ_CP109596.1 coordinate 3,342,683, forward strand.
CTGGTCATGCACCACATCTCCGGTGACGGCTGGTCACTCGGCCCGCTGGCCCGCGATGTGCTTTCGGCCTACGCCGCGCGTGCGGAAGGGCAAGCGCCGCAGTGGGTTCCGCTGCCGCTGCAGTACGCGGACTACGCGCTGTGGCAGCGCGAGGCGCTGGGCGCGGAGACCGATCCCGACTCCGTCATCGCACGCCAGCTCCGTTACTGGGGCGAGGCGCTCGCCGCCCTCCCGGAGGAGCTGCGCCTGTCCGCCCGCCCGCGCCCGGCCGTGGCCTCTCGGCGGGCCGGTACGCACCGCTTCGAGGTACCCGCCGAAGTGGTGACGGGGCTGCACCGGGTGGCGCGCGCACAGGGCGCCACGCTGTTCATGGTGGTGCACGGCGCGTTCGCCGCTCTGCTGGCACGCCTGAGCGGCAGCGAGGACATCGCCGTCGGCATTCCGGTCGCCGGCCGCGGCGAACAGGCCCTGGACGATCTGATCGGCATGTTCGTCAACACCCTGGTGCTGCGCACGCGGGTCGACACCGGCGCGAGCTTCACCGATCTGCTGAAGACGGTGCGCGAGCGCGATCTCGCCGCCTTCGCGCACGCCGACGTTCCGTTCGAGCGTCTGGTCGAGGTGCTGAACCCGGCCCGCTCGCAGGCCCGCCATCCGCTATTCCAGGTCATGCTGTCCTTCCAGAACCAGGGCGGCGCGGCGCTCGAGCTGCCCGGACTGAGCGTCGCCGAACTCGGCCTCGACCAGCAGGCCGCCAAGTTCGATCTGCAGCTCTCCCTCGGTGGCGGTCTGGACGAGTCCGCGATGAACGCCGAACTCGTCTACGCCACAGACCTTTTCGATGCCGATTACGCGGACGCGTTCGCGCGCCGCCTGCTGCTGGTGCTCGCCGCGATCACCCTCGATCCCGCCGTCTGCCTCGGCGATGTCGAGCTGCTGGACACCGTCGAGCGCGAGCGGGTGCTGTGCGAGTGGAACGACACCGAGGCCGACCTGTGGTTGGAAGGTGTCGCGCCCAACCTGGTTTCACTCTTCGAGGCACAGGCCACGCGTTCCGAGCACGCCACCGCGGTGAGCTTCGAGGGCGCCGAACTGTCGTACGGCGAGTTCTCCGAGCGGGTGAACCGGCTGGCCCGGCACCTGATCTCGCACGGGGTCGGACCGGACTCCGTTGTCGCCCTGGGTATGCGGCGTTCGATGGATCTGGTTGTCGGTATGTACGCCGTACTCACCGCGGGCGGCGCTTACGTGCCGTTGGATCCGGATCAGCCCGTCGATCGCATCGAATACATTCTCGCCACCGCCGATCCCGTCGCGGTACTGACCTCGGGTGAGGATCTCACCATCGACACCGCGCAGGTGCGCATCGATCTGCTGGACCTGTCCGGCTGGTCGGCGGCGCCGGTTGTCGATGCCGAGCGCCGTCGCCCGCTGCGGGCGGCCAATACCGCCTACGTCATCTTCACCTCCGGCTCCACCGGTCGCCCCAAGGGCGTGGCCGTGCCGCATTCGGCGATCGTCAACCGTCTGGTGTGGATGCAGTCCGAATACGGCCTGACCGCCGATGATGTTGTGCTGCAGAAGACCCCGGCCACCTTCGACGTCTCGGTATGGGAGTTCTTCTGGCCCTTGCTGACCGGCGCCCGCCTGGTGCTGGCCAAGCCCGAGGGGCATCGCGATCCCGCCTACCTGGCGCGGATCATCGCCGAAGCAGGCGTCACCACAGCGCATTTCGTGCCGTCCATGCTGTCGGTCTTCATCGCCGAGGACGGCGCCGCCGAATGCCTGTCACTGCGTATGGTCTTCGCGTCCGGTGAGGCGCTGCCAGCGTCGACCGCACAGGGCCTGCGCCGGCTCACCGGTGCGGCGCTGCACAATCTGTACGGTCCCACCGAGGCGGCCGTCGACGTCACCTATCACGAGGTGACCGATGCCGATACCGTGACGGTGCCGATCGGCGCTCCGGTGTGGAATACCCAGGTGTACGTGCTGGATTCGCGTCTGCACCCGGTGGGTGCGGGCGTGGCGGGTGAGCTCTACCTCGCCGGTGAACAGCTGGCCCGCGGCTATCTGGGCCGCCCCGATCTCTCCGCGGACCGTTTCGTGGCCAATCCGTTCACCCCGGGCGAGCGCATGTACCGCACCGGCGACCTCGTCGTCTGGACCGCCGAGGGCGAACTGGAGTACCTGGGCCGCACCGACTTCCAGGTCAAGCTGCGCGGTCTGCGCATCGAACTCGGCGAGATCGAGGCCGCGCTCACCGCGTATGCCACGGTCTCCCAGGCGGTCGTGGTGCTGCGCTCGGACGCGCACACCGGTGAGCAGCTGGTCGGCTATGTGATCCCCGCGAGCGGGCCGATCGATATCGCCGAGCTGCGGACCGAACTCGCGAACCGGCTCCCGTCCTATATGGTCCCGGCCGCCTTCGTGGTCCTGGACGCCTTCCCGCTCAGCGCCAACGGCAAGCTGGATCGTGGCGCACTGCCCGCCCCCGAGTTCACCGCGGCCGCCTTCCAGGCCACCGTCGGTGAGACCGAGGCCCTGGTGGCCGCGACCTTCGCCGATCTGCTCGGCGTCCAGCGCGTCGGCGCGGCCGATGACTTCTTCGCCCTGGGCGGCAATTCGCTCATCGCCACCCAGCTCGCCGCACGTCTCACCAAGGCACTCGGGACCCCGGTCCCCGTGCGAACGGTTTTCGACGCCGCCACCGTGCGTGAACTCGCGGCGCGGGTCACCACGCTGGCCAATGACGCCGACGCGAATCTGCCGCTGCCCCCGCTGGTTTCGCAGCAACGCGCGGAGCGCATTCCGCTCTCCATCGCCCAGCAGCGCATGTGGTTCCTGAACCGCTTCGACGCCAGGAGCGGTGGGTACAACATCCCGTTCGCGCTGCGCCTGACCGGTGCGTTGAATGTGCCCGCGCTGCGGGCCGCCATCGCCGATGTGATCAACCGGCACGAAACCCTGCGCACCCTGTATCCGGAGCGCGACGGTGAGGCCACCCAGCTGATCCTGCCCGCCGGCACGCATCTGGTGGAGCTCGAGCCCGAGACCATCTCCGCCGCCGAACTGCCCGCACTGGTGGAGTCGGTCTCGGCGACCGTCTTCGACGTCACCGTGGAGGTGCCCATCCGGGTGCGGCTGCTGGAGCTCGCCGACGAACACCCGCACACCCACATCCTGCTGTTCGTGGTGCACCATATCGCCGCGGACGGCTGGTCCTTCGCGCCGCTGACCCGCGACCTGGCCAAGGCGTATGTGGCGCGCTGCGCGAATACCGTCCCCAATCTCGGCGTCCCGCCGGTGCAGTACGCGGATTTCGCCATCTGGCAGCGTGATTCGCTCGGCACCGTCGCCGATGAGGACTCGGTGCTGGCCCGGCAGCTGCGCTTCTGGAAGCGTCGCCTGGAGGGTGCGCCGGAGCTGCTCACCCTGCCCTCGGATCGGCCCCGCCCGGCGGTGGCCAGTAACCGCGGTGCGGCGCTGCTCGGCACCCTGGACGCCGAATTGCACTCGGAAATCATGGAATTCGCGGCCGAGCACCGGGTGACCCCGTTCATGGTGCTGCACACCGCGCTGGCGGTGCTGTTGGCCCGGCTCTCCGGCACCTCGGACATCGTCATCGGCACCCCGGTCGCGGGCCGCGGTCAGCAGGAGTTGGACGATCTGGTCGGCATGTTCGTCAATACCCTGGTGCTGCGCAGCGATATTCGCCCGGGCGCCGCGCTGGCCGAGCTGCTCGCCCAGGTGCGTGACACCGATCTGGCGGCCTTCGATCATGCCGCCCTGCCCTTCGAGGCACTGGTCGACGCGTTGAATCCGGTGCGCTCCCAGGCGCATTCGCCGGTCTATCAGGTCGCGTTCACCCTGCAGAACCATGCCAAGCCGGAGTTCCGCCTGCAGCGCCTGGCCATCTCCGGACTCGATGCCGGAGTGCCGCCCATCCAGTTCGATATGGACTGGACCATGCACGATCACTACACCGACGGTGTGCCCGCCGGTATCGACGTGCACGTGCACTACGCGCTGGATCTGTTCGACGAGAACACCATCGGCGAATTCCTGATCCGCTACGAGCGGGTGCTGCGCGCCATGATCGCCGATCCGCGGATCGCCGCCGGTGATGTGGAGCTCATGTCCGTGGCCGAACGTGGTGTGGTGCTCTCCGATCGCAATGCCACCGCCCGGATCGTTCCGCGCGAAACCCTCGCCGATCTGCTGGATCGCCGCGCCGCGGTCGATCCGGACTTGACCGCCCTCGTGCTCGAGGACGCCACGCTCAGCTACGCCGAGTTCGCCGCGCGGGTGAACGGCCTGGCGCGCTGGCTGATCGGACAGGGCGTCGGCCCGGACGATATCGTCGGCGTCACCGCGCAGCGCAGCTTCGACATGGTGATCGCGCTGTACGCCATCGTCACCGCCGGTGCGGCCTACCTGCCGGTGGACCCGGCGCACCCGGCCGATCGCCTCGCTCATGTCCTGGGCACCGCCGAGACGAGCCTGGTACTCGCCGTCGACGGTGCGACCCTGCCCGAGCTGACCGGTGTGCGCACCGTGGCGACCGCGGAGCTGGACCTGGCGGAGTACGCGACCACCCCGGTCTCCGATGCCGAGCGGATCCTGCCGCTGCGCCCGGACAACCTGGCCTATGTGCTGTTCACCTCCGGCTCCACCGGTCTGCCCAAGGGTGTGGCGACCAGCCATCACGCCATCGTCAATCAGCTGTACTGGCTCGAGCACCGATACGGCGTGACCGCGGCCGACCGCATCATGCAGCGCGCGCCACTGTCGTTCGACGTCTCGGTGTGGGAGTGCTTCCTGCCCACCCTGGTCGGTGCGCCGCTGGTGCTGCTCAAGCCGGACGGGCATCAGGATCTGGACTATCTGGCCGGCAAGATGCGCGAGCACGGCATCACCATCGCCGAGCATGTGCCGTCGGTGCTGGCCGCACTGGTCGCCGAGGGGCAGGGTTCGGCCCTGGGCTCGTTCCGCCACCTGCACACCGGTGGTGAGGCGCTGCCCGCCGAATTGCTCTCGGCCCTGCGCGAATACGTGGGTGGTGCGGTGCACAACGCCTACGGCCCCACCGAGGCCGCGGTCTCGACCATTTACCACGAATTCACCGATGCGGACCCGGATTACGAGGTCGCGATCGGCCGGCCCAACTGGAACACCCGCGCGTATGTGCTGGACTCGCGGCTGCGGCCGGTGCCGACCGGTGTCATCGGCGAGCTGTACCTGGCCGGTGATCAGCTGGCCCGCGGCTATCAGGGGCGCGGCGCGCTCAGTGCGGAACGCTTCATCGCCGACCCGTTCGGCGTGCCCGGCGCCCGCATGTACCGCACCGGCGATCTGGTCCGCTGGAACCGCACCGGCGATCTGGTCTACCTGGGCCGCAATGATTTCCAGGTGAAGCTGCGCGGTCAGCGCATCGAACTCGGCGAGATCGAGGCGGCGCTGCTGGCGGCCGACGGGGTGGCCAATGCCGCGGTGCTGCTGGCCAAGGACTCCGCCGGGACCGACGCGCTGGTCGGCTATGTCTCGGGTCCGGGCCTGTCCGCCGAAGCCGTACTGGCGCAGGTGCGCGAGCTGCTCCCGGTCTACATGGTGCCCGCGCACCTGGTGGTGCTCGACGATATGCCGCGCACCAGCGTCGGCAAGCTGGACCGCAAGGCGCTGCCTCCGGTCGAATTCACGGCTGCCGCAACCGCTTTCCGTGCTCCGCGGGAAGGCGCCGAGTCGATGCTGGCCGAGCTGGTGCACGATCTGCTCGGCGGCGATCCGATCGGCGCGGATGACGATTTCTTCGATCGTGGCGGCAACTCGCTGCTGGCCATGCGCCTGGTGGCACGGGTCAACGCGGCCTTCGGCTGCGAGATCGGCGTCCGTGAGATCTTCGAGGCCCCGACCGTGGCCGGGCTCGCCGTCCGGGTGACCGGTAGCGCCGGGCGTATGCTTCCGGCGCTCGAGGTGCGGCCGCGACCGGAGCGAATCCCGTTGTCGCTGGCGCAGACTCGGATCTGGCTGCTCAACCGCCTCGATCCGGAGTCCGCCGCCTACAACATCCCGGCGGCCGTGCGGCTCATGGGCGATCTCGATGTGCCCGCGCTGCGCGCCGCACTCACCGATGTGATGGCCCGGCACGAGGTGCTGCGCACCATCTACCCGATGGATGCCGAGGGTGAGGGCCACCAGGTGATCCTGCCCGCCGGTACCGCGATCGAGCTGCCGGTCGAGCTGGTCAAGGGTTCGGTGCTGCCGCGCATCTACGAATTCGGTTCCACCGGTTTCGATGTCACCACCGAGCTGCCGCTGCGCGCGGTGCTGCTGCGCGAATCCGAGAGCAGTACGGTGCTGGTCGCGGTGCTGCACCACATCGCCGGTGACGGCGCCTCCATGGATCCGCTGCTGCGCGATGTGATCCTGGCCTACCTGGCCCGGACCTCCGGCTCGGCACCGCAGTGGGCCCCGCTCGCGGTGCAGTACGCCGACTACACGCTGTGGCAGCACGATGTGCTGGATACCGTTGCCGCACCGGAACTCTCGTACTGGCGCGAACAGCTCACCGGTCTGGCCGACGAGCTCCCGCTGCGCACCGACCGTCCCCGCCCCGCCGTCTCCTCGTACCGGGGAGCCGTGGTGCGCGGCCGTATCGGCGGCGATGTCGGCGAGCGGGTGCGTGAGGTCGCCAAGCGGCACAGCGCGACGCCGTTCATGGTGTTCCACGCCGCCCTGGCGGTGCTGCTGGCCCGGCTTTCGGGTACCGAGGACATCGCCATCGGCACCCCGGTTGCCGGGCGCGGCGCGGCCGCCCTGGACGATCTGGTCGGCATGTTCGTCAACACCCTGGCGCTGCGCACCCGACCGGCCCTGGACCGCTCCTTCGCGGACCTGCTGGCCGAGAGCCGGACCGTGGATCTGGCCGCGTTCGCCAATGCCACGGTGCCGTTCGAACGCGTGGTGAACGAACTCGGCATCGAATCCAATCAGTCCCGGCATCCGCTGTTCACGGTCAGCCTGAACTACCTGAACCTCGACGGCGACACGCACGGCGTACCCGGCCTGGTCCTGGAGAACGTCGAATTCGACGACACCGTCGCCAAATTCGATCTCACCTTCTCCATCGGCGACGAACTCGACGATGACGGCCACCTGATCGTCGAACTCACCTACGCCACCGACCTGTACGACGAGGCGACCGCGGCGGATCTGCTGCGCCGCTTCGGCCGCGTGCTCGGCGCGGTCACCGCCGATCCGGCGGTGACCATCGGTGAGATCGAACTGCTGGCCCCGGTCGAGCGCGCCGAACTGCTGGCCCGGCGCGGACCGCGAGCCCTGCCGCCGCGCACCCTCGCCGAGGTCATGCGGGCCGCGGTCGAGTTGGATCCCGAAGCGACGGCGCTCATCTCGCGGGATGGCGCGCTGAGCTACCGGCAGCTGGACGAGCGCTCCTCGCGCCTGGCCCGTCTGCTCATCGGATACGGCGTCGGCGCCGAGGATTTCGTCGCCGTCGCGGTGCCGCGCTCGATCGACTCCATGGTGGCGCTGTGGGCGGTGGCCAAGACCGGCGCGGCCTTCCTGCCGGTCGACCCCACCTACCCGGCCGAGCGGATCGCCTATATGCTCGCCGATTCCGGTGCGACCATCGGTCTGACGCTCTCCGCGTACGCGGAACAGCTTCCGGCGCAGGCGAACTGGCTCGTCCTCGATGACGAGGCATTGGCGCGTGACCTGTTCGGTCTCCGCGCGGAGCCGATCGAGTCCGCCGAACTGGTGCGGCCGGTAGGTATCGGCAATGCCGCCTGGATGATGTACACCTCCGGCTCCACCGGCCGCCCCAAGGGTGTCGTGGTCAGCCACGCCGGTATCGCCGGTGTCGCCGCCATTCACCAGGAGCATGCGCCGACCACGGCCCGGGCGCGCGTACTGCACCGTGCCTCACCCAGTTTCGACGCCTCGCTGATGGAGCTGTTGATGGCGCTGCCGGTGGGCGCCGCGCTGGTCATCGCGCCCGCCGACGTCTTCGGCGGTGACGAGATGAGTGATCTCATCCACACCGAGCGGGTCACGCACGCGCTCATCACCCCGTCCGTCCTGCAGACCCTGGACCCGGAGCGGTTGCGCGGACTGCGCCACCTCTCGGTCGGCGGCGAGAGCTTCGGCCCGGAGCTGGTGGAGCGCTGGGCCGGCGGCCGCGATCTGTACAACTCGTACGGTCCGACCGAGGTCACCATCACCACGCATATGAGCTCGCCGCTGCGGCCGGGTGACAGCGTGGTGCTGGGCGGACTCGCGCACGGCCTCGGCGCGGTGGTCCTGGACTCCCGGCTGAGCCCGGTGCCGGACGGCGCCATCGGCGAAATGTACCTGCGCGGACCGGGATTGGCGCGCGGCTACCACGGGCGCGCGGATATCACCGCCGACCGCTTCATCGCCGACCCGTTCGGTGAGCCCGGCGGCCGCCTGTACCGCACCGGCGATCTGGTGCGCTGGGTGCGCCGCTCGGTCGGCGGTATCAGCTATCCGGTGCTCGAATACCTGGGCCGCTCCGACGATCAGGTGAAGGTGCGCGGCCTGCGCATCGAACTGGGCGAGATCGATACGGTGCTAACCACCCACGAGAGCGTCGACTTCGCTGTCACCATCGGCCACACCGGACGCTCCGGTGAGGTGTCGCTGGTCTCCTATGTGGTGCCCGCACCGGACCACACCGTGGATGTCGAGGAGCTGCGAAGCTTCGCGGGCCGTTCGCTCATCGCCTATATGGTCCCCGCCGTCGTCATGGTCATCGACGCCATTCCGCTCACCCCGACGGCCAAACTGGATCGCAAGGCACTGCCGGAGCCGGTATTCCGCACCGCCGAGTTCCGGGCCCCGGTCACCGCCGCCGAACTCGTGGTCGCGGCCACCATGGCCGAACTGCTCGGCGCCACCGATCCGGTCGGCCTGGACGACGACTTCTTCGCTCTCGGCGGCAATTCGCTGAGCGCGGTGAAGCTCTCGGCCCGGCTCTCGGCCCGGCTCGGCGCAGCGGTTGCCATGCGGACCGTCTTCGAACACCCGACCGTGGCCGCCCTCGCCGCCGCCCTCGCCGTCGACGGCGAGCCCGTCGCCTCGGGGCCGGTGCTGGCCCCGCGCCGGGAGACCGGTGCGGTGCCGCTCTCACTGGCACAGCAGCGCATGTGGTTCCTGAACCGGTTCGACGGCGAATCGGCGGCTTACAATATGCCGCTTGCCATTCGGTTGAACGGCGCATTGGATACTGCCGCCCTCGATGCCGCCTTCACCGATGTGGTGGCCCGGCACGAGGTGCTGCGGACGGTGTACCCGCTCACCGCATCCGGTCCGGTACAGGTGATCCTGCCGATTGCCGAGGCCCGACCGCCCCGGCTGCGGCCGATTCCGGTCGAGGCGAGCGAATTGCTCAGCACGGTAACGGAATTCGTCTCCGAAGGCTTCGACGTCACGGCGGCGGTACCGCTGCGCGCGGCGCTTTATCAGCCCTCGGGCACCGAGGATGAATACGTCCTGGTGGTGGCCGTGCACCATATCGTCGCGGACGGTGCCTCCATGGCGCCGCTGGCCCGCGATGTCATGGCCGCTTACGCCGCTCGGCACGCGGGCAGCGCGCCCGGCTGGACACCGCTGCCGGTGCAGTACGCCGATTACGCACTCTGGCAGCGGGATCGGCTCGGCTCCGAGGACGACGCGAATTCGCTGCTGTCCCAGCAGTTGACGTACTGGACCGAGGCGCTGGCCGGGATTCCGGATCAGCTGGAGCTGCCGCTGGATCGCCCCCGCCCCGCGGTGGCCTCCACCGTCGGTGACGAGATCAACTTCGCCGTGGCCGCCGGACTGCACGCCCAGCTGGCCGAGCTGGGCCGCGCCGAGGGCGCGACCCTGTTCATGGTGGTGCACGCCGCCTTCGCACTGCTGCTGTCCCGCCTGTCGGGCAGCGCCGATATCGCGGTCGGCACGCCGGTGGCGGGTCGTGGTGCGGACGCGCTCGACGATCTGGTCGGCATGTTCGTCAACACCCTGGTGCTGCGCGCCGAGATCGACCCCGCGGCCGATTTCTCCGCCCTGCTGCGCCGAGTACGCGAACACGATCTGGCCGCCTTCTCACACGCCGACGTACCGTTCGAGCGGCTGGTCGAGGTGCTCAACCCGGTCCGCTCCACCGCTCGGCATCCGCTGTTCCAGGTCGGCTTCTCGTTCAACAACACCGAGGCCGCCACCTTCGAACTGGACGGATTGCGGGTCGGCGCGGTCGATTTCGACTCCGCCATCTCGCAGTTCGATCTGCACCTGGTGGTCGTGGACCGCTATCACGCGGACGGCTCCCCGGCCGGTCTGGCGGTCTCGCTCACCTATGCGACCGCGCTGTTCGACGCGGCCACGGCCGCCGGATTCGCCGAGCGTTTCCAGCGGGTGCTGACCGCGGTGACCGCCACCCCCGCGTTGCCGGTCGGAGAGCTGGAGCTGTTGGCTCCGGCCGAACGGACTCGGATCCTGGAGACCTGGAACGACACCGCGGAACCGGTGGAGATCGAGGCGACCCTGGCCACCCTGCTGGATCGGAGTGTGGCGAGCGCGCCGAAGGAGGCCGCGCTCATCGCCGATACCGCCGACGGCCGGGTCGAATTGACCTACGCCGAATTGGGTGCCCGGGTGAATCGTCTTGCCCGCCATCTGATCTCGATCGGTGTCGGTCCGGAGTCCCGGGTCGCCCTCGGGCTGCGGCGTTCGGTGGATCTGGTGGTCGCCATGTACGCGGTCGCGGTCGCCGGTGGCGCATACGTTCCGATCGATCCGGATCAGCCCGCCGAGCGCACCGACTACATCCTCGGTACCGCCGCGCCGGTCTGCGTGCTCACCACCACCGCGACGGCGTTCTCGACCGAGGCCGCGCCGCTGGTGTTCATCGATGAGCTCGAGCTCGACACGGTCGCGACCGCGCCGGTCTCCGACGCGGATCGCCTTGCGCCGCTGCGTCCTTCGAACACCGCCTACGTGATCTTCACCTCCGGTTCGACCGGTCGTCCGAAGGGTGTGGCGCTGCCGCACTCGGCGGTGGTGAACCAGTTGCTGTGGAAGGTCACCGAATTCGGGCTCGATCCGGCCGATGCGGTGCTGCTCAAGACCGCCGCGACCTTCGACCTCTCGGTGTGGGAGTTCTGGTCCGCGGTGGCCTGCGGTGGCCGCCTGGTCATCGCGGTGCCCGGTGGTCACAAGGATCCGGCGTACCTGAACGAGCTCATGGCCCAGGAGTGGGTGACCACCCTGCACGCGGTGCCGTCCATGCTGGACGCGCTGCTGGCGGACGGTCTGCCGGATTCGCTGTGGCGTATCCTGGCCATCGGCGAGGCACTGCCGGGCGCGCTCGCGCAGCGGGTACTGCGGGAACGTCCGCGCACCGAACTGTTCAACCTCTACGGGCCGACCGAAGCCGCGGTCTCGATCACGAATCACCGGGTGACCGAGGCGGATGTCGTATCCGTCTCGATCGGTTCGCCCGAATGGAACAGCCGGGTGTATGTGCTCGACGCACGGCTGCGCCCGGTGCCCGCGGGTGTCTCGGGTGAGCTGTATCTGGCGGGTGCGCAGTTGGCGCGCGGTTACCACGGTCGCAGTGACCTGACCGCGGATCGTTTCGTGGCCAACCCGTTCGCCATCGGCGAGCGTATGTACCGCACCGGTGACCTCGTCGCCTGGGCGGGCAATGGTGAGCTCGAGTATCGGGGTCGTACGGACTTCCAGGTGAAGATTCGTGGTTTCCGTATCGAGCTCGGTGAGATCGAGGCGGCGCTGCTGGCGATGCCGGAGATCGCGCAGGTCGCGGTTGTCGCGAAGTCGGATCAGCGCACCGGTGACCGTCTGGTCGCCTACCTGGTGCCGTCCGATCCGGCTGCGGGCGTTGAGGTCTCGCATGCCAAGGCGGTGCTGGGGGCGGGTCTGCCGTCGTACATGGTGCCGTCGGCGTTCGTGGTGCTGGCCGCGCTGCCGTTGAATGTGAACGGCAAGTTGGATCGAAAGGCGTTGCCGGAGCCCGAGTTCGAGACCACGGCGTTCCGTGCGCCGTCCACCCCGATCGAGGAGATCGTGGCGGGCGTGTTCACCGAGGTGCTGGGTACCGAGCGGGTGGGCGCGGATGACGATTTCTTCGCTCTGGGTGGTAATTCGCTGTTGGCCACGCAGGTCGCGGCGCGTCTCGGTGCGGCCCTGGACGCCCGCGTTCCGGTGCGTACCCTGTTCGAGGCGTCCACCGTCGCCGGACTCGCCGCCAGGGTCGCCCGGCAGGCGGGTGCCGGAGATCGTAAAGCCCTTGTCGCACAGCCGCGCCCGGAGTTCATTCCGCTCTCCCCGGCGCAGCAGCGCATGTGGTTCCTGAACCAGTTCGACACCACCTCCGCGGCCTACAACGTGCCCATCGCAGTCCGGTTGTCCGGTGCGCTCGATGTGGATGCGCTGCGTGCCGCCATCGCCGATGTGGTTGCCCGCCACGAGATTCTGCGTACCGTCTATCCGCTCGCGGGGGAGTCCGAGCAGGCTCGACCCGTGCAGGTGGTGCTGGCCCCGGCGCAGGCGACACCGGAGTTGGAGCTCCGCACCGTCTCCGCCGCCGGTCTGGAGGCCGCGCTGGGTGAGCTGGCCCGGATCGCCTTCGATGTCACCGTGCAGGTGCCCATGCGGGTGACCCTGCTCGATATCGACGGCGCCGGAACCGATTACGTGCTGGCCATGGTCGTGCATCACATCTCCGGCGACGGCTCCTCGATGGGCCCGCTCACCCGGGATCTCATGACCGCCTACGCGGCCCGGTCCCAGAGCGCCGAGCCCGGCTGGTCCGCATTGCCGGTGCAGTACGCCGACTACGCGATCTGGCAGCGCGAGGTACTCGGCGCCGAGAGCGATCCGGAATCGGTCGCCGCCACGCAGGTCGACTACTGGAAGTCCGCGCTGGCGGGGCTGCCCGATCAGCTCGATCTCCCGTTCGATCGGCCGCGCCCCGCGGTGCAGTCGTTCACCGGCGGCAAGACCGGTCTGCGGATCGATGCCGAAACCCACCGGGCGCTGGTCGAATTGGCCCGGGCCGAGGGCGCGACGCTGTTCATGGTCGTGCACACCGCCATCGCGGTGTTGCTCGCACGACTCTCCGGAACCAGCGATATCGCCATCGGCACTCCGATCGCCGGCCGCGGTGAGGCCGCGCTGGACGATCTGGTCGGCATGTTCGCCAACACCCTGGTGTTCCGCACCGAGGTCGACGCGGCGGCCGCCTTCACCGAACTGCTCGCCCGGCAGCGCGAGACCGATATCCAGGCCTTCGCCCATGCCGACGTACCGTTCGAGCGATTGGTCGAGGTGCTCAACCCGGTCCGGTCCACGGCGCGCAATCCGCTCTTCCAGATCGGTCTGTCCTTCCAGAATCTCGCGCCCACCCGGTTCGAACTGCCCGGGCTGACCGTCTCGGACGTCGACTTCGACAATGTCGCGGCGCAGCTCGACCTGCACTGGATCCTGTCCGACGGGTACGAGGCGGATGGCACCCCGGCCGGAATCGCGGGTGACCTGGTGTACGCGGACGACCTGTTCGACGACGCCACCGCGGCGGGTTTCAATGCCAGACTCGGCAGGCTGCTGGCCGCGGTCGCCGCGCACACCAGCCGCCCGGTGGGTGATATCGAACTGCTGGACCCGGCCGAGCTGGAGCGAGTCCTACTGGACCGGAACGAAACTCGGCATCCGGTCGCGCCCGGCCTGCTGCTCGACGGCTATCGTGCCGCCGCGGCGGCGCACCCGGAGGCCACCGCACTGGTCTACGAGGGCACCGCACTCACCTACGGGGAGTTCGACGCCCGGGTGAATCGGCTCGCGCGCCTGCTCATCGAGCAGGGTGTGGGCGCGGAATCACTGGTGGGCCTGTGCATTCGGCGTTCGCCGGACCTGCTCGTCGGGATCTACGCCATCCTGACGGCGGGCGGCGCGTATGTGCCGCTGGATCCGGATCATCCGGCCGATCGCATCGAGCACATCCTCGAGACCGCACAGCCGGTATGCGTCCTGACCACCACGGCCGATGCGGTCGAGGTGTCCGGGGATATGCCGGTCCTGCATCTGGATGCGCTTGTACTGGAACATTTCTCGGTCGAATCGGTGCGCCCGGCGGAGTTGCTGCGGCCGGTCACGGCGGAGAACCTGGCCTACGCCATCTTCACCTCCGGCTCCACCGGCAAGCCGAAGGGCGTGGGTGTCTCGCACGGCGCCATCCACAATCAGATCGAGTGGATGCTCGCCGAGTACCCGATGGTGGCCGCGGATGTGTATCTGCTCAAGACCGCCACCACCTTCGACGTCTCGCTGTGGGGAATCTTCATGACCCTGCGGGCGGGGGCCACCCTGGTGGTAGCCACCCACGACGGGCATCGCGATCCCGCGTATCTCGCGGAAACCATGGCGGCCCAACAGGTCACGATGACTGACTTCGTGCCGTCCATGCTGACGGTGTTCGCCGCGCATACACCCGCCGCGAGCCTGCGGACGCTGCGTGAGGTCTTCGTCATCGGTGAGGCGCTGCCGCCCGAGACGGTGACCGCCACACTCGCGCTCGGTGCCGGCGTGCGGGTGCACAACCTGTACGGTCCGACCGAGGCCGCGGTCTCGATCACGTATTGGCCGGCGGACGGCGGCGACACCCGCACCGTGCCGATCGGCCTGCCGCAGTGGAACAGCCGGGTGTACGTGCTGGACGCTCGGCTGCGGCCGGTGCCCGCCGGGGTGCCGGGTGAGCTCTACCTGGCCGGTGACCAGCTGGCCCGAGGTTATGTGCGGCGGCCCGATCTCACCTCGGATCGGTTTATGGCCAACCCCTTCGCGGTCGGCGAGCGTATGTACCGCACCGGCGATCTGGTGCGCTGGAGTGCCGCGGGCGTGCTGGAGTACATCGGCCGCACCGACTTCCAGGTCAAGTTCCGCGGCCAGCGCATCGAACTCGGTGAGATCGAGGCGGCGCTGCTCGCACAGCCCACAGTCAGTCAGACCGTGGTGCTGGTGGTGCCGACCGCCCTCGGAGATCAGCTGGTGGGCTACGCGGTGCCGACACCCGGCGCGAGCATCGATGACACGGCATTGCGGACCGCGGTGGCGCGGACCCTGCCCGCCTACATGGTGCCGTCCATGATCATCGCGCTGGCGGAGTATCCGCTCAACGCGAGCGGCAAGCTGGATCGGCGGGCTCTGCCGGAGCCGGTCTTCACCGCACGCGAATTCCGGGCTCCCGAAACGGAGTCGGAGATCTCCGTCTGCGCCGTCTTCGCCGAAGTGCTTCAGGTCGAGCGAATCGGCTTGGACGACAACTTCTTCGAGCTCGGCGGCACCTCGCTGATCGCGGTGCGGTTGGTCGCCCGCCTGAGCGCCGTACTCGGCGCCCGGATTCCGGTGAACTGGTTGTTCGGTGCGCCCACTCCCGCCGGGTTGGTCGCTGAACTCGGCCGCGCCGCAGGCGGTCTCGGCTCGGACAGCGCATTCGAGGTGCTGCTCCCGCTGCGCACCGGCGGGTCGGGCGATCCGCTGTTCTGCATCCACCCGGTGGGCGGTATCTCCTGGTCGTTCGCCGGACTGGCCGCGCATCTGGACGGCGATCGGCCGATCTACGGCCTGCAGTCGCCGACCCTGGCCGCGGATGTGCCGCTACCGGCCTCCATCGACGAGTGGGCGGCCCGCTACGTGCGGGAGATCCGCGCGGTCCAGCCGGAGGGGCCGTACCACCTGCTCGGCTGGTCGTTGGGTGGCGTGCTGGCCCACGCGGTCGCGGTCCAGTTGCAGGCGCTGGGGGAGGAGGTGCCGACCCTGGCCATGCTGGACAGCTCGCTGGATGTCGATGCCGAGGCCACCGGGCCGGTGCGAATTCCGGTGGCCGAAGTGCTCGGCGGGTTGCTCGCCGGACAGGTGGATCTGGGTGCGGATGAGCTCGAGCCCGAGGAACTGGCCGGACGCCTGGCCGGACTGCCCGAACCGTTCGCCTCATTGGGCGCGGATCGGCTGGGCCGGATGGTGCGAACCGGTGTCGAATCGCTGGCGCTGATCGGCAGCTACCAGCCGCGGCGCTTCAAGGGTGAGCTGCGGTACTTCGCCGCCGCCCTCGACGATCCGACCTGCGCGGTCGGCGTGGCGAGCTGGACCGACGCCATCGACGGCGTGCTGCACACCCATGCGGTGCAGGCCACGCACTGGCGCATGACCGAGCCCGAGGCGCTTGCCGTCATCGCCCGGGTGCTGAACCACTCTTCGAAACCCTTGTGAGAAAGGTACTTCGCGATGAGCAATCCCTTCGATGACGATGAGGCCCAGTTCTACGTGCTCGTGAACGATGAGGCGCAGCATTCGCTGTGGCCGATCTTCGCCACCATCCCCGGCGGCTGGACCATCGCGCACGGCCCGGCGCAGCGCCAGGCCTGCCTGGACTACGTCGAGACCCATTGGACCGATATGCGCCCCAAATCGCTAGCCGATGCCATGGCGACCGAAATAGATTAGTCTTCACCCGAAAACTCTTGCGGCACAACGTA
Organism: Nocardia sp. NBC_01503; assembly: GCF_036327755.1. Lineage (NCBI taxonomy): Bacteria > Bacillati > Actinomycetota > Actinomycetes > Mycobacteriales > Nocardiaceae > Nocardia > Nocardia sp. NBC_01503. The sequence continues at coordinate 3,359,251 of NZ_CP109596.1, forward strand.
ATCCGCAAGTAAAGACTCGGGGCGTGTGTACGTCCCGTGCGGCGGTCCCGACGACAGTCCGGGGGTCTGTCCGCGAACGAAGAAAGGAAGAAGATGACCACTCCTCCCACTACCGATCCCACCGGCGGCGTCGACATCGGCGGCATCCTGACCACCCTGCTCAATTTCCTGAGCGGTGGCTCCAGCGCCAGTTACACCCCGCACTGATCCTCAGCGCCGGAACACTTCTCGAAAGGAATAGCAAAATGCTCAGTGGCAGCGGCTTCACCGATCTGCTCATGGCTTTCGCCCACCTCGTCAACTCGGGTTCGTCCACCTCGGTCACCCAGCCCACCCCGCCGCCGGTGGTCACCCCGACCGTCTAGGAGCTCAAATGTTCAGTGGCAGCATGGTTAACGATCTTTTCGCCACCCTGGCGAAGATGCTCGGCACCGGCTCCTCCTACACCTTCCCGCCGCAGGCCTGACCAGCGGAAAGGCGTGCGGCCGTCAGAGCGTGAAAACGCCCTGACGGCCGCCCGATCCACCTGAATACCGCCGCGGCGTACCGTTCCACCACTCCCTGCCGGACCGGTACGCCGCGGCGTCCAGGCATTTCGAGTATCGCAGCCCGAATGGCGTGACACCTCCGGTCCCGCGGATCGATACGGCGCGGTGACTTCGGCCGATCACCCCACTCGTCGGCGCGCGCCCCTGGCCCGGCTGTCGCGCGGATTCGAGCCGCAGTGGCCCCGGCGCGCGGATCCGGCGAATTCGAATGGCGCCGCGGGCGCCGCGCCGACGCCGCTTCGGCCATGATCCGCGACACCCGCCACGCCCATCCGGAATCGGGCCCCATGTCGGCCACCGGAAAGCGGCGACTATTCCAGCGTCCCCCGGCTGCGTTTCGGTGGAAACAACGCGGGCGAATTCAACTCACCCCCTGCGCTTCCTGCATGCGCGAATGTTTGGCAAATATATTTGTGCGGAAGACAAGCCAAAGTCGCCGCGAAAGAGGCCCGGAAGTGTGGGAGCGAATACTTTTCGATACGACGCTACGAAGGGATTTCCAATGGTGACGGTTACGGCAACCAGTGAACACGAAGAGGGCGCAGCAGCGGTGCTCGACCGCACCGCAGCGCGGCCTACCGTTCCCGATCAGTCGCTGTCGGATTGCTATCCAATGGAGAGGAACACCATGAGCCGGAGCAATACGGTCGAGCCGAACACCGTCGGTCTCTACTGGGACCGCGACGGTGATGTCTGGCAGCGTGAGGAGGCCGGTTGGCGTCTCATCCTGCAGAGTGGGGTGGCCGTCGATCCGATCTCATTGTGGGACTGGGAGGACGGGCACGTACAGGACTACGCACCGTTCACGCCCATGGCAATCTTCACCGCCGCGTGAAATAAAAGAAACCGCTTGGTATGACAGCTAACATTTGGCAAATATGACCGGCTGGGGGCCGGCCGGAATCCTGAAAGAAAGTGCCGCGGAAGTCGAATACCCGGGAATTGCCGGTACCGACGCGGCGATGCCGATGACCAGCTGACAGGCGAATGGGAAACGCCGTGTCGAAGTTCGCGACAGTCGGCGGGCGGGCAGTGTCCCAACTGCCGCTCCCGATTGTGGCGGGCCGGGTGGCGTAGCGTCGCGTGCCCGGTCGCGGCGGTGGCCGGTTCTCCGAGTATTCGGGGTTCCGGCACCGTCGCTCCTAAACCTCCGCGCGCCCGCCGGTCCCGAAGAGGATGATCTCCATGAGCCGGATCACCCGCTCCTGCGGGCAGATTCGAAGATCGGCGCCGAACACCCGCCCCATATCGACCACCATGCCGAATCCGGCGTGCACCAGAATTCTGGCCTCGCCCTCGGACAGCTCCGGCCGCACCGCCACCAGTAGCCGCACCCACTCCGCCACGATGAGCCGCTGCACATTGCGCAGCATGGTGCGCTCCTCGGGCGAAACATGGCTGAACTCGGCGTAATACACGTAGGTGAGCTCGCGCTCGGCGAATGAGCCCGCGACATAGAGGTCGATGAGCTTGCCCAAGGCCTCGGCGGGTGTCGCGGAGGAGGACACCGCCGGACCGATGGCCCCCGACACCCGATCGGCCGCGCGCCGGAAGGCCGCCGCCAGCAGATCACCCTTGCTGCGGTAGTACCGATACACCGCCGAGGCCGCGGAGAGATCCGCCGCCGAGGCGATGTCCTCCACGCTCACATTGGGATACCCGCGCTGATGGAACAGCTCGACGGCCTTCTTCAACAGCAGCTCATGCTTGAACGACTGTGGAATCTCGGTGCTGCGCGGCGCGTCCGCATCGGTGCCGGGCGGTGGTAGCTCGGCCGCGACGATGGCGTCGCAGGTCGAATGGAGTAGGGCGGTCAGGGGTTTCACCGGCAGCGCCGCGTGATGGTCGCCGATACTGCTGATCACACTGAACAGTGCCACCGCCCGCACCGCGCGATCATGCTCGTCCAGCTCCGGCCGCACCTGTCCGATGAGCCCGCGCAGGATGCTCAGCGCCCGCGCGAATTGATCCGAGAGTGTCTGCCGATCGGTCTCGTCCAGATACCGCTGCTCCCAGCGCACCAGGGTGACGGTGGCGCGATTGGCGATGGTCTCGGCAATGATCCGATCCAGCACGCTCGACAGCCGCGCGCGCGGGTCCAACTCCCGCGCCTCGTCCGGTGGGGTGGTGGCGTCGATGGTGAGCTGGCCCAGTCGCAGCAGCTCCTCGCGGAAGAGCGCGTACTTGCTCGGATAGTGCCGGTACAGCGCGGCCGAGGAGATTCCGAGGCGGGTGGCGATATCCTCCATGCTCACCCCGTGATAGCCGAGCGAGCCGAAGGCGGCCGCCGAGGTGGCGGCGATCTGGGCGCGCCGGTTCTTCGGGCGGCGGCGGATCACGCGCTGCTCCTCGACATTCATGCCGGTAATGGTAGTCACCAGGTCTTTTGCCGCCATGCCGGGTTGGCGGCTCGGGTCGCGACCGGCACCGTGGCGCTGTCGGGTCGAGCGGATGGAAGAGGGTCGGGAGGCCGCCCCCCGCAACGCTGGGCCATCGACGTTGTAGGTCACGAAAGGGTAAGGCGCTCACCTGATTCGGCGTTTCGCGCGCGTTTCCTTCGACTTACCGGTGACGTATCTCGTAGGCTGCCCAGAGGTTCGGGCGAGATCAGAATGGAGCCGGGCATGCGCACGGTCGATGTTGAGCGCACCATCCGGGCACCACTGCCGGACGTGTTCGACTGGTTGACCGATGCGACGAATTATCAACGCGTGCCTATGGTTCGCCGGGTGACGCTGGTGCGGCCGGGTGATACCGCGGGGCACGGGGCCGGTGCGGTGCGGTTGATAGTCACTCCGCTGATTCGCCTCACCGAGGAGATCGTCGAGTACAAGCCGCAGCAGCTCATGCGCTACCGTTTGCTGAAATCCGTTCCGCCACTGCGACATCAGGACGGGTTCATCGCCTTCAAAGAGGTGTCCGCCGGAACCCGGGTGCGCTGGTTCTCCACCTTCGAGATCGCCTCACCGGTCATGCCGGGGCTCTGCACGGCGGTTTTCCTGCCGGCGATCCGGGCCGGGTTCCTCATGGTGCTACGCACCGCGGAGCGTGAACTCCGCGGTGCGTGAGGGCATTTCGAGCTACGCGCCCGCGGCGATCCGCAGCGTGATCGCGCCCGCGATGATGGCGGCGAACGAGATCAGCTTGGGCACCGTGATCTTCTCCTTGTAGATGAGCGCGCCGAGCACGACCGTGCCGATGGATCCGATACCGGTCCAGACGGTGTAACCCACGCCGACATCGAGGGTGCGCAGTGCCAGGCTGAGCGTGAAAATACCTCCGGCGGCGGCCAATAGCGTGAACACCGAGGGCCACAGCCGGGTGAACCCCTTGGTGGCATTGGTGCCCAATGCGAACGCGATCTCGAAGACCGCGGCGATCATCAAATATCCCCAGGCCATGACGGTTTCCTTTCAGGCCGCACTGGGCGCGGTGGCCAGCTTGTCGGCGATCTTGAGTCCGAGGACGCCGCCGATGATCAATACGAACGCGAGGGCCTTGGCGGGTGTCACCGCCTCGTGGAACAGCACCGAGCCCAGAATGACGGTGCCGACCGAGCCGATTCCGGTCCAGACGGTGTAGCCCACGCCGACATCGAGCGATTTCAGTGCCAGGCTGAGGAAGAAGATCCCGCCCGCCGCCGCCGCGGCCGTGAGCAGTGACGGCCCGAGTTCGGTGAACCCGTGCGTCGCATTGGTGCCCAATGCGAAGACCACCTCGAAGACCGAGGCGATCAGTAGATATGCCCATGCCATGGGAGTCTCCCTGTTTGGTAGTTGCATGTATATGCAAACACTTGCTCGAAAGATGATGCATGTACATGTAAACTCATGTCAACCCCCGTCCGCCGATACAAGGAGCGCCGCATGCCAACTCGAACCACCCCAGCGGCCGCCGGTGACACCCACCTCTGGAACCGCGTCCTCACCCTGCACGCCCTGGTCGAAACCCGCCTCGGCGCCGCGCTACAGCGCCACCACGGCCTGGGCCTCTCGGAGTATCGAGCCCTGGTCTTCCTCGGCGACGCCCCCGACAACGAACTCCGCATGCAGGACCTGGCCACCAAACTCGGCCTGAATCAAAGCTCGGTAACCCGCCTGGTCACCCGCCTGAACGCCGCCGACCTCACCTACCGCGACCTGTGCCCCGACGACAAGCGCGGCGTCTACACGGTCCTGACCGACTCCGGCCGCACCCGCTACCGACAGGCCCGCCCCACCTACGAGAACACTCTCACCGCGGCCCTGGCCGAGGCCGCCGAATCCGACCCGGCCGTAGCCGACCTGCTTGCCGCAGCCCGGAAAACCGAAGCGGCGCAGGAGAATTGAACTCCTGCGCCGCGAGGGTGTGGATCCCGGCCGAAAGCATGCCGGGATGACGGCTGGATGCCTGCTCAGGGTTGGCCGGTGAAGTACGCGACTCCGGCATCGATGAGGGGTTGACCGCCGACCGCGAGGAAGCCGATACCCGCGCCGATGGCGATGCCCAGTAGCGGGGGCAGTACGAAGATCCAGAACGGGATGGTGATCAGGCCGCCGATCGCGCCGCCGATCAATGCGCCGAAGGTGCCGCGCTGTACCTGCTCATTCCACCGCTCCTGCGAGGTAATCGACTGTGCCGGAGCATCAATCGACTGTGGAGTGAGGGGCGCACCGACCTGGGTGGCCTGCCCGGGTGCGGTGCCGGGGCGCAGTGTCAGCGTCGCGCCGCCGTCCTCGATGGCCGGGTCCAGGGCGATATCGCGACCGGCGGCATGAATCGCCAGCGGCACGGCCCCCGCGACTGTGCCGGACCGATCGGCGATGGTGATCGCGTTCGCCTCGGTCGACATGGCGAAGGTGCCCGTGTCGAGGGTGGTCGTCACGCCGCCGCCGTCGGGCGTGATGCTAGCGAAATAACCTATGCCGCTCTCGATTCCGCGAATCGAAGCAGCCGGGTCGGATGACGCCGCCGCGACCGCCGGTGCGGCTTCCGGCTGAGCCTGTGCGATTCCTGTTGCGGCGCAGGTGATTCCCACTGCCAGTGTGGCGATTACGGCGGTGTCGAGTGCGCTTCGAAGGTTGCCACGCCGAATGGTGTTGTGCCGCATAGCTGTCGGAAAGGATCCGAGATTCATCGGAGGCCGCCCATGCCCGCGCCGATGACCGCCCCCGCGATGCCGCCGGTCGCACCCCAGGTGAGGCAGGTCAGCGGGGTCAGGGGGAATGCGATAACGGTGACGATCTGAAGGGTTGCGCCGATGCCGCAACCGATTACAGCGCCCTGGACCGCTCCGGCGATGGCGGAGGCGGCGACGCTGTCGGCGCGGCTGGGGGCCACGCCCAGGGAGCGGGCGTACTGGGAGATATCGGCTTCGGGGCGGGCGAAGGTGGAGTTGATCTGGTCGATCTGGTCCGTATTCAGGAAATCGGGTGCGGCCATGGAGAGATCACCCGCGCGCAGCACCTTCGGATCGGGCACGATCTCCGCGAGCTGCGGTGCGGGCTCGGGGGCGTGCAGCGTCTCCGGTTGCAGCGGTGCGATGTATTCCCGTTGCGGTACTTGGCGATACGGCGCGTTGTAATCGGAAGCCGGTGCCACGCCGTGCGCGTCGTCGGCGGGTGAGACGTAATCCGATGGCGGCGGCGTCTTCACGGCGGCGGGCGCGGGCGGCTTGGTCACGCCGGGCTGGATCGGGCCGGGGGACTGGTTGCCCGGATTGGGTGTGGTGACACCCGGCTGCGGGGTGATGAACTGCGGCTGCGCCACCGCCTGCTCCGATGCGGCCTGCGCGGTCGCGCTCCCGGCGACCACCGCCACCAGTGGGACCACGCCCATCGCCGCACGGGCGGCCATGCGCTGAGTCGTCGTCTGCCTGCGGTGTTTCGCCATATGAGTCCCCGAACCCTTCAATGCACTGTTTTCGACCGCGCGACCGCACGCCGGTGGGATAGCTGTTCGATAACCCCCCGGTCAGCGCGTGTCACGCCAACTGCCGTGCTCGCGATTTCGATTCTCGTACAGCGGAATCGGTATGCGGGCAGGACAATTCACCCCGCAGTACATCGGGGTTCATAAGCGCATGTCAAACGATCGAGAGCGGCTGAGTCGCGGATCACAAACGACCGCTGGAAGAGTCGGGCGGTATCAGCCGAGAGCGGCCAGGGCCATTCGGCGTAGTACCGGGCGGGCGCGGGTGGCGGTAGCGGCGGGGGCGCTGTGTGGGGTGGAGTTGATCAGGCCGAAGGTGGCGTGCGCCTGGACGCGCGCGGTGGCCTCCGGTAGGTCGGGGTGTAGATCCCGCAGTACGGCGACCCAGACCTCCACGTATTGCCGCTGGGTGCGGCGCACCTGGCGGCGCGCGGCCTCGGGCAGATTCTCCAGATCGCGATCCTGGATACGAATGAGTTCGGGCTCGCCCAGCGCGAAGTCGAGATGGAAATCGATCAGCGCGTCGAGCGCGGCGGCGGGGGAGTCCGCCTCGGCCGCGACCGCGCTCCCGCCGTCGAGCAGGCGCTGACTGATCCCGACCAGCAACTCCACCAGCAGCGCTTCCTTATTGGGGAAGTGCCGGTACACCGCGGGTCCGCTGATACCCGCCGCCGCGCCCAGATCGTCCAGGCGCATGCCGAGGAATCCGCGGTCCGCGATCAACCGCGCGCCCGCTTCCAGCAGCTGTTCCCGCCGCTGGGCTTTGAGCTGTTCGCGCCGGGTTTGGGGCACGGTTTCCGTGTTGTTCACCGCGGGCTCCCTTCCTCGGTCCTGGACAACTCAGTTAGTGAAGATTATCTTATATTCCAGTTATTGGCGATTAACCGAGTGGCAGGATGGCGGCATGACGGTGACTGGGGAGGTGCGCACCGGAAATCGGGCCGCGCATCACGCGCTGGTCGATGAGCTGCGCGAACGCTTGGCGGTCAGCGCGCTGGGCGGTCCGGACAGGGCACGTGAGCGGCATTTGGCGCGTGGGAAGCTGCTGCCCAGGCAGCGCGTGGATCAGCTGCTCGATCCCGGCTCACCATTCCTGGAGCTGTCGCCGCTGGCGGCCACCGGCATGTACGGGGACGAATGCCCGGGCGCGGGTGTGATCGGCGGTATCGGCCGGGTCTCCGGGCGCGAATGCGTGATCATCGCCAATGACGCCACCGTCAAGGGCGGCACCTACTACCCGATGACGGTGAAGAAGCATCTGCGGGCGCAGGAGGTGGCGCTGCAGAACAATCTGCCCTGTATCTACCTGGTCGACTCGGGTGGCGCGTTCCTGCCCAAGCAGGATGAGGTCTTCCCGGATCGCGAACACTTCGGCCGCATCTTCTTCAATCAGGCGAATATGAGCGCCAAGGGGATCGCGCAGATCTCCGCGGTCATGGGTTCGTGCACGGCGGGCGGCGCGTACGTCCCGGCCATGAGCGATGAGACCGTCATCGTGCGCGATCAGGGCACCATCTTCCTGGGCGGCCCGCCGCTGGTGAAGGCCGCCACCGGTGAGGTGGTCACCGCCGAGGAGCTGGGCGGCGGCGAATTGCATTCGCGCACTTCAGGTGTGACCGATCATCTGGCCGAGAGTGATCAGGACGCGCTGCGCATCGTCCGCGATATCATTGCCACCCTTGGCCCCAAGACCCCCACGCCGTGGGAGGTGCGCCCGGTCGTCGATGCCATCGCGCCGCAGGATGAGCTGTACGACATTGTGCCCGTTGATCTCCGGACCCCGTATGACGTCCGCGATGTGATCACGCGGATGGTCGACGGCGGCGAATTCGGTGAGTTCAAAGCCGAATACGGTCGCACCCTGGTCACCGGCTTCGCACACATCCACGGCCATCCGGTCGGCATCGTCGCCAATAACGGCGTGCTGTTCAGCGAATCCGCCATGAAGGGCGCGCACTTCATCGAGCTCTGCGATAAGCGCAAGATCCCGCTGCTGTTCCTGCAGAACATCACCGGCTTCATGGTCGGCCGCGATTACGAAGCGGGCGGTATCGCCAAGCACGGTGCGAAGATGGTCACCGCGGTGGCGTGCGCCCGGGTGCCGAAGCTGACCGTGGTCATCGGCGGCTCGTACGGTGCGGGCAACTACTCCATGTGCGGGCGCGCGTATTCGCCGCGCTTCCTGTGGATGTGGCCCAATGCCCGCATCTCCGTCATGGGTGGTGAACAGGCCGCCTCGGTGCTGGCCACCGTGCGCGGCGAACAGCTGGACAGCTCGGGCAAGCCCTGGTCGGACGAGGATCAGGAGGCGTTCAAGGCCCCTATTCGCGACCAGTACGAGGCGCAGGGCAATCCCTACTACTCGACCGCCCGGCTCTGGGACGATGGCGTCATCGACCCCGCCGATACCAGAACAGTTGTCGGCCTGGCGCTTTCGGCGTGCGCGCAAGCGCCCCTCGAAGACGTCTCCTACGGCGTCTTCAGGATGTGATCGCCTTGATGAACAAAGCACACCCCGTCGCCTTCGATACGGTGCTGGTCGCCAATCGCGGTGAGATCGCGGTGCGAGTCATTCGCACCCTGCGCGCCATGGGAATTCGCTCGGTCGCGGTGTACAGCGATGCCGATGTCAATGCCCGGCATGTGCACGAGGCCGATATCGCGGTGCGGCTCGGCCCGGCCCCGGCGCGCGAGTCCTATCTGGATATCGCCAAGGTCGTGGAGGCCGCGGTGCGCTCCGGCGCACAGGCCGTGCACCCGGGATATGGCTTCCTGTCGGAGAATCCGGCCTTCGCGGCGGCGCTCGACGCGGCCGATATCGTCTTCCTCGGACCGCCGACCCGGGCCATCGAGATCATGGGCGACAAGATCGCCGCCAAGAACGCGGTTTCGGCCTACGGAGTCCCCGTGGTGCCGGGTATCGCCCGGCCCGGTCTCACCGATGCCGAATTGATCGAGGCGGCAGCCGAAGTCGGCTATCCGGTGCTGGTGAAGCCGTCCGCCGGTGGCGGCGGTAAGGGTATGCGCCGGGTCGAGGATCCGGCCCTGCTGCCCGAGGCCCTGATCAGCGCCCGCCGCGAGGCCGGTGCGGCCTTCGGTGACGACACCCTGTTCCTGGAGCGATTCGTCAACCGCCCCAGGCATATCGAGGTGCAGGTCCTCGCCGACGAATTCGGCCAGGTGCTGCATCTGGGCGAGCGCGAATGCAGTCTGCAGCGCCGCCATCAGAAGGTGATCGAGGAGGCTCCGTCACCACTGCTGGATGCCCGCACCCGGGCTCGGATCGGCGCGGCCGCCTGCAATACCGCGCGCAGCGTGGACTATGTCGGCGCGGGCACCGTGGAGTTCATCGTCTCCGCCGACAGGCCGGACGAGTTCTTCTTCATGGAGATGAATACCCGTCTGCAGGTGGAGCATCCGGTCACCGAGCTGATCACCGGCGTGGACCTGGTCGAGTGCCAGGTGCGGATCGCCGCGGGTCAGAAGCTGGCGGTCGGCCAGGAGGACATCAAGCTCACCGGCCATGCCATCGAGGCGCGGGTGTACGCCGAGGATCCCGGTCGCGGCTTCCTGCCCACCGGCGGCACCGTGCTGGCGCTGTCCGAGCCGGAAGGTAAAGGCGTGCGCGTGGATTCGGGTCTGCGCGCCGGAACCGTGGTCGGCACCGACTACGATCCGATGCTCTCCAAGGTCATCACGCACGCCGGTGACCGTGACTCCGCTATCAAGAAACTCGATGCGGCCCTGCGGGATACGCAGATCCTGGGCGTTCGCGCCAATATCGATTTCCTGCGCTTCCTGCTCGCCGATCCGGACGTGCGGGCCGGAGCCCTGGATACCGGCCTGCTGGATCGGCGCGCGGTCGACTTCGCGCCCGCGGCCGCAAGTGACGCCCAATTCATCGCCGCCGCAACGGATCTGTGGTTGCGCCACTGGCCTACCGGTGCGGCCGATCCCTGGTCCATCCCGAACGGCTGGCGGGTGGGCGCGCACGCACCCACCGGCTTCCGGTTGAGCTCCGGTGATCGCACCGCGCACGTCTACCTCTCGGGTACCCCCGATCAGGCAACGGCCTGGCTGGAGGATGGCGAAAAGCACTCGCTGACAGCCGCGTCCGACGGTGACTGGCTCACCGTCACGCTCGACGGACTGCGCGGACGCTACCGCGTCGCCACCGCCGGCGATCAGCTCTGGGTGGCCGACGCCACCGGCGTCGCCCAGTTGCGCGAGGTCGCCGAGGCCGATGTCCGCGGCGGCGGCGAACACGTCGGCGATGCCGAGATCACCAGCCCCATGCCGGGTTCGGTCATCGCGGTACCCGCCGTCGACGGCGCCGAGGTCGCGGCGGGAGCGCCGATCGTCATTGTCGAAGCCATGAAAATGGAGCACACCCTCACCGCCCCCGTAGCCGGGCGGGTGGAGTTGCTCGTCGAAGCCGGAGCCCAGGTCAAGCTGGAGCAGCCGCTGGCCCGCATCATCACCGCTGATTCCCAGGAGAACACCGCGTCATGACCGACTTCCTGTCCACCGGCACGCTGCCGGACGAGTACCGCGAACTCGCCCTCACCGTCCGCGACTTCGCCAATCAGGTGGTGGCCCCGGTCGCCGCCAAACACGATGCCGAGCACAGCTTCCCGTACGAGGTCATCGCGGGTATGGCCGATATGGGCCTGTTCGGCCTGCCGTTCCCCGAGGAGTTCGGCGGTATGGGCGGCGACTACTTCGCGCTCTGCCTGGCCCTGGAAGAGCTCGGCAAGGTCGATCAGAGTGTGGCCATCACCCTCGAAGCGGGTGTCTCGCTGGGCGCGATGCCGATCTACCGCTTCGGCGATGACAAGCAGAAGCAGGAGTGGCTGCCGCTGCTCGCCAGTGGGCGCGCGCTGGGCGCGTTCGGCCTCACCGAGCCCGGCGCGGGCAGCGACGCGGGCGGCACCCGCACCACCGCCAAGCAGGACGGTGACAGCTGGATCATCAACGGCAGCAAGCAGTTCATCACCAATTCGGGCACCGATATCACCCGTCTGGTCACCGTCACCGCCGTCACCGGCGAGACCGATGGCAAGAAGGAGATCTCCACCATCATCGTGCCCGCCGACACCCCCGGTTTCGTGGCCGAGCCCGCGTACAACAAGGTCGGCTGGAATGCCTCGGATACGCATCCGCTGAGCTTCACCGATGTACGGGTGCCCGCGGAGAACCTGCTCGGTGAGCGCGGTCGCGGCTACGCCAACTTCCTGCGCATTCTGGACGAGGGCCGCATCGCCATCGCCGCACTGTCGGTCGGCGCGGCACAGGGTTGCGTGGACGAGAGCATCAAATACGCCAAGGAGCGCGAGGCGTTCGGCCGTCCCATCGGCAGCAATCAGGCCATTGCCTTCAAGATCGCCCGGATGGAGGTGCGCGCGCATATGGCCCGCACCGCCTACTACGACGCGGCCGCGCTCATGCTCTCGGGTAAGCCGTTCAAGAAGCAGGCCTCCATCGCGAAACTGGTCGCCAGCGAGGCCGCCATGGACAATGCTCGCGACGCCACCCAGATTTTCGGCGGCTACGGCTTCATGAACGAATATGCTGTGGCGCGGCACTATCGCGACAGCAAGATCCTGGAGATCGGCGAGGGCACCACGGAGGTGCAGTTGATGCTTATCGGACGAGAGCTGGGCCTGTGACCGAGGGCAGCACGCCGGAGGTTCGCCGAGTCGTACAGCGCGGCCTGTGGTTCGAGGAGTTCGAGCTCGGTGTGGTGTACGAGCATCGGCCCGGCCGCACCATTACCGAGGCCGACAATGTCCTGTTCACGACGCTCACGATGAATACCCAGGCGCTGCACCTGGACGCCGCGTTCGCGGCCACCCAGGAGCCGTTCCGCCAACGGCTGGTGAACTCCATGTTCACGCTCTCCACGCTGGTGGGTCTGTCGGTGGCGCAGCTGACCCAGGGCACCATCGTGGCCAATCTCGGCTTCTCCGAAATCGCTTTTCCCAAACCGCTTTTCCACGGCGACACGCTGTACGCCGAGACCGTCGTCACCGACCTGCGGGAATCCAAGAGTCGTCCGGGGGAGGGCATCGTGACCTTCGCGCACACCGGCCGCAATCAGCACGGGGATGTGGTGGCCACCGCCAACCGCAAGACCCTGGTGAGGAAGCAAAAGCAATGAGCTGGGAGATGCCCGGACCCGCGTGGCTGTTCTGTCCCGCGGATCGGCCCGAGCGCTATGAGAAGGCCGCCACGGCGGCCGATGTGGTGATCATCGACCTGGAAGATGGTGTGGCCGAGGCCGACAAGGCTGCGGCCCGCGAGGCGTTGATCGCCACTCCGCTGGATCCCGAGCGCACCGTGGTGCGGGTGAACGCGGCGGGGACGGTCGAGCACATGCTGGACCTGGATGCCCTGCTGCGCACCGAGTACAGGCGTCTAATGCTGCCCAAATGTGAATCGGCGGAGCAGATTACGCGCCTGTCCGACTACGAGGTGATCGCGCTCATCGAATCGCCGCTGGGCGCGATGGCGGTCGGCCGGGCGGTCATGGTGCGCAATGCCATCGGCGTCATGTGGGGCGCGGAGGATCTGGTGGCGGCGCTCGGCGGCAACTCCAGCCGGCATGCCGACGGTGGCTATCGCGATGTGGCGCTGCATGTGCGCTCGCAATCGCTGTTGGCGGCCAAGGCATATGGCAAGTTCGCGCTGGATTCGGTGTTCCTGAACATCCCCGATCTGGCGGGGCTCGCCACGGAATCCGAGGACGCGGTCGCGGTCGGCTTCGATGCCAAGGTCGCCATTCATCCCAGTCAGGTGCCGGTCATCCGGCGCGCCTACGCCCCGGTGGCGAAGGAAGTCGACTGGGCGCAAAGGCTTTTGGCCGAGGTGCCGAATCATCGAGGTGTCTTCACCTTCGAGGGCCGAATGGTGGATATGCCGGTCATCCGGCATGCCGAGCGGATCGTGCAGCGTGCGCAGGTCGCGGACAGCGCGGGATTCGCGTCGTAGGAGGTAGTGCGGTGGAACCACAGTGGGTGCCGAGTGCGGCGGATATCGCCGGAGCGCGGGTCACCGATTTCGCGAAGTACGTGACCGAGCGCACGGGAACGGCACTGCCGGACTACGACTCGCTCTGGCGGTGGTCGGTGGAGAATCTGGCGGGCTTCTGGGGAGCGCTCTGGGACTACTTCGACCTGGGCGAGCGCAGCGGTCAGGTCCTGGTCTCCACCGAGATGCCCGGGACGAAATGGTTTCCGGCGCAACAGCTGAACTATGTCGATCAGGTCGTTCGGCAGGCGCGCACGGATCGGCCCGCGATCATCGGCGTCGATGAGGACGGCAGTGTGATCGAGCTGTCCTGGGCCGAACTGCTGAGCAGCACAGCGGCTTTCGCGCGCACGCTGAGCGAACTCGGTGTCGGGCGCGGTGATCGGGTCGCCGGATACCTGCCGAATATTCCACAGGCCGTCATCGCCTTCCTCGCCACCGCGAGCCTCGGCGCCATCTGGAGTGCCTGCGGCCAGGACTACTCGGCGCAGGCGGCCCTGGACCGACTCGGTCAGTTGGAGCCGAAGGTCCTGGTCACCGCGGACGGATATCGCTTCGGCGGGAAGGTGCACGACAAGACCGCCGATATCGAGGCGCTGCGGGCCGGGCTGCCCTCGCTGGCCGCGACGGTACTGGTCTCACGCATCGGCAAGTCGCTACCGGATGTGGTGTCCTGGGATGAGGTGATCGCGGACGCGGATTCGCCCGTAATCGACACCGTCCCGGTCGATTTCGAACATCCGCTCTGGGTGCTGTACTCCTCCGGGACCACCGGCAAGCCCAAGGGGATCGTGCACGGGCACGGCGGAGTGCTGCTGGAGCATTTGAAAGCCGTTGCGCTGCAATCCGATATCGGGCGTGCGGACACCTTCTTCTGGTACACCAGCCCCAGCTGGATGATGTGGAACTTCCAGGTGGCCGGGCTGCTGACCGGCGCGACCATCGTCACCTACGACGGCAGCCCGGCGGCTCCGACGCCGGATGCGCTGTGGGCCATCGCCGCTCGTACCGGTGCCACGGTCGTCGGCACCAGCCCGGGCTATGTGCTCGGCTGCGCCAAGGCGGGTGTGGTGCCACGCCGCGATCACGATCTCTCCGCGCTGCGCATGGTCGGCATCACCGGCTCATCGCTGCCGCCGTCATCCTCACTGTGGTTGCGCGACAATGTAGGTGAAGACGTTCCGGTCGCCTCCATCAGCGGCGGCACCGATGTCGTCTCCGCGTTCATCGGTGGGGTGCGCACCGTCCCGGTCTGGCCGGGTGAACTCTCCGCCCCCTATCTCGGCGTGGCCCTGGATGCCTGGGATGAGAAGGGCCATCCGGTGCGGGGTGAGGTCGGCGAGTTGGTCATCACCAAACCGATGCCCTCCATGCCGGTCCGCTTCTGGGACGATCCGGACGGAAGTCGTTACCGCGAAGCCTATTTCGATATGTTCCCCGGTGTCTGGCGGCACGGTGACTGGATCACCATCAACGACCACGGCAGTATCACCGTGCACGGCCGCTCCGATTCGACCCTGAACCGGCACGGAATTCGCATGGGCAGCGCCGACATCTACCAGACGGTCGAGGGGTTGCCGGAGGTCGCCGAGGCGTTGGTGCTCGGCGTCGAGCTACCCGAGGGCCGCTACTGGATGCCGCTGTTCGTCGTCCCCGCCCCCGGTGTCGAGTTGACCGATGAGGTGAAGGCGCGCATCAATTCCGCCATTCGCACCGAGGTTTCTCCTCGGCATGTGCCGGACGAAATCATTGCCGCCCCGGCTATTCCGCACACCCGTACTGGAAAGAAGCTCGAGGTCCCCCTCAAAAAACTCTTCCAGGGCGCGGAACTGGCCAGGGTCGTCGCACCGACCGCGGTGGATGATCCCGACCTGCTGACCTGGTACGCCCAGCACTCCCCGCCGAAGTAAGCGGCGCGAATTGCCCGGCGGCCCCGTGTCCGCCGGGCGATTCGCTCAATGCCCGCCGGGCAACCGGCGACGTCCGGTACACACCTCGGACGCCAAATCCTCATAGCCCACGGCCAATTCGGCCAGGCTCTCCCACACGTTGGTCAATTCCTGCCCCGAGGCATGCGCGAGCGCCGCACAGGCATGAGCGGTCAACTGCGCGAGCCGATCGATCACCGCGCCGAGTGTTTCGGTATGCACCCGAGCCGCCCCATGCGAGGGTGGTAGCCGCGAAGTCACCCAACAGTCGATGGTATGCACCAATTCGATGCGCAGACTGTCGAGTTCGGCGCAGGCATCCGGCGCTGCCGCCATCTTCCGCCCATGTAGCTCGGTTAGTTCATGTGCGGCGCTCAGTACCGGATGCCCCGGAAAACTGGTTCCACGGCAAGCCAGGAGAACTTGCCTCTTGCTAGGAAGCGCTTCCCTCATCGCGACCACTCCTCTTCCGAGAACTGCGAATTCCGAGAACGCTATTCCCTCAAAATGACCATCCCGTAACCTCCGGCCCAACAAGCTATTTCATGATCTTCCGACTACCGCGGACGCCGAGGTGAGGTGTTGCCGAACCCGGCTACGCAGCGGAGATTTGTCTGATTCGTCCAGCCAGGCGCCCTCGATGGCGTTCAATGTGAACGCCAGTAGTTGATCAACGTCATAGCAGAGCGTTTTGTGCAGGACTTCGAAATCGTTGGTGGGGTCGGTGCCGAACATCGGCGGGTCGTCGGAGTCGATCGTTACTCGGAGTCCGGCTTCGACCATTGCGGCGATCTTTTCGTGTTTGCCATCGCCGCTGCCGGAGTACCGGCCGATATCGGAACTCACCGGGGTGCAGGTGAAGACGATGCCCTCATCCCGGCAGCGTTCGGTAATGCGGGGGCTGTCGATCACGTGGTAGCCGTGATCGACCCTGGTACAGCCGAGAACATCGAGCAGGACTTCGATATTCGGGGGCGGACCGGATTCGGAGTGGGCGGTGCGATGTAAACCGGCGCGACCGGCAATGCGGTACGCCTCGTGGAAAAGCTCGGGCGGACCGTGCACTTCGGCGTAATCCAGGCCGATGCCGACGACCTCGTCGCAACGGAATTCGATGACCTTCCCGACCAGCTCGACGGCCGCCGCCGGAGTGTCCTCGCGATTGATGGCGACAATGATGCGGCTGCCGATTCCGGTGTCCTGCTCGGCTTCTCGCATTCCCGCGCGAACTCCGTCCAGGAGAACTCGATAGTCGACACCCGGATGCGCGGGCGGACTCACGAAGATCTCCCGATACAGCACACCGTGTTCGGAGCCGAGCGTGGTCAGCGACTCGTAGGTGATGCGGCGGAAATCGTCGGCATCGCGCACCACCCGCCCGACCATGTCGTAGACGCGCAGGAATTCATCCAGATCGACATGGCTGTCGATATCGTAGAGATTGTCGGCGGTGCGGCCGTCGGGCATCGGCACGCCGTACTTACGGGCCAGTGCCGCAACGGTTTCGGGCACTACCGAACCGGTCAGATGACAGTGCAGGCTGACCTTGGGTAGCTCACGAAAAGGAATCGTCACGCGCGGTCTCCCTCGGCTCGAGCGGCCGCGAGCACCCGGGCGGCCTCCCGGGGCGCGTTCGTATTGGCCTGGCCCGCACGGGAACCCGCGAGCTTGGCCCGCAGATGTTCGCCGACCGTCACCGGCTCGTATTTACTTCCCTCGCCGACGCAGGACGGCAGCGTCTCGATGAGGGCATCGATATTGCCGTCGTGGAAGTACGCCGCACTGCGGCGGCGCGCGATGGTGCCGTTCACGATCGGCGGCTTCACCCGGTGCAGGGTCGAGAGCCAGCGCTCATTGGTCCAACGCGCCATCAGGTCACCGAGATTCACCAGTAGCGCGCCGTCGGCGGGCTGTACGTCATGCCAGGTGCCGTCCGCGCCGAGCACCTGGAGGCCGGGCGTTCGATCGGCCCACAGCACGGTGAGAATGCCGTAATCGGTGTGCTCACCCATGCCGATGAGATCGCCGTCCAGATCCACCGTTCCGGGTGGCAGCGCGTAATTGTTCATCCGCATCACATCCAGCGAGTGATCGGTGAAGCGGTCGAAGTAGCCCACGGGCAATTCCAGCGCGTCCGCGAAGGCGGTGGTCAGGGTGCGCGCCACTCGCTCGGCCTCGGTGAAGTATGCCCGCACCGGGGCCTGGAACCGCGGAACATGCTGTGGCCACAGGTTTTCCGAGTACTCGGTGGTGGGCAGGTCGAGTCCGGGATGGTCGGCGGCGGTGGTGCCGATATTGAACGCCTCGAAGAAATCGTTCATTCTGGTCGCGGATTCCACACCGAGACTCAGGCTCAAACTCTCACTCTTGGGCGGTGAGTAGCCGCGATTGACGGCGGGCGGTGTGCGGTACTGCTTCTTGATCTCCAATTCGAGTGCGAAGAACGCATCGAGCGCGCCGGTGAAATCGTCGATTACGGTGTGCGGCACCGCATGTCCGACGATCTGCATGAAGCCGACGGTGCGCGCGGCCTCGTCGAGCTGTCGTGCGACCGCGCGACGAGCTTGCGCGTCGCCCTCGCCCACATAGGGCGTGATATCGATGACCGGTACCTGGAATTCCACAGCTATTCCTTTCAGACAGTTGCTTCGTCGGTGACGGTGCGGCGCGCGGTCAGGTAGTAGACGATGCCGCCCACCAGCAGCCCCGCCGGAACGCTCAGATCCGCGCCGTCGAGGGCTTTCGCGATCGGCCCGGTGAAAATGCTGGTATCGATGCAGCACAGCGCCGCCAGCATGCCCGCGGCCTGCGCGATCACCCCCGGCATATGCAGGCCGCCGGGCCGCGGATAGCGCCCGCCCGCCGTGCCGAGCGAATCGAGGTCGTAGCGCCCGCGGCGCAGGAAGTAGTCGATGACGAAGATGGCCGCCCACGGCGCGAACCACACGATCATGAAGAGCAGGAAGTTCGATACGAAGGTATTGAAGTCCGAGGAGAACACCACGATCGATCCGATGAGCGCGCAGATCACCCCGTCCAGCACCACCGCCTGCCAGCGGCCGATCCGAACTCCGATGGCCTGCAGGGTGACTCCCGAGGAGTACAGATCGATGGCGTTGAGCGAGATCATCTGCGCGATCACCAGCACCAGGTACGGGCCGAGGAACCAACCCGGATACACGCTGGGCAGCCCGCTGATGGGGTCCGACGCCTGCTCGGTCAGCAGCGCCACACCGATGCCGAGCAGCATGAGCAGCGCCTGCGGGACTCCACCGCCGATGGTCACCGCCGCGACGATCTCGCGGCGCGGGGTGGCACTCGGCAGATAGCGGGAGAAGTCGGCGGCATTGGGCGTCCAGCCCAGTCCACTCGCGCTGGCGGCCAAGGCGACTCCGCCGAGGAAGGCGGTCCAGCCCGCCGGTTGGCCGACGGTGATATCCAGCTCGTCGGCGGTCAGCCAGGCCATGATCAGGAACAGCGCCGCGAACGGGACGACGAGCATATTCAGCACCCGGGTGATCGCCGCGTGACCGAGGCTCGGCAGCAGGCTCTGCGCGATCGAGAACGCCACCAGCAGAACGACTTTGGTGGATGTGCCGACATGCACCCCGGTCATATCCAGCAGCGCCGAACCGGCCAGCACCAGAATCACCAGATCCAGTACCTCGTAACCGATCTGCTGTAGCCAATTGCAGAAGGCGATGGGCCGCATGCCATTGCGGCCGAACGCGGCGCGGGTGACGGTGAAGGTGGTGGTGCCCGCCGCCGGGCCGGGCAGACTCGCCAATCCGGCGATCACCCAGGTCGCGGTGCCGATGGCCACCGCGGCCAGCGCCTGCCACACATTCAGGCCGATGGCGATGAGCAGTGTGCCGTAGACGACGACCTGCACATTGAGAATGACACCGCTCCACATGAGGCCGAGCTGCCGGACGGTGCCGGTGCGCTCGGACTCCGGAATGTGGTCGATGCCGCGCTGTTCGACCAGCCGGGTACTGCGAGTGGGGGCGGTGACTTGTGGGTCGCCGTCGAGGACCGACATCGGGCACGCTCCGAGTAAACCAGGGGTGATAAGTGACAGCAGTCAGATTGGCGCAGTTGTATGGCGGTAGCGTTCACCCGCGTCACAAATATGTAAACGCCCGCGCATTCGCCGTAATCGGGGATCAGGCACACTGGCCTGTGTGAACGAGACAGCGGCAGCCCCCGGCGAACCGAATGAGTCGAGCCTGGCCGAACTGGTCGGCAGCGTGGTTCGCGAACTGCGTGAGAAGTCCGGGCTGTCGATGCGCGAACTCGCCAAACGCGCCGGCATCTCCCAGCCCTTCCTGAGCCAGATCGAACGCGGCGTCAGCGCCCCCTCCATGCTGACCACCTACCGCCTGGCCGCCGCCCTCGCCGTCACCCCCGGCGACCTGCTCCCCAGCCCCGCCACCGATCAGGTCACCGTCGTCCGAGCCGACGAAGGCGTCCGCCTCCCCGTCGGCGACCGCCCCGACGCCGCCATCGGCCGAGCCATCCACATGCGCCCCAACAGTCCGCTCGAAGTGATCGAATACCTCGTGGAGCCCGGGCAATTCATTGGCGGCTGGTTCGAATCCACCGGTGTCACAGGCGTTTACATAGTCTCCGGCCACCTGGACGTAGAACTCGTCGGCATCGGCAAAATCCGCCTGGGCCCCCGAGACTTCGTGGACTTCCCCTCCATCATGCGCGACCGCTGGCACCTGGTAGACAACCAACCCGCCCACGTCCTCCTGGTCATCGCCCAGCCCAGGTAGTCCCCAGCTGGGATTTCAATACCCGTAGCACGCTGTAGCAAAAGGGCTACACTGGCTCTATGACTCAGCCTCAGCGGGTCTCGGTGCGTGAGCTGCGGAACCATGTAAGTGAGGTACTCCGTCGCGTCGAAGCGGGCGAGACTCTCGAAGTCACCGTGAATGAGCGGCCTGTCGCGCTTCTTGTGCCGCGGCACGAGCGGCCGTCGACGGTGTCTACCCGATCCTTTTTCGCGGAGTTGCCTTTGGCGGATCCCGGCCTCCGCGATGAGCTGTCGGCGGAGTTGATCGAGACCACGGAAGACAGTAGGGATCCGTGGCAGGGATGAGCGTTGGGCTGCTGGATACATCTGTATTCATCGCGCGAGAAGCCAATCGCCGAATTGATCTCGGCTTGCTGCCTGAGGAGTCGGCTGTCAGTGTCGTGACCATCGCCGAGCTGCGGTGGGGCGTGCTAATGGCCGGAGATGACGAGGCGCGCGCCAGTCGGCTCGAAACCTTCACTGCTGCACAGCGTCTCCAGCCTATTCCGATTGACGAACGGGTGGCGGCGGCGTGGGCGCTGCTGCGACAACGACTGAAGAGTGCCGGCAAGAAGATGGAGATCAACGACTCGTGGATCGCAGCGACCGCGATCGCTCACGGCTGGCCGGTTGTCACACAGGATCTTGGATTTCCGTCCGAGATCCCGGAGTTGACAGTCATACGCGTTTGATTCGATCGAATTCCCCCTTCCTGCAACGTAACTCGTGGTTCGTGACGAGTCCGTCTACTCGATCGCGCCTCGATATGGGCTGGCGTGCCTGGCAGGTCGGTGTCGAGTACGACGGTGCGCAACACTGGACCGATTCGGCTCAGCGTGCGAAGGACATCGATCGTCTCGCCATTCTGGAATCTCTTGGGTGGCATGTTGTTCGAGTCAGTGCTTCGCTTCCGTATCGGCGTCCCGATATCGTTCTCGGGCGAGTTCGAAGTGTTCTCGGTAGCCGAGGCGTGCGGTTCGACGCGTGATCAGGGGTTGGGGGAGCGAAAGTTGGGTACGGCAGGCGAAGCGACCAGCACTACCGGTTTCGGCTTGTCCGAATGGAGCCCCGCTGGAACGTGATCCGAACCGCGTGTCCCGGCTACGAAGGCCCCGGGTAGATACCCCTTACCGTGCTGAGCATCGCCCGGAACTCCGGATCGGCGTCCGGGTCAACTGGCAGATCGAGCGAGATGCCGTCACAAACTCCGGAGTACCAGGACCGCAATACCGCCGGTAGCTCGGCGTAGGTGCCCTGCGGGACAAGTGCATCCAGTACTTCGTTGTTCAGCAGAGCGGGCAGCTTCCCCCAGTCCTTGGCCTGTGCCGCCGCGCTCAGATCGTCCGCGATCTTCGCGAAACCGAGCCGGTCGAGGGTGCCGCGATAAGCGGGCGTCGAGTAGAGGAATGCCATTTCTGCGCGGCGTGCCTCGCGGTCTTGTGCGACGGCGGTAGCGTCCGGTCCGGTAATCACCTTGGGCACCACTATGATTCGCGGTCTGCCAGCTGTACGTCCGGCGCTGTCGGCTCCCGCGCGCAGGGCCGGTAGCACCTGCTCGGTCAGTGAAACCGGATGGGAGCCGGTCGGGTGGGCGACGAAGCCGTCGGCGACGGCTCCCGCGAGGGTGCACATTCGTGGGCCGACGCCGCCCATCCAGATTTCGGGGGCGGGTACGTCCAGTGGGCCGGGGTTGAAATATGGCTGTAGGCGGGTGAATTCGTAGTGGGTGCCGTGGTAGTCCAAGGGGGCGCCGCACTGGAAGGCGGCGAAGATGGCGCGCAGGGCTCCCGCGTAGTCGCCCAGTTGGGCGACGGGGTCGGTCCATGGGGTGGAGTAGCGGCCGACTATGTTGCCGCGGACCTGGGAGGCGATGCCGAGTTGGAAGCGGCCGCCGGAGAAGTTGGCGAGATCCCATGCGGCGTAGGCGGTCACCATCGGGCTGCGGGGGAAGGCGACCACCATGCTGGTGCGGATGGTCAGGGTGGTGCTGTGCTCGGCCGCGAGGGCGCAGCTGGCGAAGGGGTCGCGCAGGGTTTCGGAGATGTGGACGGTGTCGAAGCCGAGGGCTTCTATGCGTCGGATTCGTGTGTCTACCTCCGACAGGGGAGTGTCGGCGGGTAGCGAGGTCACGAGTTCCATGACGGGCCCTTCGGGATCGGCTCGGCCACGGGCTCGGCGAGCGGCGGCCGACCGATCCTGTCAGACCGCGTGGGCCGCGCGGTTTTCGGACTCCAAGGTCAGGGTGCCGTCGACCATGCGGTAAACGGTGTCCATCTGATGCAGGTGCGCCAGGTCGTGGGTGACGAGCAGGGTGGCGGCCTGGTGTTCGCGGGCGATGCGCACGATGAGTTCGATAATGGCCGCGCCGCGTTCCTGATCCAAAGCGCTGGTGGGTTCGTCGATCACCAGTAGCGATGGATCGTTCATGAGGGCGCGGGCGATATTCACCCGCTGCCGCTGACCGCCGGAGAGCTGACCCGGACGCTTGTTCTCATGCTCGGCCAATCCCACCGCGTCGAGCAGTTCGCGGGCGTGTGCGCGGGCCGCGCGGCGTCGGGCGGGGGAGACGAACCAGGTCTGCCCCAGGTGGACCATGGCCTCGAGCTGCTCCAACGCGGTCAGCGCGGGCACCAGATTGGCCTGCTGGAAGACGATCCCGATGGATTCGCGGCGCAGCGTGGTGGCTTCACGGCGGCCGAGATTCGCGAGATCGACTGTACCGCTGTCGGTTTCGAGTTCGATCCGGCCGGAATCGGGGCGGATCATGGTGGAGGCCGCGGCCAGCAGCGTGGACTTGCCCGAACCGGAAGGACCGGTGATCGCCGCGATCTCGCCACCCCGCACCGACAGGTCGATGTGGTTCAGTGCGGTGATCCGCTCGTTGCCGTCCGGAAAAGTGAGCATGAGATCGGTGATTGTGAGTGCGTTGGTCATCGCGGAACTCCTGGGAGACAAGCTGATTCAGCGCACCTGGTTGAGGGCGTTGAGCGGATCGGTGGTGACGAGGAAGCGCAGGGCGAAGGCCGCACCGAGCAGACCGAGCAGGATCAGGGCGGCGGCGGGGAAGAGCGTGGTGCTCACGCTGAGTACGAAAGGCACCGCATCGCCCATGAACGTGCCCGCCAGCGCGGTGAGCCCGACGCCGATGCCGACACCGGCGACCAGTACCACCAGGGCTTGGCCGAGCGCGTCGCGGACCAGCGAACCGGTAGTTGCCCCAAGGGCTTTCAGTGTCGCGATATCCGGCGCCCGCTGCACGGTCCACACCGTGAAGAACGCGCCGATCACCAGTGCCGAGATCGCGAAGAGCATGGCGGTCATGAGCGTCAGTGACCCGTTCTCGGCCTTGTACGAGCTCATGGCCGACAGCGAATCCTTCGAAGAGGTCGTGGTGGTGTGTGCGGCCGAGTTGGTCGCGGACTGATCGCTGACGCCCGAGACCGCGATAATGGTGGCGGCTCCGGATCGCGGATTGAGCGTCTGCCAATCCGAGAGCGTCATCCACACCACCGGTGTGTGCGCGTACCAGTCGTCCGCGGTCACACTCTTGACGGTGAAGTTCCCACTGCCCAGCGCGACGGTGTCACCCGCTCCGGCCTCGAGGTTCTTGGCGGCGGCCTCGGAGAGCACCACCTGACCGTTCTCGGTTGCCGTGCGATTGCCGAACGGGGTTCCCTCGACCCCGAACAGTGCGACCTGGGTGGGGGCGGCCCCATCGTGGGTGGCTCGGGCCCGGCTGATGCCGATCGGGTCGACGGTGCCGGTGGAACCGCCGGCCTGCTGCCAGGCCCGCACCTGCTCCGCACTCAGGGTCGAGGAGTCGAACGATGCGGACGACCCGGTGTCGGCGAACACCACGGTGCTGGTTCGCAGGGATTGGATGGCGGAGATGTTCTGGTGCGCCAGCCCGGCGGTCAGGCCGCTCAGGAAGCTGACGAGCAGTGCGACCATCGTCACCACCAGGGCGATGAGCAGGAAGCGGCCGCGGGCGGCCCGCAGATCTCGGA
This sequence comes from Nocardia sp. NBC_01503, assembly GCF_036327755.1. Lineage (NCBI taxonomy): Bacteria > Bacillati > Actinomycetota > Actinomycetes > Mycobacteriales > Nocardiaceae > Nocardia > Nocardia sp. NBC_01503. The sequence continues at coordinate 3,383,474 of NZ_CP109596.1, forward strand.
GTGCTACGAACATGACTCCACTCTGGTGTGAAACACCGGTGATTCCATCGCGCCGCCGAACGAATCCGGCCCCTGCCGATGGAGGTGCGGCGTTTCCTACTTTCGATGGATGCCGCACGGGTTGCCCGGCATAAGCTGGTCGGCGTGCATCGATCGCCGCTGACCCCCGTCCTGTCCGCCGTGCAGCTCGGCCTGCACGTGCTGGTGGTGGCGTTGACGGCGGTGGTCGCGGCGCGAGCGATCATCGCCGATTCCCATCCCTATGTCGTGGTGGTGCTGTCCGGGGCCTTCCTCGGGGTGTACTTCGCCGGTGGCCTGTTCCGCCGCCGATTGCTGGCCGCGCGGGTGTGGCTGCTCGCGCTGACGGTGCTGTGGCTGGTGCTGGTGGCCTTCGTCCCCGAGGCCGTCTACCTCGTCTTCGGATTGTTCTTCCTGTATCTGCATCTGCTGCCGCGTAATTGGGGTCTGATCGCGGTCACCGTCACCACGGCGGTCTCGGTGGTCGGCTTCGCACTGCATCGCGGCTGGACCTTCGGCGGCATTATCGGTCCGCTGCTGGGCGCGCTGGTGGCGGTGGGCATCGGCCTGGGCTACGAGGCGCTCTTCCGCGAGGCCGCCGATCGGCAGCAGTTGATCGACGAATTGCTCGCCACCAGAAACACTCTCGCGGAGCAGGAGCGCACCGCGGGCAAGATGGCCGAGCGTGAGCGCCTGGCGCAGGAGATCCACGATACGGTCGCCCAGGGCCTGAGCAGCATTCAACTCCTGCTGCACGCCGTGGAGCGCGCGGCCCCGGATCACCCGGCGCTGGCCAAGATTCGCCTCGCCCGCGAGACCGCCGCCGACAGTCTGGTCGAAACCCGCCATCTCATAGCCGAACTCACGCCCGCCGCGCTCGAGGGTCAATCGCTCGCGGGCGCGCTCACCCGAATCACCCAGCGCGCCACCGCGCCCGGACTCGACGCCCAGGTGCTGGTGGAGGGTGAACCGCACGCCCTGCCCATGCCGATCGAGGCCGCCCTGGTGCGCATCACCCAGGGCGCGGTCTCGAATGTGGTGCGGCACGCGCAGGCTCAGCGTATGCGCGTCACCCTGACCTACGCCGGGGACGCCGTCCACCTGGATGTGGTCGACGACGGCATCGGTATCGCGCCCGAGGTGCTGGCCGAATCCCCTTCGGGCAGTTTCGGTCTCAATGCCATGCGCAATCGAGTCGAGCAGCAGGGCGGCACCATGAGTGTGGAGTCCGAGCCCGGGCATACCGCCGTCACCGTCTCGTTCCCCGTGGAGCAGCAGTGACATCCGCTGGAGGAGAAATGATCCGCATCCTGCTCGCCGACGATCACGCCATCGTTCGCGCGGGCCTGCGCGCCCTACTGGATTCCGGTGTGGTGGAGAGTGATTCGGGCGGCGATATCGAGGTGGTCGGCGAGGTCGCCACCGCCGAGGAGGCCGTGGCGTTCTGCTCCACCACCCGGGTGGATCTGGTGCTGATGGATCTGCGCTTCGGTCCGGGCAAGTCCGGTGCCGATGCCACCGCCGCGCTGCGCGAACTGCCCGATCCGCCGAATGTGCTGGTGGTCACCAACTATGACACCGACGCCGATATCCTCGGCGCGATCGAGGCGGGCGCGGTCGGCTACATCTTGAAGGACACCCCGCCCTCGGAGCTGCTCGCCGCGGTCCGCTCGGCCGCCGAGGGCGAGAGCGTGCTGTCCCCGTCGGTGGCCTCGCGCCTGATGACCCGCGTCCGTAAACCGGACACCACGCTGAGTCCCCGTGAGATCGAGGTGCTGCGCCTGGTCGCCGACGGGCACTCCAATCGAGAGATCGGCCGCCGCCTGTTCCTGAGCGAGACCACCGTCAAATCCCATCTGGTGCACATCTACGCCAAGCTCGGGGTGAAGTCCCGTACCTCCGCGGTGGCCCGCGCCCGCGAGCGCGGCGCTATCTGATCGATTCGCCTGTGCCAGACTCGGCCGCATGACTGTGCACTTCATCGGGGCCGGACCCGGGGCGGCGGACCTGTTGACCGTGCGCGCGGTGGGTCTGCTGCGCGAGTCACCGGTCTGCCTCTACGCCGGGACGTATCTGGACCCCGAGGTGCTGGCGCACTGCGCGCCCGACGCCGAACTCATCGACACCCAGGGCCTGGATCTGGATCAGATCATCGAGCACTGCGTGCGGGCCACGAACCAGGGCCGGGACGTAGCGCGCCTGTGTTCGGGTGATCCGTCCATATACTCGGCCCTGTCCGAGCAGACCCGCAGGCTCGACGCCGCCGGTGTCCCGTGGGATGTCACCCCCGGTGTGCCCGCCTACGCCGCCGCGGCCGCCCTGCTGGGCACCGAGCTGACGGTCCCCGAGCTCACCCAGTCCGTGGTGTTGACGCGCACACAGGCGCGCTCGACCGCCATACCCGAATCCGAGGCCCTGGCCAACTTCGCGCGCACCCGCGCGACCCTCATATTGCATCTGGCTATCACTCGCATCCGAACCCTCGCGCAGGAGCTCGTCCCGGAGTATGGCGCGGAGTGTCCGGTTGCCGTTGTCTACCGGGCCAGTCAGCCCGAACAACAGGTCCTGCGAGGCACCCTCGCCGATATCGCGGACCGGGTGGAGGCCGCGAACCTGCGTCAGGCGGCGGTGATTCTGGTCGGCCGGGCACTGGCGAAATCGGTGGATTGCGCCCAGTCGCACCTGTACGACCCTGCCCGGGACAGGACGCATATCACTGGCTGAGACCGCGAAATGCGGTGATAGCGCAGAGCTATGGTGCTTCTTCGTAATGGGTTGCCAGCTGCCGGTAGATTGGTTCGGGTGCTCAACAGCTTTGTACCAATAGCGGTCGGTAGACCTTTGGACGTTCGTACGCCCATGTAACAACTTCGGTCGACTGGGTAGATAGCCCAGAGGATCTCAAAAATACGTGAAGTGAGCCCCGAGCATCGGACGCCACCCATGGCTGGTGTGGCGTCCTGTTCGGGTTTTCGGTGGGGAGCGCTGTGGTGTTCCAGAAGCGAGGTTTGGGTTGGACCGGCTAGATTTCGGCGGCAACGGCGAAGCTGGCAGCGAAATCGCGCCGGGATCGGGCGAGGCTTTCCCGCTGTCGCCCGCTCAGCTGGGCATTTGGTACGCCCAGCATCTCGACCCGCAGGTGCCGATCAATATCGCGCAGTACGTCGAACTGCGCGGTGAGATCGACGTACCGCTGCTGGAGCAGGCCATGGTCGACGGCTCGCTGGAGGTGGGCTCCGGCTTCCTGCGCGTCATCGAGCGCAATGGCGAACCGCTGCAGATCATCGATACGTCGCTGGACCGCACGATCTACCAGATCGATGTCCGCGATGCCGACGATCCGCGCGCCGCCGCCCTGGAGTGGATGCGCGCCGATTACAGCCGCCCGCTCGATATCACCGCGGACCGCCTCATCCGTTCGGCCATGATCCGGCTGGGCGAGGACCACTACTACTGGTACGCCCGCGTGCACCACATCGTGCTCGACGGTTTCGGCGCCATGACGTACATGAGCCGCGTCGCCGAGATCTACACCGCACGCTTCAACGGCACCGAACCCGCGCCCTCCAAGGCCACCCCGCTGGCCACCCTGGTCGAGCAGGAGTTCGCCTACCGCGACAGCACCCGCTTCATCGCGGACAAGGCGCACTGGTCCGAGCGAGTCGCCGGTCTGGAAGAGGGGACGAGTCTGTCCGGGCGCAGCGCGCCGCCCTCGGCCATCAATACCATCGCCTCGGCCTCGCTCACCGATGATCAGACCGAACTGCTCGATACCGCGGTGGCGGTGCACGAATCCTCCCCGGCGGCAATGCTCATCGCCGGTTTCGCCGGATATCTGGCGCAGTGGACCGGCTCCGAGGATGTCATCCTCTCGCTGCCGGTGACCGCGCGTACCACCGCGATCATGCGCCGCTCCGGTGGCGCGGTGTCGAATATCGTGCCGCTGCGCCTGCGCGTCGGCCACGGCACCACCATTGCCGAGCTGCTCAAGCAGGTCACCGTCGAGGTGTCGGGCGCACTGCGGCATCAGCGGTACCGGCATGAGGACATTCGCCGCGACAGCGCCGGCGATGGCGTGGTGACCCGGGAGTTCTTCGGACCCTGGGTCAACATCATGCTGTTCCACAATGAGGTCACCCTCGGCCCGGTCACCGGTGAGTACAGCGTGCTCTCCACCGGTTCGGTCGAGGATCTGGGCATCAACTTCTACCAATCGGTGGCGGGTACCCGGAACCATATCGACTTCGAGACCAATCCGAACCTGTACTCGGAAACCGAGACGCACCAGCATCATTCGCGTTTCCTGGAGTTCTTCGACCGGTTCCTGTCCGCGGGCGCCGAACAGCGGGTGTGGGGACTGCCCATCACCACCGCGGCCGAGCGCACCCGCACGCTGGTGGAGTGGAATTCGGCGGGGCATACGGTCCCGACCACCACGCTGCCGGATCTGCTCGATGCCCAGATTCCGCTGACGCCGAACAATATCGCTCTCGAATTCGAGGGCGCGACGCTGACGTACGCCGAGTTCGGAGAGCGCGTCAACCGCCTGGCGCGGTTCCTCATCGCCGATGGTGTCGGCCCGGAATCGCTTGTCGCCCTTGGTATGCGGCGCTCGCTCGACCTCGTCGTCGGTATGCACGCGGTACTGCGCGCCGGTGGCGCGTACGTGCCGATCGATCCCGATCATCCGGCCGATCGCACCGCCTACATCCTCGAGTCCGCGGCACCGGTCTGTGTATTGACCACCGCGCGGGACGAACTCCAGCTCCCGGAGTCGGTGCGGCGCTTGGAGATCGACACCCTGGACGTCTCGGGTTTCGCGAATCAGCCTGTGACGGACGCGGATCGGATCGCCCCGCTGCGGCCGCTCAATACCGCCTACGTCATCTACACCTCGGGTTCGACGGGTCGCCCCAAGGGCGTGGCCGTCACCCACCACGCCATTGTCAATCAAGAACTCTGGATGCTCGACGAGTACGGGTTCACGGCCGACGATGTCTACCTGCAGAAGACCGCCACCACCTTCGACGTCTCGCTGTGGGGTTACTTCCTGCCGCTGATGGTGGGCGCGAAGATGATCATCGCGACCCCGGACGGGCATCGTGATCCGGTGTACGTCGCGGAGACCATTGCGCGCCACGGGGTCACGGTCACCGACTTCGTACCGTCCATGCTGACCGTATTCGTCTCGCATGCCAGTGCGGCACAGTGTGTTTCGCTGAAGACCGTCTTCGTCATCGGTGAGGCGCTGCCGCCCGAGACGGGTGCGAGCTTCCGTGCCCTGAGCAGTGCGGGTCTGCACAACCTGTACGGCCCCACCGAGGCCGCGGTCTCGGTGACGTACTGGGAGAACACCGATGCCGACACCACCACCGTGCCGATCGGTGTGCCGGAGTGGAATGTCGATGTCTACGTACTGGATTCGCGGCTGCGCCCGGCCGCCGTCGGCGCGCACGGTGAGCTCTACCTGGGCGGGCGTCAGCTCGCGCGGGGGTACAAGGGCCGCCCGGATCTGACCTCGGATCGCTTCGTCGCGAATCCGCTGTCGACCGCTGGCGAACGCATGTACCGCACCGGTGACCTGGTGCGCTGGAACACCTCCGGCGCGCTGGAGTACATCGGCCGTACCGACTTCCAGGTCAAGTTCCGCGGTCAGCGCATCGAGCTCGGTGAGATCGAGACCGATCTGCTCGCGCATCCGGCCGTCAGCCAGGCCGCCGTCCTGGTCATGGACACCGCCACCGGTCAGCAGTTGGTCGCGTACGTGGTGCCCATGCCAGGTCAGAGCATCGACCCGGCCGAGCTGACCCGCTTCGCCGCCGAGAAGCTGCCGACCTACATGGTCCCGGCCTCGATCATGGTGCTGGACGCCTTCCCGCTCAACACCTCCGGCAAGCTGGACCGTAAGGGTCTGCCCGAACCGGTGTTCAGCGTTGACGCCGCCGGATACCGCGCCCCGCGTACGGCCGCCGAGGAGATCGTGGCGGGCATCTTCGCCGATGTCCTCGGCCACGAGCGGGTCGGCATCGACGACAACTTCTTCGATCTGGGCGGTAACTCTCTCGTCGCCACCCAGGTGGTGGCCCGCATCTCGGCCGCGTTCTCCACCCGCCTGGGTGTGCGCGCGCTCTTCGAGACGCCGACCGTCGCGGGCATCGCCACCCGCATGGAGAACACCGCCCCGTCCGATGTCTCGCGGCCGCCGCTGGTGGCGCGCCCGCGCCCGGAGCGGGTGCCGCTCTCCCTTGCGCAGCAGCGCATGTGGTTCCTGAACCAGTTCGATCCGAACGTCCCGACCTACAACCTCCCGTTCGTGGTGCGGTTGCGCGGTGGCGTCGATATCGAGGCGCTGCAATCGGCGCTGCACGATGTGGTGGAGCGGCAGGAATCGCTGCGCACCGTCTTCCCCGAATCCGGGGACGGCGGCCTGCAGCAGGTGCTGCCCATGGCCGAGGTGGATCTCGGTATCGAGGTCCAGCGCATCGACGAAAACGAATTGTTCGCCGGTTTGGCCGAATTCGCCTCGCGCGGTTTCGATGTCTCGCGCGAGCTGCCGATTCGGGTGCGGGTCTTCCAGGTCGGTGAGGCGACCGCCGAATCGGCCGATTACGCCGTGGCGTTCGTGGTGCATCACATTGCCGCGGACGGTTTCTCGTTCGGTCCGCTCTCGCGCGATATGACCGCCGCCTACCTGGCGCGCGTGGCCGGACAGCAGCCCGCGTGGGCCCCGCTGCCGGTGCAGTACCAGGACTTCTCCCTCTGGCAGCGTGAGGTGCTGGGTTCGGAGTCCGATCCGGAGTCGATGGCCGCACGCCAGATCGACTACTGGCGTTCGTCTCTGGCGGGTCTGCCCGATCAGCTGGACCTGCCCGCGGATCGCCCGCGCCCGCCGGTACAGTCCTTCCGGGGTAACCGGGTCACCTTCGAGATCCCGGCCGAATTGCACACCAAGCTCGCGGGATTGGCTCGCGCGCAGGGTGTTTCGCTGTTCATGGTGATGCACTCCGCGCTCGCGGTGCTGCTGGCGCGCCTGTCCGGAACCTCCGATATCGCCATCGGCACCCCGGTCGCCGGTCGTGGTGAGCAGGCCCTGGACGATCTGATCGGCATGTTCGTCAACACCCTGGTGTTGCGCTCGGAAGTGCGTGGGGCCGAGAGCTTCACCGATTTCCTGGCCCGCACCCGGGAAGCGGATCTGGCGGCCTTCGCCAATACCGATGTGCCGTTCGAGCGCCTGGTCGAGGTCATCAACCCGACCCGTTCGCAGGCCCGGCATCCGCTGTTCCAGACCATGCTCTCCTTCCAGGAGATGTCGCACGGCTCCATGGAGCTGCCCGGACTCACCGTTTCGGCGGATGAGCTCGAGGTCGATATCGCCAAGTTCGACCTGCAGTGGACGCTGACCGAACAGCGCGGCATGCGGGGTCAGCCCGCCGGACTCTCGGTGGTGTTGTCCTACGCCACCGATCTGTTCGACGCCGAGACCGTCGCCGAGTTCGGGCACCGCTATGTGCGGGTGCTCGAAACCGCCGTCGCCGCACCGGAAACCGTCATCCGTGATATCGACGTCCTCAACGCGGACGAGCGTGCGCTGGTACTGGGCGACTGGAGCCGCAACGCGCACGCGCTGCCCGCCGCGCGGCGCTCCGCCTCCCCGCGCTTCGTGCTGGACCTCTTCGAGGAGCGGGTCCGCCTGCGCCCGCACGGCACCGCGCTGATCTTCGATCCGGGTGAGCGCAGCGGCAGTATGTTCGGCGCGGCCGCCGAACTCAGCTACGTCGACTTCTCCAGCCGGGTGAATCGGCTGGCGCGCAAGCTCATTGCCGAGGGTGTGGGTCCGGAGACGCTGGTCGCGGTCGGTATCCGCCGCTCCATCGACATGCTGGTGGCCATCTACGCCACCCTCACCGCCGGTGGCGGCTACGTTCCGGTCGATCCCGATCATCCGGCCGAGCGCACCGAATACGTGCTCGAGAGCTCGCGGCCGGTGGTCCTGCTCACCACCACCGATGACGCGGTCGAGACCGCCGACTGCACTGTGCTGCACCTGGATTCGCTGGATCTGAGCGAATTCGACGATGCTCCCGTCACCTCCGCCGATCGATCGGCGGAGGTGCGCCCGTCGAACACCGCGTACGTGCTGTACACCTCCGGTTCGACCGGTCGACCCAAGGGCGTCGCGGTCCCGCACAGCGCGGTCCTGAACCAGATCGCCTGGATCACAGCCGAATACGGTATCGACGACACCGATGTTATCCTGCAGAAGACCCCCGTCACCTTCGACGTGTCGGTGTGGGAGCTCTTCGGTTCCCTGGCCGTGGGCGCACAGCAGGTCATCGCGGCCCCGGACGGGCATCGCGATCCCATGTACCTGTCCGAGGTCATCGGCCGGCACCGGGTCACCATGACCTCGTTCGTGCCGTCCATGCTGAGCGTCTTCGCCTCCAGCGCCTCGGCGGCCGAATGCCTTTCCCTGCGTGCGGTTCTGGTCGCCGGTGAGGCGCTGCCGCCCGCCACGGTCACCGCGTTCCGGCGCTTCTCCACCGCGGCCGTGCACAACCTGTACGGCCCGACCGAGTTCACCGTGCACGCCACCTACGCGGCCATCGGCAACCCGACTCCGACCGCGGTGCCGATCGGCCGCCCGGTGTGGAATGCGCAGACCTACGTCCTGGACGAGGGCCTGCGCCCCGTCCCGGCCGGTGTCCCGGGTGAGCTGTACCTGGGTGGTGCGCAGGTCGCGCGCGGCTACTACGGCCGCCCAGATCTGAGCGCCGAACGCTTTGTCGCCGATCCCTTCGGAACCTCGGGTGCGCGCCTGTACCGCACCGGTGACCTGGTGCGCTGGAATGCCTCCGGCGCGCTGGAGTACATCGGCCGTACCGACTTCCAGGTCAAGTTCCGCGGTCAGCGCATCGAACTCGGTGAGATCGAAACCGCGCTGCTCGGGCATCCGTCGGTCAATCAGGCCGTGGTCCTGGTCATCGACACCGTCGCCGGTGATCAGCTGGTCGCCTACGTGGTGACCCGCGGCCCGGTCGATCTGGACAGCGTCAAGGCGCTGCTGCATCGCACGTTGCCGGCGTACATGGTGCCCTCGGCCTTCGTGGTGCTGGACGCCTTCCCGCTCAATGCCTCCGGCAAGCTGGATCGCCGCGCACTGCCCGCGCCGGTCTTCGAGGTGCGCGAATTCCGCGCTCCCACAACGCCTATCGAAGAGATCGTGGCGCAGATCTTCGGCGAGGTGCTGGGCATCGCCCGCGTCGGCGTCGATGACGACTTCTTCGAACTCGGCGGCAACTCGCTCATCGCCACCCAGGTCGCCACCCGCCTGGGTACCGCGCTCGATACCCGCGTACCGGTGCGCATGCTGTTCGAGGCCGCCACCGTCGCGGCCCTGGCGGCACGCGTCGAATCGCACGCCGGTGACGGTGCGCGCAAGGCCCTGGTCGCGCGTGAGCGGCCCAGTGAGATCCCGCTTTCCCTTGCGCAGCAGCGCATGTGGTTCCTGAACCGCTTCGACACCGCCTCCGCGGTGAATAACATCCCGGTCGCCATCCGACTCTCGGGCGAGCTGGATGTGGCCGCGCTCCAGGTCGCCGTCATCGACGTCATCGACCGGCATGAATCGCTGCGCACCGTCTTCCCGGAGACCGCGCACGGACCCGTCCAGCGGGTGCTGGACGCCGCGCAGATCGTGCCCGACCTGACCCCGGTGCCGGTCACCCAGGCCAATCTCGTCGACCACCTGGTCGAACTGGCGTCGATGGCCTTCGACGTCACCGATGAGGTGCCGATGCACGCGGCGCTCTTCGAACTCAGCGAGAGCGAGTTCGTGCTCGGCATGGTGGTGCATCACATCTCCGCGGACGGCTGGTCCATGGGACCGCTGGCCCGCGATGTCATGGTCGCCTATGCCGCCCGCACTTCGTGGGAGGCTCCGGCCTGGGCCGAGTTGCCCGTGCAGTACGCCGACTACGCGCTCTGGCAGCGTGAGGTGCTCGGCTCCGAGGATGATCCGAACTCGTTGATCGCCAAGCAGATTCGGTACTGGGCCGACACCCTGGCCGATCTGCCGGACGAGCTGGTGTTGCCTTCGGATCGCCCGCGTCCGCCCGCCGCCTCCTACCGGGGCGGCACCTATCCGTTCGCCATCTCCGCCGAGACGCAGCAGCGCCTGGTGGAGTTGGGCCGCCGGCACAATGCCTCGCTGTTCATGGTGCTGCACAGTGCCCTCGCGGTCCTGCTGGCCCGGCTCTCGGGCACCAGCGATATCGCCATCGGCACCCCGGTGCACGGTCGCGGTGAGGCCGCGCTGGACGACCTCATCGGCATGTTCGTCAATACCCTGGTGCTGCGCAGCGAGGTCGAGAGCGAGAAGACCTTCGCCGATCTGCTCGCCCAGGCTCGCGAGAGCGATCTGCACGCCTTCGCGCACGCCGATGTGCCGTTCGAACGCCTCGTGGAGGTGCTCAACCCGGCGCGCTCGCAGGCCCGGCATCCGCTGTTCCAGGTCATGCTGACCTTCCAGAACACCCGCCAGGCCAGTCTGGAGCTGCCCGGACTCTCGGTCAACGGCATCGACTACGACGCCCAGCTGGCCAAGTTCGATCTGCAATTGACCCTGCAGGAGGCGCAGGACGAGCACGGTGAGAACGCCGGTATGTCCGCCGAGTTCTCCTATGCGCGTGACCTTTTCGACGAGCCGACGGTCGCCGCGTTCGCGCGTCGACTGGATCTGATTCTGGCGGCCGTTGTCGCCGATCCGGAGCAGCCGATCGGCGATATCGATCTGCTGGTCGCCGGTGAGCGCGACCAGGTGCTGACCGGGTGGAACGACACCGCCTTCGATCTCGGCGATGCGTTGCCCAGTCTGCCCGAAGGCGCGGCGGCAACGCTGGTTTCGCTCTTCGAGGCACAGGCCCTGACCAGCCCCGACGCGACCGCGGTCGTTTTCGACGGGACAAGTCTGTCCTACGCCGAGTTCTCCGGACGGGTGCACCGCCTGGCCCGCAAGCTCATGGCGCAGGGTGTCGGCGCGGAATCGCTTGTGGCCCTGGCCATTCGCCGATCCATGGATCTCGTCGTCGCCATGTACGCGGTACTGGAGGCCGGTGGCGCGTACGTGCCGCTGGATCCGGATCAGCCGCTCGAGCGCATCGATTACGTCCTCGACACCGCGCGCCCGGTCGCCATTCTGACCACCGGTCGCGACGACTTCGTGACCGGTCGCAATGTGCCGGTGCTCGAGGTCGACACCCTCGACCTCGAGGGTTACTCGGCCGCGCCGATCACCGATTCCGAACGCGCACAGTCGATCCGGCCCGATCACACCGCGTATGTCATCTTCACCTCCGGTTCCACCGGTCGCCCCAAGGGCGTCGCGGTGGAGCACGGCGCGATCGTGAATCGTCTGTTGTGGATGCAGCACGAGTACCCGATCGATGCGAGTGACGCTGTGCTGCAGAAGACTCCGGCGACCTTCGACGTCTCGGTGTGGGAGTTCTTCTGGCCCTTGCAGACCGGTGCGCGTCTGGTGGTCGCCAAGCCGGATGGTCATCGTGATCCGGTGTATTTGGCGCAGGTCATCGCCGAAGAGGGCATTACGACAGCGCATTTCGTGCCGTCCATGCTCTCGGTCTTCGTCGCCACCCTCGGTAATGAAAAAGGTGACTCCACAGTCGCCGCGCCACGCCTGCGGCAGGTCTTCGCCTCCGGTGAGGCGCTGCCCGCGCCGACCGCGCAGAAGCTGCGCGAGCTCACCGGCGCACGGCTGCACAACCTCTACGGTCCGACCGAAGCCGCCGTCGATGTCACGTACCACGAGGTGGTGGACGCCGACACCGTCTTCGTGCCGATCGGCCGTCCGGTCTGGAACACCCAGACCTACGTCCTGGATGCCCGCTTGAACCCGGTCGCGCCGGGTGTCGCGGGTGAGCTCTACCTCGCGGGCGATCAGCTGGCCCGCGGCTACCTGGGCCGTCCGGATCTCTCCTCGGATCGCTTCGTGGCCAACCCCTTCGGTGCCGTCGGTGCGCGCATGTACCGCACCGGCGACCTGGTGAAGTGGACCGGCAGCGAAGCGCGGGGTGGCGGAGCGGAGATCGAGTACCTGGGCCGCACCGACTTCCAGGTCAAGCTGCGCGGTCTGCGTATCGAACTCGGCGAGATCGAGGCCGCGCTGCTGGCCGAGCCGGGTATCGCCCAGTCCGTCGTGGTGGTCCGCGCCGACGCGCACGCCGGTGATCAGCTGGTCGGCTATGTGGTGCGCGAGCCCGCCGCGGCAGGCCGCGAATCGGATGCCGCGGTCATCGATGTGGACGCGGTCAAGGCCGCCCTGGGGCGCTCGCTGCCCGGCTATATGGTTCCGGCCGCCATCGTGGTGCTGGACCACTTCCCGGTGAACGCCTCCGGCAAGCTGGATCGCCGGGCACTGCCCGCACCGGTCTTCGAGGCCAGGCGTTTCCGCGCGCCCGCCACCCCGATCGAGGAGATCACCGCCTCGATCTTCGCCGAACTGCTCGGCCTGGACCGGGTCGGCGTGGACGACGACTTCTTCGAACTCGGCGGCAACTCGCTGGTCGCCACCCAGGTCGTCGCCCGCCTCTCCGCAGCGCTCGATGCCGAGGTCGGCGTGCGCGTGCTGTTCGAGGCCCCGACCGTGGCGGCGCTGGCCGCGCGCGTGGAATCGCATGCCGGAACCGGTGTGCGCCAGGCGCTTACGGTGCGCACCCGGCCCGAGCATCCGCCGCTGTCGCTGGCGCAGCAGCGCATGTGGTTCCTGAACCGGTTCGACACCGATTCCGCGGCCAACAATATTCCGGCGGCCGTAAGGCTCACCGGTGCACTGGATCTCGCGGCACTGCGCGGGGCCGTCGCCGATGTGATGGCGCGGCACGAATCGCTGCGCACCATCTACCCGTCCTACGAGGGCGTCGCCTACCAGAAGGTGCTGCCCACCGCCCGTGCCATTCCGCAGCTCGAGGTGCTGGATGTGGCCGAGGGCGAGCTGTACGCCGCGGTCTACGACTTCGCCGGGCGCGGTTTCGATGTCACCGCCGAACCGCCGGTGCGGCTGCGCGCCTTCCGTCTGGCGCAGGACGACCACGTACTGGTGCTCGTCGCGCATCACATCGCCGCAGACGGCTTCTCGATGAATCCGCTGGTCCGCGATCTGATGACCGGCTACGTGGCGCGCAGCAACGGCGAGGCCCCCGGCTGGCCGGAGCTTCCGGTGCAGTACGCGGATTACGCACTGTGGCAGCGCGAAACCCTCGGCTCGGAAGACGATGCGCGCTCACTCATCACCGAGCAGCTGGAGTACTGGCGCAACACCCTGGGCGGGCTGCCGGACGAGCTGCGGCTGTCGAACAAGCCGCGCCCGGCCGTCGCCTCCTATGAGGCCGGTACGCATCGCTTCCAGGTGCCCGGGGAGCTCATCACCGGACTCCAGCGGGTCGCGCAGTCGCACGGCACCACGCTGTTCATGGTGGTGCACAGCGCCTTCGCCGCACTGCTGGCCCGGATGAGCGGCACCGATGACATCGCGGTCGGCATTCCGGTCGCGGGCCGCGGTGAGCAGGCCCTCGACGATCTCGTCGGCATGTTCGTCAACACCCTGGTGCTGCGCTCGCCCGTCGATACGAACGAGAGCTTCGCCGAACTGCTGAAGAAGGTGCGTGAGCGCGATCTCGCCGCCTTCGCGCACGCCGATGTGCCGTTCGAGCGCCTGGTGGATGTGCTGAACCCGGCGCGTTCGCAGGCCCGGCATCCGCTGTTCCAGGTCATGCTCTCGTTCCAGAACCTGGGGCGCACCGCGCTGGAGCTGCCGGGGCTGAGCGTGTCCGAGCTGGGTATCGACCAGCAGTCGGCCAAGTTCGATCTGCAGTTGACGCTGTCCGAGGTCATGGACGGCGGCGCGGCGGGCCGCACCGCGGATTCCGCGATGGACGCCGAACTCGTCTATGCCACAGATCTTTTCGACGGTGCGTTCGCCGAGGTCTTCGCCCAGCGCTTCGAGCGCATGCTCGCCGCGCTCGTCGCCGATCCGGCCATGCGGGTCGGCGATGTCGAACTGCTCGGCGAATGTGAGCGCCAGCGTGTGCTGCGCGGCTGGAACGACACCGCGTTCGAGCTGGACGCCGCCCTGCCGGAGGTCTCCGAAGGCGCCGCGGCGACGCTGGCCGCACTCTTCGAAGCCCAGGTGGCGCTGACCCCGGACGCGACCGCGGTCACCTTCGAAGGGACGAGTCTGTCCTACGCCGAGTTCGCCGCCCGCGTGCGGCGGCTCGCCCGCTGGCTCATCGCCGCGGGTGTGGGACCGGAATCCTTTGTGGCGCTGGGTATGCGCCGCTCCATCGACCTGGTGGCGGGGATGTACGCCGTCACCGTCGCCGGTGGCGCGTACGTCCCGCTGGATCCGGATCATCCGGCCGAGCGCACCCGGTACATCCTCGAGACCGCGCAACCGGTCTGTGTGCTGACCTCCGGTGACGAGCTCGAGGTTGACCTGGAAGGTGTTGCGGCACGCCAGGTTCGGATCGATCAGCTGGATCTGTCCGGCTTCGCGGACACCCCGCTCACCGATGCCGATCGACTGACCCCGCTGCGGCCGCGGAATACCGCGTACGTCATCTTCACCTCGGGTTCGACCGGCCGCCCCAAGGGTGTCGCGGTCTCGCACGCCGCCATCGTCAACCGCCTGGTCTGGATGCACGCGCAGTACGGCCTCGCCGCCGATGACGTGGTGCTGCAGAAGACCCCGGCCACCTTCGACGTCTCGGTGTGGGAGTTCTTCTGGCCCTTGCAGGTCGGCGCGCGCCTGGTGGTCGCCAAGCCCGATGGTCACCGCGATCCCGCCTATCTGGCCCGGCTCATCATCGATGAGCAGGTCACCACGGTGCACTTCGTGCCGTCCATGCTCGCGGTCTTCGTGGCCGAGCCCGGCGCCGCCGCATGCACCAGCCTGCGCAATGTCTTCGCCTCCGGCGAGGGATTGCCCGCGCCGACCGCGCAGCGCCTGCGCGCGCTGACCGGCGCGCGGCTGCACAATCTCTACGGCCCCACCGAGGCCGCGGTCGATGTGACCTATCACGAGGTCTCCGATGCCGACACCACCTCGGTGCCGATCGGCGCACCCGTCTTCAATACCCAGGTGTACGTGCTGGATTCGCGGCTGCGGCCGGTTCCGGTGGGTGTCGCGGGTGAGCTCTACCTCGCGGGTGATCAGCTCGCCACCGCCTATGTGGCGCGGCCGGATCTGACCTCGGATCGCTTCGTGGCCAACCCGTTCGGGGACGCCGCGCGCATGTACCGGACCGGCGACCTCGTGGTCTGGACCGGCAATGGTGAGCTGGAGTACCTGGGCCGCACCGACTTCCAGGTCAAGCTGCGTGGTCTGCGCATCGAACTCGGCGAGATCGAGGCGGCGCTCACCGCGCTGAACGCGGTCGCACAGGCGGTCGTCGTGGTACGCGGCGATGAGCGCACCGGCGATCAATTGGTCGCGTATGTTGTCGCGGCCGACGGTCATATCGACGTCGATGCCACGAAAGCGACTCTCGCCCAGCAGCTTCCGGCCTACATGGTCCCGGCGGCGGTCATGGTGCTGGACGCCTTCCCGCTCAACGCCTCCGGCAAGCTGGATCGCAAAGCGCTGCCAGCACCGGCCTTCGCGGCCAAGGAGTACCGCGCCCCGGCCACCCCGGTCGAGCAGACCGTGGCCGGTGTCTTCGCCGATGTGCTCGGCGGGGAACGCGTCGGGCTGGACGACGACTTCTTCGAGCTCGGCGGTAACTCGCTCATCGCCACCCAGGTGATCTCGCGCCTGTCCGCGGCGCTGGACGCCGATATCCCGCTGCGCACGCTGTTCGAGGCCACCACGGTGGCGGCGCTCGCGGCGCAACTGGAATCGCGTGTGGGCTCCGGAACCCGCGCGCCCCTGGTGGCGCAGGAGCGGCCCGCCCCCGTGGCGCTGCCGACCGGTGAGACCGCGGCGCTGGTGCCGCTGTCCCCGGCGCAGCAGCGCATGTGGTTCCTGAACCGCTTCGACAACCGCACCGCGGTGAACAACATCCCGGTGGCGCTGAAGCTCCGCTCCGTCGACCCGCGCTTCGGCGATATCGATATCGCCGCGTTCAACGCCGCCATCGGCGATGTGCTGGCCCGGCACGAGGCGCTGCGCACCATCTACCCGGAGATCGCCGGTGACGGCTTCCAGCGCGTACTGGAGCTGTCCGAGATCGACTTCGAGGTGCGCACCGAGACCGTCTCGGCGGCCCAATTGCCCACGCGCATCACCGAACTGGTGAGCGTCCACTTCGACGTCACCCGCGAACTGCCGTTCCGTGCCACCGTGCTCACCCTGAGCCCGGAGGCGGGCGGCCGGCACGCCGTCGTCGAGCCCACCCACGTGCTGGTACTGGTGCTGCACCACATCAGCGCGGACGGTTTCTCACTGCGTCCGCTGCTGCGCGACGTGGTCGGCGCGTACCTGGCCCGCAGCGGCGGGCAGGCTCCGGCCTGGACGCCGCTGCCGGTGCAGTACGCCGATTACGCGCTGTGGCAGCGCGAGGTGCTCGGCGATGAGGGGGCCGCGGACTCCATCGCGGCACAGCAGGTGCACTACTGGAGCGAACAGCTGCGCGATCTGCCCGAGCAGATCGAACTCCCCGCCGACCGGCCGCGCCCCGAGATCGCCACCAATGCCGGTGGCACCTACGACTTCTCGATCGACGCCGAGCTGCACCGCGCGCTCACCGCGCTCGCCCGCGAGCACGATGTCACGCTGTTCATGGTGCTGCACGCCGCACTGGCCACCTGGTCCGCGCGCCTGTCCCGCTCCATCGATATCGCCATCGGCACCCCGATCGCGGGTCGCGGTGCGGCCGCGCTCGACGATCTGGTCGGCATGTTCGTCAACACCCTGGTGTTGCGCACCCCGGTGCTGCCGGACGCGGCCTTCCGCGAGCTGCTCGCCCAGGTGCGGCGTACCGATCTGGCCGCTTTCGCACACGCCGACGTGCCGTTCGAGCGCCTGGTGGATGTGCTCAGCCCCGTGCGCTCGCAGGCGCACCACCCGCTGTTCCAGGTGGCGCTGACCTTCGAGGCCGCCGGAGCCAAGGACGCGGGCGCGGTCTCGCTCCCCGGCCTGGAGCTCGAAACCGTCGAATTCGACGCGGGCACAGCCAAATTCGATATCCAGCTGACCGTCGGCGAGCGCGCCGACGATTCGCTGAGCCTGTCCTGGAACTACGCCACCGACCTGTTCGATCCCGAGACCGTGGCCTCCTTCGCCGAGCGCCTGGTCCGCATTCTGCGCACCGTCGCCGACGACCCGTCGGTGCTGCTCGGCGATATCGATCTGCTCGGCGGCGTCGAACGGCATGAGGTCTCCGAACGCTGGGTCTCCGCGGGCGACGACATCGTGGAGCTCGCGGCAGCCGCGCGCGCCGCCGTGCTCACGTCACCGCAGCACGACGTCGACGCCGCCGAAAGCACTGCCTACCCGATGGATGACGCCGCGGCACCGGCCATCTCGGCCGCGGAGCTGGAGCGGGTGCTCGCGCCCGGCGGTGCGTTCGGCGCGGTGGCGGAGCTGTTCACCGATCCGGTGGCGGCGCTGTCGAGTCCGTTCGTGGCGGAGAACGCCACCCTGTCGAGCCTGTTCGATCGGGCCGTCGCGGCGAATTCGGAGCGGATCGCGGTGCGATTCGGCGATGACGAGCTGACCTACGGTGATCTGGATCGACGCTCGAATGTGGTGGCGCGCAGGCTGATCGAGGACGGCGCGGGGCCGGAGTCGCTGGTCGCGGTGCTGCTGCCGCGCTCGGTGGATCTGGTCGTGGCGCTGCTCGCGGTGATCAAGACCGGTGCGGGCTATGTGCCGGTCGATCCGACCTACCCGGCCGATCGCATCGCCTACGTGCTCTCCGATGCCGAGCCCACCAGCGTGGTCGTCGACTCGACCGTGACGGTGGAGCTGCCCGCCGGACTGCCGACGGTCTCGCTCGACGGGTACACCGTCGAGGCGGGCGATATCGAGGACGCGGACGATTCACCGATCACCGACGCGGATCGAATCGCGGCGCTGCGGCCCGATCATGTCGCGTACGTGATCTACACCTCCGGTTCGACCGGTCGCCCCAAGGGTGTGGCCGTTTCGCATCGGAATGTGGTGCGGCTCATGGCCAATACCGATCGTGAGTTCGGGTTCACCGCCGATGATGTGTGGACGCTGTTCCATTCGTACGCGTTCGATTTCTCGGTGTGGGAGCTGTGGGGTCCGCTGTTGTACGGCGGCACCCTGGTCGTGGTCGATTACTACGTGTCTCGTTCGCCCGAGCAGTTCCTGGAATTGCTGCGCCGTGAACGGGTGACGGTGCTGAATCAGACTCCGTCGGCGTTCTATCAGTTGGCCGAGGCCGAGCGTATCGCCGTGGCCGCGGGCGATGATCAGCCCCTGGCCTTGCGCTACGTGGTCTTCGGTGGTGAGGCCCTGGAGCTGCGTCGCCTGTCGGATTGGGTTGCCCGGCACGGTGATTCGTCGCCGTACCTGGTGAACATGTACGGCATCACCGAGACCACGGTGCATGTCTCGCACCGCGTGCTCGATGCCGACACCATCGCCGCCGCCACCGGTTCGGTGGTCGGTCGCGCCATCGCGGGTCTGCGCGTCTACGTCCTGGACGAGCGCCTGCATCCGGTCCCGGTCGGTGTCGCGGGTGAAATGTATGTGGCCGGTGCGCAATTGGCGCGCGGTTACCTCGGCCGCCCGGATCTGACCGCCGCTCGCTTCGTCGCCAGCCCGTTCGGCGCGAACGGTAGTCGTCTGTACCGCTCGGGTGACGTCGCGCGCTGGAATCGCTTCGGCGAACTCGAGTACCTGGGGCGCGCGGACGATCAGGTCAAGGTGCGCGGTTTCCGTATCGAGCTCGGTGAGATCGAGGCCGCCGTCCTGGCGCAGCCGGGCGTGGCCCAGGCCGCTGTGATCGTGCGCGAGGACATCCCGGGTGATCAGCGCATCGTCGCCTACGTCGTACCGGAGACCGGTATCGAGGCCACCGACGCCGAACTCCTGGAGATCCGCGACGGCGCGGGCGAACGCCTGCCGTCGTACATGGTCCCTGCCGCCCTGGTCGCCATGGATCGAATCCCGTTGACCGTCAACGGCAAGCTGGATCGCCGTGCGCTGCCCGCCCCGGCGGTGCAGGCGCGCGCCTTCCGCGCCTCCGAGACACCCACCCAGGAGACGGTCGCCGCCGTCTTCGCCGAAGTCCTGGACCTCCCGCGCGTCGGCCTGGACGACGATTTCTTCGATCTGGGCGGTAACTCGCTCATCGCCACCCGGGTGGTCTCGCGCATCGGTGCGGCCCTGGACACCACGGTCGCCGTGCGCACCCTGTTCGAGGCCAGCACGGTCGAGGCCCTCGCGGCCCGCATCGAATCGCATGCCGACGGTGCGTCGCGCGCCAAGCTGGTGGCGCGCCCGCGTACTCCTGGCGAGTTGGTGCCGCTGTCCTTCGCGCAGCAGCGCATGTGGTTCCTGAACCAGTACGACACCTCGTCGGCGGCTTACAACCTGCCGCTGGCGATCCGTCTCACCGGTGAACTCGATACCGCCGCACTGGAACTCGCGGTCGCCGATGTGGTGCGTCGCCACGAATCGCTGCGCACCCGCTACCCCGAGCATGGCGGCACGCCGATGCAGGTGGTCGTGCCCGCCGAGCAGATCGCTCTCGATCTGCGCCCGGTCACGGTCGCCGCCGCGGACCTCACCGCTACGGTGACGGCCTTCGCGACGCTGGGCTTCAATGTGGCGGACCAAGTTCCGTTGCGCGCCCGGCTGTTCCGAGTGACCGATGTGGATCCCGGCCGAAAGCATGCCGGGATGACGGGGGATGCCACCGCGCTCGCCGGGGACGCTGGCGCGCTTGCCGGTGGTGCTGTCGCGCCGGGGTCCGCGGGCGAGTACGTGCTCGTGGTCGTGGTGCATCACATCGCCGGTGACGGGTTCTCGATGGCGCCGCTGACTCGCGATGTGATGGTGGCCTATTCGGCGCGCACCCAGGGTGCGGTGCCGGGTTGGGCTCCGCTGGCGGTGCAGTACGCGGACTTCGCGATCTGGCAGCGGGCGGTGCTCGGGTCCGAGGAGGACTCGTCCTCGCTCATGGCCCGTCAGGTCGGCTACTGGACGCGGACCCTGGACGGGGTGCCGGACGAGTTGGCGCTGCCGACCGATCGCCCGCGCCCGGCGGTGGCCTCGCATCGTGGTGCGACGCTGCAGCGCACACTGGCTCCCGAACTCGTTGCCGCTCTGGAAGATGTTGCCCGGCAGCGTGGTTCGACGCTGTTCATGGTCATGCACTCGGCGCTCGCGGTGCTGCTGGCCCGGATGTCCGGCGGCGACGACATCGCCATCGGCACCCCGGTCGCCGGTCGTGGCGAGGCCGCCCTGGACGACCTGGTCGGCATGTTCGTCAACACCCTGGTGTTGCGCACCGGAATCGACCCGGCCGAATCCTTCTCGGATCTGCTGGATCGCGCCCGGCATACCGACCTCGACGCCTTCGGTAATGCCGATGTGCCGTTCGAGCGTCTGGTGGAGCTGCTCGCACCGGAGCGGTCGCAGGCACGGAACCCGCTGTTCCAGGTCGTGCTGGCCTTCCAGAACCTGGATCGCGCCACCCTGGAACTGCCGGGGCTGACCGTTTCGGCGCTGGACCTCGACGAGAACATCTCCCGGTTCGACCTGCAATTCACGCTGTCCGAACAGGACACGGGTGGGAGCAGGGCGGGGTCGGGCACGGCCATGGCGCTGGCGCTCACCTACGCGGTGGATCTCTTCGACGAGGCCACCGCCGACGGGTTCGCACAGCGCTGGCTGCGCGTGCTCGAGGCCATTGCCGCCGATCCGGAGATCGTCGTCGGGGCCATCGATATTCTCGACAAGTCCGAACGGACCGATCTCACCGCGCGCTTCGGTGCCCCGGCCATCCCGGGTCGCACCCTGCCGGAGCTGCTGGCCGAGGCCGTGGCTCGCGATCCGCAGGCCACCGCCGTCCGCTTCCAGGGGACAGGTCTGTCCTACGCCGATCTCGACGAGCGCTCGAATCGCCTGGCGCGCCTGCTCATCGAGCGCGGTATCGGCACCGAGAACCTGGTCGCCATCGCCGTCCCGCGCTCGGACGACTCCTACTTCGCCGAGTGGGCGGTCACCAAGACCGGTGCCGCCTTCGTCCCGGTCGACCCGAACTACCCGGCCGACCGCATCGCCCATATGGTCACCGATTCGGGTTCCCCGGTCGGCTTGACCGTGGCGTCGGTCCGTGCCGATCTGCCGGACTCGGTGGAGTGGCTGGTGCTGGACGAACTCGACCTGAAGTCGTTCTCCGCCAACGCCATTGCCGATGCTGACCGGGTGCGCCCGCTGCGCCCGGAGCATCCGGCGTACGTCATCTACACCTCCGGCTCCACCGGCGTCCCCAAGGGCGTCGTGGTCAGCCATGCCGGTCTGGCCAACTTCAGTGTCGAGCAGGTCGAGCGCTACGGCCTCGACTCCTCCTCGCGCGCACTGCATTTCGCCTCGCCGTCGTTCGACGCCGCCATGCTGGAGTTCCTGCTCGCCATCGGCGCGGGCGGCACCCTGGTGGTCGTCCCGCCGGGCGTCTACGGCGGTGAGGAGCTGTCGGAGCTGATCCGCTCCGAGGGCGTCACGCACGCGTTCATCACCCCGGCCGCGCTGGCCACCTTCGATCCGACCGGACTGGACACCTTGCGGGTGCTGTCCGCCGGTGGTGAGGCGGTCCCGGCCGATCTGGTCGCCAAGTGGGCGATTCCGTTGGCGGACGGCAGTATTCGCGCCTTCCACAATGGTTACGGTCCGACCGAGACCACCATTATGACCAATATCAGCGATCCGCTGGTCGCGGGCGATCCGGTCACCATCGGTGGCCCGACCCGCGGTATGCAATCGCTGATCCTGGACAACCGCCTGCGCCCCGTGCCGGTCGGTGTCGCGGGTGAGCTCTACCTGTCGGGCATTCAGCTGGCGCGCGGCTACCATGCGCGTCCGGGCCTGAGCGCGGACCGCTTCGTCGCCAACCCGTACGTCGCGGGTCAGCGCATGTACCGCACCGGCGACGTGGTGCGCTGGACCCCGAACGGTGCGGTCGAGTACGTCGGCCGCTCCGACTTCCAGGTCAAGGTGCGCGGTTTCCGTATCGAACTCGGTGAGATCGACGCCGCCCTGGCCTCGCACGAGAGTGTGGACTTCGCGGTCACCATCGGCCACAGGAACGCCGCGGGCGCGGTCTCGCTGGTGTCGTATGTGGTTGCCGCACCGGGTCATTCGATCGATATCGGCGCGGTCACCGCGCATGTCGAACAGCGTCTCCCGGCGTATATGGTGCCGTCCTCGGTGATGATCATCGACCGGGTCCCGTTGACGCCGGTCGGCAAACTGGACCGCAAGGCGCTGCCCGAACCGGTCTTCGCCACCGAGGTGGTGTTCCGTGCCGCGCGTAATACGCTGGAGCACACCATCTCCGAGGTCTTCGCCGAGGTGCTCGGCCTGGAGCGGGTCGGTATCGACGACTCCTTCTTCGCACTCGGCGGCGACTCCATCGTCTCCATTCAGTTGGTATCGCGGGCCAAGGCGCGCGGGGTCATCTTCAGCCCGCGTGACGTTTTCGAACAGCGCACCGTCTCGGGTCTGGCCGCGGTCGCCGAAACCTCCGACAGCCAGGGTGATTCGGCTCCGCGGTTGCTCGAACTGCCCGGTGGTGGCGTGGGCGTCATGCCGCTCACCCCGGTGGTGCGGTTCATGGTGGAGCGGCCCGGCTCCCTCGGGCGCTTCAACCAGACCATGGCCCTGGAACTTCCGGTCGGCATCGACCGCGCGGGTATCGCGGCCACCGTCGGCGCGGTCATCGACCGACACGACATGCTGCGGGCGCGTCTGCGCCGGGTGCCGGGCGCGGATTGGATCGTGGAGACCGCCGCGCCGGGCGCGGTCGATGTGGACACGCTCATCGACCGCACCGAATTCGATGCGCGCGTCGGCAAGGACGAGCTCATCGAAATCGCCTCCGCCGCACTGGATGCCACCCTCGACAAGCTCGACCCGACCGCGGGCGTCGTGGTGCGGTTCGTCTGGCTCGCACCGAGCGACGCCTCGCGCGCCGGTCGCCTCATCGTCGCCGCGCACCACCTCGTGGTGGACGGTGTGACCTGGCGAATCCTGGTGCCGGACTTCGTCACCGCCTGGGGCCGGATCTCGGCCGGACAGACCCCCGAACTGGTCGCCCCCGCGACCAGCATGCGCACCTGGGCGCACGCCCTCGAGCGCGAAGCCGCCACCGATGAGCGCCTGGCCGAACTCGACTTCTGGCGTGGCGTCGTCGACGGTCCGGATCCGCTGCTCACCGAGCGCGCGATGGATCCGGCCGTGGATATCACCGCCGTGGTCGAGAAGCACAGGGTCGAGATCTCGGCCGAGACCACCAAGTCGCTGCTCACCACCGTGCCCGCGCTGTTCCACGGCGGTGTCAATGACGGTCTGCTGACCGCGCTGGCGCTCGCCGTCGCGAAGTGGCGCTCGGACAAGGGGATTACCGCGGAGCAGGGCGGGCAGCACACGGCGCTCGTTCGCCTCGAAGGCCACGGTCGTGAGGAAGAGGTCGTGCCCGGCGCCGACCTGTCCCGCACGGTCGGCTGGTTCACCGCCATCTTCCCGGTCCGCTTCGACCTGTCCGATATCGATGTGGCGGCCGCGCTCGCGGGCGGTCCGGCCATGGGCCGCGCCATCAAGGCGGTCAAGGAGCAGCTGCTCGCGGTGCCGGACAAGGGCATCGGTTACGGCCTGCTGCGCTATCTGAATCAGGCCACCGCCGATCAGCTGCCCAAACAGCTGCCCGGCCAGGTCAGCTTCAACTACCTGGGCCGGGTCAACGAGGGCGATGTGCCCGAGGCGCTGCGCGGCTTCGGCTGGATTCCGGCCCCCGAGCTCGGCGATCTCGGCGGCGCCTATGACGCCGATATGCCCGCCATGGCCCCGATCGATATCAATGCCATCGTGGTCGGCGACAAGCTGACCGCCAATATCGGCTACCCGAGCACCCTGCTCGACGCCGCGGCGGTCGCCGAATTCGCCGCGGTATGGGTCGCCGCACTGGAAGCCGTTGCGCACCACGCGGAATCGGCACAGGCCGGTGGACACACCCCGTCCGACTTCGGCCTGGTCAAGGTCGCCCAGCGCGATATCGACGGCTGGGAACAGCGTTTCGGCGCGATCGACCAGGTGTGGCCGCTCTCGGCGCTGCAGTCCGGTCTGCTCTTCCACGCCCAGCTCGCCGCCACCTCGGTGGACGTGTACACCGCCCAGGCCGTGCTCACCCTGACCGGCCGCGTGGACGGCGATCGCCTGCGCGCCGCCGCCCAGGCGCTGCTGGACCGCCACGAAATCCTGCGCACCGCATACGTTTCCGATGCCAATGGGGTACCGGTGCAGGTGGTGCTGGACGGCGTGCACGTGGCCTGGGCCGCACACGACCTCACCGGTATCGCCGACGCCGACGCCCGGCAGGCCGCGGCGGAGCAGATCATCGCCGCCGACCGCATGACCCGGTTCGACCTGACCGCACCGCCGTTGATCCGCTACACGCTGGTGCGCACCGCCGCCGACCACTGGCAGCTGGCCGTGGCCAACCATCACATCCTGCTCGATGGCTGGTCCATGCCGTTGCTCATGCAGGACCTGTTGGTGCTGTACGCCACGCATTCGGACACCAGCGTGCTGCCGCCGGTTCGGTCCTACCGGTACTTCCTGGAATGGGTTGCGCAGCAGGATCGTTCGGCCTCCCTCGACGCCTGGAAGCAGGCGCTGCGTGGAGTCTCCGAGCCGACGCTGCTCACCCGCCCCGACGCCGGTCGCGAGATCACCGCGCTGTCGGGTGAGTACTTCTTCGATCTGGACGAGGCCGCCACCGCGCGCCTGACCGGCCTGGCCGCGGAGATCGGTGTCACGCCGAACACCGTGCTCCAGGTCGCCTGGGGCATCCTGCTCGGCCGCCTCACCGGCCGCGATGACGTGCTCTTCGGCACCACCGTCTCCGGGCGTCCCGCCCAGCTGGCCGGGGTCGAATCCATGGTGGGTCTGTTCATCAACACCGTGCCCGTGCGGGTCGCGTTCGATCCGGCCGAATCGGCGCGGGCGCTGCTCAATCGCACCCAGGGCGAACAGGCCGACCTGCTCGATCACCACTACATCGGCCTGGCCGATATCCAGTCGGCCGCCCGGATCGGCGGACTCTTCGACACCCTGGTGGTGTTCGAGTCCTATCCCGTCGACGCCGAGGGCATCCGGTCCCAGGCCGCCGATATCGACGGTATGGCCGTCACAGGTCTGGACGCCGCCGATGCCACGCACTATCCGCTGACCCTGATCGCACAGCTCGACACCCGCCTGCGCATTCGCGCCGGATACCTGCGCGACCTGTTCGACGAGGACACCGTCCGCCGGATCGCCGACCGCCTGATCCGGGTGCTCACCGCGATCACCACCGAACCCGCCGCGGCCGTGGGCGATATCGAACTCCTCGACGCCGACGAGCGCGATCTCGTGGTCACCGAGTGGAACGACACCGCGTACGACGTCGACACCGTGCTGGCCGTCATGACCGACAGCAAATCCTCGGACGATGCCGCGGCTACGCTGGTCGCGCTGTTCGAGGCGCAGGCCGAGCGGACGCCGGACGCGATCGCCCTCAGCTTCGAGGGCACAAGTCTGTCCTACGGCGAGTTCGCCGAGCGGGTGCACCGCTTGGCGCGCTGGCTCGTCGAGCGCGGCGTCGGTGCGGAATCGTTTGTGGCGCTGGGTATGCGGCGCTCGATCGATCTGGTCGTCGGCATGTACGCGGTGACCGTGGCCGGTGGCGCGTACGTGCCGCTGGATCCGGATCACCCGGCCGAGCGCATCGAGTACATTCTCGAGACCGCCGATCCGGTGACCGTGCTGACCTCGGGTGCGGATCTGGATGTCGAGACCGCGCAGGTGCGTATCGACCTGCTGGAGCTCTCCAGCTACTCCGCCGCGCCGCTCACCGACGCGGATCGCGTTGTGCCGCTGCGGGAATCGAATACCGCGTACGTGATCTTCACCTCCGGTTCGACCGGTCGACCCAAGGGTGTGGCGGTGCCGCATGCGGCGATCGTGAACCGCCTGGTGTGGATGCAGTCCGAGTACGGCCTGCTCGCCGAAGATGTTGTGCTGCAGAAGACCCCGGCCACCTTCGACGTCTCGGTGTGGGAGTTCTTCTGGCCCCTGCAGATCGGCGCGAAGCTGGTCATCGCCAAGCCCGACGGTCATCGCGATCCGGCGTACCTCGCCGAACTCATTGCCGGTGAAGGCGTTACGGTCACCCACTTCGTACCGTCCATGCTCGCGGTCTTCGTCGCCGAGGCGGCGGCGGTGCGGTGCACCAGTCTGCGCATGGTCTTCGCCTCCGGTGAAGCGCTCTCGCCCAAGCCCTCACATCGCCTGCGCGAGATCACCGGTGCGGAGCTGCACAACCTGTACGGCCCGACCGAGGCCGCGGTCGACGTCACCTACCACCATGTGACCGCGGTCGATGTGGACTCGGTGCCGATCGGCCGCCCGGTCTTCAATACCCAGGTCTACGTCCTGGATTCGCGTCTGCGGCCGGTTCCGGTCGGTGTCGCGGGTGAGCTCTATCTCGCGGGTGACCAGCTCGCCACCGCGTATGTGGCGCGCCCCGATCTGACCTCGGATCGCTTCGTGGCCAACCCGTTCGGCTCCTCCGAGCGCATGTACCGCACCGGTGACCTCGTGGTCTGGAATGCCGAGGGCGAGATCGAATACCTCGGCCGCACCGACTTCCAGGTCAAGCTGCGCGGTCTGCGTATCGAGCTCGGTGAGATCGAATCCGCGCTCACCGCGTTGGGTTCGGTCGCCCAGTCGGTCGTCGTGGTGCGCGGGGATCAGCACACCGGTGACCAGCTGGTCGGCTATCTGATCGCGGCCCCGGGCCGGATTGTGGATATCGACGGCGCACGCGCCGAACTGTCCGAACGCCTGCCCGCGTACATGGTGCCCTCGGTGCTCATGGTGCTGGAGGAGTTCCCGCTCAATCCCTCCGGCAAGCTGGACCGCCGCGCCCTGCCCGCCCCCGTCTTCGAGGCCGCGGTCTTCCGTGCCCCGACCACCCCGATCGAACAGATCGTGGCGGGTGTCTTCGCCGAGGTGCTCGGCCTGGAGCGGGTCGGCCTGGACGACGACTTCTTCGCCCTCGGCGGTAATTCGCTGATCGCCACCCAGGTGGCGGCGCGACTCTCGGCCGCCCTGGACACCCAGCTGGGTGTGCGGGAGATCTTCGAAGCCTCCAGCGTGGCGGCGCTCGCCTCGCGCGCCGAATCGCACTCCGGCGCCGGTGCGCGCCAGGCACTCACCGCGCGCGAGCGCCCGGAGCGGCTGCCGCTCTCGCTCGCGCAGCAGCGCATGTGGTTCCTGAACCGGTTCAATCCGGAATCGGCCGTGGACAATATTCCCGCGGCGGTTCGCCTTTCGGGTCTGGTGGACCGCCAGGCGCTGCAGATCGCCGTCGCCGACGTACTGGCGCGGCATGAATCGCTGCGTACCCGGTACCCCGAGATCGACGGCACCGCGTACCAGGAGATCGTCCCCACCGGTCAGGTCATTCCCGACCTGACACCCATCGATGTCTCCGAAGCCGAACTGCCGCAGGCGCTTTCGGAGTTCATGCGGGCCGGTTTCGACGTCACCGTCGATGTGCCGTTCCGCGCCCGCCTGTTCGAGGTCAGCCCCACCGAACATGTGCTCGCACTGGTGGTGCACCACATCTCCGCCGACGGGTTCTCCATGGGCCCGCTCACCCGGGATGTCATGACCGCCTACGGCGCTCGGGTCGAGGGCGGCGAACCCGCTTGGCGGCCACTGGAAGTCCAGTACGCGGATTACGCGCTGTGGCAGCGCGAGGTGCTCGGTGCCGAGTCCGATGCGGAATCGGTGATCGCACAGCAGATCTCGTACTGGGGTCAGGCGCTGCGCGGACTGCCCGATCAGCTGGATCTGCCCGCCGACCGGCCGCGTCCGGCCGTCGCCTCGGGCAAGGGCGCCACGCACACCTTCACCATCGACGGCGAAACCCACGCCAAGCTGGTCGAATTGGCCCGCCAGCGCGGTGCCACGCTGTTCATGGTGGCGCACACCGCGCTCGCGGTACTGCTCTCGCGCCTCTCGGGTGAAGAGGACATCGCCATCGGTACGCCCGTCGCGGGCCGTGGTGAGCGCGCCCTCGACGATCTGATCGGCATGTTCGTCAACACCCTGGTGCTGCGGACCCAGATCGACTCCGGTGCGGGCTTCAACCAGCTGCTGGAATCGGTGCGCGCCACCGATATCCAGGCCTTCGGCCATGCCGATCTGCCGTTCGAGCGCCTGGTGGAGATCCTGAACCCGGCCCGCTCGCAGGCCCGGCATCCGCTGTTCCAGGTCATGCTGTCGTTCCAGAACACCGGCCCGGCCGAACTGGAGCTGCCCGGCCTGACCGTCAGCGGCGTCGACCTGCCGCTGGACACCGCCAAGTTCGATCTGCAACTGGTCCTCACCGAGGCCACCGCCGCGCACAATATCTCCGGCAACGGCTTCGGCGGCACCCCGTCCGGCATCACCGCCGAACTCATCTACGCCACAGATCTGTTCGACGCGGCCACCATGACCCGCTTCGCGACCCGCTTCAACCGCCTGCTCGCAGCCATTGCGGCGCAGCCGGAGACCGCGGTCGGCGATATCGATCTGCTCGACGGTGGTGAGCGGTCGCGCGTCCTGCTGGATTGGAACCGCACCTACTACTCCGTCGACGAGGTGGTCGCCGAGCAGACCGATGCCGTCGAGCGTGACGATGTCGACTGGGCCGCACTGGAAACCCCCGGTGCGTCCCGGCATGATCTGTGGCAGCTCCCCGACACCGGTGACGCCGCGAACACGCTGGTGGCGCTGTTCGAGGCGCAAGCCGAGCGGACTCCGGAAGCGATCGCCCTCAGCTTCGAGGGGGCGTCCGAGCCCGGCGAGGCACGTGCGGAGCTGTCCTACGGCGAGTTCGCCGGACGCGTACATCGCCTGGCGCGCAAGCTGATCGAGGCCGGAGTAGGCCCGGACAGCATGGTGGCGCTGGGTATTCGACGCTCGCTCGACCTGGTCGTGGCCATGTACGCGGTGCTGGAGGCCGGTGGCGCGTACGTGCCGCTGGATCCGGATCAGCCCGCCGACCGCATCGACTACGTGCTCGATACCGCGCGACCGGTCTGCGTGCTGACCACCGAGCGTGATGGGTTCACCCATGCGAGCGCCGAGGTACTCGCGGTGGACGCGCTCGATCTGTCGGGCTACTCGGACGCACCGCTGGGCGACGCGGATCGTCTTGCGCCGCTGCATCCTTCGAATACCGCGTACGTCATCTTCACCTCCGGTTCGACCGGCCGCCCCAAGGGCGTCGCGGTCAGCCACGCGGCGATCGTGAACCGCCTGGTGTGGATGCAGGCCGAATACGAGCTCAACGCGGCGGACGTCGTGTTGCAGAAGACCCCGGCCACGTTCGACGTGTCGGTGTGGGAGTTCTTCTGGCCCTTGCAGATCGGCGCGCGCTTGGTCGTGGCTCGGCCCGATGGTCACCGCGATCCGGCCTACCTGGCGGAAGTCATTGCCGCCGAGGGCGTTACCACCGCGCACTTCGTGCCTTCGATGCTCGCGGTGTTCACCGCCGAGCTCGAAGCCAATGGTGGATCCCGGCCACAAGCACGCCGGGATGACGAGGGGCCGGGCCTGCGACTGGTCTTCGCCTCCGGTGAAGCGCTGCCCGCCACCACCGCTCAGCAGCTGCGGCGGCTGACCGGTGCGGAGCTGCACAACCTGTACGGCCCGACCGAGGCCGCGGTCGATGTCACCTATCACCAGGTCGTCGATGCCGACACCGAGACGGTGCCGATCGGCCGACCGGTCTTCAATACCCAGGTCTATGTGCTCGACGCGCGGCTGAAGCCGGTCGCGCCCGGCATGGCCGGCGAGCTCTACCTGGCCGGTGATCAGCTGGCTCGCGGCTACGTCGCGCGGCCCGATCTGACCGCCGACCGCTTCGTCGCCAATCCGTTCGCGGCCTTCGGCGCCTCCAAGCGCATGTACCGCACCGGCGACCTGGTCACCTGGACCGCCGACGGTGAGCTGGAATACCTGGGCCGCACCGACTTCCAGGTCAAGCTCCGCGGTCTGCGCATCGAGCTCGGCGAGATCGAAGCCGCCCTCACCGCGCACGTTGACGTCGCCCAGGCCGTTGTCGTCCTGCGTTCGGACGCCCGTACGGGTGACCAACTCGTCGCCTATGTGGTCCCGTCCGGTTCCACGTCGACCGCGCCCGCCGGTGCTGCCGCGCCGCAGTCCACTGAATCCGGAGCTCCGGGAGCCGTCGGTGCTGCCGCGCCGGGCACCGTGGCGCTGCCCGCCGATGTCGTGGATGTCGAGGCGCTGCGTGCGCACCTGTCCGCGCAGTTGCCGTCGTACATGGTCCCGGCGGCCTTTGTGGCCGTGGCCGAGTTCCCGCTCAACGCGAACGGCAAGCTGGATCGCCGGGCGCTGCCCGAGCCGGAGTTCGCCGCTCGCGAATTCCGGGCTCCCGCAACGCGTGCGGAGGAGATCGTCGCCGAGGTCTTCGCCGAGGTGCTCGGGTTGGAGAGCCCGGTCGGCGCCGAGGACGACTTCTTCGAGCTCGGCGGCAACTCGCTCATCGCGACCCAGGTGGTCGCGCGACTGGGCGCCGCCCTCGATACCCGCGTCCCCGTGCGCACGCTCTTCGACGCCCCGACGGTCGCCGCCCTGGCCGCCCGCGTCGACGCGCAATCCGGTACCGGTCGCCGCGCCGAACTGGTCGCGCAGGAGCGTCCGGCGGAGATTCCACTGTCGCTCGCGCAGCAGCGCATGTGGTTCCTGAACCGCTTCGACACCACCTCCGCGGTGAACAACATTCCGCTCGCGGTCCGCCTCACCGGTGAACTCGATACGGTCGCGCTGCTGCACGCGGTCGGCGATGTGCTCGACCGGCACGAGGTGCTGCGCACCGTCTACCCCGAGAACGCCGAAGGCCGTGGCGTGCAGGTCATCCTGCCTGCCGACCAGGTCCGCCTGAACGCGGGACTGCCGTTGGACGCGGCGGCGGACAGCGACGCGAGCGCGGGGCTGGGCCTCGCGGCCGTCGTCGTGACGGAAGCCGAGCTGCGTGACCGCGTCGCCGAGCTGGTGCTCACCGGCTTCGATGTGACCGTCGCTCCGCCGGTGCGAGCCGGACTGTTCCGGGTCGCGGACGCCGAAACCCCCACGCACGTCCTGGTTTTCGTGGTGCACCACATCTCCGGTGACGGCTGGTCGGTGCGTCCGCTGGCGCGCGATGTCATGCTCGCGTACGCCTCGCGGGCCAATGGTGTCGCGCCGCAGTGGGAACCGCTGCCGGTGCAGTACGCCGACTTCGCGCTGTGGCAGCGCGAGACGCTCGGCTCCGAAGAGGACAGCGATTCGCTGATCTCGCAGCAGGTCGGGTACTGGTCCACTGCCCTGGCCGGACTGCCGGATCAGATCGATCTGCCCTCGGATCGTCCGCGCCCGGCCGTGGCCTCGAACCGCGGTGGCGTGCACGAGTTCTCGATCGACACCGCGCTGCTGAACAGCCTGAACACCCTTGCCCGCGAACACGGGGCGTCACTGTTCATGGTCGTGCACGCGGCCTTCGCGGCGCTGCTGGCGCGGCTGTCCAACGCAGCGGACATCGCCATCGGCACCGCGGTCGCCGGTCGTGGTGAAGCCGCGGTCGACGACGCCATCGGCATGTTCGTCAACACCCTGGTGCTGCGTACGGCGGTCGATTCGGGGGAGAAGTTCACCGAGCTGCTGGCCCGTACCAAGGACACCGACCTGGCCGCGTTCGGCCATGCCGATCTGCCGTTCGAGCGCCTGGTGGAGATCCTCAACCCGGCGCGTTCGCAGGCCCGGCATCCGCTGTTCCAGGTCATGCTGTCGTTCCAGAACACCGGTGCGGCCACCTTCACCCTGCCCGGTCTGGAAGTGGCGGGCGTACCGCTGGATGTGGTGACCGCCAAGTTCGATCTGCACCTGAACCTGCGCTCCGTCGACCCGCGCTTCGAACACCTGGGCGCGGACGGCGTGGTCGACGGGATGACCGCCGAATTCGCCTACGCCACCGATATCTTCGACGCCGCCACGATCTCGACCTTCGCCGATCGCCTGGTGCGCACCCTGACCGGCATCGTGCTGGAGCCGACCACCCTGGTCGGCGATATCGAACTCCTCGACGACCTGGAGCGCCGCCGCGTGCTGCGCTCCTGGAACGCCACCGAGTACGACGTCACCCGGGTAGCCCTGGCGGGTCGTAAGTCCGATGCCGATGTGACGCTCGCGTCCATGTTCGCCGCGCAGGCCGCGCAGACGCCCAAGGCCCCGGCCGTGGCGTTCGAGGGGGCAGCTCTGTCCTACGGTGAGTTCGCCTCGCGGGTGAACAGGCTGGCCCGCTACCTCATCACCGAGGGCGTCGGACCGGATTCGCTTGTCGCGCTGGGTATGCGCCGCTCGCTGGATCTGGTGATCGGCATGTACGCGGTCATCGCCGCCGGTGGTGCGTACGTGCCCCTCGACCCGGATCATCCGGAGGAGCGCAACCGCTACGTGCTCGACACCGCACAGCCGGTGCGGGTGCTCACCACCGCCCGTGATGGCTTCGATGCCGGTGCGCGCACGCTGCGCATCGACGAGGTCGACCTCTCGGCATACCCGGACGCTCCGATCACCGACGCGGATCGCATCGCGCCGCTGCGGGATTCGAATACGGCGTACGTGATTTTCACCTCCGGCTCGACCGGTCGCCCGAAGGGTGTGGCGGTGAGCCATGCCGCGATCGTGAACCGTCTGGTGTGGATGCAGACCGAATACGGCCTGTTCGACGACGATGTGGTGTTGCAGAAGACCCCGGCCACCTTCGACGTCTCGGTCTGGGAGTTCTTCTGGCCCTTGCAGGTCGGTGCGCAGCTGGTCGTCGCCAAGCCGGACGGCCATCGCGATCCGGCCTACTTGGCGGACCTGATCACCGAATACGACGTCACCACGGCGCATTTCGTGCCGTCCATGATGTCGGTGTTCGTAGCACAACTCGAATTGGGCAGGTCAGGAACTCCCGACGGAATCGTGCCCGAATGTGTGTCGCTGCGACAGGTTTTCGCCTCCGGTGAAGCGCTGCCCGCACCGACCGCGCATAAGCTGCTCGAGCTCACCGGCGCGCAGCTGCACAACCTGTACGGCCCCACCGAGGCCGCGGTCGATGTCACCTATCACGAGGTCACGGCCGCGGACACGCTGTCGGTGCCGATCGGCCGCCCGGTCTTCAATACCCGCGTGTACGTGCTGGATTCGCGTCTGCACCCGGTCGCCCCGGGTATCGCGGGTGAGCTCTACCTCGCGGGCAGCCAGCTCGCGCGCGGCTACGTCGCGCGGCCGGAGCTGACCTCCGACCGCTTCGTCGCCGATCCGTTCCACGTCGGTGCGCGCATGTACCGCACCGGTGACCTGGTGAAGTGGACCGGTGCGGGGGAGCTGGAGTACCTGGGCCGCACCGATTTCCAGGTCAAGCTGCGCGGTCTGCGCATCGAACTCGGCGAGATCGAATCCGCGCTCACCGCGGTGGATTCCATTGCCCAGTCGGTGGTCGTGGTCCGCAGCGATGATCGCCTCGGCGATCAGCTGGTCGGCTATGTCATCCCCGCCACCGGACGCAGTATCGATGTGGAGGGCGTGCGCGCCGAACTGCACGACGCGCTGCCCGGCTATATGGTTCCGGCCGCGTTCGTGGTGCTGGAGGCGTTCCCGCTCAATGCCTCGGGCAAGCTGGATCGCAAGCAGCTGCCCGCACCGGTCTTCGAGGCCAAGGTCTTCCGCGCACCCTCGACCCCGATCGAGGAGATCGTGGCGGGCACCTTCTCCGATGTGCTCGGGGTCGGTCGCGTCGGCGTCGACGACGACTTCTTCGAGCTCGGCGGCAACTCGCTCATCGCCACCCAGGTCACCGCACGACTCGGCGCGGCCCTGGATATCCAGCTCGCCGTGCGCGATCTGTTCGAGGCCTCCACCGTCTCGGCCCTCGCGGCGCGCGTGGAACGGCATGCCGGTTCCGGCCGCACCCGTCCGCGCCTGGTCGCGGGGGAGCGCCCGGAGAATCTGCCGCTCTCCCCGGCGCAGGCGCGCTACTGGTTCCTGAACCAGTTCGACACCAGCACTTCGGCGGTGGACAATATTCCGCTCGCGGTGCGCCTCACCGGTGCGCTGGATCTCAATGCCATGGGTCTGGCCATCGGCGATGTGATCAGCCGCCACGAGGTGCTGCGCACCGTCTACCCTCGCTCGGTGGACGGTCCGCACCAGGTGATCCTGCCCGCCACCCAGACCGATCTCGGCCTGGTGCCGGAGCCGGTCACCGAGGGCGAATTGCTCGGCAAGGTCATCGAATTCGCCATGACCACCTTCGACGTCACCGTCGAGGTGCCGCTGGCGGTCAAGCTGTTCCGCGTGAGCGATGCCGCGACCGAAGAGCATGTCCTCGCCTTCACCATCCACCACGTCTCCGCCGACGGCTCCTCCATGGGCCCGATGGCGCGCGATGTGATGGCCGCCTACGTGGCCCGCGCCAATGGTGAAGCGCCGCAGTGGACCGCACTGCCGGTGCAGTACGCCGATTACGCGCTGTGGCAACGTGAGGTCCTGGGTTCCGAGGACGATGCGGAATCGCTTGCCGCACAGCAGGTCTCCTACTGGACCCGGGCCCTGGCCGATCTGCCCGATCAGCTGGAACTGCCCACCGATCGCCCGCGCCCGCCCGCGCAGTCGTTCCACGGCAAGGCGCTGCGCTTCGATATCGATGCCGAACGCCACGCCAAGCTGCACGAGCTGGCCCGCGCCAATAACGCCTCGCTGTTCATGGTCGTGCACGCCGCACTGGCCATCCTGCTGGCGCGCCTGTCCGGTACCGATGACATCGCGGTCGGCACCCCGATCGCCGGTCGTGGTGAGCGCGAACTCGACGACCTCATCGGCATGTTCGTGAACACCCTGGTGTTCCGGACCCGGATCGATCCCGCGGTGCCGTTCGCCGACGTACTGGCCGAGGTGCGCGAACGCGACCTGGAGGCCTTCGCCAATGCCGAGGTGCCGTTCGAGCGCCTGGTCGAGGTGCTCAACCCGGTTCGCTCCAATGCGCGCAATCCGCTGTTCCAGGTGGGTCTGTCCTTCCAGAACCTGGCCGAGACCGCCTTCGAACTGCCCGGCCTGCATGTGAGCGCGGTCCAGTTCGAATCGCAGCTGGCCAAGACCGATCTGCACGTGACGCTCTACGACCGGTACACCGATGACGGTGCGCCCGCCGAGATCCTCACCGAATTCGGTTACGCCACCGATCTGTTCGACGAATCCACCGTGCGTGCCTTCGCCGACCGGTTCCTGCGCGTCCTGGACGCGGTGCTCGCCGACTCCGGTATCACCGTGGGCGATATCGATCTGCTCGATGCCGCGGAGAACGATCGAATCCTGAAGCACTGGAACGACACCGCGCAGGATGTCGAGCAGGTGTTCCCGGGCGGTGCGGAGGCCACCCTGGTCTCACTGCTCGACGCGGCCGTAACTTCGGACCCGAAGGCCGTCGCCATCGTGGCCGATACCGCCGACGGTGCGCGGAACCTCACATACGCCGAACTCGACGCCCGGGTGAACCGCCTGGCCCGTGAGCTCATCGGCCGCGGTATCGGTACCGAAGACCGTGTGGCCCTGGCCATTCGCCGCTCCACCGACCTGGTCGTGGCCATGTACGCCGTGGCCAAGACCGGTGCCGCCTACGTGCCGATCGATCCCGATCAGCCCGCCGACCGCACCGGTTACATCCTCGAAACCGCCGCTCCGGCAGTGGTTCTCAGCACCGGCGTGGATGCCTTCGAGCATGTCGGCGTCGAGGTGCTGCGCATCGACGAGCTGGATCTGTCCGGCCACTCGGCCGAGCCGATCACCGCCGCGGAGCGCGTGCGGGAGCTGACGCCCGCCAATACCGCGTACATCATCTTCACCTCCGGTTCGACCGGTCGTCCGAAGGGTGTGGCGCTGCCGCACTCGGCGGTGGTGAACCAGTTGCTGTGGAAGGTCACCGAATTCGGGCTCGATCCGGCCGATGCGGTGCTGCTCAAGACCGCCGCGACCTTCGACCTCTCGGTGTGGGAGTTCTGGTCCGCGGTGGCCTGCGGTGGCCGCCTGGTCATCGCGGTGCCCGGTGGTCACAAGGATCCGGCGTACCTGAACGAGCTCATGGCTCGCGAATGGGTGACCACCCTGCATGTGGTGCCGTCCATGCTGGACGCGCTGCTGGCGGACGGTCTGCCGGATTCGCTGTGGCGGATTCTGGCCATCGGCGAGGCGCTGCCCGGACCGCTGGCTCAGCGCGTGCTGGCCGAGCGTCCGCGCACCGAACTGTTCAACCTCTACGGGCCGACCGAAGCCGCGGTCTCCATCACCAACCATCGCGTCACCGCGCTGGACGAGGTGTCCGTCTCCATCGGTTCACCCGAATGGAACAGCCAGGTCTACGTTCTGGACGCGCACCTGCGTCCGGTGCCGGTCGGTGTCTCGGGTGAGCTGTACCTGGCCGGTGCGCAGTTGGCGCGCGGCTACTTCGGCCGTGCCGATCTGACCGCGGATCGCTTCGTGGCCAACCCGTTCGGCATCGGCACCCGCATGTACCGCACCGGTGACCTGGTGGCCTGGAATGCCGACGGCGAGCTGGACTACCGGGGTCGTACCGACTTCCAGGTCAAGATCCGCGGTTTCCGCATCGAGCTCGGCGATATCGAATCCGCGCTGCTTCGCCAGCCTTCGGTGGCCTCGGCCGCCGTGGTGGCACACCAGGATGCGGCGCTCGGTGACCGCCTGGTCGCCTATGTCGTCGGCATCGACGGTGAGATCGACAAGCAGGCCCTGCAATCCGCGCTCGCCGCGGAGCTGCCGTCGTACATGGTGCCGTCGGTCTTCATGCCGCTCGACGCCCTGCCGCTGAACGCCAACGGCAAACTGGATCGAAAGGCGCTGCCGGAGCCCACCTTCGAGAAGGCGGTCTTCCGCGCGCCCGTCACCCCGATCGAGCAGATCGTGGCCGGCGTCTTCGCGGACGTGCTGCATATCGAGGGCGGCCGGATCGGCCTCGATGACGATTTCTTCGCCTGGGGCGGTAACTCACTGCTCGCGACCCAGGTCGCGGCGCGCCTCGGCGAGGCCCTGAACACCCGGGTGCCGGTGCGCCTGATGTTCGAGGCGTCCACCGTGGCCGCTCTGGCGGCACGCGTGGAGCACGATGCCGGTGCGGGCCGTAAGGCGCTCACCGCCGGTGCACGGCCGGAACACATTCCGCTGTCGCTCGCCCAGCAGCGCATGTGGTTCCTCAACCGCTTCGACAACCAGTCCGCGGCCTACAACGTGCCGGTCGCGGTGCGGCTCTCGGGCGCCCTCGATATCGAGGCCATGCGCGCCGCCATCACCGATGTCGTTGCCCGCCACGAGATTCTGCGCACCATCTACCCGCAGACCGAACAGGGTCCGGTGCAGGTCATCCTGCCCGCGGCCCAGGCGGTTCCGGAGCTCGAGGTGCGCACCGTCGGCGCCGATGAGGTAACCACGGCCGTGGTGGCGCTCACCTCCACGGTCTTCGACGTCACCACCGAGGTGCCGCTGCGGGTCGCGCTGTTCCGTATCGGCGATGACAGCTCCACGGAATACGTTCTCGCCCTGGCGATTCACCACATCTCCGGTGACGGCTCATCCGTCGCGCCGCTGACCCGCGATCTGATGATGGCCTACGCCGCCCGCTCCATGGGTGAGGCTCCGGGCTGGTCCAAGCTCGCGGTGCAGTACGCCGACTACTCCATCTGGCAGCGCGATCTGCTGGGCAGTGAGGATGACGCGGAATCGCTCTCGGCCAAGCAGGTCGCCTACTGGAAGCAGGCGCTGGCCGAGCTCCCGGATCAGCTGGATCTGCCGTCGGATCGTCCGCGCCCGGCGGTGCAGAGCTTCGCCGGTGACCGGGTCGAGGTGCGCATCGATGCCGAAACGCACCGTGCGCTGGTGCGTTTGGCGCGCGCCGAGGGTGCGACGCTGTTCATGGTCGTGCACACCGCGCTCGCGGTACTGCTGGCCCGTCTCTCGGGTACCGATGACATTGCCATCGGTACCCCGATGGCCGGACGCGGCGAGGCCGTCCTGGACGACCTCATCGGTATGTTCGTCAACACTCTGGTGTTCCGCACCCGGGTCGATGCGGACGCACCCTTCACCGAACTGCTGGCCCGCCAGCGCGAGACCGACATTCAGGCGTTCGCCAATGCCGACGTTCCGTTCGAGCGTCTGGTCGAGGTGCTCAACCCGGTGCGCTCCACCGCCCGGCATCCGCTGTTCCAGGTGGGTCTGTCCTTCCAGAACCTGGCCCAGTCCAGCCTGGAGCTGCCCGGTCTGACCGTCTCGGGTCTGGATATCGACACCCAGATCTCGCAGTTCGATCTGCATCTCATCGCCACCGACCGGTACGACGAGACCGGTGCGCCGGTGGGCATTACCGGCCTGTTCACCTACGCCACCGATCTCTTCGATCAGCCGACCGTGCAGGGCTTCGTGGACCGGTTCGTGCGACTGCTCGGCCAGATCACCGCCGCGCCGCGCACCGCCGTCGGCGATATCGAGCTGTTGCACCCCGATGAGCGATTCGATCTGGTACTGGCCCGCAATGCCACCGCGCATGGGACCGATCGGGCCGCGACCCTGGTATCGCTGCTCGATGCCACCGTGGCCGCCATTCCGACCGCGGTCGCGCTGATCGGGCCGGACGGTGCGGTGCTCACCTACGCCGAGCTCGGTGCTCGGGTGAATCGTCTTGCGCGACACCTGATCTCGATGGGCGTCGGACCGGAGTCCCGGGTGGCGCTGGCGCTGCGGCGTTCGGTGGATCTGGTGGTGGCCATGTACGCGGTCTCGGTCGCCGGTGGTGCGTATGTGCCGGTCGATCCGGATCAGCCCGCCGAGCGCACCGATTACATTCTCGAGACCGCGGCGCCGGTCTGCGTGCTCACCAATGCCGAGGCTCGCTTCACCACCGAGGCCGCACCGCTGGTGCGCCTGGATCAGCTGAAGCTGGGATCGGTTGCGGTGGAGCCGATCACCGATGCCGAGCGGGTCGCACCGCTGCTGGCGAGCAATACCGCGTACGTGATCTTCACCTCCGGTTCGACGGGTCGCCCGAAGGGTGTGGCGTTGCCGCATGCCGCGGTGGCGAACCAGTTGCAGTGGAAGACAGTCGAATTCGGGCTGGGTGCCGATGATGCGGTGTTGCTCAAGACGGCCGCGACCTTCGATCTCTCGGTGTGGGAGTTCTGGTCGGCCGCGGTCTGTGGTGGTCGTTTGGTGATCGCCTCGGCCGATGGCCATCGCGATCCCGGTTACCTGAACCAGTTGATGTCTCGGGAGCTGGTCACCACGTTGCATGTGGTGCCGTCGATGTTGGACGCGTTGCTCACCGAATCCGGTGGGGTGCTGGCGGGTTCGTTGCGTCGGGTGCTGGCCATCGGTGAGGCGCTGCCCGCGGTCGTGGCGCGGCGTTTCCGTGCGGCGAACCCGGCGGCGCGGTTGTTCAACCTCTACGGTCCGACCGAGGCCGCGGTCTCCATCACCAGTCACCTGGTCACCGACGCCGACAAGGGTTCGGTCTCCATCGGCCTGCCCGAATGGAACAGCCAGGTCTACGTGCTCGATGCCCGCCTGCAGCCGGTGCCCGTCGGGGTATCCGGTGAGCTGTATCTGGCGGGTGCGCAGTTGGCGCGCGGTTACCACGGTCGCAGTGACCTGACCGCGGATCGTTTCGTGGCCAACCCGTTCGCCATCGGCGAGCGTATGTACCGCACCGGTGACCTCGTCGCCTGGGCGGGCAATGGTGAGCTCGAGTATCGGGGTCGTACGGACTTCCAGGTGAAGATTCGTGGTTTCCGTATCGAGCTCGGTGAGATCGAGGCGGCGCTGCTGGCGATGCCGGAGATCGCGCAGGTCGCGGTTGTCGCGAAGTCGGATCAGCGCACCGGTGACCGTCTGGTCGCCTACCTGGTGCCGTCCGATCCGGCTGCGGGCGTTGAGGTCTCGCATGCCAAGTCGGTGCTGGGGGCGGGTCTGCCGTCGTACATGGTGCCGTCGGCGTTCGTGGTGCTGGACGCGCTGCCGTTGAATGTGAACGGCAAG
The DNA here is from genome assembly GCF_036327755.1 of Nocardia sp. NBC_01503. Lineage (NCBI taxonomy): Bacteria > Bacillati > Actinomycetota > Actinomycetes > Mycobacteriales > Nocardiaceae > Nocardia > Nocardia sp. NBC_01503. The sequence goes on from NZ_CP109596.1 coordinate 3,423,879, forward strand.
TTGGATCGAAAGGCGTTGCCGGAGCCGGAGTTCGAGACCGTGGCGTTCCGTGCGCCGTCCACCCCGATCGAGGAGATCGTGGCGGGGGTGTTCACCGAGGTGCTGGGTACCGAGCGGGTGGGCGCGGATGACGATTTCTTCGCTCTGGGTGGTAATTCGCTGTTGGCCACGCAGGTCGCGGCGCGTCTCGGTGTGGCCCTGGACGCTCGCGTTCCGGTGCGTACCCTGTTCGAGGCGTCCACCGTCGCCGGACTCGCCATCAAGCTGGAACTGCACGCGGGCAGCGGGGATCGGCAGCCGCTGGTACCGCAGCAACGCCCGGCCTCGGTGCCGTTGTCGCTGGCACAGCAGCGCATGTGGTTCCTGAACCAGTTCGACACCGGCTCGGCGGCCTACAACATCCCGGTCGCGGTCCGCCTCCGCTCCGTCGACCCGCGCTTCGGTGAGCTGGATACCGATGCGCTACAGCGCGCCGTCGCCGATGTGATCGGCCGCCACGAGACCCTGCGGACCATCTACCCGCAGGTCGACGGGGCCGCCTCGCAGGTGATCGTGCCTGCCGCACAGGCGATTCCGGATCTCACCCCGATCGATGTCACGGCGGAGTCCGTGCGCGACCGGATCGCGGAACTCATCTCCACCGGCTTCGATGTGACCACCGAGGTTCCGTTGCGGGCCAAGTTGTTCCGCGTCGAGACCGCACCGGCCGCCGAAGAGCTCGGCGTGCACGAATCCGTGGTGCTGGATGTGGCCGACGCCTTCGAGGCCGCGACCCTGCGCGCGGTCGGCGCACACGCGGCCAGCGCGCTGGGCACCGTCCGGGTGGAACCGCCGAAGCCGGTCATCGAGCATGTGCTGGTCTTCGTCGCGCACCACATCAGCGCGGACGGCTGGTCCATGGGCCCGCTCACCCGCGATGTGATGATCGCGTACGCGTCCCGCGCCGCCGGGGTGCAGCCGGGCTGGGCGCCCATGCCGGTGCAGTACGCCGACTACTCGATCTGGCAGCGCGCGGTACTCGGCTCCGAACAGGATCCCGAGAGCCTCATCTCGGGTCAGGCCGAGTACTGGCGGACCACGCTGGCGGATCTGCCGGACGAGCTCAACCTGCCCTCGGATCGTCCGCGCCCGAACGTGCAGTCCTTCCGCGGCGGCAAGGTGCACTTCCCGATCGGGGCCGGACTGCATCGCGGCCTGCAGGCCATCGCCCGCGAGCAGAACGCCACCATGTTCATGGTCGTGCACGCCGCGCTCGCGGTATTCCTGTCGCGACTGTCGGGCACCGAGGACATCGCCATCGGTACGCCGATCGCGGGTCGCGGTGAGGCCGAGCTCGACAATGTGATCGGCATGTTCGTCAACACCCTGGTGCTGCGCACCGAGGTGGATCCGGATCTGACCTTCGCGCAACTGCTCTCGCGCGCCAAGGATGCCGATCTGGGTGCCTTCGCACACGCCGATATCCCGTTCGAACGCCTGGTGGAGCTGCTCAATCCGGAGCGTTCGACCGCACGTCACCCGCTGTTCCAGGTGGTGCTGTCCTTCGAGAACCTGCCGGACAGCACCTTCGAACTGCCCGGACTGCGGGTCGCCGCGGTCGATTTCGAGAACGACACGGCCAAGTTCGATCTGTCGCTGACCATTACCGAGGCCGGGGCCGCGGGCGAGGGCATGTACGCCGAATTCGCCTACGCCCGTGACCTGTTCGACGACACCACGGTGCAGAAGTTCGCCCAGCGCTTCACCCGCCTGCTGGAGCAGATCACCGCGCGGCCGCAGCTGCCGGTCGGCGATCTGCAACTGCTGTCGGCCGCCGAACGCGCGGATCTGCTGTCCCGCAACGGTGCTGCGGCGGTCGAGCCCAAGACGCTGCCGGAGATCATGGCCGCCGCGGTGGCCGCGAACCCGGTCGGCGAGGCCGTGGTCTTCGACGGTCAGGTGCTCGGCTACGCGGAGCTGGACGCGGCCTCCTCGCGCCTGGCGCGCATGCTCATCGAGCGCGGCGCCGGACCGGATATGCGGGTGGCCGTGGCCATTCCGCGCTCCTTCGAATCGGTGCTCGCGGTATGGGCGGTCGCCAAGTCCGGTGCGGCGTTCGTACCGGTCGATCCGGCCTACCCGGCCGATCGCATCGCGCATATGATCTCGGACTCCGGGGCCATGCTCGGTTTGACGACCAATGCCGAACTGACCGCGCTGCCGCCGGTGGCTAGCTTGGCCGGATGGATCTCCCTGGACGATCCGCTGACCATCGCCGAGATCGAATCGCACTCGCCCGCAGCGGTATCCGATGCCGAGCGGTGGGGGGTCATCCGGCCCGCGCACGCCGCCTACGTCATCTACACCTCGGGATCGACGGGTCTGCCCAAGGGCGTCGTCGTCACCCATGCGGGTCTGGCGAACTTCGCCAAGGAGCAGGTCGAGCGCTACCGCCTCGACTCCTCCTCGCGCGCACTGCATTTCGCCTCGCCGTCGTTCGACGCCTCCATCCTGGAGCTGCTGCTGGCGCTGGGCGCCGGTGGCACGCTCGTGGTGGTGCCGCCGGGCACCTACGGCGGTGACGAACTGGGGCAGCTGATCGCTCGCGAGCGGGTCACCGCCGGTCTGATCACGCCGTCCGTACTGGCCTCACTGGAACCGTCGCAGCTGGCGGGTATGGAGGTCATCATCGCCGGTGGTGAGGCGGTCTCGGCCGATCTCGTCGCCAAGTGGTCGGTGAATTCGGCCGGGCCGCGGCGTTTCCACAATGCCTACGGTCCGACCGAGGCCACCATCGCCACCAATATCTCCGATGCGCTCGCGCCCGGTGACAAGGTTGTCATCGGTGGACCGGTGCGCGGTATGCGGGCACTGGTGCTCGACCACCGTTTGCAGCCGGTCGCCGAGGGTGTCGCGGGTGAGCTGTACGTGGCCGGACCGCAATTGGCGCGCGGCTACCACGCCCGTCCGGGTCTGACCGCGGAGCGCTTCGTCGCCAACCCGTACGGCGAGCCGGGCGCACGCCTGTACCGCACCGGTGACGTGGTGCGCTGGACGCGCGATGCCAAGGGCGCTCCCGCCGTGGAGTACGTGGGCCGCAATGACTTCCAGGTCAAGGTGCGCGGTTTCCGTATCGAACTCGGCGAGATCGACGCGGCGCTCATGGCGCACGAGACGGTGGACTTCGCGGTCACAGTCGGCCATAGGCGCCCCGCCTCCCCGGGCTTCGAGGTCGGCACCACCATGTTGGCGGCCTATGTGCTGCCCGTCGCCGGTGCCGTCATCGATATCGCCGCACTGACCGAGCACGCCGCCGCGCGGCTGCCGGAGTACATGGTGCCCACCGCCATTACGGTGCTGGACCAGATTCCGCTCACCCCGGCGGGCAAACTGGATCGGCGCGCCCTGCCCGAACCGGTGCTCGCCCCGCGCGAATTCCGGGCTCCGGTCAGCGATATCGAGGCCACCATCGCCGAGGTCTTCGCCGAGGTGCTCGGGGTCGACCAGGTCGGCGCGGATGATTCGTTCTTCGCGCTCGGCGGTGACTCGATCCTGTCGATCCAGCTGGTGTCGCGGGCCAAGGCGCGCGGCATCCTGTTCAGCCCGCGTGAGGTCTTCGAGAAGCGCAGCGTGGCCGGATTGGCCGAAATCGCCGTGCTGGGCGGGGACAACGAGCAGGAGCGGCTGGCGGAGTTGCCCGGTGGCGGGGTCGGCGATATTCCGCTGACGCCGATCATGACGGCGATTCTGTCGAGCGGCTCGACGTACCAGCGATTCTCGCAGTCGATGGCCCTGCGCCTGCCGGACAATATCGACCGCTCGATCCTGGTCGGCACGCTGTCCGCGGTGTTCGATCACCACGATGTGCTGCGCTCCCGTCTGCGCGGAAGTGACAGCATCGGTTGGGAATTCGAAGCCCTGCCGCGCGGTGGCGTCGATGTCGATGCCCTGGTGCATCGCGTCGAGGTCGCCGCCGACATCTCCGATGAAGAGCTGTCTCGCGTCGCCAGCGCCGAGCTCGATACCGCGCTGGGCAAGCTGGATCCGGCGAATGCCGCCATGATGCAGTTCGTTTGGTTCGCCTTCGGCGAGGGTCGTCCGGATGTGCTGCTCGTCGCCGCCCACCACTTCGTGGTCGACGGTGTCTCCTGGCGCATCCTGATTCCGGACTTCGCGGTCGCCTGGTCGCAGCTGGCCTTCGGTCAGCCGGTGGCGCTGCCCGCCAACGGCACCTCCATGCGGCGCTGGGCGCACGCCCTCGTCGATGCGGCGTCGGCTCCGGAACGCGTTGCGGAGCTGCCGTTCTGGCAGGGCGTGGTCGGCACCGCCGATCCGCTGCTCGGTGCGCGTGCCTTCGATCCGGCGGTGGATACCTTCGCCACGGTCGAGCGGGTCGAGGTCACCGTCCCGGCGGCGGTCACCGATGCGGTGCTCACCGCCATTCCGGGCCGGTACCGCGGTGGTGTGAACGACGGTCTGCTCTCGGCGCTGGCCATGGCCGTCGCGCGCTGGCGCAACGACGGCAACGATGCCGCCCTCATCAAGCTCGAGGGTCACGGCCGTGAAGAGGAAGTCGTTCCGGGCGCGGATCTTTCGCGCACGGTCGGTTGGTTCACCAGCGCCTACCCGGTGCGCCTGGATCTGGCCGGGGCCGACCTCGACGATGCCTTCGCGGGCGGAAAAGCCCTGGGCGACATCGTCAAATCGGTGAAGGAGCAGCTGCTCTCGGTGCCCGACAAGGGCCTGGGCTTCGGTCTGCTGCGCTACCTGAACGCCGAGACCGCGCCGCGGCTGCGCAGTGTCGGGCAGATCAGCTTCAACTACCTGGGTCGCGTCTCCACCGGTGAAGTGCCCGAACAGCTTTCGGAGCTGGGCTGGGTGCCGGTCGCGGATCTGGGGCAGCTGGACGCGGACATGGATCTCGATATGCCCGCCAACGCCACCCTCGATATCAACGCCATCGTCACCGATGGCGAGGACGGCCCGCAGCTGGGCGCGGCCTTCGCCTTCCCGACCGGACTGCTCTCGCGCGAGCGGGTGCGGGAGTTCGCGGATCTGTTCGTGGCGGCGCTGACCGCGCTGGCCGAACACGCCAAGCGGCCGGACGCCGGTGGCTACACGCCGTCGGATATGGCACTGGTCAAGGTGACCCAGGGCGATATCGAAGGCTGGGAGCGGGCCTACCCGGCCATGACCGAGGTGTGGCCGCTGTCGCCGCTGCAGTCCGGTCTGCTGTTCCAGGCGCTGATGTCGCAGAGCCGTGAGGCGATCGACGTCTACACCATGCAGGCCGTCCTCGACCTGCACGGCACGGTGGACATCGAGCGGTTGCACGCGGCCGCACAGGCCATTGTCGACCGCTACCCGAGCCTGCGGACCGCCTTCGTCACCGATGCCGCGGGACAGGCGCACCAGGTCGTCCTGGATCGCGTCGAAGCACCGTGGAGCATTGTCGATCTCACCGATCTGCCCGAGGGCGAACGGGTTCCGCGCATGCGCGAACTCATCGACGCCGACCGGGCGCGGCATTTCGACATGGCCGCCGCACCGCTCATGCGGTTCACGCTGTTCCGCACCTCGGCCGAGCAGTTCAACCTCGTGATCACCACCCACCACATCCTGGTGGACGGCTGGTCCATGCCGTTGCTCATGCGCGATCTGCTGGTGTTGTACGCGGTGCGCGGTGATCTGTCCGCACTGCCGCGCGCGGTCTCCTACCGGAACTACCTGGCCTGGCTGGCCGGGCGGGACCGCCAGGAATCGTTGCGGGCGTGGGCGCGTGCGCTCACCGGTGTCTCCGAGCCGACTCAGCTCGCGCCCGCCGGACGCGCGGACGAGCAGTACGAGGTCGGGCGGCACGTGCTCGAGATCGACGCCGAACGCACCCGTCAGCTCAGCAAGCGGGCCGCCGAGCTCAGCGTCACGGTGAACACGCTGGTGCAGACCGCGTGGGCCATTCTGGTCGGAAGGCTCACCGGCCGTGGCGATGTGGTGTTCGGCGCGACCGTCTCCGGGCGTCCCGCCGATCTGGCGGGCGTGGAATCCATGGTGGGTCTGTTCATCAACACCGTGCCCGTGCGCATTCGCATCGACGACCGCCTCACCATCGGCGGCATGCTCGAGCGGGTGCAGCACGAGCAGGCGGATCTGCTGGATCACCACTACATCGGTCTGGCCGAGATCCAGCAACTCGCCGGTGCCGCAGCGGAATTCGACACCCTCGTGGTGTTCGAGTCCTACCCGGTCGACAAGGACGCCATCGCCGCCGCCAGCTCCATCGACGGCATGTCGGTGAACGGCGTCGGCATCAACGACGACACCCACTACCCGATGACGCTGGTGGTCATGGCCAGCGAGACCATCGAGATCTCCATGCGCTACCTGGACACCCGCTTCACCGCCGACGAGGTCGAAACCCTCGCCGCGCGCCTGAACCGGGTGCTGGACGCGCTGTTGGGTGAGCCGTCGGCGCTGGTCGGTGACATCGATATCCTCGATGCCACCGAACGTGCCCGCATCCTCGCCGAAAGCTCTGTGACCCAGGCTGATTCGGCGGCGGAACCGGCCCGCGTGGGCGCTCGCACCGTGGCCAATGTGCTGGCCGAGGTAGTGGAGGAAGATCCGCAGGCCCCGGCGTTGCTCGACAACGGCCAGGAACTCGCCTACCACGTCCTGGACCGGCGCTCCTCGCAGCTCGCGCGCCTGCTCATCGACCGTGGCGCGGGCCCCGGTGATATCGTCGCCGTCGCCCTGCCGCGTTCGGTGGAGGCGGTCGTAGCCGTCTGGGCCATCCAGAAGGCCGGTGCCGCAGTACTGTTCGCCGAGGGTCTGTCCTTCGGCGACATCCTCGCGGCCGGTGCCACTTTCGGCATCGCCAAGGAACCGGCAGCCAGCTCGGTCCGCTGGCTGGTCCCCGCCGACCCGCAGGTCCAGGCCGACCTCACCGCCCGCCCCGCGCACCCGGTCACCTACACCGACCGAGTCCGCCCGCTGACCGAATCCGACCCGGCCTTCGTCTACCGCAACGCCTCCGGCACCTGGGCCACCCTCACCCAGGCCGAAGCACTGGACCGCGCGACAACCCTGCGCACCGAGAACGAGATCGACTACGAATCGACCACATTCACCACGGCGACCATCGGCCTCCCCGCGGTAGACGAATTCCTCACCTCGTCCACCGCCGGCGCCCTCTCCGTCCTCCCCACCGAGGACCTGAGCGCCGACCTCGAAGAGGGCGAAGTAAGCCACTGGTTCACCACCGCGGGCGACTCGACCGAAGCGGCCCCCGAAGAGGTCCGCATCATCAACGCCTAACCGTGACGCGCCGGTGACGCCCACAGAAAAGGTGCGTCACCGGCAAGTCGCGCGCAGTACCGGGTTATTCGTATCGGATGTATGTTCCGGGCTCTGATCGCTGGACAGCCGCCGATCTCGATCACCTTCCGGAGAACGGACTCCGATACGAGGTCTTGAACGGTCAATTGGTGGTGAATGCCGTCCCAACACCAAGTCATCAGTGGTTGGTCTCACGCCTGGCCGACATGCTTGACCAAGCACTCCCGGTGGAGCATGTCACGATTCAAGGTGTCGGCATACTCGTCGGTGAGGACGAGCCGATTCCAGATCTCTTGATTGCGACCGGCCCGATCCCCTGGGACGACCGTGGCATCCCGGCCGATCAGATCGTGCTCGCTGTCGAGGTGGTGTCCCGATCTACCACCGTGGCCGACCGCGTGGTCAAGCCACTCCTGTACGCCGCCGCCGGCATACCGACCTATTGGCGCCTCGAGACCAGTCGATTCAAAGGTCAGTTGCCCGGCGAGACCTTGCCCGTCCTGTTCGCCTTCGCCCTGGGTGCCGCGGGCGAGTACGAGCTCGACCGCCGGGTGGCGGGCGGCGCGGAGGCCACTCTCAAAACCCCCTTCGATCTCACCCTCGACCTCGCGACCCTCCTGCCGTAGCCCTGAGCCCTTCGGAATCGAACCGGAGGGCCGTGCGGTCCGTATCGTCAAGCGTGAACTTGGCTTCGGCGGGCTAGGAGGGGTTATGACCGCGGTTGGCGGAGAGTGGGCGCTCGAGTTGGAGGGGCTTTTCAAGGGGTTCGGGGGCCCCTGGGTGGTCGAGGGGGTGAGTCTCGCGGTGCCGCCCGGATCGTTCTTCGGGTTGGTCGGGCCCAATGGGGCCGGGAAGACGACGACGCTGTCCATGGCCGTGGGGTTGTTGCGGCCGGATCATGGGGTGGCTCGGATATTCGGGGGTGATGTGTGGGCGGATCCGGTGCGGGCCAAGACGGTGGTGGGGGTGTTGCCGGATGGGTTGGCTTTGCCGGAGCGGCTGACCGGGCGGGAGTTGTTGACCTACACCGGATTGCTGCGCGGGATGGATAAGAAGACGGTGGGGGAGCGGGCGCAGGAGCTGCTCGCGGTGCTGGAGTTGACCGGCGCGGAGAACACCGTGGTGGTCGATTACTCGGCGGGTATGCGCAAGAAGATCGGGCTGGCCACCGCCCTTTTGCACGCACCGAAACTGCTGGTACTGGATGAGCCGTTCGAGGCCGTGGATCCGGTGTCGGCGGGGACAATTCGGACCATTCTGCAGCGGTTCGTGGCGGCGGGTGGGTCCGTGGTGCTGTCCAGTCATGTGATGGCACTGGTGGAGAACCTCTGCGATCGGGTCGTGGTGATCAATCGGGGCAAGGTGGTCGCGGGCGGGACCGTGGCCGAGGTGCGGGGAGAGGGAACGCTGGAGGAGGCGTTCGTGCGGCTCGTCGGCGGGCATGTGGGTGGGGAGGAGGGGCTGTCGTGGTTGGCGTCCTGATTCGAATGCGATTGCGGCTCACCGCCAGAGCCATGCGGGAGGGGCGGGCGGCGCTGAACTTCTGGGTCGGCAGCGCGTTCGGGCTCGTGGCCGCCCTGATCACCGCCATCCTCATCGGATTCGGGCATGAGACCGTGCACGGTGGAATCACCATCGCCGCAGCGCTTTTCGCGGGATGGACGCTCGGGTGGATCTGTGGTCCGGTGCTCACCGGGAGCAGTGACGAGACCCTGCAACCGGAGCAGTTCCGGTTGCTGCCGTTGACGGATCGGCAATTGGCGTACGGACTGGGCGCTGCCGCGTTCGCCGGTCCTGCGGCCGTGATCAACCTGCTCGCCTTCGCCGGCCTGGTGATTCTCGCCGCACCGAAAGGCGTTGTGCCCGTGGTGATCGCGCTCATCGGCGTGGTGCTGCAACTGATCTTCGTGGTGCTGCTGTCCCGGGTGATGGTGGCCTGGCTGGGTGCGGCCATGCGATCGCGGCGCGGACGGGATCTGGGTGTGCTGCTCGCGGCGCTGCTCGGCCTGGCCTACTATCCGCTCAATCTGCTGATCACGAATCTCGGTCCTTCCCTGGAGAATTCGGGCGGCGCGCTTGCCACCACACTGCGCGCGGTGCCGTCGGGCTGGGCCCCCTACGCGGTCGAATCGGCGGTGCGTGGAGATGCGCTATGGGCACTGCTCCCGCTGCTCGGTCTCGCCGCCCTCTCGCTCGCACTGTGGCAGCTGTGGGCGGTACTGCTGCACCGCCGCCTCACCCTCCCACCCGCCCCGGCCGGGCAGATCCTCGACAGCGGAGCCGGACTCCTGGATCGCTACCTGCCCGCCACCCCGGTCGGCGCGGTGGTCGCCAAGGAGCTGCGCACCTGGTGGCGGGACGGCCGCCGCCGCGCCGCCCTGCTCCCGCTGCTGCTGGTCGGGTTCGCGCTGCCCGCCTTCCTGTCCTTCCAGAACAATGGCACCGGAACCATCGCGTATTCGGGTGCCTTCGTGGTGTGGATGGCCGCCATGGGCTCCACGAATCTGTACGGCTTCGACGGCACCTCGGTATGGCAGACCATCGTCACCCCGGGAGCCGCCCGCGCGGATGTGCGCGGCCGTGCCATCGCCTGGCTGATACTGGTCGCTCCGGTGGCCCTGCTGGCCGCGCTCATCCTGCCCGGTGCGCTGGGACGGTCGGGGGCCTATCCGTGGGTGCTGTGCACCCTGCCGGTATTGCTCGGCGTCGGTGTCGCGGCGGTGGTCTTCCTGTCCACGCATGCGGCGTATTCCCTTCCGCCGCAACGCGGTAACCCATTCGCGGGCTCGGGAAACCCGGGCTGCGCGAAACTGCTCATGCAGCTGACCGTCGGCCTCGGACAGTTGCTGATATCGGTCCCGGTACTGGCGATTCTGATAGTCGGTGCGGTCCTGCGCAATCCGTTCGTGCAGTGGGCGGCACTACCGGTCGGTCTGCTGGTCGGCGGGTTGGCCGCGACCCTCGGAATCCGGCTCGCCACCACCCGACTCGATACCTACGGTCCGGAGCTGATGGCCGAGGTCAAACCCCGCTGAGATGGGCCGTCAGGGCGCTGATATCCACCGCCCCGGCCATGGCGCGATGACCAGCGTCGTTGAGATGCAGCCCGTCCCCGCTGTCGAATTCGGCGCGAATGAAATCACCGGTCTCGGAATCCTGCACCGCCGCGGCGATATCGAAGACGGCGTCGAAGACATCGGTGGTGCGCAGCCACTCGTTCACCTCGCGGCGTACCCGAACCCCTTCCGCCACACTCAAACCCGGGTAGATGACACCCGCGAACGGTCCGACGGTATTGGCATAGATCGGCAGCCCCGCCGTATGCGCCAAGCGTGCCAGCTCGATGTACCCGGCAATGAGCTGCGCGGCCGGGGCCGTACCGCCCACGATCAGATCATTGATCCCGAAGTTGGCCCAAACACCGGTCACCCCGGGCACCGAGAGTACATCCCGCTCGAACCGGGCCAGGCCGTGCTCGCCGACTTCGTCTGTGAGCAAACGGTTTCCGCCGATACCCTGATTGACCGCCCAGCCTTTGGCCAGCTTCTCGCCGAGCACATCCACCGAGCGGTGATTACCGCCCGGAGTCGAGCCGACACCTTCGAACCAGGAGTCGCCGAAGGCGACCAGCACCGGCGCATCGGCATCGGTCAGCACATCGATACCGGTGAGGAAGAAGCGGGAACCGGTCTCCTCGGCCGTGGACCACACGGCTTCTCCGGTGTGGTCGCCCGAGGTGATCCAGCCCGGCTGCGCGGGCAGATGCGCGAAGGCCGCGAATCCGGTCGGCTCGGGCAGGTACAGGCTGAGCGCCAGCTCGGTGCCCGCGGCAATGGGCAGTTCGATCGGATCGCTGATCAGATCGGCCCCGGCCGGAATCCGCGCCTGCTCCGCACCCGCGAACCGCAGCACGGTATCGGTCTCGCCGACGATCTCGGACCCGGTCTTGGCGAACGCGATGTGCGCCGCGCCGATAACGAGGTCCCGCTCGGAGTAGCGATTGGTGAGCCGCACCCGCAGCTGCGATCCGGCACCGGCCACCCGCGCGATCTGGCGCAGTGTCTCCCCGGCGAAGCCGCGCGGCTCGGCCAGCCGGATCTCCTCGGCCGGATTCACCAGCGGTGCACGGAAACCGGCCACCCAGCGCTGTGCGGTCATGACGTCCTCCAAGTTGTTGCTGTGCGGATTATTGCGTTGTCAACAACATACTAGATTTGTTCCGCGTGTCAACTATCCCCAATGCAGTCATCTGGTTTACGCTGCTCAGCGTGGATCCCAAGCATCTCTTCGACGACCCCCGCCTGACCGCAGTCGGCCTGCTCTACGAGGCGCACGACGGTCTGCTCGCCCGGCTCGAACCGACCTGGAAGGGAAATGGGCTCTCCGGCCTCGATTTGAATGCCCTTATGCGCCTGAGTCGTTCACCGGGGCGCAAACTGCGCATGACCGATCTCGCGGTGCAGACCAATCTCTCGACCAGCGGCGTCACCCGCCTGGTGGATCGATTGGAGCGCAATGGCTTCGTGCGCCGAGAGGCCGATCCCGGCGACCGCCGCAGCTCCTACGCGGTGCTCACCGCCGCGGGTGCGACCCGGGTGGCCCGGGTACTGCCCGCTTATCTGGAGGGCGTGGAGCGCTGGTTCACCGGTCTCTTCGACCCCGAACAGCTCGACACCCTCACCGCCGCTCTACGAGTCATTCGCGACACCACCAATCCGGAGGCCACCCACACCTCCGACTGAAGGCACCCGCCCGTGCCCGTGGCTAGGCTCGGAATCATGACCGACATTCCGGACGCCGACCGCTGGAATACGAATATCCACTATCACGGGATATTGGCCGATGCGGTCGCCGCCGCCGACTCGGTGTTGGATGTCGGCTGCGGCGAGGGCATGCTCTCTCGCCGTCTGCGCCAACGGATTCCGCATGTCACCGGTATCGACCTGCACGAACCGAGTATCGAACTGGCGCGGGCCCAGGGTCCGGCGGATATCACCTATCTGTGCGCGGACTTCCTGGCCCACCCGTTCGAGCCGGAATCCTTCGACGGCATCGTCTCGGTGGCGACCCTGCACCATATGGATCCGGCGGCGGCACTGTCGCGTATGGCCGAATTACTCAGGCCCGGAGGAACTTTGGCGCTCATCGGGCTGGCGATGCCGAACTGGCCCGCCGATATCCCGCGCGAGCTCGCCGCGGGTATCGGCTACAACTGGTACCGCTTCACCAGGAAGCGCTGGGAGCACCCCTCACCCATTGTGTGGCCGCCGCCGCACACCTACGCCGATATTCGTGAGCTGTCCCGAAGGCTCCCCGGCGCCGCCTACCGGCGGCATCTCTACTGGCGCTACTCGATCATGTGGACCAAGAAGTAGCGCCGTTCAAGGTGTTTCGGTGAGCTCACCCGCCGCCCGCCAGGAATTGCGTTCCGCGGTGAAGGCTTCGGCCTGGGTGGCGCGGAAGGATTCGATGGAATCGGCATTGTCGCTGAGGAACCGGCGATAGTCGGCGAGTTTGAATTCGCCGTCCCGGGCGCGCAGTTCACCACGTCCGGCCGCCACGTCGGCGCGCAGGTCCAGGAGCTCCTCGGCGCTCACCGGATACCAGCTGATGCGATCGAAATAGCGTAGGAGCCAAGGGTCTTCACCGAGTCCGGTGGAGCGGTGGTTCCAGACCTGGGTGGTGCGCCCGACGAACTGGTAGCCGCCCGGTCCCTCCATGCCGTAGATGCACAGGTACGCACCGCCGATGCCGACCGCGTTCTCGGGAGTCCAGGTGCGGGCCGGATTGTATTTGGTGGTGACCAGCCGATGGCGTGGATCGGTAGGGGTGGCGACCGGTGCGCCCAGGTACACATCGCCGAGGCCCAGGACCAGGTATTCGGCGGCGAAGACGGTGTCGAAAACGTCGTCCACCGTGGCCAACCCGTTCATCCGGCGGATGAATTCGATATTCCACGGGCACCACGGGGCATCGGCGCGCACACCGTGCATATAGCGGGTGATGGCCTCACGGGTGGAGGGATCGTCCCAGGACAGGGGAAGCGAGACCGTGCGGCTGGGGACCACCAGTTCATCGGCGGAGGGGAGTTCGGCCTCCACCTCGCCGAGCAGGTCCAGGAGTTTGGCGGTGGGCAGGCGATCCGGATCGGTGCGGACCTGGAGTGAGCGGACACCCGGGGTGAGTTCGGTGACGCCGGGTTCCTTGCGCTCCAGCAGGGCCTGGTGCAGCGCGTGCACGCGGGCGCGCAACTCCAAATCCAGTGTCATATCGCCGTATTCGATGAGCATGCCGTCATTGCCCGCCCGCCGGTAGGTGACGGCCGTTTCATTGCCGTCCCGCCGCGCCAGCACGCCGTCGTCACCATCGCCGCCGGGGGAGAGCACCACCGGCCAGGCGGCCCGGCGGGCCGCGCCCAGTTCGCGCAGGGAGGCGGCGCGATCGGCGCGCACGGGGACGAAGCGGACCTTGTCACCCGGGGTGAGCTGACCCAGCTTCCAGCGGTCCGCCGCCACCACGGTGACCGGGCAGACGAAGCCGCCCAGGCTCGGGCCGTCCGGTCCGAGCAGGATCGGGGTATCGCCGGTGAAGTCCAGTGCGCCGATGGAATACGCCGTGTCGTGGATATTCGACGGATGCAGTCCGGCCTCGCCGCCGTCCTGTCGCGCCCACTGCGGCTTCGGTCCGATGAGCCGCACGCCGGTCCGATCGGAGTTGAAATGCACCTCGTAATCGGTGCCGATAATCGTGTCGAAGTCGCCGCGTGTGAAGAACTCCGGCGCACCGTGCGGGCCCTCGGTGACCGCCAGCTCCCAGCGGCGTGCGAAGACCGGCTGATCATCGCCGGGTACCCCGGCGCTGATCTGCTCCGGCCTGCTCGGTGTTCCGAGTGGGAGCGCAGCACCGACGGCCAGGGCGCGACCGGTGCCCCCGCCGAACTTGCCGAGCGTGAAAGTCGCACGGCTGCCCAGATATTCGGGCACCTCGATACCGCCCGCGACCAGGATGTAGCAGCGCATCCCCGGACCGCGCACCATGCCGACATCCAAGATCCCACCGGCGGGGACCAGCACGCTGCGCCACTGCCGAACGGGTTTGCCGTTCACGGTGACCGGCACCGGCGCGCCGGTGACGCAGACCCACGTCGGCTCCTCGAATCGCAGCGCCGGTCCGCCCAGCGTGCATTCGAGTCCGGCCGCTCCCTCCGGATTCCCCAGCGCTCGATTGCCCAGTCGGAACGACAGGTCATCCATCGGACCGGACGGGGGCACGCCCACATGCCAGTACCCGACTCGCGCGGGCCAATCCTGCACGGTGGTCTGCATTCCCGGCCGCACGACATGGAAAGCCGCTGTCACCGCGTCGGTTTCGGGCTCCACCACCGGCTGTGCCACCACCGGTGCGGAATCCGTCTCCACCGCGGCGACTTCGGGTAGAAGTGGGGTCATCGAGTCACCACCATCCGTACCGGCGTCGGATCGAAGCCGTTGCAGGGGTTGTTGATCTGCGGGCAGTTGGAGACCAGTACGAGGGTGTCGATCTCGGCCCGCAGGGTGATCTTCTTACCCGGGGCGGAGAGCCCGTCGACAATGCCGAGCGTGCCGTCCGCCTCCACCGGAACATTCATGAACCAGTTGATATTCGAGACCAGATCGCGCTTGCCCAGCCCCCACTTCATGCCCTCGGCGAGAAAGTTCTCCACACAGGCGTGCTGATGGCGGGTGTGATGGCCGTAGCGCAGCGTATTGGACTCCTGTGAGCAGGCCCCGGCGACGGTGTCGTGATTGCCGACCTCATCGGCGACCACCGTCATGAGCGCGGTGCCGGCATCGGTGAGCAGTACGCTGCCGGTGCTCAGGAAGATATTGCGCTGTGCGGTGACGGTGGCCTGGGCGCTGTAGCGCTCGGTGTGATCGTCCGCCGCGTAGAGCAGGCAGTCCACCGCCTGATTGCCGTGCAGGTCGATGATCTCCAGTTGCTCACCGGCGCGCACCACCGTGGACCACGGCGCACGGGCGGGCACGGTTTCGTCGAGCACGGTGGTGCCGGATGTGATGATCATGCGATTGCCTCCAGAGTGCTTGCCTGCCAATCCGATTCGGTGTTCTCCACCGCGCGCAGGTATTCCGGGTCGGTATTGAACTGCCGGACAAGCTCTTCCGGGGCAGCCCAGGCCACCAGATCGAGATCCGTGGTGGGCGTGCGGTCCAGCGGATGCTCGGCATTGGCGATGAGCAGGGTGACCGGCAGGTGGATGAGCAGCTCGACCGCGGTCCCGGCTCCGGCGCTGCCCGTGGCGGTGAGTCCGCCGTCCGACTCCACCCGCACCCCGCGGAAGAACGAGAGGGTTTGCGCGATATCGCGCGGTTCCAGCCCCTGCTTGACCCCGGCCAGGCACAGCTGATCCCGGGCCCGCGCCGAAGTGCCGCACAGGGTGTCGTGCCGACCGGAGGAATCCGCGACCACCGTGGCGAGCACCCGCCCCTGATCGGACAGCAGCGGATGTCCGGCCGCCAGATACGCCTGCCACGGCACCTTCACGGTATCGGCGACATTGAGTCGCTCCCAAGGCGATTCGGCGCGAAACAGCATCAGATGCGCGCAGGCCGCCCCCATGGGATCCGAGATTCGCACCCGGGTGCCGCGTCCGAGCACCACATTGGCATAGCCGCTGGACGGAATCCGCTGTGCGAAGGTGATTTTCGCCGAATCGATGCCCTCCGGCAGCTCCGGTCCGCTCATATTCGCGGTGGCTGCCTGCGACCGGGCGTGCGCCCGTGCGCTCGAGGTGTCTGCGGTATTCGTCATCGATACTCCTTCCATACGCCGCCCTCGGTGCCGAGAGCGGCGAATGGTGTTGTCGTTCAGGCAGGTTGGGTGATCGGGTCGGTGGCCGCGAGTGCGCGGGACGGGGTGATGAACCGGTACACCAGCACACCCGCCGCGATCGTCACCAGTACGAAAAGCGGTGCGGCCCATTGCATCCACCAGCTGCCACCGGTCGGGATGTAGACCTCGGCGCGCGGCCAGGCCAGGTTCACCGCCATGGCGATGCCCCACACCACGGCCAGCGCGTTGATCGGAATTCCGAAGCGGCCCAGCCCGAACAGTGGCTTACCGTTCTCGGTGGTGGCGTCATCGGCGGGCCAGCCCTTCATACGACGCACCAGCAGCGGCACCGTGACCAGTAGATACGCCAGGTAGAGCGTCACAATGCAGACGCTGGCCAGGGTCGCGAAGATGGCGGCATTGCCGAGGTTCAGCACGAGCAGGCCGATGCCGAGTGCGCCGATCACCACCGCGGGCAGCACCGGGGTGCCGAAGCGCGGGTGCACGGCGGCCAGGCGCTCGGCGAAGGGGAGGCGACCGTCGCGTGCCATCGAGAACATGAGCCGCGAACCGGCGGTCTGAATTGCCAAGGTGCACACCGTGACAGCGCACGCCACACAGGCCAGGACCACCTTGCCCGCAGGACTGTCCAGCTTGGCCTCGATCACGTAGGCGAGTCCGCCACTGCTCAACGAGCCGTCCGACAGGCTGGGCGCGGCCATCAGCGCGCCCAGCAGGATCAGGCCGCCGCCGATACCCGAGACCGTCAGCGCGGTCAGAATCGTGCGCGGTGCGACCTGGCGCGGATCCTTGGTCTCCTCGGAAAGCTCACCGGCGGAATCGAATCCAACCATGACGTACGCGGCCATCAGCCCGGAGACCAGGAAGGCGGCCCAGTACGAACCCGGTGCGGCCTGATCGGTCTGGGTGACCACGCTCGGCCCGCGATCGGCGTGCGTGAAGAAGACCGCGATCACCGCGAGCACGCCGACGATCTCGATGGTCACGCCCAGCGAATTGATCCGCGCCATCCAGTCGATGCCGACCACATTGATCAGCGTGGTGACCACCAGCAGAATGCTGCCCAGCACAACGGCATTCACCGCACCGTCATGCGAGGTCAGTGCGGTGTCGGTGCCGACCAGCTGGAAGCCGCTCCAGATCGAGGGCAGCACCACCTGCAATGCGATGGCTGCCGCGGCGGCGGTGACAATCTGCGCGATGATCATCATCCAGCCCGCGAACCAGCCCACCACCGCACCGGCCAGATGCCGTGACCACTGGTAGATGCAGCCCGAGAGCGGGTAGCGCGCGGCGAGTTCGGCGAAGTTCAACGCCACCAGGAACTGGCCCGCGAAGACGATCGGCCAGGTCCAGAAGAAGGCCGCGCCGCCGAAGGCGTAACCGAGGCCGAAGAACTGGAAGATCGTGGTCAGGATGGAGACGAAGGAGAAGCCCGCCGCGAACGAGGCGTAGCGGCCGAGCTTGCGATGCAGGACGGGCTGATAGCCGAAGCGCGCCAGGTCGGCGCTGTCGGCGCCGGTATCGGTGCTGTTCGGCGGGTCTTTCTGGACGATGGAATCGGCGGAGGCAACCATGGCGAATCCTTCGGGCGGCGAATATCTATCGATTGAAAGTTTTCCAATCGCGATCGCTCGCCCGGTGACGCCGATGTATCCGAATCGTGGCCCGCCGTAACTTCTGCATTGCCGGGATTTCTATCGAGTGACAGAAACCTCACCGCGGTCCGGTAGGACAGAATGAAGCCCGTGACCCAACTCGGACCTGGACGTCCCCGCCTGGAGCCCCGCCGCAGGGCAGGGCAGACGCCGCGCGCCGAGATCCTCGACGCCGCCGCGGAACTGTTCACCGGCAATGGCTACGGCAGCACCTCGACCCGCGCCATCGCCGATGCCGTCGGCATTCGACAGGCCTCGCTGTATCACCACTTCGCGTCCAAGGACGACATCCTCGACGCACTGCTCGGTGAAACCATCACCGCACCACTGGAACTCGCCGAACGGCTGGCGGATACGGCGGCGCCCGCCGCGGTACGCCTCTACGCCCTGGCGCGATTCGATGTGAGCCAACTCTGCGCCGCGCGCTGGAATCTGGGTGCGCTCTATCTGCTACCGGAGCTGCGCAGCGAACGCTTCGCGGCCTTCCGCGCCCGGCGTGACGAGCTGCGGCGGCATTACGAAACCCTCGCCGCCGCAGTCATATCCGAGGCCGGTAACCCCACCGTGCCCGGTGCGGACCTGCTGCCGTTCCGCCTCGTCGAATCGGTCATCAATATCCGATCCGACGAGGGCGCGCCGCCGCGGTACGCCGATCAGCTGATCCCCGACGCCATGCTGCGGCTGCTCGGATATCAGGACGATCTGACGCGAACCCGAGCCGCCGCACTGGAACTCGGCTGATTTCCCCGTCATCCCGGCATGCTTTGGCCGGGATCCATTGCACTGGTGTGGATCCCGGCCAAAAGCGCGCCGGGATGACGAGGGTGGGACCTACTTGCCCTTGGAGGTGCCCCACTTCAGGTCCCAGCGATACGCCTGGTCCACGGCCATCTTGCCCCAGAAGCGGTGGCCGTCCGGCGGGCGCACGAAGGCGCCCTCGCGGCGAACCACCAACTCGCCGTTCACATTCTCGATGAGGGCGAGCACCATCTCGCGGGAGTCGTCGACACAGCCGCTGACCTCCATCTCGATGGGCGGGGAGTTGCGCGGGTACAGCGTCGCGGTGGCGTGCACGCCACGGAAATCCTCCGCACCCTCGTACAGCGAGGCGAAGACCAGAATGCGGCGGAACTGCGCGGTGCTGTCCAAATTGATGGACAGGTTCTCACCACCCTGGCTCGCGCCGGTGCGATCGTCCTGATCCAGCTCGATGAACGGGGCGCGATGCAGATTGCCCATGGTGTCCAGCGGGCTGATGCACCCCTTGGAGCCGTCGGTCAGCTCCCAGAAGCAGCACAGATCCAGATCCAGACCGCCATTGCCGCCGCGCTTACGCCCGAACAGCCCACTCGACGCGCCCGGCACCGACCAATTCAGATTGACCCGCATGATGCCGCCGGTCGCACCCTGCTTGGTCAGTGAGACCGCCGGGGCCTCCTTGGTCAGCGAGATCTTGCCCAGATTCACCTTGGGCTCGGCCGCACCGGGCGGCGGGGTCTGCCCGAACGGCTGCGGCGGAACAGAATTCGCACCCTGCTGATACGGCGGCGGAGGCTGATTCCCACCCGGCGGGTACGGCGGAATCTGATTCCCGCCGGACTGATGCGGATTCGGCGGCACGGGATACGGCTGTTGCGGCGGCGGATACCCGCCGGGCGCAGGCGAATACGCCGGATCCTGATACTGCCCGCCCGGCGGGTACTGACCAGCGGGCGGCGGGTATCCGCCCTGCGGTTGCCCGGCGGGTGGGTACTGCCCACCCGGATCCGGGTACTGGCCCGGCTGCGGGCTGTATCCACCCGGCGGCGGGTACTGGCCGGGCGGCGGGTACTGCCCGGGCGCACCGAACTGCTGCGGATTCTGGCCCGGCGCGGCGTAATTCGGCTGCGGCGCGCCATACGGCGGCGGGGCGGCGGGCGGCGGGGTGAAGGGCTGCGCCGGTGGCGGAGTGACCTGTGCCGGGGAAGGAGGCGGCGGGGCGGCGGGCGCGCCCTGCGGCGGCCGGGCCGTCTGCGTGGCCGGGGCATCGTCGACGGTGATACCGAAATCGCTTGCGAGCCCGGCGAGTCCGGTCGCATATCCTTGGCCGACGGCGCGGAACTTCCACGCGCCCTGGCGGCGGTACAGCTCGCCGAGTACGAAGGCGGTCTCGGAGGAGGCGTCGGTGCTGTCGAAGCGCGCCACCTCGGCGCCGCTACCGGCATCCACCAAACGCACATGCAGGCCGGGCAATTGGGCGAAGGTGCCGCCATCGGCGGAGGCCGCGATGACAATGGTCTCGATCTGCGGCTCCACCTGCCCCAGATTCACCGCGAGCACATCGGTGACCTGCGGCCCCTGCCGCTTACCCTCGTGCCGCACCGCGCCCGAGCCGTGCACCGGCTGGTTGTAGAAGACGAAATCGCTGTCCGAGCGCACCCGCCCTCCGGCCAGCAGGAGTGCCGAAGCGTCGGCATCCGGAACGCCTGGACCCGCCTGCCACCCCAGCTCGACCCGTACCGCGGACGCCGCCACCGGAACGTTGGAACCCTTCATCATCGACACGCCCTCAAACGTATCCGATTCGGACATCGGCTGTCCCGGTTCGGTCCCGGTGATCCGGTCGGGATCGCCGGTGCTGCCCGCACCCCGCGCCAGCCCCCTTAACGCGATGGCAAATACTCGGCATCGATTGGCAGGTGGTTCGCCGCGCCGTGTGAGCACGGTGTCATACGAATCAAAATGCGGCAAAGAGCTGGCTATTTTCGCCATTCAGGTAACCGTCTCGTCACCTTGGGTCGTTGTCCAGGGCGATGCACATACACTGAGGACCGGCCAACGGCACCTGTGTGGCTACTGCGATAAACCGGTTATTTCGGACGGCTGTCCCATGCGCGGCAGGAGCGACGGATGACAGAAGAGCAGCTGGATCTGGGTCGCAAGAAATGGATCACGCTCGGAGTGCTGGCACTCGGGCTCTCCATGGTGGTGCTGGACGGCACCATCGTCTCGGTCTCGCTACCGGTCATCATCGACCAGTTGAGTCTGAATTTCACTCAGGCGCAATGGGTTACCAGCATCTACGCGGTCGTACTGGCCGCCCTGCTGATCACCAGCGGGCGCCTCGGCGATCGCTTCGGGCGGCGCAATATGTTCGCGCTCGGCGTGCTCGTCTTCCTGGCGGGCAGTGTGCTCGCCGCCTCCGCGACCAGCGCCTGGCCGCTGCTGTGGGGCCGCATCGTGCAGGGCATCGGCGCGGCCGGGGTGATGCCGGGCACGCTCGCCACCATGAACGCCCTGTTCCGGGGGCGGGATCGGGTGATCGCCTTCGCCGTCTGGGGCTCGGTCATCTCCGGTGTGGCGGCCATCGGACCGCTGCTCGGTGGTTGGCTCACCACCAACTACACCTGGCCGTGGATCTTCCTGGTCAATATCCCGCTCGGTGCGGTGGTCCTGATCGGACTCTTCCTGTTCGTACCGGAGACCCGGATGGGCAAGGCCGCGCCGGGACTCGATGTGGATGGATTCCTGCTCAGCGCGGCCGGTTTCGCCCTGCTGGTATTCGCGCTCATCGAAGGCCAGACCTACGGCTGGTGGAAACCGCTGCGCGAGTTCCCGATGCCCGGATTCCACTGGTCCGAAAACGCTTGGATCTCACCCATTCCCGTCTTCCTGGCGCTGGGCGTATTGGCGCTGGTGCTGTTCATTCGCTGGGAGACGCATCGGAATCTGATCGGGCGCTCGGCGCTGTTGGATCCCAAACTCTTCCGGATACCGAGTTTCCGCTGGGGCAATATCACCGCGTTCGCGGTCTCGCTCGGTGAATTCGGCCTGCTGTTCGTATTGCCGTTGTTCATGGTGAATGTGCTCGGATTGTCCACGCTCGGTGCGGGTTACGTGCTCGCGGCAATGGCGGTCGGCGCATTCTTCGCCGCCGGAATCGCCGAGGGCATCGTGCGCAGGATCGGACCGGTGCGCGTGGTGCAGCTCGGCCTGGCCCTGGAGGCCGTCGCCATCGCGCTGGTGGCGCTGTTCGTGACCCCGCACATCTCGGCCTGGTGGCTGGCCTTACTGCTCGTCGTCTACGGCATCGGCCTCGGGATGGCCTCGGCGCAATTGACCGGTACGGTGCTCGCCGATGTGCCACCGTCGAATTCGGGCCAGGGCTCGGCGGTCCAGAGCACGGTGCGACAGGTCGGTTCTGCCTTCGGTATCGCGGTGGTCGGCGCCCTGCTGTCGGTGGCGCTCGGACACGATCTGCCGCGCCGCCTGGACGAGGTGAAGGCTCTGCCCGCCAGCGCGGCCCACGCGCTCTCCACCGCCACCCGGGAATCGGCGGGCGGGGCCATCTCCGGAGTCCGCGATCAGAACGGTGCGGCGGCGGTGCTGGACGCGCTCTGCCGCGGCTTCACCGATGCCACCCGCACCACACTGCTCGCGGCCGCGCTGTTCCTGATGATCGGTCTGGCCGCGGCCACCCGCATTCCCTATCGCGCGGCGGACGCGCCGACCGCCGTCGACGCCGCGGACGGCGGGTCAGGCGTCGATCAGGCCGAGGGCGTGCAGCCGCTGAAAGACCAGGAGTGAACCCGGGGCCACATGCTCCATGGCCTGATACTCGGCGAGCGTGAACCAGCGCAGTTCGGCGATCTCACCGGAGGCTCGGGGCTCATCGGCGAGCTCACCGAGGAAACAGGTCATATGCAGCCGAGTGCCGGGCGCGTGGCCGTACGCCTCCGCCTCGAAGACGCCGAGTTCGGCCACCTCGACGGTGTCCACGCCGAGCTCCTCGCGAATCTCGCGGTGCAGCGCCGAAACCGGGGTCTCACCCGGATCGATCTTGCCGCCGGCCATATAGAAGACATCTTTGCCGGTGGACCTGGTCTGCAGCAGACGACGATCCCGGATATGCGCCAGAGCCGCTGTGCGAATCACGGCCTCGACCCTACCGAGCGGTGTCACCATGCGTCGGCGGGGCCAGTCGCCAGTGCCGGGTGAGCGCATCGGCGATCTCCGGGAGTACGGTCACCGGAATCCGCTTACCGCGCAGCATGCCGCGAATCTCATTGACCTGCTCACGTTTACGCATGTCGTAGGCGTTCGCGATGGGCTTGACCACCGGCGGGATGGAGAGCAGCACCAACTCGCCGTGCGGCTCCTGACCGCCATTGAGATCCAGCGCCAGCGACCAGCGCGCCTGCTCATCGAGCGCGAACCGACCGGCCACCACCCGATCCCAGGCGAGAGTCTCGGCGCCCCAAGGGGTTCGCCGCACAATCGAATCCTCGGTCAACACCACGCCATCGCGCCCGAACAGCAGAAACAACAGGGCGATCCCCGCCGCGATCCCGAGCAGCAATCCGGTGAACACCCGATTCACCCCGAAGGCCCCGACCATGCCACCGCAGATCGCCGCCGTAACCAACACCGCGGCCACGCCGTACCAGGCGGCCCGCCGCCCCGGCACCACACCGGCCCGCACCATCGTCATCCCGCGCGCACCATCGAACATCGCCTCCCGCTTCTGTGCTGCGCGTCACCGTACCCGCAAGACGGCCCCGCGCGCAGTGTGCGTACGGGGCCGGTGCTTTCGCGGCGTACGGCTCACGCCTCCAGGGCGACGGCCGCCTCGGCGGTGTAGACCAGGAAGGTCAGCGACTCCTGGAAGTACAGCTGGACGGATTCGGCATCGTGCGAGAGATAGCCGATGGAGAGATCCTGGCCGATCTGCAGGTCGAAATCCCCACCGCGGGTGGAGAGCACGAATGCGCCGTCGATGGCCGGGGCCCAGATGATCTCGCCGTCGATCAGCCGCTCGATATGGGTCCGGATCGGATGTCCGTGATCGGAGGTCTCGCTGACCGCGGTGTACAGATCGGCGGAGAGCAGCACCGAGTACGGTCCGTCCACGCCCGCCAGCCGCAGCTTGCTCAGGGCCTGGGTGACGGCCTCGGGAGCCAGCTTCGGATCGCCCGGCAGCTTCACCGGTTCGGATGAGGTGCTCGCGCGGATACCGACGATCCCCGCGGCCGGATACCCCTCGAACAGCGCCCGGTCCTCGGCGAACGCGACCTTCTTGGCCGCCTCCTTCACCGCGTCCAGATCGGTGTCCTTGGCCCCGCGCTCCACATTGTCGAGCTCATCGCGGGACAGGCTGAACGGCACCCGCAGCTCCACCAGCGGCACCACCACGCGCTGGCGCGCCTGCACCCCGTCACCGGGGGAGGTGATGGGCGCGGTGCGGCCCACACCCACCGCGGAGTAGTCCGCGCCGTGCGGTCCGGAGACATCGACCACGCGCCGACCGGCGATGTGCCGCTTGAAGGTTCGGGTCGCCTCCTCCTCGATCGCCGTCCAGGCGGCGGAGGTGATCGGCGCGAGTTCCCGGTGGAGGTTGTTCATGCTCTAACTCCTTTTCAACGTGCCGATTCCGAGGGAACCATCGTGGGAGACAACACCATTGGTTGCCGGAGATTCCCGAACTTGCGCGGCCGCCGGCGCGGGTGCGTCCGGCAGCGCGTCGAAGAACCCCAGGGGCGGGGCGAAGAACGAGGTGCCGGTGACGGCCGTGGAGAAATCCAGGATGCGGTCGTAGGCCGCTTCGTCGGTACCGAGGAACATGCGCTCGAGCATCACCTCGGTGACCGCGGGCGTGGCCGAGTACGCGACATAGTAGGTGCCGAACTCGCCGTCCTTGACGCTGCCGAAGGGCATATTGGCGCGCAGGATGGTGCCGTTGTCGTCCTGGTCATTCACGGCCACATGGGAATTGGCGGGCTTGTCGGCGTCGGAGAGCTCGAAGTCGTCGAGCTTGGTGCGCCCGATCACGCGCTGCTGCTCCTCGATCGAGAGCGCCTTCCAATCACCCAGGTTGTGCAGATACTTCTGCACGATCACATAACTGCCACCGGCGAATTCGGCGTCTTCGTCGCCGACCAATGCCGCCGAGACCGCGAGCGCGCCCGCGGGATTCTCGGTGCCGTCGACGAAGCCGAGTAGATCGCGCTGCTCGAAATACCGGAAACCGACGGTTTGATCGACAATGGTGGCGGCCCCGGCCAGTCGTTCGGCCAGCGTCATCGCCAATTCGAAGCAGGCGTCCTGGTTCTGTGACTTGATGTGGAAGAGCAGGTCGCCCGGGGTCGCGGGGGCCTGATGCCGCTCCCCGATGTAGGACGGGAACTCGTGCAGTTCAACAGGTTTCGCACCCGCGAAGAGGCGATCCCAGGCGGCGGAACCGATGCTCGCGATGCAGTCGAGCCCCGCCCCCGGTATCCGGAAGCCGACGGATCGGCGTAATCCAGGCAGATCCGCCAGTAGATCGCGTACCACCGCCTCGCCGCCCTCATCGATGGTCGCGACGAGGAAGATCGCGGCGGGCGTAAGCGGGTCGAGAATCGGCTGCGGCTCACCCATGCGGTCCAGCCTAGAACGGACACTGGTCAGACCGGTCGGCCGGTAGCCCCGTGTCCGCTATTTCGCGACGGTGAGCAGGAAGGCCACATCGTCGATGGCCTTCACACTGTGCCGCGCGTTCGGGATCACCAGCAGGTCACCGGCGGATCCCTTCCATTCATTGGTTCCGCTGATGAGAGCCAGCACACCACTGAGCACGACCATGGTGGCCTCGCCCGAGTTCTCGTGCTCGGCGAGGGACTGCCCCGCGGTCATGGCGATCACCGTCTGGCGCAGGCTGTGCGCGTGCCCGCCGTAGATGGTGAGCGAACTACGTCCGCTCGATGCGGTCGCGGCCAGCTTGAGCTGCTGGCGGGCGACCGCGGTCAGCGACTTCTTGTCCATGGACTGCCTTTCGCCGGAGTATCCGTGAGTATGCCGGACTACTTACTGGGCGACCGGCAGATTGGGCCGTTCGTTCGCAGGAATTACCGGAGTGGAATCTTCGCGTTATCGGGGTTCACGCAGATAACGACGGAAGCGGAAGCGCAGACCCTTCGCGGACTCTCGCCACGGATCCTCATCGGCGGTCCACTCCGGGCCGATGGGTGCGGCATAGCAATCGCCGGCGACATCGGAGTCCACCTCGGTGACCATCAGCTCGGTGGCGAACGGCATTGCGGCGCGGTAGATCTCACCACCACCCGCGACCCAGACCGTTCCGGTGCCGCTCAGTTCGAGGGCCTCCTCGACCGAGCTCGCCCGTTCGGCCCCCTCGGCGGACCAGTCCGCCTGCCGGGTCACCACGATATTGCGACGGCCCTCCAGCGGACGGAAGCGCGCGGGCAGTGAATCCCAGGTGCGCCTGCCCATCACCACCGGATGGCCCCAGGTGACCTCTTTGAAATGCGCCATATCCTCGGGCACGCGCCAGGGAATGGCATTGTCCAAACCGATCACCCCGTCCGGGGTCTGGGCCCAGATCAGCCCGATGGTTCTCACGCTGTCGCCAATTCGGTGTGATCGGGGCCCTGCGTGGTTACGCGGGCTGCCGCCTCCGGGGCCTGACCGCTCACACCGCCACCGCGGCCTTGATCGCCGGATGATGCTGGTAATCCTGGATTTCCACATCCTCGTACACGTAATCGAAGAGTGTCGGCGCGGGGCGCAGATTCAACTTCGGGAACGGATACGGCGCACGCGTCAGCTGTTCGCGCACCTGCGCCACATGATTGTCGTAGATATGCACGTCGCCACCGGTCCAGATGAAATCGCCGGGCAGTAGCTCGGTCTGCTGCGCCACCATCTGTGTCAGCAGCGCATAGCTCGCGATATTGAACGGCACACCCAGGAACAGATCCGCACTGCGCTGATACAGCTGGCAGGAGAGTTTGCCGTCCGCCACATAGAACTGGAAGAAGGCATGGCACGGTGCGAGCGCCATCCGATTCAATTCGGCCACATTCCAGGCCGACACGATCATGCGCCGCGAATCCGGATCGGTGCGCAGCGTCTGCAGCACCTGCGAGATCTGATCGATATGGGTGCCGTCCAGACTCGGCCAGGACCGCCACTGCGCGCCGTAGACCGGACCCAGATCGCCATTGGCGTCGGCCCATTCGTCCCAGATGGTGACCCCGTGCTCCTGCAGCCACTTCACATTCGAATCGCCGCGCAGGAACCACAGCAACTCGTAGACGATCGACTTGAGATGCACCTTCTTGGTGGTGATCAGCGGAAAGCCCTGCGACAGGTCATAGCGCAGTTGATGTCCGAAGATGCTGCGGGTACCGGTACCCGTGCGATCCGCCTTCGGGGTGCCCGACTCCAGCACCAGCCTCAGCAGATCCTCGTACTGAGTGTCGCGCGGGGCCTGGCTCTGGGGGTCTCGAGGGGCGGTATCCACGCCTGGCAAGCTTACGCACCCACCCGCCCCGCGCTGCGGCACCCTTCCGGCCTGGCATGCTGTGGCGCTGTGCGAAAGCTCTATGTGATCGGAATCGGAGCCGGTGATCCGGACCAGGTGACGGTGCAGGCCGTCAAGGCCATGCGCCGGACCGACGTGTTCTTCCTGATCGGCAAGGGTGCCGAGAAGCAGGAGCTGGTCGACGTCCGCGCGACCATCCTGGCCGAGCACGCCGAACAACCGCACCGGGTGGTCGAGGTGCTCGATCCGCCACGCGATCGGAGCGTCCCGGCCACCGGAGCCGATGCCGCGTACCGGGGTGTGGTCGAGGATTGGCACGAGGCGCGGGCCGCACTGTTGGAGCAGGCGTTCGCGGAAACCGAAGGCGTGGGCGCGATCCTGGTGTGGGGCGATCCCTCGCTGTACGACAGCACCCTGCGCGTGGTCGAGCGCGTTCTCGAGCGCGGGCGCGTCGGCTTCGACTACGAGGTGATTCCGGGCATCACCAGCGTGCAGGCGCTCGCCGCCGCGCATCGCATGGTGCTGCACGAAATCGGTGAACCCGTGCACATCACCACCGGCCGCCGCCTGCGCGAAGAGGGTTTGGCCGCAGGGCAATCCACGCTGGTGATGCTGGACGGCGACTGCTCCTTCACACAGGTCCCCGGCGATGACGTCTACATCTGGTGGGGCGCGTACCTGGGTATGCCCGATGAGGCCGTTATCGAAGGTCCGCTGCGAATCGTGGAGTCCCGCATCACCCGTCGCCGCGCGGCCCTGCGCGAAGCCAAGGGCTGGATCATGGACATCTACCTGCTGCGCCCCGGCTTGTGATCGAGTCAGACCTGTTGTGCGGGAGTGGCGGTGGTCATGCCGCCGTCGACCAGTAGGTCCTGGGCATTGATATAGCCCGCTTCGCCTGAGGTCAGGAATGCCACGGCCGCGGCGACCTCCTCGGCGCTGCCGACTCGGGACGCGAGGGTGGAAGCGGCTGCGGCAGCCCGGATTTCGGGCGAGGTCTCGGCATGGAAGGCCGGGGTCGAGGTGTAGCCGGGGCTGACCGAGTTGACCCGGATGCCGCGCGGGGCGAGCTCCGCGGCGAGGGTGCGGGCCAGATTGTGTACGGCCGCTTTGGTCGCCGAGTAGAGCGCCGCGCCCGGACTGCCGCGATGCAGGGCGAAGGACGCGTTGATCACGATCGCGCCGTGATCGCGCACCAGCGGCAGCGTCTTCTGGATGGTGAAGAAGACGCTCTTGAAGTTGATGTCCAGCACCCGGTGGTATTCGGCCTCGGTCACATCGGTGAAGGCTTGGAACGCACCGATACCGGCATTCGCGAAGACCACATCCAGGCGGCCGAAGCGATTCTCGATGGCGGCGACCAGTGCGTCGAGATCCGCGAGGTGCGCCGCGTCACCCGCGACCGCGAGCACTCGATCGCCGCCGTCCAACTCCTTGACGGCCGCGTCGAGCCGAGCTCGATCTCGACCGGTGATGACGACCGATGCGCCCTCGTCCAGCAGTCGCCGGGCGGTGGCCAATCCCATGCCGCTGCTCCCGCCGGTGATGAGTGCGATCTTGTCGTCGAATCGGGAACCGTTGTCCTGCATGGCCGTACCTCCTATGTTTAATTGTTCAAAGACTTACGTACAGTTCGACTGTTTGTCAACAGTGCAGCTATCCTGGGGTCATGTTCACGGCACATCCCGAGCGGGATCAGATCCAGCTGGCGAACGTGCTTGCCGCCGTAGGCAATCCGCTCCGCCTGCAAATCCTGCGGGCCCTGGGTGACGGTGGTGAACACACCTGTGGATCGATCGTGCAGGGCGTCCCCAAGTCCAACCTCACCCACCACTACCGCGTACTGCGCGACGCCGGTCTGATCTGGCAGCGCCCCAGCGGCCGCGAAACCTTCCAATCTCTGCGCCGTGAAGATCTCGACGAGCGCTTTCCGGGCCTGCTCGACTCACTCCTGGACGCGGCGAGCCGGGACGCTGCGCACTGAATCGGCGCGTCGTGGCTGGTCGCGCTTGTCAGGGGTGGTCGGTAGGCTGCGGGAGTGCCTGAATTACCCGAAATTGTGGCGCTCGAGCAGTTCTTGAGCGCGCATGCGGTGGGTGCGGTGGTCGGCCGGGTCGATGTGGCGGCGCTGAGTGTGCTCAAGACCTTCGATCCACCGGCGACCGCGCTCTCGGGGCGCGATGTCACGGGGGCGGGGCATTGGGGCAAACACCTCGGATTGAACTGTGACGGGCTGTGGTTGATCACGCATCTGTCCCGGGGCGGATGGCTGCGCTGGCTCGACGACCCGTCGGCGACACCGCCGAAACCGGGTAAGGGTCCGCTGGCGCTGCGGGTGCATTTCTTCACCCCGGAGGGGGATACGCCCGCCTTCGATCTCACCGAGGCCGGGACCAAGAAACGGCTGGCGGTGTGGATCGTTTCCGATCCCCAACTGGTGCCGAGCATCGCGCGGCTCGGACCCGATGCCATGGTCGTCGGCGAGCCGGAGTTCGCGGAGATCCTGAAGGGCACCACACAGCGGATCAAGAACTCGCTCACCGATCAGACCCTGATCGCGGGGATCGGCAACGCCTACTCGGACGAGATACTGCATACCGCCAAGCTCTCGCCGTTCGCGAACTCCTCGACCCTGGATCAGGAGCAGGTGGCGCGGCTGTACGCCACCATGCGCGAGATACTCGCCGATGCCATCGCGCGCTCGGTCGGGCAGGACGCGGCTCGGCTCAAGGGGGAGAAGCGATCCGGTATGCAGGTGCACGGGCGCACCGGCATGCCGTGCCCGGTGTGCGGGGACACCGTGCGCGAAGTCGCCTTCGCGGACAAGTCCTTCCAGTACTGCGCGACCTGTCAGACCGGCGGCAAGATCCTCGCCGATCGCCGGATGTCACGACTGCTCAAGTAGATTCGCCGATCTCGCCGCGGGGTGCGTGCGGCTACACCAGCGCGGGTGGGTGAACTCCCTGCCAGGCCAGGCGTTTCGCCCTCTCCGGATCGTTCTCCACCCGGGACGGGTAGTCGATGATCATGGTCGAGCGCCGCTCCTCGGTGTACGCGGGCCAATTCGACAGCGGTGCGCCGGTGCGCGCGAAGGCCAGCCAATTGTCCTGGAACTGTCGTGATACCGCCCGGAACCCGCGCTGCCCGCCCGCGGCGGTGAGCGCCCGGCCCACCGGTGTGGCGGTGGCGCCGAAGACCGGGATCAGATCCAGTGCGTGCGTCGCGCCGAAACCCGCGAGCTGGACCGCGCGCGGGGCGAAGTCGAAACGATAGGCATAGGTCGGCGCGTACCGGCTGTGCCCCTCCATCACCGCCAGCGAAGGCCGCCAGAAGGTGTAGTCCCCGCCCATGCGCACCGTGGTCTTGCGGTCCGGGAAGCCGGGATAGGCCGCGGTCACCCGGGCTTCGGCGTCATCGCCCGCCTGCTTCAACGCCCAGCGAATGCGTTCGGGGGTGGTGGGCAGGGTGTCGTCGAAGCGTACGAACAGCGTGCCCTCATCGCGATTGGTGCCGATGATCAGCGGTACCCGATGCGCGCTGCCGTCCGCGAACGCCTCGACAATCGGCTTCGGCAGGAAATCGCCGTCGATCTGCGGGGCGGCGGGGAAGAGGCCGGGCTGATGGTGCATGACGTCATTGACCGCGCGATCCACCGCGCGCCGAATGTCATTGGAGCGCGCGGTGAGCAGCGTATTCGCCTCGTCGCCGGGCTTCGCGCCCAGTTTGTCCAGGCAGCGCCGCGCGAAGAGCCGGGCATCGGCGTGTGACGGCCCCCAATCCGCGGGCGGACTCTGTGCGATACCCCGATGGAACAGTCCGGCCGCGGCGGGTGCGGCCATGAGCGCCAGCACCGCGTGCGCACCGGCGGATTCGCCGAAGATGGTGACATTGTTCGGATCGCCGCCGAACGCGGCGATATTGCGGCGCACCCACTCCAGTGCCGCCACCTGATCGCGCAGACCCAGGTTGGTCTCGAATCGATGTGTGGGCGTGGAGAATTCGCTGAAGTCGACGTAGCCGAACGCGCCCAGCCGATAGTTCATCGACACCACGATCACATCACCGCGCAGTGCCAGCCGCGCGCCCGAGTACAGGCCGAGCGCGGAGGTGCCGATGAAGTAGCCGCCGCCGTGAATGAAGACCATCACCGGTCGCGGCGTAGCGGATGTGGTGTTGGGTGCGGTGATATTGAGGGTCAGACAATCCTCACCGGTGGGCTGCTGTCGCCGCGGACCCAGTTGTGCTCCACGCCGGTGCTGCATTGCGGCGAAACCGAATTCGGTGGCATCGCGCACCCCGCTCCACGGTTGCACCGGCTGCGGCGCCCGGAAGCGCAGCTCGCCCACCGGGGGCGCGGCGAAGGGAATGGACCGCCAGCGCGAAACGCGGCGGCCCTGGGAACCGCGGACGATCCCGTCCCCGGTCGTGATGTCTATCGTTGCCACCATCAACCGATGGTAGCGGTGGGTACGGGCGTGCCGTTCGATAAATCCGGCCGCCCTGACGAGGAAGTTGTCGCGGAATTACTGCAGGTAGCCCTCGACCTGACGGGCGGAGCTGGCCTGCGCCTCCTCCGGATTACGGCCCTGATCCAGCCGGGCGCGACGCTGACGCAGCAGGTCCCAGCACTGGTCGAGGGCGACCTCGAGCTCGGCGAGCTGACGGCGTTCGGCCTCGGGATCGATCTCGCCCTGCGTGCTCTGGGTACGCAGCTCGTGCTCACGATCCACCAGGGTTTTGATGCGCGCGAGAATGTCCTGTTCGCTCATGGCGTCCACTGTACGACCCGTGCCAAGGCATCTCCGGCCGAGCGCACCGCGACCGGCAGGTCCGCCCTGGACAGGGCGGCATAACCGAGCGCTATCCCGAAGGTGTGTCGGGGGCCGCGGGTGTACCGGCCCAGACCGTCGAGGTAGACCCCGGCCGTGGCCGCCGCGGCAATGGCGGCCTCCTCCTGGGCGGCCGAGGCCAGCGGTATGAACAGGTGCGAGCCCGCATCATCGCCGCGCACGGTCAGACCGCGCCGGAGCAGCTCCTCGACGACCAGGGTGCGGCGCAGCGGCATCTCCCGGCGCAGTCGGCGCAGGTGCCGGGCCAGATCGCCATGGCGGGCCAGCTCGGCCACCACCTGCTGACCGGCGGGGGCGGGACCGGTGCCGGTGAGTTCGCGATAGGTCAGCACCGCGTCGGTCACCGCCGGGGCGGCCACCATCCAGCCCACGCCGAGGGTGGGGGAGAGGATCTTGCTGGTGGTGCCCAGGTGGACCACGAGTTCGGGCGCGAGCGCCGCGAGCAGTGGCAAAGGTGCGGTGTCGTAACGTAATTCGCCGTCGTAGTCGTCCTCGATGATGAGAGCTCCGGTGCGGCGGGCGAATTCGATCAGCTCGATCCGGCGGGCCGCTGGCATTCGCGCGCCGAGCGGAAACTGATGTGCGGGAGTGCAATACACCATTTTGGTGTCCAAGGGCAGCTGGTCGACGCGCAGGCCGTCGGCATCCACCGGAACCGGGACCAGGCGTACGCCCGCGGCATGGAAGGCTCCGGCGGCGCGCGAATATCCGGGGTCCTCGATGGCGGCGACATCGCCGGGGCGCAGCAGGGTCGCAGCGAGTTCGCTTACCGCCGTACTGGTTCCGGCGGTGGCGAGCGCCACGCTGCCGCTGCCCGGACCGAGCCCGCGATGGCGCAGCAGGTGTTCGGCCACCGCTGCCCGATAGTCGGGTTCACCGGCTCGTTCCTTGCGCACCAGGGGATTTCGATCCGATACCGCGCGCCAGGCGCGTCGCCAGGCCGTTCGATCGATCACCTCGATACACGGTGCGCCCGTGCCCAGATCCAGCAGGCCGACCGCCGGATCGGCGCGCGGGGTGGTGGCGGCCTGCGCCGCCACCGGCACCGGTGAGGCCGTCAGATAGGTACCGGACCCGTGCCGCCCGCTGAGCCAGCCCTCGGCATGCAGCTGGTCGTAGGCGGCGGTGACCACGGTTCGGCTCACGCCGAGCCGGGCCGCCAGTTCGCGCGAGGACGGCAGGCGATCCCCGCCGCGCAGTGCGCCGGTGGTCGCGGCGCCGCGTAAACCATCCGCCACCTGGACCGCCAGCGGCACGCTCGAGTCGCGGTCGATCACCAGCGGCAGATCGTCCACCACCACTGCCCAGTTTTTGCCGCCGTCTGTCACCGAAGTGGCCTTCCCTAGATCCGGAATTCGGGCCACTACAGCCTGCCACTCGCGACGGGCGGTATCGGTCAGCGCAGGGTGGTGATTTCCGGATCCGCGCCGGGGCGATCGAGCGGGGTGTTCGGATCATCGCGCAGGAACTTGTCGAAGAGCGCCGCCACATAGCTGTCCGTCAGCGCGGCGGCACGCGGGGCGGCGATGGGGCCGAAGTAGGTCTCGGCGGCGGGTCGCACGGCATCGGGCACCAGCGACGGCATATCGGTGAAGTCGTAATGCGCCGAATTGCCCATGGTGAGTTGATGTTTCCAGCCGGTGCCGTGTGCGAAGAAGGCGTCGAGGGACGGATTCGCATCGCCCACCTCCTCGATCTGGCGGCTGGTCAGCACCAGCACCGGTCGATCGACACCCTCGACGGCGGCCCGGCCGAACTCCTCGTCCACCCCGATCTGACCGTCGAGATCGACCGCCGCATCTATGCGCCGGTCATCGTGCATGGCCTCGACAGCGGCGTAACCTCCGGAGGAATGGCCGACGATACCGACTCGGTCCAGATCCAGTGCGTCCGCGAGACCGACCGGCAGCCAACGGTTCTCGGCATCGGGATTGGTGCCGCCCGCCAGTCCGGTGAGCATGTCGAGTACGAACTCGATATCGAGCAGGCGGGCGGCGATGAACTTCTTGCGGATCGACGGCACGAAACCCTCGGGCATGGGGGCGGCCGTGGCCACGCGCCCGCCCGGGAACTCCACCGCCGGACCCTCATAGGTGTGATCCATGGCGACCACGATGTACCCGCGACTGGCGAGGTCCTCGGCCAGGCCGGTGCCCAGCAATCTGGACACTCCGGCCCCCGGGGTGTACAGCACCACCGGAAATCGGCCATCCGGGATCACGGGTGCGTCGGCGTACGAATTGGTCAGCAGCCCAGGCAATTCGATGCCGAGTTGCCGCTGAATCTCCGGAACCAGCACCGTGGAGACATAGTGCGCACGAGGGAACAGTTCGGTGGCCGTCGCGGGATAGAACACCGAGACCATGAGCTCACGCGGGCGGGTCGGCCGGAAGGGATCGGGGCGGCCCGCGTCGACCAGATGCAGAGTCGTTGTGCCGACCTGGAATTGGCCGGTCGGCTGCGGGAGCATGGTCGCGCCCAGTGGTGCGGCGGTGGACAGGCCCGCGGCCGTGGTCAACAGCGCGGCAGAGGTGAGAGCTGCCGCGACGATCTTGCCGATCAACGATCCCCCATTGATACCCGAAACGTATTGATTTGCAGCGTTTATGGACGCGGGGGTTACCTTAGCCTGCCCTGTGCGGGTTGTCAGCCGGAGCGCCGGCGGAGGCTGTTCGCCAGCGCCCATGCGATGAAAACAATGGCGGCACTTTGTATTGCGGCGACGAGCAGGTGTCGGACGCAGTCATAGAGGCTGACCTCGACAATCGGATCGGTACCGGCGATCAGTGCTCCGGCCGAGGCGGCGAGTACGAGCCCGCCGAGGACCCAGTTCCGTTGCGGCACCGGTGGACCGGGCTCCGCGCGGCGATACCGGCGCGCGCCGAACCAGCCCAGGACCAGCAGACCGCCGAGGGAGGAGAGATACCCGATCACGTTGTACACGCGATGCGGTCCCGCCACCGACTCGCGCATCAGTCCCCAATGTCGTACCGCCGCACCATCGGTATGGGTGAACGCGTCCCAGGCCAGATGTGTCAGCGCGCCGACCGCGATGGCCGCCGCCCCGCGCCACCAACTGGTTCTGGGCGGGGTAGCCGATTTGCCGAGCAGGGCCAGGGCCGGTCGGTGGAGTACGCATCCGAGCGCGAGTAGGGCCACTCCCAGCGCCAGATCGACCGGCAGTCCGAGCATCGAATGCGTCAGCTCACCGTTGACGCCCGTCGGCAGATAGTACGGAGTATCCGGTGCGATACTGCCCGCGACCAGGCCGGGAAGCCATAGCCTGCGGGCCAGCGGCAGCGCCGCGGCCGGGTGCGCGAGCGTGAACGGCACGAAATCTCCCCCGAGCAAGTGGTCCTTCGATCTTGCGGCGAATTGGCTATTCAGCAATGCCACTGCGCGCGCAATGCTGGTCATATGACCGAGCAAGCGACCCGGACCCCATTGTCACCCACGCCCCGTAGCGCGCTCACCCGCTCCAAGGAGCGGGGAGCCACCGACCGCGCCGAACTGGACGCGGTCCTCGATGCCGGACTCCTCTGCCACCTCGGCGTCGTTCTCGGCGGCAGCCCGGTCGTCATCCCCACCACCTACGGACGCGACGGCGACACCCTCTACCTGCACGGCTCCACCGGCGCGGGCAACCTGCGCGCCGCCATGACCGGTGCGGTCTCGGTGGCGGTCACCCACCTCGACGGTGTGGTCTACGCCCGCTCCGCCATGCACTTCTCGATGAACTATCGTTCGGCCGTAATCCACGCCAGGCCGGTGGAGCTCACCGATCCCGACGAGCGCATGCACGGCCTCCGGGTGATTGTGGAGCATGTGGCACCCGGGTCCTGGGATGCCGTTCGGTCGCCGAACAAGAAGGAGATGGCGGCCACCATGGTGCTCGCCCTCGACCTCACCGAAGCCTCGGTGAAGATGCGCACGGGCGGCCCGCGCGATGACGAATCCGATATCGAAGCGGGCGGCACCTGGGCGGGTGTACTCCCGCTGCGTCAGATCTGGGATGCTCCCATCTCCTCCACTGACCTCGAATCGGGAGTCGAAGTGCCCGAACACGTTCGGGCGCGCTACTCGGAGACCGTGGTCGCGGGCGCCTGATCGCCTGCCCGGCACCCCTCGTCATCCCGGTGCGCGTTTGGCCGGGATCCATCGAAGCTCGTTGGAGCACTGCGGGTGTGGATCCCGGCCGAGACCATGCCGGGATGACGGGGTCGGGTTACCAGAACGTTCCACGCAATCCCAGGTCGGCCAATGCTTTCTCGGCGAGGGCGGATGGGGATTGCGCGACGTCGGGGTCGAGGCTTACCACGGAAAGGGTGTAGTTGTCGGCGATGCGGGTGAGGTATCCGGAGATTCTGGTGCGCGGCAGTTGATCCGGGCGCAGGCCGGGGTGGATGGCGCGCGCCGCGACCCCGGTGCACGGATGCGGTCCGAGCGAGAGCAGTGAGTCCGGCAGGGTTCCGATATTGGAGCACAGGATGTCTCGCTCGCCCGCGCCCTTGGCCAGGGCGGCGGCCCAGCGATCGGGGATGACCTGCAAAAGCTCCTCCGGAATGCCGCCGGGGCTGGTCATGCGATGTTCGTAGGCGGCGCGGGCCCTGCGGCGCAGGGTGGACGGGGTGTCGCTCCGGGTGATGGCTATCTCCGTCATGGCCATGTCATTGTCGACGCGCGGTTCGTCGCGGGTATCGACCGGCAGGCTGGCGGCAATGGTCGATTCCTGGAATCCGCTGTCCCACAGCATATTCGCAATGAGTTGGACGAAGAGACTGTTGGCGGTGCCGTCATTGGCCACCGCCACCCGGTTCCACTCCAGTGCGGAGACCTGGATTATCGCGCTGCGGGTCACCGCGCCGGAGATTGTGTTGGTGGGCAGCATCTTTCGATCATCGGGTGGGACCGGTCGCGGTGGCAGTCCCCGGCGCAGGGCGCGCGCGGTGCCGCCGATCACGGTGGCCCATTGCTTGCGCGCGTCGGCCCAATCGGTATGTCCGGCAACGGATGCCGCCAAGGGGGTGCCGGTCAGCGCGTGATCGATGGCGAGGGTGAGCGCCCGGCCGTCCGCCAGGGCGTGCGAACAGGTCAGCGACATGACACAGCCGCCCTCGGCTAGTTCGGTCGCCGAGAGCCGCCAACCCGGTCCGATCTCCGGGTCGAGGTTTTCGCCCTGGGCATCGGCCCAATCCAGCAGTGCCGCAGTGGGAATCGCCCGATCGGTCACCGCCGCTGGATGTGCCCACCCGGTGGCCTGCCAGCGTGGCCGGGCTCCGGGGACCCGGGTGCGCACCACGCGCCGCCCCAGCGGACCCACCCGCAGGGCTTCGTGAATCCGGTCCAGTAGTTCCCGATCGACCGGATCGGCGGTACGCCAGAGCCCCTGCAACGCGATCGGGGTACCCATACCCCGATGCGCGCGCAGGAACATTTCGTCCACCACGCTCAGCCGATTCATCGCACGGCAGCGTACCGGCCCGGGCTGTGAACCCGTGCGGTCGGCGGGCCAGGGGTCAGCTGGGCTGGCCGTGGCGGCCCGCGCCGGAGGCGAAGCGCTGGGCGCCGTCCAGTGCGCCGTCGGCGAGCGCCTTCAATCCGTGGTGCAGTTCATTGGTGATGGCGGTGGGCTCGTCGAGGCCGTCCTGCTCCAGTACGGACATGCGGTCCGAGCGCAGGCAGGTCTGCGGCAGTGCGGCCAATTGGCGGGCGAGTTCCTCTGCGGCGCGGCGGGATTCGCCGTTCGGGACCACCCGGGTGATCAGGCCGATCTGGAGCGCTTCGGCGGCGTCGACGGCCCGGCCGGTGAGAATCAGGTCCATGGCGCGCCCGGTGCCGATAAGGCGGGGCAGGCGCACGGTGCCGCCGTCGATGAGCGGTACTCCCCAGCGGCGGCAGAAGACGCCGAAGGTGCTGTCCTGCTCCGCGATTCGCAGATCGCACCAGAGTGCGAGCTCGAGTCCGCCCGCCACCGCGTAGCCGGAGACGGCCGCGATCACCGGCTTGGACAGGATCATCCGGGTGGGCCCCATCGGGCCGTCGCCGTCCTCGGTGACCTGGTTGGCGCGTTCGGTGCCGAGGCCCTTGAGGTCCGCGCCCGCGCAGAAGGTGCCGCCGTCGCCCCAGAGCACGGCGACCGCCGCATCGGGGTCGGCGTCGAAGTCGCGGAAGGCATCGGCCAGGGCGCGGGCGGTGGGTCCGTCGACCGCGTTGCGCGCCTCGGGGCGATGCAGGATCACGGTGGTCACGGGGCCATTGCGTTCGACTCGTACGCTCACGGGCTCGACCATACGCCGTAAATCGGGGCGGACAAGGGCCTTGCGCGAAGAAATGAATCAATGGTTCACTTCTTGCGTGGCCTACCGCAGAACCCCCGCCGTACAGGCCCGCCTCGATGCCCAGGCCGGCTCGATCGTGCGGGCCGCCATGGCCGTGCTCTCCCGCGACGGGTATGCCGGGCTCTCCATGGCGGCGGTCGCCGCCGAGGCGGGTGTGGCCACCGGCACCGTCTACAAAACCTTCAGCGGCAAGGCCGAATTGGTCACCGCGGTCTTCCGTGAGGTTGTCACCCGCGAGGTGGCGGCGGTCGCCGCCGCCGGTGACTCCGACTCCGCGCGACTCGGCGACACCCCGGCCGTAACCGACTCGGCCGAAGGGCCCAAGAGCGCCCGTGAGCGCGTTACCGCGGCGGTGGAGACCTTCGCCGGGCGCGCGCTCAAGAACCCGAAACTGGCCTATGTACTGCTCGCCGAGCCGGTGGACACCGCCGTCGACGCCGAGCGGCTGCGCTTCCGGCGCGCCTTCGCGGAGATCTACGAGACCGCGATCGCCGATGGGGTGGCCAGTGGGCAACTGCCGCCGCAGGATCCGCGCACCAGCGCCACCGCACTGGTCGGCGCCATCGGCGAGGTGCTGGTCGGCCCGCTCGCCGAACAGTTGGAGAGTGAATCGGTGGTGCCCGAACTCGTCGCCTTCGCGCTGCGCGCGCTCGGCGTGCCTCAGGAATAAGGAGTCCCCGCATGCATACCCATGATGTGTTCAATCAGGTCCCGGATATCGTGCCGTTCGACAATTCGCGCAACCCCGCGCTCATCGAGGGGCTGCATCGTGAGGGCGCGGGCTGGGCCGAGGCCGAGGTGCGTGAACTCGGTGCGCTCGCAGGCGGTTTCGAGGCGCAGGAGTGGGGGCGGCTGGCCAACGCGTACCCGCCGGTGCTGCACACCCACGACCGTTTCGGCAATCGGGTGGACGAGGTGGAGTTCCACCCGCACTGGCACGATCTGATGAATGTCGCTGTGACACATGGCCTGCACGGTTCACCGTGGCAGGATGAGCGCTCGGGCGCGCATGTGGCGCGTGCGGCCAAGTTCTACACCTGGGGTCTGGCCGATGCCGGGCATATGTGCCCGATCTCCATGACCTACGCGGTGGTGCCCGCGCTGCGGCACAATCCGGAATTGTCCGCCCGGTTCGAGCCGCTGCTCGCCTCGCGGGTCTATGACTACGGCTTGCGCGAGCCTTCGGCCAAGGCCGGTCTCATCGCCGGAATGTCGATGACCGAGAAGCAGGGCGGTTCGGATGTCCGCGCCAATACCACCACCGCCACACCACTTTCCGACGGCACGTACCGGATCGTCGGGCACAAGTGGTTCACCTCGGCGCCCATGTCGGATATGTTCCTGACCCTGGCGCAGGCCCCCGGCGGCCTCTCCTGCTTCCTGCTGCCGCGGGTACTGCCGGATGGTTCGCGCAATACCCTGCGGCTGCAACGACTCAAGGACAAGCTGGGCAATAAGTCCAACGCCTCCTCCGAGATCGAGTACGAGAACGCCATCGGCTGGTTGGTCGGCGCGGAGGGCGCGGGCGTGAAGACCATTATCGAAATGGTCAATATGACGCGCCTGGACTGTGTGATCGGTTCGGCCACCGGTATGCGCGCGGGCGTCATCCACGCCGTGCACCACGCCCGGCATCGAAAGGCGTTCGGGGCCAACCTGATCGACCAGCCCGCCATGCGCAATGTGCTCGCCGATCTGATCGTCGAATCCGATGCCGCCACCACCGTCATGATGCGCCTGGCCGGTGCCA
This sequence comes from Nocardia sp. NBC_01503, assembly GCF_036327755.1. Lineage (NCBI taxonomy): Bacteria > Bacillati > Actinomycetota > Actinomycetes > Mycobacteriales > Nocardiaceae > Nocardia > Nocardia sp. NBC_01503. The sequence goes on from NZ_CP109596.1 coordinate 3,463,940, forward strand.
CCGATCGCGCCGCCGCCGGTGACGAATCCGAGGCGGCGTTCCGGCGCATGGCCCTGGCCATCACCAAGTACTGGGTGTGCAAGCGCGCACCCGCGCACGCCGCCGAAGCCCTGGAATGCCTGGGCGGCAACGGTTATGTCGAGGAGTCCGGTCTCCCGAGGCTGTACCGCGAGGCCCCGCTCATGTCGATCTGGGAGGGTTCGGGCAATGTGGCGGCCCTGGACGCGTTGCGCGCCATGGCCCGTCAGCCCGAGACCGTGCAGGCGTACTTCGACGAGGTCGCGCTGGCACGCGGTGCGAACGCGGCCCTGGACACCGCCATCGACCGAATCGGTAAGGAGCTCACCGATCTCAGCGATATCGAGTACCGCGCCCGCCGTGTGGTCGAGCTGATGGCGCTGGTGCTCCAGGGTTCGCAGCTGGTGCGATACGGCCACCCGGCGGTCGCGGATGCCTTCTGCGCCACCCGATTCGGCGGTGACTGGGGTATCGCCTTCGGCACCCTGCCGACCGGTGTGGACACCGAGGCCATCCTGGAGCGCGGCTTCGTGGCCTGACCGTATTTGTCGAACTGCACCTGGCGGGTCCTTCTGGAACGTGTTCTACTCCAAGGGTATTCGTTCGAGAACCAGTAGGGGGTAGTTGGCGGTGGGTGCGGTGCGCGGGCCACTGGACGGGATTCGGGTCGTCGAATTGGCGAGTATCGGACCAGGTCCACACGCCGGAATGATGCTGGCCGATCTGGGCGCGGAGGTGGTGCGGGTGCAGCGCCCGGGCGACCGGGCCGGGATCGGCCCCATGCGGGCGCAGATGCGCGGCCGCACCTTCGTGGCGGCCGATTTCAAGGATCCGGCGGCCGTGGCCGAGGTGCTCGCACTCATCGAGAAGGCCGACGTGCTGATCGAGGGCTTCCGGCCGGGCGTGGCCGAACGGCTCGGGCTCGGACCGGACGAGGTGCTCGCCCGAAACCCGCGAATCGTCTACGGCCGCATGACCGGATGGGGTCAGCGGGGTCCGCGCTCGGACCGGGCCGGGCACGATATCAACTACATCGGGCTCACCGGCGCACTGCACGGTATCGGCCGCAAGGGTGAGCGGCCGGTGCCGCCGATCAACCTGCTCGGTGACTACGGCGGCGGATCGGTCTTCCTGGTGCTCGGCGTGCTGTCGGCCCTGCTGGAGCGGCAGCGCTCCGGACAGGGGCAGGTGGTGGACGCCGCCATGGTGGACGGCGTTCTCACACTGGCACATTCGATCATCAGCCTGCATCAGGGCGGGGTCTGGTCCGATGAGCGCGGCAGCAATCTGCTCGATACCGGAATGGCCTGGTACGACACCTACGCCACCGCCGACGGTAGGTATATGGCGGTCGGCGCGTTCGAACCGCAGTTCTACGCCGAACTGCTGCGGGTGCTCGAACTGGATCCGGAATCGCTTCCGCAGCAGATGGATCCGGCCGGACAGGAGGTGCTGCGCAAGGTCTTCACCGATAAGTTCGCCACCAGGACGCAGGATCGATGGTGTGAACTCTTCGATGATGTGGATGCCTGCGTGACCCCCGTGCGCAGTTGGTCCGAGGCGGCACGGGACGAGCACCTGCGCGCCCGCGGCTCCATGGTCGACATCGACGGCATTCGGCAACCCGCACCCGCACCGCGCTTCTCGCGCACGCCCGCGGCCGTTCCGGAACCCGCGCCCGCCGAACTCACCCCGATCACCGAGATCTGGAAGTAGCGAGCACGGGGCGCGGGCGACACCGTCCGCCCCTCGGGCACGGGATCGCGGTCCGTCCGCGCCCGATACGTGACCCGCCCCCGATGCGACCAAGCCCACGCTTCCCGGCGGACGCCAGCGGTTATAGCGTCGGGGCATGCCTCGTACAACGACGTACAGCCAATGGATCGCCCTCCCGCCCGAGCGGGTCTGGGCCGTACTGGGTGATCCGGCCCGGTGGCCCGAGTGGAATCCGGCCGTCACCTCCGTGATCCTGCACGGTGCGCCGGGCGTCGGCAGCACCGGCGACTATCTGCCGCGCGGGCGTGCGAACGAGGCGGTACACGGGCGCTTCGCGAAACCGTTCACCATCGCCACCTACGTCCCCGAACGCGAGATCGGTGTGGAACAGCCCGAACCCGCGGGCACCATGCGCATCCGGTGGACGCTCACCCCGCGTGACGGCGGTACCGAGGTTTCGCAGCGGCTCACCTTCACCGGCGCCTCGGCCGCGGTGGCACGCAAGGTGGTCGGCACGCTGCTGGAGACCGATGCGCACACCTGCTTCGCGCGCCTGGCCCGGCTGGCCGGACTGCGGCCCGCCGCGGCTGCGCTCACCGTCGTGATCGCGGGCGGCACCGGCGCGCTGGGGCGCACCCTTGCCGCCGATCTCACCTGCCGTGGTCAGCGGGTGCGCATTCTCACCCGCCGCGCGGTCGCGGAGCTGCCGTATGCCCAGTTCGAATGGGACGGCCGCACCAGCGGCGAATGGGCTGCGGCACTGCGCAATCCGGGGCCGACCGCGGTGATCAATCTGGCGGGCAAGCTCGTCGACTGCCGACCCACCGCCCGCAATATCGCCGAATTGCGCGACAGCCGAGTCGATTCCACCCGCGCGCTGGTGGAGGCGTCCAAAACCCTGGATCGGCCCATCGACCACTGGGTGCAGGCCAGCACCACCGCCATCTGGGCCGATGCCGGTGAAATCCGTTGTACCGAAGGCACTCCGCTACCCGATCCCGGGCTGCCGCAGATGACCGGTGTGGCGCAGCCGTGGGAGGAGGCGTTCGAGGGCGCCAATGCCGCGCACTGGACCATTCTGCGCACCTCGATCGTGCTCGATCCGGACGCACCCGCCATGAAACGTCTGGTGGCGCTGACCAAAGCCGGGCTCGGCGGCAGCGTCGGCCCGGGCACCCAGTGGTTCAGCTGGATTCACCTGGACGACTGGCTGGGCATCGTCCGCGCGGCGCTGGGGCTGGATCCGACGGTGACGTTGCCGAACGGAATCCTGGTGGCGGCGACCGACTTCCCGGTGCGCAATCGGGAGCTGATGATCGCGCTGCGCCGTCAGCTGCGCCGTCCCTGGTCGCCGCCGACCCCGGCCGCGGCGCTCACCATCGGCGCGGTCTTGCTGCGCACCGATCCGGCGCTCGGCCTGACCGGACGGCACGCCACCTCGCAAGTGTTGCGGCGCAGCGGATTCCGCTTCCGCTACCCGACCCTGGACGAGGCCCTGGGCAATCTGTTGCCCGCGCGCACCGGGTAGTCCACGACCAAGACCAGAACGCCCCCGAGACGTCCGAGACGTCCGAGACGTCCGGGGGCGTTCCGGTTTCGGGGAAGGCGGCCGGAATCCCAGGCACCCGAGCGGGATTCGACCGCTGCCGCCTCCATAACTATCGGTTATGAAGACAGGTATTGGAGGGTTTCGACGGGATTCACCAGGCTTGCAATCAAGCCGGAATCAACCGCCGAGGTAGGGAAATCCAATTGTTCGCCGTCTATGTCGTCGTCACCCTCATCGCCATCGTGGCCAATGCCGCCGAGGCGGTGCTCAACTTCAGGCGGGCCGAGAGCGTGCTGAAGAATATGGCCGAAGCGCGGGTGCCCGGCGCGATGCTGCCCTACCTGGGCGCCATCAAGGGCGCGGGTGCGCTCGGGCTGACCGCCGGACTGCTGGGTCCGCGCCCGTTCGGGATCGCCGCGGCGGCCGGGCTCACGCTGTTCTTCCTCTGCGCCGTCGCCGTGCACCTGTACACCCGGGTGCTCCACAATATCTACTTCCCACTGCTCTTCCTCGCCTTCGCGGCGGGCTCGCTGGCGCTCGGTCTGACCCAGCTGTGATCCGTACACGCCGGAATCGAAACTGACCTGCCGGATTAAGGCATTTGCCCGATACCCCCGCGACCCGCGCATCCCTAACGTACAAAGCTGCGGCACACCGCCCACGAGGTCTCCGGTGCCGCGCTTCGTGAGAGGGAGGTTCGGCCGATGGAGGGCGTCACCCCGCGCGATCCACGCCGCTGGCTCATCCTGTTCGTGCTGTCTCTGAGCACCATGCTGCTGGTCGTCGACAATACGGCGCTCACGGTCGCGGTCCCGGATATGGCCCGGGATCTGCACGCCGGCGCGGCGCGGACCCAATGGGTGCTGGACTCGTACCCGCTGGTCTTCGCCGGGCTGCTGCTCACCACCGGTGGTCTCGGCGACCGCTTCGGGCGGCGTCGGATCCTGATCATGGGGCTGCTGCTCTTCGGTGCGGCGTCGTCGGCGGGCGCATTCGCGGCGAACCCGGAGCAGTTGATCGCGGCGCGGGTGGCCATGGGGATCGGTGCGGCCGTCATCCTGCCGAGCTCGCTCGCCATTCTGATCACCGTCTTCGATACCGGCGAGCGCCGTCGGGCCATGGCGATCTGGGGCGGCGTCTCGGTGCTCGGACTGATCTGCGGGCCGGTGCTCGCCGGGGCGCTCATCTCCCAATTCGGCTGGGGTGCGGTCTTTTCCGCCAATGTGCCGATCGCCGCGGCGGCCATCATCGCGGCGTCGGTGCTGATACCGGAGTCACGCGGAGCGCGGCGCGGTTCCGATCCGGTCGGCGCGGTGCTGTCGGTGCTCGCCATGACGGCGATCGTCGCCACCATTATCGAATGGCAGCGGCGGGGATTCGGCGGTCTCACCGGCGTGCTACTGCTGTCGGCCGCCCTCGGCTCGGCCGGATTCATCGCCTGGGAGCGGCATGCCGATGCGCCCATGCTGCCGCTCGAACTGTTCCGCGGGCGGGGTTTCAGCGGCGCGGGCCTGGCACTGATCCTGGTGCCATTCGGCACCGCCGGCGTGCTGCTGACTCTCACCCAGTACCTGCAATTCGTGCGCGGCTACTCACCGACCCAGACCGGAATGGTCTTCGTTCCGATGGTGCTGGCCTCGCTGTTGGGCAATGGAATCGGCGCGGGACTCGGCGTCAAGGTCTGCGATACGTCGCTCACCGTGACCGGAATGCTGCTGCTTGCAGGCGGATCGGTATTGCTCGTCACGGTCGCCGAACACGGCATCGGCGCTCTGATCCTGGCGTTGTGCGTACTCGGCGCGGGCGGCGGACTGGCGCTGCCCGCGGCCGTCGTCACCCTCACGGGTGCGGTATCGGCCGAGGACGCGGGCGTCGGCTCCGCGCTCAACGACACCATCCAGCAGGCGGGCGCGGCGCTCGGGGTGGCCGTACTCGGCAGCCTGCCCGCCGATCGATTCACCGTGCCGGGCCGGACCGGCGATACCGGGCCGGTCGCCACCGCGTCCATGGCCTTCGACCATGCCATGCACTCCACGCTGCTGACGGGCGCGGCCGTGGTGACCGTCGGAGCGGTGCTGGTGCACCTGCTGCTGCGGGAGCGGGAAGCCCCGGGATGGAACGACTTCGAGGGCGCGCTCGGGCGCACCGGGATGTCCGAGGGCGGCCGCGCCACCCGTGAGCCCTACATCGGACAGGTATAGCCGTTCCGGTATGTCGTCGGCCGGATCAGTCCAACTCCAGCCGGGCGAGCTCCACGCGGCTCGACACCCCGAGCTTGCGGAAGATCCGGGAGAGGTGGTGGCCAACGGTTTTGGGCGATAGGAACAGGCTGGCGCCGATCTCCTTATTGGTCGCACCGGTGGCCGCCAGCCGCGCCACCTGCAACTCCTGCGGGGTGAGGTCGGCCGCCGGACCGCGCGAACCCTCCGGAATCGCACCCGCGCCCGAGGCCCGCAACTCCTCACGAGCCCGCTGCGACCACGGGTGCGCGCCCAATCGTTCGAAAATATCCAGGGCTTCGCGCAATTCGGCGCGCGCGTCCCCGGTGCGGCGCTCGCGGCGCAACCACTCGCCGTAGAGCAGACCCGTGCGGGCCCGATCGAACCAGCGCGTTTGCCTGGCATGCAGATCCATTGCGCGAATGAGGAATTCGGGATCACCGTGCACCAACCCGAGACAGCGCGACCACAGGGCCTCCGCCCAGGGCGCCTCCAGCGCCGCCGACCACAGCCGCAGCCGCTCGAGCGAATCCGCCACCCGCTCGGGCTGATTCAAGCGCACCGCACATTCCACCCGATCGGCATGCACCGTGAGCCACTGCGCATTCCGCGCCGTGGAGATATCGAGCAGCTCGTCCATCCGGTCCAGGGCGGTGGCGTAGCGGCCCGCCCCCATGTCCGAAAGCGTCAGCGCCCAATCGAATTGGGCGCGGTGCGTGGAGGTCAGATCGGGCTGGGCGAAGGCCACGTCGGCGAGTTCGCGGCAGCGCCGCTCATCACCCCTGACCGCCGCGAGTACCGCGAGATTGCTGTCGGCGTGGAAGATTCGGATCGGCTGATCGGTATTCTCGGCGATTCGCCTGCCCTCGGTCGAGAGCAGCTCCGAGTCCCGGAAGCGGCCCGCCAGGAACTCCACCGAGCTCAACCACAATTCGACCGGGGCCAGCCAGCCCAATCTGCCCTGCATACGACAGAATTCGCTCAAATCCGCCAGGATTTCGCGCGCCACCGCGATATCGCCGATCACGATGGCCTGGGTGGCCAGCACGAAACGCACCGCCGGTTCGTGATGTCGAATCTGCTCCGGCACACTGAGATTGCTGCGCAGCAGGGTGATTCCCGCCGACGGGTCGGGCTCGATCAGGCCGAGTGTGCCCTCGTACGCGCCCAGGAATCTGTCCCGATCCGGGCTGGACGGCAGCTCCGCGAGCATGGCCCGGGAAGTCCGCATACCCGGCATATCGCCGATGGTCCAGGCCACCCGGCCCGCGTCCAGCAGCATCTCCCCGGCCCGCTTCGGATCGGCCAGCGCGGTCTCGGCCGCGCCCTGCTGCAGCAGTCGCTGGGCGGTGGCGGGGGAGCCGTGCTCGAACTCGATATGGGCGAGCACGGTGGCGAGCCGGGCCCGATGCACCGCATCGCAGGTGAGCTCGCGGGCCTGTTCGGCCAGGCGTCGCGCCCGCGCGAATTGGCCCGCGTCCGCCGCGGTTTCGACGGCGGCCACCAGTCGGCGCGCGCGATCCACGGGGTCGGGGGTGAGCTGTGCGGACCGCTCCCAGGCGGTCGCCGCGGCCCCGTGCCCGGTACGCACACAGGCCCGCTCGGCCGCGGCCTCCAGTGCGGCGGCGGCCTTTTCGTCCGCGCCGACGGTGGCGGCGGCCAGATGCCAGGCATAGCGATCGGGATCGGAGATCAACGCCCGCGCCAGCGCGGTGTGCACCGCGATGCGCTGCGCGTCGGTGGCCGAGCGATAGGCGGCCGCGCGCAGCAGCGGATGCCGGAACGCCACCGACTGGCCGATCACCGTGATCATGGTGCTGTGCTCCGCCTCGGCGAGTGGCTCCGCGCCGATTCCCAAGGCGTCCAGCACCTTCAGTACCACACCCAGATCCTCATCGGCCTCGGCGGCCGCGACCAGCAGTGCCAGCCGGGCCGCCGCCGAGAGATGCTCGATATGGCCCTGATAGCCCGACAGCAGCCGATCCGAGAGCGCCAGCGGACCCACCGGCAGCGAATCCAGGTTCATCCCGGGCAAATCCAGCAGCGCCAGCGGATTGCCCGCCGACTCCTGTACCACCCGATCCCGAATCTCCATGGGCAACTGCGGCATTCGATCGGCCAGCAGCGCCAGCGCCGCCTCGGTGTCCAGCGGTGCGGGCACCAACTGCGGCAGACCCGGTGCGGCGAAGTCCGGGCGGCCCGCGAAGAGCATGGCCACGCCCTCATTTTCGAGTCGCCGGGCGGTGAACAGCAGGGCATCGATGGAGGGTTGATCCACCCACTGCGCGTCATCCACCAGCACCAGTACCGGGCCCTGCACCGACAGCTCCGCCAGCAGTGAGAGCGTGGCCAGCCCGACCAGGAAGCGTTCCGGATGCGCCGCATGCGCCAGCCCGAGCGCCCCGCCGAGAGCCAGACACTGCGGCTCCGGCAGCAAATCGCGCAGCGGCAGCGCGGGCTCCAGCAGTTGCCCCAGCCCCGAGAAGGCCAACTCGGCCTCGGTCTCCACACCCGTGTACCGCAGAATCCGCCACTGCGGCCCCACCAACTCCACCGCCCGCGCCAAGAGCGCCGACTTCCCCTCCCCGGGCCCGGCGACCACCGCCAGTACCCCACTTCGCCCCCGCCCGGCCTCGGACAGCACCGCCCCGATCCGCTGCTCTTCCCTCATCCGGCCGTACAGCACCCCCAAAACCTATCCGCCCCGCCAACCCGCACCCCAGCGAGCCCGCGTCGGGCTGTTCGTAAGAGCCTCACCGCGCCACACGGCCGCCTCATATCGACCCCGCGCGAGCCCCGTCCAGCAGCGCCCCGATCCGCGCTGACTCCTCCGACCGGCCGTGGAGCATGCCTCCCAACGTAATTCGGATCGGGTCACGCGCATCCGGTGAATGTCTGCTCCCTCACACTCGGAAACCGGCGGCGACCGTGAGATCCTCGACACGCGACGGGCTCGGAAGTCGGAGCGGGACAGCGGGAGAACACCAATGATCGGATGGTTGCGGCGCGAATACGACAGCGGCGAATTCGGGCTGCTGGTGCGGGCCGCCACCGTCCCGGACGAACGGGCCGCCAGCACCGTCCGCCAACTCCTGCACGCCCACGGGGTGCGGGCCACCACCGGTCGCGCGCATCGAACCGGGTACCGGACCGCCGGGAATCGACTGCACATCCTCGTCTTTCCCGAAGACGCGATGCGCGCATACGACGTGCTCCGCCAGCACACCCGGTAGCGACGGACCCCGCCATCACATTCGTCCCTCCTGATGGGAGGGGTCGCCGCCGATGGCCGATTTCCGCGCGGAACGAGTTTGCCGATTCGTCACGCGGTGCATAGGTTGTCGCATGTGCTGTACGGTCGCCTCCCCGAAGTGCAGCAGATCGGAACCCTGCTCCGCGCCGCGCGCCACGGTCGCAGCGGCGCACTGGCCCTCACCGCCGAGGCGGGCGAAGGCAAATCCGCACTGCTGCGATACGCCGCGGCGCAGGCCGCCGATTGGCGGATACTCCGCTGTTCCGGCGTCGAATCCGAATCCGAATTACCCTTCGCCGGACTGCATCTGCTGCTCGGCAGCGCTCTCGACCGCCTCGACACCCTGCCCGAACCGCAGCGCCGGGCACTCGGCGGCGCACTCGGGCTCTGCCCCTCGGACGGGGCCGACCGCTTCCTCATCGGCGTCGCGACCCTGACCCTGCTCGCCGAACTCTCCACCGACGGACCCGTGCTCTGCCTCATCGACGACGCGCACTGGCTGGACCGGCCCTCGGCCGATGTACTGCGCTTCGCCGCCCGGCGACTCGGCGCGGAGGGCATCGTCATGCTCTTCGCCGGGCGCAAGGGCTTCGAACCCGGCGGTCTGTCGGAGCTGCGACTCGGACCGCTGGACGCCACCTCCGCCGTCGCCCTGCTCACCGCGTGCAGTCCGAGTCTGAGCCCCGACCAGCGTGACCGGGTACTCGCCGAAGCCGCCGGAAACCCGCTGGCACTACTGGAATTCCCGAATATGCACCGGGACGTCTCACCCGCCGCACCGCTCCCGCTACCACTGCGGCTACAGGGCGGATACGAACGCCAGATCGCCGCGCAGACCCCGTGCACACGCACCGCACTGCTCGTCGTCGCCGCCGAGGAGACCGGCGACCTCGGCGTGGTACTGCGCGCCCTGCAACTGCTCGGGTACACCGCGACCGCCCTCGACGAGGCCGAACTCTCCGGCATGGTGGCCGTCACCGGACAGACCGTGAGCTTCCGGCATCCGCTGCAACGCTCCGCCGCCTACCACGGCGCCTCCTTCACCCAGCGCCTCGCGGTACACGCCGCCATCGCCGAGGTGCTCGCCGACGACCCCAGCCGCAGCGCCTGGCATCTGGCCGCCGCCAGCACCGGACCCGACGAAACCGTCGCCGCCGCACTGGAATCCGCCGCCGAACGCGCCCGGGAACGCACCGGGCACGCCTCCGCCGCCATCGCGCTGGAACGCGCCGCCACCCTCACCCCCGATCCGGACGCCCGCGCCCGGCGACTGGTCCTCGCCGTCGAGACCGCCGCGCAGGCCGGTCATACCGAACGCGCGCGCCGCCTCGCCGACACCGCCGAACGCCTACCGCTCGGGCCCGTCGAACGCGCGCGCATCGGCGGCACCCGCGGACTGCTCGAGTTCGAGCACGGATCACTGCGCAAGGCACAGCAACTCATGCTCGACGCCGCCGCGCAGGTCGCCGAGATCGAACCCGAGCGGGCCGCCCTGCTTTTCGTCGAGGCCGGCCGAATCGCCTGGACCACAGGCAATATCGCCGCCGTGACCGCCGCCAACGACCGGCTCGCCGAACTACCGCGCGATATCGCCGGACCGCTCCAGGCCGCCCTGCGCGGCGGACTCGCACTGCTCGAGGGCGAACTGGCCGAAGGTATCTCGGTGATTCGCGCCAATGTCTCCTTCAGCCTGAACGTACCGCTCGAAATGATCTCGGTCCGACTGGCTTTCGCGCTGCAGGCGGCTCTCATCGGCGATATGGCCATCGCGCGTGAGCATCTGACCGAACTCGCCGATATGGCCCGCGCCCGCGGCATGATCGGCTGGTTCCCCGCCATCGGAAGCACCCTGGCCACAACGGAATTCATTCTCGGGCGGATGCGCGAGGCCGAGCTCATGGCCACCGCCACCGCCCGCATCGCCGCCGATATCGGACAGCCCTCGCGGGTGGCCGGGGCCGAGGCGGTACTCGCGCTCATCGCCGCGGTCCAGGGCGATGAACCGCGCTGCCGCGAACTCGCCGAACGCAATCTGCGCAACGCCCCCGGCGACCACAACGCCGTCGATGTCACGCACAGCGAATGGGCGCTCGGCCTACTGGATCTGGGGACCGGCCGCTACGAACAGGCGCTCGCCCGCCTCGACGCACTACACCGCGCGCCCGCACAGGCGCGCGGACACTGGATCGATCTGCTCTCGGATCTCATCGAAGCCGCCGTGCGACTGCGCAAACCCGAACGTGCCGAGGCGGCGATGGCCGAAATCGAAACCTGGGCAGCGGCCTTGGACACGCCGTGGGCCGAGGGCATCGTGCTCAGCTGCCAGGGCATGCTGCGCGGCGACGGTGCACTATTGGCGCGGGCGCTGGAACTGCATCTGATCGCGGACCGCCGCTACGATCACGCGCGCACCGCACTCGTCTACGGCGAATGGCTGCGTCGTGAGCGCCGGATGAACGAGGCGCGTGTGCACCTGCGCCAGGCGCTGGAGACCTTCGACCGCATCGGCGCGACGCCCTGGGCCGAACACGCCCGCATCGAATTGCGCGCCGCCGGTGAGGGTTCGGTCCCCGAGCCCGAGGACGATATCGCGGCTCGGCTCACCCCGCAGGAGCTCCAGGTGGTCCGGCTCGCCGCGGCCGGGGCCACCAACAAGGAGATCGCCGCCCAACTGTTCCTCAGCCCCAAAACCGTTGGGCACCACCTCTATCGGGCCTTCCCGAAGCTCGGCGTCAGCAACCGGGTCGAGCTGGCCCGCCTCCGCATCGGCTGATCAGGCGCGGCGCTCCCGGTACCAGCGGATCAGTTCGTCAGTGGACGAATCGGCCTGGGGTTCAGGATCTTCGGCCGAGGTGAGCAGCGGCTCCAGCGCCAATGCCTGCGCCTTGCCGAGCTCCACCCCCCACTGATCGAAACTGTCGATACCCCAGATGGCGCCCTCGACGAACACCTGGTGTTCATAGAGCGCGATCAGCTGTCCGAGCACCGACGGAGTCAGCTGCGGGGCCAAAATCGCCGTGGAGGGCCGATTGCCCGGCATCACCTTGTGCGGCACCAGCTTCGGATCGGCGCCCTCGGCGGCGATCTCCTCGGCGGTCTTGCCGAAGGCCAGCACCTTGGTCTGCGCGAACAGATTGCTCATCAGAATGTCGTGCATACTGCCCGACCCGTCGAGGGTCGGCAGATCGTCGGTGGGACGGGCGAATCCGATGAAATCGGCGGGTACCAGCCGCGTACCCTGGTGCAGCAGTTGATAGAACGCGTGCTGACCATTGGTTCCCGGCTCACCCCAGAAGATCTCACCCGTCGAGGTGGTCACCGGCGTGCCGTCCGCCCGCACCGACTTACCGTTCGACTCCATGGTCAACTGCTGCAGATACGCCGGGAACCGCGCCAGATCATTGGAGTACGGCAGCACCGCCCGCGACTGCGCGCCGAAGAAATTCGAGTACCACACACCCAGCAGACCCAGCAGCACCGGCGCGTTCTGCGCCAGCGGCGCGGTCCGGAAATGCTCGTCCACCCGGTGCATACCGTCGAGGAACTCGGCGAACCGCTCCCTGCCGATAACCGTCATGACAGACAGGCCGATGGCCGAATCCACCGAGTATCGGCCGCCGACCCAATCCCAGAAGCCGAACATATTCGCGGTGTCGATACCGAAATCGGCGACCCGCCGCGCATGGGTGGAGACCGCGACGAAATGTTTGGCCACCGCCTCCTCGCCGAGCGCCGCGACCAGCCAGCGGCGCGCGGCCGTGGCATTGGTGAGCGTCTCCAGTGTGGAGAAGGTCTTGGACGCCACGATGAACAGCGTCGTGGCCGGGTCGAGCCCCGCCAGCTTCGAAACCAGGTCCGCCGGATCGACATTCGAGACGAAGCGCGCCGAAATGCCCGCATCGGCGTAGTGCCGCAGCGCCAGGTACACCATGGCCGGACCCAGATCCGAACCACCGATACCGATATTCACCACCGTGCTGATCCGTTCACCGGTCGCACCGCGCCACTCACCCGAACGCACCGCATCGGTGAAATCGCCCATCCGGTCGAGTACTTCGTGCACCTGCGCACCCGCGTCGGCGCCGTCGACCATGACGACCGCACCGGCCGGAACCCGCAGCGCCACATGCTCGACCGCGCGATCCTCGGAGGTGTTGATGTGCTCACCCGCGAACATGGCGTCCCGATACCGCTGTACGCCAGCGGTTTCCGCCAATTCGACCAGCAGATCCAAGGTCTCGCGGGTGATGCGATGCTTCGAGTAGTCGATATGCAGGTCGGCGACCTCGACGGTCAACTCACCCCCGCGCTTCGGATCCTCCGCGAAGAATTCCCGCAGGTGGCGCCCGGCGATGGACGCATGATGGTCGTGCAGTTTCCGCCAGGCCGCCGATGCGGTGATGTCGCTGCTCACGTTCGCCGAGGTTACAACCACCCTCTCCTACGCGCAGGTAACCCCGGGTAACTCGAACCCGAACCCGCAGATCGAAGCCATCGAGTTCGCGTTTGTGCGGGTCACTCGAGATGCGTCGTGGGAGGGCCGAGCCGACCGAGGCCACGAACTTCGTGTGAACCCACGAAGTTCGCGGCCCGGCTCGGTTCTGGAGCGACGGAGCGAGGGAGCGCAGCGACTGAGTGGAGGAGTGAAGAACCGAGCTCACAGGGCCGTGAACCCGCCGAAGCGCAGCGTAGGCAGAGGGCACTGAGTGAAGAACCGAGCTCACAGGGCCGTGAACCCGCCGAAGCGCAGCGTAGGCAGAGGGCACTGAGTGAAGAACCGAGCTCACAGGGCCGTGAACCCGCCGAAGCGCAGCGTAGGCAGAGGGCACTGAGTGAAGAACCGAGCTCACAGGGCCGCGAACCCGCCGAAGCGCAGCTTCGGCAAATCAAACAGAGCAAGTTCGCGGCCCGGCTCGGTTCTGGAGCGAGGGAGCGCAGCGACTGAGTGGAGGAGTGAAGAACCGAGCTCACAGGGCCGCGAACCCGCCGAAGCGCAGCTTCGGCAAATCAAACAGAGCCTAGGCTGATTCGCATGGTGTCAGAACGCGAACTACTCGATTCCATACCTACGCGACTGTGGATCGGCGGACCGGTCGATGCCACCGGGGGCGGGACCTTCCCGGTGCGCAATCCGGCCACGGGGGAGACCCTCGTCGAAATCGCCGACGCCACTCCACAAGACGCGGTGCGCGCCCTCGACGCGGCCGTCGCCGTCCAGGCCGAATGGGCCGCCACCCCCGCCCGCGAGCGCGGTGAGATCCTGCGCGCGGTCTTCGAGGCCATTACCGCCCGGTCCGAGGAGTTCGCCCTCCTCATGACCCTGGAGATGGGCAAGGCGCTGCCCGAGAGCCGCAATGAGGTCCGCTACGGCGCGGAGTTCTTCCGCTGGTTCAGCGAGGAGGCCACCCGCATCCACGGCCGGTATCAGGCCGCCCCCGCCGGGACCGGGCGCATCCTCGTGACCAAACAACCGGTCGGGCCCTGTCTGGCCATCACCCCGTGGAACTTCCCGCTCGCCATGGGCACCCGCAAGATCGGGCCCGCTCTCGCCGCCGGCTGCACCATGATCGTCAAGCCCGCGAGCGAGACCCCGCTCACCATGCTGCTGCTGGCGCAGCTCTGCCGCGATGCCGGACTGCCCGACGGCGTGCTGTCGGTGATCACGACATCGCATTCCGGCGCCGTCACCGCCCCGCTGCTGAACGATCCGCGGCTGCGCAAGCTCACCTTCACCGGATCCACTCCGGTCGGTAAGAAGCTCGTGGAGAGCTCCGCGCACGGGTTGTTGCGCACCTCCATGGAGCTCGGCGGCAATGCGCCCTTCGTGGTCTTCGACGATGCCGATATCGATGCGGCCGTCCAGGGCGCGGTACTGGCCAAGCTCCGCAACGGCGGCGAGGCGTGCACGGCCGCCAATCGCTTCCACGTCCAGAACTCGGTGCGCGCGGAGTTCACCCGGAAACTGGTCGCCGCCATGGCCGAATACAAGCTCGGCCCGGGTACCGATCCACAGACCACGCTCGGTCCGCTGATCAACGAAGACCAGTTGGACACCGTCACCGAGCTGGTCGAGGACGCCGTATCCGCCGGTGCGCGAGTCGAATTGGGCGGTAAGGCTCCCGGCGGACCGGGCTGGTTCTACCCGGCTACCGTGCTCACCGATCTCCCGCCGCAGGCCCGCATCCTGCGCGAAGAGGTCTTCGGACCGGTCGCCCCCGTTGTCGGCTTCGATACCGAGGAGCAGGGGCTCGCCGCCGCCAACGACACCGAATTCGGGCTGGTCGCATACGTTTACACGCAGAGCCTGGACCGCGCGCTGCGCATTGCCGAGGGCCTGGAGACCGGCATGGTCGGGGTCAATCGCGGTGTCATCTCCGATCCGGCCGCACCCTTCGGCGGGGTGAAGGAGTCCGGCTTCGGTCGCGAGGGCGGCTTCGAGGGCATCGAGGAGTACCTCAACACCAAGTACATCGCCCTGCCCTGATCCCGACCGTCCGGATTCCTCCGCAAATGAAGAACCGCCCCGGGGTAAGACACCCGGGGCGGCCTCTGGAAAGCGCTACTCGCTCGCACGAGTGTCGCGTGGTCAGCGGTGCCCTGTACGGCACACCGCACGTTCTATCGCCCCAACCAGTCCCGCGCGTTAACACCCGGAGACAACCCCGCCAATAACCCCCACCCAAAGTCGCGGCCCGCCCCGTTTCTGGACTGAGTGGAGCGGGGGAGCGAAGCGGAGGAGCGGAGGGAGGGAAGAAACGGGGTCACGAGGGCCGTGACCCGCCGTAGCGGAGCGGAGGCCGAAAATGGAGCCCGCGACCCGCCGGAGCGAAGCGGAGGCCGAAAATGGAGCCCGCGACCCGCCGTAGCGGAGCGGAGGCCGAAAATTCAGTGGCCGAGACGACCCCGGCCCAGGCGCAGCAGCAGCATGGCGAGGGTGTGTCCCTCCTGACCGAGCTCACTGAAACGCTCCAGCACCTTCATCTCGCGCGAGTGCACGAGCTTGGTGCCGCCGTTCGCCATACGCGTGCGGCCGATAATGCGCGAGACCTCGGTCCGGCGCTTGATCGCCGCCAGGATCTCGGCGTCGAGCTTGTCGATCTCCTTGCGCAGCTTGTCGATCTCCGCCTCCGAGGGCAGCGCGGTCGCCTCGGCGGCCGCGGTCTCGGCGGGCATGGCGGAGTCCGCTCCGGTGGCAGGCTCGGATTGCCCCGTCGTCGAGATGCTCATACTTTCAACTCCTCGTGGTCCAGAACGTCGATCGGCAGGCGGCCCCGACCCGTTACCGATCGGTTCTTCACCAAGAATCAGACCTCTTGCGTTCTACATTGTCCCCCGCTGGACCCGCTCAGGTGCATTCACTAGCCAAAGCGCCGGTCATGTGGCCAGTGTGCCATGTGGTGTGAGCAAACCAAAACGTCTCCGTTTGTGAATCTGCTGAGTTTTCGCGCCGCCGAGGTTCACCTCGGGTTCGCCGGACCGGCACTTATCGGACACCTTCGCCGCCGGATGCGCACCTGTCGGTGCCCGCCGGTAGCGTGGATGGGCGATGAAGACGACGGTGGCGAGGGACGAGCAGCAGGCCGAGCAGAAACTGCTCGAGGGGTTGAATCCGCAACAGCGCGCGGCGGTGGTGCACACCGGAACTCCGCTGCTGATCGTGGCGGGTGCCGGATCGGGAAAGACCGCCGTACTCACCCGGCGTATCGCCTATCTCCTGGACGCCCGCGGGGTCCGCCCCGGCGAGGTGCTGGCCATCACCTTCACCAATAAGGCCGCGGCCGAGATGCGCGAACGCGTCGCCGGTCTGGTCGGACCGCGCGCGGCCGGAATGTGGGTCTCCACCTTCCACTCCAGTTGTGTTCGCATACTTCGCACACAGGCCAATCTGGTCGCCGGGCTCAACTCCAACTTCTCCATCTACGACGCCGACGACTCCCGCCGCCTGCTCGCCATGGTGAGCCGCGACTTCGATATCGACGCCAAGAAGTACACCCCGCGCCTGCTCGCCACCGCCATCTCCAATCTCAAGAACGAACTCGTCGATCCGGCCCAGGCCGCCGCCGACGCCGAGACCGAGGAGGCCGAACTGCCGCGCCTGGTCGCCCGCGTCTACGACGAGTACCAGCGGCGGCTGCGCGCGGCCAACGCCATGGACTTCGACGACCTCATCGGCGAGACGGTGGCCCTGCTGCAACGGCATCCACAGGTGGCCGAGTACTACCGGCGGCGCTTCCGGCACGTGCTGGTCGACGAGTACCAGGACACCAACCACGCGCAGTACGTGCTCGTGCGCGAACTGGTCGGGCATCACCGGCACGTCTGGGGTGCGGACGGCGCGCTCGAGGAAGAGAACAAAGCCGCCGACCGGGTGCCGCCGAGCGAGTTGTGCGTGGTGGGTGACGCGGACCAGTCCATCTACGCCTTCCGCGGCGCGACCATCCGCAATATCGAGGAGTTCGAGCGCGACTTCCCGGATGCGGAAACCATTCTGCTGGAACAGAATTACCGCTCCACCCAGCATATTCTGGCCGCCGCCAACGCCGTCATCTCGCGTAATGAGAACCGGCGTGAGAAGAAGCTGTGGACCGACTCCGGCGACGGTGAGCTGATCGTCGGCTATGTCGCCGACAACGAGCATGACGAAGCCTCGTTCGTGGCGCGTGAGATCGACAAGCTGGTCGACCAGGGCGATGCCAACTACAACGATGTCGCGGTCTTCTACCGCACCAACAACAACTCCCGTGCGCTCGAAGAGATCTTCATTCGAATGGGGTTGCCGTACAAGGTCGTCGGCGGGGTGCGCTTCTAC
The DNA here is from genome assembly GCF_036327755.1 of Nocardia sp. NBC_01503. Classification (NCBI taxonomy): domain Bacteria; kingdom Bacillati; phylum Actinomycetota; class Actinomycetes; order Mycobacteriales; family Nocardiaceae; genus Nocardia; species Nocardia sp. NBC_01503. Next base: position 3,481,504 of record NZ_CP109596.1, read on the forward strand.
GAGCGCAAGGAGGTCCGCGATATCGTCGCGTACCTGCGCGTGCTGGAGAATCCGGATGACGCGGTGAGCCTGCGCCGCATTCTCAACACCCCGCGCCGGGGGATCGGCGACCGCGCCGAGGCGTGCGTGGCCGTGCATGCCGAACAGCGCGATATCGGTTTCGCACAGGCGCTTCGGGATGCCGCCGACGGTAAGGTCGCACTGCTCAATACCCGTGCGGTGAAGGCCATCGCCGGATTCGTCGAACTGCTCGACGAGATCCGCGCCGCCGGTGTGCAGCCGGATCAGGACTTCCCGGATGTCGGCAATGTGGTCGAGGCCGTGCTGGACCGCACCGGCTACCGCCGCGAACTCGAGGCCAGCGACGATCCGCAGGACGGCGCGCGCCTGGACAATCTCAACGAATTGGTCAGCGTCGCACGCGAATTCAGCTCCGAAGCGCGCAACAATGTGGAAGCCGCACGGGCGGAGGGCATTGTGCCCGAACAGGCCGAGGGCGAACCCGAACCCGGTTCCCTCGCAGCCTTTTTGGAGCGCGTCTCGCTGGTCGCGGACAGCGATCAGATTCCGGACGAGGGCACCGGCGTCGTCACCATGATGACCCTGCACACCGCCAAGGGCCTGGAGTTCCCCGTCGTCTTCGTCACCGGCTGGGAGGACGGCCAGTTCCCGCATATGCGCGCCCTGGGCGATCCCACCGAACTGGCCGAGGAGCGCCGCCTGGCCTACGTCGGCATCACCCGCGCCCGCCAGCGCCTCTACCTGACCCGCGCCGTGGTCCGCTCCGGCTGGGGGCAGCCCGTCTCCAACCCCGAATCCCGCTTCCTACAGGAGATTCCGGGCCACCTGATGGACTGGCGCCGCCTCGAGCCCACCGTCTCCCAAACCGGTCGCAGCATGGGCCGCCGCCGCGGTGACGACGAGGGCTTCGAACGCGACTGGACCCGAGGCGACGGCTGGTCCCCGGAAACCCGCCCCGGTGTCCGCGGCGGCGACCGCCGCCCCGCCCCCTCCTCCGGCGGCAGCGGTGCGGGCAAACGCAACAACACCGGCCTCGTCCTGGCCGTGGGTGACCGCGTGAGCGACGACAAATACGGCCTCGGCCGAGTGGTGGCCGCCGAAGGCTTCGGCACCTTGGCCACCGTCACCATCGACTTCGGCACCGCTGGCAAAATCCGCCTCATCCCCTCCTACAGCCGGACCTTGGTAAAGCTCTAGCTGCCCGCCGCGCACGGCGAGTTCATGTGCGGCGCACGGACTTCTGCGGGTGGTGTGATCCGTCAGGTGTCGGCGGACAGTCCGCCGCTCCGGCACGTGCACGCCCCGCCATCTTCTTCACCGTGGCATCGCTTGCGGTCCCGGCGGGCAGAGGCCCCAGTCATCCCGGCATCTTTCGGCCGGGATCCACACCGAGCCCGACTCAGGCCGAGAACTCGACAACCTCTCGAAACGCGAACTGCCCACCCGGTTTCCCGGGTGGGCAGCTGTAAATGCTTGGAACTCAGTCGCGCTGGATGCCGAGGGAGATGCCGCGGGAGGCGAGCCAGGGCAGGGGGTCGATCTTGTCGACGCCGTTGAGCCAGACTTCGAAGTGGCAGTGCGGGCCGGTGGAGAAGCCGCGGTTGCCGACGGTGGCGATCTGGTCGCCCGCCAGCACACGCTGGCCCGCGGACACCGTCGCGGTGTCGATGTGGCCGTAGATGGTCACGGTGCCGTCATCGTGCAGCAGACGGACCCACATACCGAAACCCGAAGCGGGGCCTGCCTCCAGGACCGTTGCGTCGGCTACGGCGTAGATGGGGGTGCCGATGGGGGCCGCCACGTCCACGCCGAGGTGCTGGACGCCCCAGCGGATACCGAAACCGGAGGTGAAGTTTCCGGCGGCGAATTTGGTGAAGAGCGGGCGCAGTTTGGCGGCCTCGGCGGCGGCCAGATCGGCCGCGTACTTCTGGCCCTTCTGCAAGATGTCGTTGAACTGGGTGAGATCAACGGGCGCACCCGAATTCAGCACCTGCGGTGAGCCGGACGTATCGCCGATGGTCTCGTTCGCGGAGACCTCGCGCACCTGTGCGGCGGCCTGGTACTCGACATTGTCGGCCTGTGCGCCGGTGGTCTCCATACCGGTCTGTCCGGCGGCGACCACCGCGCCCGCGGCCACGGCCACCACGGCGGCGCGACCCTTGAGCGAGCTCGGCGGAGTCGGAACGCGGTGCGTACCACCGGCGCGGCGGCGACCACCGGAAATCTTCGGGCGATCCTCGGCCGAATCCGCTTCGCTCGCACGCTGATCGACGCGCGCGCCGTCACCGGAGAAGTCGAGGCGGTCACCGGAGGCGGTGCGGAAGCTGTAGACGGGTCGATAGTCACCCGAGGGCGACGGATCGGCGGGGGAGTCCCAATTGGCGCGGGACTGCCCGGCCCAATCGCTCGGATTGGGGGCGGCCCAGCCACCGGTGTTGGGTCCGGACTGGTCGGCGGGGGTGTTCCACGCGGCCTGTTCATCCCAGCCACCGGCGTTGCCCCACCGCGGCTGTGACTCCCAGTTGGACTGGGCGGCCTCCCAATTGGGTTCCGGCTGCCAGTTCTGCGCGGAGTCCTGCCAACCGGCGGCGGAGTCCTGCCAGTTCTCGGCGGGAGCTTCCCAGTTCTGCGCGGGGGCGGCCGGGGCATCCCAGTTCTGTGAACCGGACCAATCTCCGTGTGCGACCTGGCTGCGTGCCGGGGCCTCGAAGTGGGTTGCGCCGCCGAAGTTCTCGGCCTCTTCGCGATAGCGATGGCCGTGTTTGGCGCGACTGCGTGCTGGGAACGGACCCTCGCTCATCGGAGCTGGTCCAGGTATTGCCGCGGAGCTGACGGAGTGCCTGCGGAGCGGAGCTCTACCTGCGGAGCGCTGTGCTGCGTCAAGCCTGCCGTCCTCCTGTCGTGACCGGGTTGTGACATCGACCGCATCGACGGTAACGAAACGATTGCGGCTCAGCAAGCGATGGAAGGGGTTCGACACGCTCGTGTGACATTCATCACGTCGCGAGCCGACATTTCCTCACTGTGCTGTGGGTAACCAGGTGAGCTCTGTCAACGACGCCACGTAGTAGCCCGTATCACGCTGCGGGATTCGAGTGTTCTACCTGGCGGACCGTCAACAAGCTACCCGTGAGTAGCATTGACAAGGCGTTTTGTGAGCACAGAGACAGTACCGTGACCTGCGCCACTTAGGCTGTATGCGGCTGATTTCGGCTCCATGTGACTGGTTAGAGTCCGACCCGACCCGCTGACCCTTTCGAGCGACCTGCAAGCAGTCGCTACGGGTCGACAACGGGCCGCCAACCCAGACGTTGTCACAACAACGCAGACGAGACGGTGAGTACATGGATCTCTTCGAATATCAGGCGAAGGAACTCTTCGTGAAGCACGGAGTGCCTTCGTCGGAGGGTCGTGTCACCGACACGGCCGAGGACGCGCGTGCGATTGCCGAAGAAATCGGCAAGCCGGTCATGATCAAGTCGCAGGTCAAGGTCGGTGGCCGCGGCAAGGCCGGTGGCGTGAAGTACGCCGCCACCCCGGACGACGCCTTCACCCACGCCCAGAACATCCTGGGCCTGGACATCAAGGGCCACATCACCAAGAAGATCCTGGTCGCCGAGGCGAAGGACATCGCCGAGGAGTACTACATCTCCTTCCTGCTGGACCGTTCCAACCGCACCTACCTGGCCATGTGCTCGGTCGAGGGCGGCATGGAGATCGAGGAAGTCGCGGTCAAGTCCCCCGAGCGTCTGGCCAAGGTGCCCGTCGACGCCGTCAAGGGTGTCGACCTGGCCTTCGCCCGTTCCATCGCCGAGCAGGGCCACCTGCCCGCCGAGGTGCTCGACGCCGCGGCCGTGACCATCCAGAAGCTGTGGGAGGTGTTCGTCAAGGAGGACGCCACCCTGGTCGAGGTCAACCCGCTGGTTCGCACCCCCAATGACGAAATCCTCGCCCTCGACGGCAAGGTCACCCTGGACGCGAACGCCGAGTTCCGCCACCCCGACCACGCGGAGTTCGCGGATATCGACGCCACCGATCCGCTGGAGCTCAAGGCCAAGGAGAACGACCTCAACTACGTCAAGCTCGACGGTGAGGTCGGCATCATCGGCAACGGCGCCGGTCTGGTCATGTCCACCCTGGACGTGGTCGCCTACGCCGGTGAGAACCACAGCGGCGTCAAGCCCGCCAACTTCCTCGACATCGGTGGCGGCGCCTCGGCCGCCGTCATGGCCGCCGGCCTGGATGTCATCCTGGGCGATGCCCAGGTCAAGAGTGTGTTCGTGAACGTCTTCGGCGGCATCACCGCCTGTGACGCGGTCGCGAACGGCATTGTCGGCGCGCTGGAGACCCTGGGCGCCGAGGCCAACAAGCCGCTGGTCGTGCGCCTCGACGGCAATAAGGTCGAGGAGGGTCGCAAGATCCTCGCCGACTTCAACCACCCGCTGGTGACTCTCGCTCAGACCATGGACGAAGGCGCCGACAAGGCCGCCGAACTGGCCGCCGCCAAGTAAGGGACACGAACCAATATGTCTATCTTCCTGAACAAGGACAACAAGGTCATCGTCCAGGGCATCACCGGCGGTGAGGGCACCAAGCACACCGCGCTGATGCTGAAGGCGGGCACCAACGTGGTCGGCGGTGTCAACGCGCGCAAGGCGGGCACCACCGTCAAGCATGTCGACAAGGACGGCAACGAGGTCGAGCTGCCGGTCTTCGCCTCCGTCGCCGAGGCCATGGAGAAGACCGGGGCCGACACCTCGATCGCCTTCGTGCCGCCCGCCTTCTCCAAGGACGCCATCATCGAGGCCATCGACGCGGAGATCCCGCTGCTCGTGGTCATCACCGAGGGCATCCCGGTGCAGGACACCGCGTACGCGTGGGCCTACAACGTCGAGAAGGGCAACAAGACCCGGATCATCGGCCCGAACTGCCCCGGCATCATCACCCCGGGCGAGTCGCTGGTCGGCATCACCCCGGCCACCATCGCGGGCAAGGGTCCGATCGGCCTGGTCTCCAAGTCGGGCACCCTGACCTACCAGATGATGTTCGAGCTGCGGGACTTCGGTTTCTCCACCGCCATCGGCATCGGCGGCGACCCGATCATCGGCACCACCCACATCGACGCCATCGAGGCGTTCGAGAAGGACCCCGAGACCAAGCTCATCGTCATGATCGGCGAGATCGGCGGCGACGCCGAGGAGCGGGCCGCGGCCTACATCAAGGCCAACGTCACCAAGCCGGTCGTCGGCTACGTCGCGGGCTTCACCGCCCCCGAGGGCAAGACCATGGGCCACGCCGGCGCCATCGTCTCCGACGGTGCGGGCACCGCCCAGGGCAAGAAGGAGGCCCTCGAGGCCGCGGGCGTGAAGGTCGGCAAGACCCCGTCCGAGACCGCCGCCCTGGCGCGCGAAATCCTCGAGAAGGCCAGCATCACCGCCTGAGCTGTCCCGCCACTCCGCGCCTTCAGCGCCCGGCTGAGAGCCGTTGGCGTCGGGGACGCGTGGTGCGGTTCCGGTGCGACCCCGATTTCGGGGGTACCCGGGGAGTTACCCGGACCTCACGAAATCAGTTGTCGCCATTGATGTTCGAGCCTCGAAGGCCGCCTCCCGAATTCGGGAGGCGGCCTTCGCCGTTGCTGATGTTCGGGCTTACTGCGGCGCTATCCTTCGGTTTTTCGCTTCGTGGACAGTGCGTCGAGGTCGATGACGAGTGGGAACGGCTCGTCGACCCGTACGGTCCCGGTGACGCGCGGTTGGATCGTGTAGCGGCCGTTGTCACCCAGGACGAAAATGGTGAGGCCGACAGCGGCATGCTCGACGTCGAGTAGATCGATCACCCAGTAGTGCGCGATCCCGTTCGCGGCGTACTCGCTCGATTTCATCGAGTAGTCACGCAGCGCCGATTCACCAGACGACGCAATCTCGATTGCCAGCGCGATCTGGTCACTCCGGACGCGGGTCTGTTCGTCGACTTCGTCGGGGGCGATCACCAGATCGGGAACACGCCGCTGCGAATCGCCAACCGGTAGTTCGGCTTCGAGCTCAGGGAGCGCTTCCCACTCTGCGGGCAGCTGGGCATTTATCTGGGCGGCCAAGCGGACTATGGCCCGACTGTGCGGCGGCGCGGGGCGAGCATTCACGAGCAAGAGTCCGTTCTCGATCTCGTAAATCAGGCTGTTGTCGACTGGCAGAGCGTCGAATTCTTCCACGCTGATCGGCTGGTTGTGCGAGATCGGTTGCATCTCCACGGTCATCGCCCGCCTCCGTACCGTTCGGTCCTCGTGCTGGTGAGGTTGTTCGCCCAGAGCAGCCTCAATCATCGCACTTTTCGTTACCCGTCAACTTTCGTTCGCGATCATGGCGGAGTGGCCGGGTTGTTTGTACCGGCGGCACCCGGGCATTGCGGTCCGGTGTCGGCGAGTGGCACGCCGTGACCCCGGCCGCGCGGTGCAGTAGCGTCGGTAAGAGTTCGTGAACGACTCGATAGGAGACGACGACATGTCATACCCGACCGGGGGCTCGGGATACAACGGGCCCGCGCCGACGCCTTCCAACGCACCTGGCTACGGCTCGCAGCCCGCGGGTGGTCCCGCAGCAGGGTCGAGTACGGGTGGCGTGGCGGGCAAGGGCCTTCCCTTCCTCCTCACCGTGGGCGTCGCGGCGCTCGGTGTAATCAACTTCCTGCTGGGTTTCGCGCCGTACAAGGGCGCGAAGGAACTCAGCCTCACCTACAGCCTGTTCGAGTCGGATCCGCTGCTCGTCGGCATCCTGCTCTTCGCCGGTCTGCTCGCCGGTCTGTCGCTGCTGCCCAAGCAGAACTGGACCGGGGTCGCGGCGGCCGCCTCGCTGGCGGGCTTCCTGTCGATCCTGTTCAACTCGTTCACCGGGGAGCTGTCCACCAAGTGGGGTGGCTGGCTGATCGTGTTCCTGTCCTTCGTACAGGCCGTGATCGCCGTGCTGGCGGTGCTGTTCGAGGCGGGCATCGTGAAGGCTCCGGCCCCGAAGCCCGCTGCGCCGCAAGGCTTCGGCCAGCAGCCGTTCGGGCAGAGCAGTGGTGGCTACCAGCAGCCGAGCTTCGGCCAGCAGGGCTTCGGCCAGCAGCAGCCGTCCTACGGTCAGCCCGGCCAGCAGCCGGGTCAGCAGGCCGGTTACGGCACCGGCGGCCAGTACCCGCAGCAGCCGTCCTACGGGCAGCAGCCCGCCGGGCAGAGCAGTGGCGGCTACCAGCAGCCGAGCTATGGTCAGCAGCCGCCGTCGTACGGTCAGCAGCCGGGTGGTTTCAGCCAGCAGCAGCCGTCCTACGGTCAGCCCGGAAGCGCCGACGCCACTCAGCATTTCGGCTCGCAGCCGCCGCGCCCGGCCCAGCCCTTCGGAGGCGAACAGGCCGCCGATCCGGCCGCCGACGCGACCCGCGCCTTCCGTCCGGGCCAGGACGATAAGTAGAACCAGCGCGAAATGAGCGGCCCCCAGCACATGCTGGGGGCCTTTTTCGTGTTCGGCGGCTGGTCCGGTCATCCCTGATCGGAGTGCGGCGCGCCTGCCTGCGGGGGAGCGGTGCAGCTGCCAGGCTGGTTTTCCATGAGTGCGCCGAGAACTACCCTGGCTCGGGTGACCGATGAGGATGTGCGGGAAAGACCGCGGGGTCCGGTCTCGGTAGGCGGGGGCGGGTTCGGGTCGCTCACTCCTGAGTGGGCCCGGGTGTTGTTCTTCGTGGCGGCCAGGGCTTCGGCCATTGTGCTGTTGATTATTTTCGCCGTGGTGTTCGGGACGCTGTTGGCCGCGGGGAGTGGGCTTTCGGGTGCGTCGGGGGCGATATCGGCGAGCTGGCTTGCGGTGCATCAGGTTCCGCTGACCATCGGCCGGACCTCGATCGGACTGTGGCCGCTGCTGCCGACCGGGCTGATGCTGTGGCTGGTGGCGCGCGACTGCGCCCGGGCCGCCGATCACTGTGCGGCCGAAGGGGATTGCACCCCGGTGGATCTGGCCTGGATCGCGGGTGCGGCGACCGGCGGGCCGCTGCTGGTGACCGCGGTCTGCCTGGCGGTGGCCGATGACGCTTCCGCTGTGGTGGCCTTGCAGCCGCCGAATACCCTGGTCGCCTTCGCCTGGGTGATCGGTTTGCACCTGCTCGCGGTGATCGCCGGTGTGGGCGTGCGGCATTGGCGTGATTTCACCGATCTGCTGCCGATTCCCCTGCCGCACTGGGTGGTTCCGGGGATGCGAGCCGGGATGCGTTCGGTGTGGCGGCTGCTCGGTGTGGCCGCTGTACTCACCGTGGTGTCGTTCGTCGTGCACTGGTCGCGGATCGGTGACACCTATCATTCGGCCGGAAATTTCGCGGGCGCACTGGGTTTGACGCTGCTGTCGCTGGCCTATCTGCCCAATGCGCTGATCGATGCGGTGAGCGTGCTGCTCGGCGGCCAGGTGCGGATCGGCGCGGGGTCGCTGAGTCTGTTCGGCATCGACGGCGCGCCCGTCCCGGCGGTACCGGTGCTGGCGGCCGTACCGTCCGGCCCGGTCGCGGCCTGGTGGCTGGTCTTTCTCATCGCTCCGGCGGCCGTCGGCGTGCTCGGCGGCCTGGACTGCGGCCGCGGTACCGATGACCGCCCCACCGCGCCGTGGGCGACGCTCACCGCCGCCGCCTCGGCCGCGGTGCTGATCGCGCTGCTCGGTGCCGTGGCCGGTGGTGAGCTCGGCACCTTCGGCTGGATCGGCCCCGATGCCTTGATCGCGGCGGTGCTGGCCTTTCTCTGGTTCGCCGCCACCGGTTATGTCGGCATGCTCGGCGCGCGCTGGTTCGCCCCCGTCGAGGTGCCTGCGGCCGAATACGACTACGACGACAATGAATACGACACCGAGTACGAGGACGACGGCTACGACGGCGAGTACGCCGAGGACGACTACTACGAGGACGACGAGTACGACGACTACTACGACGATGACGATCCGGGTCATGTGGTCGAGGTCGACGGCGAACTCCTGGACGAACCCGACGCCCTCGACCACGAACCGCACGCCGAATCGGCGGAGAACTCCGACATAGTCGACGCCGAAGTGGTAGAGGGAGACCTGCCGGACAACCCTGAAGTGGACGGTCGTTAGGCTCTAGGGCGGCGGATCGCATTCCGCCGTTCCCTTTCCGCCCGATACCCAGGGAGTAGTGCGCTGAGCTCCACGCCCACCCAGCTGCTACCGCCGTCCGCGCCCGCGACGGTCGTCGTGCTCGCCTCCGGCACCGGTTCGCTGCTGCGTTCGCTGCTCGAAGCGACTCGGGAGCCGGGTTATCCGGCCCGGGTCGTCGCCGTCGGCGTGGATCGCGATTGCGCGGCCCTCGATCATGCCGAGGCCTTCGACGTTTCGTCGTTCATGGTCGAGTTGAGCGATTTCGAGGATCGCGCGGCCTGGGATCAGGCGCTGACCGAGATCGTCGACGCGTTCTCGCCGGATCTGGTGGTCTCGGCCGGGTTCATGAAGATCCTCGGCCCCCGCTTCATGCAGCGGTTCGGTGGCCGGATCATCAATACCCATCCGGCGCTGCTGCCCGCCTTCCCGGGCGCGCACGGGGTGCGGGACGCACTGGCCTACGGCGTGCGGGTGACCGGTTCGACCGTGCACCTGGTGGATTCCGGCGTGGATACCGGACCGATCCTGGCGCAGGAGGCGGTCGAGGTGCTGCCCGGTGACGACGAGGCGGCGCTGCATGAGCGCATCAAGGTTGTGGAGCGCCGGCTGCTGGCGGAGACCGTCGCAGCCGTCGCGGTCCGAGGCATTGTCTCCGATGGACGAAAGGCAGTTATCCCGAATGAGGTTCTCCGGTGAGTGAGCGTAAGCCGATCAAGCGGGCCCTGGTAAGCGTCTACGACAAGACCGGTCTGATCGAATTGGCCTCCGGTCTGCACGCTGCGGGCGTGGAGCTGGTCTCGACCGGTTCGACCGCCGGCAAGATCGCCGATGCCGGCATCCCGGTCACCAAAGTCGAAGACCTGACCGGTTTTCCGGAGACCCTGGATGGCCGCGTCAAGACGCTGCACCCGCGCGTGCACGCCGGCATTCTGGCCGACACCCGCAAGGATGAGCACCTGGATCAGCTCGTCGAACTCGGTGTCGAGGCCTTCCAGCTGGTCGTGGTGAACCTGTACCCGTTCACCCAGACCGTGGCCAGTGGCGCGAGCGTCGACGAATCGGTCGAGCAGATCGATATCGGCGGACCGTCCATGGTGCGCGCCGCGGCCAAGAACCACCCCTCCGTCGCGGTGGTCGTGGACACCAATGAGTACGACAGCGTGCTGAAGGCGGTGCAGGGCGGCGGTTTCACCTTCGCCGAGCGAACCGCTTTGGCCGCCAAGGCTTTCCAACACACCGCCAGCTACGATGTGGCCGTCGCCAGCTGGATGACCAGCGTCGCGGTCCCGGCCGCCGAGGCCGCCGACGGCGTGGAATCCGATGCGTCGCAGCGTTTCCCGGCCTGGGTCGGCGCGACCTGGAACCGTGATTCAGTGCTGCGCTACGGCGAGAACCCGCATCAGGGCGCGGCGCTGTACACCAGCGAGGCCGGTGCGCAGGGTCTGGCGCAGGCGAAGCAGTTGCACGGCAAGGAGATGTCGTACAACAACTACACCGATGCCGATGCCGCCTGGCGTGCCGCGTTCGACTTCGACGAGCCCGCGGTCGCGATCATCAAGCACGCCAACCCGTGTGGTGTCGCGGTGGCGTCGGATATCGCGCAGGCGCATCGCAAGGCGCACGCCACCGATCCGGTCAGCGCGTACGGCGGCGTCATCGCGGCCAATCGTGAGGTGAGTGTGGAGATGGCCGAGCAGGTCGCGGAGATCTTCACCGAGGTCATCGTCGCGCCCGGTTACGCCAATGGTGCGGTGGAAGTGTTGCAGCGCAAGAAGAATGTGCGCGTACTCGTCGCCACCCCGGCCCAGCGCAAGGGTGTGGAGCTGCGCCCGGTCAGCGGCGGACTGCTGCTGCAGGACCGTGACATCCTCGATGCCGAGGGTGACAGCGCGGCCGACTGGACCCTCGCCGCCGGCGAGGCCGCCGACGAGCAGACCCTCGCCGATCTCGAATTCGCCTGGCGGGCTTGCCGTTCGGTGAAGTCGAACGCGATCCTGCTGGCGCACGACGGTGCGGCCGTCGGTGTGGGTATGGGGCAGGTCAACCGGGTCGACTCCTGCAAGCTGGCCGTGGACCGCGCCGGTGAGCGCGCCCAGGGTTCGGTGGCTGCCTCCGACGCGTTCTTCCCGTTCTCGGACGGTCCGCAGATTCTGGTCGCCGCGGGCGTGCGCGCCATCGTGCAGCCCGGTGGATCGATCCGTGACAAGGACACCATCGAGCTGTGCAAGGAAGCCGGTGTCACCCTGTACCTGACAGGTTCGCGCCACTTCGCGCACTGAGTGAAAGCCCTACGGGTGTAAAAGCTTTCAGGGCTCGTCCGGGCCGGTTGCAGATCGTGAAAGCGATCCGCAACCGGCCCTGTGCTTTTCGAACCCGTATTGGGACTACTTGCCGCTCAACACTTCTCGGTCACCCAGCGGGGACTTCAGCTGGATCTGCAGGCTGCCGAAGACGGCGATCATGGTGCACATGCGGCCCACCGCGTCGGCGCGGGTGCCCGAGCGCAGGGCGATCGTGACACTCTTGGCGGTCTCGGTGGTGGTGACGTCCACGCCGTAGCATTCGGGCGAGCCGGTGGTGAAGTTGACGGCGATCTTGTCATCCGCCAGGCGGGTCCAGCTGTCGAATTGCAGTGGATGCGGGTTCACAATGCCTGGGTCGGCGGTGAATTCGCGGCCCAGTTGCCCCTGCGGCGCCTCGGTGGGGGCCGGGTCGGCGCTGGTGGTGCCGGTGCCGGTTGTTGTTTTGTCGCCAGTCTTTTCGGTGTCGCCGCAGGCCGCGAGGGTCAGGCTCAGCAGGGCGGCGACGGCGGTGGCGGTGAGGCGGCGGCCTCGGGTCCCGTACATGCGGACCACCCTAACGGTCAGACCGGTCGGGGCGGATATGGACGTATAGCGAACTCCCAGCGACAGTGAGCCAAATTATCCGGGGACTCGGCGCGTAATCCGCACCCGGACCGGGGCGGGAGCAGTAACCTCGGTAGGAGATGTGCGAATGCACTTACGCGCCATCGAATTATCTGTAGCTCTCCCCTCCGGAAAGGACCCACCATGGGCGACGCATTGAAGGTTGGCGAAGAACTTGGTCTCGGACAGTCGCTCGTGGGCGGCGCGTACTCCCTGACTCTGCAAGATGATGGCAACCTGGTGCTGGCCGATCCCAGCGGCAAGGTCGAGTGGGCGTCGGCCACCAACGGCAAGGGCGTGAAGCGCGCGGCGCTGCAGGCGGACGGCAACTTCGTCCTCTACAGCGACAGCGGCGCCGAATGGTCCACCGAGACCAATGGCAAGTCCGTCGATCGCCTGGTCGTGCAGCCGGACCGCAATGTGGTCCTCTACGGTGACGGCGGGGCCGTCTGGTCCACCGGCACCAACACGGACAACCCGATCGCGGCTCCGGTCGAAGAGGTCGCCACCCAGGCCGCGGCCGTCGAGGACGCGCCCCCGCCGCCGCCCCCGGCCGCCCAGACCTACACGGTCGAGCCCGGCGACACCCTGTGGGCGATCGCCGAGCGCTTCTACGGTGACGGCAACCGCTACCAGCAGATCGCCGACGCCAACGGCATCCCCAACCCGGATGCCATCAACGCCGGTCAGGTCCTGACCATCCCGTAAGTCGCGGCGCCGCAACACAGCTGAACGAGTCCCCGAGTGCGAGCACTCGGGGACTCTGCTTATGCGGGGGAGGGACTCTTCGAGTCCCAGGGGCTCCGCCTCCGCACCTCACCGGCGCGGCGGGCTCGCTTCCTACCTCGATTTGCCTTGCGCCCCCGATACGAAAGCATCGGGGGCGCAATGTTTTTCACTGCCCGGGAGCTGCGTCAGCGGCTCGTGGTGAAGGGGAGCAGCGCCATTTCGCGGGCGTTCTTCACGGCAATGGCGACCTGGCGCTGTTGCTGGGGGGTGAGGCCGGTGACGCGGCGGCTGCGGATTTTGCCGCGGTCGGAGATGAACGTGCGGAGCAGGTTCACGTCCTTGTAGTCGACGGTCTCGACGCCGGCGGCGATCAGTGGGTTCTTCTTGGGTTTGCGGCCCTGCTCGGCGCGGGCCTTCTTCGAGGGTGCTCGCTTCACTGCCATGTCAGCGGTTCCTTCTCACGAGATCTGTGGGTGGTTACCAGCTCGATTTATGTACACCGGGCAGTTCTCCGCGGTGAGCCATTTCGCGTACGCGTATGCGCGAAAGGCCGAACTTGCGGAGATGACCACGTGGGCGTCCATCCGCGGCGTCCCGATTGCGCAATCGTACCGGACTGGCATCGCGCGGCAGCCGCGCCAGGGCCGCGTACAACTCGCCTACGCTTCGCTCCGGCTGTTCGCGGCCCTGGTGACCCCGTTTCTTCTCTCCCTCCGCTCCTCCGCTGCGCTCCCCCGCTCCACTCGGTCCAGAAACGGGGCGGGCCGCGAACTCCAGGGCGGACTGTTTGCGGATCAGCTCCTTGAGTTCGGCGCGTCGAGCTGCGTACCTGGCCACTATCTCTTTGCGCTGCTCGTTCTTGACGATCTTCGACTTCTTCGCCATGTCAACGGCTTTCGCGGAAGTCGACGTGCCTGCGAACCCTCGGGTCGTACTTGCGCAGGGTCATGCGGTCGGGGTCGTTGCGCCGGTTCTTGCGGGTGACGTAGGTGTAGCCGGTTCCGGCGGTGGAGACGAGTTTGACGATCGGCCGGAGTTCGGTCGATTTCGATGCCATCTGATGCTCCTCAGATCTTCTGGCCGCTGGCGCGCAGCCGGGCGACGACCGCTTCGATGCCGTCGCGGTCGATGGTCTTGACGCCCTTGGTGGAGACGTTCAGCGTGATGCGTCGGTCCTCGCTGGGCAGGTAGTAGGTCTTGCGCTGGATATTGGGGTTCCAGCGCCGGTTGGTCCGGGTGTGTGAGTGTGAAACGGACTTGCCGAAGCCGGGTTTGCGCCCGGTGACCTGGCAGATGGCCGACATATCCACCCTTTCTGCAGATGACAATCATTTTCGACAACGGGTTTATTCCAATGTACGCTGAGCCCCCTGTAAATGAAAATCGTTGTCGAAAGGGGATCCGGTGGATGACCGAACACCCGTGCTGGTGATCGCCGGTCTGCCCGGCCGCGCCGCCGAAGGCGTACTGCGCGCGGCCGAGCGGCTCGGCTCCGAGCTGGGCACCGTGGTGGTCCGGCATGACCTCGCCGAACTGCGCGAGGGTGTGGTGCGCCGGACCGTGCACACCACACCGCTGCTGTCCGGCCGGCCGGTTCGCGAGGAGGTGAACGTGCTCGAACTCGCGCACGGCTGCGTCTCGTGCACGCTGCGCGCGGATCTGCTGCCCTATCTCTGCGTACTGGCGCAACGTGATTCGGTGCGGCGCATTGTGCTCGCACTGGATCCGGCCTTCGAGGCCGAGGCGGTCTGCCAGGCCATTCGGGATGTGGTGGTGAGCGGGGTGCCGGGCCGGGTGGATGGTCCGGCCGGGCGCGCCGTGCGTATCGAGGCGGTGCTCACCTGTGTCGATGCCCGGGACTGGCTGGCCGACGCGACCGGTGACGACACCCTGGCCGAGCGCGGCCACGCCACCGCCGAGGATGATCGCACCGTGGCCCAACTGGCGGTCGGTCAGGTCGAATTCGCCGATGCCCTACTGGGTTTCGATGGTGGAGCCGATCCGGATATCCGCATGCGAACCGGTGCCGTGCTGGCTCGGCTGGCTCCGCGCGCACCGATCGCCTGGCTCGACGAGCCCGCCTCCCTCGGCGCGCACGCACACTCCGAAATGCTGCGCGCCGACGCGCTTTTCGGTCTGCTGGATCGGATTCCCGCCGATTCCCGTTGCGGTGCCGGCTTCGATCCGCATGCCTGCCTGCTGCGTGGCGAACCGCCGCTGGAGCCGGATTGCGGTGTGGCACTGGTGGAGTTCGACACCGACCGCCCCTTCCACCCGGACCGGCTGCACTCGGCGATCGACGTGCTGCTCGACGGCGTGGTGAGCGCGCGCGGCCGCATCTGGTTGGCGACGCAGCCGGATGAGGTGGTGTGGCTGGAGTCGGCGGGCGGTGGTCTGCGGATCGGTGGGGCCGGAAAATGGCTGGCCGCAATGGCTTCCGAGGAGATCGCGCAGGTCGATCCGGAGCGGCAGCTGATGGCGTCCCTGCGCTGGCATGAGCACTTCGGTGACCGGCACAGCTCGCTGGTGATTCTGGTGCACGAGGCCGATGCGCAGGAGATCCGGCATGCCCTGCACTGGGCACTGGTCGACGAGGACGAATTGCGGCAGGTGCGGTTCGCCCCGGAGCGGGTGGCCGAGTGGGGTGATCCGTTCGGTGATCAACACGAGGAGCCCTGTGACACAACAAAATCCACGCCGGTGATCGGCGACGGCGGTTCCCGGCAACAGGAAAGGTGATGTGATGAAGGCAGGAATCCATCCCGACTACCATCCGGTGGTCTTCGAGGACGCGGGCACCGGAAAGCGTTTTCTGACCCGCTCCACCGCGACCTCGGATCGCACGATCGAATGGACGGACGGTAATTCATATCCGCTCATGGTGGTCGATGTGACCTCGGATTCGCATCCGTTCTGGACGGGTTCACAGCGAGTCCTCGATACCGCGGGTCGCGTGGAGAAGTTCGAACGCCGCTATGGCAAACGCGTACGCGGCAATTCCATCGTGCAAGAGGAGAATTGATATGGCGGTGCCCAAGCGTCGAATATCGCGTTCGAATACCCGTAGTAGGCGTTCACAGTGGAAAGCTACTGCGCCCGATCTGATTTCGATCAAGGTCGGTGGCGTGGAGTATCGGATTCCGCGTAGGCTGTCGCGCGCGGTGCGGCGCGGGCTGTTGGATCCCGCGAAACTCTGATTCCGAACACGACGACGCCGGGTGCTCATTCGAGCGCCCGGCGTCGGTTGTCGCGGTGTCAGCCTTCCTTGGCTGCGAGCTCCACCAGCGTGGCGGCGAGCCGGAAGAACTTATTGTTGCCCAGGTCGGCAATGGTCTTGACGCCGAGGGCTTCCAGCAGCTGAGTGTCATGCTTCTCGGTCAGTCCGGCGAGTGCGGACGGTGGCGCGGACAGGATCTCCTTGACGGACTTGTCTTCGTAGGCCTTGTCGAGAACTTTGTCGAGTACCACGTTGACGGCCATGAAGCCTCCTTCGGTAGAACACGAGCGGACTCCGCCGACGATAGTGGGAATGTCGCTGCGCCACCATAGATCTGCGTCCGTTGTCGTGCAGGAAGGGCTCTCGGACTTTGTGGGTGCTTCCAAAAAGTCTTCTCAAAGTTGTGAATCCGTGCCCTGGCGGCGGTATCCTCGTGGCCGAGGGCGGGTTCTTCTGACTACAGAAGAACCCGCTCATCGCCACTTTCGGGGCAGGTCACTTCCGTTGCGCGCCGGAACAATTCCGACAAATCAACCAATTTGGTTGTCTGCCGCGCCAATAGGACTTGGCGGAGTGGTGGATTGTCCGTTAGGTCCGCTCTGGGCGCTCTGTGGGATCTCACCCCAGCCGGGCAGCGGTACGGCGGGTAGCAGTTGTTCGAGCCGTCCCAATCCGGTGGCGAGGGCCAGTGCGGGCGCCTCGATGAGCGAGAGTGGGAACGGCCAGTTCAATCCGGAGAGCCGGGCCACCTCGCTGCTCAGCTCGGCGGTGGTGGCCTCCAGATCGCTGACTTCCGTGCGCAGTTCGTCGATCTTGGTGAGTGCGCTGGCCAATGCGTCGACCACGGTGAGGTGGTTTCCGGCGGGATCGTCGCCGAGCTGTGGCCAGCCCGCGAGACCGGGTCCGCGCAGCTGGATCTGGATGTCGCGGAGTATTTCGTCCTGTTCGGGAGTCAAGTCTTGTTCCTCCGGTTCAATGTCCCATTGGCCGAAATCCATATGGTCGGTTTCGTTTACATCGCATTCGACGCCGTCGATGACGACCTGCCGGCCGGTCTGAAAAAGCTGTGCGCGGGGTTCCCGATTGCCACCCGACCACGCGATGGTCTGCCACGCCCAGGTCGCCACCCCGGCGTCCAGAGCCCGGCTCAGCGGCCAATAGCCGCCGTAGATGCCGACATTCGCCCGCCCGAGCACCGAGGCCGCACCATCCAGATACGCGTTGATGGGCTCCTGCTGCGGTGGCGTGGCGTCGAAATCGGCGGAGAAGTAGATGGGGCGATCCGGGCGTCCGCCGCAGCGCAGCACGCGCGCCAGCCCCGCCCGCGCATCGGTGACGCCCGCCCCGTAGCCGTCGAGCATGCGGGCGGCGGTGGTCTCCCAATTGGACACGATCGAAATATTGTGTGCGCGCAGATCGTCCGCCTCGGCAGGGGTCAGGATCTTGCCGGGCAGTGCCGCGCCGCCTTCGGAAAGATACCGGACCACGAAGTCGAAACCGGCCGCTCGGATCGCACTTGCGGCGGGACGGCCCGCCGCGTAATCCAGCCCGAAACGCATGGCATTCACTGTAATTCGCGGGACACGCCGAGAGTAGGCATTCGGTAAGTCGATCTACCCGACCTGATGAACTCCGGGAATTCTCCGGAGCGCAGTGGTTGACTGGGTGCGGCTGTGTGATGGGCGTCACTACAACCGCTATTGATTACTTTGCTGTACTTCAGAAACGGAGATGACCGATGCCTGTACGCGAGGAGGCGTGGCCCCCGGGCACGCCGTGCTGGGTCGACTGCCAGGTCGACGATCCGGCCAAGGCCGGTGAGTTCTACGCGGCACTGTTCGGCTGGGACGTGCTGGGCGGCGGGGAGGACACCGGGGGCTATCTGATGGCGTTCCGCGACGGGCAGCCCGTCGCGGGGATCGGCCCCAAGCCCGAGGTGGGGGTGCCCTCGGTCTGGACCACCTACTTCGCGGTCCTGGACGCCGACGCCAGCGCCGCGGCGGTGATCGCCGCCGGTGGCCGAATGCTGGTGCCGCCCTTCGATGTGATGGAGTTCGGCCGCATGTTCGTGGCCGCGGATGTCTCGGGTGCGCCGTTCGCGGTGTGGGAGGCGCGAGCGCACAATGGCGCGGCGGTGCACAACGAGCATGGCGCGTTCGCCTGGAACGATCTGCGCACCGGAACCTTCGACGCGGCAAAGACCTTCTACGCCAGTGTCTTCGGCTTCACTTTCGCCGAATTCGACGATGCGACCATGCGGTACGCCACACTGGTGCCGCCGGGTCACACCGATCCGGTGGGCGGTATCAATGACGACACCCGCAATGGCGCGGCGCCCGAGCAGCCGTACTGGCTCGCCTGGTTCCAGTTCGACGGTCTCGACGACGGTCTGAAGCGCGCGCAGGAGTTGGGTGCGACGGTGCTGCTGCCCGCGCAGGACGGTCCGTTCGGCCGGATGGCGATCCTGGCCGCACCGCAGGGGGAGTTGTTCGCCCTGCTCGATCCGAGCGAGACGATGGGGGAGATGCCCGTACCGAAGGGTTGATTCGGAGCCGCGTCCGTACGCGATGCCTGGTCCAGGCGGTGGTGTGCTGCTCACCGCCGCTCGGTCCGCATCGTGTGTTTTGTCGTGTTAGCATGCGGACGCATCAAAGTTGTTGTGGTGGGGTGGGTTTCGATGAGAGTTGTTGTTCAGCAAAGCAAGTGCATCGCCTCCGGCAATTGCGTGATGCGCGCAGGCCAGGTCTTCGATCAGCGTGATGATGACGGTCTCGTCATTCTGCTCGACGAGAATCCAGTCCCCGGGCACGCCGGCGCGGTGCGCCTGGCCGCCGAATTCTGTCCCGCGCAAGCAATTCAGATCGAGGAATGACGTATACCCATGTTCGAAGCAGTTGCCGACAGCACCTCCGACCTACCCGTTCATCCCGTGCGACGCTCGTCGGGTTGCCCGTTCTCCCCACCGCAGGCCGTTCGCGACCTCGCCGCCGCCGCACCGGTCTCCAAGGTGCAGATCTGGGACGGCCAGGAGGCGTGGCTGGTCACCGATTACACCGAGGCCCGCGCGCTCTTCGGTGACGCGCGGGTCAGCGTGGATGGTGCGCTGCCCGGTTTCCCGCACCTCAACGAGGGTATGAAGGCGCTGGCGGCGATGGCCCCGCGCACCATGTTCAATACCGACGGTGAGGAGCATGCCCGGTACCGCCGCATGCTGACCAAGCCGTTCATGATCAAGCGGCTGGACGCGCTGAAGCCGGTCATCCAGAAGTACATCGACGAGCACATCGACCTCATGCTCGACGGCGGCAACTCCGCCGATCTGGTGCAGGCGCTCGCGCTGCCGGTGCCCTCGCTGGCCATCTGCGAACTGCTCGGCGTCCCCTATGAGGATCACGCCTTCTTCCAGCGCAGTTCGGCTGTCGGCTTCAGTGGTGACACCTCCGCGGAGGAGCATCAGGAGGTCACCATCGGCCTGCTGCAGTATCTGATGAAGCTGCTCGACGCCAAGGCCGAGAGCCCGGCCGAGGACATGCTCTCGGATATGGCCGAACTGATTCGCGCCGGTGAGCTGCAGCCCTGGGAGGGTGCGCTGGAGGCGGTCGGCATGCTGGTGGCCGGGCATGAGACCACCGCGAATATGATCCCGCTCAGCGTGATGGCGCTGCTGGAGCGCCCCGACCAGCTGGCGCTGATCCGCGATACCGAGGATCCCAAGGTGCTCGGCAACGCGGTCGACGAGCTGATCCGCTATATGAGCATCGTGCAGACCGGTCAGCGCCGAATCGCGCTGGAGGATATCGAGATCGGCGATCTGACGGTGCGCGCGGGCGAGGGTCTCATCCTCGACATCCCGTCGGCGAACTGGAGCGCCGAGACTTTCGAGAATCCGGAGGTACTGGATCTGGAGCGCCCGAACGCGTATCTGCACTTGGGTTTCGGCTTCGGCCGGCACCAGTGCATCGGTTTGCAGCTGGCCCGCCTGGAGCTGGGGCTGGTGCTGCAGACGATCTTCCGCCGCCTGCCCGAACTGCGTCTGGCGGTCCCGGCCGAGCAGGTCGAGTTCAAGCTCGACTCGCTGGTGCACGGCGTACGCGCGCTTCCGGTCGAATGGTGAACTGAGGCCGGACGAAACGAAAGGGCCGGTGCCGCGCAATCCGCGGCACCGGCCCTTTCAGGTCTGTGATCGAACCTTCGGTATCAGCGCACCGACGCCTTCACCCGCCCGGACTTGCGCGATGCCACCGCCAGCGAAGGGCTGTGCGCGGTATCGGGTTCCACGGCCGCGGGCGCCTGCCGGGCCTCCCGCCGGTCGGGTGCGACCAGGATCGCGGTGATCGGGATGGTCAGCGACAGCGTGCCGATGATGAAGAACGGTACGAAGAAGTTGAACAGTTCATCGCCCTCCGGAATGGCGGCCGAGTTGTTCAGGTGCACCTGCAATCCGGTGAGCCCGGCGTAGTGCATACCGGTCACCATGACCGCGTAGGCCAGGGAGCCGACCATGAGCACCGGAACCGTCTTGGCCCACAGGCTGAACCACAGCATGAGCGCCGAGGCCACCGCCGCGATGACGTACACCGCGACAATGGAGACCAGGCTGCGATCGGTGCTGCCCTGCACCCGGATGGCGCTGAGCAGCAGCAGGTGCACGGTGCCGAGTCCGCCCGCCATCACCAGCGCGCCCGCGACCAGTCGAATCCAGTTCAGGGTCTTTCCGGCGATCACCAGCGAGATGAAGACGGTCAGCCCGGACAGCGCCGAGAAGAGCGTGGTCATGGTGCTGTCGTAACGCAGTGTGGTGCCTTTGACACCGAAGCCGAGCATGGAGACGAAGACCGAAAGCGCCACGCCGACACCGCCGATGGAGCTGGCAGCGACGAACAGCCAGAGCAGCCGGAAGCGCGCCGTCACCGATTTGGTGGATTGGCGGATGCATGCCAGGCCGCAGGAGGCACCGGCCACCGACACGATCAGTGCCAGACCGATGACCCAGTAGCCCATCGAGAAGTAGATCAACCCAGAACCCCTGCCTGCCTTCGTAATCGCCCGCGGTGTGCGCGAATGTCTACCCGCGCCGGGCGGTTTCGCGTTGTGCGGTCATCAGCCGTTCGATCGCGTACTCGGTGACCGCGGCCAGTGAGCGCCGCACCTCGCCCGGGTCACGGGCGTCGATGTCGACGATGGGTACGCCCTCGCGCACGCTGAGCGCCTCACGGAGTTCGGCGACGGGGAAGCGCGGCGCGTCCGGAAAACGGTTGACCGCGATGAGGAATGGCAGCTTCTTGGCCTCGAAGAAGTCGACGGCGGCGAAGCTGTCCTCGATGCGGCGGGTGTCGACCAGCACCACCGCGCCGATGGCGCCCTTGATGAGGTCGTCCCACATGAACCAGAACCGGCGCTGACCGGGTGTGCCGAACAGGTACAGCACCAGATTGCCGGGCAGGATGATGCGCCCGAAATCCATTGCCACCGTGGTGGTTTCCTTGCCGGGCGTGGCGGCGAGGTCGTCGACCCCGTCCGATACGGCCGTCACCATCGCCTCGGTGCGCAGCGGAACGATCTCCGATACCGCGCCGACGAAGGTGGTCTTGCCCGCGCCGAAACCGCCGGCCACCACGATCTTGGTGGAGGCGACGGTTCGGAACTCCTCGCCCGGGCGAGGCGGGTATTGCTGCGCTACAGCCGGATTCGCGAACTGACCCGGATACTGGGGCCCGCCGTTGGGATACTGCGGCGCACCCCCGTTGTAGCTCCCGCCGTCAAAGGGCGCGGAGTCCATGCAGGGTCCTCTCCATCAAAGAGCGGCGCTCGTCGTAGGTCGCCTGGTCGCTCAGGGTCGAATGCACGCGCAGGGTCCCGGCGACGACGAGATCACCGATCACGACCCGGATCATGCCCAGCGGCCGCTGCAGGTGCGCCGCGATCTCGGCCACCGACAGCCGTGCCGTACCCATCCGCAGGATTTCGGTGCGGATGTCACCGGCGGGCCAATCGAAATGGGCGGTGTAGGAAAGTGTTTCCACGACCGCCTCGAGCGGCAGATCCACTGCCGGTTCGGTGCGGCCGGAGGTCAGCGCGTATGGGCGGACCCGACTGGTGGGACGAGTGCCGCCGACGCCTCCGTTCGAAGTTGTCATCGGCGATCCATCACGCAGTACGGGCAGTGGCCTGCACCACCGACCCGACCCGGTCGACCAGCAGCGCCATCTCATAGCCGATCCGGCCGATGTCGTGCTGCTTATTGGCCAGCACCGCCAGGTGCGAACCATTGCCGACGCTCATGACGAGTAGATAGCCGCGCTGCATCTCCACGATGGACTGCATCACCTTGCCGCCGTCGAAAAGCTGTGCGGCACCGGCGGACAGGCTCGCCAGACCCGCGGTGACGGCGGCGAGCTGCTCACCCCGATCGCTCGGCAGGTGCGGGCTGGTCGCCTGCAGCAGGCCGTCGGCGGAGACCAGGACGGCGTGCGAGACGCCCGGCACCTCCCGGGTGAAACGGGTGACCAACCAGTTCAGGTTCTCATCGGTGGTGGTGCTCTGGGAGTCGGTCATACATGCCCTCCGTCTGTGTACTGCGAGTCTGCGCGTCCCGAACGGACGCCACTGAGATGCCTGGTAAGGCTGTTGCGGATCTCGTCCGGATTGCGTGCGCCCGCCTCGTCCTCCTGCGCCACCGCGCCGGGCACCAGCTGCGCGCCGGGCCGGCGGATGGGCAGTCCACCCTGAGTGCGGGAGTCGCTGGTCGGTGTGGCCGCTTCCTCGGCGGCGGCCCAGCCGGCATCCGAGGTCGAGGACCACTCCGCGGACGAATCCTGGCCACCGCCTGCGGGTTCCACCAGCCACTCGGACACCATGCGCTGGTAGATCGGGCTACCGGACATGACATTGTCGCGCTGCGCGGGGGCCGGCGCGGTGGGTTGCGGAGTCTGAACCTGCGGGGCCGGAGCCTGCGGGGCCTGCCCACGCTGCGGGAGCGCGGGAGCGGCGACGCTGCCGCTGTCCGAGCCGAAACCGTTGCCGGTATCCCCGCCGTAGCCATTGCCGTTCTCGGTGCGGCCGTTGCCGCCCGCACCGAAGCCATTGCCGTTGGAGCCGTTGCCGTTTCCATTGCCGCGATGGTCATCGCCGCTCAGGCCGTTACCGGCGTCATTGCCCGCACCGGTTCCGAAGGCGCTGTAGCCGTTCGAGAAGTAACTTCCGGTGTCGTCCGCGCCATTCTCCGAGCCGTATCCGTAACCACCGTCGGCCGGTGCGGGGCGCTGTACCTCCTGCGGCCGCTGCACCTCGTGCTGGCCGGTATCACCCCAGAAGTCCACGGGCGGCTGGGCGTTCGGCCCCACCACCTCGTAGGCCTGGGTCGGTGCCCCGCCGTCGGCGAAGGCGTCCACGAAATTGTCGGTGAACGGCACGTCACCGGTGAAGACCGGCTGTTCACCGGTGTCCGTACCCGGTGTCTTGCGCTGCGGCAGACCGGAACTGGTGACCCCGAAGCGACCGGTGGTGACGACCTCCGGCGGATTGGGCACCGGCATCAGCCGCGGCGGTGTGACCAACGGCTGCGGTGCGGAGGTGGGCAGCGAGGAGACCGGGGCGACCGCGGCCGGAGCCACGGGCAGGGCCGCGGTCGCCGGGTACTGCCCGGTGCCGGTGTCGCCGCCGCGTTCGGGTGCGGGCGAGAC
The DNA here is from genome assembly GCF_036327755.1 of Nocardia sp. NBC_01503. Lineage (NCBI taxonomy): Bacteria > Bacillati > Actinomycetota > Actinomycetes > Mycobacteriales > Nocardiaceae > Nocardia > Nocardia sp. NBC_01503. Next base: position 3,505,181 of record NZ_CP109596.1, read on the forward strand.
CAGGGTGCCCGGCAGGTGCACGCTGGCGGTGATGCCCGGCTGCTGCACCATGGCCGAGGTGCGGCGCAGGCTCACGGTGATGTTGTGCCGCTTGGCCAGTCGGCCGACGACGAACAGACCCATGCGGCGCGCGGTCTCGACATTGACCTCACCACCGGAGGCCAGGCGATCGTTGATGGACTGCAGGTCTTCGGCATTCATGCCCAAGCCCCGGTCGGTGATCTCGATGAGGTAGCCCCCGTCCACGGCGCGCGCCACCGAAACCGCCACCGGAGTGGACGGCGGGGAGTAGCGCAGCGCGTTGTCGATCAACTCGGCCAGCAGGTGTTCGATATCGACCGCGGGCTCTCCGGCGACGATGCCGTCGGGCACGGTGCCGATCTCGGCGCGCTGGTAATCCTCGACCTGCGAGACCGAGGACCACAGCATGTCCGAGAGCGGCACCGGCGCGAGATGGCCACGGCGCAGTGCGGTTCCGGCCAGCACCAGCAGGTTGTCGCCGTTACGGCGCATGCGGGTGGCGAGGTGGTCGAGGCGGAACAGGGACTGCAGGCGCTCGGAGTCGTCCTCGTCGCGCTCCAGCTCCTCGATCAGCGTCAGCTGCTGTTCGACGAGGGATTGGCTACGGCGGGAAAGGGTCTCGAACATATTGCCGATCTGCAGTCGCAGTCGGGCCTGTTCGGCGGCGAGGTGCAGCGCCTGGGTGTGGATATCGTCGACGGCTCGGGCGAGCTGTCCGATCTCCTCCGTGGTGTGCACATCGACCGGGGTGATCTCGGGGGTGACGCCACCGGCGCGCACCACCTCGAGCTCCTGCGGCAGATCGATGTGCGCGACCTGCAACGCATCTCGCCGCAGGCGGCGCACCGGCACGACCAGCGAGCGGGCCACGATCAGCGCGAGCGCGAGACCGGCGAGCAGCATGCCGATGACGACCGAGGTATCGCGCAGCACGGTATTGCGGGCGTCGGTGGTGAGTTCGCCCAGCTTGTCGTCCAGCATGGCGCCGATACCGTTGGCCTCGCGGCTGTACAGGTCCTGGCTGGTCTTGATCGATTCGGCCATGGCCGGGATCGCCATCGGATCGGGCGCGCCCTGGGACAGGATGCCGATACGCATACCGGCGGCGTCCTTGAGTCCGCTGTAGTTCTGCGCGGCCTCGGGAACCAGGCCCTTGTACACCTCGATCATGGTGATCTCGGCGCCCATGGCGGTCAGCAGCTGCGTCTTCATCGCCTCATTGGCGCCGATTCCCGGGGTGGCCAGCATGAGGCGTTCCTGGGTGAGCAGCCGGGCGGCGGTCATGACCGTGCCCTGCTGCAGGAAGAGTTGCTGCACACGCAGATCCGAGAGCGTCTGCGAGGTGGTCAGCGCGGCCTGCACCTTGGTGGAGACCGCACCGGACTGATCCGCGATCGACTGCGGTGAGCTGGTGTGCAGACCGTTGCGCATGTTCTTGGCGACGCCGATGGCGTCGGTCATGCCCTGGACGACGCTGGCCTCGACCCTGGAGGAGCGCAGCAGCGTCTCGAGATCGGCCACCGACTGATCGAACGTGGCGGTGGCCTTGTCCACGATGACGTTCGCGTCGGGGTTCCCCAAGCCCAGGATTGTCTGTACGGCGAGTTCCTCTGTGGCGGACTCGAATTTGATTGATGGGCCCATTACGGCGGCCTGTTCCGTACCGGCGCTCAGGTTGTTGATCGTTTGCAGCTCGGAGTTGATGCGCAGGACCGCGAAGGTCGAGGCGAGCAACACCGGGAGCACCAGAACGATGCCGACCTTGCGTGTGACGGGCCAGTTGGACAGGCTCAATTGCCAGGACCGGGGTGTCGCTTCCATCCCGCTTCCGTCGCCTCCGCTTTCACGAGTGACCCCCAGGTCGTATGCGGTTGTGCGACGTAGGGGTCTAACCCCGCGCGGAACCAACTAGAGGTCTTCTTTTCCGGCCTGCAACATACCGCGCGGGCTGTGTAACGGCAATTCGAGGAACTCGCTGTACACGACTCCGAATAGGATCGCGCGCAACGTATTTCGAATTCGCTTACCGGGCGGTAAGTAAAACGCGCTGGTCACCAGGCGATCCCGTCCGGCGTGTCGAAGCCGCCCTTCTCAGTCGCCTCTCAGTCGCTGTGGGCAGACTGGTGTCCATGCGCATTCTGGTAGTCGACGACGACCGCGCGGTCCGGGAATCGCTGCGTCGCTCGCTGACCTTCAACGGCTACACCGTCGACCTCGCCGTCGACGGTCTCGACGCCCTCGAGAAGACAACCAGTCAGCGGCCCGATGCCCTGGTACTCGACGTGATGATGCCTCGAATGGATGGGCTCGAGGTATGCCGGCGGCTCCGCAGCACCGGTGACGATCTGCCGATTCTGGTGCTCACGGCACGGGATTCGGTCTCCGAGCGCGTCGCCGGATTGGACGCCGGGGCCGATGACTATCTACCCAAGCCGTTCGCGCTCGAGGAGTTGCTGGCGCGACTACGCGCACTGCTGCGCCGCACCACGGTGGATCAGGGCGAGGTCTCCGAGACCATGACCTTCGCGGACCTGTCGCTGGACCCGGTCACCCGCGAGGTGCTGCGCGCCGAGCGCCCGATCAGCTTGACCCGCACCGAGTTCTCGCTGCTGGAGATGCTGATGGCCAATCCGCGCCGGGTGCTCACCCGCAGCCGCATTCTCGAAGAGGTGTGGGGCTACGACTTTCCCACCTCCGGTAACGCGCTCGAGGTGTACATCGGCTATCTGCGCCGCAAGACCGAGGCAGAGGGTGAGCCGCGACTCATCCACACCGTGCGTGGCGTCGGCTACGTACTGCGCGAGACCCCGCCGTAGGGTCCGGGCTCGTGGGCAGAACAGTTCCCCGGCGGCCGGTGGTCGCCGGGCTCGCCAAATCGCCGGAACCCGATATGCGCCCGCCGATGCCGCTCACGCGCTCGGTGTCGCTGCGCTGGCGGGTGACGCTGCTGGCCGCCTCGGTGGTGGCGGTCGCGGTGGCCTTCACCTCCATTGCCGCCTATGCGATGGTGGCGCGGTCGTTGTACGCCGATGTGGACGCGCAATTGAAGGCGCGCGCATCGCTGATGATCGACAACAACTTCGATTCACTGGGTTTCCAGTCCATCGTGCTGGCGGGCCTGTACTCCAATGACGTCGGCGTCGCGCTGATCTTCCCGGACCTGTCCCCGTATGTACCGCCGCAGACCACCAATCCGCCTGTGGGCAAGCAGGAATTGGCGGTGGCGCGCGGGGAGATCGGTTTCTCGTTGCGCACGGTCGACAATCAGCGCGTGCTGGCCCGGCGCACGCATTCGGGCTCCACCCTGGTGGTTTCGCAGCGACTGCAACCCACCCGGGAGGTGCTCGACCGGCTGGCCTGGCTGCTGTTCGTGGTCGGCGGTTGCGGCGTCATGCTGGCGGCGGCGGCCGGAACGGCGGTGGGGCGCACCGGTTTGCGGCCCATCGCGAGATTGACCGCGGCCACCGAACGGGTGGCCCGCACCGATGACCTGACACCCATTCCGGTGACCGGTGATGATGAACTCGCCCGGCTCACCGAGAGTTTCAACACCATGCTGCGCGCGCTCACCGAATCCCGGGAGCGGCAGCGCAGATTGGTGGCCGACGCCGGCCATGAGCTCAAGACGCCACTGACTTCATTGCGCACCAATATGGAGTTGCTCATCGCCTCATCGCGTCCGGGCGCACCGCGTATTCCGGATGAGGATATGGCCGAACTGCGCTCCGATGTCATGGCGCAGATCGAGGAATTGTCCACATTGGTGGGCGATCTGGTGGACCTGGCGCGTGAGGACGCACCCGAGACGGTCTACGAACAGGTCGATATCGGCGATGTGGTGGAGCGTGCCCTCGAACGCGCCCGGCGCCGCCGCACCGGCATCGAATTCGATGCTTCACTGCGGCCGTGGTTCGTCTACGGGCATGAGGCCGGGCTCGAACGCGCCATCCTCAACGTGCTCGACAATGCCGCCAAATGGAGTCCGGCGGGTGGTTCGGTGCGGGTCTCCATGCGCGAGAACGGGCGCGGTCTGCTCGAATTGGCGGTGGACGATGCCGGGCCGGGCATTCCGCCCAATGAACGCGATCTGGTGTTCGAGCGCTTCTACCGCACCACGGCCTCGCGCTCCATGCCCGGCTCCGGGCTGGGATTGGCGATCGTGAAGCAGGTGGTCACCAAGCACGGCGGCACCATCACCATCGACACTTCCGACCGGGGCGGCGCGCTGATCCGTATCGTTCTTCCTGGCGAAGGGAATCCCTTCGCGGGTGTAGAGCAGTAGCGAAGCGGAAAACGCTCCGGAAAAAGCAAGCGCGGTCTCAGTCCGCTCTCAGTCGTCACCGCCACGCTTGGCAACGAGACTCGAGGAGAAACGAGAAACATGACCGAGGATTCGAAGCGGGACCCCGAAGCCACTCCCGGCCCCGCCGCCGCGCAGCCCGATCCCCACGCTGCCGCGCAGTCGCCCGCCACCCCCGGCGTCCCCGCGACCCCGGCTCATGGTGAAACCCCCGCCCAGCCCGGAACGCCCACCCCGCCCAAATTCGGGATCGATACCCCCGCCGCCGAATCCACCGGTGGCCAATCCGCCGGCGCTCCGGGGCCCTCCGCGCCCCACGGCGATCCGCGTACCGAGTCGTTCGATGGTTTCGGTAGCGCTCCGGCGGGCCAGGCCGCCCCGGAAGGCTTTGCGGCCCCGCAGGGTTCGGCCATGCCGAGTGCCTGGGCGCGGTCGCACAGCGGGCCGCAGGGTCCGGCGCAGGGCTATCCGGCCCAGCCGCATGGCGCCCAGCCGTACGGCGGGCAGCCGTACGGCGCTGCCACACAACAGCTTCCAACCGGCGGGACCGAACAACTACCCGTCGGTCCGTATGGCCAGGCGTACGCGGCGTCGGGGGCCGGGTACGCCCAGGGCATGGGCGGCCAGCGACACACCGAGCCGATCTTCGGTGCGCCCGGTGGTCCGGGACAGCCGCCGATGGGACCGGGCGCGGGTTTCCCGGGTGAGCCCGGCGCGCCCAAGCGCTCCGGTAAGACCGGTCTGGTCGCCGGTGCGGTGGTGCTGGCACTGCTGAGCGGCGGTATCGGCGGCGCGGTCGGTGCCCTGGCCACCCGCGACGGCAATGGCGGCACGAGCATCACCAACGCACTCGACGCCCCCAAGCCGAATGTGAACACGGTGGCCAACGCCCCGGCCGGTTCGGTGCAGGCCGTCGCGCAGAAGGTGCTGCCGAGCGTGGTCATGATCCGCGTCGCGGGTCAGAAGGCCGAGGGCGAGGGCTCCGGTGTGGTGCTCTCCACCGACGGTCTGATCCTCACCAACAATCACGTGGTGAGCGGTGCGGGCCCGAACGCCACCATGGAGGTCGCCTTCAGTGACGGCACCACGGCGGCGGCGCAGCTGGTCGGCGCGGATCCGGTCTCGGACCTGGCGGTCGTGAAGGTGCCGAACAAGCAGGGGCTGAAGCCGATCGAGCTCGGCTCGTCGAGCGGTCTCCAGGTCGGTGAATCGGTGGTCGCGGTCGGTTCGCCGCTCGGGCTGGCGGGCACGGTGACCACGGGCATCGTCTCCTCGCTGAACCGTCCGGTCTCGACCAGCGGCGAGCCGGGTTCGCAGGGCACCGTCATCGATGCCATCCAGACCGATGCCGCCATCAATCCGGGCAATTCCGGTGGCGCACTGGTGGATATGAACGGCAAGCTGATCGGTATCAATACCGCCATCGCCACGCTCGGGGTCTCCGAGACCGCGGGTGGGCAGAGCGGCTCCATCGGCCTCGGCTTCGCCATTCCGGTGGATCAGGCCCGCCGGGTCGCCGATGAGTTGATCAAGAACGGTAAGGCCACCTACGCGCAGATCGGCGTGAAGGTGCGCGCGCAGGACGATGTCAACGGTGCTCGCGTGCTGGAGGTGACCGCGGACGGTCCGGCCGCCAAGGCGGGTATCCCCAACAATGTGATCGTCACCAAACTCGACGACCAGGTGATCGATTCGGGCAATGCCCTCATCGCGGCGGTGCGTTCGCACCGGCCGGGCGACAAGGTCAAGGTGACCTACACCGACGATCAGGGCAAGAATGCGAAGACCGTCGAGGTGACCCTCGGCGAGGCGGCGGCGGAGGGCGGTCGATGATGCGGCACGAAAGCGGACGAATTCCGACCCCCGCGATCCGGGTCACCCCGGACGGTGGCTGGGAGCTGTTGTCGGACAACGGCACTGTGATGTCGGGCGCAGCCGCCGGAGTGTCGGGCGCAGGCGCTACGGTTACCACCATGGAAATCGATGCCGCTGTGGCGGGCCGTGCTCTTGTCGTGGTCGTCGACGACCGAACCGCCCATGGCGGAGTGGATTCCTTCGGGCCGCTGGTCACCGAACTACTCACCGAGGCCGGCTTCCTGGTCGACGCTTCGGTCTCGGTGCAGGCCGATGAGGTCGAGATCCGCAATGCGCTCAATACCGCCGTCATCGGCGGTGTCGATCTGGTGATCTCGGTCGGCGGCACCGGGATGTCCCCGCGTGATGTCACCCCGGAGGCCACCGAAGAGGTGCTCGATCGGGTGCTGCCCGGTATCAGCGAGGCGCTGCGCGCCTCCGGTCTGGCCTCGGGTTCGCTGGACGCGGGGCTGTCCCGCGGGCTGGCGGGTGTCTCCGGTTCGACCCTGGTGGTGAACCTGCCGGGTTCGCGGGCCGCGATCCGCGACGGTATGGCCACGCTCGGCCCGCTGGCCAGCCGGGTCATCGATGAATTGTCCGGCCTCGCTGAATGACGGCTGAATCCGGCGAATCCCAGGATTCCTCCGACGCACCCCGCCCGGCCGGTCGCCGGGCGGGGTCTCGTCGTATTTCGGCCGCGGACGCGGCCAAGCTAGCGGCCATCTTCGGCGAGGATCTGCCCGCCACCACCAAAGACGAGCGCGCCCCCGAACCGGATTCGGGGCAGTCGGGCGACGACTGGTTGCGCTCGCAGGTGCCGCCGCATCACGGCTGAATTCACTCGCGATTCGGCTGAGCGCGCTCACTGTTGAGTGTGCTCACAATCGCATTCCCGCGTAGTGCGCGCGGCATTCTCCCCGCTCGGCGGTGGATATCACATTCGCGTCGGTTCATCGCGGTATTCGCATGTTTATCAATCTGTTGCCAAATAGTTGCGGATGTGGCTAGTGTCTCGCTCGGGTCGATAAAGATACGCGTCCAAAGGGTTTGAGCAGACTGCTTGACATTTGCTCACTGGAATTGGATATGCGTGGCCCGGAGCCAGCTTCGGTGGTCGGAGCTGCATGCGAGAGAACCTGATGAGGGAACGAATGAGCGAGAACCGCACCAGCGGTGTCCGTCGCGCCGTCCGCATTGCGGGCATCGGCGCTGCTGCCTCCGTGGCGCTCGGTCTGATGTCGACCGGCGCGGCCAATGCCGATACCTTCGTGCCGTTGCCGGACGGTCAGAAGGTGGCTCCGGGTGGAGCCGTCACCATCACCCGCACGGGTGAGCACGCCCTGATCTCGCCGTCGCTGGCCGCCAATGGCGCGGGCCGCGTGGTGTGGGTCTCGGGCAACGCGGTCGCCGATGTCGCCGAAACTCCGGAGGGCACGGTCGGGCCGAACAATGGCGCCGCCAATCTGCCGGGTTCGAACAACTCCTCGACCCACGGCGCCTCGCGCCTCACCACCGGCTACATCGTCGGTTGCCAGGTCGATATCGCGAGCAACGCGATCTCAGCCGGTGTCTCGGGTGGCATCAATCTCAGCGGTGGCAGCCTCGGTGGCTCGGTCGGTCTGAACCTCGGCCCGGGTGAGGTCAAGTTCGTCGAGATCGACGCCAAGGACATCCTGAAGGCGGGCCACTACTCGGTCGAGTACCAGGACGCGCAGATCCAGGTGAACGGCTGTGCCGGTTACGCCCAGGCGCGCGCGTACACCGTCGTCGAGGTCATCGGCGACCACTACTCCAAGACCACCCTCTACGGGCAGCCGTTCAGCCTCGGCTGACGCTCCGTTCTGAACAGCAAATTCACTACTCGCGTAAGCGAATTCGACCCTAGAGGGATATACCAATGAACATCCGCAAGTCTGTGGCACGGGCGGCCGGTATCGCCGCCGTCGCCACCGCCGCGCTCGGCCTGTTCTCCACCGGCGCCGCCAATGCCGACACCTTCGTTCCGCTGCCCGGTGGCGAACTCACCAAGACGCTGTCCGATGGCACTGTCGTGACCGTTCGCATGGTCGGTGAATCGGCCAATATCAGCCCGTCCATGGGCGCCACTCCGGTGCACCGCAATGCCTGGGTCTCGGGCAGCGCGCAGGTCGAGCTGTCGGGTGCCAACGGCGCCGTCGGCGGCAAGATCTTCCCCGGTTACGTGGTGGGTTGCCAGGTCGACATCTCCGGTGGCGGCGCCACCGGAGGTGCCGAAGGCGGCGCCAACTGGGATGGTTCGAGCCCGTCGGCCGGCGCCACCAGTGGTGCCAACCTGACCCTCGGCCCCGGCCAGTCGCGCTCGTTCTACGTGCTCGATCTCGAGCAGGCCGATGACTTCGGCAGCGAGTCGCACAAGGTTCGCAATGCGTTCAAGGGCTCGAACGGCTCGGTCACCTGGGCCGACGAGACCATCGGTCTGACCGGTTGCGGCGGTTACGCCCAGGCACGCTCCTTCGTGAGCGTCGAGGTCGAGACCGACAACGTGATCTCCTGGGTGACCCTCTGGGGTCAGCCCTTCAGCCTCGGCTGATTCCTCCCGCTCCGCGGAAGGCCAAGGGACCCGGCGCTTTTAGCGCCGGGTCCCTTTTGCTATCCATAGCATTCTCGACATACATGCGGGATAGGCGCGGGACCTTGTGCGGTTGCACTGGATTCGGTTCTCTCACACCTCGCAGATCACAGTGGTGATGTAAAGTGCCCAGCGTCGCTACACATTAAGAATTTGTTAGCAGTAACACAGCGGCAACAATGTGGCGACAAACTTACCCGGGGTTCCCCAAGAGCCCTTTTCAACCTCGGTGGTCGAGGTTGACCGCAAGAAACCTGATGAGGGGAAGTATGAGCGAGAACCGCACCCACGGTCTGCGTCGTGGTGCCCGCATTGCGGGTATCGGCGCGGCCGCGGCCGTGGCCATCGGCCTTTTTTCGACTGGTGCTGCTAATGCCGATACCTTCGTACCGTTGCCGGACGGTCAGAAGGCTGCGCCCAGTGGGACTGTCACCATCACCCGTACGGGTGAGCACGCCATCATTTCGCCGTCGCTGGCTGCCAACGGTGTCGGTCGCGTTGTCTGGGTCACCGGCAACGCAGTCGCCGAAATCACCGAGACGCCCGAAGGCGAGATCGGTCCGAACAACGGTCCGGCCAATGGCGACGGGTCCAACAATTCCTCCACCCATGGCGCCTCTCAGTTGAGCACCGGTTACATCGTCGGCTGCCAGGTGAACATTGCCGACAATGCCATCACCGCAGGGCTTTCCGGCGGCATCAGCCTCACCGATGCCTCGCTCGGTGGCTCCATCGGCATCAATCTCGGCCCGGGCGAGGTCAAGTTCGTTCAGGTCGATTACAAGGATGTCCTGAAGCCGGGCACCTACTCGGTCGAGTACCAGGATGCTCAGATTCAACTCCAGGGTTGCGCGGGTTACGCCCAGGCGCGGTCGTACACCACCGTCGAGATCATCGGCAACAACTACTCCAAGACCACCCTGTACGGCCAGCCGTTCAGCATCGGCTGATAGTGGTCACCCCCGCCAAATCACTTCTCGCGCAAGCGAATTCAACCCTCGAGGGAAAACTGTAATGAACATCCGTAAGACTGTGGCGCGGGTGGCCGGTGTCGGCGCTGTCGCAACCGCCGCTCTTGGCCTGTTCTCCACCGGCGCTGCCAACGCCGATACGTTCGTCGGCCTGCCGGGCGGCGAACTCACCAAGACCCTGTCCGACGGCACCGTGGTGACGGTCAAGCTGGTCGGCGAATCCGCCAACATCAACCCCTCCATGGGTGCGACCCCGCTGCACCGCAATGCCTGGGTTTCGGCATCGGCGCAGGTCGAGCTGTCCGGCAATCCCGATTCGGGTGCCACCGGCGGCAGCATCTACCCGGGTTACGTGGTCGGCTGCCAGGTGAACATCGCCGGTGGTGACACCAGCGCCGGAGCAACCGGTGGCGCTTCCTGGGACAGCTCGGGCAATGTCACCCCGTCCGCCGGTGCCACCGGTGGCGGCAACCTGAATCTCGGTCCGGGCCAGGCGAAGTCGTTCTACGTGCTCGACCTGGAGCAGGCCGACGACTTCGGCTCCGAATCACACAAGGTCCGTAACAAGTTCAAGGGCGACAGCGGTTCGGTCACCTGGGCGGACGAGACCATCGGCCTGAACGGCTGCGCGGGCTACGCCCAGGCGCGTGCCTTCGTCAGCGTCGAGGTCGAGACCGACAATGTGATCACCTGGGTCACCCTGTGGGGCCAGCCGTTCTCGATCGGCTGATCTCGACAACGTAAGACGAACGGGCCCGGCGCATTTCGCGCCGGGCCCGTTCGTGTATTTCATATCTCGTGCCTGCCACCGGAACTGCCATTGCGCCCTTCGGCGAGCAGATCTCGAATCTGGTGCAGCAGTTCATTATCGGTGAGTGAGGCGTCGACATTGCCCCAGCGCGCCTTGGCCTTGGTGGCCGGGAGCACCAGGATGAAGTAGAGCAGGGCCGCGATGATGAGGAAGTCCAGCGCGGCGGTGATGATGGGTCCGATGGCGACGAAGGTCGCCGGTTTGTCCGCCACCAATTGGAATCCGAGCCCGAGTTCATTGGTGCCGCCGAACACCGCGAGCAGTGGATTGATGACCCCATTGCTGAACGCGGTGACAACGGCGACGAATGCGGTACCGATGACGACCGCGACGGCCAGGTCGACCACATTGCCGCGAAGCAGAAAATCCTTGAAACCCTTGAGCATTGCCGAAAACTCCTCTGCTTGATGGCGGGTGGAGCCTGCGTGATGCGCTATCGGGGATGCTAGTTCACCAATCGGCCGGGTCAGTGGAACACGACGGTGAGCGCCGTGCGCAGCGAGGCCGCGGCCACCGCGGTGGCGCGCCGGGAGTCCAGGGCCACCAGGACGATTCGATCGTCCTTGGCGCGGGTGCCGTCCGCGCCGGGGGCGAGGATGACGGCCGCGTCGGCGGCGAGTAGCCGGGCGGGTCGGCCACCGCCGCCGGACTCCTCGCCCGCGACCACGTCCACCCGGTCACCGGCGCGCAGGATATCGGCAACGGCATTGTCCGCCAGGCGAATCGGAACTATGCGGGCATCGGAGGAGTGTGCGGCGACGGCGGCCAGCCGGGGGCCGATGACGCGCAGTTCGGTGAGGATCTCGCCCGGGGCGACCGCGCCGGTGAGGGTGGCCCCGCGCAGTGCGCCGGGTTCGCGAATCGCGCCTTCGGGCAGTGCGGTGCTCTCGCGGGGTTCGATGCGCAGATCGTCCGCGGCGAGGATATGACCCGGTGGCAGTTCGCGAGTCGCGACCAGCACCGCGGTATGCCGATCGGCGGGATCGCCGCGCACCGCGAGTATCGCTGCCAGGACCAGTAGGAGTGCGGCCGAAATACGCCGCAGCAGTACGCCATCGGCCCAGTGCGGGCGCAGTTCGGTGAGTATCGAGTGGGAACCGCGGCCGAGATCGGCCTCTGGGCCGGTTGTGCGCGAACGGATCATGCCGGGCAGCCTAGGCACGGGCAGTGCTCAGCCGACCCCCGAAAGTGCTCGGAAAGGGTCGGCTGTGGATAACTCCGGGGCTGTGGATATCAGGCGGCGGAGGTGCTGTTCGAGCTGCTCGCGGTGCTCGAGGAGGTACCCGTGCTCGGGGTCGAGGGTGCGCTCGGGGTGGTCGAGCCGGACCCGTTCGAGCCGGAGCCGCCGTCCGAGCTGGCGGCCGACTTGGCGGGCTCGCTGGAGGTGGAGCCGTTGCGGCTGTCGGTGCGGTAGAAGCCGCTGCCCTTGAAGACGATGCCGACCGAGTTGAAGAGCTTGCGCAGCTTTCCATTGCACCGATCGCACACGGTCAGTGCGTCATCGGAGAAGGACTGCACGATGTCGAACTTGTTGTCGCACTCGGTGCAGGCGTACGAGTAAGTAGGCATCGGTGAAACCTCTCCACGGTATTCGTCGAGTTAGCACTCTACAGATGGCAGTGCCAACACTGCCAATCGGGTGGGAATTCCCGGGTCATTCGCCCAGCTCCAACAGTCCGCCGAACGGGGTCAGCGCCCATCCCATTCGATGGTCGTGCGACTCCGCCGGCAAATTGTCGACAACCTCATCGTCGCGCACCACCGCGACCAATCGGGCATCGGCGCGACTTGTGCCCAGACTGCGATCGTAATAACCCGCGCCGCGACCCAATCGAGTCCCGCGCCGATCCACCGCGAGCGCCGGAATGAGAATCACCTCGGCCAGTCCCAGCGCATCGGCGATCGGTTCGCCATCCGGTTCGCGCAGCCCGAATCGCCCGCGCCGCAAGCGCTCCGGCCCCCGGTATTCGGCCCACTCCAACGGACCCGGTTCCCCGGTCACCGGCAACAGCACCCGTGCACCCCGTGCCCGCAGTGCGTCGAGCATGGCGATCGATCCGGGTTCACCGCCGACGGGGACGTACGCGCACACCCACATCGTCTCCGCCACGCCCGGCGCCGCGCCCCGGACGGGCGGGGCGGGGAAGCGCCAGGGCAGTACCCCGATCTGCCGGATGAGCGCGTCGGCTTCGTGCTCCCTGGTTTCCGGTGCCAGCGCTTTGCGCCGCGCCAGGATCTCCGCGCGCCACGCTGCTTTATCCCACATGCCGGTCACTCGCCCACGATATGCGCCGCCGTACTCGTGCCCCGCACACCGGTGTGGCATGCGGCACTGTTCGCGGCGGCGGGCGTGGGTATGAAGTGGTGGAAGGGGCGTACGGATGCCTTACCGGTATGGCATCCGGTGGGCGCGCTCCGGCGTTCGGTGCGCTCGGCGCGGTCCGGACGCTTAGGCTCTCGGGGATGTCGGGGCGGTGATGAGGCCGCGCCGGCGCACCGGACGGATGGATAGGGTGAGTTCATGACAGCTAATGGCGGCGGAGCCGAGTCGTGCTTCCGCACCGCGGTGGTGCCCGCGGCGGGGCTCGGCACGAGGTTCCTGCCCGCGACCAAGACGGTGCCCAAGGAGCTGCTGCCGGTGGTCGACACCCCGGGCATCGAATTGGTCGCCGCCGAGGCGGCGGATTCCGGCGCCAGTCGGCTGGTGATCGTGACCTCGCCCGGAAAAGACGGCGTGGTAGCGCATTTCGTCGAGGATCTGGTGCTGGAGAGCACCCTCGAGGAGCGCGGTAAGCATCATCTGCTGGCCAAGGTGCGCAAGGCCCCGGCACTGCTCGATGTCACCTCGGTGGTGCAGGAGGAGCCGCTCGGCCTGGGACATGCGGTGGCACAGGCGGAATCGGTGCTCGACGATGACGAGGACGCCATCGCGGTACTGCTCCCCGATGATCTGGTGCTGCCCAGCGGCGTGCTCTGCGCCATGGCGCGGGTGCGCGAGACCTACGGCGGTTCGGTGCTCTGCGCCATCGATGTGCCCGTGGAAGAGGTCAGCGCGTACGGCGTCTTCGATGTGGAGCCGCTGCCCGGTGCCAGCGCGGATGTGCTCAAAGTGAATGGCATGGTGGAGAAGCCGCCGCGGGATCAGGCCCCCTCCACTTTCGCGGCCGCGGGCCGATATCTGTTGGACCGCGACATCTTCGACGCGCTGCGCCGGATCACCCCGGGCGCGGGTGGCGAGTTGCAGTTGACCGATGCCATCGCGCTGCTCATCTCCGAGGGTCATCCCGTTCACGTTGTGGTGCACCGTGGGTCGCGACACGATCTGGGCAACCCGGGCGGCTATCTTCGTGCTGCGGTCGATTTCGCTTTGGAACGTGAGGAATACGGTCCCGCGCTGCGCGAGTGGCTCGAGCAGCGTCTCGGACCGGGCTGGCTGGGTGATCGCACCGAGCCGCAGCTCACCTCGCGCGAGTGAGAAAATGCCGCTGACGGGGTGTGGCTAGTGCGCGAGACCAGGGAAGGGCGGCATGCGCTCGGTTGAGGATCAGCAGATCAAGGTGACCGCGGCGGCTGTCGCGCCGCGGCCCGTTCGGGTCGCCATCTCCGAGGCCCAGGGACTGCTGTGCGCCGAGGATGTCGTCACCGAGCGGCCGCTGCCGGGCTTCGATCAGGCCGCTATCGACGGTTATGCCGTGCGCAGTGTGGATGTCTCCGGTGCGGGCGCGGATATTCGCGGTGAGGACGGCGAACCCGTCGAGCTGTCACTGCCGGTGGTGGGTGAGGTGGCGGCCGGTTCCCGGCAGCCGATTCGCCTGCAACCGCGTCAGACCGTGCGGGTGGATACCGGCGCACCGCTGCCGACCCTCGCGGATGCCGTTCTGCCGCTTGACTTCACCGATGGCGGCCGGGCCCGGGTGAAGGTGTACGAGCCGGTGCGCTCGGGCGATTACGTCCGCCGCATCGGCGATGATGTGCAGCCGGGCGATCTGGCCGTGCGCGCCGGGACGATCATCGGTCCCGCGCAGGTGGGTCTGCTGGCGGCGGTGGGCCGGGACAAGGTGCTGGTGCATCCGCGCCCCCGGCTGTCGGTGCTCTCGGTCGGCGGCGAACTGGTCGATATCGATCGCACCCCCGGGCCGGGTCAGGTCTACGACGTGAACTCGTACGCGCTGGCGGCCGCCGCACGCGATGCGGGCGCGGACGTGAACCGGGTCGGCATTGTCAGCGCCGATCCCAAACGCCTGCGAGATGTGGTGGAGGGCCAGCTGGTTCGCTCCGAGGTCGTGGTGATCGCGGGCGCGGTGGGCGGCTGGGCCTCGGAACAGATCCGCGAGGCCCTCGAGGGTCTCGGCGAGTTGGAGATCACCCGGGTCGCCATGCATCCGGGTTCGGTGCAGGGTTTCGGCCTGCTCGGCCGCGATGAGGTGCCGACCTTCCTGCTGCCGTCGAATCCGGTTGGCGCGCTGGTGGTTTTCGAGGTGATGGTGCGGCCGCTGATCCGAATCGCCCTGGGCCGCCGCCATCCCATGCGGCGGGTGGTGCGGGCGCGCACGATTCTGCCGATCGCCTCCATTCCGGGGCGGCGGGGTTATCTGCGCGCGCAGCTCATGCGTGATGAGCAGACCGGTGACTACCTGGTGCAGCCGTTGGGCGGGCCGAATGGCGCGTCCTCACATCTGCTGGCCACCATGGCCGAGGCGAACAGCCTGATTGTGATCGATCCGGATGTCACCGAGGTTCGTACCGGTGACGAGGTTCGGGTCGCCTTCCTCGCACAGCGAGGGTGAGGCGTTGGACATGAACGTCTTCCGGGTCGCCCAGCATCCGGGCTGGCCCGCGCATCTGGGGCCGGTGCGAGTGGCGGCCGGACAGGTTACGTTGCGGCCCATCCGGTTACGCGACGCGTCGGCGTGGAGTCGGATCCGCACCCGCGATCGGGAGAATCTGGAGAAGTGGGAGCCGACCGGGCGGGGTTCCTGGGAGGCGCGCAATCACGCCGGGAATTGGCCGTCGCTGTGGTCCTCGCTGAAGGCCGAAGCCCGTCGGGGCGCGATGATTCCGCTGGTGATCGAGGTCGACGGCGCGTTCAGCGGGCAGATCACCATCGGCAATATCGTGCGCGGGGCACTGCGTTCGGCGTGGATCGGTTACTGGGTCTCCAAGGAGGTCGGCGGTCAGGGGGTGGCGACCGCGGCGCTGGCGCTGGGCCTGGATCACTGCTTCGGCGAGGTGGGATTGCATCGGGTGGAGGCCACGGTGCGGCCGGAGAATCTCGCCAGTCAAGCGGTGCTGCGCAATGTCGGTTTCCGGGAGGAGGGGCTGCTGCGGCGCTATCTGGATGTGGACGGCGCGTGGCGTGATCATCTGCTGGTGGGTATGACGGTCGAGGAGGTCTCGGGGACCGTGGTGGACAAGCTGATTCGCTCGGGACGCGCCGCGCGGGCCTGAAATACGGCGCGCCGCACCGACTGACCATGACATCCATCCCGGTCTTAACTTGTGTGACTACTGTGGCAGGTGTTGACGGCGCGCCTGCGGGCTATTCCTGAGACACGGAACTAGCCTACGGACGTCGGTGGTGCGTCCTCGTACGACCGGTAGGTGCTGTGGTGCACGTCGTAGGACGGTGTACGAAGGGATGCGAGCCAGGCGGGGACGGAGGTGTTGAGCGCGATGCCGAATTCGATCTTGTGGATCGGACTGGTCGTGCTCTGGGTCTTCGTGCTGTTCCCCATGCTCGCGGGTCGTCACCCCCGCATTCGCCAGCACACCGATGCCGCCCTGAACACCCGGGTGTTGCATCGCGGGGATATCGAGCGACGCACCAGAAAAGGTCCGGCCACCGGACACGACACCGACCCGGACTACGTGCCGGTTCGCAGGAAGCACCACCACGATGATCCGGAGGATCGGATGACCAGATCGGACGACAGCGCTCGAGCTGAATCGGACGACGAGGATTTCGACACCGACCGCGAACGCGATACGGAGAGCGCGGATTCCGCGCGGGGGGAAGCGGCGGTAGCCGAGCAGGTCGCGGCCGAGCAGGTGGACGGCGACGAGGCGGTGGACGAGGCACAGGTGGAGGCC
This sequence comes from Nocardia sp. NBC_01503, assembly GCF_036327755.1. NCBI lineage: Bacteria > Bacillati > Actinomycetota > Actinomycetes > Mycobacteriales > Nocardiaceae > Nocardia > Nocardia sp. NBC_01503. The sequence continues at coordinate 3,521,836 of NZ_CP109596.1, forward strand.
GAGACCGTCGCGAGTGAATCCGAGTCCGGGACAGTGGAATCCGAGATCGACGAGCATACCGAGCACCAGACCGCCGATGCGCCGGACGCCGATGAGCCATCGATCCGCAACTGCTCGCGCGGCGACGCGCCACAGCGCACCCGGGTACCGGCGCTGCGCGATGAGGACGAATCCGATATGGACGACCCGGATTTCGTGCCCTCCCGGCGCGGTCGCGGTGGCTACGACCCCGAAGCCGATGCCATCGCGCGGGCAGCCCGCTACACCTTCCGGCAGCGCGCCGTACTCGGCCTGGTACTCGGCACATTGATCTTCGCCGGTGGCGCACTGGCGATTTCGGCCGCCATGTGGTGGCTGGCCGCCCTCTCGGGAACGGCGCTGGTCGGCTATCTGGCCTACCTACGCCGTCAGGTGCAGTTGGAGGAGGATATCCGCCGCCGCCGCACCGCCCGGCTCTCCCGATCGCGCCGCGAGGAGGCGGAGGCGGCCGCGGCTGCCGAGCCCGAGCAGACCCGCCCGGATCGCGAGGAGACCCGCACCCAGCTGCGCCGTGCGGTACTCGTCGAACCCGATGACGAGGACCCGCACTTCGAACATCTCGAATTGTTCGATGCCGCGACCGCCCGCGCCGCCCGGGAACGGGCCGCCGGACGGGTTCGCCACGCGGTGGGCGAATAGCAGGCACTGAAAGTTCGATGGGTGCACGGCAATAAGCCGTGCACCCATTTTCGTATGTGATCGCCGCCCCGTAATCCCGGCGACCTCCTTCGTGATCCCGGGCCTAGCTCCTCCGTAATCTCGGGGGCCTCTCCTCTTCGTCACCCCGGTAGCTTTGGCCGGGATCCACACCGCTCGGGTTGCCACGAGTCCGGCGGGTCCCGGCCAAAAGCGCGCCGGGATGACGGGGCGTCCTATACCGGGATCTGCTGTTCGATGAGTTCGGCGAGGGTGCGGAGTTTGGCCGCGAATTCCCGTGCGGCCACGGGATCTTCGGTGGAGCCCTTGACGACTTTGGAAGTCAGTGCGGCGAGCCGGGATTCGGCGGTGCTGAATACATCGGGTGTGTGCGGGGTGTCCTCGGCGAGGTCGCCGCGCATCCAGGACTGCAGGCGCTGCACCACTTCGCTTCGGTCGTAGTTGTGCGGCAGCACGGCGACGGCTTCTCGAAGTTTGCCCGCGGTGACCTTCACATCGGCGGCGAGTGTTGTGTATACAGTGAACGCCGCGTCTTCACCGTGCGCCGCGACAATAGGCAGCAGTTCGCGAATCTGCCCCTCGTTGATGGACGGAGCCACCGGATGCAGCCGGGCCGCGAGCGGCCAGGCGCGAATCAGCTTGTGCGCGTACGAGCGCTGCATATCCCAGCGCTTCTCCACATAATCGTCGAAGGTGGCGTGACCGGCGCGGTAGAGACGACCGTCCCGCACGATCTGCAGGGCGCGCCCGGCCACCCAGAACGCGACTCGCAGTGCGTCGATGGATGATTCGCAGAGATCGAGCTGTTCGAGCTCGCTGGCGTTCAGCGGTCCGTCGCCCGCGGCGGGCAGCGGCATGGTGAGCACACTCGGCGAGGCCGTGGCCGCGCCCCGCAGCGTGGTGCCCACACTGCGCAACGCCGGATCGATACCCCGCACCCGCGCCTCGGCGGCCTTCCCCTTGGGCGGCACCGGCTTTGCGATCGGTGCTGCCGAATCCCCGTCGCCCCGAGCTGCTTCGCCGTCGGCCGGTCCGGGAGCCGGGACCGTTGGCGCGTCGCCCGGAGAGCTCGGTGTGATGAACATGGCTGCGGGGGATTCGGCCGTCATGGCGGGCGGCAGCACCATCGCCGCCTTCGCGGCTGCCTTCGTCGGAGGTGTTGTGGCCGCCCCGGGAGTAACTGCCGTGCTGTGCCATTCGGCATCCCGGAGCGGCGAGACGGGCGGGGTGTGCTCCGCCTCGTCGGCGAGCGGGTTGCGAGTCGGGGCGGGGTGGCTGCCGCCGATGGAGCTCTTACGTCGTTGCGGGGGCATCAGGCCGGTACCTCCAGTGCTTCGGGGTTGGTGAGGGATTCGAGGTACGGGCGCAGGAGTTCCTCGCCGACCTGGTGGTACTCGCCGAGATCCGCGATGGGGTTCTCCGCACCGTCGCCGACCTCGCCGTCGGCGGCTTCGCGGTACCACTTCCAGGCGCTCACATAGGATTCGAATACGTCGTATCCGGCGTCTTCGAGATTGCCGCGCTGCGAACGGTATTCGGTGGAGACATTGACCCCGTTCTTCATGGTGACGGGGACCTTGGTCATGAGGACGCGCACGCGTATCTGTTTGGCGCTCTCGGTGGCGGCCTCCTCGGCGGCGCGGTAGGTACTGGGGACGCGCTTCACCTCCGAGGGGCTGACGCTGGTCACCAGGATCAATTCGTCGCTCTCGGGGACGGCGGCCTTGAAGATGTCGGCGGATTCGCCACCGGCGTCGACAATGATCACCTCGTATTTCCCGGCATTGTCGGTAATGCAGTCATTGACGTGCCGTGAGGGGAATGCGATGAGTTCGAAGGGGACCTCGATGTTCTCCTTGCGCAGTCGCCGGTACCAGGAGTATCCGGTCTGGCTCAGCGGGTCGGCGTCGATGACGAGTACCCGGAGTCGATGCACGGTGGCGAAGTAGGCGGCGAGGAAGAAGGCCGACGTCGTCTTGCCCACGCCGCCTTTCAAATTCCCCAGGGTGACCACCAAAGGTTCGGGAAGTTCGGGTAGCGCAATGGAATCGGTCATGGAGAATCCTCCGTCTCATGGGGAGGGAACGTGTTCTCGACCAGTCAAACACGGGCAATTGGACGGGTCGCGGATTGCGGTGCGTGTCCAATTGGACACAGTCTCCGGGGTGAAAAAACCCGTCGATGTTTACGAATCCGTTATGAATAACACGCGTGTCATTCCGTATGCCCTCTGCCGAACGGGCGTTCTATGCAATGTGGAACTGCCGCAGTACCGAGATATTCGAGTGTGATGACGGAAACCGGATAGCTGAACGCTTGATGGAAGGACCGACGCACCATGGACAGTATCGGTGACAGACAGAGGCTTCCCTACCTGCCGCGGCTGACGTGGCGGAGCTTGACCACCGGCATTCTCGCCGCCGCCGGAATCGGTGCGGCACTGCTGTTCACAGCGGGCGAGGCCGAGGCAACGCCGGTGAATATCCCCGGCATCGGACAATTCGAGATCTCCGATGAGATTGCCGCCCAGTTCGGACTCACCGCACCCGCCCCGGAATTGGGGACTGCGGAGGCTCCGGCCGCGGAGCAGGCGATTATCGAGACCTACGAATTCCGTCCCGTGACGATTCCCGGTGTCGGTACGACACCGACGCAGGGCATGGCCGCGATTCCGGATCAGGTCGCACCCGCGGCCGTGGCGGAGCCGCTACCCGCCCAGCAGTTCACCTCTCCCGCACCGGAATTCCGGCAGGTGCGTATCGCGGGTCTCGGCGATATCGCCATTCCGAGCGGCCTGCCGCCGCTGGTGGGTATCCCGGGCGTGAGTGATGGCGCGGGCCCCGTGCCCGCGCCCATGCCCGCCGCCATGCCGAAGCGGACGGTCGGCGAGCGCGCGGCCGAGGCGGCGCGGACCCGGCTCGGCGCGAGCTACAGCACCGGCGCGGTCGGCCCCGACGCCTTCGACTGCTCGGGTCTGGTGCAGTGGTCGTATCGCCAGGCCGGTGTCGAACTGCCGCGCACCAGCTATTCACAGCTGGCCGCGGGCACCCCGGTCTCGGTGGACGAATTGCAGCCGGGCGATCTGGTCTCCTACTACGGCGGTGGGCACTCCGCGCTGTATGTCGGTGACGGCCAGGTCGTTCACGCCGCGAGTTACGGCTCCGGCGTGAAGCTCTCGCCGGTCGACAATATGCCGATCACCGGCGCCCGCCGCTTCTGATCAGGGCCAGCCGACGGCATTGTTCCGGGCGATGAATTCCGGATACGCGATGCCACCGGTGCCCGACCACAACTGCTGTGCCATCACCGACAGTCGGGTTCGCAGCGGTCCGGCGATCTGCTCGGGAGACATGGCATTCGGATCATCGCACCAGAGGAAGAGCATGGAGCCACGCAATAGCCGCCGATCGGATTCGGGCAGTCGCGAACCATTGACGAAAAGTCCGGGATCCCAGGCGTACAGGAGTTCGGGCGGTGCGTTCAATGCCGCCGCCGGTCCGCCGGTGACGAAGTACGCCGGTGTGAATGCCGCATTGAGGATGGGGTGTCCGGCCGCGGTGATCTCCGCCGGGGTGCGCCCGCCCGGCAGCCAGGGCAGTCCACCCGCGCTCGCGGACCAGTACTGCATGACCACTTCGGTTTTCGGGGCGAGGGTGGCGGCCTGGTCGAAGCCGTCGTTCCAGGCCCGGGGTGTCTTGCCGAGAGATTCGACGATATCGGCGGCCCAATTGGCGAAGGCCACGATCACATCGCCCGCCGCCGCATCGGGTCCGAGGACCCGGGTGGCGTACTCGCTCAATTGCGGGTACCGGCTGTAGTCGGAGATGTACTCATCGCAGCCGAGGTGCCAGTAGCGACCGCGGAACATGGGTACGAATTCATGCAGGATTTCGCTGATGAATTGGTAGGCGGCAGGATTGGACAGATCGATCTTGCCGCCGATACCACCGGCGATGAGGTTGTCCCGCTCGGCATCCTGTGCACTGGTGTGCGCGGGGCGCAGCACCAGATCCTGGTGTTCGGCAAGGATGGCGTTCATATGGCTGGGCATATCGATTTCGGGCACGATCTCGATGCCGTACGAGTCGGCGTAGTCCAGGATTTCGGCTATATCGGCGGCGCTGTAATGCTCCGCCGAGGTGATCTCCGGATGGATGCGGCTCGCCAGCCGGAAGCCCTGTGAATCCGAGAGATGCAGCTGCACCATATTCATGCGCAGATAGGCGGCGTCTCGAATGCGGTTCTTCACCCAGTCGACGGGGAAGAATTCGCGGCCGGTGTCCAGCATGAGTCCGCGTTCGGTGTAGTCGGGCCAATCCTGGGCGGTGCCACCGGGAATCGCGGTGCGCTGGCGCAGCCATTGCAGCAGGGTCTGGGTGCCGTGCGCGATGCCGGTCAGGTCGCGGGCGCTCAGGGTCAGCTGCTCGGCGGATGAAATACGGTATGACTCGGCGGCTTCCGGGGCATCGGCGGTTTCGCGCAGCACGATATCGCCCTCGCGTGCGCTCGCGCCGACCACCGGCACCGCCCTGCCGAGACGGGCGAGGTCCTCCGACAGCCGCTGTGCGGGCCCGCGCAGCGCCGCATCGGCGACAATGCGGGCGTCGGATCCGAGGGTGAATCCCGTTCCGCCGGAACGCCATTCCTTGATACTCGGCACCGTTGACGGAAGTGGTTGTGCTGCAACAGGTTCCGCGAAAGCGATGGGTGTGGCGGCCAGGGTGCAGGCCACCGCCGTCAAACAGCGGGAAATATGCCGGGTGAATCGCGAGCGGACGACCATCGAGTTCCCTTTCGGCGCGCGTCGAGACCGGCAAAAAATACCAGCAGCCTGTCACACTGGAGAAATAACGGTCGATATAGAGCATTACTCCCCGCTTCCAGCGGAGAACCACTTCATCCGGCACGGACCAAGAGGTGTGAAATGAGTAAAAAGCTATCCCTGGCCTCGGCCCGAGCGGGTGCCGTCGCACTGGCCGGTTTCACGGTGGCGGCGCTGTCGACATTCGTCGCCGGTCCCGCGAATGCCGCCCCGGTCTGCCCGGGTGCGGGTCAGCCGACCTTCGTGGTCGCGAATCCGGGTGGTTCGCTGGAGGGTTTGACGGTCGATCCGGCCGGCCGCGCATTCACCACGGATCTGCAGACCGGCCGGGTATTCCGAATCGATTTCCCGGGTGCGCCCGCGGTGCCGATCGCCACGGTGCCCAGTGGCGGCGGTGGCGCGCTGGCTTGGACTCCGGATGGAAAGCTGCTGGTCGGGTACGGTGCGGATGCGCGGGTGATCGCGGGTGACAGCCTCCGGCAGGCCGGGATCGTCACGGTCGATCCGAATACCGGTGCGGTCGCGCCCTATGCGGCTGGGTTGAGCGCGGCCGATGGTATGGCTGTCTCGCATGACGGAATCGTTTATGCCACCAACGATTTCGCCACGCTCATCGGACGCGTATATCCCAATGGTGTGGTGCAGCCCGATTGGGGCAGCCTCCCCAGTGCGAATGGCGCGGTACTCGGGGATGACGACCGCTTCCTGTATGTCTCGCGCACCTTTGTGAATCCCGGTGTGAGTCGTATTCCCACCGATGCGCCGTGGGCCCCGCAGTCGATATTGGATCTCGGTGGTGGTGACGCGCTCGACGCCCCGGACGGTCTCACCTTGGATTCGCTGAATCGTCCGGTGGTGCCGATGAATCCGTCCGGTCAGGTGGTGCGCATCGATGCGCCGAATCAATTCTGTGTACTCGGCTTCGGCAACAATCTGACCAGCGTGGTGAGTTACGGCCGCGGTGACCAGGGCTTCTCGGCGGGCCGGTTGTTCGGTGCCACCTTCACCGGTGTGATCTACGAGATTCCGGGTGGTTTCGATCCGAACGCGCGGACCGCGGCCCCCTGATCGAATCCGTTCGCGTTGTTCATGTCATGGCGAACGCTACGTTGCGTTCGCATGCGCTGCGATTCGCGAATTGCACACGAAAAGTGGTTTATGCCAGGTTTATTCGGTCTACCTCAGCTCAGTGACGTTGCAGCCTAATGCAATTGGGTTGGCGTTGTGTTGCAATAGAAACTGATGAGGGAGGTGGGGTCGATGCCCGGAGGGCGACTCACGCCGGAGGATCGGCGACGTATCGCGATGGGTTTGGCGCAGGGTCTGGGGTATGCGGAGATCGCGCGTTCGCTGGGGCGTCCGACCTCGACGGTGAGCCGCGAGGTGACTCGCAATGGTGGACCGGGTGACTACCACGCGGAGTCGGCTCACGCTGCGACAGTGGTGCGTTCCCGGCGGCGGATGGCACGCCCCCGGAAGGCCGAAAAACCTTCGGGGACAGACGAATACGGTCGGCTTCCGGAGGTGGCCGGGGCCTTCGGCGCGGAGTTGGCGGAGCTGTTCGCGCGGACGGGTGTGCCGAAGATGGCGGCGGGTGTGCTGGCCCGGCTCTATGTCGCCGACTCCGGGAGCGCCACCGCCGGGGAGCTGGTGAATCATCTGCGGGTGAGCCCGGCGACGGTATCGGCGGCCGTCGGATATCTGGAGGGGGAGCGGCTCATTCGCCGCGAGCGTGACGGCGGTACCCGTCGTGATCGCTACTTCATCGACGAATTCGCCTGGTACCGGGCGACTCTCGCGAATGCGCGGGCGAATGAGGAGTTGGCGGCGAAGGCGCGGGACGGTGCCGAGGCGCTCGGTGCGCAGACTCCGGCGGGGCATCGGCTGCTGGGGATGGGGGAGTTCCTGGAGCAGGTGGGCCTGGATATGGCCCGCTCCGCCGAGCGCTGGCGAGTTCATTTGGGAGAGCGGGGAATGTAGACATACATACGGTATGTATGTAAAGGTGGTGGGGTACCCACGGGCATTGGAGCAACGATGGCAATAAGCACATCCCTCGGCCGTACCCATGAGGTGGACCTACCCGGCGGCCGCATCAGGTACCACGACACCGGTGAGGGGCCGCCGGTCGTCTTCATTCACGGACTACTGGTCAATGCCGATCTCTGGCGCAAGGTCGTACCCGAGATCGCGGCGGCGGGCTACCGCTGTCTGGCCCCCGATCTGCCGCTCGGATCACACGAAATACCCGTTCCCGCAGCCGATCTCACCCCGACCGGAGTCGCGGATCTGATCGCCGCCTTCCTGGAGCGCCTGGATCTGCGCGATGTCGCCCTCATCGCCAATGACACCGGCGGTGCGATCACCCAGGTGTTGCTGGCGCGCAACCGTTCTCGGATCGGGCGCGTGGTGCTGGCCTCGGTCGACAATTACGAGCGCTTCCTGCCGCCGCCGCTGAACGCACTGCCCGGGCTGGCCCGTATTCCGGGTTCACTGCGCCCGCTCACCGAGGCCATGCGCTGGCGTGCGCTGCACCGGCTGCCCATCGCCTTCGGCTGGGTCGCCAAGCGGCCGGTTCCGCCGGAGATCGCGGACTCCTATCTGCTGCCGAGCCGGCGTTCGGCCGCCATCCGCAAGGACCTGCGGCGACTCCTGCGGACCTTGAAGAACAGCTACACCCTCGAGGCCGCCGAGCATTTCGCCGAGATCGACATCCCGGTGCTGGTGGTCTGGGCGCGTGCGGACAAGTTCTTCCCGGTCTCCTGCGCCGAGCGCCTGGCCCGCGACTTCCCGAACTCCACCCTGCGTTTCATCGATGATTCGTACACCTTCCTGCCCGAGGACCAGCCCGAGTTGCTGACCACCGCGATCCTGGAGTTCACTCGGCTGCATGCCACGCCGTAGCCAGGAGGACCGCTCGCGCACCACCAGGGCCGCGCTCGAGGACGCCGGACGCCGGTTGTTCATCGAGCGCGGCTTCGCCGGTACCTCCGCGCAGGACCTGGTGGCCGCCGCCGGTGTCACGCGCGGCGCACTGCATCACCACTACGGCGATAAGCGCGGGCTGTTTCTGGCGGTGCTGGAGCAGGTGGAGGTGGAGTCCTCCGCCGAGATCGAAAATGCCATCGCCGCACATGATCCCGCCGATCTGCTGGGCGGAATGGCCATCGGCCTGGCCACCTTCCTGGAGATCTGCCGCCGCCCGGCCATGCTCCAGATCGTGCTGCTGGATGGCCCGACGGTCCTGGGATGGCAGGCTTTTCGCGAATTCGAGGCGCAGCACGGGCTGGGATTGATCACCGCACTGCTGGAGCGCGGCCGTGAGGCCGGGCTGATCGCAGACGCGCCGATTCCCATGCTGGCGCAGCTCCTGGTGAGCGCGCTGAGCGAGGCGGCGCTCATGGTGGCCAATGCCGCGGATCCCGATCTCGCGCGAACGCAGGCACAGCAATCCATCATGCTGTTGCTCGCGGGCATCCTGCGCGGCTGACGCGGCGGTGTCGGCGAGAACTACGGTGGCGGCGAACCCGAAGGCGTGCCGGGTAAGGGGTGCACGGCGATTCCCGGGAATCGGCGATGAATGCGATCCGCATAGCGGTGCACCGCGGCGAGTTCGGCATCCAAGGAGCGGCGGACATCGAGTGTGGCCCCGCTTTGTAATCGGCGGACCAGGGTCGCGGCGTGTTTTTCCAGCTCGGCCAGAAAGACCCGCGCCTGCGCCAACTCGGGATCCTCGGCACTGTCGTAACTATCGAACATCGGCTACTCGGATCATGCGGTTCGGGTGCGCCTTTCGGCAGCGCGACCCTCTGGGCTGCATATCGCGGAAGTATTCCACGCTGTCTGCGAATGCGCTGGCCGAATGGTTTGCGATCCTGCGACATTCGCGAATCGATTCGACATTGGTGTCGCGGGAAATCCCGGGCGGCCGCGCGCAGTGTTTGCCAATTATTGCCTGACCTCGGGTATCGCTGGTCTCGCGCACTTCACCATTGCCGGGTGAGAATCTGTGGATGGCATCCGTACCGCCCTTCACCCGTTTCGTCGCCCTCGGTGACAGTCAGACCGAGGGTGTCGGCGACCCCGATGGGAACGGCGGTCTCCGGGGCTGGGCGGACCGTTTCGCCGGCAAGTTGGCCACCGCGAATCCCGGCCTGCTCTACGCCAATCTGGCGATTCGGGGGCGGCGCACCGCACGTATTCGCGCCGAGCAGTTGGAGGCGGCGCTGGCCTTGCGGCCGGATCTGGTGGCGCTCATCGCGGGAATGAACGATCTCATTCGGCCGCGCTTCGATCAGGCGGGCACGCTCGCCGATATCGAGGCCATGCTGGCGGCGCTGACCGAGGCGGGGGCGCGGGTCATCAGCTTCACCTTCCCCGATATCGGGAGCGTGGCTCCGCTGGTGCGACCGCTGTCCGGGCGGGTGCGCGCCATGAATGCCGAAATGCGGGTGCTGGCGGCGAGATACGATGTCACGCTGGTCGACTTCGAACCCGTCCGCACCACCTCGGACCCGCGCGCGTGGGCCGATGACCGGCTGCATCTGAGTCCGCTCGGGCATGAGATCGTGGCGCAGGCGGTGGCCGATACCCTCGCGGTGCCCGGGGCGGACGCGTCCTGGCGGGACCCGCTGCCGCCGATAACACCGCAGCCGCAGCCATTCGATCGGGTCGCCGCCGAATTGCGCTGGTTCGCTGATCATTTCGTACCGTGGGTGGGCCGCCGAGTGCGCGGGCGTTCGTCGGGTGACTTCGTACTTCCCAAACGGCCGCAATTGACCGCGGTGCTACCCGAGCATTCTCGGCCCTGAACCCGCCGGCTACACCAACCTGCGTGCCCGAGCGCCCTGCCGTCATCCCGGCGTGTTTTTGGCCGGGATCCACACCGCTGTACTCCGGCGGAGGCAGCGGCTACCTCCCTCAGTTCACCTGGCGACCGTCGGCATCCCAATACCGCTGGCGCAGATCGCGTTTGAGGATTTTGCCCGCACCCGAAACCGGGAGCGCGTCCACCACATCGATACTGCGCGGCGTCTTGTATCCGGCGATACGAGATTTGGCGTGTTCGCGAATCTCCTCGACCGTCACCGTTTTCCCGGGTTGGCAGACGATGACCGCGTGCACCCGTTCACCCCAATCCTGGTCCGGCACACCGATAACCGCGCAGGCGGCCACGGCGGGATGCGCGGCGATGGCATTCTCGACCTCCGCGGAGTACACGTTCTCACCGCCGCTCACGATCATGTCCTTGAGTCGGTCGACAATGTAGACATAGCCCTCGGCATCCATGTACCCACCGTCGCCGGTGTGCATCCAGCCGTCCCGCACCGCGGCGGCGGTGTCCTCGGGGCGATTCCAGTAGCCGAGCATGACATGCCCACCGGCGACCACGATTTCGCCGACCGTACCGTGCGGCACCTCGCGATCGTCGGCGTCCACAATGCGCACCTCGCTGTGCGGCATGGCGCGCCCGGCCGAACGCAGCCGACCGGCGATGTGATCCGCCGGGCTCAGCAAGGTGGCGATCGGCGACAGTTCGGTCATGCCGTACGCCTGCACGAAACCCGCTGCGGGAAAAGCCTTCATGGCTCGCTCCAGGACGGCGGCGGAGATGGGCGACGCACCGTACATGAGGTGTTGCACGCTGGACAGGTCATGGTCGGCGGTGACCGGATGATCGACCAGCAACTGAATCATGACCGGTACCAGGACCGTTCCCGTCACCGCGTGCCGCTCGATGGCGGTCAGCGTCGCCACCGGATCGAAGGCCGGAATCATCACGTGCGCGCCGCCGAGCAGTACCGTGCCGTACCAGCCCGCCAGATCCGCGAGGTGGAACATGGGCGCGGCGTGCAGGAAGCGCACGCCCGGCGTGAACAGGTGACCGCTGGCCACGCCGCCGAGTGCCGAGGTGGCCAGATTGGCGTGACTGAGCATGACGCCCTTGGGGAATCCGGTGGTGCCGCCGGTGTAGAACACCCCGGCCAGCTCCGAACCGCCGCGCCGGGCATCGGCGATCGGCTCGGTTCCGGCGATCAACTCCTCGTATGCGAGCGTGCCCTCGGGGGTGGGGCCATCACCGGAGTGGATGACCGTGGTCAGCCCCGGATACTCCTGCCGCAGTGCGGGCAGCATGGCCGCGAAGGCATCGTCCACCAGCAGCACCGCGGTACCGGAGTCACGCAGCGAGTACGCGATTTCGGCCGGGCTCCAGCGAATATTGACCGGGTTCAGCACGGCGTCCGCCCACGGGACCGCCAGCAGATACTCGTGATAGCGGTCCGAGTTCAGCCCCAGGATTCCGACCCGGTCGCCCGCGCCCACACCCAGTTCGCGCAGTGCGCCCGCCAGCCGGGCCACCCGATCGCGCACCTCGCGGAAGGTCCGGGTGCGCTTCCCGAAGATGGTCATGACGGCGTCGGGGGTCTGTTGGGCGGCGCGGTGCAGTCCCTGGGTCAGGTACATGGGCGGATCCTTCGTCGAACGTCGGTGTCGGACGTCACAAGTATTTGCGGACGGATGTGACCTGGGCCATGGAGTGGGCACCGGAGTATTGCCGTTCCGGTTTGTTGGTTTTTCCAAAGTCCGGCCGTAGCCTCGAATCCGATATGACCGATTCCCGCGAGGTAGCGAAGCCGACCGACCGATGGCGGTTGGTGGCGCAGGTGCTCGAGCACTCCGGGGAGCTCTCCGATCGGATCGTCGGGCGGGCCCGCGCGGAGATGCCCGGCTATACCGCGCTGTCGGTCGCGGACATCTCCCGGATGACGGTGGCCATGGTGGATCGCCTCATGGTCGCGCTGCGCGATGAGCGGCCGCTCACCGCCGAGGATCTGGCCGGACTCCGTGAGTTCGGGGAAGTCCGTGCGCGGCAGGGTGTTTCGCTCTCGGATGTACAGAACGGCTGGCGGATCGCGCTGCGTGAGATGCTCGCCGATCTCACCGACTCCGCGCATCGGGCCCGGATCGCGGACCGCACCCTGCTGGCCCTGATCCATGATCTGCTCGATATCGTCGACCGGGCCACGCAGGCATTCAGCGGCGGTCATCGCGATGTCGAGATCGAGCTGGCCCGCCACGACCAGCAATCGCGCGCCGAGTTCGCGCGCGGACTACTGGTGGGCAACCTCGGCACCGGTGATATCCGTGTGCAAGCACAGCGATACGGCCTCGATCCCGAGGGGGAGTACCGGGCACTGCGCGTGCGCGGCGACGATTCCGCAGCCACCGCGGACCTGCGCGAACTGATAACGCCCGGCGCGACCGCCGCCCGGGTCTTCGCCACCGCCATGGACGGCGATATCTGCGGATTTCTTTGTGGCACAGGCACTATCGAAACCGGCGGCACAATCGGCCTGGGTCCGGCCGTCCGCCTCGCCGAGCTACCGCGCTCCTTCCGCCTGGCCAGTCGCATGCTCGCCACCGCGCACCGCTACGCCATCACCGGCCCCGCCGATCTGGATCGTCTGGGCCTGCTCCCCGCCATAGTCGCCGACACCGACCTCGGTGAAGAACTGGCGCGCCGCTACCTCGATCCCCTCGGCAGCGGCGAACAAGCTCGCATAGTCATCGACACGATAGACCGCTACCTGCACTCCGGCATGCGCATCGAAGCCACCGCCGAACGACTTATAGTGCACCAGAACACCGTTCGCTACCGCCTCGCGCGCTTCGAGGAGCTCACCGGCACCGACCTGCGCGCGCCCTACAGCGCCATGCGGGTGTGGTGGGCCATCCAGCACCGCAAAGCGAACCCGGTCGACCGCACCCGGGATTGAATCGGGTCGGCCGGCCGCGTACCGACTGCTGTTGCGCCGCAGCGGATATGAGCGCCGTGACGGCGTTCGCGGTCAGCGCTCCGATCGGTCGGCGGCGAAGCCGTGTATCAGAGCACCCGTCACCTCGGTGTCCTCGAACATCGGGGTGTGGCCGACCCCGGCCAGTTCCTCGATCCGGACGCCCGGGACACGGCCGTAATCCTGGAACGAGGACGGTTGCCAGCGCTTGTCCCGCGATCCGAAGATCACCAGGATCGGCAGGCCGAGGTCGGTCAGCCGATCGGGCAGCTGTCGTGCGGTCAGATACGCATTGCCGCCATCGGAGGTCGCGGTGAAGGCGCGGTAGGTCATTCCCCGCACATCGGCCACGATCTGCTCGGGGATGTGGACCTCGCGGGTGAAAGCACTGCTGAGGGCATCGCGGATCAGGCCATCGGTACGCAACTGCCAGGCCAGCTCGCCGATCACCGGCGTGAAGAGTAGTTTGCCGGCCGCGCTGTCACCGGCGAACGCGTCGACTCGCGGCCCGGTGTCCACCAGCGCGATGGCCTCGACCAGATCCCGGCGCTCCTCGGCCAGTGCGGTGGCGACCATACCGCCGGTGGAGTGCCCGACCAATGTCGCGCGTCGTACCCCGAGCTGATCCAGCGCCGCTCCGATTCGCCGTGCCTGCTCCGAAATGCCGTAGCCGTCAGTCGGTTTCGCCGAACTGCCGTGCCCGAGCAGATCGATCCGGATCACCCGCATATCCGACAGCGCGGGCAGGATCGGTTCCCACCAGGCCGTCGAACCGCCGAGCCCGTGGAGCAGCACTATGGCGGGCGCGCCCGCCGGACCGCTCTGCGCGATATGCAGATCTCCGCCCGGCAGGCGAACTATCTGATCACCGGACGCGTCGGCCGTGCTCCGGCAGACCGACACCGTATTCCCCGCCAGCAGCGCGAGGAGCAATGCGCTGGCGAAGAGCGCGATCCGCCACCTCCGTCGCCCGCGCTCGTTCTTGTGCTGAATGTGGTTGCGGCTGTGGATATCGTCGATTGGCATGACGTTCACGTTCCATGCGGGCGGACCGTCCTGTCTTGGAGAAATGTCAGGGTCCGTGACTGCGACGCGAACAGCGCCCGAAAACGAAAGCACCGCAGACCTCGTGGGTCTGCGGTGCTTTCGGGGAAACGGCTGTCAGATGTCGAAGCGGTCCAGGTTCATGACCTTGTCCCACGCCTTGACGAAGTCCTGGGCGAACTTCTGCTTGGCATCATCGGTGGCGTAAACCTCTGCCAGGGCCCGCAATTGGGAGTTGGAGCCGAAGACCAGGTCGACCCGGCTGCCGGTCCACTTGGTCGCGCCGGTGGCGCGATCCTTACCCTCGAAGGTCTCCGCGTCCGCGGAGGTGGGCTCCCACTTGGTGCCCATATCGAGCAGGTTCACGAAGAAATCGTTCGTCAGCGCGCCCGGGGTGGCGGTGAATACGCCCAGCGTGGAACCGTTGTAGTTCGCGCCGAGGGCGCGCAGGCCGCCGACCAGCACGGTCATCTCGGGTGCGCTCAGGGTGAGCAGGTTCGCCTTGTCCAGCAGCAGGTACTCCGCCGGCAGGCGGCTGCCCTTGGCGACATAGTTGCGGAAGCCGTCCGCGCCCGGCTCCATCGCCGAGAACGACTCCACATCGGTCTGCTCCTGGGTGGCATCGGTGCGGCCCGGGGTGAAGGGCACCTCGATATCGAACCCGGCGGCCTTGGCGGCCTGCTCGACCGCGGCCACGCCACCGAGCACCACCAGGTCGGCGAAGGAAACCTGAACGCCGCCACCGGCATTGAAGGATTCCTGCACACCCTCGAGGGTGCGGATGACCCGCGCCAGCTCGTCCGGGTTGTTGACCTCCCAGCCGCTCTGCGGGGCCAGCCGGATACGGCCGCCGTTCGCGCCACCGCGCTTGTCACTGCCGCGGAACGACGAGGCCGCCGCCCATGCGGTCGAAACCAGCTGCGGCACAGTCAGACCCGACGCGAGCAGCTGCGACTTGAGCGCCGCGATCTCGGCCGCGCCGATGACCTGCGCGGGGGCCGCGGGAACCGGGTCCTGCCACAGCAGCACCTCGGAGGGCACCTCGGGGCCGAGGTAGCGCACGATCGGACCCATATCGCGGTGGGTCAGCTTGTACCAGGCCTTGGCGAACTCGTCGGCCAGCTCGGCCGGGTTCTCCAGCCAGCGGCGGGTGATCGCCTCGTAGATCGGATCGATCCGCATCGACAGGTCGGTGGTCAGCATGGTCGGCAGCTGCTTCCGCGACGAGTCGAACGCGTTGGGGATGATCGCCTCCGCGTCCTTGGCGACCCACTGGTTCGCACCGGCGGGGGACTTGGTCAGCTCCCACTCGTAGCCGTACAGGGTCTCCAGGAAGCTGTTGTCCCACTTGGTCGGGGTCGGGGTCCAGGTGACCTCCAGGCCGGAGGTGATGGCGTCCTTGCCGACCCCGGTGCCGAAGCTGGACTTCCAGCCCAGGCCCTGCTCCTCCAGCGGGGCGGCCTCGGGCTCGGGGCCGACGTGATCGGCCGGGCCCGCGCCGTGCGTCTTGCCGAAGGTGTGGCCGCCGACGATCAGCGCCGCGGTCTCCACATCGTTCATGGCCATGCGGCGGAAGGTCTCACGGATATCGGTGGCCGCGGCCAGCGGATCCGGATTGCCGTTGGGGCCTTCGGGATTGACGTAGATCAAGCCCATCTGCACTGCGGCCAACGGGTTTTCGAGGTCGCGCTGACCGGTGTAGCGCGCGTCGCCGCCCAGCCACTCCTGTTCGGGGCCCCAGTACACGTCCTCCTCGGGCTCCCACTGGTCGACGCGACCGCCGCCGAAGCCGAAGGTCTCGAAGCCCATATCCTCGAGCGCCACATTGCCCGCGTAGACGATGAGGTCGGCCCAGGAGAGCTTGCGGCCGTACTTGACCTTGACCGGCCAGAGCAGGCGGCGCGCCTTGTCCAGGCTGGCATTGTCCGGCCAGCTGTTCAGCGGCGCGAAACGCTGCATGCCGGCGCCGGCTCCACCGCGACCGTCATTGATGCGGTAGGTGCCCGCGGCATGCCAGGCCATCCGGATGAAGAACGGGCCGTAGTGCCCGAAGTCGGCGGGCCACCACTCCTGCGAGGTGTGCATGACCTCGACGATGTCGGCCTTGACCGCCGCCAGATCGAGGGTCTTGAACTCCGCCGCGTAGTCGAAATCCGGGCCGAACGGATTGATCTCGGCCGGGTTCTTGGCCAGGATCTTCAGGTTCAGCTGGTTGGGCCACCAGTCACGATTGCTGCCGCCTTCGACCGGGGGCTTGAGGCGGCCGTGGGCGACCGGGCAGCCGGCGGCGGGTTCGGTATTGGCCTCACCGATGGGCGGATGTTCCTGTGCCACGGGGCAATTCCTTTCGGAGTGGGATCGGGCTGTCGATCAGGGGTGGGACGGCTGTGCCGTCGCCTGGGCGGTGGAGCAGTCGGGGCACAGGCCCCAGTAGATGACCTCGGCCTCGTCCAGGACGAAACCGTTGCCGCTCGAAGGGGCCAGGCAGGGTGCCTCGCCGACGGCGCAATCGACATCGGCGATGACGCCGCAGGAGCGGCAGACCACATGGTGGTGGTTGTCGCCGACGCGGGTCTCGTACCGCGCCACCGAGCCCATGGGCTGGATGCGGCGCAGTAGACCGGCATCGGTCAGTGCCCGCAGCACGTCGTAGACGGCCTGGTGGGAGACGGTGCCGAGGGTTTCGCGTACGCGGCGCAGAATCGAATCGGTATCGGAGTGGGGGTGGGCGTGCACAGCGGCGAGCACCGCAACTCGCGGCGCGGTCACCCGGAGGTCGACCTCGCGCAGCATGCGCCCGAAATCAGCTGCTGTGGACACGTTCCGAAGTATGACTCATTCCAGTCTTCCTGGAAAGGAAATCGGATAAAACGGGTGCTGAACGGGGGATATTCGAACCGCCGCGCCGATGGTGAGGAGAGTCTCCACCCACGGCGGGGCCCCTTGGGTACCGTGGAAGGCGGTCGCGATCGGCGGCCCACTGGACGATCGTGACCGTACCCAGGATCCGACAAGACGGTATTCATCGAAGGGATACCTCTGTCATGGCCTGGTTGATTCTCGTGATCTCCGGATTCCTCGAAGCCGTCTGGGCGACCGCGCTCGGCAAATCCGAAGGCTTCGGCAAACTCGTTCCGACCGTGGTGTTCGGGGTCGGTTTGGTGCTGTCCATGGGTGGGCTCGCCTATGCCATGCGCACCCTGCCCGTCGGCACCTCGTACGCGGTGTGGGTCGGCATCGGAGCGGTGCTGACCGTGGTCTACGCCATGCTCACCGGCGATGAGACCGCCTCGCTCTTGAAGATCGCCCTGCTGTTCCTGATCGTCGGCGGCGTGGTCGGTCTCAAGCTCGCGCACTGAACCGCCCGGGATATCGGCGTCAGGCCGGTTCGGCGGAGGCGCGGCTGATCAGCTCACCCACCACGACGCGGTCGCCACCGCTGGTCTTGGCCTGATACATGGCGCCGTCGGCGCACTGCACGAGCTCCTCGGGGGTCGGCCACGGGGTGCCGTCGCAGTCGGCCGGATCGAAGACCGCGATGCCGATGCTGACGGTCACCGGAATGATGTGATCGGCGGCCACGGCCTGGCGGAACGATTCGGCCGCGGCGCGGGCCTGCTCGGTCGAGAGGTTGCCCACCACGGTGAACTCCTCACCGCCCGAGCGGGCCGTCACCAGATCGGCGGTATCGCAGACCTGCAGCAGTTGGGCGGTGCGGATCAGCACCTCATCGCCCATGGAGTGCCCGAAGCGGTCGTTCACGGTCTTGAACTGATCCAGGTCCGCGATCATGACGCAGATCTCGGCCTCGTCCTTGGCCTCGAAGAGGCGGTTCAGCTGGAACTCCAGCCCGCGCCGATTCAACAGCTTGGTCAGCGGATCCGAAATCGATTCGGACTGCACCAGCCAGAACATGAACTGCAGCGAAGGCAGTGACAGCACCACCGCCGCCACCATGATCAGCACAATGGCCACGGCCAGATACGCGTCCCCGCCCGCGGACACCATGCGCCAGGTCAGCACGGTCACCGAAAGCAGCGACCAAACCGCATGCGCCGCAAGCACCTTCGGCCCATGGAAGAAGGTGAGATAGCAGCCGGTGACCACCAGCAGAATCGCCCCGAGCGAACCGTAGACCCGGTCCGAATCCTGTAGGCAACACGCGGTGATCGCGATATCGGCCGCGGCGAACAAGGCCAGCGATTCGGCGGTACTCGGCCAAGGCAGGAACCACCAGCGCAGCGCCCACAGCAGCGCACCGGTGATCACTATCCCGAAGATCGTCAATCCGAACGTATCGGTGGGACCGGCCGCGGACAGCGCGGTCGTGATCCCGATGACGGCGAGCAGAATGCCGCCGGCCCCCACCGTCCAGCGCTGCCAGCGCAGCACCGAATGCGATGCCAGCACATGCGCCAGCCAGTGATGGTTACCGGTATCCCGCCACCACGATTTCAATAGATCAACGCTGCTACCCATGGGCTCCGTTCGGCATCGGCAAACGAATCGGCACACCCCGCAACTTTCGGGACCAGTGTAAGTGCGTCTTTCCAACCGGGGCGACAGGTAACCCCCACTCTGCGACGCTCACCACTGTGCGCACAACGAACCGGCTTCTCATTCGCGGCCCGCACCGCGCTCCATACCGGCCAGCACCGAGGATATTCGCGAGCGCTTCGCGACCGCTGAGATCAGGAATCCTTTCCCGGTGTGCGCACCGATTCCGCGACGAGTTTTTCGGCCGGGCGCGGTCCTACCGGGTAGAGAACTTTCTCGAGGAGAGGACATGCCCGTGACCGACCTGAAGGCCCAAGCTCAAACCCTGCGTGAGCTGCACACCGGCGATATGTTGATACTCCCCGACGTCTGGGATGCCGCCAGCGCCGCGATCGTCGCCGAAGCCGGATTCCCGGTGATCGCCACCGCCAGCAACGCCATCTCCGCCATGCTCGGCTACCCCGACGGCGAGGTCGCCCCCTGGCGGGAAATGTTCGCCGCCGCGGGCCGCAAAGCCCGCGCGGTATCGGTCCCGGTAACCGTGGACGCCGAAGCCGGATACGGTCTGTCCCCGACCGAACTCGTGGACCGCCTCCTGGATCTGGGCGCGGTCGGCTGCAAGGGAGCGAAGTTGGTATCACGCGTTCGGCGGTCTGTTCAGCGATGAGTTCAACATGTATATCGGGTTGGAAGCCTCGGCATGGCGGCTGATCGTCTACCACGAGCAAGTCCCGGGGCTACTTCAAACGCGCGACTACGCGCGTTCTCTGATCGGCGCGTTCTATCGTGACGGTACGAGAGATGACATCGATCGACGTGTCGAACTGCGAATGAAGCGGCAGCACATCGTCACTCGCAAATCGGCCCCGCTCGAACTGCAAGTCCTCCTACACGAGTCCGCATTGCATCGAGTGATCGGCGGCCGCATGGTCATGGCGGAACAGCTTCGGCACCTCGCGGAGATCAGCAAATTGCCGAACGTGACGGTGCGTATCAACCCGTATCGCGCCGGTATGGCGTGGGGAATCCTGCACGGGCAGTTCGTAATTCTCGACTTCGGGGTTGATTCGAAGGGCCGTCCGGTCGAACCACCGGTGGTGTATCTCGAAGGCGGACCGAGCAGCGATGTCTACCTCGAGAAGGCCGGTGAAGTACGGCGATACGATGAACTCGCGTCCACGATTCGGGGCACTTCGCTCACCGAAACCGAATCTCGAAACCTGCTGCGGCAGGCCGCCAGGGAGTACGACCATGATCATTGACCCGCTCCGCACACGCTGGTTCAAGAGCAGCTACAGCGAGTCCGGGGGACAATGCGTGGAGATCGCATTCCTTCCGAATGGCTTTGTGGGTGTGCGGGATTCGAATCGCCCCGGTGCTGGCGCACTCGTTTTCGGTGCGGATGATTGGAGCGCCTTCACCGCTGCCGTCCGGGACGGCTGCTTCGGCTGACGGCGGGTTGGGCCCTGGGGCCCGCCGTCATGGTCGGCAGTCCGTCCGGTTGCTGTCAGGCGGCGTTCGCGTGGCGGATGATGATGTTGCCGTAGGAGTTTCGTGCGTGCACGTGCACGATGTCCTTGGTGGTGGGGGATACCGGCTGCAGTTGGTTCTGGACGCTGCCGTGCTGGGTGTTGGATTCCAGTTGGGCCGCGCTGCCGGGGGTGATGCCCACCTCCAGTTCACCCATGGAGGTCTCCAGGTGGAGGGTGCCTCGGGTGGCTTCGGCGATGCGGATATCGCCCTTGGAGGTTTTCGCGGTGACCGAACCGGTGGTGCGGCCGACTTCGATATCCCCGGCGGCAATTTCGAGGTCGCAGTCGCCGAGTTCGCCGGTGCTCGACAGGCGGCCCATACCGGCGGTGGCCCTGAGCTGTGAGCCGGTGGGGGCCTCGATGATCACCTCGATGGTCGGGTTGCCGCCGAAGGGGGTGTAGGTGCGCCAGCTCTTCGGCGTGACCACGCTCAGATGTCCTGCGGCGTAATCGATTCGGACCTGATCGGCGGCGCGCACATCGTCCTTCTCGGACGGGTCGGCGGGGCGGACCGTGACGACAGTGTCGGTGCGGCCGGAGGCGATGACCTTGACCTCGCCGGAGGGGATGTCGGCGGTGATGGCGATCGGTCCCGGGGTCTGGAATGTGGGCATGGCTGTACTCCTTCGGTGCGTGAACCGGTTGAGAGGTGAAATCGGTGCGAACGTGAACCCGATGCCTCTGACTATATGTAGAAGTATACGTATATGCAAGGGCATCCCGGCAGCTCTCGAATCCGTGCCGATTTCAAGAACCGGGGACGCGGTCTACCCCAGCTACTTCGGTACCGCCGATAGCGCTGGTGCCCCGGCCCGCTTCGCCCCCCGGCCAACTGCTCCCGGTCGACGCGTTTCAACCCCCCACTCCGGCTCTGGCAGCCCCGACACTCGATGCCCCCGATCTTCGGGGCCTCCGGAGTGAATCCTGGTGGCCCGCGATTGATCTTGCCGATCAGCTCGAGATGCGGGCTTCGATGCCGTCGAGGAGGAAATCGAGGCCGGTGCGGAAGGTTCGGTCGGCATCCAGGTGTGGTCCATCGTGGACGACCCGTGCCAGCGCGGGAAAGCGGCCGGTGGCGAAGGTTCGCTGTAGACAGGGACCGAAGGCGGCCTGCCGCTGCTCCTCTTCCATCCCGGAGACCCGCTCGGCGCGGCGCTCGGTGATCTCCCGACGCACCGCGCCGATCACATACGCATTGACCGCGGCCCCCGCCGGTACGACGGTGTTCAGGTCGACGTCTCCCATCACGGCCAGCACCGCCTCCCCGCTGGCCAGCGTGTTCGGTCCGAGCTGAGGCCGTCCGCCGATCAGGTCTGCGAGCCATTCGTGCTGGTGGGCGGCGTGCCGAGTGGCTTCGGCGAAGGAGTGCAACACTTCTCGCCACCCGTTTCCCGTCGGCTGGATCTCCGCGTGGACCGTATCGACCATCAGGTCGAGTAGTTCCTCCTTGGTGGCGATATAGCCGTACAACCGCATCGGCCCGACATCGAGCACCGCGGCGACCTTGCACAGCGATACCGCGTCCAGCCCGTCCGCATCGGCCAGCGCGCACTGCGCGAGGCGGGCCTGATCGACCGGTTCAACACGCTTGCCCGCTGCGAAGGCCAGGACATGCGCCTCCTCGAATCCGACGGCACCCTGCTGCTCCAGGAGGACACCCCCGGCGACGCCCCGTCCACTCGCCCCGAGATCGACCGCAGCGATCTGCGCGACCTACTGCTCGATTCGCTCCCCGAAGACACGGTGCGCTGGGGCCACGCCTTCGAATCCGCCGCCAACGGCCGACTGCACTTCACCAACGGCAGCAGTACGACATACGACCTCCTGGTCGGCGCCGACGGCGCGCAATCCCGAGTCCGCCCACTGCTCACCGATGCCCGCCCAACACATATCGGCCAAAACGTGGTCGAATTGACCATTCCCGACATCGACCGCACCCACCCCGACCTCGCCGCAATGCTCGGCCGCGGCAACTACTGGGTACTCGGCAACGGCATATCCCTTGCGGCACAACGCAATGGCGACGGCCGCGTCCGCGTGGGCATCAGCTTCTACAGCACCCCCGAAGACTGGTTCGCTACCGCCGCAATACCATTCGACAACCCACCCGCCGCCCGATCCCGCCTGATCGACCTACTCCCCGGTTGGAACCCGCGCATCACCGCCCTGATCGAGGCCTGCGAAGACGCAATCACCCCCCGCTCGATCACCACCCTCCCAATCGGCCTGACCTGGCCGTCGACACCGGACATCACCCTCCTCGGCGACGCCGCACATCTGATGCCCCCGGTAGGCGAGGGCGCCAACATGGCCCTACTCGACGGCGCCCAACTAGCCTTGACCCTCGCCGCCCATCCCAACGACTTCCCCGCCGCGGTAAGGGAGTACGAACACGAGATGTTCGACCGCACCAGCACCGCCGCCCGCATGTCCGCAGAAGTGCAAGAGTTGCTGATGGCGCCGGACGTCGCCCAAAAGATGTTCGCCTTCTTCCAACCCGGCTGATGGCAGCCGGTGGCGGTCATGCTTGCCGCCACCGCAAACGCGAGTCGGTGCGGCTGGTTTCGCACACCATGGGTTTGCCCGTTTTACTGCGGCCGGTTGCACCTGCGGTGCTGCAGAACGCGCCCGGGGTCACCCACGTCGGAGGCGCCGACGGCGCGGGCGCGGGAGCGGGAACAACGGTGGGGATGTCGATAGTCGGCGGTGCCGGTATTTCCAGCGTTGTCGGCGGGGGTGGCTGGACCGTTGTGGTGATCGATGGGGGTGCTGGAAGTGGCGTGGTGGTCGTGGTGGTCGGCGCGACGGTAACCGAAGGCGAGGTGGTGGCCGCCGTGTCCGGAACCTTGATGATGGTGGCCGGGACAGTACTGGGGACCGGTGCCTGCAGGCGAACGGGCCGCGTCGAATCCTGTTTCGGCGCAACCACTCCGATCAATATGAACAATGGAACCGATGCGGCCAGCACCCAACCCGCGGTTCTCCTGTTGCCGATGCGCGCCCAGCGCAACCGGCCACGAACAAGGCCGATAATCCCGACGACGACCGTTCCGAACCATATGAGCATGACGATGATGGCCAGTGTTTGCATGGTGCCGCTTCCCCCGGTGTTCTGCGGCACTGATCGGGGTGCCCCCAACGGTCGTGGAAGCTGGTACAGGCCCGCACTTCAGTCGACCATCGACCAACTCACGCCAGAAGAGTCCAAGGGCATCACATGCGCCGACCGAACTGCCCCGCGCACAAACCCGGCGGGCGCTCAGCCGCGCAGAGGACCGATGTAGGTGCCCGGATGGGTCGCGCCTTCGGGCCATACCATGATCGAGCCCAGGGCCGTGGGCCAGACGGCATGCAGTTGGGTGGTGGAATCGGGTGGGGTGACGATGATTTCGGTGGGGGTATCGGTGCCGGTTGCGTATGTCAGGGTGCTCTTGGCCTGACCGCCCGGGGGCAGCAGGACCGGTTGGCCCTGTTCGTTGGTTCGGGGCAGCGCGGCGCGGCCATTGTCGCCCACCGCAGCCAGGTCGACGCCCGGGAAGCCTTGCAGGACGCAGGATTCCCGGGACAAATTCGTCAGCACGATACTCGCGGTACGCTGACTGCCGCTGGACTGTCCGACGGGCTCCACGGTGAGCCCCAGCCAGGAGGCCCCACACCACGGCTCTTGGGCCTGCGCCTGTCCCACCGCCATACAGGGGACTACCGCCCCGGCCGCCACCAGCACTGCCGAAGCCACTGTCCTGAAACGCATTTGCTGATCCTCCCGCGTCATCGTGATCGACAGTGATCTTGCGGAAGGAACCTTATGGACGACTAATGATCCGCTGAACACCGCCAGCCGCCAGTCCACCTGACGGGCGAAATCCAGCCGGTTTACGTTGTGAGCGTCCGGTGGAACAGATGGCGGTTTCGACCTGACCGCGTCGGTCCCGGCTGGCTGCGCACGTTCTCCGAAACACTGTGGAGGAGGCGGAATTCCAATGATGAGCGTCCATGCTTGCCAGCCCCTGATTTCAGGGGCAGCGATTCGAAATCTGAAATCCATTCGTTTCAGTAGCATTCCGCACATGAGAACACCTTTGCGCACCGCTTTCGCCGCCCTGGCCGTCGCCACCGCGTTGACCGCACTGGCCGGCCCCGCCACCGCCGGCTTCGCCGAAACCGGAAGCAGTGATACCGGCAGCACGCAGTTCGGAAGCAGTATCCTCAATGCCGGTTCGGGCACCAAAGATTGGTTCCGCACGCTGTGGTGCGCCATCGGGGACACGATTCCCGCGAGTGCGGGCGCGTGCGCCACCTCGAACCAAGCCGGGTAGTCGCCCGCGCGATCAATGCGGCCCTCACATGTCTTCGGGATCCGAAACGTCGAGCAGGCAATAGGAGCGGAGACGCTGGCGCGGCACAGTTTCCGTATGTCCGGCCGCACGACCTCCGGCACGCTGCTGTGTCCCTGGCGATCAGCGCAGCCGCTGCGGACGAACTGCGGACGGGCGCCGATAACCAAGATCACTAGTTGTCCTGAAATCAAGAAAGGCCCGTGACCTTTTTGAGGTCACGGGCCTTTCTGCTGGTTGTGGAGCTAAGGGGAATCGAACCCCTGACCTTCTCGATGCGAACGAGACGCGCTACCAACTGCGCTATAGCCCCAGCCGCTGACCGTTTCCGGCCTGCGGTGGAAAACTTTAGCAGGTGGGGTGGGGAGTCGCCGAATCGGCTGGTTAGAGGTGGTTTTGTAGGGTGGGGGAGTGGATATGAGTGCGCATTCGGACTTGGTGTCGGATTGGGAGGGGCGGGTTCGAGGGGATCTTCGGCTGTCGCCTCGGCCGGAGCTGGGGGAGCAACCCATGCGGGTGTTGGGGGAGGGGCAGGAGAATGTCGCCGTTTTGGTGGGGGACACCTATGTCGTGCGACTGCCCAAGGATGAGGACGGGGCCGAGGGGGTCGCGCGGGAGGGGCGGTTGCTCGCGGAGCTGGCGGGGACCTTGATGATCAGGGTGCCTCGGTATGAGTTCACGATGCCGAATCCGCTCGGGCCGGGGGAGTGCGCTGTGTATCCGGTGGTGCCGGGGGAGGTGTTGCGGGCCGAGGAATGGCATGCGCGGGGCCTGCTCGAGAAGGATGAGACGGCGACGGTGATCGCCGAATTCATCGATGGGGTGCAGCGGTTTTCGGTGGATCGGGCGCGGGAGTTCGGGATCGAGGAGCCGGACTTTCGGGCGGATTTCGCGGCGGACTTGGAACTGGTTCGGGCGCAGGTGATTCCATTGCTGTCCGCGGCCGACGGGCGCGAGTTGGTGCGGCGCTGGGAGGGATATCTGGGTCGGGACGGCAACTTCGAGTATTCGCCGGTGTTGATTCACGCCGATGTGAGTCTCGATCATCTGCTTGTGACGGGGGATCGGATCACCGGCGTCATCGACTTCGGTGACGCGCAGATCGGCGATCCGGACTACGACCTCTGCTACCTATGGCCGGAGGCGGGGCCGGAATTCGTTCGGCGCGTACAGAACTGCCGCGGACTACCCTTCGACGAAAGGTTGACTGGGAAACTGAATTTCTGGGCGGTATCCGATGCCGCCATAGATGTACTGCACGCCATCGAACATGACATGCCGCAATTCCGGGACGACCGACTGCGCCGGTTGCGCGACGCCCTGGCGGAGTTCGATCACGCCGGTTCGGTATAGGACTCGAGCACTCGCATAAACAGATCGACGCGGTATTCGCGCACGGCGGCACTGTCGGGTTCGAGTAGACATTGCGCCATGGTCCCGTCGTGCGCCGCGATCAAAGCTCGGCCCAGCCCCACCGGATCGGGGACACCGCGACCCACCCGCGCCAGCAGGCGCAGCAATACCGGGGTGAGTGCCGCGCGAATCGCCTCCTCGCGCGCCACCATCATTCGGCGCAGCTCCGGATTGCGCAGGGCGTGCGCGGTGAACTCCGAGGTGATGCGAAACCATTTGTCGTCCACCGGAACCGCGCTCAGCACGAACTCAACGGCCTCGCGCTGATCGGGAATCGCGACCTCGTTCTCCAGCACCGCCGACACCTGCGCCAGCATGGCCGCGGACCGCTGCTCCCACATGGCCAGGAACAACTCCTCCAGTGAGGTGAAGTTCGAATAGAAGGCCCCGCGAGTGAAACCGGCCCGCTCGCAGATCTGCTCGACCGTGCACCGCCCCAGCCCGTCCTCGGCGAACGCCTCGAACGCCGCGTCCAACAGCCGCGCCCGCGTCTGTGCCCGCCGCCGCTTCATCGGCTGCGTGGTCTCGGCGCTCTCCGAAGCGCTATCGGCCCTGCTCACGCCCCGCATCGTATCCCGGGCCGGTAGTGCGCCACGGTGGCGCTCCCGTCAGTTCGTCCGCGGTTCCGGCCCGGCTGTGGTCGCGGCGTCGCGGAGTACCCGCGTGAGCATGTCGGGGGTGAGGCGGCCGGTGAAGGTGTTCTGCTGGCTGGGGTGATAGCTTCCGAACAGGTGCAGGGGTGCGCGGTCGGGGTGGGTGGGGGCCAGTTCGTAGTGGGCGGCGTGGGTGAAGTGGGGTTTGGGTTTCGGTATGGCCCAGCCGGATTCGGCCAGGGCGGGGAGTAGGGCCTGCCAGCCCCAGCCGCCCAGGACGACTATCGAGCGGAGGGTGGGGGAGAGCAGCGCCAACTCGGTGGTGAGCCAGTGGCGGCAGTTGTCGCGTTCGCCGGGGGTGGGTTTGTTGTCGGGTGGGGCGCAGTGCACGGGGGCGGTGAGGCGGGAGTTGATGAGGCGCAGACCATCTCCGGGGTGCGTGCTGGTCGGTTGGTTTGTCAGCCCGGCGGCGTACATGCAGGCGATCAGCACATCTCCCGCACGGTCTCCGGTGAACATTCGACCGGTTCTGTTGCCGCCGTGCGCGGCCGGGGCGAGGCCGACGATGAGCACTCGGGCGTCGTCCGGACCCAATCCGGGAACCGGTTTCCCCCAGTAATTTTCGTCACGAAACGCGGCCCGCCTGTCATGAGCGACCTGTTCCCGCCAGGCGACCAGTCGCGGGCACGCTCTACACCCCGTGAGCTGCGCATCCAGCTCAGCAATTGTGCGGCACACAAGGGTGATTCAACCGTATCCGGGGCACGACCGGGGCGCGTCGGCGCGGCGTGGCGGCGGGGCATACAGTGCCCCGGTAGCCGAGTGTTTGCGACAGAGAGGTGAACCGGCCAATGAGTAATCTCGTCGAGCTCGGCAACGCGGTCGGCACCGCCCAAAAAGTCGGAAACATGGTGGGCGTGTTCGCATTCGGTGTCTCCGGGGCGCTGCTCGCGGTGCGGCGCGACTTCGACGTGGTCGGCATCGCGGTCCTGGCCGTGTGCACCGCCACCGGTGGCGGCATCATGCGCGACCTGATCATCGGTCAGACACCCCCGACGGCCTTCGTTCATGTGAGCTACGCGGGCACGGCACTGCTGGCCGCCGCCCTCATCTTCTTCTGGCATCCGCCGAATCGCGTTATCCGCACGCCGCTGCTGCTCGCGGACGGTGTGGGCCTGGGCATCTTCTGTGTCACCGGCACGGTTACCGCGTTCCAGCACGGGCTCTCGGCGACCTCGTCGGCGGCGCTCGGCGTGGTCACCGCGGTCGGCGGCGGCGTGGTCCGGGATGTGCTCGCCGGAATCACACCGAGCGTGCTGAGTGACGGCGAACTCTATGCCGTCCCGGCGCTATTGGGTTCGGCGGCGACCGCGACGCTGCTCTATCACGGCCAATACACCTACTGGACGGGTGGTTTGGCGGGTGCCGGCGCGGTGGCCCTCCGCTTCCTCGCGCTGTGGCGGCATTGGCGCGCACCCCTGGCGCGATCGCACCGCCGCAGAGATCAGACTTAGCCAAACCTCAGTCGTGTTGCCCGGGCACGTCTAGCTTGGTTGATAGCATGGCGAAGGTTGGCCAGCGGGCTGTGCGTCACACCCAGAGAGAGTTCCTACCAATGCAGTTTGAGATCGTCGAGCGGGACGAGACGTGGGTCGCCGGGCTGCCGGTGCGGAGCCCGAAACGCGCTCTCGGGGAACTGCGCGACCATGATCTGGAGGTGGCCTGGGCCGCCGTCCTGCATCAGGAGCTCGGCGGTCCGCTCGCCTCGGCCTATACCGATTTCTCGGCCGAGCTCGGCACCTTCAACACCCAGATCGTCGGATACCAGTGCGAGTCCTTCGACGAGGTCACCCGCGGCCATATCGTGGCCCGGCTACCCCGCGGGACCTACGCCAGATTCTCCTCGGTCGGCAGCTTTCCACAGGTGATGACCGACCTGTGGACACAGATCGCGTACGCGGAGGAGCACAACCAGATCAAGCGCACGCACAGCGGTGATTTCGAGTGCTACCCACACGCCTACAAGATCGAGCTGTACCTGGCGGTCGAGGCCTCATGACCTACTCGATTGTGGTGCGCCCGGGTGGCGTGTACGGCGGTCTCGTGGTGCCGCGGGTGCGGCCCAGCTTCAAGGTCTCCAATAGCGAGCTGATCGAGTTCCTGCGCGATCGGCTGCGTGATCGTGGTGCGGACAAACCGCTGGCCACGGTGTATGTCCCCGATCCGGCGGGCAACTACAACGTGCTGGTCTCCTACGAGTACTCCTCGCCCTATGACGCCCCGGTCGGCGATGTGCTGATCCGTGTTCCCAAGGGTGTGTACGCGCGCTTCCAGCCCAATGGCGACTATCACGATCCCGCGGAGGATGTGTGGGCGCAGGTGGACGATGCGACCGCCTCGGCCGAGATCACCCGCGCGTATCGCGAGGAGATCGAGATCTGGTCCGGACCGTCGGAACTGGAACTTTTCATCTCCATCCTCATCTGATAGCCAACTGTTAACTAAATGAGAACCAACCAGTCTTGTGGTTGTGTTTCATGACTGATAGCAATGGTTTGACCAGGGGGAATTTCTAGACGTTCATTCGGGTTTCGGAAGATTTGCCGGACGCCTGGACAATTTCTCACGGCTGGCGGATACTCCCCTAGGTGCCTGTACCGGGCGCGGTTGATACACGACCGTATCGGACGGGGGCTCGGTAGTCGCGCGGATCACGCGCAGCAACGGAGTAGGAACTGTATGGCTGTGGAAGTAGTCGCAGTCGTCCCGTCGGATTCGGCTGATGAGGACTTACTGCGATTCCAGGATGCGTCGTCGGGGTGCACCTTCTGGGTCGGCACGCCGCATGCGCACCCGGGCCTGTGGCGCCGGAACATCATGGGCGCGTTGCGTGCGTATCGACGTTATGGCGTGGATCCCGCTCTGGAATACGACAAGACGGTGGACGGACATTCGAGCGCGCTGTTCGTGGCCGCCATCGATCCCTTCGGTGATGTGGTGGCGGGTCTGCGCGTGCAGGGTCCCTACGCGCATGTCGACGAGGTCAACGCATTGCACGCCTGGGGCGGTCGTCCGGGTGAATCGGCCCTGCGTAAGCGGGTCGCCGACCGGATTCCCGAGGGTGTCGTCGAGGTCAAGGCGGTCTGGGCCGATCGCGGTCTGGACCGTGCGCAACGCCGTGCGCTGGGCGCGGCCCTGGATCGCTGCGTCGTTCATGTCACCACCCTGCTCGGCGCTCGCTACGGTTTCGTCACCGCCGGTGAGCATGCCGCGGAGGGTTATCGCACCAGTGGCGCGCGCTCGGATTGGTGGATTCCGGCCGTGCCGTACCCCGATGATCGCTACCGGACCGTCCCGCTCTGGTGGGATATGCGGACCTATCGATCGGTCGCCGCCGAGTCGCAGCTGGCCTTGATCGATGCGGAACAGATTGCACTCTCGGACGGTCGCAGCATGCTGTCGGCCGACCTGACCGGCACCGGAGGACTCGGCTGACAATGAATTCCGACAATAACGCGGCCGGAGAATATCGACCGCTGTTTCTCGATGAATCCGATCCGGAGGATGCGCGCCGGTTATCAGAATTACGCGCGCAGAATGGCATCGAATTCACTGATCTTCGGGATTTGCTGCGTGCCGAATTCAATGATCTTGTAGCCCCGCCGGAATTGTCCGAAGGACCGGAATCCGATCGCTGGATATATTATCCGTGGCGGAAATCCGCGGTAGCGCTACCCGGACCGGAATTGCTGCGAACTGTCCGGCTGGACCGCAATCGCAACAAGCTCACCCGCGCCGAACAAGAAAAACTGACAAATCAGACAATTGGGGTGGTTGGGCAGAGCGTCGGCCACGCCATCGCGCACACCCTCGCGATGGAGGGCATCTGCGGGCGGATAAAGCTCGCTGATTTCGACACCATCGAACTCGCCAACCTCAATCGCATTCCCGGCTCACTCTTCGATATCGGCGTCAACAAGGCCGTGGTCACCGCCCGCCGCATTGCCGAGATCGACCCATACCTCCCGGTGGAGATCTACACCGCCGGACTCACCGACGAGAACGTCGACGACTTCTTCGCGGACCTCACCCTGGTGGTCGAGGAGTGCGACTCCCTCGATATCAAACTCGCCGTGCGCGAAGCCGCCAAGAAGTACGGCATCCCGCTGCTCATGGAGACCAGCGATCGCGGCCTGCTCGATATCGAACGCTACGACCTGGAACCGGAGCGGGAGCCCTTCCACGGCCTACTAGGCGGGGCCACGCGCGCCGACCTACGCGGCCTCACCACCCGTGAGAAGGCGCCCTATGTGGTCCGAATCCTGGACGCGCACGGCCTCTCCGATCGCTTCGCCGCCAGCCTGGTGGAGATCGATCAGACCCTGGACAGCTGGCCGCAGCTCGCCGGTGACGTACAGCTCGGCGGTGCGACGGTGGCCGCCGCGGTGCGCCGCATCGGCCTCGGCGGCGAACTGCCCTCCGGCCGCACCCGCGTCGATCTGACCGCCTGCCTGGACGCGATCGTCGAACCTGACCCGGTCGACGAACTGCGGTGGCCCGCCGATCTCGCGATCGAGCCGGAGCCGAGCACCGAGGCGCGGGCGGTTATGGCCGCCGCGCAGCTCGCGCCCTCGGGCGGCAATGTGCAGCCCTGGTCGCTGCGCGAGGAGAACGCGGCAGTCGTCATCGAGCTGGATATCGAGCGCAGCTCCGGAATGGATATCGGCTTCCGCGGTAGCGCGGTGGCCGTCGGCGCGGCGCTGTACAACGCGCGGGCCGCCGCGGCCGCACACGGGGTGCTCGGCGAGGCCGACCTCTATACCGGTGGCACCGGACGGCACAGTCGCACCGCACCCCTCACCGCCGTCCTGCAGTTGAGTGATTGGAGCGAGCCGGAATTGGCCCGCGACTACCCTGATCTGCTCGACCGCGTCACCAACCGCAATCTCGGCACCGGTGAACCCATCGACCCGGCCGTGCTGGACACCCTCGCCACCACCGCGGCCAAGGCCGGCGGTGGCCTGCGCTGGATCACCGACGCCGATGATCTCGCGACCGCCGCGACGCTGCTGGCCGCCTCCGATACCGCCCGCTATCTGACCCCGGTGTTGCACGCGGAGATGTTCTCCGAATTGCGCTGGCCCACCGATGATCTGCGCGCCGGCCTGGATCTGCGCACCATGGAGCTGGCCCCGGACGAGCTGGCCAAGCTCGATATCGGCGGCCGTGCCGATGTCATGGACCGAATCCGGGAGTGGAACGGCGGTGTCGCGCTCGGCGAGTACACCCGCGATCGCGTGCTGTCCGCCTCCGCGGTGGTCGCGGTGACCTTCCCCGCCCCGCCCATCGGCGACGCCGAGGAGCTGGCCGCCTA
The DNA here is from genome assembly GCF_036327755.1 of Nocardia sp. NBC_01503. Lineage (NCBI taxonomy): Bacteria > Bacillati > Actinomycetota > Actinomycetes > Mycobacteriales > Nocardiaceae > Nocardia > Nocardia sp. NBC_01503. Next base: position 3,553,937 of record NZ_CP109596.1, read on the forward strand.
CGCCCGCGGCGGTGAGACCCTGCAGCGGGTGTGGATCGAGGCGCAGCGGCACGGCCTCGCGGTGCAGCCGGTGTCTCCGGTGTTCCTGTACGCCCGACAGACCGGGGACTTGAGCACGGTTTCCCCGGAGTTCGCCGATACACTAACGTCACTTCAAGGCCGTTTCCTGGACCTGTTGGGAGTGCCCGAGCACGAGACCGTGGCGTTGGTACTTCGCCTGAGCTATGCGGCGGAGGTCACGGCGAGAAGTCGGCGGCTTCCGATACCGGGTGCGGGAACTCGCTGATGGGATCGGAGACAAGGTGCCTCGGCAGACGCTCGACTCACTGGTAACCCAGGTTGCCTCCGAGTTGATGGGTGTCGACGCCACCACGATGGTGGCGGCGAGTGAGCGCGTGCTGTCCTGGCTCGTCGACCACTTCGACGTGGACTTCAGCTATCTGCGGCATACCGATAGGGAGCGGCGCGCCTCGGTGCTCATCGCGGAGTGGCCGCGGCGCGCGGTCACCATCGCACCGGATCCGCTGCGGGTCACCTACTTCGATCGCGCGGATTCGGTCTTCGCCAAACTGGAGAACGCCACCGAACCGCTCATCGTGCGCCCGATTCCCGAGCACGCGGATTATCAGCACACGATTCACCTGTCCTCCGGGATTCCGACGGTCTCCATGGCGGCGGTGCCGCTGGTGTCGCGCGGCGAGTCGACCGGGGTGCTCGGCTTCGTCAAAGAGGGCGATCGTGAGTGGAGTACCCGGGAATTGAACGTGCTCAAGGCGATTGCCGCGCTCTTCGCCCAGTTGCAGGCGCGCGTGGTGGCCGAGGAGCGGCTGCGCTATATCGCCATGCATGACGATCTGACCGGCCTGGCGAACCGTCGCGCACTGCTCGAGCATATGGAGGAGCGGCTGCGGGCGGGCAGTCCGGGGCCGGTGGCGGCGTTCTTCCTGGATCTGGATCGGCTCAAGGCGCTCAATGACTTCCTCGGGCATACCGCCGGGGACAACTTCATTCGCACACTGGCCACCCGCTTGCGCGATCACCTCGATCCCAATGATGTGATCGCCCGGCTCGGCGGCGACGAGTTCGTCATCGTTCCGGCCAAGCCGATGGATGCCAGCGCGGCCGATCTCGAGGCGACCCGGATTCAACAGCTCATCGCGCGGCGGGTCACCGTCGGCGGCGAGACCGTCAGCCGTGGCGCGAGTGTCGGTGTGGCCGTTGGCATTCCGGGTGAGACGACGGTCGCCGATGTACTACGCAGGGCCGATCACGCGCTGCTGTCGGCGAAGTCGAGCGGCGGCAATGGGGTCGCGGTCTTCACCGATGCCATGCGCGCGCAATTCGAACTTCAGGACGATGTCGAGCTGAATCTGCGCGGCGCGGTCTCCGATGGTTCACTGCTGCTGCACTATCAGCCGGAGGTGGATCTGCGCACCGGCCGGGTCGTGGCCCTGGAAGCGCTGGTGCGCTGGCAGCATCCGACGCGCGGATTGCTACCGCCCGGTGCCTTCGTGGGTGTCGCGGAGGCCACCAATCTCGCGGGTGAACTGGGCCGCTGGGTGATTCGCTCGGCGTGTGAGCAGTTCGCGCAGTGGCGCAGGCGCGGACTGGCCTCCAGTGTGGTGATCCGGATCAATGTGTCCCCGGTGCAGCTGGTCAGCCTGGACTTCGTGGAGACCATGGAGGGGATTCTGCGCCGTTTCGGTATCGACGGCTCCTCGGTCTGTCTGGAAATCACCGAGCATGTGGTGGTGCAGGATCTGGCGCGGACCCAGGTGACGCTGCGTGGGCTCAAGCGCATGGGTGTGCAGATCGCCATCGACGATTTCGGTACCGGTTACTCCTCGCTATCGCATCTGAAGGCGCTGCCGGTGGACGCGGTGAAGATCGACCGCGGTTTCGTACAGCGCCTGGGCGCCAGTGCCGATGATCTCGCGATTGTGAAATCCATTGTGGGACTGGCCGGTTCATTCGGTCTCGGGGTGGTCGGCGAGGGTGTGGAGACCACCGTCGCAGCCCGTACCCTGGTGGCGCTGGGCTGCTATCGCGCACAGGGTTTCCTGATCGCGCGGCCGATGCCCGCCGAAGAGGTGGAGACGCATCTGGCGGCCGGGCGGATAGCCCTCGACCTGGACCTACCCGGAACCGGGCGGTCTGTAACCCCCTAGAAGTATGGGGCCGATTGGGGGGTTGCATTGCTCGCGATGGAGTTTGACCGCGTAGTAGGTTCGGTGGACAAATGGGGCAATCAAAGGGATGTGGACCGGCGTGCGAACCTTCAGCAGTAGGAAGACTCTGATCACCGGAGCCGCCAGCGGGATCGGGCGCGCCACCGCACTGGCCGCCGCCCGTAGAGGCGCGCGACTGGTGCTCACCGATGTGAACTCCGACGGCCTCGATGCGACGGTCGCCGATATCCGTGCCGCGGGCGGGGTGGTGGACTACGCCCAGGCCATGGATGTCAGCGATTACGACGCCGTCACCGCCTTCGCCGAAAAGGTGCACGAGCAGGTCGGTTCGCTCGATGTGGTGATGAACGTGGCCGGGATCTCCACCTGGGGCACGGTCGAGAATCTGGAGCACAAGCACTGGAAGCGCCTGGTGGATGTGAACCTGATGGGGCCCATCCACATCATCGAGAACTTCATCCCGCCGATGATCGCCGCCGGAAACGGTGGCGCGCTGGTGAATGTCTCGTCGGCGGCCGGGCTGATGGCCTTCCCGTGGCATGCGGCCTACAGCGCCAGCAAGTTCGGGCTGCGCGGAGTCTCCGAGGTGCTGCGGTTCGATCTGGAGCGGCACCGGATCACGGTGCATCTGGTGGTGCCGGGTGCGGTGGACACACCGCTGGTGCAGACCGTGGATGTGGTCGGCGTGGATCGTGACGATCCGCGAATTCAGGCGTGGATCAAGCGATTCCGGCGGCATGCCAAGAAGCCGGAGGAGGTGGCGGAGTCGATCCTGCGCGGGGTCGAGAAGGGGCGCTACCTGATTCACACCCAGTTCGATATCCGCTTCGGCTACTGGTGGGTGCGCAAGTTCGCCTGGCCGTACGAGTTCGCCATGCGCCGCGCCAATGCCCTGTTCACCACATTCCTGCCCCGTGAGCAGCGGCAATCGCCCGCCGCGCTGAAGGCCGGCGGCGCGGTTACGCCGGTGGCCACCTCGGAGACATCCGCGCCGGAACGTGTCCTGCCGGACGCCTGACCGCCCCGTCATCCCGGCGCGTTTTCGGCCGGGATCCATACGCCGCCGCGGATCGGCTGATCGGGTGGATCCCGGCCAAAAGCATGCCGGGATGACGAAGGGGACTGGAGCTCAAGACGTCTCGGCCAGAGGTATAGCGCAGCCGGTCTCGGTTTTGCCGCAGTTCTCCGCGGCGTGCACGTCCAGGACGCGTGCGCCCGGTCCCTCATCGCCGAGATGGTCGTGCGCGTTCACGATTTTGCAGGTGCCCAGGGACAAGCAGCCGCAGCCGATACATCCGGTCAGGCTGTCGCGCAGGCGAATCAGCTGTTCTATGCGCTCGTCCAGGTCCGAGCGCCAGGCGGTGGACAGCGCCTCCCAATCTCGGCGGGTGGGGTTGCGGCCGTCGGGGAGATTGTCCAGGGCCTGGCGGATCTCGCCGAGCGGAATTCCGACACGCTGTGAGATGCGGATGAAGGCCACTCGGCGCAGGGTTTCCCGGGGGTAGCGGCGCTGGTTGCCGCTGGTTCGGCGGGCTGTGATCAAGCCCTCACGTTCGTAGAAATGCAAGGCGGACACCGAAACTCCGGCACGTTGTGCCAGCTGGCCGGGTGTCAGTTCCTTGGCCTGCCAGGGCGCGGTCTGCATACCTGAAGGTTAGTCGAGGTTTTTCCCGGGCGCGAATTGCATGCCATCTCCGCTGCGGGGAACTACCGTCAGGATATGGGAATCAAGGCTGCGCCACCGGCGCGACCGTTCTCCGTCACGTCGGAAGTCGGCGCATTGCGCACGGTGCTGCTGCACCGCCCGGGCGACGAACTGCGCCGGTTGACCCCGCGCAACAATGACCAACTGCTCTTCGACGCCATCCCGTGGGTGGAGCGTGCCCAGCAGGAGCACGATCACTTCGCCGGAGTGTTGCGCGAGCGCGGGGTGGAGGTGTTGCTGCTGTCGGATCTGCTCACCGAGACCATCGGAGTGAGCGGGGCGGCGCGGATACAGGGCATCTCCGGTGCGGTGGACGCGCGCAGGCTCGGGCACGCGCTCGCCGATGAGCTGGCCGCCTATCTGCGCACGGTGCCCCCCGCCGAGCTGGCGCAGATTCTCATGGCGGGCATGACCTTCGACGAACTGCCGTTCGGACCGGATCACACCTCGCTGGTGGTGCGCATGCATCACGGGCACGACTTCGTCATCGATCCGCTGCCGAATCTGCTGTTCACCAGGGATTCGTCGTTCTGGGTCGGACCGCGGGTGGCGATCACCTCGCTGGCTCTGCCCGCGCGGGCGCGCGAGACCTCGCTGACCGATCTCATCTACGCCTTCCATCCGCGTTTCCTGGGCGTGCGGCGGGCGTACGAATCGCACACCGCGCCGATCGAGGGCGGGGATGTGCTGCTGCTGGCCAAGGGGGTGGTGGCGGTCGGGGTCGGTGAGCGCACCACGCCGGCGGGCGCGGAAGCGTTGGCGCGCAGTCTCTTCGAGGATGATCTGGCGCATACCGTGCTGGCGGTGCCGATCGCGCAGAACCGCGCCACCATGCATCTGGACACCGTCTGCACCATGGTCGACGTCGATGCCATGGTGATGTACCCGAATATGCAGGATTCACTGTGCGCGTTCACCATTCGCAAAGAGGTGGACGGCACGGTGACCATGCTCGGTCCGGATCCGTTCCTGCCCGCGGCGGCGAAGGCCATGGGCATCGGTGAGCTCCGCGTCATCGATACCGGACTGGACGGTGTGGCCGCCGAGCGGGAGCAGTGGGACGATGGCAACAACACGCTGGCGCTCGCGCCGGGCGTGGTCGTCGCCTACGAACGCAATGAGATGACCAACGCGCGGCTCGTCGACGCCGGAATCGAGGTGCTACCCATCCCCGGTTCCGAATTGGGTTCCGGCCGAGGCGGTCCGCGCTGCCTGTCCTGCCCGCTGTCGCGTGACGAGGTGTGAAAAATCATGCTCGACATACCGGTCGACCACCACTCGGCGGTGCCGCCCTACGAACAGTTGCGGCAGGGCATCGTGGCGCGCGTGCGCTCCGGTGAACTGGCCGCCGGAACCAAGATCCCCACCGTCCGAGCTCTCGCCGCCCAACTCAAACTCGCACCCAATACGGTGGCCCGGGCCTACCGTGAACTCGAACAGGACGGCGTCCTCGAAACCCGAGGCCGCCTGGGCTCCTTCATAGCCTCCTCCGGCGATCCGACCCGCGACGTGGCCGGCCGTGCCGCCACGGAGTACGTGGCGGTGATCAGGCGACTGGGACTCGACGACGAAACCGCCGTGCGCTATCTACGCGCCGCGCTGGGCGAAGCGCGACCCTGAAATCCGCGCGTGGCATGGTGAGCGAGGGTGTCCCTCGGCGAATCCCGGCTGCGCCCTGAGGGTTCGGCTCCCGCCTCGCCTTCCCTTCGGAGGTTTGGGGGCGTAGCACCCAAGACCTCACGTCAGCGGACCCCTATCTCCAGCTGGGCAACCAGAGGTGGTCGTGCCAACTGCCCGGCGTGATGGGCATCCCCGTCAGAATCGGCCACAGCCAGATGAAGTTGGCGATCACCAAGGCCAGGTAGAGGCAGACCAGCATCAGACCCAGACCCTGGCGTTCGCTCGGCGGCGCGAGATGCTGCCACCCCGGCGCCCCCGATAGTCGCCGCCCGATCGCCGGTGCGTGCCCGAGCACATCGCCGAGCACCAGCGCCACCGCCATCATCAGGAAGGGCGCGAGCGGTACCGCGTAGAAGTAGTACATCTGCCGATCCAACTGCAGGAACCAGGGCAGCAGCCCGGCCCCGTACGCCACCAGCACGGCCGCGTACCGCCAGTCGCGGCGCACGAAGCTGCGCCACAGCGCCCAGCCGAAGACCGGTAGCGCCAGCCACCAGATGGCGGGCGTGCCGATCAGCATGACCGCCTTCACGCACTGGTTCTGTCCGCAATCCCCGGTGCCGCTGTCGGAGTAGTAGTAGAGCATGGGCCGCAACCCCATCGGCCAGGTCCACGGCTTGGATTCCCAGGGATGGTGATTACCGGCCGAATTGGTGAGCCCCTCGTGGAAGGTGAGCACCTCACCGCCGTAATACCAGAGTGAGCGCAGCGCGTCCGGCACCCAGGAGAAGTCGCCCCCGCGCCCGATCCGCACGCCGACCGCGTACCGGTCGTAGCTGGTCTCCGCGGAGAACCAGGCCCAGAAGCTGGCCAGATAGACGAAGACCGGCAGGACGCCAAGTGTCCACGCGGTGGGTCCGAGATCGCGGACCGCGGTGCCCGCCCACGGCCGCCGCACCCGGTATCCGCGCCGCGCGGCGAGGTCGAAGCCGAGGGACAGCGCCGCGAAGGCGACCACGAAATACAGTCCGGACCATTTGGTTCCGCAGGCGAGGCCGAGCAGTATGCCCGCGCCGAACCGCCACCAGCGCACCCCGAAACGTGGCCCGTATTCGCTGTCGTCGAGTCGGCCCTCGGCGGCGACGAGGGCTATGCGTGCCCGCATCTCATCGCGGTCGACAATGAGGCAGCCGAACGCGGCGACCACGAACAGCGCCTGGAAGATATCGAGCATGCCGAGCCGGGACGAGACGAAGGTGAGTCCGTCCGCGATGAGCAGAATGCCCGCGAAGGCCCCGATCAGCGTGGATCTGGCCATACGCCGGGTTATCCGAATCACCAAGAGCACCAGCAGGGTTCCGGAGACGGCGGCCATGAACCGCCACCCCCACGGCCCATAACCGAAGATGGCCTCGCCGATCGCGATCATCTGCTTGCCGATCGGTGGATGCACCACCAGCCCGTAGCCCGGATTGTCCTCGACCCCACCGTTGGTGAGGGCCTGCCAAGCCTGAGGTGCGTAATGCTTCTCGTCGAAGACCGGGGTATGCCCATCGGTCGGGTAGCCGAGCCGAATGAATCGGGTCAACCCGGCCACCAGCGTCAGGAACAGCGTGACCACCCACCCGCGCGCCCAGTCGGTGGGCCCGAAATCCGGTGAGGGCCGCAGGGGCGCGGGACTGGACAGCGCCACCTCCGCCCCCACAGCCGGCGGTCGCGTCTCGGTCACCTGGGTCACGCCCCCGATGTTATGCGGTGCGGCCTCGTACGTCCCGCCCCGGTTGACCGGCGGCCGCCGCGCAGCACGCTCGACCTCCGTCATCCCGCGCATTGCCGGTCCCCGCTGACCCAGATGCCACTGCCCCCTGTCGAGCCGGGGGTTCCCGCTGCCCGTTGTTCCGGGCATCCACTTGGGTGTTGCTACTCCTCGTCGCCTTGGCCGTTGCTGCCGCGCCCACGCGGGTCCTGGCACCCCGACCTGACGTTGCCGCCGTCAGCGTCGCGGTCTCACCGCCTTTGTCATCGCGGTGTTGCCACCTCCGTCAGCCGGGCATGCTTGTGGCCGGGATCCACACCGGCGACGGCCCACCTGATTTCGGTAGACCCCGGTCGAACCCGCGCCGGAGGACGAGCATCGTGGGCGGCGGCGGGATTCGGCGCGCCCGTATGCTGGCACGCGTGCCGGACCGTCCCATGGTGCGGTGGCGACCAGCGTGAAACGTGCGGGGGCCGATGCCGCGGGCGGAGTGTGGCGACGACAAGGAGTGGAATGAGCGGCGAGCCGGGGTCGATCGGACGATTGGTGCTCGCGGCTACGCCGATGGGCGATATCGGGGACGCTTCGCAGCGGTTGCGCGATGCGCTCGGATCGGCCGATATCGTCGCGGCGGAGGACACGCGGCGGACGCGTTCGCTGGCCAAGGCCCTGGAGGTGGAGATCACCGGGCGGGTGGTGAGCTTCTACGATCACGTCGAGACGGCGCGAATTCCCATGCTGCTGGAGGAGATCGAGGGCGGGCGCACGGTACTGCTGGTCACCGATGCCGGTATGCCGTCGGTGAGTGATCCCGGCTATCGCATGGTCGCGGCCTGTGTGGAGCGGGGTCTGCCCATCACCTGTCTGCCCGGACCGTCCGCCGTGACCACCGCGCTGGCACTATCCGGGCTGCCCGTCGAGCGTTTCTGCTTCGACGGTTTCGCCCCGCGCAAATCCGGTCAGCGCAAGGAGTGGTTCCGCACCCTGGCCACCGAACCGCGCGCGGTGGCGTTCTTCGAAGCCCCGCACCGGCTCGCCGACTGTCTGGCCGACGCCGTGGAAATACTCGGCCCTAATCGCCGGGCAGCGGTCTGTCGCGAACTCACCAAGACTTACGAGGAAGTCATCCGAGGCACCCTCGCCGAGGTCGCCGCGTGGGCGGTCGAAGGCGCGCGCGGTGAGATCACCGTGGTTCTCGAAGGCGCGCAGAAGGTTTCGGCGGATCCGGCCGACCTGGTCGACCGCGTGGAGGGCCTGGCCGCCGCGGGCCTCCGCCTCAAGGACGCGTGTGCCGAGGTCGCCTCCACCAGCGGCGTTTCCCGTCGCGAACTCTACGATGCGGTCCTGGCCGCCCGCGCCGCCGACAACTGAACCGTCATCCCGGCGTGTTCGTGGCCGGGAGCCACCCCCTTCGGCCGCGCGCACAGGGCGTATGCCACCGCTCGGAAGATCGGGGGATTCCTTGCACCGCAGCACAATTCGTGTGCGGGGGAGCTATGCGCCGTGCGCGCCCTCGGGGATCTGGACCACCGGCTCGGTGTGGACGGGGGATCGGCGGCGGGGTGTCCACCAGTTGGCAGGGCCCATGAGTTTCACCAGCGCCGGGACCAGCAGCATGCGGACCAGGGTGGCATCGATGATCAAGGCGATCACCATGCCCAAGCCCAGGAAACGCATCGGGGTCAGCGGGGAGAGCGTGAACGCCCCGGTGATCAGCACGAGAAGTGCTGCGGCGGCGGTGATTACGCGTGCCGTCTGCACCGTTCCGGTGCGGACGGACTCCTCGGTATCGGCTCCGGCCTCGTGCGCCTCGACCATGCGGGAGAGCAGGAAGACCTCGTAGTCGGTGGAGAGGCCGAAGACCACCGCGATGATGAGCACCATCATGCTGGCGGAGATCGGGCCTACGCTCACGCTCAAAACGCTTGCCAGATGGCCCTTGTCGAAGATCCAGGTGAGGATGCCGAAAGTGGCGGCCAGGCTGAGGAAGGCCATGAATACCGCTTTGAGCGGGAGCACCACCGAGCGGAAGGCCAGGCCCAGCATGAGCAGGGTGGCCAGCACCATGACGGTGAGCATGAGCGGGAGTTCGCGCAGGACCGCGGTGACGCTGTCGGCGGTGGCGGCGCTCTGCCCGCCCACTTCCAGGCTGAGGCCGTCGAGCCGCAGGTCGCGCAGGTCACGCACAATTTCCTGGGCGGCGGGGGAGCGATCCGGCGCGGTCAACACGGTGTGGATGATGGCGGTGTTGTCCCGGGTGTCCAGTTGCAGGGCCTGTTTGACACCGTGCACCGCGCCGAGTTCCCGCAGTGCGGTGCCGACTTGGGCGGAAGTCGGTGCGCTGCCATCGGATTCGCGAACCAGCACCGTCGCGCCACTGTTGGCTGCGGGGAAGCGTATCGCCAATTCGTCTACGGTCGAACGGATCTCATTGCCCACGGGGAGTGCGGTGTGGTCGATATCGCCGAGCCGCACACCGGTGAGCGGCGCGGCCAGCACCAGCAGCAGTGTGCCCACGGCGATCGCGACCGCACCCGGACGGCGCATGACGGCGGTGACCACGCGGCCCCAGAATCGCTGCGCCCGCGCCTCGGAACGTTCGAAAGCGTTTGCCCGCCAGCTCCATTTGCCGATGCGCGGACCGAGCAGGGTGAGCGCGGCGGGGAGCGCGGTCATCGACAGCAGCGCTGCCAGACCGACCGCCGCGATGGAGCCGAAGCCGAGTGATCGGAGCACGGGCTGCGGGAATACGAAGGTGCCCGCGAACGCGCACATGAGCAATAGCGCGGAGAACAGCACGGTACGTCCGGCGGTGTCGAGCGCGCGGGTGATCGCGGCGGCGGTGGATCGCCCCGCGGCGAGTTCCTCACGGAAGCGGCCGACCACGAAAAGCCCGTAGTCGATGGCCAATCCGAGCCCGAGCAGTGACACCACATTCATGGCGAACACGCTCACCTCGGTGAACCGCGCGATAATGCCGACCGCTCCCAGCGCGCCGACCACCGCGAGGCTGCCGACGAGCACGGGCAGTGACGCGGCCACTACGCCACCGAAGACCAGCACCAGCACGAGAGCGGTGAGCGGTATCGAAATCGACTCGGCCACAACGAGATCGTGCCGCGATTGGGCGCTGATCTCCTGGGCCAGCGCGCTGTACCCGGTGAGTCCGGTCTCGACCCCCGGCACCCGCAATGCCTGCGCCAGCTCGGGATACACGGCGATACGCCGATTGTCATCCCCGGCCGCGAATACCACGGCGACCGCCGACCGGCCGTCCGCCGACCTCAGATACTGCGATCGCGCACTGTTCCAATAACTTTCGACCGGTCGGTCCAGCAACGCCGGATCGATTTTCCCCACGGCCGTCAGCACCTGCGGCCCGATATCGGCCAGCGACCGCCCTTCCGGCGCGGTATAGATCGCGATCACATCCGGGTTCTGCGACCCCAGCTGATCACGCACCCACTGATCGACCGTGCTGGATTCACTCCCCGGATCGGTATACCCGGCCGCACTGACCTTTTCGGCCAGCCCGGTCGCGAACAACCCGCACGCCAGCGCGAACAACACCGCCACCACCAGAACGGTCTTCGGCCGCGCGACGATGATTCGCGCCCAAGCCTTCATCATCGCCCGACCCCGTCCGTGAGCACCGTCGGAAGTCCGGGAGGTTGGGTGGCGGGATTGTCGGCCCCGTCCCGGGCGCAGGACTGCGCCCGGACTCGGTCGTGGGCCCAGCCTCGGGTGCGGGTGGCGGCGGCATTCATCGATCGACCGAATCCGTCCGGGGTAGTTCGCTTTCCAGGGTCTTCACAATGCGATCCAGCAGGGCTTCGAGGCGGTCCGGAATGCCGCGGCCGCTGCGGGCGGAGACCGTGAGTTCGGTGCGGCCGCCGCCTTCGGTGAGGCCCATGAGCAGGGGCATGGCGACGCTGTGCTGGGGCAGGACGCGGATGGAGGTGGGGGTGAAGCCGGGGACCGCGAGTTCGTCGAAGTTGTACCGGCCCATATGGGAGACGGTGGCGGAGGCCAGGTTTCGCCCCAGTCGCGAGCCCGCCCAGTTGAGGGAGCGGAGCAGGACACGGCCGGGCGCCTGCGGGAGGTTGGACATGCGGGCGGCCTGCATCTGGTTGAGTTCGCGGCGCTCCTGGAGGCCGATGCGCTTGTCCGCGTTGAGCTGCTGCCAGTCGACGCCGGGGTGCGCGTCCAGGAAGAGCGGGAGGGCGAGGTTGGCGGTCGAGCGCAGTTCCGGATCGTGGCGGCGCAGGTCCACCGGGATCATGATGCGTGAGAGCGGTCCGCCCTCATCGGCGAGAATGGCGGCGACCCGCACCATGGCGCCGGGTCCGGTGGCATGAATGGTGCGGTGGCGCAGCAGATGTCGCGGCTCACCCGGATCCTGGCGGCCGGGGCCGAGGGCGGAGCGGAAGCGCGGCACCATGAGCGCCGGGCGGCCGGGCGCGCCGACCTTGCGCACCAGCTCCTCATCGGCGATCGGGTCCGCGGCGCCGATCGGCTCCTGCCCGCGCAGTACCCGCAGCACATCGGTGGCCCACATGACCATGCCCATACCGTCCATGACACCGTGGAACACCCGGAAGACCAGGGTGAACGGTGTGGCGGTGAGCATGAGCACCTCGAGGGTGGATTCGGGGGTCGGCCCGATCGGGCTGGTGAGCACCGGATCCGATTCCAGTTCCGGGTAGCGCAGCGCGTGCTCCACCACCCGCACGGCGGGTGCGACCCCGCTGTCCACCCAGTACTTACCGTCACGGACCAGACGAGCACCCGGATTCGCCTCGGCCGCAACGGTTACCGCGCGCCGCAGCTCCTCGGCGTCGATGCTTCCGACGCCCTCGACGGCCAGCTGCATGAGGAACGGCGGAGCCAGATCCCGCATCGGGAAGTACATGAATTCGGTGGGGGAGATGGGTCGGCGGAAGGTGCTCATGCCTGCCTCTTATGCGCGGGGGACTGCGTTATCGCAGGTCTTTGGTCAATTCGACAATGCCGCCCTGGGTTTGCAGCCAGGCCAGGAATTCGATGAGTCCGGTATCGCGTCCGACGACCGGCCGATAGCCGAAATCCCTTGCGGCGGCACCGGTGTCATAGGTAGCGGTGCGGGTCATCAGTGCCACCACATACCGGGACAGCGGCGGTGACCAGCGGGTGGCGATGAACGGAATCCGCCATACGGTGTCGATGACCGCGACCGCGGCGTTCAAGACCCGCTGATTCGGCTGACGGCTGGGTGCGGCGTAACCGAGTCCGGTGGCGACCTCGCCGAGGAAGCCCCACACATCGGTCTGCTCCGCGTCGGCCACGAAATACGCTTTGCCGCCGACCTTTTCGGAGCTTGCGGCCTGTACGCAGGCGTCGGCGATATTCTCCACGTGGCAGAGCGAGGCGTACACCTGTTTGCCGAACGACAGATCCGGCAGGGTGCCCGCCGCGGCCCGGCTCAACAGCCGTACGATCGGCCCGGAGCGGTCGCCCGCACCCCAGATGGCCCGGGGCCGCAGCGCACACGTGCTGAACCCGGCACCGTTCGCGGCCAGTACGGCGCGTTCGGCGGCGGCCTTGGTCTCGGAGTACAGGTTCAGGTACCGGCGCGGGTACGGCACCGATTCGTCGATCTCGATCTGATCGCCGCCGTCGCGGTCCATGAGCGCGCTGGGGCTGGAGATGAAGACGAACCGCTGTGCGCCGTTGCGCCGCGCCGACCGCAGCAGACGCTCTGTGGCGGTGAGGTTCTCGGCTACGAACTGGTCGCGCGTGCCTCGCTCGTCGACCCGGGCGGCGCTGTGGAAGACCACATCGATGCCCTTGGTGGCGCGCTCCAGGGAGACCCGATCGGTGAGGTCGCCGTGCAGCACCTCGACCTGGTCGATGACGTCGGCCAGATCGCGCAGATTACTGGTGGGGCGCACCAGAATCGCGACGTCATAGCCGCCCTCGCGGACCAGGCGGCGCGCGATGGCGCCGCCCAGGAAGCCGGACGCGCCGGTGACCAGCGCCTTCTTCATGCCTTCGGTCATCAGGCCGCCTCCTGCGTCTTCCACCAGGTGGCGCCGAAAACCTGGGTCAGCACGGCGGTTTCGACCGGGGAGCGGTCACTGGACTCGGCTGCGCGCAGTGCGGCCGGGATCTGCGCCGCGTGCACCACGATGCTCAGGAAGGCGTCGATCCACCAGATGGCCCGCAGGATGCGATTGTGCGGCGCGCGGTCCACCAGGGCGGCCAGCAGTCCGACGACCAGGTACAGCCAGCCGAGAATCGGAATCGACCGCAGGGCAGCGGTTTTCAACGACATATCGTTCACTTGTCCTCTCCGAGCCGCTGTGCCGCCCAGACGGCGAGCTGCTCGCGGCCGATCTTGGCATTGTGCCGAATGTCGACGGGGAACTTCGGATGGAACAGGAAGGTCGAGACCGTCGAGGTGACCTCGAATTCGACCGCCCGGCTGCGCAACTGCGCCGCCAGCAGCACTGTGTCGGTTCCGGGTTCGGCTTCCACGCAGAGCACCGGTTGCTGCGCCCCGCGGTCACCGACGCCGACGAGGGCGGTGCGGACCACCCCGGGCAGGGTATTGAAGACCTGCTCGACCTGCACCGAGAACATGGGACCGTCCGCGGTGTGCACGCGCTGACTCTTGCGCCCGCAGAACCAGATTCGACCCTGTTCGTCGATCCAGGCCAGATCGCCGGTGCGATGCCAGACGGTGTCGCCGTCGGCGATCTTGCCCGCCAGATTGGCTTCGCGCGGCCAGTAGTAGCGGGTGCTCACATTCGGCCCCGCGACCACCAGCTCACCGATACCGCGCGTGCTCACCAGTTCCGCTTCGCGCGCCTGCGCGTCGTGCCAGGTCGGCAGCGGGTCATCGGTAATGGCGACGAGCCGGGCGCGCACATTCTCGGCCGGGCGTCCGATACAGGTGCCCTCACCGTGATGCGCCCGCTCCACGAGTCCGCCCAGCAGCTCCCGGGATTCGATGGTCGACATGGGCAGCGCCTCGGTCGACCCGTACCCCGCGTGCACCTCGGCGTCGGCGGCGAGCACCTCGCGCAGACCGGCGATACACCAGTCCGGCACCGGTGCGCCGCCGGAGTAAATGCTGTGCAGCGTAGGAACTTTCGTCCCGGTCTGCTCCAGATGCCGTAGTAGCGGGATCAATACGGCGGGTGAGGCGAACATGGTCCGCACCCCGAATCGATTCACCGCATCGGCGACGAAGGCCGGATCGGTGGAGCCGACCTGGCTGGGCACCAGCGGCGGCAGTACGCAGCGCGCCCCGAGCAGCATGTCCAGAATCCCGACCAGCGGCAGGGTGATCAGCGAGGTGTCGGGAGCGATCCGTCCCCGGGCCGCATCCACCTGATCGACCATGGACGACAGATTTCCGTGCGTCATCTCCACGGCCTTGGCCGGACCGGTGCTACCCGTGGTGTACGCGATCAGCAGCAGCTCATCCGCGGGTGCGGGCACCCGATCGGCCAGCAACGCCGAATCGTCAACGGCGACAGCAGATCCCCCGGCGACCTGCTCACACCGCCCGCGCGCGCCGACCACGGTATCCCGCAGTGAACGCAACCGCGAACTCACGATCGGCCGCATCCGCTCGGCCGTGGCAACGGCCTTCGCCGCCGAGACGCCGCCCTTGGACCGCGAATTCTCCAGTGCGGCAATCAATTCGTTCAGTCGCGCGCTCGCACCGTGTGCGGCGTTGCCGACCGGCCGGGCCGCCGCGGCCGGGGTGCCCCAGCTCTGCAGCGTCTGTCCGCCCCAGAGCCAGCGCGGCCCCACGGTGATCTTCACGCGCACATCGCGGAAGTACTGGCGGAACAACACCCGTGCGGCATGCGCCTGCGGAATGCCGATGAACGCCTGGGCGTCGGCCGCGCGCAGGCAGTTGAGCATCTTGCGCAGTCCCATACCGGGGTCGATGACGACCGGCACCGCTCCGATCTTCAAGAGCCCCAGCATGATCGCGTACAGCTCCGGGCTGGGAAGCACCAGCACGATGGTGCGGGTGCCGCGGCCGACACCGGCCGCGGCGAGATGCGCGGCAATGGTGTCGGACCAGGCGTCGAGCTCCCGGTAGGTCAGATGCCGATACTCCGGGAGCCCGGCGTCGGTCTGCCCGTGCGGGAAGATGACGGCCTCCCGATCGGGCTGGTCGGCCACGACCGCGCGGAAGCGGTCGATGGCCTGCCAGTAGGTAGCGGTCCTCACGCCGCGGCTCCGACGGCGGCGGGGAGCCGGTAGAGGACCGCGGCGGCCGAGGGACCGGCGCCGGCGGCGACGAACAGCACATGCGTGAAGGCGTCCAGCGCCCGATTCGCCACGGCCGCGTCATAGGCGAGCGGCAACGCCGCGGTATGCGGATCACCCTGCGACAGATCGGGGGTGAAGACCGCGTTGGGCGCGATGCCCAGGGCGGCGGCGAGCTGTTCCGGGAACTCCGCGGACGGGGTGGAGGCGATGAGCGCGGTGGTGGCCTGCTCGGGATCGGCCTCCGAGAGCGCCATCCGGGCGGCATCGGCGGCGAGTTCGAGCAGTCGCTGCTCGGCATCGGGTTCGCGAATGACGGTCATGAGCTCGCGACCGCGCGTGCCCATCGTCGCGACATCCACATACGATTCGATGCCGGGGGTGCCGCCGCCGGAGACGGTGTGCACTCGGCCGAAGCCCTCATCCTCGTCCGTGTGCTCCAGCAGCAGCGCGGCACCCGAAGTGGCATAGGGGAATTCGGCATCGGCGGTGCCGCGCTTCAGTGACGGGTGGGTGTCACCGGAGACGATGACCACATGCTCGGCGCTGCCGGTCACGAGGACGGACTGTGCCACCTGCACCGCGTTCAGCACGCCTACCGCGGCGTTCATCAGGTCGAAGGAGAACGATCGCGGATCCTCCTTGGTGTAGTCCAGACCGATCCCGGCTTCCTTCTGGATCAGTGCCGACACCGCGGGTTCCACGGTATTGGAGTCGCGGAAGATGCCCGCGTTGATGAGCACACCGACCTGATCGGGTCGCACCTGCGCCCGCTCCATGGCGTGCCGCGCGGCCGCGCCGCTGAGCTCGACAATGCTGAAAGTGTCTCCGGCCCGGCTGATTCCGGTGGATTTGATACGCACGCCCATGTCAGACCTTCAGGGATGAAATCGTGGTGGACAGGAAGCCCCCGACGACGCCCGAGGCGGCCGGGACCATCAGGACCTTGGATCCCGATGCGATGTTCTGCTGGCTGAGCTGATCGTGCAGCACGATGAAATGTGAAGTGGTGGAAGTATTTCCGTACTTCTCGATGACATTCAGGTCCGGCGGCATAGGGCTGCCGAACTCGCGTGCGGCAATGGCGTTCATGAACGGAATCGCGCCCGCGCCGAACTGGTGATGAATGATGTAGTCGAAGCCCTCGTCCTCGAACGTGATGCCGCGATCGGCCATGAAGTTGCCCTGGGTGTCGGTCCAGAGCAGGAAGCGGGACTCGTTGTGCATCTTGCGGTTGTCGGTGTACAGCGATACGCCCTGTGACTTCTCACTGGGCATGCCCAGGCACAGGTGCGAGAACTCCGACGCGGTGACCAGTTCGATGTAGTGGATCCGGTCGTCCTCATCGACGGATTCATCGAGAATCACGGCCGCGCCGGAATCGCCCACGGTGAGCGACGCGAATTGCAGATCGTATTTCTCGGTGATCTCGTTCACCGCGGTTTCGGCAATGGGAGTAATGGCTTCGCCGCTGACCACCATGCCGCGCTTCACAGCGCCCGATCGAATCATTCGATCGAGAATGTATGTGCCGGTCATCATTCCGGCGCAGGCATTGGAGAGATCGAAGGAAATGGTGTCCGGCCGCGCGCCGAGTTCACGCGCGAGGGAGCCCGCGAAAGAGGGCTCCATATACATCCGGCTGCCCTTGCTGCGCGTGATCGAGGTGGAGATGATCACATCGAGATCCGAGGCCGCATACTGTGACCTGGACAGACAGTCCTGCGCCGCGTTCATTGCGAGAATGTATGAATCTTCAGGGTTTTCGGTGGCAGTGTCGCGGAAGCGTCGTTCCTTGACGCCCGTGATTTTTTCGAGATCGAATCCCGGAGTCTCCTTCAATTGCGCGAGGAGCTCTTCGGTGGTGACGCGTTTGGATGGCAGATAGGCGCCTATCGACTCGAATCGAGAATGCGGCACGGGGACTCCTGAAAGTACGATGAAATGCAATCTGAATCGGTGACGGGCCTGACGCTACCCGACGGTAACTAGTGCGGCGACCGGACCGGGTCCCGGAAAACTGTCTGAGACATGGTGTTCGGCAAAGGTTTTCGCCGGTGAGAGCATCGTCCTATGAATGATCGCGAATCCGGGCTGTGAGGGACTTCACGCCGGGTGCTGCGACGCCGTGATGTAACCCGAAGTAACACATATTTCCAGATGAAACTGTCTGAGCGACAGTGGATTTCGTGGGGGGACTACCGCTAGGTTAGCCCCATGCGCATAAGGAAAGCCCTGGTCGGCGGTCTCGCTACCGCACAACTCGGTGCCGGGGCGGTCCTCGGTGTGCCCGGAATGGCAACCGCCGCACCGGATTCCACGTCCTGTGGCAACTGGGCGAAGGCCGCCGTCGCCTCCGGCTTCGGCAGTCTGGAGAACCTCGCCTTCGACGGCCGCGGCGGTCTGCTGCTGTCCGAGATCTCGCTCACCGGCAGCGGTGGTGGTCTGCGACGGCTCGCCGCCGACGGCGCGCGCGAGCTCGCCGCGCCGGTGGAATCACCCGGTGGAATCGTCATCAACGGCAGTAACGCGTATGTGAACTCCGGTAATACATTCGCCAGCGGCGTTTCGAACTCTCCGGACGGCAAGATTGTCTCGGTCGATCTGGCCACCGGCGCGATGACGACCGTCGTTTCCGGTCTGCATATGCCCAATGGTCTGGCGCAGCTGCCCGACGGCGGCTTCGTGGTCAGCCGCGACCTCGGCCCCGATGCGGTGCTCACCCGGGTAGCGGCCGACGGCTCCGGTGCGCATTCCCTCGCTCCGGAATTCACTCTCACCAATGGGGTCGCCTATGACCCCGCGCGACGAAAACTATTCGTCTCCACCACTTTTGACGCCACCACGACAATCGGGGCGATCGATATCGATCACCCCGATGCCGCACCGCAGCGCATTACCCTGCCCGGTTTCGGTCCGCTCAATTCCGCGGACGATCTGACCGTCGGCCCGGATGGCGCGGTCTACGTCGCGCTCAATGCCGCCGGTCGCGTGGTTCGGGTCGAGCCGGATACCGGCGCCTGGTGCACCATTGCCGACGGTCTGCCGTTCGTGACCTCGGTGCGTTTCGGCGCCGGACCCGGCTGGGATCCGAATTCCCTGTACGCCACCGGCTTTCTCGGCACGGTGACGCGTCTGACGCGATAGCACCCGCTAAGCCTTGGGCTCCACGTACTTCGGGAATACGACCTCGGGCTCGGGCAGTGCGGTGCCCGGGGCGATCGGGGTGGCGATGGCGGCGAAGTCGCGATCGGTCTGGCCCAGCAGGTCCAGGATCTTGGCGGCGGAGCCCGGGATGACCGGCTGCACGAGCAGCGTCACGATCCGCACGACCTCCATGGTCACGTAGAGGATGGTGCCCTCACGGGCCACATCCTCGGGCGTGCCCGACTTCGCCAGGGTCCACGGCGCCTGCGCCGAGAAGTAGCGGTTCGCCTCGCGCAGCGTGTTCCAGAGGTGCTCGAGGCCCAAATGGATTTGCTGCTGGTCGAATTCGGCGCGGACCTGCTCGGGGAGCGCGCGGGCGAGCTCCAGCATGGCCTTGTCCTCGTCGGTGAAGTCACCGGGCGTCGGGACCGTGCTGCCGAAATCGCGCGCGACCATCTTCAGGCAGCGCTGTGCGAGATTGCCG
Organism: Nocardia sp. NBC_01503; assembly: GCF_036327755.1. Classification (NCBI taxonomy): domain Bacteria; kingdom Bacillati; phylum Actinomycetota; class Actinomycetes; order Mycobacteriales; family Nocardiaceae; genus Nocardia; species Nocardia sp. NBC_01503. Next base: position 3,573,109 of record NZ_CP109596.1, read on the forward strand.
TACTCGTTGGCCAGATCGGTATTGATCCGGCTGACGATGCCCTCGTGGCTGTATGCCCCGTCCTGCCCGTAGGAGATCTCCCGCAGCAGGAAGAACCGCACCGCGTCGAGTCCGTAGGTGTCCACCAGTTCGGTCGGCGACACCACATTGCCGGTCGACTTGGACATCTTCTCGCCCTTGTTGAACACGAAGCCGTGCGCGAAAACCCGCTTGGGCAGCTCGATTCCGGCGGACATCAGGAACGCGGGCCAGTACACCGCGTGGAAGCGCGTGATGTCCTTGCCGATGATGTGCACGTCGGCGGGCCAGAACTTCTGGAAGGCGGCCGAATCGGTATTCGGGAAGCCCACACCGGTGAGGTAGTTGGTGAGCGCGTCCACCCACACGTACATGACATGGGCGGGATCGCCCGGCACCGGAACGCCCCAGTCGAAGGTGGTGCGGGAGATGGACAGATCCTTCAGCCCGGCCTTGACGTACGAGACGATCTCATTGCGCCGGGTCGCCGGGGCCATGAATTCCGGCTTGCTCTCATACAGGTCGAGCAGCTTGTCCTGGTACTTGGACAGCCGGAAGAAGTAGTTGGACTCCTCGGTCCACTCGACCGGGGTCTTGGTATCGGTGGAGACGCGAGTGCCGTCCTCGAGGACCGTGGTCTCGTCCTCGTTGTAGAACGCCTCGTCGCGCACCGAGTACCACCCGGCGTAGGTGTCCAGGTAGATGTCGTCATTGGCTGCCATCCGCTCCCAGATGGCGATGGACGCGGCGTGATGATCCGCATCGGTGGTCCGGATGAACCGGTCGAAGGAGACGTCGAGGGCCTTGTCCATGGTCTCGAACACGTCCGAGTTGCGGGCCGCGTACTCGGCCTCGGGCTCCCCGGCGGCCTTGGCGGCCTGCTGCACCTTCTGGCCGTGCTCATCGGTGCCCGTCATGAAGAACACGTCGAATCCGTCGAGCCGCTTGAAGCGGGCCAGCGCATCGGTGGAGATGTACTCGTAGGCGTGCCCGATGTGCGGGACACCATTCGGGTACGCGATGGCCGTGGTGACATAGAAGGCGGGGCGGTCGGATGCGCTCATGGTGTGTCTACTCTATCTGCGTGCCTGAACAAGCTCGCGTGAATATCCCCGTGGCAGTGCTCGCTCATGGGTAGCCGCCGACCCGCGCCCGAACCGCCGGAGCCGCTGTTCCCGCTCATCGACGCGCACACCCATCTGGACGCGTGCGGTGCCACCGACGCGGAATCGGTTGCCGCCATTGTGGATCGGGCCGCCGCGGTGGGCGTGCGCGAGGTGGTGACGGTCGCCGACGATCTGGCCGCCGCGCGCTTCGCCGTGCGGGCCGCGAACTGGGATCACCGGGTGTACGCGGCGGTCGCGCTGCATCCGACGCGTGCCAATGCCCTCGACGATGCCGCCAAGGCCGAGTTGGAGCAGCTCGCCGCGGACCCGCGCGTGGTCGCGGTCGGCGAGACCGGACTCGACTACTACTGGCCCGGCAAACTCGATGGCTGCGCCGATATCGAGGAGCAGGTGGAGGGTTTCCGCTGGCATATCGATCTGGCGAAGCGGCTCGGCAAACCGCTCATGATCCACAATCGCGAGGCCGATCACGATCTGCTGGCCGTGCTGCTGGACGAGGGCGCACCGGAGACCGTGATCTTCCACTGCTTCTCCTCCGACGCCAATATGGCGCAGGCGTGCGTGGACGAGGGCTATGTGCTGAGTTTCTCCGGAACCGTGAGCTTCAAGAATGCCCATGAATTGCGTGAGGCCGCGAAACTCGTTCCGCAGGATCAGATTCTGGTCGAGACCGACGCACCGTTCCTCACACCGCATCCGTTCCGAGGTGCGCCGAACGAGTCCTACATGCTGCCTTACACTTTGCGAGCATTGGCCGATCTCCGGGAAACGGATCCGGTGACCCTGGCCAAGATCACCACGGCGAATGCGCGGCGCGTCTACGGAATTTGATGCGTAGCGGTTGTCATTCCCAGACCCCCTCGTTATCGTACTGTGACCATGCCGGGATATCCGATGAAAGCCATGACGAAGATCAACTCGTCGCGGTCGCCGCTGCTGTACGGCGCCATCGCGGCGATGCTCGTCACGCTCATTGTCGGCGCGGGCCTGGCGATTATGAACAAGAAGACCATCACCGTCGTGGTCGACGGCCAGAAGATGGTGCGCGACAGCATGTATCTGGATGTGCGCGGCGTGCTCAAGGACGCCGGGTTCACCATCGGCTCCCGCGATGACGTATCCCCTTCGCCCAGTTCACGAATCAGCGACGGCGCCACCATCACGCTGAATCGCGCGCGTGAGGTCTCGCTGGTGGTGGACGGATCACCGTCCAAGGCGTGGACCACGGCGCTGACCGTGGCCGAAGCCCTGGTGAAACTGAATCTGCCGAGCGATGTGTATACCTCGCCCGCGCGGCCCTCCCCGCTCCCACTCGAGGGCGCGACGCTGCTCATCACCAATCCGCGCACCGTTGAGCTCGCCGACAACGGCGGCGCGCCCGCACTGGTCCGGTTGGCCGCGCCGACGGTCGGGGAACTGCTACAGGTGCAGGGTCGCCCGCTGATCAATCAGGACACCGTGGAACCGGCCGCCGGAACCCCGTTGCGCGACGGTATGAAGATCGTCGTCACCCGCAAGATCGTCGAGCAGCGCACCGAGCGGATACCGCTGGATCCGCCGGAGAACATCATCGAGGACACCTCGCTCAATATGAGCCGGACCATTGTCGAGAACCCCGGTGTCCCGGGCACCCAGGATGTCACCTACGCGGTGTCGATCGTCAATGGTCGAGAGGCGGGCAAGGATCCGATCCACTCGACCGTCATCGTGCCCGCCGCACCCAAAACCGTCCGCAAGGGTGCCAAGCCCGGAACCGAAGTGCCCCCGGTCAAGGACGGCAGTACCTGGGACGCGCTCGCCAAATGCGAATCCGGCGGTAACTGGGCCATCAATACCGGCAACGGTTACTACGGCGGCATCCAATTCGACGCCGGCACCTGGGAGCGCCAGGGCGGCACCCGCTATGCCCCGCGCGCGGACCTGGCCACCCGCGAGGAGCAGATCGCCATCGCCGAGGTGACCCGCGCCCGCCAGGGCTGGGGCGCCTGGCCCGCCTGCACCAGCCGCCTGGGCATCGGCTGAAGAACGAGCACCCGGTGTGGTGATCGCGTACCCCATGCGGATGGGTGCGCGATTTCCAGACCGGGTGCGCGACAGGTCTTTTCGGGACCTACATGAGGGCTCCGCCGTCGACGCGGAGTTCGGTGCCGGTCATATAGCGGCCGTCGTCGGAGGCGGCCATGGCGACCACGCCCGCGATGTCCTCCGGCTTACCGAGCGCACCGCCGTCGATCCAGCCGGGCAGCCGGGCCATCAGTGACCAGTCGGCATCGGCGGGCAGCGACAGGCCCGAGGTAATGCCCGTGCTGATACCGCCGGGCACGATATTCACCGCGCGCAGACCCTTTTTCACGTATTCCAGGGCGATGGAGTGGGTGAGCGCGTTGACCCCGGCCTTGGACGCGGCATAGGCGGCCATGTAGGGGTTGGAGCCGAACGCGGCGGTGGAGGAGAAGTTCACGATGACGCCGCCGTGCGTGGATTCGATCAGCTGTGGAACGGCGGACTGGATCATCAGGAAGGTGCCGGTGAGGTTCACCGCGAGCACCTCGTTCCAGGTCTCCAGGGGCATCTCGTGGGTGTGCCCGGCACGCATGATGCCCGCGGCGTTCACGAGAACGTCCAGGCCGCCGAGGGTTTCGAAGGCTTGGGCGCTGACGGTGCGCACCGAGTCCTGGTCGGCCACATTCAGGACCATGGTGTGCAGTCGGTCCCGCTGGTCGGCGGGTGCGGCTTCGCGGGTGGCGGCCAGGCCGGTTTCGCTGATATCCGCGGCGACCAGTTGGGCTCCTTCGGCGAGCAGGCGCAGGGCAATGCCCTGGCCGATTCCGGAGCCCGCTCCGGTGACGATTACGCGGCGTCCGTCGTATCTCAACATGGCGAGAAATTAGAACAAGTTTCACTGGGCGTCAATGGTCGGACGAAATCGGATTACGGCAAAACGGTCACAGAGTTTTCTCATACTGGACGGTCGTCCGAATAGCTAAGCTCATTCCGCACCTGAATTGTTCACGGGTCGGGGCCTGATGGAGGATAAATGCGGTTGTTCGGTTGGCGCACGCGGATTTTCACCGCCGCGGTCGCTTCGGCGGGTTCATTGCTCATGGTTCCCGGAGCCCCGGCGCAGGCGGCGGAGGCGGGCGCCGTGATCGATACGACCGCCCGGCCCGACGGCTGGCGCGGTATGTCCAACGGCTCGGCCATCGACTACTGGACCACTCGCTCCAATGGCGAACCCGTCCAGGCCAGCGGCGCGCTGATCATTCCGCCCGGACCCGCACCCGTCGGCGGCTGGCCGATCATGGCGTATGACCACGGCACCTCCGGGCTCGGCCCCGGATGCGGCGGACAGAGCGATACCAGCGTCTTCAGCCGCCCCAAGGAAGACAAGATCCTGCAGTACTTCGTCGATAAGGGCTTCGCGGTCGTCGCACCGGACTACCTCGGACTCGGCAAATTCGACACCGGCCCGCACCCGTACCTGGAGACCCGCAGCGAGGCGAGCGCCACCGTCGATCTGGTGAAGGCCGCCCGCGAGGCACATCCGGAATTGTCGAAAACCTGGGCGTTGACCGGCTTTTCGCAGGGCGGGCACGCGGCGCTCGGCGCGGCCAACCTACAGGCGAGCACCGCGCCGGATCTGGATTTCCGCGGCACCATCGCGGTCGACCCGGCCTCGGATGTGGAGAAGTTCGTCCCCCTGGCCGGACCGTACGTGCCCGAGATTCCGGGCCAGAACGGTAACGCCATCGACGGATTCGTCGTCAGCATGCTGGTCGGGCTGCGCGAAACCCATCCCGAACTCGATCTGAACAGCTACCTGACCCCGCGCGGCCGGGAGATCTTCGATCAGGCGGGCGGCCTCTGCTTCAACGACATCATGAAGGCCGTCGACGGCGTCTCGGTCGGTGAGATGCTCGCCCGGCCGCTCGGCGACGAGCGCTTCCGCGCCGCGATCAACGAGTACATGACCGTGCCGACCAGCGGCTACAACGCGCCGATCCTGTTGCTGCTCAATGTGACCGATATGGTCGTGCCCTCACCGCTGCACGCCGCGCTCGCGGCCCAGTTCGCGGCCAACGGCGTGGACTTCAGCACGGTCACCGGCACCGGGCAGCACACCGATCTCAATCCGCAGATGTGGTCGGCCATCGACGCCTTCACCGCACGCGTGCTCGCCACTCCGACCAAGTCCTAACCGAGGGGCGGTGGCCCATCGGCAATCCATTGGCAAATAGATTGTCGGGGACGCACTCCGGAAGCCGAGTTGGCTTCCGGAGCGGAGCCGGTGGAGGAATTATGGGATTTACCAGTACTTTTACGCGAATTGCGACCGTTGGCGCAGTGGCTGCGAGCGCGTTGCTCGCTCTTCCAATGAGCTCGGCGCAGGCCGACCCCGCCGGAACACTGATTTCGGCAACCATGCAGCCCGACGGCTGGCACGGGCAGGTGAACGGTTCGATCGTGCAGTACTGGACCACCCGCTCCAATGGTGAACAGGTCCGGGCCAGCGGCACCATGTTCGTTCCCGCCGGGCCCGCGCCCGCGGGTGGCTGGCCGATCATGGCCTACGACCACGGCACCACCGGACTCGGCGCGAACTGCGGCGGCCAGACCGCTCCCGAACGCGCGCCGCTGCCCGGTGTGATGGCCGATGAGGACATCCTCATGCGGTACTTCGCGTCCAAGGGTTTCGCGGTCGTCGCACCGGACTACCTGGGGCTCGGCCTGTTCGACACCGGACCGCATCCGTATCTGGAGCTGCGCACCGAAGCCACCGCCACCATCGATCTGGTGCGCGCGGCCCGTTCGGCCAACCCGGAGCTGTCCCGCACCTGGGCGGTGACCGGCACCTCGCAGGGCGGTCACGCGGCGCTCGGCACCGCGAGCGTGCAGGTGGCCGCGGCCCCCGATCTCGACTTCCGCGGCACCGTCGCCATCGATCCGGCCTCGGATGTGGAGAAGGTGCTGCCCATCGCGGGGCCGTGGGTCCCCGAACTCCCGGGCAAGATCGGTGACGGTGTGAACGGCTTCGTCGTCAGCATTCTGGCCGGACTTCGCGCGGCCCGGCCCGAAGCGCAGGTCGACACCTATCTGACCGAACAGGGCCGTGCGCTGCTGGACGGCGTCGGCGACACCTGCCTGCCCGAGACCATCAAGCGCATGCGGGGGCTCACCATCGGTGAACTGCTCACCCGTCCGCTCACCGAGGGCCCGCTCAGCCCCGTGCTGCGCGACTACATGACCGTGCCGACCCGCGGCTACGACGCGCCGATTCTGTTGCTGCTCAACGCGACCGACACCACCGTGCCGTCCCCGCTACACGCCGCCCTGGCCACCCAGTTCGCCGCCAACGGCGTCGACTTCCAGGCCACCGTCGGTACCGGCTCGCACGGCAATGTCAATCCACGGATGTGGTCCGCCATGGACGCTTTCCTCAACCGCGTCCTGGCCACCCCGGTCCAGTCCTGACCGTCCTCCGTCCGGTGCGGCCCCGACGGGATCGCACCGGGCGGACGCGTGTCGGGCGCGGGGCGAGGCCGGACCGGCAAGCACGAGTTGATAGGTTTCGCAGGGTGTCCGAACCTGAAAACGCTGGTCGTGGAGAAGCCGCCCTGCTGGGCCCCGCCGAAGTGCGGGTGCTCGCCGAGCGGTTCGGGGTGCGCCCGACCAAGCAGCTCGGACAGAACTTCGTCCACGACGCCAATACCGTGCGGCGCATTGTCGCGGCGGCGGGCGTCACCCGCGATGATGTGGTGCTCGAGGTCGGCCCCGGTCTCGGTTCACTGACCCTGGCCATTCTCGATGTGGCCGATCGGACCATCGCGGTCGAGATCGATCCGAATCTGGCCGGACACCTGCCGAATACGGTGCAGGACCGCGCACCCGGCCTGGCCGACCGTCTCACCGTCGTGCTCGCCGATGCCCTGCGCGTCCAGGCCGCGGACCTGCCAGCCGCCCCGACGGCGCTGGTCGCGAACCTGCCCTACAACGTGGCCGTGCCCGTGCTGTTGCACCTGCTGGCCGAATTGCCGAGCATCCGAACAACTCTCGTCATGGTGCAGTTGGAGGTCGCCGACCGGCTCGCCGCCACCCCGGGCGGGCGCATCTACGGTGTCCCCAGCGTCAAGGCGGGCTTCTTCGGCACCGTTCGCCGCACCGGCACCGTCGGTCGCCAAATCTTCTGGCCCGTACCGCAGGTCGAATCCGGTCTGGTTCGTATCGACCGCTATGAAGAAGCGCCGTGGTCCATGGATGAAGACCATCGCAAGAAGGTATTCGAGGTCATCGACGCGGCCTTCGCCCAGCGCCGCAAGACCCTGCGCGCGGCCCTGTCCGGTTGGGCCGGTTCCCCGGTCGAAGCCGAAAGGCGTTTGGTGGCAGCCGGAATCGCCCCGACGGCCCGCGGCGAAACCCTCGACACCGCCGCCTTCGTCCGCCTCGCCGCGCAAGCCTGACCGATTGACCGGGGGCGGGCATTCGCCGCCCCCGGACACGTTCGACTCAGACGCGGATTTCCAGACCCTCCAGCAGCCCGGCTTCGATGCCGTCGCCATCGGCGCGCGCGGTCACGGTGAGCTGGACCAGGTACTCGTAATTGCCGACGGCGACGATCACATAGCGGGTGTGCACCCACAGGATCAGGGCATCGACGGAGTAGGTGCCGGTCACGGCCGCCGACGGAAAGCCTTGGTAGTCACCGATTTCCGCGTTCAGTTCGCGCCAGTCGGGGAGCTGCCGGGCATCCGCGAACGCGGACTCCAGCAGTTCGGCCGGGTTCGACGGCTTGGAGAGGCGGCCGACGAGCAGGACCACATTATCGGCCCAGCCGTTCTCGGGCGGGCGGGTGAAGACGCCGTACGCGCCGGGGAACATGGCGGCGTCCACCGCCGTCCACCCCTCGGCCAACGGCAGCGAAACCTCGGGCGCACCGGCCTCTCCCGGCTGCACCGGCGCGATCTCGATCTCCGCCGCGACCAGGTACTCGGCAATAGTCGTCACGAACTCTGCTCCTCGGGCATAGCGGGCGAGGCGGTCCCCACCGCTCGCCAGCCATTGAACACGATCCGCCGCTACGACGACCGACCGCACCCCGTCGGGGTGCGGTCGGAGCGCGGATCCTTCGAGCCGGTGCCTCAGCCCCGGAAGCGACGCAGCCGGAGGCTGTTGCTGACCACGAATACGCTGGACAGGGCCATGGCCGCACCGGCGAGCATGGGGTTCAGCAGGCCCGCGGCGGCCAGCGGAATGGCCGCCACGTTGTAGCCGAAGGCCCAGAACAGATTGCTCTTGATGGTGCGCAGGGTGGCCCGCGACAGTTTGATCGCGGTGGGGACCGAGCGCAGGTCGTCCCGGACCAGGGTGAGGTCCGCGGCCTGAATGGCGACATCGGTGCCGGTGCCCATGGCCAGGCCGAGATCGGCCTGGGCGAGGGCGGCCGCGTCATTGACGCCGTCGCCGACCATGGCGACCACCTTGCCCTGAGCCTGCAACTGCTTCACCACATCGAGCTTGTCGCTGGGCAGCACCTCGGCGATGACCTGGTCGATACCGACCTGATCCGCCACGGTGCGGGCGGTGGCCGCATTGTCACCGGTGAGCAGGACGGGGGTGAGTCCGAGTGCCCGCATCTCCGAGATCGCCTGTGCACTGGTGGGTTTGACGGCATCGGCGATGACGAGCACGCCGCGAGCCACACCGTCCCAAGCCACCACGATGGCGGTCTTTCCGGCCTGTTCGGCCCGAATCTTGGCGTCCGCCAATACCTCCGGCAGGGTGATCGACCAGTCTTCGAGCAGTTCGGTGCGTCCGATGACGACCGCCCGCTCACCGACCAGGCCCTGCACGCCCTTGCCGCCGTGGCTGACGAACTGCTCCACCTGCTCGGCGTACTTCGAAGGCGCAGTGAGGCCGCGATCGACGGCACCCTTGACCACGGCTTTGGCGACCGGGTGTTCGGAGCCGTGCTCCACCGCCGCCGCCACCGCGAGCAGCTCGTCCGGATCCACGTTCGCGGCCGGAATCGCCTCGGCGAGAGTCATTCTGCCGGTGGTGACGGTACCGGTCTTATCCAGCACCACGGTGTCGATGCGCCGCGTCGACTCCAGCACCTGCGGGCCCTTGATCAGGATGCCCAGCTGCGCGCCGCGGCCGGTGCCCACCAATAGCGCTGTGGGCGTGGCCAATCCGAGGGCACACGGGCAGGCGATGATCAGCACGGCCACCGCCGCGCCGAAGGCGGTCGCGACGGCGACACCGGTGCCGAGCCAGAAGCCCAGCGCCGCGACGGCGATCGCGATGACAATCGGCACGAAGATCCCGGCCACCTTGTCGGCGAGCCGCTGCACCGGCGCTTTCCCGTTCTGCGCCTCCTCGACCAGCGCGGCCATCTGCGCCAGTTGGGTATCCGCGCCGACCCGGGTGGCGCGCACGGTCAGCAGACCACCCGCGTTCACCGTCGCGCCGACCACGGCATCGCCGGGCGCCACCTCGACCGGCACCGATTCGCCGGTCAGCATGCTCATATCCAGGGCCGAACTGCCCTTGACCACAACACCGTCGGTGGCGATCTTCTCGCCGGGCCGGACCAGGAATTCCTCGTCGACCCGCAGTTCACCCACGGGGATACGGGTTTCGACACCGCCGCGCAGGACCGCCACATCCTTCGCGCCCAGTTCCAGCAGGGCCCGCAGCGCGGATCCGGCCTTCTCCTTGGATCGGGTCTCGAAGTAGCGACCCGCCAGAATCGCGGTGATCAGCGTCGCCGCCACCTCGAAGTAGAGCGCCGAGGACGAGTCGCCGCGCGAAATGGCAAGGCTGAAGGGGTGTTTCATACCCGCCATACCGGCATCGCCGAAGAACAGCGCGTACACCGACCACCCGAAGGCGGCCAGGGTGCCCAGCGAGATGAGCGTATCCATCGTCGCCGCACCGTGTTTGGCGTTCACCCAGGCGGCCCGGTGGAATTGCGCGCCGCCCCACACCACGATGGGTGCGGTCAGCGTCAGCGAAAGCCACTGCCAGTTGGTGAATTGCAGCGCCGGAATCATGGCCATGGCGACCACGGGCACGGCCAGCGCTAGCGTCACCAGCAGTCGATGCCGCAGCAGTCGGGTCGCGCTCGGAGCCGAATTATCTTCGGTATCAGCCGATTTCACCGGTTCGGTATTGTGTACGGCGGCCGTGTATCCGGTATCGACGACCTTGGCGATCAGCTCATCGGTGGTCACCGACTCCGGGAAGCTGACCTTCGCCTTCTCGGTGGCGTAGTTCACCGTGGCGGTGACGCCGTCGATCCGATTGAGCTTCTTCTCGATGCGGGAGGCGCAGGAGGCGCAGGTCATACCGCCGATTTCCAGCTCGATGGACCGCTCCTGCGTTGGGGCGCTCATCAGTGACCTCCTCCGTGCTGCGAGTGCGCGTCCGAAGCGGATGCGGCGGTGGTTGTCTCATCGGTGAATTCGGCGGTGTGGACCTTGCCGCCGTGCCGGAAGTCCAGGTACAGGCGGTAGACGCCATCGCTCGGCGCCTGGGCGTGGAAGGCGACCTCCGGTCCGGGAGCGGTCTTCCCGACCTCGCCCTCGGGGTGCACATGCAGGTAGGCGAGGTCACTGGCCCGCAGTGCGACCAGGTGCGCGTACGCGCCCAGGTAGGGCTGCAGATCGGTGACGGGCTTACCGTCGCGGGTGACGTCGAACTTCAATTCGCTTCCGGCGGTGGACAAATCACCGGTCAGGGTGACCTGGTAGCCGTCCACCTGTGCCGTCTTCGATACCGGCGGCAGTGGCTTGGTCACCGCGTTCCCGTCCACCTGAACGGTCCGGCTGAGCGTCAGTTCGCCCGGGCCGCCGGCGGGGGAGAAGTCGGTGAAGACCCGATAGTTACCGGGCTCGGCCCAGTTCCAGTCGATGGACCAGGTGCCGTCCGCGGTGAGTGCGGGATGGACGTGCCGGAACTGGCTCGCATCCGACCGCACCACGATCAGATGCAGGTTCTGCTCGTGCAGGGTGTTGTACTTGGTGACGGTGCCCTGCGGTCCGGTGATCCGGAAACGCAGGGCCCCTTGCTGATTCGCGACGGTGGGGGCGGTGACATCGGTGAGGGCGTAACCCTGCTCGCTGTTCGCGAGCCCGGGGGCCGCTTCGGTCTGATGTTCGGAGTGCGCGGAGGTCGTGCCGGAGGCCGACTCGGTCGGATCACCCACCAGGGCGCCGATACCGAGTGCGGCCCCGAACAGTACGACCAGTCCACCGCCGAAGGCGGCGAACTTCAGTCGATCGTTCATTCAGCTCGCCACCTCGTACCCGGCTTCGTCGACGGCGGCCACGACAGCGGCAGCGGCGATCGGAGCGGCGGACTCGACCTTGACCAGGCCGGAGGCCAGATCGACATCGACACTGGTGACACCGTCGATCTTGCCGATCTCCTGCTGAACCGACCCGACGCAGTGGCCGCAGGTCATGCCGGTGACGGTGTAGGTGCTGGTGGCCATTTCGACTCCTCGACTCGCGCTATACGGTGTGGGGGTATCCCCGAACACCTCTGAAACATACCCCCCATGGGTACCTGGCGCAAGCGGTTGGCCGGAAAATTCAGCGCTCGGCGGCCCCGGATTTCGGCCACACCTGTAGTGCCAGCTCAGCGACCTGTCGCAGCTCGTCGCGGCTCGCACCATCGCGCGCGGACTGCGACATGCCCTGCATGACCACGCCGATATAGCGGGCCAGCACCCGTGCATCGGTATCCGCCGGTAGTCGCCCCGCGGTGATATCGACTCCGATGCGCTCGGCGAAGGCAGTCACGTTCGCGGTGCGCATGGCCTCGAGCATGGCCGCGACCTCGGGGTTCGTGGTGTTGATCCCGGCGCTGATCACCATGCAGCCGTTCGGAAGTCCCGGTTCGGTGTACTCCAGGGCCGCCTCGCGCAGGGTGCGGGCGACCGCGTCCCAGGCCGTCGGCTCCTCGGCGAGCGCACGCGCCGCGAAGCCCGCGTACTGGTTCACGTACACCTCGATGGACTCGTTGAACAGCTGCTGTTTATCGCCGAACGCGGCGTAGAGGCTGGGTGCGCCGATGCCGAGTTCGCCGGTGAGATCGCTGATCGAGGTGGCCTCGTAGCCCTGTCGCCAGAACAGTCGCAGCGCTTTGTCCAGCGCGGCGTCGCGGTCGAATTTCCGGGGTCGGCCCCGGGTGGGAGTGGCCATGCCGCACATTTTATAGCGCTCGCTAGATAATGTGCTACGGTCCCATTCTGTAACGATCGCTAGATAAAAGGAGCGCAGCTCATGAGCACCCTCGCAGGCAAGACGGCACTGGTCACCGGCAGCGGACGCGGTATCGGACGCGCCATCGCACTTCGGTTGGCGAAGGACGGCGCCCGGGTGGCCGTGCACTACAACGGCAATGTCGCCGCCGCCAAGGAGACCGTCGCCGCGATCGAGAACGCGGGCGGTTCGGCCTTCGCCATCCAGGCCACCCTCGGCGTGCCCGGCGATGCGCAAACCCTGTGGAGCGCGTTCGACGCGCACGCGGACGGGCTCGACATCCTGGTCAACAACGCGGGCACCGACGGCATCCGCGAACCCATCACCGGCACCGATGAGGCATCCTTCGACCGCGTCTTCGCGATCAACACCAAATCGCCGTTCTTCGTCACCAAGCTGGGCCTGGATCGGCTGCGGGACAACGGCCGCATCGTCAATGTCTCCACCGGGCTCACCCGTGGCGCCTACCAGCCGCAGTTGCTCGCCTACACCATGACCAAGGCCGCCATCGATGCCCTGACCAGCATCCTCGCCAAAGACCTTGCCTCCCGGGGGATTACGGTGAACGCCGTCGCCCCCGGCGCGATCGATACCGATATGAACGCCGATTGGCTCCGCACGCCCGAGGGGCAGGCCGCCACCGCCGCCCGCTCCCCGCTGCATCGGGTCGGCCAGCCCGCCGATGTGGCGGACATCGTGGGCTTCCTGGCATCCGAGGATTCCCGCTGGGTGACCGGCCAGTGGATCGATGCCACCGGTGGCGCGCTCCTGTAGGGAACTGCAACTAGGCTGTCCGGCGTGCTGTCTGTTGTGCCCAGCCCCGTCGTCGTGCGCGCGCCCTCGAAGGTGAACCTGCACCTCGGGGTGGGCGATCTTCGCGAGGACGGATACCACGACCTCACCACGGTTTTCCAAGCCCTGTCGCTGAGTGACGATCTGGAGATCTCGCCCGCCGCCGCCCTCACCGTGCGGGTCACGGGCGAGAGCGCCGATCAGGTGCCCACCGATCGCGGAAACCTGGTGTGGCAGGCCGCCGTCCGCCTGGCACCGCTGGGCGGCTGCGCGCCACTGGTCGAGATCGCCATTGCCAAGGGCATTCCGGTGGCGGGCGGTATGGCCGGTGGTAGCGCCGATGCCGCCGCCGCCCTGCTCGGCCTGAACGACCTGTGGGAGCTCGGCCTCTCACGCGGCGAATTGTCCGCTATCGCAGCGGAGCTCGGCAGTGATGTCCCCTTCTCCCTGCACGGTCAGACCGCGCTGGGGCGTGGCCGCGGTGAGGAACTCCTTCCGGTGTTGTGCCGCAACACCTTCCACTGGGTCCTCGCCCTGGCCAAGGGCGGGCTCTCCACCCCGGCGGTCTTCCACGAACTCGACCGCCTGCGCGAAATCGGCGAACCGCCCCGCCTCGGCAGCCCCGAAGCCCTGCTGCAGGCGCTGGCCTCCGGCGACCCCCAGCAGCTCGCGCCGCTACTCGGCAACGACCTGCAAATCGCGGCCCTGTCCCTGAAGCCCGAACTCCGCCGGACCCTGCGCGCGGGCGTCACCGCGGGTGCCCTGGCGGGCATAGTCTCCGGCTCCGGCCCGACCTGCGCGTTCCTCTGCGAATCCGAGGACGCCGCCGTCGCGGTCGCCGCCGAACTCTCCGGCGCGGGCGTCTGCCGCAGCGTCCGCACCGCCTACGGCCCGGTCCCCGGCGCTCGCATCCTCAGCAGTCCCGTCGACCCGAAGCGCTGACTTCAGCGTGATCTCCGCCCCTCGGTAGGCTGGGCGAGGGGCAATCACCGTTTGCGCCGTCGATGCGACAGAAGGATTCATGGCCAACCTGATCAACCTGGAACAGGTCAACAAGAGTTTCGGGATCAAGCCTCTGCTCGAGAACGTCTCCCTTGGCGTGCAGGAGGGGGAGCGGATCGGGGTCGTGGGTCTGAACGGCGGCGGTAAGACCACGCTGCTCGAGGTATTGACGGGGCTCGAGCCGCCGGACAGCGGGCGGGTAAGCCGAGTGGGCGGCCTGCGGATGGCCGTGGTCACTCAGCGTGGTGTGCTGCCCGAGGGCGCGACCGTCGGTGAAGTGGTGCTCGCCGGACTCGCCGAGGACCAGATGACCGATGGCGTCGCCGAGCACGAATGGGCCTCCAATACCCGCATTCGCAATGTCGTCGAGGGCATCGGCATCGCCGACCTCGGGATGGATTCGCTCGTCGGCAATCTCTCCGGTGGCGAGCGCCGTCGTACCGCATTGGCCGCCGCCCTGGTCCGAGATCTGGATCTGCTGGTCCTGGACGAGCCCACCAACCACCTCGATGTCGAGGGCGTGCAGTGGCTCGCCGAACACCTGGTGTCCCGTCGCAGCGCGCTGATTGTCGTCACTCACGATCGCTGGTTCCTCGATACCGTCGCGTCCCGCACCTGGGAGGTGCAGGGCGGCAAGGTGGAGACCTACGAGGGCGGCTACAACGATTGGATCTTCGCCCGCGCCGAGCGCTCCCGGCAGGCCGACGCCAGTGAGGCGCGCCGCCAGAACCTGGCCCGCAAGGAGCTCGCCTGGCTGCGTCGCGGCGCGCCCGCGCGAACCTCCAAGCCGCGCTACCGAATCGAGGCCGCCGAAGCGCTCATCGCGAATGTGCCAGCCCCGCGCGACAGTGTCGCCCTGGCGTCCTTCGCGCGTAAACGGCTGGGCCGCGTGGTGATCGAGCTCGAGGACGCCACCCTCGCCACCCCGGACGGCCGGGAACTGGTGCAGGACTTGACCTGGCGACTCGCGCCGGGCGAACGCGTCGGTCTGGTCGGGGTGAACGGCTCCGGTAAGACCACGCTACTGCGTGCCCTCGCGGGTGAGCAGGAGTTGAAGTCCGGTAAGCGGATCGAGGGCAAGACCATCCAGATCGGCTGGCTGCGCCAGGAACTCGACGATCTGCCGCTGGATATGCGGGTGCTGGAGGCGGTTCAGGATGTCGCCATGCGAACCATGCTGGGCGATAAGGAGATCAGCGCCAGCCAGCTCGCCGAGCGTCTGGGCTTCACCCCCGCCAAACAGCGCACCCCCGTCGGTGATCTCTCCGGTGGTGAGCGCCGCCGTCTGCAGCTCACCCGAATCCTGATGAGCGAGCCCAATGTGCTGCTCCTGGACGAGCCCACCAACGATCTGGATATCGACACCCTCCAGCAGCTGGAAGACCTCCTGGACAACTGGGCGGGCACCATGGTCGTCATCTCGCACGACCGGTACCTGGTGGAGCGCATCTGCGACACCACCTGGGCGCTGTTCGGCGATGGGAAGCTCACCAACCTGCCCGGCGGTATCACCGAGTATCTGAAGAAGCGCGCGGTCATCGCGGCCGCTGCTTCACCGAAGCCGGTCGCCGCGAATTCCTCAGCGGCAGCGACGGATTCGGCCACCTACCGCGCGGCCCGCAAGGAGCTCTCCAAGCTGGAGCGCTCGATTCAGAAACTGGACGAGCGCGAGGCGAAGCTGCACGCCGCCCTGGCGGACGCGGCCACCACCCCGGACAAACTCATCGCCCTGGGAACCGAACTGAAGCAGGTCCAAACCGAAAAGGAAGCCGCCGAAGAGCGCTGGCTCGAACTCGCCGACCTCTGACGCGGTCGCTATTCCGGCGCGCCACCCCTCGTCATCCCGGCGCGTTTTGGCCGGGATCTCGCTGAGTCAGGTGGATCCCGGCCAAAAACATGCCGGGATGACGGGAAAGTGCTTACCCGTGCTGCTCTATGCGCGCTGGCTGATCCAGACTCGGGATCGGCAGGCAGGTGCGCACGAAGCCCGCACCGAATGAGGTGAGTTCGATTGTGCGATAGAGGACTTTGGTGCCGAACCCCGCTCGCTTCAGCAGGCGGCGCACCTCGGGCTGCGCCTCCAACAGCTGATAGCGGTTGGGGTTGCCGAGGGGTTCGCGGGTGATATCGACCAGACCGAGCCGGTCCAGATTGGTGAGGTACTCCTCGACCCGATTCGGGTAGCGCAGACCGGCGTCCTCACCGAGCAGGTTGAACTGGCCGCCATTGGCATTGCGGCCGCCGCGCACCTCGAGCAGCGGCTGCGGTCCGTCGAGGTAGAGGTACCTCACGATGCGGGCCTCATCGGGGGCCAGCTCGCCGAGAATACGGGCGTAGGCGGGATGCCGATGCGCATCGTCGTCATCATGGAATTCGGCTGAGCGGCGTAGTAATTCGGCGCCTCGAGCGCGCAGTGCACTGCTGGAGGAGGGCTCGGTGGCGGTGATCGAGGCGGCCTCCGGAGCGGTCACGCCCAGTGCCTGCCGTACCGAATGCCGTACCTGCGCACCGGCTTCGGAGAGAATCTCACGCGGGGCCTGACCGGCCATACTGCCGCGCAACACCACCGAGGTGACTCCGAACGCGGTGCTCAAACCCCATACCCCGGCCTCGACCGCGGCCGACATGGCAACGCGCACCACACCTGTCGCCGCTCGCACCGGCCCGGCCGCGGCCGTCGGCGCGAGGTGAACCGGCAGCGGCGCGGCGGGGCGCAGCACCAGTTCGGCGGAGGTATCGGCGGGTTCCCCTTCGCCCGAATCGGTTTCGGTCATATCCATGAGGTAGCCACTCCTGTTCCGAAGATCAGGAGGTGAGCGTAACCGGCTATGAGCCCCAGCACACCGCCATGGACAAACAAGAGCCATTCATCTTGTTTGATGGCCGAACGCAGCATGTCCACGAACTCCGGCGGCGGCAGCGCCGACATTTGTTTGGCGATGTACTCCTGCACCTGCTTGCCCTGGCGCACGTTGAACTCCGGGTCCGCGAAGGCGATCGGGGCGATCTTCATGGACTCGGCGGTGAAACTGTCCTGCAGCGAGTCGTATTCGCGATTGCCCAGGAAGAACTTCACCGCACCGCGGGCGGGGCCGAGCGCATGATCGGCCGCGGGCTTGAGGGTGTCGGTGAGCATCTGCATGGTGCGATCCGAGCGTGGTCCGTTGAGCAGCTCGTCACCGATATTGGCGACGGTCATGATCTGGCTGGCGACCATGTCCGCATAGCCCTCGGTGATCTCGGGCTGCCGCTTGATCAGCAGCCCCTGCCGCCACGGGCACCACCACTTGGGGTAGGCGGGCGCGAAGATCATATTGATGCCGACCCAGTTGACCACCCAGCCGATGATGATCCCGCCGATCGGCAGTACGGCCAGCGCGGACCATCCGGTCCCATGCAGAATGCCGACCAGCACCAGACCCATGGGAGCGCCGAAGTAGAAGCCGAAGTTCTGCATGAATCGCAGTTCCTTCGCGCCCAGCACCTGGAAGAGACTGTTGAGCAACTGTGGTCGCGCCTGGAAGTACCGAATCACCATCTGCTTGACGTCCAGCAGTTGATCGATGTTGTTGCCGAGTTCTTCGGTGAGTGCGTGCAGGATTTCGGGTAGCTGCTCCCGAACGCGCGTGTGCACCATCTCGCGAACGCCATTGGGCAGGTTGTACCAAAGTTGCGGATGTTCGCGTCGCAGGATCTCTTCCACGATGTCGCGAATCTGGAGTTCCGCTGTTTCAACAAAATGTTCCGCGAGCTTGTCGGGCTCGAGTTCTCGATAGAAGTCGCCGACATTCCCGAGTTTCGCCAGCCCTTTGTCGACGGCGATACTCGCCATCTTGTCCGCCCGCGAGGGAACGATGCCCTGCCAGCCCATCCGCCCGTCGTACTGCAGCAGCGGCAGCACCTGAATCCGCTTGGGCAGGAAGGGAAACAGGGCCGCAAGGCCGGGCATCCGAAAGCCGTGGAAGGCGACCGGCTTGAACAGCATCAGCACGCCGGTCCAGTTGGTGATGTAACCGATAACGCCGGTGAACAACGGAATCGTGATCAGTTCCAGCAAAATTGTCGGGTGGACTCCGAAGACACTCTCTAGCAACGTCACCCTCCTGCCGACCACGCACCGGTACCACCGCCGGCGTCAACCCCATCGGCGTACCGGACCTTACTTCGGATTCAGGAAGTGAGTCCAGTGAGAGAGTGTCTGGGTCGGAGATCTGTGTCACAGTGGTTGCCCCGGTGTTCCACTCATTCGAGTTCACCAACGAGAATGACGGGGGTTCACCGAACCTGTAGGTCTGTCGGGGGCAATAATCTGTGGACGAATCAGTTCACCTGGCAATATTCGGAGATGGACGTGACAGACGACAGGACCGGGCAGTCGCAGGGGGGTGCAGGCGAGGTGGTCCGTCCGGGTCCCCGTGCCGTGGAACGCAGTTCGGACGTCGAGCAGCGCCAGATCAGCAATGAGGCGCGACTGATTCGCGGTGTCTTCCGGGCGGCGGGGCTCGCGGTCGGCACCGCGGCGCGCTCGGGCCAGTGGGCGGTCGAGACGAGCTTCGATATCACCAAGCAGTTGACGCAGGCGGCCTTGGACGGGGAATCCTCGGCCGATATCGCCGAGCGCACGGGTGCGGCGCTGCGGTCCATCGCGCGCAGCGCACTCGGCGTCACCGAGGGTTCGGTGCGCGAAATCGTCAGCTATGTACCGACTCCCGTGGGTGGGCCGAGCCAGACGGCCATCGGCGTCGGGGGTCTGCTGCGCTCGGCCTCCAGCGAGGAGCTGCGCCGCCGCGGTGACGCTCTGCTCGCGCGCTCGGCCGATGTCTACTTCAACGAGGATGTGCACCCGGCCTACGACCGCATCCTCGATCAGCTCGCACCCGATGAGGCGCGCATTCTGCGTTTCATGGCCCTGAACGGACCGCAGCCGACCGTCGATGTGCGGACCAACCGCCCGCTCGGCATCGGTTCGGAACTGGTCCAGGGCGATCTCACCTCGGTACCGGAGCAGGCGGGCGTGCGCTACCCGGACCGCTCCCGCCACTATCTGATCAACCTCAACCGCCTCGGTCTGACCACCACCTCCGATGATCCGGTGGTGCTCTCGCGCTACATGGTGCTGGAGGTGCAGCCGGTGGTGGAGTCGGCCCTCAAGAAGGCGGGCCGCGCCCCCAAGATCGTCCGAAAGAGTCTGCGCCTGACCGAATTCGGCGAAGACTTCTGCACCACCTGCTTCAGCATCGGCAACTGAGATGCCCCGCACCCCGATTTGAATCGGGGTGTGCGGTATCTGCCCGGTAGCGATCCGGTACAGATCTGCTCCAAATGCAGCGGTATCCCGCACCTCTGATGGGATTGTGGGTGTTATGGATTCCGATGCGGTAGCCGCGATCAGCCGGTTGAAGTTCCGGTATCTGCGTGCCCTCGACACCAAGTCGTGGGAGGAGTTCGCCGACACCATGATCCCGGAGGCGACCGCCACCTACAGCGAGTACCTCCAATTCGAGTCCCGCGACGCGTTCCTGGCCTTCATGCGCAACACCCTCGGCCCGCACGTCATCACCGAACACCGCTGCGACCACCCGGAGATCGATGTCACCGGCGATACCGCCGTCGGCACCTGGTACCTCGCCGATACGGTGCTGATTCCGGGCCACAATATGCTGCTGCGCGGCGCGGCCTTCTACACCGACCAGTACGTCAAGTGCGATGACGGCAACTGGCGCATCGCGCACACCGGTTATGAACGCACCTACGAGGTGGTCCTGTCGCTCTCGGATCTGCCGAGCCTGCGCCTGACCTCCAGCCGCTGGGGACTCATCGCCCGCGATCCGGCCGATACTCCCCGCACCGATCCCATGCCGCCGGATGCCACGGGCACCATGGGCTGACTCACCCCGCTCGTCATCCAGGCATGCTTCTGGCCGGCATCCACACCGCCCAGTTGGCAGCCGACATCGGTGGATCCCCGCCAAAAACGCGCCGGGATGACGGGGAGACCGCTAGTCCGCGGTGGCTACCAGCGGTTCGAGAGTCAGGGTGGGGTGTTCCTTCTGGATGTAGGCCAGTTTCCATTTGTCACCGAAGAGGGCGAGCATGACGCCGTCGGTGCGGGTGAAGACCTCCACGCCGCGCTGGCGGCCGAGCTCGACCGCCGATTCGGCGTCGGTGCGGCGGGCCAACTGGTACGGGAGGAAATCGAGCTGGGTCTCGACGTTGTACTCGCCGAGCATGCGTGCGGTGACCACCTCGAACTGCATGGGTCCGACAGCGGCGAGTACCGGTGACGCGTCGCCGCGAATGTCGTTGCGCAGCACCTGAACCACGCCTTCGGAGTCGAGCTGATCGATGGCCTTGCGGAACTGCTTGTACTTGCCCGCGCTCTGCGCGCGCAGGGTGGCGAAATGCTCCGGCGCGAACGACGGGATCGGCGGGAACTGCACTTTCTTGTCCGCGTACAGGGTGTGCCCGGGGGCCAGCGCGGTCGCGTTGACCAGACCCACCACATCACCCGGGTACGCGGTATCGACGGTGGTGCGCTCGCGGCCGAAGATGGTGAGCGCGTACTTGGTGGCGAACGGGCGACCGGTCTGCGCGTGCGTGACCACCATGCCGCGCTCGAATTCGCCGGAGACGATGCGCATGAACGCGAGCCGGTCGCGGTGCGCGGTATCCATACCGGCCTGCACCTTGAAGATGACCGCGCTGAACGGCGCGTCGGTCTCGCGCGGCTGCTCATTGATATCGATGCGTGCGCGGGGTGCGGGCGCGAGCTCGATGAGCGTCTCGAGGAGTTGGCGCACACCGAAATTCAGCATGGCGGAGCCGTAGATCACCGGTGAGGTGTGCCCCGCCAGGAACAGTTCCTGATCGTGATCCTGGCCTGCGGCCGAGAGCAGTTCGCTCTCCTCGACGGCGGTGATCCAGGCTTCGCCCTCGCGTTCGGCGGCCTCTTCCGGGGTGAGGTGCTCCTCGGGCGCGATGGTCGCGCCGCCCGCGGTACGGGTGAAGTGGATGTACTCGGCCGGTGCGCCCTCTTCGCCGCGCCGCAGCAGACCGCGGAAATCACCGGCGATACCGACGGGCAGGAACAGTGGAGTCGGGGTGAGACCGATCCGATCGGTGATCTCGTCCAGGAGTTCCAGGGGCGCCTGACCCGGCCGGTCCCACTTGTTGATGACGGTGATGACGGGAATCCCGCGATCGCGCGCGACCTGGAAGAGCTTGAGCGTCTGCGGTTCCAGGCCCTTGGCCGCGTCGATGAGCATGACGGCCGCGTCGACCGCGGTGAGCACGCGGTAGGTGTCCTCCGAGAAGTCGGAGTGACCGGGGGTGTCGACGAGATTGATCACGCACTCGCCGTATTCGAACTGCAGGGCCGTGGAGCTGACGGAGATACCGCGCGCCTTCTCCATCTCCATCCAGTCCGAGACCGTCGATTTGCGTCCGGCCTTGCCGTGGATCGCGCCCGCCTCGGAGATCACCTTGGCGTGCAGCGCCAGCGCCTCGGTCAGCGTCGACTTACCTGCGTCGGGATGGGAGATCACCGCGAAGGTGCGCCGCCGGGCCACCTCGTCGGCCAACCGCCCTTTTTGGGGCGTGGTCGCACTGGTAGTCGGGGAACTCACGGGGGACTCCTTCACAGACGAGGCAACCGAACCAGGGTACGCGAACACCCTCACCTGGGCAGGTGGCGGGTGATGGCGGAGGTGACCAGTCGGTCGGGGTCGAAGCCCGGGGCCATGGCCTCGAGGCTGCGATTGGCGACCAGGGTCGCCACCCCGTGCAGGTTGGTCCAGAGGCCGAGGGCGATTTCGTCGGTGTCAGGGGGGTTGCCATCGGTGGTCGGGGGAGCGCTGGCGGTGGCGACGAGATCGCGCCAGCGGCGGAACATCGGCAGCGTGGTGGTGGCCCGCAGGTTCTCGCCCGCGCCCTCCAGGAGGTCGTGGCGGAACATGAGAGTGAACATCTCCGGGCGTTCGACGGCGAACTCCACATAGGTCCGGCAGGTGCGGTCGAGGCGTTCGCGGGGTGAATCACCCTGTATCGCTTCGAGTCTCGCGCCGAGATCGGCGTAACCCCGGGCGGCGATGGCGGCCAGCAGCGAATTATGGGTGGGGAACCAGCGGCGGGGCGCACCGTGCGAGACGCCCGCCTCGCGGGCGATGGCGCGCAGCCCGAGTTGGCCCGCGCCGACCTGTTCGAGCATGTCGACTCCGGCGCTGACCAGTCGCTCGCGCAGTGGCTCAACCACATTCATGTCGGACATCCTCCCAAGTCTTCCGGGGCGATTCGCCGTAGACATTGTCTACCAGGTGGTGTAGACGTTGTAGACAGTGTCTACGGAACTCGTAACGGGGAGAACTTCATGTGGTACTGGCTGTTGAAGCATGTGTTCGTCGGACCGCTGCTCAAACTCCTGGGCAGACCGGAAATCGAAGGACTGCGGCATGTTCCGGCCGGCGGCCCGGTGATCATCGCGGCCAACCATCTGGCGGTGGTGGATTCGCTGTATCTGTGCCTGGTGCTGCCCCGCAAGGTCACCTTCATCGCCAAACAGGAGTACTTCACCACCGGTGGGTTCCGGGGGCGGGTGAATCGCTGGGTCATGAACGCCACCGGGCAGGTGTCGGTGGATCGCACCGGCGGCCGGGCCGGGGGTGATTCACTCGCGGCGGCCGTGCGAATTCTGGAGCGGGGCGGTGTCTGGGGCATCCACCCCGAGGGCACCCGCTCGCCGGACGGTCGCATCTATCGCGGTCGTACCGGCGTGATCCGAGTCGCCATGCAGACCGGTGCTCCCGTGATCCCGGTGGTGCTCTCCGGCACCGATCGGATGAATCCGCGTCACCGCCGCCTACTGCGCCCGGCGAAGGTGCGCATCTCCATCGGTCGCCCGCGTTACTTCGTCCCGGCCGACCGGTGCGGTGTGCGACAGGCGACCGATGAGCTCATGGCCGATCTGGTGCGCCGCTCCGGCCGCCCCTATGTGGATTGCTACGCGGCCACATTCACCGAGCGGGCCGAGGCCGCCTAGTTCGCCCGCGACGCGCGTATAGCTCGAGGTGGGGGCGGTGTGGAGCATCTATGACCGCGTGTTAGAGTCTTCAGGTTGTCTCGGCGAGGGTGCGACACCCCAAAAATGTCCACCGTGATCGACGGGTTTCGGCTTCCGGCCGTCCCTGTTGGTCTTCGCCAGACGAATAGACCAACATCGCGCCAGGGCGGCAAGTTCCCCTGGCCAGCACGCTGACATCAGCCCGGACGAGCCGTAGGAGTAGACAGTCATGTCCGACGCCAACCTTCTCGAAGCCACTGTACGCACCGAGTTCGGCAAGGGCGCGGCCCGCCGCACCCGCCGCGACGGCAACGTTCCCGCCGTGCTCTACGGCCACAACACCGAGCCGCAGCACCTCGCCGTGAACGCGCGTGACTTCGCCGCCATCCTGCGTGAGCACGGCACCAACGCCGTGCTGAACCTGGACATCGCGGGCCAGAAGCACCTGGCGCTCACCAAATCGGTTGTCGTGCACCCGATCCGTCGCTACATCGAGCACGCCGACCTGCTGGTCATCCGTCGCGGTGAGCGCGTCGTCGCCGATGTGCACGTGAACCTGGTCGGCGAGGCCGCCTCCGGCACCCTGGTCACCTCCGACGTCACCGTGCTCTCCATCGAGGCCGACGTCATGAAGCTGCCCGAGTCCATCGATGTCTCCATCGAGGGCGTCGAGGCCGGCACCCAGATCAACGCGGGCGACATCACCCTGCCCGAGGGCGTCACCCTGGCCGGCGACCCGGAGGCGCTGATCGTCAACATCATCGCCGCCCCGGCCTCCGCTCAGGAGACCGAAGAGGCCGCCGAGGCTGCTGCCGCCGGCGAAGCCGCCGCCGAGTAATACTGCCTCCCAACGGTTCTCGTGACCGAGGCGTCGGCCGGGCCCGCGCTCGTTGTCGGACTGGGTAATCCCGGAACCGAATACGAGCGCACCCGGCACAATGTCGGATTCATGGTCGCCGATGTGCTCGCGGAGCGCGTCGGCGGCCGTTTCACCGTGCACAAGAAATCGGGCGCGGATCTGCTCGAGGCACGTCTGGACGGGCGCAAGGTGCTGATCGCGAAACCGCGCAGCTTCATGAACCTCTCCGGCCGCCCGGTCGCTGCGCTGGCGAAATTCTTCTCGGTGCCCGCCACCGAGGTGATCGCCATCCATGACGAACTGGATCTGCCGTTCGGTGTGATCCGGTTGAAGCAGGGTGGCGGCGAAGGTGGTCACAATGGGCTGCGCTCGATGTCGCAGGCCCTGACCACCAAGGACTACCTGCGCGTGCGGTTCGGCATCGGCCGGCCGCCGGGGCGTCAGGATCCCGCCGACTATGTGCTCAAGCCGTTCTCGGCGGCCGAGCGCAAAGAGGTTCCGGTGATTGTGGAGCAGGCCGCGGACGCGGTGGAAATGCTGCTGCGGGTCGGCCTGGAAGCCGCCCAGAACCAGTTGCACTGAGTAACAGAGAACTTCGCGCCCCGTCCGGAATCCGGACGGGGCGCTTTCGTCAGCCCAGTTGGGCTGTAGTCGCCGAGCGGCGGAGCTTTCCCGACGAGGTCTTGGGCAGCGCCCCCGGACCGAGAATGGTCACGCTGCGGGGGCGGACGCCCACCTCGGAGAAGACGGCGTGGACTATGTCGTGTTCTATGCGCTTGACCTCGGCCGGATTCTGAAAGTCGTTGCTCTCCACCACAACCGCGAAGCTTTCCCGCTTCTGGCCCGCGTCCAGCCGCACCGCCACCGCATTGCCGGGGCGAACCCCCTTGATACGCAGGGCCGCTCGCTCGATATCGGTCGGGAAGATATTGCGGCCGCCCATGATGATGACGTCCTTGATGCGCCCGCAGACCACTACCAGCCCGTCCTCGGTGAAGTAGCCGATATCGCCGGTGTCCAGCCAGCCGTCGGCATCCTGAGCGGGGCGGAAGCCCTCCACCGTCACATAGCCGGAAGTCACGGCGGGGCCGCGCAATTCGATCACACCGACACTGCGCGTCGGCAGCGGCTGCCGATCCGTGTCCACCACCCGCCCCTCCAGATTGTCGACCAGATAGCCGAGGGTGGGCAGTCGGCGCACCGCGCTGTGATGGTGTTCGGGATCGCGCACCGGTACCGCCTTGCCGATCGCCTCCAGCAGATCGGCATCGACCACATCGAGGATCTGCCCGAGTCCGGGATCGGGAATGGAGACGGCGAGGGTGGTTTCGGCCATGCCGTATACGGGTGTGAGCGCCATCGGGTTGAGCCCGAAGCGCTTTCCGGCCTCGGCGAGTGCGTCCATGGTGTCGGCGTCGACCGGTTCCGCGCCATTCCACATATAACGGACGCTGCTCAGATCGAAGGCGCCGTCATCGGCATTGCGAAGTCTGCGAGCCAGCAGCGAATACGCGAAGTTCGGTGCGGCGGTGACGGTTCCACGATATTTGGAGATGAGCTCGGCCCACAGGATCGGGCGGACCAGGAAGTCCAGCGGGGTCACGCAGACCACCTCGGCGCCGAACTGCATTGGGACGCTCAGGAATCCGACCATGCCCATATCGTGGAAGAGCGGCAGCCAGCTCACCATCACATCGTCGTCGAGGTGGAATTTCACCCGATCGAACATGGCGTAGGCGTTCACGAAGAAGTTGCCGTGCGTGATCCGCACCGCCTTCGGTGAACCGGTGGAGCCGGATGTCAACTGCTGCAAGGCGATATCGTTCTCACCCGTCGGCAGCGGATCGATCTCGTTGCCTCGGCGCATCTGATCGATGGTCACCACGGCGATCCCGCGCTCGGCGAGCAGGGGAGCGGCGGCCTCGAAGGGTGCGCCCAAAACCACTGCGCGCGCCTCGATCATGCGCAGTACGGTCTCGGTGTCGTGCGCCCACATCTGTAGATCGGTGCGCGGTGTGGGCTGATGCAGCATGGTGATCGACGCACCGCGCATCCATACGGCTTGGCAGGCCGGAGCGATATCGACCGGCATACCCGCCAATACGCCCACGGCATCGCCGTGCCCGATTCCGGCGTCGGCGAGGCCACCGGCCATTTCCCTTGCGATGCGATGGATCTCGCCCCACGACTGCCGCAGGGGGGCTTCGGGTTCCCCCGTCACCAACCCGTGCGTGGACGTGCGCGCGGTGGCATACATTTCCTCGGTGAAGCGGCTCACGATCGACTCCTCAAACGCTGGCCAACACCTCAACTATCCCGCCGCCACCCATCCGGCGTTAACCGTTTCGGAATAGTTGCCGGCGTGCACAACCTTCGCAACAAGATCGTCAGGGCAGCGCGATAACCGCGGCGGCGAAGCGGTCGAGATCCTCGAAGGTGATGAAGGCGTGCGGGGAGGCGCGGACGACCGAGTCGAGGTCGCGATCGGTCATATCGAGCAGGGTGGAGGAGCGGTGGCTCACGGTCACCGTGATGTGGTCGCGGGCGAGGCGGTCGCGGACGTCCACGGGGGCGAGGCCGTCGACGGTGAACGAGACGATGCCCGCGTGCTGGGTGCCGCGATCGCGGACGGTCACCCGGGGGATCTCCTGGAGGGTTTTGCGGAGGTACTCGGCGCGCTCGGCGATGGCCCGATAGATCTCGGCGGGGCCCTGCTCCAGCAGATACCGGACGGCCGCGCCCAGGCCGAGACGGCCCGCGATATCGCACTCCCAGAATTCGAAGCGCCCGGCATCGGGGGCGAGGGTGTATTCGGTGGGACCGGTCCAGGCGGCGCTGTGCAGATCCAGTCGGGTCGGCTCCATGGTCGCGGCCAGTTCGGGGCGCACGTAGAGGAAGCCGGTGCCGCGCGGACCGCGTAGCCATTTGCGGCCGGTAGCCGAGAGCGCGTCCACACCCAATTCGGCGATATCCAGGGGTAGCTGGCCCGCGGATTGGCAGGCGTCCAGAAGCACCAGCGCTCCGGCGCGGCGGGCGATCCGGGCGGCCTCCGCCACCGGATTCACCAGGCCGCCATTGGTCGGAACATGAACCAGCGAAACCAGTTTCACGCGTTCATCGACCATGGATTCCAGGGCGTCGAGATCGATCTGCCCGCTGCTGTCGCTGGGAATCGTCTCCACCACGGCCCCGGTCCGGCGGGCGCGCTGCAGGGCGGCGATGGCATTGCTGGCGTAGTCCGCGCCGGAGATGAGAATGCGGTCGCCGGGGCGCAGCGGGACCGAGTAGAAGAAGTCGCTCCACGAACGGCTGGCGCTGTCACTGAGCGCGATGGCCGCGGCGGGGGCATTGATGAGCTGTCCGATCGCGGTCTTGACGGCGTACAGATCATCGAGGCGTTCGTTGGCGGCGCGATAGCCACCGATCTCGGCTTCGCGGCGCAGGTGCGCGATCGCGGTCTCCACGACGATACTCGGGGGCAGTGAGGAACCGGCGCTGTCCAGGAAGACCTGGCCCTCGCAACCTGGGGTATCGGCACGCAAACGGGCAATATTCACCATGGGATCGACCATATCGGTTGGGCTGTTCCCCAATTCGTAAGTTTTGTTGTCGGTGTTCCTCGCTACCCTGGATTGATCGTCCGGTGCGCCGGACGGTCGAAGTTCACTCGAGCGGAGGTTGGCATGGCGGTTTCGACATCCCTCACCGATTTGCCGCGAGTTGTCGGGCATGCGGGGCAGACCACCGCCGTGCAGACCGGGCGGGTCGAGCGGGCTCCGGGGAGCGAGTTCTCCAGCCGGGCCGCGGCGGAGGCTTATATCGGCAAGGTCTGTTTCAAGCAGGGCCCACCCGCGCTCATCGGCGCCGAATTGGAGTGGCTCACCGCGCAGGGGGAGCCTTCGGCGTCGGCCCCGCGTCCGCAGTTGACTGTGCTGGCGGACGCACTGGGGCCCCATGCGCCGCAGTCCATTTCGCCGGATTCCCCGGCACATCCACTGCCGGGAGGCAGCCGGGTCACCATCGAACCCGGTGGCCAGATCGAACTCTCCAGCGCCCCGTTCGGCACCGCCGCCGAACTGTGTGAGCGCCTGCGCACCGATACGGTGCGCCTGCGGGAACTCCTGGAAGCCCGCGATATCCACACCTTCTCCGCCTCCGCGGATCCGGCCCGCGGACCACAGCGCCTGCTCCAACTCCCGCGCTATCGCGCCATGGAGCGCTCCTTCGCCGGAATCGGCCCCTTCGGGGCCCTCATGATGTGCAATACGGCGGCCACCCAGGTCAGCGTCGACGCCGGAGCGGACGAAGCGGATATCACCGCCCGCCTCACCGCCCTCTACGCCATCGGCCCGGCCCTGCTGGCCGCTTTCGCCTGTTCACCGACCCTGAGCGGTGCACCCCCGGGTACCTGGGCCTCCCAGCGCATGCGCACCTGGCTCCGCCTGGACCATCTGCGCACCCGCCCACCCGTCCACAATTGGCCCGATCCGGTCGCCGGTTACGCTCGCTGGGCCCTGGACGTCCCTCTCCTGTGCGTCCGCCCGACCAGCTCGCTGAGCGCGGATGCGGGTGGCAATGTCTCCGCCGAAGGCCCGGATAGCTCCATATCGGCCAATGGCTCGAACGGCTCCGCATCGGGCAGCGGATCGACCGGCTCCGCCATGGATGGATCCGGGAATCCCGTCGGCTTGACCGGCTCCGCCGGGGCGGGATCCGGGAACGCCGCTGGCTCGCAAGGCTTCTCGAGGCCGACCGGCGCTGCTGGGCCATTCGGCGCGGGTGCTGCCCGTCGGCCCAGCTCCGTCGCAGCGGATTGGTCGGCCCCACCGGGCGCGACCTTCGCGGACTGGTTGTGCGGCGCGCTCGACGACGAAATCGGCCGCCGCCCCGACCATTCCGACCTGGACTACCACCTGACCACGGTCTTCCCGCCGGTCCGCGCCTCCGGCCACCTGGAGGTCCGCTACCTGGACGCCCAGCCCGGCGACAGCTGGACCGTCCCGGTGCACGCCATCGACGCTCTGGTCTCCACACCCGCCGTGGTGGCGGAGGCGACCGCGCTGGCCGGCTCGACGGCTGCCCTTTGGTCCGAAGCTGCCCGTTACGGCCTCGCCGACCCCGAAATTCGCGCCGCCGCGGTAGCTCTCCTGGACCTGGCCACCGCCCACGCGGCATCCCCTTCCGCCGCAGCGGAATTGGCGGCCGCGTCGCACCGATGTCGCCAAGGCTTGCCACCGGCAAGCGATCCCGAATCCGGGCGCGGCGTATGAGCGCCCCCACGGCGGCACGCGTCGGTGGCCGCCGGGCTTCGGGGCGTGGTCGGGACGATCGTCCACGCGACATCCCTTACCGCCGCAGCGGAATTGGCGGCTGCTTCGCATCGATTTCGCAAACGCTTGCGACTGGGAATCTGTCCTGCTCGCAGGGGCTAATGAGCACGACCACGGCGGCACTCGTCAGCGTCCGCCGGGTGCGATCGATATTCCTTTCCGCCGCTGCGGAATCAGCGGCCGCCGCGCGGCGTTGTGGCCGAGGATCCATGCCCACGGTCCCTCCCGTCTCCGGGAGCGGGCGTATGACCGCGGACGCGGCGGCAGCTGGCCGCCGCGGTTCGGCGCGCGGTGTCGATGGTTGGGCGCTTTTCATTCTCGAATCGAATTCGGAGTTTTCTCATGACCATTCAGCTACCGGGAACTGATCGGGGCGAGACGGAACAGCTGCGGGAGCGGATTGCGCGGGTATTGGAGCGGGCGCGGGGGCGGACCGCCGGGTTGACCGACTGCCTGGATGAGGCGGAGTTGGTCGCGCAGCATTCGCGGATCATGAGTCCGCTGGTGTGGGATCTCGCGCATATCGGGAATCAGGAAGAGCTGTGGCTGGTGCGCGATGTGGGCGGGCGGGAGGCCGTGCGCTCGGATATCGACGAGCTGTATGACGCGTTCAAACACGCGCGGGCGAATCGGCCCGCGCTGCCGCTGTTGACTCCGGGGCAGGCGCGGGAGTACGTCGGCCAGGTGCGCGGCAAGGTGTGGGATGTGCTGGAGCACAGTCCATTACGCGGGACGGAGCTGGTCGCCGACGGATTCGCCTTCGGGATGATCGCCCAGCATGAGCAGCAGCATGACGAGACCATGCTCGCCACCCACCAACTACGCGAGGGGCAGGCGGTGTTGGCCGCATCCGCCCCGTCGGCCGCGACGCATCCGGTGCGCGGCGAAGTCGTCATTCCCGCGGGCGAATTCGCCATGGGCACCGATACCGATCCGTGGGCGCTGGACAATGAGCGGCCCGCGCATCCGGTGTACGTGCCGGGTTATGCCATCGATGCCGCGCCCGTCACCAATGAGCAGTATCTGGAGTTCATGGCCGATGGCGGCTACGACCGCCCGGAGCTCTGGTCCGAACGCGGTTGGGCGCATCGCGTCGAGGCAGGTCTGGTCTCCCCGCAATTCTGGGAGCGGGACGGCGGCGGCCGGTGGTGGCGCAGGGTTTTCGGCGCCATGCGACCGCTGCGTCCACACCAGCCGGTCCTGCACGTCTGCTATTTCGAGGCCGAGGCGTACGCCGCCTGGGCGGGCAAACGCCTTCCCACCGAGGCGGAGTGGGAGAAGGCCGCCCGCTTCGATCCCGCCACCGGCCGCTCCCGCCGCTACCCCTGGGGCGATGCCGGCCCCACCCCCGAAACCGCGAATCTCGGTCAGCGCCATCTGGAACCGGCCGATGCCGGAGCCTATCCGGCAGGTGCGTCTCCGCACGGCGTACACCAGTTGATCGGCGATGTCTGGGAGTGGACCTCCTCGGATTTCACCCCCTACCCGGGTTTCCGCCCCTTCCCCTACCGCGAATACTCCGAGGTCTTCTTCGGCGGCGACTACCGAGTCCTGCGCGGCGGCTCCTTCGGCGCGGACGAGGTCGCCGTCCGCGGCACCTTCCGTAACTGGGACCACCCCATCCGCCGCCAGATCTTCTCCGGCTTCCGCCTGGCCCGCGACCTCACCCCGGCGGACCTCTGATGTGCCGCCACCTCGCCTACCTCGGCCCACCGGTCCCCGTGGGCGACCTCCTGACCCGGGGCCCGCACTCGCTGCGCACCCAATCCTGGGCCCCGCGCGATATGCGCGGCGGCGGCACCATCAACGCCGACGGCTTCGGCATAGCGTGGTGGACTCCCACCCAACCGGCATCAACCGAGCCACGTCATCCCGGCATGCTCTTGGCCGGGATCCACACCGGGGATGGTCCAACAGGTGGCGCTGGATCTCGGCCGACAGCACACCGCGATGACGACAGGCGAGATCCCGCATCGAACCTCGGCACACGGGAGGCCGGGCCGAGCCGCTACCGCAATGCGGCTCCCATCTGGACGGATCCGGCCGTGGATGAGGTTCTCCCGCAGATCTATTCACGCGCGGTGCTGGCCGCCATCCGCTCGGCCACCGTCGGGATGCCGGTGGAGCGCACCGCCTGTGCCCCATTCACGCACGGCCGCTGGGCTTTCAGCCATAACGGCGTGATTCCCGACTGGCGCGGCACCCTCACCGCCGTCGCCGCGAAGTTCGACTCGCCCTCGCTGCTGGAGGCCGAGTCGATGACCGATTCCGCCGCCCTCTGGGTGATCCTGCGCGGCCGGATGGAGAGCGAGGCAACGCCGGATGTCGCATTGCGCGAGGTTGTTCGGGCGGTGGCGGAGTTGTCGCCGTCGGCTCGGCTGAATCTGCTGGTGGGCGATGGGGAGACGGTGTGGGCCACCGCATGGCGGCATGCGCTGTCGGTGTTGGTGGGGGAGGAGTTCGTGGTGGTCGCCTCGGAGCCCTATGACGACGATCCGCGGTGGCAGGCCATCGCGGATCGGCAACTCGTCGTGGCGCGGCCGGGGTGGCTGTCGGTGCAGGACCTGGATATCGAAATCGGAAGGGCTGGTTCATGAGTGCCGCATCGCTGGACATTCATTTGACGGATGAGGATTTGACCGCCGCCTTGCGCACCGATGTGCGCGAGGGGCTGGCGGCGGAGCCGAAGTGGTTGCCGCCCAAGTGGTTCTATGATGCGCGCGGTAGTGAGCTGTTCGAGCTCATTACCGAACTCCCCGAGTACTATCCGACCCGCACCGAGCGGGCCCTGCTGGAGCGGGTGGTCGGGGAGATCGCCGAGTTGGCGCAGGCCGAGGTGCTGGTGGAGCTCGGTGCGGGTTCGGCGGCCAAGACCCGGCTGCTGCTCGAGGCGCTCAGCGCCGGGGGACCGTTGAAGACCTATGTGCCGCAGGATGTCTCGGTCTCGGCACTGACCGCCGCGGCGGATCAGGTGTCGGCAGAGTTCCCGGGGCTGAGCGTGCACGGCGTGGTCAGTGACTTCACCGCCACGCTGGACAATCTGCCGCGCGGTGGGCGGCGCATGATCGCCTTTCTGGGGGGCACCATCGGCAATCTGGTGCCGAAGGAGCGCGCGGAGTTCCTGGCCGGTGTGCACGATGTGCTGGAGCCGGGGGAGCAGCTGCTGCTCGGTGCGGGATTGGTGATCGATCCGGCGATTCTGGTGCCCGCCTACGATGATGTCGCCGGGGTGACCGCCGAATTCAATCGCAATGTGCTGCATGTGCTCAATGCTCGGTTGGACGCGAATTTCGAACCGGAGAAGTTCGCCCATATCGCGCTGTGGGATGCCGAGCACGAGTGGATCGAAATGCGTTTGGAGGCAACCGAAGCGGTCACCGTCTCGATCGCCGAGCTCGATCTGACCGTCGATTTCGCGAAGGGTGAGCAGCTACGCACCGAGATCTCCGCCAAATTCCGCCCCGAGGGTCTCGAATCCGAGTTGGACGCAGCGGGATTCACGACCGAACGGATCTGGACCGATCCGGATGATCGGTTCGCGTTGGTATTGGCTGAGCGGAGGTAGATCCCGGCCAAAAGCGTGCCGGGATGACGAGGGGTTGTTGGCGGGTTGAGGGGTAGCCCCCTCAACCTGTCACTGCCGCAAGCCATTCCATGGTGGGGCGCATGGTTTCCCAGGCCGCACGGATTTCCTTGGCGGCCCGAGGAGTCTCCAACCAGGCCGGTGCCCCGAAATCCTTGCTGATGACGATGGATTTGTGCCGGAGCAGTTCGATACGCGGGTGGTCGGCGGCGTACCCCTTGGGTTTGGTGGCGAGTTTGTCGCCGCCGATGGTGTACCCCGCCTTGACCATTCCCGCCAGCAGTCGCTCCAGCTCGGCCCCGCGCACCTCATTGTCGATGGTGCTGCGCAATTGGGCGAGCTGGGCGGGTGAGGGCCCGTAGATCCCGGCGGCGACGAACAGCCCGGCCGCCCCGATCTGCACATACCACCCACCCCCGGAGGTGGCGTGCACCGTCGCGCCCTGATGATCCTTATAGGGCGTCTTATCCTTGGAGAACCGGATATCGCGATACGGCCGAAAGAATTTGGCCGTCCCGAAGTCCGGTTCCAGCTCGGCGAGCAGGGCCTGCATGGGATCCCGCACCGCCGTCTCCCACACCTTCTTGTTGGCGGCCCAGAAGGCTTTGGAGTTATCGGCCTCGAGGTCTTCGTAGAAGTCGAGTCCGGCGAGCGGGAATCCGGTGAACTGCGTCATCGGTCAGTTCGTCAGGCTGGAGCCGTAGATGGGCTTCTTGAACATGTCGCCCGGATTGGACTGGGGTTCGTGCGGCGGCGTGCTCATGTCGCGCCTTCCTTGGAGGTCGTGTGGCTTTCCATGGGTATCACAATGCGGACCGCCTCGCGTAACAGCGCGGCCTCGCGAAATGCGTTAATCGCCCGGTTCGTCGACGATTTCCATGGCGGCGAGCTCGGCGGGCCGATCGTCCTCGGCCTTGTTCTCGTCGCGCTGGCGGCGACGGGTCCACTCCTGGTCGAGTTCGGCCTCGATACCGAGTCGGCCGTTATCGTCGTTCTCGCGGTTGCGGATGACGAGTTCATCGGGCGGGTCGGCGATATAGCGCTCGTACTCGCGCACCTCGTCGGCCTGGTCGTCATCGCCCATGTCGTAGTCGAGGTCTTCGACGTCCTCCTTGTCGAGTACCTCGTCGATGAGCTGATCCTCGTCATCATTGCGCCGGTCGTCCATGCAGCACCACCCTCTGCGCGTCAGCGCACCCGTAGCGAACTGAAGTACGGGTGCAACGCTACCGCTGAGGAGTCTGGGAACGCGACAACTGATCTCGTGAGGTTGGGGTAACTCGTCGGGTACGCCCAGAACTTGGGGCGCACCCGACCGTCAGTACGCGAATGGTACTGGAGGGGGCTCTCAGGCCGTGCGCTGAAGTTTCGGGGAGGCGGTTAAGCGTTGCCGTTGAAAAGGCCGGTGACGGAACCGTTTTCGAAGACCTCACGGATGGTCTGCGCCAGCAGCGGCGCGATCGACAGTACGGTCAGCGTCGGGAACTTCTTGTCCTCGTCGATGGGCAGCGTATTGGTGACCACGACCTCCTTGGCGCCACAGTTCGCCAGCCGCTCGGCGGCCGGGTGGCTGAGGATGCCGTGCGTGGCGGCGATGACGACATCGCCCGCGCCCGCCTCCTTGAGCACCTTGACCGCGCCGGCGATGGTGCCACCGGTATCGATCATGTCGTCGATCAGGATGCAGGTACGGCCCTCGACCTCACCGACCACGCGGTTGGCCACGACCTGGTTGGCCACCAGCGGATCACGGGTCTTGTGGATGAACGCCAGCGGCGCGTCCGACAGCGAGTTGGCCCACTTCTCGGCGACCTTCACGCGGCCCGCGTCCGGGGAGACCACGGCGATATTGTCCAGCGCGTAGTTGTTCCGGATGTGCTCGGCCAGCTGCACCTGCGCGTGCATGTGATCGACCGGGCCGTCGAAGAAGCCCTGGATCTGATCGGTGTGCAGGTCGACGGTGATGATGCGGTCGACGCCCGCGGTCTTGAGCAGATCGGCGATCAGGCGAGCCGAGATGGGCTCACGACCGCGGTGCTTCTTGTCCTGTCGGGCGTACGGGTAGAACGGCAGCACCGAGGTGATGCGCTTGGCCGAACCGCGCTTGAGGGCGTCGATCATGATCAGGTGCTCCATGACCCACTGGTTCAGCGGGGCGGGGAAGCTCTGCAGCACGAACGCGTCGGAGCCGCGAACCGATTCCTCGAACCGGACGAAGGTCTCGCCGTTCGCGAAGTCGCGCGCGGTCTGCGGGGTGACGTGGACGTTGAGTTCCTTGGCCACCGCCTCGGCGAGCTCAGGATGAGCGCGTCCCGAGAACAGCATCAGGTTCTTGTGGTTTTCGGTAGAGAACGCGGTCACGGACGTTCGCCATCCTTTTGCTCGTTGGATATCTCGGTCTTGCTCGGTTCGTCCGAGTTGCCCGCGAGAGCCGATTCGGCCGCGCGGGCGGCATCGGTGCCGGGGCGATTGCGCTGCACCCAGCCGTCGATATTGCGTTGTGCTCCACCCGACACCGCCAGAGCCCCCGGTGGAACGCTTCTGCGCAGTACAGTACCTGCCGCCGTATAGGAGCCGTCACCCACGGTGATAGGTGCGACGAACATGGTGTCGCTGCCCGTGCGGACATGCGACCCGACCACGGTGTGATGCTTGCGCACCCCGTCGTAATTGACGAAGACACTGGACGCACCGATGTTGCTGTGCTCGCCGATGGTGGCGTCGCCCACATAGGTCAGGTGCGGAACTTTGGAGTGCGCGCCGATATTCGCGTTCTTGGTCTCCACGAACGCGCCCAGCTTGCCGGCCTCGCCGACCGAGGTGCCGGGGCGCAGATAGGCGAAGGGGCCGATATTCGCGCGCGGGCCGATATTGGCCTTCTCGCCGTGCGTGCGCACCACCTTCGCGCCCTCACCGACGACCACATCGGTGAGCGTGGAGTCGGGTCCGACTTCGGCGTCCTCACCGATGATGGTGTCGCCCAGCAGTTGTACGCCCGGTTTGATCACCGCGTCGCGGCCGATGACCACGCTGCCGTCGATCCAGGTGGTGGCCGGATCGATGATGGTGACCCCGGCGCGCATATGGCGCTCCACGATGTACCGGTTCAGCGTGCGCGCGGCATCGGCCAATTGCACGCGGTCATTGACCCCGGTCACCTTGGCGGAGTCCAGAAGTCGCGCACCGTGCACCGGATGTCCGGCCTCGCGAGCGAGTTTCAGCACATCGGTGAGGTACAGCTCGTAGCGCGCGTTGTCGGTGTCGATGCGGGTGATCATCACGCGCAGCACCGCGGCGTCGAAAACGTATACGCCGGAATTGACCTCGCCGATGGCGGCCTGCGCCGGGGTGGCGTCGGCATGCTCGACGATCTCGAGCAGATGACCCTCGGCGTCGCGGACGATGCGGCCGTAGCCGTTCGGATCGTCGGGTGCGAAGGTGAGCACCGTGACCGCGGAGCTCTCGGTATAACTGCGGTGCTCGTCCAGCAGCGCGTTCAGTGTGTGCCCGTCCAGCAGTGGCACATCCGCGTAGGTGACCAGGACGTCACCGGTGAAATCATCGGGCAGTGCGGTGAGCGCGCACTGCACCGCGTGCCCGGTGCCGCGCTGTTCTTCCTGTACCGCCAGGATGATCTGGCGGCCGAGCTCTGCTCCCACCTTGCCCACCGCGTCGCCGACCTGTTCGCGGTCATGGCCGATCACGGTGATGAGGTACGTCGGGTCGATCTCGTTCGCCGCATGCAGCGCGTGCGCGAGCATGCTGCGGCCGGACATCCGGTGCAACACCTTGGGGGTCTTGGACCGCATTCGGGTTCCGGCTCCGGCGGCGAGAACGACGACGGCGGTCTGCTGTGGCATGGATCTCCCTCGGCTGCGCGTCATCGTGCTGAGTTCTTTGTTGCGCTGGGCCACAGTTGTGCTGCGTCAGCGATGTGCGGGGCCAACCATAGTGACCCCGTTCGCGAGCTCCGCCGCCAGGACTCGAACCTGAACTAACTGAACCAAAATCAGTGGTGCTGCCATTACACTACGGCGGATTGCAACCCGGCGGACCGTTTGGTTCGCCGCGTGGCTGTTCTATGGCACGCGCGTAGATACTCGCACATGGCGTGCCAATTCCGCGATTTTTGCTTGTGAAAGCGACAACTGATTTCGTGAGATCGGGGTAGCTCGCCGGGTACGTCCAGAACTTGGCCACTCGCCCAACCGCAGGCCCGGTGGGCGACGGTTGGCGCGCCTTGCGGCCGGCTAAAGGTTCGGGGAGGCGGGATATGCAATGGTTGTAGGACGTTCGTACGGCATACACGGGAGGCGGGGCGATGACTTCGGGTGATGGCAACCGGGTGTCGCGGCCGCGTATGACGGGGACGCAGCGGCGGCAGCAACTCATCGAGATCGGGCGGGCGCTCTTCGCCGAGCGGGGGTACGACGCGACTTCGGTGGAGGAGATCGCGCAGCGGGCGCAGGTGTCCAAACCCGTGGTGTACGAACACTTCGGCGGCAAGGAGGGTTTGTATGCCGTCGTGGTGGATCGGGAGATGTCCGCGCTGCTGGAGATGATCACCGCGTCGCTGGCGCAGAACCGGTCGCGGGTGCGCCTGGAGCAGGTGGCGCTGGCGTTGCTCACCTACATGGAGGAGCGCACGGACGGGTTCCGCATTCTGGTGCGCGACCAACCGGCCTCCGCCGCGGAGGGCACCTACTCGAGCCTGTTGAATGAAGCCGTAAATCAGGTGGCGCACATACTCGCCGGTGATTTCGAGCGCCGCGGTTTGGATATGAGTTTGGCGACGCTGTACGCACAAGCGCTGGTGGGCATGGTCGCAACGGCGGCGACGTGGTGGCTGGACGTGCGATCACCCTCGAAGGAAGTGGTCGCCGCGCACCTGGTGAATCTGTGCTGGAACGGTCTCACGCATCTGGAGGCCGACCCCAAGCTGGCGTCGGAATGGCCCAGCGGCAAAGGGGTACGAGACCTATAGGTCTGAAATCGGTATGGCACAGCGGCGGAACTGGACAGTTAACCAGCGAATTGCGAAGGAGGACGGGTCGAATGCTCGAATCGACTGGCATACGGCAGCCGGGTGGTACGGTTCACCCATCCTTCGAGTGCTGTTCGAACTGTGATGTCGGTCAACTTCGGGATGTCGGTCTACTTCAGGATGGCTGGTTTGATGACAGGCGGATCTGATGGCTAGGCAAGCGCGTGCGGAGATCACTCGCGATTCCGTGCTCGCGGGCGCGGCCGATGTCTTTCTGCGATTGGGGTACGCGAACGCGTCCCTGTCCGAGATCATCGCACAATCGAATGTGACCAAGGGCGCCTTGTACTTTCACTTCGGCTCCAAGGAGGAGCTGGCGCGCGCCGTGGTCGATCAGGGCAATGAGCGACTGATCAGCGCGTGTCAGGGCTTCTTCGATCCGCGCGTGCCCGCGCTGGAGGCGTGTATCGGAATCACCTATGTGGTGGCCGATCTGACGATGAACGATCCGATGGTCGGGGCGATGCTCAAGCTGACCCATCAGATCGGCGACTACCGCGGCGCGACGGGTGAGAACATCGCCAAGACCTGGGGTGAGACGCATCGGCTGCTCGCGGAACGCGCTATCGCACAAGGGGATCTGGAGCCCGATCTGGATCCGGAGACCATCGGCCTGCTGCTGCAGGAGGTGACGACCGGCGTCCATATGGTCGCGGTCAGCACCGAGACCATCGATCAGATGGCGACGCGGATGGAGCGGGCCTGGTACTTCCTGCTCCCGTCGATCGTTCCGGACGAAAAGGTCGCGTACTTCAGGGAATTCGCGGCCCGCCGCCTGCGCCGCTACGTGCAGTAGCTGTCCCGCCTCTCCGCGACTTCGGCGCACGGCTTGGGAGCCGTGAACCGTTGGGGACGCGTGGTGCGGGTGGGTGCCGTCACCCATTTTGGGGGTGCCCCCGGAGTTACCCCGAACTCGCGAGATCAGTTGTCGCGTTGGGAGGTTCGCGTGACTACCGGGGCATGTCCGGATTCTCGCGTTTGAGTCTGCGCCAGCCGCCCGCGCGGTTGTTGGCGACGATCTGTTTGAACATGGCGAGAAGGGCTGGGGCGTTGAGGGTTTCGCCCTCGTGCACGGCGATCATGCGGGCGGTTTTGTTGTCGTGGCCGCCGGTGATGATGCCGTGCGGGTCGGGGACTATCCCGCCGTCGTAGAGAAAGACGTCCAGGGCCTTCTTGGTGCCCAATAGGGCGCAGATATTTCCGTCGAGGACGAAGTACGGCTGGACCGTCCGCTTGATCGTCTCCTGGACCGCGGGGTCCGCCGCGTGCACGATCTCGCGCACCTGATGGCAGATCTTGCGCTGCCATTCGGGTAGCCCCTCGATATAGGTGTCCACCCGAGGATCGACCACATAGGACATATAGCCATGAAAGCACGCGGAGACAGCGTCTGTGTGAAAGCTGTCAGTCCCCGTGATTAGACTCGGATGGTTGTCCGAACCGCTGATCTGCGCCCAGGAGTCCGCCTCATGTCGAGCCAACGTCCACCTCTCGCGGGACTGGCCGCGGTGGCCGGTGCCGATACCTCGTTGCAGCAGGTCAAAAGCCTGATCGGGCGGGCGTCGGCAATGCTGGTCGCCCCGTCGGCCGTCCGGCCGTTCGTGGCCGCGACCATTGCAGAGCAGCGGCCGCTGGTGGTGGTGACCGCCACCGGGCGCGAGGCCGATGATCTGACGGCGGAGCTCACCGAGATGCTCGGGGCGGGTGTAGCGGTGTTCCCGTCCTGGGAGACGCTGCCGCATGAGCGGTTGTCTCCGGGCGCGGATACGGTCGGCAAGCGGTTGCAGGTCTTGCGGCGGCTGACTCATCCCGAGGACCCGGTGTACGCGGAGCCGCTGCGCGTGGTGGTGACCACGGTGCGCTCACTCATGCAGCCGATGGCGCGCGGGCTCGGCGATCTCGAACCCATTGTGCTGCGCGTAGGCGCGGAGTTCGACTTCGACGAATTGCTCGCGCGGCTGGTGGAATTCGCGTACGAGCGCGTCGATATGGTCGGCAAGCGCGGTGAGTTCGCGGTGCGCGGCGGCATCCTCGATCTCTTCCCGCCCACCGCGGATCATCCGGTACGCGTGGAGTTCTGGGGTGACGAGATCAGCGAACTGCGTGCCTTCGCCGTCGCCGACCAGCGCTCCATCCAGGATGTGCCGATCGAGCTGGCGGTGGCCCAGCCCTGCCGGGAACTGTTGCTCACCAATGCCCTTCGTGAGCGCGCCGCCGAGGTCGCCGCCGAGAATCCCGCCGATGCCGCCCTGGTGGAGATGCTGGAGAAGATCGCCCAGGGCATTCCGGTGGAGGGTATGGAGGCGCTGCTGCCGGTGCTGCAACCGGGTGAGCTACAGCTGCTCACCGAGGTGCTGCCCGCGCAAACCCATGTGCTGCTGTGTGATCCGGAGAAGGTCCGCACCCGCGCCGCCGATCTGGTGCGCACCGGACAGGAGTTCCTGGAGGCGTCCTGGACCGCGGCGTCGTTCGGCGGGGCCGCGCCGCTGGGCGCGCACGGTCTGGATCTGGCGGCCTCGGCCTATCGTGGTCTGGATGTGGTGCACGCCGATGCCGAGCAGCGCGGGCTGCCCTGGTGGACGCTGAGCCCGCTGATCGCCGATCATCCGGACGAGATCGTGCTGCCGGTGCAGTCCGCGCCGTCGGCGCGCGGCTCGGAGGAGTTGGTCGCCACCATCTTCGCCTCGCTGCGCGCACATGTCTCGACCGGTGGCCGGGCGGTCATCGTGGTGGCGGGACACGGTACGGCACAACGCATTCTGGAGCGCCTGGCCGATGCCGAGGTGCCCGCGGCCGCGCTGGAGGCCGGGGCCGAACCGGTGCGCGGACTGGTCGGGGTGCTCTGCGGTTCGCTGCACGACGGCATCATGTTCGACGATGCCGGGCTGGTGGTGATCGCCGAATCCGATCTCACCGGTAACCGGGTCACCGCACCCGGCGAGGGTAAGAAGCTCGCCGCCAAGCGCCGCAATCAGGTCGATCCGCTGGCACTGCGCGCCGGGGATATGGTTGTGCACGATCAGCACGGCATCGGCCGCTTCGTCGAGATGATCGAGCGCACGGTCGGCGGCGCGCGCCGCGAGTACCTGGTCATCGAGTACGCGCCGAGTAAGCGCGGTCAGCCGGGCGATCGCCTCTTCGTTCCGATGGATTCGCTCGATCAGCTCTCCCGCTATGTCGGCGGTGAGATGCCGAGCCTGTCCAAGATGGGCGGTTCGGATTGGCAGAACACCAAACGCAAGGCGCGCAAGGCCGTTCGCGAGATCGCCACCGAACTGGTCCAGCTCTACGCCGCCCGCCAGGCCGCGCCCGGTCACGCCTTCGGCCCGGACACCCCGTGGCAGGTGGAGATGGAGGACGCCTTCGCCTTCACCGAGACGGTCGATCAGCTCACCGCCATCGCCGAGGTGAAGGCCGATATGGAGAAGGCCGTTCCGATGGACCGCGTCATCTGCGGCGATGTCGGTTACGGCAAGACCGAGATCGCGGTACGCGCCGCGTTCAAGGCGGTGCAGGACGGTAAGCAGGTGGCGGTGCTGGTGCCGACAACGCTACTGGCGCAACAGCATCTGCAGACCTTCCATGATCGGCTGGCCGGTTTCCCGGTCACGGTGAAGGGCCTGTCCCGCTTCACCGATGCCGCCGAATCGCGCGAGATCACCGAGGGTATGGCCTCAGGCGAGGTCGATATCGTGGTCGGCACGCACCGGCTGTTGCAGACCGGTATTCGCTGGAAAGACCTGGGCCTCACCATTATCGACGAGGAACAGCGTTTCGGCGTCGAGCACAAGGAGCACATCAAGGCGCTGCGCACGCACGTGGATATGCTCACCATGTCCGCGACGCCGATTCCGCGCACCCTGGAAATGAGCCTGGCCGGTATTCGCGAGATGTCGACCATTCTCACCCCGCCCGAGGAGCGGCATCCGGTGCTCACCTATGTGGGCGCGTACAACGACAAGCAGGTCGCCGCCGCCATTCGCCGTGAGCTGCTGCGTGACGGCCAGGTTTTCTATGTCCACAATCGGGTGTCCTCGATCGAGAAGGCCGCCAAGCGGATTCGCGATCTGGTGCCGGAGGCGCGGGTGGCGATCGCGCACGGGCAGATGAACGAGGACACGCTCGAGAAGACCGTGCAGGGTTTCTGGGAGCGCGAATTCGACGTGCTGATCTCGACCACCATCATCGAAACCGGTTTGGATATCTCCAATGCCAATACGCTGATCGTGGAACGCGCTGACGCGCTGGGTCTTTCGCAGCTGCATCAGCTGCGCGGTCGCGTCGGCCGCAGTCGGGAGCGCGGTTACGCGTACTTCCTGTACCCGCCGGAGAAGCCGCTCACCGAGACCGCCTACGACCGGCTCGCCACCATTTCGCAGAACTCGGATCTGGGTGCCGGTATGGCGGTCGCCATGAAGGACTTGGAGATTCGCGGTGCGGGCAATGTGCTCGGCGCGGAGCAGTCCGGACATGTCGCGGGTGTCGGCTTCGATCTGTACGTGCGCCTGGTCGGTGAGGCGGTGGAGGCGTATCGCGCCGCCGCCGACGGCCGCCCGATCACCGTCGATGAGGAGATCCGCGAGGTGCGGATCGACCTCCCGGTGGACGCGCATATCCCGCCGGACTACATCGCCTCGGACCGGCTGCGCCTGGAGGGTTACCGCAAATTGGCCGCAGCCCAGGATGATTCGGGCCTGGCCGCCGTGGTCGAGGAGCTAGTCGACCGCTATGGCCCGCTGCCGGTTGAGGTCGGCCGCCTGGTCTCGGTCGCCAAACTGCGACTGCTGGCACGCGAGTACAAGATCGCCGAGATCGGTGTCACCGGCACCACACTGAAGGTCGCGCCGCTGCAACTGCCGGACTCGAAACAGTTGCGGCTCAAGCGGCTCTACCCGAACGCGACCTACCGTCCGGCCACCGGCATCGTGCAGTTGCCGCTGCCCCGGGTGGAGGACAGTGTCGGCGCGGCCCGCGTGCGTGACGTCCAGGTCCTCCAGTTCGTCGCCGATCTGCTACTGGCCCTGGATGGGAAAGCACCCGGCGCGGTCGATGTCAGGATCGCGCCCGAGGCGGCCGCGGCCCGATGAGCCCGTCGGACAGCAGCGGCAGTGGCCCGTTCTCGGGTGGGGATCTGGTGGCCGATGCCGCTCGTATGTCGGAGGCGCTCGGGGAAGCCGCCGAGGTCATGGATCGGCTGTGGAATTTCGGCGGCTGGGAGGTCACCCAGACCCACGATTCACTGCGGCCGTATCTGCTGGAGGAGACCTACGAACTCCTCGACGCGATCCAGGCCGGTGATGCCGAAACCATTCGCGAGGAGCTCGGCGATCTACTCCTACAGGTGCTGTTCCACTCCCGAATCGCCGAGGCCGCAGGGGAATTCACCGTCGCGGAGGTGGCGGCCGCGCTGGTCGCCAAGCTGACGCATCGCAGTCCGCATCTGCTCGACGACGGTATCGACGCGGCCGCCGATATCGAATCCAAGATCGCCGCGCAGGAGGCGGCGTGGGAGGAGCGCAAGACCGCGGAGAAATCACGCCGCTCCTGTCTGGACGGTATCGCCATGGCCCAGCCCGCGTTGGCGCTGGCGGAGAAGGTGCGCTCGCGCAGCGGTAAGGCCGGGCTGCCGGACGAGCTGATTCCGGCGGCGCTGCGCGTGGTCGAACTCGGCGGTCCGGAGAGCGCGGAGGAGCGCTTGCGCAAGGCCACACTCGCCTTCGCCGCGGCTATTCGCGCCGCTGAGGATGCGGCGGAAGTGGCTCGCGCGGAACGGCTTCCTCTCACGGCCGCGGATTGGCGCACGTTCTGGCCGGTGGCCTGACCGCACCGACCGCCCGGCATCGCGATGTAATCCGATCGCTGCCCGTCGGCCGGGCGGTTCGCGGTCCCTGCCCGCTATGCTTCTGCTGTTTCGGGTTCAGAGGAGGGGTAATGCGGGGGCGCACGGTAGCCATATGTCTGGCGCTGTTGTTCACGGTGACGGGCTGCGGCAAGGTTGTGAGCGGTGTCGCGTCCCCCGATCCGGTGGTGGTGAAGATGGCCCGCCTGACGCCGGACAAGATCTCCGATGTCATGCTCTCCCTCGACGATGTGGGCAAGATCGTCGCCTCCACCACCCTCACCCAGCGGTTCGAGAACACGGTTCCCACGGTTCCGAACTTCACCTACTCGCCCGCCGAGTGCGCGCCCATGATGTACACCGCCGATCTGGATACCTACGGCGAGAAGTGGAATGGCTTCCGGCTGCGCTCATTCCGTGAGGCGGACGACAATTACCAGCACGCGGTCTACCAAACCGTCTCCACGTACAAGAACTTCCTGGTGGCCGAGTCCATGGTCGGCCATTACCGGGACGTCCTCGCGCAGTGCAAGGACAAGGACGTGACCAATACGCCCAAGGATTCCAAGGACAAGGCGAGCGTCCTGCGGGTGACGGCGGTTTCGCACAACACCGACCCCGGCGCGGTCTCGGTCGATTGGACGGTCTCCTCCAGCGGCAGCACCTGGGTCTGTTCGGACACCATGCGCACCCAGGGCAACGCCCTGATCGAGGTGTCGAGCTGCTCCTACGCCGACGCCCGCACCTCGGCGATCGTCGCCGATCGGATCGCCGCCAAAATCCGCCAGCTCAACTGAACAGAAAGCGCTATCCGGCCGGGTGATTCGGCCGGATAGCGCTTTTCGGTGCGACGGAGTCGGTCAGACGTTGACGCCGTAGTCGCGGGCGATACCGGCCAGACCGGAGGCGTAGCCCTGGCCGATGGCGCGGAACTTCCACTCCGGGCCGTGCCGGTAGAGCTCGCCGAAGACCATGGCGGT
Organism: Nocardia sp. NBC_01503; assembly: GCF_036327755.1. Taxonomy (NCBI): domain Bacteria; kingdom Bacillati; phylum Actinomycetota; class Actinomycetes; order Mycobacteriales; family Nocardiaceae; genus Nocardia; species Nocardia sp. NBC_01503. Next base: position 3,618,002 of record NZ_CP109596.1, read on the forward strand.
TTCGGTGGAGGCGTCTTCGGTGAGGTCGAAGCGGGCCAGTTCGGAGCTGGTCATGGCATCGACAACGCGGATGTAGGCGTTGCGGACCTGTCCGAAGGACTGGCTGCGGATATCGGCCTCGTGGATCGATACGGGGAAGAAGATATTGGTGATCGTCGGGGGCATGGCTGCCAGGTCGACATTGATCACCTCGTCGTCACCGTCACCGGCGCCGGTGAGATTGTCACCGGTGTGCTCGATGGTGCCCTCCGGCGAGCGCAGATTGTTGTAGAAGACGAAATGCGCATCCGACAGCACCCGCTGGTTCGGTCCGCAGGCCATCGCGCTGGCATCCAGGTCGTAGTCCGCGCCGGTGGTCGTGCGAACGTCCCAACCCAGGCAGACGGCGACCTTGGTGAGGTTCGGGGCCTGTTTGGAGAGCGAAACGTTTCCACCCTTGGCCAAGCTGACAGACATGATCTCCTTCCCCGCGGCGCATTCACACCGCATCCCTTCCCGATTATGGTCGATCCGGGGACCCGCTGTGCGCGTTCATTTCGGCGCCGGGGTTGCGGTTACGAAACCATGTCGGAAATGTCCTAATTAATGGGTGTGGAAACCGTTCAGTTACGTTCGGACACCATCGATTTCAGCGTCGCGACGCGTTTCTCCAGATACCGCAATTCTGTCGGATCGATCACATCGCGCTGGATTCCGGCGGCCACCGCGAACGCGGACTGCCGATGATCGTCGATCACCTCGACCTCGATCGCCACCGCCGTGTAGTCGTCCGCGCCGGGCATCGGGTCCGCGAGGATCTCCGCGTTCCCCCGCGCGCACAGCGCGACATTCCCGCCGCCCAGAATCAGCAGCGCCACCGCCGGGCGCTCCCGCAGCCGCGCCAGTGAACCGCGATCGGACTTGAGGCTCAGCAGGATCCGCCGATCCCCGGCACGCACCGGCCAGGAGACCGGAATGGCGTGCGGGCTCGGATCGGTGGTCACCAGGACCGCGATGGTGTCGAGCGGCCACTCGGGCAGGACGCTCAATTCGGGGTGTTCCGTCTCCGGTTCCTCCGTCGAGGACTCTTGCCGCTCCCGCGCCTCGGCTACCATCCGTCCCACCTCACGATCGGGTACCACACAGCGGGCTGGACTGTGCTGCCAGCAAGTGTATGCCGTTGCCGCCGTTACGCGCTCGCGTCCGAAACGCCCACCCGGAACGAACTTTCGGTCACTCTTGTCGGTTACAGCTGTGAAAATACCTCCGGACCTGCGGGGTGATGGATTGACTAGCAGCGATAACGGTTGCATCATTCGTTACAGTCCCTCGTCCAAACGGGGTCTTGCGAGTAACCGGCCGATGACCGTCCGGTGAAGGATCGTCCGCCGATCGGCGTAGACGAACGCAACAGCAACGAAAACCTGGCGCGCAACGGATTTCGCGCCCCCGGCGACAGCTGGGCGTGCTGCGGCGGTGCAGGGGTGACAGGTGTGAGGTGATAGCGCGAGAGAGCGGAGACCGGTGATGGTGGAAATTGGTTCGGGGCAGCAGCCGGACATGGTGGCGATGGTGGGAGGCGCGAGCGTGGCGAATCTCGTGGCCTCCGATGCGGTGATCGACGATCTGCGCTATCTGCGCGGGGAGCTCAGCGCCGCGGAGGTGCCGTATCTGCTGGTGCGTGACTCCGATCATCGGCTGGTGCTGGCGGTGGACACCTCGCACCGGGGTGCGCTCCGGCGGGTGCTCGGGGCCGCCGTGGTCGCCGGGTTCTCCTGCAATGAGAAGCAGCACAATGTCTTCCGGCTCGGCCGCGATATGGACACCGCCCATCACGTGGATATCGAACTGTGGGAGTACCACGGCGATACCGTCGAATGCCCGCGCCCGAACGCCCTGACCCGCAATGTCTTCGACCTCGCCGATGTCGAACACGGCACGGTACTGCTGTACGACACCAGCTGGCCGACCCTGGAGGGCATGTTCGCCCCGCACCCCACCGATGTCGGCTTCGATATCGATATCGTCTTCTCCTGGGTGGACGGTACCGATCCCGAATTCCGGGCGCGCCGTGCGGGAATGATGGCGCAGGTGGTGGTCGGCGAGGGCGATGAGGCCGACGCCCGTATCCGCCAGATCGACGAACTGCGGTACGCACTGCGCTCGGTGTACAAGAACGCGCCGTGGATTCGGCGCGTCTTCATCGCCACCGATTCGCGCGTACCCGATTGGCTCGCAGCCGATCCCAGGGTGACGATCGTGCGCGCCATCGATCACTTCGCCGATGCGAGCGGGCTGCCGGTCTTCAATTCCCATGCGGTGGAGAGCCAATTGCAGCATATCGAGGGGTTATCAGAGCATTTCCTATACTCCAATGACGATATGTTCTTCGCGCGCCCGGTACGCCCGTCCATGTTCTTCACCCCGGCGGGCATCAGCCGCTATATCGAGGCGGGGACGCGAATCGGACCGGGTGCCAATAACGAACGCCGCAGCGGGTTCGAGAATGCCGCGCGCATGAATCGGCAGCTGTTGACGCGCAGGTTCGGGCATATCATCACCCGGCATCTGGAGCACACGCCGGTTCCGTTGCGGCGCAGTGTGCTTCATGAAATGGAGCAGGCGTTCCCGGAGGATTTCGCGCGCACCCGCACCAGTCGCTTCCGCGCGGCCACCGATATCTCGGTGACCAATTCGCTGTACCACTACTACGCGCTGCTCACCGGTCGCGCGGTGCCGCAGGAGTCGGCGAAGGTGCGGTACGTGGACACCACGCTGTACACCGGACTGGCGCTGCTGGACGGTCTGTTGCGGCGGCGCAATGTGGATTTCTTCTGCCTCAATGACGGCAGTTTCCCGGAGGTGCCCGAGGCCGAACGGGTGCGCGCTGTCTCGGAGTTCCTGGAGACCTACTTCCCGGAGCCCGCGCCGTGGGAGAAGCCGGAGACGATCACCAGCGGACTGGCCGCCTTCGAATCCGGCGCCGCCTGACCCCTTCTCGTCATCCCGCCCAAAAGCATGCCGGGATGACGTGGGAACCAGTTCAGCCGGATTCGGTGGCGGTATCCCGGCGCCGCAGCACATGCGGAATCCCCCCGGCGGGCGGAATCACGATCCCGGCGTCGGTGAGCCGCTGGGCCGCCTGCTCCGGGGTCTGCGGTTCGCCGACGGTGGGTCCCGTGCCGATGGGCACCACCGAGTGCACCACCGTGTCTGGATAGATGTGCACATAGTTGAACGCCTGTGCCCCGTCTCGTCCGCGAATCCCACCCTGGCGTACCGCCAGATCCTGGCTGTAGCAGGTAGCCGAGGCCACCGAGACCGGAATACCGGCGAAGGTCGCGCTGGTCGAGAAGTGCAGATGCCCGGCCAGAATGGCGCGCACATCGGTACCGTCCAGCACATCGGCGAGGCGGCGCTGATCGCGCAGCTCCACCGTCACGGCCGGATCCAGCACGCAGGGGATGGGCGGATGGTGCATGGCCAGAATGGTCCCGAACGGCGCGGGCTCGGCCAGCACCTGACGCAGCCAAGCCAGTTGGTCGTCGGTGATCTCGCCGTAGTGGTGCCCCGGCACGGTGGTGTCGAGGGCGATGATGCGCAGTCCGTCGAACATATGCACCGCGTCCAGCGGTGCGGCCGAACCCTTTTCATCGAGCATGTGTACGCGTAGCGCGGCGCGATCGTCATGATTGCCCGCCACCCAGACCACCGGTGCGCCGATGCGGTCCGCCCACGGTTGGACCAGCGCGCGTAGCTTGCGGTACGCGCCTGGCTCGCCCTGGTCGGTGAGATCGCCGGTGAAGACAATGGCGGTCGGTCTGATATGACTCGCCTCGGCCTCGCCGAGCAATTGGCCGAGTCGGGCCTCCGCGTCGACGTCCCCGTAGAGATCGGCGTCCGCGGCGATCAGATGGGTATCACTGAAGTGGAACAGCACATGGTCTGCCCTCGGGTACTCAGCGACTCTCGCGATGTACACGGACATCCTCCCCGGATGGTGTGTGCCCTCGGCTTGCCGATTTCCGTCCGCCAGACTAGCGAAGCCGTTTCCTCCAGCTTGCCCGCGGCCAGTGACGGCATGCTTGCGAGTAGGTGAGATTTATGTGTCGGCTCAGTGCCCGAGGCTACCGGCCAGCACCCGTGGATGTTCCTGCTCACGCGCGTGCAGCAGCGTGAAGTAGCGCCGCAGCATCAGGGCAGCTGTGGTGGCGAGACCGGCGGTCAGCCCCCACCAGACACCCGCCGCCCCGAGATGCAAGGGGAAGGCGAGCAGTAATGCCGTGGGCAATCCCACAATCCAATACCCCACCAGGGACAGTCGGAAACCTGCCCCGGTGTCCTTGAGCCCGCGCAGCAGGCCGACGCCGATATTCTGCGCGGCGTCGAAGAATTGCAGCACGATCGCGATCAACAGCAGGGTGTGCGCGAGTGCGACGGTGGCGGCATCGGCGTCGTTCAGGAAGGGGTGCAGCACCCAATCCGGTGCGGCCACATAGACGATGCCGGTGACCGCCGCGATGATGCCCGCGAAGCGCAGCGCCAGCCACGCCACCGACCGCGCGTGCTGATACTCCTCGCGCGCGACGGCCTTGCTCACCAGGATCGACGCACCGTGCGAGAGCCCGATCGCCACTTGGAACACGATGTACACGATCTGATAGACGACATTGTGCGCCGCCAGCGCCGCCGCCCCGAGACTGCCCATGACCAGCGCCAACACCGAGAACATGCCCGCCTCGGACCCGTAGGTGAGCGCGATCGGCGTTCCCAGCCGCAGCTCGTCGCGCACCGTGGCCCACTGCACCGGCCACATCCGAACCGGCAGTGTCGCACCGAGTTTCGTATCCCGGCGCACCATGGCCCAGAACACCCCGAAGGTGATCAGGAAGACCAGCGAGGCGGCCACGCCGATCCCGGTCAGCCCCAGCTCCGGCAGGAACAGCCAGCCGTGCATGAACGTCAGCGCCAGCCCGGCATTCAAGGCCACCGACCCCAGCGTCACCAGCAATAGCGCCTGCGGCCGTTGCATCCCCACCGAATACTGCCGCAACACCTGAAACCACAAGCAGGGCAACAGCCCGGGGGCGAGCGCGACCATCATCGGCCGTGCCTCCGCCAACACCGCCGCATCCTGCCCGAGCCACCGCAGGGCCCACCCGAGCCCGATAAGCAGTGCGCCCCCGAGTAATCCGGCAATGGTCGCGATCAGGAAACTGCCCCGCACCACCTCCCGAACTTCCCGCTCGACGCCCACCCCACCGCGCTGGCCGCGACTGACCACGGTCGCCACCTGATTACCGGTCCCGGTGATCAGCCCGACGCACATGGTCCGAATCTGGTTGAACAACACCAGCGCCAGCCCACCCGCCGCCACCTGCCGCACCCCGAGCGTCCCCATCAACGCGATATTGGTGGTGGACACCGCCACCTGCGCGAGTTGAGTCAGCGCGATGGGCGTGGCCAGCGAATAAAGCGCTCCCCCTCTCGGCGCTTGCCGCCCAACATCGGATCGCCGGTGGCCGAGACTCATTTGCCCGCGGCCCCGGCGGAAACTGCGGTGGCCGTTCCGAATTCGTGATCTTCGAAGAAGTTGTCGGTGACGTCGGACGATTCGATAGGAGTCCGGTATTCGGTGATGCCGGACAGCTCGGCAGCCTCCAGCGAACTCGGGTTCGCCGCGGGGAGCTCGGTGATCGCCGAACTTTCGGCGAATTCGGCGGCTTGGGTGCCGGTCGTGGGTTCGGTGTCCGGCTGCCCGTCCGACGCCAGCAGGATGGTGTGCGTCTCCGCGCCGCGCGAGAGTTCGTCGGATTCCGGTGTGGCGCAGCGCGCCGGTGAGTAGCGGTCCAGCATTTCGGCGACCGCACTCTCGGTCTCCGCATCGAGGAGATCCCGGTCGCTCATCCATTCGTCGTCGAAGACGGTGTCGAGGTACTTCTCGCCGCCGTCGCCGATAATGGTGACCACCGTGGATCCGGCCGGGAATTCGTCCATCCGCCGCAGCGCCGCGAAGACGGACCCGCCCGCGGAGCCGCCGATCATCAGCCCCAGCTTCGCGGCGACCACGCGTGCGGTGGCGAAGGCCTCCACATCGGAGACCTTCACACCGTCCTCGAGCAGGCTCAGATCCTCGTCCACCGTTTTGCCGGGATCAGCGCCCTCCGGGGTACCGGTGCCCGACTGCCAGTACGGACCCGCCGGACCACCGAAGGCTATGGATCCCACCGGTTCCACTCCATACATGAGCAGTTCGACTCCGCGGTCGCGCAGTCGTCGGCCGGTGCCGAAGAGTGAACCACCGGTGCCGACGGCGGAGATCAGCACGTCGACCCGTCCGAGATCGGCAAGCAATTCATCGGCGAGGGCGTAGTAACCCAGCGGATTCGCGTCATTATTGTGCTGTTCGGTGAAGTACGTGTTCGGCTCGAGCCCCGCGCTCCGCGCCGCCTCGCATTCCACGCGCGCCAATTTCTCGGCCAGTTCCTCGCGGGCCGAGGTGGAGAGCGTTTCGTCATCGTCCTTGGATGCGAATACCAGTTCCGCGCCCATTGCCTTCATTGTCCGAAGTTTGTCGCGGCAGGCATGGTGATCGACCACCGCGGTGAAGCGATACCCGCGTTCGGCCGCGATAACCGCCAGCCCCAAACCGGTATTCCCGGAGGTGGATTCGATGATGTGCCCGCCGGGCCGAAGCACTCCACGCGCCTCGGCATCATCGACCATGGCCCTGGCCATTCGAATTTTCGCGGCACCCGTGGGATTCATGTTCTCGAGCTTCAGGAACAGCCGTGTGCCGGTGTCCGTGGCTGCCAGCTCGAAGAGGGGGGTGCTGCCAATAAGGTCTGTCACGCGGTTCGTGACACCCGGCATTTAAGGATCTCCTTGTTGAGGGAAGGTTTATTTGTCCTGTTCCGTGCCCTGGAGCAGAACTCAGAGGTACTCTAATACCGGGAAATTCCCAGCCTCTTCACAATGGCTGAAATGCGCTGATACGTCATGCGCGTGTTAGGTGGAGACGGCGAGTCGAGGCTCCACTCGAAGTACCTTCCATCGATGGCAAACCGGTAGCGGCCGTCGTCCGACCGGACCGCGATGACCTTCGGCGGGAGCGGTAGCTGATGGAACGACGACTCATTGCTGTCCATTTGATAACCGGCCGTATTGGGGTAGACGAGGAGATCGCCCAATAGCGCGGCGCGTGGAAGTGGGATGCGACGCCGGCTGAGCATATCGTCGTCGAGGCAGGATGAACTGCCCACACAGGTCGGGGTGAGGTCACCGGGCAGGTTCGGCCAGAGCGCCGGATCCGGCAGGAATTCGCTGTCGAACCACTGTTCGGAGAGGCTGAAGCTGGTGCCGTTCACCGTCAGCAATCGGTAGGGAAGGCCGTGCGCCTGACGGGTTTTCGCACCCTGAACCTGGAACACCGTGCATCCGGCCTGGTCCAGCAGCGCCCGACCGGGTTCGATCACGAGCCGGATGTTATTGGTGCGCAGGCTATCCGCCAACCCTTGGTGCTCGAGTACGGCTGCGAGCATCGCGGGACCGGCGTGCGGGAAGTGGTAGGGGTAGTAGTCGGTCGTGGGCGCTTGATCGCCATGGAACCAGCGCGGATTGACGCCACCCAGGAAGGTTTTCCAAGCCTCGGCGGGCACGTAGTCCACGCCGAAGCCGCCGCCGATGGAGATCGTATTCGCGGGAAGGCCCAGTGCGCGCGCTCGTCCGCACCATCCGATCAGGTCGGCCGCCAGCTCCGCGCGCGGCTCGATCCGGTAGCCGCTCAGGTGAAAGCTGAAGCCTTCCAACCGGATCAACTCGGCATCGATACGATCCAGCGCCTCGTTCAGTTCTTCCCTCGTCATCCCGAACCGACTGTTGCTTCCGGTCGGGAGCACACGTAGTAGCACCCGAGCGGGAATGCCGATGGCGGTCAGGCGGCTCAGTTCGGCGAGTTCGTCGATCGCGATGAGTGCCCGGTGGCGTGCGGCCAGCGTCAGTAAGGCCTCGGATTTGGCCGGACCGGTCACCACGATGTGCTCGCCGCGGATCCCTTCGTGCAGTGTGGCGTCGAATTCGCCAACGCTGGAGACGTCGACACCGACGCCGGTGCTCGCGCATGCCTGCACCACGCTCGCGGATTTGTTGGCCTTCTTGCCGTAATAGATGACGCCGTCCACGCCCTTGCGCGTGAATACGCTTCGGAATCCCTCGATGTTTTCGGCCACCCGGGCCGGATAGAGGATGTGGAATGGCCCGTCGATGGCCTCGGACATGCGAAGCAGGAGTTCCGGGTCCGCCAGCAGGCGCTCTTCCCAGTCGTCGCGGTAGGCGGGCATAGGAGTGGCGGTGATCTCGGATAGACCGGGCGGCAAGGTCAGGGATTTCGTGGTGGGAGTCAGTGCGATGTCCCTTCATCGATGTTCAGTCCCATAGCGGTACCTCTGTCCCACGACCCTCGGCGATAGCCCTGGTGGCCAGGGCATGTGCGACGGCGATGTCGGTGAGAACCAGGCCGCTGTTGTAGACGAAGATGCGTTCGTCGTCGGATGTTCGGCCGACGGCGCGGCGGTTGAGAATTTGTGGCAGTTCGGCGTCGACCCTGCGTAGTCGACCGTCGGGACCCGCCATATCGGTGCCGGTGAGCGCCATTTGCTCGGCGCTGGTTGCGATTACGCGATCGGCATCGGCGAGAGTGGAGGGGGCCAGGCCGTATCCGACCAGCACCACGGTAGTGCCGGGTGCGAGATCATCGGCCTCGATCGCCACCTTGGTGCCGGGTCCAGCGGTAGCCAGAATGATGTCGGCGCCGCGGGCGGCGGCGCCGGGATCGCTGACCAACTCCAGTTCGGCCTGCGGATGATGGTGCAGCAGTTGCTGACGCACCGCCGCCAAACCCTCGGGATGGGTGCCGTAGAGCATCAGCCGATTCAGATACGGATTCGCGGCGAGCAAGTGCGGCAGGGCATTTCGCCCCTGGGTGCCGGTGCCGATGAGTAGCACGCTGCGCGCGCCGGGCCGCGCGGTCTCGCGCACCAGCAGTGCCGAGACCGCCGGCGTGCGCAGCGCGCCGACGCGCGCGCAGTCCATCATGGCCAGCGGCATACCGGTGGCGTCGTCGTACAGCGTGATGGTGGTGTAATACCGCTTGGTGGATCGATCGTGATGTGGATCGAATTTGTACGAGGTCTTCATGGCCACCACGCGCCGTCGCCCGTCCCGGCCGAGCATGGCGTAGGCCACCGACCAGCCGTCGGGGTGAGCGACGCTGAGCTTGCGCGGATTGTCCGAATCTCCCGCCGCGAAGGCGAGATACGCGTCCTCGACGGCGCGCACCACTTCGGCGGGGCTGATCGGGACACTGGCCAGGTCACTGCGACTGAGCACACGCAGCGGGGTCGGTCGGGCACTCACTTGTGGCTACCTCGGATCGATCGTGCGGAAAGGCGTCACCACCCGCTGGCCGTACCCGTTCTCCTCGGCTTCGGTCGCGGCACGACTGCGCCGGGGCAGCCTGATGTTCACGCGCTTGAGCCAGCGGTCGGTGCCGTCGTAGCGGGGGGTGAACGGCACTCGTCCGTGCACCACAACGTCATTGTCCACCAGTAGTAGTTCTCCGGGACCCAAAGCGGCGGTGATGCAAACCCTTTCGAGTTCCGTGGCCAAATGGTCATAGGCGGCGCGGTATTCGTGATCCGCGGTGTCGAGGGGGGTGTACGCGGGATCGAAGCGCAGGGTGAGCTGTCCGTCGTCGTCGCCGAGCGTGGCGACCGGGGGAGCGGGGTCCCGGGGGAAGTCGGTGCCGTAGGAGACGTCCGGCAGGATGGGCAGGCGCCGCACGCTGAGTAGATTCCGCTGTGCCGCATCGAGTTCCACTCGCCGCACCGATGAGACGGTGGTGCCGACCCGGTTCGGATTGCGCAGACATCCGAGCATCAGGAGGTTGGCTCGTCCGGGGTGGAAGGCATCCTCGGTATGCGGGCACAGCAGTACGGTGCTGCTGGCGCCGGATTGTTCCTGCTCGTGTCCGGGTGTGGGGACAATATTGTTGACGAGCCGCCCGCCCTGCTGGCCTTCCCATCCGAAAGGCTCTCCGGCGCAACGTGCGAGCAGCAGCATGGTGATGTCGAGGGCGAAGCTGGACGATGCACGCCCGGGGTCTCCTGCCCATGCCGCGGCCTGTCGCCAGTCGACCGGTGTCTGTCCGAGTTCGGCATCGCTGAGCGGTAGCTGTCCGATGACCGTCACCCCCGCGACGGTGCCGGGTGCGCGCATGGCCTGGTGCACTGCCTCGGGTAATTCGATGTAGCGGGTGTCGATGTGGTCCAGCAGGGTCGGATCGCCGAGAGTGGTGGCAATCGCCTGGCTAGGTCCGACTGTGACGGCGATCTCATTTGCCAGGGCGCGAACCGCGGCTCCGGCCTCCGGTGGCAGTTCGCGTCGTTCGAGTTCTGAAGGGTGAAACGTCTTACGTTCGGAGAGAACGCTTTTCACCAAGGGGGTGCCTTCCTGGCCTCTGAGGTGACGTGGTGTTTCTTGATACCCGTGGGAAGTTAGTGGGCAGCGCTAAATTTGGCAAGGCTTACCTAAAGGGCGTGTTGCGAAGATAGCTGAGAGGTATCAAAGGTCAGCGGCGAGGGTAACCGACGCGTATCGATCCGAGCGACTCGAGCAAGCGGCCGTTCACGTTCATGGCTGGAACAGCGAACTATCTGGATGATGAGAAGGGTGCGTCCCCGCAAAGCCGATGTCGGCTCCACCGTGACCCGCGTCGGCCTATTGGGCACGGCGATCGCTCTCGTACTGCTGACCGGTTGCGGCACAACGAATCTCACCCCTGTACCGGACTCCATGCCGCCCGGCGCCGGTGCACCGCTCCCGGTCATCGATCTGGATGCCCCGGGGCGCAGTGCGATTCAGCTCAGTACCTGGGCGAAGGAGCAATCGGACGTACTGGGCATCTCCCAGGTGGCCCTGGAGGCGTACGGGTATGCCGCCGCGGTCCTGGCCCGTTCCCGCCCCGAGTGCGGTATCGGCTGGACCACCATCGCGGGCATCGCCAGCGTCGAGAGCCGGCACGGCACCTATCACGGTGCGAAAGTGGCCGCCGACGGCAAGGTTTCACCGCCGATCCGCGGTATCGCGCTGGACGGCGGTCCGGATGTCGCGCACATTCCGGACACCGATCAAGGTAAATACGACGGCGATCCGGTCTACGACCGAGCCATGGGCCCCTTCCAATTCATCCCCGAAACCTGGCAGCACTGGGGCGTGGATGCCAACGGCGACGGCATAGCCGATTCGGACAATATCGACGACGCCGCCCTCACCGCCGCCCGTTACCTCTGTGCCAGCGGCGGCGACCTCACCGGCGCCCCCGGCTGGCAACAGGCCCTGATGACCTACAACCAATCCGCTGCCTACATGAACAAGGTCCGCTACCGAGCCGCCGCCTACAGCGTCGGCCGCGAGGCCTGATTCCAAGCCCCGAGTCCACCCGCCCAACCTGCGAGGTTCGCGGCCGGTCCCGGTTCTGGACTGAGTGGAGCGGGGGAGCGCAGCGGAGGAGCGGAGGGAGGGAAGAACCGGGACTTCAAGGCCGCGAACCCGCCCGGAGCGAAGCGGAGGGCAAAAGACCCAGTAGGCTCGCCTCAGCACGGGAATGCCGTGCGACCTGCCGTGTCAGCAGCCGAAGGAGTGTCGTTTCGTGGCCATCATCGAACAGGTCGGAGCTCGCGAGATCCTGGATTCGCGTGGCAACCCCACTGTCGAGGTCGAGATCGCTCTCGACGACGGCACCCTCACTCGCGCGGCCGTGCCGTCCGGCGCCTCCACCGGTGAGCATGAGGCCGTCGAACTGCGTGATGGCGGCGACCGTTACAACGGCAAGGGCGTGCAGAAGGCCGTCGAGGGTGTCCTCGACGAGATCGCACCGGCCGTGATCGGTCTCGACGCCGTCGAGCAGCGCACCGTCGACCAGACCCTGCTGGATCTGGACGGCACCCCGGACAAGTCGCGTCTGGGAGCCAATGCGCTGCTGGGTGTTTCGCTGGCCGTGGCCCGCGCCGCCGCCGAATCCTCGGGCCTGGAGCTGTTCCGCTACGTGGGCGGCCCGAACGCCCATGTGCTGCCGGTCCCCATGATGAACATCCTCAATGGTGGCGCGCACGCCGATACCGGTGTCGATGTCCAGGAGTTCATGATCGCCCCCATCGGCGCGCCCACCTTCAAGGAGGCGCTGCGCTGGGGTACCGAGGTCTACCACTCGCTCAAGTCGGTGCTCAAGGCCCAGGGCCTGTCCACCGGTCTCGGTGATGAGGGCGGCTTCGCCCCCGATGTCGCCGGCACCAAGGCCGCGCTGGATCTGATCGCCATCGCCATCGACAAGGCGGGCTACAAGCTCGGCACCGATGTGGCGCTCGCGCTCGATGTCGCCGCGACCGAGTTCTACACCACCGGTTCGGGTTACAAGTTCGAGGGCAGTGTCCGCAGCGCCGCCGAAATGAACGACTTCTACGCCGAACTGCTCTCGGCGTACCCGATCGTCTCGATCGAGGATCCGCTGTCCGAGGACGACTGGGACGGCTGGGTCGCGCTCACCGATTCCATCGGTGACAAGGTGCAGCTGGTCGGCGACGACCTGTTCGTCACCAACCCGGAGCGCTTGGAGGAGGGCATCGCCAAGGGCGCGGCCAACGCACTCCTGGTGAAGGTCAACCAGATCGGCACCCTGACCGAGACCCTGGACGCGGTCGACCTGGCGCACCGCAACGGCTACAAGACGATGATGAGCCATCGGTCCGGCGAGACCGAGGACACCACCATCGCCGATCTCGCGGTGGCCGTCGGCTCCGGTCAGATCAAGACCGGCGCCCCGGCTCGCTCGGAGCGGGTTGCCAAGTACAACCAGCTGCTGCGCATCGAAGACGCGCTCGGCGACTCGGCGCGCTACGCCGGTGATGTCGCCTTCCCGCGTTTCGCGTTCGAAGGCTGAATAATCGGTACCTCCGGCCCTGACGGACGGGGGTAGGGGTTTCAGGGGCGAAGCCCCTGAGAGCCCCCGAGAGTTGGGCATTCCAACAGCTGAGTTTCGAGGTGTGAGATGACGGAGCGACGGGCGCGCGGAACCAGTCCGGCAGGACGCGGTGACCGCCGCCCGTCGCGTACCGCCAAACCTCGGGCGGGTGCGGCGAAGTCGAGGTCCGGTGCGGCGAAACCGCGCACCACGGCCAAGCGCACCGAATCGCGCTCGGCGAGCGGAAGCGGCAAACGCCGTTCGGCCGCCGGCGCCGCCACCGCCAAGCGTTCCGCGCGGGCCAAATCCGATCGGCATGAACGCAAGATCCTGGGCCTGTCCACCGGTCGCGCGATCCTGCTGGCCGCGGTGCTCTGCGGATTGGCGCTCACCCTGGCGGTACCGCTGCGCACCTACTTCAGCCAGCGCGCCGAGGCCGCCTCCCTCGCCGCCCAGCGCGAACAACTCCAGGACGATGTCGCCCGCCTGCGCGATCGTCGTGTGCAACAACAGGATCCGGCCTATATCAAGGCTGAGGCCCGGGACCGGTTGCGCGTGGTGATGCCCGGTGAAACCCCGTACATCGTGCAGGTGCCCGGTATCGAACAGCCCGCGGTACCGGCCGCGCCCGTCAAGACGCGCGAACCGGACCCCTGGTACACCGAGCTGTGGCGCAGTATCTCGCTGCCGCAGCCCAGTACCGCCCCACCCGCGAATCCGGTGCCGCCCGCATCGAATCCGCCCGCCCCAGTCGAGGAAGGACAACCCAGGTGACAGCGTTCGAGAGCCACCGCACACCCAGCGAGCGGGATCTCGAGATCGTCGCCAAACAACTGGGGCGTGAGCCGCGCGGCGTACTGGAGATCGCGTACCACACCCCGGACGGGTTGCCCGCCGTGGTGAAGACGCAGCCGAAACTGCCCGACGGCACCCCGTTTCCGACGCTCTACTACCTGACCGATCCGCGGCTGACCGCCGAGGCCAGCCGGTTGGAGACCACCGGCATCATGCGCGAGATGACCGAACGGCTCACCCGGGACGCCGAATTGGCGGCCGGGTACCGCGCGGCGTACGACAGCTATCTGGCCGAGCGCAATGCCATCGAGGATCTGGGTACCGATTTCGCCGGTGGTGGTATGCCGGATCGAGTGAAGTGCCTGCATGTGCTGATCGCGCATTCGCTGGCCAAGGGGCCCGGGGTGAATCCGCTGGGCGATGAGGCGGTCGCGCTGGCCGCGGAGCATGGCTTGCGCGGCACCGCGATTCCGGCAGACTGGCCGAAATACGAGCAGCATGAGCCGCGTTCGGCGGGCGAGGCGTGAGGGTGCGGGCCCGGGAGGCGTCGCACTGCGCCCGCGTCACCGCCCAGCGTCCCAGCTGGTGCCGAGAGGAAACAGCATGAGTGACCGGATTGCCGCGGTCGACTGCGGTACGAATTCCATTCGACTACTGATCGCCGATGTCGTTCGGGACGGGACCGAAGCGGCGCCGCGGCTGACCGACGTGCACCGCGAGATGCGCATTGTGCGTCTCGGGCAGGGCGTCGACGCCACCGGTGCGTTCGCTCCGGAAGCCATCGAGCGGACGCGGGTCGCACTGGCCGACTACGTGGATCTCATGATCGAGGCCGGGGTGACTCGGGTGCGCATGACCGCCACCTCCGCCGCCCGCGACGCGAGCAATCGCGAGGATTTCTTCACCATGACCGCGGCCGAATTGGGCCGCGCGGTCGAGGGCGCGCGGGCCGAGGTCATTACCGGTGACGAGGAGGCACGCCTCTCCTTCGCCGGCGCTGTCGGCGAATTGTCCAGTGAGGCAGGACCTTTCGTGGTCGTGGACCTGGGTGGCGGTTCCACCGAAGTGGTGCTCGGGGACAGTGCTGGCGTGCAGTCGGCGTACTCCGCCGATATCGGCTGCGTGCGCATTACCGAGCGCTGCCTGCATGGCAATCCGCCCACCCGCGAAGAGGTCGCCTCGGCCCGCTTCTTCGCCTCCGAGCGCCTGGCGCAGGCTTTCGGCGTGGTACCGGTCGAGCGCGCGCAGACCTGGGTCGGTGTCGCCGGAACCATGACAACGCTCGCGGCGGTAGCCCTGGACCTGCCCGAATACGATTCGGAGCGAGTGCATCTCACCCGCCTGTCGCTGACCGAGCTGCGCAAGGTCTGCGATCGTCTCATCAATATGGATCACGATGAGCGGGCCGCGCTGGGTCCCATGCATCCCGGCCGGGTCGATGTCATCGGCGGTGGTGCGGTGATCGCCGAGGTGCTCGCCGACGAGCTGGCCCGCCGCGCCGGAATCTCCGAGTTGATCGTCAGTGAGCACGACATCCTGGATGGAATCGCCCTCTCCATCGCCTGATCCGTCGGCTCGGGGTGATTCCCTGGCAAACTGAAGGTTCTTGTGGAGCGCGCTTCTACCAGTGCGTTCGCCTCGAATTTGTGACGCAGGTCAACAGTTGAGGTTGCTGTCAGATTGCCCCATATGGGAAGGTCTGCTCTATGTCAGAAGTAGCCCAGCATGCGAAACCGGTCTCCGAACGGACCTTGTTCGGACATCCCATCGGTCTCGCGAATCTTTTCGGCGTCGAGTTGTGGGAACGTTTCTCGTTCTACGGCATGCTCACGATCCTGGGCTACTACCTCTACTACACCGCCTCCGAGGGCGGTCTGGGACTGGAGAAGTCCACCGCGACCGGCATTGTCGGCGCGTACGGCGGTCTGGTGTACCTCTCCACCGTGCTCGGCGGCTGGATCGCGGACCGGGTGCTGGGTATGGAGCGCACCGTCTTCTACGGTGGCGTGGTCGTCATGGCGGGCCATATCGCGCTGGCCGTGATTCCCGGGCTGCCCGGTGTGGGTGTGGGTCTGGTGCTCGTCGCGCTGGGCTCGGGCGCGCTCAAGGCCAATGCGTCCTCGCTGCTGGGCACGCTCTACTCGAAGGGTGATGCTCGCGCGGACGGCGGCTTCACGCTGTTCTATCTGGGCATCAATCTCGGCGCGTTCGCGGGTCCGCTGATCACCGGTCTGCTGCAGGATCATGTCGGCTTCCATTACGGCTTCGGCGCGGCCGCCATCGGTATGGCTTTGGGCCTGACCCAGTACGTGGTATTCCGCCGCAATCTCGGCGGGCACGGCCGCGAGGTGCCGAATCCGCTGCCGCGCACCGCGATTCCCAAGACCGTGGCGTTCGTCGGCGCTTTCGCGGTGCTGGTCGCGGTGGCGGCGCTGACCGGTCTGCTCACCCTGTCGAATCTGCCCGACGTCACCACCGGCGTCATCGCGGTGGCCTCGATCGCCTACTTCTACATCATGCTCACCAGCCCGAAAGTCGATGCCGTCGAACGCGTTCGGGTGCGCGCCTTCATTCCGCTGTTCATCGCCAACGCGGTGTTCTGGTCGCTGTTCCAGCAGATCTTCACCGTGCTCGCGGTCTACTCCGATGAGCGCATCAACTGGGATGTCTTCGGCTGGACCGCGCCCTCTAACTGGATCGGTTCGATGGAGCCGGTGTGGATCATCGCGCTCTCCCCGCTCTTCGCGATCATGTGGACGCGCCTGGGCAATCGCGCCCCGAGCACCCCGCGCAAGTTCGCGCTCGGCGTGCTCGGCATGGGTGCGGCCTTCATGCTCTTCGCGCTCTTCTCCGGCACCGAGGGCAAGACGGTCCCGATCCTGTTCGTCTTCGCGGTACTGGGCGGCTTCGCCATCTCCGAGTTGCTGCTCTCGCCGATCGGCCTGGCGGTCACCACCAAGCTGGCCCCCAACGCCTTCCGCGCCCAGATGATGGCCCTGTACTTCTTCTCGGTCGGCATCGGCACCTCCATGTCCGGCGTGCTGTCCAAGTTCTACGACCCCTCCCACGAACTCGCCTACTTCGGTATCACCGGCCTGGTCACCATCGCGGTGGGCGCCGTGGTCTGGGCCATCGCCCCCTGGGTGAGCCGTCATATGGAGGGCGTGCACTGACCCCCTGATCGGCAAACGCGGCCCGTCTCCGGTGGGGGACGGGCCGCTTTCGAATTCTGCTGGGGGAGCGGTTAACTCAGCTCGCGAAAGAATCCCCACATCCACATTCCCCGCAATGGCGTTCGCGGCCAGCTCATCCGCCGCCCGCACATGATTTCAATCGATAATCCAAGTCGAAATCCGCTGCTCAGCGACGCCCGCCTGCCATCCCCGAGAAATTCACCCTCGGGTTGATTACGGCACGACCGTACGGCTCGGTAGTCTGACCCAACGCCCCCGTAGCCCAATTGGCAGAGGCAGCGGACTTAAAATCCGCACAGTGTGGGTTCGAACCCCACCGGGGGCACAACCGACAGAGCTCCCCTTGATTAGTTGCGCTCGGCACCACCCCGGCCACAAGGTCATCGATCTGCGCTGCGGAGTTGCACGAGTTCAGCAACACCAGCAGCGGCGGAGTGTCGGTCGCCTGGATCGCACGGGCGAACGCACCAGCGGAGACATCCATGCCCGAATTGGGATCGTCAGTGTCCTGTTCGAACACAAGAAAATCGTCATCGCTATGACCGGAGAAGTGAACCACATGAGGACGGAACTTGGTGATCCCGTCGAGCAGGTCCGCTGGAGTTGCCGCTGGACGAACATCGAACTCGATCTGATAGCGATTAAGAGCTGACTCGACGGCCGCACGGATCCGCTTCTGCTCGCGGCCCACTCGGAGATCGCCCTCTCCCGCGGCCCCGAGGATCAACACTCGCAGCTTCTCGGGCTGGGGTGCCGGCAGCTGGCGAAGCACATGCTCAACCGCGGATTCAGTAGTCGCCACCCGGGACTCGAGCTCCGCCCGCTGGCCGGCGGCGAGACGCTGAGCCCGCTGCTCCTCTCGTTTGCGCTTGACCTCGGCGGCGTCGGCTTCGGACTTCTCCGCCTTGGCGAGCTTCCCCTGGAGCTCGGCCTCGCTCTTGGCATAGCCGCTGGCCCTCAGCTGCCACCGGCCAGCTTCCTTCCCAGCGGTTTCGGTCTCTTTGTCCTTGCGCTCAGCCTCGCGGAGTTTGGATTTCACGGTCGACTCGCTCTTGGTCTTCGAGGCTGCCAGTCGCGCCGCTGCGGCTTCTGCGCGCTTCTTCGACTCCTTGGTCCGGAACTCACCGGCCTTCTTCTCGGCGTCGACGCGCTGCTTGCGCTTGTTCGTCAGCTGGCTTCGATACTGGTTCGCGCTCAACGAATGGCTCCTCGCACCAAGGTGTCTTGCCCGGCAACCTCCGAGCGACGCCATCGTACGTCGGGGCACTGACACGTATTCGCCCTTGCAAGAGAGTCCTGGTTCTGGGTTTGCTCGCCGTGTCAGGACGGGAAGCCTTCTACTAGCGAATAATTCGCAACGATCACGTCGATTACATGTCCACGTCGATGACTCCCACGTCGGAGTCTTCGAATGCTCGGGGCAGGTCAAAACTCGACGAATGCGCTCAACTCGGCATACAGGACGTCCGCTGAGCGGTAGATGCTCACACAGCCATCGTCGTTAGAGGTGCGATTCTGATGTCCAGGTGACTTGCGGCGGCATGTGTTACCAGCGAATTGGACGGTCTCGCAACACAACCAGGCCGCCTGAACCCGCAAGCAGTTGCGGACGCTCCGGACACACCAACGCCCCGAGATCATCTCGGGGCGTTGACCTTCCAGCCGGACGATCCACCATTGCGAACCGACCCGTAAGCGGCATATCCGGACACTCGGGGAGGCCAGGCCATAGGCTCCCTCAGTGCATCTAGAGCTGATTGCGATCATCGTCGAGGAGTACGACTCGGCCATCGAATTCTTCGTTGAGACACTCGGTTTCGATCTCATCGAAGACTCGCCGTCACTCACCAACGACGGACGTCCCAAACGGTGGGTTGTCGTTCGCCCACCCGGCACGGCAACGGGAATTCTGCTCGCACAAGCAGACGGAGAAAAGCAACGCCTCGTTATCGGTGACCAGTTCGCTGGCCGGGTCGGCTTCTTTCTACGAGTTACCGACTTCGTGGCGGCCTACCGGCGGATGGCCGAAGCCGGGGTGAAGTTCGTAACCGAGCCTCGCACCGAGCCCTACGGCCAGGTCGCCGTATTCAACGACATCGCGGGAAATCGATGGGACCTACTCGGTCCGCATGAATCCGCATAACTGTGACTGCCCCGCCTCCGGTCTCCCCGCTGGCCGGTTCTATGACCGCCTGAGCCCGCAGGCAGATCAGGATGTTCGTGGCGCAAGTCCTTCGGGCCTATGGGCAGTCGAGGAGTTGCATGGGTGGATTTTCCATCACTGCTGCGACGCCATCGCGATTGACAAGCCGTTCCCATTCGGCTCCGGTCACGACAGCGGCGACCAGCGTTCCGTTGACGACATCTGTGCAGTTCGCGACGATGTTCCAGTCATCGCCTACCGGCCTTGCGGGTTGCTCGTCTGTCAGTTTGAGCTGCGCGGCAACGTCGCGCCCGTCGATCACGATCTTGTCCGACGTTCGCACTGAAAGTACGGTTCGGCCAACAAAGCTCTTTCCGACAGCTTGACGCACGTCCGCCGGCTGGCCACCTACCTCGTGGGAATCGCTGGCGCATGCGGTCACACTGAGCGCCAAGGCGATTCCGGTCGCTACCGCAACGGCTAGAGGACTCCTCTTCATATCAACGCCTTCCGGTCCAATGTTTCAGAGCCCAAGCTGATATGTGTTCCCACTGCGGCTGCAAACGGTAGGTCGGAATCCCTGCTGCCGCGATACGTAGGCGCGCCGCCTCTCAGGTGCTGGAATCGCGCACTACACAGGCGCATACCGCTCTGATCAGCGCGGTATGCGCCTGTGTAGTGAAGTGGCTCCACTGTGATGGCCGCTATGCAACTTCGGTTCGCCGTTTTAGTGAAGCGAGGTGGTCGGTCTCAGGTCGACAACCAGCCGCGATGGTGGTTCTGTAGGGTGGCTGTTCGTTGGCGGGGATGAACTCGGGGGTTGTGTTGGCGCGCAAGGATCTACGACGGATTGCGATCATTGTCGCGGCGGTGTGGATGACCTCCACCGGCGCCGTCGCGGCGCATGCTGCGCCAGCACCGGCATCAGCCGATACTGCGGTCGTGTCCCTGCCCGCCCCTACCGGCGAGAACCCAGTCGGTATGACCGAACTTCACCTCACAGATCCGGATCGAAACGACCCGTGGGACGACGGTCCTCGGGAACTGCTGGTTCAGATCTGGTATCCAGCTCAGGACGCGGGCGCTGCCGCCTCTGCAGCGTGGATGCCCGCGGGCGGGCGGGAGGAGCAAGCCGCTTACCTCACCGAACTCGGTGTACGCCCAGACAGTTGGACTCTCGGTTCCAGCCACAGCTACGTGAACCGGCCGGCGCGCGAAGGAGATAGCCGGTTCCCGGTGTTGCTGAACTCCCCAGGCATGGGTGACACAACCGGATGGAGTACCGCTCAAGCCGAGGATCTCGCCAGCCACGGCTATGTTGTGGTCGCGATCAACCACACGCACGAGGCCTTCTCGGTCCACTTCCCGGACGGACAGGTCGAACGCACGGTTGTCCCGCTCGATTCGCCGCAAGAGGTGTTGCGGGATGTACTGCTGCCCACCCGAGTGGCCGATACGCGCTTCGTGCTCGACGAACTCTCAGCGGCCACCACCGGGCAGGGATCACAGACCGCTGGGAGACTGCCCGCAGGATTGGCGGGGAGTCTGGACATGGCGAAGGTGGGGATGTTCGGACACTCGCTCGGCGGCTCGACTACCGTCCAAGCCTTGCACGATGAGCCCAGGATCCGTGTCGGCGTCAATCTGGACGGGCCGATCCTGGGATCGGTTGCTACCGAGGGGACCGACAAGCCACTGCTCATGCTTGCCGGTGGTGCCTCGCCGTGGTACGGCAAACCCGGCTGGGAACCGTACTGGCCCAGCAACACCGGTATGAAGCTGCCCCTGCGAGTATCGGGCACAGAGCACATGTCATTCTGCGACCAGCAGACGATCCTGCCGCAACTGGCTGCTGCCGGACTGCTTCCGGCTGACACCAATACCAAAGCGGTCGGCAGGATCGACCCCCAGCGCTCGGTCGAACTGCAACGAATCTACTTGCGTACCTTCTTCGACTCTGCGTTCAATCGGAACGGCACCGGTGTCATCGAGGCGATCACCACCCTGGCCCAACCCGAAATCTTGCTTCCCTGGTAGCGCGAAATCAGCTCCTGACCCCCTCCCACGCATGCAGGCCGACCATGCATCCGGAACTCGCCATGAGCGCGCATTGTTGGCTGCCCGTGATGGCTCGGCCCGTAGATCTTCGGGCGTGGCGCGTGGGCGGTTCGAATAGCGCGCTCAGCGGTAGATCAGTGCGTTCCGTCGAACTGCGCGTCGACTCTGCGTCGGTGGAACCAGCGTCGACGACGCGCAGTCCGCCGCCGCACGGGAAGCCGGGTTGAGTGACGAGGAGATCGTCGAGGTCGTCGCCAATGCATGCGCGGCTACTCGAGTCGCTCCGCGATACGCGCCCATGAATCTCGAACCGTGGCCAGCGCGTTCTCGGCGCTGATCGTCAACCGTGTCTGCCCGGCCAATTGTGTATTCCAGTCGTCGTCATCGGGCGCATGATCGAACAATTGCGGGGTGGGAAGCCGGTTGGTCGGACCGTGCTTGCGATACAACGCTCCTGCGGCGTCGTCGATCGCGCCCATGCCGTTCAGCGCCCAAAGATCCCAAAGGTCGCGTGGTGCGCGTCGGTCGTGCCACGTCGCGGTCTTCCCTGCCGCAAAGGCCGGCAATGTAGGCACGAACAACTCGGCCGGTGGCGCGTCGCTGTATCGCTGTTCGAGACTGCGGAGTTCGGTTGGCCACACCGTTCGGCCCTGGGCCGACAGCAACTGGATCTTGACAGACGCACCGGATGCGGAGCGAAGATTAGCGGCCTCGGTGTCCGGGACCTCGCTCAGCGGCGGTGCCCATTCCAGCCGACCATATGTCCGCGCGGCCGATCGCGGCAGAGCGGCGTCGAGTTCGGCCGCCAGTACCGTCCTGTTGTCCAGTGCAACCAGATCGATGTCTTCGCTGAGCCTGCCGTTCACCAGATGCGTACGGGCAAGAGCGGTTCCGCCGATGAAGTGCAGCCGGTCGCCGAACCCTCGGCTGAGTGCCGCCAGCAGATGGGAGATCAGGTGGTCGCGCTCGACCTGCTCCGGGGCGACGCCGAATTGAATTGCGACACTGTCACGTTCGTCAATGCTCATGGCTCGCCCAGCCTTTCGCACGTCGAAGCGCCGCGCCCAAACGCTGATCCGCAGCGAGCTGCGTAAGTCTCGACGAATCGCTACGTTGGTACAGCGTCCTGATCGCTGAACGAACCTCCGCTTCGGCGTTGCCCAGCTCTGGGCGCCGGGCTAGATCGAGCAGGGTCTGTTCCGGAGTAGTGACAAGTGTCGGGCCCAGTGGCGTTTCGACGCGCTCGGCATCGAGTGCGTCGGTATCACGACGGACGAACCGAACCTGCGCCGCGCGGTCGGTCAGCGCGATCGGCCGGTGCTGGCTCGGAACCGCAACCACCGCGGTCGCCAGTGCGCGAGGTACGGCTCCCAGCATGCGTGCCGCACTGATGCCCATGACAATGGCCTGATCCGCACCATAAATCGAAGACGCAATTCCCGCAGCGGCCGCCTCGAGGACGGGGAGCCAGGTCCGGCCGATGTAGTCCGGCGGGATGATGATGTAGTAGCCGTGCGCAACACGGTGCAGCACGCCCCGATCGACGAGCCGCGCGACCTCGGACGGCGGTTGAGCGTAGACATCAGCGAGGTCCTGCGGCCGCACGGTTCGAAGCGGTGCCCGCCAGAGTTCACTGGGCAGCAAGGTACTGCGACGCTCAGCCACTAGCACCACTCTCTCGGGGAGTATGCATTTTATTGGCTATTAGCCAACGAAATGCATACTACCGGAGCACTGGCTGCGAATCGAGCCGATCGGCTATCCACGGATACGGGGATCATCGCACTGCGAAGTCGCGGCTTCCTCGACTAAGGGGCCACAGCCACTTGCTGATTGGCGTGTCGATGCCCTGACAGCCAGCGAGGCCTTCGCCGCGCGGAGGGGATCGGGCCGTCCGCTGTTCCTCAACTGCCGGACCGGCGACGGATACGCCGCACTACTGCGATATCTGCGGAAATCCGCAGCTCACCACGGGGCCGGGTGGTTGTCGATGCTGTCCGTGCCACCCCGGGGGCACCGACGGCTCCGGTAAACGTCCAGGTCGGATTCGAATTCGGCGCGCCGAGACCCGGCGCGGATTCAGTACGCCCACAACAATTCGCGCTGCGTGGCAACGGGTCTCGTGCTGCGGCGGCTCGCCACCGGCGCCTCGAGCTGTGCTGGCTGGCCCACGACCTCCCGCCTTTGTGTGCGCACTTGTGCACGTATTATCGGGGGGTGACCTCTCCGCAATCCGCGCCCCCGGTATCGCCGGTGGCGCTGTTCGCCCACCGTGACTACCGGCATCTGTTCGGTGCGCAGCTGGTGGCACTGTTCGGCAACGGGTTGACCACCGTCGCGCTCGGTCTCCTCGCCTATCAGCTGGCGGGCCCCCGCGCGGGCGCGGTGCTGGGCACGGCGCTGACGATCAAGATGGTCGCCTATGTCCTCATCGCGCCTTTGGCCGGTGCCTGGGCCGACCGGGTGCCCCGGCGGCAGGCGCTGGTCGGGCTCGATCTGGTGCGCGCCTCGATCGTGTTGATGCTGCCGTTCATCGACCAGATCTGGCAGATCTATGTGCTGATCGCGATCCTGCAGTCCGCCTCGGCGGCGTTCACCCCGACTTTCCAGGCGGTGTTGCCCGATATCCTGCCTGACGAACGCGATTACACCCGGGCGCTGTCGTACTCGCAACTGGCTTCCAGCCTGGAATCGCTGCTGAGCCCGCTGCTGGCGGCCGTGCTGATCGGGGTCGTGTCCTTTCACTGGTTGTTCACCGGCACCGCGGCGGGTTTCCTGGTCTCCGCGGCGCTGGTGGTATCGAGTCGGATTCCCGACGCCGTGCGGCGGGCCGGGAATCCGGTCGTGCTCGACCGGATCCTGTCGGGGGTGCGGATCTTCGCCGCGACCCCACGCCTGCGCGGCTTGCAGGGGCTGAATCTTGTTGTGGCAGCGGTTGGTTCGATTGTCATGGTCAATACGGTCAACCTGGTTCAGCAGACCCTGGGCCGTTCCGAATCCGATGTGGCGTGGCTGCTGGCCGCCAACGGACTCGGCGTGATCACGGTGGCGCTGTCGGTGCCACGGCTGCTGGAACGAATCGGTGAACGCACCCTCATGCTCACCGGGGCGGGCGTACTGCTCACCGCGATCGTGGCCGCACTGACGTCATCGACCGCCGTGACCGGAGATTGGCGTTGGCCGGTCCTGTTCCCGATCTGGGCGACCATCGGTATGGGCACCGGTCTGGTCCTGACCCCCACCGGGCGGGTGTTGCGCCGCTCCAGCAGTGCCGAGGATCGGCCCGCCCTGTTCGCCGCGCAATTCTCGCTGTCCCATGCCTGCTGGCTGCTGGTCTATCCGATCACCGGCTGGCTGGCCACCACCACCGGATTCACCACCACCTGGGCAGTTCTCGCGGTCCTGGCCGCGCTGGGCATCGTGATCGCACTGGTCTGCTGGCCGCGCCGCGACAACGAACCGCTCCTACACATCCACGAACCCGGCACCGACCCCAACCACCTCACCGACGCGCGACCGCTACCAGGCGGCGGCCACGTCCACGCCCACTCCATCGTCATCGACCCCAACCACCGCAACTGGCCCAAACTCGTCGGCACCGCGGGCGAAGCCTGAAGTGTTCTTTCGTTGCCGGACTCATCAACGAAATCTGACAGCCGGATCGCCAACGCACCGCACCCCGGATAGAGCTGCCCGACATCACTCTGAAATGCGTGTCGGTCACTTGCGATAGGCCGCGTGAGTCCCCTTGCTGCAGAGGGACTTTCGGAAAATTGGGGAGTGGAGCATGAAAATGCCAGTCTTTGCTCGTTCGACCGTCGGTATCGCCGCGGTGGCGGCGATGGGGGTGGCCACCATCGTCTCGGCTACGACCGCATCGGCGGATATGAGCATTAGGTCGTCCTCGGCCTACTGTGTGGGGTCGACCTACACCGTGACACTGCCGGCCTCCGACGCCGCGGTGTTGATCGGGAATGTTCCCCTGGACACCGAGTTCGTGTTCCGGACTTCGGCGGTGGGGGGCTCGACGTTCACCACCTTCACGACGGTGCCGTACGTCGCGGGCAAGGATGTCGTCGCGTCCTGGACGCCGACCGCGCCGGGGCAGGTGATGGTCAGCGCGTGGCCCAACAATACGACTACGGGTCCGGCGTATTTCGGTGAGAACGGGCCGACGGTCAACGTCGTCCAGACCGCTCCCTCCGGAACTACGTGTGGCGCGGCCACGGGTGGCACGGGTAGCGCGAATTCGATTCCGGTGATCGGTGGTCTGCTGAGCGGCCTTTCGGCTCAGAAGTAGCGGCACCCTGTCGAAAGCCCCTGCCCTGTCGGGGCTTTCGCTGTTTCGAAGCGGGCCGGTGACCGCCGGTTCAGAGGGCCATTTTGCCGTTGTCGACGGTGTAGACGGCGCCGTGGACGGCGGAGGCTTCGGGGGAGCACAGGAAGGTGATGACGTTGGCTACCTGGATGGGATCCATGAGGCCGCGGGCGGCGGCGGTCTTCATGATGAGGGTGTAGTCGGGGTCCTCGGGGAAGGTGAAGTTCTGTAGCAGTGGGGTGGTCATACCGCCGGGGCAGACGGCGTTGATGCGGATGCCGCGACTGTCGAATTCCAGGGCCATGGCGCGGGTGAGGCCGATGAGGCCGTGCTTGGCGGCGCAGTAGGCGGCCGAGTAGGCCTGGCCTTCGAGGCCCGCGATGGAGGCGACATTGACTATGTTGCCCTGTCGTTCGAGCAGGTGGGGGAGGGCGGCGCGGGAGAGGAAGAATGGCGCGTTCAGGTTGACGGCGAGGTCGTGCTGCCAGTCGGCGTCGGTGGTCTGCGCGGTGTGCCGCATGGTGTGCGCACCGGCCGCGTTCACCAGGATGTCGATGCCGCCGAACCGCTCGACGCAGGCGTCGATCACCAGCGTGCTCGCGGCCGGATCGGTGAGATCAGCTGCCAGCCAATCGGTTTCGGGGCCATCGAGGGTGGCGTTGAGCCGGTCCTTGTCCCGCCCGACACCGAATACCTTCGCCCCGCCCGCCCGCAGTGACCGCGCCACGGCCTGTCCCAGCCCCGACGACGCTCCGGTCACCACCGCGACCCGGCCATCGAAACGTCCGGCACCCTCGCCCGTCATACCCGTCTCCGTTCATTCGCGGGACGGCGACGAAACCACCGTCCGCGCAGACGATTCAACGACACCGCACCCGTATCCGCGACCTCGGACATCCGCACCCCCGCCTACCTGCGTTAACACAATCGAAAGCGCTCACGATCTCTACCACGTGGCGCGAACTCGAAGCATCTTCGGTACGGCCCGGCTCACCGCAGCGGGCGTCCTCGCGGCGACTCTCGGGATGATCTCGACGGGTTGCACGGCAACCTCGTCGACCCCGCAGGCCACCCCGACGAGCGCCGTGGTCCCCGTCGCCGAGCAGCGCGGCGCCCCGAACGGCAGCGGCAACGGCCTGTGCTTCGATCCGAATTCCGTCCTCGCGCAATCCGCCCTGGCCAAACTCCCCGCCGCCCCCATCGGCACCTGGTCCGTCGGGCAGACCAGCAACGATCCGATCAGCGCGGGCTGCGACGGCCTGCTGTCCTGGATGATGGCCGATACCAACACCAATCACCCTTATACCCAGGTCCTGTTCTTCACCGGCGGCACCTACCTCGGCACCACCACCTCCGACCCCTACATGTTCACCATGTTGACCGCGCACACCCGCACCAGCATCTCCCTCACCTATCGCTGGACCGTCGGCAACGACCCGATGTGCTGCCCGCAGGGCGGCCCCAGCGTCGTCACCTTCACCCTCAACGGCACTACCATCACCGCCAACGGCCAGTTCCCGCCGCACTCCTGAGCCGAATCCGGCTGTGTCGCAGGGGGTACCGGTGGGTAGGGCAGGGTGTGGTAAGGCCGCCCCGTTTGGATGCCGGGAGCTGATCGCCTGTACGGTTTCTCTGTGGCCAGACAGCTGGGCACATGGCGATGTCCGCGATATCGGGCAGTTGCGCTCTCCAAGGAGGAGCAGAGACCGATCGACGAAGGCAGGAGCGCGGTGAATGAACAGGGTGGAATGCGGGGATGTCCCAGCCGTTAGGTTATGACGCTAGCGAAGAAGCCATCGACCTCGGTATTCACGTTCGCACCTTGCCGTCGATCGAGCCGATTGTGATGTGGGTGCCCGATATTCGATCGGTGATCGTGCAGGCGGACTTGCCGCCGATCAAGCACAACGAGGCGGTCGCGCACGGTCTCGCCCACGCCATTCTCGAGAACAGTTGGCTGGTCCGACGGACCAGATTGGGCCGCATGCCGCGGATCAAGGTGGAGCAGGCCGTGCACGATCTCGTCGCTCGTCGCTCGATTCCCATCGAGAATCTGCAGGAGGCGGTGGCCCGATTTCGGTCGATCGAACTCTGTGCGACCAGGCTGGGTGTCAGTGTGCCGATGCTGACGCATCGCCTGCTCAATCTCAAACAGTCCGAGCGCCGGTTGATTCACCCCAGTCATCTGGACCGCATGTCCTGGGCGAGCTCTGAGACGATTCCGTCCGATATCACCTGCGTATGGGTCGAAGCACCGCCCGCGCCACTGCTGCCACGGCTCCGACCTCGCGGCTGAGTTTGCGAGACGGAGCTTCGAATCCGTCATCGTGTGTATCGGGCCTTGAGTCCGGCGACGTAGCCCGCCACGAGATGCAGGTCGTACTCGGACAAACCGGAAAGGTCGACGATGCCGCCCTTGGGTGCCGGAGCAGGTGGGGTGGGTGTGGTTTCCCGAGGAGCCTCCAGCCCGACCTGAACCAGTACTACCTGTGGGTCGAGCCCGACCGCCTCCGCCATTGATTGCAACGTATCGGCCGTCGTGCTCGTCTGCACCTTGCGGTCGTTCTTGTACTGGACGCCGTTCTCGATCTGAGTCCAGAGGCTGGTACTGATGTTGGCGAGTTGGGCTGCCTTCTCCCGGGACAGGATCCGGCGTTCCCGGGCCTCGCGCAGGGCCTCGCTGACCTCCGGTGGAACCGGCGCGCTCCGTCGTCTGCTCATGGGCATGATCCGATGCTAGGTAGTTGGTTGTAATTAGCCCCTTCTGCACGCACTATAACACGATTGGTCTCATCACCGGCCAGCCCTTGGTTGTCTGGGCAACTCGCCGGTAGCAGGTGATTCGTGCGGTTCGCTGGGAGTGGGCAGCGCCTTCGTCACCCCCTACCCATAGCCCTACCGGGGAAGCTTCCGTAGGGGCTGGGGGCAGTCCCTACATCACCCCCTTCCGTATACATAAGCCGTACAACGAAAACCCGGAGCCTCTGTCGAGGCTCCGGATGTGTACCGATGTATGCAAATTCCACCACCCAATTCTCGTTTACGCACGCATGCGCACTACTTTCTCCTTCTATTGGTTGCAACGACTTGTAACGATGTGTAGCGTCTGCACCGTTCTCGAAACGCTCTACCTACCGAGTCTGCTTGTGGGACAGCCTTTTTCCCTGGGCTTACCGGTTCCTCCACAGAAAGTCATCCCATGGTTGTGTTTGTCGACGAGGTGCCCGCTCCAGTAACCCGTGCCAGGGAACGGGCGAACCGTGAGTTCGCGGATGTGCTGCGCGCCAACCCGGGGCGCTGGGCGCGGTATCCGTGGCCCACGCGTTATCCGCACTCGACCAAGCATCGAATTCGAACCGGTCGCGCGGCAGCATTCGGCTCCGGATTCGAGGCCGAGGTGCGTGGTGGGGTGGTGCTGGTGCGGTTCAATCCCGATGCCGCGCGGGGATTCGGCCATGCCGCGTGAATACGCCAAACTTCGTATCGACATCTGGGCCGATGAGGACTGGAGTGAGCTCAGCGAGTCCGCCCAGCATCTCTATCTGCGCCTGCTGGCGCATCCCCGGCTGTCGAAATGCGGTGTGACGGACTGGCATCCCGCCCGATTGGCCTCGAAAACGCGAGGCTCCACCGCGCGGCACGTCCTCGCGGCCGCGGCGGAATTGGTGGAGAGACAGTTCGTCGTGGTCGATATCGACACCGAGGAGATCCTGGTTCGCACCCATATCAAGCATGACGGCATCATGCGATCGGTCAATGGCGCGATCGGGGTGGTCAATGACTACGCCGATATCAGTTCGCCCACGCTGCAGGCCGTCGTGGTGCACGAATTGCGCAGGCTGCGTGCGCGTTTGCCCGAATTGGCCTGCTGGTCGGTGGCCGAACCTCGCGCGCATCGGGTACTGGCGCTCTTGCGGCGGCCCTCGGCCGATCCCGCCGCCCTGCCGAATCCCTTCGACGAATCCGTGCTGCCCGCAACGGCTTTCGATGAAACAGACGAGAATCCCGGGCCGCCGCCCGCTCGCCGCCGTGCCACCGTCCTTCCCTCCGGGTGGCGGCCCGATACCGCGCTGGTGGAAACCATGCGGGCCGAATGTCCCGATATCGATCTACCCGCCGAGCACCGCAAATTCGCTGACTACTACCGCGCCACCGGTCGCGCCATGGTCGATTGGCCTGCCACCTGGCGTAATTGGATGCGCCGCTCCGCCGAGTCGCGCACGCGCCCGGCCGGTGGCTGGATGACGGCCCGGGAGCGACAACACCAGCAGGCCGCCGCGGACTTCCATATCGCCCGCACCCGCGAGCAGACCCGGGATATCGCGATGACCGCCGGGGTGGCCCTGCTCGACTCCGAGGCAATGCCCCTGACCCTGTTGGGAAATCCATTCGAATCCACTTCGGCGGAGTGGGGCACCTAATGTTGGCGGAGTCGGAGGTCATTGCACTCATCTCACTGATTGCCGGCTACGACAACCGCTTCGCGAACGACGTATGTACCCGGGCCGCATGGGGTTTCGCCGCCCGGGACGCGCACTGGAATTTCGACGCGGCCTGCGCGGCGGTCCGGCGCTACTACAACCGTCCGCTGCGCCCGGACGAAACCCTGCCCCGTATCGCGCCCGGACATCTCACCTATCTGATCCGGACCGCGCGCCCGGGCGGGCACGGGCCTTTGCCCGCGGCCGAGATTCTGGCGACCCGCGGCCCCGGCTCCAGCGCCGAACACCGTCGGCGCGTCCGCATCGATCTCGCCGCGCGACTCGGCGCCGTTGGGCGTTTCGAAGATCCTCGGGAAATCGCTGATAGCCTTGTGCCGCAGTCGAATTCGAACAATCACCACGGTGTATCCGTGCTGACGGGAAACGGCTGACGAGTGGTAATCGCGGCACGCCCCCGGCTCACCAGCAGGATCAGCGGGACGAGCCTTGCCGCATTGCCACTCACAGATTCGCGGCCCCTCGGGTCGACGCCATCGACCGACCCGAGGGATTCGCATGATCACCGTTCTGAGCTGCCGGGGCACCGGCGAGCGGCTGGGCGCGCCCGGCAACCTGCTCACCGCTGTCACCGGCCGACTGGACCCCGCCAAGTATTCGATCGGCCCCGAGGTCGACTATCCCGCGAGCATCGGTCCGGCCAATCCCCAGTACGGCCTGGACGGTTGTTCGGAGGAACAATCCATCGACACCGGTGTGCGGGCACTGGCGGCGGCTGTCCGCGCCACCCCGAACCGGGCCGGATTGCTCGGATACAGCCTCGGCGCGGAGGTCGTCACGCGATTCCTCGAGGCCAAGGCTCGCGGCGAATA
This sequence comes from Nocardia sp. NBC_01503, assembly GCF_036327755.1. Classification (NCBI taxonomy): domain Bacteria; kingdom Bacillati; phylum Actinomycetota; class Actinomycetes; order Mycobacteriales; family Nocardiaceae; genus Nocardia; species Nocardia sp. NBC_01503. The sequence continues at coordinate 3,648,815 of NZ_CP109596.1, forward strand.
CGCGGACTGCGATATCGCGTGGGCCGCCAATATCGCGAATCCGCTTCGCCGGGAGGGTGATTCGATCGACCCGAATCCGGTGGGATTCGGCATCAACGGTCAGCGTGAACCGTGGCCGGACTGCATTCCGACCTGGGAGGTGGCCAATCCCGCCGACTGCATCACCTCATGCCCGGCGGATTCGCCGTTGCGTACGCTCGCCGATACGTTGTCCGCCTTCAGTTTCGCGGAGTTCGGTGGCTGGACTCGGGCAATGGTCGATCGTTTGCGTGTGAATCGTTGGCAGCCGACTCGGCGGGACGGGTGGACGCGTCCGGTGCGAACCTGGCGGATGTGGGAAGCGGCCGCGGCTTCGATGGAGGGCTATCTATCCGGCGGTCAACACAACCTGGCCTATCAGCGGGACGGTTACTGCGAGCGGCTCGCCGATATCCTCAACGCCCACGAGGAACTACCAGAGCGGCTGCCGTCGGCGATAGCGTGACAACGCGCGGCGCTTGGACCGATATTTGCCGAGTATTTCGTCGACCAGCCGGAGGTCGTGGCTCGACAGATCCGAGAGATCGACACATCTGTATCCCGGCAGCACCGTGGTCGCCGCGGCGAGATCGCCGCGGTACTCGGGGGGAACGTCATGTTCGGTGGCCCATTCGGCCCGGGCCGCTTCCAGTGCTTCGTCGAACTCCTCGGGCACGCGGATTCCTGTCTCTCGATTCGAAACTCGCGTACAACGCCATTGCGGCAGCCGCGAATCACCGGACATGCAAACATCATTCACGATCCTATTGCGATTGACGGTGGCGGGTACCGGTCATCGAGGCCGGCCCGTCTGATCAGGTACGACACAATCTTCAATGTTCGTTTTGTCCGTTTTGTCTGTAAGACCTATTTACCCGTTCATCGCCGAGAATTCACTCGGCGGACGGGCGTGAATGTGTTGGTCAACTGAACAAGATCGGAACGCGCCGGAGGATAGGCTGTGATCGTCGGAAATACGCAAGACGGCCTCGGCCGCAGCGATATTCACCGGTTACTCGCCCCTCCCGTTCCGTCTCCCGCCTTTCACGCCACCCCGTGCGGTTGCAGGCGACGCGGTAGCAGGGCGCGGCCCCGCCCTCGGATTTCTAGCGGTCCGAGGGCGGGGCATTTCTCTTTCCTGTTCGGCGGCAAGCGGATTCGACATCGGGCCGCTACAGTGATGCGGTTCGGTACTGGAAGAGGGGGAATCATCACCATGAGATTTCGGCATCGCCGTGCGCTGGCGCACTCTGAAATCTCTGTCACGCTGGCGATTTCGGGTGTCCTGACGCTCGGTGCCGTATTGCTTCCCGCGAGTCCCGCACACGCCGCCCCCGCCTATCCGTGGGCGCCGCCACCCGTTAACAGCTGTGGTGAAACGGGATTCGACCCGTTGGCCCGGCAGCCGAATCCTGACCCGGTGCAGCCGCAGCAGGACGCCACCATCAAGATCCCGGTTCCGGTGCCGCAAGTGGTCTTCGTTCAGGTGCCCGGACCCAAACCTGACAACACTCGAATCGACTCCGCCGCACTGCCCTCGGACCCATGCGCCAATCCGTGCCCGGAGGTTCGGGACAATCCGGCTCCGGATCCGGCCTCGCCGCCGGGTGATACCGGTAGCGGGTTGTCACTGCCGCGTATCGAGGTGCAGCCCGAATCCGAACCGATTCCCATTCCGGTTCCGGGCGGCGACGGTCCTGTTCCGCAGCCCGCGCCGAGTGCGGATCCGCAACCGCCCGCACCCGCGCCCGCCGCCGCGCCGATCGCGGCGCCACAGGTGGATTCGGTCCAATTGGTCGATCAGGTGACCGGGCACGGCTCGCTCAATCGCACAGATATGCGCTGGTCCGTCGATGGTACCGACCTCGGCCTGATGTGGGAGAGCAAGCCCGGTCAAGTAGCCGTCGTCTTCGGCGACACCTTCGGCAAGGGATGGAAGCCCACCGGTGCCGGAACCGATGAGCAGGAATGGCGCAGCAATGTCATCGCCTACAGCAGCGAACGGGATCTCTCCAAAGGACTCGTCCTGGACGATTTCGTGCAGGACCGGCGCTGTCATGCCGCGGAGATCCTGGACAGCCGCAAGATCAAGAATTTCGAGCACACCACCATTCCCACTTCGGGATTCGCCATCGGCGACCGGCAATACCTGACCTATATGTCGATCAACCACTGGAGTCGTATCCCAGGTATGTGGTGGACGAATCTGGGCGGCATCGCCTGGTCCGATGATGATGGCCGTACCTGGACCAAATCGCAATGGGCGCGCTGGGACAACCTTTTCGGGGTCGGGCGGTTCCAGGTCGCGACCATGGTGCCGCACGGTGATTACGTGTACATGTTCGGCACGCCCAACGGCCGGCTCGGCGTGATCGGCCTGGCGCGGGTGCCGGCCGCGCAGGTGCTCAACAAGTCCGCGTACCAGTACTGGGTCGACGGCACCTGGGTGCCCGCCGATGGCGCGAACGAATTGCTTGCCACCCCTTTGGTTTCCGGGACCGCGAGCGAGCTGTCCGTGCGCTACGACCAGGACTCCGGGCAGTGGCAGATGGTGTATCTCGATGTGATGCGCGGGCAGATCGTGCTGCGCACCGCCGTGGATCCGCAGGGCGTGTGGACCGAGCCGGTGCCGCTGCTCAGTACGCAGGACTATCCGACTGCGTACGGCGGCTTCATCCATCCGTGGTCGACCGGTAAGGATCTGTATTTCACGATGTCGGCGTGGAACAGCTACAACGTGTACCTCATGCACGCGACCTTGAAGTGACGCAACGTAATTCGCGCTGATTAAGCTCAGGCGGCGCGCTGCTCCGCGCGCTTGCACCCACCGCAGCGGCCGTCGGATTCGTGCACCACATAGCCGGGTTGCTTGCGTCGCCGCGTTGTCATGGGCCGTCGGCAACCCAGGCAGCGGTCGGGACGCACTCGCACCTTGACCTCCTCGCCGAGTGCCAGCTGCAGGCGGCGACGGGTAATGGTGTCGCCCCGGCAGACCACCCCGGCCATCACCACACCGTTGGCGACGGAAGGGTTTTCGTCGTCGATGAGGGTGCCCGCGCGGAGTGCGTCCTGGGCGCAGGCGCGAAAACGCTCGCGGGGGCACTCGGTAAGACACACGCGCTGGGCCGCGGCCGTGGCGGGCAGTCGATCCCAGTCGAGCGGGTACGCGGGTTCGACGAAGCCCGACAGGCCGAGGCAAGGGGGCTGAACGGAATTGGCTGCGTTGGCCGGTGACGTTGACACGCTCCAGAGGCTACAACCGGATTCAGCAAGTTGCATACATTAAATTGGTCGGTAAGTGTGCGTAATCAGGTGAAATGGCAAACTGATTGCTTGCAACATAAGGTTTTCGATGTTAGTTTTCCGCCTTGCCGTGTCGCGCCCGTGCCGCGCTTGCCCGCGTGCTGCACCGAAACCGTCTATCGCATAGGCGATGTACTGCGTGTGCACGAGACCGGCCAGTCCTGATCGGATCGGTCCGTGAGAAAGTTGGTCACTTCCGCGGGCCGGCCACAGTGCCGAGAATACGCTGAGCGCAGCGAAAAGCGTTGTGCCACACCAAATATTTAGAAGGGGGTGATCTCTGTGCTCACCGTTATCGAAGACATCGTCAAGCTGATCGGCGACCTCATTCCGCTGGTTCTGCCGCTGCTGGGCCTGTAGTCCGCTCACATCCCCGAACCGGAGATATCCATGCCGCACCATGACGCCAGCGAGTCCGAAAACTCCACGCCCACAGGTACATTGACCTGCGAGGTGCGCGTCCTATCCGTAACCGAGGAGGCGGAGTGACCACCCTGCAGCGCGGTGAGTTCCCGGACTTCGAACAGTTCCTCTGCGATCTGCTCAACCCGATCGCGGCGACCGTGCCCGCTCTCCCGCAGACCGCTGCCCAGATCGTGCTGCCGCTGATCTGGGTCCGTAAGACCGGCGGCGTCCTCGACGTCAACGCCATCACCTACAAGGCCCAGGTGCAGATCGTCGTTTTCGGCACCGACCGCCTGCAGGCGCAAAACCTGGCGATCAGGGTGCGCGACGCGGTGCTGTGCGCACCGGCCGCCACCACCACCGACGGTGTTCTCATCGACTACGTCGAGGAGATCACCTCCAGTGAGCCGAAATTCCACGCCCCCATCCTGCGCCGCAGCCGCGGGCTGACCGAGGTCCCCGACCTGGACCCTCTCAACCAGATGGTCGACCTCGCCTTCAGCATCGAAGCTCGGCGACAGTAGGAACGAGATCGCCTCGTGTCAGACCACTCCGAGGATCCCGCCGAGGATCAATCCGCCGAGCGCCCCGGTGAGTCGCTGTACAACGGTATGTTCGCCCTCGACGGTGTATCCGGCTCGTCCTTCTTGAACGGTATGTCCAGGGCTCTCGGTGAGAGCGCCTTCCAGGGCATCGAAAAGGCCGTCGAAATACTCAATCCCGAGCTCTTCGTCGGATGGGAGACCTTCAAGAAGGTCGCCTCGCCATTTCAGAACCTCGGCAGCACCGCGGGTAAGATTCTGCGGATCAAGGGCCGCATCCCGAACCTCGATCCGCACGTTTACGGCAATGACGGACCGCTGTCTACCACTCGCACCGGCACGCTGTTCAACTTCTTGAACCCGCTGAAGAGTTATGTCGGCGGCAAGGTGTTCTCCGCCGTTTCCGAGCAGGTGCAGAAAGCCTTGGCCGGCAACAACAATGCCGACGCTCAGAATAGTGACAACCCGGGTGATGGCAGCCCCGCGAACGGTCAGCAGAACCCGCCCGATATCAGCCAGCTGGCCTGGAACGCCCTGCAGAACGCCGGGCGTGACATCACCAAGTTCACCACGCCCATGCTCACCGTGCCGACCACGGCACTGGGTGAGAACGTCCAGGTGAACAAGGCTTTCAGCATTGTGATGGACCTGGCCCCGTACGAGACCCTGGCGCGGGATCGGCGCAACGACGCCATCCTGGCCTTCCCGTACAAGTGAAATCCGGTACCGCACAGCGGGATTCGTAACCGCTCCGCGCATCGCCCGCATACTCGCCGATCCTGCCGCGCAGGTGTCGGTCGTCCCCCTTCCGCCGGGGGCCGTTTCACGGTGCCCACCCACGGGCGCCTTCTTCGCAATCCCGCCCGGCTCGCCGGGCCTTCGAAATGGAGACACATTGACTGCCACTACCTTGACGGCGTTGAAGGCTGCCCAGCGTTCGCTGCTGCTCAAGCCGCTCGATGCCGCCGTGTTCCTCGCGCCCTACGGCACCCAGGCCCCGCTCGGCGGATTCACCGATGCCGCGGGCAATCTGCAGGCCCTGCCCGCCGCCTTCCAGTCGATCGGCCTGATCGACAAGAAGACCGGTATCGCGTTCTCGCGTGGCATCACCGCCGCGCCGATCGAGTCCTACGGTGAGCTCCAGGCTGTCCGCAACGACATCACCAGCGACATCACCACTCTCGAATTCGAGCCGCAGCAGAACGCCACTGCGCTGAACCTGCAGCTGACCACCAGCGCTGCCCTGTCGGCGATGACGCCGAGTTCCACCAATGGTGAGGTGTGGTTCGCCCAGCCGTCCGCCGAGAACATCACCTACTACTCGGCCATCGTGATCGGCAAGGACGGTAACGACGCGCTGCCGACCTACGTCATCAAGGTGCTGCCGAAGGTCGCGGTCTCGAAGTTCGGTGGGGAGCAGTGGGTTCCGACCGGCGTCCTGTCGAACAAGCTGACCATGGTCGCGTTCAAGGATGATGTCGCGGGTTTCGCGGTCGCGCATTCCTACGCCGGTGCGGGCTGGCAGAAGCTGGTCGCGGCCAGCGGCATGCCGTACCTGGTCTCGGCGCTGAATGTCGCTCCGGCCGGCGCGCAGACGCTGACCATGGGCAGCAACCAGGCGCTGCAGCTGGTCGTGACCGACCAGTTCGGTGGCGTCATCGCTCCGAACATGCTGACCTTTACCAAGGGCACCGGTCTGACCACCTCGGTGAATATCAGCTCGACCGGTGTCGTCACCCCGACTTCCACCACGGGCTCCGGCGTCATCGACATCTCGTTCACCGCTCCGGCCGGCTGGCCCGCCTCCACGGCGACCACCGCCACCGGCACCATCTCCGTCGCCTAGCCAGGGTCCCCAAACGTGGACGCGTGCCGTGCTTCTCCGGTCGCGGCACGCGTCCACACTTCCTTTCGTCCTTCATCCGGAGAAGAAATCGGGTCACCATGTCCGCCATTCCTGCCCATTTCCCCGTCGCCATGACCGACGGCGAGCGCGAGTACCTCGTACCCAACGCCACGGCCTACATGAATGCCGTCTTCTCGCGCGGTCACCGTCCGGTCGAGGCTGTGGAAACCGCTGCCGTCCCGGCGAAGTCGCGCAAGCGTTCCTGAAACACAAATAGTCCCAACACAACCGGAGAGAAGTGAAAGTGGCTACACCCGAGAAGCAAACCCCCGCAGCCGACAACGAGGGCGTCGGCAGGTTCTATGAGCTCCAGCAGGAGCTTTCGGCCCGCCGCCGGGCCGCGTACCAGCTCACCGCGGACATCGCCATCCCGCCCGTTACCCGCGGCCAACTCAAGGCCCTGCGCTCGACCCGCGATGACGACGAGCAGATGACGATCGTCCTCGGTGAGCACGCCGACGCCGTGGAAGAGCTGTTCGCGGACCGCCCTTCCGACGACTGGTACGCCTTCCAGCGTGATCTCTACGCCCACCTGTTCGGCCAGGGCTCCGCGGAGCTGCCGGGGGGATCCGAGGGCTCGTAGAGTTCTGGGAACGTTTCGGTGCCGCGCTCGACTACGACCTACTCGAGCGCGGTATCGACGTCCGGGACTGCTTCGGGCCCAACGATATTCGCGACCGCGATTGGCGCACCATCATGGCGTTCAAGGATCGTCTGCCGACCGGGAGCCACTACCGCAGCGCGGTACTGATGGACTACGAACTCGCCGAGGAACGACTCGACGCGGAGGAACAACTCGGCGAGGACCACGAAGAGGATGTTCCGTCCGGCCCTCGGCCGGAGGGCTACACCCTCGACACGTATATGCTCATGGCGATCATCGATGCCCTCAATGGCGTCCAGGCCACCATCATCGCCGCCGCGGGCTCCGACCCGCCCACGGTCAGACCCCTGCCCCGGCCGCTGTCCGCGGTCGAGATCGTCCGCGAGGAACGCCGGGCCGGATCCATGCAGGCGCTGATCGACATGTTCACCGCACCACCGGTGCCGGACACCCCGGAAGTACTGGTAACCGAGGCCGACGAGGACTGGTCCTGGTGACCGCTCAACCCCGGCAGGCCACGAACCACCCTGTGCATCAAAGGGTTTCGCTCCCACCTAGACGCTCGGAGGCAATCCGATGACCGACTTCCCGCCCGCCCCGATGCTCGTCCCCACCCAGCCGCTCGCCGGATCGCGAGGACTATTCGGCTCGAATCGGCAAGTACTGCGAGATGAAAGGATCAATGTCGTGCTCAGTCAGATGACCCGCACCCGTACAATATCTCGGGACGAGTCCCGCACCGCCCTGATGCACGCGTCACTGGCTCGGCGCTGACGCCGAGCCGCGCGGCGATCCTCGGGTTCAGCCGCGTGTGAATTTCGCCGGTGTCCAGGTGCGGCCCGCATCATGGGTCAATAGCAGCCGACTATGTGGCGCGAACCCCGAAGCCATCGGTGCCGCGTCCTCTTGGAGCTGCAGTACGTAGCCGTCGGTCGAGCTGGTGAAGGCGGCATCACCGATTCCGGGAAAGTCGGTTGTCCCGGAAGACGATTCGAATGATGGAGACCAGGTTTTACCACCATCCTGCGAAGTGAGCAGGCGGGTACGGCTGCCCGGATTGTTCACAGAAATCACTATGCGGTTCGGGTCGGCCGCGCCGACGAGCCGAACCGGGTGACCGTCACCGACAACGCCGCGGTCGACATAGCTCAGCCCACCGTCGTTCGACGTGTACAGGCGGTAGCCACCGTCGACCGGTGCTCGGGTGCCGCAGAGCAGTACGAGGTCGAGGGGTGTTGGAGCAGCCATACCCGCGAATCGCCCATTGATATCGGCGCACGGGGTCGTCCAGGCCGCCCACCTCCCGTCCATCAGGCGGGCGCCGGTGGATGGTCCAGCGGAGTCGTTGTTTGCTCCGGAAATGTAAATCTGACGGTCCACATTCACCCAGGCGCTGTCTCCGTTGCGCACCACACTCGCCGACGATCGAATTTCGCGGGCGCCTCCGAGGTCGGTGTGCAGCGCGAAACGAGACGTCCACTGTTGTTGCGTCACAGGGCTCGTGAGGACTTCCACGGTACCCGGCGCTGTCGCGGCGGATACTTCGAAGATCTGATCGGAATCAGTGGCCGGCACCGGAAGCGGCCGGACCGTGTCTACTCCGTTACCGGGGTAGTCGGTCGGCGACCAGGTGGACCCTCCGTCATGGGTGGCCCACTTTGTCGCACCTATCGTGGCCCAGCCGTCGGCAGCGGTCGCGAATCGGATGAGTGGGCGATCGTGGTTGTTCACAACTGGCTGCGGGGCGGGAAGCACGCTCCAGGTTCGGCCGCCATCGATGGTGTGCTCCACTGTCGCGCAGAGCTTTTCGGAGCATGGTGACGTGGTGGTGCCGATCGACCACCCCTCGCCGTTGGATACGAAGGTGACCGATGTCGGCTGAAAGCTTTGGGCTGTTTCGGCCGGATGATGGGTCACGATCGCCCATGCGACAACTCCCGTGGCGCAGGCCGCGGCGAGGCCCGCAAGTCTCCATCTGCGCATGCAACGCCCTCCGTGTCCGTGTCCGTGACCGCGTGCCGAACGGCTCGCGGTTCGCGGTTCGACTCCCACTGTTATCACATGCATCAGCGCATGTGACGAGCGAAAGAGTGAATCACCATGCCACCCAGCGATATCCGCCGCGTAACCGCTTCGGCGCCCAAAGCGGCGGCGCCGATCCGACCATCGGCTGGGCACGCGCCGTCGAACTGGTGGTCCACGCTGGGAGGGGCGGGCTCGGCCATCCTCGGTCAGCTACTCGGCAAGCCCTCATCGCCTATTCGATTCATCAATGATTCCGGAGACTCTCCCGACCTGGCCGATCAAAACGTTCTCGGCAGTCTTCCCGTGACGCCGGATGACGCCGCACACGAGGACGATCGATTGCATCCGGGATTCAAGGAGCCCGGCGGCGACTACATACACGGGCAGCCGAAATATCGGTCGCAATGGTGGAACACGGATTATGTACCGGAGTTGGAAATCGCTGGTCGGTCGATTCAGGCGGATATGAAGGCGCACGGCTGGAATATGTCGGCCCGCTTGATGAATTCCTTCCTGAACAATAACTCCAAGTCCCTCCAGTTGACGAATGCGGAGACGCAGGAGGCCGTGTTCAACACGATATGGGGGCGAAGCGCTCTGTTCTACGGCCAAGACCTGCATTGGGTGGCGCATCGTGGCGATGATGCTCGGGATGAACCGGAGTATTTCACCGGACCGGACCAGCAGAATCAGAATAATCCGACGATCCATCAGGACGGCATTCTCGATAAGGTCAACCGGGCAATACAGGACGTTCATGATCAGAAGGCTGGATACGACACGAAGATTCCGATGCGTGTCGATTGGCTCCGTACGCCTGCGGACACCGCTAACGAGGACAATCCGGACGTCAATCACGCCCTGGGGCATTTTCATGAGGGCGCGGACGGATACATCGTGGTGCATCGCGGTGCCGATGGGGGTGCGGATAATTATGAGGTTCATTTCCAGGCCAAGGAATGGGATCACTATAAATTCGATGATCAGCCCCTGACCTATAAGCTCAATGGAAAAGTGAATATCGGGCATCTCGCGGATCTGACTGCTGCTGAGTTTATGCGCATGGCGCATCAGATTGGCGTCGGCAGAAATTATATTGATTATGGGACGACTGGCGATGTTGATGTCACCGGAGTGGCCGGCAGTACTGATATGTCCTACAGCTTTCGAGATGACCCGAATCATGTCGCGCATGCGATGACAATGCAGCAGCACTACCCACTCAACAGAGCCGCGGGTGGTGACATATCAGCCGGTGCGGTGAGGGGGCCAGGTTCGTCGATCGGCGACAAGATCCCCGCGTACCTGTCCGATGGCGAATTCGTCGTCAACGCTGCCTCGGCGTCCGTGAACCGGCCGCTGCTGAAGGCGATCAACGACGATCCGCTGTACATGAAGAAGTACACCCAGCAGATGGAGACCATGGTCGCCGCCGCGCTGACCAAGGTCCGCGTCACCCCGAATGGTCGCGGTGAGCATGTGGATCGCTCCATGACAGTGCGGGTTTCGACCTATGACGTGCATGAGGCATTCGCGAAGGCCAAGCTCTGGGAGCAGCGGCACGCTCTGCTGGACTGATTTGGTCACCCGGCCGCGTTAACTTGTGGCGCAGGAGTGTCCGGTCCTGTGCCGGGTATGCGGATGATCTGCGAAGAGCGCTGCGGCTTCAACCCGAAGACGATTGTCATACTGCTCATCGCGGTGGCGTTCGTGGCAGGTGCGATCCTCACGCCCGGCATGTCCTCGGGGTTGCGTATCGGCACTTTGCTCCTGTTCGGCTGGTGGCCTGCTGGCGCTCGCGGGCTTCCTGTCCCACAAGGTTGCGCTGCGCGTCGATCGATCCGGAATCACTCTCGGCGGAAATGTGCTGCGTTACCGGGCGAGCGCGCGCGATGAGCGACTCATGCAGTGCGCCAAGGGTATCGACGGCTGGAAAGTCGATACCGCTCAACTGGCCGCGGTCCTGCGTAACATCGCGCCGCAGGTGCGGCTGGACGATCATCGCTGAGTCGGGTACCGCCGGGCGGTAGGCGAACACACTATTGCGGTCCTCGCATCGTTATCGATGTCGGGCACCGCATCGCTATGCGGTGAGGATGTATCGCCGCGCACTTCCCCGGCCGGACAACCCGGCTGTTGGGCAAATCCGGAGCTCGTCGCGGCCTGCGGGATAGGCTTACAGTACCAGTGAGTCATGTTGCCGCCGTGTCGATTTCGATGTGTAGAGGCGCATTTCGACTTCGCGTGATTCCGCGTATCGGTCGACTGGTCGCACTTCAGTCGAATTTCCTACAGAAACAGAGGTGAACTTGTGGCGCCCAATGCTGCCATGATTACGTTGACGGGAGTCGATGGGTCGACGTGGACTCTTGCCGGGCCGGGACGCGGCCGCGAGGGGGTCGAGCTCGGGACCGCGCCCAGCGGTTTGTATGACGCGCCCGTGACGACCATTTGGAATCAGTCGGCGTTCCAGACCGGATCTTCGTTCGGTGGCTACCGAACCAATAAGCGCGACTTGGTGTTCGGGGTGAACATCTTCGAGTCGGCGGGCCGCAGCTGGGAGGCTGTGGACAGTGCCTGGCGCAAGGCGTGGGCATACGACCGCGACTGCGTGCTCACCGTGACAACCGATTTCGGTGCGCGGTCGCTCGCACTGCGGATGTCGGAACAGCCGGACTTCAAGCCGGTGAAGGATCCGCATCTCAAGCAACTGGCCAAGGTCGTCATGACCTGTACCGCGGGCAATCCGTGGTGGGTGGAGAGCGATGCGACGGCGACCTGGGTGTCGCCCGCCGACACCACCGGGGCCAACCCCGCGCGCTCCGGCACCGTGACGGTCTCCAACCCGACCGATCAGCCCATGTGGCTGCGCTGGGTTTGCTCCGCGCCGGGGCAGTGGACTCTGCCCGACTTCTCATGGGCCGCAGATGCTTTCGCCGCACGCACCGTCGTGCTGCCGCAGGTGAACTCGGGCCAGGATCTGACCATCGACACCGATCCGATGGAGGAGATGATCGTCGCGCGGGACAACACTCCGGTGTGGGCGCAGATGAACGGCGTCAGCTTCATGTACCCGGTGCCGCCGTACACCCCGGCGACCGCGCTGCCGGTGACGGTGGACGGTGCGCCCGCGGGCGCTTCGGTGCTGGTCGTGCAGGCGCGTAACTGGTCGCGGCCGTGGGGGTTGCAGTGACCTATGTGACCGACCTGCCCCAAATCTATTCCGCCGCACAGAAGGCCAAGGTTCAGCGCAAGACACAGCGGTACGCCCGCCCGCTGGTCCGCCTATGGGACGGCAACTGGGTGCTGCGTGGGGTCAGCGGTGCGGAGGTCAGCGCCGACTTCCGCTGGACGCTCAACGACACCGGCGTCGGCGTTCTGGTGCTGCCCTACGACTACTACCTGGCCCGCTGGGCCATGGACATCTACAACGACGACCCGCGCTCCGGCCGCACCACCCAGAACATTCACATCACCGTCGACAAGGACGGCGCGCGCTGGGACGGGCGACTCGAGAAGGCGGTCCTCAAGACCGACGAACAGGGCACCACCACGGTCGAATTGAGCTTCCTGCACTCCTATGAGGAGCTCAAGCACATCATCTGCTGGTCCAACCCATTCCTGCCCGAAGCCGTGCAGTTCCCGCGCGAGTTCATGCTCGCGGGTCCGAGTATCTGGGTGCTCAAGACCGCACTGATGATGAATCTGCTTCGCCTGCAAGGTAGCTCGTGGGCGGTGCCGTCCGATCCGATGGATTCGGCGCAGTGGGGCAATCTCAATATGTCCAACTGGCAGATCGCGGTGAAGCCGACTCCGTACGGCACGGACAACTCGGTGTGGACGATCTTCGGCTCGCGCTTCAAGAACTGGCACGAATGTGCTTCCGGCACACTGCAAACCGGTGAGCTCATGGTGCAGACCCGCCGCTGGTTGAACGGCGATCCGCTGCCCTGGCCGGGCGCGAATCTGCGACACGGCTGTCTGGTGGTCGATATCGTCGACAAGTCGGGCTTCACCAGCAACACCGCACGCATCGGTGACGTATGGGGCGGCCTGCAGCATATGTGGGACACCTTCGAGAAGAACGCCGATGGCGTCTTCTACGACCAGATCGAACACCCACTGCCGGACCCGAATATCCCTGCGGCATACCGGACTCCGGGCTACCTCGGCACCCTGCCATCCAACCCGTGGGTGGTCTATCGGCAGAACGATCACTGCGGCATCCAGACCTCGCAGTTCATCGTGCAGCCCTCCAGCGCGGTCCAGGTCGTCACCGGTGGTCACTCGGCTCCCGGTGTGAACGAGGCGATTTCGTCGGCGATCCAGTTCGTCGGCTTCCTCATGGGCGGCATCCTCGGCGAGGTCCCCTTCGCCGGTCCGATCCTGTCCGCCCTCGCCGAAGGCGCCACCGAGGTCGTCAATGTCATCGCGATGGCCCTGTTCACCGACACCCTGCTCGCCTGGCAGCGCCACTATGCGGTAGACCGCGCCCAAGCCTCCGGCTGGTCGCACTACTTCGAACACTTCGAAACCAGCGCCGACCGTGCCTACACCCTCGGCGCGCTGCTGTCCCTGGGCGAGGGCATGTGGAAAACCCGCACCCACCACACCCACAAACTCACCGTGGCCAACGGCGAGCCCTACCTCATCGGCGATGCGGGCCAAGGCCACTTCTTCCTCGGCGACCGAGTCGGTTCCACCATCAAGGGCATGCCCGCCGGCAAAATCTACGTGGACCAGGTCACCGAACTAGAACTCGCCTGGTCCCGAAACGCCAGCCCCCAATGGCAAATCACGCTGGGTACCGACAAAGACCACGACATGCCCTTCGCCCAATCCATGCGCATAGTCGCCGACATCGTCGACGAACTCATGTCCCTCGCGGTGCAGATGTAGGTCTGCCCCTCCCGGACCGAAGGCGCTCCAGAGCGCCTTCGGCTATCCCCGACCCACTACAGAAAGTACGATTCGGGCATGCACGCCGAGACCGATGCCGCGGTAGAAATTGTCCGAACTGCTGCGAGGCTCGACTGGACATGGACGGTCCCCGAACTGGCGGATTTCTGCCGGGCGATGGGATGGCACGTGTCCGAGCGGCGTCCGAAGGGTGCCACCTTGGCTACGGGTCTCGATATCAGTCGTCCTGAGGCGCTTGTGTATCTCAATGACGGCGATATTCGGGAGATATCGGTATGGGTCTCGGATATCGCGGAGGCGGACGACGAGAGTGCTGGATCGATCCTCGTCGATGGATTTGTTGAAATCGAAGCCCGGCTTGTCGAAGATTTCGGTCCACCGTCTCGAACCTCTTATGATCGGGAACCCAAGTCCGGCTGGGATTTTCCGCGCGCCGTCGTCTTTCTGGCTTCGACTCCGAAAGCGTTACGTATCAACATCGTGAGCCGTGAAACCCAAGCATTGAAAGATGTGCCCGAACACGCTCCGCGCTTCTGGGAGTTCTAACCCACAGTAGTGCCACTGAGCGACCCGGTAGCGCAACTTGCTACCGGGTATTTTTGTGTCTATTTCTCCCTATTATCCAATTAACTTGGCTGAGGTATTGACATGTCCGAGGATGCCTCCGGGCTTGTGGACAACGTCCGCTACAAAAAAGACGAGAGTCTATGGTATTTTCTCCCGGGTACAATTTTGAATGGCCGGGATATGGGTGGCAAGCCAGCTTCGGTGCGCTTTCCTGGTGGTCGTCAGAAGTTCCTGGCTGGCGTAGTCTACGACCGTAGAAGGCCCGGCGGCTATTGGGCCCCGGTTCTCGACAATGTTGATTCTAATCTCAACGTCAATGCCTTTCCTGTTGATGGACAGCGAGATGTCGGCCTTCTTCCTGAAATTACGCAGGAGATCAGGGATATCAAGATAGTCGCACTGGGAAAGCGTGACGGGATTATTGCGGATGCCGAAAATGGGCTCATCCTGCTCGAGCTCGCCAAGCAGGAATTGGTCGATTTCGCGGACCATGGCTTGACCTACTCTCCAGCCGAGATCAGCGAGATTCGAGATCGCTACCCAGAAGGTTGGCGGAACGCCAAATCGGCAACCGAGGTTATCTTGTCCGCGCTTATACACAGTGAGAGCAAAGCAGAAGATACTCTTGCCGGGCTGGAAGCTGATAATCCCGATTGGCAAGATTCAATCGACGATCTCAGGCAGACCATCCTTGGTCTTCCGAGAGCCAAGAGCGCGATCAATGATCTCAGTGAGGAGAGCGGTGTCCGTGGCGCGAGCGACTTCCTGATACGCCACGATGTGGAGGTTTTGTTCGCAGACGCGAAGGCGGGCGCAGACCATATCGATGTTTGGGGTGTGCGCGAGATTAACGGTGAGCTGATTCTGGTCACGCTAGAGGCGAAGGGCGGCGATAAATTCAGTTTGGGTGGTAAGTGGATCCGGGACGGTGGTGGGCGTGGGCGGGGAGTCTGGTACACCAGGCAGTCATCAGGGCCATATGTTCTCGATGAGGCCGCTCGAGACAAGAACCTTCCGAGAATACTGAATGCGAAAGCTGCCGAGTATGAACTGTCCGATCCTCAGCGCGCCAAGATGTTCAAGACTCTGGTGCGTCAGGTGGAGAATCTCGGCACGGCTATCGACAGCCATATCACGACCGGCCGCTTCGACGGGCGTATGGATCTTCCGACGATTGAGCACGGTATATACAAGGTCGATTCCGAAGGGCGGGGTTTTCTCTAGCAGGCCGAATCGCAACGTGTCAACTGGCTGCTGCCGGAGAACTGGCCACAGGATGGCACACTTCCGAAGGGGTGGAATCCGCGAGGACCGATCCCGCTTGACAGTCCGCTCATTTCGCACCGCGTGCGTGATTTCAATCCCTTTGCTGAGAAATACACATCCGAACCTGGACTGATCAGGACGTGGAGGCCTGACGAAGAGCTTGTGTTCAAAGTTGAGGGTGCCTTCGGTGGTCGTTATGGCACGCTTTCCACGCGCGATGAGGTCCGGCGGCCGTGGGCCGAAGATATGTACGCGGAGTGGCGGGCTGACCATCTGAACACCGATGTCCAGCGGATATGGGGCAAC
Source organism: Nocardia sp. NBC_01503 (assembly GCF_036327755.1). NCBI lineage: Bacteria > Bacillati > Actinomycetota > Actinomycetes > Mycobacteriales > Nocardiaceae > Nocardia > Nocardia sp. NBC_01503. The sequence continues at coordinate 3,664,677 of NZ_CP109596.1, forward strand.
CTGAATCGTTCCGGGACAATCCAATTCGCGTACGAGCAACTGTTGCGCATCAAGAACCATCTGATGCGCACGGAACATCTGTTCACTCAACGCGGTGGGCTGCTAGGTACTTTCGACGCGGATCCGCTCATCGCGGAGTCATGGCTGAGATTGATCGAGGGGCGTGAGATTCCGCTTGATCTCCAGCTGCTCGAGCATGAACTGGCTGAGCTGACTTATCTGCTCGACCACCCAAATGCGACCGTGTCCGAAGCACATCAGTTCGCAGATCAGTATCGGCCGTGGGGAGATCGCGACGCAGTCGAAAACGATGGCCTGCTCTCGGATGGCGAACCTCGACCGTGGGAGAACGCTGATCGGTACCGGCCACCGGAGAGTCACGAGCCCTGGCGGGCCGGGCTTGCCGGCACGTCAAGCGATTACGGCAGGGGTCGGACGCTGACGCCGAACTCGAACCGCGGCGGATCAGCACCCGAAACCGGGTTACTGGAAGATCCGCACATCAAGTCGCCTTCTCCCGAACCCTCGAAACCAGGTTTGGGTGTGGACACGGATGCGCATCGAGCCGGCGTCAGTCCGATTGATCCTGACCACGCAAACAATCCCACTTTGGGTGCTCCTGGTACGGAGGAGGTTCCGAAATCCGGTCTAGGTGTTGAACCCGCGAAGCCTGGCCTTCAGACCCAGCCCGGAACGGCCGAGGCGCCGCATCCCGAGGGAACCGCTCCGAAGAACAAGCCCAATGTCGTTGATCAACAACCTGCCGCGGAACCCACTAAACCCGGATCGAAACCCCAGCCCAACCCTGTTGAAGAACCTCATACAGGAGGGATCGCTCCTAAGAACCAGCCGCCGGTCGCGGAGAAACCACAGCCGACCGTCTCTGTGCCGGTCGATGAAAGCAAACTTACGCCATTACATCCGCCGTACAAGCCCGACCCCGATCTCACAAAGGCGTTCGAGGATCTGGTCAAAAATTTGCCAGAGACAGTTCCCGGCTCCAACAACGGCCTGCCTGGTTTAAACGATTATCCCAAGCCTAAGGCGTCGACTGATGCGAAGGGCAAGCCGCTTCCGACAGAAGAAGAAGTTACGAAGGCTTTCGGGGCACTTCATCCAGGTAATGTGCAGGCGTCGCTAACCGACTCTATAGCCATTCTCTTGGCATGGTACGACGCTATCGAGGCAGAGCGTGAAAACGGGGGGAAGACTTCCAAAGAGGAAGATCACAAGAGTTATGAGAGGGAGAAGTACTTCGGACAGGTGCCTCCTTACGAAACCGACCCGGACGCTTGGATGCGTAAGAATGATCCTATGGGCTGGTTGCAAGTCAACTATCCGGAGATATATTACAAACTGAATCCGCCCAGGTGGGGCTCGGACGCGAAACTGCGCGGACTGCTCGACCAGGACGAATCAGATTTGGTCAACGGGCTTTCCTCTCAGGGTGGGCATGCATCGAATATGACACATGGCCTTGACTCGCAGGATCGACGTACGTCGCCTCCGGCCCCGGATGCCTGGCCGCATTCATCGGTGCAGCCCGGTGTGACGACGCATCCGTCGCTGCAACAGCCCGGTGTGACAACACGGCCGTCACCACAGCAGCCCGGTATCCATCCGCCGAAGTCGCAGCAGCAGCCGGGTGTCACCACGCATCCGTCGCAACCGAACCTCGGTGATACCGCACCGAAGTCACAACAGCAGCCTGGCGTCACGACCCCGCGGTCGCAGCCGAATAGTGCGCCCGTGCAACCGAGTACAGTTCAGCCCGGCGTGACGGATCCCGGTAGGACGGGGAATCCGGGGGTATCTCAGCCGAGCGTGAGGCCCGTGCAACCCGGGGTTACGGTTCCGCGGTCGCAGCCGAGTATCCCGCCCGTGTCAACGGATCCGCTGGAGGCCGGGCAGGCCATGCATGCGCCGAATCGTGGGTTCGCGCGTGGCGGTATGGTTTGGGCCGCTGCACCCTGGGCTTCTGAACAGGTTGCGCCGCTGGACAACTCCACTCAACTGGCAATGTTGCGCGAAACCATGGGCGCGTTCACGACGCCGAGATTCCCGATCGCCCCGATCGGGCCATTGCGCGGAGCGGGAGACCGGGCCGAACGAGCTGATCAACCGCTCGTCGTGCATGTCGCTGTGCGTGACTCGGTGGGCATCAGCCACCAGAAGCGGGAAGCCGGCAAGGTCATGGCTCTGAGCGCGCGGCTGTAACTACATTAGTGATACCGCAGGCGTTCGAGGCAAGGTCGATAGCGACTGCGGTCAACCGGATCCGGGGTGGGAAGTGAGATTCTGATGTGCGGATGCAGGCGGACTCCTTGACCGCCGACAAGCTGGAACGGTTGCGGGCCAAGACCGTTTCGGTATTGAGCGAGGCGATGGTCGCGCGGGGATGCGAGTTGTTCGAGCCGCCTGCGACCTGGGTGGTGGACGACTCGTGGACCCGATCTTTGTGGTTTGTCCTGCCTGCCGCAGGTGGGATCACGCCGGCGCGGCCAATGGTGGTCGCATACGTCGGCAAGCATCGTGTCAGGGGCCCGGCACTGAACCTGGCCATCAACGGATTCGCGGTGATCGCGGCGGACATTGTGGCCGAGATGAGGCGAGGGATGCCGCTGGCGGCTCATCTCGAGGGAGATACGCCCGGCGACGAGTACTTCCAAAATATCGACACCGCGGAGTTCGGCCTGTTACGGGATCGGCCGAGTTCCTCGTTTCCGGGATTTGTTGTCAAGACCGACAGTTCGACGGATATCTGGCACGCGGTCGGTGAGTTCGTCGAGTTGGCCTGCGGCCCACAGGTGACGGAGTGGTTCGGGGACCGCGACTCGGTCGCGAAGCTTTTGGAGCTGGCGCGCCTCCCATTGGATTCGACACCCTGGGATCAGGAGAATCCCGGTGCCGATCGTTTGCGCGGCGTGGTGCTGTTATCCGTCGTAACCGGGCATTACGCCGATGCCGCAGCGCTGATGAGCTGGTACCTGGAACGTAAGACCTATCGAATGCGAGACTCGTTCGAGCGTGCGTCAGCATTCGATATGGCGCTGTCCGAACGTTTCCCGGAATACAGCGCCCACCGCGGAAAGTAGGCTTCAGCCATGACTGCCGGATTCGGGCCGTTGCTCCGGCGCATGGGTAGGGCTGTGGAGAACTTCCAGCTGTCACTCGAGCTCAACAAAACTCGTCCCGAAGAAGCCAGGCCGCGTGAGGCGGCATTCGCTCGCGGTATGGCGTGCCTCGTGGAGATCGAGGGGAGTCTCGAGCGGCCGGGTGGGGAGCTGTCCGAATTTCGGCGGCAGGTCGCTGTGCTGGTGGCAGCCAATACCAGGGGACTCTTCCCGTATGTCTTCGACTCGCTGCACGCAGCGATCAAGTCCATCGACGACGGCTGGTACGACCCGTGTTTGCGCCGCTCGGCGTTGCAGTTGTTCCGCGAGAACTATCCGGGCGCGGGGGAGTTGTTCGACGCGGATCGCGATATCACCGAATCCGTCGTGGAGATGGACGAGTGGCTTCGCGAGCGGGCACCGGACGTAGAGCCCTTGCTCGAAGGGCGGATTCCGGACGGATTGCCGGACGGTCATTGGTGGTGGAGGTTGCCCGATCACTCCGGGCTGTAACTCCCTCTTGTAGGAACTCTCCTGGGCCGCAGCGCTATTGGGGTGTTGTGTTGGGCGCGAGCGGCCGGTTGTCATATCTGCCGGGATACGATTCCGTTGTGGTTGGGTCGTGAAACGACCCACGTTGGATGTCGGCGCGAATTGCGCGAATCCCGTTGTCATGCCCCGGTTTTCGTGGCTGCTCACTTCACCCTCTGGAGATCCTTCATGTCTATTCCGCTGCACGAGCATTGTGATCAGGACACGCCGGAGGAGGCGTTCGTCTGGGCGTTGATCGGGCTGCCGGGGCCGCGCAATTCGCCGCTGATGGTGCATCCGGAGACGCTGGGAGAGTGGTCCAAGCATTTGTGGGACTTGGGGTTTCGGCATGCGCCGGAGGATCAGACCAAGGAATATCATCCGCCGGCGCGGGGGCATCACCATTGGCTCAATGGGCTCGGGCAGTGGCTGCCGCAGGGGACCGATCGGGTGGTTGTGCCGGATCTGCCGGATGTCACCGCGATGACGGCGGAGGAGCGGGCGCATGTGGTGCGGCAGTTGCGTGATCACGGTGATCTGGCGCATCTGGTGGACCGGCCCGACGCTGACTGACCCACCCTCATCCTCTTCGAAATACGGAGTGTTCCATGGCTATTCCCCTGCACGAGACCTGTGATCCGAACAAGCCCGAGGAAGCGTTCCTGTGGGCGCTGGTTGGCCTTCCTGGCCAAAGGCGGGCGCCGCTGATGGTGCATCCGGACGTGCTGCGGAAGTGGTCGAAACACCTGTGGGAGCTGGGATTCCGGCACTACCCGGACTTGCAGGTTCACGAATATCACCCGCCCGCCCGCGGACATGGGCAGTGGCTCAACGGCTCCGGTGAATGGCTGCCCAAGGGCACCCCGCGGGCCGCGCATTCGACCGCACCGAATATCGCCGAACTGACCACGCACGAACGCGCGCGCATGATCGAGCAGCTGCGCGCCAACGGCGACCTCGCGCACTTGGTCGATCTGCTCGAATTACCTTCCAGCACGGCCTCGGCGGGCAACGCGGACACTGTGATCGAGGACGAGAATGACCTCCCCCGATAAGCACGTCCCATCGGGCGCGTACGGGGGTTCCTCCTCGTCGGGCAATAATATCGCCAACCTCCAGGCCGTCACCTGGGCGGGCGCCCGCGATGCGGTCGTGGCCAATGTGATGGGCTCGTTCTCCGATGTGAACATGGCGAACGCGGGCCTGATGGGTAACGCGCACAACGCATTGGGTGCGGCGAACTCCGCCGCGGAGATCGCGGGCAACGCACAGCAGACGGCCGTGGATGTCCAGACCACGACGGCGTCCAACGCCTCGGTGGTGGCGAGTATGACCGCCTCGCAGGAGGGGTTGAACTACGGCGGAACAGTTTTCACCGATATCTTCGACCGCCAGTCGCTGCAACCGGGTTACAGCACCTTCACCACCGGCCAGGTTGCGAACCTGGTGATCACCAACAAGCAATGCGGGCTGTCGAGTACGGGAAATCAGGGCTCCGGCAATGTGATCGCGCTGGCCGCCACTGTCACGCAGACCGACGATCAGGCGGTGTCGGTCGTGATGGGCAGTGGTGGCGGTCAGGGCAGCCCCGAGACCTTCCTGATCGCCCGCGCGGCAGCGGATCTGCGCACCTTCGCCTGCGCGAAGGTCGCCGCGGGCCGCATCACGCTGGGCTATGGCACGCGCAAGGATATGTCCAGCGCCATTGTCGAAACCAGATCGGCTGCGGCGCAGGTGAATACGGGCGACACCGTACTGCTGGAGGCGATTGGCCCCACCTACACGCTCTTCGTGAACGGCCTGGAGATCCTGCAGTGGAACGACGCCGAGCAGCTGACGCCGGTCGCCGCCGCCAACCGTTCCTTCGGATTCGGAATCTCCTACAGCGCAGGATGGTTCGGCAGAAACTACTCGTTCAACGCCGCGGGCTTGACCGCCGTCGATATGAAAGCGCCACCGACCGTCGGCACCGGATGGTCGTTGCAGATGGCGGCTCAAAGCAGTGTCGCCGCACCGGCGGTGAATGTCCCGACCGTATTCCCCGCGGGCACTTTCAGCGGCCTGGTGACCTCCAACAATGTCACCGTGCTCGATCAGGGTTCGGGCCGCATTCAGATCCAGAAGGCGGGTTGGTACGGCGTCACCGTGCGGTTCCAGCTGGACCGCGGCATCAGCTCTTTCCGGACCTACGTATGCATGGCTTCCGGTGCGGGCGTGGCGCTTACGGCCGCGCGTAAAGGCCCGCTCACATCCCAGGCCTACGCCACGAACACGAGCGCGACCTTCGTGCTCTATCTCCAGGCGGGCTCGGTGGTCGCTCCCGGCTATTTCCTCCCCAGCGGGGCAAACATCGTCGGTCCCGCAACGTATTTCGATGGCGCGCTGCTCAGCTACTGAACCCTAAGGACATTCGATGACCTCACCCGACAGAAAGGTTCCCTCCGGCGCGTATGTCGGGTCGTCGGCGCCGAACAACGTCGCGAACCTGCAAACGGTGACCTGGGCGGGAGTCGAACGGTCGACCGTCGCCAATCTCTACGCGTCGTATCAGGGTGTGACCACCGCGAGCCAGAATATGAACGGCGACAACGCCGTTTCCGCCGCTTCGGCGCAGGCGGCCGGATCCGATTCGGGCACGGCGCAGTCGACCGGGTCGGCCGCGCAGAACACCGCGGCGGCCAACTCCGCGTCCATCGCCACGCTGCTGCCGCCCCCACCGCCACCGACCACGCCCGGGACCACGCTCACCGACAACTTCGCCAGAGCGACGCTCGGGCCGAACTACACGACTGTCAAATCCGGTCAGGTCGCGGATCTGATCATCGCGAGCAACCAGGTACGGCTGGATCCGAACGGCAGCAACTCCGGGACCGGATCCGCTATCGCGTTGAATACCACTGCTTTACAGACCGACAGTCAGTCGGTGTCCGTGGTGATGGGTGCGGCGAACAATGCCGGCAATTCCGCGACCGGGATCATCCTTCGCGCGGACCCGCAACTGGCCACGTTCGCGTACGCCTGGGTCTACTCGACCGTCATCTATATCGGTTCGGGCACGCGCGCCAATGGCACCAACAGCTACAGCGACTGGACCTCGGTCGCGACGTCCGTCAACACCGGTGACACGGTGACCTTCACCGCGGTCGGCAGCACCTATCAGGTCCTGGTGAACAACTATCCCGTCGTCGGCTATTCCGATGGCGCGGGGACCGTTCCGACCGGCTCCGGCCATCGCTCGGTGGGCTTCGGCTGCTCATACGTTTCGGGGAAGTTCTCCTTCTCCGTCGCCGGTTTCACCGCCGCCGATCAGCAACCGGCCCCCGTCACCGGCATCGGGTGGAGCCTGGTTCGGAGCAGCACCACCGGTGCCGCCAGGGGCGCGGGGGCGATGACCCGCCTGACGGGCGTGTTCGACACCGTCCGGCAGGCCAACAATGTGTCGATCATCAGCCTGGGCGCCGGACAGGTCCAGGTGAATCGCGCCGGCTGGTATCTCATCAGCATCGCGTACAACTTCTCGGCTCTCGATTATTCGATGCGCACCGAACTGTGGAGCGCGCCGAGCCCGGGCGGAAGTTGGGGCATGGTGCGGGCCGGAGCCGTCGGTGACGGCGGTAGCAGCGATAGCGATGGCAACCCCACCGGCGATTCCTACTGCACCAGTGGCTCATTCGTCGTCTACCTGCCGAAGGGCGCACTCGTCGCACCGGGCCTGTCCACCAACACATCCAATTCGCTGGTCGGCCCGTTCACCTGTTTCGATGGCGCGCTGCTGAACTGGCTGTAGCACAGAGGATTTCGAATGACTTCGCCCGACAAGTCCGTTCCCGCAGGCGCTTACACCGGCACCGCGGGCGGCAATATCTCCGCTCTGCAGGCCGTCACCTTCGAATCGGCGCAGGCGTCGGTGGTCTCGAGTATTTCGACCGCCTTCGCCGGCGCGGCCGGTGGAAGTGGCAGTTTGAACGCCGCCACGCAGCACGCTTTGAATGCGGCCACCAACGCGCAATCGACTGCGGGAAACGCCAATTCGACCGCGAACGCCGCGCAGGGCTCCACGACCGCCAACTCGACCGTGATCAGCGGCCTGCTGGCCGGACAGCGCGCACAGGACGGTGGCGGCAGCGTATTCAGTGACATCTTCGATCGCGACACGCTGGGCCCGGACTACCTGACGATCAAGGTGGGTCCGGTCGCCGACCTGGTGATCACCAACGGTGAGGTGGGCCTGGCCCAGCAGGGCGACGAGGGCACCGGCTTCGTCCTGGCCGTAAACACCGCTCGCGCATCGAAAACCGACGATCAAGCGGTATCGGCGGTCATGGGTTCCGATCGCAGTTCCGACCTCATCGGTGCCATCCTGATCGCCCGCGCGGCCGCGGACCTGTCGAGCTTCGTCTGGTCGGTGTCCAGCCGCACCCAGACTTCGATCGGGTACGGGACGTATACCGGCGGCAACTTCCACTTCACCCCGTGGACAACGGTTTCGGCGCCGGTGCACACCGGCGACACGGTCACCCTCGACTGCGTCGGCAGCACCTACGCGTTGCTCGTGAACGGCGCCCCCGTCGCCTCGGCGACCGATCCCGCGAAGGCGAGCCCGGTGGGCCCGTCGAACCGGCACTTCGGCTTCGGCAGCCAGTACTACTGGACCGGCATCCGTTGGTCTTTCTCCTTCAATATCGCGGGCCTGAACATCGCCGATCTGGCCGCCCCCACGGTCTCCGGCACCGGCTGGAGCCTGATGTGCCTGTCCACCTCGATCGGTGCACCGAGCGGTGAACTCAGGTTCCCGGCAAACACATTCGACACCCAACGCGTCCCCGCGAGCAATGTGACGATCATCGATCAGGGCCGCGGCCAGATCCAAGTGACCAAGGCCGGTTGGTACGCCATCTCGATCGCCTACAACCTGACCGCCGTGGTGATCAACGGTCCTGCCTGCGACCTCTGGTGGGCCCCCACCAGCGCGGGCCCCTGGGCAATCCTGCGCAATGGCCACAACGCGACCAACAGCGTAGGCAACACCGCCGCCGCGGAAATCTTCACCGTCTACCTCCCTGCCGGATCCCTGGTGTGCCCGGGCTATTCCCTCAACGTCAACGCCACCATCACCGGCCCCAACACCTATTTCGACGGCGCCTTCATCAGCTACTGACCCACCGCCAATATTTCAAAGCCTAAGGCACCCAGTGCCTCTGGGTGCCTTAGCTTCTCATACCCATATTCAAGATATGCGAGCAAACTCCAATGGGCCTCTGGGACAAGGTTAAACATGCCACCCATACAGCGGTTGACTGGGTCGAGGGCAAACCCGACCACAAAAACGACTCTCCCGCACAGCCATCCAAGCCGACGAGCGATCAGCAGCAACAAGCGCTGCTTCAGATGTATCAGCAAGCCGCGAACCCGCAGCCCCAGCAACCGGCGCCGGTCGGCGGCATCGAAGACACCTTGGCGATCGTCAACAACCCACCGCCCGCGCCAGGGAAGACCCAAACCCTACCCAGCGGGACAACGATCCACAATGACGGTCCGGTCAAGCTGGCCAATGGGCTGAACGGCGACCAGAAGACGATAAACGTTCCCGGCCTGGACCACTCCTTCACCTCTGCAACCGAGGACAAGATCGACCCTCTCAGAGGAATCCTGCCATCGCAGGAGAGTTTGGGTCTGCTGCCCGGACAAAAAATTACGCGCGAATCTCCATACGGTACTTGGACAATCTACGCGACTCCGAATTATAACGGGCAGGTTGTTCAGCAGTGGATTCTAAAGGATTCGGATGGAAAGATACTCGACGACGTAGACGTATATTTTCAGAACGGTCTGCTGCAAAAGTCGATTCAGGCCCCGATGAAGATCGGCGGCTCCAACGCACATGAGCTGGAGCCGACTCATCGTTACGAGGTAGATTTCGCGCCGGATGGCAAGCCCCTTCAATACTGGGACAACAGCACCAGCTATTTCAATGGTGACAGCCGCATTCCGTGGTCTCAGGAACCGGACGAAGGCCGGGCTATCGATGAATCCGGTCTCGTATTCGATGTCGTTGTGAATGCTTTGCCCTTTTCGGGCGTGGTTGTCAAGGGTACGAAAATTATCGCCGGCCGGATTGTGGCGACGATTATCAAGGACGGCGTAGAAGAAACGGCCATCGTCACCAGAGACGCCGCCGGCGATACCGTTCTTCAGTCGTACAAACCCAACGGGCTGGCCGAACCGCCTGTCGTTATCAAGCCCGGCGATGTAGTCGATCCCACCGCAGAGGCGCCGCCAACGGGACTCGCACCGTCGAAGGCCAATCCCTCCGGGCTAGGTGGCGGAAGCACTCCTCGCCCTACGGGTCCGAATCCGGGTTGGGGGAATACCCCGATCCGCCCGGATGACACGGGGAGCATCGATGTCGACGGTTCCCTCCCCTGGGGGAGAGGGGTTAACCCACCTTCGTTGTTCGGTGGCTATTGGCCACGCCCGCGTGGGCGCGCCAATTTTCCTCGCCGAGGCGGTACCCATCCGAATTCCCCGGACCCATGGGCATCGCAGAAGCCCGACGAGATTATGCGCATCGACGAACTGCTCCAGCAAGGCATACCTCCGGCGAAAATTCCCGGGATCATCATGGCGGAACGATCTGCCGCAATGCCGGCGGAGCGGGCTCTCACCAGCGCTCAGATCGAGGCTGTTCTCGAGCACTTGCAGAACCCGGAAGTTGAAACGCTTGTTCCGAATGGCATGTATCTGGGGAAAGATGGGCGGCTGTACTATGACGGCACTACGCCAGGAACCGTCAAGGGTGCTGTTCCCACCGAAGAACTCCCTGGAAAACGAAATCCTGCAAAAACTGGGGGAGACGGATCTGGCCTGCCGCGGCCTTCCAAACTCAACCAGCAGATGCTGGAGGATCTAACCAGGCCTGATGGGGGTGCCAAGGTTCCGCTGGGGATGGAGGAGAAGAATGGCATAAATGACTGGCATGGATCTGGCGCTAAATATGACAACCCTTCCGGGGTGAATGGTTTCATTGGTGATGCACTTACTCGTGCCAGGTTGAGAATGAAAGGATATCGAATTCTTGCCGAGGGTGAGCGAGCCAAAATTCCGATACCCGGTACGGATCCGCAACTTTACTTCAAGCCGGACTTTATAGCGTGGGATCCAGGTACCAGGCAAATCATATTGGTTGAGTCGAAGTTCGGTGGAGCCGAGTATCAGCCGGGTCAATTCTTGGGATACAGTGAATATGCGGCTGGTGGTAAGGCGCTCGATATCGGCGGGAACCAAAATCTTGTAGACGCGCTGGCGAAGTTGAGAATGAAGCCGGAGGATCTGAAAGATTTTGACGTGAGTGTCGAGACTAATCGTTGGACCAAGGATCTGGCGCCAACGAAAGATCTGCTCCGGCAGGCAGCTCAGGATCCTGGTTTCGGGGAAATGATCCGCAACACCCCTCCGGAGTGGCGAAACTCGGCACTGACGGCCTACTCGGAATTGAATGCCGAAGCGGCGCTTCGGTCTCTGACATCTGGAGACTTGAATGGCTGGGCCTATTTTCAAGGAAGGCAGGCGGCGCTCGACGCTGCGCGTACAATGAATCCGAGTCAGCAAACCCTGGATACCCTACTCGGTGTCCTCGACCGGCCGGTCAATGTGAATCCTCCGCTGAACAATGCCAGTCAGCTGATTGGTGCCTCGGATGTGAATCCGATCGGATTCGTATCCAATGAAATCGCGAGGATTTCGACGCTGATCACCGATGCATTGAAGCCGTCGGCTCAACCAGCGGCTGAACAGAAGAGTGTCAGTCAGCCGTTGAACTTGCAAATTTCGATCCCGGAATCCGCAGGATTAGCGGACGCGCGCAGGGCGCGGGGCTACGCATTCGGTCTATAGTCATGCAGTTCGTGCTGGAGAAAGGTGGACGCCGTGGGTGTCAGCTACACAATGCAATTGATGAATCTGGTAACCACGCGACTGACAGAAGCGATGGTCGCAGCAGGTTTCGTGGAGTCGGAGCCTTTGGACGGTCGACCTGCGGAGGAGCCGGCAACCCGCAATCCTCAGTTGCGCAGACTGTGGTTCACCTTGCCGGACAGCGGGATTAGGGGGATGTCCGGAGCGATCGGCGCCCGCCTGACACGTGAGCCGGGGCGCGTCGGCATCCAAGGGCAAGCGTGGGTGGGATCGGCTGCGTTGGGTGAACTGGCGGAACGGTTACCGCCGCGCGCCTTGACCGGGGCCGAGTTCGACTCGGTCCCGTTCGGTTATTTCGATGATCGGTTCGACCCGTTCCGAGAGCTGTATCTCGGTGCGGAGGTGGATGTCGAGTACGTCGTGGGCAAGTTCATGCAATATGTTCAAGGCCCGGCGGCGGAGTGGCTGGGCGACCGTGATTCGCTCGCCAAATTGTTCGACCTCGCGCGCAAGCCCAACATGTTGGATGCACTCGACGGGGTCAACCCCGACCCCCCTCGTCTCCGAGGTGCGGTTCTGCTGAATGTGCTGAACGGCCAGCCGGATTTGGCCGCATCCCTGATGACCTGGTATCTCGCCCGCGACCAGTTCCACCACTGGGACTCCACGGCGCAAGTAGTCGCGTTCGATCTTGAACTCGCGCAACAGTATCCCGCGTATGCCCAAGCTCGCGGGGCGGGCCAGTAGTGGTCCAACCTCCTGTGGTCCTTGCTGATTGCTCGACTAATCCAAACGATTGGACAGGCGTGACGAATGACAGTGCGTGAACACGACCGCATCGACCACCTTGCGACGGCTCCGGACGGTCGACTGCTCTTGGCGATGACGGAGGACCGCGACTACGCCCGTGGCCCGGACACGGTGTTGAACGAGGATTTCCGACGAAAGCTGAACGCTTACATCGGTGCTGTGCGGTCGGGTGATGTGGCTCGCATGGCGAAGGATGCCGGTATCGCGATGGCTAAAGGCGTTGAGATTGTGCTGTTCAGCGTCGCCGAGCCGACATCGTTGGTGTTCGAGATGATCGGCATAGCCAATGCGAACCTCCTACGTGAGGGGATTTCCGTTCGGTGGGAGTCTCTGGCGGAGGAGGAGATTGGGCCCGAGGTGTACGAGCGAGCGATCGTCGATGAGGCTGCTCGACTTCTGGGGCAGGGGTGGAAATTCGCCGTGTTATGGGTTTCGCTGGTTGGGCATGAGGGCTCGGGAGGAATACAGGTTCCCCGAGCCGACGATTCTCTGGCCGACGTTGAACTGTCGGATACGTTGTGGGGCTTGCTGTGTGAGTACAAGTATGTGACGTCCAGCGAGGGTGCGGGTGCGTGGTTGAGTGGGCAGATCAGTCTCGCGGAGCCGGATCAGTACAAGGCGAGCTTCTCGTGGGACACCGTTCCGGAGTGGCTTGCGATGCCCGGTGCGGTGGATATTCGGCAGGAACTCGCTGACTACCCACGTGCTGCGGATGTGATTCCCGCTTGGATGCGCGCGCAGCTCGGCTGACGAACTTGCTATTACGCTGGCGCACTGTCTGTTTCGATACTGCACAAACGAGGGCAGCGTTCATCCATGCTGGTTGGTATCGAAGGCGCGGTCGAAATCGCGCGTATCGCAATAGAACCCGACTGGGACTGGAGCGTCGACGCGCTCGGAAGGTTCTGTGTGATCGCGGGCTGGGAGATCACCGACCGATCCGGTTCGGGGAACGCGGCCCTTCGAACAAATCTGAGAGTTGGCCGACCTGAATCCGACGTGTATGGCAACCCGCGCAAGACCAATCTCATCTCTACCTACGTCACCGATGTGGCCGATCCGGATATGCCGGGGTTGGGCGACTGGCTGGCCGACGCGTTCGACCAGTTGCGTGCGGCGCTCGCCGACATCCTTGGCGAGCAGTGTCGATATGAGCCCGGACGCAAAGCAACGGTTGCATGGGATCGACCGAACATGACGATCGACTTGCACATAACCTGGCAGGCGATTCATATGAGCCTGGTCAGGCCGGATGGCTATTTCGGCATCGACTACCAGGAATGAGTGGGAGCCGGTTCGATGCAGGCTGATCTCGACCACGCCCAGGACGTTATCCGTATCGCGGCGCGTCTGGACTGGACGTGGTCGGTCGACGACCTCGACCGCTTTTGTGCCGCGACCGGCTGGACCGTAGCCACTCGTTTCGAGTCGGGCGGAAGTCTGACAACCGATCTGTCCGCCGCCACTCCAGGTGCGCGCTTTCTGATCAGCGATGGCCGGATCAACTATGTGTCGTTCACGGTTGTCGAGACTGATGACGGTGAGCTCGTATTGGACTCCTTCGCCGATCTCGGCGGTCGGATGGTCGCCACCTTGGGGCAGCCGACGTGGCGTAAACCGGGAGGGCGGCCGAAGATGCGGTGGGATCTGCCGAAAGTCGTTGTCTTCCTGAGCACATTGGAGAGCGAAGTCTTCGTTCGTTTGGTTCGCCCTGAGTATCAGCGGGAGGAGGACTACATCGATGAGGTGGTCATCCCCTGGATCGACGCCAACCCGGAAGAGCATCAATGAACGTGCGATCGACCGCGAATGATGAGATATGGCAGTCGTTCTCGATACGTCTTGCGTCGGTGTTGGCGCGGCTGCCCGCCTGGACCAGCATCGCACTCGAAGCCAGTGGGAACCGTTTTGTGCAGTTCCTGATGGCCGATGCCGGGTTGGCATGTGAGGTGGTCTGCAACGACTACCTCGAGCAAAACCATCGCATGAGCTTGGCTGACGAAACGCTGTTGCACCTGATGGGTTGGGGCACACCACAACACGGTCACAACTGGACTCGATTCCTCGACTGGCCCGCTCGAACTGCTGCCTACCGGGATCTCTCGGGCCATGTCGTCACGGCGCTTCGCGATGTGCTGCACATCAGCGAACCCGCCGAATTGACACTCACCGGCTGGCCAGGTGAGCCCGACCAGGCTCCCGACCTGACGGCGCTCGGGATCAACATCGCGACGACCAGTGAGCCACACAACGGCCCGTGAGTCGTACCATCCCTACGGTGCAAGTCGATATCGAAGGCGCGGTCGAAATCGTGCACATCGCAACGGAACCCGACTGGAGCTGGAGCCACATTGGCCTCCAACAGTTCTGTGCGACCGCGGGGTGGGAGATCGTCAACCATGAGACCTCGGGGGATGGGTCGCTTCGAACCAATCTGAGCGTTGGTCGGCCGAAGGCCAGCGTGTTCGGCAACCCGCGCATGACGAACCTGATTTCGGTCTACGTCACCGATGTGGGCGACCCCGAAATGTCCGGTCTGACAGAGTGGCTGGCCGAGGCAATCGGTCAGCTGCGCGGCGCCCTCGTGAACATCCTCGGGAATCCCAGCCGATACGAGCCTGGCCGTACAGCAACGATCTCATGGGAAATACCGAACATGACGGTCGAGCTGTCCATGACCTAGCAGGCGATTCACTTGCGCCTGGTCAGACCAGATGGCTACTTCGGCATCGACTACCAGGAATGATTCGATGCTGCACTCGCACAACGATTCCCGAGCTATGCGGCCGCCCGTGTGAAGTCATGGCCGAATTCCGATGGCTCGGGTGCATAGGGGGAGCGTCATCGTGACCAGTTCAACAGATCAGGTGATGAAGCTGATCATTACTCGGCTGAGCGAGTCTCTGGCTGCCGAGAGGTTTCTGCCATGTGATCCACCTGGAGACAAGCTGGAGTCCCAGCCCGGAAAGCGTTATCCGCGTTGGCGAAACGCCTGGTTCGCGGGCGGTGCGGGTGCAGATCCACAGATGACGCCGACGATCCAGGCGCATCTGCTTCGGAGTCGTAGCGGGAGCGTCGGGCTGTCGGGCTGGGCTTGGATACTGTCGGATGCGGTGGCGCGGGTGCGTGCCGAGCTGCCGAACGAGGCGCTGGAGAATGCTGCGGAGAGCCTCGTGCCCTCGAGCCTGGAGAGCGTGCCGTTCGGGCATTTTCACCATCCGCAGAACGTGGGACTGGCAACGATCTGGATCACGCTCGAATCGGACGTCGACTACTGCGTCGGCCGGTTCATGGACAGTGTTCTCGGCCCGGTGCGGCAGTGGTTCAGCCAACGGGCGACTTTGACGGATCTGCTCGCACTGGCGCCGACGCCGGCCCCGGGCTCTCTCGACCAGTCGAATCCGGATTCGGTGCGACTGCGGGATGTCGTGATCGTGGCCTTGCTGCGGGGGCGTACCGAGGAAGCCGTGTCACTGATGCGCTGGTATCGGGGCCGCGATCAGTTCGACGCATGGGATTCCCCCGACCGGGTCGCTGCGTTCGACGCCGCGTTGATCGACCGTTTCCCGGACTACGCCGGCGCGCGGTTGGTTGACTGAACAGACACTGTTGGTCACTTCGGCGGGACGGGGTGAATTCGTCGCTACGCTCGGGTGTGTCAGCGAATTCGCGTGCCGCACTGAATATTTCGTGTTTGCGGTGAATTCTACCCGGGTGCGATCCGTGCGGAGGCGGCGTGACTATCTTCGGTATCGACATATCGAATAACAATGGGCCGGATATCGATTTGGCCGCGGTGGCTCGGGAGGGCTTCCGGTTTGTGTTCGCCAAGGTGTCGGAAGGGGACGGGTTTGTCGATTACACCTGGCCCGCTTATCGCGAGGCGGCGCACGCCAATGGGCTGCTGGTCGCTGGGTATCACTATCTGCGGGCCGATGCCGATATCGAGGCGCAGGCGGAGTTGTTCGTTTCGCGGCTCGGGGATGCGGCGGCGATGGTGGACTTCGAGGAGAATTCCGGTGGGATCGATACGTTTTGGGCGTTCGTCGATGCGGTGAACGCGCTGGGGCGCACCATCAATCTCTCGTATATCCCGCGGTGGTACTGGCAGCGGATCGGGTGTCCGGACCTGTCGAAGGTGCCGGGGCTGATCCAGTCCAGTTACGTTGCCGGCTCGGGGCTTGCCTCGATGCTGTACCCGGGGGATGACACCGGATTTTGGAATGGGTTCGGCGGCAAGGACGTCGACCTGTTGCAGTTCACCGATAAGGCCTATGTCGCAGGGCATCTCGTCGACGCGAACGCCTTCGCGGGCACATTCGACCAGTTGCGGGCCCTGCTGGGCCTGACACTATCCACCGATCAGGGAGTTCTCATGGCGCTGACCGATGCGCAACAGTTGGACCTGTACCAGAAGGTGCGGGAGATTTGGGAGCAGTTGCGTGGCCCGGACGGCGACGGCTGGCCGCAGCTGGGTAAGAACGCCCAGGGGCAGAACGTGACGCTCGTCGACGCGTGCGCCATGGTGCGCGATGAGATCGCCGCTATCGCCGCGGCTTCGCACGTCGCACCTGCTCAGCCGAAAACAGCTGCGTAGCAACTCATTACGCTAGGGCCTGTTGGTCACTTCATCCGGCCGGTCGCGTAGCCGTTGCTACGATTGGCGTAGTCGAGAAATCGGTTGTCGCAGAGCGCTTTAGGCCCGCCACCGATCGCGAATTGCGGCTATACATCCAAGTCATGGCGCCATGTCCGCCGTATGACGTTATCTTCGAGGAGGTTTCATGGCGCCGACCGATGCGCAGGACAGCGCGGTCAATGAGAAACGAAGTTCCACAAGCATATTCGTTGCTCGAAATGCGAAGGCTGTGGTGTCGCTACTCGGCGGCGTAATCAATATCCTCGCTGTCTCGGCGGCGCTGATCCAGTTCGCCCCGGCCGATGTGGCGGGTGTGGGCGCGGTCATCGTCGCGGTCCTGGAGGCCCTCCGCACCGCGAATGTCTGGATCATCCGGAACGAACCCGTACTCGAAGCGGAGGCCGCCGAGCTCGCGGGTGCGTGGGGTGCGGGAGCGGCCTGATGGAGTTCACCGACCTACATCTGGTGCTCACCGCCGCCCTATTCCTCGGTGGCACCGGCCTTTCCGCACTGTTCGCCTGGATGCGGACGCGCAAGTTCCAGCCCACCGAGAAGATGCGCTACGAGGTGGCCGCGGCCAAGGACGTCAACGATATGGCGCTGACAACGCTGTCACGCGTATCGGGCGAGTTGCGCGATGTCACCCTCCGGCTCGATGCGGTGGAGGCGGCGCAGGAGGCGTCCATTCGCGAATTGAACCGCGTCACAGGACTTTTCCGGGAGGCGCTGGGGGTGCTGCGTGGCGTGATAGAAGCCGCGCGCGCTGGTCGCATTCCTGATCTGCACATGTCTCGCGAATTGATGGACGAAGTAGAGCACAACGCAATGACCGAAGGAATCTCATGACAGCACCCATCGACCCGGGATTTCTCGGGTATCAGCCGACCATCGAACCGCTGAAGCTGACCACCGGTGCCAGCTTCGTGCAAACCCTTCAGCCGTCCGGCGGGGTGAATTTCCCCACCGGCACAACGGTTTCCATCGTTCTCACGGCACCGGGTGGCGCGGCGCTGGGCAGTTGGCCCGCGACGATGACGCTGACCCAGGCCAGCTGGAATGTCGCCAGCACCACTTGCGACGCCATCCCGGCGAATTCGCGCTACACCATGCTCGTCACCTATCCGACCCCGCAGCCGGTCACCTACGCCTGGTACGAGGGCGCGGTCATCCGCACCTAGCACTTCGCCGAAACCAGTTCACCCACATCCACAAAGGAGCGTTCCATGTCCCTCGTCGTCCTCAGCACCCAGACTCAGCTGGCCAAGGCGTACACCCAGCTCAACGGCAGCACCGGCCTTTTCCTCTCCATCCACAACGCCGATCCGGGCCCGACCGGCACGCCGGCCACCGAGGCTACCGGCGGTAGCTACGCTCGCCAGCCTGTCACCTGGAACCCCGTCACGACCGGTACCGCCACCGGCAACCAGGTCACCATGAACGTGCCCGCGGGCACCTGGACCTACGCCGGTCTGTGGACCGCGGCTACCGGCGGCACCATGGTCGACCGCGTGCAGATCGCCTCCACCCAGGTGTCCAGCCCGAGCGCGCTGCTGGTCACCCCGAGCTTCACCATCAGCTGATCGCGACAGGTGGCGCGACCGCGGCGCCGGTCATCTCACATTGCCCGAGGTGATCGGCGCCGCGCCGTATTCGACTCCGCCCGAACCGATCTCGCATGAACCACATTCGGAGGCACAGTTGAGCTCTGCATCCGCGGCGATCGTGGCACCGCTGCCCGCGCCGCCCACCACCATCGTCGCGGCGCCGAGCCCGCCGACGATCTCCCGGCCCGTCCCCATGACGCCTCTTGTCGCCATAGACGGGACCAAAGTACTGGTCATTCCCCCGTTCATTCGCGCGAGTTTCGCCGGGGCGGGCACGGGTGCGGCCACATACACGAGTTCGAGCACATTCCCCGCGCAGGCCGGCGCGACCGGTGTGCTGGCTGCCGACGTCACCGTCAGACAGCCGATGTCGGTCGGGTTCGGTGCGACCGGCACGCTGGGCTACGCTCTCGCGTTCGGCCCGGGCACCACTCGAGTCCTGCCCGCGCAGTTCGGGGCCAACGCTACCTCGACCGCCACCGACGCGGCCTTCGGATGTAGGGCGGCACTCGCTGTGACGGTGAATAGCGCGAGTTCTCCCCTGCTTGCCACCTTCGGCGGCGCGGGTCTGCTGACCACACAGTTGGGCCCGCCGCCCACTGTCAATGCGGCGGGCAGCACCATGGGTTCGTTGTCGGCCACGACCGGCGTCTTGGCGAACTTCAGTGGTACCGGCGCGGCCGCGGCTACCCTGTTCGCGCCGTCAGGGATGAACAAGAACGGCAGTCAGTCCGGACCCAGCAATGGCAACTGGACCCAGGTCACCGGCTGGACCGCCGATACCGCGAACTTTCCAGGCTCATCAGTGTCCACGGATGCCCTTGCAGGCCAGGGCACCAAGGCAGGCGCCACCGTCGCGACCAGTATCTCGTGGGCACCGTCCACGGGTTTCATCAACAACACCCTGGGCATCCGGATCAAGCAGAACGGCACGCCGATCGCCACTGCGGCACCCACCACGACCAGCCCGGCGCACGTCAGCGCCGTGGTGACCGTCTCGCCCGGCGACAAATTCACCGTCGAGGTTCAGGACGACTCGGGCTACCCCCCGAACTGGAAGTCGACCATCAACGGTGGCGCTTCCAGCTACTTGCAAATCACCTGATTCCCGAGCGAGGACTCCATGATCTACACAGTGACGCTGCCCGCCCAGGCCGCGGCGGGGGCGGACGAGGTGGCTGTGGCGGGCGTGTACTCGCAGGCCTTCTACAGCGGCGATACCGTCACCGACCTACAAATCGTCGCGCCCGCAGGGTATCCGACGGTCAATGGCGCGGCAACCAACAACGTCACCTTCACGGTCCGGCAAATCCAGGGCGGTGTACCCATCGCCAATCTGGGAACCCTCACCCTCGGTGCGGGCGAGACGCTCTCCTCCGAGTGCGCGCTATCGATTCCCGTTGGTGCACAACCGATACTGCAACCCGGCGACTTACTTGACGTGCTGATGCACCAGAACGGCGCCGGCCAGACGATCACCGCCGGGCTGATGGTCTCGATCTTCGTCAGCTGACCGGATTCGCGCATGTATCGTCCGCGTGGAGCTTCTCCGGGCGGACGATACATGTCGTTGCCGTTGTGCGGTTCAACGTGTTTCGGCGACCGCCTCGGCTGTCGGATCGCGGAGTGTCGGATCGACGCGTTCGAAGAGCGCCAGGATCAGCACTCCGCCCAGCGCCATCAACGCCGCCCCGATGCGGAAGGCGAGTGCGTAGCCGCCGGTTGTCGCGACGTCGACCGAGATGCCCTGCTGAATTCGACTGTCGGCGTAGCGGAGTGCGAGCGTTACCAGAACGGCGAGGCCAAGGGCACTGCCGATCTGCTGCATGGTGTTCTGTACGCCGGAGGCGAGACCCGAGTCCTGGATGGTGACTCCGTGCAGGGCGGCGTTGGTCGCGGCGGGCATGGTGGCGCCCGCGAAGACTCCGAACACGATCATGCCCGGCAATATCCCTGTGGGGTAGGACGTTTCGATGTCGATCCCGCTCAGGAGCAGCAGTCCCGCGCCCGCCCCGATGAATCCGACCGTGGCCACGGCTTTGACACCGAACCGGGGTGTCGCCGCGGTGCCCAGGCCGATTCCGATCCCGATGGCGAAACCCAGTGGCAGCCAGGACAATCCGCTCACCAGAGGTGAGTATCCCAGCACATGCTGTTCGAACAGGGTCAGCATGAAGGTGTAGGAGATGAACGCCGACATGAAGAACAGGGACGTGATATTGACGACCGAACGCGTTCGATTGGCGAAGAACGACAATGGGATCAGCGGATTTCGCACGCGACACTCGATGCCGACCATCGCGATCAGCAGGCAGACCCCGGCGATCAGCGGAACCACCACCCGCGCCGAACCCCAGGGATGTTCGGCCGCCGCCAGCAGCCCGTAGACGATGGCGAACAGTCCGCTCGTCGAGGTGACCGCACCGGCGATATCGAGCCCGGAGCCCTGCTCGCGCACCATCCGGCTTTCGGCGACGAGTCGGGGCAGCAGTATCAGAACCAGTACGGCCACCGGCACATTGATGTAGAAGATCCAGCGCCAGGACGCGAAGTCGGTCAGCACACCGGAGACGACGTAGCCGAGGGTGCCGCCGAGCGCCACCAGCCCGCCCCAGATGCCCAGGGCCTTCGTTCGCTCCTTCGGGTCGGTGAACAACAACGCGATCATGCCGAGCGAAGCGGGAGCGGCGAGCGCCTCGGCGATGCCCTGGCCGAACCGGCCCGCGACCATCATTGCCTGCGTGACCGCCGCACCGCAGACGGTCGAGGAGACCGCGAACAGTACGACGCCGGTCAACAGCAATCGCCGCCGGCCGAACACGTCACCCAGCCGCCCGCCGAGCAGCAGCAAACCGCCGGACATCAGTACGTAGCCGTTCACCACCCACGCCAGCCCGGCCTGGGAGAAGCCCAGCGACTCCTGGATTCGCGGCAGCGCCACATTCACCACGGTGATGTCGAGCAGAATCATGAATTGCAGCCCGCACAGCACGCCCAGCGCCAGCCAGCGCCGGGGATCCGCGGGCAGACGATCGGCATTCTCGGCGGTCGAGGTGGTGCTGTCCGCGGTCATGCGATCACCGCCCGAGGGCGAACCATCCGGCAGAAGTGCTGCGCGTGAAGGCAGTTGGGGTCGGCGCTGTCGAGGCACGGTGGTGCGCCGCGCTGTCCGGTCGATGTCATCAGAGTCCTCCTGCGCCGGGGGAAGAGTGTCCGGCGAGGGTAGGACTGTGGTTTTGGGGCAGAATCGTCTCTCGTGAGCGAAGTTTCTTCCGCCGGGCTCTCGGACCCCGCCGCGGAGAGTGCTCGGGATACCGATCTGGCGCGCGCCGGGGACGATGCCGCGTTCACGCGCCTCGTCGGGCCGTTGCGCCGGGAATTGCATGCGCACTGCTACCGAATGCTCGGCTCCACCCATGACGCCGACGACGCGCTACAGGACGCCCTGCTCCGCGCCTGGCGCGGATTCGCGCGCTTCGAGGGCCGCAGCTCATTGCGCTCGTGGCTCTACACCGTGGCCACTCGAACCTGTCTGGACCTCGTCGGCGCACGCGGTAAGCGGGCGCTGCCGGTCGACTTGGGCCCGTCCAGTGATCGCGCGGTGCTCGACAGCGCCCCGGTGCGCGATATCGCATGGCTGGGCCCATATCCCGATGCGGGGCTGCGCGACGGCCCGGCCGGTCCGCAAGCACGATACGAGCAGCGCGAAGCCGTCGAACTCGCATTCATCGCCGCCCTGCAGCATCTTCCGGGCAATCAACGCGCGGCGCTACTGCTCTTCGATGTGCTCGGGTTCTCGGTCGCGGAGATCGCCGCCACCATGGATACCAGCACCACTTCGGTGAACTCCGCGCTGGCGCGAGCCCGCCGAATCGTCGCGGAGAAGGTGCCCGCATCCACTCAGCAGCAGACCCTGCGACAGCTCGGTGATCAGCAGTTGCGCGAGATCGTCGCCGCCTACTGCGCCGCACTCGAAAACGGCGATGCCGACACCCTGGTCGCGCTGCTCACCGAGGATGTCACCTGGTCGATGCCGCCGCTGTCGCACTGGTATCGGGGCCGCGCGGCCGTGACCGACTTCGCCGTTCAGGTACCGCTGTCCGGATGTGGTGCGTGGCAACATATTCCGATCACCGCCAATGGCCAGGCCGCAGTGGCGGGTTATCTCTGGAGCGAGGACGCGGGCGCGTACCTCGGCTGGTCGGTCAATGTGTTCACCCTGCGCGATTCGAAGATCGCCGACATCACCTCGTTCATCGGCCCCGAACACTTAGCCGCCTTCGACCTGCCGATTTCGGTGAGCTGACGAACCCGGCGCGCCATAGGGCGGTGCGGTCCATCGCGGTCGTTACCATCGGAAAGGATTGCTGTTGTAAGCGTCCGAAATTGAGGGAGTACGACGATGAAACGCATATTCCTGGGTGTGGCCGCAGCCGCGCTGATCGGTTCGGGTCTTGCGGTAGCCGGTCCCGCGACGGCCGATGCCGGTGACGAATGCCAGCTCGGTTGGTCGAATGTGGGTCCGCGGACCTGCGCCAAGACCGACTTCAATCTCAGCCCGATCTTCACGCTCGGCAATGGTGTGTGCGCGGGCATGCTGTCCGCCGGTGGCACCGCCTTCGACGGTCCGCTCTACCGATACTCCGAAGCGCCCGGAGCCGCGCATGCGGTCGTATTGCGTATTACGCAGGGGTTTTCACCGGTGGGTGAGTGGGGACCGCAATTGCTGGCCTGCGATGTGAACGCGGTCGTGGATTGGCATAACCTCGACAGCGGTCAGACCGGCAGCGTGACCCGCTTCATTCCGGCCGGTCAGCGCTCGACCCCGGCGATCGTGCTCGCGGATACCGGTTCGGGTCGCGTCCAGTTGACCGTGCGTACCGATCGGCCGAATATTCCGGCCTCGACCGAAGTCTTCGTGCCGTAGGCCGATCGATATCGATGTTCACGGGGGATCGGTAGCCGCCGGATTCGGGGTGGTGCGGTAGCCGGGGTGGACGCCGGGGGTCAGGTCGCGGGCGTCCACCAGTCGGTTGAGCAGGTCGGCCAGCCGGGTGTACTCGGCATCGGAAAGTGTTGCGGTTATTTCTTTTTCATGCGCCAGGGCCACACTGGCGATGCGAGCCAGGAGTTCTCCGGCCGCGGGGGTGAGATGTAGTTCGTGGTTGCGCCGGTCGGTGGCGCTGCGCCGGCGTTCGATGAGGCCCTTGGCATCGAGTGGATCGATCAGGGCCACCACGCGGCTGGGTACCACGCCCAATTCGGCGGCGAGGGCGCGCTGACTGCGGCCGGGTTCGGCGGCGATCATCCGCAGAATGCCGACTTCCGGTGGGGTGAGCCCGATTTCGGCTATGCGCTCGGAGAAGCGCTGGGTGGCGTGCGCGCCGAGCTGGGCGAGCTGGAATGCCACCGCGCGCATCGGGCGGACCAGCTGCGTCTTTTTCACATCCTCTTGCTCCGGTTCGAACACGGCGTTATCGTACACATCAGATAATCGTTCACTGAAGAGAATGATTCATATCTGAGAACGGATTGACATGGCCATTCCAGCCACATCCCGCATCGATCGCCCCCCGGCCACCGCCGAACCGCCGCTCGGAGTCCTCGGCGCGGCCTTCGCCGGGGTATTCGTCGCCGGACTCGTGATCAGCACCATCCGCGCCGGTGGAAGCCCATTTCCTTCGCCCTTCGGCAATGCGGGCGAGGCGCTGGACTACTTCCGCGACCACCCGGCGGCCGTGCGCACCGGCGCGCTACTGCAATTCGCGAGCGCCATTCCGCTGACCCTCTACACGGCCGCGGTCGCGGCTCGGCTGCGCCGGAGCGCCGACGGATTCGCGCCCACGCTCGCCGCGATCGGGGGCACCCTCGCCGCCGCCTTCCTGTTCTGCTCGGGAGCGGTCAGCTGGGTGCTCACCCTGCCCGCGGTAACCGGCGATCCGGCGTTGGTCCGCGCCATGCACACACTCGCCTTCCTGGTCGGCGGGCCCGCCAATGTGGTGTCGACCGGCCTGCTCATCGCGGGTATCGCTCTCGGTGCGCAGTCGCAAAGACGGCTCGCCCCTTGGCTTTTCGCCGTCGGACTGGTGATCGCCTTGATCGCGCTGTGCAGCACCTCGGCACTCGCCTTCACCGCCGCGGCCTTCCTGCTGCCCATCGCCCGCTTCACCGGAATGGCGTGGCTGATCACCGTCGGCTTTCTGCTCTCCCGTCCGTAATCCAGGAGGAATGATCATGACCACCGAATTGGCCGCCAAACTGGTCCGATTCCAGCGACCGGAACTGTCGCTGCCCTATCTCAATGGCATCGAAGATGCCACCATCGCCGCGCTGTTCGGCTTGCGGGGCGATGAATATCATTCGATGCGTGCCGATTTCGCCACCGAGGCGCGCGCGACCGCGGCGGATCTGCTGACCGAGCCGGAGGTCGCCAGCCAGGTCGATCGGTTGCCGTTCGCGCCCGGTGCCCGGGTGCTGGCGGTCGGGGAGAGCAGTACCGCGGACCGACTCTCCTGGTTCGAGATTCTGCGTCATCTGCTCGAACTACGCCGACCGGGCGATGCGATCACCCTCACCAACCTCGCGGTCGCCGGATCCACCACCACCCAGGCGTTGAAAAGTATTGCCGCACTAGGCTTTCAACGCCCCGACTGGGTCTTGTGTCAACTGGGGGCCAATGACGCCCAGCGCCTGGGCGATGACGGTCCGCGCGTGGTCAGCGCCGAGGAGACCGCACGCAATCTCGGTCTGCTGCACGACGAGGGTGTCCGCCTGAGCGGTGCGCGCTGGATCTGGCTCACCCCCACGGATCTGGACGAGGCCCTGACCGCCACCTTCCCACCCTTCCGTCAGGCCGGAATCGGCTGGCGCGCAAAGGATGCCGAAGAGACCGCCCGGGTACTGCGGGATCGTCCGGAGCCCGTGATCGATACGCTCGCGGTCACCCGCCCCAACTCGGCCCATCGCCTCTTCGAGCCCGACGGCGTACATCTCACTCCGGCGGGTCAGGTCGCGGTCACGCGGGCTGTCGTGTCGGCACTCACCGCGATTTCCTGAGGTAGACAATGCGATTCGAAATGTTCGCCCCGGCGGTCGTACTCACCGCCGGAATTCTCACCGCACAGCCGGTGGCCGCGGCGGATCCCGTCGAGACAGGTGTGACCGCCACCCAGATCGGCGATACCGCCGTCCTCACCATCGAGAACGGTACGATCGCCCTGCGCGACGGTGTCCTCACCTTCGAAGCGCCCGATCACACCGTGCTCGCCGGAGCCGAAATGTCCTTCCGGGTAGACGATTTCACCTTCCCGATCGATGCGGACATCACCGCCGGCGCCGCCACCCTCACCCCGCGCCTGGATCTCGATCATGCCGTCTACACCCCGGTCGCCCTGCCCTTCGAGGATTCGGCCGGTTTCCAAACCCCGTATCAGCGCGAACAGGCCGCGTGGAATCGCTTGAGCAGCACCATCGCAATGGGCGCGATCCTGGGCACCCTCATCGGCGGACTCGGTGGCGCCGCGGTCGGATGCGTGCTCGGCGGGGCGGCGGCGGCGACGGTCGCCGCCGCGACCATCGTCGGGCTCTTCGGTTCCTTCCTGCCCGCCGCGGCCATCGGCTGTCTCAGCGGGGTGGCGGCCATCGGCACGCTGGGGACCATCGCGGGGCAGCTGTTCGTCACCGCACCGATCGCCGTCCTGGCGGCGGCGCAGTACTTCACCACCATCACCGCACCCATGCCGTAGCGGCGAAGGCTGGCGGCTGGTGCGTTCCCCGCCAACGCACCAGCCACCTGACGTGCACCGGAGGGCAGCCGGGCGATCAGGTTCCAGGACCCGGTCAAGCCTCTTGTCGGGTTGTGGGAAAGTCAATGCGCTCATGTCGCACCAGAGGTGCGACACCAGGGCTTTTTCCACTGTGACTCGTATGACAAAGCAAGGTTGAGGTGCATGTCCAAAGGGCAACTGGCCGTATTCGTGCGTTCGCGACGCGACGCTCTGGGCGTGACGCAGGCGCAGTTGGCCAAGACGACCGGATGGTCGAAGTCGGCGATCGAGAAGGTCGAGGCGGGGTCACTGGTGCCGAGCCTGGAATTCGCGGGTGCGCTCTTCGACGCCCTGGCGATTCCCTACCTCTATCGGGAGCGGATCATCGCCGCGCTCTATCCGGGCGCCCTGGATCGCATTCTGGGCCGCACCACCGCGGCACCCGATGCCGATGCCCGCGCCGATCTCGAGTACCTGCCCTATCCGGCGGCGTACCTCATGCTGCCAGAGGGCGACATTCTCGGTTTCAATACCGCGTGGCGCGAGGCGTTTCCCGAATCCGCCGCCAAGCCGAACCTGTTCACATACCTGTTCACCGAGCCGTCCGCACAGGAGGTGCTCCTGGATTGGGCGCGACTGGCGCACGGCTTCACCTACGGCCTGCGCATGATGGGCCCGATCGTGCTGTCGGAGACCGTGATCGAGGAGATCGTCACCCGCTGTGGAGTACATCCGGACTTCGACCGCATGTACTCCACCGACCCACCCGTCCATGAGGCACTGAACCCCGTGATCCGAGTCGCCGCCCCGGGCTCCGCCGATACTCGAAACCTCTGCATCAAGATCGACAAACCCCATCTGCCGCACAGCCCGTGGCTCACCTACCGCTTGGTCCCGGTTCGCGATGCGGAGGGCGACCCGAGGTAGGAGTACGCCAGCCGCTACCGGCTGAGCAGGCCCTTGGCGATATGGGTGACCTGGATTTCATTGCTGCCCGCGTAGATCATCAGCGACTTGGCATCGCGCGCAAGCTGTTCCACCTTGTACTCGGCCATATAGCCGTTGCCGCCGAACAATTGGACCGCCTCCATGGCGACCTCGGTGGCGGCGCGGGAGGAGTACAGCTTCATGGCCGAAGCCTCGGCGAGCGACACCTTCTGCCCCGCCGCGGTGCGCTCGATGGCGTTGAACACCATGTTCTGCACATTGATTCGGGCGATCTCCATCTCGGCCAGCTTGAGCTGGATGAGCTGGAACTGTGCGATCTCCTTACCCCAGAGCTTGCGCGACTTGGCGTAATCCACACAGAGCCGGTGGCATTCGTTGATGATGCCCAGTGCCAGCGAGGCGATGCCGATGCGCTCGGCGGCGAAAGACTCCTTGGCACTGTCCTTTCCATCGCCCTTGGCCGGATTCTCGGTCTCGCCGAGCAGCCGGTCGGGGGTGATGCGGACATTGTCGAAGAACAGCTCACCGGTGGGGGAGGAGTTCATGCCCATCTTCTTGAACGCGGGGCTCTGCACGAAGCCGGGCATACCCTTGTCCAGGACGAAGGTGAGCACCTTGCGGTCGCGGCGGTCGACGCCGTCCTCCTCGTCCAGCTTGGCGTAGACGACGGTGACATCCGCGTACGGGCCATTGGTGATGAAGGTCTTGCGCCCGTTCAGGATGTAGTCCGCGCCGTCCCGCCGCACATAGGACTTCATCCCGCCGAAGGCATCCGAGCCAGAATCGGGTTCGGTGATCGCCCACGCGCCGACCTTCTCCATGGTGACCAACTCGGGCAGCCAGCGCTTCTTCTGCGCGAGCGTGCCGCGGCTGCGAATGGTGCCGACGGTGAGTCCGAGGCTCACGCCCATGGAGGCCACCAGTCCCAGGCTCACCCCGGCCAATTCGCTGTTGAGGATGACCCCCATGCTCCCGGCGCCGCTGAATCCGCCGCCGGGCTTACCGGTGGTCCCGGCCTCCTCGCGGGCGAGGGCCTTCTCCAGACCCTCCTTCGCCATCTCGTCGAGCCCGAAGGTCGTGTACATCTTGCGGATGATGTCGAACGGCGGCAGCGCGCCACTCTCCAGCTGGTCGACGTGGGGCTTCAGCTCCTTCTCGATGAACCCGCGCACAGCATCGCGGAACATCAGGTCTTCGTCGGACCACTGGTACATGTCGTGAACTCCCGAGGGATCGCCGGAACGGTCCCTCGAATATAGAACACGTTCTAATTGATGCCCGCGCTCCCGTTCGGCTCAGCGAGCCAGGTAACCCTTGTCGACCGGAATCCGAGCGCCGGTGATGACGCCGGAGCCGTCGCCCGCCAGCCAGACCACGGCCCGCGAGATCTCCTCCGGCTCGGCCATCGGATACCACTGAACCTCGGTATCGGTCTCGAACCCGAGGATGGCCATCAAGAAAGCCCTTCCGATGTCGACCGCGGCGCGGTCGAAGGTGTTGTGGCCCCGCCGATTCGGCGCGGCGGCCGGGCGAGGATCGGGGTGATCGGCACCAGGGTGCGATGCCGCAGGCAGCCCGCCCAGACGCCCGCGCCGTAGACGGTGTGATCGGCGAGTTGGCCGAGCACGAACCGAATCGGGTCCAGCCTTGGGCGGGTGGTGAAGTAGGCGGTCACCGGGGTGCCCAGCAGCAGCGATGCGGCGGCCACGCGCCGGAATCGACGTCGGGCGGGTCTCGGGTCCCGCACCACGAGCAGGGCGGCCAGGCCCGGGCCGGTGAACTGAATCATGAAGCGTCCCAGTCCGAGCCAGGTCTGACGCAGGCCGATCACGGCGGTTCGGGGGGCTTCGTCGGTGGGCAGGTCGAGCTGTCGCAGTGTTCTGCGCGTCGCCAGCACCGATGCTCCGAAGGCCAGCCCGGTCGGCGCGATGCGTCCGGTGAGCGCGGCGAGAATGGTGGCGGCATGCCACGGATGCACGACCAGTGGCGGTGCGGCGGTCGGATGCCGTCGCGCCAGTGGCGCGGCCGCGGTGCCGTAGTGGAATCGCCTGGCCAGCAGGTCGATCCAGCGCTCCGGCTCGCGGTGAAACACCTGTACGGCGGGTTCGTAGCGGATGCGCCGACCCGCCTCGTGTAGTCGCCAGATCAGGTCGACATCCTCGCCGTAGCGCAGTCTCTCATCGAAGACGCCGATGTCCCGCAGGGCATTTCGGCGCACGATGAGCGCGGCGCTGGGCACATAGGAGATACGCGTTCCCGGGGTCACCCGGCCTTCGGCCACTCCCATGTCCAGGCTGCCCGCGACCTCGCCGTAGCTTCCGGCCGAGGTCGTCGCCTCCAGGCTGACGATGCGCGGGGCGACGGCTGCCACCAGCGGGTCGGCGAAATGCGGGATGAGCGCCTCGATCCAATCCGGTGTGGGAACGCAGTCGCTGTCGATGAAGGCGACGAGGTCGGTATCGACCGCGGCCAGACCGGTATTGCGCGCGGCGGCGGGGCCACCGCGGCTCGGGCGGCGCACCAGCTCGGCCGAGTGGGCTTTGACAATGTCCACCAGGGCTTCTCGATCATCGGAGCCGTCATCCACCACGACGACCGGATGAGCGTCGCCGAGCGCCGCCAGGCACCGCCGCAGCTCCTCCGGCCGGTCCTGCACCGGAATGACCACGGTGACCGAGAGGTCGTCGATCGGCGCGGGCGGGCGTGGATGAGCCAATCCGCCGTCGGTCAGCCGCCTGGCCAATGCCGCGCCGGCGGGGGACCGTACCGGTCCGGTGCGCAATTCATCCAGCGCCGCGCGGCCCTTCGGCGACAGTCGCAGCACCCGGGCGGGCGATCCGCCCCGCAGCGTACCGTCGTCGACCTGCACGGTGTCGGTGTCGAACTCGATGCTGAATCCCTGCGGCAGTCCGATATTCACAGCGTCAGTATTCACAGCGCCAGCCCGCCGTCGACGGGAATCAGCGCACCGGTAATGCCACCTGCGACGGGAGAGGCCGGGAAGACCAGCGTGGACAGCGATCTCACCGACTACCTGGATCTCGCCATTCGAGCGCTCGGAGATGGCTTCGCGACACCGCCACCCGCCCCCGCTCGCAGCTGACTCCGGAGTGCCCGAAGCGCTTGTTCCCGAGCGGAGGCCGGGGGCATCAGTGCTCGTGGTCGTCGTCGCCGTGCGGGTGGCCGTGCAGCAACTCCTCCGCGGTGGCATCGCGGATATCCACGACCTTGACCTTGAAGTGCAGCCGCTGGCCCGCCAGCGGATGGTTGGCATCGATGGTGACGTCATCGCCGTCCACCGCGCGCACGGTCACGATCTGCGAATCGCCGTCCGGAGCCTCGGCATGGAACTCCATACCGGGCTCGAGCTCGTCCACGCCCTCGAACATATCCCGGGGCACGGTGCTGACCAGCTCGGCCAGGTATGCGCCGTATCCGTCATTCGGCTCGACGACGACATCGAGCTCGTCGCCGGTCCCCTTACCATCCAGGGCCTGTTCCAGTCCGGGCACGATGTTCTCCGCCCCGTGCAGGTAGACCAGCGGCTCATCGCCGACGGAGGTGTCGAGCACGTCACCGTCGTCGTCGGTCAAGGTGTACTCGATGGAGACAACCTTGTCAGCGGCAATCGACATGGTGTTGACCCTTTCGCAGAGGAATACGGAACGAGCAAATGTATCCCGACTGGTACCCACTCACGGTGCCCCGCACACCGCGATGCCGAATGGAGTACCCCGCGAGGAGGTCGCGGCCGGGGCTGGTACTGCCGGTGGTACCGCTCCGGGCGGGGTATCCGCGCAGTGGTTGTGGGTGGTACGGGAGGTTGTGACTGGGGTAGGTGAGCGGTTGCCGGGGGCCGATCCGGGTTCGATATTGGGCTGGTGAACTCGATCGACGTGGTGGCAGCGCTCCGGTTGAACATGACCAATGTGGATGATGCCGGCGCGCGACACGCCCGCCGCTATCGAGCGGCGGTGGCCATGGCCGAGTACGCCGATCTGCGCGGTTTCGCGGCGGTCAGCTGCGAGGAGCACCATCTCTCCGGAACCGGTTGGCTGCCTTCACCATTGGTGCTTGCAGGGGCGGTGGCGGCGCGGACCGAGCGGGTGAGTGTGAGTATCAGCGCATTGCTGGTACCGCTCTATGATCCGGTGCGACTGGCCACGGATATCGCGGTGCTGGACAATATTTCGGGCGGGCGTTTGGCGATCGTCGCCGGAATGGGTTATCGCCCTGAGGAATACGCCGCCATGGGCCGGGACTGGGCGCGGCGCGGCGAGCTCATGGACACCGCGCTCGAGATCATGCTCGCCGCCTGGCGGGATGTGCCGTTCGAACACAATGGCGCCCTGATCGACGTCACCCCCAAACCCTGTACCCGCCCGCATCCGCTGCTGCTCGTCGGCGGGATGAGCGCGGCGGCGGCCCGGCGCGCGGCGCGATTCGGGTTGCCGTTCTCCCCGCCCATGCCCATGCCCGAGCTGGAACAGCTCTACCTCGGCGAGCTGGAGCGGCTCGGCCGGTTCGGTTTCGTCCATCGACCCGAGCCGGACAGCAAAATCACACTGCTGCATGAGAATCCGGAGACGGGCTGGCGGGACTACGGGCCGTACATCCTCAATGAGGCCCGCGAATACGGATCGTGGCGGCGGGCCGGAGTGCCGCGACCCAATGAGGACGTGATGGCGACCGTCGACGACGTCCGGGCGCGGGGGTACGCGGAGATAGTGAGTCCGGACGAACTGATCGACCAAATCGCCGGTGGCCGTACCGAAATCGTGATGAATCCATTGATCGGCGGGCTGCCGGTGGAGGCCGGATGGGCGAGCCTGCGACTGCTGGGCGAGGTGGTGCTGCCGGAGATCGGCGTGCCCACCATCCCGTCCGCCGGGTAGCCGTTCCCGAAATTCCCACCTACGAAAGGTATTCGCCGATGATCTCCGATCTCATGGCCTATCGAGAGGGCCTGGCAGTCGACGGCCTGCGCATTCGCCGGGCCCGCGCGGACGATTGGGATGCCCTGCGCGACTGCTACGCCCGCGCCTTCGGCGGCGTGCACGCCAAGGACTTCGAGAGCTGGAAGCAACAGTTCCGGCTGAGCGATGTCATTGTGGCCGAAGATGTCTCGAACCCCGATGCGCCATTCGTCGCGGGCACCGGCTCGGTGATCCGCATGAGTGTCACGGTCCCAGGCGGCGGGCAACTCGCGGTCGCCGCGTGCGCGCAGGGCATGGTCGCCACCACGCATCAGCAGCGCGGGCTGTACTCCAAGATCCAGGCCGAGATGATGTACATCGCGCTGGAGACCGGTGCGGATGTCTTCGCGGCCATGCCCGGGCCGGGAGGTAACTACGGTGCGGTCGGCGTGGCCAGTCACACCAGGCATCTGCGCATAGACCGGCTACGCGCGAAACTGCGTGCCGCGCAGGATGATCCGAGCCCGGCCCGGGAAATGCGGCCCAGTGCCGCTCGCTCACTTATGCGGGAAATCTACGACCGCTGGCAGCGGCAGACGCCCGGTGCTTTGAATCGGAGCGAATTCTATTGGCCCGCAACCTATGACGATGGCTCCTGCGTGATCACGCATCCGGACGGCTATGTCATCTACGACCTGGTCGGCAAGTCGGTGCGGGTGCACGACTTCTGCGCGCTCACCGTCGCCGCCCACCGTGAACTGCTGCGCTGCCTGCTCGGGCACGGCGAATACACCGAGGTGTACCTCGATACCGGCGTGGACGATCCGACCCCGCTGCTGCTCCAGGACCCGCGCGTCGCCGCGGTGACCGGTGTCGATACCGGTGTATGGATGTGGATTCTCAACTCGCCCAAGGCATTCGAATTGCGTGAATACCGCGCCGACTTCCACGGCGTCATCCAGGTCGACGACCCGTACGGAATGAGTCCCGGGAACTTCGCTCTCGATGTCACCGACGGTCGCGGCAATTGGAAACCCGCTCCCGAGGACGCTGTCGCGGACGTGCGTATCGGCCCGGCCGAACTCGCCAGCGCCTACTTCGGTGCGTACACCCCGTTGGAATTGCGGCGGGCGGGTCGAATCGAAGAACTCACCGACGGCACGATCGCCGCCCTCGACCGGGCGCTCGCCCCGTCGCGGCGGCCCTTCAACATCACCCCCTTCTGACCTGAGGACACCATGACGACCCTGCGCCCCGGGCGGCTCACCGCCGCCGCCAAGAAGTTCCTCATGTGGGATCCGAATCCGGCAGTCTTCGGCATCACCATTCCCTGCCCCGTGCCGGTGTCCATGGGCTTGGACGACGCGCGCGGACTGATCAACGCGCTCATCGACACCCATGAATCGCTGCGCAGTCGGTACAGCTACGGGCTGGACGCGACGGTGTTCATCGAACCCGAGTCTCGCGGTGAAATCGACACGGCCAGAGTTGACGTGCGCGAGGTCGATATCGAGCAGGTGGCGGGCGACGCGATTCCGCAGATCATGGAGGTCGAGACCGCCAAGAGCAATCTGCGACTCGATCCGACCACCGGCAAGATCGTCACGGCGGCTCTGCTCACCCGGTCGACGGATGTCAATATCCTGCTGCTCACCGTCCATCACATCGCCATCGACGGCGTGGCCATGTGGGTGATGTGGGAGGACGTCGCCACCTATGCCCGGCAATGGGAAGCGGGAGAAGAGATTTCGCTGCCGCGCGAGCCGATCACCGGATCGGAGTGGGCCGCCTTCTTGGACGAGTACTCGCTCACTCGCACCGGCGATCTCGACTACTGGATGGCCGCCTCGGATATCGAACCGCATATCGAAACACGGCCCGCCACACCGGAATCCGCCTACCTAGACGAGGTGATCGACGGCGCGCTGGCTGTTCGCCTGCTCGACGAACTACCCGCGGCGCTCGGAGCCTCGTACACCCGAATACTGCTGGTGGCACTGGGTTTGGCCATCGAGGACGTCACCGGCGTGGCCCGTCCGATTCAGGTGCAGAAGCACGGCCGGTACAGCCGCCTGCGTCCCGGCACCGATCTGAGCCGCACCGTCGCCTGGCTGTCGGACGACTACCCGTGGCTGGTCAGGCCGGTAGCCGGCAGTCACGGCGAGCGAATGCGCGACGCCATCGCCAACTATCCGGCGAATCCGGAGGACTTCACGCTGCTGTTCTGGCATCACCCCGACAGTTGGTCGCGGATGGTCGAATTCAATGTTCCGAAGTTCTACTTCAACTTCCTCGGTGATGTCGGGGTATGGATTCCGGGTGCGCACTCGCGGGAGCAGGCGCGCCTGACCGTCTTCGACCTGAGCATGTTCCTGGGTGCGAGCGAGAACGACGGGGTGCGCGCGGTGCACTACTCGGTGCATTCGCCGACCGGCGGCATCGGGCTGGATCGCGTGAAAGAGATTGTGACGCGCTGGATTTCGATCCTGGAAACCGTGGAGGTGTGAATATGAGCAGATTCATCATGACCAGCATCGGCAGTCGCGGCGATATCGCGCCACTGACCGGCCTCGGGGTACGGCTGCGCGAGGCCGGTCACGAGGTGGTGCTGGCCGCGCACTCGGTATTCGAGGAACTGATCACCGGCTGCGGACTCGAATTCCGGCAGATGGAGACCAATGTCGACATCGATATGACCGACCCGAATGTCGACAAGCTCAAGGCCGCATGGGCATTCGCAGCACCCGCCGGGGTGCGCGGCACCGGTATGGGCATGATCGACGCGCTGCGCGACGAACCCGCCGACGCCCTGCTGCTGGCTCAACTCACCGAAGGCGCGGGCTTCCCGCTCGCGGAAGCCAAGGGCATTCCGGCTATCGGCCTGCGCTTCCAGCCCATGTGCGCGACCTCCGCCTACCCACCCGCCTCGATGGGCGTGCGCTCCTTCGGTCCGCGCGGCAACCGGTTGGCCGCCGATATCGGAGCCTGGCTCGGCGATACCGTCTACCGTGGCGTGGTCGCCGACTTCCGCCGCGTTCTGGACCTGCCCGAGACCTCCGTCCGCGAACTGCGCCGCCGCCGCACGGTCGCCGAATGGCCCATCCTGCACGGCTATTCACCCCACGTACTGCCCCGCCCCGCCGATTGGCGATCGGGCCTGGACGTCACCGGCTACTGGTGGTCGCCCCGCCCGCTGGAGTGGGAGCCGTCCGCCGAACTGGTGGACTTCCTCGCCGCCGGACCGCCGCCCGTCTTCGTAGGCTTCGGCAGCGTGGTCAACACCACCGAACACAGCGCCCGCATGTCCGAGATCGTCGGCGAGGGACTACGCCAGGCAGGGGTGCGCGGCATAGTCCAAGCGGGCTGGCTCCAATTGGCCGTCACCGCCGACGATGTGATCACCATCGACGACGTCCCCCACGACTGGCTCTTCCCGCAAATGGCCGCCGTCGTGCACTCCTGCGGTGCGGGCACCACCGCCGCGGGCCTACGTGCGGGCGTCCCCGCGATCGGCGTCCCCAGCTACTCCGACCAGCCCTTCTGGGCCCAGCGCCTCACCGACCTCGGCGTCTGCGCCGCCACCATCCCGCACGACAAACTCACCGCCGTCAACCTCGCCGCCGCAATCCGCACCGCCACAACCGATCCCACCCTCCGCGCCAACGCCACCGAGGTCGCCGCCCACATCGGTGCGGAGGACGGCGCGGGCCAGGCCGTCAAACTGATCGAGGCGCACCTGGCCGCGCGATAAACCCGCGTCAGTCGTTCCAGATCCCGCTGGCGAGAAAGCTGTCCCCCAGCGGCACGACCTGAAGGGAGATGTCGGGCCGCGCTGCCGACAAATCCGGGAATGCGATCCGGATCGTGGCCCTGCGATAGTTGGGGTGCTGCAACAGGCCGGGGATCAATGCGAGTTGGAAGATCGTCACGGACTGGCCGGTCCTCATGAGGCCCGGTATGGGGCGGATCCGGTCGGATGCTTCGAAATCGACTGCGCTCGTTACAAGTTGGTGCACGATATCGACTGTTGGATCGCGCGTGAACTCCCGCGCCCATACGCCGCGGCACAGCATGACGAAACGCCCGGCGGCACAATGTCTCTGACAGTTCTCGCGCAGCCCGCCGCACTCGGGCGCGAGTGGCCCCAACACGCATGCATCAGTCGAGAAGGGTCCTGCTTCGCCAAGTGGGTGACGTACCCTGCACAGTTATGAGAATCGTTAGTATTTCAGTTATTGCCACTGCCGCGTTGCTGTTCGCGCCCATGGCCGCAGCGACCGCCGGGACCGGTAGCAGCCTCGATTCCGGCAGCTCCAACCTGCTCACCCCCGGGGCCGGGCACGGGGTCGACTCCGGCTCCGGACTCGGCGATCTCGTCGGCGACCTATGGAGCTCGCTGTTCAACTTCGGCGATCCGATCAGCCATATGTGAACGCCAACCGATGCCATCCCAGCCGCACCGCCTGCACAATCGGAGAGATGGTTGCTCACTCTCGAAATGGCGTTGATGATCGATCTCCCGATCAGACCTACGGTTCGTATCTGGCGCTCGAGGAGGTGCTCGGCGCGCAGCGCCCGCGCTCGGACGAGCACGATGAGATGTTGTTCATCGTCATCCATCAGGTGTACGAGCTGTGGTTCAAGCAGTTGCTGCATGAATTGGCGGAGCTGCAAAGGCAATTGGCTGCCGGGAGTACCGCGCATGCGCTGCATACGCTGCGCCGAGTACTGAAGATACTCGAGGTGATCGTTGCGCAGATCGATGTGCTGGAGACCATGACTCCGCGGCAGTTCACCAGTTTCCGGGTTCGGCTGGAGGAGTCGAGTGGCTTCCAGTCCGCGCAGTTCCGCGAGTTGGAGGCGGTGCTCGGACGCCGGGACGAGGGGGCGTTCGCGCACTATCCCGAAGGGAGTGCGGCTCGGGAGGGGATTCTTGCCGCGATGTCGCGGCCCGCGCTGTACGACTCGTTCCTGCGGTACCTGGCCGAGCGGGGTTATCCGATTCCCGTCGAGCAGTTGGAGCGGGATGTGCGGGTCGCCGCTGCGTCGGTGCCGCAGATCCAGCAGGTACTGCTGAGCGTCTACACCGATGACGGGGGTCCGGCGCAGGTGGCCGAGCGGCTGGTCGATCTGGACGAAGGGTTGCAGGAGTGGCGGTACCGGCACGTGATGATGGTGCGCCGCACCATCGGCGACAAGCCGGGGACCGGCGGATCCTCGGGCGCGGAATACCTGCGCGGCACTCTCTTTCAGCCGCTGTTCGGCGATCTGTGGGCCGTCCGGAGCCGACTGTGATCACCGTCGACGACAGCGGGTGCCACGCTTTCGATCGGGCGGCATCCCGGATCGGGAGTACAAAAAGAACGAAAAGATAAAGACGCCCGGACGAGAAGAAAAGAAGACAAGCCAGAACAAAGGATGAAAAGAACGAAAGTCTGAATAGCTTTGTATCACAAGGGAACTCGCCTGGTGGCGCCGTGTTTATCACGGTAGAATAAGCTATGGAATCCGGGGGAGAAACCGCTATCGTGGTCGCCGTTGCGGCGCTGCGTGCCGCGGTGGATGCCCTGGTCGCGGCGTCGCCGATTCCTTTGTCCGATGACGAGTTCGCCGCGCTCATGCGGGAGACCGAAAAGGTCACACGGCAATTGGATGCGGTCAAAACCGGATTCGTGGACGAAACCCGCCGCCGCGATCTGCCCGGTAAGGCGAATGTGAGCTCTGCGGCGCTGTACCTGGAGCAGTCGCTGCGGCTGTCGCGGGCGGACGCGTGCCGCAGGGTTCGGGTCGCGGACAAGCTCGCGGTGCGTCGCCTGCCCGGTCAAGTGTTGGAACCGGAACTGGCCGTGGTCGCCCAGGCGCAGCGCGCGGGTGATATCTCCGCCGATCACATCACTCGGATTCTGCGGGTGATGGACCGTCTGCCCGGCAGTCTCGATATCGACCGGCGGGAGGCGGCCGAGGTGTGTCTGGCCGAGTACGCGAGCACCGGCTGGCCCGACGACGTGCGCAAACTGGGTGAGGACATCCTGCGGCGGGTCGATCCCGACGGCACACTCTGCCGTGACTCCGACCGGCAGCGCATGCGCGGCATCACCGTCGGCACCCAGCGCGTGGATGGTATGTCGCCGTTGATCGGGGAACTCACTCCGGAGCTGCGGGCGGTGTTCGAGCCGGTCCTGGCCAAGCTCGCGCGCCCGGGCATGTGCAATCCCGAAGATCCCGAAAGCCCGCGCACCAGCGCCGAATCCACCGACCGCGAACGCCTCGAGGCCGCCGCCGGGCGTGACACCCGCACCGCCGCCCAGCGCAATCACGATGCGCTGCTGGCGTTCCTGCGCTTCGAGATGGACCCGGCGGTTCCGGGTACCCACCGTGGCCTGCCGGTCGGGACCATTCTCACCATGAGCCTGACCGACCTGGAGAACCGCTCCGGAGTCGCCACGACCGCCTCCGGGGGCACCCTGTCGATCGGCGAGGCCGTGCGGTTGGCTGCGAACTCCACCCGGTACCTGGCGGTGTTCGACGAGGCGGGTATGCCGCTGCACCTGGGTCGTGGCAACAACCGATTGGCCGGCAAGGCACAGCGTTTGGCCCTGATCGCGGCCGAGAAGGGCTGCACCCGCCCCAACTGCACCGCCCCCGCCACCCTCTCGGCGGTGCATCACGTCACCGAATGGTCCCAGGGTGGACGCACCGACATCGAGAACCTCACCCTGGCGTGCGACAGCTGTCATGCCCTGGTCCATGACGGCCCGGGTGGGTGGAAGACGGTGAAACTCGGTGCGGACAGCCGGTTTCCGGGTCGTACCGGGTGGATCGCCCCACCCCACCTCAACCCGTCAGGGATACCGCAGGTGAATCACCGTCACCACCCCGGTGAGTTGATGGCCGCCACCATGTCACGAATCCAGGCACGTAATGCCGCTGAGCGACAACGCTTGAAGGAGTGGTTGAACCGCCGCCACACCACCCCCACACCCACCACCGAATAACGCAGCCCCGCCCAGTCGCCCGTGACACCGCAGGTTTCCATCCTGCCGGTGCCACGGGTGTTTGTCGTTGCGGCCCTTGTCTTTTCGCTGCTTGTTCGTTGGGGTTTAGTCTTTTGGGTTTTGTCCCGAAACGGGACCACAGCCGGTCACCCCGTCAGGTACTGCCACTCCTGCACCTGATGGGGGAGCGACAGCCGGGTACGGCAGGCGAGGTTCCCACACCACTTCTTTTCCGCACGCACTTCCTCAACCGATCCCGGCAACGAAAGCACCCGCGCCGCAAACCCCACCCCGCACGAGATCCTCTGTTCAACTCGCGACAGAACAATCCGAATGGCTCGCAGTGGCCTATCTGGCGCGCCTGGGCGGATCGAAGTCCGTATGCGAGATCTCGTGCAATTCCCCGTCGACCAACTCGAACGTCGTCTCGGATTTGACGTAGGCATGCTCGACCTGTGGTCTGCCCCGCCATTGGGAAGGGCTGAGGTCGGCGTCATCGTCGGCTTCCTCCAGCCCGAAATGGGCGTCCATGATCTGATGCGGTGGCTGTGTCGCGCGGACGGTATAGCGCAGTTCTTCGGGCGAGGTCAGGTTCGCCGCCTCGACGGCGTCCATGGTCAGTTCAGCCACTTCGATGCCATTCGCACTGCCCGGCGGCAAACGATGCAGTCGCGGCTGTCCATGGATGGTCGTTTCCACCGTGCAGCCATCGGGTGCGAACCGCCCGCGCGCCAGGAACCCGGCCTCGCCCGCTTCGGCGATGCTCCAGGCGATATCCGACGTATACCGATGTAGGACAGGGACATCGGCTGCGAGCGAAGCGAATA
Organism: Nocardia sp. NBC_01503; assembly: GCF_036327755.1. Classification (NCBI taxonomy): domain Bacteria; kingdom Bacillati; phylum Actinomycetota; class Actinomycetes; order Mycobacteriales; family Nocardiaceae; genus Nocardia; species Nocardia sp. NBC_01503. The sequence goes on from NZ_CP109596.1 coordinate 3,704,740, forward strand.
CGGCGCGGAGCGTCTTGTACAGCTCGCTCCAATCCTCGGCGTCATCACCCGGGGAGAACAACATACCCGCAAGGGCGGGGCCGGACTCTTGGATATCGGCGACACCACGCCACAGATCCTCGGGCTCGAATTCGGGATCCCACTGCGGATTCTTGTTCTGCTCCCAGGTGGAGGGCTCCGTCGGTTTCAGCGAAACATGTAGTCGGGCATCGGAATCCAGCGTGCGTGTCAGCTTGATGGTGTCATGTTCGAATCGCCAGAGCGCGAAGGCGTTCGGCCCACCGACCAGATGCGGATCACCGAGCCGCTCGACGCAGATCTCCAATGCCCGGCGATAGAAACTGTCCGAGGTCTCGGGCGGCACGAACGCCACCAGCCGGAGCTCGCAGTACTCGCCGTAGCCGTACCGCTCTTGATAGTCGTAGGTTTTGGCGGCAATCAAGCCCAACCCACTGTCGTGGGTGGCCATCAGACTGCCGTCTCGCATATCCTCCGGGCGGGCGCGGAAAGCCTCGTAGAGGTCGTCGATATCGCGCCGGGACCAGGTGCCGCGCCCGGCACGCCGACTGAAAGCGCTCAATGTGCCGCGGAGTTTCGACCGCCCGTTCTCCGCGCCCAGCCGCTCACCCAGGTTCGAACCGATCACCGTGCTCAGCTGTTCGAGGAACTCCTCGCCCGCGCGTTCGTGCTCAACGGTGATCTCCCGCAACCGTTCCCGCTCCGGGGCTTGCCAGCGCGCGGGATTCTGCAGAACCAACTCGACCGTCTCGCCGCCGGATACTTTGAGTACGACCCGCGGCAGCACCCACGCCGCACCGGTGCCGTCACCGTGTGCCGGAGCCGTCGACGGGCCCCAATGGGGGAGTAGGGCCGAGACCGTATCGGCCAGAGCGGCCGCCGGTCGGCGCAGCGGCAGGTTCGCGAGAAAGATCGCCCCCAAGATGATTTCGCCGTCCTCGTCGATGCCGAACATCGCAACGGGATCCTCGTGCTCCAAATCGGTTGCCACATAGATCACCGACGGATCGTCATCGTCCGGTATGGGCGCACTCCATCCGAGTGCCGCGGCGAATCGCGCGATATCCCCGACCGACCAGGTCCAATCGAATGTCTTCGCCACCAATGCGATTCGCATCGCCCCTGTTACATCCACCCGCGCACTCACCGCGTCACCCTAACCCGGTCCATGCGGTCGTACAGATGGCAGTGCGGGCGCACCCATTCGGATGCGCCCGCACTGATTGGTTCGACTATCGGGAAGTCAGTCCTTGACGAGTTGCGGTGTGGCGTCCTCGAATTCGTCCACCGCGACCGTGTGGTCCATGGCCGGGGCGCGGTTCGGTAGCAGTACCGCCATCACGATGACCAGGAGGGACAGCGCCGCGGAGACCGCGAAGGCCAGGCGCATACCGCCCAGGTGAGCATCGAGCGCCGGGGTGCCGGAGTCGAGCAGGGAGGTGGCGCGCGAGGACATGACCGTCACCACCAGGGCGGTGCCGAAGGCGGCGGCCACCTGCTGCAGGGTGCCGAGCATCGAGCTGCCATGCGAGTACAGGTGCATGGGGAGTGCGCCCAGGCCGAGGGTGAAGACCGGGGTGAACGCCGCGGCGAGCGAGGCCATCAGCAGGATGTGCAGACCCAGCAGCTGCCAGTACGGCATGGTCAGCGAGATCTGGGTGAAACCGGCCAGGGCGGCGGTGATTCCGATCGCGGCCGGGATGACCAGTACGCGTCCACCGAAGCGGTCGAAGATCTTGCCGACCGTCGGGCCGAGCAGACCCATGGCCAGACCACCGGGCATGACCAGCAGACCGGTCTGCAGCGGGCTCAGCCCACGCAGGTTCTGCAGGTACAGCGGCAGCAGGATCATCGAGCCCATCATGGCCAGGAAGGCGACCGCCATCAGGACCAGCGACTTGGTGTAGGTGGGGGCCAGCAGGATACGCAGATCCAGCAGCGGAGCACCGGTGCGCTGCAGGCGAATCTGACGCCAGGCGAAGATCGCGATCAACGCGATACCGGCGGCGATGATCAGCGCGGGGGTCGCCACATTGCCATTGCCGAACTTGCTCAGGCCGTACACCAGACTGCCGAAACCGAGCGCGGCGAAGGCCATGCTGGACACGTCGATGGCACCGGCCTGCGGTTCACCGATGTTCTCCAGTTTGCGCAGACCCAGCCAGGTGACCAGACCCGCGATCGGCAGCACCAGCAGGAAGAGCCAGCGCCATGACGCGATCTGCAGCACCAGCCCGGAGATGACCGGACCCATGGCGGGCGCGACCGAGATCGCCAGCGTCACATTGCCCATGACGCGGCCGCGATCCTGCTCCGGCACCACCGTCATGAGGGTCGTCATCAGCAGCGGCATCATGATCGCGGTGCCACCGGCCTGAATGACACGACCGACCAGCAGAATCGCGAAGGTCGGCGCGACCGAGGAGAGCGCGGTGCCGAAGAGGAAGACACCCATGGCGATGGCGTAGGCGCGGCGGGTGGTGACCCGCTGCAGGAACCAGCCGGTGGCCGGAATGACCGCGGCCATGGTGAGCATGAAGGCGGTGGAGACCCACTGTGCCGAGCGCTCACCGACCTTCAGATCCGTCATCAGGCGCGGGATGGCGTTGATCATGATGGTTTCGTTCAGAATCACCACGAAGGTCGCGAGCACCAGCAGCCGGATGACCGTCGGTGTCCGCCCTCCCGTGGAAGCCTGAGCTCCCGAGGGTGCGGATATATCGGCGTGCATCGGGTACCTCCGGGGACGTGAGCGTGAAACGATTGACGATTGGTGGTCCGACGCAGAGTCATCGACTCCCGCTTCCCGGCGCCACACGAGAACAGACGGGAACGAGACGCTCAACTCATCGGTCGGGCGTCAGTATTCCGGTCGACACCGACACAAATCCCCTGGTTTTCGCCCGCCGGATCAGTTATGCGTGAGCGAATTCACCGGCTCACCAGCGACTTTTCAGAGCCTCGAGATTTCATGGTGACCCTGGTCACGCGCAAACCCACCCAACCTGGGTGGGTTTGCGCAGGTGTGCGGCGGACCGGAGTACTGCACAATCGAATCGACCGGTGATTGCCCGCGGGTCCACTTGGCGTGCTCTTAAGGAATGTCGCGCTTTCGACAGTGTCGTTCTTTAGCCGCTGTGAATCCCCATCTGCCACGCTTTCGCCCATGAGGGCGGGCGCATCCGGCACACAGCAGGACTGTGAGGCGTTGTGTATCGCCGTCGAGCGGCGCATGGCGATCCGGCTCACGGTGGGACCCGTTGCGGGAGAGTTATTTCGGGTGATCGACCTACTCGGTGGATTACTGCGGCACAGTCGCACGGTCACCGGTGTGTGGGAGATGGATCCGACGCTGGCCGATGAGTTGCCCGGTACCGAGCGCATGCGCGAGATAGAGGACTTCCTGGCCCTGGCCCGGCGGATCGTGCGCGAATCCGATCAGATCTGCCCGGCCGAACCGACCGCGCCCGAACGCCGGCGGCGGGTCTGGGGTGATCTGACCGATCTGCTCATTCGCGCCGAGACGCTGGCCGAACGCATCGTGCGAGTCGTTCCGCGCCAGCACAATACGGTCGAAGGGTCCCGGGAGATCTCCCGACTGCGCCTGGCCACCCATGCCGACACCCTGGTCGAGGCCGCCCTGCTCATCCGCTCGGCGGTCCGCGAGGCGCTGCGCGTACCGACCCCCGACACCGATGCGCTGCGCCTGGCCGCCACCGCCGACCTGGTTATGCAATTGGCCGCCGACCTCGACGCCGACGCGTGTATCAGTGCACGCCAAAGTATTTGAACAGACTTGGATCGAAAGAGCAGGGAGCACAATGCGCGCCGTTCCGGCCGAGAACCACGGCAGCGAACACAAGATGCTGGGCAGCTATATGCAGCGCCAGCGGCTCGAACTCGGACTGACGCAGGCGCAGGTCGCGGCACTGCTGTTCATGTCCAGCTCCGGTTTCGAGAAGTATGAGAACGGGCAGCGGGTGCCCACCGTCGCCGCTATCCGATCCTGGTGTACCGCACTGGAATTGCCGCGCTACAAGCGGCGCAAGGTGTGGTCCATGGTGATGGGGGAGGACCTCACCGTCGCGGCCGGGCAGCTGGAGAGGGTGACCGCCGCCGAACTCAATCTGATGAATCACATGCCGGGACCCGCGTTCCTGCATCGGGTTCCGGAGTACTACGTGCTCGGTGCGAATCACCTTGCGGTGCAGATGTTTCCGTGGCTGGACCCGGCGCTGGCCACACCGGATCGGCCGGTGAACGTGATCGTCCAGATGATGACAGACCCGCGGGCGCGCGAGGTGCTGGTCAACTGGGAGTCCATCGTGCACCGGCTGATCTACATCCTCAAAGAGAACTCCCTCGGCATCGTCCCCGAAGCCGAGATCGCCGCGATCCGTCAAGCCTGCCAAGCCAATCCGCACTTCGATCGGATGTGGGAGACGGCCATGCCCACGCACGCGTACTACGACGACACCGTCATCGTGCGCGAACCCGAATGCGGAGAGGAGATCGTCTTCCAGATGGATTCCCTACGCTGGGCGCACCCCTGGCGCGATATCGAAATATTCAGTCTGACACCGCGAAACACCGATGGAGCTCCACCGTTGCACGAGACGGTGCCCGGTATCTTCGCCTGGTGAGGTCGGCGATCGTGCGCATGGTTAACGACTCTGCGCTCCCGCTCGATCATCCTCATGGCTCGGGGTGACATCGAATCGGGAGAAAACACATGAGGGCATGGGTTCTGGCGTTCGCGGCCGTCGCGGCGATCGGCGCGGTCGCCGGATGCAATGACGACACCGTCGTCACCGGCGGAACGCCCGGCGCGAGCGCACCCGCGACCACCCCCTCGGGCGGTAACCCCGCGCCGGGCGGCACTAACGGCTCGCCGAGCACCGTGGCCTCCCCGGTCACCTCCAACCCCAGCCGCGATGACGCGAATGTGGACGCACGCGACTTCCAGCAGGGCGACAAATACTACTTCCAGTCCCCGACCGGAAACATCATGTGCGGCTTCATCAATGAGGGCGCCTTCGGCACCGGCTGCCAACTCGAACACGTCTCGGTGGTGCCCGCCGAACTACCCGACTGCGGCACCCGCGCGGATCGCGCCGTCGCCGCGAACATCACCGGTTCGAAAGCCAAGTTCATCTGTCTCAACCAAGGCGTATTCGTCGGCTCGCCCACCGGTCCCGTCAAGCCCGGCAATAACAAGGGCGGCGGCAAGGTCCTCGAGTACGGCCAAACCATCATCGTGCGCGGCGTCGCCTGCACCTCCACCCAAGCCGGCGTCCGCTGTGACTCCGGCGGCCACGGCTTCCTCATCGCCGCCGATCAGCAACAGCTGTTCTGAGGCAGGCGGTCGCGCGCCCGGGCCGGGCAGGCAGACTGGTCGGCAATGAAACTGCCTGAACTGCCTGATCTCCCTGTGCGCGCGGTGCTCGACGAGGTTGTGGAGACCCTCGCCGAGCATGGGACCGCGGTCTTGGTCGCACCGCCCGGGACCGGTAAGACGACGCTCGTTCCACTGGCCCTGGCCGCCGGGACAAGCGGGCGAGTGGTGGTCGCCGAGCCGCGGCGGCTGGCGGCACGCGCGGCGGCCGGGCGGATGGCGGCGCTGCTGGGCGAGTCCGTCGGGGGGACCGTCGGGTACTCGGTGCGCGGAGATCGACGAGTCGGGCCGGGGACCCGTGTTGAGGTTGTCACCTCAGGGCTCCTGGTGCGCCGCCTACAGAATGACCCGGAACTGGCCGGGGTGGACGTGGTGGTGCTCGATGAATGCCACGAACGGCATCTGGACGCTGACCTGCTGCTGGCTCTACTCCTGGACGCGCGCGCCGGGCTGCGCCCGGATCTGCGGGTCCTGGCCACCTCGGCCACCGTCGCGGCCGATCGGCTGGCCGCACTACTGGGTGGTGCGGGTCCGGCAGTGGAGTTGCTGGGTGGAGTGAGCTCCGCGCCCGGGGCGATCGGTGGTGCGGACCAGGCAGCCGAGGTGGTCGGTAGTGGGGGCGCTGCCCTCGAGTTGGTCGGTGGTGCGGGGCGCGCGCCCATCTTGGAGGTGCACGGCCGGGCTTATCCCGTTGAGATGGAGTACATTTCGGCGCTGCCGAAGGAGCGGGTGGAGGCGCATGTCGCGCGGGTTACGCGGTCGGCGCTGGCCGGATCCGACGGGGATGTGCTGGTTTTCCTGCCCGGTGCGGCCGAGATCCGGCGGGTCGCGGCGCAGCTCTCCGGGCTGACCGATATCGACGTTATGCCCTTGCACGGCAGGCTGTCCGGTGCCGCACAGGATGCCGCGTTGCGTCAGGGCTCGCGCCGCCGCGTCGTATTGTCCACCGCCGTAGCGGAATCCAGCCTCACCGTGCCGGGCGTGCGTGTGGTGGTCGACTCGGGGCTGGCCCGGGTACCCCGTGTCGATCATCGGCGCGGGCTCTCCGGCCTTGCGACCGTGCGGGTTTCGGCCGCCGTGGCCGAACAGCGCGCGGGTCGCGCCGGACGCGAGGCGCCCGGCTGGGCGTGGCGCTGCTGGCCCGAGTACGAGCACGCCACCCTGCCCGCCTATCCGGAGCCGGAGATCCGCACCGCCGATCTCACCCGCCTCGCCCTGGAACTGGCCTGCTGGGGCACCGCCGATGGACAGGGCCTCGGCTGGTGGGATCCACCACCCCCGGGAGCCCTCGCCGCAGGACGAGAAGTGCTGCGCGCCTTGGGGGCCGAGGAATCCGACGGGACCGTCACCGCGCGAGGTCGCCGCATGGCCGCGCTCGGCCTGCACCCCCGCCTCGCCCGCGCCCTGCTCGACGGCGCGGCCGCCGTCGGAGCCCGATCGGCCGCCGAGGTGGTGGCCCTACTGGATGACGACACCATCATCTCCACCGTCGACCTCGTCGCCGGAATCCGCACCCTCCGCGCCGATCCACCCCAGCGCTGGAAACGCGAAGTCGACCGCCTGACCCGCCTGGTCGAGGGGGTCGAAGCCGAATCAACCCGCACGCCGAAGACCAGTAGCAGGCCGGTCGAGAGTGCGGAAGCTGAACCAGCCCGCACGCCGCAGGGCAGTAGCCGCGTGATCGAGGGCGCTGGAACTGGTTCGACCAATAAGCCGAAGGCCGATGGACGAGGGCGTGGCGGGGCGACCGCTGCCTCCTCGCCACGCGCCGCCGATGCCGCATTGTCGGCGCGTGCCACCGATGACCTGGCTCTTGTTGCCGCGCTTGCCTATCCGGAGCGATTGGCACGGCGGCGCGGGCCAGGGTCGCCGAGCTATCTGATGGCCGGTGGTACCGCCGTGTCGTTGCCACCGGGTTCCGGTGTGGGGGAGGCGGAGTGGCTCGCGGTCGCCGGGGCTTCGCGTGATCCCGGCTGCTCCGAAGGGCGGATTCGGTTGGCGGCCATAGCCGATGAGCAACTCGCACGGCAGGCCGCACCGGATCTGGTGGTCACCGCCGATGAGGTCGACTGGGTCGACGGCGATGTGGTGGCCCGGCGGGTCGAGCGGTTGGGCGCGATCATCCTGTCGGAGAAGCCTTTACGGAATCCGGACCGGGTACTGGTGGAGCGGGCGCTGCGGCGCGGTCTGGCCTCGGTCGGACCCGATCTGCTGCGTTGGAATACCGATGCGCTCGCGCTGCGTCAGCGCCTGGACTTCCTGCACCGCACTCTCGGCGCACCCTGGCCCGAGATGAATGATCAAGCGCTACTGGCAGATACGGATAGTTGGCTCGGCCCCGAACTCGCCACCGCCAACCGCCGCGCCGATCTCGAACGCGTCGATGCCGGTCAAGTCCTGCGCCGCCTGCTGCCCTGGCCCGAGGCTGTCCGCTTCGACGAACTCGCCCCCGAACGCCTGGAGGTGCCCTCCGGCAGTCGCGTCCGCATCGACTACTCCGGCGATTTCCCCGTACTGGCCGTGAAGGTCCAGGAGATCTTCGGTTGGGCCGACCTCCCACGCCTGGCGGATGGCCGCACATCCATTCTCCTGCACCTACTTTCACCCGCCCAGCGCCCCATCGCCGTCACCACGGACCTGGCCTCCTTCTGGCGCACCGGCTGGCCCCAGGTCCGCGCCGAACTCCGCGGCCGCTACCCCAAACACGCCTGGCCGGAAGACCCCACCACCGTCCCGGCGCATCGCGGCACCTCCCGCCGCATTCCCCGCGACTGAACGAAGAGCGCACCCCGCCGAGGAGTGGGTGTACGAACTCGGCGGGGTGCGACTCGCGCCGTCAGTCGGCGCGAGGGACCGGGGTGTTGTGCCGGGCGATCGTCCACCAGCGGCCGTTCTCCTTCAGCAGGACGTAGAGCGCCACCATGGCCGGATCCTGGTCCACGAGTTCGTCGGTGGCGGTGGTCGCGCGAGCCACCTTGTGCACCAACGCCATATCGGGTCGCGGGAAGCTGATATCCGCGATGTCGTAGCGGACGAACTGGTCCTTCAGGAATCCCGCGAGTCCGGCCGCTGAGGCCACGCGAACCGCCTCCGCGCCGTACAGCACCGTTCCGACCGCGTTGCCCACGCTGGCGTTCGCGGCGAAATCCGCGGCCATCAGGTTCGGATCGTCGGTGTTGAACGCCTGCTGCGCATTGGCGATCACCTGGGTGATGGCGGCTGTATCCGCGGTGTGATCGACGCCGGTGTCCTCGATGACGGGTGCTGTCGTGGCTGCGGTGCTCATGGTCCACATTTTGGAACCTCAACCAATGTTCAGGTCAAGTCGAGTGGCTGGAGGGTGGGAGTGATCCACCTCACCCATCGAGGGGTTGCCGATATACCCCTAGGGGGTATTAACTCTGATCCGTACGAAAGATCGAAAACGGTTGAGAGGGGCCGGGAAAATGACCACCCACGCACACACAGCAGATCACACCGCACACGCGGCGCACGACCCCCACGCCGGACACCACGCGCAACCGGAGCATGCGGATCATGCCGCGCATGGCGACCATGCCGCGCACGCTGACCACACAGCTCATGGTGCGGTCGCGACCCAGGATCCGCACGCGGGGCATGACGCTCACGCGGGCCATGCCGCCGGGCGCGGCACGCATGCGGGCCACGACGCTCACGCCGGTCATGACGCTCACGCCGGACACGGTGGCGGATTGCCGGGCGGCCTGCAGATCAGCCAGGACGGTTACACCCTCGAGCTGGCCGAAACCATCCTGACCGCAGGCGAATTCGAGTTCCGCTTCCGGATTCTCGGCCCCGAGGGCGAACCGGTCACCGAGTACACGTCACTGCACGACCGCGACCTGCACCTCATCGTGGTGCAGCGGGAGCTGACCGGGTTCTGGCATGTACACCCCGAGCTGGCCGCGGACGGCACCTGGGCCGTGCGCCTGAATCTTCCTGCGGCGGGGGCATATCGGGCCTTCACCGATATCGCGCCGACCGCGCTGGGCAAGACCATCACCCTCGGAGCCGACTTCGCCATCGCGGGCGATTACGCGCCGCAGCCCACCCCGGAACCCGCGCGCACCGCCGCGGTCGACGGTTACGAGGTCACCCTCGACGGCGATCTGGTCTCCGGCGAAGGCCGCCTGCTCACCCTCACCGTGCGCAAGGACGGCAACCCGGTCGCGGATCTGCAGCCCTACCTCGCCGCCTACGGGCACCTGGTGATCCTGCGCGCCGGTGATCTGGCCTACGTCCACGTGCACCCCAATGGCGAGCCCGGCGATGGCGTCACCGCCGCCGGTCCCGAGATCACCTTCCACACCGTTGTCCCCGGTCCCGGCACCTACCGGCTCTTCCTCGATTTCAAGCACGGCGACACCGTGCGCACCGCGCCGTTCACCCTCACCACCCGCTGACTACCGCGCCGGACCTGCCCGCGCCCCAGCCGCACCGATGCGGTTGGGGCGCAGCGCGTTCACAGCCAACTCCCAGGCGAGCTGAAGCGCGGGCACATCGGGGCCGCTTAGGCTCCGCGAGTCCGAGCAGGTGAAGAGCGGTTTTTACGGGAGGGTGTCCGGCATGACGGCGGTTGATCGCCGGTGTCTGGCTCACCCGCCGAGTCGCCCGCACCGATCGGGTGCGCGCGGGGCTGGTGCTGTGGGGCGGTTGGCTGCTCGTCACCGCGGCGGTGCTCAGCTATATGAGCCGATCCTTCCACTCGTACTACTCGGTCATGCTGGCCCCGCCGATCGCCGCGCTCATCGGCATCGGCGCGACCCAACTGTGGCAGCGGCGCGATCAGATGGCTGCCCGCGCAACACTTTCGGTCATGATCCCGGTCACCGGGGCATGGACGTTCGCGCTGCTCGACCGCACCTCCAACTGGCTGCAATGGCTGCGCTGGAGCATTCTCGCCCTCTCGATAGTCTCCGCCGTACTGGTGCTGGGAATGCCGCGCCTACGCCGCTACAGCCTCGTAATCGGTGCTGTCGCATTGGTTTCCGCGCTGGTCGGACCCACCGTGTACGCGATGGAGACTGCCGTGCAGCCGCATTCGGGTGGCAGCCCGATCGCAGGTCCGGCCCGCCCTTCACACGGTGGTCGGAATCGCGGTGGCACCACCGATGATTCGACGATCGACGACCTCATCACCTCGGCCGACACCCGTTGGGCCGCAGCCGCGGTGGTGCCTCCGATGTGAGCGCGATCGAATTGCGCACCGGCGCACCACTACTGGCCATCGGCGGCTTCAGCGGCCGGGATGAGTCTCCGACCCTGGAGCGGTTCCAGACCTATGTCGCCGTTCATCAGGTCGGCCACGACCTGGTGCGTCAGCGCCGGAACCGCAACGGCCGGGATGGTCCGGTGCAGAACGATCCCGCGCAGAACGACGGGAACGGTAAGGGCGCGAACAACCAGAACGGCCCGGGTCAGGGCGGCCGAGATGACTCGGCGCAGTCGACCTCCGCGCAGATCACCGCCTGGGTCCGAGTCAACTATCCGATGACCTTGCTGGGCAATATGGAGATCTACCACCTCGACGGCTGACAGCGACCCCCCGTGCCGCGAAAAAGCTTAGAGTTGCGGTCGGAAGCCACGGGGGTGCGGTCGTGAGGAGTTCGGCGATGGCCGAGGTGCGCGCACAGCTGGGTCTGCTGGGCCCGGTGCGGCTCACCATCGACGGTGTTCCGCAGCAGCTCGGCGGCCCGAAACAGCGCGCGGTGCTGGCTTATCTCGCGATCAACGCGAACAGACCGGTCTCGGTGGACGCGCTGGCCGCGGCGGTCTGGGAGGAGAACGCCCCGCCGGATGTGCGGGTCAGCCTGCACGCCATCGTCTCCAACCTGCGAAAACCGCTGCGCGACGGTGGAATCGACGCGCGCACCATGCTTCAGCACATGGGCACCGGCTACCGGATCGTGGTCGATGACGCCGCCTGCGATGTGTTCCGCTTCCGCACCCGCCGCGAGGTCGGCCTGCGCGCCGTGGCCGCCGGTCGCTTCGCCGCGGCGACCGCGGCGCTCTCCGAGGCGCTCGCCCAGTGGCGTGGTCCGGTCCTGTCCGACCTGCGCGGACTCGGATTCGCCGACGCCTACGCCGTCGCCCTCGACGATGAACGTCTCGGTGTGATCGAGGCCCGCGCCGAGGCCGATATCGCACAGGGCCGCGCCGAATCCGTCACCGCCGAACTCGCGCTGCTGGTGCGCGACCATCCGCTGCGCGAATCCCTCTGGGAACAGCTGATCACCGCGCTCTATCCGGCCGGACGCCAATCCGACGCCCTCGATGCCGCGCGGCGACTGCGCGGCACGCTCGCCGAGGAGCTCGGTATCGATCCCGGATATCGGATTCGCGATCTGGAGGCGCGCATTCTGCGTCAGGATCCACTGACGGTCGGTGTGGTCGCGGCCGCCTCCGCCACCCGTGCCACCACCATCGTGGACCGCAGTTGGCATGAGCCGCAGGCGATTCTGCGTGATCGGGACGGCAATGCGTACCCCATCGGCGGCACCGTCACCCGCATCGGCAGGCTCTCCGACAATGACATCGCGCTGGCGGACGGCCGGGTGAGCCGCCATCACGCGCTCATAGTCGACAACGGCATGGCCTATGTGCTCAAGGATCTGCACTCGTCCAATGGCGTCTTCGTCGACGGCGTCCGCGTGGTGGACAGCGCGATCCTCGCCGACGGTGTCCGAGTGCGAATCGGCGATACCGAGTTCACCTTCGTGCTGGTGCACGGCCGGTAGCGCGAAACACGCTGTGCACAGCGCCTATTCGTTCTCCTCCGGTATGGCGAAGAAGCGCACGGCCATGTGGCGCGCATCAGCGGGGGCATCCGCGCCGCGCGCGTAGCTGTGCTCGGCGACCAGTTTCATGTACTCCGTCATGAACGTCCGCACCTGATCGGCGGTCATATAGCAGCCGTGCCGCTGCACCTGTGCCCAGCCCTGCGGGCCGCGCCATTGTTTGTTGGCGCTGATGTAAAGGTCGATATCGCGTCCGACCTTCAGCTGGGCAAGGTGTTCGGCCGCGGCGCGCTCGGCGGGTTCCATGGTCGCCGGATCCGGCGTGGTGTGGCTGAAAGGTAGTGCGCGCCACCAGCGTTCCCGGCCGCGGGACTTCTCCGGGATCTCCTCGATCAGTTTCAGATCGGCGAGTTTGCGCAGGTGATAGCTGGTGGTGCCGGTGCTCTCGCCGAGCAGCTCGGCCAGGGTCGTCGAGTTCACCTCGCCGTGCACGCCGAGCTGCTGCAGGATGCGGGAGCGCAGCGGGTGGGCCAGCGTTCGGTAGAGGGCGGTGCGCTCACCGCTGGTCATATTGTCGGCGGCCCGTTCGGTCATGGCCCGAATTTAGCAGAGATCTCTTTGCAAAGAAGTGTTTGCAGAAATCTCTTTGCAATCGTACTGTGGCGACATGCGAACGAATCTCCTGGAACGTGCGCCGAATACCTCACTGCGGCAGTGGGTTACGTGGATCCTCGGCGGGGCTGCGGTAGTCCTCGTGCCGTGGACCGTGCTCCTGGCGGCAACCCTGCCGAATGAAACCCACGTGCAGAACTGGGCACTGGCCTGGATCGGACTCGACCTGCTGTTGACCGGCGGCTGCTTCCTCACTGCCCTCTGCGCGAGTCGCGGCGACGAGCGGGTGCGTATCGCCGCCTCGGCCACCGCGACCATGGCGGTGCTCGATGCCTGGTTCGACCTCACCACGGCTCGCCCCGGTGCGGATTTCACCCAGGCGGTGGCCTGCGCGGTGGTGGAATTGGGATTGGCGGGGTTGTGCGCCCATCTGGCTCTGGGGCGCCGTGACGGGTGAGGCGTGACGGCGGTTCTGAAACGTGTTCTAGACAATCCGTGTCATTTGTCTTACCGTCGATTCATGAGTTCAATGGCGTCTCAGGAAGTCCGGTTCGAGTTGATGTCGGGGGAGACCTGGCGCGACCCCTGGCCCACCTACGCGGCCCTGCGCGATAACGATCCCGTGCACCGGGTCGTCCCCGCCGACCGCGAAACGGACGACTTCTACGTGCTGTCCCGGCACGAGGATGTGTACGCCGCCGCGCGCGACCCCGAAACCTACTCCTCGGCAGCCGGATTGACCGTGGACTACATGAGCCTCGAGGCCGCGGGCATTCCGATTCGCCCGTTCGTCTTCATGGACCCGCCCGAACACACCGACTTCCGCCGCCGCGTCGCGGGCGGATTCACTCCGCGCCAGGTGAATTCGGTCGAACCCGCGGTGCGTTCCTTTGTGGTGGAGCGCCTGGAGCGACTGCGTGCGGCCGGATCCGGCGATATCGTCGCCGAACTCTTCAAACCCCTGCCGACCATGGTGGTCGCGCACTATCTCGGTGTGCCCGAGGCGGATCGCGACCGCTTCGACGAATGGACGTACGCCATCGTCGGCGGTGCGGTGGACGGCGCCAAGATCGCCGCGGGTGGCGAATTGCCTTCGGCCCTGGGCGAAATGGTCGGCTACTTCGCCGAACTCATCGCCCGCCGCCGCGCCGAACCCGGCGACGACACCATCTCGCACCTGCTCGCCTCCGGACTCGGCGAGGACGGCGACAATGAGGGCATCCTGGCCATTCTCGGCTTCGCCTTCACCATGATCACCGGCGGAAACGACACCACCACGGGCAATCTCGGCGGTGCGGTGCAGCTGCTGCACCAGTACCCGGAACAGCGGCGACTGCTCGCCGAACACCCCGAGCTCATTCCCGAGGCGGTGGAGGAGTTCCTGCGGATGACCTCACCGGTACAGGGTCTGGCCCGCGCCGTCACCCGCGATGTGGAGCTGCACGACACCATCATTCCCGCCGGGCGCAAGGTGCTGCTGCTCTACGGCTCCGCCAACCGCGATGAACGCGAATTCGGCCCCACTGCAGGGGAACTCGACGTCCGCCGCAATCCCAAGCGCATCATGACCTTCAGCCACGGCCACCACCACTGCCTCGGTGCGGCCGCCGCCCGCATGCAGGCCCGGGTGGCCCTGGAGGAGCTGCTGACCCGCTGCCCCGACTTCGGCGTCGACCTCGAGAATGTCATCTGGTCCAACGGCAACTACGTGCGCTGGCCCATGAGCGTCCCCTTCCAGGCGGTCGGCTGATGATCACCCCGCGCTCGGTGCGGCGGATTCGGGCGCGCCGGTAGGGTCGGGCGGATGCGTGACGGGCGGAGGGAGACAGTATGAGCCGGGACTGGTTGTCCGATGATCGGGCCGACCTGGCCGCCGAGCGCATCCTCGATGCCGCCGCGGCGCTCTTCGCCGAGCGCGGGGTGACCGCGGTCGGAATGGGCGATATCGCCAAGGCGGCGGGTTGCTCACGCGCCACGCTCTATCGGTACTTCGAGAATCGGCAGGCCGTACGGCTGGCCTTCGTACACCGCGAAACCCGGCGCATCGCGGCGCATGTCGTACATCAGGTGCGCGATATCGCCGATCCGGGCGAGCGGATCGTGGCCGCCATGCTCGCGGCCGTGCACGAGGTCCGCGCCGAACCGCTGCTCATCGCCTGGTTCCGGCCCGGCGAGGCCGGTGCGGCCGGACGCATCAGCCAGGACTCCGAGGTCATCGAATCCATTGCGGCGGGCCTGTTCACACCGACCGATCTCACCGATCCCGAGCGCAGCAGGCTCGCCCGCTGGCTCACCAGAATTATCGTCTCGCTGCTGTCCGCACCCGGCCGGGACGACGCGGAGGAGCGCGCCATGCTCGATGAGTTCGTCGCCCCGATCATCAGCCGCGCCTTCGCCCGAGTTACGGATCCCGGCCCGAAACGCGCCGGGATGACGGGTGGGGTCGTCGAGACCGCTGGGTAAGGTTATCGCCCGTGTCCGCTCCAGAATCGCTCGCCGAAGTCCGCACCCGTATCGATGCTCTCGACGGGGAGTTGATTCGACTGCTGGCCGAACGGCAGCGGCTGGTACGCGCGGCGGCCGGTTTCAAGAAGGATGAGCAGGCCGTGCGCGCACCGGATCGGGTCGAGCAGGTGGTGGCGCTGGCCAAAACCCGTGCCACTGCGGCGGGGCTGGAACCCGCTGTGGCAGAAGCGGTCTGGCGCGCCATGATCGGGGCCTTCATCAACCTCGAACTCGACACGCACGCCGATATCGCTCGAGGCTGACGAATCGACCGCGACGGATTCGCCGAACCGGGCGATCAGTGCGTGGCGCGATACCCGGTGCGATGACCGTAGATGCCCTCGGCGAGCATGGCGGCCATATCGGAGACAGCCGCGCGACCCGACTTCATGGGCATGGCGTGGAAGACATGCCATAGCTTGCGGTACTCGCGATGACGCAGTGGCACACCGGCTTTCGCGGCTTTATCGGCCAGACGGCGGCCATCCCCGGAGAGTGGATCATCGGTGGCCGAGTGCAGCACCATCGGCGGCAATCCCGTGATGTCCTGATACAGCGGCGATATGGCGCGGCGCTCATCGGCCGGTACGCCCGGCAGATATCCGTCCAGGCACTTAGCGATGACCGCGGGGGTGAGCAGCGGTTCGCGAGTGGGACCGCCGTGGAAGGCCGCCGAATCCGGTGAGAAGTCGATCAGCGGGCAGATCATGCCCAGCACCGCCGGAGCGGGCAGTCCGGCATCGCGAATGCGCAGCCCGAGCTCCAGCGTGAGGCCACCGCCCGCCGAATCTCCCGCCACCGCAATACGTTCGGCGGGAATACCGCTATCCAGCAGTGCCCGATACGCGGCCTCGGCATCGTCGATCGGCGCGGGATGGGGATGCTCGGGCGCGAGCCGGTAGTCGAGGGCGTAGACGGCGGTCCGCATATCCAATGCGAGCGGTCCGGTGAGCGGTCGCATCATCTTCGGACTGCCCATGACGAATCCGCCGCCGTGCAGGTAGAGCACCGCCGCATCGGTGGGAGCCGCAGGGGGAGTGAGGATTTCGACCGGCAGGCCCGCGAGACTGTCCTGTGTCACCTTCACCTCGCGCGGTGCGCTGGACGCGGTGGTGCTCAGTGCCGCCCGGCGACGCACCTCCACCCAGTCGGGTGCCGCGCCGAACCACCAGGCGCCGACGGCGCGGGACATCAGTCGGGTGAGCGAAATCAGCATGGCGCGTTCACTTTCCGCTCGTGGCGTGTCGGTTCAACCGGTAGTCGACCGGATCGGGTTGGCGGCGGATGCGCTTTTCGTACTGTCCGGGACTCCACGGCCACAGCTCCGGCATCCCGTCCTTACCCAGGTACCAGCTCCGGCAGCCGGTGGTCCACACCGTGCTCGGCGCGGCAGCCCGCATCATCGCGTTGTACCGGTCGGTGGCGGCATGCGTCGGCGCCACTGTCTCGAATTCCCCTGCGCGCCAACGCTGCAACCAACCGACTATACGTGCGGACTGCGCCTCGGCGACCGCGGTCAGCGGATGATTGGCGAAGGGGCTGTGCGGTCCGACCAGCATGAACAGATTCGGGAAGTCCGGCATCATGATGCCCTCGTAGGCGCGCGGTCCGTCGGCCCACGCCTGATCCAGGGTGTGGCCGCCGGTCCCGGTGATCGCCATCGGCCGCATATACGCGTGCGAGTCGAATCCCGTTGCCAGCACCAGGATATCGAGCTCGTGCAGCTCGCCGTCGGCGGTTACCACCCCGGTATCCCGCACATGGTCGATACCGCTGGTCACCAGCTCCACATCCGGCCGCTGCACCATGGCGTAGAAGCGGTCCGAGACCACCAGGCGCTTGCACATGGCCTGATAGTCCGGCGTGAGCTTGCGCCGCAGGTCCGGATCCTTGACCGAGCGTAGATTGCGCGCCACCACCCACTGGATGAACGATCGCATCCGACCCTGATGCACCAGTCCCTGCGAGAACGCGGCGAAGAACCCGCGATTGAGATGATAAGCGGCAGAGCCGAGTACGGGCAGTCGCTGGTAGACCTGCTTGGTCACCTCGCGATACCGCTTGTTGACCGTCGGCAGAATCCACTGCGGAGTCCGCTGGAACATAACGACTTTCGGAACCTTCCCGGCGAGCTCACTCACCAGTTGTGTTCCGGTGGATCCGGTGCCGATCACGCCGACCCGTTTCCCGGTCAATTCGACACCGTGATCCCAGCGCGAGGAATGCATGATGGTCCCGCCGAAATCGTCGAGCCCGGCGATATCGGGCCGCTTGGGATGATGCAGGAATCCCGTTGCGCACAAAACGAAGTCGAAGCGCTCCACCGCGCCGTCGGAGGTGGTGACCCGCCAGGCGCTGTCCTCGAACTCCGCACCGGTCACCTCCACGCCGAATCTGGTGTGCGCGGGCAGGCCGTGCTCGCGCGCCACCCCGACCAGGTAGTTCTTGATCTCCGGTCCGGCCGAATACAGTTGGGACCATTCGGGATTCATGGCGAAGGTGAACTGGTAGTACCGCGAGGGCACATCGCAGGTGAGGCCCGGGTAGGTGTTGTCGCGCCACGTACCGCCATAGTCGAGGGCCTTCTCGAAGACGGTGAAATTCCGGAATCCGGCTCGCTGCAATGCCACGCCCACGCAGATGCCGGAGATTCCGGCGCCCACGACGGCGATACGCGGTTCGCTCATGTGACGGCAGCCTAGGTTCGGGCCTCGTCGCCGGGAAGAGTTTTCGGGAAATTCGGTAGACATTCCGTCATTCGGTAGACGCGCTGTAAAGCGAGTGTTACCGTGTGCCCCAGATCACAAGCTCGAGCCAAGGATGAAGTATGCGAGCACTCCAGTGGACCGGCCCCGAGAAAGTCGCGGTCAACGACATTCCGGTCCCCGATATCGGGCCCAATGACCTGCTGCTGCGGGTCGGCGCGGCGGGTGTCTGCCACTCGGACGTGACCCTGGTGAACTTCCCGTACCAGCTGCGCGAGGATCCGCTGACCCTCGGCCACGAGATCGCGGGCACCATCGAGGCCGTCGGCTCGCATGTGAACGGTCGCGAGGTCGGCGAACGCGGCCTCGTCTACCTCTTCTGGACCTGCGGCGTCTGCCGCGAATGCGTCAGCGGCAATGAGAACGTCTGTATCGCGGCCGGACGCGTCGCCATGCCGCCCACCCCCGGCCTCACCATCGAGGGCGGTATGGCCGAGTACGTGCGCATCCCCGCCACCGCTTTCATACCCATCGGCGACCTGGACTTCCTACAGGCCGCCCCGGTGGCCGATGCCGCGCTCACCGCCTACCACTCCATTCGTGGCGCGCGAGATGTGTTGCGCCCCGGCGGAACCGCCGTCGCCATCGGTATCGGCGGGCTCGGTCACGTGGCCGTCCAGATCCTCCAGGCCATCACCGGCGTGCGTGTCATTGCCGTGGATGTCACCCAGGACAAACTCGACCTCGCCGCCAAATGCGGTGCGGACCTTGGCATTCTGTCCAGCGAGGACACCTCGAAGCAGATTCTGGAACTCACCGGCGGTCGCGGCGCGGAGGCCGTCTTCGACTTCGTCGGCATCGACGCCACCGCCAAGATGTCCGTCGAGAGCGTCGCACCCAATGGCGCGTACCGCATGATCGGCATCGGCGGCGGCACCCCGCCCGATATCAACTCCGGCCCCGCCGGTGGCCCCGGCCTACCCTGGGGCGCGACGGTCCGAAAGTCCCTGGGCGGCACCAGATCCGACCTCTACGACTGCGTCGGCCTGGCCCAAGCGGGCAAGCTCCACATCGAAATCGAACGCTTCGACCTCAACGACGGCCCGGAAGCCCTGCACCGCTTGGACAAGGGGCAGATCCAAGGACGCGCGGTACTCGTCCCCTGATCGTCCGGAGGATTTCAGCTTTGTCAACGCAGCCCGGTGAGGCGGCGCTCCAGCCACGCGCGCGTCTCGACGGTCGGCGCGTGGTCCAGGAGCTTGCGCTGCGCGCCGGGCGTCAGGTGTGCCAGTAGTGGTGTGAGTCGTTGCCGCCCGGGCCAGCTCACCAGGTACCGCACGGTACCGAGCAGGGCGACCGCGGCGGCCGTCTCCACCGCGCGGGCGAAATCCGCGGGGTGCTCCTGATCCAGGAATTGTGCCGGAACCGCCTCGTGCGTCGGATATCCCGAGGGGCTGCCGGTGCCGGATGCGTACCAGGTGAGTAGTCGCGCGATTCGATCGATCGCGTCCGGGTAAGCGGACAGCAAGCGGTCCCGGACCTCGGCCAACTCCGGTTCGAGCAGGGGGACACCGCGATCGGTGGTCTCCAGGAACATGGCGGTGAACGAAGCGATCGACTCCGGAATATCGGCGATCCAACGGCGGCGGGCGCGCAGGGCGGCATCGGCTCGGCGCTGCGATTCCCGGAATTCGCGCAGCGGCCAGGTGATGCCCCGCACCGCCAGCCACTCCAGCGAGAGTGCGCTGTCCACCAGGATGGCGTCGTCACGCCAGCCGCCCCAGCGCGCGGCATCGTCCCAGCGCACCGAGTGGCCGTGGTGCAGGGTCACTCCGGTGAGTTCGCGACCGGAGGTATCGAGGAAGACCAGGGAGACATCGCCGAAGCACATACAGGACGAACCGGGCTCGGCGGTGACCCGCAGCGCCTCGCGCAGCGCCTGCACGGCAACCGGATCCCGCTCCACCAGCAGTGCCTTGGAATCGCCCCGCATCTCGCGAATCTGCACCGCGCGGGCGGCGGCGAGCACGCGGTCGAGAGCCGTCCGATCACCCCCGCTCGGGTCATCCCCGTACTCCATACCAAACCCTAACGGGACCGGCCGGTTCTGGGCGAGAAGTCATTCGCACTGCAATCGGGCGAATGTTGTCCGTCCAGTTGCTGAACTGGTTCGTACCAGTGGGTGATACGGTTCGGTGTGACGCCGACAACTCAGATCTCGCCCCGAGATCGAGAGCACCGACCGGGGCAGGACCAGGGTTTCTGTCTGCCGGTCGCATGCGAAGGCGAAAGAACCTGGTGCCGGACCTAATCCGTCCAGCGCCAACTGCATTGTTGCCGAGAAGCCAGACATAGGAGACACAGTGGCGATATCGGACCCCCAGCCGAGTCCGGTCGGGAAGCTGTCCCGCCGCGACAGCGGGTTGTTCCGCACCAAGTCCGTCGAACAGTCCATCCGCGACACCGACGAACCCGATGCCAAACTCCGCAAAGACCTCACCTCGTGGGACCTGACCATCTTCGGCGTAGCCGTCGTGGTCGGCGCGGGCATCTTCACCCTCACCGCGCGCACCGCCGGCAACCTCGCCGGACCCGCGGTCTCACTGGCCTTCGTCTTCGCCGCCGTGGCCTGCGGACTCGCCGCCCTCTGCTACGCCGAATTCGCCTCCACCCTGCCGGTGGCCGGTAGCGCGTACACCTTCTCCTACGCCACCTTCGGCGAGCTCATCGCCTGGATCATCGGCTGGGACCTCATCCTGGAATTCGCCCTCGGCACCTCCGTGGTCGCCAAGGGCTGGTCGCAGTACCTGGGCGTGGTCATGGGCGGACGGCAGCCCATCTGGCACTTCGGCTCGATCAAATTCGATTGGGGCGCAGTACTACTCATCGCCATCCTGGCGGTGCTGCTGGCCCTGGGCACCAAGCTCTCTTCGCGCGTCTCGGCCGTCGCGGTGGCCATCAAGCTCGCCGTCATCGCCCTGGTGGTCGTGGTCGGCGCCACCTACTTCAAGGCCAGCAATCTGAAGCCGTTCATTCCGGAGTCCGTCCCCAACAGCGGTGACAGCACCGGCAAACTGCATCAGACGCTGTTCCAGCTCGTCACCGGTGGCGGCCACAGCAGCTTCGGCTGGTACGGCCTGCTCGCCGCGGCCAGCATCGTATTCTTCGCCTTCATCGGCTTCGACGTGGTCGCCACCGCCGCCGAGGAGACCAAGGACCCGCAGCGCAATGTGCCGCGCGGCATCCTCGGCTCATTGGCCATCGTCACCGTGCTGTACGTCGCGGTCTCGCTGGTGCTCACCGGCATGGTCTCCTACAAGGACCTGCAGGGCGATGACGCCACCCTCGCCACCGCCTTCGCCATCAATGGCGTCACCTGGGCCAAGAACATCATCTCCATCGGCGCGCTGGCCGGTCTGACCACCGTCGTCATGGTGCTGTTCCTGGGGCAGACCCGCGTGCTGTTCGCCATGGCCCGCGACGGACTCATGCCGCGCAAGCTGGCCAAGACCGGGCCCAAGGGCACGCCGGTGCGCATCACCATGATCGTCGGCGTCATCTGCGCGGTGCTGGCCGGATTCGTCGACTTCGGCACCCTGGAAGAGATGGTCAATATCGGCACGCTCTTCGCATTCGTGCTGGTCTCCATCGGCGTCGTGGTCCTGCGCCGCACCCGTCCGGACCTGCCGCGCGGCTTCCGCGTTCCGCTGGTGCCGTTCGTGCCGATCCTGTCCGTCATCGCCTGCGCCTGGCTCATGTTCAACCTCTCGGTGGAGACCTGGCTGCGGTTCATCATCTGGATGGCGCTGGGCTTCATCGTCTACTTCGCCTACGGCCGCAGGCACTCCCTGCTCGGCAAGGCGAATGCCGGGCAATAACTGAACGGTCGCTCGAGTTCGCTGCGGGTGGTGTGTCGTCACGGCATGACCTGGAGGGATGGGGTGTAATTGCTCTCATTAGTGAGAGTTACGCCACAAGTTCCGCCCTGTCAGCACCACCTCAGCATTCGAGAGGAACCGATCGTGAGCATGCTCCTCGCCACCGTGCACGAGACCTACACGACCGTGGTCGCGCAGATCGGCAATCCGACACCGGAGACACCGCCGGTGGCGGACAAGCTGATGAAACTGGTTCGCTACTTCACCTGGTTCACCATGCTCTCGGGCGTCACCGCCATCACCTACGGCGGCGGCCGCTTCGCCTGGGAGAAGTGGAGCGGCGGCGGGCTCGAATCACCGAAGATGGTGGCGGGAGCCATGATCGGCGGCGCCACCGCCACCAGCGCCGGCACGATCATGAATACGGTCATCGGCAGCTGATATCGGCTGCTGCGGAAAAACCCAACGGGTGCACCGGAATACGGTGCGCCCGTTGCCGGTTTTCGACTAGCTCTGGCCGAGCATGGTGTTCATCTCGTTGATCTCGGCCTGCTGACCGGTCATGATGGCCTGTGCCATCGCCTTGGATTCGGCATTGTTGCCGCTTGCCAATTCGGTATTCGCCATATCGATCGCGCCCCTGTGATGCTCGATCATCATCTGCATCCACTGCCGGTCGAACTCCGTGCCGGAGAGCTTCTCCAGGGACGACATCTGATCGGCGGACATCATGCCCCCCATGCCCTCGTGCCCCATGGTGGTACTCGGCGCGCCCTTGCCGAAAGCCTGCAGCAGCGAGGTGATCTGCTGCATCTCCGGAGTCTGCGCCTGCTCCACATTCTTTGCGAGCGTGAGCAATTGCTGATTCTGCGAACGTGACGGCACCAGCTTCGCCATCTCCACGGCCTGCGCGTGATGCGGGTACATCATCTGCAGGAAGGTGATATCGGCGGCATTGAAATCGGTGCGGGTGGCGGGCTGCGCCGAGGTGCCGTGGTCCATTCCGGGCATGGCGGCGGCGGTGCTGCTCGCGGGGGTCGTGGCGGAGCTGGACGAATCGTTGCCGCTACAGCCCGCGGCGATGAGCGCGACCGCGGCGGTACCGGCGACGACGGCGAGCTTGATACGGCTGATGGTGAACATGCTTGAACTCCTTGGCAATTGTGGATGAACTGAGAATGGGCACGCGAAAACCCGCGCCCGCGTGGGAAATACGCGTCGCGGTGCGCCCATCAGATCCGCAGAATCGCCAATTCGGCCAGGGAGAGCACCGTCCACGGTGGTGGACGGGCACGGTGTGCGCGCGATTGCCGCACCTTTGTCGCGGCGGTCTCGCGCTGCCGTAGGCCGAACCAGCCCAGTAGTGCCAAACCCATACCGAGCAGCAGGGCGGTCAATACGAAGAGGCAGCCGTGCATTCCGGCATGGCCATCGCATTCACCACCGGCGCAGCCCGGCATGGTCTGTTCGTGAGTCGAGACCATCGCGGCGGTGACAGCGGTATCCGAGCCCGGATGACTCATCTCGTGCATCGAATCGGAACCGCTCATACCGAAGACCACCGCGTGCATGATCGCGACTCCGGCAAGCAGGGTGAACAGGCCGAATGCCCGGGTCAACCGGGTTCGAAGGGCCTGTTGTTCCACCACCCCGGCCATTCTAGTGCGAGCCTGTTCGGTCTATGCGATACCCCCGCCTGGTATCGATTCATGGCGCGCCCGGGATCGCGCTGCCGAGAGGATTACCGGGTCGCCCGGTAGCCTGGCGCCGTGTCACAGCGCGAACTGGTCATTTTGGGAACAGCCAGTCAAGTACCGACCAAACAGCGCAACCACAATGGATATCTGCTGCGCTGGGATGGCGAAGGACTGCTCTTCGATCCGGGGGAGGGCACCCAGCGGCAGATGATCTACGCCGGGGTGTCGGCGACCGATCTCACCCGCATCGGGATTACGCATTTCCACGGTGACCACAGCCTCGGGCTCGCGGGGGTGGTGCAGCGCATCAGCCTGGACAAGGTGCCGCATCCGGTCGACGTGTACTACCCGGCCTCGGGGGAGCGGTATTTCCAGCGGCTGTGCACCTCCACCGCCTACCACCAGACCGGTGAACTGCGACCGCATCCGATCGACGCGGCGGGTGAACTGGACGCGCCGGGAGCGCCTTTCACACTGCGCACCGCACCGCTCTCGCACCCGGTCGAGGCCTTCGGTTACCGCCTCACCGAAGCCGACGGCCGGCGCATCGTGCCGGAGCGGCTGCGCGAACTCGGCCTCTCGGGACCGGTGGTCGGGCGATTGCAGCGCGACGGCGAGGTCGAGTTCGACGGCCGCACCATCTATCTGGACGAAGTCAGCGAATTACGGCGCGGGCAGAGCTTCGCGTTCATCATGGATACCCGCCTGTGCGATGGTGTGCACGAGCTGGCGGCGGGGGTGGACATGCTGGTCATCGAGGCCACCTTCGTCGATGCTGATACCCATCTGGCCACCGAATTCGGGCATCTCACCGCCGGGCAGGCGGGCGAAGTGGCGGCCCGCGCCGGTGCGCGGACCCTGGTGCTCACCCATTTCTCCCAGCGCTATCGCTCACTCGACGAGCATCTGGCCGAGGCGCGCAAGGAGTTCGACGGGGAGATCGTGGTGGCCGAGGACCTCATGCGAATTCCGGTGCCGCCCCGCCGCTGAGCGGGTGGCCGGAAGTCGCAGGGGTGCGAGGACGGCGGGGGCATTTCCCAGGGCGGGGGGCGCGGGCATGATGGGTCGTATGGATGCGCACGAGGAACTCATCGCTCTTGCCGACAGGTACTGGGACACCATGCTGGAGAATGCACCCAGTGAGGCAACTCTGTTGGGGGACAGGCGATTCGACGATCGTATCGAGGATCTCTCCGAGGCGGCCGAGCAGCGGCTGCTGGGCACGTGGCGGGAGTTGATCGCCGCGGTCGACGCCCTCGACCCGGAGCGGTTGACCGCCGAGGACCGCATCACCCGCAGCCTGCTGCGCACCGAATTGGTCTCCGCCGCCGCGCATCTGGAGTGGCGGCCGATGGAGATGGCATCCGATCAGATGACGGGCGTGCACGCGGGCATGCTCACCATGGCCCCGCAGCTCAACGCGCCGGAGCCGGAGAACGCGTTGCGGCTGGTCCAGCGCTACCGGCAGTTCGGTGTGCTGATGGATCAGGCCGTGCAGCGCTTCCACGCCGGGCTGGCCGCCGGGCGCACGCCGGCGCGCATCACCATCGAGCGTTCGCTCAATCAGCTCGACGGCTATCTGGCCTCCGATATCGCCACCGACCCGTTCGCCGTCTTCCCCGGTCCCGCGAACTGGAATGGTGAAAAGGCTTGGCGCGCAGAACTGGCCGAGGTGGTGCGCGAGGTCGTTCGCCCCGCCTTCGCCGCCTACCGCAAGGTGCTGGCCGAGGAGCTGCTGCCGGTGGCCCGCCCGGATGAGCAGCCGGGTCTGTGCTGGCTCGGTGACGACGGCGTGGATATCTACCGCCGTCTGCTGCGCCACCACACCACGCTGCCCGATCTGGGCGCGGATGAGATCCATCAGCTCGGTCTGGACGAATTGGCCGGGCTGCGAGCCGAATACGCGGAGATCGGCGAACGGCTGTTCGGACTGACCGACCTGGGCGAGATCTTCGCCCGCCTGCGTGAGGACTCCGCGCTGCGCTACGGCGATGGTGAGGAGATCATGGTCGATGCCCGTGCCTGCCTGGCCGCCGCGCAGCAGGCCATGGGCGAGTGGTTCGGCCGCCTGCCGGTGCAGTCCTGCGACATTCTGCCGGTCCCGGAATTTCTCGCCGCCGATGCGCCCGCGGCCTACTACTTCCCGCCCGCTGCGGATGGTTCCCGTCCCGGCGCGTACTACGTCAACCTGCATGATCCCAAGGGCCGCAACAGGTATGAGACCGCCTCGGTCGCCTACCACGAGGCGATTCCCGGCCATCACCTCCAGCTCACCATCGCCAATGAGCTCGATCATCTCCCGCGCTTCCAGCGCATGTCCTTCGCGAATACCGCCTTCGTCGAGGGCTGGGCCCTCTACACCGAACGCCTGGCCGACGAAATGGGTTTGTACCCGGACGATCTCACCCGCATCGGCATGCTCGCCGCCGATTCCTGGCGCTCCTGCCGCCTGGTGGTCGACACCGGCCTGCACGCCAAAGGCTGGACCCGTCAACAGGCCATCGACTTCATGGTCGCCAACGCCCCGGTGAGTGTGGAGGAGATCCGCACCGAGGTGGACCGCTATATCGCCATGCCCGGCCAGGCGGTGGCCTACAAGGTCGGCCAATTGGAGATCCGCCGCCAGCGCGCCGCCGCCCAGGAGCGGCTCGGTGCGGACTTCGACATCAAGAAATTCCACGATGTCGTGCTGGGCTCCGGCTCCGTAAGTCTGCCCGTACTACGGGAACTCGCAGGATCGCTCTGACCCTGCGCCGGTCGCGAGCCGCCACCGCAGAGGCGGCTCGCGACCCTTCCGTCGCCGATCCGGAATAGCTGGGCGGGTTCTGTGTTCGACTCAATTGTTGAGTTGAGCTAACGAAAGGGGTTGCCGGTGACGGCCACCGAATCGGCCTCGGGTATTGGACTGCGTTCTGAACGAGGGCCGGTGCTGGCGGCCATCATGCTGGCGACCTCACTGGTGGCACTCGATTCGACGGTGATCGCCACCGCGGTCTTGACCATCACCGATCAGCTGGGTGGGTTCTCCCAGTTCCCCTGGCTGTTCAGCATCTATCTGCTGGCGCAGGCGGTGACCGTGCCGATCTACGGCAAACTCGCCGATATGGTGGGCCGAAAGCCGGTGATGCTCTTCGGAATCGCGGTATTCGCGTTCGGCTCCCTGCTGTGCGGGCTCGCCACCAGCATGCTCGGGCTGATCATCTTCCGCGCCGTACAGGGTATCGGCGCGGGCGCGGTGGGGCCGATGGCCATCACCATCGCGGGCGATATCTACACCGTGCAGGAGCGAGCCAAGGTGCAGGCGTACCTGGCCAGCGTATGGGCCGCCTCCTCGGTGCTCGGACCGCTACTGGGCGGAGTGTTCTCCGAATACGTCAGCTGGCGCTGGATCTTCCTGGTGAACCTGCCGCTCTCGGTCGTGGCCGCCTGGATGATTCTGCGCGAGTTCACCGAAAGCGCTCCGCGGCAAAAGCATCGGATCGACTATCTGGGCGCGCTACTGCTCACCATCGGCGCGGGCGGACTCATCCTGGCGCTGATCGAGGGCGGCCAGGCATGGGCCTGGACCTCACCGGCGAGCATCGGGCTGTTCGCGGGCGGCGTCGTGGTGCTGTTCCTATTCGGCCTGGTGGAGCGCAAGGCCGCGAATCCGATTCTGCCGCTGTGGGTTTTCACCCGCCGTATTCTCGTGGCCAGCAGTCTGGTCTCCCTGCTGGTCGGCGCGGTACTGCTCGGACTCACCTCCTATGTGCCGACCTTCGCCCAGGGCGTGCTCGGCACCGGTGCGCTGATCGCCGGTCTCACCGTCGGCGCGCTCACCCTGGGCTGGCCGCTCTCGGCCTCCCAAGCCGGAAAGGTGTATCTGCGCATAGGTTTCCGCGCCACCTCCGTCATCGGCAGTGTGCTGGCCGCCGTCGGCGCGGCCACCCTGCTACTGGTGAACGAGGATTCGACCCTGCTACAGGTGGCACTGGGCTGCTTCGTGGTCGGCACCGGTATGGGCCTGGTGGCCAGCCCGACCCTCATTGCCGCTCAGTCCAGTGCCGAATGGTCCGAGCGCGGTGTGGTCACCTCCACCAATATGTTCGCCCGTTCCCTGGGCAGCGCCCTCGGTGTCGCGGTCTTCGGTGCACTGGTGAACTCGCGGGTCGGCAGCACCGATCATCCGGCCCCGCAAGACCTCTCGCCCGCCATCCATCTGGTGTTCCTCGGCGTGGCGGCAATGGCGGTGGTGATGATCGCCGCGGCCGCCATGATGCCGAAGAACTGATCGCAATCGCTGCTCACCGGCTGCGCGCAACCCCCGTTGACCGGTGCGCGCAACGCCCGGGCTACCGCTTCGTCGCCGGGAAACCCGGCCCGATGCGACGGTTCGGCAATGATCCAGCACACTGTACGTGTGGTTGAGGTCGAGGACGTGCTGAGCCGATTGCGGCGGTATCCGGATGTGGAGGCGGTGAACCTCTACGCGGTCGATGCGGCCGATCGGCTGCTGCTCGATGAGGCAGCCGAATCCCTAGCTGCCGCAGGGAATGACCGGGTGGCGGTGATCGACGACGGCTATGGCGCGCTCACCCTCGGCGCGGCCGCCGCGCACGGGCTGCGCGGCCTGCGCGTCCATCAGGACCTGCTCACCGGTGAGCTGGCCCTGGCCAACAACGCCCGCCAGGTCGGTCTCGCCGATCGCTACTCCGCGTACGAACTCGGCGAGCGGCTGCTCGCCGATGTCCGGGTGGTGCTGTGGCGGCTGCCGCGCGCGCTCTCGGGCATCGCCGAGACCGCCGACGCCATCGCCCGGCACGCCGCACCCGAGGTCCGGGTCTACGCGGGCGGCCGGGACAAGTACCTCACGCCCGCGATGAACGAGGTCCTCGCCGAGTCCTTCGGTTCGGTGCAGGCCAGCCGCGGCCGTCAGAAGTCCCGCGTACTCCTGGCCACCGACCCGAAACCCATTGGCGAACAGCGTTTCCCGGTGCGCAATCAACTCGACGAACAGGGCCTCGAGGTGGTCGCGCACGGTGCCGCGTTCTCCGGTTCGCGCCTGGATATCGGCACCCGCTTCCTGCTCGACTACCTCAAGCGGATGAAGCCCGATGCCCGCGATGCCATCGATCTCGGTTGCGGCACCGGCATTCTCGCGGTCGCGCTGGCCACGGCACGCCCGGGCCTGCGTGTCATCGCCACCGACCAATCGGCCGCCGCGGTGGCCTCCACCCGTGCCACCGCCGCCGCCAACCATGTCGCCGACCGCATTACGGTGCTGCGCGACGATGCCATGTCCACGGCCCCCGACAACAGCGCCGACCTGGTCGTCTGCAATCCGCCCTTCCACGTCGGCGCGGCCGTGCACACCGGTTCGGCCATCAAGATGTTCTCCGAGACCGGTCGCGTACTGCGCCCCGGCGGCGAGCTCTGGACGGTCTACAACACCCATCTGAACTATCGCGGTGTGATGGAGCGCCTGGTCGGAAAGACCGAGGTGATCGGCCGCAATCGCAAGTTCACCGTCACCCGTTCGGTGCGTGGCCTGCACAGCTGAGCACAATGGCGGGCATGGGACGAATTGATCTTCGTATCTTCACCGAACCGCAGCAGGGCGCGAGCTACGACACCCTGTTGACCGTGGCCAAGGCCACCGAGGACCTGGGCTACGACGCCTTCTTCCGCTCCGATCACTACCTCGCCATGGGTGACGCCGACGGCCTGCCCGGGCCGACCGACGCGTGGATCACCCTCGCGGGTCTGGCCCGGGAGACCAAGCGGATTCGCCTCGGCACCCTGGTCACCGCCGCCACCTTCCGCCTGCCGGGCGTACTCGCCATCCAGGTCGCGCAGGTCGACGCCATGTCCGGCGGCCGTGTCGAATTCGGTTTGGGAGCGGGCTGGTACGAGTCCGAGCACACCGCGTACGGCATCCCGTTCCCCGCGGATAAGTTCCCGCGCTACAAGGAACAGTTGGCGATCATCACCGGTCTGTGGGGCACCCCGGCCGGGGAGACCTTCAGCTTCGAGGGCCAGCACTACACGCTGCGGGATTCGCCCGCCCTGCCCAAGCCCGCGCAGGCGAAGATCCCGGTGCTGATCGGCGGTATGGGCGCCAAGCGCACACCGCGTATCGCCGCCAAGTACGCCGATGAGTTCAATGTGCCGTTCCAATCCGCGCAGACCTGCGCCGAGCAGTTCGAGCGGGTCCGCCGCGCGGCCAAGGACGCCGGTCGCGATCCGCAGGAGATCACCTTCTCCAATGCGCTCGTCGCCTGTGTCGGCGCCACCGATGCCGAGGTGGCTCGCCGCGCCGCCGCCATCGGCCGCGAGGTCGACGAATTGAAGGCCAATGGTCTGGCCGGTAGTCCGGAGGAGGTGGTCGACAAGATCGGCCGCTATGCCGAGATCGCCGGGACCAGCCGGGTCTACCTGCAGATCCTGGATCTTGACGATCTCGATCACCTGGAGTTGATCGCCGATCGCGTGATGAGCCGACTGGGCTGATACCGAGCGAACAACTGTCCGACCAGTCGGCATTGAGGGTAAAGCTCGGGTAAAGTCTGGTACGTCCGATCCATGGCGGTTCGGGAACTTGCCGACGCCACCTCCCGTTGGACAGGTAGAACGAGGCCACGACATTCGTGGGCCGCGACTCCAGAAAGGGAAGCGCCTTGCGCACCACTTCCAACCCGGTCTTCCGGAATCTGTCGCCGCAGCAGAACGGCGGCTACGCCGGCTTCGGCTCGGCCCCCACTGGAGCCGGACCGAATAACCCTCAGTACGGTCAGCAGCCCCCGCAATACGGTCAGCCGCAGTACGGTTCGCAGCCGCCGATGTATCCGCCCACCGGCGGATACCAGCAGCAGCCGGCCATTCCGACCACGCGGCCCATGACCATCGACGATGTGGTCACCAAGACCGGTATCACGCTGGCCGTGGTCACCGTCGCGGCGATCATCTCGTACGCGCTGACCGCGAGCAATCACGCGCTGGCCGCACCGCTCGCCGGTGGCGGCGCGCTCATCGGCTTCGTACTGGCCATGGTCATCAGCTTCGGTCGTAAGCAGAACAATCCGGCGCTGGTGCTCACCTACGCCGCCTTCGAGGGCCTGTTCCTCGGTGCGCTGTCGTTCGTGTTCAGCGATATCTCGTTCGGTGGTGCGGGCGGCTCCGGGCTGATCGCGCAGGCGGTGCTCGGCACCTTCGGCGTCTTCTTCGGCATGCTGATCGTCTACAAGACCGGCGCCATCCGGGTCACTCCGCGCTTCACCCGCATGATGGTCGGCGCCATGATCGGCGTGCTGGTGCTCATGCTGGGCAACCTGATCGCGGGCTTCTTCACCCCCGGCGGTTTCGGTCTGCGCGACGGCGGCACGCTCGCCATCGTCTTCAGCCTGGTCTGCATCGGCATCGCGGCCTTCAGCTTCCTGCTGGACTTCGACGCCGCCGACCAGATGATCCGCGCCGGTGCGCCCGAAAAGGCCGCGTGGGGTGTGGCATTCGGCCTGACCGTCACCCTGGTGTGGCTGTACATCGAGATCCTGCGCCTGCTGTCGTACTTCAACAGCAATAACTAGCGCTCGAAATACGAAGGGCGGGTACCGGATTCCGGTGCCCGCCTTTTTCATTTCTGTACCCCGGTCATTTCAGTACATCGGTCGCGATGTGATCGATACCGCAGTCCTCGGCGAGAATGGCTGTGCCCCGGGCATTTTCGGTGCGCAATGGCAGGATGGCCTGGTAGGCGGGGGACCGATACCAGTCCTGAACCGCCTGGTAGTCGGGGAATTCGATCACCACGGCGATCGCGCTCGCCGGTCCCTCCACGGAGAGTTGATTGCCGCCGTGCACCAGGAACCTGCCGCCGAACGGAGCCAGCGTCGAATCGATGCGCTCGAGATACTCCACGATTTCCGCGTTGACATCGACGTCGTGCAGATGAGCAATGGCGTAACCGGGCATCGTGACTCCTAATTCGATACTGCGTTGGTGCCCTTCAGTTTTCCGCCCGCAGGTAGTGAAGTCGATTACCTATCAGGTAATAACGAGGACCGGTCCCCCGCCAGTGGCGGGGGACCGGTCGACTGATTTGGTGAGGGTCGGGGTAACTCCTGGGGTACCCCCAAATGGGTTCTCCACCCGACCGCACCACGCGTCCGCGACCTGCGACGGCTCTCAGCCGTGCGCCGAAGTCGCGTGGAGGCGGATTAGCTCAGGCGCTCGATGATCATGGCCATGCCCTGGCCGCCGCCGACGCACATGGTCTCCAGACCGAACTGCTTGTCCTGGGTCTGCAGGTTGTTGATCAGGGTCGCGGTGATGCGGGCGCCGGTCATACCGAACGGGTGGCCCAGCGCGATGGCGCCACCGGAGATGTTCAGCTTGTCGTGGTCCATGCCCAGCTCGCGGGCCGAGCCAAGCACCTGCACGGCGAACGCCTCGTTGATCTCGTACAGGTCGAGATCGCCGATGGTCATGTTGGCGTTGTTCATCGCCTTGCGCACGGCCTCGATCGGGCCCAGGCCCATGATCTCGGGCGACAGACCCGAGACACCGGTGGAGACGATGCGAGCCAGCGGGGTCAGGCCCAGCGCCTTGGCCTTGGTGTCGCTCATGACGACCAGCGCGGCCGCGCCGTCGTTGAGCGGGCAGGCGTTACCGGCGGTGACGGTGCCGTCGGCGCGGAAGACCGGCTTGAGCGAGGAGATCTTCTCGTAGGTGGTGCCGGCGCGCGGGCCGTCGTCGGTGGTGACGATGGTGCCGTCGGGCAGGGTCACCGGGGTGATCTCACGCTCGAAGAAGCCGGACTTGATGGCCTCTTCGGCACGGTTCTGCGAACGCACGGCCCAGTGGTCCTGGTCCTCACGCGAGATGCCGGTGAAGGTGGCGACGTTCTCGGCGGTCTGGCCCATGGCGATGTAGACGTCCGGGAGCAGATCGTTCTCGCGCGGGTCGGTCCAGGTGGCGTTGGACTCGCCGGTGGCCTTGGTGCGTGCCTCGGCATCGGCGAACTTCAGGTTGTGGGTGTCCGGCCAGCCGTCGGCGGTGCCCTTGGGGAAGCGCGAAACCGTCTCGACGCCTGCGGAGATGAAGACATCGCCCTCGCCCGCCTTGATGGCGTGGAAGGCCATCCGGGTGGTCTGCAGCGAGGAGGAGCAGTAGCGGTTGAGGGTGACACCGGGCAGGTAGTCGTAGCCCAGCTGCACCGCGACCGCGCGGGCCATATTGAATCCGGCCTCACCGGCGGGCTGACCGCAGCCCAGGATGAGGTCTTCGACATCGCTCACGGCCAGGCCGGGGACCTTGTCCAGGGCGGCCTGCACCATCTGAGCGGCGAGGTCGTCCGGACGCATGCCCACGAGAGAACCCTTGCCTGCGCGGCCGATGGGCGAGCGGGCGTACGAAACGATAACGGCCTCAGCCATGGAGGGACTCCTTCAAGTGCGGGGGTGAACCTTCTCGAATGTACGACGGGTGTGTTCTGCATCAAACATCCGGTATGCCGGTATCCCAATCACTGAACGGTGAAATATCCCTCACTCGCGGCACACTGCCGGAGTTATCGAGGGTTGGGCTCGGGTTCCGGCGGTGGTCCGGGAGGCGCTGCGGGGACATCGAATTCGCCGCGCTGGGGGATGCTGGCCATATCGGTGAAGGACGTCACCACGATGTGGCCGGGGCCGGTGTCCTGGTACTGGGCGTACTGGATGCTGCCGTAGATGCCCGCGACGACGGTCACCCGGTATTCGCCCGCCGCACCGGTGTTCATATTGCGCCAGGCGACGGTGGTCACGTTCTCGCAGAGCGGGGCGAAGCTGTACTCGCCCGGGCCGTAGCCCACGATCGGGGTGGCTCGCACATTGATGATGGCGCGGCCCGCCCACAGCGGATCGGTATCGGCCCAGACCCGTACGCTGCCGCCGCAGAGCCCATCGCGGAACATGGTCGGCACCTGGGGAAATTCGACGGTTCGGGCCTGCGCCGGGGCGGTGGAAACGATCATGGTCGCACCGGTCAGGCAACCGAGTAGCAGGGCAGCGCGCGCACAGGTCGGCGTCCTCATGGGGCGATGGTAATTTCCCGTAACCGTGAGATCGCCGACGTGCGCGTAAGCCGCCATCTCCTTTCTGCAACGATAAGGGGTATGCGCATTGCTGACTCCGTCGTCGATCTGATCGGAAACACCCCCCTGGTTCGGCTGAACTCCGTGGTGGGCCCGAACTCCGGACTGGTCGCGGCGAAGGTGGAGTACCTGAACCCCGGTGGTAGCTCCAAGGACCGCATCGCCGTCAAGATGATCGACGCGGCCGAGAAAGAAGGGCTGCTGAAGCCCGGTGGCACGATCGTCGAACCGACCTCCGGCAATACCGGTGTCGGTCTGGCCCTGGTCGCCCAGCAGCGCGGCTACAAGTGCGTCTTCGTCTGCCCGGACAAGGTCTCCGAGGACAAGCGCAATGTGCTGCGCGCCTACGGCGCCGAGGTCGTGGTCTGCCCGACCGCGGTCGCGCCGGAGGATCCGGACAGCTACTACAACGTCTCCGATCGTCTGGTCCGCGAGATCGACGGTGCGTGGAAGCCGAACCAGTACGCCAATCCCGGTGGCCCGGAGTCGCATTACGAGACCACCGGCCCGGAGATCTGGCGCGATACCGACGGTAAGGTCACGCACTTCGTGGCGGGCGTCGGCACCGGCGGCACCATCACCGGCACCGGCCGCTACCTGAAGGAAGTCTCGGGCGGCAAGGTCAAGGTCATCGGCGCGGATCCGGAGGGTTCGGTCTACTCCGGCGGCACCGGTCGCCCGTACCTGGTCGAGGGTGTGGGTGAGGACTTCTGGCCCAGCGCCTACGACCCGACCATCCCGGACGAGATCATCGCGGTCTCCGATGCCGACTCCTTCGAGATGACCCGTCGGCTGGCCCGTGAAGAGGGCCTGCTGGTCGGCGGCTCCTGCGGTATGGCCATGGTCGCCGCGCTCAAGGTCGCAGAGCGCGATCCGGACGCCGTCGTGGTGGTCCTGCTGCCGGACGGTGGCCGCGGCTACCTGTCCAAGATCTTCAACGATCAGTGGATGAGCTCCTACGGCTTCCTGCGCTCGCGCCTGGACGGCTCTACCGCCGAGGTGCATGTCGGTGATGTGCTGCGCGGCAAGTCCGGCGAACTGCCGGATCTGGTGCACACCCATCCGCAGGAGACGGTGCGCGATGCCATCGAGATCCTGCGCGAATACGGCGTCTCGCAGATGCCGGTCGTCGGCGCCGAGCCGCCGATCATGGCGGGCGAGGTCGCGGGCAGCGTCACCGAGCGCGATCTGCTCTCGGATGTGTTCGAAGGCCGCGCCAAGCTGACCGATTCGGTGGCGCAGCATATGAGCCCGGCGTTCCCGCTCATCGGCTCCGGTGAGCCGGTTTCGGCCGCCACCAAACTGCTCGAGCACACCGATGCGCTGATGGTCGTCGACGACGGCAAGCCGGTCGGTGTGATCACCCGCCACGATCTTCTCGGTTTCCTCAGCGAGGGCGTTCTCGCTTAATAACCTGGCAATTGCCCCGCCCGCTTTACCGAATCGGTAGAGCGGGCGAAGTTGTTTTTCTGCGAATTACTCGTGTGTGATTTGTGGCCTGTCCCTTAGTGATTCGGTTCTGCATCGGAAGTCACAACTGCCCCGCATTCCGGGTAACTGGTGCGTTACTGTCCGTTCATGGGCAGCGGGCAGGATCGGCTCGTATGAACTTGCGGCAGGCGCTCACCTGGGTGGCACTGGCGGGCGCGGTGCTTGCCGGTGCGACGCTGCTGGATCGGGCCGGGTTCCCGGCTCCGCAGATGATGCTCGCGATTATCGTCGGCGCGGGGCTGGCCATGACCGGTAAACTGCCGAAACCTCTTCCGTCGCAGTTGAATCTGGGTGTGCAAGGCATGCTCGGTGTGGTGATGGGCAGCTATCTGCAGATCTCGCTGCTGACCTCGATCGGCTGGGATCTGCTGCCGGTGGCGGCGGTCACCGTGGCCACTGTCGTCCTGAGTATCGTTGTGGCGCTGTTCTTCTCGCGGGTGACGAAGGTGGATATCCCGACCGCCACGCTGGGCATGCTGGCCGGTGGTTCGGCCGCCGTTGTCGCCGCCGCCGATGAGCTCGACGCCGATCCGCGCCGGGTCGCGTTCATGCAGTATCTGCGCGTCGCGCTGGTCGCCCTGAGCGCGCCCGCGATCGCCGCGATACTCGATGATGAAGAGGGAATCTCTTACAGCACAGCCACTCTCGGCGGTTCGGTGACCGATCCCTCGCTGCCGTACTGGATGATCGTCGGCCGCGGTGATCAGGTGGCGGGAATTTCGACGGCGATCATGTTGTGCGTCATGGGAATTTGGGTCGGCCGCCGGATCGGATTGCCCAATGCCGCACTGCTGGGCCCGATGTTGCTCACGGCCCTGCTCACCGCGGCGGGTATCAGTCACGGCTACGCGCCCACGCATCTGTTCAAGGATCTGCTGTTCGTGCTCATCGGATTCGACGTGGGCAGCCGCTTCACCCGGCGGGTGGTGTGCGAGATGATGCGCATGATCCCCGCCATGACGATGGCCGTATTGGCCCTCAGCGGGCTGGTGGCCGCATTGGCGCTGGGTTTGGGGTATTTCGTCGAGTTGGAGAGGTCGGATCTGTATCTGGCGACCACACCGGGCGGAATCAATGCGGTACTGGCCACCGCGGACAAAATGAATGCCAATCTGCCGCTCATCACCAGTGTGCAAACCATTCGTCTGTTACTGATGATGCTGATGTTGCCAATGTTAATGCGGGGGCTGCGGCGCTTCACTGTGCCGATCACGGTGTGATCACAACGATTGCCAAATCGTTGCCTTTAGCGACGCGAAACGCCGAGAAATCACGCAATCCGGGTAAATCGCGATTCAGGAGCTAAATTTCTCTGTGATCTAAAGCACTTGCTAGTTTGAATTGAATCACCAGGTCAGTGCTTGTATTAATGCAGGTCCTTGGGTTGCCAAGCTAGCCGATTTACCTTCTGTTCAACTTTGGTTCAGGCTGTGTTAACTAAGCGCAATCAAGCTGTGACCTTGTTGGAAACAGACCACAAGTCTGGTTGACGCAAGGAGATGTCGACACGCATGCGGAACGTGCACACGACAACGGTGCGATGAGGCGCCGCGACCCGAAGCGGTCGGCACGCACTTCGCGAATCTCCTAGAGCGTCGAGTTTCCCTGGCCCGCAATGGGTCTCACAACAGCAACGCGAACCAGCCCCAGCGCACCCGGTGCCCGTCGAGAGACGCGCCTTGATCAGCGCTGCCTTCTTCCAGGCCTGCGAGCCCAGAAACCGAACAGGAATCCAAATTCGCCATGCCCACGAATGCCATGACTGCTCTGCGTGACCCTGCTAGACGTAGCAAGGTGGTTGCCGCCGCCCGTACGGCCGGTACCGCCGCCCTTGCTCTCGGAGTCTTCGGCTCCATTATCACCGCCGCCGGGACCGCCTCCGGCGATGTGCACCCGGTCGCACTGAAGCAGACCCTCGCCGCTGCCGCCCCGGCCGCACTGGCCCCCGCCAACGCGCAGCCCGCTCCGGCCGCCGCCGTGCCCGCGCCGATGCCGGAGCCCGCTCCGGTCGTGGTGCCCGCCCCGCCGGCGCCGCCCGCCCCGTCCTACCCGGACAACCTGGATGGCTGGATCCGTCAGGCGCTGGACATCATGTCCGCCCACGGCATCCCGGGCAGCTACGACGGCATCCTCCGCAACGTGCTGCGCGAATCCAGTGGCAACCCGCAGGCGATCAACCTGTACGACTCCAATGCCGCCATGGGCATCCCGTCCAAGGGCCTGCTCCAGGTGATCGACCCGACCTTCAACGCGTACCACGTCCCGGGCACCTCGACCGATGTCTGGGATCCGGTCGCCAACATCGTCGCCGCTTGCAACTACGCCGCCGCGCGCTACGGCTCGATGGACAACGTCAACAGCGCGTACTGATCGAGCCGGTACGACCCGGTCAGAGCCCTCCCGGAGCATTCGCTCCGGGAGGGTTTCGGCTATCCCGCGCGAATGTCTGGCAAATCACAGGTACCCGATTTGGCAACTATTTCGCAAACAGACGAATCCAATGATCGGCAACGGGTATAACCGCCCTTGGAGCAAAGTTCCGGCACTCGGCCGGGACGGGATAGCGAAGGGACGGGGTATGCACACCTCGAGTTTGGCTATCGATTTCCAGCAGGGCCTCTCGGACGCGTGGAGTTCGGTCGCCACGTTCGTCCCGAAGTTCGCGGGCTTTCTGGCCATCCTGATCATCGGCTGGCTGGTCGCCAAGATCGTTGCCCGGCTGGTGACCCGAATACTGCATCAGGTCGGCTTCGACCGGCTGGTCGAACGCGGCGGTATCAAGGACATGCTGGCGCACAGTAACTACGACGCCGTCGGCATCATCGCCAAATTGGCTTACTACGCAATCCTTTTGATCACGCTGCAACTGGGATTCGGTGTGTTCGGGCCGAATCCGATCAGTAACATGCTGGACGGCATCGTGTCCTGGTTGCCGCGCCTGGCGGTCGCGATCGTCATCGTCTGTATCGCGGGCGCCATCGCGGGCGTGGTGAAGGACATGATCGCGAATATGCTCAGCGGGCTGTCCTACGGCCGGATGATGGGTCGCATTGCCGCCGTGTTCATCTGGGGCGTGGGCATTATCGCCGCACTGAACCAGATCGGGGTCGCGACCTCGGTCACCATGCCGATCCTCATTACCGTCCTCGCGGTGATCGGTGGTGTGCTCGTCGTCGGTGTCGGTGGCGGTCTCATCAAGCCGATGCAGCAGCGCTGGGAAGGCTGGCTCGACACCATCGAGGGTGAGATGCCCGAGGTGAAGGGCCACGCCGAAGCCTTTCAGCGCGGTCGTGAGGATGCCGCCCGGCAGCGCGAGTCCGCGCAGCAACAGGCGATGATGGCGCATCAGGGTACGGGTGGCCAGCGCGCCATGAGCGGCCAGCAGTCGCCGCCCGGAAAATGGGCCGAACAGTCCGCCGGTTCGCCGGGTCACAACCCGCAGGGTTACTCGGGGCAGACCCCCCAGGGTTATTCGGGCCAGAGTCCGGAGGGTTATCCAGGACCGGGTGCGCAGGGCTATTCGGCGCAAAGCCCGCAGGGTTACGGTGACCAGCGCGGGTATGGGCAGATGTGGCAGGGTGGCCAGCAGCCGTGGCAGGGCGGTCAGATGCCGGGGCAGTCCGGCTACCTGCCCGATCACGGTGGTCAGCCCGGAATGTACTAGCCGCCCACTCGATGAATTGGGAAGCGCCCACGTACTCCGAGTACGTGGGCGCTTCACTTATTCGGCTGTGTTGTCACTCGTTTCGGGCGAGGGCGCAAACCGCGGCCAGGCGCAGATGCACCCATTCGGCGGACTGCCAGTCTTCGGAGTCATAGGGGGCCTGCAGGCCGGTTTCGCGCAGATCCTCCAGCAGGCCGCGAGCGTATCCGGCGAGCAGGACGCTCACCGGCACGACGCTGGAATTCTCCACGCCCACTTCGAGAATGTCGCGAATGGCGGCCGCATGCTGGTCGACCGCCGCGGCCACACCGGGAAACTCGCGCATGGCCTCGACGGCCGGAGCTCCGTGTGTGCGCTGCAGGCGGTTCAAAGTCTTACGCGCCGAAACGACGAGCAACGCGGAGCCGGGCAAAAACACCTGGTCATGCTAGCAATTTCGGTGCGAGTACGGCAGCGCCTGTGAGATATCGCGCAACGCGGGCGAGCTCGTCGTCGCGGCTCTTTCGATCTCGGGGCGGCGGCACGCCGCCAACGCCCGCGGGCACCGGTCGGCAGCTGGCCCCGGATCTCCCCTCCTCCCGCCTTCGGTCACCCACATCGGTGGGGGTGCTTGTGCGGGTTCGTGATTCGGGACCGGCCGCCTTCCGGACACCGGAACGATAACGCACCTACAACATGACTACAACAGACCAACAACACAGTCGTAACCAACCTACAACGCTGCTACTCTCGCCCACATGAGCAATCGCCCCGGCATCACGGTGGACGACGCATGCCAGGTCGGCGAGATCCTGCACACCGCGCGCACCCGCCTGGACCTGCGTGTCGCCGATGTCGCCCAATACGCCGGGATCTCGGTCACCCGGCTACATCAGCTCGAGAAGGGGACGGTCTCCAGGGGCGGGGTCATGGAGGCTACGAAAGCCCCTCGTGAAGTCCTCGGCAAACTCGCCGACCTCCTGCGCTTGGACTTCGACAAGCGAACTCGCCTATTCGAACTGTCCGACTACGAACCCGACGTCGAGCCCGCTTCTGCCGGAGCCACCGCGGCCGAGGAGCACGCACTGGCGTTATCGATCAAGAAGCTCGCCCCGGAGCGGCGCGCCAAAGTCGAAGCGATGATCGAACTGTGGAGTCGCGAGCTCTGAGAAGGGGCAGCGGTACGCCGCACCGCCGATGCGCGGGCGACCGGGAGGGGGCCCGGCGCCGCGGTCGGTCATCGCATCAGGTGGCCGGAATGCTCCGGCCATAAATAGAACACGTTACTGTTGGCGCCGGGAAGTCGCCTCAAACATGGCCCGAGGCAAGCGAATTCACACAGGGAGGGGCCGCATCATGCCGTTTGTCACCACCGATGACGGAGCGAATATCCATTTCACCGATACCGGCGGTGATGGACCGGTGTTGCTGCTGCTGCACACAATCTTCATGGACACCGAAATGTGGGACGGGCAGCAGGCTCTGCACCCGGACTACCGGGTCATCGCCGTCGACGCGCGCGGACACGGCCGCACCGAAGATCCCGGCAACCCCTTCGACTGGTGGCGGCTGGCATGGGACTGCTGGGCGGTCCTGGACCACCTCGGCATCGACACCCTCGTCGTCGGCGGCATCTTCCAAGGCGGCGGCATCGCGATGCGCATGGCCTTGCAGCAACCTCGACGCATCCGCGGACTGATCCTGATCGGCAGCAGCGCCAAACCCTATGACGGGGAAGAACGCGCGGCCTACACGCGGATTCTGCTCAAGACCTGGGTACTCGGGGATGGCCCGCTCGAGGACATCACTCAGCCGATCTCGGCGCAGATGATCGGCGGCACTCGCGAGCAGCGGGCCGCCTGGGTCGAGAAGTGGGCGATTGACCGGCGCAGGCCCGAAGCCGCGGTGCGAAGCGTGATCGAACGCGAAAGCATCGTGGATGTGGTCAGCGGAATCACCATGCCCGCCTTGCTGATGTGCGGTATCGGTGACGCCACCCACGGGCGTGCCATCCAAGAGGAGCTGGCCGGCCATCTGGGCGGCCCGACCCAAATCGAGGTCATCGACGCTCCGGGCGCCTGCCACGCCGTGCCCTATACCCACCCGGAACTGACCAACCCGGTCATTCGCAAGTGGCTCGAAAACCTTCCCACGGACTAGGTTTCGAGTCCCTCCGCGCCCGCCGGAAATCCGATGGTCAGCGCGGACGAGTCCGAGGTGGTGATAGCCACTTCGCGCAGGACGGTCATCGTCTCGGCGGACGGTGACCAGATCCGCCGGCGGGGGCGCGGGCGTGTGGTGTACACGATCCCGGACTCCCACATGCGCGCGAACTGCGGATGCGCCATCAGCGAGCCGATGATGTCGGCGGTCGCGCCTCGCCCGTGTGTGGCCACCACGAAATGCCGCAACAGGCCGGTGACCACCTCGGCCTCATGCTGCCAGTCCGGCAACACCACCTTGGCCCGCCCGTCATTGAACAGCCAATGCGGTAGCGTCTCGGCCTCACTCGAGCCCGGCAGCAGGTCCCGAGAGCGGTCATTCGCGGCGGCGACGCGCCAGTTGACCAGCCATGCGGCGGGCATCGGCGACAGCCGGGCCAGCAACGCCCCGATATCGTCCACGGTGGTCGTCTCACCGGTCGAGCGAGTGGGCCGACCCGCCAGCGCGGACCAATGCGTGCGCTCATGGTCGTTGCGGCACAACACGTTCGACAGGGCATCGAGCGTGTCACCGCGATAGTCGGCCTCCTTGTCCTGCTCGATCTTGCGCAATGTGCTCAGCCCGATCGCGGCGCTCGCGGCCGCCTGGGCCTGCGTCGACCCCAACCGGTTCCGTAGCCACTTCACATACGCGCCCAAGGTCGGTAGTTCGAACTCCGCACCCATCCCGCAACCGTTCCTCTCAATTTCCCATCGCCCTCGAGTGTCACTATCAGGGGTAGGGGGAAAATCGCTACTCGCAAAGAGGGTAGGCGAAATCGAGTGCGCCGCTTGCAAACCGGACAAATACAATGTTTGGATAGTGATCACGCAGTTGACCAGCCGAGATGACGCAAGGCCGGCGACCCATCATGGCAAAGGTCACCCCCAGCTAATACGGAACCAGCGCTCGCCCCAGCCGTAAGGCGCGCCCGCTGCCGCTTTGGGGGACCACCCGATCGAGCCCGCCTTGATCGAGTCCTGTGGGAATCCGACTCTCCGACCAACAAATGCAGAGGGGCGCGCAGCACTGTGCATGCACACAGACACCATGGGACCGTCCCGGGTCCGCGCGATATCGCCGGGCTACGCAGCTTCGACGCGTACGAATGCGCCGAGGAACGCGGCGTGCGAATTCGCTTCCAACCCATGACCGACCTCGGCGTGCGATCACACCTGATCACCCACAACGCCACCATCGTTGTCGACCGGGACCTACCCGAGACCGGCCGCAATGACGAAATCACCCACCAGTTGCACCACACCCTGATCCGCCGACGCTTCTGGGAGAACAGGCGAAGCTATGAAGCGCGCGTATGGATCGCGGCCGTGCGCCGCCTGATCCCCCTGGCCGTGCTGATCATCGCGATCCAGTCGGTCCTGGACCCCGGCACCGGCACCGCCACCGCCGAAGCGACCGCCGATCTGCTCGGTGTCCTGCCCTCCACCCTGCGCCTGCGCGTGAGCATTCTGAACTCCCGCGAGCTCACCGGCGACATCGTGAACATACTCGCGCGGCTCACCTGGCCTCATGACTATGTTCACGCACCGCTGGAATGCCTCTACGACACCGCGACCACCCGCTGGCAGCGCGCATGGCGGCTGCGCTGAAACTCCGTCAGCGGAATGCCTTGGATCCGGTGAGCGCCTCGCCGAGTACGAGCTGATGCACCTCGGCGGTGCCCTCGTAGGTGAGGACGGATTCCAGGTTGTTGGCGTGCCGCAGGACCGGGTACTCCAGGCTGATCCCGTTCGCGCCCAGGATGGTTCGGCATTCGCGGGCGATGGCGATGGCCTCGCGGGTGCTGTTCAGTTTGCCCGCGCTGATCTGTTCGCCGCGCAGCACCCCGCGATCCTTGAGTCGCCCGAGGTGCAGCGCCAGCAGCTGTCCCTTGCCGAGTTCGACGGCCATATCCGCCAGCTTGGCCTGGGTGAGCTGGTAGGCGGCGAGGGGCTTGTCGAAGACTTCCCGGGTGCGGGCGTAATCGATTGCGGCGGAGAGGCAGTCGCGGGCCGCGCCGAGCGCGCCGAAGATGATGCCGAAGCGGGCCTCGGAGAGGCAGCCCAGCGGTGCGGCGAGTCCACGCGCCTCCGGGAGCATGGCATCGGCGGGCAGTCGCACACCCTCGAATGCGAGTTCCGCGGTGATCGAGGCGCGCAGCGACAGCTTGCGATGAATCTCACTCGCACTGAAACCCGGTGTGTCCGTGGGGACCACGAATCCGCGAATGGTGTCCCGCTCACCTTCGCGCGATTGTGCCCACACCACCGCCACATCCGCGACGGACCCGTTGGTGATCCACATCTTGGACCCGTCCAGAATCCAGTCGTCCCCGTCTCGCCTTGCGCGCGTACGCATTCCGCCCGGATTGGACCCGAAGTCCGGCTCGGTCAATCCGAAACACCCCAGCAGCTGCCCCGCCGCCATCCCCGGCAGCCAGCGCTGCTTCTGCTCCTCCGACCCGTACTTGTGGATCGCGGTCATGGCAAGCGATCCCTGCACCGAAACCATGCTCCGCACACCGGAATCCACCGCCTCGAGCTCCATGCACGCGAGCCCGTACGCGGTCCCGGAGGTCCCCGCGCACCCGTACCCTTCCAGATGCATCCCCAACAGCCCGAGCTTGCCGAGCTCCGGCGCCAACTCCCGGGCCGGGAAGGTGCCCGCCTCGAACCAATCCGCGATACGCGGTCGCAACCGCTCTGCCGCGAAATCCCGCACGGTATCGCGAATGGCCCGCTCCTCATCGCTGAGCAGGGAGTCGATGGCGAACAGCTCGTCTACGGTGACCATGCGCCCCAGCCTAGGACCCCGTCGCACCTACGGGCGAGACCCGGGCACGGCGCTTTCCGCGGGCAGGGAACAGTCGTCGCCCGCCCGGCGTTTGGGGCGAATATGCAGCGACTTAGGCTTACGGTATGAGCGATCAGCTGGGTTTCTCCACACGGGCCGTGCACGCCGGGTTCGATCCGGACCCTCAGACCGGTGCGGTGAACGTGCCGATCTACGCGAGTTCGACCTTCGCCCAGGACGGGGTCGGCGGGATGCGCGGCGGGTACGAGTACGCGCGCACCGGTAATCCGACTCGCACCGCGCTGGAGGCGAATCTCGCGGCGCTGGAGTCGGGTACGTACGGCCGCGCCTTCTCCTCGGGTATGGCGGCGACGGACTGTGCCCTGCGCGCGAATCTGCGCCCCGGGGACCACCTGGTCA
Organism: Nocardia sp. NBC_01503; assembly: GCF_036327755.1. Classification (NCBI taxonomy): domain Bacteria; kingdom Bacillati; phylum Actinomycetota; class Actinomycetes; order Mycobacteriales; family Nocardiaceae; genus Nocardia; species Nocardia sp. NBC_01503. Next base: position 3,748,965 of record NZ_CP109596.1, read on the forward strand.
TTCCGGATGACGCGTACGGCGGCACCTTCCGCCTCATCGACAAGGTGTTCACGCAGTGGGGCATCGAGTACTCGGTGGCGCATGTGAACGATCCGGAGGCGGTGGCCGCGGCCATGCGGCCGAACACCAAGCTGGTGTGGATCGAGACCCCCACCAATCCGCTGCTGAATATCGGCGATATCTCGGCGCTGGCCGAGGTGGCGCACGCCGGTGGCGCGAAGCTGGTGGTGGACAACACCTTCGCCTCGCCCTACCTGCAGCAACCGCTGCTGCTGGGCGCGGATATCGTGCTGCACTCGACCACCAAGTACCTGGGTGGTCACTCCGATGTGGTCGGTGGCGCGCTCATCACCAACGATCAGGAGTTGGACACCAAGTTCGCGTTCCTGCAGAACGGTGCGGGTGCGGTTCCCGGTCCGATGGACGCGTTCCTCACCATGCGCGGCATCAAGACCCTGGCCCTGCGGATGGACCGGCACTGCGACAATGCCGAGACCATCGCCGAATTCCTCTCCAATCATCCGAAGATCGCGCAGGTCATCTACCCGGGCCTGCCCGAGCACCCGGGGCACACCGTCGCGCAGAAGCAGATGCGCCGCTTCGGCGGCATGATCTCGGTGCGCGTGCACGGCGGTAAGGAAGCGGCCCTGGACTTCTGCGCCCGCACCAAGCTGTTCACCCTCGCCGAATCCCTCGGCGGTGTGGAGTCGCTCATCGAGCACCCGGGCGCGATGACGCACGCCTCGACCGCGGGCTCGGCCCTCGAGGTCCCGGCCGATCTGGTCCGCCTCTCGGTCGGCATCGAGGACATCAGCGACCTGCTGGCGGACATCGAGCAGGCCCTGGCCTGATCCGCAGCATGATCGAAACCGAAGCGCCGCACCGGAATCCGGTGCGGCGCTTCGTCGAGATCGGCACCTCCGTGAGCCGCCGTGCGACGTCGACCTCGGTAATGCACTGCGGCCCCCGGTCCGTTCAGGACCGGGGGCCGCGAAAGTGCGACAGCTTCTCTCAGCTGTGATACGGCTCCGCGCTCACAAGCGTCACCTTCATGGTGTTGCCGTTGGGCAGGGTGTATTCGCGGGTCTCGCCGACCTTCGCGTTGATGAGGGCGCCGCCCAGCGGGGAGGCGGGGGAGTAGGTCTCCAGGTTGTCGCCATTGAGGCCCTCTTCGCGGGTGGCGATGAGGAAGGTCTCGGTATCGCTCTCGTCGCCGTCGTAGTAGACCTTGACGACGGAGCCGGGCAGCGCGACGCCGGACTTGGTCGGTGCGACGCCCACCTTGGCGTTGTTCAGCAGCTCCTGCAGCTGGCGAATACGCGCCTCCTGCTGGCCCTGTTCTTCGCGTGCCGCGTGGTAGCCGCCGTTCTCCTTGAGGTCGCCCTCTTCGCGGCGCTCATTGATTTCGGCCGCGATGACCGGACGGTTGGCAATGAGGACGCCGAGTTCGCTCGTGAGCCTCTCGTGCGACTCCGGGGTCAGCCAGGTCACGTTCGTCTCAGTCATCTCGATCACTCCCTAGTAGTTGTCCCCGACGCGTGTCGGGATTCCCTGAAATCCGTTGTTCACACCCACCCGAGGGTGGGCATGACAACAGCGGACAGCCAGAGCCATCCTGGGGGAGGTTCCCGACAGCGCCGGCCGTCAATGCAGCAAACACGGCTCCGAACCCCGGAACCGTGTGTTGCGCTATTTTAGCACGATTCGCAAAGATGCAGGTAGAGGCATCAAAGCGGGTCGCGTACCGGACTTTTCACCCGGCGCGCAGATATGCCGGCACATCATCGGTGCAGGCGTAGACATTGCCCGCGCCGGCGCGCGCGGTGGTTTTGATCGTGGTGGTGAGCCGGACTGTACCGCTGTCGGAGGCCGGGATGAGCACCTCGCGGCGGCCGACCTCTGCACTGTCCGCGGTCATGGCGCGAACAATACAAACGACCGGTTTGCCCGGATCCTTGCGGGTCACCTTGAAGTCGACCTCGACGGTGGCATCGTCGACGACGGTGTAGCCCAGCCGATCGGGTTCGATGTCCTTGGGGCCGTATTGCTTGTAACCCACATAGGAAACGACGAGACCAGCGATTATGACCACCGCACCGATCGCGAACATCATCCAGCGCGGGGTCTTGCGCCGCGCCGCGCCGTACCGCCCGGCCGGTCTTTCGCTCATGACAGGCCCCTCCCGGGGGGTAGGTCGGAACAAACGATGGTCGGATGGAACTATAGGGAATGGAGATCGGACACCCCCTGCCTGGACCTGGCGGAGAGCGATGAGGTGAAAACAGTGATCGGTGAGGTGAACGAGAAGTGAGTGGTCTTCGCCTCATGGCGGTACACGCGCACCCCGACGACGAATCCAGCAAGGGCGCGGCGACCACCGCGCGCTATGCGGCCGAGGGTAATGAGGTCCTGGTCGTCACCCTGACCGGTGGCGAACGCGGTGACATCCTCAACCCGGCCATGGATACCCCCGGTATCAAGGACAACATCTCCGAGGTGCGCAAGCAGGAGATGGCGGCCGCCGCGGAGGTGCTCGGGGTCGAGCAGCTGTGGCTGGGCTTCGTGGATTCCGGTCTGCCGGAAGGGGATCCGCTACCGCCGCTGCCGGAGGGCAGCTTCGCGCTGGTGCCCCTGGAGGAGGCCACCGAGGCGCTGGTGCGCGTGGTGCGGAAATTCAAGCCGCACGTCATGACGACCTACGATGAGATGGGTGGCTATCCGCACCCGGATCACATTATGTGCCACAAGGTTTCGGTCGCGGCCTTCGAGGCGGCCGGTGATCCCGAGCGGTTCCCCGACGCCGGTGAGCCCTGGACGCCGCTGAAGCTGTACTACAACCACGGTTTCAGCCTGGCCCGGCTGGAGATCTTCGCCGACGAGTACGAGCGGCGCGGTGAACCCTTCCCCATGCAGGAGTGGATGGACCGCATGCGCGGTTACGCCCGCGATCGCGGCGACATCATGGGCCGGGTCACCACCCAGATCGAATGCGCCAAGTACTTCCCGCAGCGTGATGACGCCCTGCGCGCGCACGCCACCCAGATCGATCCGAACGGCGCGTTCTTCGCCATCCCGGTCGAATTGCAGCAGAAGCTGTGGCCGACCGAGGAGTTCGAGCTCGCGAAGACCCGGGTGCGCACCGCCATCCCGGAGACCGATCTGTTCGCGGGGATCGACGACGCCGACACCGACGATGTTTCCGAGGACGCCGACCGATGATGCTCACCCTGCTCGCCCAGGCCCAGAACGCGCCCACCGGACCGGAGTTCGGTAAGGCGTCACCGCTGGGCCTGGTGATCGTGCTGGTGCTGCTGGTCGGCACGGTGCTGCTCGTGGTGAGCATGAACCGGCATCTGAAGAACCTGCCCGCCACCTTCTCCCCGGAGCATCCGGAGCCGGATCAGGAGGCGGACGAGGGCACCGAGCGCGGTGTCATCAAGCAGGAGCAGGAAGTCGCCAAGCCGGAGTCCTCCACCAGCTGAGCGACAATCGCGGCGGGGTAGCGGCTTGGCTGGGTATGCCGAGTGATTCGGAGCGGCTGGCGTGGGCGGCCGCCGAGATCGCCGCCCGCGTCGATAAGCGGCTGGGCTGATCAGAACGGCCAGTCGGCGCGCTCGCCCGCCTCGATCAGGGTGATCATGTTGAAGGCCGCGTCGGTAAGTCCGCCGAAGGCGTGCCGGTTGTGGCCGCCGCTGGGGGCGTGGCCGAGGCGGTAGCCCGCCAGGTCCCAGGTGTAGAGCGGGACGGTGGCGGGGACGGCCTTGCCGACGTCGCCGCCGGTGGCCTGTTCATCGGTGATGATGACGACGCGGTCGTGGCCCGCGAAGTGCTTGCGCACGGCGAGGGCGGTATCGGTGCCGCCGCCGATGAAATAGCCGTCCGCCTTCCAGCGTTCGACCGCCTTCAGCACCGGTTCGGCCGGGATCATGGGGAAGACCAGGCTGTCGGTGTAGGTGCGGTTGTTCCATTGCACCGCTTGCGAATACGACACCACATCGGCGTGTGCGCAGCGGGTCGCCAGGGCGATGCCGAAGAGTGCCGCGGCATCCCAGCGCCGCAGGGTGCCGTCCTTGGAGAATCCGGCCGCCATGGAGCCCGAGGTGTCGATCAGCACCAGGGTGCGGCCGGGCAGGGCCGGAATCGACGCCAGCGAATGTGTCAGCGCCTGCTCCAGGGCGTGACCCCAGCGCAGTGACGGCGCGGCCCGGTACGCCGACAGGAACCGCATGGGCAGCTGTCGCGAGCGGGCCACCTGTGCCGGATCCGCCAGGCGCGCGGCCAGTTTCGCGGCTACATCGTCCGATACCCCGGCCTGGTCGAAATTCCTCAGGTTACGAAGTTGCGCCATGTAGCCCATGGTCGGGATCAGCGCTTCCCAGACCTTCGCATCCATCGGGCCCGGGAGCCAGCCCGCCACCGATTCCCGGGTCATACCAGCGGAACGCAGTGTGTCGCGGGCGATTTCGGCATTGCCGAAGAGCCCGCGGCGTTCGTCGACGGGCGTGGCGAGCAGGGTTTCCCGCGCGCGGAGGGTGTGCAGGGCGGCGGAGGTGGGCGCACCGCGCAGCCGGGCGATATTGAACTTGGCCATCGAGATTCCCCTGAAAAGTGTGGCGCGCCCGAGATCGATGTCGGCGGCGGTACAGGTCGCTCTACCAAGCTGAGCTACCGAACCCGAAGGCCCGAGCGGGATTCGAACCCGCGACAAACCCCAGCAAAAGGAAGTAACCGCTGCCTGCGCACCGGGCGCGAGATCAGACAGTACCGGTGCCGATCCGCGTGCCGCATCCCAATTTCGCACGGTCGTTAAACTGGGCGGTATGCCTGTTGCGCCGTTTCGGATCGCGGGGGCCGCGGTGGAGGTCGCGGTTCCGGTGCGGTCGGGTGGTGTGCCGGGGGTCGGTATGGCCGGGTTCCGGGGGCGCGCGATGGAGCGGTTGGACCTGGAGATGGTTCCGTATCCCGCGCTGACCATATTCCTCAATCTGGGCGACGATCTGATCCTCGACGAGGCGAATGGCATTCGGACGCAGGGCAGTAGCGTCGTGGGCTTCGGTACGGTCGGGGCGCGCGGGGGTGGGCGGGATATCGACGTCATCCAGGTGCGGTTGTCGCCGGTGGCGGCGCATTCCATGCTGGGTGTCTCATCCGGACTGTCCGGGCAGGTGGTGGCACTGGACGCGCTCTGGGGGCGCGAGGTGGAGCGTATGCGGGAGCGATTGCACGCCACCCGATCGTGGGATGAGCGGTTCGCGATGGTGGCGGGCGCGCTGGCCGCGCGCGCACGGGCGGGGCGGGCGGTCGATCCGGAGGTGGAGTTCGCGTGGCAGCGAATCTTATCGAGCCATGGGAGGATTCGAATCGATCGGCTCGCGGACGAGACCGGATGGAGCCGGAAGCGATTGTGGTCGCGGTGCCGATCCCAGCTCGGCCTGACACCCAAGTACGGCGCACAGCTGGTCCGATTCGACCATGCGGCGCATCGCCTCGCCGCCGGGCGCAGCGCGGCCCAGGTGTCCGCGGAGAGCGGCTACGTGGACCAATCCCACTTCCATCGCGATGCCATGGCCTTCACCGGTCTGACGCCCAAGGCTCTTGCCGTGGCACCCTGGCTGGCGGTCGATCCGCTCGCCTGGGCTGCGCCGGCCTACGCGCCGCGAACGTGACAGGGGAGTCCGAGGCGTACGCGGTCGGTCAGCGCGAGCCGGACAGCCAGCGGCGCAGGCGAGTGGATGTCGAATCCGCGCGTGGGCGGGGCCGGGTCTGATCGAGCCAGGCGGGCAGCGGTTCTCGCGCCGATACCCAGGTATGCGGTACTCCGCTCGCCCCGGCGCCGGTATGGGCGGCGACGATGCCACCGACAATCGCGGCGGTGGTATCGGTATCCCCGCCCGCCCCGACGCAGGTGGCGATCGCGGACCGGTAGTCGCCGAGATATGTTGCGGCGACCCAGATCGTGAAGGGGACGGTGTCCTGCGCGGTTACTCGAATGCCGGTGCCGAGCTCCTCGGCGACCTGTTCGACGGGGGCTCCGAGTAATGCGCGAGCACGGTGGATCAATCGGGTGGTGTCACCGCCGTCGAGTCGGTCGAGGATGGCGGTGATGAATTCCGTGGGCGTGGGCCGGGTTTCGGTCATACGCGCCTGCGCCGCCGTGGCGGCCGCGACGGCGATCGCGACAGCGCCGATCACACCTTCGCGATGCCAGTGCGTCACCTGCGCGGATCGAACCGCCTCGGCGACAACCCTCTCCATATTCCCGGCGTAGAAAGCGCCCAGCGGTGCGACCCGCATGGCCGCACCATTGCCACACGACCCCTGTCGATCGAAGGCCGCCGCGGACACCTCTCGCCAGTGCACGCCGCGCCGGATCCGCCCCAGCGTGTCCACCGTCATGAATCCGTAGTCGCGTCGCCCGTCGAAGCGCTCGGCGAAGGCGGCGGCCAGCCGATCCTGCTTGATTTCACCGTGTTCGCGCAGCTCACCGACCACGGTGCAGGCCATCTCGGTGTCATCGGTCCATTCCCACCGCCCGGCCGGGAGATCACCCGCCGCCAACTCGGCGAGCGGCCGCTGGAGCACCGGAAACTCGGCCCCGACCGCATCGCCCACGGAGAGGCCATCCAGCGAATCAAGCATCAGATCGACATGCATCGCGTCGATGGTAGCTGCGGTCGGATGGCGTTATGCCCCCGGTCGTGAGCGCACGGTGAGCGTTCGGTGAGGGCGGTCGGCGAATGTCTGTGTCACGGAAACAAACCCGAGCACAGGAGTTCCAAATGTCGCAGATCGGCAAGATCGCACTCGTTACCGGCGCTTCCCGTGGGATCGGGCGCGCTATCGCGCTGCGGTTGGCGGGGGATGGGGCCACGGTGGTGGTGCACTACGGGCGTGATGACGAGGCGGCGGGGAAGACTGTCGCGGAGATCGAGGCAGCCGGTGGGCGGGCGTTCGCCATTCGCGCGGATCTGGGGTCGCCCGCCGGAATCGACTCGCTGTTCGCCGAATTGGTGCGGAGGCTGCCGGAGGGGCAGCTCGATATTCTGGTGAACAATGCGGGCGGGGGTGGTGGGAACGGGTCGATCGAGCAGTTGACGCCGGCGGCTGTGGACAGTTTATTCGCGGTGAATGTGTCTGCGCCGCTGTTCATTTCGCAGCGGGCGATACCGCTGCTGCGGGACGGCGGACGGATCGTCAATATCTCGTCATGCGCGCCGCGGGTGGCGGCACCGGCGCAGGTGGCCTACGCGATGAGCAAGGGCGCGATCGATGTACTCACCAAAACCCTCGCGGTACAGCTCGGTCCGCGCGGGATCACGGTGAACGCGGTGGCGGCGGGGGCGACCGAGACCGAGGGGATGGCGGCCTTCCTCGACGGCAATCCGATGGTGCGCGCCAGCATCAGCGCGATGACCGCGCTGGGGCGGGTGGGGCAGCCCGCCGATATCGCCGATGTGGTGGCCTTCCTCGCCTCCGAGCAGGCGCGCTGGATCACCGCCAATGTGGTCGATGTGAGCGGCGGGACCGCCATCAGCCCGGCCATCGGTGCCCGGTAGCCGTGCACCCGGTAGCTGGGGAAGTGCGGGCATACTGTGAATCGTGCAGTTCGGAATCCTCGGTCCCATCGAAGTCCGCCTGGCCGACGGAGCTCCGATCGCGGTCGGTGGCCCCCAGGTGAGGGCGCTGGTCGCACTGCTGGCGCTCGATGCGGGCCGGGTGGTTTCGCGGGATCGGTTGATCGACGGTCTCTACGGGCAGGAGCCGCCCGCCAATGCGGGGCATGCGTTGCAGGCGCAGGTGTCGCGGCTGCGTGGCGCACTGCGCAAGGCCGGTCACGACGAAGAGGTCATCGAATCCTCGGCCGCCGGATATCGATTGGCGGTGGCGCCGGGGGAGGTCGACGCGCACCGGTTCGTCGAACTCGCTCAGGATGGTCGAAAGGCCGTGCACGACAAGGATTTCGCCACCGCCGCCGTACTGCTGGACGAGGCTGCGCGGTTGTGGCGCGGCCCCGCCCTGGCCGATATCGCGGACGCGCCCTTCGCCGCCGTGCAGACCGTACGCCTCACCGAGGCGCGGCTCGCGGCCCTGGAGGATCGCGCGGAGGCGGCGGTGGCGCTCGGCGATCATCCGACGGCGCTGGACAGCCTGCCCGAAATCGTTGCGGCGCAACCACTTCGAGAGCGAGCGCGGGCGCTCTTGATGCGTGCGCTGTACGGAGCGGGTCGGCAGGCCGACGCCCTGACCCTGTTCGAACAGGGCCGGGAACTGCTCGCCGACGAACTCGGCACCGACCCCTCCGCCGAATTGGCGCAGGCGCATCTGGCGATCCTGCGCGCGGATGCCGCACCCGAACGCGCCGTTCGCCGACTGCCCACACCATTCACCGAATTCTTCGGGCGCGATACGGAGTTGGCGCGGGTGGCATTGCTGCTCGCACAGTCCAGATTGGTGACGCTCACCGGTCCGGGCGGGACCGGCAAGACCCGGCTGGCCCTGGCGGCGGGTGCGCGCACCGCCGGATCGGTGTGCTTCGTGGATCTGGCCCCGCTGGTGGACGGGGCGCAGGTGATCCAGGCCGTGGCGGCGGCGCTGGGCGGGCGCGAGAGCTCCGGCCACAACCCCGGCGAGCCGCGCGATATCGAGAATCGGGTGCGCGCCGTGCTCGCGGAACGACCGCAGCTGATCGTTCTCGACAATTGCGAGCACCTGATCCTCGACACCGCGCGTCTGCTGCACCGGTTGCTGCTGGACTGCCCCGGTCTGCGGGTACTGGCCACCAGCCGTGAACCTTTGCGTATCACCGGCGAAACCGTCTTCCCGGTCGGACAATTGCCCGTGGCCGCGCCCGATGCCGAGGTCGATGAACAACTCGACTGCGCGGCCGTCCGATTGTTCGCCGATCGCGCCGCCGCCGCGCGCCCCGGATTCACCGTCGATGCCACGACCATCGGCGACGTGCTGCGTGTCTGTGCCCGCCTCGACGGTCTGCCGTTGGCCCTCGAGCTCGCCGCTGCCCGGCTGCGCACCCTGGACCTCGACGAGCTCGACGCGCGACTCGGCGACCGCTTCCGCCTGCTCGCTCGCGGCGACCGGACCGCCGAGCCCCGCCATCGCACCCTGGAGGCGGTGGTCGAATGGAGCTGGGAGCTGCTTGATCCGGCCGAACGTGTACTGGCCCAACGATTCTCGGTGTTCGCGGGCGGAGCCACCGCCCGGATCACCCGCGCGATCTGCGATATCGACGATGCCGATGAACTGCTCGACGATCTGGCCGAGAAATCACTGGTGGAGGTGTCCGGCGGCCGCTACCGCATGCTGGAGACCATTCGTGAGTTCGCGCGGCGGCAGGCGATAGCGGCCGGCGAGCATGAGCGGCTGCGGGATGCGCACGCTCGGTACTTCACCGACCTGGCCGAACACGCCGATCCGCTGCTGCGCGGGGCTGATCAGCTGGATTGGCTGGCCCGGCTGGCCGCCGATGACGGCAATCTGCAGGCGGCACTGCACTGGGCCGCGCGTACCGATCCGGCACTGGCACAACGGCTCATCGCCGCTCTCACGTGGTACTGGTGGTTGAACGGCCGACCCGGAGACGCCGTCGAGGTAGCAGAACATCTACTGCCCCAACTTGATTCGGCGTCGGTGGAGGAGTATGCGCTGTGTGTATCGATGGCGGCGCGGGCCGGCGGCGATTCGCGCGCGGCGATCGAACGCGCGGCCACACTGGTGTCGGAGTCCCGAACCTCGCTGCGCAGACCGCATGTGGTGTTCCTGCTCGCCATCGCGGGCGGTATGACAACCGCCGATCCGGATCGCTCGCGACAGCTCTTCGGGTCCGATCCGTGGTCGCGGGCCTTCCTCCGATTGGGTGATGGTCTGGGGATGCGCATGTCCGGGCGAATTCTCGACTCCGAGGCGGAATTCCGCTGTGCCCTGGACGGTTTCCGTGTCACCGGTGACCGCTGGGGGATCGCCACCGCGTTGGATCAGCTTGCGGCGGTTGCCGACCGGCGCGGCGATCGACCGGCCGCCCTGGCTCTGATCGATGAGGCCGTGCAGCTCTACACCGAATTGGGCACCGTCGACGACACCGCGGATCTGCTCAATCACCGCGGTGACATCCTCGCCGAGAGCGATCCCGGCGCCGCCCGCGCCGCCTACGAACGCGCCGCCGAACTCTCCGGTTCGGTGGGCGCGACGGATATGCGCGCCAATGCGATTCGCGGGCTCGGCGATCTGGAACGCGCGGGCGGGGACCTGTCGAGCGCGCGCGAGCGATATACCGCGGCGCTGAACCTGGTATCCGAAGGTCCGGTGGGCGCGACCGAGGCCCGTACCCGCGCGCTGGTAGGTCTGGGCTGGGTCGCCGTCGACGAAGGCGATCCGGCCGCGGGGCGCGCCACCCATCGCGCGGCCTTCGAACTCGCCTACCGCCGACAGCTGCGACCGGCGGCGGCCGCTGCCGTCGAGGGCCTGGCGGGTGTGGCCGCCGCGTGTGGCGATGCCGAGCGTGCGGCAAAACTACTCGGTGCCGCCGAAACGCTGCGCGGTCTGCGCTCCGAAGGCGATGGCGCGGTGGCGCGCCTCGTCGTCGAGACCCGCTCCGCCCTGGGCGAATCCAGCTTTCTCGCTGCCTATCGCGAGGGTCGCGAGTGCACCCCCGACAAGGTGGCGGCACTCATCGGCGAGTGACGGTGAGCCGATGGTGAGCGCGCGGTGAGCGATCCGCGCGACGCTGCTTCCCATGTTGGAGAAGCAATGGTGCAGCAAATCGGGCAGCACATTAAGGCATCTGTCCGATAGTGCGGATGCGTCGCATTTCGTAGTCTCGAAGGCCGCGCGGGCTCGAGTTCGTGGCCGCGACAGTCGACGTGCCATCGGCTCCGGGCAATCGGATAGCAGATGTCACTTTCGGAACGGGCAAGCCCGTGTCACACCCGCGGACCCTATGTCGTCAACCAGTCGACAACCCGGCATGAACCTGATGAACGAGGATTGAGAATGTCTATCGAGAACCTGCGCACCGCGGTCCGTGGCGGTGTGATCCTGCCGGGCGACGCCGATTTCGATCGCGCGGCACAGCCGTGGAACTTCGCTGTCACACAATCTGTGGCCGGTGTTGTCGAGGTGGCCGATGCGCACGATATCGCCGCAGTGCTCGAGTATGCCCGCCGGTCGAGCCGCGCGGTGGTGACACAGCCGACCGGACACGGTGCCACCGGCGACATCGACGGCGCGATCCTGTTGCGCACCAAGCACTTCGACAGCATCGATATCGACGCCGAGCAGCGTGTCGCACGGGTGGGCAGTGGCGTGCCCTGGGGCCGGGTGCAGGCCGCGGCGGCCGCGCACGGGCTCACCGGCCTGGCCGGGAGCAACCCGGTCGTGGGCGTCACCGGATACACCCTCGGCGGCGGTTTCGGCTGGTTCGCCCGCAAGTACGGCTGGGCCTCGAACGCGGTCCGCGCGGTCGAGATCGTCGGTGCCGACGGGAGTCCGCAGCGCGTCACCGCCGACTCCGATCCGGACCTGTTCTGGGCATTGCGCGGTGGCGGTGGGGATTTCGCGATCGTCACCGGTCTCGAGTTCGAGTTGTTCGAGCTGCCCCGGCTCTACGGCGGTCGGGTGATGTGGTCGGCCGATCGCACCTCCGAGGTCTTCGACCTGTTCACCGAACTCACCACCGACGCGCCCGCCGAACTGTCGGTGTGGTTGCAGCGCTATCAGATTCCCGGCATGGCGCCGAGCATCGCGCTCGACTTCGCCTACCTCGGCGATCCCGCCGACGGCCGCCACCTGACCCGGCGGCTCGATGCGATCGACGACATCATCGCCGACACCCGCGGCGAGCTCAGCCCCGCCGAGATCGGCAAGATCACCGCCGAGCCCACCGATCCCAGCCCGTCGCTCTCGCGCGGTGAACTGCTCACCGGACTCGACGACACGGTGGTCAAGACCCTCATCGAGTCGCCCGTCGCGCCGCTGCTCAATGTGCAGATCCGAAACCTCGGTGGCGCGCTGGCACAGGATGTTCCGGGCGGCGGCGCGCGTGGCGCGGTCACCGAACCCTATGCGCTGTACCTGCTCGGACTCGGGCTGCCGCAGCTGCTCGAGACCATCGGTGACCGGTTCGCGGAGATCATCGCTTCGCTCGGTACGAGCATCACCGGCGCCAAGCCGTACACCTTCCTGGCTCCCGGGGAGTCCGCCGCCGCGGCCTTCGATGCGCAGACCCTGGCGCGACTGCGTGAGCTCAAGCGAAACCGCGATCCGCACAATGTGATTCGCGCCAACTTCCCGGTACTGGGAGATTGAGAATCCGATGAACTCGGTATCCGAAGCCGATGCCCGCTGGGGCGATCTGCTCACTCGTGACCGCCTCGGCGTGACGATCGTGCTCGCCGGTGGCACCGCCCTCTACGCCGTCAGCAGCTATGTCACCGCGAGCCTGCTGCCGACCGCCATCGACGATATCGGTGGTGCGCGCTACCTGTCCTGGGCCACAACGGTTTTCGTGGTGGCCTCGATCGTCTCCTCGACACTGGTGGGTTCCATGCTCGCCGCGCGGGGTCCGGTCGGGTCGTATCTGACCGGATTCGGGCTGTTCTCCATCGGCACCGTCATCTGTCTGGTGAGCCCGTCCATGCCGGTGCTGCTGGCGGGGCGGGCGGTGCAGGGGCTGGGCGGCGGTCTGCTGATGGGCTTGGGGTACGCGGTGATTCACCAGGCGTACCCGGCCGCGCTGCGGGCCCGGGCGGCGGCGCTGGTATCGGCGATGTGGGGTGTGGGGACCTTCATCGGCCCGGCGCTGGGTGGGGTGTTCGCGCAGTTGGGGCCGTGGCGGCTGGCCTTCGCGGCCCTGGCGGTGATCACGGTTTCGGTGGGCGCGATCGTGCCGTTCGCGCTCCGCGGTACCTCGAAATCGGGTCATGCGCAACGTATTCCGGTGGTCTCGCTGATCCTTTTGATGGTGGCTGCCGCGCTGGTCAGCATTGCCGGTGTGCTGCCGCAGGGTGGCTGGACCGCCGTCGGTATGGTGGCCGCGCTGGCGGTGGTGGCCGGATTCCTGGGCTGGGAACGCCGCGCCGCGGTGACGGTGCTACCGCGCCTGACCTTCACCGAGAGCTCACCGCTGCGCTGGATCTACCTGACCATGGTCGCGCTGGCCGTCGGTATCAGCCTGGAGAACTTCGTTCCGCTCTTCGCTCAGGAATTGGGTGAACTCGCCCCGCTGGCGGCCGGATTCGTCGGTGCCGCGGCATCATTGGGATGGACGCTGGCACAGGTGGTCAGTGCCGGCGCGCGGCGGCCGAGCACGGTCGATCGGCTCCGATTGGCGGGTCCCGCCGTGCTGGCTATCGGGCTCACGCTCACCGCGCTCACCCAGATCCGCCACTCGGGCGTGTGGGCTCTGCTGCTGTGGGCTCTGTGCATGATGATCGCGGGTGCGGGCATCGGCCTGGCCTGGCCGCATCTGTCGGCGGCGGTCATGGCCAGTAGTCCGGATCCGGCCGAGGCGCAGCAGGCCGCGGCCGCGATCGGCACCGTTCAGTTGATCGCCACGGCCTTCGGCGCTGCCATCTCCGGCGTACTGGTGAACCTCGGCGGCTCGCCACTGGGGTCGGCGCGCTTGCTGGAGCTCGGTCTCGCCGCCATCGCGGCGCTGGGTGTGCTGGCCGCGGTGGCCGCGCACCGTGCAGCCGCTCGTAATACGGCGCGGCGGCAATCGGTACTCGCCGAGCCGCTCGCACACTGACAAATCTTGGCACCACAATCGATCTGGAGGAATCATGACCAGCAGGACCATGACCGCCGCCCGCATGCCGCGGCCCGGTCGCGCCGCCGATCTCACCGTCGAAGTCGCGCCCTACCCCCGTGCCTCGGTCGGGGATGTGATCGTCGAGGTGCACGCGGCCGCCTTCACACCCGGCGAATTGGATTGGGAGCCGACGTATGTCGATCGCGCCGGGCGTGATCGGTCGCCCGCGATTCCGGCCCGGGATGTCTCCGGTGTGGTTGTCGAGCTCGGATTCGGCACCAATCCGAGCGATTTGCGTATCGGTGATCGTGTTCTCGGCATGATCGACCGCTACCGCGACGGGGCGGCGGCCGAATTCGTCGCCGTCGAGGGGCGCGATCTGGCGCTGGTCCCGGATGGTATCGACCATGTACAGGCGGCATCGCTGCCCATGTCCGGCCTGACCGCATGGCAGGGGCTGGTCGTCCACGGCGGACTCGCCGCCGGGCAGCGGGTGCTCATCCACGGTGCGGGCGGCGCCGTGGGCACGCTGGCGGTGCAGCTCGCCCGCAACGCCGGGGCCGAGGTGATCGGCACCGGCCGTGCCCGAGATCGCCAGGCCGTGCTGGACGCCGGTGCCTCGAGCTTCCTCGATCTGGCCGAGGGCGCCCTCGAATCCCTGAGCGGCTCAATGGATCTGGTCTTCGACATGATCGGCGGCGAGGTGCTCGCCCGCTCCATCGAGCTCATCGCACCCGGCGGCACCCTGGTCTCGATCGCGGCGCCGCCGCCCGCCCAGCCCGCCGACGGTCGTGCCGTGTACTTCATCGTGGAGCCGAACCGCGACCAGCTCACCGAACTGGCCAATCTCCTCGCGACCGGCGCCATCCGCCTGCCCGAAGCTACGGTCCACCCGCTTACCGAGGCTCCGAAGGCGTTCGCGGACAAGGAAAATGGAGTACCTGGCAAGTTCGTGCTGCAGCACAAGCCCTGATCGGCCGCCCGCTCGCCTATGACCTGGCCCGGAGGGCCGAGATCACCTCTTACCCTTGCGGATTGAATCCTGATAGATGTCGGCGTAGGTCGGGGAGTCCTTGACGAGGTCATCGCAGAAGGCGGCGACGTCATCGCCGGTCAGTTCGAGGACTCGTTTGCCCTCCGCAACCCCCTCCTCGAAGAAGTCGAGGACTCCCGAGAGCAGGCCCCCGTCGACCAGTTCGACCGGACCGATCTTGAAGAAGTACTTCTGCATCTCCTTGTAGACGATCTGATAATCGGGCGGAAGCGCTTTGACTCGCGCCATATGCGCTCGCCACTCGCGCTTATCTTCGATCATGTCGCGGATTCTCACGTCATCCTCCCAACCGGCTGAGTTTCTTCGCAACGTTGTCGTTCAGCTCCTCGCGCCACTTCTCGCGGAAGCTCTTGGCTCCTTCCTCTCCGGCAATGGCCGCGCAGAAGCCTCTGATGTCATCGCCCAGTGCCTCGTGCACACTTTGACCATCCGAGGCCGTCTCCTCGAGCAGCCCCAAAGCGCCGTCGAGGATCGGCATCAAGTTGCGGCCCGAGAAGCTCCCGTAGGGCGAGAGCTGGGTCTTGATCTGTTCCCACGCCGCCTGATACTCGGCCGGGAGTGCCTGGGCCCGAACCTCGAAGGCTCGGCATTCCCTGCTGAGATCGCTTCCTGTGACTGTCTCCCAGAAACTCATTTCTTTATTTCCTCGAGTTCGTTGATACGCGCCGAGACGTACTTCCATTTCGCCCAGAACGTCGCTAGTTCTTGTCGCCCAGCATCGTTGAGCGCGTAGAACTTCCGCGGCGGCCCGACCCCGGATGGCCGCTTCGAAACATCGACCAACCCGCTCTTCTCCAAACGGATCAGGATGGCGTAGATCGTCCCTTCGATGACGTCCGCGAACCCGAGCTCGTTCAGCCGCCGAGTGATCGCGTAGCCGTAAGTCTCTTCGCTGTCGATGATCTGGAGAACGCACCCCTCCAGCGTGCCCTTCAGCATCTCCGTCAAGTTGTCCGTGGCGTCCTCCTCCGATCGGAAGCACTATTCAGTGCTACTGACTACCACTAAACTGTAACACAGAGTAGTGGTGAGGCGGCTCTCAGTGGGCCGGGCCGGCGAAATGCTCCGCGAGGAGCCGGGCCACGGGCTCGGGAGCCTCCTCCGGGATCCAATGTGACACTCCCGGTATGACCTCGAGCCGGTACGGGCCGTCGACGAACCGGCGCGCCAGTCGAACGCCGGTGCCGAGTACCGCCGTGTCACCGTCACTCCACATCTGCAGCACCGGGACGCCCACGCGGCCGCGCAGGAATCGTGGCGAGGAGAACGGCATGCCGCGATACCAGTGCAGGCCGCCGCGAGCGATCGCCCTGTCGCGCAAGCGTTCTCCATCGCGACGGGCCATTTCCTCGGGCTGCCCCGTTTGCCGGAGCATTCGGCGGAACAGGCCGGTGCGCAGCATCAGCTCGGGAAGCAGCGGCAGCTGGAAGACGTACATGTACCAGGACGCCAGCGACTGCCGACTCGTGATCATCGACCGGGCGAACGCGCCCGGATGCGGCACCGACAACGCGGACAGCGACCGCACCCGGTCGGGTCCGGAGATCGCCGCGGCCCAGGCCGCGGCCGCTCCCCAATCATGGCCGACCACATGCACCGGGCGCCCGATCCGATCGATCATGGACAGCACATCCGCGGCCAGCTCGTCGAGTCGATACTCCCACCGCCAGCGCGGCGACGCGGTCGGGCTCGCGCCGCGCAGATTCGGCGAAAACGTCCGGTACCCAGCCTGATTCAGTAGCGATGCCACCGCACCCCAACTGCGCGAGTCCTGCGGCCAGCCGTGCAGTAGCAGCACCGGCTCACCTGAGATCGGCCCGGTGTCGACCACCGGGAAAACCAGCCCATTGCGGTGAAATGCGGTGATTCGTCCGGGCTCATCCGGCTTGTGAACAGATACATGGGTCGCCATTGACGCCTGCACCTCCCTTGGTCGCGGCATTGCTGGATGCAGCGTGACATACGAAGGACAGTTGCCGCTACTGTGGGTAACAGGTAATTCGATCGGTGATCGGCTGTGTGCGAATTCGGTGTCCACCCTTATCGGGGGTGAGTCGCCGAATCCTCCTCCGTGTTCACTCCGAGGACGGTGGCCGCCAACCCGGTGATCGCCGGGACGGCGTCGAACAGGTCGCCATCGGGTCCGGCCATGGTGTCGAAGGTCTCGAAGCTGGTGAGGGCCAACAAGATTCGCACCTGCTGAGCCGTGTCTCGCGCTGACGGGTCCGGGTCGGCGAAGGGGGCGGACAGGACCGCCAAGCCTTCGCGGCGGCGCTCGTCGCGGGCGCTGATGACCGCGTGGACTTCGGCGTCGAGGGCGGCCAGCGCGCGCAGTCGCCGCATGGCGGGGCGGTCGGCCTGCCAGAATCGCGCGAAACAGGCGATGAATTCGGCGAGCGCCGCGAGTGGTTCGGGATTGGTGAAGGCTTTGACCAGTTCGGAGAGGCCGCCGGCTACGCCGAGGTCATCGCAGACGGCTTCCAGCAGACCGGTTTTCGACCCGAACTGGTAGTAGACCGTGGCGCGGGAGACGTCGGCGCGCTTGGCCACCGCGTCGAGGGTGAATCCGTGGTAGCTGTCGGCCTCGCCCAGCAGTGCCCGGGCGGCATCGATAACCTGTCGGCGACTCTGCTCGATCTGAGCGGTGCGCTTTCCCAGGTTGTACTGGCGGGGACTCATGAGTCTTGACAGTACCCGGTGCACCTGATTCATTCATACATACCGTCTGACTAAATTGAATGGCACGGGACACCGTGCGAGCGAAGGGACGGTGGGGGCAGCCGTGCGCGCCTGCCGCCGAACATGCTGTAGCTCAACAAATTTCAACTAGATCGAGCAAGGATCATCATGAACAATCTCAGACCGACCACGACGATCGACTTCTTCGGAATGTATCTGGCTCACGACGCCTGCATGCGCGATCTGATCCGCCTCAGCGCCGCCGTCGCCGAGAATCGCCTCGCCGAACCGGCGGTGCGGATCGGCTGGGCGACCTTCCGGCGCCAACTCGACCGGCATCACAGCACCGAGGACGCCGCGCTGTGGCCGCTGGTGCGCGCCGCGGCCACCGATCCCGCGGACCTGGCGATTCTCGAGGATATGGAGACCGAGCACGAGGGCATCGAGGAATTGCTGGCCAAGGTGGAATCCGCGATCAGCGGCTCCACCGGCGGCCCGGGATTGCGGTCGGATGTGGACGCCCTGGCCGCGGCGCTCGATACGCACTTCACCCACGAGGAGCAGATGGCGCTACCGCTGATCGACCGCACCGTCGGCGGGCCCGGCTGGGCGGCATTCGGCGCGGAAATGCGCAAACGCAACGGACTTCGCGCCGTGACCGAGTACCTGCCGTGGGCCCTGGACGACGCGCCCGCCGACGCGCAGGCCAAGATGCTCGGCTTCCTGCCCACCCCGATCCGGTTCCTGTACCGATACGTGCTCGAGCCCGGTTACCTGCGCCGCCGCCGCGGCTGGCTGTAGCCGGATAATGCCGGGGGACAGGGCAAATGGCACAGGCTCCGCCGGCCGCGCCGCTGGGCGCCAGTGCGTACTCGCGATCGGTGCCATCGCGGTCCTCCCCGGCGCTGATGCTCCCGCGCCGACCCGATCCGCCATCGCCGAGACTCCGCGACAGTAGGCGAGCCGGTTCGAAATCGAGGTGGCGCGGTGCCGTGTGATGCGCCGACCCGGTGTACGAGGCTGGAAGCATGAACCGGTTGGCCAGTGCAACATCGCCTTATCTGCGTCAGCACGCTGACAATCCCGTGGATTGGCGCGAGTGGGAGGCCACGGCGCTGGCGGAGGCCGCCGAGCGGGACGTGCCGATTCTGCTGTCGATCGGGTACGCAAGTTGCCACTGGTGCCATGTGATGGTTTAGGGTTACTAGTCGCATTTCCGCAGGTAAAACGTATATTTTGGTTCCGGATCGGTCCTGCGCGCGTTGAATTCGATCGGAAATGTCATCAAGTGACCGAGTTTCAGGAGTTTTGCTTGAGCGGCATCTGTGATCGTTCTAGCGGTCGCAGGTTCGGTTCTTCGGCAGGATCACATATAGATGGGAACGGCGCTGACCGGGGGAGTTCTTCGTGGCCAACTCATCGTTGAAGCTGATTTCGAGCTGTGACCCACCGAATTCTGGTCGCTACCGCCCCGACGGACGTAGTATTACGTATCTGATGTAGTACGTACGAACAAGGGGTTGTCGATGCGACTCAATAGCAAGGGGCAGGTGACCATTCCCGCCGAACTCCGTCGGAAGTACGCGCTGGAGGAGGGGGACGAGGTCGAGGTGATCGAGGTCGGCAACACGCTGGAGATCGTGCGTCGAGAGGGAGCGCAACGGCGGGGTAAGCGACTCACTGGGCATATGCGCGGGCGCGCGACCACGTCGATGAGCACTGATGAGTTGATGGAACTGTTCCGTGGGGAGTAGCAGCGCCTTGCGGGTGGTCTCGGAACATACAGTCACGCTGGTGGATTCATGTGTACTCCTCGATATTCTCACGAATGACCCGAAGTGGGCTGACTGGTCGGACGACGCGTTGGCTGATGCGCGCGACCTCGGAGCCACCGTGATCAATCCGATCATCTATGCCGAGGTCGCTGGCGGCTTCGGCACCATCGAAGAATTGGACGATGCGTTGCCGGAGTCGGAATTGGGGCGGATGGGCCTGCCCTATCCGGCCGGGTTCGTGGCGAGCAAGGCATTCGTGGCGTATCGCCGCCGCGGAGGCGAAAAGCGAAGCCCGCTACCGGATTTCTACATCGGCGCGCACGCTGCGGTAGCGGGCTATCGGCTGCTGACGCGTGACGCGGCGCGTTTCCGAACCTACTTCCCGAACCTCGAACTGATTGCACCCGATCCGGCGTAGCGGGGGTAGCGCGGCCACGTGGGCTGAAGGGCATCCGCACTGGTCGACTATGCTCTCGGAGGGGCGCGACGTCGATGGACCTTGGCGTAGCATCGGACGGCTGTCGTTCTCGTACATCGCACCAGTAGCCGCACCGCATCCGGTCGCGAGCCGATCTCATACCCACATCAACCAGGTCAGCGGACTCATCGAACTGCGCTGTGCGCGCCGTGACCCGGCGGGTTCCGCTGCGACCGGTGATAGCGCCATAGACCGATGCCGACACTTGCGACACAGGCGGCCGAGGACATGCTCAACCCCCACCGTGTGAACCAGCTCTCCCGCAAGGGATCTCGCAACAGCAGGATGGCAGCGGCCAGGAGTACGACCGCGTCGAAGGCGAGTGCAAGGCAGATGGCTTCGCGGTGCGGCGCGTAACGGGTGCGGTCGCGTTCGAGGAACCACAGCGTCGAGCCCGCCAGCCCGAATCCCGCACCGCCGAGTGCGTAACCCAGCGACAGACACAGTGCGACGGCGGGTGCTTCGGTCGTCAGCACCCGTGCACCCGAACTGTTCACCGCCACCGTTTTCCTATGCCACCGTTCGAGTGTGACGGGCATTCCGGACCACGCGCGGCGGATGATCGAGTTGTCGCGGGGGAATTCGATGCGAGACACATCATCAGTAGCGGTCACCGTCAGCTCGTAGCTCGATGGCCGGGCCAGCTGCTCGCGGATGAGAATTTTCGTGACCGTAGCCGTGATTTGCTGGTGAGGTTCTGCGCGGTAGGTCCCAAGGTCCCGCTCGTTCTGAACGGCCGCCACGATGCCCGCTACGAACACAGCCCATCCGATCAAGCCAACGATCTGCAACGTCCAGAACTTCCATCCGGCACGTTGCCACCACGTGACCGACACGTTCGGGATAGGCGGCCGACCGTCGCCCTCGTTGCTGGTCATGCCCTTATCGTGCGCACAGGGCTGCCTTGTTTACCGCAGGACATGCCGGGCGTGACAGCCTGAACTGCAACCTCGCCCTGGCCGTGGATCTGCCGGCGAACCCAGCCTGAATCTGCCGACTGCCGGTGCGGGCGGCTACCTCTCTATTCGGAGCGGCCGCGCGTCTGGATTCAGGCGGAAAGTGGTGTCGTCGAGGGTTTCGCCCGCGGGCCGCTGTGGAAAGCTGGGGCGTGAACCTGCTGAAGGATGCCACCTCGCCATACCTGCGCCAGCATGCCGACAACCCGGTGCATTGGCGGGAATGGGATGTGGTGGCGCTGGCTGAGGCGGCGCGGCGGGATGTGCCGATTCTGCTGTCCATCGGATACGCGTCTTGCCACTGGTGCCATGTGATGGTTTAAGGTTACTAGTCGGATTTCCGCAGGTAAACGCTGTATTTCTGGTTGAATCGGCCATCTGCGCCAGCGATTCAGCGGGGTTGGGCCGGTCGCGCCGGATCAGTCTTTCGAGGTGCTGGCTGCGCCTGAGCTGAGGTCTGTTATTCCAGGTGCGAACTTGTATGCCCACGCCTCGCGGACTGCGATGGCGGCCGCGACGAGTGTGACAGTTCGTGCGGAGTCGAAACTGTTCTCCCACCAGCTTGTTCCGTTGAGTACTTTGATGGTCACCGTGGCGGCTGCGATCGGAACGGCGATGGTGAACACGCCGGGTATGCGCTGACTGACCGTGATCGCTTCGGTTATGGCTGCCACGACGGCGAATCCGAGCGCGACTGTTGCGTAGGTGGCCAGTATGTCGACTCCGGGTGGCACGTCCCGAGTGGCGAGCGAACTGCATACCTGCAGAGTCGGATTGCCGGTTGAGCATTGGACGCGTTCGCGGGACCAGCCGATCGAGGCTGTCGTCGTTGTGCCGAGGAGCACCGCGACCACGAATGCCCACCAGCTGACATGGCCGGTGATTCGCGCGATCTTGTACAGCCGTAGGCGCGTCACCGGTCAGAGGTCGAACCAGGCCGTGCTGGTCCAGTTCGGGGTTTCACCGGGGGTGAGTTGGAGGTGGAAATCGGGGCCGTCGTGGGTCCTGCTGAGTTCGGGTTCCGTCAGCTGGCTGATGGTGCATACGTAGTCGCCGTTGGGCAGATCTATGCCGGTGCCGTACCAGTCCTTTTCCCGGTCGATGCGTTCGTTCTCGAATTGGGCGGCCATCGTGAGGATTTCGTAGTTCACGACGATCAGCTCCCCCTTGGTGACGGTGATGGGGCCGGTGGCTTGCCGGGCGATGGGGAACTGTGGTTCTACCGATGAGGCGGACACGTCGATTCGCCAGCTGCCCTCACTGCCCGTTCCCCAGAGCAGCATGGTCCGCCTTCCCATTTCGGACGTGAAGTGCCCGAACAGGGAGTCCAGGGTCCAGTTCTCGCTCACGAATGTGTTGTAGGCGTGAAGGTCCACGATGCCGAGGAAGCCTGAGTCGTCCGGCATATTTTCGATTCGAATTGGAAGCGGTGTCATGGCCTACTCCTTTCAGAGTCGATTGATTTGGATGCCGACGACAGCAGGTCGAATCGGCCGAATCGGCCGGCGCGGGCTTCGGAGATCAACTGTCAAAGTCGATCAGGTCGTCTACCGCTTTTCTGAGCCAGTCATAGAAGGAGGGATAGGAGTCGCGGTTTTCCCACCCAGGCTCAGCGAAGTCGTGAACGGTGACGATCTCGGACGATCCGTGCTCCCAGCACGCAACATCGTCGTTGTCGATGCGTGCCGCGAACGGCACAAGTTGCCGCTCGGGGTATCGTTCACGCATGCCGTGATATCGCAACTCGAGCACCTTGCCGTGCAGGATATTCCAAGGCTCGAGGTCCAGTAGGCCAAGGTCCACTATCCGGGCGAATTCGTGGGGGTAGGTGAACCCCGCGGGCAGTTCCCCCTCGTTCAACAACTCGATCATCGTCAGTTTCCCGTCCATCCCGTAAGGGGCGCGCCCTCAGGATATGTATCTCGAAATCGGGCACTCTGGTTTGCGATACGGTTCTCCATGGCCTCGCCCCAAGTCTGGGGAAGATCGCCTTGGCGGGTGAAGCGTATCGCCATCGACTCTGGGATCGGCTGGTCAAAGGCGTGAATTCGCGCCAAGATTGGTGTATCGGTGTATTTTGCGGCCAATACGCGCGTGTTGTCGACCGCGGTAAGTCCGCCGTCAGAGGCCACAACCACATCGATGGGATCGCCGACCCAGCCGCTGCGGGCCATGCTTTCGATGATTTCTGCGGCATCGTTAACCTTGTTCTGGCTGAACCGTACTGTCGATGGGTTGAGCGCGACGATTCCGCTGCCGCCACGCCCACCGAGGGCTGTTCCAGCGTTACCCAGTTGGCTGGTGAGTGTTTCGGCACCAAGAGCGGTCGTTCCACTCTCGAGCAATCCGCGGGCCAGAAGCTCGCTGCCTATCAATCGTCCGGCTGTGTAGCCGAGTTCAGCGACACCGGTGACTGCCATAACGGCGTTGAAAACCAGGTCGGCGTTGTCGACGACGTTACCGGCGTCCATCTTGGTGGTGTCGGTGGGCAGGGTAATACCGTTGATTGTGCTGAAGGTGGTGATCTCGACGCCGGTGTAGTCGAGGTACTGTAACGAGACGAGGCTGCCGTTCTTGTCGAAATAGGCGGTGGCCGAGCGTGTTTCACCGCTCTTGTCGCGGAAGAACCATTCCTGGGTGCTGGTGCCGTCGGCGGCTGTGATGATCAGGCCACGGTTCGTGACGGGGTCGCTGTGCCAGGTGCCGGTGACGGGGTCGTATTGGTTGCCGTAGTTCGCGGTGCCGATGGCGTTGTTGTAGCGGTCGATGGGGACAGCGGTGCCGTCAGGTTCGAGAACGTAGCGGCTGCCGTCGTCTTCGGTGATGATGCTGCCCGGGTGGCCGTTGGTGCTACCGCCGACGGTGTTGACCTGGGTGTGGGTGCCGTCGGGGTTGGTGATATCGGTTGTCGGGCCGAGCGCGCCTTGGCGGAAGTCGGCTTCGCTGACGGTGCAGTCGGTGTTGTATTCGGTGACATGGCCCGCGCGTCCGCCCGATTGGAGTTCGACGGTTTCGGCCGGTGTGCTGCTGCCCGGCGAGGTTTCGCGGACGATCAGGCCGCCGGGGTGCTCCATCGACCGGGGACCTTCGCGCATAGTTCTGATGCTGCTCGAGCTCCTCGGCCGTCACGTATTCGCGGTACGGTGTGAGCTGCGTGCTGGTTCCCCAGAAGGCCAACTGCCGTTGCACGTGGGGTCCGACGACGATCACCAAGAAATGCATCGGTCACCACCCGCTCGGGAGCGTCGATGCGTACGCGATCTGCATTCCTAGGTCCATGCGACGAACCTAACGCTGCGAGCATGCGCATCGACGCAACGCAACGCTGCCCAGATGGAGTCTCAGCAGGCGGTGGTGTGCTGATCCCGGTTGCCGCCGACTGGTCAGGGCTACCGGTGGTTGGGATCGGTGCTGGATACTCGCGACCAGATATCCGCTCCTACTGGCTGAGGTGATGGCGCACTACTCTTCATGCGATGGCGCACGAGCCTAGACCACGATACTGGGACGGTTGTGCCAATCCGACTGATTTCACAGTGGAAGCGTGGGGCATGCGCTGGGCTGAGTGGGTTGTGGGTCGATTCGAAATAGGAGGTTGGTGGGCGTGAACCAATTAGCCAGTGCCACATCGCTTTATCTGCGTCAGCATGCTGAGAACCCGGTGGATTGGCGGGAGTGGAGTGCCGAGGCGTTGGCTGAAGCGGCGGCGCGGGATGTGCCCATCCTAATGTCCATAGGATATTCGTCCTGCCACTGGTGCCATGTGATGGCGCATGAATCGTTCGAGGATGCGGATACCGCCGCGCTGATGAACGCGAACTTCGTGTGTATCAAGGTGGATCGGGAGGAGCGGCCGGATCTGGATGCGGTGTATATGAATGCCACCGTTGCCATGACCGGGCAGGGTGGGTGGCCGATGACCTGCTTCCTGACGCCCGCGGGGGAGCCGTTCTACTGCGGGACGTATTACCCGAAGACGGCTCGGCAGGGGATGCCCTCGTTTACGCAGTTGTTGACCGCTGTGACCGATACGTGGGTGAATCGGCGGGGTGAGGTCGAGCAGGCCGCGGGGCAGGTGGGGGAGGCTTTGCGGCAGCAGACCGCTGGGCTGCCGGAGAGTGCTACTCGGTTGAGTGCCAATCTGCTCGATCATGCGGTGGCCTCGGTGTTGAAGGATGTGGATTCGCGGCACGGGGGGTTCGGCGGGGCTCCCAAGTTTCCGCCTTCGGCATTGCTCGAAGGGCTGCTGCGGGATTATGAGCGGACGGGGGATTCCGCTGTGTTGCAGGCGGTTTCGTTCACCGCCGAGGCGATGGCGCGGGGTGGGATCTATGACCAGTTGCGGGGTGGGTTCGCGCGGTATTCGGTGGACGCCGCCTGGGTGGTGCCGCATTTCGAGAAGATGCTCTATGACAATGCGCAGCTGGTGCGGGTGTATTCGCATCTGGCGCGGCGGGGACAGGATGGGCAGGACGCGCCTTGGCGGGATCCGCTGGCCGCACCCGATGCTTCGGAACCATTGGCGCTCAGGGTTACCAGGGAGACCGTCGAGTTTCTGTTGAATGATCTCGGCACCGAACAGGGCGGGTTCGCCTCCGCGCTCGATGCCGATACGCACCTGGAGCCGGGACAACCGGGGGTCGAGGGCGCCACCTACGTCTGGACTCCGGCGGAGTTGAACGGGGTACTCGGCGCGATCGACGGGGCTTGGGCCGCAGAGGTTTTCGGCGTCACCACGGCGGGGACCTTCGAGCACGGCACCTCGGTGCTGACCCGGTACTCCGATCCGGAGGCCGCGGATTATGAACGCCTCGAACGTATTCGGGGCATGCTGAGCGACGCCCGGGAACGTCGGCCGCAGCCCGAACGCGATGACAAGGTGGTCACCGCCTGGAACGGGATGGCGATCACCGCGCTCGCCGAAGCCGGTGCGGCACATCTGAATCCGGTGTGGATCGCCGCCGCCGAGCGTTGCGCGCGCTTCCTGCTGGAAACCCATGTGCGGGACGGGCGGCCCTGCCGCGCCTCACTCGGCGGTGTCGCCGGGACCGCGCCGGGCGTGCTGGAGGACTATGCCTGGTTGGCGCTGGGACTGCTCGCACTGCACCAAACCAGCAGTGGGGATTGGCTTTCGCAGGCACACCGGATTCTCGAGGCCGCCATCACACACTTCGCCGACCCGGAGACCCCGGGCAGTTGGTTCGATACCGCCGATGACGCCGAAACGCTGGTCACCCGCCCCCGCGACCCGATCGACGGCGCAACCCCCTCCGGCACTTCGGTGTTGGCCGATGCCCTGCTCACCGCGTCCGCGCTGAGCGATCCGGAGCAGGCCATCCGCTACCGGGATCTGGCCGACCAGACCCTCGGGCGCGGTACGGTGCTGCTCGCCAAAGCCCCACGCTCGGCGGGCCATTGGCTCGCGGTGGCCGAAGCCGCCCTGCGCGGGCCGCTCCAGGTGGCCGTCTCCGCCGGTGACGCCGACCTGGACGGCTGGGCCGCCTGCCTGCTCACCGCGGCGCGCGTGGCCGCTCCGGGCGGCACCGTGATCGTCTCCGGCGATCAGGACTCCCAGCCCCTGCTCGCGGACCGCCCGCCGGTGCACGACCTCTCCGCCGCCTACGTCTGCCGAGGGTCGGTCTGCGACCTGCCGGTCACCACGGTGGCGGAGGTGCGGACCGCGCTGCGACCCCCGGTCTGACGTAGACCGTCACCCTGGCGCGGATTCATCGAAAGTCGTTGGAGCGCAGGTGGTGTGGATCCCGGCCACAAGCACGCCGGGATGACGGGGTCCGCTGCCGCGATGGCGGGAGTCGGCTGCTGTGATGACGGGGGTTGGCTGTCGGGATGCGGGGCATGGTGTCAGCCCCGCTGGCGAACCTGCATGCCCGCGCGCACCATCGCGGGGACGGCGACCAGCACCGCGACGATATGCACTGTCCGAAGCGCGCCGATCGCCACCGATCCGACGCTCCAATCCACCGACAATTCCCCGGACAACACCGCGCCGATCGGCTCGACGAGCAGCGACGCCAGGCCGACGGTTCCCAGCCCGAGGATCAAAGCTATTCGCGCCCAGCCGATTCCGGCGGCCATGCGAACGGCGACCGTCAATACGGTGAGGTAGATGGCGGCGCGGATGAGCAGCCCGTACACCAGCCCGCCGGCATTGGTGTCCGGATCGGCCAGGGCGATACCGGCGCGCAGCACCGTCTCACCCGCTCCGGCCAGCAGGGCGACGACAATCGCCCGGTAGGCCAGCGAAAGTAGCGGTGCGCGAACGGGTTCCGGGGCGGCGGGGAATCGATGCGAAGCACTGACTTCGGTCATGCTCCCAGCGTGACCTCTCCCACCCCGTCACCGAATCCCCCGCAGGTACCAACCCGCCTAGTCCCCGAGGAGGACAAAACCCTTTGCCCAGCCCTGCCCAGGTCCCTACAGTCCGGGGCATGTGTACGTTTTCGCTCTCGTCCCGTTCCTACGCTGCCGCGAATGCCATGCATGACTAGTGATCGGTTGCCAGGTCGGCGGCGGTCTCCGGGGGTGCGACCGACTTCGGCTCGGCCTGCGGGCCGCTGCCGTTGCGGCGGGCTGACATGCGGGACGGAGTATCGGTCCAGCATGGAGTGGGCTCTCTGCGGCCGCGGAGGTGGAGGGTGTCGCGCAGCTCCCACTTACTGCGCTCGAACTCGGAGGCGGCGTCGATGACCGCCTGACTCGCCAGAATGCGGCGCGGCACCTGTTTGGCCTCGGTGGTGAGGCGAGCCGCCTCATTGACCGCGTCACCGATGACGGTGAACTCCAGGCGGGTGTCCGCGCCGACATCACCGGCGAAGACCAAGCCCCGCGCCACACCTATGCCGATATCGAGTTCACCGGCGGCGACGACCTCATCGCGAATACGGCGGGCGGCCCGCAATGCCGGGGTCGCATTGTCATCCAGCGCGAGCGGCGCACCGAAGATGCACAGCGCCGCATCACCCTCGAACTTGTTGACCAGCCCGTGGTTCTCCTCGGTGGCCGCCACCACGATCGACAGCAGCCGATTCAGCTTGGTGACGAAGTCGTGCGGCGCGAGCTCGGTGGCGAGCGCGACCGATCCGGTGACATCCACGAAGAGCGCCGTCACCACCCGGGTATCGCCGGTCAGATTGGTGACACCGGCGATATCGTTCCGACCGGAGAGCGCCCGCTCGGCCACCTCCTCGCCGACATGTCTGCCGAAGACGGTCCGCATGCGTTCGCGCTCACGCAGATTCGTGGCCAGCTCATTGACCGAATGCTCCAGCCGCCCGATCTCACTGGTGCTGCCGATCGGTACCCGCACCTCGAGATCACCGTGCGCGATCCGGTCGAGTGCGTCCCGCAGGGTGTGCAGCGGGGTGGCGATGGCGCGCGCCAGGGCCGCCGTGGCGACCGAGCCCGCCGAAAGCCCCACCACCGCAAGGTAGATGGCGGTACGCACCCGGTCCGGGTAGGCCGAGGACGGGTCGGCGAGCACGGTGATGAGCATGAACAGCGGCACCGCGCCCACCACCGCGAAGGTGACGAGCACGCGCATCAGCACGGTCGAACTCCAGTGCGCGGTGTCGTCCAGCACCTCCGCCACCACCGGAATGGTGGGCCGGATCAACCGGTCCACGATCAGATAGGTGAGCGCCGCCGACTCCAGCCCGCCGAGTGTGAACATCGACAGCACCACCGCGAAATCCCGCTGCGGGGTGGCATGGGCGAAGACCGCCGCCGCGATGATCACCCCGGGCACCCAGATCGCCAAGGCGCGCAAGGTGACCGCGAGTGGCACCTGGAGCAGTCGCCGCGCCTCGGCCTCGGTCGGCGGCCGGCGCTGATCGAGCCAGCCGAAGTTCAAACGCCGGTCCCGCACCGCGAGCATGATGCCGATAGCCGCGCCGATGGTCGGATAGATGGCGACCTGGATGAAGGTGTTCACCCACTCCGAGCCGAGGCGGCCGAAGAATCCGGAGAGCCAGAGTTCGATGGTGATGACCGCGAGACCGCTGAGGTTGCATGCCATGACAACGGCCGACAAACCCCACCGCGCGCGCAGCGCCCACAGAATGAGTCTGCTGATCACGTCGCCAAGGGCGTCGCGCAGGCGACGGTCGGTGGTGTCATAGCGGTGTTATGCCTAGGGGTCGTCCGGCCGGGTGTTTCTCAGGACTTTAGAGACCTTTCGGCCCTCAGTGCACGTTTGTGAGTAATTGCTCGGTGCGGTGTCGGAGCTCAGTGCAGCAGTACCAACCAGACAGCTATGTAGTGGCAAAGCGCGGCGACCACCGTCGCGGCGTGGAAGAACTCGTGATGTCCGAAGACCTCCGGCCACGGATCGGGCCAGCGCGCGGCATACAGAATCCCGCCGACGCTATAGGCGATACCGCCCGCGAGCAGCAGCAATACCGGCGTCCAGCCGACATTCGAGATGAGCGTCCCGGCGACCGGCACGATTGCCCAGCCCAACAGCAGATAGAGCGGAACCCCGACCCAGCGAGGAGCGGTGGGCCACAACATCTTCAGCGCGACACCCGCCAGCGCACCCGCCCAAACGGTGATCAGCAAGATCGTTCCGGCGCTGCCGCGCACCCCGAGCAGTGCGAACGGCGTGTACGACCCCGCGATGAAAAGGAAGATCATCGAGTGGTCGGCCCGCTTCATCCACATGCGGGCGCGGGCGGTCCGCCAATTCACCCGATGATAGGTGGCGCTGATACCGAAGACGCCGCAGACGGTCAGCCCGTAGACCGCGGTCGACCAGGCGGCGGTGGCGGAGACGGTCGATGCCACGCTGACCAGGACGATCACCGCGATGGCGGCGATGCCCACGGCCCAGGCGTGAATCCATCCCCGCATGCGCGGTTTGATCAGCGCGAGTTCGTCGTGAATGGTCGTGAGCCCCTTCTCGACGAGGCCGGGCTCGTGGAGCGGGGCGTCCGCCGCGGGGGCGGAGGGTCGCACGGTGTCGGACACAAGTTCCTCCTCGGTAACCTACGGTACCGTAGGTTCGCGGTTCTGATGCCAAGGCGCCAACTGATTTGGTGCGTTCGGGGTAACTCGTCGGGGACGGGCCAACCCGGGGTCCTTGGGGCCGCCGGTCCGGTACGAGAATGGTGGGGCACATAACCGGTCGGCTTAAATCGCGGGGAGGCGGGCTAGCGTAGTGTTCCTCGGCGTGAAGCTTGCGAGTCAGGTGCGCGGACTGCCGTATCGCATTTACGAGGCCCGGCTGACCAAGCAGTTGGCAGGTAAGCAGCATCCGCGCCACGTTGCGGTGATGTGCGATGGTAATCGGCGCTGGGCGCGCGAGAACGGCTTCACCGATGTGAGTCACGGGCATCGGGTGGGTGCGCTCAAAATCGCCGAGCTGGTCGGCTGGTGCGGTGAGTCCGGGATCGAGATGGTCACCGTCTACCTGCTCTCCACCGAGAACCTGCGCCGCGATCAAGACGAGTTGGACACCCTCTTCGAGGTCATCACCGATGTGGTCGACGAACTCTCCGCGCCGGAACAGAATTCCAGCGTCCGCATCGTCGGCGCGCTCGATCAGTTGCCCGAGGAGGTGGCCGGGCGATTGCGGGAGGCCGCCAAACGCACCAGTGGCCGCAGCGGCGTACATGTGAATGTGGCCATCGGCTACGGCGGCCGCCAGGAGATCACCGATGCGGTGCGCTCCCTGGTGCGTCAGGAGATCGAGGCGGGGGAGACCGGCGAGGATCTGGTGCAATCGATCACCGTCGACGCCATCGGGCAGCACCTGTACACCTCCGGACAGCCCGATCCGGATCTGGTCATCCGCACCTCCGGTGAGCAGCGGCTCTCCGGATTCCTGTTGTGGCAGAGCGCCTATTCGGAGATCTGGTTCACCGAGGCGTACTGGCCGGAGTTCCGCCGCGTCGACTTCCTGCGCGCCCTGCGCGATTTCGCCGCCCGGCACCGCCGCTTCGGTGTTTGATTGCCTCCGCTGCGCTGCTGTGTTTGATTGCCTCCGCTGCGCTGCGGCGGTTCGTGGCCCTGTGACCCCGGTTCTTCCCTCCTTCCGCTCCTCCGCTGCGCTCCCCCGCTCCACTCAGTCCAGAACCGGGGGCGGGCCGCGAACTTGGGGGTGGGGCTGGACTTCGACTCGAACTCGGCACAGTTACATTGCAGTGCAATGGCTTCCGTGGTTCGCGAGCTCGTCGCTGCCGTACCGTCGGAGGGCATGAGTGAGCTGAACGAAGAGCGGAGCGGCCCGGCGGATGTCCAGTCCTACCTCAGCTATGAGGAGTTCGGTCGCCGGTTCCTGGAGTACGCGGCCTCGCCGGAGCGCATAGCGGGGGCTTTCGAGAAACTCACCGGTGAAGCCTTCGAATTCGGTCCGATCGGGGTGGGGCCGGGGCGTATCGCGAAACTCTCGGCGGCCGTGCGCCTGGGCCAGCCACGGTTGAATCGTGAACCGCAGGACTACATTTCGTACGATCTGGTGATTCCGCTCGATGTCGATCTGCTCATCGACCTGTCGGTGGATCGCTATCCGTTCCATGTGGACGGCACCATCCACCTGCACCTCACCGTGCGCACCGCCGAACCGCTGCGGGTCCTGATCGAAATCGACGAGCCGCAACCGAGCAATGTGCGCATCAATGTGGCGAGCGCGTCCCGGCGCGGGGAGCTGCTGCGCATTCTGGCCAGCGTCGATCATGAGATCCGGCGCTTCGTCTCGCGCTATATCGCCGCCGAGATCTGCAAGCCGAATATCCAGGCCGCCACCGATATCGATGTGGCGGCACGGCTGGACGCGGCCTGGCGACTATGAACCTCTAGAGCTTGCGCAGTCGCAATCTGTTGATGGCGTGGTCGGCGTCCTTGCGCAGCACCAGCGTCGCGCGCGGGCGGGTCGGCAGGATGTTGTCCACCAGATTCGGGCGGTTGGTGTTGTTCCAGATCTCCTTGGCCGCACTGGTGGCCTCGGAGTCGTTGAAGCGTGCGTAGTGGTGGAAGTGCGAATTCGGGTTGGCGAAGGCGGTTTCGCGCAGCGACAGGAAGCGTTGCACGTACCAGTTCTCGATATCCTCGATCCGCGCGTCCACGTAGACGGAGAAGTCGAACAGATCCGAGACCATCAGCCGCGGTCCGGTCTGCAGTACGTTCAGGCCCTCGACGATCAGGATGTCGGGCTGGCGCACACAGTGGAATTCGCCCGGCACGATGTCGTAGGCGATATGCGAGTAGACCGGCGCGCACACCTCGGTCGCACCGGATTTCACCTCGGTGACGAAGCGCAGCAGCTTGCGGCGGTCGTACGACTCCGGGAAGCCCTTGCGATGCATGATGCCGCGCCGGGTGAGTTCGGCTGTCGGGTACAGGAATCCGTCGGTGGTGACCAGATCCACCCGCGGATGGTGATCCCAGCGCGCCAGCAGCGCCTGCAGTACGCGGGCGGTGGTGGATTTGCCGACCGCCACCGAGCCCGCCACGCCGATCACATACGGCACCTGGCGATCGGGATGGGTCTCGCCGAGGAAGGTCGCGGTCGCGGCGAACAACCGCTGTTTGGCGGCGACCTGGAGATGGATCAGACGGGCGAGCGGCAGGTAGACCTCGGCGACCTCCTCGAGGTCGATCTGCTCGCCCAGGCCGCGCAGGCCGGTCAGCTCTTCCTCGGTGAGCACCAGGGGAGTCGACTTACGCAGTGTGCGCCACTGCTTCCGGTCGAATTCCACATAGGGACTCGGCTCGCTCATCCGTGCCATTTATCCACGTCCCAGGATCGGCCGACAACGCATAGCCGAATTGTGCTCGGGTCCAACAAGCCGGTGAACACCAGGTGTTGCTACTGGCCGGTAACCCCAGTGAGATATGCCATAGCGAGCGTCCCGTCCGCGACACCGGAAGCCGCGCAATCCAATACAGTCGCCTGTTATGGCAGCGCATCCACTCGTCACCGAATACCTCCGCCTCGGCCTGGCTTTCGACCGGTTGGAGGACGGTTTCGTCGATGCCTACACCGGTGATCCGGCGCTGCGCCGGGAGATCGAGAACGCGCCCGCACCGCAGCCGCGCGAGCTCGCCAACAAGGCCGCCGCACTGTTGAAGGAGCTGCCCGAGGCGGGGCTCACGCCCGAGCGCACCGAATTCCTGGACGCGCACCTGCGCGCACTGGAGTGCTCCGGCCGCAAATTCGCGGGCGACGACATCTCCTTCATCGATGAGGTGCGCGCCTACTTCGATGTCGATATCGCGCCCGGGGATGAGGACGACTACCGCGAGGCGCACCGGCGGTTGGACGAGGCCCTGCCCGGCGAGGGTGCGCTCTTCGATCGCATCACCGCGCACCGCCGCGGCGATGAGATTCCGCCCGAACGACTCCAGGAATGCGTGGACGCCTTCTCCAGCGCACTGCGCGAACTGGTCCGCGAACGCTATCCGCTGCCCGATCACGAACGGGTGGAGTACGAAGTGGTGGGCGATAAGCCGTGGTCCGGCTTCAATTACTACCTGGGGAACTATCAGTCCCGGGTGGCCATCAACTCCGATCTCAAACAGCATCTCTCGCAGCTGCCGCATCTGATCGCGCACGAGTCGTATCCGGGGCATCACACCGAGCACTGCCGCAAGGAGGCCGGACTCGTCGCGGCCGGGCAGGACGAGCAGACGCTCTTCGTGGTGAACACCCCGCAGTGCCTGATGGCCGAGGGCCTGGCGGATCTGGCGCTGAAGTCGATCGTCGGTCCGGGCTGGGGTCGCTGGGCGCAGGACATCTACGCCGATCTGGGACTGCGCTTCGATGGTGAACGCGCGGAACGGATTTCGACCGCCTCGGCGAAACTGCTGGGCGTGCGCCAGGATGCGGCGCTACTGCTGCACGATCGAGGGCGCGGTGTCGATGAGGTCGCGGAGTTCCTGCGGCGCTGGAGTCTGGTGACGCCGGATCGGGCACGGCAGTCGCTGCGTTTTCTGTCTTCGCCGCTGTGGCGGGCCTACATCTCCACCTATGTGGAGGGGTATCGCCTACTCGGCGGCTGGCTGGAACAGGCGGCCGATGCGGCGGAGCGATCCGAGCGTTTCCGCCGCCTATTGGACGAACCCCTCACACCCGGCGCGATTCGCCGAATGTGAGGGGACTCCCCGCCAGTGTTCCGGGGGTGCTTACGCGCCCCACCCTGCACAAGCGGCGCCGCCGCTGGACATGGTGCACATGGACTTCAGCAGTGCGAAGAGCATGTCCTGGATACCGCCGCCTGCGATGTTGTACAGCATTCTGAACCTCGAAAATTCTGTTGGGCCAATGACACTGGCGCAGTTCGGCCAGCGATGCGCAACAATACCGAGATTTATCGCTCCGCCATAGCGTGAATTTGTGACGCTGTCTACAGTTCCGGGCAAACCGCCCGCTTTCCCTGGACAGATCACGTCCCGCCCCTATTTTTCGGGGCATCGGACATGATGCGCTCGTGATGCGTGTGCTCGGAGATTTCGCGTGCGGGATAAGCTGGGCGCACCGCGACTGGCGCACTCGAGGTGGAAGTAACCACCGGGAAGCACCGAAGTCCCGCACCGCGCGCCTGGGTGCTGGGCGAGAGGACTTTCGGTACCCCCGAGAGCTCTCCGAGCACGGAGGTTGCGATGGATCAGCACCCGGTTATCGACACACCACAGAACCCCCTGGCCGACACTCCGACCACGGCCAATAGACTCGGCGCCGTGACGCAGACGACCTCCTCTGTCAATTCCCAGTCCCTCGCTGAGCTCGATCCCGAGGTCGCTGCCGCGATGGGCGGCGAACTCGCCCGCCAGCGCGACACCCTCGAGATGATCGCCTCGGAGAACTTCGTGCCGCGCGCGGTCCTGCAGGCGCAGGGCAGCGTGCTCACCAACAAGTACGCCGAGGGCTACCCGGGCCGCCGCTACTACGGCGGCTGCGAGAACGTCGACATCGTCGAGGATCTCGCCCGCGCCCGCGTCACCGAACTCTTCGGGGCGGAGTATGCGAACGTGCAGCCGCACTCGGGTGCGCAGGCCAATGCCGCGGTGCTGATGGCGCTGATGAGCCCGGGCGAGAAGCTGCTCGGCCTGGATCTCGCGCACGGCGGTCACCTCACGCACGGTATGCGCCTGAACTTCTCGGGCAAGCTGTACGAGGTGCACGCCTACGGCGTCTCCAAGGAAGATCACCGCGTCGATATGGACGAGGTGCGCAAGATCGCCCGGGAGACCCGACCGAAGGTGATCGTCGCCGGATGGTCGGCGTACCCGCGGCAGCTGGATTTCGCGGCCTTCCGCGAGATCGCCGATGAGGTCGGCGCGTACCTGTGGGTCGATATGGCGCACTTCGCCGGTCTGGTCGCCGCGGGTCTGCACCCGTCGCCGGTCCCGCACGCCGATGTCGTGTCCTCCACCGTGCACAAGACCCTCGGTGGTCCGCGCTCGGGTCTGATCCTGGCCAAGCAGGAGTTCGCCAAGAAACTGAACTCGGCGGTGTTCCCGGGTCAGCAGGGCGGACCGCTCATGCATGCCATTGCGGCCAAGGCGGTTTCGTTCAAGATCGCCGGCACCCCGGAGTTCAAGGAGCGCCAGGAGCGCACCCTGTCCGGCGCCAAGATTCTCGCCGAGCGCCTCACCGCCGCCGACTGCACCGCCAAGGGCATCAATGTGCTCACCGGCGGCACCGATGTGCACCTGGTCCTGGTCGATCTGCGCAACTCGCAGCTCGACGGTCAGCAGGGCGAGGATCTGCTGCACGAAATCGGAATCACCGTGAACCGCAATGCCGTTCCGTTCGACCCGCGCCCGCCGATGGTCACCTCCGGCCTGCGTATCGGCACCCCGGCGCTGGCCACCCGCGGCTTCGGTGACACCGAATTCGCCGAGGTCGCCGAGATCATCGCCGCCGCCCTCACCGGCTCCGCCGACCTGGATTCGCTGCGCCAGCGCGTCTCCAAGCTGGCCCAGGACTTCCCCCTCTACGAGGGCCTGGAGGACTGGCGCCTGCTCGGCTGATACTCAGCCACAAACGAATAGGGCCCGCTGCGAACGAAAGTCGCGGCGGGCCTTTCGCTTTGAGGCCGCCGGATCTGGCGGGCGGCGCATCCCTCCGGTGGACGGCACCCTCATGGTGGGCGGGTAACGAGGGAGGTGGCTCAGTTGGCCTGCGGTGGGCGCGGGCGGGGGAGGTGGCTCAGTTGGTCTGCGGTGGGCGCGGGCGGGGGAGGTCGTCGCGCCTGATCGGCCAATAGCTCTTCGGGCCGCCGGTCAACGCCGGCGCGTCGGTATTGATCACCGTGAGCAGCCATTGCGGGCGCGGGTTCACCCAATAGCGTTCCTTGGCACCGGCTTTCAGCTTCACCGTCGGCACCGTCTCATTGCCGTCGGCGACCGTGCGGACGAATGCGGCCGCCTCCGGGTCATCCCAGATATCGACCTCGCGGTAGATGATCCCATTGCGATTGAGCACCCGGCGCAGGCGTGCGCAGAACGGGCAGCCCGGGCGGCGGTAGACGACCAGTTCCGGCGTGGTCTCAGCGGTCATGTCCGGAGTTTAGAGGCGAAAGGGATTGCCCGCGAACACCATCGCCGTCTTCTATGATTCGAGGCGGATCGGAGGTCGATATGGCGACCACAGTGCTGATACTGGGCTTGAAGGCGACCGTCGTGGACGATGTGCGCGAGCGGCTGGATATTCCCGATATCGAGATACGCTCGGGCCTCGGCCTCGAGGATATGAAGGCGGTCTTCGCCGAGACGAAGGTCGATCATGTCCTGATGGGCGCGGGACTGGAGCTCGAGCTACGCCTCGGCATCGTCCGCGCCGTCTTCGAGATGAGCGATACGACGACCGTGCATATGAAGGACAAAGGGTCCGGGTCGGAAGGCTTCGGCCCCTTCGTGCAGGCCGTTCTCACCGGCCTGCACGGCATCTCGTAGCTTCGACTACGAGGAGCGTTTGCTCAGGTAGTCGATGTACATCGGCCGCAGCACCTCGCCGATCTCACCCTCGCCGGCGTGCACGTAGTCGTCCAGCATGGGCAGGACGTACTTGATATCGGCCTCGCTCTCGCCGATATCGCCCGCGGCGGCCTCGGCGGCCGGAATCGACTTGAGCAGCTCCCAGAGGAACTTCACATCACCGTGGCGAACCGCCAGCTTCACGGCTTTGTCATGCAAATCCTTGGTGGAGAGTGCCTCGAGATCCTGGGTATCGGCCATGAAAAAGACTGTAATGGACCGATGGCACAGCAACCGAGGTACCGGGTCAAGCGCGTGTACGACGCGCCCGCGGCCGACGACGGCCGCCGGGTGCTGGTGGATCGACTCTGGCCGCGCGGCATCAGCAAACAGCAGGCGGCCATCGACGAATGGGCCAGGGATGTGACGCCCTCGAATGAGCTGCGGAGGTGGTATCACGCCGACCCGCAGGCACGACGCGCCGAGTTCGAGACACGGTATCGACTTGAACTCGCCGCCGACGCGCCGCAGCAAGCTTTGGCGCGATTGCGCCGTGCGGCCGCCGCGGAGCCATTGACGCTGGTAACAGCGGTGAAAGACCCGGAGCGAAGCCATGTCCCGGTACTCCTGGGCGAATTGGACGAAACGCCCACAGGGGGTACGCGTTAACGAGTTCTTCACCAATGTGCCTGCCAGTCGGGAAGCCGGATCGCGATTTCGGCGGTAGCGTCGGGAGTGCGGGCCGCGTAGGTGTGGTTCGTACGGGAGGTCCTGATCGTGACTGAGCAACTCAGTGCGAGGGGGCCGGTACCCGGCCCTCGGGTCGTACGACCCTAGAGCCCGACCGGCCCAGCGAGAACGCTTGCGCGGTACCGCGCGAGTGGCAAAGGAGCCCACCGTGACTGATGCACGCTCCGTCAACGCTCCCACCGGGAACGCCGCCTCGAACCGGGGCACGCGCACCACAGGTCCGGGAGTTCGCGCCTCGCAGTCGTCCGAATCAGGACTGAAAACCTTCGTCGTGGATACGTCGGTACTGCTCTCCGACCCTTGGGCCTTGACTCGCTTCGGCGAGCATCACGTCGTATTGCCACTCGTGGTGATCAGTGAACTCGAGGCCAAACGCCACCACCACGAACTGGGCTGGTTTGCCCGCGAGGCACTTCGGATGCTGGACGATCTTCGTCTGGCCCACGGTCGGCTCGATCAGCGGATACCGGTCGGAACCGGTGGCGGGACACTCCAGGTGGAGTTGAACCACACCGATCCGAATGTGCTGCCCGTCGGATTCCGCACCGACAGCAACGATTCCAGGATTCTCGCCTGCGCGCTCAACTTCGCGGCCGAGGGGCAACGAGTCGTGCTGGTGTCCAAGGACATTCCGATGCGCGTCAAGGCGAGCGCGGTCGGCCTGCGGGCCGAGGAGTATCACGCGCAGGATGTCGTCACCTCCGGCTGGACCGGAATGGTGGAGATGGAGGTCGGCTCCGAAATCGTCGACAAGCTCTACAGCGATTCGGTCATCGATCTGGACGAGGCCCGGGATATGCCGTGCCACACCGGTATTCGACTGTTGAGCGCCCGGGGCAGCGCACTGGCCCGCGTCTCGCCGGACAAGCGGGTGCAGCTGGTGCGCGGTGACCGGGAGGCGTTCGGCCTGCACGGCCGCTCCGCCGAACAGCGCATCGCCCTGGATCTGCTGCTGGACGAGAGCATCGGCATCGTGTCGATGGGTGGCCGCGCCGGTACCGGCAAGTCCGCGCTCGCGCTGACCGCGGGCCTGGAAGCGGTGCTGGAACGGCGAACTCATCGCAAGGTGGTGGTCTTCCGTCCGCTGTACGCGGTCGGCGGCCAGGATCTGGGCTACCTGCCCGGCTCCGAGAGCGAGAAGATGGGGCCCTGGGCGCAGGCCGTCTTCGACACCCTGGACGGGCTCGCCAGCCCGGAGGTGATGGAGGAGGTGCAGGCGCGCGGCATGCTGGAGGTGTTGCCGCTCACCCACATTCGCGGGCGGTCGCTACACGACTCCTTCGTGATCGTGGACGAGGCGCAGTCCCTCGAACGCAATGTGCTGCTCACGGTGCTGAGCCGGTTGGGCAGCGGTTCGCGGGTGGTGCTCACCCACGATGTGGCCCAGCGCGACAATCTGCGAGTCGGGCGACACGACGGTGTCGCCGCGGTGATCGAGAAGCTCAAGGGGCATCCGCTCTTCGCGCACATCACCCTGACCCGCAGTGAGCGTTCGCCGATCGCGGCGCTGGTCACCGAGATGCTGGAGGAGTTCGGGCCGAACGCGTAAGCGGCCGTAGAAACCCTTCGCACACCTTTGCCCGATCGGGTCGATTCGTCGACTCGGTCGGGCAAATCTTTGGCCTGTGTTTCATCTCATAGTTGGCAGGGTATATTCCGCTCAAATAGCTGCTCGGCTGTTAATTCGGTGAACTCCAACTGTTTTGCCGAATGATTGCTGAGTGCCTGGCCAGTTATCGAGAGGGATGAAATGCGCACCTTCGCTCGACGTTCGGCCGGATTCATCGCGGCCCTCGCTGTCGTGACCGCCTTCACCGCGGGCTGCGACAAGGACGACAAGGATTCGAAATCCGATACCGCGGCGGCCACCACCAGCGCCATGGCGGCGGAGACCACCACCGAGCACGCCACCGAAACCAAGATCGCCACTCGCGATGGCGCCGAGGTCACCGTCGCCGGTGACTTCCTCGCCAAGTACACCGAGATGGGCGGGGTGACCGGACCGCTCGGATTGCCCACCGGCGCACAGCAGGACGCCCCAGGCGGCGGCAAGATCCAGGAGTTCGCGGGCGGCGCCATCGTGAGCAGTCCGGCCACCGGAATTCACGTGGTGTGGGGCGAGATTCGCAAGGCGTGGGAGGAGCACGGCGGTCCGGGCGGCAAACTCGGCTACCCGACCTCGGACGAAACCGATATCACCGGCGGTAAACAGAGCGAATTCACCGGCGGCACCATCACCTGGGTGGACAACCAGACCACCGTCACCGAGAAGTGAACCATCCCAACGGGTAGGGGGACCGTGTGGTCCGGAGCCTTCCCCGCTTCGGACCACACGGCCCGGTTCACCGTTGTGGTTCACCCCCGTGATCGCCGATAGCGATTGTGAATGCGCTGGGAAGATACCCGCGTTTGCTCCGAAGCCGCTAGGTTGTCTCCGTGCAGAACGATTTGGCCGACCACGAACTGCTGGAACAGCTGGCGGCAGAGGTGGAAGCAAACCTGGTTCGCCATATCGCCCTGGCGGCGGAATGGCAGCCCCACGACTACGTGCCGTGGGATGACGGTCGAAACTTCGAGTTCCTCGGTGGAACCGATTGGGAGCCTGGGCAATCCGAGCTCAGCGAGGTCTCCAGGCTCGCGCTGACGGTGAGTGTGCTGATTGCCGACAATCTGCCCTCCTATCACCGGGAGATCGGCAAGTACCTGCGTACCGGGCCGTGGTGGCGCTGGGTCGGTCGCTGGACCGCCGAGGAGAACCGGCACGAAATCCTGATCCGCAACTACCTCATGGTGACGCGTGCGGTCGACCCCATCGAGCTCGAGCGCATGCGCATGGCGCATATGACCGCCAGTTTCCGCCGGCCCGCCATGCATCTGATCGATGTGCTGGCCACCTGTGCCTTCGAAGAGGCGGCAGCGGCTGTGCGCCACCGCAATACCGCCGCCACCGCCGACAGCCCGATTGTCGCGAGCATCGCCGAGCGGCTGGCCGCCGATGACGAACTGCAGGCTGTCTTCTTCGCCAACCTGGTCTCGGCGGCCCTCGACCTGGTTCCCGATCAGGCCGTGCGCGCCATTGCCGACCGGGTCGCCGACTTCCATGTGCCGGTGGTCGAACTCGCCAGCGGTAAGAGCAGTGACGAGGTGCTCGCCGAGGCCGGTATCTACGACAAGGCGCAGGAGCCCGCCCTGGTCTTCGGTCCGCTGCTGGAGCGCTGGAATATCTTCACCCGCACCGACTTCAGCGAAACCGGCGAGAAGGCCCGCGCCGAACTCGCCCACCTGAAGTAAGCCCCCAGCGTCATCCCGGGGGTAGCCCCCCTCGTCATCCCGGCCAAAAACGCGCCGGGATGACGGGGTGGGGCCGCGACGACTGGGTGGCCGTCAACGGGGGAGTGCGGCGCGCAATAGTCCCATCACGGTGCCGCGCAGGAAGTTCTCCCAGCTGAAGTGGTCGTGCCACAGCGTGATTCGACCGTCGACGAGCTCGAATGTCCCGCATACCCAGAACGAGATCTCCACGGGCCCGAAGCGCAGGTAGTCGGTGCGCTCGGTGAGCACCACGCCATCCGCATCGGCGGCGATATGGTGCATATCCACTCGGAATCCGTAGCGGGGGTTGCTGAGCTTGTCGAGCACCCAGCGCACCCGGTCGATACCGCGCACATCCGGTAGCGAGGTGTTCTTCCAGACGATGCCGGGATCGGCGAGCTCGAGCGCCTCGGTGACGGCCTTCACCTCCATGGCGGCGAAGAATTCCCGCACGGTCGTAACCGCGTCCTGCTGCAACTCAGGTAACTCCGACATGTCTCGACTCTAGGCCGACTTCGGTCCCACTCATACGAGTTCGGCGCATCGCTGCCAACTTCGCACCCCCGTATGGGAGGGCGCCCTCGTAGGTCGAGAGCACGCCCGTCATTCCGGCACGTGTTCGGCCGGATCCCCACCGGCCGAATCTATTTCCGGCTGCCGATGTATGCCCCGAGTCCGTCCAGGATCCGTTCGATGCCGAAGTGGAGCGCGTTACCCCGACCCGAATCGTCCTCCGGTCGCGTCGCCTGTTCGGTCAGGGCGGCGGCGACCTGGGGGAAGCGGTCGGCGTGCTGGATCAGCACCGCACCCATCTCCTTTGCCAGTTCAGCCTCCGCGTCGTCATCGGCCCCGCCCACCTGCTGCAGCAGGCTGCGTGCGTGTCCGAGCAGCAGGACCACGGTGTCGAAGCGTTCGGCCGCGGTCAGTGCGCAGTCTTCGAGGGCGGCGAGTCCGTTCTCCAGCCAGCTCATCTCATTGGGTCCGAGGGGGCGGATACCGGGCGTCAGCTCCAGCGCCCACGGGTGTTCGCCGAAGCGGTCGTAGATGGTCTCGGTCCAGACGCGCAGGTAGGCCCGCCATGGTTCGGCTGAATCAGCCTGTGCCGCGGTCATTTCCGGGGGTTCGCCGAAGGCGGTGTCGAGCATGAGCGCCGTCAGTTCGGATTTGCCCGGGACATACCGGTAGAGCGCCATCTTCGCGCAGCCCAGCCGTTCGGCCAGGCGCTGCATGGACAGATTCGCCAAGCCCTCGGCGTCGGCGAGTGCGATCGCCTCGCTCACGATGCCCTCCAGGGTGAGGGAGGGTTTGGGCCCGCGTTTGGGTCGCGCGGGTGCGGGCCAGAGCAGTTCGAACGCGGTCGGCATCGTCGCCATCCTTCCGGAAAATTCTCTCTTGACGTTCTTCTGCGTCCAGCATACGCTAATCAACAACAGCGGCCGACGGACGCAATAACTCGAAGGAAGAACATCATGCGAAACACCACGGTTCTCATCTCCGGCGCTTCCATCGCGGGACCGGCCCTGGCCTACTGGCTCAACCGCTACGGCTTCCAGGTCACCGTCGTGGAGAAGGCCCCGGCCCTGCGCCAGGGCGGCCAGGCCGTCGACTTCACCGGCGAAACCCATATGGCGGTGCTCGAGCGCATGGGCATCCTGGAGGACATCAAGGCTCGTCAGACCGGTAAGACCGATATGGTCATCGTCGACGAGGCGGGCAATCAGCAGGCGCTCATCTCGGGCGACTTCACCGGCGGCGATATCGAAATCCTGCGCGGCGACCTGTCCGAGGTCATGTATGAGCGCACCGCGGACAGCTGCGAATACCTGTTCGGCGACACCATCACCGCGCTCGACGAGACCGAAACCGGTGTGCGCGTGGAGTTCCGGCACGCCCCGGCCCGCACCTTCGATCTGGTCTTCGGCGCGGACGGCATCCACTCCCGGGTGCGCAAGCTGGCCTTCGGCCCGGAGGAGAAGTTCGTCAAGCACCAGGGCCATTACTACAGCATCGCGGGAGCCTCGAACTGGGAGGCGCAGCCGGACGCACCGCGGGTGCGGG
Organism: Nocardia sp. NBC_01503; assembly: GCF_036327755.1. Taxonomy (NCBI): domain Bacteria; kingdom Bacillati; phylum Actinomycetota; class Actinomycetes; order Mycobacteriales; family Nocardiaceae; genus Nocardia; species Nocardia sp. NBC_01503. The sequence continues at coordinate 3,791,725 of NZ_CP109596.1, forward strand.
CGGTGTCCTATGCCTTGAACACCCCGGGACGGCTGGCGTCGCTGGGCAGCTCCAAGGCCGGACAGATGTACCTGTTCGCCTCGCCCAAGCTGGATTTCGACCGGGACGATCTCGACGCCCAGCGTCGCATCGTCGCCGAGAAGTTCGCCGGACTCGGCTGGCAGGTGCCCAAGATGCTGGCCGACCTGCCCCGTCTGAACGGCTTCTTCCTGGACTCCATCGCGAAGGTGAGCATGAAGAACTTCGTCAAGGGTCGCGTCGCACTGCTCGGCGACTCCGGTTACGGCAACACCATGGCCGGATTCGGCACCGGGCTGGCGGTGGTCGGCGCGTATGTGCTGGCCGGTGAATTGGCCGTCGCGGACGGTGATTACACCGTCGCCTTCCCGCGCTACCAGGAGATGATGAAGCGCTACAGCAAATTGGCGGGCGGCGCGAACGCGGGACCGTTCCTCGCCCCCAAAACCGCCCTGGGCCTGCGCTTCCGCAACTGGTTCCTGACCTCGTGGGCCTTCGACATGATGATGAAGTCCACCGAGAAGTCGAAGAACGATATCGAGCTGAAGAACTACCTGGAAATCATTGCGGCGCGGTGATATTCGAGAAGTCGGGCCCGGTGGCCGGTAGCCACCGGGCCTGTTCGTTCGGTCGTGCTATTCCTTCGTGTCGTCGACCTTGGACATGGACAGCACATCGAGGCGGCGATCGAGCTCCTCGACCGAGAGATTGTCACCGATGAGCCCGCGATCGATCACGGTCTGCCGAATCGTCTTGTGCGCCTTGACCGCCTCCTTGGCGACAGCGGCGGCCTCCTCGTACCCGATGGCCGAATTCAGCGGCGTCACGATCGACGGCGAGGATTCCGCGAGGCGGCGCAGCCGCTCCTCGTTCGCGGTCAATCCGGTGATGCACTTATCGGCGAAGAGTCGAGACACATTGGCCAGCAGGCGAATCGACTCCAGCACATTGCGCGCCATGACCGGGATGTAGACGTTCAGCTCGAACGCGCCATTGCCGCCGCCCCAGGCGATGGCCGCGTCATTGCCGATGACCTGTGCGGCGACCTGTGTAACCGCCTCCGGCAGAACCGGATTCACCTTGCCGGGCATGATCGAGGATCCGGGCTGTAGATCGGGCAGCTGAATCTCGGCGAGTCCGGTGAGCGGGCCGGAGCCCATCCAGCGCACATCATTGGCGATCTTGGTCAGGCTGATGGCGACCGTGCGCAGCGCACCGGAGAGCTCGACCAGTCCATCGCGGGCGGCCTGCGCCTCGAAGTGATTGCGCGCCTCGGAGAGCGCATCGAGATCCGTCGACTTCTTCAGCTCCACAACGACTTTCGCACCGAATCCGTCCGGCGCGTTCAGGCCGGTGCCCACGGCGGTACCGCCGATGGCCAGCTCGCCCAGGCGCGGCAGTGTGGTCAGCAGTCGTTCGATACCGGCGCTCACCTGCCGGGTGTAGCCGCTGAACTCCTGGCCCAGGGTGATCGGCACCGCGTCCATCAGATGTGTGCGCCCGGACTTCACCACCTCGCGCCACTGCACCGACTTGTCCAGCAGCGCCAGCCGCAGATGATCCAGCGCCGGAACGAGATCCTTCACCACGGCCTCGGTGGCGGCGACATGCGTTGCGGTGGGGAAGGTGTCGTTCGAGGACTGGGACATGTTCACATCGTCGTTGGGGTGCACGGTGACGCCATTGTTCGCGGCGATACTCGCGATCACCTCATTGGCGTTCATATTCGAGCTGGTGCCCGAGCCGGTCTGGAAGACGTCGATGGGGAACTGATCGTCATGCTTGCCGTCGGCGATCTCGGTGGCGGCGGCGACGATGGCATCGGCCTTGATCGGGTCGAGCAGGCCCAGATCGCGATTGACGGTGGCGCAGGCGGCTTTCAGCAGGCCGAGCGCGCGAATCTGCGCGCGCTCCAGACCGCGGCCGCTGATGGGGAAGTTCTCCACCGCGCGCTGAGTCTGGGCTCGCCACAACGCCTGTGCGGGGACGCGGACTTCGCCCATCGTGTCGTGTTCGATGCGGTACCGGGTGTCGTCGGTCATGGGTTCGACCCTAGGCCGGGACGAGAGTGCGTGGGGGTGCCACGCTTGGGAGAATCCGCACACGCGATGCCGGGAATACGACAGCAGCCGAAGCTGGACCCGTCGTCCTGGCGTGCACCCGCGCCCATACTGGCGTGCACCCGCGTCCCAGTCGTCCCGGCGCCATCCCCCCGTCGTCCCGGCGCGCTTCTCGGCCGGGATCCACATCGATCATGTAGATCCCGGCCGAAACATGCCGGGATGACGAGGGACGTCCGAAGTCATTGCCCCGGTATGGGATTCGCTCAGAACATCGGCGGGCTGGCATCGTCGTCGCCGACGAAGTCGACCGAGGCGTACTCGCGCAGCTTGGTCAGGCGGTGGTAGGCGTCCACCATGCGCACGGTGCCGGACTTGGCGCGCATGACGATCGACTGGGTGTACGCGCCGCCGCCGTAGTAGCGCACGCCGCGCAGCAGATCACCGTCGGTGACGCCGGTGGCGCTGAAGAAGACGTCCTCACCGGAGACCAGATCCTCGGTGCCGAGCACGCGATCCAGATCGTGGCCGGCGTCGATGGCCTTCTGCCGCTCGGCCTCATCCTTCGGGGCCAGCTTGGCTTGCAGCGCACCACCCATACAGCGCATGGCCGCCGCGGCGATAATGCCCTCGGGGGTGCCGCCGATACCGATGAGCAGGTCGACGCCGGATTCCGGACGGGCACAGGCGATAGCGCCCGCGACGTCACCGTCGGAGATCAGGCGGATGCGGGCGCCGGCCTCGCGGACCTCGCGCATATGCGGCTCGTGCCGGGGGCGATCGAGGATGCAGACGGTCAGATCCGAGACGAAGGAGTTCTTGGCCTTGGCGACCCGGCGCAGGTTCTCCGCGATCGGCGCCGATAGGTCGATGACATCGGCGGCGTCCGGGCCGACGGCGATCTTCTCCATGTAGAACACGGCCGAGGGATCGAACATGGCGCCGCGCTCGGCGACCGCCAGGACCGAGATCGCGCCGGGCGAGCCCTTGGACATCAGCGTGGTGCCGTCGATCGGATCGACCGCGAAGTCGAGCTCCGCGCCCTCGCCATTGCCGACGAGTTCGCCGTTGTACAGCATGGGCGCTTCGTCCTTCTCGCCCTCACCGATGACCACGATGCCGCGCATCGACACGGTCGACACCAGCTGGCGCATGGCGTCGACGGCGGCGCCGTCGCCGCCCTCCTTGTCGCCGCGTCCGACCCAGCGTCCCGCGGCCATGGCGCCGGCCTCGGTGACCCGGACCAACTCCAGCGCGAGATTGCGATCCGGGGCCTCGCGGCGGCTGGGTGCGGGCGTGGGTGCCGTCATTACGGTGCCTCCTTGGTTGTCTACTGCTGCGTGAATTGTCTCATTGCGCTTCGCGGCCCTAACCAAGTACTGACGTTTCACTTCCGCGCCGGTGCTGGACCTTTACGGATCCGCCGCTTGACGCGCGCCGACCGGCACCCGCCCTGTGAGGAGGGTCGCATTCACCCGCCGTGGATACTGGGGGGCGTGCCGAACACGAAGCCGCGGATCATGAACGACTGGAAGGACCTGTTCTGGTCCCTCCTGCCTCTGGTCCTGATCTGCCTGGTCATCGCTGGCATTGCCAGCCAGTGCACCTTCAGCGCCAATGGCCCGACCGCGGGGCAGGTTCCGAACTTCGACGCGCACACCGCCCTCGCCGAGGACGCGCATCAGCTGCCGTTCGACATTCGCGAGCCCGCGCTGCCCGCCGACTGGAAGCCCAACTCCGGCAGTCGCGATCCCGGCGTCTCCAGCACCGTCGGCTACATCACCCCGCAGGGCAGCTATATGCAGCTGACCCAATCCAATGCCGCCGAAGAGGTGCTGGCCAAGAAGATCACCGGCACCCGCTACGCCACCGGGGTGCAGCAGATCGGCGACCGCAAATGGGTCGTCTACGCCGAGCCCGGCACCGAATCCGCCTGGATCACCGACTTCGGCGGCACCAGGGTTCTGATCAAGGGCGCGGGCAATGCCGGATCCTTCAACACCCTCGCCACGGCGATCGGCAACGCCCCGGCGCTCCCGCGCTCTTAGCAGTCAGTCCTTCTCGGACCGATGCGCGAGTGCGTCTTCCACGCGCTTACGGGCTCCCGCGAGATGCTCTTCGCACCGGTTGGCGAGCGCCTCGCCGCGCTCCCAGAGCGTGAGCGAATCGTCCAGGTCCAGGCCGCCCTGTTCGAGCATCTTCACCACATTGACGAGTTCGTCACGGGCGCGTTCATAGCCGAAGGTGGCGATCTCGGCGAGGTCGGTATCAGTCATTCGGGGGTGGATTCCTTTCGGGGACGCAGGGACTGGGAGCCGAGCGCGGCGGCGGTGAGCGCACCGTCCGCCACTCGGATACGAAGCTGACTGCCCGCGGGGGCATCGTCGATGGAGCGCACCACCTCGCGTTCCTTACCGATCACCTTCTGTACCACCGCATAACCGCGCGCGAGCGTGGCGGCGGGGCCGAGTGCGGAGAGCTTCTCCCGCAGATGCCGGGTGGCGGTGGACTCGGTGCTCAGCGACTGATTGATGGCGCGACGGGTCGCGGTGCGGAACCGCTCCACCTCATCGTGTCGCTGATCCAGCAGCCGCAGCGGGTCGGCGAGTACCGGGCGCGATCGAAGTTGTTGCAGCGCACGGGATTCGCGATCCACCCAACCGCGCAATGCGGCGGCGGCACGCGCCTGGAGTTCACGCAGCAGCGCGGCCTCGGCGGCGGCATCGGGAACGATGCGCTTGGCGGCATCGGTCGGGGTGGCCGCGCGCAGGTCCGCGACATAATCGCTGAGCGGATTATCCGGCTCGTGACCGATCGCGCTGACAATCGGCGTCTTGGCGGAAACTATTGCCCGGCAGAGAGTTTCATCGGAGAACGGCAGCAGATCCTCGACACTGCCACCGCCGCGCGCCAGCACGATCACATCGATCTGCGGATCGGCGTCCAGCGCCGCCAGGGCCTGGAGAATCTGCGGTACGGCGGTCGGTCCCTGTACGGCGGTATTGCGAATATCGAATCGCACGGCGGGCCAGCGCTGTGTCGCCACCGTCACCACATCGTGTTCGGCGGCACTCGCGCGGCCGGTAATGAGCCCGATGCGATTGGGCAGGAACGGAATCGGGCGTTTGAGTCGCGGATCGAACAATCCCTCGGCATCCAGCAGCGCCTTCAACCGGGCGATACGCGCGAGCAGTTCGCCGATGCCCACCGGCCGAATCTCGGTGACACGCAAGGACACCGTGCCGCGTGCGGTGAAGAACGACAGTTTGCCGTAGACCACGACGCGGCTGCCCTCCTGCAGCGGCACCGGGGAATTGCGCAGCAGATCCGGATCACAGGTGACGGTGAGCGACATATCGGCGGCGGTATCGCGCAGCACCAGAAACGCGGTGCGGGTACCGGGCCGCAGATTGATCTGGGTGATCTGGCCGTCGACCCAGACCGCACCCAACCGGTCGATCCACTGCGCCACCTTCACGGCGATGGTGCGCACCGGCATCGGATTATCCGCGGTACTGGTCGGCTTCGCCGGTTGGTCGGTGGTCACCGCACCGATTGTGGCAGCACCCACCGACCGGATGCGTTCACACCCGCCGAAAGCCTGCTCGCGCACTGCTCCGGACATGAGAGAGCGCCGACCATCCGGGCGTACCCGGCCACGGGCAGTCGGCGCTCAGGGGGTTGGAATCACTTGGCCTGAACGGTTGCGATCCGATTCGTCAACATGGTGACGAACGGCGCGCGGTCGCGGGTGTGCTGTTCGTAATCGAGCAGCGAGGACAGATCCTCGACGGTGAGCATGCGCAGCCGGGCACGCAGCTGAGCCAGGGTCATATTGGCGTAGTCGTAGCGGACGGCCACCTCGGGCTCGAGCACCGGCGCGCTGCCGTTGTGGCCATTGGTGGACGCCGTGGAAGCCGTTGCGGGCGTGGTGATCTCCGGCTCGGCAACCGGTTCCGGTTCGGCCGCAACCGGTTCCGGCTCGTCGAATACGGCCTCGGCCGCCGCGGCGACCGGAGTTTCTTCGACCGAATCGACCGAATCGACCGGTTCGAACAGATCGAAACTGCTCTTGCGCACCGATTCCGGGGCGGCGCTGGGGGTTTGCTCGAATACCTCGTCCTCATCGAACGTGGCCCAGGCCGGTTGTTCTTCCGGCTGATTGACCAAACGGTCGAAAACGGCGTCACCCTTGAGAGCGAGGCTGGTCACGAACTGCTGCAGATGCATGGTGGTCTGCAGCATCTGACTGATCGCGGTGATCGGGAAATTGATTGCACTGGCAGGTAGCCGCCGAGTTTCCTCTAGGGCATATACAGCAGCCCCGGCGGCGACCCGGGCCAGGAACGGAGGTCGGAACATGCCCCTAGCCTGCCCGAAACGCCGTGTGATGCAAAGGTGAGAGCGGTATCTTTGGCCCTCCGCTGTATTTTCTGCCCTCCGCTCCGCTCCGGGCGGGTTCGCGGCCCTGAAGTCCCGGTTCTTCCCTCCCTCCGCTCCTCCGCTGCGCTCCCCCGCTCCACTCAGTCCAGAACCGGGACGGCCGCGAACCTTGAATGCTTTGGACCCGCGAACCTTGAGTGCTTTGGATCTGCGAACGTTGGTTGTTTGGACAAGGGGTAGGCGGGTGTGGTGTCGCCTATAGCCGGGGGGCAGGCCGCCGTCGGGGCCAGTATTCTGAGGTGCATGTCCTCGGCTATCCCTTTGAATGTCGGAATCGTCCGGTCCGCTGGTGTGGATGCCGACGCCCCGAAGCGGGTTCTGCTCGCTGAGCCTCGCGGCTATTGCGCCGGTGTCGATCGGGCGGTGGTGACGGTGGAGAAGGCTCTCGAAAAGCACGGTGCGCCTATTTATGTGCGCAAGGAAATCGTGCACAACCGGCACGTGGTGGAGACCCTGCGGGACCGCGGGGTGATCTTCGTGGACGAGACCGACGAGGTGCCCGAGGGCGCGCTCGTGGTGTTCTCCGCGCACGGTGTCTCCCCGGCGGTGCACGAATCGGCCGCCGAACGGAATCTGCACACCATCGACGCCACCTGCCCGCTGGTCACCAAGGTGCACCAGGAGGCCAAGCGCTTCGCGCGCGATGATTTCGACATTCTGCTCATCGGCCACGAGGGGCATGAGGAGGTCGAGGGCACCGCCGGAGAGGCCCCCGATCACGTCCAGTTGGTGGATGGTCCGGATGCGGTCGACGCGATCACCGTGCGCGATGAGAACAAGGTGATCTGGCTCTCGCAGACCACGCTCTCGGTGGACGAGACCATGGAGACGGTGCATCGGCTGCGGGCCAAGTTCCCGAATCTGCAGGATCCGCCGAGCGATGACATCTGCTACGCCACCTCCAATCGGCAGACCGCGGTGAAGGCCATGGCCCCCGCCTGCGATCTGGTGATCGTGGTCGGCTCGCGCAACTCCTCCAATTCGGTGCGCCTGGTCGAGGTGGCGCTGACCGCGGGCGCGGGTGCCGCGCATCTGGTCGACTATGCGCGCGAGGTCGATCCGGCGTGGTTCGACGGGGTGCGGACCATCGGTCTCACCTCCGGGGCCTCGGTGCCGGAGATCCTGGTCGAGGGTGTGCTGGAGATGCTCGCCCAGCACGGCTTCGGCGATGTGCAGCCGGTCACCACCGCAAATGAGACGCTGGTCTTCTCGCTGCCGCGCGAATTGCGTTCCGCGCGTAGCTGATTCGGGTTATACGAAAATCCCCGTACCTGCGAGGTACGGGGATTCTTTTTGCTCATGGGGGGTGTTCTCAGCGCTCGATGCGGCCCGAATCGCGTTCGCGGTAGCGCACATTCGGGCGCGGATGCGGCGGCACCTCGGGGTTCTGCGCGCGGCGGCGGCGCGGTTCGGCGGCGCCCGCCGGATTGGCGCGCTCGGCCGGATTGGCGCGGCGCTCAGGCGGGGGCTTGCGCTCACCGGTGGGCTTGCGATCCGGATTCGGCTTACGGTCCGGATTCGCCTTGCGGTCGGCGGGCGGGGTGCGCTTGCGATCGGTGCCGGGCTGGCGACCGCCCGACTGCCGATTGCCGGTCTGCCCCGCCGCGGCCGAGCGATCCGCACCCACCCGCGGCGGGCGGGCCGCCACGCGACCGGCGGGACGGCGATTGCCCGAAGTCGATTCGGATGCGTCCGCGCCACCCTGATCCGCCGGGGAGGATCGAAAGCGTCGTTTGGCGGAATCCTTGGTATCGGTCGCGGCACGCGGGGTGCGCACGGGCCGGGTGGACCGGGCGCGCGGTGTGCCGAACGGACTGCCGGATTCGCCGCTCTGCTCACGGCGGTGCAGGAATACCCGACCCGCGGCGATGATCAGCACCAGTACGGTTGCCAGCGCCATGGTGGGGAAGCGATTCACCAGGGGGATGGCCAGATTCAGCAGGATTTCCTTGATCTTGAATCCGCCGGAGTTGCCGAGCATCTGCTGATACGCCAGCGGTACGGCCAGGAAGAGCAGCAGTGGCGGCAGCACCACGGTGGTGAAGAGTCCGCGGTACCGCACGATGAGCACGGCCAGGACACAGCCGATCACATACAGCGAGGCGAAGGTACCGGTCAGCTCGTCGCCACCCATGGCGTCGATCAAGAATCCGATGAAGGTGCAGGTCACGGCAGTGAGCACCGCGATCCCGGCGGAGACGCCGGGGACCGTCGGCAGGATCGAACGGTGCGACGGGGGCACCTCTGCTCGCTCGCGCTGGGTAACTGCCACGTCAAGCACACTAAAGCATGTGGCCGTTCCGCGAGGTAGGCGACATCATGCCGAGATCCCCGAGCGAGTCAAGGGCATTACTCGGAATCGGCGAATCCCACCGCCCTGGGCCAGGTTTCCACGCGCTGGATTTCCTCGACCGGAGTGTCCGAAATCTCTAGATCGTGAAGTTTGCGGGCGGTCACCATCACGCGCGTCTCCATGGAGGCGACGGTGAAATTGAACGAATCCACCGCCTTGCCCAATTGCGCGCCGAGCCGGTCCAGATGGCGGCCGGTCGTGCCCAACCGTGCGTAGAGCTCACGGCCGAGCTGCTGGATCAGCGCCATATCCTGCGACATGGCCTCCTGTCGCCAACCGAGTGCGACCGTGCGCAGCAGCGCCATCAAGGTGGTCGGGGTCGCCAGGACCACATTGCGACCGAAGGCGTATTCGAGCAGTCCCGGATCGGCGCCCAGTGCGGCATCCAGGAACGGATCACCGGGGACGAACAGGATGACGAATTCGGGGGAGGGGTCGAAGGCGGCCCAGTACTCTTTGGCCGCCAGCTGATCCACATGGTTGCGCAGATGTTTGGCATGCCGGCTCAGCTGGTTATCGCGCTCGCGCGGATCCTCGGTGGAGGCGGCCTCGAGATACGCGGTGCACGGCACCTTGGCATCGACCACGATCTGCCGACCGCCCGCCAGCCGCACCACCATGTCCGGGCGCACCACCCCCTCGGTGCTGCCGGTGGTGCCCGCGCGCCGGGTGACCTGGGTGTCGAAATCGCAGTGCCGGGTCATACCCGCGAGCTCCACCACCCGCTCCAATTGGATCTCACCCCAGCGCCCGCGCACCTGCGGGGCGCGTAACGCGGCCACCAATTGTGAGGTCTGCGTGGAGAGCTGATGGGAGATGTGCTGCATTCCCGCAACCTGTTCGCGCAGACCGGAATACGCGTTGATGCGATTGTGCTCGACCTCCTGGATATGGCGATTGAGCGTGCCGACCGCCTCGCGCAGCGGCTCCATCATCGCCCCGAGTTGATGCGAATGCCGCCGTGCCGCATCCTCACTCGCCGCACCCAGTGACTGTCGTAACAACCGTTCGTTGTCATGCATCGAATTCAAGCGCGCTTCGGCGACCGCGGCCCGTTGCCCCGCGCGCGCGGAATGGCCCAGCCATCCCACGCCGAGCCCGGCGATGAAGACCAACAGCAGCGCGAACAGCATCGGTGCGGTCATGGGAGGCGAGTTTGCCGCATGCCACCGACAATTCCGTGAAAGCGGCGGCAAACCCGCCGCTCGGCACCTTTTGCCAACGGCGACTGGGGCGGGAAAGATGCCGTCATCCCGGCATGCTTTTGGCCGGGATCAACACCGGGAGTACGCATTCGAATCGTATGGATCCCGGCCAAAAGCGCGCCGGGGTGACGAAGGGCTCGCGCCGGGCTGACGGAGGGGCTGGGAAGGCGTAGAGGATGGGCCGGATGGCGAGAGGCTTGCTGAACCGGCCATTGTGCACGTGCCCGGCAATACATCGGCGAGTTCGTGGCGGCGCGCCTGGGTGCCGATGAAACTGTCGGGGGGATCGCCTACCGTCGGCGGCATGCGAATCCTGCACACCTCCGACTGGCATATCGGACGCACCTTCCACGGTGTCGATCTGCTGTCCGATCAGGAGTGTTCGCTGCGCGCCATTGCCGAACTCGTGGCCGCGGAGCGGGTGGATGTGGTGGTGCTGCCGGGGGATGTGTACGACCGCTCCATTCCGAGCGCCGATGCGATCGCGGTGTGTAATCGGGGATTCGAGGCGATTCGCGCCGCGGGGGCGACCATTGTGGCGACTTCGGGCAATCACGATTCGCCGACTCGGCTCGGGGCGCTGGGCACCTTCGCCGCGGCGGGCGGATTGCATCTTCGATGCGGCATAGCCGAAGTGGCACGGCCGGTAATGGTGTCCGATTCGCACGGAGAGGTGGCTTTCTATGGAATCCCGTATCTGGAGCCGGAAATCACCCGCGCGGAACTGGGCGTGCCACAGGCGCGTTCGCACGCGGAGATTCTGGACGCGGCCATGGGATTGATTCGCGTGGATCTCGCGGCCCGCGCCGGGGTGCGCTCGGTGGTGCTGGCGCACGCCTTCGTGGTCGGCGGGGAGGCGACCGGATCCGAGCGTTCGATTTCGGTGGGCGGGGTGGAGACGGTGCCGCTCGGCGCATTCGCGGATATCGACTATGTGGCGCTGGGCCATTTGCACTCGCCGCAGACGTTGTCGGAGTCGGTGCGGTACTCCGGATCGCCGCTGCCCTATTCGTTCGGTGAGCGTTCGCATCGCAAATCGGTGTGGATCGTCGATCTCGACGCCGACGGTTTGTCGGAGGTGACCCGGCATGAGCTGCCGGTGGTGCGCGGGCTGAGCCAGCTCAGCGGCACTATGGAAGAGCTGCTCCAAGCGCCGGAACACGCTGCCGCCGAAGCGGATTACGTCTCGGCCACCCTCACCGATCAGGCCCGGCCGGTCGACGCGCTGCGCAAACTGCGGGAGCGTTTCCCGCACGCGGTCCATGTGGAATGGGCACGCCCGGAAGGCAATCCGGAGCTGCACTACCGCGAACGCGTACACGGTCGCCGTGACACCGAGATCGCCCAGAGCTTCCTCACCGATGTGCGCGGCGCACCCACCTCGGGCGAGATGACGTGGCTCGAACGGGCCCTCGGCGCGGCCGCGCGCGAGAAGGATGGTCCGGTGCGGGCCCCCGCGGCGGGGCCGGATGTTCGCGTCGACCGCCCGGACGTGAGCGAGCCGAGCTCCGGCACGCAAGCGGCTCCGGCAGCCGCCGCCCCCCTCGGCGAAAACGTGCGGTCGGAGCAGTCGCCGGAGCGGCGGCCGGTCGCGGACGATGGCGGCACGCGGCTATCGGGTGACGGCGAATTGGATGGCGATCTAGGACTTTTCGGTCTCACGCCGCCCGAATCCGATGGTGGCGCAGCCGAGTTGAGTGCATGACGGGTTATCGCGGAGGCGCGACGGCGTGTCCCGAGGGCAGTCGTATGCGCCGGGATGTTGGATGGTGTGTGGCGGCGGAAGGGGATCGAGCGTGCGGCTGCATCGTTTGGAGCTGACGGCTTTCGGGCCGTTCGCGGAGACCGCCGTGGTGGATTTCGACGAATTGGGGGCCGACGGGCTCTTCCTGCTGCATGGCCAGACCGGTGCGGGCAAGACGACCGTGCTGGACGCGGTCGCCTTCGCGCTCTACGGGAGCGTGCCCGGGGCGCGCGGTGAGAAACGGCTGCACTCCGATCACGCCGATGAACAGACCCCGCCGCGTGTGCAATTGGAGGCCACGCTCGGCGGTCGCCGCCTGCGTTTGACGCGTTCACCGGAGTTTCAGCGCCCGAGCACGCGCGCGAAGAGCGGTTGGGTCAAAGAGAACGCGTCCGCGACCCTGGAGTGGTTGGACGGCCGCGGCCAGCACCTGTCCCGAATTCCCGATATCGGTGATGAGGTGCTCCGCCTGCTCGGTATGAGCGCCGATCAGTTCTTCCAGGTCGTACTGCTGCCGCAGGGCGATTTCGCACGCTTCCTCCGCGCCGATAACGAGGATCGCGAGAAGCTCCTCGAAAAGCTCTTCGACACCGAACGTTTCGGTACCGCGGAACAGTGGTTGATCGATAAGCGCCGCGCCAGCGGGGCCGACCTCGACACCCGCAAAAGCACCATCGACCGCCTCATCGGCCAGGTCGTCACGGCCGCCGGCCTCCCCGCCACCGAAACCGCGGGCCTGCTCGAATCCGGCGAATGGTCCCGCACCCTGCTGACCGCCGCCCGCGCCGACCTCACCGCCACCGCCGCCGAACGCGAACGGCGCCAGCAGATCTCGGCCCGCGCCCGCGCCGCCGCCGAGGAGCAGCGCCGCCTGCATACGCTGCACCGCCGCCGCACCGAGGCCACCACCCACCTCGCCGCCCACGCGGAATCCGCCCCCCACCGCGAAAACCTCCAGTCCGAACTCGACCGCGCCCGCCGCGCCGAACCGGTCGCCACCGCCCTCACCGAAGCCCGTACCGCCGCGGTAACCCTGCGCCGCCGCGAAGAGGAGGCCACCCGCACCGCCGAACACCTCGCCACCCGCCTGCTCGAACCCGCCTCCGCCGAACTCGACGGAACCACCTGGGCCGCAACAGATCTTGCCGCATCCGAACTGTCGAACAGCGACTACGCGGCCGACCTCGAAGCGATCGAGCAGCCCGTCCCGGCCGATCGCGAGAGGGAGCCGGAGGTGAGTTCGCCCGGTGGGCGGGGGCGCGGGTTGGAGGCCGCCGTGCAGCGGTGGAGTGCGCAGATGGGTGCGCTCGATGAGGTGCTGGCCGATGCGGATTCGGCCAAGCGGCTCATGGGGGAGTTGAAGCGGCTGCGCGGGGAGCAGCGGGAGCTGTCGGGACGGCTGACGAAACTGGCTGAGCGACGTCGTCAGGTGCCGCAAGCTATTGCGGGGGTGGAGGTTCGGCTGCGGGAGGCCACCGATGCGGCGGCCGGACTGCCGGTACTGGAGGCCGAGCGGGAGCGGTTGAAGTCGGCTGCCAAGGCCGCGCTGGAGTTGGAGCAGCGGCGTGGTGAGTTGACGCGTGCGGCAACGGGTTTCGAGTCGGCGCGGGTGCGGCATCTGGATGCGCGGGAACACACGCTCTCGCTGCGGGAGCAGCGGCTGGCGGGTATGGCCGCGGAATTGGCCGGGGCGCTGGTGGATTCGGAGCCCTGTGCGGTGTGCGGGTCGGCCGAGCATCCCGCGCCCGCGCGGCCCACCACGCAGGCTGTATCCAAGCAGGCAGAGGAGACCGCGCTCGCCGCGGAACGGGCCGCCGAAGCCGCTCGTGATCGCGCCGGGCAGCAGGTCGCGGAGCTGGAGCGCGCCATCGAGGTGCTGGTTGAGCGGGGCGGCGACGCCGACAAAGCCGAGCTCGCCGGTGGTTTGGCCGAGGCCGAAACGCGCTGGGCCGCAGCGCGCGACCGTGCCGAGCTCGCCAATGGCCTGACCGCCGAGTTGGAGCGCTTGCGGACCGAGGACACTCGCCTGCAGGACGAACTGCGCGACTGTGAAAGCCGTTCCAGCGCGACGATGGAACGCGTGGTCGCCACCGATCGCAGGCTCGCGGAACTCACCGAGCGGCTCACCACCGCCGCCGGTGCCGATGGCACGGTGGAGCGTCGCCGAGCTCGCCTCGACGCCCTGGTCGCGGGAGCCACGGCGGTTCGTGAGGCGCGAACCGAAGCGGCGCTGGCGCGCGAACAGGTCGCCTCGCTCGCGGTACGCGTCGAAAAGCTTTCCTACGACGCCGGTTTGGTCGAGACCGCGCCACCGGTCATGGGCGAGACCGGCCCCGACTACACCGTCCTGGCCGAGTACGCCCGCGCGGTCGACGCCGCCTCCCGGCCCGCGCAGCGCCAGGCCGATATCGAAGCCGAACTGATCGCCGCGGACCGCGCCCGCGCGCACGCCGAAGCCGTCCTCGCCGAACCTGAGATCCAGGCCGTGGCGGAGGTCGCCCTCGGCGATCTGGAATCCCTGGAAACCGCTGTCGCCGAAGCACAATCGGCCCTCGAACGTGCCGTCTCCGCGCATACGGTGGCGACCCGGCGCGTGGAGCAACTCGAAGAGCTCTGCTCCCAGCTCTGGGCGGCCGTCGACCGCTTGGCCCCCATCCAGCGCGCTCACGACGAACTCGCACGCCTCGCGGAGGTGGTCGCGGGCCGCGGTGAGAACAATCGCCGAATGTCGCTGCGGTCCTACGTTCTCGCGGCCCGCCTCGAAGAGGTGGCCGTGGCCGGTTCGGTACGTCTGCGCCGAATGTCCGGTGGCCGTTACGAATTCGTGCACACCGACGCCGCGGGACCGCGCGGTCGGCGCGGCGGCCTCGGCCTCGATATCCGAGACGACTACACCGGAGCCATCCGTCCGGCGAAGACCCTCTCCGGCGGCGAAACCTTCATGGCTTCATTGGCTCTGGCCCTCGGCCTCGCCGATGTGGTGGCAGCTGAATCCGGTGGCCTGGTCCTGGACACCCTCTTCATCGACGAGGGTTTCGGCAGCCTCGACGCCGACACCCTCGACGCCGTCATGGGCGTCCTGGACGAACTCCGCTCGGGCGGTCGAGTCGTAGGCGTGGTCAGCCACGTCGACGAAATGCGCCAGCGAATCCCGAGCCGCCTCCACGTAATCCGCGGCCGCACCGGCTCCCACCTGGAAACCTCCCTGAGCGCCTGATCCGTCGCCCGCACCCAGCTGCCTGTGCGCCCAGCGGTACCGATGTGGCATCGAACCACCCGAAACCCGCACCGTCGGTACCCGTGATCACCCGTCCGGTATTCCCAATGCGCCTGGACGGTTGCTCACCAGGAACTGGCGGCGACGGGGTACCGCGATTGCCGCCATCAGTTCCTGCTGAGCATTCGTTCAAATGCCTTGGGGGCGTCAGGCTTCGTGGTTCAGGAGCCAGCGCTTGATGTCCAGGCCCCAGCGGAAGCCGCCGAGGCTGCCGTCGGTGCGGATGACCCGGTGGCAGGGGACGAACAGGGCCGCGGCATTGCGGGCGCAGGCATTCGCGGCGGCGCGGGTGGCGGCGGGGCGACCGGAGGCGGCGGCGAAATCGGTGTAGGTGACCGGGTCGCCGGCGGGAATCTTGCGCAGCACCTCCCAGGCGTGGACCAGGAAGGGGCCCGAAAGCTGGCGCACCGTAATCGAATCGATGATGGTCAGATCACCCGAGTGGTATGCCTCGACGGCCTTGGTGACCTGTCCCAGTTCGGTCCGCTCATGCAGAGCGCCGGGGCGCAGGGTCGCGTGGATGAGGCCGCGGAGGTTCTCGGCGTCGGCAGTCCAGCCGGAGGCCAGTACCGCGCCGTCGGGATCGACCAGGGCGGTGAAGGGCCCCGCCGGAGTGGTGACGGTGGCGAAATCTGCGGTCGCGGTGACGGTTTGGGTATTCACGGTGCTGTTCTCACTTTCCGGGCGACAGGAGCGCCATCGGGGGTGGGCGCGGCCAGCGCGTGCTTCCACATGTGCATGGTCAGGTAGGAGCGCCAGGGCGCGAAGCGGGCGGTATCGGCCAGGTCGATATCGAGCAGGGCCGCACCCCGGCGCACGATCAGATCGGAGGGCAGTAGGACATCCGGATCCGCGAGTAGTCGCATGGTGACGTAGTCGGCGGTCCACGGCCCCACCCCATCCAGGGTGAGCAGGTCGCGACGCAATTCGGAGGCGGTGCGCCCGGCATGCAGAATCAGCTCACCGTCCGCGATCGCCCGTGCCGCGGCCGCGATCGCCTCGACTCGTCGCGCCGGTCCGGTCAGGACCTCCGCGCCGTGGGCGGCAATGGCGGCGGGAGTCGGGAACAGGTGTGAGATCGCGCCGGGAATGGATTCCCCGAGCGTCTGCACCAGCCGAGCGGTATGCGTATTCGCCGCCGCCACCGAGATCTGCTGCCCGATCATGGTGCGCAGCAGCAGTTCCGGACCGTCGAGACATCCGGGAACCCGAATGCCCGGTGACAGCGCACGCGGTTTCCCGGTAATTCCCGCCATGAGTGCCTCGTCGATGCCGATGGGGTCGGCATCCAGGTCGAGGAAGTGTCGGAGCCGGGCGACGGTGGGGGCCAGGTCACGCATATCGTGCAGGGCCAGTGAAGCACGCACGTGCCCGGGTTGGATGGACATGCGAATAGTGGTGTGGCCGTGCGGGGTTCGCAGGCTGCGGCTGTAGTGGCCGTCCTCCCAGAGTTCGATTCCGGGCACGGCGTGCGAGGACAGGAACCACTCCAGCCAGGGCTTGTCCAGCGGTTCGCGATACGGAAGTCGCAGTGTCAGTAGGCCATTCGTGGCGGGCAGGGTGTCGCCATTGCGGCGTCGCGATTCATCCCGCAGGGTGGTCGGGCTGACCGCGAATACCTCGCGCACCGTGTCGTTGAACTGCCGGATGCTCGCGAAGCCCGCCGCGAACGCGATATCCGACATGGACAGGTGTGTGGTCTGGATGAGCAGCCGGGCGGTATGCGCCCGATGCGCCCGCGCCAGGGCCAGCGGTCCGGCCCCGAGTTCGGAGGTGAGCACCCGGGTCAGCTGGCGCTGTGAATAGCCGAGCGTATCGGCCAGGGCGGGCACCCCGCCCCGTTCGATCACGCCATCGGCGATCAGTCGCATGGCCCGGGAGGCCAGGTCGGCGCGGGTATTCCAGAGCGGTGAGCCGGGTGCCGCATCGGGCAGGCAGCGACGGCAGGCCCGGAAGCCGGACTGTTGTGCCGCCGCGGCGGTAGGTAGAAAGGTGACGTTGGCGGGTTTCGGGGTGATCGCCGGACAGGAAGGGCGGCAATAGATTCCGGTGGTGCGCACCGCGGTCACGAACTGCCCGTCGAAGCGGGCATCCCGGGTGGCCACGGCGCGGTAGCACCGTTCGAAGTCCAGCTCGTTCGCACTCACAAGAACCACAATCGCAGCCCGGGAGACCGCGCGCTAGCGGAAAATGGACACGAGCACGCCCGCCTCCCCGAACCTTCAGCGCCAGGCTTGGAGCCGTCGATCGTTGGGCACGCGCACCTACCTGGGGAGCCGGCCCGATTATGGGCGTACCCGGGGAGTTACCCCGACCGTCGCGAAATCAGTTGTTGCGTTGACGTACGGACAACCTTCAGCAGCAGCGGTTGGCGGGGTTGCGGGCCGCCGCGTCGTGGCGGTCGCGCCAGTAGTCGCGTTCGCTGGGGACCGGGGCGTCCGGATGCTGGAACCGCAGGTGGTCGACGTAGCGCTGGTAGTCGTTGCCGCCGAGGATCGAGTTGAACCACCAGATCACGGCGCGCAGGGCACGGAGAACCGCGCGCCCCGCCGTCCGCAGCGGGGCTGCGGGCGACGGGGCGGTGGATTCGTTCATCGAGGACAAGTGTGACTCAGTGCGCGTGTGCCGTGGCCGCACCGGTGGGTTTGATCTTGCCTTCGGCGACGAGGGTGTCCCACTCCTGCTGGACTTCCTTCTCCGCCTTCGTGGCCAGGAAGGAGCTCGGCCCGAAGATCTTCGACGGTTCCTCGGGCGATTCGGTGGTTTCCGCGACCCCCTTGCGAATGGCGCGCAGGCACACCCACACGCCTACGACGGCGACGATCAGCACCAGCACCGCGAACACGATCGACAGCGTGCCCTGGATGAAGGTATTGCGAATCGTCTTCTCCAGGTTGTCGATCTGCGTCTGCAGCGCCGCCGCGTCCGCCACTCCCTTGGGCAGCTGCCCGGAGTCCTGCGCGGCGAGGTAGGCGTCCCGCTTCACGATGGTGTTGTGGTGCAGCGTCCAGTAGCCGATCTTCGGATCACCCGAGAAGATCTTCTGGAACGAGGCCGTCATGGTGACGATCAGATCCCAGACCAGCGGTAGCGCCGGAATCCAGGCCCACTTGACCAGGCCCTTCTTCACCACGATGGCCAGCACCACGGTCAACGCCACCGCCGCCAGCAGCTGGTTGGAGATACCGAACAGCGGGTACAGCGTATTGATGCCGCCCAGCGGATCGGTGACACCCATGAGCAGCACCGAGCCCCAGGCCGCGACCACGATCGCCGAACACAGCCACGCGCCGGGCAGCCAGGACGGATCCTTGAACTTCTTGGCCGCGCCACCGAGATTGCCGAGCGAATCCGAGAGCATGAACCGCGCCACGCGGGTTCCCGCGTCGATGGTGGTGAGGATGAACAGCGCCTCGAACATGATCGCGAAGTGGTACCAGAACGCCTTCAGCCCCGAGCCGCCGAACAGCTTGTGCAGCACCTCGGACATGCCGATGGCCAGCGTCGGCGCACCACCGGTGCGCGAGACGATCTTGCTCTCGCCGATATCGGCAGCGGCCTGATTCAGATAATCCGGGGTGATCGGATCACCCTGCAGTCCAAGGCTGTTCACATAGGTGGCGGCTTTCTCCGCAGTGCCCCCGGTGACCGCCGGACTGGCGTTCATGGCGAAGTACAGGTGCTGATCGATAATGCTGGCGGTGATGATCGCCATGACCGCGACGAACGACTCCATCAGCATGCCGCCGTAGCCGATCATGCGCGCCTGCGACTGCTTGGCCAGCAGCTTCGGCGTGGTGCCGGAGGAGACCAGCGCGTGGAATCCCGAGAGCGCGCCACAGGCGATGGTGATGAACAGGAACGGGAACAGGTTGCCCGCGAACGCCGGACCGCTGCTGTTGCTCGCGAACTGCGAGATGGCGGGCGCGTGCAACACCGGCATGGTGACCAGTACTCCGATCGCCAATAGACCGATGGTGCCGATCTTCATGAAGGTCGAGAGGTAGTCGCGCGGGGCGAGCAGCAGCCACACCGGCAGCACCGAGGCGATGAAACCGTAGATGATCAACATCCAGGCGATGCTGGTGCCCGACAGTGTGAAAAGGTCACGGCCCCAACCGGACCCGGCGACCCAGTTGCCGGAGATGATGGCCAGCAACAACAGTGCGAAGCCGACCAGCGAGATCTCGCCGACCTTGCCCGGGCGCACGAAGCGCAGGTAGACGCCCATGAACAGGGCGATCGGAATGGTCATGGCAATGGAGAACACGCCCCACGGGCTGCCACCCTCGAGTACGCCGGTCTTCGCATTCGGTGTCGCCGCAAGGGCATTCACCACCACGATGCCGAGCACGGCGAGCAGGATCATCATGATGACCAGCACGGCCACGATGGCGGCGACACCGCCGACCACACCGAGTTCGTCACGCGCCATCTGCCCGAGGCTGCGGCCGCGGCGCTTCACCGAAGCCCACAGCACCAGATAGTCCTGCACCGCACCGGCGAACACGACGCCGACAATGATCCAGATGGTGCCCGGCAGATATCCCATCTGCGCGGCCAGCACCGGTCCGACCAGCGGGCCCGCGCCGGCGATGGCGGCGAAGTGATGCCCGAACAGCACGCGGCGGTCCATCGGCATGTAGTCGCGGCCGTTCTCCAGCTCTTCGGCCGGAGTGGCGACGTCATCCCGCGGTTTGGTGATCTTCCATTCGATCAGCCGCGAATAGAACTGGTACGCCAGCACATACGTACAGACCGCGGCGATCACGATCCAGACGGCATTGACATCTTCGCCGCGCATGAACGCGAGAATCGCCCAGGCGATCGCGCCGAGTACGGCGATGGCGAGGAAGATGCCCTTTTTGGCGGGCGTGAGGGGCGTCCGGTCCACGACACCGACCGGAGGCAGGTCGGGGTCCGTCCGGAGGTATTCGATGGTCGCCATGCGACAACTCTCCCGTGCGGTACAGCGGATCTAACTGATTTCGAGCCCAACGTAGCGGAATCGACACGCCTGAAATGCGGCTTTCGGCAGCCGTTCATCAAGTGTCGGACCGACGGGTATGGGTGACCCGGTGGACGCTGTGTGCCGGGAGACGAGGTGACGCAATCCGGCTCGGGCTCCCGCGAGTCCGCGTGTTCTCCGCGTGTCGCAGGTTGCTCTCCGTATGCTGCCATGCTGATCTGAGACCTGGGCCACAGGGTCCGAGACCGGAGGAGACCCTCTTGACCGGGAGGTCGTTTCATTCATGCCCGTACTTTCGGCGCTGGACTGGTGCCGCCGACCGATATGCGACGAACGGTGGATTCGCTGCGGCAAACGGTAGGAAATCCACGATGAACGGTGACCGGGCAGCGCGCCGTGCGTATTGATCCCGTCGTCTCGCGTCGCACGCTGCTCGGCGGCGCGGCGGCTGCGGCCCTCGCCGGTGCGGTCGGCGGCTGCGGCGGGGGCGACGACGATGCGGTCACCTTCTTCTTCCAGGCGCGGCCGGAGGAAGCGCGCTCCCGGCTGTTGCTCATCGACGAATTCCGGAAGCGGCGGCCCGATATCAAGATTCGGACGATCATGTCCGGGCCGGATCCGCTCCAGCAGATGCTCACCTACTGCGCGGGCGGGAAGTGCCCCGATGTATTGATGTCGTGGGAGCTGCTCTACGCCGAGTTGGCCGAGCGCGGGGTGCTGGTGGATCTGCGCGAATTCCTCGACCGCGATCCGCGATACGCCGCCGAGTTGGCGGCGGACGGGTACGCACCGCTGCGCGAAACCTTCCGCTGGCGGGGCGGGCAGTACGCGCTGCCCGAGCAGTGGTCCGGGGTTTTCCTGTACTACAACCGGAAGCTGTTCGAACAGGCGGGAATTCAGCCGCCCGCGCGCTGGTCCGACGCCTGGTCCTTCGCTGAATTCCTCACCGCCGCACAGACGCTCACCCACCGTGATGCCGACGGCCACACCGGGCAATGGGGTTTCGTCGATGCCTGGGTGCCGTACTTCTCGGCCGCCTGCTTCGGTATGAACAATGGCGCGCAATGGTTCACCCCGCCGGTGCGGCCCGAGCGCACCAATATCGGCGATCCGCGGTTCGCGGAGGGGCTGCAGTTCTACGCCGATCTGGCGGTCCGGCACCGCGTCGCCCCGAGTGTCGGTGACCGGCAATCGGTTTCGGCGCAGGACCTGTTCCGGAGTGGTCGTGCGGCCATGCTCATGGGCGGACACTGGCTGTACTCGGAGTTCACCGGGCGCGATGATCTCGACTTCGATGTGACCGTACTGCCGGTCGGACCGCATGGAGGTCCGGGCGCGATCACCGATGTCGGCAGCACCGGACTCGCCATCGCCGCCGCCAGCCCGCGCCGCGAACAGGCTTGGGAATTCGTGAAATTCGCGACCGGACCGGAGGGGCAGGCACTCATCGCGGCCTCCGGACTCTTCGTTCCGGTGCTCGAATCAGCCATGCACGCAACGGGTTTCGCCGCGGCACATCGCGGTATCCGCAACTTGGAGGTCTTCACCGACGGCCCGGCCAACTCCCGTCAAATGGCGGTCACACCCCAGTGGGGCAAGGTCGAATCGCTGCTCGAACGCGGTTGCAATCGGGTACTGCGCGGTGCGGCGACGGCGGATTCACTGAGCGGGCAGACCGCCGACGATATCGACGCCGTCCTGCGGGCGGCGATATGACCAATGCCCTGGCACGGCGACGGGCCCGCGCCGGAGTACGGTTCATCGCCCCCAATCTGGCCGCGGTGGCGGTGTTTCTGCTCTTCCCGCTCGGGTTCTCGCTGTATCTGAGCTTCCACTCGTGGGATCTGTTCAGTCCACCCCTGTTCGTGGGTGTGGATAACTATCGCAGGCTGTTCTCCGAGGATCCGCTGTTCTTCATCGCGCTGCGCAATACAGCCGTCTTCACCCTGCTGACCCTGGTACCGACCGTGGTGGTGAGCCTGGCCGTGGCCGGACTGCTGAATCGAAAACTCCGGGGGATGGGCATCTTTCGCACCATCGCCTTCCTGCCGCTGGTGGCCTCGACGGTCGCCATGGCGGTGGTCTTCCGCTTCGTCTTCGCCAGCGATGACGGGCTGGCCAATCTCTTCCTCGGCTGGTTCGGCATCTCCCCGGTGCCGTGGCTGACCGATCCGGATTGGGCGCTGGTCTCGCTCGGTCTGGTGACGGTGTGGAAGAGCGTGCCGTTCGCCACCGTCATTCTGCTGGCAGCCATGCAGGGCGTGCCCGAAAACCTCTATGAGGCAGCGGAGATCGATGGCGCGGGACCGCTGCGGCGGTTCTGGTCGATCACCGTGCCGTTGATTCGCGGAGCGCTGTCCTTCGTCTTCGTCATCACCATCATCAATTCGGTGCAGGCGTTCGATCAGGCGTATGCGCTCACCGGTGGCAATGGCGGACCCGAGACCGGCACCTATGTTCTTGGGATCATGCTGTTCCAGAACGCTTTTCGCTTCTATGAAATCGGCTACGCCTCGGCGCTCGCCTGGGTGATCTTCGCAATCCTGCTGGCGCTCACGCTGATTCAGCTGCGTCTGTCGCGGCGTGCGGAGGCGGAGCTGTGAATCGGTCCGCGAAGCGAGTCATCCGCGTCCTGCTCATCTACGTCGCATTGATCGCAGTCGCCTGGTGTGCCTTGGCTCCCATCCTGTGGGCGGTCTCGGCCTCGCTGAAATCCGAGGGTGAGCTCATCGATCCGTCGGCTCTGCCCGCGCACCCCCAATGGTCCAATTACACAGACGTTTTCGATGCCATTCCGCTCGGCCGCATGCTGCTCAATACCGCCGTCTACGCCCTCTGCGTCACCGCCGGTCAGGTCTTCTTCTGCTCCCTCGCCGGATATGCCTTCGCGCGCTTGCGTTTTCCCGGACGCGAGGCGCTGTTCCTGGCCTACCTGGCCACCCTGATGGTTCCGCTCACCGTCACCGTGATCCCGCAATTCCTGCTCATGCGCGCCTTCGGCTGGATGGACACCCCCTGGGCCATGATCGTCCCCGGCCTCTTCGGCAGCGCCTTCGGCACCTATCTCATGCGGCAGTTCTTCGCCACGCTCCCAACCGAATTGGAGGAGGCCGCCACCCTCGACGGTTGCACTCCCTGGCAGATCTACTGGCGCGTCCTGCTCCCACACGCCCGCCCTGCCGTCATGGTCCTGGCTGTGCTGACCTGGATCACAGTCTGGAACGACTTCCTCTGGCCGCTGATCATGATCCAGCGCAACGAATACGCCACCGCGACCCTCGGCTTGGTCCGCCTCCAAGGCCAGTACACCACCAACTGGCCACTACTGATGGCCGCCGCCACCCTCATCCTGCTGCCCCTGCTCCTCATCTACGCCGTAGCCCAACGCGCCTTCATCCGCGGCATTGCCATGTCCGGCCTGGGCGGTCGTTGAGCGGTCGGCTTCGCGAAATCCGCTGGCACCGGCGCGGCCGCTGGTCCATGCTGGGCGGGCCGAAGCGTTTCACGCCCGGGCCGAGGGGGAGACATATGGCCGAGACGAGACCCGCGATTCTGCTCGACGTGGATGGGCCGCTGAACCCATTCGCAGATAGCGAAACACCTCGCGCCCCGGGGTATCGGGCACACCTGTTGCGCCCCGAGATCTTTCCCGGCCGCCCTGCCGAGAACCGCACCGTCTGGCTGGATCCGGCGCACGGCCGTCAACTCCTGGAGCTGGCCGCCGAAACTCAGGCCGATCTGGTCTGGGCCACCCTGTGGGAACACGAGGCCAACCGCCTGCTCACCGTGCCGCTGGGCTTACCGCACCTCGAGGTGATCGCCTTCGACGGCACTGCCTTCCGGCACGCCAACGGCCACCACGCGAAACTCCCCGGTATTACCGCCTGGGCCGGAACCCGCCCCCTTGTCTGGTTCGACGACCAATTCCAGCCCGGCGACGAGGACTGGGCTGTCGACCGATCCCGAGACACCGCCCCCACGCGCATAGTCCCGATCGATCCGTCCATCGGCCTCGCGGCCGCAGACCTCGACAACGCCCGGGATTTCCTCCTACGTCATCAACGCGCGCAGGCTCTCACTCGGCTGGGTGAGATGGCGGATCGAGGTGAGTTCGACGAATACCTCACCGGGCCCAGAGCCGAATAGCCCTGGCCCGCAGCTCGGCGGTGTACGGCATCGCGTTCCATGTCACGGAATGCGGGGTTCAGCGCTCCGGGGGAGTGGCGGCGGCGTAGCGGCGAGCCAGTGTCCGCAGGTGCGCCACCAACTCGGGCGGATCGTCGACGCGGAAATCCATCATGAGCATGCTCAGATAAATGGCGATGGTCTCCAATCGGTCCGCGCCGGTGAGGAGTACACAGGAGTGCTCGTCGATGGGCTCCACCACGCCGACCGTCGGATTGACCCGGGCGATCACCGTTTCGGCGGACTCCAGCACGGTGACGCGGGCATGCACTTTCCAACCGGCGGAGGCGATTTCGCGCAGGACGAAGGCGACCAGATCCGCTTCGGGGAGCGCGCGGGCGGCGAATACCCGACTCGTCCGCTCCACCTGCGGCAGATCGGCGACGGGAAGCGCACGCCAGGAGTGGGTTTCGAGGCTGTAGGCGACCAGGAACCAGCGGCGCTGCCAGCTGATCAGCCGGTACGGCTCGAGCTCGCTTTCGTGCCCGCCGGTGCGCAGGGTCGTGGTGCCGCGAATGGCGGTGGCGATGGTGGTCAGGGTCTCCGCGGGTACCGGCGCGTCCGGTTCTTGTGAGCCGGTGACGGACGGACCCACCTCGGTACTGCTGCGCAGCGCATTCACTTTGTGCTGCAACCGTTTCGGCATAATGCGCTGCAATTTGGCGAGTGCCCGCGTAATGGTCGCGTCGATATCCGCGACCCCTGTACTCCCGTTCTCGGTGAGCCCCATGGCGACCGCGACCGCCACCGCCTCCTCGTCATCGAGCAGCAGCGGCGGCATATTCGCGCCCTGTCCGAGCCGATAGCCGCCGATCGGCCCGCGTTCGGCATGTACCGGATAGCCGAGTTCGCGTAGCCGGGCGATGTCCTGCCGCAGGGTTCGATCGGTGACCGCGAGACGTTCGGCCAGCTCACGACCGGTATGGGTGCGGTCCTGCAGGAGCGAAAGCAGCCGCAGCAGCCGGGTTGTGGTCGAGGTCACATCCACCTCTTCGGAATCGGCCGAACTATTAGGAACGAAATTAGCCTAATTGCCTCATACCTTTATCTCAACGGATTGAAACAACCTGAGAGGCAAGAACAATGAGCGCCGATTCGCAGACCACCGCCACCCCCGCCGCCATCCTCGCCCCGGTCTGGCGGGATGTGCTCGCCACCTCCTACCGCGCCCTTACCGACGCCGTCGCCGGTGTCGCCGACGACCAGTGGCAGCTCGCCACCCCCTGCTCGGACTGGACCGTCACCCAGGTCGTCCAGCACGCCGCCGGTGATCAGCTCGCCTACGCCAAATTCCTCGGCATCGGCGACGGCCCGGCCTACGACCCCTTCTCCCCGTCCGGCACCGTCGACGGCACCCCGGCCGCATTGGTCGCCGCCGCGATCGAGGAGACCGCCGCCGCCTGGGCCACCGTCGCCGACGATGCCGAAACCGTCCCCACCCCGCTGCCGCACGGCGAACTCCCCACCCCGGTCGCGGCCGTCATGTGCGCCCTCGACGCCGCCGTGCACGCCTGGGATATCGCGATCGCCACCGGACAGCCCTCCCCGCTCACCGAGGAGCTGGCGGGGCACCTGCTCACCGCCTCGCGCGGATTGGTGGAGCCGCTGCGACAGTGGGGCGCGTACGCGGCCGTCATCGAATCCGACTCCGCGAGCGCCACTCCCGTAGTCGATGAGCTGCTCGGATACCTCGGCCGCGAGCCCCGCGCCTGAATCGCCACGAGAATTCGGCGGCTCGATGCGAGGCTGGTGTACATGCGCGGTGTTCATTTCGCTGGAACGGCCCGGGGCCGATGAAGCGGAATGCCGCCGTGCGTGTCATCGCCGCCGTCCTCGGTCTGTTTCTGGTCTTCGCTGCCGCCACCGCCTCGGCGCCGGTCGTCGCGCCGGGGTGGCAGCCGATCTGGGTCAGCGCCCTGCAACGCCCCGGTGAAAGCTTCGCACCCAACTGGTCCGGTGTCGGATTCGGGAATCAGACTGTGCGCCAGGCGATTCGGGTCAGCGATGCGGGATCGATACTGCGACTGCGGTTGTCGAACCGGTTCGGCACCCAGCCGCTGCGGGTGCGGGGTGCGACCATCGCGCGCAGTGCGGGCGGTGCGGCCGTGTATCCGGACAGCTTGCGGCCGTTGACAATCGACTCCGCCACCGCGTTTCGGATCGAGCCCGGCGAGGACGCCGTCACCGATCCGATCCCACTGCCGGTGCGGGCACTGGAACGGTTGACGGTGACCCTCTACTTCGCCGACGCCACCGGTCCGGCGACGTATCACGCTCAGGCGCAGAACACTTCATATCTCGCCTGGGATGATCATCGCGCCGATGCCTCCGGTAACGCCTTCACGGTGAATTCGTCGTCCTGGTACTACCTGGCGGGTGTGGAGTCCGAGATCGGGTTACCGCGCAGGCCGGCGGTGGCACTGTTCGGGGATTCGTTCACCGAGGGCGTCGGCTCCACCTATGACACGCATCGCAACTATCCGGATCGACTGGCCGAATACTTTGCCGCACAGGGTAATCCGCGTCCGGTTCTCAATCTCGGCATCGGTGGCAACTGTCTGACCGTCGATTCCCGATGGCTCGGGGACAGCGGGCTCTCCCGCTTCCGTAGTGAGGTGCTCGAGCAACCGGGCGTCGGGACCGTGGTGATCCTGGAGGGGATCAATGACATCTGGCTCGACAGCCGGGTCATGGCGCAGAGCGCTCCTGTCCCGGGAGCCTCCGCCGAACAGCTGATAGCCGGATATCGCACACTCATCGCGCAGGCGCACACCGCCGGGCTGCGAGTGCTCGGCGCGACAATGCTGCCCGCCGCGGGCTCGGCTTTCGGCAATGGCGACCGCGCGCTCTACACCGCACGCGATCGCGTCCGCCGGGCGGTGAACGACTGGATTCTCACCTCGGGCGAGTACGACGCCGCGGTGGATACGGCCGCCGCGCTCGCCGATCCGGCGGATCCGAATCGACTCGCCCCCGCCTTCGACAGCGGTGACCACCTGCACCCGAACGACGCCGGATACGCGGCGCTGGCGGCCGCCGTCGCCGCCGTGCTGAATTGATGCGGCGCGGCCCGGGTCCGTTCGGTCGTAAGTGCGCAGGTAAACTCTCGTTCTCGTGAGTCTCACCCTCGGAATCGTCGGCCTGCCCAACGTCGGAAAGTCGACGCTCTTCAATGCGCTGACCCGCAACGACGTGCTGGCGGCGAACTACCCGTTCGCCACCATCGAGCCGAATACCGGCGTCGTGCCGCTGCCCGATCCGAGGCTGGCCAAGCTCGCCGAAATCTTCGGTTCCGAGCGCCAACTCCCCGCTGTGGTGACGTTCGTCGATATCGCCGGCATCGTCAAGGGCGCCTCCGAGGGCGAGGGTCTGGGCAATAAGTTCCTCGCCAATATCCGTGAGGCCGACGCCATCTGCCAGGTCGTGCGCGTCTTCGCCGACAGCGATGTGGTGCACGTCGACGGCAAGGTCGATCCCCTCGCCGATATCGAGGTCATCGAAACCGAGCTCATCCTCGCCGATATGCAGACCCTGGAGAAGGCGGTCGTCCGCCTCGAAAAGGAAGCCCGCATCAAGAAGGACCGCAAGCCGGTCGCCGATGCCGCCGCCCAGGCGCAGGCCATCCTCAACAGCGGCCGCACCCTCTTCGCCGCCCAGAAGGAGCTCGATGTCGAGCTGCTGAAGGAACTTTCGCTCCTGACCATCAAGCCCTTCCTCTACGTCTTCAACGCCGACGAAGCCGTCCTCACCGACGAGGCCAAGAAGGCCGAACTGAAGGCCGCCGTCGCCCCCGCCGACGCCGTCTTCCTCGACGCCAAGATCGAATCCGAACTCATCGAACTCGACGACGAGTCCGCCCTGGAGCTCCTCGAGTCCATCGGCCAATCCGAACCCGGCCTGCACGCCCTGGCCCGCGCCGGCTTCCACACCCTGGGCCTGCAGACCTACCTCACCGCAGGCCCCAAGGAATCCCGAGCCTGGACCATCCACCAGGGCGACACCGCCCCCAAGGCCGCCGGCGTCATCCACACCGACTTCGAACGCGGCTTCATCAAGGCCGAAATCGTCGCCTTCGACGACCTGGTGGCAGCCGGTTCCATGGCGGCAGCCAAGGCCGCGGGCAAGGTCCGCATGGAAGGCAAGGACTACGTCATGGCCGACGGCGACGTCGTCGAATTCCGAAGCGGAGTAGCATCACCGTCGAAGAACAAGTAGGTCGCGCGAAACCGCTACCTGCACAGACTGGTTGAACCCTGCCCATCTGGGTAGGGTTCTGTCGTTCGGTTCAGTGCTGTTGGCCGTGTACGGAGGTGCTCCGTATCAAGGCGCAGTAGCACCTCGATATGTAGGCGTTGTCGTTCTCGCTCGGGGAGCGTTGATCAGAAACATGCGACTGAGACACGCCAGGTCTAGAAGTAAACTACGTAGATTCCTCGCAAGAAGTTGTGCGCAGCACCTCTGTAGTCACGACGTCAGGCCGGCATATTCGATGCTTCTGCAGTGAGAAAGCCGCACATTGCGTCAGAATGGCGGATCCGAGTAATCGGGACTGGGCGCTTGAGATTCGGAGTTCAAATACTTGTCGTCGTCATCATCGTCGTCGAGGATCCAGCCGTGCCACTCCTGCCATTCCACACAATCTGGTTTCCCGCCATTACTGTCAAACAGTTGAATTACAGCGGCTTTCACGGCATCAAGGGGGATTTGTGAACCCGGTGCGAAAAGTCTCTCGTTGCCGAAGTCATAATATGCGACAGGTTCATTGCTAAGGTATTTCCCTTTGCTGTAGACGTCACCTTCGGCAGCAATGTAGCGGAGGCATCCTAGAGGCTCGGCCGCTCGAACGCCTATATCCATTTGAACGACATAGATTCCTTCGGAGTTGCGCACTGCTATTGACAGGAGGCTGCACTCCTCGTTGGTAGAGGAGTACATCTCATCGATGATCGCGGCGAGGTCCTTGCCGGAGGACGGGACTATCGGATCGTCGACATGCCGAGGAAGATATCCGGCATCGAATTTATAAACTTCCACTGTTCCCATCAATTTCCTTAAATTTCGATCCTTTATAAATCCTATACCCGCCAGGGTAAATCACGGTAATTGATCCCTCGGGATCCACGAGATAGGGCAAGGCGAGGTCGCAACCTCGGAGGCAAGGGCCACTTGAATTATTGATGACAATCTTGAGGTTCTTGATCCCGAGGTCTCTGGCGACGATGGCGGCTTTCATCTCTACATCCGCCGCGAATTTAGGATCTGCATTGCGGTACAGAACCGGGGTGAAGGGCATTTGCTTGATCAGTGCCATTGCTCGTTTCCACGGCGCTTTCTGGTCGCTGGTGATGGCAGCGGCCGGATCCTTCCCGTAAGGGTAGGGGATCTGCCGGTCGGTTGCGGCGTCCAGCGCAAAGCCGCTAGTAGGACCCGCAGTACGATCTGGAAGATCGTCGAACGCTTGTCGTACGCCCGGCGTATCGATGTCGTCGGGGAAGCGACCGTCACGGTCGGGACCGAGAGCTCTACTCTTAGACCCATGGTCCAGAGTGGGGCGACCGTTATTACTCGATCCGCTGTTGCTTGGTGGTGGCTGGTGTCCGGTACCCGAGCTGTCTCGGCCTGCGGCGAGATGCGGGTCGGTGCCGCGTGTTGTGGGGCCTTGGGGATGGGGCGGTGTGCCGCCTGGGCCGGTGTGTGCCATGGCCCGGGTGGTGGTTAATTGTGCGATTTCGGCCTGGGTCAGGGATTCGACGAAACCAACGACTTGGTCGGCGAATACTCTTTCGGCGGCTCGGAGCTCTGTGAGGTGTTCGTGCAGTTGCGCGAATTCGGACGCGGTGAGCTGGGGGTGGGAATCCAACACAGGTTTTATCGACCCGACAGGAGACACGGTGGCGGGATGAGATGCGCCGGGTCCGAGGGTTTTTGGTGTCGGCAGGGGTTCGACCGGTGTGGGCGGTAGCGCTTCGGGAGGGCCCGAACGCCCCGCCGCGGCTTTACCGAGCCCGAATAGAGCGAGCCAGACCACAACGTCGTTGATGTTGCCGAAGTTGGGAAATAGTCCGGTTGCCATGCCGAGGTGGTTCAGGGCTCCGGGGATGTTTCCTTTGTCGTATTCGACCTTCGCGGCTTTGGCGTTGTCGCCCATGGCTTTCCCGACGTCGTCGGGGGTGGGCAGGTTGGGGTGGAGGTCGAAGACTCCTGCGGCGGCGTTGATGTTCTGGCCGATGCCGCTCCATCCGACGAAGCCGCTGACGACGTTGCCCGCGGCGCTGAGAGTGCCTTTGACGGTGAGGTTGTCGAGCCATTGCCGCCATGCTTTGGCGGGGTCGTGGTCCGGGTCCACTGCGGCGGCTTGTATGAAGGCTTGGCCTTGTGGCGTGAGTGATCCGCCGCTGGCGGCCGCGCCCAAACCTGCACCGATATTGGCGATCGAGTGTTGGACGGTGCCCAGGGTGGTGGCGATCCCGTTTTTGACGAAGTTGCCGGTCTTGGCCCACCATCCGTCATCGCTGGTGTCGGGGGCGGGTAGGTGGTTGACGATGCCGCCGGCGGCGTTGTATTCGGTGATGGCGCCGTCGGCGGAGAGGGTGCGGTAGCCGCCGCCGGGTAGTGCTTCGGCGATTCCTTTCTCTCCGGTGGCGGGGTTCTCGTACGGGCCCGAGGGCACGCCTTTGTCGTTGACGGTCAAGGTCGTGCCGGCGGTGTTGGTGATCCGCAATCCGGTGCTGCTGGCGGCGACTGAGGCGATTCCTGTTGTCGGGCTGGTGATATCGATACGAGTCAGACGCTCGTCGTTGTCGAATGTGGCTGTCCAACTCGTTCCGCCGTAGAGGGGATGGGGCTGGTTGACCGTGGCTGTGCTGGTGGAGACCAGAACCGGTGCCATGCCGGGGAATGCGACGAGCTTCGCGGTCGCGACGACCGTGACGGGATAGGTGGTCCCGTCGGGCATAGTGAGGGTGTCCTCGTGCGATACCGGGGGTTGGGGTGCGAGGCTGATCGTGGGTAGCAGAGTCGTGACTGGGGGCTGTACTGGCACTACGGGTGGTTGTTTCGGGAGTGACCGGGGTGCCGTCCGGGTTGTAGGAGGCGGGAAAGAGGACCGCCAGACCGGGATCGATCGACTTGGGCACGGTGGGAACCGTTGGCACGGACTGTCCAGGGGTGATGCGGGTGCCATCGGGGTTGTAGAGGTTCGGGAACAGCAGAGGGTTCGGTGGCGTGGTCGGTGGGGATGCGGGGGAGTCACCGGTGCGGGCTGAGTGGCGGCGGGCGAAGTGGTATTGGGTTGTGTGCCAACCCCGTTGATCTGTTCTTCGAGTTTGTCGATCCGATGCGGGTTCGGTCGCACCGGCATGATCGGTGCAGCGATCTCACGCACCACCGACGGCGATGCGGTCGTCTCGGGCACCAGGTCCTGCGCGGCGAGGACTCGTCCGAGGGCACGCGCGGCGCCAGCTGCGTCGCGCACGTTCACGTTGACGACGCGGGGGCTTTGGTTTCCCCGCGAGCCTTGTTCGGCAAAGCCGTCCGGGTTGGCCGGGGTCATGGAACTGAGCCAGTCCGAGCGCCGACGAAAGTCCAAGGCTGGGGCAGTCATGACCGACCTTTCCCGCCAGGTGATTGGCCAAGACGGTGGGTGCCGTGGCGCACCGGTCCGATGGATTGGGTGTCGGTCATCAGGTATCAGGGCCTTCCGAGGGCGGAAACAACAACGACCCCGGCCCACACAGGGGAACGGGGTCGCAGGGGGGTCACCAAGCCCCAGGGGGTGGGGCCGATGTGAGGGATTGCGTCGGAGATCGATGGGTGCTGTCACTGGGACCTGCGACGCGGACACATGCACGACGATCGTGAGGTCAAGACCCTGGCTCTACAAAGGCGCGGCTCGCGCACTCTCAGTGAACAGAAGTGCGGGCGGGACCGGCGATCGGGAGAGGATCATGAAAACCGTTGTGCTGCAACCACTTATGGCCGAAGTCCGAGTGCAGCAGCCTTATCGTGATTCGCGTTGGGCTATTCCTCCACTGGACATGAGCACAGCGCTACCACAGCCGAAAGCTGTGGTAGCGCTGGTTTTTGAGTGGAAGCGCTCCGAACTGTCAGGTCTCAGCACCCTGGAATTTGGGTGGAGGCACAACCGTGGCGCTGTACCTAGCATCACCGAAGCGAACATGACTTGTCAAGAGCGGGTGATCGGGTAGCCCGAATCTCCAGGTGACGGCCGGTTTTGCCGTCGGGATGTATTGCGTACCAACGACATCGATGTGGTTACCTGGTGCGCCACCGTCGACATTCATCGAATCTGCACGGCAGGAGCGGCGGATCTCAGGATGCAGAGGTTATTTCGGTTCGGAACGTGACTCGATGTATGAGCAGCGCGTTTGACGTGCAGATATTGGACGTCGACGTGGTCGAATTCCGTTTCAACGTCTAATTTGCTGCGGCACAACCCGTAGTCACCTGAGCCCCGTCCGAACGCGGATGGGGCTCAGTCGTTTTCGCGCCCAGATGTTCATCGGTTCCACGGCCAGTAATGGTCCACGTCGGGTGTTTCCTCGGGATCGAGTTGGGCATCGATCTCATCCCGCCAGGCTTGGTATGCAGGACTGACCAGCGCCACATTGCCCGATCCATCACCGACGGTCAGCGTCAGTACAAGGTTTGGCAGGTCCCATCGCACTCCGAAGCCGGGTACGCTCCACCACTCTGTCGGTCGCTGCCCCACCAGATCGAATGCCCGTTGGACAAGGTCGTCGAATGCGTTGAGCAGCAGTGGTTTTACGGCCGGGTCATCGACGACATCGGCGTAGTAGAACCAGATCTGCTTGATCGGGCGCGGTCTCCCGGGCAGGACCGTGTTGTCGAGGAAGACCATGACGTCGGTGCGGTTGATATCGAGATCGGTGTTGATTGTTGGAGGGCGCTTGTCGAGGTCTTCGAGTTGCCAGCCGACCCGCGAGGTGAAGGCATGCAGGTCATCGGCTGTCCAGGTCCAGTCGAAGACCATAGCGGCCTGTATGACCCGAATGGCTCGGTCGAAATCTACTCGCATCGGTGCACTCTGCTCTTTCCTGGTGGGACAGGACTCGGGGCCCCGTTCGGTGATCCGGGCGGAGCTCTGTCGTTTCAGGCCGTACCGAGAATGAGAATGTTGGTCGGTCAGCCAGGCTGTCACACCTTAGGCGCTACGCTTGGTGCAGCAGAAATGGTTGTGCCGCAATAAGAGTCGGCATCAGTCGCTCATCACCCTGTGTGGACTCGGGGCGGCGCTCGCTCGGTGTTCGAGAAACCCTCCATCTTCGACCCGCCGCCTGCTGCGAAAACGCACTCGCGAGGAACTGCGCGTCGTATTCGGAATCCCAAAACCAAAGGTGCCCAGCGTAAGCCGGGTTCCTTCGATTTTCCATATCACGAACTGGAGCTTGCGATGGCGGATCCGATAGGTCCCCCGACTACCGGCACAGACCAATGGGGCCAACGAATTGTCAGTACTCCTATGCCCGACGGAACAACGCGGATTGACACCCAGCATGGTGGCAGCGACGGCGCCGGTCGCCCGTGGACCACCACGGAGTTCCAGACCAACCCCGTCACCGGGCCGCAGCCTCAACAGAAGCCCGCGAATTCCCAACCGCCACAACACATAGACCCCGGACTTGTACAGCAAAACCCGATCCTGCAGGCGATGTACAACCCTGATGGGTCACTCAAGAACGCCGGTCCCACGATCGGCGACGCGGTTGGCCTGACTCCAGAACAGCAGCAACTGGTCCCTGCTCTCGCACCGCAGCATATGGCGACCGGTACACAGGTCCAAGTCGACGTCAGCACTGAAGAAGGTCTCCTTCGGGAGGTCCGGACGATCACCGGTCCCGGCCTGGACCAGCCGATCATCATGCGGAACGAAACACTGACCGTGTCACCCGGCAATACGGTCACCTCCCACTACTCCGGCCCTGTCGGACAAGGCTTGCTGACCGGAATGGAGGTCCACCAGGAGAATCCCAACGGCTCGATCCTGGACTTGAACCTCGGCTCGGACCATCACTTGCTGAGTTTCACGGTCGCGAACAAGAACGATAAAAGCGCCCCGCAGGCATTCGTTCAGGAATACGACGACAAGAACAATCCCATCCCGAATCACTTCATCAGTACCGATCCACAGAACAATCGCAAGTACCAGATCACCATTACTCCCGACAGTAATGGATTTCCGACCTCGTTCAGCGCGCCGACGTCATCCTTCATCAACGAGCCACCGAAGCCCGGATGGTTGGACCGGAAGATAAATGACCTCGGCGACAGTCTCGAGACCGGTCTACTGCATCTGAGCAATCCAGCCGCTGTTTTGAACAACGAGCAAGTACACACCGACCCCTATTTCAACGAATTCCGTGGCATCCTCACCAGCGCCCTGAAACTCGACTACCAGCTCATCCTGGCACCGTACGTCGACGTCGCACACTTCCTGACCGGACCCGTCGTGCAAGGGCTGGCGTCAATTCCCGCGGCGATCGCACCTGGTGATCCCGGCGTGCAGAGCCTGGCCGACCTCGGCCACAACTACAACGACAGCAAGCCCAGCATGTCGGACGCCGCGATCGACGCCGCCATGATCATGCCGTGGGATCGGATCGCAGTCCCCCTGTTCAAAGGGATCAAGGGCCTGACCGAAGGTGCACATCTCACCACGGTCGGCGACGCAACCCTCCGGCAGCTGATCCAAGCCGCAGACCAGGTCCCCGGTCTGATCGGATTCGGCGACGCACTCCGCGCCGCCGCGGCACAAGACGCGCTGAACGACACCATGCGCGGACTTAATCTCGGCGAGGACGGCATCCCCAAACCGAACTCGGCAAGTATTGCTCCAGGTGCCGGATCACCCGGCGCGGGCCTCGAACAGCGGCCCCCGGGGCTTGTGCCCAGCTCTCCGGAAGGCGTTGGCCCCCAGGCACAGTCGCCTCTCAATTCCATGCTGGCCCGACTGCTCCTGGCAGCCACGGTTGTCCTCGGTCCGGAGGCACACCTTGCTGTGCCCGCCGACTTGGCGGCGATCGTCCACTCCCTCGCACCCGACAGCGAACTGGCGAAAGTGCTCGAGCAATTGGGCGATCATGGCCCGGCGACTCCTGGGGGAGGATTGACGGTAGACGGGCTCCCATGGGAGCCACGTGGCCCCAGAGCGCAACAAAACCGTGGTGGCAAACAACCTCCGAAACCCGGTGATGGTGGTCTCACGGACCCGCCGGCGGATCTTCCGGACTGGGCTTCTCCAGATTGGCCTCCTCCAAATTTCAAGCGTCCGCCGAGTTACCCGGACTACTTCTGGGACAACACCAACTGGGATACCAGACGTGGGCAACCCCGATGGAAGGAAGGGGCCCAATCACCTGATGGGAAACCAATCGGCGGGCAGGTTGCGGAAGACCCATGGTCGACAAAAGATATTTACTTCGATGCCAATGCACTGAGGGTCGAAGGTCAGACCAAGACCGCTCTTACTTCGCTTCCAAAAGAGGGTGCGGACGTACAAAAATACTTGGATGAAGCAAAAAAAGTCGAAGATGAGCGGGCGAGGATAAAGGGTGAGCTTGCCGAGCTGAAAGATGCTGACTTCGCCAAGCTCAATGGCAGTAAACGTCACGATGCTTTCGACCAATTGGAGCTCGCCAACCCTGGGCAAGAAGGCAAAGTTGAAGCAATTCGCGAGGCGGTAGAGAAACTCCACGGCTTGGAGGGAGGTTACCGCAAAGCCGGTGAAGACCTTGGTATGGCAGGGGCTCGAGCGGAAAGGGACGCAGAAGGCGGGCATCCACTGTCTGAGGAAAGTGGACCGGGCGTTCTGGATTTGGTATTCGCCTCTAAGGACGGAAAACTCGTAGTCTGGGATGCCAAGGGTGGTGGTCCTCCCAATCTGGGCGACGGTGCAATGATCGACAACCCGCGAGGAGGCCCTCGGGTCCGGGCGCGGGAGGGAAGTCCTGAATATCTATCTGCGTATCTCAAAAAGCAGCTGGAGAAGGATCCTGGGCTACTAGAGAGAATTGAGCAACTTGACGCAGAGAAAGGATGGAATCTGAAGGGTGACCTGGAGCGCGCGATAAATGGCGATACGTCCGGAATCGATTACCAGGCCATCCAGACCGATAAAAACGGGAAGATCCAGTTTTGGGACTTCAAATCCAAGCCCGGTAAGGCGAATCCAGCGCATCCCGACTATCAAGAACCTGTACCTCCGGAGAACAATCCCCATGCGGACAGTATTAGCTCATCTGGTGACAACATACTGTCCCAAACCTTGGCGGCAACGATGGCGTCGCTATCAATGTTGATTCCTCGTTCTCTTCCGATCAACTTGCCTCAAAATCGGCCGGACGGTCAGCCTGTGACTCAGTCGGCGGCATATAGTTTGCAGATTGCGATTCCTGCACCGATGAGCATCGGGCAGATCGAAGCTCGAAAAGCGTTGGGCTACGGCGCCCGTTTTCTCAGATAGGCAATAGAATGACGAACCGCCAGCTGTACTATCGGGCCATGCGCTCAGGTATGGACCGTGCCGAGGAGATTGTCCGCATTGCGGCACGGCTTGATTGGACATGGACGATAGCGGACATCGACCGGTTTTCTTCGGCGACCGGCTGGGCTGTGCTACGTCGTTCGACCTATGGGGCGACCATGCAGACGGATCTGATGGTTCCACTCCCAAAGGCATCTGTATACACCAGTGGTGACCAGCTCAAATACTTCAGTATCGCGGTGACTGACACGAATTTCGGCGAGCCGCCCAGCGATCCCGAAGGTGTTGTCGATGATTTCGCGGCGCTCGGTGTCTGGATGATGACGGAACTGGGGCGACCGGCCCGACGGACTCCCGGTGCGGAGTCTTCCATCCGATGGGATCTGCCGAATCTGGTTGTCTCCCTGTCCACGCTGGGCACGCAGGTTCGCCTGCGGTTGATCAATCCCGCGTATCAGGAGAAGGAGGACCACTACGACAGCGAGGTTCGGCCGTGGCTGGATGCGGAAGAGAAAGCGGCGGGCGAGGATCAATGACTGCTGCGGTGAATGATGAAGTGTGGCAGGAGTTTTCGATTGCGCTGGCGTCTTTCGTGGCGCGGCTGCCCGCGTGGAGCAACCTCGTTTTCGAAGCGGAGGGGAACCGGTTCGTCGCGTTCCTGATGTCCGATCGAGTACTGGCTT
This sequence comes from Nocardia sp. NBC_01503, assembly GCF_036327755.1. Lineage (NCBI taxonomy): Bacteria > Bacillati > Actinomycetota > Actinomycetes > Mycobacteriales > Nocardiaceae > Nocardia > Nocardia sp. NBC_01503. Next base: position 3,829,185 of record NZ_CP109596.1, read on the forward strand.
GCGAGGTGGTGTGCAACCGGTATTTGGAACCGGACTATCGCATGACGCCGGACGATGAGGTGCGGATGCGATTGGATGGCTGGGGTGATCCCGAGCGGGGGCACAATTGGATCCGCTTCCTGGCTTGGCCTGCTCCGAGAGCCGCCTACCGGGACCTCACGGATCGCGTAGTGACCGCGCTCAGAGATGTTCTAGGCGTTGAGCAGCCTGACCGGTTGACGTTGAAAGGTTGGCCTGCCAATCCAGATAATGCGCCCGATGCCACCAAGCTCGGTGTCAAGGTCGTGCCCCCGATGAGCTGAACTGATACATCGCCTGAGCGCAGCACCGCGGGACAGCCTGATGTTGCATGCGGGACGGCGCCAGGGGATCGAGTGAGTTACAACAGGTCCCGCTGGTTGTCGGGTATGCCGGAGCCCGCCAGGGCGGGAACGGAATCCTCGTCGCGCAGTAGGGATTTGATGCCGAGCCTGAATTGATCGAGTTTGTCGATGATGGTTCGGCCCTCGGGGGTGTGTCCCCAGATGCTGATGCCCTGGTATGTGGTTGGTTCCCAAGTGATTTCGTTCACGACGATGGGGTTCCAGCCGACCTCCCAATCGAATCCCGATGGTGCCACCGCGTAGAACGACAGCTCCTTGTCGTTGGTGTGCTGGCCGACGCGCATCTGATGCGGCTTCTTGGTGATGATCGCGACGTGGCCCAGCCCGGCGTCGCCGGTGACGAACCCGCCCCGATTCGCCATCCGCAACGGTGTGTCGCTGACGGTGGCACGGGCGAACACTTCCTGTGCCAGCCCATTCGGGCCGGGGAAGCGGACCAGTCGCTCCACACCGCGCAACGCCGCTTCTTCCGAGCTGCCCTCGACGATCGGGACCCCATGGCGGGTCACCCGCGACAAGATCTCGTCGAATGTCGCGTGATCGTCGATATGCCAACCCAGGGCTGTCACATCTTCCGCGGGCCCGCGTTGTAGCAGGAAGCGACATCGGTTGTCGTCCAGCCGAAATCGCATGACGTCGGTGAGGGTCTCATCCAGGTGCATGCCGATCGCGTCGTGTCCGAAGCGCCGCCAGTCGGCGAACCGATTGGTTTCGATCACGATGTAGCCGATGTGTACGTTGCCGAACACCGAGTGGCCAATTGTGTTGGGTGTCATGACGTTTACCTCCCCGGCTGGGAGCGGGCCCAGGCGGCGGTAGGGGTGAGGAAGTCCCGCACGAGCTGGTTGAAGAGTTCGGCGCGTTCCCACTGCATCCAATGCCCGGTCTCCGCGGTCATCACCAGTTCGGCATTGGGCAGGATATTGAGCAGGGCTGGCCCGCCCGAGGGCTTGTTGACCTTGTCGTTCTTGCCCCACAACACCAGCGTCGGGGTCCGCAGATTTTTGAGGCCGCCGTCTCGGGTGAGGTCCGCGCGCCACAAAGTCCGCGGCGACGTGGGTCGGCGCAGGATGGGATCGGCGACGACTTCGGGGTCGATCGAGGCTTGGTAGCGCCGCTCGATGAGCTCGTCGGGAACCGAATCACCTTCGTAGACAAGGTAAGTGCGGATGAATGTGGCAAGCTTGTCGCGGCTGGGCCCGCTGCCGGTGTGGTAGTTCAGCAGGCTGTTCATTCCGGCCGTGGGCAGGCCGCACGTGGTACCGATGCCAGCGGGGCCCATCAACACCAGCTTGCCCACCCGGTCGGGAGTGTCCAGCGCCAGCCGCAGTGCGGCCGCGCAGCCCAGGGAGTTTCCGACGAGGTGAGCGGTGTCGATGCCCAACTGATCGAGCAAGCCGCGGATCATGTCGGCGAGGTAGCGAACGGGATCGGCGTGATCGGGCTTCTTCGTGGACTGCCCGTAGCCGGGCAGGTCGGGCACGATGACCCGAAATCGCTTGGCCAGAGCGTCGATATCGCGCGAGTAATTCGAAATAAGGACGCCCTGCTCGCCGCCGTCATCGAGCGCAGCTTTCGGACGTGGCTCGATGCGTGGGAGTTCCCCGCTGACGGCTCCTCGATCGAGCGTGTCGAGATATTGGCCGCGCAGACCGCGAAGGCCGTGCTGGAATTTCCGGACTTCGTGCGGCTGGGGCTGATGTTGGCGTTGGAACGCCGCCCCGTCGAGCCGCAGGCTCGAGCTCGGTACCTGGAGGTGCGCGACGAGGCACAACGCGTGCTCGGCCAGGTGCTGCTGTCATTGAAGCCGGGGCTGAGCAAGTCGCAGGTGCATGCATTGACGACTTACACATTGGCCGGGGCGGATGGCCTCTTCATCGCCAAGGAGATCGGCGGAGACTCCGTCGATCTGGTCGCATTGTTGACGATGCATGCCCATTCGGTCATCGACAACGCCGATCGCATGCTCAGTGAGAGTTCGGAATCCTGACCATGATTCGGTCGATAGTAGATTGGGCGTTCGTCCGGGGGAGGTCACCGGAACGGTGGCTGATCGAATGAGGTGGAGTGATGAAGGGGCTGGGCGCGCTCGAGAGCCAGGTGATGGCGGTGTTGTGGGACAGTGCGGAGGCGCTGTCGGTGCATGACCTGGTGGAGCGGCTCAGCAGTGACGAGCGGGTTCCGGCGTACACCACGGTGTTGACGGTGGTGACGCATCTGTTCGAGAAGGAGTGGGTGCGGCGGGAGAAGGTGGGGCGGTCCTATCGGTATCTGCCCAGCCGGAGTCGGGCCGAGGCGACCACGGATTTGCTGCGGGAGATTCTCGATGACAGTCCCGATGCGCCCGCCGTGCTGTTGCATTTGGCGCGGACCGCCAGTGTGCGTGAGGTCGAGGCGTTGCGGCGGGGGATTTCCGGCGACGAGCGTCGCGAATGATCGTTATCGCCGCGCTGGTGGCGGCCGGAATCGCACTGGGGGTGGTGGTGCCCGCGGTGCTCACCCGGGTGGATTTCGGGGCCGCGCCGGGGGTGGGGATGATGGCGTGGCTGGGGGCGATCGCCGCTGTCTTCGGATGCGGGGCGCTGGTGTTGATCGCATTGGCGTGGCCGGGGGATCCGCCGGGGGAGGAGTTCGCGGGTGGGGTGGTGCGGAGTTTGGCCGCGATCGAGCCGGTCGTCGTGACCTGGACGGCGCGGCTGATCATGCCGGTGGTGGCGATCGGCATGATCGTGCCGACCGGGCAGTTGGCGTGGATTGCCCTCGGGCACAGGGGACGTGGGGTGGCGCGGCGGCGTCGGCATAACGAGCTGGTCGAGATATTGGGGCGGGCCGATCCGGCGGGGGCGAAGGTGGTGCGGCTCGACCATCCGATTCCCTTGGCGTACAGCGTGGCTGGGCGCGGCGGGTATGTGGTGGTGACCGACGGGCTGGCGCGCTGCCTGACCGATGCGCAGTGGCATGCGGTGCTCGCGCACGAACGCGCGCATCTGCGCGGGTTCCACCATCACATTCTCGGCGTGTGTCAGGTTCTGGCCCGGGCCTTTTGGTGGATTCCGTTGTTCGCGGCGGCCCCGGCCGCGCTGACCACGCTGGTGGAGTTGGCCGCCGATCGCACGGCCGCCGCCTCGACCGATCCACAGGATCTGTGCGCCGCGCTGAATACCGTTGCCGCCCACGCGACCACGCCCGTGACGCCGCTGGGATTCGTCGATGAAGCGCTGGCGATGCGGCTCGAATGTCTGTCGTCCGCGCCGGAGTCCCGTTCGGCGGCACGGCGTATGGCGGCGGTCATGGCCTTCGCGACCATGCTGCTGGCGCCGATCGCGTCGGTGGTCGCGGTGGGGCTGAGTGCCGGACTGGTCTTGCTCCTGGTCTGAGAATCGCGAAAAACTATGCTTCATAGTATTTTGACGGTAGGGTGCGCTTGATCTGAAATGGAACTAGTTCAGAAACGAGATGCCTTGCGTTTCAACATCTCCCTACTGGCCGTGGCCCTCATGGCCGCAGGAGTCGCCGGACCCGGCTCGGGATTCGCCGCCGCCGATCCGACCGCCGACTCGGGGCAAACCCGCTATTCGCTGGTCAACGGCTGCTACCGGATCGACACCCCCGCCGGGGCGCTGGTCCCGGCGGCGGGACCGTATCGGATGCATGCGACGGGGCTCGGCGAATATCTGCTCTACGGTCGAAACCGTGAGGTGCTGGACGCCTCGGCGGGGTCGATTCACCCCGCGAAGAACCCGTCCGTCACCGCCGTCTGGAAGGTGGAGGGTTCGGGTGCGGGTGGATTCACTCTCACCAACAGTGCGACGAAGACCAGCACGCCCGCCACGTTCGTCCAGGAAACCGGCTGTGCCGAATTCCCCGAAGCGCAGTCGAACGCGAACGGAACCCCGGGCCCCAGCGTCGGCGCGGACGGCTCGATCGTGGGCACCATCGACGCGCACGCGCACGTCACGGCCTACGAGTTCATGGGCGGCAACTTCCACTGCGGCCGCCCGTGGCATCCCTACGGCGTGACCTACGCGCTGCCCGATTGCTCGCAATACCGCACCGGCACAAATGGTTTGGTCGCCAGCTTCCTCGACTACGGCGAACCGTTCCACAGCTCCGACACCCGGGGCTGGCCCACCTTCCGGGACTGGCCGAAACCGTCGGTGCTCACCGCCGAAGGCACCTACTGGACCAGTATCGAACGGTCCTGGAAGGCCGGGCTCCGGGTGCTGACGGTCGATCTGGTGGACAACGAATCGTTGTGCGCCATGATGTCCGATCGCCGAAACCCTTGCAACGATATGACTTCCGTGCGCACCCAGGCCGCAGACCTGCGCGCGCTACAGGACTACATCGATGCCCAGGCCGGGGGCCCCGGACAGGGCTTCTTCCGGATCGTCACCGACCCGGCCGCGGCGCGCGCCGTCGCCGCGTCCGGAAAGCTCGCGGTGGTCCTGGGCATGGAGCTGTCGGATCCGATGGGGTGCGGGGTATTCCTCGGCCAGCCCAAATGCGGCCGAGCCGACGTCGACCGCTGGCTGACCGAACTCCGGAATATCGGGGTCAGCAGCTTCTTCCCCGTCCATAAATTCGACAATGCCTTCGGCGGCACGAAGATGGACCATGACACCACCGGCCTGCTGGTGAACGCGGGCAACTTCATGCAGACCGGCACCTTCTGGAATGTCCAGTCCTGCAACGGTCCCGAGCACGACAGCACCCAGCCCTCGGTACCCATCGCGGGCAATATCAACCAGTTCCTCAGCAACCTCACCGGGCCCCTGCTGGGTGGCGCACCGCTGCCCCTGTACGCGGCGGGACCGCACTGCAATGTCCGCGGTCTGACCGACCTCGGCGAGTACCTGATCAACAAGATGATCGACCATGGCTTCCTCATCGAAGTCGATCACCTCAGCGAAGCCACCGCCGACGAAGTCATGACCATCATCGAGAAGCGGCACTATCCCGGCGTGCTGTCCTCGCACGGCTGGGATTCGACCAAGACCACCCAACGCGTCTATGCCGCAGGTGGTTTCGCTACCCCCTATGCGAGCGAACCCGTGACCTTCGTCAAGAACTGGCGCGAGGCCCGCACCATGCCCCGCCCCGGCGGCGACTTCGGCTACGGCTTCGGCTCGGATATGAACGGCCTTGCCGGACAAGGCGCCCCACTCGGACCCAACACCATCCAGTACCCCTTCACCTCCCATGACGGGAAGGTGACCTTCGACCGAGAGCGCTGGGGCGACCGCACTTTCGACATCAACACCGACGGCACCGCCACCTACGGCACCTACGCCGACTGGCTCGAAGCCGTCCGAGTCCTCGGCGGCCCGGACATCATGACCGACGTCTTCCACGGTGCTGAGGTCTACCTGCGCCTGTGGGAACAGGTGCGCTAGAGGACATCGAGCCCCATTCGGATCACCGAATGGGGCTCGAGCGACGAAAGTGCGGGGCGGGCCGTCGTTTTCGGGCGGTCCGCCCCGCGGTGTTCACACTCCGCCGGTGCGGGGAATGCCGCGGGCGAGTTCGGCTGCGCTCGCGAGATGTGAACCGGCACGGCGCATCTGGGCGGTGGCCGTGGTTCCGGCCGCCGCCGCGGTGCCGTATGTCGTGCGGGCGCCGGACGATCCGGCAGCCGCGCGGTGGGCGCCACGCATGCCCTTGGTCAGCAGTGCCGCCAATCCGCCCGCGACCGCCGCGATCGCCAGACCGATGGGCAGGGCCCACCATTTGGCGGCCGAGCTGGAATCCGAATCGCTCACCGCCACACCGGATTCGGGGGCCGGGGTGACCACCGCACCGCCCGGGGCGGCACCTGGAACGGAGACATCCAGACCGCTCAATTGGGCGGCGATCTCAGGTGGCGCGGTGACGAAACCGTCCGCGGCACTCCAGCTGATATCGACAGGTGCGCCGTTCTGCCCCGCGAAGCGCTGGGTGTAGACGCCGTTCGCGACGGTGGTGTCCGAGATCGGCGTGCCCAGCATGCCGTCGGTGGCGTGCAGATGCGACCAGGCGGTGCGGATCGGTCCGCGTACCAGCCAGGCTCCGCCCTGCGGGCTCCACTCGATGGTCGCGCCCTCGGGTGCGGAGAACTCGCTGTAGCGCGCGGTTCCCGCGACCGGGGCATCGGATTCGTCGTTGGTCGGATAACCCAGCCCGGCGTCGGCCCCGCCCAGCGCCAGATACTTGTCGAGGATGGCGCCGTACATCACCTTGGCGCCGGTATCGGGGGAATAGATCATCTTGCCGCCCTGGAAGTCCTGTGCGGCACCGTTCGGGCCGAAGGCATACACCTCGCCGACCTTCTGGCCCAGCGGCGAGTTCGCGCCGCCCTTCTCGTTGTAGTGCGCGTCGATCGCGGCCCCGGCGTCGGCGGGCTGCGCCGCGACCGGACTCGCCAGCAGACCCAGGCCCGCGGCGGCGAACAAACCGAATGCCGCACCGGCGGCGAAAACCGAGTTCTTCCAACGTGTCATGAGAGCTCCTTGTCAGAGTCGTCCACGATGGGTGGGCGTATCAGCGAATCTCGCCCGCCTTGGGCCGGGTGGCGAAGCCGGTGATCGCCGAGAGCACCGCACCGACGATGCCGCCGCCGGCGACCTGCGCCAGGATCTGCCCGAAATCCAATCCGCCCGAAGTCGCGGCCTGGATGATGACGCCGGTGATACCGCCGCCCACCGCGCCGAGACCGCCGTTGACCACGGGGCCAAGCGGATTCTTCGATCCGCCGACGCCACCTCCGACGACGCCGCCGAGTAAACCGAGCAGCCATTCCATAGCAACTCCTCCTCGTAGTATCGGATCGAAAAGCTATGTCCTGTCGTTCTTTTCGTGGCGAGTCGGGCGGGTTTCCGCGGCGCCGTAGGTCATCGGCTCCTCGGCCCCGGCCTGAATCCGCTGGCGCCCAGCCGGATTCATCGTGCTCGGCCCGGCGGTGCGGCGCTGGCCGCTGGTGTAGTGGGCCATCAACTGCTGTTCGGATCGAGAGTCGATGCCCCCGTCGTTCTCCAGGTGCGGTGCGGTGCGGATCTGCTCTTTGGCATACGGCACCCGCAGACTCATATCCTCGGTGCCGTAACCGGCGCCGTCGAGCGGAATCAAGGTCGGGGCGCGTCCGATCTCGCCCGCCATCGCCACCCAGGTCGGGGCTCCGGACTCATTGTCGAGGTAGAAATTCTCGACCCGCCCGATCGCCTCACCCGCACTGTCGTAGACGGTGGCGCCGATCAGTTGTTCCAGCGTGGGGTTCGTCATGTGCTCTCCTTACTGAATTCAGGAATGACTGACGGAAACGCGATGCGATCAGCGGATACCCGCGATCCAACCGGACAAACCGGCAGCAAACGTCATTTTAAGGTCCGCCGCACCTCAGCGCTTTGAAACCGCGATTTACCCATTACCGACTATTAACTGACCGGATTTGCCGGATATCCCCGGTTACGTCCGGGGAACGGGGCGGCGCGGGGTGAAAAGCGCCGCCCTGACCGGGGGATCTGACGGGCTGCCGCGGCGCGCAAACACGTCCGGCGCGACACGCTCAGCGGCGGATTAAATTTGCGCGCCGCCTGCCTTGTTGTGCGGCCTTGTTCCGCTATCGTTCATCGCACTGTTCGATGCTGCTACTGGCGCGCCAAGGCTGATTCGTCGATTCCGGAGCACTCGGCCGGTGCGGCACTGTCCGAAGCGGGCCCCCGACCGTCTCCGAAAGATCGAGGGAACGTGCCTGTACCCCTTACTCTGACCGGCCGTCTGGTCCGGCTGGAACCCCTTGCGCCGCAGCATGCTTCGGGTATATCGGAGGCAGCGGCGGGGAATCGTGACGAATATGCGTACACGCCCGTCCCGCACGGGGTGGACGAGGCGCTGGAATATGTGGCGCAGGCGCTGGCCGGGCATGCCGCCGGGACATCGCTGGCGTTCGCCATTATCGCGGTCGCCAGTGGGCGGGTGCTGGGGTCGACCCGGTTCACCAGATTCGACTACTGGCAGGGGCCGATGGTCTGGCCGCTGGTGCACGGGCTGCCGCCCGGAGATCCCCTGATGGCGGTGCCCGATGCCGCCGAGATCGGGAACACCTGGCTGTCACCGCACGCGCGTGGGACGGGCATCAACCTGGAATCGAAGATGCTGCTGTTGCAGCACGCCTTCGAGACCTGGCGGGTACGTCGCATCAGCATGCGTGCCGATGTGCGAAACCGGCGCTCCCGCTTGGCAATCGAGCGGCTCGGCGCGACCAGCGACGGCGTGCGCCGCGCGCATTCGCGTGGACTCGACGGTGAGGTGCGCAGCACCGCCTTCTACTCGATTCTGGACGAGGAGTGGCCGACCGTCCGCGCCACCATCGAGGGTCAGTTCAGTGCGCGGCCCGCGCGGAACCGGCTGATCGACGCCTAGATTCGCGACTATACTTCCGAGTGTCGCATTGGTCGGCCGTCGAGGAGATCTCTCCGAATCAGGTGACTCGGCGGTCGGCAGCACTTCGGAGCATCAACCAGCAACCGGGCGCGGGGTCGCCTAGCGCGACCCCTCTTTCTCGAGGGAGAAGCGCATGCCCGACCCCATGGCCACCAAGGTCTATCTCGCCGACAGGGTATCGGGCTCTCCCGCGCTCACCCTGTTCCTGGCTCCCGAACCACGCGTTCCCGGCGGCAGCATGCTGCATCTGCTCGAACAGACCCCGCTGACCGGCCGCATACCGCGCCCCAATGCCACCCTGGTGGACTGGTTGCAGGTGCATTGCTCACCTGCGGTCCGCACCCGATTCCTGGCCTTCCGGCCCGGTACCCACGATCCGGCTCGCGCGCGCACGGTGCTGCGCGATCACTTCATCGTCGATCCCGCCCCGCTGGGCCTGGACCTCGACGATCCCGAGGAGCTCACCCGGCTCTCGCTGCTACCCGAACATCAGCTCGGCGCACGCAGAATCGACGACTTCCACGATGCGGCGGTACGCGCCGCCATGCTCGCGGTCTACCGGCATTTCGGTGTGGACCGGCGCATACCGCTCATATATCACGGGTTCGCGGAACCCGAGGACGGCTGGTTCGAGGAGCCCGCGGCCGAAGCATGAGCCTGTTCGGCCTCGGGTGAGGAGTCGAAGGGCACCACGGTGAGCAGCCACCAGGGCCGCCGTGGTGAGTGGAATTCGAAGGTCTGCACATACATACGATGCTCGGCCCGGGTCTCCGGTGCGCGCATGAGCATGGTGCGCTCGCCCCTGTCCTCGGGTGCGGCGGTGTTCTGCCACAGCCGATCCCATTCGGGGGCGCGCCGGCACAGCGTGCGGATCTCCTCACGCCGTTCCGGCGAGACGAGATTCGGTGAGCAGTCCCGGAAGGCCGACACCATGATCTGTGCCTCGGCCTCCCAATTGCTCAGCCGATAGCGGGACATGGGCTCCAGCATGATGGCGGTCAGGAGATTCGCGCCGGGACCGGTGCCCTCGAAGAGTTTGCTGAAGGCGCTGTTCACGGCCACTACGTCGAAGGCGCCGTCGTGCAGGCACGCCGGATACGTAAGGCTGTGCAGCACCGCGAGATCGGCGGGCGGGGGCCGGGAGGGGTCGAACACCCTAGGCAGTGTGCGGTACAACTCTTGCGATTGTCTTCGTAACGGGTTAAGCCGGATCGCAAGACTGGGTATGCCGCAGAATTTCTGCCATATTGAAGGCCTTGTTTGGTTTGGCTCGCAAGTGGGTAAATGGGGGTGGTTCCGCGCCATGGCGGTAACGCGGATCGGTGTGCTGGGTCCGCTGCACATCAGTATCGAAGGTCAGCGAGTGCCCCCCGGGGCTCCTATGCAATGCGCAGTACTGGGACGTCTGGTGGTCGCGGGCGGGCGGGTGGTACCCACCGACCGGCTCATCGACGATCTCTGGAGCGGGGATCCGCCCACCAAAGCCGTTGCCGCGCTCCAGGTCTACATTCACAATCTGCGCCGGGTCTTCGAACCGGAGCGGCCGCGCCGCGCGCAGTCGCGCGTCATCGTCTCCGAATCACACGGGTACGCGCTGAATCTCGAACCCGAACAGGTCGACTCCTGGCACTTCGAACAGCTGCTGCACGGCCATGAATCGGCCATGCGTGATCCGGCGCAGCGACCCGATGCGATGGAACAGGTGCGGGTACTCGATGCCGCGCTCGCCTGCTGGCACGGTAACGCCTTCGAATCCTTCGCCGGAATGTCCTGGGCCATGCAGGAAACCGCCCGGCTCGCGGCCTTGCGCCTCACCGCCGCGGAACTACGGGCACAGGCGGCACTGGAGCTGAACCGGCCCGCCGAGGTGGTGCTGGCGCTGCGGCCCATCTTCGCCGAACACCCCGGCCGGGAGGAGTGCGCGCGACTGCTCGCCCTGGCCCAGTATCGGCTCGGACAGTCCCTGGACGCCCTGGCCACCGTGCGGCACAGCCGCGAATTCCTCACCCTCGAGTTCGGCGTCGATCCCGGGCCCGGCCTGCGCGACCTGGAGACGGCCATCCTCACGCACTCCGTAGAGGCCGAAACCCCGGCCCCGCCGATCGTGATGCGCCGAGTCGATCCGGAACAGGCCCCGGATTCCTTGCCGGACAGCGGTTACAGCGAACAGCGCACCGCCCTGACCACCGCCGCCGAGGCCGCCGCGGCCGGCCAGGTACGCCTGGTCTGGCTCTCCGGTGAGGCCGGTGCGGGCAAGACCACCCTCGCCGCCACCCTCGTCACCCAGTTGGCCGGCCAATCCTGGACCACCGTCTTCGGCCGCTGCCCCGAGGTGGAGGGCGCACCGCCCGCCTGGGCCTGGGCCGAGGTACTGACCGGACTCGATGCCGCCGACCCCGAAACCTATACCGTCTCCGACGCTTTCACGCTCGCGCGGCGCGTGGTCCGCTCCTGCCGGGAACGCTCGGGCAATGGACCCGTCGCCATCGTGCTCGAGGATGTGCACGGCGCGGACGCCGCCACCCTGCAGGTACTGCGGCAGGTGGTGAACTGGCTGCGCGACCGGCCCATCCTGATCGTCGCCACACTGCGCGGCACCGAGGCCGGACCCGGCGTCCGCGATACCGCCGCCGCGCTGGCGCTCTTCACCGCCGACCGGATCGAACTCGACGGCCTCGATCTGGCCGGTACCCGGCGCGCCGCGGCCGCCGCCGGACTCACCATCCTCGACGACCGCACCGTGGAGCTGCTGCGTCGCCGCACCGGCGGCAATCCGCTCTTCGTCCGCGAACTGGCCAAACTCGTTGCCGGACAGGGCAGTACCGACGCACTCCCGGACAGCGTGCGCGATCTGCTCGGCCGCCGCATCGCCCAGTTGCCCGCCGAGGTGATCGAACTGCTCCGACATATGTCGGTGTGGGGTGAGCACAGCGACGTCAATACCCTCGCCGCCTCGGCCACCCACACCCCCGACGCCGTCATCGATCTGATCGCCACCGCCGAGGCGGCGCGACTACTGCGCACCGAGCGCAGCGGCCGAATCGCCTTCGATCACGCACTGGTGCGGGAAACCGTCTACTACGACATCCCGGTGCTGCGCCGGGCCCGAATGCACTGGGCCGCCTTCGAACTCCTCTGTGATCGGCTCCCGAGTGATGCGGGCACGACGCGATCCGTCACCGCCATCGACGCGCTCGCGCACTCCGCCGGGGTATCGGTGGCCGACACCGCCGCACTGCCCAAGACCACGGGAAGCACTCCCGCACAAACCGATTCGCCGTCAACGGTCACCGCCATGGACGCACTCGCGCACTCCGCCGGAATGCCCGCCCCCGGCGGTCCGCCCGACGATGTCGATACGCTGCACTGGACCGCGGCTCGTGCCAGCGCCACGGCCCAGGTGGCCGCCCACGCCGAAGCCACGGGCACGACGGCCGAGACCATGGCCGAGACGTCCGAGACCGCGGCCCCGCCCGGCGTCGATATCGACGCACTGGCCCATCACGCCGCACTCGGCGCGAATGCCGAAACAGCCGTTCGCGCACTCGAATTCGTGCGCGCCGCCGCCCGCCGCTGCGTACAGCGCGGAATGCGGGCCGATGCGGTGCGACGGTGGCGATCGGTGCTCACCCTGCACGAGTTGGCCGGGCATACCGCCCCGAAGGCGGCGCGTGAGGACCGCGTCGCCGTACTGGAGGCCCGCTGCGAATTGGTCACCGCCCTGGCCTACGACGGCCAGCATCTCGCGGCCCGCGCGGCTCGTGAACAGGCCATCGAATTGGCCGAAGCTCTGGGCGGATCGGCATTTCTCGCCCGCGCGGCCACCTGTTGGCCGACCCCACTGATTTGGTCCGTGCATGACTGGCACACCCCCGACCGGCGGATCCGGGAGCCGCTGCGCATTGCCCTGGAAGACCCGAATCTGCCCGTCACCACCAGGATTCGGATACACGTGACCGCGGTCTTCGATCAGGCACTGGAGGATCTCGAGGCCACCGACCGATCCGCGCGTACCGCGAGCGAGCTGGCCGCCCCCATTCCCGATCCGGACCTGCTCTGTACGGTGTTGAACGCACAGGCCTTCGCCGCCTTCGCGCGCGGCGGTTTCCTGCGCGCCGACGATCTGAAACGCCATGCGGGACGGATGCTTCGGATCGCCACCGAGGCCGAACTCACCGAATTCCGCGCGCTCGCACACTATCTGCTGTTCAGGGCCGCACTCGCCGACGCCGATCTGGTCGCCGCCGCCGACCACGCCCGCCGCGCGGGGGAGTACGCCACCGACGGTCAGCTGCGCCATCTGCTCGATGCCATCGCACCCTTCGATATGGTGCTCGAGCTGCTGCGCGGCAATACCGACGGCGTGGAGTTGATGCTCGCCATCGAACCCGCCGCCGCCGATCAGATCGTCGCGAATACCGAAGCGGGAGTACTCGAACCGGCCCGCGAACCCAATGCCCTGCATATCGGAATCGCCATCTCGCTCGCCTGGTCGCGCGAGGACATGTCCGGCTTCCTGGATGACCTGCGCGAGCGCGCCGCCGTCAAACCCGAGCTGTTCATCGACGGCTACGCACTGGCCCTACTGCATTCCGGACAGGAGGAGCTGGCCCGGCAGGTACTGGCCGAGGCGGCTCCGCTGGCACCGCAATTCTGGTCCACCTTCAGTTCGGTGCGCACCCGGCTCGCCATCGCCCTGGGCGATCGACCGTGGGCGCGCGTGCTGTACGACCAACTGCTGCCGTACTCCGGGACCATCGCGGGCCTGGAGACCGGCGCGACCGTGCTCGGCCCGATGGATCATCGCCTCGCCGAACTAGCGGATTTCCTGGGCTATCCGGAGAGCGCCGCGGCACACCGCGATGCGGCCGATCAGCTATTGCGGCGGCTGGAGGTCGACCTGGCCCTGCTCGCCGAACGCGGCGGCCCCAACCATGTGCCGCGGCGCACTCACCGCGTCCGCGAAGTCTCGCTGAGTCAGATCTGCGGCAGTCCCGGCCAGGCCGACTGAGAGCGGTTGTGCAGATCCTGTGGAGGTTCGCCCACCCGGGAACCGCCACGGCCCGCCGGGCGTCGAAACTGGTAGCGGTCGATCGTCGACCGGATACCGGGGAGGGATCGTATGACCGTGCGATTGGAGCGTCCGGCCCGAAAACGGCGCGGGCCGCGCTGGCTCGCGCTGGTGGCCGCGCTGACCGTGCTCGCCGTCGGCGCGGTGGTGGGAGTGCGCTGGTGGCAACAGCATTCGGGCTATCCCGCGGTGGCGGGGGATCGGCTGCGTAGTTTTCCGGCCGTCGACCGCACCGGCTTGGACGCCACACAGCTGAGCGTGCTCGATGTCACCGCGCGGGAATTCGCCCGCCAGCCCGGCGGCACCACCTACTCCGAAGGCGTCCGGGAACCGTGGTGCGCCGACTTCGTCAGCTGGGTGATGCGGGAATCCGGTCGCCCACTGGACAATCCGAATTCCGGCTCTTGGCGTATTCCGGGTGTCTCCACCCTCGAGGCCTACTACCGGCAGCAGAACCGCTTCGAGGAGCCGGGTTATCGCCCGCATATCGGCGATGTGGTCATGTACGCCGGGGGCAGTGCATTCAGTCAGCACACCAATATCGTCATCGACACCGCCGCGGACTCCATCACCACCATCGGCGGTAATGAATTCGGCAAGATCAGCATCCATCGCATCGCGCCCGCGGAGGTCTCCGGCATAGTCGGATACGGCCGATTGTGAACAGTCCAGTTCCACATTTTGGAAACGCTGCCCCTGGAGGGTGGGACAGAACGGGAGTTCCGCCTACGATGGTCTTCGGCGGCGCCCGGCAGCGTCGCCGATTGATCCCTGTCCTGCTGCCCCCTCATCGGCAGGACAGGGGTCCCCGCCCGACGAAAGTAGCTGGATGACGCCGTCCGACGAACCCATCTGGATCGATTACGCCGAATTCGGCGAACGTTTCGTGGCGGCGGCGGTAACGGAATCCCGAATCGAAGCAGCGGTCTCCGGGATGGCCGGGCGCGGTATGACCATCGGACCATTCAGTATCGGCCCCGCCGGACTCGCGCGATTCGTGGCCAAGGGCAGCGTCGGAAAACCCACCATCATTCGGCGCGGCCCGCATGTGCACTTCGATGTGGCGCTGCCGGTGAAACTCCGGGTCGACGTCACCCTCGGCGGTCAGCGATTACGCCTGGAGGCGGTGGTCGACATCGATCTGCGACTCCACGCCCGCACCGCGGACCCGCTGTTGATCGTCATCGATATTCCGCCGGTCACCGGCCGCGATGTCAGTTTCGTCATGCGGGCGCAGGCCATCGGCGCGGCCTTCGACCTCTTGGTCGATCCCATTGCCAAATTGGTGCAGCGCGAGGTCGCCAATCGCATCAATGCCATTCTCGAGGACCCGGACGCACAGCGCGGGCGCACCTTCGACGTCGAGGCCATTCTCAATGGCAGCGGTTCGCCGTATCGCGGTCGGCCCGCTCATGACTGGATCGACTACGGCGAGTTCGGCCACCGCTTCTTCGAACGCATCGTGACCGTCGACCGGGTGCGCGAGGTGGTGGAGTCCATGGCGGGCAAGCCCATCGAGGTCGGTCCGATCCGCACCGGACCGGGTAATCGGGCGCAGGTCGCGGTGCACGGCACCGTGCGACTACCTCGGATCGTGGAGTCCACGCACGACCCCGCGCCCGTCAAGCGCGAACCGGTGATCGCCGAATTGCCCACGCCCGCAGGGCAACACCCGATTCCGGAGGCCGATACCGTCGATAAGGCGGATCTGGTGACCTTCGATCTGACCATTCCGGTGAGCCTGGACATCACCGTGGATGTGCTGCAATCCAATCGCTACAGCGCCGAGCTGCAGGTGCCGGTGGCCCTGACCGCCCGTGCCGCCGAGCCGCTGCTCATCGTGATCGACGCCGCCCCGCCCGCGCCCGAGCAGATCGAGCTCGAGCTCAAGGCGCAGGGCCTGCGCGCGGCCACGCTGGGCAAGCTCGCCGGGATTCGCCGTCAGGTGGCGATACAGGTGGCCTCGGTGGTCCGCGCCGAGGTTGCCGATACTTCGCGCCGCACCATCGATGTGGGTGCGCGCCTCGACGGTACCCGCGTCTGACCTGTTGCTATTCCGATCCTCCATGTCCGATGTGCCCGATTGCGCACGTATGTGACTAATGGTGTCAAAGTGCCGTGTGCGACTGGCGATTCCAATGTGAATATGGTGAAATGAGGGCGCGTTCAGGGCTCCCGGCGCACGGATGATCTTCGGATCATCGGGGAAGGTGCGCCGGGCACGCCGCAAAAGGTTCTACCGGTCACGGCAATCCTTCGGTGCGCACGCGATCGGCATGTTCGGTCAGCGAGTGTGCGAAGGAGTTCCGCGATGGTCTTTTCCCGTGTCAGCCGCCGGGCGTTCCTACTCGGAGGCGCGACCGTGGCCGCCGGTGTCTCCGCCGGTCTGAGCCTGCCCGCCCCCAATGCCGCGGCGCGACAGCAACTCGGCACCCTGCTGGATTACGCGGGCGGTGTCCCGACCGCCGAATCCATCAGTGCCGAAGGGCATATGGGCGTCATCCGATACGTCTCGGACCGCCGCCCCGGCGCGGAGTGGATGGCCGGAAAGCCGCTGCTCGCCGGGGAGGTCGAGCAACTCCGGGCGGCCGGGCTCTCGGTGGTCTCCTGTTACCAGTTCGGCAAGGGGCCCACCGCGGACTGGCGCGGCGGCCTCGCGGCCGGACTCAAGCATGCCGCAAGGGGATTGGTACTGCATAAGGCGGCGGGTGGTCCGGACAGCGCACCCATCTACGCCTCCATCGACGACAATCCCGACGACGCCGACTTCGACAGTATGATCGAGCCCTATCTACGGGGTTGGGAGACGGTCCTGGGCCGCGAGCGCGTCGGCGTCTACGCCAACTCGCCGACCATCGACTCGATTCGCGACGCGGGCCTGGGTTCCTATTTCTGGCAACACAATTGGGGCACCCCGAAGGGCTACGTCCACCCCGACGCGAACCTGCACCAGTTCGAGATCGACAAGCGCTCGCTGGACGGCATCGGAGTCGACGTCAACGCCGTACTCGCACCCCAGTACGGCCAATGGTGGTAGCGATCCGCTAGGTCTGGCTGTGGAAGGTCGGATCTTCCAGCAGATCCGGCTCGTCGGGGACTACACGCAAGGTGCGGTGATGATCGACCGCGTCGTCGTCACCCCCGGAGAAGGCTTGGCGGTCACCCATCCACGAGAAGATCGACCAGCGGGACAGACCCGAGAAGGCCGATCCGATACTGCCGAACGACGCCGATGAGATGAGTGAGCCGAAGGATCCGGCGGAGCCGATGGACAGCACCGACCCGATACTTCCGATGGACAGAATCGAATAGGCCGAGCCGATCGACAGGATCGATCCCTCCGAGCGAATCGAGAGAATCGATCGGCGCGACTTCAGGCCCCGCAGGGCGGAGTTATCAGCGGCCATACCTGCCGGTCTACCACAGTCGGCCTTGATCAAGAAAGACTTCGCCCCTGTCCCGGCCCGGCTTGGCGCCGGGGAGGAACAGGGGCGGAATTCTCAGCTGACAGCGGATTGTCCTCAGACCGTGAAGAATCCGATGGTCGGCAGGAACGAGCAGGTGATGGGCTGGGATTCGGCATCCGCCTGGGTGGTCAGCGAACCCGAGACCACGGCGACGACGCGTCCGGCACCGGTGTTGACGATGGCCGACAGTGTGGCCGGGCCATCCGGATTGATCTTGGCCTCATCGGTCAGGTTGACGACACCGCTCACGCGGGTGTCCAGGTTCAGCCACTGCACGGTCATCGGCGGGGTCTGAATCTCGGTGGGCCGCTTGGTGCCGAGCGCGGTGAAGACGAAACCGGTCTGTCCCGCAACGGGTCCGGGCGGCGGCAGCTGGGCCGGGCCGGGCACGGCGAGCGCGGTGCCCACCGAATCCGCACCGGAGCCGATGCAGCCCTTACCGATGGTCGGCCACAGGAACTGGGCGATGACCGGGCCGTCCTGGGGGATGTCCGGGCCACCGCCGCCGCTGCCGTCCAGGAAGGTGATGATCTTGTTCAGCGTGTCCTTGACCGACTGCGGCAGGTTCAGCGTGGCCAGGATCTGCTTGGCCTGATCGAGAATGGCGGTCTGCGGGCCGGGAGCCGCGATATCCGCGGGTCCGGCGGCGGCACCGATGATGGCGGGAATCAGCGAAGCGAGCGCGTCGACCGAAACGCCTTCGGGAATCATCGGAATGGACGCCGTGGTCTGCGCGGGCGCGGGCGCCGGCTTGGCGAACGCAGTGGTGGGCACGGCCACGGTGGCGCAGGCGGCCAGGGCGACTGCGGACATTGCGAACCGCGATCCTCGGGTGCGAAGCACTGGTGTAGCCGTCCTTACCTTCGGGTGCATCTAGCGGCGATGGAGACATCGCTTCCGCGCCACTCTAGGGACCGTGCTGCCCGGTTGTACAGCCACGGAGTGATCTTGGCGTCCTGCATCAAGTAACGCTATCGAACAGCGGACCGGAAGCGGTGTTACTGATGTTGTCAGTGATGCAAATGTTACAGCAGGGGGAGCATGCCGCACGGCACATTTCCCCGTACGACTAGGCTTGTCGAGGCCTGTCGCCCGAGCTGAAAGTCCCGCCGTGAACCGACACTTCCGACTGGCAGCCGCGGCACTTGGTATTTCGGTGCTGGTCCGCCTCGCCTGGGTGCTCTTCCTGCCGAATGGCATGAACTTCGTCGATCTGCACGTCTATGTGGATGGTTCGGCCGCGCTGGGTAGCGGCAACCTCTTCGATTACACCGACTCCAGTAAGACACCGGACTTTCCGCTGCCTTTCACCTATCCGCCGTTCGCGGCGCTGGTGTTCTATCCGCTGCACTTCCTGCCGTTCTCCGTTGTCGCCATCGCCTGGCTGCTCGCGACCATGGCCGCGCTGTTCGGCGTGGTGTGGCTCGCGCTGGAGCTGATTCTCGGGAAAGACGCACTACGCGAACAACATTGGCGCACCGTCGCGGTGGCGTGGACCGCTGTCGGCCTGTGGCTCGAACCGGTGCGCACCACCCTGGACTACGGCCAGGTCAATGTCTTCCTGGTGTTGATCGCCATGCTCGCCGTGCGCAGCGCCCGCTGGTGGGTGTCCGGCACGCTGGTCGGCGCGGCCGCGGGGGTGAAGCTGACGCCCGCTGTCACCGGCCTGTATTTCGTGGCGCGGCGACGTTGGCTCGCGGCGGTGTGGTCGGGGGTGGTGTTCTTCGGCACCATCGGGCTGACCTACCTGATCACTCCCGATGAGACGCGCAAGTACTTCACCGAACTGCTCGGTGACGCCACCCGGATCGGCCCGGTCGGGTCGTCGGTGAACCAGTCACTGCGCGGCGCGCTCAGCCGCATCCTCGGCCACGATGTGGTCTCCGGGCCGGTGTGGCTCGCGGCGGTGCTGGTCACGGCCGTACTCGCGGTGCTGGCCTGGCGCGCGCTGGCCAAAGACGACCGGCTGGGCACGCTGCTCATCGTGCAGCTGTTCGGTTTGATGGTGTCGCCGATTTCCTGGTCACACCATTGGATCTGGTTGATTCCGGTCGTGCTGTGGCTGCTCTACGGTCCGATGCGCGAGGCCGCGGGCGCGCGCCTGGTGGCCGGGTACTGGCTGGTTACCACGGTTATCGGAGTGCCGTGGCTGCTCTCGCATTTCCAGACTTCCATTTGGACCATTTCGCGGCCGGGCATCTTGTCCTGGCTGGCCGCGGTTGATGTGATCGGCGTGCTGATCTTCTATGTCTGGGTGGCGTGGGCGGGCCGGCGTGAGCAGTCAGGCCCGGAGGCGGCAGCCTGCGTAACCACGCAGGGCCCTGCTCGCGCCGCGTAGATACAGCGCTAACTCTGTGCGTCCAGTCGATCGATCTCATGCGCAAGAGCCACATCCAGCGCGGTGAGGCCATTGGCGTCATGGGTGGAGAGCGTGAAGGTGACGCGCCGCCAGCGGATATCCATATCCGGATGATGGTTGGCGGCCTCGGCGGCGACCGCGACTCGGCGGACCAGTTCGATCCCGGCCAGGAATGACGCGGCCTCGACGGTGCGGGAGATGCTCTGCCCGGTGCGGGTCCAGTCGGGGAGTTCGGTGAGCGCCTTGGCGATCTCTGCTTCGGAGAGCGGTGCGGGAGTCATGCCTCCGGTGTACTCCCGGGGCGGCGCGGGCGCGCGGATTTCGGCAGCGCGCCTGTGGAATTCACGCCGCGCGGGCGGCTTTGAGGCCCTTCTTGAGCTCTTTCTTGCCGCAGCAGCCCGAGGCTTCGAGCTTCTTCATGCGCATGATGACCACGGGGCATTTCACGCACCGCGTCTTCTTGCGGCAGCATTTTCTCTTCGGCTTCAGACTGGAAACGTCCTTCGCCTTCACCTTGCCCATGTTGGTTAGCTTAACCTAACTCGGGTGCGTTAAACGTGTGAGTTATGTCGAACGGTAGTGTGTAGCTCGCCGCATGCCCGGTGGAATCAACTACTTCCCCATGCATGACCCGCCGGGTCGGGCCAACCCTTTGCACCAGGAGGAATCTAACGTGTCGTCTGTCGAGTTCCGTAACGTCGCCATCGTGGCGCACGTCGACCACGGCAAGACAACACTGGTCGACGCCATGTTGCGTCAGTCCGGGGCGTTTGCCGAGCGCGCCGAGCTCGTCGACCGAGTGATGGACTCCGGAGACCTGGAGCGCGAGAAGGGCATCACCATTCTCGCGAAGAACACCGCGGTGCACCGGCACAATGCCGATGGCTCGCTGACGGTGATCAACGTGATCGACACCCCCGGCCACGCCGACTTCGGTGGTGAGGTCGAGCGCGGCCTGTCCATGGTCGACGGTGTCGTCCTGCTCGTCGACGCCTCCGAGGGGCCGCTGCCGCAGACCCGCTTCGTACTGCGCAAGGCCCTCGCTGCCTCGCTGCCGGTCATCCTGGTGGTCAACAAGACCGACCGTCCGGACGCCCGTATCGAAGAGGTCGTCGAGGAGTCGCACGATCTGCTGCTGGACCTCGCCTCCGATCTGGATGACGAAGCCTCCGAAGCCGCCGAGCTCGCCCTCGATCTGCCGGTGCTGTACGCCTCGGGCCGTGAGGGCAAGGCCTCCACCGCCCGCCCCGAGAACGGCACCGCGCCCGCCGCGGACAACCTCGACGAGCTGTTCGAGGTCCTGATGAAGTACGTCCCCGCCCCCAAGGGCGATAAGGACGCACCGCTGCAGGCGCACGTCACCAACCTCGACGCCTCCCCGTTCCTCGGCCGTATCGGCCTGGTCCGCATTCACAACGGCACCCTGCGCAAGGGCCAGAACGTGGCGTGGATGACCCCCGAGGGCAATAAGACCGTCAAGATCACCGAGCTGCTGCAGACCGTCGGCGTCGAGCGCAAGCCCGGTGAAGAGGCCATCGCCGGTGACATCGTCGCCGTCGCGGGCATCCCGGAGATCATGATCGGCGACACCCTCGCCGACGTCGAGAACCCGGTCGCGTTGCCGCGCATCACCGTTGACCAGCCCGCCATCTCGGTGACCATCGGCACCAACACCTCGCCGCTGGTGGGTCGCGTGTCCGGTCACAAGCTGACCGCCCGCATGGTGAAGGACCGCCTCGACAAGGAACTGATCGGCAACGTCTCGCTGAAGGTGCTCGACATCGGCCGCCCGGACGCCTGGGAGGTGCAGGGTCGTGGTGAGCTCGCGCTCGCCATCCTGGTCGAGCAGATGCGCCGCGAAGGCTTCGAGTTGACCGTCGGCAAGCCGCAGGTGGTCACCCAGATGGTCGACGGCAAGATGCACGAGCCCTACGAAGAGCTCACCGTCGACTGCCCGGACGAGTACCTGGGCGCCGTCACCCAGCTGCTGGCCGCCCGCAAGGGCAAGATGGTCCAGATGAGCAACCACTCCGCCGGGTGGGTGCGCATGGAGTTCATCGTCCCCTCGCGCGGTCTGATCGGCTTCCGTACCGACTTCCTCACCGAGACCCGCGGTACCGGTATCGCCAACGCCATCTTCGACGGTTACGCACCGTGGGCCGGCGAGATCCGCGCCCGCCACACCGGTTCGCTGGTGTCGGACCGTGCCGGTTCGGTCACCCCGTTCGCCATGATCCAGCTCGCCGACCGCGGCCAGTTCTTCGTGGAGCCGGGCGCCGACACCTACGAGGGCATGGTCGTGGGCATCAACCCGCGTGCCGAGGACCTCGACATCAACGTCACCCGTGAGAAGAAGCTGACCAATATGCGGTCCGCCACGGCCGACGTCTTCGAGACCCTGGCCAAGCCGCTGCACCTGGACCTGGAAGCGGCCATGGAGTTCTGCACCGACGACGAGTGCGTCGAGGTCACCCCCGAGGTCGTCCGCGTCCGCAAGCTGATCCTGGGCGCGACCGAGCGTGGCCGCGAGCTCTCCCGTAAGAAGGCCCGCGACCGCGCCGCGCAGTAATATCTGTCGCTGTAATATCTGCCTCCGCTTCGCTGCGGCGGGTCGCGGCCCTCGTGACCCCGGTTCTTCCCTCCCTCCGCTCCTCCGCTTCGCTCCCCCGCTCCACTCAGTCCAGAACCGGGGCGGGCCGCGACTCGGGGCGGGGGGAGTTCGGCGTCTTGGAATCGCCTACGATCGCGATGCACACGATCCGGGTGCCATGACCGTCAAGGTTCGCGGCCCGGCTCGGTTCTGGAGCGACGGAGCGAGGGAGCGCAGCGACTGAGCGGAGGAGTGAAGAACCGAGCCTCAAAGGGCCGCGAACCCGCCCGGAGCGAAGCGGAGGGCAAATTGGGCACAGTGAGAACGGGGGCCGGTGTGCGCGCATCCTTGCGCGTGGTGCTTTTGATGGTCGCGACCCTCTTGGCGGTCGCGACCGGCTGCACCGCGAATCCGCCACCGCCCATCGAGTCCACCGACAGCCCGAAGACGCAGCCCGCCAAGCCGGGGAAGAATTCGATCGTCGTCGCGGTGGATGACATCGGTATCGGGTTCAATCCGCATCTGCGGTCGCAGCTTTCGCCCGCGGCGTCGGCGGTCTCCTCGATGGTGCTGCCGAGTCCGTTCCGGTCGGTGCCGAATCCGGTGGTACCGGGTGGCGCGGATTGGGTGCTGGATCCGGCGCTGATGGTTTCGGCGGATGTGACCTCGCAGGAGCCGTTCACCATCACCTATCAGATCAAGAACGAGGCGTCCTGGTCCGATGGCGCTCCCATTGCCGCCGAGGACTTCAAATACCTTTGGCAGCAGATGATTACGCAGCCGGGTGTGGTGGATCCGGCCGGGTATCGGCTGATTTCGGATGTGAGCTCCTCCGCGGGCGGTAAGACCGTCACCGTCACTCTGCGCGAGGAGTATCCGGCCTGGCGGCAGTTGTTCACCGATCTGCTGCCGCAGCATCTGGTGAAGGATTCCGGGTTCGAGCAGGGCCTGGTGGACACCATTCGCATCTCGGGCGGCCAGTTCCGCATCAAGCAGGCCGATCGCGGTCGCGAGGAGATTCTGCTCGAGCGCAATGACCGGTACTGGGGTAAGCCCGCGGTGCCGGATCAGATCCTGCTGCGGCGCGGTGGAACTCCCGCACAGGTGGCGGAGTCGCTGCGGGTCGGGGACGCGCAGATGGCGCTGGTGCACGGTGGGGTCGCCTTGCAGGCGCAGTTGGCGGCGATTCCCTCGGTGCGTACCGCGATTCAGGCGCAATCCCGGGAGATGCAGCTCGTATTGAACGGCCGCACAGGTGATTTGGCGGATGCACGGGTGCGCAAAGCCGTGCTCGGCCTGCTGGATCCGGTGTTGCTGGCCACGGTCGGCGCGCAGACCGGCAGCTGGGTGGAGCCGGTGCGCGCGCAGGTGCTGGCACCGTCGGACCCGGGCTATGCCGCGACGCAGCCGCCACGGTTGAGCAATGAAGAGGTGTACGGCCTGTTCAACGAGGCCGGATATGGCCGGGGACCGGAGCCTTCGGTATCGCAGTCGCCGACTTCGCCCGCGCCGCAACCGCGTCCGATCGCCAAGAACGGTAAGACGCTGACCATTCGGATCGGCGCGGTCGAGAACGATTCCGCGACGCTGGCGGTCGCCAATACCGCCGCCGACCAATTGCGCAGTGCCGGAATCGATGTGATCGTGCGCAGTGTCGCCGCCGCACAGCTGTACGGCAAGGACACCACCGATGCCGGGGTGGACGCGATCGTCGGCTGGGAGTACGCGGGCGCCGATCCGGCGACCGCGCTGGCCTCGCGCTACGGCTGCCCGCCGGTACCGGTCCCGGATGCCTCCGACACGACCACCGACAACACCGTCGCCGATGCCGCGAAGAAGGCGCCGTCCAATCTTTCGGGTGTCTGCGATCCGGTCCTGCAGCCGGGTATCGATACCGCGCTGCGCGGTATCGATGTCGGCAAGGTGATCGGCGACTCCGAACCCGCGCTCTGGAATCTGGCGACGGTGCTGCCGATCGTGCAGGACACGCAGGTGGCCGCGGCCGGACCGCGGGTGGACGGCGTCTCGCTGAGCGGCGCCATCCAGACCGGCGTCTTCGCCGATGCCGCGAACTGGCGGCGGCTGCCATGACCGCGGCGGATCGAGGGGCGCGGGGGCAGGGCGGGCTGCTGCTGGTGCACGCGCACCCCGATGACGAGTCCATCACCACCGGCGGCACCATCGCGCACTATCGGCGGCGGGGTATTCCGGTGACCGTGGTGACCTGCACCCTCGGTGAGGAGGGTGAGGTCATCGGTGACGAGTGGGCGCGCCTGGTCGCCGATCAGGCCGATCAGCTGGGCGGCTTCCGGATTCTCGAATTGACCAGGGCCCTGGGCGAATTGGCCGCCGCGCCGCCGCGTTTCCTGGGTGGTGCGGGCCGCTGGCGGGACTCCGGCATGGCCGGGACACCCGCGGCGCGGAATCCGCGCGCCTTCGTGAAATCCGGTCAGGAGGCGGTGGACGCGCTGGTCCAGATCCTGCTGGAGCTGCGTCCCGATGTGGTCGTCGGCTATGACCCGCGCGGCGGCTACGGTCATCCGGATCATCTTCGCGCGCACGAAATCACCATGGCCGCAGTCGATTCCGCGTCCGAGTGGGGTTGGGAAGTGCCGAAGGTCTACTGGACGGTCACCGACGGCGCCACCCTCGCCATGCACACCGAGGCGCTCAAGCGCCGCACGGTGGATCAGCTGCCCGGTGCGCTGCCGCCCGGCTGGCGACTGCCGCACGCGGGCGAATTGGCCTGTGTGCCACATGAATCCGTCACCACCACGGTGGATATCGCCGATTCCCTCGCCGCCAAACGCGCGGCCCTGCGCGCACACGCCACCCAGGTGACGGTCGCGCCGTCCGGCCGCGAGTTCGCGCTGTCGAACAATATCGCCCAGCCGGTGCTGCCGGAGGAGCACTACATTCTGGTGCGTGGGCAGCGCGGTCCGGTCGGTGCCGACGGTCAGGAGCATGATCTGTTCGCCGGATTGCCCGGCGCACCCGTTTCACAGTCGATCGAGATGAGACACTGAGCCATGTACAACTGGGACTTGCAAAACGCGATCGCGGCGTTCGTCGAGAGCCAGCGCCCCAACTTCCAGGCGCAGCACGAGCTGTATCTGTCGGTGCTGTACGGATTCGTCGATATGCAGAGTCACCTACTGACCCTGCTCGGCTTCCCGCCGGTGCCGTGACGGCCGCCGTCGGAGCTCGCCCGGGTGACTCCCCGCGCGCGGCCAGCGTGCCCGCACCGAATTGGGTCACCATCGCCATCGCGCTCTTCCTGACGGTGGACGCGCTGATCACGCTGGTGCTCGAGGTGTTCTACCTGCCGATCTACGCCGGTCACGCGCATGTGCCGACCAGTCAGCCGGTGCTGGCCGCCGCCGCGCCGCTGGCCTCGACCGCCACCACGGCCGGGGCGATCGCGCTGCCGATCACCGCGCTGGTCGCGGGTGTGGTGAATGTGCTGCTGGTGATGGGCATGTCGGTGGTGAGTCAGCGCATTCCGGTCATGATCATTCCGTTGACGGTGTGGACGCTCGGCTTCCTGGTGTGCGCCAGCAGCGGACCAGGTGGTGACGCGCTGCTCATCAGCGATTGGCCGACCATGGCGCTGCTGCTGTGCGGACTGGTGCCGGCGGGGTTGTACCTGTATTGGCGCGCGACCGCCCGCTACGCGCATGAGATCAAGGCCGTGCGCTAACCGGGTCCGGCATCGCGGTGGCATGCTTCGGATGTGCTGCCCAGCGAAGGAGACGCCATGTCCGGCGAGATCGATGCGGCCCGAAAGTTCCAGCGGGTCAGGATTATTCAGCGGTATCTGATCAATCCGCCGATGCGCGCCCTGGTCTCGGCCGGGCTGATCGCCGATCATGCGCTGCTGGAGACGCACGGTCGTAGAACCGGTAAGCGCCGGGTGAGCGTGGTGGGTGTGAATCCCGACGGCACCGCGCTGTGGGTGGTCTCCGAGCACGGTCGACGCGCCGGTTATGTCGCCAATATCGCCGCGCAGCCCAAGATTCGAGTGCGGTATCGGCGGCGCTGGTATCCGGCCGTGGCCACCCTGTTGCCCGAGGATGACGCCCGGGCGCGATTGGCGGGCTGGCGACAGCAGTCGACCCGCAATGCCATCGAGCGTTTCGGCACCCAATTGCTCACCATCCGCCTGGATCTGGACGGCTACCGGGGCGAATAGCGCTGGTTTCGCCCCACGGTCACACTTGCTCCGCCTGCTTCGTCTTGTTGACAACCGATCAAGACCAACGGAAGCGAGAAGCGACAATGGGTTTCGAGGAGCTGCGCACACGGGTTCGGGGCCGGGTACTGACACCCGGTGACGCGGATTTCGAGCAGGCGACCACGCCGTGGAATACCGCGGTGGAACAGCGCCCGGCAGCGGTGGTCGAGGCCGCCACGGTCGGGGATGTCGCGGCGGTCGTGCGATTCGCTCGTGATACCGGAGGATTCGTGGTCACCCAGCCGACCGGGCACGGTGCGACCGGGGATATCGCGGGCGCGATCCTGCTGCGCACCGGACAGCTCGATTCGGTGTCCATCGATGTCGAGGCGCGGGTGGCGCTGGTCGCCGCCGGAGCCGACTGGGGGCAGGTGCAGGCCGCGGCCGCCGAGCACGGACTGACCGGGCTGGCTGGCAGTAATCCGGTGGTCGGGGTGACCGGGTACACGCTCGGCGGCGGTTTGGGCTGGTTCGGCCGCAAATATGGTTGGGCGTCGAACGCGGTGCGCGCCTTGGAGATTGTGAACGCCGACGGCGATCCGGTGCGCGTGACCGCCGACAGCGATCCGGAGTTGCTGTGGGCGCTCTGCGGTGGCGGCGGAGATTTCGGTGTGGTGACCGCGCTGGAGGTCGACCTGTTCCCCGCGCCGGGACTGTACGGCGGGCGGGTGGTCTGGCCGGGCACGCGTACCCGTGAGGTGTGGGAGTTGTTCCGGCGGTTGACCTCTCAGGCCCCCGATGAGCTGTCGGTATGGTTCCACCGGTTCCGGTTCCCGCAGGCCCCGGAGATGGTGGCCCTGGATGTCGCCTACCTCGGTGATCCGGCGCGGGGACGCGCGCTGGTCGCGGCCCTCGACGGAGTCGAGGGCGCGGTCTCCGATACCCGCGCGGTCATGTCGGTGGCCGATCTCGGCGATATCACCTCGGAGCCGATCGCGCCCAGCCCCTCCATATCCCGCGCCGAACTGCTCACCGATCTCGACGACGAGACCGTGCGGGTGCTGCTCGGCGATACCGTCGCCCCGCTGCTGAATATCCAGGTCCGCCATCTCGGTGGTGCGCTGGCCCTGCCCGGTGCGGGTGCGCGCGGGCCGCTGACCGAGCCGTACGCGGTGTACCTGCTCGGCCTCGGCATTCCGGAGCTGCGCGATCAGGTGACAGCCAAGCAGCAGGCGCTGGTCGAGGCACTCGGCGCGCATATCAGTGGTTCGAAGCCGTACACGTTCCTGGCTCCGGGGGAGTCCGCGGCGGCGGCCTTCGAAACCGAGACCCTCGAGCGACTGCGGGTACTGAAGCGAAAGGTCGATGCGGACAATGTGATTCGTGCCAATTTCGGCGTGCTGTGATGATGGTCGAGGTCTGCGGCCGTACCCGACCGCTGGTGTGACCCGTATGCCATGGTGAATCCACCGCTACCTCATTAGCCTTCGAAATGATTTGAAGCTGTAGTCGATTCGGGATCTTTCCGTTACTCTCTCGATCGAGGAAGCATGACGAACAGCTCATTTCGGGTGGTTCGGCATGATATGGGGCGCGGCAGCGTTCGGGAGCGGGAAGATTTCGGTGGGCAGCTGGCAGAATCTGCGCAAATCGGTTGGCAGGCAGACCAATTCGGTGGGGCGCGGAGTCCGTGGATGGGTGGGTATCCGGGTTCGGCTGCTCTCCATCGTGCTCATCTCCAGCGTCACCCTGCTGGCCATCGGCGGTGGCGCGGCAATCTACCTGGTCAAATCCGCGCAGGAGGCCAAGCAGTGGGCCGAACTGGCAAGCAGCACCACAACTCCCGCGATTCTCATGGTCTCGGCCTTCGAGGAGGAGCGGCGGCTCTCGGTGCTGCGCCTGGCCGGCGATACCGACGCCATCGCGGAGCTGATCCCCGCGCGCAAGCACTCCGATGAGGCGCTGGCCGTCGTCATATCCAAGGGTGACGCGGCCCGCGAACTGAATCCGGACGGTTCGGCGAGCGATATCGAGGCGTACAACAAACTCTTCGAGATGGTGCCCACTCTGCGTAGCGGGGTGGATGCCATGCAGGCCCAACCCGAACAGATCTTCGGCTTCTTCACCCAGGTGATCGGCACCATCATCGCCGCGTCCATGCTCGCGGCCCGGGTCGCGCCGAATGCCAAGATCGGCATCGAATTGGGTTATGCCGTGGAGCAATTGCGTGCGGCGGAGGCGCTCTCCCAGGCCGACACCATCGGTGCGGTGGCGCTGACCACCGGTGAGTTCCCGGATGCCCAGTTGCTCGAGTTCGGTCGCCGCGTCGGTGAATTCCGTTCCGAGGTGGCGTATTCGGCGACGGTGCTCAAAGGCGTGCGGCTCGATCAGCTCAACGCGATCACCGCCGGTGCGGCCTGGCAGCAGGTCACCGAGATGCAGGATGCGTTGTTGTTGCGCGGTCCGGTCAGCGAAAGCGCCGATACCGCGGAGAGTTCGGCCGAGGCTCGCGATACCAAGACCGCGGCGGAACCGGCTCCGCTGCCGGTGGGCCTGGAGGAATGGCAGCGTGCCTCCGGTCAGGTCAATACCGCGCTACAGCGGCTGTGGGAGGACCAGAGCCGCGACGCGCACGTGACCGCGCGCCATCAGGGTGACGATGCCACCCGCGATTCCCTGCTCGGCGGTGCCGTCGTACTGGTCATTGCCACACTGGCTTTCATCGCCGCGCTGGTGCTGGCCAACCGCTTCATCGGCCGTATGCGCCGATTGCGCCGCGACACACTGGAATTGGCCGATGAGCGGCTACCCGGCATGATCGCCGCGCTCGGTGCGGGCAAGGAGATCGATGCCGCCGCCGAGGTATCGCGCCTGGACTTCGGCACCGATGAGCTCGGCCAGGTCGCCGCGGCCTTCAACCGTGCGCATGTGGTGGCGGTATCGGCGGCGGTCGGTGAGGCGCGCACCCGCGCCGGTATCAATGCAGTCTTCCTCAACATCGCCCATCGCAGCCAGGTGGTGGTGCACCGGCAGCTCGGTCTGCTGGATCGCGCCGAACGCGAGGAGAAGAACAGCGATCAGCTCGAATTGCTGTTCCAGCTCGATCATCTCGCGACCCGGGCCCGCCGCAATGCCGAGAACCTGATCATTCTGGGTGGTGAAAAGCCGGGGCGGCGCTGGCGTAATCCGGTGGCGCTCATCGATCTGGTGCGCGGTGCGGTCGCGGAGAGCTTGGACTACACCAGAATTCAGACCGGGCGGCTGCCCGAGGCGTGGGTGTCCAAGCACGCGGTGGCCGATGTGATCCATCTGCTGGCCGAGCTCATGGACAATGCCACGGCCTGCTCGCCGCCGGAGGCGCAGGTCACGGTGTCAGCGGTGGTGGTGGGCCGGGGCGTCGCGGTCGAGATCATCGATCAGGGTCTGGGCATGTCCGAGGCGGAGTTCGCCGAACGCAATGCGCTGCTGGCGAATCCGCCGGACTTCAGCGTGGCCACCCTCTCCGGCGATACCCGGCTGGGTCTGTTCGTGGTCGCGAAACTGGCCGGGCGGCACGGGATATCGGTGCGACTCGCCGAATCCGAGTACGCCGGTGTGTGCGCGGTAGTGCTCATCCCGTCGGCGGTGCTCGAGGCCGCCGGACCGCCCCGCCATGAGATGCCCGCAGCACCGCAGGGCTCGCCCGAACCGCGCAATGGCCTGCGGCACGAGTGGTCGAATGCCGTTCGGACCGAACAGCTTCCGGCGCTGCCGCGACCGAGCCTCCGGACGCGGGAGCCGGGGCCGAACGCGCTCTCCGCCTCGTACGCGGCCGGCGCGGAGTCGAACCCGGACCGGCCCGGCACGTACACCGATCTCGCGCAGTCCCCGCAAGTGCGTCCGGATCTGCCGCGCCGCAGCCGTACGGCCGAAGCCGAGGCCCAGGCCGCGGCCGAACCGGTGGCTCCCGCACCACCGCGTAAGCGCACCGCCGATGAGGCCCGAAATCTCATGAGCGCCATTGCCAAGGGCACCCGCCAGGGCCGTGCGGTGCGCCCGGAATCCGAGAGAGGACCACAATGACCACCTTCCAGCGAATCGATCTGAGCTGGCTGCTCGACGAATTGGTCAATGGGCTGACCGATGCGCGCGAGGCGGTGCTGCTCTCAACCGACGGCCTGCTGCTCGGCTTCTCCTCGGGTCAACAACGTTCGGACGCAGAGCGTTTCGGTGCGATGGCCTCGGCGCTGCACAGTCTGGCGCGGTCGGCCGGGCATCACTTCCGGGCGGGCGGCGTCTGCCAAACCGTGGTCGAGCTGGATGAGGCGGTGCTGTTCATCACCGCCGCGGGCGAGAACGCCTGTCTGGCGCTGCTGGCGTCCGAGCACGCGGATATGGGTCTGGTGGCATTCGAGATGAATCAGACCGTGCAGCGCGTCGGCACCCATCTGTCCGTCGAGCCGATCCGCCCGGGGGCGCAGCCCAGTCACGCGGGCGGCTCGCAACGGCCATGAACGAGCCGCGCGAACACTGGTACGAAGAGGATTCCGGTCCGCTGGTCCGGCTCTTCGCGGTGACCCGCGGCCGGGGCGGTGTCGAACGCCCGGAGCTGAGCATGACCACGCAGTTGGTCGACGCACAGCGCGGCACTTCGATGTGGCGTACCGAACCCGAGTACGCCGACATCGTGCGCATGTGCCGGAATCCGATCTCGGTGGCGGAGGTGGCGGCGCATCTGCGTCTGCCGCTCGCGGTGACCAAGGTGCTCATCGGCGATCTGATCGACGACGGTCGGCTGGTCTTCCGTATGCCCCCGCCGCCCACGGGCAGCACCTCCGATATGGGATTGCTGACCGCGGTGCTGGAGGGCATCCGGTCGCTCTGAGCCGGTGCGGTCAGCTCAGTTGTGCGGCAAGGCGTTCGGCGGTCATATAGGCGATGGCCTCGATGGACACCATGGGGTTGACGCCCGGCGCGGTCGGGAAGCTGGAGCCGTCGGCCACCACGATATTGGCCACTTCCCAGGTGGCGCCGTCGGGATTGGTCGCCGAGATCTCCGCCGAACCACCCATGCGCGCCGAACCCATAATGTGCAGCGCGCCCATGGAGCACTGCCCGGGACCGTAACCCGCTGCCTTGCAGGCGGCTTCGAATTCGGCGTGTGAGCCGCGCACGCCGGGTTCGTAGCCGACCCCGGCCTGATGTCCGGAGAAGATGCGGTGCGCGCCCGCGGCCTCCAGAATCTGTGCGGCACCGGCGATTCCGGTGTGCAGATGATTCGCGTCGTAATCGGACAGCTTGTACTTCACGATCGGCTCACCGGTCTTGTCGATCTCCACCGTGCCGGAGTCGCGGTCGCGGGTGATGATGCCGACGGCATTGGAGCGGGCGAAATCCAGCATGGTGGCACGATGATCCGCCGCACCCCGCCAGTTCATGAAACCGGTGGCGAGGCCGGGATGAATCGGGCCGGTCTCATAGATGACGCCGTAGCCCTTGCCATCCAAATCGGCGTGGTGGCGGCTGATTCGGGTCTGCAGACCACCCTCCCAGGGGCGGATCTCCTCCTCGAAGACGCCGAATACCGCGGCCGCGGGATGCAGGCGCAGGTGACGGCCGATATTCTTGTTCTGCAGCCCGGAGCGTTGCAGCAGGGCGGGTGTCTGGATGGCACCGGCGGCCACGACGACCGCGCGGGCCGCCACCTTGATCTCGGCACCGGTTGAGGTGAGGGCCGAAACCGCTTCGGCACGACCGTTTTTCACCTCGATGCGCCGCACATTCGCATCGACGACCAGTCGCGCGCCGTGTCCGGCCGCATCGCCGAGCCAGGTCTTGGTGACCGACTGCTTCGCACCTAGCCGGCAGCCGTAACCGCAACGGCCGCACTCGATTCCGGCGTCGCAGGCATCGGAGACATTGCGCGGCAGGGTATCCACATCCCAGCCGAGCGCCTGCGCGCCGCGCTCCAGAATCCCGTCACGCGGGGACAGCGGTGACTTGTCGCCGGTGACACCGAGCCGCTCGGACACCACATCGAGGGCATCACCGTATTCGGCCTCGGCGAACTGGGGTACACCCAGCTCGGCCCACTCCTGCCGTACGGCATCGGGGGTCGGCAGTGCGGTACTCCAGTTGACGACGGTGCCGCCGCCGAGGCAGGCCCCGGCGACCAGGGTGATCTGCCCTTCGGCCGATCCGGCGGGGCCGGGCGCGTACAGGCTGGTGAGCGCGTTCAGTTCACCCGCACCGAAATCCCGGTCGTCGTAGTAGTCTCCGCGTTCCAGGACCACCACATCGAGTCCGGCTGCGGCGAGGACCGCGGCGGCCGTACCGCCGCCCGCACCCGATCCGATAATGACGACATCGCAAGTGAGCGTGGTGGATTCGGTGAATCGCAGGGGCTTCAACGCCGGTTGCGGGGCGCCCTGTAGCGGCCCGGTCGGAGTCGGGTACCCGATCTCCTTCCACAGCGGATTGGTACCGGTCGGCCCCGGTGTGACGTTGTAGGCCAGCAGCGCAGCCTGTTTGAGCGCCTGGAAGATGGCCCGTACCGGGGCAAGGCCGGAGTCGCCGAGTTTGAGCAGTGCCTTCTCCCGCTGCTGCTGTGACAGCGTGGAGAACTTACGCGGCCCATTACCGGTGAGCAGCCCGGTGATTCGCGAATCCCACAGCCCGAGCAGGGTGGCCAGCTGCTTCTGCTCCGCCACGCGCGGATTGCGGCCCAGAATCCGGAAGATCGTCTCGACCGTCCCGAGCTCCGTCGCGGCGGGCAGGGTGAGCCCGTCCCCGGGCAGGAACGTATCGCAGATCATTCCGAGCGCTGCCCGCTGCTGGGCCGTTGGTTCCATACCGAATCCCCTTCGTAAACCTCGAAGATTTCTACCACGGGGAGGAAATCTCTGCTTACTTTTTCCGCCTTCGAGCTGCTGAAAGATACTTAATCGGTTGTGAATAGAAAATTACATCCGACATCGATGTCACACCTGTGCGGGCTGCGTCGTCCTTCCTGTGTAGTCAACAAGAACCCGAGAGAGAGTGCAGAACAATGACCCGCTTCGCCCTGTACCAGAATGAAGTCGCCGCCAAGTTCAACAAGCGCCTGGTGACCGCGGCCCGCGTCGTCGACGAGTCCACCCTGCCCAAGGCCACCCAGGAACTGGTCAAGATCCGCGCCTCGCAGATCAACAGCTGCGGGATGTGCCTGGATATGCACACCAAGGATGCCGCCCACGCCGGTGAGACTCCGGTCCGGCTGGCCATGGTCGCCGCGTGGAAGGAATCCTCGGTCTTCACCGACGCCGAGCGCGCTGCACTGGCCCTGACCGAGGAGGGCACCCGGCTGGCGGACGCCAATCCCGGTATCTCCGAGGACACTTGGGCTCAGGTGCGCAAGAACTACGACGATGATCAGATCGGTGCGCTGATCTCCCTCATCGCCACGATCAATGCCTGGAATCGGCTCAATGTGATCGCCGGTATGACCGGCGGTGAGTACCAGCCCGGCCAGTGGTGAGAATCGTCCCCGCGAGTGCGCACCCACGGCGGTGAATCGTTCGATCGCGCCGCCACGCGTGCGCCCTCGCCGGAGTCACTCCGGTTGTGGCTCAACGGCTTCCGAGTTGACCGGGGGTGACAGCGTCGATGAGGGGCCAGGCTTGATCGATGGGGATGTCGATCACCCGGTACCGCTTCTTGCCCGCCGCGGTGGCGGCGGTGATGGTGGCCAGGCCGACGCGGCGCTGGAACCAGGATTGGCGGACCGTCCAGCCGATTATGCCGGGCCCTTCCAGGCAATCGCGGTCGCGGTCCAGGGAGCCACTGCGGGTGATCAACCAGGTCGGATTGTCGCCGCGGGCTGGGATGGCGGCGTGACCGAGGCCCCGGGCACGATCCCATGCCAGTGCCGTGGCGATCGCGGCCGCGATCACCACCAGGGCCCATATCCAAGCCGGAATCGTCACGCCTGCCAGGGAAAACACGATGAGCACGGCCGCCGCGAGGAGTGGTGGGGTCAGGGCTCGGGTATAGCGCCGCCGGGTTGCCGCGGGTCCGTGCGAGCGCAGGGCGGCGGTGACGACCGGGGGAATCGTGAGGTGGGCCTCGCTCGACGCCGAACCGGTGTTTGCCGTGACGGCTGTTCGGTCGACGGAATCTATCGCGGCAGTGGAGTCGAGCAGGTGCGCCAGGGTGTGATCCACCGCTTCGCGCGGCGCCTGGGGGACGATCTTCTGACGGGATTTGGTGCCCGTCATAATGGTTTCGAGTTCGGCGGCGCCCGCCATGCGCAGCAGCAGCGGTTCGTTGACCGTCGCGCCACGCAGTCGGGCCAGGTCGAGGGTGATCTGGCGGGTGGTGAACAGGCCGTGGCGGATGTGCAGGGTCGCGCCGTCGTCGATCACCCGCAGGCCGTAGTAGGTCATCAGGTAGCGGGCGCAGGCGGCCAGGCTGACGAAGGCCACCAGGAAGAAGATGAGTAGCAGCACGGCGAACGCGATCGCTTGTGCGCCACCGTCTTCCACGCCCTGCACGGCGTTGGAGTCGAAGATGACGCGGGCGAAACCGTATTGGAACAGCAGGCCGACGATCGGCGCGATGATCGCGAATCCGGTCAGCGACAGCGGAGCGTAGCGCACCCATTTCGGCTGCCAGTGTGTGATTTCCACCGGCGGATGCCTGGGCGGTGCGGGCGCATCGGCCACCGGCTTGGTCAGTAACACCCCGTCGGTCGTTGCCGTATCCGCCTGTGCCGTCGCGGTTTCGGCGCCGCCGTGGGTGTGTTCGCGGGTGTGCTCCAGCAGGGTGGTGCGTAGTGCGGGCACCAGGCTGGCGTCGAGTGAATCGAGTTTGAAACGGTCGCCGCGCTCTGCCTGCTGTCCGGTCCCGATGGAGAGCACCGCCAGTCCGAGTGCCCGGTGCAGTAGATCGGCCTCCACGTCCACCGAGCGAACTCGGTTGCGCGGCACCGAGAGTCGTTTGCGCTGGAGCAATCCGGTGCGCAGCTCCACATTGTCCGGGGTGATGCGGTAGGTGGTGGTGAACCAGCGGGTGAGGGCGAGTACGACGATGACGCCGACCACGCCCAGGCTCCACATCGGGCTATCACTGCGCGCGCCCGCGATGAGGGTGGCCAGCAGTACCGGAATGAAGCGGATCAGCTCGGTGATCGGGTGTACCAGTAGCATTCGCCGGTCCAGGCGCTGCCAGGACGGGTGGCTCACGTGGCATCCCCTCGATGCCGGGCGGTGATCTCGGTCAACCGCGTCACCGTCCGCCGGGCATCATCGAGGGCCAGTGCGCTGATGTGCACGGCCCCGGCCGAGGATGCGGTGGTGACGGTGACGGTGGCCAGTCCCAGCAGCCGCTCCAGCGGTCCGCGATAGGTGTCCACGGTCTGGATACGGGTGATCGGTGCCACCCGGCTCTCCTGGGTGAACCATCCGGTGCGGGTGTACACCGCCTCGGCGGTGATCTCCCACCGGTGCACGGCGTATCGCCACAGCGGCACCACCACAATGCTGAATGCCGCTGCCAGCAAGGCGATTACGAGGATGATCCCCTGCCAGTTCCGCCGGTGCGGATCCACGATCATCCAGATGATCAGCGCGAGGAACGGGAACACCCACGACAGTGCGGCGCCGATCGCCCACAGCAGTTTGGCGCGCGGACTCGGATGCCAGGCGGGGTCCGCCATGATGCCGCCGGGGGCGGTGCGGAGTTCGCCGGAGGCGGGACGCTCGGACATGCCTGCCAGCTTTGCACGATTCGGGCCCGAATCCCCGGCTATCCCGGCTGAACAGCCTCCGGCTATCCCGGCTGAATCGTCTCCGTCATCCCGGCATGCTTTTGGCCGGGATCCACTGAACGGGGTGGATCCCGGCCGAAAACGCGCCGGGATGACGAGAGATCCGCCTACTTCGGGGTGATTCGGAACAGTCCGCTCAAGGTGCCCTGGTACTGCACCCGCCCCGGGGCGATGGTGCCGACCATCTGGAGGGTGTCGTGGATCGTGGTCGCGCCGATCTGTTGTTCGGTGTCGACCTTGCCGGTTGCCGCGTCGATGACCGTGTACTTAAAGGTGTCGGTCACGCCGCCGCTGCCGGTGGGCAGGCCCGCGCTGCCGGAGCCGAGGCTGCCCGAGCCGAGCAGGGAGTGGCGGCCGATGGTGTAGATCTTGCCGTCGGCGACCGAGAGGCGGGGGACCGCCGCGGAGGGGACGGTATTGGTCCAGACCACGGTGCAGCCCGAGCCGGTGACGTCGATGCGGGTCATACCGCCGCTGAAATTGGCGCTGGCGGGCTGACTGGGTCCGGCGTTGGCGGGGAGTTGCGGATACGGGTAGCCGTAGGTGCTGGCGACGAAGAGGCTGTTGCCCGCACCGATCGGGGAGTTCTCGGTGCCGTCGACGGCCGGGATCGAGCAGACGGTGTTGCCGGTCGCGGTGTCGAAGACCAGCAGGTTCTCCTTGTTCGCGGCATTGTCGGTGATGGCGAGGTATTCGGTGCCGCTGCCGGGGCCGAAGAAGGTCGGGGTCGCACCGGTGCCCCAGCTCAGTTGGCCGGGTTTGCGCGCCGGTCCGCGATCGTAGGCTTGCCGCCACACCACGTACGGGTTGCCGCTGGAATCGGCGCGCAGCAGGTACAGCGCGTGATCGGTGGCGACGGAAACGCCCTGTGGTGCGCTCGAAATGCTGTTGGCGACCGATTCCCCGGGTGCGAGTTCGACGGCCCGCGCCACACCCGTCGCCGGATCGGCGAATCCGGCCGCGCCGTTGTCGGTGGCGAACCAGACGCGCCCGTCGAAGTCCGGCATGACCGAGGCGACGTGATCGCAGTCCCCGCCACCGCAGTGCGCCGTAACCGCCTGTGCGATGGGCGTTCTCGACGCGATGGACAGTTTCCAGTCATTGCCGCCGCGCTGGTGGTCGATGCGCAGCAGATCGCCGCTGCCGTCCACGGTGACCATGCGGTTCTGCTCGTCGAGATAGGCGTACACGCCGCCGAGCAGACTGCCCTTGGTCAGATCCAGTGTGGCGAGGGTGTTTCCACTGTTCGGATCGAGCAGCAGCACCTCGGGCGCGCGATCGGTGATCTTGGTGCACAGCGCCTGCGGGAAACCGTCCGATCCCCGCAGGATGGTCGGGCAGGCGGCGGCCTCCTCATGGAAGTCGGCGCGAACGCTGCCGGTGCCGGGTCCGGGCAGGGGAGTGGCGTCGGAGGATTCGGCATCGCCGTGCATGGTCGCGGTGCCGACCGGCCCGAGATACGGATTGGCGGGTGGCAGTCCGAAGGCCGCCGCGGCGGAGCTGGTCGCGATGGTCAGCATGAGCGTCGCGCCCGCCGCGGCCGTGATGGTGACGCGGCCGAATCTCTCGAACACGGGTTCCCCGTTTCGTCATGTACTGCATATGAAGGTGAATGCGAATATTCGAATCAAGCGATACGAGTAATCGTGGCGGATCACCCTAGACACGCCACCGGCCCCCCGCAAGGGTTTGGCCCATCAGGCGCATCACAGCGCGCGCCCAGCGCCCGCCCGCGCGAGAATATCCGCGAGCCACCGGCGGAATAGCCTGCCCTGGCGTCTGGTTGCCGGTTCTTATGGCACCCGAGTCGGATCAGTCGGATGGATGGCGCATGATCGAGGACGTGACGGATCTAGCGAACCCGAGTCTCCCCCCGGCTCCGCCCAGCCCCTCGGGTATGCGCCGGGCGTTGCGGCGAGCCCGTGACGGCGCGACGCTCAACCTCGACGAGGCGGTGGTGCTGCTCCAAGCTCGGGGCAATGACCTGGAGGATCTGGCGAAATCCGCGACCCGCGTCCGCGATGCGGGCCTGCGCGAGACCGGCTACGCGGGCGACACGCTGCCGATCACCTACTCGCGCAAGGTCTTCATTCCGCTCACCCACCTGTGCCGCGACAAGTGTCACTACTGCACGTTCGTCACCGTGCCCGGCAAATTGCGCGCCGAGGGCCGGGGTATGTACCTCGAACCCGACGAGGTGCTGGAGATCGCCCGCAAGGGTGCTGAACTAGGTTGTAAGGAAGCACTTTTCACCCTCGGTGACCGTCCCGAGGAGCGCTGGCCCGAGGCCCGGCAGTGGCTGGACGAGCGCGGCTACGACTCCACCCTCGATTATGTGCGTGCCATGTCGATTCGCGTCCTCGAGGAGACCGGCCTGCTGCCGCACCTGAATCCGGGTGTGATGAGCTGGGCCGAACTGTCCCGCCTCAAGCCGGTCGCCCCGTCCATGGGCATGATGCTGGAGACCACCTCCACCCGTCTGTTCACCGAACCGGGTCAGGCGCATTACGGCAGTCCGGACAAGGATCCGGCGGTCCGCCTGCGCGCGCTCACCGACGCTGGCCGGCTCTCGGTGCCGTTCACCACCGGCATTCTGGTCGGCATCGGCGAGAACCTCACCGAGCGCGCCGAGTCGATCATGGCGATTCGCAAGTCGCACAAGGCTTTCGGACATGTGCAGGAGGTGATCGTGCAGAACTTCCTGGCCAAGCACGACACCGCCATGCGCAATACCCCGGATGCCGATCTGGAGGAGTTCCGCGCGACCATCGCGGTGGCGCGCCTGCTGCTCGGGCCGAAGATGCGGATTCAGGCCCCGCCCAATCTGGTCTCCCTGGACGAGTGCCGTGCGCTCATCGACGCCGGAATCGACGATTGGGGCGGCGTCTCACCGCTCACCCCCGATCATGTGAACCCGGAGCGGCCCTGGCCGAATCTGGAGACCCTCGCGCAGGTCACCGCGGATGCCGGATATGTGCTCACCGAGCGTCTGACCGCACACCCGAAGTATGTGCTCGCGGGCCATCCGTGGATCGATCCGCGCGTCTCCCGGCATGTGGCCGCGCTCGCCGATCCGCTCACCGGTCTGGCGCGCACGGTGAATCCCACCGGTCTGCCCTGGCAGGAGCCGGACCACGATTGGGAGTCGGTGGGCCGCATCGATCTCAATACCGCCATCGACTCCGAGGGCCGAAATACCGAGTCCCGCAGCGATTCCGCGCTCACCAGCGACGGTCTGGGCGCGTTCGGCGACTGGGAGACCATTCGCGAACAGGTGAAGGAGCTCGCGGTCGCCGCACCCGAGCGCTTCGACTCCGAGGTGCTGGCCGCCCTGCACGCGGCCGAGCGCGATCCGGCCGGGCTCACCGACGATCAGTATCTGGCCCTGGCCACCGCGGACGGCCCCGCGCTGGAAGCGATTACGGCGCTCGCCGATCAGCTCCGCCGCGACACCAACGGCGATGACGTCACCTACATCGTCAACCGGAATATCAACTTCACCAATATCTGCTACACCGGCTGCCGCTTCTGCGCGTTCGCGCAGCGCAAGGGTGATGCCGATGCCTTCACCTTGAGCGCCTCGGAGGTCGCCGACCGCGCCTGGGAGGCGCATGTGGAGGGCGCGACCGAGATCTGCATGCAGGGCGGTATCGATCCCGAACTGCCCGTCACCGGCTACGCCGATCTGGTGCGCGCCATCAAACAGCGCGTCCCCGGGATGCACGTGCACGCCTTCAGCCCCATGGAGGTCGTCAATGGGGCTTCTCGAGGTGGTCAGTCCATTCACGACTGGCTGTCCGCGCTGAAAGAGGCTGGACTGGACACCATTCCGGGCACCGCCGCGGAGATCCTGGACGATGAGGTGCGCTGGGTGCTCACCAAGGGCAAGCTGCCCACCTCGGCCTGGGTCGAGGTCATCACCACCGCGCACAAACTCGGCATCCGCTCCAGCTCGACCATGATGTACGGCCACGTCGACAACCCCAAACACTGGGTGGGTCACCTGCGGGTACTGCGTGGAATCCAGGACGAGACAGGCGGTTTCACCGAATTCGTACTGCTGCCGTTCGTGCACCAGAGCGCGCCGTTGTACCTGGCGGGAGCCTCGCGCCCCGGTCCGACCGTCCGCGATAACCGGGCCGCGCACGCACTCTCGCGCATCATGCTGCACGGCCGCATCGACAATATTCAGACCAGCTGGGTCAAGCTCGGTATCAAGGGCACCCAGTTGATGCTGAACGGCGGCGCGAACGATCTCGGCGGAACCCTCATGGAGGAGACCATCTCCCGCATGGCCGGCTCCGAACACGGCTCGGCCAAGACGGTCGAGGAGATCACCGAAATCGCGACCGGTATCGGTCGCCCGGTCCGGCAGCGCACTACCACCTATGGTGTGCCGCCGCATCGTCCACCGGTTTCCCTGGTAGTAGGCTGATCGCACCGTTGCCCTGATCCGCTCCGAATCATTTCCGCCCCCGATCACATCCGTCCTATGTTCGTGGCCCGCCCCGGTTCTGGACCGAGTGGAGCGGGGGAGCGCAGCGGAGGAGCGGAGGGAGGGAAGAACCGGGTTACAGGGCCGCGAACCGCCTGGAGCGAAGCGGAGGGCAAAATAGACCCTGTACTGTTTCGCGGGGCGGACTATCCCGCATGTGAGGACAGACTAGGAGAGCGGCAGTGCCGTACATCATCGCTGAACCGTGCGTTGACGTGAAGGACAAGGCGTGCATCGAGGAATGCCCCGTGGACTGCATCTACGAGGGTGGCCGCATGCTGTACATCCAACCGGACGAGTGCGTGGACTGTGGTGCATGTGAACCGGTGTGCCCGGTGGAGGCCATCTTCTACGAGGACGACACCCCGGATCAGTGGAGCGGCTACGTGAACGCGAATGTCGAGTTCTTCGACGATCTCGGTTCACCCGGCGGCGCCACCAAGGTCGGCAAGGTCGATTACGATCCGCCGTTCATCGCGGCGCTACCGCCGATGGCCGCGGAGTAGGCATTGACCGCGCGTGGCCGGGTGAGTGCACTACTACCCGATTTCCCTTGGGACACCATCACTTCGGTGAAGGCGAAGGCCGCTTCGCATCCGGGCGGGCTGGTGGATCTGTCCGTCGGCACCCCGGTCGATCCGGTGGACCCGTTGATCCAGCGGGCGCTCGCGTCGGTGGCGGCGGTGCCCGGCTACCCGACCACGCACGGCACCCCCGAATTGCGGGAAAGCGTTGTGGCAGCGCTGAAACGGCGGTTCGGGATCACCGGTATCGAGCCGGACGCGGTACTGCCGGTGATCGGCACCAAGGAGCTGATCGCCGGACTCCCGCGCACGCTCGGACTGGGCGCGGACGATCTCGTGGTGATTCCCGAGGTGGCCTATCCGACCTATGAGGTCGGCGGTTTGCTGGCGGGTACCCGAATCCTGCGCGCGGACGGGGTAACTCAGCTCGGACCGGAGAAGCCCGCGCTGATCTTCCTGAATTCGCCGTCCAATCCCACCGGCAAGGTGCTCGGTGTCGAGCATCTGCGCAAGGTGGTCGAATTCGCCCGCGAGCGCGGCGCGATCCTCGCCTCGGACGAGTGCTACCTGGGACTGCCCTGGGAGGGCCGGGCCATTTCGGTGCTGGATCCCGAGGTCTGCGACGGTGATCACACCGGCCTGCTCGCCATCCATTCCCTCTCCAAGACTTCGAATCTGGCGAGTTACCGCGCCGGTTTCGTCACCGGTGATCCGGCGCTGGTCGCGGAGTTGCTGGAGGTGCGCAAGCACTCCGGCATGATGCTGCCGTTCCCGATCCAGGCCGCCATGACCGCCGCCCTCGGCGATGACACGCATGAGGCCGAACAGCGCGAGCGCTACCGGGCCCATCGCGAGGTGCTGCGAAATGCCTTGCTGGCGGCCGGGTTCCGCATCGACGACTCGCAGGCCGGTCTGTACCTCTGGTCGACCCGTGGCGAGCCGTGCCGCACCACCCTGGACTGGTTGGCCGAGCGTGGCATTCTGGCGGCTCCGGGCGAGTTCTACGGACCCCGTGGCGCACAGCATGTGCGGATCGCGCTGACCGCCACCGATGAGCGCATCGCGGCGGCCGCTGATCGCCTGACCAGCTGATTTAACCTCCAGCCCCGGGCCGTGATAACGTCTACCGCGTTGCCAGGCCCGGTGGTCCGGTGGCGAGTAAGGCCCTGTGGCGCAGTTGGTTAGCGCGCCGCCCTGTCACGGCGGAGGTCGCGGGTTCGAGTCCCGTCAGGGTCGCATTTTTCAGGAAGGGCGCGAGCATTGCTCGCGCCCTTCCTTTTTCGTTGTCCGGCCCCGTGTGCAAGGTTCGGGTTGCTGTACTTTTTCCGATTTTCCCGAAAAGTGACACACGGTCTCTTCACACTCTCTATAACAAGTTCTCATCTGAGTCTCGATGAGGAGCCCGGTTCATGCGCGGTTTTGTGTACGAAAACACTGGTAAGAGCGAGTTCGGCAGCGGCGTCAGCCGCCGCGGGTTTCTCGCTGCAACAGGTGTCATTTTGGGGGCGGCAGTTCTATCCAGGAAGGTCCCGGCACAAGCGCTACCAACCAAACAGCTAGCGGACGGCGATAAGGTGCCGGTGCTGGTCATCGGCTCCGGCTACGGCGGCGCGGTCGCCGCGTTGCGACTGGCGCAGGCCGGAATCGATGTGGCCGTTGTGGAGATGGGCATGTCCTGGTCGCAGCCCGGCTCGGACGGCAAGATCTTCTGCAATATGCTCAAGCCGGACGGCCGGTCCTTCTGGTTGCGGACCGAGACCGATCAGCCGGTCAATCACTTCATGGGCGCGCCCTACAACAAGTCCATCTCCAAGTACACCGGCGTACTGGATTCGGAGCAGTTCAGCGGGATTCGCGTCTACCAGGGCCGCGGCGTCGGCGGCGGATCGCTCGTCAACGGCGGTATGGCGGTCACGCCCAAGCAGGAGAACTTCGCCAGCATTCTGCCGTCGGTGGACGCGGGCGAGATGTACAGCACCTACTACCCGCGCGCCAATACCGCTCTGGGCGTGAACAATATCGATCAGACCTGGTTCGACAGCGCCGAGTGCTATAAGTTCGCGAGGGTCGGCCGGAAGCAGGCCGAGCGATCCGGGTTCTCCTGGACCTTCGTGCCGAATGTCTACGACTTCAACTACATGAAGCAGGAGCAGGCCAAGACCGCCACCCGCTCCGCCCTGGACGCCGAGGTCATCTACGGCAACAACTACGGCAAGAAATCCCTGGACAAGACCTACCTGGCCGCCGCGGTCGGCACCGGCAAGGTCGGCATCACGCCCATGCACGTCGTCACCGCCGTCTCGCCCACCGACGGCGGGTACAAGGTCGAGATGAAGCAGATCGACACCAGTGGCAATACCGTGTCGACCAAATCCGTTGTGGCGCAGAAGGTCTTCTTCGCCGCCGGCAGCGTCGGCACCAGCAAGCTGCTGGTCGCCATGAAGGCCACCGGCAAGCTCGGCAATCTGCCGGATTCGGTCGGCACCGGCTGGGGCAACAACGGCAATGTCATGGTGGCGCGGCAGAACCAGGCGTGGGATGCCACCGGTGCGTTGCAATCCTGTATTCCAACCCTCGGTATCGATAACTGGGCGGACAGCGGCGGTCCCGCGTTCGCCGAGGTGTCGCCCTTCCCCGCGGGCATCGAAACCTTCGCCAGCCTCTATCTGGCGATCACCAAGAACCCCAACCGCGGCAAGTTCACCTACAACGCCAGCACCGGTGGCGCGGATCTGAACTGGCAGACCGCCTGGAATCAGCCGAGTATCGATGCCGCCAAGCGCATCTTCGACAAGATCAACAAGAAGGAAGTCACGATCTACCGCACCGACCTGTTCGGTGAGTACAAGACCTGGGGCGATGATCTGGCGTACCACCCGCTGGGCGGCTGTGTACTCAATCAGAGCACCGACAACTACGGGCGACTCTCCGCGTACAAGGGGCTGTACGTCATCGACGGTTCGCTGATCCCGGGCATGACCACGGTCAACCCGTTCGTCACCATTACCGCTCTGGCAGAACGCAATATCGAGAACATCATCGCCAACGATATGGGCTAGCCGGAAGAATTTCGGTGCGTCTGCACCACGGCGGTGGTCTTGTTCGCGTTAGCCTGGGATATGGACGCTGTCACGGTTGTCCCTGCTCCCGCAAACGAACCGGTGCACACCTACGCACCCGGCTCTCGTGAACGCGCACTGCTGACGGGCAGGCTCGCCGAAATCTCCGCAGGATCCGTCGACATACCGCTGGTG
The DNA here is from genome assembly GCF_036327755.1 of Nocardia sp. NBC_01503. Classification (NCBI taxonomy): domain Bacteria; kingdom Bacillati; phylum Actinomycetota; class Actinomycetes; order Mycobacteriales; family Nocardiaceae; genus Nocardia; species Nocardia sp. NBC_01503. The sequence goes on from NZ_CP109596.1 coordinate 3,873,704, forward strand.
ATCGGCGGCAAACATCAACCCGGTACCGGTGAACGCACCGACATCGTGATGCCACACCGGCATCGGCAGGTGCTCGGCTCGTACACCGATACCACCCATGAGGAGGCGAGTGCGGCCGTCGAAGCCGCCACCGCCGCCGCCCCGGCCTGGCGGTCGCTACCGTTCGAAGAACGTGCGGCCGTCCTGCTGCGGGCGGCGGATCTGCTGGCCGGACCGTGGCGGGAGACCATCGCCGCCGCCACCATGCTCGGCCAGTCGAAATCGGTGCAGCAGGCCGAGATCGACGCACCGTGCGAACTGGTCGACTTCTGGCGCTTCAATGTGGCCTTCGCCCGGCAGATACTGGCCGAACAACCGGAATCGTCGGCGGGCGTATGGAATCGGATGGACTACCGGCCCCTGGAGGGGTTCGTGTACGCCATCACCCCCTTCAACTTCACCGCCATCGCCGGGAATCTGCCCACCGCACCGGCGTTGATGGGCAATACCGTGGTGTGGAAACCCTCACCGACACAGACGCTTTCGGCGTACTACACGATGAAATTGCTGGAGGCGGCCGGTATGCCGCCGGGGGTGATCAATATGGTCACCGGCAATGGTGTGCGATTGTCCGAGGTGGCACTGGCTGATCCGCGCCTGGCGGGCATCCACTTCACCGGATCGACCAAGACGTTCCACTATCTGTGGCAACAGGTCGGGGCGAATATCGAACGGTATCAGGGGTATCCGCGCATAGTGGGCGAGACCGGCGGCAAGGATTTCATCGTCGCGCACTCCTCGGCCGATCCGGATTCCCTGCGCATAGCCATGATTCGCGGGGCCTACGAGTATCAAGGGCAGAAGTGTTCGGCGGCCTCGCGCGCCTACATCCCGAAATCGGTGTGGCGGCAGATGGGCGACGAGTTCCTGGCCCAGGTGGACGAGCTCACCTACGGCGATATCGCGGATCTGTCGAATTTCGGTGGGGCGGTGATCGATCGGCGGTCCTACGACAAGAACGCCGCCGCGATTTCCAGCGCCCGCGCCCGCGGTGTCTCGGTACCGGCCGGTGGCGTCTACGACGATGCCGAGGGCTTCTTCATCCGGCCCACGGTGCTGCTCAGCGACGACCCGGCTGACGAATCCTTCGCCACCGAGTACTTCGGGCCGATCCTGTCGGTGCACGTCTATGACGACAGCCGCCCGGACGCCTTCACCGATCTGCTCACCACCGTGGACGCCACCTCGCCCTACGGATTGACCGGAGCGATCTTCGCCCGCGATCGCCAGGCCGTCGAACAGGCCACCACCGCACTGCGATTCGCGGCCGGGAACTTCTATATCAATGACAAACCCACCGGCGCGGTGGTCGGTCAGCAGCCGTTCGGCGGGGCGCGTGCCTCGGGCACCGACGATAAGGCCGGGTCCTATCTCAACCTGTTGCGCTGGGTCGCGCCGCGCACGCTGAAGGAGACCTTCGTCCCGCCGACCGATTACCGCTACCCGCATATGGAGGCGCAATGAACCCGCTGCGACCGGCGATCCTCGCCGCGGCCGATTCGCCGCGGTTGAAGCGGGCGGTGACCAGGACGCCGATCACCGCCGCGGTGGTGCGGCGTTTCGTGGCGGGGGAGACCCGCGCCGAACTCGCACCGGTGGTGCGCGCGCTGCTGGACAGCGGGCGCATGGTCAGCGTCGACTTCCTGGGCGAGTACACCACCGATCCGGCCATGGCCGACGCCGCTGTGGCCGAATACATTTCGCTCATCGACGACCTGGCCGAACTGGATCGGGCGCCCGATACCGAGGTGCCGCCGGTGGAGGTCTCGGTCAAGCTCTCCGCGCTCGGACAATCCCTCGGCGCGGACGGGCCCGCCATTGCCGCGGAGAACCTGCACAAGCTCTGCGCCAAGGCGGTGGAGTCGCGGGTGTGGGTGACCGTCGACGCCGAGGATCACACCACGACCTTCGACACCCTGGCCGCGGTCGAACAGGCCCGCGCCGAATTCCCCTGGCTGGCGGTGGCCATGCAGACCTATCTGCGCACCGCCGAGGACAATTGCCGGGACGCGGCGGCCTCGGGCACCCGGGTGCGGCTCTGCAAGGGCGCGTATCAGGAGCCCGAGACGGTCGCCTACCGCAAACGCGCGGAGGTGGACGACTCCTATCTGCGCTGTCTGGATGTGCTCATGCGCGGGGCCTGGCATCCCATGATCGCCTCGCATGATCCGGCCATGGTGGAGGCGGCGCTGCGGCTCTCGGCCGAGCATCGCCGCAGTCCCGGGGATTTCGAATTCCAGATGCTCTACGGGATTCGCGATGCCGAACAGCGGCGGCTGGTGGAGGACGGGCATGCCCTGCGGGTCTACATCCCCTACGGCACCCAGTGGTACGGGTACCTCATGCGGCGTCTCGCCGAACGCCCCGCCAATCTGGGATTCTTCCTGCGCGCACTCACCGAGCGCGGGTGAGCCCGAAAGCCTTTCGGGCTCAGACCAGCGGACGGCCGAAGCGACGGCGCAAGCGCATATCCGTGAGATAGAAGTTGTACGGGAAGAGACGGATGACGGTGGGCATGCGGGTCCAGACGGCGGAGAGCAGGCGCAGAAAACCGGCGAAGAAGCGCTCGTCGCGCGCGGACCAGGTCATGCCCATCTCCTCCCGCAGATGCTGCGGGAGAAGGGCCGTGACGATGAACCGGTGCACGCCGCCGAACAGGAATTGCAGGGGATAGGGCAGCATCTTCAGGTCGGTGAGCGCGTTGAAGTACGCGCGCGTCGGCTCGTCGATGTGCTTGGTGGCCAGCGTCTGCTCCCAGTACGCGTAGAACGCGTCGCGGGTGGGCGGCCACATCTCCGCACGCATCTGCAAGGTAGTGCCCAGCCGGGCGCTGTAGCGGTAGAAGTCCTCTGCCACTTCGGGATTCATCGGCCCGCGCATGCGGTGGTAGAGGTCGTCCATACCCCAGTAGAGGCAGGATGCCACCCACAGCTGCAGTTTGGGGTCGAAGGCGTTGTACTTGACCGGGCTGGTCGGCTTGGTGCGGATCGAGCGATGTGAGGTATTGACGGCCTCGCGGTAGGCGATGCGATCGTCCTCATCGCCCATCATGGCGACGGCGATATAGGTGAGTGTGGTGCGCAGCCGCTTGAGCGGATGCACCATGACGCTGCCGCTGCGGACATCGCTCTCCATCACGCCGTAGCCGACGGGTTTGAGCGAGAGCTGCATGATCACATTGGCGACACCGCCGAGGAAGGCGGCCGGACCGTCGATATATTCGCGAATCTGCTGCGGCGTGAGCTCGCGGGGCAGGTCTTCGGGGTATTCGTCGGATTTGCGCAGCGGGGCGGTCATCGTTGACTCGACTCCTCGTCGTCACTCCTCGTCACTGAGGAGAGTGTGAGAAACTCCTATTCTCACCTTCTCATCGAGGTGGGTGCCTGTCAATGTGCGATGATTGGAGCGTCATCGTATCTTCGTGACTCGAAAGGGGCCGGACCATGGCCAAGCTGGCCGAACTCCTGCCGCTCGTGCGCGGATCGGGTCCGGAGGATCGCAATCAGAGCAAGGTGCTCGACGCCGCATTGGTGGCCTTCCTCGACTTCGGAATCAAACGCACCAGCATGGTCGAGGTCGCCCGGCGCGGCGGTCTCTCCCTCGCCACACTCTATCGGCGATTCGCCGGCAAATCCGATCTGATCCAGGCGGTCGGCCTGCGCCAGGCCCGCCAGTTCATCGCCGACGCCGATGCCGCCGTGCAGGCCGAGATCGAGCGCGACGCCAGTGCCCAGGATCAGATCGTCGCCCTGTTCATCGCCTTCATCGAGAGCCTGCGCGGCAATAAGCTGCTGGTGCGCCTGCTCGCGACCGAACCCGAGACGGTGCTGCCGTATCTGACCGTGCAGGGTGCGCCGGTCATCGAATTGGGCCGCGACTATCTGGCCGAGTTCATCACCCGACTGCAAGCGGAAGGCAAACTCCCCGAATACGATCCGCTGCCGCTGGCGGAGATGATCGCCCGCAACTCGCTGTCGCTCGCGCTGACCCCGCAGACGGTGATCCCGCTCGATGACGAGGCCGCGCTGCGCCGCTTCGCCATCGATCACGTACTGCCGGGCTTCCGTATCTTCTGAGGCTTTCGATTCAGACCAGCCGCAATCCGAGTCGGCAGCGCAGGCGCATATCCATCAGATACACATTGATCGGGAAGATCCGCACCGGAGTGGGCAGCAGCTCCTCCGCGGCGCCGACCGTGCGCATGATCCGTGCCAGCAGTCGATCCTGCCGCGGTGTCCAGGTCATGCCCATCTCGTCCCGAAGATGTTGCGGCAGTAGCCCGGTCACGAAGAAGCGGTGGATACCGCCGAAGGCCGACCCCACCGGCCGCGGCAGCATGCGCAGATCGATGAGGTCCTCGAAGTAGGCGCGAATATGCGGATCGATGGAGGTCTTGGCCAAGTTCTCGGCCCAATACGCTTCGAACGCAACGCGATCCACGGGCCACATCTCACGTCGCATTTGCAGGGTCGTCCCCAGTCGCGACGAGTACTGGTAGAAGGCCTCGGCGTCGGCCTCGTTCATCGGGCCGTGCATTCGCTCGTAAAGGTCCTTCGAGCCCCAGTACAGGCAGGCCGCCACCCACAACTGCAATTTGGGGTCGAAGGCGTTGTACTTCACCGCACTTCCCGGCTTGGATCGCACCTGCCGATGCGAAGTGTCGACGGCCGCGCGATACGCCTCCCGATCGGCCTCGGTGCCCATGAGCGCCACCGCGAGGTAGGTGATGGTGGTCCGCAATCGTTTGATCGGATGCACCATCACGTTGCCGCTCTCCACCGGCGACTCCACCACGCCGTATCCGACCGGGGGATGGGCGAGCTGCATGATCACATTCGCGGCCCCGCCGAGCAGGCCCGCCGCCCCGTCGATGAACTGCCGAATATCAATGGAGGGTTCGCTCTCGACGCCGTACGGCTGAGCATGCACTGGCCTGGTCATCGTTGACCACATCCTCGTGAGTGAGAAGGTTGTACACAAACTTTCTTACCCACTCGCCTCACCTGTCAACCTACCGGTGCACTTCGCACCCGATTCGTGTCCCGGCCGCTCCGGTACCGTTGGCGCGTGTCCTACAGGTCGCCGCTACTGCTGAGCTCGCTGAATCCGGCCGCCGTCGCCGCCGGAGACGATATTCCCGATGCCGTCACCATCGACGGGGTGACCCTCTCGCGCAGTGATCTGCTGGGCGCGGCCACCTCCGTCGCCGAACGTGTCGCCCGGGCCGACCGGGTCGCGGTACTGGCCCGGCCGACCGTGAAAACCGTGCTGGCGGTGGTCGGTTGCCTCATCGCCGGCGTCACCGTGGTCCCGGTACCGCCGGATGCGGGTAGCGCGGAACTCGCGCACATACTGCGGGATTCGGGTGCGCAGGCATGGCTGGGCGATGCGCCCGAGGGTAGTGATCTACCGGTGGTGCCCGTGCGAGCACACGCGCGCTCCTGGCACACCTATGCCGAACCCGCGCCCGAGGCAATCGCTTTCATTCTCTACACCTCCGGGACCACCGGTGCGCCCAAGGGCGTCATGCTCAGCCGCCGGGCCATTGCCGCCGGGCTGGACGCACTCGCGCAAGCCTGGGGTTGGACGTGGAATGACGTTCTGGTGCACGGACTTCCGCTGTTCCACGTGCACGGTCTGATCCTCGGCGTACTCGGCCCGCTGCGCGTGGGTAGTCCGCTGGTGCACACCGGCAAGCCGACCCCGCAGGCGTACGCCGCCGCACCCGGCACCATCTACTTCGGGGTGCCGACGGTGTGGTCGCGAATCGCCGAAGAGCCGGATGCGGCAAAGGAATTGGCGAAAGCCCGGATTCTCATCTCGGGGAGCGCCCCGCTTCCGGTCCCGGTGTTCGAGCGGCTGCGCGAGCTCACCGGGCACGCGCCGCTGGAGCGATACGGTATGAGCGAGACCATGATTACGCTCTCCACCCGGCCGGAGGGCGAGCGGCGGCCCGGATGGGTGGGGACGCCGCTGTCCGGGGTGCAGACCCGGCTGGTCGACGAGGCCGGACAGGTACTGCCGCACGACGGGGAAAGCGTTGGCGGACTACAGGTTCGGGGGCCGATGCTGTTCGACGGATATCTGGACAAGCCGGAGGTCACCGCCGAGAACTGGACCGAGGACGGCTGGTTCAAGACCGGGGATGTGGCGGTCATCGATGCCGAGGGCTTCCATCGCATCGTCGGGCGCGAATCGGTGGACCTCATCAAATCCGGCGGGTACCGGATCGGAGCGGGGGAGATCGAGACCTCGCTGCTCGGACATCCGGCCGTGGCGGAGACCGCCGTCATCGGGGTGCCCGATACCGATCTGGGGCAGCGCATCGTCGCCTACGTCGTATTGCGGGACAGCACGGGCGATTCCGTATCGCAGCAGTTGATCGACCATGTGGCGGGCGAACTCTCGGTACACAAGCGACCGCGCGAGGTGCGGGTGGTGGAGGCGCTGCCGCGCAATGCCATGGGCAAGGTGCAGAAGAAGCTGCTCGGCTGAGTGATCGCTTGACCTGAACCGCACTCGAGGTCATAACGTCGGACCCATGATCGCCACACTGACGCCCGCCCAGATCGAGTACCTCGCCGGTCAGCGCCTCGGACGGCTCGCCACCATCCGACCGGACGGGTCGCCGCAGAACAATCCGGTCGGGTTCAGGTACAACGCCGCGCTCGGCACCATCGATATCGCCGGACACAGTATGGGCGCGTCACAGAAGTTCCGGAACCTGAGCAAAGAGGACCGGATCGCCTTCGTCGTCGACGATGTGCCCTCGGTCGACCCGTGGACCGTGCGGTGCCTCGAAATCCGTGGCACCGCACAGGCTCTGCGGGATGTCGAAACCTATATCCCCGGTGGCACACCGGAGCTGATCCGCATCACCCCGGAGCGGATCATCGCCTTCGGTATCGACTAGCAACCCTCGTCATCCCGGCGTGCTTTCGGCCGGGATCCACAGGTTGCTCAGTCGTTGGCGTGCAATGCGGCATTCAGCTCGATGCCGGCGCCCTTGCGCGCCACCGCCTCCACCGCACCGGTCACCGAATTCCGGCGGAAGAGCAGATTGTCCTTACCGCTCAACTCGGACGCCTTGATGACCGCGCCGTCAGGCAGCGTCACCTTGGTGCCCGCGGTGACGTACAGCCCCGCCTCCACCACGCAGTCGTCGCCGAGCGAAATGCCCAGACCCGAGTTCGCGCCCAGCAGGCAGCGCTCACCGAGCGAGATGACCTGCTTACCGCCACCGGACAGGGTGCCCATGATGGACGCGCCGCCACCGACATCGGAGCCGTCGCCGACCACGACGCCACCCGAAATGCGGCCCTCCACCATGGAATTGCCGAGCGTCCCGGCGTTGAAGTTCACGAAACCCTCGTGCATGACCGTGGTGCCGGAGGCCAGATGCGCACCCAGGCGCACCCGATCGGCGTCCGCGATGCGCACACCCGAGGGCACCACGTAATCCACCATGCGGGGGAACTTGTCCACGCCGTACACGGTCACCGGACCGCGCGCCCGCAGCTTCAGGCGGGTCAGCTCGAACTCCTCGAGCGAGCACGGGCCGTAATTGGTCCACGCCACATTGGCGAGCAGTCCGAACATGCCGTCCAGGTTCAGGCCGTGCGGCCGGACCAGACGATGCGAGAGCAGTTGCAGCCGCAGGTAGATATCGTGCGTATCGACCGGCGCGGCGGCCAGATCGGCGATACCGGTGCGCACCACGACCACCTCGACGCGGCGGGCCTCGTCGAACCCGGCGGCCTCGGCGAACTTGGCGTACTCGACATCGGAGGCGTCCAGGCGCTTGGTGCCGGTATCGGTCACCGCACCCAGCGCGGGATACGGGTACCAGGTGTCCAGGACCGTTCCATTGTCGGTGATGGTGGCGAGGCCGACTGCTACTGCTCCCTGAGTACTCACGGGAGTAAAGATTACCGGCCGCAGTAATTTGCCCGAAACGGTGCCTTTTTGTGCCATGGCGGGCGGCATAACGAGAGCGGAGTTAACTACTCCTTTAAGGTGGAGTGGGTGACCATCGATCTGAGCGCCGACCCGATCAACCTCGCTGCCGCTCTGGTGGACATCCCCAGCGTTTCCAAGGATGAGACGCTCATCGCCGATATCGTCGAAAAGGCGCTGCGCGAGCAGACTCGTGGATTCGAGATCCTGCGGCACGGCAATGTCGTGCTCGCCCGCACCAATCGCGGACTGGCCACCCGCGTCATTCTCGCCGGGCACCTCGACACCGTCCCGATCGCCGACAATGTGCCCAGCCGCTTCGAGGTCACCGAGGCGGGCGAACGGCAGCTGTGGGGCTGCGGCACCGTCGATATGAAATCCGGTGACGCGGTATTCCTGAACCTGGCGGCCACCATCGCCGATCCGGTGCACGATCTGACCTTGATCTTCTACGACTGCGAGGAGATCGCCGCCGAGTTCAACGGGCTCGGCCGGATCGAACGCGAACTCCCGGAATGGCTCGAGGGTGACCTCGCCATTCTCGGCGAACCGTCCGGCGGCTGGATCGAAGCGGGTTGCCAAGGGACACTGCGTATTCGACTCACCACCTCCGGCGTGCGCGCGCATACCGCGCGAGCCTGGCTGGGCGACAACGCCATTCACAGCCTCGCGCCCATTCTGGAGCGGCTCGCGAATTATCAGGCGCGCGAAGTCGATATCGACGGTTGCGTTTATCGCGAGGGCCTGTCCGCGGTCCGCGTCTCCGGTGGCGTCGCGGGCAATGTGGTGCCCGATATCGCCGAGGTCGATGTGAACTTCCGCTTCGCACCCGACCGCACCCTCGACGAGGCCACCGAGCATGTGCGCGAGGTCTTCTCGGGCCTGGATCTGGGCTTCGATCGCACCGACGGCGCACCCGGCGCTCTGCCCGGCCTCTCCGCCCCGGCCGCCAAGGACCTCATCGAGATCGTGCACGGACACGGCAGCGGCGGCGTCCGCGCCAAATACGGCTGGACCGACGTCTCCCGCTTCGCCGCCCGCGGCATTCCCGCCGTGAACTTCGGCCCGGGCGACCCCAACCTCGCCCACAAACGCGATGAACACCTCCCGGTCGACCAGATCACCCAGGTCACGGCCATGCTCCGCAGCTACCTGATGGGCGACAAAGCCTGACATCCAGCCGCATGACCCCCGATACCCCCAAGAAGTGATTCGTCCAATGTCGCGGCCCGCCCCGATTCTGGACTGAGTGGAGCGGGGGAGCGAAGCGGAGGAGCGGAGGGAGGGAAGAACCGGGGTCACGAGGGCCGCGACCCGCCGCAGCGAAGCGGAGGCCAAGAACACAGTACCGTTGGCTGCATGTCTGCTGAGGCTGATGTTCCTGGTTCGAAGAACCCACGTTTCCGTGGTCCGATAATGCTGCGGCGCGACCGGAAGGTCGGTATCGGAACTACCGATCAGCATTTGCTGGATGAGCGAGGGCATGCGGATTGGGTGCATACCGATCCGTGGCGGGTATTGCGCATTCAGGCCGAATTCGTCGAGGGCTTCGGCGCTTTGGCGGAGGTGCCGCGGGCGGTCGCCGTCTTCGGGTCGGCGCGCACCCTGCCGGAATCGCCGGAGTACCAGGCGGGTACGGCCATCGGCGGGGCGCTGGCGCGATCCGGGTTCGCGGTGATCACCGGTGGCGGGCCGGGCGCCATGGAGGCGGCCAATCGGGGCGCGTCCGAGGCCGGCGGATACTCCATCGGGCTCGGGATCGAGCTGCCGTTCGAGCAGCATCTCAATGACTGGGTCGACCTCGGGATCAACTTCCGGTACTTCTTCGCCCGCAAGACCATGTTCGTCAAGTACTCGCAGGCGTTCGTCTGCCTGCCCGGTGGTTTCGGGACGCTGGACGAGCTGTTCGAGGCCCTCACCCTGGTGCAGACGCATAAGATCAACCAGTTCCCGATCATTCTGTTCGGCACCAGATATTGGGCGGGACTGGTGGATTGGCTGCGCGACTCACTGCTCGGCTCCGCCAAGATCGCGCCCGGCGATATGAACCTGCTGCACGTCACCGACAGCGTGGACGAGGTGGTGAGCATCGTGCTCGCGGCTGCCGAACAGCGCGCCGCGATGGATGCCGCCGAGGCGAGAGGAGATCAGTGGTGAGCGAACCCTATTCGGTCTGCGTGTACTGCTCGGCCAGCGTCAGCGACCCCGCCGCCCTGGAGCTGTCCCGGCTCGTCGGCGCCGAGATCGGCCGCCGCGGTTGGCAATTGGTCTCCGGTGGCGGACACGTCTCCATGATGGGCGCGGTCGCGACCGCCGCCCGCGAGGCGGGTGCGAAGACCGTAGGTGTCATTCCCAAGAAACTCGTGCACCGGGAAATGGCGGATGTGGAGTCGGACGAGCTCATCGTCACCGACTCCATGCGCGAGCGCAAGCAGGTCATGGACGAGCGCGCCGACGCCTTCCTCGCCCTGCCCGGCGGCCTCGGCACGCTCGAGGAGCTCTTCGAAACCTGGACCGGGGCCTACCTGGGCATGCACGACAAACCGGTGGTCGTCCTCGACCTGGACGGTCACTATCGCGGACTGTTCGCCTGGCTGGAGGAGCTGCGCGAGCGCGGTTTCGCCGGGCGCGAGGCCCTGGACCGGGTGGTGCTGACCGATGATCTCGCCGCGGCCTTCGAGGCGCTCGATCCGGAGCTCTGACGATTTCATGCGGGGCCGCGCGGGTTTCACTCGACAACGGAGTGTGCATCCGTAAGGGTGTGACCACGAGCACGATCCGATGAGGAGTCCAGCGCAGTGAAGAACAATGCCCGTTCGACGGTCGGCCTGCTGGATGTGGCGCGCAGCCTGCCCGGTATGACGACACAGCTGCCGGGCATGGCCCGCAATGCCGTACACATGCTGGTCAAAGGCGACTCCAGGGCGTCCATCGGATTGTTCTTCCAGCGCGCGGCCGCCGCACATCCGGACCGCCCCTTCCTGCGTTTCGAGGGCCGCGAATACCGTTGGGGCGAAGCCAATTCCGAGGTGAACCGGTACGCTGCCGTGCTGTCCGAACGAGGCGTCAAGCGCGGCGATGTAGTCGGCATCCTGATGGCCAATCGCCCCGAGGCGCTGTTCACCGTGCTCGCGGTGGTGAAACTCGGTGCGACAGCGGGCCTGCTGAACAACAATCAGCGAGATGCCGTGCTGCAGCACAGTTTCGGACTCCTGGACTCGGCACTCGACGTGATCGGCGAGGAGTGCGCCGAGGCCCTGGACACCCTCGCCGAGCTCCGCCCCGGCGTGCTCTGGTCCAAGGATCTCGCCGATGCGGCCCGCACCGCCGACGACTCGAATCCGCCCGTGTGCGAACAGATCCGAGCACGTGAACGCGCCTATCTGATCTTCACCTCCGGCACCACCGGCCTGCCCAAGGCCAGCGTCATGACCCATCTGCGCTGGACCAAATCCATGGCGGGCATCGGCGGTCTCGGCGTGCGACTGGACGGCGGCGACACCCTGTACTGCTGCCTGCCGCTCTATCACAACAACGCGCTGACGGTCGCGCTCTCCTCGGTGATCGCGGGCGGCGCGACACTCGCACTCGGGCGCAAGTTCTCGGCCTCCCGATTCTGGGAGGAGGCGATCGCCGGTCAGGCCACCGCCTTCATCTACATCGGCGAACTCTGCCGCTATCTGCTCAATCAGCCCGCCCGGCGCACCGATCGCCAGCACACCGTCCGGCTCGCCGTCGGCAACGGCCTGCGCCCGGAGATCTGGGACGAATTCCGAGATCGCTTCGGTATCAAGCGAATCGTCGAGTTCTACGGTGCCAGCGAGGGCAATGTGGCCTTCATCAACGCCTTCAGCCTGGATCGCACCGCGGGCTTCACCCCGCTGGCCTTCGCCGTCGTCGAATACGACGACGCCACCGGCAAAGCCAAGCGCGCCGCGGACGGCAAACTTCGCCGCGTCCGCACCGGCGGCGTCGGCCTACTGCTGGCCAAGGTCACCAAGAGCTCGCCCTTCGACGGCTATACCGACAGTGCCGCAACCGAATCCAAGCTCGTCCGGGACGGCTTCAGCTCCGGTGACTGCTGGTTCGACACCGGCGATCTGGTTCGCAAACAGGGCTGGGGCCATATCGCCTTCGTCGACCGCCTGGGTGACACCTTCCGCTGGAAGGGCGAGAATGTCGCGACCACCGAGGTCGAGGGCGCTTTCGACGGTATCGACGCGGTCGTGCAGGCCGTCGTCTACGGCGTGGAGATCCCGGGCGCGGACGGTAAGGCGGGCATGGCCGCCATCACCTTGGCGCCGGAGGCGGTCTTCGACGGCAAGGTCGCCGCCGAGACCCTCTACGACCGCCTGCCCAGTTACGCTGTCCCGCTGTTCATTCGGGTGGTCCCCGAGCTCGAACAGACCTCGACCTTCAAATCCCGCAAGGTCGAACTCCGCAGTCAGGGCTTCGCCCCGGACGACAGCAGCACCCTCTACGTCCTGGCGGGCCGCACCGACGGCTACATCAAGGCCCACGACGGCTATATCGAGGAAGTCGCCGCAGGACAGGCCCCGCGTAACTGAACGTTCGCGGTCCCGGTCGGCTGCCCAGCACAGGGGTGACAGGGGTCGGTACAGTCGAGGGCATGTGTGCGCCGTTGCCGACATTGTGCGGGAAGCCGGTGGCGACGGATCGGGCGCTCGTGATGGCGATCGTGAACCGGACGCCGGACTCGTTCTATGACAAGGGTGCGACCTTCAGTGACGAGGCCGCCATGGCCGCCGTCGCGCGCGCGGTGGACGAGGGCGCCGATCTGGTCGATATCGGCGGGGTCAAGGCCGGGCCGGGCAGTGATGTGGACGCCGCCGAGGAGACCCGCCGGGTGGTTCCGTTCGTCGCCGCTATCCGGCAGCGATTCCCGGAACTGCTGATCAGCATCGACACCTGGCGGGCCGATGTCGCCCGCGCGGCCGTGTACGCGGGCGCGGATCTGATCAATGACACCTGGGCCGGGGCCGATCCCGGACTGGTCGATGTCGCCGCCGAGTTGAACGCCGGAATTGTGTGCAGCCATACCGGCGGAGCCATTCCGCGTACCCGGCCGCATCGCGTGCGCTATGACGATGTGGTGGCGCAGGTCACAGAAACCGTTGTCGCGGCGGCCGAGAATGCGGTCGCGGCGGGCGTTTCGAAAGATTCGATTCTGATAGACCCGACACATGATTTCGGCAAGAACACCTATCACGGGCTCGAATTGTTGCGTTCCGTGGACGTTCTTGTGAATACCGGATGGCCTGTCTTGATGGCGCTGAGTAATAAGGATTTCATCGGAGAGACTCTTGGTGTCGAGCTATCCGAGCGATTGGAGGGCACATTGGCAGCGACTGCATGGTCGGCCGCCGCGGGTGCTCGAGTTTTCCGGGTACACGAAGTAGCGGCCACCCGACGCGTGGTGGACATGATCGCCGCGATCCAGGGCCAACGCCCACCCGCCCGCACCCTGCGAGGTCTGGCATGAGTGGGTCAGGCCCGGAGGCGGCAGCGGAGCGTAACCACGTAGGGCCCCCACTCATGCCGAATGGACACAGTATGAGCATGAACAACTGGGTCACCACGAATACCTGGGACCGCCCCGAATGGAACGTCGAGGAGTTGGTGGCCGCCAAGGGCGACCGCACCGTCTCGGTCGTTCTGCCCGCACTCAACGAGGAAGCCACCGTAGCCAGCGTGGTGGCCAGCATTCGACCGCTGCTCGGCACGCTGGTGGACGAACTCGTCGTCCTGGACTCCGGAAGCACCGATGCCACCGCCGAGCTGGCAGAGGCCGCGGGAGCGCGCGTGGTCACCCGCGAACAGGCGGTGCCCGAACTCGAGCCCGTTCCCGGGAAGGGGGAGGTGCTGTGGCGGTCGCTGGCGGTCACCTCCGGTGATCTGGTGGCGTTCGTGGACTCCGATCTGATCGATCCGGATCCCATGTTCGTACCGAAGCTGCTCGGACCGCTGCTCACCGTCGACGGTATGCACCTGGTGAAGGCGTATTACCGGCGGCCGCTGCGGCAGGGCGCGACCATCGACGACAACGGCGGCGGCCGCGTCACCGAACTGGTGGCCAGGCCCCTGCTCTCGGCGCTGCGCCCCGCGCTCTCGAATGTGTTGCAGCCCTTGGGCGGCGAATACGCGGGCACCCGGGAACTGCTCACCGCGGTGCCGTTCGCACCCGGCTACGGCGTGGAGATCGGGCTGCTGCTCGATACCCACGACCTGCTCGGGCTCGCGGCCATCGGCCAGGTGAATCTCGGTGTGCGCCAGCACCGTAACCGGCCGTTGTCCGAGCTCGGTGTGATGAGCCGACAGATCCTCGGCACGGTGCTGGGTCGTGCGGGCGTCCCCGACTCGGGGGCGGCGCTCACCCAATTCCCGCTGATCAGTGGCGAATTCACCGCACAGGCCACGGAAGTCTCGCTGGCCGACCGGCCCCCGATGAATACGCTCCGGCCGGAGTGGGCCGCGGCCTGACAGTTTCTGGGTCGTCCGGGCCTGTTATCCAGGCATACCCTCCTCGTCATCCCGGCGCGTTTTGGCCGGGATCCACTGAACTGGGTGGATCCCGGCCAAAGGCATGCCGGGATGACGGGGGAGCGTGTCGCGATGACGTGAGCTGGCGTCAGCGGTCGTGGCGGTAGATCGGGGTGAGCAGGTCCGCTTCGATCGGCTCGCCGGTATTGCGGTCGTAGCGGACGCCCACCACCGCTGAGAAGGGGTGGTTGGCCGCGCGCTCGTGCAGGGTCGCCAATCTCGTTGCCAGCAGCCGGATCGCGCCCAGGGACGCGGGCGGGTGCAGGCCGTCGATGACGAGCACGGTTCCCTTACCGTCCGGGCGGGGGAGTCGGGCCAGGTAGGCGATGTCGTAGGGCTCGGTGCCGCCGGGGCGGTAGACGCGGCGGGCGGCGCGATCCTCGATACCGCGGCGGACCCGTCCGGCCCGCGCCACCGTGCGGCGCAGGCGCGGATCGGCGGCGACGAGATAGCGCAGACTGGGCGACAATTCGGGCCCGCCGAGCACGATGAGACCGTCCCGGTCCAGATCCAACGGCCGCCCGGGCAGGAATCGCTGGACGGTCGCGGTGAAGCCGAGTTCGCGTAGCAGCTCCACCAGCCGGTGCGGCGCCGCGGCGTCCGGCGCGCCCACCAGGGCGATGGCCCGGGTGGTGCTGCGCACGTCCGGGGTGAGAATCGTGAGCGGCCCGTGCCCGAAGAAGAGCCCCTCCGGCACCGGTCCCTGGGTGCTCACCTGATGGATGCGGGCGCGGGAAAGTCCGGCGGCCGCACCGATTCTGGCGAACGTCCAGCCCTCGGCGTGTAGTTCGCGAATTACGGCGCGGCGGATTCGCGTCAGCTCATTGATCTGCTGCTGCGCCGCCGCCACGCCGTCGGTGGCGGCTTTGAGGCGCTCGACCTTGTCTTCGATCGCGAACACCCGTGCCACCTCGTCGGCCGACATGAGCGCAGTCTAGATACCTGAACAGCCACAAGTGTCTAGACCGCTTGACGAAGTTGGTCTAGGTAGCGTCCGGATCGACCGGCGGACGTTCGTTGCGCTCCAGCGGTTTCTGCGGTTTCGGCATGGACAAATCCTCGAAACCGCTGCTCGCGGAGGTGACGGGCTTGTCGAAGCTACCCGTCAGAAATGAATCGTCGCCATTGAGAAGGTGTTTGGTAACCAAAGATTTGGGATTCATACCGCGCAGTTCGTTCAACTGCTCCAGCGGCTTGCGGATCTCGTCGAACTCCGGACCCAGCTCATCCTTCAGCTGCTGGGTCGCGCCACTGGCGTAATCACGCACCTGGCGCAGGCTCTGGGTGGTCCAGCGCACGGCCCCGGGCAAACGCTCGGGGCCGAGAATCACGAGGGCGGCGACGAGCAGAATGAGCAACTCGCCCCAGCTGATATTGCTGAACACTGTTTTATTCTGCCCTACGCTTCGCTCCGGGCGGGTTCGCGGCCCTGAAGTCCCGCTTCTTCCCTCCCTCCGCTCCCCCGCTGCGCTCCTCCGCTCCACTCAGTCCAGAAGCGGGACGGCCGCGAACCATTGAAGTCATGTTCATCCGGGTTAATCCGATTCCAGGGTTACGGGTACATCGACCTCACGGCCGTCGCGAATGAGTCGCACATTCACGGTTTGCCCGATCTCGTTGGACTGCACCGCGACCGTCAATTCCTCCGGACCCGACACATCACGATCACCGACCTTGACGATCACATCGCCCTCCACGATGCCGGCCTTGGCGGCCGGGCTACCGGCCTGCACATCGGCGACCGCGGCACCGCTCATCACATCATTGGCGACAATCTTGGTCTTGGCGCTCACACCCAATCGCGGATGATGCACCTGGCCGTCGTGAATCAGCGCCTGCGAAATCCGCTTCACCTGATCCACCGGAATCGCGAAGCCCAGACCCACCGAACCGCCGCTCTCGGACTTGATAGCGGAGTTGATGCCGATCAACCGGCCCTGCATATCCACGAGCGCGCCACCGGAGTTGCCGTGATTGATCGCGGCATCGGTCTGTACGGCGTCCAGGGTGGCATTGGTATCGGTGCCCTCACCGCCGACCTTCACCGGGCGATGCAGCGCCGAGACGATACCGGAGGTGACGGTCTTCTCCAGGCCCAGCGGGGAACCGATGGCCAGCACATCGTCGCCGACCTTCACCTCATCGGAATTACCGAGCTGAATCACCGACAGGTTCTTCACATCGACCTTGAG
This sequence comes from Nocardia sp. NBC_01503, assembly GCF_036327755.1. NCBI lineage: Bacteria > Bacillati > Actinomycetota > Actinomycetes > Mycobacteriales > Nocardiaceae > Nocardia > Nocardia sp. NBC_01503. The sequence continues at coordinate 3,890,452 of NZ_CP109596.1, forward strand.
CACCGCCAGATCGGATTTGATATCGCGGCCGACAATGCTGGTCGGCACCCGGGTGCCATCGGAGAAGACCACCTGCAGTTGGGCTTTGCCGCTCTTGTCATTCGCGGCCAGTGAGATCACGTGATTATTGGTGACGATGTAACCCGCGCCGTCGATCACCACGCCCGAACCGGTGGAACCCGAATCGCCGACCCAGGCGCGCACGGTCACCATCGCGGGCATGACCGCGTCCACGACCTTGGAGATCTGGCCGTGCGAGACATTCGTCGAATCCGTCGACTGCAACGCCACCTTGCGGGAGGTCAGCGCGGAGGTGGATTCGGCGGTGAGCCGCCCCACCAGACCGCCGGCCAAACCGATCACCAGCGCCACACCGGCCAGAATCGCCAGCGCCTTGGGCGCGACCCGGCTGCCGAACAACACCTCGCGAGCGGAGAGCTGACGGCCCGGGGCGAGCGGCTGCGGCTGCGGAGTCTGCACCGCCGGGGAGCCAAGGCGGGCAGCGGAATTCGGATCCCGCCACGGATCGGCCGGCGCGGCGTTCGCGGCGGCCTCGGCCTTGGCGTCGGGATCGCGCTGCAGAATCTCGTCCGAACCCGCCGGGCGACCGAACGCCTCGGCCAGTACGGCATCGGGCGGGCGGTTCTGCACCAGCGGCCCGTCCTGCGCGGCGGCAGCGGCAGCGGCGGCGGCCGTGCGCGGGGAGAACGAACCAGGCTGCCCACTCGGACGGCGGAAGGCGCGCGCGGTATGGGTGTCGACATGCGGCCGATAAACCGGTCGCGGCCCCAGGACCGGTGCGTCCGACGGCCTCAGGTTCCCCCGATCGGCCGCCGAATCCGAAGCCTGCGCAGAATTCGGCAGGTTGTTCGCCGCGGGCCCCTCACCCGGAATCGGGCCCGTGTTCTTCGATTCGGTGGTCACGCGATGAACTCTACTTGCGCCACCAGGATGTCCACCGTCTGCTGTCGAACGAATCTTGGCGCAGCCCGACGAAACTCGCGCCACGAGCGAGCGTGCCGCGCTCGGAATTCAGCGTTTCCGCACCGGGGAGTTCCGACAGCGGGATACGGCTCAGCGAATCGTGCAGGCGCATGGGCGCGGAAATCTGATCGGAGGACTGCCGCAGCGCAATACGAGCCTGCTGCTGGGCGTCCACCTCCGCCGCGCATTCCACGCAGACGGAGAGATGATGCGCGGCACGCAGATACGCGTTCATCCGCAATTCACCGTCCACATAGGCGGCGATGGCCTCACTGGCCAGATGCTCGGTGGGGGCGAAACGAGGCGGACGCGGCGTTCTGTCCTCGCCACTCATAAGCTGCACACCCTTCCGGACCACCTCGGCTGCATCGGGATTGCCGGTGTGCGGGCCCACTGCCCGCCCGCTCACCTGGCGTTCTCGGCGGCGGCGAAACGCCGCTCCACTCCATTATGCGCAAGGTGTTCTTTGAGTGCCTGACGTCCTCGGTGGATCCGGCTGCGGACGGTGCCGAGTTTGACCCCGAGCGTCGCGCCGATCTCCTCGTAGGACAGCCCCTCGATATCGCAGAGCACCACCGCGGCACGGAACTCCGGAGCCAGCGAATCCAGTGCCGCCTGCAGCTCAGGGTCCAGATTGGCGTCGTGGTAGACCTGCTCGGGACCCGGACCCTCGGACGGCACCCGGTCGTAATCCTCGGGTAGCGCCTCCATGCGAATCCGATTGCGGCGCCGCACCATATCCAGGAAGAGGTTGGTGGTGATGCGGTGCAGCCAGCCCTCGAAGGTGCCCGGCTGGTAGTTCTGCAATGAGCGGAACACCCGGATGAAGGTTTCCTGGGTCAGATCCTCGGCGTCCTGCTGATCGCCGGTGAGACGGTAGGCCAGGCGGTACACGCGGTCGGCGTGTTCCCGGACCAGTTCGTCCCAGGTGGGCATCATGGTGCGGTCACCGGTGGCATCGAAGGCAGCGGTGCCGCTGAGCGCAGCCGCGTCGAGATCTTCGTCCGACACTGTGGTGGCGTCCGAAGAGATGTCCTGCACGGGCAGGGTGGCGGGTTCACGCGCCGCGTCGACCATGTGGATGGGATTACCTCCTACTCGGGACCTCGATCCCGGTTTTCGTGTACAACCGACCTGGTGGGTCGTGTTGTTCCCGATCGCCGTGGCCGAAGGTCGCTGGCCTGACTTGGCAATACTCTTGCCGGTCCCGATGTGGCCGGCATATGCGCTGGCTGAGGGACACCTGAGAAAAATCGCCACACCGGCCGGTCACCGCCGGGCTTTCGGCGTCCCGCGCCATTAGCCTCATAGCCGTGAGCCAGACTCCCGCGGCATCGAACCTGCAGCGCAACCTCGCCTACGTGGAGGAATCCGTCGCCGAGGACGAGATTCTCATCGGCGCGCGCGAACGCGCCCTCGAACTCGGCGCGGCACCGGTACCCCCTTCAGTGGGGGCACTGCTGAGTATGTACGCCCAATTGCTGGGCGCGCGTGCGGTGGTCGAGGTCGGCACCGGGGCCGGGGTGAGCGGACTCTGGCTGCTCGACGGCATGCGCGAGGACGGCACGCTCACCACCATCGACTCCGAACCCGAACATCAGCGCGCCGCGCGCGAGGCGTTCCGCTCGGCCGAGATCGCGCCCGCGCGCACCCGGCTGATCAACGGCCGGGCGCTGGATGTATTGCCGCGCTTGGCGGATGGGGCATACGACCTGGTGTTCATCGATGCCGCGCCGCTGGAGCATCCGCAGTATGTGGCGCAGGCGGTTCGATTACTACGCGAGGGCGGGGCCATCCTGCTGCACAACGCGTTGCTCGGCGGGCGGGTCCCCGATCCGGCGCAGCGCGATCCCCAGACCCAGGCGGTGCGCGCGGCGACCCGCGCGATCGCCGAGGATCCGGCGCTGACGAGCGTGCTCATCCCGGTCGGCGACGGGCTGCTCTGCGCCTCGCGCGGGTAAAAATCGCCTCTGAACTGCGAGGACTCTGATCCTCGCGGGGAATTTCCGCACCGTGGTACGTGGTGTCGGAGAAGTTTTCCGCGCGTGGATTATCCGCGGGGCATGTATTTCGTGAACTTTGCGATTTTCCTACGGTGCCGGGTCTTGCGTCGAGATTGAACGAGTGTTTAATGTATTGAACATGCGTTCAGCCTCTGAGGATCTGACCACCCGGGCCCGGATTCGCGATGCCGCGATCACCACCTTCGGGGAGCAGGGTTTCGGGGTGGGAGTACGGGCCATCGCCGCCGCGGCGGGGGTATCGCCCGGCCTGGTGAATCACCACTTCGGCTCCAAAGAGGGCCTGCGCACAGCCTGTGACGACCACGTGCGGGAGGTGGTGCGCGCCGCGAAAGTGGAGTTCGCACAGCGCCCCTCGTCGAACGGCCTGCTACAGCAATTGGCGGAGATCGAGGAATTCGCACCGCATATGGCCTATCTGTTGCGCAGCTTCCAATCCGGCGGCAGCCTGCTCATCAGCTTCTTCGAGCATATGGTCGAGGATGTCGAAGGCTATCTCACCGCCGGTATAGAGGCCGGAACCTACCGTGCCCCAAAGGATTTGAAAGCCACCGCGCGTTATCTGGCCACCACCAACGGCGGCGGGATCATGATGTTCCTGCAGCTCTACGAGGCCAAGCACGAGGGCCGCATCGATTTTCGAAAAGCATTGCGCGAGTACGCCGATCTCATGATGCTGCCCGCACTCGAGATCTACACCAACGGCATGCTCACCGATTCGATGATGCTGGACACCCTGAATCCCCCGGCTCCCCAATGATCACCCACTGTCGTTTTCCTACAAGGAGATTCGATGAATGCTCCGGCCAACCCGGCCATCTCGGTCCGGGATCTGCACAAGAACTTCGGCCAGGTGCACGCCCTCGACGGCCTCGACCTGGAGGTCGACGAGGGGGAGGTGCACGGGTTCCTCGGCCCGAACGGCGCGGGGAAGTCCACCACCATTCGGGTACTGCTCGGCATCCTGTCCCGCACCTCCGGTGACGCCCAGGTGCTCGGGCGCGATCCATGGACCGACGCGGTCGCCCTGCACCGCGATATCGCTTATGTCCCAGGCGATGTCACGCTCTGGCCGACGCTGAGCGGCGGTGAGACCATCGATCTGCTGGCGCGTATGCGCGGCGGGCTGGATCAGCAGCGCCGTGCCGAGCTGATCGAGCGGTTCGAACTCGATCCGAAGAAGAAGGCGCGCGCCTACTCCAAGGGCAATCGGCAGAAGGTGGCGCTGGTCTCGGCCTTCTCCTCGCACGCCCGGTTGTTCCTGCTGGACGAACCCACCTCGGGCTTGGACCCCCTGATGGAGCAGACATTTCGCGAATGCGTGCACGAGGCATCCCAGCGCGGATGCACGGTGCTGCTCTCCAGTCACATCCTCTCGGAGGTGGAGGCGCTATGTCAGCGGGTCACCATCATCCGCGCCGGGCGGACGGTGGAGTCCGGCACGCTTGCCTCGATGCGGCATCTGAGCCGCACCTCCATCACCGCCGAAATGATCGGCGACCCGGGTGATCTGAGCCGGATTCCGGGCGTCGCCGATATCAGCCGCGAGGATCACACGCTGCACTGCCAGGTGGACGGTGAACACCTCGGTGAACTCATCAAGGTGCTCGGTGATGCCGGGGTGCGCAGCCTGGTCAGCGCGCCGCCGACGCTGGAAGAGCTGTTCCTGCGTCACTATTCGCTCAATGGCGAGGGCGCCGCCGAATCCGGCCGGGACTCCGCCGAACTGCAGCGGGTCGCGAAATGACCGCCATCACCGCCCGGCACGCGGTCGAAAGGCCGTTACGGTCAACCGGATTCACCGGAACGGGGCAGATGCTCCGGTTGTACCTGCGGCGTGATCGCATTGTGCTGCCACTGTGGATACTGCTGTTGTCCCTGCCACTCGGCAGCGTCTACATCAACAGCATTGTCAGCGTGTACCCGAGCGATGCCGACCGGGCCAGCTTCGCCGACTCCATCCTCGCCAGTCCGGCCCAGTTGGCCATGTACGGGCCGGTCTACAACACCAGCCTCGGCGCGGTCGGCATCTGGAAAGCGGGGATGTTCTACACCCTCATCGCCATCGCCACGATCCTCACCCTGATTCGGCACACCCGGGCCGAGGAGGAGACGGGCCGCGGGGAATTGGTGGCCGCCACCCGGGTCGGGCGGTACGCCGGGCTCACCGCGGCGCTCATCGTCGGTTACGGCGGCGCGCTGGCCACCGGGCTGATCGGCTTCCTGAGCCTGTCCGGGAGCAAGCTCACCGGCGACGACGTACGCGCCGGATCGCTGGCCTTCGGCCTGGCTCTGGCCGGATCGGGCGCGGTCTTCGCCGCGGTGGCCGCGGTCTGCGCGCAGTTGACCACCAGCGCCCGGCTGGCCCGCGGTCTGGCCTTCGCGATTCTCGGCGTGACCTACACGCTGCGTGCCATCGGCGACGCCCGTGCGGGAGACGGGCCCATCGGCCCGCTGGTGTGGCTGTCGCCGCAGGGCTGGTCGCTCCAGGTGCGACCGTTCGCGGGCAACCATTTCGGGGTGCTGCTGTTGCACGTGGCCGCGGTCGTCCTGCTCACCCTGCTCGCGTATTCGCTACTGCGACACCGGGATCTGGGTGCGGGTCTGATCGCCGAGCGGCCGGGCGCGGCTGTCGCCGGACCCGCGCTGAGCGGTCCGTTCGGACTCGCCTGGCGATTGCAGCGCGGCACCCTGATCGCCTGGACCGTCGGTCTCGGGTTGTACGGGTTGATCATCGGCAGTGTGGTGCACGGGATCGGCGACGAACTGGGCAGCAGCCAGTCCATCAAGGATCTGATCACCCGTATGGGCGGTTCCGCCTCGCTGGAGAACTCGATGATCACGTACGCCTTCACCATGATCGGCGTGGCGGCGGCCGCGTACTCGGTCTCGGCGGCGCTGCGGCTGTACTCGGAGGAGAGCACCGACCGCGCCGAGGCGCTGCTCACCGGTGCGGTATCGCGAACCCGCTGGGCTGCTTCGCATCTGGTCTTCGCGCTGTTGGGGCCTGCTGTGGCGCTGCTGGTTTCGGGTCTGCTCGGTGGAATCGTCTACGGGCGCGCGGCCGGTGATATCGGCGCCAAGCTGCCCGATGTGCTCGGCGCCGCGCTCGTCCAACTGCCCGCGGTGTGGATCTTCACCGGAATCACGGTGGCGCTCTTCGGTCTGGTACCGCGCTGGACCTCGGTGGCGTGGGGCGTGCTGACCGCCGCCATCGCGGTCTTCCTGCTCGGCGCGATCTCCGGCGCCCCGCAATGGCTCCGCGACCTCGAACCGTTCGAGCATCTGCCGAAGGTGCCGGGGCATGCGCTCGATCTTGCTCCGGTGCTGATTCTGCTGGTCATCGCCGCCGTGCTGATTGCGGTGGGGCTCATCGGATTCCGCCGGCGCGACCTGCGCTGACGACTCCATCGGGGGCGCGAACCGTTGCCGGCGGTTCGCGGCTCTCGTGTGATTTCGGTCAGGGGCAGCGCTGAGGCAGTCGCAGGGGTGGATTCGAACGCGCGGCGGGTGGTACCACGGGTAGAGACCGATTTAAGGAGGTGGGGGATGGGACTCGAGGGACTCGTACTCGGTGTACATCTACCGGCCGGATGGCTGTGGCCCGCGCTGGTGATATTCGGCCTGATCGTCTGTACGGCGCTGCTGGTGCTGTTGCTCGTCAGCGGCGCGCGATTCGACGACCAGTCGCATATCGTGCCGTCGACACCCGGGCCGTGCGAACCCTTCTGTGGGGCGCGCACGTACGCGAACTGAACGCTCCTGCGCCACAGGAGGATTACAACGGGACCGCGGCGGATACTCCAGGGAAAAGTGCTATGAGCGAGGTTTTCCATGAGTCAGCGGACTCCGGCGGTGGTCGGTCTCTATCTGCGTGAGTCGGGACGGTGGCGGCGTATCGCCGAATTCCGGCTGACCACCGACGGGCACGCCAGTTTCCGTGTGGTCGATCCCGTCGAGGGCCTGGTGGCGCGGGTCTGGTATCACCAGGGCGTCGACATCATCGGGCAGGAGCGCACCGTACTGCCCGAGGACGGTCCGGAGTATATGCGAGCGCTGTTGCAGCCCTTCGGATTCCGGGACTATCGCTTCCGGGACGATTCCCACTCCGGTGGGCATTCGGCGACGATGCCGCCGCGCAATGGGCATGCCCCGGAGCGTCACGAGATACCAACCGCGGCAGTGGATTCGGAGTGCGAGCGCTGTGCGGACGAGGCATCGGACGCCGAGGACGCCGCGGGGTGCGGCGGGCACGGTGCCCGCCGCCCTTCCCGCCCGGCCGTTTGGCGTGCCTTGGACGCCAAGATCATTCGCTTCTGAGCCCCTCCGTCATCCCGGCATGTTTTTGGCCGGGATCCACTCTCGCGGAGCTACAAACTGTTGGCCAGTAGCACGTACTGTGCCGTCGCCTTCTTGCGCACCTCGTCCTGGCTGTCGCCCGTCACCACACCCACGTAGCGCTTGTAGACCACATAGCACCGGTACGCCCCGCTGTGCTGCACGCATTTGGTATCCGGCACCTTGTCCGGCGCACCGACCGCCGTCTCACCCAGACTGCTGATCAGCCCGGCGGTGAGATCGATACCGGCGCGGGCATCACGGGTGCGGAACAGGTAACCATCCTGCGTGAGCGCCATGGCGTCCATGCCGGTGTCGTTCACCAGCCGCTGCCGCAGGCCCTCGTCCCCGGCCGGGTGGATGAGCATATTCGCGCCGTACACCGCGAAGTTGTCCGGATCGGGTGTGTGATTGTCCCTGTCGGACACCAGGATTCGTGCCAGCAGTCGATCCGGGTCCACCGGTAGTGAATCGATCTTGTCGGCGGGGGTTGGCGAGAAGGCATCCACCGCGGGCACTTCGGCGTCGAGTGATTTCTTCGCCCAGGACAGCAGATCCGCCTGCTCCGCCTTGGGCCGCGAGGCGAAGACGGAGATCACGAACTCCTTGCGCGCCATGACCACACCGATGCTGCCCACCCCGGGCCGCCAGTGCGAGAAGGCATCCGGATAGTCGGCCAGGGTCAGCTTCTTGTTCTGATCCAGTGCCACATTGAAATCGGCGTCCTCGAGCTCCTTCGCCGCCAGCTTGGCATTGTCCGCGGAGGGGAAGCGCAGCAGCCGGATGGTGACCGTGGTGCCGGCCGGATCCGGCGCGTTCGAACCCGGCGGATCCGGCAGATCCGAACCGCTCATGGCGAATCCGGCGATGAAGCCGCGATTCTGCAGCACCGGTTTGGCCGAGGAGGACAGGTGACTGACGCTCACCACATCATTGATCTCGGTCAGCACGATGCCGCCACGACCGACCTTCAGACTCGGATCGACATTGACAGTCGGGGTGACCCCGGAGGCCATCCGCATGGCCTCCAGCATCGGGCCCTTGCCATTGGAGTTGGTGTCGTAGGTGAACCGATTCACCGGATACGTCCCCGCGTCCAGGGTGCGCACATCCATCTCCCCGGCGACGGCCGTCCCGTGCTGCGCACACCCCGCCAGGGCGGCCGTCAGGGCCAGGCAGGTGACTGCGGTGACGACCCTCGTTGCGCGGTTCATGCTCGTCCCTCCCGCGCGACCCGGCGGGGCAGCGCTCCACCCTCCGATTTTCGGACCCGGAGGGAGCGCTGTCCACCGTTATCCGCGCGTCGCGGACTCGCTCACACCCAGACGCCCTTGCCGACGGTGACGACGCCACCATTGCTGACCGCGAATCTGTCCCGGTCACGATCCAGATCCACGCCGATGATCTCGCCCTCGGAGACCACCACGTTCTTGTCCAGAATCGCGTGCCGTACCACCGCGCCCCGGCCGATCCGCACACCCGGCATGAGCACACTGCCCTCCACGGTCGCGCCGTCCTCCACCATCACATTGGAGAAGAGCACCGAATTGCGGACCGTGGCCGCGGACAGAATGCTGCCCGCACCGACGATCGATTCCTGCGCCAGACCGCCGCGGCCGAATTTGGCGGGCGGGAGATTCTCGGCGGCACCGCGAATCGGCCAATGTCGGTTGTAGAGATCGAAGACCGGGTCCACCGACACCAGATCCATATGCGCCTCGTAGAAGGCGTCGATGGTGCCCACATCGCGCCAGTAACCGCGACTGCGGTCGGTCGCGCCGGGCACGTCATTGCCGCCGAAGTCGTAGACCGAGGCCGCGCCCGCGCGCACCAGACCGGGAATGATGTCGCCGCCCATATCGTGGTCGGAGTCGTTATCGTCGGCATCCGCGCGAATCGCGTCCACCAGCACCTTGGTGGTGAAGACGTAATTGCCCATCGAGGCGAAGGTGACATTCGGATCGTCGGGCGTGCCGGGTGGATGTACGGGCTTCTCCAGAAACCCGGTGATCCGGCCGGATTCATCGGTATCGATACAGCCGAAGGCGCTCGCGGTACTGCGTGGCACGCGAATTCCGGCCACCGTGACACCCGCCCCGGATTCGATATGCGCCCGCACCATCTGCTCCGGATCCATTCGGTACACATGGTCCGCGCCGAAGACCACGATGTACTCCGGGTCCTCGTCATAGATGAGATTCAGCGACTGCATGATCGCGTCCGCGCTACCGGTGTACCAGCGCGGGCCCAGGCGCTGCTGCGCCGGAACGGGGGTGATGTACTCGCCGCCGAAACCCGAGAGCCGCCAGGTCTGCGAGATATGCCGATCCAATGAGTGCGATTTGTATTGGGTGAGTACACAGATCCGCAGATAACCCGCGTTCACCAGATTCGACAGCACGAAATCGATGAGCCGATACGCACCCCCGAATGGAACGGCGGGCTTGGCGCGATCCTTGGTGAGCGGAAAGAGTCGCTTGCCCTCGCCGCCGGCGAGCACGATCCCGAGTACGTGCGGCTGGCTCCTCACACTCGCCAAACTACCGCGTGCAAAGGAACCCCGAATGAACTGCGTCTGTCTGTGCTTATTTGCGCCGCCTTCGGCGTCGCGGTTCGCGGCCCCCTGAGGCTCGGTTCTTCACTCCTCCGGTCGGTCGCTGCGCTCCCTCCCTCCGTCGCTCCAGAACCGAGCCGGGCCGCGAACCGAGTGGTGCTGTTCCGACAGGGAAATGGGCGGGCACGCATCGCTTGTGGGGTGGCGCGGCATTCGGTTCGGCAGGTATGTGGCAGTCGCGGTGCGACGGGGGAAGTGGTGCGTCGCAGCGGGGGAGTTTCGCGGCGCGGCGCATGTCGGTGGGGGAGCGAATCGGCGTCGGGACTGAACCCGACCACCTCACGCTGTAGTTTGGGGCGGTGAGTTACGGCGGGCGCGAACTTCGAGTCGCGATGATGACCCGCGAGTACCCGCCGGAGGTGTACGGCGGGGCGGGAGTGCATGTCACCGAACTGGTTCCGCGACTGCGGCAGCTCTGCGATGTGACCGTGCACTGTATGGGGGTGCCGCGCGCGGACGCCGTGGTGCACCAGGCGGATCCGATGCTGTACGCCGCGAACTCGGCGCTGCAGATGATGTCCGCGCAGCTGCGCATGGCCGATGCCGCGGGCGGTTCGGATGTGGTGCACTCGCATACCTGGTACACCGGGCTCGCCGGGCATCTCGCGGCCGAGCTGTACGGGATTCCGCATGTGCTGACCGCGCATTCGCTGGAACCGCGCCGGCCCTGGAAGGCCGAGCAGCTCGGCGGGGGATACCGGCTCTCCTCCTGGTCCGAGCAGAATGCCATGACCTACGCCGAGGCCGTGATAGCGGTGAGCGCGGGTATGCGCGGCGATGTACTGGCGGCCTATCCGGATATCGATCCGGCGAAAGTGCATGTGGTGCACAACGGAATCGACGCGCAGGTGTGGCATCCCGGCGGCCCGGCACCCGATACCCGCGACATTCTCGAAGAGCTCGGCGTTGAACGAGACCGACCGGTCGCCGCGTTCGTCGGGCGCATCACCCGGCAGAAGGGCGTCTCGCACCTGCTCGCCGCCGCACGTCACCTGGACCCGGACATTCAACTGGTCCTGCTCGCCGGAGCCGCCGACACACCCGCCATGGAGGCCGAAGTGGCCAGTGCCGTGCGGGAACTCGGCAAAACCCGGGACAGCGTGTACTGGGTGCGCGAGATGCTCCCCACCGAACTGGTGCGGCAGGTCCTCGCCGCCGCAACGGTTTTCGTCTGCCCCTCGGTGTACGAACCCCTGGGGATTGTGAATCTGGAGGCCATGGCCTGCGGTACCGCCGTGGTGGCCTCGGACGTCGGCGGAATTCCCGAGGTGGTCGCCGAGGGCGTGACCGGACGCCTGGTGCACTACGACGAGCACACCCCCGAGGCCTTCGAACGCGGACTCGCGCGCGCGATCAACCAGGTCGCCGCCGACCCGGAGACCGCCGCGGGTATGGGTGTTGCCGGGCGGGCCCGCGCCATCGCCGAATTCGACTGGAATCAGATCGCCGCGCAGACCGCGCGCGTCTACGACGAGATCCGCAAAACCTAGTGACCGAGCGCGCAGCCTAGAAGTCGTAGCGCATGAACACATTCGCGCGGTCGTCCGGGCTGGGCGCCAACTCCGTCGGCGGGACATGCCGGAAGCCGATGGACTCGTAGAGGACGCTGGGCGCGAGAGCATTACCGGGGCCGAACTCGTCACCAATCCACTGGTGTTCTTCCCGCGCGCGGCGGGCAGCCGCGCGCACGATAGGAATCTGGCGCCGCTGCTGGAGTCCGGTCGCCGTCCGCGCATCGTCCAGGAGGCCACCAACTGGACGATTCTGCTCTATCTGGTCGCGGCGGGCCTGGGCGTCACCATCGCGCCGCGCAGTGCCACCTTCACCGCACCCGAGTCGGTGCGCATCATCCCGCTCGCCGGAATCGATGCCGCCACCACGATCTACACCGCGCATCGCGCCGACGACAACCGTCCGCTGGTGCGGAACCCATTAGATCTGCTGCCGAATCAGCCGCGCGGACGGTAGACCGAGACCGTCACCGAAGCGGTCACCCCGAAGGGGTCGGGCAGGGCCGCGATCCGCTCGGCGCGTTGTTCGGCGGCGTGGAAAGCCGAGGGTCCCATCGCGGATACATTCGCGATATCAATCTGCGTCAATGGCATTTCAAACTCGATGGTGGACCGGTCCAGCAGTTCGAAGCGATCTTCCAGCGAATCGGCGAGTCGATCGGTTTTGCGCGCGTCCACACTCACCATGTCGAGCGGTTCGATCAACTCGCCCAAATGCCGTGCGGTGGGTGTGACGACAAGAAACCGCCCAGCCGGATTCAGTACGCGCGCGACCTCTCGCGCATTGCGCGGCGCGAAAACCGACAGCGCCGCGGTCACGGATCCATCGCGCATGGGCAGTCCGCGCCAGGCGTCGGCGAGTACCGCGCCCGCCCGGGAATGCGCCCGCGCACTCCGGCGCACCGCCGGTTTGGAGACATCCAGCGCCAGTCCGCGCGCGCTCGGCACGGCATCCAGTGCGGCTGCCAGGTAGTAGCCGGTGCCCGCGCCGATCTCCAGCAATGCGGGTCCCGCGAACTCCGGAACAGCCTGCCGCTCAGGCAGCAGAGCGGTCGTCAGTCGGGCCGCCGAGGCCCTGGCCACGGTGGTGCCCGGGCGTGTCATGCCACCGCGCTGTGCCGTCGAATCGGACAGCGCCGGGTTTCGTGGACTGGCGGTAGCTTTCCGCGCAGATGGGGTGGCAGTGGTAGCAGCGTGCGCCGCCGCGGTGTCGACGAGACCGGCGCCGATCGCCCGGGCGAGCGCGTCGGCGATGGGTTGAAAGTGTCCCGCCTGCTGGAACGCCGCCCGGGCGTCGAGCATGGCCGGGGTGTCTCCGGTCATCTTGGTGGAGGCGCCGGTGAGCAGGCTGACATAGCCCTGTTTGGCGATATCGAAGCTGTGGCCGCGGGGGCAGCACAGGCTGCGGTCGCGGGCGGCGAGGTCTCGGCCGCACTCCGGGCAGGACAGTAGATCGACGCAGGCGATCAAACGATCGACCGGGCCGAGAGGGTGTCCGGTGGGAACCGATGCGCCGGTGAGCCGCGATTCCGCGCGTCCTGGTTCCGGGGGTTCGGGGTTGAAACCCCCGAGAGCCCCTGGAGTTGGGTTACTCACCGGCACTGGCAAGTCTGGCAACTAGCTGGTGACACTCTTGAGTTCGTCACCCAGTGCCGCAGCTTCCTCCGGTGTGAGCTCGACGACCAAACGCCCGCCACCCTCGAGTGGAACCCGCATGACGATTCCACGCCCTTCCTTGGTTGCCTCGAGGGGACCGTCCCCGGTGCGGGGCTTCATGGCCGCCATCCTCTGCTCCCTCCAGATCTGCGCGGATTTCTGCGCACTTTCATGGAACTCCAGTTGTCACCAACCAGGCAGCCCGCCGACATGTGGCGGGCTACACCATGACCATTCTTCCCTATCGCGGATCGGGGCGGGTACCTGAGTTCCAAAAACCGACCGTTGTGGCGTTCAGGGAGTCCTGACATTCACCCAGCAATCGGCGATGTGATCGTCTACCATCCCGGTCGCCTGCATGAGTGCGTACGCAGTCGTGGGTCCGACGAACTTGAATCCGCGCCGCTTCAGTTCTTTTGCGAGAGCGGTGGATTCGATCGTGACGGCGGGCACATCGGCGAGGGTGCGCGGCCGCTTTTCGGTGGTCGGGGCGAAGGACCAGAGCAGCTGGTCCAGGGGTTCGCGCAGGTCCAGGGCGACTCGGGCATTGTGGATGCTGGCGTGGATTTTGGCGCTATTGCGAACTATGCCCGGATCCGCCATGAGCCGCTCCACATCGGCATCGCCGAAGCGCGCCACCCGTTCGATCACGAAGCCGTCGAAAGCCGCACGGAAGGCCGGGCGTTTCCGCAGAATCGTGATCCAGGACAGACCCGACTGGAAGGCCTCGAGACACACCCGCTCGAAGAGCGCGTCATCGCCGTGCAGCGGGCGGCCCCACTCCTGATCGTGATAGTCCCGATACAGCTGTGAGCCCTCGGCCCAGCCGCAGCGGGTACGGCCGTCACCGGGCTCGGTCACAGCGCACCCGACTCGGTACCCGGCAGCTCCGGTGTGGTCGACCGGCTCGGCGTGCCCGGGGACGGTTGACCCGGGTGGCTCGGGATCACCTCCGGCAGCGGAGCCTCGCCGTCGGTGGAAAGGTCGGTGGCGACGCGGCGAGGGGCGGGCGTCTCGGCGGGGACGGCCGTACCGTTCGTGGCCGAGTACGCGAGTGCGCTCGCCGCCACCTGATCGCCGGAGCGCGCGTGCGCCAGCTGCGATTCGAGTTCGTCGATGCGCGCCGCGAGTCGAGTCAGCGCCCAATCGACCTCACCGCCCTTGTAGCCGCGCACCACCTGCTGGAAGCGCAGTGCCCGCACATCCGCGCCGCTGATGCCCTCGGCGGGCAGCACGGTGGCCGTGGTCCCCTCCGGTAGCGGACCCAGCTCCTCCGACCGTCCGAACAGCGCGCTGACGATCAAGAACAGCAGCGCGGCCACCAGACCGACGATCAGCACGTAGAGAAGCAGCGTGAGCATGGCTCCGAGCTTAGGTGCCGCCCCGGACTCGGACACAGCTCGCCCCAGCGGAATTCAGTCGTCGAATTGGCCCGGCGCTGAGCGTCTCTCGCGGGCCGGTATCCCACCAACCCATCGAATTGGCCCCTGCCCGTTGCCATAGCAACGGGCAGGGGCCAATTCGTACAGGAGGCAGACTCTGCCTCGCTACAGGTGTCGCGTGGTGTCGATGTTCAGCGACATACCCGCCAGGCCGCGGCGGCGGACTGCCAGCTTGTCGGCGATCTCCAGCAGAGCCTTGCCGGAGGCGCTCTCCGGGGCGCTCAGGACGATGGGGGTGCCCTCGTCGCCCGCCTCCCGGAGTTCCTGTTCGATCGGGATCTGGCCCAGCAGCGGTACATTCGCGCCGACCGCGCGAGTCAGGTTGTCGGCCACGGTCTGTCCGCCACCGGAGCCGTACAGCTCCATGCGCGAACCATCGGGCAGGTCCAGCCAGGACATGTTCTCCACCACGCCCGCGATGCGCTGACGGGTCTGCAGCGCAATGGAACCCGCGCGCTCGGCGACCTCGGCGGCGGCCAGCTGCGGGGTGGTGACGACCAGGATCTCCGCGTTCGGGATCAACTGGGCCAGCGAGATGGCGACGTCACCGGTGCCGGGCGGCAGATCCAGCAGCAGGATGTCCAGATCGCCCCAGAACACGTCGGCGAGGAACTGCTGCAACGCGCGGTGCAGCATCGGGCCGCGCCACACCACGGGGGTGTTGCCCTGGGTGAACATGGAGATCGAGATGACCTTCACGTCATGTGCGATGGGCGGCATGATCATTCGCTCCACCTGGGTGGGGCGCTGTTCGGTGCCCAGCATGCGCGGGACCGAGTGGCCGTAGATATCGGCGTCCAGCACGCCCACCGACAGGCCCTTGGCGGCCATGGCGGCCGCGAGATTCACGGTGACACTGGACTTTCCGACGCCTCCCTTACCGGAGGCGACCGCGTACACGCGGGTGAGCGAACCGGGCTGGGCGAAGGGGATGACCGGTTCGGCATTGTCACCGCGCAGCTTCTTGCGAAGTTCGGTGCGCTGCTCGTCGTTCATCACATCGAGGGTCACATTGATCGCGCCCACACCGGGCACGTCATTGACGGCCTTGGTGACACGCTCGGTGATCGCGCCCTTCATCGGGCACGCGGAGGTGGTCAGGTAGACCACCACGTCGACCTTGCCGTCCGGGCCGATCTCGACGCTCTTCACCATGCCCAATTCGGTGATCGGTTTCCGGATCTCCGGGTCGTTCACCTTCGCGAGCGCGCCCCGCACATCCGATTCCGTTACCACTGGCATACGGAAAGAATAGGAGTTACGGCGTACCGGGCCGCCACGGGGACCGGCTCGGGCGCCTCAGCGGGGACCGGCCCGGCGATTACGCCACCCGCCGACCGTGCTGCCGAGCTCGATGCGCACGAGATCAAGTGGGCGGCAGCGCTCAATGCGCCGGGCGGAACCGTCTCGGTCGGGGACGCCGAGCGGTACGGCGGTTGCGGGCCGAGCTCGAGTCGTCCGCCTCCTGTCATCCCGGCGCGTTCGCTGCGGGGAGGCATACCTGTGCGGCGCTGGGTGGCGGTGGTTCCCGGCCAAAAACATGCCGGGATGACGGGTGCGCGCGTGCTGGGGTGATGGGTGCGCGTGCCGGGACGGAGGGCGGGGCCGGCCGGTTGTCAGATGCGGGGCAGGGCCGAGGCTCCCGGGGCGATGCCGGTGGAGTAGGCGGTTTCCCAGGCCATCACGTTGGCGACGTAGGCCATGGAGTTGTTGTAGCGCAGGATGGCGCGGGTCTGCTGGGCCGGATCGCGCATATCGAGATTGCCCGAGCACAGGTACTTGCCCGCGGTGAGGGCGGCGTCGAAGAGGTTCTGCGGGTCCGCGATGCCGTCGCCATTGCCGTCGGCGGCGTACTTGCGCCAGGTCTGCGGGAGGAACTGCATGGGGCCGATGGCGCGGTCGTAGGAGGCCAGGCCGTCCAGTTCGCCGCCGTCGGTGTCGTGCACGACATTGTTGCCCCACAGGCTGCCGTCCAGGACCGGGCCGTAGACCGGATCGATGGGGTTGCCGTCGGCATCGGCTTTACCGCCGAAGGCGTGCGTGGATTCGACGCGGCCGATACCGGCGAGCAGTGACCACGGCATGGCGCAGGCCGGATTCTCCAGGGCCAGAATGCGTTCGGCGTTCTGATAGGCGTTCTCGGCGATACCCGGCATGCCGATCGGACCGGCGGGCAGGGCGGCGGGTACGCGGCCGTCCGGCAGGGCGACGGTCTTCACGACCGGAGGGCCAACGGGGACAACCTGTTTGGCCTCACGAAGCATGGGTTCCAGGGCGGCGACCGGCGCGGCGGCCGCCTCCGGTCTGGGTAGGGCTTCGTCCGCCTCCGGCGAAAACTCGTGCTGGAGTGCGGAAGTGAGGCTGCCGACGAGGTTGCCGTCGGAGGCGCCGGTGACGGTGGCGAGGCCCGCGGGCACGAGGCTGGTGAGTGCTATCACCGATCCGCGGCGAATCGTCGGAACCGGGGGCTTACGGTGACGTCCCACTTGGTGCTGACCCTCCATTGCCGGCGGTTCTTGCGAAACCGTTTGACGCAGTGAGGGCCACGCTACATCATTCGAGACCGTTCCGTTACTGCTTCGTAATCATTCTTGATGATTCGGCTACGGGGAGTTGGTTAACGAGACCGGATCTCGGACCCCGGCAAAGCGGACTAAAGGTGCGTCGGCAAACAACTGTAACCCCTTGGGCCTCGGGCTCAAGGGGTAACGGCCGCAATGGATTACGGGACGGCCGGGGCCGGCGGAGCGGGCAGCGGAATGGTGATGCCGAACGGGAGGGTGATGCCGGGGGCCGGGGTGGTCGGATCGACCGACTCCGGGGCCGGATCGACCGGCGCGGCGGGGGCGGGCTCGTCGGTCGCGGCGGGCTGGGCCGGTTGATTGTTCGGTTGCTGACCCTGCGGCTGGACCGCCGGATCCTGTTGCTGCGGCTGGGTGCAGGTGGTGGTCTTCTCGATCGGCTTACCGTCCGGACCGAACTGCTGGACCTGGTCCTGGTTGGCCTTGTCCTGCTCACCCGTCTGCAGGCCGTCCTCGGGCTTGGCGTCCGGCTTCACCTCGGTGGCCGGAAGCTGCACTGACTCACAGGGATTCGCGGGTACCGCGGGCGCGGGGCAGAAGATGCCGCAGGGGATGGGCGGCAGGCCGGGGATGGTGATCATCACCTGGGTCTGCGTGGCCTGGGTGGTGCTCGGCGGTGCGTCGGTGGTGGTAGTGGTCGTGGTGGCCGGGATATTCACCGAGGCGGCCGTCATATCCGGTCCGGCGGTGAGCGCGCCGGGCGGGATCATCTCGGCGGAGATGTTCACCGGCGCGGGCGTGCCGCCGGTCTTGTACGCGTTCGACCAGCTGAGCACATTGGCCGCGTACGACATGGAGTTGTTGTAGCGCAGTACGGCTCGCAGCTGCTGGGCCGGATCGCGCAGATCCAGACCGCCCGAGCAGAGGTACTTGCCCGCGGCCAGCGCGGCATCGAAGACATTGTTCGGATCGGCGACACCGTCGCCGTTACCGTCCGAGGCGTAGTTGGTCCAGGTGCTGGGCAGGAACTGCATCGGTCCGACGGCGCGCACATAACTGCCGTTGGTGGCCTTGATGACCTCGTTACCGGGCAGTGTCCCGTCGAGCGCCGGACCGTAGATCGGCGAGATGGTGGTGCCCGCTGCATCGGTGTGCCCGCCACTGGCGTGCAGTGATTCGATGCGCCCGATTCCGGCGAGCAGATTCCACGGCAGCCCACATCCGGGCGTCGAGGACTCCAGTGCCAGTTCGGCATTGCGGTAGGCGGCCAGCACCAGCTCCGGAATGCCGAGCGCGCCGGTGCCGCCCGGTAGCGCGATGTTCTGCAGCTGCACATTGCCGCCGAGCGCGCCGTCGGCGGGCGGGGTCATGGCGCTGAGTTTGCGCGGTGCCTCGGGTGCGGCGGGCACCAGCCCGACGGTCTGATCCGAGGCGGTTTCCACGGATTTGCCACCGGAGGTATCGGAGGCCGCGGCGGCCAGCAGCGCCTCGGGCGCGGCCTGCGGAGTCTCGGTATGCACCGGGGTGGTGGTGGCCGAACCGGCGGTGACCAGGCCCGCTATCAGCAGCGCCGACGCTGTCACCGGTGCAGATATTCTCTTCGCCACCACACAATCCCCTCGGTCGTGCGGCCGGTTCCCGGTGACGAGGGCCGCAATACGCGGGTGTCTGGGTCGGTCGCTCGGAACAACGTGATCCAGGTTACCCATCCGTAAGCTTGTTGTGTACAGCTTGTGCGGTTAGTCGCCATCTTTCTGCGGCGAAATTGCGACCTCCGCCCTCTTTCGATCGGTATTCTTCTTGGCTTTGCGCTCCTTGACGACCTCGCCGTCGGTCATCAGTTTCTCCAACCTGACCAGGGCATCCTTGACATCATCCAGCTCGCGGCGCAGATAGTCACGAGTCGCCACCTCGCCGACGGCGAGTCGCAGCGAAGCCAGTTCGCGCGCCAGGAATTCGGTGTCGGCCTTTGTCTGGGCAGCTCGGGTCCGATCCTCCTCGAGTGCTACGCGGTCGCGGTTGTCCTGCCGGTTCTGTGCCAGCAGGATGAGCGGCGCGGCGTAGGCGGCCTGGGTGGAGAAGGCGAGGTTCAACAGGATGAACGGATACGGATCCCACTGCAGCCGGATCGCGAAGACATTGAGCGCGATCCAGACGATCACGATCGCCGTCTGGATCACCAGATAGCGGCCGGTGCCCAGGAAACGCGCGACCTTCTCACTACTGCGCGCGAGAGCCTCTGCGTCCCAATCGAATCCGCGGAAGCGGGTCTCCATCGGCGACTCCAGGCGCTGGCGCGCGCTGGTCTTGTCCATACGGTCGGTCATGCGCGGCCTCCGGTGCCGTCGATCAGCGGAATACCGTGCACGTCGTGGTTGTCCTCATCCTGTTCGCGCCAATCCTCCGGCAGTAGATGGTCGAGGACGTCGTCGACGGTCACCGCGCCCAGTAGATGATTCTCCGCGTCCACCACCGGTCCGCACACCAGGTTGTAGGTGGCGAAGTAACGGGTCACGGCGGTGAGCGGGGCCTCCGGGCGCAACTGCACCAGATCATCGTCGACAATGCCGCCGACCAGGTTCGCCGGAGGTTCGCGCAGCAGTTGCTGGAAGTGCACGCAGCCGATGTAGCGACCGGTCGGGGTGGCGGTCGGCGGGCGCACCACGAAGGCCATGGTGGCCAGCGCGGGCGTCAACTCCGGATCGCGGATGCGGGCCAGGGCCTCGGCCACCGTGGTGGCCGGGGTGAGCACCACCGGCTTGGAGGTCATCAGACCACCGGCGGTGTACGGGGCGTGTTCGAGCAGTCGCCGGACCGGTTCGGAATCCTCCGGATCCATAAGCGCCAGTAGCGATTCCGCCTCACCCTCGGGCAGCTCGCCGAGCAGGTCGGCGGCATCGTCGGGGTCCATGGCCTCGAGCAGATCCGCGGCGCGCTCCACGCCGAGCTGCTCCAGCAGCTCCACCTGATCGGTCTCGGGCAACTCCTGCACCACATCGGCGAGTCGCTCGTCGTCGAAGGCGGCGGCCACCTCGATGCGGCGCTTGCGCGGCAGCTCGCGCAGCATATGCGCCACATCGGCCGGCCGCATGCCCTCGAACTGGGTGAGCAGCTGGGTCACATCCTGGCCGGGCAGATTCAATTCGGTCTGAGTGAGCCCGCGCACCTGGGCCCAATCCACCACGTGCACCGCACCGCGCCGGCCGAATCCGACGCCGAGTCGGCGGCGTTCGCGCACCGCGACCCGGGAGACCAGATAGTCGCGGGTGCGGGACTGTTCGATGCCGAGGTCGACCACCACCACATCGGTATCGGCCAGCTGCGGCAACTCCGGATCGGCGACCCGCACCGTGGAATCGAGAATCTGCGCGATGGCCAGCATTTCACCGGCCCGTCGCTCGAAACGCCGCACGCTGATGGTCCCGGTGGTCAGCGTCACCGCACCCGGATCGATCGCCTGCACCCGCAGCATCGGCACGAAAATCCGTTTGCGCGTGGGCAGTTCGACGAGGATGCCGAGTACGCGCGGCTGCTGCCGGTCATACCGGACGGAGATCACCAGATCGCGAACGCGGCCGATAGACTCCCCGTCCGGTCCCAATACCACCAAGCCCGCGAGCCGGGCGGCGAAAACTCTCGTCGCTGCCATGAGTGTCAAGGTTAGTGGTTCGGGGCTGCCCGAAATGTCGCGCCACGAGCGCGGACGTAGAAGGAGTGACTCATGACATCGCGCCGTACGGTGCTCGCCGTCCCCGGCAGCAATCCCCGCATGATGGAGAAGGCCAAGGGGCTGGCCGCCGACGAGGTGTTCCTCGATCTCGAGGATGCCGTCGCGCCCGCCGCCAAAGCGCAAGCGCGGGCCAATATCGTGGCCGCGCTGAACTCCGACGGCTGGGGTGAGCAGATTCGCGTTGTGCGAGTCAATGATTGGACCACCGAGCACACCTACGCCGATGTCATCGCGGTGGTGGACGGCGCGGGCGACCGCATCGACGCGCTGCTGCTGCCCAAGGTCACCGACGCCGGTCAGGTACAGGCGCTGGACCTGCTGCTGACCCAGTTGGAGAAGGCCAACGGCCTGCCGATCGGGCGGATCGGCATCGAACCGCAGATCGAGAACGCGCTGGGACTGCGCAATATCGACGCCATCGCCACCGCGAGCCCGCGCGTGCGGACCCTGGTCTTCGGTCCGGCCGACTTCATGGCCTCGATCAATATGCGCACCCTGGTCGTCGGCGAACAGCCCGAGGGCTACGAACCCGGTGACGCGTATCACCACATCTATATGACGATCCTGCTCGCGGCGCGGGCGCACGGTTTGCAGGCCATCGACGGGCCGTACCTGGCGGTGCGCGATATCGACGGCTTCCGGCGCAACGCATCACGCACCGCCGCACTGGGTTTCGACGGTAAGTGGGTATTGCATCCGGATCAGATCGCGGCCGGTAACGAGATCTTCAGCCCACGTCAGGCCGACTACGACCGCGCCGAGGAAATTCTGGACGCGTACGCTTTTCACACATCGGCCGCGGGCGGAGCTCGCGGAGCGGTCATGCTCGGCGACGAGATGATCGACGAGGCCAGCGCCAAGATGGCGCAGGTGATCGCTGATAAAGGACGAGCGGCGAAAATGACGCGTGCCACGCCTTCTTTTTGATCGGCGCTGCGAACCGCCGTCCGCTGACGAGAAATAGCATGATGGAGCCATGACGAATCCCTTGGGGAACTCGAGCCGGAACCGTCCGGGCCTACCGACGCCACCGTCGGGCTGGCCGGTCGGGTCCTACCCGACCTACGCCGAGGCACAGCGTGCGGTCGATTACCTGGCCGACAATTCCTTCCCGGTGGAGAACGTGACCATCGTCGGCGTCGATCTCATGCAGGTCGAACGCGTGCTCTATCGCCTGACCTGGGGCAAGGTCATCGGTGGGGGTGTGGTGTCGGGCGCTTGGCTGGGCCTGTTCATCGGCCTGCTGCTGAGCCTGTTCTCCTCCAGCGGCGCGATTCTGGTCGGCTTGATCGGCGGCATCGTCTTCGGCGTCATCTCCACCACCATCCCGTACGCCGCCACGCGCGGGCAGCGGGATTTCGCTTCCACCATGCAGTTGGTGGCGGGGCGCTATGACGTGCTGTGCGATCCCAAGGCCGCCGAACAGGCGCGTGACATGCTGGCTCGGCTGGCCATCTAGCGCATGGATGTGATCGACAAGGTCCGGGCCGGGGTGCTCGGACACTTCGGAGTGGAGTCCGCGGACGCGGCCTCGGTGACCTTCCTCGGGCTGGAGCCCATCGAGATCCTGCGGATTCCCGATGGCGATCTGGTGCACTATGTGACGCTCGGTGGTTCGCGGCATCCCATGACGGATCCGACGGCGGCACTGGCCGATCCGGTGCGCGGACCGCGCGCGGAGTTGGCGTTGACGCTGCGCGGCGGGGTCGGGGCGGGCGCGGGCCTGACCCGTGCGCTCGCGGTATTGGTGGCCTCACCCTCGGTGGAAGGCATTGTGCTGCAGGCCGATGCGCTGCTGGATCTGGGAGAACCGCTGTGGCTCAACGCGCCTTTCACGGCGGTACTGCTCGAAGACAGCGATATCGCCGCGGTGGAGTTGCCGGAACCCGCTGAGCCGGTGCGGTTTCTGACCGCCACACCGATTACCGCGACCGAGGCGGCCTGGGTGCGTATTCGCGGTGCCGCCGCGCTGCGCGATGCCTGGACCGAGGCGAAAATCGATGTACGCGACGCGGATCGCGGCGCGGCCTCGCTCTGAGCTACAACCAGTTGTTGCGGTGGAAGTTCGCGTAGAGCGCACCGCACAACACCACCATGAGTGCGACGACCCCGGGATAGCCGAAGGTCCAGCGTAATTCGGGCATATGGTCGAAGTTCATACCGTAGATGCCCGCGATCATGGTCGGCACCGCCGCCATGGCGGCGTAGGCGGAGATCTTTCGCATATCGGTGTTCTGCTGCACGCTCACCTTGGCCGCTGTGATCGCCGTGTCGCACGGTGATCACGAAATCGGGGCCGAGGAAGATCATGATCTCGCCGGTGTCCACGATCTCGCTGACGGTGTTGAGTTCGTGCACGTGATAGGAGACCGTGCGCAGCACCAGGAACAGAATGTCGTCGTAGCGTTCGAGTTTGGGTCGCTGATGCGCGCTCACCGCGTCCTCCACCGCGAGTGAGTGCAGACCGAATGATTTCGCCACGTCCGTCATCAGCGAGGTGCTCGGCTCGAGCAGACCGAGCCAGACGAAACCTTCGCCGCGCTTGCGCACCTCGGCCAATGCCTCGGCATAGGTGCAGTGCGCCGCCAGTCGTTTGCCGTCCACGTAGACCGCGCAGTCGACCACCACATTCGCGCCGTGCTTCGGCGTGGCCGTATGCGGGTGCGCCTGCGCCCGATTCGGCCAGCGGAAGGACGGAAGTTGCGGTAGCGAGGACACTCGCCGGAGTCTAGTTCGCGCTGATGGCCGGAGTCGTGAGCAGCGCGGGCCCGATTGTGCGCACCGCGCTCGGACCGGCTGCCCGGGGCGGTTGCGGCGGCGCAGGCAAGATAGACCCTGTGCGCATCGATCTCCACACTCATTCCACCGCCTCCGACGGCACCGATACTCCGGCCGAGCTGATCCGCAATGCCGCGGCCGCCGGGCTGGACGTGGTCGCCCTGACCGATCACGACACCACCGCGGGCTGGGCGGAGGCGGTCGAGGCGCTACCGCCGGGCCTGACGCTGGTGCGCGGTATGGAGATGTCCTGCGAGGGCAGGGGCGACGACGGCTGGCCGGTGGCGGTGCATCTGCTGGCCTATCTGTTCGATCCGACCGATGACGCCTTCGCGCAGGAGCGCGAGCGGCTGCGTGGTGAGCGGACCGTCCGCCTGCGGGCGATCGCCGAGCATATGGCGGCCGATGGACTGCCGGTGGATCCGGACGCGGTCATGGCGTCGGCGGGTCCGTCGGCCGGCCGTCCGCATCTGGCGCGGGCATTGGTCGAGGCGGGTGTGGTGCCGACCGTCGACGCGGCGTTCCAGGATCTGCTGGCCCCGCACGGCAAGTACTACGTGGACAAGGCCGATACGCCGTTGCAGCGCGCGGTGGAGATGGTCCGGTCGGCGGGCGGGGTGACCGTGGTGGCGCATGCGCGCGCCCGCAAACGCGGCCGGTTGCTGGCCCTGGACCATATTCGGGAATTGGCCGAGCTGGGTTTGGGCGGGCTCGAACTCGATCATCCCGATCACAGCGCCGCCGATCGCGAGGTGCTTGCCGGACTCGCCGCCGAACTCGGTCTGTTCACCACCGGTTCCTCGGACTACCACGGCAGCAACAAGACCATTCAACTCGGCGAATTCACCACCGACCCAACGCAATTCGAGATACTTGTGGGCAAGTCCAGTGGGGTTCCGGTGATCACCGCGTGAAGGTACTCCGGGGTCTGAGTGGGATCGTCGCGGGTGGCACGGTGGTTTTGGTGGCGACGGTGGTCGGCGCGGCGATCATGGGTGCCCAGCATGATTTTCCGGGCCCCGGGGGAGCCGATCTGGCGTGGCATATCGGTGCGGGATTGTCGGTTGTGGGAGCGCAGGTATTTGCTGATAGGCGTCAGGGAATTGCGTCATTTTTCGGATGCGCGGTAGTTTTTGCGATAGCCGGATCGCTGCTGTGGCTGCAGTGGTGGAATTGAAATACGCATAACGGTTGCGAGTAGTTGAACGGTCCGCGAACATTTGTCGTTATGACCGAATTCGAGACCGATGTGCTTGTGCTGGGGGGTGGTCCGGCGGGCGCCTGGACCGCACTCGCCGCGGCGGCGGCCGGTGCTCGAGTTCTGCTGGTCGACAAGGCCCGCTGCGGATCCAGCGGCCCCACCGCACGCGCCGGGGCGACGCTCTGGAACATTCCGCCCGGGCGATTGCGCGATGAGGCGGTCGCGGAGAGCTTCGAGCACGGCGGCGGGCTCGGCGATCCGGAGTGGATGTATCGGGTGCTCGAGGAGACGCACCGGCGTGTGGCACAACTCGTGCACGGTGGTCTGCGGGCGCACGGTGACCGCGGCGGACCGCCCACCCGTATCCGGCTGGACGGGCCGAAGTATCTGGGCCGACTACGCCGCAGCATGGTGGTCGCCGGGGTGCGAATCCTGGATCACCATCCGGCATTACAGCTGCTCACCGATGCCGACGGCGTGGTCTCGGGTGCGGCGGGCGTGGCCCTGGAGGGCGAGTTCCGGAGTTGGAGTGCGCGCGCCAAAGCGGTGGTCATCGCCACCGGCGGCTGCGCTTTCCTCTCCGGTGGCGCGGGCACCGATGTGGATACCGGTGAGGGGCTGCTGATGGGTGCCGAGGCCGGGGCCGAACTCTCCGGAATGGAGTTCTCCAACGCGTATTCGCTGCTCCCGGCGGGTGTTTCGGGTCCGGCCTCGGTCTCGGGCCAGCGGCCGCCCGGCGCCTTCCCCGCCGACCAGGTCCGGCACTTCGCGACGCTGTACGACGAATCCCGTTCGGTGCTCTGCGGTGCGGGCGTCGGCTCCCGGGCGCAGGCCTTCGCCGCCATCGCCGACGGTCGCCGCGTCTTCGCCGCCCTCGACGACCTGTCCGATGCGAGCGCGGATCCGCCGCTGCTCCTGGGCGAACATGCCGAATTGCTCGGTTCCGATCGCGAAGTGCCGGTCCGACAGGGGGATTCGCGGCGGGTGCCATTGCGTGCGGTATTGGAGGGCACCGTGCGCGGGACCGGTGGGTTGTGGCTGGCCGGACCCGATTGCGCCACTACGGTTCCCGGGCTCTACGGTGCGGGCGATGTCACCACGCGCGAGCCGGTGACCGGCGCGGTCTCCGGATTCGGCGGTCAGAACGGTGCCTGGGCGGTGTCGTCGGGGGTGTGGGCGGGCCAGGCCGCGGCGCGGTTCGCCGGGACCCGTCGCAAGGTCGGCAAGACCCGTCCGGTGCCGGGGGTCGGGCTCGGTGCTCGGGCGCGCATCGATCCGCGCGCGGTGGTCGGGCTGGTGCAGGAGCACACGCTGCCGCTGCGGCGCAGCTACTGGCGCAGTGACGGCAGTCTGCGCGACAGCATCGGTGAACTGGACGGTATGTGGCCCGGGGTCGAGTTCGACCTCGGCGGTAAGGGCACCGAACGCCTGCATGCGCGGCAGGCCGCGGCGCTGCTGGCTGTGGCGCGCTGGACCAAGTACAGCGCTCTCGCTCGCACGGAGACGCGCGGAATGCACCGCCGCACCGATCACCCTGGCGTGGCGAGCGATTGGCGTGTCCGGTTGCTCACCGGTGGTCTGGACAGCGTCTGGGTGCGCCCGGAGCGCACCGCCGCACCGCGAACCATGCGCGGACCCGTCGAGAGCGCCGCACCCGAAGCCTCCTGAGCAGTCGCGATAGTAGCTGGCCAGGGCGTACACGGAAGCCGTTGCGGCAGGGTCGGCTACGGCTTCCGCGAACCACGTGCGCGGTCACCGCATTCGCGAATCGCGGCGCAATAGGCGCCGGGAATCGGTTCGGCGTCGATCTCACCGCCTTCCTGCCAATCGGGCGCGACAGCTCACGGCGGCCGAGGCGACCGTGTTGTGACAGTTCTCCGTAGTCGCGGCCGGACGTGCGAGTTTCCCTTAACCTGCGGGTGATTCGGCTCACCTAGGCTTCGTTGATGGTGAACGCGCGCGATGGGCCGGACCCGATTTGGCGCGTCGTCGACGCTACTGGCAGAATGTGACGACCCCCGGCCGCAGCCGACCGCCCGGTCCGGGGAGACTCGGTGATTACGGTCCGCGACGCGCGGATTGACTCTTGATCACCCCGGCAGCATCGCGGACCCACCCGTCCGGTTCCAGCTCGACGATCTGTGCAGCGCTGTGTTGTCTCCTCCGAGACACGCTTCCCGCGATCGGTAATACTTTGTGCGCGTTGCCACGATGTGGTGGCAAGGTTTTCGAAGTGGCCCGCGGTGATGGCCGACGCGCCCGAAAAACGAGTTCCGAAACCCCCATTACCTATTACCGAACGGTAACCGTCAAACGGTTGAGTCCGCACCGAGATGGAGTGAAATCGTGTCACCCGTGACTGAAGCAGTGAATGCCACCACGGCAAGCCCCGCGACCAATGCTGCGAACCTTTCCGACATCACCACGGAAGAAATTTTCGCGGGCCACCTGGGCGGTAAGCTCTCGGTCGCACTCACCGCCCCGCTGGACACCCAGCGCGACCTCTCGATCGCCTACACCCCGGGTGTGGCGCAGGTCTGCCGCGGCATCCACAAGGACGAGTCGCTCGCCAAGGCCTACACCTGGGCCGAGCGCCTGGTCGTGGTCGTCTCGGACGGCACCGCGGTGCTGGGCCTGGGCGATATCGGCCCGCGTGCGTCGCTGCCGGTGATGGAGGGCAAGGCGGCGCTGTTCAAGAAGTTCGCCGGCCTGGATTCGATTCCGATCGTGCTCGACACCAAGGATGTCGACGAGATCGTCGAGACCGTGATCCGCCTGCGCCCGAGCTTCGGCGCGGTCAACCTGGAGGACATCTCCGCGCCGCGCTGCTTCGAGATCGAGAAGCGTCTCGTCGAGGCCCTGGACTGCCCGGTCATGCATGACGACCAGCACGGCACCGCCATCGTGGTGCTGGCCGCCCTCAAGGGTGCGGCCGCGGTGCAGGGCCGTCCGATCGCGGATCTGAAGGTCGTGGTGTCGGGTGCGGGCGCGGCCGGTGTGGCGTGCACGAACATCCTGCTGGCCGCCGGTGTCTCCGACATCGTGGTGCTGGATTCGAAGGGCATCATCAGCAGCGATCGCGGCGACCTCAACGAGGTGAAGGCCGAACTGGCGCAGCGCAGTAACCCGCGCAAGGTCACCGGTGGCCCGGCCGAGGCGCTCGCGGGCGCCGATGTGTTCCTGGGTCTGTCCGCGGGCACCATCGCCGAGGAGCTCATCGCCTCGATGGCGCCGGAGTCCATCGTGTTCGCCATGTCGAACCCGGATCCGGAGATCCACCCGGAGGTGGCCGCCAAGTACGCCGCCATCGTGGCGACCGGGCGATCGGACTTCCCGAACCAGATCAACAATGTGCTCGCGTTCCCGGGCGTCTTCAAGGGCGCGCTGGATGTGGGCGCGCGCCGTATCACCGAGGGTATGAAGGTGGCCGCCGCCGATGCCATCTTCGCGGTGGTCGCGGATGAGCTGGCAGTGGACAGGATCATCCCCAGCCCGCTGGATCCCCGGGTGGCCCCGGCCGTCGCCGAGGCCGTGGGCGCCGCCGCCCGCGCCGAGGGCGTCGCCTGACCCGAGGCCCGAACTAGAGTTCGGCCCCCGCACCGATTCCGGTGCGGGGGTCGAATTGCTTTGTGGCACAACGCTCAGGCCGCTGCGGTGGCCCGGCCGGATTCGGTCTGCCGCGCCGAATCCCGCGGCGGCTCGGGCTGGTCGGCCGGATGCTCGGTCCAGCCGGGTGGGCCGAAAACGTAGCCCAGGCGGCCCTTCCAGGTATTCGCGCCGCGGACATCACGCACCAGGTTCATCAATTCGGCATAGTTGACCTTGATCGGGTTGTCGGTGCCGATGTTCTTGGTCAGCCCGTACCGGATGGGCTCCGATACCGCGGCGAAGCTGCCGAACATACGGTCCCAAATGATGAATACGCCACCGTAATTGGTATCCAGGTACGGCTGATTCGAGCCGTGATGGATGCGGTGATGCGCCGGGGTATTGAAGAGGAATTCGATCGGCCGCCACAGCGTGTCCACCCGCTGGGTGTGGATCGGGAACTGGTAGAGCAGGCCGATGGTCTGCAGCAGGAAGATCATCCACACCGGCAGGCCGATGAGAGCGGCTGGAATCCAGCACATTCCACGCAGCTGCGCGGCGACCGGATGCGCCCACGGCAGTCGGATCGCGGTGGAGAAATTGAAGAAGCGACTGGAGTGGTGCACGCTGTGCGAGGTCCACAGCAGCCGGATGCGGTGATCGGCGCGATGCGCCCAGTAGTAGCAGAAATCGGTCACCACCAGGCCCAGCACCCACACCCACCAGTCCTTCGGGGACAGGTGCAGTGGGGTGAGGTGCGCGACCAGCACCACCGTCGAGAACGGGATAATCTGCGCCACAAACGGTTTCACGAACCGTCCGATGGCGTACGTCGCGATGTTGGCGGCGCTGTCCCGGCCGGTCATACCGTTGGCGGGGCGGTCCGGGTCGCGCCGATCGGCGATCCACTCGACCAGCATGAGCAGCGCGAATGCCGGGACGGCGTAGATGAAGAGATCTGGAATCACACGGTCTCCTGAGCGGAAATATCTGCGCGGAAGGTATACCTCGACGGTAATGAGCGGAGCGTGACGAATCGTCGCGCCGACGGGGGATTTCGCGTCCCCCACACGGGGGATGGGCGGCTCTCCGGGTACCGTCGCGAACGATGCCGGCGGCGCCGAATCGGTGATGGTCGGCGCGATGGACCGGGTGTCACGGCGGCCCCGCCTGCCGAGTTCCGATGACGAGAGGGTGGTGCCGTGCGATGGATGTGAGCAGGGCGCTGGCCCGGCAATCGCTGCTGGTGGCGGTGGTCGCGGCGGTGGTGGACAGTCTGCAACTGGTGCTGTGCGGTGCGTTCGGGGCCGCGCCGCTGGCCGCCACGGTGCTCGCGATCGGTTTCATCGCCGCCGATCTGGCGCTCGCCGCCACACCCACCACCGGCTGGGTGGTGGGGACCGCGGTCGCGCAGGTGCTGGTGAAGGCCGGCGCCATGATCTTCGTGCACCACTACGGCACCTCGACGCGGATATCGGATGTCGGTTTCCTGGTGGCCGGGTATCGAGCGGGTGCGTGGCTGGGCGGCGCGGTGTCGGTGGCCACGGTCGCCGGTCTGATGGTCGGCTCGGTCCTGGCGAATCTCTTTGCGGCGGGCTCTGTTTCGCGGGACTGGCGGAGCCTGTTCGTCATCGCCGCGACCGGACTGGTGCCGTGGCTGGTGGGCCGGTACACCATGGCGCGCGGGGCCTATATCGCCGAAATCGAACAGCGGGAACGGCTTCGGCAACAGGAGCACCGGGCGGCGCTGGATCGGGCGCTGTCGGACGAGCGGGCGGCCATCGCCCGGGATCTGCACGATGTGATCTCACATCATGTGAGCGCCATCGGAATTCACGCCGGTGTGGCGCGAATAGCGCTGTCCCGCACCGATGCCGAGGCGGCTACCCGTTCACTCACGGCGGTGGAGTCCAGCAGCCGCTCGGCCATGGTGGATCTGCGGCGGCAATTGGATCTGCTGCACGGGCGGGACGATGACGGGCAGCGCCAGCCCGGACTCGCCGATATCGACGAATTGGTGGAGCGCGTGCGGGCGGCGGGACTCGATGTGCGCGTGGCGATCTCGGGTGAGCCGCCGGTGCTGCCGGAGTCCCTGGACGTCATGCTGCACCGGGTGGTGCAGGAGATTCTCACCAATGCGCTGCGGCATGGGCGCGAACCCGCGCGACTGGAGATCGGGTACCGGCCGACCCGGGTGGAGATTCGTGAGACCAACCCGATCGCCACCGCCCCGGCGCCCGGCGCGGGAGTGCGACGCGGACTGGACGGCATTCGGCGGCGGGTGGAGCTGTTCGGCGGCACCGTTGACTCCGGTCCGGATCGGACCGGAAGTCGTTGGGACATAGTGGTTTCGGTGCCGATCGGCGCGGCATGACCGGCCTGGATATCGAGGAGGATCGCATGGCGGGCACGGCACCGGTTCGGATATTGATCGCCGACGATCACACCATGTTCCGGTCCGGACTGCGTGCGGTGGTGGATGGGCAGCCCGATCTGGAATGTGTGGCCGAGGTGGGGGACGGCCGCGCGGCCATCGAGGCGGCGGCCCGGCTGCGGCCGGACGTGGCGATCCTCGACGTGCGTATGCCCAAACTGGACGGGTTGGCCGCCATGGAAGCCATTGTGGCGGCGGGTGGTACCCGGGTGCTGGTGCTCACCACCTACGACAGTGAGGCGAATCTGTCCCGGGCGCTGGCGGCCGGAGCCAGTGGGTTCCTGCTCAAGAGCCTGCCACCGGAGGATCTGGTGGCGGCCATTCGGGTCGCGGTACGCGGTGACGCGGTCATCGACCCATCCATGACTCGAAGGCTCGCAACACGTTTCGCGGCGGATCTGGCCCCACCCGCCGAGCCCCCGGAACTCGCGCAGTTGACCGCCCGCGAGCGTGAAGTCCTACTGCTCGTCGCCGATGCTCGAAGCAACTATGAGATCGCCGCGGAATTGGGCGTCGGTGAGGAGACGGTGAAGACCCACGTCTCGCGCATCCTCGCCAAACTCGGTGTGCGCGACCGCATTCACGCGGTGGTGTACGCCTACCGCAATGGGCTGGTTCGCGAGTGAACAGTGGGGCGGCCGGGGCGGCCGCACGCCGCGCGGCCCGGCGGACGGCGATTGGCGGGCATCGACTCGCTGAGTCGATGCCCGCCAATCGGTTTCCGTATGCGCCGCGCCGCGAGGGCAATCGCGTGCTGACCGGTGAACAGGGCGAGGAAGTGTTCACCGGGACGACGCGCACGGTGGTCGCCGAGATTCGGTGCGGACTGTCACTCCCGTGGCGCGTCGGGATGAACGGGGGTGGCGCGCCAGGATGCTGGGGCCGGTCTCCCCGGATGCGGGGCGGCCTCACGCCGGAAACTACTTGTGGCAGTTGGCGCGGTAGTCGCGGACGGCCTGGCGGGCGTCCTTGATGGCCTGGGCGTCCTGCGGATGCGAGGACTTGTACGACTGCCATTCGGCCCGGCGCTGATCCTTGGGCAGCGTCTTGATCTTGGCGAATTCGGCCGCGGCGTCCGGGTGGCCCGAAAGGTATGCCTGCACTTTGGATTTGGCGTCGGCCCGGGCCGCGCTCAGAGCCGCCGGGCTGCAATCGGGTCCATCGGCCGAGGCGACGCCGGGCACCGCCAGGGCGATGGCGGCGAATCCGGCCGCACCGGCGAGAACGGCGGCAATGCTGCGCTTCATACCCACTCCTTCGTGACGACGATCTGTCCCCACCGAATCTGCCTCCGCCACCTGAAGATCCCCTGAATCCGGGGACCATCTTCAGGCGATCTTCAGCTGCCGCGGTGGCTCCCGGCCGAAAGCGCGCCGGGATGACGGGGTGGTGTCCCGGCAAGACGGGGCGGTGTCCCGGGATGTCGGAGGCGGCAGCCCCGCGGCTTTCAGGAGGCGTGGGGAAGCCGCAACAGGAAGGTTGCTCCGGACTCGCCGGGTTCGGGATCTACGCAGGTCAGATCGCCGCCATGGGCGCGGGCAAGGCCGCGGGCGATCGGGAGCCCCAGGCCGGAGCCATCGGCTCGGTGGTCGCGGGCGGTGTCGAGGCGGACCAGGCGGTCGAAGACGCGTTCGCGGTCCCGCGGGGCAATGCCGGGACCGGTGTCGGCGACCGATAGCTCCGCGAACGCGTCGGCGGCGCGGAGGCGGACGGTGATGGTGGGGCCGGTGGGCGCTGCCGCACCACCGGGCGGAACGGGTGTCGCACCGACCGGATCCGCGTTCATCGCCTGACAGGCGTTGTTCAGCAGGTTGGCCAGGATCTGGGTCACGCGTTCCGGGTCGGCCTCGACCGTGAGGGGACCGCCTTCGAGGCGGAAGTCCATGTGCGGGTGCAGCATTCGCATCCGGTCGAGTTGGGCGGCGGCCAGGTCGTACAGGTCGGTCGGCGCGCGGCGCAGGTGCAGGCCGGCGTCGATGCGCGCCAGGTCGAGGAGGTCGTCGATGAGACGGCCTGCCCGGTGCGCCTCGCGGACCAGCAGCAGGTGCATGCGCTGGCGGTCTTCGGGATCGGCGTCGGCGGGTTGCTGAATCACCGCTTCGGCGAGCGCGCGGATACCCGCCACCGGCGTGCGGAGTTCGTGTGCGGCATCGCCGACGAAGGTGCGGATGCGCTGTTCGGAGGCGCGGGCGCGGGCCTCGGCGGCGGTGGTGTCGTGCAGCGCGCCCTCGAGGGTGTCCAGCATTTCGTCGAATGCCGCTGCGGTGCGGCCCAATTCGGTATCGGTGCGGGACGGTTCGAGGCGGCGGCCGAGCTGGCCGCGGGCGATCTCGCGGGCCAGTCGGGTCATGGCGTCCAGGGGTGCCAGGGCGCGCGGGATGCCGAACCAGAGTCCGGTCGCGATCACCGCGATGGCGCTCGCGGTGGCGATGCCGAGCAGGAAGCCCAGGCGCTGCTGGACCCGGGAGAGCAGCGGGGTGTCGATCTGCAGCGTCAGCCGGGCATCGTTCAGCTGGCCGCCGCCGGTGAGCCGCGCCGTCCGGGACTTGACCGTGGTGTCGTCGGCGTTCTTGCGGGTCAGGCTGCCGAAGGTGCGCCCGTCCGGCAGTACCAGCCGGGCTCGTACGGATTTGGTATCCACCCGGGCGATCAACTCGTCCGGTGAAACACCTTCCTGGGTGAGACTTTTCGCCAGTTGTACGCGATCGGTGAGTACCGCGTTCTCACTGCGATTCACCACCAGTCCGAACAACGCGTGCACCGTGATCGCGACCGCGATCAGCACCACGCCGGAGACGACGGTGGTGGTGAGGGTGACCCGGCGGCGCAGCGATACCGTCTTCACCGATCGCCCACCCGCAGGGTGTAGCCGAGCCCGCGCACGGTGTGCAGCAGGCGCTCCCCGTGCTCCTCGAGCTTGCGCCGCACCGCGCTCACATTCACCTCGACCAGGTTCGGATCGTAATTGTCGTAACCCCATACGGCGGTGAGGATTTGGGTTTTGGTGACCACCCGGTCCCGATGCCCGGCCAAATAGGTGAGCAGTTTGAATTCGGTGGCGGTGAGTGAGATGTCGGCGTCCCCGCGCCGCACACTGCCGGAGTCCACATCGATCACCAGGTCCGCCACCGTGATTCGCGCCCGTGCCCGTCCCATGCGCCGCAGCAGCGCGTCCACCCGCGCCACCACCTCGGCGAGGTCGAAGGGTTTCACCACATAGTCGTCGGATCCGGCGCGCAATCCGCGTACCCGATCCTCGACCCCGTCCCGCGCGGTCAGCATCAACACCCCCGACGCCGAGCGTGCCCGTACCGCCTCGAGCAGTGCGAAGCCGTCCCGGCCCGGCAGCATCACATCGAGCACGACCACATCGGGCCGGAACCGCGCCAGATCCTGTTCCAGGCGCGCTCCATCCGCGCGCCCGAGCACCTCGTGACCGACGGCGGTCAGCCCCGAGGCGACGGCGGCGCGAATGGCTTCGGCGTCTTCTATGACAAGGATTCGTCCCGGTTGCACCGGGTCATTCTGCGACCGGCGGCTGAGAAACGGCTGACTAATGCGGTACCGAGACCGCCGCCACGAATTCGGCGAGCTGCTTATCGCTGACGTTCTTGGCCAGATCCGATTCGCAGATCATGCCGATGAGTCGCTTTCCGCCCTTGACGTCGATGACCGGCAGTCGCTTGATCTGGTTCCGCTCCATCATCTCCAAGACCGCGGAGACGTCGGTCTCGGCGTCGACCCAGCGGGGTGTGCCCTGGGCGAGGTCGCCGCATCGCACGCGGGAGGGGTCATGGCCCTCGGCAATGCAGCGCACGACGATGTCACGATCGGTGAGCATGCCTATCAAGCGGTCGTTATTGCAGATCGGAAGGGCGCCGACATCCATATTGCGCATCATTTGCGCGGCGCGATCGAGGGTTTCGTCCGCCGGAACACACTCCGCCGTGCGGTGCATGATGTCGCGGGCTTTCATGGCTTTCACGCAGACCTCCTACTGAGTGGATGGTGCTTCGGGCCACCTGTCATCGTGGCCCAGATCACAGTGGAGGTCAATGCGCGGTCGGTCAGCTGACCGGTTGTGCGGCCCGCGTGACGGGTGGGGGAGTGCGGCGCAGGCGGCCCGCGCCGGGGGCGGAGAGCCAGACCGCGAAGGCCAGTACGGCATCCAGGGCGAGGGCCAGCGCGGCCACCAGAATCGCTCCGACCAGTACGCGATCGTATTTGTAAAGGCCGATGCCGTCGAAGATGTAGCGGCCGAGGCCGCCGAGGTTCACGTACGCGGCGATGGTGGCGGTGGCGACCACCTGCAGGGTCGCGGCGCGCAGGCCGGTGAGGATTACCGGTAGCGCGTTGGGGAGTTCGACCCGGAACAGGACCTGGCGTTCCTTCATACCCATGGCGCGGGAGGCGTCCACGACGCCGGGATCGACATTGGCGATACCGGCGTAGGTCCCCGCCAGCAGGGGCGGAATGCCGACGGTGACCAGCGCCAGGATCGGGGGGAACAGGCCCAGGCCCATGAGCAGCACCACGAAGGTCAGGACGCCCAGGGTCGGCAGGGCGCGCATGGCATTGGCGAAGCCGACGATCGCCGCCGCGCCGCGGTGCGAGTGCCCGACCAGCAGGCCGATGGGCAGGGCGATGACGGCGGAGAGGCCGATGGCCAGCAGGCTGTACCACAGGTGTTGGGCGATACGGGTTTCGATTCCGGTCGGCCCGCCCCAGTTCGCGCCGTCGGAGAGGTAGTGCCAGGCGTCGAGGAAAAGGTTCATACCGCAATGCCTTTCGCCCGGCGGCGGCGTAGGCCGCCGGTTCGCAGCCACGGGGTGGCGAGTCGCCCGAGCAGGTACAGCAGTCGGTCCATGACCAGGGCGAGCACCAGCACCACGATGATGCCCGCGATGATCTCGTCCGGATAGTCGCGCTGATAGCCCTGGGTGAAGAGTTTGCCGAGCCCACCGACGCCGATCAGCGCGCCGACCGTGACCATGGAGATATTGGTGACGGCCACCACGCGCAGGTTGGCGATGAAAACCGGTAGGGCGAGCGGGAAGTCGACGGTGAGGGTGCGGCGCAGCCGGGTGTAGCCGATGGCATCGGCGGCGTCGAGCACCTGCGCGGGCACCGAATCCAGGGCGGCGGGGACCGCGGTGACCAGCAATGCCACCGAGTAGATGGTCAGTGCGATAACGACATTCAGCGGATCGATGACGGCGATACCGAGCAGCGGCGGAATGATGACGAACAGCGCCAGCGACGGAATCGTGTAGGCGATGCCCGCGGCGGTGGTGGTGATGCGGCGCAGCCAGCGGGCCCGATGTGCGATGGCTCCGGCGGGTATGGCGATGACCAGACCGATGAGCAGCGGCAGCAGCGCCAGGTACAGGTGGGTGCGGGCGTATCCGGCGATCTCCGTGAAATTGTCCAGGAGATACCTCAATTGACCGACTCCTCCTCGAAGAAGGCGCGGTTGCGCTCGGCATCCTCGGCGGCGCGCTGGCGCGAGAGTTGTTCCAGCACATCCTTGGCCAGAATGGCCCCGCGCACCGCGCCCGAATCCTCGATCGCCACACCGATTTCCGACGGTGAGGAGATGGCGGCGTCGAGGGCCTGGCGCAGATCGCCGTTCGGCGGATACAGCGAGCCGCCCGCCGCCACATTGTTCGCGAGCGGCCGGCCGGCGCGCACGCCCTCCACGCCGGTGGTGTCGATCCAGCCGACCGGTCGCCGGTCGGCGTCGATGACGAGTCGCCATTCGCCCTTGCGCAGGCGTACCCCGGTGACCTCCTCGGGGGTGATGGTGGCGAGTTCGCGCAGCGGCACCTCGGCGGCGCTGCGGAAGGAGAGTTCGCGATAGCCGCGATCGCGGCCGACGAATCCGGCCACGAAATCGGTTGCGGGCTGGGCGAGTACGCGCTGTGGTTCGTCGTACTGCTGGAGTTTTCCGCCCGCGCCGAAGACGGCGACGCGGTCGCCGAGTTTGATGGCCTCGTCGATATCGTGCGTGACGAAGACGATGGTCTTGTGCAGTTCGGCTTGCAGCCGTCGCATCTCGGCCTGTAGTTCGGTGCGCACCACCGGGTCGACGGCGCTGAACGGCTCATCCATCAGCAGGATGGGCGGATCGGCGGCCAGGGCGCGGGCCACTCCGACGCGCTGCTGCTGTCCGCCCGAGAGCTGTGCCGGATACCGCTGGGCCAGTGCGCGATCCAGGCCGACCCGATCCAATACCTCGAACGCGGCTGCCCGGGCCGCGCGGCGGGATTCGCCGCGCAGCACCGGGACGGTCGCCACATTGTCGAGTACGGTGCGGTGCGGCAGCAGCCCGGCATTCTGGATGACGTAGCCGATGCCGAGCCGCAGCTGCACCGGGTCGAGTGTCGAAATATCTTGTCCGGCAACGGTGATGGTGCCGGTGCTGGGGGTGATCATACGGTTGATCATTCGCATGGCGGTGGTCTTGCCGCCGCCGGATGGACCGACGAACACGGTGAACGATCCGGATTCGATGCGCAGGTCGAAATCGTGGACGGCGACCGTACCGCCCGGGTAGGTCTTGCTGACGCCGCTGAATTCGATATCGGACACCGTATTTCCCCTCCTAGCCGATCTGCTTGTCGAGCCCCTGCGCCTGCACCCACGCCTTCGCCGCGGCGGCGGGTTCGGTCTTGGCGCTGCCCGAGACGGCGGTATTGAGTGAGATCAGTTCGGCGGTGGTGAGTTTCGCCGAGACCGCGTTGAGCACGGCGACCAGCTTGTCGCTCTTCTTGGCGGTATTGAACAGCGGCACCACATTCTGCGCGGCGAAGTTGTGCTGCGGATCCGCCAGGGCCACCAGGTTATTGGCGGCGATGGCGGGCGAGGTGGTGAAGATATCGGCGGCGGTCACCTGGCCGTCGGTGAGTGCGCGCACGGTGGCCGGGCCGCCGCCGTCGGCGATGGGCACGAACTTGGCGGCCGCGATATCGAGGTTGTAGACCTTCTTCAGACCGGGCAGACCGCCTGGGCGCTCGGCGAATTCGGCCGGTGCGGCAAAGCTGACCTCAGCCGAGTGCGGGGCCAGATCGGCGATGGTCTTCAGATTCCACTTGTCGGCGGTGGCCTTGGTGACCACGACCGCGTCGGAGTCCTCACCGGGCGCGGGGGTGGCGATGCCGAGCTGATCCCCCAGCGCCTTGGTGAGCGCGGCATTCACATCGGCGGGGGAGGTGGCGGTGGCGGATTTGTCCAGATACTGGAGCAGGTTGCCGGTGTAGTCCGGGATCAGGCTGATGGCGCACTGTCGCAGCGCGGGCACATACGCCTCGCGGCTGCCGATATTGAGTTTGGTGGTGATCTGGAAGCCGTTGGCGCGCAGTGCTTCCGCGTACACATCGGCGACGGTCTCGGATTCGGGGAAGTTGGCGGAGCCGACGGTGAGGCTGTCGGTGCCGCCACCGCAGTCGCTCTTACCGCCGAGTGGATTGTCGGAATTACCGCCGCATGCGGAGGCGGCCATGGCGGCCGCCAGCGCTACCGCTGCGGCGAGGATGCGTAGTACGGTGCGGGCGGTGCGCCTGCCGTCGGCGCGCGTGGTGATGAGCGAATGCACTGTAGTCCTTCCGAGCGGGGGCATGCGGGTTTCCCGGCGCGCGGTGGCTTCGGGAGAACCGACTTGATTGTCCATACTGCCCGGTTTGCCCCGAGAACGTTGCCTACACCGGGTTGGTTTTGCGGGTGTTGCGCGGCGCACGAGTGCCCGCCGCAATCAATTCGCTCGCGCAATTCGCTGGTGAGACACGCTCGGGGGCACCCGATCCGGGGTGCGCGGCCGCGGCGCGGCAGACTGTTGCGCATGTTCGGCAGCACAGATTCCCGCGCCCCCCGGCGAGCCCTGCTGTCCACCGCGCTGGCGGTCACGGTCGCGCTGGCAACCCTCGCGTGCGGGAGCGACGACGCACCCGCGCTCACCATCGGCGCGGGCGATTCCACGCAGTCGACGCTGCTCGCCGAGATCTACGCGGGCGCACTCGCACGCACCGGCGCGCGAACGGCGGTGCGTGCCGGATTGGGCGCGCGGCCCGCGCAGCTCGCCGCCCTCGATGCCGATACCGCGATAGCGGTGGCCGATGTGACCGGTGATCTGCTCACCGCCCTGGACTCCACATCGCGGGCGCGCACCCCCGACGATGTGAACAAAGCCCTCAACGGCGCTCTCCCGGAAGGGCTCACGGTGGGCGACCCCGCCGACGGCACCGATCTGCGCCCCGCCGTGGTGGCCGCCGCCACCACCGAACTGCCGTCCTCCTTGAAAGACCTGGCCCCGCTCTGCCCCGGCCTCACCATTGGTATCGCGACGGGTCCGGCCCTCGATCCCATGCACGCGCCCCTGGATCCCGAGCGCGATGTGATCGCCCCGCTGCGATCGGTCTACGGTTGCGCCGTTACCCGCACGGTTCCGTTCTCCACCTCGGAGGAGGCGCGAAAAGCCTTGTCCACCGGTGAAATCCAACTCGCTGTGCTCTCCGGGCCGGTGGCCTACCTGTCGGATGGCGGAGCCGACCTGACCGCCCTGGCCGACCCCGCCTATGTTTTTCGTGCCGCCATGGTGCTGCCCATCGTTCGCAAGTCGGCACTGACGGATGTCCAGCTCCGCAAACTCAACTATGTGGCAGGCGAACTCACCACCACCGATCTCGCCGATATGCTGCGCCAGCTTCGCGACAATCACGCCGATCCGGCCGACCTGGCCCGCACCTGGCTGGACGCCCACGCGCTGTAGGCGTCGAAAGCCTTGGCCGTCAGTACTACCCGGCGGTCCACAGCGGGTCGCGGCCGGTCCGCCCGAGCACCCGATCCAAGAGCGAGCTGTGCGCTCCGGTGGGAACCGCGGGTCCGAACAGGCCCGGGGTGCCCGCATCCGGCGTGTGCCGCAACATCTCCCACAGCACCGCGAGATCCTCATCGCCGGGCTGGTAGGTCTGCGAGGTGGCGCTGGCCAGATCCCACCCGTGAATCACCACCTCGTCCAAGGCGAAGACCGCCATCTGTGTCGCTGGTCCCCGGACTCCACCCACCTCGGTCTCGCCCTCCCAGGCTTCCGGCTCCCGCCACGCCGCGACCAACGCCTCGAGTTGCAGGGCGATCCGCTCGCGCCAGCCATCCTCGAGCACCAGATCCGCATCGCTGGGCGGCTGTGAGTTCCCGATACCCGCTTTGGTGGCGGCGTCGCGAAACGCCTCGGTGAACCCGACAATATGGGCAAGCAACATCGCCACGGTCCATTCCGGACTGGGCGTGGGCAATTCGAGCTGATCGTCCCGGACCCCGGCGACCACCGCGTTCAGCGCACCGGCGGCCGACTTCATATCGAATAACGGAGTGTTCATGAGCGCTCCCGAAAACTGGCATGCGGCAACCCCGGCGGCAACCGCTCACCAATCCTGACGCCGCACGCCGCACGAATTCATCGCTCCCGCGAAAACTGATCACACCGTGCTGGTGCGCCGCCGCGTGGCTCGCCTACCGTTGAGGTTCGGGGACGATTCCAACGAGGGCGGATTGGATTCGATGGGCACACTGGAGAGTTGGCCGTGGCCGGAGAACACTTTGCTGGCGCGGTTGAGCCCGCGGTCGCGGCGGGAGTTGCTCGGGCTGGGGCATGAGCGCGAATGCAAACCGGGGACGATGCTCATGCGGCAGGGGGATCCCGGCAATATCGTGTACGTATTGCGATCGCGGGATACCACGGTCTCGGCCTGCGTGAAGATCACCGCGGATACCGGGACGCTGTTCGCGATTCGGGTGAGCGGGGATGTGATCGGGGAATTGGGCGCGCTGACACCGAATTCGGTCCGGTCGGCCACCGCGACCGTGTGCACCGCGACGATCGTGCACTGTATTCCGGGGAATATGTTCCTGGGGTTTCTCGCGGAGCATCCGGACGGATGGCAGGCACTGTGCCGGACGCTGGCCGATCGGCTGGCCTGGTCCGATCAGCGGCGGCTGGATTTCGGTGGCTGTCCGGTGCGGCGCTGTCTGGCGCGGTTACTGGTGGAGTTCGCCGAATCCTACGGCCGCCCGGGTGAATACGGGCTGGAGATCACCGTGCGACTCTCCTATGAGGAGTTGGGCAATCTCATCGGCGCGGGGGAGGACGCGGTGGGGCTGGCCATGAAACGCATGCAGGAGGCGGATCTGGTCTGCCTGCGCAATCGGCACCTCGTGGTGCGTGATCTCGAAGGATTACGCAAGTACGCCGGGCTGGTATGAGGATTTACCGAAATCTGCGCCGACGCCGGATTTTTCAGGCGCACAGCATATTCCACCGATGGCAATCTCGTGGTTCCAGCTTCACGGACCCACGGGAGGGACCTCGATGTCGATATCCGAGCAGGAGTGCGGATGGACCCCGGCCGAACAGCTGTACCGCACCCTGACCCGCGCGCACACCCCGCTCGCCGCCGCGCTCATAGTCGCGGCCGTCACCGGGTACTGGCCCGAAACAGCCTGCCGCACAACGGATAACCGCGCACTGGCGGAGGTGTTGGATATCGGGGTCAGTCGCGCAGGGCGGCGGCGAGAGTGGAGTTGAGCGTCAGCGCGGGCAGTGAATCGACCAGCAGATCGACGAGCGCCGCGCGTGGAATGGGGGCCTCGCGCAGCCAGATCAGCGTGGTCTCCTCCACGAAGGCGATCCAGCCCCGGACCGCCAGCGTGAGCCGGGGCATATCCGAATCCTGCACGGGGATGGGGGCTTCGGCGAGAATGCGCTGCACCTGGGCGAGGCGGTGGGCGTTCACCATGGTGACCAGTTCGGGGCTGGCGCTGGCGGGGCCGCGCAGCAGCGCCAGATACGGGGTGCGATTCTCCTCGACGTAATCGACGTAGCGCTCGATCGAGTCGCGCAGCATATCCGCCAGTGGCAGTTCGGGATTGGGTGTGGTGCGGGCCAGCAGCTCGGCATTGGCGTGCGCGATGATCGCCAGGTGGAAGTCCCCCATGGTGGGGAAGTAGTGGAAGAGCAGGCCCCGGGAGATGCCCGCCTGTTCGGCGATCTCACTCACCGACACGTCCTCCAGTGAGCGTTCTCGCAGCATCCGGGCACCTAGGGTGATGAGCTGCTGGCGACGTTCGTCGGGGCTGAGCCGGGTGCGCTTGGCTCCGGCGTCGGGCTTGCTCACGCTGGCTCCTTCGGTCACTGCACAATCTTACTGAACGTGAGTCAATACTATTGACTCGAACTCAATAAGACCTTACGCTCGGATACATGAGTCGCAAGGTTACAGACAAAGCTGTCGACAACCGGCCCGCCCGGCATTCCCGCATCATCATCGTCGGCAGCGGGTTCTCCGGCCTCGGGCTGGCGATCCGGTTGAGCCAACAGGGTCGCAACGACTATCTCGTGCTCGAGCGCGGCAATGATGTCGGCGGCACCTGGCGCGACAACACCTATCCGGGCGCGGCCTGCGATGTGCCCTCGCAGCTGTACTCGTACTCCTTCGCGCTGAACCCGGAGTGGTCGCGCTCGTTCTCCAAGCAGCCGGAGATTCAGCGCTACATTCAGTCGGTCGCCGCCAAGTACGACGTGCGCGATAAGCACGTCTTCAACTGCGATATGACCGGTGCGCAGTGGAACGACGCGGCCGCCCGCTGGGAGATCCAGACCAGCCAGGGCGACTTCACCGCCGATATCCTGATCTCCGCCGTCGGCGCGCTGTGCGAGCCGAACCTGCCGGATATCAAGGGCATCAACGACTTCCAGGGCGAGATCTTCCACTCCGCGCGCTGGGATCACAATGCCGACCTGACCGGTAAGCGCGTCGCTGTCATCGGCACCGGCGCCTCGGCCATCCAGATCGTGCCCAGCATCGCCAAGCAGGTCGCACACCTGGACGTGTACCAGCGCACCGCGCCCTGGCTGCTGCCGCGCGCGGACCGGCCGTACCTGCTGCCGGAGAAGCTCGCCTTCAAATACATTCCGGGCGTGCAGGCGCTCTCCCGCGCCGCCATCTACGCCGCGCGGGAGACCCAGGTGGTCGGCCTGGCCAAGTTCCCGCCCGCCATGAAGATTCTGGAGACCGTGGCCCGCGCCAAGCTGCGCATCGAGGTCAAGGATCCGGAGCTGCGCGCCAAGGTCACCCCGAACTTCCGCATCGGCTGCAAGCGCATGCTCATCTCGAACGAGTACTACCCGGCACTGGGCCGCGACAATGTCGACCTGGTGACCGACGGCATCCGGGAGATCCGCGGCAACTCGGTCGTCA
This sequence comes from Nocardia sp. NBC_01503, assembly GCF_036327755.1. Classification (NCBI taxonomy): domain Bacteria; kingdom Bacillati; phylum Actinomycetota; class Actinomycetes; order Mycobacteriales; family Nocardiaceae; genus Nocardia; species Nocardia sp. NBC_01503. The sequence continues at coordinate 3,933,519 of NZ_CP109596.1, forward strand.
CCAAGGACGGCGTCGAGCGCGAAGTGGACGCCATCATCGTGGCCACCGGCTTCCACGTCACCGATTCCCCGGCGTACGAAACCATTTCGGGCCGCGACGGCCGCACGCTGTCCGAGGTCTTCGACGCCATCGGCCAGCAGGGCTACAAGGGTTCGGCCATCCACAACTACCCGAATATGTTCTTCATGCTCGGCCCGAATGTCGGCCTGGGCCACACCTCGATGGTGTACATGATCGAATCGCAGATCAACTACATCGCCGATGCCGTGGCCACCGTCGACCGGCTCGGCCTGCGCACCGTCGAGGTGCGCAAGGATGTACAGGACGAGTACAACGCCGAACTACAGCGCAAGCTGACCGGCGCGGTCTGGAATACCGGCGGCTGCGCCTCCTGGTATCTCGACAAGCACGGCAACAACACCACGCTCTGGCCGGACTTCACCTTCCGGTTCCGCAGTCTGCTCGAGAAATTCGACGTATCCGCGTACGAGACCTCGAGCTCCGCCCGACCCGCCGCGTAATTCCCGGTAGGGCCCGAACAACCGAAAGTGGTAACCGTGAGCAACGACGCTTACTTCAGGGACAAGGTCTGCGTCATCACCGGCGCGGGCTCCGGCATCGGCCGTGCGCTGGCGCTGAATCTGGCCCGCCGCGGCGCCAAGCTGGCGCTGTCCGATATCGACACCGATGGCCTGGCCGAGACCGTGCGGCTGTGCGAGAAGTACGGCGTGCAGATCAAATCCGATCGCCTGAACGTGGCCGAGCGCGAAGCCGTACTGCTCTACGCCGACGAGGTGAACAAGCATTTCGGCAAGGTCAACCAGATCTACAACAATGCCGGTATCGCGCACCACGGCGATGTGCTGGACACCGCGTTCAAGGACATCGACCGCATCATGGATGTCGACTTCTACGGAGTCGTCAACGGCACCAAGGCTTTCCTGCCGTACCTGATCGAATCCGGTTCGGGTCACGTCGTGAACATCTCCAGCCTCTTCGGCCTGATCGCGGTCCCCGGCCAGAGCGCCTACAACGCGGCCAAATTCGCGGTGCGCGGTTTCACCGAGGCGCTGCGCCAGGAAATGATCATGAGCGGTAAGCCCGTCAAGGTCACCTGTGTGCACCCCGGCGGCATCCAGACAGCAGTGGCCCGCAATGCCACCGTCTCCGAAGGGCTCAACCAGCAGAACCTGGCCACCCTCTTCGACAAGAAGCTGGCCATGCACACCCCCGAGATGGCCGCGCAGACCATTACCGAGGGCGTGGCCCGCGGTCACGGCCGCGTGCTGATCGGCTGGGAGGCCAAGCTGCTCGACCTGTTCGTGCGCAGCACCGGTTCGTACTATCAGCGCATTGCCGCGACCGTGCAGAAGCGCTTCCTGCCCTAGGGAAAATGGATATGCCACAGCTGAATCTGCCGCTGCCCGTCGCGCGCGCGGTGCTCCATCCGATGTTCCGGCTCATGCTCAACAAGCGCCTGCCCTTCACGGTGCAGCGCACGTTGATGGATCTGGGCGCACCCGCGCAGGGCGCGCTGCGCGGTACGCACGCCGAGCGGGTCCGCCTCGGTGGGCGTCCGGCCGAGCGGGTCACGCTCGGCCCGGCGACCGACAGCGCCACCGTGCTGTACCTGCACGGTGGCGGTTATACGGTCGGTTCGCCCGCCACCCACCGCCCGCTGGCCGGGTACCTCGCGCGGGAAACCGGTTGTCCCGTGCAGGTTCTGGACTATCGGCTGGCTCCGGAGCATCCGTTCCCGGCCGCACTGGACGATGCCGAGGCGGCGTTCCTGGAGCTCATCGCCTTCGGCTATCAGCCCGAACGCATTGCGGTGGCCGGTGATTCGGCCGGTGGCGGGCTCGCGCTCGCACTGGCCGTCCGGCTGCGCGACAAGCACGGCCTGACTCCGGCCGCGCTGGGTCTGATCGCACCGTGGGCCGATCCCAATGAGATTCCGGAGCGCACCCGCGATCTGGTCATCAACAAGCCGTGGTCGCGCGCCTGCGCCGCCGCCTATCTCGGCGACGGCGACGGACTCGATGTCGGCTACGCGCCCTTGCTCGCCGAACTGCACGGGCTGCCGCCCACCTATGTGCAGGCGGACAGGGGCGAGCTGCTGCATGTCCAGTGCATTCGGCTCACCGACAAGCTCCGGGCGGCCGGTGTGGAAACCCGATTCACCGAGACCGAGGGTCTCTGGCACGTATCCCAATTGCAGGCGTCGCTGGTGGCTCCGGCCGAGGCGATTACCCGCGAACTCGGAGAGTTCTTGCGGCAAGCCCTTCGACCTGCGCAAACCCGATCCATAGGATAGGGGCAGCACGGTTTGTGAAGCCCGGTCGGACAGGCGATGAGAACCTGTTCGGGCGGGCTGCCGGGTGTGACATGTAAGCGTGGCGTAAATTACCCGCGAGTAAACCCACTGTGGAAGGGCAGCGATGCGAGAGTTCGAAGTCCCGGCTACCTACACCATCCCCGAGAACGCCAATATGTCGGACGGTGCGTTCCGGCATGCGGAGAAGACCCCTGACCTGGTCGTCTTCAATACTCCGGATGGTAAGGGCGGCTGGAACGACGTCACGGCGGCCGAGTTCGCGAAGACCGTGACCGAGGTGGCCAAGGGTCTGGTCGCCTCGGGAATCGAACTCGGAGACCGGGTCGCCATCATGGCCGCCACCTCCTACGAGTGGGTCGTGCTGGACTTCGCCATCTGGGCCGCCGGCGGCTGTACCGTCGCCATCTTCGACAGCTCCTCGGCCGAGCAGATCCGCTGGATCCTGTCCGACTCCGCCACCAAGGCGATCGTCGTGCAGAACGAGAAGCAGCGCGCCACGATCGCCGAAATCGAAGGCGGACTGGGTGATCTGCGTGAGGTGCTGCAGATCGAGAGCGGTGCCGTCGCAGAGCTGACCAAGCGCGGCGCGGAGCTGGACGACAGTGTCGTGCACGAGCGCCGCGCCCAGGTGAAGGCCGCCTCGCCCGCGACCCTCATCTACACCTCGGGCACCACCGGTAAGCCCAAGGGCGTCATGCTCTCGCACTCCAACCTCTACGCCGAATCGGCCGCGGACCGCTCCGCCATGAGCGAATTCCTCCGGCCCGGCCGCAAATCGCTGCTGTTCCTGCCGCTGGCGCACGTCTTCGCGCGCGCGGTCGCGCTCGCCGCGTTCGACGCCGGCGTCACCGTCGCGCACACCTCGGACTGGTCCACGCTGGTCGAGCAGTTCGGCGAGTACAAGCCGAACTTCATCCTCTCGGTACCGCGCGTCTTCGAGAAGGTGTTCAACGGCGCCAAGCAGAAGGCGCACGACGGCGGTAAGGGCAAGATCTTCGACTACGCCACCGAGGTGGCCATCGAATACAGCGAATCGCTGCAGAACGGTGGCCCCGGCCTGGTCCTCAAGCTCAAGCACACCGTGCTGGACAAGCTGGTCTTCAGCAAGCTGCGCGAAGCCATGGGCGGGCAGTGCTCCTCCGCGGTCTCCGGCGGCGGACCGCTCGGCGCGCGACTGGGCCACTACTTCCGCGGCGCGGGCGTCACCATCTACGAGGGCTACGGTCTGACCGAATCCACCGCGGCCGTCAGCGTCAACACCCCCAAGCACATCAAGGTCGGCTCGGTCGGTCAGCCGCTGCCGGGCCACGGTGCCAAGGTCGCCGACGACGGCGAACTGCTCATTCGCGGACCCGTGGTGTTCGGCGGCTACTGGAACAATCCGGAAGCCTCCGCCGACGCGTTCGACGCCGACGGCTGGTTCAAGACCGGTGACCTCGGCGCCATCGACGAGCAGGGCTTCATCTCCATCGTCGGCCGCAAGAAGGAAATCCTGGTCACCGCGGGCGGTAAGAACGTCTCCCCGGCCATGCTCGAGGATTCGCTGCGCCAGGCCCCGCTGATCAGCCAGGTCATGGTGGTCGGTGACGGACAGCCGTTCATCGGCGCGCTCATCACCCTCGATCAGGAGACGCTGCCGAAGTGGCGCGAGCGCAACAACATTCCGCCCGAGACCACCATCGAGCACCTGATCGAGAACCCGGCCCTGGTCGCGGAGATCAACGAGGCCGTGGCCGCCACCAACAAGCTGGTGTCACATGCCGAGGCCATCAAGAAGATTCGCATCCTGCCGGTCGACTGGACCCAGGAGGGCGGCGAGCTCACCCCGAAGCTCTCGCTCAAGCGCAATGTGGTCATGAAGCAGTACGCGGCGGACGTGGACGCGATCTACTCCTAGTTCGACCGAACGCCGATGATTTCGGCGATGCGGGGAAGTCCTACCCTGTGGATGGCGGATCGTCCATCCACAGGGAAAGTCGATCGAGGAGGCAGACGTGCCATCCGTGAACCCGTGTCTCGTATTCAACGGCAACGCCGAAGAGGCGTTCACCTTCTATCAGTCCGTCTTCGGAGGTGAACTGCGGCTGTCCCGCTTCGGGGAGATGCAGGGCAGCGAGAACGTACCCGAACAGGTCAAGAACTGGATCGCGTACGCATCGCTGCCTGTCGCCGGGAGCGAACTCTCCGGAATGGATTCACCGGCACAGCCGGTCGATTCCCAGAACCGGGCCCAAATGGTGAATCTCGCGGTGGACTCGGCGGTCGAGGCCGAGCGCGTCTACCACGAATTCTCCGCCGGTGGCCAGGTCTCCATGCCGCTCGGCAAGACCGAATGGGCCGAGGCGTTCGCCATGGTCACCGATAAATTCTCGGTGCCGTGGATGATCAGCTACACCCCGCGCTGAATCCCCATTCCGTTACCGTGACCCGCTTCCGTCCGGAGCGGGTCATAAGGAACCCGGCGTCACCGGAATGTCATTGTTCGCACCGGTGCACGGGCCGAATCCGGCAGTAGGGTCGGATCCGTGGCCGGTCGTGAACTTCGAATAGTCGGTGGTATCGCCGCCGCCGCGGTGACCCTCGGGGTCGCCGAGTTGGTCGCGGTGCTCATCAGCGCGGACAGCACACCCCTGCAGGCGATCGGATCGACGATTGTCGATCACACCCCGGACGGGGTGCGCGAGTGGGTGATTCAGCGATTCGGCACCAAAGACAAACTGGTGCTGTTCGTTTCGATGGGCGTGGTGGCGCTGATCGTCGCCGGGGTGGCCGGGCTCGTGGAGCGGGTGCGCCGCCCGATCGGTTCGGCGCTCTTCGCGGTGTTCGGACTGGTCGCCCTGATCGCCGCGGTGTCCCGGCCGCATGCCTCCTGGACCTGGGCGCTGCCGTCACTGATCGGCGCCTGGGCGGGAATCATGGTGCTGCGCACACTGATTCGCCGTATCGCCGATTTCGACGCGGCGAGCGCCGCGGTCGCCGAGACCGAAGCCGGTACGGAAAGTGCTGCCGCGGCGTCGATTTCGGATATCGCGCTGGAGCGGCGACTCGTCATGCGCGGTATCGGTATCGCCGTGGCCTCCGGTGCTGCCGCCGGAGTCGTGGGGCGCGTGCTGGGGGCGCGGCGGCACGATGTCTCGGGGGAGCGCGCGGAGGTGCGACTACCGCCGCCCGCCGGGCCGAAGGTCGAGGTGGATCCCGCCGCCGATCTCCGAATCCCGGGTCTGTCTTCCTATCTCACGCCGAACAACGACTTCTACCGCATAGACACGGCTTTGACCGTTCCGCAGGTCAGCAAGGACGACTGGTCACTGCGCATTCACGGCATGGTGGATCGCGAAATCCGGATCAACTACGCCGATCTCGGCTCCCGCCGGGCCGTCGAGAAGCTGGTGACGCTCACCTGCGTCTCCAATCCGGTCGGCGGCGATCTCATCGGCAATGCCAGCTGGCTCGGGTACCGCCTCGACGAACTGCTCGCCGAGGCCGGACCGCATCCGGACGCCGATATGGTGTTGTCCCGCAGTATCGACGGTTTCACCGCGGGCAGTCCCCTCGCGGCGCTCACCGACGGTCGTGATGCCATGCTCGCGGTCGGTATGAACGGTGAACCGCTGCCCACCGCGCACGGTTACCCGGCGCGACTGGTGGTGCCGGGACTCTACGGCTACGTTTCGGCGACCAAATGGGTGACCGAGTTGGAGATCACCAGATTCGATCGCGCACAGGCGTATTGGACCCGGCGTGGGTGGTCCGAGCGCGGGCCGATCAAGACCGGAACCCGCATCGACACACCCGGCAGCGGCAAACTCGCGGCGGGCCGGATCACCGTGGCGGGCGTCGCCTGGGCCCAGCATCGCGGCATTCGCGCCGTTGAGGTGCGCGTGGACAACGGCGACTGGCAGCCCGCGCGGCTCGCCGCCGAACCGTCGATCGACACCTGGCGCCAATGGGCCTTCGACTGGGAAGCCACCTCCGGGCCGCACACCCTCTGGGCGCGCAGCACCGACGGCGACGGCGTGGTGCAGACCGCTGATATCGCGGGCGAGGTACCCGACGGTGCGACCGGATACGCCTCGAGATTCGTACGAATCGGCTGAATCACCGCAATTGCCGGGCTATTCGGAGTGGCGAAAATGCCGAACGGCCGTTTTGCCCGCGCCCGCGCATTACGATCGGCCCGGCCGTTGACGCCCAATCAAGGAGCGTGCATGACCGGAGTGCTGGAATGGGCGCGGGCGGAGAACCTGCAGCCCGAACCGATCACCCTCGATGTCTGGAAGCAGTTGCCGCGCGACTTCTGCCGTCTGGTCGAAGTGGTGAACGGCGATGTGGTGCGGGCGGATCCGGCCTCGCACCGGCATCACAATGCCGCGCGCCGCATCGGAGCCATGCTCGAGGCCGGCGCCGAATCGCATATGGCGCGCTACAGCGACGGACCGCTGTACGCCGCCGTCGAGCAGGACGTACTGCTCTGGGAACTGCCGCGATTGACGCTGCGGCGGCCCGATATCGCGCTGTTCACCTGTGCTCCAACGGGTTCGGGTCCACTACCCGCGGCCCGCGTGAAGATCGCGGTCGAGGTGGTGTCACCGCTGACCGAGCGCATCGACACCACCGATAAGCAGGCGGAGTACGCGCAGGCCGGAATCCCCTGGTACTGGCTGGTTTACCTGAACCATGACCATGTGACCACTATCCAGACCCATGTGCTGGTGCTCGGCCACTATCGGCCGCACCGCCGCCTCACGCCCACCTGCGGCGAAACCCTGATAGATATGCCGATCGAGATCCGCATCGACTGGCCGCGGCTGTACGGACTCGTCTACTGAGCTGAAACAAGCGGGCCCCCTTCGCAATCGGTGAAGAGGGCCCGCTCACGGCGCGAGCGTCTAGCCCGCGATATCCGCCTTCTCGGGGGACGGAGCCTTGTCCTCGGATTTGCCGTGTCCGACGAACAGCGCGGACGCCACCACGCCGATCAGCAGAATGCAGCCCGGCAGGATCGTGGACTGGGCGAGCGCGGTGCTGATCTTCTCCAGCACCGGCGCCGGAATCTTCGCCGAGCTGCCACCGCCCTCCATCATCGGGCCACCGCCCAGCTGCTGCGCCGCCAGCCGCGAGGAGAGCAGCGCGGCGACAGCGGCCGAACCGAGCACCGAACCGACCTGCCTGGTCGTGTTGTACACACCCGCACCCGCACCCGCCTGCTGAACCGGCAGGTTATGGGTGGCAGTGGTGGCCAGTGGCGCCCAAATGCAGGCGTTGGCTATACCCGCGACACCGCCGAGAACCAGGAACAGCGGAATCGAGGTGTCCGGCTTCATCAGTGCCGCGAATCCGAAGACCGTTGCCGCGAAGACGGCGAATCCGATGGTCGGCAGGATGCGGGGCGGCATCCGATCCGAGATCTTGCCGATGATCGGAGCGAACACACCGGTCACGATGGCCATCGGAGCCAGGACGAGCGCCGACTTGGTCGGCGACATGCCATGCACCTGTTGCAGGAAGAAATAGAACGGCACGAAGAGGCTGGTTACCGCGGCACCCATAGTGGCGATCGCCAGACTGGAGAGCGAGAAATTGCGGTCCTTGAACAGACTCATCGGTACCAGCGGCTCACCGGTATTGCGGGCCTGATTCACCACGAACAGCGCGAATACCACCAGACCGCCGCCGATCATCAGCCAGGTCAGTGCGTCCCAGTCGCGGGTACCGCCCTCCTGGATGCCGAAGACCAGCAGGAACATGCCTATGCCCGAAAGCGCCACCCCGACGAAGTCGAACTTGTGCTCATGGGTTTCCAGCGAGGGCACCAGCCAGACCGCCAACGCGAACGCCACGATGCCGATCGGCACGTTCACGTAGAAGATCCACTGCCAGCCCTGCCAATCCACCAGCGCACCGCCCAGGATCGGGCCGACCAGGGTGGCCAGACCGGCGACGCCGCCCCACAGGCCCATGGCCGCGCCGCGCTTGTCCGGCGGGAAGGTGCGGGTGATGACGGCCATGGTCTGCGGCGTCATGAGCGCCGCGCCCAGGCCCTGCACCGCGCGGGCCGCGATGAGCATCTCGATACTCGTCGACATGGCGCACCACAGCGAGGCGAGGGTGAAGACCGTCAGGCCGATCAGATAGATGTTCTTGGGGCCGAAGCGATCTCCGAGCCGCCCGGTCACCAGCAGTGGCACCGCATAGGCGAGCAGATAGGCCGAGGTCACCCAGATGACCTTGTTGATATCGGCGTTCAGGTCCTCCTTGATCGCCGGATTGGCCACCGCGACGATGGTCATGTCCAGCAGGATCATGAAGAACCCGACGACCAGCGCGTATAGCGCCAGCCACGGATTGCGTTGAGTGGACATGGGGTTCCTATCTAGAGAATGAAAGTCTGTGTAAGGGACTGGTTTTCGCGGTTTGTCAGGGGACCACGCCCTTTCGGACGGCAGCCAGGTCCGCCTGGCTCAGGCCCGCGCCCCAGTCCGCGCCGAGCCGGTCGTCGTCGTCATCGCAGCCCGGGATGCGCTCGCCGGTCACCGGATCGAAATCGGACCACGGCAGTTCGCCGGATTCGAGTTCGGCGATCACCCGCCGCAGCCAACCGGCCTCGGTGACATTCGAGGCGTGCAGGAATTCGATGACCATCCAGTACCGCCGCGGTACCCGGCGGGAACGGACCCAGTCCTGCAGCGCCTCGAACTCGGCGACTCGGCCGTCCACCCAGGTGACGCGTTCCCGCAGTAGTGCGATCACATCGTGCACCGGCAAATTGTGCGCCTCGGCCATGGCGAGCGGAAAAATCGGGTACTCCTTGATCGGAGTGCGGAGGATTTCCGTGATGCGCGCGCGCAGGTTGTCCCGGCCCGCCGGATTGATCCGATAGGTTGTCCGTTCCGGGCGATTACCGGCCCGATCGGTGCCCTCGGCCACCACCAGTTCCTGCTCCGCCAGCCGCGCCACCGTGTGATAGAGCGAGCCGGGTTTGATCTTCACCAGCTCGTCCTCGTGCCGGGTCATCAGGAGTTGATACATCTCGTACGGATGCATCGGCTTCTCCTCCAGCAGCGCGAGCACCGCGATCGCCAAAGGCGTCAGCGCCACACTCGCCTGCTTGCCCGCCATATCGGCCTCCTCCGCTCCAAATATTCCACGTGGAATATACGACGTGGAGCATGCGGGGGCAAGTTCGCGTCCAGCCGGACCGGAACCCCTGGCCCGCCGGAGGTTTCAGGGGCAGACGGGCAGCAGACCGCTCGGTAGGCTGACGCGGTGGTTAGGGATTCTGTGGCCTCGCATGTGATGCGGTTGTTGTTGGGGGTCGCGGAGCAATCGGGAGTGCCCGAGCATGAGCTGGCATTCATCGACGGGGTGCGGGGACCGGCCCTGGACGATGATCTGACGCGATTTCCCACTTCGTCGCTGCTGCGGGTGTGGGAGTTGATTCACGCGGCGGATCCGGTCGGTGGGGGAGCGCGGGCCATTGCGGCGGCCGACCGGGGGCGGCTGCACGTATGGGACTATCTCGCCAGCGGAGCGCCTACGCTCGCAGCGGGTTTCGCGGATGCCGGGGAGTATTTGAGCGCCATCTGCGACCCACTCGCGCGGATTTCCGTGGTGGAGGACGGGGCGCGGCTCACCGTCGAGCATGACAATCTGAAGACCGGTACCGAGATCGACAGGACCATCAACGAGTACGCGCTCGGGCTCATCCTGCGGCGGGCGCGGGATGCGCGCGGCGACGGATTACGGCCGGTGCGAGTGGATTTCGCGCATGCGGCACCGGCTCGGCACGACCATCTCAGCGAGGTGTTCGGCACCGGCAATATCCATTTCGGGCAGAGCGGGAATCGGATCACCTTCCTCGATCCCGAATCCGAGCCTGCCGCAAGACCTTTCGATCCCGAGCTACAGCGCGTCATGCGCATGTACGCGCGCTCGATCATCGACAGCGCACGACCCGCGCCGAATTGGCAGGACACCTTCCGCACCGCGATCGGTGAGGCCCTGGCCGACAGTCACGGGCGCGGCACCTCGCTCGAGGAGGTCGCGCACCGGCTGGCCATGAGCCCGCGCACCCTGCAGCGCCGCCTCGCCGAACACGACACCACCTGGCGAGAAGAGTTGGAGGCGGTGCGATTCGACCACGCCACCCGCTTGCTGCGCGACACCCAACTGTCGCTGCAATCGATTGCGGGGCGGCTCGGCTACACCGACCACCGCACCCTGCGGCGCGCCTTCCAGCGCTGGACCGGGCAGACCCCGGACGCCTTCCGGCGCGCCGCCTGAACCGGGCGTCACCGCGCGTTCGCGGCCGCCGCCTTCACCGCGTTCAAGGTGACCGCGGCGGCATTCCAGATGGCGTACAGGCTCACCGCGTACGGCACCCAGGTCGGGTGGTGGATGGCGATCAAGAGGATGGTCGCCACCGCCAGTGCTAGCGCCCGATGCACGATTCCGTTGTGCAACAGGCTCTTCAGGACGGTGGTATTGATCGAAGGCTGGATTGTGGTCACTGTTCCACTCGCTTCTTCAAGGCCGCGTTCAGCAGTTCGAAACTCTGCACGGTGCCGCTGATGGTGCTGCCCAGAAAGGGGGTGAGCAGTCCGCTGAAATCCTCGGCCTGCGTGAAATAGGTTCCGCCGTCCCGAGCTCGCATCGTGAACTTGTGGGTGCCGTCGAAGAGGCCGGGCACCAGCACGATGCCCTTCCAGGTGACCGCCCGCTCCGGCTCGGCCACCAGCACAACGGGTTTGAAGGTCATCGGCCGCCCGCTCACCGGATACAGGCGCAGATTCAGGCGGGAGCCGACGGCGAGCGTGCCCCGTGCCTCGCGGATGAAGGGGTTCCACTCTCCATACGCCGCGAAGTCGCTGAACACCTTCCATACCTGGTCGGGCGGGGCGTCGATCTGAATCCCGGTACTTATCGATCTCATGAATTCGACTCTAGGAGCGGCGGATTCACGCGGACGGGACTCGATACGCCAGCAAGGGGACAAACGACGCCGGGCCGGACTCCCGTGCGGGAATCCGGCCCGGAGCCGTGAATCGGTTGACCTAGACGGTCGGCGCGAACGCCTCGCCGATGATCTCGGCCTGCTCCACCGCGTGCACCTTCGACGAACCCGAGGACGGGGCCGACATGGCGCGGCGCGAGATGCGGCGCAGCTTGGCGAAGCGGGCGGGCAGGATCTCCGGCAGGTTGAGGCCGAAGAACGGCCACGCACCCTGGTTGGCCGGCTCCTCCTGCACCCACACCAGATCGGTGGCGTTGGGGTAACCCTCCAGCGCCTCGTTCAGGCGGAACTTCGGAATCGGGTACAGCTGCTCCACGCGCACGATGGCCACATCGTCACGCTTGTTCTTGTTCTTCTCCGCGACCAGCTCGTAGTAGATCTTGCCGGAGGTCAGCAGTACGCGCTTGACCTTCGAACGATCACCGTCGCCGCTCTCGTAGGTGGGCTCCTCGAGCACCGAACGGAACTTGTTGTCGGTGAAGTCCTCGACCTCGGAGACCACGGCCTTGTTGCGCAGCATGGACTTCGGGGTGAAGACCACCAGCGGACGGCGGATGCCGTCGAGAGCGTGCCGGCGCAGCAGGTGGAAGTAGTTCGACGGGGTGGAGGGAACCGCCACCGTCATCGAACCCTCGGCGCACAGCTGCAGGAAGCGCTCGATACGACCGGAGGTGTGGTCCGGACCCTGACCCTCGTGACCGTGCGGCAGCAGCAGCACGACCTCGGAGAGCTGGCCCCACTTGGCCTCACCGGAGGAGATGAACTCGTCGATGATGGTCTGCGCGCCGTTGACGAAGTCACCGAACTGCGCCTCCCACAACACCAGTGCGTCGGTGTTGCCGAGCGAGTAACCGTATTCGAAACCGACGGCGGCGTATTCGGACAGCGCCGAATCGTGCACCGCGAACCAACCCGGATTCTTCGACCCGATGTTGTGCAGCGGGGTGTACTCGCCACCGGTCTTACGGTCGATGATCACCGAGTGCCGCTGCGAGAAGGTGCCACGACGGGAATCCTGACCGGTCAGACGGACGGCCTTGCCCTCGTCGACCAGGGTGCCGAAGGCGAGCAATTCGCCCATGGCCCAGTCGATCTTGCCCTCGTACGCCATCTCGCGGCGCTTCTCCATGACCGGCTTGACGCGCGGATGCACATTGAAGCCCTCGGGCACGTTCACGAACGAGTCGCCGATGCGCTGCAGCACGGTCTTGTCGACCGCGGTGACCAGGGTGGTCGGCATCTTCTGCTCGTCCTCGACCGACGGGGACGGCTCCGGAACGTACTTCTCCAGCTCGCGCACCTCGTTGAAGATCCGCTCCAGCTGCCCCTGGTAATCGCGCAGGGCGTCTTCGGCTTCCTTCATGGAGATATCGCCACGGCCGATGAGGCTTTCGGTGTACGCCTTACGCACCGAACGCTTGGTGTCGATCGCGTCGTACATATTCGGCTGCGTCATCGACGGGTCGTCGCCCTCGTTGTGGCCGCGACGGCGGTAGCAGATCATATCGATGACCACGTCGCGGTTGAACCGCTGGCGGTAGTCGACGGCCAGCTTCGCAACCCACACACAGGCTTCCGGGTCATCGCCGTTCACGTGGAACACCGGCGCACCGATGAACTTCGCGATATCGGTGGAGTATTCGGTGGAACGCGAGTACTCCGGCGCGGTGGTGAAGCCGATCTGGTTGTTCACCACGATGTGCACGGTGCCACCGGTGCGGTAGCCGCGCAGACCCGAGAGGTTCAGGGTCTCGGCGACCACGCCCTGACCCGCGAACGCCGCGTCACCGTGCAGCATGAGCGGCACGACGGAGAAGCTGCGCGCCTCTTCACCCTTGGTGACCAGGTCTTCCTTGGTGAGCAGATCCTGCTTGGCGCGAACCAGACCCTCCAGCACCGGGTCGACGGCCTCGAGGTGCGACGGGTTGGCCGTCAGCGAGACCTCGATGTCGTTGTCACCGAACATCTGGATGTAGGTGCCGCGCGCGCCCAGGTGGTACTTCACATCGCCCGAGCCGTGCGTGGCGGCCGGGTTCATATTGCCCTCGAACTCGGTGAAGATCTTCGAGTAGGGCTTGCCGACGATGTTCGCGAGCACGTTCAGGCGGCCGCGGTGCGGCATACCGATGACGACCTCGTCGAGCGCGTACTCGGCGCACTGGTCGATGACTCCGTCCATCATCGGAATGACGGACTCGGCGCCCTCGAGCGAGAAGCGCTTCTGGCCAACGTATTTGGTGGCCAGGAAGGTTTCGAACGCCTCGGCGGCATTGAGCCGGGACATGATGTACTTCTGCTCGGCGACAGAAGGCTTCTCATGCTTCTGCTCGACGCGTTCCTGAATCCAGTGCAGCTGTTCGGGATCCAGGATGTGCGTGTACTCGACACCCACGTGGCGGCAGTAGGCATCGCGCAGGATGGACAGCACATCGCGCAGCTTCATGCGCTCCTGGCCGTGGAAGCCCGCGACATTGAATTCGCGATCCAGATCCCACAGGGTCAGGCCGTGCTGGGTGACATCCAGGTCCGGATGCGAGCGGAACTTGTCGTGCACCAACCGCAGTGGATCGGTATCGGCCATGAGGTGACCGCGGTTGCGGTACGCGGTGATCATCTCCTGGACGCGGGTCGACTTGTCGATACCGCGTTCCTTGATGTCCTTGCGCCAGCGCACCGGCTCGTAGGGGACACCCATGCCGTGGAAGATCTCGTCGTAGAACTCGTCCGAGATCAGCAGGTTGTGCACGGTCCGCAGGAAGTCGCCGGACTCCGCGCCCTGAATGATGCGGTGATCGTAGGTCGAGGTCAGCGTCATGAGCTTGCCGATGCCGATATCGGCCAGCTGCTCATCGGCCATGCCCTGGAACTCGGCCGGGTACTCCATGGCGCCCGCGCCGATAATCGCGCCCTGACCCGGCATCAGTCGCGGCACCGAGTGATTGGTGCCGATGGTGCCCGGGTTGGTCAGCGAGATGGTGACACCGGACATGTCTTCGCCGGTCAGCTTGCCGGCGCGCGCCCGGCGCACGATGTCCTCGTACGCAGCGTGGAACTGCGCGAAGGTCATGTCCTCGGTGTTCTTGATGGCGGCGACGGCCAGCGTGCGGTTGCCGTCCTTACCGGGCAGGTCGATGGCCAGACCCAGATTGGTGTGCGCCGGGGTGACCGCGTTCGGCTTGCCGTCCACTTCCGCGAAGTGCCGGTTCATATTCGGGAAGGACTTGATGCCCTGCACGATCGCGTAACCCAGCAGGTGGGTGAAGGAGATCTTGCCACCGCGGGTACGCGCGAGATGGTTGTTGATGACCAGCCGGTTGTCGATCATCAGCTTGGCGGGGATGGCCCGCACGCTGGTGGCCGTCGGAATGGTCAGCGACGCCGACATGTTCTTGACGATCGCGGCGGCGGCGCCGCGCAGAATCTTGGCCTCGTCGGTGGTCGCGGCCTTCGGCGCGCCCGTGGTGGGGGCGGCGTTGGAGGTCGGAGCCGGAGTGGTCTGCGGTGCGCGAACCTGCGCGGGGGCGGCCGTTGCGCCGTTCGCGAGCGCCGCGGACGCGGGCTTGGCGGCCTGCGCGTTGTTCGCGACGGAGGTCGGCGTGCTGTTCGAGGACGGCGTCACCGCCGGCGCGGCGGGGGCCGCGGGGGCGACAGGGGCCGCGGGGACAGGAGCCGCGGCGGCCGGGGTAGCCGGTCGGCCGCTGTTGCCGGTCTCGCCGGAGGTTTCCGGCGTGTAATCGGCGAGGAACTCGTGCCAGCTCTCATCGACCGACGACGGGTCTTGCTTGTACTTCTGATACATCTCGTCGACAAGCCACTGGTTCTGTCCGAACTGGTCTGTTGAGCTGCTCACAGCAGGTGTTCGCCTCATTTCGTTCTTCGCGCTGCGACGTTTGTGACGTGCCCGGCACGGGTAATCGGCGGATGCGCGCCGACGCGCCCCCTCTGAGGATATGCCCACCCCTGTTCGCCCATGGGCATGGACTACCACCGAGCGGACACATTCCTTAGTGACGACTCGTCCTCCGCTGAGAATATTCCTTCGGTGGCCTGTGCCGCAGCCCAGAGCTGGGAGTAAGCGCCGTGTGTCGAGAGCAGCTCGTCATGTGAGCCGATTTCGATGATCCGGCCCTGTTCGACAACGGCGATCAAGTCGGCCTGCGCGGCGGTGGCCAGGCGGTGCGCGACAATCACCGCGGTGCGGCCGCGCGTCACCGATTCGCTCGCTACCAGCACCGATGCCTCGGCCGCCGGATCGAGTACGGCGGTTGCCTCATCGAGCAGCAGTAGATCCGGACCGACCAGTTCGGCGCGGGCCAGTGCGATCAGCTGGCGCTGCCCGGCCGAGAGGCCGCGCCCGCGTTCGCCCACCGGCTGACGCATTCGCAGCGGTAGCGCGTTGATGGTGTCGAGTGCGCCGACCGCCGCGGCGGCCGCCTCGATCTCCGCGGGATTCGCAAAAGGTTTGCCGAATGCAATGTTGCTGGCAATGTCCCCGGTGAATAAGTGAGCTTCCTGTGGAACAACTCCCAGCCGCGATCGGTAGTCGGTGAGGCGGTAGTCGCGGATATCGATGCCATCCACCCTGATCGCACCGTTTTCACCGGCAATCCGTTGCGGTTCATAGGAATTGGCTATCGAATCGGGTAATTCATCACGTTCGTGATCGTGATTTCCGTCATAGGGCATGTCGTAGAGCCGGGCCAGCAGTTTCACGATGGTCGATTTACCCGCGCCGGTCGCGCCGACGAGAGCGAGGCTGGTGCCCGCCGGGATGCGCAGGCTGACACCGTCCAGGGCCAGGGACTCGGTACCCGGATAGCTGAAACGCACCTCGTCGAAGACCACCTCCCCACGCAGTCGGCCGTCGATCACGGCCGGGTCGGCGGGATCCGGGGCGATCGAGGACGGCGTCTTCAGCAGCTCCCGAATGCGGCGCAGGCCGACCCGTGCCTGCTGATAACCGTCGAAGAGTTGCGAGAGCTGATAGATCGGGCCGAACAGCAGCTCCAGATACAGCACGAAGGCCACCAGGGTGCCCGCCGTGGCCGCGCCGTCGGCGACCGCCCGCGCACCCACGAAAACGACCGCGGCCAACGCCAGATCGGCCCACGCGCCGACGAAGGCGAAGAAAAGCGAGATGGCCCGTTGCGCCCGCATTCGGCTGATCCGATACCGATGCGAGTAGACGGTGAAGCGTTCCGAGGCGCTGCGCTCATGCCGATTCGCCTGCACCACACGCAATCCCGCGACATTCTCGGCGAAGTCCGCGTTCACGGTGGCCGAGTGCTCTCGCGATTCGGTGTACGCCGCATCGGAGGCGCGCCGGAACAGCCAGGTGGCCAGCAGTAGCGCGGGCACGGAGAGGAAGACCACAAGTGCCAGTTGCGCGTCGATGAGCAGCAGCGCGATCACGATGCCGATCACCATCAGCAGGCTCACCAGCGCATCGGGCAGGCCGGTTTGCAGGAAGGTCGAGAGGGCGTCGATATCGGTGGTCATGCGGGTGAGGATGCGACCGGAGAGTTCCCGCTCGTAGTAGTCGAGTCCGAGTCGCTGCAGCTGCGCGTAACTGCGCACGCGCAGACCGTAGAGCACCCGCTCACCCGCGCGCGAACCCCACAACAGCGCGGTGGAGGCGGCCAGCCAGCCGATCGCGGCGAGCACCGCGCCGATGAGCACCGCGCGGGTCAACGCGGCACCGTCGTGTTCGGTCACCCCGGAGTCGATGGCATAGCGCACGATCGACGGAAAGCCCACGCTGACAAGGGCATCCACCGCCAGCAGCAGCATCGCCGCGAGGACCGGCCAGCGCACCGTCCGGATGGCCTTGACCAATCGGAAGTCGGTATCGGGGGTACGCAGCTCGGCCGGATCGAGACCCGGCTGTTCCACCGCGGGCGGCAGCGTCACCAGGGACCGCCTTACCTCCGCGGGGGTGTCCGGATCCAGCTCGGTACCGGTCTCCGCCTCCAGCCCCACCGGTGCGGGCCGCGTGTCACCGTCTCGATCGACCGGTTGTGCGTTCTCGTCCGTGGAGCTGCCGCTCGGCCCGGGCAGCCGGATGATGCGATCGGCGTGGGTGAGAGTGGATTCGCGGTGCGCCAGGATGAGCGTGGTGCGGGACGAATCCGTCGGCAGGGCGGCGAAAATGGCCGCCTCGGTGAGCGCGTCCACCGCGGAGGTGGCGTCGTCCAGGATCAGGATGCGCGGGTTCGCCAGCAGCGCGCGGGCCAGGGCGATGCGCTGGCGCTGACCACCGGAAAGGGTGAGGCCGCGTTCACCGACCACGGTGTCATAGCCGTTGGGTAGCGCCCGAATGAACTCATCCGCGGCGGCCTGGACCGCCGCCGTGTGGATTTCGGCTTCGGTGGCCTCCGGTCGCCCCAGCGCGATATTGGCGGAGATGGTGTCCGACAACAGGAAAGCCTCGTCGAAGACCACACCCACCGCGGCCCGCAGTTCGGTGGCGCGCAGGTCGGCGATATCGGTGTGGGAGTCGTTGCCGTACAGCGTGATCCGGCCCGAGTTCGGCGTGTAGAAGCGGGGGAGCAGTAGCGACAGGGTGGATTTACCCGAACCCGCCGGGCCGATGATCGCGACCGTCTCGCCCGGGGCGACGGTCAGGTCGAAGCTATCCAGAATCGGGCGATCCGGGTCGAATCCGAAAGTGAGAGATGATATTTCGATGCCCAGCGGCCCGGCAGGCAGCGGCGCCGGATGCGGCGGATCGGTCTGCTCCGGCGCGCTGTCGATGACCTGATGCACGCGCTCGGCGGCGGCGCGGGTGAGCTGCGCCATCACCACCACCATGGAAATGGTCCGGGTGGCATTGGTCATGGTGGCCACGTAGGCGGTGAACGCCAGGAAGGTGCCCAGGCCGATCGCGCCGTGCAGGGCCAGCACACCGCCCGCGGCAATGACCCCGACCATTCCGGCCTGCGGAATGGCCGACAAGGTCGGCCCGAATCGGGCGTCGATGCGGGCCGCGCGCATGCGTTCGGCGAAGAGCCGTTTGCCGTGCCGTTCCAACAGATCCACCATTCGGGCCTCCTGCCCGAACCCCTTCACCACGCGCACGCCGGTGACGGTCTCCTCCACATGCTGGGCCAGATCCGAACCGCGCTGCTGCGCCGACCAGGTGGCGGCGTAGAGCTTCGGCCGCACCCGATAGACGACCAGCGCGAGCACCGGGACCACCAGCAGTGCGGTCAGTGCCAGCAGCGGCGAGAGCCAGAGCATGATGGCGGCGGCGAGCACGAATTGCAGTGCGGCGACCGAGGACCACGGGCCCATGGCCAGCAGGCCCTGCACCAGCGTCAGATCGCTGATGGAACGGGAGACCACCTGGCCGGTGCGCAGGGCGTCCTGGCCGGGGCCGTCCAGGCGCTGGAGCGCGTTGAGCAGATCGACACGCAATTCATGCTGCACATCGAGCGCGAGTTTTCCGGCGGCCATACGACGACCGAACGAAGCGAGGAAGCGGCCGGCGGCGAGCAGCACCAGCAATCCGGCCATGGCCGTGATGATTCCGGTGTTCCCGGCGGTCGCGCCGTCCAGGGCGCGCTTGGCCAGCAGCGGGCCGGTGACCTCCACCGCCGCACCGAGCAGGACCGCCAGCGCGATGGCGGCGAGCAGCCATGGGTGCTGGCGACATCGTTCCCAGAGTCGCCGCAACCAACCGGGACCGGTCTCCTCCGGCTCGGTGCTCGTTCCGGGCACGGCTACTTCCGCCCGCGGCGTCGCCGCTCGCGCTTGTCCCACCCCTGGTTTCTCCACCCCGGCCTCATCCACCTTCATCGCACTCACCTGGAGCCGTAACGACGGCACCACCCCCAGTTTGTTCCCTGCCACCGACAAACTCCAGGTCGCGGGCGTGTCGGTGCGCGAAGTCGGACTCCCGCTTGTGCCCCGCGCGGGACCATGGTCCGCTGGAGAGGACTTACGACAACTCGAAATGGAGCCGCACCCATGCCGATCCAGCGTCTCAATCACGCCGTACTGTTCGTCTCCGAATTGGAGCGTTCGGTGGCCTTCTACGAAGAGGTGCTCGGCTTCCGCCGCCTGCCCGGCGGCTTCCCGGGCGCGGCCTTCCTCCAGGCGGCCGGATCGGCCAACGATCATGACCTCGGCCTGTTCCAATCGCCGGATCCGTCCGTCGCGCATCGCACCGGGCGGGTGGGGCTGTACCACCTGGCCTGGGAGGTGGACACGCTCGAGGAACTGCGGCGTGTGCGCGAGGTGCTCACCGCCGCGGGCGCGTTGACCGGAGCCTCCGATCACGGCTCCACCAAGGCGCTGTACGCCGCCGATCCGGACGGTATCGAATTCGAAGTGTGCTGGCTGGTACCGGATTCCGCGGTGGAGGACGAGCTCACGAATATGGCCGCGCCGACCATGCCGCTGGACCTACCCGGTCTTATCGCCAAGTACGGCGGGGACACCCCGGGCGGGCCGCGCACCGATCATGAGGTGTGGCGTCGCCTGTTCGCCGGTCGCTGAACGGGGTTGCGGCGCGAAGGTTTCAGAGGTCGCGGCGGGTGAAGAACCACCACGCCGCGCCGGCCGAGCCCATGGTCCACAGCAGCAGGACCAGGATGGCGGCCGGGGTCTGCGCGATGAAGTCACCCTTGGCGTAGGCGCCATTGGTGATCGTCCCGATGGTCGCCGAGATCGGCAGAATGCTCGCGAAGCCGCCGAATCCGATGGCGCGCGCGGTAATCCACACCAGCGGTTCGAGGATCGCCACGCCCACCATGACCGCGATCGCCTGAATCGGGGTGCGCAGTAGGAATCCCAGCGCCGCGCCGATCACCGACCAGCACACCGCGGCCAGCGCCACACCGCCGAAGATGGCGAGCATCTCTCCGGTGAGGTGCACCCGGTCCCGACCGATCAGCGCGTAGGCCGCACCGCCGAGCAGCTCCAGCACCAAGACGGTGGCCAGGGAAACCAGCGCCACCACACCGAGTTTCGCGCCGAACAGCACATTCCGATCCGGCGTGAACAGCGTGGTGATCCGCAGCGAACCCAGCCGATACTCCTCACCCGAGGCGACGGCCCCGAGCACCGCCGCCAGCACGATGGCGGCCAGCAGCGCCAGCCCCGCCGCGATGGCCGACCCGCCCGTGAGGAACATCGACTTCCCGCGCGTGACGGCGTCGGGCTTGAACGTCAGCCCCATGACGGCGAACGCCACCATGGCGTATCCGATGAGGCAGATGGCGACCAGGCGCTGCATCCGCACCGAGGTGATCTTCCGAACCTCCGAATTGGCCGCCCGCAGCACAGAATCCGGCACAGCGGTCAGAATCATCGAAGGTCCTCTCGTAACGGCCGAGCCGCATCCGCGCCGGAAACCGGCCCGGCACAGCACGATTCGACATGGTGCGGGCTCACCCCGCCATGTTGCGGGCGCAATTCACCACGCTGCTGAACCGACTCGGCGTGCGGCGGAATCGACCCGGCGTTGTGCGGAACCGACTCGGCGTGCGGCGGAATCGATCCGGTGTGACGGGGGAAGACCGGCCCGGTACGACGTGGGTACAGGAACGGTCCGGCGTGGTGTGGAAGCGACCGGGCGTGGTGCGGGAACGGCTTGGTGTGGCGCGAAAACAGCCCTGGGCGGTGCGGGATCGGCCCGGCACCAGGTGGACTCGACCTGGCACGGTGTGCGTGCGAGAACGGCCCGGTGCGCGGGGTGGAATCGGTGTGCTGCGGAATCAACGGGGCATTCCGTACGCGGTGGGGGCCGGGTAGGGGGAGGAGACTTGGCCGGTATGGGTGAGGGCGGCCAGGACCTGGTCGGGGTGGATGTGTTCGGGGGTGATCTCGGTGAGCTGGACCCGGGCTTGGGAGGCGGCCGATTCCACCTGGGCGAGTGAGGCTTCGGCGACGGCGAGGCGGCCGTCGGGGCGCATGACGGCGTCGGTGAAGCCCTGCGCGGCCAGGGTGGTGGCCAGAGCGATCGGGCTGGAGGCCCGGACCAGCAGGCGGTCCGGATGGCTGCGGCGCAGGCGGGCCGGGCTGCCCTGATAGGTGATCTTGCCGCGATCCAGCACGATCAGCTCATCGGCCACCGGCAGTGCGGCGCTGAGGGTCCGCGAGGTGAGCAGGACCGTACCGCCGCGCCGGGCGTGCGCGTGCAGATACTCGGTGAGCCAGGCGATTTCGGCCTGATCCAGTCCGTCGAACGGATCATCCAGTACCAATAGCGGCGGATTCCCGAGCAGTGCGATGGCCAGGGCGAGCCGGGTCTGCGCCCCGGCGGGCAGCTTGCCGGTGCGCTCCCGCGCGAACGGTTCCAGCCGCGTCAAGCTCAGCAGTTCGTCGACTCGATCGCCGGAAACGCCTGCGGCAGCGGCGAATACGCTCAACTGCCCGCGTACCGTGCGCGCCGGATGCAGGCCGCGCGGAGATTGCACCGCGCCCAGCACCTGCCGTCCGCGTCGTGCGCCGGAGCCCGGTCCGCCGACGCTCGCGGTCCCCGAGCTCGGGGTGAGCTGGCCCAGCAGCAGCCGCAATACCGTGGTCTTACCCGCACCGGACGGGCCGACCAGCGCCGCCACCTTGCCCGCGGGCACCACGAAACTCACCTCGTCGACGACGGTGGTGGTATCGAAGGTCTTGCTCAGTCCGCCGACGGCGAAGGCGAGCGGCCGCGTCTTGCTCACGGCTGCTTGGTCCGGGGTGCGGACTCCACGGCGGGCAGTGGATCGGCATCGATGACCAGCGGTTGCGGCCATGTCCGCGGCGGTGCGCCGAAGGCCTTGCGTGAATTGTCGACCACGCCGTGGCCGAGGGCCCGGTTGCCGAATCCGCCGATGGCAGCGCCGATTCCGGCCGGAATGATCTTGCCGACCATGAGTGCGCTGCGCTTGGCGAGGAACTGCATGACGAATCGCTTGAGCAGCGTGTCGTTCATACCGCTGATGCCCGGGATCTTGCCCGCGAGCAGCGTGCCCCAGTTCTTGGCGGAGCTGCCGACGCTCTTCTGCACGATCTCCATTCCGCTCTCACCCATGACCACGGCCAGCACCAGGGCGCGGCGGCGTTCATTGTCCTCCGGCGCGACGCCGTGCACGGCCGCGACGGCCAGGGTGTACACGGCGGAAGCCTCCAGGAAGAAGGCGGTCTCCGCGCTCATGGCGGCGATGGAGGCCATGGTCCCGACGCCTGGAACGGCGGCGGTGGCGCCGACGGCGGTACCGCTGCCGGTGACCGCGGTCAGGTACAGCTTCTCGATTCGCGAAATGATCTGTGCCGGGGTCTCACCCGGATGGCTGTCGCGCAGCTTGCCCACATACTTCGCGACAGCGGGAGCCTGCACCTGCGCCCCATTGTCGAGCAGCGAGACGACCGCCTTCTCGAGCCCGGCCTTGAACATCGGCATACCCCTTAAATCGCGCGGTCTTCCGACCGAAACTCTATTGCACCGATCCAACGATTCGCGAGACCAGCCGGTTCCGTCCGCCCGGCCCCGCGCCGAACCTCCCGGCAACGGATTCGATGAGCGGACGAGTCACTCTCCGGTCATACCCGGAACCTCCTCGGGCAACCGTGCGGAGCGTGCTGCGGTACCGGGCCTACTCACACGCCAACCGATATGGGTAACTCCAGGGGTACCTCCGGAACTGTTTCGGCGCTGACCGGGAGTCCGGTACGAGACCTGTGGGGCGCCCGGTGGCCGGTAGGAGGTGCGGGCAGGCGGGGGAGCATATCGTGGGATTCGTGGCAGGTGTGTCCGAAGGCGCGAGCGGGGTTCCCGATCCGCGGTTGCGCCCGTACGTCCTCGGTTATGAGGGCTATCTGCTGCATGGCTTCACCCCGGGGACGCATGTGGGGATGCCCGGGTCGGTGTTGACGGTGATCATCACCATCGATGAGCCGATCGAGGTGCCGGTCTCCTCGCATCCGGAGCAGGCGGGTGGGAGCTGGGAGATGTTGGCCAGTGGGCTCACCACGCGGCCGTGTGTGATCGCGCATCACGGGTATCAGCACGGGGTGCAGTTGGCTTTGACACCGCTGGGGTGCCGGGCGTTGTTCGGGGTGCCCGCGGCGGCGCTGGGCTCGTGGATCGTCGATCTGCCCGAGGTGCTGGGCGCGCCCGCGCGGGAGTTGCGGGAACGGCTGGCCGCCGCGTCCGCGTGGCCGCGGCGGTTCGAGATCCTGGATGAGATGCTGCTGCGCTGTGTGCGACCGGTCGCCTGGGACGGCGAGCTGACGCGCGCCTGGGATCTGCTGGCCGGACCGGACCCGGCGGTGCGGGTGGCGGCGGTCGCCGATGAGATCGGTTGGAGCCGTAGGCATCTCGGTAATCGGTTCGGTGCCGAGTTCGGGGTGACGCCCAAGGATCTGGCGCGGATCGCGCGTTTCGAACGTTCGCACGCCCTGCTGCGCACCCCCGAACCCGGATCGCTGGCGGAGGTCGCGGCGCTGTCCGGCTATTACGACCAGGCGCATATGGCCCGGGAATGGCGTGAACTCGCGGGTCTACCGCCGTCGGTGTGGCGGGAACGCGAGGAGTTCCCATTCGTCCAAGACCAACAGTCCCTCGAGGTACGAGGCTGAGTTCATGACCGATACGACAACCTCAGCAGCCTCCACCGCAACGCCGACCGGCACCGTCGTCGTGTGGCCGACCCTGGTCTACCGCGATGCCACCGCCGCGATCGACTTCCTGGAGCGGGCCTTCGGTTTCGAGACCGTCGCCCGCCATGCCGACGGCGATATCGTCGTGCACGCCGAATTGGCCTGGCCCGCCGGTGGCGCCATCATGCTCGGCGCCACCCGCGAGGGTATGGCCCTGGATTGCCAGCCGCCCGGCGTCGGCTCCATCTACATCGTCGTCCCCGATCCCGATGCCCTGTACGCCCGGGCGAAAGCCGCGGGCGCCAACATCACTCGTGAACTTCGCGATGAAGACGGTTACGAGTCAAGGGGTTTCGTCTGCCGCGATCCCGAGGGCGTGTACTGGAGCTTCGGCACCTACGGCGGCGAATCCCGCTGATCAGGCGGGCTGGTGCCCGGCGGGTACCCGCTCGGCCGGTAGCGGCGCGGCGGGTGGCGTGCCCTTGCCGAAGGGGTTGCCGCCCAAGGTTTCCCGGCCGTGCGGGGTCAGCCAGTTGCCCAGCTCCGGCCCCTCGGGGACGATCTGCGTGGGGTTTATATCCGTGTGCACGATGTAGTAGTGCTGTTTGATCTGGGTGAAGTCGGTGGTGTCACCGAAACCCGGGGTCTGGTACAGATCCCGGGCATAACCCCAGAGCGCCGGGAACTCGTCCAGCTTCTGGCGATTGCATTTGAAGTGCCCGTGATACACCGGATCGAAGCGCGCGAGTGTGGTGAAGAGTCGCACGTCGGCTTCGGTGATGGTGTCTCCCACCAGGTATCGCTGATCGGTGAGTCGTTGCTCGAGCCAGTCCAGGGCGGTGAAGAGCCGGTCGTAGGCCGCGTCGTAGGCGGTTTGATCCCCGGCGAATCCGCACCGGTAGACACCATTGTTGACCTCGGTGTAGACCCGCCGGTTGACCAGATCGATCTCCTCGCGCAGCTCCTCGGGGTACAGCCGGGGCGCTCCCTCCCGGTGGTACCGCGTCCATTCGGTGGAGAAGTCCAGCGTCATCTGCGCGTAGTCGTTGGTAACGACCTGACCGGTCGAGACCTCGACGATCGCGGGCACGGTGATGCCGCGCGGATACTCCGGATACCGCGCCAGATACGCGTCCCGCAGGAAGTGGATACCAAGCACCGGATCCACCTCGCCGGGATCCAGATCGAAGGTCCAGCTGCGCTTGTCGTGGGTGGGACCGCAAAGCCCCAGTGACAGCACCGATTCCAGTCCGAGTAGCCGCCGCACGATGAGCGTGCGATTGGCCCAGGGGCAGGCCCGCGCCGCGACCAGGCGATACCGTCCGGGTTCGACGGGGTAGCCGTCGCGCCCGTCCGCGGTGATCCGCGTGGTGATGTAGTTGGTGTCCCGCTTGAACTCGCCGGGCTCCACGTATGCGCCCTGCTCCGATTCCGAGGTGGTCACCCGGCCAGTCTGTCAGATGGGACGAATGGGCGGTGGTGAGCGGCGAGCCGGACCTTTTCCGGCGAAGTGACTGCGCATACATTCGGTTCATGACCGACTCCAAGCCCACCCGTCTGGAACGCATTGTCACCGAGGGCGGGGCGCAGGCCGCGATCCTCACCATCGCGCATCCGCCGCTGAACCTCTTCGACAAGGCGCTGTTCGAGGCGATCGCCGCCGATATCGAGGATCTGGCCGCCGACCCGCCGCGCGCGGTACTGCTGCGCGCCGAGGGCAAACTCGTCTCGGGCGGTGTGGATGTGCACGTCTTCGACGGGCTGTCCCCGGCCGAGGGCGCGCAGCTGTGGCAGACGCTGTTCGCGCGCATCATTCATCCGCTGGAGGCGCTGCCGTGTCCGGTGATCTTCGCCGCGCATTCGCTGTGCCTGACCGCGGCCTTCGAGATCGCGCTGGCCTGCGACATCATTCTGGCCGCGCCCAAGGCGAAGTTCGGTCTGGTGGAGACGGTGGTCGGGCTGACCCCGTCCATGGGTGGCCCGCAGCGGCTGGCCGAGCGCGCCGGTTCGGGTCGCGCCCGCGAATTCGTCATGACCGCCGATCTCTACGACGCGCAGACCATGGCGGACTGGGGTGTGGTCAATGGTGTGCACGAGGATGTCGACACGGCCGCGCGCACTCTGCTCGCCAAACTCGCCGAGGGGCCGACCCGCGCGCACGCCGCCACCAAGGAGATCATCGGCGCCTGGCGCTCGGGTGGTGTGGCGCATGCCGATTCGGTGACGTCGCAGGTCTCGGGCCATCTCTTCGCGACCGACGATCTGCGTGGCGCGGTCAAGAGTTTCCTCGAGGTCGGCCCGGGGAAGGCCGAGTACACCGGGCGCTAGTCGTTTCGGTGCCGTGACGTCTCGACTACGTTTGCCGACAATCCGCCCATAGATGTGATGTGCATCATATAGTCACTGGTGCCTGCAGGCTCGAGGCGCTCGGAGGGACGGATGTCGCAGTTACTGGTCGAATACCCGCACTCGCGAAATGCCTGGTGCGACAACCCCGTTGCGCGCGGCGCCGATGGCATCCTGCGCTATGGGAATCTGACGCCGGCGCTCACGGAGTTGCTCGATATCCAGGTGCATACGTTTGCCGCCCGGGAGGCGGTGGTCGAGATCGGCGGCCCCCGCCTCACATATCGGGAGCTCTGGTACTCCGCCTCCCGGATCGCAGGTGGATTGCAGGAGCACGGAATCGGTTACGGGGATCGGGTCGCGGTGCGGATGCCGGTCGGCGCGCGCTGGGTGCAGGCGTTCCTGGGCGCGCTGCTCTCGGGCGCGGTGCCGGTGCTGGTGCATGACGGCCTGTCTGATGCGGTGGCGGAGCGGGTGATTCGGGATGCCGCCGCGGACTACATCCTCGACGGCGGTGGCAGTGCGGCGAATTACCGTGCGGCGCTGCCCGATGGCGCGGCATTCATCGACGATGGTGCGTCGCTGGGTGAGTTGGCGCTGCTCTGCTACACCAGTCCGGCCTCCGAGGTCGGGCCGCGCGGGGTGGAGTTGACCAACGAAAACCTGCTGTCGGCAATCCGTTCCGTGGTCGGCGCGCTGGAGTTGCCGTCGGAGGGGCTGCGCAATCTGGTGCTGCTGCCGCTGGCGCATGCCAGCGGCTGTGTCGATCAGCTGCTGCCGACCTTCGCCGTCGGCGGCACGGTGGTGCTGGCCCCGGATCCGGCGGCGATAGCGAAAACCCTTGTCGCCGAACGAATAGATATGGTCTCCGCGACCCCCAGAATCTTTGCGGGCCTACTGCCCGAACTCGCGGGCCAGCGATTGGACCGCGTCAGACAGGTGTGTAGCGCGGGGCACCGCGCCGAACTCGCCGCCGCCGATCCCACCACCTCGGATTCGGTGGCCGCCACCCTTCGTGAGGTCTTCCCCGAGGCCCGGCAGTGGTCGGTCTGGGGTGCCACCGAAACCAGCGGTATCGGCCTGGCCCGTGATGACGGGGCGGCACCCCGCGATGTGCTCGGATTCCCTTTCGGGGGAACCGAGCTCGCACTCTTCGGCCCACGTGCCGGAACCGGGCACGGTGAACTGCTGTGCCGTGGCCCGAATGTGGCCCCGCGCTACTGGAACGATCCCCAGACCACCGAATCGCGCTTCACCGGCCCGTGGTTCCACACCGGCAATCATGTGAGCATCGATCCGGACGGTCTGGTTCGCCGCGCTCCGGCGGAGTAGCGCCATTCGGTCCGGCCGAGGTCTGTTCGACGCCACCCGATCCGGCTGGGCGCTACTCGATCATGCGGGCGCGCAGGGCTTCTCGATGGTCGGTGGTGATGCCGATCTCGGTGAGGTACCCGTCCAGGCCCCCGTACATCTCGTTCATGGTGGCGGTGCCGGATTCGAGGTAGTCGGGTCGGACGCCGAGCAGGTCGTCGGAGAGTTCCTCGTCGGTCTCGCCCGCCATGAAGGCGCGCAGGGTGGGGACGGCGTCATTGCTGAGCAGGTAGTCGGCGTAGACGTCCTCCTCGACGACGTCGACGGCGCGCAGCAGCGTGGCCACGGCCCAGCCGGTGCGGTCCTTGCCCGCGGCGCAGTGCACCAGGGCGCTGCCGGTGAGGGCGGAGTCGGCCAGTGCCTTGATGGCGGCGTGCGCCTCGGGCATGGCGGGGAAGAGCCGGTAGACCTCGAGCATGTGATTGGCCGCGGTGACATGGCGGCGCGCCTCGTGCGGCGGGGTCTCGCCCATGCGCGGGTCGAAGGGTGTGACGTGCAGGCGGACCTGCTCGGGCAGGGCGTCATGGCCGATCAGGTCGATTTCGGCGAAGCCGCGCAGATCGTGCACATCGGTGATGCCGAGTTCCAGGAGTCGAGTGCGGCCCGCATCGTTCAATCGGCTGAGCTGGGCCGAACGTAGCAGCACTCCGCCGCGCACTTGGGAACCGCCGGTGGTGCGGGCCCCGCCCACATCACGGAAGTTGAAGGTGCCGGTGAGCAGGTGGGGGTCGTGGCGCGCTGAAGTCACTCGATCAGGCTATCGGTGGGCGTCCTAACGCAGTATGACGAATGCGCTTGCGGGATGTGAATTTCGTGTCGTGACCGGCGCGTTGCGAATGCTCGCGCGGTTCGGACCTGTGTGTTCGGGCACAGTCGCTATCTTTAGCGGTACGGGCATCCGTAAAATACCGCTCGGTCCTAATGTCTGCTTTACCGGGCGATCTGGGAATTTCAGCCATTCCCATTCGATCGCGAGCGAGTAGCGATTAGGTAACGAAACAATCCTCCGGTACGAAATCGGCTATCAAACCTGGTCACGAACCCAGAAAACGACGTATCGTTGATACCTGTTGAACGGGTACGCCGGGGTCCTGCTCGGGGATCAGCGCTGATCTGCACACCCGTTGAGCGAGCCGCGCAAGCGAGATGCGCGAGTTCTTTTCGCTAAAGGGAGTCGTCGTTGAGCGCTAGTGGAGAAATCGTCCAGGTCGGATTGCGATCGGCCATGACCGAGGCCATCGAGAAGGCCGCCGCGTCGCTCGACATCACCGGTAATCGCGCTCTTCGAGTGCTGTTGCACGCGGGTGTGAGCACGCTGTGGCCGATGCTGAAGTCGTCGCCGGATCGACAGTTACGCGCCTATGAGTCCACGCTGGCGGTACTGCGCCGGCGTTGGCAGGAGGGCGGTCAGACCGTCTGCACCCCCGATCCCGCGGGTGCGGCCATGTTCCGTGAGTTGGATACCGAGGTCACCGAATTCCTCGGCCTGTGCGCGCAGCGCTCGGGCACGCAGTGGCTGGAGCCGGTGGATGCCATTGCCGCGTACCTGCTCGCCGTGATCCAGGGCATGGTGCTGCGCTGGCTGGCCGACTGTGATGACGAGATATCGCTGGTCGTACTGGATGACCTGGTGTCGTACCTGTCCACCAAGGCCGTCGATCTCTGATTCGAGCTGTTCGTTTCCGGTTCGCCGAATTGCTGGACGCATGACCAGTTTCGTGGTCGAATGAAATAGTGAGCGAACCGTCGCCTATCGCCGGGCTGCACGCGGCGACCGCCGAACTCGACCCGCCCCTGGCCGCCGTCGATCTGGCCGCGCTGCGCGCCAATGCCGCCGATCTGGTGCGCCGCGCCCGCGGGGTGCCGATCCGGGTGGCCAGTAAATCCGTGCGCTGCCGCGCCGTCCTGGAAGAGGTGCTCGGCGGCGATCTCACCGCCTCCGGCGGGTTCGCCGGAATCATGGGTTACTCACTCGCCGAAGCCATTTGGCTTGCCGGACTGGGTGCGCGCGATATTCTGCTCGGCTATCCGACCGTCGATCGCGGTGCGCTGGCGAAGCTGGCCACCGATCCGGTGCTGCTGGAATCGATCACACTCATGATCGACGATATCGATCAGCTGGATCTGATTCGCGCAGCCATCGGCGAAAAGGTCTCTCCCCGTGTGTGTATCGATGTGGATGCCTCGCTGCGCATCGGGCCGCTGCACCTGGGTGTGCGGCGCTCGCCGATTCGTACGCCGGAACAGGCCGCACGGGTCGCCGGTGTGGCGCGGCGGCGCGGGTTCGATGTCGTGGGCGTCATGACCTATGAGGCGCAGATCGCCGGGCTGCCGGATTCGAATCCCGCTGTGCGACTGGTGAAGAAGGCGTCCGCGCTCGAAATCGGCCGTCGCCGCAAGCAGGTCGTCGATGCCGTGCGCAGCGAAGTCGGTGTGCTGGAGATCGTCAACAGCGGTGGCACCGGCTCCATCGAGGTGAGCATCTCCGATCCCGATGTCACCGAGGTGACGGCGGGCTCCGGACTTTACCTGCCAACGCTTTTCGACGGCTACCGCAATCTGGCTCCGCGCCCCGCGATGTACTTCGCCATGCCGGTGCTGCGGCATCCGGCCGACGGTATCGCCACGGTCTACTCCGGTGGGTATATCGCCTCCGGTCCGGCCGGTGCCTCGCGTGTCCCGAAGCCGGTGTGGCCCAAAGGTTTGAGCCTCATCGGCACCGAGGGCGCGGGCGAGGTCCAAACCCCGCTGACCGGTGCCGGCCACCTCGCCATCGGCGACCGTGTCTGGTTCCGCCACGCCAAGGCGGGCGAACTCCTCGAACGCTTCAACGAGGTCCAACTCGTCGCCGACGGCACCCGCACCCAGGTTCCCAGCTACCGCGGCGAAGGCCAGAACTTCGGCTGAGGCTCCCCCCGGTCCCGTCATCCGGCGTGGCCGCCATCTGTCATCCGGGTGGCCGCCATCCGTTATCCCGGCGTGCTTTCGGCCGGGATGCACACCTTCAGCTCACACCCGGTCCAGTTGCAGCACAGCCGCCAGATCGCTGAGCTCGGTCGTCGTGGCGGGCAGGTATTCGGTGAGCAGCGGTGAGCGCACGATGATCGCCGACCACATGGCCCGCGAGATGGCGCTGGTCAGCCAGTGCCGGGACAGCAGCGCGCCGATACCGTGCGGGGCGTCCTTGGGGGCCGAGGTGGCCATGGAGACCAGCACCACGGCGGCCTCGCGGCCCTGGAAATGGTCCGCCGTGCCGACCAGGACATCCTCGATCCTGGCGCGGGACAACAGGGTTCGAATCCGCGCCACCTGCGCGTGATACGGCGCGACCACCAGAATGTCGTGCGGGTGCAGGCGGCGGGTGACCGCACCGGTCTGCCACGGCAGGCCCAGTAGATTGCGCACCTGCCGCACGATCTCGCGGGCCTCCTCGGCGGATTCGGTGCTGTTGCCGTGATGTTCGATGGTCACCGTGCGCACACCCGGCTCGATGCCCTCGAGTTCTCTTGCCAGGGTGACGGTTTCATTGGATCGCAGCCGATTGTCATAGCGCAGCCGGGAGACGGGCCCGCAGACGCGCGGATGCATCCGCCAGGTGCGATCCAGGAAGTAACCGAAGGCGGCGGGCAGCGTGCGATGCGCGCCCACCAGGCGGCCCAGCGCTGACTCGTCCACGGATTCGGGATGGATGCCGTGTCCGGTGGCGGGGGCGGGATCGCCGACCAGCAGCAGATTTCGTGCGCAGAGCGCTACGGCGGCGGCATCGGCGAGTGGGAACTTCCCGGCATCGGCGATCACCAGCAGATCCAGGCTGTCCCGGGTGATGCGCTCGGGATCGGTGAAATCGTTCGAAAGTCCGCCCACCACACCGCCATTGACGGCATTGTCGAGGAAGCGGCCGTATTTGGAGGCGTCGATCGGCAGCCACTCCGCGGCAACCGACTGTGCTTCGGCCTTGGCGACGAGTTCGGGCAGCACGCCCACCTGAACGACCGCGTCCAGCACATGTTCGACCACCGCGTGCGTGCGACCGACCACCCCGACGCGCCACTTGTACCGTGTCACAAGTCTTTCCACCACGCGGGCGGTGGTGTCGGTCTTCCCGGTGCCGGGTGGACCCTGCACCGCCACATAGGAATTCTCCAGATCGAGAATGGCGGCGGTGACGGCGGCGGCGTGATCGCCGAAGACCTCGGGGAGCGGTTTGCCCTCGCGCAGCCGGGGCGGGCGGCCGCACAGAAGGTCGAAGACGGCATTACCCGGCACCTCGGGGAGGGTCACGAGCAGTTGGTGCGCAATGTCTTCGAGCGACTCCTCCAGGTGGTCATCGCGGCGAGGCGGGCAGGGCGCGATGGCGGTGGGCAGATCGTCATAGGGTTCACAGCCCTCGGGCAGGAGTTCGACGACGCGCACCACATCCTCGAAATTGGTGTCCAGGGCGCAGCCCAGCACCGTCGCGTGCGCGGCCGCGCGCTGTCCGGGGGTGGCGGTCATCCCGGGGGCGGGCCGGTCGTAGAGCGTCAGGACCCGGGTGCCCGGTGGCGGGGCGTTCCCGGTGCCGAGTCTTCCGGTGAGGGTGAGGTAACGGCGCATGGGGCGCTGACCGGTGCTGTGCCACTTGGTGTCCACGGTGCCCCAGTCGGCGACCAGGACGCCCGGCGTCTCCGCCCACTCCTCGACCGGATGATCCAGTCGATCGTCGTGTGCCCAGCTCAGCGGTTTGCGTTCGCGCCGGAAATAGCCCACCGCGGCCGCGGTGAACGCGGCGGCCACCTGGGCGGTACCGCGTTCGCTGCCATCGCGATAGCCGGTCTCGGCGAACTCGCGCAGGGCGGCCTCGACCTCGTCGGGGCCGGTCTCCCAGTAGTCGTAGGACATGCGCCGGGCGGGGTGAATGCCGTGCTCTCCGGCCAGCTCGAGCAGCCAATCGCGCAGTCGCCGTACGGCTTCCGGTCCGCTGCCGGCCAGGCCGTCGGTCCCTGTCGAATCGGGTGTTGCCGAGGTCTGATTCGGG
Source organism: Nocardia sp. NBC_01503 (assembly GCF_036327755.1). Classification (NCBI taxonomy): domain Bacteria; kingdom Bacillati; phylum Actinomycetota; class Actinomycetes; order Mycobacteriales; family Nocardiaceae; genus Nocardia; species Nocardia sp. NBC_01503. The sequence continues at coordinate 3,966,186 of NZ_CP109596.1, forward strand.
GGTAGTTGGCGCAGGTCGTATGAGCGTTCGCCGACGATCATGGCGGCGCGGACGATCGGGTAGAGGTCGACCAGGGCCGGAAGGAGTTCGGCCACAACGTCTTCACCGTCCGGATAGCGCTCGCCGACGGTGCTCAGCAGCGGGCGGAGGTTACCGCGGTAGTGGTGGATGCGCAGGTCCGGATGCTCCCACTGGCGTTCGGTGAGGAAGTCCAGCAGTGCGTCGGCGTCATCATCCCAGACTGGAAGATCTTGTGCGGCAACGGTTTCAGTGTCGGGAATGGTCTCGCCGGTGCGAATGGTGAAGGTGTGCACGCGATCCGCGGACCAGTTGGACCACACTTCGAGCCGATCCGGGGCCGTGACGCTGACGAAGAGATCGCCGCGACTGGGTCGGGGGAGCGCGGCCAGGGCGGCGGCGTCGATGAGGGTATGCGTGGGATGGCCGGTGCTCTCGCGCTCCAATTGGAGTTCGGCCTGGCGGCGCAGTGCGCTGAAAGTGGGTGTGGGTACACCGGTGACGGTGGCGTCGGCATCGGCCAGCCGGTCGACGGTGGTGATACCGGCATCGCGGAGTTGGGCGCGAGTGGCGGGGCGCATACCGGCGACCAGCAGCAGATCCCGGCGCGTCTCCAGCTCGGCGGTGCAGGCGGTGCAGTGGCCGCACGCCAGGAACCGCCGATCTCCCCACTGCACGGGCAGCAGTTCGCCGAGCTTATCGTCCAGAATCCGGTTCAGCCGGTCGCGGCGGGCCCGATGCACCACGGCGATATCGGCCAGCGAATGCGTACTCGCCACCCCGTCCACCCATAGCCTGGCTCGCGCGGCGGGCCGGAACCCGAACTGCCGCAGTGCATCCGCGGTAGCGGCGAGCGTCAGCAGCGCCGGAATCCGGGTATTCCGATTCGCGACCGCCGCGGGCAGATAGTCATGCGTTTCGGGATCACTGTCCCGGACCAGGAAATCGCATCGGGTGGCGAACGCGCCATCGAAGACGACGGCCCCCGCGACCGCTTCGGCATGCCCCCGCAGCGCGGTCAAGGTTTGCTCGTGCGCGTCCCGCAGCCCGGCAACGGTCGCCTCCGGATCGGCGGGCTCGGCGGGAACGCCTACGCGCACCACGCCCGTCCCGTACCGGTCGCGCAGATCCGCGAGCCGATGTTCGACCGCCGGATTCCAGGCATGCGTCAGCACACCGGGCGCCGGATATCCGATCGACGTCACCAGCCCCAGTTCGGCGTCGAGCGCGCGCAACAGCGCGAACTCACAACGCGCCGCCGACACCAGGTCACCGGTGCTGCACACGACACGATCACCGAACAGAATCAATCGCGGCCCTCCTGTGTCTCTCCGCCGACACCCGCGACCCGGACACGCGCCATTGCGTGCCGAGTCGCGAACAGCGTAGTGACTCCACCTCCCACCCGTTGTCGCCAGGTAGCCCCCGCGGGCCGCCGCCGCACCCTTCGCGCCCCGCTCATCGGCACCGGATTTCCGGGCCCCGTTGTGACACAACACGACTCGCGTCACGCCTCATGCACGCGCCACCTTCTTCTCCCGGTGGGCCCCTGGAAAACCGCCCTCTGACCTCGGCGTGTCGCCCCTCCGCGCCGTCGCACCGCACCCGAATCGTCCGATGTGTGCGACCCGATTCCTGTTGTCCGACCGACCGGAATCTCGGCGATGCCGAGGTGCGAGAATCGGCGGATGCCGTATTTCGATGGCGGCCGCGGGCGGCTGCACTATCGCCGCCAGTCGGTCACCGATCCCGCGGCCAGGGTCGCGCTGCTACCGGGCACCGGACAGCACAGCGGGCACTATCACCGGTTCGGGCGCGCCCTCGAGGCAGCGGGTATCGAACTGTGGACCCTCGATACCGCCGGGCACGGACTCAGTGAGGGTGACCCGGATCGGCCCGGGACCCTGCCCGAATTGGCCGGTGACGCACGGGCATTCCTCGACCTGATCGCCGCCGAACCCGGACCGCTCCTGCTGATGGGCCACTCGCTCGGCGCGGCCACCGCACTGGCCGCGCTCGATTCGGGGCCGCGAGCCGCGACTTCCGGGGTGGCTACCGCACTTTCCGGCTTGATCCTCTGCGGGACTCCGCGCGCGGTGCTGCTGGGCCAAGCTCCGAAGTCCGCCAGGGGCAGCGAGAACGCTGCGGCGAGTCGCCGGAACCCGGATCGTACGCGAGCCGGGCAGGCGGCGGGACCTGTTGTACCGGAGGGTGTTCCGGTGTTGATCGTGCACGGCGTGGATGATCGGCGAGCTCCGATGGAGCCGGTGCGGGAGTGGGCTCGGGGTATATCGGCAGACTTTCGGGAGTACCCGGACGCGGGGCACGATCTGTTGCACGAACCGGTTCAGGGGACCGTCACCGCCGATATCGCGGAGTGGATCGGGGCGGTCGTGGCTCGCTGAGCGGAGTTCACGCCCGTGGCCGGTAATGTGAACTATTCGGCGGGGCCGGGGTTTACGGTGCTAGGCGTGCCACTTTATGAATTCGAGGGTAAGAGGCCGACGGTTGATCCGACGGCGTTCATCGCGCCTACGGCGACGCTGATCGGGGATGTGCGGGTCGAGGCGGGGGCGTCGGTCTGGTACGGGGCCGTATTGCGGGCGGATCTCGCGCCGATCATTATTCGCGAGCGAGCGAATGTGCAGGACAATGCCGTGATTCACGTGCCGGAAGATGTGCCGGTGGAGATCGGGACGGGGTCGACCATCGCGCATGCGGTGGTGTTCCACGGGGCCACGCTCGGGGCGGAATCGATTGTGGGCAACGGTAGTACGGTGCTGGATATGGCCAAGATCGGCAGCGGGACCATGATCGCGGCGCATTCCCTGGTCCCGCCGGGGGCGGAGATTCCCGATGGGGTGCTGGCCGCGGGCTCGCCCGCACAGGTGCGGAAGTCCATCGAGGGCACGGCCGCCGAGCTCTGGGTGAAGGTGAATCCCTCGTACTACGCCGAGCTGGCCCAGCGACACTGCAAGGGCATCAACGAGATTCGGTGAGTAGCGCGACAACCTCGTCATCGTCGAGTTGGTGGAAGTCGCGGTAGACACCGCCGACTCCGCCGAGATGGCGCGGGATCAGCGGGCAGATCACCTCGTCGGCGAGGGCTCGAATCCGTTGCAGCGCTTCGGGAGACGAGACGGGTATGGCGACCACCACGCGGCGCGGTTCGTGCATGCGGGCGATTTCGCAGGCGGCGGCGGCCGTCGCGCCGGTGGCCATACCGTCATCGGCGATGATCACCGTGCGATCCTTCAGCGGGATGGGTGCGGCGCTGCGCAGTACCTGTCGCCGTCGCTCGAGTTCGGCCCGCTCGAGCTCCTCGATCTCGGCGAACTCTGCGGGGGATACCCCGGTGCTCCGCACCACATCGGCATTGAGCACCCGCACCCCGTCCTCGCCGATGGCGCCCATGGCCAGTTCGGGCTGCCAGGGCACGCCGAGTTTGCGGACCAGCAGGACATCGACATCCCCGCCGATCACCGCGCGAATCGCGACCGCCACCGGAACTCCGCCGCGCGGCAACCCCAGGATCAGCGGATCGGCCGCGCGCAAATGCTCGAGCACCCCACCCAGCGCCCGGCCCGCGGCCTCCCGATTCGGGTAGATCATTGCCGCCCAGTCTAGTTGGCTGGCAGGCGGGTGTGGTCCCCCTCGTCATCCCGGCGCGCTTTTGGCCGGGATCCACGCGGTGCGGACATCACTCTCCGGTGTGGATCCCGGCCAAGGACGCGCGCCGGGATGACGGGCCGCTTCTTATTCGCCGCGAATGGTGAAGCGGCGCAGGGCGAGGCTCGGATTGGTGGTGCGGACCTCGGCGAGGTGTTCGAGGTCTATGCGGGCGGTGGCGATACCGGGTTGGTCGCCCAGTTCGGCGAGGACCGCACCGGTGGGCGCGATGATCATGGACGCACCGGAGCCCCGGGGCGCCGCCTGATCGGCGGCGGCGACGTAGATGGTGTTCTCGATGGCTCGCGCGCGCAGCAGCGTCGTCCACTGGTCGACCTTGCCGGGTCCGGGAATCCACTGCGCGGGCAGGATCAGCGCGTGCGCACCCGCGGCCGCGATGCGCCGAATGCCTTCGGGGAAGCGCAGGTCGAAGCAGGTCTGCATACCGAACACAATGCCGTCGACGGTGAAGGTCGGCGTCTGGTCCAGCGGTCCGGGCAGGATCACATCGGATTCACGGGACTTGAACGCGTCGTAGAGGTGCACCTTGCGGTAGATCGCCGCGAACTCCGCATCGGGCGTCGCCGCGACGAGCGTGTTGTAGATGAGCCCCTCCGGCTGGTCCCCGCCGGGCGTCTCGAGTACGCCCGCGACCAGGTACACCCCGAATTCCGCTGCGATTCCGCGCAATCCGTTCACGAATGCCCCGGTGAGCGGTTCGGCGGCGGCGACCGCGCCCGCGTCCAGTCGCAGTACCGAGTACATCGAGTACTCCGGCGCGATCACCAGACGCGCCCCGAGTTCGGCGGCGGCCCGTACTTCGGCACGCAACGCGGTGAGATTGGCCACGGTATCGGTGCCGGGCGCGAACTGCACCACGGCGATGTCGACGACTCCCGCATCCGCCGCGCCGGTGATCGGTTGCGGTTGCGGCTCGGGTTCGTGAACTGTCACCGTCGTCGCCCCCGAACTGCCCGGTTCCGGCGTTGTGACCATGCCGGTTACGTAGTTGCGGACCGGGACGGGTTCGGCGTGACCGAGTCCGGAGGCCGAGATGACGGGCGTTGCGGCAGCGGCCGAGGGCGGGTTGTCCGGTTGCACACGGTCCAGCCTATTCACCCTATGGTCGGACCGACCAGGGTAAGGCAGTAAACTCCTGGTCAATGAGTACCTCACCGGCCGACAGCGTTCCCACTGACGACGAGAGGGACGCGAACGGCCCGTCCTTCGCTGATCTCGGTATCGATGACCGCGTTTTGCGGGCCATCGCCGATGTCGGCTACGAATCGCCGTCGCCTATTCAGGCTGCGACGATTCCGCCGTTGCTCAGCGGTGCGGATGTGGTGGGTCTCGCGCAGACCGGTACCGGTAAGACCGCCGCGTTCGCCATTCCGATCCTCATGGGGCTCGAGGTAACCGGCAAGTCGCCCAAGGCGCTGGTGCTGGCACCCACCCGTGAACTCGCGATCCAGGTTGCGGAGGCGTTCGGCCGGTACGCCACCCATATCCCGGGTCTGAACGTGCTGCCCATCTACGGCGGTCAGAACTACGCCGTGCAGCTGTCCGGCCTGCGCCGGGGCGCGCACGTGGTGGTCGGCACGCCGGGTCGTGTCATCGATCATCTCGAGCGCGGCACCCTCGACCTGACGCAGCTGCAGTATCTGGTCCTCGACGAGGCCGACGAGATGCTGAAGATGGGCTTCCAGGACGATGTCGAGCGCATTCTGCGCGACACGCCCGACACCAAGCAGGTCGCGCTGTTCTCGGCGACCATGCCGCCGGTGATCCGCAAGATCGCCAAGCAGTACCTGCACGATCCGGTGGAGATCACGGTCAAGACCAAGACCTCCACCAACACCAATATCGGTCAGCGCTATGTGATGGTGTCGTACCAGCGCAAGCTGGACGCGCTGACCCGCATCCTCGAGGTCGAGACCTTCGAGGCCATGATCATCTTCGTGCGCACCAAGCAGGCCACCGAGGAGCTTGCCGAAAAGCTGCGCTCGCGTGGGTACTCCGCGGCGGCGATCAACGGCGATATCGCGCAGGCCCAGCGTGAGCGGACCATCGGTCAGCTCAAGAACGGCCAGCTGGACATTCTGGTGGCGACCGATGTGGCCGCGCGTGGTCTGGACGTGGAGCGCATCTCGCATGTGGTGAACTACGACATTCCGCATGACACCGAGTCGTATGTGCACCGCATCGGCCGTACCGGTCGCGCGGGTCGTTCGGGTGAGGCGCTGCTGTTCGTGGCCCCGCGCGAGCGTCGCCTGCTCGATGCCATCGAGCGCGCCACCCGGCAGCCGCTGACCGAGATGCAGTTGCCCTCGGTCGAGGATGTGAACGCGCAGCGGGTGGCCAAGTTCGGCGACACCATCACCGAGAATCTCTCCTCGGCGAATCTGCCGCTGTTCCGCAAGCTGATCGAGGATTACGAGCGCGAGCACAATATCCCGCTGGTGGATATCGCGGCCGCGCTGGCGATCGGCTCGTACGACGGTGACAACTTCTTCATGGAGCCCGATCCGGAGCCGGCCCCGCGTCGTGAGCGCGGTGATCGCGAGGGGCGTACCTCCTTCGAGGGTGATCGCCGTGAGCGTCGTCCGCGTGAGGGCGGTCCGGCCATGCACCGCAATACCGGTGCCGAGCTGGCGACCTACCGGATCTCGGTGGGTAAGCGGCACAAGGTCGCGCCCGGCGCCATTGTCGGGGCCATCGCCAATGAGGGTGGTCTGCGCCGCAGCGATTTCGGGCATATCTCGATCCGACCGGATCACAGCCTGGTGGAGCTGCCCGCCGATCTCTCGCAGGAGACCCTGAACGCGTTGAGCCGCACCAGGATCAGCGGTCAGCTGATTCAGCTGCAGCTCGACTCCGGTGCACCCGGACAGCGTTCGATGAGCCGCGCACCGCGTCGCGGCCCGAGTGATCGCGAATTCAAGCGGGCCGACACCCGCCGCAAGCCCCGCACGTAATCGTCACGCGCCCAGCCCTTTCCCGCTGATGCGGGTGAAAGAGGCCGGGCGCGAGCGTTTCCCACACAGAAATGCGCCCCAGCTCGAGAGAGCCGGGGCGCATTCTATTCCCGTTACTGCGGCGAGCCATTCCAGTCATCGCGGCGAGCGCCATCCCGTCATCGCGGCGAGCCATTCTCGTCATCCCGGCGCGCTTTTGGCCGGGATCCACCGAGATGCGTTGCTGCACTGCGGATGTGGATCCCGGCCGAATGCATGCCGGGATGACGGGGGCTGAGGCTAGTTGGTGTCGCTGGAGCCGCTACCCGCCGCGCCGGTGTCCGCGGGGGCCTGCGCGGGGGTGGTGGGCACCTGCGCGGGGTCGGTCGGCGCGGGGGCCGGTTCCACCGGGAGGTCGGCGACGGTGAAGAGGCCGACGGTGGGCAGGACCAGGCAGCGCGAACCCGGGTAGTCGATACTGCCCCAGAGTGAGGCGACGACGGTGCCGGGGCCGGTATCCACGGTCTTGGCCAGCGTCGGCAGGTTGTACTCGGTCAATTCGTCGAGGGGCGTGATACCGCTGCGGCCGTTGCCGACATTCAGCCAGGCCACGCTCAGGCCGGAGGCGAGCGGCATACCGATGGTGGCGGGCGCGGCCTGGAAGCGCAGCGTTCCGGGCGGTCCGGCGAGGCCGGTGTCCGGGCCCGGCTGACCGGAGACGGCGGAGGCGGCGGTCATGGTGAACGGCAGATTGAAGCCGCAGCCCAGGGTCGGCGCCTGATATCCGAAGGGTGTGAAGCCGATGTTCTTCAGTCCGGCGGCGGCAACCAACTGGGCACTCTTGGCCGTGCTTGTGACCGCGGCGAGTGCGTCCTGATCGGTGCCCGCGGCCGCGGTGAGGTGGGTGATGGCGGCATCGACCGGATTGTCGGTCTTCGGCTCGGCGGTGGCGGTGCTGGTCGCACCGAGAACCGCCGTGGCGGCGATGGCGGCGACCGCTGCGGCGCGCCGGGGAAGGGTCCTGCCGTTCACTCGTGCTGCTCCTGCGAACTCTCGGATACCGGGATTGGCGGCAGGCGACTGCCTTTCGCCGCTGCGCGCGGCTGGAGTGCGCCTGATCTTCCCGGCAACGTACCAGCTCTGTCCGCGAACCGCCGGGGTGAGGCGGCGCGCGAGTGTGATCCACTCGACAACCCTCCGGTTACCGGGGGGTAAGTTCGACCTTGATACGACAGCGACGCTGGGAGATGCGATGAAACTTGCCCTGTCACCCGACGAGGTGAAATTCCGGGACGAACTGCGCGAGTTCTACCGGACCGAGATCCCGGCGGAGATCCGCGACCGCGTCAAATACGGCCACGAACTCTCCCGCGACGACATCGTCACCACGCACCGGATTCTCAATCAGCACGGCTACGCCACCCCCAAGTGGCCGTCGAAGTGGGGCGGCCGCGACTGGTCGCCCATGCAGCTGCACATCTGGGAAGACGAGATGCAGCTCGCCTCGGTACCCGAGCCGCTCACCTTCAATGCCCAGATGATCGGCCCGGTAATCGCGCAATTCGGCTCCGAGGAGATGAAGCAGCGCTTCCTGCCGCCGACCGCGAACCTCGACATCTGGTGGTGCCAGGGCTTTTCCGAGCCGGACGCCGGTTCGGATCTGGCCTCGCTGCGCACCACCGCGGTGCGCGACGGCGACTCCTACATCGTCAACGGTCAGAAGATCTGGACCACGCTGGCCCAGTACGCCGACTGGATCTTCTGCCTGGTGCGCACCGACCCGACCGTCAAGAAGCAGGCCGGTATCTCGATGCTGCTCTTCGATGTGAAGACCCCGGGTGTGACCATTCGCCCGATCAAATTGATCGACGGGCATCACGAGGTCAATGAGGTGTTCTTCGAGAACGTGCGCGTTCCGGCCGATCAGCTGGTCGGCGAGGAGAATATGGGCTGGACCTATGCCAAGTTCCTGCTCGGCAACGAGCGCACCGGTATCACCGGTGTCGGCCGCACCAAGGTGAAGCTGGGCGTGGCGAAAGAGTATGCGGCACAGATCAAGTCGGGCACCGGGACGCTGCTGGACGATCCGGTGTTCGCCGCTCGCATCGCCGAACTGGAGAACGAGTTGCTGGCCCTGGAGCTCACCCTGGCGCGCGTGGTCTCCCAACCCACCGATGGCAAGCCGAATCCGGCCTCCTCGGTGCTGAAGCTGCGCGGCTCCGAATTGCAGCAGGCCGCAACGGAATTGCTGCTCGATATCGCCGGACCCGATGCCCTGCCGGTCGACACCGCGGGTATCGCGTCGCCGGACTGGGCCCAGCGCACCGGTCCGAGCTACCTGAATTACCGCAAGACAACCATCTACGGAGGTTCCAGCGAGGTGCAGCGCACCATCATCGCCTCCACCATCCTCGGATTGTGAGCTGCCGCCATGGATTTCGAACTCACCGATGAACAGGTCATGCTGCGCGACACGGTCCGCGATCTGCTCGGCCGCGCCTACGACCCGGAGACCCGGCTCAAGGTCACCGACACCGAACTCGGCTGGAGCCGGGAGGTCTGGGGTCAGCTCGCCGAATTGGGGGTGCTGGGACTGCCTTTCAGTGAAGAGGACGGCGGCGTCGGCGCGGGTCCGGTCGAGGTCATGGTCGTCATGGAGGAGGTCGGGCGCAGGCTCGCGCCCGAGCCGATCCTCGATGCCGTGCTGGTGCCCGGCGGGCTGGTAGCGGCCGCCGGTACCGAGGCACAGCGGCAGCGGGTGCTGCCCGCGTTGGTCGGCGGCGACAAGCTGTTGGCTTTCGCGCATGCCGAGCCCGGAACGCGCTGGCCCGCAGTCGAACTCGGCACCACCGCCGTTCCGTCAGGTGACGGTTATGCGCTGACCGGTGTGAAAAACCCGGTCCCGCACGGTGATTGCGCCGATGAATTGGTGGTGAGCGCCCAGCTGCCCGGCGGTGCTCTCGGCCTCTTCCTGGTGGCGGGTGACGCGCAGGGTGTGTCTCGCACGCCTTTCCGCACCTTCGACGGACGTCGTGGCGCGCAGATCGAATTCGCCTCGGCCGCCGCTGAACTGCTCGGTGACAATGCCGACGCGCAGGCCGCGCTGGCCACGGTCACCGCGCGGGCCCAGGCCGTTCTCTGCGCCGAATCGCTCGGTGCGATGGAGGAGGCTTTGCGGCTGACCACCGAATACCTCAAGACCCGCAAGCAGTTCGGTGTCACGCTGTCGAAGTTCCAGACGCTGAGCCAGCGTGCGGCGAATATGTATGTGTCACTGGAGTTGGCGCGCAGTATGAGCCTGTACGCCACCGCCGCCGTGGCGGACGATGTCACCGATCCGGTGGTCGCGTCCCGCGCTCGACTGCAGGTGGGCCGGTCCGCCCGGCATATCGGCCAGGAGGCCATCCAGATGCACGGCGGTATCGGTATCACCACCGAGTACCCGGTGAGCCATTACGTCGCCCGGCTCACGGCCGTCGCTCGCACCCTGGGCGGCGATCTGGAGCACCTGCGCGTGCTCACCGACCGCGTGGCCGATTACACCCTGGTCGAGTTCTAAGCTGTAGCAAAGCAATTCGCGCCCCGCTCCACATTTGGAGCGGGGCGCGCGGCGTTCGGGGGATTGAGTACTCCCGTCATCCCGGCGTGCTTTTGGCTGGGATCCACCGAAAGGTGTTGCGGCGCTGAGGGTGTGGATCCCGGCCAAGAACATGCCGGGATGACGGAGGGAGTTCTGCCGGGATGACGGAGGAGAGACCTGCCGGGACGGTGAGGTTTCGCTAGCCGCTGGCGGGTTCGTCGTCCGCGCCGGTGGTGGGGACCGCGATCGCCGGTTCCGTGGTGACCGGCGGGGTGGTGGGCCGCGCGGGTTCCGTTGTGAGAGTTGGGGGGTCGGTGGTGGGCCGGGGCCGTGTGGTGGTCGGCCGTGTGGTGGTCGACGGATGCAGCGGGGTGGTGCGCGAGGCGGTGGTGGGAGCCTCGGGATCCGGATCCGGATCCTGATCCTTCGAGGTGGTGGTGAGGGTGGGGATCGGGGTGTGTCGCGGGCCCTGGTCGACCGCTACCCGCCAGGTGGGGGAGGGCGGGATGACGATGCCGGGGGTGGTGGTGCCCGATTGGGAAACCACCGGGGCCGCTTGCAGATCCGCGTTCAGCGGCGGGGGCGCGACGTAGGTGTCCTGACCGCCGAGGCCGCACGCGCCGATGAGTACCAAGCCGAGCGACACCGCGCCGACGGCGGCCGCGGCACCGGCGACGGGTGCGGGTAGCCGCCGCCACGAGATGTCGCCGCGGTGATCCGCGTCGGCCTTGTTGCCGTCCATGGGGAGCACTCCTGATTCGTCTCGAGTGGGCTCACCCTAACGGAGGAGGTGTCGCGGTGCCAGGCGGGTCCGCAAGACACAATATTATCTCAAACAGCAATGATTCAGATATCGAATCAATAAACTCAGCGTGTTGTACATACGTGTCGCATGGACATTTCGTTGCCGAGCCGTAATGTGTGTCCAAAGTTACACGTGAGACGCCCGAAATTAGCCGAGAAACGCGCCGCTTGTTCGCCGAACTCGGTGGGCGTCATCGAGGAGTGGATGATGGGTGCATTCTCGACATCCCCGCAGCGCGCCATAGCGCGGTCGGGGGAGCCTGCGGTAGCGAAGTCGCCGCGGTCGTCGGCAATTCTGGCCCGTATCGTCGCCTGGCTGATCTTCCTTGGCGGAGTCGTCGGCGCGATCCTCGGGATTGCGGGTCTACGGGTCGAGATAACCGTCGCGGGGCTGATCCTCGCCTGTACCGCCGGTTTGATCCTACTCAAACTGCGCGCCGACGCGGCAGCGCCGGAGAGTCGCTGAGAATACGCGAATTCGCCACACCGAATGGTCGCTGATCGAATTCGGCAACCATTCGGTTAATCGACGCTATTTGCGAATAACCCATTCGAAAGCTGCGGCTTCGGAGCGACTTCCCTCGACAGTCCGGGAACGATTCGGTTCGCCGAGTTCGGCCAGCAATCGCTCCGATATCGGCACCAGCGTCGCCAGTGCCTGCGGTGTGAACCATTCCGGTCGAGTGGCGAAGAGCAGATCCTCGCTCGAGGTGTTCCCGGAGGCGCCGGGTGCGAACGGGCAGCCGCCCAATCCGCCCAGTGACCCGTCAAGGACACCTGCGCCCGCGGTCAGCGCCGCCAGTGAATTGGCCACGCCCATGCCCCAGGTGTCATGTCCGTGGAAGACGATCCGGTGCTCGGGGGTACCCCAGTGCCCCTGCGCGGCAACAGCGCTCACCAGTCCGCTGACCTGCCCGGGATGTGCCTGCCCGAGCGTATCGGCCAGCACGATATCGCTCGACCCCTCCGCCCGGGGATCGCACGCGATGGCCAGCACCCGCCGCGGATCCACCGCCCCCTCGAACGGGCAGGTGAAAGTCGTTGCCAGACAGAGTTGAATCCGCCCCTCCACCGCCCGCGCGAACTCGACGGCCGCGGGCATGGCGGCCAGGCTCTCCTCGGTGGTGCGCCCGATATTCGCCTTGTTGTGCGAATCGGAGACCGAGAAGCAGTACTGGAAGTTGCGCACACCGGCGGCCGCGGCCTTCTCCACATGTCGCGGCGTGGCGACCCAGACCCAGCAGCGGGCCAGCTCCTCGGGCGTGAGCGCGGCGACCAGCTCGAGCGTATTGGCCATGGGCGGCACCAGATCCGGCCGCGCCATGGAGCCGATCTCCAGCTCCGGCACGCCCAGTGCCAGCAGTTCGCGCACGATCTCCACCTTGCGTTCGGTGGGCAGCACCTTGCCGGTCAGCTGCAGACCGTCGCGCAGGGTGACATCGCGCAGGATCGCCGTCATCACAACCCCTTCCGGTTGCTCACGCGCGTCACGGTGGTCATCGGGCCGCCAGCGCATCGATCTCGGTATCGGACATTCCGAGCAGCCCGGAGAGGATTTCGCGGGTGTGCTCGCCCAGATCGGGGCCGACATTGCGGATGGGCAGGGACCGGTTCCCGATCACCGGGACGATGCCGGTGAAGCCGACCTGTTTGGGTTCGGGTTCGCCCACATCCACCGGGAAGTGCTGAATCATATTGCGCGCTTTGTACTGTTCATCGGCGACGATATCGGCGGCGGTGTAGATGGGGCCGCAGGGGATGGCGGCGGCCTCGAGAAGTCGCAGGGCTTCATCGCGAGTGTGCCGCCGAGTCCATTCGGCGATGGACTCGTCCAGGCGATCGCGATTGCGCCAGCGGCCCGCATTGTCTTGCAGCTCAGGGTCGGCCGCGAGATCGGGGCGGTCGATGACCTGCATATAGCGCTGGAAGATGGCATCGCCATTGCCGCCGATGATAATGCTGAAGCCGTCACCGCACGGGTACGCGTTGCTGGGGGCGATGCCCTCCATTCGCCCGCCGACCCGTTCGCGATTGATGCCGTAGGCCAGATAATCCGGGACGAGCGACTCCATCACCGAGAGGATGGATTCGTTCAATGCCACGTCGATAATGCGCTGCGGCAGGGGAACTCGATCATCGGCACGCTCGCGCTGGAACAATGCCATCACCGTGCCGAAGGCGGCGTAGATGCCCGCGATCGAATCGCCGATGGAGACGCCCACGCGCACCGGCGGCCGATCCGGATCGCCGACGAGTTCCCGCAAACCGCCCACGGCCTCGGCGACGGCCGCGAATCCCGGTCGCTGTGACAGCGGTCCGGTCTGCCCGTACGCGGAGATGCGGGTGATCACCAGATCCGGATTGGCCGCATCGAGCGCCTCCGGTCCCAGTCCCCACTTCTCCAGCATGCCGGGGCGGAAGTTCTCCAGCAGGACATCGCAGTGCGCGATCAGGTCCAGCACGATCGCGCGCCCGGCCTCGGTGCGCAGATCGAGGGTGATCGACTTCTTGTTCCGGTTCACGGTCCGGTACAGCATCGAGGTGTCGCCACCGTAGAGCCGCCAATTCCGCAGTTCGTCACCGGTTTTCGGCCGCTCCACCTTGATGACCTCGGCCCCGAAGTCGCCGAGTATGCGCCCCGCCGTCGGCGCGGCCACGTAGTTGCCCAACTCCAGAACCCGCACCCCGTCGAGCGGCCGAATCTCCATGCGGGCAATTCTGCCCTGCGGCACTCGGGTGGACGTGAGAAGGCCGATGCGCCGTCGAGAGAACGAGGGTTCGTCGCATCGGCCGGGCTTCCCGCACATGGCGCACGCAAGAACAGCACGGGCGGGAAGGGCTCAGACAGCGCGCGGGGCGACCTGCTCGATAATCGAGTAGTGCTCGGCATCGCCGGTGATGACGGTGCTGGGATCGGCGTGCACATCGACCGGGATATCGCCCGCGAGGGTGATGCGGGTGAGGCGGCGGGGCTGGGCGTCGTAATCGTCGACGGCGTAGTGCTGGGTGGGCCAAAAGCACGCTGGGATGACGGGGCGGGTGCGCCCGGATGCCCGGGGTGGTCAGCCGAGGTGTTCGCGGAGGAACGCCAAGTCTTCGGCGACGCCTTCGGCGGGGGTCTCCAGGACGATCGGGGCATCGCCCACCGCCTTGCAGACCTCCACCAGGAGTTCGGTGTCGATGGTGCCGTCGGCGAGATTCGCGTGCCGGTCCGCACCGGAGTCGAAGGAATCGCGGGAGGAGTTCAGGTGCACCAGGTCGATGCGGCCGGTGATGGCTTTGACGCGGTCGACGATGCCGAGCAGCTCCTCACCGCCCGCCCAGGCGTGGCAGGTGTCCAGGCAGAAGCCCGCGCCGAAATCGCCGACGGCATCCCAGAGCCGGGCGATATCGTCGAAATGTCGTGCCATGGCGTGATTTCCACCCGCGGTGTTCTCGATGAGGATCGGCACCGCGAACCCGCCCTTGTCCTGCTGGCGTTCGAAGAGCTTGCGCCAGTTCAGGATTCCCTCGATGATCTCATCGTCCTTGCGGACATGCCCGCCGTGTACGACCAGACCGAACGCCCCGAGTTCGGCCGCCGCCGCGGCCTGCGCCGCCACCGCGCCGCGCGAGGGCATACGCAGCCGGTTGTTGAGACTGGCCACATTGATCTGATACGACGAGTGCACCACCACATCGATGGGGCTGGCCTTGATCTCCGCCGTCAAAGGGTGCGGGGTGGGCTTGTCCCAGCTCTGCGGATCGACCACGAACATCTGGATGACGTCGGCCCCCAGCTTGTCGGCGAAGCCGATGGGGTCGCTGTCGAGCCGAACGTGTGCTCCTATGCGCATGCCCGCCAGCCTATCGCCGCCCACCGACAGGAGATCGTGATCACTCCTGTTGCGCTGGCGCGATTCGCGGAGATAGTTCGGTAGGACTCGATTGCGCTATGGTTTCGGTGTTTTCCGGATCGGCCCGAGCACGATCGCCGATCGTTTGCGGTACGTCGAGCGCTGGTGGGTCCCGGCGCAGACGTAGGAAGTGGGAGCTCGACATGCTGTCCAGCGGTGATGTGTTTGCGGAATACGTTATCGAGCGGCAGCTGGGGCGCGGGGGCATGGGCTCGGTGTATCTGGCCAAGCACCCCCGGTTGCCCCGGCTGACGGCGCTCAAGCTGTTGAACCGGGAGATGGTGTTCGACAAGGAGGTTCGCGCGCGCTTCGAGCGCGAGGCGGACCTTGTCGCGCAGCTGGATCACCACAATATCGTCACCGTCTACGACCGCGGGCTCGAGGACGGGCAGCTCTGGATCTCCATGCAGTACATCGACGGTGTCGATGCCTCCAGCGTGAATCCGCAGACGCTGCCCCCCGAGCGGGCCGTGCAGATCGTCTCCGAGACCGCCGACGCGCTGGATTACGCGCACCGCAACGAGGTGCTGCACCGGGATGTCAAGCCCGCCAACATTCTGCTGGCGCGCTCCACCGGCGGTAAGGGTGAGCGTGTCTACCTCACCGACTTCGGTATCGCCCGGTTGCGCGATGACAGCGGTCAGAACCTGACCCAGACCGGAACCTTCACCGCGACACTGGCGTACGCCTCGCCGGAGCAGTTGACCGGTTCCACACTGGACGGTCGCTCCGATCAGTATTCGCTGGCCTGCACGCTCTTCTGGCTGCTCACCGGTTCCGGGCCGTTCTCGGCGACCAATCCGGCGGCGGTGATTCAGGGACATCTGCAGCAGCCGCCCCCGCCGTTGAGCAGCGCCCGCCCCGGCCTGCCCCAGGCGCTGGACATGGTGTTGAACAAGGCCATGGCCAAGCGTCCGGACGACCGTTTCCACAGCTGCGCCGATTTCGCCGCCGCCGCCAAGCAGGCGCTCTCCGGGGCGAGCTCACCCGCCATGCCGCTGGTGAATCCGCGCACCGCACCGCCGATGCCCACGTACACGCAGGGGCAGAATCCGACCATGGGGCAGATGGGTATGCCCATGACCGGCGGGCCGCAGCCCACCGCGAACGCCCCGATGTACACCGGTGGCCGGCATACCGCCGCCCCCGCCCCGGTCGTACCCAACCCCTATGCGGCGCAGGGCAATACCGCGGCCTCCGCACCGCAGCCGCTGTACGGGCAGCAGCCGCCGAATCGGCCGACGAACCAGTACACCAGCCCGCCGCAGTACAACGCGAGCCAGCCGCAGTTCAACACCAGCGGGCCGCAGTACAACTACGGCGGCCCGCCGCCCGGACAGCCGCCGGGTATGGGTGGGCAGCGGCCGCCGCAGCCGCCGAAGAAATCCAATACCGGATTGATCATCGGCATCATCGCCGGTGTGGTGGTGCTGGTCATCGTCGCCGTCATCGGGCTGGCCGCGCTGGGCAGTACGAGCGATGACACCAAGACCACCGCCGGCGGCGGCAGTACCGCCAAATCCGCGCCCGCGTCGGCGACCACCTCGGTCGCCTCGGGTTCGGACAAGCCCGTGGACTCCTCGGCGATCAGCACGGAATTCTCCCGCCTGGTGCCCGCCACCAAGGACGGCGATACCGGCTACAACGGCGCCACCTGCTGGCTCGCCGACCCCAAGAGCCCGCCGGACAAGTCCGACGGCGAACCCGATTTCGGTGACTGGGCGGTGCAGTGGCGCTGCTTCGGCGGCGGCAACAACGGTGACCCGTTCTACCGGATCTACGCGTACTCCTCCGCCGCCAAGGCGCAGTCGGTGGTCAGCGGACTGCACCCGGACAAGAAGACCTCCGACAGCAGCGGCGGCAAGGCGTACACGAACTACCAGTTCACCGGTAGCGACCGCCCGCGCATGGTCACGGCCTTCACCGGCGACTCCAATCGCGGCCAATACCTGATGTACACCGACGGCGTCGTCGGCAGCATCGACGAAGTGCTGACTTGGTGGCGTTCGGCTCCGCTCAACTAAGCTCGGTGCCGCCTGCCTCGGCTACACCCGACGGTTCGCGGCCCGTCTCGATTCTGGACTGAGTGGAGCGGGGGAGCGAAGCGGAGGAGCGGAGGGAGGGAAGAATCGAGACTCCCTGGGGCCGCGAACAGCCGTAGCGCAGCGGAGGCAAGTCTGTACCGAAGGGAATCGTGTGCTGCGCAGCGGAGAGACGTTCGCGGGTTACCTGATCGAACGTGAGCTCGGCCGTGGCGGTATGGGGTCGGTGTATCTGGCCCGGCATCCCAGGTTGCCGCGACTGGTGGCGATCAAACTGCTCAGCGCGGAATTGTTCGGCGACAGTGAGGTTCGCGCGCGATTCGAGCGCGAAGGGGATGTGGTCGCGCGGCTGGACCATCCGAATATCGTGCCGCTCTTCGATCGCGGCTTCGATGACGACCGGATGTGGATCGCCATGCGGTACATCGACGGTATCGACGCCTCGATGCTGGAATCCGCGAATCTGCCACCGCGCCAGGCGGTTCGGATTATCGGTGAGACCGGGAAGGCTCTCGATTTCGCGCATCGCAAGGGTGTGCTGCATCGGGATGTGAAGCCCGCCAACATCCTCATCGAACGTGTCGACGGGGATGAGCGAATCTTCCTGGCGGACTTCGGTATCGCGCGCTTGCGCGATGAGAACACCAAACTCACCCAGACCGGCTCCTTCACCGCCACCCTGGCCTATGCCGCCCCCGAGCAACTCTCCGGCCAACCGCTGGACCACCGCTGCGACCAGTACTCCCTGGCCTGCACCCTGTTCCGGCTGCTCACCGGCACTGTTCCGTTCGACGCCCAGCATCCGATCGCCATCATGCGCGGTCACCTGGACCAGCCCCCGCCCCCGGTCAGCTCACTGCGCCCCGGACTCCCGCCCGCCCTCGACGCGGTCATGGCCAAAGCCATGGCCAAACACCCCACCGCCCGCTTCGACTCCTGCACCGCCTTCGCCACCGCCGCCCAGCAGGCCCTGGACGGTATGCCCGCGCAGACCTCCGGCGCGCGCCATCCGATGGCGGGTCAACCCGCGCCCGGCCCGACCGGCGGGCGGTTCCCCCGCGCTGTATCGAACACGCCCCCAACGCCATTCGCGACCCAGGGGATGGCCGGAGCGGCGCAGGGCAGGGGCGCAATGCCGCCGGGGATGTCCGGAGCGGCGCAGGGCAGGGGCGTGGTTCCGCCCGCCCAGGGGAAGCCATATGCCGCGGCGGGCAGCTCCGGCCAATTCCCGGTGCATCCCAATCCCGCTCCGGGAGCGTCCTATTCGGCAACGGGCCGGACCGGCGCCGCCTCATCGGCGACTGCCCGGCCGTCCGCGGGCGTTGCGCCGCAAGGCAAACGGCCCGTGACGAAGGCCGCCACCTCTCGTGCGGACTCCAAGACCCGGGGCAAGAAAGTCTTCCCGCCGCCGCCCAAGAAGCCGAAGAAGAAGTCGCGGACTCGCGGGTGTCTGCTGTGGCTGGTGGGGATCATTCTGATTCCGCTGCTGTTGGTGGCTGTGATCCTGGTGGCCATCGACCAGGCGCGCTCGACCGGGACGTCCAATTCGCCCGCGGTGACCCCGCCGCCCGCCCCGGCGCATACGACGACCGAGGAGTACTACGACACCACCACCGAACCGGAGCCCGAGCCATCGGGTGGGACCGCCAGCGCTACGCCGGAGTACACCACCACGGCGGCGCCCGCGCCCGTCTTCCCGTTCGGCCTGCACTGAGCTGACATTCGTCACTCGATCCCGGCGGGCCGTCGAGGGGTGGACGACGTGCCGGGCTGACGGTGTTTCTCGCCTGGACGAGCAGTGGTTCCGCCGGGCTGCGTACGGGGTCGGGATGAGGTGGGGGATTAAGGAATCCATGTGGGTAGGTGGCCTCGGGGGGATCCCGGATGGCGTGCGCGGGCCGCGCCCGACACACTGGACACCATGACTTCGAATGTCTCCGATCCTGTCGGGCTCGCCAAGAGCGCGGACGCAGTCGCCGCGCGGGCCACCGACCTGGTGAAGATCTACGGTTCGGGCGATACGCAGGTCCGGGCACTCGACGGGGTGTCGGCGGATTTCGCCAAGGGGGAGTTCACCGCGATCATGGGGCCTTCGGGGTCCGGTAAGTCGACTCTCATGCACTGCCTAGCCGGGCTGGACGCCGCGACGGCGGGCACCGTCCACATCGGCGATACCAACCTCACCGAACTCTCCGACAAGGGTATGACCCAGTTGCGCCGCGATCGCATCGGATTCGTCTTCCAGGCGTTCAACCTGGTGCCGACGCTGACCGCGCTCGAGAATGTCACCCTGCCGCTGGATATCGCGGGCCGCAAGGCCGATGAGGAGTGGCTGTCGACCGTGCTCAAGCGGCTCGGTCTCACCGATCGTCTGACGCACCGGCCCAGTGAGCTGTCCGGCGGTCAGCAGCAGCGGGTGGCGTGTGCCCGCGCGCTCGCGGGTAAGCCGGACATCATCTTCGGTGACGAGCCGACCGGCAATCTGGATTCGCGCTCCTCGGGTGAGGTGCTCTCGATTCTGCGGGCCGCGGTGGACGAATTCGGGCAGACCGTGGTCATCGTGACCCACGATCCGCGCGCGGCTTCGTACGCCGATCGTGTGGTGTTCCTGGCCGACGGCCGGATTGTCGATGAATTGCGTTCGCCGACCGCCGATTCCGTACTCGACAAGATGAAGTCGCTGGAGACCAGTGGCGTGGAGGCGGAGCACTGATGGCCGGTAGTCCCATGCGCAAGGTCGCCTTGCGCAATCTCGCCGCGCATAAGGTGCGTTTGTTTCTCACCCTGCTGTCGGTGGTGCTCGGAACAGCCTTCATCGCAGGGTCTTTCGTCTTCACCGATACCCTGCAGAGCTCTTTCGACGACATCTTCGCCAATCAGGCCAAGGGCGTCGATGTGCGGGTGAGTCCGAAAGAACGCCAGTCCCTGGGCATTCCGAACGAGACCGTCGACAAGATCACCGCCATGGACGGCGTGCGCGCGGTCGCGCCCGGTATCAACGGCCCGGTGGTGCTGCTCAAGGACGGTAAGGCCGTACAGACCGGCGGCGCACCGACTTTCGGCACCTCCTACCTGCCGCCGGACAAGGCCGTCGCCGAACCGGACAAGTTCATCGACGGGGTGCCGCCGAGTCGGTCCGGGCAGATCGCCATCAACAAGGGCGGCGCCGATCGGGCCGACCTGCATGTCGGCGACACCACCAAGGTGCTCATCCCGTCCAAGGGCAATATCGATGTCACCGTCTCGGGCATCTACGATCTGGCCGGCAATACCGGCGGCTTCATCAATCTGTACTTCGACGACGCGCAGGCCCGGCAGCTGTTCACCGACGGCGCGCATGTCGCCTTCGTCGATATCGCCGCCAAACCCGGTGTGCAAGCCGATGATCTGCGCGACCGGATCGCCAAGGCGTACCCGGATTACAAGGTGCAGGACGGCGATCAGGTCCGCGAGGACATGAAGAAGCAGATCGGCGACGCGCTCAAATTCATCAACTACTTCCTGCTCGCCTTCGGCGCCATCGCGCTGATCGTCGGCACCTTCATCATCTACAACACCTTCTCCATGCTTGTCGCACAGCGACTTCGGGAGTTGGCGCTGCTGCGCGCGGTCGGCGCATCCCGTCGGCAGGTGGGGCAGTCGGTGGTCGGCGAGGCGCTGATCATCGGAATCATCGGCAGCGCACTGGGTCTCGCGGCCGGTGTGGGTTTGGCCTTCGGATTGTCGGCGCTGCTCAATGCCTTCGATCTGGGCCTGCCGACCGGTTCCATGTCGTTGCGGCCGCGCACCGTGCTGGTGGCGATCGGCGTCGGTGTCATAGTCACGGTGGTCAGCGCGTACGCACCGGCGCGCCGGGCGGCCACCATTCCGCCGATCGAGGCGATGCGCTCCGAACTCGGCTCGGCCAACGAATCCACCCGTATCCGAACGGCTTTCGGCGCGGTGCTGACCGTGGCCGGTGGTGTGCTGGTGGTGCTCGGCGCCCGGCATACCGGCGGTAATGCCGCGCTCACCGTCGGAATCGGCGCGCTGGCACTGATTTTCGCGGTGCTGTTGGCCTCCCCGGCGCTCTCGCGCCCGGTGGTGAAGGGGCTCGGTTTCCTGGTGCGACCGTTCGGAGCGGTCGGCACGATGGCGCGCAACAACGCGCTGCGCAATCCGCGGCGCACCGCGGCGACGGCCTTCGCGCTCACGCTCGGGCTCATGCTGGTGACCGCCATCGGCATGCTCGGCTCCTCGGCCAAGGCCAGTATCAGCGAGGTGGTGGACAAGGGCGTCAAGGCCGACTTCATCCTGCAGGGTCCGACCAACAGCCTGGTCGGCGTCCCACTGGCCGCCGGGCCCGCCGTACAGAAGGTGCCGGGCGTACAGGATGTGGTGCAGTTCCACGGCGTCACCTTCAAGGCCGGTGACGATCAGCTGCTCGGCACCGTGCCCGAGGGTCCGCTGGACAAGGTGCTGACCTACGACCTGGTGCAGGGCAATGGCAATCTCGGCGACAACGGCATCATGCTCTCGGAAACCGAAGCCGCCGACCGTAATTGGCATGTCGGTCAGAAGGTCGACATCACCAGCCTGGACAAGAAGAACTACCAGGTCGAGGTGGTCGGCATCTACAAGGACACCCAGCTGCTCGGCCCGCTGGTCGCGCCGCTGGCGCTGTACAACCAGGTGATGCCGGTCAGCTTCCGCACCAACTTCATCGTGCTCATCACCGCGCAGCCGGGCACCGATCTGCAGACCCTGCGGACCGGCCTGGAGAAGTCGGTGGAGCCGTGGGCGGTGGTTCAGGTGCAGGACCGTGAGGACTTCAAGGGCGCACAGGGCAAGCAGATCAACACCATGCTCGCGATTCTGTACGGCCTGCTGGCGCTCGCGGTGGTGATCGCCATCCTCGGCATTGTGAACACCCTGGCACTGTCGGTGGTGGAGCGCCGCCGGGAGATCGGCATGCTGCGCGCGGTGGGTATGCAACGTCCGCAGGTGCGGCGCACCATCTATCTGGAGTCCATGCTCATCGCGGTCTTCGGTGCGGTGGTCGGCGTGGCGCTGGGGCTGGTGCTCGGCGTCGGATTCCTGCGCACGCTCAAGGATCTCGGGCTGGCCACCATTACCGTGCCGTGGGGTCAGATCGTGCTCATGGTGTTGAGCTCGGGTGTGGTCGGTGTACTCGCGGCGCTGTGGCCCGCGGTGCGTGCGGCGCGCACGCCACCGCTGGCGGCCATCGCCGACGTGTAATAGACCGGGGGACGAGGAATCCGGCCGGTCCCCGCGGGGTGACCGGCCGGATTTCGTTATCTCCCAGGTATTTTCAACGGTTGTACAGAATGACCGTGACCGCCACGATGATCAGCACCAGCGCGACCGTGGTGCCCGCGATGATCCAGCCGATCTGGCTCGAACCGCGTTCGGGCGCGGTGTATACCGGCTGTTGTTTGGACTGCTGCGCGTAATTCGGCTGCGGCACCGGCTGTTGCGGGAACGCCGCACCGGAGGACGGATTCTGATACGCGGGTTTCGGCGTCGCGACCGGATTCTGATACACCGGTGCGGGACTCTGATACCCCTGCCCCGAATTCGGATACTGCTGATTCGGTGCGACCGCCGGATTCTGATACGGCGGAATGGGATTCGATCCGGACATGGGGCGCTGCTGCGGCACCGGCGTGGGAATCACCGGCTGCGGCCGCGCCGGAGTCGGCGGCCGGGGCGCGACGACAATCGGCTGCGGTCGCACCGGGGTCGGCGGGCGCGGCGGCACCGGCCGGGTGGCGAGGGCGCGATCGACCGCCGCGGAGAACTCCACACAGGATCGGAAGCGATCCTGCGGCCGCTTGGACAGTGCCCGGGTCAGTACGCCGTCGATGGTGCGCGGCAGCTCCGGGCGCAGCGGACTGGCGGGCGGGGGCGGCTGCTGGAGATGGCCGCGAATCACCGCCGCCGGACTGGTGCCCTCGAACGGCACCACACCGGTGAGCAATTGGAACAGCGTGCACGCCAGCGCGTACTGATCCGAGCGCCCGTCGATGGTGGCGCCGGTCAACTGCTCGGGGGAGGCGTAGGCCAGGGTCGCGGTGACCGTACCGGTCTGGGTGAGGTGACCGGTGTCGTCGCGCAGCCGGGCGATACCGAAGTCGGTGAGGTACACCCGCTCGCCCGCCGCACCGCCTGAGGAGCGCGCGAGCAGAATATTCGCAGGCTTCACATCGCGGTGCAGCACGCCGCGCCCGTGCGCGTAGTCGAGCGCCTTGGCCGTCTCGGCGATGATCTGCGCGGCCCGCAGCGGCGGCAGTGAAGCCGCCTTGACGGCGGAGGCGTTCACACCGTCGATGTACTGCATGGAGATCCACAGCTGTTCACCCTCGGTGCCGCGGTCGTAGACCGTGACGATATTCGGATGGTCCAGCTGGGCGACCAGATCGGCCTCCCGGATGAACCGGGCGCGGATCTCGTCATCGGTGAACATTTCCTGATTGAGCAGCTTCAACGCGGTCTTCCGCGGCAGCCGGGGATGCCGGGCCAGGTACACCGACCCCATACCGCCGCGGCCGAGTTCGCGTTCTATGACGAAACCGGCGAACACATCACCAGAGCGCAAAGTCGAGCCCCCGTTTCCACGAGACAGATCAAGCTGGCAGCTTAGTTTATTTGGCCCTCCGCTACGCTCCGGGCCGGTTCGCGGCCCTGTAAGCCCGCTACGCTCCCTCCCTCCGCTCCTCCGCTCCGCTCCCCCGCTCCACTCAGTCCAGAAGCGGGCCGGGCCGCGAACTTGGGGGTGTTGTCCCCGGCGGGCTATTGGCCGTTCGCTTGCGTGTTCGCCCACTTCTGCACATCGCCGCGGTCCAGGGCCACTGCCAGCAGGTCCGGAAACCGATCGGGTGTGCAGGCGAAAGCGGGTACGCCGAGTGCGGTCAGCGCGGCGGCGTTATCCCGGTCGTAGGCGGGTGCGCCCTCGTCCGAGAGGGCCAGCAGCACCACCACCTGGACGCCTGACTCCTTCATGCTGCGAATTCTGCGAAGCATCTCCGCGCGCACACCGCCCTCGTAGAGATCGGAGATGAGCACGAACAGCGAGTCGGCCGGACGGGTGATGAGCGACTGCGAATAGGCGATGGCGCGATTGATATCCGTACCGCCGCCCAGTTGGGTGCCGAACAGGACGTCGACCGGATCCGACAGCTTCTCGGTCAGGTCGACCACCGCGGTATCGAAGACCACCAGTGCGGTCTTCAGCGAGCGCATGGAGGCCAGCACGGCCCCGAACACCGACGCGTACACCACGCTCGACGCCATGGACCCGGATTGGTCGATCGCCAGCACCACATCCCGGCGCACGGCCTGGGCTTTACGGCCGTATCCGACAAGCCTTTCCGGCACCACCGTGCGCTGTTCCGGGAGATAGTTGGCCAGATTCTTGCGAATGGTGCGGTCCCAGTCGATATCACGCAGCCTGGGCCGCGAGACCCGCGCCGCGCGATTGAGCGCACCGCCGACCGCGGCGATGGTCTGCGCGGCCAGCCTGCGCTCGATCTCGCGCACCACCTTCTCCACGACCATGCGCGCGGTCGCCTTGGTGGTCTCGGGCATCACCCGATTCAGGCTCAGCAGGGTGCCGACCAGATGGACATCCGGCTCCACGGCCTCCAAAAGCTCGGGCTCCAAAAGCAATTCGGTGAGATTCAGTCGATCCACCGCATCGCGCTGCATCACCTCGACCACCGTCGAGGGAAAGTACCGCCGAATATCGCCGAGCCACCGTGCCACCTGCGGTGCGGACCCACCCAGCCCACCGGACCGCCGCCCGCTCGCCCCATTGCGGGCGTCCGCGTCGTACAGCGCGCCCATGGCCCGATCCATGGCCACATCCTCGGCCGCGCCGAGCCCGCCGAGTCCCGCCTCGGCCGCGCCCCCGAGCACCAACCGCCAGCGCCGCGCTTGCGCCTCGTCCACCCCGCTCATTTCATTCCTCTCGAGTTCTGAATGCTGCTGACGCCCCGGCCATCCCGGAGTTGACGTCCCCCGCCGTGTGGGCGCCGACCTCCCCGTCATCCCGGCATGTTCTTGGCCGGGATCCACACCATCGACGGCGGATCATCCTGCTATCCCGAGGATTTCGGCCGCCGCCCGCAGCGCGAGCTGTCCTCTGGCACTGTCGTACTCGCCCTGTGTCGTCGCGATCGCGGTCGGTGCGCCATTGCGGACGGAGTGTGCGATAGCCTGGCGCTCACCGGATTCGAAGGCTCCGAAGGTGCGGCGCAGCAGCGGCAGGGTGGCCACGAACTGGTCCTCGTCCAGGCCGCAGAGCCAGGCGTCGATGAGGCTCAACAGGTTTCGATCGTGGACCAGGAGTAGGCCGCGGCCGCCGAGGAAGCCGTCGATCCACGCCGCCTTCTCGGCGGCGCTGTGGCCGACCGAGAGGGCCGCCGATAGTCGGCGGGCGGATTCGGCGGAGCCGATGATCTCGGCATCGCAGAGCAGGCGTACGGCCCGGCCGACCAGGGTGCCGTTGATATCGGTGCGATCGGCGAGGGTCTGGAGTGCGGCCAGCCAGGTGGCGGTCGCCCATTCGTTCTCCCGTGCCGAAAGCGCCAGGTGCACAGCGTCTATCAGAGCGCGCAGCTCGGCGGCACCGTCACCGTCCAGCCCGGTGACCGCGCTGGGCAGACCCGCGCAGGCCCGCACCAGCAGGCCGTCGGCCACCCGGGTCAGCGCATCGGAATCGGTACCGCGCACATCGCCGTAACGCAGGGTGCGCAGCAGACCCGGGAGTGCTGCCATCAGATGGGTGACGTCATGGTCCAGGGCCGCAACCGATTCCAGGCGGGCGATGAGACCGTCGGTCGCGCCGCCCAGATCGGCCAGCAGCGCCGCCTCCAGGGCAGCGGAGACCTGACCCACCGTGGCCTCCGGATTCGCCGCGGTATCAAGGACTTTCGCCTCGGCGGCGGTGCGCAGGGTGGTACCCCAGCGGGCGGCCTCGATAATCGCGATGGCCAGCTCCGGTCGCCAGCGCAGCGTCCAGGTCTCCCGGAAGGTGCCGGTATTGCGCACCTGGCCGTCGGTGAGCTGACCCCAGCCGATGCCGAGCAGCCGGAGCCGGTGCAGCAGATGGGATTTCGCCTTATCGCGCTCGGTGCGCAGGTCCAGGTCGATGGTGCGCTCCAGGGCCTGCTGTTTGAGCCGCAGTGTTCTGATCTGCGCCCGCAGATCGGCCTCCAGCGGCACGGTCGGGGTGCCGTCCGGGACCGCGCCCAGCGCCTCACCGACCACCATCTCCGAGCTGACCAGGCGCAGCACGGTCTCGTCGCCGTCGCAGAGCACCGCACGGGTCGCCTCGGTGACCTCGGAGAGTCCGGCCAGCGGCCGCTCGCGCAGGGTCGCGAGAGTCTCCGCGAGCCTTACCGATTCGATGATGTGGGCACTCGACACCGGCAGATCATGGGTGCGGAGCATGCCCGCGACCTTGGTCAGCCAGCGCACGATCGGCTGCTCGGTCTGGGTGAACAGGTGGTGATACCAGCCGGGCGAGGTGATCCCCGCGCCGTATCCGGAGGATGACGACAGCCGCGAATGCGTCCACGGCACCCAGGTCAGCATGGCCTTGCCCTTGGGCAGGCCCTTCAGGACGCGGGCGTCGGCGGCGGCCGGGCCGAGCTTGCCCGACAGTGCCGGACCATGCCAGGCCCCGCAGACGATGGCCAGGCGTTGTGCCCCGTCCTTCAACGACTTTCGCATCACCTGCCGCATATACGCCTCGCGGCGCAGCGTGTGCTCATCGATGACCGCGGTTTCGCGCAGCACCGCCATGGCCTCGTTCACCGCATCGAAAATGTCGGCGTCCGAGGAGGATTCGACAATCGCGTCCCACCAGCGTTCGGCATCGTCGTAACCGCCCGCCTCGGCCAGCTCGGCGAGCGGATCCGAGCGATCACCCGGCTCGTCCTCCAGCGCGAGCGTCATGGCGGCGGGCAGGTCGAAGAACCCCACGGGCACGGTGTTCTCCGCGCCGTACCGCATGGCCTGCCACTCCGGCGAGAACACCGCGAACGGCCACAGCGCGGCCTTGGACGGCTCATCCGGGTGGTAGCCGAGCAGGGCCACCGGCGGTTCCATTCCCTCGGCGGAGATGAAGCCCAGCAGGGGGTCGGCATCGGCCGGGCCCTCGATGAGAATGGCGTCCGGCGAGAACTTCTCGAGCGCCAGGCGCAGGGAACGCGCCGAGCCCGGACCGTGGTGGCGGATACCGAAGATTCGGGTCTCGGCCGTCACTGTGGTGGTGACAGTGCTCATCTAGCTCACCTCACGGCAGGCCCGGTAGAAGTCCGCCCAATCGGCGCGCTGCCGCACCACGGCCTCCAGATACTCGGTCCACACCACCGAATCGGCGACCGGATCCTTGATGACCGCGCCCAGCACCGCGCCCGCGATATCGGCGGGGCGCAGAATGCCGTCGCCGAAGTGCGCTGCCAGCGCCAGACCATTGGTGATCACCGAGATCGCCTCGGCGGTGGAGAGCGTGCCGGACGGCGACTTCAATTTGGTGCGGCCGTCGGCCGTCATGCCCGAGCGCAGCTCGCGGAAGACCCGCACCACGCGGCGCACCTCCTCGGCCGCGGCGGGCACCGCGGGCAATTCCAGTGCGGCACCGAGCTGTTCGACGCGGCGGCTGACGATCGCCACCTCCTCGTCCTCACCGGCGGGCAGCGGCAGCACCACGGTATTGAAGCGGCGGCGCAGCGCGGAGGAGAGTTCGTTCACGCCGCGATCGCGATCATTGGCGGTGGCGATCACATTGAAACCCTTGGCGGCCTGCACTTCTGTGCCGAGCTCCGGTACCGGGAGCGTCTTCTCCGACAGCACGGTGATGAGCGCGTCCTGCACATCGGAGGGGATGCGGGTGAGCTCCTCCAAACGGGCGATCGAACCCGCGCGCATGGCGGTCATGATCGGCGAGGGCACCAGCGCGGCATCGCTCGGCCCTTCGGCCAGCAGGCGGGCGTAGTTCCAGCCGTAGCGAATGGCCTCCTCCGCGGTACCGGAGGTGCCCTGCACCAGCAGGGTCGACTGACCGGAGACGGCGGCCGCGAGATGTTCGGAGACCCAGGTTTTGGCGGTACCGGGCACGCCGATGAGCAGCAGCGCCCGATCGGTGGCCAGGGTGGCGACCGCGACCTCCATCAGGCGGCGCGGGCCCACGTACTTGGGGCTGATCACGGTGCCGTTCGACAGGGTGCCGCCCAGCAGATAGGTGACCACCGCCCACGGCGACAGCTTCCAGGACGGCGGGCGCGGACGGTCGTCGGCGGCCGCGAGCGCGGCCAGCTCCTCGGCGAAGGCTTGTTCGGCATGCGGGCGCAGCAGGGCGTCCTGCTCCTGAATCGTGGTCACTTCAGCTCCTCGAGCATTGCTCTGCGTTGGATGAGGTCGTGGGCGAGTTGGTCGAAAGCCTGTTCCCAGTAGGGATCTCCGCATTTGCGGGCGATACCGGTCACCAGGTCGGCGGCCGTCACCGGGAAGTGCGCGGAGGCCGCGCGGAACAGGGTGCGGTAGGAACCCGGCACCAGGCTGGGCGCGCCCGGCCGGTCGGCGCTCAATTGCGCGCGCTCCAGCAGCAGGCGCAGTACATGTTCGGCCATCGGGCCGGGCCAGGGCCGCGCGATGGCGCGCAGCAGGGATTCGATCTCGGCGAGCCAGCTGCTGTCCAGGCGGCGCAGACGCCGGATCTGATCGTCCAGGGGTTGCAGGGCGAAGAGCTCGCGCAGCTTCTCGCTGTCGGACTCACCGGCCTCCTGCGCGGCGTAGGCGGCGAACAGCGCCTGCGCCCAGGACGAATCCCGCTGCGCCAGTGTGGCATCGGTCCAGCCAGCGAATATCGGTCCGCGCATGGTCTCGGTCATGGCGGTGCGCACGGCCTGTTCGGGCGGGCCGAGCACCCGCTCCCAGTGCCGCAGCGGGGTGGCCGCGACCACCCGGTGCAGCCATTCGGCGGACAGATCGGGCGCGCCGTCGGCGCGATAGGCGGTGTAGCCGAAGGAATCTCCGACACCGTCGCGGCGAGCGGCATCATCGAGCACGCCCGGACCGGTGGTGGTCAATTCGGGGCGGCGCAACCGCTGGCCGAAGGTGAGCCAGGCCCCGGCGCGCTCGGTCATCCGCCGCGCGAAATGCGAATCCGGCAGTCTGCCCAGCAGATCCGCCGCCAACCGGCGCACCTCGGCGCGGCGGTCGTCCAGGGCGGTCTCCAACAGTGCCTCGTCCATGAGCGAGAGACCGTCGGCGAAACACGCCAGCAGCTCCGCCTTACCCGGTCCGGATTCGGTGCCCCATGAGCCCGCCAGGGCATCACGCGCCGCGATCGGATCGCGACGCCGCAACTGCGCCAACCACACTCGTCGCTCCGCCGCGCGCCCATGCGACCACACCGACTCATCCGCCGCATCGGCGCGAACCAGCGTCCGCCACCCCGGATGTTGCGCGGCCAGCCAGCGCCCCCGTGCCCCCGCCAACCGCAACAGCGGTTCCCGATGCTGCGAAAGCGCTTTCGCCCGCTCCAGCAGCAGACTGCTCAGTGCGTCCGGAGCCCGGAAATCCCGTGCGTCGGCGGCCGCCAGCCACTCGTCCAGGAACGGCGAATTGTCCGTCAGCAGCTCCGCCAACCGCGCCGCGGCGGCCGACGACAACCGCAACCGCTCGTCGTCATCCGCCGCCGCGGGCGATTCGACAACTGTCGCGGTCACGCCTCCGCGCGCGAAACAGTCCTGCAGCGAAACGGATTCGAGCAGTTCGGCGGCCGAATCAACCGCGCGCGGTCTCGTGGGTTCGGCAGTCGGATCGCTCGGCAGGTGTGTCACCACCGAGTCGGCCGGATCGCCTGCAACCCGGCTGGTCGGATCGCTCGGCAGGTGCGCCGCCGTCCGGACGGCCGGATCGCCTTCGGCTCGGCTGGTCGAATCGGTCACGGGATCAGCCGCGTTGGTGATCGTCGGATCGGTGGTGAACCCACCCGCGAGGCGGGCCGCCAGTACCGCGACCGGTGCGGACAGCGCATTCCGGTCCATGCTCCGGCGCGCAGCGCCGACCAGCGCCGCGGATACCAGTTCGGTGCTCCCCGCATCCGATCCGGCCGAACCGCTGGGGACGCCGTATGAGGTCCCCTCCGCCACACCGATATCCACCACCGCTCCGTCACACAGTGCCGCGACAGGCACCAGTCCATCGGCGGTCCACTCGCCGATCACGCTCAGCGGATGCCCGCCCGACAGCCCGAGCAGTCGCCAGGGTTCACCATCCTCGACCGCTATCGGGAGCGAAGTGCCATCGGATTCGGCTACCCACCAACCACTTTCGCTGCGGATCGGTACGACGTCGGCCAAGAACACCGGCCAGGACCGAACGAAAGGATCGGCTCCGACCGCCCGGGCGTGATCCTCGAGCGCGGCGGCGATTCCCCACTGCCGTTCGCCTGCTCGTGGACCGGTTGCCGCGCCCGCGCTGGTTTCGGCATCCATGCCGCTGCCCGCCGGATTCTCGTCGCCCACCCCGGTCGAATCGAGCTGTTCGCCGAGTTCGGTTGCGCCGCCGTGTGTTCGGTTGCGACCGTTCGGCACGGTGGTGAAGGGGTCGGGCAGGGCGTGGCGGGTGCCCCAGATGGCGCGGAGTTGGTTCGCGCCGGGGTAGTAGTGGATATCGGCCTCGATCTGGAAGCCCGGGGCAGGGGTGTCCTGCGGGAAGCTGGGGCTGCCGAAGTGATGCTCGACAATCAGGGCCCAGTGACCGGAACTTCTGCCGCGCAACCAGATTCGTCGGGTATAGAGGTTCTCCTCGACAGTGGTGCGCGCGCCCAGGACCATCCAGATATCGCGGACGGCCGGTTCGGCGCGGACCGTCTCCGCCGGGCTCGGATAGCCGATATGGGTGCGGACGCTGGCCTGGAGGGCGGGGGAGAGGTCGTCCATGCGATGGTGCGCGGCGGCCAGCAGATGCAGCCGGGCGTATTCGCGCAGCAGCAGTTGCGGCCAGTCGGAACGAGTTGCGGCGCGCGGCAATTGGCGCAGGGTGGTGGCGATACCGGGGGCCTGCGCGTCCACCATGCGGGCGGCGACCGTCTCGAAGGCGGTGATCGAACGGTCGGCCGAGGCCAGACCGGTGCGGACCTGGTCGGTGAGCCACATATCCAGATCGGCGAGCCCGGCGGTGACGCGGGCGCGGCGCTGATCGACGGTGGCCGATTTGGTCTTGCGCGCCGAGTTCGATTCCGGGTCGGCCTTTTTGGCTTCGCGGGCGGCGCGACCGGTCAACCATTCGGCCGCGAAATCGGCAATGGCGCCGGTAGCTGGAATATCGCCCTCGGACCAGACGAGCAGTAGTGAAAGTGCGTGTTTACACGGGAATTTACGGCTCGGGCAGGAGCATTTGTACGCGGGCCCGGCGGTGTCGACGATCGTCTGATACGGCCGACTGCCGCTGCCCTGGCACAGGCCCCAGATGGCGGTGTTGTGCTGCCCGCTGCCGCTCCACTTGCCGCGCAGCTTGCGGGCGGCGGTGAGTGATGCGGCATCCGGAGCCAGCGCCGCGATCTGATCGGCGGTCCAGGCGGTGGTCATCGTGCCCCCTTCCTTCGTTCACCGCATGTCTATCGCAGGGCACCGACAAGTGCGCGCCATCGAGCATTGCCGATATTTTGCTGTGCGCGCAGGTGAATTGGTTCTCGGCGATGAGTGAAAAGCGCTGTGCGAAAGGTGAATTAAACAAATGTGGAACCACGCTCGCGGCGCGGCGGAACACACCGGTAGGGTGCCCGATATGTCCCGCGTAGCGATCGAATACTGCACCCAGTGCCGCTGGCTACTGCGTGCGAGCTGGATGGCTCAGGAGTTGCTGACCACCTTCGCCACCGACCTCTCCGAGGTGGCGCTGGTGCCCGGCGAGGGTGGGATCTTCCGCATCACCGTCGATGGTGAGCAGCTCTGGGATCGCAAGGCGGACGGCGGTTTTCCCGATATCGCCGTCCTCAAGCAGAAGGTGCGTGACCGAGTCGCGCCGGGGCGCTCACTCGGTCACACCGATAAGAAGGACGCCGACTGAGGTGTGGATCCCGGCCAAAAAGCATGCCGGGATGACGGGGAGACGTCAGCAGCAGCCTCCGCCACCGCAGCAGCCACCGCCCGACGGCATGGCGGGCAGCTGCGGGGCGGCGGGTACGGCCCCGCCGCGGCTGACCGTCCCGAAGGTGGTCAGCAGTTTCACGGTGTCCGTATGCCCCCGCGGGCAGTCGGCGGGATCGGACGCCTCCGCCATCGGACGGGACATTTCGAAGGTATCGCCGCAGCTGCGGCATCGGTACGCATAACTCGGCACGCGCCCAGCGTAGGCGAGGCGTCGGGCCGAAGTGGAGGTACTCGCCACTCATCGGCGTGCGCCCCGGTCGGCGGCGCGCGGGTCACGATCGGCCTGTCGTTTCCGATGCACTCGGTACTCTCGATTTACGGAGTACGAGGAGGTGGGCTGTGAGCACTCGAGTCTTCGAGACACTGCCGGACGAGGATGTCGACCCGGTGGTACGGACCGAATACGGTCAGGTCCGGGGTCGACGGGAGGGATCCACCGCCGTCTGGCGCGGAATTCCGTATGCCGCCAGTGCCGGCGGACCCAATCGTTTCCGGCCGCCACAGCCCCCGCAACAGTGGGACGGCGTGCGCGATTGCGCCACCTTCGGAGAGATCGCACCGCAGGCCGCCGGATTCGTCCCGGTCGACTCCGGACTGCGGATGGGTGAGGACTGCCTCTGGCTCAATGTGTGGGCACCCACCGTGCGTACCGAAGAACCGCTGCCGGTCATGGTGTGGCTGCACGGCGGCGCCTACTGCCTGGGCACCGCCGCACAGGCCATCTACGACGGCCGCAAGCTGGCCGAGACCGGCGGGCTCATCGTCGTCACGGTGAATTACCGACTCGGCGCGCTCGGCTTCCTGGACCTGTCCAGCCTCGGCCCCGACTTCGTGCCGAATCTGGGCCTGCACGATCAGATCTTCGCCCTGGAGTGGGTGCGCGACAATATCGCCTCCTTCGGCGGCGATCCCGGCAATGTCACCATCTTCGGTGAGTCCTCCGGTGCGGGCTGTGTGACCGCCCTGCTCACCTCACCGCGTTCGGCGGGACTGTTCCATCGCGCCATTGCCGAATCACCGCCCGCCACCACGGTTTTCGGACCGGAGCGCACGGCCGGCGTGGCGCGGCGCTATCTGGAGATCCTGGAGCTGACCGAATCCCGCGCCGGTGAACTCCTCGAATTGCCGATCGAGCGAATCGCCTCGGCCGCGGGCATTCTCTTCGACGAGGTACCCACCAAGGAGCCCGGTCGCCTGGCCGCGGTACCGGTGGTGGACGGCGATCTCCTGCCCGCCTATCCGACCGAACGCTTCCGGGAGGGCCGCTCGCATCGAGTGCCGTTGATCATCGGCACCAATAAGGATGAGGCGTCCATGTTCCGGCTGTTCCGGTCGCCGATCATGCCGGTCACACCGGAGGCGGTGAACGCCATGCTGCTGGGCGTGGCGGCCGAACATCCCGGATTGTCGGCGGAGCGGATCGCCGAAATCGCCTCCGCCTACACGGTTTCCACCCCGCGCGGCGCGCTGGGCCTGTCCACCGATGCGGCCTTCCGGATGCCCGCGCACTGGGTGGCCGAGGCACATTCGGTGCACTCGCCGACCTGGATGTACCGCTTCGACCATGCCACGCCGATGCTCAAGGCGGCGCGGGTCGGTGCGGGGCATGCCACCGAATTGCCCTATGTCTTCGGCAATTTCGGCTCCTTCGAGCACGATCCGACCTTCTGGCTCGGCGGACGCAAAGTGGCGCAGGAGGTTTCCGGTCGCATGATGCGCCGCTGGACCGCCTTCGCCGCACACGGTGTTCCGGCGGCCATCGACGGCTCCAAACACTGGCCGCCCTACAACGTCACCGAGCGCAAGACCCTGGTGATCGATGCCGCCGACAGGATCGTGGAAGACCCTGACGGCGACCGCAATTCGGTCTGGGGCGACCAGGTCGTCGGCTTCTACTGATCACACCGTCGCGGTGGCGCGGCGGCCCAGATTCACCGGCATGCTCGAGTAGCCGTGCAGGGTGTACAGCGGTCGCCGCACCGGGGTGCCCGCCAGCGACAGCTCGGGGAAGCGGTCGAAGAGCGCGCGCAGCGCGTATCCGGCCTCCATCCGGGCCAGGCTCGCGCCCAGACAGGTGTGGATACCGCTGGAGAAGGTCAGGTGGTCCTTGGCATTGGTGCGCGTGACATCGAACTGATCCGGCCGCTCGAACATCTTCGGATCCCGATTGGCGCCCGCCAGCGAGAGCACCACCACGCTGCCCTTGTGCAGTGACACCCCGCCGATCTC
Organism: Nocardia sp. NBC_01503; assembly: GCF_036327755.1. NCBI lineage: Bacteria > Bacillati > Actinomycetota > Actinomycetes > Mycobacteriales > Nocardiaceae > Nocardia > Nocardia sp. NBC_01503. The sequence goes on from NZ_CP109596.1 coordinate 4,000,545, forward strand.
GGCATCGCACAGTGCCGTTCGCGCCGTGTTCTGCACGGGCGCGTCGAAGCGCAGCACCTCCTCGACCGCCTGTGACCACAGCTCCGGATCGTCGCGCAGCTTCGCCAGCTGATCGGGATGGCCCAGCAACTGCACCACGCCATTGCCGATGAGATTGACCGTGGTCTCGAAGCCCGCGCCCATGAGCAGGCTGGCCGTCGCCTTCAGCTCGCGATCGTCCAGATCGCCCGCGGTGACCAGGCTGCTGAGAATATCGTCGCCGGGTTCGCGGCGCAGCCGCGCGATGTGCTCGTCGAGATACCTGTCCATATCCATCATGGCGGTGGCCGCTGCCCGCCAGGTGCGCCACGCGATACCGAAGTCCAGCAGTGGGCTCGCCGCATCACCCCACGCCAGGAACTCCGCGCGCGATTCCTGTGGGAAGCCCAGCATCTCGGCGATGATGGCGATCGGCACCTGCGCCGCGTAATCCTCGATGAGGTCGGCGGACCCGTCCTCGGGCAGGGCCTCGAGCAGCTCCGCGGTCACCGATTCGATCCGCTCGCGCAGCCGTCCGATGGCGCGCGGGGTGAACGCCGCCGAGACCGATTTGCGCAGCCGGGTGTGTTCGGGCGGATCGACAACGAGCATGGACGGCGGCTCCACCGGATTCGGCGGCAGCGGTGCGGCGTGGATGAGCCGGGTCAGCGGTGCGGGCAGCTGCACATTGTGCGCACCGAAGATTCCGAATCGATTGTCCCGCAGGATGGCCCGGCTCAGCTCATAGTCGGCGGTGGCCCAGCCGACCGGACCCCGGGACAGTCGCCCGCGACCGCGCAGCTCCTCGATATACGGGTAGGGGTCGCGCAATCCCTCGGTACTGCCGACCAGCCGGGCGAAGGGATCACCCCGCCGGGCCTGCATGCGCAATGCGTACCTGGGGGTGCCCTGTTCCAGCAGCCACCTCAACCAGTATCGCGGGCTCATCATCGCTGACTCCCATCCTCGGATGCCTCCACCGTACGGAAAACGGGTGTGGCGAAAAACATCCCGAAGAGGGAATCGGAAATCCTCCCGTGGCAGGAGTCAGGAGCGCTGCGCGGTAACCCGCTCGGAGCTGACGCGTCGCTCCCGCGCGGCCGGGTCGGGGTTCGCGACCTGCACCAATGACGCTCCGCAGGCGAGCACCGCGACCAGACCATCGATCAATTCGGCCGGTGTTTCCCACGAGGTTGTGGAGAGCACCCGATCCTCGGCGGTGAAGCCCTGGCGCGCAGCGGATTTGCGGGCCTCCTCGAAGACCTCCGAGACCGAGGTGCCGTCGAGGGCGCAGCCGATACCGCTCGGGCGGAACTGATCGCCGTGTACCCGCACGGCGGTCGCGTAATCGGTGACACCGACCGGCAGATCCCGCACCGGCATACCCATCGGGTCCAGCGACAAGGCGGCGACCTCCGGAATATCACCGGCCTCGTCGATGCGATCGGCGGTCACCAGTGCCAGCTCGGCATCGGGATCGGCGTGCAGCACCACCTCGACCCCGGCCCACCAGCAGCCCAGCAGCACCGCCGCGGTCTGCCAGTGCGCGGGCAGCAGCACCGCGACCCGGGAACCGGCCGAGAGTCCGAATTCGTCGCGAATCATATTGGCGGTCTTGGCCGCCCAGTTGGCTAGGGTGAGCGCCGATAGCTCGATGCGCGCCCCGGTGGCGTCGTCGTAATAGGTGATGCGCGGGCCCGCCGGATCGCGGGCGAGGATGGGGTCGAGCACCGCTTCGGTGAGGGTCTCGTTCAGTTCACGCATTTCGGTCCGTTCTTACCGGCATCGATGGGTGGAGCGGGCGGCACCGGGGTCATGGTGTTCGAACTGCTGGTGGTGAAGTCGGAAGTGCTGCCCGTCGCCGAACCGGGACCAGCGTAGTCACTCGCCAGTACCACCCGGATCGAGCCCTCCGGCATCCCGCTCTGCGAGAACACCGGCAGCCCGCCCAGCGCCGCGGCCACGGCACGCGCCTTCTCGTCACCACTGTTCGCCGCCAGTACCCGACTGCTCTGGATCGGCCCGCCGATCCAATTGTCCACCGAGCCGGTGCGGAATCCCTTGCCGGTCAGCGCCTGTGCCGCCTGTCCGGCGAGACCGCCGGTGCCGCTGGCGTTGTAGACGTCCACGGTGACGGTGGAGGGGTCGACACCGCCGGTCTCCTCGTGTGCGTCGTCATCGCCGATGGTTTTGGAGACGTACTTCTGTACGGCGACCGGATCGACCTTGACCACCGATTCGCCCGCGTCGGTCCAGCCGTTGAGGTCCTTGACCGGAATGGTCTCGAACTTCACCTTGCCCCCGGACAAATCCTGCAATTGGTGCATGAATGACAACACGTCCCAGCCGTCGTCGAGGACGACGGTGCGGCCGACGGCATCACTGAGTTCTTTGAGACGGCCCGGATTGGTCAGCGTCTTGGCGCTCAGCACCTGATGCACCAGCTGCGCCATGTACACCTGCTGGCGCACGATCCGATCCAGGTCGCCACGGGGTAGTTCATGGCGCTGGCGCACGAAGCTCAAAGCCTCGGGGCCGTTGAGCTTTTGGGATCCGGCGGGGAAATCCGCGCCCGACATCGGTTCGTACACCGGATTGTTCAGGCAGACATCGACGCCACCGACGGCATCGGTGAGCAGTACGAAGCCGAGCAGACCGACCTCGGCGTAATGGTCCACGGTGATACCGGTCAGACTCGCGACGGATTTGATCAGCGCCTGCCGTCCGGCCTGGGTGGAGCGTTTATCCGCATCGGTCGAGCTCACGCCCTTGTCGAGCAGCTTCTGCTGTTCGGTCAGTTTGGTCGCGCCGTAGGCCGAGTTGATCTTGCCCATCCCCATACCCGGGATATCCACGTACGAGTCCCGTGGAATGGAGATGGCGGTCGCCGACTCGCCATTGTTCGGCACCCGGATGAGCACGATGGTGTCGGTATTGAGGCCGACCTCGTCACCCGCGTGCAGCATGGCCCGCTCATCCTCGGAGAGCGGATTGCCGTGCGCGTCCGTCCGGGAGTCGATGCCGACCATGAGAATGTCCACCGCGCCGTCGCGGCCCCCGCCCAGGCCGAGATTGCCGATCCGCTCGATGCTGGAGACAAGCTGATCCACGCTGTGCCAGCCGAGGCCGGTGACCACCAGGATCAGTATCGCGGCCGCCGCGGACAGCGCACGCAGCGGATTCGCGCGGTGCCGACCGCCCCACGACCTCGACCTCGGTGGGCGGCGCGACGATAGCGGCGCGGATGCCCTCGTGGGTTGCGACAACCTCGGCTTCCTCTCAGTGTTCGGCCGACCACACCCGAACTCCGGGTGACGTCGATGGAATTCCCCCACTAGGCAGGCTAGACGCGCGGCCGGACATGTCCGTGTAGCCGACGCTCCGTGAGTCGTGCGGTCTCGCGCGCGTACGCGCGCGCGACGGAGTGTTCGCGCAGGTGGAGTCGGGTGCGCGCGGTGCCGGACGGGCGTGCCAGACTGGCCGCCGTGACTTTTCCCGCCGTGACACCAATCACCGCGCGGCTCGTGGTGACCGGCGCGCACGGGCAGCTGGGCCGCGCGCTGCTGGCGCTCGCACCCGGTGCGCGGGGATACGGGCGTGCCGAACTCGATATCACCGACGCCGATGCCGTACGCGCCGTGGTGAATCCGGGCGATGTGGTGTTGAACTGCGCGGCGTACACCGCGGTGGATCGCGCCGAATCCGAGGTGGAGGCGGCGTTCGCGGTCAATGCCACCGGACCGGCGGTACTGGCGACCGTATGCGCCGAAGTAGGGGCGTGGCTGGTGACCGTGTCCACCGACTATGTCTTCCCGGGCAATGCCTCTCATCCTTATGAGCCCACCGATCCGACCGGTCCGTCCACCGTCTACGGACGCTCGAAACTCGCGGGGGAGCAGGCGGTTCTGGATCTCGACCCGAACGCTCGAATAGTTCGAACCGCTTGGGTCTACACCGGACAGGGCACCGACTTCGTGGCTACCATGCGTCGCCTCGAGGGTGAGCGCGAGACCGTGAACGTGGTCGCCGACCAACTCGGATCGCCGACGTACGCAGTGGATTTGGCCGCGGGGCTGCTGGAGCTGGCCGCGCGTCTGGGTGCGCCGACCACCCCCGTCATCCCGGCGCGTTCTTGGCCGGGATCCACACCCGCGGGGCAGCGGTGGGTCGCGATGGATCCCGGCCACAAGCATGCCGGGATGACGGAAGGTTCGATTCCGCGAATTCTGCACGCCACCAATGCCGGACAGGCCAGTTGGTTCGAACTCGCGCAGGCCGTCTTCGAAGGTGTCGGCGCTGATCCGAGCCGTGTACTCCCCTGCGGTACCGCGGATTTCCCCAGACCCGCTCCGCGCCCGGCATATTCGGTCCTTTCGGGCAAATCCTGGGCCGCGGCCGGGCTCACCCCGCTCCGAGATTGGCGAGCGGCACTGAACGACGCGCTGTCCGCCATCTCCGACTAGGCTGGGCGTCCGTGAGCCCCTCGGATTCTGCTGAACGGCCGACGCTGGCCGTCGTCACGGTGACCTACTCGCCCGGTGAGCACCTGCAGCACTTCATCAGCACGCTAGCGACCGCTACCAGTGAGAAGCCGCAGGTCATTCTGGCCGACAACGGCTCCACCGACGGTGTGCCGGAGCTGATCGCCGATGCCAACGCGCATGTGCGACTGCTACGCACCGGCGGCAATATCGGATACGGCGGCGCCATCAATCGCGCGGTCGCCGAGATCGATCCGGAGATCGAGTTCATCGTCATCGTGAACCCGGACATTCGCTGGCATACCGACTCCATCGACGAACTGCTCGCCGCGGCCCGCCGCTGGCCGCGCGCCGGGGCCCTGGGCCCCAAGGTGCTCGAACCGGACGGCAGCCTCTACCCGTCCGCGCGCTCGGTCCCCGGCCTGCTCGATGGCGCCGGCCACGCCATCCTCGGCACCATCTGGGCGGGTAACCCCTGGACCCGCCGCTACCGCCAGGAGAACGAGCAGATCTCCGAGCGCACCGTCGGCTGGCTTTCGGGCTCCTGCCTGCTGGTGCGCCGCGCCGCCTTCGACTCCATCGAGGGTTTCGACTCGCGCTACTTCATGTACATGGAGGATGTCGACTTCGGTGATCGCATGGGCCGGGCGGGCTGGCACAATGTCTTCGTGCCGTCCGCGGAGGTCACGCACGCCAAGGGACATGCCGCCGGACGCCACCCGGAGACGATGCTCCCGGCGCATCACGCCAGCGCCTACCGTTTCCAGGCAGATCGGCATCCGCACTGGTGGCAGGCTCCGCTCCGGGTCGCGCTGAAGGCTGGACTTGCGATCCGCTGCAGGCTTGCGGTTCGATCCGCACTGCGCGAACGCGATAAGGCAGCGGCCGAGTCGGCGGGCGTGACTCACTGATAACCCGACAACAGGGGAGATGATGGCGAACAGCGGCAATGCTGCCGGGTCCACGGATGCGGTGATCCTGGTCGGAGGCCAGGGCACCCGCCTGCGTCCGCTGACCCTGTCCGCCCCGAAACCGATGCTGCCCACGGCCGGACTGCCGTTCCTGCAGCATCTGCTGGCCCGCATCGCCGATGCGGGCATCACGCACGTGGTGCTCGGCACCTCCTACAAGGCCGAGGTATTCGAGGAACACTTCGGTGACGGCTCCGAACTCGGGCTGGAGCTCGAGTACGTCTTCGAATCGGAGGCGCTCGGCACCGGCGGCGGTATCCGCAATGTGCTGCCGAAACTGCGGGCCGACACCGTCATGGTGTTCAACGGCGATGTGCTGGGCGGCACCGACCTCAACGGTGTGCTCGAGACGCATCACGCCAGCAATGCCGATGTGACGCTGCACCTGGTCCGGGTGGGCGATCCGCGGGCCTTCGGTTGCGTCCCCACCGATGAGACCGGTCGGGTGACCGCGTTCCTGGAGAAGACCCAGGATCCGCCGACCGACCAGATCAATGCCGGTTGCTATGTCTTCCGCCGCGAGTACATCGAGAAGATTCCGGCGGGCCGCCCGGTCTCGGTGGAGCGCGAGACCTTCCCGTCCCTGCTCGCCGAGGGCGCGCATATCCAGGGGCATGTCGACACCTCGTACTGGCGCGATATGGGCACCCCCGAGGACTTCGTCCGAGGCTCGGCCGATCTCGTGCGCGGTATCGCCCCGTCCCCGGCGTTGCCGGGGCAGCGCGGTGAATCCCTGGTGCATCCCAGTGCGGGTGTGGCTCCGGGGGCACTGCTCATCGGCGGTACGGTGGTGGGCCGCGGCGCCGAGGTCGGTGCGGGCGCGCGCCTGGACGGCGCGATCCTCTTCGACGGCGCGTGTGTCGAAGCCGGTGCCACCGTCGAGCGTTCGATCGTGGGCTTCGGTGCCCGCATCGGTCCGCGCGCGCTGGTGCGCGACGGCGTGATCGGCGATGGCGCGGTCATCGGTGCGCGCTGTGAACTACTACGCGGTGCGCGGGTGTGGCCCGGGGTCGATATCCCGGACGGCGGCATCCGCTTCTCCACCGACGTATAGACGGTGAAACGCGAATCGGCCGCTCCCATTGCGGGGCGGCCGATTTCGTCTTTCCGGTGCGGGTCAGCGCTCCCACTTACCGGGGTTCAAATGGAACTGGACCAGCGCGCTGGCGTGACCGTGCCCCATCTCGTGCTCGGCCTTGAGGTGGTTGACCAGGTCCTTGTGCGAGGTGATGCCGGTTTCGGTGAGGAGTGCGAACCAGTCGTCCACGGAGCGACCGTATTTGGCTTCGATGGTGGGGAAGTACGAGGCCGGGCCGTGCGGCTTGGTGGTCGCCATGGTGTCGCTCCTTTGTGTGCGTGGTTGTAGGGAAAGACTATTCGGGCTTTCGGAATTCATCGGACAGTGGCGGGGCTCACAGTCGAGGCGGCGATGGTGGCGGTGCGGGGCTCGCGGAGCAGCAGCACACCCGTGAGGGCGACCAGGGCGGCGGTCAGGCCGTGGATGCCGAAAGCGGCTGCGGTGGAGCCGTTGTGGGCGAGGACGATGAGCATGTCGCTGACGGGGGCGAGTGCCATCACCAGCATGGTGATGCCGAGGGCGAAGCGCTGGCGGAAGGCGAGCAGGGCCAGGATGAGCAGGCCCATGACGACGTCGCGGTCGCCCTTGACGTTCAGGAAGTCGGCGGCATCGCCGTGCGGCCATGCGGGCATGCCGAAGCCGCTGGCGGCGGCCTCCGGGTCGGTCAGGAAGCCGAAGCCGACGTAGATGATGAAGGCCGCGCCGATGACGGAGAGGGCGGTGGCGATGCGGGAGATTGTCATTAGTTCTGCTCCAAAATCTAGCGCTGCTAACTGATGTGAATGACGCTAGATGATGCATGGGTAGTTTGTCTAGCGATGCTAGAGTTCATTCATGAGCGCCATCCAAACCCGCAAGGAACGCGAACGCGCCGATCGTCATCAGCGCATCATCGACACCGCCCGTGAACTCGCCGAGACCCAGGGCTGGGACGCGGTCACCATTCGCCGCCTCGCCGATGCCATCGAATACAGCCAGCCGGTGCTGTACAGCCACTTCGCGGGCAAGGACGCCATTGTCGCCGCGGTCGCCGAACAGGCCGCGGCCGAACTGGCGGTCGCCACCCGCGCGGCCCGCGAATCGGCCCCCGATCCCGTCGCCGCCCTGGCCGCCGTCGCCGAGAGCTATCTGGCCTTCGCGCGGGACAGCTCGGCCCTCTACGACGCTCTGTTCCTGCTCCGCACCGATCTGAAATTCGGCCCCGAGGCCCCGCAGGCGCTCAAGGACTCCTTCGTGGAGTTGCTCCAGACCTTCGCCCCCTTCGCCGGATCGCACGATGTGGAGACCTTCACCGAGGTCGCCTGGTCCGCCCTGCACGGCCTGGCCACCCTGGATCGAGGCGGGCGGCTGCGCCCCGACTTTCGTGCTGAGCGCCTGCAAATCCTTGTCGCCCAATGGGTTGGGGACGCCTGAATACCCGGGGCGGACCTGCCCTGCCGAGTGGACGGAGTAACCCGTCGAGTGGACGAAGTGCTGGGGTTGGGCCGGGATGACGGGGGATTGTGGCTGGTGCTGCGGCTTGCGTTCCTTGAATCACGGTTTCGGCGGGGAGTTCGCGCCTGCGCATAGGCTGTGTGCATGGCTGACGCGGTGGTGGTCGGATCGGGGCCCAATGGGCTTGCGGCGGCGGTGATCCTGGCTCGGGCGGGGCTCGGGGTCGAGGTCTACGAGGCCGCCGATGCCATCGGGGGCGGCTGTCGTACCGCGGAGGTCACGCTGCCCGGGTTCCGGCACGATCTCTGCGCGGGGGCGCATCCGATGGCGGTGGCCTCCCCGTTCTTCCGGGCCTTCGATCTGCGCGCGCACGGCGTGGAGCTGCTCACGCCGCAGGTGTCCTACGCGCATCCGCTCGACGGCGGCCGGGCCGGACTCGCATGGCGGGATCTGGAGCACACCGCCGACGGGCTCGGTCGCGACGGCGCGTCCTGGCGGCGGCTGTTCGGCCCGCTGGTGCGCAAATGGGAGGACCTGGTCGGGCTGATCATGTCGGATCTGCGGCATCCGCCCATCGATCCGACCGGACTGCTGCGTGTCGATCCGGGTATCGAACTGCGGACCGCGCGCCGCATGGTGGAGCTCTCGACCCGGCTGTGGGATCTGCGATTTCGCGAGGATATCGCACCCGCCCTGCTGACAGGTGTTGCCGCGCATGCGATTCGGCCGCCGCGCAGCCTTCCGGGCGCGGGCGTCAGCATGCTGCTGGGCACCCTGGCGCATGTGCGCGGCTGGCCGGTGCCGCGCGGCGGCAGCCAGGCCATCACCGATGCGCTCGTCGCCGATCTGCGCCGCCACGGCGGCCGCGTCATCACCGGTCACCGGGTGGACTCCATCGACGAATTCGATTCCGCGCGTGCGGTTCTGCTGGATCTGGCCCCGGCCGAACTCGAGCGTATCGCCGCCGATCGGTTGCCGGGCCGATATGCCAAGGCGCTGAACAGATTCCAGTATGGCGGCGCGGCCTGCAAGGTCGACTTCGCCCTCTCCGGTCCGGTCCCGTGGCAGGCGCGCGGTTGCGAACGCGCGGGCACCCTGCACCTGGTCGGCAGTCGAGCCGAAGCGGTAGCGGCCGAAAAGTCCGTCGCCGCGGGCGATCACGCCGAAAACCCGTTCGTCCTGGCTATCCAACCCGGTGTCGTCGACGACACCCGCGCCCCCGCGGGCAAGCACACCTTCTACACCTACGCCCACGTCCCCAACGGCTCCACCCGCGATATGACCGAGGCGATCACCGCCCAGGTCGAGCGCTTCGCCCCCGGCTTCCGCGATCTGATCCTGGCCACCCATGTCCGCACCGCCGCCACCATGCCCGCCCACAATGCCAACTACATCGGCGGCGATATCTCCGCGGGCGCGATGACCTTCCGTCAGACCGTCTTTCGCCCCGTCCCGCGCTGGAATCCCTACCGCACGCCCCTGCCCGGCGTCTACTTCTGCTCCTCGGCCACCCCGCCCGGTCCCGGTGTGCACGGGATGAACGGCCTGCACGCCGCCAGCCACGCTCTCCGCCGTGAATTCGGCATCGCCACCGACCCTCTCGACCTACTTGCTGTAACCGAATCGCACCCTCGATCTCATGGACTAGACTAGACTTAGTCATTTATCCTGGGGGAATGACCTCAGTGAATATCCACGAGGCCAAGACGCATCTGTCTCGGCTCCTTGAACGTGTCGCGAAAGGGGAGCGCATCGTGATTTCCAAGGCGGGAAAGCCGATCGCTGATCTGGTTCCGCACGGTGGTACACCGGTGACCTTCGGCGGTCTCAAAGGGCAACTAGCCTACGACGACAGTTCTTTCGGCATCGATCCCGACATCCAGCGGATGTTCTATGGGGATGATGCCGATGCTTCTGCTTGACAGCCAGACAGCGTTGTGGCTGCTGGACGACAACCCACGATTGGGTGCCAAGGCTCGTGCGATGATTTCGTCCGCGACCGAGGTGTACGTCTCCGCGGCGACGATCTGGGAGCTCACCATCAAGGCGATGCTCGGCAAACTGACGCTGCCGCCGCAATTCACCGAAGCGATCACTGATCAAGGACTGGCTGTGCTCGACATCACCGGCGAGCACGCGGAGGGACTCCGTGACTTTCCCGAACTCGTGCGCCACGATCCCTTCGACCGTTTGATCGTGGCGCAGGCGTACTCCGAGAGATTGCGGTTGCTGACCGCGGATGGTGTGCTGCTGGGCCTGAATCGCAGGTTCATCGTCGATTCCACCAGGTAGTGCTATTGCTTGGTGCGGTAGAGGTCGGGTTCGATGTAGACGTTTCCCGCGGCCGGAACCGCTTCGCGCACACGGGCTTCGGCGTCGTCCAGGGCGAGGGCCGCCGCGGTGATGTCCATACCGGGAGTCATCGAGACCTTGGCGGCGACCAGCAGATCATTGGGGGCCAGGTACTGGGTTTTGAGGTTGAGCACGCGGTTCACCCGCTCACCGTCCACCAGCGCCGCTCGGATGCGCCCCACCTCGTCGGGGGTCGCGCCCTCGCCGATGAGCAGGCTCTGCATTTCGATGATCAGCACCACGGCGATACAGCCCAGCAGCACGCCGATGGCGATGGTGCCGATACCATCCCAGATCGCGTCGCCGGTCAGGGCGGTCAGGCCGACACCGAGGAAGGCCAGTGCCAGGCCGATGAGCGCGCCCGAATCCTCCAGCAGCACAACGGGAAGCTCCGGATTGCGGGTGGTGCGAATGAAGCGCCACCAACTGTTGCGGCCCTTGAGGGGCGTGGAGGCGCGGGTCGCGGTGCGCAGGCTGAAGGATTCCAGCACCAACGCGACCACCAGAATGGCGATGGCGATCCAGGCGTCCTCGACCTGCTCGCGATGCACGATCTTGGCGATGCCCTCCTGGATCGAGTACAGCGATCCGACGCTGAAGATGACCAGCGCGACCACGAAGGCGTAGAAGTAGCGGTTGCGCCCATATCCGAAGGGGTGCAACTGATCCGGTTCCTGCTGGGAGCGTTTGCGGCCGATCAGCAGGAGTCCCTGATTGGCGCTGTCCGCCAGCGAGTGTGCCGCCTCGGCCAGCATGGATCCCGAGCCGGTGATCGCCGCGCCGACGAATTTGGCGAGGGTGATACCGACATCCGCCGCGAATGCCGCGAGAACCGCTTGTCTGCTGCCGGACGCCATACGATCACGTTACCGACGTCGGCGCGGCCGTACCGGCCGTACACGCGCACCGGCCGGACCCGAATTGTGCTGTGGGTCCGGCCGGTTCGATGTTGTGCTCAGCCCTGGACCGGCTGGGAGCGGTAGAGGTCCGGCTCGAGGTAGATCACCCGGGCGGCCGGGACGGCCTCGCGAATCCGGGCCTCGGCGGCGTCGATGGCGGTGGCGATATCGGCGATCTCCAGGCCGGGGACGATGGAGACCTTGGCGGCCACGAGCATCTCCTCCGGCCCCAGGTACTGGGTGCGCAGGTGGATGACGCGGTCGATGGTCTTGTCGTCCACCAGGTTCTCGCGAATCGCGCGATCCTCGTCGGGCGTCGCGCCCTCGCCGATCAGCAGGCTCTGCATCTCGATGATCAGAATGACCGCGATGGCGCCGAGCAGGATGCCGATCGACAGCGTGCCGATACCGTCCCACACCGGTTCATCGGTGATGACCGTCAGCGAGATGGCCGCGAACGCCAGCACCAGGCCGATGAGCGCGCCGGAGTCCTCCAGCAGCACCACCGGCAGCTCCGGATTGCGCGAGTTGCGGATGAACCGCCACCAACTGGCGTCGCCCTTGAGCGGCTTGGATTCCCGCATGGCGGTGATGAAGCTGAAGCCCTCGAGCAGAATGGCGATGCCGAGGATGGCGATGGCCACGAACGGGCTGGACAGCTCCTCGGGATGCTGGATCTTATGGATGCCCTCGTAGATGGCGTACACCGAGCCGAGGGCGAAGATCACCAGCGCGACGATGAACGAGTAGAAGTAGCGATTGCGCCCGTACCCGAACGGGTGCAACTCATCGGCGTCCTGTTCGGCCCGCCGCTGCCCGAGCAGCAGGAGTCCCTGGTTGGAGGTGTCGGCCACCGAGTGCACGGCCTCGGCCAGCATCGACGCCGATCCGGTGATCGCCGCGCCGATGAACTTCGCCACCGCGATTCCGGCATTGGCGCTGAGCGCCGCCAGGATCGCCTTCTTACCGCCACCCGCAGACAATGTGCAGTCCTTCCCGGACCATGTCCGTTTTGTCGCAAACCCTGTTTGAAGTGGACAGCCTACCGAGACAGCCTGCCCGCCATGCAGCCTAGGCCGTACTGAGATCGCAACGGCCCCCGTCATTCCGGCGCGTTCCCCTCCGGTCCTCCCGACGCGTTTTTGGCCGGGATCCACCTGCCGCTGTGGATCGCGGTCAAAAGCATGCCGGGATCACGAAAAAGGTTGTCGTGTCGGGATGAGGAACAGGGCTGCCGTTTCGGGACGACGTACAGGGCTGTCGTGCCGGGACGACAGGAGAGGGCCGCTCTGCCTGTGACGGCGTCGCTCGCGGTCAGTCTTCGTCGACCGTGGCGCAGAACAACTGCGCGGGGCCGTCGATCGCCTGGGCGCGAATCGCGCCGTCGGCGGCGGAGATCCAGGCCGCGTGTCCGCATTCGACCCGTAGTTCGTCGCGGCCCTGGAAGAATCGGATGGTGCCATGCGTGCACAGCGCGATGCCCGGCCCGGTGTGCGGGATGACGATGGGGTCGGCGTCGGCGAGGAGCTCGAATCGGCTCAGCGCGAATTCGGGGGCGGGGGTGTGGTACTGGAAGATGCCCTCGCCCAAGGCTTCCGGCTCGATGATGGGCAGGTCCAGGGGTTCGAAGTCCAGCACTCGAAGCAGTTCGGGAACATCCACGTGCTTGGGTGTCAGACCACCGCGCAGCACATTGTCGGAGTTGGCCATGATCTCCACGCCGACCCCGCGCAGGTACGCGTGCAGGTTTCCGGCGGCCAGGAACAGGCCCTCACCGGGTTCGAGGGTGATGCGGTTGAGCAGCAGCGCCGCCAGGGTGCCCGCATCGCCCGGGTACGCCTCGGCGAGCTCGAGCACCGTGCGCACCTCGGCGATGAATTCCTTTCCCGCACCATTGGTTCGGGCGTCCCGCTCGGAGAGATAGCGCACGCAGCCGTCCAGGACCTTGGGCAGCAGCTTGCTCAGGCTGGTCTGGGGCAGCGCGATCCAGGTGGTGAACAGCGTGCGCAGTCCCGCCGAATCGGGTTGCGCACCGAGCAGGTCCGCATACGACTCCAGTTCGGGTACCTCGAGCGCGTGCAGCAGCCGCACCGTTTTCACCGGTTCCCGGAATCCGGCCAGCGCCTCGAACCGCTCCAAGGCCACCACGAGTTCGGGCTTATGGTTCTCGTCCCGATAGTTCCGCATCGGCGAATCGATCGGCACCCCGGCGTTGTTCTCGCGCTGGAAGCCGTGCCGGGCCTGCTCCAGGCTCGGATGCGCCTGCAGCGAGAGCGGCTCCTCGGCGGCGAGGATCTTCAGCAGGAAGGGCAGTCGCCCGCCGAATTCGCCCGCGACAGCGCCGAGTTCGCGCTGCGGGTCGGTATTGACCACCTCGAGTAGTGATTGGCTGTGCCCGTTGATCCGCACCTGTGCGGGATCTGCGGGATGAGCGCCGAACCAGAGTTCTGCCTCCGGATGCGCGGAAGGAACCGGTCGCCCGCACAGCTGAGCGAGCGCGGTGCGTGAACCCCAGGCATAGGATCGCAGCGCACCAACGAGTTCGTGCACTAGTAGTGTCCCCCGTCGTAGCTACCCGTGGTCGAGGCCGGGCGGGCACCGAGTAGTCGTAGATAGGCTGCCGCCATCTCCAGCCGAAGCGCAAGTACCGCAAGCTGTTCCAGTTCCCCACGGCTCGCGGGCGGGCCGGGCGCGGCACCGAGTTCGGGATCGGCCGCGGCGGTCTCGGCATCCACGTTCACCAGTTCGGCATCGACCAGTCCGGCATCGGAGCCGAAGACCGCGAGCCGTCGCCGCGCCGCGGACTGATCGGCATCGGAGCTGAGGACGAAGAGTCGTACCTGTTCCACCGGGGCCGGACCGTCCAGCTCCTCGTCGTGGAAGAGTGGATCGAAGCCCGGTGCGGCCACCCCGGCGGCCTGTACCAGACTGCCGTGCGCCGCAACGGCTTCGGCCAGTGTGACGGCCGAGGTGATCTGCCCGGCCGCGGCCAGCAGCACCTCCGAACCGTGCGTGGCCAGAATCGCGGCGGCAGGCGAATCACCCGCGAGCACCATGCGCTTGCGCTGCTGCATCCGCGTCGCCAGGGTCTTGGCCGGATTGTGGAACGCCTCATGTTGCGGTCCGTCGCGTAGCGCCTCGGCATCGAGCAGATCGGCGAGCGCGTTCAGATCGGGCAGCATCGGCCCGGTGCGATTGGGGTCGACCGCGGCCAGTACCGCCATGCCGACGGCCAGGTAGCGCAGTAGCCGATTGTGGTCCAGGACCCGGACTCTCGGCGGCAGCATGGTGGCTCTTCCGGCGGCGGCGGCGCGTAGCGGCCCCTCGTCGGGGGCGGCGACCACGACCTCGGCACCGCGGCGCACCGCGAAGTCGACGGCCTCGGCCAGCCGCGGATCGCCCGCGTCATCGCCGGCGACCAGCACCACATCCAGCGGACCCACCCACGGTGGAATCGAGGCGGCGGCCACCAGCGGCATGCTGGTGCGATCGCCCAGCGCGGCCACGAGTAGCGCGGCGGCGCGTGCGGCCCGCCCACTTCCGGAGACCAGTACGAGACTGCGCGGGCGTAGCTCTCGCAGTCGGGTGAGCGCGTCCTCGGCGAGTGCCGCGGCGGTCGCGCGAACCAGTGCGCCACCGGAGGCGGCCGAGCGCAATGTCCCTCCGGCGTCCGCCGCCTCCAGCGAGGCGACGTCATCGAGGTCGAGTACGGGTGTCCCAGCGATCATCGGGCGTTGCCACCTCCCCTCATCCGGGTCACCAGACGCTGGTGAATCCAAGCTCTGTGATTCCACTATTCCAGTCAGGCGCGGACGATGCTCAGGATCTCGGTGACGAGTTGGTCTACTTCGTCCTGCGATCGGGCTTCGACGTTGAGTCGAAGCAGCGGTTCGGTATTCGAGGCCCGCAGATTGAACCAGGCGCGGTCGGCGAGTTGCACGGTGACGCCGTCCATCCGATCCACCGACTTGGCGCGTTTGCCGAACGCCTCGAGCACCGCCACGGTGCGCTCCTTCGCATCAGCCACGGTGGAGTTGATCTCTCCGGAGGCCGCATATGTCGCGTACGCGGACGCGAGCTCGGACATCGGCCGATCCTTCTCGCCCAGTACGGCCAGCACATGCAGCGCCGCCAGCATGCCGGAGTCGGCGCCCCAGAAATCGCGGAAGTAGTAGTGCGCGGAGTGCTCGCCACCGAAGATCGCCCCGGTCGAGGCCATCTGCTGCTTGATGAACGAGTGGCCGACGCGGGTGCGCACCGGCGTGCCGCCGAGCTCGGTCACCAGCTCCGGCACCGCCTGCGAGGTGATCAGATTGTGGATGATGGTCGCGCCCGGTTCCTTGGCCAGTTCGCGCTCGGCCACCAGTCCGGTGATGGCGGACGGGGAGACCGGATCGCCCTTCTCGTCCACCACGAAGCAGCGGTCGGCATCGCCGTCGAAGGCCAGGCCGATATCGGAGCCCGTCTTGCGGACGTAGTCCTGCAGATCCACCAGATTCTTCGGATCCAGGGGATTGGCTTCATGATTCGGGAAATTGCCGTCGAGTTCGAAGAACAGCGGCTCGATGGTGAACTGCGCCAGCGTGCCCAGTACGGCCGGAACGGTGAAGCCGCCCATGCCATTACCGGCGTCCACCGCGATGCGCAGCGGGCGCGCCGAACTCAGATCGACCAGCCGGTGCAGGAATTCGGCGTAGGCCGAGAGCAGATCCTGTTCGGTGGCGGTACCGCGCGGGCCGTCGAATTCGGGCACGCCCGCGATGACCTCATCGGAGATGGTGGCCAATCCGGTGTCCTGTCCGACCGGCAGCGCCTTGGCCCGGCACAGCTTGATGCCGTTGTACTTGGCCGGATTGTGCGAGGCGGTGAACATCGCGCCCGGGCACTCCAGATGACCGGAGGCGAAGTACAGCTCGTCAGTGGAGGCCAGGCCGATATGCACGACATCGAGGCCCTGGGCCAGTACGCCGTCGGCGAAGGCGGAAGAGAGTTCGGGGGAGGAGTCGCGCATATCGTGGCCGATCACCACGCGCTTCGCGCCTTCACTCCGCATGAGTCGTGCGAACGAACCGCCCACGTCACGGACGAATGCCACGTCGATCTGTTCACCGACGACTCCGCGGACGTCATAAGCCTTGATGACTGCATGCACGGACTCGGCGGAGCGGGGCTCTGTCATGCCACCCACACTATCCCGCCTCCCCGAGCCTTTTGCGCCCGGCTTGGGAGCCGTGGACTGTTGTGCACGCGTACCAGCGGTTCAGTGCCAACCCGATTTTGGGCGTACCCGACGAGTTACCCCGACCGTGCGAAATCAGTCGTTCCGTTCGCGACATCCGGCGCTCTATCTGCCGCAACTCAACTGGGTGGGTCCGGGAGTACCCGTAGGTGCCCGCGTCTACCGGTGCGATTGGGGCGCTGAGTGGCGGGCGGATAATCGGTGTAGCCGCGCGGGTCGGGTTCCGGTGTGCGGCGCCGCAATCCGGCTTCGCGGACGGCCTCGGCCAGGGCGGTCAGGTCATCGTCGTCGGGGGTGCCGGAGGAGAAGCCGCCCTCATGCTTGACCAATTCCCAGCCCTTGGGGGCGGTGATGCGGGAGGCGTGTGTTTCGCAAAGGTCCCAGGAGTGCGGTTCGGCGACGGTGACCAGTGGTCCGACCACGGCCATCGAGTCCGAGTACACATAGGTCAGCGTCGCAACGGCCGGATTCTTGCAGCCTGGACGGCAGCAACGACGCATGGGAATCACGCCATGCAGGGTAACCCTCCGGGCGCGCCGAGGGGGATAGACACGCTCAATGAGGTCGGCCTCACTTCAGATTTGCACGCTCCGTCGGGCCCGTCGCCCCAGAGGACATCACCCCAAAGGTTCGCGGCCGTCCCGGTTCTGGACTGAGTGGAGCGGAGGAGCGAAGCGGGGGAGCGGAGGGAGGGAAGAACCGGGACTTCGGGGCCGCGAACCCGCGTCGCCGAAGGCGGCGCCGACGACACCGTGCGGAGGGAGGGATGAACCGGGACTTCGGGGCCGCGAACCCGCGTCGCCGAAGGCGGCGCAGATGGACACAGTAGATTCGTATTATGACCCGTTCCCGTAAGAGGCCGCCTACGGCGCGGTCTGTCATCCGCCGCGGGCGGGGTGTGCGCGGGCCCATGTTGCCGCCGACGGTCCCTGCCCGGCGTACGCGCGGGCAGCAGTTCGACCGTCTCGTGTTGGAGGCGTTCGCACCGCTGGAGAGTCGCTGGCACGACCAGCTCACGAAGTTGGATATCGCGGTCGACGATGTGCCGAAAATCCGTCCGCTGCATCCGGATTCGGTGACGTGGCCCGATGAGGTCGTCGCCGACGGCCCGGTACCCCTGTCGCGCCTCATCCCGGCAGGGGTGGACCGATACGGCCAGGCGACCCGCGCCCGAGTCGTGCTGTTCCGCAAGCCTTTGGAGCTGCGTGCGGGTGACCCGGACGACCTGGTGGACCTGCTGCGCGAAGTTCTCGTCCAGCAGATCGCCACCTACCTCGGAGTGGAACCGGATGTGATAGATCCGGAACCGGGTGAATAGCGAATTACTCCGGACCACACGGCGGCAGTGAAAACGGCTGCCGCTCAGTGTGTTTCAAAGCTTGCTGTGTTGGGTACACAGCAAGCCCGGTTCAGATGATGCCGCGCTTGAGGCGACGGCGCTCGCGCTCGGAGAGTCCGCCCCAGATGCCGAACCGCTCATCATTGGCGAGGGCGTACTCCAGGCATTCGTCGCGAACTTCGCAGCCCAGGCAGATGCGCTTGGCCTCGCGGGTGGAGCCGCCCTTCTCGGGGAAGAACGCCTCCGGGTCGGTCTGGGCGCAGAGCGCCCGTTCTTGCCACTGCTCCGCCTCGGTCATCTGGCGACCGCCGCGGGAAAAACTGTCGAACGCTTCATCATTGCCCGTGACGATCAGGCTCAGGCGCGGTGGTTCGGGCTGGTACTGCGCACGAGCCCATTGACCGCCCCCCGGCCGTATCGTCATCGGTTCACCCCCCTCGATTCCGTTCCAAGCATCGGCGCAGAAGTCAGGTGCTGCGCCAGCTGTGGAATCGGTTTGCGATACACCGCCTGGAATATTCGACGGGGCCAGCTCATCGGCCATCGCTCCGCCTCCTCACTGTGTGTTAGCGCAGAATGATTAATCCGTCGGAACCGATCCCACCGACGGCCCAACACCGCGACGTAGTCCCGCGGCCATCCCCGAGCTGTTCGCCATTCCGAATGTACGAACGCCTGTTCGAAATACCGTCCGCGCCTTGAGCTCTCGCGCGGACCCGGAATGACATGCCTGTGATTAGACACGCCGGGCGTGGCGATGGTCAAGCCGCCGAAGCTATTCCGTTACCATCTCGGACCCCGTTCGGGAAGGTTCCCGCAGATCAGACAGCAAATTCACAGCAAATATCCCATGGGGCGTGTCCGCACCCGAACCGCATAGGCTGTGCGGATGTGACTCGAGAACAAGCGGACACCGCACCCGGCACCGGTCTGCGGATCGCGGTATTGGTCGGCGGAGTAGGCGGCGCTCGGTTCCTGCAGGGCGTGCGCGCACTGGTCCCCGGGGCCGAGATAACCGCCATTGTGAATGTCGGTGACGACGTCTGGATGCACGGTCTGCGCATCTGTCCTGACCTGGACACCTGCATGTACACCCTGGGTGGGGGCATAGACCCCGAACGCGGCTGGGGGCATGCGAACGAGACGTGGAACGCCAAAGAGGAATTGGCGAAATACAACGCTCAGCCCGATTGGTTCGGACTGGGTGATCGCGATATCGCGACCCATCTCATTCGCACCGAAATGCTGCGTCAGGGGTACCCGCTCTCCGCGGTGACCGAGGCCCTGTGTAAACGCTGGGAGCCCGGTGTGCGGTTGCTGCCCGCAACCGACGATCGGTCCGAAACGCACGTTGTTATCGGGGACCCGGAGAGTCCTGGCGAACGTCGCGCGATCCATTTTCAGGAGTGGTGGGTGCGATACCGAGCAAACGTAGAGACCCATGGATTCGTGACTATTGGGGCGGATCAAGCAAAACCGGCTCCCGGTGTGACGGAAATCATAGCGTCCGCGGACGTCGTTCTTCTGGCCCCCTCGAACCCCGTGGTGAGCGTCGGATCCATCCTGGCCGTGCCCGGTATCCGGGGCGCGCTGCGCACCACCACCGCCAAGATCATCGGCCTGTCGCCGGTGATCGACGGAAAACCGTTGCGCGGCATGGCCGATGAATGCCTCTCCGTGATCGGTGTCGAGACCAGCGCCGAGGCCGTCGGCAACCACTACGGCGCGCGCACCGGCACCGGCATCCTGGACGGCTGGCTCATTCACAGCACCGATACCGCCGAGGTACCCGGCGTCGAGGTGCGCAGCGTCCCGCTGCTCATGTCCGATCCCGCCGCCACCGCCGAAATGGTGCGTCAGGCCCTGGATATCGCGGGCGTGAAACCATGAGTGCGCCAACGGGAATGCGAAACTTCGCGGGAGTGACAGCGTGACCACAGAATCGAACGCGCCCGACGGCCTTCCCGTACCGGGCCCGGCCGCAACGCCCGGCGATCATGCGTCGGGCGGCGAATTGCGCATTTTGCCGATCACCGGGCTGCCGGAGTTCCGGCCGGGCGATGACATCGCCGAACATATTGCGGCACAAGCGCCTTGGTTGCGGGACGGCGATGTGCTGGTGGTGACCAGCAAGATCGTCTCGAAGGTCGAGGGGCGCATTGTCAGCGCGCCCGTCGATCCCGAGGAGCGCGATGCGGCGCGCCGCGAACTGGTGCGGCAGGAGGCGGTGCGCGTGCTCGCGCGCAAGAACCGCACCCTCATCACCGAGAACAAGCTCGGCATCGTGCAGGCCGCCTCCGGTGTGGACGGCTCCAATGTCGAAAAGGGCGAATTGGTGCTGCTGCCGGTCGATCCGGACGCCAGCGCCAAGGCGCTGCGCACCGCGCTCGCCGAACGCCTCGGCGTGCGGGTGGCCGTGGTCGTCACCGACACCATGGGCCGGGCCTGGCGCAACGGTCAGATCGACGCCGCCATCGGATCCTCCGGACTGATGGTCATGCACGACTACGACGGCGCCATCGACGGGCAAGGCAATGAACTGCACGTCACCCTGGTCGCCATCGCAGATGAACTGGCCGCGGCCGCGGATCTGGTGAAGGGCAAACTGGGTGCGGTCCCGGTCGCGGTGGTGCGCGGACTCGAGTACACCGACGACGGCTCCGGCGCGGTCGATCTGCTGCGCCGCGGCGCGGAGGACCTGTTCTGGCTCGGCACCGAGGAGGCCATCGCGCGCGGGCGCGGCGAGGCCCTGCTCATGCGCCGCTCGGTGCGCCAATTCGCCGATGCCGCAGTCGATCCCGAGGTGATTCGGGCTGCCGTGGGTGAGGCGCTCACCGCTCCCGCCCCGCATCACACCCGCCCGGTGCGCTTCGTCTGGCTGCGCGAGCGCGGCCTGCGCGATCGACTGCTCGAGGCCATGGCGCAGAAGTGGCACCAGGATCTCGCCGGTGACGGGCTCTCGCCCGAGCGCGCGGAGAAGCGAGTCTCGCGGGGCCGCATCCTGTTCGACGCCCCCGAGGTGATCATCCCGTTCTGCGTGCCCGACGGTGCGCACGACTATCCGGACGAACGCCGCCGCGCCAACGAGGCCACCATGTTCAATGTGGCGGTGGGCGCGGCCGTACAGGGTCTGCTGGTCTCGCTCGCCACCAAGGGCGTCGGCAGCTGCTGGATCGGCTCCACCATCTTCGCCCCGGAGATCACCCGTGAGGTGCTCGGTCTCGCCTCGGATTGGAATCCGCTGGGAGCCATAGCGATCGGCTACCCACTGGAGGAGCTCGTACCGCGTGATCCGCGCGAGCCGGGGATCGGACTGGTGGAGCTGTGATCGGCGCTGTGGATCCCGGCCAAGAAGCGTTCCGGGATGACGGGGTCGGTGTGGCGCGCCGGGATGACCGGGCGGGTGTGGCGCGCCGGCTGATCAGGACGGGAGCCCACCTGTGAGCGCGGAGTCGTTGCACGAGTCGGCGGTGGAATTGCTCGAAACCTGGGCTCCGGCAACGGGTCCCGAGCAGTCGCTGCGTGAGGCGATGCTGGCGTTTCTGGGGTCCGCGCCGCGTGGATGCCTGCGCGAGCATGCGGCGGGGCATATCACCGCCTCGGCGATCGTGCTCTCGCATGACGAATCGCGGGTGCTGCTGACGCTGCACCCGCGCGTGGGTCGCTGGATTCAGCTCGGCGGGCACTGCGAGGAGTCCGACGATACGGTCGCGGCCGCCGCGTTCCGGGAGGCCACCGAGGAGTCCGGGATCGCGGGGCTGACCCTGGAGCCAGGTCTGTACGGAGCGCAGGCCCATCCGATCAAGTGCTCGCTGGGCGTGCCCACCCGGCACCTGGATCTGCTGTTCAAGATCAAGGCGCCGGAAGGCGCTGTCCCCGTGCGCAGTTCGGAATCCACCGATCTGCGCTGGTGGCCGGTGGATGCGCTGCCCGCCGATGCGGACGTGCTGCTGTACTGACCGGTGAGCGGGGCACCGGCCGTCGTCACATTGATTCCGGCCGGGCCAGCGCCTAGAGTCCGAAACCGTAAGACGTTCTCAGGGCGGGGTGGAAATCCCCACCGGCGGTCATGGCGTCCGGCCTATCCGGCACGCATGAGCCCGCGAGCGCCGCGCCATCCTCGGATGGTGCGGGTCAGCAGATCCCGGTGTGATTCCGGAGCCGACGGTCACAGTCCGGATGAAAGAGAACGCGACGGTTCGCACCTGTCCGCGCTCGCGGCTGGGCGTGTTCGCGTCGTCATGCCCTGGGTGACAACGCGAACAGGAGATACTCATGTCACCCATCACCGAGTCCCGTCGGATCGCCGTCATCGCCGCGCGCTGGCATGCGGAGATCGTGGACAATGCCGTCGAGGCCGCCCGTGCGGGTCTGGCCGAACGCGGATACCCCGAGGTCGATGTGATCGAGGTGCCCGGCGCGTTCGAAATCCCTTTGCAGGCACAGCGTTTGGCCAAGAGCGGTCGTTATGCCGCGGTCGCCGCGTGCGCGCTGGTCGTCGACGGTGGTATCTACCGGCACGATTTCGTGGCCGCCACCGTGGTCGAGGCGCTCATGCGGGTCCAGTTGGACACCGATGTGCCGGTCTTCTCGGCGGTGCTCACCCCGCATCATTTCCATGAGCACGAGGAGCATCTGACCTACTACTCGCGGCACTTCACCGTGAAGGGTGGCGAATTGGCCAAGGCCATCGCCGCCACCCTCGCCCTGGATACCGTTCCGGTCGGCTGAGACGACGCAGTCCCGCACCCTCGAGATCGCGGAGGCGAGGGTGCGGGACTGCTGCGCTGCGGCGGTACGGCATTGCGCCGCAGCGATTCTGGTTCCGGCGGTGATCGCGGGCAGCTACGCCGGAACCGGGCTCTTCTCCATCGGGACGGCCTCGGGGTGATCGTCGACCATGGTGGTTTCGTCGAACGGCAACTGCCGGTCCAGGACCGCCCGCACCCGGGCGGGTTCGATGGTTCCGGTCCAGGTGCCGATGAGGACGGTGGCGACCGCGTTACCCGAGAAGTTGGTCACCGCACGGGCTTCGGACATGAACCGGTCGATACCGACGATCAGGCCGACACCGTCCAGCAGTTCGGGGCGATGGCTCTGCAAACCGCCGGCCAGGGTGGCCAGACCCGCGCCGGTGACACCGGCCGCGCCCTTGGAGGCCACGATCATGAAGATCAGCAGGCCGAGCTGTTCGGTCCAGGACAGCGGCTTGTGCATGGCATCGGCGACGAAGAGCGTGGCCATGGTCAGGTAGATGGCGGTGCCGTCCAGATTGAACGAATACCCGGTCGGCACAACGACACCCACGGTGGAGCGCTCCACGCCCAGATGTTCCATCTTGGCGATCAAGCGCGGTAGCGCCGACTCCGAGGAGGAGGTGGCCACGATCAGCAGGTATTCCCGCGCCAGGTACCGCACCAGTTTGAAGATCGATACCCCGGAGACCGCGCGCAGCAGTGTGCCCAGAATGCCGAAGACGAAAACCACGCAGGTGAGATAGAACGCCACCATGAGCAGCGCCAACTCCTTCACCGCGTCGAGTCCGGTGCGCGCCACCACATTCGCGATCGCGCCGAACGCGCCGATCGGCGCCAGCCACAGAATCATGGTGAGAATTCGGAACACCAGCTTCTGCACCAGTCCGATACCGCGCAGCAGCGGTTCGCCGGTCGCGCCCATGGCCTGGATGCCGAAGCCGACCAGCAGTGCCACGAACAGCGTCTGCAGCACCTTGCCGGTGGTCAGTGACGAGACCAGCGTGGTGGGCACGATGTCCCTGAGGAAGTCCCAGGTGCCGCCCGCGCCCTGTGCGTCCTTCACGTACTTGGCGGTCTCCTTGGCGTGCCCGGCGATATCGAGCCCACTGCCCGGATGCAGCAGATTGCCGACCACCAGACCGATCGCCAGGGCCACCGTCGACATGATCAGGAAGTAGGCCAGCGCCATTCCGCCGACCTTGCCGACCTTCGCCGCGGCCCGCACCGAACCGATACCCAGCACGATGGTGCAGAAGATGACCGGCGAGATCATCATCTTGATCAGGTTCACGAACAGGGTGCCGAGCTCACCCACCTGTTTGCCGAACCCCGGTGCCAGCCAGCCGACCAGAATGCCCGCCAGTACGGCGGCGATGACGGCCAAGTACAGCCAATGCGTGCGGTCGCGCCGGTGGGCGGTCGGTGTCGTGGTACTCATGCGTTGGTCCGGTCCTTACGTCTTCCATTGGTGTGAGCCCGCTCACCCCACTGTGTGAAGAATGATGTCCTGGAGCAGTGACGCCGGTCACTGTTTCGTAAGTTTTGTTCACGGAGGTGCGGTGATCGGTCGGAGAACGGACCCGGGTGTGCCCAGACGCGGGCGCACCGTCGCGGGGCAGGCGTTCGTGGTGCAGTTGGTGGTGCTGGCCGTGGTCATCTGCGTCGGTACGGCGCTGGTGGTGCTGCAGACGCGGCATGCGCAGGATGCCGCCACCCGCGCGCGGGTCACCGACATCGCGGTGGCGGTCGCGCGGGCTCCCTCGACGCTCGCGGCGGTGCGGAGCCCGGATCCGACGGCTCTGCTGCAACCGGTCACCGAGGCCATTCGCACGCAGACCGAGGTCGACTTCATCGTGGTGATGGCACCGGATCGCACCCGGTACACCCATACCGATCCCCAGCGCATCGGAAAACCGTTCAGCGGCAATATCGAACGGGCGCTGGCGGGGGAGACCTTCACCGAAACCTTCACCGGCACTCTGGGTCCGTCGATTCGATCGGTCACTCCGGTGCGCGATGCGGACGGCCGGATCGTCGCGCTGGTCTCGGCGGGCGTGACCCGCACCCATATCGGCGCACAGGTCACCGAGCAGCTGCCGATGATTCTCATCGCGGCCGCCTCCGGTCTGGTGCTGGCGACCCTGGGCGCACTGCTGTTGCGGCGCAGGCTGTTACGCCAGACCGTCGGACTCGCACCCGCGGAACTGCGCGCCCTGTACGACCATCACGACGCGGTGCTGCATTCGGTGCACGAGGGTCTGCTGGTCTTCGACAAGGCCGGTGAGCGGGCCGAGGTGGTGAACGATCAGGCGCGGCGGCTGCTCGAACTTCCGGACGGACCGGTTGGTCGTACCGACCTGCCCATCTCATTGCAACGCTTGGGATCCGGTGTGGTGCGCGATGAAATGCATGTCACCGCCGACCGCGTCCTGGTGGTGAATCAGGATGTGGTCGAGTACAGCGGACGCCGAGTGGGCACCGTGCTCACTCTCCGCGACCACACCGAATTGCGGGATGTACTGGGTGAATTGAACTCGGTCCGCGGTTTCGCCGACGCGCTGCGCGCGCAGGCGCACGAGGCGGCCAATCGGCTGCACGCGGTCGTCACCATGGTCGAACTGGGCCGCCACCGCGAGGCCGTCGCCTTCGCCACCGCGGAACTCGAACTCTCCCAGGCGCTCATCGACCGGCTGACCGGTTCGGTCGCCGAACCCGCCGTGGTGGCACTGCTGCTGGGCAAGGTCGAACAGGCCGCCGAGTACGGGGTGGAGCTGACCATCACCGGTGACACCCTGCTGGACTCCACCGAACCGCTCACCGCGCACGAAATGGTCACGCTGCTCGGCAATCTCGTCGACAACGCCCTGGACGCGGTAGGTCGCGATGAGGACGCCTGGGTGGAGGTGACCGTGCGCCGGGACGAGACCGAATTGTATGTCCGGGTTGCCGACAGCGGACCCGGTATGTCCGAGGAGCTGTTCAGCCGCGCCACCGAGCGTGGCTACTCCACGAAAACCGACCACCACGGTTTGGGATTGGCGCTGGTCCGCCGTCTGGTGGCTCGGCACGATGGCGAACTCAACGCCGGGCGTGAGCCGGAATCCGCTGTCGTGGTGCGGTTTTCGCTACCCGAGGCGGCCGCCGAGGAGACGGAGACCGGCGATGCCTAAGGGATGCGCATGATCAGAGTGCTTATCGTGGAGGATGATCCGGCTATCGCGCGGGCGCATCGCTCCTATGTCGAACGCCTGCCCGGATTCGAGGTCGTCGCCGTCGCGCATACCGGACGCGATGCCATCGCCGCCGCCGGAAGGTCACAGCGCGGTGACAATTCGATAGACCTCGTCCTGATGGATATCGGTTTACCGGATATGAGCGGTCTGGCCGTCGCGGCGGCTCTGGCGGGGCTCCGGCCGCGCCCGGACGTCATCGCCGTCACCTCCGCGCGCGATCTCGCCATGGTGCGCGCGGCCGTCGCACACGGGGTGGTGCTGTATCTGTTGAAGCCCTTCACCTTTTCGGCATTCCGCGAGAAGCTCGAGCGCTATCTCGAGTATCGGGCGGCACTGCCCGCGGGGGAGGCGGCGCTCTCGCAGCAGGACATCGACCGAGCCTTCGGGGTACTGCGCACGCCGGATCAGCGAGCCACCTCGCCGAAAGGCATTGCGCCGCAGACGATGGAGGAGGTCTCGCGGGCGGTGCGCGCGTCGCCCGAAGGGGTGTCGGCGGGCGAGGCCGGGCGAGTCGTCGGCGTTTCGCGGGTTACCGCGTGGCGATACCTGGAACGTCTGGCCGAAGACGGCGTGGTGGAACGCCGGACGGACTACGGTCGCACGGGGCGGCCACAGGTTCGCTACGTGTGGTTGCATTGAGCTCCGATTCACCACCGGTTTGCCTGTGATGTGCGGTGACTGCCATCACATGGTCAGTTGCCCGGGTGGCGATTCATCTCGGTGTAACAGTTGCCACCTTTGGCCGCGGATCGGTGTTGTAACGGGGATAGAGTCTGTACATATCTACCTGCGAAGTTCTGAGGTATCTAATTAGCGGGGCAAACGTGCAAATGGTCGGCAAACGGTCGGGTTCGCCGGATCCCAAACGACACCTGTGGGTGTTGGGGCTCATAGCTCCTGCGAGTGCTTTGTTGCCCTCACAGCTGGTGCTGCACACCAAGGCCGAGGTGTTCTGGTGGATCGGACCCATCATTGTTCTGATTGTCATACCCGTACTGGACTGGGTCGTCGGGGAAGACGGCAGCAATCCGCGCGATGAGGACTACGAGCTACTCAGCAACGACCGGTACTACCGGTGGTGCACCTACATGTTCCTGCCCGTCCAGTTGATCGGCCTACTCATCGCGGCCGTCATGTGGGCGGGTGACGACCTGTCGGTCATCGACAAACTAGGGCTCGCGGCCACCCTCGGCTTCGTCAGCGGTATCGGCATCAACGCCGCGCACGAACTCGGGCACCGGGTGGAGCGGATGGAGCGCTGGCTGTCGAAAATCGCACTGGCGCAGTCGGGTTACGGGCATTTCTTCGTGGAGCACAACCGCGGCCATCACGTGCGCGTCGCCACCCCGGAGGATCCCGCGAGTGCGCGCATGGGCGAGACGCTGTGGGGGTTCCTGCCACGCAGCGTGATCGGCGGATTCCGCTCCGCCATCAAGCTGGAGCGGGCGCGACTGCGGCGAAAAGGGCACGGCTGGTGGAGCATTCACAACCATGTGCTGCAGGCGTGGAGCATGACGGTGGTGCTGTTCGGCGCGCTGCTGGGCGGATTCGGGCTGCGCATCCTGCCGTACCTGCTGCTGCAGGCGGTGATCGGCATCGCGCTGCTGGAGACCGTGAACTATGTCGAGCACTACGGGTTGCTGCGGCGACGGCGACCCAATGGCAATTGGGCGCGGTGCTCACCGCGTGACAGCTGGAACAGCGACCGCTTGGTCACCAATATCTTCCTGTTCCATCTGCAGCGGCACAGCGATCACCACGCGAATCCGGGACGGCGGTACCAGACTCTGCGTACCTCCGAGGAGGCGCCGCAGCTTCCGGCCGGATACGCCACCATGATCCTGCTGGCCCTGTTCCCGCCGCTATGGCGCTACGTCATGGATACGCGACTCCTCGCCCATTACGGCGGGGACATCTCGCGAGCCAACATCCAACCCCGCAAACGCGAGCGACTCCTCGCCCAGCACGGTGACGGTATGGCGGCGGCGGCCTGATCTGATTCGTCCGGGCAAACGGCAGGGTCCCACCCTTCGAGGGCGGGACCCTGCCGTCGTGTGTCGCCCACCCCGGGCACCGACTAGCCTTGCCAGGGGAAGCAGGCCGACCAGGAGAGGCAGATGACGACCGCAGTGAGCAGCATGATGACCGCCGACGTCCGCAACGGGATCGATTTCAAGGTGGCGGATCTGTCACTGGCCGAGTTCGGCCGCAAGGAGATTCGGCTCGCCGAGCACGAGATGCCGGGTTTGATGGCCCTGCGCCGCGAGTACCACGATGTGCAGCCGCTGCGTGGCGCGCGCGTCTCGGGCTCGCTGCATATGACCGTGCAGACCGCCGTCCTGATCGAGACCCTCGTCGCGCTCGGCGCGGAGGTCCGCTGGGCGTCCTGCAATATCTTCTCCACCCAGGATCACGCCGCCGCCGCGATCGTGGTGGGCCCCAACGGCACCGAGGAGGAGCCCAAGGGCGTCCCGGTGTTCGCGTGGAAGGGCGAGACCCTCGAGGAGTACTGGTGGGCCGCCGAGCAGATGCTCACCTGGCCGGGCGAGCCCGCGAACATGATCCTGGACGACGGCGGTGACGCGACCATGCTGGTGCTGCGCGGCGCCCAGTTCGAGAAGTCCGGTGTGGTTCCGCCCGAGGACGAGACGCATTCGGACGAGTACAAGGTGTTCCTGAACCTGTTGCGCGCGAGCCTGGAAGCCGATAAGGGCAAGTGGGGCAAGATCGCCGAGAGCGTCAAGGGTGTCACCGAGGAGACCACCACCGGTGTGCTGCGGCTGTACCAGTTCGCCGCCGCGGGTGAGCTGACCTTCCCCGCGATCAATGTCAACGACTCGGTCACCAAGAGCAAGTTCGACAACAAGTACGGCACCCGCCACTCGCTGGTGGACGGCATCAACCGTGGTACCGATGTGCTCATCGGTGGCAAGAAGGTGCTGATCTGCGGTTACGGCGACGTCGGCAAGGGCTGCGCCGAATCGCTCAAGGGCCAGGGCGCGCGCATCCAGGTCACCGAGATCGACCCGATCAACGCGCTGCAGGCCCTGATGGACGGTTTCGACGTCGTGACGGTCGAGCAGGCCATCGCCGATGCCGACATCGTGGTCACCTCGACCGGCAACAAGGACATCATCACCCTCGATCACATGAAGGCGATGAAGGGCCAGGCCATCCTGGGCAATATCGGCCACTTCGACAATGAGATCGATATGGCCGCCCTGGAGCGTTCGGGCGCTGCGCGCCTGAACATCAAGCCCCAGGTCGACCTGTGGACGTTCCCGGACACCGGCCGCGCCATCATCGTCCTGTCCGAAGGCCGCCTGCTGAACCTCGGCAACGCGACGGGCCACCCCTCCTTCGTCATGTCGAACTCGTTCTCCAACCAGGTGATCGCCCAGATCGAACTCTGGACCAAGCCCGACGAGTACGACAACGAGGTCTACCGCCTTCCCAAGCACCTGGACGAGAAGGTCGCCAAGATCCACGTCGAGGCCCTGGGCGGCACCCTCACCAAGCTCACCAAGGACCAGGCCGAGTACATCGGTGTGGACGTGGAAGGCCCGTACAAGCCCGAGCACTACCGCTACTGAGCCGAACACGCTGTAGCACAACCTGATCGGGCCGGTCGCCTACGCGACCGGCCCGATCGTCGTTTCTGTCCCGCGCGCCTTTGGTTTCGCGGCCATGCCCGGTCGCGGCTCATCCGCGACCGCAATTCCGGTCTGATTCCAGGGCTGCGGGCTGATTGGACAGGCTGCTCGAACCCGGCCAAGATCGGTGCGGGTTGGAGTTGTTCCTGGAGGGGGAAGACCGCTTATGCAGCAGGGATTTTCGGGTCACGGGCAACCGTATCCGCAACAATCGCAGGCGTTTTCGCCGCAGGCTTACGGTATGCAGCCGGGTTACGCGCTCGACGCCCTGTGCAAGATTCGGAACGCCGCCACGAACGCGGTCGTCGACGCGCTCGACAACGACAGAGGCGATCGGATCGCCTATCCCGAAGATTCTTTCGGCGGTGTCGATCCGTGCACCCGGCTCGAGACCGCAGAACGTGGTCGAAAGGGGAGTGTCCGGCGAATCTGGTCTCGACTGTCGTGGGATTACCCGCCGGCTTGGTTGGATGATCCTGGCGTGTAAGCGAGACTTGCGGCGGGGATGCGGAACGGAAATGGCAGGTGGTATGCCAGATCGCCCGCACCTTCCCATGACGCCACCGGTTCGTAGTGGTACGGCCGGAGCGGTGTCACCCCGGCGGGGCGGTGTTCGGACGCCGGCAGCAGCGCGTTGATTCGCACGCGGACGGACTCCTTGCTCGGCTCGACCTCCCAGTACCAGGGGATCCCGGCCTCGGCGTACCGCTGGGTCTTGCGTGCCATGTCCAATACCGAATTGGATGGGGACAGGACTTCACCCGCGATGACCACGGATGCCGCCGGGACGTCGTCCTCGTCGGTCGGCAGACAGCGATAGAGGATGAAGTCCGGTTTGAGGAAGTCGTCCTTGCCTGTGAAGAAGATCGGCTGCTCGCTGTCGGCCTCGTAGCATTGCCCCGGTGAGCCGCCGGAAATTTCCGACCACGCGGTCTCGAGTGCGTTGCGGAAGCGCACTGCCGCCCGCTGGTTACGGCGCGGACCGGTCCGCGCCCAGATAACTCGACCGTGCTCGAGGCCCTCGACCAGTTGCGCCAGCTCCTCCGGGAGCGCGACGAACTCTTCCCAGGTGAGCCGTTCCGGGAGTCGGCTGTGGTCGATCGACGGGTCGGTCACGCTTCGAGGCTACAGATCGACGGCTCGTCTCGCGCATGCGAAACGGCCACCGGTCGCTTGGGCGAGCGGTGGCCGTTTCTGTGGTCGAGAGGCAGCCTCGACTACAGGCAGATGTCCAGGATCGGGACCCACTTGCCGCCCTTGAGGGTGCAGATGGCGGCGTTGATCAGTTCGCTTGCGCTGGAGCCGGTGCCGCCGACATTGCTCGAACCCGAACCGCCGGAGCCGGAGTCGGCCGAACCGGTGGGGGAGGAGGTGGCTACCGGGTCGAGGGTGACCGGGGCCGCGGCGGCGGTGCCGGCGGTGGCGATGGCCGCGGCGATCGCGAACGCGCCGACGGCGGCACGCGGGAGGTGGTGCGCAAGACGGGAATTCATCAGGTGTGCTCCTTGCAGGGGGAACCAGTGCGTCGCACCCTACAAGAGATGAATCGCGTTCGTTTCAGTTTTGCTCACTTGTGGAAGGACGGGGGCGGCAGGTAGCCCTTTTCCTTCATTGCCTCGCGCGCTCGGTTCGGGTAGTCGGTGATGAGGCCGTCGACGCCCTGGTCCAGCACCAGGGCGATGGTCTGCTTGTCGTTGACCGTCCAGGGGATGACCTTCAGGCCCAGGGCGTGCGCGCGGGCCACATATGCCTCGGTGGTGGTGAGTGTGAAGTTGGGGTCGCCGACCTTGGCTTCGCTGTCCCAGGGGTTCACGTAGGCGGGGGAGGAGATGTCCGCGCCGAGGGCTTTGATCGCCGCCAAGGGGTCATCGGGGTGGTCGGCGTAGCGGATGGGGCTGAGCCACATGCTGTCCGGTTTGAAGGTGGTGTCGTCGTAGAGGGCGACCGTGGGTATTGCGGGGTTCTCGGCCTTCACCAAGGGCAGGCTGCGCCAGTCGAAACTTTGGATCTCGACTTTCGAGGTGGCTCCGGCGGTGCTGATCGCACCGAGGATGACATCCACGAATTCGGCTGGGGTGGCGGATTGTTCGGGATGCTCGGCCTCGAGCTTGGTTTCGATGTTGTACCGCAGCGCGTCGAACGCGCCGGGGTAGCTCCGCACCAGATCGAAGACCTCGGGCAGGCGGGCGATCCGATTGCCCGGCAGCTCCTGCGCCTCCGGGAAACCCGCGAGCTTGCTACCGCAGTCGAGGGTGTCGATCTGCGCGGAGGTGAGGTCGTGCACGAGTTTTCCGACATACGGATACTGCGGATCGTCGATGAAGGCGGGCGCGGTATCGGAGCACTTCTCCGGCAGGATCTTCGGATCGTGCCACACCAGCGGGACCTTGTCCTCGGTCAGCACGATATCGAGTTCGAGCGTGCCGACACCCAGTTCGATGGCCTTGGCGAAACCGGGCAGCGACTCCTCGATGGTCATACCGCGCCCGCCGCGATGCGCCTGTAGATCGAAGACGCGCTGCGGATCGGCGTGCGTGCCGGAGTTCGCCGAGGTGGAGCCGGAATCGTCCGAGCCCGCGCAGGCGGTCAATCCGGCGGCGGCAACGGCCACTCCGAAGACCGCAAAAGCGCGCTTGAGCTGGGATGACTTAACATTTCCGAAAGTCATGGCCGGACTATAGCGACATTCGAGCGGTTACCACGGGAGCCCGCACCCGGGTGCATTCGGTACGCTCGCGGCCATGGGTGTGCTGGTTCCGGTGGAAGGGCTCGACGGCGCGGGTAAACGCACGCTGACCGATGCCGTCATCAAGGATCTGCGCGCCCGCGGTCTACGCGTGGCGACACTGGCGTTTCCGCGGTACGGAGTCTCGGTATACGCCGATCTCGCGGCGGAGGCGCTGCGCGGCCGGCACGGTGATCTCGCCGATTCGGTGAACGCCATGGCATTGCTGTTCGCCCGCGATCGCGCCGACGCGCGCGCGGAACTCTCGAAATTGCTGGCGGACAATGACATTGTGCTGTTGGATCGCTACGTGGCCTCCAATGCCGCCTATTCGGCGGCCCGGTTGAAAGAGGACGCCGACGGCGAAATCGTGGCCTGGGTAGCCGAATTGGAGTTTGCGAGGTTTGCCCTGCCTGTCCCGGATGTCCAGATCCTTCTGGATGTCCCGGTCGAAATCGCCGAGGAACGCGCCCGAACGCGCGGCGCGCAGGACGCGACGCGCGCACTCGACGCGTACGAAAAAGATGGTGGGCTGCAACGGCGCACCGGAACCGTCTACCGTGAGCTAGCCGAAACCAACTGGCACGGAACGTGGTGGGTGCATCGGAGCGGTGACGATCCGGCAACACTTGCCGCGCGGCTCGCGGAAATCGTTGGCGGATAGGGTTGGATGTGCGCCGACAGGTCACGAGTGTAGGCGTGGCGGCCTGATTGGAGCCGGAGAGGTGACAACATAGTCTTATGAAGCCCAAGATTCTGGTCGTCGACGACGATATGGCTCTCGCTGAGATGCTCACGATCGTCTTGCGGGGTGAGGGATTCGACCCTCACGTCGTCGGTGACGGCACGCA
Source organism: Nocardia sp. NBC_01503 (assembly GCF_036327755.1). Classification (NCBI taxonomy): domain Bacteria; kingdom Bacillati; phylum Actinomycetota; class Actinomycetes; order Mycobacteriales; family Nocardiaceae; genus Nocardia; species Nocardia sp. NBC_01503. Next base: position 4,033,575 of record NZ_CP109596.1, read on the forward strand.
GGCGCTGACCGCGGTCCGGGAGCTGCGCCCGGATCTCGTGTTGCTGGATCTCATGCTGCCCGGCATGAACGGTATCGATGTATGCCGGGTGCTGCGAGCCGATTCGGGAGTGCCCATCGTGATGCTGACGGCGAAGACCGATACGGTCGACGTCGTCCTGGGGTTGGAGTCTGGCGCCGACGATTACATCGTCAAGCCGTTCAAGCCGAAAGAACTCGTTGCTCGCGTGCGAGCCCGCCTGCGCCGCACCGAGGAAGAGCCACAGGAACTGCTGTCCATCGCGGACATCGTCATCGACGTGCCGGCGCACAAGGTGACCCGCGGCGGTGCGCAGATCTCGCTCACTCCACTGGAATTCGATCTACTGGTGGCGCTCGCTCGTAAGCCCCGCCAGGTGTTCACCCGTGAGGTACTGCTCGAACAGGTCTGGGGTTACCGGCACGCCGCCGATACTCGCCTGGTCAATGTGCACGTCCAGCGGTTGCGCGCCAAGGTGGAGAAGGATCCCGAGAATCCGGAGATCGTACTGACCGTGCGCGGGGTGGGTTACAAGGCCGGACCGCCGTGATCGCTGGCTCCAGAAACCGCGTTCAGCGGTGGCTGGCGGTAGTGGTGGCCTGGTTCCGCACCGTAGGTGAGCGACTGGGCCACGTCTGGCGTGGTTCCCTGCAACTGCGCGTTGTCGTGTCCACCCTCACCCTGTCACTGATCGTGATCACGATTCTCGGAGTCGTGCTCACCTCGCAGATCACCGACAGGCTGTTGGACGCGAAGATCAATGCGGCCGTCGAGGAGATGAGCCGCGCCCGGAACACGGTGCAGGCCACCCTCACCGGCGTGCACGACTCCAGCACCCAGCTGGCCCGATTGGAGGATGCCCGCCGCGCCCTGGCCGGGGGCGGCGGCTCCCAATCCGGCGGTGCGGCAGGCAGTTACGACTCCGCGCTGGCCATGGTCGGCGACAGTCAATCCGAGCTGTCCGCCGGGCCGATCCAGGAGATCCCGCCCGAGCTACGGCATTTCGTGCAGGAGCGCCAGGTCAGCTACCAGTTCGCGACGGTCTCCGATCCGGACGGCTATCGCGGCTCGGCGCTGGTCATCGGCAGCCCCGCCGCCGATATCCCCACGCTGGAGATCTATCTGATCTTCCCGCTCACCAATGAGAAACGCTCGCTCGATCTCATGCGCGGCACCATGCTCATCGGCGGCATCGTGCTGCTGGTGCTGCTCGCCGCCATCACCGCGCTGGTGACGCGACAGGTGGTGCTGCCCATTCGATCCGCCGCCCGGATCGCCTCCCGCTTCGCCGACGGACGCCTGAAAGAGCGAATGCTCGTCAGAGGGGAGGACGACATGGCCAGGCTGGCCATGTCGTTCAATGAGATGGCCGAAAGCCTCTCCAACCAGATCACCCAACTCGAGGAGTTCGGAAACCTACAGCGGCGCTTCACCTCCGACGTCAGCCATGAGCTACGCACACCATTGACCACCGTCCGCATGGCCGCCGATCTCATCCACGGCTCCAGCGACGACCTCGATCCCGCCCTCGCGCGCTCGGCCGAACTGCTTGTGAACGAACTGGATCGGTTCGAGGGCCTGCTCAACGACCTGCTCGAGATCAGCCGGCACGACGCGGGTGTGGCCGAGCTGCAAGTGGAATCGCTCGATGTGCGCATGTGCGCGCGGGCCGCGGTCTCCACCGTGCGGCATCTGGCCAAGGAATCCGGTGTCGAACTCGTCGTCGACATGCCCGAGGAACCCCTTGTGGCGGAGGTCGATCCGCGCCGCGTGGAGCGGGTACTGCGCAATCTGCTCGCCAACGCCATCGACCACAGCGAGGGCAAACCCGTCCTCATGCGCATGCGCGGTGACAGCGATGCCAATGCCGTCGCCATCGTGGTGCGCGATCAGGGCGTCGGCCTGCGACCCGGCGAGGAGAAACTGGTCTTCAACCGCTTCTGGCGCTCGGACCCCTCACGCATGCGGCGTTCCGGCGGAACCGGTTTGGGCCTGTCCATCAGTGTCGAGGACGCCAACCTGCACGAGGGCAAACTCGAGGCCTGGGGTGAGATCGGCGTCGGCGCGAGCTTCCGCCTCACCCTGCCGCTGGTGCGCAGTAAGAAGCTCGGCGTCAGCCCGCTGCCACTGGAACCGGCCAAGAGCCGCAGCGGCATCACCCCCGAACAAATCGCCCTCGATATCGGCACCGTCGACGCGACCGACCACACCGACTCCACCCCAACCGAATTCGAGCTGGCCGCCGCCGACCCCATCGACCCGGCCACCGGCGAACCCTACGAACTCGCCACCGCCGAACCCTATGAACAACCGGTGGCGAGCCCGACCGCCGAACTCGAAACCGCCCCCGCCGCATCGGAATCCGAAAACGGCGACGGCGCGCAGACCGTGTTACCGCTCCCATCCGGCAGAACACCGCCGGACAGTCCCGATGACACCGTGCTCGCCGACCAAGGGGACGGAAAGCCATGAGAATGGGTAAGCCGCGCCTCGCGAGGGCGCTCGTGGTTGTCGCATGCCTGATGGGCCTCACCGCGTGCGCGAACCTACCCGACTCCTCGGCTCCGCAGGCGCTGGGCACATTGGACCGGCAACCCACCAGTGCCGGTCCGACACCGCCCATTTCGGGGCGTGAACCCGATCAGCTGCTGCGCGACTTCCTCCAGGCCACCGCCGACCCCACCAATCGGCATCAGGCGGCCCGGCAATTCCTCTCGCCCGCGGCCGACGTGCGCTGGGACGACGCCGCCGGAACCACCATCGTGGACCGCCCCGACACCCTGCGCGAATCCCGCACCGCGGACTCGGCCACCTATGTGATCCGCGCCCGCAAGATCGGCGAACTCGCCGCCGACGGCGCCTACCGCGCCACCGACGGCACCCTGGAGAACAAGGTCGAGATGGTGAAGGTCGACGGCGAATGGCGGGTGGACGAACTACCGCCCGGCGTCATCATCGAACAGACCGCCTTCGCCAAGTCCTACAAGCGGTACTCGCTGTTCTTCCCGAACCTCTCCGGTATGGCCATGGTTCCGGACCTGCGCTGGGTCTCCGCGCGCAAGGACCAACTGCCGCAACGACTCCTGGACCTGCTCGCCGAGGGCTCACAGCAGGCGCTGGCACCGGCCGTGCGCAATCCGCTCTCCGGTGGGGTGACCCTGCGCGGCCCCATCACCAAGGCCAATGGTGAGACCGACAATGTCGGCGTCGGCTCGGGCGGGGTGCAGATCGACTTCGCCGGCGCCGCCGGGCTCGACCCGAAGGCCAAGGAGCTCTTGGCAACCCAGGTCGTACTCACTCTCGCGGGCGCCGAGGTGCTCGGACCGTACCTGCTGCTCGCCGACGGCAAACCCCTCGACGACCGCTACGCCGCCACCGGCTGGAACCGCGCCGACGTGGAGACCATGAGCCCGGACGCCATCGCGCACAACCGCGCCGGACTGCACGCCGTCCGCGACGGCTCCCTGGTCGCGGTCACCGATAACGGCATCACCGCCGCGCCCGGCTTCTTCGGCAGCACGCACACCCTGCAATCGGTGGCGCTCTCCCCGGACGGGCAACTCGTCGCCGCCGTCGCCAATTCCGGCCGCCCCGAACCGGAACCGGGCCGCACCCTGATCATCGGCACCTACGACGGACAGGGCTTCCCGGTCGCCACCGGTGGCACCTTCACCCGCCCGTCCTGGCCGTCCGACGGCACCTCCGCGTGGGCCGTCGTGGACGGCGACCGGGTGATCCGCGCCGTACACGATCGCAGCACCGGCAATGTCTCGATACAGGACGTCGACATCACCGAATTGACCGCGGCGGCCGCCAATTCCAACACCCCGCGCGGACCCATCACCGAATTGCGCATCTCGCCCTCGGGCGCTCGCGCGGCCCTGATCGCCAACGGCAAGGTGTACGTCGCGGTGGTCACGCCGCAGTCCGGCGGCAAGTTCGCGCTCACCTCACCCCTGCCGCTGGCGGTCGGTCTGAGCACCAACGCCGTCTCGGTGGACTGGCAGACGGACGAGCGTGTCATTGTCACGCGAGAAGGCAATGTGGACCCCGTTGCGGGGGTCCTGGTGGACGGCTCCGGGTTTCAACCGCAGACCACCCAGAACCTCACCCCGCCGGTGCGCGTCGCCAGCGTCTCGCCCGACCACGAATACGTCGCGGACTCACGCGCCGTGCTGGAGCTGACCCGCAATCCCGAAGGCGGCGAATACTACTGGCGCGAAGTTCCGGGACTCGGCGGCAATGCGGTCCCGGTGGTTCCCGGCTAGGCGCACACTGGAGAGCATGGGGGAGCTGCTGGATCTGATCCTGCCGCGCGCCTGCGGGGGCTGCGGGGTGAGCGGCACCGCTTGGTGCGCGCGCTGCGCGGCCGCACTCTCCGGACCACCGATCCGCCTGCGCCCCAGGGCCGATCCCGGTATGCCGTGCTGGGCGCTCGCGCCCTACCGGGGCGCGCCCCGCCGCGCGGTACTCGCTGCCAAGGAGCAGCGACGCGCCGATCTGGCACAGTCGCTGGGGGTGGCCCTGGCCAGGGGGCTGGATCATTTGCGGGACGGCTCGCGGCCCCTGATTCTGGTCCCCGCGCCCACCCGAAAGGTCGCCGCCCGCCGTCGCGGCGGTGACCCGGTACTGCGTTCCGCGCACGTCGCGGCGAGTTGGCTGCCCGATTGCCGATTGGTTGGGGTACTGCGTATGAGACCGGGTGTGCGGGATTCGGTCGGCCTGAATCCCAGCGACCGCCAGCACAATCTACGAGGGCGGATCATCGTAGCTCCCGGCTGCGCCGACAGCGCCCGATTCCCGGCAAATGCCGAGGTAGTGCTTATCGACGACGTGTTGACCACGGGAGCCACGGTGTGCGAATCGACCCGTGCGCTGTACGAGGCCGGAGTGACCCTTCGTGCCGCGCTGGTTACCTGCCACGCTTGATTCTTCGAAATTTGCGTGAACACTGGCGGACAGGTCGCTGGCGAACTAGCGTGGCGATCAGACACCCGAACTCGAAGTTTGGAGGTGGCGCCTCGGACATGATGTGCCGGGCGATTTCGATCGGCACACGCTTCAATCCCGCCGCGTGAGCGATTTGTGCGGCCAGATCCGGGAGGTACGCGTGACGACATCTTCACGACCTTCAGCCAAGAACGCAGACACCGCGGTGCTGCTGGATGACTTCATCCCAGAGGACGACCAACCCACCGGGGCAACCCAGGCGGAAATAGTCGTCAAGGGCCGTACCCTCGGTGAGGGTGGCGTTCCCGAACATTTCCGAATCCACGTCGCGGACAAGCTCTCTCGGCTCGAGCGCTTCGATCCCACCATCTATCTGTTCGACGTGGAGCTCACACATGAGCGCAACCGTCGTCAGCGCAAGAACTGCCAGCGAATAGAGATCACCGCCCGCGGCAAGGGTCCGGTCGTCCGGGCCGAAGCCTGCGCGGACAGCTTCTACGCCGCCCTGGAACTGGCGGTGGAGCGGCTGGAGGGCCGGTTACGCCGGCTCAAGGACCGCCGTCGCGTACATCATGGGGACAAGACGCCGATCTCGGTGTCTCGGGCGACGGCCGGGTTGATCGACGAATCGCTGTTCATGTCGCCGAACGGGTCGTCGGGTGCGCATGATCACGCGGGTGAGGACCTCGACGGCGAAGCCGGTCCGGGTCATGTCGTCCGCACCAAGACCCATCCCGCCATCCCCATGACGGTTGACGACGCCCTCTACCAGATGGAGCTCGTCGGCCACGATTTCTTCCTGTTCCAGGACAAGGAGACCGACCGACCGTCGGTCGTCTATCGTCGCCACGCCTTCGACTACGGCATCATCCGTCTGTCATAACCGCCTCCCCGCGACTTTTGCCGGTCTCGGGGAGCCCCGCGACTTTCGTACCGGGCCGCCGGTTGGCGAGGTGGCCTGGTACGAGGTGGCTGGGGAGTTACCCTCATCTCCCGAGATCAGTGGGTTGCGGTTTCTGTTACAACGCGTATCGCATTCTTTCTTACCTCGCGGTAAGTTGGTGAGCCAAGGCATTCTCGAAAGGAATCTCCGTGGCTACCAAGGGCGCTCGCCGTGCTGTCATCGTGTCCGGGGTGCGGACCCCGTTCGTCAGGGCATTCTCCGACTACACGCGGATGGACTCCATCGACCTGGCCGATACCGCCGTGCGCGGACTGCTGGAGCGAACGGGACTGCCGAAGGGTGAGGTCCAAGCAATCGTGTGGGGCGGGGTGATCCTGCCCGGTGCCGCACCGAATATCGCGCGCGAGATCGCCCTCGATCTGCGATTGGATCCGGGCTGTGAGGGTTACACCGTCACGCGGGCTTGCGCTTCGGGGCTCCAGGCCGTGACCTCCGCCGCCGCCGCCATCGAGCGCGGTGAGTACGACATCATGATCGCCGGGGGTAGCGACTCCACCAGCAATGCCGAGGTGAAGCTGCCGCAGAAGGTGGTGCATGCCGCCGCGCCGCTGGCACTGGGCAAGCCCAAGGCCAAGGACTACCTCACGGCCGCAGCGCAATTGGCGCCCTTCATCGACCTGGTGCCGCGACGGCCCAAGATCGAAGAGCGCACCACCGGTGAGGTCATGGGCGAATCCGCCGAGAAAATGGCTCGCATCCACGGGATTTCGCGGGCGGCGCAGGACGAGTTCGCGGCACGGTCCCATCATCGGGCGGCCGCGGCCATCGAATCGGGGCGGTTCGACAGCGAAGTGTTGTCGGTGACCACGCCCGAGGGTAAGACCATCACCCGGGACGGCCTGGTCCGGCCGGGCACCAGCGTGGAGAAACTGTCCACGCTCGCACCGGTTTTCGCCAAGGGGGGCACCGTCACCGCGGGCAATGCCAGCCCCCTTACCGACGGTGCCTCGGCCGTCCTGCTCATGAGTGAGGAGAAGGCCCGCGCCCTCGGCTTCGAGCCGCTCGCCGCCTTCCGTTCCTGGAGCTACGTCTCCGTCGACCCGCGCGACCAGGTCCTCATCGGCCCCGCCATCTCCATGCCCCGCGCCCTCGACAAAGCCGGATTGTCCTTGGCGGACATCGATTTCGTCGACATCCACGAAGCCTTCGCCGCCCAAACCCTCTCCGTGGTCTCGGCCCTGGCGAGCACCGACTGGGCCAAACAGCGCCTCGACCGCGACCACGCGGTAGGCGAAATCGACCCCGCCACACTGAATATCCACGGCGGCTCGGTCTCCCTCGGCCACCCGTTCGGCGCGACAGGCGCCCGCATGGTCACCACCATGGCCAATGAACTCACCCGCTCCGGCAAGTCCACCGCGCTGCTCGGCATCTGCGCGGCGGGCGGCATCGGAGCCTCCGCCGTCCTTGAACGCGTCTGATCCACCCGAACGACAGGCCTGCCGCACCGAGACCGGCCCGGCGGGCCTGTCGTATGTCCCGCGCGAGGGTCATGCCGGGGCGGCTGGCGTAACCGGCCGATGCCGTCAGCGGCGCTGCTCGTATGGTGGAATCGGCTACTCGGAGGGGTTGCCGGGGCTGAAGCGATCCCAGTGGATGGCTTCTTCGAGAGGGCGGCGGGTACGCCAGCCGAGGCGTTCCAGGTCGGGGATCTGCTGGAATTCGGTGACCGGGCCGACGCAGAGCCAGGCGACCGGTTTGATGTGGTCCGGCAATTCGAGCAGATCGGCCAGGACCGGGGTGTCGTAGAAGCTCACCCAGCCCACGCCCACGCCCTCGGCGGTGGCCGCCAACCACAGGTTCTGGATGGCGAGAATCGTTGAGTAGATACCGGTTTCGGGGACGGTCGCCCGGCCCAGCACATGGGTGCCGCCGCGCGCCTGATTATGGGTGACCACGATGCCGGTACCGGATTCGGTGATCCCCTCGATCTTGATCGGATTGAAGGTCTCCGAGCGATCCGCGGGCAGCGCCGCACCGAATTCGCGCCGCTTGTCCGCGACGTGGTCGGCGAACTTGCGCAGCATCGCCGGATCGCGAATCACGATGAAATCCCACGGCATCGAATTGCCGACGCTCGGCGCGCGATGCGCCGCCTCCAGAATCCGCAACAGGGTGCTGTCGTCCACGACCTCCCCGGAGAACTCCGCACGCACATCGCGGCGCAGACGGATGGCGTCGTAGACGCTCAGACATTCATCAGGGGTAACGGGACCTTCAGCACACACGCCGACCAGTGAACCAGGCCCCGCCTCGGCCCTTCCTGGCAGCCCGCACCCTCGCCGCTTTCTCGCGCCACCACCCGTTTCCGATGGCCCCACCCGAGTGATCAGGCAGCCCGGTCATACCGGTGGCGGGCCGGTCCCAGCGTGCGGTCGGCCGGGATCCACGCACCGCCCCGTGGAATCGGCCCCGGATACGACCGCGCCCCCACCGGAGCGGTGGGGGCGCGGTCGCGAGTACTTTCGGAGGGTCAGCCGACCAGGGCGGGCTCGCGACGGCTCAGGCGCTTACGGCCCTGGGCGAGGGCGGTGCGCAGGCCGGTGCGGCGACCCGTGGTCGGATCGATGCTCGCCACACCGCCGAACGCCTTCTCCGACTTGGTCTCCGGAGCGTCGTCGGTGCCGCGGCGCAGGTACTTGTTGGGCAGCGACAGCTTCATGATGGTGCGCCACGACTTGAAGTACTGCACCGGCAGCGAACCGGTGGTGTACGGCAGGTCGTACTTGTCGCACATGGCGCGCACCCGCACCGCGATATCGGCCAACCGGTTGGAGGGCAGATCCGGGAACAGGTGGTGCTCGATCTGATGGCTCAGGTTGCCGGACATGAAGTGCAGCAGCTTGCCGCCGGAGATGTTCGCGCTGCCGAGCATCTGGCGCAGGTACCACTCGCCCTGCGTCTCATTCGCCACATCACCCTTGGTGAACTTCTCCGCACCATCGGGGAAGTGACCGCAGAAGATGATGGCGTTGGTCCACACATTGCGCATGACATTCGCGGCCAGGTTCGCGGTCAGCGTGCCGAAGAACGCCGGACCGGTGAGCAGCGGGAACAGCAGGTAATCCTTACCGGCCTGCTTACCGATCTTCTTGAGCACCAGCGCGCGGTCGGCCTCGAACTGCTTCCATTCAGGGGAGTCCTTGGCCCACTTCTTCTTCGCGACCTTGCCGAGCTCCAAATGCTGGATGGCGACGCCGTATTCGAAGAAGCTCTGCAGCAGCAGGTTGTAGATGGGCTGGCCGAGATAGAACGGGCTCCAGCGCTGATCGCGGGTGACGCGCAGCAGGCCGTAGCCGATATCGTCGTCCATGCCGAGCACATTGGTGTACTTGTGGTGCAGGAAATTGTGCGTGATCTTCCAGTGCTCGGAGGGACCGGCGTTGTCCCATTCCCACGAGGTGGAGTGGATCTCGGGATCGTTCATCCAATCCCATTGGCCGTGCATGACGTTATGGCCGATCTCCATATTCTCGATGATCTTGGCCGTACCGAGCAATGCCGTGCCCGCGATCCACGCCGGCGGGAAGAGACTGAAGAAAAGCGCGCCGCGTCCGCTGATTTCGAGGGCGCGCTGTAGCCGGATCACCCGGCGGATGTATCGGGCATCGCTTTCGCCCCGGGAGGATTCGATTTCGCGGCGGATGGCGTCGAGCTCCGCACCGATAGCTTCGACATCCTCCGGGGTGAGGTGTGCGTATTCCTTGACATCCGAGATCGCCATGCAGGTTACAGTACCGTAGGTTACGGCTCCGTAGGTTCCGGGCAAGTGAATCCGTAACGTGTCGAACGCCGCATTGCGTTCGATATCGTAACCTGCTATCGGCTACGGCGCAGAATATCCTTCAGCGAACGCCGGCGCCCCGCCTTCTCGGTGAGCAAAGCCTTTTCATGCCTTGCCTTTTCCTGCAGCGACAGCTTCGCCTCGCGCAGTACTTCCTTCTCGTGGCGGGCCTTCTCCTTGAGCGCGATCTTGGCCTCCTGCATGGCAGAACGCAGGCCGCGCCGCTCACCCGTCACCGGGTCCACACCCGTCCAATTGTGCTCGGCCAGCCATTCCTGACCATCCTGCAGCGAGGGCATGGACGGCAGCGGCGGCAGCGTGACACCCGCGAACTTGCGCTCGGAAGAAGTCTCCGGCGCGTCATCGGAGGTGCGCTTGAGCCACTGATCCGGCAGCGCCAGTTTGTGAATGGTGCGGAACGCCAGCAGATATTGCTTGGCAATGGATCCGGTGGTGTACGGCAGGTCGTACTTGTCGCACAGCTCCTTCACCTTCACCGACACCTCGGCATACCGATTGCTCGGAATGTCCGGGAACAGGTGATGCTCGATCTGGAAGCTGAGATTGCCGCTCATCAACGCCATCGCCGGGCCCGCCTCGAAATTGGCGCTACCCAGCATCTGCCGCAGATACCATTCGCCCTGCGTCTCGTTCTCGAACTGCTCCTCGGTGAATTTCTGTGCGCCATCGGGGAAGTGACCGCAGAAGATCACCGCGTACGCCCAGAGATTGCGGACCAGATTCGCGGTGGCATTCGCCTTCAGCGTGGACTTCCACGCCGGACCGGTCAGCGCCGGATAGATCACGAAATCCTTGACGACCTGCTTACCGGCCTTACGCCAGAACTCCTTGTTCGGCTCGGAGAACCAATCCTTGGGATCGACACCCTGCTGTTCCTTCACCGCCGAAAGATCATGCAGCGCGATACCCCACTCGAACAGGGCCGCCAACACCAGATTCGCCACCGGCTGAGCGAGATTGATCGGCTTCCACTCCTCATCGCGCGTCATGCGCAGGATGCCGAAGCCCAGATCCTCATCCATATCCAGGATGTTCGTATAGGTGTGATGCGAATAGTTGTGCGCGGTCTTCCACTGCGCCGACGCACCCGTCATATCCCACTCCCATGTGGTGGAGTGGATCTCGGGATCGTTCATCCAATCCCATTGCCCGTGGCTGATGTTGTGCCCGAGCTCCATATTCTCGATGATCTTGGCCACCGACAGCAGCGCGGTACCGCCCAGCCACGCCCACCGATTCCGGCTCGCGAACAGGGTGGCGCGGCCCGCCGCCTCCAGCACCCGCTGGGCGCGGATGACGCGACGAATGTACTTCGCATCCCGTTCACCCAGCGACAGCTCGACATTGCGGCGAATGGTGTCGAGCTCCTGACCCAGGGTCTCGATATCCGCCTCGGTGAGGTGGGCGAACGTCTTGATGTCGGTGATAGCCACCGGCGATCCTCCGTGTCTAATTGCCCTGCGCTTCGCTCCGGGCGGGTGCTGTGCCTTTGGCCCGCCGCTTCGCTGCGGGCGGGTGCCGTGCCGTTGGCCCGCCGCTTCGCAGCGGGCGGGTTCGCGGCCCTGGGAGTCTCGATTCTTCCCTCCCTCCGCTCCTCCGCTTCGCTCCCCCGCTCCACTCGGTCCAGAACCGAGACGGGCCGCGAACTTGGGGGGAATTGTGAGGAAGGTGTTATCGGAGGGAGGGGGCTTTCATCGAGGGTAGCTGTTACAGGGCGGCCGTGGGGTGGCTGGTGTGTGCGTTATACGTCAAGAGTGCAATCGCCGGCGGCGGCCGAGATGCAGGTCTGCACCTTGTCGCCCGCCCGGCGCTCATTTCCATTGCGCAGATCGCGCACATGACCGTCGGTGATGGTCACCACACAGGTCTGGCAGATGCCCATACGGCAGCCGAACGGCATCTGCACGCCCGCACCCTCACCCGCCTGCAGGAGCGTGGTGGCACCGTCGATCTCGACCGACTTACCGGTGCGCGCGAAGGTGACGGTGCCACCCTCGCCGGTGGCCGAACGCTCGATCTCGAAGCGCTCCACATGCAGCTTCTCGATGATATCGGCGGTCGCCCAATGCTTTTCGATCTCGTCGAGCATGCCCAGCGGGCCGCACGCCCAGGTGTCGCGCTCGCGCCAGTCGGGGACCAGCTCATCCAGATCGCTCAGCGCGAACTTGCCGTTCTCGCCGGTGTAGTGCAGGTTCGCGGTGAAACTCGGGTGCTTGTCGTGCAATTCGCGCAGATCATTGCCGAACATGACATCTTCGGGGGTGCGCGCGGAGTGCACGTGCACCACATCCGGGACCACACCGCGCCGATCCATGGTGCGCAGCATCGCCATCACCGGGGTTATACCGGAGCCCGCGGTCAGGAACAGCACCTTCGACGGCGGCGGCTCGGGGAGTACGAATCCGCCCTGCGGCGCGGCCAACCGCACCACACTGCCGACCGCGACACCATTGACCAGATGGCTGGAGAGGAACCCCTCCGGCATGGCCTTCACCGCGATCGAGATGAGCCGCTTGCTCTTATGCTCGGGATCGGTCCAATCCGGCGGGCAGGTCAGCGAATACGAGCGCCAATGCCAGCGGCCCTGCACCAGCACGCCGATACCGATGTACTGGCCCGGGGCGAATTTGAAGTCGAAACCCCAGCCCGGCTTGATCACCAGGGTGACCGAATCCGCGGTCTCCTTGCGCACCTCCACAATGCGCCCGCGCAGTTCCCGCGCGGACCACAGCGGATTCACCAGATGCAGATAGTCATCGGGCAGCAGGGGAGTGGTGACCCGTGCGGCCGCACCACGCAGCGCATTCAACTTCGTGCGTCCCGCGGTCGCGCCCTCGGAGACCGGAGCCTCCAGCCATTCCCGGAGTCCCCGCGCGGAGAATCCGCCACTCTTCGATGCCATTTTCCCGAACGTTCCTGTCGGTCGTGCGCTCAGAGCGCAGTGTCGTCATACGCGACCCCGAACGGGTCGCAGGCCCCGCCACCGCAGCGGTGACAGCAGCCGCACAGCGCAGCATCATCGCTGCTCACCATGCCCGCGCGCCACGACCGAACGCCCTCTCGGACCCCGGTCGCACGCTGTCACAGCAAGGTTACGGCATCGTAGGTTACGACGTCGCCGCCAGACAGGAAAGAGGGTCTACGCGGGGCTGGGTCACGCGACTCAGGGGAGGAAGGCGACAGCGTGAACGGGGCTTCGAGCCGCCACGACTCAGCGCCCGAGCGCTCTGGCCGCAGTGGGGGCGGGGCGCGGCTCGGGACCTGGCGTCAGCCTCGCTGCGCAGCGGGGTTTGGGGCGAAGCCCCAAGACCCAGCGTCAGCGCCCCTGTCTCTGCGCTCCTAGAGGAGGTCGAGCAGGAACGGCAGTTCCTGCGCCGCGTACCAGGCCAATTGGTGGTCTTCGGCATCGCCGAGGACGAACTCGGCGTCCGTATCACCCATATCGGCGGCGTCGATGACATCCACGGCCTTCGCCACCGTGGGCTCGGCCTCGGCCAGATCGACGTGCACCGAGGCGATCGCCGAGTAGGGGATGGCGGCGGAGAGCCGCACCACCGCGTCGTCGAGGTCGGGGCGCAGCGTGGCGCCGTCGACGTCGGCGGCGATGACCGCGCGGCGGAAGATCGGCCCGCGCGCGGGGCTCGCGTCGTCGGAGTCGTCCTTGTCGTCGAGCGCGGAGTCCTCGGCCAGCAGCCGCAGCGACGCCCGCGCCGCCTCCGCCATCGCGACCTCGGCGAGCTCTTCGTCATCCCCGGAGGCGTACGCCTCGCGCAGTGCGGGCGTGACGGCGAACGCGGTGTCGTTGATGGCTCGGATCTCCCGGTCGGTGACCAGTTCCCGCAGCATCGGCACGGTGGCCGGGACGTACACGCGTAGCTTCTTCGCCACGCCGGACGACTCACTGGACGCAGGCACCGAGCATCTCCTCCATCGACTCGTGCACCGAAGCGGTCAATACCGCGATATCGGCCATTGCGTCGCGATCGGCGGTGAGCCCGTAGCAGACCCGCCCGTCATAGGAGGTGAGTCCGATACTCAAAGCCTGATTGCGCAGCAGCGGCGACACCGGGTACATCTCCAGCATCCGCGCTCCGCCGATGTACATCGGCTGCTGCGGACCCGGCGCATTGGTGATCACCAGATTGAACGTGTGCTCGGCAAAGGTACTCGCTGATCGCACACTCATGGCATGCAGGCTCGCCGGAGCGAATCCGGCCATATGTACGAGCGTGCGCGCCCGCACCCCCAGTTGATGCCGTGCGTGCGCCTCGGTGGCGTGCTTGATATGGGACATCCGGATCACCGGATTGGGTTCGCCCACCGGCAGATCCACCAGCACCGAGGTGACCTCGCCCGCCGGTTTCAACTCCGCGCCGTCCGCGTACACGGACATGGGTACGACCGCGCGCAGGGTGTCGGCCTCGGTGAGCACCTGCCCGCGCGAGAGCAGCCAATTGCGCAGCGCCCCCGTGACCACGGCCAGGATCACATCATTGATGGAGCAGTCGAAGCGCTTGCGGATCTTGCGGTAATCCTCGAGATCGGTGCGCACCACCTCCACCCGCCGATTGCGTGAGGTGCGGGTATTGAGCGGACTGTCCGGTGCGCCCAGCGCCGCGGCCCGCAGCATGGACACCATCTTCTGTACGGCCTTCCCGGTGGCGTCGACCACCGCGAACGCCTCCGCACCGTGATGGCGCATCACCTCGAGGGCCTCGCGCGGCTGGGTGGCCAGATGCAGGACCGCCCCGACCAGCAATTCCAGATCGGCGGGTTCACGATGCGCGATCCAGGCGTCGTCGGCGACATCGCGCGGGTCGGCCGAGGTGTCCAGGATCACATGCCCGATCTCCAGTGCGGAATCCCCGTCCACCAGCGCCGAATGCGTTTTGGTGAAGACCGCCGACCGCCCGTCCGAGAGCCCCTCGACGAGGTACATCTCCCACAGTGGCCGAGTGCTGTCCAGCGGTCTCGACGCCAGCCGTGCGACCAGGTCGAGCAGCTGTTCATCGGTGCCCGGTTCGGGCAGGGCGGACCGGCGGATGTGATAGGTGATGTCGAAATGCGCGTCGTCCACCCAGACCGGCCGGCCCAGCGCGAACGGGATCTCGCGCACCTTGCGCCGGTACAGCGGTACCAGCGGCAATCGTGATTCGACGAGGTGTACCAGGCTGTCGTAATCCAGCGGTGCGTGCCCGGAGTTTCCGGCGGGCACCGCATTGCGCAGGATGGCGAGGGAGCCGATATGCATCGGATTACTACTGGATTCGAGCCGGTAGAACGATGCGTCCTGCGGTGTCAGTCTGGTGATCACGCTGCCCGCTACTCCCTAATTCTGCCGTGCGCCCGCATAAAGTCCCCCCGCCGAGGCGTCGGCGGCGCGCGCCGGTGTTGGTGGCAAGCTATCGCAATCCGATCACCTGGGGGAACGGTCCGGGCGCCACTGCCCGATATTTCACGTCGTAGCCGACGCCCCCGGTTCGGCCATTACGCGCCGGACCTTTGTACATGGTACGCCAGCGGGGTTGAAACAGCTTCGGACACAAAGTCATTCGCTGAGCAAAGTCCCCGTCATCCCGGCATGTTTTTTGGCCGGGATCCACAGCCGGAGGTGGATCCCGGCCAAAAACGCGCCGGGATGACGGAGCACGACTATCCGGATGACGGAGGCCGCTCGGATAGCCGCTGACCGGACCTGCACTCATGCACTTCGGCACCTAAGCTGGGCTCCGGATTACCATGGCAGTGATTGCGCGCTCGCGCGCACCGTTCCCTGCCTTGGTGGGGGCTACCGACAACACCGACCAGAGGACTACAAGACCCGTGCCTGCGCTGACGCTTTCGAGGTTGCTACGGATTGGTGAAGGTCGCACGGTCAAGCGGCTTGCGAACCTGGCGGATGAAGTCATCGCCTTGGACGAGGAGTTCACGGCGCTGTCCGACTCCGAGTTGCAAGCCAAGACCGAGGAGTTCAAGGAGCGCTACGCCGAGGGTGAGTCCCTCGACGAGCTGCTCCTGGAGGCCTTCGCGACCGCCCGGGAAGCCTCCTGGCGCGTGCTGAACCAGAAGCATTACAAGGTGCAGATCATGGGTGGCGCCGCCCTGCACATCGGCAATGTCTCGGAGATGAAGACCGGTGAGGGCAAGACCCTGACCTGTGTGCTGCCCGCCTACCTGAACGCCATCAGCGGCGAGGGCGTGCACGTGGTCACCGTCAACGACTACCTCGCCAAGCGCGATGCCGAGTGGATGGGCCGCGTGCACCGGTTCCTCGGTTTCGATGTCGGCGTCATCCTGGGCGGTATGACCCCGGCCGAGCGCCGCGTGGCCTACGCCGCGGATATCACCTACGGCACGAACAACGAGTTCGGCTTCGACTACCTGCGCGACAATATGACGCACTCGCTGGACGATCTGGTGCAGCGCGGGCACAACTTCGCCATCGTCGACGAGGTCGACTCGATTCTGATCGACGAGGCGCGTACGCCGTTGATCATCTCGGGCCCGGCCGATGCCTCCTCGAAGTGGTACGCCGAGTTCGCGCGTATCGCGCCGCTGCTGAAGAAGGACCTGCACTACGAGGTCGACATCAAGAAGCGCACCATCGGTGTGCACGAGGCGGGCGTCGAATTCGTCGAGGATCAGCTCGGTATCGACAACCTGTACGAGGCCGCGAACTCCCCGCTGGTCAGCTACCTGAACAACGCCATCAAGGCGAAGGAGCTGTACACCCGCGACAAGGATTACATCGTCCGTGACGGTGAGGTCATCATTGTCGACGAGTTCACCGGTCGAATCCTGGTGGGCCGCCGCTACAACGAGGGTATGCATCAGGCGATCGAGGCCAAGGAAGCGGTCGAGATCCAGCCGGAGAACCAGACCCTGGCCACCATCACGCTGCAGAACTACTTCCGCCTCTACGACAAGCTGTCCGGTATGACCGGTACCGCCGAGACCGAGGCGGCCGAGCTGCACCAGACCTACGGCCTGGGCGTGGTGCCTATCCCGACCAATAAGGCGATGATCCGCGCCGACCAGTCGGACCTGATCTACAAGACCGAAGAGGCCAAGTACGCCGCGGTCGCCGACGATATCGTCGAGCGGCACGAGAAGGGCCAGCCGGTGCTGATCGGCACCACCTCGGTCGAGCGCTCGGAGTACCTGTCCAAGCAGCTCACCAAGCGCGGTGTCCCGCACTCGGTGCTGAACGCCAAGTTCCACGAGCAGGAAGCCCAGATCATCGCCGAGGCGGGTCGGCCCGGCGCGGTCACCGTCGCCACCAATATGGCCGGTCGTGGTACCGATATCGTGCTCGGCGGCAATGCCGACATCATCGCCGACATTCTGCTGCGCCGGCAGGGCCTGGACCCGGTCGAGACCCCGGCCGAGTACGAGGCGGCCTGGCTGCCCGCACTCGAGCGCGTCAAGGAGCAGACCGAGGAGGACGCCGAGGCGGTGCGTGCGGCCGGTGGCCTGTACGTGCTCGGCACCGAGCGGCACGAATCGCGTCGTATCGACAATCAGCTGCGCGGTCGCTCCGGCCGTCAGGGTGATCCGGGTGAGTCCCGCTTCTACCTGTCGCTGGGCGATGAGCTCATGCGGCGCTTCAACGGCGCGGCGCTCGAGTCGATCATGACCCGCCTGAACCTGCCGGACGATGTGCCGATCGAGGCCAAGATGGTCTCGCGTGCCATCAAGTCCGCGCAGACCCAGGTCGAGCAGCAGAACTTCGAGATCCGCAAGAACGTTCTGAAGTACGACGAGGTGATGAACCAGCAGCGCACGGTCATCTACGCCGAGCGTGCCCGCATCCTCAATGGTGAGGATATGGAGGGTCAGGTCCAGGAGATGATCACCGATGTGATCACCGCCTATGTCAACGGCGCCACCGCCGAGGGCTATGTGGAGGACTGGGATCTGGCCAAGCTGTGGACCGCGTTGAAGACGCTGTACCCCATCGGCATCGACTACAAGGACCTCACCGGCGAGACCGCCGACGGCGAGGTCGGTGAGCTCTCCCGCGAGGAGCTGCTGGACGCCGTTCTCGATGACGCGCACGCCTCCTACGAGAACCGCGAAGCCGAGATCGACGGTCTGGCGGGCGAGGGCAGTATGCGCAACCTCGAGCGCCAGATCCTGCTGTCGGTGCTGGACCGCAAGTGGCGTGAGCACCTCTACGAGATGGATTACCTCAAGGAGGGCATCGGCCTGCGCGCCATGGCCCAGCGCGATCCGCTGGTCGAGTACCAGCGTGAGGGCTTCGATATGTTCGCCGCCATGCTGGAGGGTTTGAAGGAGGAGTCGGTCGGCTTCCTGTTCAACCTCCAGGTCGAGGTGCAGCAGCCGCAGCCCACCGGTGTCTCGGTCGGCGCGGGCCTGCAGTCCCCGGTCGGCAATCGTCCGCTGCCCACCGAGGAGGCCGCCCCGGTCGCCAATGGTGCTCCGGCGGCGTTGCGCGCCAAGGGAATCGACGAGCCCGCGCCGCGCGCGCTGAGCTACTCGGGTCCGGATGAGGGCGGCCACCGTGCCGTGCACTCCGATGCCGAGGAGTACGGCGACGGTAACTCCGACTCCGGCACCCGCCGCGAGCGCCGCGAGGCCGCCCGCGCCCAGGGCAAGCTGGACAAGGCGCCGAAGTCCAAGCGCCGCCGCTGATTTCGACTGTGTGATGTGCGGGAGCGCCCCGGGTGGAGACATCCGGGGCGCTCTCGTTCCATAGGTGTGCCAGCGGGTTCAGATTTTCTCGAGGTCAATCTGAAGTGTTCTTACTTCAGATGTGTATATGCTCCCGGCACTTATTCACGAAAGACCGCTGGAAGGCATGGCCCCATGCATCGCTCACTTCGCGCGACCGTCGCTGCCGTATCGATCACCGCCGCCATTGTCAGCGGCGCCGCGACCGCGACCGCCGAACCCGCCGTGCCCGCACCGGTGACACTGCAACCGATCGATGTCACCACCGGTGGCAGCAGCGCCGGGTCGGCCGAATTGGCGATCCAGGACATCATCAAGGACCCGAAGTGGTTGCTGCTGCCCTTCATTCTCGGCCTCTGCGGGATCGGGGGGTCGGTGAGCGGCCAGCAGGTCTGCTTCGGCCCCGCGATGTAATCCTGTAGCGCGATCCTCAGTCCAGGTTCACCGATTCACCCCAGTGTCGCGGGTCCCAGTTGATCAGGATCATGCCCGCGACGCTGCCGGTGCAGGGTCCGCACGCGTTCACCTGAATCATCTTGTCCACGTCGGTATCTCCGCTGAGGACCGCGCGCATGGACAGCCATACCGCCCGTACGTACAGCGCCGCCGGTCGTCCGCAGCGCACACACTCGGGCAGGCCCGCGCCGTCGTCATTGCGCCCGACCCGCACCTCCGGGGTTACCGGCGCGCCGGGCCCCAGGTCTTCATCTAGGAGCGGCGAGTATTCGCCCCGCTCATGGTCATCCACTCCGGCAATCTAGCGAGTTCGGGCAGCGCCCGCATCCGATACCGTGACAACGATGTTCGGCGTCGAGCTATCGGCGGGCGTTCAGGCCCTGGTGAGTTCGAAGAGCCGGAATATCCGGGTTCCGGCGAGCCGCTGCTCCATCACATAGCCCGGCCAGAAGGCGACGGCGCGTGCCCAGGCGCGTTCCCGGTCCACCCCGCGCAGCTGTCGCACATTCACGGTGAATCGCGCACCGTCGACGTGTAATTCGGCATGATCGGCGGCCGCCAGATTGGCCGACCACGACGGATGTTTCGGCTGTCCCCAATTGGATCCGATCAGCAGATACGCCTTCCGATCCACCGGATCCGGTATGTACAGCAGCGATACCGTACGTGGCTGCCCCGTCTTGCGCCCCGCGACGGTCAATTCCAGTGCGGGCAGTCCGGCCAGGTCCAGCACCCCACGCCGACCGTGGGTGAGCCGCCGAGTCACCTTCTCCAATGCCCGCACCGCGGGTGCGGTCCGCATGACAATCGGTCGCCGCGCGAGTGCGCGTCCGACGGCCGGAAGCGGATTCCGCGGCCGCAGCCTGCGACGGCCCGCGCGAGGTCCCTCCTGTTGATCATTCGCCATGCCTATCAAGGGTAGACCGAATCATGGGATCAATGTGGCGCCACGTCATTCGGCGGACTCGGTGCCGGGGATACGACACGGCTGCCCGCCCGTCGATCACATTGTGGGAGAACGCCTTTTATGACGCTGCCCATACGGGGGAGTGAGATGGCGGGCGTACCCCAGGGTGATGCCGAACGTAATCACCTTCGCCACGATGAATGGGATTGCGGGTGCTATCCCATTGGAGGAGGGGCATATGCGGCAGACCGTGTACATGCTCGGTGCGGTCGTGGTGTCGGGGGTGCTCTGGCACTTCGGAACCGGGTTGCGGCCCGTGCCCGGGTTGGCCTTCCTGGCTCCACTGCCGGTGTTACTGCTGGTTCCGAGGGTTTCGGCGGGGGTGGCGTTCGCGGCCGGAGCGCTGTCGTGGCTGGGTGGCGAAGCCCAGTTGTGGTCCTATTTTCGCGATACCCTCGAACAGCCCGCACCCTTCACGATCGCACTGCTCGGCGGATCGGCCCTGGTCTTCGGTGCCCTGATCGTTCTCAATCGTGCACTGCTGCTGCGGAATCGGCCCGCAATCGCGATCCTGGCGCTGCCCGCGGGCTGGGTGACGCTGGAGTTCGTACTCTCGCTGGCGGGAAATACCGGGGCCTGGTGGAGTGTGGCCTATACGCAGGCGGGCGTGCTGCCGCTCATGCAGTCGGTGTCGATTACCGGTGTTTGGGGAATTACGTTCCTGCTTCTGCTGGCGCCTTCGGTGCTCGCCGCAATGGTGAATTCGACCGGGCGGCAGCGAATTCGGATCGCCATTCCGGCGCTGGCGATGGTGGCGGCAGTGGCCGGGTTCGGGGCCTGGCGGCTGGCGACGCCGGTGCGGGGTGACACCGTTCGAGTGGGGCTGGTCGCGGTTTCCCAACCGCCGGACTATATTCCGGTGGATTCCGCCGACGGCCGCGACATGATCTCCCGTGCGCTCACCGAAATCGAAGCTCTGGCCGATCGTGGTGCGCGGGCCATAGTACTCCCCGAGAAGGCTTGGCGGGCAGATGAATCGACCCTGCCGCAGCTCTCCGGACCGATGACGGAAGTGGCCACCCGCCGCGGTATCCATATCGTCGCGGGTCTGGTGTTGACTCGTGCGGGCGAAAGTATCAATGCCGCAATCGATTACCCCTCCGGCGTGATCTACGCCAAGCATTACCTGGTCCCCGGACTGGAGGACGATCTCACCCCGGGCACCGCCTATCAGCCTGTGCCGGGTGAACCCTGGTCCCTGGCAATCTGTTTCGACCTCGATCGCCCGAACCTGGTGCGTGACAACCGCAATCTCGGATCCCGATTGCTGCTCGTCCCCGCGCTGGACTTCACCGACGACCACTGGCTGCACAGCCGTATGGCGGTAATTCGCGGGATCGAATCCGGTATCCCGGTAGCGCGTGCCGCGCAACTCGGCGAACTGACGGCCAGCGATCCGCGAGGTCACGTATCGGCCTCCGCCGGAACGGATCTCGACCACACCCGCGCGGTGCTGGCCGATCTGCCCCTGGCGTCCGGCCGCACCGTGTACGCCCGGTTCGGCGACTGGTTCGCCTATCTCGCGGCCGCGTTGTTCGCGTTGACCATCGTGGCCGCGTTCAGACGGTCGGCTGCACGCCCTTGAACCACGGATCATTGGTGTTGAGCGCGGTGAGCAGGAGTCGAATGGCCGCTACCCGGGCTTGTTTGCCCGGCAGATTGTCCAGCGCGCATTCGGGATCGGCGGGCGGTCCCAGGTGGGTGCAGCCGCGCGGGCAATCCTCGATGGCGTCGGCCAGGTCGGAGAACGCGCCGATGACATCGTCGGGGGTGATGTGGGCCAGGCCGAAGGAACGGATGCCCGGGGTGTCCACGACCCAGCCGCCCACTTCGAGGGGCAGGGCCACCGATTGGGTGGAGGTGTGGCGACCCTTGCCGACACCGGAGACCACGCCGACAGCTCGATCCGCGTCGGGGACAAGGCGATTCACCAGGGTGGACTTGCCGACTCCGGAGTGGCCGATCAGTGCGGTGAGTCGGCCGTTCAATATCTCCAGTACCGGTTCGAGGGGGTCCTCGGTTCCGCCGTACACGATGGTCAGATCCAAATCCTCGAATAGCGCGGCGAATTCGGAGTCGGCGGCCAGATCATGTTTGGTGAGGCACAGAATCGGTTGCAGCCCACCGACATACGCGGCAACCATGGCGCGCTCCACGAATCCGGAGCGCGGCGGCGGGTCGGCCAGTGCGACCACGATGAAGAGTTGCTCGGCATTGGCGACCACGATCCGTTCGAAGGGATCGGTGTCATCGGCGGTGCGGCGCAATACCGTTCGGCGTTCGGCGACCCGTACGATCCGTGCGAGCGTGTCCGGTTTACCGGAGAGGTCGCCGACCAGATCCACCTGATCGCCGACCACGATCGGGGTGCGGCCGAGTTCGCGGGCCCGCATGGCGACGATCCGATGCTCCGGATCGTCGTCGAGCACGCAACCCCAGCGGCCCCGGTCGACGGCGACCACCATGGCCGCCTCCGCATCCAGATGCTGCGGACGGGTTTTGGTGCGGGGACGGGAACTCTTGCCCGGACGGATCCGGACATCGGACTCGTCGTACTCGCGGCGCTTCAGTGGCCCTGCCCATCGATCATGGCTTCCCACAGACCGACGAAGTTCGGCAGGGTCTTGGCGGTGGTGCCGATATCCTCGATCTCGATTCCGGGTACCGCCAGGCCGAGAATCGCACCGGCGGTGGCCATCCGGTGATCGGCGTAGGAATGCCATTGCCCGCCGGAGAGCGGTGCGGGTGTGATGGCGAGTCCGTCCTCGGTCTCGGTGACCTTGCCGCCGAGCCGGTTGATCTCGGTGGACAGCGCCGCCAGTCGATCGGTCTCATGCCCGCGCAGGTGCGCGATCCCGCGCAGTCGTGAAGGCGAATCCGCAAGCGCGGCAAGGGCTGCCACGGTCGGCGTCAGCTCGCCCACATCGTGCAGGTCGATATCGATGCCCGCCAGGCGATCCGGGCCGTGCACGGTCAGAATCCCGTCGAAGATGCGGCATTCCGCACCCATGCGCACCAGGATTTCGCGAATCACATCGCCGGGCTGGGTGGTGTAGCGCGGCCAGTGCGGAATGCTCACCTCACCGCCGGTGATGGCGGCCGCCGCCAGGAACGGGGTGGCATTGGAGAGATCGGGTTCGATCTCCCAGTCCACCGCCCGAATGGGGCCGGGGGAGACGGTCCAGGTCTGCGCCTTGCGCGGATCGGCGGGCGCGTCCACTCGCACATCGGCCTGGCGCAGCATCTGCACTGTCATCTCGATATGCGGCATCGAAGGCAGCGGCGCGCCATCGTGATTCACGGTGATGCCCTGTTCGAACCGGGCCGCCGAGAGCAGCAGTCCGGAGACGAACTGTGAGGATCCGGAGGCGTCGATGGTGACCGGTCCGCCGCGCAGCGCGCCCATCCCGTGCACCACGAAAGGCAGTGCGTTGCCGTCGATATCGACGCCGAGCCCGCGCAGGGCGTCCAGGATGGTGTCGAGCGGCCGGACGCGCGCCTGATCATCACCGTCGAAGGCGACATCGCCGGTGGCCAGTGCGGCGACGGATGGCAGGAAGCGCATGACCGTTCCGGCGAGTCCGCAATCCACCATCGCCGAGGTGAATTCCTTCGGGGGAGTGACGGTGAGGGTGTCCCCGTCGCCCTCGATATCGGTGCCCATGGCCCGCAGCGCGTCGATCATGAGGTTGGTGTCGCGGCTGCGCAGCGCACCGGTGAGGGTGGACGGGCCATCGGCCAGGGCGGCGAGGATGAGGGCCCGATTGGTAATGGATTTGGACCCGGGCAGGGTCACGCTGGCGTGGACGGGAGTGCGGACATGGGGCGCGGGCCAGAAAGTCACACCTCATCTTCCCAAATGATCCCCGCCGCGCGGGGCTCCCCGCCCCTTTCGTCCGGTGAAGGAGCCGGAAATGTGTGAATTTCCCGGCATAGCGCCCGCTCGAGTACCAAATGACCCCCCCGCGTGCCTGGCAATATACGTATATAGGTACGTATACTAGCGGGGTGATTGATCCCCTCAGCCTCCTCATCGGTGCCGGACTCGTCGGAGGCGGCTGGGTTCTCGGCCGTTTCGGCTCCCGCCCCACCAAGAAGGCTGCCCAGTCCAATGCTCTCTGCGGCTGCGGCCACGATCTCGCGGTTCACGATCGCGACGCGGGTCAGTGTCACGGCGAGACCTTCCGCAAGATCGGCAACGGCCTCAAAGCTTGGGTGCCGTGCAACTGCCGCCGCTATACCGGCCCGATCCCGCTGGAGGAGTTCTTCACACCCCCGACCCTGCCCCCAACCCCGTAGACGTGGAATGCCGGTTCCCGCAAGGGAACCGGCATCGCGCCGCATCCGCATGTCCGGGGGCCGCGCCGCATCCGCATGTCCGGGGGCGGTTTCAGGGGTGAAACCCCTGGCGGCCCTGAGCGTGGATACCCCTACTTGTTTCGTCCGTGCAGGAACGGCACGATCTTGCGCAGCAGCTTCATGGTGCTGTCGGTCCGTGAGTACGACAGCAGCGCCATGCCCGGAATCGTGAAGCGCTGCACCGCAATGGAGTGCGGCCGCGAGAATTCGAGCAGTCCGGGTGCACCGTGGATGCGCCCGATCCCGGAGTCGCCCACGCCCCCGAACGGCAGCCCGGAGATCGCGGCATAGCTGAGCACCGAATTCACCGATGTGCAACCGACATTCAGCCGCCGCGCGATCTCGAGCCCATGCTTGGCCGAGTACACCGCCGACCCCAGCCCGTACTTGCTGCGGTTGGTGAGCTCGACCGCCTCGTCGATCCCGTTCACGGTGCGAATGGTGACGGTCGGCCCGAAGGTCTCCTCGCACACCGCATCCGAGGATTCATCGGTATCGACCAGGATCACCGGTTCGATGAAAGGCCCCTTGATGGATTCGGGCCCGCCCAGTACGGCCTTACCGCCGTTCTTGATGGCGTCCTCGATATGCCGTCGCACGATATCGATCTGGCTCGGCATGGTCATCGGCCCGTATGAAGCCTTGGCGTCCGAGCCCGGCTTGATATCGGTGAGAATCCGCTTGACCTCGGCAATGAACGGTTCCGCGATCGATTTGTCGACGTACACCCGCTCCACGCCCGCGCAGGTCTGCCCGGAGTTGGCGGTCGCGCCCCACGCCACCGCATCGGCGGCGGCCTTGATATCGGCGTCCGCGGCCACGATCACCGCGTCCTTACCGCCGCACTCCAGCAACACCGGGGTGAGCGAGTCGGCGGCCGAGGCCATGATCTTCTTACCGGTCGCGGTGGACCCGGTGAAGGCCAGCTTGTCCACGCCCGCGCGCACCAGTGCCGCACCGGTCGCCCCGAACCCGTTGATGGTGACGAAGACGCCGTCCGGCAGCTCCGGATTGGCTTCGGCGAAGGCGGCGGCCACGAAATTGCCTATGCCCGTGGAGAATTCGCTCGGCTTGAACACCACGGCATTACCGGCGGCGAGCGCGTATGCAATGGATCCGTTGGGCGTGTACACCGGGTAGTTCCACGGCCCGATGATGCCGACGACGCCGAGTGGACGCTGCTCCAGGTGGGCGGCGAAGTTGGCCATCAGCGCGCCGGGCGCGACCTTCTTGGGCTTGAGCACCTTCTCGGCATTCGAGGCGGCCCATTTGATGTGCTCGAGCGCGAGCATGAGCTCGAGATAGGCGTCGTCGAGGGGTTTGCCGTTCTCGGCGTGGATGAGTGCGCAGAGCTCATCGGATTTGGCGACGAGCTTGCTGCTCCAGCGCAGCAGATGCCGCTTGCGCTCGGCGTAGGTCAGTGCGCCCCAGGTGGCGGCGGCGGTACGGGCCTTGGCGACGGCGGCGTGCACCGCGGCCTCGTCATCGATTCGGTAGGTGGCGAGGGTTTCGCCGGTGGCGGGGTTGACGGAGGTCAGTGTGGCGTCCCGATCGATCGAGGCGGTGTCGGTAGCAGACATGGGACGAACGTCTCATAGGTCACAACTGAAGTCAATCGCCATCACATGATGAGACGGGTGTTTGTCGGTACGCGGTGGCAGCATGGTCCACATGTGCGGCAGATACGCGACAACGACGAATCCCGCCAAGCTGGCCGTCGAACTGGATGCTCTGGACGAGACCGGCGATACGGGCTTCAACCCGAACTACAACGTGGCTCCCACCAACCAGGTCCTCACGGTGGTGGAGCGGCACGACCGCGACCATCCCGAGGATCCGGCGACGCTACGTCTGCGGGCCATGCGCTGGGGTCTGATCCCCCCGTGGAGCAAGGCGGGAGAGCCCGGCATTCCGGCCAAGGGCAAACCGCTGTTCAACGCCCGCGCCGACAAGGCCGCTACCACCGCATCCTTCCGCGATGCCGTGAAGAAGCGCCGCTGCCTGGTCCCCATGGACGGTTGGTACGAGTGGGTCACCGAGCCCGGCGCGACCGGAAAGGCCGTCAAACAGCCATTTTTCATGTCCCGAGCAGATGGTGGCCGCCTCTACATGGCGGGCCTGTGGTCGGTCTGGCGCGATCGCAGCCTGGGCGATGACGCCAAACCCCTGCTCTCCTGCACCATCCTCACCACCGACGCCGTGGGCGATCTGACCAAGGTCCACGACCGCATGCCCCTGCCCATGCCCCGGGAACACTGGGACGCCTGGCTGGATCCCGATCACCCCGCCCCGGCGGAGCTCCTGGAAACCCCTGGGGTGGAAGCGGTTTCGGACATCCTCATCCGCCCAGTGCCCTCCCTGGTGAACAGTGTCCGCAACAACGGCCCGGACCTATTGGCCGAACTGGACGAGAAAGCCGGTCAGATCAGCCTGATCTGACCGGCCCTGAAGAGCTGTTCGGCGTCGGAGGCGAAGCCCCTGGGAGCTTTCGAGGGTTCGGGGGCGCAGCCCCGGCGCGGGGCTGCGGAGCCGCGAGTTGCGAGAGTTTGTCAGAGGGTGCATTTCACGGACGGCAGGGCGATATTCAGCCCGCATTTGACGACGCCCGTGGCGAGGTCGATGACCTTGGTCGTCACACTGCCACCGAGCTTGCTCGCCTTCTCCGACTTCTCGTCCTTCTGTTGCTGGCCGGGTGCGCTCGGATCGGGCGCGAGCGGGTAGTTGGGGTTGACGGGCGCGGCGGTCGCCGTAGCCACCGTCAGCGGGCCGGACGCCAGCGCCAGGAGCAGCGCGCCGGAGGCGGCCACTACGCCGGTGCGAAAACGCTGGTTGGGGGACATAACCACATCACATCCTCGGGTCGAAATGAACCTGGCGAGATGGGAAACGCACGCACACACAAGTAACGCACACATCCGGCCGCTTCCTTGGGAAGGCGACCGGATGTGTGCGTGTCAAACTGCTGGTCGGTTGCTATCGCAGTCGAATTGCTACCGCTAGCCGATGGCCTCGACCGCGGCCTCTTCGACCTTCTGCGCCCGAGCCTGGATACCGCCCGCGGTGCGCAGCGGCACCTCCTTCCAGAACAGCACCAGGATGAGCGCGATGAGCGCCACCCCCGCGGCCGCCAGGAATACGGTGTCCATGGCATTGGCGAAGCCGACCTTGAACGGATGCGCCAGTGTCGGGTTCAGCTGCTGGATGACCGAGCTGTCGTCGAGCACCTTCGCCGCGGCCGAATGATCGCCGGTGGCAAGACCATTGGTGAGTGCGGACTCGGCCGGGTTGCTGCTGTGCATACCCTCGACAACCGCGGTCTTGAACTCCTGCGTGGTCGCCGCCGACTGCAGTTCGGTGCTGATATTCGGCCCGACCTGCGAGAACATGATCGACAGGAAGACCGCCACACCCAGCGTGCCGCCGATCTGCCGGAAGAAGGTCGCCGCGGCGGTGGAGACGCCCATATCCTGCGGCGGCAGCGCGTTCTGGATGGCCAGGGTCAGCGGCTGCATCAGATTGCCCAGGCCGAAGCCGACGATGAGCATGAACAGCATGGCCAGGTACAGCGGGGTGTCCGCGCCGATGAAGTGCAGCAGGAACAGGCCCAGCACCAGCGGACCCGCGCCGAGCGGCGGGAAGATCTTGTAGCGCCCGGTGCGAGAGATGGTCTGACCGGCGAAGATCGAGGCCACCATCATGCCGACCACCAGCGGCAGCATCTGCATACCGGCCAGCGTCGGGCTGGACCCGCGCACCACCTGCAGGTACTGCGGCAGCAGTGTCATACCGCCGAACATGGCCGAACCGACCACGATCGAAATGGCAACGCCGAGTGCGAAAGTGGAGTTCTTGAACATGCGCAGTGGAATCAGCGCCGCGTCACCGAGTTTGGCCTGGACCGCGACGAAGCCGATCAGGCCGAGCACGCCGACGACGTAGCAGATGATGGAGTTCGTGCTGCTCCAGCCCCAGATGCGGCCCTGTTCGGCGACGACCAGCAGCGGCACCAGGCCGATGGCCATGGTGAGTACGCCGAACCAGTCGACGGTCGCCTTGGACCGCTCCACCCTGGGCAGCTTCAGCACCCGGGACACCACGGCCAGGGCGATGATGCCCAGCGGCACGTTCACCAGGAAAACCCAGCGCCAGCCGGTGATGCCCAGGATCTCGTTCTGACCCGAGATGATGCCGCCCAGCACCGGGCCGGCCACGCTGGAGGTACCGAATACGGCCAGGAAGTAACCCTGGTAGCGGGCCCGCTCCCGCGGTCCGACCATATCGCCGAGGATGGTCAGCGCCAGCGACATCAGACCGCCCGCGCCCAGACCCTGGAAGGCCCGGAAGGTCGCCAGCTCGTACATGGAGGTGGAGAACGCGCACAGCAGCGATCCGGCCACGAAGATCGTGATGGCCGCGAGGTAGAACGGCTTGCGGCCGTACATATCCGAGAGCTTGCCGTACAGCGGAGTGGACAGGGTTGCGGTGATCAGGTACGCCGTGGTGACCCACGCCTGCATCGAATAACCCTGCAGGTCATCGGCGATGGTGCGGATCGAGGTGGAGACGATGGTCTGATCGAGTGCGCCCAGCAGCATGCCGAGCAGCAGGCCGCTGAGCACGACCATGATCTGTTTGTGAGTGAAGCCCGCGGGTGAGGCGTTCTCCTGCTCGACTGTTGTGGTCACGAATTACCTTCTGCGGAATCGATTTTCGGAAGAATTCTGGAGCCGCCCTTGGGATAGAGGGCGGCGACCTTGGTGCTGCGGGTGTGCTCGTAGCCGTCGACGAACCGGGTCAGCAGGGTCGCGAAGAGGTCCTGTTCGCCGGGGGCCCAGTCGGCCATGATCTCGCGCAGCGTGTCATTGCGGCGTACCCGGATCTCGGCGGCGACCTCGCGCCCCCGGTCGGTGACGGCCAGGACGCTGGCGCGACCGTCGGACGGATCGGCGCGGCGCTCGATGAAACCGCGTTTCACCAGGTTCGCGGCCTGCCTGCTGATGGTCGAGGCGTCGGAATAGAGTGCCTCGGCGAGTGCCCCGGAGCGCATGGGTCCGTTGTGGATCAGCTTGAACAGGATGGCGAATGCCGCGGGCTCGACCTCACCGTTGGTGGCGGCGGCGATCTGGGCATTGGTGCGGTCGCGCAGCCGGCTGAGTCGAATGATCTGGTTGGCGACGGCGTCCGTCACGTCGTCTGTGACGGGGCAGCCGGGTTGCGCGGGGTCTTCAGCCACGTCACACCTCCTTGCATCGGGCAACTGCTTGTATCAGTCAACTAGTTGTACTCAGCAAGTATGTGGAGATAGTTGTGTCTTGGCAAGTTATTTCCGGGAGGGTGTCTCAGCTCACGGTTCGAACGGTCCTCAGCCCGCGGTGACCGCGGCCGTCACCGCACCGGTGAGCCGCACCAGATCGGCGGGCGCCAGCTCGATCTCCAGGCCGCGCTTACCCGCACTGCACAGCACCCGATCGAACTCCAGCGCCGATTCGTCGAGCACCGTCGGCAACCGCTTCTTCTGCCCGAGCGGTGAAATCCCGCCCAGCACATAGCCTGTCGTGCGCTCGGCTTTGGCCTTGTCCGCCATCGCGGCCTTCCCGCCACCCAGCGCACCCGCCGCCGCCTTGAGCGAGAGCTTCGCCGGAACCGGCAGCACCGCCACCGCCAGCCCGCCCGAGGCCAGTTCGATCACCAGCGTCTTGAAGATCTGCCCGGCGACCAGGCCCAGCTCCCCGGCGAGCGCGTCGACCGCCTCCGCGCCGTAGGAAGCACTGTGCGGGTCATGCGAATACGCGTGCACCCGATGCTCCACTTTCGCCTGCACCAGTGCCTTGATCGCCGGAGTGGATGCGGAAGCCATGCGCACACCCTAAACAGCCGTCATCATGACGCGACACCGGATTTCGCAGCCCTCGGGAACATGCCGATCTCCCGGCCTGTTGCACGCCATACGCGTCACTCGAAAGCTGAAAGCTCGCGGTGCGCTGAGGTAATCATCACGAAGGAGGAGTCGGTGACCGTTCTGGTCGAAGAACGCCCGGTGCGGATGCTGATGCACATCCCCGCTGATCTCGCGGGCGTCCCCGTGGACGTCGCTCGCCCTGCCGGTTTCCCGGCGCTTGTCCCGCTCGCGGTAGATTCAATTGCTACGGCGATCGAAGGGAACAGCGTGACGAGCGACGACGAAAAGGTCGATCGCCTGCCCGATGACGACTCGGAAACTGACGAGGCCATCGACGGCGGCGACACCAACGACGGCGAGACCCGTGTGCGCAGCACGGAAACCACCGAGGAACTCAGCCGCCGGTTCGAGCGCGACGCACTGCCGCTGCTCGACCAGCTCTACGGCGCTGCCCTGCGCATGACCCGTAATCCGGCCGATGCCGAGGATCTGGTGCAGGAGACCTTCGCCAAGGCGTATCAGGGTTTCCGTTCCTTCCGCGAGGGCACCAACCTGCGGGCGTGGTTGTACCGCATCCTCACCAACACCTACATCAACTCGTATCGGAAGAAGCAGCGCCAGCCCGCGCAGTATCCGACGGACGAGATCACCGACTGGCAGCTCGCCGCCACCGCCGAACACACCTCGCAGGGCTTGCGCTCGGCCGAGATGGAGGCCCTGGAAGCGCTGCCGGACGACGACATCAAGCGCGCTCTACAGGAACTTCCCGAGGAATTCCGGATGGCGGTGTACTACGCCGACGTAGAGGGCTTCCCCTACAAGGAAATCGCCGAGATCATGGGAACCCCCATCGGCACCGTCATGTCCCGCCTGCACCGCGGCCGCAAGCAGCTCAAGGGGCTGCTCGCGGATGTGGCGCGGGAACGCGGATTCAACCGGTCGGGCAATGACGCGCGTCAGGAGGTCACCCAGTGAGCGACGAGATGGATATGGACTGCACGGCGGTACTCGCCGACGTCTGGCTGCTCCTGGACAACGAATGCGATGAGACCATCAAGGCGCGGCTGCAGGAGCACATCAACCGCTGCTCGCCGTGTATCGAGGCCTACGGCCTCGAGGAGAAGCTCAAGTCGCTACTGAACCGCAAATGCGGCGGCGAACGTGCCCCCGACTCCCTGCGCGCCCGCCTCACGATGGAGATCCGGACAACCTTCACCCAGGTCGAGACCAAAATCGAACCGCAGTAGAGTACTCGCGCCTTCGGGCGGGACAACTGATCTCGTGAGCTTCGGGGTAACTCCCGGGGTACCCCCAAAATCGGTGTCCCGCCCAACCCGCACTACGCGTCCCCAGCGGTCAACGGCTCCCAAGCCGCGTGCCGAAGTCGCGGAGAGGCGGGACAGAAATAGCATGAGCGGCACACTTCGTTGAGAAGTGGTGCCGCTCAGTGCATTTCGAGCTAGTAAGCCAGCTCAGGCGTTCGGACGCTTGCCGTGGTTGGCTGCGTTCTTCTTACGGCCGCGCTTCTTACGTCCACGCTTACCCATGGTGGTCTCCCTTCTGATTGAAGACCATTCTTTCATGTGTGGTTGGCTGTACCTTCATCGGATACAGGTCGCCGATATGGCTCAACCCAAGCAAGGAGTCTCATGGCCGAGGAAGTGCTCGCGGAGATGGTGTCCACCGTCTACCAGATCGTCGCCAGCGTGGGCGATCAGGTGAAGGAGGGCGACACCCTGGTGATCCTCGAGTCGATGAAGATGGAGATCCCGGTGGTGGCCGAGGCCGACGGCACCGTGGCGTCCATCAACGTCAAGCCCGGCGATGTGATTCAGAAGGACGACCTGATCGCCGTCATCGCCTGATTCCCCCCTAGCATGGGCAACAAGTCCCCCACCGCCCCATCCACCGCTCCCACCGTCCTCATCGCCCCACCTCGAAGTTCGCGGCCCGTCTCGCTTCTGGACTGCGGCTCCATAGACCTGCGCCTTGGAGCGGAGGAGCGCAGCGGAGGAGCGGAGGGAGGGAAGAAGTGAGACTTCGGGGGCCGCGAACCGCCCGGAGCGAAGCGGAGGGCAGAAAATATTGTCGACACTGAGCGATCTACTGGCTGAGCACACCGATCTACCGGGTGCGGCCGTCGATCATCTGCAGCGGGTGGTGGGGGACTGGCAGCTGCTGGCGGACCTGTCCTTCGCGGACCTGCACCTGTGGGTGGGTACCGGTCCGATCACCGATGGCGCGGATGTGGTGTGTGTCGCGCAGTGCCGCCCCACCACCGCGCCCACGGTGCATCCGGAGGATCTGGTCGGTTCGCTGGCCAATAAGGATGCCTTCCCGCAGATCTTCGAGGCGTTGCTCACCAGCGATATCGTGCGCGTGGACACCGATGCCGAGGTGGCGGGCGTCTACCATCCGCATCCGGTGCACGCGATTCGCGAGGCCATTCCGGTCCGCGTCGGCGACGATGTGATCGCCATTCTCGGTCGCGATACCGATGTGCAGCGCCGGAAGATGCGCTCCAGTTTGGAGATCGCGTACATGGCCTGCGCCGATGATCTCTGCCAGATGGTCGCCGACGGCACCTTCCCGGCGCTGGAGGATCGCACCGGCGCGCACTCCAGTCCGCGCGCGGGTGACGGTTTCATTCGCCTCGATACCGACGGAATCGTGGTGTACGCCAGCCCGAATGCGCTCTCCGCCTACCATCGGATGGGTTTGCAGAACGATCTGGTCGGTCAGGATCTGGCTTTGACCACCCGGTCACTCATCACCGATCCTTTTGACGCGCAAGAGGTTGTCGGCGATATCCAAGCCGCGCTGGCCGGAAAGGCCGGGCGCAGAATGGAAGTCGAGGCGCGCGGCGCGACCGTACTGCTGCGCACGCTGGTGCTGCGCCCCAATGGTGAACTCGCCGGTGCGGCCGTACTGGTGCGCGATGTGACCGAGGTGAAGCGCCGCGATCGCGCGCTGCTGTCCAAGGACGCGACCATTCGCGAGATCCATCATCGGGTCAAGAACAACCTGCAAACGGTTGCTGCGCTGTTGCGGTTGCAGGCCCGTCGTACCGAGAACGAAGAGGCCAGATTGGCGCTCACCGAATCGGTTCGCCGCGTGACTTCTATTGCGTCGGTGCATGAAATGCTTTCGATGTCCGTGGACGAGGAGGTCGATCTCGATGAGGTCGTGGATCGCCTCTTGCCGATAATGGCCGATGTCGCTACGGTGCACACCGCTCGCATAAAGGTCCGCCGCGCAGGCTCTTTGGGCGTTTTCTCCGCCGAACGTGCGACCCCCCTTGTCATGGTTCTCACCGAATTGGTCCAGAACGCAATCGAACACGCCTTCGACGCCGGTGAGAACGGAACGGTCACCATCCGCTCCGAGCGCTCCGCCCGCTGGCTCGACGTGATCATCAGCGATGACGGCCGCGGCCTCCCCGACGGCTTCAGCCTCGAAGCCTCCGACCGCCTCGGCCTACAAATCGTCCGCACCCTGGTCACCGCCGAATTGGGCGGCTCCATCGGCCTGCACCCCGGCGCCGACATCGGTACGGACGCCGTTCTCCGTGTACCGCTCGGCCGCCGTTCAGCCCGCTGAAACCGCACGCCCGCACCATTTCTATGAGGGTCTCGCCATTCGCGGTGGGGCCCTCATGTCATTTCTGGCAATAGCGATTCCCGCTCTGTGGGCATTGTTCTTGATCGAGGAGGCGACGACTGATCTCGTACGTTCGGGGTAACTCGCCGGGTACGTCCAAAATCGGTCCCCCACCCAACCGGCGCTACGCGTGCATTCGGTCAACGGCACTCAGCGTGCGCCAAAGTCGCCGGGAGGCGGGGGAGCCCTTTACACACTGAAGCCCGGCACCATACGGTGCCGGGCTGAATTGCGCTACGGCCTGTAAAGCCTGCGGCCTTAGCGCTTAAGTCGTCTACGTGCTGTTAGACGACGGTGCGGGTACGCGTGCGAGCGTTGCGACGCTTCAGCGCACGACGTTCGTCTTCGCTCATACCACCCCACACGCCCGCATCCTGACCGGACTTCAGGGCCCAGGACAGGCAATCGGCGGTGACAGGGCAGCGAGCGCAGACCAGCTTGGCATCGGCAATCTGCGCGAGCGCAGGACCACTGTTACCCACCGGGAAGAACAGCTCGGGGTCCTCGTCGCGACAGATGGCCTTGTGGCGCCAGTCCATTCCTCTGCTCCTTTGCTAGGGCGAGCGCATGGCTCTGCCCCTCGGGTTTGTGGTCCGTTCACTTGTGCGACTCGAATGTTTCCGCACGGTTGCTTGTGAATGCTTTCACGAACACCGTAGATGTCAATAGATACCTAGTGCACCGTGGGGAAGCTCACGCTGTAAGGCCCCTACTTGGCGGGCCTGCCGAACCATTTCTACTCGGTCGAGCGGGTTTTCGCAGCGCAACCGCAAGGTTTCTCAGTTGTGTCGAGCCGGTTAGGGCTTCGGCGCGACCACATCGAGGATATCCGGTGCGGCTGTGAAATTCACCATGTTGCGCCGACCAATGAAGTCACCATCGATTTGCAGTCCGATGGGCTCGGTGGCCTCGACGCGGACGGAGGGGACGTCGTCTTCGCGAAACAATTTGTGTCCCTTGGGATTTCCATCGTTCGCCAGCAACTGACGGGCAATCAGGAGGGTGGGCACGATGCCCATGGTTCGCATGGCAAACACCCCGAGACCGGATTCGAAGGTGGTGCCGGGGTTGGTCCGGACGGGCGTGTTGTCGAGATACGTCCACGGACTGGTGTTGGTCACGAATGCGTAATGGACATCCGTGACCGGTTCGTGACCCGGAATCTCCAAGCGCACCTGGGGAAGACTGCGAGCGGCCTTGAAGAACTGTTTGACCGTGGTGCGCAGATACCGTGCGGGAGTAGCGGCTTTGCCGTTCGCGCGCTTGGCGTCGATGGCCTCGCACACATCGGCGTCCAGACCCACGCCCGCGCTGAAGCAGAACCAGCGATCGTCGGCCAGGCCGAGTCCGATGCGCCGATCCGCCTCCGCGGTCAGCAGATCGATCAACTGATTGGTGGCGGTCACCGGATCCTGTTCGATACCGAGCGAGCGCGCGAACACATTGGCCGAACCACCGGGAATCACGCCGAGTCGCGGCAGCCATTCGCGCTGCGGTTCATGCGGTAGCGGTAGAAAACCGTTGACGGTCTCGTTCACGGTGCCGTCGCCGCCGTGCACCACGATCAGATCCATCCGGGTATCCGCGGCCCAGCGCGCGAGCTCGGCGGCGTGGCCACGACGTTCGGTGTGCACGACGGTCAGCTGGGTGCGGCTCTCCAATGCGTGTGCGAGCAGATCGCGCGTGGCCGGGGTGGTGGAGGTGGCATTGGGATTCACGATCAGCAGCGTCCGCACACATGCAGCCTAGAGCCATCGGATGATCCAGAGACACACACCAGTTCGTTCGCGGCCCGGCTCGCTTCTGGAGCGACGGAGAGAAGGAGCGCAGCGACTGAACGGAGGAGTGAAGAAGCGAGCCTGCGGGGGCCGCGAACCGCGCCGCGACGAAGGAGCGGCGCAAGATGGTCACAGTAGGCTGGGCGGGTGGCTGAGCAGAAACCCGGCGAGAAGAACGCGGCGAATACCGGCGAGGCGGCGCCGAATACGGTGCGCGGGGCGGGTGCGCTGGTGACGCTCGAGGGCGCGCTGGGCATGGTCGCCGTGGTGGTTCTGCTGGTGATGGGCCTGAACGGGTCCGCGCAGAGCGCCAAGAACAGTTATCTCACCGCGGGTTACGGGGTGATCGTCGGCGGTGCGGTGCTGGCGGCGGGTATCGGGCTGCTGCGCGGGCGGCGTTGGGGCCGGGCCATCGCGGTGATCACGCAGCTGCTGTTGCTCGGCGTGGCCTGGTACATGATCACCTCGGACCGCTGGGATCTGGCGGTGCCGTTCGGTGCGGTGTCGCTGGGAACCCTGGTGTTGCTGTTCGCCCCGGCCTCCAATCGCTGGATGGCGGCCGGGTACGACATCGCGCCGGAGTAGGCGTCCTCAGCCGGGCGTAATTCCCGGCTGAATGCCTCGTAGAGCGCTTTTGGACGCTTGACCTATCCAGGGGAAACCGGATCGGGTCAGTCGTCCGCGTGCGCGGCCAATCGGGCGAGTGCGCCACCCGCCAGGCGGTAGCCGGTCCACTCGTCCTGCGCCACCGCGCCGATCGAGCGGTAGAAGTTGATGGACGGCTCATTCCAATCCAGCACCGACCAGTCGACCCGGGAGTACCCCTGTTCGACCGCCTCGCGCGCCAGCGCCGCGAGCAGATCGCGGCCGAAGCCGAGCCCGCGGGTCTCCGGCTTGACGTACAGGTCCTCCAGATAGATCCCGTGCACACCGGTCCAGGTGCTGTAGTTCAGGAACCAGATGGCGCAGCCGACCACACCCGAATCGCCGGGGCCCTCGGCCACATGCGCGAAGACCGCCGGGTTCGGGCCGAACAGCGCGGTCTCCAACTGCTCTTCGGTGAGCGTGCACTCGCTGCGCAGCTTCTCGTATTCGGCGAGGTCGTAGACCAGGCCCACCAGGGCCGGGATATCGGCGGGCGTGGCGCGGCGAATCATCGATCAGTCCCTTCGAGCTGCGGAACCAGGTTGTGCGCGAGCACGGTTCGAGCCTGGTAGTCGTACCCCAGCACGGTAACGGCGGCGGTGGACAGGAAGAATCGCCGCCCCTCGACCACGTCGAACTCGGCCCAGCGCGCGATCAGCACCCGGGAGAAGTGACCGTGCCCGACCAGCACCACATCGCGGGTGGCGAGTTCGGGAATGACCGTTGCCAGCACATGATCGGCGCGTTTGCGGACCTGCCCGGCGGTCTCGCCCTCGGGGGTGACACCGGTCCAGACAGTCCAGTCGGGGGACATGCGCTGGATTTCCAGGGTGGTGAGCCCCTCGTATTCGCCGTAATCCCATTCGACCAGATCGTCGTCGATATGGACGTCGGTCAAACCGGCCAATTCGGCGGTGCGCAGGGCGCGGCGGCGGGGACTGCTGAATACCAGTGGATCGCGCAGGCCGAGCCCTGCCAGCAATTTCCCGGCGGCGAGGGCCTGCTCCTCCCCGTTGGGGGTCAGTGGAATATCGGTGCGCCCGGTATGGCGGCGCGCGGCCGACCACTCCGTCTCACCGTGTCGTAGCAATATCAGCCGTTTTTCGGGTGCGGACACGTACTCGATCATGCCCGACAATCCGCTCGACCCGGGCGGCGGCGCACGGAAATCGACCCGGTGGAAAAGCTGGACCGCCGGAACGATCGCGCGTGAAAGCGGTCGTGGCCGTATGGGATGGCGCGGTTATCCCGTACCGAGGGCGTAGAGCTTGCCGCCGCGCAATTCCAGCACGGAGCCGCCGATGGCCGCGAGGGAGATCGGCTCATTGTGATAGTCGCTGCGCTGCAACGTGATTCGCCCGGTGGCCGCACCGGTGGTGGGGTCCAGGGCGCGCAGACCGTCGGGGGAGGGGACCAGCAGTTGGCCGGACATCAGGGTGGGGGTGCCGAGCACATTCCCGGCGACCCACATGACGTCGAAGGTGGTGGCGTTCAAGGCGATCAGGGTGTTGCCGGTGAAGACGAACCACTCCGAGCTCAAATGACTCACCAGGGCGTTGTCCGGCAGTGGGGCCGCAAGCTGGTGAATGGCAAGGGGATTGCCGGAGATATCATAAACCGCGAATTGCGGTGGGCTGGTGCCCATTCCGGGCAGGTAGAGTGCGATTCGACTGTCCGACACCGCGATTACCCGTGCGCTCTCGGAGGCGCCGCCGGATTCGGTGAGTACATGGGTGCTGTACTCCTCGGGGGTGGTGCCGTCCTTCGGAGCCGGATTCAGCACGGTCAGGCGGTCGGCGGTGTCCTTGGGGCAGCGCTCCAGTACCGCGATCCGGCTGGGGGCCGAGGCCGCCGACAGCAGGCGGCAGTCGGTACGCGGCTGGGTGCGCGGATTCACCGGGGCGTCGACCTTGCCGTACTCCAGGGTGCGCACCAGATCCGAACGCCACACCTCGAGCCGGTCCGGGCCCTGCGCGAGGGTGTAGGTGCCGTCCACCGAGAGTTCGACGGTGTCGTCCATATAGCTGGAGCGGGCGGTGATGCGCGCCCCGGTCTCGGCATTGAGCAGCGTGGTCTGGCTGCAGCCGCGCTGATCGCGGTAGGTGGCGATGATGGTGCCGAATTGGGATTCGATACCGCACAGCGGCATATCCCGCTGGTACTTCCACACCTGTTCACCGGTGCGCGGATCGCGTCCGGTGACGGTGCCCCCGTCCGCGGTGACCGCCACCCCGCCGTTGGTGATCGCCCGCGCACTCGCGGTATCGGGCGAATTCCACAGCTCGCGCAGGGTGGCGGGCAACTGCTCGGGAGTCGGTGGCGCGGAGAGCGTCTGATCGGTGGTCACCGATTCGGTGCCCCGCGCATCACTGGTCCAACAAATCACCGCTGTCGCGATCACCAGCAGAATGGCGATCGCGACAGCGGTGAGAATATCGGCGCGCGTTCGCCGCTCGGGTGCGAGCACGACAGCGAGAGTAGCCGATCCGGACGGTTACGCCGAGGCGGCTACCTTCCGGGTCCGCTTCTTGGCGGCTGCCTTCGGAGCCTCGACCTCGACAACCTCGGTCTTGCCGCTCTTGGCCCGTGACTTCTTGGCGGGAGCCTCGACCTCGGCGGCCTTGCCGGCCTTCTTGCGTGCGGGAGCCTTGCCGGGCTCAGCCGAAACCTCAACCGCCGCAGCGGTCTTGGCAGTGCGCTTACGAGCGGCCTTGACCGGCTCGGCGGCCACGGCGGCAGCCGAACCGTTGGTGGACGCCTTGGCGGCCTTCTTCTTGGCCGGAGCCTTGACCGGTTCAGCCGTGACCTCGGCCGCCGGAGCAGCCTTGGCGCCCTTGCGGGTCGCCTTCACCGGTTCGGCGACAACCTCGGCCGCGGCCTTGGTGGCGCGCTTGCGCGCCGGAGCCTTGACCGGCTCGGCCGGAACCTCGACTGCCGCGGCCTTCTTGGCGGCGGCCTTCCGAGCGGTCTTCACCGGTTCGGCGACAACCTCGGCGGCGGCCGAACCGTTGGCGGCGGCCTTGGTGGCCCGCTTGCGAACGCTCTTGACCGGCTCGGCCGGGACCTCGGCCACCGCGGCGGTCTTGGCGGCGGCCTTGCGAGCGGCCTTGACCGGCTTGGCGGCGGTGTCGGCGGTTGCCGATTCAGCGGCCGATTCGGTGGCGGCCTTGGTGGCGCGCTTGCGCGCCGGAGCCTTCACCGGCTCGGCCACGGCGGCCTCCGGAGCCGCGGCGGCTTTGGCGGCCCGCTTGCGCGCGGGAGCCTTGACCGGCTCTGTGGTCTCCGTCGCGGCGGTGACCGGGTCGCCGGAGGCCGTTGCGGCGGTGGCGGAGCCGTTCACCGTGACATCGGGGCTGGCCACCGGGCGGCTGGCCCGGCGACGGCCCGTGCTCTTCACGGGGGCAGCCGCGCCCTCCGCGGTGGCGTTCGCTGCGACCGGATCGCCGGAAACTCCCGCGGCAGTGGTGGATTCGTTCGCCACGTCACCGGGTGCCAATGCCGGGCGGCTGGCCCGGCGGCGGCCGGTCGCCCTGGCGGGCGCGGCACTGGTGGCCTCCGCCTCGGCGCCCTGCGCGGCCGGGGTGCCGGTGCCGTTGGTGGCGGCGACCGCCGTATCGGTGGCGACCGGAGTCACCGCTTCGACGGGGTTGCCGTTCACCGGTTCGGCGGCGGGCTTGTCGGCGCGGCGGGCGCGGGTGCGCTTCGCCGGTGCGGTGGCCGGAGCCGTCTCGGTTCCGGCAGCCGCCGAATCCGATTCGGGGGCTGCGGAATCCGTGGCCGGGGTGTCGATGGCGGGTGCCGAACCGTTGGTGCTCTCGCTCGAGCGGACCCGGCGGGTGCGGGTGCGCTTGGCGGGTGCGCCGGTCTCGGCCGAATCTGCCACGGCAGCGGCGGAATTCGCTGTTGCCTCGGCCGGTTCGGCGAAAGCGGCTGCCGGGGTACCGGTTTCAGCGGCGTGGCTGAAGGTGACGGCGGCCGGAGCCTCGGCGATCGGGGTGGCGGCCGACACCTCGGCGGCAATCGAACCTTCGTTGGTGCCGGTCGAAACCTCGGCGGTGGTTACCGAATCCGTGGTGCTGCCGTTCGCGAACTCGCCGTTGTTGCTCGCACCATTGATGTCGGCGGAGCCACGGTTACGGCGGTTGCGGTTGCGGCGACGGCCCTCGCGCACCGGGGCGTCGGTCGACGCGGCGGTGTTGTTCGGCTGCGCCGCGGTGTCGGTCGCTTCGGCCGGGTTGGCTTCGACGGCCGAGGCGGTGTCGCCGGTGGTCTCGGTGGAAACCGTTGTGGCGGTGGCATTGTCGGAGCCGCCACGACCGCGGCGGCGACGGCGGCGACGGCCGGGCTTGTCGGAGCCCTCGGCGTTCGACGCGCTGCCATTGCCATTGGCGGCATTGCCGTTCACGGGCGTGCCATCGGCGGTGCCGCTGTGCAGCGCGGTGCCGTTGACGGTGCTGCCGTTGACCGAATTTCCGTTGGTGGCAGTCGAATTCGAGGTCGTCTCCACCGCATCGCCGGTGCGAGCGCCACGGGTGCGCTTGCGGTTGCGGTTACGCGGGGCGCGGGCTTCGCGCTCGACGACGACCGCTTCCTCATCGCGGACGGCCGGGCGCTTGCGCACCTGGCCGGTGGATCCGGCGGGGATGCCGAGGTCGGCGAACAGGTGTGCGGAG
This sequence comes from Nocardia sp. NBC_01503, assembly GCF_036327755.1. NCBI lineage: Bacteria > Bacillati > Actinomycetota > Actinomycetes > Mycobacteriales > Nocardiaceae > Nocardia > Nocardia sp. NBC_01503. The sequence goes on from NZ_CP109596.1 coordinate 4,074,443, forward strand.
CTGGAGTACGTCTCGACCGGTTCGGGCATACCGAGCTTCAGCGCCTGGTCGATGGAGGCCCAGCGCTTGAGCTCATCCCAGTCGACCAGCGTGACCGCGACGCCGGTGCGGCCCGCGCGACCGGTGCGGCCGATGCGGTGCACGTAGGTCTTCTCGTCCTCGGTGCACTGGTAGTTGATGACGTGCGTGACATCGTCGATATCGATACCGCGCGCGGCGACATCGGTGGCGACGAGCACGTCGATCTTGCCCTCACGGAACTTCTTGAGTGCCTTCTCGCGGGCGATCTGCCCGAGGTCGCCGTGTACCGCGCCGACGGAGAAGCCGCGTTCGGCCAGATCGTCGGCGACCTTCTGCGCGGTGCGCTTGGTGCGCGCGAAAATCATTGTCGCGCCACGGGTTTCGGCCTGCAGAATGCGGGCGACGACCTCGCTCTTGTCCAAAGCGTGTGCGCGGTAGGCGAACTGGGTGATGCGGTCGGTGATGGTGGAGTCGTGCGGCTCCTCGGCCCGAATGTGCGTGGGCCGGTTCAGGAACGTACGCGCCAGCGTGATGATCGGTCCCGGCATGGTGGCCGAGAACAGCATGGTCTGACGCTGGTCCGGGACCATGTTCAGAATGCGCTCGATATCGGGCAGGAAGCCCAGGTCGAGCATCTCGTCGGCCTCGTCGAGCACCAGCACCTGGACCTTGCCCAGGATCAGATGTCCCTGTTCGGCCAGGTCGAGCAGGCGTCCGGGGGTGCCGACCACGACATCGACGCCGTCGCGCAGCGCGGCGATCTGGGTGTCGTACGGCCGTCCGCCGTAGATGGAGGTGACGCGCAGCGGTCGGCCCTCATGGGTCTTGACGTGCTTGCTGGCGTTCTCGAGATCGGAGGTGACCTGCATGCACAGCTCACGCGTCGGCACGATGACCAGTGCGCGCGGAGTGCCGTCCAGCGGAATGGTTCCCGAGGTCTGTGAGGCGATGCGGTGCAGCAGTGGCACACCGAAGCCGAAGGTCTTGCCCATACCGGTGCGGGCCTGACCGATGAGGTCTTCACCGGCCAGCGCGAGCGGCAGGGTGAGTTCCTGAATCGCGAAGGTGCGTTCGATGCCGATTTCGCCGAGCGCGCGCACGATCTCGGGGTTCACGCCCAGTTCGGCGAAGGTGGGGGCGGTGTGGGTTTCGTCGAGCTCCGCGGTCAGCAGCGTGTCGGCCACTCCGGGTTCCTGCTCTACGGTGATCTTGCTCAGGGTACGTGCCTTCCTCGTTTTATCGCGTCTCGCGCGCACGAGGTGTGGGGCGGACCGGTCGGTCCGCGCTGCCACTCGAGCCGCTCATCCTGTCGCCGCTGCGGGATACCCTTTCGGGCATCGACCTGGCGCGGCGGACAAAGTCGCGGATCGGAGTGCGCGCACATTTTCCGTGGACTACGGCCGCCCGAGCACCGGTTCACGGTGTATCCGGCAAACTCGATCGGGCGAAAATTTCCGTTGTCTGCGGAGATTGTAGCGTGATACGGTCTTCCACCATTTTCCTGCCACCGCAATTGCCCGCGATATTGTGCCGATTCGCGTGATTGTACGGTTTACCCGGTTCGTGCCGCCGGTCTTCGCAGCCGCGTTAAGGATTGTGCCGCACCGGGATTGGCTCGGCCGGGGGTCGAGTCCACCAGGTCGGAAGTTGGATTGCTCACATAGGTGTTACAAGATGTAGCAGTATGTGCGAAGTTGTGCGGGTGAGCTTGGCAGACACCGTGAGCACCGCCGCGCGCAATGCGTGGGCCCTGACCTTCGGCGCCGGAATCGGGGTACCCGAACCCACGCCGTCAACGGTCCTTTCCGATGCGCCGCACCGGGAATTGCGCCGCTATGACGGCGCCGCGGCGGGCGATCCGGCGGTGCTGCTGGTGCCGCCGCTGGCCGCACCGGCATTCTGTTTCGATCTGAGCCCGGAGCAGAGCATGGCCCGGTTCCTGTTGGAGTCCGGCCGTGCGCCCTACCTGGTCGACTACGGCGACATCACCTTCGACGATCGCCGTATGGGCTTCGAGGATTGGATCGACGACATCCTGCCCGAGGCGATTCGCCAGGTCTCCGCCGATCGCGGCGGTCAACCGGTGGATCTGGTGGGCTGGTCCATCGGCGGCGTGCTGGCGCTGCTGACCGCGGCCGCCGATCCGACGCTGCCGATCCGCTCCATCACCGCGGTCGGGGCCCCGCTGAGCTACAACCACATGGTGGGCGTGCGGGAATTGCGCGCACTGGCTCGCCTCGACGGCGGCCGTACCGCGACGGCCGCGATTCGCGCTGTCGGCGGCGTCTCGGCGCAGCTGACCCGGATCGCCTATCGCGCCACCGCATGGGATCGAGAACTCAAGCGCCCCTTCTTCATTGCGAGCAATCTGACCGATACCGCCACGCTGGAGCGGATGGAGACGATCGACCGTTTCCAGAACTCGCTGCCCGGATATCCGGGGCGTTTCTACAACCAGCTGTGGGGCCGGTTCATGTTGAACAATGACATCGGCAAGGGTGTGGTGCGTTTCGGCGATCGCGAAATCGCGCTCGCCGATGTCACTGTTCCGGTGCTGCTGGTCGGCGGGCCCACCGATGCGATTACCGCGGCCGCCGCGGTGGAGCACGGCACGGTCACGCTGACCGGATCACCGCAGGTGCGGTACGAGACCGCACCCGGTTCTCACCTCGGCATTCTGATCGCCCGGGAAACCACCTGGTCGTACCTGGACAAATTCCTGCGGGATTTCGCCTAAATCCCGGGAATCGTTGGGAACGGCCGTCTTTCGGGCCATGACTCCTGGGTCAGGGTGCCCAGCCGGTACTTGGGCACCAGGACGTCGGCGATCTCGCGGCCGATGAGTTCGTACACCGCCTGGGTGGGGTGTGCGAGATCGCTGGTGGTGAGCGCCCTGCGGATGGCGGGCGGAGTCGGATCGGTCATGCCGAGGTACAGCACCGGTCCGTGATCCTGAGCCAGCGGCGTGAGGTTGAACTGCTTCGGATTGTTCGAGACGACCTGCATCCATTCGGACATGGGCACGAAGGAGATATTCGGTGCGAACGCGCCGAGTCCGTCTTTGGGCGGTACCCAATGCGCGGCCAGCTGGCGCAGGGCGGCGTTGAACGCCTCGACATTGCGCACCGCCTTGGCCACCGAGTCCTCGCCTTTGTCGGCGGCCTTGTCCTGGAAGCGGATCGAGACCAGCGGACTGGGCAGATCGATCAGGACGAAGTGCTCGAAGGACGGGTTGGTCGGGAACGAATCGCAGATCTCGTTGACCAGTTCATTGATCTCGCGCACCAGTGGCCGCACGCCGGTGCCGGGTCTATCGGTCGTTCCCGGATTGTCCGGGACCTCGCGCTTGGCGGTGATGAGATCGTTGAGCCCGATCCAGATGATGTGCAGGGTGTGCCCGGTGACGAACTGATTCTGTTCGATCAGCTTGCGGCGGGCATTGATGTAGGTCGAGACCTGATCCTTCAGATATCCGAGCGCACCGGCCTTGGGCTTCCAGTCCGAGGCCGCGATGGCGCCGCCCTCGGCGTAGTTGGCGTATTTCACCGGTGCGAGATCGCCGAAGTCGGTGCGCAGGATCAGTGAATCGGTGGTCAGCGTGCGATGTGGTGCGGTGGCGTACTCGGTGTTCTTCTTATCGCCGCGGATGAGTGGTTCCCCGCCCATCCATTCGACGAGGTAGTCGGCCCAGTTCTTGCCGTCGCTGTAGCGACCGACCTCATTGGTGCGCATCATGCCGGCGGCGCGGGCGAACATTCCCGCGGGCGCTTCGCGCTTGATGCCGATATCGGACAGGCTGTCGCCCAGGACGATGAGATTCTGAATTGCTGTGGGCATGTGAGTTCTCCGCCGGTGTTCCGTACCGGTAGCCCCGCATCTTATCGGGCAAGGCATCGGTGTGATCATGAAAATTGTTGTGGCACAGTACTTTCCGAGCTATTCGAGAGTACGCCGGGTGATGTGTCACCGATGGGTGAATGGCGTTCATCCGCGCGGACTAGGGTGTGGTTCATGGGAGCAAATTCGTCTACCGCGCTGGGCGACGCATCGGAATCTGCCGACGCGCGGATCGCCGCCACACATCCCGGGGTCGCCGACCTCTTCGCGGTCCTCGCCTACGGTGAGATCTCCGCCTTCTACCGTCTGGCCGAAGAGGCCAAATTGTCGCCGTCGCTGCGCGGCAAGGTCGCCGTCGCCAAGATGGCGGCCAATGAGATGGGTCATTTCGAGACCCTCGAGAAAGCGCTCGCCGAACGCGGTGCGGATGTCTTCGACGCCATGGCCCCGTTCGTGCGCGCACTGGACGCCTATCACGCCTCCACCGACCCCTCCACCTGGTTGGAGTCGATGGTGAAGTTCTACGTCGGTGACGGCATCGCCGCCGACTTCTACACCGAGATCGCCGGCGCTCTGGCTCCCGAGGTCGCCGCGGTGGTGCGTGATGTGCTGGCCGAGACCTCGCATTCGGAGTTCGTCATCGAGGAGGTGCGGACCGCGGTCGCGCAGAACCGTTCCGAGCGGGATCGGCTGACGCTGTGGGGTCGCCGCCTGCTGGGTGAGGCGATCACGCAGGCGCAGTATGTGATGGCGCAGCGCGATGAGCTGACCGAACTGGTGCTCACCGCCACCGGTGATCTGAACGGTATCGCGACGCTCTTCGAGCACATGCAGGACAGTCATGCCGAGCGGATGCGGGTGCTCGGGCTGGGTTAACCGGGCTAGTTCGCTCTCAGCGCAGGGCGGTCGCTGCCGGTGGGCGCGCCCCCTGCACTAGCCTTGGCGAAGACAGCACAGGACTCTAGGTTCGGAGGTTGGCCGTGGAGGTCAAGATCGGTATTTCGGATAGCCCGCGTGAGCTGATCATCAACAGCGCGCAGACTCCCGCCGAGGTGGAGGCGCTGGTCACCGGTGCGCTCGAGGGTGCGAGCGGCGTCGTGGCGCTGACCGACGAGAAGGGCCGCAAGTACCTGATCCAGGCCAACAAGGTCGCCTACGTGGAGATCGGTGCGCCGTCCGCGGGCCGCGTCGGATTCGCGGCTGTCTAAAGACCGCACAAGCACCAAAAGCAATTGCCCCGTTGAGAATTCTCAACGGGGCAATTGCTTTTGGTCTTATTTCAATCGATCGGATGCAGCGGGACGCGGGACAGGCCGCCCCAGCAGAGCGAGACCGCGGTGTCGACGGCCTCCTCCTTCGGAATCGGGCGGTCGGCCTCGAGCCAGTAGCGGGCGCTGATCTGACTCGCGCCGACCAGGCCGACGGCGAGGATGCGCGCCCGGTACGGGTCGAGGCCGGAGTCGTGGGCGACGAGGTCGAAGACCGCGTCCACGCAGGATTCGGTGGCCTGTTCGACGCGGCGCTGCACCTGCGGCTCATTGGTCAGGTCGGACTCGAAAACCAGTCGGAAGCCCTGGGTTTCGTGATCGACGAAGTCGAAGTACGCCTGCACGGCGGCGCGCACACGATGCTTGTTGTCGGTGGTGGAGCGCAGCGCCTGGCGCACACTCGAGACCAGGGCGTCGACATAGTTCTGCAGGACCGCCAGGTACAGCTCGAGCTTGCTCGAAAAGTGCTGGTACAGGACGGGTTTGCTGACGCCCGCGCATTGCGAGATCTCGTCCATCCCGGCGGCGTGATAGCCGCGCAGTACGAAAACTTCTCCGGCGGCGGCGAGCAGCTGTGCGCGACGTGCCTCGCGGGGCAGGCGGGTGCCGCGCTTTGTCGGCGCCATGGCCTCGGATGAACTGCGGTGCGCGGTCATCCGGTCCACGAGGTCAGTCATTTTCCGATCTCCCAGTCGATTCCCGGCGGAAAGGATGTCACCGGGTATCACCCGAACGATACTCGCTCGAGGGGTCGGTGCCGATCCAGGTTCCGAATATTGATGTGCTGGATGTTTGTCGATCCGCACAAGGCTTTGTGGATGCGGCTCGTGTATTCGGCGAGCGCGCTTGCCGCCTCGATTATGCGAGGCCGGTCACAACTGTGTAGCACATGTGCCGATTTGTGAGATCCGTCGCTGTCCCGATGACGGCACCCGAGTGCGTTCGCACGCTCTGTGAGAGTCTGTGAGGGTGACCGACGACGGGGGCAGAGACTCCAAGCGGAAGGGCCGGCCGACCGGCCCGATCTATGATCCGCTCGGGCTGTACACCGAGGGCGCGCCGGCACAGCCGGAGCAAACCGGACAAACGGAACCTCTCGGGCAGTCTGGACTATCCGTTCTCGCCGAGGAGCGCCTGCCGCTTCCGCATCAACCGCTCCGCGCCAGCTGGGATCCGACCGCACAACCCGACGACGCGCGACGCCAGCGTCCCGACCGCGAGACCAAGAAACAGAGCGGGCTGGGCCGCTTCGTCTCCACCTACGGCTGGCGTGCGTACGCACTGCCGGTGTTGCTCGTGGTGACCGTGCTGGTGGCGGTGGACGCCTTCCGCGGCGGCGGTGACAGCGTCGCCGGCGTGCCCGGATTCGGGCGGTTGAGTGAGCACACCGATAAGACCGGCATCATCGGCGCACCGCCCAAGGGTGACGGCAAATTCGCCGCGGACCTGCCCACCGGTGCGGTGCCGGGCGGCGGCCCGTTCACCGATATCGGTACTGGCGCCTGGCATATCGTGCCGGGCACCAGCGCGCAGATCGGGATGGGCTCCGAGCACGTGTTCACCTATACCGTCGAAATCGAGGACGGGGTGGACACTTCCGGGCTCGGTGGGGACACCTCGGTGGGGCGGATGGTCGATGCCACCCTCGCCAATCCCAAGAGCTGGACCCATGATTCGCGATTCGGCTTCCGCCGCATCGACGGCGGGACCCCCGATTTCCGTATCTCGCTGACCTCGCGGGACACCACGCACAAATCGTGCGGGTTCGAGATTCCGATCGACTCGTCCTGCTTCAACGCCGATCTCGGTCGCGTGGTGTTGTCGGAGGTGCGCTGGGTGCGCGGGGCGCTGGCCTTCGAGGGCGATATCGGCTCGTACCGGCAGTACCAGATCAATCATGAAGTCGGCCATGCCATCGGCTATCACGAACATCAGCCGTGTGATGTGGACGGCGGGCTCGCGCCGGTGATGATGCAGCAGACCTTCGGCACCCGCAATAACGACATCGCGACCCTCGATCCGACCGGTGTGGTGCCGATGGACGGGAAGAAGTGCCGCTTCAATTCGTGGCCGTATCCCCGCGCCTAGCTGCTCGGTGACCGCCACCTAGGCTTGGGGAAGAACGGCCCGAGCCGCGGTGTTGCACGTGTGGCCGCGAGTACCGGTGAAGTCGATTGAGGAGTCCGCAAGCGTGACAGCATCGCATCAGTCCCTGCCGCCCCTGGTGGAGCCGGCCGCGGAGCTGACCAAGGACGAGGTCGCCCGCTACAGCCGCCACCTGATCATTCCCGATCTCGGTGTGGTGGGACAGAAACGTTTGAAGAATGCCCGCGTCCTGGTGATCGGCGCCGGTGGACTGGGTTCCCCGGCGCTGCTCTATCTGGCCGCGGCCGGTGTGGGCACGCTCGGCATCGTCGAGTTCGACGAGGTCGACGCCTCGAACCTGCAACGCCAGATCATTCACGGTGAATCCGATATCGGCCGTTCCAAGGCGGACAGCGCCCGCGACTCGATTCTGGAGATCAACTCCGGAATCAATGTGGAGCTGCACAAGATTCGCCTGGAACCCGATAACGCGATCGAGCTGTTCTCCCGGTACGACCTGATCGTCGACGGCACCGACAACTTCGCCACCCGCTACCTGGTCAACGATGCCGCCGTGCTGGCGGGCAAGCCGTACGTGTGGGGTTCGATCTACCGCTTCGAGGGCCAGGTCTCGGTCTTCTGGGAAGACGCCCCCGACGGCCGCGGCATCAACTACCGCGACCTCTACCCCGAGGCCCCGCCGCCGGGCATGGTCCCCTCCTGCGCCGAGGGCGGCGTCCTGGGCGTGCTGTGCGCGTCGATCGGTTCGATCATGGTCAACGAGGCGATCAAACTGATCACCGGCATCGGCGACCCGCTGCTGGGCCGCCTCATGGTCTACGACGCACTCGACATGACCTACCGCACCATCAAGCTCCGCCGCGATCCGGAGCGTGAGCCCATCATCGAACTCATCGACTACGACGCCTTCTGCGGCGTGGTCTCCGAGGAAGGCCAAGCCGCGGCCATCGGCTCCACCGTCACCGCCCGCGAGCTGAAGGAGATGCTCGACGCGGGCAAGGACGTAGCCATCATCGACGTGCGTGAACCAGTCGAATGGGACATCGTGCGTATCGAGGGCGCAACCTTGATTCCCAAGGACCGCATCCTCACCGGTGAGGCACTGGCCGAGCTGCCACAGAACACCCCGATCGTGTTGCACTGCAAGACAGGTATCCGTTCTGCGGAAGCACTGGCGGCACTGAAGAACGCGGGCTTCTCCGACGCCACCCACCTCCAGGGCGGAATCATCGCCTGGGCCAACCAGATTGACCCGTCCCTGCCGGTTTACTAAGTCGCGGAACCGAACTCACCGCCGGTGACCCCGGCGGTGAACGCGTCCCACTCACCTGGGCTGAAGATCAGCGCCGGTCCGGTCGGGTTCTTGGAATCGCGAACCCCGACCAGACCCGCATCGAGGAAAGCGACTTCCACGCATTCCTGGCTGCCCCCGCTGCGACTGCTCTTGAACCACCGAGCCCTGGACAGGTCGACGCTCATGCTCATACTCCTTTGCTTGCCGACGCAGCAGGTCTCGGCCTAGAAGCGGTCGAAAGCGCCCCCGGTGACGCCGGTGATGAATGCGTCCCACTCGCTCGGCGTGCAGACCAGTGCCGGGCCGGTGGAGTTCTTCGAGTCTCGAACCCCGACCAGACCTCCATCAAGGAAGGCGACTTCCACGCATTCCTTGCCCGCGGAGCTACGACTGCTCTTGAACCATTGGGCGCGAGAAAGGTCAACGTTCATCCTTGGTCGTCCTTCCTTGCCACCTGACGTAGCAGGCTTCTACTGGTCACGGCGTCCAGTGCGGCGCGTTGGAAAATCGTCCACGCGTCGCGGTACTGCTGAATGTCCGTTTCTCCCTCAAGGTACATGTCGCCGGTGTAGTTCTCGATGTAAATTACGGTTGGCTCTTGGTCGCCGCTTCGAACGGCGGCGAAGTCGAGGATGACGTAGGGGCCGACTGGAGTGCCTACGGGCAGACCGGCTTTGAACGGAAGTACTCGGACACTGACGTTCGGCCGGGTGCCGATGTCAGCGAGGTGCCGGCAACTGGCCCGCCATGATCGCGGGCCCGCCGACCATGGTGTGCAGCACGGACTCCTGTAGCACCACACTGACTTTCGTGGGACTCGATTTCCGGGTGATGATCGTCTGCCGATTCATGCGCAACTCGACGCGGCGAGCCTGCTCCTCCTCGGAGTCGTTCGGAAAGTAGACGCGATCGAGCGCACGGGCGTAGTCGGCGGTTTGGAGCAGTCCGGGAACAATGTCAGGGCGGTAGATATCCATTTGGGTTGCCGAAGTCTCAAGTCCCACATACACATTGAAGCCTTCTGGGATCAAATCACCGAAGGAGTGCCACCAGCTCTTCGCGGCCGCCTGCCGATTGAGGCCGACCATGGCGGCAGTGGTCTCGGCGTTGAAACCCAGTACGCCACACAGTGCTTCGATATCGCGAGCGGTGAGTTTGCCCGTTTCCCCGCGTTCAATCCGCCCCAGCTTGGAGATGCTCCACTCCATCAGGGGCGCAACCTGTTCCAGCGTGAGGTTCGCGTCGAAGCGTCCCCTGCGTAGGTACCGTCCAAGTTGACGCCGTGGCAGTGATGAACCCGATCCGACCTGCGCCGTGATCATCTCCCCAGATTTGTTCAAGCTGGCAATGATGCACGGCCAGAATGACATTCTTCCTGGCGTTTTGCAGTCGTTTTGTGAATTTGTCATTCCGATATTGCCGGTTTTCGCCTCCAATGGTGTGCTGATCAGACGCCCGGCTGAAGCCGAATCCGAGTCCTTCCGCCGATGACCAAGGGGGTCAACGATGTCCAGCAACAAGCAGTGGTCGGTGCAGGCGATCATCGCGCGCATCGAACGCGAGAAGCGGGAGGCCGAGTACGCCACGACCAAGGTCGGCTACTCGGTGCGTGGGCTGTGGTCGTGCTACGCCGATCCCGGCATATTGACTGCCGCACAGGCACATACGGCGATGCAGTGGCATCTCGAATGCGGAGTGGCTACTTGCCGGGTGCGATCGCGGGCGCGCACCGCACTGGTCGCGGCGGGCCGTATGGTCCTCGATTCGCGCGCCGCCCGAACTCCGTCGACCCCCGCGAGATCCCTGCTGACTCTCCTGCGCACCGCGCTGTTCGGTTACACCACACTGTTTCTCGACGGTCGCCATGCCCTGTGACGACACCAATCAAATCGAACTCCAGGTAATCCGAGACGTCCTCGACGTAATCGACGCTCGCCTGCGCGACAGCGAAACCCACGGCTGGCATCTCACCGCCCCCCGCACCCACATCTACGCCGCGGTCCTGCTCGCGGTCATAGTCAGCGCCCGCGAATCCCACCGCATCCCCGCCACTCTGGACCACGCCGCCATCCTCGACGCGATCTTCGACGGCCTCGACCCCCCGATCCCGCAAACGCCCGCCGCCCAGTCGAAGACGCCATCGAATCCCACACTGTCCACCTGAATTGACCAAAGCTCACAACACTTCGCCCACCCCCACCCCCCAAGAACCTGGACGTGCGATCACCAGGAACTCATGGTGGCACTACGCCCAAAATCCCGCCCTCAGTTCCTGGTGATCGCACGTCCAGGACGGTTCCCGATGTGTCGGGTGGTGTGTCGAGGTCTTTGCGAGGTGCCCTTGCGTTGAGGGGGTACTGGTGCAGGATTTTGTCCGGTTTCCCCTGCGTGAGTACCCCCTGATCGATCGTCCAGCTTCTAAAGGTTCCCCCGGCCACCCAGCCGGGCTGGGGCGCGAGTATTCGCGCCTGACCGGTGGTGAAAGCCGGGGACGGTAGGCGAGGTTCCCACTCCGAAAATTCGTGGCCATCTTCCGAACTCCGCTGGAACGTAATGTCCCGTAGGGCACTCGGCTACGAAGGCCCCGGGTACATCCCCGTCGCCTCGTTTCGGACCGCCCGGTTTTCGGCGCGGCATCTGATTCGGGTTGTGTTGCGGCGGTAGCGTACGCGCGTGACCATGACTGCTGTGGAACCTCCCGAGCACGTGCGCTCAACCTTCGGGTTGCGCGAAGCCGCGCCGGTTCCGCTGGGGAACTGGGATGGCGGGTGGCGGTGCGCGGATGTGGTGTTGAGTCCGGTGACCGATCATGCGCGGGCCGCGTGGTCGGCCAAGGTGCGAGAGACGTTGCGGGTGGACGGGGTTCGGCTGGCCCGGCCGGTACGGGCCACCGATGGGCGGTATGTCGTATCGGGGTGGCGGGCGGATACCTATCTCGAGGGGATTCCCGAGCCTCGGCACGATGAGGTGGTTTCGCTGTCGCTGCGACTACATGAGATGACGGCGAAGCTGGAGCGGCCGCGGTTCCTGGCGCAGGCTCCGGTCGCGCCGTGGGTGGATGTGGATGTGTTCGCCGCCGCCGATCGGGCTGCCTGGGAGGCGGTGCCGCTGCGGAGTTTGAAGGTGGGCGGGTTGTTGCCCGCGACCTCGCCGGATGGGGATCGCAGTCTGATGCTGATCACCCAGCTGTCGACCCTGCGCAAGCCGATCGCCACACCGGCGCAACTGGTGCACGGGGACCTGTTCGGCACCGTGTTGTTCCATACCGGTGCCGCCCCGGGGCTCACCGATATCACCCCGTATTGGCGGCCCGCGCCGTGGGCCGCCGCGGTGATCGTGGTCGACGCCCTCTCCTGGGGTGGGGCCGATGACGGGCTGCTGGAGCGCTGGGCGGGACTGCCGGAGTGGCCGCAGATGCTGGTGCGCGCGGTCATGTTCCGGCTCGCCGTGCACGCCCTGCATCCGAGATCGACGCCCGAAGCCTTCCCCGGCCTCGCGCGCACCGCGGACATGATCCGCCTGACCCTGTAACCGAATACCGGTGAAACAACTGTCGCGCCGAGCGAATCGCTCGGCGCGACAGTCATTTTCGGACTCCTCCGAGATGGGGTTCAGGGAGCCCCGCAGAGTTGGGGCTACACGTTGGCGTGTGCGAGTGACGGTGTGCGGCCGGTCGCGAAGGAGGAACGCAGGTAGAACCACCAGGTGACTCCGCCCATGACCAGGAAGGCAACGGCGTAGCCCCAGAACGCCGGCGCCATGCTGCCGAGGTGGATATTGGACAGGCGCAGAGCCTGCTGCAGCACCCACCCGCCGGCCGCTCCTACCGCGCCGATCACGCCGATGGCGGCACCGGCCTGGCGCTTGGCCGAGATGGCGGCGGCTGCCGGGTCCTGGCCGAGTTCGCTTGCGCGCCGTCGGGCTTCGGCGCTGAAGATCATCGGGATCATGCGGTAGACCGAGCCGTTGCCGATCCCGGTGAGCACGAACAGCAGCAGGAACGACAGCAGATAGAGCGGGAAGTTCTTCGCGGACAGCGAGGCCATGATGAGCGCGATCCCGACGGCCATGCCGAGGAACACGTACACCGTGATCTTCGCGCCGCCGACCTTATCGCCGATCCAGCCGCCGAGGGGACGGCTGAACGAGCCGACGAAGGCGCCGAGGAAGGCGAGATTGCCCAGCGTGCCCATCCAACTGATCTTGGCCAGATCCGGGAAGTTGGCCTTCAGCAGGGTCGGGAAGGCGAACGAGAAGCCGATGAACGAGCCGAAGGTGCCGATATACAGGAACGCCACCACCCAGGTGTGCCGATTGCGCAGGGCCAGCCGGTAGGACTCGCCATCGGATTTGGCGGCACTGAGGCTGTCCATGTAGCGCAGCGCGCCCACGATCGCAATGAGCACGAACGGAATCCACACCAGGACCGCCAGCGTGATGCCGAAGCGGTATCCGGCGGCGTCCTTGGCCATGATGTGGGTGCCGAGGGTGATGATCAGCGGAACGATCAACTGGGTCTGTGCCACACCCATATTGCCGCCGGCGGCATTGATGCCCAGGGCCGCGCCCTTCTTCCCCTCGGGGTAGAAGAAGTTGATGTTGGCCATCGACGACGAGAAGTTGCCGCCGCCGACGCCGGCCAGCGCGGCCAGCAGCATGAAGACCCACATGGGGGTGCCGGGCTGGTTCACGAAGTAGACCAGGCCGAGGGTGGGGAACAGCAGCATCCCCGCGCTGAAGATGGTGAAGTTGCGCCCACCGAATTTGGGAATGGCGAAGGTATACGGCACCCGCAGGGCCGCGCCGACCAGGGTGGGCGTCGAGGTGAGCAGCAGGGCATTGCTCACCGCTGCGGGGTTGCCCTTGCCGAGCCCGGCGAGGAAGTCGAATCCGGCCGCGCCCATGGCGGTGACGATGCTGCCCCAGATGACCCAGATGCTGAATCCGAGGTTTTCCGCGAATACCGAGAAGATCAGATTCTTACGGGCCGTCTGTTTGCCGCCGTTTTCCCAGAAGTCACTATTGTCCGGTTCCCAGTGGTCTATCCACCGTCCGCGTTTCTGAAAACTGAAGGCAGGTTTCATTTCCGTGGTGGTCGTCATCAGCAGTGTTCCTCTCGCACGTCGACCGCCCTCATCGTTGTCCTCCGGAATGTGTTCTCGGAGAAGGTCCCTGCGGTCGGATCAACCGTACGAAGGTGTGATTACGCCGACATGGCTTTCGATGACGCCGACGGTAATTCCGGCTCACTTTCCGACAGTGTGCGCGGTGACATTTCGGTTACCCCGAGGATCTATCGAGCCTCCGGGTATTCGGCGATGAGTGAGCCGAGGAAGCAGTTGGCGGTGCGGGCCGCGCGTTCCGGATCGCCGTCGATGACCGCGCGCACCAGGTCCTCGTGTTCGGCGTGGTACGCGTCGGCGGCCTTCTCCGAGTGTGAGCGCATGCCGGCCGCGATGACGGGCAGCAGCGAATCGTAGAACTCCAGATATACCGCGTTGTGGCTGGCGACCACGATGGCGCGGTGTAGTTGCACATCGGCGTCGATAGCGGTCTCGTGGTCGTCGTCCCAAGCGGTGCGGCGTTCGGCGAGGAGTCGCTCCAGGTTCGCGATATCGATGTCATCGCGGCGCTGCGCGGCCAGGGCGGCGGCCGTGGTGTCCAGGGCCTGCCGGAGTTCGAGGATGTCGCGCTGCTGGGCGTCGGCGAAGAACTCGGTGAGGGTGCCGCCGAGGGTGGAGGTGGAGATCACATAGGTCCCGGAGCCCTGCCGACGTTCGACCATGCCCGCGTGCACGAGCGCCTGGACGGCCTCGCGCACGGTATTGCGGCCGGTACCGGTGAGCTCGGTGAGCTCCGGTTCGGTGGGGATACGGGAGCCGACGGGCCAACGGCCGGAACGGATTTCGGCACGCAGCTGCTCGGTCACCTGGGCGATGAGGCTGGTGCGCCGGACTGGTTGCACGTTGCACAGCGTACCGTGCCTCACATTCGTTGCATCACATCATCGGGTCATCCTATGATTTCGTGGTGACTGTGACCTTGAATGAGACGACGGCCCCCGAGCGGGGCCTTACTTCTGTCGACCGGCCGAGCACCGCCGTAGCACCGAAGCAGTCCCATTCGATCGTCGAGCGCAAACGATCTCTGCTCGAGGGGCGACTCCTCGTCCTCGCCGCGATCCTCATGTCCGCGCTCACGCTGCGTATCGCGGTCACCGCCTTCACCCCGCTGGCCGCCCGCATCGGTGATGACCTGCGGTACTCCACCGCCATCGTCGGCGTCTTCGGCATGATCCCGACCGCCATGTTCGCCGTCGCGGGCCTGCTGACCCCGATCATGTCGCGTCGTTTCGGCCTGGAGGCCACCGCGCTGATCGCCATGCTCATGACCGCCGCGGGTACCGCCGTGCGCGCGCTGGTGCCGGAAACCTGGGAGCTGCTGGTCTTCTCGGCGCTCGCGCTGACCGGTATGGGTATCGGCAATGTGGTGATCCCGCCGCTGGTGAAGCGCTACTTCTCCGATCGACTGGCGCTGCTGAGCTCGGTCTACATCGTGCTGGTGCAGCTGGGTACGGTCATTCCCGCGCTGATCGCGGTGCCGGTCGCGGACTCGCACGGCTGGCGGGTGTCGCTGGGCATGTGGGCGATCCTGCCGCTGGCCGCGGTGCTGCCGTGGCTGGGCGTACTACGCATCCGCCGCGATCACGCCCGCCTGGACAGCACCGAACTGCCGCCCGAGCCGATGGAGGCGACCGGTAAGGCGTGGCGTTCACCGCTGGCCTGGGGTATGGCGCTGATGTTCGGCATGACCTCGCTGACCACCTACTCCATGTTCACCTGGATGCCGACGATCTTCTCCGATGCCGGGGCGAGCGCCTCGTTCGGCGGCAGCATGGTGGGCGTTTTCGCGCTCATCGGCTTGGTCGCGGCGCTGAGCGCCCCGATTGTGGTGGGGCGCATGCGTAATCCCTTCCCGGTCGTGATCGCCTGTGCCGCCTTCTTTTTCGCGGGGTTCGCGGGCCTGCTGATCGCGCCCATGAGCGCACCGCTGGTATGGGTGCTGCTGCTGGGTCTGGGCCCGTCGACCTTCCCGATGGCGCTGACGCTGATCAATCTGCGTACCCGTACCTCCGCCGGTTCGGCCGCGCTGTCGGGCTTCACCCAGGGTGTCGGCTACGCCGTGGCATGCATCGGCCCGGTGCTGTTCGGCGCGCTGCACACGATGACCGGAGGTTGGCTGGCGCCGTTCGCCTTCCTTTCGGTGGCGGTGCTGGTTCTGGTCGGCGGTGCGTGGCTGGCGTGCAAGCCGCGCATGCTCGAGGATTCCTGGAATTAATTCACCGTTCGAGTTGCCGGACCGTGAGGTATTCGCCATGCTTTGTGGCAGGGCTCTCATCTCACGGTCCGTAGCGGCGGTTTTCGGTGTTTCGTGACACGCGGAAACCGTTGTGTCACACGGCCGAAACAAACCATTCGATCTCACCTTCGGTACCCGGTATGCGTGAGCAACCGTTGATTTGAAGGTCATTTCGCGCAGCATTGCGGCAATACCGGCTTTCTACCTTTAGGTCATCCAGATTTCAGGAGGGCCGGGTTGAACATGCTGACGCGCAATCGCGACATCGAACACTGGGATGCCGAGGACGTAGTTGCCTGGGAGGCCGGTGGTAAGGACATCGCCCGGCGCAATCTGATCTGGTCGGTCTTCGCCGAGCACATCGGATTCTCGGTGTGGTCGATCTGGTCGGTCATGGTGCTTTTCATGCCGACCGATGTCTTCCACATCGATACCGCCGGGAAGTTCTTCCTGGGTGCGGTGCCGACGCTGGTCGGTGGATTCATGCGGATTCCGTACACCGTCGCCACCGCCAAGTTCGGCGGCCGGAACTGGACCATCTTCAGCGCGCTGGCCCTGCTGATTCCGGTGCTGCTGACGCTGTACTTCATCAACAAGCCGGGTACTTCGTACACGACCTTCCTGGTGATCGCGGCCTTCGCGGGTCTGGGCGGCGGCAACTTCTCCTCGTCGATGTCCAATATCAATGTCTTCTACCCGCAGCGGCTCAAGGGCTGGGCGCTGGGCATGAACGCGGGCGGCGGCAATATCGGCGTGCCGGTCATTCAGTTGGTGGGGCTGGCGGTCATCGCGACACTGGGCAACGCCTACGGCAACGCCTCGGTGGTGTGCCTGGTGTACTTGGCGCTCGTCGTGGTCGCGGCGATGGGTGCGGCGCTGAACATGGACAACGTCAAGAACCAGCAGGCGGACCTGTCTTACATGCTGAAGGCGCTGAAAGTGCCGCAGTCCTGGGCGATCGCGTTCCTGTACATCGGAACTTTCGGCTCCTTCATCGGTTACAGCTTCGCCTTCGGTCAGGTGTTGCAGATCAGCTTCAAGGCCGGCGGGGCGACCGCTGCCACGGCGGCGCTGCACGCGGCGCAGATCGCCTTCATGGGTCCGCTGCTGGGCTCACTGGCCCGTCCGTACGGCGGTAAGTGGGCGGATCGGATCGGCGGCAGCCGGGTCACGCTGTACATGTTCGGCGGTATGACCGCCGCGGCCGCGGTGGTGGCGGCGGCCAGCACCCTGGGTGACCGCACCGGCAGCCCGAAGGGCGGCGTGCTGGTGGCGCTGATCATCGGCTTCACCGCCCTGTTCGTCATCTCCGGCTTCGCCAACGGAGCGGTCACCAAGATCATCCCGTCCGTCTTCGAAGCGAAATCCCGCAGCCTGCCTGGTGATTCGTCCGCTCGCGCGGTGTGGGCGCAGAACACCTCCGGTGCGCTCATCGGATTCGTCGGTGCCATCGGCGCACTGGGCGGCGTCGGCATCAACCTGGTGTTGCGCTCCTCGTACTCCTCCACCCAATCCGCCACCACCGCTTTCTGGGTGTTCATGGCCTTCTATGTGGTCTGCGCCGCCGTGTGCTGGGTGGTCTTCATGCGCCGCCCGAGCCCGTCGACCCCGCCCACCGACTCCGAGGTGGTCGTCGAGGCCGAGGCGTTGGTCCTCGCCGCCGAATCCGATTCCCCGTCCACCACGTCGGCCCGGGCCTGACCCGCACGTCGTCCCGAAAGGACCTGTTGTCATGACGAACTCAGTCGAACGCAAGACCGCGGTGGTCATCGGCCACGGCATGGTGGGACACCGCTTCGTGGAGGCGCTGCGCTCTCGCGACGAGGCCGGTGACTGGCAGGTCATCGTTTTGAGCGAGGAGCGGCTGGCCGCCTACGACCGGGTCGGACTCTCGTCCTACGTGGGCATCTGGGAGACCTCGGCGCTGGCGCTGCCCGGTAACGGCTACGAGGGTGACGACCTGGTGCAGGTGCGCCTGGGCGTGCGCGCCGACGAGGTGGACCGGGCCGCGCGCAAGGTCACCACCTCCACCGGTGACGTGATCGGTTATGACGCACTGGTTCTCGCGACCGGCTCGTACGCTTTCGTGCCGCCGGTGCCGGGCCACGACGCCCCCGAATGCTTCGTGTACCGCACCCTGGAGGATCTGGACGGTATCCGCGCCACCGCCGAGGCCGCCGGTCCCGGCGCAGTCGGTGTGGTGGTCGGCGGTGGTCTGCTCGGCCTGGAGGCGGCCAACGCGCTGCGCCTGCTGGGTATGACCCCGCACGTGGTGGAGTTCAACAAGTGGCTGATGCCCGCTCAGATCGACGAGGGCGGCGGCGCGATCCTGGCCAAGCTGGTCACCGAGCTGGGTCTGCACGTGCACACCGGCGTCGGCACCTCGACCATCGAAACCATTGCCGACGCACCGGTTTCGGAGAGACTGAACGTCACCTTCTCGGATGAGACGCAGCTGCGGGCCGCACTGGTGGTCTTCGCCGCCGGTGTCCGCCCGCGTGACGAGATCGCCCGCACCGCCGGGCTCGACGTCGGCCCGCGCGGTGGTGTCATCACCGATCTGAGCCTGCGGACCTCGGACCCGAACATCTACGCCATCGGCGAGGTCGCCGCGGTCGAGGGTGTCTGCTACGGCCTGGTCGCCCCCGGTTACAGCACCGCCGAGGTGGTCGCGGATCGACTGCTCGGCGGCGAGGGCGAGTTCCCGGGCGCGGACCTGTCCACCAAGCTCAAGCTGCTCGGCGTGGATGTGGCCAGCTTCGGTGACGCGCACGGTCGCACCGAGGGCGCGCTCTCGGTGGTGCTGCACGATGCAGCCAAGGGCACCTACGCCAAACTCGTTGTCTCCGATGACGCCAAGACGCTGCTCGGTGGTGTGCTGGTCGGCGATGCCACCGCGTATTCGGCGCTGCGCCCGCTGGTCGGCCGCCCGCTGCCCGCGGATCCGGCCGCGCTGATCTCGCCCGCCGGTGCCGAACTGGGTGCGGACGCCCTGCCCGATGACGCCCAGATCTGCTCCTGCAACAACGTTTCCAAGGGTTCGATCTGCGGTGCGATCGCGGACGGGGCCTGCGACGTCCCGGGCATCAAGAGCTGCACCAATGCCGGAACCTCTTGCGGCGGTTGCGTTCCCATGCTCAAGAAGCTGTTGGAGCAGTCGGGTGTGGCGGTCTCCAAATCGCTGTGCGAGCACTTCACCCAGTCGCGTGCCGAGCTGTTCCACATCATCCAGTCGACCGGCGTGCGCACCTTCTCGGCGCTGATCGCCAAGTACGGCACCGGAACCGGCTGCGATATCTGCAAGCCGACCGTGGCCTCGATTCTGGCCTCGACCTCGAGCGATCACATTCTCGACGGTGAGCAGGCGGCGCTGCAGGACACCAATGACCACTTCCTGGCGAATCTGCAGAAGAACGGCACCTACTCGGTGGTGCCGCGCATGCCCGGCGGTGAGGTGACCGCCGAACAGCTCATCACCATCGGTCAGATCGCCAAGGAGTTCGACCTGTATGTGAAGGTCACCGGCGGCCAGCGCATCGACCTGTTCGGCGCGCGGGTGGAGCAGTTGCCGCTGATCTGGAAGCGCCTGGTCGATGTGGGTATGGAGTCCGGGCACGCGTACGGCAAATCGCTGCGCACGGTCAAGTCCTGCGTCGGCTCCACCTGGTGCCGTTACGGTCAGCAGGATTCGGTCGGGATGGCGGTGCTGCTCGAAAAGCGTTACCGCGGTTTGCGTTCCCCGCACAAGCTGAAGCTGGCCGTCTCGGGTTGCGCGCGTGAGTGCGCGGAGGCGCGTGGCAAGGATGTCGGCGTCATCGCCACCGAGCACGGCTGGAACCTGTACGTCGGCGGCAACGGCGGTCTCACCCCCAAGCACGCGGTACTGCTGGCCGGTGACCTCGATGACGAGACGCTGATCCGCTACATCGACCGCTACCTGATGTTCTACATCCGCACCGCCGATCGCCTGCAGCGCACCGCGCCCTGGCAGGAGGCCCTGGAAGGTGGCCTGGACTACCTGAAGGCGGTCGTGTGCGAGGACAGCCTGGGTATCGCCGATGATCTGGAAGCGGCCATGCAACGCCATGTCGCGGGCTACCGGGACGAATGGGCCGCGGTCCTGGACGACGAGGAGAAGCTGTCCCGCTTCGTCTCCTTCGTGAACGCACCGGAGGAGGCCGATCCCACCATCGCCTTCGACGAGTCCGGGGAGCGCAAGGTGCCCGTACTGCTGGGCATTCCGGCCATCCCGGTTGACGGCGCGCCGGGCAATCCGGTCGGCACGCCGCTGTGACCAGCGACTCCATTCCGGCCACGCACGGGAAATGACTGCTTAACCGCACGGAAACAGGACGTCGGTACCAATAGGTGAGGCGTTCGGAGGAGAGTTACCGATGACCACCGTGATCGAGACACCAGGCACTGCCACCAGCCTTCATGGTTGGACCCCGGCATGCCGACTGGACTATCTGATTCCCGGCCGCGGCGTTGCGGTGCTGTTGAAGGGCGGCCGGCAGGCGGCGCTCTTCTGGGTCCCCGGGGAGGCGGCGGGCGCCACCGACGGCACGTTGTACGCCGTCGGCAATATCGACCCGTTCGGCCGGGCGGCGGTCATGTCGCGCGGCATCGTCGGTGATCGCGGCGGTGTGCCCGTGGTGGCGTCGCCGCTGCTCAAGCAGGCGTTCTCGCTCATCGACGGACGCTGCCTGGACGATGAGACGGTCGCGCTGCCGGTTCACGCGGTGCGGGTGCAGGACGGTGTGGTCGTTCTCGCCAATGAGCCCATGCTCTTTCCGGGGGGACCTGGACCTATCGACGGTGGTACCGCATGACCGAGGTTGACGCAGGTACCCCGCTGTCCGGATTCACGGTCGGTATCACGGCGGCGCGCCGGGCCGATGAACTCGGCACGCTGCTCACCCGGCGTGGCGCGAATGTCGTTGCCGCCCCGGCAATTCGAATCATTCCCCTGGCCGATGACACCGAGCTGGAGCGGGTCACCCGTCAGCTCGTCGCCGAGCCGCCGCAGCTGACCGTCGCCACCACCGGTATCGGTTTCCGGGGCTGGATGGAGGCCGCCGAGGGCTGGGGACTGGCCGAGGAGTTGTGCGCCACGCTGGCCTCGACCCGCATCATGGCGCGCGGGCCCAAGGCCAAGGGCGCGATTCGCGCGGCCGAGCTGCGTGAGGAGTGGTCGCCCGCTTCGGAATCCTCCGCGGAGGTGCTGGATCATCTGCTCGCACAAGGCGTCGAGGGCATGCGGATCGCCGTGCAGCTGCACGGGGCTACCACCGAATGGGAGCCGGTACCGGACTTCTGCGAGGTATTGCGTTGTGCCGGAGCCGATGTGGTGCCGGTTCCGGTCTACCGCTGGATTCCGCCCGAGGACCGCACCCCGATGGATCGTCTCATCGAGGGCATCGTCACCGGCGGATTGGACTGCGTGACCTTCACCAGCGCGCCCGCGGTGGCCTCACTGCTCATGCGCGCCAAGGAGACCGGGCTGCTCGAAGCCATCCTGCACGCCTTCCGCGGCCGAGTCCTGGCCGCCTGCGTCGGACCCATCACCGCCGCACCCTTGGAAGAGCTGGGCGTGGCCACCACCTCACCCGGCCGCGCCCGCCTCGGCGCGCTGGCCCGCCATGTGGCGGAAGAGCTGCCGCGTCGCGCCAACCGCATCCAGGCGGCCGGTCATATCCTCAGTGTGCGCGGCGGCTGTGTCGTGGTCGACGGTCAGGTCCGTCAATTGGCTCCCGCCCCAATGGCTTTGATGCGCTCACTGGCTCGCCAGCCGGGGCGTGTCGTCTCCCGTGAGGACCTGCTCGCCGCCCTGCCCGGCGGCGGTGACGACACCCATGCCGTGGAGACCGCCATCGCTCGCCTGCGCGCGGGTCTGGGCACCCCCAAGGCGATTCAAACCGTGGTCAAGCGCGGCTACCGCCTCGCGCTCGATCCGGCCGAATGCATCGACAACCCGCGCCCGGTGGTGGCGACTCCCGTTGCGCGCCAACAGTTCCCGGCACGCTCGGCGGGATTCCCGGCTCGCCAGGATCCGCCGCAGCGCGGCCCGGCGGGTCCCCGACCGGCCGATGCCGCGCTGAACGGTGCGGTCCACTCCTCCTTTCCGCAGCGTCCGGCCGTCACCGGCTCCGGCGCTCCGGTCCGCCCCATCCGTCCCGCGCCGGTCGCGGAGGCGTGGTGAGCGCCGCCGCGCGTAATGCGCACGCTATGGCGATGATCGCGGCGCTGACGAAGGTGGTTGCGCGCGAAGCCGGTTCGCCGATTCCCGGACGCGGCGCATGTGCCGTGCGAGATGGCTCGCGAGCAGTTTCGGGCCCGCGTCCGACCGTGGAGGTCCGATGAACACCCCGGCGCTGGTGCTGGTGGCCCACGGCACCAGGAGTACGCGCGGGGTGGAGATGATCGCCGCCCTCGCCGAGGCCGTGGCGGGCGAACTCGCCGCGCGGGCTCGCGAAGGTGGGACCGGCGCAGCGGATCTCATGACCGCGCTGCCCGCAGAGGCAGGTGCCGGTGCCGCGTTCGGGGTGGCATCGGCATCGTCGACCACGCCGGGAGCGGCGGACCTCGGGCGGCTGTCCGGGGGAGTGCCGCAGGTGCGGACGGCGTTCGTGGATGTGCTGGGCCCGTCCCCGGCCGAGGTGCTGCGGGATCTGGAAGATGTTCCCGCCGTGGTGGTTCCGGCGTTCCTGGCATCGGGCTATCACGTGTATCAGGATGTGCCGCGAGAGGTGGCCGCGAGTGCGCACGGTGCGGTCGCGGTCACCCAGGCGATGGGTCCGGATCCGGCTTTGGCCGCGGTGATGCGGATGCGGCTGCGGGCCGCCGGGTGGCGGCCGGGGGATGCGGTGGTGTTCGCTGCCGCCGGATCCTCGGATGCGCGGGCGCGTCAGGATGTGCGCCGGGCCGCCGGATTGCTGGCCGAGCAGATCGCGGCTCCGGTGCGGGTGGCCTATATCGCCACCGGCGAGCCCAGGGTGCCGGAAGTGGTTGCGGCACTGCGGGAGCAGGGTGCGCGGCGGGTGTTCATCGCCTCGTATCTGCTGGCGCACGGGCTCTTCCATGAGCGCCTGCACGCGGCGGGCGCGGACGGGGTCGCCGAGCCCATCGGCGTGCACCCCGCGATCGTGCGTTTGCTGGTCGATCGCTATCGCATCGCGGCCGGTACCTTGAGTACCGTTCGCGCCGCCTGACCGAATCGCCGAAATCTCCGTTTGTTTGGCACTTCCCGCATTGCCGTGGCAATGTGCGGGGAAATTCCATTTCGCTCGGAGGGTTTTCTGGTGAAGAAGCTGATTGTCACCGCAGGTCTGATTGTCGGTTGTGCCGCAGGAGCTTTCGCCCCTGCGTCGGCCGCCCCGATGTACGACCCGTGGACGGCGTGCAAGGCCTCGGGCCTGTCCGATGAGGCGTGCAGTCAGCAGGTCAACGCCAATGATCCGGCGACCACCCCGGGTGCGGGCTTCGGCTGGACGGGTTCCGCGGCCGCCCGCTGACCGGAATCACCGCTCGACCATTCGCCGCGGCGGGCCGAGGATGACGGCATGTCCGATGCCGAACATCCCGCCCGCCGTGCCGGTCTCGCCTCCCAGGCCGCGGTGCGCGAACATCGCCGGGCCGATTGGCTGGCACTCTTCGCGAGTGACGCGCGGGTCGAGGACCCCATCGGTATCTCCCCGTACGATCCGGCCGGTGCCGGCCATTTCGGCCATGACGCCATAGCGGCGTTCTGGGATATGGCGATCGCGCCCAGTGCCATCGACTTCCGGATGGCCGATTCCTATGCCTGTGGTTCCGAGGTGGCGTTCCACGGAACCATTCGCAGTGCCCGTGCCGAGCGTGTTACCGAGGTGGACGGCGTCTTCACCTATCGGGTGAACGAGGCCGGGAAAATCATTGCGCTGCGCGCCTTCTGGGAATTGAAACAAGCGCGCACCACAATCGTCTCCAACTGAGGCCGCCGCGTATTTGCCGATTCGGTTCAGGCCCCGGGTGTTTGCAGTGCCGGGAACCAGATATCGGTCAGTACGGTGGCCGCCTGGTCGGCCGAGACATCGATGGTGCCCTGCATGGCCCAGCGTGTGAAGAACCGCTCCAGCTGCGCCACCAGTAGTTCGATCCGCAGCCGCGCCTCATCCTGTTGCGCCGCGGGCCAGCGCGAAAGATATGAGGTCATCACCCCTGGGACCGCGAGGATGCCCTCGCGCGCCACCTCCCGGAACTCCGGTTCCAGGGCCGTCGCCTCATCCCAGGCGGGCAGCAGATCCTTGTACTCCTGGAACCAGTCGATGGAGCGCCGCACCCAGGCCGCGAACTCCTCGCGTGATCCGGTGTCGAGCACATGGTCCAGATCCTCGTAGAAGATCTGCACGCTGGGCAGCGCGCCCTGTTCGGCGATGGCGCGCAACACATCCGGTTTACCGGTGAAGTGCAGGTAGAAGGTGGCGCGACTGCATCCGACGGCCGCGGCGATATCGTCCACGCGCACCGGCGCGTACCCCTGGGTGGTGAACAGGGCCTTGGCCGCGTCGATGAGCCGGCTGCGGGTGAGCCGCTTCTGCTCATCGCGCAGTGAGGTGCGCCGGGTGGTCGCCCCCGCGGGTTGCGGGAGGTCTGTCGCCGGTCCGTTCATGGGTGCTGGCCGCCTTGGTGTGTCAGGTGCGGAAGCCGCCGGTGTGGCGGCCTTTTTCCGATGCTCGAGTCTACGTCTGTCCGGGTCACCACCTCGATAGTAGACGTATGTTCATTCACTAGACATGGTGTCTAGTGAATGCTAGCGTGTGTGTCACATCACGTCCGGCCCGGGAATGTGACCTGTGGTCGAAGCCAGGAGAGTGCATTGGAAACACGCGAGTTGCCCAGGGTGTGCGTCATCGGCGCGGGGCCGTCCGGTATCACGGCCGCTAAGCGGCTCGCCGAATACGGCATCCCCTTCGATTGCTACGAGGCGTCGGATCAGGTCGGCGGCAATTGGTACTTCAAGAACCCGAACGGCATGTCGGCCTGCTATCAGAGCCTGCATATCGACACCTCGAAATTCCGGCTCGCCTTCGAGGATTTCCCGGCCCCCGACGACTGGCCGGACTTCCCGCATCACACCCAGCTGCACCAGTACTTCAAGGATTATGTCGAGCACTTCGGCTTCGGTGATCGAATCATCCTGAACACCAAGGTGACCGACGCCAAACGCGATGCCGAGGGCCTGTGGCAGATCACCACCGACACCGGCCGCACCGAAACCTATGACGTGCTGCTGGTCTGCAACGGCCACCACTGGGATCCGCGCATGCCCGACTACCCGGGCGAATTCGACGGTGTGCTCATGCATTCGCACGCCTATAACGATCCCTTCGATCCGGTCGATATGCGCGGCAAGCGAATCGTGGTCGTGGGTATGGGCAATTCGGGTCTGGACATCGCCAGCGAACTCTCGCAGCGTTTCATCGCCTCGAAGTTCTACCTCTCCGCGCGCCGCGGTGTCTGGGTGCTGCCCAAGTATGTGAACGGCAAGGTCGGCGATAAGGCGTCGGTGCCGTCCTGGATGCCGAAGAAGCTGGGGCTCAAGCT
This sequence comes from Nocardia sp. NBC_01503, assembly GCF_036327755.1. Lineage (NCBI taxonomy): Bacteria > Bacillati > Actinomycetota > Actinomycetes > Mycobacteriales > Nocardiaceae > Nocardia > Nocardia sp. NBC_01503. The sequence continues at coordinate 4,099,913 of NZ_CP109596.1, forward strand.
GAAACAGCGCTTCGTGGTCAAGAATCGCGGCTATATGGAGGATTACGGTCTGCCCAAGCCGGATCACCTTCCCTTCGAGGCGCATCCGTCCGCGAGTGAGGAGTTCCTGCATCGCGCCGGCTGCGGTGACATGGTCTTCAAGCCCGCCATCACCCGCCTCGACGGTGACAAGGTGCACTTCGCCGACGGCAGTGTGGAGGAGGTCGATGTGGTGGTCTGCGCCACCGGATATCACATCAGCTTCCCGTTCTTCTCCGATCCGGAGTTGACCCCCGATGAGCGCAATATGATTCCGCTGTACCGGCACATGATCAAGCCGGGCGTGGACAATCTGTTCTATCTCGGTCTGGCGCAACCGATGCCGACCCTGGTCAACTTCGCCGAACAGCAGTCGAAGTTGGTCGCCGCCTATCTGACCGGTAACTACCATCTGCCCTCGCAGGTCGAGATGGTCGAGGTGATGCGGGCCAAGGAGCAGGAGCGCAGCGGGCAGTACTACGACTCGCCGCGGCACACCATCCAGACCGAATTCGAGCCGTACGTACGCGATTTGAAGCGTGAGATCGAACGCGGCGCCAAGCGCGCTGCCGCACAGGGCTATTCGCTGCCGGTACCGCCCCGCGCGAGCGCCAGAGTCTGAGCAGGGGGCGGAACAGATGAGCAACGTCGCTGGATTCTGTGCCGACGAATTCGCCGGAGTACGAGCCGCTTTCACCGAACAGGTGGAGTCGGGAGCCGAGTTGGGCGCCGCCCTGTGCGTGACCGTCGACGGTGATCCGGTGGTCGACCTGTGGGGCGGCCACGCCGATCCGGAGCGGACCCGGCGCTGGGGTGCGGACACCCTGGTGAACACCTTCTCCATCACCAAGACCATGACGGCGCTGTGCGCACTGCTGCTGGTCGATCGCGGTGCGCTGGACGTGTATCGGAAGGTAGCGCACTACTGGCCCGAGTTCGCGGCCAACGGCAAGGCCGATATCGAAGTGCGGCACCTGCTTTCGCACACCTCCGGGGTGTCGGGCTGGGCCACCGAGTTCCCGTTCCCGGATATCTACGACAATGTCTCCTCCGCCGCGCTGCTGGCTGAGCAGGAACCCTTCTGGGAGCCGGGCACCGCGTCGGGATATCACGCCAACAACTACGGGCATCTGATCGGCGAACTGGTGCGGCGGATCGACGGTCGTTCACTCGGCCGGTTCTTCGCGCAGGAGTTCGCCGAACCGCTCGGCGCGGATTTCCATATCGGCGGGGCCGCACAGTATTCCGAGCGCATCGCCACGCTGGTTCCGCCCGATTTCGGCACCTTCGATCAGGGGCTGCTGCCCAAGGACAGCGTCCTGTACAAGACGCTGTTCCAGCCGCTGCTGGACTTCGAGCTGTGCGCCACACCCGGTTGGCTGGATGCCGAGATCGGTGGCATCAACGGTCAGGGCAATGCCCGCTCGGTGGCCCGCTTGCAGTCGGTGATCAGCAATGGCGGTGAGCTCGGCGGGCGGAAGTTCCTCTCGCCCAGGACCATCGACCTGATCTTCGATGAGCAGGCCGACGGTATCGACCTCGCCGTCCTGATGCCGCTGCGCTTCGGTATCGGCTATGGCCTGCCGCAGGCGCACACCGCGCCGGAGGTGCCGCAGGACGGCCGGGTGTGCTGGTGGGGCGGGCTCGGTGGGTCCATGGTCGTGAACGATCTGGACAACCGGGTCACCGTCGCCTACACGATGAATCGGATGGCCCCGGGGCTGATCGGCTCCGATCGCGCCAACGCCTACCTGAAGGCGGTTTTCGCCGCGGTGCGAGGGTAGTCGTGATAACGCTTTTTCCGGAACAACTGCCCGACGATATTCGAGGACTGCATTCATGACCAACGCCGTTGACCTCCAGGCCCTCGCGGCCCAGATCGCCGGGAAGCTCACCGGTCCGGGCGGGCCGTTCGAGATGACCGTGGAATCGGTGCTGGGCGCGACCATTCCGGTGTTCCGCAATCGGCATCGCTCACTGCTGCGGGTATTGGAGGCGTCCAAGACCCTGGGCGACCGTGATTATCTGGTCGGCCCCGACTCCCGCATGACCTTCGCCGAACATTACGAGGCCGCGGGTGCGCTGGCGGCGGCGCTGGCGCGGCGCTACGGCATCGGCAGGGGTGATCGCGTCGGCATTCTGGCCGCGAATACCCCCGAGTGGGTGCTGAGCTTCTGGGCGGTACAGCGTCTGGGCGCTATTCCGGTGGGCTACAACGCCTGGTGGGCGCCGCAGGAGATCGCCTACGGTCTCGAGCACACCGCGCCGGGTGTGGTGATCGCCGATGCCAAGCGGGCGGCGCTGCTGACCGCGGCGGGTGCGTCGATGCCGGTGCTCACCATGGCGAACGACCTTCCGGCGCTGGTCAAGGAATTCGCCGGCGAGTACCCGAGTACCGAAGTGGGCGAAGAGGATCCGGCCTGCATCCTGTACACCAGCGGCACCACCGGTCGCCCCAAGGGCGTGGTGCATTCGCAGCGGAATATGGTGGCCATCAGCGACTATCACCGCTTCACCGATGCGCTGGCGGCGGGTTTCCGCGGGCAGCAGTGGGATGGGTCGCCGACGAATCGGCGCTACCTCAACACCTCGCCGCTGTTCCATATCGCGAGCCTGCACAATCTGGTGATTCCGCGGCTCACCACCGGTGACGCCGTCATCTTCCACAGCGGCGGTTTCGAGGCCGAGAAGATTCTCGGGCTCATCGAATCCGAGCGCATCACCAACTGGGCGGCGGTGCCGACCATGGCCAGTCGGCTGCTCGATGTGGATGTGGAGCGCTTCGATCTGAGCTCGATGGCGGCGCTCTCGCTCAATACCGCGCCGTCCTCGCCCGCCCTGCACAACCGGTTGCGTGAGCGGGTGCCGGTGGCGCAGGTGGCGCTGACCACCAGTTACGGCTGCACCGAGAGCGGTACCGCGGCCACCGTCGCGACGCCGCCGGATCTGGCCGCGAATCCGGAGACGGTGGGGCGGCCGATCATCGGTGTCTCGGTACAGATTCGGGACGCGGACGGCAATCCGGTGCCCGACGGCACCGAGGGCGAGATCTGTGTACGCAGCCCGTACGTCATGCTCGGCTACTACAACGATCCGGCCGCCACCGCCGCCTCCATCGACGCCGAGCGCTGGCTGCGTACCGGTGATTTCGGCATGCTGGTCGACGGACGCCTGCAAATGGCAGGTCGCCGTTCGGATTTGATTCTGCGTGGCGGCGAGAACGTGTATCCGGCGGAGATCGAGAACGCGCTCGACGAACATCCGCTGGTGCGCGAATCCGCGGTGCTCGGTGTTCCGCACGAGGATCTCGGTCAGGAGGTCGCCGCTATTATCGTTGTGGCGGAACCGGATTCGGTCACCGAGGATGAACTGCGCGACCATGTGGCGCAGCGGCTCGCCTACTTCAAGGTGCCCGCGCGCTGGCTGATCACCGCTGATGCCCTGCCGCGCAACGCGACCGGCAAGGTGCTGCGTCGCGAACTATCCCTCGGGGAGTGAAGACCGTGTACGACACCGTAATCAAGAATGGGCGCTGGTTCGACGGCACCGGCGCGCCCTCCGCCATTCGCAATATCGGTATCACCGACGGCCGGGTGGCCGCGGTCAGTGCCGAACCGCTCGACGAAACCGATTGCGGCCGTGTGATCGACGCGGCCGGGCGGTGGGTGCTGCCGGGCATGGTGGATATCCACACGCACTATGACGTGGAGGTGCTGCTGGACCCGACGCTGTCGGAGTCGCTGCGGCACGGCGTCACCACCATTGTGCTGGGCTCCTGTTCGCTCTCCACCATCCATGTGGACGGTTCGGACGCGGGTGACCTGTTCGGCCGGGTGGAGGCGATTCCGCATAAGTTCGTGGTGTCGGCGGTGGACGGGCTCAAGACCTGGAACAGTGCGCACAGCTATGTGACCGCGCTGGAGTCGCTGCCGCTGGGCGCGAATCTCGCCGCCTTCATCGGGCATTCGGATATTCGGGCCGCGCAGATGGGGCTGGAGCGCTCCACCGATCCGGATGTGACCCCGACCGAGTCGGAGTTGAAGGCCATGGAGCAGAAGCTCACCGAGGCCCTCGACGCCGGGTTCGTGGGCATGTCCTCGCAGCAGTTGCTCTTCGACAAGCTCGACGGTGAGGTGTGCCGGTCGCGCACACTGCCCTCCACCTATGCCAAGCAGAAGGAGCGGCGGCGGCTGAATCGCATTCTGCGCGAACGCAAGCGGGCGCTGCAGGGTGGTCCCGATGTGGCGCGCCCGCAGAGCCTGGTCGCCATGGCGGCGAGCAGCCTGGGCATCTTCCGGCCGAATCTGAAGGTGAGCCTGCTCTCGGCCGCCGATATCAAGGCCATTCCCGGTGTGGTGCGGATCTTCCCGCTGATCGGCAAGATCCTGAACCGGCTCGGCGGGGACTTCCGCTGGCAGCATCTGCCGGTGCCGTTCGAGGTGTACTCCGACGGTATCGATCTGCCGGTCTTCGAGGAATTCGGTTCCGGCGCGGCGGCTTTGCACCTGTCGAATCAGATCGAGGAGCGGCGCGCACTGCTCGCCGATGAGGAGTACCGGCGCTGGTTCCGCAAGGATTATGACAAGAAGTGGGGTCCGCGGGTCTGGCACCGGGACTTCTTCGATGCCGAGATCACCGAATGCCCCGACGAGAGCGTGGTCGGCAAGACCTTCGGTCAGGTCGGCGTGGATCGCGGCGGCGTGCACCCGGTGGACGCCTTCCTGGACCTGGTGGTGGAGTACGGGCCCAAGGTGCGCTGGCATACCACCATCTCCAATCACCGCCCGGAGGTCCTGGACAAGCTGGCGTCGGATCCCAGTGTGCAGCTGGGTTTTTCGGACGCGGGGGCGCATCTGCGCAATATGGCCTTCTACAACTTCGGACTGCGCCTGCTCAAGCGGGTACACCGGGCGCAGCAGGCAGGGAAGCCGTTCATGACCATCGAGCACGCCGTGCACCGCGTCACCGGTGAGCTGGCCGACTGGTACGACCTGGATGCCGGACACCTGCGGGTGGGTGATCGCGCCGATGTGCTGATCATCGATCCGATGTATCTGGACGAGAGCCTGGACGCGTACGCGGAGAACCCGATTCCCGAGTACGACAACCTCTCTCGCATGGTCAATCGCAATGACAACACCGTGACCGCCGTGCTGGTGAACGGTGAGTACGTCTTCGGGCTGGGCGAGAAGTCCCCGGCACTCGGCACACAGCGCACCGGGGAATTCCTGCGTGCCGGTCGCCGCGGATAACAGGGAGATCGCTTTGAGCACAGCAAGATTCGACGGCAAGGTCGCCGTCGTGACGGGCGCGGCATCCGGTATCGCCGCGGCCATCGCCACCGCGCTGGTGGCCGAGGGCGCCTCGGTGGTCGGACTCGATATCGATGAGCCGGGCCTGGACAAGAAAGTCGCCGAACTCGGCGCCGCGTTCGTCCCGGTGCTGGCGGATGTGACGGTGGAGGCACAGGTCGCCGCCGGAATCGCCGTTGCCGCAGCGCGTTTCGGCCGCCTGGACGTGGCCTTCAATGTGGCGGGCGGCTCCCGAATCGGTGCCGTCACCGATCTCGACGAAGCGGATTGGGATTTCACAATCGACCTGGTGCAGAAGAGCGTCTTCCTCTGCACCAAACATGAAGCCAGGCTCATGCGTGAGACCGGTGGCGGCGCCATCGTGAATGTCTCGTCCCTCGACGGCCGCGTCCCCATGCCAGGCGGCAGCCCGTACTCAACGGGTAAGGCGGGCGTGGTCATGTTCGGCAAGAACGCCGCCCTCGAGCTGGCGCAGCACCGAATCCGCGTGAACTCGGTCCTGCCCGGCTTGGTCGATACCCCGCTCACCGCGGCGGTCATGGGCTACGAACCCGCGAAACAAATGTTCCTGGACCGCATCCCGATGGGCGCGGCCGCCACCGCGGAGCAGATAGCCGCCCCCTGCCTGTTCCTGGCCAGCGACGACGCCTCCTACATCACCGGCACCGAACTCGTGGTCGACGGCGGCTGGGAGATCAGCAACTTCCCCAACCTGGCCAAGCTCGCGGCTGGCTGAGTAGCAGGTGAAAGCGGTGGCCGTGCGGAATTCCGCACGGCCACCGATTTATTCACCGTGCGGGGCGAATATCTGTATGCCCGAAGTCATTTCCCTTGTACAGCAGCGGTTCGCCCGCATCGGAAGCCAGCGCGTATGCGAAGCAATCTCCGAAGTTCAGCTGAGCCGGATGTCCGCTGCCCCTACCGAAGTCACGGTAGGCGGCGCGGGCGATCGCGGCTTGTTCGACCGATACCGGCTCGAGCTCGATTCGGAGCGTTCGGACGAGTTCGTCGGCACGGCGTGCGACCACCGGGTCGGGATGGCGGTCCGCCTTGATCGCCATCTCGAGGTGATTGACCACGGACATGCGTGGCCGCTCGGCCGAGGTGATGGCCGCGAGGAATTCGTCGCGTTCCGGTTCGCCCCGCAAAATGGCGACCAGGGCCGACGCGTCGACGATCACGCCGGCAGCCCCGCATCGTCGTAGAGATCGTCGGTGGAAAGTAGCAGCCGGGTTTCGGGGGTGAGCCGGGCATCCAGGTCGGCGAGAATTACCGCGATCTGCTCCCGTTGCAGGTCCACCCGGATTTCGGGCTTGGCATCCAGGTCTCGCAACATACGCCGCAACGCCTCCTCCACCACGCTGGTCTGGGACATCCCGGTCCGCTGGGCTGCCTCACGAACCAGGGCGTGAACGCGTTCGTTCTTGATGTTCAAGCTCATGGCATCCGCCTTCCCGGGCTCGCCTCAGCTTCACGAGGCGCTGTCTACCATTCTAGTATCGAATGGTAGAATCTCTACCGGTTTCGGCGGATGCCCGCGGGATCACTCCCTGGCGAGCCCGTCCTCGCTGATCGACGCGGCATCCAGACCGAGCATCTGCAGCAGGTACTCGCAGTCGGCGGCATCGAGCGCATGGCCGGCGACCGTGTGCCGAGCCAGTGCGTTCTGCTTGGCGCATGCGGCCTTCTCAGCCGCGCGCGCCGCACCGAATTCACTCTGCTCGTCGCGCAGTGTGGTCTGTCTAGTGGAGTTCATTTGCCAACTTCCCGGGCCGCGCCGGGTTGCCGTATCCGAATGACTCGGGTCAACACCGCCTACCTTCACCCTACTGTGTGCCCCCGGTTATCGAAATGAGATCCGCCGATACCGCCCTTCGCCCCGGTCAGCGGGGTGGCAACACCGGGGCGTCCCAGGCTCGGGCGAAGCGGCGTTTGTCGGCGGCGTTGGTTTCCTTGCTGCGGTAGACGACGTAGGGGCGGGTCAGGTAGCCGATGGGGGCGCTGAACATGTGGACAAGGCGGGTATACGGCCAGATGCCGATGAGGGTCAGCACGATGAGGCCGTGGGCCTGGAAGGTCCACGGGGTGCCGACCATGAGGTCGGGGTGGGGATGGAGGGTGAAGAGGCTGCGGAACCAGGGGGAGACGGTTTCGCGGTAGTTATAGGTGCCCCACAGCAGGTTGCTGCCGACCGTGTTGAGCAGGCCGGTGATGAGCGCCCCCGCCAGCAGGACGTACATGAGCTGGTCATTGCGGGTGGTGGCCTTGCGGACCGCGGTCACGGTGACACGGCGGTAGAGCAGGATGCCGATACCGGCGATGACCGCGATACCCGCGACGGTGCCCGCCGAGACGGCGACCACGTGATAGAGGTGTTCGGAGATGCCGACCGCATCGGTCCAGGACTCGGGGATGAGGACGCCGAGCACGTGCCCGCCTATGACGCCGAGCATGCCGAAGTGGAACAGCGGGCTGCCCAGGCGCAGCAGGCGGGATTCGTAGACCTGGGAGGAGCGGGTGGTCCAGCCGAATTGGTCATTGCGGTAGCGCCACAGGTGACCGAGCAGGAATGAGGTGAAGGCGACGTAGGGCAGCGTCAGCCAGAGGGCGGGGGTCATCGGCGGGCTTCCGATCCGGCGAAGGCCAGGGGGTCCATGGCGAAGGGTTCCAGGCCGACCTCTTCCTCGGGCGGACCCTGGGCGGCGAGTTCGGCAATGCGACGGCGGTCGGCGGTGGTGACCGGCGGCAGCGTGGAGGTGACGGCGGTGAGAATGCCCGCGTACGGAGATCCACTGTCGGACAACGAGAGTCGCAGCAGCTCCAGCACGGGGACGTGCTCACCGAGCAGGCGTTCGCCGCCGATGGGGTCGACGGTGGCGGCGAATTCCAGCAGTACCGGCAGGTGGTCGGGGAGTTCCTCGTCGCCGAGTTCGACGCCCGCCTGCCGGTACGCGTGTTTGAAGCGCAGCAGCGCCATACCGCGTTTGCGGGTGTCGCCGTAGGCGTAGAAGGTCAGGTGCAGGCTGGCGCGGCGGCGCATATCGAAGGTTTCGACATACTGCTGAGCCAGGGCGATGGGGGAGCTCGCGCGCAGATGGTCCAGGAAACCGTCGATATGCGGGCGCACGGTATCGGGCAATTCCGCTGTGGCGCTGGACAAATCGTCGAGCATGGCGAGGGTGCGTTCGTGCGGGTAGTCCAGGAGTAGGGCGGCGAGCCGCCACACCAGATGCCGGTCTCGTTCGGAGAGCGCGACCACCGGTTCGGGGCGGCGGCGCAGTTTCAGCAGGCTCATCGGCTCGCACCCGTCGAAATCGGTTCGCCCGCTTCATCATCGGTGGAGTCACCGGTGCGGGTCGGCAGCAGCCCGTCGGCGCTCTTACCGTCCCAGTTGAGCAGGTTGATGCGGCTCGACTTCTCCTCCGGTGCGGCGCCATTGGTGTCCGAGAGCTGGAACTTCTCGACCACCACATCGAGCGCGGTCATACCCGGTCCGCCGTCGGTATCCAGCGAACATCCGGTGGCGAGTGAATCGAGTTCGTGTGCACGGGAAGTCGCGCCATTGGGGATCACGTAGCGGTGCTCGTACTTTGCGATGGCGAGCAGCCGGTACATGGCCTCGATCTCCTCGGGCTCGAGGCCCACCGAGTCCGGAATCCCCATATCGGGTTCCTGTCCGAGGTTGATCGACCGCATGAACGAGCGCATACCGGCCAGGCGTTGCAGCGAGTCCCGGACCGGTTCCACATCACCGGCGGTGAAGAGTTCGGCCAGATACTCGAGCGGAATGCGCAGTGCGTCGATGGCGCCGAACAGGTTCGAGGCATCCTCACCGTCATGTCCGGTCTGGGTGAGCGTATCCACCACCGGTGAGAGCGGCGGCACGTACCAGACCATCGGCATGGTGCGGTACTCCGGATGCAGCGGCAGCGCGATCTTGTAGTCGACGATGAGTTTGTAGACCGGTGAATCCTGTGCCGCCTGAATCCAATCCGGGGAGATGCCGGCCGCCTCGGCCTCGGCGATCACCCGCGGATCATGCGGATTGAGGAACACCCCGAGCTGTGCCGGATACAGCTCCCTGTCGTTCTCGATCGAGGCCGCCTCCAGCACCGCGTCCGCGTCGTAGAGCATGACGCCGATGTACCGCAGTCGTCCGACGCACGTCTCCGAGCACACCGTGGGAATGCCGACCTCCACGCGCGGGTAGCAGAAGGTGCACTTCTCCGCCTTACCCGTCTTGTGGTTGAAGTAGATCTTCTTGTACGGGCAGCTGCTGATGCATTGCCGCCAGCCCCGGCATTTGTCCTGGTCGACCAGCACGATGCCGTCCTCGGAGCGCTTGTAGATCGCACCGGAGGGGCAGGCCGCCGCACAGGACGGGTTCAGGCAGTGTTCGCAGATGCGCGGCAGGTAGAACATGAAGGTCTGCTCGAATTCGAGCTTCACCTGCTCGGACAGCTTGGCCAGCAGCGGGTCCTTGCCGACCTGTTCGGGTCCGGACCCGAGGGAGTCGTCCCAGTTCGCGCCCCAGGTGACATCCGTATTCTCGCCCGTAATAAGGGATTTGGGGCGGGCGACGGGGGTGGTGTCCATCTGCGGGGCGGACAGCAGATTGTCGTAGTCGTAGCTCCACGGGTCGTAATAGTCCGACACCGTCGGCAGATCCGGATTGGCGAAGAGGTTGAGCAGCCGCATCACCCGGGATCCGGATTTGAGGGTGAGGCGGCCCTTCTTGTTGAGCGTCCACCCGCCCTTCCACTTCTCCTGATCCTCATAGCGGCGCGGATAGCCTTGTCCCGGACGGGTTTCCACATTGTTGAACCACACGTACTCGGTGCCCGCGCGATTGGTCCACGCCTGTTTGCAGGTGACCGAGCAGGTGTGGCAGCCGATGCATTTGTCGAGGTTCATGACCATCGCCAGCTGTGCCATGACGCGCATATCAGTACTCCGCTTCTTGATTGCGCTCGCCGACGGTGCAGTGTGACCTCATCGCGCTCATCTCAGTACTCCACCTTTTGATTGCGCTTGCCGACGGTGCAGTGTGGCCTCATCGCGCTCATCTCAGTACTCCACCTTTTGATTGCGCTTGCGGATGGTGGTTACCTCATCGCGCTGATTTCCGGTGGGGCCGTGGTAGTTCAGCGCGAAGGACTGCTGGGCGTAGCCGCCGATGAGGTGCGAGGGCTTGATCATGATCCGGGTGAGCGCGTTGTGGATACCGCCGCGCTTGCCCCGGCCCTTGAACTCCTGCGCGCCCTCGGCGTTCTCGGCGGGGCCTTCGATGCGCGGCACATTCACCGCGCGGTCCTGGGCGTGGTACATGAATACGGTGCCCTCGGGCATCCGGTGCGAGACGATGGCGCGCGCCACCACCACACCGTTGCGGTTGACCGCCTCGATCCAATCATTGTCGGCCACACCGATTTTGGCGGCGTCGATCTCGGACATCCAGATGGCCTGACCGCCGCGCGAGAGCGTCAGCATATGCAGGTTGTCCTGGTACGCCGAGTGGATCGACCATTTGGAGTGCGGTGTCAGATAGCGCACGGTGACACCGTTCTCGTTCACCGCGCCGATACCGGGCTCGCTGAACAGCGCCGTCATATCGAGCGGTGGCCGATAGATGGGCAGCTGTTCACCGAGTTCGATCATCCAGTCGTGATCGAGGTAGAAGTGCTGCCGCCCGGTGAGGGTGTGCCACGGCTTGAGCCGCTCGGTATTGATGGTGAACGGCGAGTACCTGCGTCCGCCGGTCTCACTACCGGACCACTCCGGTGAGGTGATGACCGGTACCGGGCGAGCCTGGGTGTCCGCGAAGGTGATTCGCTTACCCTCGTGTTCCGCGGCGAGGTCGGCGAGTTGGGTGCCGGTGCGCTTCTCCAGCTCGTGGAAGCCCTCCACGGCGAGGCGGCCGTTGGTGGTGCCAGACAGCGCCAGAATGGCCTCGGCCGCGTGCGTATCCTTGGCCAGGGACGGACGCCCCTGTGCCACACCGGAGATCACCGTGCCGTTCATGCCTTTGAGGTACTCGACCTCGGCATCGGGAACGGTGGTGACGCCCTTGGTGGTGAGTCCCATCCGCTCCACGAGCGGCCCGAGCGCGGCCATCTTCTCCGCGACATTCGGGTAATCCCGCTCGACCACAACGATTTTGGGCATGGTGACACCGGGAATGGGCTCGCATTCGCCCTTCTTCCAATCCAGCACCCGGCCACCGGCCTGGGCCAGTGCGTCGGCGGTGTCGTGCTGAAGTGGCACGGCCACAATGTCCTTGCGTACACCGAGGTGCTTCTCGGCCAGCCAGGAGAATCCGCGTGCGATGCGATGGAACGCCTCGAAGTCGGTGCGCGCCTCCCACGGCGGGGAGATGGCCGGGGTGAAGGCGTGCACGAACGGATGCATATCCGTGGAGGACAGGTCGTGCTTCTCGTACCAGGTGGCGGCGGGCAGCACGATATCGGAGAACAGGGTGGTGCTCGTCATCCGGAAGTCCAGGGACAGCAGCAGATCCAGCTTCCCGGTGGGTGCGTCCTCGCGCCACACCAGCTCCTGCGGGCGCACCCCGGTGGCCTCACCGGTCTGCAGGTTCGAGTCCGCGCCCAGCAGATGCTTGTGGAAGTACTCATTGCCCTTACCGGAGGAGCCGAGCAGATTCGCCCGCCACACCGTGAGCACGCGCGGGAAGTTCTCCGGCGCGTCCGGATCCTCGCAGGCGAAACGCAGATCACCGGATTTCAATCCGTCGACCACATAGTCGGCGGCCGACTTACCCGCGGCCTCGGCCTCATCGGCGAGGTCGAGGGGATTGCGGTTGAGCGTGGGGTAGGACGGCATCCAGCCCAAACGGGAAGCGAGCGCGATATTGTCGGCCGCGGTGCGCCCCGCGAATTTGCCGCTGCCCAGCGGTGAGGCGAAGGCTTCGGAGGTGAACGGGTCGTAGCGCCACTGGTCGTTGGTGAGGTACCAGAACACGGTGCCCTGCATCTGACGCGGCGGCCGCTGCCAGTCGGAGGCGAAAGCCAATGTGGACCAGCCGGTTACGGGCCGGCACTTCTCCTGGCCGACGTAATGTGCCCAGCCGCCGCCGTTCACGCCCTGACATCCGGTGAGCAGGGTCAAAGTGAAGAAGGCACGGTAGATCTGATCCGAATGGAACCAGTGATTCGTTCCGGCGCCCATCAGAATCATCGAACGCCCGCCGGAACGGTCCGCGTTATCGGCGAATTCGCGCGCGATGCGCTCGCACTGCCGGGCGGGCACGCCGGTGATCGTCTCCTGCCAGGCGGGGGTGTACGGCTCGCTCGGATCTTCGTATCCGGTCGGCCAACTGCCGGGCAGGCCCGGCCGTGCGACACCGTACTGCGCCAGCAGCAGATCGAACACCGTCGTCACCCGCTTACCCGCGATGACGGTGGTCGGCACGCCGCGGGTGAGTACCTCCGCTGACGGCCCGTCGAATCGTGGGAACTGCACGGCCGCAGCATCATCGGTGCGGCCGTGCAGGGTCAGCAGGGGATCGACATCCCCGAGATCGAGGTTCCAGTGGCCCGCGCCCGCATCGGTGAAGCGGTGGCCGAGGGATCCATTGGGCACCTGCGGATTTCCGTCCGCGTCCAGCAGTACCGGCTGGAATTCGACACTCTCCCCGGCGATTCCGAGGTCGGCGGCGGTCAGGAACTTGCCGGGTACCGCGACGCCGTCCTTATCGTCCAGCGCGATCAGGTACGGCAGGTCGGTGTAGCGCTTGATGTAGTTGTCGAAACGCTCGGTTCGCTTGTCCACGAAGAACTCTCGCAGCACCACATGGCCCATGGCCATGGCCAGGGCGGCATCGGTGCCGGGGCGCGCGGGCACCCATTCGTCGGCGAACTTGGTGTTGTCGGCGTAGTCGGGGGAGACCACCACGACCTTCTGACCGCGATAGCGGGCCTCGGTCATATAGTGCGCGTCCGGGGTGCGGGTGACCGGGACATTGGAGCCCCACATGATGAGGTATCCGGCATCGAACCAGTCGGCGGATTCGGGCACATCGGTTTGATCGCCGAATACCTGCGGGGAGGCCACCGGCAGGTCCGCGTACCAGTCGTAGAACGACAGCATGGAGCCGCCGATCAGCGAAATGAACCGTGCGCCAACGGCATGCGAGACCATGGACATGGCCGGAATGGGGGAGAACCCGGCCACCCGGTCCGGCCCGTACTTCTTGATGGTGTGCACATGCGCGGCGGCCGCGATCTCGGCGGCCTCCCACCATTCGGCGCGGACGAAGCCGCCCTTACCGCGCGCGGACTTGTAGGTCTTGGCCGTCTCGGGATCCTCGACGATCGATTCCCACGCCAGCACCGGATCCTTGAGCCGGGTCTTGGCCTCGCGGTACAGCTCCAACAGCACACCGCGCACATACGGATACCGAATGCGGGCGGGCGAATAGGTGTACCAGGAGAACGAGGCGCCGCGCGGGCAGCCGCGCGGCTCGTATTCGGGCTTGTCCGCGCCGACGGACGGGTAATCGGTCTGCTGTGACTCCCAGGTGATCACGCCGTCCTTGACGTAGATCTTCCAGGAACACGATCCGGTGCAGTTGACCCCGTGCGTGGAGCGCACCACCTTGTCGTGCGACCAGCGATCGCGATAGAACTCGTCGGCCTCGCGCCCACCCACCTGATGCAGGGTGCGCTGATCGCCGGAGATCTCACCGCGATGGAAGTATTTACCCAATCGGAGCAGTGCATCGCCGGAGGAGGTTCCGGTGTGCGAGTTAGCCATGATGCCCCTATCGAGTGCGAAGAACCGGGCTGCTGGCTCGACTGTAAAGACGTGCGGGCGGGTCGCAAAACGGTTCTCTCACAGTGCGCTGGGGGTCGTTGTGAGCTGTGAGGTCGGCGCAACCTTATGGTCACTGTCCGATAGCGGCGCGGGGTCGCAGGTTCCGGCCTCACCTGCGCGGATGTGCTTCGAGAGGGTAAATATCGAGGCTATGCGCGGGTTTTCGGCCGCTCGCGGTGATGCTTCGGAAACGGCTGGTTCTCTCGCGGTTTACATTTGTTAACAGGGGATCGACCCGAAATCCGATTGCTGTCAGATCGCTGGTGAATATCCCGCGTCCGTCGCGAGCCCTCCAATGGGGTGGCGGGCATGCGCCGATCGGAAGGTGTGATCCACTCGGCCGCCGGCGGTGGCGCGTATATCCCCATTCCCGCCGGGATCATCGCGGCGACCGGAGACGCGGGCTAAGCGGATCGCGAGGGCGGTGGATGCGGGACGGGAGCGTAAAGGGTGAGCTCCAGCGCGGTGCGCAGGGCCGCACCCGGATCGGCGGTCAATTCCGGTGCGCGCCAGGCGATTATCTGATCGGGGCGCACCAGTAGCGCGCCGTCGGCATTGAGACCGACTGTTTTGCGGTAGGTTTCATCGACCGTGTAGCTGTCGATGCCTTCCTGGTCGGCCGCCGCACGCCACGCGGTACCGGCGGGACCGGTGAAGAGAACGAATTCGGTACCGATGAGATCGAGCGTCGAACGGTCCGGTGTCAGGAAAGTATGCGGCAGCCGCGTACCCGGTTGACCGGATACATCCAGGCGCTCCATGGTGTGCGGCCTGCCATCGTCGATGAAAGCGCCTGCAGGATAACGTTTTCCGAGATCGCGCGCGGCCTCCAGGACTCGATCGGCGATCCCGAGCTGCCGGAACAGCTCCATGGTCCGGATATTGATTCGCCGCGCCTTGGGCTGTGGCGAGGTGGTGACGCGCCGCTCGACCACCGTCACCTCGACCCCCTGTCGGCGTAGGAACAGTGCGGCGCACAGTCCGACCAGGCCGCCGCCGACCACCAATACTCGCGGTTCGTGTACGTTGTACATCATGTGTACGTTGTACGCGAATGGTTGAATTCCTCGCAAGGAGGTGACATGACCGAGGAGACGACCCCGCCGGGTCCGCTGATCTGGACGCTGCCCGAACCGCCGGGCCGCCCCACCACGACGCTGAACCGCGCCGATATCCTGCGCGCCGCTCTCGCGATCGCGGACGCCGAAGGTGCGGCAGCGCTCACCATGCGCCGAGTGGCAACCGCGGTGGGCGCGTCGACCCCGATGTCCCTCTACCGCTACGTGGGCAGCAAAGACGGTCTGGTCGACCTCATGATCGATGCCGTGTATGGCGAAATCCCGCTCCCGCCAACCGCTTCCGACGCACAGCCGGAATCTGCGGGCGCCGCTGTACCCCGCTCGACCTCCGATGCCGCATCCTGGCGTCCGACGCTGGAGCACCTGTCGTTGGATACGTGGGCGGTGATCCAGCGTCACCTGTGGTTCGGCCACCTGGTCCACACTCGCCCGCCCTTCGGCCCGAATGCGCTGCGTTACTTCAATTTCCGCTTCGCGCTCCTGGAGCCGCTCGGCATCTCGGCCGACGATATGACCCGCATTACCGCGGCGATCGACGGCCACCTCATCGGCACCGCCCTGCAAGTGGCCGAGGAAATGCGCATGCGCTCGCGCACCGGCCTGCACACCGAAGCCCAACTCGGCGAGGCCGCCGCCCCCTTCCTCCAGCCCATCCTGGACTCCGGCACCCACCCCGCCTTCGCCCGCTGGCTCACCAACCGCACCCTCCCCAATCGCGCGGATCCCGCCGACCCGGCCGATCCGGTCGCCTGGACCCTCGCGGCGTTGCTCGACGGGATCACCGATCGGCTGAACCTCCCGGGGCCTTCGTAGCCGGTAACGGGAATCGGTTCTGCCCCGGTCGAATTCGCTGGTGCAGGTACCGGAGCTGAGCACCGATCTGCGCGCAGAATACGGATTCGCCTGCCTATTCATCAGTCACGATCTCGCGGTGATCAACTCGATAGCCGATCGCGTGGTAGTCCTGAAGGCGGGAAGTGTGGTGGAAAGCGGCCCGGTGACTGACGTTTTCGGTAATCCTGGAGAGGATTACACGCGCCGTTTGCCGGCGGCCGTGCCCGCATCGGATCCGGTGCACGCGCGCCGCGTGGAATCCACGCCGGAACATCCGCGTCTCGCGCTGGGGGCATGACGGGAATTCCGATCAGGATCGGTGACATATACAAACAGGGATAGTCGCGCCTACGCGTGGCCGACCGGATTTGTGCGAGCATCCACCAGTGGGGGCAACCCGGCGGCATCTCGAACGAGACGCCGTTCGCCGGGCAAAGCTGAAGGGAGATGCGGTGGTCGCCGATATGGCCTGCGGACGTGAATCTCGGGAGCTCGAAGCACCCACTTTCGGAAATCTGCTGCGCCGGTTACGCGACGGCCGCGGGGTCTCCCGCGAACGGCTGGCCTTCAATGCGGGCGTAAGTGCTAGTTACATAACGCATTTGGAGAAAGGTGAGCGGGGAAATCCGACTCGCGAAGTTGTGGAAGCGCTTACTCGCTATCTTGATCGACTCGATCCGCTCAGCTCCGCCGACCATCGCCAATTGACCGATCTCGCCGGACTCGGTACGGGCGAGATGCCTGCCGTGGAGCAGTTGCGCGCGGCCATTACCCCCGATATGCGCCGGGTATTGGACCTGCATCGCCCGAATCTCGCCGCCTATCTCGATGTGCGCGCCAA
This sequence comes from Nocardia sp. NBC_01503, assembly GCF_036327755.1. Taxonomy (NCBI): domain Bacteria; kingdom Bacillati; phylum Actinomycetota; class Actinomycetes; order Mycobacteriales; family Nocardiaceae; genus Nocardia; species Nocardia sp. NBC_01503. Next base: position 4,116,829 of record NZ_CP109596.1, read on the forward strand.
TGTGCTCGCCTGGAACGACAGCTGGGAAGATGCCTTCCCGGGTGTGGGCGAAGACGGAAATATGTTGCGCTGGTTCTTCGGCAATGAACTGGCCGCCAGGGTCCTGGTCGATTGGGAACATGATGTGCGCCAAGTGGTTCGGTGGATGCGCGGATTGATCGGCCGCTCCGGCGATGTCACCGGCTTCACCGAATTGCTCGCCGACCTCGGCGAATTTCCCAAATTCCGCCATGCCTGGGCCGAGGGCGGCGTGGCCTTCGCCCCGCACGTGTGGACCCTGCATCTGCGCAATCCCGTTACCGGCCTGCGCCGTAAGGTCTATGCGCAAACCGGCCGTATAGACACCGGCCCGCACCCCGGCCACCTCCTCGCCATCCTCGGCCTGAACGGCTGACCTTCGGCTTGAACGGCTGAACTCGGCCGTATCGGCCGACCCATCCCGACCTAGGCGACGGCCCAACCTCGTCATCCCGGCGCTCTTTTGGCCGGGATCCACTGATGCGGTGTGGATCCCGGCCAAAAGCATGCCGGGATGACGAAGGAGGGTGAACATGCCGGGATGACGAAGGAGGTGTCAGCGGGGGAGCGGGATGAACTCCACCCGGTCGTCGTCGGCGGCGTCGGCGGGGACTATGACCAGGCCGTCGCGGTCCAGCAGACCCGCGAGGTGAGCGGTGCGGATACCCGGGTCGCCGATCCATCCGCCGCCGGGGTTGGTGCGCGCGGGGACGATTCGCGGTGCGGGCCCGGAGATTTGGGCGGCATTGGCCAGCGGGCCCGTGATCGTGCGCGCGGGAGCGGCGCCGGTCAGCCCCTCGATGACCGCGTGCACCAGCGCCAGCAGGGTTGCCACGGCGGCGTAGGGATTACCGGGCAGGCCGAGCACCATTGGGCCCGAGGCCAATTGCGCCGCCACCGTAGAGCCGCCGGGGCGCAGGCGCAGGCGGCGGAGCAGTACCCGGGCCTGTGCGCGATCCAGGGCGGCGCGCAGCTGATCGGCGGCGCCGCCGCCGGTGGCGCCGACGATGACCAGCAGATCGCAGTCCGCGGCGGCGTCGAAGACCTCGTCGAAGGCATTCGCGGTGTCCCGTAGGTGGACTCGGTCCACGGTGGCGATGCCGTACCAGGCGAGCAGATCGGGCAGGATCGGCCCGAGCGAATCGCGGGTCTGTCCGGAGTGCAGCGGGCCTTCGCTGCGAATCTCGTCCCCGGTCATGACGATTCGCGCCCGCACCGGTCCGCGCACCGCCAGCATGGTCACCTCGGCGCTGGCCGCCACCGAGCTGAGCGCGGTCCCCACCGGGGTACCGGCGGGCGCGAGTTCGGCGCCCGGCTGCCAGTCCTCGCCGCGCCGCCGCACGTCATCGCGAATCGGGCTGTCGGGCAGGCGATGTAGCAGGTCGTCGGGATCGACGCGTACGAATTCATCGCGAACCACCGTGTCGGTGCCGTCCGGTACATGCGCCCCGGTGGCGATCCGCACCGCTTCACCGGGCAGCAGCCCCACCGGCCGCTGTCCCCCCGCGAAGCCGATATCGCGGCGCAGCTGCCACGGTCCGTCCCCGCTCACCGCATAGCCGTCCATGGCACTCACATCGAAGCGCGGCAGCGCCTCGACCGCGCACAGTGGTTCGGCCAGGGCCGCACCGCGTGCCGCGCGTACACCCACGCGCCGCACGGGTAGTCGGGAGATGTTCCGGCGCAATTCATCCCGGGCCTCGTCCAGGGCCATAGGCGTAGCAGTCCGCCCCGCCCCGGTGCGCGCCTCCCGCACATCATCCGGGGTATCGCAGTCCTGTACGCCGTCGAGTGTCACCATGGCGGTGTCGATCGGCACCAATGCCTTCATCGGCCGATTGACGAATGAGTCGAGTCGATCCAGCGCCGTCTCCAGCGCCGCGCGCCGCCACACCCCGACCAGATACTGCGGCCGCCCCGAACCGTCCGCCGCGAATACCGCGTCACTCCCGGATTCCCTTGCGTGCGCGAGTAGTTCGTGCACCGCCGCGGATGTGAGAAATGGCATGTCCGCGGCGAGCACCACAATATGCCCGGCCGGGAATTCGCAACTCGCGAGCATCGTCATCGCGGCGGCTATCGCGGCCACCGGACCGCCCCCGGCCGGTACCTCTTGTGCCTGAAGGATTTCCGGCGACAACTCCGGCCGATGCGGTCCGACGACCACGATCCGGGTGCAGTCGGAGACCGCGGAAAGGGCCGCATCCAGCATCGATCGGCCGCCGACCACAATGGCGGGCTTATCCACCCCACCCATTCGGCTGGCCCGTCCACCCGCGAGCACTATCGCGTCGACGGTGCTCACGAGGCGTACCCGGGCAGGACGGTGATCATGGTTGAAGATCGTAGTGGCTACCCGGCGGGTGACCCTGGAAGTGGTGTCTCGGCAGGCGATTCCAAGGCTTGCTAAGCAATTGCTCATCCCGCTCGAGTTGCGCGGTGTGTCCCGACACATAGTAGAAATGAGCATGTTTTGAACTTCGGAACAATCGCATATGGCAGTATCCGGAGCCAGGGCTGCGGGGGGTCGAGGGAGATTCGCCACAGTTCACAGCAGGCGTTACAGCGGGTCCCGCTGTTCGGAACCAGTGGGTACCGGATCGATGAAGGTTGGTTTGCTGAATGTTTGTGGGAGAGGGAACGGCGTGGTGTTGGGCGTGAAACCGAATAGAGACTTCGAAGAGCTGAAACCGCCGACATTCGGCCTCCTGCTGCGTAAGCTGCGCGACACCCGGGGCGTATCGCGTGAAAGACTCGCCTTCAACGCGGGCGTGAGCGCCAGCTACATCAGCCATTTGGAGAAGGGCGACCGCGGCCATCCGACCCGCGAGGTGGTGGACGCACTGGTCCGATATTTGGACCGAATAGACCCGCTCTCGGTGGTGGAACGCCGGCATCTGCTGGACCTCGCCGGGCTCGGTGTCAGCGAATTTCCCTCCATCGAGCAACTCCAGGCCGAAATCACCGATGACATGCGCCGCGCGCTCGATCTGCACGAGCCGAATCTGGCCGCGTATGTGGACACCCGCTGGAATGTGCTGGCCTGCAACGCGAGTTACGCACAGGCATTTCCGGGGCTGGAGCAGGATGTGAATATCCTGCGCTGGTTTCTCGGCAACGACCTGGCTCGTGAAGTCATGGTGGAGTGGGAGGCGGAGGTCCGGCTCACCGTGCACTGGCTGCGCGGTCTCATTGCCAGCTCCGGCGATACCGCCTGGTCGGCGGATTTCCTGGCTGAGCTGGGGAGTTTCGGACTCTTCCGGGAAATGTGGGATGAGGGAATTGCCGCGTACGGGCGGCCGAGTTCGATCATGCATCTCAAGGACAATCTCACCGGACGCTGCCGTGCCATCGATGTGCAACTCTTCAGCGTCTTCTCCGCGGCCTATCCCACCCAGATCCAGATCTTCCTCGGTATTCCCACCTGGTGCGCGGATTCCGGCGTTCGGATCGGTACCGATCACCTACGCGCGGATGGGCGGGACGAATAGCGGCCGCGACCCGTCGGCCGCGCCCATTCGTACAGATCCGTCACTTCAACCACGCAATCACCGTGCGATATGAATCTCGGCCGCCGTGCGCTCCGGCCACGCGCGCGCCAGCGCCTGCGTGAGCGGATTCGCGGGTCGTGCGGACGCCCGGCGCACCAGGCGAATCAGCAAGGGCCCCAACACCTCCGGATGGGTCCAGGCCGCACCCTGCCCCGCGCCCGGAATGGTCACCACGCCATCGGCATTGACCAGCCCCGCCGCCATGGCGGCGTTCTTCCGCGCGGTACTGGTGCCGTCCTGACTGCCCCGGATGACCAGCGTGGGCGCACCGATCTCACAGAGTCGATGCAGGAGCGAACGCCGCTCCGCCAGACAGCGCGCCGCGGGTAGGACGGCCTGTCGATCGCCGGTGTACCAGCGGCTGGTCCAGGCCCGCCACAGGCGCGGATCATTGCCGCCGATCAGCAGCGGGGCCAACTCCGCGACCAGCGGAGCCATCGGTTCCGCACTGGCCCAGCGCTCGAAAAAGCTGTGGTAGAAGTCGACTTCGTGCTCCGTGCAGGCACCGGCGTCGGTATCGATCAGCGCCAATCCGCGCACGCGTTCGGGTGCGAGCAACGCCAGGCGCAGCGCGGTATACCCGCCCTGGCCCATTCCGCCGATTACCGCTTTCTCGATCCCCAATTCATCCATGACCGACAAGGTGTCGGCCGCCATATCCCAGTAGGTGAATGGTTCGCCATCAGGTGACTGTGTGCGTCCATGGCAACGCGCGTCGATTGTTACGAGATTGATTCCGGCAGCTGCCAGAGGTTCGCGCATCGGTTCGAACATGGTTTCGTCCATCAGAAATCCATGGGTGAGAACGAGAGTCGGTCCGGGTATGTCGCTGGTCACGAAATGAACCATGGCGGCACCTGATCGCACATAAGGCATGGTCAGACCGTAAAGGGCGGAACACGCCCAACCCTAATGTTTGCCCGCGTGGTGCCAGGCACCCTTCGGTGCTGTTCCCGACGGGTACCCACACTGGTCAGTGTCAGTACTGCTAGGGGTTTGCCCCAAAAGCCGTCAAAACTGGACAACAAGACCTTTCGGCCTTTTAAATCAGCCGTGACGCTTTTGGGACAAGCGTCAATTCGAAAGGGAGGAAATAATGTTCGACGCCACCACTGCCGCCCGCCGCGACTTCCGTCTGGATGCCGGAGCCGCGTTGCGAGATTCACTCGAGGGATTGCTGCTGCACGACGGCGTCGGTCTGGACGCACGAATGCGTCATGCCATTGCCGCGGTCGTTCATCTCGCGGTCGATGCGCCACTGGGAACGCCCGAGGACGCCGAGGAATTTCTCGGCCGTCTCGATTCCTCCTGGCTCTTCGCCGCCTGGCACGATTCCGACACCGAATTGTCACTGCTCAACACGCTTTCGCTCGGTGAGGTGCCCGCGCTTTCCTGGTGCGAACTCATGTTCACCACCGCGCTCGCGCCCTGGTCCACCGCGCCCGCCGCGGTACACGCCCGCCGAGTTTTCAACTGCGGCGAACAGGCCCGGCTCGCCGCCGTCGCCGGTGACTAGGTGCGCCCTCGGGCAGCACCCGCGTAATTCTCTGTCAACACGTATGAAGAGGTGAACGACGTGAAAATGCTTTTCACCAATTTCGATGCGATGTTCGAAACCATCGCTCGCAAGGACGAATTCGAGCCGGAATCCTGGCATCAGCAGGCGCTGTGCACGCAGACCGATCCGGAGGCGTTCTTCCCCGACAAGGGTGGCTCGACCCGCGAGGCGAAGCGCATCTGCGGCTCCTGTGAGGTGAAGCGCCAATGCCTGGACTACGCGCTCAGCCACGATCAGCGATTCGGTATCTGGGGTGGACTCTCACCGCGCGAACGGCGGCGCTACGAACGCGGTGCGGCTTAACCGGAAGCCGCTCGTAGCAAGCAGAATTCATTGGTTTCCGGATCGGCCAGCACCAGCGCCGGTGCATTGGCCGGAGGCGTATCCGGATTCATCGGAACAGCGCCCGCGGCACGCAGGCGCGCGGCTTCCTCTGCGGGGTCATCGGTGGGGAAAGCGATGAGATCCAGATGTAGCCGACTGCATTCGCCCTGCGCCTCGGGCGTACGTAGGAACTCCAGCCACGGACCCTGACCCGTGGCCGACCGAATACCGGCATAGCGAGCGCTGTCATGGGTGACGGGCCAGCCCGCGGCCGTGGACCAGAACTCGGCCAGGCGTAGCGGATTCTCGGTATCGACCACGATCGCCGCCACCGCGCCGGTATCGACATAGTGTTCGCGCGGTTCCAGCACGCAGAACTCATTACCCTCCGGATCGGCCAGCACCGCCCACGGCACCGCGCCCTGCCCGATATCCAGGCGGCGCGCACCCAGGGACAGTGCCCGATCCACTTGCACGCGTTGATGATCCAGCGAACGGCTGGACAGATCCAGATGAATGCGATTCTTCGCCGATTTGGATCGGCGGGCGGGCAGGAAGGTGAGCGCCACATCCAACCCGTCCGGGTCGGAGGCGGCCACATCGACCTCGCCCGGCCGGTCCACCAGCACCTCCCAGCCCAGCAATTCGGCCCAGAAGCGGGCTACGCTCCTGGGCTCGACCGCATCGAACACCACGCATGCCAGACGGGTGGACATGCCATCCACGGTAACCGTCGCGCCGGGGGGCGCGTATCAGGTTTGGCGGAACCGAATTCGGGTCTTGCGGCCGGTCGGCAGCTCAGTCCGGCGAGTCGAAGTGGTGCCGGGCGCGTCGCAGATCCACCCGGTCATCCAGCACCGGACAGCCCTCGGCCGCCAGCTGTCGTAGTTGCCGATGCGCCAGATGCGGTGCGGGCGTGCCATTCGCGCGCAGCACCCGATGCCACGGCAGATCCGCCGAATCGGTGCGCATGATCCAACCGACCGTGCGGGGTGTGGACAGACCCGCCGCGGCCGCGATATCGCCGTAGGTGGCCACCCGGCCGGGTGGAATGGCCGCCACCAACTCGCGGACGCGTTCGATATCGGCATCGGTGGTGGCCATGACCCTCCTTCAGAGCAGTTCGCGGACGAGCGCCGCGGATTCGGCCGGAAGTGACTGCGCCACCATGTGATCGCAGTCGAACTCGCGCATGGTCAGATTGTCGCCCAGGCGCTCGGCGAGCGCGGTGCGGAATGCCGGCGTCACGAATGGCGGATCGACCTTCGCGGCCCGCACCAGAATCGTCGGCAGGTGCGCGGGCGGCAGTACGAAATCTCGGGCCAGCTGACCCCAGTACGCGATGATCGCGGGCAGGCTCATGCGCCAGCCGACCCGGCCGTCCGCCGTCGGCACCAGATGTTCGGCCAATTCGGCCTCCAGGATCACCGGATCCACCTCGGCCCACGCGGTCTCCAGCTTGTCGAAGCGGGCATCGTCCACATTCGCGTAATCCGGATGCTCCAGCATCGAATCGGCGATACGCAGCATGAACTCCGGATCCAGGCCGATCGCCGGATCCAGCAGCACCAGACCGCGCACCAGCTCCGGATGCGACCGCGCCAGCCATACGCCCACCGCCGCGCCGAACGAATGCCCGAGCACCACCACCGGTTCGCTCGTCTCCCGTCGCAGCAGCGTCACCAGGTCCGACACGATCGTTTCGAAATCCCACGGCGGCACGCCGGGCGACCTCCCATGTCCGCGCAGATCCGGCGCAATAATCCGCAGATCGGGCAGCTGCTCCCGCGCGAGCGCCTCCCAGCGCCTGCCGTGCCCGGTCAGACCGTGGAGCGCCAGCACAACCGGACCGGTCGAAGGACCGAAATAATGCGTATGAAGATCGGACACCCCGCCCATTCTGCTGCCTCGCGCTATGACCGGCGGCACCGCCGACGGATGGCAAACCGAAGATGTCGGGGCGGTCTGTTGAAATAGCCGACGTGATGCGATCGGATAGCTCGGTGCAATTGGTGCGCCGGGCCGAGGCAGTCTCCCACCCCCGGGAGTGGGATGCCGCCGTCCGACCGCTGTTCGAGGACGGCGGCATCGACCCCGGTTGGACGCCCTGGCAGGTGCTGGGCGGGCCGGGCACCGGTAAGACCGCGCTGCTGGTGGATATCGCCGCCGAACGCATTCTGGCCGGGGCCGATCCGGAATCGGTCCTGGTGCTCACGTACACCAAACGGGCGGCCACCGCGGTGCGCAATGCCATTACCGCCCGAATTGTCGAGGCCGATCCATTGCTGGGCGGTGTACCAGGGGCCACACGCGGCCCATTGGTACGCACCCTGCACTCCTATGCCTTCGGACTTCTGCGCACCGTCTCGGCCGCGCACGGTAATCCGCCGCCGCGCCTGCTCACCGGGTCCGAACAGGACATCGTCATTCGGGAAATGTTGCGCGGGGAGCTCTCCGAGGATGCCCCGGAATGGCCCGAAAGGCTGCATCCGGCCCTGCCCACCGGAGGATTCGCCGAACAGTTGCGGGACCTCATGCTGCGCGCCACCGAACGCGGACTCGGGCCCGAGGATCTCATTACCCTCGGCCACACGCATCGGCATCCCGAATGGGTCGCCGCCGGGCGATTCCACGAACGCTATGAACAGATCATGCTGCTGCGCTGGTCGGTCGGTATGGACGTGCCCGAGGCCAGTGCGCCCGCCCTGGACGCCGCCGAATTGGTGGGCGCGGCGCTGGATGCGCTGCTGATCGACCCGGAGCTGCTCGCCGCCGAACGCACCCGGTTGCACACCATCCTGGTGGACGACGCCCAGCACCTGGATCCCCTTGCCGCCCAACTTATTCGAGAGCTCGGCAGCGGCACGGCAACCACCGTGCTGGCGGCCGATCCGGACCAGGCCATCTTCACCTTCCGCGGTGCGGACGCCCGCTTCGCCGCCGATCCGGAGACCTCCGCCGACCGCCGAATCATCTTGCGCCCCAACCACAGATCCGGCACGGCATTGCAAGAGGTCGCCGCCCGGATCACCGCGCGGCTCCCCGGTACCGGCCGCCACCGCACCCCGCCGGCGAGCCTGCTCCGCTCGCCCGACGGCACCCACTTCCTTCGTGAAATCGCGCCGGAGAGCGGCGAAGGCGCCGTGGATGGGCGTGAGAATTCCCGGGAGAGTGCGCCATTCGAGGGTGAGGTGCGGGTGCAGGTGCTCACCACCCCGGCGAAGGAGGCGGCGCTGATCGCCGATCACCTGCGGCGGGCGCATCTCACCCATGGCGTGCCGTGGTCGCGGATGGCGGTCATTGTTCGTTCTGTCCCATTATCTTTGGCTCCGTTGCGGCGTGCGCTGCTGGCGGCGGGTGTACCGGTGCGGCAGCCGCCCGCCGATGTGCCGCTGGCGCGGCGGCGAGGTGCGGCCTGGGCCATGTTGGCGCTGCGGGCCGTCACCGCGGGTGATCCGACGCGGGTTCGGCATCCGCGCCCGATCGCCTTCACGGCCGACGACGCGCTCGATCTGCTCGCCGGTCCGCTCGGCGGGGCGGACCAGATCAGCCTGCGCCGGCTGCGCCGCGGTATTCGGCGCACCGTACTCGAGCTCGGATATCCGGAACGTACGCGCGAGGCGGAGGAGGCCGAGCTCGCCGAACCTGTTGGCCGCGAGGGGAATACGACGGTCGGCTCCGTTGGGTCCGCGGCGGCGTCCGGTGCGGCCCCGGCATCCGGTGCGGCGGCGGACCGCGCCGATGACCCCGACGCGGCGGATCGATACGCGGACCTGGACCGGTCGTCGGCGGAGATTCTGCGGGATCTGTTGGTGGGGGCCGGGAATCAGGTCATTCTGGCGAAACTGACGCCGGTGGAGGCCGCGCCTTTGCATCGGGTGTTGAAGGCGCTGGGGCGGGCGCGGAAGATACGGCGCGATGGGGGCGGCCTCGAAGATGTGCTGTGGGGGTTGTGGACCGGGTCCACCCTGGAACGGCGCTGGGTCGGACAGTCCGAGCGCGGGGGAGCGGTCGGTATGCAGGCCGATCGGGATCTCGACGCGGTGGTCGGATTGTTCGAGGCCGCCGCGGCGTACGTGGATCGGCTGCCGCGCGCCACCATCGAGGGCTTCGTGGAATACCTGGAGCAGCAGGAGATTCCGCAGGACAATGCCCCGCACACCGATCCGGGCGAGGCCGTCACCATCTGCAGTGCGCACTCCGCCGCCGGACGCGAATGGGACACCGTCGCCGTCGCCGCTGTGCAGGAGGGAATCTGGCCCAATCTGCGACCGCGCGGCACCCTGCTCGGTGTCGAAGACATGGTGGATGTGCTTGCCGGAGTGCGGGATTCGGGTGAACGGGTGAGCCGCGCCGCGCCGCTGCTCGCGGAGGAGCGCCGCCTGCTGCTGGTGGCGTGCAGCCGCGCCCGGCGGTCGCTGCTGGTGACCGCCGTCGAATCCGTCACCGGCGACCAGGATCTGGTGCCGTCCCGCTTCCTGGCCGAACTCGACGCGGATGGGGAGGACGGTCAGCCCGGTCGTATCCCGCCCGCCGTCGACCCAGGCCGGGCCCTGGCCATGCACACCCTCATCGCCGAATTGCGCGGTGCCGCATGCGATCCCGAGACCACGCCGGAGCGCCGCAGCCGAGCCGCCCGGCAGCTCGCCAAACTCGCTCGCGCCGGAGTCCGGGGCGCGCACCCCGATGACTGGTACGGCACCGCCGAACTCTCCTCGGACAGCCCGCTCTGGGACAGCGAGGACGGATCGGTCGCGCTCTCGCCCTCCACCGTCGAGCAGCTCAAGACCTGCCCGCTGCGCTGGGCCCTGGAGCGCCACGGCGGCAGTGACGGCGAGAACCCGCACGCGCTCAAGGGAAATCTGGTGCACACCCTGGTGCAGGCGCTCGCCGGTCAGGTCACCGAGGATCAGGTCAAGACCGCTCTGGTCAAGGCGTGGAAGAAGATCGACCCCACCGCCCGCGACGGCGAGAACTGGTACTCCCGAGCCGAACTGCGCCGCACCGAAACCATGGTCGACACCTTCCTGGCGTGGCTGCGCAATACCCGCGACGAACTCACCAATATCGGTGTCGAGGTCCCGATCGACTGCGTCCTGCCCTCGCGCACGCCCGGTGAACTCCCGGTGCGGATCAGCGGCCGAATGGATCGACTGGAGCGAGATGCCCAGGGCCGCTTCGTCATTGTCGATGTGAAGACCGGTAAGACGCCCATCACCAAGCAGGCCGCGCAGGAGCACGCGCAGCTCGCCACGTATCAGGTCGCGGCCGCGGCGGGCGCGCTCGGCGAAGGTGAACCCGGTGGTGCGCGCCTGGTGTACGTGGCCAAACCCAGTGCCCGCGACGGTGCGGCGACCGAACGCATGCAGCCCGCCCTCGACGACGGCGGCGTCGAGGAGTGGCGCGGTGTCATTCACGACGCGGCCGCCGCCTCCACCGGGCCCAGCTATCTGGCCATGCGCAATGACGGCTGCCGGCACTGCAAGGTCGCGGGCAGCTGCCCGGTACAGGACACCGGCCGCCAGGTAACCGACGAGTGAGGATCACTCCCCGGCAACTCGCCGACGCCCTCGGCCTGCCGCCGCCCACCGACGAACAGGCCGCGGTCATCGCCGCCCCACCCGGGCCGACCCTGGTGGTGGCGGGTGCGGGCGCGGGCAAGACCGAGACCATGGCAGCCCGCGTGGTGTGGATGGTCGCGAACGGGCTGGTCGAACCGGAGCAGGTACTCGGCCTCACTTTCACCCGAAAAGCCGCCCAGCAGTTGACAACTCGAATCCGCACCCGGCTGGCGCGGCTCGCGGGCGCACCGCTGCTGCGCGATATCGACCCCACCGGGCGACTGCGCGCCCTGCTCACCGGCTCCGAACCCGAGATCAGCACCTATCACTCGTATGCGGGCCGCCTGCTCACCGAATACGGTCTACTGCTGCCCGTCGAACCCACCGCCACCCTGCTCACCCAAACGCAGCTCTGGCAGCTCGCCTACCGCGTCGTCTCCACCTGGGACGGCGATCTCGACACCGACCGCAGCCCCGTCTCGGTCACCGAGGCCGTCCTGGCGCTCTCCGGTCAGCTCGCCGAACATCTGGTGGAGCCGCGCCAATTGGCCGCGGCCCACCGGGAATTGGACCAGCTCATCCACACCCTCCCGGCCGGTCCGCGCCAGAAGGGCGGCCCCAAGAAAGCCCTGCTGGACCTCCTGGAAACCCAGCACGAACGCGTCTCCCTGCTCCCGCTGGTGGAGCGCCTCGCCGACGAACTCCGCCGCCGCGGCGCCCTCGACTTCGGCGCCCAAATGTCCCTCGCCGCAAAGCTCGCCGCCCTGCACCCCGAGGTCAGCACCGCGGAACGCACCCGTTTCCGCCTCGTCCTCCTCGACGAATACCAGGACACCGGCCACTCCCAGCGCATCCTGCTCTCCGCCCTCTTCGGCGGCGTGCACACATCTCCGCCCAAGGGCGCTCCCGGCTCGGTGGACGTCTCTCGCTCGCCCATGCAGACGGACGCCTCCAGCCATCCCGGGCCCGCGGATGCGTCTTGCTCTCCGGAGTCGGTGGACCCCTCTCGTCTCGCGGCGGACGATCTCTCTAGTTCCGGGGCGGACGATCTCTCTCGTCTCGGGGCGGACGACCCCTCTCGTCATCCCGGCGCGTCTTTGGCCGGGATCCGCACGGATGCAGTGGATCCCGGCCAAAAGCATGCCGGGATGACGGGGGGAGGTTCCGAATCGGGGGGTGGGTTCGGCCACTCGGTTGGCGTGTCGGCGCAGCCGCCGGATGTGTCGGCGCAACCGCTCGCCGTGACGGCGGTGGGGGATCCCATGCAATCGATTTATGGGTGGCGGGGGGCGTCGGCGGCGAATCTGCCGCGGTTCGCGACCGACTTTCCCAGTGCGCCGGGGGTTCCCGCGCCGGTGCTGCCGCTGCTGACCAGTTGGCGGAATCCGCCCGAGGCGTTGGATCTGGCGAATCTGGTGGCGGATCCGCTGCGAGTCAAGGCTGCCGAGGGTGGGGGCGTGACGGTGGACGCGCTACGGCCGCGGCCGGGGGCGGAACCGGGGTTGGTGGCCTTGGCGCTGGCGGAAACCGTTGCGGAGGAACGCGAGTGGGTGGCCGAGCGGATCAAGGCGGAGTGGGAGGCGGCCGCCGATGCGGGGCAGGAGCCGCCCACTTCGGCGGTGCTGGTGCGGCGCAATGCCGATGCCGCACCGCTGGCCGAAGCGCTCCGCGCGCAGGGGCTACCGGTGGAGATCGTCGGGCTCGGCGGACTGCTGCATACGCCAGAGGTCGCGGATATCGTTGCCACACTTCGGCTTATCGCCGATCCGTCGGCGGGTAGCGCGGCGGTGCGCATTCTGACCGGTGCGCGCTGGCGTATCGGCGTGGCGGATATCGCCGCGCTCTCGCGGCGGGCGCGGGAGTTGTCGATTCGGCGGCCAGGTGGTCAATCCGCGGAGATCGCCGATGCGGCCGGGCTGGACTCCGCCCTGCGGGAGGTTGCGCCCGAACCCGCCGAACGGGCCGGACTCGGTGATGCCATCGCCGATCCGGGTGAAGCGGAACAGTATTCGGCGCAGGGATTCGCGCGCATTGTGGCACTCGGGCGCGAGCTGGGCGCATTGCGTGAGCGCGGCGGGCAACCCCTGCCCGAGCTGGTCGCCGATGTGGAGCGGACCATCGGCGTCGGCGTGGAGACGCAGGCGCGCAAAGCGGTGGCCGCCGCCGGGCGCGAACATCTCGACGCCTTCGCCGAGGTGGTCGCAGGATACTCCGCCGACCATCGCTCCTCGCTGGCCGGTCTGCTCGACTTCCTCTCCGCGGCAGAGGAAGTCGAGAACGGCCTGGAACCCGGAGAGGTCGAGGTGGCGCACGATCGGGTGCAGGTGCTCACCGTGCACGCGGCCAAGGGGCTGGAATGGGAGGTGGTGGCCGTCCCGCACGTGGTCGACGGCACCTTCCCCTCCGGTACCGGCACCACCACCTGGATGGGCGCCCTCGCCGAACTCCCCACCCACCTGCGTGGTGATCGGCAGCAGGAGGACGCGGGCGATGGCGTACCCGTGCTGGACCTGTCCGACCTCTACGACCGCGCGGATCTGGAGCGCGCCCTCGAATCGCATAAGAAGGCCCTCGCGCGCCGCCGCCTCGACGAGGACCGCCGTCTCTTCTACGTCGCGCTCACCCGCACCGAACGCGCTCTGTTCGTCTCCGCCCATCACTGGGCCGAGACCGGCTCGAAACCCAAGGGCCCCAGTGACTTTCTGCTCGAACTCAAAGAGGCCAGCGACGTTCCCGACTCCCCTCTCAACCGTGGTGTGCGCATCGACCGCTGGGACGATCCGCCGCTGCCCGATACGGTAAACCCCTTCACCGACAATCCGCCCACGGCCTACTGGCCCCGCGACCCACTCGGCTCCCGCCGCGAATTCGTGGAAGAGGGTGCGGCACTGGTCAAGTCGGCCCTGACCACCCTCGAGATCGAATCCCGGCCCAAACAATTCGAATTCGACCTCGGGCTGACCGAGGACCCGTTCCTCGCCGATGAAACAGGCAGCGACACAGTCGATTCGGAGATGCTCGACGACCAGGACTCGGACCCCGAAGGCTGGGCCGCCGACGTCGACGCCCTCATCGCCGAACACCTCGCCGCCGAACAAGCCGTGCGCGAGGTCGAACTCCCCGGCCAGCTCGCCGCCACCGCCCTGGTCGACCTGCGCGCCGATCCGGCGAAACTCGCTGCCCGCCTGCGCCGTCCACTCCCGTACCCGCCCAGCCCGTTCACCCGGCGCGGCACCGCCTTCCACGCCTGGCTGCAACGCTGGTTCGGCGGCGCCCGCCTGCTCGCCTTCGACGAACTCCCCGGCGCGGCCGATATCTCGGACACCGACGCCGAACTGGTCCGGCTCCAGGAAGCCTTCCTGGCCTCGCAGTGGGCCGACCGCAACCCGGTCGAGGTCGAGGTCTCCTTCGAAACCTCCATAGCGGGCACCGTGATTCGCGGCCGGATGGACGCCGTCTTCCGCGAACCCGACGGCTCCTGGGTGGTCGTGGACTGGAAGACCGGCGGGGAACCCAAACCGGCCGAGGAGGATTCGGTCGCCATTCAGCTCGCCGTCTACCGTCTGGCCTGGGCCCGCCTCGAGGCCGCCCGCTCCGGCATCCCCGAAGCCGAGATCCTCGCCCGCACCCACGCCGCCTTCCACTATGTCCGCACCGTCCGCACCATCGCCCCCGACCACCTCGCGGGCCCCGAGGAACTCGCCGCCCTCATCACCACCGCCGCCCCGCTCCGCACGATCGCCACCCCCGAATCCGATGATGCGACCGAACCTTTCGCCGAAGAGCCCGGCCGCGTGACCTCGGGGCCCGGCGGCACAACCGCGCGGGTACCAGATGGCGGGGGCCGCCGGACCGGGCCCACCGCGTCTGCCGGTGCGGATCCGTCGCAATCAACCGAGGCCCCGGCCACCGCCGGCCGCCGCGCGTCTCAGCCGGAACCGCGCCCTCCCATCGACGTCGATTCACTTCGGCTCGAGCCGGATTCACCGCGCACCGCCGGTGCCGCCGCGCCACCGGATCTGCACCCACCACCGGATTTCGAGCCCCCACCGGATCCGGAATCCTTGCCGCCGGACCTGATTGGCCAGTAGCGACGCGCCCCCGCGCCCATGCCGCAATGTGGGCGGGGGAAAGGTACGCTCCGGTCCGTGCCGCAGCAAGACGTCCCCGAAATGGCTGGTGATTCTCGTGTTCGGTGAATCCTCACGGGGTTTGGCCCGGCTCACCGACCGGCCCGACTTCGCCCTGGTGGGCATTCTGCGCATCCCGACCGAACAGGCCAGCCCCTGGCAGGCCCTGGTGCGGCGACTCGGTATGGCGGTACTGCTGCTGGCGGTCGCCACCGGGGTGGTCTACCTCGGCCGCGAGGGCTATCACGACAACGCGCGCGAACACATGTCGCTGCTCGATGCCGCCTACTATGCGACGGTTTCGCTCTCCACCACCGGTTATGGCGACATCACGCCGGTCACCCCCAGCGCCCGGCTCATCAATATCCTCGTGGTGACCCCGCTGCGGATCCTCTTCCTCATCGTGTTGGTCGGCACCACCCTCGCCGTGCTCACCGAACGATCCCGGCAGGCTTTCAAGATTCAGCGATGGAGGCACAGCGTGCGCAATCACACCGTGGTCGTCGGCTACGGCACCAAGGGCCGCACCGCGGTCGACGCCATGCTCGGTGACGGCGTCCAGCCCGCCGATATCGTGGTGGTCGATACCGATCCGGTGGTGCTGGAGGCCGCCGCCAACGCGGGTCTGGTGACCGTGCACGGCTCGGCGACCCGCTCGGATGTGCTGCGCCTGGCCGGTGTCGCGCACGCCTCCGCCATCGTGGTCGCGGCCAATCGCGATGACACCGCGGTGCTGGTCACCCTCACCGCCCGCGAGATCAATCCCAAGGCGCGCATCTCCGCCGCCGTCCGTGAGGCCGAGAACACCCATCTGCTGCGGCAATCCGGCGCGGATTCGGTGGTCGTCTCCTCCGAGACCGCCGGTCGCCTGCTCGGTATCGCCACCACCACCCCCAGCGTCGTCGACATGATCGAGGATCTGCTCACCCCCGAGGCCGGATTCGCCATCGCCGAACGCGACGTCGAGCCCGAAGAGGTCGGCGGCTCACCCCGCCACCTGCGCGATATCATCCTGGGCGTGGTCCGCGGCGGCACCCTCATCCGCGTCGGCGAGCCGGAGACCGACGCCCTCGAAAAGGCCGACAAACTCCTCTACCTCCGCCGCGTACAACCCTGACCCGTACAAATCCCCAAAGTTCGTGGCCCGTCTCGCTTCTGGACTGAGTGGAGCGGGGGAGCGCAGCGGAGGAGCGGAGGGAGGGAAGAAGTGAGACTTCAGGGGCCACGAACCCGCCGGAGCGAAGCGGAGGCAAGATAGCACTGTGTCTTTTCAGCTGAATGCGGTTCCGGTCCTGTCTCGCACCACCCTCGATCGGGCGGAGCATCTGCGCGCCGACGAGCAGGCCCTCAAAGAGGGCTGGGCGCAGGCCAAGCTGCTACGGATGAACAAGCGCGGGCAGGTGCGTGTCGACGCCGGCACGGTGATTCTCGAATCCACCACCACGCTCGCCGCCGAACCGGCCCCGAACGCGGTCTTCCTCGGGGTGCAGGACGAAATCCACCTGTGGGCGGTGCGCGATAACGAGATCGACGGCACCCTGGCCGACCTGCGCGCCTACGGCAGCACCCTGGAGCTCGACGATTTCGGCACCGGTCTGCTCTCCACCGCCATCGCCCTGCTGAACTGGCATGACAAGGCCGGATTCAGCTCCGCCGACGGCACCCAGACCACCGTTACCGCGGGTGGCTGGTCCCGCACCAGCGAATCCGGTCATGAGGAATTCCCGCGGATCGATCCGGCTGTCATCTGCCTCATCCACGATGGCGGCGACCGGGTCCTGCTGGCCCGCCAGCACACCTGGCCCGAGGGCCTGTTCTCCCTGCTGGCCGGATTCGTCGAGGCCGGGGAATCCCTCGAGCGCTGCG
Source organism: Nocardia sp. NBC_01503 (assembly GCF_036327755.1). Lineage (NCBI taxonomy): Bacteria > Bacillati > Actinomycetota > Actinomycetes > Mycobacteriales > Nocardiaceae > Nocardia > Nocardia sp. NBC_01503. The sequence continues at coordinate 4,133,837 of NZ_CP109596.1, forward strand.
TCGAACGCGAGCTTTTCGAGGAGGTCGGCGTCCATGTCACCGATATCCGCTACCTGGGCAGTCAGCCCTGGCCGTTCCCGCGCTCGCTCATGCTGGGTTTCGCGGCCGTCGCCGATCCGGAGCAGCAGGTGACCTTCCACGACGGTGAGATCGCCGAGGCGCACTGGTTCACCCGCGCCGAGGTGCGCGAAGCCCTCGCGGCGGGTGCGTGGGGTGCGAAAACCGATGCGCGCCTGCTGCTTCCGGGCTCCATTTCGATCGCTCGCACGATTGTCGAATCCTGGGCCGCCGAAGGCTGATTCGCGGGGCTCGGCAATCACGACAAGCCGCACATCCATCGGATGTGCGGCTTTCTGTTCTACCGGGCTGTTCAGCCGATGCTGGCGAGGGCCTTCTTGACCTGCACCAGGCTGGGGTTGGTGGCCGTGGACCCATCGCTGTACTTGATGGTCGGCACCACATGGTTGCCATTGTTGACGCTGCCCACGAATTCGGCGGCATCCGGATTCTCTTCGATATCGATCACCGTGTAGGTGATACCGGCCTCGTCGAGCTGGGTCCGGAGACGGCGGCAGTAGCCGCACCAGGTCGTCGAGTACATGGTCAGGTCGGTTGCAGTCACGGAGTGTGCAACGTGAGCGGTTCCGATCGTGTTCCCCGCGAGTTCACCATCGGGGGTTGACGGAAATTTAGTATGCGCACATACTAAATCCATGAACATGATCGCATCAGCAACCGCCACCTCCGCCGCCGCTCCCGCCGCCTTCTTCGCCAAATGGGCCGATATGGCCACCTGGCCCGAGTGGAACCAGGACACCGAATGGGTCAGGCTCGACGGCCCCTTCGTGCAGGGCGCGACCGGAACCCTCAAGCCCAAGGGCGGCCCCAAGGTCGGTTTCGTGGTCGAGAAGCTCACCGATACCGAATTCGTGGATGTCTCCAACCTGCTCGGCGCGCGAATGACCTTCGCCCACACCGTCAGCCGGGCCGAGCGCACCACCGTCTCGGTCCAGGTCTCCATCGACGGCCCGCTGGGCTGGTTCTGGACCCGGATCCTCGGCGGCGACATCGCCAAATCCGCCCAGGCCGACCTGGACGCGCTGGTCGCCGCCGCCGAGGCAGTGCGGGTATGACCGGGTACCGGATCGCTGGGATTTCCCGCGCTATGGTCGGGCAGTGACCGCAGATGGCGACACCGAGGACTCATCTAGCGAAACCGGCGCACTGCGCACCGGTTTCGGTGATGCCGACGAAAGCCCGGGCCTATTGCTCTGGCAGGTGACCAACCGCTGGCAGGCGGCACAACGCGCCGCCCTCGCGCCCTTCGACCTGACCCATGTGCAGTTCGTCCTGCTGGCCTCACTCACCTGGCTCACCGGGAAATCCGGTGACGAGCCGGTCATGCAGCGCGATCTGGCCGCGCACGCCGCCACCGACCCGATGATGACCTCCCAGGTGCTGCGCGCACTGGAGCAGAAGGGTCTGGTCGAACGCCGCGATCACCCGTCCGATCGCCGCGCCAAATCTCTTGTTCCCACGAAAACCGGTGTGGCACTGGTGAACCGGGCAATAGTCGCGGTCGAATCCTGCGACCGTGAATTCTTCGGCCCGCTCGGCGACCACACCCCGGCGTTCAGTACGGCCCTGCGTCGCCTTCGCGACCGTGACTGAGCGCCCCACGCCACCTGCCCTCCGCGTGGGGCACCTCATTCACCACGACGGCACGCTAGCCGGCAGGCCGCCGATCACTCGGAGGCCGACGTGATCGACGCCGCGATCGCGGGCCACGCGGTCCACGGTTCGCCCCCGGCGAGTCTTGACGGTTTCGCGGTGTGTCGAGAGCGTGGCGCACTTGTCGGCCGCATTGATCCGGGCCGGGTGCGTGAGCGGCGGGCGGGTTGTCGGACGGCACTGACATGATGGTGCGCGTGACTGCCGCCGCGACCCAGAAGCTCCGGCTCGACGAACTCGATGCCGAGCAGGCGGCGGCCGTGCGCGCACCGCGCGGGCCGGTCTGTGTACTAGCCGGTGCGGGGACGGGCAAGACCCGGACCATTACCCATCGGATCGGACATCTGGTGTCGGCAGGGCATGTGCGGGCCGATCAGGTGCTGGCGGTGACCTTCACCGCCCGCGCGGCGGGGGAGCTGCGGAGTCGACTGCGGGCGCTGGGGCTGGGCGGCGAGGCCGGACAGGTGCAGGCGCGCACCTTCCACGCCGCCGCGCTGCGGCAGCTGAAGTATTTCTGGCCGCAGGTGGTCGGGGATGTGCCGTGGCAGCTGCTCGATCGGAAGTTCCCCATCGTGGCGCAGGCCGCCGGACGGGCCGGACTGGCCACCGATACCGATACGCTGCGCGATCTGACCAGCGAAATCGAATGGGCCAAGAGCTCACTCATCGCGCCGGAGGATTACGCCACCGCCGTCGCACGGCTCCAGCGGGACGCACCGTTCGAGGCGTCGAAGGTCGCGGCCGTGTACTCCGGATACGAATCGCTCAAGACCACCGCCGACGGGCTGTGGCTGGACTTCGACGATCTACTCCTGCACACCGCCGCCGCGCTCGAGGACTTCACCTCGGTCGCGGAGGAGTTCCGCGGCCGCTACCGCAGTTTCGTGGTCGACGAGTATCAGGACGTCACCCCGTTGCAACAGCGTGTACTCGATGCCTGGCTGGGCGAGCGCGACGATCTCACCGTGGTCGGCGACGCCAACCAGACCATCTACTCCTTCACCGGCGCGAGTCCGGCCTTCCTGCTGGACTTTTCGCGGCGCTTCCCCGACGCCACGGTGATCCGCCTCGAACGGGACTACCGCTCCACCCCGCAGGTGGTCTCGCTCGCCAATCGGGTGATCGGCGCGGCGCGCGGCCGGATCGCGGGCACCCGCCTTCAGCTGATCGGTCAGCGCCCGGACGGGCCGGAACCCTCGTTCGCCGAATACGACGATGAGCCCGCCGAGGCCGCGGCCGTCGCCAATGCCGTCTCGAAATTGCTCGGCAAGGGCGTGCCCGCGGCCGAGATCGCGATCCTGTACCGCATCAACGCCCAGTCCGAGGCGTACGAGCAGGCGCTCACCGAGGCGGGTATCGCGTATCAGGTGCGCGGCGGCGAAGGTTTCTTCAATCGCACCGATGTGCGCCAGGCCGTACAGGCGCTGCGCCAGGCCGCCGCCCGCGATGATCTGCCCGATGCGCGCGGCCCGGAACTGGTGAATATGGTGCGCGCCGTCCTGGCCCGCATCGGCCTCACCGTCGAAGAGCCCGTCGGTGTCCAGGCGCGCGAACGCTGGTCCGCGCTCATGGCCCTGGTCAATCTCACCGAGGAGCTCGGCACCCACGAACCCGAACTCGACTTCGGCGGTCTGCTGCGCGAGCTCGCCGCCCGCGCCGAGGCCAGGCACCCACCGACCGTGCAGGGCGTCACGCTCGCCTCACTGCACGCCGCCAAGGGGCTGGAATGGGATGCGGTATTCCTGGTCGGCCTGGCCGACGGCACCCTGCCCATTCAGCATGTGCTCGGCCACGACGGTGCGGTCAGCGATGAGGCGGCCCTGGAGGAGGAGCGCCGACTGCTCTATGTCGGCGTGACCCGCGCCCGCGAGCATCTCCAATTGTCCTGGGCGCTGGCACGTTCCGAGGGTGGCCGCAAGGTACGGCGCCGCTCGCGTTTCCTCATCGGCCTGGTACCGGACGACTCCCCGGCCTCGCGTATCGCGCCGAGTACGACCGATCGGCGCGGTCCCAAGCGCGTGCACCCGACCTGCCGGGTCTGCGGCCGCCCGCTGCTCAATACCCAGGCGACCATGCTGGGCCGCTGCACCCGCTGTCCCGCGGATGTCGATCCCGGGCTGCTGGCCGCGCTCCAGGAGTGGCGCAAGGACAAGGCGGAGTCGCTGAAGCTGCCGCACTTCGTGGTGTTCAGCGATACGACGCTGACCGCCATCGCCGAACAGCGCCCCGCCGATGACCGCGCGCTCGTGGCTATCCCGGGGATCGGTGCGAAGAAGCTACAGACCTACGGGGCCGATGTGCTGGCCATCGTGCGTTCGCGCCGGAACGACTGATTCGCAGGGGAATGCCGGATTCGCCCGGAACGGGTTGTCACGCTGCCCTTCTCGATGATCATCCGCAAGACCACAAAACTGCTGGTCAAAAATAGGTTGTGCGCATCGGTATATCTACTTAGGGTGGTTTCATGCACACGGGAGGAATCCCGGCGCGCATGGGTACTTATCGGCTACGAGAGCAGGAGGGAGGCAGACCAGTGAACGACTTCATGAACACCAATTCATCTGTCCGGACGATGTCCGGTGATTTGGCGACCGTTGCGGGCGGCGCTGCCATGTCCGTCTCCCGGGGGATCCTCGCTACGCAGGGGATTCGTCTGTCCAGCATTGTCGGCGATCTTGGTCTTCAGGGTTTTGCAACCAAAACCCAAGCGGCAGAGCAGATCGTCATGAAGCAGGACAAGCCCGAGGGCAGCTGGCACCCGGCAGTCACATATGTGGCTACCGACGCCTTCGCAGCGGAAGCCGGAGTCAATCCGGTGCATCTGCTGCCGGCAGCCCGCCGCCCCCGCAACATCCACCTCGCGACCGTGATCATGAGCCGACATAGGAGTCGACTCAGGTAAGGGATTACTCCCAGACCAACTGGCCACGGATCGCCTCGAAGCGAAACCGTGGCCATAGTTTTATCGGCCTCCGCCTTCCGGCACCGGTTTCGCTTCACACACCGAAACGACCGCTGCACGAGAAGGAGAACGACGTGTCCACCACGGTTACCCGTGACCGCGTGACATGCCGCAACACAGTGGCCTCGACTCCCCGCATCCGCCGGGGCGCCACTATGTCCGTACCTTGCCGAGACGGCAACCCCGATCTCTGGTTCGCCGAGAGCCCCGCTCAGTTGGAAGAGGCCAAGACGCTCTGCGCCGCGTGCCCGATCCGGCAGGGCTGCCTGTCCGCCGCCATCGATCGCGCCGAGCCCTGGGGCGTCTGGGGCGGCGAGATCTTCGATCAGGGTGTTGTCATTGCCCGTAAGCGCCCGCGTGGGCGTCCGCGCAAGGTCGCGGTGGCATGATCGGCCTGAGCGCCGGGGGTGAAAAAGAACGCATACGACCCGCTTACTTCTCGGTAAGCGGGTCGCTTTGCGTTTGGGATACGGTGCGTCAGAAGGGTTTTCGGGCTCAGCTGGCGGTGCGGTACTCCTTGTAGCCCGGCACCCAATCCTGCATGAGCTTCATGAACGGCAGTTCGGCATCGAGCTGGGCGCAGATGCCGATGGAGCCGCCCAGCACGCGGAAGATCATGACGTGCTCGGCCGGGAGTTGCAGGGCGCGAGCGGTTTTCAACATCTCCTGATTGGAGATATCGGTGGCCTTACCGGCCACGCGCTGCATCCACTTACGGGTGAAGTGGAAGGTCTCGGTCTTGATGGGATCGGTGAACGGGCGCAGGTAGTCCTGAATCTCCTGATGCGTCACCGTCTTTCCGGGAATCACCCAGCCATTGGTGTTCATCAGCTCGGTGAGTTCGTCGAAGCGCTCCTCGACCGCGAGCGCCACCATCTGACCCAGCACCGGCGGGAAACCATTGGGCAGCGGTGCGCAGGCGCCGTAGTCGATGACAGCGAGTCGACCGTCCGGCATGACCATGAAATTGCCCGGATGCGGATCGGCGTGCAGCAGGCCGGCGATAGCCGGTGCGGAGAAATGGAATTCGCCCATCATGGCGGCGACCCGATTGCGCAGCTCCACCGTGCCCGCCGGATCCTCCATACCCTGGCTGATCACCTTGGAGACCGGGGTGGCATTGTCCAGCCATTCGGTGACGATCACCTTGGGCGCGCTGGCGACGACCTTCGGCACCAGGAAACGGGCGTGACCGTCGAAAGCCTTGGCGAATTGGCGCTGATGCCCGCCCTCGATGCGGTAGTCCAACTCCTCCTCGGTGCGCTCGCTGATCTCGGCGAGAATCGGCTTCACATCCGCGCCCGGAATGAGCGCGCCCATCATGCCCGCCATGCGATTGAGGGTTTTGAGATCGGCGCGCAGCGCCTCGTCCGCCCCCGGGTACTGCACCTTCACCGCGACGGTGCGACCGTCCGACCATACGGCCTTGTGCACCTGGCCGATACTCGCGGAGGCGGTGGGCTCATCGTCGAACTCGCGGAAGCGTTGCCGCCAACCGGTCCCCAACTGCTGATCCAGTTGGCGGTGCACCGCGGCGGTCGGCATGGGCGGGGCCGCGGCCTGCAATTTGGTGAGCGCTTCGCGGTAGTGCTCGCCGAACTCCTCGGGCACGGCCGCCTCGAAGACGGACAGCGCCTGCCCGAATTTCATGGCTCCACCCTTGAGCTCGCCCAGGACCGCGAACAATTGCTCGGCGGCCTTCTGGTTGAGTTCCGCGTTGATCTCGGTCTTATCGCCCCCGGCCAGTTTGCGGCCGAAACCCACGGCCGCCCGCCCCGCGATACCGAGTGGAATCTTGGCCAACTTGGCATTGCGGGAAGAGCGCTTGCTCACAATCTCTGACACGCTCCCATCATGCCGATGTCCCAGACGGTTCGCCATGGGAATCGGATGTAATCGCGGGTCCGAGCGTTTAGTGGGATCCGTCACAGCAACTCCGATTCGCGATTGCCGGTGCGGCGGGATCGATGTTCTCCGAGCGGATTTCGCTCGCGGTGGGCGCCGCGGGGTCCGCCCCGGCGGCTGCGGTGGAGTCGAGGCAACCGCAGAGCGGATGCACCGGCCAGGGGCGCACATCCAGATGCGGTAGGTCGAGATTCAACTCCAGGGTGGCGCTCAAGGATGCCGGTGCGTACTCGGCCTCGCCGTGCGCGATGGTGTCGATCTCGTGCAGTGCGAGTGCGGCCGCGGCGGCGATACCGGCCGGGGTGGCGTGCCCGACCCGCCCCAGTAGTTGGGCGCTCAACTGCGGCCATTCGGGTTCCAGATCGCAGCGCAGTAGATCGGCGCAGCGCAGACAGCTGGACTCACCCGGCAGGACCAGCGGGCCGACCACCCCGCGCCCGTCCCTGATCCGCACCTGCAGATGCGGAATTCGGCGTCGCATGAGCTCGGCCACCAGCGCCGGATCCGGAACCAGGGCATCGGTCAGCACCACCAGATCCGGTCGCTCCGGTCGTGTGCCCGGTGCATGCCTCGGATAGGAGTGGCTGCCCCGCAACCCGATTCGTCGCAAACCCTCGAGCAGGGCATCCGACAGCGGCCCCCGCCCATGTATCCGAACGTGCCGTAGCCGCGAGGGCGTCTCCGCGTCGATCAATAACCCCGCATCATCGAGAACCTCGAGTACACCGCGAATGGTCTCGGTACTGAACCCCAATTCCCGCGCCGCACAGAGAATCTCGCCCTCGGGCCGACCCCCGTCCAGCAGCCGCAACAGCGCGGGCACCGCCTCGACCGGTCCGGGCGGCCGCAGCACGATCGCCTCCCCGGGTGCCCAACCCAATTGCACCGCCCCATTCCGGCGCACCAGCACCGTGATCCGCGGATGCAGCATCGGTCCGTAAGTACGAGCGAGCGTCGTCATGGGGAGATTCTGCGCCGACCGGAAAATGTGAAAACCCTCGGAAACGCCTGACTACCAGCGCTTTCGAGGGTTATCCACAAGTCGTGAAATAGGGGTTGTGGAAATCAGGCGGGGGTGTCGCCTTCGCCGTCGCCGGGCTTGTCCTTCTTCTCGGTGTCCACCGGCTTGTCCCCGGCGGCCTTGTCCTTCTCGGCCTGTTCCCGCTTCTCGACCTCGGCGAGCTGGGCCAGTGGATCGTCGAAAGCGGTTGTGCCGCCGCCGAGTACCGAATCGATGAAACCGGCCGGTGTGTCCAGATCCGAGGAGTCCGGGAGCAGGTCCGGATGCGCCCAGACGCCGTCCCGCTGCTCGATGCCCGCATCGGTGGTGAGCCGACGCCACAGGGTGGCCGCCTCACGCACCTTGCGCGGGCGCAGCTCCAGGCCGACCAGGGTGGCGAAGGTCTGCTCCGCCGGTCCACCGGTGGCGCGGCGGCGACGCAGGGTCTCGGCGAGCGCGCCCGCACCGGGCAGCCGATCACCGACCGCATCGGACACCACGGTCTCCACCCAGCCCTCGATGAGCGCCAGCAGGGTCTCCAGGCGATCCAGCGCGGCCTGCTGCTCCGGCGTGGTCTGCGGTTCGAAGGTGCCCTGCGAGAGCAGCTCCTCCAACTTGGACGGATCCGAGGCCAGGGTCATCGGATCGAGTCCGGCCGCGGCCTGTTCGATGGCGGAGAAGTCCATCTTGATCCCGCGCGCGTAATCCTCGACCGCGCCCAGCACCTGCTGGCGCAGCCACGGCACATGTCCGAACAACCGCTGATGCGCGGCCTCGCGCGCGGCCAGATAGACCAGGATCTCGCTCTCGGGCTGCTCCAGTCCGGCACTGAATTCGGAGATGGCCGCCGGCATGAGCGCGCCGGTACCGGCCGGGCCGAGCGGCAGGCCGATATCGGTGGAGGTCAGCACCTCCTTGGCGAGCTGGCCGAGCGCCGAGCCGAGCTGCGAACCGAAGGCGAGTCCGCCCATCTGCCCGAGCATGCCCATCATGGGCGCGGCGAACTCCTTGGCCTCGGCGGGCAGGGTCGCGGTCCACATGCCCGAAACCTGCTGCGCCACCGGATCACACAGGCGCTTCCAGGTCGGCAGCGTCTCCTCGATCCAGTCGTTGGCGGTCCAGGCCACGGTCTTGGTCGCGCCCGCGGGCAGCGTGGTGACCGGATCCAGCCAGAGTTCGGCCAGATGCGAGGCATCGGCCACCGCGCGCTGGGCGCCCTCGGTGACCGGGGTGACGCTGGCGCCGAGCTGCTGGCGGGCCAGTCGCTTGGCGAGGTCGTAATTGACCGGACCGGAATCCCCGCCGGGCTGGCTCATGCTGGTGAACATCTGCCCCAGCTGACTGAGCATCTGACCGAGTTGCGAGGGATCGAATCCGCCGCCGCCCGGACCACCGAGTCCGAACGGGTTGTTCGCACCGGAACCGCTGGACTCGTCGCCGGGCTTGCGCTCCGGGTCGTCGTCGCGATTCGAGAATCCGAACGGGAAATCACTCATGACATCTACGGTACTGGAGCCTTCCAAGCGGCGAACCGCCGAGCGGAACGCGGCAATCGGAGGCATCACCAGTACCCTTGGCCGCGTGAACCGTCGGATATTCACCCTGCTCGCCGCCCTGATCCCCATTCTGGTGCTGGGAATCATCGGCAGTGTCGTCACCGTCCCGTTCGTGGCGCTCGGACCTGGGCCGACATTCAATACGCTGGGGGAAGTGAATGGAAAAGAGGTCGTCGAGGTGCGCGGAGCACCCGTCGATCCGACCGCCGGCAATCTGAATATGACCACGGTCTCCGTTCGCGATCAGCTGAATATCTTCGAGGCATTCGGCCTCTGGGCGGATGGTCAGCACGGTCTTGTTCCGCGTGCCGAGGTGTATCCGCCCGGAGTGTCGCGTGACGAGATAGACAAATCCAATCAACAGGACTTCAAGGATTCCGAAGACAATGCGGAATTGGCGGCCCTGCATTATCTGAAGATGCCGACCGTGGTGCGGTTGCGCGCGGTCACCGAGGACGGCCCCGCCAAGGATGTACTGCGCAAGGGCGATGAATTGGTGAGCGTCGACGGTAAGCCGATCGCCACCTCCAAGGATGTGGTGGCGGCGGTATCGGCCGCCAAGCCCGGCAGTGCGATTCCGGTGGTGTTCCGCCGCGACGGGCAGGAGCAGACCGCCGAGATCACCCTGGGCGCGCGGCCGGACGACTCCAACAAGGGCTACCTCGGCATCACGCCCGGTGAATTCGCCAGCGGCCCACTCCAGGTCGACTTCAACCTGGCCGAGATCGGCGGACCCTCGGCCGGTCTCATGTTCACCCTGGCATTGATCGACAAGCTCACCCCGGGTGAGCTCAGCGGCAACAAGTTCATCGCGGGCACCGGAACCATCGACCCGGACGGCAAGGTCGGCCCGATCGGCGGCATTCAGTACAAGATGATCGCCGCGCACGAGGCGGGTGCGAAGACCTTCCTGGTCCCCGCCGCCAACTGCGGTGAGGCCGCCCAGCGCACGCCCGACGGCCTGAAACTGGTCAAGGTCGAGAACCTCGCGGGGGCAGTGCAATCCCTCGATGATCTCAACGCGGGTAAGGAAACCCCCAGCTGTAGCTGACCCGACAAGGTGGATCCCGGCCGAACGCATTCCGGGATGACGGGGCGGACGCGCCTGTTCCCCCTACTTCACGACCGTGCCCGCCGCCATCAGGCAGCGGGCACGGATTGCTTTCAGCCGCAGGCCGTTCAGTCCTCGGGGTCGTTCTCGAGCGTCTGCCGCACGGCCTCGACCAGGTTGGGGGCCAGGTTGGGGGCGGTGCGCAGGTCGAGGTCGCCGAAGGGGTCTTCCTCGTGTTCGGCGGGGCGGACCTGGAGCAGCGACAGTGAGGTGCCGTCGCGGAGCACGCCGACGAACAGGCGGGCATCGCGGCGTTCGGGATGTGAGACGGCGGCCTGCCGGGCGGCCGAATCGGCGGCATCGGGATCGGCGAGCAGCGGCTCGATCGCATCGTCGAGGGTCTGTTCGGCATCGGGCGGCAGGACGACGATCTGCTGCACCAGGACACAGCCCTCGACGGCCAGCGGCCAACTGGTGGTGGCCAGGAATTCGTCGAGTGCGCGCGGATGGTCGCCGTTGATGTCCTCCGGAAACGGCTCCTGCGCAATCGGAGTCAGCGCGTCCTTCTCATCGACCTGATCCAGCAGCGAAGGCTCCGCGGCCACCAGGTCCACGGTCGGTACCAGCGCGAACATCTGCGGCGGGCGGTCCCAGCCCTCGCCGTCGGCATACTCGGCGACTTCGCGGATGCACCGGTACAGGGCGGATGCGGCCCACTGCTCAGGGTTCACCCCGCAATCCTCGCATCGAGATCTCGGAGTCTCGAGTCCGGGTGTTGGGCCGGATCCCGGGCGATTTACGTAGAGTGGGGCGCGAACGGTCCCCTGGGACCAACTCGCATCATCGGACTGCGGTGCACCGCCCGGTTTTTCCGGCGGGCCTGCCGGACCCTGGGAGAGTGGCATCGTGGGCGTGCGCCCCCCGACTGGCTTACCTTCGCTGTCACGTCGCAGTCGAGTGCTGTTGGTAACAGCACTGGTACTGGCGGCACTCTTGTTGGTCGGGCCGCGGCTCACCGACGCCTATACGAACTGGCTGTGGTTCGGGGAAGTCGGTTTCCGGGGTGTCTACCACCGGGTGCTGCTGACTCGGTTCCTGCTCTTCCTCGTGGTCGCGGTGATCGTCGGCGCGATCATCTGGCTGTCCCTGCTATTGGCGTACCGCTCGCGGCCGGTCTTCGTACCGGTCTCGGGTCCGGGCGATCCGATCGCGCGCTACCGCACCACCGTCATGAGCCGACTGCGCCTGTTCGGCATCGGGATTCCGCTGCTGATCGGCCTGCTGTCCGGTCTGGTGGCGCAGTCCAGCTGGGCGACGGTGCAGTTGTTCCTGCACGGCGGTTCGTTCGGGGTGCAGGATCCGCAGTTCCATCTGGATATCGGTTTCTACACCTTCGACCTGCCGTTCTATCGGATGGTGCTGAACTGGTTGTTCGTCGCCGTGGTGATCGCGTTCTTCGCGAATCTGGTGACGCACTACGTCTTCGGCGGTCTGCGCCTGGCGGGCCGCGAGGGCACGCTGAGCACCGCGGCGCGCGTGCAGCTGGCCGTACTGGCCGGACTCTTCGTACTGCTGAAGGCGATCGCGTACTGGTTCGACCGGTACGCGCTGCTGTCGAGTACGCGTAAGGAGCCGACCTTCACCGGTGGTTCGTACACCGATATCAACGCGGTGCTGCCCGCCAAGCTGATCCTGCTCTCCATCGCGGTGATCTGCGCGGTGGCGTTCTTCGCCGGAGTCGTCCTGCGTGACTTGCGGATTCCGGCCATGGCGGCGGCGCTGCTGGTGCTCTCCTCGGTACTGGTCGGTGCGGTGTGGCCGCTGCTGGTGGAGCAGTTCTCGGTGCGCCCGAACGCGGCCACCAAGGAGAGCGCGTATATCCAGCGCAATATCGCCGCCACCCGAGACGCCTACGGCATCACCCCGGACAAGGTGGAGTACGTCGACTACAAGGGCGGCGCCCAGAAGGGACCCGGGCAGAGCACCGCCGATCAGCAGACCATCGGCAATGTGCGCCTGCTGGATCCGAACCTGTTGGCGCCGACCTTCATTCAGCGCAATCAGCTGCAGAACATCTACGGCTTCCCGGACACGCTGGCCATCGATCGCTACACCATCAACAACCAGATCGGTGACTACGTCGTGGCGGCGCGCGAGCTGCAGCCGCAGAATCTGGCCGATAACCAGAAGGATTGGATCAACCGGCACACCGTGTACACGCACGGTGACGGCTTCGTCGCCTCGCCCGCCAACAAGGTCAATGCCGCTCCGCCCGCCGATCCCAAGCAGGCGCAGCAGACCGCGGGCAGTGACAGCAGCGGTGGCGGTTACGGCTATCCGGTCTTCACCGTGCCCGGTCCGAACGGGACCGAGCTCAAGACGGTCAGTGATCTCGGTACGCCCAAGGATCAGCAGGCCATTCAGGTCGATCAGCCGCGTATCTACTTCGGTCAGTTGATCTCCAAGACCGATGCCGACTACGCCATCGTGGGCGGGAACAATCAGCCGCCGCGCGAATACGACACCAATTCAACGCAATTCACCTACAACGGTTCGGGTGGCGTGCCGATCGGCAACTGGTTCAACCGGTTCGCCTTCGCCGCCAAGTACGCCGAGCGGAACATTCTGTTCTCGGGTGCCATCGGATCCGATTCGAAGATCATCTTCAATCGCAATCCACGCGACCGGGTGCAGGAGGTCGCACCGTGGCTGACCGCCGACACCGACGCCTACCCGGCGGTGGTGGACGGGCGCATCCTGTGGATCGTCGACGCCTACACCACCCTCGACAACTACCCGTACGCGCAGAAGACCTCGCTCGACGGCGCGGTCGAGGACAGCATCGACCAGACCACCGGCCGGGTGGTGCCGCGCAAGGAGGTCTCCTACATCCGCAATTCGGTGAAGGCCACCGTCGACGCGTATGACGGCACCGTCTCGCTGTACACGGTGGACTCCACCGATCCGGTGCTCAAGGCCTGGAGCAGTGTCTTCCCCGGCACGGTGAAGCCCGAGAGCGCCATCAGCAAGGATCTGCGGGACCACTTCCGTTATCCCGAGGACCTTTTCAAGGTGCAGCGCGAGATGCTGGCGAAGTACCACGTGGATGATCCGCGCGAGTTCTTCACCAACAACGCCTTCTGGTCCGTGCCGAACGATCCCACCCAGGAGGGTGCGGCCAGCGGTGCCCATCAACCGCCGTACTACGTGCTGATCGGCGATCCGAAGACCGGTAAGGCCGAGTTCAATCTGACCAGCGTGATGGTCGGCTACAAGCGGAACTATCTGTCGGCGTACATCCAGGCGCATTCGGACCCGGAGAACTACGGCAAGCTCACGGTGCTGCGATTGCCGGATTCGGCGGCGCAGGGCCCGGGGCAGACACACAGTCAGATGACGGGCAACAGTGCGGTCGCATCGGACCGAACCCTGTTGACGGGCAGCAGCGCCAACAAACTGAAATACGGCAACCTGCTCACCCTGCCGGTGGGCGATGGCGGCATCCTCTATGTGGAGCCCTGGTATCTGGAACGCAGTGTCGCCGGTGCCAATAACGCGCCGACCTTCCCCCAATTGGTGAAGGTGCTGGTCTCGTATCACGACAAGATCGGCTACGGCGCGACCGTCAAGGAAGCGCTCAACCAGGTGGCCCCCGAACTGGCCTCCGCCGCACTGGATCTGCCGAACCAGCCCGGCGCACCGCCCAACCAGAGCAATCCGCCGGTGAACCAGGGCACGCAACCACCCGCCAACCAGACGGTGCCGCCACCGACGGGTTCGACGGGTAAGGACGCTGCGGTCAAACAGCTGGATGACGCCCTGAAGGCAGTTCAGGACGCCCAGAAGTCGGGTGATCTGGGTCAGCTGGGCAAGGCCCTGGAGCAGCTGCAAACCGCTGTGACCAACTACGAGAAGGCCGGCGGCTAACCTCCGCTGAGCCGAAACAAGGGGCGCTGCCGTCGATCTCGACGACAGCGCCCCTTGTTCGTCGTAGGCTCGGACCGGATCGACCGAGCGGAAGGCGAGACATGTCCGACGGGAATATGTTCAGTGTGTTCGGCCGGATGACCGCGCGGCCCGGTCGGCGTGATGAGCTGATCGCCTTGCTGGTACAGGGTTTTCGCGCGGGTGGCGAGGGCGGCGGCCTGGTCGGCTACAGCGTCAACACGGCCTTCGACGACCCGGACACCATTTGGCTGACGCAGTTGTGGGTCGACAAGAAGGCACATGACGAGACCACCCGTTCGGAGCCGGTTGCCGCTGTGTCCCAACAGATTCCGCCACTGCTGGCCGGACAGCCCGAAGGCTGCTACGGCAATGCCGTTCATGTTCACGGCCGAACCCTCGGTGACGAGCAGTAGCGCGGACTCCTCGCCGAAGTGATCGCAGGGCACTCGCCGGTCGAGTCGCACGGCATGGAGGTCTTCGCGGTCGACCTCGTTCAGCGTGGAGGAAATCATCGCGATCGAGAGTCCTCTGGAAGATATCGGCGATATCGGGAGGCGGAATGGATTGCGAGTAACCCTGGAAGCAGGCTGATTCCAGCGCGGTGAGCATCCGCGACGGGCTGCCGAGGCGCAGCCGGGAACTGGAGGACCTGATGATTCTCGTAACCGGAGCCACCGGCACGGTCGGACGAGCTGTGATCGATGGACTGCTCGCGCTGGATATGCCGGTGCGCGCCCTGGCTCGCCGTCCGGAGACCGCGCGACTGCCCGAGTCTGTCGAGGTGGTTCGCGCCGATCTCGGTGAGCCGGACAGTCTCGCCCCCGCACTGCGCGGCGTCGATCGTGTCTTCCTGCTCTCGACGGGTCCGGAACTTTCTAAGCATGATGCGAATATCGTTGCGGCAGCGGAGGATTCCGGCGTGCATCACATTGTGAAGCTCTCCTCCGGCCGCGCCGGAGACGATGCCGCCACCGATCCGATCCCCATGTGGCACCGCGCCGGTGAGGCCGCCATCCGCGAGGGCGGAGTGCCCTGGACCATGGTGCGCCCCTTGGGTTTCATGTCCAATGCCCTGCACTGGATTCCGAGTATCCGCGCCGCCGATACCGTCCGCGCCCCGTTCGGTCAGGGCCGCATAGCCGTGGTCGACCCGGCGGATATCGCGGCGGTGGCGGTGAAATCACTTGTGGAACAGGGGCATTCGGGAAACGTCTACGCGTTGAGCGGCCCGCAGCCACTCTCGCCGGGGGAGCAGACCGAAATCCTGGCCGAGGTGCTCGGCCGTCCGCTGCGCTACGTCGAGACCTCGGCGGCCGAATCCCGCTCCGCCATGCTGGATTTCGGCGTCGGTCCGGAGATGGCCGATGCCATCATGTCGCTACGCGCGACAGCGCTGGAATCCTTCACCTCGGTGGTGCACCCCACCGTTGCGCAGGTGACCGGTCGCCCGCCGCGCAGCTTCCGCGACTGGGCACTCGGCCATCGCGCGGAGTTCCTGAACTGACCGGATTCCCCTGGGAGACGACAAGAGGCGCTGCTGTCGACATTGACAGCAGCGCCTCTCGCTACTTCCGGTATGGGAAGGAGTGCGTGATTTCAGCGGCCCCAGGATTCGATGAGGGCGGCGTTCTGATCCAGCACCTGGTGGTACTGATCCTGGACGCCGAACTGCTGGGCGAGGCCGCCGGCGACATCTTTGGCCTGATCGATGATGGCCTGCTTGTCGGTGGGGAGCGGGGCGGGGGCGGCGGGTGCGACAGGCTCCGGTTCGACGACCGGCTCCGGCTCGGAGGCTCCGGCGCGCAGGTACTGGCCGCAGACGGGCCAGGCGCCGACGCCCTGAGTGGCGAGCACGTTCTCGGCGACGCGGATCTGCTCGGCCTTGGAGGCGTTGCTCGCGGTGCCGGTACCGCCGTGGGCGGCCCAGGTGCTCTGCGAGAACTGCAGACCGCCGTAGTAGCCGTTGCCGGTGTTGATTCCCCAGTTGCCGCCGCTCTCACACTGGGCGACGCCGTCCCAGTCGTGTGCGGGTGCTGCCGAGGCTGTCGCGGTGAAGCCGAACGGGACGGCAACAAGTGCGCCCGTGACGGCCATGAGGCCGAGGGTGCGGGAGTTGATCTTCCGGTTCTGTTTCATGGTGTTTTCCCTCCCTGCGCCCACCCACCCGGCCGTCTTGCTCGGTCGCGTCCCTGTCCCCAGGAGCTCTGGGTACCAAACCGCGGGACAGGGTCTCGGGAGTGCGGCGGTTCGGTGCGGTGCCCATCACGGGTTTGATCCGGGCCGAGACTGACGATAACGAGGAAATCTCGGCAGATCACGTCTTGATAACTTAAGAATTGCATGAAGCGAATAACAGTAAAAATGGCCTTCATGCAGGTTGGCTATGCTGGAATTCGTAAATCCGATCGGTCTGTTATATGCCTGTGATGTGATTTAACTCACTGTGAAAATGTGACTCCAGTCACGTTTCGGGCGTGTTTTGCGGGGACACGCGCGCTCGGACGCCGTCAAGTCGGAGGTTTTCCGGTCGCTACCCTCCGGTTCGCAACCGTCCGGATGGTTGGCACACCCGCCAAGATCGAACCCGTAACCCGTCGAATCTGCTCTGACCAGCCGATTTGGTACTGGCGACAGCCCGTGTGTAATGTTGTGTTCACCGACGCGGGGTGGAGCAGCTCGGTAGCTCGCTGGGCTCATAACCCAGAGGTCGCAGGTTCAAATCCTGTCCCCGCTACTAGCGAAATGGCCCGGAACCTTTTGGTTCCGGGCCATTTTCGTTTTCGGCCAGCCACCGGGGATGCCGGCGGTCTGCCCGGTCCTGGTCGGCGTAGCCGCGGCGCGCCTCCGGATCCCCGAACGCCTGTCGAATGTGACCGGCCAGGACCGCCGCGAGGGCGGGCCCGGTCCGGGGTCGGGTCAGGGGGTGGGTGCGACGCAGCGGAAGCTGGCCGGGGACGCCGGGTCGCCGTCGCCGTTGTAGTGGGAGACGAACGGGAGACGGCAGATGTCGCGTGAGACCGTCTGGCCGGTGGCGGTGGTCAGGTCGGCCCGCAGGACATCCGGTGCCTGGCCGTGCTCGACCCACGCGGTCAGGGCGGTCAGGTCGTTGCTGCCGGTGAGGGCGCAGTGCGCGACGCCCGGTGCCAGGAAGACGCGGTAGAAGTCGTCGACCTTGGCGGTGCCGCCCAGCTGTGCGTCCACGCGGTTGCGGTAGTCGACGGTGCCGGCGGTGGGGATGAGCTGGTCGGCGTCGCCCTGCCAGGTGATGATCTTGCCGCCCGCGTCGCGGAACGCCGACAGGTTCGGGTCGGCGGTGCCGATGATCGGGTCGAACTCGGATCGGGCCTGTTGGAAGATCTGATCGAACTGCGCGTAGGTGAGGTTCGCGGTGTCGAAGGCGGGCTGCTTCCGCACGAAGTTGGCGACCCATTGGGCGGGAACGGGGAACGGCGCGCCCACGGTGATGCCGTCGGGGCCGGTGGTGCTGGCAGTCAGGTTGCTGAAGTCGGCGCCGATCGGCAGGCCGTACCAGAGCCGCTGGCCGTTGCCGTCGCGCGGGCCGTCCCAGATCTTGCGGACCACTTCGGCGTCGGCCTCGCTGATCGTGTATTCCTTGCCGTCGCACGCGACCTTGGTGCCGATCAGGCTGCGCGGGTCGAAGTCGCATCGGCTCGGGTCACTGATCAGACCGTCGGCAACGCCGTCCTGCGGATCGCAGGCCTTGACCGCGGCCTGGTTGAACGTATTGAACTCGCACGTGGTCGGGAAGGTGTGCGCCTGGTTCATCACCACCTGCGGCCAGAGTGTGGCGACCTCGAACTGATTCCAGTTGATGGCCGGGGCGTCGGCGTTGATGCCGTTGAAATCGGTTGGGTACTTCTGGGCCTCCATGTAGCCCTGTCGTCCGCCGGTGGAGCAGCCGTTCCAGTAGGCGTAGGACGCGGCGTGGCCGTAGACGTCATTGACGACCTGCTTGCCGACGACGGCCAGTTCGTGCACCGAGCGGGAAGAGAAGTTCTCCAGCAGCGCGGTGTCGATCCCGCCGTTCGAGTTCAGCGCCCAACCGCTGTTCAGGCCACTGGTATCCACGCCGGCGTCGGTGGTACCGACCGCGTAGCCCTGCTTGACGGCCGCGGCCACGCCGCCGATGTTCCCGGCGGCGTAGGCGGCGCCACCGACCGCCTGGAAGCGGCCGTTCCAGCCGGACTCCGGTAGCCAAACCTGCACCCTGGCATGGTCGTTCGCGCCGGGATGGGTCAGAGTGACCGTCACTTCGCAGTGTGCGGGGACCTCGGGCACGGGGTAGCCGCCCAGTGGCGGGGTCCCCGGAACCTGGAACGTTCCCGTGGGGACTGCGGTCGCGGTCAGGGACTCGACGGTCGTGCCTGCCGGTGCGGGTATCTGAAATGTGTTGCAGTTGAACGCGTTAGCGCTCGCCGCGGTGGTGGCGGAATCGTCCGACCTGTCCACCAGAGCGTAGATCGCGGCGGCGCCTGCCACCGTGACACCGACGGTTGCGAGTGCCAGTACTCGTCGTTTCAAGATCTCTCCTCGGTTGGAATTGCACCTACTGTGTCCGGGGTGCCAGCACCGACACATCAGTCGGATGACGCTCGGTCGACGTAATTCGGGTTCGGACGAGGCTCTCGGCGAAGAAGCCGGTGCGCTGCTCCACGGTCGGACCGACGTACTGCTCCTTGTCGTGGAGGTCGCCATGACTCGCACCCTGGATCAATGAATCCTCTTGGGCCCCAACGCCTTGTCGAACATGGCCTGGAGGGCCGCGGGATCTGTGATTGCGCGGGCGGCCTCGATGCCGGCGACCACCGCCTCGACATCCGCTGCCGCCGTGAAGTATCCGGAGTCGAGCATGGCCGATGACCCACCCAGCCCCTTCCCGCGCGGCAGCGGCACCGGTGTGCCCGAAAACCGCTGTGGCACAGTTCGATCGCCCCATCCGGCGGATGAGTTGGCGAGTGTCGGCCAGGCCGAATCGGGAAGAGCGGCAGTGGTGTTCATGGACACCACCGTCGCGCCGGGCCGGAGGCATCCGCATCCATCAGCTGGCGGTGATCGCGACGTAGGTAATCGGGTCGCGGAACGACGTACGTCGATGCCAGCGTCACCTGACGGATGTGCCGCCCGGGCTCGGCGACGACAGTGGAATCGTACAACCCGCATCCACCCGCTAGAAGGACGAAATCCCATGGTCGACAACGGAAATGGCCGCAACAAGCGACGTGCTACCCGGGCCGCCGCCGCACTCGTGGCCGGTATCGCGGGCATCGGTCTCACCGTCGCCTGCTCCTCGAACACCGTCACCCACGCCGGTCCCGACGAGGACGCACCGCGACCGACCATCGTGCTGGAGCATGGCGCGTTCGCCGACGGGTCCAGCTGGAACGATGTGATCGCGAGGTTGAGCAAGGACCGGTATCCCGTAGTGGCGGCGGCCAACCCGCTGCGCGGTCCGGGCAGTGACGCCGCCGCGCTGCGCAGCGTGATCAGCCACATCGACGGGCCCGTCATCCTGGTCGGGCATTCCTACGGCGGCTCGGTCATCAGTGCCGCGGCAGCCGGAAACGACAAGGTCAAGGGGCTCGTGTACGTGGCCGCGTTCCTGCCCGCGACGGGCGAGACCGCGCTGGAACTGACCGGCAAGTACCCCGGCTCCACGCTGCCCGGCACCTTGAATCCGGTGCCGTTCACCAATGCCGACGGCAGCGCCAGCACCGATCTCTACATCCAGCAGGACAGATTCCGCGCGCAATTCGCGGCCGACGTCCCCGAGGATCGCGCCGCCCTCGCCGCAGCGGCGCAGCGGCCGATCGCCCAATCCGCGCTCGAGGAGAAGGCCACGGTCGCGGCCTGGACCGAGAAGCCCAGCTGGGACATCGTCACCACCGAGGATCTGAACATCCCGGTCGAGGCGCAGCGATTCATGGCCGACCGCGCCCACTCCAAGGTCACCGAGGTCGACGCCTCGCATTCGGTCGCCGTCTCACATCCGGATGTGGTCGCCAAGGTGATCGAAGAGGCCGCAGCGGCCACACGCTGACCCGAAAACCCAACCACCACAGGAGGACACGATCATGGATATGAAGCTGGAAGTCGTCGTACTGCCCGTCTCGGATGTCGATCGCGCGAAGGCGTTCTATGCCGAGCGACTCGGATTCCGGCTCGACGCCGATTTCACTGTGGACGATGGCTACCGCGTGATCCAGGTGACCCCGCCCGGCTCCGCATGCTCGCTCATCTTCGGAACCGGCGTTACCGCCGCCGCGCCCGGCTCGTTGGACGGCCTGCATCTCATCGTCACCGATATCGAGCAGACCGTCGCCGAACTCACCGAACGCGGCGTCGCGGTCGACGGACCGTTCCGGGACGCGACCGGCGTCTTCCATCACGCCGGAACGGTGGATCGCGTTGCGGGAGCGGATCCGGAGCGTCGCAGTTACGGCTCCTTCGCCGCCTTCCATGATCCGGACGGCAATGGCTGGTTCCTGCAGGAAATCACTCAGCGCGCACCCGGCCGCTGACCGCCGGCCCGAAAGCGAACACCATGTCCGACAACAACATCCAAACCTACGACGTCATTGTCCTCGGGGCCGGGCCGGTCGGTGAGAATGTCGCCGGCCGCACCGCCGCCGCCGGACTCAGCACCGTCATCGTCGAATCCGAACTCGTCGGCGGCGAATGTTCGTACTGGGCTTGTGAACCCAGCAAGGCGCTGTTGCGTCCCGCGCTGTTGTACGCGGAGGCCGCGCGGTTCCCCGGCGTACAGAACGCGGTGTCCGGACCACTCGATGCGCGCGCCGTGTTGAAGCACCGCGATCGCATGGTCGGCGATTGGAACGATCAGGGCCAGGTCGAATGGCTCGAATCCGCTGGTATCGCATTGATTCGAGGCCACGGGCGAATCGATGGGGTCCGGCGGGTGACGGTCGAGACCCCCGACGGCGGCATCGCGCACCTGCACGCCCGGTACGCGGTCGCGGTCTGCACCGGTACTCGCGCGGCGCTGCCGCCGCTGCCGGGTCTGGACGCGGTGCGGCCGTGGACCAGCCGCGAGGCCACCAGCGCCCGGGAGGTGCCGCGTCGGCTCGCCATTCTGGGTGCCGGGGTCGTCGCGGTCGAAATGGCCACGGCCTGGCGGGCTCTCGGCGCCGAGGTCACTCTCATCGCCCGGGAGTCGCGGTTGCTCGGCCGCGTCGAACCCTTCGCCGCGGATTTGGTGGCCGACCGGCTCCGGGCCGCGGGCGTCGAACTGCGTTTCGGCGCGGGCATCGTGACCGCCGAACGATCGGGCGGGCCCGATGACAGCGTGCATCTGAGCCTGCATGACGGCACCCGGATCGTCGTCGACGAACTGTTGCTCGCGACCGGGCGTGCGCCGCGTACCGATGACATCGGTATGGAGACGGTCGGTTTGGTCCCGGGGGAGTGGCTCACCACCGATGACGCGTTCACGGTGACCACGGTCGAGGGCGAATGGCTCTATGCCGTAGGCGATGTCAATCGCCGGGCGCTGCTCACCCATCAGGGCAAGTACCAGGCGCGGATCGCGGGCGCGGTCATCGCCGACCGCGCGGCCGGTCGGGAGCTGGACACCGCGCCGTGGGGAAAGCACACCGGGACAGCCGATCTCATGGCCGTTCCACAGGTGGTGTGCACCGATCCGGAGATCGCGGCCGTCGGCCTCACCACCGAGGACGCGGCGCGAACGGGCCGCACGGTCGATATCGTCGATTACGACATCGGCCGGGTCGCCGGTGCGCTCCAGCATGATCCGGACTATCGCGGCCGTGCGCGGATTCTCATCGATCCCGAGCGCCGGGTGATCGTCGGCGCCACCTTCGTCGGAGCGGGTGTCGCGGAACTGCTGCACTCGGCCACCATCGCCATCACCGGCGAGATCACTGTGGACCGGCTCTGGCATGCGGTGCCCGCGTTCCCGACCATCAGTGAGGTGTGGCTGCGGCTGCTCGAGACCTATCGGGACCGGAGTGCGAAGTCCTGGTCCGCCCGCGCGGAATAGCGTCGTATGAGCGTCGGAGATTACGTCATTCGACGCTCGCGGCGCTCGCTCGACGGCCCCTAGCGTCGGCGCTATGACGACGACCACAGCTCAACTCGGACTCGCGGCCATCGCGGAGGGAGAAGGCGAATGATCACCTACGACCGGCTCTACATCGGCGGTGCGTGGGCCGAACCCAGCGAACCGGCACTGCTGGAGATCCTCTCTCCGCACGATCGATCACTCATCGGCGTCGCGGCGCAGGCGCAACCCGCCGATGTGGACCGCGCGGTGGCGGCGGCGCACGCGGCCTTCGAAAGCCGCGCGTGGCGTGATACCCCGCCCGCCGAGCGAATCACGGTGCTGCGCAAGTTCAATGCGCTGCGCGAGGAACAGGCGGACCGGATCGCCGAGCTCATCACCGCCGAAAACGGTTCTGCCGCATGGTTTACCAAGGCGGGCCAGGCCGGTTTGACCCGGCAGGCGAACGCCTACCTCGTGGCCGCCGAGAATTTCGACTGGGAGCGCACCCTGACCCCGTCGGACCCGGATGCGCGGGTGCGCAGCGTGGTTCGGCGCGAACCGGTCGGTGTGGTGGCGGCGGTCATCCCGTGGAATTCGCCGTTCTCCTCCGCGACATCGAAGATCCTGCCCGCCCTGCTCACCGGAAATTCGGTGGTGCTGAAGGTATCTCCGGAGAACTCGCTGAGTATGGGCTTGCTGGCCGAGCTGGTGGATCGACTCGACTTGCCGGACGGGGTGATCAGTGTGCTTCCGGCGGAACGGGAAACAAGCGAGTACCTGATCTCCCACCCGCTGGTGGACAAGATCGCGTTCACCGGCTCGACGGGGGCCGGTCGCCGGATCGCGACCATAGCGGGGGAACAGCTCAAACGAGTCAGTCTCGAACTGGGCGGTAAATCGGCGGCGATGATCCTGCCCGATGCCGATCTGAGCGCGGTGATGACCGGCCTGAAATACGGTTCGCTGCTGAACAACGGCGAATCCTGCATTGCCCAAACGCGGATCCTCGCTCCGAATTCCCGCTACGCGGAGGTGGTTGCGGCGCTGACGGCGCTGGTCGAGTCGCTGCCGGTCGGTGATCCGCGCGATCCGGAAACCTTTATCGGCCCGATGGTCCGCGGCGATCAGCAACAGCGGGTCCGCGACTACATCGAGATCGGCATCGGCGAAGGCGCTCGCCTGGTCTGCGGCGGCCCGCAGCTCCCACCCGGTGTGTCCGACGGCTTCTATGTCACCCCAACGGTTTTCGCCGATGTGATGCCGACCATGCGCATTGCCCGGGAGGAGATCTTCGGCCCGGTCCTGGTCGTCCTCGCCTACGACGACATCGACGATGCGATACGCATCGCCAATGACTCCGAGTACGGGCTCTCCGGTGGCGTCTGGTCGGCGGATGAGGACGCGGCGGTGGCCGTCGCCCGGCGCATCCGGACCGGCACGGTCACCATCAACGGTGCGCCGGTCGGATTCGACGGTCCCTTCGGTGGCTTCAAGGCCAGCGGTATCGGCCGCGAATACGGTGCCGTCGGTCTCGGTCAGTACACCGAATATCAGACGATCACCCGCTGACGCCGCTGGTAGGGTGGTCGGGTGCTCATCGAGGAAGTCGACAGAATCTAGCCGCCCAGTCGAAGGCGGCGCTTCTCGCACATACTCCGCTCGGTGCCCGGTATCGGTTACGGCCCGGGACTTTCGCCTTCGTCTGGCTCCGTCACGTCCGAAATCACGTGCGGCCGCTCGTTCACGAGCAGGAAAGAGTCGACGACACATGTCCACATCCATACCCGCTGCCATCACCCTGCGGAATCTGTCCTTCGAATGGCCCGACGGCACCGTCGCGCTGGCCGGGCTCAACGGAACATTGAGCACCGGGCGCACCGGTTTGGTCGGCCGCAACGGCGCCGGGAAATCGACGCTGTTGCGGCTGATCGCGGGCATCCTGACACCGACGTCCGGGCGTATCGATACCACCGGCGAGGTGGGATACCTGCCGCAGACGCTCACCCTCGGCCGCGATGCCACCATCGCCGAATTACTCGGTATCGCGGGCAAACTCGCGGCGCTGCGCGCGATCGAATCGGGGGAGACCGCCGAAGAACACTTCGAGACCATCGGCGACGATTGGGACATCGAAGCCCGCGCCGACGAGTCGCTACACGAAATAGGTTTCAGCGCAATCGATCTGGATCGCCGGGTGGGGGAGATCTCGGGCGGCGAGGCCGTACTCGTCGCGATCACGGGGCTGTCGATCGCGTGCACGCCGATCACCCTGCTCGACGAGCCGACCAATAACCTCGACCGCGAAACCCGGGCCAAGCTGGCCGGATTCGTGGACTCCTGGCCGGGCGCCTTGGTAGTGGTCAGCCATGATCTCGAATTGCTCGAGCGAATGGATGCCACCGCCGAGCTGCATGGCGCGGCGCTGGAGGTGTTCGGCGGACCTTACAGCGCCTGGAAACACTACGTCGACCAGGAGCAGGCGGCGGCCGTTCAGGCGGCTCGGACCGCCGAACAGGCGTTGAAGGTCGAGAAGCGGCAGCGAATCGAGGCCGAGACCAAGCTCGCCAGACGCGAGCGCACCGCCCGCGCGACGCAACGGGACGGGGGGATTCCGCGAATTCTCGCGGGCAACCGGGCGAGCCGGGCACAGGGCTCTGCAGGCGCCATGCGCACCACGCTGGAAACGAAAGTCCTTGCCGCCCAGGACAATCTGGATGCAGCGGCCGCACGGGTCCGCCGCGAGGAGCATATCCGTCTCGAACTGCCCGATCCGGATGTGCCGCGCAGTCGCCGCATCGCGGAACTGAGCGATGGTGATCGGCGCATTGTCATTCAGGGCGCGGAACGCGTCGCCCTGATCGGCCCCAACGGTGCGGGAAAGTCGACGCTGATCGAGCACCTGCTCGCGGGCAGTCACCCCGAACGCGGCACCCTGTTCATCGATCGGGTGGGGTATCTGCCGCAGCGTCTTGACAATCTGGATGAGCGGGCCAGCGCGCTGGACAACGTCCACGCCGTGGCCACCACCACCTCGCCGGGAACGATTCGAAATCACTTGGCCCGCTTGCTGCTCCGCGGCAGCAGCGTGGAACGGCCGGTCTCGACGTTGTCCGGCGGTGAGCGTTTCCGAGTGTCCCTGGCGCGCTTGCTGTTCGCCGATCCGCCGCCGCAATTGCTGATTCTCGACGAGCCCACCAACAATCTCGATATCGCCAGCGTGGATCAGCTGGTCGAGGCCCTGACCGACTATCGCGGCGCGATAGTCGTTGTCAGCCACGACTATCCGTTCCTGCGCAGGATCGGCATCGATACGGTCATCGAGCTCGATACCGATGGCGGTATGCGGCGTCGCGACGCCCTGTAGACAGCGTAGCGCCGGACCCGGCTGTACTGCCGGGCCCGGCGGTGGGTGCGGTATCAGAGGTGGTCGGCGTCGATGATCGCCTGGGCGAACGGCTGGGGCGCTTCCTGCGGGACGTTGTGCCCGATACCGTCCAGCACACGGTGCTCGTACTTCCCGGTGAATTTGCCGCGGTAGCTCTTCCCGTCCTTGGCCGCTCCGTCGAAGTCGCTGCCGATCGTGATGGCGGGCACGGAGATTGCCGGTCCGGTGGCGAGTTGCTGTTCGTAGGCGTCATACTGCGGCTCGCCAGGCGCCAGGCTCAAACGCCACCGGTAGTTGGAGATGACGATCTCCACCTGGTCGGGATTGTCGAACGCGGCGGCGCTGCGATCGTAGGTGGCGTCGTCGAAATTCCAGGCAGGGGAGGCGCGCTTCCAGATCAGCTTGTTGAAGTCGTGCCGATTCCGGTCGTAGCCGAGGCGGCCGCGTTCGGTGGCGAAGTAGTACTGGTACCACCAGCCGAGTTCGGCTTCGGGCGGCAGCGGCTGTTGCTGTGCGGCCTGCTGGGTGATGAGGTATCCGCTCACCGCGACCATGGCCTTGACGCGCTGCGGCCACAGCGCGGCGATGATATCGACGGTGCGTGCGCCCCAATCGAATCCGCCGAGTACAGCCTTGTCGATATGCAGGGCGTCCATGAAATCGACGATGTCGCGCGCGATGGCCGACTGCTGTCCGTTGCGCACGGTCTGCGCGGACAGGAAGGTGGTCCCGCCGTAACCGCGCAGGAACGGGACCAGCACCCGGTATCCGGATGCGGCCAGCTGCGGGGCGACATCGGCGTAGCTGTAGGCATCGTAGGGCCAGCCGTGCAGCAGGATCACGGGTTGCCCGGTGGCGGGACCGAATTCGGCGTAGGCCACATTCAGGACACCGGCGTCGATCTTCTTGATCGGTCCCAGGCTGGTATTCGCACCCGATCCCGCCCGCAGGGCCGCGCCCGGAGTGGTGGTGATCGCCGGCGTGGGGGCGGAGTCCGTGGAGCAGGCGGTGAGGGAAGCCGCGGCCACGCCCGCCGCCAGCACTCCGGCGAATAGTCCGCGTCGGTTGATGTTCATGCCATTGACGCTAGGCAGCGCGCCCACCCCGCCGCGTGCGTCGGATGACGTAATCGGTGTCGATCGGCCCGCGCGGCCGATCGATCAGCTCGCCGCTTCCTCCAGGGTGGGCAGCAGCGCCGCGAGGTCGCCCCGCGAGCTGATGCCGAGCTTCGGGAAGATCCGGTGCAGGTGGGTGCTGACCGTCCGATGCGACAGGTACAGCCGCTGGCCGATCTCCCGGTTGGTCAGCCCCTGCGCCGCCAATTGCGCGATGGACAGCTCGTGCGGGGTCAGCCGCTCGCGAGCGTCCGGGTCGCGATTCGGGCTGGATTCCCCCGCGCTGCGCAGCTCCAGGCGGGCCCGCTCACTCCAGGCGGTGAAGCCGAGCGCATCGAAAATCTCTCGGGCGGTGCGCAAATGGGTGCGAGACTCGACGACTCGGCGCTGCCGCCGCAGCCATTCGCCGTAGGCCAGGTGCAGGCGGCCGCGTTCGGCGGGCCAGCCGGTGAGATCCGCCGCCAATGCCACGGCGAACAGCTCGGAGGCCGAATCTCCGGCGAGAACCGCTCGCGCGTAACGCATTCCGATGTGCAAGGCAGGCGACGACGTCGATGCCGCCACCGGTTCCAGTCCGCGCAGCAGGTCCGCCGCGGCATCGGTCTGTCCGGCGCGGACCGCGGCCTCGGCGAGTTCGGTGAGGAAACACGCGCGCAGCGTCAGCGAATACGACGGGTCGCGCGGATCATGGATGCGGGTCAGATCGGTGAAGGCGTCATCGAATCGGCCCTCGCCGAGCGCGGTGAGCCCCCGGGTGAGCTGCACGGTGGCCAGCACGGGCCGCGCGCCGGCGGCCAGTCCGGCGCGTTCGGCCTCCGCGGTGAGCGCTGCGGCCTGCGCGTAATCCCCACGCAGCGCCGCGATTTCGGCCTGCACCGCGATAACGGTCGCGTGCATGAAGGGCTGCCCGGTCTCCAGGGCGAAGGTCGCGGCCTCGGCCGCGATGGGCGCGGCGGCGGCGAGGTCGCCGAGCCGGGCCAGGCTCCAGGCCTGGATCGC
Source organism: Nocardia sp. NBC_01503 (assembly GCF_036327755.1). Classification (NCBI taxonomy): domain Bacteria; kingdom Bacillati; phylum Actinomycetota; class Actinomycetes; order Mycobacteriales; family Nocardiaceae; genus Nocardia; species Nocardia sp. NBC_01503. The sequence continues at coordinate 4,161,530 of NZ_CP109596.1, forward strand.
GAGTGCGCGGGTCAGCAGTCCCAGTTGCCCGGCGGCGCGGAATCCGGGTGTGGCCGCGGCGGCGAAGTGAGCCGCGAGGTCGAAGGCGCCGACCTGGTAGGCCGCGCTGCTGAGAAAGTGATCGACGTCCGTATCGCGCCCCGTGCTGGTGGCCAGTGTCCGCAGGTGATCGAGGACCTGCTCGCCGCGCTCGAACGGAGCCACGATCGAGTCGATCGCGAGCTTGGCCGGGTCGCCGTCGGGAATGCCGAAGGTGTCGGCGACGGAGAGCACCGCGTGACGGATCTCGGGTCCGGGTTCGGACCAGAAGCACCGCGAGGCGGCGGCCCACAGGATCCGCAGCGCGGCATCGGGAAATCCGTCGGTGGCGACCGAGGCCGCCAGCGCGGCCAGTTCCCCGATGTGCGCGGGACTTTCGCGCATGCCGTCCTCCAGCCCGCTGAGCACCCACTTCGCGGTGGCCTCCTGCTCGGCGGTGAGTGGGAGCGTGCGTGCGGCGCCGACCAGTCGTTCGACCGTCTCGCGGTGGCCGGAGTCGACGGCGAGCTCGGCCGCCCGCAGCAGGCGATCCGCGCGGCGGACGGGAGTGGCGCTCAGGGCCGCGGCACGTTCCAGCGCCGCGATCGCGCCTCCGCGATGCCGGGACCGTTCGGCCGCGTCCTCCAGTGCGGCGGCCACGTTCTCGTCGGCGCCCGATGTACCCGCCGCCCGATGCCACACTTGGCGATCCGGCGATTCGCCGAGTGTCTCGGCGAGTGCCTGGTGTGCGCGTCGGCGTTCCTCGGCCGTCGCCGCCGCGACCAGGGCGGACCGAACCAGCGGATGGCGGAAGGTCACCGTGCCGGAACCGGTGCCGATCAACCGGGCCGCCACCGCGGGCGCGAGCACTTCGGATGTCACCGCGGTTTCCAGGAGAATCCCGGTGGCGGTGAGTGTTTCGGCGGACGAATCGCCGTCGTTGAGGGCGGCGACGAGCAGCGCCGAGCGGGTCGGCCCGGGCAGTGCGGAGCCACGCGCCGAGAACGCCCGTTCCAGCCGCTCGGTCAGGGGCAGCGCGAGGGCGGTCTCGGTGAGATCCGCTGCGGCCATGGGTAGTTCGGCCAGCGCCAGCGGATTGCCATGGGCCTCGGTGAGCACTCGGTGGCGGAGCGGGGCGGGCAGGTTCGGTGCGATGGTGTCCAGGAGCGCGTTCGCGGCGTCGTCGGGCAGTGGGCCGAGTCGCATGACGGTCAGTCCGGCGTCGCGCAGCGGCGACGTCCTGGAGTCGCGCGAAGTGGCCAGCACCGCAACGGGTTCGGAGTCGATGCGGCGCGCGACGAAGGCGAGCACCTCGGCGCTGGCCATATCGAGCCAGTGCAGGTCCTCGGCGACGACCAGGACCGCGCGGTCGGCCGCCGCGTCGGCGAGCAGGGTCAGCGCGGCGAGACCGACCAGGTGGATGCTCGGCTCGTCGGTGCTGTCCGACATGCCCAAAGCGGTTGCCAGCGCGTCGAACTGGCGTGGCGGCAGGGCATCGAACTCACGTCGCAGCGGGTACAGGAGTCGGTGCAGTCCGGCGAAGACGAGATTGCTCTCGGCCTCCACCCCGGCGGTCCGCAGCACCCGCAATCCCGCGGCGGTCGCGGCCGTCGCGGTCTGCTCGACGAGCGTCGATTTCCCGATGCCGGGTTCGCCCTCGATCAGGATGCCGTTCCGGTCGCCGAGGCCGTCCACGAGCGCGGCCAGGTCTTTCAGTTCGGTGTCGCGTCCGAACAACGGCATGGTGCGGAATCCTCCTCCGGGCCCCGACGGTATCGGGCCCGGTCGTGACCCTACCGAAACTGGATTACGTCAAGACAGCGTCATCCGACAGATTCGGCGCCCTGTCACCGGCGGCGAAGGTATTTCCATGGCTACCATTCGCTTTCACCTGATGTCCACCCTGTCTCCCGCCGAAGTCCTGCAGGTGCTCACCGATTTCGGGCCCACCCGTCCCGAGGCGTGGCCGAGTATCGACGCCGAACACTTCACCGTTCACGAACGCGGCGAAAACTGGGCCGAGGTCACCGAGGGCACCGCCGCCGCCTGGGAACGCGCCCGCTACGACTGGGTCCCGGGCGGCGATACCGTCACCGTCACCACGATGGATTCCAAACTCTTCGGTGCGGGCGGCGGTTGGGTCTTCAAGATCACGCCCGACCTGCCCGGTTGCCGGGTCGATGTCGAACTGACCCGGACCCCGCGGGCATTCAAGGGCAAGATTCTGGCGGCACTGCTGCCCCTGGTCGGGCCGTCCTCACTGCGCAAGTCCTTCGCTACTCCGCTACGGGCCGCGTGATGTCCGTGTCGAGCGATGAGCAGACCGGCGCGCCCGAACGACCCCCGATCGCGGAGCTTTTCGTCTGTGGCCCGATCGCGGTGCTGATCTGGTCGGAGACCGCCGTACTGCACGGTCGTGGACCATCCCCGCGGCAACTCATGGGCCAGCACCGCGGGGTGTCGGATGCGCCGCGCTCAGCCCACGGGCAGCGCGCTCGCATCCATCGCATGGTCCAGGGTCAGGGCGGCGTCGATCAGTGAGAGATGTGTGAAGGCCTGTGGGAAGTTTCCCAGTTGCTCACCGGTGAGGCCGATCTCCTCCGCGTACAGGCCCAGATGGTTGGAGTAGGTCAGCATCTTCTCGAAGACCAGTCGTGCCTGCGTCAGGTTTCCGGCCCGGGCCAGGGCATTGACGTAGTCGAAGGTGCAGAGTGAGAAGGTGCCTTCCGAACCGCTGAGCCCGTCCGGCGACGCGCTCGGGTTGTAGCGGTGGACCAGGCTGTCGGTGACCAGTTCTCGCCGGATGCCCGAGAGCGTGGACAACCACATCGGGTCACGGGGCGCGATGAATCCGACCTGCGCCATCCGCAGCAGTGCGGCATCGAGCACCTCGGCGTCGTAGCGCTGGACGAAGGCCCGGCGGCGTTCGTTCCAGCCGCACGACCACAGCTGTGCGTCGACGAGGTCGCGCTGGCGGCGCCATTCGTCGATCGGGGCGAGTAGGCTGTGCCGTTCGGCCAGGCGGATGCCGCGATCGAAGGCGACCCAGGTCATCAGCCTGCCGTAGGTGAAATCGGCACGGCCGCCGCGGGTTTCCCAGATGCCCTCCTCGGGTTGATCCCAGTTGATCGCCAGCCAGTCGAGCAGTTCGGTCACCTTCTGCCAGCCCTCATGTCCGATCCGCAGCCCGCTCCGATCGGCCGTGTCGATACTGTCCAGCAGTTCGCCGTAGATATCGAGCTGGAGTTGGCCGGAGGCGTCGTTGCCGATGCGGACGGGGCTGGAGCCGCGGTAGCCCTCCCAATGGCCGAGGACCTCCTCGCGTAGATCCGCCGAGCCGTCCACCCGGTACATGATCTCGAGCTGTGTGCCCTTGTCCTGGTAGCGGCCGCGCAGCCAGGCCGCGAACTCCGTTGCCTCCTCGGTGAAGCCGAGCGAGAGCAGCGCGGAGACGGAGAAGGAGGCGTCTCGGATCCAGGTGTATCGGTAGTCCCAGTTCCGTTCGCCGCCGATCATCTCCGGCAGACCGGCGGTGGGTGCGGCGACTATGGCCCCGGTCGGTGCGTAGGTCAGCAGTTTGAGGGTGATCGCGGCGCGATGCACGATCTCGCGCCAGCGACCGCGATAGGTGCAGTGCGCCAGCCAGGTATGCCAGAACTGGACCGCCTGGTCGAACATCGTCTCGATCTCCGCCACCGGGATCGCCATCGGTATACCCGGTGCTCCCGATTCGAGGACGAAGCCGCGAACCTGCCCGGCCGCCAAGGGAAGTAGGCCGTGCAGGCTGCCATCCTCGGTGACCTGCACCTGTGCCAGCTGATCGTCGCCGGGTTCGCGGACCGCGTGCAGGGTGAGGCCGGAGCTGCCGCTGTCGAAGACCGCGCCATCGGCGGTGAGCCGGGTGGTGTGGGTGCGGCGACCGTAGTCGAAGCGCGGTGCGATATCGAGCTCGAAGGTGATGCGCCCGCGTACACAGCGCAGCATGCGGACCAGCCGGTGGGTGTCGGTGCTGTCGCGTCCGGCAGGGGGCATGAAGTCGATCACCTCGCCGGTGCCGATATCGGTCATGAATCTGGTGATGAGGATGGCGGTGTCGGGGAAGTACATCTGCTGGGTGCGATAGGGCCGTTGCGCCGGGCGTACCCGGCAGTGCCCGCCGCGCTGATGGTCCAGCAGTGACCCGAACACACTCGGGGAATCGAAACGGGGACAACAGAACCAGTCGATGGTGCCGTCGGTGGAGACCAGTGCTGCGGTCTGTAGATCACCGATCAGACCGTGGTCGGCGATGGGCGGGTAGTGAGACATGCGGCTACTCCTCTGATCTGTCGCTTGGACGGAAATCGATGGGAATCAAGATGATTCGTGCTCCGGGTCGGAGCGCGCGAAGCCTTCCAGCGCCATCAGCACCAGCCCGGCGGCCGCGGCGATGCCGATGACGACCATGGCGGTGGGATAGGACCAGAACATCAGGGCCAAGGCGGCCACGGTGAGTACCGCCACCCGCAGTGGAGTGCGATGGCGGGCAGCGAATTGCTCTGCGGCGCTTGGCTTGCCATCGCCACGACGACTCCGGATGGCGTCCGGGAGACGGCGGAACTCCTGTCGTACCGTGCGGGCCGAATGTGACGGCCCGGCCAGGTAGGCCCCGGTCGCGATGAACAGGGCCAGTGCCGCGATCGCCCGCATACCGGTGCGCAGCGGGGTGACCACGGTGTCGAACAGTGCCCGTGCCGCATCGGGTGACATGGTGTCCGATGGGATCGACTCGAGGTAGAGGCCGCGCGTGATGATGAGCGCGACGCCGAGCGCGATCATGGAGATGGCTCCGCTGAGTCCGGCCAGTGCCAGTGCGCGCAGTCGAAATCCCTTCGGGGCCAGTCGAACCGCGCCGATAACGCAGCCCGCCGCGATCCACGGGAGGATATTCGCGGCCCGGTCGAGGGCGCGCACGATGCGCTGGGCCTTGGGCAGCTCGGTGGATTCGAAGAGTACGAAGCGGGTGTCGATCTCCGGAATGCGGTCGGCGAAGGCGAATCCGCGCGCGTCGAGTTCGGTGCGCACCTTCGCCACGATCGGCTGCAGGGAGATGCTGACGGTGCCGTCGGCGTCGACCTCGATTCCGGGTCTGGTCTGCCCGGTCACGATGCCGACCAGGCTCTGGTGCACGAGCCGGTTCGCGCTGATCCACGCCTGTGCGAATTCGTCACCGGCGACGAATGATCGGGCGGTCTGGTGAATGAAGGATTCGGCCTGTGCGGCCACCAGCGGCGGCAGACTGCTCAGCGCGGCGGAGATGCGCGGCCGGTCCGCCAGTTGCGACACATTCTCGGTGAGTGCGTCGACGGCCTGGGCGGTCAGGCCCGCGATATCGACATGGGTGACGATGGCCGTGGTGAGCCGATCCGCCAATTCGTTCTGGATGGCCGGGTCGTCGGCGAGCGGTGCGACGGTGGCGACATAGTGATCGGTATCGAAGATCTCGCTGCGGGCGAAGCGTGCGGTGACCGTGCCGAAGAGCAGAATCCCGGTGAGCGTCAACAGGATTCCGACGCCGGTCCAGCGCAGCGGGTGCCCGTTCCGGTGTGTCCGGGCGGCGCTGGCGGCGCGCAGTCGCTCCAGTTCCGCGCGTTCGTCATCGGACAGCGGGTCGCCGCGGTCCATATTCTCCGTTGTCATGGTGATCTCCTGTGGTGTTGCGGAAGTCCGTCACCCGGAATCGGCCGACGGCGGACCGATGGCGCGTGGAATGCGCTCGGTCCCGAACAGTGCCGAGAGCGCGAACAGTGCTGTCACCGCGAAGGAAACGCGCAGGGCCAGCAGTGGGGAGTCGGAGGAGTTCAAGGCCGCGAGCAGGACCGATCCGATCAGCGCGGTGCCCAGACAGGTGCCGAGGCTGGTCGCGGTGTTCTGTAATCCGCCGACCTCGTCACTGCGCGAATCCGGCAGTGCCGCAAGGGTTACCGCGCCGAGTTGGGAGGAGAGCGCGCCCAGGCCCAAACCTAGGAACAGCATCGGGACAGTGACCACACCGGCATTGGCGCTCGGATCCATTCCGGCGGTGAGCAATAGGATTCCGACGATCATCGAGAGCAGTCCGAGTCGCACCACGCGGCGGGGACCGGCCCGCGGCGCCAGCTTGGGAATCCCGATCGCGGTCAGCACCAGTGCGGCCGAGAGCGGCAGGATACGCAGGCCGGTCTCGAGCGCGCTGAGCCCGAGTAGCACGGATAGGAACAGTGGCACGGTGAAGAACACCGCGCCCTGAATCAGAAACTGCGCGAAGAACATTCCGAGCCCACCGCGGAGTTGCCGGTTCGAGCGCAGTCCGGGATCCACCAGCGGTAGCCCGCCGGTGCGCACCAGGTACAACTGCCAGCGCAGAAACCCGTACAGCACAACGATTCCCGCGAGAATCAGCCAGATCACCGGTGACAGGCCGAGTAGTCGCGGTCCATCCGGTCTGGGTGCGATCCAGCCCCATTCGCTCGAGCGCAGCACTCCGGTGACGGCCAACCCCAGGCCGAGGGCCGAGAGCGCGGCGCCGGGAATATCGAGGTGGCCCGGGACCGGTGGCGCGTCCGCGATGCGGCGCAGGGTCAGCAGAATGGCGATCACGACGACGACCTCCCCGAGGAAGACATAGCGCCAGGAGGCGTAGGTGGTCACCGCGCCGCCGATCAGTGGGCCGACCGCCACGGCCGCGGCGCCCGCCGCGGCGATCAGGCCGTAGGCGGCGGTGCGGCGCTCCGGAACGATATTCGCCGATACCAGGGCGACGATCGCGGGCATGATCAGCACCGCGCCCAGGCCCTCGAAGAATGACCAACCCAGTAGCAGCACAGCGAGATTCGGTGCGACAGCGGTGGTGAACGAGCCGATGCCGTAGACGATGAGGCCGAGCCGGAAGGCGCGGCGGCGTCCGAGCATGGCGCCGATTCGGCCGCCGGTGATCATCATGCTGGCCATGACCAGGGTGTAGAGCGTGATCGCGGTCTGAATTCCGGTGATGGGGGTGCCCAGGTCGTCCGCCACACTGGCCATCGATACGTTCATGACCGAGCTGTCCAGGGTCATGAGGAATTGGCCGGAGGCCAGAACAGTGAGCACCAGACCCGAACCGGTGGGATTCGGTGCGCGGGCGCTTTCGCTGTGCCGCACCGGAATCAGCCGATCACCATTCGCTTGAGATGGGCGAATTCTTCCGGGCTGATCGCACCCTCGTCCAGGAGTTTCTTCGCATCGGACAACTGCGCGGTGGTGTCCGCGCGGGCGACCTGCCTGATGTAGTCGTTCTGTGCCTCCTGCCGCTGAATGCTTTGCGCGGCAGCTCGCGCCGCCATCGAATTTCCCCGGGTAATCAGATAGATCAGTGCGGTGATGAATGGGAGGAACAGCAGGAATAGCACCCAGATGGCCTTCGTCCAGCCGGAGACGCTGCTGTCGCGGAACAGGTCGGCGAGTATCGAGAACAGCAGCATCAGGTACGCGAAGAACAGGAAGCTCAGCACGATGAACCACACGATGTCCCAGAATGACATTTTCCGACAACCCTTCTGTGTCCCGGGTTGATCCCGGAATGGGTGATACGGAATCGACCCTGCGACCGCGGCCGGAGTTTTCCCTCGTTCGCAACGGATGAATTCGGTTCCCGTCGCCGGATCCAGAGCTTCGCCGTTTCCGGGTTCATCCGATCCGGGGGAGGCGAATCGACTGTGCGGGGCGCAGGTTCGTAATGCACCCAACACTGTCGAGAAAGGGTTGACCATGACATTCAGCGCAGAGACCGATCGCGTGGTGCGTCAGGAGCGGACACCCGGGGGAGCCGTAGCGGCGGCGATCCTGCTGGTGACCGTCGGCGTACTCGATATGTTGCAGGGCATCTCCGCGGTGGCCGCCGATCAGCTGTACTTCATCGGGCTCGAGTATCTCTACAAGTTCGACACCACGGCTTGGGGCTGGATACACATCGTGACCGGAATCGTGTTGATACTCACCGGAATAGGATTGATGAGCGGTACGGCGTGGGGGCGCGTCGCGGCCATGTCGGTGGCGGCGTTGTCGATCATCGCGAACTTCATGTCGCTGCCGTACTACCCGGCCTGGTCGATTCTGGTCATCGTGCTGGATGTGGTTGTCATCTGGGCGGTGGCGACGTGGCACTCGCAGGCGGACTGAGCGTCGCGACCCGGCGTCGCCGGGTGCGAGCGGATGTCGTTGCGGGATTGACGATCTGGGCGGCGCTGGTACCCGAGGCGTTCGCCTTCGCCACCATCGCCGGCGTGCCGGCGGTGACCGGGTTGTACGCGGTCATTCCGGCCCTGCTGCTGTACGCGCTGACCGGCGGTTCCAGACATGTTCTGATGGGGCCGATGTCGGCGACCGCGGTGCTCTCGGCCGCGGTGGCCGCTCCGATCGCCGCCGCGAGCGGTCATCGTTTTCTGGCGGTGACCGCGGCGCTCGCGCTGGTCAGCGGGGTGGCCGGAATCCTGGCCGGTCTCGCTCGCCTGGGTACCGCGGCGGCCTGCGTATGCGCGCCGGTGCTGGTGGGTTTCATCACCGGTCTGGTCTTGACCGGAATTGTCATCCAGTTGCCGAAGTTGTTCGGGATGACCGACTTTCAGGGGAACTTCGTCTCCCGAGCCTGGTCGGCCGGTGTGCACCTCGGTGCGGGTGAATGGCGTACCACCGTGCTCGGGATCGGTGCGTTGCTCGTGGTGCTGATCGTGAAGCGTTGGGCGCCACTGCTACCCGGCCCGTTGATCGTGGTGATAGCGGGTGTCGCCCTGGTCCGGCTGTTCCGGCTCGACCAGACCGGGATGGCGGTGGAGCCACCCGTCGAACCCGGATTCCCGGTGCCGGATCCGCCCGCGATCACCGCGCATGATCTGGTGGCGCTGGTGGGTCCGGCACTGGCGGTACTGCTGATCGGGTTCGCGCAGGGGCTGTCCGCCGCGAAGGCGGATGCGGCTCGTACCGGGGACGAGGTGGACGTGCGCCGGGAAATGCTCGGCTTCGGTTTCGCCAATCTCGGAGCGGGAGCGTGTTCGGGAATGGTGGTCGGCGCCAGTCCGTCCCGGACGGCGGCAATGGATCTGGCGGGGGCGCGAACTCGATTGTGCGGTGCGGTCGTCGCGGTGTTCACACTGGTGACGCTGGTGCGTTTCACCGGCATGTTCGAGGGGCTGCCCACCGCCGTTCTCGCGGCCGTCGCGATCGCCCTGCTGATCGAGGTGCTGGATGTGGCCGAGCTGCGCAGGTTGCATCGGGTGTGGCGGGAGCGGTCGCACAGTGTGTACCAGCGCACCGTCGTGGGTGATTTCGGTGCGGCGGCGCTCACGCTGCTGGCCGTGCTGATCTTCGGTGTGCTCGCGGGTCTGCTGACGGCTGTCGTACTTTCGCTGCTGTTGACACTGCGCCGGACGGCGTGGGCGCGGCTGGTGCGCCGCCGTGCCACTCGGGTACGCGATATCGGCCCGCTGGCGCTGGGCAGCGCGCGAATCGTCCCGGTGCGGTCCGGATTGTTCTTCGCGAATGTGGAGAGCCTGCGGCAGAGCGTCTTTCGCAGCTGCGACCCACACGCCCGGCTGGTGGTCGTGGACGCGCGGGAGTGTCCGTTCATCGATATCACCGCGGCGGGGGAGCTCGGCCGATTGAGTTCGGCGCTGGCCTGGCGCGGTGTGTCGTTGCGGGTGGCCACCGGTACGGACCGGGTCGTCGATTCGGCGCGGCAGGCCTGGTCCCGAGGCGGCCCTCTCGGTGTGTATCCCACGGTGGAGGAGGCGCTGTACGACAATGTGATTCGCTGATCAGAGCAGCCCGCTGCGGCGCGCCAGATCGAGTGCGCCCGCGCGGGAACTGGTACCGAGCTTGGCGTAGATACCACGCAGATGCGTCTTCACCGTGGTGATGGAGACGCCGAGGATTTCGGCGATCTGCTGGGCGGTGCGCCCGGAGGGCAGTTGATTCAGGACGGTCAGCTCGGTCGCGGTGAGGTTGGGCTGGGAGTGCGGGCGGTGGACGGCGGAGTGGCGGCGGACCATATCGGCGAATTCATTGTCATGTCCGAAGGTTCCGGTGTGTTCGTCCAACAGCGCACAGGCGCCGGGGACATCGAGGAAGGGGCGCACGAGATGATCGGGCGCCGCGCGGCGTACGGCGGTGGCGATGGCGGCACGCGCCTTCGGCGGATTCCGCAGTGCGGCCTGCGCGCTCGCCTCCACCGTCCACGCGGTGACCGTGGTCAGCGGATGCCCGGGCTGCGCCGCGGTGAGCAATGGTTCCACCAGTGCCCGTGCGGATTTGGGGCGATCCTCGATCAGGAGCAGGGCGCGGGCGAGCACGATATCGGCGGTGTCGCCCAGCAAGGCGCCGGCCTGATCGACGATCGCGCGCGCGGAGTGCGTTCCGCCGACCTCGAGCAGAACCCGGGTCACATGCGGTATGAGCCGGCTGATCGCGGCGGGCAGCAGCGGCGGCCGCCGCAGTAGCGCCGCCGTACCGCGCCGAAGCGATTCGGCCGCGTCGTACTGGTCGTCGTCGGTGTCGAAGGTGAGCAGCCGCCCGAGAACCTCCGCGTAGCGTCCGGCGCTGGGGGCCGGTGTGCCGTCGGGCAGGCGGTGTCCGGGCAGCAGGCGGGCTCGTTCGATGCCCGATGGTGCTGTGCCGCGCAGATATTCGGCGAATGCCGCTACCGCCGCGGCTTGGCGGGCATCGCGGGAGTCGAGCAGATCGTGTGCGGACGCGACGTCGGTGGCGCGCTCGGCATGCTGTCGCATGCGGCCCAGGGCGCCGCCGAGTCCGGCCGCGACCGCGCGGCGGGTGGCGGCGCGCATGGTGAGTCGGGCGTTCCCGGTGGAGTCGGCCAGTGCGAGGCCCCGGCGAAATTGCTGATCCGCGGAGGCGATATCGCCGCGCGCCATCATGACGGTGCCGAGCTGAATCGCTGTATAGCTGTCCAGATCTGGCTGTCCGGTGGTCGGAAGGCGTTGTGGAATACGGAATTCGGTCAGCCCCGCACCGGTCGCCAGCGCGATTCCGGCGGTGCCGGCCAGGGCGAGCGGGGTCAGCCACGGATCGGGGGCGATCGTTCCGGTCTCGCCGGGGCGGCGCAGCAGCAGATCCAGCTGGACCGTCGCTTTGGCGATACTCTGCTGTTCGAGCGCGGCGACGGTGCGCATGGCGCGCAGGAACGGGTCGGCGGCCAGCGCGGGCCTGCCTTGTTCTATCTGCTGAAACAGGTTGGGGCCATTGCCATTGAGCACCACACGCAGCGCCTGCTCGCGGAGGAACTCGCGCAAGGGTTCGGGGTCGGGGCTGTGGAGCAGATGGGGCAGGGCGGACATCGGGCGACCGGTGAACAGGTACCACTCGGCGGTGCGCGCGTGCAGCTCGGCGCAGGTCTTCGTACCGCGGTGGCGGAACTCGGCGAGCAGATGTGCGCGTAGCAATGGGTGGTAGGTGAACCAGAGCTCGCCTTCCCGGGCCGTATGCAGTACCGGGAATTCGAGCTGTGCGAGTTCGTCCAGGAATGGTTGTGACGTTGTGCCGGTGACGTATTCGGCCTGCGCCGCGGTGTACGCGACCGGAACGCTCATGATGGTGACGAATCGGCGGAGGTGTTCGGGCAGCGGCTCGAGGATCTCCTTGTCGAACAGATCCGCCATGGTGGGTGGGACGAGTGCCAATTCGGCCAGCGCGGTCGGCCGATCGTGGTGTGCCGCGAGATGTCGCACGGCGATTCGGACCAGCGCGGCCCAGCCGCGGGTGAGCCGCATGATGGTGCCGAGTTCGGTATCGGTGACCCGATACCCGTGCCGGTCGCACAGCTGCCGTACCCGGGCCGCGCTGAACGCGAGATCCGGCGCGCGTAAACGAGATACGCCGCCGCGCAACTCCATGGTGTGCCAGCGCAGCGGTGGGTCGTGGCGGGCGGCCAGCACGGTGGTGAGGTTGGCCGGACCATTGTCGAGAAACTTCTCCAGAAATGCGATCGACTCCGGATCGATGATCTCGTGTGCGTCGTCGATGACGAGAATGTTCCGATCTCCGCGCGCACCCAGCGCGGTGGCCAGGTGCGCGGCGGAGTCGGTCTCGGGCGGGGCGGGGTCCAGACCGAGGCATTGCGGCAGTGCGGTTCTCAGCTCGACCGCTCCGGAGTTCGTTCCGGTCATGGTCAATCGGCCGATGTGGGTGCCGGAGCGCGTGCGGTGCGGCCGATTTCCGAGCCAGTCGGTGATCAGTACGGTCTTCCCGCTGCCCGCGGGCGCGGTGATTCGCACCACATGGCCCGCCGCGGCCAGGACCGCGGCGTCGAAGCGGGCGTAGAGCTCGGGTCGTCCGATCGGCTGGACTGTGTTCCGGTCGATCTGCGCGCGAAAGGAATCGGTCATCGTCCCCTGCCTCGATCGAGCATCCTGATGGGTGTATGCGCTGAATTCAGTTCACGGCGAGCGGGGTGAAAGGCGCGTATTCGCGGACATGACCGTCCATCCAATTCCAGATGGAGGCGACGTCGAGTGCGACGCCCTGCTGTACGCAGAGCCGCCAGCCGACCTCGTTCCGCTGCCAGATATCACCGTCCCGATCGCGGTACAACCCGGGGCGCGTTGGCTCCTGCTGCTCGGAAAAGCCCAGTTCCGGGGCGATTTCGGGGACTGCCGCGGGGACCATCAGATAGCTGGTCAACTCCATCACCCGTTCGGCGACGCCGAGCAGTCCGGTGAGGACGGCGTGGTGATTGGTTTCGGTCATTTCCATACTGTTCAACTCCGTGAGTGGGACAATGTGTTTCGCCGAGTATCCGCCCGCGTGCTTTCCTATTGCTTACGCGTGACTTCCCCGTGACTTCACATTCAATTCGATGCGATCTTGTAATTCCGCATCGTGGCGACACGGCTGGATTCTGTGAATACAGTTGCGGCAGCGCCGGTTGCGATTCTGCCGGGTGGAGCGCCTTCCCGGGGGGTGATCGGCCGGCGCGGATGTTCCGAGATGTCGGCGTGATAGGTCAATTGAGTTGGCGCCCAATGGCTTTCATGACGCATCAATGTATGGTCTTGATTTGTCAATGGTGTGGTGCGGAGGTACTTTACCGACCTGTTTCAGATTTCTGTTACGGAAAGCTTGACGATCGGAGGGGACGTTGTGTGATGACGAAGCCACAGGTGCACGTGTTCGGTCCATTGCAAGTAATGCTCGGCGGCCGGACAGCACGTATCGGAGCGGGACGGCAGCAGGCGATCCTGGGTCGTTTGGTATTGGCGGGGGGAAGAACTCTCGGCGTCGACCGTTTGGTCGAGGACGTGTGGGAAGGCAGTCCGCCACCGCACGCGCCGTCCGCGCTACAGGTCCAGATCCATAATCTACGGCGGGTATTGGAACCGACTCGAAGACCCCGGACGCCCGCTCAGATTCTGGTCTCCGAAGGCAGTGGGTATGCGCTGCGACTGGATTCCGGAAATGTCGACGCTTGGCAGTTCGAGACATTGATGCGGCAATATGAAGAGCGCGTTCATGATTCGGCCGAGCATCCGGGGCCGGTGGAGCGTTACCGAATTCTCGGTGAGGCGCTGGACTGTTGGCACGGTGCGGCGTTCGAATCCTTTGCCGATGCCTCCTGGGCGGCCTCGGAGGTTTCGCGGCTGACCGATCTGCACGCGAGTGCGATCGAGATGCGTGCCCAAGCCGCGCTCGAGCTCGATCGGTTCGGTGAGGTGGTCACCGCCCTGCGCCGGCAGATCGAGGAGTTTCCGGGGCGTGAGGAGACCGCGCGACTGCTCGCGCTGGCGCAGTATCGACTCGGACAGCAGATCGACGCGCTCGCCACGGTACGCCGAACCCGGGAGTTTCTGCGTACCGAGTACGGAATCGATTCCGGATCCAGGCTGAACGAACTCGAATCCGCGATTCTCAGTCAATCCGTCGCCGCGGATCAGCGCGCCGAGCGTTCACCCGCGACCGTCTCCGTCCACGACGACCGGGCGCCGGAGGTATCGAACGCGCGCGAGCGGTCGCGTCGGGTACCGGTGCCGCGATCCGATCAGCAACCTGGAACCAGTTGCTACCCGGCACAATTCGCCGCGATGGCGAGCGCGGCGCGGGAGGCCCGCAGCGCCGGATTGCGGCTGATCTGGTTGGTCGGCGATATCGGTGCCGGTAAGACCACCCTGGCGTCCATGGTGTCGACGAACCTGGCCGCCGCCGGATGGGTCACGGTTTCCGGGCGCTGTCCGGAGGTCGACGGCGCACCGCCGGCCTGGCCCTGGTCGGAGGTGCTGGCGGGGCTGGGTGGCGGGCAGTCGGTACCGGATGACCGGCTGGAGACAGTCGACCCCTTCACCATCGTCCGGGCCGTCAGCCTGCGATGCCGAGAGCTCGCCCGCAACGGTCCTGCCGTCATCGTGCTGGAGGATGTGCACCGCGCCGATAACGCGACGCTGCAGGTGTTGTGCCAGTTGGTGACCTGGTTGCAGTGTGAGCCGGTCCTCATCGTCGTGACCGCTCGCGATTCCGAACTCCCGCCCCGGGTGCGCGCCACCGAGGCGATGCTGGCGGACCGTATCACCGAGCGTCTGGAGCTGACCGGGTCGGATCTGTCCGGGACGCGGCAGATCGCACGGGATGCCGGTTTGGTCTCGATCGACTGTGACACCGTCCGGACCCTGCACGAACGGACCGGCGGCAATCCGCTGTTCATTCGTGAGATCTCCAAATTCATCGCGGTGCGGGGGGATCGCAGGTCGATGCCGACCAGTATCCGGGCCGTACTGATCGAACGAATCGAGCGGCTGCCGGTGGTCGTGCGGACCGTGCTCCAGCATATCGCGGTGTGGGGCAACACGATCGATCTCGAGACGCTGACCGGGTTCTCCGCTACGCCGGAGGAGGTGCTCGTGGATTGTATCGAGGCCGCGACCAGGGTGGGGCTGGTCCGATTCGACGAGGACGGGCGTATCGAACTATGTCATGTGCTGGCCCAGGAGGTCTTGTACGACAGTGTATCTCCGTTGCGAAGGCAGCGAATGCACTGTGCGGCAATGGAATTCCTCGAAGCGCACGGGCCGGGACGGTCGCTCGGGGCAGGTGATCCGCGGCTGCTCGCCCGGCACGCCTTTCGCGGTGCCACCCGCGCCACCGCGCCCGCCGCTCTCGAATATGTCACCTCGGCGGCACTGCACTGCGATCGCGCGGGGGAGCGGCGCGATGCCGCCGAGTTGTGGCGGGCCGCCGTGGACCTGCACGAACTCGCCGGTCGCGCTGGAGAATCCGGGGATCGGCAGGACGGTGTGGCGCTGTTGGACGCGCTCTGCGCACTGACCGACGCACTGGCTTACGACGGCCATGCGGCCGAGGCGCGGATCACCCGGGAGCGGGCGCTCGACCTGGCGGAGACGCTGGACAGCCGGGAGCTGGTGATCAAGGCCCTCACCTGCTGGCGCGCCCCGGTGATCTGGTCGATTCGGGATTGGCGTTGTCCGGACGCTCGAATCCGGCTCGCCTTGGAGTCGGCCGTGGCCGAGGCGGCAACGGCACCGGAGCGCGCTCGCCTGCTGATCGCGCTGGTGTACGAGTCGGAGGTGGAGGGGGATGTGCCGCGCATGTACGAACGTGCTTGCGAGGCAGTCGATCTGGCGCGCGATACGGACCAGCCCGAACTGCTCTGCGCAGCGCTCGGGGCGCTCGCGTTCACCGTCACCGGACCCGCCATGCTGCCCGGCTGGCGTACGATCGCCGATGAGCTGTTGCGGGCCGCGCGGTCGGCGCGACTGTTCGAATATCAGGCGCTGGCACACTATCTGCGGTTCCGGGTCGCCTGCCGCGCCGCCGATGTCGCGGCGGCCCGCCTGCACGCGGCCTGCGCGTTCGAATGCGCCTCGACCGCGCAGGCGCGTCCACTGCTGGACATGCTCTCGTCTTTCTCCGCGGTCACCGCCGTGCTCTGCGGAGATCTGGACGCGGCGGAGGCGGGGTATCGGCAATTCGGTGTCCGCACAGCCAGATCCGGGATCGCCAACGAGAGTGAGATGCTGCTGCTCGGGGAGTTGGTGGTGGCGTGGGCACGCGGGGATATCTCCGAGCTGTCGGATCGGCTGGGCGCGCTGTACACGGTGGAGCCGGAGCTCGTGGCGCAGGTGTACGTGGTGGCGCTGTTGCACGCGGGCGAGCGTGAACGGGCACGGGCGCTCTTCCAGCGGCACCCGCGGGTTCGAAGCGACTTCTACCGGCAGCTCATGACGGTGTTCCGGGCACACGCCGCGGTGGCGCTCGGCGCGGTCGAGGAGGCGGGGGAGCTCTATGACGCGCTCGCACCGGCGGCCGGCACCTTGATCGGATTCGACAGCGGCGTAGCGGTATTCGGCCCCATGGACGCGGTGCTGGCGGATCTGTCGGAGCTGCGCGGTGATGCGAAGGCCGCCGCTCGGCTGCGCACACGCGCGCACGCCCGGCTGATCCGTGCGCGTAGTGAACTCGACGGTGGGGAGGAGCCGATGGAGCCGAGCCGGTGCCTGCCGTCGGAAGCCGTTGCCGGGTAGGGGGATTCGTCAGATGAAACGCGGGCCGAACCAGGCGAGTAGTTCGGCCTCGGTCTCGGGCCCGAACGCGGTGGGCGGCACCTCGAGCACTGTGGTGCGGCACTTCTAGAATGGCGGGAAATCCATCGACACGGTTGATATCCAGGAATGGAGCAGCATGTGGGATCCGCGGCAGTATCTGGCCTTCGATGATCATCGGGCGCGGCCGTTCTTCGATCTGGTGCAGCGGGTGTACGCCGAGAAGCCGCGTCGCGTGGTCGATTTGGGGTGTGGGCCGGGGAATCTGACGCTGACCCTGGGGGAGCGGTGGCCGGAGGCGGCGCTGGATGCGAGTGACTCCGCACCGGAGATGGTGGCGGCGGCGCGGGCGCGCGGGATCGACGCGCGGCTGTTGGATGTGCGGGAGTGGCGGCCGAGCGCGGATACCGACGTGGTGGTCTCCAACGCGGTACTGCAGTGGGTGCCCGAGCATCGAGAGTTGTTGGCCACCTGGGCTCGTGAGTTGCCCGCGGGCGCGTGGCTGGCGTTCCAGGTACCGGGGAATTTCGACGCGCCGTCGCATCGGGCGATCCGTTCCCTCGCCGGGACCGAGCGGTGGCGGGAGTCGCTGGCTCCGGCGGGGTTGCTGGAGCCGCGCGCGGTGCTCGATCCGGCGGGGTACGCCCGGTTGCTGACGGCGGCCGGATGTCTCGTCGATGCTTGGGAGACAACCTATTTGCAGCGGTTGAGCGGGCCGGACCCGGTGCTCGAGTGGGTGACCGGAACCGCGTTGACCCCCGTACGTGATGTGCTCGATGATGCCGACTGGTCGGACTTCCGCGCCGAGTTGGCTCCCCTGCTGCGCGAGGCGTACCCCGAGCAATCCGATGGCGCCACCTGGCTGCCCTTCCGTCGGGTATTCGTGGTGGCACAGACCCCGCGTTGAGTCGCGATAACGTTCTGATCTCGGCTTTTGGCGGATTCCACAGCAATCACACAGGCAAATCGGGAGCAGTGCACGGGTTTCGGTCGTTGAATGAGGGAGTGCTGATCCACAGCACCCCGTGAGGCCGAGTCCCAGGAGGGGCCATGCACAGCGAGGCGATCGAGATCGGCGCCGGTGACCCCGTGGAGCCCGCCGGGCAGGTGTGGCTGGGCCGGGTGGCCGGATCGGCGGTGAGCCGGGTCGGCCGCCGCACCATCAATGCCGATGCCGTCGCCACTTTCACCGATGCGGGACTGGGGCGCACCGCGTTTGTGGTGGCCGATGGTGTCGGCGACCACCTCGCGGCGGCACGCGCCGCCCGGCTGGTGGCACGGACCGCCGCCCGGGTCGCCGTCGTACAGGGTGCACACGCCGGAATCCTTGCGGCGCAACAGGAATTGCTGCGGGAACTACCCGAGGAGGCCGCGGACAGCGTCCTGGTGGTCGCGGTCGTCCCGGCCGCGGGCAGGCCCGACGGCCCGGCCGATATCGCTTGGGTCGGTGACTGCCGCGCCTACCGCTGGAACGGCCGAGCCCTACAGCGCATCACCATCGATCACACCGTGGCCGAATACTTCCGTTCCCGCGGTCACGAGCCGATGCCCGGAATGGCCCATCTGGTAACCACTTCCGCCCGCACGGTACAACCCGACGACATCGGCCGGGCCGCCACCGGCTCGAGCACCGGCCGCCTGCTGCTGTGCAGCGACGGCGTGGGCAAGAAACTCGATATGGTCGCCATCAAATCCCTACTGGCCAAAGGCGATTCGGCGGGCCATGCCGCCGAGGCCCTGGTCGAGACTGCCCTCGCCAAGGGTGGCACCGACAACACCACGGCCCTGGTCGTCGACGCACAGCCGCTGCCCGCTCAGCGACTCACATAGGCGCCGAGCATCTGGAGCGCGGCATCGGGCGGCACCTACGAAATCGGCTTCCTCCGCATCGACGGCATCCTCACCCTCGCCTCCGGCGGCATCCGCCCCGAAGCCGCCTGACCACCCCCGATCCCACCGTTTTGGAGTTTGCCACCACCCCGGAGTAACGTCTTGTTCACCCGACGCGGGGTGGAGCAGCTCGGTAGCTCGCTGGGCTCATAACCCAGAGGTCGCAGGTTCAAATCCTGTCCCCGCTACTATCGCTTGACCAGCGGAAACGGCCCCGGAACCAGATGGTTCCGGGGCCGTTTTGTGTCGCAATGGCAACGGATTTGGCAACCTTAGCCAAGCTGAGTGTCGTCCCACGGTGTTCGTGGTGTTCGCCCAACAGGTGGGTGGCAGCGCGGGTGGCGGCGTCTTCGTCTGTCGTAGGTGGTGGCATCGACGATCATCTCGATCGCGGGCAGCCACTCCAGGAGGAAGGACTTCACTGTCGTTTTCGCCTTCTTGACGTGCTTGTCGCCTTCCACGGCCGCTATGGCGGTGCGGCACGCCTCCCACGCTGCTTTCTCGGTGGCGAACCCGCCTTTGGTCTCGGTTGGCTCGCTCCCGTCCGGCCCCTTCTCCGGCAACCGGAACTGGTAGTACCAGGTCTTGTCTCGCTTGCGTACATGCCCCTTCATTACGCCGCCTCCCCGAGATCGGTGGGGTCCTGCTCGAGCAGCGCCCGCAACCGAGCGGTGACCACATACACGCGCCCGCCCATCCTCCTCACCGGCGGAAGGTCGCCGAGCTGGCACGGCGACTGTTCGGTGTCGTTCACCGAGCAGGGCATGGGAAAGGTGGTGCGCCGCATGGGATTCACCTTCCAGCGTCCAGACCGCCGCGCGATCGAGGCGAACCCGGAAGCGATGGCGCAGTGGGTGTCCATCACCTATCCGGAGCTGGCAGTACGCGCGAAGACCGAGGGCGCGGTGATCCTGTTCGGCGACCAGGTCGGGGTCCGCAGCGATCAGCTGTCCGGGCGCACCTGGGGCCGCCGCGGGCAGACCCCGACCCTGGCACGGACCGGAAAACGCTTCTCCCTCAACGCGATGTCGACGATCTCCCCGCGCGGGGACATACACTTCACCGTGTTCCGGGGCCGGTTCAACGGGAAGTCCTTCCTGGAGTTCCTCACCCGGCTGCTCGCTCAGCACGATACGAAGTTCCACCTGGTCGTCGACGGGCATCCCGTCCACCGTTCCAAGGCCGTCACAGCCTGGGTGGCCGAGCGCACCGAGAAGATCGAGCTGCACGTCCTGCCCGCCTACGCCCCGCACCTCAACCCCGACGAACTGGTCAATGCCGACCTCAAACGCACCCTGGCCGACCGGATCATCACCAACCCCGCCCAGATGGAAACCGCCGTGCGCTCGTTCTTCCACCGCGTCCAGAAGCTCCCCGACCGCGGCACAGAACGGATTCCGCCGAACATGGAGGGACCGTGCGGGACGGGAAATCGTGGGTTCCACTGCCGGAATCGGTGCGCACCAACACTTTCCGTCTAACCCGCCAGAGTGGCTGCCAGGGCAGCTGCGCCAACGCATCATGCGGCACCCGGTTGTGGTCGGCGGCGGTGTTGGAGCCGGCATTGCCCGGGCGCAGCATCGGTGCCGCCGGTTCGCCGGTGCCGGTGTGGCCGTGGTCGATGAACGACCACAGGGAGTGGAAACCGAAGCGGCGCTTGAATGTTGGTGCCGCGCACTGCTTCTCCGAGTGCGCGTCGGTCAGGGTGGCGTCGAGATCGATGATCAACGGATCATCGGCGCTGATCCCGTGGTCGGGGGCGTTCTCCCCGGCCGTCGACCACGTATTTGCGCGCGCCCACCGGCCAGGGGTGTGCGGTGGACATGGACGGCGACCGGCACCGGTTTCGCTCATTCGAGGGCAGCGAGGAACGGTGTGAACGGTGGGATCTCATCGGGATCGCAGTCGATCGCGATGAATCGGGGTCCGGCACCGGAAGGGGCGGAGAGCGCGGTGCGCAGCTCATCCCTCTTGCGCACCGCGAAGCTGGGCATTCCGGGAAACATCGCCGCCATCCCCTCGGCGAGCGCGGCGGGGTGGAAACGGTTGCGGTCGTCGTGGTTTCGGCAATACAGCCGGTCGCGGATCACGCACATGGCGTGTGCGTTGTTGTTGAGGATGATGAAGGTGATCGGTAGCGCGTGTTCGATCGCGGTATGGATCTCCATGCCGTGCATGAGGAATGAGCCGTCTCCGGCGAGGACATAGGTCGGACGAGGGGCGGCGAACATCGAGCCGATCGCGGCGCCGAAGCTGTAACCCATGCCGCCCATGCCCAGTGCCAGGCCGAATCTGCCGTTCTCCGGAAGGTCGAGGTAGTGGACGGCCGCCGCGCCGGTATTGCCCGCATCCGCGAAAACCGCACTGCCGGTGGGAAGTAGCTCGGAGATGGTGTCCATCACTTCGCGGTAGCGAAGGCCCGGTCCCGTTGCCGCCGGCGGTCGCAATCGCCGCGCGAAAACCTGCGGTCCAAGATCGAACTTCGGCTCGGAAGTTTCTGCGCCGCTGCCGCTGTCCCGCAAAAACGCGGTGAGTTCCGGCAGTGTGGCGGCCAGATTCGAACTGGATGCGAAGACGGCGGGTGGATAGGGCGGCTGCCTCCCGATGCCGGCGAGCGGGACTCCGCGGAGCGGAATCTGCGCGGTCGCGGGCAATCGGGTGCCCACCAGCAGACAGAGCGCGGCCGTGCGAGCGATATCGAGTAGTTCCGGATGACCCATCGTGCCCGCGACACCGCAGTACCCCGGATCCCGCGGGCCATAGACGCCCTTGCCCTCGGGCGTTACCCCGACCGCGGCGTCCAATGTCACCGCCAGATCGCGCAGCGCTTCCCGGGCGTTGTCACGCGCCACTTGATCGCCCGCTATCACGAGAATCTTGCCGGTTGTGCGCGCTGTTCTCAGAGCGGTGGCCACGGCCACCATGTCGGCCGGGTGGCCGATCGTGGGTGGCCGAGGATCCCGCCGCACCGGCTTCTGCGGTACGGGCGAACGCTGGATGTCCTTGGGTAGTAACAGAACCGCTGGTCCGCCACCCAGTGCGGCCTCGACCGCGGTCGCGAACTGCTCCGGCAGATCCTCCGGACGCTCCACCCGTGCACAATAGCGTGACACCGTTTCGAACAGTCGCAGCGCGTCGATGCTGCCCGCCCGGCCGCTGGTGTCCTGGAAAGTACCCTTGCCCTCCAGATTCCGGGGCGGCTGCCCGATCAATGCCAGTACCGGCACCTGCGAGGTGAACGACTCCGCCAGTCCGGCAACCAGATTCATCGCACCGCCGCCGGAGGTCGCGGCCACGACACCCAATCCGCCGGCGGCGCGCGCATATCCGTCCGCCATCGTCGCGGCCGAGAACTCATGTTTGGCCACGACGCCGCGCACGCCCGCATCGGAGGCGGCCGCGGCATCGTAAATGTCTTCGATATTCGCGCCGTCCACGCCGAAAATGTGCCGAACTCCCAGTTCGGCACATCCGCGCACGAGGTATTCGGCGATACGCCGATTCTTCATGCCGGCTATCCGAGCAGGTGTGGACCGACGGGGAGTTGATTGGCGTGCCGGTACTCGAGAATGGTCTTGAGATTGGCGAGTTCGATGTCGTGACCGGGCCCGAAGATCCCCCACATGTCGCCCACCCACCCGGCGCGGGCCTGCGGTGCTGTTTCCGGATAGGGGTTCTCGGTGTAGTTGGGATGCTTGCAGTTGGTCCACAGCACCACCGACCCCGGGCGGTTCAGTACCAATTCCGCCGGGATCACCCGCATCAGGTAGATCATCCACAGATCGCTGCCCTGATCCCACGCGCAGTGGTAGTCGACCGTCAGCGCTTCGGGATTGGCGACGACCTTGGCGAAGATTTTCGTATCGACTCCGAGGGTGTCCACACCCTGGTACACATCCGGCAACTCGGTCGGCTCGAAATCGCGTGTGCTGTAGGTCCATTCGGACAGGCTATGAATATCCGCCAGATAGTCGAAGACATCTCGCGGCGGGCATTCGATAAAGCCTTGCACCGTGCAAAACTCTCGATAGAAATCCGCATAAGTGTAGTCGGCCTGAGTGACCGCGGCGCAGCGCGCCAGCACCTCGTCGACACCGACTTCCTCGCCCCGAACCAGACCGGGAATTGCGGAGAGTTTTTGCTCATCGATCTTCATGAGGCCAGAAGCTACACCCCCGCCGACAGGCGTTCCCATTCGTGGGAAGTCACGACAGATGTAGTTCCGGGGGATGGATTACTGTCGCGCACAACGACAATCGCGCGGTGTTTTTGGTTCGACGTCTCGAAAAGTATGACTGTCGAATCCATTTCGACCGGCGTCGTCGTGTCCGGTGCAAACCTCGTCGCGTTGTGCGGGAACTTACCGGCGAGACCCGAACTTCTCAGGAGCTGTTCATGAGCCCGTCATTTTCCGGGTTGCCCAGCGGCCATCAGACCATGCTGTTGGCCCACCGTGCGATGGTCACCGATCTACCCAGAATCGCTGCCGCCGCTTCGCGTTTGGCGGAGACGCCGAATGCTGAACGCGCCGTCGCGCTCAGCGGCTATATCGACCGGGTACACGCGCTGATCACGCATCATCATGAGGGCGAGGACGAGTTCCTGTGGCCGCGACTGAGCGGCCTGGGAGCCGATGAGGGTGCGATCGCGCTGCTCACGGCCGAACATCAAGAGCTGGAGAAGTTCCTGTTCGACTGGAGCCGAGCCGCCCGGGAGCTGGCTGCCGACGGCAGCGTCGCGGCGGAGCTCGCGCGTGTGACGATGGATGTGCACGCGCGGATCGCCGCCCACGCCGAAGACGAGGAAACGGAATTGGCCGGCCGCCTGGCCCCGGTTCTCGACAACGCGGTGTGGAAGGGCTTCGAAACCCACATGCGTAAAACGGCTCCGCTCTGGACGCTGCGGTTCATGCCCGCATGGCTGCTTTCCGTGGCAGCGCCGGGTGAACTCGGTGGAGTGCCGGCCCTGCCGATTGCACGACTCTTCCGCGGATGGCTGGCGCGCACGCAGCATGCGGCGCTGGGCGGTTAGATATGCACAAGAGAATCCGCGCTTTCCGGATCAACCCGAGCGTGCGCTTTCGCGTGCTATCGATTGCGCTCATACCGAGTTTGTCTCTACTGCTGGTCGGCGGTATAACAGCCGATTACTTCCTGCGGCAGTCCCAAACGATTCAGGATTGGTCCGCTGCGATCAACAAAACGGCGGGACCGGCACTGGATTTCGTTGAATCGGTGCAACAGGAGCGACGCACCAGCATGCTCGTGCTGGCCGGCGATGCATCCGCGGCGGAGAACATTGCGTCCCAGCGGAATCGACTCGACGCGGCCCTGCCCGCGATGATGGCCGCGGGCGACGATCTGATCAAACTGTTCAAGGGCTCGGTTGGGGACGCCGTCGCTCAGATGCAGGCGACATTCGGGCAACTGCCGATTATTCGCCAGCAGGTCGACCTGGGGACAGCGCAGATCGACGAGGTATACGGCTACTACAACAAGGTCATCCAAACGGTTATCGTCGCGGGTCGGCTCGCGGCGCGCACCGCGACGGTGCCGGAGGCCGCCAATGAGCAGAACACCGAGATAGGTCTGTTCGCGAGCACCGAGGCGATGTCGCGCAGTTCGGCATTGGCCGCTGCGGCATCGTTCAAGGGCGGATTCACTCCCGCGCAGCAGGAGGAGTACAGCAAGCTTGTCGGGTTCTATCGCCTCGAGCTCGACAATCGGGTCGGCGAGCTGACCCCGGAAGAGATGGACAGATACAAGGCGTTGGTATCCAGTTCGACCTGGCTGCAGATGGGGGCTCTCGAGAAGAGCCTGCTCCAGCGGACCGCGGCGATACCCCCACCCGCGGGCACATCCGATCCGGGATCCAAGTCCACCACCTCGGGGACGGCGCCGAACGGCGGCTCGATCGAGAACGGCAGCCCGGCGAGTATCACGAACGGTGCGTCGGCTGCCGCGGCTTCGCCGATCGCGCCCTTGGACGGGTGGAAGGACGCGGCCGAACAGGTCGGCTTCGCGCTGCGCGGCATCTGGATCTCACACCTGCGCTACGCCGGGGTGGTGGCCGATCGCGAAGGCGACAAGCTCTCGCACAAATCCGTCGTTGGCGGTGTGGCGGCGTTGTCGCTGTCAGTGGTGGCCTTCCTCGCCGCGCTTTTGCTGTCGCACAGACTGATCGGACGGCTGCGGCGGTTGCGGGCCGAGACCCTGACGGTGAGTGAGTCGCGGTTGCCGGAGATCATGGAGCGGCTCCGGCGGTCCGAAACGATCGATGTGGACAAGGAGTTGACCGAGCTCGAGTTCGGTCGCGACGAAATCGGACAGGTCGCAGACGCTTTCAACCGCGCGCAGAAGGCCGCCACCACGGCCGCGGTGAACGAGGCGCAGACCCGGCAGGGTGTGCAGGCGGTCTTCGTCAATATCGCGCGCCGCAGCCAGACCACGATGCACCAGCTGCTGGGGCAACTGGAGCAGGCCGAGCATCGCCACGATGATCCGGACACCCTGGCGATGTTGTTCGAGTTCGACAATCTCGCCACCAGGGCGCGGCGCAATGCCGAGAATCTGGTGATCCTGGGTGGTGAACGTCCCGGTAGACAGTGGCGGAACCCGGTGCCGCTGCATGATCTGGTGCGTAGCGCGGTCACCGAGACCGAGCACTATTCCCGGGTCCATATGGTTCGGCTGCCCAATGTGCCGGTGGTCGGTTCGGTGGTGGCGGACCTCATCCATCTGCTGGCCGAGCTCATCGACAATGCCGCCTCGTTCTCCCCGCCACAGACCCGAGTGGAGATCTCCGGTGAGCTGGGTGGCGCGGGTCTGATCATCGAGATTTCCGATCTGGGTATCGGTTTGAACCGCGGAGATATCGCCAGGATCAACGAAACGCTATCCAACCCACCGGACTTCAGCATCGGAACGCTGTCCACCGACTCGCGTCTGGGTTTGTTCGTCGTGGGGCAGTTGGCCAAGCGTCATGAGATCGCGGTGCGGCTGACCGAATCCGACTACGGCGGTATCCGCAGCGTTGTACGGCTGCCGTACGAGCTCGTTGTCGTCGACCGCGCCGCAGCACCCGAACCGCCCGCGGCAATCGCGCCGAACCTCGGCGAATTACGGCGGGGTGCGCACCGAGCTCTGCGCGAATCCGCGGCTATTCGAGAACCCGCGCCCGCCGAATTGAGCGAGCCGGTGCAGGTGGCCGAGGTGCCCGAGCCGATTGCCGAGGCCGATACGTTCCGTCAGCGGCCGATGGCCGAGGTGTGGGACGAGGACCCGGGCCCTGACCAGCCGGTGCCCTATGACTTCGGCCCCGAACTGCCGCAGCGCAGGCGCCAGACGCCCGCGGCGAACCCGCCTGCTCCGATGCCCGACAGTCACCCCAGTGTGCGCATCCAGCGAGACAGGATCTCGGGTCAGGGCCGGCCCGCCGATCTCTGGACCGCGTTGCAGGCCGGAACGAAGCTCGGTCGCTCGGGTGTGCCCGTCGGCTCGTCGGACGAGCCCTTCTCCCACAACGAAAGACAGTGGAATGACTGAACAGTACGCCAAGTTCAATTGGATTCTGGACGACTTGGCGGGTCGGCTCAAGGGCGTTCGCTACGTCGTCATGCTGTCCAACGACGGGTTGATGCTCGGCCATTGCGCCGACATCTCCCGGGACGACGGCGAACGTTTCAGCGCGATGGCCTCTGCCCTGCACAGCCTGGGAGCCAGTGCGGGAAGGCAATTCGCGGTTGGCGGCCTGCAACAGGTCATGGTCGAGCTCGACGAGGCGATGTTGTTCGTCACCACCGCCGGACCGAACGCCAGCCTGGCCGTGCTCGGTGAGGCCAACGCGGATTGGGGTTCGGTGGCGCATGAGATGAATCTGACCGTGCAGCGTATGGGGACCTGGCTCTCGACCAAACCGCGTCATAGCAATCAAGCCCAATGATCGCCTGCGGCAATGGATCAGGAACGGGACTACTGGTACGACGAGGCGGCGGGACCGCTGGTGCGTATGTACGGCGTGACGCGTGGACGAACCCGGGATGTGACGCCCGAACTGAGCATGATCACCATCGTCGTCGCTGTCCCCGGCACCCCGGATACGCGGTTGCAGCGGATGGATCCGGAGTACCAGCGGATCGTCGAGATCGCCCAGTATCCACGCGCGATCGCGGAAATCTCAGCCAGACTTCATCTCCCGGTGCGGGTGATCAGAATTCTGATCGGCGACCTGATCGCCGACGGCTATCTGAGTATCAACTCGAACCAGGCCCGGCACTCCGCGCCGGACAAGAGCGAAGCCGCCGAATTGTTAAGGGCGATACGTGATGGCCTTCTCAAACTATGACCTGGTCGCACCGGCCAAGATCACCTCCGCGAAGATTCTCGTCGCGGGCGGGTTCGGCGTCGGTAAGACCACAATGGTGGGTGCGGTCAGTGAGATAGCACCGTTGTCGACCGAGGAGTTGATCAGCGCCACCAGCGCAGGGGTGGACGACCTTTCGGGTGTGGAGTCCAAGGCGACCACGACGGTCGCCCTCGATTTCGGCCGCATCACGGTGAACCCGAAACTGATCCTCTACCTGTTCGGCACGCCCGGGCAGGAACGGTTCCGGTTCTTCTGGGACGAACTGGCCGCCGGAGCGCTCGGCGCTGTGGTGTTGATCGACCCTCGCCGCTTGGACACCTCGTTCGCCACGATCGACTTCTTCGAAAGCCGGGGACTGCCGTTCGTGGTGGGGGTGAACTACTTCGACGGCGCGCACCGCTATCGGCTGGCCGATCTGCGGGCCGCGCTGGATCTCGATGAGCATGTGCCGCTGCGGTATTGCGATGCGCGCAGTCGCGAATCGAGCAAGCAGGTACTGGTGGGGCTGACCGAGTATCTACTCAGTCGACTCGAAGGTGTAACAGAACAACCGGGCCCGTCGGCCGTTCGATTGGACAGATGATTCGCATGCCCGTCACCGTGAGTTTGGCCGACGTCTCCAGTTATCGGCCCGGAAAACCCATCTCCGCCGAGTATTTCGCGCAGTTCCGGCAGGGCGCCGGGACCGCGTCGGACGTCATGTTCAATCCGCCGCGTCTGCGACACCATGTCGGCGCGGACGAGACCCCGGCGGATATGGCCGAGCGGGCGATCGCACCGATGCTCGCCCGGCAGGGTCCCGAGCTGCTGGACCAGGTGGATGTGCTCGTGGTGCACACTCAACTGCCCGAAACCTGGTTCGTCGGCAATGGCGGCCAGATCGCCGCCCGCTTCGGCATCGCGCCCGAATGGCTGATCGACCTGGCCAATGGCGGTTGCGCCAGCTTCGTCCACGCGATCAAACTGGCCCGAGAGATATTGCAGAACACCAGAGCTCGCAGTGCGCTGGTCGTGAACGTGACCAACACCGCCGGACAGGTATTCGCCCAGCACGGGGTGCGTGCCATGGCGCAGGCCGCGATCCCCGGTGACGGTGCGGGCATCGCCTGGCTCACCAAATCCGACCGTTCTCCGATCCTCGATATCGAGACTCGGCATCTGCCCCGATACGCGGGCGAGATGACCTCGATCGCGAATCCGCCGCGCCGATACTGGGAGGCCGGTCATGGCGAGCACCACATCGGATTCACCGAGTCGAATATCGCGGCGGTGCTGGACCGCGGCAACCGGATCGTCCCCCAAGTGACGGAGGCCGTGTGTGAACGAATCGCCTTGCCGCCCAATGAGATCGATCTTCTGGTGACCAATCAGCCCAACCGCGCGTTTCTGCGGAACTGGCGCGAGGCGCTGTCGCTGCCACCCGAGCGGCACCCGGACACCTTCGAGGAATGCGGCAATCTCTTCGGCACCGCGATGCCCATGACCTTCGACCACGCGGTGTCCTCGGGGCTGGCGCCGGACGGAAGCGTGGTCATGTTCGCGGGGTTCGCCCATGCCGGTGATTTCGCGGGCGCGGCCGCAGTGCGGTGGGGCGGACGGCATACCCCGGGGGACGGCTCGAATTGACCACGCTCGTTCCCGGGTCATATCCGCTCGCGCTCAACGAAAACCCTTACGGTCCTTTGCCATCGGTGCGCCGGGCGCTGGAACGGGCGCTGGCCTCGGCGAACCGGTATCCCGAGTTTCTGCCGGACCGGCTGCCGCGCCTGATCGCGGCCCGGATCGGCTGTTCGCCCGAGCAGATCGTCGTCGGCCCCGGAGCAACCGGTGTCATCCTGTACATCCTGCAAGCGTTCGCCGCGCCCGGCGGCGCTCGGGTGATCATGGCGGATCCGACCTTCGACGGCTACCCGCTCCTGACCGCCACGGTCGGCGGGAACCCGGTGCCGGTTCCGCTGACCGCGGCAGGAGCGCAGGATCTGGATGCGATGGCGGCAGCGGTCGACGAGCGAACCGGGGTGGTTGTGCTGTGCGATCCACACAACCCGACCGGCACCCGCTTGCACCCTCGCGAACTGACCGGATTCCTCGACCGGATCGGCTCCCGGGTCAACGTGATACTCGATGAGGCCTATATCGAATTCGTCACACCCGAGCGGCGCATCGACACCCTGGCGTTGCTGGCGGCATACCCGAATGTCATTGTAGTGCGCACCTTCTCGAAGGCGTTCGGTCTGGCGGGCCTGCGCGTCGGATATGCCGTCGCCGCGCCTGGGATCGCCGCGCGTATCGCTCATTGGCAGGTGCCCTTCGGCATGAACATCCTCGCCGAGGTCGGCGTTCAGGCGTGCTACGCCGCCGAGGACGAACTGAATCAACGTATTCACGCGATCGTCGACGAACGCGATCGGCTCTCGACGGCCCTGCGGCGGGGTGGCTATATCCTGCCCGACAGTTCCGCGAACTATATCTTCGTCCCGCTGAACGACCCGGCGCTGACTCGCCGAATCTCCGACGCCTTCACCGGAGCGGGAATCCAGGTCAAACAGTATTCGACAGGTATGCGCGTTACCGTCGGCGACCCAGTTGCCAATGAGGCTGTCGTCCGGGTTGCCCGCGAGGTCGTCGGCGATTTCGTTCCGGCCATCGGGCAAATCGCCTGACTCGCCGTGGTTCACGCTCACCTCTCCCGCGCTGGCCGCCTCACCCGCAGGGGCAGCCTCACCACACTCGAAGCCTGAACTCGAATACGCGGAGGTGAACCCGAGAGAAGACGCGGGCAGACCGCCGGTACTCACGGACTCGGAACCGGCGTGTCTGGCGGTGGCCCAATCGCTGCTCGGGTTCACTTCCGAGTTCGGGGACCTCCCCAGCCTTTGTCGAGGCTTGGCGACCGGTTCGGCATCGTCCCGAGGGATTCGTGCTCCTCGCTACCTGAATGACCGCGAAATGTATCAGCGCTAGGCGCTTTTCGGTGGACCGCCATTACCGAGCGCACGCGCGGATCGGCCTTCGTTTGCGGGCAGCGGCCTCTCGAAACAGCGCCTGCCACAACGAATCCCGCCGACCTCGGGACCTTCGGCTCTGGAGGACGACCTCGACAGCGAGTGGGATCGGAGGCATCGGTCATTCGAGGAGGTTGGTCATGACCCAGGAACCCGTTTTGGTGACTTATGGCTCGAAACGCGGCGGGACCGCCGAAATCGCGCAATGGATAGGTGATTCATTGCGCGGGGAGCAGGTCGCGGCCGTGGTGAAACCGGCCCGTGAGGTGCGCTCGCTGAGTGGATACGGCGCGGTTGTCGTCGGCGGTGCGCTTTACTCCGGCCGCTGGCATCGCGACGCCCGTCGTTTCACTCGGCACTTCACCTCGCAACTGCAGGAGCGACCGGTCTGGTTGTTCGGTAGTGGCCCACTCGACGATTCGGCCGACGAACCGGGCGGCGAGAACATCCTCGGCGGCAACGCCGTTCGCAAGGCCGCCAACCGGGTCGACGCCCGCGGCTACACCATCTTCGGTGGCCGTCTCGCGCGGGACGCCCGTGGTTTCCCCGCTTCGGCGATGGCGAAGAAGCGGGCCGGGGACTATCGCGACCGCGGTCGTATTCACGCCTGGGCGAAAAGCATTGCCGGAGAGATCAGCCGCGTCTGAACGGGGGATCCTCGGTGAACCATCACATGGCGGGTGTGAGGAGTCCGTAGTGGCCGTCGTAGCGGTGGTAGAGGACACATCCTCTTCCGCGATCCTGATCGCGGAAGAATACGAACGGTAATCCGGTCAGTTCCAGCCGCGCGATCGCGCCGTCGACGTTCGTCACCGGCGCGACTGCCGGGCTGATCGTGATCGGTACGCTGCCGCGGATGACGGCGTCGGGCCTGGGATCGACCTGGGCGAGGCGATACTCGCCGTCCCGGCGGTAGAGCACGCTGTCGCCGCGGCTGCCGGATTCGGTGAACAGGTGGAAGTCGTAGTCCATCAGCTCCATATCGAACGCGGCTTCCTCGCAGGTCTCATCGCGCAGCGCATACGTCTTGTGCCGCAACACCTCACGCTGCTCAGCGGCGCGTGGGAAGTACGGTAGTGGCGTCCGCGGCGGCGCGTCGTGGCGCCATTCGTGCGGGGATGGCGCGGAGTGGCGACCGCGAATGGCCTCCCAATGCCGGGTCAGCCGCTCGAAGCGCTCCTCCAGCCGGGCCTCGAGCAGGTCGATCGCCTCGCGGGTGGTCGCGGCGGCGATCTGTACGCGGACTCCGCGGCCTTCCATGTTCACATTCGCCTGGGCGGTGATCGGGTTCGCGGCGGCGGGATCGCGGTGCCCGGTCAGTCGCACTCGCGCCGACAGCACCGGCTCCGGGGCGAAATCCAGTGCGTGGCCGATCTTCTCGCGTGCGTAGTCGGCTCCGCCGGCGGAGACATGGCGGCCGATGGAAATCCGCAGAACAGGATCCGGTTCCGTGGTGTGTGTTCGCATGACTGGACTGTGCCACCGTGGGAGGCCGGTGATGAGAGCCGAAAGTCACCGCGCGGCGGTGTTTTTCGACCGCGATCAGCATGGTCATCCACACTCGGGCAGCCTGACAGGGCCGAACATAGGCCATGACTTTGGACCCTCCCGGTGGAACCCGGTCGCCGTCGATGATTAGAGGTGGTCCCGTGTTCGATTGAACAGGGTCCGACGAGTATGACCGCAGATGCCTCGGCTGAGGGCAAACTGCTGACCGCGACCGACGACAGCGGCGGGATCTCGCGCAATCGCGATGTTATCGAACAGCTTGTCTGCCAGGAGGTTTCAATGTTCTTCGAGGATCGCGTCGATGCCGGCCGTCGGCTCGCGGAACGGCTGCGGTTGCTGCGCGGCGCCGATATCGTCGTGCTCGGTCTGCCGCGCGGCGGGGTGCCGGTCGCATTCGAGGTCGCCCGGCGGCTGCAAGCGCCGCTGGATGTCATCGTGGTGCGCAAACTGGGTGTGCCCCATCAACCCGAGCTCGCCTTCGGCGCCATCGGCGAGGACGGGGTGCGGGTCATCAATGACATTGTGGTGGAACGGGCGGAACTCGGCGCCGAGGAGATGGCGCGAGTGGAGCAACACGAACGCGCTGAGCTGGATCGCCGTGCCGCCCGATTCCGGGCCGGTCGCCCGCGCACCCCGCTGACCGGCCGGACCGCGGTAATCGTCGACGACGGCGTCGCGACGGGTGCCACCGCGCGTGCCGCCTGCCGGGTCGCTCGCGCGCACGGCGCCGCGCGGGTGGTGCTGGCCATACCGGTCGCGGCTCGCGACGCACTGCACATGTTGCTGAAGGAGGCCGACGAGGTGATCTGTCTCGGGCAGCCGATGTACTTCTACGCGGTCGGGCAGTGGTATCACAACTTCGGCCAGACCTCCGATGAGGAGGTTGTCGAGCTGCTACACGCCGCCCAGACCGGGGCGCGGCAGCCGAAACCGGTCACCGCCGAAGATCCGCCGCCACGCGACGAAGACGTACGCGTGCGGGCCGGGAACGTCGGACTCGCAGGACATCTCACCATCCCGGAGCGCCCCATCGGTGTGGTCGTGTTCGTTCATGGCAGCGGAAGCAGTCGCCACAGCCCTCGCAATCGGTACGTCGCGGAGGTGCTACAGCGGGCCGGGCTGGGCACCCTGCTGTTCGATCTGCTCACCACCGCCGAGGAACTCGACCGCGCGAACGTATTCGACATAGACCTGCTCGCGCACCGACTCGTCGATGTCACCCTCTGGCTGAGCCGGCAGGAACACGTCGCGGGCCTGCCCATCGGATACTTCGGCGCGAGCACCGGAGCCGCCGCGGCCTTGAGCGCCGCCGCGGATCCGCGGGTGCGGGTCGGCGCGGTGGTCTCCCGTGGCGGGCGACCCGATCTTGCGGGGAGCGCACTGACCGCGGTGCGGGCTCCGACGCTGTTGATCGTCGGCGGGCACGATTACCGCGTCATCGACTTGAATCGCCAAGCGGCGAAAGCCCTATCATGCGAAACCGTGCTGGTGGAGGTGCCCGGCGCAACCCATCTGTTCGAGGAACCCGGCACCCTGCGGCAGGCGGCCGAACTCGCGCGGGATTGGTTCACCACCCACCTCCCCACCGCTTCGGCAGCCGAATCCGCCGGGTCGGCGTGAGCAGGTGGGCGAGGCGACACCGGTAACCGATTGTGCGGGACCGATCAGTGATCGCCGGGTGCGGTGGTCAGGTGCTCTTTCATCAGGATGCGGTGGGCCTGTTGGGCGGCGACCGCTCGGCGTTCGTCGTCGCCGGTCGTCTGCAGTTCCTCGAGACCGCGGGCGAGCACCGCCACCGCGTCACCGAGCAGCTGTAACCGGCGCTCGACCGCGGCCACCCCGTGGGTGTCGTTGTGAACGGCCGGTTTCCCGGCTTCCGGGCTCGGCTCGGGGAAGCCGCGCAACAGTTCTCGCAATCGCACCGGCAGTACCGCGAGCACACCGTCGAGCTGGCCGGGCGAGCAGCGATCCATGAATACGTCGGTGACCGCGCCAGCCGCGCGCGCCACGTCGTCACGGCTGATCATGGCCTCATGCGCGAACTGGGTGAGGAATTCCTCGGTGCCGTGTGCGACCGGTACATGACTGGGCACCCAGCCCTCGTAGTAGATGCCGCGCAGGATCTCCGGTAGCTGCGCGGTCAGGTGGGCGGACGCGGGGACGCTGATGCGGTCGCGCACCGTATGCAGCCAGGCCCGCACCACGTGGTAACTGATGGCCCGGTCCTCGGTGCCGATCCGGTCCGCGACCGCATTGAGCCATTCGTGGGCGGTGTGAACCGCGGCTGACAGGGGATCCTTGTGCGATGACATGAATTCAGCGTCCAACCTCGGCCGATACCCGGCAAGGGTCCGATGTCACTTCGCT
This sequence comes from Nocardia sp. NBC_01503, assembly GCF_036327755.1. Classification (NCBI taxonomy): domain Bacteria; kingdom Bacillati; phylum Actinomycetota; class Actinomycetes; order Mycobacteriales; family Nocardiaceae; genus Nocardia; species Nocardia sp. NBC_01503. The sequence continues at coordinate 4,195,236 of NZ_CP109596.1, forward strand.
GTCATCGCCGATCACACTGTGCATGAATATGTTTCGGATGCGTGGGACCGAGGTTCGTCGCGGATGCGCTGCTGGCATCCGATCTGCGCGAAAGCCGATAGCCGAAGTATCGGTCGCCGTTATCCTGATACCAACGTCTTCCGATCAGAGGGCTTGTGGCACTGGGGCCGAGGGGCCCACCGGCCGCCGGATGGGCGGTGCGGGCACCGCACGAGGCGGTGCTCGCGGAGAGTCTCGCCGGATGGAGCGAGCGTTACCCACAGGTGCGGGTTGATCGCAGTGTCGTCTACGGCCCCACGGTTCCGAGGTGCCGCCGCGGTAGGGGCGGTTGGCCTTCGTATCCGCTGACTTCCGGCCCTGCCGGATCGTGCCGTGCGGGCGCATGGTCGATGACGACGACGAATCCGCTGCAAGAGAATGGATTCGATGAGATGAGCGATGATCCCATTCGAGCTGTCGCGGATTCCGCGCGCGATCATGATGTGGTCCCGTGGCCTGCTGTCGTCGACGGAATCGGCTCCCTGTCCGCGCTGGCGGGCACGCAAGGGCGCGATTCGGGTTGGATTGTCCGGGAGAATCCGGCCCGGCCGGAGGTCTCCGACGTAGCGGTGTTCACCGTGGGTTCCGGCGGTGTCGCGAGCCGCGGAACGCCGGAGGAGGCCGGTACCGCTTCGACGGCAGGGGTATTGGTTGCCGGGGTGTACACGGCGGCAGGGCCGGATCAGCACTTGCTGGAGGGGCCGTGCTGGACCGCGGTGACGCTGGACCCGCCCGGGATGACCGCGGAGCGGTTTCTCGACCTCCGCGCGGGTGCGCTGTACCGGGTGGGACCGACGGGGGGCTTCCGCAGTGTTCGGTTCGCTTGCGCGGATCGCCCAGGTGTCATGGTCATGCGTGTCGCGGCAACGGGGACGGGAATCGATGGCGGGGAACCACTGCGGGTATCGGCCGCGGATGTGACCGCCACCGTCACCGAAATCCCGATGGACGCACTCGGTGCGCCGGGCACGCGGACACGCTGCGTTCGAATCGAATCCGCGACGGGCGGCGCCATCGTGGCGGCGGCGGCTCAGCATCGCGTGGACACCGAGGACGGATGCCGCCTGGAGCGGGTCGCGGCGATAGGCGCCGATACCGCCGAGCGCACGGGTAGCGGGCGCGTGGTGCGGGAGTTGCGGCAGGCGTGGGAGCACGGGATCGACGGTCTGCTGGCCGCGCATGGCGCGGCTTGGTCACGCCGCTGGTCCAGCGTCGGGATCGACCTGCCGGATGATCCCGAGACCGAACTCGCGGTGCGGTTCGCGTTGTATCAGCTGTGGACCAACGCCGATGCGCACGGGGAGTCCGCGGTCGGTGCGCGCGGGATCTCCGGCACCGATTACCTGGGCCATATCTTCTGGGACGCCGATGCTTTCGTCCTGCCCGCGATGGTGAGCATCGACCCCGAGGCGGCCGAAGCGATAGTGGCCTATCGGTTGCGGCGGCTCGGCGCGGCGCGGGAACGGGCTCGCGCGGCGGGCTATCGGGGTGCCCGGTTCCCCTGGGAGTCGGCCGCCGACGGCACCGATGTGACGCCACGCAGCGGATTCCTCGGTGGCACAACGGTTCCCATCCGCACCGGAATCCTCGAGGAGCACATCACCGCCGACATTGCCTGGGCCGCCGACCGATATGCCGAGTGGACCGGCCGTCGTGACTTCGTCCGCACCACGGCGCGCGAACTACTCACCGAGACCGCCCGCTATTGGGCCTCGCGATGTCGAGTGGATGCCCGGGGGCAGGCGCACCTGGAACAGGTCATCGGCCCTGACGAATACCACGAATCAGTGGACGACAACGCTTTCACGAACGTGATGGCCCGCTGGAATCTACGTCGCGCTGCCCGGCTCGAACCCGAAGACCATACGGAGGCAACCGAGTTCGCCGCCTGGCGCGCGCTGGCCGACCGGATCGTGGACCAGCTGCGACCGGACGGGCGGTACGAACAGTTCCGTGGGTATTTCGGACTCGAACCGCTGCTGGCCGCGGCGGTGGCCCGACCTCCGGTCGCCGCGGATGTGCTGCTCGGCCAGCACCGAGTCACCGGATCGCAACTGATCAAACAACCCGACGTGCTGATGCTGCACCACCTGGTGCCCGAGGAAGTCGCTCCCGCGTCACTGACGCCGAATCTCGATTTCTACGGGCCGCGCACCACGCACGGTTCATCATTGTCGCTCCCGGTGATGGCAACGCTGCTGGCTCGGGCCGGTCGCCCGGACTCGGCACTGGAAATGCTCGGTCCCGCACTGCGACTGGATCTCGACGACCGCAACGGTACGACCGCCGGCGGACTGCATATGGCCACCTTCGGGGGCGTATGGCAGGCGATGCTCACCGGCTTCGCCGGTGTGCGGGTCCGCGACGGGGTGATGCGCGTGCGGCCGATGCTGCCCCATCGATGGTCGCGGCTGGGGATCGCGTTCCGGGTGCTGGGGCGTCATATCCGTTTGGATATCACGCCGGGCGGGACCACCGTGCGCACCGACGGACCGGTCGTCGTCGCGGTCGGCGGTCATCCGGTCCGCGTGGTAACCGGCGAATCCTGGTGGCCCGCAACGACGAAAGGAACAATGTGAATAGCATCCTGGTTCGCTCGGCGGAATCGGCCTTCGCGGTCGCCGCGACGCTCGCGAAGGTCGTGGGTGCTCATGTGAGCGGCGTTCCATCCGATGTGCCGGACGAGGAATTCGTGCGAGCGCTCGATGATCCGGAAGTGGTGATGGGCGTCGTCGCCCACAACGACGGAGTGTGGAAGATCGTGCGGCGCTCCGCGGTTCCGATCGTGCTGGTCCCGCCCACCATGGTTGCGGCGCAGTACGGTATCGAGCGTGTTCTGGTGCCGCTGGACGGTACCGAGGAAGCCTCCTACGCGGTGGCGGAGAGCGTGCGGCTGTTCTGCGCGGCGGGCATCGAGATCATGGTGCTGCACGTCTTCGACAGCACGACCGTGCCCGCCCACTGGGATCAGGCGGCGCATGCCCGAGCCGCCTGGGAGACCGAATTCCTCGCGCGGTTCTGCGCACCCTACTTCCCCGGCCTGTGCCAGACGCTGACCCTGCGCAGCGGCGCAGTCGGCGACAACATCGTCGACGTCGCGGCTGAACAAGCCGACCTGATCGTGCTCGGCTGGTCGCAGCGACTGGAACCGGGCCGCGCGCAGATCGTGCGCAATGCGGTTGCGACCGCAACGGTTCCGGTCATGCTGGTCCCTGTCACCTCCGGGTGAACGGATCGAGCGTGACCGGTTGCCGCCCACCCGCGAACCGGACTGACCGCTTCGAAAGGCTTCGACATGGCTGATTCGCTCTCCGATCGTGGCTTCCCCGGGTCGGCAGCTGCTTCCCGGCCGGTGGATAGTGCGGTGTGGGCCGCCGTCGTTCTCACGATCGTCCGCGGACTCGTCGCCGAGGTCCATCCGCATGCGTCGCGAGCCACCGTCACACTCGACAGCCGGTTCGACGATCTGGGCATAGGCAGTGTGGAACTGGCCGAGCTGCTGGTACGAGTTCGGGACGCGTCCGGGGTCGAGCTTGCTTCGCATCTGTTGACCAGCGCCGAGAACCCGCGAGATCTGGTGCGCGCCATCGATATCGGTCATGTGCCGGTGGGTGAGAAGGGCCCGGTGGTCTCCCCGTCGATCGGTCCGGCGGGTGGTGCGGCCGCAGTGGGGCCTCGACGGTGATCGAACCGTCGGTGCGAATGTCACTGTCTCCGAGTGCTTTCGCATCTCCCGGCAGCGTCGCGCAGCGAGGATCGTACGGGTGGTAGTGCAGCTCGAGAGCCACGGTGACGGCCGCGGCGGCTATTCGGACAGGCGTTCATAATGAGTGAATTAAGCCCGCTGGACACGGGATTCCTGGCGATGGAAGACACGGATAGCCATGTCAGCCTCGGCCTCGGCACGGTAGCGATCATCTCGGGAGCACCGCCGACGCGCGCGGAATTCCGCACCTACGTGGATCGGGGACTGGAACGCCACAGTCGCCTGCGGCAACGGGTGCGTCGCGCACCACTGGATCTGAGAGCGCCGGTGTGGGAGGAAGATCCGAATTTCGATCTGGGACATCATATCCGGTGGACCGCGTTGCCGGAACCGGGTGATGAGGCGGCGCTGCGGGAACTGGTCGCGACGGAGTTGACCGAACGGTTGGACCGGGATCATCCGCTGTGGGAGGTCGTCGTGGTCGAACATCTGGCGCACGACCGTTGGGCGATGATCGTCAAAGCGCACCACACCATGGCCGACGGGATCTCCGAGGTCACGTTGTTGGAGAGCTTCTGTGATCCGGTGGAGGGCGGACCGATCGGTTCGCCGGCGCTGGTCGGAAAGCCCGCGCGCACAGCCGTTCCCAGCTTCGCGAGCCTCGCGCAGTGGGTCTCGGGGATGATCCGGCTGCCTTATACGCTGCCACGCTCCGCTGTCGGCGCGGTGCGGGTCGTGGCTCCGGTGCTGTATGCGGCTCTCGCGCCCGCCGAAGCGTCTTCGCTGAACGGTCCTATCGGGCGGCAGCGTCGCTACGCCCTGGCGCGGGTCGCGCTGCCGGAGGTGCGCGAAATCGCCACCGGCTTCGAGGTGACCGTAAACGATGTCGCGGTGGCTGCGGTCGCCGCCGCGTATCGCCGGTTGCTGTGGGGCCGGGGTGAACCGCCCACGCCGGGGAAGGTCCGCGTCGTGGTTCCGGTATCCCGGCGTACGGTGGATGCGAAAGACATTCTGGACAATCGTGTTTCGGCGATGATCGCGTATCTGCCGATCGAGCTCGAGCATCCCGTCGAGCGCCTGCTCGCCGTGCACGAGCGGATCCAGTCGCACAGGTCCCGCGGGGAGGCCGAGGCCGAGCGCTCGGTGTTCTCGCTGGCCGAATGGTTGCCGTTCGCGTTCGTGGCGTCGGTTTTTCGCATGGGGTCGTACTATCCCCAGCAGGGTGTCGCGGCGCTGGCGACGAACCTCCCGGGCCCGCGTCATCGATTGGCGATGGGCGGCCACGAGGTGCTCGAGCTCTGGCCGTGCATCCCGATCGCGCTGCGGGTGCGGACCACCATCGCGATCCTCAGCTACGCCGATCAGCTGACCTTCGGTATCACCGGCGACTATGACACCACATCCGATATAGACCAGATCGCAGCGGGCATCGCGTCCGAGATACCCGTGCTGTTGGCGCACGCGCGTGATCGCCGAGCACAGTACCGGCCGAATTCGGTTCCGCGCCAAGCCTTGCCGGACTCGAACCCGAGCACCGATTGAACGGATGTCGGTGGCGCGGACTCGGCACGTCGTGACTTGGCCACCCCGGAGAGATGGAGTGAGGTCGATGTTCATCGGCATAGCGCTGACCGCCCTGAGCGCGGTCGTGGTGGCGCTCGGGTGGTGGATGTTCATAGCGTCCCCGCGTAAGCGGGCCGGTCCCGATGTGCTCTCCGGTGATCCGCCCATGCCGGAGGAGAGTATGCGGGTGCCGCCGGACCTGACCGCGGAGTGGGCCAATCGCGCACAGATATGGTCAGCGCTGTTGGCGGAGAACGCATTGCTGGCCGACCGGCTGGCAGGCCGACTCGACCGGCAGGCATACCGGGGCCGGATGGTCGAGTTGGCCTGGCGGTGTGAACCGGCCCGGGGCGACCGAAAGTAGACAGTCGGATTGTCCGGCGTCGATCCCGGGGACGCCGCTTACCCGCACATGTCCAGGTTCTTGGGCTCGGTGGTGATGGTGCCACCGTCCACCGCGGTGGACGCCGTCGCCCTGCGCTGCTGCCGGGGGTCAGCCGTAGAGCTGAACGAAGCGGTCCAGGGAGCGTTCGACGTCACCGCGGAGGGCGCGGGCGACCGCCGAGCCGATGGGTCCGAACAGGGGTGCGCCGCCGAGTTCGAAATCGGCGGTCACCTTCGAGCCGATACCGATGGGCGCTACCCGGAGTTCGATCCCGAATTTGGTGCCGCCGATTCCGGAGCCGTGCAGGACCAGGCGGTTCGGGGGTTCGGCGGTTTTGACCGTCCAGGTGACGCGATTGCGGAAGCCCTTGACGGTGGCCACGCCGATGAGGCGGGTGCCGACGGTGAGGTCGGCGGGGACCGGTCCGCGCCAGCCCTCGTGCAGGGTCAGCCATTTATCGAGTTCGGGCAGATCCGAGGCGCGCGACCAGGCTTGGTCGGGCGGGATCGGGACGTCTACGGATACCTTGAGCTTGGCCACGCCGCGATGGTATCCGTTACATGGCGTAGCGCTAAACGGGGCATCCCGGCGAACTATTCGAGACGCTTGGGTTCGATTGCCGCCGGCACCCCGCGCTGCTGCGCGAAGTCCGGACTCTCCTCCCAGCAATCCATGAGCAGTCGTGGTGTCGTGTGATGGGTGACGTGGTCGCGGTGGACCGTGGACCCGAAGATGGTGAGGCTGATGATCGCTGTGGCGGCGCACGCGCCACCGGCAATCAGCGCCCAGCCGGCATATCCGCTGGCCGCGGCGGCCAAAGCCATCGCGCAGGTCCCGAACGAGACGAGTATCGACGTATATCCGAACCAGGCGGCAAAGCTATTCCGTCTGACCCAGCCTGGGTTGTGGGGCATCCACCCAGCATACGTCTTTGTGCACTGCGTCACACCCGGCCGGGAAAACGGTCAGCTGACCCGGTAGAGCCAGATACTCGGGGCGGCGAGCTCGCTGGTGGAGGTCCAGGCGTAGGAGTGGGCCAGACCGTCACCGTGATAGTTGTGCAGGTAGGCGCGCAGCTCCGCGCGGGTGGCGTGGCCCGAGACAATGCCGCGCAGGACGATCGCGGTCAGATCGTAGGCTTCGGCGGCGTGCGCGGTCGGTGCCGTGCCGGTGGCGGCGCGGTAGTCGGTGAGGAAGCGGACGGAGGCCGGGCCGCAGGGGCAAGCGACCAGGGTGCCCGCCGCGGCGGCACCGGCCGCATTGCGGAACGAAGGATCGTAACTGCCGTCGCCGAGCACGAAAGGCGCTGTCACACCGGCGCTGCGGAGCGTGGTCAGCAGGGTCGCGGCGGTCGCCGCATAACCGGAGTAATAGACGGCGTCCGGATGTGCGGCGGCGATGGTCCGCACCGCCTGGGCCGGATCGCCGTCCGGCTCCACGGTGACTTCGCATGCCGGGGTGCGCAAGGCATCGGTGACCGCGTCTGCCAGCGTGCCGCCGTAACCGCCGTTGTTGTCGCGCACCACGCAGACGCGCGAATGGCCCGCGGTGCCGGTGAGATACCGGCCGAGAGCCGGCCCCTGAACATTGTCATTGGCCAGCCCGCGAAAGAAGCCGGACCAACCCGTCTGCGCCAGTACGGGATTCGTCGCACCGGGGGTGAGGAAGGGCAGTCCGGCATCGTCGAGGGTTCGGCCCGCCGCGATCACCTCCCCGGAGAACGTCGGCCCGATGACCGCGACGATGGAATCATCGGCCGCGATCTTCTCGGCGGCCTGCGCCGCGGTCGCCTGATCGCCCGCGGTATCGAACTCGCGCACCGTGACCGGGCAGGCATTGTTGCCGCCCTCGAGGAATTGGGAGACCGCCAGTCGAACTTCGCCGATCACGGTGTGGCCCAGTGCGACGTTCTGCCCCGAGAGCGGCAGTATCGCCGCGATCGACACCGGTTTGCAGTACAGCCGACCGTCATTCGCGGGATCCAGTACCGAAGCGGGGGAGACGATCTGCTTCCCATCCTGATCGATGCGGGTCAGCGGCACGAATCCGGGATAGACGGCGGCGGCACTGCCCGCGTTCGCGGGGGACAGCTGTGTGCCCGATGCGCCGGAATCGTTTGTCGCCCAGATGATTCCGGCGGCAGCCGCGACCGTCACGACCAGCGTCGCGGCCCCGGCGGTGATCCAGCGCCCGCGCTTGGACGGCGTCCGCGACATCGAATCATTCGAGGGCACTGGCATATCCGGCGGTGTGGGATCGGCGAGCGCGGGTAGCACCGCCGTGGCGGGCGAACCGTTCGACATTCCCGCGGCCGCCGCCGACGCCTCCATCAATTGGGTCGATGCCGCCGGATCGCTCGGCGGGCGGTTCGGCGTATGCCACTGCGGGTCGGTCGACGAGACCGCGGCGACGGACAGCCGGACGGTGTCGTCGACGGCCGATAATGCCTGTGCCGCAGCATCGGAGAAGGCGCGGCAGGAGTCGTAGCGTTGTTCGGGTCGTTTGGCCAGAGCGCGCGCGAACACCTCATCCAGTCCGGTGGGCAGGTCCGGTCGGCGGTCGGTCACCCGGGGCACCGGATGTTGCAGATGGCCCGCGATCACGCCCGCGGCGGTGTGCGACTGATACGGCGTCGACCCGGTGAGCAGCCGAAAGAAGGTGCACGCCAGTGAATACTGGTCCGAACGCTGGTCGAGCGGATCGCCGGACAGCTGTTCGGGCGAGGCGTAGGCCAAGGTCGCGGCGAGCGTCCCGGTGCGTGTCAACTGCGCCGAATCATCGCGCAGCCGCCCGATACCGAAGTCCGTCAACAGGATTCGCCGCTCATGCCCGGCGGTGGTGCCCGCTCGGCACCTCGACCGCGCCGGTGCAGGCCGGAGTGGGGGGCGGGTGAGCAGGATATTGGCGGGCTTCACCCTTGAGCTTTGCCCGGCCCGGCCCTGGCTCCTCGGCAATGCCGAACTCGCCGCCTTCATGGCCCAGCATCTGAACAATCAGCAGATCTACGAGGTGAAGGTGCAGGCGGCCCAGGACCGACTGGTGCTCGATCCGCTCGGCGGTGTGCTGAACCGAACCGACTGACCTTCTCGCGGGGTGACCGGCGTTACAGTGGGGTGGGGGAACGTGAAGGACACCGATTGAGCACTGTCGCACAGGGCAGCCCATGGGTTGCGGTTCGGCCGGATGACGATGTCACGCGGCTGGCGGAGCGGGTTTCGCTGGCGCACAGATCGTTTCTCGAGGGTGTGGATCGGCTGCCCGTGATCCGGCCGGATGGTCGATCGGTGCGCTCGGTGGTGCTGGATTCGTGGCGGCGCAGCCGCAGCATCGGGGTCGATCCGGACGGCTTCGGCGGGGCCGTCGACCTCGAGGGCCTGGAACTACAGCGGTATCGGGCCGCGCATCCGACCGCCTCGATTCGGCCGGTGGTGCGCAAACTGCTGGTGGAGGATGCGGCCGATGCCGGACTACTGGTGGCCATCAGTGATGCGCGCGGGCGACTGCTGTGGGTGGAGGGCGATCCCAAGGTCAAGGATCGCGCGGTGGGGATGAATTTCGTGGAGGGGTCGGATTGGAGTGAGGAGCGGGTGGGGACCAATGCGCCCGGAACGGCGCTGGCGCTGGATCACTCCGTACAGATATTCGGGGCCGAGCATTTCAGCCGGGCCGTGCACGAGTTCAGCTGTACCGCCGCACCGGTGCATGATCCATTGAGCGGCAGGACGATCGGTGCCATCGATATCACCGGTGGACCGCGTGTCGCGGGGCCGGAGGTGCTGTCGCTGATCCGGGCGACGGTGCTGGCGGTGGAGTCGGAGCTACGACTGGGCCTGCTCGGTGCGCCTGCTCGGAACGATTCGCCGACAGCGCATTTGCAGGTGCTGGGCCCGGGGCGACCGGTGCTGATCCGCGACGGTGAGCGAATTCGGCTGTCGCAGCGGCACGCCGAGATTCTGCTGCTGCTGGCCGATCATCCGGAGGGCTTGAGCGCGGACCATCTGGCCATGCTGCTCGATGAATCCGAACTCGATCCGGTGACCGTCCGGGCGGAGTTGTCCCGTGTGCGAAAGCTGGTGGGTGCGAACGGTTTCGGCTCCCGGCCGTACCGGCTGCTGATGGCGGTGGAGACCGATGTCACCCGGGTGCGGCGCGCGCTCGCCCGGGGTGATGCCGCCGCAGCGCTGTGCGAGTACCCCGGGCCTATCCTGCCGCGCTCGCTCGCGCCGGGCATTGCCGAACTGCGCGCCGAACTACACGGTCGATTGCGTGCGGCCCTGCTCGCGGCGGGTGACCGTCGACTGCTCGCGCGCTGGACCAGTTCGGTGGACGGCCGCGACGATATCGCCGCCTGGACCGCGTATCTCGGTTCCCTGGATCGCAATTCGTCAATGTATGCCCAGGTGGAGGCGCAACTATCGCTACTCGATCGCAAGCTGGGCATCTGACCAACTTCTTGCAACGGCGCTGCAACAGTCGAGACCATAGTGTCCTGGATCACACCTGACCGAAACTTGTCAGCAGATCGAGGAGTATTCGATGACTGTCTTCGCCCGCCCCGGCACCCCCGATGCGGCCATGTCCTTCCAGTCCCGCTACGACAACTGGATCGGCGGCGAATGGGTCGCACCCGTCAAGGGGCAGTACTTCGAGAACCCGACTCCCGTTACGGGACAGACCTTCTGCGAGATCGCCCGCGGCACTGCCGAGGATATCGAGCTCGCCCTCGACGCCGCGCACGCCGCCGCACCCGCCTGGGGCAAGACCTCGGTCGCCGAACGCTCGGTGATTCTCAATAAGATCGCCGACCGGATCGAGGAGAACCTCCCCGCCATCGCCCTCGCCGAGACCTGGGACAACGGCAAGCCGATCCGCGAGACCATGGCCGCGGATATCCCGCTGGCCATCGATCACCTGCGCTACTTCGCGGGAGCGATTCGCGCACAGGAGGGTTCGCTGTCGGAGATCGACAGTAATACCGTCGCCTACCACTTCCACGAACCGCTCGGCGTTGTCGGACAGATCATCCCGTGGAACTTCCCGATCCTGATGGCCATCTGGAAGCTCGCGCCCGCGCTCGCCGCCGGAAACGCGGTGGTGCTCAAGCCCGCCGAGCAGACCCCGGCCTCCATCCTGTACCTGATGAGCCTGATCAGCGATCTGCTGCCCGCCGGTGTGGTCAATATCGTCAACGGCTTCGGAGTCGAGGCGGGTAAACCGCTCGCCTCCAGCCCGCGCATCAAGAAGATCGCCTTCACCGGTGAGACCACCACCGGGCGGCTGATCATGCAGTACGCCTCGCAGAATCTGATCCCGGTCACGCTCGAACTGGGTGGTAAGAGCCCGAACATCTTCTTCTCGGATGTGCTGGCGGCCAATGACGATTTCCAGGACAGCGCCCTGGAAGGCTTCACCATGTTCGCGCTCAATCAGGGCGAGGTCTGCACCTGCCCGTCGCGGGCGATCATCCAGGCCGATATCTACGACGAGTTCCTCAGCGCCGCGGTGGTGCGCACCAAGGCGGTGCGGCAGGGTGATCCGCTGGACTCCGAGACCATGATCGGCGCGCAGGCCAGCAATGATCAGCTGGAGAAGATCCTGTCGTACATCGAGATCGGCAAGGGCGAGGGCGCGACCCTGCTCACCGGCGGCGAACGCGCCGACCTGGGTGGCGATCTGGCCGGTGGCTACTACGTGCAGCCGACGATCTTCACGGGCAGCAACTCCATGCGGATCTTCCAGGAGGAGATCTTCGGCCCGGTCGTCTCGGTGACCTCGTTCGCGGATTACGGCGATGCCATCAAGATCGCCAATGACACGCTGTACGGGCTCGGCGCGGGCGTCTGGTCGCGCGATGGGTCGGTGGCGTACAAGGCCGGACGCGATATCCAGGCCGGGCGGGTGTGGACCAACACCTACCATCAGTACCCCGCTCACGCGGCCTTCGGCGGCTACAAGCAGTCCGGGATCGGCCGCGAGAACCATCGCATGATGCTGGACCACTACCAGCAGACCAAGAACCTGCTGGTCAGCTATGCGGGTAAGGCCCAGGGCTTCTTCTGATGCCCGCCCCCGGTCCCCGGCGGGTACGTGCGACCGCGGCGGCGATGGATCTGCTCCGTCGCCTCCGCGTCACGCACGGCCCACTCATGCTGCACCAGTCCGGTGGGTGCTGTGACGGCTCGGCTCCGATGTGTTATCCCGCAGGCGAATTCGTCATCGGCGACCGAGACGTCCTGCTCGGCCTCCTCGACCTGCGCCTGTCGACCGGCGAGCAGGCCATCACCGAGCCGCCATCGGAAGATGTTGCGGCGGTGTGGATCTCCGGCCCGCAGTTCTCCGCCTGGCAGCACACCCAACTGGTACTCGACGTAGTGCCCGGCCGCGGTTCGGGTTTCAGTCTCGAGGCCCCGGAAGGCTACCGATTCCTCAGCCGCGGAAGAGTTTTCGAACCGGCGGAACTAGATGCCCTGAACACCGCCGAACTCATCACCGGCGAGACCTTCGAACGCGGAGCCCGTCCGGTCCCGTCCCCGGAACCACAGGTCGTCGCCGAAGCCGTCGACGCCTGCCCTGTCCCTGGGCGATAGCCCTCGCACCCCGAATGCGAGTGAAGCTTTCGATCCCTGGGCGCGAGGAAGTCCCCCGTTATCCCGGCGCGTCTTCGGCCGGGATCCACTGAACTCAGCTGGACGACAGCCGGGTGGATCCCGGCCGAAAGCATGCCGGGATGACGAGCGAGATCATGCCGGGTTGGCGGACGGTGGCAGGCCACCCGTCGACATGCGGCGCTGCATCGCAGGTGCGGGGTTGTCCGGAATGTCGTGCCAGACTGGGCGGCGTGAGCGAGCCAGTGAGTGACAGCGGACGGGATGATGTCGCGCTTTCCGGTGCGGAGGACTCCGGGCGTTCCGATGCGAAGGAATCCACCGCGCAGTCCGAGCCGAAGGACGCGGGGCCTCCCGACCGGGGTGTGGTTATCGGGCGTGGGCTGATCTGGCTTGCGAAGTGGTCGCTGTGTTTGGTGGCCATCGCGGCGGGGGCCTGGGTACTCGATGTGGTGCTCGGGAAATTGTGGGTGGCGGTATTGCCGGTGTTGCTGGCGCTGGTGGTGTCGACGGTGCTGTGGCCGCCTACCCGATGGCTGACGGCGCGGGGGTTGCCGCCGGCCGTCGCGGCGTCGATCACCACGCTGGGTTTGCTCGCGTTGCTGGCGGGGGTGATCGCGGGGATTGTGCCGTCGGTGGTGAATCAGGCTCCGGAATTGTCGGATCGGGCCACCGAGGGCGTACATCGGGTACGGGATTGGTTGCACGGTCCGCCGCTGAATATCGGTGACGAGCAATTGAATTCGGCCGTGGACGCGATCGTCGGGAAGGTGCAGTCCAGCGCCGAGCGCATCGCATCCGGGGTCTTCGCCGGGGTGAGCTCGGCGACGTCGGCGATTGTCACGCTGTTCCTGGTGCTCATGCTGACGTTCTTCTTCGTCAAGGACGGCCCGAAATTGCTGCCCTGGCTGCACTCCAAGGTCGGCAGCCGCGGTGGGCGGCATGTCGAGGAGGTGCTGAACCGGATCTGGGTCACCCTCGGCGGATTCATTCGCACGCAGGCGCTGGTGAGTCTCATCGACGCGGTGCTGATCGGCGGCGGCCTGGTGATACTGCGGATTCCACTCGCGGCCGTGCTGACCGTACTGACCTTCCTGGGCGGTTTCATTCCGATTGTCGGCGCCTTCGTCGCCGGTGCGCTGGCCGTCCTGGTGGCGCTGGTGACCAAGGGTTTGACCAGCGCGCTCATCGTGCTGGCCATCATCGTGGTGGTGCAGCAGCTGGAAGGCAATGTGCTGCAACCGATTCTGCAGAGTCGCAGTATGCAGCTGCACGCCGTCGTGGTGCTGCTCGCCATCACTGTCGGCAGCTCCCTCTACGGCATTGTCGGCGCGTTCCTGTCGGTTCCCGTGGCGGCGGTGGGCGCGGTGGTGCTGCGTTATCTAAGCGAGCAGATCGACGCGAGCACCGCTCCGGCGGGAGGAGGATCGGATCTCGAGGTGGGCGTCGAATAGCTTGCCCGGCAAGCCCTTTCGTCCCTCGATTATATCGATCAGCAATTCGATGGAGGCTTCGGAGGTCTCCCTCGGGAGGTAGCTGAGGGTGGAGAGCGGGGGATCGGTGTAGGCGGCCGCGGGATCCTCGGTGGTGCAGACCAGGAGCAGATCCTCCGGCACGCTGCGGCCTGCCCGGCGCACCGCGTCCAGCAGCAGCATGGGGCTCACCTCCGCGAGGGTGAAGATCGCGTCCGGGCGGTAGGCGATGGCCTCGTCGACGGGGACGCGGGTGCGGTCGGGGCCGGGCGTGCTGACCTTGGTGACCAGCGCATCCAGATTGTGCTCGGCGCACCAATCCCGGTAGGCGCGTTCGGATTCGACGTTGTAGCTGGCGGTGGAATCCGCCGAGATGAGCACGATGCGTGCTGCGCCTTGGGATTTCAAATGGTCCAGCACGGTGCGGGTGGCCGCGCCGTAGTCGAAGTCGACCCAGCGGCCCAGTGGACTGGACTGGTCGGCCAGCGCACGGCGGTCACTGACCACCGGGACGCCCGCGGAGAGGAAATCGGCCACCATCGGATCGCCGTCGACGGGATCCACCACGCAGACGCCGTCAAGGGGCATATTCACCCAATAGTCTCCGGGCGAGGTGGTGGGCAGCAGCACCACGCCGTAGCCGTGTGTCAGGGCGGTGCGGGTACCGGCGGTGACCAGCTGCGAGAAGTACGCCATATCGGTGTAGACCCACGGCGTCTCGACGTATTCGCGTGCGGCCAGCCCGAGCAATCGGGTATGTCCAGCGCGCAGTAGCCGGGCGGTCGCGTTCGGGCGATAGCCCATCCGACGTGCGGTTTCGCGGACGTGGTCCCGGGTCGAATCGGGCAATCGCCCCGAACCATTGAGGGCGTCCGAGACGGTGGTCTTGGAAACCCCGGCGGCGCGGGCGACGTCCACCAGGCGGACGCGGGGATCGGGCCTGCTCATGCGCCGATCATGGCACGGCATATCTGTGTCGTGCTGTAAACCCTTTGTTTCCTTTGCAGAAACGTTTCTTCAAACCGCTTGTGCAGGAACGTTCCTTCATCTTGACTCCCCACCACCAGCAATGCAGATCGAATGATCTGGATCACATCAGCAAGAGGTGTCAGATGCGTCCCGTCCCCTCGACAAAAATCGCGAGTGCCGCCGTCATGGCGTTCGTCGCCTTCGCGGCCACCGCCTGTGGCGGTGCCACCACATCCGGCGGGGGCGGCGGCCTGCCCTTCCAGATCACCGCGGGCACACCCACCGCCAAGGGCCCGGTCGACTCCGCGACCTGGTCGCTCTACGCGGAACCGCAGTCGCTCGACTACGCGTACGCCTTCGACTACCCACCGAATACCGTGCTGGCCAACGTCTGCGAGCAGTTGAACCGCATCACCCCGGACCTGAAGGTCGAACCGGGCCTGGCGACCGCCGCGACCTCGCCGGATCCGCTGCGCTGGGTGTACACGATCCGCCCCGGCGTGAAATTCCACGACGGTTCCCCGCTCACCGCCGACGATGTGGTGGCGAGCCTGCGGCGGCATATGGACCCGGCGGTGGGGTCCTACTGGGTCGCGGCATTCCAGAATGTCGATTCGATCGAGAAGACCGGCCCGATGGAGGTGACGGTCCATCTGCGCAAGCCCGATCAGCTGTTCAACCAGGAGATGGGCACCTCGGCGGGCACCATCGAGAGCGCCACGTTCCTGACCAAGGCGGGCGCGAACTACGGCACCCCGGACGGCGGCGTGAACTGCACCGGGCCGTACTCGGTGGCGAGCTGGCAGAAGGGCCAGTCGATCAACCTGAAGAAGTTCGACGGGTATTGGGATTCCGCGCTGGCCCCGAAAACCAGCACCGTGAAGATGGCCTTCATCCAGGATCCGGCCGCGCGGGTCAATGCCATGCTGTCGGGGGAGGTGGATGGCGGATATCTGCTGCCCTCAACGGGTTTCGACAAATTGAAGACCGCTCCCGGCGGCACCCTGTTCTTCGGTCCGAGTACCACCGCGGTGAGCTTGATCCCCACGAATCTGCGGGGCACGCTCGGTGACGCGCGGATTCGCAAGGCCCTGTCGATGGCGCTGGACCGCTCGGGCATCATCTCGGCCGCGGTCGGTGGGTACGGCACTCCTGCCAAAGCCCCCACCGCGATCGGCGCCTGGGGTCTCGCGCCCGACGCGGCCAAGGATTACTTCGCCCAACTGCCGGACTACACCCGCGATGTAGCCGGTGCGAAGGCGCTGATCGAACAGGCCGGGGCCACCGGTAAGAAGGTGGTGGTGGCGACCAGCACCATGTCGCCCGAACTCGGCGTCATCGCCAATGCCGTCCAGTCGGCGGGTCACGATATCGGCCTGGATGTGCAGTTACAGCCGGTCGCACCGGACGCGTACACCGCGCTGTTCGGTGACGCCTCCGCCCGCGCCGGAATCGATCTGGTGACGACCTTCTGGTACGACTCCACCCCGGACCCGCTCGAGCTGTACGGCATGTTGCAGACCGGGAACGCGCTCAATTACGGCGGCTACTCCAATCCGGATTACGACAGGTTGGTCGATCAGGCCGGGGCCACTGCCGATCCGGCCGCGCGCTGTGCGGTGACGGCCAAGTTGCAGCAGATCGCGGTGAACGATCTCGCATGGATTCCGCTGTACGAAGTGCCCAACAATATGTTCCTGAGCAAGAAGCTGACCGGCGCGACCACCTCCATCGCGCAGTTGCAGTACCCGTGGGCCGCCCAATTGGGCTCGGCGTCATGAGCGACGGCAGCGCCGCGCGGTCCACCGATGTGGTGGACCCGCCCGGCGGGCCGGCCGCACCGCACGATCTAATCGTGAAGCGGCCCAAGGGTTTTGCGAGCCGGATCAATGGGTCCGGTCGGTTGGGCGGCTTCGTGCGGCGGCTCGCCGGTTTGCTGTCGACGCTTGTCGCGGCCTCCTTCGCGGTATTCGCCTCCCTCTATCTGGCTCCCGGCGATCCGGTGACGTTTCTGATGCACGGTCATCCGGCCACCCCCGAGGCGGTGGCCGCGATCCGGCAGCAGTACCACCTCGACGATCCGTTCGTGGTGCGCTATTTCGATTGGATCGGCGGGGTGCTCCACGGCGATTTCGGCCGATCGGTGCAGTTCCGGCAGGACGTGAGTGATCTGCTGACTTCGCGACTGGCCACCACCGCCTGGCTGATCGCGTACTCGACCCTGCTGATCGTGCTGGTGGGCCTGGTCTTCGGCGCATTGGCCGCACTGCGGCCCGGCATCGTCGATCGGGCCGTCATGACCGTTACCGCGATCGCCACCGCCACACCGGCTTTCGTGGCCGCGGTGGTGCTGGTGTCGGTGTTCTCGGTTCAGCTCGGCTGGCTGCCCGCCTTCGGTGACGGCAGTGGGGCCGGGTTGGGCGGGCGGATCAGTCATCTCACCCTGCCCGCCGTCGCCTTGGCGTTCACCTTCGTCGGTCTGCTGGCCCGGGTGACGCGGGCGTCGATGCTGGCGGAGCTGGGGCGTGAGCATGTGGAGGTGTCGCGGTCCCGGGGCGTGCCGGAGGCGAGCGTCATCCGAAAGCATGTGCTGCGCAATGCTCTTGGGCCCATCACCACGGTCACCGGCACGGTGGTGGCCGGGCTGCTGGTGAGCACCTCGATCGTGGAGACCGCGTTCGGTGTCTCCGGAATCGGTCAGCTGCTGGTGAGTTCGGTCGCGGTGAAGGACTTCCCGGTGGTGCAGGCGGTGTGCCTGCTGGTGGTGGCGGCCTTCGTGATCGTCAATCTGCTGGTGGATGTGCTGCTGCCGCTCATAGATCCGCGCCTGGCGCGCGTGAAAGTCGGTGCGGCATGACCACTTTGGATAATCCAGTGTTCTCGCAGCGGCGCTGGGCGATGCCGCGTATCCGGCTCGGCGGCGGTAACGCGACACTGATCGCGGCGCTGGTGGTGCTGGGTGTGCTGGTGGTTGCGGCGCTGTTCGCGCCATGGATAGCGCCGCATGATCCCAATGCCGTCGACCTGTCGGCGACGCTGTCCGGATCCAGCTCCACGCATCCGCTCGGTACCGATCAATCAGGCCGAGATGTGTTGTCGCGCTTGACTGTCGGTGCGCGCACCGGTCTGCTCGGACCCCTCGTTGTGGTGGTCTTCTCGACCGTGCTCGGCATGCTCATCGGTGTGATCGCTGCCTGGAACGGCGGGGCCGTGGACGCGGCGCTCTCGCGCGGTATGGATCTGGTGTTCTCCTTTCCGGGACTGCTGCTGGCGATTCTGCTGGTCGCCGTATTCGGTTCCGGTGGCACCGCGCCGGTCATCGCCATGAGCGTGGCGTACGTGCCCTATGTCGGGCGACTGACGCGCGGTATCGCATTGCAGGAGAAGGCCCGCCCGTACATCCAGGCGTATCAGGTGCAGGGCTGGTCGGGCTGGATGATCTGCCTGCGCCATCTGATGCCCAATATCGCGGCGCTCGTATTGGCCCAGGCGGCAATCAATTTCGGCTACGCGCTGATGGATCTGGCGGCGCTGTCCTACCTCGGCTTCGGTGTGCAACCGCCGACGCCGGACTGGGGCGCGATGATCAACGAGGGTTCGGCGGCGCTGCAGCGCGGCGCGCTCATGCCCGCACTGGCTCCCGGCGTGGTCATTGTCATCGCGGTCGTCGCGTTCAGCACCGTCGGCGAGGGCTTCGCCGATCATCTGGCCAAGCGGGAGCGGTAATGCTGGAAATCCGTGATCTGACAGTGGGTTTGGCGGCGGGACGGGCGGCTCGACCGATCCTCGACGGGGTTTCGCTGACCGTCGAGGCGGGCGAGACGGTCGGACTGGTCGGTGAATCCGGATCGGGTAAGTCGGTCACCTGTCGTTCGGTCCTCGGCCTGCTGCCCGCTGGTTCGCGGGCCACCGGGCAGGTGCTGGTCGGTGACGACAACGTCCTGACCATGTCGAAATCCCGGCTGCGCCAACTGCGTCGGCACGAGGCGGCCATGATCTTCCAGGATCCGCGCGCCTCCATCAATCCGCTGCGGCGGATCGGCGACTTCCTCACCGAGGCGTTGCGGGCGGGTGGTGCGTCCCAGCGCACGGCCCTGAGCAAGGCCGAGGAACTCCTGGAGGCGGTGGGAATTCGCGATCCACACGGTGCGCTGCGCAAATACCCGCATGAGTTCTCCGGCGGCATGTTGCAGCGGGTCATGATCGCCGGGGCGCTCGGCGGCGGCTCGCGGCTGCTGCTGGCCGACGAGTCGACCACGGCGCTCGATGTCACCACGCAGGCCGAGGTGATCTCGATCCTGACGCGACTGCAGGCCGAGCGCGGAATGGGGATGCTCTTCGTCACCCATGATCTGGAGTTGGCGGCCGCCATCTGTGACCGGATCTATGTCATGTACGCGGGGCGGATTGTCGAATCACAGTCCGTGGAGGGGCTTTTCGAGAAACCGCGGCACCCGTATACCGCCGGGCTGCTGGCCGCCACACCGCAATTGGAGTCCGATGCCGCACCGCGCGGTGTACCCGGCAGGCCGTTGTCACTGGCCGAGGCGCGCACCGGCTGTGCCTTCGCGCCACGGTGCGCACACGCTGGGGAGCGGTGCACCACCCAGGATCCGGTGCTGTTGTCCCTGGGGCAGCACGGATCCCACCCGATCGAGGTCGCCTGTCTGAAGGCTGAGGAGCTGGTCCATGGGTAACGTGCTCACGGCCGAGCGGCTGTGCAAGAGCTTCGGCGATCACATTGCCGTGCTGGATGTTTCGTTCGTTCTGGAATCCGGTGGCGCGCTGGCGATCGTCGGCGAATCCGGATCCGGGAAGACCACCACCGCGCGCATGCTCGTCGGCCTGGAGTATCCGGACTCCGGACGCATCCTGGTCGATGGCGTCGATCGCACCGCCGCGTCCCGGGGGCGGGCTGCTCGCCTGGCGCGGGCCCGGCAGGTGCAGTTGGTGTTTCAGGATCCGTACCTTTCCCTCGATCCGCGGATCACCGTCGCGGCCTGCGTGGAGGAACCGCTGCGCCTGCACTTCGATATGACCGCGGCGCAACGGCGTTCCCGCCGGGACGAACTACTCGAGCAGGTCGGACTGGGGCGGCGCGAGGCGGCGGCCCTGCCGCGCGCGCTCTCCGGAGGGCAGCGCCAGCGCGTCGCGCTGGCCCGCGCTTTGGCCATGGAGCCGAAGGTGCTGGTACTGGATGAGGCCACCGCCGCGCTGGATGTCTCGATTCAGGCGCAGATCCTGCACCTGCTGCGGGAGCTCCGCGAAAGTCTCGGCATCGCTTACATATTCGTCAGCCACGATCTGGCGCTGGTTCGGCATGTGACCGAGGACGTGATCGTGCTCCATCACGGCGCGATCGTCGAATCCGGTTCGACCGCAAAGGTTCTCGCCGAACCGTCCCACCCTTACACCCGGCTGCTGCTGGATTCGGTGCCCCGCCGTGGCTGGGATACCGCACGTATCGCCGCCGACCGAAGAGCTTTGGAGAAAGCATGACCGAGGATCTCGCCTACCTGCCCGCCACCGAGGCGCTGCGGCTCTTCCGGGCCCGGGAGCTGTCGCCGGTGGAGTTGCTGACGGCCGTTATCGCGCGCGCGGAAAAGACCGAGCCGCAAGTCAATTCACATGCCGAGCAGACCTTCGAGGAGGCGCTCGCTCAGGCGAAGGAGGCCGAGAACGCCTACCTGCCCGGTGGGTCGCCGGGCGCCTTGACCGGACTGCCTGTCGCGACCAAGGAGGAGCAGCCGATCGCGGGCCGCCGCACCTGCGAGGGTTCGCTCGCCTATGCCGACCATATCGCCGACATCACCCATCCGGCGGTGGAGCGGATCCTGGCGGCAGGCGGAATCGTGCACGCCCGCACCACGACTCCCGAATTCTGCTGTGCCAGCTTCACGCATTCGAAGCTGTGGGGCGTGACCCGCAATCCGTGGAATCTCGAGTATTCTCCCGGCGGGTCCTCGGGCGGCAGCGGCGCGGCACTGGCCTCCGGGACCGCGACGCTCGCAACGGGTTCCGATATCGGTGGCTCCATTCGGCTGCCCGCCTCGGCCACCGGGACCGTCGGCTACAAACCGCCGTACGGGCGGGTGCCCGCGCTGCCGCCGATGAACCTGGACCACTACTGCCATGACGGGCCGATGGCGCGCACCGTCGCGGACTGCGCACTGCTGCAGAACGTCATCGTCGGACCGCATCCCGGCGATGTGGTGTCGCTGCGTCCGGCCGTGTACATCCCGTCCGAGCTCGGTGATGTGAGTGGGATGCGCATCGCGGTCGCCGTGAATCTCGGTGACTGGGTGATAGATCCGGAGATCACCGCCAATACGCTCGCCGTCGCCGAGGCGTTGCGGGCGGCCGGAGCGGTGGTCGAGGAGGTCGAGGTCGGACTGAAACGCGCCGAGGTCTGGCGGGCCGCCCTGATCCACTTCGGCGGTATCTTCGGCCCTGCGGTCGCGCAGATCGCAGCCGAACAGGGCGATCTGTTGACGCCTTACGCCCATGCCTTCGCTCGCGAAACCGCCATCGAGCCCGGAGATTTCCTGGACGGTCTGGAGCTCGAAGGCCGCATCTACGCGCCGATCGGCGCCCTGCTGGAGCGTTACGACGCGCTGATCTGTCCGACCACGGCCACCCCCGCGCTGACTGCCGGTGAGGACTATATCGATACCCGGCTGGTGATCAATGGCGTCGAACTCGACCACTACATGGAGTACGCGCTCACGCCCGTCTTCAATATCGCCAGCCGCTGCCCGGTGCTGAGCGTCCCGTCGGGTCGCGCCTCGAATGGCGTGCCGACCGGGGTGCAGGTGGTCGGGAGCAGCTATGACGATGCCACGGTCTTCCACGTCGGTGCGGCGATCGAACGGGTGCGCCCGTGGTCCTTCCGTCCCGAATCACTATGAGGAACAAAATGTTTGCCGATCTGATCTTTGTCAATGGTGTGATCCGCACGATGGCGGACGGTATCGCGCGGGCCGTCGCGGTGCGCGACGGCCGGATCGTCGCGGTCGGAGCCGACACCGATGTCACACCGCTCATAGGTGAGTCCACCGAGGTCGTCGATCTCGCGGGCCGGGCGCTGCTGCCCGGCTTCCAGGACTCGCACGTGCATCCGGTGCTGGCCGGGCTCACCATGATTCGCTGCGATCTGCATGACGCGCGCGATGCGGACGAGGCCCTGGAGCTGATCGCCGCCTACGCCGCCGCGCATCCGGAGCAGGAGTGGATCGGGGGTGGTGGCTGGTCCATGGACTGGTTTCCGGGCGGCACCCCGGCTCGCGGGCTCCTGGATGCGATCGTGCCCGACCGGCCGATTCATCTGATCAATCAGGATGGTCACGGGGCCTGGGTGAATACCGAGGCTCTCCAGATGTGCGGTGTCGACGCGGAAACCCGCGACCCGCAGGACGGCCGCATCGAACGCGAGGCCGACGGTTATCCCCAGGGCACCCTGCATGAGGGCGCGGCCCACCTGGTCGGCGATCATCTGCCCGAACCCACCCCGGATGACCTGCTGCGTGCCCTGCGCGCGGGTCAGGAACGGTTGCATTCGGTAGGTGTCACCGCCTGGCAGGACGCCATGGTCAGTCCCGAGGTGCAGCGGGCGTACGAATCCGCCGCTGCCGCGGGCATTCTCACCGGGCGGGTGGTCGGCGCGCTCTGGTGGGATCGCGAGCGCGGTGCGGAGCAGATTCCCGAACTCATCGAGCGCCGCCGTGCGACCGGGCGCTTCCGCACCACCAGCGTGAAGATCATGCAGGACGGTGTGGCCGAGAACTTCACCGCCGCGATGACCTCGTCCTATCTCGACGGATGCGGTTGCGGCACCGGCAATCACGGACTCAGCTTCGTCGACCCGATCGCCCTGCGCGATCATGTGACCCGGCTGGACGCCGCAGGCTTCCAGGTGCACATCCACGCGGTGGGTGACCGTGCCGCCCGCGAGGCCCTGGATGCCTTCGCGCGGGCGCGGGAGGTGAACGGTCGCAATGACAATCGCCATCACATCGCCCATCTCCAGGTGGTGCACCCCGAGGATGTGCCGCGCTTCGCGGCGCTGGACATCACCGCGAATATGCAACCGCTGTGGGCGGCCTACGAGCCCGCGATGAACGATCTCACCATCCCGTTCCTCGGCCCCGAACGCGCCGAATGGCAATATCCCTTCGGCGAACTGCACCGCACCGGCGCACCCCTGGCAGCGGGCAGCGACTGGCCGGTGAGCAGCGCCGACCCGCTGCTGGGTATTCACGTGGCGGTGAACCGCTCCATCCCGGGCGAGCCCTACGATGTCTTCCTCCCGCACCAATGCCTGGATGTGACAACGGCTTTCACCGCGTACACGCTCGGCACCGCTCGGGTGAATCACCTCGAATCCGATACCGGAACCATCGAGGTCGGTAAATACGCGGACCTGGTGGTCCTGGACCGCGACCCCTTCACCGAGCCGGGCCGCATCCTGGAGGCCGCGGTCGTTGCCACGTATGTGGAAGGGCGGCAGGTGTATTCGCGACTGCCGGATCGGAAGCCGGTGCACACCGCCTGACCGGATACGAACCGCCGCGATCCGGTGATCGCGGCGGCTCGTGGCGCTCAGATGGCCGCGACTGCCTCGGCGGTCGGGGTGTCCCCGCCGATCAACTCCAGTATCCGGCCCGTGCCCGCCCCGGAGATCAGCAGTTCGGCGAGCACACCAGCCACATCGAGGCGCGAAATACGGCCCGCCGGAACACTTTCCGCGAGTCGTACGCGTCCGGTGGCGGGCTCGTCGGTGAGACTGCCGGGCCGCAGAATCGTCCAATCCAGTCCGCGCCCGCGAAGATCGTTCTCCGCCTGCGTCTTCGCATCGATATAGGCGACCCAGGACTCATCCCCACCGGCGACGGGCTTGCCCGCACTCATGGTCGAGATCTGCACGAACCGTCGCACCCCCGCCTTCTCCGCCGCATCCGCGAGCAGTACCGAACCATCCCGATCGACGGTGTACTTGCGCTCGGGTCCACTCCCGGGCCCGGCACCGGCCGCGAACACCACCGCGTCGACACCGCTCAGCGCCGAGACCAATTCGTCCCGCCCCTGCTGTTCGAGGTCCAGTACGACCGGCTGCCCGCCCACCGCCTCCACATCCCCGGCATGCGCCGGATTCCGAATGACGCTCGACACCGCATCACCCCGCTCGCTGAGCACCCGGGTGAGTGCGAGCGCGATCTGCCCATGTCCGCCGATGATTGCGATTCGCATGACCACGAGCCTACGACGGTCCGGCCCGGCGATGCCCGATCCGTGACCGCGGGTGGCGTAGCGTGATTATCGATAATTCGATTCGCCCGATTGTGGACAGAGGATTGTCATATGCCGGAAAAGGATGCTGGGGGCGGTGTTTCGCCGCGGTCCGTCTACCGGACGATAGTGCGGTCGGTGGGTGTGCTGGTGGTATTCACGACGGCCTATTTCGTATTGCCGTTCGATCGGCTCGACGATGTCCCGGCACTGCTGCTGTTGATCGTCGGACTGGTGGTGGTGATCGGGCTGTGCGCATGGCAGGTACGGCAGGTATTGCGGGTCGATCGACCCGTATTGCAGGCCACCGAGGCGCTGGCCATGGTCTTCGGGGCGTATCTGATCGGTTTCGCGACGGTCTACTACCTGATGGACCTGGCCGATCCCGGGAATTTCAGCGAGCCGCTGACCAAATTGGACGCACTGTATTTCTGCGTAACGATATTCGCCACCGTCGGATTCGGCGATATCGTGGCGACCACGCAGGTCACGCGCGGATTCGTCCTGGCGCAGATGATCGGCAATCTGGTGCTGATCGGATTGGCGCTGCGCTTGTTCACGGCCTCGGTCCGGGTGCGCCAGCGGCAATTGCACAAGCCTTGACCGGATAGCGCGGCGGCGCAACAGGATTCGCTATCCTGTCACGCCGCGGCTGTTGTCCGGTGCCGTCAGAGGGTGCGGCCGATGATCAGCTTCATGATCTCGTTGGTGCCGCCGTAGATCTTCTGAATCCGGGCGTCGGCGTACATGCGGGAGATGGGGTATTCCGCCATGTAGCCGTAGCCGCCGAAGAGTTGCAGGCATTCGTCGGCGACCTTGCACTGCTGCTCGGTGAGCCACCATTTGGCCTTGGCCGCGGTGGGGACGTCGAGTTCGCCGCGCAGGTGCTTGTTGACGCAGTCGTCGGTGAAGGACCAGGCGATGGACTTGATGGTGTCGCATTCGGCGAGGGTGAACTGGGTGTTCTGGAAGGCGAATACCGGCTTGCCGAAGGCTTCGCGCTCCTTGGTGTAGGCCAGAGTGACCTCCACCGTCTTCTCGATCGCGGCGGCCGCGATCACGGCCAGGATCAGTCGCTCCTGGGGGAGTTGCTGCATGAGCTGGATGAAGCCGATGCCCTCGGCGCTGCCGAGCAGATTCGACCGCGGCACCCGGACATTGTCGAAGAACAGTTCGCAGGTGTCCTGGCCGTGCTGGCCGATCTTCTCCAGATTGCGGCCGCGCCGGAAGCCCTCGCTGGAGGTCTCCACCAGGATGAGCGAGACGGTGTCCGCGCCCTTGCCCTCGGAGGTCTTACAGGCCACGATCACCAGATCGGCCAGATAGCCG
This sequence comes from Nocardia sp. NBC_01503, assembly GCF_036327755.1. Taxonomy (NCBI): domain Bacteria; kingdom Bacillati; phylum Actinomycetota; class Actinomycetes; order Mycobacteriales; family Nocardiaceae; genus Nocardia; species Nocardia sp. NBC_01503. The sequence goes on from NZ_CP109596.1 coordinate 4,220,589, forward strand.
TTGGTGATGAAGGTCTTGGCGCCGTTCAGGACGTAATCGTCGCCATCCTTGACCGCCTTGGTCTTGATGCCCTGCAGGTCCGAGCCGGTACCGGGTTCGGTCATCGCGATCGCGCCGACGACCTCACCGGATGCCATGCGCGGCAACCAATTCCGCTTCTGCTCATCGGTGCCGTACGCGTTCAGATAATGTGCGACGATCCCGCTGTGCACCGGATTCCCGAGGCTGGGGGACAGGCCGCGCACCTGTTCGGTGAGCACCACGGCCTCATGCGCGAAGGTGCCGCCGCCACCGCCGTACTCCTCCGGAATGCTCAGGCACAGCAGACCCAATTCGCCCGCACGGTTCCAGATTTCGCGGTCGACATGGTGCTGGCGGGCCCACCGGTCCTCATTGGGGGCGCATTCCTTCTCGAAGAACTTGCGCGCTAGATCGGACAGCGCGTCCAGGTCCTCGTCCATCCACGGCGAGCGGTGCAGGGCCACGAGTGAACTCCTCTGTTCTAATCGGCTCTGCCGTGACGGTAAGGCGATTCGCGGTCCGCGCCTATGACCGCCTCGCTCGACTTCTTGACCGGAACGCTCAGCGCGACGATTCAGCGCTGATACGAGCCGGGCGCGCTCCCGGTCCAGCGGCGGAAGGCGCGCGAGAAGGCGCTCGGTTCGGAGAAGCCGAGCCGGCGGGACAGCGCGGTCACCGTCTCGTCACCGCGGACCAGGCTCGCGATGGCGGCATCGCGCAGAATCTGCTCGCGAATCTCCTTGAGCGAGGTGTGTTCGTCGCGCAGTTTGCGGCGCAGCGTCGGCGGGCTCATGGCGAGCTCGGCGGCGATATCGTCCGCACCCGGCCAGTCGCCGTCGAGTCCGCGCTGCAGAATGCGCCGCACCCGCGCGGCCGGTGAGATGGAGTAGTCGCGCGGCCCGAGCACCCCGGAGGGCGCGTTGCGCAGGAACGCCTGCAACTCGTCCTCACCGCGATTGATCGGCTGCTCCAGCAGGGCGGCATCGAATACCAGCGTCGGATCCGTGGCCGAGAAGACAACGGGCGCACCGAAAACCACGTCGTAGTCGTCGACCTCGGGATCACGCGGATACGGCACCTCCACCCGCCGCAACCGCAGTCGCCCGCCGATCGTCCAGGCCATGAACCGGTGCGTAATCGTCAGCATGGTGTCGATGACGATGCCAGGCGGTCGACCCGCCTCGCTCATATCGAAGCTGACCCGCGCCTCACCGTCATCTTCGGTGAGCCGGAGCCGCGGCAGCCCCGGCAGCGACCGCCGAAAACTCTCGAACCGGCGAATGGCCGCCCCGAGTGTGGGCGCACCCATCAATCCGAAACACACCAGCCGCAGCGTCCCGCGCGGCATCGGCCGCAATCCGAGCCCGAGCAATTCGTCATCGGTGGCCCGCCACAACCCCTGCACCATCCGCACGGCCTGATCGATGGTGACCCGGGAACGCCCCTCCGCCAACAGATCCGGCGAAATCCCCGCCTCCGCCAGCAGCCCGGTGATATCCCACCCACGCTGTCCGGCGAGTTCGACAATGGCCCGAACTCGCTGGATCGGCAGGGTGCTTCCGGCCTCGGCAGACATCCGCCCGACCGTATCAATCCGACCCCCACCGCCCACCGCCCGCCTCACCAACTCGCGAGGTCCGAGCCCGTTTTGGTGTATCCGCCCCACCCGTGTACTGTTCTGTTCACACCGACGCGGGGTGGAGCAGCTCGGTAGCTCGCTGGGCTCATAACCCAGAGGTCGCAGGTTCAAATCCTGTCCCCGCTACTACATGTGATCAGGGAAAACGGCTCCGGAACCATTGGTTCCGGGGCCGTTTTCGTTGGAATGGCAACGGATTTGGCAACGTTGGTCGAACCAAGCGTTATTCGTGGGTGGCTTCCCACGCTGTTCGCGGTGTCCGCCCGACAAGGGGGCGCGATTGGCGGCGCCTTCGTCCTGGCCGCGCAAGTTGACGATTGTTGCGAGCATTCTCGGTGGGGGAGCCGTCGATCGATCCGATACGTGCAGACACTCTTCTCGTCCTCGGTGAGATTCCTTGTTCGGACGGGAACTCATCGCCAAGTGAGGTGGCATGAGGAACTGAGGGTTCCGGGAGTCGCTTCGCCGGTTCTGCGCAGCGTTGCGCACGGTCGTGTCCGATCAGGCGTCGTAAAATTCCGGCCGATAGAGATCATGTGAAGGTCGGTGGGTTGGCGCGATGGCCTTCCGATTCCGGTGAAATCGACGAGCCTCGAAAAGGATTCGATATCCGATGAAATCTATTCCGGGCGAAAGCTTTCGAGCGGCAATGGGGATCGTGGCCGCCGCGATGTTGGTGGCCCTGGGGCCTGGAGTGGGTATCGCCGCTGCCGAACCGGCCGCCGTCGACCCCGTCGCGATCGATGAATTCATCGCCGACTATCTGGCGCACACCCGGCTGCCGGGTGTGGCGATCGCGGTGACGCACGGTGATCAGATCGTGCGCGCGACCGGATACGGCCACGACTCCTCGGGCACGAATCTGACCGGTGCCACCAAGATGCCGATCGCCTCGCTGAGCAAGTCGTTCACCTCTGCGGCGGTCCTGCAGTTGGTCGATGCCGGGAAGGTGGATCTCGATACGCCGGTGCGGCACTATGTTCCGGAATTCTGGATGAGGGATTCGCGCGCGGATCGAATCACCGTGCGCCAGTTGTTGAACCAGACCTCGGGCATGTCGGACCGTACGTTCCCGGACATCCGGATGCCGGTGCCGAATTCGCTGGCGGCGGCGGTCGATCGACTGCATTCCGCCGAGTTGGCGACCGATCCCGGCACCGCGTTTCATTACCACAATCCCAATTTCCAAGTCGCGGCGCGAGTGGTCGAGGTGGTCAGCGGAATACCGTTCGCCAACTACATGACCGAGCGGGTTTTCAAGCCGCTCGGAATGAATTCCACCTCGACTGTGAACGACACCACGGCGGCGAGTGATCTCACGCATGGATACATTCGGGCGTACGGGCTGCCGTTCGCCGCCGGGGAACCCGAGGTATTCGTGGGCGGCAGCCACGGTGTTCTCACCACCGCCGAGGATATGACCCGCTGGTTGATGGCTCAGAACGATCAGGGCCGCATTCCCGGAGGCGGCCAGTTGTTGTCCCCGGCCTCGATCGATGCCATGCATACCCCGTCGAAAATCAGCGACTACGCCATGGGCTGGTTCAGCAGGAAGACCGACAGCGGAGCCGCCGAACTCGTCCATACCGGTGAGTGGTTCACCTATACCGCGGAGCAGGTTCTGCTGCCCGAATCCGACTACGGCATAGTCGTCATGGTTCCGGCGGGCACCCAGTTGCAGGACGAGCCCGCGATCATCACTAACGGCCTCATCGCGCTGGTCTCCGGCGCCGAGCCCGAAGTGAGGAATCCCGCCGGCTTCCGCGCCGACTGGGTGCTCGCGGCCCTGACGGTGCTGACAATCGTCCTGGGGGTCCTCGGCTTCGTCCGCGCTCGTCGGTGGGCCGCAAAGCAATCGGGACGGCCCGTATGGGCGGTCGTGCTGCGCCAGGTGCCGTACCTGCTGCCGGTGCTGGCGCTCGCGCTGGCGCCCAACAATCTGACAATGGCTGTTCGCGGCCGTGCCAGCACCTTCGAAATCATGTGCTATGTCATGCCGGCGCTCATGATTTGGCTGGGCGTCGCGGCGCTGCTCGGGATCGGCTTGATTATTGTCCGAACGACACTGTGGGTGCGCCAACGTGGTTCGTCGGCCACCGGGCCGAGTTCACCGATGGCACCCGGTGACGATCCCGGCCACAGTCGAGCATCCACCGGCCAGCCGTGAGCGGTAGCAACCGTTGCGGTAGGCGGGGCGATCGGGTTCGGTTCGGTGGTCGCCGGGGTGAGCGCACATCACCCCGGCAGCGCCTGGGCAGCCAATTATTGCGATGGTGACAGGGCATGTGAGATCACGGCTCCACAGTCGTAACCGATCAGTTCGCGAACGTGTTCTGGCTGAATTCCACCATCGCCGGCACCGGCTGGCGAGCTGTGTCCGAAACCCAGCCGGACGTCAACGGGCGGAAATAGATCGCGTCGGCAGTGCCCCGGCCGGATACTCCGTCCCCGAGGCCGGTGAATCACAAGGTGCGGGACGTGGAGGATTGTGCGGAGATCCGCAGGGGCGCTCTCGGTCAGGCCAGAGCTAGGAAGAGTTTCTCGAGCTTCTTCGTGTCGACGCTGTCCGGGCCGTCTTTCACCAGGCAGTGCTGCAGCCCGGTGGCCACGAGTGCGTAGCCGCTACGGCTGAGCGCCTTGTTGACCGCGGCGAGCTGGGTGAGGATGTCCTCGCAATCGGCGCCGTCCTCCATCATTCGGATGACCGAGGCGAGATGCCCGTGTGCTCGCTTCATCCGGGTTATCACGGCCTTCATTTCGTCGTGCTCGAGTTGCATCGCACTTCTCCTTCACTGGACCACGCCGGGCCGGTACTGCCGGCACCTTACCGATCGCTCACCTCGCGCGGTCTGCGTCACCATCGAGTGTATATCCCCCCGGGGGGATGTTATCGTCGTGATCTCATCCCCCCGGGGGGATGCAAATCGAGAGGAGGAACCGCGTGGCGCAGCGAGTCGGAGGGACCGAAGCATCAACGCTTGCATCAGCATTTCGGCCCGGACCCCTAGGGCGGCTGGGCATCTGGGTGATCGAGCACCGTCGGCTGGTCGCCGTGGTGTGGGTACTGGTGGTCGTGGCCCTGGGGGCCTTCGCGCCATCCGTGGAGAAGAACCTGTCCGGCGCGGGCTGGCAGGCCGACGGGTCGCAATCGGTGGCGGTGCGCGATCTGGCGCAGGAACACTTCGGCGGCAACGCCAGCCACGCCATCCAGGTCGTCGTGCACAGCACCGACGGTGACCTGGACAGTGGTGACGGCCCCGCGGTCCTCAATGCGGTGACCACCCTGCTGCGGGGCGAACCGCGGCTGGCGGAGGTGATTCCCCCGATGCCCGGGGTGAGCCTGTCGCAGGATCACAAGACCGCGGTCGTACTCGCGGGCGCCGGGGTTGACACCAACGAAATGGTGCGCGTGGCAACCGATCTCAAGGACGAGCTGCAGGCGTTGTCGACCCCGGCGGTGCAGGTGAACCCCACCGGATCGTCACTGCTGTGGTCGGACTTCAACGACGCCAACCTGAAGGCGATGATGAAGTCGGAGATGGTCTCCTGGCCGGTGACCATGGCGATTCTGGTGCTCGCCTTCGGCGCGCTGGTCGCCGCCGGTCTGCCGCTGCTGCTGACGCTGGCCGGGCTGGTGGCGTCGGCGGGATCGCTGGTGCTGATCAATCACTTCGTGCCGGTGTCGATCTGGGCTATGAACTTCGCGATGATGTTCTCCCTCGCACTGGGCATCGACTACGCGCTGTTCCTGGTGGCCCGCTACCGTGCCGCGCGGATGGGGCAGCACGAATCCGGCCGCGAAGCGGTCGCCGAGACCATGGATACCGCGGGCAAAGCGGTGCTGCTCTCGGGTGCGACCGTGCTGGTGTCACTGTCGGCGGTGATGCTGGTGCCCTCGCCGGCGTTCCGGTCGATGGCCGGCGGCATCATGCTCTCGGTCCTGTTCGTCCTGGCCGCCACGCTGACCCTGCTGCCGGTGGTGCTGTTCAAACTCGATGACAGGATCAACCGGCTGTCCCTGCCCTGGGTTCACGTCGGCGAACACCGCTCGCCCGCGTTCGTGAAATGGGGAGAGCGACTGTGGCGTCGCCCGCTGGTGTGGGGTCTGGGCTCACTGGTCGTACTGATCGCCCTGGCCATACCGATCATCGGTTTGAAGACGGCGATGCCCTCGATCAAGGTGCTGCCCGAGGACGCGAGTGCTCGCATCGGCTACAACCAGGTGCAGGCCGCCTTCGGCGACGGTGCACCCGGCATGCTCCAAATCGTCACTCGCTCCGGCGATGCCGAGGCCGCCGGCCGAGTTCTGGCCGCCGATCCGGGTATCGCCGCCGCATTGCCGCCCGCGCCGCCCGCGGACGGCAGCGACTATCGGCTCATTCAGGCCGTCCCGAAGGTCGATCCCTCCGATCCGGCGCTCGCCGACACGGTGGACCGGCTCCGCGCCGAGCTACCGTCATCGGCGCAGGTCGGTGGTGCGGCGGTGGAGAACATCGATCTGGCCGACCAGCTGCACCGCTCCACCCCGCTGGTCATCGGCGTGGTCATGGTGCTCGGCTTCGTGTTGCTGCTGGTCGCGTTGCAGGCGCCGCTGATCTCGCTGCTGGGCACCCTGGTCAGTCTGTTGTCGACGGCCGCGGCGTTCGGTGTGGCGCGGCTGGTGTTCCAGAACGGTGTCGGCTCAGGCTTGTTGGGCTTCGAACATCAAGGCTTCCTCGACGCGTGGGCGCCGGTGTTCTTCTTCGCCATGATCTTCGCTATCGCCATGGACTACACCGTCTTCCTGCTGGCTTCGGCCAAGGAACACTGGGAGAAGTCCGGCGACCCGCGCGAAGCCATGATCGGCGCCGTCGCTCATTCGGGGCGGGTCATCTTCGCCGCCGGCGGGGTTATGGTGGCGGTGTTCTTCACCTTCGCGTTGTCGGGACCGTTGCCGCCCAAGGAAATGGGCGTCATCCTCGGCGTTGCCGTCCTGCTCGACGCCTTCCTGGTCCGGCTGGTCCTGCTGCCGGTCATGCTGCGCCTGGCGGGCCGCGCCGCCTGGGCCACGCCCGCCTGGCTGCGCCGAATCCTGCCGAAGATCACCTTCTCCCACGGCTGAACCGAAAGGGTAAACCGATGACATCGACCGACGAGACCACGTCCTCCTCCCGCCACGGCAAGGAGGTGCTGCGCGAACTGTCTCCCCAGCATCGCGAGCTGCGTCACGCGATTCCCGAGGTCTACAAGGGGTTCGGTGACCTCAGCAAGGCGGCCTTCGAGCCGGGCTCCCTCGACCGCAAGACCAAGGAGCTGATCGCCTTCGCGATCGGTGTGGTCGAAGGCTGCGACGGTTGCATCGCCTCGCACGGGCAGGCCGCCGCCCGCGCCGGCGCCACCCGCCAGGAAGCCGCCGAGGCCATCGGCGTCACCTTCCTCATGCACGGCGGACCCGCCACCATCCACGGCGCCCGTGCCTACGAGGCGTTCTGCGAATTCGCCGATGCCGTCGACGCGGGCGACACCAAGTCCTGATCACCAACCGCAAAGGAGCCACTCATGTGCCGAGCCTCCCGCTGCCGAACCTGCGGCCTGACCACCTGGTCCGGCTGTGGCCAGCACATCGCTCAGGTCAGGGCCACGGTCCCGGCCGACCAGTGGTGCAGCGGCCATCCCGACGCCGAGCGCGGCGGCTGGCTGCGCCGCATTCTCGGAAGGTAGAAGTCCGATGTCGCGTGTGAACATCGATCGAGCTGTGCTCGCCGTGGCGGGAACTGTCACCCTGCTCGGCATCGTGCTGGCGTTCGCGGTGTCGCCCTGGTTCGTGCTGCTCGCAGCGTTCGCGGGAGTCAATCAACTCCAGGCCAGCGTCACCGGCTTCTGCCCGGCCGCGATTCTCCTACGCAGACTTGGCGTTCCACGAGGATGCGCGTTCGAGTAGCTGCCACCGTGAACACCCCCTGCCCGTACTGGCAGGGGGTGTTCACGGCGAGGATCTTCGGTTCAAAGTGAGTAGGTGTACTCCCTCGGAGGCTGATCGTGCGGTGAGCGCCATCGTTCGAACCTCCTGGCGGATAACGTGTCATGCGCGCTTGGTCGCAGGTTCAATGCTGTCCCGCTACTAACGAAAAGCCCGGAACCAATTGGGTTCCGGGCCTTTTCGTGTTGGTCGCCACATCGCCAATGAATACATTGTGGACGCGCAGGAGCTGCGGCATCTGAATCAGAAGCGGGTCTACCGCTGGTCCGATATCGAGATTCTGAAGGACGGTGGCCGGATCTGGTTGAAACCGGATGGTCAGCCGAAGCGTAAGTGGATGACGATGGAATGGCTCATTCCCAATGTCGTGTTGATTCCTCTTCTGCACGACGAGCTGTCGGGGCGGGGCTGAGGTCCATCGGGCGACTCGGCGCCGGGGATGCGGTGCTGTCGCACGCGGGTGTCGGTGTGGTTGGGTAGCGTCCCGGGTTGTGGAAATTGGGGAACGTATTCAGGAGCTCGCGGGTCGGATCGTGGCGTTGCGCGATGCCTACTATCAGGGGTCGCCGCTGGTCGCGGACGCGGAGTATGACGCGGTCGAGGATGAGCTGCGGGGGCTGATCGAGGCCAATCCGGAGTTGACGCCGGAGACCAATCCGCTGGATCAGGTGGGGGCGCCCGCGGTTCTGCATGCGCCGATCAGGCATTCGCGGCCGATGCTTTCGCTGGAGAAGGCGACCAAGCCCGAGCAGGTCGAGGCGTTCTTCGGCCGGTTCCCTGGGCAGTCGGTGGTGGTGATGCCCAAGCTGGACGGGTTGTCGCTGGCGCTGGTGTTCGAGGACGGCCGGCTCGCGCGCGCGATCACCCGGGGTGACGGCAGCACCGGTGATGACGTGACCATGCTGGTGCGTGCCCTGGTCGATGGCATTCCCGAGCGGATCGACGTGCCCGGGCGAGTGGAGGTGCGCGGTGAGGCGGTGATGCTTCGCTCCACTTTCGTCGCCTACAACACCGCGCATCCGGACAAGCCGCTGATCAATCCGCGCAATGCGGCGGCGGGCACGCTGCGGGCGAAGGATCCGGCCACGGTGGCCGAAAGACGGTTGCGGTTCTTCGGGTTCGATCTGGATATCGCCGACGGCGAGGCCGCGGTCGATCTGGAGGAGGGGCTGCTGGCGCTCGGGATCGCGGGTGCGCAGATGCGGCACTGTGCCGATGCGGAGCAGGCGCAGGTGGCGATCTCGGCGGTCGAACAGGGGCGCAACGATCTCGACTACGACCTCGACGGGGCCGTACTGCGGCTGGCCGATCGCGAGGCGTACGCCGCGGCCGGGACGCGGTCGAACTCTCCGCGCGGTGCGCTGGCATTCAAGTTCGCCGCCGAGGAGAAGACCACGCTGCTGCGCGAGGTGATCTGGGATGTGGGCAAGACCGGCAAGATCGTCCCGGTCGCCTGGCTGGAGCCGGTGTTCGTGGGCGGCACCACGGTCACCAAGGCCACACTGGCCAATCAGGAGGTGATCCGGGCCCGCGATATCAAGGTCGGTGACACCGTGCTGGTGCGCCGCGCGGGCGATGTCATCCCGTTCGTCGCGGGCGTTCTCGACGCCTCCAAGCGCACGGGCCAGGAGATCGAGATCCTTTCGCCGACGGTCTGCCCGTCCTGCGAGCAACCGGTCACCGAACAGGGCAATAGTCGAGAGCTGTTCTGCACCAACGTTTCCTGCCCCGCGCAGACGGTGCGCAGGCTCATCCACTGGGCCTCGCGGGCGGCCGCGGATATCGATGCCATCGGCGGGGTGTGGATCGAGCGCCTGGCCGAGGCGGGCATGCTGGAGAATCCGTCGGACTTCTACGCCCTGACCAAGGAGCAGTTGCTCGAGTTCGATCGCGTCGGCGAGGTCTCGGCCGGGCGCATGATCGATTCGATCGATGCCAGCCGTCAGGTCGGCCTGCGTCGCGCCCTGATCGGCCTGGCCATTCCGATGGCTTCCGACGGCACCGCCGCCCGCCTGGCCCGAGCCGGATTCGGATCCCTGGAGGAGGTCGCCGACGCGGGCGAGGAACGCCTGGTGGCGGTGGAGGATATCGGCCCGAAGGTGGCCGCCTCCCTGGTCGCACACCTGACCCGCCTGCGCCCGGAGCTCGAGAAGTTGCGCGCGGCGGGCGTCTCCCTCGATGTACGCGAGGAGGATCTACCCCCCGTCATCGCCGCCGGTGCGCCGCTGGCGGGTAAGACGGTGGTCATCACCGGGGCGATCAGTGATCCGCGCTCCGGCGAAAAGGTCGCTCGCCCAACGTTTCAGCGCCTCTGCGAACAGGCGGGCGCGACGGCGGCCTCCTCGGTCTCGGCCAATACCGACATGCTCATCACCGGCGCGGGCGTCGGCGACAGCAAACTGACCAAGGCCGAGAAACTCGGCGTCGAGGTCGTCGACCAGGGCGAGATCTGGAACCTGCTGATCGAGGCCAAGGTCGTCTAGTCGCACGCGGAAACGGCCCAGGGGCGGAAATCCCTGGGCTACAACAGGTTCTGCCCGGCAAGATGTGTCAGGCAGGCATCCACCGCATCGGCGGCGGAGCCGGGCAGATCACCCGCGGCCCAACGTTCGATGGCAAGGCGCACGGCGGTATTCGCCATGGCGGCCACGATCGCCACATCCAGATCATCGGGGGAGCGGCCGGTGCGGGCGGCGATGATGGGGATGAGTTGGATTTCGCAGTCCTGCTGAACGCGCAGCCAGGTCGCGCGCAGGGCGGGGAGTTCGGTGGCGGCGTGCAGTAGCGGCCGCAGCAGCGTTTCGGCGATGCCCTCCTCCGCCAGGGCCGCGGCCGTGGCGGTGCGATAGGAGCGGCCGATGGCCTCGCGCAGCGGTAATTCGGGCGGGCACGCGGCGAGTTCATCGGCCCAGGCCCGGGCGCCGATCGAAAGCAGCGGCGCGACCACATCCTCCTTACCTGGAAAGTATCGGTAGAAGGTGCGCAGACCCATGCCCGCCGCAGCCGCGATGTCATCGACTGTTGTTGCGGTGTAACCATTTTCGGCGAAGAGATGGGCCGCGACCATGGCCACCTCGCGCCGGGTGGCCGCGCGCCGGGTCTCGCTGAGCGCCGGACGGCCCGGGGTGGGGGTGGTGCGGATTCGCTCACTGGTCACAGCCGCACTCTACCCACTCGGGAAACATTTAATGGCGCACTGTGCCATTTATGGCATATCGTGTCAGAAACGATTCCATTGATCAGGAGAGATTCCATGAACCGTCTCGAACAGCGCCGCATTCTGGTGACCGGCGCGGGCTCGGGCATCGGCCAGGCCACCGTCCTGCGCCTGTTGTCCGAGGGCGCGGTCGTCGTCGGCGCGGATGTGAACGCCGAAGGACTCGAGCTCACCCGCAAGCAGGCCGCCGAGGCGGGCGCCGAAACCCGGCTGACCACCCTGCAGATGAATATCGGCCAGGAGGCGGAGGTCATCGCGGGCGTCAAGAGCGCCGTCGAAACGCTCGGCGGACTGGACGCGCTGGTCAATGCGGCGGGCATCCTGCGCGCGGCGCACACCCACGAAACCTCCCTGGATCTGTGGAATCAGATCATCAATATCAACCTCACCGGCACCTTCCTGGTGGTTCGTGAGGCACTGCCCGCGCTGTTGGCGAACCCCAGCAGCAATATCGTGAACTTCAGCTCCACCTCCGCGAACTTCGCGCACCCTTATATGGCGGCCTACTCCGCGAGCAAGGGCGGCATCCAATCCCTCACCCATACCCTGGCCCTCGAATACGGCAAGCAGGGCCTGCGCGCGGTCAGCGTCGCGCCCGGCGGTATCAAGTCCGGTATCACCGATGCCACCCCCGGCTACCTTCCGCAGGACTCCGACTGGTCGTTCCTCGGCCGCCTGATCGCCATTGTGCCGCAGGACAATCCGGCGGAGTTGGCAGGTCCGGAGAATGTCGCGGGCGTGATCGCCATGCTCATCTCCGATGACGGCCGCTTCATCAGCGGTACCGAAATCCGCATCGACGGCGCCGCCCACACCTGATCGCAGCTGAACGCTTGACCGTTCCGCGTCGCCCAATACTATTGGGGCTGTTAGTTTTTGCAGGTCACCAAGGGTTTGCGGGGTCACGGCGGAGGATATGATCGAATTCAGGTTGCTGGGCTCCGTCGAGTTGGTGGTGGACGGGCAGACGGTGGATTTGGGACCGTCGAAACAGCGCGGGATAGTTGCCGCGCTGCTCGCCGAGCCGGAACAGTCCATCTCGACAGATACGCTGGTGGCGCGGGTGTGGGACGCGCCGCCGGAGACCATCCGGAATTCGGTCTACACGTATATGACCAGGCTGCGTCGCATTCTGCGGACAGCCACCGCGCATACCGGTGAGTCGCCGGAGATTCGCCGGGTGCACGGCAGCTACCGGATCGAGGTGCCGCGGGGCGCCGTCGATCTCTCGGTCTTCCGGGATTTGGTGGGGCGAGCCCGGGCCATGTCGCCCGCTGATCCCGCCCGAGCGGAGACGCTGAGCCGGGCGCTGGCCCTGTGGCGCGGAGAACCGCTGGCCGGGTTGGACAGTGATTGGGTGCGGCGGTTCCGGGACAGTCTGCGTCAGCTCCGGCACGAGGCGATCGCCGAATGGGCCGATGCCGAACTCCGGCGCGGGAATCCGAAGCCGGTGGCGGCCGATCTGCGCAAGGCGCTGCTCGAGCATCCACTCGCCGAGGATCTGCACGAACGACTGTTGCGCGCCTACCATTTGGACAATCGTGATGCGGAGGCGCTCGCGCACTACGACCGGTTGCGCCGCACCCTCGCCACCGAGCTCGGCGTCGATCCGGGCCCGCGCCTGCGCGCGCTGCACGCCCAACTGCTGGCCAGTGGGGGTGCGCCCGAAACCGTTCCAGCGGAGCCGGTTTCGGCGTACTCGGACCCGATGCCGGGTGCACCGGCTCCGCCGCGGGAGCATCCCGCCGCGGAGACCGTGGACCCGCACGGCTTCCGCGGTCGCGTGGCCGATATCGACCGTATCCGGCGCGCGCTGACCGAGGGCGCCGGAACCCGCCCGGTGCTGATCACCGGTAGTCCGGGAATCGGCAAGTCCGCCTTGGCTGTTCGAGTGGCCGAGAGTCTGTGCGGGCACTTCCCGGACGGTGTGCTCCGGGTGGATCTGGGCGGCTCCGCCTCGGTTCCCGCCGAGCCGTTCGCGGTGCTCGGACGCCTGCTGAGCGCACTCGGGGTCCCCGCCGCCCTGCACCCGCGTGATCTCAGTGCCCGCGCCGCCCGCTACCGCGCCGAGCTCGCCGATCGACGCGTACTGCTACTGCTCGACGATGCCGCCTCGCAGGCGCAACTGGCTCCGCTGCTCACGGTCGGCTCCGGTTGCGCGGTTCTGGTCACCAGTCGTATCGGCTTGGATATCAAGGGAATTCGTAAGACGGTACTGCGCGAATTGACCATGTCCGAGAGTATGGAGGTGCTCTGCGCACTCCTGGGCGAGGAGCGGGTGCGGGCCGAGGAGTGGGCCGCGACCGCCCTGGTGCGCTGCTGCTCCGGCATCCCGCTGGCGCTGTACGCGGTGGGTTCCCGGCTGGCCGCCCGCCCGCACTGGACCATTACCCAGCAGCTCGGCCGGATGTCCGAGGAGCAGCGCCGACTACACGAATTCGCCTATGGCGCAGCGGATGTGCGCAATGGCGTGGCCGTGATGGTGGGCCGGCTCAGCCCGGTGGCCGCCCGCGTGCTGCGTCACCTCGGCGCGACCTTGTCGCCGCGTGAACAATTCTCCACGGTGGCGCTCACCGGTCTGGCCGATCCGGCCGCCGCCCTGGCCGAACTGCACGATGCGCATCTGGTCACGCGCACCGAGCCGGACGGTGGCCCGCCGCGGTACGTCATGCTCGAGATCCACCGCCTCTTCGCCAAGCACCTCATGCCCAGCGCCACTCCCGCCGCCCTGCCCGCCTGATCGCAGGACCGGCACGGTCGAGAACATCCTCAGGTGGCGGCGTCGATGCGCCCCAGATCGATCGCGGTGACCAGCGCGGCGTGGTCGATGGCGGTCTGATTCGCGTAGGCGATGGCGAAATCGGCTATGGCGCGGTCGAATACGTCATTGGTGCCGAGGTAGGCGGCGATGGCGATACGGTCGCCGGAGCGGGCGTGACCGCGGGCCAGGGTGCGGCCGCACAGATTGGCGTACTTGCGCAGCTGTTCCGGGCTCATATCGTCGATGGTGATGGTGCCCTTCATATCTCGCAGTTGCCGCCAGTAGTAGAAGCGACCTTCGGGGCCGGTGGCCCAGCCCAGGAAGATGTCACCGGCGGCCTGGGTCAGGCGCTGGCCGTGCACCACCCGATGGCCTTGATGCCGGAATACGCTGGCGTGCAGGTGATTCGCCAGCACCGAGGTCTCGGCCTGCTTCACCTGCAGGAAGAGCGGATCGTCATTGGCACGGCCGGTGAACAGGGCGATGAAGCAGCGGGTGCCCACACTGCCGACGCCGACCACCTTCATAGCCAGATCCCGCAGTTGATAGCGGTCCAGCAGGACCCGGCGCTCCTCGGGCAGGCTGGCGCGATAGTCCGCGAGTACCGAATCCAGGTCGGCCTCTTCGATTTCCGATATGGGCAGCACCAGTGGTGGATCGGGTTTGATGCGCGGGCTACCGTCCGGCCCGGGTTCGGTGAGCTTGTCCAGGGCCTGCAGACTGGTGCGGGATTTGGCCTTGTTGATCGCCTTCTCGACGGTCTTGCGGTCCTGCGGGCGCAGTACGGCGGTGGCCTCCTCGACATTGACCATCTCGTACCAGACGTCGGTCTCGCCGAGAGTCGCCAAGTGCGCCATGGCTTCTCGATACGCGGTCGCGGATTCCCGGGCCGCCGCACCGGCCTCGGTATCGTCGCAGCCATTGGCGCGGGCGGCGACCGCGACGCTGGCGGCGAGCCGCTTCACGTCCCATTCGAAGGGGCCGGGCAGCGTCTCGTCGAAATCGTTGAGGTCGAAGACGAGCGCACGCTCGGGTGAGGCGAACAGCCCGAAATTGGACAGATGGGCATCACCGCAGAGTTGTACGGTGAGCCCGGTATCCGGTCCGGCGGCGAGGTCGGCCGCCATGATGGCGGGCGCGCCACGATAGAACGGGAACTGTCCGGCGGCCATGCGCGCGTAGCGGATTCGCACCAGCTCCGGTACCCGGGTGGCGGCCTGTCGCTCCAGAATGTCGATGGGGTCGGCTCGGTCCGGCCCCGGCTCCCAGACGCCGAGGGCGGTGCGCGTCACCTGTTTGCGTGCGGCCCGTCCCGCCTCGGCCGCCGGAGTCTCGCCACTGTCCGCGCGCTCGGAAGTCGACATGTACGGACTCTAGTTCGGGTACGGCGTCCCCCGGCGTATCCGACTTGTCGGTGTCGCGGGCTAGGTTCGCGGCTATGACCGATCGCGCGACCTTCGCCCCGCTGGTGTTCTTCGAGTACGACCACAAGCCGGGCAACTACTGCCTCATGCTCTCGGACCATCACATGGTCGAGTTGGAGGAGGCGTTCACCGCGGCCGGATACGAGGGTGGCGGCTACGGCTGGACTGGTGTCGCCAGGTCGGCGGTGGCATTGCGCGCACCCGAGCTGGACGGAAAATTCGGCTTGGACCCGGAGGCCGGAACTTTTGTCGCGTACGGGGAAGATGCGGAGGCCCTGCGGAGGTTGGGCCTATTGCTCCAGGAGGCGTTCCGGGAGCGGACGGTGCTCGCGGAGTTCATCGCGGGCGGCGACCCGGAGTGGTTCGACTGACAGGGCGTGACGGCATGTGGGCAGGTGGTGAGCGATGAGTAAGCGCGGTTGGGTGCTGTTCCTCGCGATGGGCGTGATCTGGGGCGTCCCGTACGCCATGATCCGGGTCGCGGTGGGCGACTTCGATCCGGTGGTGGTGGCCTTCGGCCGCACCGCCCTCGGCGCGCTCGTGCTGCTGCCGATTGCCCTGTACACCAAGGTTTTCCTGCCCGTAGTACGGCAGTGGAAATGGGTGCTGGTCTACACGGTCGTGGAGATCACCGGTCCCTGGCTGTTGATCGGCACGGCCGAGACCACCCTGACAAGCTCCACCGTGGGCTTGCTCCTCGCGGCGGTACCGCTGATCGCGGTGGTCGTGGTGACCAGGCTCGGGCATGAGCGCCTGGACGCGCGCCGCATCACCGGTTTGATGATCGGCTTGGCGGGTGTGGCGGCCCTGGTCGGTCTGGATATCGACGTCTCGGATCTGGGTGCGCTGGCGGCCATCGCGGTGAGCGCGGTCGGTTACGCCTTCGGCCCGATCATCATCGATCGCAGGCTCACCGAGCTACCGCCGATCGGCGTGGTCACCGCTTCGCTGCTCTTCGCCGCCGTCATCTATCTGCCGTTCGCGCTGTGGCGCATGCCTTCCCACTTCCCCGCCGATGCCACCTGGTCGGTGGTGGGTCTGGGACTGCTCTGCACGGCACTGGCCTTCGTGGTGTTCTTCGCCTTGATCGGTGAGGTCGGTCCGGCTCGCGCCACCGTCATCACCTATATCAATCCGGCGGTGGCACTGCTCATCGGTGTCACCCTGCTGGGCGAACCGCTGACCGCCGGTATGGCCATCGGCTTCCCGCTGGTCATTCTCGGTTCGATTCTGGGCACGGCCCGTTCCCGTGCCGTGGTGCCCGAACCCGCGCCCGCCTAGTCAGGAGGGCAGCGGCTGCACCGACGACGTCGTGTCGCGGCTCAGCTCAGTACACGGTCCGGTCGATCGCCGCGGCGGCCTTGCGCTGTCGCCGTCGGCGCACCAGCCGCACCGCCGCCCACACCAGCGCGAGCACCGCCACCACCGCCAACACGGGCACCAGGATCGCCAGGAATACCAGCGCGACGCTGGCGATGTCCTCGAGCGTGGAGAGCACCGGCGCGGCCACGCCCGCCGTGGCGACATTGGCGACCGGTCGCACCGTCGATTTGGTCAGCGAAACCGCCAGCGCGGTAATGACTCCGATGACGACCGGCACCCACTGTCCCGACTGCGCGAAGGCACCGGGATCGGCCACGGCGGCGGTCTGCGACGCTGTGCCGGAACCGAATACGATGCCGCCCGCCGTCGGCCGGACGAAGGTTTGGACGATGTCGTTGACGCTGTCGAGGGCGGGGATCTTGTCGGCGACGACCTCCACCACGAGCAGCGCGGCGACGATCGCCATCACCCAGCCGTTGCCGAGCCAGGCCCAGCCGTGCGGCAGCGTCACCAGATCGGTGAACCGGGAGAGCAGGCCCAGCGCCAGCAGCGGGATATAGGCGTTGAGACCCGCCGCGGTCGCGAGTCCGAACCCGGTCAGCAGTTCCATAGCTGCATTATCGGTCCGAGGGCGGGGGTGTTTTGTCCGGGCTCGCCGGTACTTGTCGGTGGGCCTTGGCGATTCGGCCGCGGCGTTCGATGCGCGGGTCCGCGGCGACCTCGTAGCGCTTGACGTATTCGCTCAGGAAGGCCTGCAGGGTGGCGGTGGCCGGGATGGCCAGCAGCGCGCCCACCGCGCCCAATAGCGCACCACCGACGATGACCGAGAGCAGCGCCACCGCCGGATTCACATCGACCGTGCGCGCGGTGATGCGCGGCTGCAGCATATAGTCCTGAATCCATTGGTAGACCACCACGAACAGCGCCACCCACACCGCGTCGATGGGTTCGATGGTGAGCGCCACCAGCACGGGCAGCACGCCCGCGATATAGGTGCCGATGGTCGGCACGAACGAGGCGATCACACCGAACCAGATGCCCAGGGCGAAGGCGTTGGGCAGTCCGAGCAGCCACAGGAACGCGCCGTGGATGACCGCGGAGATGACCGCGAGCAGAGCTCGCGAGTACAGATATCCGCCCGTCTTGTCGATGGCCAGGTCCCAGGCATGCAGTACCGCACCCTGTTTGGCGGGCGGCAGCAGTGAGCACAGCGAGCGCCGCAGCTTCGGCCCGTCCGCGGTCATGTACACGCTGAAGAGTGCGATGGTGACCACCTTCGCGAACCCGCCGAGCACCGTATTCGACAGTCCCCACACATTGTTCGCGGCGCGTTCGGCATACGCGCTGATGACATCTGAGTCCTTGAAGAGCCGGTCCCGAAGTTGATGTACGGTGAAATCCTGGTGAAAGGTGTGATTCACCCAGGACACCAATTCGTCGAGTAGGCGCGGCAATTCGTCGAGAACGTTGCCGACCGTCTCCACCATGAGAATGCCGAGGGTCACCAGAAAGCCGATGGTGCAGGCGAAGACGATGATGAATACGGCCGCGGTGGCGAGTCCTCGATTGATCCCGCGCGCGGCCATGGCATCGACCGCGGGCTCCATCGCGAGCGCGATGAAGAAGGCCACCGTCATCATGACGGCGATCCCGATCAGCGCGTGCGCGGCCCAGTTGACCAGCTCGAACAGGCCGAGCAGGGCGAAGGCGAGCACCATGGCGCGGGGGAGCCAGGCGGGCATGCGACTGCCCGGGGCCGGGGTTTCGACGGACGCCGAGTGGTCGGTCACCCCGCCAGTCTCGGGTACCCCGGCGGTATTTCCGGGTTCGACGCACCGGCGTCTGCCCGATGCTGTGCGTGAATCAAGTGAACGCGACTGGTCGGTTGGTTATTTCTTGATGACATGGCCGAGAGGCATTCGGGTGTAATGCTTTTGCCGCGATATTGTGCAGTTGTGTGGGCGGGCGGACAAGATATGCGAGTGCGGACGAAATTCTCCATCGAGCTCATGGCGTTGACCGATGAGCTGGCGAATATGGCTCGGCTGACTCATGAGTCGGCCGAGCGTGCCTGCGTGGCGCTGATGGGCAGTGACCTCACCGCGGCCTACGAGGTCTTCGCGCTCGAGGAGCAGGTGCAGATCGAGCACGCCAAGTGTGAGGACCGGTCGGTACTGCTACTGGCCCTGGAGGCCCCGGTCGCCCGCGACCTACGCCATGTGGTGACGGCCATGCAGATAGCCGACGATCTACTCGGCATCGCCGGAGCGCTGAGCCGGGTCTCCGATGTGGTGGTGCGCCGCTATCCGGAACCGGTTGCGGTACAGCCCATCGCCGAGATGCTGACAGAGATATCCACCGCGGTAACCGATCTGGTCGGCGTCGTGGTGAGAGTCATTGCCGCACAGAACCCGCCGCGCGATCAGGTGCTGGTACCGCGCGATGAGGCCCTGGACCGGCTGCGCGTGCGGGCCGCCGAGGCCGCCGCCGATTCGGGCTGGTCGCACGGCTCGGCCATGGCCATCGATATCGCCATGATGGCGCATCACTTCGGGCACTGTGTGGATCACTCGGTGCGGATCGGCCAGCTCATTCGCTTCTTCCACAGCGGAATTCCGCTGTACGCACAAGTGGAGGCGTAACCACCTCATAGCGGGGGTGCCCGGTCAGGGGCCGGATCGGTAGGGGTACGCTGCCCGAATTGCTTCATGGCGAGGTCTTTTCGAGTAGCACCGCACTTTTACGGACACCCGAAATCCGACAAGGGCCCCAAACATGACGAATACCATCACCAAGCCGCGGGTTATCCCGCCGGCTTCGGAATCCGATGCGAGAGCAGCTTTATCGCACCGGCAGATTATGACCATTTTGTCCGGTCTACTACTGGGCGTCTTTCTGGCCGCCCTGGATCAGAACATTGTCAGTGTCGCGATCGTGCGCATCGCCAACAGCCTGCACGGGTTCGACCAGCAGGCGTGGGCCACGACGGCGTACCTGATCACCGCCACCATCAGCACCCCGCTGTACGGCAAGCTCGCCGATATCTACGGCCGGAAACCCTGCTATCTCATAGCCATCGGGGTCTTCGTGATCGGCTCGGTGGCCTGCACCTTCGCCACCACCATGTATCAGCTCGCGGGCTTCCGCGCCCTGCAAGGGGTCGGTGCGGGCGGGCTCATGTCGCTGGCCTTCACAATTATCGGCGATATCGTGCCACCCCGCGAAAGGGTGCGCTACCAGGGCTATTTCATGATGGTCTTCGGTATCGCCACGGTGCTGGGCCCGGTGCTGGGCGGCTTCTTCTCCAATGCCGATCACCTGCTCGGCCTGGAGGGTTGGCGCTGGGTCTTCCTGGTCAACGTCCCCATCGGCGTACTCGCCATGCTGGTGGTGGCGAAGGTCCTGGATGTGCCGTTCCCGCGCCAGCGGATTCGCACCGACTGGCTGGGCGCGATCACCCTGACCGCCGCGACCGTGCCGCTGCTCATCATCGCCCAGCAGGGCAGGGAGTGGGGCTGGCGTTCGGATCGGGCACTGCTCTGCTACGGCATCGCCGCGGCCGGATTCGTACTCTTCCTGATTGTCGAATTGCTGATGAAGGATGCCGCGCTGATTCCCTTGCGGCTGTTCCGAAGCGGTACCTTCAGTATCGCCATCGTCGGCGGATTCATTGTGGGCGTTGCCATGTTCGGTGCGATTGTGCTGGTGCCACTGTATTTCCAAGTGGTGCGCGGTTATTCGCCGACCCGTGCCGGATTGTTCATGCTTCCGCTGGTGGTCGGCATCATGATCGGCGCGCAATTGGCCGGGCTGGTCACCAAATTCACCGGCCGCTACAAAGCGCTGCCGGTGCTGGGTTCACTCGTAATCGCCGTCGGTTCGGTGCTTTTCGCGCGCGTGCACTACGACACCGCGCTGTGGCTGCCGCTGCTGTACTGCGGCATCATCGGCTTCGGCCTCGGCGGGTGCATGCAGACCCTCGTCATCGCCGCCCAGAATGCCGGTCCGCGTGCGGATATGGGCGTCTCGACCGCCTCGGCCACCTTCTTCCGTCAGATGGGTGGCACGCTCGGTGTGGCCATCTTCCTGACCATCCTGTTCAACCTGCTGCCCAAGCGGATCCTGCGCGCCTTCGGCGGTGAGCTGCCACCCGGCTTCGACGCCGGGCAGATGGGCCGAATCCAGAGCAATACCACCGGAATCGCGGCGCTCCCCGATGAGCTGCGGGTCCCCATCCTGATGGGCTTCACCGACTCCATGGCCGGGGTCTTCTACGTCGCCGCCGCGGTCGCGGCACTGGCCGCCTTCGTCCTGATGTTCATGAAAGAGATTCCGCTACAGGATATGCCGACTCCGGCGGCTGTCGAGGGGATGGCGGACGAGGGGACGGCCGTCGAGAGTGCGGTCGCCGCGGGGGACGCGGAGCCCGAGGCCGAATCCGAGCCGGAGCCGGAATCCTTGCCCGCGGAGGAGCTTCGGATCGTCCCGCCATCCGGACTCGCCATTTCCGGCTGTGTGCACCGCGAGGATGGAAACTCGATCGCCGATGCCGTGCTGACGCTGATTGATCAACGTGGGCACCAGGTTTCGCGTGCGCTCGGCGACGGCGACGGTTCGTACTCCATCGGGGCTCCCCGAGCGGGTGGCTACGTGCTCATTGTCTCCGCACACGGCTATCAGCCGGCGGCGGTGACCATTACGGTCGGCCGCCGCTCGCATCAGCTCGATATCGCGCTCATCGGTTCGGGTGAGATCTCGGGCACCGTGCGCTCGGCGGGGCGCGGTGCCCCGCTGGCGGATGTCACGGTCACCCTGACCGACCTTTACGGTGACGTCGTAGCCTCCGCCGTGACCACCGCCGACGGCGCGTACGTCTGCCGCGGCGTCCTGGCGGGCACCTACACCCTGGTCGCGGTGGCCGACCAGATGCGCCCCGCCGCAAGCACTCTCACCGTCCCCGACACCGGAATGCTGCGCCACGATGTAGAGGTGTTGCCCCGAGCCGTCCTGGCGGGCTCGGCCAGCACCGACGCCGGTCACGCCGTCCCCGACGCCCAGATCACCGTCCTGGACGAGGCCGGTGACCTGATTGCCGTCACCCGCACCGACGACACCGGCCACTATGTGGTCCCGAACCTCGCGGACGGCCGCTACACCGTCATGGCCCGCGGCTACCCCCCGGTCTTCAGCCGAGTCACCGTCGTCGACGGCGAGGTCGCCCACGACGTACTCCTGGGCTACGAACGCGACCGCGTTGATTCCGTTGCGGGATCCAGTGATTGGATGTGAGCTGGGTCCGCACATGACGGATTCCGTTGCTTCGCACGCAGGGATGGGTCCCGGGTACCCCTGCCGTGCCAGGTCTGGTAGCCGCCCCGATGCTGCCCCCGGTACCGCCATCTCCTTCGCGGTCCATGGCCAGCGCCTGTGACTTCGAGGAATCCGCCGCGTGTGGATGCGAATCGAAGAGGGGCGCCACCAGCTCTCGACAGGTGACCTAGGTAGTCGCCTGTGAATCCCCAGACCGCGATAGCGGCGAAGAATGCGAACAGGGCAATGAGCGCCCAGATATCCCAAGGTATTTCGGTACGGGTCGCTATGTCATCCGGTGACATGATGTGCCCCTGGCATGACCTCGGCCACCGCCATCAGATGCAGCCGCTCTTTGACCCGGCACCCCGGGCGGCCGCAGTCCCGATGTAGCTCACGCGCGATATCCGCTGTGGCAGGGTCCATTTCGCCGGGATCTACCTTGTGATGGAACAGCCTGGCTGGAATATCCCCACTCGTCATCACAACCTCCGAAGTCGCCGCGATTGAGAAACCAACCCTGCGCCCCAAATGCTGTGGAACCGTTCTGAATCGGAAGATGCGGATCGGATCTTCCGAAACCCCAGGAGGCCTCCCGTTATCTGTGCGAACATCGATCCGGAATGGAAGGAAATGCTCTTCCGAAACGGAAGGAAGCGCGATGCCGAGTGTGGGTCAGACGCTGCCCCTCCATCAGCTCGGTCGCCGTCTCCGGGACTGGCGTGACGGTGCGGGCTACAGCTTGGAGCGTGCGGCAAGCATGGTGCCGGGAATGAGTCAGACCGCGCTACATCGGTTGGAGAAGGGGATGAAAGCGAAACCCAATCCCCGGGATGTCAGAGCGATCTGTGAACTCTATGGTGTCCCAGAGGATCTCATCGATGGCGCTGTCGGGCTGGCAATGCAGGCCGCACAGAAGGATTGGTGGTGGCACGCTTACGGGGGTGACATCCCTGAAGATTTCGATGTGTATGTGGCTCAGGAAACCGCTGCGGAATCGATCTGCTCACACCAGCCGAACCTGATCCCCGGTCTCCTCCAAACACCAAGTTACGTCCTATCTCTCGCCCGGGAGTCGCTGCCGGACGCCGAGCCGCAGAAACTCGAACGAATCGTGGAGGTGAAGACACATCGAAAGGCGATTCTCACCCGGCCCAAACCGGTAGTGATGGATGTGGTCATCAGCCAGGCCGCACTTCACCATCGGGTTGGTAGCGCCGCGATCATGGCCGCCCAGCTGCGGCATCTCACCGAAATGACCGCTCTCCATCCCAACATCACTCTGCAGGTTCTGCCTTTCGAAGCGGGGTTCCCCGGCGGAGTCAGCATGCCGCCGTTCGTAATTCTCGACTTCGGTAGGGCTTCGGACGGGAGTCCGATCGAACCTCGCACCATCTTCTTGGAGAACGTAGTTGGCGGGATCTACCTCAGAAAGCCCGATGATGTGAGCTTCTACGATCGGGCGTACGACAGGATCAAACAGGCAAGTCTCGACGCCAAGGCCAGTCAGACCCTGGTGACCCGAGTAGCGAAGGAGTACGACCGTGAGTAGCGAACTATCCGGCGTGACGTGGTTCAAGAGCACATACAGCCAGGCTCAGGGTGAATGCGTCGAAGTCGCTCACCTCGAGTCGGGCGGGGTTGGTGTTCGCGACAGCAAGAATCCGGCCGGTCCCGCGCTCATCTTCTCTCAGGGTGATTGGAACGCGTTCCTTGCTGGGATCGTGTGCGGCGAGTGAATTCGACCTTCCGCGCGCCACGACCCCCGCGCCACTGCTAAGTTCTCAGCTGAACAATGGTCCAGTTCATCGTCGGGGTGTCGGTCGTAGGGGAAATGACTTGAAGATCTCGCATGTCTTGGTGACGGTTGCCGCGCTCGCGGCAGTACTTCCGGTGGGGGTGGTACAGGCCGAACCGGCGGTGAACGAGTATGTGGCGCTGGGTGATTCATGGGCGGCCGATGCCACTTTGAGTCAGGTCACCACGGCGTTCACGCCGGTGAACTGTGTACAGAGCGTCCACAATTACGCGAAGCAGATCGCGGCGGCGCTGGCGGTGCCGGTCTTTCGCGATGCCACCTGCGGGGGTGCGGTCACCGCGAATATGACCGCTCCGCAGGCCACCGCGCTCGGCACCAATCCGCCGCAGTTCGACAGTCTGACCGTCACCACCGATCTGGTCACGCTCGAGATCGGCGGCAATGACGCGGATCTCGCCGCGACGGTAACGGATTGCGTGACAGTCGATCCCGCCGCGACGCCGTGCCGGAACGAGATGATCGTGAACGGCGTCGATCGTATGTCGCAGAACATCGCGCGCGCCGAATCACGGGTTGCCGCGACCGTCGCGGGTATTCGGGAGCGTGCCCCGCACGCCCGCATCCTGCTGCTCGACTACTTCGAGGGCATCGGCACCACCGGCGGCTGCTTCCCGATGATCCCCATCTCCGATCCCGATGCGATCTGGTTGGGTAGCAAGCTCATCGAACTCCACGACATGCTCGCCCGAGTCGCGGCGAGCAGCGGCGTCGACTTCGTTGACACCTATAGCGGCAGTTCCGGACATGATGCCTGCCAGCCGGTCGGCACGCGCTGGGTGGAGGGGCTGATCCCGTTCTCCGGCACTCCGTTCGGTCTCGCGGTACCGTTCCACCCCAATCAGTTGGGTGCGGATTACCAGGCCAGGCGGGTGCTCGAGGTGCTCGGCGCGCATTGAGTTCGTGTCACCTTCGCGACACGCCCTACGTGTCATGTGACGACACGCGGTTCAGGTCGCGGTAATCTCGGCGCGCGGCTAATTAGCGGCAACAGAGTTGCGGGGGCGGCTGGGATTGTGGCACGGAAGTGCGCGGTGGAAAGGGAGATTCATGATCGCCCCCTACCTGAGGCTCGTCGGTGTTCTGGGTGGATGCGCGGCTGTGCTGGCGGGGTGTGCCCGGGCGGGTACACCGACCGCGGAGGTCGACGGCTCCGGCAAATCCGATTCGGCGCACAGCAGCACGGAAATGCAGCGCAGCGCGTTCGTCACCGGATGCGGTGGCACTCCGGTGGGCTGGCAAGCCACCGCGGTGGTGAGCAACCGGGATCAGGTCGAGCATCGGTACCTGGTGGTGATCAGCTTCCTGACGGTGGAGTCCACCGTCCTGGAGCGGACCAGCACCGAGGTGACCGTGGCACCGGGCGCGACCCAGGACTTCACCACCGAGACCCGGCTCGATCCGGTCACTCGGCCGCAGAGCGTGCGCTGTGTACTGCGCGGTGTCGAACAGCTCTGAGCCGCACGGTGGAGCAGTGTCGTGCCGCACATATGCGGGTGTCCCGAGCTCGGAAAGTTGCGCGCGCCGGGTGCTGTGCGCCTACGATCGGACCGCCGGCCATGCTCGGTGGGCCGCACAAGTCGGAATTGCCAATAGTTCACTGACCAGTGCGTCGGTGGCGGTGTGAATTCTCCGGATGTGGATTTGTCGGTGCCATGGGGCATGCTCTGTGCACGCTGATGTCCAACCGTCCGCCCGGAGAGTCCCATGTCGTCCCGTAGCACCAAGCCACTGCCCTTGTCGGAGACAGAGATTCGGCAGATTGCCGAGCAGATCGATGCCGGCCGTCCGCCGATGGTGTGGTTCACGGCGGCAGCGGTCGGCGTACCGGAAGGCCGCTCCGGCAAGGTGATCTCGCTCGGTGATCCGTCCGAGGGTGATTTCCTGCAGGTGAAGCCGACCGGTTCCAAAGATGTGCTTTCGTTCGGCCCCACCGAGGTGACCCTGACCAAACCGGCCCGGCAGCAGCCCGCCGCCGGTGCGAAACAGAAAACGGCAACCAGGAAGGACCCCAACGTGACGATGCCGTCGCCCGCGACCATTGCCGCAACACCGCCGACCGCCCCCAGCACGCCGCCTGCTCCGAAACCGGAAACCGCACCCGTCGCTACCGATTCCAGCTCGTCAGCGGTGCAGCCGGAGGCCCCCAAGGCCGCCGCCAAACCCGCTGCCGGTGCCGCATCACGTCCGGCCCGCAATGCGGCCGCCGCGAAGAAGCCCAAGGACCCCGAGGTCGTGGTGACCCTCAGCGGCACCGCCGACGGCGAATGGACCTTGGACGTCGTCAATGGCAAGAAGCGCACCATCAAGGGTCTGTCCGTACCCGGCTCGGCCGTATCGCAGGCGGCCAAGCTCCTGCATCCGGAGGTCGCCGAGGTGGTCGACGGTGTGCTCGAGGCGGTGCGACTGACCCAGCGTGCCAAGGTCGAGCAGCTACAGGCCGAACTCGAGAACGCTCGTCGACTCCTCGACGAACTGGCCGGTTAGCCCTCGGCCGCAGGAGGTTCCGGCGCCGGGGCAGTGGGAACATTGCCCGGCCGGAATCCCAGCGCGCGCATGAGGTTGTCCAGGCCGGCCGCCAGATCCGGGCCCATGCGCCCGATGCGGTCGCCCCAGCCCGCCGAACCGCTGTTCGGCGTACCCGAACCGGTGTATGGCCAATACGGGTTGGAACTGCCTGCGCCCGAACCGCTTCCGGCCGAGCCGGAGAGCGCCGCCGAGGCCGAGCCCGGATCCGCCGAGAGCGAGCCGGAGCCGGAGCCGGAGCCGAGCGCGATATCGCCGCCCGCCGGGGCTGCCTCGGTGGCCACCGGCGCTGTTTCGAGCTCGATCGGTGTCGCGTTCGCAACGCCCGCCGCGCCCATGGCGAGAGTGGCCGTAGCGGCTACGGTGGCGGTGAGTAGTCGATACCCACGTGTGGAAGAAATCATTGAAATACCCGAATATCCGTGCGGTGACAGCGATTACGATGTCAGACCGCGGACTCCCGGTGCCACGTGCGCGGACCGGACTCCGGGTGGCCGTGCCTGAGATCGGCATGGAAAACGTACCCCAGCGAATATTCCTTCGCATGGTACATAGCCGAATCCGCTTCGCGCAGAAGCTCATACACCGTGGTATCGCCCCCGCGCGGGCCACTGCAGGCAATTCCGATGCTGGCCGCGATACGCACCTCGGCGGCGCTGAGTTCGAACGGTTCACCGAGGGTGGCCAATAGTCGCTCGGCGAGCAGCAGCGCCTGCTGTCGGCCGAGTGGGGCGAGCACCACGAATTCGTCACCGCCATAACGCGCGGCGGCGTCATCGCGTCGAATAATGCGCCGAATTCGTGCCGCCGCATTGGCGATCAGCTCATCGCCGACCGCATGCCCCCAATTGTCATTGACCCGTTTGAATCCGTCGAGATCGATGAAGAGCAGGGCGAGCGGCTGATCACCCCACCGGTCCCTATTACGATGCAGCGCCCGCAGCAGGGCGGCGCGGTTCAGGAGGCCGGTGAGCATATCGTGGTCCGCCTGGTACTGCGCGCGCCGTTCGCTGCGGGCGCTGCGTTCGATGGCGCGTTCGCTGCGTAGCAGCACGCCGCCGAGTAGTAGGGCGAAGAGTGAGGAAACCACCACGCGGTCCATGAGATCGAGGCTGGAGCCGACCACCGGTACGAGGGCGGCCACGATCATCACTATGGCGATGATGCTGGCGCGCTGGCGGGATCGATGCGCGTGGATATCGCGGGGCCCGCCGAGCACGACCATGGTGGGGTGCAGGGCCGCCGCGCCGATCAGCGTGTACGCGAGTTGTACCGGCATGAGCAGGATCTGGCGGCTCAGATCGGCCGATCCGGCCGTCTCCAGGTTGTAGCCGAGGTCGCCCGCCAGAATGACCAGCATGGCCAGATACACCAGGCGCAGTGAGGTTTCCGAGCGCGCGGAGGTGACCACCGAATGCGCGACAACGGTCAGCAGCAGGGCGTCGATCACCGGATAGGTGATGGCGGTGGCGGTGGTGAAATTGAAGCCGTGCGCTCGATGCAGAATGGGTGAGATCAGGAAGGTCCAGGACAGCAGCGCCGCACCGAGTCCGATCAGGCCGGAGTCCAGCAGTAGATCGTGATCGGTGCTGTTCTGTCGCGGCCGCAGCCAGAGCACGGCGGCCGCGCCGATACAGCAGTAGCCGCCGAGGGTGAACAGATCATCGAAGGGGTGCTGATGCCAGTCGGTGACCTCGCGCAGGGTGGTGCCGATGGTGAATTGCACGGCCGAGGCCGAGAGCAGATACCAGGGCAGGGGGAATTGCGGCCGGAATCGGTGCACGCCCGCACCGATCATGACCAGTGCGATACCGACCGATGCGTAGAGGGTGATCAGTGCCATCATGCGGTTGTCGACCACCAAGGGCAGTGCCAGAATCAGCACCCCGCAGCTGAACCCCAATGAACGCCAACAGACTCGTAACCGTCTACCGGGCCGACCGGCCGGTTGTTCGTCTGTGCCCACCAGCCCCCCTTGTCCGCTCCGTCCCCAATGCATCTGCTTCTTCGAGACCGTGCCAATCGGTCTGTAATCGCCTGTGCTACCACGGATCACGAGTGGATCCACTGGCCCCGAACACGGCGATCACGAACCGAGTGTTGTACGAGCATAGGTCCCAGCCGGCGGCGGCAGTATCCACGGGGGAGAGGCGCTGCCATCGAGATCTGGGCAACCGAGTCGATCATGGCACGAAATGTCGCATCGCGTACGGGAGTCCGATGAACCCGCAGGATCGCGGGGCGCTTGACTCGCTATGCTCCCTGCTGATCGAACCCGACGTACCGCACGACTCTCCGGAGGGGAGCTGAAGTGGCCGGATCCCTCGAGAGATCCAAGGCCGGGCGCTGGCTCGCTCCCGGACGGGTCAATCTCATCGGTGAGCACACCGATTACAACGACGGCTACGTCCTGCCACTCGCGCTGCCGATGGGCGTGACCTGCACCGCGGCTGTGCGCCCGGACGGGAAGGTGCGGCTGCGCTCGCGACAGGCCCCCAGCGATGAGGTCGAGATCGCGCTCTCCGCGCTGGCCGCCGCTGGCTGGTCCGAATTGCCCACCTGGGCGCATTATCCGCTCGGCGTGATCCGCGAGTTCGTGCGCCGCGGTCACGAGTTGCCCGGTGCCGAACTCGAATTGGACGGTGACCTGCCCATGGGCGCGGGGCTCTCCTCCTCGGCGGCGCTGTCCTGTGCGGTGGCCATCGCACTGCGGGATCTGTTCGCGCCCAGCGTCTCCGCCGCCGAGATCATCGATATGGCGCGCACGGCGGAGAACGTCTACGTGGGTGTGCCCACCGGAATCCTGGATCAATCCGCGGCCATGCTCTGCACCGCCGGGCATGTGCTGTTCCTGGATGTGCGCAGCCGGGCGTACGAGCAGATCCCGTTCGATCTGAAGCGATTCGGATTGAGCCTGCTGGTCTTCGACACCGGCAGTCCGCATCGACTGGTCGATGGTGAGTACACCAAGCGGCGCGCCGAATGTGCCACGGCCGCCGGTGAACTCGGCGTGCCCTTCCTGCGGGATGCGACCGGCGGCGAGGTGGACCGGCTCTCGGACCCGGTGCTGCGCCGTCGCGCTCGGCATGTGGTGTCCGAGAACGCCCGGGTGCTGCGCGTAGCCGAAAGATTGCGTGGTGGTGCTGATCCGCGCTCGATCGGTCCCGACCTGTCCGCCGGGCACGCCTCACTCCGGGACGATTTCGAGGTCTCCGCACCGCAACTCGATACCGCGGTGGCGGCCGCGTTGGTCGCCGGGGCCTACGGGGCGCGCATGGTCGGCGGTGGTTTCGGCGGCAGCATAATCGCGCTGGTGGATTCCGAGCGGACCGATAGGGTCGTCGCCACGGTCCGAGATGCCTTCGCACGCAGGCGTTTCGCCGCGCCCCGCAGTTTCGCGGTGACCCCTGCGGCGGGAGCGCGCCGGATCGAATAGCGCACGCTCGCCGCTGTCCGGGATTAGCCTGAATACCGGTCAGATCCACTCGCATACCAGGAACGAGCGAGCCCATGGAGAGCCTGTACGAATTCGCCGGTGGCGATGAGGCCCTGCACCGCCTGGAGGAGATCTTCTACGACAAGGCACTGGCCGACCCCGTGCTGAGTCAGGTCTTTCCCGAACGCCGGCCCACCCACGTCGATCATCTGACCTGGTTCACCGCCGAATCCTTCGGTGGCCCAGGCCGTTTCAGCCGCGAACTGGGATTCGCGTACCTCATCGACCGGCATCGCGGCCTGAAGATCACCGATGAGCAGCGGCAACGCTTCGTCGAGGTTTATCTGGAATCCCTGGACGAGGCGGGTCTGCCCGCCGATGAGAAGTTCCGCGAAGCCGTGCGTCAGCATGTCGAGTTCGGTGCGCGGGTCGCACAGCAGAACTCGCATGCGGAAACCGACGAGCAACTTCATCCATTGCGTGAGGTACCGCATTGGACCTGGTAATCAACGAACACGAGTAATTGCCGGGCCGCGCCTCCCAGGCGTCAGCGAACACCCCGCTAGTATTGCGCGCTACAGTCGTGCCCGCGTCATCTCGTGATCTTCTCGACAGGAGAGCCGTATGCCGTTCGACGCCAGCCTGCCCGCTGCCACCGCAGTGGCCTCGGCACAGCTGCGACTGGATGCCGATCCCATCGACTATGCGATGGTCGCAATCTATTTCGCGTTCGTCCTGGGTATCGGCTGGTTGGCCCGCCAACGAGTGTCGTCGAGTATCGACTTCTTCCTCTCCGGGCGTTCACTACCGGCCTGGGTGACCGGCCTGGCCTTCATCTCCGCCAATCTGGGCGCGGTCGAGATCATGGGTATGTCCGCCAATGGCGCGGAGTACGGCATGCCGACCATGCACTACTTCTGGATCGGCGCGGTGCCGGCCATGCTCTTCCTGGGCATAGTCATGATGCCGTTCTACTACGGCTCCAAGGTACGCAGCGTGCCCGAGTTCATGCTGCGGCGCTTCGGTCCCGGCGCGCATCTGGTGAACGCGCTCAGCTTCGCCGTCGCCCAGGTGCTCATCGCCGGGGTGAACCTGTACCTGCTGGGCAGCATTGTGAATGTGCTGCTGGGCTGGCCGCTCTGGGTATCGGTGCTGGCGGCGGCGGCCATCGTGCTCTCGTACATCACCCTCGGCGGATTGTCCGCTGCCATCTACAACGAGGTGCTGCAGTTCTTCATCATCGTGGCGGCGTTGCTGCCGCTCACCATCGTCGGCCTGCACCAGGTCGGCGGCTGGGATGGATTGCGCGACAGGGTGATCGAGGGGCCGGGTGGGGCGGAGCAGTTGCACGCCTGGCCGGGTAATGAGCTCACCGGGTTCACGAACAATATCGCCTCGGTCGTCGGCATCGTCTTCGGTCTGGGCTTCGTACTGTCCTTCGGCTACTGGACCACCAACTTCGTGGAGGTGCAGCGCGCGCTGGCCACGCATTCGATCTCGGCGGCGCAGCGCACTCCGATCATCGGCGCGTATCCGAAGATGTTCATTCCCTTCATCGTCGTCATTCCGGGCATGATCAGCGCGGTGCTGGTGCCGCAGATCGCCGATTTCAAATCGCAGGTGGCGGCGAATCCGGATTACAAGGGCGATGTCACCTACAACCAGGCGCTGCTCTACCTGATGAAGGATGTGCTGCCCAACGGTCTGCTCGGGGTGGGGCTGGCCGGACTGCTGGCGGCGTTCATGGCCGGTATGGCCGCCAATGTCTCCGCCTTCAATACGGTTTTCAGTTACGACCTGTGGCAGCGGTACATCAAGCCGGACCGCCCCGACCACTACTACCTCTCGGTGGGCCGACTGGCCACCGTGGGCGCGACGCTCGGCGCGGTCGGCACCGCCTTCATCGCGGGCAACTTCTCCAACATGATGGATTATCTGCAGACCCTGTTCAGCTTCTTCAACGCGCCGCTGTTCGCGACCTTCATCCTCGGCATGTTCTGGAAGCGCATGACGCCCGCAGCGGGTTGGGTGGGCCTGGTCTGCGGTACCGCCGCCGCCATCTTCATCTTCATTCTGAGCAAGGCGCATGTCTTCGAATTGTCGGGCCAGGGAACGAGTTTCGTGGCGGCGGGCATCGCCTTCGTGGTCGACATCGTCATCAGCGTCATCGTCACCCAGGTGTCGAAACCCAAACCGGTCGCCGAGCTGGTCGGCCTGGTCTACTCCGAAACCCCCAAGGCCATGCGCACCGACGCGGACGCCGCCACCCTCCCCTGGTACCAGCGCCCCGCCCTGCTCGCCGGTATCGCCCTGGTAATGGTCATCCTCCTCAACATTTTCGTCGGATAGGAAAGGCGTCAAATGCTGTTCGACATCCGCACCATCGTCGGCGGGCTCCTGGCCTGCTACGGCGTGATCCTCATAGTCGTGAGCCTGGCCTACAGCACCGACTTCCAACGCGCCAAAACCGGCGGCATCAACGTAAACCTATGGGCCGGAATAGGAATGACCGTCGTGGGCCTCATCTTCTTCGCCTGGGTCCGCCTCCGCCCCGTCCCCCAACTCACCGGCGCGGACGACGACACCGAGTAGGTCTCGCCGTCCGCTCGGTACGCCCTACTTCTTCTTGGAAGTCTCGGACACGTCGACATTCACCGTGTAGGTGGTCGACTTCGACTTCTTGTCCGCGCCTTGGGAAGCGGTGATGACGAAGTCGCCGTTCGAGGGGGCGGCCCACTCGATCGAGGCGGTCAGCTTGCCCTTGTCGCCGTTCTCGGGTTTCGGTGTGGCGGTGCCGATCTCCTTGCCGTTGACGGAGAAGGTCACCGGCTCGTTGGCATCGGGGCCGGAGACGTGTGCGGTGATTTGGCATTGCACGACGCACGGGTACTTGCCGTACGTCTCGGCCGGGGGTTTGACGTTGTCGACCTGGGCGATGGCCTGCGGGGCGAGGGCCGCGGCGCCGACAAGTGCGAAAAGTGTTGCGGCAGCTAGGCGTCGGCTGCGCGAGTATGCGATGTTCATGAATTCTCCCAGTTGATCAGAGGCCGTTGAGGTTCAACCGAGCGTTCGGGTCGCTGCCGTAGATCCAACTGGCGTGCAGCCGATTCATCGGGGCCGCATGCTGTATCAGCCATGATTTGATGGTGGGCGATGCGGCATCGCCGAACTTCTGCTTGTACAGCGCGCCCGCGGCCGCCACATACGGCGCGGAGAACGAGGTGCCGGATTGGATTGTGTCCGCGCCGGTCGTGAACTTGGTATCGATCCATTGGCCCGGCGCGAAGATGTCGACGCAGCCGCCGTACGCCGAAGTCCAGATCTTTTGCTGCGTCGGCGGGTGCGGTGGGGTGATCTCACTCCACACATCGAGATCGCTGGCATCGCTGGCGGCGACGACCATCGGACCCGCCGCATTGGCCGGTGGGTTGAAGCACGCGTTGTAGGTCGGGGTGGGCGCCAGTTCTGCGGTATCGACGTTTCCGGCCGAGACCGCGACGAACACATTGGCCGCGGCGAGTGCGTTCACGGCGTTCAGCAATGCCTCCGACGAATCATTCAGCCGAGTCGTATTCGACGTGATCACCGCTACCGAAGGACCCTGATGATTGTCCTTCACCCAATTGATTCCGGCGATCTCGGCGTTGATGTCGTAGCAATCGCCTGCGCAGTTGCTGACCTTCACGGCTTTGATGGTGGCCTGCTTGGCAATTCCCCAGGTGGATCCCGCCGCGGCGACCGCGACCTGCGTCGCATGGTCGTCCACGCCGTTGGCGTAGGTGTAATTTCCGGACTTGTTGACCTGGTCGTAGTAGTCGTACGCGATCGACGCGCGACCCCCGAACTCCGGGAGGTCGACCCGCATCCCGCCGTCGATGACGTAGATCGTCACCCCCGCACCTGTGGAGGTGACGTTCCCCAGTCCCATCAGGCTCTGCGCCCAGCCCGAGCTGGGATGATAAAGCGACATATCGTCGGCGCTACTCGTGCCCGCACCGGACACCGCGGACATCACGGTGGTCAGTGCCAAGACAGGCGCGAACAGCAGTGATTTTCTGAAAATCACAGCGGTACCCCTCCAATTTTCTCCATTGAACCCTTCGGGTCGGGACAGTAGCGGCCGATGGTCAACCTCCGCAGGAGAATTGAAATGATGTTGTTTCGCTTTTGCTGGGTGGTCTGATACCGCAGGGTGATGGCCGATGAGAAATCGGCCGATACGTTGCGGTCATGCGTGTATTGCATCGCGGGCTCGCGGGTCTGCTAATGGTTCTCGGGGTTGCGGCGGTGGGGATGGGGGTGACGTCATCGGTGGCGGATGCGCAACCGGCACAGGCGAATACGGTGCTGTCGGAGGTGTCGTTCGAAAGTCATGGGGTGATGCTGCACGGCACGGTGTACGGGCCCGCTGACCCGGGGAGGCATCCGGGGATTGTGCTGGTGCACGGGTCGGGGGCGGGGCCGCGCGATGAATACTCCATGGAGGCACGGGCTTTCGCGGCGGCGGGGATCACCACGCTGGTTTATGACAAGCGCACGGTGGGTTACTCGACCAACCATCGCGACTTCTCCGTGCTCGCCGATGATGCGGTCGCGGCGGTTACCGTGCTGCGGCAGCGGGCCGATGTGGACCCCACTTCGGTCGGGTTGTGGGGCTTCAGTGAAGGAGGCTGGGTCGCACCGCTCGCGGCGGCGCGCTCCGGCGATATCGCGTATGTGGTGACCATCGGCGGTTCCGGGCGCAGCCCGCTGCGCACGCAGACCTGGTATCTGCGTAATCAGCTGGCGCATCAGGGGGTTTCGGGATCACTACCCGATGCGGTCGCGGGGGCGGGCGCGCAGTTCATCGATGGGACCGGAGTGTTTCCCGAGGCGGATTTCGATCCGGGTGCGGTGCTGTCCAGGGTGCGGGTGCCCGTGCTCGCGCTGTGGGGTGAGCATGATGTGAAGGTGCCCGCGGCCGAGAGCGCCGAGGTCTTTCAGCGGGAACTGGCGCGGGCCGGAAACAACTCCGTCACTACGGGTTTCGTTCCGGGAGCGGGGCATAACGGACACCGCAGCACCGACGGTTTCGACCGCGTCGGCGGGGACCTGTTCGAGGGCAAACCACTCGGTGAACTGGTCCCGGGCTACGCCGACGTGATCACCGACTGGGTACATCGGGTCGCCGCGGGCCAAGCCCCGCCGTCGAGCGCCGCGCAGGCTCCACATCCGGCCGCGGGCACCGTCGCCCCGGTCGGTCGGCCCGGCTACGAATACGCCGCGCTCGCAGTGCTATTGCTCGGCTTCGCGCTGCCCGCTCTCGCGGCACTCGCCCGAATACTGCTGCGGCGCGGCCCCTCCGAACTGCCACGCCCGCTCCGCCGCTCCGCCCGCGCGCTGTCCTCGTTGGGACTGTTGACGGTGCTCGGCACGGTCGGCTATGTGATCTGGGTGTTGGCGACGGGTACGCGAATATCCTTGGGCACAGTCATATCCGGTCAGCCCCTGCCTTGGCTGCTGCTCCGCCTACTCGCGGTCGCGGTGCTGGTATCGGTCATCGCCGTGGCGGCCCACTGGTCCCGGGCGAGAAGCAAGGTCCCCGGCGCGCAACGCATTCAACTCACCGCACTGCTGCTGACCGGCCTCGCCTTTCTTCCCTGGGCACTGCACTGGCAGCTGTTCGGATAGCGGATTCGTCCGCCATCCCATATCAGGCGAGGAAGCGTTGGAGCTCCGCGGTGACGAACCGCGGATTCTCCTCGACCAGCCAATGCCCCGCATGCGGGACGTCCACCGCCCGCACGATATTGGCTATGCGCGGGGAGACGGTGGCCCGTACCGCGTCGAGCTGCCCCTGCGCGGTCATGAGCAGGGTCGGCACCTGTGTCGGCGCCGCCGCCACCGTGTCCCGCACATCATTGTCGAGGGCTCGGTAGAGCTCGAAGCCGCCCGTCAGCACCTCGGGCCGACTGTAGGTGCGTGCGAATTCGTCGACCTCGGCGTCGGTGAACGGAGATCGATCCGAGGTGCCACCGAAGGCCGAACCGCCGTAGGAAACCTGCGGATAGAACAGCGCCAGATACTCCCGAACATGTTCGCCGACAACCGCTTCGGGGACGCGCCGTTGAGAATGGAAGGCGATATGCCAACTCAGCGAGCGGTAGGTCGCCGCGTCGATCGCGGGTCCGGGTAGTGGCAGGTCGAGGTAGCCCAGGAGTGCGGTATCGGCGGGGAACTGCGCGGCGTACTCGAACGCGACGGCCGCGCCGAAGTCGTGCCCGACGATCCTGGCATCTCGTATGCCGAGCCGGTCGGCGATCAGGGTGTGCACATAACGGGCCAGCGTGGCCTTGTCATAGCCGGTCGGCGATCCGCTGCTGTCACCCAGCCCGGGGAGGTCGATCGCGTACACGGTGTGCTGTTCGGCGAGCGCGGGCATGATCGGCCACCAACCGAACCAGGTCTGCGGCCAACCGTGGATCAAGACCACCGGTGATCCGCTGCCCCCGGCCACGTAGTGCATACGGACACCGTCAACCTCGGCGAACTCATGTCGAAAGGTGTTCTCGAACGCGGGGTTTCCCGCGGTCGCGGTTGCGTAGGGCGCGATATCGGGCGTGGTCGGCGTACACGCGGTGGCGCCCGTCGCGATCAGCAGGGCGAGCACGATGCTCACCGCCGCGTGCGCGAATCGGCCGAACCCGGGCTTCGGCATTGTGATGGTCACGGGCTCATCGTCGCCAGGTCCACCACCCTTTGGCACGCGATCTTGCTGTTCCGGCAAGATGTCCCCGTGGATCGTGAAACCGGCGACGTACTCGACGCGGTAGGACCGAGACTGCGCGCCCTGCGCCGCGCCCGCGGCCTCACCCTCGCCGAACTCGCCACTCGCACGGGGGTTTCGGAGAGCACACTGTCCCGGCTGGAGAGCGGGCAGCGCCGGGCGACCCTGGAATTGCTGCTGCCGTTGGCCCGCACCTACGACGTCCCGCTGGACGATCTCGTCGGGGCCCCGCACACCGGCGACCCGCGTATCCATCTGAAGCCGATCCGGCGGTACGGGATGACCTTCATCCCGCTGTCCCGCCGCCCGGGCGGCATTCAAGCCTTCAAGATGATCCTTCCCGCGCAGTCCGAACCACTCGAACCGACACCCCAGACCCACGAAGGCTTCGAATGGCTGTATGTCCTCAACGGCCACCTGCGCCTGGTCCTCGGTGACCGCGACCTGACCCTGCCACCTGGTGAGGTCGCCGAATTCGACACCTCCCAACCGCATTGGCTCGGCAGTGCCGACGGCGGTCCGGTCGAACTACTCATCCTGTTCGGCCCACACGGCATGCGCGCACACGTGCATCCCGCCCGCTGAGGGTGGCCGAGCACCCGCCGAAGCGGACGATGGCGTCCGCTTCGGACCGGTTCGGAATCCGGTTATTTGGCCGGAGCGTTGAACGGCTGGTTGATCGTCGTGAAGTACTGTGCCGCGGCGAGAATCGCGACGGGCGCGGTCACGAGGATCTGACCAGCCACGGTGCCCAGGAACCCGATGACGCTCATGCCGACGATGCAGCCGACGGCGACGCCGCCGAGTGCGCCGAACATCGCGGTCAGCGCGCCGGTGATGGTGCCGAGGGTGGCGCCGCCGATGAGGCAGCCCACGGCCGCACCGCCGATACCGCCGACCAGGGTGCCGATGCTGGCACCGAAGCCCATGGTGGAGGTCATGCGGCTCCAGGCGGCCTGCTCGCGGTCGAACTCGGTCTTCCAGGGGGCCTTGTCCTCGAAGGGGAGGGCGACCGGCTTGTACTCGGCGTGCGCGAGATCGAACTGGGGGGTGAGGGTGGCAACCCGGTCCTTGATCTCGGCCGCGATGGGGAAGACGAAATCGTCTACGCGGAAAGACAATTCGGTGCCCGCGAGGGTGGTGCCATCGGTCGCCTTCACCTTGAATACGCCGTCCTCGACAACCATCGAACCGGCATCGGTGCGAACGATCGAGTTCGTCTCGGAGTTGGTCACGGTGTAGTTGATCGCGGTGTCCGGTGCGTCGGCCTGCGCGTTCCCGGCGCAGATGCCGAGCGCGCTCGAAACGATGACGGTGGACGCGACGAACGTGTTGAGCTTCATGAGATGAAAAATCCTTGTGTCAGTGCGGGTCAGGTTCCGCACGGAGAATCCGAATCCCGACCGTCGGGATCCGGGTGAAGATATGGGGTACCGACGGCACGGCCAATGGCTTTGCCGCTCAGCGGGATTCGAATATCAGGCGGTGGCGCGGCGGCGGGATACCAAGCCCACCAGCACATCCAGGACCAGGAAACCGAGCAGTGGAATGCCGATCATCGGCGCGAACCAGCCCACCACGGCTGCCGCCGCCAGGAATGGCGTCAGCACGATGAGTGGTGTCTGCCGCAGCGCGCCGCGGCGCGGCGCCTTACCCAGCGCCACCTTGCCGGCCTCCTTGGTCGGCCGCCGTCGCCACCACATGAGGTAACCGCGTACCACCACGGTGAGCAGGCCGATCATGATGGCAAGCAGCAGTAGCTGATTCAGCAGCCCGAACATCAACCCCATATGGAATTGGATGCCCCAGTTGGTCAGCTTGGCGGCCAGCGGCCAGTCCGAGTACCGCAGGGCATCGGTGACCACGCCGGTGCTGCCGTTCACCGCGATCGAATCCAGTGTCAGCACACCGGGCCGGCGCAGTTCCTTGGCGACGAAGGCGGTGTCGTCCGTGGCCGGAACGCTGATCTCCAGCGGCCCCTCCAGCCCGTTGGCGCGCGCCACCGCGTACACGGTGTCGACCAGCGCGGCCTTGTTCGCCGCCGGTGCGGTGCTCCGCGCGGCGCTGCCGTGACCGTCGTGTTCACCACCGGCGGGCATGGCCGGACCGGTGGAACCCGGCAGTTTGGCGGTGACGGCGGGCGTGGTCCAGCTCAGCTCCTCGCGCAGCTTGGTGACATTCTCACCCGCGTACTTGGACCAGGTCATACCGGTGGCCGACAACAGCAGCAGCACCGGCAGAATCCATATACCCACCACCGCATGCCAATTCAGCGCGCGCGCCCGCGGCCGGGATCGATCGGGCCGCACCAGCCAGCCCGCCGACCGCTTCTCGCGGCGCGCCCGCACCCGGCGGATCCACAGCACCAGCCCGGCCAGGGCGATCACCCACAGCCAGGACGCGGCGATCTCGCTGTAGTAGCGACCGAAATCGCCCAGGTGCAGATCCCGATGCAACTGATCGATCCAGGTGCGCGTGGGCAGCGCACCCGAACTGCCGTAGACGACACTGTCGCCCACCGGCTTCGCGGTCACCGGATCGACGAATACGGCCCGCCGTTCGGACTCCCCGAGTGTCGGATCGCCGAAGATGATCCGGGTGGTGTCACCCGTGTGCTGCGCGGGCGCGACCGCGATCAGCGGCAGGCCCGGTCGCACCGCGGTGCCCGCGGCGACCTGTTCGGCGAGCGGCTTCGCCGGTCCGGTCGACTCGGTGTGCAGCAGACCGCGATCGGTAATGGACTCCAGCGTCGGTGACATCGCATAGAGCGCACCGGTCACCGCGGCAATGAGAATGAACGGTGCGACGAATACACCGGCATAGAAATGCAGTCGCAGCAGCAACGCCTGAATGGCATTGCCCGCACTGCGTTTTGTCGATTCCCCGGGTGGGGGAGATTCCGAATTCCGGGCAGGCGAAATAGGCGGTGCCGCGTCGACGGCACCGCTCTCTGTGATTGTCACGAGCGGACTTTCCGATGTTCGAGGAGAGGTGAATTCAGACTCGAACGAAAGCGGGTGGACCACGGGTCCGGAAGGCATCGGCCGCGAGCACACGCAGCACGACCCGATCGCGATACGCGATCGGCAACCGCGGCGGTCCGGTCAGGACCGGCAGTGCGATGGGTACGGGCAGCGCCCAATCCAGCACTGTGCTGGCTATCCGATAGGCGGCCTCGGCTCCGAGAATCAATACCGCGGCAACACCGGCGGCGCAGACGTGCGCGGCCAGCATGGCCGGGCTCCACATGGAGGCGTGGTGATGGTGCTGCCCGCTGCTGCCAGGTGACCCCCACATCATGCTGAAGTGGCCGAGCAACTGCCCGCCGATCAGCGCGACCACGAGTCCGAGCCGGGTGGTGCGCAGCGCGCCGATACCGGCGACCAGCGCACCCACCGCCGCCGAGGCGGCGACCAGCAGCGTCAGCGCACTGGATTCCAAGGGCGCGGCCCCGGAGATCCAACCGTGCGCGGCGACCGCCAGCGCCCCGGAAATCGAACCGGCCGACCCACCGCGCAATACCGCAGCATCACTGCGGATATGCGCCGTGGACCGGCCGGACTCGAAACTCACGCGCTGATAATAGCCGAGAATGCGGGGCCGATTCTCCGCCCCGGCATACTCGCCGCCATCCGGAATTACTCGGTGGGAACACTCATTTCGATGAGCGGCTTGCGCAACAGCTTGCCGGTGGCATTGCGCGGGAGTTCATCGAGGAAGATCACCTCGCGCGGCACCTTGTAGCGCGCCAGGTTCTCCTTCACATAATCCTTGAGCTCCTGCACATCGCGCTTGGAGTCCGGACCCGGAACCACAATGGCGCGCAGCCGCTTTCCGAAGTCGCGGTCCTCGACGCCGACCACGGCCGCCTCGAGCACATCGGGGCGGTTGGAGAGCAGGTTCTCCACCTCCTGCGGGAAGACGTTCTCGCCGCCGGAGATGATCATGTCGTCATCGCGTCCATCGATGAACAGCAGGCCGTCGGTGTCGAAGTGCCCGACATCGCCGCTGGACATGAGCCCGTCCACATACTCCTTGGTGCGCCCGTCGGTGTACTGCTTGAACGAGTGCCCGTTCTCGATGAAGATCGTGCCGGTCACATTCGGCGCGGAGATGCGCTTGCGGTTCTCGTCGTACAGCGCGATGCGGATACCGACCGGAGCCTTACCCGCGGTGGTCGGCGCCTTACGCAGTTCGGACGGGGTGGCCACGGTCATGACCGCGCACTCGGTGGAGCCGTACACGTTGTAGAGCGAATCGCCGAAGTAGTCCAGCGTGCGGGTGACCACATCCGGCGGGATGGCCGATCCGGCGGCGAAGAGCACCCGCAGCGTCTCGGACGGCTGATACTTCGCGAGGATCTCGGGCGGCAGATCCAGAATGCGCTGCAGCATGGTCGGGACGACGGTCAGGCCCTGCGCCCGGAACTTCTGGATATTGGCCAGGGTGGTCTCGGGATCGAATCGCCGCTGCTGGAATACGACTCGATTGCCCAGCGCGATGGAGATGGTGAACTGCGAGAGCCCGGTGGCGTGGAAGATCGGCGCGGCCATCACCACGGTGCTGTTGCGCGGCATGGGAATTCGATCCAGGAACTGCGCGGTGATGAAGGGGCTGACCTTATCGCGGGGCGCGCCCTTCGGGGTGCCGGTGGTGCCGCTGGTCAGAATGACCATGCCGCCCGGCTTCTCGGGCGGAGCCAGCGCCGCGGTGGACTGCCCGGCCGCCACCGAATCGATGGTGGGAATGGACGGGTCGGCATTGTCCTTCTCATCCACCCAGGTCAGGATGCGCGGGATGTCCTCGGGAATGGCGCTCATGAGATCGAAGAACTCGCTGTCGTGCAGCACCGCCTTGACCTTCTCGCGCGCCGCCACATCCGCGAACTGAGGCTTGGCGAAACCGGTGTTCATCAGCACCGCGCGCACGCCGAGCTTGCCGGCGGCGACCAGAGTGAGCACCATGCCGCGGTGATCACGGGCGAGTACGCCGATCACATCACCGGGATTCAAGCCCTGCGCCGCGAGTCCGCGCGCGAAAGCGGAGGACTGCTTGTCCAGCTGTTCGAAGGTCAACTCACCGCGCTCGTCGACGATCGCCGCCGATTTGGGATTGGTATTGGCGGCGTGCACGACCGCGCCCGCGAAGGGCCCGAACTTGAGCACATTGACCGCCGACCGCACCGCCTGATCCGGGCGCAGTGGATTGAACAAACCCCCGCGCACCATGGCATTGACGCTGAGCGCCGCATCACCCGCTTTGCGAAGAACCGTGCCTGCCGACGGAAGGGCTAGTGACATGGGTACAACCTTCCGCGATCCCCTGCCGGACGAGTCGGCTGTCGGACCGCAACCTCGAGATCCAGTGCACTGCTAACCCTAGCAAGCACCCTCGCCGCGGATGTGGCTGAGGTCTCTGGTACCGCCGGTAGCGCATAAACCGCCCAGGTCGTGGCGCGGATGACATCAGGGGTGAGCGGGCTCCTCGTACTCGACCAGTACCCGGCGCAGTAGTTTTCCGGTGGCATTGCGGGGGAGTTCATCGAGGAAGAAGACATCCCGGGGAACCTTGTAGCGAGCGAGATTGCCCTTGACATACGCCTTGATCTCGTCCGGCTCCGGCCGCTGCCCGGGTTCGGGCACGATGAAAGCCCGCAGCCGCTTACCGAATTCGACATCGTCCACGCCGACCACCGCCGCGTCGAAGATATCGGGGCGTTCCAGCAGCAGGTTCTCCACCTCCTGCGGGAAGACGTTCTCACCGCCGGAGACGATCATGTCGTCATCACGGCCGTCCACGAAAAGCAGTCCGCGATCATCGAAGTGGCCGACATCGCCGCTGGACATATAGCCGTCGATGATCTGCTTATGCCGTCCGTCGGTATAGCCCTTGAACGGCGCACCGGAGCGAATGAAGATGCGGCCGGTGACATTCTTGGCCCGGATCCGCCTGCCGTCCTCATCGAAGAGCGCCACCTCGCAGGTGGTGGGGGAGCGGCCCGCGGTGCCCGGTGCGACGGCCAGATCCTCCGGCCGGGCGACGGTCGCGATGGCGCATTCGGTGGACCCGTACAGGTTGTAGAGCACCGGGCCGAACGCCTCGGCGGCGCGGATCGACAACTCCGGGGAGAGCGCCGAACCCGCGATCACAATCCCGCGCAGTGCCGAGATGTCGTACTTATCGCGAATCTCCTTGTCCAGCTCCACCATTCGATGCAGCATGGTCGGCACCGCGACCAGCATGTCGGCGCGGTGCTCGGCGATCAGGGACAGCGTGCGCTCGGCGTCGAAACGGCGCGCCATCACCACCTTGTTGCCCAGGCCGGTGCCGACCAACCAGGTGGCGAGTCCGGTGCTGTGGAAGATCGGCGAGACGATGACCATGGTGCCCTGGGCGGGGAAGTCGATGCGGTCGACCATCTGCACGGTGGCAAGTGGCGAGGTCTTGTCGCGGGGTGCGCCCTTGGGCAGACCGGTGGTGCCGCTGGTGAGGATGACGACCCCGCCCGGCTTCTTGGGGTTGGGCAGTGCGGCCTTGGCGTTCGCCGCGATCAAGGTGTCGAGTGTTGCTGTGCCGGAAGGTATTTCGGCATCGTCGTCGACCCAGGTGAGTACCCGGGGCAGCTCGGCGGGCAGCGCGTCGAGCAGGCCGAGGAATTCGCTGTCGTGCAGTACCACCTTCACGTTCTCGCGCTCGCAGACCTGCGCGAACTGCGGTTTGGCGAAGCCGGTGTTCATCAGCGCGACACGGGCGCCCAGTTTGCCCGCCGCGACCATGGCGAGAATCAGGCCGCGATGATCTCGGGCGAGCAGGCCGATCACCGTGCCCGGGGTGACGCCCAGGCGCTGGAGTCCGCGCGCCACCGCGTTCGACTGCTCGTCCAGCTCCCGATAGGTCAGCTCACCGCGCTCATCGGCGATTCCGGGATTGTCCGGCCAGACCCGCGCGGCATGACGCAGGGCGGTGGCGGGTGGTCCGAAGACCTGTGATTCGTACATGGTGCGCAGTGTCTCCACCGGCTTGCGCGGATCGGTGATTCCCTTGTCCCGCAAGGTTTTCAAGCCCCGGAGCGCCTCGGCGCCGTGGGTGATCCGGCGCTGTGCCGAATATAGAACCGAGGCCATCTCGACCACCTCCGAGAGAGTGTGCGGCCCACCACCTCGCGCGCGGCGGGTAGCGCCACGGTAACAGCGGTATGTGAGGGGCGTTACACAAATTCGGTCACATCAGTCATTTGCCGCATGTGTGCAGAACGCCCCGGGCTCTTCACCCTCCGGACACCCGCCGTACACGGGAGTCGATGAGGCTGCGGTGGCCCACTTTCCAGCTTGATGAGGTCCCCGATGGAACTGCTCGAAGTTATCGCCAACATCTTCACCACGATCATGTCGCAGGCGAGCGGAAGCGCCGCCTAGTTCGAGGCGCATGCCCGACATATGACAGTGACGGCCCACCGGAGTGTTCCGGCGGGCCGTCCCTGTTTCACAGCCGTCACTCCTTACCCGGGGCCTGACCAACCGGTAGATAGCCGAACGCCTGTTCATCGATCGACTCGGGTCTGTCGCCTGGTGATGATCATCGGTAGTCCGAAGCGCGGGCGCAGGGAGATGAGGGACTGCTCCCGGACCGGGTGTCCGGGCTGGGGTTCGAGGTGGTAGCGCTGCAGGATCATGGCCACCGCCACCTGGATCTCCAGCTCCGCCAGGGGCGCTCCGATGCAGCGGCGCGCGCCGCCGCCGAAGGGGAAGTAGGTGTAGGGCAGGGGTTTCGGGCGGTCCGGTGCGAAGCGATCGGGATCGAAGGCATCGGGATCGGGCCAGTGCCGGGGATCGTGGTGGACGGTGTGGGAGCTGATGAAAAGCGTTGTGGCGGCCGGGATTCGGTAGCCGCCGATCTCTATCTCCCGGGTGGTCTCGCGCGGGAACATCGGAATCGGCGGGTGTAGCCGCAGTGCCTCGTCCACCACCTGCGAAAGATAGGGCAGGCGAGCGAGATCCGCCGCCTCCGGTGTGCGGTCGTCGAGCACTTGGTCGACCTCGGCGGCCAGGCGCGCGGCCACCTCGGGATGTGCGGCCAATT
This sequence comes from Nocardia sp. NBC_01503, assembly GCF_036327755.1. Lineage (NCBI taxonomy): Bacteria > Bacillati > Actinomycetota > Actinomycetes > Mycobacteriales > Nocardiaceae > Nocardia > Nocardia sp. NBC_01503. The sequence goes on from NZ_CP109596.1 coordinate 4,264,866, forward strand.
CGTGCAGGGTCCAGGCCAGACCGCAGCCGGTGGTCTCATGGCCCGCGAGCAGATAGGTCTTCAGTTCGTCGATGATCTGCCGCCGGGTCAGCGGGGCTCCCGTCGCCGGATCGATGGCGTCGAAGAGCCCGCCCACCAAGCGATCCGGTGGTAGCCCGCCCTCCAGATGCGCCGTGATCAGGGAGCTTCCCACCCCGTCGAGCACCGCCTGGGTGTTGCGTACCCGCTGCCGTACCGGCCCGGGTAGCCAGGTCGGTAGCAGCTGTTCCGGGCTGCCGGGGAACATGGCGGAGAGCACCTCTCGAATGGTCGGCACCACCTTCGTCGCCCGATCGCTCATATCGATACCGCAGAGCACCCGGGTGACCACCTCGAAGGCCAGCCGCATCATCTCCGGCACGATATCGACCGATTCACCCTGTGTTCCAGCGTCTTCCCAGCGCTGGAACATATCCCGCACCACCGCGGCGATGGTCGGCACATTGGGGCGTAGGTATCCCGCACGGAAGAAGGGTTGGCCCGCGGTGCGCAGGGTCCGCCACTGCTCACCATCGGTGGTCAGTGAACCTTTGCCGAAGAAGAGTTCGAAGCCACCGTAGACCTTGCCGCGTCGATAGGCTCCCGTCTTGTCGTGCAGCACCTGCGGAATCAGTGCCGGACCGGTGATCTGGTGCATGAGCTGCGGTCCGACCCGGAAACGGGCGATATCGCCGTATTCACGGTGCAGTTCGCGCATGATGGCCGCGGCATCGGCGCGATAGCGGCGGACTCCGATGGGCAGGCGTGGGCCGGGTGCGATATCGGGTCTGGTCATATCGCTCACCGCCCCCGCACGCACTTGTCGTAGAGATCGGGTAGTCGATCACCGGAGTCATAGGCGGCCTTCAACTTTCGGTAGGCGTCACCGCCGTACTGCGCCCAGAACTCCGCCTCGGTGTAGTGCGCGGTGGAGTACAGCGGCTTATGCCCGCCCAGTTCGGTGATCTTGCGCTCGATCAGCCGATTGTGATGATCGGCGGCCTGCCCGTGGCGCAGCGGTACCGGCCACCAGAAGCCGACGCTCACATACAGCTCCCGCGGTTCGATCGGGTACAGCAGCGCAGGTTCCCGCAATCGCATGGGACACAACCAGACCGGACTGATGCCGACCTCGCGCCGGAAGAACTCCAGGAACTCCGGCACCGTCGAGACCGGCAGATCGGCATCCTGGAGCACCCACTCCACCGGCCGCCCCACCCCCGCCCGCACCCGGTCGGTGACCCCGCCGGCGCGGAACCACATCTGAAGCCGCCGCTGCACCGCGGCGGTGCGATACCGGCGCGGCCACACCCTGCGCAGTACCGGATTCTCCAGGCCGAAGAGTTTGGAGGTCCAGTACAGGTCGGTATCCCAGCGCCACAGGTAATCCCGGGTAGAGAGGTGGTCCTCCGAGCGCGTCCGAATGGAGTGGTAGTAGACGGCACCGCGCGTGTAGTCCGAGACGTACGGCGGTGCGTCGGTGAAGGTCGCGAGCACCAGATACAGTGCGCCGGAGTCGAAGTAGACCCCGTCCACGAAATCGACCGGCTGCCCCTCGAACTGCCGCTCGGCATCGACGCGCCGCAGTGCGGAGACCCACTCCCGGGCCGAGCTCAGCCGCACATGCCGCAGCCGCACATAGGGTTTCGCCGGTTCCAGCTCCACCCGCAGCCGTACCGCGTAGCCCAGTGAGCCGTACGAGTGCGCCATTCCGTGGAACAGATCGGAATGCTCATTGTCCCGCGTAGCGGTGAGCACCCGGCCGTCACCGGTGAGCACATCCATCTCGAGAATGCTGTCGTGCGGCAGTCCGGCCCGGAATGAGGAGGACTCCGCCCCGGTACCCGCCACCCCGCCGCCGATGGTGATGGTCTTGCAGTCCAGCACCACCGACGGCAGCATGCCGTGCGCGAGCGTGGCGTCGGCAATGGTCTCGTAGGTGGCCATACCCTGCACCTCGGCGATGCGCGCCACCGGATCGACGCGTAAAACCCCATCGAGCCCATGCACCGCGAGGCTCGCGCCCCGGTGCCGCTGCCGGGGCCTATACAGATTGGAGCTGCGCTTGGCCAACCGCACCGGCTGATCGGCGGGGAGTGCGGCGTACCGCCCCGCCAACTCCGCGACGGCCCGTTGATGATCCGCCATACGCCGCTCATCCGCACTGCGCCGCCGACCCGCCTCCGGCCGACCATCCGGCCCCGCGCCGCGTTCTTCCTCCGCCATGTCGACCCCTCGTGCGTGCAGTCCGAGCGATGCGAATTCCGCACGCTCCCTTGACTTTCCACGGTATCGATGGAGGCTTCGAATATCGTCGGTCAATAGTGGAACTTTGCCATCAACGACTGTTGAGCAGCCCGCTCGCATGCGCCAGCGCCACGGCCTGAAATGCCCGATCCAGCTCCAACTTCCGCAGCATATGGTGAATATGCGATCGCACCGTCACCTCCGCCACCACCAGGCGTTCGGCAATCCCGCCGACCGTCATCCCACCCGCCAGCAGACTCAGCACCTGCACCTCGCGAGCGGTCAGCACCGACCGCAGATCCACCTCCGACCGCACCGTCTCCGGCCGCTCGACGGGCATGAGATCGGCGAGCAATCGAGCGGTCACCGTCGGCGACAGCAGTGCGTTACCCGCCGCGACTTCCCTTATCCCATAGGCGATCTGCGCGGGCGGATCATCCTTCAGCAGAAACCCCCGCGCCCCGGCGCGCAGCGCGGCCGCCGCCCCATCCAGGCACCCCCGATGCGCCAGCACCAAGACCGGAACACCGGCCGCCAGCGACGTCTCCACCAACTCGCCCGACGCACACCCCGACGCCCCCGTGAGCGCCGAGGTATCCGCCACAATCACATTCGGCTCCAACTCCGACATGGCGGAGGCGGCCGTCGGCCCATCACTGAACTCCCCGACCACCGCCATTCCCGCCTCTGCCCCCACCACCGCCCGCAACCCCACCCGGACCAGTGGTTCCCGCTCACACAAGAGCACGCGAATCATGCTGCGCCAGCCCTTCTTCCGCGACCCTGGACACTTACGCCCAGCATGACAGCACCCACCGACACTGATGATGTTTCAGGGCCTTGACCGCTGTATCTCTCCCACCGACTGTCGCCCTGCTGGGCTGACCATCACTTGGTCTGATCGGTAGTCAAGGCTCCCGCTCGCCGGCCGGGCGGACATGACTTAATAAGAGCCTGGCGAAGCCTCATCAATGTCCTGTCTGCTCGCCCGACCGGCGTCGACCCACCGAAGTCGTTACGGGAAGGCAGTATCAAGCATGGCAGCGTCGCGGCCGGTCACCAATATCTCGCTCGTGGCGGGAGCCGATACCCACGCCGACACCATCCACGTCGCGGCCCTGGACGCGGTGGGGCGGGAACTGGGCGATCACGAATTCCCCACCACCGCAACCGGATACCGGGACGCCCTGGAGTTCTTGGCCTCCCACGGAACTGTGGATGTCGTCGGCATCGAGGGCACCAGCTCCTACGGGGCAGGGTTCACCCGCGCGGTCCTCGCGGCGGGAATCGAGGTCCGCGAGGTCATCCGGCCCGAACGATCCGTGCGGCGGATGCACGGAAAATCCGACCCCATCGACGCCTACCAGGCCGCCCGCGCGGTCTTGTCCGGGCGCGCGAACGCCGCACCCAAGACCGAGCAGATCGAGGCGCTGCGCGCGTTGAACAACGCCCGCCGCTCAGCGGTCAAAGCCAGCACCGCCGCGATGAACCAGATCCACCACATGCTCATCACCGCCCCAGCCGCGATCCGGGAGAAGTACCGGCACCTGAAGGACAAAGCACTGGTCACCGCGCTCGCAGCCTGCCGACCAGACAGAGCTGATCCGGTCGTGCGGGCGGTGCTGACCGCGCTCAAGACCCTGGCCCAACGACACCGCTTCCTCACCACCCAGGCCGACGATCTCCAGAAACAGGTCCGCGAACTGGCCACCGCCGCCAACCCCCACCTGATGTCTCTGCACGGGGTCGGCCCCAACACCGCCGCCCAACTGCTCATCACCGCCGGAGCCAACCCCGAACGACTTCGCAGCGAAGCATCCTTCGCCGCCTTATGCGGCACCGCCCCGGTTCCTGCATCCTCGGGCAAGACCACCCGCTACCGGCTCTCCCGAGGCGGTGACAGACACGCGAACTGCGCCCTGCACACCATCGCACTGGTCCGTATGTCCTCCGACGCCCGCACCCGCGAATTCGTTCGCGCACAACGTGATAAAGGCCGCAACCCCGCCGAGATCCTGCGCATCCTCAAACGCGCGATCGCTCGCGAGGTCTTCAAATCCCTCACCCGCGGCCTGGCCGCCCCCGGACTCGAAGACCTGCGCCCAGCACGGCAAGCCAAGAACATTCCCCTCAGCATCGCCGCAGCCGCTATGGGCACCTACGTCACCAAGATTTGCCGCACCGAACTGGGCACCTACCCCGATTACGAACTCGCCCAACGCTACCGAGCATGGCTCGCCGCAGCATGACTTGACACAAATAGGAGCATCACATTCCGGCCCGAGCGCGGATCAGCGTCGAAGCGCCCAGGACGGTCGCCAGACCGGCTCGGCCACCGGCGTCAGGCCGCCGAAATGGTCGATGATCGGCCGCAGTCGCGGATGCGGATTCGCGCTCGGCATCATGAGCGAAAGCGGATACGCCAATGTCGGATTCGCGATCGGTATCCGGCGCAGATCGTGGTTGGTCGGCCACAGGTACCGATCACGCGCACCCACCAGGGTCGCCACCTCCGCGGAGTCCGCGAGAATATCCAGCAGCACCTCATTGCCGAAGTTCGGCCCGGCTGCATCGATCCGGAGATCGAACTCGGCGACGAGCTGATCGTAGAAGTCCGACCATTCACTGCCCGGCGCGATACCCGGCACCCAGATCCGATGCCCGCGCAGTTGGGCGGGTGTGAGCGTGCGGGCGGCGGCGAGCGGATGCCGAGGTCCGACAAGCAGTTCCGACGGAGAGTCGAAGGCGTGGATCATCCGCACCTCCCGCGGCAGCGTGCCCGGATCGGTGACCGACCGGAACGAGGCGTCGATATCGCCCGCCCGGACCGCGGCCACCACCTCGCGCGGATCATCGACCCGCAGCGTCACCACGTCGAGGTCGACCTCGGGATGCGCCCGCCAATACTCGTGCAGCACAACGGCCTGCGCCGAGCGCAGACCCAGCACGTCGATGCGTAGCGCCCGCGAACCCGGCCTGATCGCGGTGATCGCGCGATCGACACCGGTGACGATGGTGCGCGCGTGCGGCAGGAATGCCTGGCCGTCGAGGGTCAACTCCACCCCGCGCGCGGTGCGGGTGAACAATCGGATGTCGAGTGCGCGTTCGAGGGCGGCGATCCGCTTCGATACGGCCTGCTGGGTCACGCCGAGCTCATCGGCCGCATGTTGCAACTGTCCGAGCTCGGCGGCCCGGACGAACGATCTGACGGCTTCGGTATCCACCGCTCCACCCTATGGGTGCTCAACCGATGGTTGTGGCGCGCCGAAAGGCGGTTGTTTGATCGCCTGGCCGTGCGCCTGTTGTGATTCATGGACCCGAACATCGGTTGTCGCAAGGGAGTACACGGGTGCAATTGGGGCGCAATTTCGGCTGGCTGTGGTCGGCCTATGCCGTGAGTACCTACGGCACGTGGATGGCTTTCGGAGCCTTCCCGTTGATCGCGGTTCGAGTGTTGCACTCGCCGACCTTCGCGGTTTCGCTCCTGGAGGCGTCCGGGCTCGCGGTGGCGGCGCTGGTCGCGTTCTCGCTCGGACCATGGGTCGAGCACCGGGCCAAGCGACCGGTGATGATCGCCATGGACCTGATCCGCTTCGCCGCGATGGTGAGCATCCCGGTCACGTACGTTCTCGGCCTGCTGTCCTACGGCCAGCTGCTGATCGTCTCGGTCATCTCCGGCACCGCGAATATCGCCTTCGCCGCGGCGTCCGGCGCGTATCTGAAGTATCTCGTTCCGCGCGATCAACTCCTGGTGGCGAACGGGCGCTTCGAGGGGACCGGCTGGGTGGCGACCGCGGCGGGTCCGCCGCTCGGTGGTGCGCTCATCGGACTGCTCGGTCCGGTGGTCACCGTACTGGCCGATGCCCTCAGTTATCTGTTGTCGGCGTTCGGGGTACTGCGCATTCGCGGCGGGGATATCGCGGCACCCCGCTCGGATGCCGGACTGCGCCCGGCCGATCTGCTCACCGGCTGGCGGGTCATCCGCCGCGATCACGCACTCCTGCGACTGTTCCTCAACTCGATCCTGGTGGGCGGGCTGATCATGGCCACCGCCCCGCTGCTGGCCGTGCTGCTGCTGGGCCGATACCAGTATCCCGCTTGGCAATACGGGATCGCCTTCGGTATTCCGGCCCTCGGCGGCTTCGTCGGCGCGCGCCTGTCCGCGCGCCTGGTGGGCCGTTTCGGGCAGCACCGAATCATGATGGTCTTCGGCTGGCTGCGATCGCTCTTCCCGCTGGGACTCGCGTTCGTGCAACCCGGTGTCCCCGGACTCTTGACCGTGATCGTCGTCGAGGGTCTGCTGATCACCTGCATGGGCATCTTCAATCCGATCTACGCGACCGAACGCCTGCAACGGATTTCGGCGGATCACGCCGCCCGGGTACTCAGCACCTGGAGTGCGGCGAGCAAACTCGTGCACGCACTGCTCATGGTGATCTGGGGTGTGCTCGCCACCCGCACCGGTCCGCTCACCGCCATCACCATCTCGGGCGTGCTGCTGCTTTTCACCCCGCTGTTGCTGCCCAAGGCGGCGCAACCCGCCGGTAGCGCGTTCACGCCGATACCGGCGCGCGCGTGAGATGTAATGTGCCCGTGTGGAACTAATCAAATGGTTCACACCTGAGCAATTCAACGACGCTTTGAGCTCATGGGCGTGGATCGGACTGGATGGCAAGACCCCCTTGTTCACCTCCGTTTTCGGCGATGTCTTCTTCGGCGCGGATGACGGCGTGTGGTGGCTGGACACCATCGAAGGGGAGCTGACCCGGGAGTGGGACAGCCTGGAACAGCTCGAAGCGGAGCTGAATACCGCTGCGGGACAGGAGAAATACCTCATTGCCGAGCTCGCCTTCGCGCTGGCGGAGGGTGGGCTGGTGCCCGGTGCGGACGAGATCTACGACTTCTCGCACCCGTTGGTGCTCGGTGGTGCGCTCGAGGTCGAGAATGTCGAGGTCGCCGAGGTGTCGATGAGCCTCGATATACTCGGCCAGATCCACGATCAGGTTCGGCGGATACCGCCGGGGGCCCGGGTGAATATCCAGGTCTCCTAGCCTCGGGGCGTGATCCGCACCCGATTGTCGTGGAAGACCGCGCCCCCGCCGAAATCCGAATCCCGTTCGGCGATAGTGGCATTCACGGTCGATCCGCCCGACAGTTTGGCCCAGCGGCCCTTGGTGGTGGCCGCGACGCCGGTGCGGACGCGGTCGGAGACCTCGGCGATGGCGTCGAACGCACCGCGGTCATTGGCCACGGTGATCGGATCGCCGTCCGCGATACCGCGGGCGGCGGCATCGTCGGGATGCAGTGCCACCGTGGGATCGCCTGAGCGACGGCGCAATTCGGTGTTGTTGCCGAAGGTGGTATTCAGGAAGTAGTGCGAGGCCGCCGAGATCAGCACCAGTCCGTCGCCCGGATCGGCGGGCGGAATGTACGCCGGAAGCGGGTCGTGGCCCGCCATTTCGGCCCGGGTCGAAACGAAATTCAGCTTATCGGTGGGCACCGGCCGCGCCGCCACCTTAAGGAAGCCCTCGGTGCGCAACCGCTCGATATCGTGCCCCTTCAGCAGCTGCGCCGCCAGCTCCTCGTCGGAGTCGTACAGCGCGGGTTCGGTGAGGCCCATGCTCCGCGCCAACCGCCGGAAAGTCTCTGTGGTGGGCAGACATTCGCCCGGTGCGGACACCGCCGGTTCATTCCACACCAGGTACAGATTCCCGTACGCGGCCAGCACATCGAGATGTTCGGGCTGCATGGTGGCCGGCAGCACGATATCGGCGTAGTCGACGGTATCGGTCGGAAAGTGCTCCAGCACGACGGTGAACAGATCCTCGCGCGACAGGCCCCGAATCACCTTCCCCTGCTCCGGATTCGAGCCGACCGGATTGGCGGCGATGACGAACAGTGCCTTGACCGGTGGCTCGTCCACCTCCAGCAGACCCTCGCCGAGCCGCGTCATGGACAGTGTGCGCACCGGATGCGGTAGCAGGTCGTATCGCGCCAGCTCGGCATCGTTCAGATCGAAGTGCCCGCTCGTCGAATAGTGCAGTCCGCCACCGGGAATCGCCCAATCGCCGGTGACGCCAGGCAGACAGGCCAGTGCCCGAAGCGCCATGCCGCCGCCCGCATGCCGCTGCATACCCTGGGAGGCGCGAATAGCGGTGGGCCGGGTGCGGGCGATGCGCTCACCCAGCGCCACAATTCGCTCCACCGGTAGCCCGGTGATCTCCGCGACCCGGTCCGGTGTGAATTCGGCTATGCGCGTGTGGAATTCACCCCAGCCCACGGTATGCGAGGCAATGAACTCGTCATCCTGCGCGCCCAGCGAGACGATCACATGCATGAGCCCCAGCGCCAGCGCCGCGTCCGTCCCCGGCAGTGGTGCGAGGTGCTCATCGCAGCGCTCCGCCGTCCGCGATCGCACCGGATCGATGGCGACGGTATACGCCCCGCTGTCCTGAATGAACTTCCACCCGTGATGCCCCGAGCTCAGCGGATTGGTGCCCCACAGCAGGATCAACTCCGATTTGACGAAGTCCTCGGGATCCATACCGCCAGAAGTGCCCAGCGTGTACTTCACCCCGAGCGATCCCGCGACCGAGCAGATCGTCGGATCATGCAGCGAGGCGCCCAGCGCATTGAAGAACCGCCGCCCGGAAAACCCTTCCAGCCCTTGGATGTACCCGAGGCTCCCGGTCCCGTGGAACGGCCAGATCGCCTCCGCGCCGTACTCGTCGATGATCCCGGTCAATCGCTCGGAGATCTCCGCGAGCGCCTCATCCCAGGTGATGCGCTCGAAGCGACCCGCACCCTTGGCGCCCACCCGTCGCATCGGATGGGTGATCCGCTCGGGTGACCGCACCTGCTCGAGGTACCGGTTCACCTTCACGCAGAGCGCGCCCCGGGTGATCGGATGCGCCTTGTTCCCGCGCAACCCCACCGCGACGCCGTCCTCGACGTCGACCACCCAGGAGCAAGCATCCGGACAATCCAGCGGGCAAGCCCCGAGCACCTTCATTCCCCCGATCCTAGGCGGGGGCGCCGAGATCAGCCGAGGATGCCGCCGAGCAGGCCACCGGACTGTCCGGCCTCCTGACCACCGCCGGTACCGCCGATGAAACCGCCCGGCGGGAGTTCCGACGGTTGCACGATGACGAAGCCGCGGCCGGAGAAGGACAGCGTCATACCCTCGCCGGTGCTGCGCCCGATGAGGCGGGAGAAGCCGAAGGAGTCATTGCGTTTGATACCGGTCTGCAAGCTCGAGGACCAAGCCACGGCGGCCTGCGGATCGGCGTAGGTGGGCTGATCGACATTGAGCACGACGGGGGAGCCGTGCGTGGTGATGGCGATCCGGCCGCGGCCGGTGAAGACACAGTTGAAGAGCCCGGCATTGCTGGCGTAACCGGCCGCGCCCTGCACCATTTTGATGTTGTAGGTCAGCGTCGGATCGAAGGCCAGCACATTCGCGCCATTGATGGTGAGTCCGTCGGTGCCGTCCAGGTCGACGGTGTGCACATCGGCCGCGCCATTGGCCAGGAACAGATCGCCGCGTCCGGTGACCTTCATGAGCGGGACGCCCTCACCGGTCAGCCGCTGCTGGATCGCGCGCCCGATCCCACCCGAACCGAGCGCCTTGAACTGCAGATCGCCCTGGTAGGCGACCATCGACCCGGCCCGCGCCAGCACCTCCCCATTGACGGCGACCTTGATCATCTTGCCGCCCTGCTTCTGAATACCGATGCCATTGACCTCGGCATGGCGGGGATCGAACAGTTCACTCTGCATGGGCTGGGCTCCTTGCGAAAACGCGGGTGTGACCGGCGCGGAGTAAGCCGGTGCGGGTGAATGAGGTTGCGGGGCAGCGGGCGGCGGCGGGGGAGGAGGGCTGAACTGGCCCGGCGGCGCGAATTGCCCGGGCGGCGGGGCGTATTGGCCCGGCTGCGCGGGAGGCGGCTGGTACTGGCCCGGCGGCGGTGCACTCGGGGCGGGTGGCGCGTATCCGCCGGACGGCCCACCCTGGGCGGGCGGCGGGGCGGAGGGGTACTGCCCGGGCGGTGTCGCGACCGCGGCGGCGCTCGGCGGCGCGGGCTCGTCATCGATATTCACGCCGAATGCCTCGGCGATACCGGCCAGCCCGTTGTCATAGCCCTGCCCGACCGCGCGCACCTTCCACGCGCCACCGCGCCGGTAGATCTCCACGCACACCACGGCGGTCTCGGTGCTGAGCCCGGACATGGGAAAGGTCAAGGTCCCTGAATCGGCGGTAATGGTCGCGGTCAGCGTACCCACGCCCGCGAAGGTGGCGGGTCCGCTGCCGTCGAGGCTGGCGGTGACCACCACCTTGTCCACATTCGCCGGCAGCGCACCGGTCCGCACATCGACCATATCGCCGCTGCCGCGCCCGTGCCGGTACGTAACCCCCGGCCCCGCAGGCTGATTGAAGAAGACGAAGTCCGCATCGGACCGCACCCGGCCGTCGGTGCCAAGCAGCAGCGCCGACACATCGAGTGCGGCCGAACCCGCGACCGTCACCGTCAATCGTTCCCCGGGCGCGGGGCGATTCTCTCCTCGGGCGAGCGTGCTCACGACAGCCCTCCCCCAACTGAGCTCAGCTTCACGTCACCGAGTGTGCCCCGCGCTCGGCCCTTCGCGCTACGTGGATTCCCCCTCGATCGTGTCGGCGGGCTCGGGCGTGTCGATCTCCGGCGCGGGTGCGGTGCCGGGCAGGAACGAGCAGGCCCCGCACACCGCACCGAAGAACAGGTATCCGAGGGAGACCTGCGGTGCGGCGGCCCAGCCGACCTCGCTGGCGTGTATCAATCCGATCCAGGCCAGCACCGCGCCCACCGCCGAGGCGAGTGCCGCCGCACGGAAACGCTTTTCGAGAATGAACGTCACCATGGTGCCCAGCACCAGACCGGCCAGCACCGCACCGGAGCCGAGCGTCTTCAACCCGTCGTACACCACCCCGGCCTGTCCGAGCGCATCCATCCCGACCTTGTCCGCGGTGGTTCCGGCCGCGCTGAGCGCGTTGTCGATCTGTCCGACACCCCATTCCGCGAGATTCGGCAGCAGCGCCGCCACCACCGCGACGGCGTGCAATCGCGGAACCGCTTGGAACGCTTGCGCACCGATCAGCAATCCGATGTAGAGCAGGATCGGCACGATCGCGGGAATCGGCAGAATGGTGGCGAGCACTCCGAAAAGCCCCAGCAGACACATCAATCCGATGACCGCGCCGCTGGCGAGCGAATACCCGGTGCGCCCGCCCGCGTCCTTCCAGCCGGGATGTCCGATGTACACCGCGGGCGGGAACGGCGAGCCGAATCCGGAGCCGATGATCGCCCCGAAACCGTCGGCCAGCAGCACACTGCGCAGGTTGTAGTTGTCGCCCGCCGCTGCCGCGCTCTCCACATTGCTCATGGCCTCGGTGAAGTTGTACACACCGAGGGGAATCGCGGTGGCGAGCAGCGGGGCCAGATGACTGAGCCCGTCGAAGAGCAGACGCAATCGCAGATCCGGTAGCCCGAGCGCGATATCGTGCGCCGCCGCCGACACATCCGGCACCGACATGTACCCGCCGATCCAGCCGATGGCGGTACCGACCAGCAGCGCCACCAATCCGATCGGAATATTGCCCGGCAGCCGGACATTGGTGAAGAACCCGATCAGAATGATCGCCAGCACCGGCAATCCGATCCAGGCCGCCTCCCACATCTGCGCGGCCGGGCGCATGGCGATGAAGGTGATGGAGATACCCGCCAGGGTGCCGAGCATCGCCGCGCGCGGGGTGATCTTGCGAATGAACGGTCCGACGAACGCCCCGATCATGACGATCACGCCGATCATGAACGCCCACGCCAGGCCGGCGGCCCACGCGCGCATCGGATCATTGGTCTTCAGATAGATCGGCAGCATGACCACGAAGACCACGATGAACATATGCGGCACGCTCGGCCCGTACGGCAGCGCGGTCACCGTATCGCGCCCCTCGCGCCGGGCCAGGCGCCGCGCGAGCACCATGTAGTACAGATTCCCCAGTACCAGGGCGATTCCGAGCGCGGGCAGGACGGTGCCGAGCACATCCGCGCTCGGAATCTTCACCACCGCGATGGAGAGTGTGGTCAGGGTCAGGACATTGACCAGAATATTGAAGGCGAGCCCGAAGAAGGCATTGGTATCCCCCCGCGTCCACCAGGGCAGGGAAAGTGGTGCGGCGGAACCGGTTTCGTCAGGGAGCTTGGTATCGACGGACATGGTGGTTCCTGTTCACTGAGCCGGGGTGGAGAGCGTGGCGGTGAGAGCGCCGATGACGGCGGCCGAATCGGCCACCCAGCCGAAGATGCCGCCCTGCGCGGCGATCATCTCCAGCCCGACCCGCTGGAATTCCGGGAAATACGAACCGACACAGTCGGATACGACCAGGCATTCGAAGCCGCGATCATTGGCCTCACGGACGGTGGTGTGCACGCACACCTCGGTGGTGACGCCGGTGACGAGCAATGAGGTGATTCCCTTGCCCGCCAGCGCATCCGAGAGTTCGGTGGCGTAGAACGCGCCCTTACCGGGTTTGTCGATCACCACCTCGCCCGCGAGTGGCGCGAGTTCGTCGATGATGTCGTGCCCGTATTCACCGCGCACCAGAATCCGGCCGAACGCCCCGGGATCGCCGATGCGTTGAGAAGGGCTGCCCCGCAACAGTTTCGCCGGAGGACAGTCGGACAGATCCGGGAGGTGACCCTCTCGGGTGTGGATCACCGGGATTCCGGCCGCGCGGGCGGCGGCCATCAGCCCCGCCAGCGGTTCGATCACGGTGCGCAACAATCCCACGTCATTGCCCAGGCTCTCGCCGAACCCGCCGGGCAGTAGGAAGTCCCGCTGCATATCGATGACGAGCAGAGCCAGAGTGCTCGGCTCGAAGGAGAATTCGCCGGGTTGCGCCGGAATATATTGAACTGCCGTCATCTTCGTTCTCTCTGTTCGAGCCGGACTTCCGAATGCGCCACCAGCGGGCGCGGCTCGTCGAGGATGCGGGCGGCCGCCGCCAGGACGGTGTCGTCGCTCAGAGCGGGTCCGAAGACCATGGCCGAGAACGGACGACCGTCCGGGGTGGCGCCCAGCGGTACGGCAATCGCGGTGAGATCCAGCAGATTCCCGAAGTGGGTGTAATGGCCGAGCACGGTATTGGTGGCGATGGGATCGGCCAGCACCTGCGGCACCGTGAAGGTGGTGCCGATGGTCGGGACCACCATGACATCGACCTCACGCCACATCCGGGCCACCAAGGATTTGAGCTCTTGCAGCCGCTGCTGTGCGCGGAAGACATCGACGGCGGTGAACCGCATTCCGCCGGTGAGGATTTCGCGAATCACCGGCAGTATCGAATCGGGTTTCGCGGCGAGGAAGTCCTCGAACTCCACCAGGCGTTCGGCCACCCATGGCCCCTGGTACAGCAGTTCGCCCGCGTCCAGGAACGGCCGCAGCGTGGTCGTCACACAGTCGAATCCGAGTCCGGGCAGTCGTTCGCGCAGCCCCAGGTGCGCGGTGCGGAAGACCTCGTCACCGAAGAACTCCAGCTCGACCGCATCGGGCAGGCCGAGTCGAATCTTGTTGCCGTCGAACCGCTCTCCGCGTTCGCGGCTCCACGGATCATTCGGATCCGGATCGGCGATCACCTCGAAAACCCGATCCAGATCCTCGACCGTGGTCGCCATGAGCGTGAGGCAGTCCAGCGACTTACACGCCGGAACCAGTCCCACCGTGCTGATCAACCCCCGCGACGGCTTCCACCCGACAATCCCGTTGAGCGCCGCGGGAACCCGCCCCGAGCCCGCGGTATCGGTGGCCACGCAGAACGGCACCTCACCCAGCGCCACCGCCCGCGCCGATCCGGAACTGGACCCACCCGAGATCAAATCCCCGCCGCACACACTCCGCGGAATCGGATACGGCGTCCGTGTCCCGTTCAACCCCGTGGCGAACTGATCCAGATTCGTCTTCCCCGCGAACAGCGCCCCCGCATCCAACAGCCGCTGCACAGCGGGCGCGGTTTCCGTTGCGGTATAGGCGAAATCGGGACAGGCCAGCGTGGTCGGCCACCCCGCCACATCGATACTGTCCTTCACCCCGAACGGCACCCCGTACAGCGGCAACGTCCGCGCCCCCGGCCGCCGCTCGATCTCCGCGGCCGCCGCCAGCAGCTCCGCCCGCGGCACCGCGGTAATCCAGGTCCCGTCATCTCCCCGCGCGGCAATCGCATCCGCGACCCGCACGGCGGTGTGAATCGGTGACCCGCTACCACTTTCATGCGATGCCAGAATCTCCGCGACGGTGGGTCCAGGGTTCAACATCTGTCGATTGTCGGCACCCCGTGTGAAGCCCAGAGCCTCGAATTATGTCCGCTGTGTTAGCTGAAAAGCGCAGCCCCGCACGGGTACGGTACGGCGGGGTGGAAGTGGATTACAGCCAGCCCGAGGCCGTTGCGATGCGGATGGCGTCGACTCGATTGCGGGCCTGGAGTTTTGCCACCGACGAGGCCAGGTAATTGCGGACCGTTCCGTAGGTGAGACTGAGTTGCACCGCGATCTCGCGGGGGTCCGCACCGGCGGCGAGGCAGCGCAGTACGTCGATCTCGCGGTCGGTGAGCGGGCAGTCGGGGGTGCGCAGGGCGGTGAACGCCAACTCCGGATCGAGTACCCGGCCGCCCGCGGCGACGGTACGGACCGCGACCAGCAGTTCCCGGCGGGGCGTGTCCTTGAGGATGAAGCCGGATACGCCAATTTCCATGGCGCGCTTGAGATGACCCGGATTCGCCAGCGCGGTGAGAATGAGGACGCGGCAGTCCGGCAGGCCGGTGCGCAATGCGGTGGCGGCGGTGAGACCGTCCATACCGGGCAGATCGATATCCAGCAGGCATAGGTCAACCCGCTCGGCGACGGCCGTGTCCACAATGGATTCGCCGCGGTCGAGTGCGGCCACCACGTCGATATCGTCTTCCAACTCCAACGCCGCCACGAGCGTATCGCGGAGTATCCGCATATCCTCGGCAACCAGCACTCTGATCACGAAACCTCGCTCCTCACCGCAGGTTCGGCGCACTATCGCGGTTGCCCGAAGCGCCGCCCTGGTATGCAATCATCTGTGTGGCCCTACTACCGCGATCGGCCGGGTATCTGTTTCTGATCCTCTTCACCCTGGCCGCGCTCGTCGGCGGGGCCGATTCGGCGATGGTGATCTGCTTCGCGCTACAGGCCGGACTGCTGGTGCTGGCGCAGCGTCGCCCCGGCAGCAGGCCGTGGGTGCTGCCGATTCAGCTCGCGCTGACCTGTCTTCCACTCGTCGTCACCGGCGATACGGGTGTCAATCAGGGGTTTCTGCTTGCCGCCACGGTGCTGTGGTGCGTCCCGATGCGCTGGCGATGGCCGGCTTTCGGCCTGGTCGTAGCGGTAGCCGGTGGTGTGCACCAGGATTGGCGGGACACCTGGGCCACCTACCTGTACGGTGTGCTCACCACCGCGGCCGTCGCCATCGTCATCTACAGCCTGCTGCGCCTGCCGGAACTGGTCGACCGGCTCACCGCCACCCGCGATGACCTGGAGCGAGTCACCCTGGCGCGCGAGCGATTACAGCTCGCGCGCCGATTGCGGGCCGCGCTCGGCGATCAAGTCGATCTCGTCATGATCTGGCTGCGTGTCGCCCGTCGTGATATCGATTCCGCGCCCGATATGGCGCGGCTGGCCGCCTCCCAGGTGGCCCGGGTGACCCGCGGAATGACCAAAACCGTGCGCGAGACCGCCGACGTGTATCACCGCTCCGACTCGCCACCCCGGGACATCGAACCAGTCGCCCGGCTGGCACCGCGGCTGACCCTGGCCGCCCTGGTCATGAGCCTGCTCGCCTGGACCGTGGATCAAACCCTGGAGAACACCGACTATCGTCCGGCCGTGGCGCTCGGCGGGTTCGCCATGTCCGGTCTGCTCCTGGCGCAATTGCGCTGGCCGCGGTATGCCACGCCCATGCTGCTGATCCAGGCGGCCATCACCCTGGTGCCGCTGCCCTGGCTGGGGGCCAACTGGTGCGTGTGGCTGATCCTGCTCGCGACGTCGGTCCTGTTGAGCCGAACGGGAATTCCGGCACTTGTCATCGCCGCCGCCCTGACCGCGCTGCGCGCCGTCTACACCGAACCCGCCGCCCAGCTGGCCAGTCGCGCGGGTTGGGTCATACTCGCCATGGAGGCCACCCTGGTGCTGTTCGGTCTCTCCCGCTTCTGGCAGTTGTCCGAGGAACTGAACCGCTCCCGCGTCGAGCTCATTCGAATGACCTTGCATGTGGAGCGATTACGCGTGGCCCGCGATATGCACGATCTGCTCGGGCTCACGCTGTCGGTGCTCGCGCTCAAAAGTGATCTGATCACCGAGCTCATCGCCCGCGATCCGCGGCGGGCCGCCCTGGAGATCGAGGAGTCGCTGCGGATCGCGGCAGAGGCGCGGACCGAGGCGCGCGCCATGGTTGATGATCTGCCGCAGCGGTCGCTGCATCGCGAATTGCACTCCGCGAGAAAGGTCCTCGTGGAGAACGGCAAGGTCGTGCACCTCGAATCCGACGCCGAGCTGCCCGAGGAACTCACTGCGCCGCTGGTGCCGGTGCTGCGCGAGGCGGTCACCAATATTCTGCGGCACAGCGCCGCGACCCGGGTCGAGATCGACTGTCGACGGCGAAATGGCCACCTGCACTTGGCAATTCGTAATGACGGTGCCGTTGATTCGGATGGGCCGCACGGCCGGGGCCTGCGCAATATGCGTGCCCGCGTCATCGATGTGGGCGGTTCCTTCACCACCTCTGTATGCGACGGCGAATTTCTGCTCGACGCACAGCTTCCCGTGGGCGCGGGTGCAAAGTGCATATCCGAGACACCCCCGGATGCATAGGTAACCGGTGCGGCACAGCACTACTCGACGACCCCGCCCGATGTGAAGCTTTCCTTGTCGGAAAAACAACCTGACCAGGACAAAGGAGCGGACATCATGCCGGTCGTACGGATTCATCACTACCGCGTCGAGGCAGCCGATTTGGACGCCATGCTGGCGCAGCGCACCACTCTCATCGACGGCATCCGCCGCAACAATCCCGGTTTGACCGAAACCCGGCTCACCCGGCTGGAGGACGGCAGCTACTCCGATACCTGGCGCTGGGAGTCGGCCGAGCAGATGCTCACGGCGATCGGTGCGTCCCAAGGCTTTCCACTGGTCGGCGCGACCATGGCGCTGACCGTGGAAGCCACCGTGGAGACCGGCGAGATCGTGGACGAGCGATGAGCGCCGTGCACGCCGCGACCGCCGTCTCGGAGAACCCCGCACCCGCCGCCTATGCGGTGAGGCCGGCGAGTCGCATTGGCGCACTGATCAATTCCGTCGCGGGCGACACTCCCGTCGAACGCGCCAAGTTCGCCGCCTTCATCGGTACCACCGGTATCGTGCTCACCGAATCCGTGGTCGGTTCCTACTGGGACCTGGCGCGCACCCCCTACGTGCGGGACACCTTCGACGAACTGCACTACCCCATGTACTTCGCCACCATCCTCGGCACCGCCAAACTCCTGGCCGTCGGCGCGGTGGTGGCCCCCGGCCTGCCGCGCCTGAAGGAATGGGCGTACGCCGGACTGGTTTTCGTATACGCCGGTGCGGCCGCCTCCCACGTCGCGGTGGGCGACCCCGTCCCGCGCTGGGTCGGCCCCCTGGTCTTCACCGCCTTCACCCTGACCTCGTGGGCCCTGCGCGCCCCCGGACAGCGTGATCCGCAGCCGCTACCCGGTGCACTGCGCACACTCCTGCGCTCCCGCACCGCGCATTGAGTAGTCACCGACGGCGTGGATATCCGGTGCGGCCCAGCCGCCAGCACCGGATATTCGGAGTCGGTGAGACTTCTCCGCTCTGGAGTGGAATGGAACATTCCGTTCTGTTACAGTCGTGAAAGCGCGGCCGATCCAACGCCGCCGGGTACGAAGGGAAGTCACATGTTCTTGGTTATCGGTGCCACCGCCCACTTCGGTCGTCAGGCCGTGGACGCACTGCTCGCTGCCGGGCAACCGGTCCGGGCGCTGACCCGTCGCCCGGAATCGGCCGACCTGCCCGCCGGTGCGCAGGTGGTGGCGGGGGATCTCACCGCCGCCGATTCCCTCGACAGCGCGCTCGCCGGTGTCGAATCGATCTTCCTGGTGCTGCCGTACGGAATGGATGCCGCACCACTGCTTTCCGCGGCTCGCCGCGCGGGTGTGCGCCGCATCGTGTTCCTGTCCTCGGGCGCGGTGGTCGACGGGGCGCAGGTGCAGCCCGATGTGATCGCCCAGTACCACCGGGATGTGGAGCGCGCCATCGAGGCGTCCGGAATCGAATGGACCTTCCTGCGTCTGCTCTTCCCGGCGATCAACTCGCTGTCCTTCGCCATGCAACTGGCCGGGGGAGAGGTGATCCGCGCCGCGTACGGGCAGGCCGCCGCATCGGTAATCCATGAGAACGATGTCGCCGATGTCGTCGCGGCCGTCCTGCTCGGCGGGCACGGCGGCCGCGCCTACGACCTCACCGGCCCCCAATCCCTCACGCAGACAGAGCAGGTCGAGATTCTCGGTGCGGCCCTGGGACGCCCACTGACCTTCGAGGAGCTGGACGACGCACCCGTGCGCGCCCAGCTGGCGCAGTTCATGGACCCCGCCTTCGTTCATGCCCTCTTCGATCTGATGGCCGCCACGGTAGGCAAACCGGCACAGGTGAATTCGCTTGTCGAAGACCTCACCGGACACGCACCCCGCACCTACGCCGAGTGGGTCGCAGACCACCTCGCCGACTTCTCCTGACCGCACAAGCGGGGGCTACTGCCACGGTCGACCGGTTCGTATCGTGAACATGTCGCGATACGAACCGACCGTGAGTCTGCGCCATGAAACTGGATTCCCCCCGTCGTGGGCACCCTGAAGTAGCGCTCTCCCGGAGCGGGTTTCCCACTGGCCAAGCTGATTCCGGTCGCACGAGTGTTGGTCCGCGACGATATCGAGCGTCGCGGCGCGAGGGAGCTCTGATCAGGTCCATGGACTTTCCGCCCGGGGTGCCCACCTACCGCTTCATCGGACTCGCACGCCTCGAAGTTCGACTGTTCCCGGTGACCCGGTTGATCATCACGCTGCCGTGGGGCGTGGCCACCTTTGTGCTCTTGCGGAGCCTCGCGGTGTGGGCGGGTCTGGGGGTGGCCCTCGCTGTTCTCGTAATCCGTTGTCTGGCATGGCTGTTCGCGCGGTTTGCGAATTGGGGTCCTGGCCACACTCTGTTTGCTGCAACCCTTTCCACGGGCGTGGCTGCGCTGGCGCGGCGAATGCCTCGCGGACCAGGTCGCCACCGATCTCGGGTACGGTCCCGCGCTGCGGGACTACCTCAGCGGTTCGTTGGTGGAATATGGCGGCGGTTTCACCCCCACCCATCCCTCCGCCCACGCCCGTATCCGAAGAAGTGAACGTCGTGAACATCTTGCCGGCCCCGGAGGGCAATTACCCTACTGGATGACGTCGAAGACGTTCTTCTGCAAGCCGTTCGAGTAGGACTCGGACTCGATCAGCTTCAGCTTCCGGGTGTCCTTGTCCGTGGTGCTGAACAGGCGCTTGCCCGCGCCGAGCAGCAGCGGGAAGACCAGCAGGTGGTAGCGGTCGATAAGTCCCGCGTCGGAGAGGCTTTGGTTGAGTGAGGCGCTGCCGTGGATGATGATCGGGCCACCGTCGGTCTCCTTGAGCGCGGCGACATCATCGAGGGAGCGCAGGATGGTGGTCTCGCCCCAGTTGGTGACCAGATCGCTCTCGGCGAGCGTGGTGGAGACCACGTACTTCGGCATCTTCTTGTAATCGGCGAAATCGTCCATGTCCGGCCACACCGGGCTGAACGCCTGGTAGCTGACCCGGCCCAACAGCATCGCACTGGACTCCTGCTGCTCACGGCCCTTGATCTCGAAAGCTGCCGGGTCGAACTCGATATCCTTGAAGGTCCAGCCGGAGTTGCGGTAGCCGGGCTCGCCGCCCGGGCCCTCAACTACACCGTCGAGCGAGATGAAGGCGGTGCTGATCAGAGTGCGCATGTGAATCTCCTTATCGGTTGCGGTTTTTCGATTGTCAGGCGACGAGTGCGGTGAGCCACCGCTGCCAAGCGGCCTCCGCGCCAGCGGTATTCGGGGCGAACAGGTGATGGAACATGACCGCCATACCGGTGGGGCTGTGATGGAAGGTGTAGAGCTCTCAGTTCTCCTGTTCCGCTGGGGATTCGGTGTCCGGTGCGTGCTCCGTCGCGGCGGGCCGCGCGGTGGGAATCTGGTGCAGGCCCACGATCACCCGATGGTCCCGACCACCCGGCGCGGATTCATCGTGATACCGGCCGACCAGCGTCGTCACCGCCTGCGCCAATTCCTGTGTGAACGCCGCCCGATCGCCCGCGGTGGCGAACCGGATCTCGGCATCGATTCCGAAGGTGGCGACCCGTCGCTGGGCGCGCTGGGCGCCGGTCAGCAGTGCCCCGACCTCCTGCACCAGCCGCGACCCCAGGGCGAGCAACCAGCGCGCCGAGAGCTGATCCGGGGCCCGCGCGGGATCCGGGCTGACCGCCCCCAAGGCGCTCGGTGAGATGACATAGGAGGCGGCCGTGGCCTGATACACCCGCTCGGTGACGTTGCCCTTGCGGCGCTCAACAGCCAGCTCGACCAGCCCGTGCCGCTCCAACTCCTTGAGGTGGTAATTCACCTTCTGCCTGGGCAAACCCAGTCGACCGGCCAACATGGCGGCCGATCCGGGCTCGCTCAGCGCGGCGAGAATCCGCGACCGAATCGGGTCCAAAGACGCCTCGGCCGCGGCGGGCTCTTCGATGACGGCGACATCCAACACGCGTTCCAGGCTGCTACCGACAAATTAATTTGTCAAGACAATCTATCTTGTCGGTGGTTGGGATCTGGTGAAGATGACCGGATGATCGCGCTCGGGACTGCCCTCGATCCTGAACTCGACCGAGATATTCGATTCGGCTGCCAGCGCCTCGAACGCCGACACGCTGTAGAGCCGCAGGCGGGTGATGAGCCCGTCGTGCAGGGTTGGCGGGATGGTCGCGAGTGGGAGTCGCGCCAGTGCACCGATCAAGAGCATCATCAGCGGAAACAGCATGATTCGGACGAGCAAGGCGGGCCCCGACGGCCGAATGCCGTCCACCACAAGGAATCTGCGTCCCACCCGGGTGGCATCGGCGATCGCCCGCGCCGCGACGCCCGGCGGCAGATGATGAAAACCGGCCGCCCACACCACCAGGTCATAACTACCGTCGGGATCTTCGATCGCGGTCCCATCCGTCACCCGCACGGTGGCCCTCGGGTCCGCGCCCAGTGGCCCCGCCGCCATCACGGCCACCGATGCCGGATCGAGGTCGGTCGCGGTCACCCGCACATCCGGGCGCAGCTCCAGAATTCGCGCCGACAACCGCCCATGTCCCGCCCCGAGCTCCAGAATCCGCGGATTCTCCACCCCCGCAACCAATTCCAGCGCCAACCGCGCATTGGACTCGAACACCCCGAACCGATGTCCGATCCGGTCCAGCGCATCCACCACCCGCTGTTTCACCACATCGGACACGTCATACCGATCCGTGAACTCGAGTCGATCAGTCTGTAGGAATTGGTCCAGCCTCGACGCTCCCGGTCCACCCCGAGGCATGGCCTCGATACCGAGAACGGACGATTGCTGTTGCGTCATAACACATCTCATCCCATCGCTTGGTAAAGCTATCCCCAAGGATTTACCACAGCAGGGCGGGCCAAACCTTATCGGCCGATTCTGATCCGTCCCGCGGACACGAAAAAAACCGGTGTGCGTCCTGGAGGGGAACACACACCGGTTTTCCGTTGTACCGGAGGTTACTTCAGCTTGTCGCTGCCCAGGTTCAGGATGCGGCGGGCCACGATGAGTTGCTGGATCTGCTGGGTGCCTTCGAAGATGTCGAGAATCTTCGAGTCGCGGCCCCACTTCTCCAGCAGGGTGCGCTGGGAGTAGCCCGTCGCGCCCGCGAGTTCGACGGCCTTGAGAGTCACGTCGGTGCCCATGCGGCCGGCCTTGGCCTTGGACATCGAAGCCTCGAGGGAGTTGGGCTTCTTGTTGTCGGCCATCCAGGCCGCGCGCAGCGACAGCAGGTAGGCGGATTCGAAATCCGCTTCCATGCGCAGGAATTCGGCGGCGGCGGCGGACTGGTTGTTCGCGGGCTTGTCGTAGTCGATCTCGATACCGGCATCGGAGAGGACCTTGCGGAGCTCTTCGAGGGCAGCACGACCGACGCCGACGGCCATGGCGGCCACCAGGGGACGGGTGTTGTCGAACGTCTGCATGACGCCCGCGAAACCCTTCTCCACATTGACTTCCGGCGAACCGAGGATGTTGTCCTTCGGGATACGGCAATCCTCGAAGCGGATCTCCGCGGTATCGGAGGCCTTGATGCCCAGCTTGTGCTCGAGGCGAGAAACGGTCAGGCCCTTGGCATCACGCGGCACCACGAAGGACTTGATGGCCGCACGACCCAGCGACTTGTCCACCGTCGCCCACACCACGATATGGGTGGCGCGCGAACCGGCGGTCACGAAGATCTTGGTGCCGTTCAGCACCCACTCGTCACCATCGAGGGTGGCGGTGGTGGAGACCGCCGCCGAGTCCGAACCGAAGGACGGCTCGGTGATGGCCATGGCGGCCCACACCTTGCCGAACCGCTCCAGCTGCTCATCGGTGGCGACCGCGGCGATCGCGGCATTGCCCAGGCCCTGGTAGGGGATGGACAGCATGAGCCCGGCATCGCCCCAGCAGGTCTCCAGGGCGTTCATCAGCGCGGACATATTGCCGCCGTTGGTGTTTCCGAGCAGTTCGGCCGCGTGCAC
This sequence comes from Nocardia sp. NBC_01503, assembly GCF_036327755.1. Taxonomy (NCBI): domain Bacteria; kingdom Bacillati; phylum Actinomycetota; class Actinomycetes; order Mycobacteriales; family Nocardiaceae; genus Nocardia; species Nocardia sp. NBC_01503. The sequence goes on from NZ_CP109596.1 coordinate 4,288,053, forward strand.
ATCCGGCTCGGCGTCGCCGCCCTTGGCCTTACGGCCACCGGTGGCGCCGGAGACATCCTGCGCGCCCGAGTCCGACAGGCCCTCGATCATGGCGGCCATGGTGTCGAGCTCGACCGGGTACTCGTGCTCGGCGAGGTCGTACTTGCGGGAAGCGGGACGGAAGATCTCCGCGGCAACCTGATGAGCCTGGTTGGCGCTGGCCCGCAGCTTCTTGGGGAGTTCGAGATTGATCATGAGTGGTCTCTCCGTTGAGAAGTCGGGTCAGATAAGGACGACGCCCTCGGCAACGCCGATGGCACGAAGATCGCGGTACCAGCGCTCCACCGGGTGTTCCTTGGTGAAGCCGTGACCGCCGAGCAGCTGCACGCCGTCCAGGCCGATCTGCATGCCCTTGTCGGTGGCCAGCTTGCGAGCCAGACCGGCCTCGCGAGCGAACGACAGGCCCTGCTCCGCGCGTGACGCACCCCGCAGGGTCACGAGACGGAGACCGTCGAGCTCGATGGCCATATTGGCGACCATGAAGGCCACCGCCTGGCGGTGCGCGATCGGCTCGCCGAACGCCTCCCGCTCCTTCACATACGGAATCACATAGTCCAGTACGGCCTGACCGGTACCGACCGCCAGCGACGACCAGCCCAGGCGGGCCAGGCGCACGGCGTCCGCGTAATCCTCCGAGCGCTGGGCGGTTTCGGCATCACCCAGCAGGGCGTTGGTCGAGACGGCGACATTGTCCAGGATCAATCGGCCCAGACCCGCGGCCCGCAGACCCATCGAGGGATCGGCCTCCACGACCACACCCTGCGTGTCCGACTCCACGATGAAGAACGCCGGACGACCGTCGAGTTCGGCTGCCACGATGAACAATTCGGCATCGCCCGCGGCCGGAACCAGGCTCTTCACACCGTTCAGACGGTAACCGCTGGGCGAGCGGGTGGCCTTGGTCTTCAGCGCGAACGGATCGAACAGCGCCTGCGGCTCGGAGATGACCACCGACGCCTGCGGCACATTCTCACCGGCGAACGAACCCAGGTAGGTCTTCTGCTGCGCGTCGGTGCCCCACTGGGACAGTGCCACGGCCACACCGCTCGGCGCGAGCAGCGGCAGCGCCAAACCCATATCGCCGTGCGCGAGCGCCTCGGCCACAAGGGAATTGGTGACCGCGCCACGCTCGGCGGCGGCGCCCTCGAACTCCTCGGGCACATTGATCAGGGTGATGCCCAGCTCGGAAGCGCGCTCGAGCAGATCGCGCGGAGCCTTGGCGGCATTGTCGGCGTCGTAGGCGGCCGGACGCAGGATCTCGGCGGCGAACTCGCGGACCGTCTCGACGATCATCTGCTGATCATCGGTGGGGGTCAGGTCGAAGTAGTCCTTCTTCTTGGACTCGTTGGCGGGCAGCCGCTTCGGCGCACCACCACCGGAAACCTTCTCGAAGACGCGGGTCGCGGCGCCGAGGCTGCGGAAACCGGTCTTGGTGCCCTCGTACGTAATACGCTCGATGGGCTTGCGCAGGTTGTACTTCTCCGCGAGTTCGGACCCCGTGATGGTCGTCATGACCCGCATGGCCGCGCCCATCCAGTCGCGCTTGACCGGGTTCAGGCCCACGGCGGAGGTATCCGGACGTCGCGTCTTTGCGGTGTCTCGAGTGCTCATAATCACCAGTTTTCTTGAGTGTGGAGGGTGATCCTGCCCAGCAATCTTACTCCAGAGTAAGACTATCTTACTTCAGAGTAAGAACTGACGTCGAGGGTTGTCGAATCGGCTGGTCAACGCGGTGGTTTCGCAAGTCTCCAATGCGCCATGGCGAATAGTGAAACAAACACCCTTCATATGGGTTGCGGGTGGGCTACGGTGTCGGCGCACCATTGCACCCCAAATGGAGGTCTCCCTAAATGAAAACGCTGGTAGGTACCACCGGCGCGATTGCGATCGCACTCTTCATCGCCGCCGCCCCGAGCGCATCCGCCGAAGGCATCCCGCTGCAGGACATCGGCACCGTCACCGAGGGCGGTATCGACACCGGCTCCGGCAACGGCGGCGGTGGCGACTCCGGCTCCGCCGTCGGACTCGGATCGGTCCAGATCGGCAATGGCGGATCCAGTGCCGCGGGCACCGGCTCGGGGCAGATCAATACCGGTTCGGGTAACTCCGGATCGGGCTACAGCCCCATCGCCGGCACGACCGGCTCGGCCGCCCCCACCGGCGGCACCGCCTCCGCGGGCTGACAGCACCACCTCCCGGCGTAGGGGACCGCAGCCCCGCGTCGGGCTCGCACGGGGGGACGGGCGAATCACACCCGGCGTTCATCGAATTTTGACAGGCTGACCGAATGTACTGGGTGGCGGGCATATTCGCGGCGGTTTTGCTGAGCTGTGCGAATCGGTACGGATATCACCGGGACGAAATGTACTTCCTGGCCGCGGGGCGGCGGCTGGACTGGGGATACGCCGATCAACCACCGCTGGTTCCGCTGATCGCGCGGGGGATGGCCGCGATCGATTCGGAATCGCTGGTGCTGCTAAGGATTCCGGCGATACTCGCGGCGGTCGCCGTGGTGCTCTGTGCGGGCTGGATGGCCCGTGAACTCGGCGGGGGAGTGACGGCGCGAACGCTCTCGGCCGCGGCGGTCGCTTCGGCAGCGCTGGTTATGGGGGTCGGACATCTGCTCGGGACAACGATTTTCGACCTGGCCATCTGGTCCGGCATCACCGTGCTGGTATTGCGTTTGCTGCGAACGGATTCCGATCCACGCTGGTGGCTGGCGATCGGCGTACTGGCCGGAGTGGGCCTGCAGAACAAGGCGCTGATGGCGATTCCACTGCTGGCGCTGGCGCTGTCGGTTGCGATGATCGGGCCGCGAAAGGTCTTCGCCACCAAATACTTTCCCTTGGCCATGGTGCTCGCGGGGCTACTCGCGCTGCCTTACCTATATTGGCAGTCGCGCAATGGCTGGCCGCAGTGGGAGCTGAGTCGATCCATCGCGGGCGGTTCTTCCGGCACCTCCAACTCGCCGATCGCCTTCGTGCTCCTGCAATTCGGCCTGATGGGCCCGTTCCTGGTGCCGCTGTGGATATTCGGGCTCTATCGGCTGGGGCGGCATCCGCGCTATCGCGCCTTCACTCTCGCCTACGTGCTGTTGTTCGGGCTCTACGCACTCGCGGGCGGGAAGGCGTACTACCTCGGTGTCATGTATCCGCTATTGCTGGCGGCCGGAGCGGTGGGACTGGTGGCGAAACTTTCGGGCCACCGGACACGCAGCGCCGCAGTGGCTTTCGCGGTCGCCCTCAATGCGGTGGTCTCCGCGGTCTTGTTCCTGCCCGTACTCCCGGTCACGGCCCTGCGTGATTCCCCGATACTCGCCATCGACTACGACGCGGGCGAGACCATCGGCTGGCCCGCCTTCGTGCGTCAGATCGCCGACACCCGTACCCGTTTCGCACCCGATGCCGAGATCCTCACCGCCAACTACGGCGAGGCCGCGGCCATCGAACGGTTCGGCGGTGCCCAGGGACTCCCCACTCCGCACAGCCCGCACAACGCCTACTGGTGGTGGGGTCCACCTTCGGATGGTCGTCCGGTGCTCGCGGTCGGCCTGAATCCGGGTCGCATAACCCGCTTGTGCGCCGATGCCGAGCAGGTCGGCCGCATCGACAACGGTCTCGGCATCGACAACGACGAACAGGGCAGGACCCTTTACGTATGCCGCGCGCTCCGGCTGCCCTGGGCCGAAACCTGGCCTACCCTGCGCCTTCTCGGATAGTTGTCACGTCACCAAGGAATTCGGGTCTTTGGGAAAGGTTTACGTTTCACTACCGTCCAGTTTCGTCGGGACACGATCGAACAGATAGGGACATTGATGAAGCGTTCAATTGCCGGATTCGCCGTAGCGGGTGCGCTCCTGCTGCCTCTGCAATTCGGTTCCGCCGCGGCGGCGTCCATCGGCGCCGCGCCGGTCGCGACCTCCGGTTCTGCCGGATCGAGCGAGATCGGCTGCACCTCGAATACCAATCCGACCTGCTCCCCGCTGGTGAAGGCGCTGGTCGACCTGCTCGCCGGACTGAGCACCGGCTCGTCCAAGGGTGGTGGCGCTCCCGCGGCGTGATCGTCGCGGATTGTCGGCCATCCGGCTACCGCTCCGCTCCGAATTCCTTGATGCGACAGGTATTCCGATGTGCACCCATCGGGTAGTGTTCTTACCCAATATGATTGCGCAATAAACGCGTCAAAAACGGTTGTGTGCATAGTGATTCACTGTATGGCGAGTTTTGCATAAGTCGGAACGCTATGCGGTTATTTCGTTTCGGTCACGCCAACTGTCAAGCCTCACTACGTTTTTCGATGAGACGAAAGGAGGATTGGTTATGTTGTCAGGACTCGTCTCTGTAGTTACCAGTCTGCTCAGCGGCCTCGTTGGGGTGCTCATCGGCACACCTAACGGTGGTGGCGGTGGCGGTTCCGCCTAGATCTCCACGTGCATGAACACGAACGCCCCCGCAATCGATGCGGGGGCGTTCGTGCGTACGAAGCTCAGGCGGCCAATGCGGCCAGCACCTGGTCCTGCAGATGGGAATTGGTCGCCACCGCACTACCGCCGTGCGGGCCCGGATTGCCATCGAGGGAGGTGAAGGTGCCACCCGCCTCCCGGATCAGAATGTCCAGCGCGGCCATATCCCACAGCGACAGTTCGGGTTCGGTGACGATATCCACCGCGCCCTCCGCCAGCAGCGTGTAGCCGAAGAAGTCGCCGTAGCCGCGGGTCCGCCACACCTCATCGCTGAGCGCGATCAACTTGGCCCGCCGGCCGATGGCCCGCCAGCCCGAGAGCGAGGAGATCGCCAGACTCGCCGCACCCAGTTCGGCCACCGCCGACACCGAGATGGCCTTGGGGTCGGCCCCCTCGAAACTCGTCCACGCGCCCGCGCCCGCCGCCGCCCACCAGCGCCGCGACAGCGCCGGGGCGCTCACCACGCCCACCACCGGCACGCCGTCCTCGAGCAGTGAGATGAGCGAGGCCCAGACCGGCACCCCGCGCACGAAATTCTTGGTCCCGTCGATCGGATCGATCACCCACTGACGGCCGGTGAACTCGGCATCCCCGCCGAATTCCTCACCGAGCACCAGATCCGCCGGGCGCTCGGAGCCGAGCACCTCACGCACCATCCGCTCCACGGCCAGGTCGGCGTCCGACACCGGGGTCAGATCCGGCTTCGCGTCGATCTTCAGATCGAGCGCGCCGAACCGATCGCGGGTAATGGCGTCGGCCGCGTCGGCCAGCCGCAGGGCGAGTTCGAGATCACTGGAGTAAGCGGTCACCCGGGAAACGTTAGCGGCCTTCGGTAACCCCCGCGCATCGGCCGCAACCTTCGCCCATATCGGGCAACCGTGCCGCGCCGGGTCCGCGCCCGCCTCAAACGGCAGCCGGAACTTCGCGGGCCGCGGTGAGAGCGCTTGCCCACCAATGGATCTGGTCCAGCATGCGGGCCGCGGTCTGCTCCGGCTCGGTCGGATCCAGCAGTTGACCTTGCTGATCGAAGAGCAGGAAGTAGCGCGGGAACGATACGAAATCCTTCACCGTGTGTGCATTGAGCTCGCTGAACACCTGCCGCAGGTGTTCGACCGCGAGCAGACCACCGCTCTTGCCGCTGTACCCGACGAAACCGACCGTCTTCCGGTCCCATTCGGCCAGATGCCAGTCGATGGCGGTCTTGAGCGAGGCCGGATAGCTGCGATTGATATCCGGCGTCACGATCACCATGGCGTCGGCCGCCGCCAACCGGGCGGTCAGATCGAGCATGCCCTGCGGGCGGGCCGGATTGGGCTCCATCACCAACGGCACGGCGGGCAGTTCATGCGGCAACTCCACCTCCGCCAGATCGATCAGATCGACCTCGAATCCGCCGTGCTCACGCGCCTGCTCGACGAACCAATGCGCGACCACCGGACCGAAACGGCCCTCCCGGACGCTGCCGATGATCACCGCGAGGCGCAGAGGCGTGCTGGTCATTGTGGTCTCCTTCGAGATGCGCTGGCGGCCGGTCGACCGCTGTCAACGACTCTGCTGCCCAGGAGATCGAGTAGGGAGACCACACTGAGAGTGGTAGTGGCAGGGACACTCTCGGCCTTGCCAACCTTGGTACCTTCGAAAGGTGAGTGACAACGAGCTGGGGCTGTTCCTGCGTACCCGCAGGGAGGCGACCACGCCTGCCGAGGTGGGGTTACCCAGCGGCGCGCGTCGGCGCACCCCTGGTTTGCGGCGCGCGGAACTCGCCACTCTGGCCGGAGTCAGTGTCGAATACCTGATCAGGTTGGAGCAGGGGCGCGACCGGAATCCGTCGGTGTCCGTACTGTCCTCGATCGCCGATGCACTCCAGCTGACCAGGAATCAGCGGGTGCACCTGCATCAGCTCGGCAAAGCCTCCGATCCCGGCTTCAGCTGCCTCGGCGGCGCGGGCCCGAACCGGGCCGTGCGCCCCGCGATCCAGGCGATCCTCGAACAACTCGAACCCGCACCTGCCGTGGTGATGAACCGGCTCAGCGAACTGCTCGCCAGCACCACCGGTTACCGGCGGCTGATGGAACCCATCGGCCTGCTCGATGCCGGATGGCCGGGCAGTTACGCCCGCTACGTACTCACCGACCCGCGCGCCCGCACCGCCTACCCTGACTGGGAACACAAGGCGGACAAGGTGGTTGCCACGCTGAAACAGGGTCCCGGCCGCTCCGATCCGCAGGTCGGCGCGCTCATCGACGAACTCACCCTCACCGTCGGCGAGGAATTCACCCGCCGCATGGAGAACATCCCCGGCCTGCCCGACCACAATGGCGTCGGCCGCCTCGAGCACCCCGAAGCGGGCATGCTCCGCCTGGCCTACGAAACGCTCTCGCTCTCGGCCGACGATGATCAATACATCATGATCTACCTCCCCGCCGACGAACCGACCGCCGCCGCCCTCGACGCCCTGATCGGCCGTACACCCGGCAGCCTCCGAGCCGTCGCCGGTTGAAGAGCGGCCGAACCTCGCAGGTTCGCATCCGCCGCGGCGCGGCACTCGCACGACGCTGACAGTCCCGCGCGTCCGTTCACCGTCGCCGCCTCGGCCCGCGCTCGGATGGCCCTTTCGTCCTGGCGGATGGCTTCGATGGCCGTGCCCCATGGGCTCCGCCACCCCGCACCGACTTGATCGGGGCGCGGTGTGTTCACGCGTGTTCGTGACCGCCGCGCCCGACCCTCGAACTTCTCCGGCGGTATCGACCGCCCACCCGGCCGCGGCGCACGCGGCTGGTCTGCCTTTGTTTCATCGACCTTGAAAGGGGCGGTAGCCTTGAGCACCGTGCATCCTGACGTCTCCGCTGACCTGGCCGAACTCGACGCGACTCTGAAGACCATCGAGTCGGTGCTCGATATCGACGAGCTGGTCCGGCGTATCGACGAATTGGAACAGCAGGCCGCGGATCCCGAGCTCTGGAACGACCAGGACCACGCCCAGGCCGTGACCAGCGAACTCTCGCACGCCCAGAGTGAACTGCGACGGGTCCGGGAGTTGCGTTCGCGGCTCGAGGACCTGCCGGTGCTGTACGAGTTGGCCGAGGACGAGGAGGGTGAGGCGCGCGCCTCCGCTCTCGCCGACGCCGATGCCGAACGCGCCAACCTGCACGGCGATGTGGAGGCCCTCGAGGTCCGCACGCTGCTCGCCGGTGAATACGACAAGCGTGAGGCGCTGGTCAATATTCGCTCCGGCGCCGGTGGCGTGGACGCCGCCGACTGGGCGCAGATGCTCATGCGCATGTACGTGCGCTGGGCCGAACGACACAAGTACAGCGTCGAAATCTACGACACCTCCTATGCCGAAGAGGCGGGCATCAAATCCGCCACCTTCGCCGTGAAATCGCCATACGCCTACGGCACGCTCTCGGTGGAGATGGGCACGCACCGCCTGGTGCGCATCAGCCCCTTCGACAACCAGGGCCGTCGCCAGACCTCCTTCGCCGAGGTCGAGGTGCTACCCGTGGTGGAGACCACCGACCACATCGAGATTCCGGAGGGCGAGGTGCGCGTCGACGTGTACCGCTCCTCCGGTCCCGGTGGCCAGTCGGTCAACACCACCGACTCGGCGGTGCGCCTGACCCATATTCCGACCGGCATCGTCGTCACCTGCCAGAACGAGAAATCTCAGCTGCAGAACAAGATTTCGGCCATGCGCGTCCTGCAGGCCAAACTGCTCGAACGCAAGCGGCAGGAGGAGCGCGCCCAGATGGACGCGCTCAAGACCAATGAGGGCGCGTCCTGGGGCAACCAGATGCGCTCCTACGTTCTGCACCCGTACCAGATGGTCAAGGATCTCCGGACCAGCTACGAGGTCAACAATCCCTCCGCCGTACTCGACGGCGACATCGATGGTTTCATCGAATCCGGAATCCGCTGGCGCATGCGGGAGCAGCAGACACAGGCTTAACCTTCACCCTGGTTGTTCGCGGCCCGCCCCGGATCTGGACCGGCGGAACGGGGGAGCGAAGCGGAGGAGTGGAGGAGGGAAGATCCGGGGTTACGAGGGTCGCGAACCGCCGGAGCGAAGCGGAGGCAAAATGAGCACCAGTTCGACTCTCGCCGCCGGTACCGGTGCCGACTTCGGAAACTGGTTCAGGTCCAGCGGACTCGAGATCGTGCTGCTCATCGTCGGCGCGATGTTGTTCTCGCGCGCAGCGACTTTCGTACGTGATCGGATCACTCGGAACATCGACGCCTCGTTCCGCAGCAGCGATTCGCTGGTGCGGACCGAGGCCGCCAAACACCGACATGCGTTGGCACAGGTCATAACCTGGGTCGTACTGTCCATCGTGTATTTCCTGGTGGCGCTGGAAGTCTTGCAGCGCTTGGGCTTTCAGCTCACCGGGCTGGTGGCTCCGGCCGCGGTACTCGGTGCGGCGATAGGTTTCGGCGCACAGCGCATCGTGCAGGATCTGCTGGCCGGATTCTTCCTGATCACCGAAAGACAGTACGGCTTCGGCGATGTGGTGCGCATCGCGATCCTCGGATCGGCAGTCGACGCCGAGGGTACGGTCGAGGACGTCACGTTGCGCGTCACCACACTGCGCAGCGTCGACGGCGAAGTGATCACCATTCCGAATGGTCAAATCGTGAAAGTGACCAATCTGTCGAAGGATTGGGCGCGGGCCGCCATCGACGTCCCCGTTCCCGCCACCGCCGATATCAACAAGATCAATGAGATTCTGCACGAGGTGGGCGCGAAGGCGTTCGCCGACCGAAAATTGAAATCACTACTGCTCGACGAACCATCTGTCATGGGTGTCGAAGATCTCACCGTCGACCAGATGAATATCAAGATGGTGGCCCGGACATTGCCGGGCAAACAGTTCGACGTCGGGCGTGAGCTGCGGGTGCGAGTGGCCGCGGCGCTACGCCGGGAGGGTCTGAGTGAAACCACGTAAGTCCACGGCGATCCTGATGACGGTCTGGGTCGCCACGTTCGTGCTGTACCTGTTCGTCAAACCCGACACACCCACCAAGCCGCAACGCCCTGTCCTGGTGAACTCGGTCCTCAGCAACCATCTCTCTGGCCCAAGTGAGCCACCAGCCCGCTAACGGCGTGTCTGCGCGGCGTGGCCGGGTAACGGTCACGTCTCGCTAGACTGGATTCCCGTGATAAGCCTGCGGAAGGTCACCAAGTCCTACAAGACCTCGACGCGACCCGCGCTGGACAATGTCTCTGTCGACATCGAAAAAGGCGAGTTCGTCTTCGTGATCGGACCATCCGGGTCCGGCAAGTCGACCTTCATGCGACTGCTGCTCAAGGATGAGAAACCCACCACCGGCGAGGTGTGGGTCGCGGATTTCCGGGTCGATAAGCTACCGGCCCGCAAAGTCCCCAAACTGCGCCAGCGCATCGGCTGTGTATTCCAGGATTTCCGGCTGCTGCAACAGAAATCGGTCGAGCAGAATGTCGCCTTCGCGCTGGAGGTGATAGGCAAATCGCGCACCTTCATCCACCGCGCGGTGCCCGAGGCGCTCGATATGGTCGGACTCTCCGGCAAGGCCGATCGACTGCCCAGTGAGCTGTCCGGCGGTGAACAGCAGCGGGTGGCCCTGGCCCGTGCCTTCGTGAACCGGCCGCTGGTACTGCTCGCCGACGAGCCCACCGGCAACCTGGACCCCGAGACGAGCGCCGACATCATGACCCTGCTGGAACGGATCAACCGCACCGGCACCACGGTCGTGATGGCGACCCACGACAACACCATCGTCGATGCCATGCGCCGACGCGTGGTCGAACTCGATCGCGGCCGCCTGGTCCGCGATGAGGAGATGGGCGTCTACGGGGTGGGCCGGTAATGCGACTCGGATTCCTTTTCGGTGAGGTTTTCACCGGCCTGCGCCGCAATGTCACCATGACCATCGCCATGATCCTGACCACCGCGGTCTCGCTGACCATGCTCGGCGGCGGCCTGCTGGCGGTGCGCATGGCGGACAAGATTCAGGACTACTACGTCCAAAGGGTCGAGATCCGACTGTATTTGGATGACGACGTTTCGCGGACGGATCTGGACTGCACGCAGGAACCGTGCAAAACGCTCATGTCCGATCTGAAGAAGCATCGGGATGTGGCGAGCGTGCAGTTCGTCAACAGCGCGGATGCGGTGAAGGAGGTCAAGGAGACCACCTTCAAGGATCAGCCCGGGCTCGCCGACGAGGTCAGCAAGGACGGACTGCCCGCCTCGTTCCGGGTGAAGTTGAGTGATGTGACCAAATACCGGTCCATCTACGACGATTTCGCCAAACGGCCCGGCGTGATGACGGTGCTCAATGACATGGACATCGTCGACCGGCTGGTGAGTTTCTTTGTCGGACTCCGCAATGCGGCATTCGGACTGGCGGCGCTGCAGGCGCTGGCGGCACTGCTGTTGATCGCCAATATGGTTCAGGTCGCGGCCCTGGCGCGCAAGACCGAGGTCGGCATCATGCGACTGGTCGGTGCGACGCGCTGGTACACCCAGCTGCCATTCCTGTTGGAGGCGGTGCTGGCGGCGGCGGTCGGATCGGCGCTGGCGATCGGCGGCCTGTTCATCGCGCAACCGCTGGTGATCAATCGGGCGCTGGGCAGTCTCTTCAACGATCAGGTGCTGCCGCGCATCACCGGCGACGATATCGCCACGGTGGCCTTGATCGTGACGCCGATCGGTATCGGATTCGCCGCGCTCGCGGCCTACGGCGCACTGCGGTATTACGTGCGTGAGTGAAATCGCTCACCCCCGTCCGGTTTTCGCATAACTCGCGAACCGGGCGGGAGGGGGTGCGAAGTTGCGTGTGGTGTGCGGAAGGCGGAACGGGTGTCGGATACGGTCCGTAGGATTGCCCGCGTGAGCGCACCGGAGGTCGAGACCGTCACCGACAACGCATCCACCGTGGACGCGGGAAGCGCTGCGGCGCACCAGGTTCTGCGAAAGACGTTCGGCTACGACAGTTTCCGCGGACCGCAGCGCGCGATTGTCGAGCAGGTCATCTCCGGTGGTGACGCACTGGTGCTCATGCCGACCGGTGGCGGCAAATCGCTCTGCTATCAGATTCCCGCGCTGGTGCGGCCCGGGGTGGGCGTGGTGGTGTCACCGCTCATCGCACTCATGCAGGATCAGGTCGACGCGCTGAACGCGGTCGGGGTGCGCGCCGGATTCCTCAACTCCACCCAGTTCCCTGACGAGCGTCGGGCAGTCGAGGCGGCCTTCGTGGCGGGGGAGTTGGATCTGCTCTACCTCGCGCCGGAGCGATTGCGGTTGGAGTCCACCGCACAGCTGCTCGATCGCGGGAAGATCGCGCTCTTCGCCATCGACGAGGCGCACTGTGTCTCACAGTGGGGTCATGATTTCCGGCCGGATTATCTGGCGCTGTCCATGCTGCATCAGCGCTGGCCGGATGTGCCGCGCATCGCGCTGACGGCCACGGCTACCGCCGCCACGCGTAAGGAGATCGCCGAACGGCTCGATCTCACCGCGGCCGAACACTTCGTGGCCAGCTTCGATCGGCCCAATATCCAGTATCGGATCGAGGGCAAGAATCGGCCCGAGCAGCAACTGCTGGCGTTCATCCAGGGTGAGCACGCCGGGGACGCGGGCATTGTGTACTGCCTGTCGCGGAATTCGGTCGAGAAGACCGCCGCCTTCCTCAATGCCAATGGTGTTGCGGCCGTGCCGTATCACGCGGGGCTGGACAATCGGATTCGCGCGACGAATCAGGCCCGGTTCCTGCGGGAGGACGGCCTGGTCGTGGTCGCCACCATCGCCTTCGGTATGGGCATCGACAAACCCGATGTGCGGTTCGTCGCGCATCTGGATCTGCCGAAATCGGTGGAGGGCTACTACCAGGAGACCGGCCGCGCCGGGCGTGACGGCCAGGCCTCCACCGCATGGATGGTCTACGGCCTGAGTGATGTTGTGCAGCAACGCAAAATGATCGACTCTTCCGACGGCGACGCCATGCACCGTCGTCAGCTGCAACTGCATCTGGACGCCATGCTCGCGCTCTGCGAGACGGTCGAATGCCGCCGCACCCAACTGCTCGCCTACTTCGGCCAGCCGGGCGAGGCGTGTGGCAACTGCGACACCTGCATCAATGCCCCCGAATCCTGGGACGGCACCGTGCCCGCGCAGAAGGTGCTCTCCACCATCCTGCGGCTCAAACGCGAACGCGGGCAGAGCTTCGGCGCGGGCCATATCGTCGACATCCTGATCGGCAAGCGCAATCCCAAGGTGGAGCAGCACGCCCATCACGAACTCAAGGTCTTCGGCATCGGCACCGAACTCCGCGATATCGAGTGGCGCGGGGTGATCCGCCAGCTCCTGGCCCAAGGTCTGATCGCCGTACACGGCGACTACGGCGTCCTCACCCTCACCGACTCCTCGAACGAGGTGCTCTTCGACGGCCGCCAGGTCAAACTCCGCCGTGAGAAAGAGCGCGTCAAGGCCGCCCGAACCACCAAGCCCGCCAAGGCATCCCGCCTCGCCCCGGACCTCGCCCCCGGCGACTCCGACCTCTTCGAGCGGCTGCGCGCCTGGCGCGCCGCCACCGCCAAGGAGACCGGCGTCCCCGCCTATGTGGTCTTCCACGACGCCACCCTGCGCGAAATAGCCGCCCGCAAACCGGCCTCCCTCGCCGACCTCGGCACCATCTCGGGCATCGGTGAGAACAAGCGCGCCAAATACGGCGAAGGCGTCCTCGAGGTAATCGCGGGCGCGCCTTCCGGGACCCAAACCGCCTCGGCACCGGCGACTTCGGTTGCCGGAGCGGTGGTCAGCAGCGCCGATTCCGCATCGGCCTCCGCGGGCAGCGGCACCGCACCTTCCGCACCCGGCTCCGTGAGTCGATTCCCCTCGGCAGGCTCACCCCCGCAAAAGCCCGCTCGCCCCGCCGCGAGCCAGTCCCGCACCGGCGCACGACCCGCAGCTGCCCCCGCGCGCGAATCCGAGCCTCCCGCACCCCGGTCATCGCCCCGTCCCGCTCCCGCCCCGTCCTACGACGACGTCCCCTGGCCCGACGATATGCCCCCCGACTTCGATGAACTCCCACCCGACTTCGGCTAGTGAGATCGCCCGTGACACTTGACGAGTTGTTCGATCGGGAGCCCTGGCAGTGGGGATTGCGCGGTGATCCCCGGCTGTGGCAGGAACTGCGCACGCGGTTCAAGAACCGTCCGATACCCAACGAATTCGAGTGGCCACGCATACTCGAGTCGGAGATACTCGACCTGCTCGACATGACATCGGACGAACTGTCCCGCGCCGGTGTGCACGACATCGTCGGGGTTGAGCGCTACTTCACGGGGAGCGGGCTCAGCGATGGGTCCGTCTCGCCGCACTGGTGGCGCTATACCGGGATTCCGATCCTGATCGACCGGGCTCAGGCGTGGAGAGAAAGTTGAGAGCAAGGCCGCTGTCAGCGGATTTGGTGGCTGGGCGCGGGCACGATAAGCTTTCGGAGCTGCCGCGGTTCGACCTTGGTCGGAGCGCAGCGAGCATCCTGGTCCCGTCGTCTAGCGGCCTAGGACGCCGCCCTCTCAAGGCGGTAGCGCGGGTTCAAATCCCGTCGGGACTACTTCGAAAGGCCCCCTGCCCTTGTGGCCGGGGGCCTTTCGCATATCCGGGTGCGGAACGGTGGCTGCAATAAATCGTTGGCCTGGAACGGGTGGGGCTCGCTACCTTTGATCTCGGCCGCGAGTCAGGGGCGCACCGGAATCTCCGGACCGCGTTCCCCGTATCGGTTGCGGTCAACTTTCTGGTGACGCGGGTCTTCGACCCGCCGAGGTTCGACTCCTTATGTGATGCGCCCTGTCCGGTCGTTCGCGACAGCGCGGCTCTGCGAGCTCTCCGCCTGCGGGCGGGGGAACTCCCGCCGCGTCGTCGTGGCCGGGCAGGGCGTATCCGGTCGTACCTGATTGCCCTGTGCGGCAAGGAGATTGACATGACGAAGAAGAAGCTTTTCACGAATGCCTATGCCACCGTGATGGATTGGCAGCGCACCCTGCTGTTCCGCGACGGCACCCTGGAGCGAGTCCTGGAGCCGGGCCGGCACAAGTACGACGCCGACCGCTGCACGCTGGTTTCGGTCGAGATGCGCCCGCGCATGCTGCAGCTCCCCGGTCAGGAGCTGCTGACCCGCGACGGACTCTCGGTCCGGGTGAGCCTGGTCGCAGACTGGGTGGTCACCGATCCGGTGGCGTTCACCACCGGCGCGCAGTCCGCCGAGTCCGTCCTCTACGCCGCGATGCAGGAGGTGGCGCGCGATCTGCTTGCCGCGCACACTCTCGACGAACTGATCGCCGACCGTGCCCTGCTGACCATCGGTACCGAACAAATCGCGGGCAAGGTGGAGCGTCTCGGAATCCGGGTGAACAGCGTGCGCGCCAAGGACCTGATGCTCCCGGGTGAGCTGCGCAAGGCCGCCCTCGAGACGATCCTCGCGCGTGAGCGTGGTCGCGCCGAGCTCGAACGCGCCCGCGCCGAGGCGGCCGCCCTGCGTTCACTGGCCAATACCGCCAAGCTGCTCGAGGACAACCCGGTCCTGCTGCGGCTGCGGACCCTGCAGGTCGCCGCCGCACCCGGCACCAAGGTCGTCCTGGACGCGACCCCGGGAGCATGACCGGACGCGCGCCCGAACCCGCTGCTGAAGAGCCTCGCGCCCGGTGTGAACGAACCGCCCCGGGCGCGACGCGCCAACTCGCGGAATATTCGACAGCCCGGGGCAATTACTCTGGGTCGCACAAGTGCACAAGGCGGATTCGACCGGGGCCCTGACGGGAGCCCGGGACACAGTTCGGTACGGAACCCGTTCCGCATCGAACGACGCGACGATAGAGGGAGCATGAAGGAGAAGGGGCGCAAGGTAATCGCCAGCAACCGCAAGGCGCGGCACAACTACGCGATTATCGACACCTACGAGGCGGGTATCGCACTCGTCGGCACCGAGGTGAAGAGCCTGCGCGAGGGCAAGGCATCGCTGGTCGACGCCTACGCCACCATCGATGACGGTGAGGTCTGGCTGCGCGGGCTGCACGTGCCCGAGTTCTCGCACGGCACCTGGACCAATCACGCGCCACGGCGCACACGCAAGCTGCTGCTGCACCGCCGGGAGATCGACAAGCTGGTCGGCAAGACCAAGGAGTCCAGCCTGACGCTGGTCCCGCTGTCCATGTACTTCTCGGACGGCAAGGTCAAGGTCGAGCTGGCGCTGGCCCGCGGTAAGCAGGACTACGACAAGCGCCAGGACCTGGCCAAACGTGATGCCGAGCGGGAGGTCACCCGCGAGATCGGCCGCCGCATCAAGGGGATGCGCTGACGCGGGGTTCGCGTTCGGCGAACACCGTGCGTGACGCGCGGATAATGGGATGATCCGCTGTTTGGGCGGTGTTAGTATGAATCGCCCGGTGTGAGCCGGGTGAGTTCACTCGAATCGGTGAACACAGACGGGGCTGAACGGTTTCGACTGCGTACGTTGATTCAGGGGAAGCGTGTCAGTGCAGGCAGGAGACCACTGTATAAGCGTCGCTGCAACCCTATAAGCGCCGATTCCAATCAGCGCGACTACGCTCTCGCTGCCTAAGCAGTAGAGCGTGTCTGTCAGCCCGGGTTCGCCCTCGACCCGGTCACTGGCATCAGCTAGAGGGCTTACCGTACTGCTCGGTCGCGGAGCAGTCACGGAACATCAAACAGCGACTGGGATCGTCATCCCGGCTTGTTCGCGAGACCGGGAGATCCAAGTAGAGGCATAGCGAACTGCACACGGAGAAGCCCTGAAAATGCGGCGGAGGACCCGGGTTCGATTCCCGGCAGCTCCACTGAACAGCGAACCCGCAGGTCATCGGCCTGCGGGTTCGCTGCGTTCGGGTACATGCGACCGGTCCCGCATGGCCGATCCGCGCGCAGGTCGTCGGGCCCTCGGCGTGCACCGCATCGGTCAACTACCGCAGTCCCGCAACGGATTCCGGGCGCATTCGATCACCCTGTTGCGCAGGGTGATCGGCCCAGCCTGGCCGGTGCGAGATGGGTCGCCGGTGATCGACCATGGCCGCAGCCACTCGGTGGTGTCGTAGCTCCAACGCACCTCGTCGCTGATCTTCTGGAGGCGACCGTCGACGATCAGGGGATATTCCTGAAGCTTGCGACGCGGGGGTCGAGTGTTCCGATGTGGCGGGTGCGGAGGTCTAGCCTCGAAACCGCCGCAGCTACTTAATGGCAAATCTGGTTGGTTCGATCGTGGCGAGCCTCATGAGGAGGGCCTGTGAGTTCGAGATCGTATCGAGGCAAGATTCTCACTGTTGTGGTCGGCGCAGCGGTACTCGCGTTGGGCATGACCGCGTGTTCGACAAGTTCGTCGTCGGGTTCAGGGGTGAACGAGGAGGCGGCGATGAAGGCCTACGCGTATTCCTATCCGCTGGTGTCGGTGGAGGTCACGCGCCGGCAGTCGACGAACGTGCCGCGCCCGGCGGCGAGCGGGGAAGCGCCGATGAATCAGTTCGGGAATCTGGCGTTCCTGCCGGACGCTTCGTTCACCAACGTGGTGCGCGCGAATGTCGACACCCTGTATTCGTCGATGTTCTACGACGTGTCCAAAGAGCCACTGGTGATCAGCGTTCCGGACATGGGCGACCGCTACCACCTGTTCCCGATCATGGACATGTGGACCAACGTGCAAGCCTCACCGGGCACTCGAACCCTCGGCGCGGGGCACGCCTACCAGTTCGCCATCACCGGCCCGAACTGGCACGGTGCGCTTCCCGAGGGCGTGCACGAGTACAAGATGCCGACCGATGGCGGCTGGATGATCGGCCGTATCCAGGTCAACGGGCCCGAGGATCTTCCCGCGGTCATCGCGATCCAACAGCGGTTGACCGCCGCGCCGTTGAGCGCCTCCGGCGCCGCGTATACGCCGCCGGAGAACACCGATCTGCATCCGGACTGGCCGGTCGGGCAGGAGGTCGCGAAGTACATTCACGATCTGAGTCCACAGCAGTACTGGGACCTGTACTACTCGAGCCTGTCGCACAACCAGCCCCGGCCCGAGGACAAGGACCTGCTCGACCAGCTGGCCAAGGCCGGGTGGACGCCGGACAAGAAACTCGACCTGGCGACGCTGTCGGATTCCGACCGCAAGACCTGGGAGGACGCCTGGCCCAAAGCACTGTCGAAGATCGAGGTCGATCTCGGCGGCACACCGGCCAACGGCTGGAATATCGCCCGCACCGGCATGGGCACCTACGGCACCGACTACGACCAGCGCGCACTGGTCGCCTACAGCGGGCTGGGAGCGAATCTGCCCGAGGACGCGATCTACCCGGCCACCCGCATCGATGCCACCGGCGCGAATCTGACCTCCGACCGGAACTACGTGCTGCACTTCGCAGCCGACGAGATCCCGCCCGTGCGCGCGTTCTGGTCGCTGACCATGTACAACGACAAGGGCTTCTTCGTCGCCAACCCGATCAACCGTTACGCGGTACGCGGCGAGCAGATGCACAAGAATCCCGACGGCTCGCTGGATGTCTACATCCAGCGCGAAAACCCCGGCCCGGAAAGGGAATCCAACTGGCTGCCCGCCCCGGAATCGGGTGAGTTCAACCTGCTGATGCGACTGTACTGGCCTGACAGCAAGATCATCGACGGCACCTGGAACCCGCCCGGCGTCAAAACGGCCTGACCGCGCATGTGGTGACCCGCGCGCGCACGCTCGTCACCACGGCCCCCGTTCGGGAAACCGGATGGGGGCCATTTTCATGCGACTGTCCGATCTGCGGCGGTGTGCATGCCGGCCGGGCGTGTGGTATCGGTTTACCGGGCGGGGAAAGACCGTCGTACAACGGCAGTAATCGAAAACAGGGGTCAGTATGGAAATCCTCGGCGTCATCGCAACTCTCATCGGACAGGGAATCTCGATCGTGTCCACCGGGTCCGCTTACCTGAGCAGTCGGCGCTGACAGGTCCACTGAGGTGAGGGCCCGGTCCGCTTGGACCGGGCCTTCGTCGTTTCGAATCCGCTCAGTAGCCCACCACTATTTGTCATGCCAATAGTTTTGGGGGCATGGGACACGTCCTATGTGTATCGATGCCCGTCGAAGTCGAACCCATTACATCCATCCGTCGAACGGAGGGTGAATTGATACCGGCGAGTAACGGGTATTTATTTCATTTGTAACGCGGCTCACAAAAGTCATTCCGATAAATAACTGCAGAATTGGCATTGACATCATTCCGCTATTACCCGAGCAAGGCGGTGCATTTGCGGGTTCCGATGATACAAACTAACATTTCACAAAATTGAACGATCCGAGCACGACCGTGAGAGCCCGCGAGGGCCTGCGCTCATCAGTTCGCTGCCGGGGAGGAATCGGTTCATCAGCGAACAGATGCGGCGACACCGGCGGGTGCCGCCGATAACGTCTGTCGGAAAGTTTTGTGGGGGCAGTTCATGACAGCGGTCGCTCCGGTTCGTCTCGAACCGGAAATCATTTCCGATACTCAGCCGAAGTTCGCTTTCCGTGGTGTCGCTCTGATGGCTTTCATTTCGATGATCGCGCTGACGGCGAGTGCCGGGCGCTACGACTTCTTCGGCGACGAACTCTATTTCCTGTCCGCCGGACGGCGACTCGACTACACCTATGCCGACCAGGGTGTGGTGGTGGCCCTGTTCGCCCACATCGCGGATGCGCTCGCACCGGGATCGGTGACGGCGGTGCGGTTCCCGGCCGTCGTCATGGGCGTGGGCGCCATCGTGGTGGCCGCGCTCATCGCCTATGAACTCCGCGCCAGCCGCCGCGTTCAACTGCTCGCGGCGGGCACCTATGCCACGTCCTACTTGCTGGTGACCCAGTGCGCGCTCAGCACCTTCTCCTTCGACGCCACCTTCACAGCCGTGATCACCTGGCTGTTCATCCGCTGGGTTCGTACGCGGCAGGACCGGTTGATCATCGCGGCGGGGCTGGTCGCCGCCCTCGATATGCAGGTCAAGTGGATGATTCCACTGGTCTGGGCCTGCCTCGGCATCGCCGTCATCCTGTGTGGTCCCCGGGAGATCCTGCGTCGCCCCGCACTGTGGATCGCCACCGGCATCCTTGCCTTGTCCCTGGTCCCGATCCTGTACTGGCAGTCGCAGCACAATTGGCCGCAGCTGGCCATGGGCACGATCATCGGCGCGGAGCAGGACGCCACGGGTTACGGCCCGCCCGGATTCTTCCCGCAGTGGCTCGGATTGGCCGGGTTCCTGGGCACGCTCCTGATCATGGTCGGGTTCTACGCGGTGATTCGGCAGGAGGCGCTGCGTCCGTATCGCTTCATCGCGGTCGCGCTGCTGTTGATGACCGCGTTCGTCGTTATCACGCACGGCCGGCCCTATTACCCGACGGGCTTCTTCCCTGCGATGTTCGCCTTCGGAGCGGTCGGTCTGTGGCGGTACCCCCGGAAGCGGTGGATGAACCTGGCGATCCTTCCGGTCGTGGTGCTCACCGTGGTGACGTTCGTCGGCACGCTCACCCTGCTGCCCCTGCCGTCCACCTGGCGCAGCCAGACCCAGGACGCCATCGACCTCGGCATTCGGTCGGCGTTCTGGGGAACCACCAATTGGTCGGCCTTGGTCGAGGCCGTCGACACCGGCTACAACACGCTGACGCCCGAGGAGAAGACGCACGCCGTCATCATCACCCAGGGTTACTGGCAGGCGGGCGCTGTCGAGGAGTTCGGCGGGAAGTACAACCTGCCCGCCACCTACAGTCCGAGCCGAGGCTTCGGATTCTTCGGTGCGCCACCGGATTCGGCGACCACGGCCATCTTCGTCGGATTGGATACCGCCGAGCTCGACTTGCGCGCCCGTTTCGACGAGGTGGAGCGGATAGTGCGGGTCGACGATCCCATGGGTATTCCGGGCATCGATCGCATGGTCGCGGTCTGGAAGGTTCGGGGGCCGAAGCAGCCCTGGTCGGTCCTCTGGGATTCGATGACCACGCTGTACTTCGATCTCGGGCTCTGGCGCGATCCCCGGTTCACCACTCGACCTACCCACTGACCAAGAGGCCGCATATTGTTCGCGCGCTGGGGCAACCTCGCGTATCGGCTACGGTTCGCCGTACTCGGTGCCGTCATAGGCGGATTGCTGACGCTGGGCGCGTACGGCTTCGGGCTGGGGGAGCATCTCAGCTCCGGCGGGCTGGACGATCCCAATTCGGAGTCCGCGCATGCCGCGCGACTGCTCGGCGGGGCGTTCCCGCAGGGCCATGATGTCGATGTGGTGGTGCTCTACACCGCGCCGCAGGGCAAGACCGTCGATGATCCCGACTTCGGTCGCACGATCGTCCAGCATCTCGACAATCTGCCGCAGCGGTTCCCGGGGCAGATTCTGGGGATCAACGGCGCGTACTGGCCCACCGAAACCGGTCGGGCCAGTGGATCGCAGTTCGCGACGCCGGACAAGAAGTATGCCGTCGCGTCGATCGCCATCCGCGGTGACGGTGACAACGCCATGCTCGGCAACTACCACGCGGTCAAGGACGCTTTCGAGATTCCCGGTGTGGTCGCCGAGGTCGGTGGTCTCGAGCCGGTGGCGGTCACGCTGAACGACACCATGGCCGATGACATCCGGCGCATGGAGTTGCTCGCCTTCCCGGTGGTGGCGGTGCTGCTGTTCCTCATCTTCGGTGGTGTGGTCAGTGCCGCGTTGCCGTTGATCGTGGGCGGGCTGACGATGGTCGGCGCGAACGGGATCATCCGGCTGGTGACCAACTACACCGAGGTCAATTCGTTTGTCGCGCCGGTCGTTTCGATGATCGGCCTGGGCCTGGCCATCGACTACGGATTGTTCATCGTGAGCCGGTTCCGGGAGGAGTTGGCCGAGGGCTATGACACCCCGGCGGCGGTGCGGCGCACGGTGATGACCGCCGGGCGCACGGTGGTGTTCTCCGCGACGATGATCATCGCGAGTGCCGGTGGCATGCTGCTGTTTCCGCAGGGCTTCCTGAAATCGATTGCCTACGGCGCTATTTCGGCGGTGTCGCTGGCGGCGTTGACCGCGATCACGGTGCTGCCCGCCATGCTGGCCGTGCTCGGCCCGCGGGTGGATATGTTGGGTATCAAGCGGTTACGCAAGACCAAGACCGCGCAGGAGGTCGAGAACGGCTGCTGGGGCCGGAGCACGCGCTGGGTGATGCGGCATCCGCTGCAGATCGGTGGTTCGCTGACCATCGTGCTGTTGCTGGTGATCCTGCCCGTGCACAATTTGGCGTTCGGTGGGTTCAGTGAGCGATATCTGCCGCCGGACAACAAGACTCGGCTCGCGCAGCAGCATATCGATACGGTGTTTCCGGGGCGCAGGTCCGATCCGATCGAACTGGTCTTCGTCGCCACCGACAGCACCGAGGTCGGTCCGGTCTGGAGTCTGGCGAACAATGCCCCGGGACTGTCCGGGAAGTTCGATGTGCCGCAACGATCCGCCACCGTGCCGAGTATCTATCGGACGCACGCACTGCTGATCGACTCCGATTACGCCGACACCACCATCGACTATCTGCGGTCGATGCGGACCCCCGACGGGGTGAGCGTGTACGTCGGCGGGGTGCCGGCCGTGCAGAAGGACAGTCTCGACGCGCTGCTCGGCCGCATGCCGTTGATGATCGGATTGGTGCTGCTCGTCACCACGCTGCTGATGTTCCTGACCTTCGGCTCGCTGGTGCTGCCGCTCAAGGCGGCGATCATGAGCGCGCTCGGGCTCGGCTCGACGCTGGGCATTCTGACGTGGATCTTCATCGACGGTCACGGCGCCGATTCGATGAACTTCACCCCGCAGCCGATTCAGGCGAATGTGCTGGTGTTGATCATCGCCCTCATCTACGGCCTCTCCACCGACTACGAGGTCTTCCTGCTCTCCCGGATGGTCGAGGCGCGCGCGAAGGGCGCCTCGACCTCCGAGGCGGTTCGGATCGGCACCGCCCATACCGGTCGGATCATCACCGCGGCCGCACTGATCCTGCTCGTCGTCACCGGAGCGTTCGCCTTCTCCGATCTGGTCCTGATGCAGTACATCGCGTACGGCATGATCGCGGCGCTGCTCATCGACGCCACGGTGATCCGCATGCTTCTGGTACCGGCGACCATGAAACTGCTCGGTGACGACTGTTGGTGGGCGCCCGCCTGGATGCGGAAGATCCAGCGGAGGATCGGCCTGGGCGAAGTCATTCTCGACGATGAACGGCCCGGCGGCACCGCTATGGTCGACCTTGTCGAGACCACTCCCATCGTCGACCCGGTGACCACCCGGATCCCGATACTCAGCGATTCATAACCGCATTCGAGGCTTTCGGGCTGATGCGGTGGTCATTTCACGGCTCCGTTGTGACCGGCGGGCCGGATGTCGGTATCGTCGCCGCCGATGAGTAGTTCGACCGCAGTTGATGAACCTAAGTCGCTGGACCGCCGTTTCGGGCGGGTGATGTGGCTGGTTCCGGCGTTGCTCGCGGGCTTCACCACACTGTGTTTGACGCGACCGCTCTGGCCGTTCACGCGGATAACCGGCGGGTTCATCGATCTACAGGTGTATCGGATCGGGATCAATACGCTGCGGCACGGTGGCGATCTGTACGGGCAGCTGCCGCAGACGACCATCGGGATCGGGCTGCCGTTCATCTATCCGCCGTTCGCGGCGTTGATTCTGTCGCCGTTCGCGCTGCTGCCGTGGGATGCGGCGGCGTTCGGGTTCTTCGTGACATCGGTGGCCGCGTTGGCGCTGTCGCTGTATCTGGTGGCGCGGCGGGTGTGGGCGGGCGAGGAGCGCGTTCGGCTGGCGCTGTTCGCTGCCGCGTGCGCTACGCCGTTGGCGTTGCTGTTGGAGCCGGTGCGGTCGACGCTGGATTTCGGGCAGGTCAATCTGCTGCTGATGGCGCTGGTGGTGGCGGACTGTCTGACGGAGAAGCCGAAGTGGAAGCGGGGGATGCTGGTCGGTATCGCCGCCGCGGTGAAGCTGACCCCGGCCGCGTTCGTGGTCTACTTCCTGATTCGCCGTGATTATCGGGCCGCGGCGACCGCGGCGATCACCACCGCGGCGGCGACGTTGATCGCGTTTCCGGTGTTCCCCAAATCGTCGATGGAGTACTGGTTCGGTGGGCTCGGCAATGTGTCGGGGTTGAGCGGTTCGGCCTTCCATACCAATCAGTCGATCCAGGCGGTGCTGGCTCGGTACGAGATCCACAAGCCGTTGTTCACGGTGCTGTGGTTGGTGCTCGGCGCTCTCGTGCTGGCCTTGGTGGTTGCCGCCATGCGACAGGCCATGGACTTCCCGCCGCTGGCATTGGCGATCAACACCGTTTTCACGCTGCTGGTGTCGCCGATCTCGTGGTCGCATCACTGGGTCTGGATCGCTCCGGCGCTGCTCGCCATGGTCGGGTACGCGATGCGACTGCCGTGGCGTAGTGCGGTCGGCTGGTATGTGGTCACCGCGATCACGGCGGCGATCTTCGTGTACGGGCCGCCGAATTGGGTTCCCGGGGGCGATGGTCGCGAGATGTCCTGGACGCCTTGGGAACAGGTTACGGGCAACTCCTATGTCTGGTTGAGCGTGCTGCTGGTGGTGCTGTACCTGATCACCGGGCGGCACCGCGCGACCCCGGTGCCGGTCGCCGGCTGACGCCCCTATGAGCCGGTGATCCTGTCCGGTCCGGACCGGATTCGCGCCGGACCGGAAAGCCGGAAAACCTTCGTGGCCTGCGTCTTTCCGTGATTTCCGGATAAATCCAGGCGCGGAGTGGGGCTTCGGATTTCTACCTTCGAATCGACGGCGATACTCCTCGCCGATCGATATCCACCGGGGGAGAAACCGATGACCGACACCCTGTTCGCTGATGTGTCCGCTTTTCAAGCGCCCGTCGACGACGACTATCCGTACGAGGTGCTGTCCTTTCGCAGCAATGACGGGACCTATCGCGACAACCGGTTCGCGCAGAACTATCAATGGGCGTGCGCCGCAGCCGATTCCGGGCGGCTGGCGTTCTTCATCGTCTACTTCTACTGGCGTCCGAACTGGTCGGAAACCGTGCTGACGTGCATCGATATGGTCACCGCGGCGGGTGGTCCGCATCCGCGGATGGTGGTGATGATCGATGTCGAGCAGGGTGGCAATCCGGCGGGTGATCAGTCCGAAGGTGTCAATCGCGCCTACTGGGCGGTCTCCGACTGGCTGGGGGATCCGCGCCGCGTCATCGGTTACGCCAACGCGGGTGATCTCGCGACCATGTGGTGCACTCGACCCGAGGGATTGCGTTTGGTCGGTGCGGGCTACGGCCGGGATCCGCGGTTGCCGGGTCAGGTCGCGCATCAGTACACCGACGGACAGGGTTGGGGCGGAGGGCTTCCCGAGGGCTGCGCGCCGTTCGGCTCCTGCGATATGAACAGTGCCGACGGTCTGTCCGCCGATGAGTTCGCCGCCGCCTGCGGCATCGTCACCGCGCGCACCGGAGCCCGGTCATGATCGACGTGCTCATGCTGCCCGGCACCTTCTGCCCGCATGGCAGCGACAACATCAGCGAGGAGTTCCTGCGCGATCTCGATCCCGCGCGGTTCAGCACCCGGATCGTGGACTATCCCGCCGAATATGGCAGCCCCGGAACCTATTACGACAGTCGGGTGGCCGGGCGAGAGGCCCTGCTCAACGCGATCGGCGAGAGTCCGAACGATGTTGTCATCGGCGGATATTCGCAGGGTGCGCAGATCGCGGGTGATGTCGCGGCCGAGGTCTCGTCCGGGCAGCATCCGGAGTTGCGGGTCCGCGGCGCGGCCTTGATCGCCGACCCGTCCCGTCCACGCGGCCGGTGCGTCGGCGGTGATCCGGGCGGCTGGGGCATCGCGGGTGAACGCGATACCGGCATGCCCACCTGGTGGGCCGCCGCCACGGGTGATCCGATCACGGCTCTCCCCGCCGGAAATCCCTTGCGCACCTTGGCTGATATGACCGAGTTCTACTCCCTGAGTTCATCCGAGGCCGCTGCCCGCTGGGCCCGGCACATGCTCGACACCGCGCTGGCCCGCAATCTGCAACCGTGGTGGAACCTCGATCACTGGCAGGACTGGGGCGGCGCGGTGGCGTGGATGAAGGGCTATCTCACCGACGGTCGCCACACCACCGCCTATCTGGCGGAAGGCCACTGCAAAGCGCTCGCCGATGCTTTGAACGAGGAGATCGCCTGATGCCATTTCTCGGTGAATACGCTGTGGTCGTGGAGGAGGTGGATGCGGTCAGGTGGCGAATGCAGGTCCCGCTCACCTACCGCGCCGCCGCCGACATCTTCATCGTGCCGGTCGGTTTCGTCACTGATTTCGCCTCTGTGCCAAGACCTTTGATCTGGCTGATCCCGCGTTATGGCACATACACCCGCGCGGCGATCCTGCACGATTATCTGTGCGAGCACCGGCCCGTCGGTCGTTCCGACGCCGATGGCATCTTCCGCCGGGTACTGCGCGAGTGTGGAGTCTCGAGAATCCAACGGTGGATGATGTGGGCGGCGGTGCGGTTCGGCGGTCGTATGGCCGGTGCCAACGCACGCGAATGGCTGCAATTCCTACTGGTGGCGTTGCCGACCGTGCTGTTCCTCGCGCTGCCCTTCCTGATCGACAGCCTTTACCTGCTGTTGTTCCGGCTCTGCGCGGACGATTGCGAAACCGCCACCGTCATTCCACTGAAGACGGCGGCGGAGTCGACGGTCGTGCCGGTGGAGGCACAGGCGTAGCGGCGTGCTCAGGCCGGAACGTCGTCTGTGCCTTCGAGTATCGCGAGGCGGATGGCGCCGAGCACGAGTGCGCGGTGCGGTAGGTGCAGTTCGCCCGGAACGGGTTCGCAGGCCCAGCGCCAGCCGAGGGTGTCATCGGAGCGGGGGAGCATGACACGGGTGCCGGGTTGCGGGAGGGTGACGCCGTGGCATTCGAGGCGGCGCTGAAGTGGTTGGGGGACAGCGTGATACGGCATGGGGCGGGCGGTCAGGAAGGTCCAGTTGCGATTGCGGGGGTCGACGACGGCGGGGGTGGGCTGGGGGAGATAGGACAGGCGGGTGCGGACGTGTTCGCTCAGGGGGCGGGGTACGACGATGGCCTCCAGGTCGTGCCCGGTGGTCAGGTACAGCCGGTCGGCGAACAGTTCCACGGGTAGTCCGTATCGCGCCCGCAGCAGGTGGGCGGATTCGTATGGGGAACAACATGATTCGAACATCGGGGACCTCCGGGCGACGGTGCGGAAATCATTGTGCGCCTTGACCTTCGACGCTGTGGTGACGAGCTGATGGCATTCCGATGACCGCCGGTAAATCTCTCCTTCCCGCCCCGTCCCGAGACCTGTGAGAGGATTCGCCGCCGAGCCGCGCCCCGTTACGCGGATATCGCATCGGCGGCGTGGCGAAGTTCGATCGCGTGTCGGGCCGATCAGAGTGCGGCGGTGGGACCCTCGCGTCGGCGTACCTGATCACAGGCGTGCTGGCGTCCCGTTTTCGGGGGCATCACCCAGGGCGATCTCCGGGCTGTACCCGGAGGTGTTCCGGTGTGGGTGAAGTTAGCGTGAGGGGATGAATTCGATTCTGCGACAGCGGGTTGCCGTGATGTTGGGTGTGGTGAGGGTGGTTGTCGCCGGGGTGTGAGCGGGGTGGGGTTTCTGTTGTTCGCACCCGGGCAGGGGTGGGGATACTCGAATACGGCCGCTCAGCTGTGGCGGGAGTTATTGGAGTCATGAGGGTGGCGACGGTGGCTACATCACCCTCAACGGCGTGACCGGCGACGGCACACGCAGTGCCGTGGTCTCCATGTCCGAGGCCCGCGGTGACACTCCGGAACACATTCAGGAGCAGGAGAATTCGGGCAGCACCCTGATCGATCACGCCCTCTGCCTGTGAGGGTTACGCCCCCGGTTCGCCGTATGCGGCCGCGATCTCCTTGGAGCCGCTCCAGCGGCTGTAGGTGGGGGATTTCGGCCAGCCGTCGGGGGAGTCCTGCCACTCCTCCTGACGGCCGTAGGGCAGCAGATCGATGAGCGCGAAGGAGTGGCTGAGCTGTTCGGTGCCACGGCCGTTGGTGTGCCAGGTGCGGTAGACGGTGTCACCGTCACGCAGGAAGACATTGACGCCGAATCCGCCCCCGGGCGGGGTGCCGACATCGGCGCCGAAGGGACTGTTCGCGGTGGAGTACCAGTCCATCTTGTTCCCGACGCGGCGTTTACAGGCCAGCGCCTCGTCGATCGGCCCCTGGGTGACTATGACGAATCGGGCGTCATAGTTGTTCAGGAACTCCAATCGGGTGAATTGCGAGGTGAATCCGGTGCAGCCGCCGCACTGCCACTCCTCGCCCTCGAACCACATGTGGTTGTAGACGATGAGCTGCGGTTTGCCGTCGAAGAGATCGACCAGGCGGACCGGTCCGTCCGCGCCTTCGAGGGTGTAGTCGGGCATTTCGACCATCGGCAGCCGACGGCGTTGTGCGGCGATGGCATCGAGTTCGCGGGTCGCGGCCTTTTCGCGAACGCGCAGCGCGTCGAGTTCACGCTGCCAGGTTTCGGTGTCGACGACCGGTGGCAGTGCTGGATTGCTCATTGGATCCTCCCTGAACGTGCTCACGGATTGCGTGCTGTAGGTGTAGACCCCGCGAACCGCGCGAACTCATCGGTCAGCTGAAGCGCAGTATCGACAGCGCTCCGGCGACCAGGCAGTAGAGCGCGAAGACCAGCAGTGTCCGGGTTTGGAAGTGCCGCTCCAGATATCGCACGGCCAGCCAGGACGACACCCCGGAGACCAGCGCCCCGAGCAGAATCGGCCCGATATCTCCGGAGCCGGGACCTGGTAGGTCGTGCAGGTCGA
This sequence comes from Nocardia sp. NBC_01503, assembly GCF_036327755.1. NCBI lineage: Bacteria > Bacillati > Actinomycetota > Actinomycetes > Mycobacteriales > Nocardiaceae > Nocardia > Nocardia sp. NBC_01503. The sequence goes on from NZ_CP109596.1 coordinate 4,316,411, forward strand.
GCAGGCCGGCGCCGAGAATGGCCGGGGTGGCGAGCAGGAAGGCGAATTTGGCGGCGTGCTCATGTTCGAGCCCGCGCCACAGACCACCGACCATCGCGAGTCCGGCCCGGCTGAATCCGGTCAGCAGGGCTCCGGCCTGCACCAATCCGATACCGAGCGCATCGGTCGGGGTGAGGGCGGCGAGCGGCCGATCCGCTTGCAGCCGTGGCAATTCGGCGGTGGTGAAGGCGGCGCGCCGGGTCTCCCAGCGGGCGAAACGGCGGCCGTACTCCACCAGGGTCGGTTCATTGCGCCGGCGCAGCACCTCGCCCAGCACCAGGATGACGCCGTTCAGGGTGAGGAAGACCGCCGCGGCCAGTGGGGCCGAGAAAAGTTCGTGCAGTGGATGTTGCAGCAGTGGCCCGAGCACGCCGACCGGAATGCTGCCGAGCACGATGAGCCATGCCATCCGCTGCGGCACGGTCTCCACGCGCCGGGTGCGCAGCGATACGGCGAAACCCGTTGTGATGGCGTACCAGTCGCGCCGATAGTGGGCCAGCAGTGCGAACGCGGTCGCCACATGTAATGCCACTACGAAGGCCAAATATGGTGTGCCTGCGGATGATTCACCGCCCTGTGGTAGTTCCCGCCAGGCTCCGCCGAGCCACGCGGCGACCAGTACGGAGTGTCCGAGGCTGGAGATGGGAAACAGTTCGGTGACTCCCTGCACCGCGCCGATGACTGTCGCTTCGAAGTAGGTGAGCATCGCGAAGGAGTTTCGCATGGGGCGAGTGTGAATCAAGAATCAGATCGGCGCGGAGTTCCTCCGAATATGCTGTGAATCAATAGCTTTCGCCTGATTCGTACGAGATGTCCGATCTTGAACGCTATCGAACCGTCAGTCTCCACAGTGAGGTGACCTCCGCCGAACGGGCGGTGTGCAGCGGATCCTCGCTCGCGGTGGCCCGCCGATGCCGCGGCGCGGTGTCGAGTCTGTCCACCACCCGCAACTCCGCCGCCTCGATCAGTGCGAGAAGATCGGCGCGCGTACGCAATTCGAGCAATTCGGCGAGGTCGGAGACGATCAACCACCCTTCGCCGCCCGGCTCGAGATGTTCGGGCAGGGCCTCGAGGAACTCGCGCAGCATGGCGCTGTCCGGGTCGTAGACCCCGCGCTCCAGATCGGAGGTCGGACGCGCGGGCAGCCACGGCGGATTGCATACGATCAGATCGGCCCGGCCCGGCGGATACAGTGCGGGCCCCACCACCTCGATTCGATCGGACAGCTCCAGATCGTGAATGTTCGCGCGGGCGCAGCTGAGCGCCCGGGGACTGGCATCGGTCGCCACGATCCGCTCGACACCGCGCCGGGCGAGCACCGCGGCCAGTACCCCGGTCCCGGTGCCCAGATCGAAGGCGGTCCGAATCCGCCGGGGGAGTGGTGCTTTCGCGACCAGATCGATGTATTCGCCACGGACCGGCGAGAACACCCCGTAGTGCGGATGAATTCGCGCGTCCAGGCTGGGGATCGGCACACCTCGCTCCCGCCACTGCCGTGCGCCGAGAACGCCGAGCAGTTCGGTCAGTGCCACCACGGTGGTGCCCTCCGACGGGCCGTACGCCTCCTGGCAAGCCTGTCGAATATCCGGTGCTCGGCGCAGATCGAGGGAGTAGTCATCCTCGAGAACGACCAGCACGCGCCCCAGTACCCGCGCGCGATGACTGCGAATCCCGCGTTGCTGCCGGAACAATCCGGCCGGATCGGCAATGGGCGCGGGGGTTTTGCGATCCAGTCGACGTTCGAGCGCGGTCAGCAGTTGCCGGGCATTGTGATAGTCGCCGCGCCACAGCAGGGCGGTGCCCTCGCAGCAGTGCCGATAGGCGGTATCGGCCTTCATGCGATCATCGGCCACCAGGACGCGCGCGGGCGCGGGCGCGCCGTTCTCCGAGTGCCGACGTGCGGTGATCTCGATCTGGTTCTCGGCCCAGGAAATGGTCGTCACAGAGCTCTCTCCTCGTCACGAAACGTACGGGGTGCGAGAGAGCGCTGGCTAGCGAATTTCGCTGATGAACGGTGCCGCCGGGGCGCCGATACCCATCCGTCGAACCTAGCACGGTTCCGATTCCGGGCCGGGGAGACCTTCGACACGTAATTGCAGTTTCTGAAAAATTGCAGATTCTGCTAAATTTGCGCCATGCCCGCAGCGCAGGAGGAAACCGCCCTCGGATGGCGGGAGGAGAAGAAGCGTCGTACCCGACTCGAACTCTGCATGGCCGCAAGACGATTGGCGGTCGAGCAGGGTATCGACGCGATGAATGTCGATGATGTGGCCAGGGCGGTAGGGGTTTCGCCGCGCACCTTCTTCAACTACTACGAGACCAAGATGGACGCCGTGGTCGGTCCGGTCGGGGAGATCGGTACGCCCGAATCTCGGCAGGAGTTCATTGCCGGTGGTCCCAGTGGCGTGCTGATCGATGACCTGACCGCGCTCTACGCCTCCCTGTACGAACCGGAAGATCAAGCGCGCGAGGGTATTTCGCTGGTCACCCAGCTCATCACCTCCGAGCCCCGGGTACTGGCGGGCTTCATCGCCGCGGGCGTACGGCATGAGACCGCACTGGCCGAACTGCTCTCCGCGCGCGTGGGCGAGCGGGTTGATCCCGAATTCGCCTCGCTCGCCGCGGGAGTCATGTCCGCCCTCACCACCCGGGCCGCCATGTGTCTGGCCACCGATCCGAATCGCTCCCTGGCCGCCGCATTGCGCGATCAATCACATTTGGCTGCAAGGCTTTTCGATAGATCCGACGATAGGAGAAAGAGATGACCGTGACGGCTGACGCGCCGCCGACCCCGATCGTCCTCACCCAGAAGCGCATCTGGCTCATCTTCTCCGCACTCATCGCGGGGATGTTCCTGGCCAGCCTGGATCAGACCATTGTCGGCACCGCAATGCCGACCATTGTCGGTGATCTCGGCGGTGTCTCCCAGATGGCTTGGACCGCAACGTCTTATCTGCTGGCCACCACCATCGTGATGCCCATCTACGGCAAGTTCGGTGATCTGTTCGGCCGCCGCTGGCTATTCCTGTTCGCGATCGCGGTCTTCACCGCGGCCTCCATCGGCGCGGCCTCGGCGACCGGTTTCTGGGAGTTCGTCACCTTCCGCGGCCTACAGGGCGTGGGCGGCGGCGGTCTGATGATTCTGGCGCAGGCCATCATCGCCGATGTGGTGCCCGCCAAGGATCGCGGTAAGTACATGGCCCCGATGGGCGCGATCTTCGGTATCACCTCGGTGGCCGGACCGCTGCTGGGCGGCTTCTTCGCCGATGGTCCGGGTTGGCGCTGGTGCTTCTGGCTGAATGTGCCGATCGGGCTCGCGGCGCTGGTCATCGCCTTCCGCTATCTGTCGATTCCGAGTCATCGGCCCAAGACCAAGCCGGATTATCTCGGTGTGGTGCTGATGTCCTCGGCGACCGCACTGCTGATTCTGATCACCGACTGGGGCGGCAAGCAGTACGCGTGGGGTTCGACGGTGATCATCTCGATGATCGTGGCGCTGGTGCTCGCGGTGGCGGCGTTCATCATGGTGGAGTCGCGGGCGCAGGAGCCGATGCTGCCGCTGTGGTTGTTCCGCAATCGCACCTTCGTGCTGACCTCGGCGATCGGTTTGATCGTCGGTCTGGTCATGTTCGCCGCGCTGGGCTTCCTGCCGACCTATCTGCAGATGGCCACGGGCGCCTCCGCCGCGGTCTCGGGTCTGCTGCTGATTCCGATGATGATCGGCATGATGGCGACCCTGATCACCTCGATGGGCGCGATCACCAAAACCGGTCGCTACCGCATGTATCCGCCGCTGGGCGCACTGGTCATCGTCGCCAGCATGCTCTGGCTGACCACGCTGAAAGCCGATACTCCGATGTGGGTGATCGGCGGCATGCTCTTCACCATCGGCGCGGGTCTGGGCCTGATCATGCAGATCATCGTGCTGGTGGTGCAGAACGCGGTGTCACCCGAGCAGATCGGCACGGCGACCAGCGCCAACAACTACTTCCGCGAGATGGGTGGCGCGATCGGTGTCGCGGTCTTCGGTTCGATCTTCACGCACCGGCTGACCGAGGGGCTCACCGATGCCTTCCGGACGCACGGCGCGGAGGCGATCGGTAGTGGTCTGGATCCGAGCAATCTGGTGCCGACGGTGGTGAAACACCTGCCCGCCGGGTTGCACGACGCGATTGTCGATGCCTACGTGCACGCCCTGGTTCCGGGATTCTGGTATCTGATTCCGGGCGCGATCCTGGCCTTCGTACTGGCGCTGTTCATTCCGCAGTTGACGCTCTCGGATGAGGCCGGAATGGTGGCGCGCGGTGAGGCGATTATGGAAGAGGATGTGCCGCAGCAGGATTCGAAATTGATCTCCGAACGCTGAGTCGAGCGCGCGGCCCCCGATCACTTCGGTGATCGGGGGCCGTCCGCGTTTTCCGGGATGGTCCCGGTTACCGCGTGCGGTCTACCCACCGGCGCGGCGACGGAAGGTCCGCTTACCGCCCGCCTGGGCGTGGGTGCCGTGGATCTTGGCATTGTTCTGAGCGGTTCCGCCATTGGAGGCGTGGCCGTTCTTGCGTTCGAGCGCTTCGCGGAACTTGCGTTTGGTCGCCTCGGTCGGCGACTCGTTGACATCGCCCTCGGGGTTCTCGCTCGGGGCTTGCTGTTCATCGGCCATGGGGTAAGCCTGCCATGACCGGACTCACACGGATGTCTGCGGATCGAGTAGGTGTGGGTCGGGCGTACTGCGGACGCAGTACGCGCAACGGCCTTCACCTGCACGATGCCGACTACAACGCCCGCGAACGAGCATGGGCGCATGGCGAAATTCCTGTACCGGGTGGGTCGGTTCGCGTTCGAGAAGCGGCGGCTCGTCGTAGTCCTCTGGCTGGGTATCATGGCCGCGCTGGTGGCCGGGGCGGCGAGTGCGCCCACCGCGCCACCGGATACCTTCTCGATTCCCGGAACCGAATCCCAGCAGGCGTTCGATCTGCTGGCCGAGCGGTTCCCGGGGACCAAATCCGATGGGGCGCAGGCTCGTATCGTCTTCGTCGCACCGGACGGTCAGCAGATCGGTTCGGATGCCAATAGGGCGGCGGTGGAGCGGATCGTCTCGGAGGTCGCGGGCGGCGCGCAGGTGAAGGGCGTGCTCGATCCGTTTCAGACCGGTGCGGTCAGCAAGAGCGGGACCACCGCCTACGCGACCGTGAATTACGGTGTGACCCCTAATGATCTGACCGATGCGACCAAGACCGCACTCAACGATGCGATCGAGCACGGTAAGGCATCGGGCGTCACGGTCGAGGTCGGCGGCTCCGCGCTGATGCCCGAGCCGGAGATGGGTGGCGCCACCGAGGCCATCGGTATCGCCATCGCCGCCGTGGTCCTGATGATCACTTTCGGCGCGTTCGCCGCCGCCGGATTGCCGCTGCTCACCGCGCTGATCGGTATCGGGGTGGGTATCGCCGCCATTGTGGCGATCGGAATGTCCACCACCACAACGACTCTCGCTATGATGCTGGGGCTCGCGGTGGGTATCGACTACGCGCTGTTCATCGTCTCGCGGTATCGCACCGAACGCGCGGAGGGGTACAGCGCCGAGGAGGCCGCGGGGCGCGCCGTCGGAACCGCCGGTTCCGCAGTGGTTTTCGCGGGTCTGACCGTCGTCATCGCGCTGGCCGGGCTGGCCGTGGTCGGAATTCCGGCGCTGACCAAGATGGGTCTGGCCGCCGCGGGCACCGTCGCCGTCGCGGTCACCATCGCGCTGACCCTGCTGCCCGCGCTGCTGGGCTTCTGCCAGCGCGCGGTCATGCCCAAGGCGTTCCGAAAGGCGCTGGCCGCGCGGGCCGATGGAACCACCGTGGCGGCCGCCGCGGGTCCGGATGAGAAGGACGAGATGGGCACCCGCTGGGCGCGGTTCGTGGTCCGTCGCCCGGTGGCGGTCCTGCTGATCGGCCTGGTCGGAATGGGTGCGCTCGCCCTGCCCATGACGAGTCTCGAGCTCGGTATGCCCGGTGATGAGTCGCAGCCGACCTCGACCACCCAGCGTCGCGCCTACGATGCCCTGGCCGCCGGTTTCGGCCCCGGCTTCAATGGTCCGCTGACCGTCGCGGTCGATGTGCAGGGTGTCGCGGATCCGAAGGGCGCGGTGCGGCAGGCGAGCCGAATCCTGTCCGGGACAAAGGGTGTGGTGTCGGTCTCGCCCGCCGTGTTCAATCAGGCCGGTGATGCCGCCATGCTGAACGTGGTGCCCGCGACCGGTCCCTCGACCACCGAGACCAAGGACCTGGTTCACCAATTGCGCGGTGAGGCAGCCGATCTGAAGTCGGCGACCGGTGCGACCATGCTGGTCACCGGTGCGACCGCGATGAATATCGATGTCTCGCAGAAGATGGCCGACGCCCTGCTGCCGTATCTCGCGGTGGTGGTCGGGCTGGCGATCCTGTTGCTGATGGTCGTCTTCCGCTCCATCGCGGTGCCGATCAAGGCGGCACTGGGCTTCCTGCTCTCGGTGGGCGCGGCCTTCGGTGTGATTGTCGCGGTGTTCCAGTGGGGTTGGCTGGCCGAGCTCATCGGCGTGCATCAAACCGGACCGGTCATGAGCATGATGCCGATCTTCCTGATCGGTGTGGTGTTCGGACTCGCCATGGACTATGAGGTCTTCCTGGTCACCCGGATGCGGGAGGCGTACGCGCACGGTGAGAGCGCCGGGGACGCGATTGTCACCGGCTTCCGGCACAGCGGCCGGGTGGTGGTGGCCGCGGCGGCGATCATGATCGCGGTCTTCTCCGGCTTCGTCGGCGGCGGTGAGCCGATGATCAAGATGATGGGTCTGGGTCTGGCCGCGGCCGTATTCTTCGATGCCTTCATCGTGCGTATGACGCTGGTCCCGGCGGTGCTCGCGCTGCTCGGTGACAAGGCGTGGTGGCTGCCGCGGTGGCTGGCCAAGGTGCTGCCGAATGTGGATGTGGAGGGTGAGAGCCTCGATCGCATCGAGCAGGTCGAGCCCGAGCGTGAGCTCGAATCCGCTCGTGTCTGAGTGAAGAGGTATCGGTGGGCCGTCCCGGGTGGGCGGCCTACCGGTCGGTTCGGGACCGGCCGATTAGGGTTCTCGATGACGAGAAGGAGAGCGGATGACCGCCGAATGGTCGCAGTGGCCGCGTCGGCACAGCCGCGCCGTCGATGTGGTCGTGGCGATTCTGTTGTGCGCGCTGGCCACCTACGCGAGCAGGTTGACCGATCACGGCAATGGTCAGGGGCCGGTGGTGGTGCGCCCGGCCTCGCTCTCGGTTTTCCTGCTCTCGGCCACGGCCTCGCTGGCGCTGCTGTTCCGGCGGGTGGCGCCGCGGACGGTGCTGGTGATCGCCACGGGCTGCGCGATCGTCATCGGCGCGCTGGGTTTCGAGATCTCGTTGCTCACGGCGGGCGCGGCCTTCGTGGCCATGTACTCGCTCGGCTACTGGTCCGCGGATCTGCGTACGGCCAAGGTGTGGCCGCTGCTCGCGGGCGCCGCGCTGCTGATCGCCTCGCTGATCCAGCATTTCGATCCGATCCTGACCGGCGGCCGCATCACGCTCATCGCCGGGGTGATGGTGGCGGGCGCGTTCGCCGAGGCCGGGCGCAGCAGGCGTAACTATCTCGCGGCCCTGCACGCTCGGGCCGAGTTGGCCGAACGCACCCGGGAGGAGGAGGCCCGCCAGCGCGTCGGCGAGGAGCGCCTGCGTATCGCGCGCGAACTGCACGATATCGTCGCGCACCATATGGCCCTGGCACATGCCCAAGCCTCCACCGCCGCATACCTTTTGCGCAGCCAGCCGGATAAGGCGCAGGAGATGCTCGACCAATTGGCGGGCACCACCTCCGAAGCGCTGCGCGAGCTCAAGGCCACCGTCGGCCTACTGCGCGAGGACGATTCGGATGCCCCGCTGGAGCCGACCCCGGGGCTGGCCCAATTATCGGAGCTGCTCACCTCTTTCGAGCGCACCGGGCTCACCCTGTCGCTCTCCATTACCGGTGTGCCGCGACCGCTCTCGCCGGGTGCGGACTTGACGGCGTACCGGATCATTCAGGAGGCGCTCACCAATGTCACCAAGCACGCCGGTAATTCGGCGGCGACGGTGCGATTGGTCTACTCCCGGCTGCTGCTGACCATCAGCGTCACCGATGAGGGCGGTGAGATCGCCGAACATGTTCGCGCCGAACAGGATTCGGACAGTCAGGGCTACGGTCTGATCGGAATGAACGAACGCGCGGTCTCGGTCGGCGGCCATCTGCGCGCCGGACGCCGACCGGACGGTGGCTTCGAGGTCACCACGGAGCTTCCGCTGGAGCCACCGAAAACCCCTGAGCCGGAGGATAAGACGCCATGACCATCCGGGTGCTGCTGGCCGATGATCAAGCCCTGCTGGCCGGAACCTTTCGCCTGCTGATCGATTCGGCCGAGGATATGGAGGTGGTCGGCATTGCCGGGGACGGCCGCGAGGCGGTCGAGCTGGCGCGGCGGGCCGAACCCGATGTGGTGGTCATGGATATCCGCATGCCCGGGGTGGACGGCCTCACCGCGACCCAGGAGATCTGCGCCGATCCGTCCCTGTGTGACACCCGCGTCCTGATCCTGACCACCTTCGAGCTGGATGAGTATGTGGCACAGGCGCTTCGGGCCGGGGCCAGCGGTTTCCTCGGCAAGGACGTCGGCCCGGAGGAGCTGTTGCGCTCCATCCGGGCGGTGGCGGCCGGTGATGCCCTGCTCTCGCCCACCGCCACCCGCACCCTCATCGCCCGCTACCTGGCCCGACCCGAGAGCCGGATCAGCGCGGCGGAATCCCTGGCGGTGCTCACCGCCCGCGAACGCGAGGTGGTGGCCATGGTCGCCGAGGGCCTGTCCAATGAGGAGATCGCCGAGAAGATGTATGTCAGCCCGCTGACCGTGCGCACCCATGTGCAGCGCGCCATGTCGAAGTTGGGGGTACAGAACCGCGCCCAACTCGTCGTCCTCGCTTTCCAGTCCGGTCTGGTCCGCGTCGAACCGCCCCGGTGAACGTGCTCGCCCGATGGCCCGGCCAATCTGCCTGTGCGCCTGCGCCCCTGATCTCGCGCAGGGCCTTCAAACCGATGCCTGTCGTGTGTATAGTTGGCAACTGCAAGTAGTTGTAGTAGCTAAGTAAATAGGCTCATCATGAAGGACTCGATCATGGCCGTCGTTGCCCGTGATCTCGGTGCCGCATCCGAACCGGATCCCGCGGATCGGCTCGGATCACTGCTGGTCCGCCTTATGCGGGCGGTCGGCAGGGTCAGGCATCGGGTGGTCAAGGATGGTCCGGACGGGTTGGAACAACTCGCGTACGCGGTGCTGTTCTGTCTCGTTCACGACGGGCCGCAGCGCACCGGCAAGCTTGCCGAGTTGTTGCACGCGGAGATCTCGACCATCAGCCGTCAGACCAGAACGCTGGTGGCGCACGGTCTGGTCGCCCGCGGCGCCGATCCCATCGACGGCCGCGCCTGCGTGCTGACCGCGACGGCGGAGGGTGAGCGGGTCTTCGCGGAGAACCGCAGGCTACGCAATCTGTACCTGGCGGGTCTGCTGGCCGACTGGCCCGCGAGCGACCGGGCGACCCTGATCGAACTGCTCGAACGACTCGTGCACGACATCGAACGAACCACCGCGCCAACCGAATCGAAATAGGTCCCGAGACTATGACAAGTGCGACCATCGAGGCGTCGCCGGACGTGCAGGCGGGTGCACCGCCGCAGCTGTCGCATCGGCAGATCCTCACCATTCTCTCCGGTCTGCTGCTGGGCATGTTCCTGGCCGCGCTCGACCAGAACATCGTGAGCGTGGCGATCGTCAAGATCGCCAACAGCCTGCACGGCTTCGATCAACAGGCCTGGGCCACAACGGCTTATCTGATCACGGCCACCATCAGCACCCCGCTGTACGGCAAGCTGGCCGATATCTACGGCCGCAAACAGTTCTTCCTGACCGCGATCGCGCTGTTCGTCATCGGCTCGGCGGCCTGCACCTTCGCCACCTCGATGTATCAGCTGGCCGGATTCCGTGCCTTCCAAGGGCTGGGCGCGGGCGGGCTCATGTCGCTGGCCATGACGATCATCGGCGATATCGTGCCGCCCCGTGAAAGGTCCAGGTACCAGGGCTATTTCATGATGGTCTTCGGTATCGCCACCGTGCTCGGGCCGGTGCTGGGCGGCTGGTTCTCCGGCTTCGACCACCTCTGGGGCATCGAGGGCTGGCGCTGGGTGTTCCTGGTGAACGTGCCCGTCGGCGTGATCGCGCTGGTCGTGGTCGCCAAGGTGCTGAACCTGCCGCAGCAGCGACGGCAACTGCGCGTGGACTGGGGTGGTGCGGTGGCACTGACCATCTGCGTGGTGCCGCTGCTGATCGTCGCCGAACAGGGGCGCGGCTGGGGCTGGGATTCGGGCCGGGCCATCCTCTGCTACGTCATCGGTGTGATCGGGCTGGTGCTGTTCATCGGCATCGAATACCTGATGAAGGACGCCGCGCTGATTCCGTTGCGGCTGTTCAAGAATTCGACCTTCACGGTCTGCATCATCGGCGGCTTCATCGTCGGTATCGCCATGTTCGGCGCGATCTCGATGGTGCCGCTGTATCTGCAGGTGGTGCGTGGATTCTCACCCACCAAGGCGGGCTTGCTGATGCTGCCGCTGGTGGCGGGCATCATGATCGGATCGCTCATCTCCGGGCAGGTCACCAAGCGCACCGGGCGGTACAAGGTGCTGCCGGTGATCGGGACATTCGTGATCGCCTGCGGCGGTGCGCTGTACGCGACCGTGCACTTCGACAGTTCGCTGTGGCAGCCGCTGCTGTACAGCGGCATTATCGGGCTCGGCCTGGGCGGCTGTATGCAGACGCTGATCATCGCGGTCCAGAATGCCGGACCGCGTTCGGATATGGGTGTCTCGACCGCTTCGGCCACGTTCTTCCGGCAGGTCGGCGGCACGCTCGGTGTCGCGGTCTTCCTGACGATTCTGTTCAATCTGCTGCCGAACAAGATCATCGACGCCTTCGGCGGGCACCTGCCGGCCGGTTTCGATACCTCCGAACTCGCCAGCGTGCAGTCCAATACCGCCGGTATCGCGGCACTTCCGGCACAGGTGCGCGAGCCGATTCTGATCGGCTTCACCAATGCCATGCACGGGGTGTTCTGGGTGGCGGCGGGTGTGGCGCTGCTGGCCTGCATCGTGCTGCTGTTCATGAAGGAGATCCCGTTGCAGGATGCCGCGCCCGCCCCGGTCGAACCCGCCGCCCCCGAAGCGGTGGCCGAGGCGGAGTGGGCCGAGGATCAGGTGTGGGAGGGGGCCGCGCAGGCCATCTCGCAGCCGGAACCGGTACTGGCGGAACGGCATACGGCCGAGGCCAACGGGCACGGCAAGGATCTCGTCGCGGCCGCGGTCGGATCGGGTGCCGAAGCCAACGGGTACGAGTCGGCGTACGGCAACGGGCTCGGCGGGTCGGGCGAATCGAACAGCCATGGCGGGCAGCAGGTCTCATCCTTCGCCGCGGTGTCGACCACGACCACCCTGCCGGTGGTGAGCGCGGCCGGGCTGTCGCGCACCATCGGCGGCCGGGTGCAGCGCGAGGACGGGCGGCCCGTGGCCGATGCCGCGGTGACGCTGATCGACCAGAGCGGACACCAGGTTTCGCGTGCCACCGGTGACAGTGGCGGTGGCTACCGCATCGATCCGCCCGCGCGCGGCAGCTATGTGCTGATCGTCTCCGCGCCCGGACATCTGCCGACCGCGGTGAATATCACCGTCGACGGTCAGCCGCAGCAGCGCGATCTCACCCTCCAGGGTGCGGGCGAGCTCTCCGGTACGGTGCGCACCACCGGACGCGGGGAACCGCTTGCGGGAGCGAGTATTACGCTCACCGATCCGCGCGGTGAGGTGGTCGGCGCGGCCGTCACCGGGGCCGACGGCGGTTACCTCTGCCACGGTGTGGTGGCCGGGTCGTACACGCTGGTCGCGGCCGCCGCGCAGATGCGGCCGACCGCCACGGCGGTGGCCGTGCCCGAGAGCGGTCTGCTGCGCTTCGATCTCGAACTCACCCCGATGGCGGTGCTCACCGGCAAGGTGTGGGCCGAGGGCCGGGCGGTTCCGGATGCCTCGATCACCGTCCTGGACCGGGACGGTAATGCGATCGGATCGGCTCGCACGGATGAACACGGTCGCTACACCATCACCGATCTGGACGAGGGCGGTTACACCGTGATCGCTCGCGGTTATCCGCCGGTCACCTCCGAAGTGCGACTCACCGGCGGCGAGATCGACCACGATATGCACCTCGGCTACGACGTGGCCGAGCCCGAGCAGTCGTACGGCCTCGATTCGGCCGACGACCGCGCGGGTTCCGAGCGTTCCGGCGTCGAATGGCCCCGGGAGCGACCATGAGTGGGCTCACCGCCCGAATTCGCAGTTCGGCGGGGTGGCCGGTGCCGGGTGCGGTACTCACCGTCACCGATCTGACCGGACGCCAGCTGGCCCGCGCGATCACCGATCCGAGCGGGCTGGCGACCACCGAACCGCTGCCCCCGGGCACGCATACCGCGGTGGTCACCGCGCCCGATCATCAGCCGGTCGCGCAGCTCGCCCGCATCTCCGCGGCGGGCGGCGGCCGTCTCGGTGAGGTTCGGCTGCAACCCGAGGCGGGTGCGGTGGCCATGCCGCCGCCCGGACCGTGGACGATCGATCCGGCGCATTCGACGGTCATGGTCACCGCCCGGCATCTCGGCATCGCGGGTATCCGAGCCCGCTTCGCCGAGGTCGGCGGCCGTCTGGAGATCGCCGGAACCTTCGACCAGTCAACGGGTTACGCCGAAATCAAGGCCGCCACCGTCGATACCGGCGTCACCATGCGCGATAACCACCTGCGCTCCGCCGACTTCCTCGATGCCGAGCACTACCCGCTGATCACCTTCGCGGGCAACGGTTTCCGCCGCACCGGCGGCGACACCTGGGTAATGCCCGGCGAACTCACCCTGCACGGTCGCGCCCGTCCCGTGGACCTGGCCGTCACCTACGGCGGCTTCGGCCCCGACCCCTGGGGCGGCACCCGCATGGCCTTCCACGCCGAAACCCTGCTGCACCGTGAAGACTTCGCCATCGACTACAACGCCATAGTCCGCGCCGGTATAGCCGCGGTCGGCGCCACCGTCCAGGTGGAGCTCGATATCGAACTCGTCCAGGGCGAAGCCCTCCCGGCCCTGTGAACCCGCCGCCTCCGGCCCGGCCCCTTGACGCGGGTCGGAGGTGGGCGCAGGGTGGGCGGATGGGCGTTCGGGATGGGCTGAAGTTCAGCAGCTTGGACAGTGTGCTGTTCGATGGGGCCGCGGCCACCAAAGGGGAGTTGATCGACTACCTGGAGGCGGTGGGGGAGCGGCTGGTGCCGGCGCTGCGGGATCGGCCGCTGTCGGTGATGCGGGTGCGGCCGGGGCAGGAGCCGTTCATGCAGAAGAACCTGCCCAAGTACACGCCGGAGTGGGTGACTCGGGTGAATATGTGGGCGGGCAGCGCGAAACGTGAAGTGTCGTACGCGGTCTGCGATGATGTGCGGACGCTGCTGTGGTTCGGGAACCAGCGCGCCGTCGAATATCACGTGACGCTGTTGCTCGCCGAGAATCTGGCCGACTACTCCGGTGGGCCGACGCATCTCGTACTCGATATCGATCCCGCCCCGGAGCAGCCGTTCACCCAGGTGGTGGGTGCGGCCGAACTGATTCGGCAGGCGCTCGCCGATGACGGACTCGCCGGTGCGGTGAAAACCAGTGGGGCCAAAGGCGTGCACATCTTCGTGCCGGTTCAGGATGTCGATATCGACGATGCCGCCGCGGCCACCCGTGCCATCGCGGCGCGCGCCGAACGGCTCGATCCGGCCCTGGCCACCACCGCCTTCATTCGAGAAGACCGGGGCGGCAAGGTATTTCTGGACTCCACCCGCGCGGGCGGAGCCACGGTGGTGGCCGCCTACAGTCCGCGCATTCGCCCGGGAACCACGGTGTCCTTCCCGATCGCCTGGTCCGATCTGTCGCAGATCCATCCCCGCGACTTCACAATCCGCACCGCCATGAAGGAACTCGGCGACCGCGACCCGTGGGCCGAGCATATGCCCGCACCGCAGACCCTCCCCGCCGATCTCATCGAGGAGGGGCACACCATCCCGGTCGCCCGCGTCCAGGCCATGCACGAGGGTAAGCGGCGCGCCCGCGCCCGCCGTGATACCTGAATCGCCCGGCGGATCAGTCGGCGGGCAGGCCGGTGAGGCGGGCCGAGATGGCCCAGAGTTCACGCCCCACGGCGGGATCGACAACCTGTTTGTGGGTGGGCTCCTGGCGGCGGAGCTTGTTGAAGTACGCGCCGTTGATCGACCGCGGATCCTCGATCGTGGCCAGGCGGAGCATGGGCGCCGCGCCCTGATCGGGGCCGGGCAGGACATAGCGCCCGATGCGCATGAGCGGGCCCAGGATGGGGGTTTCGCGCATGACGCCGGTGCCGATTCCGCCGGGGTGGAAGATATGAGCGGTGAGATCGGTTGTGCGCTGCGCTAATTCGCGCGTGAACAGCAGCAGCGCGAGCTTGGCCGCGCCGTAGGCGCTGTGGCCGCCCTGACCGTCGAGATCGTTCAGGTCGAGCTTGGCCATCTTGTACGCGACACTGCCGGTATTGATCACCCGTGCTCCGGGGGCCAGGTTGGGCAGCAGCAGGTTGGTCAGCAGGAAGGGGGCGAGATGGTTGACCTGGAGGGTCATTTCATGACCGTCGGTGGTCAGGCGGCGGCCGGAGAAGACCCCGCCCGCGTTATTGGCCAGAATGTCGATCGGCCGGTCGCGGAGTTTCTCGGCCAGTTCGCGGACATCGTCGAGGCGACTGAAGTCGGCGATATGGTGTTCGGCGTCGATGGCCTCGGCGACCGCTCGGGTCTGCTCCGGTGACCTGCCGACCACCACCACGCGTGCGCCGAGTTCGGCGAAGCGGCGTACGGCGGCCGCGCCGATGCCCGAACTCGCTCCGGTGACGACGACCGTGCGGTCCCGCGGATCTGGCATATCGATGAACTCCTGACGCTCGGCGTTCGCGGCGTCGAGGCAGAGTCGCAGTGCCGGAACGGGTTCCGCGAACGGTACCCGGTCGGTCGATCCGATGCGCGGCGGGCCGACCACGCCATCGGCGCCGCTCGGGGACTCGAAGCGAATTCTCAGCTCCGGCCCCCGCGCCGCACCGCCCGACTCGGGTACAGTTCGCGCACGCCGATCAATCGGGCGGCGGGTGTGAACACAGGAGAAATTCGATGTCGGTGTCCCGTGCCGGACTATTGCTCGCCGAAGGCGTCGCGGTGGTGAGCGTTCTCTTCGCGGCGGCGGGCGGTGCGGCGAGCCGCACGGAGCTCGTGGCCGAGGGTTTGGAGAGCGGTTCGGCACTGTCGCCCACGGGCATTTCGGCGGGATCGGTCGACGGCGGTCCGCACTCCTGCACCACCTCCGGGTCGGCGATCAGCCTGAGCGGGGAGTCCGGTCTCACCTGCAAGGGCGGGATCTTCAGCGGCAGCTGATCCGCCCTCGTCAGTGGTCGGGGAGCCAGCTGCCGTGGAAGCCGTAGGGAACCCGCTGTGGCAGATGGATATTCGCGACCGGTGGCGCGCTCAGCTGCTCCGCGTCGAGAATGACCAGATCACTTCGATCGGTGCCCTGGTTGTAGACATAGGTCATGAGATATCCACTGCCGGTGGGATTCTCATCGGCGGGCGCGAAGACGGCCTCGGCCGGAACCAGGCCGTTCGCGAACTCGTGTGAGGTACGAGCGCCGGTGTGCAGGTCGTAGCGCACCAGCGCGCCGCCCTCCCCGGGCAACCGGGATCGCCCCGAGACTGTCGCGTGCCCGAAGCGCGCGTCGAGACCGATCAGCCGATCGTCGACGCGCGGGAATTCGGCTGCGCGGTCGTCGATCTGCTCCTCCCGCACGGTTCCGGTGGTCAGGTCCAGAGTCCAGCGCCACAGCACCGCCTCGGTGAAATCGTCCGATCCGTCGCGCCACAGTTCGCGATAGCGCATGGCGTACAGCACCACTCGGCCCGGCTCGTCGAAGGCGTTGAGGGTGTGGAAGACATAGCAGGGGTCGATGGCGAACCAGGTGATCGCGCCGAACGGATCATCGCGGCGCAGTACGCCCAGGCGGGCCTGATAGTCGTCGCGCCACCGGAACGGCATACCGCCACCGGCCATGGCGGTCTGTAGATCGAAAACCACCGGCAGATCCATGAATACGACATGCTCGCCGGTGATCGCGAAGTCGTGGTGCATGGTCGCGGCGGGCACTTCGATCGGTCGGCTCAGCAGCAGCTTCCCGTCGGCGTCGGCTCGGTGATAGGTGAGGAACGGCTCGCCCGTGACCTCGTAGCCGAAGAAGTGCAATTCGCCTGTGCGCGGGCAGGTTTTGGGGTGCGCGGTCATGGCGGTGTGCAGTGCGCCGTCGAAATCGTAGGGTCCGACGGTATCCAACTCGGGAGTCAGTTCGTACGGGTACGACGACTCCACCAGGGCGAGCGTGCGTCCGGCATGCCGGACGACATGCGTATTGGCCACGCCCGCGGCGAGATTCCGCTCGCCATTGGCGCCGTAGCCGCTCGCGCCCTCGGTGAAGGTGCTGGTGCGCACCCACCGATTGCGGTAGGCGACCGCGCGACCGTTCTCCAGTCGGACCCCGTGCACCATGCCGTCACCGAGGAACCAGTGTCTGGAGGCGGCGGCATGCGGATTGGGGCCATTGCGCAGATACCAGCCGGTGAGTTCGGGTGGAATCCGTCCGGTGACCGAAAGAGCCTGTGCGGTGAGTTCTTCGGTGACGGGAGCGTAGTTGCCGGTGAGATGGGGCGGGGTCTCATTCATGACGGATCAGCCAGTTTCTCTGCCTTGGCCTGGACGTGGGCCACATAGCGGATGGTGAAGACCACCGGAATCACGAAGGCGGCGATCTGTGCGATGGTGCGCGGTCCCGAGGTGTGTGCCAGCAGGGTCAGCGCCACACAGCCGATGGCGAAGCTCACCGCCCATACCGAGGTTATGACGTAGCTGGTGCGAATGAAACCCGGATGGTCCCAGAGTTCGCGCGGGGTGCTCTGCTCGGCGATCGGCAGGGTGAACGGATTACGCAGTGCCAGTGAGGCTCCCGCGATCACCGCCAGCACCCCCGAGGAGAGCGCGGGGGAGTACGGGTGCAGCGCGGTATCGGGATCCGCGAAGGCCAGGACCGTCAGTGCCGCGAAGAACACCGCGGAGCCGATATCGATGAGTTGGGCGTCGAAAGCCTGTCCGGCGCGGGTCTGGCGCACGACGGTGGCGGCGGAGATGCCGAAAGCGATGAGGGCGGCCCACTTCCAGTACTCGGAGGGGATCACCGCGTAGACGATCCATGGGGCGAAGGCGCGCAAGTAGGACATTGTCGAAAGCTCCTCGGCCTGACATTCCAGTTCTGACATGTCGAAGTTAGAACCTCTGAGTTCGACCTGTCAATAGTGGAATGTACGATGATGCGCATGAGTCTTCGGTACGCACTTCTGGGCCTGGTGGCCGAGGAGCCGTCCAGCGGCTATGACCTGCTGCGACGGTTCAAGATCTCACTCGGTCAGGTCTGGCCGGCCACGCAGAGTCAGATCTATACCGAACTCGCCAAGCTCGCCGAGGCCGAGCTCATCAAGGTCTCGGATGAGGGTGCGCGCGGGCGCAAGGAGTACAGCATTACCGAGGACGGCCTGACGCAGCTGCAACACTGGCTGACCGAGACCATGCCCAAGCGGGTGCCGCGCAATGAGATGCTGCTGCGGGTCTTCTTCCTCGGCCGGGTCAGCCGGGCGCAGGCACGTGACTATCTGACCGCCATCGACGAGCTGTACGAGGCCGCGGCGCGGGACCTGCACGCGCTCTCCGACAGTGTCGACTGGGACGACACCGATCTGTCGGTGTACGGCCGTATCGCCATGGAGTGGGGCGAACGCTTCGCCGCCATGAATCGGGAGTGGGCGCGCTGGGCGCTCGAGCAGATTCCCGAGCGCCGGGCCTGAGGCGCGCGGGGTATCAACGCGCGCACTACCTTTCGCGCACTGTCAGCTGGCAGTATCGCGCGCGATCTGCTCCATGGCCTCGCGCTGGATCTGCTCGAACTGTGCGCCCATGGCCGCGGCGAGCGCGTTGGCCCCGGACAGCGGGCGCACCATCACCATCAGCTCGGTGATCTTGCCGTCCGCGTCGAACTTCAGGAAATCGCAGCCGCCGACGTACTTCCCCTCGACCTTGGTCTCGAACAGCAGCGCGTGCTCGCGGCCGTCGGCGATCTCGCGGACGTAGCGGAAGTCCTCGAAGACCCGCATCACTCCGCGCAGGATGGCCGCGGTGATCGCCTTGCCCGGGTACGGCTTGAAGGCGACCGGGCTGATGAAGACGACATCGTCGCTCAGCAGTGCCTCGATGGCATCGGCGTCGCGGGCCTCGACGGCTTTACGGAAGGAGTTCATCGCCACCTCTTATGCAACTCGTTGTATAGGTCCTTCGGACGGTACCCGAATCGTGGCGCGGTGGCGATGCCCAATGTGGAGGCGGTGCGGTCACTCCGGATTCCAGTCGGAACACGGTAGGTCGAGCGAGCGGGTCCGGATCGAAACCCGACCGCAGGCGTGTCAGTGCGGGACACGGGCCGGGGAGCCGCGTAGGTTCACCACGGTTGCTGGGTACTTGCTATTCCGATCGGCTAGGAGAGCATGTGAGCACGGTCATCGACGATGCGCCCTTCACCGGCTTTCATCGACGGTTGGCGGTGGCCTGCTCCGGCGGGCCGCTGCTGGACGGCTACATCCTCAGCATTGTGGGGACCGCGCTCATCGGTATGACCGCCGAATTGGATTTGAGCACCGGGGACATCCAGCTGATCGGCGCTGCGGCGCTGATCGGAATGTTCATCGGCGGAGCGCTTTTCGGGGTGCTGACCGATAAGATCGGCCGCGAGGTCATGTACACCGCCGACCTGGTGGTGATGGCGGTCTGCTCGATCGCCTCGTTCTGGGCCGAATCCGTCTGGCTCATCGTGATTCTGCGCGTCATTCTCGGAATGGCGGTATCGGCCGACTATCCGATCGCCACATCATTGCTGGGTGAATGGTTGCCGGTCAAGCAGCGCGGCAAACTGCTCGGTTTCCAGATCGTGGCCTGGTACGCGGGCTCGGTGCTCGCCTACGTGGTCGGCTATCTGCTGCTGACCTTCTGCGGAAACGGCAGCTGGCGTTGGCAATTGGCGAGCGCGGCGGTGCTGTGCGCGTTCTTCCTGATCATCCGGCAGAGCACCGCCCCGGAGTCGCCACGCTGGCTGGCCCAGCACGGCAAACCGGACAAGGCCGCCGGAATGATCGAGAAGTACCTGCACGTGCGGGTGGATCCGGCGGATCTGCTCGAGGCCGGTCACGCCGAGCCGTCACACGGTTCCCTGCGTGAGCTGTTCCAGCCGCCCTATCGCAAGCGAATCATCTTCTGCTGCGGCTTCTTTCTCTGCCAGGTGGCGGTGCTCTTCGCCATGCTGACCTTCGGCCCGCAGATCCTGGCCTCCTTCGGTATGCCCTCGGGTACCTGGATGGACACCCTCGGCACCGCCCTGATCAGCCTGGTCTTCCTGATCGGCTGCCTGCCCGCCATGCGCCTGATCGACACCATCGGCCGCCGCCCCACCATCGTATGGTGCTTCGGCCTGATGATCATCCCGGTCCTGTTCATCGGCGTCTGGCCCGCCATGCCCGCCCTGCTCGCCTTCCTCATGCTCTGCCTGTACGCCTTCTTCTGCGGCGGCCCGAACGTACTGGACTGGACCTACCCGAACGAGCTGTTCCCCACCCACATTCGAGCCACCGCGGTCGGCGTGGCCACCTCCGTCAGCCGAATCGGCGCCGCCCTGGGCACCTACCTGCTCCCCTGGTCCCTGGACCACCTCGGCATGGGCCCGACCTTCCTCTACGCCGCGGCCCTGACCGCGGTCGGCTTCGGAATCTGCCTCTGGGGCGCCCCGGAGACCAAAGGCGTCTCACTCGAATCCGCTGCCTCGTAACAGGATTCAGCGGGTCGCGCGGGGTGCGCCCATACCCGGATCGATGCGGGCCGGGCCGGATGCGGTGGGGGCGATGGGGAAATCGAAGATGGCGGTCGGGATGTAGACGGTGGCACAGGAATTGGGGATGTCGACCACGCCGGAGAAGCGGCCTTCGATGGGGGCCGCGCCGAGCAGCAGGTACGCCTGTTCGGGGCTGTAGCCGAATTTGGTGAGGTAGTCGATGGCGTGCAGGCAGGCGCGTTCGAAGGAGAGCTGGGAGTCCAGGTAGCGCTGCTCGCCCGCCAGGGTGACCGAGGTGCCCGAGAAGGCCAGGTACTCGGTGTAATTGGGGCCCTCGTTACCCGGCATGAAGATGGCGTTCTCGCTGACGCCGTAGAGCTCCATACCGTTCTTGATCAGATCCACGCGCAGATCGATGAAGCCGCCCATCTCGATGGCGCCGCAGAAGGTGATCTCACCGTCGCCCTGGGAGAAGTGCAGATCGCCCACCGAGAGCTTGGCGCCGTCCACGAAGACCGGGTAGAAGACGCGGCTGCCGCGGGTCAGGTTCTTGATGTCCTGGTTGCCGCCGTTCTCGCGCGGGGGTGCGGTGCGCGCGGCTTCGCCTGCGGCACGGTCGAATTCGCTGCCGGAGAGGGATCCGAGAATGGCATCGCGGGGCTCGGGCGGCAGCGCCAGCGGGGGTACACGCAGTGGATCGGTGGCGATCAGCGCGCCCTCGCGGGCATTCCATTTGGACAGCAGTGCCGCCGACGGCGCGGTGCCCATCAGCCCGGGATGCATGATGCCGGTGAACTTCACCCCGGGCACATGCCGGGAGGTGGCGGTGTGACCGCTGAAATCCCAGATGGCCTTGTACGCGTCCGGGAAGTGCTCGGTGAGGAAGCCGCCGCCATTGTCGGTCGGGAAGATGCCGGTGTACCCCCAGCCCTGACCGGCGAGCGGACCCGAATCCTCCTGTGGGATGGGGCCGATATCGAGAATGTCCACGATCAGCAGATCGCCGGGTTGCGCGCCCTCGACCGCGAACGGGCCCGACAGGCAGTGCACGGTGCTCAGCGGCGCGTTCAGCACATCCTCGGCGGAGTCGTCATTGTGGATCGCGCCGTCGAACCATTCGCGCACATGCACCCGGAACTCATCGCCGGGCTTGACCGTCACCGGCGCCGGGATGTCCGGATGCCAGCGGTTGTGGCCAACGAACTGCTGCTCGGTGAACTTCTTGCGGGAATCCAGGGGGAACAACAACTCGGGCATGACAGCCCTCCTTCGGTATCAGGGACGGGGAAGCTTGCGGTGCAGGGGATTCCGGGTGACGGGCGCGTTCGACCGTCCCGCCGGAGCGCCCACCACGGCGGGTTCGCTCGCGGTGCGTTTCGTGGCATCGATGAGCCGTGCGGCGGCCGATCCGGGGCGGACGAACGCGCCGCCGCCGACCCGCCGCCGACTACTGCCCGCGCATTGCGGGCAGCCCGTCGCATCGGGCACGGCCGCCATGGTGAAGCCGGCGTCGAAGCTGCCGCAGTCAGGACAGTGGAACTCGTAGAGGGGCAAGCTCACTCACCTCATTTAGTTTCAAACGAACCTATTCCGTACGGAGACGATACAAAGCCCCGCATGTCTCCGCAGCGAAACCGCGCGGTGAACTTCGTATTACGTCGAAAGATCCCGGTATCGCGCCGGTTAATTTTCATTCGGGTTATCGCCATACGAAAATATTGCACCTAGCGTCTTGTTTCGCCGCGACCCGCCAGCCCCAGTCACGGCGATTCAGCTAGGAGATCCGATGAGCACTACCGTCACCCGCTGGTCCCGGTTCCAGGACTGGGCGGCCAAGGACAATATCGAGGACTATTCACTGCGCTACGCGCCCAAGTCCTTTCGCAAGTGGAGCCCGATGGCGTGCTCCATCGCCGCTCTGGGCGGCATCGCCTACCTGGCCGACTACTCGATCGGCGCATCCATCGCGGTGACCCACGGCGCGGCCAGTGCGGTGGTCGCCATCCTGGTCGCCGCGGTCACCATCTTCCTGACCGGCATCCCCATCGCCTACTACGCCGCCAAATACAACCTGGATATGGATCTGCTCACCCGCGGAGCGGGTTTCGGCTACTTCGGCTCCACCCTGACCAGCCTCATCTACGCCAGCTTCTGCTTCATCTTCTTCGCGCTGGAGGGCGCGATCATGGCGCAGGCCATGAAACTGACCTTCCATCTACCGCTGCCACTGGGCTATCTGATCGGCTCACTGATCATCATTCCCCTTGTGCTGTACGGGATGTCGGCACTGGCGAAGTTCCAGGTGTGGACCCAGCCGCTCTGGCTGATCCTGTTCGCGGCACCGCTGGTCATGATCGCCATCAGCGATCCGGACGGCTTCACCGGCTTCCTGTCCTGGGCGGGCGACGACGGCAGCGAACGTATCAGCGCCATCGCGGTGGGAGCCGGTGCGGGCGTGGCACTCTCACTCATCGCGCAGATCGGTGAACAGGTCGACTACCTGCGCTTCATGCCGGAGAAGTCCGAGACGCCGCCGCTGCGCTGGTGGGCCGCCGTGCTCGCCGCCGGGCCCGGCTGGGTGATTCTCGGTGCGGCCAAACAGCTCTGTGGTGCGTTCCTGGCGTTCTACGTGGCCGGGCAGGTCGGCTTCGCCCGCGCTACCGAACCCATCGAAATGTTCCTGGGCAGTTACGGTTCCATGATTCACAATCACGCGGCCGCGCTCACCATCGCGACCGTCATGGTGCTGCTGTCGCAGATCAAGATCAATGTGACCAACGCGTATTCGGGCTCGCTGTCCTGGTCCAACTTCTTCAGCCGGGTACTGCATATCCACCCCGGCCGCGTGGTCTGGCTGGTGCTGCACATCGCCATCGCCCTCACGCTCATGCTCTCGAATATGTTCTCGGTGCTGAACACCATCCTCGGGTTCTACTCGAACGTGGCCATCGCCTGGGTGGGCGCGATCGTGGCGGATCTGGTGATCAACAAGGGGATTCTGAAGATCAGCCCGCCGTATATCGAGTTCAAGCGGGCGTACCTGTACCCGATCAATCCGGTCGGCTTCGGCTCCATGCTGGCCGGTTCGGCGGTCTCGATCGTGGCCTACTTCGGGGCGTTCGGTCCCTTCCTGCAAGCCTGGTCGCCGTATCTGGCACTCGCCATCTCGCTGGTGCTGACACCGGTGATCGCCCTGGCCACGGGCGGCAAATACTATCTGGCACGGCCGAATCCGCTGCGCGAGGAGATCGAGAAGGAGCCGCTCTGGGCGGGTCAGACGCTACTGGATATCGTCGATGGCAAGCGTTACGAACTCCCGGATATGGTGCACGACTGCCCCTTCCATGGTGGACCCATCTCCTCGCTCACCTGCACCCTCACCAGGAACTGTCATGAGCAGTGTCAATCCCCGAGCTACGCGGACACCACCGACGCCGCTCACCTCGGCCTGGCTCAGCCCACCACCGTGAGCTGAGTGGCGAACGCCCCTCAGCCCTCGAGTTCGGCGAGCACGCTGAACTCGAGGGCGTCGGCGTCGGCGAGGAAGACCGGCTGGGTGGTGTGCGCGCCGCGCACGCGCACCTCACCGCGCGGGCCGCCGTAACTGACCTGTGCCGCATGCCTTTCGATGAGATGTGGGTCCAGGCTGCGGGCCGTCTCGGCGAGCGAGGCGAACAAAAGCATGCCCTCGTAACAGGATTCGCCGATATTGTTCAGCGCCGGAGCGTAACTGCCGAAGCGGCGGACGTAGCGACTACCGAAGTCCATCCCCTCCGGCGTGATCACGCTCTCGAAATAGCCTGAGGCGGTGTGCAATCCACGCGTGCTGTCCGGACCGCCCGCGTACAGGACATCCTCGCCGATCATCATGGACAGCCGCAGCCGGCCGTCGTCCAGTCCGGCCCGCGCGAAGGCGCGATTGAAGGCAGCGCAGTCCGAGCCGACCATGAACAGCAGCACGCCTTGTGCGGGGGAGTGGCGAATCAGCTCCAGTGCCCGGCCGAAGCGGCGACTGCCCAGCGGCAGATAGGCTTCGCCGACAATATCGATATCGGTGGAGGCGGTGAATTCCCTTGTGGCACGCGCGGTCTCACGCGGCCACACATAGTCGTTGCCGATCACGCACCAGCGCCGGACGCCGAACTCCGCGCGCAGCCAGCGCAGCGCCGGAAACAGCTGCTGATCCGGCGTCTCACCGACCATATAGACCCCGTCGGAGTCCTCACCGCCCTCGTAGAAGGTGGTGTACACGTACGGAACTCGCCCCGCCGTACGCGGGGTGATGACCTTGCGGGCATTGGACAGATGCCACCCCACCACCCCGTCGACAGCGCCGCCATCCACCAATCGCCCGATCTGCTCGGCCAATTGCGACAGCGGCGCACCGGAATCGATGGCATGCAGGCGCACCGGGCGATCCAGAATGCCGCCCATGGCATTGATGTCCTCGACCGCGAGGGTGGCGCACGCCTCCGAGGAAGGCCCGAACATACCCGCGGGACCACTCAGTGGAATGACCAGCGCGATATCGACCGTGGCTCGGTTATCGCGAGAATTGAAGTGGCCCATGGAAATCTCCACCGTATATTTCCATTTGAATCTTTACCATACGGCGTTGTATATAGTGCTGTGGTGGACGATAGCACTGCCCCGGCCGCGCTGGCGGAGTTGGCCCGACTGGTGCGCCTGGCATCACAGGAATTGGATCGGGCCATCGCGGCCTGTATCGGCGAATCCTCGGTCGGCCGCTGGCATGTGCTGACCGCGGTCGCCGATGGCGAAGGCCGCTCCATGTCGCAGCTCGCCGAGGCCACCCTGCTCACCGGTGCCAGTCTGACCCGATTGATAGACGCCATGATCTCCGACAATCTGGTGCACCGCCGCGTCGACGATGCCGACCGCCGCCGGGTACTGGTCTTCCCGACCCGCCGCGGACTGGTGAGCTGTCAGGTCATGACCAAGGCCGTTCACGAGAGCGGCCTGGACCTGCTCGCCACCGGTGCGCCCCGCCTGCCCAAGGCGCTCACCGCGCTCGTCGACCACCTGCGCGCGGCCGAATCCGCGCACGTATGACGCCCCTGCGGCCATGACAACTGTCATGCCGGGGTCGTGATGGTTGGCAGATTCGATCGGGTCGCGATCTCCGTAGCGTTCTTCCCATAGCGCACAGCCGAAACAACAGGGGAGAGAACGCCATGACCGCCATCGACACCACCGAGGCCGCTCCGCAGGCGGCACCACGTCCGGGCATTCGCGGCATGCTCGCACCGGTCGCCCGCGATATCGCGATTCCGATGGCCGCGTACTTCGGACTGCACTCGATGGGCTACTCCGATTTCACCGCACTGCTGGGCGGTGCCGTGGCCTCGGCCGCGATCGTGCTGATTCCCGCCGTCCGCGCCCGCAAACTCGATCCCATCGCCGCCATCGTGCTCATCGGCTTCGTCATCGGCCTGATCGGCGCACTGATCAGCGGTGATCCGCGCATCATGATCGTGCGGGATTCGGTCGGCACCGCCGGCGTCGGCCTCGCCTTCCTGATCAGCGCCATTATCGGCAAACCGCTGACCTACGCGGCCATGCGCAAGGCCCTGGCCGGTGCCCCCGAACGCCTCGCCGAGATCGAAAACGCGTACCGGACCGATCCCGCCGTGCGCCGCACCCACCGGGGTATCGCAATGCTCTGGGGTGTGGGTCTTTCCGGCGAGGCCGTCCTCCGCGTCGTGCTCGCCTACCAGTTGCCGATCAGCACCATGGCGTGGTTGTCCAGCGTGCTCATGGTCGCCACCATCGGCTCGCTCATGGTGATCACCGCTCGCACGGTGAAGCGGATGCGTCAGGCCATGGCTCGATCCGCCGCCGCACAACACGTCGCCACCGCATAATTCGGCGCGGCGGACAAGGCCCGGTCCCACGGACCGGGCCTTCCGTTTTGCCCGGGTCGCCACCGCCGATTCGGGTTACGCTCGCGAGAAGCGGCACAGAGGAGCGAAGACGACAATGCTGTCGACAGGACCGATAACCCAGATCGCCTGGGTCGTCACGGATGTGGCGCGGAGCGAGGAATTTCTCGGGCGGATGCTCGGCGCGCAGGCTTGGACCCGCATGCCCGATGTGCACTTCGGACCCGAAACCTGCACCTATCGCGGCGCACCGGCGGACTTCACCGCGCACATCTCGCTCTCCTACAACGGTGACACCCAGTACGAGCTGATCCAGCCCGTCCGCGGCGCCTCCATCTACACCGAATTCCTCGAGCGCGGCGGCCCCGGACTGCATCACGTCTGCGTCGAGCCGCCGGACTTCGACGCCGCGTTGAAAGACGCTGCCGCGCAGGGCATCGACGTCGTACAGCAGGGCAACATGGGTGGGCAGATGCGCTTCGCCTACCTCGACGGCGCGGCGGCCGGGGTGCCGTATATCGAACTCGCCGAGGTCGGACCGAATATGCGAATGTTCTTCGAACAGATCAAGAAGGGGGCGCTGTGAGCACGAAGGTGCCGGAAGTCGTTGCGGTGGAGTCGGTTACCGAATGGTCCGGCGAATTCGAGGTGGTGGTGGCCGGATTCGGCATCGCGGGTGGCTGCGCGGCCGTGGAGGCGGCGTCGCGGGGCGCGCGAGTGCTGATCCTGGAGCGCGCCGCCGTGGCCGGCGGCACCACCGCGCTGGCGGGCGGGCACTTCTACCTCGGCGGCGGCACCGCGGTGCAGCAGGCGACCGGCCAAGAGGATTCGGCCGACGAGATGTACAAATACCTGCTGTCGGTGGCGCGCGATCCGGAGCCGGACAAGATCCGCGCGTACTGCGACGGCAGTATCGAACACTTCGACTGGCTGGAGGGGCTCGGATTCCAATTCGAGCGCAGCTACTATCCGGAGAAGGCGGTCATTCAGCCCGGTACCGAGGGGCTGATGTACACCGGCAATGAGAAGGTCTGGCCATATCGTGACGCGGCCGTACCCGCACCGCGCGGGCATAAGGTGCCGGTGCCCGGAGATACCCAGGGTGCGGCACTGATTATCGAACTGCTGGTCAAGCGGGCCGCCGCGCTCGGCGTCGAGGTCCGGTACGAGACCGGGGTGACCGATCTGGTCGCCGACGCCGACGGCGGAATTGTCGGTGTGCGCTGGCGCAGACCGGGCGAAACCGGTGCGGTGAAAGCGAATTCGGTGGTGCTCGCCACCGGCGGCTTCGTCATGAACACCGAAATGGTGGCCGAGCATGTGCCCTGGCTGGCCGAGAAGCCGTTCGTACTGGGCACCACCTATGACGACGGCACCGGGCTGCGGCTCGGTGCGGCGGCCGGCGGTGCGACCCGGAATATGAACCAGGCGTTCGTCACCGCGCCGGTATACCCGCCGTCGACCCTGCTGACCGGACTCATCGTGAACCAGCAGGGTGAGCGCTTCGTCGCCGAGGACTCCTATCACGCGCGGACCTCCGCTTTCGTGCTCGAACAGCCCGGCGCGGCAGCGTATTTGATCGTCGACTCCGAACATATGGAGCGGCCGATGTTCCCGCTCGCACCGTTCATCGACGGCTGGGAGACCGTGCGGGAGATGGCCGAGGCGCTCGGAATCCCTTATGCGGCACTGCAGGCCACCCTCGACCGGTACAACGAGCATGCCGCGCGCGGTGCGGATCCGGACTTCCACAAGTATCCGGACTGGCTGGCCCCGCAGGACACCGGCCCGTGGGCGGCCTTCGACCTGACCCTGGGCAAGGCGCTCTACGCGGGCTTCACCCTCGGCGGCCTGCGCACCTCCGTGGACGGAGAAGTCCTGCGCGACAACGGTTCACCCATCCCCGGCCTGTACGCGGCGGGTGCCACCGCATCGACCCTCGCCCAGGACGGCAAGGGCTATGCCAGTGGCACCCAGCTCGGTGCGGGCTCGTTCTTCGGCCGCCGCGCCGGAGCTCACGCCGCCAATCGCTCCAGCTGACGCAGTAGTTCGGAGGCGGTGAGGGCGTCGAGCTCGCCGAACCCATCGCCTCCGAAACGCACCCCGGTGATCACCTGTTCCTCGGCCTCATAGCTGTAGCCGCCGTGAATCCCGGGGGTCATGCTGACGGTCACCTCCCGGTTCACGCCGAAACTCCGCTGCAGCGAGGTGTAGCCCAGCTCCCAGCCGCGCTGCCGCAGACCGTAGAGCCTGCCGGTCGGCACCTTGCGATCGACGAAGCGCGGCAACACCTTCGAGGTCGCCTCCGCCGGGGTGAGCTGATACACCGCGCGCTCCAGCTGCTCGAACGGTTGCAGCAGTTCGTAATCGGCGAACACCTCCCGCCAGCGCTCCAGCTCCGCACCCAGGTGCACCGGATGCGCTATCCCGATCAGGGCGTCATCGGGTAGCTCGAGTCGCTCATCCTCGACATCGGCCAGGGTGCCGTCCTGATCGACCCGGAACGATCCGGTGACCGTGCCGTCGGCGGCGAAGGTCGCCCATACCAGCCGTCGCGCCAACTGACCGAGCACCGGATGATCGATGATCATGGCGCGATGTGCCGGAGTTCGCCAGCGCCGGCCATCCACCATGGCGGCCTCGAACCGGCGGAGCTGATCGGTGGTGACGGTCTTGAGCTCCTTCGCGAAATCACGATAGGACTGATAGGCGACCGGCGCGAGCTCGGGATCATCGGCCGCGGCGGGTTTGGGCATACCGCGCACCGGCTTACCTCCGACCGAAATACTCGGCCGCAGTTCATGATCCAGGCCGATCTCGATCTGCCGGGGACCGTAGTCCAGCCGCAGCGTGCTCTCCGCGGACAGGCCCAGATGCGGAACCACCCGATCGGCCAGCTCCTCCTCAGCCAGGCCGAGTCGCTCGGCGATCGCGGCCACCTGGGCCTCGGCCTCGGTGCGCAGGCTCGCGTACTTGGTCTTCCCGGCAATGGTGTGCAGATGCATGAGCGCGATCTCGCCGCCGATGGCCGCCAGCACCCGCAGGCCCGTCACCGCCCTGGCCTGCCCGGATTTGCCCGGCCAGGCATTGATGAACGGAACCAGGCGGCGCACGGTGTCGTCATTGCCGGTCAGGGTGAGCATGTGCAGCACCCAGCCGTTCTTGACCGCCGGATAGGCCGCCAGGTGCCAGGCATCGAAGACGGCCCAGGTGAATTCGGCCAGCGAGACCGGATCGACGGCGGCGATCACCTCGGCCACATCGGGGTGGTCGCCCTGCGCGCCGGAGGCCAGCAGCATCGAAATGAACCGCGCCGCATCCGCATCCGGAAGTGCGGAGCGCACCTCACGCAAGCGGAGCTGCGGTAGGAGCTCGGGCACCAGCCATTTCGGCAGCCTGGGGCCCTTCTTGGGTCGCTCGGCCGTGAGCACGGGCGGAAGTTGCGCGGGCTCGGCCGTCGGCAGCCGCTTGGCGTTCTCCAGCAGTGGAAGTGCCTCGGCCACAGCGCATTCGGTGACCAACGCCGAGTACGAGACCGCGTGCAGGCGCAGTGTCCGGATCACCAGGGGCGTCGCCGATTCGGCGGCCTGCCGGGACAGCAGCCGCATGGCCCGGCGCGGATATCTGGCCGAGGCCCTGTCCAAGGCGGCGGCCACATGTTTGTTCTCGATCCGATCCAGCAGCGCCTGATAGGCCGCATCGGTCGGAACATGAGCGAGCATCTCCGCCAGCACCTTGATGTCATCGGTCCAGTTATTGCCCGAGGCCCACTCGAACTGCTGCACGATCATCGGCACCACGGCCGGTCCGACCTGCGCCAGCATGCTGTATTTCTGCGCGTCCGGGCTGTACAGCGGCGGCCCCGAGACCTTCAGCAGGCGCTGGAACTGCTCCTCGGTCGTCAGGCACGAGGCGAGCATGGTCCGTGCCCGGCTGCGTGGTCCCCGCCCCTCGGCCGCCAGATCCGCCTCCAGCCAATCCTGTTGGTCGGGAAGCAGATACGTGCAGGCCAGCCGAGCCCACACCGTGCCCGGCTCGTCGCGCAGTTCCGAAAGGCGCCGCACCACAGCCCGATACTGCTCCTCCGATATGCCGGTGAGGTGCTCGCGCAGTCGCTGCGCCATGATGTCGAAGCTGATGAGGTTGGGGTCGTCGGGCTCGGCGTATCCCAGTTCGTCCAGCCAGACGCCCTGGATCGTCCTGTGGCTCTCCACTACGACGCGCCGGCGCCGCACCACGACCTCGGCGGCGAAGTCCGGTCCGTGCAGTTGAATCCAACTGTCCAGGAACAGATCCCGCATCTTCGCCCGTGTCTGCTGGTCACCACGGGATTGCTCGTAATCGGCCAGCGCCCAGATGACCGCCGCGGCGATCGGGGGCACCGGTGTCTCCGGCGCCCGGAGATATGCCCACGCGGCCGCGACGGTCTCATCGCCCAGCGGGGCCGACTTCAGCCTCTCCCATGTCCTCGGGCGGAACCGGGCAAGCAGATTCGCCAGCTCCGCCGTCGCATCAGACGTGATCTCCCGCGCCTTCGCCGCGTTCCGCCCCCGGAACGGTTCCGCCTTCGCCCACCACTCCGCCGGGACCTGCCAGGCGTCCTCACTCGTCATACTCGGCGATCATGCCGGGTCGCACCGACAGATTCGATTCCGCCGCGGACCCGCATCCCGACGGCTCGGTTTCGTCCGTGAATGTGTCGCCGGGGCGGGGTAATCTGCGCGTCGAGGCTTCGCCCGGGGCGAAGGCATGATCATGAAACGGGGGTGTTCATGGCTCGTGTGGGAACCGGATTCGGCTGGCGCGCCACGATAGTCGCGGTGGTCGCCATGGTCGTCACCGGATGTGGCGGGTCCGGCTCGTCTGGTGATCAATTCCAGTGGCTCGAGGAGTTGGACAGTCCCCGCGTGCAGTCCTGGGTCGCCGCGGAGAACGCCAAAACGCTGGGGGTGCTGGAGCAGGATCCGCACTACGCGGACAACCTCGCACAGGCCACCACGCTGGCCAACGCACCGGACAGATTGCCCGCACCGGAGTTCCGCGACGGGATGATCGGCAACTTCTGGCAGGACGGCGAGCATAAGCGCGGTATCTGGCGGGAGACCACCGTCGCCGATTACGAAGCACCGCAACCACGGTGGAAGACGGTCCTGGATCTCGACGCGCTGGCCGCCGCGGAGGGCCGGAACTGGGTGTGGGAGGGCATGAACTGCGCCCCGAACCGCGGCACCCGCTGTCTGGTGAATCTCTCCGAGGGCGGCGAGGACGCGCTGACCGTACGCGAATTCGACCGTGGCACCGGGCAATTCGTACCGGGTGGCTTCACCCTCGAACGCGGGAAGCAGTACGTCGCCTGGGCGGACGATGACACGCTGCTGGTCTCGCGGGAATGGCAACCGGGGGAGAAGACAGCCTCCGGGTATCCGTACATCGTCAAGACCTGGCATCGCGGTGCACCCCTGGAACAGGCTGCCGAGGTGCTGCGCGGCGATCCGTCCGACGGCCTCGGCACCGCGCCGATCGTGCTGGACGGTGGTAATGGCCATCGGGTGAGCATGGTGGTGCGCCGCCCCTCCTTCTTCGAAGCCCAGTTCAACCTGATCGTGAGCGGACAGCCGGTGCGGCTGGCGCTGCCGCCGAAATCCGAACTCGAGGGCATGGTCGGCAATCGGGTGCTGGTCGCGCCGCGCGACGATTGGACCGTCGGCGGTACCACCTTCCGATCCGGTTCGCTCATCTCCCTCGACGCCGATGAGCTGGCCCGGCATCCGGATGCGCCACGCCCCACCGTGTTGTACACCCCCGGTCCGCAGGAGGCGTTCCAATCGGTCATGACCACGCGCGGGCATGCCGTGGTGACCTCGCTGTACGACGTGAAGGGGCGCGCGACGGTCTATACCCCGCAGCCCGACGGCACCTGGACCGGTGCGCCGGTGCCGCTGCCGGACAATGCCTCCGTCTACGCGGTGGACGCGGATTCGCATGGTGAGACCGCGTACCTGTCGGTCACCGCACTGCTCACACCCTCCACCCTGTGGAGCCTCGATGTCGCGGACGGGCGGCTGGTGGCGGTGAAATCCGCACCGGCACGGTTCGATTCGTCGCGATTCGTGGTGGAGCAGTTGAAGGCCGACTCGGCGGACGGCACCAAGGTGCCGTACTTCATCGTGCACGCGGCCGATATGAAGTACGACGGCAGCACCCCGACCATCGTGTACGCGTACGGCGGATTCGGGACCTCCTCCACACCCGGATACAACGGGCTGCTGGGCAAGTCGTGGCTGGAGCAGGGCGGCGCGTATGTCATCGCCAATATTCGCGGTGGCGGCGAGTACGGTCCGGCCTGGCACGAGGCCGCGCTGAAAACCAAGCGGCAGAAGGCTTTCGACGATTTCACCGCGGTGGCCGCCGATCTCATCGCACGCGATATCAGCACACCGCGGCATCTGGGCATACAGGGCGGTTCCAATGGCGGGCTGCTCATGGGCGTGGAGTTCACCCAGCATCCGGAGCTGTGGAACGCGGTGGATATCCAAGTGCCGCTGCTGGATATGGAGCGATACGAGAAGATAGCGGCGGGCGCGTCCTGGGTGGGTGAGTACGGCTCCATGTCGGTGCCCGATGAACGCGACTTCCTCGAATCCATCTCGCCCTACGCGCGTTTGAGGTCGGGCGTGAAGTATCCGGAGCCGTTCGTGTGGACGACCACCAAGGATGATCGGGTCGGGCCACAGCACGCGCGCAAATTCGCCGCTCGACTATCCGCGCTCGATGACCCGTACTTCTTCTACGAGGCCCCCCAGGGCGGGCACGGCGCCGGGGCCGATAACGACGAGAAGGCGCACACCAACGCGCTCGAGTACACCTACTTCATGCGCCAGCTCATGTAAGGGGGAAAGGGTTGGGCCACAACAGGTCCGGGTGGCAAACCCGGCTCACGCCTGGATGATGAGCGAAACCGCCACGGGCACAAGCATGTCCACCAGATCGCTGACCGGCGGGCGCGGATTCGACAGCAGCCATTCGTGTGCCAGGCCGTTGACCGCGCCGATCAGGGCGCTGCCCGCCATCTCCGGATTGCCGCGGATGCGCGCACCCGGTCCGGCGAGCGGCTCCAGGGCCTTGCGAATCACGTCTATCCAGGCATGTCGGCGCGCGCGGCGATGCTCCTCCATGGCCTGGCTGACCCCGACCACCTCCACGAAGGCGACCTTGGCGCGATTCGGGTCCGAGCCGACCGAGCTCAGGAAGGCCGAGAGCACCAGCGTGACGGTATCGATCGGATCGGGATCCGGCCCGAGCTCGGCGAGTGCGTTCGCCAGCGCCGCGGCGGCCTCGTCCTGGATCTGGTCGTAGGCCGCGACCAAGACATCCTCGCGGGTGGCGAACTCCTCGTAGAACTGTCGCTTGGAGAGTCCGGCGGCCGCGCAGACATCGGCGAGGGAACAGTTGGCGTACCCGTGCTCACCGAAGATCTGGATGGCGGCGTCCAGAAACCGCTGGCGGCGTTCGGCTTTGCGCTCGGTGACGGCCCGCCCGCCGTACTGCCTGCCTTCGATGGTCACAGCCTGCCCTCGGTTGTCACTGCCCGCCTTCGATTGTCGCCGTCCGCGATGGTCCCGTATGCAATTGGTTCGAATGCAATGGTCCGCACCAAAGGTAACGGTGCGGTGCCCGGTTTTCAGTGACGGGGACGCAAACCGTCCAACATGTGGGTCACGGTCTCTTCAAACAAGCTGTCCGCATCATCGGCGGCGATGAAGCCCGAGCCGACGAAGGTGGCCAAACCCTGTAGCGCGGCCATGGCCGAGAGGCAGAACCGCCGCGGATCGCCCGGCACCACCTCGCCCTGCTCCTGCGCCTCGCCGATCATGGCGACCGGCATGGCCAGCGCCTGCGCCACCGCCGCCTGCATGGCCGGGGTCTGTTGCTGTTTACGCGCGAACATGACCGCCAGCAGCGCCGGATTGTCGATGGCGAAACGCAGATAGGCCCGCGCCACCGCGGTGGTTCGCTCCAGCAGTGTGCCGGTGGCCGCGGCCTTTTCGAATGAGGCCCCCAACCGCTCGAAGCCCGATACGGCGAGCGCGTCCAGCAGCGCCTGTTTATCCCGGAAGTGCCGACTCGGCGCGGCATGACTCACCCCGGTGTCGCGGGCGAGCTGGCGCAGTGACAATCCGTCGACCCCGGCGCGGCGCAGCAGGGTCTCGGCGCGGCGCAGGAGTTCGGCTCGAAGGTCGCCGTGGTGGTAGGAGCGCGGGCTGGTGACGGGCATGGTGTCTAGCAGGATATCGGACACACTCGTCGATGTTGGCATTGACTACTTTGTTGTCGGTGCCTACATTTGCGAATGCTATGACGAAAAACAGTGTGCCGCTCCGCGGCTGGATTGCGCCGATCTTCGTGATCACCCTGCTTGCCGCGCTGTTGGGCACCATGTACCTGGGGTACACGTCGGATCCGGAGAAGAACCTGCACGATTTCCCCATTGCCCTGGTCAATCAGGACGATGGCGACATCCTCGACGGTAAGCCGCTCAATATCGGCGACCAGATCACCGACGCCCTCACCAAGCAGATTCCGGCCGACAAGATCGACCTGCGGGTGGTCGGCATCAGCGAGGCGCAGCGCGACCTCGCGGACGGCAAGGTCTACGGCGAGATCGTCATACCCAGTGACTTCACCAAGCGGCTCAGCATTCTGGCCGCCGCCTCGGTGGTGCCCGGTGATGTGGAGCGGCCGGTGATCACCGTGCACACCAATCCGCGCGCCAGCACCTACGCCGCCTCGATCGTGCAGCGCATCTCCGATCGGGCCATGGTGCAGGTCAATTCGACGGTCGGCGCCCAGCTCACCGACCAGGTCAAGGCCAAACTCGCACCCGCGCCGGGTACCGCGCCGACCCAACTCAGCGGTGCCGCGCGCTTGCAATTGGCCAAGCCCATCGATGTGGTGGTGAGCCCGTTCCGGCCGCTGCCCGAGGGCACCGGGCAGGGGCTGTCGGCCTTCTTCTACACACTCATCCTGTTGTTCGTCGGCTTCAGCGGGGCCATGATCATTCACGCCATGGTCGACAACGTGCTCGGCTATGTGCCCGCCGAGTACGGGCCCTGGTACCGCCATATCGCCCCGGTGGCCATCTCGCGCTGGCGCACACTGCTGGTGAAGTGGGCCATGGCGGCGGTGACCGCGCCCATTGCCTCGGGGGTGTTCCTCTGCGTCGCCAAGCTGCTGGATATGCCGATCGAGCACGCGCTGCCGCTGTTCCTCTACGGCGCGCTGGCCATCGCCGCCGTTGCGGTGACCGGACTTTCGGTGCTCGCCGCCTTCGGTACCGCGGGTCTGCTGATCAATATGATCGTCTTCGTGGTGCTGGGCCTGCCCTCGTCCTCGGGCAGCATTCCCATCGAGGCGACACCGCGCTGTATCGCCTTCCTCGCGAATTTCGAGCCCATGCATCAGATCTACCTGGCGGTGCGGTCGCTGCTGTTCTTCGACGGACATCTCGCGGCCGGGCTCGCCACCGGACTCTGGATGACGCTCTTCGGACTCGCCGCGGGCATCGCGCTCGGTGCGATCGCCACACACACCTATGACCTGCGGGGTCTGTACCGACTCGGCGTGTCCCACAAGCCCGCCGAAGCGGGGCTGGTGGAGTAGGTCGCATGCGGAGGGCCTCGCGCGCGAGTGGCGCGGGGGCGGTCCGGTCCCACTGACCTCCCCGTCATCCCGGCGTGCTTTCGGCCGGGCACCCCTCGCGTGACGGGTACTCGTGCCGCTGAGGGACTTTCGGCCCTGTTCGTTGCGCACCTGTGACGGAACCATGGGCCTCGGGCACCGAATAACTCCTCGCGGAACGATGAGTGTGGGGCGGTTCGAGTAATGGGTACATCACAGTTCGACCAGCTGACGGGAGACTTCCTGCGGGCGGTCCGCGCCGCCGGCGGCGGGCTGACGGCGGTATGCGGAGCGTGCGTACGGGTACTGCCCGTCCGGCGTGCGGCCATAGTGCTGCACGAGATCGACGCGGGCATGCAACCCTGGTGTGCCAGTGACGATTTCGCCGATCTGGTGGAGAAGGCACAGGCCACGGCAGGAGAGGGACCCGCGGTCGCGGCACTGGCGCAGGGGATCCCGGTGGTGGTCACCGACTTCGGCTCGGAATGCGAGCGGTGGCCGGGCTTCGCCGAAGCCCTTGCGGGCAAACCGATCTCCGGCTCCATGTTCGCGGTGCCGTTGCGGCTCGGCCCCATCCCGCTCGGCGCGGTGGATATGTACCGCGATACGGTCGGCCGCCCCAGCCCGCGATTGCTCTCGGCCGCCCTGCACATCGCCGATCTGGTGACCGCGAGCCTGGTGCTCGCCTCCGGCGAAGCGGCCCAGCAGTGGGCGCAACCGTTGTCCAGCCAATGGATTCACCAGGCGGCCACCATGACCAGCACCCAACTCGGCGTGGACATCGCCGACGCCTACGCCCGCCTACGCGCCTACGCCTTCATCAACGGTCTGTCGCTGGCCGAGGTTTCGCGCCGCGTGGTAGCCCGCAACCTGCGCATAGAATCGGTGTGAGCGGCGGCGGGACCGGGTGATCCGAGGCGGGGCCGGTGTGTGGGGATCGGCCGGATATTCCGGGAGATATCAGTGCGCGGCGGTGGCGGTGAAGCCGCGCGGCACCAGTACCACGGTCAGCACGGCGACCGCGCCGACCAGTCCGGCGGAGATCCACGAGGTGGTGGTGAGCGCGGAATCATAAGCATGCTGGGCGATTTCGA
The DNA here is from genome assembly GCF_036327755.1 of Nocardia sp. NBC_01503. Lineage (NCBI taxonomy): Bacteria > Bacillati > Actinomycetota > Actinomycetes > Mycobacteriales > Nocardiaceae > Nocardia > Nocardia sp. NBC_01503. Next base: position 4,353,219 of record NZ_CP109596.1, read on the forward strand.
GAATATGCGCCCCCTGTGCACCGCCCACCCGATCCGCCACGTACGCCGCCCCGCCGACCGATCCGCGCGCGGTATCGAGCTGCTCACCGTGCAGCGGCAGATCCGTCATATGCGAGACGAACAGGCGCCCGTGAATGCTGCCCAGCAGCGCTACCCCGAGCCCGATGCCGAGTTCGTAATTGGTCTCCTCCACCGCCCCCGCCATTCCGGCCCGCTCCGGCGGCACCGCGGATACCAGCACCGCCGCGGCGGTGGTGATGGCGATGCCGTCACCGATACCCAGACACACCAGCACCAGCGCGACCAGCGGATAGGTGGTGGTCGGAATCGCCGCCAGCACAAAGAAACCCACCGCCAGTGTGGCCAATGCGGACCCCATCAGCAACCGCACCCCGACATGCCGCATGAGCCACGGCGTGGACAGCGATCCGAGCAGGGTGGCAATGGCCGCGGGCACGGTGCGCAGTCCGGCCTCCGACGGGGTGTAGCCGTGAATGTATTGCAGCCACAACGAGATCAGGAACAGCGCGGCACCGATGGCGAGCATGGCCACCAGCGTCGCCAATGCGGCCGCGGTGAACGCCCGATTGCGGAACAGCCGCACATCCAGCAGCGGATCTGGTGACCGCAGCTGCCGGAATGCGAAGAACCCGAGCAGCAGCACCGCCGCCGCCAGCATCACCACATCGATGGCGGCCGGATTCCCCTTGGCCACATGTTTGATACCCCATGCCAGCGCCACGATGCCGAGCACCGACAGCACCGCGCTGAACCAGTCCAGCCTGCCGACCTGCGGCGCACGGTATTCGGGCAGTAACCACACCCCGGCGGTCACCGTGACCACGACCACCGGCACATTCAGCCAGAACGCGGCGGACCAGCCGAACGCCTCCACCAGATGTCCACCGACCAGCGGTCCGATCGCCGCACCTGCCCCCGCCACCGAGGCCCAGATGCCGATGGCCTGGGTGCGCTCATGATCATCGGTGAAGATATTGCGAATCAGCGAGAGCGTCGAGGGCATGACCATGGCCCCGCCGACGCCCAGTAGCGCCCGCCCGGCAATGAGCTGCGCGGGCGTATGCGCGGTCGCCGCCACCACCGAGGCCAGTCCGAAGAGCACGAATCCCGCGAGGAACAGCCGCTTTCGACCGTACCGATCCCCGATCGCACCGCAGGTGATGAGCAGGCCACCGAGCACCAGACCGTAGAGGTCGACGATCCACAGCTGCTCCATCGGGCTGGGATCCATATGGTCGATCAGTGCGGGCAGCGCCACATTCAGAATCGTGGCGTCCATGGCGACCAGCAGCAGGCTGCAGCACAGCACCGCGAGCATGGCCCAGCGGCCGCGCATACCGCCTCCTCGAATAGGTGCCGTCCAAGGTGTTCAGCAACACTCTGGCTAGCACCCTAGCGGGGTTTCGAGGAGACGCCCGCGACCTACTTGCTCAGTGAGTCGCCCTCATCGGCGCGCTGTTTGGCGAGCAGATCGCGAATCTCGGTGAGCAGCTCCAACTCGGTCGGATCGGCCTTGACCGCGGTCGGCTTCAACAGCCGAGCCTTGAGGTGATTCATCGGCAGGATGAGGACGAAGTACAGCACCGCCGCGACGGTCACGAAGTTGATGCAGGCGCTGATGATCGGGCCCAGGGCCACGAAAGTAGAGGGCTTACCAGCGAGAATCTGGAATCCCAGACCGAATTCGCTGTTCCCGCCCGCGGTGGCGAGCAGTGGCTCGATCAACCCCTTGGTCACCGAGGTGACGATCGCGGTGAAGGCGGTACCCATGACCACCGCGACCGCGAGATCGAGAACGTTGCCCCTCATCAGGAACTCTTTGAAACCCTTGAGCATGACGCAGCGATATCCAATCCGAGATGAATTCGTAATCTTCCAGCATCGCAGTGTAGGGCCAGGGTGCGGCGTGTTTTGAATACGGCACACCCCACTTGGCAGTGCTCACACTGGCGGGTGCGGTGTCGGTCAGCGCACTTTGATCAGCCGCCGCGCTCGGCCTTGAAGGTCCGCACCAGCGCCCAGCACATGGCGAGCATGACGATGCTGAACGGTAGGGCGATCAGGATCGCGACGGTCTGCAGGGTGGTGAGGGCGGCGGTGCCGGTACCGCTGGCCACCAGCAGCGCTATCGCGACCGCACCCTGCATACAGGTCCAGAAGGCGCGACTCCATTTGGGCGGCTCCGGATTTCCGCCGGAGGAGAGCATATTCACCACCAGCGCACCGGAATCGGCCGAGGTGACGAAGAACAGCACGATCACCAGGATCGCCAGACCTGCGGTAATACTGCCGCCCGGGAGGGTATCCAGCATTGCGAACAGCGCGCTGTCGCGGTCCGGACCGTCCGGGCCGACAAGGTCACCGCCGCCGAACATTTGGCGATGCATGGCCGCCCCGCCGAATACCGCGAACCAGACGAAGGTCAGCAGGGTCGGCACCAGCAATACTCCGGCGACGAATTCGCGGACGGTGCGGCCGCGCGAAATCCTGGCGATGAAGACACCGACGAACGGCGCCCAGGAGATCCACCAACCCCAGTAGAAGACCGTCCACTGCTGCGTCCACGCGGTACCCGTCGGCCCCTCGGTCGCACCGGTGTAGAGGCTGATCTTCGGCAGCTGTTGAATATAGGAGCCGATGTTCTGGATCAGATCATTGACGATGAACAGCGTCGGCCCGGCCACCAGCACATACAGCAGCAGCACCCCGGCCACGCCCATATTCGCCTGGGACAGCAGTTTGATGCCCTTGTCGACCCCGGTCACCACCGAGATGGTCGCCAGCGCGGTGACCACGATGATCAGCACCACCTGTAGGCCCTTGCCCGGTTCGTGCAGCCAGCCTTGGAAATTCAACCCCGCCGAGATCTGCAGAATGCCCAGCCCCAGCGAAGTGGCGACACCGAAGACCGTGCCGATCACCGCGACGATATCGATGACATCCCCGCGCCAACCCCGAATGCGTTCGCCCATAAGCGATTCCAGTGACCAGCGAATCGACACCGGCCGCCCTTTGCGATGAATCGAGTACGCGATGGCCAAACCCACCACCACATAGATCGCCCACGGGTGAATACCCCAATGCAGGAAGGTTTGGACCATGGCGGCATCGGCGCGCTGCGCGTCCGTGCTGCCGACGCCGGGTCGCGGCTCGTCGTAGTGGAAGAGCGGCTCGGCCACACCCCAGAACACCAGGCCGATACCCATGCCCGCGGCGAACAGCATGGAAAGCCAAGCCCCCATGGAGTATTCGGCCTTCTCGCCATCCTCGCCGAGATGGATATCGCCGAATCGGCCCAGCCCCAGCCAGATGGCGAAGACCACGAACAGTGTGACAATGACGATGTAGTACCAGCCGAAGGTGCCGATCACATTGTCCTGCAGGGCCTTGGCCTGCCGGGCGGCCAGATCGCGAAATACGATGGCGTAGATGGTGAATGCCGTCACCACGATCGCCGAGGGCCAGAACACCCTGGGCGCGACCGCCACTCGATGATGGATCGGTGCGGGATCGGAGGGGGCTTTACTCGGTGCGCTCACAGTGGATGTCCTCTGTCGAGTCTGGCTGGCGGTCCGAACTCCATTGCGACGCAACCCCGATGCCGAGCGCGGCGGCTCGGCATCGGGGTTGCGGGTACTACTTTCCGACCTTGTTCTTGACGGCCTCGACGATCTCGTTGACCGCTGCCATCACGTCCTGTGCGGCATGCTCGAGATTGGCTCGTACCTGTTCGAGCGTGCCCTGCAGGTCATCGGTGTTGATCTTGTCGGCGAACGCCTTCGCCATATCGGCGAGGTCGGCGGCGGCGCTGCTGGCGCGGTCCGCGAGCTCGGCGGCCGCACCGCTCGCTCGTTCGGCGAGCTGCCCGGCGGCCGCCTGTGCCTTGTCCGCCAATTCTCCGGCGCCACCGGCGATATCGGCGGCGGCTTTATCGGCGCTGTCGCCGATATCGTCATTCGTCGGCATAATCGGCTGCCCTACTTCGCGCCGCCGAGTCGTTCCTTCATTTTGTCGACGAATCCGCCGACCTTCTCCTTGACGTCCTCGGTCGCGTGCTTGAGGCGGTCTTCCATATGTTCCGCCATGCCCTCGGCCTTGTCCGCGGCATCCTCCGCGGCGGCCTTGGCCTTATCGGTCGCGTCGTTGACGTTGTCATTGAAAGAAGACATCGAAACCTCCTCGCGTGTGGTCACGCCCGGGATCGGGCGTGCATCCGGGACACTCCGACGAGCAGCTCTGACAAATGCAGCGATCTTTCAGCAACCGATCATAGTGCTATTTCATCCGATTGGACCGAGTACCCGCTCGATATAGGCATTGGTGAATCGCCCCTGCGGGTCGAAACGCTTACGCACCTCGGCGAACTTCTCCCAATCGGGGTAGCGCTCACTCAGCGTCTCGGCGGTCTGGAAATGCCGCTTACCCCAGTGTGGACGGCCGTTGTAGCGATCGAACACCCGCTCGCACGCGCGGAAGTACGGCTCGTAATCCATGCCTTTGTACTGGTGCACCGCGATATAGCAGGTATCGCGGCCACCGGCGGGGGACAGGAACGCGTCATCGGGTGCGACCCAGCGCACCTCGATCGGCATGGCGGTATTGAAATGCCTTGCCACATCCTTGATTTCGCGAATGGCATCGGGGGAGTGGGCGCGCGGAATCGCGTACTCCATCTCGGTGAAGCGGAACAGTCGCGGACTGGCGAAGACCCGATACGACCGCTCGACCTGGCGCCGATAGCTGCCCGCGTAGGCGGCGGCGCGCTGGATATACGGAATCAGACCGGGCCGCGCGCGGGTGAGTTTGCAGAGCGCGTCGAAGGTGTAGTTGGTGACCAGGACGTCGGAGAACCAGTCCATGGCCTTACCGCGCGGCTGTTCGGGTAGCTCGACGGTGTTGTTGGCCTTGGTCATCGCCAGCGCGGAGTGCGCGAACATGTAGAACTCGAAGTGCTCATTGCCGTCGACATAGCTGTCCAGATCGGCGAGTACGTCCTCCACGGGCACCGGTCGCTCGACGCCCTCGAGTACGAACGACGGCACCATCTGCAGGGTGACCGCGGTGACCACGCCGAGCGCGCCCACATTCACCCGCGCCGCGCGCCAGCCGTCCGGATCGGTCTGCTCATTGAGCTCCACCCGGCTGCCGTCGGCCAGCATGAGCTCCACCGATTGCAGTGCGGCCGACAGGTTCTGCAGTTTGGCGCCGGTGCCGTGGGTGCCGGTGGCGGTCGCGCCCGCGACGGACTGCACATCGATATCGCCGAGATTGGGGAAGGCCAGGCCGAGTGGGTGCAGCGCGTTACTGGCGGCGTTGAGCGTAATGCCCGCCTCCGCGCGAACCAGGCCCTTCGCGCGATCCACCGAGAGGATCTTGTCGAGCTTGTTCAGCCGTACGAGTGTGCCGTCGGTGAGCACGGTCTCGGTGAAGGAGTGACCCGATCCGGCGACGCGCACCGTATGTCCGGCGGTCTCGGCACCGGCAAGCACGGCGGCGAGTTCCTCGGGCGTGTTCGGGTCGGCGATAACCGCCGGAGTGCAGCTCTGATCTCCGGCCCAGTTCGCCCAAGAGTTGGTCATGCGACCAACTTTAAACCGCGAGTGTGAGACGCGCTACCGTTTCCGGCTGTTGCACATGGCGGCTTTGGCCAGCTCTACCTCGTCGTCGGTGAGCGGAGGCTGCGCGGAGATCATCCGCGGCACGCCGTCGCCGCGCACGCCGTTCAGCACCAGCGCCATATACCGTTGCCACACTTCGGTATTGACCGGCCGGGCGAAGCCCGCGACCGCGTCGACCATATTCACCATGGCGAAGAAATCGCCCGCCTCGATATCGGGCTGCAGCGCGCCGGACTCCTTGGCGCGGCGGATCACCGCCTGCATACCCGGGCGCACCCGTTCCTTCATGCAGGTGAAGCGGTCCATACTGTCATGCATCTCCAGTACGACTTCGCCGAAACCGCGATTGATTGCCATATGGCGGCAGGAGTAGTCGAACAACTCCACCAGGCCCTGCCAGGGATCCGGATGGTGTAGCGCCAGCTCCACCGCCGCGGCCAGTTCGGTGACCATGGCGTCGAAGACCTCGAGAATGAGCTCTTGCTTGTTCGCGAACCGCCGGTAGACGGTTCCGACGCCGACGCCCGCGCGTTCGGCCACGTCATCGAGGGTGACCTCGAGGCCACGATCGGCGAAGAGTTCGCGCGCGGCGGCGATAATGCGCTGCTGATTGCGCGCCGCATCGGCCCGCAGGCGACGCGGTGGGGGTGCGGTGGTGACGTGATTCACAGCCCAATCCTAACAGGGTCCGGGATTATCCGGAGGGGATAGCTCCGTTTAGATGGTAGCTTGTTTGAGTAAACGGAGATGGCTTCTCCGGTAATCCTAGGGGACGAGGAAACCACCAATGACGACAGCTCTCGAGAAAGAGAAGGCGGTAGCCGCGCCGACGACCGCAGACGGTCGCCGCGGCTCACATGCCATGCGCTGGTGGGTGCTCGCCGTACTCGGCGTGGCCCAGCTGATGGTCGTGCTCGATGCGACCGTCGTGAATATCGCACTGCCCGAAGCTCAGCTCGACCTCGGCTTCTCCAATGGTGACCGGCAATGGGTGGTCACCGGATACGCGCTCGCCTTCGGCAGCCTGTTGCTGCTCGGCGGACGGCTCTCCGATCTCTTCGGCCGTCGCACCACCTTCATCATCGGTCTGATCGGCTTCGCGGCCGCCTCCGCGGTCGGTGGCGCCGCCCCCAGCTTCGAGGTCCTGGTCGGTGCCCGCGTGGCCCAGGGCGTCTTCGGTGCCCTGCTCGCGCCCGCCGCGCTGTCACTGCTCACCGTGACCTTCACCGAACCCAAGGAACGCGCCAAGGCGTTCGGCATCTTCGGCGCCATCGCCGGTGCGGGCGGCGCGCTCGGCCTGCTGCTCGGTGGCGCGCTCACCGAATGGGCGTCGTGGCGCTGGGTCATGTACGTGAACCTGGTCTTCGCGGCCATCGCACTGGTCGGCGCGATCCTGCTGCTGGCCAAGCACACCGCCACCGTCCGGCCCAAGCTGGATATTCCGGGCACCGTCGCGGTCACCGCCGCGCTGTTCTCCATCGTCTACGGCTTCTCCAAGGCCGAGAGCGACGGCTGGACCAACTCGGCCACCCTGGGCTTCCTCATCGGCGGCGTGGTGCTGCTGGGCGTGTTCTTCGCACTGGAACGGCGGGTCAAGAATCCGCTGCTGCCGCTGCGCGTGATCCTGGACCGCACCCGCGGCGCATCCTATATGACGGTCTTCGCCATCGGTATCGGCATGTTCGCCATGTTCCTGTTCCTGACCTACTACATGCAGCAGTCGCTGGGATACTCGCCGATCATCACCGGCGTGGCCTTCCTGCCGATGGTGGCGGGCATGGTCGCCTCCTCGACCACGGTGCCGTCGCTGCTGGTGCCCAAGGTCGGCCCGAAGGTGACGGTCGTGACCGGATTCCTGCTCGCCGCACTGGGTATGGCGCTGCTGACCCGGATCGGCGTGGACACCGCCTACGCCAGCCACATCCTGCCCAGCCTCATCCTGATGGGTGTCGGCCTCGGTACCGCCATGTCGACCGCCTTCATCGGCGCGACCTCCGGCGTGCACCACGATGACGCGGGCGTGGCCTCGGCCATGGTCAACACCAGCCAGCAGGTCGGCGGCTCGATCGGCACCGCACTGTTGAGCACGCTCGCCGCCACTGCTTTCGGAAACTATGTCTCCGACCATGTTTCGGGTGCCGCGCCGTCGCCGGCCGTGCTCGCCGAGGCCGCGGTGCAGAGCTACACCACCACCTTCTGGTGGGCCGCAGCGATCTTCGTGGTCGGCGCGGTGATCACCGGCATCATCATGCCGAACAATGTCCCGGTGCCGTCGGAGGGCGAACCCGTTCTGGCGCACTGAGATTCGCTACCGCGAATCGAGAAGAAGCGGCCCCGCTCACAACGATGTGAGCGGGGCCGCTCCTCGGTGATGCGGATTGGGCACGCCGAGCGGGGCCGCTACTTGGTGATGCGGATTGGGCACGCCGAGCGGGGCCGCTGCTTCGGCTGGTAGGGGCGGGCCACGCTGAGGCTGCACCTAGGTGATCCTTGCGGGCTGCCCACCCACCCCCTTTCGCATCACAGCCCCGCTCACGTCAGTGAGCGGGGCTGCTGTTGTTCTTCGCCCTGGGGTGAAATCCCTAGTGGCAGTTGGACGGTGCCGGGCGCCCGGCGAAACGATCCGCGAGATAGCCGTAGGCGTTGATCGCGCCGGGCAGGATGGCCGTGCCGTGATCGGTGCCCGGAATGATGTCGAACTGGACCGGGGTCCCCGCGGCGCAGTAGCGACCCGCGGTCGCGAGCGCGAGATCCAGCGGCACCTGATCATTGCCGCCGTGCCATTCGTAGACCGGCGCGTGCGGAACGCCGGGGAAGATCTCCAGGGCGTTGGCGTGGAAGGCGGCGATGAGCGCCGGATCGTTCTCCATACCGCGATGGAAGACCTCGCTGATGGTATGACCGGCTCCGGCCGAAATAATGTCATCCACACAGGAATTCGCGATCCGATCGCGGAGTGCGAAGCCGGCCGGGGTCAAGGCGTTGTCGAGCGGGAGTTCGCCGGGGTATTCGCGTTCCATGCCGATGGCGACCGCGAAGCCCAGCCCGAATAGCGGATGCGGGGCATCGCCGACCTGGATGGCGATCTTGCCCGGATTCACCGGAACACCGCCCTGCGCGATTCCGACGATATTCAACTCGGGCGCGTACTCCGAGGCCAGCGCGCCCGCGAAGCCCGTCGCCATCGCCCCGCCGGAGTATCCGACCATGCCGACCGGGGAATTCCCCAGTCCCGCAGGGGCGAAGCGCTCGACGGCGCGAATCCCGTCGAGGGTGATCTGCCCGCCCATGCGCGCGGCCCCGTACGCACTGTCCGGGCCCAGGTGGTCGGGGACCGCGACCGCCCAGCCCCGGGCCAGCAGCAGATTCAGCGCCGCGGACTCCTTGAGTCCGCCGTCGAACAGCGCGTGTGACGGAGCGCATTGCAGCCCAAGCGAATTCACGAACGGCTGGTAGGAGACCAACGGTTTCGGGCCGGGGCCGCCGGGCATGATCAGCGTGGTCATCGCGGCAATGGGGCCGCCCGACGAATCGGTGGAGTGGAAGAGCAACTGCCATACCGTGGAACCGGGCCACGGGGAGGGCATCGCGCGTGAGCGCAGGATGTCCCCGGGTGCGGAATCACCGAGATTTCCTGGGGCGTAGTAGAACCCGTCGGGGTCGGCGATCGGATATATCGCTCCCGCATGCGCGGCCGGTGCGCCCGCCATGACGGCGACCACCACCGCGGCCAGACCGCAGCTCCGGACCAGCGTACTTCTGATCAACTGCCGCACCGCCAACTTGGCTCTCCTCGAGGCCGATGGGACAACACCGGGCAAGCCGCACTATCCTCGCAGTTCCCGGGTCAAGTTAAGGCTCAGCAACACGCCGGAGGGCAATGATTTAGCAAACTGGACAGGAGGGTGGTGGCTCGCACCGTCGCGCGGCGAAAGTTCGTAGACTTGCTCGGATGGGGCCGGACACCTTCCGCGCCCGGCGAACTCGGGGGAGCGAAGTGGCGGCAAGGCGACGATTGGGGGCAGGCGATGAGTGAGGTGCGGGCGGGCTGGCAACCATTGGATCGCGCGGCGGCATATCGATTCGCTAGTGTCGTTCCTCTGGGCACACTCGTGCTGACCACATTCAGTAGGTTCGGCCGGACTGCGGTTCGATGGACTGAGGAGGACGCTTACAGCTATGCGGTGGCGAACGTCGTGACGGTGTCCCCGTGATCCTGATGACCAGCCGGGCACAGGCGATACGGAAGGGAGGTGCGAGCATGGCGCACGATCGAGCCGGTCGACCGGCCCGCGCCACGGACCTCGAGGACATCGCGCACTTGGTGACGGCCTACTACAGCCGGATTCCCGATCCCGAGGATCCGGCGCAGTTGGTGTCCTTCGGCACCTCCGGGCATCGCGGCTCGAGTCTGGACAACGCCTTCAACGAGTCGCATATCCTCGCCATCACCCAGGCCATCGTGGAGTATCGCGCCACCCGCGGCATCACCGGACCGGTCTATCTGGCGCGCGATACGCACGCTTTGTCCGAGCCCGCCTGGACCACCGCCCTCGAGGTGCTCGCCGCCAATGATGTGACCGCCATTATCGATTCGCGGGACAGGTACACGCCCACACCGGCCCTGAGTCATGCGGTGCTGCGGCACAATCGCGGCGGAACGCGGCATCAGGCCGATGGCATCGTGGTGACGCCCTCGCATAATCCGCCCCGGGACGGCGGGTTCAAATACAATCCGCCGCACGGTGGTCCGGCCGATACGGTCGCCACCGACGCGATCGCCGCGCGCGCCAATGAACTGCTGCGCGGTGGGCTCGCCGAGGTGCGGCGCACCAGTCTCGCCAATGCGCTGGCCAACAAGGTCGAACGCTACGACTACCTCGACCGGTATATCGGGGATCTACCCAATGTGCTGAACCTGGACGCCATTCGAGGCGCGGGGATTCGGCTGGGCGCGGACCCGATGGGCGGTGCGAGCGTGGACTACTGGGAGGAGATCGGCCAGCGCTACGACCTCGAGCTCGAGGTGGTGAATCCGTTCGTCGATCCGACCTGGCGCTTCATGACCCTCGACAGTGACGGCAAGATCCGGATGGATCCGTCCTCGCGGTACGCCATGGCCTCGTTGGTCGCGATTCGCGACGATTACGACATCTCCACGGGTAATGACGCCGATGCCGACCGGCACGGCATCGTGACTCCCGATGCGGGGCTGATGAATCCGAACCACTACCTGGCGGTGGCGATCGAGTATCTGATCGCGAATCGGATGGGTTGGGACGCGCTCACCAAGATCGGCAAGACGGTGGTGACCTCGTCCATGATCGATCGCGTGGTCGGCGTGCTCGGCCGTGACGTGTACGAGGTGCCGGTCGGGTTCAAATGGTTCGTGCCCGGGTTGTTCAGCGGCAGTCTGGCTTTCGGCGGTGAGGAGAGCGCGGGCGCCTCCTTCCTTCGCATGGACGGCGCCGTCTGGACCACCGACAAGGACGGCATTCTGCTCGCCCTGCTGGCCGCGGAGATCACCGCCGTCACCGGGCAGAGCCCCTCCACGCGCTACACCGAATTGGAGAAGCGGTACGGCAGTCCGGCCTACAACCGGGTCGACGCCAATGCCACCGCGGAACAGAAAGCCAAGCTGGCGGCGTTGACGCCGGACATGATCACCGCGAAAGAGATCGCCGGAGAGGCGATCACCGGCATCCAGACCAGGGCGCGCGGTAATGGCGCGGCGCTGGGCGGGGTGAAGGTCACCACCGAGAACGCCTGGTTCGCCGCGCGACCCTCCGGCACCGAGGACAAGTACAAGATCTACGCGGAATCGTTCGAGGGCCCCGAGCATCTGGCGCAGGTGCAGGCGGCCGCGGAGGAGATGGTGGGACGGGCTTTGGCTGGTGAATAGATCCAAGGCGCTACCGGTAGAGATCTGGGTGCTGGTGGGGGCCGCGTTCACCATTGCCATCGGATTCGGTCTGGTCGCACCCGCACTGCCGCAGTTCGCCCGGAGTTTCGGGGTGGGCGTGGCCGCGGCCTCGTTCATCGTCAGCGCGTTCGCGTTGATGCGGTTGATCTTCGCGCCGCTCGGTGGACGGCTGGTGCAGAAGCTCGGCGAACGGCCCGTGTATCTGACCGGGTTGATCATTGTCGCCATCTCCACGGGTGCGTGCGCGTTCGCCCAGAGTTATTGGCAGCTGCTGATTCTGCGGTCGCTCGGCGGTATCGGGTCGACCATGTTCACGGTCTCCTCACTGGCGCTGGTGATTCGGATTTCGCCGCCGCTGGAGCGCGGGCGGGTGTCGGGGGTGTACTCGACCAGCTTCCTGATCGGATCGATCAGTGGTCCGCTGGTGGGCGGGGCGCTGTCGTTCCTGGGGCTGCGCGCGCCCTTCGTCATCTACTGCGTCGCACTGCTCATCGCAAGCGCGATCGTTTATGTGGCGCTGCGGGATTCGCCGCTGGCGGTGCCCGAGGCGGCCAATGGGGCGGCGGTCATGAGCTTCCGCCAGGGGTTGGCGCGACCCGCGTACCGGGCGGCGCTGTGGGCCAACTTCGGTAATGGCGCTGCGGTTTTCGGTGTGCGGATGGCGTTGGTGCCGCTGATCGTGGTCGAGGTGCTGAAGAAGGACGCGGGTCTGGCCGGTGTCGCATTGACCGTTTTCGCGGCCGGTAACGCGGCGGTGCTGTTCCTGTCCGGGCGCTGGTCGGATCGGCTGGGGCGCAAGCCGTTCCTCATCGCCGGGACGCTGATCTGCGCGGTGGGCACGACCGGTCTGGGGCTGGCCGCGACCTTCCCGTGGTTGCTGGTCGCCTCGTGTATCGCGGGTATCGGTTCGGGAATGTTCTCGCCCGCGCTGCAGGCCGCGGTCGCGGACGTCATCGGGCCGGGTGTGCGTGGTGGGCCGGTGCTGGCCGGATATCAGATGTCCGCCGACCTGGGCACCTTCCTCGGCCCGTATCTGATCGGCATGCTCGCCGATCAGGTCTCCTACGGCGTGGCGCTCGGTGTCACCGGTGTCATTCTGGCCTCCGCGTCGGCGGTCTGGTTGGTGGTTCCGGAAACCTTGCGGCGCAAGGAACCCGCGGTGGCCACGGGGGCCTGATCGATTCGTCGCGGTGCTGTCGTGGGGTCGCCTGGTCTGATCCGCCGGGTGTGGTGCAGAGTGTTGCGGGTGAGCGCACCGTCTTCGAAACACACCCCGCGGCCGGTATCGAGCAAGACCACCTACGCATTGGCCGCGGTGGCCGTGGTGGTGGTCGCGTTGATCATCTTCGCCGTCTCCCAGTGGAGTAAGGGCGGCAGCGATTCGATCCGCAACGACGGCTACGGCCCGCCACATGATCCGGCGGTCTCGGTGGCCATGGACTCCGATGGCGCGATCGTCCTCGGCAAGCCCGATGTCGCCAAAACCATTGACGTCTACGAAGACCCGCTCTGCCCCGCCTGCGGCCAGTTGGAGAAGCTGTACGGCCAGGAGATCGCCCAGCAGGTCGACGAGGGCAAACTCGCCGTCCGCTACCGGCTTGTCAATTTCCTGGACTCCAAGTCGAGCTCCAAGGACTACTCCACCCGCGCCATCGCCGCCAACGAATGCATGGCCCAGGCCGGGGACGGTCCCGCCTACGCCAAGTACCATTCCCTGCTCTTCACCACGAAGCAGCCCTCCGAAGGTGGCTCCGACTACAACAACCAGGACCTGGCCGCCATCGCCAAGGACTCCGGCGCCTCGGCGGACGCCTTGAAATGCATCACCACCGGCGACCGCCTCGACTCGGCCCGCAACCACGCCGACTCCGCTATGAAGGCGCTCACCGCGGCCTCGGGCAACCGAGTAGCCACCCCCTCGGTCTTCCTGGACGGCCACAAACTCGACGTCAACAAAGACGACTGGGTGCAATCCGCCGCCAACTGACCAACGCGCTGGACAAAACAAGCCCCGCCCCGATCCGGACGACTGCTCGTCCACGTAGGGGTGGGGTTTTGTTCTTGTCCCCCTTGTCTTTCGGGGTGGGGTGCGGCCGGGCCGGGGGTGACTGCCGGCCGCACCCCCGGTGGGAGTCGCGCGCCAGCCGCGGCTCCGTGGTTGTGGGTGCGAGGAATTGGTGGGGCGCGGCCCATCGAGCAACCAGGAGAGCCGCGCCCCGGGCAGGGAACCGAGCAGGCAGCACGGTTCCGTGGTCAGGGGCGGGCGGGCAGGAAGTTCGGGGGCTGCGGTGCCGCACTCACACCGTGACCTAGCCGGTCGCGGGATGAGTTGGGGCGCTGAGGATTACAGGCGGTGCGGCGTTGCGGGTGGGTAGGTCCGGCGGGATGCCGGCCCGGACGGGTGGTCGCGCTCACCGCGGTGCTGGGCGGGCCGGGATGGTGGGGATGTCGTTCTCGGGGGTGGTGCGGGCCAGTTGGGGATGGAGCAGGACGTGGGTGTCCACGGGGTAGGCGATGTCAGCGGTGAAGGGGCGCAACGGGATCGGTAGATCCAGATGCACTTCGGGGGCTCGGTGCAGGTGCCGGGTGAGGCGGGCGGGAGCGTCGATGTCGGTGTCGGGGAAGAGGTAGCGAGCGCCTTCCCGGACGGTTTCATGGGGTTCGCCGGTGGGGTCGATCCAGCGCATGCGATCGGTATCGGCCAGGTAGACGCGCCAGGGCTGTTTGCCGCTGTCGGCGAGGGCTTTGAGACGGTGATGATGTGAGCACAGCACGGCCCGCGGAGCCGCGCTGTGCTGCGGGGCACGGCGCGAACGCAGCGGATCGAACTGTGCCACCAGGGTTTCCGCCGCGGGCATGGTGCAGCCCGGAAACCGGCAGAGCGCATCGAAAGCCCGAATCTCACGCGGCGGAGCCGACGAGAACACATGCGGCACAGCAGGTTTCACCGGCTGCCGCCGCTTCGACCCGGCAGGATGCGCACCGGGCACACCCGTACCCGCCACCCGCAGCGCCGCCGCCCGCAGTGCTTCGGGCGAGGTCGGATCGGCCTCCCGCGCCGCCGCTGCCCGCAGTGCTTCTGGCGAATCCGGGTCGGCCTGTCGTGCAGCCTCCCGCAGCGCCTCAGGCGAACCGGGATCGGCCAGCTCCGCCGCAGCTCGAATGGCTGCTGCTATCGCCGGATGCACGTGCTCGGGGGTGTACGTCCGTTCCTTCTGCAAGTCCGAAACATCCTGTCGCGCCGCTGCTCGCAGAGCTTCGGGTGAGGTTGGATCGGTCTCCCGTGCCGCCGCCTCCGGTGAACCCGGGTCGGCCAGCTCCGCTGCGGCTCGCATTGCTGCTGCTATCGCCGGATGCATGTGTTCGGGGGTGTACGTCCGCTCCTCCCACAGGTCCGAAACATCCTGCGCCGCAGCGGATTGTGATGTCTGTGGGGCGGCAGGGCCCGAATGTCCGGCGGCGCGGAGCGGCTCGGGCGTCGCGGGATCGGATTGCTCGCCTGTGCCCGGGAAGTGCTCCGGGTGGGCCTGACCTCCGGGGACGCCTGGGATGCGCTCCCATGGGGCGCGCGGCGCGGTCGAACCGCGGCGGCCGGACCGCGCAGCGGCCTCCGCTGACCCTCCTGGAAGAGTCCTGCCGGGCGGTTCCGGAAGATTCTGGGGCGCAAACGGTTTCGGCGCACCCTTTCGCCTCGATCCGGCGGGGTGGGCCGCTCGCGATCGTTCCTCGGCGGCGGATCGAGCAGGTGCGGTGAGGCCCTCGGCCGCTGGCCGAGCGGGGTTGTCGAGCCCGACTTGCGTGGCCGGGTCCACGGTGCTGGATAGGGCGAGGCCCTCGGCCGACGATCGAGCGGGCGAGGTTGCGTCCTCGACCTTGGCCGGGATGGCCGGTTCTGCGGGGGCGGCTGGTGCGGGTTCCTCGGCGAAGTACTCCGGAATCACCTGGAAGCGGGCGTGTTCGGCGAGGGTGCGGGCCAGGGCGGCGTCGACGGGACCGTAGCCGGAGAGGAAGGCCGGGTCGTCGCGGAGGCCGAGCAGGGTTTCGGCGGACATGCCCACCTGGATGAGCGGGCGGCGGGGCGCCGAGGGAGCTCCGGCCTGCGGGCAGTACTTACCGCGCGTGCAGCCGCAGCGCAGGCGTCCGGTGCCGTCGGCCAGGGCGACGAGGGCGTCGGCGCGGCGCTGCGGCATGGTGCGCGGATCGTCCTCGCAGACCTGCAGACTCATTTCGCGTAGCCGCATGGCAATGGTCTGCGCGCCCGCGGCGGGCAGCAGCCCGTCGAAGACGGCCATTCCGTCGGCGACGGCGCGAATTCGCACATCGCGGTCACTTTCGCGTTCCTCGCGCCGCCGCTGCTCCCCATCGGCGTCGAGCCGAATGATCCAGCGCCGCGCGGTCTGCCGCAGTCGGCTCGGATCGGTGCGGGTGGCGGCGTCGATAAGCTTGGGTTCCAAGGCTTCTCGCACCTCACGCGCGAGTCCCCGCATGGCCTCGGCGATCACCTGCACCCGCGAGAGGTCTATCCGCCCCGCCGCGAACGCCGCCCTGGTCCGCGGTAGCGAGTCCAGGGCCAGCCCGATATCGATGAGGGCCGCCGCCACCGCCTCGGACTGGTGCACCGCGACCGCGACCTGTGCCGCCGCGAACTCACCGGCCCGCACCCCACCCGGCCCGGGTTCGGCGTTCGCGGCGCGATGCCGCCGATAAACCTCCCGAATCGCTGTGATCTCCGCCGCCTGCGCGAATGCCGCTGCCCCGTGTGCCCGTCGCAGTGCATCGATCAGCTCCTCATCGCCCATCGCCTCCGCCTCTCCGCTATCGAACATGTGTTCGAGGCTACCCCCAGAAGATCGCGATCGCCAGCCTTTACGCAGGCGATTTGGTTTGTCCGATGCGCGTCGTGTAACTTCGTTCAGGCAAGCGGGGCACGCCCCGCGAGCGAGAACTGAACATGGGGCTATGGCGCAGCTGGTAGCGCACCACACTGGCAGTGTGGGGGTCAGGGGTTCGAGTCCCCTTAGCTCCACCAATCGTGTCATTGCACGAACCGACTCCATTGGGGCTGGTACCGCGGAAGCGGTACCAGCCCCAATGTCGTTTCCGGGTTGGGGGACGCGGAACGTAGGGACCAAGCGGTCGGGGCCGGTGATGGCGACCTGGGCGACGAGGGTCTCGATGAGTGCCTTGGCTTGGGTGCGCGTGCCGGTGGCGATGATTTCCGCGATGTGGTCGGCGATGCCATCCAGCGTTGCGGGTTCCGGGGCGATGGGTTCGTTCGCCAGGGTGATGGTGAGTTCGTCGCGCCGGGTGATGAGTTGGCCTGTCTTGGCGCGCAATTCGCTGAGCCTTCCGGCGAGGAGCTCGGGATCGAGAGTGCCGTTTTCGAAGGCGTTCAGGTATCGGTCGATCGCCTGCTGAGCTTTGGCGAGCTCGGCGGCGACGGCGTCCAGTTCGACGCGGGTGTCACTACTGGAATCGTGGTGTCGTCGCTGTTGGGCGGTGATGGCTTGGCTGATCAGGTCGTGGCGGGTGCGGTAGAACTGGCCCAAGGCTTCCAGAACGGCCGCGTCGACGGAGTCGGCGTCGAGGCGGGTGAAGTCGCACTTGTCGGCGTCGTAGCGGGCGCGGTTGAAGCAGGTGTAATAGCGGTAGGTGCGGGAGCGTCCGGTTGCGCGGGTGCCGATCATGGCGCGCCCGCAGCGTGGGCAGCGCAAGCGGCCGGTCAGCAGGTAGTCCGAGGAGTTCGCGGCGCGGTGGGCGTGGGAATCCCCGCGTGCTTCGAGGACCGCCTGGGCGCGGTCGAAGGTGTCGGTTTCGGTGATGGCGGGGTGAGTGTCGGTGACGGTGGTGTCGCGAAAGGTCAACTCACCGAGATAAATCCGGCTGTTGAGGATCCGCAGTACATGGTGGCCGGACCATTCACGGCCGGTGCTGGCGCGATGCCCGCGCGCATTTAGCTCCGCGGCGACGGCACGTGCACCGAGACGGCGGCAGGCGTAGAGGTCGAAGATCATTCGCACGACCACGGCTTCGGCCTCGTCAACGACGAGGGTTTGGGTAGCTCTGTCGACCCGGTATCCGTAGGGCCGTTTGCCGCCCTTCCATTTGCCTTTGGCGGCTTTGCGTTCCATGCCCGCGATGACGCGGTCGATGATGGTGTCGCGTTCGAATTGGGCGAACATGCCCAGCATCTGCACCAGCATTCGACCCATGGGGGTGGAGGTGTCGAATGGTTCTGTGGCGGAGCGGAACACGACTCTGGCTCGGTCCAGCTCGTCGAGCAGGGTGACCAGGTCACGCAGGCTGCGGGAGAAACGGTCGACCCGGTAGACCACAAGCACATCGATGAGTCCGGCACGCGCGGCTTGCAGCGCGCGTTGCAGGCCGGGCCGTTCGGCGCTCGCGCCGGAAGCGTCGTCGGTGAACGACGTCGTATGTCGCCAGCCGGGTTGGGAATCGATGTAGGAGGCCAGCCGGGCGTCCTGGGCTTCGATGGAGTAGGGCTGGTTGTCTTCGGTGGTAGAGCGGCGGGTGTAAGTCGCTACCCGCACGTCCTGTCCCCATGCGGCAATGTCGGTGGCGATACGCGATGTTGAGGATTTCTTGGTGCCCGCCATGTTGCCGGTCCTTCCCATTGATACACGCTTCTCGCAAACGTGGATGTCCGAAACATCCTGTGGCAGAACGGAATTCTGGTTCGTGGTGCGGCCCGGCATGTCGCCGGGTCTATTGTCGCTCGATCGGTTTTCGAATGTGTTGGTGTGGCGGATATTTCGGTAGCCGCGTGTCATGCGGCGTTCCGTTCGCCGTTGTCGGTGTGGTGACGGTGGGTCCACGCAGTGAGGAGGTCGGCGAGGAGGGTGACGGCATGGTCGTGTTGGGTGGTGGTGAGGGGTTCGGTGTCGACTCGGTCGATGTGCCAGCGTTTATGGGCGCGGTCACGAGCAGGTGGCTTGGCGGGTTCTGTACCGTTCGGGGCGTGTTTTCCGGGTTCGGGACGTTCCATCGGGGCTCCTGTGGGATGTTCGGCGTTTGGCGTGGCGTCGCCCTGTACTGGCAGGAGAACCCGCGTTTATCCACGTTCGCGACCGGAATTGATGCAATTCCGTGTTCCGTGGTCAAAGTTCGGCATCAATCACGGGGTCCGCTGGGTTCCGGCATATTGGGGTGTCGCGCCTGTTAACTGCCGAGAAGGGGCCCGATTTCGACTTTTCAGTGCGAAACGGTTCAATAACGATCGGTGTCGCCGCAGGAGAGCGCCCCAGGGGTGGTTGTCTTGTCCCTGGGGCGCTTTGGATGTGGTCACGGCGGGGGGGGGGGGGGTGACGCCTATCGCCGGTTGACCGGCCCGGTCTGGTCCTGTCCGTCGTTACTGGCGGTGGTGTATTTGGTGTCGGTGTCTGTGCAGATCACGTCGGTGATTTTGACGAGGGCCGGGATGTCGTCGGGTTCGAAATGGTCTGCGCTCGGCGCGATCACGCCGTTGGCGTGTTCGCTGTAGGCGAGGTTCATCAGGCGGTTGATCGCCGCGCCGCTGGGTCGGTCCGGGTCGCCGTAGTACATCAGGATTACCGACCACCCGCGCTCCGCGGCAAGCGCATGGATCCGCGCCTCGTCTTCGCCCCATCGGTCGCCGGACACGTCCGGTCGGAGGAATCCGATCACGTAGTTGCTCATGGTCGTACCCCGGCGTAGTCCCGGTACACCGGTCGGGTGATCGCGAGACGTCCACGGTCCGTGCAGCGCCATCGTGCTGGACCTTGCAGGGTGCCCATCGCCAGCCCGGTACGCGACAGTCGCAGCAGCGCCCGATGGACCGAGGTCTCCGGCAGCAGGGTCGCGCAGCAGAGTTGCCGCACGCTCAGCGCGTGCGGAGGGTCGAGGTTCGACAGTGCGCCAAGGACTTTCGCCTCGGGTTCGGTGAACGCCATCGCTCACCGCCCCCTGCTGATCGGTACGTATGGGCGTGGTGGTTCGGCTGCCAGGCGCGCTTGAATGTCGGCAACGGTCAGCCGCTTCGGCCGCCGCGTGCGCTCGGCGTCCGGCAGCGCGTGAGCGGCGAGGAAAACCAGCACTAGCGCGATGAGGGTGGCGACAACGATGATTTCCATGTCGGGTGTTCTCCATGTCCCTGGAACGGTGTTGGAGTGCACCCGACGCCGGGGACTGGTGATCGAACCGACGTCGGGCAATGTGGAACGTATGCCCGGCCGACGCCGTGAACGGGTACGAACGTACCCCCATGCCGTTACGCTGGCGATTGTCGTCACCGCACGACCAGGAGGTGGTCCCGTGAGTGGTTCCGAAGGTCCCTCGGAGATCGGTGCGCGGGTTCGGCTGTACCGCGAACGCGCCGGAATGGCGCGGCCCGTACTGGCCGCGCAGATCGGCCGGTCCGCCGAATGGCTGAAAGCCTTGGAGAACGGCAGGATTCAGCGGACACCGAGCCTCGACTTGTTGTTGCGTATTGCTCGGGTCCTAGAGTTGGACGACCTCGCCACGCTCACCGGAGATGATCATGCAGTGCCGGTGACGGTATTTGCCGGTGAGCGTCATGCGGCCTTGTCCGAGGTGCAGGCCGCGCTGACCGACTATCGCATCACCCCCAGTGATCGGCCGGTCAGTGTCGGCCATCTTGATGAGCGGCTGCGTAAGGCGTGGCGGATCCGCCATTCCAGCCCGGACCACCGCTCACAGCTGGGTGCACTGCTGCCGGGGCTGATCCGTGACGCCCAGACCGCCGCACGTACGGCCGAGGATCGCCGCGCCGCGCGCCGGACGCTGGCCGGTGTCTATCAGCTGGCCGATTTCTATGTCGCCTATCAGCCTGCGCCGGAGCTGGTGTGGATGGTCGCCGACCGTGCCGTGAACGAGGGCTATGAGGCCGATGACCCGTACGTGATCGCGTGTAGTGCTTGGGCGATGGTGCAAGCGTTGCGTGATTCCGGGCGGTGGGAGGAGGCAATCGCGTTGGCTCGCAACGCGATCGACCAGATCACTCCTTACCTCAACCGCGCCGAAACTCCCGACGATTGGCACGGCATCGCCGGAGCCCTGCAGTTCGAGATCGCGTACGTCCACGGTCGGCGTGGCCGCTCCGGCGACGCCTGGCACGGCCTGGAACAGGCCGACCGCATCGCCCGGCAACTCGGCCCGACCTATCGGCATGTGCAGACCAGCTTCTCCCAGCCGGTTATGGCCGCGCACGCAACAACTCTCGGTGTGGAACTGCGCCAGCCCGGCGAGGCTTTGCGTGCGGCCCGCTCCATCGACGCCGACAACATCGTTTCCGTGCCCCGTCGCGGCCGCCACCTCATCGAGGTTGCCCGCGCCTACATGCAACGCGACGAGGACACCGCAGCGCTGACGATGCTGGCGAAGTCAGAGCAGACTGCCCCCGAGACGATTCGCTACAACGGTTTCGCCCGTGACATGCTCCGCGACTTGCTGAAGAAGCCGCCGACTGGCATGCGCACCGATGTCTGCGAACTGAGCCAGAGAGTGGGTATCCGCGCCTGAACCTGGCTGCAGTAGCGAGCTGCCACAGTAGGTGCGGTACCGCCACACTCAGAACCGTCAGCCATCGTGCAGCCTGCACTGGTTGGTGACTTCGAAGGTATACGGGCCGAGTTGCTCGGCACTGTAGATTTGCAATCCCGACAGTCGTTCTAGTAGCGAGGGCGTTCCGATGGCCGCACGTGAGCACGTATCCGAAGAGACCCAAGCCAGGATCCTGGCTGAAAGTCGTAGGCGTTGCGCTGTTTGCTTCGGTCTTGACCGCGATTTCGGGCGCAAGAAAGGCCAGCTCGCCCATCTCGGAAAAGACCCGAGCAAGGCCGATCCGTCTGAGCTAGTTTTTCTGTGTTTTGATCATCATGACGAGTTCGACTCGACAACGAGGCAGTCAAAGAACCTGACCCGCAAGGAAATTGAAAACTACCGAGACCTCCTTATAGCGGAGGTTGAACGGCAATGGGCAGCTGGAGCCCTTGATCGGCCTGACACCGCGGTACCGCCCATGTCGATCAGCATCTCAATAAGCGGCGGCCCTGGCGGCTCCTCGGTGTTCGGTGGTGGTGGCGGCGGCGGTGCCGGTGTCGGGGCTGGAGGGGACGCTGGTCAGAGTTTGGGGTAGCAGGATGCCGGGTCTGGTTCACCCGAACCCCAAATTGCGAATCCTGCAGGGAGGCACTGTCATAATCGATACGTCGGTATCGGAACTTCATGCCCGTAGTATTGCGCTTCTTGCTTGGCAGGGCGGAATTCATTGCAGTGCTTATCCTGGTGATTGGCCCGTCGTGATGGGCAGAATTGCTCTTACGATCGAGGCTGCCCTTCAGGACGATATTGCCGCCCACACCGCCTGGCTGAGACTTTGTGAAACATGCGAGAGTTTGCTGCAGGTCGAACTTCATGGGAGTGGTTCGTTCACTCCTGAAGCTGATGGTTCGTTTAGCGGCGGTGCCGGAGGCGATGCTTGCTGGTTCGGGGGTGGCGGAGGCGGTGGAGGCGACGGAATTCGCATAGGAGGCCCGGGCGGGGATGGAGCTGCTGGGGCCCTCGTGATTTTCATGTTTGCCGAGGACGGAGCACTTATCGACGTTGACGTGTATGTCATGCCCGGCTCCAGCCAGTGGATAATGCCTGCTGGGGTTCACCGGCTAAAGTTATTCGCTATGGGTGGAGGTGGCGGTGGCGCCGGTGGGAGACGGTGGGAATGAGCGCCATCGATGGGGCACACCGAGGATGCCGCTGTGGTTCTCACCTGGCACGCGCCGATTACCGCAGCACTGTCGGCGGCGACTTACATCGAACTGGACACCCGTGGTCGCATCATTGGCACCTGTCTATTCGCGGCTGAGATCGTATGTCTTGTTATGGAATTGCCGCAGCTAAAACCGAAGCCTCAGTAGCCAAAGAGTTTCGCGAAATCCTGAAGAATCAACGGCATCGACCGAACCCATCGGCTCAGTGGCCAGGGAGGTGGTGCTTCCAAACCTGCCCATCGGGTTTGATGATTGGTCTTCTTGAAAATGTTATCACTGTCGATATCGGGATTCGGAACGGCGGAGGGTATCGAAAGTCCGGCCGCAATTCTAGTGCTTTCTTGCTCGTAGGTGACTTTAAGACAGTTGGCCGTGATCTCCAAGTTTATTTCATCGACTTCAGCTGGTGCTAGCGTGAAGGGCGGCACCACATCGACGTGATCGTTTCGGGCGGCCGCGATGAGAAGCCGATATGGGGAGATGGGGAACACCAGCATTGAAGTTGTAGCTAGGCTAAGCCGTTTCTTTCGAGTCCAGCCCGGGTATCCAATATGAATGATTGGCTCATCGCAAGTCATTAATGGACTGCTTGTTGACGCAAGCCACCATCGACGACCCGTCGATAGATGACTAACCACCATCCCGCGCCAGGTGGATATGGCCAAATCAATTGCGGCAGTCTGTACGCTCTTGCCGGTTGGATTCCAGTTCTCCACGGCTGTGTTAATTTCACGGACTCTCGGTGTACGTTGGCTCTGTAATCCCACGTAGATAGCGAGATCACGAACGGTCCGGGGATTCGTTACTTCACCATCAGCCATGCTGTCCAACATGCGGAGGAGCATGGCCCCGTCATTTTCGATACGTCCAAGGTGGGTCTCGACCCAGAGCTCCGGCTCGCCGATGGAATCATAGCGATAGAAATATGGAAGAAATCCGACCGTCTTCGGTGAACCGAATCCACCTTTTCCTGTTTCGAAGTTCTTGTACTGGATGTTCTGGCCGTTTGGCTCGAGCCATCGCTTCAAGTACATTTGTGGCACAAAATGATGACGCTGTTTATTCGAAGGATCGCGTGTAGCGATCAACTTCGACTGCTGAATTTCAGCATCCGAGAGCCATCGTTCAAGATCCGTCACGTTCTTTATCCTACTGGTCATTAGCAAGCACTTGGCCAGGATCGACGATGGGCAAGTTCATCAAGCCCTTCCAGTACAGGGCAATGTGGTTGCCAGAGACTGGACACGTTCGGGTTCTCCCTACTTCGCCCGCTCCGCGGTACCCGACCTCGTCGAGGGCGGTGCGCAACGGTCCGAGCCGACGCCGAACAGCTCTCATCGGTACTCGGCTCGAAGTCTGGCAACGCTGAGACTATCCATGGGCTGCGAGTCTCCGTTGCCGGCGGCCTCCGACCAACGCGGGCTGCCCTTCCGCGTGAGGTGGATAGCCGCGCTGGACATAGAGTCGCCGACGGTCGATTGGCGTACCTTTTTGTATCCCGCATGGCCGTACCGAACGACATCGAGTCAGCGTCAAACCGCACTGTGTAGTAGCTGATTTCTACTAACCGGTGCGACTGCGCCCACTATTGCTATATTGCTACATGCCTTCAATGCGAGCGAATTCGAAGTTTCGGCAATAGTCGAAAACGTTGAACTGGGTCTTATGTCGATTCGGTCCAAAGAGGTTCGGTGCAACTCGAGAACCGCGAGCAAGCATCTGCCAGAACAGACTCTTAGACCTCACCGGCTTAAAGAATACGAGATTGACGACAGCCGGAATATCTATCCCGGTATCGAGAAGTCCTGAAGAGATCGCAATCCGCGGCATTTCGTCGGAATCGGCGAATTGAGAGATTAGTCGATGCGAGTCCAAGTTGCGGGACGTAATCGATTTTGCAAAGTCATGACCGAGCTGTGGATATCGTTCATTAAATCGCTCAGCGATTATTTGCGCATGCTGAATGGACTTGGCGAAGATAATTGTCTTTCCGACAAGGACGCCATCTGCCCCCCGTACGCCGTCGCGAATCAGAGTTTCAAGCATATTGTCGATTGCGTCCACGCTGAACAGGAATCTGTTGATGTCATCGGCGTCGACATACTTTGCAGCGTCGACCATCAGCTTGCCGGACTCATTGATGTCTAGCTCGACCGTGCTCATATGCATTTCATCACTGATGGAGGATGTGAATTGAATATCGAAAATGTTGGGCGCAATTGCATAGCCTTCGGAAATCGCATCGGCAAGTTCATAGCTGTCTGTCGGCATGCCATCAGCGAGATTGAAAAGTTCATAGATGCAAGGGTCGACAGCATCCTTGGGGGCTGATGTAAATGCAAGGACCGTGGAATCAAAATGCTCAACGATGGCGCTGTACTGTCGATACCCTGAGATCGCCTCGCCAATTATGATCAGATCAAAATATCCCGGCCCGAACTTGCGGAGTCCAAATTCATCGACTTCATTCATGAGTGCAAGCATGGTCTGATATGTGGCTATATGAACTCGCCCGCTGGAGTGCTCTTCGCGCAGGCGGCTCACCACGGGAAGGTTTGGGAGGTGAGTGTTGAACATGTCAACAGTTTGCTGGACTATCAGTGCACGGTCAGCCAGGAACAATACGCGATGGACTCGGCCCGCACGCACCAAGAGATCAACGAGCGCTACCGCTACGAGTCCCTTTCCTGACCCTTGCGCCATGCTCAAGAGTGCTCTACGTTGTCTGTCGTCCTCGAAGGCTTCGCAGGTCCTACGGATAGCGCGGTGCTGGTACGGGCGGTTGACAAGAAGTTCGTCGACCGGGATCTCGGTAAGTGGTCGGTAGTTCTGTTTCCTCCGAATGAGTCGGCGGATCTCGTCCTTAGCGTAGAAGCCTTGAATCTCGCGGGGGGAATTTTGGACGTCGTCCCAGATATATGTGA
The DNA here is from genome assembly GCF_036327755.1 of Nocardia sp. NBC_01503. Taxonomy (NCBI): domain Bacteria; kingdom Bacillati; phylum Actinomycetota; class Actinomycetes; order Mycobacteriales; family Nocardiaceae; genus Nocardia; species Nocardia sp. NBC_01503. Next base: position 4,378,471 of record NZ_CP109596.1, read on the forward strand.
CATTACCGTCGGTGTAGAAGACTATCGGGCGCTGATCGAATGTTTCCTCAAGGCGATCTGCATAGATTTGCGCCTGACGGGTTGACGATGCAAAATCTTGGGCCGCTTCCTTTATCTCCACTAGCGCAAGCGGTTTTCCATCGTCGTCCCACAGTACATAGTCAACCGTCGCACTTTTCGATCCGAGGAGATTTGGTTCAGAAATTCGGTAATTACGTGTTATCGAGTCGTCTGATGCCCATCCCGCGCCTTCCAGGAGTACGTCGACGACCAGATCGAGCGTTTCGCTATCCTCGCGGCTTCTGATGTCGACCACGGCGTCTTCAGAAACTGATGCAGGAATCTCGGTGCGAACGATTGGAAGGTTTTCAGCTACTGGAATTGCCGGATTCCGATCAGGAATCAAGTCTGAATCGAAAGAAATATCTAAACCTGGAAGGTTATTCGTGTTTAGCGAGTAGGTACGTGCAATCCACAGGGAAACTTCGAAAAGCTCGCCGACAACTCGGACCGCATCGCTTTCTGTAATTGCGCCGCGATTGTGAACAGCCAAATTTCCTTGACTGCGGATTGTGTTCATTCTCTGGGTAATGGTTGATCCCAAGATTCGTACCAGAGCGGGGTCAGCGATCATCGTTGCCAGGCTTGTACGATCGGGAGGCTGGATTGAGCCATCGACTTGGTAAATCCACGCAATGGCTAGCTCCAATGTTGAGCGAGCATAAACGCAAGATGTCCGCGGATCGGTTTTTGCCAGCTGCTCGGCGCGCACTGCCGTTGCATACATCTCTGGCCAGCTCTTGCGGAGAAAGTCGAAATTGGACCCAAGCGACTTCTCCGTCTCTGGGGCATGTGAAGCGCCTGCTGCCGCGCTGAGTTTTCTCGGATTATCGCGAGTAGCCCACGACCAGACATCTACTCCATTGTTCCGATATGACGGTGTCAACTCGACCGTCATATCGCCGGAGGCCGCGCCTGGCAATAGGAGCCAGTTCGGGGAAACGTCCAATGCTAGAGAGAGGGCGATCAGATCGTCGACGTCAATCCGCCGCTGGCCCTTCTCGATTTTCGCCAGAGCGGACAGGTCGATTGGCCGACCGAGCTCGGCAAGCCTGGTGGCGAGCACTTGAAGGGTGAGATCACGTTCGCTACGGAGTCCTCGCAGGCGCTGTGCGACACGCGCACCCGTTGGTCCTAGTGCCCCGACCTGCTTTGCCATGGCTTCTAGCGTACTGGGTTTGGCGAAAATCTCCAACGAGTGTCTATCTTGACCAAACGGCTTGGAGCGAGGAGGCTATCAGCCGATGAGGACGGCCGAGCTGGCGCCGAAATGGCAACGGCCCCCGCGGGAACGGGGGCCGTCCTCGTCACGACTGTGGCTAACAGGAAGGACGAGGATGTCAATCGTAGGTGGTTCAGGTGGGCAGCCGAGCAGCGGGCCGCCGGAGAGCCGCGACGACGAAAAGGCAATAGTCTCACTTCGACTGACAGTGATCATCAGCTTGTCGATTCTCGTGGGACTATGTGCGGGCTCAACTGCCGGGCTGGCTGCGGGGTTCCCGATCGTCGACACGTACGGCAAAGGCGCGGGTCTAGCAGTTGGGTTAGTGGCTGCGATAGCGGCAGGGCTGCTGACCGGTATGGCGGCTGCACGGCACCTGCACGAGCTGATAGGTCGCGGGCACCAGTAATCTCCACGGGTGACCTCCCAATTCATCGTCCTAGAGCCGACGATGAATTGGGTCCGTGACGACACGCGCGAAGCTAGCGCCGTTGCGAGTACCCAAGGTGCAGTCGACCTACTCCCATCGGCACGTGCGCATGGTGAGATGTCATGTGGCTGAGTTCATGTAGGCGGCCAGAACGCAGTTCTAGCTGACGGATAACGGATCCGGCCAGATCCTCCTCCGGTAACTCGGCCCCTGATACTGCTCGATCCGGCCGCGCAGCGTTCGACCATCGGACCGCAAACTCAATCGGTAGCCATCTGTGCTCAGAAGTCGGTCTCGATGATGATCTGCTCCGACCGATCGGTACTCGCGATCGGGTGCGTCACGCCGCTCCTTGCACAGTTCGAGTCGAGAACGGCGCGGATATCCGGCGCATTTGGGTCGAAGGCGGCTTCGTTGTACGGCTGGCTGGTGCCGGTGTGGTGGGCGATGCGGGGGCCGCGTTCGGGTAAGTCGGCCAAGTGGAGTCGTTGGGCGGCGGCGTCGCTCTGGGGTGTCCACAGTGCCCAGACCGGGCCTGCGGGGCCGTCGGGATGCATGTGGTCGCGGGCCACAGTGGCGATCGTGATGTCGGGGAGGTAGCCGGAGATGGCCCGGTGCAGCGCCGTCTCGCGGCGGGACGAGTGCAGCGAGAACAACAGGATGCCGAACTCGTTGGTGGGGAAGCGTTGGTAGGTGGCGAGTTTACCAGTGAGGGCGGTCAATGACTCTGTGCCGGTGTCGTATTCGAGGAAGAACCGCACCGCGTGGTCGTTCTGTTCCCAGCAGCCGTACCCGTCGGGTCGCAATCTGACGGTTTCCCCGGAGTACAGGTCCAGGCGGAAGCAGTCGGTGCATTGGCGTTCCGACCACCAGTGGGTGAGCCCGGCCACCGGCTCCGGGTTGGCGGTGTCGCGGTGGCGAGCGGGGTTGCGGTGGGCGGCCAGGGCGCAGAAGAAGTCATTGACCCCGAGGCGGTGGGCGAGGGTGGGTGAGCAGGCCAGTCGTTCGAGCATCAGGGCGTGCGCGCCCTGGGCGGGTGGTTTCTCGGCGCGTGTGGCGGCGATCAGGCGTGCGCCGAGATAGCCGAGGGCGTGTTGGGTTTGGCTGGTGCCGCCGCCATAGAGTGACTCCCGGAAGGCGAACAGCATGCCCATCTCGCGCAGTTTCCTCAGCCGGTCTTGTGCGCGGCGGGTCGAGGTGAATTCCAGGGCGGCGATCTGGTCGGTGGTGAGTACCTTGTGTTCGGCCAGGATCGAGAGCAGGCGTCGGTCCCGGTCGAGCAGCCGGAACCACGGACCCGCGTCCGGGTGCCCGCCACGGTGGACGGCGCGCCCGCCAGGCCGCCGGGGGTGTGAGCATGTATGAGTATTGATATTGAGTCGGGATTTCGACCCACGGCACTGAACATGGTGCTGAGCGGCGCGAACACGGTAGCCATGTTCGGCGTATGGGGTGGCGGCTATAGGACGCCGAGCACCCGCCGACCCATCCGCGCTACCAAACGCTGCCCCATCCGCGCCCGGGTTGTCGTAGTGGCCGTTCATCGGGCTTCGCCGCCAACCGGTTGCCGGGAACCCACGGCCCGAATCATGATGTCCGGTCCATCCACCAGCACCGCGCGGTTCGTATGCTGGTCCGTCAGGTCCACTTCACGGCAGAGCCGCAGGTCATCGACCTGTGGCTCTGCCGTTTTTCGGCTTGCGCGAACCGTTCCCGTTTTGACTGGAACCGCTTCTGTTGTATCGGGTCAAACGTCGTTTCCGAGTTGGGAATTTGGAAGGGGATCTATCAGTCCAGTCGGCGACGAACTTCGGCGGCAAACCCCGATACTCCCGATCGATCGAGAACCTCGAGCAATCCCTGGATATGTTTCGGTGGCCGCCTGTGCTCGGCGACCTGCTTGTGGAGCAACCTGATCACCTGTCCCGGAGCAAGATCCAGCATGTCGAGCAGGAAGGCGTCGGGGTGCAACAACTCGGGGAACCCGTCGCCGATCGGACGGACCTCGAAATCTTTCAGGTTGAAGGTGAGCAAAACGTCGGCATTGCCCTGCAGCGCGGCAGCGAGAACATGGCGGTCCTTGGGGTGGTTCTCCATCCGATCCACTAGGTCGTCGTACCCTTCGACAATCGCGTCGGGAAAGAACCTGCGCAGCGTGGCGATCAGGTGATCTGCCTTCCGCGCGGTGTCTTCGTCACGACCATGCCGGACGGCGAGATTCCTGCGGAGTTCGGCGAGAATCTCGTTGGACCACAGTGGTTGTATGAGATCGGCTTCGGCCAGTCGCAGCACAGTGTCGCGGAGATGGCTCGGGTACAGAACACAGGTATCGAGGAAGACCCGCTGCATTCGGTTAATCCCGTCTCAGCGGTTCGTCCGGGACATCGTCGTAGAGTCCCAAATCCTCGGAAATCCTTGTCAGTTCCGATAATCCGGCAGCCCGCTCGGCGCGTCGAAACTCTCGAAAGGCGAGCACGTCGGTCAGTCGAACGCGCCGATGCCGACCCGGCCGGGTGAACGGGATAGCACCCGAATCCAACAGCTTCACAAACGTCGGCCTGCTCATGCCGAGCAACTCGGCCGCCTCCTGCGTCGTCAGCGTGGTGTGCAACGGCGCTACCGTCACTGCCTTACCCTCCGACAACGCTTGAGCCACCAAACGCAGAGCCTCGACCACCTCGGCAGGCAGCGCGACGACGTCCCCTTCGGAAGACCGCACAATGGACGCTTCGACCGTGTCCGGCATGGCGTCGAGAAACCTCTGTAGCGTGGCAAGTTGATCCGGATGCTCCGGTAGCAGCGTGCGCTCATTCAATGTCTCGGCCACGATGTCTCCTCGGGGGTAGGCAACGATTGTGCCCCATTTTCGAATAATTCGAAAGCGCGTACCTGGCGGAGCTGTCAAGGCATGCGGTTGCGAACTGCAGCCATGGTGTCTCTATGACCGTTCATCGGGCATCACCGCTGACCGGGCGCCGCGTGCCGACCGCCCTGATCATGATGTCCGGCCCGTCGACCAGCACCGCCCGGTTCGCATGCTGGTCCGTCAGCTCCACTCGAGGAACGGCTCGGCGGCGACGTCGGGCCGTTTGCTTTTCTTCGTCGCGTGACCATTCGCGGTGAGACCGGTTGTCGGGCTTTCGATCTGATCAGTCTTCGGGGCTCGGAACTTCCCAGAGGGCGCTTACCGGCATTGCGAGCATCTTGGGCCCGAAGGGCAGTGTCTGTTGGCCGGTGTGGAGCACGATGCCGGTGAGAAAGTCGTCGCCGAGGCGTTCTGCAAGGTGACGGAGGTGGCGGAAGTCGTCCGGTCCCACGGTGGAGGCGGCTTTGACTTCTATGCCGACGACTTCGCCGCGTCGGTTCTCGAGGACGGCGTCGACCTCGACCCCGTCCTTGGTGCGGTAGTGGTACATCTCGACATCCTCGGAGGACCACGTGCGCTGGCGTGCGAGTTCCATCAGCACAAACCCCTCCAGCAACGGTCCGAATCGGCCATTGGGGCGCAACATGTTACGCACATCGGCTCCGACGAGATTCGCTGCGATACCGGAGTCGACGAAGGCGACCTTCGGGATCATCGTGGCGCGGTTGCTCAGGTTTCTGGACCACGCCGGTATGCGTTTGATCAGGTAAACCTCCTCGAGCAGCGTCAGATAGCGTTTGACCGTGGAGGCTCCGAGCGCGAGGTCGTTGCTGAGCGAGGTGCTCGCGAGCAGTTGACCGGAGCGGGCAGCGACCAGTTGTAAGAGGGCGCGCATCTCGGAGGTGCGTTCGATCTCCGAGAGTTGGCGGATGTCACGGGTGATCAAGTCGCCGACATAGGAATCGAAGAAGGCCTTGCGCCGCTTGTCGGTGCTTCGCGTGATGGCTTCCGGGAAGCCGCCGCGGGCGATCCGCTCGGCGTAGTCGGCTCGCGGCACGGTCGTGGTGTGACGCAACTTGTCCCTGTGGGTGAAGACCGCGTCGATGAAGGCATCGGGCGCGCTGTCCATCTCGCCTTGGGAAAGGGGCCACAGCTCGATGGTCTCCATGCGGCCGACCAGAGTATCCGGCAGCGCCCGCAGTCCGAGTATGCGCGCGGAGCCCGTCAAGAGGTATCGGCCCGGGCGGCCGTCCGCATCGACTTGCGCCTTGATGGCCAGCAACAGCTCGGGTGCCCGCTGGATCTCGTCCACCACCATCAGGTTCGGCGAGTCGACGAACCCGTCCGGGTCGTTGAGCGCGGCCTGCCTGGTCACGGTGACGTCGAGGTCGCGCCATTCGGCTTCACGACCCTTCGTGACGAGGCGGACCAGCGTGCTCTTCCCGCATTGCCGTGCTCCATTGACGAGGACGACGCGGGTGTCGGCCAGCGCGTCGGCGACCGCCGCTTCGGCACGTCGAGGGATGACTGGTCCATGTCGGGTCTGCATGGCCATACGCTCCGTTCGTCGAGTGTCACTGCCTGACTACGGTCACCCTCAGGCTGATCATAGCTAGTTTCCAGCTCTGCAGCTGGTCGATTCGTCGCTACTGCGCTGGTTGATTCGTCGCTACTGTGCTGGTTGATTGGTCGGAATATCCGTGGTTGACTAGTCCGTCGCACCGGGCTCGATGGATTGGTTTTTCGTGTCCGCCGTCCGCTCACCGCGCGGATTGCGATATCCGGCCCGTCGACCAGCACCGCCCGGTTCGTATGCTGGTCCGTCAGGTCCACTTCACAACAGAGCCGCAGGTCATGGACCTGCGGCTCTGTTGTTCTTCCGGCAATGCGCGAACCCGACAGGTGTGCTGCACTGCCCGCGGGATGACTGAACCACCGGCAACCGCGGCCAAATGTGATTGCGGCGGTACTGGATTCGGTCGCAACACAATCGGTACCGAGTCCGTCCCGCATCAGTCGAATGGATTGAGCGTGGATATGCCAGTGCCGACCACGTCCGCGACATTGCGGGTGACGAAAGTCCACTCGTGCACCTTGGCGGTGGCGGCCAGCAGGCCATCCAATATCGGGACGGTCCTGGGGATGTTCATTCGAGCCCATTCCTCGGCGATGTCCGCGTCGACGGCGACAATACGATCGCGATAGGTGGTGCGCAGGGTGCCGAGCCACGATTCGAGAATCTCGGCCTGCGGCGTGTCCCGGACGCGCAGACGCTCGATACCCAACCGGATTTCGCCAAGGGTGATGGCGCTGAGGTGGAGTTGATGGGAGTGCACTCCCTCGTACCAGGCCAGCACCTTGCGGTTGGGGCTCTTCTTGCGCAGTTCGGACACAATGTCGGTGTCGAGTAGAAAGCCCAAGTCAGGCCGTCCAATCAATCTCGCGCGGTGATTCGCGGCTGCGGGTCAGATCGAGATCCTCGAGACTCGGACCGGCGCGTAGGAAGTCCTTGAAATCGGTGACCTCACCACGGAGCCTTCGGTATTCGGCAATGTCGATCACCACTGCAATCGCCTCGCCGTGCCGCGTCACCACCTGCGGGCCGTCGGTGGTGACACTCCGGAGCAGCTCGCTGAAGCGCTGTTTGGCTTCCTGAACCTGCCAGCTCATCGGTTCGGCTCCCTTTGATTGTTGGTCTGTCTAGACAGACTAGATTGTACTCCGGCCAGCCGTCGCGACCTGTTGTATGCCGGGCATTCACGGGCCGAATCATCACGTCCGGCCCGTCGACCAGCACCGCCCGGTTCGTATGCTGGTCCGTCAGGTCCACAGAACGGCAGAGCCGCAGGTCAATAGCCTGCGGCTCTGCCTTTTTCGTGGCAGTGCGCGCACCGTTCGAGGCGGTCATGGTCGTGCGTTCCACAGGGCGCTGATCGGCAAGGCTCGGAATTTCGGCCCGAACGGGAGGGTTTCGGTGCCGGTGTAGAGCAGGTATCCGGCGAGGAGGTCGTCGCCCAGGCGTTCTGCGAGGTGGCGGAGCCCGCGGAAGTCTTCGCCCTTGACGGTGGTGGCGGCTTTCACCTCGATGGCGATCACCTCTCGTCGGTTGTTCTCGAGGATGATGTCGACTTCGACGTTGTCGCGGGTGCGGTAGTGGAACATGCGGGCCTCCTGGTCGGACCAGGTGAGCTGACGAGCGAGTTCGGCGGCTACGAAGCCCTCCAGCAATGACCCGAGCGGGCCGTTCACGGCCCGCAGCGCGCGTGAGTCGGCACCGCACAGATAGGTGGCGATGCCGGAATCGACCATGAACACCTTGGACGTCGCGACGGCCCGGGTGGTCAGGTTTCGTGACCACGCGGGGATGCGCTTGATCAGGAAGACCTCTTCCAGGAGGCGAAGGTAGCGGGCGACGGTGTCTTTGGGCAGGCCGAGTTCATTGCCGAGGGCGCCGGGCACCAGGAGCTGACCGGAGCGAGCCGCAACGAGGTTGGCCAGGGTGAACATTTCTGCGCTGCGTTCGATCTCGGACAGTTGCATGACGTCTCGGTTGATCAGATCGGCGACGTAGGAGGAGAAGAATCGGGATCGCCGTTTGCCCTCTCGCGCAACAGCTTCGGGGAAACCGCCGCGGGCGATCCGTTCGATGTAGTCATCGCGGTTCTCGGTTCCGTCGTGCCGTAGTTGTGGTCCGCGTTCGAAGGCGGAATCGATGAATCTGTCCGGTGCGCCGTCGATTTCGCCTTGGGAGAGTGGCCAGAGTTCGATCGTTTCCATGCGTCCGGGAAGGGCGTCCGGAACGCTCCGGAGCGCCATGACGTGCGCCGAGCCGGTGAGCAGGAACCGGCCGGGTCGTCCATCGGCGTCGACGGTCTCCTTGATCGCCAACAGCAGCTCCGGTACTCGCTGTACCTCGTCGATGATCAAGAGGGAATCGTCGAGGACGAACTGGGTTGGGTCGTAGCCGGCCGCCTGCCGGGTCTCCGGCTTGTCGAGGCTCCGCCACGTCGCGCCGATCTCTCTGCCAATCCGGGCGACCAGCGTGCTCTTACCGCATTGACGAGCCCCGTTAACCAGGACAACACGTGTATCCGCCAGTGCTTCATGGACTGCCGAGTGGGCGTGCCGGGGAAGGATTCTACCAATAGGCGATGACGAAAAGGACGAGGTCACCGCCGTAGTATCGCATGCGGCGTGCGCGGTTCGCCGCATATTGCGTGCGCGTTCTGCCGCAACGTATGTGCGCGTTCTGCCGCTATGATCCTGCGCCTCTTGCCGACACCGGAACGATTGCCTTGCTGGAGCGTTGTCGATGAGTCGGCGATACGATCCGCAGGTGATTCGTTGCGATCGGGCACGTGGAGCGGTCGCGATCATCGAGCACCGCCGGCCGAGTCTGGCCGGGCACCCACCGCACGAATCACGATGTCCGGCCCGCCGACCAGCCCTGCCCGGTTCGCATGCTGGTTCGTCAGCTCCACGTCTGGGCAAATGCCCGTGACCTCAACAGAGGTCACGGGCATTCGTCGTTGCAGCGGTTGCTGATCATGTTCGTGCACGGCGTCGATTGGTCTGCGAGGCCGCGCGATTCGGTATGGTCGCCGACGAGGTGCGCGCCCATGGCGTTCGGCCGCGAACCACCTCGTCGAAACCAGGTGCCGATGCACAACCAATGCGGCACAGAGCATCATGACGTGCTGTTAGGACATGACGCCCGCTCATCTGTCTTCGAGTTGCTGCTGCAAGGCGACTGAACCACCGGTAACCCTTGGCGGTGCAAGACGGAATGCGTCCGCGGTCTTCGCGGTGTGCTGTCATATGTTGTTCTGGGTCATCGGGTTCCACCGCCCGCGAACCCACCGCGTGGATTGCCGGGAACCGATGTGGTTGACGATTCCGCTGCGTTATGCGGAAGTCACTGAGGGCTTGGGTGATCAGTTCGAGCGCGTTCTCCATGGGAGGGACCTGGGTTCCTGATCGATTCTGTGCGGGAACGCGGTTCGAGGGCGTGGATGCGGGGCGAAGTTCGCGCGGGCAGGTACTACGGTGGGTGCACCTGTCGACGTCCGGTGGAGAATAGTGTTCTTCTTTCTGTCTCGTATGCTCGTGCGCTTCGGTCTGTTGCGCACTTGGGCGACGCCGATCGTGGTCATCGGTTTGGTCTTCGTGACCAGCTGGCCGCTGTTGTTCTGGGCCGAGCCGGCCGGCAGCGCACTGGTTCAGCCGGGCAACTTCTGGTGGTACTTCGTCGTCACCGCGTCCACCGTCGGGTACGGCGACTTCTTCCCCACGACCGGATTCGGCCACCTGGTGGGTGTGTATGTCATCGTCGGCGGCATCGTGACGCTGACGACGGTGTTCACGAAGCTGGCCTCGATGCTGGAGGAAGCGAAAGGCAATCGCATGCAGGGAATGATCAGTACCGATGCAGCCGGGCACGTTGTCGTTCTCGGCTATCGTGCCGGGCGGACCGAACGGATCGTCGGGGAGCTGTCGGCGGACGAATCCCGTCGGCTCGTGCTGTGCGCCTGGGACGAGGTCGGTTCCCACCCGATGCCCCAGCAGCACGGTCTGGAGTTCGTGCGCGGTGATCTGACCGACGAGGGCGTGCTGCGGCGCGCCGGAGTGCACCGCGCGAGCACGGTACTCGTCGACGCGCGCGACGACAATGAGGCGCTGGCGATCGCGGTCGTAGTCGCCCATCTCACCGACACCGCGCATACTGTGGTGGCACTGCGCGACCTCGATCGCGCCGACCTGGTTCGGTACGTGGGCCCCTGGATTCGATGCGTGCAGTGGCACACGCCTCGAATGATCACCGAGGAGATGACTTCTCCGGGTATCGCCGAGGTGTACGCCGAGTTGATGACTCACGGCGGTGCCAACACCTATTCGCTGGCCCTGCCGGCGTCGTTCGGCGGGGTGTCCGTGGAGCGCTGTCAGATCGCGCTCGGTCAGCGATACGGAGCGATACTGCTGGCGGTCCGATCGGGTGATGACCTGATGGTCAACCCGATCTGGACCGAGACACTGGCGCCGGGCAGTGTGCTGTACTACATCGCGCCGCGACGCTTGACGAATGAACAGGTGCTCCGCGAATTGTCTTGCTCCTGAACGGTTCCGGTGATGTCGAATGTCATTCGGGCGCTGCTCGGTGACGGTGTCGGCAGGAGGTGCGGGATGTCGATCCGTACTCGGCCGATCTCGGTTCGCGCCCACGTCGCCGTAACCTGCGCGGGATGTGCTCGCGTTGTCCTCTCAAGGGTTTCTTCCGGACTCTTCTCGAAAGAAGGCGGCGAGGTGATCGTGGCCGGTGGCGGGGGCCACCATATCCGTGGTCATGACGGAGAGGAAGAATTGCAGGGGGCCGAAAGTGCGCTCCGGAGTTATGGATTCGACCAGCCGACGGGCCGCGGCCGCGAGTCCGCGCGGCACGTGAGTGATGCGGGCGGGACGGCCGGTGGCGGCGAATGCGGCTTCGGCGATCTGATTGTGAGTGAGGATGTCCGGTCCGCCGATCTCGATGTCGGGGGCGGACCGGGTGGTGGCGGTCGTGACGCAGAATTCGGCGAGATCTGCGCCGGATATCGGATTCATGCTGCGGTTTCCGTCGCCGATCAAGTAGACGCGGCCCTTTTCGGCCATGGTCAGGAATTCGCGCATGTCCGAGAAGTAGCCCGTCGGGCGAATTACGGTGCCGGCCACGGCGGATGCGCGCAGTTCGTCGACGAAGCGCTCCTTGGCGGCTGCCAGGCGTACGTGATCGCGGAGCTCACGGCCGTGCAAGACGGAGATGTACACAAACCGCGCCACGCTCGCCCGCTCGGCTTCGCGTAGCAGGGCCAGGTTACCGCCGTAGTCGACCTGTTCGTATCCGACGCCGTCGCGCTGGCGGGTGATTCCGATGCTGGAGAACACGGTGTCGACGTCGTCGGCCGCGCCGTGCAGGGTTGCGGCGTCGGTGATTTGGCCTACGAAGACGTCGTCGGCCTCCGGCAGGTCCGACGCCTGCTCTGGTCGGCGTACGAGTACGCGCACCCAACAGCCGTGCTTTTTGAGGGCGGAAACCAGATGGCGTCCCAGGTAACCGGTGGCGCCTGCCACGAGCACTCGTGACATCGGTTGTGGCGGTGTGGTGTTCGGGTCCTGTGCGGTGGGGTTCGGCATTGGCTACTGCCCTTTCGTGTGCGGCAATTTGTCGGTCGGGGTGGCCCACAGTCCGGCGAGGAGTCGCAGGACGGCCGTGGTATCGGGAGATCGGTCGGCCGTCGCGGCCCAGCGGGCCAGGATCCACTGGTCGGCGGCCGCGAGCACGCTCGCGGTGGCCGCGTGCAGGAGCTCCGGATCTATGTCGGTGCGGATCACGCCGAGGCGGGTGCCATCGGTGACGAGGGCGCGCAGCCACTGGTCGGCCGTGGTCGACTCCAGGGGGACATGGGCGGCGAGAACGCGGTCCTGCGGGTGGTCGGCCAGATGCGTGATCAGCCGTTGGGAGGCGGCGGTCAGTTCGGTCCAGAACTGGGCCGCGCCCGTGGCCGGCGTCCAGGAACCGAGGACGAGCGCCAATCGTGCCGCGAGGTCGTCCAGGACGGTCTTCAGCAGATCGTCCCTGCCGTCGAAGTACTGGTAAGCGGTGGTTTTCGAGATGCCCGCGGCAGCGATGATCTTGTTGTATGACGCGCTGGTCGCCCCGTCGGCGGCGAATGCGCCGCGCGCGACGGCCAGGATGTGCTCGCGCTGTTCCGGGGCGATCCGCGTGAATCGAGGTAGCGGCATGTACTGATGGTACACACTGCTGGTACACCAATGTCTATATGCGATTTTGTGATCTTGTAGCGGAAAGGGGCGTGGGCGGGGCGAAAAGGGTTTCGGTGCCGTACTCGAGGACCCGCGTCCGGATAGCAGCTACAACCTGGCTCATCTGATTCGGTCGCTTTCGGCAGTTGCGAACTCGCCTAGCGCTCGGGTGGGAGCGCGCAGATGCGTGCGGAGAAAAAGCAATTCGATGCCGACGGCCTGTTCGTGCGCGTCGAGGAACGGTGCATCGTGCCCGCCGGGCACACGGGCGACTTTCGCGTTCGGTGCCGAACTCGCCGCCTCGACCGCGAGTTCGGCCGGAGCGGTCTGGTCCTGTGCCGCGCACATGGCCAACCGCGGCCGGGCGTAGGACGTAACTGCCGGTGCGAACGGACCCCCATCATGCCCGCCCCGTCGACCAGCGCCGAGCCTGTTCTTCTTCCTCGTATACCGCGGGTGTCAGCCCGGGATCTGTGCGCCGATGGCCGCGCCGGCGCCCGCGCCGAGGCCGGCTCCGATGACGCCGCCTGCCGCGCCGCCGATTCCGATGCCGATGGCGATGCCCAGGGGGCAGACGGGGGCGACGACCACGCAGCCGGCGCTGCCGCCGATGAGGGCGCCGACGCCCGCGCCGACGACGGTGCCGACTACCGTGCCGATCTGTTCACCGGCGAGGGATTGGGTCTGGCCTGCGGCTACCGGTTGGACGGCGATGGGTTCGGTCGTGGGAGTCTCCGCCTGTGCGATGCCCGCGCCGGTGCCGATGAGTGCGGTGGCGATGGCGGCGGCCGCAGCTATTTTGCGAATCATGGTGTCCTCCTGGATATTTCCCCCAAAGCAACGATTGTGCTCCGATAGCCGGAGGTTGATAGGGGGATCGGGGGAGAATTTCGTTTCTCGAAACACCCGGTCAGTGGTGTTGTGGCCGAGGCGCATTCATCGCGCGGCTAGGGTCGGAGGGGAGTAGCCGTTCGAGTGCAGTGATCGGCGTGGTGAAAGATATAGGGACGCAGTGAATTCTGGGTTTGTCGCGGTCGCGTTGCCGATTGCGCTGGGCGTGATCATGTTCGGGCTGGGGTTGGCGCTGACCCCGGCGGATTTCACCCGGGTGGCGAGGCAGCCGAAGGTGGTGTTGATCGCGCTGGTGTGCCAGATGGTGATATTGCCGTTGGTGGCCTTCGGTTTGGTGACGGTGCTCGAGCTGGCTCCCCTTGCCGCGATCGGGTTGATGCTGTTGGCGGCCGCGCCGGGCGGTGCGACGGCGAATCTCTTCAGTCATCTGTTCCGTGGTGATGTGGCGCTGAATGTGTCACTGACCGCGGTCAATTCGATTATCTCGGTGGTGACGGTACCGCTGATCACGAATGCGGCGATCGACCATTTCGGTCCCGATGACGGTCCGGGTTCGCTGGGCGTGCAATTCGGCAAGGCCGTACAGGTCTTCGCGATGGTTTTGATCCCGGTGGCGATCGGTATGACGGTGCGTGCCCTGCGCCCAGGCTTCGCCGATCGCATGGATCGTTCGGTGCGCATCGCCTCCGCACTGCTCCTGGTCTTCGTCGTGCTGGGTGCGGTGCTGTCGAACAGTTCGGATATCACCGGCGATCTACCCCGAATCGGCGCGGCGGCCGCCCTGCTGTGCGCGATCAGTCTGACGGTCGGCTATTGGCTGCCCCGACTGCTCGGTGTCGCCGATCGTCAGGCCGTGGCCTGTTCGATGGAGATCGGGATTCACAACAGCGCCATCGCCATCACCATCGCGATCAGCATTCTGGACAGCACCGAGATCGCGGTCCCCGCGGCCGTGTACGCGGTCTTCATGTCCCCGTTCGCCGCCGCGTTCGGCTGGCTCATCAGCCGTCGACTACGGATGAATGCAGATAATCCGCAACAAAACTATGATGTGCGGTATGACCGCTCTGGCACCCGTTCGGACCGAACGTGACCTGTCGTTCCTGCTCGACCGCACCAGTCATGTGCTGCGCACGCAGATGTCCGCCGCGCTGGCGGAGATCGGCCTGACCGCTCGTATGCACTGCGTTCTGGTGCACGCGCTCGAGCAGGAGCGCACCCAGGCGCAGCTCGCCGAGCTGGGGGATATGGATAAGACCACCATGGTGGTGACCGTCGACGCCCTGGAGAAGGCGGGGCTGGCGGAGCGGCGTCCGTCGAGTGCCGATCGCCGCGCGCGCATCATCGCGGTCACTCCGGAGGGTGTGAAGCTCGCCGCGCGCAGTCAGAAGATCGTGGACGGCGTCCACCGCGATGCCCTGGATTCGCTTCCCAAGGGGGAGCGCGACGCCCTGTTGAAGGCATTGAATCACCTGGTGGAGGGGCATCTTTCGGCGACGGCGGAGGCATCCACGGCGCGCCGCGCCAGGCAGTGATCCGGCCGCCAACCCAAAAAGTCCGTTAGAGATTGTCTGCAACGGAACTATCTAGTACGGTCTCTCTTGTCGGTTCGAACAGGAGAAGACCATGACAGCGTCCAAAAGCCTTGCCCTCGCGGTGCTTTCCGCCGCGACGCTGATGACCATCCTCGATGGCAGCATTGTCACGGTGGCCATGCCCGCGATCCAGCAGGATCTCGGCTTCACGCCCGCCGGTTTGAGCTGGACCGTCAACGCGTATCTGATCGCCTTCGGTGGCCTCTTGCTGCTGGCGGGCCGCTTCGGTGATCTGATCGGCCGCAAGACGATGTTCCTGATCGGCAATATCGTCTTCACCGCCGCTTCACTGCTTGCGGGCGCGGCGAACAGCCCGGCCATGCTGATCGCGGCCCGCTTCCTGCAGGGCGTGGGCAGTGCGATCGCCTCGGCGGTGGTGCTCGGCATTCTGGTCACCATGTTCACCGAGAAGGGTGAACGGGCCAGGGCCATCGGCATCTTCAGCTTCACCGGCGCGGCCGGTGCCTCCATCGGCCAGGTGCTCGGCGGTGTACTCACCGATGCGCTGAACTGGCATTGGATCTTCCTGATCAATGTGCCGATCGGCGTCCTGACCGTCGCACTGGCCGTGAAGGCGCTGCCCTCGGATCGTGGTCTGGGCCTGGCCGCCGGGGCCGACGCGCTGGGCGCGCTGCTGGTCACCGCCGGTCTCATGCTGGGCATCTACACCGTCGTGAAGATCGAGGAGTACAGCTGGCTGTCCGCGCACACCCTCGGCCTCGGCGCTGTATCGCTGATCCTGTTGGCAGGATTCGTCATTCGGCAGGCCACCGCGAAGACCCCGCTGCTTCCGCTGCGAATCTTCCGTTCCCGCAATGTTTCCGGCGCGAATGTGGTGCAGATGCTGACCCTGTCGGCCATGTTCGCATTCCAGATCATCGTCGCCCTGTACATGCAGAAGGTGTTGGGCTACACCGCATTGCAGACCGGTCTGGCCATGCTGCCCGCCGCCGTCGCCATCGGCGGAGTATCACTGTTCATCTCGGCCCGACTGATCACCCGCTTCGGTGAGCGGACCGTCCTGATCACCGGCCTGGTCCTGCTGCTGGCCGGAATGGCCTGGCTGACAAGGCTTCCGGTGCATGCCGCCTACATCCCCGATCTGCTCCCCATGATGGTGTTGATCGCCGGTGGCGGCCTGGTCCTGCCCGCGCTCACCAATCTGGGTATGTCGGCCGCCAGTGCCGATGACGCCGGACTCGCCTCCGGCCTGTTCAACACCACCCAGCAGGTGGGTATGGCGATCGGTATCGCGGTGCTCTCCACCCTGGCGGCCTCCGAGACCGGCACCCGGCTGGCGGCGGGCGCCGCCGAGGCCGCGGCCCTGACCGACGGCTACCGTCTCGCCTTCACGGTGGCGACCGGAGTCCTGGCCGCCGCGCTGATCATCACCGGCACTATGCTGCGGCGGCCCAGCGCCGCCATCGATTCCGCATCGGCGGAAGCGATGGCATTGGCTGCCTGACCTACCTGCTCCGACACGGTTCGGGCCCGGCGAATCCCACCGGGCCCGAATCGCGTTATGCGCGATCTTCATGCCTGTTTCGCGGCTTCCCACCACTGGGAGGCCCGATTTGCTTGTGTGCACGTCTGCTCCGAGGATCGCAAACGCGGTATGTCGACATCTCGGTCGGTGATCTACCGATTCCGAGAGGGGCCGCGATGTGAGTGGAGCAGCCAGCCAACTGCTCGCGCAGTTTGCCGAACGGATCGCCAATATTTTTCGAGGTGGGATGGCGGATGGGGTGGCGCCGGGTTTGCGTCGCACCGGCGAAGGTGTGCGGACGGTAGCGTCGGACGCGCGTCAGGTGGACGCCCGGGCCATACGTTCCTTCGATGGGGATACCGGTTTCGCGCAACGCCGATTCGGCGGTCTACTGCCCCAGCGGCGTTCGTACAAACCGAGTTCCGAGGAAATGGAGATGAGGCAGCGCCTGGCGAGTCCGGATCGCGGCCGACATGTCGATTCCCTGCACGGTCCCAATGCCACACAGGGCAATGACCTGGACAGAGGTGCTCGCAAGAAACAGGTGTACAGGGTGGAATCCACCGATGGCCGCCGGAGTGTGCTCAAACCCTTCACCGGCGAGATTCGCACCAGGCGTTGTATTCCGGCCGCACCCGGCGCGCAGGGAGCGCGTGAAGTCGCAGCATATCGCCTCAACCACATGTTCGGGTGGGATGTGGTTCCACCAGCGGGAATTGCCGAAAATGCGGCCGGTCTGGGACCGGGCGTGGTGATGAAGTTCATCGAGTCCGAGGAAGGGCTGCCGATGGCGCACTATTCCGTGGCGGACCAGCATCGGATGGGAGTGCTCGACTAGGTCATGGCCAATACCGATCGAAACGCCAGCAACTATCGGACGGTCGTCACGAACGGCCGGAATCGGGTTGTGGCAATTGATCATTCGCTGACGTTCCCGGAATACCGGGATGCGGAGTTCGGCATACGTTCGGACTTCGTACGCGCTCAGTTGGATCAGCCACTGGACGCTGGCGTGCTGAAGGATGTTCGAGCGCTGCACCCGGATCGGTTGCGGGCCGGGCTCAGTGATCTCGGCTTGAGTGAAGGTGCGACCGAGGGTGCGGTCGCTCGTCTGCTGGAGATTCAGAACAACGGTAGAATTACCGGCCTGGCATGGCAGCCAGGCCGAATAGAGTAGGGCGGTCGCAGCGGAATGAAGCGGCGTACACCGACTTTGGTCGCGGTCTACGATCTCGGGGCATGGGAACCGCGGCGCGTGGCCGAGTTCCGATTGACCGAGCAGGGTGCGGTGGCGCTCGAAGTCCTGGTTCCGGGGGGATGCAGGCTCGCTGAGCAATGGCATCGGTCCGGTGTCGAAATCCTCGGCGCAGGTGCCCGCGTCCATCCGGCAGCCGGTCCCGATTTCATGCTCGCTCTGCTTCAACCCTTCGGTATGAGCTACTACGCGATAGTCGACGAAAGCCCGTAGTGCGCGGTGAGGGAGCTGTCGGTGCCGGATCAGATGGTCTTCATCCAGTCGATGACTGCGGTCTGATAGTCGCGGGTGTTCAGGGCGAGATTCACCGAATGTCCACTGCCCGGCAGAACGAAGGCGCGGAAACGCGCGGCCGGGGCGTAGTACTGCGCCTCGGCCGCGTACAGCGTCGCGCTATCGGCGCAGATGGCGTAGTTCGGGCCGCAGGACAGGCGATCCTTGCTGCCGACGGCGAGCATGATGGGCACGTTGATCTCGGCGGATTGGCCGGGCAGGGTGGCGAGCAGGCCGTCGGGATACTCGCTGAGCGAGAAGGTCTCCTTGGTCGCCTCATCGGTCGCGAGCACCGCCGGATCGAAATCGCCGTCACCGTAGAAAGCGAATTGCCGGGCACCGGGCCGGGTCGTCAGATAGCCGGAATCCACACCGCGCCCGGCGAATACGGGATCGGCGACGGCTGGATAGTACGAGCTGATCACACCGAGCACGTCCGGAATGCTCAGCGTATGTGAGTAGCCGGTGAGCAGCACACCGTCGACATCGTGATAGGTGCTGGCCTCCATGACCGACGTGCTCGAGGTGAGTGAATGTCCCGCTGTGACAACCTTTTCAAAGCCCGCGCCGCCCCCGTATCCGGCGCGCAGCGCCTGCACAATGCCGTGCAGTGCCTCGGAGGTGCCGGTGGCGGTGAGCGACAGGCTCAGCGGCCGGCTGCTCGCGCCATTGCCGAGCCGATCCGCGACCAGTGTCGCGTATCCGGCGGCATTCATCGCCTTGCGGAAGTTGTAGATCTCGGGCTGATACGAGAAATCCCAATAGGTTCCGTTGTAATTGGAACCGGACATGAGAACCATGACGGTATCCGCCGTGCCGCCCGGCGGCAGGCACAGCGTGGTGGCGAGCGTGCCCTGTGCGACCGGGAACGAGATATCCCGGCAACCGGCGGCCGGGGTGACGGGATCGGCGTGGGCAATGCCCGGCGTCAGATTCAGCAGCGCTGCGGCGGCGATCGCCGCCAGCGCCCGGACTGAGGTTCGCACGCTATCTCACTCCCTGTGCGAGTCGTTGACTAGCAGGCGCGAATGACGATACCGCACACCGTGTTCGGCCGTTCGCGATCTACGATGCGCTTTCGGATTTGCGGCCGATGGCGCCCAGGATCGCCAATTTCGTCAGCGGCAGATCCTCTTCCAGCCAATTCTGCACATGGGTCAGACCCGGTTCGATCACCTCGAAACCGTCCAGGAAAGCGCTGATCTGTTCCCGGGAGCGGAAACGCACCTGCGCCGGACTCTTTTCGAGATCGCCCGAGGACAGGTACATGAAATCCTCGGTGGTATGGGTGGAGGTGTGAGTGAAGGCCAGGTAGCTGCCGGGCGCCATCGCATCGCGGAATCGGGCGATGATCTCGGTCGGCTTCTCCTCGTCCATAATGAAATGCAGGACGCCGACCACGGCAATGGCAACGGGCTCATTCCAGTCGATGCCGGCTTCGGTCCGCGCTCGCTCGATAATCTCCTCCGGAGAGCGGATATCGGCGAGTATCGTGGTGACACCGGGTGCGTCGTCCAACAGCGCATTACTGTGCGCGTGCACGACCGGGTCGTAATCGATGGAGGCTACCAGCGCATCGGGCTGGATCGCCTGTGCCACCTCATGCACATTGGGGGAGATGGGGATTCCGGCGCCGAGGTCGACGAATTGCCGAATACCGTTCTCGGCGGCCATCTTCACCGCGCGTAGTAGGAATTCACGGCTGAACCACGCCATGGTCTTGGTGTCCGGAGCGACCTGCAGCATCCGGAGGGCGACCGCCTGGTCCGCTTCGTAGTTGTCCTTGCCGCCGAGCATGAAGTTGTACACCCGGGCAGCGTTCGGCCGGAATGGATCCACGCCGACCGGTACCCGTTTTTCCTGCGGCACCCTGACCTCCCTCTATATCCCGAGCCAATCGTAACCAAGGTTGGCGCTCCACCACTGAAAACGCGTACCCGGCTGATCCCGCGAGCGCGGCCCAGCAGAGTGGTGTTCATCGAGGTACGGCCGAAAACAGTTCGGGCCCAGCATAATTCGCTGGACCCGAACTGTATATTCCGAATCAGATGGTCCGCATCCAATCGAGCACCGCGGCGTGATAGTCACGGGTGTTGCGCGCGAGATTCACCGCATGGCCACTACCGTGAGCAGCACACCGTCCACATCGTGGTAGCTGTTGGCCTCCATGACCGAGGTGCCCGAGGTCAGCGAATGCCCGACGGTGACGACCTTGGTGAACGGCCGCGCTCCGTCGAGCCCGTCACGCAGTGCGCGCACCATGCCGTGCAACGCCTCCGCGGTGGCGGTCGCGGTGAGCGAGAGGCTCACCGGCGTACTGCTCGCGCCATTGCCGAGGCGATCGGCGACCAGGGTGGCGTAGCCGGCGGCATTCATGGCGCGCCGGAAGTTGTAGATCTCGGGCTGATACTGGAAATCCCAATAGGTGCCATTGAAATTGGAGCCGGACATCAGCACCATCACGGTGTCGGCGGCGCCACCGGGCGGAAGGCACAGGGTGGTGGCGAGGGTGCCCTGCGGAACCGGGAAGGAGATGTCCCGGCAGCCGTCGGCCGGTACGGCCGGTTCGGCATGGGCGATGGCGGAGGTCAGGCTGAGCAGCGTCGCTGCTACCGCGGCGGCGAGTGCTCGGACCGAGGTTCGCACGCTGACGCACTCCCTTGGGTGATATGCGAGGAACAGATGTGAGGGCGGCCGACTCTGGCGAATTACGATACCGCACACAATGATCGGACGTTTGCGATCTACGATGCACAATATGAGCGTGCGTGCGGTGCACTTCGTCGGCAGCTTTCCGGCCGCGAGTACCGATGATGCGATGCGGGCCATGCTGGCAGCCGGTCCGAGACTGCGCACCTTGCCGACCGGTGAAGTGCGGCGCTACGAGTGGTATATCCAGCCGATCATCGATGATCTCGTCGCACAGGGTGTGCTGGAGGTGTCCAAACTCGGATCCTGGCGTTCGAGTAAGGATCGGCCGATTCATCGCGTGCCGCGTGGCGTCGAATTGGCCGGGGGCATGCTGAATTTCGGATACCTCGAGGAGGCGCGAGAGGCGCTGCCGATTTTCACCCGGCTGCGCGCGGTCGCGGACCTGCCCGGGCTTTCCTTGCAGGTCGGCATGCCGACCGATTTCACCATGACCTTCATCGCCACCGGTGTCACCGGCCTGCGCAGGCATCGTAAGGCGTTTCAGGAAGCCACGATTCGTGAGATCACGGCCATCCGGGAATTGGCCGGGGACGACGTCGTGGTGCAGTTGGAGGCCACCGGGGAAATGGTGCTGATGGCCAAGACCCAGCCCGTGCACCGTCGAATCGACGCGGCGGTGGGCCTGGCGCGCGGCATCGCCGAAACCGCCGCGGCTACTCCCGCCGGTACGCGTATCGGCGTACACCTGTGCCTGGGCAGTATGCGCAATAAGGCCCGCACCACATTGCGGGATACTCGGCCGCTGGTGGATCTGGCGAATTCCATTGCCCGGCAATGGCCTTCGGGTCGTACGCTGGAGTACATCCACGGCCCGCTGGCGGCGGGCGATATCCCGCCGGTGCCGAATTACGAGTTCTACGAACCGCTTTCGGGTCTCGAACTGGGCCGGGGTACCCGCTTCTACGCCGGTCTGGTGCACGAAACTCCCACCGAGGCAGCGCAGGTGGAGACCATCCGGATGGTCGAGAAGGCGCTCGGTCGGCCACTCGACGGTGTCGCCAGCGCCTGCGGCCTCGGGCGGCGGCCCCGCCTGATCGCCGATGCGCTGGTGGCGCGTGCCGCTACCCTCGCGGTATCGGATTAACCGCCGGTCTTGCGGCCGATCGCGCCCAGAATCGCCAATTTGGTCGAGGGCAGGTTGTCGTCGCCGAGCCAGTCCTTCACTTCGACCAGTCCGGGCGGGATCACCTCGAACCCCTCCAGACGTGAGCGGTGTCATGCCGCCGCCCAGGGCGCGGATATGTGAAGTGCCGCAACCAGTTCACGATAGAGCGCATCGGTATCGTGCAATTCCCGATGTGTTCCGGTGGCGCGGAGCGCACCATCGTCCAGGAGCCAGATGGTGTCGGCGTCAATGACGGTGGACAGCCGGTGTGCATCCTCGGCTGACCTTTCGCCGCTCGCGATTTGCTGAAAACGCTTGCGGCGCGGCGTCCGTACACAGACACTCACGGGGGAGGGAGTGCGGATGGAGACAGCTTTATCGGATGGGCCGAGCGTCCAACGGTGGTGTGCGGACGACTTCCGCCTGCTACCGGACGCTGCCACCTGGCTGGGGCAGTTGGGATTCGATCCGCCCGCCATGATTCGGCAGCGCCTCACCGAAATGCTCTCCGAGCGCGTATCGCGCACCGAGGTCGACTGGGTCGAGATCACCGACCGCCCGCGCCAATTCACCGCCGGACGCCATGACGGCGACACCACCTTCACCGTCACCCGGGTCGGCATCGTCATCGCCATGACCCTCGCCGTGCACTCACCGGGTCGGCGACGTCAGATCCTGCGCGGTGTATTCACCTTCGTCATGACCGGTATGGGTGAGGGGCAAATACCCCGCCAGCGCACCTGGCTCGACCTGGATTCGACATTGAATCAGGCCGAGCGGGAACTGAAGTCCCGGATGTTCCACCGCTAGCGGTCAGAACCCGACCTCGACGCTGTCCCGGTGCCGCCGATCACCGAGGACCCGCTCATGCGGGCGCTGCACGGCGGCGAATACTGATCCCGAGCCCGCGCCGGCGCGAGGGCTATCGTGGAAGCCGTGGGTGTCATCGGCGAATTGTTCCCGGGTAAGAAGCTGACCGACGAGGGCAGCGAGGACAGTGACGGTCAGGAACACCGGCCGCGGTTGGAACTCGACCTCGACGCCGGGGTGGTGCGCTTGTCCGGCCCCGCGAAACCGTTGGACCGGTCGCAGGAGTGATTGCCGCCGAGCAGCGCCGCGATATCGGTGCTCGAGGTCGCGGTGCTCTGTAGATACCAGCGCTCGGCATCGGGCGGTTGCGCGGTGGGGTTCAGGCAGACGATCTTGTCGGCATAGGGCGCCAGGCCGCCGAGTGCGCGCCGCGCGCCCACCGGCACCGCGATCGCGATTCGAATCGCACCGTGCAGCAGCGCCATACGGCAACTGTCGCGCAGCACGGTGGCATCGTTCAGGCAGTCGTCGGCGATGACCACGGTGCGATCGCGCAGGTCCACCCGTTTACGATCACCGCGATAGCTGAAGGCATTGCGGCGCAGGATCTCCGACTGCTGCTGCTCGGTCTCGGCGCGCTCGGATTCACATACCGCTCCCTCGGCCACCGCGGTGGTATCGATGAGCAGCGTCTCGTCCTCACCGAGCAATCCGTACACCAGATCCGGACGGCGGGCAATACTCAAGGAGCGCACCAGGATTACATCGAGGCAGACGTGCAAGGCGGCGGCGAGCCCGGCCGCGACCCGGACGCCGCCGCCGGGCGGAGCCAGTACGACCACATCGTGACCGCGAAAAGCCGCGAGCAGCCCGGCCAACTGGCGGCCCGCGTCATTGCGGTCCAGGAACGGTGGCATATGTTTGCCCGACTGTGGTTTTCAGCCGGTGGTCGGCCAGGCCCGAAGCACGGGCGGCGGGGGTGCGATGTGAGCGAACTGCCCGAGAACCGTCGTCATCACACGCCCTCTCCATTGAGTGGCTGCCACGGTTGGTGAGCGGCGGCGCTGTTCGCCGAGGCGAGACAGAGCCACTCGGGAGGGGCAGAATCCCAGTGTACGCCCGCGCGAACTCTCGGCTTCACCCTTCCAGCGCACGGGAATTGATCATTGCGATGCTTTGCGAACCTTTTGTGACAATACGAAAACAGCTCGGTCCCGGACCGGAGAACGAGGAGGCCCGGCGCACCGAATGAGTGCGCCGGGCGATCCCGTATCGAAATGCCGTTCAGCTCACGGCTTCAGGAAGGTCGCCGCGATACTCCAGAACCTGCCGCGATCCACCGAACGGAAATCCCACGTCTCGGCGAGGCGGTGCGTCGCACTGACGATGCCGTGTACGTCGAAGTCGTCGCGCGTCGCTGTGCCCTTGTCCTCGAGGGCGGCGATGACGTATGCGGTGGCGGTCTCCACGCTGTGGGGCACGCAAGGCTCCAATCGGTCGTCGGAATGAGGTTGCGGTGTAAGGGACTACGGCTGCGTTTCGGTGAAAACTTCCTCGTATCGATACTCGGTTGGAATCTGTTCGCCCGCGGCGTGCGCCTGCTCTTCGCGGCGGCGCAGGTCGACGCGGCGGATCTTGCCGGAGATGGTCTTCGGTAACTCGATGAACTCCACGCGGCGCACTCGCAGATAGGGCGCGAGGTGATCGCGGGCGTATTCCAGGATGGCGCGGGCAGTTTGAACATCGGGTTCCCAACCGGCGGCCAATGAAACGTAGGCCTTGGGAACTGCGAGACGGGTGTTATCCGGTTGCGGGACAACGGCCGCCTCGACCACGGCTGGGTGCTCGATGAGCACACTCTCCAGCTCGAACGGCGACACCTTGTAGTCGGAGGACTTGAAGACGTCGTCGGTGCGGCCGATATAGGTGATGTATCCGTCGTCGTCGCGTGAGGCGACATCACCGGAGTGGTAGAAGCCCCCCGCCGTGACAGCGGCATTGCGTTCCGGATCGCCCAGATATCCGGTCATCAGGTTGACCGGAGTGTATCCCAGGTCAAGGCAGATTTCGCCCTCATCAGCGAGTTCTCCGGTGATGGGATCGACGAGTATGACAGGCACTCCCGGGGCCGGTCGGCCCATGGATCCGGGCTTGACCGGCTGTCCTGGTGTATTGCCGACCTGGAGCGTGGTCTCGGTCTGTCCGAAGCCGTCACGAATCGTCAGACCCCACGCCTTCTCCACCTGAGCGATCACATCGGGGTTGAGAGGTTCACCGGCGCCGAGGATTTCGCGCAGACCGGCCGGTCGTTCCCCGAGGTCGGCCTGAATCAGCATGCGCCACACCGTCGGTGGCGCGCAGAAGGTGTTCACCTGCGCGCGACGCAATTCACGCAGCAGTGCCGCGGCGTCGAAACGCGGATAGTTGTAGACGAATACGGTCGCCTCGGCCAGCCACGGTGCGAAGAAGCAGCTCCACGCGTGCTTGGCCCAGCCCGGTGCGCTGATGGCCAGATGCACATCACCGGGGCGCACGCCGATCCAGTACATGGTGGACAGATGCCCCACCGGATAGCTGATCTGGGAGTGCTGCACCATCTTCGGCTTACTGGTGGTCCCGGAGGTGAAGTACACCAGCAGCGGATCATCGACCGTGGTGACGGCGGTGAACGGTCCGGCGGACATGGTCATGGCGGCCTCGGTGTAGGAGCGCCAGCCCGGGGTGACCTTGTCGCCCACCGCTATTCGGAGATAGTCGCCCGGCACCTCGTCGAACTTGCCGGTATCGGCGGTATTGGCGATGACGAAACCCGCTCCGCCGCGCACGATCCGGTCGGTGAGATCCTCCGGACCCAGCGCCGCGGTGGTCGGCATGATGACCGCGCCGAGTTTGGCCACGGCCAGCATGGTCTCCCACAGCTCGACCTGGTTGCCGAGCATGAGTACGACCCGATCCCCCTTGCCGACACCGAGACTCGCCAGCCAGGTCGCCACTTGATCCGAGCGCGTGGCCATTTGATCGAAGGTGACGCGCTGTTCGGCGCCGTCCTGCTCGACTATCCACAGCGCGGGGCGGTCGTTACCGCGCGCGATGACATCGAACCAATCGGTGGCCCAGTTGAATACACCGGTCAGGCGCGGCCATTCGAAGTTCGCCAGTGCGGAGTCGTAGTCGGTGGCGTGCGCGACCAGCAGATCCCGGGCGGCGCGGTAGGCCTCGGTATTGGCGGTCTGTGCGGCGGTCGTCATGCCGTCTCCTCTTCGGACGGGGTGAGCAGCCGCACGGCGATCTCACGCATCTCGATCTTGCGGATCTTCCCGGTGACGGTCATCGGGAACTCGTCCACGATGTGCACGTAGCGGGGGATCTTGTAATGCGCGAGCTTGCCGGTGCAGTACTCGCGCAGTGCCTGCGCGCTGAGTGGAGTCGCGTCCTCGCGCAGACGGATCCATGCCATCAACTCCTCGCCGTATTTGGCGTCGGGCACACCGATCACCTGGGCGTCGAGGATGTCCGGGTGGCCGTAGAGGAACTCCTCGATCTCGCGCGGATAGATGTTCTCGCCGCCGCGGATCACCATGTCCTTGATGCGACCGGTGATCGCGATATAGCCGTCCGCGTCCATGGTGGCGAGGTCGCCGGTGTGCATCCAGCGCGCGGAATCGATGGCATCGGCGGTCTTCTCTGGATCGTTCCAGTAGCCGAGCATGACCGAGTAGCCGCGCGTGCACAGCTCACCGGGGAGCCCGCGCGGCACGGTCAGCCCGGTCACCGGGTCGACGATCTTGATCTCGATATGCGGTCCGGCCCGGCCGACGGTGGCGGTGCGCTGCTCCAGGCTGTCATCGGCGCGCGTTTGGGTTGAGACCGGGCTGGTTTCGGTCATGCCGTAGCAGATACTCACCTCGCGCATGCCCATTCGGTCGATGACCTGTTTCATCACCTCGATCGGACAGGGTGATCCGGCCATGATGCCGGTGCGCAGGCTGGACAGGTCGTAGGTGTCGAACTCCGGATCGGCGAGCTCGGCGATGAACATGGTCGGCACCCCGTACAGCGAGGTACAGCGCTCCGCCGCAACGGCTTCCAGGGTGGCGCGGGGTTCGAACGAGGGGGCCGGAATGATCATGGCCGCACCATGACTGGTGGCGGCCAGATTCCCCATCACCATGCCGAAGCAGTGGTAGAACGGCACCGGAATGCAGATGCGGTCCTGTTCGGTGTAGCCGCAGAGCTCGCCCACGAAGTAGCCGTTGTTCAGGATATTATGATGGCTGAGCGTGGCGCCCTTGGGGAAACCCGTTGTGCCCGAGGTGTATTGGATATTGATCGGATCGTCCGCCGAGAGCCCCGCCTGGGCCAGGGCGAGCTGCTCCGGATCGCCCGCCCGCCCGGTCTCGAAGAGCCCCTGCCACTGCGGGCTGTCCAGCAGCACCACCCGCTCCAGCTCCGGGCACTCCGCCCGCACCTGCTCGATCATGGCGGCGTAGTTCGAGGTCTTGAACGAGGGTGCGGCGATCAGCGTGTGAATTCCGGCCTGCCCCAGCACATATCGCAGCTCGTGCGCGCGATAGGCCGGATTGATATTCACCAGGATCGCGCCGATCTTGGCGGTCGCGTACTGCGTCAGCGTCCACTGCGGGCAGTTCGGGGCCCAGATGCCGACCCGGTCACCCTTGCCGAGCCCGGCCGCCAGTAGCCCCAGCGCCAGCGCGTCCACCTCCGCCACGAATTCGCGATAGGTCCAGCGGATGCCGGTGGTGTAGTCGATCAATGCCTCACGCTCGGCCCACCTGGCCGCCGTACGGTCCAGATTCGCGCCGATGGTGTCGCCCAGCAGCGGCGTAGGCCAGGCACCCGAGGTATAGCTCACCGGCGGGAGCCGGTCCATGCTCATGCTCACTTCGGTAGGATCCACGTCACACCGCCACCCCGACTAGCCCCGAATGGGGGTAACCGATGAAGCCCGCCGCCAATGCCCTGCTGCGCCCCGATGACGGTGACGCACTGCGGGCCGAGCTACGGCGGATCGCGGCGCTGTCCAAGGCCCCGGTGGTGTTCGGCGGCGCGGTGCGCGCGGGGACGCTGGTACTGAGCGAATTCGTCGGTACTCGCACCAACAGCATGCGTGGACTGGCGGTGGCGCCGAGCTCCGGTTTGGGTGGCAGTGCGGTCTCCACCGGTAAACCGCGCTCGGTGGCCGACTACCGATCGGCCTCCACCATCACCCATCACTACGACGGTCCGGTACTGGGTGAGGGCTTGCGCGCGGTAGTGGCGGTGCCGGTCGTGGTCGACGGCGAGGCCCGCGCTGTGCTTTATGTGGCCAATCGCGAATCCGGTCCGATCGGTGACCGCGTCGCCGATGCCATGGTCCAGGCCGGGCAGCGGCTGAGCGTGGAGCTCGCCATTCGCGACGAAGTGGATCGCCGGGTGCGCCTGGCCCTGGCTCGTGAATCGGCGCAGCCCGTCTCCAGCGCGGACGCGGTGGTCACCGAACAGCTGCGGGACCTGCACGCGGAGTTGCGCGGAATCACCCCGACGGTCTCGGAGACGCTGGCGCGCAATCGATTACGTGCGGTCACCGATCGTCTGGCTCGACTGGTCTCCGGCGTGGCCGATCGCGGCGAGGCGGTCACCCTCGCTCCGCGGGAACTCGACGTTCTCGCACAGATAGCCCTGGGATGCACGAATTTGGAAGCTGCCCAACGTCTTTCGCTCCGCGCCGAAACGGTCAAGAGCTACCTGCGCAGCGCTATGACCAAACTGGGCGCGCACACCCGCCATGAAGCCGTGGTACGCGCGCGCGGACTGGGTTTGCTGCCCTGATCTCGATGCCGACCCGGCGGGTGAATCGCGAAGAAGCGAATCACCCGCCGGTGCAAGGGGTTTCAGTGTGGGACTAGCGGGCTGCCATATGTCGGATGGTTTCGCCGCCCTTGGTGTGGTGTAGGCGGCCGAAGCGATTCTCGAGTAGGTGGGCCATGCTCTCCGCGGCGCCTATGTAAGCCTCTTCGACGGTGGCGGCACGGTGCCGGACCGCTACCGGAGGTTGGCCCTTGGGGCGGGCCTCGAGGTTACATTGCTTGTCCTCCGAGCCGCCTTTATGGCCGTTCACATCGGTGATGTGGGCTTCGACGCGGGTCAGATTTCCCGCGAAGCGGTCGAGGATCGATTCGATGGTGTCCTGCGCCTGCTCGATGAGTGCCGCGCTGCCGCCGATGTGCTTGTCGGCGAAGACCTGGATTTGCATGGCATCTCCAAACTCTTGGAATAGCCGAGAACTTGCTGACCACCTCGACATTACCCGGTTTTCGGGGCGATCGGTCGGTTGCGAACGTCACTCGTCCATAACGGTGCCGGAAGGTATTGTGCGCCGCCGGATTTGCGTGAAAGGTGACTTCGCTACTCCGCTTGACGCCCGGCTCCGGCTCCGTTCGGGGTGGCGATGAGGCCGCGACCGGTGTCGGGGAGTTGATGTCCTTCGGTACAGCACAGGACGGCGCGCACGGGTGCGCCGCAGTCGGCGTGCGAGACGGCCAGGGGTGGTCCGGCGGGACCGGCGAGGTGTTTGTCGCCCCACTGCATGAGCGCGGTCAGCACGGGCTGTAGTTCGCGGCCCGCGGCGGTGAGGCGGTACTCCTGGCGGGTGCGGGCGCCGGGTTCGCGATAGTCGCGCAGTTCTAGGATGCCGGAGTCGACCAGGGTGCGCAGGCGCCGGATCAGCACCGCGCGCGGTGCGCCGGTGGCCTCCTGAATGGCGTCGAAGCGGCGTACCCCGAGGAAGACCTCACGCAGCGCCAGTAGCGCCCATTGCTCGCCGACTATCCCGAGTGCGGCCGCGACCGAACAGTTCCGTGCCATTCCGCCATCCTATCTGCATTCACATTGTGAACCCAGGAGTGTTAGGGTCGAATCCATGACGATCACGACCGAACCGCCCACGAGCCCCGAATCCTGGGGTGAGGTGCGCAGCAAGAGCGTGTACTGGCATGACCCCAAGGTCTCGCTGGAGGCGGCGCCCGGCCGCACCGGGCTCGAGTATCTGAGTGCCATGGTGAACGGTGAGATCCCCGGCGCGCCCATTGCCGGACTCATGAATATGCGCCCCGTGCAGGTGGCCGCGGGCGATGTCGTATTCGCCTGCGTCCCCGACGAATCCATGTACAACCCGATCGGCATGGTGCACGGCGGCGTCGCCTGCACGCTGCTGGACACCGCGGCTGGCTGCGCGGTGCACAGCACCCTCGCCGAGGGCGTCGGCTACACCTCGATCGAGATCAAAATCAACTACCTGCGCCCCATCCACTCCCACACCGGCGAACTGACCGTGCACGGTTGGGTGACCAAGCCCGGTCGCCGAGTCGCCTTCGCCGAGGCCGATATTCGTGACGCCGACGGCGCACTCCTGGCCACCGCCACCAGCACCTGCCTGGTAATCGGCGGCTGATCACCCCGTCGGCTTCGCGTGTGGCGGTTATTTCTCGTCATCCCCGCCAAAACGCGCCGGGATGAGGGAGTGGGTCGTGCCCGAGCTGGCGGCAGTGGGGTTATGCGGTGGCGAGGTCCAAGACGTTCAATGCGAGTTGTTCGGCGGCGTCAGGGTGGCCCATGGCGCGGGCGGCGGCGGAAACCGCTGTGCGCGAGTCGGGTTCGGTGAGCAGGCCGAAGAGTGCGGTGCGGAGGTTGGCGACGGTGGCGTCCTCGCCGATCAAGGCGCGGGCGGCATTGGCGTCGGCCAGGATACGGGCATTGCGGATCTGTTCGCCGCCGACCGAGTGCGGGTAGGGGATCAGCACCGAGGGTTTGCCGAGGGTGGTGAGTTCGGCGAGAGTGCCTGCGCCGGAACGGGATACGACCACATCGGCGAGGGCGAGCACATCGGGGAGTTCGGGGCCGAGGAAGTCGCGGACCAGGTAGCGGTCGCGGAGCTCGGCGGGAAGGGCGGCCGCGCGCTCACGCACCTGATCGTAGGAGAGCTTGCCGCACTGGTGGATCACATTGGCTACGGTGAGCAGTTCCGGGAGCAGCTCACCGATGAGGTCATTGAGCTGCACCGCGCCCTGTGCGCCGCCGGTGATGTACACGGTCGGCAGGTCGGGGGAATAGCCGGTCCAATTCAACGCGGGCGCAGCGGCTTTCGCGTCGCCGGTGGTGAGGGCGGGGCGAATCGGGTTGCCGGTCACCACCGCTCGTCCGCGTACCTTGGCGGGCAGTAGCTCCACCGAGGCCGGCGAGCTCAGCGCGATCCGGTCGGCGGCGCGGGCGAGGAGCTGATTCGCCTTGCCGATTCCGGTGGTCTGCTCGTGGATCACCAGCGGTCGCCGTCGCAGTGCCGCCGCCATTCCGATGGGGGCGCAAACATATCCGCCCGTGCACAGCACCGCGTCGGGCCGGAAGCGTCGCACG
Source organism: Nocardia sp. NBC_01503 (assembly GCF_036327755.1). NCBI lineage: Bacteria > Bacillati > Actinomycetota > Actinomycetes > Mycobacteriales > Nocardiaceae > Nocardia > Nocardia sp. NBC_01503. Next base: position 4,409,343 of record NZ_CP109596.1, read on the forward strand.
ACGCCCTGCGCGGTGAGCACGCTCAGCGGCACTCGCGCCGCGTCCTTGGCATTGGCGGCATTGAGCATCTTGAGCGGATTGCGGTCGCGCCGTAGCTTTCCCGCTTTGATCCCGGTGAAGGTGATGTCGTTTTCGCCGGAAACCCGCTGTTCCAGGCTGTCCGGTACGCCGACCCACAGCACCTCCGCTGTCGCACCCGCCTCGGCCACCAGATCGCGCAGCGCCCGAATCGCGGATACCGCCGGGTAGGTATGCCCACCCGTCCCGCCGCCGGCCACGATTACGCGAATCGCACCGCGATCGCCTACGCGCCGCAGGATCTCGGCGCGGTCGAGTGCGGAACCGGTCATGGATAAGCCTCCTGGGTACGGATCGATACCGGTCCGGCGTGTCGGACCGCGTGGCGCGAGCGCTGCACCTTCGCCGAATTGGGCGAATCGCGGCCACTGCGCCCGGCCCAGGCTATCGCGGTGGGGTCCGGCATGGGAGTCCGTGTCCATACCGGTCGGTCGGGGATGATTGCGAGGTGTTGGCTAACGGCTAATGGGCCTTTACCATGATCTGTGACTCGGAACACGTTGTAACTCATGCTTCGTCCAGCGAGAGGGGCCCACGCGATGCAGCCCTGGACGGTGTCCCGCGCTCCGCGCCGCCCCCTCACTTCTGCTACGCCGACTGCGGGCCGGTAATCCGGCTCGGTATCCACGAGATCGACTCGGCGACTACGAGTCCCAGCGTCAATGGAGGTGGCCATGAGTTCCTCGGCAGCGGCAGATCCCGCGTACGGCACCGCGATGCCATGGGTGGAGGGCGGCGATGCGACCGGAATCCTGTCGCGCGCACAGCAATTGACCAGACCGTTGCTGCGCGCCGCGGTCGATACCCTCCCCACCGAACTGCGGCTGGTGGTGGGCTACCACCTCGGTTGGTGGGATGCCGCCGGTACCCCGACCGTCGGTGAATCCTCCGGCAAGGGGCTGCGCCCGGCCCTGGTGCTCGCCGCGGCGCGTGCCGCCGCCCGTCGCGGTGACTCGGACCGATCCCCCGATATGGCCGTACATGCCGCTGCCGCAGTGGAATTGGTGCACAACTTCACCCTGCTGCACGACGATGTGATGGATGGCGACGAACTCCGTCGCGGCCGCCCGACCGCCTGGCGGGTCTTCGGTATCGACGATGCGGTGCTGGCCGGTGACGCCATGCACGGACTCGCCATCTGGACCCTCGCCGGTGCGCCCGTCGCGGGCCTGTCCGGTATCGCCCGGCTGGAGGAGGCGGTGATCGAACTCTGCCTCGGCCAGCAGCGAGACTGTGCCGCGGAGTCCAAAATCGAAGTGACCCTTGATGAATGCCTGCAGACGCTGCAGTACAAGACCGGTGCGCTGATCGGCTGTGCCTGCGCCATGGGCGCGCTCTGCGCCGAGGCCCGGCCGGAGGTGGTGGAGGCGATGGATCACTTCGGCCGCGAACTGGGTATCGCCTTCCAACTGGTGGATGACCTGATGGGCATCTGGGGTGATCCGGCGCGCACCGGAAAGCCGGTCGGCAATGACCTCATGCGGCACAAGCGAAGTCTGCCGGTGGTGGTGGCGCTGGAGTCGGGTACCGCGGCCGGTCGGGAGTTCGCCGATCTGTACTGCTCGGAGGAGCCTCTCGATGCGCCGGCGGCGCTGCGGGCCGCGGATCTGATCGCGCGGGCGGGTGGTAGGCGGTGGGCGCAGGCCGAATCCATTCGGCGGGTGCGGGCGGCGAAATCGTGCATTTCGGGCTATCGCGGTGCGCGGGATCTATTGGAACTGGCCGACTGCGTGGTCGAGCGCGATCACTGAATAGCCTTTCCGCAAATACCGGCCGGTCGAATTCGACCGGCCGGTATTTGTTGCTGTACACGGTATTTCAGCAAATACCGGACAATTGGCAATCTCGTGCATAGCCCACTTGACGCCAAGACCGTGGGACTTTGGTCCCTAATTCACCGGATTCCGTTGCTCCAAAACTGCTGGGCTGTCAGGATATCCAGCACACGGCACTCCTGATCGACGGAGGTCGTGTCGAAATACAAACCAGGCGTGAGTTTTTAGCCATTCGTGCGTGATCATTTTGCAGGAGTTCGAGCATGACCACGGGTCCTCTCGCCGAGTCCGGTCGCCTGTCGGTGCTCGGCCGGGAGTCAGCTCGCGAATTGGTCCGCGAATCGACGAATGCGGCGGCCGCCGCGCGCACCGGGATATTGCGCGTCACCGGCGAGCCTGGCGGCGATCTGCATTTCCGCGACGGCGAGATAGTCGCCGTGGATTCCCCGGGCGCACCCGGTGTGCGGCAACTGCTTTCGCGACCCGGCCGCATCTCCACCGGTGCCGCGGATCTGCGCCTGGTGACGCGAATGGCCGCACTGGACGGCGTCTTCGCGATCACCGCGGGCTGGGTCTCCGAGTGCGGCTGGCAGGACCCGCCCACCGTGCCGCGGGACCCGGACCCGCGCTCGGGCATCGACACCCTCTGGTTGCTGGAGCAGACCGAACTCCGCCTCAAGGCCCTTGCGCACGGCCGGGTCTCCCCGCATCGAAATCATCTGGTGCTCACCGAAACCGGTCGTGCCCTGCTCGGCAGCCCCGATGACGAGCGACACAACGGAGCGCACCGGCAGGAGATCCTGCTCTGGGTGAACGGCCGACACAGTTGCCGCGATATCGCCATACTGCTGAGCCGCAGCCTCTACGCGGTCACCGTCGAGGTGGTGCGCATGCTCGACGCGGATCTGCTCGGCATCGCCCCGCTGGAGCGGGTGCAGCTGCCCATGACCGAACCCGCGCGCGGCGGCGCCAGGACCCTGCTGCCGCGCCGCCGCCGCGGTGCCAGCGGCATCAATGACACGCTGCCGCCGCGCCCACCGCAACCGGCCACCCGTGCTTTACAACGAGCCGCCATCGTGCGGAAATCTGAAAGGACGCAATGAATACCAGCGCGAACCCGACCGGACCCAACAGTCTCTCCGATCGAATCGGAATCATGGTCAAAGTACTGCGCGCCGAAGTCCCGGAGTGTCTGGCCTCCGGCGCGATCGATATGACCACCGGAATGCTGCTCGCGGTGGAGACCGTGGACAATCATCCGCAGGAGGTGCTCGATCTGCTCGCCGCCGCCACCTTGGACCTGTTCCAGGGTCGCAATGTGGTGATGATCGAGGATATTTGGAAGGAGCGGCGCGGAGTTCGCCTGGAGCGCCACTACTTCCAGGAAATTCTGGTCAATAGCGATAACCTGACACACCTTTTCATTCGCACCGAGAGTCGCGACGATGTGGTGATAGTCGTGGTCTGCCGCAAAACCGTGAATGTCGGCATGCTCTTCGCTCAGGCCCGCCGGGTATTGAAGGACACCGGCAGGCTCTGAATTCACTACTTCACCGAATGTGGGCGACCCCGCCGAGCATGGAGATCGCCTCGGCGCGGGGTTGCGGGCGGTACTCGTCGGGCCGCCAGTCGGTCACCGAGGTGATGCCGGGTGCGACCAGTTCGAAGCCGCTGAAGAATTTCGTGAACTCGGCGCTGGAGCGGAGTTGGAAGGGTACGCCGCTGCGCTGATTGGCCTCGGTGGTCCTGGCCCGGTCCTCATCCTCCAGATAGTCATTGGTGGCATGCGACATGACCAGGTGGCTGCCCGGCGGTAGCGCCTCGCAGAGGGTGCGGACCAGTTCGTACGGCTTGGTGTCATCGGTGAAGAAGTGCATGATCGCGACCAGCATGAGCGCGACCGGCTGGTTCAGATCCAGGGTGGCGCGCAGATCCGGATGGTCGAGGATGCGATCCGGATCGCGCAGATCGGCGTCGATATACGCGGTTCGGCCCTCGGGCGCGGAGTTCAACAGCGTGCGCGCGTGCACCAGCACGATCGGATCATTGTCGATATAGACGATCCGCGACTCCGGCGCGATGCCCTGTGCGATCTCGTGCACATTGCCCGCGGTGGGCAGACCCGCGCCGATATCGAGGAACTGCCGGATACCGGCCTCCGCGGCCAGGTATCGGGTCACCCGGCGCAGAAAGTTGCGGTTCTCCACCGCGGCCAGTCGTACCGTGGGAAACGCCTCGGCCACCGCGTCCGCGGATTCCCGATCGGCCGGGAAATTGTCCTTACCGCCCAGCCAGTAGTCGTAGCGACGGGCCGGATGCGGTTTGGAGGTGTCGATCCGTTCCGCTGCCGATTCCGAGTTCACAACGCTCCCAATCCAATTCGATTAGTGTTTGATCATGTCGCGCTACAGCCCATACGACTTCGAAGTTCACGCCGATCCGTACCCTCACTATGCCAGGCTGCGTTCCGAGGCCCCCGTCTACCGTAATGAAACCGACGATTTCTGGGCGCTGTCCAGGCATGCCGATGTGCTGGCCGCGCTGCGCGACTCCGATCGTTTCTCCAGCGTGAACGGTATTCGGATGGAGCCGGCGTTCTGGGGCCCGCAGGCCGAGCGGTTCTTCTCCTTCGTCGCCATGGATCCGCCCAAGCACACTCGGCTGCGCGGACTGGTGACCAAGGCGTTCACCGCGCATCGGGTACAGGCGCTGGCGCCGCGACTACGTGAGATCGCGCGCGGGGTGCTCGAACCGCTGCTCGAACGCGGCAGCTTCGATCTCATGACCGATTTCGCCGGGCCGTTCCCGACCGATGTGATCTCCGAACTGGTCGGTGTGCCCGAAGCCGATCGGGAGATGATCCGCAAACTCGGTATGGAGATCATGTACACCGGGGAGGAGTCCACCGATCTGCGGCCCGAGGCCATGCAGGCCATCGGCGCACTGGTCGGGTACTACACCGAACTGACCATCGAGCGCAGTAGGGAGCGGCGGGATGATCTGCTCTCCGGTCTGCTCGACGCCGCCGACGGGGATGATCGGCTCACCCCGGAAGAGATTGTCGGCGTATTGATTCTGCTGGTCGGCGCGGGTATCGAAACCGCCATGCTGAGCTTCGGCAATATCTGGCACGCGGGCTGGCTGCATCCCGATCAGCGCCGCCTGGCCCTGGACGGCCGGATCGAGGACTGGATCGACGAGTCCATGCGCTGGGATCCCTCCACCCAGACCAATCTGCGCACCACCACCGAGGAGATCGAGCTGCACGGGGTGAAGATCCCGGCGGGCGCGCGCATGCTGCTGCTGACCGGCGCGGCCAATCGCGACCCGGAGGTCTTCTCCGATCCGGACTCGTTCTATCTGGATCGCGACACCAGCGCCTCCTTGGTCTTCGGCAGCGGGCGCCACCACTGCCTCGGCTCCAATCTCGGCTTGCTGGAACTCCGTACGGCCCTGTCCGAGATCGCCGCCACGATCTCCGATTACGACATCGACCCCGACGGCCTGCGCCGAATTCACTCCTCCAACAACCGCGGTTTCGCCAGCCTGCCGACGACCGTGACCCGCCGCTGAGTCGGTGGCCCCCTGTCATCCCGGGCCGAGGTGACAGGGGGTTCGGCGAGGTGTTTCGCTTGCGTAAGGATCTCGCAAAATCCAGCTGTGCGCCGGGGTGCCCGGCGCGCGAAATGGCCGCGGCTCGGGCCAGCTCATGCTGGTAGGGGCGGTCTGCGCTGCCCGCGATTCCTGGGGCTTGCGTAAACGTCCTCGGGGGAGTGGGCTGGGTCTCTTTTCCGGCTCCCCCGAATAGCCGTCGCTTTGCTACGGTTGCCGAACTGTCGTCCCGCAGCGCTGCCGGATTTTTGGGCGGCGGTGGTGTGGTGTCAGTGGCAGCTGAGAGGACGGCGGCTATGTCTGTACCGGTTGCTGCCTGGACCACCCCGACCGTGCGGCGAAAGCCCGCTGACGTCGCCGAATTCCTTCAGATTGTGGCAGAGCCGACGCCATTGCGGCGGATGCCACGCGCACCGAGAATTCCGCTCGCCCCCGCACAGGAGCGTATGTGGCATGCGGCGGCGGCCGGATACTCCGCTGACTGGAATGTTGCTCGTGCGTTTCGAATTCGTGGCCAGGCGGTAAATCTCACCGCGCTGATCGCCGCCATCGACGATGTCATGCGGCGGCACGCACCGCTGCGCACCTGCTATCCGGCCACCGCGAGCGGACCGATCCAGGTGGTCATGGACGCCGATGTGGCGCGCATCGATGTGCGGGTGGTGGACAGCTTCGCCGGTGAGCTCACCGAGCGGATCGCCGAATTCAGCGGTCGCGCCTTCGATCTCGGGACCGAGGTGCCGATCCGGGCCCGGGTGTATCGGCTGGGTGCGCGGGATGTGGTGCTGGCATTGGTGGTTCACCACATCTCCCTGGACGGGCAGTCGATCGGACCGCTCATGCGGGATCTGGTGACCGCCTATCTGGCACGGGTGGGGCGGCAAGCCCCGGCCTGGCAGCCGCTGCCGGTCGACTACATCGACTACACGCTGTGGAAGCACGAGTATCTGGGCGCGTATGAGGACCCGTGCAGCCGGGCCAGCACCCAGCTGCGGTACTGGGCGAACAACCTGGTCGGGCGGCCCATCCCGCTCGAATTGCCCTATGACAGAACATGTCCCGGACATCGCGATGCCACCGGTGCCATGGTCCAGGTGCGCCTGGACGCCGATATCCATCGCACGCTGCTGCTGTGCGCCCGGCAGGGCGGATCGAGCGTGTTCATGCTGCTGCAAACCGCCTTCGCGGTGGCGGTGGCGGCCTTCGCCAAATCCTCCGATGTGACGGTCGCGACCGCCGTCTCGGGCCGAGATGATCCACTGCTCGCCGATATCGTCGGCAATCTCGCCGATGACGTGCTCATGCGGATCCGCCTGGACCGTGCCGCCGATATGCCCGAACTCCTGGACCAGGTGCGCCGAGTCGCCCTGGCTGCCTTCGCGAATCCGGACACCTCCAATCCGCGGCTCCTGCGCTGCCTGCCGCAGGACCCGAACCATCCGCTCTTCCAGGCCACCCTGATCCTGCAACGCGATGATGCCGTACCGCCCGGAGCTTCCAGCCTCGGCGGGCTCGAGGTCAGCGAGATCCCGACCGGCGTGGTCCGTGCCAAACACGATCTGGAGTTCGGCCTCACCGAGCACTACGACGCCACCGGCGCACCCACCGGAATCGACGGCCCCTTCCTCTACCCGACAGCCCTCTTCGACCCCGAAACAGCCGAACGCTTCGCCGAAAAGTTCCTCACCACAGTCGAATTGATCGCCACGGGCTACACAGGTCCGATCGCCCCACTCCTGGACGAAGCCCCGCGCCGTCGCCCCCGCCGTAGCCGTGCCCGTCCCTGAGTTCAGCGCCAGAAACTGTTGCGCCGCTGCTTCTTCGGTGGGCTGAGCGGTTTGAGGCGGGCGGGCAGGGCAGCCGCGGCATCGAGAGCTACCAGCGTCGCGATACGGCGGGGCAGGTCCAGGCGGGTGCGCAGATGCGGCCAGCCACCGGCGAGCAACTCCACCAGGGCGCTGGACTCCAGGTCCAGTTCGGCGACCGCGCGAAGCAGGGCATAGGGGTCCAGATCCCGCTGTTGCGCACAGGCGGTGAGCAGCGCGGGGACTCGCTCATGTGCGGCGCACAGCATGATCCGCGTCAGCACCGTCGCGCCATTCGAATCCGCGGAGCGTTCGGCCATACAACCGGCCACGAACTCGACATCGGAATCGATTGCCGCGCGCAGCATCTCGAAGTGTTCCTCGATCACCGGCGGATCATCGGCGGCCGCGCGCAGTAGTGCCGATACCTCCGATCTGCTCCAGTTGCCCCGATTCCCTTTGCGCCCGAACATGTTCTGGCGTAGCCGGGATCGGCCGGACTGGCCTTCGGGTTGGGCGGCCTCGGCATCGAGCACCATGAGCTTCTCGATGGCCTGCGGCACGCCGACGGCCCGGCGCAATGCCGTCCAGGCGGGCTTCAGTCCCTCGACCAGTTCGGCCGGTTCGGCGCGAACTATGGTGACCGCCTTCATGAGTTCGAAGGCATCAACGGCCGGATACCGCGTGCATTCGGCGACCAGGGTTGGCAGCCGATCCGCCGGCGCGCAGGCCAGAATCTGCTCCAGAATGTACCGGTCGCGGCTGGTACAGGAGATATTCACCATGAGCTGCGCGACAATCGGCAGCTGGCTGTACATGGCGGTGCGCAGTAGTCGACTGCTGCCCGTGTGCACCGCCGGATCGCTGATCTCCGCGCGCACCGTCTCGTACACCAGATAGCGGTCCTGCGAGTCGATGGTGAATTCGCGCAGCGCCCGATGCTGTTGCAGGCGTTCGATAATCAGCTTGCGCTGATCGGTATCGCCGACGGCCCAGTCCTGCTGCAGTTGCGGCCAAACGGTTTTCGCATCGCTGACACTGAGGGTTCCGTTGTCGAGCCGCCGGAACGCGGAGGCGACCACGACCTCGCTGAGATCGAACCGCAGTGCCTGCGCGACGCGGGTGGCGCGCCCGCGATCACGATCGGTCATGACGCAGTCGGTGAGCGTCTGCTCGAAGGCCGCGCGCACCTCACTCCGCACCTGGAGGTTGGCCAAAGCCGTTGTGACCTCGGGGCGATCGAGTGCGAGGTGAATGGCGCGCCGGGCCACCGTGGCATCGGTGAACCAGTCCGGGGTCAGGGTCGGATCGGTGAGGACCTGCACCATTTGCGCGTCATCCAGGACGGCGGGCTCCAGCGTGCGCAGGTGCTGTTGATAGCACCACTGCCGAATATCGTTGACGGACGACAGTGTTGAAGGCAGCGTGATTCCGGCTCGGCGATGCTCGACGATATCGCGGCCCAGTCGCTGGTAGGTGTCGGAGATATTGTCGATCCCGCTGCCGGTGGTTATGACGCGGCGGTCCGGGGGAGTGGCGTCGCCGATCACCGTGGTGATGGACGGCATCTCCGCCAGCGGCGAGACCGTGGTGGAGAATGTCAACTCGCGCAGCACATTTCGCGGAAGCATGCCGTACAGGGCGGTCAGCATGCGCACCGCGTCGTGCGCATCCTCGACCTGGAGCACGATGGTCGGACCCTGTCCGGCCAGATGCGCCAGCGCCGCGCCGATGAGCGCCGGTAGCCACGGCTGCTCCACCGCGATCTCGGCGGTCGCGTCGAAGCCGTGCGACGCCGAATCCGGTACCGTGGTCTCCCAATGATCGGTAGGCGATACCGAACCGTTCAACGAGGTGAGAAAACCGCCGGATGCGAAGAGCCGCAGCGCGATTGCCCCATCGAGCCGCGCGGTATCACCCGCGATCAAATGCGTCACACACGTTCCGGGTCGCACCTGAGAAGGCGTCTTCAACCCCGCCACCGCCAGCCCGCGCGTCACGGTGAATTCGAGTGCGAACCCGATCGGGTCACCGCCCTCGGGCAGCGTCACCAGCGATCCGAGTTCGCGCACCGTGAATCCCAGTACCGCGGGCCAATTCCAGGACCGCGCCACCACGCCCACGCCGGCGCCGGAGGATTCGAGATTCACCAGCGCCCAGCCACACACCAGCTGCGGAAATCCTGTCATCGGTAGGCCCGTAGCTCCTCGATCATCTCCAGCATGTACACCACCGGGTCGGCCGCACCGTATGGCTTGAACACCGGATACGTGCCATTGCCACGTTTGCCGCAGCCTACCGCCGAAACCGGGAAATACATGTTCCACGGGAAGTGGATCGACAGCGCCGAGTCGACCGCCGGGAACAGTTGCCGCACCAGATTTCTGGTGATCTCGCAGCGCTCGAGTATGCGCGGGGGATCGTAGGCATTGCCCGAACCTTTGCCGCTCACCGGGCTGTCCGCCCAATTCGCGGGCGGCGCGACGATATTCGCCTCGGGTAGATCGATGAGCGAGAGCAGGTCGGTCTTGGCGACAATGGTCGAGACATGCAGCCGTGGCGGTTCGATCGGCAGGTGGATCGGATAGCTGTTGGCCGCCCGCCACAGTTTGGCGATCTGATCGATCATGAGCGTGGTGCGGCCGACGGTCTGCGAATGCTCGACAATATTGTTCAGGCTCTCCTGATCATCGGGATCGGCCTGTTCGCGCATGAGCGCCAGATACTGCTTGTTGAGCGTGGACGGCACCACGAACCAGAGGAAGTCGGCCACCGCCAGGTGCGGGCTCACCCGCGCGGCCACCGCGCCGTCGGCGATATCCTCGCCCGCCACATCGATGAACGCCAGGTTCACCGCGCTGGCGGTATGCACCGAATACGCCGTCACCAGAATGGGTCTGCGCTGTTCCAGACCCGCCCAGGTGTGGCCCTGGGACTGCCGCTGGGCATTCATGGCGATGCCGTCGGTACGCTGGGTCTGATCCATGGCCATGCGGCGCGGGCCGGTGGCGTCGAGCGCCCGCCGGTCCAGCAGCCGGGCCTCCAGAGCGGTCCACAGGCTCGCGGATTTGGGCGAGACGATGAAGGAGAACTGGCCGGCCAATCGCGGATCGTTCATCATCGAATGGATCATCGAGACGATCAGATGGCTTTTGGACGAGGCGGATTCGCCGACGAATCCGATCACCTTGGTGGGATGGTCGAGGGTGACCGGGTCGAGTTCACATCCCTTGGGGCAGCGCAGGTTCAGCTTGTCGAAGTAGGTTTCGATCTGCTTGGCGAAACCGCCGTTGCGCTGGCGGATGACCGTGTACCAGCGATTGCGTTCGCGGTCGTAGCGGAATTCGGTGAGGCAGTTCAGGCAGACGGTTCTCACGCGGTGCACCTCATGACAGCACCGCGAAGGTGAGTATCGCGATGGTCAGTACGAAGCAGGTCACGCCGACGCGGACGCCGAGTCGAAGCCAATGTGAGGCCCGCGATCCCGGATACAGGTAGCGCTGCCAGGCCATACCGACTTGCCGATTTCTCATCACCCTAGAACAGCTTTCCGATCTCGACGACCACCCAGGTGAGCAGCGTGAATGCCAAGCCGCCCAGGAGGATTCCGAGTGTGGCGGTGGTGGCCAGCAGGGCGGCGACGAAACGGTGGTCATCGGTGGACAATCCGGCCAGCAGTCTCTGTCTGGAGGCCACGATGGGTGCGGCCAGGAAACTCCAGGTGGACGAATAGGCCAGCGGGTCAGGGACTTCCGGCTCCGGCTCGAGCAGGACGCCCGGGGCCAGCACCGAGGTCCGGGTGGGTCCGGGGTACTCCGGGGCGGCGGGCATCGAGGTGCGTCCGGTCCGCGTGGACCGTTCGATGGCTCCGCGGAAATAGTGCTGGAATTCGGCCGCGGAGCGATGCCGCTGCGTCGGATCCGGTGAAAGCGACTGCTCCAGTACGACTTTGATCTCATCCGGTATTCCGGCCGGACCGTATGCGTGGTTGAGCACCTCCGCGCAGACCACCGCGAACGAGTACACATCGCTGAGATGCGTGATCTGTCCGTGGTGCAGGTACTCCGGGGCCGAATACTGTTGTGTGCCAAGGGCACGATGCACCTGGGTAAGGCGCTGAATGTTCTCCCGCATCTCGATGGCGATGCCGAAATCGGCGAGCTTCGCGGTCCCGTCCCGGCAGATCATGATGTTCTCGGGCTTGATATCCCGGTGCACCACCTGTTTGGAGTGCGCGTACACGAGCCCGCTCAGCGCATCGGTCAGCACCCGTAGCAGGCTGGGCAGCGCCCAATTCTCCCGATACCGCAGCTGCTGTCGTAGGTTCTCGCCCGCGATGAACTCCATCACCAGAAACGGGTACCTGCGCCCGTTTTCGACGAACACCCCCGCGTCATGCACCATCACGATGTTCACGCAGTTCATCTGCGCCGCGATATGCGCCTCGCGCTCGAACCGCTCCTGCTGGATCCGCTCATCCTGCTCGAGCGGCATCAAACTCCCGGAGTCGAGCACCTTCACCGCAACCCGGCGACGCAACTGCCGATCCCACGCGTCCCAGACCTCGGCCATACCCCCTCTGCCGACAAGCTCCCGAAGCTCATACCGGCCATTGATCAGCCTCAACCGCGTACGATCCCTCCAAGCCCGATGAACCGCGCTCCCTCGGCCCACCTAGGACAACCTCGAATCCCCGCCGAGTCTACGCGCGCCCCACCCCACCGCACCCCCCATATTTCCGTGCCCCCCAACACATTCAGCAAAACCTCAGCCGCTCACCTGATCACCGGCATCAACCCCGCCAACCAGCGGATTTGCAGTTCACCCCTGCTCCCGGGTAATTTCTCCCAGTCGCCCGGAGCGCTCGGGCAACGGGGCTATGGCGCAGCTGGTAGCGCACCTCACTGGCAGTGAGGGGGTCAGGGGTTCGAATCCCCTTAGCTCCACCAATCGTGGCATTGCACGAACCGACTCCATTGGGGCTGGTACCGCGGAAGCGGTACCAGCCCCAATGTCGTTTCCGCGTTGAGGGATGCGGAAGGTGGGAACGAGGCGGTCGGGTCCGGTGATGGTGACCTGGGCGACGAGCGTCTCTATGAGTGCTTTGGCCTGGGTGCGGGTCCCATTGATGATGATGTCGGCGATGTGGTCGGCGATGCCGTCCAGCGCGGCGGGCTCCGGGGCGACAGGTTCGCTGTCGAGGGTGACGGTGAGTTCGTCGCGGCGAGTAGCAAGTTGGTTTGTTTTGGCGCGCAATTCGCCGAGTCGTACGGCGAGGAGTTCGGGGTCTAGAGTGCCGTTTTCGAAGGCGTTCAGGTAGCGGTCGATCGCCTGCTGAGCCTTCGTGAGCTCGCCCGTGACAGTAGTCAGTTCGGCGCGCCGTCGGCTCCCGCCTTACGTTGTGTGGGAGCTCCCGCCACCGATTCGACGGCGGAATTGGCGTCAGCGAATTGGTCGTAGACGCGCCGCACCGCCGCACCGTCAGTGGCGTCGAGGCTGTCGGTTATGAACACGATGACCTGGCTGACCGATCCTTCGTCAACGTGCCAATGAGCTTCGGATCGATCCAATTTGAGATCGGTCGTGAGGACTGCGCCGAGCTCCGTGCGCTCAGTGATCTGCCATCCCTCGGCAGCGCAGAAGCCGTCGAGGTCCGCATCTGTCCACGTCCAGTCGAATCGTGCTGCCACGCTGACCTTTTCGGCGATCTTGTCGATGTCGACCTGCATGTTCGAAGAATACTTCCTGTTCGAAGGTGTCTGAGCCTGCAGAATCACAGCCGGATTCGGTCCGACCTATCGGGCACGTGCAGGCCAGCTTCTCCCAGCCGGTGATCGCCGCGCTCGCAACGACTCTCGGTGTGGAACTGCGCCAGCCCGGCGACGCACTGCGCGCGGCCCGCTCTATCGACGCCGATCACATCGTGGCCGTGCCCCTCCGTGGCGCTACCTCAGCGAGGTCGCCCGCGGGCTACCGCAGCGCGACGAGGATGCGCCCCCGGCGGTCGGTCAATTGCTGGCCGACCGCCGCCGCCGCCGTTGGCGGAAGTGCTCTATCGCAGGCGTCACGATGTTCAAGCGAGTGCGCTGACGTCGATCTCCTCTTCGGAGAAGTTCACCCACGAGTCGATGCTCAGCTCGGTCGGCTGGGTGACCTTCAGTACGTGATGGAGCGCCGCGACGACTCGCTCGGCGAGAGTCTCGTAGTCCGGATAGCGTGTGGGCCACCCGAGTTGGCGATTCCAGTTGGGCGAGCCTCCTTCAGACGGCGGATTCCAGCCGTCGGCCGTCAGCTGATCTCGCTCGTCCGGAAGGATGTGATAGCTGTCGGTGAGAGCAGAATCGTCTGCGACTTCTGCCCACAGTCCTTCCGGGACCATTGTGAACTGTGCAAATCGGTTGCCTGGAGCCGTGAGGATTAGGCAGCCGTTTGTCGGCATCCGTGCGAGGGTTAACGCCAACGCGGCGCTGAAGGACAACCAATCGCCGATACTCGTGACCATCAAATCGCCTCCTCATCGGGCGCGTCCAACCATGCCTGATATTCCGGATTGGTGAAGTGGAGAAAAAGGCTGGTGCTCTTGACGAGACGCAGCGTGATCACGACTTTTGGGAGCGCCCACCGGATTTCGCCGTCGGCCCCAGCCTTGCGATCTGTCGGAGGGCCCACAACTGATTCGACTGCGGAACTGATATCGGCGAATTGGTCGTAGACCCGCCGCAAGGTTTCGCTATCGGTGGCGTCGAGCCCGTCAGCAACGAACGCGAGCACACGGTTGACCCGGCCATCCTCGGCACGCCACCACGCTTCGGGCCGTGGCAACTTGAGATCAGTTGTGAGGACTGCACTGGGTCCTGTGCGCTCGGCGATCCGCCAGCCCTCGGCCGCGCAGAAGCGGTCGAGGTCCGCATCGGTCCACGTCCAGTCGAATCGTGCTGCCACGCTGACCTTTTCGGCGATCTTGTCGATGTCGACCTGCATGTTCGAAGAATACTTCCTGTTCGAAGGTGTCTGAGCTTACGGAGCTACAGGCGGATGCTGGCAGCATAGGCGAGGCACTTGTGGCGCTCGGTGTCGCCGAATTGTCCGGCTTGCCGTGTGGGAGTGGTGATATTCAGGGTCAACGATTGGTCCGTACGCTTGGAATTGTCGTTTCCACCCGGCGTCAATGGGGTGGGAATTCCCATAAACGGCAGCGCTAATGCCGTCTGGGTCCTCAGCGACGACAGCATCGTCTGCATCGCCGACTCCATCAACGATGGGAGCGAGGGAGACGGGTCAGAACTGTTGTCTGTCGGCAGATTGTTCCACGGGGTCAGCGCGGCCAGCAGGGGCATCCGTGCGGCGATATCCGAACCCTGTGGCGGATCCGGTGTTGTGGCGGCGGGGTCCGACTGCCCCGGTTGGCGTATCTGTCTGATGGCCTCGGGCGGTACGGCTGCGTCTTCCTCGCTGTTGAATCTCGCCCACTGCGGTCGACCAACCTTCGGGTTGTATCGAACCATGTCATAGATCACGTCCATGTCGCCGTTGCGGGCCGCGTCGAGCAGGCCACGCTCTGCGAGAGCCTTCGCCAATTCGGGGTCGTTGTGGAGCATCCACTGGAGATACTGTCGCGTGCCTTGCTGCACCCGGATCAGTTGTCCGGCTTCTCCGTTGACCCACCGTTCGCCCAGCTGTGCACCGCCGCCCTTTGCCTCGATGACCACGAGTTTGCCGTTCACGATGCCAACCACGTCGAGCGTGCCCGAGCCGGCTAGTGAGTCGTCCAGGCCGGTGATGACTTCGCCACCCATCTGCCGGATGTAATCGCGAGCTGCGATCATACCCATCTTCTCGGTCAGCTTATTCGCCTGGTTTTCCGCCTTGTTGGCCGCGGACATGGCGGATTTTAGACGTTCGATATCAGCAATTGAAACACCCTGTTGGAGTAGATCATCCTCTTGTCCCGCAAGATATTTCTGCGTCAGCTTAGTTTTGTCAATTCCTAGACTTGTTGCGATATCGTCACGCTTGGCACGAAGGTCGCCTATCTCTATATCCTTGGCGTCCTTTTCTATTTGGACCTTCGTAATATCATTCTTTGCTTGCGATGTGAGCGAGAACTCTTGCTCTGGCGTGTGACTCGCTTTGGCATATTTGGTGGGTGGGTTCTTGGCCCACTCCGGCATCTTGACGAACTTATTGGTGTTGATGTCCTGCCACTGGACGTTGGGTCCTACTTGGACCTCTTTGATGTTGGCGGGGTACACGCCCGGAGGCGCTTCCTCGGATGGCCCGGTATATGGCTCGTGTTCGGTGTGCGTGTCGGTGGCCGGTTCGTTGTTTCGTCCGTTGTGGTTTTGTGGTTCGTCGTGTGGTGCACCGCTTTCCGGCTCTGCGCCGTTGTCCGTGTGGGCTCCGTTGCCGCCGTGGGGTTCGTGGGCTGCATCAGCCGCGGCGTCGAGTCCGTGCCCGGTATCGGCCGCGCCGTCGAGTCCGTGCCCGGTATCGGTGCCAGCGCCGATGCCATGTTCGTCTCTGAGGTAGTTCGTGATTGCTTGTTGGGCTTCGGTTCTGGCCTCTTCCTCGGTTGCGCCCCGAGCCAATGCCGAAAGTAATGCTTTACGGCCAACCGTGGAGGCGCCTTTCACTGCCGCCTGCGCGAGAGGGCCGACATCAGGAATCAGGGACGCTATGTCGAGACCGGCCAAGGCCGCGTCGCCGAGCCCGTATGCCGAACCGCCGCCCAGAACACCGCCGAGGACTTCGGCATCGTGCTTGATATCGGGGATCAGGCCCATTACGTCGGCCTGGAGTCCCTCTTGGGGCGCGGTCGGGAAGTCCGCGATTACTCGTCCGGTGTTCTTGTCGGTAATGACGGTGTGCGCGTGGCCGTCTTTGTCGTAGACGACAGTTTGGATTGTGGGTTGGTGTGCATCGTCGATTTCCGTGACGGATGTGTGGTGTCCGTCGGGGTAGAAGGTATCTGTCGTAGTTCTCGAGTGTTCAGGGCTGAACGCGCCGTGTGCGGGATCCTTGTCCGGGCGGGTCTCGCTCTCGATGAATGTCGGCTTCCCGGTGACGGGGTCGATCAGGTTGATGCGTAGTTGGCGATCGCCGACGATGTCCACGTATTGTCCGTCGATCGTTTTGCCCTCGGAGTTCTTCTCCGGTAGGTAGACGCGGTTTGTTCCGTCGCGTGTTTGGAGAATTCCGGTGATGGTGTTGTCGGGTCCGTAGACAACGTCATGGCTTCGTCCGTCTGCGGTGGGCACATGTTCGGTCCGGCTGGCCACGACAGCGTCTTGGCCGGGTACTTCGACGATTCCTCGTGTGGTCGTGGCACCTGTCTGACCGACGACGTCGGTGACTTCGCGGTACAGGAGCCCGTTCGGCATCTTGATACTCAGGCCGCCGTCGTCGGTCACCGTCACGATGGCTCCGTGTGTGGAGACCCACGAGCTGCCCGGTTGGGCGTGATGACGCCGGGCCTCGAGCAGCTCCGGCGTGAGCTCGGGAAACTGGCTGTCTACCGCCCGTATTGAGGTGATCTCGGCTGCGTCGTGCGGATCGGGAGGCAGGAGCCGATCGGTCAGCCCTCCCAAGCGGGAATCGGTCGCCAACAGTCCCGAGGGATCGTAGGGATTGCCATTCGCGTGATAAAGCGGATCGTCGGGCATGGGCTTGCCGTCAGGACCGATCCCGGTGATGTCGTAGATGGTGAAGGGCCGCGTGGGTTGTTGCTTGTCCGGCACGATCGGGTGGCCGTTGGAATCCACTTGAATTCCAAGGGCTCCGGTCGGGTCGTACGGATTCATGCTCGTCGGAGGCGAGCCGGTGTCGGTACTCGGATTGCCGTTGGCATCCAGTCCCGTCATCATCTGAATCGTGGGACTGAGCGGCTGCTTCGGCTGGTATGGCGCGGGCAGAGGTTTGTCCTGGTCCTCGGGCTTTCTGAACGCGGCGGCCCAGGCTGGGTCGATCTTGATTTCGGTTGTGGTCGTAGGTCGATGCGCGCCTTCGTCGCCGCCGGTTTGGGTGTCGACCTGGATGGTTCCGTCCGACAGGTGGGTGGTGGTCACCTTCTGGCCGTTGTCGTTGGTGGTGGTGACCGGGGGGCCGACCGGCACTGCTGTCATGACGAACTCCACTTCGTGATACAGAAATGCCGAAGGCACCCGACTTGTCGTGGGTGCCTTCGGCTTTGGGATACAGGTGCGCTGCTTCAGCAGCTGAGGAACGGGGCCACCGCTGCGGGCGCGAACCCGGAATCGGTGGTGTGGATGGAAATAGCAAGTGCCACAGTTGATTCGGTGCGAATCGGACGTAGCACAAAGGGGGGTGTGCTCTCGAACGACGTCGTGAGCAATTGACGGCGGCGACGTCGACCGTGTCGGACGCTGCCGGCCTGGGTGAGCGAGGTTCAGCTTCGGGCCGGTGGCAGTTTCGTCGGACCTGGACGGGTGACTGCGGGCGGCCTCAGCGGCGACAACGGCAGCCTATCGCGAGGGCTGTGACAAGCCTCGGGAAAGAACCAACAGTGCTGGTAATTCACGGCTTCGGGGTGCGCGCCCGCGAGGACGCTAGCACCCTCGACCATGACAAACCGCCGAAAACTATCCAGCAGCGCTGGTAGACGGCCATTTCCGCCAATAGCGGCGCTGAGGTCGATCTTGTTGGTCGGACACCAGCCCAAAGGATGGCTGGGCCGTGCTCGTCGCGCTCGCCGGTACCGCTCACGCCCAGGGCGGGCAGCCTAGCACCCGCGACCATGAAGAAACGCTGCGAAGTGTGGAACAGTGCAGATAGAACGGCATTTCGGCAACCGTGGCGAAAGGCGCAGGTTCAGGTCGGGGCTGCGGTGACTGCCCGAAGACCGGCACGGTTCGTTGTCTCCGATTTCGAGGTGTCGTTCTGCCGCCAGGTGGGCAGCCTATCGCGTCCGCTGTGACAAATCCGTCCAATGGGTTGAACACTGCAGGTAGAAACGCATTTCGATGCGGCCCGGACTGGGGGTTGATTCGCGCCACGCGGGCTCAGTCGAAAGCGGCACCCGGCGGCAAGATCTCGATCTCACCATCCTCGGCGAGCGTTGGGTGGTCGGTTCCCCGGTGGGAGTCGATGCTGTTGTCTACGGGCGCGGTGGATCGCCGGTTGCGGTCGAGGATGAGGATGCGTGTGATGTCGGGATCGTAGGGGTCGAAGGCGGCCTCGTTGTAGGGCTCGGGGGTTCCCGTGCGGTGGGCGATGCGAGGGCCGCGTTCGGGCAGGTCGGCCAGGTGCAGCCGACTGGCGGCAGAGTCCCCGATGTGGGGTGTGAGCAGGGCCCAGACCGGGCCTGCGGGGCCGTCGGGATGGACGTGGTCGCGGGCGCTGGTAGCGATCACGAGTCCGGGCTGGTGATCGCGCAGCGTCTTGTGGAGCGCGGCGCGGGCGGTGGTTTCGCGGCGGGTTGAGTGCAGGCAGAACAGCAGGATGCCGAAGTCCTCGGTCGGGAAGCTCTGGTAGGCGGTGAGTTTGCGGGTAAGGGTGGTCAACGACTCTGTGCCGGTGTCGAATTCGAGAAAGAACCGCACTGCCCGATCGTGGCGCTCCCAGCAGCCGTACCCGTCCGGGTGTAGCCGCACTTGTTCCCCGGAGTACGTGTCGATCTGAAAGAACTCGCTGCACTGGTGTTCTGACCACCACTGCGTCAACCCCTCCACCTTCGCAATGTCTTGGTGGCGGGCGGGGTTGCGGTGCGCAGCCAACGCGGCGAAGAACCCGTTGACACCCAAGCGGTGCTCGAGGGTCGGCGAGCAGGCCAGCCGTTCGAGCATCACTGCGTGCGCGGCCGGGGTCGGCGGCTTCTCGGCACGCGCCGCGGCGATCAGACGTGCGCCGGAGTAGCCGAGGGCGTGGCGTGTTTGGCTGGTGCCACCGCCGTAGAGCGACTCGCGGAAGGCGAACAGCATGCCCATCTCGCGCAGCTTGCGGAGTCGGTCTTGGGCGCGGCGGGTCGAGGTGAATTCCAGCGCCGCGATCTGGTCGGTGGTCAACACCTTGTGCTCGTTCAGCAGGTAGAGAAGACGACGGTCACGATCGAGCAGTCGGAACCAGGGACCGGCGTTGGGATGCCCGCCGCAGTGCACGCCGTGGCCGTTTCGCCGTCCCCCACGTGATGAACCCTCAGTATTGATACTGAGTCGGGATTTCGACCCCGCCCTCGGATTGTGGTGTTGAGCGGCGCGGATGCCGATCCCGTGTTCGGCGTTTGGGGCGGCGGTTATAGGACGCCGAGCAGACGCCGACCCATCCGCGCTGCCATCCGCCGACCCAAACGCAGCCCTTCGTTCGTCGTGGCCGGTCATCGGGCATCACCGCCCGCGACCGGCCGGGTACCTACGGCCCGGATGATCACGTCCGGCCCGTCTACCAGCACGGCCGGGTTCGTATGCTGGTCCGTCAGGTCCACTCTTGGAAAGAGGCTCAGCGGAAGCGCTGGGCCTCTTTTCGTTGAGCTGAAAGGACTTTCGCTCCAGTCCGGAGATGCCGTGAGCGGTGGGATCAGATCGCTTGCGATCTCGTTCCGAGAGCCTCGTGTCGGGTGGGATTTGATGCGATCTCGGCGTGTGCGGCCGGGGCGTAGACCAGGATCCGGGGTGTGACGGATGAGGGCGACGAGTACGGCTTCGACACGATTCCACTGGCGGAGACGGTCCTGGCGGGGCAGCGGGCCGACCGGCTCAGCGACAGCGAAGCGGATGTCATTCAGGCGTACACGTACAACGCGCACGACGTCATCAACAAGGCGCTGTGGGGCGAGATCGCGATGACACCAGCGATAGAGCGACGCATCCGCCTGATCAGATCGGGACTGGCGAAGTATCCGCTCGCAAGCGCGGTGCGCGTCACTAGGGAAGTCGAGGCGTCGGAGTATGGCATCGTCGATGCGGACTCGGCGTATGCGCTGATCGACGAAGACATCATTCACCAAGGCTTCCTTTCGACCTCGGGTTCAGCTACTCCGCCACATTCATATACGCGTGTCGACCCGGTGATGTTGGATTTGGTAGTGCAGGCGGGTGTACCAGCCCTGCGCCTGGGCGACCTCGCTGAGGAGCCCGCGGAGCGAGAAGTCCTGGTGATTGACGCGCGGATCCTGTTCGTTGTTGGTGTCGGGTGGGACGACACGCGTAATATGTGGCGTATCAAAGCAATCGTGCGAGGAGGCGAGTGATGAGTGCGCTGACACAGGGATCCAGTCGCGTCACCCGGGTGAAGCTCACGCCGGAGCAGATCGCCGAGCGCCGTCGCGAAGCCGAAGAGATTCTGGGTCGCAAGCTCCCGCCGCACCCCTCGGCCGCCAAAATCGCCAAGTAGGAGGCTTCGGGCCGCCTCTATCACGACCGAGCACTCACCGCTCGAATGATGATGTCCGGCCCGTCGACCAGCACCGCGCGGTTCGCATGCTGGTCCATTAGGCCCACAGCGAAAGGCCTGGTCCATCGGGACCGGGCCTTTCCGTATAGATCGCTCCGGCCGCACCTCTCGAACGGCAAACCCTTCGCCGAATTGTCTGGGCGGCAGGTCGGTTCACCCGTCCTGCCGGAATTCGACAATGCGGACTTGCCAGGGGATCGCGAGCCGGGGGTGCTCCCAACGCTTGGCGTTCATTGTGAGGATGGGGCAGTCAAGGCGCCGGGCGAGGGCGAGGGCGTGTGCGGCGGCAGCGTCCTCGGGCTGTCCGATCCATGCGGCGACATGTGCGGTGGAGGACAGGTGATCGAGTTCTGTCAGATCGTCGAGGAGTATGTGGTCGAGGCGTTCGACGACGGCGTTGATGTATTCGCACTGTTCGTCGGAGAGGCCGGCTTCGGCTGTGATCAGTGCGTTCTGGGGAATGGCCATGCGGATGCTGCGGGCATCGAGGCTGGCTATCAGGTTGGCGGCATCATCGCTGCACTCCCCGAATCCCCGCAGCACTGTGTCATCGAGGACATAGATGGTCACTGGTTGGTGGCCTCGTCTCCGGCCGCGAGTATGGCGAGTGTGTCCGCCATACGATTGGCGCGGGCGACGGAGTCGGTGTTTGCGGCAGCGTCACGGAAGCGTTGGTCGAGCAGCATTTGGCGGCGCGCGCGGCGCGCGTCGTCTGCATTCAGCAGCTTGACGATGGTGTCTTCGATGGTGAGCCCGTCGGGGGTACGGGCTTTGAGTTTGTCTCGCGTGGTGGTGCTGGTTTGGATTGTTGTCTTCTGAACCGGATCGGCCATAGTCAAACTATAGCGGCCATAGTTTGACTATGGCCAGGTTTGGGTTCGCGACACGCGCCAGTGGGTCAATCGGTTGGTGGGGTGGGGGTATCCGACAGGCGCTCGACGAGGTCGGGGTCCTGGTCGGCGTCGGGGGCGTCGCTGTACTCTTCCTCGCTCTCCGGAAATTCCAGCAGGTCCGAGGGGTAGACGGCGTGCTTGCCGGGGGCGAGGTAGGTGAGGTGGACGGCTTGGGTTCCTTTGTCGTCGGTGCACAGTAGCCAGTGGGCTATGTCGGATTTGTCCAGTGGGGCTTCGAGGTTGGTCAGGATGGTGGTCGACCATTCCTGGAAGCCCTTGGGCATGTGTTCGAGCATGCGCTGCGGATCGGTCTCGGGGAGGTGGCTTACGGCGATGTATACGTCGTCGAATTGTTTGCCTTCGCCGTCCTGGGCGGCGGCCACGAAGGACACCGTGGACTCGTCCTCCAGCATTCTCCAGCTGCGCTCCTGCGCCAATTGGACGTCGTCGCGTTCGGCCCTGTCCAGGTGGACGGGGATGAGCTGGCGGACCCACGCGTTGGTTTCGGTCGCGATGATGTCGTTCCAGACGACCGCCACGATCAGCTGCTCGCCGCCCTCGTCGATGACATGGGCGCTCGTCCGCTGTAATGCGTTGGGGCGCAACTGCCCTTTGTCCTGAAGGGTGAGCACGGCGGCGTACGCGTGTACGACCGTGGCTCGATGTCCGCCCTTCGCCTCGACGGCGGCGGCGGGGATATCGGTGGGGTCGAAGTCGGCGCGGATACCCACTTCCCGCAGTAGGCGCCGGGATTCGTCGAAGTCGGGCGTCTTGCCGTAGTGCACGAGCAGTATCTTCTCGACCTTCGCTCGGGGACCCGGCAAACGGTTGGAGACTTCTCGTACCTTGCGTTTGAACCATCCTATCGGCACGCAACCTCCAGGTGTCTGGGATGTAGCGGTCGACCGATCGCAAATGATGTTCCGCCACAGCACATTTCAAGCGATTCTAGCGCGGTGCGCGGGTGGTGGTGCGGAGATAGGCCAAGGCTGCCAAGGCCAGCGCGGTTCCGGTGTAGTACATGGTGGTCGCGCCGTGGGTGATGGTGATTCCGCCCAGCAGGGTGCCCGCGCCGATGCCGAGGTAGATGCAGGAGGCGTTCAGGGCCACGACGAGTCCCGCCTCGTGCGGGGCCGCGTCGATGAGGCGGTGCTGTTGCGCGGGGGTCTGGCACCAGCTGGCGGCTCCCCACGCGGCGGCCAGGAGGCCGATCAGCCAGGCGGCTCGGGTGTGGGTGGCGGCCATCGTGCCCATGAGGGCCAGGGCGAGGGCCATCACCAGGTAGCCGGTGGTGAGCACCCGGGTCGCGCCCCATCGGTCGGTGGCGTAGCCGGAGGCGAGATTGCCTGCGACAGCACCGAATCCGTAGAGGAAAAGCACCCAGGCGGTCGAGGTGGGGGAGATGCCGACTGCCTCGAGGGCGGGCACGCTGTAGGCGTACACCACATATGCCGCGCCCATGCCGAGCACGGTCAGAGGCAGGACCTTGGCCACGGATCGGTTGCGCAGCACCGCCAGTCGGGTGGCGAGGCCGACGCGCGGGTTGCCGGGGACGAAGGGCACCCACGCCGCGACACCCGCCGCGGCCACTAGACAGACGATCGCGACGGCGGCCAAAGCCGAACGCCAGCCCAGCCATTGGCCGATCGCATCTCCGAGCGGCACGCCCAGTGCGGTCGCGATGGTCAGTCCGCCCACCACCACCGCCAACGCGCGCGCTCGCGCCTCCGGGCGCACCAATGCCGATGCGACGGCTCCGGCATTCGGTGTGAAGGCCGCTGCGCCGACGGCTGCCAGCACACGGGTGGCGAGTAGCGCCGCGAGGTTCGGAGCCGCCGCGGATCCGAAATTGGCTGCCGCGAGCACAATCAGCGCCGCCACCAGCAGCGCGCGCCGCGGCACCTGCGCGGTCAGCGTGGCCAGCACCGGTGACAGCAGTGCGTAGGCTGCGGCGAACACCGTCACCGAGGCGCCCGCGGTAGCCGTGGACGCCCCCAACTCCGTCGCCATATCCGGCAGGAACCCCGCCAGGATGAACGCATCGGTGCCGACGGCGAAGGTGCCCAGAGCAAGAATCAGTGTGCGCCGCAACCCATTCGACTCCGCCGCGCTCTTCGCCATTATCGGGACATGCATTATCCCGGTTCTCCCTTCAAGAAAGCCCGGCCGGTGAGGCCGGGCGGATTTCTCGTACAGCCGCCGCTCAGGCGGTGAGTTGCTCATAGAAGAGGCGGGCCCGAATCGACGCGTTGGCCGGAGCATCGGCGATCAGGTCCGCGATGGTCTGGTCCGCCAGTTCCCGCCGCCAGGCCAGCTCGGCTCGTCGCATGGCCGTTGCGATCCCGCACGGCTTGGCGAACTCCGATTTCCCCGCCGTGACCCCGGCTCCCTGGCGTCGGATCTCGGTGCACCGAAACGCCTCGGTGCGCCCCTCGACCGCCCCGACGACATCCATTAATGTGATGCGCTCGGGTGTGCGCGCCAGCCGATATCCACCGCGAATCCCCGGCGTCGATTCGAGAATCCCCTCCCGCACGAGCGGCTGTAACCGCTTCTTCAGATACTCCGGCGGCAGTTCGAACATCTCGGCGAGCTTCCCCGTGGCGATCGGCGCGCGATCCTCGAGCCAAGTCAGCACCATGCAGCAGTGCAACCCCCACTCGACACCCTCGCTCATCAACATAATAGGGATAGTACATATCCCGATTGCCGCTCGGAACTCAATTCGCGGTCACCGCGATAGAACAACCCGGCCACCAGTCCGAGCGCAGTGTAGAGGGCTGCCGCGTAATAGCGCTGTTTCATCGAGATTCCTTGTGG
This sequence comes from Nocardia sp. NBC_01503, assembly GCF_036327755.1. NCBI lineage: Bacteria > Bacillati > Actinomycetota > Actinomycetes > Mycobacteriales > Nocardiaceae > Nocardia > Nocardia sp. NBC_01503. Next base: position 4,433,730 of record NZ_CP109596.1, read on the forward strand.
CATATGTGGATTGGTCGACTACTCGGCGTTGCGGCTGATGAATTCGAAGGATCCGCCGTCGATGCCCCAGGAGATGATCCGGTCGGGGTGGATTCGAATGACCGCGCGTTCCTGGGGCGGAAACGGCGGCTCCTGGTCGTCGAGCGCCTCCGCCGTGCCGCGTACCTCGATGCCGCGAATCACGTACGGCTCCAGCGAAACCTGTTGGTCGATGACGAACGACACCCGGCTGCCCGCCTCGACATTGCGGAACTTGCGACTCACGCGCATCCGCATACCACCGATGTCGATCGTGCCGTCGGCGTTCACTCGATAGCCGGTCGGGTTGTTCTGGACAACCCCGTCGGGCGACACCGTGGCCAGTCGGCCGATTCCGGCCTCGGCGAGGAATTGCTGTTCATTGCTGGTGAAGGTCATGTCGGTTACTCCTCGGTGGATCCGATAACTATACCTAGCAGAGCTAGAAGCTGGAGCAACGATAGCATTCGTTCGCTAGCCTGTCTAGCGGTGCTAGTTTTCGAATCTTCGCCGAACCACCTCAGGAGAAGTGGATGATCGCGAGGTTTGCCAGCACGAGCAGAGGAAAGATCGCCGCTGCTCGCGGATGCCCGAGTCGATGAAGTGCTACCGAAGCGCCGCCGAAAACCGACACCTTGGCCAGCACCGCCATGGCCGGAATGGTGAAAGTTGCCTGGGGGGCGGCGAATAGACCCCAGACCGCCATGGTCGCTACCGCCGCGGCTACTCCGTAGGCGAGTTTTCTCGCCCGTCCGTTCCCCCGGCGCGCGCCGAGGAGGCCGAGCGCGGTGAAGGCGACCAGCTCCAGCAGGAATGCGAGGGCGAGGTTCGCGCCCTGCCAGATATCGATATTCATGCCCACTCCGAGATCGGTGTTCGCTCTGCGCATACCGTGCCATGAACCGTGATCCGAGTCAAGAGCACCGCTCTCTTTGCCGAAGCGGCAAGATCGTGTGCCGGATCGTGGTGGGTTCGGTGAGACTGGGTCCGGAAGGGAGGTCGCCATGCCCGGTACGACACGCCGCCGTAAGGACACCCCGCCGCCGCGGACGGGAAGTAGCGAGATGGAGGTCCTGCGTGGATTCCTCGACTATCTGCGTGCCTCGGTAGCGGCGAAGGTCGAGGATGCGCCCGAACCCGAAGTGCGCACGGCCGCAGTGTCTTCGGGGACGAACCTGCTCGGACTACTGTGGCATTTGACCGTCGTCGAACGTTCGATGTTCCTGGGGGACAACGTAACCGACTGGAAGAAGACGTTCCGTGCGCCCGCCGTGGATCAGGTGGCCGATGTCGTCGCGCGCTATCGAACCGCGGTCGAGCGTGCGAACGAAAAACTCGACGGCTGTACGGATCTCGCCGCACCGATGCCTCGCCCCGGACGCCCCGCGCCCAGTCTCCGCTGGGCCCTCACCCACATGATCGAGGAGACCGCCCGGCACGCGGGTCACGCCGATATCCTCCGCGAACTGATCGACGGCAGCACCGGCCGGTAGTCTTCACCGGCGGGCGCGGGCGGCGGCCCGCAAGACCTCCGCCAGTACCCCGAATACGAGCACCACCTCACCGACGGTCAGCGCTCGCCCCGGCGCATCGGTGGTGAGCGTTTCGCTCAGACTCTGGTTGGGAAGGAACACCAGCCCGGTGATTGTGACCGCGACAAAGCACAGCGCGAATGCCACCGCCGGCGCGACCAGTGGTCGCATTACCCGCAGCGGTGTCAGCGGAGTGCCCGCCAGCCGCCATGCGAACCCGACTCCGCCGACCAGGGTGAACGCGAGCCAGCCGTAATTGGTGGTGCTGAACCCGTTGATGCCGTGAAAGTCGAAGCGGCGGACAGCGCCGATGACGAGGTCGACGACCGCGGCGGCGGCGAGCGACGCGACCCACGGCCACATCGACAACGTTCTGACCCCGCGCCCCACCGCCCCCGGTTGTGAGATATGAGAATTCGCCATCCGAGCCTCCTGCGATCACTGCCCGGCATGACCCATGGTGCGCGCATCGGAGAACTCGCGCATCGGGGACAACCCCGGTCTCGACCCCGAATCGCGACTCATCACTTGGACACCGCGTCGCGGAGGCCGAGTGCCACCTCCTTGAACCGACCGTGACGCAGCCGGTTTCAGGCGGTAGCCTCGCGCGCGCCGATGCACGAGCTCGAGGATCTGGTCGAATGGTCTGTGCGGGTGCTGCATTCGCGACATCCGTTGTCGGATAGGCGGGTTCGGGATTGGATCGGCGCGTTGTACCCCACCCCCGGGGTGCTGCGAGGAAGACGAACTCGACGCGTGGTGGATGGCGGTCAGCTATCGGTGAACAGGTGTCGCAGGAACATCTCCGGGTCGGCGAGGAAGCCGCGGGTCAAGCGGACCGGGAGGGCATCGTCGAAGTCGACCCGGGTGAGCTGGCCGTCGTCGGCGATCTCGTAGATGGTGGCACCGGGTAGGGCGAGCAGGATCGGGGAGTGGGTGGCTACGACGATCTGGCAACCGCGGTCGGATAGTTCGGCGAGGCGGGTGAGTACCGCCATACAGCCGCGGACCGACAGTGCGGCTTCCGGTTCGTCGAGTAGATAGAGCCCGTTCGGGCCGAAGCGGTGGGTCACCAGGTCGAGGAAGGATTCGCCGTGCGAGCGTTCGTGCGCGGAGACGCCGCCGTAGGCCGATAGCAGTGGGGGACCGCCGAAGGGCTCGCGGTCGAGGCGTTCGATCTCCGAGGCGACGTTGTAATAGGACTCCGCGCGCAGGAAGAAGCCGGTGCGCGGTTTGGTCACCGCCCAGCGCAGAACCAGATGGTCGCCTAGGGAGGATTCGCTGGATCTGGTGGCGAACCGAAAGTTTCGGCTGCCGCCCTCGGGGTTGAATCCGGCCGCGACGGCTATCGCCTCGAGCAGGGTGGACTTTCCGGCACCGTTCTCGCCCACCAGAAAGGTGACCCCGGGCGGCAGCGGCAGCCCGCCCGACCCCGCGAGCCACCGCACCGCGGGCAACGTGAACGGGTACTCCTCGGCCAAGGCTCGACTCTCCAGCCGCACCTCCCGGATGAATCCACCGGGTTCGCCGAATCGGACATCCCTCATAGACCCATTCTGCGTTTGCCGGATGTGAGCCGTGCGCGTGGCACGGTGTAAGCGCGAACCGCCGAATACGCAATCTGAACCATCATCATTTCGGAATCCGATCCGCAGGGGGTTCGGCCGTGATCTAATCTCGCCAACTCGGGTTTCAGCGCCTCGATGACGATGTCGAGGGGTTACCCGATGTACGTGGGAGCAACGATGGTGGATAGAAGAATGCAGCGGGTGGCGGGGTCGATGGCCGCGTTCGCGGTCGCGGGCGGGTTCGTGGTCGCGGCGATGCCCGGTATGGCCGCGGCGGCGCCCGGATCGATCACCTGGACCGACGGGAACAGCAAGTTCACCCGGACGGTGTCGAACACCAATCCGGTTGTCGGCGATATCGTCACCGTCACTACGACATTCGAGCGGACCGGCATTCCGGTCGAGTACATCTACGCGGTCAAGGACCTGCACCCGGCCTGCCTGACTCCGGTCGACGGCTCCGGAAAGATGGGTGGCGACCAGGTTTCGCTCGACACCTCGTCCTCTGATTGGGTGCGCGCCCAGTTCGGCATCACCAAATACCCGGTGTACCCGAATATTCAGCCGAAGTCGCAGACCTTCGAGGTGCAGTACAAGGTGGGCGTCAACTGCGCCCGCGACACCCCGCTGCCGACCTCCATGGACTACAGCGGATCCCTGGGTGACGGCAACTATCAGGGCAAGGGTCCGGCCATCACGGTCTCCAGCGATGCCGTCTCGACCACGGTGCTCACCGATGTGTCCGGCGCGCAGACCGGTAAGGCCGTCACCCTGGAGGCGACCGTCTCCCCGGCCGCGGCGGGTGGCACCATCCAGTTCAAGGCGGGCGATAACGTCCTGGGCGATATCCCCGTCGCCGCCACCGGCAAGGCTTCCATCGTCTGGACCCCGGGCGCCGCGGGTTCGTACACCATCGGCGCGACCTTCTCCGGCCGTAGCGGCGTGGCGGGCTCCACGACCACCAAGGTCGTCACCGTCACCGATCAGCCGACCGATCCCGGGCCCAAGCCCAGCACCGGATCCTTCTGATCGACCCGTTCCAAATGCCTACGGCCCGAGTTCAACTCGGGCCGTAGGCATTTTCGGAGCTGCGAAACGGCTTCGGGTGCGGCCGGATCGGAGGCGTGGCTAGCCGGAGATGCTGGGGAGGGGGCAGCCGAAGCTGCCGGTGGAGGTGGAGGCGCGGACCTGGACGGTGAGCGGGGTCAGCGGGTGGATATCGCCTTGGCCGAAGGTCCAGGTGGCGGTGAGGGTGTGCTGGCCCGCCGTTTTGGGGGTCCAGGAGGTTTGCGCGGCCTTGCCGATCAACCCGCCCACCGTGCCGGTGCCGATGGTGGCGCCGTCGTCGAAGAAGGTGACCTCGAGGCCGTTGGACGAGCTGCTACCGCCGCCGACCATATCGCCGCTGGTGAGGGTGTAGCCGCAGCCGACCTGGGGGTTCGAGCCTTGGAGGGATACATAGCCGTCGCCCAGGGCCGCGGCGTTCGGGGCCGTGGCGAGCAGGATCGCGCCGATGCCCGCGGCGGCGGTGGTCGTGAGGGTGGCGGCACGTGCCCGAGAAGTTGTCATGAGATCAGAAATTAGCATGCTTCACATTGATGGGAAGTCGATTGAGGCCGCGGCAAATGGGGGATTGCCGTCCGCCGCGAAAGGTGCATGGAGCTGCCGTTTCGGACCGAAAGCGCCCTTGGTTCGCGTGCGGTGGATCGTGATTCGGATCGCTCTCCGCATCGGGGCTTGACCTTCACATAGATGTCAAGGTTCGACGATGCGTGCATGACCGATCGAATCCAACTCGAAAAGCCCGAGACCACCGCGAAAGCCGCTCCGCGACTACCGATTCCGCAATTGGCGGCATTGACCACGGCGGCCTTCATCACTGTACTCACCGAGGCGCTCCCGGCCGGTGTGCTTCCGGGAATGAGCGCCGATCTGCACGTGGGAGAGTCGGCGACCGGTCAGTTGGTGACCGTCTACGCCCTCGGCACCGCGGTATCGGCGATTCCGCTCTCGGTCGCGACGGCGGGCTGGCGGCGTAAGCGACTACTGCTGGCCGGTGTGGCCGGATTCGCGGTGGCGAATACCGTGACGGCGCTGTCGCTGCTGTACCCGCTGACCCTGATCGCCCGGTTCGTCGCCGGGATCGCCGCGGGGGTGGTCTGGGCGCTGCTCGCCGGATACGCCCGTCGCCTGGTGCCGGAGTCGTTGCGGGGCAAGGCGATCGCGTTCGTCATGGCGGGCATTCCGCTGGCGCTCTCGCTCGGTATTCCGCTCGGGACACTGCTGGGTGACGCGGTGGGCTGGCAGGTGACCTTCACCGTGATGTCGGTGCTCGCGGTCATCCTGCTGGCCTGGATCTTCCCGGCGGTCCCCGACTTTCCCGGACAATCCGCCGGCAGGATCCAATTGGCAACGACCGCAAGAATTCCCGGTGTGGGCGCGGTCCTGTTCGTAACGCTCACCTTCGTGCTCGCGCACACCATCCTCTACACGTATATCGCGACCTTCCTGGACGCGGCCGGATTGCACGGGATGACCGGTGCGGTACTGCTGGTCTTCGGTATCGCCTCGATGCTCAGCATCTGGTTCACCGGCGCACATATCGACCGGCGGCTACGCGGATCGATCATCGCCGCAACGATTTTGGTCGCGGTGGCCGCCGCCGCGCTGGCGATTCCCGCGCACAATGCGGCGCTGGTCTACGTGGCGGCGGCACTGTGGGGCCTGGGCTGGGGCGGGGTCCCGACCCTGTTGCAGACCGCCGTGGCGATCGCGGGCGGCGAGGCCGCCGATACCGCCCAGGCCATGCTGGTCACGCTCTGGAACGCCGCGATGGCCGGTGGTGGCGTCGTCGGTGGAGTCCTGCTGAACCTGTTCGGCCCCAACGCGTTTCCCTGGAGCGTCCTGATCCTGCTGGCACCGACCCTGCTGGTGATCACCGGCGCCCGCCGCCACGGCTTCCCGGTGCGGTGATCGCAGGTCCGCGGCAGCGTCCCGAGATTCACGCCGTGTTTGGGCCACAGCGGCGCGGCGATCAAATGATGCCAACATCCGTGCGCCCCGGGGCGGCGCCGCAACTCCCCACGCGACCGCAACCGCGCGGCCGTCATCGCACGGCGGGAATGACCATCCCTTGGGCGAGAACGAGTTTCATGAGAACGATGCTTCGCGGCGCATCGGGGCCATCATCGAGAAACGAACAGTGTGTTGAAGCATACGCCACGCGATCTCGGCGTCGTGTGGTGAGCAAGGGCACCGCGGTACCCCGGTTTCCGGGGCATGATCGGGGCGATTCATTACGTAGGGTAATGAATCGTGTTGAGAGTGGGGTTGCGGGAGTTCGAGCGTTCGGGTGCGACGGTTTCGGTGCTGGGTGTGGGTGCGGTGCTCGCGGTGGTCCTGGTGTTGACCACGGTGAATCCGTGGATGAGCGAGTCGGGCGGGATTCTGGCCGGGGGGTTGGACGCGCACGTTTATCGGGATGGCGCGGAGCGGGTGTTGCAGGGGCGGCCGCTGTATACCGAGCCGACGTTCTTCGGGCTCCTGTACACGTACACGCCGTTTTCGGCGCTGGTGTTCCTGCCGATCGCGGCGATTCCGTGGAGCTGGATCACTTATGCGTCACTGCTGTTGAATGTGTTCGTGCTGTTCGGGTGTGTGCTGTTGTGTTGGCGCGCACTCGGTTATCGGGTGACCCCGAGGTTGGCGGGGGTCAGTGCGCTGCTCACGCTGACCTGCCTGTTTCTGGAGCCGGTGCGCACCACGATGTTCTACGGGCAGATCAACCTGGTGCTCATGCTGCTGGTGCTGTGGGATTTCTCGCGGGCCGACGACAGTCGGATACGCGGGATCGGCGTGGGGGTGGCCGCGGGTATCAAGCTTGTTCCGGGCTACTTCGTGGTGCAGTATCTCGCGCTGCGCCAATGGCGTTCGGCGGCCGTCGCGGCGCTGACCTTCCTGGGGACCATTGCCCTGGCCTGGGTGATCCTGCCCGAAGATTCCCATCGGTACTGGTTCTCGACGTTCTTCCAATCCGATCGCATCGCGCCCGATACCAATCCGGCGAATCAATCGATTCGCGGGGTGCTCGCTCATCTGAGTCATGGGGCCGCACCGCTCTGGTTGTGGCTGGTGGTCACCATCGCCGTCACTTTTGTGAGCCTCGTGGTGACCGTCGCGCTGGACCATCGAGGTGAACGACTGTTGGCCGCCACCCTCGCGGGTATGACGGCCTGCGCGGTATCGCCCTTCGCCTGGGGTCATCACTGGGTCTGGTTCGTCCCCTTGATGGTTCACCTCGTCGATCGCGCTCAATCTAATCCGCGCTGGTGGGGAGCTGCCGCCCTGCTCTTCGTCGGTACCGGCGCCTGGGCCTACCACTGGGGTGAGAATTACGTCTCCGTAGGCATTTTCCTGCTGCCCAAGCCCTGGCACAGCGAGCCCATCCTGGAGAACTCCCACGTCCTGATGTATCTCGCCGCCCTGGCGTACGGAGTGTTCATCGCCAAAGGCCGGACGCGCTGGCGGGACTGGCGATCGATCATGTCCTGACGGTTCGGCTACCGCTGCTGTTCGGACTGCTGGTATTCGCGCCAGGCCTTCTGGGTATCGGTGAGCTTCGGCGCCGGTGTGCGATTGCGGAAGAAGTTGACCACCATCATGATCGGGACGATGAACGCCTGGAAGAAGATCAGGTACGAGCCGCCGTCGAAGAGAAATGCCAGATATCCGGCATAGCCCAGGAATACCGCGCCGAAGATCGCATTGATCGAACGCGAGGTGACGCTGTGACCATTCTTCACCGCCGCCATGGCGAGCATCAGCACACCGCTGAGTGCGAGCAGACCGACATACCAATTGAACATTGGGAACCCCCCGAGACCGTTCCAGACGAACCAGTTGGTCCGACCGGCCGGAACAGTAACACCCGATCGACTACCCCGCAAAGCGAATTCGGGACCGCGGCAACGACCCTCGGCCGAGGGGATCCAGCGGCCATCCGTCTCGACGCGCGCAACGAATATCTGATCAGCACACCTGTCGGTCCGTTCCGTCCGGCGGGCAGGGCGAATGTAGTTGATCGATAAGTATCTTTCGCGAAGGAGGAAAGGCATGATCCCGCATTTCATCGGTGACCTGATCTGGGCGGTCAACGACCTCCTCGGGAGGTTGCTGATCCCGTAGCCCGGAAGAGCCGGGGTGGCCTGTGCCGCCCCGGCTTTCGCTGTACCCACCATCACGCGCTCCAGTCGAATCGGTAAGTTCCGCTGAGGGACAGCGGGATTCGAGCCGACTGCGGTAACTTGGCCTGGACCAGGTGGGAGGTTTACAGGTGAATACTGACGCGCGAATTCGAAATCAGCGGTGGTTGCGCAGGGCGGGAACTGTTGCCGCGGCGGCGGTCCTGCTGGCCTCGGCGGGGGCAGAGGTCGCGATCGCCGCACCGGTGCACGGGCCGGTATTGCGTTCTCCGGCAGGCGGTTACCAGGAGCTTTGGGTGCCGTCGAGTATGGGGCCGATCAAGGTTCAGGTGCAGTGGGCCGCGCGTGGTGGCAGCTCCGCGCTGTATCTGCTGGATGGCTTGCGGGCACCGGGGGATCACAGTCAGTGGACCAGCGATACCGACGCGCTGCGCCAATTCGTCGGCGACAATGTGACTTTGGTGTTCCCGGTGGGTGGGCACTCCAGCTTCTATACCGATTGGTATCGGCCCAGCAGCAGCAATCATCAGGCGACGACGTACCGGTGGGAGACGTTCCTGACCAAGGAACTCCCCGACTATCTGGCCGGATTCGGTGTCTCGCGCACGAATAACGCGATTGTCGGCGCGTCCATGGGCGGGAACGCGGCGCTCACACTGGCCGCGCATCATCGTGATCAATTCCGGTTCGCCGGGTCGTTCTCCGGCTTTGTGCACCCCACCTTCCCGATGTGGAACGAGGCCATGCGCGCCGCCATGATCGATGAGGGCAACTTCGATGTCGACGATATGTGGGGTCCGGCCTCGGATCCCGCGTGGAATCGCAATGACGCGACCAACCAGGCCGAACTGCTGCGCGGCCTGCCGATGTACATCTCGACCGGCAATGCGGTGCCCGGACTGGCGGATCTGCGGTTCGGGGTCGGCAATACCGTGAACGCCATGGGGCTGGAGGCGATGACCATGGTCGCCAATCAGATGCTCCGGGATCGACTGGTGGCGTTGGGAATTCCCGCGCGAATCGATTTCGTGAACGGCACGCACACCTGGCCGTACTGGCAGCAGGCGCTCGCCATCGCGCGGCCGATGATTCTGGATGCCCTCGGGGCGCATTGAGGCACTCCTCGATGGGGGTGAGTCCACCGCATTATCGGGTGTTCGAGCGTCGGTGCCTCGACCTACTATCGGCAGGTGGACGCTCAGGGGGATGATCTGTGGGGACGCCCGATCGGGCGGCGCGCCGAGGACGCCGGTGCGCCGCGCCCCGATCCGGTGCTGCGCCTGCTCGATGAGATCGATCTGCTCGTCGAGGACAGCATGCGTGATGGCGAACCTCGCACCGGATACGACTTCGACGATCCGACCTATCCGGATTGCCCGAATCCGTACTGTCACGAGTCCTGGCATGGCCTCGCCATCACCCTCCGCATGGCGCAGATGCGGGATTACGGAATGCTCGATCCCGAGTACGACTATCGCGCCGATGACAGCGGGGTGATGTGCCCCGGCTCCGGACATCAGGGCGAGTGGCCGGAGCCTGCGGGGGAGTGGGAGATCGAGTGGGATCTGGAGGATTACGCGAGCGCACTGCATCCGGCCTCGGGGTCCGCGGCAGCGCCGGTCGATCCGCGACTGGCGCGGGCCGACGGCATGTGGATGGCGGTGAGTCGACCGGCGACCATGGTCTGGGTATCGAGTGCGCTGATCGCGTTCGTGTCCATGTTCACCGAGCCCGCGCACTGGCGGTGGTTGACGCCGGTGATCGGTATCTCGGCGCTGCTCACGATCTTCTGGTTGTTCCGTCGGAAGCGGCGTCGGCTGCCGGTCGGGTATATGCGTGAAAGGCTCTGTGCCAGACCGGAAACCATTATCGCGCTGGGTCCGATGGTGGGCGCCTCCTGGCTGCCCACGGTGTGGGCCTGGCGTACACCGCTGGATACCTCCGGCGATGTCGCGGCGGGGTACGGCGCGCTGCTGCTCGCCTGTGCACTGGCCGGAGTGGGTCACGTCACCGTGCAACTGTCTCGAATCCGCACGGTGGCAAGCGAATCGGTCGACGGCGCGGGCGAGACCGATCGTGTCGCGCACGCGTCGAACCTGGTCGTACTCTCCTTCTACTGGCTGATCTTCGTCCTACCGGTGCTACTGCTCTTCGGGTGGACCGTGGGCAGATTCACCTTTCAACCGGCCGCCATGTGGGCGGCCGTCGGTGTCGCCGTAGTGAGCTTGATCGTCCTGTTCGTGGAATCGCTCGTGTTGCACATCATTACGCGTGACGGCGGCGGCATTGCCATGATCATCCTGTTCGGCGCGCTCATCGCCGCCCCGCTGCTGTGGTGGTCGCTGCACACCCTCGCGACCACGCACCTGCGGCTCTGATTCTCAGGCCACGGCCCGGCCGGGGATGTCGGCGGGTTCGGCGGGTTTCGCGACCTCGGTGGTAGGACGTGCGGTGGTGAATGTCGCTGCTACGCAGAGGATTGCGATGGCGAAGCAGGCGAGGGTGTACCAGAGGTTGCCGATGGGGTCGCCGTTGGTTGTCAGGCCGTTGTCGGCGTCGAGGAAGTCGGGGAGGGCGGTGGCCCAGAGCAGGGCGAAGACGGCGAGATACAGGACGCTGTACCAGCGAATGAAAGGGTTCGTGTAGTGCGGGGATTCGGGGTCGCGGCGTAGGGATCGCCACTGGCGGAACAGGACGGGGATGGCCACCAGGGTCAGCAGGATCAGTTCGGCGGCGTAGAGGGTGCCGCGGACCGTGGTGCTGCCCGCGCCGAAGACGGTGGCGGGCAAGGGCAGGATGAAGGTGCCCAGGGAGGCCAGGAGGCCGATTGTCACCGTGCGACCGAGTAGTTGGAGACCGGTGAAGTGTTGTCCGGCATCGACTTTGCGGCCCACGAACCAGTAAACGCAGAAGGCCAGCGACGTGGGCCAGAGGGCGGCGAAGACCACCACGCTGGGCAGGGGTACCGAATCGAACATCGGCTGATTGAGGGAGTTGCCGGTGGACCATTCCCACCAGCGCAGTTGCGGGCCGATGTGGTCGAAGATCTCGTAGAACGCGTGGTGCACGAAGCCTACGCAGACCGCGCCCAGGAATGCGCCGTGACGGCGGAAAACGCCCAGCATGCGGACGATTTCGTAGGCGACCGTCGCCATGAAGGGGTAGATGGCCACGATGTAGAGGGGTAGTCGGCCCCACAGGAAGTCGACGGTGAAGACATTGTGCGCGAACATCGTGTCGACATGGTCTTGGATGCCGAACGCCGCGGGGAAGTACAGCGGGGGTTCGATGATGAACAGGTAGGCCGTCGCGCCGAACCAGAGCACCAGGTTGGTGGGATCTCCATTGCGGCGCAGGCGAATTACCGCGAGCACCAGGGCCAGGATCGAGCCGACGATGATGGTGCACTCGAGGACGGGCAGCGTCCAGTTCTCCAGCCCGAAGGGGTTGCGGAATTCGACGATTCCGCCCGCCTCTTCGCAGGAGAAGCCGAGCGAATGCGCGAGCTGATCGAAGGTGGGGGAGCAGTGGTCGGTCACGAATTGGCCTCCGAGCCGATGGAATCCGCTGTGTACCAGCGTGTTACGTCATATCCGGCCTCGTAGCGCCGGAACCACACATCGGCGAGTGCGGGCAGCGTCTCGTGGGCCGGATTGTGCTTGGGCAGCTGGCTGCGGATTATCCCCTTCAATGCGATCAGCTGTTCGCCGAGCGGCAGATCGTCGAAGGCGCGCAGCATCGGCCCGCTGTTCTGCGGACTCAGTCCCGGCAGCCACCGCCGCAGATGCTGCTTACGGCGGTAGTTCGCGAACATGGCGAGCGCGTCGACCTGCCGTTCCTCCAGTGGCACATGCTTATTGAAGCCCGCGCAGGCGATTCTGACCACCTTCAGCACGTGCTGGAAGATCGACGCCGCGACGCGCATCCGGTAGAGGTCACTGCCCACGACGGAGTCGAAGATGATCAGCGCCGAACTGCGATGCTCGACCTCCTCGACGAAGTGCCAGATGAACAGTGAGGCAACGCGATCATCGCCGGGCCGGAAGAGCGCGGCCTCGTTGTCGAGCATGAGTTTGAAGACCGAGGTGAAGGTCGCCTCGAGATCCGCGGTGTAGGCGAGCCGATACTTCAGCGGCGTCTCGGCGGTGAGCCGGTCGAATTCACCGATCACCTCGTCGAGTGTCTCCTGCAATCCCGGATAGTTCCGGATCAGCCCGCGCACATGCTGGCGATGCGCGGATGAATGCTGCCCCTCCTGTCGCATGAACGCGTCCGCCTCCTCGGCGACTTCGGCGTCGGTGATCTGCGGCTTCACCTGCATGATCATCTTCACGATCATCTTCTCGAAGCCGATGGCCAGGAAGGACACGGCATTGGCCATCGACGAGAAGGCCGGATTCTCCTCGTTCCAGAGGAAGGGCACGTCGTAGTCCTCGAAGGCGAAATTCATCTTCCGCACAATCAGATCCGTCATGGCGACCATACAAACATACACAGGAGCGTCTGTGTGTATGTTCGTAAGAAATCGAGTCGGCCCGCGACCCCGTGCTAACGTCGGTTTTTGTGGCACGCAGGCGGGGATGGGGCGGAACTCCGCCGGACAGTGACGACGAGGCGGCACGCCGCATCGTCGCCGCCGCGGTCGAATTGATCGGCCGCACCGGCCGGGAGATCAGCATCGCCGACGTGGCCGAATCACTCGGTGTCATCCGCCAGACCGTGTACCGCTACTTCCCGAGCGCGGACGCCCTCATGCGCGCGTCGGCCATCGCCGCCGTCGCCGGTTTCCTGGATCGGCTCGCCGCGCAGGTCAGCGGTATGCCCGATCCGGTCGAGGCGATGACCGAGGCCATTGTCTTCACCCTCGCCGAGGTCCCGCGCACCCCGCACCTGGGCATCATGCTGACCCCCGCCAACTCCGCGGCCGATCCGGACGGCATCACCTCCGAAGAGGCGCAGGACTTCGGCATGACCATGATCAAACGCTTCGATGTCGACTGGCGCGGTTACGGTTACGACGACGATGCCCTGCGCGAACTCGTCGAATACCTGCTCCGCATCATGCAATCGTTCTTCGTCTCACCCGGCCACCCGCCGCGCACCGATGAAGAGCTGCGTCGCTACCTCCGGCGCTGGATGGGATCGGCGATCATGGCTCAGGCGACCGTCACCACCTGGCGGTGATGAATTCCGGTGCGCCGCATCGTCTTGATTTGCAGGATCACGAATCAAGGAGGAGTCATGCTGCCAGACCCGATCGATGCCAAGGATCTGAATATCTACGGGGACGACAAGCTGTCCTGGAGCCGGGCGCGCAAATCGGCGGAGGCGGGGATCGGTCTGCCCGAGACTCCGGCATTCCTGTCCACCGCCGACTCGGACGGGCGGCCGCACACCACGGGGATCGGGGCCGTCGAGTACGACGGGTTCCTGTACTTCACCAGCGGGCCCGGAACTCTCAAGTCGCGCAACCTGATCGGTAATCCGGCGTGCACGCTGGCCTATCGGTTCGCGGAGGCCGATCTGATCTTCGACGGGCATGCGCATCGAACCACCGATATCGCCGAGCTCGATGCGGTGACCGCCGTCTATCGCGCCGGTGGTTGGCCCGCTGAGCGTGCGGGGGATACGGTCAACGCGCCCTACAGCGCGCAGAGCGCCGGCCCGGGACCCTGGTACCTCTACCGCTTCACGATTCACACCGCGGTCGGGGTCGCGCTCACCGATCCGCACGGTGCGACGCGCTGGCGGTTCGCTTAATCCTCGGGCTTGGCCCAGCGCCCGCGCGCCTGGCTGATGTGGTTGCGCAGGAAGGCTTCCACCGCATCCTGATCACCGGATTCGATGAGGTCGACGATGGTGAAATGCTCGCGGGCGACGCCGACCAGCTCGCCCTTCTTGGCGAGTGAGGCCAGGCCGAACAGGCGGGTGTGGTCGCGCAGATCCGCGACCAGACCGGTCAGCCGAGGATTGTCGGCATAGCCGAGCAGCGCCAGGTGGAAGATCTGGTCGGCGGCGGTGTACTCGACCAGATCGCCGCGCTCGGCCCCTTCGACGATCTTGGCCGCGAGTTCGCGCAGCCGCGGCAGATCCGCGGCCGGAATCAGCGGCGTGACCTCGCGAACGATCGGCGGTTCGAGCAGCAGTCGAATCCGGGTGATGTCATCGAGGTCCTTCTCGGCGACCTCGGTGACACGAAATCCCTTGTTGGGCACGATGGAAATGAGATTCTCGCGCGCCAGATCGAGCATGGCCTCGCGCACCGGTGTCGCCGAGACCCCGAACCGCGCGCCGAGCGTTGGCGCGGAGTACACCACGCCCGGCTCCATCTCACCGGCGATAATGGCCGCGCGCAGGGCCCGCGAAACCTTGTCGCGGAGGCTGACCTTCTCCATCTGGGTGAAGTGCTCGAGGCTCACGTGACTCCTGCCCATGGTCAGCTGATCGGATCGGTCGAAGGCATTCTATGCCATGTCACGTTGCATTCAGCGCGTCACCGGTCGGCGGCTTCCGCATCGACCGTGTGCAGGGAGGTACCGGAGGTCTCCTTGGCCAGGCCCACCGCGATCACCGAGATGATCGCCGCCGCAACAAGATACAGCGAGATCGGATAAGAGCTGTGGAATCCGTTCAACAGGCTGATCGCGATGAGCGGGGCCGGTGATCCGGCCAGAGTCGGCGCGACCTGATAGCGGAACGAGAGCGCGGTGGGTTGCCGCGTGGTCGCGGCGGTGTCGTCGACAGCGGTCATGGTGTGCACCCCCATCGCTCAGTGCTGTGTGACATTGCACCGTAGAGAAGTGATGGCCATCACGCAAGTGGTTGCGTGACCCCGCCCACACCCGCTAACTTCAGTGCAATGTCACACGGCACTGTGGTGACACCGGCGGCCGGGCGCTCATCCCGGACTCTCGATTCGATGGAGGCCCTCATGACCGAAACGACCACGTCAACGGTGAACAAGCCCTGGCACGGGGTACTGGTCGCGACGACCCTGCCGTTCCACGCGGACCTCTCGGTCGACTACGACGCGTATGCCGAACACGTGGCGTGGCTGGCGGCCAATGGCTGCCACGGGGTGAGCCCCAATGGCTCGCTCGGCGAATATCAGACGCTTGGCGATGACGAGCGGGCCAAGGTGGTGACCACCGCGATCGCCGCGGCCCCCGCCGGATTCACCGTCATGCCCGGTATCGCCGCCTACGGTGCGTTGCAGGCTCGCCGCTGGGCCGAGCAGGCGGCCGAGGCGGGCGCGCAGGCGGTAATGCTGTTGCCGCCCAACACCTATCGCGGCGGACGCGATTCGATCCTGGACCACTATCGGACCGTCGCACAGGTCGGTCTGCCGATTGTGGCCTACAACAATCCGATCGACACCCACATCGACCTCACCCCCGGCCTCCTGGCCGAACTGCACGCCGAGGGGCTGATCGTCGGCGTCAAGGAGTTCACCGGCGATGTGCGCCGCTTCTACGAGATCAAGGAGCTGGCACCGGAACTCGATGTGCTCGTCGGCTCCGATGATGTGGTGCTCGAGCTCGGTATCGCGGGTGCGGTCGGCTGGGTCGCCGGATACCCGAACGCTATTCCGCAGGCCACCGTCGAGCTGTACAACGCCTCGGTCAATCGCGACCTGGACAAGGCGCTGCCTCTCTACCGTGACCTGCACAAACTGCTGCGCTGGGACTCCAAGACCGAATTCGTGCACGCCATCAAGCTCTCGATGGACCTGGCCGGACGCCCCGGCGGCCCGTGCCGTCCCCCGCGCGTACCGCTCGCCCCGGAACTGATCGCCAAGATCACCGCCGACACCCAGGACGTGCTGGCCAAGGGCTACCGGTAGGCCGGGCGAAACCGCACGGAATGCCGGATACGGGAAGTGGGAGCGCGATGACCAGTAAGGAAGCGGCGTCGGCCGAGTCCGCTGTGGCGGAGGTCGATGCCATTGCCGAGGCGGCCGCGAACGCGGCGGGAGCCTGGGCCGCAATGGATTTGGTGGTGCGGGCCCGGGCGCTCGATGGGATCGCCGAGCGGCTCGACGCGCATTCGGCGGAGCTGATCGCGCTGGCGGTGCGGGAGACGCATCTCGCGGTGCCGCGATTGGCGGGGGAGTTGAAGCGGACCAGCTTCCAGCTGCGGTTGTTCGCGCAGGTGGTTCGGGATGGCGGATTCCTCGACGTGCGAATCGATTCCGCCGATCCGGAGTGGCCCATGGGAGCGCCTCGCCCGGATCTGCGGCGGATGAATGTTCCGCTCGGGCCGGTGCTCAACTTCGCGGCGAGCAATTTCCCCTTCGCGTTCTCCGTGGCCGGTGGGGATACCGCCTCCGCGTTGGCGGCCGGGTGTCCGGTGATCGTGAAGGCGAATCCGGGCCATCCCGAGTTGTCCCGTGCGGTGGGGGCGCTCATCGATGAGGTGATCGACGAATGTGGTGCTCCGAGTGGCACATTCGGCCTCATCTTCGGGCGCGACGCCGGAGTTCAGGCCCTGCGGCATCCCGCTGTCAGCGCGGTGGCGTTCACCGGCTCCACCGCGGGCGGTCGCGCACTGTACGACCTGGCCTGTGCCCGTCCGGTGCCGATCCCCTTCTACGGTGAGCTCGGATCTATCAATCCGGTATTCGTGACCCCCGAAGCGGCGCGCGCCCGGGCCGTGGAGATCGCCTCCGGCCTGTTGACGGCGGTGAGTTCCAGCGCGGGACAGCTGTGTACCAAGCCCGGCCTGGTAGCGGTGCCTGAGGGGGCTCCCATACTGGACGAATTGCGCAGCGCCGCAGCACCTCCGACCGGTGAGCTGCTCAATGATCAGATCGCCGCGGGATTCGCCCACGCTGTCGAACCGGTGCGCGCGCATCCGCAAGTGCGGACACTGCGCGGCGAGCGGCCGGGCGAAGCGTTGTTGCTGGTCACCACCGCGCAGGCGGTGTTGGCTGATCGGGATGAGCTGATGCGGGAGATGTTCGGTCCGGCAACGCTATTGGTTACGTATCGGGACGCCGCAGAGCTGTTGGAGTTGGCTCGGTCGCTGCACGGCGAATTGACCGTATCGGTCTTCGGTGAGCAGGCTGACGACACCACGCATGGGCTCTTCGCCGCTGCCGCGCGCGTGGCGGGTCGGGTGCTGTGGAATTCGTGGCCGACCGGGCTGTCGGTGACCTACGCGCAGCAGCATGGTGGGCCATATCCGGCCACAACCGCTGCGGGGACGACATCGGTTGGGACCGGGGCGATTACGCGGTTTCTGCGGCCTGTCGCCTTCCAGTCGGTGCCGGACGAACTGCTACCGCCGCAGTTGCGGGCGGCTAATCCGCTGGGTCTGCCGCGATCGGTGGATGGAGTACGCGCGCAATGATTCTCGACTCGTTCGGAGCGGCGGCTCTCGCCGGGAGTGACGTGCTCATTATCGGTGGCGGCATGATCGGCTGCGCGCTCGCGGATCGGCTCACCCTCGAAGGTGCGTCGGTGCGGGTGTGTGAGGCGGGTGGGCTGGCGTCGGGGACCACCGCGCATGGTGAGGGCAATGTCCTGATCTCGGATAAGGGGCCCGGGCCGGAGCTGGAGCTCGCGCGCTACTCGCGCGGATTATGGCCGGAGGTGCTCGAGCGAATCGCCGCACTGCTGCCCGTGGAGGCGGCGGCGGTCGAATGGGAACCCAAGGGCGGCATAGTCGTTGCCACCACCGAGGCCGGGGCCGTCGCACTGGACGAGTTCGCCCGTGGGCAGCGTGCCGCCGGGGTCCGCTGCGAGTCTCTCGACGCGGATCAGCTGGCGGCGGCGGAGCCCGCATTGACCCGGGATGTGACCGCGAGCGTCTATTACCCCGACGACGCTCAGGTCCAGCCCGTCGGCGCGGCGGCGGCCCTGATCGGGTCCGCCGTCGCGGCCGGTGCGATTGTCGAAACACGGTGTGCCGTCACCGGACCCATTATCGAAGGCGGCCGGTTGATCGGGGTGCGCACCACCTCCGGCTTCCGCTACGCGGATGTGGTGATCAATGCCGCCGGTCCGTGGTCCGGACCGGTTTCCGAAATCCTCGGTGCACCGATCGCGGTCAAGCCGCGGCGCGGGGATGTGCTGATCACCGCACCCATGCCACCGACCGTCTTCCACAAGGTCTACGACGCCGATTACGTCGGTGCGGTGGGCAGTTCGGATGCGGCACTGCAATCCTCGGCGGTGGTGGAGTCCACGCGCGGCGGTCCGCTACTGCTCGGCTCGTCCCGGCGGCAGTGCGGTTTCGACGATCGGATTCGGCCGGACAGTCTGGCCGCCATCGCGCGCAAGGCATTACGGCTGTATCCGGTGCTCGCGGAGGTCGCGATCATGCGCGCGTACGGCGGATTCCGGCCGTATGTCGACGATCATCTGCCGGTGATCGGCCCGGATCCGCGACTGCCCGGACTCTGGCATGCCACCGGGCATGAGGGCGCGGGTATCGGGCTCTCGGTCGGCACCGCGCGGTTGCTCGCCGACGCTGTGGCGGGCCGCCCGGGCGAGGTCGATATCGCGCCCTTCGCCGTCGGCCGTCCCGCGGTCATCGCCGTAGGGGAGTACCTATCACAAGGAGCCTCGGCACTATGAGCCCCAATCTGATTCCCCCGGAGAGCGATCCGGTCGGTCGTTCGGACCGCCCGCTCACCATCATCTGCGACGGCATCGAGGTGCCGGGCGTGCACGGCCAGACCCTGGCCTCGGTCCTGCTGGCCGCCGACCGCTCGCACTGGCGGACCGCACCCAATGGCGCACCGCGCGGCGTGTTCTGCGGTATCGGAGTCTGCTTCGACTGCGTCGCGACCGTGAACGGTGTGCCCGATATCCGGCTGTGTCGGCGACCGGCTCGGGATGGCGACCGCATTGCCACGCAGACCCGGGTTATCGCCACGCGGACCGAGGCAGGGCAGCGATGAGCAGGCATGTCGTGGTGATCGGCGGTGGACCGGCCGGGACCGCCGCGGCGGAATCCGCACTGCGGCACGGTGCTTCGGTGACATTGATCGATGCCAATGAGGCGCTCGGCGGACAGTACAACCGGCGGATTCCCACCGACTATGGTGTGCGCCGGCCACTGTCCATCGGACACGGTTACCGGGCGTCCGAGCATCGCGCACGATGGCTGACCGAACATCCGCGCTGCGAGTATCTGTCGTTGGCGGCGGTCTATCAGATCGAACGGCATGCCGAAGGCGGTTGCCCCGCAGTGCGATTGCTGATCGGGGTCGAGGGTGACCGGCGCACACATCGCGTCGTGCAGGGCGATGCGCTGATCATCGCCACCGGTGCGTACGACCGGGTATGTCCATTTCCCGGCTGGGATCTGCCCGGCGTGTACACCGCCGGTGCCGCGCAAACCCTCGCGAAGACCCAGCGCGTACTGGTCGGCAAGTCCGTATTGCTCTCCGGTACCGGACCATTCCTGCTCCCGGTCGCGCAATCACTGGCCTCAGGAGGCGCGAAGGTCCTGGGCGTGCTCGAGGCCAATCCGGCTCGGCGAGTGCTACGGCAGTGGGCTGCCCGCCCTTGGGAGCTGAGGCATAGCGCGGGTAAGGCGGTCGAGCTGTTCGAATACCTCGGATCCGGAGTGCGACACCGTATTCCACTGCGCACCTCGACCGCGATCGTCGCGGTGGCCGGTGACGGCAGGGCGGAGGAGGCGACCATCGCCCGCCTCGACGCGGAGTGGTTGCCGATTCCCGGCAGTCACACCACCATTCCCGTGGACGCGGTAGCGGTATCGCACGGTTTCACCCCTCAGCATGAGCTCGCGGTCGCCACCGGTGCGCGTTTGACCGCCGAAGGTTTCGTCGTGGTCGACGACTCCCAGCGCACGACCGCCGAATTCGTGTGGGCAGCAGGGGAAATCACCGGTATCGGGGGCAGTCGAGTCGCCGCCGTCGAGGGCTGGGCCGCTGGAATGAGCGCCGCCGGAGCCGACCCGACCTCCGACCGCGCACTCCGTGCCCGCCACCGCACCGCGCGGCAATTCGTCACCCGCCTGGCCGCCGCCCACCCGCTCCGTCCCGGCGCACTGGCTTGGTCCAACCCCGACACGGTGATCTGTCGCTGTGAGACAACCACTCTCGGCGAACTCACCGCCGCATGGGCGCGCGCCGCGGGCGATGGCTACCGCCCCGCCAAACTCGCCACTCGCGCGGGTCTCGGTCCCTGCCAGGGCCGCATGTGTGCCACCAATATCGAGGCGCTGCGGCTCCGGAACTGTCAGTCCACGGCCGCGATGAATCGAGATGTCCGTGCCGGTGCGCACCTCGGCGGTGCGTGCACCGCGGCATCCGGATCGCCGGGGCGAGTGTGCCCGTCGGCGTCTCTGGGTAGCGGGAACTCCGCCGCGCCGTGGTGCGGGGAGGAGCCCGGTGCCGAGATTCCCTGCGGCGCAGCACTCCCGGATGGTGCCGCACTCCCCGGATTGGCGGCCGCCACGCCTGCCTGGCGTCCCCTGGCCGCCCCGATCCGCCTGCGTGAACTCGCCGAAATCGATAGTGAAGGACTGTCCTGATGCACAGCAGCAAGATCATCTCCGCGATCGACACCCATACCGAGGGCATGCCCACCCGGGTGATCACGGGCGGGGTCGGCACGATTCCCGGCGAGACCATGGCGCAGCGGCGCACGTATTTCCTCGAGCATCTGGACGGGTTGCGCAGGCTGCTGGTGAACGAACCGCGCGGGCACGCGTCGATGAGCGGGGCGATTCTGCAACCCGCGACCACCCCCGATGGACAGTACGGCGTGTTGTTCATCGAGGTCAGTGGGCTGTTGCCGATGTGCGGTCACGGAACCATCGGGGTGGCGACCGCCTTGGTCGAGGCGGGAATGATTCCGGTGACCGAGCCGGTGACCGAGATTCGCCTGGATACCCCGGCCGGGCGCGTGGTCGCCACCGTGAATGTGACAGCGGGGCACGCGGATTCGGTCACGCTGCGGAATGTGCCGTCGTACTGCGACAGTCTCGACAATGAGGTCGAGGTCCCGGGACTCGGCGCGGTGCGCTACGACCTGGCCTACGGCGGAAACTTCTACGCCATCGTGGATCTCGGCAAACTCGGGCTGCCGTTCGATCGCGCGCACAAGGATCGCATTCTCGATGCCGGATTGCGAATCATGGCGGCCATCAACGAGTTCCGCCGTCCGGTGCATCTCGCGGACGCGAGCATCTCCGGTTGTAAGCATGTGTTGTTCCTGGACCCGGCTTCCGAACCCGCGCATACCCGCAATGCCATGGCCATTCACCCCGGCTGGTTCGATCGGTCCCCTTGCGGCACAGGTACTTCAGCGCTGCTGGCGCGCCAGCACGCGCGCGGACTGCTCGCCGGGGACGAGGTGCTGCGCAATGACTCGTTCATCGGCACCACGTTTTACGCGCGGGCAGTGGAAACCACCACGGTCGCGGGCACTCCCGCGATCATCCCCACGATCACCGGCCGCGCGTGGCTGACCGGCACCGCCAATTATCTGCTCGACCCGTCGGACCCGTTCCCCGAGGGATTCATCTTCTGACGCACGCGCTATCGCGCCCAATCCAGCACCGCGACAACTGTTTTACCGATCACCACCTGAAAGGCCACGACAATGACTGTCGTAACCAAGCGCCCGCGTTCCCCCATGACTTTGCGCGGGGTGATGCGCCGAATGCCCGTGACCTCCGAGGACACCGGCGATTTCAACAAGAGTATGGGTCTATGGCAGCTGGTGGCGCTGAGCCTGGGTGGCCTGGTCGGTGCCGGCGTCTTCTCGCTGGCGGGTGTGGTGGCCCATGAGGTGTCCGGTCCGGCCGTACTGGTGTCCTTCGCCATTGCCATTGTCGCCTCGGGCGCGGCGGGTCTGTGTTACGCCGAATTCGCGGGCATGGTGCCCAAGGCGGGTTCGGCGTACACGTATTCCTATGTGGCACTGGGCGAGATCATCGGCTTCATGATCGGCTGGGATCTGCTGCTCGAGTACACCGCCATTGTCTCGGTGGTGGCCATCGCGGTCTCCGGCTACCTCAACTACATCACCCACTACATCGGATTCGATCTCCCCACCTGGGCGCTGGGCGCACCCGGTACCGGTGACGGTCATAAGATCGACCTGTTCGCGGTGCTGCTCTGCCTGCTGCTGGCCTTCCTGCTCTCACGTGGCACCCGCGAATCCGCCCGTGTGCAAACAGGTCTCGTAGCATTGAAGATGCTGATCGTCGCGATTGTGGTTATCGCGGGCGCCTTCCATATCAAGGCGGGCAACTACACCCCGTTCTTCCCCTTCGGCGTCGGCAGCGCGGTCTCCGGTGCGGCCCTGGCCTTCTTCGCCGTCTACGGCTACGACGCCATGAGCGCCGCCGCCGAGGAGTCCAAGGACGGCAAACGCCTGATGCCCAAGGCGATCATGATCAGCCTCGGTATCGCCTCGGTGGTCTACCTGCTGGTCTGCCTGGTGATCGTCGGCATGGTCAACTACACCGACATCAATGTCTCCTCCCCGTTCTCCAGCGCCTTCGACACCGTCGGTATGGGCATCCTCGGCCTGATAATCGCGGTCGGAGCCGTAATCGGCGTCACCACTTCGGCTTTCGCCAATATGCTCGCCGTCACCCGAGTCGGTTTCGCCATGAGCCGAGACGGCCTGCTCCCCTCCTACTTCGGCAAGAGCAGCGAACGCCGCAAGGTCCCCACCCGCGTAATCTGGCCCGTAGGAGTGGTTTCCGCCCTCATCGCCGGATTCCTCCCCATCCGGGAGGCCGCCGAACTGACCAACGTAGGCATCCTCATGGCCTTCATAGTCGTAGCCCTGGGCGTCATCCGCCTCCGCCGAACCCGCCCCGACGCCGACCGAGCCTTCCGCACCCCCTGGGTCCCCGTGGTCCCCCTGATCGGAGTCGCCTTCTCCCTCTGGCTCATCAGCCACCTCGACATCATCACCTGGGTCCGCTTCGTGGTCTGGCTCCTGCTCGGCCTGGCCCTCTACTTCGGCTTCAGCTACCGAAGCTCCAAGCTGAACGCCTCGGCCAACTGATTGCCACGGCCACTCTCTGGGGGTGATTTGCTCACCCCCGGGAGTGGAAGTGCCTCCTCAGGGTCCGTTCCGGATCGGGTGCGCCTGCTCGAACATTGGTTTGAGCCGATATGGCGACACCCTTCGATCAGAGGAATCCTGACTTGACACACTTCATCACCCGCGCGAAAGCAGGACTCTTCTTCGGCGCCCTGACCGCCGTCGGCATGGTTATCGCTCCCGCCACCGCGAATGCCGCGCAGCCGGACGATGTCGTGACAATTCAACAGGTTTCCAGCGGCCGCTATCTCGATGCTTGGAATGACCGCACGCACGATTACAACGTCGTCACCCGGCCCAAGCAGGGCGATGTCAGCCAGCAGTGGCGAATTCACTGGGATGACAGCGGAACCGGCACCGGAACCGTGGAACAGGTCAGCAGCCACCGCTACCTGGACGCCCATGAGATCGAATCCCTGGACTACCACCTGGTGACCCGCCCCGTGCAGAACAATCCGACGCAGCAGTGGCGGATTCAATCCATCGGCGGCGGAAAGTACACCATGCAGCAGGTCTCCAGTAACCGCTACGTCGACGCCCACGAGATCCCCGAAAAGGATTACGGCGTCGTGAGCCGTCCGGCCCAGAACAATACGACCCAGCAATTCGTGCTGACGGTGGTCGGACACTGACGTCGGCTAGTTGATCGTCAGTATCCATGCACCGTTGCAGCCGTCCTTTCGGTTCATGTACGGATCGTAATTCCAGACGGTGGGGCGCGAGTCGGAGAGAGTCACGTTGAAATGGCCCGTGTTCGACGTGATGATCACATGGTTCTCACTCACGAGGCCGTAGTCGCCCGGCTCGACCGTCCACGCGCCATCGTGTCCGGCCGGGTAGTTCATCGAGATGTCGAGTGTTCGTCCGGAGTGGTTCTGCCACACCAGGCATGCGCCGGGATAGTCGGCGTGTGCCGGTGCGGCGGTTGCCGCGACGGCGGTCCAGCCCAGTGCGGCGATTGCGGTGGCGATTGCGGTGCGCAGATTCCTCATTTGGTTCCCCCGTACTGATTCGGTTGAGCGATTGCCTGAGCGGCAGTTCGAACAGTAGGGAGCCGAACCTGTTGCGGCACTTACGGAAACCTTGTGGACTCCGGGAAATAGCTGATCAGGGTGGTTCCGGACGCCGTTGTGGGTTGTCCGGACCGGACGCCGTTCAGTTGACTTCCGGTTCGATGCCGCCGGGGAAGGTGACGTGCTCGGTGGATACCGCGATCAGGGTGATTCGGGCCCGGCCCCCGCCGGGCCCGAAGACGTCCGGAGCTACTCGGCGGTGCGGCGGACCGGGAGGTCGCGGTGGCCGTTGGAGATGAAGCCGATCACCGGGGCGATATCGGCAGGGTCGGTGGCGAACTCCAGATCCGGGAAGCGGTTGAACAGTGCGGGCAGGGCGATGCTCGCCTCCAGGCGGGCCAGGGGTGCGCCGATGCAGTGGTGGACGCCGTGGCCGAAGGAGACATGATCCTTGTTGACGCGGGTGACGTCGAAGGATTCGGCGGTGTCGCCGTGGATCTTCGGGTCGCGGCCCGCGGCGGCGTAGGAGGCGAGAATGGCGTCGCCCTTGGGGATGGTGATGCCGTCGATCTCGATATCCTCCACCGCGTAGCGCAGCGGGAGATGGGCCACGGGAGCCTCGTAGCGCAGCGTCTCCTCGATGACGTCCTCCCAGGTGACCTCGCCCGCGCGGACGGCGGCCAACTGCTCGGGATGGGTGAGGAGCGCGAAAATGGCCTGGTCCAAAAGGTTTACGGTGGTCTCATGACCGGCGTTGATGACAAGCATCAACGTATCGACCATCTCCTTCTCGGTGAGCCGCTCGCCGTCCTCGTCACGGGTGGCGATGAGCACGCTGACCATGTCGTCGCCCGGGTTGTCGCGCTTGAAGGCGACGAGTTCCTCGATGAGACCGAACATTTCGACATAGTTGGCCCCGGCGGCCTCGGGCGAGATCTCGGTATCGAAGAACCGCGCCACGCAGATGCGCAGGGCGGGTTCCCGATCCTCGGGCACACCCATCAGCTCGGTGAGCACCTGAATCGGCACCGGGTACGCGAAACCCTCACGCAGATCCACGGTTTCACCCGCCGGCGCGGCCGCCAGCCGATCCAGGAGATCGGTCACGATCTCCTCGATGCGCGGCCGCAGCGCCATGGTGCGGCGATGAGTGAACGCGGGCGAGACCAGCTTGCGCAGGCGCCGGTGATCGGCCCCGTAGGCGGTGAACATATTGGTCGCCGCGACCCACGGGAACAGCGGCCACTCCGGGGTGACCTCACCGTTTCCGAAGGCCGCCCAGTGCTGTGCCGGATCCTTCGACACCCGCGGATCGGCCAGCAGGCGCTTGAGCACCTCGGCATCGGTGACCGACCAGGCGGGCACACCCATCAACTCGACCAGGGTCACCGGTCCACGAGCACGGATGCGGGCATTCTCGCCTTGAATGTCGACACCGGTGAGATCCAGCGCCAGGGGTTCGATCGTCAAAACAACTCTCCTACTTCACATTCAACGGCGGACTCGCAGGGAAGACCACCGGCAGCGCCGCCAGCGCGCGGTGGAACGGCCCTGCACGCCAAGATAATTCATCAACCGGCACCGCGAGGCGCAGCTCGGGCAGCGCGTCCAGTAGCTGGTCGATGGCCTCCTGCGCCACCAGTGAGGCGACCGACTTCGCCGGGCAGGCGTGCGGCCCCAGACTCCAGGCCAGATGCGAGCGATTGCCGATGCGCTCACCGCCGCCGATGGCGGGATCGTTATTGCAGCCCGCCAGGCTGATCACGACCGGTTGATGCGCGGGCAGCCAGGTATCACCGACGAGCATGGGCTGGCGCGGATAGGAGATGGCGAAGTTGGCCATGGGCGGATCGTTGAAGAGCACCTCGTCCAAAGCATCACGGGTGGAGAGACTTCCGCCGAGCACGTCACCTGCGAAGCGGTCGTCGGTGAGGATCAGCCGCAGCGTGTTGATGATCAGATTCTGCTGCGGTTCGAGTCCGGCGCCGTAGATGCTGATGATGTTGGCGAGCATCTCGGTGTCGTCCAGGCCCGCGTCGTGCTGCAGCAGCCGGGTGACCATATCGTCGCCGGGTTCGCGCTTCTTGAGCTCGATCAGCTCCAGCAGTGCGCCACTGAGCATTTGCATACCCAGCTCGGCGTTCTCGTCGACCGAATCGAAGAGCGCCGCCATACCCGCTGCGACGCGCTGGCCGATCTCCGGCGGACAGCCGAGCATGTCATTGAGGCCGGCGAAGACCAGCGGGAACGCGTACTGGCTGATCAGCTCCGCGGATCCGTTCTCGCAGAACGTGTTTATCAGCGGAGTGGCCTCGCGCTCCACGATCGCGTGCAGCCCGTGCAGATCCACGCCGTCGACGGCGCTGACATTGGCCTGCCGGTACCGCCGATGCGCATCACCCGCATTGCGCAGCACATTCGGATACCACTCCATCATCGGCTTCACCGGGCAGTCCGCCGGAATATTCTGCTGCCAGATGCGTGGATCGGCCGGAAAATGCTCCGGGTCATTGAGAATCCGCACCGCGTCGTGATAGCCGATCACCAGGGTGGCGGGCACCCCGGGCGCGAGCTCCACCGGTACCAGGGAGCCGTAGCGCTGCCGCATCGCGCGGTAGTTGCCATGTGGGTCGGCAGCGAATTCCTCAGAGTACAAAGGGAATTGCATGCCGTCGACTAGGACGGTCGGCCCGGTCGATGTGGTCAAATCCGTGACTCCTGACGCGAATGAAAAAGGTATTCGACGAGGGTGATGAGCGACTGCACGCACGTACGCCGATCGCGTGCGTCCAGGGCCGTCAGCGGGGTGCCCTCGGCGAGGTCGAGCGCATCGCGGATCTCCTCCAGCGGATACCGCTTGGCGCCCTCGAATTCGTTGACCGCCACCGAATACGGCACGCCGCGCTGTTCGAGCACGGCGAGCACCTCATCGGACTGTTCGATGCGCCGGGTGTCCACCAGCACCAGCGCACCGAGCGCGCCCAGGGCCAGCTCCTCCCAGAGCGGGACGAAGCGCTGCTGGCCGGGTGTGCCGAAAAGGTAAAGCGCCAGTTGCGGATTCAGGGTGATGCGGCCGAAATCCATGGCGACGGTGGTGGTGGTCTTACTGCCGAGTCCGGCCAGATCGTCCACACCGACACTGGCCTCGGTAATGGTCTCCTCGGTGCGCAGCGGTTTGATCTCCGAGACACTGCCGACGAATGTGGTCTTACCGACGCCGAAATTGCCTGCCACCAACAGCTTTACCGACTTGACGACGGTGGGGGCCAGATAGTCGACGCCGGGAGGCGCCGACTCAGACCGCAAGGGCACGGAGCCCATTCAGTACCTCTTCCAGCAAGCTGACGTCCGGCAGGGTGTGTACGGGCGTCCGGGTTATCAGGTGACCGCTGTCGAGCAGGTCCGCGACGACGATCTTCACCACCGAGGGTGGCAGGTCGAGATGTGCGGCGATCTCGGCCAGTGACAGGGCATCTCGGCACAGCGCGCAGATTCTGCGCGCATCGGGCGAGCCACCCTGTAGCGCGAGGTCGGCGGCGACGATCACGGTGACCAGGTCCAGCTGCCGGGTGGGGCGCGAACGCCCACCCGTGCGCACATAGGCCCGGACCAGATCGGGATCCCGCCGCGGCCCGGTCACGGCCGGGCGCCGCCGCGCGGTATGGCGCCGAGCTCGTGCCCGACCCGCGCGGCCAGCTCGTTGAGCCGATGCGCGACCAGCGCCACATCGACCTCCGGGGTGGTGGAGACGCCGATGACCGCACCCTCGCCGGCGGCGGTGATGAAGATCATTCCGCCGTCGTACTCGGTGACGTTCTGGCGTACGCGATCCTGCGGCCCGCCGCAGAACTCACCGAGCGCCTTGCCGAGGGAGCGCAGGCCCGAGGCCGCGGCGGCGAAGCGTTCGGCATTGTCCTTGGAGATATTGCCCGAGTGCGCGATGCGCAGACCGTCCTCCGACAGCAGCACCGCGAACCGGACGCCGGGGATATCGAGATCCGAGAGCATCCAACCCAGCCGGTTGCTGTTATCGGGGTTGGGGACCGCGGTCTGCGGATCGGCCGCTATCGGTGAGTTCACGAGTTCTTCCCTTCGGTCTGGTCGGTTTCGGCTGCGGCGACACGGCCACTGACCGAACCGCTGTACCACGCCACGGCGATTTCCGGTCGAGCTAGTTGGAGCGTCGGCGTAGGCGCGGGTTCGAGCGCCTGCGGCAGACTGGGCGCCGCCTGGAGGGCGGGCATCGGAGCGGAGGTGGGGCCGCTGGGCTGCACCACCGTGCGCCGCCGCCGCTTGGTGAGACCGCTGGCGGTGAGGGCCGCGGCGATTTCTTCCTCTTCCACAGTGGTTGGCTCCTGCGCCGGGGCGACGACCATGGGCGCTGCCAATGCGGGCTGCTCCGGCACGTCCTGCGGTGCGACCAAGAGTGATTCGGGAATGAAGACCATGGCGCGCACACCGCCGTAGGCGTTCGGACCGTCGACGTAGACGCTGAATCCGTAGCGGCGCACCAGCGCCGCGATGGACGGGAAGCCGATCTTCGGCGCGGGGCCGAGTTCGAGAATATCGACCGAGCGTTCCCCGGCGAGCACCTGGCGGGCATCCTCGAGCTGCTCGGGATTCATTCGCACGCCGGCGTCATCGATGAGGATGGTCACGCCGTGGTGGCCCTCCTGAAAGCTGATGTCCACGAACGAGGTCGGCGGCGAATACCGCAGCGCGTTGTCCAGCAGCGTCGCCACGGTGTGCACCAGCGGCTCCACCACGCGACTGACCACCACGCGGTCGGCCTGGGTGGTGCGCACGCGCAGATAGTCACGCACACGCCCGACGGCGCCGCCGACCACATCGGTCACCGACTGCTGCGGCCAGCGCCGACCGGGAAGTCCACCGCTGACGATCACATAGGACTGCGCCTGCCGGATCATCTGCTGCACACTGTGATCGATGCGGATGAGCGTCTCGTAGACCGCGTCATCGCGATGCTCGCGCAGCGCCGAGCTGACCACCTTGCCGACGTCCGCGCCCAGGCTCACCACCGAGGTGCCGAAGGAGCGCACGGCCGCGCCGGTCACATCGCGGGACGCGCCCTGCGCCTGATCGCGTACCGCCTGCGCCTCATCGCGCACGGCCTGCTCGGCCTTGGCGATCGCCTGCCGGGCCTGTGCCTCGACCTCGCGCTTGCCCTGCTCCGAAGCCTCGGCCCAGAGCAGGCGCAAATCTTCGGCAAAGTACTCGACGGTCTGCCAGACCAGCGGAGCGATATTGGACTGCTCGAGTCCGGGCGGACTCTCGGTCCCGGTGATCGGCATACCCGGACGCCGAATCGATTCGGTGACCGACGGAAGCGTCTTGCGCACAAGCTGTTCGAGCAATTGCTCCCAGCCTCGCACCTGTGCGGCCAGTTGATCGGCGCGCTTGCGCTCGGTGCGGACGCGCACCGCCGCATAACCCGCTGTCGCCACCGCGACCACAAGTAGAGGAACAAGTATCCAGAGAAACATCACGGCCATATGGGGTTTCGTCAATCCTGTCGGCTACACCGGGGTCGGGCGCACTCGCGCAACACGCCAGACCGTAGCCCACAACATACCTATTCCGTTATCTCAGCGACACTTTCGGATGCAATCCCCGCAAAGTAAGGGCTCATGAGTTGCGAAGTCGGCGTAGTGCGGATGGCTGCGGCGCGGCCCGCGAAACGCTGGCAAATCGCTCGAACGCACACCGGCCACCGTACGCATTGCGTACGATGGCCGGTATGGCGAATCAGGCAGACGTCCAGCAACTTTCACTGCCGGAATCGCCCGAATTCAGCTCAGGCCGCGCACATCCGAGATGTCGTACTCGGCGACCGAGGCCGATCGGATTTGCGCGTTCTGCGACTCCGACGGCCCGCTGCCCCGAAAGGCCTCGACCGCCGCCCGCGACTTCCACCGCTCGAAGATATTGATCCGGCCGGGATCGACCAGATCCGCGGCGAGCGAGAAGTCCAGACAACCCGAGGCATTGCGCGCGTGCTCCACGACGGGCACGCACTCCGCGAGGTAGGACTCCCGCTGTTGCGGGTCCACAATGATGTGGCCTGCGACGATCACCATGTGAATCCTCCGCCCGTACGAATCGATCTCTCGCACAGCCTAGGACGGCGAGTCGCGATGGGAATCACCGGTGATGTTTTCTAGCCGAGATACCGGGCGAAGAAGCGGGCTCGGTGGCTCGATTCGAGTCCGCGCATACCGCGATGATCGCCCGGATAGGCGTGCATCGACTTGTCCTGGGACGCACAGCTATCGAACAGCGTGATGGTCGGCTGCGGTTCGATCTGCGGATCGTCCCAGGCGATCAGGAACTCGACCGGAATGCTGGTCTTGCGTGCCGCCTCGATCAGCGCGTCATAGACGAAGACCGGTCCGAATGACGCTGCGGCGATGCGGGGTTCCACCGCCGTCAACATCAATCCGATCGCGACGCCGAGCGTCATGCCGCCGTATCCGATCGGCGCGTCGGGGCCGATCTCGGGCAGCTCCTGGAGGGCGTCGATGGTGGCCTGCCAGTCGGGTACCGCGCGCTCGGCCAGCGAGGTGTTGTACTCGACGATGAGCGGGCCCATCGGCTCGCCCGTCTGATGGGCCCGCTGGAATGCGGCTCGGGCCGCTATGTCTTCGGCGTCCTGCGGTCGATCGCCATGTCCGGGTGCGTCGATGGCGGCCACGGTGTACCCGCATTCGGTCACCAGATAGCGCGCATTGGCGACCAATCCCGGCGCGTGCTTGTGCATACCGCCGGAGTGGCCACTCAGCAGGAGCGGTGCGCCGTCGGTGCCTTGTTCGGGGGACCAGAGCGCCCCGGTGATCTCGCCCAGGGTGAACCCGCGCTCGATGACGCCGTTCACAACCGTCTCAGAATTGAATTGCATGATGGTGCCTCTCGAATGCCTTGCGTGTCAGGCACTCCCCGCGACACCTACGTCAATCGCGCAACCGTGAACAGAGCGGGAGCACCCACATGGATACAGCGTTCATGGGTCTCACCTCCTCTGACGATTTCACGGCGAAAAGGACAATAGCAACCGGCTCCGCCCCCGTCCACCCATTTATGAGCTGGCGGACGAGGGCGGAACCGATCGGTCCTATGCCAGGTCGAGCAGGCGCAGATCGCGACCGCGGACCATCCAGCCGGTGAAGGATTCGATGCGGCCGCAGGACAGACAGCGTTCGGCCGTGGCGAGAGCGCGAATGCCCGAGCCAGCGGCGTAGAGCGAGTAGCCGACGGCGATATTGAAGTCCCGCTGGTCGCAGTCGCAGACCATGGGCTGGGTACTGCCGTCGTTCCAGTCGTCGCCACAATCGGCTACGAAATGGGCTGTGCCGCAGCCGCGGCATTCCCGGCGGATGGTGCCCTCGGCCGGGTTGCCCGAGACGCCGAAAACGTCGGTACCGCAGTTCTCGCAGATCGAGTGTCTGACCTCGTGGATCGCATAGCCCTCCGCGCCCAGTTCACGCAGGTACGGATCCAGATCGAGTGGGTCGTCACCGATGTGCCAATCCCCGTCCGCGCTCATATGCAATGCCATAGCCGGGATACAACCAGAAGTCGCCGGACCTCGCCCCCCGAAGTCGGGACTACTGTGGGCGAATATGGACCCCAATATCTTGTCGGTACTCACTGGCTTGGGAGTGGGACTGGTCGTGGACACCGTGTACGGGTTTCTGACCGCCATCTACCCGCACGTCGGCGCCGGTCTCGGCTCGGTACAACCGGAGTGCGTGCTCGGGACACTATCCGCGGGCACCACCTGCATTCGCTGACGGCTATCCGGTCACGTCATCCCGGCCATGCCTCCCCCCGTCATCCCGGCCAAGGAGCGCGCCGGGATGACGAGAGGACTTTCGCCGCAGGGCTTCCCGGAGCTCTACCGGCGTTCGTGGACGGCTTCGGCGAGGGCGGCCGTCAACTCGCGGACCGCGGTCAGCCCGGTCTCCGCGTCGGGGGCGTCGAGTAGGGCCTTGACCAGCGCGGTACCGACGATGACTCCGTCCGCGAAGGCCGCGACCTCGGTGGCCTGGGCGGGGGTGGAGATGCCGATCCCCACGCAGACCGGTAGGCCGGTGGTCGCCTTGACGCGTCGCACCAGGGTGCTTGCCGCGGCGCCGACGGACTGTTTGCTGCCGGTGACGCCCATCAGTGCCGAGGCGTAGACGAATCCTGAACCGGCCGTGGTTATTTCAGCCAACCGGTCATTGGTGCTGCTCGGCGCCACCACGAAAACCGTTGCCAGAGCCATTCTCTCGGCATGCTCGCGCCATTGCGCCGATTCCTGGACCGGGAGATCGGACAGGATGCACCCCGCGCCGCCCGCCTCGGCCAGTTCGGTGGTGAAACGCTCGATTCCGTAGCGCTGGATGGGATTCCAGTAGCTCATCACCAAGATCGGTTTGCCGGTCGCCCGGTACACCTCGCGCACGGTGCGCATCACATCCCTGATGCGGCAACCACCGCGCAGGGCGATATCGTCGGCGGTCTGGATGATCGGGCCGTCCAGGACCGGATCACTGTGTGGCAGACCGACTTCGAAGATGTCGGCGCCGCTCTCCAGAATGGCCGTGATCGCGGTGATACCGCCGTCGACGGTGGGGAAACCGGCGGGCAGATACGCGATGAGTGCGGCTCGATCCTCGCTCGCGGCCTTTGCGAGGGTATCGGTCAGCAGTTGTTCGTTCCCGCTCACTTGGAATCCTCCCGCCGCGCGAAGTACTCGGTGGCGGTGTCCATATCCTTATCGCCACGGCCTGAGAGATTGACCAGCAACAGTCCGTTCGAACCGAGTTCGCGGCCCACCTCGAGGGCTCCGGCGAGTGCGTGCGCGCTCTCGATCGCCGGAATGATGCCCTTGGTCGCCGACAGCAGGCGAAAGGCTCGCATGGCGGCGTCATCGGTGATCGGGCGGTATTCGCCGCGGCCGATATCGTGCAGGTACGCGTGTTCCGGGCCGATGCCCGGATAGTCGAGACCCGCTGAGATGGAACAGGGTTCGGTGATCTGCCCCTCATCGTCCTGGAGTACGAAGGAGCGGGAACCGTGCAGAATGCCGGGCTCACCCGCGCTCAGCGTCGCGGCGTGCGCACCGGTTTCGATGCCGTGCCCGGCGGCCTCACAGCCGATCAGGCGTACCCGCTCGTCATCGAGGAAAGGGTGGAACAGGCCGATGGCATTCGATCCACCGCCGACGCAGGCGATCGCGGCATCGGGTAAACGCCCTGCGCGCCTGAGGATTTGACGCCGGGCCTCGACACCGATCACACGCTGGAAATCGCGGATCATGGCGGGGAAGGGGTGTGGGCCCGCCACCGTGCCGAAGATGTAGTGCGTGGTGTCGGCATTGGCGACCTAGTCGCGGAATGTCTCGTTGATGGCGTCCTTGAGGGTGCGCGACCCGGAGGCGACCGGAATGACCTGTGCCCCGAGCATTTCCATCCGGGCCACATTGAGCGCCTGGCGTGCGATATCGACTTCGCCCATGTAGACGGTGCATTCGAGGCCGAACAGCGCGCAGGCGGTCGCGGTCGCCACCCCGTGTGATCCCGCGCCGGTCTCGGCGATCACCCGGCGCTTGCCCATGCGCCGGGTGAGCAGGGCCTGGCCCAGCACATTGTTGAT
Organism: Nocardia sp. NBC_01503; assembly: GCF_036327755.1. NCBI lineage: Bacteria > Bacillati > Actinomycetota > Actinomycetes > Mycobacteriales > Nocardiaceae > Nocardia > Nocardia sp. NBC_01503. Next base: position 4,467,763 of record NZ_CP109596.1, read on the forward strand.
TTTGTGCGAACCCGTGTGGTTGAGATCCTCGCGTTTGAGGAAGATCCGCGCACCACCCGCGTGCGCCGCGAATCGCGGCACCTCGGTGAGGGTGGTCGGGCGGCCCGCATAGTCGGCCAGCAGTTCGTCGAACTCGGCGATGAACGCCGGGTCCAGCTTGGCCTTGTCGTACTCGGCGGCCACCTCCTCCACGGCGGCGACGAGCGCCTCCGGAATGAACTTGCCGCCGAAGTCGCCGAAATACCCTTCGGCACCGGGGATTCGGCCATCGGGGTCGGGTATGAAGAATTCACTGGTCATGGTCTGCTCCTGGGGTATGCGGCCCCGGGTCGTCTGGCTCGGATCGGGTCACGAAGACGCGTATCCGCGCGCCGAATCACGACTCACAGCGGAGTCGGGAACACGCTCGATGAGGAGACGGCAGGGCAGGGAGCGCGGGCTCCCTCAAACGCCCTGTCCGGCGCGCGACGCGCCGAGCCATCGCATGCCATTGACCTGTCCGGGTTCGGATCCGATCACATACCGGACCCGACGCCCCAGCACCCGTCGCGCGGGCGCACGGCAGCCGCGCGGGCGGCAACCGGGAGCGAGGCGGACGCTGATGGACATGACCGGAGCCTAACAGCCGCTCAGCAGAAGGTGATGAGGGTGTTGTTGGCCATCGAGACGCGGGCCTCCTCGAACAGCACCAGCCAGGTCTCACGCTCGCGGTAGAACGGATGCTCGTCATCGCCCTCGTGAATCGCGGCGATCTCGGCATCGGATAGTTCGCCGTCGATCAGCGTAATGCCGAGATGTGCTGCGACAGAGACGAGTTCGCGCAGCAGCTGGGCACTGGACCCGACCATCCCGCCGGGAATGCCGAGCGCCTCGTCCGGATACAGCACCTCGTCGAAATCGATCGGCAGGTAATAGCCTTCGCAGTCCGAATGGCACAGCAGATGGGAATCGAACAGGTAGGTGAGCCGATCCACCACCGGATCGTCGGTCGGATTCTCACCCGCCGCAACGGGTGTCAGCGGTGCGTCCGGATGCTCCCGGGCATGGGCATAGGCCCGTCGCAGATAGTGAATGAAGCTGTACGGCACCCCGCCCAGTCGACCCCGGGCCGTCTCCGCACCGCGCGCTGCGGGCTCCTCATGCGGCGGCAGTCCCTCCGCGGCGAGCAACTCATTGATTGCCCGCAGCTGTTCGGCCAGCTCATCGGCGTATTCCTGATCATCGTTCAATGCGTCGGCGAATACATGCGTCGCCACTGCCAGCCCCATGCGCCCGAGATTAGCGCGACCCTATGACAGGTAGCCGGTGCGCGGCGGGGCTCGCGTTGCCTCGCCCGGGTCATCGTGCCAGCCTGGATGGCAGGAATGCCTGGTCGGGGCGTCGCCGGTTGGGTGCGCGACGGCCGGGTGGTCGAGGAGGATGTCGTGAGCTACCAGGCAGGGCTCGAAGGGGAGGCGAGGCTGCGGGTCACCGTCGAATTCGGGGAGGCCCCAGGGGAACTCGGGGTCAACTGGTCACCGGAGAGTGCGACGGCGGCGCATATGAAGCTGGAATACGCGCGAATCTTCCTGGTGGCGTTGCGGGCCGAGGCGGAGCGGACGTATGTGGAGTTGGTCGACGGGCATCCGTGGGCGTCGGTGCGGTTGCCCGAGGCGCTCGCGGCGGGGGAGTACGCCATCGAGGTCGACGGGTACGGCGGCGCCAGTTGGGGTGACGGGCGCTTGGATGCGCGCGGGCGCAGTGCGTCCTTCACCGTGACCGCGTCCGCCGCCTCCGGGAGGGAATAGCCCGCACCGATCTGGACGAGTGATCGATTGTCCAGGTTCTCATTCGGTGGGGACGGGGCGGGAAAGGCGCGTTATGCTGCTCGGCGAGATCGGCTGCGGCCCTTATGGGGCGGCGCGGGTCGGTGTGGGGAGTGGCCGAGTCGGGCCGCACAACGGAAGGGCATAACAGGATATGCGTGGCGTGGCTGTGCGAGGGGCGCAGGAGCGCCGACACAGATCCCGGGGTGGATGGGCCAGACGGACGGTGGTCGGCGCCGTCGCGGTGGCACTTGTTCCCTTCGGGGCGTCGGTGGTGGCGGCCGGTCCGGCGGGGGCCGAATACGATCCGTCGGGCTTCGATTTCATGGTCGATTCCCCCATGGGAGCGATCAAATCGCGGATCTTCCGGGCCGCCGACGGCAATACCGATCGGGTGGTCTATCTGCTCGATGGTGAACGGGCACAGAACGATATGAACGGCTGGGAGCTGCACACCGGTATTCCGGCCGCGCTCGCCAAATTCAATATCAATGTGGTCACCCCGGTCGGCGGCGAATCCAGCTTCTACGCGGACTGGAATGAGCCGAGCAACTTCTTCGGCGTCAATCCCGACGCCTCCCTGCTGCCGGGGCGCGATTCGGGATCGGCCATCGCGGGCTGGGACGAGACCGCGGGCAAGACCAATACGTACAAGTGGGAAACCTTCATCACGCAGAATCTGCGCAACGCACTGCGAGATCGACTGGGATTCAGCGACAGTCGCAACGGTGTGTTCGGACTCTCCAGCGGCGGTAGCGCCGCGGTGGTACTGGCGGCCTACCATCCGGACCAGTTCGTGTACGCGGGATCGCTCTCTGGCTACCTGCACTCGTCCGCGCCGGGTATGCGAGAGGCTCTGCGCCTGGCCATGCTCGCCGCCGGCGGCTACAACATCGACGCCATGGCCGCGGCGGGCAGCCCGGAGTGGGAGCGGCTCGATGCCGTCGCCTTCGCGCCGACGCTGATCGCCAACAACACGCGGCTGTACATCGCCGCGGGCAGTGCTGTTCCGGCGCAACAGGATCTGTCCTCGCCGGACGCCATCATCCAGGGCATGCCGCTGGAGGGGATCGCGCTGGCCAATACCAAGGCGTTCCAATCGCGGTTGCAGGCGCTGGGTTATGACAATGTCACCTACGACTTCCCGAGTATCGGGGTGCACAACTGGGGTCAATGGGAGCAGGTGGCCAACCGCCTGATGCCCGATATCGCGCAGCACATCGGCAAGCCGCTGCCCCCGGGCGCGCAGCCTCCCGGTGGACAGCAGCCTCCGGGTGACGGTCCGCCCGGCGGTGGGCAGCCGCCGCAGAAGTAGGGTTTGACGAAAAGATCCGCCGCGGACCGGAATTCGGACCGCGGCGGATCTTTTCTTGTCTACCCGGGCTGGCTACTTGACCTTGATGGGGTCGTCATCGGTCCAGCCCCAACGATTTTCGACCGTGACGCCGATATCCGCCTGTGGTGCACGGGCATTGGCGGCGAACTGGAAGCGCTGGAGTTCGCCCCAGTCCCGTGTCCAATCGTTCTCGAGATAGGCCGGGACGATGCGAGGCTGCAATACCAGGTTGATCCAGCCCAGTGGGCCGCCGCCGGAATCGTCCTCCCAGGAGCTGGAGACCTGTGAGTTGAGTTTGTCGGGCGTGATGCGCCAACCGGGGAGCTCCGCCACACCGTCCTTGTGATCCAGCGGATGCTGGCAGGGGAAGGCAAGTCCCACATGGAAATCCGTCAGGACCGGCTCGGAGTGGCCGACCACCGAATCCAAGGTGGCCAGGCGGGGGAGCCTGGGCGGGGTGACCGCGATCCACTGCTTGTCGGTGAGCGCGTCGACCGTGGCGACCAGGCGAATCGCATTGGTCTGTGCGGGAATTCGATCCAGGGCAATGGGCAGATTGCGCCACATGGGCGCGCCGCCGACACTCGGCGGCAGTAGATCGCCGAGGGGCTGCACGGTGCCGTCATCGGCGCGGTGCGCGAACTCCACTCGTAGCTGCCGGCCTTCGATCCGTCCGGCGACGGTCAACACCAGCACTCGGTAGGCGGAATCCCGCCGCGCGGCAGCCGAATCCATGCGATACCACTGGGTGGTCAGGTGGGCGGGCTGTTTGTCGCCGGTGGCGTAGCTGCCCAGGACGGGGGTGCGTGCCGAGTCCAGGCCGAATGGCAAAGCGACTGTGCTGCCATTGATTCCGGTCTCGGTCGTGGTACCGCCGGGGCCACCCGCGGGTCCGCCCGGGCCGCCGCCGGGTCCGCCACCCGGGGGCGGTCCGCTGCCCGACGGTGGGCCCGACTTTCCTCCCGGCCCGGGATCGGGCATGAGATCGCCGACGCCATTGGCGGTGAATCCGGCATTGTCGGCGGCGAGACCATCTGCGGTCTTTCCGGTGTACGGCTGGAGCAGTGAACTCGGTGTATCCGTCTCCACCAGCACGTCATCCGCCATGGCGCAGTCCTTGCCCGCGAGCGTGCGCAGGTTGGACAGCGCCACCGAATACGCCGGGTACTGTTCGTACGCGGCCTGCGCCATGGACCCCACCTCGAACAGCACCAGGGCGGCGGCCGCGATGGTCAGCGGGCGGAATCGGTCGAAACGGCCGGTGGGAGTGGCGGTTCCGGCTGGCTCGCGGTAGTACTGCCAGCCAGCCAGTGCCAGGCCCAGTGTCGTCAGCATCAGGAAGACGGTGGCAATGCTCAACCCGCCGAACGACGGCGCGCGGTCCGGCCAGGAGACGCCGTATCCGGAGACATACCACCAGCCATTCGATCCGGTGAAGGTCACCGCCAGCAGGAACAGTACGGCCGCGCCGAAGAGCGACCGCTGGTAGGGCGCGCGGATTCTGTTGCCGCTCAGCGCAACCGTGGTGATCGCGGCCAGGGCGGCGGCCAGCCCCGCGTACACGCCGAAGTGGTGCGTCCACTTGGTCGGCGTGAACATCATCAACAGCAGCGACATGACCACAATGCCCAGCACCCGGGCCACCGGCCCGCGCGCCGTATCCGCGATCCGCCCACCGCGCCCGCGCGCCACCAGTACACAGATGCCGAGGCAGAGCAGCATTGCCAGGATCCCGAATCGCCGCGCCAGCGAACCATCCGGCGTCAGCGACAGCAGTGATTCCCAGCGCGTCGGCTCATCCACCCAGGTCAGATTCGGCCCGACGGCCGTCCGTACCCGAACGGCCTCCAGGACCGAAGCCACCGTCTGATCCGCGAACACCAGCACCAGCACCAGCACCCCGGCCGCCACAATCGGTGCGATCAGCGCGCCGTATCGCAGCAGTCGGCCGAAGGAATCGGTGTATGAGACGCCGACCGAGCCACCGCCGGAGCCGGATTCGGCACGCGGAACGAGGTTGCGGTCGGAATCCTTTCGGGCTCGGGCGATTACGGTTCGAATGACCGAGCGGGAACCGGCGATCAGAGCGGCCAGGCAGATGAGTCCGCTCGGGCCTGCTGCCAGGGAGAAAGCCGCGATCAAAGCCGCCGCGGCCGCGGGCAGCAGGCGGCGGGTGGCAATGGCGCGCTCCATCGAACACCAGGTGAGCAGTGCCCCGAGTGCGATGAGGGGTTCCGGGCGCAGGCCGTTGTTGAACGGCAACCAGATCGCCAGGAAGACCAGTCCGGCGGTCCAGCGGGCGGCGGAGTTCGCACGCACCCGGGAACCCAGGCGCGGCAGCACTTCCCGGCTGATCACCAGCCAGCACAGCATGCCTGCCGACAGGGCGGGCAGGCGCATCCACAGACTGGCTTCGCTCACCCGCGTCATCTGCGCGAGGATCTCGTACGGCCAGCCGAACGGCGCCTCGGCAACCTGGAACCAGCGGTAGTAGTTGGCCGTGTACCCGGCGTGCTTGGACACCCGCGCCATGGTGAGGATGTAGCCGTCGTCGGATGTGTTGGCTCCGATCACATGCCACAGTGCCAAGGTGCCGAGCACGACCCCGTCGACCGGCCCGAACCGCCACCAGCGCGCGGGCAGGAATCGGCGTGCCCGGCGACCGTCGGCGGTATCGATCAGGTGCAGGCAGAGCAGCGCGATGAGCGTGCACAACACGGCCCCGGCAATCGCCGCGAGCTTGAACGCGCTCGGCGTCGACGAGAACCGCGCATCGATATCCGCGTGCAATCGCGCATCGGTCACCCGCGCGCGATCCAAATCGGTGTACACGCCGACGATCTGCGGTCGCACATCCCGCTCGACCGTCGTCTTGTAGGGCGTTCCGTCCTTGCGATTCAGCCCGGTCAATTCGGCCGTGGTCGAGGCCGAAGTCGAATGCACCACCAGCGCACCGCAATTCGGCGCGGCGGCCGGTCCCGGGTCGGCGGCCGGTCCGGCGTCATTCCCGAGTGCCGAGTTGGCGCCGGGATCACCGCTGGCACCCGGCGGCGGATTGCCGCCGGTCGTCGGAGCGCCGCCTCCTGGAGGAGTGACACCGCCGGGGGAAGTCGCGCCGCCGGGAGCTGTGGCACCGCCGGGAGGAGTACTGCCCGCCGGGGGAGTCGCGCCAGCGGGCGGAGTGCTACCCGGGGGCGGTGTCGCGCCGGGTGGCGGTGTGCTGCCGGGCGGAGGGGTCGCGCCGAGCGGAGGAGTACTGCCCGGGGGCGGTGTCGCGCCGGGAGGTGGCGTGCTGCCGGGCGGAGGGGTCGCGCCGGGCGGAGGAGTGCTGCCCGGGGGCGGTGTCGCGCCGGGAGGTGGCATGCTGCCCGGTGGCGGGTTGGTGCCCGCGGGCCGTGCACCGCCTCCCGTCTGCGTGCCACCCGGCGGCATGCCATTGCCCACGCTGGTCGCGTTCGGCGCGAATGTGGGTGCGGCTGTCGAGATCTCGCTCATCGGCACGCTGAGCAGGGGGATATCGCGGAGCAGGACCGAGAGGGTACGGCCCGAGCCGTTCTTGTCCTCGATGCGGGCCAGTAGACCCTTGCCGGTCGCGCCCTGGGATTTCACCGGGACGGTGGCGAGCACCGTGCCGGTGGCCAGGTCGCGCAGCGCCGTGCACGGGATGCTCACATCCAGCGCGAGCGGTGCATAGTCCACCAGTGGCACGGTCAACTGAATCGACTGCGCCTGCGGCCAATCCAGACTCGCGTGGTCCTGCCGAACCGGTAGCAGCGGTGTCAGCACCGCCAGCAGTATGCCCACCACCCCGGCGATCAGCGCGATCAGCCGAATCCTGCGTAGTCGAGCGCTGTCCGGGCGCGCGAACGCCCCCCATCGCGAAATTCCCTGTGCCGTAATCGGAATCGTCCCCCATCCACCGGCGCACAACCGCCGGCGTCCCTGCTGGTCTAACCCTTGCCGATCAAGAGGCTACCGATCCCCGGCCGCTCGCCGCCCGTCGAGTCAGGCGTTGACCGTGAGCAGCCAGGACCCATTGCACCCCTGACCGGTGTTCTGCTCCCCGTCATATACCCAGTCGGTCCCGACACCGTGGTCCAGATGCACGTCCCACACCCCAGTGGGTGAGGTGACAACCGCGTCAGCCTCATCCGCCAGCACCGTCGGCGTCTCGTCCACCGCGTAATTCCAGGTCCCCGAGACCACCGGATAGTTCAGCGTGATGGTCAGCGCCGCCCCCGTCCGGTTCGCCACCACCAGGCAGGAGTCCGGATGGTCCTCCGCCTGTTCGGCATTCGCGACCCCGGTGGTCGAGCCGAGCAATATGCTCGTGACGACGGCGCCCGCGCAGATCGAGACGATCCTCATATTCCTCCCCGGAATCTGCGCACACAGTACCGAAAAACAGCGCCGCCTGTGATTGTCAGGCGACGCCGTTTTCGAACCGGTGTCAGTTCACCGTGAAGGAGAACGTCGGCGCGGTGCTCGCGCCCTTGGTGGCGTCGTAGGTCAGCACATAGGTGCCGCTACCCGGTGACGGCACCACGAAGATGGCGAAATCCTTGGCGTTGTCGATGGTTTGATTGCGTTCCAGCAACTCGTTGATGGGTCCACGATCGTCGGCCGGAAGACTCTGGCCGTCAGGTGTTTTCACGCTGAAGTATTCGTAGAAGATATTGGCGCCGCCATCGGGGATACCCGATCCGCCGATGATCTTGACGTGCAGGGCGAGATCCATCTTGCCGTGCTCACCCTTGGTGTAACTGGGAGTCAGTGTGCCGCCGGTGATTTGAATGGTGGTCTGATCCTGCACCAGCGTGCCCGAGATGGTCAGCGCCTTGGGCGCGACGCTCTCCACCTTGCCGTCGGCCTTCAGCGGAATGATCGTCTGGTTCTCCGCGGCCGTGCCGTAGACCACGGTCAGGGTATCCAGCAGATGCTGGGCATCGGAGAGTTTCTGCACCGAGGTGGTGACATTGCCCGCGGCCGAACCCTTTCCGGGTACCTCCGGATTGTCGAAGCCCGCGCCGCCGTCGATCTGCCCGCCCACCAGCAGCGTCGGCACAGTGCTCAGGGTCTTGTTGTCGGTGGTGGTGTTCTTGTAGGTGATATCGATGCGCACCTTCGCGCCACCGAATTCGTCCGGGATCACGGTGGCCTTGTCCACGGTGATGTCGAAGCCCTCGTACCAGCCGGTCTTGCCGATACTGCGCACGGTGGCCTGACCGTTGGTGCTGCTGCCACCGGGTGATGTCCCGTCGGGCTGCCCCGTCCCCATGGGCTGGGCGAGTTGGGAACTCGTCGGCCCGGCCGCGGTGTCCTTGTCATTGCACGCCGTCATGAGCAACGCCGACGTGCTGATGAGCACCACCGCCCCCACGGTCGTGAATATGCGGTTCTTCCGCACCGCTTTACCCGAAGTTCGCTTTATCGATCGCACGCTCTGCCTCCCAGAAGATTTGCCATCTCAGTGCGCGATGCCCGGAAATTCCGGACGAGTGATTCACAGTGAAATCCTCAACGTGGCGCACATTGTTAACGCGGTGATTGTCGTCATATCCTGGAGGTTCGCGCCGCATTGTCGAGCTGATGACCCAGCCGCCAATCCTGGTGCAGCCGGCCCAGATCCGTCGTCGGCTCTTCACCGTAGAGCCACTCCCGGGCAATGCGATGCCAATTCGCCGTCGCGCGCAACTGGCCCAGTGTGGCGCAGGTCCAGAAGTCGACCCGGCGCGAGAACAGATGCTCCGGCGGCAGATTCTGCCCGCGCATACCGTCGAATTCGGCGATGCGCGGATCCACCGCGTGCAGGAACGCCGCCGAGGCCAACTCCGGGGTGAGCGGCAACTCCTCGTCCACCAGCGACCACTCCGCGGCGGAGAGCACATAGTTGTAGCACTCCTCCGGTGTGACCTGCGACGACTCGTCGATGACACCGCGCTCGACCATCAACCGGTACAGCTCGTCGAACCGATCCTCGGCGGTGGCGCGCAGGCAGACGGCCTCGAAGGCTATGTGCTCGCGCTCCATTCGCTTGTACAGCCCGAAATCCAGGAACACCACCCGGCCATCCGGGCGCAGCAGCAGATTGCCCGGATGCGGATCACCGCAGAACTCGGCGAGTTCGAAGAGTGAGCCCACATAGAACCGGTAGACGATTTCGCCGATGCGATCTCGCTCGGCCTCCGGCAGTGCGCGCATGGCCTCGAAATCGATGCCCGGTGAGTACTCGGTCACCAGCACGCGGCGACTGCTGTGCTCCGGAAACGCCTGCGGCACAGTGATGAACGGGTGATCGGCGTATATGGTCGCCACATGCTGCTGGGTGCACGCCTCGACCTGGTAGTCGAGCTCCTTCTCGAAGTTCGCGCGGAGTTCGTCCAGCACGCCGACGGTGAATCCGGGCAGCGCCACCTGCTGCATCATCACCCGCAGCATGCCGAGATTGCGCAGATCGGCGCGGACCGCCAGATCGATACCCGGGTACTGCACCTTCACCGCGACCTCGGTGCCGTCGAAAAGCCTTGCGCGATAGACCTGTCCGATGGAGGCGGCGGCGATCGGCTCCGGATCGAATTCGGCGAACAGCTCCTCGAGCGGTTTGCCCAGATCCTCCTCGATCACCTGGCGCATGGCCGCGAACTCGACGGACGGGGCGTGATCGAAGAGCACCGCCAGGCGGCGCTGGAAGGTCTCGCGATGCCTGGGCGGCACCAACTCCAGATCGAGCAGCGACATCAGCTGCCCGAGTTTCATTGCCAGGCCCTTCATTTCGCCCAGCACCAATACCAGCTGTTCGGCCAGCCGTACGACCGAATCATCGGCCAGCCGAGCGCGCACCTCGGCGGATCTGCCGATCATGGAGAGTTTGGTGCGCCGTTTGCGGACCGCCTGTACGGCCACCACCGCGCCCAGTTTGGAGCCGCGGGCCAGCCGCGAGGTCGATACGGGTTTCGATCCAGGCATTACCGGCCCTCCCATTCCAATGCGTCCAGGAACCGCCGTGGCACATCCGCGAACTCGCCGGGCGCGAGCACGCGTTCGCGCAGCTCATGGCGACCGGCTGGACCCCACTGCAGTCTGGCGCTCGACTCGTCCGCTACGACGAAAATGTCCCACGGTTCGAAGGATTCGGTGGGTGGACTGACGAAGAAGGGCCGGTATCGGGCGCCATCGGCCGCGATCTGCTCATCGGATCGGTCATTCTCGGCAAACAGGGCATCGGTAATTGGGTGCCGGTGTCAGGCGGAGGTTTCGGTGTGTGAGCCCAGCGCCCACAGTCGCTCCTGGGCTTCGGTAACGCCGTGCACATTGCCGATCTCGCTATTGATCGTGAGTGCCCGCCGCAATACCTCTTCCGCCGCCTCGAGCTCGCCCATGGCCTGCCGGACGAGCCCGAGGTTACTGAAGACCGAGGCTTCACCCGCTCGATTGCCGATGGTCCGGTAGAGCTCGAGCGCCTGTTCCAGATAGGCGTCGGCGGCGTCGTGATCCTCCAGGTCATACATTCCGAAACCGAGATTGTTGAGCACGAAGGCCTGCCCGGAGAGACTGCCGATCTGACGGTGGCAGTGCAGGGCCTGTTCGAGCAGGTCCATCGAACCACGCGTATCACCGGAGATGACGCGAATCCACGCCAGCGTCTCCATGGCGGAGGCGGCACCCGCCGGCTGATTGCCGGCCAGGAAGATCTGCTGTCCCATGAGCAACTGTTCGACCGCGGTCGCCGCATCGTCGAGCAGGAAGTTGACCCAGCCGAGCTTGACGAGGGTTCCGGCGCTGCCGAAGGGCGAACCGAGTTCTTCGTAGCGTGTCAGGCACTCGCGCAGCATCTCGGCGGCGGTCAGGTACTCGCCCGTGAGGTGGGTGACCCAGCCCAGAGTGGACAGCACGCTCACCTCTTCCCGCGATCGCCCGGCGGCGCGATAGAGCTGCCGCGCCTGTTCGAGCGCCGCACCGGAGAGGGCGTAGGACCCGGACAGATAGCGGACCCGGCCGAGGGTTCGCCATGCGGCAGCGCGGGTTTCGGCGTCGACGCTATCCGCGGAGACCTCCAATACGCGCTGTACCACCGCCGCCGCACGGACATAGTCCTCGTGGAAATACCAGGTCGCGCCCAGGTCTTTGAAGGCGAAGGCGCTCGCATGCCGATCGGCGATGGTGTCCGGGGCGACGAGGGCGCGCTGCACGATGGCCACGGCCGGAGCCGCCGCCCCGATCAGGCGCATCTCACTGGTGAGGGCATCGGTCAGCGCGACCACCCGGGCGAGATGATTGGCCGCTCCGGCGTACTCCAGACCGGCGAGCAGATTCGAGCGCTCCCGGCGAATCCAGGCCAGGGCGGTGGTGAAGTCCGGAAAAGTCTGCACGACAGGGCTGCTCGCCTCATCCGGGGATGCGGCCGGTGCGCTGGGGACGGCCGCGGCGTTGGCGGTGTCCCGGTAGTAGTCGAGTAGGCGATCGACGGCTCGGGCGCGATCCTCGGCGGTCTCGTCCGCCGCCACCCCAACGGCGTATTCGCGCACCAGATCGTGAAATCTGTAGCGGCCCGGGGCGATTTCGTCGATCAGATGATCGGTGTACAGCGCTTCGAGACCTCGGCGGGCCGCGAGCCGCGGAATATCCGCCAGCGCGGCGGCCGCGTACGCGTCGAAATCGGTTCCGGGGTGCAGGCCCAGGCGCCGGAAGAGCCGCTGCCGGTCCGGGGGCAGTGCGGAATACGAGGTGGTGAATGCGGCGCGGACCGCATGGTGACCGGTATCGAGCTCGTCGAGCCGATCGTGGGCGGTATTGAACTCGCGGGCCAGATCGGTGACCGACCAGGTCGGATGGTGCGCCAGACGACCGGCCAGCAGTACGATCGCCAACGGCAGATAGCCGCAGAGCCGTACGATCTCCGCTATTGCGGCGTAATCGGATTCGGTCGTCGTGGCGCGATGCGCCGAACGGCAGAACAGATCGACGGCGGTGCTCGGGTCCAGCACATCCAGCGACAGCGGCACCGCGCCGTCCAATGCGATGAGTCTGCGGCGACTGGTGATCAGGGTCAGACAGCCTGGCGCACTGGGCAATAGCGGTTCGATCTGATCATGGGTCCCGGCATCGTCGAGGATGAGTAGAACGCGCTTGTCCGCCAGTCGATCCCGCCACAGATCCCGGCGGCCGACCAGCGTGTCCGGCAGATGCCGGGCGTCGATGCCCAGATCGGTGAGCAGCCGGGCCAGCACATCGGCGGGTTCGGCGGGGGATTGGCCCGCGGTATGGGTGTTCAACTCGACGAAATATCTTCCGTCGGGGAACTTCTCGGCCAGCAGATGCGCGGCGTGGGTGACCAGGGTGGTCTTGCCGATGCCCGGCATACCGTCCACCGTGTGCACGGCCAGCACCCGGCCCGGTTGGGCCGAATCGACCAGGCGCTGCAGTTCGGCCTCGCGGCCGGTGAAGGTCTCGATATCGCGCCGCAGGGCGTTGGTGATGCGCGGGCGCTGTTCGGAATCGCCACCGTCCGTGCGATCCCCGGTCCGTGCGGACTTACCCGCGCCGGTGTCGGGAGTGGTTTCCCTGGCCGCGTTCCACAGTCGTCGCCAGGCCCGGCGATCCGCCAGCTCCGCCGGAACCTGATTACCCGCCAAGGTCAGCAGCGTGAGCAGTACCGGGGCGAACGCCTCGAACCGCACCGGCAGATTGCGTCCGGCCCGCCAATCACTGATGCGCTGCACCGTGATTCGTGTCCCGGAGCCGTGCCCCGTCGCCGGGCGCATCCGGGCCTCGGACGCCGTCACCACTCGCCGCAGTGTCGGATTACCCGCCAGCGCCCACAATTCCGTCAGTCGGGCCCCGAACATCGTTCGCGGCGAACCCCCTTCGTCATTCGCCGAACCCGACACCATGGCGGAAAGGGTACCGCGCCCAATCGACGCCGCCCAGCGGCCCCGAACCACCCCGGAATTTTCCGGTCCGGAAAGCTTTTCCGGCGTCCGAAAACCCTTGTACACCTGCGCATTCACCATCCAACCTCGCCGGATCGAGATGAACTCGGCCCCGCCCTGGGTCATTCTCGACTCGCCGCACCAGATCCTGCGAAGGGGGCAGGATCTGGTGCGGGGCCCTCGGACGGCGCGGCAGCGCGCGGTTACGCCAGCGTGAGTGGCCGCTCGAAATCGTCGTAGGGGAGCGGGCCCGCGACGAAGGCTTTGACCCACAGGCCGTTGACGGTGATATCGCCGCCGTGGTTGCCGAGGAAGGCGATATCGGAGGCGTCCCGGCCGGTGGCGATGCGCAGCAGTGCGGAGCGCGGAGCCAGGCGGGTGGGGTCGAAGACGCGCCACGCGCCCTGTACGTAAGCCTCTGGGACGGAGTGGAAGTCCATCGGGAAGCTGCCCGGCGGATAGACCGAGGCGACGCGGGCGGGAACGCCGACCGCGCGCAGCAGGGCCACGGTCAGGTGGGAGAAGTCCCGGCAAACGCCGGTGCCCGACAGCAGCGTCTCCACCGCGCCGTCGCTGGGGGTGCTGGTGCCGGGGGCGTAGCGCAGCCGACGGTTCACCCAGGCCGTCACCTGCGCGGGGGTCTCGGGATTGTCTATGCCGCAGCCGAATTCGGCGGCGGCGAAGGCGAGCAGCCGATCGGATTCGGCGAACCTGCTCGGGCGAGTGTAGATCGAGAGATCGTAATCCGACGGTGGTTCGGCGATCGCCTCGCCGATCACCGTGGCGGTGTAGCCGGCGCGGAGATTGCCCGCACCACAGCGCAATACGTGAATTCGGGTGCCGTGCGGACCGACCACCTCCCGGGCCTGATGCGCGCGGCCGTCGAGTTCGAAGGTGAGTGTTTCGGTCAACTCCAGACCGGGTTGCCGGGCCACGGCGATCTGGAACTCGAGCTCGGAATCGGCATGGACCTGGACGTCGAGGTAGGCGGAGACGTCGCGCTTCACCCCTCAATACTCGCAGGTCGACGCCGCTCAGCCCACGGTTTCCAACACCTCCAGCGCAGCGGTGATCTGCGGCAGCGCGGGCACGCCGAAACCCTCCACCAGATCCGAGAGTGCCCGCGCCACATGCGGACCCACCGCGGCGGCGGGCAGCACATCCTCGGCCAGCACAATGCCGTTCACCACGTGCGCGGCGCGAATCCGCTGATCACCGGTGACCTCGTAGCGCCACGAACCCAATTGCAGCCGTTCGGGTTCGGAGCGGAACAGCCCGCGTTTGGCCGGGGTGCGCACCGCGCCGGGAACCCCGCCGAAGACATTGAAGACCAGGCCAACCCCGCCGGGGCCGTGCAGCGCGGCGGCGATCACCTGGGCCGCACGGTCCGGATCGAAGGTCATCGCTCAGTCGCCCATCGGCAGTACGAACTGCGGGGTTATGGTCTCGGCACTTCCGGTGCGGCGCAGCGCCGTTCCGGCCGCGTAGAACTCGACGGTGTGATGCCCCCAGGCATAGTTCTGAATCTGGAACTCCACCCCCGTCACCCCGATACCCCCATCCCGCTCGGCCTCGGCCTGCATCCGCGACATGGCCAACTCCCGCGCCTGATAGTTGCCCTGCGTCCACTGCGGCATCTCGACATTGTTGCCGATCTGGCGCAGCGACTGCATGAACCCCTGCACCGCAACATGGAATACGCAATTCCCCATCACGAACGCCACCGGCGCGAACCCCGACCGCAGCAACGTCACCATGTCCTGCCCCGACAGATGACTGGTGAACGCCTGCCCATTGGGCCGCCGAAACCGCCCCGGCTCCTGTGTGAACCGCACCGCGGTCCCCACCGCGATGAACTCCAGATGACTGGCCTCCGCCCCCAAATGCCGCCACTCCAACCGCACCCCGACAACCCCATCGGCATGCAGCGCATCCGCCTCGGCCTGCATCCGGCTCATCGCATTCCACCGAGCCCGATACGTGGCCTCGGTCAAAACGGTGAGCTCCATCTGCTGCCGAATCCCCGTGAACTGAAACCCCACGTGATAGACCGACACCCCCATCACCAGATCAACCGGCTCGAACCCCGCCCCATGCAACAACGCGAACTCATTGACCGACAGGTCGGAGGTGAAAATCCGCCCCGCATGCGAAAGCCGCTCACTCGCGGTCGGCTCCAACGGTTGATTCGGCTGCACGATTCCCGCCTTCCCTGGACGACCATCGCCACTGTACGACCACAATTCCCCACGTGCGCGGCGATTTCGTGGGAGCGGACACCCCGCTGGGGCGCTACCTCAAATGATTGGCAGTGAGATGAGGGACCGCACCAGGTCGAACTGGCCGGTCCGTATGCGGGCGTGTTCCCCTGTTCCTCGGTCACGAGAACGAGCCCGGCCCGCCTCTGATGTGAGGCGGGCCGGGCTCGTAGTGGATTGTCGCCGAGGGTCAGCGGCGGCCGGAGTGCGAGGACTGGTCGCGGGTGGCCGACGCCTGGGGGCGGGAGGCGCGGCGGCGGGCCGGGGCTCCGTTCGCGGCGGTCGCGCGATCCTCGGTGCGGGCGGGGCGGCCGTTGCCGGTGGCGGGAGCCCGGTCGGGGGCGGCCGCGCGCCGAGCGGTGCTGCCGGTCCGGGGCGCGGGGCCCGCGGTGGCGCGACGGTCGGCGTGCGCGCCGCGGGTGGAGGGGGCACCGGCGCCGCGGGTTCGGGTGCCGGATGCGCCACGGTTGTCCGAGGTGCGGGTGTCGGCGGTCGCGTTGCGCGAGTTGCCATTGCGGCGGGCACCGCCGTCGCGAGAGTCGCCATTGCCGCGTGCGCCGTATTCACCGTCGCCGCGCGAGGCGTATTCGCCCGCACCACGGGCATTGCCGCCGGCGCGGGCCTTGGCCATACGGGACTGGCTGCCACGGCGCGCGCCACCACGGCGGGCGGGCTGATCGTCGCGGTCGTCGACGCGGGGGGCATCGGGGCGGGGCATGACAAGGGGTGCGACCGCGCCCACCAGGACGGTGACCTGGGACGAATTGGCCGTCACCTGTTGGGGTTTGGTGTCGATACCGGCCTTGCGGAGCAGGAAGGCCACATCCTTGCGCTGCTCGGGCAGGACGACCGTGACCACATCACCGGAGCTGCCGGCGCGGGCGGTACGGCCCGAACGGTGCAGGTACGCCTTGTGCTCGGCGGGCGGGTCGACGTGTACGACCAGCTCGACATCGTCGACGTGCACACCGCGCGCGGCGACATCGGTGGCGACCAGGACGCGGGCGGTGCCCGCGGCGAAGGCGGCCAGGTTGCGGTCGCGGGCCGCCTGCGAGAGATTGCCGTGCAGGTCGGTGGAGGGAATGCCCGCGGCGGTCAACTGCTTGGCGAGGCGGCGCGCGTGATGCTTGGTGCGCATGAACAGGATTCGACGACCCTCACCCGAGGCCAGGGTGTACACCAGATCGCGCTTGGCGTCCGCGCCCTTGACCTCGAACACATGGTGGGTCATATCCGGCACCGGGGAATGCGCCTCGTCCACGCTGTGCGACAGCGGATTCCGCATGAACCGCTTCACCAGCTTGTCCACACCGTTGTCCAGGGTCGCGGAGAACAGCAGCCGCTGCCCATCGGCGGGGGTGGCCGCGAGAATCCGCGTCACGCCGGGCAGGAAGCCCAGATCCGCCATATGGTCGGCCTCGTCCAGCACGGTGATCCGTACCGAATCCAGCGCCACCAGACGCTGTTTCATCAAATCCTCGAGGCGCCCCGGGCAGGCGACCACGATATCCACGCCCGCTTTGAGTGCCTTGGCCTGCCGATTCTGCGGCACCCCACCGAAAACGGTGGTCACCCGCAGCCCGCATGCCCGGACCATGGGCTCGAGCGCGGTGGCGATCTGGGTGGCGAGCTCACGCGTCGGCGCGAGAATCAAACCGATCGGCTGTCCCGGACGCCGGGTGCCGCCACCGGCTGCCAGTCGCTCGACCATGGGAACGGAGAAGGCGAGCGTCTTACCGCTACCGGTCCGTCCGCGAGCGAGCACATCGCGCCCGGCGATCACATCGGTGAGGGTGGCGGCCTGAATGGGCATGGGCGCGGTGATGCCGTTCGCCGCGAGGGCGTCGACCAGTGCGCTACGCACGCCGAAATCGGCGAAGGACGCGGTGGGGCTCGCTGAGGAAGAAGTCATAAAGGTTCCTGGTGCCTTTCGAGCATCGGGGTGAATCGCAGGGGCGTGCCGGACGGTTTGTCCGCACTTGCTGACCTCGCTGCGTGGCCGACGCGAAGAAAAGACATCCACGACGGAGAAGAGTATGCAAGATCGCGCTACTCAACGGCTACAACCATAGCCCAGTCGGCAAGCTTCCCGGTCACTACCCGCCTGTGATGTCCGTTGCAACCGACCCGGCTACATCCCGATCGCGGATAGCAACCATCCGACAACCACATCCGGCGGTGCGCCGATCAGGTACTGATATACCGCGTTGGAGACCCCATTGATGAACGTCATCGCCCTGCCTGCCCGTTGCTTCCAGCTTGCCCTCGTATCCGCGAAATCGCGAGAACAGATCGGTCTGTTACCTACGGGCAACCAGCGCTCCCGGCTCAGTCCCGCAGTCCGGAGTTGATCTTGCGGACCAGTTCCGCGGTTGTCGGATGCGGCCGCCCACCGCGCGTCTGCTCCGCCGCGGCAATGGTGACAGCGCACTGACAGCGCACTGACGATCAGCGGCACCGGCCTCGGAGCTCAGTGCGTGAGGGTGACTTTCGCCAGTCCGGACGGGTGATCGGCATCGATCCCCAATTCGCGTGCGACGGCCAGGGCGAGCTGCTGACCGCGAATGGTGGCCAGTACGCATTCGCCGAGATGGCCGCGTGCGGGCCAGGTGATCGGGGCCTCGGTCGCGGTCCCCGCCAGCACGGTCGGGGCGTAGCGGGCCGCGAGTGGTTCGCGTAGCGCAAGGGTGTCGGTATCGGCCGGGCCGGAGCCCGCGAGCAGGACGGCGGGCGCGCCCGGACCGGTGACCGCGATCGGCCCGTGCCGGAAGTCGGCGCTGGAGAAGCCGTGCGCCATGATGCCGGTGGTCTCCTGAAGTTTGAGCGCGGTCTCCAAAGCGGCCGGATAGCAGGCGCCGCGGCCGACCACGGCCACCCGATCGACGGTGGCTATGAGCTCCGCGGCGGGTGCGACGGCCGCGGTATCGGCGAGCAGATCGGCTGCGGCCGCGGGCAATTCGGCGGCCTCCCGCCGGGTCATCCCGCCGGGGCCGAGGCCGGACGCGATGGCGAGGACAGCCAGCATCTGACCGCTGACCGTCTTGGTCGCGGGCACCGCGCGCTCGGGTCCGGCCTCCAGCGCGACCGTGTAATGCGCGGCCCGGGCCAGTGCGGAGTCCGGATCATTGGTCACCGCCACGACTTTCGCGCCCGCCGCCGCATAGCGCCGGGTGAGGTCCACGATCTCCGGTGTCCGCCCGGACTGCGACAGCGCGATCAACAGCCAGCCGCGGAACCCGACCGGCTCCCGACCGTAGATCGTGGCCACGCTCGGCGCGACGAGACAGGTGGGGAGCCCGGTCTGCAACTCGACCGCGTAGCGCCCGAGCAGCGCGGCATTATCGGAGGAGCCGCGCGCCAGGAACGCAACGCCGACAGGTCCATTCGGCAGGGGCGCCGATCCGCTCGCGACGCCACCGCCGCCGAGCCGTTCGGCCATCGGCCCGGCATCGCGCGGCGTATCCGCGGCGAAGAGCGCCGCGACGGCCGCGCCGATCGAGGTGAAGCGGTCGGCGAGCGCGGCGAGCACCCGCGGCTGATCGCGCATCTCGGCTTCCATCAGGCGGCCGAGCCGGGTCGGGTTCATCGAGGTCCTCCAGCGCTGGTCAATCGGGTTGGGGAAGTGCTGTTCTCGGCATCGAGGGCGAGGGTCACCGCACCGTGCAGCGAGGCGTCCTCGAGAAAGTGCGCGGCCCGGAGCTCGGGTGCGAAGGCGGTGGCCGAGGCGACCATGTCGGTGAGCGCCGGGAGAATCACCTCGGCGGCGGCCATCATCCCGCCGCCGATCACAATGCGCGCCGGGTCGACGAATACCGCGAGATTGCCCAGCGCCGTGGCCAGGATCTGAAGACTCTGCCGTACGAACTCGCGCGCGGCCGGATCGGTACGGCGGAAGAGTTCGGCGCTGGTGACGGATTCACCGAGTCGGGCCGAGGCGCGCTGTCCGAGCCCGCGCCCGGCCACCAGCTCCTCGAGCGGCGCGCGTCCGGCGGCGACCGCGCCGACCGGAGAACTCCCGGGATTCATATACCCGATCTCCCCGGCGGCCTGGTGCGCTCCGGAGATCACCCGCCCGCCGACAATCAGCGCCGCCGCGATTCCGGTCCCGAGGCTGACATAGATCCCGGTATCGATCCCGCGCAAAGCGCCGAATCGCAGTTCGGCCAGTGCGGCTGCCTTCACATCATTGGCGACCCGCACCGCGGGGACACCGAATTCGGTCGCGAGCCGGGCCGACAGCGCCAGCCGCTCCCAACCCGGCAGGTTGGGCGTCAACTGGATGCCGTCGGCCCGGATAACCCCGGGAGCGACCGCCGCCCATCCGATGACGGGCAGACCATGCCCCGCACGCGCGGCCTGTTCGAGTCGTCGCACGGTCTCGGCGGTGCGGCCCAGGATGTGGTCGGGGCCGAGGTCGGTCCGGGTATCCAGGCGTTCCCGGAGCAAGATCGTGCCGTGCGCGTCGGCGAGTGCGATATCGGTCTTGGTCCCGCCGAAATCGACGCCCACTACGGCGAATTCGCTGGCTGCGTGCGGCATTGACGATCCTCGGTACGGTCGGGCCGGGCCGCCGCGAAGGTGACGGCCCGGCGGAGTGAGTCAGTCGGCGACGATGCCGGCGGGCTCGGGGTGCAGGTACTCCTCCCGAATCTCCTTGGGGCCGAACGGCCAGACGCCCTCGGCGCGGGCCCAGATCAGGAAGGCGATGACACCCAATCCGACCCAGGCGATGGACCATTCGATGGGATGTACGCCCGGATTCGACTTATCGGCGTAGCCGTAGATGACCAGCCAGCCGATGGCGGCCGCGATGGCGGGCAGCGGGTACAGGAACATCTTGTAGGGGCGCACGAGATCCGGTTGCCGCCTGCGCAATACGACGACCGCGGCGATCTGGGCGAGCGCCTGCACGATCACCATGACGGTGGTGAGCAGTGAGATCAGCACCGTCAGCGGCGGATGCGCGGCCGAGGTTCCGATATGCCGGGCGAGCAGGAAACCACCCGCGGTGACCACGCCCATGGCGATCAATCCCAAGACCGGGAATTGATGCTTGGGGTGCAGACGGCCGAAGGCTTTGAAGAACACCCGATCATGCGCGGCGTCGAACGGTACCCGCGAGCCGCCGAGCAGTCCGGTGAAGACCGAGGCGAAGGCGGTGATCAGGATGAGCCCGGTGACGACCTGCGCCGCACCCTTGCCCATGGTCGTCTCCAGCACCGCGGAGGCCACCGACCGCGATGCCACATTGTCCGGATCGAGCATGTCCTTCCAATTGGTCACGCCCAGTACACCGATCTGCATGAGCAGGTAGATGCTCATGACGCCGATGATGGCGAAGATGATCGAGCGCGGCAGCACCCGGCCCGGCTCCTTCAACTCACCGCCGAGGTACGCGGAGGTGTTGTAGCCGAGGTAGTCGTAGATGCCGATGGTCAGACCGGAGGCGAAGCCCAGCCAGAAGGTATTGCTGCCCGGATCGATGGCGTTGTCGGGCCAGTCGAAGGCCATGCTCGCGTGGAAGTGCGTGAACGAGGCCAGGATGACCGCGGCCACCGAGATGATCATGACCGACCACATGACGACGGTGATCCTGCCGATGCTGTCCACCCGCCGCCACAGCAGCACGATCACCAGCGCCACCACCGCGACGCCGACGATATCGCCCTGGGTATCGCTCATGGAGGGCCACAGGTAGGTCAGGTACTGCACCAGCCCCTGTACGCCCGTGGACATGATCAATGGAATGAAAAGCATTGCGGTCCAGACGAACAGGAACGGCATGAGCCGTCCGGATCGGTATTGGAACGCCTGCTTGAGATAGACGTAGGTGCCACCGGCGCCGGGCATGGCCGCGCCGAGTTCGGCCCAGACCAGGCCGTCGACGAGGGCGAGGATCGCGCCCGCGAGGAAGCCGATGACGGCGTGCGGGCCGCCGAACGCGGCGACCATGAGCGGAATGGTCACGAACGGGCCGATGCCGACCATCTGGCTCATATTGATGGCGGTGGCCTGGAAGAGGCCGATTCTTCGAGGGAGTCGGACGGGACCGGACATGGGGCTTCCTCCGGTGGGAGCAGAGCGGGCGAGTGGTTTAGTAAAGTTAAATTCCTTTACTATTGCCGTCAAGAGTTCGTCAGGATTCGTTTGCCTAGAGTTGATCGGACGACACGAGCAGGAAACGGAAGGCGATGGAAGAAGTCCCCTGGAATCGGCAACGCCTGCGCAGCAATAACGAGTGGTTACTGCTCGAACAGCTGCGCAATGCGGGCCCGGCGAGCCGCGCCCAACTCGCCAGGGACACCGGGCTTTCCAAGCCGACCGTGTCCAGTGCCCTTGCCACGCTGCTGCACAACGGCCTGGTTCGGGCGATGGGAACGGTGGCACCCGAACGCGGGCGCACCGCGGTGCTGTACGAACCCGACCCCACCGCCGGATATGTGCTCGGTATCGATATCGGCCGGGCCAACCTGCGCGCGGCCCTGGCCGATCTCTCCGGAAAAGTGCTGGCCCGCATCGATATCGCGAACAAGGCGCGCACCGCGACCGCCGTCGCCGATATCGCGGTGCGCGCCGCCGAGCGGGTGTGCGAGACCGCCGGGGTCACCGCCGATCAGGTGATCCACGCGGCGCTGGGCAGTCCCGGGGTCTTCGACCCGCAGGACGGGCGTATGCATTTCGCGGTGAACCTGCCCGGCTGGGGGCGGGCCGGACTGCTCGACACCATTCGCGAGCGGCTGGGCGGGCCGGAGCTCTCGGTGCACAATGACGCCAACCTCGCGGCGCTGGGCGAGTACGTCTTCGGTGCGGGCCGGGGCAGCCGGCTGTTCGTCTATGTGCTGATCGGTACCGGGCTCGGCGTCGGAATCGTCTCCCAGGGTGAGCTTTTCACCGGTGCGCACGGTGCGGCGGGTGAAGTCGGCTTCCTGCCCACGACATTCGGCGCGCCGGAGACCGAGTCGCCGCGTCGCGGCGCGCTCGAAGAGGCCGTCTCCGCCGAGGCCGTCGTCAAAGCCGCACGGGCACAGGGTATGACCGGACGACTCACGGCCAAGCGGGTCTTCGAACAGGCGCGCGCGGGCCATCCGATCGCCGCGAATGTCGTTCGGCAGGAAGGGGAACGGGTCGCCCTCGTGGTCGCCGCGGTCACCGCCGTGCTGGATCCCGATGTCATCGCCCTCGGCGGTGGTCTGGGGCACAGCGCCGATCTCTACCTCGATGAGGTGCGGGCCGCGCTGCAACGCTCCACGCCCTTGCGACCGCAGGTGGCGTCGAGCGAATTGGGTGATGACGCAGTACTTCTCGGCGCTATCGCAACCGCGCTGCGGATTGCCCGCCCGCAGGTTTTCGATCGCCGGGTGCAGGATTGAGGTCCTGGTAGCCTGCCGTGCCGTGGACACTTTCAGTAGCGAGTTGTTGTCCTTTGCGCGGGGGTATCTCGGCGGGGGAATCGAGCAGTACAACAGTTTCATGACCCAGATCCAGCCGGGTCGCACCGGCTGCGATCTCGATACCGGACTGGCCTGGATCGGTGAGCGCAGACTGGCGCGCTCCGGCCAGCTCGGCACCTTCGCCGAGGATCAGACCTTCATGTGGGCATGGGCCAAACCTGATCTGACCGGCCTGCCCGGTACCGAACATGCCGTGCGGCTACGGGAAATCGGTGCGGCACAGGGGATTCCGGAGTTCACCACGGAGCTGCTGGATCTGGGCGGCTTCCATGATCCGAAGCTGGCCGCCGATCACCTCGGATTGATCGCCCAGGGCGTACTCGGTGCGCGCGGGATGACCAAGTTCAATCACGGCGGGCGGGCATACACCTACCTCGCCATCGACGATGAGACGGTGGCGCTGGCCGAGCCCGATCCGGGGACGGTGGCGACCTGGCTACGGGTTGCCGCGGATCTGCTGCTCGGTGGCGGGGCGCGGGCCGTGATCGCGGGATACGCACGGCGCCACGGGCTCACGGTGCGGGAGATCCCGGGCGGCAATGAACTGGCGCTACCCCGCGGGTACGCACTGCGCGCGCGCATCGACGAGCGGGACAATATCGTCGACGCGACCGTGGTCGATGCGACGGGCGCGACCTATCGGGCCGCGCCGGTGCAGCGCCCGCGCCCGCCACGACAGCCGTTCGTACCGGATGACCTGCTGGCGCGGCTCGCGTCCGCGGCGGCGATCACCATGGGGCTCAAACGCGGACTGCTCGACTTCGCCGACGGGCTGCGCGAATTGGAGCGGACGACACCCACCTGGAATCCGGACAACGGCTGCTACGGCATTGCGGAGCTGCCCGAATTAGCCTTGGCCGCAGTGGAACTCGGCTGCTACGAGCGCCCCGCCGAGACCTGGATCTGGGCCGACAACGGTTGGGCGGGTAGTGCGGCGGTGCGGCGACTCGCCTTCGAGGCCGGTGCGAATCATCTTGCCGCCGAACGGGTATCGCTGACACCCGCGTTCAAGCCGGAGAATGTGGTCGACCTGCTCACCGCCGCGGCCGTGCACCTGGGCGGCGGGGTCGGGTGGGTGCACGTCCCCACCGACGACGGTTTCCGCTGCCTGGCCGTCATCGATCCGCGCATCACCCCGCCCGGTACCGATCCGGACTTCGCCGCGACCATCTTCGAGGCCACCGCGAACCTGCTCAATCCGCTCACCGATGTGGAGAACCGCTATCGCACCATGCGGGAGATGATCGTCGGCTACTTCGAGCACTTCCGCGTACCCACCCTGTACATGGGCGAACCGCAGCTGCTCATGGGCCACTTCGGGCTCTATGAGCTGCGTATCGAATTCGGCGTCGACGGTGCGCTGACCCGCGCGTACTGGGGCTTGCAGGGGCAACTCGGCTTCTGATCCGGGCAATCTCCCCCGGCCGCGACGATTTTCGCGTTCGACAAGCGCATGCTGCGCACCGAGGCGAATGGCTGCCCGGCGGTGGCGATCTATCGGGAGTCCGATGGCAGGTAAGTGGCCACCGCCATCCAGGTACTCGACGTGCGTGACGGGCGCATCGCCGAGCTGCACACCTTCCTGGACGCCGCATTCTTCCCGCACTTCGGTCTGCCACTGGAAATGCCCGACTAGCTCCGGGCGCATCATCGGACTGTGTCGGCACAAGCGGAAGCGCCGCGGGCTCATCGGCCTGCGGCGCTCGTCATTCGCTCTCGAGGGTCTCGGTGTCTCGGGGTTCAAGGACCGGTATTGACGGGCAGGGAGATGACCAGATCCTGCTCTTGGCCGGGCAGATAGTGCACGCGGACCACCCGTCCGATCTGCACCTGCGCGACCTGGGTAGGAGGGAGGAACTTCTCCGTGCGTGCCTCGAAGGTACTGCCGTCGGGGCGGGTGACGATGAGCGTCAGATCCAGTCGTGGGTGGCCGTCGCGGATCTCGCCGGGTACCGACAGCGCACTCACCACGGCCTGGGCCGGAATGCCGTTGCGGGCGATATCGAGCTTGGCCTGGGTGGTGATGCCCTTGCGAATCATCGCCTGGTTCATGGCATTCTGCGCCGCCGAGGTATCGCCGGACAGATCCACCTCGACGCGGTCGGGGTGTTCGGGCAGGTAGCGGACCGGCAGCACCACACCGGGGCGCAGCAGCGCCAGTTCGGTGAGCGGCACGATCATCTTGGCGTAGGCGGGGAAAACCTTGCCGTCCGCGCCCTCCACCCGGAAATCGATCCGCACCTGCGGCTGATCATTGAGCGAGACCCCGGTGTTGCGCACCGACTCCACGGTGCCCAGACCCATCAGGCCATTGCGGAATTCGGAACTGTTATTGCCGGTCAGCGCTGACATGACACTGTCACCGGTGAAGGCGAAGGCCATCGGGAGCACGGTCAGGGCGATGATCGGCAGACTCATCTGCCAGCCCACCCAGGGCAGGAAGTCGTCGGAGGTGAGGCCGTGCCACAGGTAGTAGCCGATCCCCAGCACGGAGAAAACGACTGCGGCGATGCGGATCTGGTGCTTCATGACATCCTTCTAATCGGAAATATAGTGGGGGAGAGGCTTTTTCCCGCTCATGCCCGGCGCGGCATGAGCGGGGGAAGGGAATCCGGGCGCCGCCTGAACCGGATCAGGAGCCGACGATGCTCGCGCAGGCGAACACGATCTCGAACTTCGAGTTCTTGACCCCGCCCATCGGGTTGGACATATCCGGTGCGCCGACGCCCTCGCCGGTGACGGTGTAGGTGTTGCCGTTCTTGACGACCTCGGCCGAGCCGCCGGGGACGCCGTTGCCGTAGCCGACCGCATAGGGCATGCCGTTGTCGCCACCCTTGGAGCCGGCGATGCCGACCGCCTGCACGGTGTCGTCGCCGGTCACCGTCGCGCTCACACTGAGCTGACCGTAGGTGGCGTTACCGGTATCGGTGAGCGCCAGCGCCAGGGTGCCACCCTGCTTCGCGCAGGTGGTGTCGAACTTGGCGTCCAGGGCCTTACCGTCGACCGAGGCGCTGGACTTACCGCCGGTGGGGGCGGCGGTGCCGGGGGCGGCCGAGGTCGCCGAGGTGACGGAGTTGGTGGCGGGGGAGCTGGAGTTGTCGTCACTGCACCCGGTGACGACCAGGGCGGCGGCCGCGGCGGCGGCGAAGGCGGCGGTCAGGCGAATCGACTTGGTGTTCATGGTGTTTCCCAGTTCTTCTCGGTTCGGCTCGCGTTCGGGGCCGATGAGAGAACCGTAGGAAGCGGCGCCCGCCCTACCGATCCCAACTTTTACCGCGCGAATTTCGGACAAACTCCGCTAACCTGGGCGAATGCGACGACCGCGGGCCATGGTGCTGGATGAGGTCTGGCGCAGCCTCGACGCCGTCGAAGCCCTGAGCGGACCGCACGGCGGACCACTGCGCCGCACCGTGAAGCTGATTCTCGACCCACTGGTCATTCGACCTGTTCAGCATCCGGAGTGCGCGGGATCGATTCTGAGCGCCGACGGCGCGGTCCTGCTGACCGCGCGTATCAATGCCGCCGCCGATGTCCTACGCGCCACCGCGGCCTGGTTCACACTGCTCAAACAGGTGCGGCGAGCGCTGCGCATCACCGACGGCAATGCCCAGGACCTCTACTTCCAGCGCTGCTTCGAACTCGCCACCGTCTCGGGCATGCCCGATGCCGTCCGCGACCGCGGTGCCGCCGAAGACGCACTCCTGGAGATCCACAACCTGACCGCGGGCCGCACCACCCAGGCACTGAAGGACTACCTGGCCGATCCGGCCCGCGTCGCCGAGCTCGCCGAACTGATCGGAACCGCCTGGCGGCGACGCCCACTCACCACCACTCCCGACCACACCCCGGTGCTCGGCGACCTCCTCGACGCCTGCGCCGCCCGCCGACTCGGCGAAGTCGGCCCCGAGATCGATGTCGACGATCTGGCGGCCGCCTCCATCGGAACCCACCATGGGATTCAGCTCTGGTTCATGGAGACCGGCGGCGCGGCAGCCGAGAACGACCCCGCACTCCCGACCGCGCAACAGCTCGGCTTGACCGCGCACCCGCTACCGCTGCCGCCACGCGTGGGAGAGTCGGCTTCCAAAGCGAGCCTGGGATTGCCCTTCGACCGGACTATTCACGAGCGGGTGTTCACCGTCCTGCAGGCGGCCAGCGAGCGTGCGGATCTGCCGCCGATTCCGGAGCTGGTCGACGCGGAGATAGCGCGCTCCTGTGCGCCCTGGGCGCTGCTGGACGAATCACTGCGGGTAGCGGCGGCGGCGGGCGCGCGACTCGCAATGCAACTACAACCGATAGTCAACGTGCGCAATGGTATTGGTGACGCGGTAGCGGGCAGCGGGCAGCGGCCCCGCGGCGCCGCGGAGACCTCCTCGGCGGCCGCGCGGGTGATCAACAACCGCTGGCAGCGTGAGGCATATGTGCTGCAGGCCCGCCGCATGATGGTGCGGGATGAGTCACTCCCGGCACATGTTTCGCTCTCGACCATGAGTTCATTCGAGGCCGCCGGTGCGATCGAACCGCCGAGGCGGTTTCCGACGGCAGGGTTGGGCCAGCGGGTCGAACCACTCGAAATGACAGCGGTGTCCGGCCCCGTGGGACTCCTGGGGCTCGACGGCAGCGCCGACGCGGGCGCACCCGAACCGGCGGGAGTGATCGGGCCGCTCGGGCTCATCGCCGCCGATCTGCGGGTGCCGTGGCGGCCGTACCTGCGGCGGTTGTGGGCGCGGGTGCACGGGCGGGATGTGCGTGAGCTGCCGGTATACGAACTCGATGAGCTCTGGGACCTACTCGACGGTGTGGCGCGTTCGGTCATGCTGGATCATCGGATGCGGGTCAAGAAGGCATTGGCGGCGACCGCGCTGGCGGCCGAACTCGATGAGATGGAATCGAGGGCGGGATGAACGAGACGGGATTGCTCATTCGGCGGCTCGGGGACGGGCTGCGCGGGATCACGCCCCACGGGGCGGCGACCGTGCTGGATGCCTCGCCCCGGCTCGATGTCATGGTGCTCGAGGTCGCGGGCGGACACCTCACCTGGAATGTGCTGGCCGGACCGTCGATTCCGGCGGCCGTCATCGACGATGTGGAGCTCGCCCAGGAGTGGGTGTGGGCCATCTACGGCGAACACATCGCCCTCGCCCTCGACGCGGTGCGACCGGGTGCGCCCCCAACCCCTTCCGGCCCCGACGGTCGGCGTGCGGAGTTCACCTCCGCGCCCGATGGCGATAGGAAGTCCCGCGCGGATGTCACAACCGCACCTGGCGTCGACGGGGAGCGCAACGAGGCCGCAGCCACACCCCACATCGACGCGGCATGGCAGGCCGCGGCCGCACCCGATATCGACGCGAAGGGGTATGGAGTGGCCGCACCCGCCTTGCCCGGGCTGGCGGTGAGTGCGTGGCGACTGGCGTACGCGCACTGGGCTTCTCGGTGGTGGCCCGCTTCGACCGTGGACGGGATCGCGGCGCTCGATCAACGACTGCTGGATCAGGACATCGCGGTGTTGACCGAGGAATGTGAATCGCTCCTGGACGGTGTGGACGCGGTCGCACCCGCGGTTGATGCGATGATCGAAAGTCGCCCGCGCGCTTCGGATTACGCTCTCGCCGCGGGTGACGAGGTCGCCGGTGGACTGGTACTCGGTCGCGGGGTCGGCGGCTGGGATTGGCGCTGCTGCCCGCCGGGTCTGATCGATGCCTCCGAGCAGGCGGTGTCCTGGCGAGTGATCCGCGATAACGGGGATTCCACTATCGCCGTTTCCGCGGTCACGGCCCCGGGTCTGCCCGCCGAGCTGCCCGCGTACCTGCGCCCCTGGGCGCGCATTGCCACCGGAGGTGAGGTGCGGGATACGCCATTGCGGTCCACCGGCGATGCCTGGATCGGTGAAACAGTCTTCGCCGCAACGGGTTCGGCCGTGCGGGTGGATATCTATCTGCCCGGCTTCGGTATCGCGCCGAATCCGGATACGGTCGCGCCCTTCGGCCCGGACGCCGGTCAGGCGCAAGCCCCGACCGCGGCGGATTCGCCACCGCGTGCGACGGCGGGCGCCTATCAGGGCGAAATACGTAGGAGTATAAGGGAATTCGCCAGGATGCGGCTCCAGCGTGCCGCCGTGCCGGGCGACCTGCCCTCCGCTGGCGACTCTGCGACAGCCGACGGTGGCAGCGCTTCGGCCCTCTTCGACGACAGCGCCACCGCCGCTCCGCTGCTCGCCGAAATCGCCGCTGCCGTAGACGATTCGGACTTCTGACGTGGTTGCCACCACCGGAGGCGGGACGCCGGGGGAATCGGCGGTGTTGCGGGCCGGGGCCGAGGCCATGGCGCGGGGAGAACTGAGTGAGGCGCTGCGGATCTTCGAGGCGGCGACGCTCAGCGAGACCGGCGATATTCGAGTGTGCGCCATGGTGAATGCCGCCTGCGTGACCGATCAGTTGGGTGACCACGCGCGGGCGGCCGAGCGGTTCCGGGCGGCGCTGGCGCAGATGGGGCCGGAGGCGCCGCGCATGCGGCCGACCGCGCTGATCAATCTGTCACAGGCGTTGCAGCTGCTGGGGGATCTGGATGGGGCGCAGGAGGCGCTGGAGCAGGCGCGCGAGTTGCTGTCCGGGGAGGCCGCGCCGCTGGAACTGCGGTATGCCTGCCTGGTTTCGCTGACCGCCGTGGCGCTGCACCGGCAGCAGTGGGCGCGCAGTATCGAGATTGCCAGTGAATCACTGGATGCCGCAACGAATTTCGCGCCGGATCAGGTCGGCCACTCGCTCATGAATCTGGCTGCCGCGCACTTCGAGACCGGCCGCTGGGAACTGGCGGAGGACTTCGCGGGGCAGGCCCTGGCCGCGTTCGCCGCGGCGGGAGATGGGGACGGTGTTGCCGAAACGCGGCAGAACTTGGCCGTAATGCTCACCCGCTCGGGGCGGTTCGACGAGGCGGAGCCGCTGCTCACCACCTCCCAGGACTATTTCGAGACCTCCGGACACTCGCACCGCGCCGGAATCGGCTGGAAGGTCATGGGTTTGATCGCCGAACACCGCGATCAACCCGATACCGCGGAGGTGAATTACCGCCGCGCCCTACAGCGATTCGAGGAGTCGGGTGCCGTCGTGGACGCCGCCGATGTGCGCACGCGCCTGGCCACGGTGGCGTTCAATGCCGGTCGATACGATCAGGGCGAAGCCGAATTGGCCACCGCCAGAACCATTTACGCCGAGCGCGGGCTGGGACTGCTCTGCGCCCAGGTCGACTACTGGCATGCCGGTCTGGTGGAGCCGCTGCTGGAGGCGAACCCGGGCCTGCTCGCGCAGGCGGTGGATCTGGCCGTCCCGGCGGCACTGGCCCTGGACGCCGTACGCTACGAACTCCCCGACGGCGCACAACGCGAAACCTGGAACCGCCGGATGGCGGACCCGGCCATGCGCCTGGCCTTTCGATACGCCTACCTCGCGGGTGCCGCCGGTCTGCTGGCTGATCTCATCGAAACCGCCTGTGCCGGAACCACGCTCGATATCGACCGGTTGGCAGGGCATCCCACCCGGCTGCCCCTGGACACCCTGGACCCACTCGAACCGTTGCCCTCGAACCCCGGCCCCTTGAACGACGCCCTGCAACTGGGCAACGCATTGGCCGCGGTAGCCGCCCGCGCGGGTCTGCCGGTCGCCCTGCCACCCCGGGTCGCCGTCGCTCCGGATGGCCATATCGCCCTGGCCGCCGGTATCGCCGCCGCCGAACAGCGCTACGGCCGCCCGCTCCGCGATACCCGCGTGGTGCGCTCATGATCGCGCTCGCGCAAGGTCCGGGGCATGACCGGGAGGCGTCATGGTGAGCGGCGCACAGCCCACCGCATACGTGCGAATGGCCGATGCGGGAGATCTGTATGTCTCGTGGCGGTGGGAGAACGACGGCGGGCCGCCGGGAATCAGTGCCATTCCGGAAGAGCGGGTCACGGCGGCGGTGCGTCGATTCGCGACCGCGCTGCCGGCCGCCGGTGCGGTCGGTGGGCTCGAATCAGCGCTCACCACCGGGGAATTGGCATCGCTCGAATCGGAAGAGAAGCTCGCGCAGTACCTGTCGGCGACCTTCCTGCCCTATCAGCTGGCCGTCCGGCTGTACGAGCTCCACACCCAAGGTGTGCGCCCGCGCATACGGATCCAGCCCTCGCCCCGGGTGGCACAGATCCCCTGGGAGTTGATCGCCCCGGATACCGGTGTGCGGCTGGTGGATATCGCCGAGGTGAGCCTGCTCGCGCCACCGGGAATCGTGCACGCTCCCGCGCGCATCGGCCGATCCTGGACGGACACAAGGGATTTGCCGGTGGTGGCGGTATTGGACCCGCGCGTCCCGGGATTCCGGGCCGACTCCGCACTCGGCTCGGTGCTCGGCCGCATGGAGGCGAACGCCCCGCTGGCCATGCTGGTCGCCGAGTACGCGGCGCGGGATCGCCTGGTGCCCGGGGTGAGCGACCCGCTCACGGCTTTTCGCCGCACCGATATCGATCGAGCCTGGCTGGGCGAGGTGCTGCGCGCGGGTGCGGCCAGGTTGCTCTACATCGGCCACGTGACGGCCGCCGCCCCCGAATCCGGCCAGAGTGAGTCGGCCACAATGCATTTGGCCTGCACCGCCGAGACCCTGGGCTTCGCTCCGGCCCAGCGAGACCACCGCCCACTCTCCGCCCGCGACCTGCTCCTGGGTACCTACACCCTCGCCGAGGACCCCCGCACCGGCCCGCAAATCTGGCCCATCCCCAGCCGGGTAGCCCTCATCGCCTGCGAGAGCGGCGGCGACCTCCGCTTCGGCGAGGCCCTCGGCCTGGTGGCCGCAATGCTCACCGGTGGAGCGGAACTGGTCACCGCGGGCCGCTGGGCCCTCCCCACCGACCTCGCTTTCCAGCGCCTCGGCGGGGCGCCGCCGACCAGCCGTCCCCTCCAAGAGGCGGTCTGCGCCATCGACGCCGCCCACGAACAACCCGATCCGGTTGCCGCACTGAATGATTGGCAGCGCGCCCGCCTGACGACCTGGCGAGAGACCGGCAGCATCGAACACTCCCCGCTGGTCTGGGCCGCCTTCGCCACGGTCGACGCACAGGTCTAGGCCCGCCCGCACCAACCGCTGCGCGAATTCCCGCCCCGTCATCCGGCGCACCGTTCCCGTCATCCCGGCATGTTCTCGGCCGGGATCCACCGGGTGGGATGCGATGACTATCCGTGGATCCCGGCCGAAAACGCGCCGGGATGACGGAAGGGGATTCGTCGGGATCGCGCGGGAATCCGCCTGGAACAGACCGAGTTCAGCCGCGAGGTCGACTGGTTCGGGCCAGGATGAAGTCGTCCACAAGTCGGGTGATGTCGGCACGGGTGAAGGTGCGCAGGCCGGTGAGCTTGGTGAAGACGATGGGGCCGATCAGTTGGGCCAGGGCGAAGGTCAGGTCGAAGTCGCCCAATTCCGCTCGTGCCTCGGGGGTGTCCAGGAGGCGGTCGAAGGGTTGTCGGTACTGCTCGATCACCCGGGCTTGAAGGCTGGTGAAGGTGTGCGAGGTCGTGTCTTTCGACTCCGGATTGCCCATCGCTATCCAGGCCAGGGTGGTCAGCTGTACCGGTGCTTCGTCGATGAGCGCGGATTGACGGACCAGCAACTCCACCAGCCGGTCCCGCAACGTGCCGGTCTCCGGTGGTGGTGACACCTGGGGTACGAGTCGCTCGAAGGTCGCCGCAAGCAGGTCGGCGGAGCTGTCGAAGTGGCGGTACAGCGTCGTCCGGGCGACCTTGGACAGTTTGGTCACCGCGTCGATGGTGACCGCCTGCACCCCACCCGATTTCAGCAGGGTGGTGGCGGCGTCCAGGAGTCGGGCGCGGGAGCGCAGTTTGCGGGGATCGGTATCGTCCTCGCCCGAATTCGCTGCTGGCACCACCGCTGTTCCCTTCTTGTGCTACCGGTAGTACCGTAGCGCTACCGTCAGTATCGTTTCTCGGGAGTTCCCATGGTATCCACCGATCAGGGCACAGCCGTCGGCACCAGATTGTCACGTGCCCAGCGCTGGATGCTCACCGTCTCCTGTCTGTGTGTCGCACTCGTGGTCGCCGCCATGGCCGCGCTGTACTCGGCGCTGCCCGGTATCGCCGCGGATACCGGCGTCACCCAGCAGCAGCTGACCTGGGTGGTCGACGGCTACACCCTCGCCCTGGCTACCCGCCGGTGCGCTCGGGGACCGGCTCGGCCGCCGCGTGGTGATGATCATCGGAATGGCCGTATTCACAGTGGCTTCGGCGCTACCGCTGCTCTTCGAGGGCCCACTGTGGCTGATCGGTGCGCGCGCGGCGGCCGGAGCGGGTGCGGCCTTCGTCATGCCCTCGACCCTGTCGCTGCTCACCGCGGGATTTCCGGAGGAGCAGCGTGGCCGGGCGGTCGGCATCTGGGCCGGGGTGGCGGGATCCGGTGGGGCACTGGGGATCATCGGCTCCGGCATACTGCTGCAGTGGCTGTCGTGGCAGTCGGTCTTCGTGGCCATGACCGTCGTGGGCGCGGTCCTGCTCATCGCCGGATTCACCGTCTCGGAGTCGATCGATGCCGATCGCCCACCCCTGGACCCGTGGGGTTCGCTCAGCGTGATCATCGCCGTCGCCGCGATTGTCGTTGCCGCCATGGAGGTTCCGAGCCGCGGCTGGCTGGATCCCCTCGTCCTCGGTCTGCTCGCGGGCGGCCTGCTCGCCACCGTCGTCTTCGCCCTGGTCGAATTGCGCGTCCCGCACCCGCTTCTCGACGTCCGGCTCTTCGCCGATCGTGGATTCGCCAGCGGCACACTCTCACTCACCGTGCAGTTCCTGGTGTCTTTCGGCCTGTTCATGCTGATCGTGCAGTACTTGCAACTCATCCTCGGCTATTCGCCGCTGGGTTCCTCCCTGGCGCTGGGCCCGATGGTCGTTCCGCTGGTTCTGATTTCGCTCATCGCGCCCCGTCTGGCCGAACGATTCGGGCTGCGCTGGGTGAGTCTGGTGGGTCTGACCATGGTCGGAATCGGCCTGCTCGTCACCGCCCGGCTGGATCTCGACAGCGGTTACTGGGGTGTGCTCTGGTCACTGCTCATCATGAGCACCGGCATGGGTCTGTGCACCGCGCCCGCGACCGCCGCCATTGTCGCGGGCACACCGGTGGCGAAACACGGTGTGGCGGCGGCGGTGAACGATGCCGCCCGCGAGATCGGCGCGGCCCTCGGCATTGCGGTAGCGGGCAGTGTGCTCGCCGCCGGGTACGCCAATCGCATCGCCCCCGCCCTGCCGAAATTGCCTGAATCGGCGCGCGGTCCGGTCGGAGATTCCCTCGCCGCCGCCCTGCAAGTCGCCGAGCGCGCTGGCCCCGCCGGGAAACCCCTGGCAGACTTCGCCGAACGGGCCTTCCTGCATGGATTCCAGCAGGCGGGCATCGCGCTCGGCTGCGCGGCCCTGGTGTCGGCGG
Source organism: Nocardia sp. NBC_01503 (assembly GCF_036327755.1). Classification (NCBI taxonomy): domain Bacteria; kingdom Bacillati; phylum Actinomycetota; class Actinomycetes; order Mycobacteriales; family Nocardiaceae; genus Nocardia; species Nocardia sp. NBC_01503. Next base: position 4,501,987 of record NZ_CP109596.1, read on the forward strand.
TCCTCATCGCGGCCTTCGCGCCGGGCCGGGACGCCCAGCCGCTTGCCAGGTGACTACTGCGGGCGGCCGCAGTTCGAGCAGAAGGCGGTACCCGCCTGAATCTGATGCCCACACCCGGTGCAGTTGGTGCGTAGATCCAGCGCGGTACCGCAGGACCCGCAGAATCGCCCGCCGGTGGTATTGGCCGCGCACGTCGGGCAGGTCACCCGCGCGGGCACCGACATGTCCTGATTCTGAGTCCAGTTCTGCTGGTTGGCCGCATCACGATACTGCGATCCGCGCGCCTCGGCCTGTGCCTGCGCCATCTGATGCGCGGCCATGGGGGAGCAGCGCGTGCACTGCCCGACATGATCGTTCCAGCAGATCCGGGCGCAGACCCAGGAGCCGCAGCCCGCGCAGAGCCGGAAGTCGTCCTTGACCAGATCCACGGCCTTGGCGAACGCCTTGTCCTTGGTCGCCGAAGCCGAACCGCCACTCCAGGTATTGGAGAAATCGTCGGCGGCATTGGAGACCTTGTGGATCGTCTTGGAGTAGTCGCCGAACAGATCGCGCAGCACCCGCAGCACCCCACGCCCGCGCGAGAGATAGTTCTGCTCGAACGGCGACCGGTACGCGGTGCTACAGCGGCCGCAATGGAACTCCCACTGGAAGCCATTGTCATTGGAATTGTCGGAGTAGGAGCTGGTGAAGACGACCGGTGCGGTCATGGCGCGAGTGATTCCTTTGCAGCTCAGCGAAGTACGAACGTACGCGACCGGAGCCCCCGGACCACGTGTCGTCAGGTTCTTATCGTATGACGCGCGAGCTCCGCAACAGCAGGGGCGAATGCGGACATCACACCCGCCCCGAGAAGCTGCGCCCCAGGAAGTCGGGGGTCACGAATCGATAACGGTCCGGTCGTCCGGCCGATGTGTCGGAGGGGACTTCGGGAGAGGTGGATGGCGTGTTTCGAATGGTGACAGCCGGTGTGGCGGCGGTGATTACGGCGAGTTCGCTGCTGGTCGGCGCACCGGGCGCGCAGGCGGCATCCACGCAGAAACAATGCGAGGTGAGCAGCGGCCGCACCCCGCAGTCCGCGAATCCGGAAGAGGTGGGCCTGGATTCGGCCGCCCTGCAACGCGCGGTCGACTTCGCCGCCGACCCCTCGCGATTCACCGTGCAGATCTTCAAGAACAACTGCCTGGTGGCGGGTGGGCCCAACAACCAGCGCGCGGGCGGTATGCCGTGGAATCTGTGGAGCAGCACCAAGAGTGTGGTGTCACTGGTGGCCGGTGCCGCCGTGGACGCCGGACTGCTGCGCATCGACTCACCGATCGACGCCTATCTGCCTGCCGGACTTGGTGATTCGGCGCATCGGGCCATCACCGTGCGCAGTCTGCTCACCGAGACCTCCGGAATGCAGGTGGCCGTCGCCTCCGAGGGCGTCACCGGATTGGTGCAACTCGACCCCAATGTGGTGGCACAGGCCCTGGCCATGCCCATCGTGCACCCGCAGGGGACGCAGTGGCAGTACAGCCAGCGCGCGGTCGACCTGCTCGTCTATGTGGTGCAGCAGGCGGTGGGGGAGGACTTCCAGGCTTTCGCGCAGCGGAAACTCTTCACGCCCTTGGGGATCGAGCGCACCGACTATCACTGGGCGCGTGATCGCAGTCGGAACACCTACGGGTACGCGCACCTGGTACTGCCGCCGGATGACTTCGCCAAACTCGGCCTGCTGATCGCCGATCACGGTGATTGGCATGGCACGCGGGTGATCTCGGCCGACTACCTGACCCAGGCCACCACCTCGACCGCCGCCAACGACTGCTACGGCTTCCTGTTCGTGGTGAACGGTCCGGACTGCGGCTCCATCTTTCCGGGTATGCCCGCCGATGCCGTGCAGATGTCGGGAATGATGCGGCAGGACAATACGATTGTGCCGAGTCTGGGCCTGCTGGTCAGCTGGACCGGGGTGACCGTGCCCGGCGGTTCGGTGAGCTTCCCGCATGATGTGTTGCGCGCCTTGACCTTCGCCTTCCGCGATCCGGTCCTGGCCGATCCGGGACCGTATGAAGATCACCCGGATATCAGTCTGGCCGATCCGATGATCTCCAATCCCGCGGCCACCCTCGCCGCTCTGGGCCTGGGGCCGATGGCGTACCCGGGTTGCGGGCTGCTGACCTGTCTGGACCGGCCCCTCGCGCCGCCGGTCTCGGATTGGCCGCCGGGCTGCTACATCGTCGGCTGTTTCGGGACCGATCCGGGGACTCCCGGCATTCGATAGGGACCGGATGGGATGACTCGCCGGTCACATCGGGCTGGTTAATATACCCCCTGTGGGTATAGGGTCGGGGTATGGAGCATCAGGGACATGCCGCGCACGGGGACATGGATCATGCCGAGCACGAGGCCATGACCGCCGGTCATGAAGGTATGGATCACACCGAACACGCGGGTATGGACCATGCCGCCATGGGTCATGGCGGGCACGCCGGGCACGCGGGCATGTCCATGGACGACATGGCCCGTGACATGCGCAATCGCTTCCTGGTGGCGCTGGTCTTCGCGCTGCTGGTGATGTTCTGGTCGCCGATGGCCACGGATATGTTCGGCCTGGATCTGCCGACCCCGTTCGGACTGCGTCAGGACATCTGGGCGCTCATCCTGAGCCTGCCGGTGATCTTCTACTCCTCGACCATCTTCTTCACCGGAGCGGTCGCCGCGCTGAAGGCGCGCACCCTGGACATGATGGTGCTGGTCGCCGTCGGCATCGGCGCGGGCTGGCTGTACTCACTGGCCATCACCCTCACCGGTGGCGGCGAGGTGTTCTACGAGGCGTCGACCATGCTCGCCGCCTTCGTCCTACTGGGGCACTGGTTCGAGATGCGGGCGCGCGGCGGGGCCAATGACGCCATTCGCGCGCTACTGGACCTCGCACCGCCGCGAGCCGTGGTCATCCGCGATGGACAAGAAGTCGAAATCCCCACTGCCGAAGTGATTGTCGGCGATGTGCTGCTGGTGCGACCCGGCGCGAAGATCGCCGTCGACGGCGAGGTCGACGAGGGGGAGAGCGAGGTCGACGAATCCATGGTCACCGGCGAAAGTCTGCCGGTGCACAAGGAACCGGGCGCGACCGTCATCGGCGCGACCTTGAACAAGAACGGTGTGCTGCGCGTGCGGGCCACCAAGGTCGGCGCGGATACCGCCCTCGCGCAGATCGTGAATCTCGTTCAGGAGGCCCAGAATTCGAAGGCCCCCGGCCAGCGGCTGGCCGACCGCGCGGCCTTCTGGCTGGTGCTGGTCGCATTGATCGGCGGCGCACTGACTTTGGTGGTGTGGCTGCTCGCGGGAGCGACCTTCGCCAAGGCCATGCTCTTCGCCATTACCGTCGTGGTCATCACCTGCCCCGATGCGCTCGGCCTGGCCACCCCGACCGCCATCATGGTCGGTACCGGCCTCGGCGCGAAACGCGGTGTGCTGTTCAAGAACGCCATGGCACTGGAGAGCGCGGCACGCATCCAGACCGTTGTCATGGACAAGACCGGCACCCTGACCAAGGGCGAGCCGGAGGTCACCGAGATCGTGACCGACGGCGTGATCACCGCCGAAGAACTCATCCCGCTGCTGGCCGCCGTCGAACGCGAATCCGAGCATCCCCTCGCGGAGGCGGTCGTGCACTACGCGCAGGGCCGCGGCGCGAATGGTGAACGGGCACAGGACTTCGAGAACGTGCCGGGCCACGGAGCCATTGCCACGGTGAACGGCCGCCGCGTGGTGGTCGGCAACCGCCGCCTCCTGGAACGCGAAGGCATCGACCTGGGTGAGCTGGCCGCCGCCCGCGATCGAGTGGCCGGTGCCGGCCAGACCGCGGTGCTGGCCGCGGTCGACGGTAAAGCGGCGGCGGTGATCGGCATCGCGGACGCGCCTCGCGAAACCTCCGCTCGCGCAGTGCGAGACCTGCACGATATGGGTATCGAGGTCGTCATGCTCACCGGTGACAACCACGCAACCGCGCAGCGCATCGCCACCGAACTGGGTATCGACACCGTCATCGCCGAGGTCCTACCCGGTGACAAGGCTGAGCAGATCGCCGAATTGCAGTCCGCCGGAAAGAAAGTCGCCATGGTCGGCGACGGTGTCAATGACGCCCCAGCCCTGGCCCGCGCCGATCTCGGCATCGCCATCGGCGCGGGCACCGATGTGGCCATCGAAACCGCGGACCTGGTCCTGATGCGTTCGGACCCCCTCGATGTCCCGACCGCTCTGCGCATCGGTCGCGGCACCCTCCGCAAGATGCACCAAAACCTCGCCTGGGCAGTCGGTTACAACACCATCGCCCTTCCGATCGCCGCGGGTGCCTTCGAACCCGCCTTCGGCTTCGCCCTTCGCCCGGAGATCGCGGCGCTCGCCATGTCCGGCTCCAGTGTGATCGTCGCGGTGAACGCCCTGTCGCTCAAGCGATTGCGGCTGCCCGCGCAGAAGTAGCGGAGGCCGACAGCCAAGTCGCAGTCGCTCGTGACCGTGAGTGCGGGAATTTGCCAAGTCCCGTCGAGCGAGTGTGCCGCTTCAACGCCAGTTCAACGGCTTCTCTCGAAGAGGTGGCAATCTGTGCTTGTCGCGCCCGCGGCGGTGCGGGTCTCACAGGCGCAGTAGCGCGGTCTGCACCTGGCGCAGGCGCTCCACATCGCCGCGGAATCCGGCCACGGCATCGTTGTAGAGGAATGCCTCCCAGAGCCGAACCAGCGCGTACGCCAACGTATTCGGGTCGATCGGGGGTTCGTAGCCCTGGGTCTGCGCTCTCTCGATGAGGTGCTCGACGATCTCCACCGCCGCCGGATGCACGAGCCCGTCACTGCGAGTGATCAGGCGTAGCGCGGCGGTGGATTCATTGTCGAAATAGGTGCGCAGCGAAGCGTTCTCGACCAGACCGTGCACGGTCCGATCCAGAATCTCGCTCAGTCGCCTACCGCCTCGGGCCCGACTGCGCCTGTCGGCGTGGTCGATCATGCGCTCCAACTGCCGAGCGATGGCCGCGCCCAGCAATCCGTCCCGGGAGCCGAACCAGCGATAGATGCTCGCCCGGCCCACACCTAGTTGGGCGGCAATGGCATTCACATCCAGTCGTTTGCCCGCCAGGAACATATCGATGGCGGCCCGGAGCACATCGTCTCGACTGGCCGATGCCGGTCTGCCCGGCGCCCTGGTCCCCTCCGCGCGTGTCACGCGGAGAGCATAGGAGTCAGGTAGGTCGCGAGCGTGCGGGCGGTGACGGCGCGGCCGAGGGTGAGCGCCTCGCGCAGCAGCGCCGGATCCCGATTCGTCCGCCCGATAGCGGGTGCGCTTCCGGGCGGGCGGATCTGCAGCACCGCCGGATCGGTCGCGAAATCCTCCTCGTCACGGTGGTGCTGTCGCACCCGCGTGAGCCACGGATCGACGGTGCCGGGTGCGTGTCGAGCCAGATACCGGGCCACCACGCGACTCTCCACGGTCGATGGCGGGCGCATGATTTCGTCCTCGCGGCGGGTGCGCAGCACCAGGACGCGGGTCGCGCCCTGCGTCAAAGCGGTTCGGATCGGGACGGATTCGGAGAGCCCGGCATCGACGAAGCGGCGTGCGCCGATGCGCACCGGCCGCCCGGCCAGGATCGGCAGGCAGGTGGAGGCGCGCAGTGCGGCCTGAACCGAGGCGCTGTCGGACAACTCGTCGTGCAGATCGACCGCCGCACCCGTATCGGCATCGGTGGCGATGGGATGGAAGGTGACCGGATTGGCAAGGATCGCGGGGAAATCCATCGGGACGATGCGCTCGTACACGGTGTGCACCAGGTACTCGGTGTCCACCACGCGCCCGCCGCGCAGCGCCCGCACCGGTGAGATGACCCGATTGATCACCTCGGGATGCCAGGCGCGTTCGGAGTGCACGGCGCGCCCGCAGAGCAGCCACGCGCCGTTCAAAGCGCCCGCCGAGGCGCCGTAGACGGCATCGAAGCAGTGCAGGACGCCGAGCTCCTCGATGGCCATGGCCATACCGTGCGAGTACGCGCCGCGCGAGGAGCCGCCCTCGATGACCAGCGCGAGCCGGTGTCCGTCGGTGCGTGCGCCGGGCGTGCTGTCGGCGCGGTGCCGGTGCGCGATGAGCTCACCGACGCCGAGGGTGTGGTCCAGCTCGGGCATGGGTCCCCTTTCGTGGCCACCGAGTCTACGGGACCATTTGAGACATTGATCCCCCCGTGTATCAGCTGTCGCCGGACAGCAGTGTGCGCAGTGCCCGGGTAATGGCGTGGGAGGCCGCCCGTTGGGACAGTCCGCGCCGATCCACCAGTTGGTGCCGGTAGGGCCATCCGACGGTGGCCTCGATCAGATCCAGCAGTTCGCGGTCCCCGGTGCCGTCGCGGTTCAGCTCGGTGGCGAAGACGCGCGCCAATCCGGCGCGAATCCTGCTGTCTGTCAGCCGCATTCGCGCATCGATGGCGGGAATCGACTGGGACTCCAGTAATCCGAGCAGTCGTGGATTGCGCTGGTGCGCGAAGACCGTCTCGCTCTGCTTCACCACCGCGGCGATGCGTTGCTCGAGCGGCAGGTTCGGATCTGGTTCCGCGACAAGTGATTCGACCAGTTCGGATTGTGCCTCCACTGCGGCTATCTCCAGATCCTCGCGCCCCGGGAAGTGTACGAAGATGCTGCGTTCGGAGGTGCCCGCGCGGTCGGCGATGTCCCTCGTGGTGGGAATGAAGCTGCCGTCCTTGATAGCTGCGAGCAGCGCGTCGACGATCGCCTTGCGGGTCTGCTCGGGATTGCGCCGACGGCGGCGCTCCCCGCTCGGGCGCTCTGCGGGTACCGCGGTGCCGTCACTCATGGCTGCATCCGATCACAGCGCCTCCCGGCCGTTGATGTGGGGTGCCTGAGATTTTCTCGGGCACTATTGCAGTGTAGCTGCAATAGTGGCTACTCTGATTTCAGGCGGCAACGCTGAAGCTATCGGAGATAGCTTTCTCAGCGCCGTGAACGAATCGTTACTCGGAAATTGGCGAACCTGTAGCTAACGGCTGTTTGGCTGGCTTGCGGTGCGCTCGATCGACAGGAGCAGGAGAGCGTCGTGGTCGAAGGCAATCGGACAGATGGTGTGGAGAACAGGGGTCCCAGGGTTTCCCGGCGCGGCATGCTCGGTGTCGGTGCGGCGGCACTCGCGGCCGTCGGTGTAGGCGGTGCGCTGAGCGCCTGCGGTACCGCCGATGACGTGGACGTTCCCACCGGTCAGACCGATGCCGGCGATGCCATCGCCGAGGCGAACAAAAAGGTCACCGAGACCATGCCGTTCTCGGACACCACCGACTTCGCCGATGCCGATCGCGGTTTCATCGAGGCGCTGAAGCCGGGTGTCATCAAGGACGAAAAGGGAAAGGTGGTCTGGGACACCGATTCCTACGGCTTCCTGCAGGGCACCTGCCCGTCCTCGGCCAACCCGAGCCTGTGGCGGCAGTCGCAGCTCACGGTCAAGCAGGGGCTGTACGAGATCGCGCCCGGCTTCTATCAGATCCGCGGTCTCGACCTGTCGAATATGACCCTCATCGAGGGCGATACCGGCGTCATCGTCATCGATCCGCTCATCTCCAATGAGACCGCCGCCGCGGGGCTGGCGCTGTACCGCGCGCATCGCGGCAACAAGCCGGTCACGGGCCTGATCTACTCGCACGCGCACGTCGACCACTTCGGCGGCTCGCTGGGTGTCACCACTCGCGAAGACGTCGCCGCGGGCAAGTGTCCCGTCGTCGCACCCTCCGGTTTCCTCGAGCACGCGGTCGCCGAGAACATCTACGCGGGCACCGCCATGGCGCGGCGCGCCTCCTACATGTACGGCGCGGCCCTGCCTCGAGGTGAGAAGGGGCAGATCGGCGCGGGCTTGGGCCAGACGAATTCGCTCGGCACCGTCAGCCTCATCGACCCGACCGTCAATGTGATGACGACGGGGGAGGAGCATGTGATCGACGGCGTTCGCATGGTCTTCCAGATGACCCCGGGCACCGAGGCCCCATCGGAGATGAACTTCTACTTCCCCGACCGCCGCATCCTGTGCATGGCCGAGAACGCCACGCACACCCTGCACAATATTCTGACCCTGCGCGGTGCGCTGGTGCGCGACCCGCACGTGTGGTCCAAGTACCTCACCGAATCCATCAATATCTATGCGCGCCAGTCGGATATCGTCTTCTCCTCGCATCACTGGCCGATCTGGGGCACCGATAAGATCGTCGAATACCTTTCCACCCAACGGGATCTGTACGGCTACCTGAACGACCAGACGCTGCGCATGCTGAACCAGGGCTTCGTCGGCAGTGAGATCGCCGAGCGGATGCAGGTGCCACCTGCCATCGAAAAGGCTTGGTACACACACGGTTACTACGGTTCGGTGAGCCACAATGTGAAGGCCATCTATCAGCGCTATATGGGCTGGTTCGACGGTAACCCGGCACACCTGTGGGAGCACCCGCCGGTCGAGAGCGCCAAGCGGCACGTCGACGCCATGGGCGGCGCGAACTCGGTGCTGAAGACGGCCAAGAAGGCGTACGACGACGCCGACTATCGCTGGGCCGTGCAGCTCACCAACTACGTGATCTTCGCCGACCCGGACAACAAGAAGGCGAAAGACCTGGAGGCCAGCGCCTTCGAGCAGCTCGGCTACGGCGCGGAGAACGCCACCTGGCGCAACTTCTACCTTTCGGGCGCGTACGAACTGCGTAACGGTTCCTTCGGCACCCCCGGCGCCGCGAACTCCAAGGGCCTGCTGGCCGCGCTCACCGTGGACCAGGCGTTCGACGCGATCTCGCTGTACATCAACGGCCCCAAGGCATGGGACACCCACGTGGTCACCGACTGGAAGTTCAGTGATCAGCAGGACAAGGTGCACCGGGCCGAACTGCGCAATGGCGTACTCGTGCACTACGACCGCTGGCCGAATGACGGCCTCGCCGCGCCCGACGCGACCATCACCCTCACCCGCGGCGGGTTCATCCAGAACATGATCGGCGGCGGCGGTATGAAGGACGCCATCGCCAAGGGCGACATCAAAATCGACGGCAATGCCGGTGTCCTGCTCCAGATCAAGGGCGTCATCGACAAGCCCGACCCGAATTTCGCCATCGTCACCCCGTGAGCGTGCCCGTGGCCGCTCCCCCTGCGAAACGGGTTGGCGCTACCTCGACCTGCGGTTGCACGCCGTCACCGGCGGCGGCCGCACCGGCCAGCTGGTCGGCGAGCCGTTCGGTGTACGCCTCCTGTTCGCGGCCTGATTCAAATAGATTGCGACACAACGGAATGCGGAGTTGAATAGGTATCACGGGAACTGATCCGGGCACGGCGGGAATCAGCTTCATTCCAGATGAAGAAGTCTCCGCCTAGTTGGCGGAATGCCGACCCGCCATCGCGCCGGACGCCTGTCCCGTCCCTACCGGGCGAGTCCCCGGCGAGGCCACACCTCGCTGGGGACTTTGTCGTACCGCCGCACTGAACAGCAAATACTCCGAGGGCGGAACGCATACCTCCCGATATGGCTGGCGCGGCTCCACCCGCCGCTGCGGCCCCGGAATCACCACCCCGTGCCTGCCCGCGGCCCCCTTCGGCTCGGTTTCCGACTCCTGCGCGCGGACCCAGGTCCGCATGGCATGCGAGGCCAGGCTGGGCAGATACTCCACCGCCCGTTCCCATTCGAGACCCTCCACCTGCGTCGGGTCGCTGACCGCGGTGACGACGACGGCGTAGGCCGTATTGATGTCCGTCATGCGGATTCACCCCTGTTCATGGTTGCGGCGCTTCTCGCGCGTTGCGCGGGGAGTGTTCAGGATACTTTGAAAGATCTTGCACTACTGCGTGTTTCGCAGTACTCGCAGGTGGGTTGCGGGTGTGTAGGATAACCGGGCAGCGCCGATCTGAAACGCGACCGTCTCGAACGAAAGTGGGCAGGAGCATGGGCGATTCCTCGGTTACCGGCAGCCTCACCGCCGACTTCGGTGAGGTGCTCCCCGCGCTGCCGCTGGACGCCTGGCGACCCACCAAGGAAACCCTGCACCGCTATATCCAGATCGTCGGCAAGGTCGCGCTCGCCAAGGGCATCCGCCGCAACCACTGGTGGCATATGACCTACCGCCTCAATGCCCGGGGCTGGACCACCGTGGCCCTCGGCACCGCCACCGACGGCCCGGTCTTCACCTGTGCCTTCGACTTCTTCGACCATGTCCTGCGGATCAGCACCGACCGCGGCATTCAGGAGGAGATCCCGCTCGGCAGGCAATCGGTGGCCAGTTTCTACACCGAGACCATGCGCGCACTGCGCGATGTCGGCGTCGAGGTCACCCTGCCCTTCCCGACCCCGTACGACCTACCGGACAACGGCCGGCCGTTCGACGAGGACGAGGAACACCACCACTACGATCCGGCCGCCGCCCTGCGCGCATTCCGCGTCACCAGTCAGGTGGGGCGGGTGCTCGAGGAGTTCAGTGCCAGTTACTCCGGCAAGATCAGCCCGGTCCAACTCTTCTGGCACACCTTCGATCTCGCGGTACAGCGCTTCTCCGACCGCAAGATCGATATGGATACCAGCGTCAATGCCGTGACCCGCGAATCGTATTCGCGCGAGGAGATCAGCGCCGGCTTCTGGTTCGGCGACGACAATGTGCCCGAACCCACCTTCTACTCCTACACCGCCCCCGAACCCGAAGGGCTGACCGAACTTCCGCTGCTCCCGGCCGAAGCCCGCTGGGTGCCATCGGGTTCCGCGCACTCGGCCTACTACTCGTACGACGCCGCCCGCCGCAGCGGCGATCCGGTGGGCGCGGCGCTGGATTTCCTGCACTCCGCCTACGCCGCGGGCTCGCGTCTCGCTGGCTGGGACGCACCCGCTCTGGCCTGCCCCGGAGGCGTCACCGACCCGGTGCTGGGCGGCCCCTGGAAAGGCTGGCCGGAATAACCGAGTGCCTCCTGTCGTATGTCCCGCATAGTGTGTTTACAGGGACCGAGGGAGGATCACCATGGAAAGACGCTTGGTGAGCGGGCCGCATCTGCGACAGAAGGAGCAGCATGCGTGACGAGAACATGGCGGTACGGACCACCGGACTGACCGCGTACCGGGAGACCGTTTTCACCGCCGGACCGAGTACCCGGGTACCACTTATCGGAGCGCTCGTACTGGGCAGTCTGGTGCTCGTCTGGGCGGCCGAACGGTCCTCCCGCGAGGGCACCGACCACGGCTGGTTCATCGCGGTCTCGGTCGCCGGGCTCTTCGTCGCCCGCGGCCTGCACCTGCGCCGCCCCATCACGCTGCCCCACCTCACCGCGGCCACCATCGTGCTGGTGGTGGCGAACTTCAGTTACCGCGCCGAGCACACCACCGCGGGCTTCGTCTTCCTCGCCGCCAGCGGACTGGTGCTGATGGCGCCGCAGGGCAGTAAGCCACAGCCCGAACAGCTGGCCCGGGTGGCCGAGCTGGTGCGCCGTACACACCTGGATCCGGTCGCGCCGTTCGCACTGCACTCGTCCAAGAGCTACTTTTTCAATGCCGACTCCTCGGCCGCCATCGCCTATCGGGCCCGACTGGGCATCGCGGTGGTCGCGGGCGATCCCATCGGCGATAAGCAACGCTTCGGTGAACTGGTCTCGGAATTCTCCGAATTCACCAGTGCGCACGGCTGGCGGATCGCGGTACTGGGCGCGAGCCCGGAGCTCACCCAGCTCTGGCAGTTGCGGGCCTTCGAGCATCGTGGCCTGCACCCGATTCCCATCGGGCGTGACGTGGTGGTCGAGGTGAACGACTTCGACCTGGTCGGACGGCGCTTCCGCAATCTGCGGCAGGCGGTCAGCCGCACCCGCAACTTCGGCGTCACCACCGAGGTGCTGCCCGAGGTCGCGCTCACCGAACCACAGCGCGAGGATCTGCTCGGCATTGTCGACGACTGGGGCCACGGACGGCAGACTCGCGGATTCTCCATGATCCTGGACCACCTGCTCGACGGACGGCATCCGGGCATGCTGGTGGTGCTGGCCCGCGACGAGAGCGGACAGGTCGCCGGATTCCAGCGCTACGGCGTCTCCGGCAATGGTCGCGAGCTGAGTCTGGATGTACCGTGGCGGCGCCGCGACGCACCCAATGGACTGGACGAGCGCATGATCGTCGATCTGGTCGAGTACGCGCGAGCGCACGGCGTCACCCGAATCTCGCTGGCGTTCGCGGCATTTCCCGAGCTCTTCGGTGAGCACGAACGCAGTCGACTGGGGCAGCTGGCGTACGTGGCCGTGCGACTGGGTGATCCGCTCATCCGGTTGGAATCGCTGTACCGATTCCTGCGCAAGTTCAACTCGTTCTCCGATAGGCGATACGTCTTGATCCGCTGGCGCGAGGTACTCATCGCCGCCGTCGCGCTGCTGACCTTGGAGTTCGTACCGCACCGCCACGAGAACTGAGTTCGGCTCAGGCCAGGAAGTCCACCAGCGCGGCGGCGAACTTCGGGTGCGTGGTGGCCACCAGGTGATCACCCGGCACCACGGCCAGGCTCCCGTTCGGGAAGGCCGCCGCCAGCCGCTCGGGCTCGGCCGCGAACGGGTCGGCATCGCCCGCCAGCACCAGCGTCGGCACCTCGATATCGGCGACCGTCTTGATCGGCGCTTCGCTCAGCCCGGCCGCGACCGAGGCAATGGCCTCGCGATCGGCGCCGAGCACATCGGCGAGTATCCGAAACATCTTGGCCTGCTCCGCGGTTCCCGATCCGTCACCGCGCATCGCGGTGACGATGTCCTCGGCGTCGATCACCCGCCAGTCGATTCCCCCGCAATCCACCACCCCGGATCCGATCCCGCCCACCACGAGTCGGCGTACCCGCTCATCGGACTGCGCGACGAGGATCGAGATCACCCCGCCCATCGAATACCCCACCTGGACAACCTCATCCAGCCCCAGATGGTCGTACAGCGCTCGCACATCATCGGCCATGGCCCGCCAGGAATACCGCTCCGCGTCATGCGGCTTCTCCGACCGTCCATGCCCCCGAGCGTCCAGCGAAATCACCTGGTGCCCAGCCTGTTGCAGCGCCGCGACCACCCCCACACTCATCCAATTCGCATTGGTATCGGCGACAATCCCGTGCTGCAGCACCACGGGCACACCCTCGCCCTCCCACACCCGGTAGTTGAGCTCCAAGCCATCCCAGCTGCTGAACTTCGCCATTCGGCCGATGCTAGTGCCGACCACCGCCCGGCCGCGCGGGATTCATACCGGGCAGACCGGCCGGGCGATCTCAGGACATGCGCGCCATGATGCCGCGCGGCAGCAGCGGCATGACCGCGCCCAGCACCCGCCACGGCCACTCCGGCACCGAGGCGCGCACACCCTCGCGCTCGATGGCCGCGACCATGGACGCGACGCCCTTGTCCAGGGGCGCGAGAAGTTTGGTGTCCCCGGCGCGGCCGGACATATCGGTGGCGATATAGCCCGGCTGCACCGTGGTGACCTTGATCGGCGTACCCCGCAATTCGATGGCCAGGCCCTCGCCCAGCGCCGTGACCCCGGCCTTGCTGGCCGCGTACGCCGCCTTCTTACCGGGGAGCCCGCGCACCGCGCTCATCGACGAGATGAGCACCAGATGTCCGGTCTGCTGCTGCCGGAAGATGCCCATCGCGGCCTCGGCCTGCGCCAGCGCACTCACGAAATTGGTGGTGGCGGTGGCCAGATTGGCATCCGCGCGGCCGGTGCCGATGCGCGCGCCCTTGCCGATACCGGCATTGACGATGACCCGATCCAGGCCGCCCAGCTCCGCGCGCAGCTCCTCGAAGACCTCGGGTACGGTGGTGTGGTCGTCCACATCCAATCCGCGCACCGCCACCGTGATACCCGGGTGGGCGGCGAGCAGTTCGGAGCGCAATGCCTCCAGGTTCTCGATGCGCCGGGCGCAGAGCGCCAGATCGCGCCCCTTCCGGGCGAATTCGCGGGCCATACCCGCGCCCAATCCGGAGCTCGCACCGGTGATGAGAATCCTCTGCCGCGTCATAGTCGGACACCCTAGCCGCGCCGCACCCGCCGCGATCGACGGTGAACGCCGGATCCTCAGCCGCCGAAGGAACCCGTGGGGATGTCCGGGACCATGCGCCAGGCGCCGCAGTTGTCGGCGCGGAAGGCTACGTCGGTGGATTTGATGACGATGCGGACCGGGTGCACCTTGGTGAAGTCGCTCGCGATCACGTAGTAGTTGGGATCGTTGTAATCGGTGGGGGTTTGGACGTGCCAGAGGCGACGCCAGAAGCAACCCGTGGCTTCGTCGGTGGTGCCGTCGGAGACGTAGGTGCCCGGTTTGATATCGACGTTCACCAGGTAGAGGCCGTCGCCGGGGATTTCGCTCGCCGGATCGGCGGTGGCGATGCCCGCGGTGGTGGTCAGCAGTGCGGAAGTGAGGGCTCCCGCGATCAATAGCGCGCCTGCACGCACAGTTTTCCTCCCTTGAATGCTCACTGAGCCGCGCGGCCTCGCAACCGGCGCGGTATGGGGATCCCCGAATCTCCCGGAGCACGGTTTATCAGAGATCAAGTGTCCAATTTGGGCGTTCCGTGTAATTGATTGCGTACAAACCGGTTTCGATTCGAAACTCACAGCCGAAAACCGTTAACACCGAAATAGGCAGTAATCACCGATTCTCTTCTTGGTGCCGCCCGCGATATTCAAGACATGAGACGACTTCACCCCCTCCCGGACGGACGTCCTCCCGGTCCCTCCACCTGTGCCACCCACTGCGCCCGGCTCTGCACCGACTCCGGCCTCTCCGCCGTTCTCACCGCCGACAAGGCGCTGCTGCACTGGCGGGCCATGCGCCGGCTCGGCGATACCGGCCTCGCCGAACACGCCGTCCAGGAGACGCTGCTGCGCGCCTGGAAAGCCTGCGCCAGCTACGACCCGAGCCGGGGGAGTGTGCGCACCTGGCTGCTCACCATCGAACGCAATATCCTCACCGATATCGCCCGGGTGCGCGCCGCCCGCCCCGGTGACGCGCACTGGGACGAAATCGGCGAGGTCGCCGAGGGGCATTGCGCCGGACCGGATTTCACCGATGGACTCGCGGACGGCCTACTGGTCGCCGAACTCCTGGCACAGCTGCCCGGACCGCAGCGCGATGCCGTCGTCCAGGTCATCCTGCGTGATCGCGCCTATCAGGATGTCGCCGCCGACCTGGGCATTCCGGTCGGCACCGTGAAGACCCGCGTGCACTACGCCCTGCGCTCGCTGCGGCGACTGCCCGTCAGCGCCTGAGACCGGAGAACAGCTATGAAACGGGCGGGCCCCCTCCTCACCCTCGGTGCCGCCGCCGCACTCGGCGTCGGCCTGCTGATCACCGATATCGCCACCGACCCCACCGACGAACCCGCCGCGGCGAGCACCGCGATCAGCAGTTCCGTTGCGGCACAGCCGTCCAGCGCCGGCGGGTCGCCATCCGGTGCCGCGACTCCCGGCGCCACCGCGCCGAACCCCACGGGTTCGGCAACCTTTCCCGCCCAGGCCGATTACGTCGCGGTGATCCCCGCCCAACCCCGCAATATCACCCTCTCGGTCACCGTCACCGGAAGACAGGCCGTCGCCTACGCCTGCGACGGCGCCTCGGTCGAAACCTGGCTGCGCGGCGCGGCCGATGCCGGGCGAGTGGCCTTGTCCGGCAAGGACTCCGAACTACAGGCCACCCTGAAAGGCGATGCGCTCACCGGCACCCTGACCCTCGGCGAGCGCGCCCTGGATTTCACCGCACCACGGGTCCAGGCCCCGGCGGGAGTGTACGTGGCGCAATCGGCCAAGGGGCGCGACAGCTGGATCGTCCGCCCGGACGGCAGCGTCACCGGCGTGCGCCGCCAACCGAACGGAACCACCGTTCCCGCACCGGATCTCGCACCCGACGCACGAAAGGTGCACGGCGATGACACCGACTTCTGACCCCCGCAATGCCTCGGACCCGCAGGGCTCCGTGCCGACGGTCATCCGGGGTGCGGTCCAGCCCGCCTCCGGCTCGCCCCAGCGCACCGCGCTGACCATCGCGCTGATCGTGCTCGCGGGCGCCGCGGTCTCGGTGCTGCTCGGCGTCTACGGCTCCACCCACCCCGCGCGCGGCTACGCCGTGAGCCTGGCCGGATTCTCCAGCCCGGGTGCGGTCAAAGCGTGGCTGGCGACCGTCGTGGTGCTGCTCGCGGTCGGCCAGGACATCAGCGCGATGGCCATGTACGGCGTCCTGCCCAAGGTCAGGCCCGGCCGATGGGCCGCACAGTGGCATGTCTGGTCGGGTCGGCTCGCGGTGCTGGTGAGTATTCCGGTCGCCGTGCACTGCCTGTACGCCTTCGGTTTCGAGGCCACCGACCGGCGCGTGCTAGCGCATTCGCTGCTCGGCTGCGCCGTCTACGGCATCTTCGTCGCCAAGATGCTGCTCCTGACTCGAAAAGGGTTGCCCCGCTGGGTGATTCCGGTAATGGGCGGAGTCCTGTTCACCGGTTTCGTCGCACTCTGGTTCACCTCGGCGGTCTGGTATTTCCGGACTCGGGGGTTTGCCCCGTAATTTCCGGCCTCGGTGTGAGTGAACCCGCGATCCGTCCACAACGTCCACAGGGTGTGGCCCACAGCCGCGTCCACCTCGAGCTCTAGGAGTAACCATGACCGAACAGATTCCGGCCCCCGGTGCGTTCCGGATGGACCGGCGTACCGCACTCGCCGCCACCGGTGTGGCGGCCACCGCCCTGACCGCCGTCGCCTGCAGCGGCTACGGCAATACCGAGAAGGCCGCGGCCTCCACCAATGGCGTCCAGGACAAGAAACAGGACGGCGGCACCGAACTCGCCAAGACCTCGGAGGTGCCGGTCGGCGGCGGTGTCATCAAGGGCGACACCGTCATCACCCAGGCCACCGCGGGGACGTTCGCCGGATTCTCGTCCACCTGCACCCATTTGGGCTGCAAGGTGAACGAGGTCAGCGACGGAGTCATCAAATGCCCCTGTCACGGCAGCAAATTCAATCTCGACGGCAGTGTTGCCGGAGGCCCCGCACCCCGTCCGCTGGATGCCCGCGCGGTGCATGTCGACGGTGATTCTGTCGTGTCGGGCTAAATATTTGCCCGAATAGCCATTCAAGCGGCGAGATCAAGCGTCCAATTTCCCTGACCACCGGTAACAGTTGAATTACGAACCGCATCAGGCGTTGCCAGCAGGTAACTGATGTTGCCAAAGTAAACAGCTGGGTTTGGTGTTACTAGTGGGAAGGGAGGGGCGCCTCGATCCCGGGAGCGCCGCCGCTTATGAAGCCGAGCATGGTCAAGGCCGGTATCTTCACCGCCGTCACGGCCGCGGCATTCTCTACAGTGGCCGGGCTCATCCCGGCTACCGCCCTAGCTTCGCCCGAATTGCCCCAACTGCCACAAAGGCTCGCCGGGAAGACGATCTTCCTGGACCCCGGCCACCAGGGGCCCAATCACAGTCAGGACGTCGCCAAACAGGTCGATGACGGCCGCGGCGGCACCAAGGCATGCCAGACCACCGGCATGACGAGCGTGCACGGCGTTCCGGAACACACCATCAACTGGGATGTGTCGCAATTGGTGCGCACCTCCCTCGAGGGTCTCGGCGCGCGGGTCGTCATGAGCCGCCCCGATGACACCGGCTGGGGCGGTTGCGTCGACGAACGCGCCCGCGCCGCCAACCAATCCGGTGCCGACATCGCCGTCAGCATCCACGCCGACAGTGCGCCCGCGGATGCCCGCGGTTTCCACCTCATCGTGCCGCAGCTGCCGATCCCGGACGCCAAAGCCAATGAGGTGCAATCCGTCGCGGGCCTGGCCGCCAGTAAGGCCATGCGGGACGCCTACATTCAGGCCGGATTCCCGGCCGCCGCGTACAACGGGGCGGTCGAAGGACTCCAGCCGCGCGCCGATATCGCCGGACCCGCGCTGACGCAGGTCCCCGATGTCTTCCTCGAAATGGGCAATGGGGCCAATGCCGAGGACGCCGCGCTGCTGGAGACGCAGGAGGGCCAGCTGCGGCACGCGGTCACCATCACCACCGGTGTGGTGTCGTATCTGCTCGGTATGGCGGTGCCGCCGAGCAATGCCGCCGAGCAGGCGGGTGGACCCGCGATCGCACCGCCGGTACAGCCCGCGCAGTTCCAGACGCCGCCCGCCGGCACCGAACCGCAGACCGAACCGGGCGGGACAACCGCTCAGCCGCAAGCGGTTCCGCAGGGCGGACCGGGTCAGACCGCACCGCAGGGTGGCGCGCAGTCTCCGGGCGCGATGCCGGGCGGTGTCCCCGAACCGCAGGGCGCTGCTCCCGCGGTCGGCCCGCAGGCCGGTGCGCCCGCCGATCAGGTGGCTCCGCAGGGTGCCGCGCCCGCACCGCAGCAGGCGGTTCCGGGTGCCACGCAGCCGGGAGCGCCGGAATCGCAGACGCTGCCGCAGAACGGTGGCGCGGCGGTCGATCCCAAGGCGCAGGGTGGTGCCCAGACCGATCCGAAGACGCAGCCCGCTCCGGGGCGGTCCGACCAGCCGGGTGCGGACTTCAGGCCGGAGCTGCTGATCCCGCAACTGAGTGACCTGCTGCGGCCACAGGTGGCGCAGCCGGGGCAGGCCGAGCCGGGCACGGCGGCCGCGCCCGAGGCGTCACAACCGGCGGCGCCCGGACCGGTCCAGCCCGGAAAGACGCAACCCGCCTCGGACAGCCGGGTGCTGCCCGCGACGATTCCGGGTGCGAGCGACCTGCCCGGTGGGATTCATCCCATCGCGGCGCCGATCGCACCGAAGTCACCGCCGGTGGCCGCGCCGCAGCTCCCCGGTGCGGGAACGCAATCCAATCCGGGAATCCGGACCAGCCCCGGGACACTGCCGAATCCGGGTACGCAGTCACCCTCGACCACCGATAAGAGCTCCAAGACCGGTGAGGTCCTGGATATCGAGTCGATGAGCACGCTGGTGCAGTCGGCCGTCAAGATGATGGGTCCGCTGGCCAAGATGCTCATGGGTCAGAACGGGGTGGCCTCGGACCTGGTCAACCTGGCGTACAGCCTGGTGTCGGTGCTGAGCTCGACCATCTTGACCGCACCGGCGAAGTAGCAGTTCACGAGAGCGTCCCCGCCCCGAATCCTTCGGAGCGGGGACGCTTTTCGTCGCTCTGGGCAACTTTCGTCCCGACCGGTACCTGCTGCCGCGAAAGACCGAAGTCGGGCAAACTCCTCGCGACCTCGATGCGCCCCGGGCGTGTCCCACACACCACCCCTGGCAGGCGCGGTCGCACCGCGGGACAGGTGCAGTTGCGGACAACCTCATGTCCGGTGGTTGGCAAGCATCCGGCGCAGGAGTTGCATGAATTCCGGGTCGGGTCAGGACGGCTGAGAACGACTCGTCGATCGAGGGTGATGTGATGGCGTTCGGTGTGGGCTTGAGTATCGGCACGGTCAATACGGTGTGCGTGACAGCCGCCGATCGCTCGGCTCGCCGGGGCAGCCCGCCCTTCACCGCGCGCAAGGGGTCGCCGCCGACCACCTGGCGCACCACCCTCACCTTCGACAGTTCCGGTACCGCTCGGGTCGGCCGCATTCCGCGGCACGGCCGGGTGATCACCGAATTCGCCGACCTGACCCAGCGTGGGGCCCCGGTCGCACGGGTCGGTCACCGGGCGCTGTCGGCCGCGGATCTCGTTGCGACCGTGGCCGACAGCGTGCTCGAGGAGGTGCTGGGGAAGGCTCCGGCCGGGCAGAACGGTAAGGGGGACACCGGAATCACGGTGACCCACCCGGCCGGGTACTCCGCGAGTCTGGTGGCCGACCTGCGCACCGCGCTCGACGGGATCGGGCTGGCCGAGGTGCGGCTGCTGCCCGAACCGGTGGCCGCGGCGGCCTGGTTGGCGGCTCAGCGCGGGCCGCTCATGCCCGGGCTGGCCCTGGTCTACGACCTCGGCGGATCGGGTCTGGATGTGACGCTGGTACGGGTGGGCGCGGGTGCGCCGAGTAACCCCATTGTCGGATTGCCTTTGCACTCCGCGGATTTCGGTGGCCGCGCCTTCGGCGGTCTGGTCGCGGGGCGCTTGCGGCGCTCGCCGGACGCACCCGTCATCTCACGCGTGTACTCCGATACCGATACCGGTGAGCTGCGCACCGAACATATTCGGGCATCGCTGAAGCTGGTCTACAAATGCCTGCGCATTGCCGATGTCACCATGGCCGATGTGGATCGGGTGTTGGTGGTCGGCGGTGCCGCCCGGCCGCCCGAGGTCGCCGATGTGCTGGCGAAACAGCTGGCCCGCCCGGTGACGGTGGCTCCCGATCCGGAGCGCACCATTGCCGACGGGGCCGCCATCTCGGCCAGGCAGTCGCTGCTGGCGCAGGATTCCGGGGGTCATCGGCATCATGTGCTAGCCGATCTCTTTCGGCGTGTCACGCGGGTCGCCGCCCTGTAAATACGCCGGTTACCGGCGGGT
This sequence comes from Nocardia sp. NBC_01503, assembly GCF_036327755.1. NCBI lineage: Bacteria > Bacillati > Actinomycetota > Actinomycetes > Mycobacteriales > Nocardiaceae > Nocardia > Nocardia sp. NBC_01503. The sequence continues at coordinate 4,522,431 of NZ_CP109596.1, forward strand.
TTGCCCTCGATCATGGTTCGGTCGGGGTCGACACGTGCAAGCATCTTGCTAGCGCGTGTTGACGGTGCTCCAGTTTGGTGTAACCATGGGATACACATACATCACCGACTGGAGAGGTGACGATGATGTCCCCGACCACTACCCATGTCGACGACCCGGTTGTCGCCGAAGCTATCGAGTACGCGCACAAGCTGTTGCTGCTCTCCGAGGGCTCGGTCAACCGCAGTTTCGATCCGTTCGAGGACATCGACTGGGAGAATCCGGACTTCGACGCGAACGCCAAGCCCGAGCGCTGGATTCTGCCCGCGTCCGCGGATCCGATCGGTCGCCACCCCTGGTACCTCGCGCTCAGCGATGAGCAGAAGATCGCCGTCGGCAAGTACCGGCAGGCCAATGTCGCCAAGGTCGGCCTGCAGTTCGAGTCGATCCTGATCAGCGGCATGGTGAACCACACCTTCGGCCTCGCCAATGGTGACCCGGAGTTCCGGTACTGCACCCATGAGATGTCCGAAGAGCTGAACCACACCCAGATGTTCCAGGAGATGGTGAATCGCATCGGCCTGGACGTGCCCGGTATGGGTCCGTGGGTGCGGCAGTTCCGCCAGGTCGCCGTACCGGTCGCGGTGCTCTTCCCGAACCTGTTCTTCATGGCCGTGCTCGCCGGTGAGGAGCCGATCGACCATATCCAGAAGCAGATCCTGCGCTCGGGCGAGGAAGTGCACCCGATCATGCGCGGCGTCATGGCGATTCACGTCGCCGAGGAGGCGCGGCATATCTCGTTCGCGCACGAATTCCTCAAGCGCCATGTGCCGGAACAGAATCAGGTCAGCAAGCTGGTGCTGTCGATCGCCATGCCGATCGTCATGTTCATTCTGGGCCGTTCCATCGTGACCCCGCCCAAGGCGTTCTTCGACGAGTTCGAGGTGCCGGACAAGGTGCGCAAGGAGCTGTTCTACGGGTCCAAGGATTCCAAGCAGGCGTTCAGCGACTACTTCGTGGACGTGCGCGCGCTGGCCCAGGAGATCGGGCTGATGAACCCGATTTCCAGGCGCGTCTGGAAGATGTTCGGTATCGCCGGAAACGCCTCCCGCTATCGTTCGGAGCCGATCCGCTCCGGTAAGAACGCCTGAGACAAGGGACGTACAGTGCCGTACGTAGTCACCCAATCCTGTTGCAGTGACGCCTCCTGCGTCTACGCCTGCCCGGTCAACTGCATCCATCCCACGCCCGATGAACCGGATTTCCGGACCGCGGAGATGCTGTACGTGGACCCGCAGGCATGCGTGGACTGCGGCGCCTGCGCGACCGCCTGCCCGGTGGACGCCATTGTCTCGACCAAGAAGCTGACCGATGAGCAGCTGCCCTTCATCGAGATCAATGCCGACTTCTACCGCACGGAGCGGCCGCGGCCGTTGCTGGCCAAGCCGATTCCGGCGGCGGAGGTCAAGCCCGGGCGGGAACCGCTGCGGGTGGCGATCGTCGGCTCGGGCCCCTCGGCCATGTACGCGGCCGACGAACTGCTGACCCAGTCCGGGGTCGCGGTGACGGTGTTCGATCGGCTGGCCACGCCGTACGGGCTGGCGCGGTTCGGTGTCGCGCCGGATCACACCAAGACACGGCAGGTCAGCGATCTCTTCGATGTGATCTCCGCGCAGGACGGCTTCGGGTCGTACTTGAATGTGAATGTCGGGGAACATGTTTCGCATGAAGAGCTGCTCGCGCATCATCACGCGGTGATCTACGCGGTGGGCGCGTCCAGCGATCGCAAACTCGGCATTCCGGGCGAGGGGCTGCCGGGCAGCGTCTCGGCGACCGAGTTCGTGGCCTGGTACAACGGCCATCCCGATCACGCCGGTCGGTACTTCGATCTGTCGCAGCGGCGGGCAGTCATTGTCGGCAATGGCAATGTGGCGCTGGATGTCGCGCGAATCCTGACCATCGATCCGGAGCTGCTGGCCGGTACCGATATCGCACCGCGCGCGCTGACGGCATTGCGGCGCAGCAAGATCGAGGAAGTGGTAGTGCTGGGTCGTCGTGGGCCCGCCGAATCCGCCTTCACCGTGCCGGAGTTCGTCGGACTGCTCGGGGCCGATGTCGACATCGTGGTCGAGGGTGAGATTCCCGCGACCGCGGCGGGCGTATCGCAGAGTGTGGAGCAGAAGCTGAAGCTGCTGCGCGGGCTGGCCGATCGGCCGGTGGGCGGTCGTAAGCGGATCATCTTCCGATACCTCTCCGCGCCAACGGCTTTCGAGGGTGTGGACCGGGTGACCGGGGTCGAGGTGGTGCGCAATGAGCTCATCACCGGTGCCGACGGTGTGGTGCGGGCCGAGGCCACCGCGGAGACCGAGGTGCTGGCGACCGGGCTGGTGCTCACCTCTGTCGGATATCGCGGAGTTCCGTTGGCGGGGTTGCCGTTCGACGAGCGCGGGGGCGTGATTCCGAACCTGGACGGGCGGGTGCTGGAGAGCGCCGGCGGTGCGGTGGTGCCGGGGTCCTATGTGACCGGCTGGATCAAGCGTGGGCCGACCGGGTTCATCGGAACCAACAAGTCCTGTGCGCAGGAGACGGTGCGGCAGCTGGTGGACGACTTCAATGCCGGGCGATTGGTCGAACCGGCGCATGGCGCAGGGGAATTCGATCGACTGGTCGGTGTGCGTCAGCCGCATGCCATTCGCGGCGGTGCGGTCAACCGTCCGGCCCGGCGGCGGCTGCCGCTGCTGGTGCGCAGTCGCTAGCTCGTAGTAGTTCGGACCGCCTCATATGACCTTGTCATATGAGGCGGTCTGTTTTTGTATGCGGATTGTGTTGTGTGAGTTGTAATGCTGTGTTTGCCCGAGACGACATCGTTGGTAGTAGAGAAGAATTGACTTCGAATCGCGGTCGGTAAGCCTGCGCGGGTGGGGAACTCGGGGACAGCAACCGACCAGTGATCGGCAATCCACGCGCACAAACTGACGCTGCGGTTTGCTTTTTCGGACACTCGTTGCCTACCGGTTGGTATGAATTAGTCGTTCGCTGGACTGTAGCCACGGCGCACCCATTCCTGAACTCTCCTGGTGTCCAGTTCGATTCGATCTTGAACCCCCACCTGTCTGACCAGTAGATTCGCCAACTTCGCTACTGGACGCGAAATCTTTTCTCCGGATTCGATATTCACATCCGGCATGTGCCAGCTAACCTGAACCCGCTGTTTGGAAAACGACCGCGTCCACATGGTTGGTACGCCTGTGAGGCCGTGGTCACGGTGCGTTGACGGGATAGCAAATGACTGTTGGCTTTGGCATGAGCATCGGCACAGTGAACTCCGTATGGGCGACTGCCGCCGGTGAAAGGATTCGGCCCGCCGTGCGAGTTCGCCGGACCGCCGTCACCTTCGACAGTGCGGGCGGACCACGCATCGGCGGCATTCCACGATTCGCCCCGGTGGTCACCGATTTCGCGGATCTCACCACCGATCCGGACCCCGTGGTCATCAACGGGCGCATCTGGTCGCCCGCCGATCTGGTGGCCGCCGTGGTGAACGGGCTCATCGAAGCCAATGCGCCCGAGGCGCCCGCCGTCACCACCTATCCGGCCAACTACACCGAGAAGCATGTGACTCGGTTGCGGCGGGCGCTGGACTGGTCCGGGGCGGCCGATGTGGCGCTCATGCCGGAGCCGGTCGCGGCCGTGGAGTGGCTGGATGCGGAGTACGGAATCTCCAGCGCCGGAATAACTCTCGTCTACGATCTGGGCGGCAACTGCCTCGACGTGGCCGTGGTGCGCACCGAGGCCGATCGCGAGGAGCGCGGCATTCTCGGCGTGGCCGAACGCTCCACCGAGTACGGCGGACGGCCGCTCGGCGCACTGCTGGCCCGGTACGCGCGCAGTATCGCGCCGGGGGAGCATCAGCCGGTCTCGGCGGTGGTGCCCGCCGCGGATACGAATCGCCTGCGCAGCTGGCATATTCGCAATTCGCTACGGGTGGTCAAGGCGTGCGTGCACAACACCGGGCTCACCATGGATGACATCGACCGGGTGCTGCTGATCGGTGGTGCGGCGCGGCCCATCGAGGTGGCGCGGGTACTCGCCGACCTCGGGCGACCCGTCATCATGGCGCCGGATCCGGCGCATACCGTGGCGGTCGGGGCGGCACTGGCTGCCTTCCGCACCGCCGATACCGGCTCGGCCATCGGGCGCTATGCGCCGCGTGCGGCCGTATTCTCCGGTGCGGCAGTGGCTTCCGCGCTCGCCATGTCCGCGGCCACCGTGCTCGGCGGGACGGTCGCGAGCACCACCGGACTGCAGGCCGCCCCCGCTCCGTCGGACTCGGGGACCGTCGGTGCGGCCGACGTCCTGCTGTTGGAGGATGCCACCGGAGCGCCCGCCGCGCCCGGTCGCGTCCATATGGTGACCACCGCCGCGGCCATCAGCGGCTACGGTGCGATGGCGCCCACGGTCACACCCTCCTGGTCCCGTGGTCGCCCCGTCGACACCCGGCCCGGCACCCACTGCGAAACCCGCAGTGTCGCAAACTCTCTCACCTATGCCAATCCGGCCCAGTTCGTCAACCCACTACCCTTCCTGGCCGCTCCAGCATTCGGCCCGCCCCAATACCTCGGCCGGGTGCCCTCGGTCAGTCTGCCCCGCACCCTGCCCGGTGCGCCCAGTACCAATCCGGGTACTACTTCGCCGGGTTCCCCGGGGTCACCCGCGACGCCGGGATCGACCACCGGTGACCCGGCGGGCACCACTACCGGCGGCACCACTACCGGCGGGACGACCACGGGTGGAACAACTTCCGGTGGCACGACTACAGGGGATCCCGCCACCGGCGGTTCGACGACGAGTCCCGGCGGCGCGACCGCACCCGGCGGCTCGGCTACCACACCGGGTGGTGAGACAACCCCGGTCGGCGGTACCACCGGCGGTGAGACCGGCGACGGCGGAACGACTTCCGGCGGCACCACCACCGGTGGCGGAACGACCCCGGGCGGTGGAACCACAACGGGTGGAACCACGACCGGGGGAACCGGCGGCGGTGGAACGACCGGCGGCGGAGCGACTTCCGGGGGCGGCACCACTACCGGTGGTGGAACAGCCGGTGGCGGAACGACTTCCGGTACCGGCGGCACGGGTGCGGGCGGTAGCGGCGGCTCCACCGGCGGCGGTACCTCCGCTGGTGGCGGCGGAACAACGTCCGGCGGTGGCGCTGGTGCGGGCGGTGGAACCTCGGCTGGCGGTGGTGGTGCCGGTGGTGGAACCTCCAGTGGCGGTGGGACATCCGCTGGTGGCGGCGGAGGAGCGTCCGGCGGTGGCGCTGGTGCGGGCGGTGGAACCTCGGCTGGCGGTGGTGGTGCCGGTGGTGGAACCTCCAGTGGCGGTGGGACATCCGCTGGTGGCGGCGGAGGAGCGTCCGGCGGTGGCGCTGGTGCGGGCGGTGGAACCTCGGCTGGCGGTGGTGGTGCCGGTGGTGGAACCTCCAGTGGCGGTGGGACATCCGCTGGTGGCGGCGGAGGAACATCCGCGGGTGGTGGCGGCACAACTTCCGGTGGCAGCCGCACAGGCGCGGGTTCCCCTGGCGGCTCGGCCGGTGGGGGCGCCGGGGGCGGGGCAGCGCGCGGTGGCGGAGCGGGCGGCGGCGCCGGTGGGGGTGCGGGCGGCGGCGGAGGCCACGGTGGCGGTGGCGGCGGTGGCGGTCGGCACTGACCCGCTGTCGGAGCAGTTCTCCCACTGATCAAGTCCCGCAACAAAAGTCGTCGACGCCGGTGGAGTGATCCCTCGAACCCTCCACTCGGATGTCGAACGCGACCGGCCCACCCCCGCGCTGCAAGTGCCCAGGCGCAGAGGTGGGCCACGTCGCGTCAGCGGGCGGTGAAACCGCCGTCGGCGGTGAGGGCGGCGCCGGTGATGAAGCTGGCCTCATCGCTGAGCAGGTAGGCGCAGAAGGCGGCGATCTCCTCGGGCTGGGCGATGCGGCCGATGGGGTGCAGGGCGGCGACCATGGCCTTGCCTTCGGGGGTGGAGCCCATGGAGTTGCGGTAGGCGGGGGTGTCCACCGCGCCGGAGACCAGCGCGTTGACCCGGATGCCCTGATCGGCGTTCTCCAGGGCCACCGCCCGGCTCAGGCCGATGACGCCGTGTTTGGCGGCCACGTACGGGGCGACCGAACCCATGCCCACGACGCCGAGTTGGGAGGCATTGTTCAGGATCGCGCCGCCGCCGGAGGCCGTCAGCGCCGGAATCTGGTGGCGCAGACCGTAATAGACGGCGGTGAGGTTGAGCTCCAGGTCGGCGCGCCAGCCCGCCTCGTCGATATCCTGTACGGGTCCGAAGGCATTGATCGCGCCCGCATTGTTGAAAGCGCCGTCCAGGCGGCCGAATTCGCCGACGGCCGCATCGGTCAGGCGTGCCACATCCTGCTCGGCGGTGACGTCGGTGGGTACGAAAAGCGCGCGGCCACCGGCGCTCCGGATCTCCTCGGCAATGCGGTCACCGGCTTCCTTACCGCGTGCGCCGAGCACCACCGCGCCGCCCTCCGCGGCGATGCGGCGGGCGACCGCGGCACCGACTCCCGAGGTCGCGCCGGTGATCAGTACGACCTTGGCAGCAAAGCGTGAACCCATCATGACCATTCCCCTTGCGGTTGAACCGTTTTCGTTGACATGTCTAGTAAACGAGAGACGGCCCACCGTGGCTGGCGGGAATCAGTCCTTGAGTTGATACGTCATGTAAGTCAGGCCTGGGCGAGCAATTCGGCCAGTTCGTCGAGGCTGTTGATCACCACGCCGTACGAGGTCTGCGGCAACTCCGAATGCAGATACCCCCACGGCCCACGGCGGATGAGCACCGGAATCATGCCGACGCCATTGGCGGGCAGCACATCATTGTCGACCCGATCGCCCACGTAGCAGACCTCGCCGATCTCGACCCCCGCCACCTCGGCGCACTTGTGGAAGAACTTCGGATCCGGCTTCTCCAGATCCCACTCGGCGGAGGTGTAGACCCCGTCCACCGGCAGATTCATATTCTCCAGCGCCGACTTGGCCTGCGGCGGTTGATTGCCCGCGATGATCACGGTCAGCCCGCGCTCGCGCAGTACGCTCAGCGCCCGTCGCACATCCGGATACAGATCATTGGCGTCGAAGTTGTTGCGCAGGCTCTCGGGCTCGTCGATGGCCCAGCTGACCTGTTCCTTGTCGAGGTCGACCCCCGGCAGCAGTAGTTCGAACGCATCGGTGATCGGCCGTCCCGTGGCCGCCATTCCGCCGATCACCCCGAGTAGCGCGAATCGCGGGATCCCCAACCGGTCCGCCCATCGGCTCCAGATCCGGGTCTCGTCGATCAGCGTCTCGCCCACATCGAACACCACTGCCTTGATCATTCGCCCAGCCTATCGGGCGCGCCGACCCCCGATTCGAGGAACTCAACCCTGCGCGTTGACAACCCCGATTGCGGTCGCCGTCCACCAGCACACCTGCGACACCAGGCCGGTGGCCACACTCCAGGCGAGCAGCCCTGTCGTGAGCCGCGCATCCCCCCGCTCCCGCAGTCGCCGACTCAAAGCGCTGGCCTGAATCCCATTGAGTGTCAACACCAGCACCATCGCCAGCTTGGTCTGCGTCATCATCGACGACAGATTCGGCTCCAGCACACACCCACTCGCGACCAGCCCCGCCAACCCCAGCCAGATCGGCGTATGCAGCCGACTCATTCCGCGCAGCGTCGCACTCAGCGAAGCCCGCCCTACCGCCCACCGCAAAGCCAGCGAATCCGCGATCAACACCCCGCCGAATCCCACCGCGAGCGAAGTCAGATGAATGACCAGCCCTGCGGTATGTACCGCCGGACTGATATGCCGCGCATGCCCCGCGATCCACACGGCCCCCGCGAGCGTCCCCGTGGCCAACACCGCGTACCCGAAGAAAACCCGCCACGAATCGCGTGCGACCGACGTAACCGTGGTCCCCGCGCCAGACTCTCCGAGCATAGTTCCAACCCTCCACTAACTTAGGAAAGCCTAAACTATTTGTGGTCGGGAATGAAACCCGGCCGACCATTCGGCCACGGCCGGAACGAATCCGCGCTATACCTGTTGCGGGCGAATCCGGCTGGGTAGCATGCGAGCAGCTGTTATGAAATGTCGTCTTTTCAAAAGGAGTACGCTCATGCGCCCCATCCTCCGACTCGGTGTCCTCGCCCTGGGCATCGGCGCCGCCGCCCTCACCGCCGGTGTGGCCTCGGCCGAGATCCCCCTCGTCGACGCCCCCGCCGCGGAGGTAACGCTCACCCCGGGCACGAACCCCGCCCCGATCGCCAGCGACGACTACGCCATGTGCTCCAAGTCCTCCGGCTCCGCGGGCCACTTCCTCGCCTGCATGTAATCGGCCTCACTCGCACCACCGTCGCATCGGTCGTTAAGTGATGGCGGTCGAGCTGAGGCCGCGTCAACAGCGGGTTCGGTTGTCGTGCAGCGGATTTGCGTGCGTCGACCGCCTCGTTGCGGAGGCGAAACGGCACTGCTCAGGCCGAGCGGACAAGTGTGGCGGTGGCCGCCGAGTCGTAGCGGTCCCACACGATCTCGGTGAGTGCGGGATGTGCGCCGATCACCTCGGCGTGCGCCAAGTCGGCGGCCGCGGCCGAGAGCCGGTCGGTAAGCAGGCCGGGGGCGAGGAACCACGGTGCGACCAGGATCTGATCCGCGCCGCGTGCGCGTAGCCGCCCCGTTGCCTCGACGACAGTGGGTTCGGTTGTGGCGAAGCAGATTTCGGTGGCCCAGCCGGTGATGGCCGAGAGTCGGCGCGCCACTTCGGCGGTGCGGGCATTCGCGGCGGCTGAGGAAGAGCCCACTGCCGCAACGGCAATGCCGAGGTGGAGGGAGTCGGCCTTCTCCGGCAGCCGCTCCAGGACGCGGTCCCGCAGGGCGGCGATCAGACGCCGGTCAGGTCCGAGGACGTCGGCCTGGGTGAGTCGGATGCGCGGGTGGCGGGCGCGGGCGGCCGCCAGCATGCCGGGCAGGTCCACACGGGCGTGGAAGGCGCTCCCCAGTAGCAGGGGGACTACCACCGCGTGCGAATGACCTTCCGTGGCAATGGCATCCACGACCTGGTCGACCGAGGGGGCGTTCAGGTCCAGGAAGGCCAGGCGCACATCGAGATCGGGTCGGCTCGCGGCGAGTTGTTCGACGACGGCGTACATGGTCGCGGCCGAGCGAGGATCGCGGCTGCCGTGCGCTACGGCGACGAGGGCCGGGCGCGTATCGAACGTGCGGGCCGCGCGGCCGATCGCGCCGCGCGCGTCGTTATCGTGGCGGAGGGCGACCGGCAGCGGGGCGGTCGGGCGTGCGCCGCTGCCGGGCGAACTCATGTCAGGCTCCGACTTCCGTGCCGACCTCGACCTTGGTCAGGGCGTCGCCGACCAGGCCGGCGGCGAGGGTGTTGCCACCCGCCGGGTCGATCAGCAGGAAGCTGCCGGTGTAGCGGTTGACGCTGTAGTCGTCGGCCGCGACGGGGTCGGCGACTCGTACCGAGATACGGCCGATGTCGTTGAGCGCCAACGACTCCGGGGCCGGATCGGCCGACAGGCGCTGTTCGTCGAAGCGCTCGATGAGCGCGCCCACGATCGCCTGGGTGGTACGGGTGCCGTGCTTGAGCAGCAGGCGGGCACCGGGGCGCAGCGGCTTGTCGCCGAGCCAGCAGACCGTCGCGTCGAAGGCTTCGATCGGTTCGGGGGCATCGTCGGCGGCGACAATGGTGTCACCGCGCGAGACATCCACGTCATTGGCCAGGATCAGGGTGACACTGCGACCCGGCTGCGCCGAGGTCAGCTCACCATTGGGGGTGTCGATGCGCTCGACGGTGGTGCGGGTGCCCGATGGCAGCACCACGACCTCGTCACCCTTGCGTACGGTGCCCGCCGCGACCTGACCCGCGTACCCGCGGTAATCCGGGTAATCGGCTGTGCGCGGGCGGATTACGTACTGCACGGGGAAGCGCAGACCGACCTCGTGGCGGGTGCTGTCGGCATCCACCGGTACCGACTCCAGGTGCTCGATGAGCGAGGGGCCGGTGTAGTACGGGGTGTTCTCCGACCGCGAGGCCACATTGTCACCGTGCAGCGCGGAGACCGGAATCTCCACCACGTCTTCCGGCGCCCAGCCCAATTTCGCTGTCAGCTCGGAGAATTCGGCGACGATACGCGCGAACACACCTGCCGGATCATCGACCAGGTCGATCTTGTTCACGGCCAGGACGAGCTTCGGCACACCCAGCAGCGCCATCACCGCGGCATGGCGGCGGGTCTGCTCGATAACACCCTTGCGGGCATCCACGAGCAGGATCACCAGCTGCGCGGTCGAGGCGCCGGACACCGTGTTCCGGGTGTACTGCACATGCCCCGGCGTATCGGCGAGCACGAAAGACCGTGCGGGCGTGGCGAAGTAGCGGTACGCCACATCGATGGTAATGCCCTGCTCGCGCTCGGCGCGCAGACCGTCCACGAGCAGCGACAGGTCCGGCGTGGCCAGGCCCTTGTCGACCGAGGCGCGGGTGACCGCGTCGATCTGATCGGCGAGAACGGATTTCGTGTCGTACAGCAGGCGTCCGACCAGGGTGGACTTGCCGTCGTCGACCGATCCGGCGGTGGCCAGTCTCAGTAGGTCGGCCATCAGAAGTAACCCTCTCGCTTGCGATCTTCCATGGCGGCCTCGGAGACGCGATCGTCTCCACGGGTCGCGCCGCGTTCGGTGAGTCTGGAGGCGGCGACCTCGGCGAGAATCGCCGCATTGTCGGCCGCATCGGAAATGATTGCGCCGGTGGTGGATCCGTCGCCGACGGTGCGGTAGCGCACCGACTTGACCGACAGCTCCTCACCTTCGGCCGGGCCGCCCCAGACGCCGGGCGTCATCCACATGCCGTCGCGCTGGTACACCGGCCGCTCATGCGCGTAGTAGATATTCGCCAGCTCCACGTTCTCGCGGGCGATGTACCGCCAGATATCCAGCTCGGTCCAGTTGGAGATCGGGAAGACGCGCACATGCTCACCCGGAGCGTGCTTGCCGTTGTACAGGTTCCACAGTTCGGGCCGCTGCCGCTTGGGATCCCAGCGCCCGAAGGCGTCGCGCAGCGAGAAGATCCGCTCCTTGGCGCGGGAACGCTCCTCGTCACGGCGGCCGCCACCGAAGACCGCGTCGAAGCGGTTCTCATTGATGGCGTCCAGCAGCGGTACGGTCTGCAGCGGATTGCGGATACCGTCCGGCCGCTCGGTGAGCCGGCCGTCGGCGAGGTACTCCTCGACCGAGGCGACATGCAAACGCAGGCCGTACTTCTCGACGACATGGTCGCGGAACTCGAGCACCTCGGGCAGGTTGTGCCCGGTGTCCACATGCAGCAGCGCGAACGGCAGCGGCGCCGGCCAGAAGGCCTTGAGCGCCAGGTGCAGCAGCACCGTGGAGTCCTTACCGCCGGAGAACAGGATCACCGGCCGTTCGAACTCGCCCGCGACCTCGCGGAAGATGTGGATCGATTCGCTCTCGAGCGCGGCGAGAGTGTCGAATTCGCCATCGGCGAGGGTGGTGGATTCAGCAGTAGGAGCGCTCATGAGGCGTGCAACCCGCATTCGGTCTTGGCGAGGCCGGCCCAGCGGCCGCTTCGCGGATCGGATCCCGGTTCCGGCTTCCGTGTGCACGGAGCGCAACCGATGGACGGATACCCCTCCTCCACAAGGGGATTGACGAGAATGCCATTGGCCTCGATGTACTCGGCCATTTCCGCGTCGGACCAGGCGGCGATCGGATTGATCTTCACCAGCCCGAAGCCCTCGTCGAAGGAGATCAGGGGCGCGTTGGCGCGCGTGGGTGCCTCGACCCGGCGGATACCGGTGACCCAGGCGTTGTACGGCTGGAGCGACTTCTGCAGCGGCACCACCTTGCGCAGCCGGCAGCATTCGGCGGCATCGCGGGCGAACAGATCCTTGCCGAGCAGCTGATCCTGTTCCGCCACGGTGTTTTCCGGCTGTACGTTCACGATATTCACGCCGTAGACGAGCTCGACGGCATCGCGGGTGCCGATGGTCTCGGCGAAGTGGTAGCCGGTGTCCAGGAACAGCACATCCACACCGGGACGGACCTGCGACGCCAGCTGCACCAGCACCGCGTCCTGCATATTCGAGGCGACAATGTAATTGGAGCCGAAGTTCTTCTCGGTCCACTCCAGCAGTTCCTGCGCGGTGGCGTTCGGACCCAGGTCCTTATTGCCCTGCTCCACGAGGGCGCGCAGGTCTGCTTCGGCGAGTTTGGTTGTGGTCATTGCTGTTTCCTCCAACTACCGCAGGTCTGCCTCTTCGGCGCGGACAGCCCACACCGCGAAACGCTCACCCTCGTCCCGGTTCTTGACGAAGTTGCGTACGACGCGCTCGATGTAATCGCCGAGCTCGGTGCTGGTCACCTTGTGCTGGCGCAGTTTTCGGCCGAAGCCGCTGTCGAGTCCGAGGCTGCCTCCGAGATGAACCTGGAAGCCCTCGATCTGATTCCCCGCGCCGTCGTCGACGAGCATGCCCTTGAAGCCGATATCGGCGATCTGCGAACGACCGCAGGAGTTGGGGCAGCCGTTGATATTCACGGTGATGGGCACATCGAGATCGGCGTTGATATCGGCCAGGCGGGTCTCCAGCTCGGGAGCCAGCACCTGGGACCGCTTACGGGTCTCGGTGAACGACAGCTTGCAGAACTCGATACCACTGCACGCCAGCAGGTTTCGCCGCCAATGCGACGGACGCCCGTGCAGGCCGAGCGGCTTCAGTTCCTCGATGAGCCATTCGACCTTGTCGTCGGGCACATCCAGGACGATCAGCTTCTGGTACGGGGTGAACCGAACCCGGTCCGAGCCGATGGCTGCCACGGCGTCGGCGACCTGCTGGAGAATCGTTCCCGAGACGCGACCGGCGATGGGGGAGAAGCCGATGGCGTTCAAGCCATTACGCAGCTTCTGCACGCCGATGTGGTCGATCGGGCGCTCCGGCTGCACCGGCGCGGGACCGTCGATCAGCTTGCGCTTCAGGTACTCGGTCTCGAGCACCTCGCGGAACTTCTCCACGCCCCAGTCCTTGACCAGGAACTTGATGCGCGCCTTGGTGCGCAGGCGGCGGTAGCCGTAGTCGCGGTACAGCGAGACGACCGCTTCCCATACGTCCGGCACCTCGTCCAGGGGCACCCACGCGCCCAGGCGCTGGGCCAGCATCGGATTGGTGGAGAGTCCGCCACCGACCCAAAGGTCAAGTCCCGGACCGTGTTCGGGATGTTCGACGCCGACGAACGCGACATCGTTGATCTCGTGCACCACATCCTGCTGACCGGAGATGGCGGTCTTGAACTTGCGCGGCAGGTTGGAGTATTCCTTCTTGCCGATGTAGCGCTTGACGATCTCGTCGATGGCCGGGGTCGGATCGAGGACCTCGGTGAGGGATTCACCGGCGAGCGGCGAACCCAGCACCACGCGCGGGCAGTCGCCGCACGCCTCGGTGGTCTGCAGGCCGACCTCTTCGAGTCGCCGCCAGATCTCCGGCACGTTCTCGATCTCGATCCAGTGGTACTGCACGTTCTCGCGGTCCGAGAGATCCGCGGTGTCGCGGCCGAATTCGGTCGAGATCTCACCGAGGGTGCGCAGCTGGCGCACGGTGAGCGCGCCGGCGTCGCAGCGCACCCGCATCATGAAGTACTCGGCCTCGAGCAGGTCGATGTTCTCGTCACCGGTGAAGGTGCCGTCGTAGCCCTGCTCGCGCTGGGTGTAGAGCCCCCACCAGCGCATGCGGCCGCGCAGATCGCTCTTGTCGATGGAGCCGAAACCCTGCTTCGAGTAGATGTTCTCGATGCGCGCGCGCACATTGAGCGGGTTGTCGTCCTTCTTGCTCTGCTCGTTCGCGTTCAGCGGCTCCCGGTAGCCGAGCGCCCACTGGCCCTCGGACTTGCGCCGCACCGGCTTACCGGTGCGCTCGCGCGGCGCGACGGGCGCGTCCGAGCGGGCGCGGTCCGGACGCACGCGTCGTTCGGCCGCGGGGCGTTCCGGCCGGGCGGGACGAGCGGATTCGGAACTGTCGGCGTCGGTGCTCGACGTCATGGGGGTCGCTCCTGAAGGTCTTGCGGGCAGGCGGGAGGGGCTGACTCACGCCTCCGATATCAGCGAACCGGCGAGTTCGACGCCGCAGAATTGGCGTCGATCCGGGAAGAGGGGGAGCCGATCTACCGGAGGCTTCCGGACAGACAGCTCGCGCTGCAGACACGCTTGAAGTCGACATGGCGTCGCGCCACGAGTCGTACTCCAAGTCCGGTCATGGAGCTTATTGTGCCATGTCAGGCGGGTTGTTCCGACCGCCCGCCGATATTTTCCGGACTTTCGAGGGAAATCCCCTGGTAAGCGCGCCCGGTTTGTGACAACAGTCATAGATCGCCGTGCGGTTGATCTTGGACGGTTGACCTTCAGTGCACTCGAGGTTCCAAGATGAACCCATGAGCACCGTAGAACTCGACACCGCCGCCGAGACCGCCGCCATCCACGCCGTCGTCGCGGAGGTCGCCAAGGCCCAGCGCGCCGAGGACGCCGACGCCTTCCTCGCGCTCTTCCACCCCGATGCGATCTGGACCACCGGCGGCGGCAAATTCCTCAACGGCCTGGACGAGATCTCCGAATTCACCCGCGCGGTCCTGCCCGGTGCGACCAAGGACGGCTACGCCACCTACGAGCCCTTCTTCATCCGCTTCATCCGCCCCGATGTGGCCGCGGTGAAGGTCCGCCAGCAGTACGTCACCCACGCCGGCGAACTCACCGCCGAGGGCTCACCGCTCTACGGCATGACCAAGGAGAACGGCCGCTGGCTACTCACCTTCTGTCAGAACACCCCCGTCGTCGCCCACTGACAGCGCCTGCGACCAACCCGGTTGGCGAACGAAACCCAAAGGGAGATACTCGGATTCGATATCGATCCGCAGGCCGAGATCACTCGCCCAGCAGGCCAGGCCCAGCAGCGGCAGCGAGAACACGCCTTCGGGATCATGCCGCCAGGTATCGGTATCGAAGAACGACCGATGCGCACGCAGCGCCTTGCCGAGCTCCCACAGGAACCCGTCGCCGTCACGTGCCGCGAACCGGGTGAGCACCTCGATACCGGGTCGCAGCAGTGCGTCCACCGACGGCTGCGCTCCCACCCGGCTGGTGGTATCCAGCGCCCAGGCCCGTTCGCCGACCGTCTCCGGTCCGAACCGCCAGGCCTCCTGCAGAATTCGCGCCCACTCGTACTGGAATTCGTCGAACGCCTGCCCGCTGGTCTCCCGCAACCGCTCGACCGGATAGGACGCCACCTCGTTCATGGCCTCGGGATCGCGTGCGATCAGCGCCCAATAGAACGCCGCCCGCCACCCGGCGACCCGATCATGCCGATCGAATCCCGATTCGATCCCACCGGCCCGGAACCGATCGGTTATCGTCTCGGCCGCCATCTTCGCGTACTGCCAGGTCATTTCCTGTGTCGCATGGGGATCCCAGAGCAGCGTGCGCGCGAGCAATTCCCCGCCGAACGACCGCGCGAAATTCGGTCCCTCGGGCCGCACCTCGGGCATCGGCACGTGATAGACCACCGGCGCCACCGATCCGGCATCGACAATCGCGAGCTCCGCCACATCGATCTCGTGCCGGGCGACCACATCGCCGGGCCGCTCATCGCCGTCCCGCATGGAAACCCCCGTTTTCCGTTGGCGCCGCCGCGATTTCGATGTACGTCGCGAACCGGGAGACAGAATGCCAGCTAGAGGCTCTCCTCGCTCGCTAGCCGATCCGGATCTCGATCGGGTGCGTGTTCGCCATAGCGGATCTCGATCCGGGGTGGCGGCAGGCCCACGATCACCACATCGCCCGGACGTGAATTGTGCTTCGTGACGACAAGCTTGACGAGGGCATACACGAAAATCAGCACCGCGACCACAACGGCTACAAGAGCCCACGCGGATAACCCGGACAGGAGCGTCCACACGATGAACCATTCCGCAGCCGGTCCGGGGCCGGTTGGCATGGTGGGTTCGCATCGGTGGGCTGAATGGTGTGCGAGCAGAACCAATCCCGGAGCAGGGTTGTGCCACCCCTGCATCGGTTTGCTCGGCTGGCCATCCAGCTGAACGGTGTTTAGGGCCACCGCTCAGCAAGAAGTCCAGACCCCGCACAGCTTAATTCTTCGGCTGACGCCGGCGGGCGGGCTTGGTGACAATGCTGCGGCGGATATGAGGCGCGTGCAGTGTGAGCTGGGCTACCGGGCAGACTGGTGGGGTGAATTCCGCAGGTAGCGCCGCAACCACCACCGCAGATCAGCCTTCGCTGGAACTGCGGGACTTCGGTGACGGGCCGTTCGGGATCTACATTCACGTGCCGTTCTGCGCGACCCGATGCGGGTACTGCGACTTCAACACCTATACGGCGGGGGAGCTGGGTACCTCGGCTTCGCCGCAGTCCTGGTTCGAGGCGTTGCGGGGTGAATTGGCCACTGCGGCTGAGCAATTCGCGGCTTTTTCGAGTGCTCAGCCCAAGGTGGAGACGGTCTTCGTCGGTGGGGGTACGCCGTCGCTGCTCGGCGGTGATGGCCTGGCCGATGTGCTGACCGCCATTCGCGCGAACTTCACGCTGGCGGCCGATGCCGAGGTGACCACCGAGTCGAATCCGGAATCCACTTCGCCAGAGTTCTTCGGCAAGCTCCTCGACGGCGGGTTCACTCGGGTGTCGCTGGGAATGCAGTCCGCGGCCGCGCATGTGCTGAAAGTGCTCGACCGCACGCACACGCCCGGACGAGCCGTCGCCGCTGCCCAGGAGGCGCGCGCAGCCGGGTTCGAGCACGTCAATCTGGATCTCATCTATGGGACACCGGGTGAGACCGACGCCGATTTGGATGCCAGCCTTGATGCTGTGCTGGCCGCTGGGGTCGATCATGTGTCGGCGTATTCGCTGATCGTCGAGGACGGCACCGCACTCGCTCGCCGAGTGCGTCGCGGCGAACTGCCCGCCCCCGATGACGATGTGCTCGCCGCCCGCTACGAACGCATCGATTCCCGCCTCGAGGCGGCCGGCCTGACCTGGTACGAGGTCTCCAACTGGGCCGCGAACGACCGCGCCCGCTGCCGCCACAACCTCGGCTACTGGGACGGCGGTGACTGGCTCGGCGCGGGCCCCGGCGCACACAGCCACGTCGGCGGCGTCCGCTGGTGGAACGTGAAACACCCCGCGCGCTACGCGGATCGAGTCACCCAGGGTGGCCTCCCCGCCGCCGGCTGGGAGCAACTCACCGATACCGAGCGCTACACCGAACGAGTCATGCTCACCGCCCGCCTTCGCACCGGCCTCCCCCTCGCCGATCTCGACCCCGACGGCCGCGCGGCGGCGCAACGCGTAATCGCCGACGGCCTAGCCGAATCGCACGCCGACCACCTGATCCTGACCCCCCGCGGCCGACTCCTCGCCGACGCCGTAGTCCGCACCCTCCTCACCTGATCTGCCAGGCCATCACACCCCGTCTCGCTACGGCACACCCCATGTAAGGGGTGTGCCGTTAGTGCGAGGGGTGTGATCACTCAGATCCTCGGGGTGGGACGCCAGAGAGTGGGCGCGAGTGGGTCGTGGGGGTGTGTGGCGGCGGCGTGTAGGCGGGCGAACCAGGTGGTGGGGGTGTCGAGGTCGGACCAGGTCCAGCGGATGACTCGCAAGCCCAGGGCTCGGAGGGCGTCTTCCCGGAGCTTTTCCGCGATTACCACCTCCTCGGGTGTGCGGTCGCCGCGAATCTCCTTGTGGTACTTGATCATTCCATCGAATTCGCCGACCAAAGCGAGGTCGGGCCAGAGGTAGTCGACGCGGATGGTTCGGGTACCGGTGTCGGCGAAGATGATTGCCTGCAATTCGGGGGCGGACAGGCCTGAGCGCAGCAGTTGTACGCGACTTCTCGACTCGCCGACGCTTTCGGAACGGCCGTCGAGGAAATCGACTACGCGGCGAGCTGCAGGGCAGCCCTTGCGACCGGTCACTCGGATCAACTGGTCCAGTAGTTCGGCCCCGGTGGTTTTTCCCGAGCGCAGGGCGGCATCGCCAATGACGACCGCTTGCTCGAACGGCAGTGTCCGGGCGAGGTCGATTACCGTGCGCGGCGCCGTGGTGACTCGTATGCCGTCGACCTCGGTGTGGTCACCCGGGAGCAGGCGAGCGGTATGAACTGCCAGGTGGCGGTGGATTCGGCCGCCCGTGCGGCGGTCGCGCAGCACATGCACCCGGGTCAGCGGTGTGGCCCAGATCGGTATGTCGTGCACGATTGCCGCGGACACATGGGAAACCACTGCCTCGGGACTTGCCGTCGAGATCACCGCGCGGATCGCGACCAGATGGCGTTGGGCCGGTGTCAGCGGAGCGGCGGCGGCCGAGTCCACATAGTGGCCACGTCTGACTCGCTGCCAGGCATGGCCTTTCAGCTCATGGTCGGTGTAACCCACCGCGAGGGCCGAACGACGTGAGATGGGTTCGGGGACGTCCACGGTGCAATCGTCGCTGATTGCCGGTCTTCGAATGCCCCGGCCGCGGTCGGATGTGGATAACCCAGGGCTGTGGAAAACAGTCGGCGGGAACCCTGCTCGATGTCGAATGATCAGGTTCGGGAATCGGGCACGTGTGGGGTGAGTACGGAGCTAGGCTGCATTCATTGTTACGTTCGATGAGGACATCGTTCCATTTCAAGTCGAGGTCTCGCAGGCGCAGGTGCGGGATCTTCGGCAGCGCCTGAGCCGAACCCGCTGGCCCGCACAGATTCCCGGTGTCGGTTGGGCGCGTGGTGTGCCGGTCGAATACCTACGTGAGCTCGCCGAGCATTGGGCGCGGCGGTTCGACTGGTCGGCCTGGGAGAAGCTGCTCAACTCCTATCCGCAGTACACGACGGTTATCGACGGTGCGCGAATTCACTTCCTGCACATACGATCCCCGCACGCGGGTGCGACACCCATGATCATGTTGCACGGCTGGCCCGGCTCGGTGCTGGAGTTCCTCGAGGTGATCGAACCGCTCACAGATCCCGAGGACGGCAGTCCCGCATTCGATTTGATCATCCCGTCGCATCCGAACTTCGGATTCTCGGGCCCCACACCGGATTCGGGTTGGGACAGCACCCGCACCGCCCGCGCCTACACCGAACTCATGCGCCGCCTGGGTTATCCGCGCTACGCCGTGCAGGGCGGCGACTACGGCGCGTTCATCGGCCCGGATCTCGGCCGCCTCGACGAGGAGCGCGTGATCGGCGTACACGTCAACGCCGCCACCTGGGGCTTCATGCCGCACGGCCAGGTACCCGATGAGGTGGCCGCCACCCTCACCGAGCTGGAGCGCGAAAAGCTCACGCTCATAGGCGAATTCCTCACCGACGGCAGCGGCTACTACCAGATCCAGGGCACCCGCCCGCACACTCTCGGCTTCGCCCTCGCGGATTCCCCTGCGGGACAACTGGCTTGGATAGTCGAGAAGTTCCACGCCTGGACCGGCGCGAACGGCACCTTCGAGGAACGCGTCGACCGCGACCGCATGCTCGCCGACATCTCCATCTACTGGTTCACCAATACCGGCAGCTCCTCGGCCCAGATGTACTACGAATCCCTGCACTCTCCGCAGCACCCCACCCGCTCCCGCGTCCCCACCGCCGTAGCCAATTTCGCCGGCGATCCCGCCATCCGCCGCTACGCCGAACAACTCAACACCATCGCCCGCTGGACCGAATTCGACACCGGTGGCCATTTCGCCGCGATGCAGACCCCGGCCCTGCTCATCGCCGATCTCCGCGAGTTCTTCACCGACCTGCGCGGCTGACCGCCGACGTGCGCGGGCGACCGCACGCAGGCAATTTGCCCAGCGCCACCTAAACTGGATTTCGAAGATCCGGGAATCTCCTGCACACACGCCCATCGTGGCAGGCACGGCGAGCCCGAAGGCGAGCGAGGAGGTGGGGCCGATGTCTACCACGGAGCAGCGGCGGCTCGAGGTCCTGCGAGCGATCGTCGCGGACTACATTTCGACCAAGGAGCCGATCGGCTCCAAAACGCTGGTGGAGCGGCACAATCTGGGCGTCTCCAGTGCGACGGTGCGCAATGACATGGCTGTGCTCGAGGCCGAGGGGTACATCACTCAGCCGCACACCAGTTCGGGGCGCATACCGACCGATAAGGGCTATCGGCAGTTCGTCGATCACATCTCCGAGGTCAAGCCGCTCTCCAATGCCGAGCGCCGGGCCATCATGGAGTTCCTGGAGAGCGGCGTCGATCTCGACGACGTACTCCGCCGGGGGGTGCGGTTGCTCGCACAGCTGACCCGGCAGGTCGCCATGGTGCAGTACCCGACCGTGAGCGCCTCCACCGTCCGGCATATCGAGGTTGTCGCGCTCAATCCAGCGCGCCTGCTGCTGGTGGTCATCACCGATTCCGGCCGTGTCGATCAGCGTCTGGTAGATCTGGGCAATGTGATCGGCGATGACGATCTGGGCGCGATCCGCGCCATGCTCGGCAAAGCCATGGAGGGCAAGCGCCTCGCGTCCGCGTCGGCGGCGGTGGCCGAACTACCCGAGCACTCCACCGGCAAGCTGCGTGATGTTCTCATCCGCGTCTCCACGGTGCTGGTGGAGACCCTGGTCGAACATCCCGAGGAGCGGCTGGTGCTGGGCGGCACCGCGAACCTCACCCGCAATGCCGGGGACTTCGCCGGGAACGGATTCCCGGGGTCGCTGCGTTCGGTGCTGGAGGCACTCGAAGAACAGGTCATCGTGCTGAAGCTGCTGGCAGCCTCACAGCAACCAGGTACCGTGACCGTGCAGATCGGGGAGGAGACCAAGGTCGAACAGATGCGCGGAACGGCGGTGGTGTCCACCGGATACGGGATGCCCGGTACCGTTCTTGGCGGCATGGGGGTGCTGGGCCCGACGCGCATGGACTATCCGGGGACCATCGCCTCGGTAGCGGCCGTGGCCCGGTACATCGGTGAGGTGCTCGCCGAACGGTGAGCAAGCGGAGAGACGAAACAGGACTAGAGAGCACAAGTGGCACGGGACTATTACGCACTGCTCGGCGTCGCACGCAACGCGACCGACCAGGAGATCAAGCGCGCCTATCGGAAGCTGGCGCGTGAACTGCATCCCGACGTCAACCCGGAACCGGAGGCGCAGGAGCGGTTCCGCGAGGTGTCGACCGCCTATGAGGTGCTGACCGACGCGGAGAAGCGCCGCATCGTCGACCTCGGTGGCGACCCCATGGAGAACGGGGGCGGAGGTGGCGGCGGATTCTCCGGCGCCGGCTTCGGTGGCCTCGGTGACGTGTTCGAAGCCTTCTTCGGCGGGATGAACACCTCGAATCCGCGTAAGCCGCGCGGTCGCGTGCAGCCCGGCGCGGATTCGCTACTGCGCACCCGGCTCTCGTTGCAGGAGTGCGCGGTCGGGGTCACCAAACATCTGACCGTCGACACCGCGATCCTCTGCGATGTGTGCGTGGGCGCGGGCACCAATGGCAACTCCAAGCCGGTGCGCTGCGAAACCTGCGGTGGCGCGGGCGAAGTGCAGACGGTGCAGCGTTCGTTCCTGGGTCAGGTCATGACCTCGCGGCCGTGCCCGACCTGCCGTGGCGCGGGCGAGACCATTCCGGACCCCTGCCGCAAGTGCGGCGGTGACGGCCGGGTGCGTTCGCGTCGCGAGATCGCCGCGCCGATTCCGGCCGGTGTGGCCAGCGGTATGCGCGTGCGCCTGGCGGCACAGGGTGAGGTCGGCCCGGGCGGCGGTCCCGCCGGTGATCTGTACGTCGAGATCGTGGAGCAGCCGCACGACACCTTCGTGCGCGACAGCGATGATCTGCACTGCACCATTCGCGTGCCCATGGTGGACGCGACGCTGGGCACCACTGTGGTCATCGACACCATCCTGGACGGTCCGGTCGAGCTCACCATTCCGGCGGGCACCCAGCCCGGTGAGGTCTCGGTGCTGCGCGGCCACGGAATGCCCAAGCTGCGCGCCAACTCTCGCGGTGATCTGATCGCGCACCTGGATATCGTGATCCCCACCAAGATGGACTCCAAGCAGTCCGATCTGCTGCGCAAGTACAAGGCCATGCGCCCGAACGAGCGCACCGAGGTGCTCTCCACCCAGTCCGAGCACAACAGCGGTCTGTTCGCCCGGCTGCGCGCCTCCTTCAGCGGACGCTGATCCGTTGGCCGCCACCGTCTTCTACCTCGACGAGATCCCGGAACCGGGTGCCACCGCCGTCCTGGACGGTCCGGAGGGTCGCCACGCGGCGACCGTCCGGCGCATCCGGGTCGGTGAGCCCATCACGCTCTCCGACGGCAACGGTCTGCTCGCCGACTCCGAAGTGGTTGCGGCCCAGAAGGACCGCCTCGAACTGAAGGTCCTGGACCGCCGGGTGGCCGCCCCGGCCACCCCGCAGGTGACGGTGGTCCAGGCCCTGCCCAAATCCGAACGCTCCGAACTCGCCGTCGAACTCATGACCGAGGCCGGAGCCGACGCCATCGTCCCCTGGCAGGCGATTCGCTGCGTCTCCAAATGGGAGAACAAGGCGCACAAGGCAGTCGAGAAATGGCGCGGCGCGGCCAAGCAGGCCGCCCGCCAATCCCGCCGCCCCTACATTCCGGACGTCGCCGACCTGCACACCACCCGCGATCTGCTGAACCTGGTGCGGGAAGCCAAATCCCACGGCGCGATCGTCGCCGCCCTGCACGAATCCGGCGAAACCCGCCTCACCGAACTGTCTTTCGACGGCGTGCCCGAGGTGGTCCTCATCGTCGGCCCCGAAGGCGGCCTGGACGATTCGGAACTGACGGCCCTGGCCGAGGCGGGAGCGGACATAGTCCTGCTCGGCCCGACAGTGCTGCGCACCTCCACCGCCGCGGCTGTCGCCCTCGGAGCATTGGGCGCACTCACCCCACGCTGGTAGACCCTTACGGCATCTCGGCGGTCGACCACCCCCGTCATCCCGGCGCGTTCTTGGCCGGGATCCACCTGCTTCAGCGCGAATACCGTAGATCCCGGCCAAAAGCATGCCGGGATGACGGAATGGGCTCAGCGGATCGTCTGGACCGCGCGTGATCGGGCCGTGAGTGCCCCGACGAGTCCCGCGGCCACGGCGACCAGCACCGCCACGTATACGGCGAGCCCCGCCCATCCGAAGCTGCCGAAGGCCAGCCCGCCGAGCCCACCCGCGATCGAGCTGCCCAGGTAGTAGGCGCACATGTACAGGGCGGATGCCGCCGCGCGATTACCATCGGCCGCCGCCCCGACCCAGCCGCTGGCCACCGAGTGAATGGCGAAGAATCCTGCCGTGCAGAGCAATACGCCGAAGAGAATGACCGGCAGTACATCGGGCAGGGTCAGCCCGAGGCCGATGCCCATGCCGAGCAGCCCCAGGCCCATCACACGGGACCTGCCCAATCGCGCGGTCATCCGGCCTGCGGCGGCGGCCGTCGCGGTGCCCGCCAGGTAGAGCACGAACACCAAACCCACTGTGGCGGCGGACAACCCGAAGGGTTCGCGGGTGAGTCGGTACCCGAGGAAGTTGTACATCGAGACGAATCCGCCCATCATCACGAATGCCAGGCCGTACAGCGGCAGCAGTGTGCGATCCCGCAGGTGGCCCGCGAAACCGGCTGCGACAGAGCGGATCGCGAGTGGTCGCGGAGTGAACCGGCGCGAGGGCGGCAGCATCCGCACGAATATCCCCGCACACACCGCCGCGGCGATCGCGATCGTGGCCAGCGCCCACCGCCAAGGCCCCACCTCCAGCGTGAACGCCGGAATGAGCCGCCCGGTCAGCCCGCCCAAGCTGGTGCCCGCGATATAGACGCCCATCGCGGAGGCCAGCCCCGCGGACCCGATCTCCTCCGCCAGATACCCCATCGCCACCGCGGGCACCCCCGCCAGCACCACACCCTGTACCGCCCGCCCGATCAGCAGCGCATCCAAATTCGGGCTGAACGGCAACAACAACCCGATCACGCTCGCCGCCACCGCCGATCCGATCATCACCCGGGTGCGCCCCAGCCGGTCGGACAGCACACTCATCGGCACAATGGCCACCGCCAACAACCCGGTGGTCAACGACACCGCGAGCGCCGCCCGCGCCGGAGTCGCTCCGAAGGCCGCCGACAAACTCGGCAGCAGCGCCTGCGCGCTGTACATCGAGGCGAAGGTGGTCAGCCCGGCGGCGAAGAGCGCGACCGTGATTCGACGCTCATGCGCCACGGTGTCTTCGGGAACGAGCGCGGCGGTGGTCATCACCCGAGGATGAGCGCGTCACCCTTCGAAAGGAAATGCATAATCAGACCAGAGTTGATGCACTGAATGTATTAGTGAAGGTAACGAGCCGGAGGTCCGCGATGGCGAGTGACGACTTGCACTGGTTCATCACGCTGGCCGAGCTCGAACGGGTCGGTGCTGCCGCCGATCGGCTGCATCTGACGCAACCGACGCTGTCCCGAATGCTGGCTCGGTTGGAACGCCGCCTGGGTGTGCGGCTGTTCGATCGGCATGGGAAACGGTTGACGCTCAATGAGTTCGGGCGGGTCTACTACGAGCACGCGCGCCGCGCTCAAGCCGAACTCGATTCCGCCGCAAGGGAACTCGCCGATCTCGCACATCCCGCCAAAGGCGTGGTGCGCCTGTCGTTCCAGCATTCGCTGGGTGCGCGGGTGGTGCCCGAGCTCATCGCGGGTTTTCGGCGGGTGTCGGGGCGGATCACCTTCACGCTGCATCAGGATGCCGCTGATGTGGTGACCCGGGCAGTTCTCGACGGCAGCGCCGATCTGGGCCTGCTGTCGCCGCGACCGACCGAACCGGGGATCGGGTGGCGGCCATTATTGCGGCAGCGGCTGGCGCTGGCGGTGCCGCCGGATCATCGGCTGGCGTCGCGACGGCAGGTGCGGCTCGCCGAGGTCGCCGATGCGGAGTTCATTGCCATGCATCCCGGTTTCGGTATGCGCCGGGTGCTCGACGAGCTCTGTGCCGCAGCGGATTTCCGTCCGCGCATCGGGTTCGAATGCAGCAATCTGGGTACCATCGCCGGCCTGGTCGCGGTGGGGTTGGGGGTGTCGATTCTGCCGCTGGAGCATCCGCTGATCGGCGGTCCGCAGCCGGATCCGGCGCTCATTCCGCTGATCGATCCGGAGGCCATGCGCGAGGTCGGGTTGATCTGGCGGACGGGTGCGGCACCCTCGGAGGCGGTCCGGCGCTTCCGGGACTTCACCTTCGAATGGGCACATCCCCAGGTCGGCCCCGCATAACGCCCCGGCGGCGGCGATGCGGCGTTCTCGCGTCACCCCTGCTGGTAGCGGCTTATTCACTGGGCGGTGTCGGTGAGCGGCGGTAAACTTCCATCAAAGATGTGACGCTCGAGACCGGGAAGCAGGCCATAGTCACTTTTGAGTACACCAGGCAAAATCGGCAACCAGAGCACCCCTACGGTCGGTATCGGCACCGACGACAATGGGTCCGGACCGGCGGGTCGGACCGTTCGTTCCAGTATTGAATTGGCACCGGAGTCGGTGTTCGGATTCCTCGGTTCGGCTGACGAGAACCTGCGTGAACTCGAGCGCCTCCTCGATGCCGATATTCACGTACGCGGCAATTCCGTCACCCTGACCGGTAAGCCCGCCGACGTGGCACTCGCTGAGCGCGTCATCGCTCAGCTGGTTGCCTTGACGGCGCGGAACCGCCAGGTCAGTCCCGAAGCGGTGCGGCACACCTACTCCATGCTCACCGAGGGCTCGTCGGATTCTCCGGCGGAGGTGCTGAGCCTGGACATTCTGTCCCGGCGCGGCAAGACCATTCGCCCGAAGACGTTGAACCAGAAGCGATATGTCGATGCCATCGACAATCACACCATTGTGTTCGGCGTCGGCCCGGCCGGCACCGGTAAGACGTATCTGGCCATGGCCAAGGCCGTGCAGGCGTTGCAGACCAAACAGGTCACCCGCATCATCCTGACGCGTCCGGCGGTCGAGGCGGGTGAGCGGTTGGGCTTCCTGCCCGGCACGCTCAACGAGAAGATCGACCCCTACCTACGCCCGCTCTATGACGCGCTGCACGACATGATGGACCCCGAGGCGATTCCGAAGCTCATGGCAGCGGGTGTCATCGAGGTCGCGCCGCTGGCGTATATGCGCGGTCGTGCGCAACCTGTGTTCACAAAGGTGATGACGCCCAGTGGTTTCCGCCCGATCGGTGAACTGAAGGTTGGGGACTTCGTAATCGGTTCGGACGGGCAGCCGACCGAAATTCTCGGCGTGTATCCACAGGGGTTCAAGGATATCTACCGGGTTTACACGCAGGATGGTTCCTCGACCTTGGCATCGGGTGATCATCTGTGGTCCGTGTACACCCGGGCTGATCGCCGCCGAGGTAAGCCTGCTCGCGTGCTCGAAACGAAGGAGATGATCGGGAATCTCCGTGCTGCGCACTATCACCGTTATGAGCTGCCCCTGCTCGATGCTCCTGTCTCCTTCGAGTCGCGTTCTGTGCCGATGGATCCGTATGCACTGGGTCTGCTGCTCGGCGACGGCTGCCTGACGTGTTCGACGACGCCGAGTTTCGCGACCAACGATCCCGAATTGGCACAGACGCTCGAACGCCTGATTCCGGGCGTCACCGTTCGGTGGAAATCCGATTTCAACTACATCCTGAACCGGATCGCATCGCCCGGTGAGGTGATCACCATCGAGAACCCGGTGACTGCGGTGGCACGGCAACTCGGGTTGGCGGGTACCCGCTCACATAGCAAGTTCATTCCGGCGGATTATCTGTTCAACACCGCAGATGTTCGGCTCGGCCTGCTTCAGGGTCTGCTGGACTCCGATGGCGGCCCGGTATCCCAGCAGGGGCGCACCTGCCGCATCCAGTACACCACCGTGTCGCAGAAGTTGCGCGATGATGTGATCTTCCTCGTCCAGTCACTCGGCGGGGTGGTCTACGACCGAACTCGGGAAGCTAAGGGGCGTACGCCGGGACTTGCCGGGGGCCGCGACATCCACCATCGGTTCGACGCCTACATTCTCGAGATTCGGCTTCCGGAAGGCGTTGTTCCCTTCCGTCTCGCGCGAAAGGCGGAGAAGTACGCGGCGGCGGGAGGCGGCCGACCGAAGCGCTATGTGGACCGCATCGAGGAGGCCGGGACGGAGGAGGCCGTGTGTATTCGGGTGGCTGCTGCGGATTCCCTCTACGTCACCGAGGACTTCCTCCTGACACACAACACACTGAATGATTCGTTCATCATTCTCGATGAGGCTCAGAACACCACGGCCGAGCAGATGAAGATGTTCCTCACCCGCTTGGGCTTCGGCTCGCGGATCGTGGTAACCGGTGACGTCACGCAGGTCGACCTACCGGGCAGCTCCAGGTCGGGTTTACGTGCCGCGGTCGAGATTCTCGGTGATCTCGACGATATTCATGTCGCCGAGTTGACCAGCAGCGATGTGGTGCGGCACCGCCTGGTGGCGGAGATCGTCGATGCCTATGACCGGTTCGAGAACGACAGCCGTTCGCCGGTGGCGCACTATCCGGGCAACCGCGCGCAGCGACGTGCCGCGAGCCGGGAGGGGCGCCGCTGAACTCGGCCGATAGGCTGAGCGGGTGAGTATCGAGATCGCCAACGAATCGGGTATCGAAGTATCCGAAGAGGAACTGGTCAGCGTCGCGCGCTTCGCGATCGGTCAGATGGATGTGCATCCGGCCGCCGAGCTGTCGATGGTGCTGGTCGATCTCGACACCATGGCCGATCTGCACATGCGCTGGATGGACCTACCGGGTCCGACCGATGTCATGTCCTTCCCCATGGATGAGCTGGAGCCGGGCGGGCGGCCCGATGCCGCCGAGCCCGGCCCTTCCATGCTCGGCGATATCGTGCTCTGCCCGGAGTTCGCGGCCCAGCAGGCCGAGAAGGCCGGGCACTCCATGGATCACGAGCTCGCGCTGCTGACCGTGCACGGCGTCCTGCACCTCCTCGGCTACGACCATGCCGAGCCCGAGGAGGAGAAGGAGATGTTCGCGCTCCAGGCTTCGCTGCTGGAGGGCTGGTACGAGAGTCTGCGTGAGGCGCAGGTGCGCGAGGAGCTCGCCGAGCGGGATCGGCGACTGCTGGGTAAGACGGGTTTCACCGATTCCGGTGATCCGCTGGATCCGGCGTGAATTCGTTCGTCCTCCTACTGCTGGCCGTAGTGCTGGTTCCGGCCGGTGGCGTCTTCGCCGCGCTGGATTCGGCTTTGAATACGATTTCCCCTGCGCGCGTTGATGATCTGATGCGCGCGGATCGCACGGGTGCCGCGCGACTCGCGCGCATCATCGCCGATCGGCCGCGCTATGTGAATCTCATGGTGCTGCTGCGCGTGCTGTGTGAGATCAGCTCGACGGTGCTGCTGGCGGCGGTGCTGCTGGATTGGCTGCCCGAGGTGGCGGCACTGGTCATCACCGCGGCGGTCATGGTGCTGGTCGACTATCTCGTCATCGGTGTCGGCCCGCGTACATTGGGCCGCCAGCACGCCTATTCGCTGGCGCTGGGCGCGTCACTGCCGTTGCAGGCCATCGGCACCCTGCTCGGTCCGATCAGCCGCCTGCTGATCCTGGTCGGTAATGCGATCACCCCCGGTAAGGGATTCCGCAACGGCCCCTTCTCCTCCGAGATCGAGCTGCGCGAGGTCGTGGACCTGGCCGGTGAGCGCGGCGTGGTGGACGATGAGGAACGCCGGATGATCCAGTCGGTGTTCGAACTCGGTGAGACCGCCGCGCGTGCGGTCATGGTGCCGCGCACCGAGATGGTCTGGATAGAGGCGGATAAGACTGCCGCGCAGGCGATGTCGCTCGCGGTGCGTTCCGGGCATTCCCGGATTCCGGTGGTGGGCGAGAACGTCGACGATATTCTCGGCGTCGTCTACCTGAAAGACCTTGTGCCGTACTCGGATCGGGCCAAGAAGGTGAAGGTGCGCGAGGTGATGCGCCCGGCCGTCTTCATGCCCGACTCCAAACCCCTGGACGCGCTGCTGGACGAAATGCAGCGTCGCAGAAACCATATGGCCGTCCTGGTCGACGAGTACGGCGGTATCGCCGGTCTGGTCACCATCGAGGATGTGCTGGAGGAGATCGTCGGTGAGATCGCCGACGAGTACGACACCGATGAGACCGCCCCCGTCGAGGAGATCGGTCCGGGCAAATACCGTGTCTCCGCGCGACTTCCGGTCGAGGACCTCGGTGATCTGTTCGGTATGGAGATCGACGACGAGGATGTCGATACCGTCGGCGGCCTGCTCGCGCACGCGCTGGGCCGTGTCCCGCTGCCGGGTTCCAAGGCCGTCATTCACGGCCTGCACCTGCGCGGCGAGGGCGGCGCCGATGCCCGCGGCCGGGTGCGCGTGCACACCGTGGTGGTGCGGCGACCCATCGAGAAGACCAAAAACGAAGCGGCCGAAGGGAAACCGGACGGCGCACATGAAGAGGGAGAAGCCGATGACTGAGTTGGACGCCGAGGACGACAAGCTGTTGATCCTCGCGCGCGGTGCGCTGGGCCGCACCGGTGGCGGCGCGGGCGCGGCCATCCGCGATACCGACGGGCGCACCTACGCGGCCGGTGAGGTGGGGCTGGCCAGTCTGAAGCTGACCGCGCTGCAGTCCGCGGTCGCGGCCGCGATCTCCAGTGGCGCAGAGGGTTTCGAGGCCGCGGTGGTGGTGGCGGGCCGGTTCTCCGATCCCGGCGTCGCCGCGGTGCGTGAGGTGTCGGCGACGGCGCGAATCGTGTTCACCGATGCCAAGGGCGCGGTGTTCGAAGTTGTGGAGGGGCCGATCGAAGGCGATCCGGCCCAGCGGCCCGGGTTCTTGCATTCAACACCGCCCGAGGGCTTTGATCTGGAGACCGAGTCGGAGGTGTTCGAATGAGCAAGAAGGACGAATTCCATTCGGGTTTCGTATGTTTCGTGGGCCGGCCGAATACCGGCAAGTCCACGCTGACCAATGCGATGGTCGGTCAGAAGATCGCGATCACGTCCTCGCGGCCGCAGACCACCCGGCATACCATTCGCGGCATCGTGCACCGTGAGCACGCGCAGTTGATCCTGGTCGACACCCCCGGCCTGCATCGCCCGCGCACGCTGCTCGGTCAGCGGCTCAATGACCTGGTGCGCGATACCTATTCCGAGGTCGATGTGATCGCCATCTGCATTCCCGCGGATGAGAAGATCGGCCCCGGTGACCGCTGGATCGTCGAGCAGATCAAGCTCATGGCGCCCAAGACCACCCTCATGGGCGTGGTCACCAAGATCGACAAGGTGAGCCGGGACGCCATCGCGCACCAGCTCATGGCGGTCTCGGCCCTGCTCGGCCCCGAGGCCGAGATCGTGCCGGTCTCGGCGGTGAAGGGCGAGCAGGTCGAGGTTCTCATCGATGTCATCGCCTCGAAAATGCCGGAGGGCCCGGCCTTCTACCCCGACGGCGACCTCACCGACGAGCCCGAGGAAACCCTCATGGCCGAGCTCATTCGCGAGGCCGCGCTCGAGGGTCTGGACAATGAGCTCCCGCACTCGCTCGCGGTTGTGATCGAGGATGTGCTCGAGCGCGAGGAGAACGACGACACCGCGACCGAGGGCACCCGTACCCACGAGGGCATGCTCGACGTGCACGCCCTGCTGTACGTGGAGCGCCCGAGCCAGAAGGCCATCATCATCGGCAAGGGTGGCGCCCGCCTCAAAGAGGTCGGCACCAACGCCCGCCACCAGATCGAGAAGATCCTCGGCACCCGCATCTACCTGCACCTGCACGTGAAGGTCGCCAAGGACTGGCAGCGCGACCCGAAACAGCTGGGCAAGCTCGGCTTCTGACCCGCGCTGGTCCCGTCATCCCGGCATGCTTTTGGCCGGGATCCACACCGGCGGCGCACCAATGGTTGTCGGCAACGATCGCCCGAAGCGACCCGTTCAGGCCGCGGCCTGCCCCCACCAGGGGGTGGGCCGCTGCTTGTACCACTGCAGTTCGGACTCCAATTGCGCTGCGACGGAGATCAATAGCGGTTCGGAGTTGGCCGGGCCCATGAGCTGCGAGCCGACGGGCAGTCCGGCGGCGGTGAAGCCCGACGGGATATTCACCGCGGGCCAGCCGAGCACATTCCACGGCCAGGTGTACGGGCAGGCCGTGGTGATCAGCTGATCGGTGGCCCATGAGCCGATCTCGTCGATCTCGTGCACGCCCGGCGGGGGAGTGGCGGTGGTGGGGGCCAGCACCAGATCGTAATTGTCGAAGAAGCGACCGATTCGCATGCGCAGCAACGGTTCCGCCTGTCGCGCCGCGAAGAGTGCCGGGCCGAGCACACGTCCGGTGCGGGCGTTGCTCCGGGTGCGCGGATCGACCTGTGCGCCCGGCAGCCGGTTCAGGGCCTCGCGAATGCCGACCATCGACCGCGGCAGGAACGTCGTGCCCATCAGCACGCCGTAATGCAGATCGGCGATGGTGACCTCATGGCCGAGACGGCGCAGCGTGGTCGCGGTGGCGTGCACGCGCGCCTCCACCTCGCGATCGAGCCGAGTCTTGATGCCGGTGAACGGAGTTCGCAGCGACAGCGCGATCCGCAGTCGACCCGGATCGCGGCCGACCGCATCGGAGGCTCGGATGGGACGCGGGGTGTGCAGATCGCCCGCGTGCGGTCCGGCCGCCACATCCAGCAGCAGTGCCGCGTCGGCGACCGTCCGGGCGATCGGGCCGTTCACGGTGAGTCCGTAGAACGCCTCCGGCAGCGGCCAGGTGGAGATGCGCCCGCGCTGCGGTTTGATGCCGAACAGGTTGTTCCAGGCCGCGGGGATGCGCACCGAGCCCGCGCCATCGGAACCCAGTGCGGCGGGGATCAATCCGGCCGCGACCGCCGCCGCCGATCCACCCGAGGAGCCACCGGGGGTGTGCTCGGCGCTCCAGGGATTCCTGGTGTGCCCGAACGCGTCTCCGCTGGTGAACGGAAGTTGGCCCAGCTCACAGGTATTGGTCTTACCGACGATCACCGCACCCGCGGCCCGCAGTCGCCGCACCGATTCGGCGTCCTCGGTCTTCGCCGGGAAATCTCCACCGCAGCCGAAAGCCGTTGGGCTACCGGCGATATCGGTGTCATCCTTGATGGCGATCGGTACCCCGAGCAGCGGTTCGCGCGCACCGGCGGCAAGTTTGCGATCGGCTTCGGCCGCCTCGGCCAGGGCCGCTTCCCGTCGCACGATCCGAAACGCGTTCAGTGTCGCCTGGCTGGCATCGATCGCATCGAGCACGGCGGCGGTCGCCGTCACCGAGCTGATCTCGCCCCGTCCGAGCGCCGCCGCCAGCTCCGCCAACCCGAGTTCATACACCGACGCCGTCGTCATTCGTGAGTCCCGTCTCCCTGCCGCACCCGGGAAACCTAGCGCGATTCTGGTCACACGTCCAACGATTCTGAATATTTGGGAACACGGGAGTTCTCTGGGATTCGCGCCGGTGGCGAAACCTCTGGTCCGGCTACGAGTCCTCGTGCCGCCGATCGCGGCACGGCCTCGCTGATCCGGCGTCGACGATATTCTGGACGCTGCCGCAATCCCGGTGCCGCACAGACGGGCGATCGGATGCCGGGTACCGGGAGTTCCCGGCATTCGCGCCCGTACCAAACTTCCGCGGGCACGCGCGGCGACACGTCATCACACCGTCGGTCCCGCATGCGAGACTGTTGCGGTGCAGTTGTACAGAGACAATGCCGTGGTGGTGCGCCAGCACAAGCTGGGCGAGGCCGACCGCATTGTCACGCTGCTGACCTACAAGCACGGATTGGTGCGCGCGGTCGCCAAGGGTGTGCGCCGCACCCGCTCCAAATTCGGTGCGCGACTGGAGCCGTTCGCCTATGTGGATGTGCAGCTACACCCCGGCCGCAGCCTCGATGTGGTCACCCAGGTGCACACCGTCGAGTCGTTCGCCTCGGATATCGTCGCCGACTACGGCCGCTACACCACCGCCTGCGCCGTGCTGGAAACCGCTGAACGCCTCGCGGGTGAGGAGCGCGCCCCGGCTCCCCGCCTGCACACCTTGACCGCCGGCGCACTGCGCGCCATCGCCATGGGCCGCCGCCCCCACGAACTCATCCTCGACGCATTCCTGTTGCGCGCCATGGGTTTCGCCGGTTGGGCTCCCGCCCTGGACGATTGCGCCCGCTGCGCCACTCCCGGCCCGCATCGCGCCTTCCACGTAGCCGCGGGCGGCGCGGTCTGCGTACACTGCCGTCCCCCCGGCGCCGCCACCCCCATGGTCGGCGTTCTGGAACACCTGGGTGCCCTGCACCGCGGCGATTGGTCCGGGGTCGAGGCCATCCCCGACAATATGCGCCGCCAAGCCAGTGGCCTGGTCGCCGCCCACCTGCAATGGCACCTCGAACGCCAACTCCGCACCCTCCCTCTCATCGAACGCACCCGCCCCCACGGCTCCATCGAATCCGCCGCGGTGGGTTGATCCGCGAGGCTGCCACGAACCATCGGTTCGTAGCTGCGGGATCGAATGTCGGTGCTGTCCGCTACATTTCGTGGCACAGGTACGAATGAGCGAAATCGGGTGCGGCAGTGAGTGTTTCGGTATCGTGTGCTAGCGGCGAACATGATGTGCCGGAGCTGTTGGTTTCGCCGCCGTGGCTGGCGCGCAAGCGTACCCGGCCCAGGGTGGTCGACGTGGCGACGGTGCGGCGGCCGGTGGCGCTGCGATGGCTGCCGGGGGAGCGGCAGGCCTGGGCCGATATTCGGCTGGAGGACCTGGCCGGGGTGGTCGATTGGCAGGGTGAGATCGACAGGGCGGCGGTCGAACCGGACTTTTCGCTGATCGCGCTGATTTCCGGGTCGCCGGACGGGATCGCCCGGTCCGCGCTGCCGCTCCTGGACAAGGCCGCGATGAACGACAGGTTCGGCTTGCATATCGGATACCTGGCGAGCGCTCTGCCGCATGATGCGCGGAACGATCCGCATCGGAAACTGCTGGGGCGGTTCGGCGCCGAGGCGCTGGGGTTCGTGCTGGATTCGGCGATCTCCCAGGACTGGTACGGAGCGGCCCTGCTCATGCCGATGGTTGGGTCCGACATCACGGACAGGATGGTCGGCTGGCTCGAACGAGATGAGCAGTTGGCGGCGGCCGCCGGTGAATGGTTCGCGCGCCACACCGAGGCGGCCCTGCCCGATCTGATCCCCGCGGCGATCGGCAAGGGCGTCAAGGTCCGGCGGCTGGCCGAATCGCTGCTGTGGCGATTCGATAGCGCCGGGCAGCGGGAGCTTATCCGGGCGGCTGCCGCGTGCTACGGGTCCGAGGCCGCGGCAGCGATCGACGCCCTGCTCGATCGTGATCCGTTGTCGCGCTTACCTACTCGTATTCCGAAGGCTCCGGGCTGGCTGGACGTGAGCCTGCTTCCGCGAATCCGCCTGCGGGACAGCGCACAGGTGCTGCCGGAGGCAGCGGTCGAGCATTTGATCAGCATGCTCATGATGTGCGGGCCGGATGAGGACTATGCCGGGGTGCCGGTGGTGGCGCGGCAGTTGGATCCGGTGTCGCTGGGCGAATTCGTGTGGGCGGTCTACCGGACATGGCAGGCCGCGAAGTATCCGGCCAAACGGAATATGTGGGCGATGCGGGCGCTTGGACTGGCCGGCAATGATGAGACGGCGGCGCGGTTGCGGGTGATCGCGGAGCGCGATCGGGCGGTGACCAGATCGCTGGCGGCGCTGGACATGCTGGTGCTGCTGGGAACTCGCAACGCGCACATGCATATTCAGCTGGCCCGGGAGAACACCGGTTGGCCCGAGGTGCGGCGGCGGGCCGATGAGATCATTCGGGAGCTCGCGCGAGACCTGGGAATCACGCCGGTGGAGTTCGCCGATCGCGCGGTGCCGGACCTCGGTCTCTCCGCGCGGGGCACCCGCACCGTGGACTACGGTTCGCGGCGATTCCTCATCGATCTCGATGAGCAGCTGAAACCCGTTGTGCGCGAAGAGAATGGCGAGATAGGGGCCAGCCTGCCCAAGCCCGGCAAGGGTGACGATCCGAGCGCGCTGAGCGCCTATGCGGAGTATGGCTCGTTCAAGAAGGCGTTGCAGGCCGCGATCGCCGATCAATCGACGCGGCTGGAGTCCGCGATGGTGGCGCAGCGCCGCTGGACGGTCGCGAGTCAGCGGCGGCTGTTCATCGAACATCCGCTGCTGCGCCAGCTCGCCCGGCGGCTGGTGTGGGCGAGTTTCGATACCGTCGGTGCCGTGACCGGAACCTTCCGGATCGATATGGACGGCACCCTGGCCGATCTCGCCGATGACCTACTGGAACTGCCCGATGAGGTCCAGGTCGGCATCGCTCACCCGTTGCATCTGGGTGGAGCACTGGTCGCATGGGCCGGGGTCTTCGCGGACTACGGGATAGCGCAGCCGTTCGCGCAACTGGATCGTCCGAGTTTCGCGCCCGGTGACCCGGAGGTGGCGGCGGGACTGGAAAAGTATCGAGGCGCGGTGGTTTCCACCGGAACAGTGCTGGGGCTCAATCGTTTCGGCTGGGCCAAAGGCTATGGGGCCGAGGGTTCGGTGGTCCGTTTCACCCGAGCCCTGGCGGCCCGGCATGAGGTGCGGTTGTACATCTCGCCCGGTATCGACGGCCGCAATCCGCTGGGTCTGACCGAGCAGACCCTGCGCGATGTGGTGCTACCCGAGGGGCTCGCGCTCGCCGACCTGCCGCCGATCGTCGTGTCCGAGCTGCTCCGGGAGCTGGAGACCCTGCGCTAGCCGGATGCGTTCGATCGCTGCCTGGGCACTCCGCAGGCTCGATGCGCCGCATGCCTTCGGAGCGGTGGCGCGCGGGCTTCTGATGTGGGGGAAGTGTGGGGAGTGGGTGTGAAAGCCGTGGGCGTGCTCACGTAGTCCGAGGCGTCGGGCAGGATGGTGGGCGTGATCGGTACTCGCAAGCCTTCCGCGGCCCAGCGCACGGTGCGTCCGCCCTCGCCGCATCCCTCGGGTGCGACGCCGCCCGCCATTCCCGCCGAGTTCGTGCCCAGGCATGTGGCACTGGTGATGGATGGCAATGGTCGGTGGGCGCAGGAGCGTGGGTTGGCGCGCACCGCGGGGCATGAGCGCGGTGAGGCGGTGCTCATGGATACCGTCGAGGGCTGTATCGAGATCGGGGTGAAGTGGCTGTCGGCGTACGCCTTCTCCACCGAGAACTGGCGGCGCAGTCCGGATGAGGTGAAGTTCCTGATGGGCTTCAACCGCGATGTGATCCGGCGGCGGCGCGACGAGATGCACGAGATGGGTGTGCGGGTGCGCTGGGCGGGGCGGCGACCGCGTCTGTGGCGCAGCGTGATCAAGGAGTTGGAGATCGCGGAGGAGCTCACCCAGGACAATGACGTGATGACGCTGACCATGTGCGTCAACTACGGCGGTCGCGCCGAAATCGCCGATGCGGCAAGGGAAATCGCGCGCCGGGTGAAGTCCGGGGAGATCGATCCGGAGAAGGTGAACGAGGATACCGTCGCGCGTTTCCTGGACGAGCCGGACATGCCGGACGTGGACCTGTTCCTGCGCCCGTCCGGTGAGTTCCGCACCTCGAACTTCCTCATGTGGCAGTCCGCGTACGCCGAATTCGTGTTCCAGGAAACGCTTTTCCCGGATTTCGATCGCCGCAATCTGTGGGATGCCTGCCTGGAGTACGCCAAGCGGGACCGGCGCTTCGGTGGGGCGAAGTGAGCGAGGAACTCTCCACCGCGGAGGAGTTGCAGGCCCGCGCCGGTGCGGCGCTGGCCCGCTATGACGTGGCGGTGCGGGTGGAGGACGGCGGACTCGGCTTCGAGTTCGACGGTTCGCTCTGCTCGCTGCGCGGGGTGAATCTCTCCCCGGGCCTGGATGTGCTGACCCTGACCTGTGTGCTGGCCTGGGATCGCCCGCTGAAGCCGCAGCTGCACAAGCGGGTTGCCGAACGCAATGCCGCATTGCAGTTCGGCTCGATCACCATCGTCGGCCATGACAAATTGGCCGATATCATTCTGCGCTATACCTTCCCGGCCGCCGGGCTCGCGGATGAGCCGCTGGCGACCATGCTGCTGCTGGTGCTCTCGGGTGCGGGTCGCGCGCGCCAGGGCCTGGTACTGCCCTGAGGGATTCACCGCCGCCGCAGTGAATCCTGTTCAGTTGGGCGAGGTTTCGGCCAGCGGCAGCCTGTCGTACGCGGGCAGCAGCTGTTCGACCCCGCGCGTGAAGGATTCGGGATCGGTATCGCCCAGAATGAGGAATTGCAGGATGAAGCCGGGCAGTAGGCCGATGAACGCCTTGGCCACCGCCTCGGTATCGGCCTCCGGTGGCAGCCAGCCGATATCGCGCATGCGGACGGCGTAGTCGGCCCAGAGTCGGCGGATGCCACCGATGCTCGTGCGCACATAGTCGGCGATATTGGGGTCGGTGAGCGCGAGTGCCCATGCCTGCGGAATGAGCCGGACCGGGCCGCCCGGACCGGAGAGTCGCACCACGGTCTCGGTGATGGTGCGCACCAGCTCCGGGGGAGTGGGCAGCGGATCGCTGTAGACCGCCTCGCTGAGGGCGGCGCGCAGATCGACGGTGGCCTCGGTGGTGAGGGCCGCGATAATGTCGTCCTTGGACTTGAAGTAGCGGTAGACCGCACCCGCGGAGAGGCCGGATTCGGCGAAGACGTCCTGCATGGTGGTGGTGTGCAGACCCTTGCGGGCGAAGCACGTTTGCGCGGCGTCGAGGATCTGCTGCCTGCGGCGTTCCAGGTGTTCCGCACTGACTCGGGGCATGACCCCAAAGTAAAACGAATATCCGTTCTTGACAAGGTGACAGCTCGATGTCAGGGTTGTCCCAATCTAAAAGAACGAACATTCGCTTTATGGAGTGTCTTGATGAACGCCACCCAGCGCGCTGTCGCACTCGGCCTCGCCGCCGCCCTACTGCAAGCCGTCATGCTCATCGCCTTCGCCTGGCCCGCCACCAATATCAAACCGCGTGATCTGCCCGTTGCCGTCGCGGGTCCGCAGGCCGCGGCCGTCTCGCGACAATTGGCCGCGCATGGCGCCGCTGCCTTCGATATCCGCACTGTCGCTGACGAATCCGCCGCTCGCCAGGCCATCGCCGATCGAGAGGTATACGGGGCCGTCCTGACCGGCGGCCAGCCGGTGGTCCTGATCGCCTCCGCTGCGAGTCCGGCAGTGGCGCAACAACTTACGGCCATCGCTCAGCAGCTCTCGGGCGCTCCGGCGGCCGCCGTTCAGGATGTGGTCGCCGCCGATCCGGATGACCCGCGCGGTACCGGCTTCGGTGCGATGGTGCTGCCGCTGGCCCTGTCCGGCATCGCGGCGGGTGTGCTACTCACCCTGCTGATTCCGTCAATCGCCTTGCGCGGCATAGGATTGGCGACCTTCGCCATCTCGGGTGGACTACTCAGTATGAGTATCGTCGCGGGCTGGCTGTCCCTGCTCCCCGGCTCCTACCTGATGCTGGCGGCCATCGCCGGACTGGTGTGCTTCGCGGTCGCCGGAGCCGTGGTTGGCCTCGGCGCGGCAATCGGCCGCGCGGGCATTCCGGTGGCGGCGCTGGCCATGCTGCTGGTCGGAAACCCGTTCTCCGCGGCCACTTCCGCCCCCGAACTCCTCCCGCGGCCCTGGGGCGCCGTCGGCCAGCTCCTGCCCCCGGGAGCGGCCGCCAGCCTGCTCCGTTCGGAAGCCTTCTTCGATGGAGCCGGGGCGAGCGCTCCGCTCACCGTGCTACTGGTCTGGGCGGTGGCCGCGGTGGCCCTGCTGGGGGTAGGCATCTACCGCTCCCGGGCGGCTGCTCCGGTCCCGGCCCTCGAACCAGTGCCCGGCGTGGGCTGAACGCCCTCGTCATCCCGGTGCGTTTTCGGCCGGGATCCACCAAATCAGCTGTCGCGCTGCGGGTGTGGATCCCGGCCAAAAGCATGCCGGGATGACGGGGGATGGAAGGGGCGGTGGTGCAGGGTGTTCAGCGCTTGGCGGCGGCGCAGCCGCTGCAGCTGCCGAAGATTTCCATGGTGTGGCTGATATCGGTGAAACCGTGTTCCGCCGCAATGGAATCGGCCCAGGCCTCGACCGTCGGGCCTTCCACCTCGACGGTGCGCCCGCAGTGGCGGCACACCAGGTGATGGTGATGTCCGGTGGAGCACTGCCGGTACACCGATTCGCCCGAGTCCGTACGCAATACGTCGACCAGTCCGGCGTCGGCGAGCGATTGCAGGGTGCGGTAGACGGTGGTCAGGCCGATGCCCTCACCGCGTTTGCGGAGCTCGTCGTGTAGCTCCTGAGCGGAGCGGAATTCGTCGATATCGGTGAGCAGAGCCGCGATGGCGCTGCGCTGGCGGGTGCTGCGGACGCCCACCGTCTTCTCGGTCGTTCCCATGATCACCCCTCCTCTGCGTGCGCGACGGCGTCGATGACGATATGCGCCAGGTGTTCGTCGACGAGTTCGTAGATGACCTCGCGTCCGGTTCGCTCACCGCGCACCACGCCGGCCGATTTGAGGATTCGCAGGTGCTGGCTGATCAGCGGTTGGGTCACGCCGAGAGTATCGACCAGTTCGTGCACGCAGCGCGGTGATTCGCGTAGTTGCAGCACAATGGCGATGCGTACCGGTGCGGCGAGGGCGCGCAGTAGTTCACCGGCCGAGTCCAGGATGGTGCGCGACGGTACCGCGGGTGGTAGCGGCGACCGGTAGGGATACGGGTCGTGCGGTATCGCGGTCGGAGCCTCGGTCGCGACGCGTGAGCGCCGCAGGGGGGCACCACTGTCCGTGGTCATCGAACCAACTCCTTATTGGAAACCGATGCCATTCTTATATGCAAGCATATGCATGTCAAACCCGACACTCGGGGAAATGGCATACATGCGGATGTGCCTGCCCGGTCAGCAGTCGTTTTCGGTGGGGAGGGGGATGGTGGGGTCGAAGTACTGGCCGGTGGGGCGGACCTGGGTGCCGTAGCTGGGGGATTCGCTGTAGGAGGGGGCCAGGAAGCCCTTGCGGAACCAGTCGCAATTGCCCGCGTAGGTATGGGAGCGGGTGTTGTCGATCCACATGCCCTGGGAGGGGGCGTCGTAGGCGGAGTCGTCGATCCAGGTGTAGTCGACCTCCTCGCGGACCAGCACGATGATTTCCATCGGATCGCTGATCTCATTCGGGTGTGGGGCCTGGAAGGCGTACGCGACAATGTAATTGGTCTTGATCACCAGTTCGCCCTTGTCGTCCAGCGCGGCCGACATCGCGCCGTCGACGCGCGGGCGTGACGGTAGCAGCTGGAATCCCGGTGCGAGTTTGGTTGTCACCCACCAGGTTTCGCCCTCATTGCCCGGGGTGAGCTTGGGTCGGATGTCATCGGCCATGCCTTGGGCCACCAGTGCCAGGATCGGCTCCGCGTCCCCGGTCTCGAGCACATGCTGCTCCAGTCGCGCGAGCACGATCAACCGCTTGGCGAGGTTCTCCGCCGCCGCCACCTGCTCGATCGGGAACCGCCCCACCGGTTGGGCGACGGGCACCTCGATACCGTCCCCGCCCTCGCGCCACTGATTCGCGGGCGTATCCCGGAACGGATGGTCCGGATTCACGCGCAGATAGCCATTGGGCAGCGTCGCCGGCACGGCCGGAATCGTCACTTTGATCGACCGGTCATGATGGCGCAGCAGATGCGGCAGCGTGAAGCTCCCTGCCAACAGCACGATCACCACCAGCCACGGCACCAACGTCCCCGGCCGCATTCGCTGTCGTGGTGCGGGCGGTCCCGGAGTTGGTGTGGATGGTCGTGATTCGGCTCGCCGATCCGGTTGCGGCGGCGGCACGGACATATGGTCCCAGGGCCGGTACTCGTCATCGTCGCTCGGATGGTTCCACGTCATTTCGCCCCCGGCCCTGCCGTCCTCTTCGCGCGCGACAGCGGCGTGATCCCGAGGGACAGAACCGGTCGCCCTACCTACTATCTCGTGTGGCAGACCCCGGAACGTATCCCCGAATCCCAGGGGCACCGACCTGCGAACCCGGCCGTGGCGCGCTGCCCGCTCCCGGCGAAAATTGGTTGGCCCGGTACCGATAGGCTTGAGGACGTCCCTTGTAGTTTTCCGGACCGGATGGAGATTTCCTCAGTGGCACCCAAGTCGAAGGTGGACACCGTCGCCAACCTCGCCAAGCGCCGGGGTCTGGTGTACCCGAGCGGTGAGATTTACGGCGGCACCAAATCGGCGTGGGATTACGGTCCGCTGGGAGTCGAGCTGAAGGAGAACATCAAGCGCCAGTGGTGGCGTTCGATGGTCACCAGTCGCGAGGATGTGGTCGGCCTCGACTCGTCGATCATCCTGCCGCGTCAGGTGTGGGTGGCCTCGGGTCACGTCGCGGTCTTCAACGATCCGCTGGTGGAGTGCCTGAACTGCCATAAGCGGCACCGGCAGGACCACCTGCAGGAGGCGTACGCCGAGAAGCACAAGGTCGAGGACCCGGACAGCGTCTCCATGGAGCTCATCGTGTGCCCGGATTGCGGCACCGTCGGCAAGTGGACCGAACCGCGCGACTTCAACATGATGCTCAAGACCTACCTGGGCCCGGTGGAGTCCGAAGAGGGCATGCACTACCTGCGCCCGGAGACCGCGCAGGGCATCTTCGTGAACTACAAGAACGTCGAGACCACCGCGCGCAAGAAGCCGCCGTTCGGTATCGCCCAGATGGGCAAGAGCTTCCGCAACGAGATCTCACCCGGCAACTTCATCTTCCGCACCCGTGAGTTCGAGCAGATGGAGATGGAGTTCTTCGTCAAGCCGGGCGAGGACGAGCAGTGGCATCAGTACTGGATCGACACCCGGATGGCCTGGTACACGGACCTGGGCATCGATCCGGAGAACCTGCGCCTGTACGAGCATCCGAAGGAGAAGCTCTCGCACTACTCCACCCGCACGGTGGATATCGAGTACCGCTTCCGTTTCCAGGGCAGTGAGTGGGGCGAGCTCGAGGGTGTCGCGAACCGCACCGACTTCGATCTGAAGACCCACTCCGAGCATTCGGGTGTGGATCTGAGCTACTTCGATCAGACCTCGGGTGAGCG
The DNA here is from genome assembly GCF_036327755.1 of Nocardia sp. NBC_01503. Classification (NCBI taxonomy): domain Bacteria; kingdom Bacillati; phylum Actinomycetota; class Actinomycetes; order Mycobacteriales; family Nocardiaceae; genus Nocardia; species Nocardia sp. NBC_01503. Next base: position 4,564,536 of record NZ_CP109596.1, read on the forward strand.
CTACACCCCGTACGTGATCGAACCGGCGGCCGGTCTGACTCGTTCGCTGATGGCCTTCCTGGTCGACGCGTACCACGTGGAGCAGGTGCCGACCGCCAAGGGCGGTCTGGAGGATCGCACCACGCTGCGCCTGGATCGTCGTCTGGCGCCGGTGAAGGCCGCGGTACTGCCGCTCTCGCGCAACGCCGAGCTCTCGCCCAAGGCGAAGGATCTGGCCGCGCAGCTGCGCCGGAACTGGAATGTCGAGTTCGATGATGCGGGGGCCATCGGCCGCCGCTACCGCCGTCAGGACGAGATCGGCACCCCGTTCTGCATCACCGTCGACTTCGATACGCTCGAGGATCACGCGGTCACCGTGCGCGAGCGAGACACCATGGCGCAGGAGCGGATTGCGCTTGATCAAGTAGAGGGCTACCTGGCCGCACGCCTCATCGGTGCATGATTCCAAGGATTCTGGGAAGACCGGTCAATACATGACCGGTCTTTTCTTTATTCGGATGCCCCTGAAATTTGGGGCGCCGATAGGTAATTGGGTATGCGACTACTCGTGTTAACAGCCCATGACCGGCGCACTATTAATAGGTATAGGGCAACGGCGCCTGCCGCTGAAGCTCGATCTGCCGAGGTGAGTCATGAGCGAGCGTGTTATCGGCCCCCGCTCGGGGCTGCAATGGGTCTCATTGGGAGACACTGGATCGACTTGTCCCGCCGCGCGTTCCACGGTCGCGGTATTTCGATCTTGGGCTGAATCCTTTCTGGCCCAACCCAGTGATGAACTGGGACGGGATGGACCGGTTTGTCCGTATGTGCGCCCGTCCATGCGCCGGGATCTGTTGTGGCTGGCCCAGGTACCGGCCGCCGAGCCGCGGGCCGTGTGGGTGCGGGCCATCATCCAGGACGCACTCGAGGTCTATCCCGAATTGCCCACCGGCAATGGGAGTTCGACATCGGTGTTGCGCGGAATGATCACGGTGTTCCCGAATTTGGTTGACTATTCATTGATCGACGAGATTCACGCCGAATTCAAGACCAAATTCGTGGAACGCGGTGCGATGCTCGGGCAATTCTACCCGGGATGCGATCAGCCCGGATTGTGGAACAAAGACTTCCGGCCATTGGACGCGCCTATGCCCATGCTCGTGGTGCGCTCGATGATGACAACCGATTTCCCTTTCCTGCTGGAGAAGTCGGAATGGATGAACGCGTATGTGCGCAAGTTCGCACCTGGACTACCCGCGCATGTGCGGGCGGTCATGGTGGGGCGCCTGACGGCACGCCCCGACTCCTGGGTTCCGGCGTATGAGGAACAGCGGGAAGACGAATCGTGCTCGACCAGTACCCGATGAGGCGTTATGACCCGCGAACTCGCGGCGGAGCAGACCGCCACCGTCTTCCCGCTCTCCCCGGCCCAGCTCGGCATGTGGTACGCGCAGCAACTGGATCCGAGTGTGCCGCTCTCGGAGGCGCAGTACATCGAGATGCGCGGCCGACTGGATCTGCCCGCGCTACGTAGCGCGGCGGTGCTCGCGGCCCGCGAATTCGGCTCCGGCGTACTGCGATTGGTGGAGATCGAGGACCGGCCGTACCAGGTGGTCGACCCCAATATCGAGCCCGCGGTGGGGTTCCTGGATTTTCGTGATCGACCGGAACCCATTGCGGCGGCGCTGGATTGGATGCGATCCGATGTGGCCGCGCCGATCGACCTGCTGGGCGAGCGGGCCGGGATCACCACGGTGATCCGGGTCGGCGATGACCATCACCTCTGGTACACCCGCGCCCACCACATCCTGATCGACGGCTTCGGCTCGGTGACCATGCTGTATCGCGTCGCGGAGCTGTACAACGCCGCCGTGCGCGGGACTCCGGCACCGGATGGCACCGCCGCCGCACTGCTGCAAGTGCACGAAGCCGAACTGGCATACCGGGATTCGAGCCGATTCGGCACCGATGAGCGGTATTGGCGCGAGGTGACCGCGGGGATGCCGGAGCGGTGCAGTCTGGTCTCGGCCACCGCACCCGCCTGTGCCCTCGGACGCGAAGCCCGCGCACAGCTCGAGGAGGGCACCGCCGCCCGCCTGGAGAGCGCGGCGCGCCGCTTCGACGCGAGTTCGGCCATGGTGGTGATGGCGGCGCTGGCGCTGTACTACGGGCGCTTGACCGCCAGTGAGGATGTGGTGCTGAGTCTCCCGGTCTCCGGCCGCACCACGGCGGTGCTGCGGCGTTCGGGCGGCATGATCGCGAATGTGGTGCCGCTGCGGGTGCGGGTGCCACGCGATGGGCGGGTCGGCGAGGTGCTCGACGCCGTCCGCGTCGCGGCCTCGGGAGCCCTGCGCCACCAGCGATTCCGCGCCGAGGATATGCATTGGGGTGGCGGCGGTCAGCCCGCTGCCGGGCATCCGGAGGGCGGACCGGTGACACCGTCCGCGCCGGACGCATCCGATGGACCTACGGGCCCCGTGAGTACGGGGCGGCCCGAGTTCGGGCGGGGGTTCGTCGGTCCGGTCATCAATATCATGCTGTTCCCGGCGGGAATCGACTTCGACGGGGTGGAGTCGAGCCTGCATGTGCTGACGTCCGGGCCGATCGAGGATTTGTTCGTCAACTTCTACCAGCACGGCGCCGGGGCGTCGATTCACGTCGACTTCTCGGCGAATCCCCGGTTGTACGACGAGGATTCGCTGGCGCGGCAGCATCGGCGGTTTCTGACGCTGCTGGAATCGCTGCTGGACGCGGAGGCGGATACGCCATTGGCGGAGCTGGCGTACTGCACGCCGGACGAGCAGCCGCTGCTCGGCGGTGTGCACGGCGGCCAAGCGCCCGAATCTCGTTTGCTTCCCGAGATTTTGGCGGATGGGCTGCGTGCGGCGGGGCGCTCCGGCCTGGCGGTGGTGGGCAGATATCGGCACCTCACCTACGGCGAGTTGGATGAACTCTCGAATCGATTGGCGCGCAGGTTGTTGCGCGGGTCCGCGGCGGACGCTCCCGGCCCCGCACCGGCACTCGGTCCGGAATCGACTGTACTGCTTGCGCTTCCGCGCTCGGTCGAGGCAATGGTGGCGCTGTGGGCGGTGGCGAAGACCGGCGCCGCCTTCGTACCCCTCGGCACCGGGATGCCCGCCGATCGCATGGCGCGGATCGCCGCCGAATGCGGGGCCGAGCTCGGATTGACCCATACCGGCACGGCAGAGCTGCCCGACGCGGTGCGCTGGATCGCCTTGGACGACCTGCTCGCCGAGGGGGATACGTGGCCCGAGTCCGCCGCGCCACTGGCGGCACACGAGCTGCGTGGCCGACCGCACCTGGCCAATCCGGCGTATGTGGTGTTCACCTCCGGCTCGACCGGCACGCCGAAGGGCGTCGTGGTCACCCACACCGGGCTCGCGGGTTTGGCCGCGGCGGTGGTGGATTCGTATCGGGTCACCCCCGGTGCGCGAGTCCTGCAATGCCTGAATCCGAGTTTCGACGCGTCCGTGCTCGAGTGGCTGATGGCCTTCGCCTCGGGCACGATACTGATAGTGGCCGAGTCGGATCCGGTGCTGGGAGCCGAATTGGCCGCGCTGATCCGCGAATACGGCATCACCCAGGTGTGCTCCACCCCGGCGGTGCTGTCCACCCTGGAGCCCGACGCCCTGAACGGCGTCCGCGCGGTGTCCTCCGGCGGTGAGCCGACGCCCCCGGATATCGTGGCGCGCTTCGGAATCGGCCGTGCGCTGCTCAACTCCTACGGCCCGAGCGAATCCACCGTGGCCGTCACCTACACCGGGGGCCTGATCCCCGGTGAGAACGCGGGCATCGGCGATCCCATCCCCGGTGCGGGCATGCTGGTCCTGGACCGCTGGCTGCGTCCGGCACCTGTCGGGGTCGCCGGTGAGCTGTACGTGACCGGCCCGGGTGTCGCCCGCGGCTATGTCGGCAGACCAGGTCTGACGGCGGAGCGTTTCGTCGCCGCTCCGGGCGGTGCGCGCAGGTATCGCACCGGTGATCTGGTGCGCTGGACCATGACCACTTCGCACCTTGGCTCGGAATCCCACGCGTCCGAGACGAATTCCAAGGCCGTTCTGGAGTACGTCGGCCGCGGCGACTTCCAGGTCAAACTGCGCGGGATGCGCATCGAACTGGGGGAGATCGATGCCGCGCTGAATACGCATGCGGCCGTGGAGATCGCGGTCACCGTGGCGCGGCCCGCGCCGAGTGGCGGCACCATGCTGGCGGCGTATGTGGTTCCGCACGCGAGGGTGACGGTCACCGAGGCGGATCTGCTCGATCATGCGTCCCGGCGCCTGCCGCCCTATATGGTTCCGGCGACCGTCACCGTGCTGGGCGCGCTGCCGCTCACCGCGAACGGCAAGGTGGATCGGCGGGCGCTTCCCGAACCCGTTGTCGCGCAGCCAGTTCACCAGACCGAGCCGGAGAGCGAAACCGAGCGCATCCTCCGCACACTGTTCGCTGAGATTCTCGGTACCGCCGAGGTCGGTCCGCATACGTCGTTCTTCGCGCTCGGCGGCGATTCGATCATGGCGATCAGCCTGGTTTCCCGCGCCCGGGCCGCGGGCCTGATCTTCTCCGCCCGTGAGGTTTTCGAACACCGCACGCCCGCCGCGCTGGCCGCCGTGGTCGGCCGGGCGCGGGATGATCGCGCCGAACTTCCCGAGCTTCCCGGTGGCGGCCTGGGCCGTCTTCCCCTGACCCCCGTCGCCGCATGGCTGCTGGCGCGTCCGGGCTGGGAGCATTTCGCCCAGTCGATGGTCGTTCAACTTCCGTTGGGCATCGAGCAGGAGGCCCTGACGCGCACGGTCCAGGCGCTGCTGGATCGCCACGACATGCTTCGCGCGCGCATTGTCGACACGCCCTCCGGCATCGAGTTGGAGGTCCAACCACCACATCTGGTCGACGCGAGCGCGGCCATAGCGAGAGTTTCTCGCTCCCAGCTCGATTCGTCCGACACGGGCGCCGAGACCGCCGTACGGCCCGTCGATGACGCAACGGATTCGGGGCTCGCGGCGACGGTGACGCGACTGAATCCGCGTGCTGGAATCATGATCGCACTGACCTGGCTGGACGCCGGTCCCGCCACGCCCGGTCGACTCCTGATCGCCGTACATCATCTGGCCTGCGACGCGGTGTCGTGGCGAATTCTGTTGCCGGATCTCATGTCCGCGTGGTCCCAGGCGTCGGTCGGTGCCGCGCCGGCTCTGCGGGGCACGGGCACCTCCATGCGGACCTGGGCGCATGCGCTGCGGGACCTCGCGGCGAATGCCGCGCCGAACTGGCCACTGAACGAATTCGATTACTGGCGAGGGGTTTTGGCGCAGGACCCGCTGGTCGGCCGACGGCGATTGGACCCTGCGGTCGATACCTACGGTTCGGCCGGACGGCTCGAGGTCGAAATCTCCGAGGCTGCTTCGGCGGCGCTGGCGGGTCGTCTCCAGGCGGCGTACCGGTGCGGTGTCGAGGATGCTTTGCTGGCGGGGCTGACACTGGCGATAGCGCGCCGGCGGTGCGGCCGAGGGCGGTTCGGCGCTGGCGGCGCGGCGATGGTGGTCGCAGTGGAACGGCATGGGCGGGATGAGGCCGCCGTACCGGGAGCGGATCTCTCGCGGACGGTCGGCTGGTTCACCTCGCAGGTGCCGGTTCGATTGGGGCCTGTTGTGCTGGAAGGCTTCTCGAAGCCAGGATGCGCGGGAGAGCTGCTGGGTGGGACCGGAGACGAGTTCGGGGTGCGGCAGTCGATCGCACCGAACTTCGGGCCGGGCACAGGCCCGGGGTGGGTCCCCGAGCGAGCGGTGAATCTCGAGCCCTGGCGGACCGGATCCGCGATCGCGGCGTTGAAGTCGGTGAAGGACCAACTTCGGGCCGTGCCCCGGGGCGGGTTCGGTTATGGACTACTGCGCTATCTGAACTCCGCGACCTCGGGGGAGCTGGCGGCGATGCCCGAGCCGCAGCTGGGATTCAACTATTTGGGCCAGATTCCGGATATGGAGGTGGCGGGGGACTGGATGCCGGTGCGGATGGCGGCGCGGCTCGGTGGGCATGCCGATGCGGAAATGCCGCTGGCGGCGGTCATTTCGGTGGATGCGGTGACCTTGGAGTCCGAGCGGGGACAGCGGATTCGCGCGGTGTGGCAATTCGCCGCGGAGGCGGTCGACGGTGCCGAGGTGGCCGAGCTGGCGCGCGAGTGGGTGGCCGCGGTCGAGGAGATCGCCGACCTGGTCGCTACTCCGGACGCGGGTGGGGTTACGCCCGGAGATCTGGCGCTGCTGGAGACCACGCAGGTCGAAATCGATTCCTGGGAGCGGGATTACGGTCGTCTGGATGATGTGCTGCCATTGACGCCCTTGCAGCGCGGGCTGCTGTTCCAGGCGCAGTTCGCCGCGGGCGGGGCCGATGGCTATTCGGTGCAGGCCGTGATCGATGTGGAGGCCGACCTCGAATGGGATCGGCTGACCGCCGCGGCGCGGGCGCTGGTGCGACGGCACGAGGTGTTGCGCGCGGCGTTCGTGCAGTCGCAGGAGCGCGCGGTACAGGTGATCTCGGCCCAGGTCGAGGTCCCGTGCGCGTATCTGGAGGCGTTCGATGCCACCGAAACCGAATTGGATGAGATCGCGGCGCGGGAGTTGTGGACACCCTTCGATGTGGCGCGGCCACCGCTCATCCGCTTCCTGTGTATTGCGCTGGGGCAGCGCAGGTTCCGGATCGTCATCACCAATCACCATCTGATTCTCGACGGCTGGTCCATGCCGCTGCTCTTCGCCGAACTCGTCGGGCTCTACGAAACTCATGGGGACGACAGCGGTTTCGCACCGCCGACCCCATTCGCCCGCTACCTCGAATGGCTCGCTGCCCGCGATACGGAGTCGGCCCGAGCGGCCTGGGCGCATGCGCTGACCGGATTGGCCGGGCCGACCCTGGTCGCCCCGGCCGCCCCGCGCGCCGATGTGGCCGCCCCCGTGGCGCACGAGGTGTCGCTCCCGCCCGATACCGCCGAGCGCCTGCGCACCCTGGCCGCGCAGTGCCAGGTCACCGTGAACACGATCGTCCAGGTGGCGTGGGCGCTACTGCTGGGTGAGCGGACCGGCTCCGCCGATATCGTCTTCGGCGCAACGGTATCCGGCCGTCCGCCGGAGCTGGCGGGTGCCGAGCGCATGATCGGCATGCTGGTGAATACCGTCCCCGTGCGTATTGTCCTGGACCCCGCCGAATCCATTGCCGAGCTGCTGGCGCGGGTGCAACGTGAGCAGGCCGCCCTGGCCGAGCGGCAATTCCTCGGCCTGGATGAGATCCACGCTCGCACCGGCTTGGGCGCGCTGTTCGATACCGCGACGGTCTTCGAGTCCTATCCGGTGGATGCGGCCGCCCTGACCGCCGCGACCCGGCAGGCCCGGCTGTCGGTGACGGGTATTCGCGCCCATGACGGCACGCACTATCCGCTGTCGCTGGCGGCGTACGCGAATCCCGGACTCCGGCTCGAACTGACCCGCTCACCGGTGTACTTCGATGCCGCACAGGCCGATTCGATCGCCGCTGGACTGGCGCGCCTGCTCATCGCCCTCACCGCGGACCCCCATCGCCGCGTATCGACCCTGCGCACCTGCGATCCGGTCGGTACGCCAGCCGTCCGGTACGGCACCCCGGCGCTACCGGTGCGGCTGCTACCGGACCTGCTTACCGCGACCGCACTTCCCGACTCCGTGGCCCTCGTCGACCCGCTGAGTGATCCGGCCGGGCAGCTGACCTATGCGGAGCTCGACGAGCGCGCCAATCGGCTGGCGCGCAGTCTGATCGCCTCCGGTGCGGGTCCGGAGCGCACCGTACTGGTCGCCCTACCGCGATCGCTGCGCTCCATGGTGGCGATCTGGGCGATCGCCAAGACCGGTGCCGCCTTCGTCCCCGTCGATATCTCGCAGCCCGCCGCGCGTACCGCGACCATCGCGGCCGAATGCGCTGCGGCACTAGGTATCACGGACTCCGGGTGGCACAGTGACCTGCCCGCGGACATCGCCTGGATTCAGCTGGACGCGCCGGAAACCATTGCCCGGCTGGATGAGCTGTCCGCCGACGCCATCACCGACGCCGACCGTCTCGCCCCCCTTCGCCCAGAGCATGCCGCGTATGTCATCTTCACCTCCGGCTCCACCGGCACCCCGAAGGGAGTCGTGGTCACCCACACCGGTCTGGCGAATCTGGCGGCGGCCACCACGCAGCGCTGCCTGATCGACCGCGATACCCGCACCCTGCACTGTCTCAACCCGGCCTTCGATGCCGCGATCCTGGTGTGGCTCTGCACCTTCGCGGCGGGCGGAACCCTGATCATCGCCCCGCCCGACGCCAATGCCGGAGCAGAGCTCGCGGCGGTTCTGATCGAGAGCGCTGCCACCCATCTGATCTGCACACCGACCGTACTGGCCACCCTCGACGCCGCTGAACTGCGCACGGTGCGCGGGATCGTCACCGGGGGCGAGCCCTGCCCACCGGCACTCGTGGCCCGGATGGCCGGGGTCGCGGTATCGACGGACCCGGCGCGTGAACCCGCACGCCCCGAGGCCGGGCCGGTCACCACCGCCTCGATGGTGAATGTCGAACGCATTCTGGTGAATTCGTACGGTCCGGCCGAGACCACGGTCGCCGCCGCGTACGGCGAGCCGATGACGGTCGAGAACACCGCGATCCTGGGCTCCCCGGTGCCGGGCGCGATCCTGCTCGTGCTGGACGGCTGGCTGCGCCCGGTCCCGGTGGGCGCGGTGGGTGAGCTTTATGTGCGCGGTCCGGGTGTGGCGCGCGGATACGCCGCTCGCGCGGGTCTTTCGGCGAGCCGATTCGTCGCGGACCCCTTCGCGGCGGGGCAGCGGATGTATCGCACCGGTGACCTCATGCGCTGCACCGCAGCGGGATTCGAGTTCATCGGCCGGTCCGACTTCCAGGTCAAGGTGCGGGGCATTCGGGTGGAGCCCGGCGAGGTCGATGCCGTGCTGGTCACCCATTCTCGGGTCGAGTCCGCGATCACCGTCGCACGCCACACCTCCGCGGGCGCAACGGCGCTGTGCTCGTATATCACCCTCGCCGTACCCGAGCCGCCCGTCGCAACACCTGCTCCGGCATCCGCGCGTGCGGCGGCCATCGCGAGCGCGGAGTTGATCGCGTGGGCGGGGGAGCGGCTACCCCGCTATCTGCTGCCGTCGAGTATTCAGGTGCTCGCGGAGTTGCCGCGCACCCGCACCGGCAAGATCGATCTGCGCGCACTGCCGGAACCCGTTGTGGTGCAGGCGGAGTATGTCGAGCCGGTCGGCGCCGAGGTGTTGATCGCGGCGACCTATGCCGAGGTGCTCGGCCACGAACGAGTCGGCGCGCACGACGACTTCTTCGCCCTGGGCGGCGATTCGCTGATCGCCACCCGAGTCTCGGCGCGCTTGACCGCCGCACTCGGCTCGGCCGTACCGGTACGCCTGCTGTTCGAAGCTCCCGTCGTCACCGATCTGGCCCGGCGGCTGGCCGAAGCCGACCGCGCGACAGCCGGCCCCGAGCTGGTGTGCGGACCGCGCCCGGACCCCGTGCCGCTGTCTCCGGCGCAGCGGCGCATGTGGTTCGTGAACCGCTACGATCCGGACTCCCCGGCCTACAACGTGCCCGTGGCACTGCGGCTTTCGGGCCATTTGGATCTCGTGGCACTGCGGACCGCGCTGCGCGATGTGATCGAGCGGCATGAGACCTTGCGAACCGTGTACCCCGATATCGATGGTGTCGGCGGTCAGCGCATTCTCCCGGCGGCGGAGGTTCCGCTCGATCTGGCACCGACGGCGGTATCGTCCGGAGAACTGCCCGGCGCGGTAATCCGCACGGTCACAGCGGGTTTCGATGTCACAGCCGCGGTTCCGTTGCGGCTGCGGCTGTTCCGCCTCGCACCCGATGAGCATGTGATCGTGCTGGTCGCCCATCACATCGCCACCGATGGTTTCTCCATGGCTCCGCTGACCCGCGATGTGGCCGCCGCCTACGCCACCCGCGCCGCCGGGCGGCAGCCGGTGTGGGGTGAGCTCTCGGTGCAGTACGCCGACTACACGCTGTGGCAGTTGGCGCGACTGGGCGCGGAGGACGATTCCGAGTCCCTGCTCGCCCATCAGATCGAGTACTGGTCCCGGACCTTGGCGGACCTTCCGGATCACCTGGAACTACCCGCGGACCGGCCCCGACCGGCACGCGCCTCACATCGGGCGGGGGAGTGCGCGATACGGCTGAGCGGTCCGCTGACGGCCGCGATCGAACAATGTGCCCGCAGACACCGGGCCACCCCGTTCATGGTCGTACACGCGGCGCTGGCGGTACTGCTGGCCCGGCTGAGCGGCACCGCGGACGTGGTCGTGGGTACTCCGCTGGCGGGGCGCGGGCATCGCGATCTCGACGACCTCGTCGGCATGTTCGTCAACACCCTGGTACTGCGCACCGGGGTGCGGGCGGGCGACACCTTCGCCGAACTGCTGGACCGGGTGCGCGAGACCGATCTGGCCGCCTTCGAACAGGCCGATGTGCCGTTCGAGCGGTTGGTGGAGGTGCTGGCCCCGGTGCGTTCGGAGGCGCGACATCCACTCGTCCAGGTCATGCTGGTCTTCCAGAATCTGGAGATTCCGGAGCTGCGACTGCCCGAGTTGACGGTCGCGCCGATCGATCTGCCGCAGACCAACACCCGCTTCGATCTGAGCCTGACCGTGGTCGCCGACGCCGAGGGTATGCAGCTGCGGTGCGGTTACGCCACGGACCTTTTCGATGAATCGACGGTATCGGCCTTCGCCGATCGGCTGATCCGGCTGCTGACCGCGAGCACTGCGGAACAGGCTGTGCCGGTGGGGGATATCGATCTGCTGACCGATCCGGAGCGGCGGGGACTGCGGCTCGAAGCGGTCCCGGCCGCCGCACCGCGCACACTGGCCGAGCTCATGGCCGATGCCGTCGCCGCCGATCCGGACGGTGTCGCGGTGGTCTGCGCTGATCGGCGGCTCACCTACCGGGAGATCGATGAGCGAGCCCGGCGGCTCGCCGGACAACTCGCCCGAGCCGGAGCCGGACCGGAAACCCTGGTGGCCGTGGGCATTCCGCGCTCGGTCGAATCGGTGCTCGCGGTCTGGGCGATCGCCCGTACCGGAGCGGCCTTCGTACCGATCGATCCGGCGTATCCAGCCGAGCGGATCGCCCGCATAGTCGAGGTCTCCGGGGTGACTCTCGGCCTGACCGTGGCGGCGCGGCGCGACCGGCTGCCCGATTCGGTCGACTGGTTGACCCTGGACGGTCCGGAGGATTCGCGCGCTGATCTGCCGATCGAGCAACGGTCACGGCCGGAGAACCCCGCCTACGTGATCTTCACCTCCGGTTCCACCGGTGCGCCCAAGGGTGTCATGGTGACGCACGCCGGGTTGGCGAATCTCGCCGTGGCGCAGCGTGAACGCGATGGCATCACCGCCGAATCCCGCGTGTTGCACGTGGCCTCACCGAGTTTCGACGCCTCGGTCCTGGAACTGGTCATGGCGTTGAGCGCGGCCGGAACCCTCGTGGTCGCCCCGCCCACCGTCTTCGCCGGACCCGATCTGGCGGAATTGCTCGCCCGCGAGCGGGTCTCGCATATCGCCATCACCCCCTCGGCATTGGCGACGGTCGACCCGGCGGGTCTGGACGCATTGCGCGTGATCATCACCGGTGGCGAACCCTGCCCGCCCGAACTGGTCACCGCCTGGGCGGCGCCGAATCGCCTGCACTTCAACGACTACGGCCCCACCGAGACCACGGTGTGGGCGACCGGCAGTGCCCCGCTGCGCCCGGGTGATCCGATCATGATCGGTGCGCCCGCGCCCGGCGTGCGCGCACTGGTCCTGGACGACCGGCTCCGCCCGGTGCCCGACGGTGTGGTCGGTGAGCTGTACCTGGCCGGTATCCCCTTGGCGCGCGGCTACTTCGACCGCGTCGATCTGACCGCCACCCGGTTCATCGCCGATCCCTTCATGCCCGGTGAGCGCATGTACCGCACCGGCGACCTGGTTCGCCGTCGCACCGGGAATCTGGAGTACCTGGGCCGCACCGACACCCAGGTGAAGCTGCGCGGCCTGCGCATCGAACTCGGCGATGTGGAGGCGGCGCTGACCGCTGATCCGGCGGTCGCCCGCGCGGTGGCCTTGGTACGGGAGGACGCACGGGGCGGCATGCTGGTCGCCTACGTGGTTCCCGAAGCGGGGCAGGAAGTCGATTCGGCAGAGCTGAAGAGACAAGTGGCGCAACGACTTCCGTCCTACATGGTCCCCTCCGCCATCATGTCTCTGGACGATCTGCCGCGCACGCCCAACGGCAAGCTCGACCGCGATGCGCTCCCCGCGCCGGTGCTCACCACCGGCGCGCAGGAGCCGCCCTCGGGTCCCGAGCAGGAGGCGGTGGCCGCCGTCTTCGCCGAAGTCCTCGGCGTCGATCAGGTCTGGCGCGACGATGATTTCTTCGCCCTGGGCGGTAATTCGCTCATCGCGACCCGGGTGGTCGCCCGGCTCGGTGGTGCCCTCGGCGCCACGATCCCGGTGCGCGCCCTCTTCGATGCCCCGACCGTGGCCGAACTCGCCGCGCTGCTCGCCTCCGGTGCGGCGACCGATCGCCCGGTGCCCGGTCCCCGCCCGCGCCCGGACCGTACGCCACTCTCGGCGGCGCAGCAGCGCATGTGGTTCCTGAACCGCTACGATCCGGGATCGCCGGTCTACAACATCCCCGCGGCCTTCGAAGTCGAAGGGGCCCTGGATATTACGGCGCTTCGTGCAGCGATCGACGATGTGGTGGCCCGCCACGAAACCCTGCGCACCACCTATCCGACCGGCCCGGACGGCCTGCCGTATCAGCGGATCCTGCCCGCGACGCCGGGGGCCACACCGCTGACCGAAATCGCCTCCAATGCGGGGGAAGTCACGCAGCGCCTGATCTCCCAACTCTCGCGCGGCTTCGACATCACCCGGGAGCCGCCGCTGCGGGTCTGTGTGCTGCACACCGCACCGCGGCACGCCGTCCTGGCCATGGCCGTGCACCATATCGCCGCCGACGGCTGGTCCACGGCTCCGCTGGCGCGAGACGTGCTGGGCGCGTATCTGGCTCGTGTCTCAGGAGGGGAGCCGGATTGGACTCCGCTGCCGCTGCAGTACGCCGACTACGCCCTCTGGCAGCGAGAACTCCTGGGCTCGGACGCCGATCCGGAGAGCCTCGCGCAGCGCCAACTGGACTTCTGGCGCTCCACCCTCGCCGCGCTGCCCGAGGTGCACGGCATCCCCACCGATCGTCCGCGGCCCGAGATGCCGTCGGGCATCGGCGGTCGAATCGAATTCGCCGTTCCCGCAGCGGTTCACGACAGCCTCCAGGTTCTGGCGCGCGCCCAGGGCGCGAGTCCGTTCATGGTCGTGCACGCCGCCCTGGCGGTCCTGCTGGCCCGACTCTCCGGCGAGACCGATATCGCGCTCGGCTCGGTGGTCGCGGGCCGCGGTGACGGCGAATTCGACGACCTCGTGGGCATGTTCGTGAATACGGTCGTGCTGCGCTCGCGGATCGACCCGGCCGCCGCGTTCACCACCACCCTGGCCGCCACCCGGCGTGCCGACCTCGCCGTCTACGGCAATATGGATCTGCCCTTCGAACGTCTGGTGGAGGCGCTGGCCCCGGCCCGCTCCACCGCACAGCATCCGCTGTTCCAGGTGCTGCTGGCCTTCCAGAATGTGCAGATTCCGCGAACCACCCTGCCGGGCTTGGAGATTCGCCCCGTCGAAGCCCCGGCCCCCGGTTCGAAGTTCGATCTCGAATGGATGCTGGCCGAACAGTTCGGCCCGGCCGGTGCACCGAATGGCATCACCGGTTCGCTGACCTTCGCCACCGACCTCTTCGACCGCGCCACCGCGCAGTCCATGGCCGATGCCTTCGTCGCACTGCTGACGGCGGTCGCCGCCACCCCGCAGGCTCCGGTGGGCGATCTCGAGATCCCCGGCGGGCTTCCCCCGCTCACGGCGAGGATTCAGGACGAGGACCGCCCCGCGGTGACGATTCACCCCGAGCCGGAGCGCCGCCCCTACCGCGCACCGCGCACCGATGCCGAACGCGCCCTGACCGAATCCTTCGGCACCGTCCTGGCCGCCGAGCGCATCGGCGTCGACGACAATTTCTTCGAGGTCGGCGGAAACTCCATGGCCGCCGTCCAATTGGTCACCCTGGTCCGCGAGCGCACCGGTAACCCCATGCCGCTGCAGTGGATGTTCCTGGACCCGACCCCCGCCGCCCTGGCCCGCCGTCTCACCGAGGCCGCCGAGCAACCGGAGGTGGAGCCGTCCCTGCGGGTGCTGCTGCCCATGCGCCCGATGGGTGACGGTCCGGCGCTGTTCTGTATTCACCCGGCCGTCGGATTGGCCTGGTGCTACGGCGGATTGGTGCAGTACGTCGACCGCGCCCATCCGGTCTACGGGCTGCAATCCCCGGGTGTGGTGGATGGCGGCACCGCCGACCGCACCATCGGCGATCTGGCCGTCCGCTATATCGAGGAGATGCGCAGGGTGCAGCCCGAGGGCCCGTATCACCTGCTCGGCTATTCGGCGGGTGGTCCGATCGCGCACGCCATCGCGGTCGAATTGCGTCGTCGCGGTGCGGATGTCGGCTCGCTGATCATGATGGACGCCCGCGCTCGGGTACGGATCACCGCCGATTCCGATCTGCCGCCGCTGGCCATGCTGTTGGCCGAATTCGGTGGAATAGACGTCCCCGCCGGATACGACGGCGTGACCCCCGCGCAGGCCGCCGATCTGCTGGAGGCCTCCGGAATCTCTTTCACCGCAACCGAAATCGAGCACTTCTACAGTGATCTACAGCATCTGCTGCGGCAGATCTCCGAGCATGAGCCCGAGGTATTCGACGGTGACCTGCTGTTCGTCTCCGCCGCGGGCAATCCGGACCCGACCCCCAATCTGGAGACCTGGCGGCCGTTCATAGCCGGGCGGATCACCGACCAGCCGGTCGCCTTCACCCATAATCAGTTGGTCACCGCCACCGCCCTGGCCGAGATCGGGCCGCTCGTCGGCGCCTATCTGGATCGCCCGGCGAATCCTATTGGCATCGACCCCACCTGGTGAACAATGGGCGGGGACAACCCGCTCGGCTAGGGAAGGCTCGAACTGTGTCGGTGAACGAGAAACGGCGGCTGCTGCGCGCGGCGGCGGTGGGGCTCGGTGCGCTCGGCGCCGGAGAACTGCTCGCCGCGGCGCGGGGCGGCTCGGTCATCGACGGTATCGGGCGGCTACTCGCCGATACCGTACCGGTGTGGGTGGTCGAGACCATGGTGGCCAGATCGGGGCGGTACGACAAGGAGGTCACCCGCGGCGGTGTCGCGGTGAATATCGTTGCCGCGTCGGCCGGATTGGCGCTGCTGCCGGAGCGCCTGCGCACGCCCGCGGTGACCGCGCTCGGTGCGGGCGCGGGCGCGGTGGCGCTGCGCGGTGCCAACCCCTCGGTACCGGGTGCGCTGGGCGGTGTCGCGGCGGCCGCCGTCCTGCGCGCCGGACTGCGCCGCCCGCCAACGGGTCTCGGTGGCGGATTGCTGTGGGCCGCGGGCGGTGCCGGAATGCTGGCCGCCGCCGAGACGCTCATTCGGCGCGCGGATGAGCAGTACGCCGCGCGGGTCCGGCGACTCGGCCCGATGGGATCGCATGCGCCGATGGCGGAGGACGGGCTCGGTATCGAACCCGGACTCTCACCGTTGATCACCAAGGCGGGCAGATTCTATGTGGCGGACGTGAATTCGCGGCCGCCACGGATCGATCCGAAGCAGTGGCGGCTGCGCATCAGCGGGAAGGTCGCCCATCCGTTGCGGCTGTCGCTGGCGGATCTGGCCGAACAGGCGGTGGAGTTCGACGCGGTCATGGTGTGCGTGCACAACACGCCCGGACAGCATCGGGCCGGGAATGCCCGCTGGTTCGGGGTACCGCTGACCGCGCTCTTCGACCATGCCATGCCGGACGCGGCGGCGACGCGGCTGGTGACACGCGCGGTGGACGGGTACACCATCTCGCTGCCGATGGAGAAGTTGCGCACGGGCGAGCTGCCCGGCTACCTGGTGATCGGGATGAACGGTGAGCCATTGCCGCCCGAACACGGTTTTCCGGCAAGGGTTTTCGTACCCGGCATGTACGGTCAGTACACCGGCGCGAAGTGGATCTCCGAGCTCGAGCTCGCCGATGATTCGCATATCGACTACTGGTGGAAGCGCGGCTGGACCAACGAAACGCTGTGGGTCACACCGCAATCCCGGATCGATGTGGCGTCCAGCGGCCATGGCAGCCCGGGCAAGACCACCGTCGCCGGTGTCGCCTGGGCCCCACCACAGGGCGTCTCCGCGGTCGATCTCCGGGTGGATGGAACCGATTGGGTGCCAACCGAACTCGGCGCGGAATCCGCTCCCGCGGCCTGGCGGCGCTGGCGCACCGTGGTGGATCTCCCGCCCGGCACCCACACCATCCAGGCCCGCGTCACCGGCCGCTCGGGTGAAGTGCAGGACGGCGCCGACCGGCCCTGTTTCCCCTCCGGCCCGAGCGGATTCCACACGGTGACCATCACCATCTGAGGCCGGTCATGACATCTGTCATGGCCGAACGGTGACGGTCGTGCCGGGCGGTGGCGGCCGTCCCGTTCGATAGTGGACGTATGAGCACTCTGGAATCGGGCGGCGGTCCCACGGTTGAGGTCGCCGACCTGTGGGGTCGGCGCACGCTGTCCTGGCCTGCGGTAGCGTCCGGCACTGTGGAGGACAGCCCGGAGAGTATTACGCGACGCCGTCGGCTCGGCTGGGTCTTCGCGGCCGTCTGGTCGGTGTATCTGATCGCCCCGCTGCGGACGGCTTGGGCGCTGGACACTGCGGCGGCGCGGGTCTACACGCTCACGGTGATCATCGCCTTCGGGCTGGCGTACATCGGTTCGTACTGGTATCTGCTGCGCTCACCCAGTATCGGGCCGATCTGGCCGAGTCCGCCGCGGCGCACCATATTCCTGATGCTCGCGGTGCAACTCGCGTTCCTGGTGGCGATCGCGGTGACGCTGCACGGTCAGGCCGCGCGCCTGGGCATCTATCTGGCCTCGTTCATCGCCTTCACACTGCCCATCCCGCAGGGCATCGCGACGTTGTCCGTGGTGATGCTGGCGACGAGCGTGGTACCGCAGCTGATCGCGGGCAGCCCACCCGACTACGACACCTTGGAATCAATGGCGATGGCGGCCTTCGCCGTCGGCGGTATCCGCCAGTTGATCCAGCGCAATCAGCAGTTGAATATCGCTCGCCTGCAATTGACCGAGCTCGCCATTGCCGAGGAGCGGTTGCGGGTGGGCCGGGACGTACACGACATCCTCGGGCATTCGCTGACCGTCATCACGGTGAAAACCGAACTGGCGCAACGACTGCTGGAGGTCGATCCGGAGCGCGCCAAACAGGAGCTGGCCGATGTGGAGCGGCTGGCGCGCGAATCGCTGGCCGGGGTGCGCAGTACCGTCGGCGGTCTGCGCGAGGTCTCACTCGCCGGGGAACTCGGTAGTGCGCGAACGGCCTTGCGCGCCGCGGAGATCGAGGCGGATCTACCGGACTCCGATACCCTGCCCGCGCGGCACAGCGTCGTCTTCGGCTGGGTGCTGCGCGAGGCGGTCACCAATATCGTGCGGCACAGCGGGGCCCGGCACGCCATCGTGCGGGTCACCCCGACCAGTATCGAGGTCAGCGATGACGGCGGCGGCCTGGGCGATGCGGGCTACGGCTCGGGCCTCACCGGATTGAGCGAACGGGTGCGCGCCGCCGGCGGCGCCCTCACCGTGGCGAATCGCCCGGAGGGCGGATTGCGAGTACTGGCAAGCTTTCCGGCGGAACCGATGGGAGACCCGCGATGATCAAACTGCTGCTCGCCGATGATCAGGCGCTGGTGCGCGGCGCCCTCGCGGCCCTGCTGAACCTGGAGCCCGATCTGGAGGTGGTGGCCGAGGTCGGCCGCGGCGACGAGGTGCTCGCCGCCGTCGAACGCGCCAACCCCGATGTGGCACTGCTCGATGTCGAAATGCCCGGCATGGACGGTATAGCCGCCGCCGCCCAACTGCATACCGCCCACCCGAACGTCCGCATCCTCATGGTCACCACCTTCGGCCGCCCCGGCTACCTGCGCCGCGCCATCGACGCCGGAGCCAGCGGCTTCGTGGTCAAGGACACCCCCGCCCGCGAACTCGCCGACGCCGTCCGCCGAGTCCACCTGGGCCTGCGCGTAGTCGATCCGGCCCTGGCCACCGAAACCCTCACCGCCGGAACCTCACCCCTGACCACCCGCGAACGCGAGGTCCTCGCCGCCGCCTCGCACGGCGCGACCGCCGCCGCCATAGCCAAATCCCTGCACCTGTCCGAAGGCACGGTCCGCAACCACCTCTCGTCGGCAATCGGCAAAACCGGCAGCCGAACCCGTGCCGAAGCCGCCCACACCGCCGAACGCCTCGGCTGGCTCTGACAGTCTCGCGTCCCTAGAACCGGCCGCCTCGGCTGATGCGGCGGGAGCCGTCGGAGCCGCCGTAGGAGCCGGGGCCGTAAGAGCCGCCTCCGCCGAAACCGCCTCCGCCGCCGCGGGATCCGCTGCCCATGCCGCGGAGCACACTGTCGATGAGGATGCCGCTCAATACCGCACCGGTCTGGGAGTTGGAGCCGGCCTGCCGGGATTGCCACTGCTGGACGGCGGCCTGTGCGGTGACCAGGGCGCGGGTGCCGAGTTCGGTGGCGCGCTGGGCGGCCGTAAGTGCCTGCGCGGGATCGGATTCGGCGAGTTCCCGGGCCTGGTCGAGGCTGCGCTGGGCCTCGGCGAGGCGGGTGCGGGGTTCGGCGTCGACGCCGCCGCGCCGGGTACCGATGAAATCGGTGGCGGCATTGATCTGACTCGTCGCGGCGGTGACGGCCTGGTCGAGGCGGCGGGCCAGATCCTCGGCGGCGAGTCTGCGATCGGTGGCGGCGGCAATCGCCTTGTCCAGCACGGTATCCGCGGCGACCGCCTGCTGGAAGGTGCCGAGCGGATTGTTCGCGCCCTGGGTGCTGGCCTGGTCGAGGGCGGTGCGGGCGGCGATGGCGGCCGCGGTCAGCTCCGGTCCGCCATGGCGGGTCAGAGTGGCGGCGGTGCCGAGGTCGTGGCGCAACTCCTCGATGATGCCGGGCAATCCGGCGCGCGCCTGTTCGATATCGGTGGCGGCGGTATCGACCGCATCCAGCAGTGTGCGTGCGGTATTCACCGCCGCCTCGGCCCCGCGAATGGCCGCCACCGCGGCCCCCTGCTCGCCGACCGGTCGCGCCGCGGCCGTGCGCCCGTCCTGAATCCCATTCTCCGCGAAGCCGATTCGCTCCTTCGCCATATTCACATTGTCGTGAATGGGCGCGATCACCGAGGCGGGCTGTGCGGCCACCAGCTGTGCGAGCGCGGCCTCGGAGCTCGGCACCCGGGTGGTCAGCTCGACCACATCGCGGGTCAGCCCGTCGAGGCGTTCCCCGGCATTGATGAGCAGATTCCGCATGGCGTCGAATTCGGTGACTTTGGCGTCGAGTTCATGATCGGCGCGCCCGCAGGTGCTGATCAACTCGACCAGCATGGCCCGCTGTTGCTCGGGAGTTTCGGGAATATCGTCGTCGAGTTGCTGGCGGATGGAAAAGGCTTTGGCGAGGGCATTCTTCGCCGCTTCGAGTGCCCCGGTGAATGGTGCGGTGGCGGTCGCGCCGAATTCGTCGGTGGCCAGCCGCAATTCCTCGGCGCTGGTGCGAATCGCATTGTCGGTATCGACGAGCAGCTCTTTGGAGCGCGCGTCCAGCGCGTCCAGCGGCAATGCGCCGAGCGCCCGGGTATCCGCGGGATCGACCTTGCGCGCGGACTCCAACTCGGCCCGCCCCCGCCGCGCCTTGCGCCCTCGCGACCACAGCAGCAGCCCGCCGACGAGCAACGCGACCACGAGCACCAGCAGCAGCACCACCCAGACGCTCAACCCGCCACCGGAGTCGTTCATCGCCGCGGACAACCCATCGGCCGTCGCGACCGCCGCCCCGGCCCAGTCCCCGGAGCGCAGCTTCGGCTCGACCTGATCACCGAGCAGTTGATCGAGCTCCTTATCGCTGACCGAGGTCGGCGCACTCCCGGTGAACGCGTACCCGCGATCACCGATGGCGACCGAGAGCAGCACATCCCGATCCCCGAAGTTGGAGGCCCGCGCGGTCTGCTCACCCCAGCTCTGCGCGTCCAGCCCGCCGAAGTCGTGTACATACACGACCCACAGTCGCTCATGGTCTTTCGTGTAGAGCCCGTCGATCGCCGACTGCACCTGGGCGGTCTGTCCGCCGCGCAACGCGCCCGCCAGATCGGTGACATAGCTGGGCAGCCGCTGGGGCTGCTCCGCGCCCGCCGGAGCGGTCGTACCGGAGAGAACGATCAAGGCCAGCACGAAGCCGGACAACAGCGTGGAGAGCTGCTTCGGTAGCCGCATCAGATGAATCTATCCGCCGGATGCGGGCCACGAGGTTTCTTCCGGTCACCCGTGTCGGCGGCCATGACTACGATCAGAGGCGTGATCACGATCGATACCTCGTACACAGGTCATGTCGCCCCCGGTTCGGACCCGCAGCAGCGCGCTGTCCCCGGTGCCCGCATCGTCAAGATGTCGGTCGGCGCGATGGATAACAACGTGTACCTGGTGCAGTGCGAGAGAACGGGATCCACGCTGCTCATCGATGCCGCCAATGAGGCGGAACGCATTCTGGAACTGCTGGCCCAGGTCGCGCCCGAGGGGGTCGAACTGCTGGTCACCACGCACCGCCATCCGGACCACTGGTGGGCCCTGGCCGAGGTGCTCACCGCCCGCGAGTTCCCGTCCGCCGCGCATGAACTCGATGCCGAGGCGCTCCCGGTGCCGCCGACCCGTCTGCTCACCGACGGCGACAAGATCCGCATCGGCGATCTGGAGTTCGAGGCCATCCATTTGAGTGGTCATACCCCGGGCTCGGTCGCGCTCGCCTTCACCGACGGTGCCGGTCGCACCCACCTGTTCACCGGGGATTCGCTGTTCCCCGGCGGCGTCGGTAAAACCGGCTCGCCGGCGGAGTTCACCTCACTGCTCGGCGATGTGGAGTCCAAGCTCTTCGCCCGCTACCCCGATGACACCGTCGTGTACCCCGGTCACGGGGATGACACCACCCTCGGCGCGGAGCGCCCACACTTGCCCGAGTGGCGGCGGCGCGGTTGGTAAAACTCCGGAACCGCGACCCCGAGCCCGCGTTGGCTCCGCCGCCGGTCGGCAAATCCCGTGACGGTTACCTCGCGGGAACCCTGCGCTGGGCCCGCCGACTGTTGATCGGCGCGCTGCTCATGGGCCTGCTGCTGATCTGCGGTACCGCGGTGCGGGTGTGGCAGGTGGCCCGCATCGACGACTGGGCGGCCGCCGATGCCATCGTGGTGCTCGGTGCGGCGCAGTACGACGGCACCCCCTCCTCGGTATTCCAGGCCCGATTGGATCAGTCGTACAAGCTGTTTCAGAAGGGGGTCGCCCCGCTCATCGTGACCGTGGGCGGAAAACAGGTGGGGGACAACTACACCGAGGCCGCCGCGGGCAAGCTGTATCTGGAGGGCCGCGGCGTTCCGGCCGAGCGCATCCTCGCGGTCGAGACCGGTTCGGACACACTGCAGAGCGTGGAGGCGGTCTCCAAAGCGCTACTGGCGCGCGGTAAGACGTCGGTGGTGCTGGTGAGCGATCCCTGGCATTCGCTACGCACCCGCACCATGGCGCGCGATGCCGGACTCTCGGCCTGGACCGCGCCGACCCGGACCGGCCCGGCCGTGTACACGCGGGAATCGCAGGCGCACGGCATATTTCGCGAGACCTTCGCCTTGCTGTGGTACCAGTTGACCCACTATTCGGCCGATTTCACCTACACGGCGGAGCAGTGATCATGAGTTCGCGAATCGATTACGACCAGGTCTACAGCGAGCACGATCGGGAGCGGCTGGTGCCGGAGGCCGATCGCACGGCCGGGCTCAGCTGGTCGCCGACCCCGGCCCGGCGCAGTGAGTTCGCCCGCGATCGGGCGCGCGTACTGCACTCCGCGGCCCTGCGCAGACTCGCGGATAAAACGCAGGTCATGGGTCCGCGCGATGGCGACACCCCGCGTACCCGGCTCACCCATTCACTGGAGGTCGCGCAAATCGGGCGCAGTATCGCCGACGGACTGGGTTGCGATCCGGATCTGGTGGATCTGGCCGGGCTGGCGCACGATATCGGGCATCCGCCGTACGGGCACAACGGTGAGAAGGCCCTCGACCAATTCGCCGACGCGCACGGCGGTTTCGAGGGCAATGCGCAGAATCTGCGGATTCTCACCCGGTTGGAGCCGAAGGTCTTCGACGAGCAGGGGCACAGCTACGGGCTGAACCCGACCCGCGCGGCCTTGGACGCGGTGATCAAATACCCCTGGGGCAGAACGGGCCCCGGCTCCAAATTCGGCGCCTACGACGTCGATATGGACCGCCTGGCCTGGGTGCGCAAAGGCGCACCCGACCGGCGGCAATGCCTGGAGTCCCAGGTCATGGACTGGTCCGATGACGTGGCCTACTCGGTGCACGATGTCGAGGACGGGATCATTGTCGGCCGGATCGATCTGCGCGCGCTCGCCGATCCGATCGAACAGGCCGCGCTCGCGGAACTCGGTGCGCGCCAGCACAAATCATTGACGGTCGACGAATTGGTCGCCGCCGCGCAGCGCCTCTCCGAGTTGCCGGTGGTGGTCGCGGCGGCCTCCTATGACGGCTCGCTCAAGGCTTCGGTCGGTCTCAAACGCCTCACCAGTGATCTGGTGGGCCGATTCGCCACCGCGGCGGTGGAGGCCACCCGCGCGGCCTGGGGCGGACGCCAATTATGCCGCTACACAGCCGATCTGGAGGTGCCGCGGATCGTGGCCGCCGAGGTCGCGGTGCTCAAGACCATGGCGCTGCGCTATGTGCTCTCCGATCCCATCCACCAGGTCCGTCAGGCCGGACAGCGCGAGCGTATTCTGATGGTCGCGCAGCACCTCTCCGTCATCGCGCCGCGCGGCCTGGACCGTCTGCTCCTGCCCTGGTGGGAGGAGGCCACCGACGATTCCGCCCGGGTTCGGGTGATCGTCGATCAGATCGCCTCGTATACCGAAAGCCGCCTGGAACGGGTGGCCGCCGTAATCCCCTGATATATAGGTTTCGCGGACCGAATCGGAAACCGCTACGGTGAGCGGGCAAATGAGCTGAGAGCGGGCCGATCGGGCTCGCGGAGGGGGGGATCGTGGATCCGAATCCGCCGGAACATCCGAATACGTCGGGGCCGGACAAGCCCGTCGAGCTGGGTAAACCGCTCGAGCAGCCGGGACAGCGGCCGCCCGCGGACCCGACGGTGGTCGCATGGTCGCCCGGACAGCCTTACGGCGCGGATCCGACACAGCAGAGCGTGCCCGGCCAGCAGGGCTGGGGTCAGTCGGCCGATCAGCAGCCCTGGGGTCAATCCGGTGCCGGTCAGCAGGCTTGGGGTCAACCGGCCGATCAGCAATCGTGGGGTCAGCCCGCGCAGCCGAATACCGGTGGGCAGTGGCCCAATCAGCCCGATCCGGCCGCGCCGTACGGTGCGCAGCCCTCTTATCAAGGGGCCGCGCCGTATCCGGGCTATCCGGAGAATCCGGCTTATGGCACGCCGTATCCGCAGCCGGGTCCGTACTCGGGTACCCCGGGTTATCCGGCCGCGCCGTATCCGGGTCCGCCGCAGGGCACCAATGGTTTCGCGATCGCCGCGCTGATCACCGGTCTGCTCGGTATGTGTCTGCTGTCGGTGCCGTTCGGTGTGATCGCGCTGAGCCAGATCAAGGATCGCAATCAGCAGGGCAAGGGGCTGGCCATCACCGGCCTCGCGCTCACGGGTGTGTGGGCCGTGGTCGGCGTGATCATCTTCGCCGTGGGCGTCTCCGACAGCAAGGACACCACCGACGCGTACTCACCGCCGTCGGTGAACTTCACACCGCCGTCGATAAATTTCTCGACTCCGTCGCTGCCGACGACCACGACGAGCACCGCGTCGCCGGGCGGGTACACGCTGCTGCGCAATCTGAAGGACGGCGATTGCGTGAACGGGGTGCACCGCAAGACCTCGATCAGCGGTGCGACGGTCACCTCCTGCAGTGGTCCGCATGATGCCGAGGTGTTCCTGAACTTCTCGCTACCCAGCTGGACCGGGGATCAGCAGTCCAAGGATTACGCCGAGACCAAGTGCTCGGAGGTGTTCGATCGGATCGACGCCAAGACCTCGGGGCTGAGCTACCTCTACTACCGGCCGCATTCGCAGTCGGAGTGGAATACCGATCCGACGGTGCAGTGTGTGGCGATCAATGACAATGAGACGCAGTTGTCGGGCAAGCTGCCGCGTTAGCCGCAGTGCTCGATATAGCGTGCGATGGTTTCGGCGGGCAGGCCGTCCGCGAGTAGGCGGCCCTCGTCGAAGACCAGGACGCGATCGAAGTCGGCGAGCAGATCGAGGTCGTGTGAGATGACCACGATCTGCTGCGGAAGTTCGTGCAGCAGTTGGGTTATGCGGCGTTTGTTGCGCAGGTCGAGCAGTGTGGTCGGTTCGTCGAAGATGACGTAGTCGGGGCGGACCGAAAGCACCGCGGCGATGGCGAGCAGTTGTTTCTGCCCGCCGCTGAGCAGATGCGCTGGGTGGTCTCGGAATTCGGTGAGACCGTATTCGGCCAGAACCTCCGAAACCCGTTGTGCGATGTCGGGTTTGGCGAGGCCGTGGTGTTTGAGGCCGAAAGCCAGATCCTCGGCGACCGTGGGCATGACGATCTGCACATCCGGATCCTGGAAGACGAAGCCCACGCGCCGGCGTACCGCCCTACCCTGTTTGCGGGTGTCGAGGCCGTCTACTCGCACCTGGCCGTCGGTGGGCACCTGGAGGCCGTTCAGCAGGCGCGCGAAGGTGGATTTGCCCGAACCATTCGAGCCGATCACCGCTATGCGCCGCTCGGTGAGTTTCAGGTCCAGTCGTGCCAGGACCTCGCGCTCGCCGAAGCGGTGTGAGACGCCGTCGAGTTCGATCACGCGCGAGCCGGAATCATCGGATAGGCCCGGCGCACCGCTATCGCGGCGAATGAGCCGATGACGGTCTTCACCACATCGCCGGGCAGGAACGCCACCGAGGTGACGATCGCCTTGTGCAGGGGGATGTGCGCGGCCACGGCCATCCACGGGACACCGATGGCGTAGAGCACCACCGCGCCGCCGAGAAAGTTGATCGCCAGAGCGATGGGCAGGTTGTACTGCCGCCACAGTCTTTCGGTGAGCAATCCGATCACCAATGCGCCGATCGGGTAGGCAATCACGAACCCGCCCGTCGGACCCATGATGACCGAGAGTCCGCCGCGCCCACCCGGCAGCACCGGCAGGCCGATGAATACCAGCGCGTCGAAGAGCAGAATCGCCAGCGCACCCCGTTTGGCTCCGAGGATCGCCCCCGCCAGAATCACGCCCAGAGTTTGCGAGGTGAAGGGCGCGAAGGCGCCCGGAAGTTGAATGAGCGGGAAGAACCCGAGCACCACCATAATTGCCGCGAACAGCGCTACCTGCGCCAAATCCCTACTACGCACCGGGGAATCCTAGAGGGACCGTGGTCCGGAGTCCTCGGCCACGTCCCGTCCGCATATTTTCGGCAACCGTTCAGTCGAGGCCGCGGGCATCGAGGGCCTCGCCGACCTGGTCGGCCATGCGCAGGGTGCGGATCAGCAGTGGGATCAGGAATACGGTGCTGCGTTCGATGCCGCGGGCGCGCTGCGCGGAACGGACCAGCTCGGCCTGTTCACGAATGACGGGGATGAAGCGAATGGTCATGGCGACCAGCAGGCCGACGCGGTCCGGGCGCACCCCGAGGGGTCGCAGTGGGCGCAATGCCTTTTCGATGGTGTCGATCATGGCGGAGGTGCGGGTGGTCAGGGTGACCAGATTCGCGAGCAGCACCAGTGTGAGTACGCGCTCGCCGACCAGGACTCCGCTCTGCCAGCCGGTGAACAGCACCTGCGCGAGCATGATCAACGCCAGGAACGGTGTGAGGCTCACTACCTGTCTCGCGGTCGCCCGCCACGGAATCCGCGCCACCATATAGAGAAGGAGTACGACGGCCAGCGCCACCGCGAGCCACAGCATCGACCGGACGAAGAACAGCGCCGTGCCCGCCACCGCGAGGACCACGAGTTTCACCCCGGCGGGCACGGTATGCACCGGCGTCTGGGCGTCGTGGTAGAGGCTGAGCACCGAATGATCCTGGCATGCCTGGTTCGGCGCATTCGGTCCGGTGTCCAGCCGTGCGTCCCGGTCCCGCGCGCCGCCGGCGCGCGGCTAGACTCGCCCCCGTGGCAGGCCGACTTCCAGACCGCGATATCGCGGCGATTCGTGAACGCGCTCGGATCGAGGATGTGGTCGGCGAGTACGTGGCGCTCAAGCGTGCCGGTGCCGACTCCATGAAGGGGCTCTGCCCCTTCCATGACGAGAAATCGCCGTCGTTCCATGTGCGTCCGAATCATGGGCATTTCCACTGCTTCGGCTGCGGTGAGGGCGGTGACGTCTTCGCCTTCCTGCAGAAGATCGAGCACATCGGCTTCGTCGAGGCCGTCGAGCAGGTGGCGGACAAACTCAACTACAAGATCAATTACGAGGGTGGCGGGACCTCGGTGCAGCGTGATCGCGGCACCCGCTCCCGGCTGGTCGCCGCCAATGCCGCGGCGCACGAGTTCTATATGACCAAGCTGGGGGAGCCCGAGGCCGAGATGGCCCGCAAGTACCTCACCGACCGCAATTTCGATGCCGGTGCGGCGCATCAGTTCGGCTGCGGTTATGCCCCCGGCGGCTGGGATACGCTCACGAAACACCTGCTGCGCAAGGGTTTCGAATTCAAGGAGCTGGAGGCGGCGGGGCTGTCCAAGCAGGGGCAGCGCGGTCCGATGGATCGGTTCAACCGCCGGCTGCTGTGGCCCATCCGCAATCTCGGCGGCGATGTGATCGGCTTCGGCGCGCGTCGGCTCTTCGATGACGACACCATGACGGCCAAGTACATCAATACGCCGGAGACGGTGCTGTACAAGAAGTCCCAGGTGCTGTTCGGGCTGGATCTGGCCAAGCGGGAGATCGCCAAGGGGCATCAGGCGGTGGTGGTCGAGGGCTACACCGATGTGATGGCCATGCACCTGTCCGGCGTGAAAACCGCTGTGGCGTCCTGTGGTACGGCCTTCGGTGAGGAACATCTCGCCATGCTGCGCAGGCTGTTGATGGACGACAATTTCTGGCGCGGGGAGATCATCTACACCTTCGACGGTGACGCGGCCGGGCAGGCGGCGGCGCTCAAGGCGTTCAGTGGTGATCAGAAGCTGGCCGGGCAGACCTACATCGCCGTGGCTCCGGACGGCTTGGATCCGTGTGAACTGCGGCAGCGCAGTGGCGACGGCTCCGTCCGGGATCTGGTGGCGCGCCGAGTTCCGCTGTACGAGTTCGTGATTCGCGGTCTGCTGGCCGAGCACAATCTCGATACGCCCGAGGGGCAGGTGGACGCGCTGCGGCGCGGTGTGCCGGTGGTCGCGCAGATCAAGGACAACGCGCTGCGCAAGGCGTACGCCACCAAGCTCGCCGGTTGGGTGGGCTGGGACGACATTCAGATGGTGGTGCGCCGGGTCGGTGACGAGGCGCGCAAGAACGCCCGCGGTCCCGCCGCCGGTACCGCTCGTCGGGGAATCCCTGAACGTGAAGCGGCGCAACCGGTTACCGAACAGGTCGCCTCGCGGCCGAGTCCGCGTGATCCGGTGCTGGCCCCGCAGCGCCAGGCCCTGGCCGCCGCCCTGCAGTACCCGGCCTTCGCGGGTCCGGTCTTCGATTCGCTTGAGCCGGAGGCTTTTACGCATCCGGCCTATGTGGCCACCCGCGCCGCGATCGTCGAAGCGGGCGGTACCGCAGCGGGTTTGGGTGGTGCGGAATGGGTCGCGGCGGTCGCCGACAACACCGATGATCTCACCATGCGCGCTTTGGTGTCCGAATTGGCCGCTGAGCAACTTCCGGTGAAATCCGAGGCCGATATCCCCCGTCTGATCACCGGCGTGCTGGCGCGCGTTCAGGAGGCGTGGGTCGGCCGGCAGATCGCGGAGTTGAAATCCAAACTCCAGCGCATCTCCTCCACCGAACAGTCCGAGGCGTACTTCGCGCTCTTCGGTGATCTGGTGGCCCTGGAGCAGTACCGCAAGAGCCTGCTCACCCAGGCCATGGGCAACTCCGAGGATTTCGGCGGCCGTTAACCCCCACACGCGAAGAACACCCGAATTCGGCTGCTATCGGCCAACTTCGGGTGTTCGGTGCGTTCCGGCGTCGCCTACCGCCGCAACTGGTCGTGCGGTACCAGAATGGTGGTCCGCTCATCGAGCGGCTCCATGGGCTCCAGCTTCGGCTGCGTACTCAACTTGTCCGACAGCCGCTGCCGCGAAACCTGCACCAGCTTCCGTGTGACCGGACTCTCACTGATAGCGCGGGTAGTCTTACTGATCTGCTCATACCGGGCTCGCCCGGCCTTCGCGCCCAGCACATACCCGGCCGCGACGCCGATGATCAACCGCAGCATGTCGAGAAGCTCCTCCCGTTGGCCTGTCCGCGTGTACATCCTGCCCGAAGCCCCGCCCCCTGTCGACGCCGCCCCTCCCCCGCATGTCCCCAGGTAGAAGCACGATTTGGGAAGTGAACAACCCATGCGCTAAAGTTTTCTCCGGTCGCCCGAGAGGGTGACCGGGAAACTATCCCCTATAGCTCAATTGGCAGAGCAGCCGACTGTTAATCGGCAGGTTTCTGGTTCGAGTCCAGATGGGGGAGCCTGATTCGGCCCCTGACCAGCGTGAGTAATTCACCGGTCAGGGGCCGAACTCGTACCAAAGGGCGCAGACTCGGAGATAAATCGGAGTTGGGGGAAGGCACGCTGCTGGACGAGGCGGTGTTGGTGGAGCGGGACGGCGTCGAACGGCACTGCCGGCTGACCTCATTCCTGAGGCATCCGCGTACTGGCGCATGGACATCGGCACCGCTGGGCCGAGGGCAGAGCTCCGATACCGCCAAAGTCGTGCTGACATGCCCTGCGGTCAACGGACAACCGGAATCGTCGGGCCCCCGGGGTCACCGTCGTTCCCGGACCCAAGCTGCCGCCGGGGGTCACTCTGCCTCCCGGCGTCACTTTGCCGCCCGACATCACTATCCCTCCGGGGTTCGGCGGCCATGGCGGCTGAGACCGATTTCCGGACTCCCCGGAACGCCTGGATCTGTCCCTGAATCCGATGTGCGGCACCCCGCCGGGTGGAACGTGCAGGCTCGCGAAATTCCTTCGATGCCGGGGTGTTTGGATCCTGATCCGCCAACGGCACTGTGGGCGTACTGTTTCACGCGGATGTGCCCGCGTTACGGAGTCGGCACTGTGGTTGTCCGTGGTACGTACATGGAATCCGCAACCGTCTTCTCGGCAGCATCGGGCTGACTGCAGTTTTTCTTGACTATCGATGTCGCCGTCTGCAACTCCACCGACGGTTCATCACCGTTGTCCGCCTTGACTTCCCGACCCGGTTTACCCTCCGCTGCATTTTCCCACCCCGGGGTACCCGCTGCTGCCCGCTCGACCATGTTCAGTTGGTCGGGCTCACTCATCTGCATGAACTCGGCGCAGGTGGTCTGCGATGCCTGCTTCGCGGGAGCACCGGAACTCGGTTCACCGGAACCGCAGCCGGTCAGCATGCCGAAGGCGAGTGCGCCACCGACCGCGATACCAAGGATGTGCAACGGGGATTGGTAACGCATGGTCGTACCCTAAAACACTGTTTGCCCGATCTCGTGTTGGGCGGCGCGCCTGCTCCCGTACCCGGCTCACGGGTTGCCGCGCCGACAACCCGGTTCACCGACTGAAGATCCGGTTTGCGCCGATCGCGGATTTACGGCACGGTAATGGGCGGTGTGCCGGGAAGTCTGGTCGGCGACGCGGTCCGGGACGGCGGGCCGCGTGTTTCGGTCGGGCTGGAGGGCGGGACGTCGAATGCTGACGTGCGATGCGCGCGTGCGCCGGTCGTGGGGTGGACGATGACCGAGGGGCAGACCAATGACACGTATTCGTCCTGGGACGACTGGCGGGGAGACGCTCGCGGTGGTGGATTCAGTTCCACGACCATCGCCTTCGATCCGACTGTAGCCACCACCTTGGCTGCCGAAGCGGCGACGCTGGCGAAGGCGGTGGAGAGCGCGAGGACCGAGGTCGCATCGGCGACCGATCTGAAGGCACTGAACCTGAAGGGATCCGGTGCTGATCTGGCCGGCATGATCAACAGGTCCGCAACGATCATGGGCGACAATGTCCTGTCACGGCATATCGACATCCTCACCGATATCGGTGAGACCTTCCTCGCCGCCACCGGCCTGTACCAAAAGAGCGAGGAGGAATCACGGGTCGCGTTCGCGAGCCTCAAAAGTGGTGCCACACCGGTTGCCTTCGTGGCGAACGCCGCGACCGCACCCTCCTGGGGGCCGTCGTCTGGGCACGGAACTCAAAAGTATTCGGATTCACCGCAGCGGGACTACGACAATCTCCTGACCGACACCAGCGAAGCGCAATCGCTGTGGGAGCGCGGTAAGAAGGAAGGCGATGGCATCTCGATGCAGCAATCGTTGGTCGATCCCGAAAATGGCGAGATGTACACCTGGCCCGACTTCGTCGCCCAGTACAACCATGTCGCCGGTAACCAGATCACCGAGCAGCTGCAGCGGTTCGCCGACTCGTGGCAGAAGGCCGCCGATGGGCTCAAAGCGCAAGCCTTCACTTTTCGCGCCGCCTACTCGGGAACCTTGAAGGATGGTGTGAGCGAGGCGAATCCGGCAGGTATCTGGGCTTCTCCCGCAGCGGCTAAAGCGCGCGCCGCGCTGGACAGCTACCTGACAGGTGTTGGCACACTGACCGAAAACATGGCCTTCATGAGCGACACCCTGGCCTTCACCAAGAGCTGGATGGACAAACTGCAATCCCTGCTGCCGCAGCAGAACCTCGTCACCGCACACGATCCGACCGGATCCGCCTACGAGGAACAGCTCAAGCAGATGCAAACCACCTGGGACAACTGGTACGGGGTCGGCGCGAAGATCTCCAGCAACTGCCTTCCACAACCACCCGCCGCGGCGAGCCCCATTACCGCTCTCGCCACCCCCGGCAACCCGCTGTACAGCCAGCTCACCGGTGCGCCGGGTGCGCCGACCACCGAACTGGCGGACATACCCTTCACCCTGGACGGGGCGCTCGCCGAGGGCATTCCGATGTCGTACCAGGAACCAGACGGCACCCGCGTCACCGCCATTCCCAATCCCGACGGCACCCTGACCACGGCCAGAACCACTGTTGCCCCCGATGGCACCATCACCATCGTGTCGAGCACCGATGGTGGACCCGGCACCGTGTCCGTGGCCACGCCACGCAACGACGGCAGCGGAGTTGTCGATACCGTCACCACCATGCCCGATGGCACCCGGCAACGCACCGTCACCAGTACCAAGGACGACGGCAGCATCGGCACGCAAGTAGTTGGTCAGGACGGCGCTCTCGGCGTGGAGGCCGTCACCACCCGTCTCGACGACGGCACGATCCGCACCGAGGTCCCCGACCCTGCCACCGGGACCACCGCCAGGATGATCACCGCGCCCGACGGTTCCATCCAGACGTTCGTTCACGGCGTGGCCGCGGACGGCTCCCCAACACTGCTGGCCAGTGCCGATTCCGACGGCACCCGCTCGGTCGCCGACAACAACGGCCGGGTGTTCACCACCCTCGCCGACGGCACCACCGCCGTCACCACACCCTTGTCCAACGGCACCACCGTCACCGAATTCATGGACGGTTCCATTCTGCCCAGCAACCCCGGACAACCCACCAGTCCCTGGAGCGTCGCCGCGTTCCTCGAATCCGCGCAGACGTCCATCTCCACAGACCCGACGGTCGCCGCCGGCACGGCCGCGACCTTCGGGGAGAATTTCGGCGGCGTGACCGGTAGCAACATGGCAGGGCGCGCGGCGCTGGCGGCGGCCGAAGCCAATATCCTCCATATGAACGGAACCTCGTACGTCGACGGCCCCAACGCCAAACTCCTTGGATATGCGATTGACGCCGCCGACGACTCGGCCGCTAAATATGGACTGTCCAAAGCGGTGGGATCGAGCGCCAAAATGCTCGGCTGGCCAGCCCTGATCGGCACCAATGCTTACAGCAACTGGACCGCCTGGGAGAATGGCGACAAATCCATGCCGGCGGCAGTCGCCAGCACCGCTGGGGGAGTCGCCGGTGGGTGGGCAGGGGCCGAACTCGGAGCGATGGCGGGTGCGGCATTCTGCGGCCCGGGCGCGCCCGTGTGCATGGGTGTCGGTGCCGCAATCGGTGGTCTTATTTTCGGGCTGGGTGGATCTTACGCCGCAGAACAGCCGTTCAAATAGCGAGGAGAAGGGAGAACGCTAGTGCCGCGGTCAGACAACCACAAACAGCTGGAATGGCCACGAGAGTGGGGTCCGGCCAGATTGTCGAACAAATTATTCGTCGTGATGGCTGCTTTCGGGTTGGTCGGCATAGTCCTGGTCGGTCCGTTCGCCAGCGAATTTCTCCGACGCGGTGATCAGCTGAGAGGCGTGTTCGGACTGGTTGGCGGGCTGACCGCGTTGACCATGGCGGCATCTCTACTACCTGCGGCCCGTGTTCGGCGAAATAAGCTGCCACGTCTGGACGTGACGTCCATCGGTGATCACGGCCGAGGTCTCCGAATCGACGTCCGGGCCTCATGGAGACCGTTGATGGCCATCTGGCTGCTCCTGGGGGCGGGATTTCTCGCGCTACGCGGAGCCATCTCCCTCGGCAACTATTCCACTACCGACAATCCTGTCCTGCTGGGCATGAACGCTGGCGGGATCGTTGTGGTCGCGATCGTTCTGGCGGCGATTGCAGGCCTTCTGTCAACCGTGGTATTCGGTCGTCACAAACATTTCCTCGCGATTACAGAGGAAGGTGTCATAAAAGCGGCTGGAAAATCAATGTCGACCATTGCATGGGAGGACATCGACCGTATCTCACCGGTTATGTACGCCAATGTTCACGCGGTGCGTATATCCCCACGTCCATGGACGAAAGTGGACGTAGAGGGCGGTGGTCTCGGTCGCGACGAGCTCGAGTCGTCGATTACGATTCTCGCGTGGCATCTGAAGATTGATCCTCCGCTTCTCCTGCGTCTGGTTCGATTTTATTGGCGATATCCAGAATTGCGGACCGAACTCACGTCGAACACGGTGATCGATCGCATGAGTCGTGCGGATTTCCGCAAGCCGAAGACGTTGCGACAAGACGACTCCCAGGACCGGCCCTCGGATCAGTCCGCTCTCCGATTCCGCAGTGCGCGGGGCCTGGATTCCTCCCCGACGGCGGACTCGTGACACGGTCCTGGCGGTTCAGCGAGGCCGGGTTCTCGGTGCTGTGGAAGGACCTGACCGGTGATCGGCTTCCGGCACCGTTCCTCTACACCTCCACAGCGGCGACCCAGCGGGAGTACCGCATCGAGCAGGAGGAGGCGCGAGACCGTGTGCGTGACAGTGCCGACCACGTGGTGAACGAAATCGTGGGCGTCGTGTCCTCGCCGGATCTGTACCTGACGGTACGCGGTGGCAGTCAAGCCGATCCGGCATCGCTGATCCGCATGCGGGCGGCACGCAAAGGCGGCCGCGGATACCTCGTCACTCAGTTGCCGGGTGAATCGATCTATCACCGTGGCGGGTACACGGTGGTCGAATGCGACCCGCTTCGGCTCGCGGACGCGATTGTGGCCGCGTTGCCTGCCGTGGAGCCGGGCACCGGCGGCGATATCGTGCTCGCCTCGGCCGGCGACGGGTACGAATACGTCGAGTCCCGCAGTTCCGTTGTCGTTGCCGATGATTCGGTGGACGCCAGAGCGGCTTGGTTCTCCCGGATGCCATTGGCGGCGTCCGGGCAAGTCCAGATCGTGCAAGGCAGTTCGGTTTTCGGGCCTCGTGGTATTCGCCAGTACACGGTGGGTTGGCGGGATCTCGATGGTGATGGCCGCTACGTCATCACCGATCGCCCCGCCACCGCCTTGGCTTCCGACAGTGACCGGTTTGTCTCGGTGCTGAATTCGCAGATCGCCCAGGTGATCCGGGCGATCAAGGAAGAACGTGAGCAAGCGTGTTGACGCTGGATTCGATCATGCTGTGTCATGTGCGGCTCCTGGGTAACCGGATGGAGGCGCAGTAGTGCAGCGCGATCACGACTCAGAGCCCACCGACTGGGGATGGGAACCACCGTTGGTACCCGAGCCCGCGCCGACGGTTGATAGCCCGGAGACACCCTCGGAGCAGCCGGAAACCAATCGCCTCGCGGTCGTTTCGCTGATCCTCGGCCTGCTCGGAATCTGCTTCTTCGCAGTGCCTTTGGCGATGATCGCCTTGGCTCAGATCAGCAACCGCGGGCAGGAAGGCAAAGTCTACGCGCGGGCCGCGATGGCGGCCTCCGGTTGTTACCTGCTGGTCGGCGTACTTGCGATGGTGTTCTTCAATCCCGGCCGGTCCACTGAGGAGAAAGCGGCGACCCCGGCCGCACTCACCCGAACCCTGTCGGTTGGCGACTGCGTCGAAAGTGTGCGGGAGTCGGACCTCATCGCTTCGATACCGACCGTCCCGTGCGATCAGCCGCATGCGGCGGAGGTGATCACGCAGTTCCCGATGACGGGTCCGTGGCCCGGTCGGGACGAATCGGCTCGCCGGGCCGATTCCCGTTGCACCGAGGAGCTGACCCCGGCGTTGATCACCAGCCCGATGGTGACCGAACTGCGCAGCTTCATCTATTTTCCGGCGAATGAGATCCAGTGGCGAAACAACCCGGTGGCCAACTGTTTGGTTATGCGCACGGATGGCAAGGATCTCACCCTGAAGATCCCCCGATAAGAACCACATAGCGACGGCGGCTGAATCGCCTGGCGTCGGTGCACGGAAACCAGGCGCGGTTACCGGCTCGCGGGTGTTGATCTTGCCCTGTATCCGGTTGGCCGACTTGAGATTCGGAGTAGGTCGCGGTGTCGTCGGTTGTCTTGTCGTACCAAACGCCCATGGTGTCAACATGATTCGTGATGCCGCAGTGTTCAGCCTGAATGAGATCGTGATGCGCCGCAAGGGATTCCCGATTTTTGATCTGGTGGCCGTCGAGCAAGAGATCGCCGAGCCAAGGGTCGTCCCGGCGGAGCCGGGTGTCTATCTCCTGGCAGTGCAGACCACGATGCTTACCTACCCGCTGGGCGGGTCGCGCATCGCGTTGGAATATCTGTACGAGCAAGTGCAGACGGTCGCGCTCGACCGAGCCGAGTCGCTGCACCTGATCGACGAAATCGCAAGCAAGATAGGGTAGTTCACGTGAGCGCGCACTTCTTCAAGTCCACCTACAGCGGATCGAACGGGACCTGTGTCGAAATCGCCCATCGAAGTGCGTCAGTGCTCATTCGTGACAGTAAATACAAGGGACCCGCCGACAGTGAGCCCGTGATCGTGGTACCGGAGGGGCACTGGTCCGACTTCCTCAGGCTCGCGCTGAACCGGACCTCCGGTCGGGTGGGGGATCTGTTGACCCTGACGATGCGCGCCGATGACGGCGTCACGCTGTACGACGGCGCAGGCATCTCGCTCGCGTACAACGTCGACGAATGGGATGCCTTCGCCAAAGGTGTCGCCGACGGACAGTTCGATCGGTAGAGACTGCGGGCGATTTCACCTTTAGGGTCTCGGAATTCGTGGTGATCACCAATTGCGGTGTCGTGGTGAGAATGTGGGCATGGAACGCGATGTGGTGAGGCCACGGCTGATTGCGCTCGATGTGGATGGGACCATTCTCAGTGGAGGGCAGATCAGTGCGCGGGTGCGCGCCGCGGTACGGGCAGCGGCCACGCAGGCACATGTGGTGATCACTACGGGGCGGACGGTGTTGGCCACCCGGCCGGTACTCGATGAGCTCGGGCTGATCCAAGGTCAGGCGTTGTGCTCGAACGGGGCTGTGTGCGTGGATGTTTCGAACAGTGATCTGATAGATCTACACACCTTCGATCCGGAACCGGTCGTGAGAGTTCTACGTGCCGTGTTTCCGGATATGGTGCTCTCGGTCGAGAAGGCGGGTGTCGGCACCTGGTCCACCGCGCCGGCGTCGGAGAGTGCGCGGTTGGGGGAGTTCCGGGTTGTCGGCATCGAGGAACTCGGTAGCGAAATGACACCGCGGCTCAACGGATTCTGGCCCAGCGGCACTCTCGACATGATGGTCGAACTGCTGAGTGTGCACGTGCTTCCTGGAGCCGACTGGGTGCACGGCGAGGACGGCCCCTGGATCGTCGCCTCCCCGCAGGGTGTCTCCAAAGGGTGGGCCTTGGAGCGACTGCGACAGCGACTCGATATCCCGATCGAAGCCACTGCGGCGATCGGTGATGGCTTCAATGATCTCGGAATGTTGTCCTGGGCAGGGTATTCGGTCGCGATGGACAATGCTGTCGCCCCTGTCCGTGCTCTCGCGGATGAGATCACCTCCGATGTCACCGACGATGGTGCCGCCCTCGTCCTGGAGCGCTGGTTCGGTCATTGACCGGTGCCAGAACCGAGGCACTTTCACCGGCGGCACCCCCGAGAGTGTCGCCATCGACGCCGGTAAGGAGCCACACCCATTCTGGGGCATCGGAACTCCCATAGCCGCTGGACCTGCTCAGTGGGCTCCAGTCAGGGGTGCTCCTTACGGAGCGCGGTCCGGGTCTCGTGTTGACAGCGGCGTGACCGCTTCAAGTAGTTCGCGGAAGGCTCCCGTGATGTCGTCCGAGGTGAGCGTGGTCATTTCTGTTCGGGACGGTAGCTTCGTGCCGACCAACTGGTCGGCAATACGCAGGTCACGTCGCGCGGCAGCTTTGGCGCACAGTTCGCGGACGAAGCGAGCGTTGCCGAGTCGGTCGATCGATCCGTCGTCGACCGCGCGCTCACAGCAATAGCCGAGGGTATCGGCAGACTCCTCGGTGAGTACGTCGGCTTGAGCATCAAGAATATCGAGGGCGATCTGGAACAACTCGAGATAGTCGTAGGAGGGGAACTCGACGCGTGTGGTGAATCGGGATGCCAGACCGGGGTTGGTCGCCAGCAGCTCGGTCATCTCCTCGGAGTAGCCCGCGAGGACGATGACGAGGCGGTCCCGGTCGTCCTCGGCGCGTTTGAGCAGGACCTGCAGCGCCTCGGCGCCGTAGGCGTCGCCGCGCATGTAGCCGTTGTTGGCCAAGGCGTATGCCTCGTCGATGAACAGCACCCCGCCGAGCGCGGAGTCGATGACCTTCGTTGTCTTGATCGCGGTTTCACCGAGGTGCTGGCCGACCAGGTCGACGCGTTGGGTTTCAATGACGTGCCCGTTGTCGAGCAGACCGAGTCCGGCGAGGATCTTGCCGATGATTCTGGCCACGGTGGTCTTGCCGGTCCCCGGCGGTCCGGCGAAGACGAAGTGTCGCAGCGCGGGAGCGGTGGACAAGCCTTCAGCGCGACGGAGCAGAGCCATCCTCAACTGTGCTGACAGCGTGTGGATCTGACGCTTCACCGGCTCCATGCCGACCGTGCTGTCGAGTTGGTTCATCGCTTCGACCAGCAAGGCATCGCGGGATTCGGTCACGTTCGCGGGCGTCGGTTCGTCCCTGTCAGACACTGCTGGTGCGGGCTGGGCTGATTCGCCTTGCGCGGAGGTCGGCAAACCGGCCGTCGACGTGGTGGTCCTGACTTTGATGCGTTCGGCCAGTCCGGGATAGTCGGGGCTGTAGCGGTAGGCGTTCTGGAATTGCCGCAACGCGGTGTCGGTTTCCCCGAGTCCTTCGTGGGCGAGCCCGCGTCCGTAGGCGACCTCAGCGTGGAAGTGTGGGTAGTCGCCCAACGCGCTGGGAAGCGGTTTCAGGACTTCCAAGGCTTCGTAGTGGATGGCCTGAGCTATCAGCGCGAGGGCAACGTACAGCTGCGACTCGTCCCGCAGGAATCGGTCGGTGATGCCGCGCGCCAAGCGGAGCACCATCGCCCTGACCGCCTCGGTGCGTCGATCCTGGTCAGCAGCGTGCACCCCCAGCCAGGCATCCGCGACTGACGGATCCAGCCCGACGGCAGCCTGAAAGGCGGCACCTGCGCGATGGTGATCGCCGCGATCCAGTAGGACCACACCATCAAGCCACGCCCGTTCCGCGGGCCTGACGGAATGGACCGGGTTCGGGCCTCTGTCCATGTCACCACCCCCTCCAGGTATCCGGTGCATAGTAGTCGAGGAGCACGGGCTCGCTTGGTGAGGTGGCGGGGAGTAATCTACTTGCCCCTCAAGTGAACCCGATTATTCACGGCGCTCGGCCAGTCCGCTGTCGAGATGTTAAGTGTTGTGGGTCAACGTATTTCGCAGACTACGTGTCGGTGCGTCAGGCAATGATGTTGTCATGACCGAGTATTGGGATGTTCCGAACCTTGATGCCATCTTCGCGGAGGCGGCAATCGCTGAGTATCTGCACTCGCTCGACCCGAACACGCGGTGGGCGGGTGGTAACGCGCCGTTGATCGATGTGCGCGGCGCTGGGATGACCGTCGATGCGAAGGTTGCCTTCAGGCATCATGTTCCGCTGGTCGGTAGCAACGGTCCGGTCGAGTGCGTCGGCTTCATGGGTTCCGGACGTGAGACCGAGGTGCGGCCGTCCGTGAGCCACTACGGCCTGGTCGAGGTAGCTCCAACGGTCTCGGTCACCCGGGTCGAGGATCGGCTGGTCGTGCACGGTGAGGCAACCGTCCGGATCTACCTGATCCCCGCCGAGATTATTAACGGCCGCACGAGCCCAAGGGCGCGACAAGACGGGGAATTGGGGGCAGGCCGCAACCTGTACCTTCCGGCGGCGAGCGCCGAGAACTACGAAGTGAAATTGCCAACCGGCGGTAGATGAGATTCCAACGGTCCTGCGGCCCAGCCAGATGGCTGAGCCGCAGGTTTCAAACGATCAGGTTCCCCAGGCATTCAATCCACCAACCCAACCGAACCCTTCATCAGCCCGATCTGGCGCCGAGTCACAGCCCGGCGCGATCAAGTTTCGCGAGCAGGGAGGTCTTGCGCTTGTGGCGTTCCCGCAGATCAGCGGCATAGGTGGCGAAGTCGTCGGAACATCCGGCGGCGCGGTGCGCGCCGCGGAGTTGCCGCAGCATTTTGATGGCGCGGTCGTAGCGGTACTTGTCGCGGTCGTCGGTGAGTCGTTGTTCGATCAGCCGTCGCAGGGGAGTGATCACGTCGGCCGGGTGGTCGGGCTGGCGCAGTTCGATCAGCTGCTGCCAGCGGGATGCGTGCAGGCTATCGGCGTAGTCGCGGCCGACTTGCCACGCTTGATCGGTGTCGCCTTCGTCGAGAAGCACGGCGATCAGGTCGTCGGCGTAGCCTGCCTGTTGCGCCGCGGCGTCGTAGAGACGTCCGATCATTGTGTCCCGCAACCCATCCCACTGGCCCAGCGCTACGGCTGTACGGCGCAGATCGGCGTAGTTTCGGCGGATCGGGTGCTGGTCGAACACGTTTCGTCGCAGGTCCATCGCCTCACCGGTCGCTCCGCGGCGTAGCAGCAGATCCACGTACGCATCTCGCAGCTTGACGACATCCTCCGGTATACCCCGCTGTTCCAAACCGCGTGTGGCCCACCGTTCGGCGTCGGTATGACGGTCCGCCGCGATAAGCGCGTCGACGATCCTCAGATACTGATGTGCCGAGTTCAGGGACTCGGCGAGCACAGCGACATATTCGTCGATGTCGCCGGAGATCTCGGCGAGTTGCTCCCGCAGAACGCGGATCCCGAACCCGTCCCAACCGTGCGGGTCCGGCTGCGCGGCGGCGGCACGATCGGCGAGCAGGCGACCGATTTCGTTGCGGCCTCGATCACCAAGTGTTTCGGCGTAGTCGCGCAGTTCGAAATCCGGCCAGCCCGGACCGTCCAGGCGCAACTTCACCAGCCATGCGGCCAGCCGCTTCGCATCCGGTGACGCGGCTACGCACGCGTGCGCGTGCACGGCCATGAGCCCGCGCAGACCGTCTCCGACGATCCCGGTCGAGTCGTCCATGTGCATCAACGTCGCCGTCACCCGTTCGACCGCCCGCTGCAGCAGCGCCGGTACCGCGGCGGGTTCGATGCCGATCAGTTCGTGACATTCCACCACGACTTCGTTGACGCGGCCGGCGTATTCCTGTCGTCCGTGGTACGGGTGGGTGCGCCGGTCCCGACGGAGTCCGTCGATCATCCGGCGAATCTGCTCTACTTCACTGCTGACCACCGCACCATTCAACCCGCACGCCTGGATGGTGGCCCGACAGGCATGATGGGCACCGCGCTGAGATTCACGCCGACGAGGAGTGCAACGGGTGGTGCGCATGGCCGTCCTCTACCGTTTGATCGCAACCGGTTATTCGATGTCGATACCGTTTAGCCTTGGGTCGGGTCCCATGGGACTCCATTCGGAAAGGTGCGCACCTCGAGATGGCTCCGGTCCGAGCAGATGTCGGCGAGGACCGAGAGCCGGGTGGAGGGCTTCACGTAGCGGCTGCCTGGGTTGGCGCGGATCCATTCGGCTGCGGCGCGGCGGACCTTTCTGATCGCTTCTTTTCGGTGCGGCCGGTGCGTCGCGGTTTGTGGTAGGCGCCGAAGTTGTTGCGGCACATCAGCCGCGCCTCGTAGCGGCCGTCGGCGAGTTGCCGGATGTTGGGTTGTCCGGTGGTGCCGGGTTTGAGTGGGGGATTGGACATTCGTGCTGCGTAGCACCTGTTGCGGTCGCGTGGCAACGAGTCGCGTGGCGCTATCGCGTTCCGGGCTGGTCGGGAGCCGGGGTCTTCGGCCTCCTCAACTCCATGCCGAGAGCACGTCGGCGGCGTTCCAAACCAGGTCGACGGCGTCGGTGAGGGTTTGCTCGATGGGGGCCAGAGACACGACGACCAACGCTGTTTCTTGCGGTTCGAAGCCCGGAACGCTGGCGCTTGCGCGGGTGAGTTCGGCCAGGTCGTGGCGGTCGAACGGGGTGCCGAGCCATTTGATGGATCCGGTGAAGATCACTCGATTGGCGATGGGGGAGCTGTCGGCGCCGACGAGGTCGAGCTCAGGGTTGAACGCGCGGTTCCACCAGCCGCCGACGGCGGTGACCTGTTCCCATGGCAGTGCGCCTGCGAGCGCGCTGAGTTCGAGCGCGTCTCGCACAAGGGGTTCGACAGCTTTGCCGCGCCACGAGGTCCAGTGTCGGGCGAACAACTCGTAGGCGGCCTTGCTCCGTCCTCGTCGAACCAGGTCTTGAGCCGAGCGCAGGGTAGCGAGGTAGAGCCGCAGGTTGCTGTCGGCGACCCGGTAGAGGGCCGGCTTTCCCGGTTTGATCGACAGTGGCTGGTCCACGGCCACCACGTGCTTGTCGGTCGAAAGGCGGTGCAGGAGGGGCGATAACGTTCCGGAGGGCAAGGCGCCGCTGCGGCTGCCCGCCGTCGCGGCGATGGTGGCGTGGGTGCGTTCTCCGCTGCCGATCGCTTCGAGGACGCGTCGCGCTTGGTCAGGGACGGGGAACTCGGCGAGAAGGGTGGACTCGGGCACTCCGAACAGCGGTGCGGCGGGGTCGCTGCATTCGCGTCGTACGAACTCGAGTGGCGGCAGGCCGGGCGGCCAGCTGCGCAGGATGCCCGGGAGCCCGCCGGTGATCAAGTGCGCGTCGATGCTCTCGGCCGCGTCGAGCCCGAGGGCGCGACCGACTTCGGCGGGGTTGAGCGGATCGAGGACGAGGTTGTCGGCACGCCCGTAGAACGGACGATCGTAGGCGGTGAGCCTTTCCATCATGTGGAGGTCGCTGCCCAGAAGAAGCAGCAGGACCGGGCGTTGCTGCAGCAACCTGTCCCACGCTGTCTGCAATGCGCCGTCGAAGACGTCGTCCTGTTCCGCCAGCCACGGCAATTCGTCGATCACGACGATGGTCGGTGTATCGCCCAGCGCGGTCGCCAGCACGCGGAACGCGTCGGGCCACCCGCTGATGCTCTCGGGCAGGGTCTCGGGATCAGGAGCGATTCCTGAGCTCTTCAATTCGGCCAGAAAGATCGCG
This sequence comes from Nocardia sp. NBC_01503, assembly GCF_036327755.1. Lineage (NCBI taxonomy): Bacteria > Bacillati > Actinomycetota > Actinomycetes > Mycobacteriales > Nocardiaceae > Nocardia > Nocardia sp. NBC_01503. Next base: position 4,606,778 of record NZ_CP109596.1, read on the forward strand.
AGCGATTCGGATACCGGCATGCCCTTGGTGGCGGTGAAGTACAGGTACGGCACCTGTGCCGCATCGCAGAACTCCTGAACGAGCCGCGATTTTCCGACCTGCCGCCGCCCTCTGATGGCAACGGCGACGCCTCTACGGGTCACCGCGACACGCTCCACGCGAGTCCGCAGTAGCCCCAACTCGACGCTGCGTCCGACGAATCCGGTCGCCACCGCCACTCCTAGGTAATCGAAATTTATGTAGATGCAATCTACGTAGATTCAATCTACCTAATTGGGTTCGTGTATGTCGCAGATCGTCTCGATGGTCGGCGCGGGTGTCGCGGGCGTGGATGGCTCGATGTCAGGTCTGCGGTTTGCGGGGGTCGGGGAATCCGAGGGAGGTGTATCCAGGTGCGCGCTTGGTCAGGACCGAGGTCTGCCGAGGTCAGTCGGATGCGGGCGCCGAACGCCGCGCGCACCATGGATGCCGGCCTGGGCACGATCTTCGAGGAGGTCGGCAGTTGGAGGCGGCGGACGTCGCGTCCGACCTTCGGCTGTCCGACGGCGGTGGTGAGTGCGGTGATCTGCTTGGGTGCCTTTCTAGGGATCGGTTTCGTCGACTGTGCAGATGGAAGCTGTCGGCGGTGAGCGTTTCGCACGGTTGGTCGGCTCGAAGGCCGGGGCGGTCGCGGAGGGTCGCGCAGGATCACGGCGGGGTTCTCGGCGCCTCGAGATTGCTCGGGACCGAACAGGTTTCGCCGTGTCCGGATCAGCGAGCAAGGGCCTCGGGATCATCCGGCCAACGACGCGGAAACGACACGCTTTCAGCGGGAAACAGCGGGGTTCAACGGGATTCGCTAGGAACCTTGTTTGCTGGATCCGTGCAGCTCAGGGGTACTTTCGGGAAGTGCTGAGAATAAAACCGTACGACCTGTCCGGTCACGGCAGGTTTCTGGTTCGAGTCCAGATGGGGGAGCCTGATTCGGCCCCTGGCTGTGAGAAGTCACCGGTCAGGGGCCGAACTTGTTCCTGGGGTGCTGACGTTTCGAGCAAAGCCTTCGCAAATTCGCAACCCGGCTATTCCTCTTGTGGCCATTCGCCCCAGGGGCCGGTGCGGGTCGTCCCCGAATTGCCGTTGCCGACCACGCGTGTATTGACGGTCCACGCGGTCGGCGGGGCTGACAGTTTGTGGCTGGGGAGCATGCGGCATTCGTCGAGGGCCGCGTCGGCGCTCGGGTGTAAGGACAGGTGTGCCACCTCCCCGGAAGACGATGTCACCACGAGAACGCCGATCTCCATGCTCGCCTTGTCGCGGGCCAGGCGTGCTTGGGCGGCCAGCTCACCGCCCGGGGCGGCTCCGAAGTGATCAACGACGTCGGCACGAGAGTTGGTGAGGTCCAGTCGGATACAGCGACGTGCGATGTCCTGTTCGCTCACGCCCAAGGCCGCTGTGAGCTCCGCCATGGTGGGTGCGGGCACCGCCGTCCACCCGGCGGTCAGTCGTTGGTCCGCGGCGTCATCCCAGTACGGGGTGCCCGCCACACCGTGGGCTTCACGGACCAGACTCTCCCAGTCGTAGTCCACCTCGGAAACCAGCACCCGCAGTCTCCCGAGCGCTTGGCTCTCCCTATATGCGTTCAGCAGCAGGAACTTCGCGCGAGACCTGACCCCCGACACAGTGCGGCCGACATAGGCGGCCACCTCCTCATCCGGCAGGTTCCTGCGTAGCGCGTCGACGAGAAGCCGGTAGTCCTCCGCGCACCAGATGCTCCCCTGCCGCGATCGAACCGATGTCATAACCGCATGATCCCACCACCCACCGACAGCTCTCGTCCACGAAAACAACCGCAGCACAGCGCAATTGGTCGGCTACCCGTCGATCGCCCAGTCGCACACGGGCAGCGCGATCGGTACAGGTTCTGCGGAACCCCAGCCGCATGCGGCGGAACTCAACTCGGTTCGCCGCCGTCACCAGCTTCGTTCGAGGTAGTTGTCTACCTACGCATCGGCATCTTTCGGTTCTGCTGGCCGCGCCGAAATACTACGAGCGCCACCGCCGTACACCGGACCCTTTCTACCGCGACCGCGTGATCCTGTCTCCCGCCGCGCCGGTCTTCCGCGACGACACGGGCAACCTGCTCGACAACCCTTATACGGTCGGCTTTCTCGCTGCCCGTCCCCCCGGGAGCAACGTGATCGAGCAGGAGCTGCCGAGCGAGGTGTATCGCGGTGCTGGCCACCCGCGCCGAACGCATTCTCGAAACAGCGGTCGGCTACCGGCGTTTGGTGCTGGGCGCCTGGGGTTGCGGAGCCTATGGCAACAACCCGGCCGGTGGTGGCCGGTGTCTTCCGAGCGCTGCTGGCCGAGGGTGGGCTGGTAGATCGGGCCGTGCCGCAGAGATCGCGCGCCGGCCGCGGCTTCCCCGGGGCATACCGATCCGGACGGGATGGTTGACTCGGAGGTTGGAAACACTCGAGTCGGAGGAGCAGAGCGTGGTGCAGCGGGCGCTGGTTATCGGAGGCGGCGGTGTGGCCGGGATCGCATGGGCCACTGGCGTGATCGCCGGGATGGCCGATGCGGGCGTCGATGTCACGGACGCGGACCTGATCGTGGGGACCTCCGCCGGAGCCAATGTGGCAGCACAGCTCAGCAGTGGGTTGCCGCTGGCGGAACTGTTTCGGCGGCAGGTGGATTCGGCGTTGCAGAGCCATGAGCTGAAACCGCAGGGGACGCCGATCGAGGAGGTCTGGGAGCGGGTTGTCGCGATTCACGCCGAGGCGGAGGGCGATCCGATGGGTGCGCGCCGCAAACTGGGCGCGCTCGCGCTGGAGGTGCGGACCGTGCCCGAGTCGGCGCGGCGCGCGGTGATCGAATCCCGCTTGCCGATCCATGAGTGGCCGCAGCGCCGACTGCTGGTCACGGCGGTCGACGCGCTCACCGGTGAACTGCGAATATTCGACCGCGACTCCGGGGTTCCGCTGGTGGACGCCGTCACGGCCAGTTCGGCGGTCCCGCTGGTATGGCCCCCGCACACCATCGACGGTGTGCGCTACACCGATGGCGGCGTGCGCAGCTCCGCCAATGCCGATCTGGCGGCCGGGTGTGAGCGAGTCCTGGTGCTCGCTCCGCTGCCGGATGACGCACTCGAGAAGGAGGTCGCGGGTCTGGCGGCCGCGGGCGCGCGCGTCGCGGTCATCTCACCCGACGATGCCTCCCTGGAAGCCTTCGGCACCGACCCGCTCGACGCCGCGACGCGGGTGCCCGCGGCGAATGCCGGTCGGGCGCAGGGTAAGTCGGAGGCCGCTCGGGTCGCCGAACTCTGGGGCTAGGTACGCAGCGGCGCGGGGTGCCGTCGTAGCACGCCGTAGCGGCTCAGGAGCGCGTCGAGCGAGTACGGTCCGGGGCCGAGGACGGCGATGAGGAAGAAGGACCAGCAGAACAGCACCGCCGGCTCACCCCCGTTCTTGATGGGCAGGATGCCGTGGTCGAGGTGCACGGTGAGGAAGGCGTACGCCATCGACCCCGAGCACAGCAGGGCGGCGACCCGGGTGCCCAAACCCAGGGCGACCGCGGTCCCGGCCGCCAGTTCGATGGCTCCCGCCCACCACCCCGGCCAGGCGCCGATGGCCGGTAGCGGGCCCCGCGGCGGCACGGGTTTGCCGAAGAGTGTGGAGTAGCCGTGGATGGCGAAGGAGACGCCGACCAGGGCGCGGAACAATGCCAGGACGACGGCGGCCAGAACGGTCTGTTTGGATCCGGTATCGGATTTGCCGGTCAGCAGGTGCATGGCATGCCTCCGATGGGTTGCGCGGTTGCGGTGCGCGGCGGCGTCACCTGCTATTACTACGATCCCGCGAGCTGGTTGGTTCTGTGCTTTGATCGGGTCATGACGGACACCGAGATTCCCCGCGTCGTCTCCGCCAGCCGGATGATCGACGCTCCCGTGGAGCGCGTTTTCGATTTGATCGCCGATCCGGCACAGCAGCCACGCTGGGACGGAAACGACAATCTGGCGCAAGCCGTTGGGGGAGAACGGGTCCGCGGGGTGGGCGCGGTCTTCCTGATGACGCTCACCAATGGCGCGGTGCGCGAGAACCATGTGGTGGAGTTCGTCGAGGGTAAGCGTATTGCCTGGTTGCCATCCGAACCGGGTAAGGAACCGCCCGGGCATCTGTGGCGCTGGTCGGTCAAGCCCGTCGGCGAGGGGCGCACCGAGGTGACGCATACCTACGACTGGTCCGAGTTGAGCGATGAGAAGCGTCTGGTGCGGGCGCGAGCCACCACCGCCGATAAGTTGCTGGCCTCCGTGAACCGATTGGCGGCCCTGGCTGAGCAGCCATGACTTCTTGCGGAAATAGTTGATTCTCCTGAACGTAACATCGGATTCGGCTGTACAGCTGGCGAACTCCTGCGGAATTAGTACTATCCGTGTAGTTCGTCGGTTGGCCGGAGCAAAGCTTCTTCGTTCCGGCCGATCGGTTCGTTGTGAGGGAGAGTCATGCGTTTCGGCGTTCGGGCGGCCATCGCGGTCGCCACGATGGGAATTTCGTCGATCCTGACCGTCCCGGTCTCCGCCGCGCGGCCCGTGCCGCTACCGCAGGATCCCTCGCATGCGAAACCGGCCGCCTCGATCACCGTTTCACCCAATGCGCTCGCCCAGCGCATGCAGTCGGCCGTGCAATCGGTCGAGCCCCGTGCGGAGACCGGTATCGAGGTCGTCGATACCGAATCCGGCGCGCTGCTGGCCGCGGTGAACGACGACAAGCGGTTCTACACCGCCTCGGTGGTGAAACTGCTGATCGCCCTCGATGTGCTGGGAGATGGTGCCGGACAGCGGGATTCGGCCGCGGTTCAGCGCATGCTCTCGGCCAGTGACGATGCCGTCGCCAGCAGGCTGTGGGGTGCGGCGGGCGGTGCGGAGATCATCACCCGCATGTCCGAGAAGATCGGACTCACGGCCACATCGGCCTCCTCCCATTCCGGCCAGTGGGGTGAAACCCTCACCACCGCAAGGGATGTCATGGCCATCTACCGGTACCTGGTGAACGAGGCCCCCTTGCCCGCCCGCGATCTGATCCTCGACGCACTCGGCCAGGCCGCCGAGATCGCCGCCGACGGTGTCGACCAGTACTTCGGCATCCCGGATGCCATGCGCGGCTGCGAATGGGCCGTCAAACAGGGCTGGATGTGGGTCGGTTCGTCGCTGACCCTGAACAGCACGGGCCTGGTCGGCCCGGATCTGCGCTACGCCGTCGTCCTACTGAGTTCCCAACCGACAGTAAGCATTTCATCCGGAGGCGCGGCCCTCACCGCCGGAGTCGGAGTGCTGCGCGAGGCGATGGGCCTGTGACGCACCGCCTCGGCCTCGACATCGGTCCAGCCACCAGATCCGGCGCGCCCGCCGCGTAGGGCGCGTCATTGAGGGGGCACTGGTGGCGGCGGCCTCTCACCACGCCGTCACCAGTGCCCGGCAATTCCCGCGTATCACCGCCGTCGGTCCCCGTTGATCATGTTGGTGCGGAGTAGGGTTGGGGGGTGACTACCGGTGAGGGGGGACCTCGGGTGTGGCGTGCGGCGAGTCGGGAGGCGGGGGTTTCGGCGCGGCTGCGGGAGGCGATTTTCGCGGCGCATGCGGAGGCGGTGCGCGCCGTGACGGAGGCCGGGCCGGGGATGAATCGCGACCTGGTCGAATTGCTCGAGTTGCAGCGGCGGATCATTCGCATAGCCGAGCAGTTCGAGGATGCGCCGCAGGTACGGGACTCCGGCGCACCTGGGGCGGACGCGATTTCGGTGGTGCCCTCGACGGGCTCCGTCACCGCGATTTCGCCGGGCCGGTCCTGGCCGCCGCTCTCGGCACCCGCCGACTCCCATATTCGGGTGATCGATGACGCCGCCGATCGGTGATGGGGTGAACCGCGCGGCTCCGCCATGCGTGGATAGAGGATAGGAATTTCCTCGAAGGAGGACGCCATGTCCACCCTTTCCCCTGTCCGCCGCCGGACGATCGGCGCCGTGTGCGCGGCCGCCGCAACGCTTTTGATCGCCTCCGGATGTTCGGGTTCGAGCGGCCCGAGCGATACCGTCGCGGATCAGATCACCATCTCCAACCACATGTTCCAGGCCCCGGCCGGTGTGAAGGCGGGCGCGACGGTCACCATCCGCAATAACGACAGCGATGAGCACACCGTCACCTCCACCACCGCGGGCACCTTCGATACCGAGGTGCGGGGTGCGAAGACCGCCACCTTCACCGCGCCGACCTCGCCCGGAAGGTACGACTTCTACTGTCGCTACCACCCGTCCATGAAGGCGACGCTGGTTGTCTCATAACCGATCAGGCGGACGGCCGGTGGGCGTAGGTCGTCTCAGTGCGCGGAGGTCAGGTCGCGGTCCAGCTGTTTGCGCTGACGGGTGAAGAGGCGAGGGTTGTCGAGCGCGCAGACGGCGACCGGGGTGCCGTTGTGTTCGTAGCGGGCGGTGAAGGATTCGCCGTCGAGCGCGCCGTCGATGATGCGCAGGTCGGTGGCGGCGGTGGGATCCCCGGCGAGTTGCAGCAGTTTGCCGTACTGGTGAGACCAGAAGTAGGGCGCGGTGCGGGCGGGTGGGGGAGTGCCGGTGATGGCGGCGGCTACGGTCTGCGCCTGGGTGATGGCGGCATTCCAGTGTTCGCTACGGGTATCCCTGCCGCTGATCGGATCGTGTACGCGGGCGCAGTCGCCGATGGCGTAGATGCCCGGGATGGCGGTGCGGCCCTGAGTGTCGGTTTCGAAACCATCAGCATTGTGCAACAACGGATTTCGGTCGCCAGCCCATTCGATATTCGGTGTCGCTCCGATACCGATGACGATGGTGTCGGCGGCCAACCGCGCGCCGCCGATGAGGTGAACCGCATCGGGGCGGACGGATTCGATGCGCGTACCGGTCAACAGTCGAACGCCATTGCGCGCGTGCAAGTCCGCGCAGGCCGCGGCGATGGTTTCGCCAAGGGCGGCGGCCGACGGGATAGGGGCGGAGTCGACCAGCGTGACATCCACGCCGAGGCCGCGGGCGGAGGAGGCCACTTCCGCGCCGATGAATCCGGCTCCGATGATCACGAGTTGCTTTGTCTCATAAAGTGTTTCGCGTAGTCGGCGGGCATCGTCGAGGTTTCGGAGATAGTGTGCGCCCGGTACTCCGGGCAGTCGCCGCGGTCGAGCGCCGGTCGCCAGGATCAGGGTATCGGCCGATACGGTCCGGCCGTCGTCGAGATGAATGAGGTGCGGTTCGGCGTGCGGGGCGGCCTCCCCCTCCTGTTCGATGGGTCGTCCCATACCTGGCGTGAGTCCGATCGCCCGCCGTCCCAGTAGCCATTGCGCATCCAATCGCGCTGTCTCGGAATGATCTTCGAGCAGTCCGGTCGGCTCCCCGGTGTGCAGGAACTCCTTCGACAGCGCGGGTCGTTCATAGGGCAGGTCTGGCTCATCGCCGATCAGCGTGACGGTCCCGTGGAATCCGCGCGCTCGCAATGCTCGAACCGCCGAGAGTCCGGCCAGCGAGGCTCCGACCACGGCGACCGATCCGGTCATGAGTCCGTGCTCGGGGTGAGCACGATATCGTCACCGCGCACCTCGACCCTGTGCGTGCGCACAGCGCGCTTGGCGGGCGGCCCGGAGGCGGCTCCCGTGCGCAGATCGAAGCAGGATTCGTGCAGTGGGCATTCGACCGTGCAGCCCTCGACCCAGCCGTCGGCCAGCGACGCGTCCTGATGTGTACAGGTGTCGTCGATGGCGAACAGCCCCTCCTCGGTGTGGAACACCGAAATAGGCGCCAGCCCAGTCGGATTCACGGTGACCACCGCGCCGACGGGTAGCTCGCCGAGCTTTCCGACGAGCAGGGTGAGCGACGGGATCGATGCGGCCATGGGCCCCTCCCTGACATGAGGCGTGTTGCGAATAGCGATGTATGTCGCGCTATGTGCAACAGTGTGGCGGCTCCTGCCGGACCCGTCAACAGCAGCCGAAACACCCGGGAAACAAAGGGAATACGGATTTCGCCATTCCGGTTGACAGGCCCCGTCGGCGGGCGGAGCATAGTTGCGTATTACGGCACATGGTGCGCAATACGCAACACTTGGAGGCGCGGTGAGGCAACCGCGAGTCGTCATCATCGGTGCGGGAATCGTGGGCACGGCGCTGGCGGACGAGATCACCAGGCTCGGCTGGACCGATGTCACCGTCACCGATCGTGGACCGCTCTTTCGTACCGGCGGATCCACCTCGCACGCACCGGGATTGGTATTCCAGACCAATGGCTCCAAGACCATGGCGGAGCTGGCCCGGTACACGGTGGAGAAGTTCACCGAGTTGGAGGCATTCGACGCGGTCGGCGGGCTGGAAGTCGCCACCACCCCGCAGCGGTGGACCGATCTGCATCGCAGATACGGCTGGGCGAAGTCCTGGGGTATCGAGGGCAGGCTACTCGACCCGCAGGAGTGCGCCAAGCTGCATCCGCTGCTGGACCCGGAGCGCATTCTCGGCGGATATCACACGCCCACGGATGGTTTGGCGCTCGCACTCACCGCCGCCGAGGCGCAGGCGCGGCGCGCCACCGATCGCGGCGCGCAATTCCTGGCCTACTGCGAGGTGGTCGAGGTGCTACAGGCCGACGGCCGCGTCACCGGCGTGCGCACCGCCGACGGTCAGGAACTCCCCGCCGATGTGGTGGTCTGCGCGGCCGGTTTCTGGGGCGCGGAGCTGGGTCGCGCTGTCGGCCTGACGGTTCCGCTCGTGCCCATGGCGCATCAGTTCGCCAAGACCGGTCCGGTGCCCGCCCTCGATGGCGGTGAACGCCTGCCCATGCTGCGCCATCAGGACTCGGACCTCTACTACCGCACCTACGGCGACCGCATCGGCATCGGCTACTACGGGCATGATCCGCGGCCGATCGATATGCGAACCCTGCTGCGCGATACCGCCTCCGAGGCCATGCCGTCCATGCTCCCGTTCACCCCCGCCGAGTTCGAACCGGCCTGGCGGGAGAGTCGGCGACTGCTCCCCGCGCTCACGGAGACCGAACTCGACGAGGGCTTCGACGGCATATTCTCCTTCACCCCCGACGGCTTCCCGATTCTCGGCGAGCATCACGGCCTGAGCGGGCTCTGGGTGGCGGAGGCGGTCTGGGTAACGCATTCGGCCGGTGTGGCCAAGGCGGTCGCGGAGTGGATTGTCACCGGCGCACCGCAGATCGATCTGCACGAATGCGATCTGCACCGTTTCGAGCAGGCGGCGCTCAGCCCGGATTTCATCCGGCGCACGAGTATGCGGGCCTTCGTCGAGGTGTACGACATTATTCATCCGCATCAATACCGCAGTGCGCCAAGGGAATTGAGAACCAGCCCGTTCTACGCGCGGCAACGGGAGTTGGGTGCCTGCTGCTTCGAGGGCGGCCTATGGGAGCGCCCGGCCTGGTTCGAGGCCAACGCCGCGCTGATGGATGAGCTCGCGGCCGACGGCGTGGAGTTCCCGGAGCGCGACGAATGGTCCGGCAGCTGCTACTCACCGATCGCCATAGCCGAGGCGCGGTGGACGCGAACGCATGTCGCCCTGTACGACATGACCCCGCTGACCCGCTACGAGGTGAGCGGTGCGGGAGCGACCGCTTTCCTTCAGGAGCTGACCACCAATGATGTCGGCAAGAAGCCCGGCGCGGTCACCTACACCCTGCTTCTGGACGAGAACGGCGGTATCCGAAGCGATCTCACCGTGGCCCGGCTGGATGACCAGTTCTTCCAGGTGGGAGCCAATGGTCCCCTGGATCTCGACTGGTTCACCCGGCACCTGCCCGGAGACGGCAGTGTCACCATTCGCGATATCACCGGCGGCACCTGCTGTCTCGGCGTCTGGGGCCCGAAGGCGCGCGATATGGTGCAGCCGCTCTGCCCGGATGATCTCTCGCACAAGGGGTTCGGATACTTCCGCGCGCTGCGAACCTATCTGGGCAGTATCCCGGTCACCATGATGCGGGTCTCCTACGTGGGCGAGCTCGGATGGGAGATCTATACCAGCGCCGAACACGGTGCGGCACTGTGGGATCTGCTCTGGGCGGCGGGTGCCGAATATCGCGTCGTCCCGGCCGGGCGCATCGCCTTCAACAGCCTGCGCCTGGAGAAGGGGTACCGCTCCTGGGGTACGGATATGACCACCGAGCACACCCCCGAAGCCGCCGGTGTGGGCTTCGCGGTCCGTAAGACCAAGGCGTCGTTCATCGGCAAGGCGGCGCTGGAATCGGCTGTTCCGCCGAAGAATACGCTGCGTTCGCTGGTCCTGGACGATCCGCGCGCGGTCGTCCTCGGTAAGGAGCCCGTCACCGTGAACGGTGTCGTCGCGGGCTACATCACCAGCGCGGGCTGGTCCGCCACCATCGGCCGCTGTATCGCCTATGCCTGGCTGCCCAGCGAGACGCGACCCGGCGATGAGGTCCACATCGACTATCTGGCAACGACATTCACCGCTCACGTGCATACCGAGCCGGTGGTCGATCCCGAGATGTCGCTGATCCGGAGGTAAAATATGTCCGACACCTACGACGTCATCGTCATCGGTCTGGGCGGAATGGGCAGCGCCGCCGCATATCACCTGGCTGCGCGCGGACACCGGGTCCTGGGCCTGGAGAAGTTCACACCCGCGCACAACAGGGGCTCCAGCCACGGCGGCTCCCGCATCATCCGCCAGTCCTACTTCGAGGACCCGGCCTATGTGCCACTGCTGTTGCGCGCCTACGAATTATGGGCGCAGCTCGCCCGGGACTCCGGCGACGAGGTGTACCGCCTCACCGGCGGCCTGTATGTCGGCCCGGCCGAGAGCCTCACGGTCGCGGGCAGTATCCGCGCCTCCCGGGAATGGTCCCTGCCGCACGAGATCATGGACTCCACCGAAATCCGGCGGGCCTTCCCGAATTTCACGCCGGAGCCGAACTTCATCGGCCTGTACGAACAGCAGGCGGGCTTCGCCAGGCCCGAACTGACCGTGGGCGCACACCTCGAGCTCGCCGCCCGCGCCGGAGCCGACCTGCGCTTCGGCGAACAGGTCGAGGAGTGGAAGGAGACCGGCGGCGGCGTCACCGTCACCACCGCGGCGGGCAGCCATACGGCGGGGCAGCTGGTGATCTGCCCCGGCGCCTGGGCCCCGGAACTGCTGGCGGACTTGGGCATCGGCATCGAGATCGAACGCCAGGTCATGTACTGGCTCGATCCGGTCGTCGGCACCGCCAAGTTCGAGCGCGATCCCATCTACATCGCCGAAAACGACGAGGGCGCACAGATATACGGCTTCCCCGCCATCGACGGCCCCGACGGCGGCGTGAAGACCGCCTTCTTCCGCAAAGGCATCACCTGCACCACGGACACCATCGACCGGGAAGTCCACCCGGACGAGATCACCGAAATGCGCACCCGCGTCACCGAATTGCTCCCGGCGCTGGCCGGTCGCCTGCTGCACGCGGCCACCTGCATGTACTCCAACACCTCCGATCAGCACTTCGTCATAGCCCGCCATCCCGCGCATACCGCCGTCACGGTGGCGTGCGGATTCTCCGGTCACGGCTTCAAATTCGTGCCCGTGGTCGGCGAGATCCTCGCCGACCTGGCCATGACCGGCGGCACCCGCCACCCCATCGACCTGTTCGCTCCGCAAAGGCTGGTATCCCTGTGACCTCGGATCTGATCCCCACCCTCGGCGGTGAGTACTACTGCGACCCAGCCATTTTCACCGCCGAACAGGAGCACATCTTCGAACAGATGTGGTTCTGCGCGGCCCGCTCCTCGGAGCTGGCCGACGCCGGGGCCTTCCGGCGCGTTCAGGTCGGCCGGGAGAGTGTGCTGGTGGTGCGTGGCCACGATGGTGAGCTGCGCGCCTTCCTCAATATCTGCCGCCATCGCGGTGCGATGATCTGCACCGAACCGGAAGGACAGGTGCGCCGCAATCTGCGCTGCCCCTACCACGCCTGGACCTACGGACTCGACGGCAAGCTCGTCGCTGCCCCGAATCTCGGTTCACTCCAGGATGATTCGGGTGCGCCCATCGACCGGGTCGCCTACGGGCTCATCCCGGTCGCGCTGCGGGAGTGGCTCGGCTATGCCTGGGTGTGCCTGGCCGATGACCCGCCGTCCTTCGAAACCGAGGTGATGGGCGCGGCCACCGCCCGCCTCGGCGATCCGGCCGCCATCGACCATTACGCCATGGCTGATCTGGCTGTCGGCAAACGCGTGGTCTACGACGTGGCGGCCAATTGGAAGCTCATCGTCGAGAACTTCATGGAGTGCTATCACTGCGCCACCATCCACCCCGAACTCGTCGAGGTGCTGCCCGAGTTCGCGGGCGGTTTCGCGGCCCAGTACTACGTCGGCCACGGAGCCGAATTCGGTGAGCGCATAGACGGATTCACCGTCGACGGCCGACCGGGCTTCGATCCGCTGCCCGGCCTGGCCCCGGAGCAGGATCGCAAGTACTACGCCATCACCGTTCGCCCCACCGTATTCGTGAATCTGGTCCCCGATCACGTCATCTTCCATCGCATGTATCCGATGGCGCACGACCGCACCATTGTCGAATGCGATTGGCTGTACGCACCGGATGTCATCGAATCCGGGGGTGTGCTCGACCATTCCGTGGAACTGTTCCACAGGGTGAACGAACAGGACTTCGCCGCATGTGAGCGCACCCAGCCCGCCATGTCCTCGCGCGCCTATCGCAAGGGCGGCGTACTGGTACCGGCCGAACACCACATCGCCGAATTCCATGAGTGGGCCCGCAAGAGGATCGGCGAATGATGTTGGAAGACGAGCTGTGTAGTCCGCCGAATCTGTATATCGACGGCAAGTGGGTACATGCCGCGGGCGGCGGTATCCGGGAGATCCTGAATCCGGCGGATGGTTCGGTGATCGCGACCATCGACGAGGCCGATCGGGCCGATGCGGTGGGCGCGGTCGCCGCCGCGCGGGCCGCATTCGATACCGGTGGCTGGCCGCAGACGTCATTGGCGGAGCGGGTCGGCTACCTGCTGCGCATTGCCGAGCTGCTCGATGCCGAGCGCGATGTGATAGCGCGGATCGAGACCCTCGATACCGGAAAAACCCTGCGCGAGAGCTATATCGATATCGACGATGTGATCGCGGTATTCCGGTACTACGCGAACCTGGCGAGCACACCGGCGGATCGGCTCGTCGATACCGGCGATCCCGCCGTCATCAGCCGCGTGGTGCGGGAACCGGTGGGTGTCTGCGCGCTCATCGCGCCGTGGAACTATCCGCTGCTCCAGATGTCCTGGAAGATCGCACCCGCGCTGGCCGCCGGATGCACCATGGTGGCCAAGCCGAGCGAGGTCACACCGCTGAGCACCATCGCACTGGTCAAACTCATCGACCGAGCCGGGGTTCCGCCCGGCGTGCTCAATTTGATCCAAAGCAGCGGTGCGACAGTGGGTTCCGCGCTCACCGATACCCCGGATGTCGACCTCATCTCCTTCACCGGTGGCGCGGAGACGGGTGCGACCATCGCCCGCACCGCCGCCGCGCACATCACCAAGGTCGCCCTCGAACTGGGCGGAAAGAATCCGCACATCATCTTCCCGGATGCCGCTTTCGACAGTGCCGTCGATGCCGTGCTCACCGGGGCCTTCCTGCACTCCGGTCAAGTCTGTTCGGCCGGAACACGTTTGATCGTGCACGAGGCCATCGCCGACCGCTTCGTCACCGAACTGGCACGTCGCGCGGAGAGCATCCGCTTCGGTCCGGGCCTGGACCCGGCCAGTGAGACCGGGCCGCTCGTCTCCGAACAGCACCGCGCGAAAGTGGAAGCCTATGTGGCACTGGGCATTGCGGAGGGCGCGACGCTGATCACCGGCGGTGAACGCCCCACCGATCCGGCGTTGCGATCCGGAAGCTTCTATCCGCCGACCATTTTCGACGACTGCCGCCGCTGGATGCGCCTGGTGCAGGAGGAGACCTTCGGCCCCATCCTCACCGTCGAGCGGTTCGGCACCGAAGCCGAGGCGCTGGCGCTGGGCAATGACACCGCCTACGGCCTGGCCGCAGGCGTCCGCACCGCCGATGCCGCCCTGGGCGAACGCATGGTGCGCGCACTGCGGCACGGCACGGTGTGGCTCAACGACTTCGGCTATTACACGCCCGCGGCCGAATGGGGTGGTTTCGGCCGCTCGGGCACCGGCCGCGAACTCGGCCCCAGCGGTTTGGCCGAGTACCAGGAGACCAAACACATATGGCACAACACCGCACCAACGGTGGGCGGTTGGTTCGCCGACAACGACAACTGAATATGTTCCAGCTGCTTTTCTCGAAAGTTGGGCCGTCATGACGACCACCCGTCCCCCCGCACCCACCGCAGCCCTCAGCGACCATGGCATGGAAGAATTCGGCTATCGGGAATCCCTGAGCCGAAGTATCGGGAAATTCTCGAGTTTCGCCGCCGGTGTCAGCTATATCTCCATTCTCACCGGCACCTTCCAGATGTTCTACTTCGGTTACGGCACAGCGGGTCCCGGCTATCTGTGGTCCTGGCCGCTGGTATTCGTCGGCCAGTTGGCCGTGGCACTGTGCTTCATGGAATTGTCGGCGAAGTATCCCGTCGCGGGCTCGGTCTACAACTGGTCGAAGAAGCTGGGCAGCCGGATTGTCGGCTGGTCGGCGGGATGGCTCATGCTCACCGCCTCGATTGTCACGCTCTCGGCGGTGGTACTGGCCATGCAATTGAATCTGCCACGCCTGTGGAGCGGATTCCAGATAGTGGGCGACGGCACCGGTGAGCACGACTACGCCACCAATGCCGTCATTCTCGGGACCGTGCTGATCATCTTCACCACCGTGGTCAACGCCTTCGGCGTGAAGCTGATGGCGATGATCAACAGCACCGGTGTATTCATCGAACTCATCGCGGCCGTGCTCATCGCGATCATTCTCGGACTGCACGTCACTCGCGGGCCGAGCGTGTTCTTCTCCACCAACGGATATGGCGCGGGTCAGAGCGGCGGATATCTGAGCGCCTTCCTGATCGCCTCGCTGGCCTCGGGCTATGTCATGTACGGCTTCGATACCGCGAGCTCGCTCGGTGAGGAGACCGTCGAACCGCGGCGCACCGCACCCAAGGCGATTCTGCGCGCCCTGCTGGCCTCATTCGTCATCGGCGGCGCGATCCTGGTCTTCGCTGTCATGGCCGCACCGAATCCGACCGACGAGAAGCTGGGAACCACCGACGGTGGCCTGCAATACATTGTGCAGCAGGTGATGTCGGGCTGGCTGGGCCGCGTGTTCCTGGTGTGCATCGTCATCGCGGTGATCGTCTGCTCGCTGGCCGTACACACCGCCGGTATTCGCCTGACCTTCGCCATGGCCCGTGACAACGCCCTGCCGTTCTCCGAGAAGCTTGCCAAGCTCAGCGTCAAGCACTCCGCGCCGGTCGTTCCGGCGGTGATCATCGGGGTGCTCTCGGCGCTCATTCTGGTCATCAATATCGGTCAGCCGCAGGTGTTCACGGTGCTGACCTCCATCGCGGTCATCATGATCTACCTGGCCTACCTGATGGTCACCGCGCCCATGCTGTGGCAGCGGATCAAGGGCAATTGGCCGCCGAGCGATCTCGCCGAGAGCGGCTACTTCACCATGGGCCGCTGGGGCATGCCGGTCAATATCGTCGCCGTGCTGTGGGGTTTGGGCATGGCCGTCAACCTGGCCTGGCCGCGCGAGGCCGTCTACGGCGGACCCTGGTACAACACCTGGGGCGCGTTCATCTACATCGGCGCGATCCTGGGCGCGGGCCTGATCTGGTACGCGCTCAGGGGAACTCGCGTCATCGGTGTGCTCGCCTCGCATGCCGCACCCGCCACCGAGGCGGCGGCATGAGCGACACCTTCGACTATGTGATCGTGGGCGGCGGCTCGGCCGGTTGCGTGGTTGCCGCCCGGCTCAGCGAAGACCCCTCCGTCACAGTCTGTTTGATCGAGGCCGGACCCTCGGATGTCGGCGACGACAGCATCCTGCGGCTGGCCGATTGGATGCTGCTGCTCGAATCCGGTTACGACTGGGACTATCCGGTGGAGCCGCAGCAGAGCGGGAACAGCTTCCTGCGCCACGCCCGCGCCAAGGTGCTGGGCGGCTGCTCCTCGCACAATTCGTGTATCGCGTTCTGGCCGCCCGCCGAGGGCCTCGATGAGTGGGAGGCTCTCGGCGCGGCAGGCTGGGGTGCGGATGGGCTGCTGCCCTACGTCACCAAACTGGAGAACAGCGAGGTGCCCGGGGAACGGCACGGGCGCACCGGACCCGTGCGATTGCTGGATATCCCGCCCAAGGACCCGTGCGGATACGCCGTGCTGGAGGCGGCAGCGCGGGTGGGATTGCCCACGGTGCAGTTCAATCGGGGTGAGACGGTCCGCAATGGCGCGGGCTGGTTCCAGATCAACGCCGACGGCGACAACACCCGCATGTCGTCCTCGCACGCGTACCTGCATCCGATCATCGGGCAGCGGCGGAATCTGGAGGTGCGCACCGGCTGCTGGGTCAGCGAAATCTTGTTCGACGAAACCGATTCCGCGATCGGTGCGCGGTATCGCAGACCGGATCTGACCGGCTTCGACACGGTGCACGCGCGTCGCGAGGTGATCATCAGCACCGGTGCCATCGATACCCCGAAACTGCTCATGTTGTCCGGTATAGGTCCGGCGGAACACCTGCGGGATATGGGAATTCGGGTTCGAGTCGATGCGCCGGGCGTCGGTTCCAATCTCGACGACCATGTCGAGGGCCTGGTGTTCTGGGAGGCGTCGCGCCCCATGGTCACCACCTCGACCCAGTGGTGGGAGATCGGCGTCTTCGCCACCGTCGACGGCGGGCTCGGCGTACCCGACCTCATGATGCATTACGGCAGTGTGCCTTTCGATATGAACACCGTCCGCTGGGGTTACCCCACCACCGAGAACGGCTTCTGCCTCACCCCCAATGTGACACAGGGGCATTCGCGCGGCACGGTCCGCCTCCGCTCCCGCGACTTCCGCGACAAGCCCCGGGTGGACCCGCGCTACTTCAGTGATCCGGACGGCCATGACGAGCGAATCATGTTGCACGGCATCAGATTGGCGCGCCGGATAGCCGAACAGTCGCCGCTGCGCGACTGGGTGGCGCGCGAACTGGCCCCCGGCCCCGCGGCCGTCACCGACGCCGACCTCATCGACTACATGCACCGCACCCACAACACCGTCTACCACCCCGCCGCCACCGCCCGCATGGGCACGAGCAGCGATCCGATGGCGGTGCTGGACCCCGAATTACGGGTCAAAGGCGTCCGCGACCTCCGGGTCGTCGATGCCTCCGCCATGCCCAAACTGCCCGCGGTGAACCCGAATATCACCATCATGGCAATGGGGGAGAAGTGCGCGGACCTGATCAAGGCGGCGGCGCGGTGAGCGCGACACCTACACTGGACGTGTTATGGCTATGCGAGCGGGCGAGGGGTCCGGCAAACCGCGGGAAGGCGCGGCAGCGGTGCAGTCGGTCGACCGCGCGCTGACCGCTCTCGAGATCGTGGCCAAGTTGGGTGCGGCCGGGGTCACCGAGATCGCGGCCGAACTCGGGGTGCACAAATCCACGGTGTCGCGGTTGATCGCGGTGCTGGAATCCCGCGGCTATGTGGAACAACTCTCCGAGCGGGGGAAGTACCGGCTCGGCTTCACCATTGTGCGCCTGGCGGGATCCACCAGCGCCCATATGGACCTGCCGCGGCAAAGCCAGGACATCTGCGACGATCTGGCCGCCCGCGTGGGTGAGACCACCAATATCGCCATCCTCGACAGCGACCGGATAGTCAATGTCGCCGAAGCGGTCGGCTCCGCCGGTGTCGCCCTGCGCACCTGGATCGGCCAGAGCTGCCCCGCCCACGCCACCTCCAGCGGCAAGGTGCTGCTCGCCGAACTCTCCGCCCCCGAACTCCGCACCCGACTGACCCGTCGCCTGGACTCCTTCGCGCCCAATACGATTACCGACCTCCCGACCCTCCGAGCGCAACTCGAACAGGTTCGGCGACAGGGCTGGGCGGCCTGCGAAGAGGAGCTCGAGATCGGCCTGAACGCCATAGCCGCTCCCATTCGAGACAGCGACGGCCGAATCATCGCCGCCCTCAGCGTCTCCGGCCCCTCCTACCGGCTGCCCGCGACCCGCTTCACCGAAACAGCCCACCAGGCAATGGATTCCGCGCGAATCATCTCCCGCCGCCTCGGCTTCGCCGGCTAGCGGAACCCTGTGGGTCCTTCGATACGCGTGTAATGGCACTGGCAAACGTCGAGTGCGCGCCCGCGCGAGCGCATACACGTGGAGGATGCCCTGCCGGTCGGTAGGCGAGGGTGTTGATTCGCGGGCTCTTTGGGCGGATTGGGTAGATGCTTGACATTCTTGGGTTGCGGGTGGACCGTAATCTGGTTAGCGATGCTAAACGTCTGAGGGGTCGTCGTGGGTAGTGGCACGTCAGAGGCTGCGCGCAGGCAGCGGATCGGCGAACTGCTGGCGGATGCGCAGGTTCATGCCGCTTTGCAGCTCGGCGAGGTGAACGAGGCGATTCGGCGCGAGGGTCTGGGGCCCGCGGAGATCGTCTCGACGGTGCTGATGCGGTACTCGGAGCGGCCCGCGCTCGGAGAGCGGGCGTACGAGGTGGTCACCGACCGGGCCGGGCGCCGGACCCGGCGGTTGCTGGAGCGGTTCGAGACCATCACCTACGGCGAGCTCGGGGAGCGGGTCGGGGCGGTGCGGGCGGCCTGGGCGCACGGAGCCGGTACGGCACGGGTGGATGCGGCGCGCGGCTCCGATACGGAGCCGGTGGACGGTGTGGGCGACTCCGGAGATCCGGTGCGGGTGGGGGATTTCGTCGCGACGCTGGGGTTCACCAGCGCCGATTACACGACAGTGGAATTGGTCTGCCAGCTCTCCGGGCTGGTGAGTGTGCCGCTACAGGCGAGCGGTTCGGTGGCGCAATGGAATTCGATACTCGGGGAGACCGCGCCCCGGGTGCTGGTGACCAGTGCGGAGTTGCTTGCTCCGGTATTGGAGGCGATCCCGGCGGATATGACCCCCGTGGTGATGGTCATCGATTTCCACGCGGATGACGACTACCACTCTGCGGCGGTGGAATCCGCGCGGGAACGGCTCGCGCGGGATGGTCGTCCGATAGTCGTCGAGACGCTCACCGAGGTCCTCGCGCGCGGGCGGGTGCTGCCGCCCGTCGAACCCGTCGTGGTCGATGCCGATGCGCTGGCGTTGCTCATCTACACCTCCGGGAGCACCGGTGCGCCGAAGGGCGCCATTTATCCGGCTCGGCTGGTGAGCGCCATGTGGACCGGCGGTGCGGCGCAATCACCCATTCCCGCAATCAATTTCAGCTATATGCCGATGAGTCATGTGGCCGGGCGACTGTCGCTGCTGGGTGCGTTGTCACGCGGCGGGACCGCCTACTTCGCGGCGGCCAGTGACCTGTCGACGCTGTTCGAGGACATCGCCCTGGTGCGGCCGACCGAATTCTTCTTCGTACCGCGGGTCTGCGACATGCTGTTCCAGCGATTCCTCGGTGAGGTCGGCGCGCGGGTGGCGGCGGGAATCGACCGCGACGACGCCATGCTCGAGGTGAAAACCGAACTGCGGGAACGCGTTATGGGTGGACGGCTGTTCGGGGCCATCGTGGGCAGCGCACCCGTCTCGGCCGAGATGAAGACCTTCATGGAATCGCTGCTCGAGCTGGAGCTGCATGACGGATACGGCTCCACCGAGGCCGGTGGCGCGGTCCTGATGGACAATCGGCTCAATCGGCCGCCGGTCATCGACTACCGGCTCGCCGATGTGCCCGAGCTGGGCTACTTCGCGACCGATAAGCCTTATCCGCGTGGGGAATTGCTGCTCAAGACCACGGTCATGATTCCCGGCTACTTCAAACGGCCGGAGATCACCGCCGAGATCTTCGACGCGGACGGGTTCTATCGCACCGGCGATATCGTCGCCGAACTCGGGCCGGACGAGCTGGTCTATGTGGACCGGCGCAATAACGTCCTCAAACTGTCGCAGGGTGAATTCGTCACCGTCGCGAAGTTGGAGGCGGTGTACGCCACCAGTCCACTGATTCGGCAGATCTATATTTACGGCAACAGTGAGCGCGCGTATCTGCTGGCCGTCATCGTGCCCACCGCGGACGCGCTGCCCGCCGGGCTCGACGCCGCCGCCAGCCCGGCACTGCGGGAAGCGCTGACCGAGTCGCTGCAGCGGCTGGCCAAGCAGGACGAGCTCGAATCATATGAGATACCAAGGGCTTTCCTGATCGAGACCGAACCGTTCAGTGTGGAGAACGGACTGCTCGCCGGCCTCGGCAAGTTGTTGCGGCCCAAGTTCAAAGAGCGCTACGGGGAGCGGCTGGAAGCGCTCTACGGCGAGCTGGCGGCCGCGCAGGCGCAGGAGCTCGCGAACCTGCGGCAGGCCGCGGAACACGCACCGGTGCTGGAGACGGTCGGTCGTGCAGCCGGTGCGCTACTGGGTTGTGCGCCAGGCGATCTACGCCCCGATGCGCACTTCGCCGACCTGGGTGGGGATTCGCTCTCGGCGCTGTCGTTCTCGACCCTGCTCGGCGAGATTCTCGGTATCGAGGTGCCGGTGAGCGTAATCGTCAGCCCGGCCAATGATCTGGCCGCGGTGGCGAGATATATAGAGCTGGAGCGGGATTCGTCGGAGCGGCGTCCCACCGTCGGCTCGGTGCACGGTCCCGGTCCCCTGGTGCGCGCGGCCGATCTGACTCTCGATGAATTCATCGATTCCGCGACCCTGGCGGCGGCTCCCGAGCTGCCGGGCATCGTGGAACAGCCGCGAACCGTGCTGCTCACCGGAGCCAATGGCTATCTCGGCCGCTTCCTATGCCTGGAATGGCTACGCCGGGTGGATATTTCGGACGGCACTGTCATCTGCATCGTGCGCGGCGGTACCGTCGAATCGGCCCGTGCTCGACTCGATGCCGCCTTCGACTCCGGTGATGCGGAGCTGCTGCGCGAATACCGGGAACTGGCCGCGCGCAGGCTGGTCGTCCTCCCTGGAGATATCGCCGAGCCGAACTTCGTTCTGCCCGAAGCGGATTGGCTGCGATTGGCCGAGACCGTCGATCTCATCGTGCATCCGGCCGCCCTGGTCAATCACGTCCTGCCCTACGGTCAGTTGTTCGGCCCCAATGTGGTCGGCACCGCCGAAATCATCCGGCTCGCACTGACTTCCCGCCTGAAGCCGGTCACCTACCTGTCCACCGTCGCGGTGGCCGATCAGGTCGATCCGGAACTGTTCGACGAGGACGGCGATATCCGCCTGATCAGCGCCGAGCGCACCATCGGCGACGGTTACGCCAATGGCTACGGCACCAGTAAATGGGCCGGTGAGGTCCTGCTGCGCGAGGCGCACGACCTGTGCGGGCTCCCGGTCGCGGTCTTCCGCTCCGATATGATCCTGGCGCACAGCCGATACGCCGGGCAGTTCAACCTGACCGATATGTTCAGCCGCCTGCTGCTGAGCCTGCTCGCCACCGGTATCGCCCCGAAGTCGTTCTACCGCACCGATTCCCACGGCAATCGGCTGCGGGCCCACTACGACGGTCTGCCCGCCGACTTCACCGCCGAGGCGATCACCGTCCTGGGTGCGCAGACCACCGGATTCCAGACCTTCGATGTGTTCAACCCGCACGATGACGGCATCTCCCTGGACTCCTTCGTCGACTGGCTGATCGAGGACGGTCATCACATCGACCGTCTCGACGATTACGGCACCTGGTTCTCCCGCTTCGAAACGGCGCTGCGCGCCCTCCCGGAACAGCAGCGCCAAGCTTCGGTGCTGCCGCTGCTGCACGCCTACCGCCACCCTGCCATGCCGATCCCGGGTTCGGCCCTGCCCGCCAAGCGTTTTCAAGCCGCGGTGCAGGCCGCCGAGATCGGCCCGGATCACGATATCCCGCACCTGAATTCGCGACTCATCGGCAAATATGTGACCGATCTGCGATTGCGCGGCCTGTACGGGCCGGGAAGGCTGTAATTCATGGAGCACGGTCAACCGAGTCGAACCGCCCTGGCCACCGCGTACGCGCGGGCCTATCACCAGATGGCGGACGAACCACGACTCTTCACCGATCCGCTCGCGGTGCGCATACTCGGCGTCGAGGAGTCGGTGATCGCCGAGCGCAATGCCGCGCCGAGTGATGCCCCGGCCGACAACGCGGACTGGTCGCGCCGCCGCAGGCTGTTCCTGGCCGCCCGAGCCCGTTTCGCGGAGGAGACGGTCGCCGCCGCCGTGGCCGCGGGCACCCGCCAGGTGGTGATCGTCGGCGCGGGCCTGGACACCTTCGCCTACCGTAATCCCTTTCCCGAGGTGCGGGTATTCGAGGTCGATCACCCGGACACCCAGGCGTGGAAGCGCTGGCGGCTGGAGGACTCCGAAATCCCCATCCCGGAGTCG
Source organism: Nocardia sp. NBC_01503 (assembly GCF_036327755.1). Lineage (NCBI taxonomy): Bacteria > Bacillati > Actinomycetota > Actinomycetes > Mycobacteriales > Nocardiaceae > Nocardia > Nocardia sp. NBC_01503. The sequence continues at coordinate 4,629,255 of NZ_CP109596.1, forward strand.
GTGACCTTCGTTCCCGTCGACTTCGAAACACGCACCCTGGCAGAGGGTCTGGCCGCCGCGGGCTTCGACCGTGAGAAGTCCGCCGTCTTCGTCTGGCTCGGCGTCATCATGTACCTGACGCGTGAGGCGATACTCTCGACCCTGGAATACATAGCGGGACAGGCACACCCGTCCCAGGTCGTCTTCGATTACATCTCACCCGGCCGCACCGAGTCGGACCGCGCCGAAATGGCCGCCCGCGCCGAACGCGTCCGCGCGGTGGGTGAACCGTGGCTGAGCTACTTCACCCCGGAGGAGATGGCCGAGGTACTGCGAACCACGGGTTTCGCCGAGGTCCGGGACGCCACCGCCCTGGACATCCTCGCGGACCTGACGGGCCGCGCCCGAATTTCGAAGCCCGGCAACCAACCTCGCATGGTGCACGCCACGAACTGAGCCCCGTCATCCCGGCGCGCTTTCGGCCGGGATGAGGAGTGGGTTCAGACGCGGGCGCGAATGAACTTGTAGACCAGCAGGATGATTACCGCGCCGACGATGGCACCGAGGAAGGTGTGCTCGATCGGCGGGTGCACGCTGAACTTGTGGGGGGCGAAGACCATACTGCCCAGGGTGCCGCCGACGTAACCGCCGACAATGCCGAGCAGGATGGTGCCGATCCAGCCGAAATCTTCCTTGCCAGGTACGAGGAGGCGGGCGATGGCTCCGGCGATGAGGCCGATAATGATCATGGCGATAATGCCCATGGCGTGCTCCTAGCCTTGCGGGGTGTCGCGAACTCGACGGTAGCAAAGCAAACCAGACCGGAGAGCGTGTCGTGTGACATCAGCGCGTCAGACGGACGAACAGCCCGTTCCGGACAGTCGTCGAGCGGACGAACGGGCCGAGAGATGCCGTGCTACGCGAGACCGGATACTCGCGGCAGGTTGCTGCCAGATGCGGCAGGTTCCTGCCGCGCAGGTATCTCCCGGGCGGTGCCGCGCACTGCCAGGCTGGGTGCACTCCGCGCTTGCGGTCTACGTAAGCCACTGTCCCAGAACGGTTTCAACCTATGGCCTTCAATGTCGCAGACCTCTTCGAACACGCCGTCGACGCGGTGCCCGACCGCCTCGCCATCAGCTGTGGCGATCGCTCGCTCACCTATCGCGAACTGGATGAGCGGGCGAATCGGCTCGCACATCACCTGTCCGCCAAGGGGATCGGGCACGGAGACCACGTCGGCATCTACTCGCGCAACTCCATCGAGGCGCTGGAGAGCATGCTCGCGGTGTACAAGCTGCGCGCGGTGCTGGTCTGCGTCAACTATCGCTACGTCGCCGAGGAGGTGCGCTATATCGCCGACAATGCCGATCTGAAGGCACTGGTGCACGAGCGTGGTTATGCGGACATCGTCGCCGAGGTGCTGCCGCATACCCCGCAACTCACCGAGGTCGTGGTCATCGAGGATGGCGGCGCGGGCGATTTCACCCGCTACGGTGGCACGGAATACGCTGCGGCACTGTCGAACAACTCGCCCGACCGAGATTTCGGCGCGCGCAGCGGCGACGACCTCTACATCCTGTACACCGGCGGCACCACCGGTATGCCCAAGGGCGTCATGTGGCGGCACGAGGATGTCTGGCGTGCCCTCGGCGGCGGTATCAACCATGTCACCGGCGAATACGTCGCCGATGAGTGGGAGCTGGCGAACAATGCCGCCGCCGCACCGGCGGGATTGGTGATGGCTCCGCTCTCACCGCTCATCCACGGGGCCGCGCAGTGGGCGGCCTTCATGACGTTGAACTCCGGCGGCACACTGGTTTTCGTTCCGCGGTTCGACGCGCACGAGGTGTGGCGGACGGTCGAGCGGCACCGTGTGAATGTCCTCACCGTGGTCGGTGATGCCATGGCCCGTCCACTGCTCGAGGCGTATCGCTCGGCCGAGTACGACGCCTCATCCCTGTGGGCCTTCAGCAGCCATGCCGCGCTCTTCTCACATGCGCTGAAACAGCAATACGTACGAGAGTTTCCGAACCTTTTCATCACCGATGTGATCGGCTCCTCGGAGAGCGGCGGCACCGGCCTGGCCGTGGTCGGCAAGGACGCCGACCATTCGCAGGGTCCACGAGTGAAGTTCAATGCCCAGACCGTGCTGTTGGACGAGGACGGCAGACTGCTCGATCCCGTCCCGGGCGCGGTCGGCCGCATGGCCCGCAGTGGTCACGTACCGCTGGGCTACTACAGGGACCCCGAGAAGAGCGCCACCATTTTCGTGCAGGTCGACGGCGAACGCTATGTGGTGCCGGGTGATTACGCGCGCTATGAGGCCGATGGCACCGTGACCCTGCTCGGGCGCGGTTCGGAGTGCATCAATACCGGTGGTGAGAAGGTCTTTCCCGAGGAGGTCGAGGGCGCGCTCACCGCACATCCGAAAGTCTTCGACGCCTTGGTGATCGGAGTCCACGACGAACGATTCGGACAAGGAGTGGCCGCCGTACTTCAGCCGCGCCCCGGCGTGGACCTGGATCTGGCCGAGGTGGACGCGCATGTTCGCACCAAGGTCGCGGGATACAAAGCGCCGCGCAGCTATTGGATCGTCCCGCAGGTCACCCGCCAGCCCAGCGGTAAGGCCGACTACGCCGCGGCCAAGAGATACGTTGCCGCACACCCGGATGCGGCGCGCACCCCGCGCTGAGCGGAGCCCCCGACTATCGCAGCAGCCCCAGCTCGGCGGCGCGCACGCCGAGCTGGAACCGCGTGGTGGTATCCAATCGCAGCATCAGATCGGCCACATGCCGTCGATAGGTGCGCAGCGAGATGCCCAGCTTGCGCGCTGCCACTTCATCTTTCAGGCCGGAATTGAGGATGTTCACGACCGCGATCGACACCTCGTCGAACTCGGCCTCGCGCAGATGATCGCGGAACTGCCGGGACGCGGACCACGCGCGCATGCTGAATTCGTGAATCGCCTGGATCACCATGGGTTCGGTGACGATGAGCCCGCGCGGGTCGGCCGCCTCGGGACCGTTCCACAGCACCGCCGTCCGGCGATCGATGACTATCGTGTTGCAGAACTCCGTCGAGGTCACCCGCACCTGCGAATTCAATTGGAACGCACGGGAATACAGATCCGGCTCGCGGGTACCGGCATAGCCCGGCGAGAGCAGTAACCGCACCTGCTTTCCGGTCCGATGCAACTCCTGCAACAGTGTCCCGCCGCGGGAGTACCTGCGCTCCAATCGAATCGGACTGGATATGGCCAGGGTGGTCTCCGAGCGCACCTCGCGCAGCATGCGGTGGAGATCCGTACCCCAGTGCGCGGCATCGGGGCTGATTCGCACCACCTGCTCGGCGGATCTGTTCGCGGTGACCGTTGATATCGCCGAGTCCAGCAGTCTGCGGGACTGTTCGAGCAACTCGGCGATATCGGCCTGGGGCGGAACGGGTGGCATGCACCCATAGTGCCGTGCTACTTCGCCTTGCGTACCTTCTCGACGGCGTCGGTGAAGAACTTTTCGAAGGCGGCCTGGTCCGGCGCGCCGGAGAGGGCGGCCGAACGCGCGGTCACGGTGAGTCCGCGCAGGGTCGCCCAGCCCTGGAACGCGGTGCGCGTCATGGGCGCGGTATCGGGCAGGACAGAGGTGCTGGTGGCCTTGTACGCCACCGAGTCGACCCCGGCCAGCGCGGGCAGCTTCTCCATATCGACCGTGGTGTCCACCTGCTTGCCATCGACCGTGCTGGTCGAGGTCAAATGCGCGCACTTGGCATTGGTGTCCATCATGAGAGTCAGGTCGAGGGTCTTGCCCGAGACGAATTCGATGTAGACATCCATATCGTCGGTCGCGGCGGCGGCAATGGCGGAGTCACCGAGCAGATCATTGGTGAGCGCCGCCAGATCGATCTGCGGCCCACGGCATTCCGGTGGCGTCACCGTGGAGTTGGCCATGATATCGCCGAGATCGGTGACGCTGGAGCGCAGCTTCTCCGGCGGTAGATCCAGCGCCTTGGTCCCCGCCGGGAACTCCGCGGCGGTCAGCACCAGCTGATCGCGCGGTGTACTCGGTTGCGGGGTACCGGAAATGGCCTTCGCATCGGTGTTGTCCCCGCAACCGGCGGTGACCAGCACCGCGCACGCCACCACTGAAATCCATGCTCCCTTGGTCCTCACGCGCCACAGCATGCCAGGAGGTTGCCGGTAGAGCGGGGACGTGCCCGGTATGTGAGGGTCGGCTCGTCAGATGTGAACGGGGAAGGCCGCCAGGTCATTCTGGGTCAGGACCGGCAGGTGCGCGATCTCCGCATCCGGAATCGCGAGCTTCAGGCTCGGGAAGCGCTCGAACAGAGCGGGCAGGCCGATCGCCGCCTCCAGCCGCGCCAGGGCCGCACCCGGGCAGATGTGCGGGCCGTAGCCGAAGGAGATATTGCGGCTCGCGGTCGGGCGGGTGATGTCGTATTCATCGGCGTCCTCGCCGTGCACCGCGGTATCGCGACCGACGGCCCGATAGGAGATCACCACGCCCTCGCCCTGCTCGATCACGGTGTCGCCCACCGCGATATCCTCCGTCGCGAAGCGCATGAGCAGATGCGTGACCGGCCCGTCATAGCGCAGCGTCTCCTCGATGGCCTGCTTCCACGACACATCACCCGAGCGCAGCCGATCCAACTGTTCGGGGCGAGCGAGCAAGGCGCGCACCGTATTCACGATCAGGCTCACCGTGGTCTCATGGCCCGCGGCGACCAGCGCCTTGAGATTGCCGACCACCTCCTCCTCGGTGAGCGGGTCGCCGCCCTCATCGGCCAGGATGAGCGCACTGGTGAGATCGTCGCCCGGTTCGGCGGTCTTGCGGCGCACCATCTCGGTGAAGTACGCGTCCAGCGCGTCGATGACCCGCAACCGCTCATCCTGCGGCGTCATCATGGAGAAGAACTTCTTGTACCAGTCCAACAGCATGGGCTGATCCGCGCGCTCGACACCCATGAGCTCACTGACCACCCGCATCGGGAGCGGATAGGCGAAAACCTGCTTCAGATCGACGATCTCGCCCTCGCGCCCGGCCGCCTCGAGATTGTCGAGCAGCTCGGTGGTGAGCGCCTCGATCGAGGGCCGCAGCGCCTCCAACCGGCGCGGGGTCAGCGCCTGCGTGGTCTTGATCCGCAGTCGCCGATGCTCGTCCCCGTCCACGGTGAACATCGAGCGGCCCGCGTCGATCATGCCGATCAGCGGCCACTGCCGGGTCACCACGCCCGAGCTGAACAGACCCCACGCGTTGATGTCCTTGACCAGGCGGGTATCGGTGAGCAGCTGCCGGGCCAGGGCGTGCTCGGTGACGGTCCAGGCGGGTACGCCGAGCAATTCGATACGCGTGAGCTGTCCGGCCGCACGCAGGCGTGCGGTCTCCCCGGCCAGATCGGCGACCATCGGATCGATGGGCATGGCATGTGGGCAAGTCACTGGAAACCTCCGACGGCGCGAACTGGGCTGAAATGAACTGGCAGCGAAGCCATTCCATGCATGAAGGGAGAAGGTCGGCGCAGCAGATGCTGCGCGGGCACGCTGAGATCGATATCGGGCAGCCGGTCCAGCAGCACCTCGATACCGGTCCTGGCGATGATCTCGGCAATATGCTGCGCCGGGAACGGGCAGCGATACTCGCCATGACTGAAGGCGAAGTGCGCATTGTTTCCGGTATGCACGGAATCCGAAACATGCTGGCGCACATGCGGATCGGTATTGGCCGCCGCCAAACCGAGCAGCAGCAGATCACCGGCGCGAATCACCTTGTCCGCCAGGCGGGTATCGCGCGCCGCCCAGCGCCCGGCCAGAATCGAGGTGGGGCTCTCCTCCCACAGCACCTCGTTCATGGCCTGGCTGATACTGCGCCGCCCGCCACCGAGCGCGGCGGCGAAGCGATCGTCGGTGAGCATGAGCCGCACCGAATTTCCGAGCCAGTCACAGGTCGTCAAATGCCCGGCGGCGGTGATCGCCATCAGGTCGTTGACGTACTCCTCATCGGTGAACGGGGTCGGATAGGCCAGCATGCGCGAGACCAGATCATCGCCGGGCATCGCCTTCTTGTGCGCGACCAGGCGCTGCATATGACCCATGAATTGCAGATGCGCGGATTGCGCGTCCGCACCGCCATTCGCCATCACCTTCATGGACCAGGCCAGGTGCGGGCCATCCGCATCGGAGAAGCCCAGCAGGGCGGCCAGGGCCAGCACCGGCAGCGGTTCGGCGAACTCGGCCATCAGATCCGCGGTGCCGCGACCGCAGAAGGCGTCGATCAGCCGATCCGCCAAACTCTCACAGACCCTGCGCAATTCGAAGGGGTCCACCGACTCCAGGGCGGGCTCCACCATGGCCAGATGCCGGCGATGCTCCGCGCCCGCGGTGAAGTAGATGGACGGCATGGGCTGACCGACCATCGGCAGCAGCGGCCAATCGTCCGGAATGCTGCCCCACTGGTTCCACAGGCTCACATCGCGCGGGAACAGCTCGGGGCTGTTGGTGACCTGATGCATCTCTCGATAGCCGACCACCAGCCAGGCGGGTACGCCGCCGGGGAGTTCGACCGCGACCACCGCACCGTGTTCGCGGCGCATCTCGTTGTAGAGCTGATGCGGATCGGTGTGGAAGCGCGGGCCGCTCAGCGGGACCACTCCCGGTCGCACCGGGCACCGCTGTTGCTCGGGCGAGGTCATCGGACGGTCTCCGGGGTGTAGAGGTATTCGACCAGGGCGATCAGCACCTGCTTGCACGAATCACGGTGCCGGGCATCGCAATCGACGAGCGGGACATGCGGCTCCAGGTCCAGCGCTTCGCGGACCTGCTGCGGGCGGAAGGTCTCACCGAAGTTGTTGCACGCCACGATGAACGGTGTGCGCTGATGTTCGAGGCGGTCGATCGCGTACCAGGAGTCGGAGATTCGGCGCTGATCGACCAGCACGATCGCACCGAGCGCACCGGTGAAGAGGCGATCCCACAGGAACCAGAAGCGCTCCTGTCCGGGGGCTCCGAACAGATACAGCACATGTTCGGTATCGATGGTGATGCGGCCGAAATCGAAGGCGACGGTGGTGGTCGTCTTACCGGGCGCGCCCGTCGGATCGTCGACGCCGTAGCCCACCTGCGTCATGGTGGCCTCGGTGTCCAAGGGCCGAATCTCGCTGACAGCGCGCACCATTGTGGTCTTCCCGACGCCGAAACCGCCGACGATGACGATCTTCAGACCGCTGTGGGCCGAGGCGTGCAGGGGTGCGTCGGCGCGGGAAGGCCGGGGGTCAAAGATTGCGGAGTCCAACGAGCACCTTCTCCAGGGTGGTGGTGTCGGGCAGCGAATGCCATTGCGAGGCAGGGTTGTGCCGCGGATGCCGCACGGTGATCTTGCCCGCGTGCAGCAGGTCCGACAGCAGAATGGTGGCGATGCCGACCGGTAGTCGCAGTTCCGCCGCGATCTCCACCACGGCGGTGGGGGAGCGGCAGATCTCCAGGATCGCGGCATGCTCGGATTGCATGCCCGGAGCCGGATCGCATTCGCTCACAACGAGAGTGACCAGATCGAAGGCGTCCGAATCCGGTCGGCTGCGGCCGCCGGTCAGCGTGTAGAGCCGATCCGGATCCTCGTCTGGTCTGGTCACGACACGCTCGCTCCCCGGGTATCGCGCACCCGCGGCTCCGCGGCCAGATGTTCGCCGAGCTGCTCCACCAGTTCGCGCATATTGTGGCCGACCAGCCCGGCATCGGCGTCCTCCGCGGCGACCACCGCGATATGCGCGCCCACCCCGGCCTCCACGATGAACAGGATGCCGCCGTAGAACTCGGTCATGGACTGGCGCACCCCGCCCCGGCCGTCACCGAACTCCACCGACGCGCCATGCGAAAGGCTCTGCATCCCAGCGGCTATCGCCGCCAACTGATCGGCGCTGTCATTCCCCAACTCGGAGGTGTGGCAGATCTTCAACCCGTCCCCCGACAGCAGCAGGGCATGCCTGGCGCGCGGGGTGCGGGTGAGCAGCTGCTCCAGCAGCCAACCCAGCTGTGTCGCGGACGAGATCATTTATCGCTCTCCAAGGCCGAAGGATTAGCGGTACCGGCGTTCTCACGCCCACTCACCGCCCGCTGAAAAGCCCCCATGGCCGCCGGTGAAACCGGCCGCGCCAACCCGCCCGCCGGAACATCCGGCGCCGCAAGCCCTTCCGGATGCACCGCCGCCAAGGTCTTGCCCCGCTCGCGTTTGGGCAATCGGGGTTCGGTCGAAACCGGCGGAACCGGCTCGACGCGAGTCGCATCGACCATTCGATCCGCCAAAACCGCGGTGCTGCCGGAGAATCCGGTGGTCGTATCGGCGTGCTCGCGATCTTCCCCGGCGGTGCCGTCGGGTGTGGCGATTCGTGCGGGGCGCGCGGTGCCGGGGGACGTCGGCACCGGGGAAGTCTGATCGATCCCGAACGATACGGGCGCGCTGGATTCGCTCGCGCCGGACCCGGCCCCCGGTCCGTCCGCGGGGCGGTTCGGTTGCCGCGACGGCGCGGCATCCACTATGGCGGCCGGGGCGATCGGCGTTGTACTCGAAGGGATTTCGTCCCGGCTGGGCATCGCACCGGCGGCAAGTTCGGCACCGGGGCGTGCCGAGGTCGCGGATTCAGTGGACGAAACCACCGACGGTGTGCCGGAGTAGATCTCGGCGCGGCGTGGGAGCGGACCGGTGGGGTTGGGATCGCTACCGGGCAGGCCGACGCGGGTGGGGGCGGTGTGCGTGATGTCGACGGTCAGCAGGGCCGGGGCGGTATCGGAACGGGCGGTGGCATTCGCCGGGGCCGGGGCCGCGCCGGGGCTGAGTTCGGCGGGGGAGCGTACCGGCAGGGAGATGGAGCCCAGGGCGCCCGGGGTGCGATCTATCCGGGTGGTGAGTTCGCGGGGGACCACCACTACCACCGCGGTGCCGCCGATGGCGGAGGGGCGGTAGGAGACGGTGAGGTCATGCTTGCGGGCCAGATAGCCGACCACGGCCAGCCCCAGGCGCGTGCCCGAAAGAGAGGAGAGATCGGAGATACCGCCACCCGCAAGGGAATTGCCGCCCGTGTTCGAGCCTTGCGCCGCCCCGACGCCAGATGCGTTGCCACTCGTACCGGGAGCATTGCCGCTCACACCGGACACGCTGCTCATGCGGGAGGCACTGCCGCCCATGCCGGAGGCGTGCGGGCCGCCGCCGAAGCCCGCGACATTGCCGCCCTTGCCCGAGACGGTCAATTCGGCTCGGCGCAAAGCGGATTCGCTCATCACCAGGCCGCTGTCCTCGATGGTGATCACCACGCCCGCCGGGACCTCGGCGGCGTAGACGTGCACCTCGGTGGTGGGCGGGGAGAAGTTGCAGGCATTGTCGAGGAGTTCGGCGAGGGCGTGCATGACGCCTTCGGCGGCGTGCCCGGCGATCGCGATCTCGGTGACCGCGCGCAGTCGCACGCGCTGATAACCGGCGACCCGCCCCATGGCCCCGCGCAGAATCGACTCCATCGCAATGGGTTTGGCCCAACGCCGCCCGGAGCGCGCGCCACTGAGCACCGCGATACTGTCCGCGAGCCGCCCGGCCTGCGCGGTGCGATGATCGAGCTCGAGGAGATCGGCCAGTACCTTGGGATCGCCGTGCCGATGCTCCATCTCACGCAGCTCCGCCAGCATGGAGGTGCTCATGGCCTGCATGCGCCCGGCCGCGCCGGCGAAGGCCGCCATGGCCGCCGCGCGCCGATTCTCGCTCTCCCTGGCTTCCCGCGCCTTGGTGGCGCCCGCCTCGGTGAGCGCCTGAATTCGCTGCTGCCCCTCGGCGAGTCGCGCCTCGGCCTCGGTAATGATGGCCGCGGTTCGCGCCTCGGCGTGCCCGGCCCGCGCCGCGCCCTCCTGTCGCGCCCGCTCGACCTGCGACCGATAGTGCACCGCCGCGGTGATCGCCGCGCAGAGCAGCACCGCCGCAACACCGCCGCCGATCGCCACCCCGATTCGCATATTGCCGGGTGCCGCGAATACCGCGCCCCCCACCGCGAGAGCGGTGATTACGACGCACCCCGCCAGCGTCCCGAACGGTAGCCGTGTACCGGTAGCGGGATTCGACTCGCCACCCCTGGGATTCGATGACTCCGACAAGCTTTGCACTTCCGCACGCACGTGCACCGAGACGAACGCCCCGGTGCGACCGCATCCACCCGCGCGGAGCGCATGCCAAATATACGCACCGGCAAGCGGATTCGGATCTAGCGGAGGAGCATATGCGTCCGGCATCACCGGCGCTACCCGAGCGCGAACCACCCGGCAACGCGGCATCCCGGCAGTTGGGATGCGCGTCGATTCACCGTAATCGGCTGTACAGAGTCAGTTTTCGATCCGCGTATCGCCGGTCTGCGTATCGCCAGGACCTGGGCCGCATTCTTCACCGGGATCGCACCGTTCAGCGGAACAGCCTCGCTTCGGCCGCACCCTGCCAGGGCTCGCGCCGCGCCGATTCCTGATACGCGACGGCTGTCGCCGCGCCGAGCATCGACGTCGGCGGCATGAAGCTATGACCAGCGCTGGCACGCACCGCGATCGCGATATGCGCTGCCCCGCAGGTTGAGGGACTCTCGGGCATACAACTCGGATACTCCGTCGGGCGGTCGATTCCGCTCGTGGTGAACTCGGCGCCTCGAGCTTGACCTCAACCTTTGTAGAGGTTGGAGGGTAGGTCTCGGCAGACGTACGAACGGCAAGAGGGGTGGAGCGATGCGCGCAGTGGAGGCCAAGGCATTCGGTGAGCCGGACGTGCTCGCGGTGACCGAGATCGCGGACCCGGTCGCGGGGGAAGGAGAGGTGGTGGTCGCTGCGGCCGCCGCCGATGTCATGTTCCTGGATACCCTGCTGCGTAGTGGCAGGGGCAAGGACTATTTCCCCGTGCGCCCACCCTTCGTGCCGGGCGGCGCGGTCTCGGGAATCGTGGAGTCGGTCGGCCCCGGCGTGGACGCCGAGTGGATCGGGCGCCGAGTCGCGACCCCGACCGCGGCCAGTGGAATCGGTTCGGGGACACCGACGGGCGGATACGCGGAGAAGGTGCTGGCCAGGGCCGACACCCTGGCGGTCGTGCCGGACGCGCTGAGTCTGGAGCAGGCCGTGGCGCTGGTGCACGACGGCCGCACCGCTCTCGCGGTCGCGGACCGGGCGGATATGCGGACGGGGGAGTGGGTGCTGATCACCGCTGCCGCGGGCGGATTGGGGACCCTGCTCATCCAGCTCGCCCGATCGGCGGGTGCGCGGGTCGCCGCGGCGGCCCGTGGCGAGGCGAAACTCGCACTGGCGCAACGACTCGGGGCCGAGGCGGTCGTCGACTACTCCGAGCCCGACTGGGTCGAGCAGGTGCGCGAGCTGACCGGCGGGGTGCAGGCCGTTCTCGACGGTGCGGGCGGTGATATCGGCCGGGTCAGCCTCGGGGCCATGGCTCCCGGTGGCCGTCTCATCGGATATGGCAACGCGGCAGGCGGATTCGCCGCCATCGACGCGGAAGTCGCTGCGGCACAGGGCATCACGGTGGTTTCCCTGTTCGAGATCACCGGCGAGACCACCGATTGGAACGCCCTGCACGACCGCGCTCAGGCCGAAGCCGCCGCAGGTCGGCTCGAAGTGGTGATCGGCCAGCGCTTTCCCCTCGCCGACGCGGCGGCCGCCCACGCCGCCATCGAATCGCGCGCCGCGGCCGGGCGCACAATTCTGACCGTCTGACGTGACCTCATCGTCATCCCGGCCGAAAGCATGCCGGGATGACGGGAGGTGATGCTGCCGCTCCGATCGGTAATCGGCGTGTCGGGCCCGTTGTTCCAGCTCTCGCCCTGTTTTGCGGGCAAGCTGGCATGCGGGCGGGGCTCGACGCGGAGGTTGGCGATGGGCTACTGGACAGGGCTGATCGGGGTCGTGGCGGCCGGGGTCTGCCTGTGCTCGGCACCGGCGGCGGCGCAGGAACCCGAACCGGAGCAGCCGGGGCAGCATGTCCAGGTGCCCGCGCGCACCTCGATCTCACTGCGGTCGGTGGTGCCGGGATTGAAATGGGGTACCGAGAACGAGACGCAATCGCGGGGCGCGCTCTCCATCGCCAAGCTTTACATCGCCGACTACGCGCTCCGGCACGGCGACGGCTCTGCCGAGGATAAAGAGTTGGGGGAGCGCATGATTCGCCTCTCCGACGATGCCGCGGCGGACACCATGGCGGCCAAATATCCCGGGGCCATCGACGCCATCGCCACCGAGTACGAGCTCCCCGCCACGCACTCCGGTGGCGAGTGGGGCAGCTCCTCGACCAGCACCGCCGATATGGCCGACTTCCTGCTCGCCAAAGTCCGCACCGATCCGGACAGCCCGATCCTGACCTGGATGGAACACGCCAGCAAGACCGCGGCCGACGGGACCGAACAGGATTGGGGCACCGCGCGGCTGCCGCACGTCAAGGGGACGAAATGGGGCTGGTCGGATTCCGGTGAACCCGAGGTCGCCTCGGCCTCGTTCGGCACCGGATTCACCGTCACCGCGCATACCTACGGCACCGCGGCCCAGCAGACCGAGGATGTGCTCGGGGCTCAGGTCGATGACCTCGGCCCGATCTCGACGGTGGTCGAGACGCTCTCGGGTGTGCTCGGACCGGTGCCGGGCTTCATCGCCCCGCTCTCCGGAATCCTCGGCCCGCTCACCGACCATCTGGATGAGGTGCCCGGTCTGCCCGGTCTGGTCGGCTCGATACCCACGGTCCCGGGTCTCCCCGGTGGCGGACCGGCGCCGCGATAGTGACCTGGCGCACAGCTCTTGCCCTTGAATAGTTTTAGTTTCACAATCGTTGTGTGGATACAACCATTGGCGTGCTCAGCAAAGAGCGCAAGACGATCATTCTGATCACCTGCTGTCTCAGCCTGCTGATCTCCTCCATGGACGCGACCATCGTCAACGTCGCCATCCCGACCATCCGAACCGATCTCGGCGCGCCGCTCACCCGGCTGCAGTGGATCGTCGATATCTACACCCTCACCCTGGCGAGCCTGCTCATGCTCTCGGGTGCGCTGGCCGACCGCTTCGGCCGCAAACGACTCTTCCGCATCGGCCTGTTCGTCTTCGCGCTCGGCTCACTGCTGTGCAGTATCGCGCCCACCATCGAATTCCTCATCGGCGCAAGGTTTTTGCAGGCCATCGGTGGTTCCATGCTGAATCCCGTTGCCATGTCGATCATTACCACCGTCTTCACCGGGCGCATGGAACGCGCACGGGCCGTGGGTGTTTGGGGTGCGGTGGTCGGCATCTCGACCGCTATGGGACCGCTGGTCGGCGGTCTGCTGATCGACAGCCTGGGCTGGCAGTCGGTGTTCTGGATCAACCTGCCGATCGTGGCCGTCGCACTCATTCTGACCACACTCTTCGTGCCCGAGTCCAAATCGCAGCATCCGCGTGGAATGGACGTGGCCGGACAGCTTTTGGCCATCGCCTTCATGTTCACCCTGGTCTTCGGCCTGATCGAGCACAAACCGATCATCTTCGCGCTGACCGCCAGCGCGCTGGCCGCCTTCCTCCGGCATGAGGGACGGCATCCGACGCCATTCATCGACCTGCGCTTCTTCCGCAGCTTCCCGTTCGCCTCGGCCACCCTCACCGCGATCTGCGCCTTCGCGGCACTGGGCGCGTTCCTGTTCGACGTCTCGCTGTATCTGCAAGGGGTACGGCATTTCTCGGCCGTGCACTCCGGTCTGCTCTACCTGCCGATGGCCCTGGGCATGCTGGTCTTCTCGCCGGTCTCGGGCCGGTTGGTCGGCCGGTACGGCACCCGGCCGTCGCTGGTCGTCGCGGGCGTCTTCATGACCGCGGCCGCCGTCGGTCTGACCCGGATGGCGCCGGACACTGCCGTATGGCAGCTGGTGGTGCTGTTCGCGTTGTTCGGTATCGGATTCGGCATGGTCAATGCCCCCATCACCACCGCGGCGGTCAGCGGTATGCCACTGGATCGCGCGGGTGCGGCATCCGCGGTCGCCTCCACCAGCCGTCAGGTCGGGGTGAGTCTCGGTGTGGCACTGTGTGGTGCGCTCACCGGGGCGGGGCTGTGGTGGACCATCGCCGCGCTCGCCCTCACCGTCCCCATGCTCGGCGTGGCGGCGAACACCCCGTGGGCGTACCGTACCCGCGATCGTGTCGCACCCCTGCTCGAACAGAAGGTTCCCGCCCATGTCTGACGTGCCCACCCCCGATGAGGTCTGGGGGCAGCTCACCCATCTGGTGATGGACAGTCGAGATGGCTGGCGACGCGCCGTTGTCGAGCGAACCGGATTGCCGTTCAGCAGGTTTCGCGTCATGAAGCGACTGCTGCCCGGACCGATCTCGGTCAAACAGCTCGCGCACGCGGCCGCCATGGACGCGCCCGCCGCCACCGTCACCGTCAATGATCTGGAGCAGCGCGGACTGGTGGTGCGCGAGATCGATCCGACCAACCGGCGCTGCAAACTGGTCTCGCTCACCCCGGCCGGGCGCGAACTCATCCTGGACGCGCTCGCCACCCCCGATCCCGCGCCCGCCGCCGTCGCCGCCCTCACCCCGGCCGAACTGCGCACACTCGCGGAGTTGCTGCGCAAGCTCGCGGAGTGACTCAACGGTGCGCGCTCCGGGCCGTATGGTGGGCCGGGTGCGTAACCGACACTGGAAAGCTATGGCGGCCATCTGCGGTGCACTACTGATCGCGGCAGGGGGAACGGGGGCCGCCGCGACGCCCGTGCGGCCCAAGACGGAATGGCCTGCGCTGCCGGTCTTTCCGATCGCCGAGCGGACGGTGGTGCTCGATCCCGGCCACAACGGCGGTACGGCGGGGCACCTCGATGAGATCAATGCGCAGGTCCCGGACGGGCGCGGCGGTATGAAGGCGTGCAATACCACCGGCACCAATGCCAATGACGGCTACTCCGAGCACGAATTCACCTTCGACGTGGCGCTGCGCATGCGGGATCTGCTCAGCGCGCGCGGGATTCACGTGGTCATGAGCCGCGACAATGACAATGGCTTCGGCCCCTGTGTCGACGAGCGCGGGACGCTCGGGCAGCGGGTCGGTGCGGCGGCCGTGGTCTCCATTCACGCCGATGGCGCGCCCGCGGGTGCGCACGGCTTCCACGTGGCCTACTCCTCGCCCGCGGTGAATGATTCGCAGGGTGAGCCGTCCAACCGGTTGGCGACCACGCTGCGCGACGGGTTGGTCGGCGCGGGCTTCACCACCTCCACCTATATCGGCTCGAACGGTATGAATCCGCGCGCCGATCTGGCCGGGCTCAATCTCGCCGAGCGACCGGCGGCCCTGGTGGAATGCGGCAATATGCGCGATCCGGACGATGCCGCAATGCTCGAATCCCCGGATGGCCGTGCCCGATTGGCGACGGCCCTCACCAACGCCGTCCTGGCGTATCTCGGCTGACTCGAGGCTCCTTCCCGGCTAGCACAACGGCCCGGGCGACTCGCGGCGCGGGGTGTGTCCGCGCCCGGTTCGCCCTGAGTACATTGGCCACGACTATTCGGCGAAATCCGGGAAACCGGACAACGGGTTCCGGGGAGGACTCTCTTGACCACGACCCAGGTGCGGCCACGCTCGCGATTCGCGGCCTGGCTGCTGGAGGACGCGGGGGAGCAACACTCCCAAATACCCGGACCCATGGCCAAACGCGCGCCCAAGGAACATCAGCATTCCTGGTGGAAGGTGATGTGCCTGACCGGTGTCGACTACTTCTCGACGCTGGGCTATCAGCCCGGTATCGCGGCGTTGGCCGCGGGCGTGCTGTCACCGCTGGCCACGCTGGTGCTGGTGGCGCTGACCCTGCTGGGCGCGCTACCGGTGTATCGCCGGGTCGCCAAGGAGAGTCCGCACGGCGGCGGTTCGATCGCCATGCTCGCCAAATTCCTGCCGAACTGGTGGGGCAAGATTCTGATTCTGGTGCTGCTCGGCTTCGCGGCGACCGACTTCACGATCACCATGACGCTCTCGGCGGCCGACGGTGCGGCGCATATCGTCGAGAATCCGCTGATGCCCGATGCGCTGCACGGGCACAACATGCTCATCACGCTGGTACTGCTGGCCTTGCTGGCGGCGGTGTTCCTCAAGGGGTTCAGTGAGGCGATCAGCATCGCGGTGGTGCTGGTCGGGGTCTACCTATCGCTGAATCTGGTTGTCGCCGTGGTCGGTGTGGTGCGGGTGATCACGCACGGATCCATGGTGACCGACTGGACGCACGCGCTGACCACGCAGCACGGCAGTCCGATCGCCATGATCGGCGTCGCGCTGCTGGTGTTCCCGAAACTCGCGCTGGGCATGTCCGGATTCGAGACCGGTGTGGCGGTCATGCCGCAGATCAAGGGCTGTCCGGAGGACACCGAGGAGTATCCGCGCATGCGGATCGTCGGCGCGCGCAAGCTGCTCAGCACCGCCGCGTTGATCATGAGCGGCTTCCTCATCGTGTCGAGCCTCATCACCACCATTCTGATTCCGGAGGACGCGTTCAAGGACGGTGGCCCGGCCAATGGTCGCGCGCTGGCATATCTGGCGCATGAGCGTCTGGGCAATGCCTTCGGCACCGTCTACGACATCAGCACCATCGCCATCCTGTGGTTCGCGGGTGCGTCGGCCATGGCGGGCCTGCTGAATCTGGTGCCGCGGTATCTGCCGCGCTTCGGTATGGCCCCGGAGTGGGCGCGCCAGATCCGGCCGCTGGTACTGGTTTTCGCCGCGGTGTCCTTCGGCATCACCTGGTACTTCGATGCCAGCGTCGACGCACAGGGCGCGGCGTACGCGACCGGTGTGCTCGTGCTCATCACCTCCGCCGCGGTCGCGGTGACGCTGTCGGCGGCCCGCCAGCAGCAGCGGTCGCGGGTGATCGGTTTCAGCGTGGTGACGCTGATCCTGATCTACACCACCATCGACAATGTGATCGAGAAGCCCGAGGGCGCGCAGTTGGCCCTGCTCTTCGTCATCGCGGTCCTGGTGGTCTCCTTCGCCTCCCGCTTCCGCCGCGCCTTCGAATTGCGTGCTGTCACAGTCACCTTCGATGAGAAGGCGGCCGCAATGATCGACTCGCTGGCCGCGCGCGGTGAGGTCCGCATCGTCACCCACGAGATCGACAAGCGCGAGCCCGAGGAGTACGCGGAGAAGGAAGCCGATCAGCGCCGGGAAAGCCATATCCCCGAGGAGGAGCCGATCCTGTTCCTCGAGGTGATCGTCAAGGACCCTTCGGAATTCAGCACCGAACTACTCGTCACCGATGTGGAGATCGACAAGTACCACATCCTCTCGGTCGAGGCCGCCGCCGTTCCGAACTGCATCGCGGCCATCCTGCTGGCCATTCGCGATCGCACCGGCGCACCGCCGCACGTCTATTTCGAATGGACCGAAGGCAATCCGCTCATGAACCTGCTCCGCTTCATGTTCTTCGGTGAAGGCGAAGTTGCCCCGGTGACCCGCGAAATCCTGCGCCGCGCCGTGCCCCGCCGCTCCCAGCGCCCGCACGTGCACGTGGACAGCTGAGTTCAGCGCGGTTGGTTGGTCTCCTCGCGGAAGATGCGCAGGCCCTCACCGATTTTGCCCGCGGCGTTCTCGAGCTGTTCGGGGGTCATGTACTTCCCGAAGGCGGCGGCGTCGAGCAGTTGGCGCCGCACCTGCTCGAGGTTCATCGTCGCCCAGTCGCGGCGAGACAGTTCCGGCATGGGACGGGAGATTACCTCGAGTCGAACCTTTGTTCGATACCGAGCGGTCTTTCGTCCGGATCAGTCGCGGAGGGACTCGATGCGCTGGCGTAGGTGATCGAGGAGCTTGTCCGCATCATCGAATTCGGCGGGGTCGATCGGGGCGCCGAAGTGGATGGTCACCTGCTGGCGGCGGTCGAACGTGGGTCCGTCACCACGGAAGTGGCGGATGGGGAGCACTCGGTTCGTGCCGGTCGTTCCCATCGGAATCGCCGGTCCAGGAGCGCGAAACCGGGCAACTACGCACCCGCGCTGGCGGATGATTGCTTGCACCGAACACGGCGTCCACGAGAGAGCGAGGCGGAATGTCGTTCGCGGCACTCCCTGCGACCGCGGCCTGGTCGCACCGGGATACACGATCGGGCTTCGAGGTCGTCTACTTCGAACGGCTCGGCGATGGCGGCCTTCGAATAGACGGCTGCACCACCGCGCTCGACGAGGACGGCACCTGGTTCGTCGAATACAGCATTACGGTCGCCGCGGATTGGCATACCCGGGCGGCGCGGGTGACCGGGCGATCGTTGTCCGGACGCCGCGAGGTCGTGCTCGAATCCACCGGGATCGGGCATTGGCTGGTGGATGGGAAACCCGCGCAACGGCTCAACGGATGTCTCGATGTGGATCTGGAGTCCTCGGCATTGACGAATGCGCTGCCGATCCAGCGGATGGATCCACCCGTCGGTACCCGGGTCGCTACGCCCGCCGTTTACATTCGCGCCGGCGACCTCTCGGTGCACCGGCTCGAACAGCAGTATCAGCGCACCGCGGACGCCAATGGTCATTACCGCTTCGAATACCTCGCTCCGGCCTTCGACTTCACCAGCCAATTGATCTACGACGAGGCCGGATTGGTGCTGGAATACCCGGGAATCGCGACTCGGGCGGGTTGATTTCGAGGTTGATGTCGAGAACCGTCGATCGGCTCCGTCCCCGGGGCAGAGAGCGGATGGACCGCTCGACATCGACGAAGGAGCGACCGCCATGGAACAGAGCCAGATCACCGAGATCCTGAACCGTCCGAACAGTCAGGAGCTGCTGGCCCGCGACCTCACCCGCCTGGCGTACGTCGCCACCGACGGCACACCGCGCAGTATCCCCATCGCATTCGCCTGGAACGGTTCGGAGCTCGTGCTGTGCACCTCCAAGAACGCACCGAAACTGCATGCGCTGCGCAAGAATCCGATGGTCGCCCTCACCATCGACACCGAGGTGCACCCGCCCAAGATCCTGCTCGTTCGCGGACGCGTCGAACTGGATGTGGTCGACGGGATCCCGGACGAGTACCTCCAGATCAACGGCAGCTATGAGATGACGGCCGAGCAGCGGGTGGAGTGGGAGGCCGAGGTGCGTTCGCTCTACGACGGCATGGTGCGCATTGTCGTCACCCCGACCTGGGTGAAGCTCATCGACTTCGAGGAGACCCTGCCGTCGGCGGTCGAGGAGCTGGTCCGGGAGCGGGCCGAACGCCAGCACGCCTGAGGTGATGTCGTCAAGGTCGGCGTGCCCGGGCCAGGCATTGGATGGCCCGGAGTCTGCCGTCGGTGAGGGCGGTGGTGAGATTCTTCAGCTTCTCGGGGAAATTGGGGTTGAAGACGTGCAGGCCGAGGGGGTTGGGCGGCATGGCCAGGATGGCCCGCATGGTGGTGGCGGCCTCCTCGGTGCGGTCGTTCCACTGATCGATCTCGAAACCGGATTCGGTGATGAGGGAACGCAATTGGTTCGAGTCGACGAGATGGCTGAGGTCCGGGTCGTCGGCCCAGGGGAGGGGGTAGTCGGGGGCCGCGAGGTCTCCGGTGGTGATATCCCAGATAGCCAGCTGCCCACCGTCTTTCAGGACGCGGTGGGCCTCCCCGTAGAGGCGTTGTTTGTCGGCGATGTTCATTTGCACGTGCTGGCTGAAGATGACGTCGTAGCCGGCGTCGGCGAGGGGGAGTGCGGTGACATCGCCCTGGTGGACGGTGATTCGATCATCAAGTCCGACAAGGTGGTTGAGCCAGCGGGAGGTGTCGCAGTAGTCCTCGGTGAGGTCCACCGCGGTCACTCGGCATTCGAATCGGTCGGCGAGATACCTTGCTGTGCCGCCGATTCCGCTTCCCGCGTCGAGGACTTCGGTGTCCGGGGTGATACCGGTGAGGTCGGCGAGTTGGATGGTGGCGAAGCGGCCCATGGTGTGGAAGTCCTCGACCAGCATCAGGTCTGCCGGTCGCAGGTCGTTCAGGTCTTTACCCGCTGCGGCTAGGGCTGCTTCGATACTGCGTCGGGAGTTTCCGGTCGAGTACTGAACCAGCTTGTCGCCCAAGTGTTCTCCGCGCCAGAAGGTCGATTCACCCGAGAACCTGGGCTGTGCGGGTCGGGGATGCTGTTGCATGCGGTCGAATCTGTCCAGTCGATGCATCGGCGCCAATGGCCGAGGTATCCCGGCATGCCCGAGCCGAGCTCGCCGCGCAAATGCGGCGCGGAGTCGACGCGGCCCCCGAGCCGCTGACCCGGCTGGGTGCGGTCGGCACGGCCTACGTCAATTTCGCGCTGTCGCAGCCCGGACTGTTCCGCACCGCATTCAATTCGCATCCGGTCGCGAGTGCCGAAAAGGCGGATGCCCCAACCACTCTCGAAGATCAAGAACCATACGAGATCCTCGGCGAGGTTTTGGACGAGGCGCAATCCGCCGGTCTGCTGGACCCGAATCGCAGGCCGGGTGCCGCGATCGCCGCCTGGTCGGCCGTGCACGGGCTGGCGGGCTTGCTGCTCGACGGCCCCTTGCCGACCACGCGGGCCGAAGTCGATTTCGCGCTCGCTCAGGTCCTCGAACTCGTGGCGCGCGGCCTATTGCGGCTACCGCCCGAATAGCCGGGCTCCTTCACGACCGGCGCGAAGTGAGGGCCGGGGCCACCCAGGTCGTCAGATAAGCGCGTAGCTCTTCACCACTGCGCGGCGGGCGGCCCGGGTCGATGACGAAGGATTGCACAATCCGCAGCATGTGTTCGACGAGTTGGTCCAGGTCGTCTATTCCGGCGGCGGCCCAGTCGACGGAGTAGCGGTCCAGCATCGAACGGCCGAATTCGAAAGCGGTGTCCGAGGTTACGCCCGCGGAGAAGGCGCTCGCGCGGCCCGGGGCCAGGAGCAGACCGAGGTATTTCTCGTGGGGCAGCCGCTCCAGGGTGTAGGCGATCCCCTCCACGACAGCCGTTGCCGGATCACGGATTTCGCTCAGATGTGCGGCCAGGACATCGAGGAAGTGGCCGGTCTGCGCGATCGAGGTCGCGGTCAAAAGCGCTTCCACACTGGGGAAGTAGCGGTAGACGGTCTGCCGGGTGACCCCCAGATCGCGCGCGACCTCGGCGATGCCGAAGTCGCTGCCCGAGCGGTCGATCGCGCGGCGAGCGGCGGCCAGAATCCGGTCGACGGCTTCCTCATCGTCCGTGGGCGCGGCCCCCGACCAGCCATGCGTGCGCACCGAATCACTCCTTCACCTACAACGGTCGCCGCCGAGGTTACCTTTCACCCTTGACCATACACCTGTGCCTAGATGTATGGTCTGACAATGACGACCATCCCGCCGCGCCCCAAACAACTCGACTCACCCGTCCTGCCGAAAATCTTCAAATACGCTGGCAGAGCCCAAGTCTGGGTCTACCGCCGCACCGGCGGCCGCATCGGCGGCAAATGGCGCATCGGCGCGGGTTTCCGCAAACCGGTACCCACCCTGCTGCTGGAGCACCGCGGCCGGAAATCCGGCACCACCCACACCACCCCACTGCTCTACATCACCGACGGCGCCGACACCATAATCGTCGCCTCACAGGGCGGCCTCCCCAAAAATCCCCAGTGGTACAACAACCTTCGTGCCAACCCCGACACCCGAATCCAAATCGGCCGCGACATCCGCGAAGTCCACGCGATCACCGCGGACCCACAACAACGCGCCCGCCTCTGGCCCCACCTAGTCGACGCCTACGCCGACTTCGACACCTACCAGGCGTGGGCCGACCGCGAAATCCCGGTCGTAATCCTGCGCCCGCGCAACTCCTCCAACTGAGCGCACATAACCCCCACCGGTGCTGATTCCGCGCATGCCGCTGTTTCGGTGACACCAGTTCGAGCGCCCGAACCGTCTGATCGGATCCGCTCCGCGAGTAGCGTGAATTCATGGGCCCACGTATCGGCGAAGTCAGTGCGCGCGGACGGCTCGCGGAGCCCGCGGAAGGCATCAGCGAGGCGGAACTCGCGCTCGCGGCACGTAATCACGGGCTGCCCTTGGAGGCGTTGCGCTACGACGTGACCCCGCCGGGCCTGCACTACGTGCTCACGCACTACGACATTCCGCTCACCGACGAGGCCGATTGGCAACTCGTCATCGACGGAGCGGTCCGTTCACCCCTGACCTTCGGAGTTCCGGAGCTGCGCGCCTTCGCCGCCGAAACCCATCGCGTCACCATGGAATGCGCGGGCAATGGTCGTGCCCGTCTGACACCCCGCCCCATCAGCCAACCGTGGCTGGTCGAGGCGGTCGGCACCGCGGACTGGACCGGAGTCCCGCTGCGAGTGCTTCTGCGCGAAGCCGGTCTCACCCCCGAAGCAGTCGACATCGTCTTCACCGGAGCCGACCACGGCATCGAACGCGGCATAGAACAGGACTACCAACGCAGCCTGCCCGCCGCCCTGGCGCTCGGCGACGATCCGCCGATCCTCGTGGCCTACGAAATGAACGGCCACCCCCTCCCGCCTCAACACGGCTCCCCGATCCGCCTGATCGTCCCCGGGTGGTACGGCATGGCAAGCGTGAAATGGCTCCACACCATCACCGCAATCACCCTGCCCTTCAACGGTTTCCAACAGGATGTCGCCTACCGCCTCCGTCAAAATGCCACCGACCGAGGCACCCCCGTAACCCGCATCGCCCCGAGATCCCTACTCCAACCCCCGGGCTTCCCCGACTTCATGAGCCGCGACCGGGTCGTACCTCCCGGCCCCGTCCGAATCGAAGGCCGCGCCTGGACCGGCAATCCCCCTCTCGCCCAAGTGGAATTCAGCCCGGACGGCGGCCTCACCTGGTCCGCTGCGGAACTCGCGGCCCCGGACCCCAACCACCCCTGGTCCTGGCGTCGCTGGCACGCCACGTGGACCGCCACCCCGGGCACCCACACCCTGTGCAGCCGAGCCACCGACCACACCGGCGCATCCCAGCCGATCGAACAAGCTTGGAATCGTGGCGGATTCGCCAATAACGCCACCCAGCAGGTCATCGTGCACTGCGTCGAAGCCGATGAATAAGCGGCTGTAGTTCGCGCGGGGATTGTCGGACGCCGGGCTGGGTCCGGTCTCGATGGACAGTGGACCATGTCCGTTTCTGATCTTGTAAGGTGATCAATCGAGGCATACACCTACTCGGGGGAATCATCTTGGAACACAAGGGTTTACGGCGGCACATCCTGGCCATCGCGGCAGTCTCGATGGTCGCCACCGCTGTTGCGGGCGTCGCGGACGCCAGCCCCGACGCACCGGCGGATCCGGCAGTCTCGATCAATCTGCCCGCACCGACCGGGCCAGATCCGGTTGGACTCACCGAAGTGCATCTCATCGATGCCAGTCGCCCAGATCCCTGGGATCCCAGCCACCGCCGCGAACTGATGGTGCAGATCTGGTACCCGGCCGATGACGCCGGGACCGCGCCCACGGCGCCGTGGATGTTGCCGGGCACCCGAGAAGAACTCGGCCTATTGCTCACCCAGAGTGGTGTCGCTCCCGGCAGTTGGGCGCTCGCGCCCAGCCACAGCCGCGGCGACGCGCAGGCTCGAACCGGCAGCGGGCGGTTCCCGATCCTGCTGAATTCGCCGGGACTGGACGACACCACCGGGTTGAACACCGCCCAAGCCGAGGACCTCGCCAGCCACGGTTACATCGTGGTCGCGATCAACCACACGCACGAGTCATTCGCCGTGCAATTCCCCGACGGGCGCACCGAACGCAGTGCGGTGCCATTGGATTCGCCGATGAACGTCCTATCCGACCAGTTGCTCCCCACTCGAGTGGCCGATGCGCGATTCGTTCTGGACCAGCTCACCGCCGCGGCCAGCCATTCGGATACGAGTCCCGCGCTACCGCAACACCTCGCCGACGATCTGGACCTGACGAAGGTCGGCATGTTCGGCCATTCGCTCGGCGGGACGACCACCGCGCAAACCATGCACGACGACTCGCGGATCGCCGCCGGGGTGAATCTGGACGGGCCGATCCTCGGCTCCGTCGCCACCGACGGTCTCGATCGCCCACTGCTGATGTTCGCCTCCGACACCTCGCCCTGGTTCGGAAACCCAGGCTGGGAACCGAATTGGGCAACCAACACCGGAGTGAAGCTGCCCCTGCGCATCGCGGGCACCCGCCACATGTCCTTCACCGACGCCCAGGTGATCGTGGCCCAGCTGGTCGCAGCGGGCCTGGTGAGCACAGACCTGAGCAACCAAACGGTCGGCCCGATCGACGCAACCCGCTCGGTCGACCTCCAGCGCTCGTACCTACTGGCCTACTTCGACGCCGTCTTCGGCCGCAGCGATATGAATCCGATGGAGACCATCAAACGACTCGCACAGCCCGAGATGCTTCCGCATTAGGCGTGTTTCGAGGCGGGCGATGGGGTGATGGCGGGAGCGTCAACCCTCGTCCGGACGGCGAGGGCCAAAGCGGGTGGCAGACGCTTCTCGTTCAGGCCGGTCGGTTGAATCGCCGTCCATGACAACGGCGGGGAAGGCATCCCAGTCACTCGGTGCGAGGACCAGCGCCGGGCCGGTCGGGTTCTTGGAATCCCGCACACCAACCTCGCCGCCCGCGAGCCAAGCAACCTCCACGCACTCCGAAGTCCCCTGGCTGTAGCTGCTTTTGAACCAAGTGGCTCCGGCAAGATCCTTATTAACGGCTGATACTCCTTCGCGATCGTTCGCAGCAGCGCCCGGCTGTCCACCGGGCTCAGCGCAACGTCGTGCAATTCGGAATGCTGACGCGGTTCGGCGGCCAGGATTCAGATCGACTCCTCTTCAACAGTGCTGAAGGCGGTGTGCGCGGCCAACTAGCGATCGGCAACCGTCCCATCGGAATTCAGCTTCGGTGCGATGGTGCGTACCAGCAGATTGCGAACCTGCTCGACGATCTCAGGCCACTCCGGTGAGGCAGTCAAGGCTTGGATCACCACTGCATTCTGGTCGACATCGGTGCTGAGCGTTGCCAAATCGATCGCCGAGGTGGGTGCGCCCGCTTCGTGGATGAAGGTGCGCACAAGAGCGGTCCCGTCGCCGGCCGGTCCGCCATACCGAATGGCGTAGGGCCTCAAGGAGTGCGATAGCTCCGCTGCGTTTGTGTCACCGGTGAGAATGGCATCGCGCACGATGCTCGCCAGATACCCGCCGTCGGTCTGGTCGGCGGCCAGGTCGGTCACCGTGCGTAACGGTCGAGTAGCGGGGAGTCCGTCCACGCGGTGCCAGTCGCGGCGGTCGAGGTCGGCGACGCGGAAGGCCACGTCGGGGCTGCGGGTATGGCGGCGGCGCGGGACGGTGAACGTATGGGTGTCGGCGTCGAGGTCGCCGAGATTTTGAATAGCCGCCGCTGAACGATGTGAAACCACGCCCACCGTGCCAGCGTGCCAGCCATGTGTCCAGCTGTGCGAGGTCGTATTCGCGGTGGCGCCCGCCGCTGCCTGTGCCCGCGAGGCGCTCGCGGTACTGGGCGTGCGGCGGGAAGTCCTCTTGGTAGGCCCATTCGGTGCGGATGGTGTTCAGGCTCAACTCATGCCGTTGCGCCATTCCTCGCGGGTCACCCACTGTGCCATTGCCTCATTGTGGTCGGCGGGCTGCCGCGGTGGCGCGTCGGCGGGCGCGACCGATCGGAACATGCTGGCGCTCGTCGGGATTCGCGCGTCTGCGCTCCAGTGGAGTGCCCTAATCCTCGTGGTAGTCACTTTCTTCGCGCCCGTCTCGGGTTGTGATGGTGACGAGCGGTCGTTCGCCTGGCTGTGCGCGGACCAACGCCAGTACCAGGCCGTTGTCACCGATCTGCGGATGACAGGATTCGAGCGTCGTCAATACGCGCACCGAGACCGCATCCAATGCTGCCGTTCCGCCGACCGCGTGCCACATGAAGTCGTTGTCGACGCTGGATCGGATATCGCCCGACTGTTGCGCTAACGGCATGGTGGGAAAGTTGGTTTCCAGTCGCCCTTGGGTTGGGATCACTCCGCCGATGATCACACCCGGTTTGAGCCATCGATCACCCTCGCGCAAAATGACGACGATGTACTGCCATTGGTCGGTGTGAACGACCACCGCCACCGCACCGTCTTCCTCGCGGATGACAGATCCCACCACCCGGGCGCTCCCCTCATTCTCCGGCATGACGGAGAGCGCGATCGCGATGGCCGGATGCATCCCACGGCTACTTTCATCCATGGGGGTTAGCATCGCAAACCGATGGTCCCGATAGGAGGACTACGCCGAAGTCTGCCGATGGTTTCAATGTCTCGGTCAGTCGTCGTCGATCAACACTGTATCGGGAGAGAGTTGCTTGGAGTTATCGGCCGGATGTCTGAGCCTCTCCCTCCGATGGCACCGAGGATGACTTCGGTGTAGAAGAATGCAAGTTGCGGGTTGGTCAACGAGCAGGAAGCGGTGTACCACACCTCGGCGTGATTGTTGGCGTCCAGAGTGACCACCTCGTTCGGCTGTGAGGAATGGGTGGTGACTTTTCCATCTTGCAATTTCTTCAATTAGGTGTTGGCGGACAGTATTTCTGGCCGACCGGTGCAGTCGACCGTGAAGCCGTACTGTATGTGAGCTGTGTCGATGGATCTCGGCATTGTTGCAACGCCGCGGCAAACGATCTCACGCAATTCGATGGCATTCGCTGGCACGGTTATTGTTGCTGCTGCTGCTATTGCGGTCAGAGACGTCCCGACAGGAACTATGACACGACGTAAGAGGTTGGTGCTCATGAATTTCCCCATTTGAACTATGCTGGGCGGGGTAAATTGCCCACTTCTACGGTATCTCAATAGGTTCGTCAATCTGATCGATGACGTCAAAATGTTATCGGTAATCCCGGGCGTCACCCGAATTGCTGGGTCCATTTTATAAGTTGCCGGAAAGTGCAGCCTTCATATTTTTAGACCCGATATTCTGTTCTCAGAATCACCGATTGCCTGATCTCAGACGGTTCGCGAGCCTTTCATATTTGAACTGAAAACGCGACTCAACCGCCTGCGTGGGGAGCGCAGGTACTAACCTCGATCTTTCGTGTGGCTGATGTGCCGGCCTGATCGGTTTCGGATTGGTGTTTCGATTGTAGTTTCCGGTTGTGGGGCAGGGCGGCTGGCCCGCGCAGCGGGCTGGCTGTCGGGCTCCACGGGCCCGGAGACTGGTCCTTTCAGGGTTGATGGTGTGGGTCGATGCTGTTCAGGTGGCTGCGAGGCGGTCGTGGGCGGTGGTGAGCAGGGACGTCCGGGGTGCGTGTCGGGCCAGATGTAACCGTGTTCGTCGGGCGTGACGGGCGAGGCGCCCGGCCGTGGAGAACAGCCGTAGCCGAAGGGTTTTCGGCTCCCAGCGGCGTGCGGGATGCTCGTGCAGTGCCAGCAGTTGCAGCCAGGCGGTCAGATCCAGGGCGAGTTCGACGATGGCGCACCAGATCCGGTTGGCGGCGAAGTCGTGGAACGGAAGGTTGCGCAGCCCAGTGTCTTTCGCGTTTCTGATGCGGTCCTCGCAGCGGGCGCGGCGGCGGTGGCGCAATTCGAGGTCCGGGAGCTGGCCGCGGGTGGTGTTGGTGGCGAAGGCGGTCAACCGCAGCCCGTCGAGGTCGGTGAACCGCAGTTGCGCACCCGGGTGCGGTTTTTCCTTGCGGACGATCACCCGCATGCCCGGTGGCCACCCGGACAACCCGATGATCCCGGTGATCTCGGCGACCCACGCCCCGGGCCGCACCTGTCCCTCGGCGTCGTAGGCCGGGGTCCACGCGGAGTTCGGGAGGTAGGCGTCCATGGCGGCGACGACCGATTCGGTGGGACCGAATCCGACCGAGTACTGCAACCGCCGCGCATGGCAGTAGGCCACGAATTCATGGGTGCCGCCACCGGCATCGGTGCGCACCAACACTTTCCGGCCCACTCGATATCCCGGGGCCCACGGCAACTGGCCCAGCGCTGCGGCCAGGACCTTCTTGTGATCGGCGGCGGTGTTCGCCCCGGCGTTACCGGGCCGCAGCAGCATCGCGGCGGGCTCACCGGTGCCGTCGGAACCGTGGTCGATGAACGCGCACAGCGGGTGAAAACCGTAGCCCCGCTTGAATGTTGGGGCGGCGTGTTCTTTGTCGCTGTGCGCGGTCACCAGCGTGGCATCGAGGTCGATGACCAGTGGATGATCAGCGTCGATGTCGTGGTCGGGGGCGCGCTCACCGGCCAGCGACCACGCGGTGGCCCGGGCTCGGGCGCGCGCGGAATCGATGGCGGACAACGCTTTCGGTGCATCCCCGGCCAATAGGGTGATCAACCGCGACACCGTCGGTCCCGAGGCGACCGGCCCGAACACCCCGGGCTCGGCGCGCAGTATCGAAAGATCCGCGACGCAGTCACCACCGATCGCCACCGCGACCGCCAGGTCGAGGAGGATCTTTCCGGGGTCATGGGTGGCCATCGACTTGCGCCACGGCGCGAACGCCGCTGATATTTCGCTGGTCAAACCCAGTTTCTCCGCGGTCCTGAGCAATAGGACCGCCCCGGCCTGGGTCACGATGCCCGATCCTTGGGCGTCGGTGCGCAACCGTGGATACGGCGAGATAGACTGCTTCACCAGAAAGGTGCTCCAAAACCTCGATCAATTCTTCCTTCGCAAGATGAATTATCGCGGGTCAGAGCACCTTTCGCCATTCCTGGGGGACCTCACCAGCAATTAGCGTGATCGGCCGAGGCTAGGTTCGCCGTCGACATCGAACGCCCCGCCGCAGTTGCCACAGTAGATCGGCCCGGCTTCGAACACACTGCGGGAGACACGAATCTTTCGACCGCACTCGCACACGGCGGACATCCCGTTGTTACTGGACTTGCGTCCCCCGCGCCGGTCGGGTTCTCGCCGCCGGTATGCCACGAGGGCGAAGGTCAACTCGTCCAGCTCCTCCTGGTACAGCTCTCCGGTCCGATCCGGCAGCGTGGTGACTGACCATCCGATTTTCGGGTGATTGGCGATGGCGAGCCCGAGCTCCTCGCCAAGGGTTCGGAATCGCTCGTTGTGCCACCTGCCCTGGCGGCTGGTGTCCTTGATCCCTCGCGTCGCTGCCACACCGTGAGCGGCCTCGTGAAGCAGTGTCCCGAGCACGTCAGCTGCGCCGCGTTGCAGTCCTTCGCCACCCACGAACAGTTCGTGGAGTTCGTACTCGCCGCGCACCCACCGGTTCTGCGCGAAGTGCCCGAGCGTGAGTTCACTACTGCCGGTCGATCCGGCCCCGACGGTAAGCACCACCTCGGGCACATCGGGATGACGGAATCGGATTGCCGCCCAAGCTTTCTCCAGCGCGGTGACGAGTAGTCCGGTGATGGTGTCGGAGTCGGTCATGATCCCCGGGTCCTTCCAAGATGCTTTGACACGTACGTGTCAACGGGTGGAGTCCCGACCGAGCGTGGATTCCCTGGGCGCGCGCCGCGCTCTGTCGGGGCAGGCCCTGCGCCTGCCCTCACCGCCTGCCGGGGGCGTCGCAGAGGCTCCGGGCCGAGGAGGAATTTCCCGGCACCCCGCCGTCACTGAATCTGTGGACCGGACGGGGAAATTCGTCCTCGGGCGGGAGGGGCGGCGCCCGTACAATGCGGCGCGCACCCAGGGAATCACCCAGCACAACAACCACTCCAGACCATCCGCCGGACTATCGCCCGCGACTATCCGCACCGGGCACAGCCACCCCCGCGCAACCGGTCACTCCGGACATCACCACCGCGCCAGCGTTCCGGACGCCACCCTGCACTCAACCGCCACGTACGCACCCACCGTCACCGGACGCTCCCACGCACCCAACTGCAACGCTCATTACCCAACTCAACCTACTTACTCCTCTGTCTGAATCTTCTTCTCTCTCTTCTTATTTCCCCCGCCCCGCCTCCTTCTGAAAATTAACTATGGCTCTCACAGATCACCAAATACACACTGATGGGGGTATTTGGTGATCTGTGAGAGCCCACCCTGTAACCGCAGGTCAGGAGGCGGGGCGGGGTGCAAAATGTGGGTAAAACTCGGGTAGTGATCTCCCGCGTTCTACCCGCGTTTTTCCACGATGCGACTAGTTCTGCCCGCCTTTCGCCGCTCATGCGCTGCGTTCTACCTGTGTTCTGCATGGGTTTTACCCCCGGTTTTCGATTGCTGGCCGGTGGCCAATCCCGGTATCTGGTCCAGGTTTCGATGGCCTGTCGCGTTCGGGAGGGGGTGGGGCGCGTGATTGTGTCGGCGCCGCCCCTCACGCCAAGCACGAATTTCCCCGTCCGGTCCGGTGCTCGTCGCAGCGGTTTCGGAACGGGAAATTCGTGCTCGGCGTGAGCCTCTCGGGCGGCGCCAGCGGGCAGTTGGTGACGGGCAGGCCGGGCCTGCCCGCACTCTCCACACGCCCCACCCCTCCCTCGTGTTAACCGCTGGCGTCCACCATGGCGTGGAACCGCGCGATGATCGCGGCTACGCCGGAATGAGCGGCGGCAGAGCGGCGATGGCAGACCGCAACGAAGTCACGACGGCATCGACACCAGTAATCACGCTGATCGGGAGTCTCCAGAACCCACTGTGCGACAACCGCGCTCACGAATCTGGCACAGATCGTCACATCACCTGGTTGAGTCCCAAAACCGCGGGTGGCGCATCGCCTTACATGGGGTGGGCGGATAAACATTCTGGTCTCGTCGCCAACCACACTCGAACGGCCAGTTTGTTACCGTATGTTCAGTTTCGGCGCAATGCCCCGCGGACGGGGCCAGGGGGTGCGGTTGTGTTAGTCGATCCGGTTGTTCTCCGGTCGTTCGCCAGTTCGGTCGAAGAGGCATCGAAGAGTATCGGCGCGATCGATCTGGCAGGCAAGATCGCTGCGGTCTTCGATGGCCTTACGGGTTCTCAGGCTCAGTGGGCCGCCCACCGCACCGGTGACGTGGTTCGAACGCCGCTGGACAAATTCGCTGCCGATGTTTCGGCTATGGGCACCGCGGTGCAGGGTGCGGCGGGTACCTACGAGGTCACCGATGAGGATCTTGCCACGGGATTCCGCAAGTTGGAGACCGAGGATCCCTGCGCGCGGGGGCGGGGGCTGAAATGAGCAAGCTCGGGAACGAGTTCATTCCGAAGCGATCGGTGTTCGCCACCTGGGATATCAATGGTCTACAGGACAAGGCGAAACAGGTTCTGCAGGCGGGGCAGGACATCGAGTTGGCCGTCCACACCCTGCGCAACAACTGCCTCAACATGCCGGAGATGAAGACCTGGGACGGCGAGGGCCACACTGCCGCTGTGGACATGCTCACCCGCACAGCCAAGAACGCTACCGAGTTCGCCGATATCGCCTACAACAGCGGTACTTTCGGTCATCAAGGTGTCGGGAATGTGGTCGATCTCGCGTTCCATTCGCTGTCCTCGCTGAAGCCCCGTCTGGACGCGATGGTCGAAAACATCGAGAAGGGTCCACTCGAAGTCAGTGACCAATGGGTGGTGCTCCTCAAATCCGGACCCATGGATGATGCGCGCTTTCAGGTGTTGAAGCAGGCACAAACGGCATGGCAGAACCAGCTCAATCCGTTGATCATCGAACTCGGCGTCACCGACGCGGATATACGCAGCAAGTTGGCGTACATCGTCGGTCAGATCAACTCGGATGTCGAGATGGACCCGGAGAAGGTGACTGATGGTGCGGGCTACCTGCAACGCAGCGGCGTACCCGATCCGAGCAGCGAGCTCGGCCGCACAGACCAGCAACAGATACAAAAGGAAGCCGCCGCGACCACGGTCAAGGATGTCCAGGTCACCGGACCTGATGAACACAACACCACGACTACGACACTAACGATGCAGGACGGCAGTCGGCAGGTTATCGAACATACTCCGCTGGGCTGGGACACCACTGTCGCCACTTGGTACGACCCGTCCGGAAAGCTCACTTCCAAAACGACCACCAACAAGGAAACCACCGGCAGCGGAATCATCACCACGACGACCGAGATCCCGGGGCAGATGAAAGTCGAACTCTGGCAGCGTGGCGATCAGACCGGCGGCACTGTCACTGACTTGACCAGCGGCAAGACGTATCCGGTGCCGAAGGACGAGCCGGTTTTCGATCCGAACAGCACTAGCAGTGACTTCTTCACCCACCCATATATGACCTCGCTGGGCGGCGGTCTCAGCGCGCTGGAAACCTACTCCGGCGCTGCGGTGCAGACGCGCAGCGGCATCCCGATGCTCGATGCCGGGCAAGCCGCGAAAGTGAACGTCGGCGCCAAGGTGCTGGGCCCCGGGCTGAGTTTGGCGGTCACTGGATACGACGTGATCAACGCGGGCACCGCCCACGAGAAATGCGTCGCCGGGGTATCCGGACTCGCTGGTACTGCCGGCGGTACCCTCGCCGGGACGGTACTCGGCGAATACGGTCCATTGGCCTCCGCTGGCGGAGCCATGGCTGGTACGTGGGGTTTCGGCTGGCTCGGCACACAGCTTGGAGAGAATGTGGTCTGCAAATGACGAAGAGCGCACAGGCCAGCAGTTACCCGATCCCGTACGAGTGGCAGGTATCACGATGGTTGACCTGCACATTCGCAGTCGCGATATCCGGATTCGGGATATTTCTCTGCGCGCTGTTTGCAGGATCTGTCGCTGACGGGGACTGGCTTAAGTCCTCATTCTATCTTTTCGTAGGATTAGCATTCGCATTGATGGGGATTTTTATCCTCATGTCCGTCAGGTTGGCTGGACTAGCCACCGTCGACGGTGCAATAATTCGATACTCCGACGATGGCACTGTAGTGAGTGCAACATCGTTCCTGGAGATGTGCTACGGCGCGTTTGCCTTCTGTGGAGCTGTCGGTGGGACGGTCTTCGCTCTGGGAATCTGGTCTCACACGCTCGACCTTCCACTCACTGGCGGTCAACGGGTTTTTTTCCCATTCGCTGCGGTAGTCGCTGTGATATTCGCAGTGCGAGATCTGGTGAAATTCTTAATCCAAGCACCGATAGCCCGATTGGAACTCACTTCCGATCGGCTGACCTTCAAACAGACATTCACCGGTCGGATCACGATAGATTGGCGCAACATAGTCGATGTGACTATCGCCACCGGCAAGGGGCGCCGAAAGCGCTGCGATGTCTTGGTCCGCTACAACGCAGACGACGCCGAGATCCGGACCGCCAGCCTCGATGCTCAATGGCCCTCGATCGGCGCCTCGGCAACCTATTGGCTGGTGCGCTTCTACTTCCAGCATCCGGAGTTGCGGGACGAGCTGGCCGACCGTCGGGCAACCGACCGTATTCGCTCATACGGCCTGGTCGGCCCGGATGAGCCGATCGTACGCCGTACCACGGGGTAATCAGCCGTGACCGCTTCCGACGATCCGTATGCCGGGCTTCCACCCGAATATCTCAAGCTTCTGGGCCATCAACCGGTCGTTGGGAACTCGAATCCGGTGAAGGACAAGGGCGACCCGGAAGGGTCGATCGATGGAGTGAGCTACGAGGATTGGCGTGACGAGGAATTCGGCTCGCCCATCGCAGCACCCGAGTGGTGATCAAGCCGACTCGTTCGAGGCGCTTGCTTGCCCGCGCACAGGGCGCTCCTCGGAGCCCTTGCCCTCCCTGTGTAATCTGTCGGACTACTGGACTGGTAGAAAATGGGGCGGAGCCCGTGCCTGGCTGAAACAGGCACGGACTCCGCTTTCCTTCGATATTCAGTTGTTGGTGATGGTCAGCCGAATAAGGTCATCTGATTCTGGTGGGCTCTCCGATCACAGTCGTCCCGGTAGTTCTTGGCTAGCCTCTTCACCTTCGACGGCGACATGTCGTAGTCGTCGGCGATTCTGGCCCAGCTCGCACCCCGGTCGTACTGCTCCTGGATCTCCCGCCCGAACCTGAGTTCCGTGCGGCGGCTCATCAGTTTCTTACTCCTGGCCATCGCAGTCCCCTGAACTCGCGTAGAGGGTTTCCTCGCGCTGGCAATCGCCTTCCCCGATCTCGCACCCTGCCGCTTCGCAGAGCCCGCACAAGGTCAGCGCGTTCACTGTCCCGACCGCGATGTCGAAGCAGTCCCGGCACCCGCAAAACTGGTATTCCGATCGGGTGCTCATATCGCTCGCCCGATCACGGTGTCCCGGGTGGTGGTGGCCGTGGGCCTCCAATCCTCCGGTAGGAACCCGCCGTCGGTGATCCATTCATCGAGTCCCTCAACAACTTCGGTGAGGGCGTACAGGATGCGAGCCACTTCGTTGTGGTCGAAACACACGTGCGGATTCAGGGCATCGGCTTCGCCGATCAGATCCCGGATGCGGGTCAGGGCCGTGTTCGGGTCCATTACCGTCTCCTGGCCGGTGCCGGTTGCGGGCACAGATCATGCTGGGCCGCGAGTGCGTTGAGGTCCCATTGCAGGCACTGCACCTGATCGAGCAGTTCCTTGTTCTGGTCCCGCAACTCATCGCGTTCCTTGATCAGCTCGGCCACCCACACCCCATGGGCTTTCTCGTCCGCGACAGCGGGTGTGCTGTCCTGCACGGGAACCCCGTCCTGGAGTGCTTCGGTGATCGTGATCAACAAGTCCCCGGCCACCTGGCGCGGCAGATCAGCCGAGACCGACCGATACTCACCCGCCAGGGAGTACAGGAACGTGAACCGGAACTTCGCGCCCGGCTCCATCGTGATCAGCAACCGGCTGAACCGTTCGGCCCGCGCGACCAGGACATTGCGCATCGCCATCACAGCACCTCCTCGGTATCGGAAAGTGCCCGAAGCGGTTTCATCGCCTTCGCGTCGGTGATCGCGGCATCGATCAGACCCCGCAGCAACACCGCCTGATCGACGGTCATCGCCATCGAGGCCATGCCCGCACCGTGCTGATGAGCACGCAGTTCCAGGACCACGAGTTCGAGGAACTGGCCGTAGTACACCTCGAACGAGCCACCGACCTGGGACACGATGTGTACCCCGTCATCGACCGCGCCACTGACGTGGTGTCCGAAAAGGTTCCGCATCACGCCACCTCCTCCGGCATCGGCTCGGAATCGTCGTCAGTGACGATCTCCGGGTCGGCGACATCGTTGTCGCTGCTTTCGAATGCGGTGATGGCCGCGGTGAGGTTTTCGCGTAGGACGCGAGCCTCCTGGACCGTCAGATCAGCCAGCACACCGTCATTGGTGTTGACCTTCCAGCGGATTTCGATGTCACCCCGGCAATCCCATGCCGCGAGCAGCTCAACGGTGGCATCGGGCATGCGATGCCAATGACTGTCGAGACTGCCGCGCCCGCCCGTGCGGTCACCGTTAATTGCGGTGCGGGCAGTGGTGCTCAGATAGGCCATGATCAGAGTCCTTCCTGATTGTTCTGGCTATCGAGGGCGTCGAGGATCGCGGCGTCGAACAGGTCGTGCACCGCCATGGCCGCCTCCAGGGGTAGGCCCATGATCAGATCCGGTCCGCGATCTCCATCGGGGTGAATACCGAACACGATGACGTTGAGCTCGGCGTCGTATTCGGTGCTGAACCCCACCCCGACCGAATGGCCGAGATCGGGGTGCGGTTCGTTGTTGCCGCAGTTACCGGTGTATGGATTGCGCATGATCACGCCACCTCTTCCGGATCGCCTTGGAACGAAGCGAACGGGTGATCACTGGCCACGGCCGACTCGTTCGCGTTTCCACCGGGTTTGGCCTGTGCTCGCCCATTGCGGCTACCGCCTTGGGTGGAGCGGCGAACGGGTTTGGCGACGGCGTATTTCAGGGACACTCCGACTTCGTCGGCGACCAACTCGATCACCTGGCGTTTGACGCCCTCGCGGTCGGTGTACTCGCGCTGTGCGAGTTTGCCGACCACGACCACGCGCGCGCCCTTGGACAGGGAATCGGCGATGTTCTCCGCGGCTTCACGGAACATCGTGCACCGCATGAACAGTGCCGCCCCGTCCTTCCACTGGTTGGCCTGCCGGTCGAACACCCGAGGGGTCGACGCGACGGTGAAGTTGACCACCGAATCATTGGTCTTCGGAATGCTTCGAATCACCGGGTCAGCGGTCAGATTGCCGATAACGGTCAGAGTGGTTTCACCGGACATTGTTCTCACTACTCCATTCGATATGGGTTGTGTCCGTTAGAGATTGGTTGTCCGAAACAGATTCGGATCGGTCGCTGAAGCATGAACAGGGTTGAGATATCAGCCGATTCGGCTGTGAGGTTGCGGTCGTGGCGGTGGATTCCTTTCTGATGTTGTTGGTGTAAAACCTTTGGGGCACAACCGGACCGGTCACGCCTCGGCCTCCATCTGCGCGATCCACGCCGCTCGCTGCTCGGCGTTGTCGGCTTCGGGTGCGGGCTGTTCGGGCGCAGGGTGCTCCTGGTCGGGGTGCGTCATCTCCGACTGCTCGGCGTCGGCGTGCGCGGTCGTACCGGGCTCGGCCTGGGTGTGTGCCTGTGCGAAATGGGCCTGTGCGGCCGAATGCTGCTGATCGGCTTGCTGCGTCACACGGGGTTTGGCCTGGCCGTTCGAACCCGCGGTGGCCGTGGCATCGTGCCGGGGTACGAGTTCCTCGATCGCGGCCTCCAGACGCGCGATCCGATTACCGAGTTCACCGAATCGGCGCGCACTCTCACGCTGCCACTGACTGGCCTCGGCACCACCGGACGGCGCGGCCTCGGTCGTGGTCAATTGCTGGCGATGCTGGGCCACCCGGTATTCACTGCCCGCTGCCGCATACCTGGCACGCGCGGCGCCCGCATCCTCAACCTGCTCGAACATGTTGCGAGGCAACGGTTTCGAAGAGTCATGGTCGACCGCATCGAGGGTCTGGACCACCTGCCCGCGTTGTTCGGGGGTCAGGGTGGTGTCGTGGATGGTGTGCTCGATGCTGGCCCGCAACCCCTTCAGGTAGGCGGCGGATTGGGCTTGTTCCTGTGGGCTGGCTCCGGCCGTGGCCCGCGCGGCGGCGGCTTTGGCTTCGCGCTGGTAGTCCTGGGCGCGGGCCTGATACCACTGCCGGGTTGTTTGAGCCTGGTAGTCATAGATTTTCTGGGCGTCGCGGGCCTCGGTGTGCAGTTGGGCGCGCTGCTGGCGGGTCAGTTTCACCGACCCGTCGGCGGTGGCCTTCTGGAGCTGCTGCAACACCTGCAACAGCAGCGCCATCATCTGCGGCCAACTGCGGGCCACCTCATCGGACTCTCGCCCCGAGGTGGGGATGTGGTCACTGCTGAAAATGGCGGATCGTTCTTTGCCGGGCATAGGAATTCAGTCCTTCCTGGGAGGGGATTAAGTGGTGACGGTGTCGTCGCGGTCGCGGGTGGCTCGCCACGCGCGCCAGTGGGCACGAACCGGGCGGGAATGGGCGAACATGAACCGGGACACCGATTGACCTGAGGCCGTGGCGAATTCACATGTCGCGTGGAATGCGGTGGACCAGTCAGGACGGCTCAGACTGATCCAGACGCCGTAACCGATCCAGCCCACCAGCCAAAAGCGCAAAGGGATGGTCGCGGCGGCCGGGGCGCCGGAAGCGGCGGTCAGCCACATCAGCACACTGACGACGATCAGCGTGATTACGGCGGCGCGAGCTCGCAGGAGAATGCGACGGGCGCGGATGGTCCATTTTGGGCGGACGATCTGGGTGGGGTCGATGCCGGAGGACTCCATGAGCGCTTGAAGCTCACCGTCCCAATCGATTTCGCGGCCGTTGCCGTTCATGCGTGCACTCCATTCGTGTCGTGGTTGTGGTGGTGGGTGTCCAGGGCGGCCAACCACTCGGCGGCCAGGGTGTCCGCGCGGTCATCGCCCGAGAGGTCGGTGTCCTCGCCGGTGGACAGGTAGCGGCGGACAGTGCGTTTGCTGACCCCGAGCTCGACCGCGATGCGGCCATGGGTCCAGTTCTGGGCGTGCAACTCCCGTGCCCGCTGGCGGCGGGTATCCGCCCCGATGTCCACCCCTTCGGCGGTCATGTCCGCCTGCACGGCCGGGGTATCCGCCTCTTCGGGGAGGGTGTCCACCTGTGCGGCAATACCTTCGGAGTCATGTCCGGACACCCCGGACACCGTGCCGACCGCGCGGACACCCAGGGGTGCGGCGGGTTCCACCTGAATCGCGAGCGGAACCTCGCGAGCACTCACCGATTTCGGTTCACCTGTGCGCGCCGCCCGCGCGGGAACCGCGCGATCGGGAACGATGCGGTCGCTGTCGGTGCTCATCGACATCAGCGCGAACCCGCACACCACCATCAGCCCGTCTAGGGTGAGTGGTCCGAATTCGGCGGCCGGATGCCCGTATCCCCAGGCCACCAGCACATCTCGCACATGGCTGTAGGAAATGACCGCTGACCCGAACGCCACCGCTCCGGCGCCGCCGTAGCGAGCCGCACCCCACATTCGCCCACCCCGCCACTGCGCCCGGGAGAGCACCTCGACACTGAGCAGCAGGCCGATCGGCCAGACCGCGGCACCGATTTGGGGTGCGATGCCGGGTGTCCACCCGGACGGCATGTGTGCGGCGGGTAGCCAGGTGTGCAGGACATTGGCCGCGATCGAGGTCAGCGAGCCGAACACGAATCCGGTCCAGGAGACCAGGCGTCCGCGTACTGGCGGGGTGATGGTGCTCATCGTGTCCGCCCTTTGTCCTCGGTGCTGTCCGCGTGAATGGTGGTGTCCGCCTTGCTGTCCGGGGTGTCCGGCCGCGTGGCGACCGGGTGTCCGGGGTGGTCACCGGTGCGTGTGTGGTGTCCGCTTTGGCTGGCCACATAAGCGGCGATCGGGCGTAGGTAGTCGGTCATGCCGCTTCACCGCCCTCGTTGCCGTCCAAGCCCAGATCGGCCTGGCGGGCACGTCCGGAGTCCAGATCCCGCACCCTGGCCAGTGGCACGCGGGCCACAGTGTCGGCGGCCCAGCGCTCCGCGTACGGGTCTGTGGGAAGTTCGGTCACCTCGTCCAGGTCGACCGGGACCACGTGTCCCCATTGGGCTTTGAGCGCGTGCACCCACACCACGTCCCCGGTCTTGAATTCCGCGAGCCGGTTCGGGTCGATGAAGAAGGTTTCGCGATTGCCGAGGGTGCCTTCGTCGCCGACTTTGCCGTCCTTCGCGCGGCGGGTGTTCTCGGTGACCGGGCGTGACCCGAATACTTCGCTGACCTTTCCCGCGCCTTCCAAGGCCATCAGTAGTGCACCCGAGGGGCACGATTCGAGGAGGCGGCGGCGCTCGTCCGGGGTTTGCCCGAGCCCGTACTGGTTCTGGGCGGCGAAGAACGCCACCACACCCATACCGAGCAGTCGTTCGGCGATGGTGAATTGGTTGATGCCGCCGGTCTTGTCCGCCACCGCCGACATCTCATCGATGATCAAAATGATCTGCCGGTCATGCTCGCCACACGCGAACTGCGAGATGAGTGTGGTGAGCGCGGCGACCTGGGCGCGGGCGTTCTCCCCGCGGACGGTGCCGGGCACGGTGGCGTAGATGACATCGAAGCTGTTCAGGGGGCGGCCGCCGTCGAAGCCCTCACCGATCGCGGCGAAGATGTTGCGGAACTTGCCCGACACGTCCCCGATCGCTGGCGGCTTGTTCAACTCCAGCGCATCGATCTCGTTGCAGATCGCCTCGTCGTGTGCCCAGCCGACCTCTTTGAGCCAGGTCACCGAAAGCCGTTCCAGGAACTCCTTTTTCGAGCGTGGCGGCCCGCACGGCGCGGTGACCGCGAGCTTGGTCACCCGGATACGGTTCTGCTTGAAATGCTCGGACCCGGCCTCGGTGGACTGCACCGGGTTGATCATCGATTCCAACGTCGCGCACATGTCATCGACGTTCATCGACCACAAATCGAGACGATTGGTGATGGGCCACAACGCGATATGCCTCGGATTCACCCCCAGCCGCGCGGCGATCTTCACCACCTGACGACCGGTCGCGAGACCGGGTTTGCCGCCCTTGCAGTCCACGAAGATCAGCAGCGGACGCTTCTCCCCGGTTCGCACATACCGATGCCAGTACGCCTCGAATAGCCCAGTGCCCAGCCGCACAAGCATGGTGGTCTTGCCTGCCTTTTGCGACTTGCCCAAGATCACCATGTGTCCAAGACCATCGATCGGAAGCTCCAGCTTCGAAGTCCTGCGATCGGTCATCTGGATCAGCGCGCTGGACTGGGTCGCGTCGGTGCGTTCGGACAACGGCCCGAGCACCACGCGGGCTTTGAGCCAGCCGGTCACCAGTGGCGCCCCGTACTTCGCGGCCCGGCGCGCGGCGGCGGCCTTGCCCATCTGCTGACGGCGTTGCAAACGTCGTGTCTTCCACGGTGACCCGATGCCCTCAGTGCCAAGGCGGGACAGGAACCGCGCCCGATAAATTGCCGCACCGCACCAGGCGAAGGGCAAAGCGCCGGCAGTCATCGCCACCAACGCGCCCGAGCCAGGACCGGAGTGGACCAGCACCGTGGTGCCCTGCCACCACAAAACCAGCGGTGCGAACCACGAATTCGCTACCCACATCGCACCCAGTACGAGAATCAGCGATCCGAGTGCATAGTTACGAACCTGCCGGGCCTCCCAACGACGTTTGGCCGCAACCACATTCAGCGCGAGCAGTAGGGCGATCGCAAACACGATGCCTAGCAGGGCAGTACCCACTACCGCGAGTACCTCGCCAACACTGGAGATGTGCAGACTCCAGTTCGGGACGTGCCAGCCACTGGGCAGGGTCGGGTTCTCGAACCGCTCTGGCGACGGTGCCTGCGTCGTTGCAGAGGTCACCGGTCCGGGCGACGGTGGCACTACTTCGGGGATTGGAGTGGTCGAGACCGTCGGCACGGGCGTGGTGGTGGGTCCGCAGTCCTCGGGCGTGATCATCGGAACGCATCCGGACATGATCAGATCACCCCCTTCCTGGTCAAAGTGGTGTCTAGGTCATGGATTTCGAGATTCGCCAGACTCTCCACACCGCGCTTATGAGCCAGGCGCGCCGCGGTGTCCTCGACCGCGCGGAACAAACTCGCACCGCGCACGAAGTACAGAACCCCGGCAAGGCCGTGGCGCTCGGCGGTGTCCAACGCGGCGGTCATCGCCCGCAGCAAGCGGCCGTCACCGAACTTGCGGGACAGCTCGACCTCGATCGCCCACACCCTGTCCGGATCGGTGAAGTCCCGGAACCAGGCGTCATGAATACGGTCGGTCGGCTCGGTGCCGGTCGCTTTGATCCGGCGCCGCAGCAGCCGTTCGCTGGTCCACACCTCCGGGTTGGTATCGAGCCCGGTCAACGCGAGACGCAACTCCGTGATCGCGGTCAAATGTGCGGCCGTCGACGCCTTCGGCAGCCACTCGCCCGGATCGAATTCGAGTTAACCCCAATTGGTTTCACGGTTCAGGAAGAACCACAGCGGCCCATGCGGCACCGTGCCAGGCTCATCGAAATTGCTCGAATGCCGCCACGGACCGGGCGACCCGTAATCCACGCGGGTCACGTGCGCCCGTCCGGCCTTCTTCGATCGGTTCGCGAGCTTGTACGCCGCCCTCGCACCTTTACCCACGAAACTCGCGGCCTTGGCGAGAGAGTCGAACGACAGCGCGTACTGCTGAGCGGTGAGCTCTTCGAGCCGGGTCTCCCACGGCTGCAACCGAATTTCACTCCTGGGGCCGCCACCTCACGCGGGCAATCCGACGGCCACAACGCCACATTCGCGGTACCGGGAGCCGGGCAAACGACCACCGTGGTCGGCAACGCGGAGCGACTACCGAACAGCAGCACCCCGAGATACACGCCCACCGCGAACACGAACGCCAGCAGAAACAGGCCCGCGAGCATGGGCGCCGACATGGGCACAGCCGTCCGGCCGCGCGCATCACTTACGAAGTAGTCATTCATCGCCGACCACCCCGCCGACGACGCTGGAACGGAGATGCCAAACTCCAGATCAGGCCAGCACCACCGAAGATCAGCAGGGTGGTTAGCAGGAGCCCGGCGAGCGGAGGAGCGAGAATCGACAGGACAGCTACAGCGCCGAATATGAAGATGAGAGCTCGAATCATGCTGCATCACCGCCGTTGTGCTGATTGCGGAAGTTACGGCGACGCCTTGCCTGCGCCGATTTTCGGCTAAGTCGCAGGTAGTGCTCTTTCCGCGCGTGCTCGGCGCGAACTGCTCTTTCCTCCGGGCTGAGCAGCCCATCGGGGCCTACTGTTCGCTCGAACTTGTCGAGTAATGCCTTGCGCGCGTTGGCGGTTCGCGCCGCGCGGTCTTCGGTCTGTGCCCACGATGCGTGTGCTGCAATCCTCGCTTGCAACACACGATCGCCGTTGTTCTGAGTCACGCCCATCGCCTCCGATCAGTTCTTTTGTTGATCTCCGAGCGAGCTGTGTACTCGCTTGTGTCACAAGGGAACTCGATGAGGCATGGACGACATCATTCGTGAAAGGGACTTTTTAGGACGTCCTTGTGGAGTAAAATCGTCCCTAGAAATCCTCTATGGGGGTGAGGCAATGCCGAACGACCGCCTACTTGAATCGTTGCTGCTCAACGGCTTTAGTCCAGCCACCGCAGCAGAGTCGATTGGTGTGGACGCAAAAACCGTGGAGCGGTGGATCAGTAAGGGGCGAACGCCGTTTCCGAAGCATCGCCGCGCACTGGCCGCTCTCGTCCATGAGGCGGAAACTTATCTGTGGCCTGACGCGATCGATCCCGAACGACGCACCGAGATCGCCGAAGCCGAAGTGATCAAGATCTTCCCTCATCGGAGCCTGATTCCGGCGGATCTGTGGTCCCGTCTTCTGCGGGACAGTTCCGAGCGCATAGACATTCTGGTGCTTGCCGGACTATTCCTTGCCGAAGAGCCTACGTTCGCGAAGACCATCAAAACCAAAGTCAATCAGGGGCTTTCAGTGCGAATGCTTTTCGGTGATCCACTCGCGGATGAAGCAGTGAAGCGAAGTTCTGAGGAGAAGCTCGCGGTTGGCACAGTCCCGGCCCGAATCAAGAACGCACTTGCGCTTGTTGAACCCCTGACCAGTATCGAGGGCGTTGAGATCAGGTTTCATGGCACCACCCTGTACAACTCGATCTTTCGATTCGATGATGAAATGATCGTGAATATGCACGTCTTCGGACAGCCCGGGGCCTACGCACCGGCAATGCACCTGCGTCGATTGCCCACGGGCGACCTGTTCGAGACGTATTTGAGTAGTTTCGAACACGTCTGGTCCATCTCCGACAC
The DNA here is from genome assembly GCF_036327755.1 of Nocardia sp. NBC_01503. NCBI lineage: Bacteria > Bacillati > Actinomycetota > Actinomycetes > Mycobacteriales > Nocardiaceae > Nocardia > Nocardia sp. NBC_01503. Next base: position 4,672,387 of record NZ_CP109596.1, read on the forward strand.
CGCCGACTTCTCGAGGATCAGGGTATGAGCCGCACCGACTTCTACCAGGACCCGAATGCTCCGAAGGCGAACAGCCTCAAGGTCGCCGTCAGTGCTGTAGTCCGCAACGACCACGGGCAGATCTTGATGATCCTGCGCACGGACAACAACAAATGTTCAATCCCCGGTGGTGGCATGGAAGTTGGGGAAACTCCTGCTCAAGCGGTCGTTCGCGAGGTCAAGGAAGAAACCGGAATCGATATTGCGGTGACGGGTTTGGTTGGTGTCTTCTCCAACCCGGAGCACGTGATTGCCTACGAGGATGGCGAAGTCCGCCAGGAGTTCTCCATCTGCTTCACGGCGACGCCGGTCGGTGGTGATCTGCAAACGAGTTCGGAGTCGAAGGAAGTCGGCTGGATCGATCCGGAAGGTCTCGTCAACCTCGACATTCATCCGTCGATCTGGCTCCGCATCGAGCGTGGGCTCGAGGGCGTGCCAGAGCCGTATTACACGTGAAGCCGATCAGCGAGTAGCTTCTCCGTCCGCCTGCCAGCTGCCAGCAGCTCTGCCGAAGCCTCGGTCACCGAACGTGCCACCACATGGTCAGGCCCGTAGCGCTCCAAAACTTCTTCGATCCGGTCGCAGACGTCGGTGATCTCACCAGCTGGTGTTGTAGTCATGTCGGCCCACCACAAGGCATCTCGGACGGCCGAATGGTCGTCTGCCCACCGAATTTTCAGACCTCGGTGCCGGGCTTCAACGCAAGCGCACGAGTGATGCGCCACCAGAGCGATCAACCTCTCGGGCGCGCCCTGCTCTGCCAGAAATTCCGCGCCGTCTACCGGGTGAAATCCAGTTCGAGCCAAATGAGGCGCATATCCGACATCGTGTAACCATGCCGCGGCTACGAGCAAGTCCGGATCATCCACTACGCCACTGGCATGCTCGGCCCGGCGGGCTACTCCCTGAGTGTGCTTCCATCGGCGTGGAAGGGTTTCGAGCTGCTCCCGCGCCGTATCGAACGCCCATCGTCGCAAATCAGAAGTCACGCTCACACGGTAGTGGTGAACCGGCAGCCTCGACCACCCCTCACAAGGGCGGCAGCTGGTCGTTGTCCTCTGGCCAATGATCTTTGAGCACACTGGCCGCTGTTCGTTGCCTACGATGTGTCGCCTACGTCGGCGCTCCTCCAGGTGCCGAACCACGATCCTCCGACAGGACAGCGAGACCAAGTTCGCTCCTTGCTGCGGCTACGAATATGTCCTGCGCAGCCCAGAGCTCTTTGAACAACTCGGAAGGTATTTCGCTTGCGCCAGATGCCCCTCGTGCCGCAGCAACTTGACGGGCGGCCGTAAGTACTCGGAGGCCCGCGCTCGCTGTCTCCTCCGACTCGTAGGTAAGCCTTGCTGCGGAATTTTTCAAGGTGGATGAGTCCAGCGGGTGTTAAGCGGCTGTCGTGTCGGTCTCCTGGGTGGTGTCTTGGGTTGGTCGGTTGATCCAGGCGGTGTCGGGTAGGTCGAGGATCTTCGGTGTCGTTGTGGTGCCGAAGCGGTGTGGGTGCCGCGCGCGGGCCTGGGCGAGCACGGCTGCCCGTTCGGCGGCCTTGTCGGTGGCCAGCCCGTAGTGGACGTCGGCGGGGGTGTGTAGGCCGATGCCGGTGTGGCGGTGTTCGTGGTTGTACCAGTCGGCGAAGGAATCCATGAATCCTCTTGCGGTGGTGAGTGATCCGAAGCGTTCGGGGAACTCCGGCCCGTATTTCAGGGTCTTGAACAGTGCTTCGGAGTAGGGGTTGTCATTGGACACCCGCGGTCGTGAATGCGAGCGGGTGACCTCGAGATCGGCCAGTAGAGCGGCGACGGTTTTGCTGGTCATCGAGGTGCCCCGATCGGCGTGCACGACCTGCGGGATCCCGTGGACTCCGAAGATCTCCTTCATCAATTCTGTTGCCAGAACACCGGATTCATGATTGTGGACATGGACCCCGACGATATAGCGGGAGTAGATGTCGATCATCACGTAGGCATCGAAATATTGTCCCTTGACCGGGCCCGCGAGCTTGGTGATGTCCCACGAATACACCTGCCTCGGTGCGGTGGCGACCAACTCCGGACACACCTTGCTCGGATGGCGCGCCAACCTTCGACGCTCCTTGACCTGCTTGTTTTCCCGCAACACCCGATACATCGTGGACACCGAACACAGGTAGGTGCCCTCGTCCAGGAGCTGAGCGAAGACCTGCAACGGCGCCAGATCGACGAACCCGGGACTGCCCAGCACCTCCAAGATCTTGCGGCGCTCGAACTCGGAGAGCTTGTTCACCGGATCCGAAACCGGTTGCCGAAAAACCGAACTCGGTCCCGCGGCCGCGTTGCGGCGGCGGATCGCGGTGGAACGCACCAGCCCGGTCAACACCGCCGCACGCCGAGTTCCGGCTCCGACCTCGGTCAACGACGTGTACGCGGTGGTCAGCGCTGTCTGCGCTTCTCTTGCGAATCCGCTCTCTCGGAGAGAGATTCCAAGAGAGCGTGTGCTTTTCCCATGATGTCCAGGGCGGCCTCGGTGGTAACGAGGCGTTTGTTCGCACGCGCCAATTCCGCTGTCAGGCGAGCGATTTCGGCTTGCTCGGCGGTGAGTTTGCCGACCTTCTCGCCCGGCTTCTTCCCGGACAGGACTCCCGCGTCGCGTTGCTTGCGCCACTCGCTGATCTGCGAGGAATACAGCCCTTCTCGCCGCAGATACCCGCCACCGTCGCCGTGTTCGATCGCCTGCTCGTAGGCCTGCAGATACGCCAACTTGTCCGCCGCGCTGAACGCACGCCGCCGCTTCGGCTCGTCACCACGCGGCCCTCGAGAACCCATCCGCCCATTGTGGCCTTCGGCCACCGTGGTGCTTGTCCTGGTCATGAAATATCGATCCGTCTCTCGCCCTGCATCTACCCGATTGGCTCCGAGCCGGTGGACTCACCTCACCCTGACACGCAGGGCTGAGACCCATGCGGCCTCGAGTCGTTCCTTGTACGGGCGTCCAAGCTCATCGAAGAACGGCATGAGTTCGTCGGCGGCCCACGGGTGCGGGACTGCTGTGATCCGAGCCGCTGGGTCTACGGCGAAAGCAACATACTGCCGATATGCGGCTACAAACTCGTTGTAGGTTCGAAGGCGGATATCCCGCCATTCACGCTGATGGTCACGATGCCACTGCCGGTCTTGATTCCTGATGGTCAACCATCCGCCGAGTAGGACACCCGACAGAACAGCTAGCGCCGATATCGCGTTGCCTGCGACGCTCATTGGCCCTCCCCGCGCCTTCACTGCCGAGGTGAATCATATTTCACCCCAATTGCTTTGAGAGTACGCATCGCCCGAACCACTTCGGATGAGCCAACGTGTGCGGGGACGCTGAGGGTGAGTCGGGACCTTTCACAACTTGTCGCCAAGTCGCGCGCGTCGGTGCGCGGCCTTCGCTCGTTCATCTGCGACGGATTTGCCGTAGCGGTCGAGCATCTGGCGGGAGCGCCAGCCTGCGAGCATCATGAGGTCTTGCTCCTGGCCGCCGTTGGCTAGCCAGGTGTGGGCGAACCAGTGGCGGAACTGGTGGGGGTGGATGTGGTCGATTCCGGCTGCTGTGGTGCGGCGTTCGAGCATTTGACGGAGGCCGTGGTCAGTCATGCGGCCTTGTCGTCCGAGCCAGAGGGCTGTTTCGTCGTTCTTGGCTTTCGGGTGTTTGGCGCGGGCTCGTAGATATTTGCGGAGCGCGACTCTGGTTTTATCTCCGAACGGGGCTGTCCGCGGCCTGCGTCCCTTGCCGATGACCATGGCGGTGTTCTCAGCGAAGTCGAGGTCGGGGATGTCTAATCCGGCGAGTTCTCCTGCACGACAGCCGGTATCGGTGAACATCCGGATGATGGCGGTGTCACGTAGCGCCTCGAAGTCAGTACCCGCGCACTCGGCAAGCAGGGCGCGGAGCGCTTCATCAGGCGGAACTGCCGTCAGGTTTTCGGGAGCGTCCGGCAGCGTCATCTTGTCGAAGGGGTCGCTAGCTATGATCCCCTCTGCCGCAAGGTATTTGAAGAACTGTTGCAGGGCACGGTAGTTGCTTCGTGCGTACTCGGGGGAGAGCGGCTTGCCTGAGCGCTTGTTCGGTCGCGTCAGTAGCGACTCGATGAAACTGCCGACATGGTCACGGGTGACCTCCGGTGCGAGAGTCGGCAGTTCGTTCTCGATGAGGTAGTCGACGAAGTAGCCGATGCGCATCAGATAGCCGTCGATGGTGATCTTGCTCCGGTTCCGGCGGCGCAGCTCGGTCGCGAAGTCATCCTTGAGTTCTCGAAGATCATCCAGGTCGAGCGCGCCCATACGACTGAATCTTACGCCCGAATACATAGCTCTACGTGCTGTGTACTGGTTCGTCTCTACGAGTCTGCATCAAGTACTTGCAGCTCAGACGCTATAAGTGGGGCGGGCGGGGCTCGAACCCGCGACCAATGGATTATGAGTCCACGGCTCTAACCGACTGAGCTACCGCCCCGGGCCGCAGGTTGAAGCTGCGGGCCTCGCGATGCTACCTCGACCCTGTGGGGGATGCCTAGTTGGGGGCTACGGTGTCGTAAGTTTGGTGGGAAATCCCCCGGCGACAGACGAGCCGGGGGAGAGGTTTGACCGAATTTGCCTCGGGGAGACCGGGTTCCGTTACTGAGCGTAGTGGGTGGCGATCTTGTTGAGTTCGAGCTGGTAGTAGAGGATTCCTAGGCCGAAGACGAAGTTCAGGAGGAAGGCGACTACCGGGTTGCAGGCGCCCTCGAGGCCGGCGGGCTCTTGGGATTGTTTGATGCGATTGCCGGTGCGCCAGAAGCTGATGATGGCGGCGATGCCCGTCCAGGACAGGAAGACCATGACCAGCAACGGGCCCGCGACGGGGGCTTCGGGGTCGCGGCGGAGTTCGGCCATCTCCTTGTGGATCTTGTAGTACCAGACGACGACGTAGATGCCGAGGGTGATCAGGGGTCAGACGAGCCAGGCCAGGACGGGGTTGCGGGGTTGGATGGGGTGGCCGCCTGGGTGGGGATCATGGTGAATCCTGTTGGGGTCGAGGGGAATTCGGGTCCCGGGTTGCCGGGGTGAGGCGACCGTATCGGTGGCTTCGTGATCAGATCGTGAACCGCCTAGGCTGGCGTTAACCACTCGGCTGGAGGAATCATGGCGAATCTGTTCGTGAACGTGCTCCGTGGACATCAGTTCATCTATGAGAAGAGCGGCGGGCTGGTCGGGCATCGGCTGCTGTTCGGGAATCCGACGCTGCTGTTGCGGACGGTCGGACGGAAGACAGGGCAGCCGCGGACCTCGGCGCTGACCTACGCCAAGGATGGCAAGGATTATCTGGTGACCGCGTCCAACGGCGGGTCCTCGCGGCCGCCGGGGTGGCTGGCGAATGTGAAGGCCAAGCCGGACTGCGAGATTCAGGTCGGGACCACCAAGATTCAGGTCACCGCGCGAGCCACCTATCCGGACGATCCGGAGTACGCCCGCAGGTTCGCGTTGGTCGACAAGATCAATGGCGGTCGATATGCGCAGTATCAGGAGAAGACCTCGCGCAAGATCGCCGTGGTCGTGCTCAGCCCCAGGTAGAGTCGGGTGAGCCGCGCCGAGATGAGCACCGTCACGGCGCGGCGAGTTGGACAGCTGAGCTAAGGGTCGGCTATTATCTGCGGCGAGGGGAGTACTTCCCAAGAATCATTCCGGTCAGTACGGATCGCGCCATCGTGATCCCCGGGTGGTTGCCCAAGGCTGTGTGGTTCGAACCGCACGGGTGAAGGAGACCTCAGGCGGTTTTTCCTGCCCGAGGAGGTCCCCGAATGAGTCCTGATCTAACTTTCCTGGCGAGTCCCGCCGCTATCGAATCCGTTGGTACGCCCTGGTTGTGGGCTGGAACCATCGGCGTTGTGCTGGCGCTGCTGATTCTCGACTTCGCCATTACGCGCCGCCCGCACGAGGTCTCCATGCGTGAGGCGCTGGGCTGGACGATCTTCTACATCGCGCTGCCGGTCGCCTTCGGCATCTTCCTGTGGACGCGAAACGGCACGAACACCGGCATGGAATTCTTCACCGGATATTTGCTGGAGAAGTCCCTCTCGGTCGATAACCTCTTCGTCTTCATGTTGCTGCTCTCCGCGTTCGCGGTCCCGGCGGCTTTGGCTCAGCGTGTACTGCTCTACGGCATCGCCGGGGCGCTCGTGCTGCGCGGCATCTTCATCGCACTCGGCGCGGCCGCCTTGGCCACCCTCGACTGGGCCTTCCTGCTCTTCGGTCTGATCCTGCTGATCACCGCAGTGAAACTGCTGGCCGACGCCGCCGGCGGACATGAGCAGGACGTCGATGTGTCGTCCATGAAGTCGGTCAAACTGCTGCGCCGCTTCATGCCGGTCACCGATGACTACCGCGGCACCAAGATGACTGTCATGGAGGCCGGACGCCGCGCCCTCACCCCGCTGGCTCTGGTGGTGGCCGCCGTGATGGCGACCGACCTGGTCTTCGCCGTCGACTCCGTGCCCGCCGTCTACGGCGTCACCGGTGACCCGTTCCTGGTGTTCGCCACCAACGCCTTCGCGCTACTCGGTTTGCGCGCACTGTATTTCGTGCTGCACGCCGCGCTCTCGCGACTGGTGCACCTGGCGTACGGCCTGGCCGCCATCCTCGCCTTCATCGGCGTGAAGCTGGTGCTGCACTGGGCGCACGGCGTGTGGAGCGGTGTACCGACCATCCCGACGGCCGCTTCGCTCGTGGTGATCGTGGTGGTGCTGGCGACGGTGACCGTCACCAGCCTGCGCGCCACCCGCGGCCAGGATCAGACCGAGATCGAACCGGCCAATTGAGCTGAGCCGCCGGGCGCCAGCACTGCCCGGCGGTTACCGCCGCCACCCCTGATCCCCAAAAACCGAGGCCATGTGCGCGCACAGCCTTCCGACGTACCGTGAATCATGATGCTGCAACGTTTCCGGCCGATCGGTGTCGACAGGATCAACCGCGTGGTCGACGAATTGGTGCTTCCCGAGGCCGTGTACAAGACCTGTCCCTGGCAGCCTCGTGAACTGGTGGAAACCGGTCTGCGGCAATGGCTTCGCTGCTGCGGCGCGGCCATGCGGGACGGGCAGGTGATCGGTATGCCGTCCTTCGCGGTGGATGAGGCCTGGCACGGACTCATTCTGTGCACCATGCGATATCAGCGCTTCTGTAATGCCGCGTACGGCCGCTTCCTGCACCACTTCCCATCCGGTGAGGGCTCGGGCGACCCGAACGATCCGATGGTGGATCAGCTCGGCCGCACCGTGGTCGCCTGGGCGATGGTGGCGCGGCCGGGTGAGGAATGCGTGCTCTGGGACCTGGATACGGTTGTGGGAGTGGATGATCCGTGGGGCATCTCCCGGGACCGGGTCGACCTCATCGAAACGGCGCTGCGGGCCGAAGCCTGAAACCCGCAGCGCCGTAATCGGAGTGGTCGGTGTCAGCTGCCGCCTCCGCCGCCGCAACCCCCTCCGCCACCACCGCAGCCCCCGCCGCAGCCCCCGCCGCCGCAGCCGCCATGGCCGTGCCCACCCCCGCCGCAGCCACTACCGCCGTCGTAGTAGCTCGAGCTCGAGCCGCCACTGAGGCCGTGGCGGTAGCTCGACCGCCGATTGCGCGGTCGCCGCGTCTCGATCTCCGCGTTACGACCCACCCGGACCATCGCCCACGTCGCCCCGATCAGCGCCATGAAAATTACCAAAGCTATTAGCCTCGGCCGATCACGCTAATTGCTGGTGAGGTCCCCCAGGAATGGCGAAAGGTGCTCTGACCCGCGATAATTCATCTTGCGAAGGAAGAATTGATCGAGGTTTTGGAGCACCTTTCTGGTGAAGCAGTCTATCTCGCCGTATCCACGGTTGCGCACCGACGCCCAAGGATCGGGCATCGTGACCCAGGCCGGGGCGGTCCTATTGCTCAGGACCGCGGAGAAACTGGGTTTGACCAGCGAAATATCAGCGGCGTTCGCGCCGTGGCGCAAGTCGATGGCCACCCATGACCCCGGAAAGATCCTCCTCGACCTGGCGGTCGCGGTGGCGATCGGTGGTGACTGCGTCGCGGATCTTTCGATACTGCGCGCCGAGCCCGGGGTGTTCGGGCCGGTCGCCTCGGGGCCGACGGTGTCGCGGTTGATCACCCTATTGGCCGGGGATGCACCGAAAGCGTTGTCCGCCATCGATTCCGCGCGCGCCCGAGCCCGGGCCACCGCGTGGTCGCTGGCCGGTGAGCGCGCCCCCGACCACGACATCGACGCTGATCGTCCACTGGTCATCGACCTCGATGCCACGCTGGTGACCGCGCACAGTGACAAAGAACACGCCGCCCCAACATTCAAGCGGGGCTACGGTTTTCACCCGCTGTGCGCGTTCATCGACCACGGTTCCGACGGCACCGGTGAGCCCGCCGCGATGTTGCTGCGGCCCGGTAACGCCGGGGCGAACACCGCCGCCGATCACAAGAAGGTCCTGGCCGCAGCGCTGGGCCAGTTGCCGTGGGCCCCGGGATATCGAGTGGGCCGGAAAGTGTTGGTGCGCACCGATGCCGGTGGCGGCACCCATGAATTCGTGGGCTACTGCCATGCGCGGCGGTTGCAGTACTCGGTCGGATTCGGTCTCACCGAATCGGTCGTCGCCGCCATGGACGCCTACCTCCCGAACTCCGCGTGGACCCCGGCCTACGACGCCGAGGGACAGGTGCGGCCCGGGGCGTGGGTCGCCGAGATCACCGGGATCATCGGGTTGTCCGGGTGGCCACCGGGCATGCGGGTGATCGTCCGCAAGGAAAAACCGCACCCGGGTGCGCAACTGCGGTTCACCGATCTGGACGGGCTGCGGTTGACCGCCTTCGCCACCAACACCACCCGCGGCCAGCTCCCGGACCTCGAATTGCGCCACCGCCGCCGCGCCCGCTGCGAGGACCGCATCAGAAACGCGAAAGACACTGGGCTGCGCAACCTTCCGTTCCACGACTTCGCCGCCAACCGGATCTGGTGCGCCATCGTCGAACTCGCCCTGGATTTGACCGCGTGGCTGCAACTGCTGGCACTGCACGAGCATCCCGCACGCCGGTGGGAACCGAAAACCCTTCGGCTACGGCTGTTCTCCACGGCCGGGCGCCTCGCTCGCCACGCCCGACGCACACGGTTACATCTGGCCCGACACGCACCCTGGACGTCCCTGCTCACCACCGCCCACGACCGCCTCGCAGCCACCTGAACAGCATCGACCCACACCATCAACCCTGAAAGGACCAGTCTCCGGGCCCGTGGAGCCCGACAGCCAGCCCGCTGCGCGGGCAGGCTGCCCTGCCCCACAACCGGAAACTACAATCGAAACACCAATCCGAAACCGATCAGGCCGGCACATCAGCCACACGAAAGATCGAGGTTAGAGCGCCCATTGCGAGCCACATCCTCCCCAGCGTGAATCGTTGTAGCTGAAAGCTACTGCGATGCCGAGGCATTCGGCAGACCCGGAAATTCGGGTAATAGATATGGGTGTGGAAACCTGTGGAACTGGGTACCGGCAATTCGGAGAGTGATACGAAAACGCCCCTCGCGGATATCCGCGAGGGGCGCATGCTTATTTCGTGTTACGTGAGCTTCACGCGTGCCGCGAAGAACCGCGCCACGGCCGGGGCGAACCGGTTGAAGCGGTACTGCAGCCACGCCTCGGGCGTCACCGGAACCACGTCCCGGTCCTGCTCAACCGACTTGAGAATCTGCGCGGCGACCTTCTCCGGCCCGTACCGGCGCGTCGCGTACAGCTTGTCGAAGCGCTGCTGCTTGGCAGCCTCTTCCTCCGCCGAGACGCCGGAGAACCGGGTATTGGCAACAATATTGGTGTGCACAATTCCGGGGCAGATGGTATGCACGCCAATTCCCTTGCCGGACAGCTCGGCCCGCAGACAATCGGAGAACATGAATACCGCCGACTTACTCGTCGAATACGCCGAGAAACCACGTTGCGGCGTATAGGCCGCCATCGAAGACAGATTCACGATATGTCCGCCGAGCCCACGATCGGCCATGGCCTTGCCGAAAGCACGGCAGCCGTTTATCACGCCGTAGAGATTGATATTGAGCACGCGATCGAACTCCGCCGCGGGCGTGTCGAAGAAGTCGCCCGCCTGCCCGATACCGGCGTTGTTGATCAGGATGTCCGGCACACCGTGCGCGGCGATCACGGTCGCGGCATGCTCGGTGACGGCCGCCGCGGAGGAGACGTCCAGCTGATACGCGTGCGCCGTACCTCCTTCGCGCGCAATGAGTTCGGCGGTCTCCTTGGCGGAGTCGAGATTGATGTCCGAGAGCACCACCTCCGCGCCCTGCCGGGCGAAGGCCAGCGCGGTCTCGCGCCCGATACCGCTGCCGCCGCCGGTGATGACCAGCAGCTGATCCTCGAAACTCCGCTGCTCCCTGCCGACTTCGGCCCGCCGCAGCGCCCGCGAGGTCTCCCCGGTGCGCAGCGAATCGATGAGCTCGACGGTGGAGGTCGCGAGCAGCTCCGGATGCGAGAACGGCAGCCAGTGCCCGCCGCCGACCTCGCGCCGGTACAGGTTCGGCGCCCACTCCCGAGTATCGGCGTACGGTGCGGGCCGCACCGCCACATCGCGCCGGGCGATGATCAACTGCACCGGCACTTCGGTGCGGCGCTCGCGCGGACCCGTCACGCGCTGCAGGATATTCGCGCGGTAGATCCGCATACCGTCGAAGAAGTCGCGGCGGAACTCCGGCCCGAATTTGATGTTCTCGGGCGAGGTGTCGTTCATCAGCCCGACGAACCGCGACCACACCTTCTCGGTGCCGAGCGGGCGCAGCAGCACCCGCGGCAGCACCGGCGTCATGAACAGTCCGGTGTAGGTCGATGACAGCAGCTGGGTGAACGGCCCCCACAGTTTGCCGCGCGCGACATTCTTCTGCATCCAGGTGCCCATATGGTCCAGGTTCGGACCCGAGACCGAGGTGAAAGACGCTATGCGCGAAGCGGCTTGGGGCTCGCACACCGCCTCCCACATCTCCACCGAACCCCAGTCGTGCGCCAGCACGTGCACGGGGGCGTCCGGGCTCACCGCATCCGCGACCGCGAAGAAGTCGGCGGCGAAATGCTCCAGCCGGTAGTCCTCGGTGCGATCGGTGCGGGTGGAACGACCGTGCCCGCGGGTGTCGTAGGTGACGACGTGGAACCGGTCGGCCAGCAGCGGCACCACGCGATCCCACAGATGATTGTCATCGGGCCAGCCGTGCACCAGCACAATGGTCTCCGCCGACGGCTCACCGTATTCGTATACGGCGATATCGAATTCGCCACTGCGGACGATCCGCTCGGAGGCGGGAATGATGGTCTCGGTCACGATCTTCTCCATGAGGCTAGAGGTATGGAGCCGGAGGGGCAGTCAGAGGTCCAGCACCAAACGGTCGCCGGTACAACGGGATACGCAGATGAGCATTTCGCCCGCTGTGCGCTCGGAATCGGTGAGTACGGTGTCACGGTGCTCGACCGCGCCGGCGAGCGTGCTCACCTTGCAGGTGCGGCAGAACCCCTGACGACACGAATACGGGCTGTCCGGGCGGACTTTCAGCACTTCCTCCAGTACCGACTTGTCCGCGGGCACATCGATGATCTCGCCGGTGCGGGCCAGCTCCACCTGGAAGGCGGTGCCGTTCACCACCGGCGGCGGGGAGAAGCGCTCGGAGTACATCTCGACGCCAGGCATCTCACGCACCGCATCGGCGATCGCCTGGGTCATGACGACCGGTCCGCAGCAGTAGATCGAGGTGTCGGTACCGACCCCGGTCAGTAGATCGGCGGCGGTGGGCAGGCCGTGCTCGTCATCGGTGCGCACGGTGACCCGCGATCCGAACGACTCCACCTCCGCCAGAAAGGGAATGGCGTCGCGGCTGCGGCCGACATAGGTCATGGTCCAGTCCACGCCGAGTCGATGCGCCATCCGCACCATCGGCAGGATCGGCGTGATCCCGATGCCACCCGCCACGAAATGCACTCGGGCAGCGGAGGATCCATAACCGGGGAGCACGAACGGGAAGGCGTTGCGCGGCCCGCGCACCGTCACCGGCGTGCCCACGGTGAGCGTCTCGTGTACTTCGAGCGAGCCACCGCCACCATTCGGTATGCGGCGCACCGCGATTCGATACGCGTGCCGATCGGCCGGATCGCCGCACAGCGAGTACTGGCGTACCCGCCCCGACGGCAACTCCAGATCCAGATGGGCGCCGGGCCGCCATACTGGCAGGGCCCGCCCGTCCGGTGCGGTGAACATCAGGCTGATCACATCGGTGTCGTGCGCCTCCACCCGGCGCTCGACCAGCACCAGCGGAATCCGCCGATCGTCGACCGGTGCGGGCGGCTGCTTCCGGTTTACGAAAGTGGTCCAGCGCAAACGGGATTCGGCTATCAGATCCAGTACCCGGGTCGCCCGGTCCGAGCGCGCCTTCCCGTACAGGTCCAGCGGTGGCTCGGCGGGGACGGGCCGAATGACGTTCATCTCGGGTTCGGTCCGAACGGTCACGAGGCCATGATCCGGGCCGCCGGGGACTGCGCCAGGTAGGCCAGGGCCTGCGCGGTCGAGCCGACCGGTTCGGGAGAATAGCCGGGCTTGAAGGTGGACAGCGCGCTGATCAGCAGCGACGGAATGCCGGGCACCGAACCCCGCCACATGGCCGCGAAGATCCTACCGACCAGCATGGGATACCGATGATTGGGCAGCGTCGGATCCTGATGCACCAGGTACTTCGTGCCGCGCAGCAGTAGTGCGATGAAGATCGGGAAGACGATCAGCATGAGCGCCCCGCGCCGCAGGTATCCGACTCCGAAGTACTCGGCCACATCGTGCGCGACCATCCGATGCTCGACCTCTTCGGCCCCGTGCCAGCGGAACAGGTCCAGCATCTGCGGATCGGCGTCGAACTTCTCCAGATCGGCGTTGAGTATCCAATCGCCGAGGAATGCGAAGAAATGCTCCAGGGTGGCGATGACGCCGAGGCGTTCGACCAGCACCTGCTGCTGTGCCGCGGCGGTCGGCATGTCGCGGTGGCCCAGGGTCTTGCGGAAGAGGAATTCCGCCTGTCGCACATAGGGTTCCACGTCGATACCGTGCGCGGCGAGGACCTCTTCGAGGGCTCCGTTATGGCTTTCGGCGTGCATGGACTCCTGGCCGATGAAGCCGATCATGGCTTCACGGAGCTTCTCGTCCCGCACCAGTTCCAGGGCTTCGCCGTAGGTGACCAGGAACATGCGCTCGCCCTCGGGCAGCAGCATGCTCAGCGCGTTCAGGACATGGGAGGCGATCGGTTCCGCGGTCATCCACACGGGTGCCGTCCGGGACCAGTCGAACTGCACATTTCGGGCGTGCAGGGCTACCTCACCGGGCTCGGTCACCTCGCGGCGCGCCAGTTTCGGAAGTAGCTTCATCGATACTCCTGGTTCGTTCCAATGACACAGCTTCATGGTGTCGACGGCGGGTCCAGCAGACCCACAGCCACTTTTGCTGCGTGAGCGTAGCAATATTCTACGCATATATGGAACCCACGGTTACAGCTAAATCCGTGTCGGTCGCACAACGAACCCCCGATGGCGCAGGCCAGCGGGGGTTCGGATGGCTCAACTGGTCTGCGTACCGGACCAGCCGAAGCTGAAACCGTGGCCCTTCGCGGTACAGCTGAACCCGCCGCGCCCGCCGCCGTGGCAGCTGGCCCCGGCGTAGTTGATGGTCGAGCCGTAGCCGATCGGGCCACCACCCAACACCTGGGCATCCGAGCGGCCGTAGTGGCCGAATGCGCCGAAGGTCGGGTGTGCCGGCAGGAACGGCATATCGATGGCGAGATCGGTGATCGGGATTATATTGAGCCACTTGGCGATACCGGATTGGATATCGCAGCCGACATCGCCGTTCGCCTTGATCGAGCAGCTGGCGATACCGGTGTTGAAGTACGCGGTATCGCCGATCAGGTAGTCGTTGACGTTCACTTCGTCCGAGTCGGCGTGCGCGACCGAGGTTCCGGCCAGCGCGACGGCCGCGGCGGCCATGGCGACGCCGAAGAATGCCCTTACCTTCATAGATGTCCTCTCAGTTCGAAGTCCCGACCCGACTTCCGACTGTAGGCAGGTCAGTGCGCGGTCGCGAGGTGTTCGCCGTAGAAGAGCATCAGGCCCACGCCCGCGGAGATCCCGCCCAAGAGCCAGAAACGGATGATGACGGCCGTCTCCGGCCAGGTGCTGAGCTCGAAATGATGGTGGAACGGGGCCATCTTGAACAGGCGGGTGCGGGTGGTCCGGAAGACCGCGATCTGCAGGGCCACCGACAGGATCTCGGCGACGAAGAGCGCGCCGATGACCGCCATCAGCAGTTCGGTGCGGGTGGTGATGGACAGGCCCGCGATCAGTCCGCCCAGTGCCAGCGAACCGGTATCGCCCATGAAGATCTTGGCGGGATTGGCATTCCACCACAGGAAGCCGATGCAGGCCGCCGCGCCCGAGGCGCAGACCAGCGCCAGATCCAGCGGATCGCGGACCGAATAGCAGGCCGGACCGGGCTTGATCGAACAGGCGTTGGTGTACTGCCAGAGCGTGACGATGACGTACGCGCCCAGTGCCAGCGCCATGGAACCCGCGGCCAGACCATCGAGCCCGTCGGTGATATTGACGGCATTGGACCAGGCCACCACCAGGAACACCACGAAGATGAGGAAGACGGCCACGCTGAAATACAAGAAGGTGTAGTCCCGGACATACGAGAGATGGCGGCTCGCGGGCGTCAGGCCGGAGTTGTTCGGAAAGCGCAGTGCCAGTACGCCGAAGACCACGGCCGCGGTGACCTGCCCGAGGTACTTGCCCTTGGCGGTGAGGCCGAGATTGCGGCGTTTGGTGAGCTTGATGAAGTCGTCCAGGAAGCCCACGACGCCCAGCGCCGTCGCCAAACCCAGCACCAGCAGACCCGAGACGGTCAAACCCTCTGCGTCATAGCGGATTCCGATCAGATGCGAGCCCAGATATCCGGCCCACATACCGATCAGGATGGCGATACCGCCCATGGTCGGGGTGCCGCGCTTGGCCTGATGACTGGCCGGACCGTCGGACCGGATCTCCTGTCCGACATTCCTTTTCGCGAACAGCCTGATCAGCAGCGGTGTCAAGGTAATCGACACCGCCAGCGCGATCATCACCGCGAAAAGAATCTGCCTCATCTGCCCACCTCATGCTGCCGAACGTTCGCCTTGACGCTATCGCCAGCACCGGCACGGTGCACGGGTGGGTTGGGCTGTGGCTAGAGCACCGCCTGCGTCTGGGTGATCTTGGCGACGAGTTTGCCCGCGTCATCACGGATTTCGGTCTCCACGACGATGAAACTGCGGCCCGCGTGCAGCGGCCGGGCGGTGGCGGTGGCATAGCCCGAGCGCACACCCCGCAGGAAATTCGTCTTCGACTCCACCGTCGTGGTGCCCTGCTTACCCTCGGGCAGATTCAGGAACGCACAGACCGCGCCGGTCGAATCCGCCAGCGCCATGAGGACGCCACCGTGCATCGCGCCGCCCAGCGTGCACAGCGATTCATCCCATGCGAGCCGGCTGCGCACCTGCTCCGCGCCGTGCTCGAGCACCTCGATACCGAGCCGGTCGGCGAACGGCATGGTGCTGAAGATTTTCGCGCCGATCGGATCCACTGGGAATTCAGTCATGGAAAAGACTGTGCCCGAACCTCGTCCGCCCGTCGATTACCTCGCGGGTAATGCGTGCGCATCAGCCCCCGTCGGCCCCCTTGTGATCGCGCTGACAGCGGCCGAGCGGGCTCTCTCAGCAGGCGATCAGGTTCGGGCCAGCAAATGCACAGTGAACTGAGGCAGGGTGAACTCTTTCCGGAGAGAAACATTTTCTACAGAGGAGATAACCCGCGTGCGTTTGTCGAAGACCTGGGGGAGCGCGGTTATCGCGTTGACCGCAACCGTCCTGCTACCGATCGCCGCGGGTACCGCCTCCGCTGATTCCCCGGCCATGGTCGGTCCGTCGGGCACCTCCGCGGACGGTTCCGAGATCGTCTCGAGCACCGCGGGTGACGCCCGGACGCTGAAGCTTCAGGTCTACTCGGCCGCCATGGACAAGAACATCGAGGTCGACGTCCAGCGCCCCGCCGACACCTCCGCCTCGGCCCCGGTGCTCTACCTGCTCAATGGCGCGGGCGGCGGCGAGGACTCCGCCACCTGGCAGCGGCAGACCGATGCGCTGAACTTCCTCTCCGATAAGGATGTCAATGTGGTGCAGCCGGTGGGTGGCGGCTTCAGCTACTACACCGACTGGAACGAACCCGATCCCAAGCTGGGCGTGAACAAGTGGAAGACCTTCCTCACCGAGGAGCTGCCGCCGCTCATCGACCGCGCGCTGAACACCAACGGGCGCAATGCGATTGCCGGACTCTCCATGGCGGGCACCTCGGTGCTGCAACTGCCCATCGCCGCGCCCGGGCTCTACCAGTCGGTGGCCTCGTACAGCGGCTGCGCGCAGATCAGTGATCCCATCGGCTGGAACTTCGTCAATACCGTGGTGGCCGCGGGTGGCGGCGATGCGGCGAATATGTATGGCCCGCAGGGTGATCCGATGTGGGCGGCCAATGATCCCTATGTGCACGCCGATCAGCTGCGCGGACTGAATCTGTATATCTCCAGCGGCTCCGGCCTGCCGGGTCCGTGGGACACTCTCGACGGTCCGCACACCCTGCCCGGCTGGGGAGGTCTGGTCAATCAGGTCGGCCTGGGCGGCGCGCTCGAGGCCGCCACCAACTATTGCTCGCACAATTTGCAGGCCAAACTGGGCCAGCTCGGCATTCCGGCCACCTTCAACTTCACTCCTACCGGCACCCACTCCTGGGGCTACTGGCAGGATGACCTGAAGAATTCCTGGCCCGTGCTGGCAGCCGGACTCGGATTGCCCGCCTGACCGGAGTTCCTTTCACACAAAGACACCGGCTCGCCTCCAAGGGGATGTGGAGGCGAGCCGGTGCCTTTATCTGTTACTCGCTGAACTCGAAATTCGGGTAGCCGCTCTCGCGCTCGTCGTCGCAGAAGCGGCGGTAATTGCCGAAACCGCCGATGTACGGCATGAATACCCGCTTCTTACCCTCGACATTCGCGCCCATGTACCACGAGTTGGCCTTCACGAAGAGCGTGCCCTCGGCGACCTCCATGAGGTGATCGGTCCACTTGGCCGCGGCCTCCGCGCGCGCCTCGACCTGCCGAATCCCCAGCGCGCGGCAGCGTTCGACCAGGGCGAGCACCCAATCCAGCTGCTGTTCGGAGTGCAGCACCATATTCGCCATGACCGACGGGGTGCCGACGCTGTTGATGCTGAACATATTCGGGAAACCGTGAATACCGAAGCCCAGGTAGGTGACCGGGCCGTCCGCCCAGGTATCGCGGAGCCGGGTATTGCGCGCGCCCCGGATGTCGATGCGCAGGAGCGCCCCCGTCATGGCATCGAAACCCGTTGCGTAGACCAGGGTGTCGATCTCGATGAACTTGTCGCCGGTGCGAATACCGGTCGGGGTGATCTCCTCGATGGGCTCGCGGCGCAGATTCACCAGCGATACATTCGGGCGATTGAACATCTCGTAGTAGCCCGAATCGGTGCAGATGCGCTTGGTGCCGATCGGATGATCATTCGGAATGAGATCGTCTGCGACAGCCGGGCTTTCGACTTTGGCGCGAATCTTGGCGACCGCGAACTCACGCACGACCTCATTGGCGGCCATATCGCTGTTCTGATCCGGGAACACCTTGTTGAACAGCACCCCGCCGCCATTCCAGCGGTCCTCCATGGCCTTCTGACGCTCCTGCGCGCTCAGCTCCAGGGCCTTGGTCTGGATACTGGGGTGCGGGGTGGCGGCCGGGGCGTAGTAGGACTTCTCCCGGCGCTGACGGTAGGTGGCGCGGA
This sequence comes from Nocardia sp. NBC_01503, assembly GCF_036327755.1. NCBI lineage: Bacteria > Bacillati > Actinomycetota > Actinomycetes > Mycobacteriales > Nocardiaceae > Nocardia > Nocardia sp. NBC_01503. Next base: position 4,690,360 of record NZ_CP109596.1, read on the forward strand.
TCTGCGCCTGCTCCGCATCGGTCCACGGTCGATTCGGCATGGGCACACTGAAATTGGGGGAGCGCTGGAAGACGGTGAGTGCCTGCGCTTCCCGCGCGATGATGGGGGAGACCTGGATGCCCGACGAACCGGTGCCGATGACGCCGACCCGCTTGCCCTCGAAGGATGCGCCCTCCTCCGGCCAGCGGGCGGTGAAAAGCTCCTCGCCCGCAAAGGTCTCCACGCCCGGGATATTCGGCTTGATCGGCGCGGAGAGGCAGCCGGTGGCGAAAACCACGAAGCGGGAACGGAATTGCTCACCCGAGGCGGTGGTCAGTGTCCAGATCGCGGTGGCATCGTCGAAGTGGGCCGCGGTGACGGTCTGCTCGAAGCGGTAGCGCCGCTTCAGATCGAAGCGGTCGGCCACGTGATTGATATAGGCCAGGATCTCCGGCTGCGCGGCGAAACGCTCGGTCCAGGTCCAACTCTGCTGCAGCTCCTCATCGAACGAGTAGGAGTAGTCGACGCTCTCCACATCGCAGCGTGCGCCCGGATAGCGGTTCCAGAACCAGGTGCCGCCGACATCCGCACCGGCCTCCAGGCCCAGCACATTCAATCCGGCGCGGGCCGCCCGATGGACACCGTAGAGCCCGGCGAATCCCGCGCCGATGATGATCACATCGTATTGACCGGCCTGCTCCGCGCTGGCATGCATGCGTGCCCTCTCGCCTTCGTCTAGAACTATTTCGACTAGGCATATCGTCAAGCGCGCAGCGGCAGGTCGCGAGAGTACGTCCCACTGACCAGGAGGCGAAGAGGTTATTCGTGCGTGGGTTCGCCCGTGACCACGTGATCCGCGTGGTTCAGACCCTCGCGCACCAGGCGCGCGAGATGCCCGTCGCGAATGCGGTAGATGATGCGGCGGCCCTCGCGCCGGGTATCCACGAGTCCGGTGAACCGCAGCTTGGCCAGATGCTGGCTGACCGCGGTCCTGGATGCGTCACACGCCTCGGTGAGCGCGCTGACATCTGCCTCACCCGAGGCGAGAATCCAGAGAATATGCAGCCGAGTCGGATCCGAGAGCATGCGGAAGGTCTCGGTGGCGGCGTCCAGGCGAGCCTGATCGGGATCGATGCGGTGCGCGAGACTGGGAGCGGCGGTCGACAGCGCCTCCGCGTCGCGCTTGCTCGCCACCACTCACCCTCCTGCCGTCATCACCTCGCCGCCCCACATCCGCGCGGCCGTAGTTGCAGCAAGTGTAGCTATCGCGCCCCGGGTGATACGCGCACACAGCAGCCCGGTCCAGACCGGTGCGGCCACCTGCGTGGACCGCTATCCTCGCCGGTATGTGGAGGAACCTTGCGGCCGCTACAGCCGCGGTTTCGGCACTACTGCTGACCGGCTGCGCCCAGCGAGACAGCGCGGAACCCGCCGCCACCCTCGAGGCCAGCGTGGCGCCGGTGGTCTCCGCCACCGCCACACCGGGCACCGAACCACCACCCACCGCCGAAGCGCCCGGCGCGAACCCGGCCACCTCACTCGCGCCCTGCGGCGATATCGGCACGGCCGCAACGGTTCCCGACTGTCTACTACAATCCCATGATCCCGCCGGACTCGGCTTCGAAGTCCGGCACACCGGCGGTCGGGCGCATATCGTCACCACCGTCAGTGTGTTCGGTGACGGCCACCGGGTGCGCCAGACCATTGTCGAACCGGATACCGACGCCTCCGGAACCGTCCCGAAACTTCGGGACCTGGACAATGACGGCCGCGACGAACTGATCGTCCCCCTCGCGCTGACCACCGCGAACGCCCGCTACGCCATCTATCACGTCACCGGCGACGCCCTGGACTACCACCGCGCCGGTGAACTCTCCGGGGTCGGCATGGACACCTCCGCCGCGAACTACGTACTGGTCTCCGCCCGCATCGGGTACGCCAGTTGGGATATCCAGTTCTGGACCTTCGTCGCCGACAAACTCCAGCCGCTGCTCACCGCCCAGGTCCGCCCCATCGACGACGGCACCGGAAAAGTGGCCGGAACCACTTGCACCGCAACGGATTCCGGCGGCCTCAACACCATGGGCCTGTCCGAAGACCAGGCCACCCAGCAATTCTGCGCCGAACCCGCCGTCCAACGCCTCCGCCGCAACTGACACCGCTCGTCATCCCGGCATGGTTTTGGCCGGGATCTTCTGACCGAGGTGGATCCCGGCCAAGAAGCGCGCCGGGATGACGAGAGGCTACTCCCCGAGGATGAGGGGAGTAGTGCGGCGAGGACGCGGGAGTCATGCCGGAGTCGGATGCGAATCCGGAATTCTCCGGGGGATTCCGGATACCGCGGCGTGCCGCATTCGCCCAGGATTGAGAGGGGTCAGCGGCCGATTCCATGGCGAACCGGCCGGGTGACGGTCCTCGACAGCGTGGTCGAGGGGTGGCGCGGTGTGGCGCACCACGAGCGGTCAGATATTGGCGCCCTTTGTGCGATTGCAGGCGCGGCACAGGATTTGGAGGTTGGCGGCGCTGGTCGCGCCACCGCGGCTGAGCGGGATGATGTGGTCGAACTCGAGGTAGTGGCTATCGCCGCACTCGACGCATTTACCGCCGTCCCGCTGCCAGACCTGAGCCTTGATGTCCTGGGAGATACTGCGGGTATCGCGGCGGCCGGGGGACAGGGTCAGTCGTTTGGCCACCCGCAGCGCGCCCTCCATGGTGGCGGCGACATGATCCGGATCGGCGACCTCGAAGATCGCGCCGCCGCGCGCCGAGGTGGCCGAGACCGCCACTCGACCGCTCGTGGTGGTCACCGAAACCACACGGGCCCAAGGCATCTCGGTACCGGTATCCGGACCGGTGAAGCGCAGCTTCTTATTGCTGCAGATGAGTCGCCCCTCGGTGAGCTTCGGACCGCGCGCCAGCTGGCGAATGTGAATGGCGGGGACATTCAGATGCAGTTGCTCCGCGGGATCGAGGTGCAGCCCGGCCGCGCCCAGTATCGGGAGCTCGCCACCGCGCAGCCGAGTCAGCATGCGGCCGCGGCCCATTCGACGGCGCAGATCCTCGATGAGCGGTCCGTCCAGTGCCAGCGCGGTGATCGCGGCGTCGAAATCATCCATCTCGGACTGTTCGATACTGCCGTCCGCGAACGCGAACGCCACCAGGCGCTCCACATGGTCGTGCGCCAGTGGTTTCAAGGTGCCGAAGCCGGCCGCGGCGTCGATTCGCTGATAGCGCAGTGCGGTCCACAGCCCATCCCAGTCGTCGCCACGCGGCCCGCCCGCGCGCAGCACCCGCTCGGCCCGCCCGCGCCAGCCCGACAGATACGCCTCGATCTCCTCGGCGCAGTCTCGGCACGGCGCGGGGCCGCCGAACAGTCGCCAGCGCCGAGGACGCCCGCACCGGGAGCAATGCCGGGCATCCTCGGACGGTGCCGACCGCGTCGTAGCCGTCCAATCCCGGCCATCCCACCAGCGCAGTCGCCCCGCCCCCTCGGGATCCGGATGCCAGTCCGCCCGTTCCGGATTCGGCGGCAAGACCGGGGGCGGGGGCGGCACCGCCCGCTCCACCTCGTCCGGATCGTCCACGTGGACCCCGAATTCGGTGACGATTCCGGCCAGTCCGCTGGCCCACCCCTGCCCGATGGCCCGGAAGCGCCACTCGCCTTCGCGCCGGTAGAACTCACCGAACATCATGGCGCGCACCGATTCCGCCTCGGTGATCTCGAACCAGGCGACCGGCCGATTGTGGTCGAAGACCGTGAGAATCAATCCCGGCACCGCGGCGAAGGAGTCCGGTACCGACCCGGTCACCACAATCCGCTCCACCTCGGATTCGGTGCGCGGCAGCGAGACCGAGAGTCTCGCGGTCCCCGGATCCGGCTCCGGATCCAAGGTCACGGCCTGCGACACATGCCGGGGTGCGTTGAAGAAGACGAAATCCCGATCCGAGCGCACCTGCCCGCTATCGGACAGCAGCAAGGCGTGCGCATCCAGCTCATGATCGGACTGCCACGAAAGGACAACCGTCAGAAGCGATGTCGGTACCGGCGCATGACCACCCTTGGTGAGTTTCATTGTGATCGAACTATGCCACGCACCCCCGACACCCTCCGAAGCGCCGGAGAAGGCCCGGTGCGCGCCAGGATTTACGCGGCACCCAAGCTGCGGCACAGTGGAATCATGACCACACCCAAGGGCCCCGGCCGCCAGCCCCCGCGCGGCAAACCGCAATCCCCGCGCGTGCCCACGCCAAGCGAGATCCTCGCCGCCGCCCAGGCCGCCGTCGTCGCCGCGCAGGCCGCCGCCGGTGACGCCCTCGACTCCGCGCAACTCACCGCCACCCAGGCATTCGATACCGCCGTTCGCCTACCCCCGGCCTCCATGCACCTGGCCGCTCAACTCCCCGATCTCATCGAGAGCCTCACCGTCGCGGTCGAACGCCTCAACTCCACCATCGACCGCCTGGACCGCACCCTGACGCTGGCCGAACCGGCCCTGGTCACCTACGACAAACTTCTCACCCGCCTGGAGTCCATCTCCGCCGCCGGTGAGGAGGCCATGTCACGACTGGAGAAGCTGCCCGGAGTCTCCCTGCTTGGCCGTCTCGCCGGCATCACCCGCGAAGTTCCCGAGCCCGAACCACCCCTGCCGAGGCCGCGCCGAATCAAATAAGCCTTCGTCATCCCGGCATGGTTTTGGCTGGGATCCACACTGGCCGAGGTGGATCCCGGCCAAAAGCGCGCCGGGGTGGCGAAGGGAGTTCGCTCGCGTGGGGGTGGCGAGGGGAGTTCGCTCGGCCTGGGGTGGCGAAGGGAGTTCGCTCGCGCCGGGGTGGCGAGGGGAGTTCGCTCGGCCTGGGGTGGCGAGGGGAGTTCGCTCGGCCTGGGGTGGCGAGGGGAGTTCGCTCGGCCTGGGGTGGCGAGGGGAGTTCGCTCGGCCTGGGGTGGCGAGGGGAGTTCGCTCGGCCTGGGGTGGCGAGGGGAGTCCGCTCGGCCGGGGGCAGCGAGGCGAGTTCGCTCGGCGTTCGGGGATGGCGAGGGGGTTCGTTCGGTCAGGCGGAGGGGAGTGGGGTTTTCGGGGGGACCGCGAGGCCGGGGAGGGCTCGGAGGGCTGTCGCTGCCTTCCAGAGCATTTCCTGGTATTCGGCGTGCGGGTCCGAGTCCAGGACGATCGCACCGCCCGCGCCCACCCGCCAGGAACCGTTGTGGCGCACCGCTGTTCGGATGACGATATTCAGGTCGGCGGTACCGCCCAGGCCGAGGAAGCCGATGGCGCCGGAGTAGATGCCGCGGGCCTCGGTTTCGAGGCCGTCGATGATCTCCATGGTGCGCCGCTTCGGCGCACCGGTCATGGAGCCGCCGGGGAAGCAGGCGCGCAGTACGTCGATCACGTCCAGGTGCGGGCGCAGGGTGCCGCGCACCGTCGAAACCAGTTGGTGCAGAGTCGTATACGTCTCCACCGCCATGAGCTTGGGAACATGCACCGAGCCGATCTCGCAGACCCGGCCGAGATCATTGCGGAGCAGATCCACGATCATGAGATTCTCCGCGCGCGTCTTCGGATCCAGTGCCAACTCCCGCGCCAGCCGCTCATCCTCGGCTGGGGTGTGCCCGCGCGGTGCGGTGCCCTTGATCGGCTTGCTCTCCACCGTCCGTGCCCGATCCAGTTTGAGGAACCGCTCGGGGGAGGACGATGCCACCTCCAGGCCCTCGAAACGCAGAAAAGCCGCGTAGGGAGCCGGATTACAGCGCCGCAGCGTGCGATAGACGCTCAACCCGTCACCGTCGGCCGGGAGATACGCGCTGTCGGTAATGCAGATTTCGTACGACTCGCCCGCAACCAACTGCGCCTGACAGGCTTCGACATCGGCGAGATACCGGTCGCGCCCCCGCGTCAGCAGGGGAGCGACCATGCCCTCATCGGTATGAAGCTCCAGATCCGGCGGATTCGCCCAGGTCGGCAGCCTTTCCAGAGTCGCGCGGGTGCCAACCAGCCAATCCCGGGCTGCGACAGGAGAATCCGCTGTCGATTCGGCGAGGGCGAGTAGATAGGTGCGCCCCGCTTCGTGATCCACCACGATCAGCCGATCGGCGAAGAGCCACTGTGCGTCCGGGGTCGGTGCCTGGTGCGCGAGCTCCGCACCACAATCGGCCTTCATCTCGTAGCCGAGATATCCCACGTATCCGCCGACGAAATCGAAAGGCACATCCGGGAATTCGATCTGTCTGCGGCGTAGCTCGCCGGATAGGTAATCCAGCACCCCGCCCGGCACCATCCGCGTCCCGGCGGCTGATGCGACCTCGACCACGCCCGAACCCACTCGGTAGCGGACGGTTTCGGCCAAGGGGCCGGATGCGTCACCCAGGAACGAGAACCGGTCCAGTCCCGGCTCCACATGCTCACTGTCCAGCCAGAACGCAGTGGGTGACTCGCGGTACAGCCGATCGAATACCGCCTCCGTGTCGACGGCCCGGTCGAGCACGATCTGCTCGACACGGTAATGGATTCCGGCAGAGGCGATTTGGTCTCGCCCATTCCCGAGGTGGGGGGATATCGCCCGCGTGCTGACAAAGCCGGCTCCGGACCCGGATGTGCGCGAGATAGGAGGTGCGTGCTTCGGCGCATCCCCGGTGCGGCTCCGATGCGCGCGGGTGAGATCCGCGAAATTGCGCAGCAGCAGTTCGCCGTATTCGCTGGAAATCGATTCGGGGTGGAACTGCACGCCCCACTGCGGGCGGTAGCGATGCCGGATACCCATGATCACGCCGTCCGGGGCGGTCGCGGTGACCTCGAGTGTCTCGGGCAATGGCCGTGCGGCGCACAGCGAGTGGTAGCGCACCGCCGTGAAGTCCTGTGGCACATCGGCGAACAACTCACGCCCGTCGTGGGTTATCCGATCCGGATATCCGTGCCGGGCCCGGGGAGCGGCGGTCACCGCCCCGCCCGCCGCGATCACAATGCCCTGATGTCCGAGGCAAACGCCGAGCAATGGGAGTTCGGAATCCGCGATCAACCCGGCCGAGATCCCGAAATCCCGTGCGATATCCGGCCTGCCCGGCCCGGGCGAGATGACGATGTTGTCGAACCCCGTGAGGTCCAACTCCGCTACCTCGTCATTGCGCACGACGACGGGCTCCACCCCGTTCACCTGACTGATCAGCTGATACAGGTTGTAGGTGAACGAGTCGTAGTTGTCGATCAGCAGCGTGCGCATTTGGCTGGCAACTTTACGCCACGCCACCCCGCGCCCCGGGTCTCGACCTGCGTGAACGAGGCCACCGCCACTTCTGCTGGCATATGCCTTCAGTTGTGCTGGACGGTTACGGCACAATGTGGGGCATGTCTGAAGTGCAGCCGGTCGATGTGGATCGCGACCTCGTCGACTTCGCGGTCGTCGGGAAGTGGATGGATGAGCAGGGCTTGCCCGGCGGCGAATTCGAGGAGGTGAAACCCCTCGGCGGCGGCACCCAGAACATCATGCTGCGCTTCACCAGGGGTGGACGCGACTACGTGCTGCGACGCGGGCCCAAACATCTGCGGGCCGCCAGCAACAATGTGATCCGCCGCGAATCCCGCATCCTCGAAGCCCTCGCCGGCACCGGCGTGCGCGCGCCCCGCGTCATCGCGGCCGGGGCCGATGAATCGCTCATCGGGGCCAACTTCTATCTGATGGAGCCGATCATCGGCTTCAACCCGCAGAACGAACTGCCCCCGCTGCACGCGGGCGATCCGGAGATCCGGCGGCAGATGGGACTCTCGGCCGTGGAGGCCATCGCCCGGCTCGGCGCACTCGACCACGAGGCGCTCGGACTCTCGGATTACGGCAAGCCGGAAGGCTTCCTGGAGCGTCAGGTTCCGCGCTGGCTCAAAGAACTCGAGTCCTACAGCGTCAATGAGGGCTATGCCGGACCCGAGATCCCGGGCGTCGACCGCGTCGGCGAATGGCTGGACCGCAATCGCCCCGCGCAGTGGCAACCGGGCATCCTGCACGGCGACTGCCACCTCGCCAACATGATGTTCTCCTATGACGGCCCGCAGGTCGCGGCCATGGTCGACTGGGAGATGTCCACCATCGGTGATCCGCTGCTGGATCTGGGCTGGCAGATCGCGACCCGCCCGGAGCCCGGCACCACCGGCGCGGCGCTCATCGGCTCCCTCGGTGCGGTCGGCGGCCTGCCCACCGCGGCGGAGATGACCGAGCACTACGGCAAGTTCTCCGACCGCGACCTGAGCAATGTCACCTGGTATACGGTGCTGGCCTGCTTCAAACTCGGCATCGTGCTGGAGGGCACCTATGCCCGCGCGGCTGCGGGCAAGGCGCCCAAGGAAGTTGGCGACTTCCTGCACGCCATCACCCTGGAGCTGTTCGGCAAGGCGCATCAGCTGATGGAGTGAGCCGGGCCGCGACCCGCTCCCATCGCGGTCGCGGTTCGGCAAACCTGTCGCGATCTTGGCGACGCGTGGCGGGATATCGGTGGCCGAAAAGCTCGCGCCATCGTAGGTTACCGATATGCCGATCGTGCCCGATGCCAAGGACTGGACCTGGGTGCTGGAGCGCACCTGCGACGAATGCGGATTCGACCCGAGCGCCACCGCGTTCGAGTCGATTCCGAGTCGGGTGCGCTCCAGCGCCGCGGTGCTGACCGCCGCCCTTAATGCTCCGAATGCCACTGTGCGGCCGGACGATTCGACCTGGTCCGCGCTGGAGTACGCCGCGCACGTCCGCGATGTGTGCCGGATCTTCGAGCACCGCCTCGATATCACCCGCACCGGTTCGGCCCGCCCCGGCCCGCTGATCGGCGGCTACGACACCGCGGTCACCATCGATGATTCCGGCATCCCCATGTTCGCCAACTGGGACCAGGACGAGACCGCCCGCGCCGAGAACTATGCGGCACAGGACATTACGCGGGTCGCCGCCGACCTGCGCGCCGCCGCCGAAACCACCGCTCGCGCATACGAATCCGTTCCGGCGGACGAGCTCAACCATCCGGCCAAGCGCAGCAACGGCTCACTCTTCACGGTGCAGACCCTGGGCAGGTACTTCCTGCATGACGTGGTGCACCATGCCCACGATGTCGAGAACCGCGGCACCGCAACGGCTTAGGGTTATACCGCTGGTTGCTGCTGGGTGGTGCAGTGGATACCGCCGCCTCCAGCCGCGATGGCATCGATATTCACCTGGACGACCTCGCGATCCGGAAACAGCCGCCGCAGCGTGTTCGCGGCCGCGGTATCGCGCGGGGCATCGCCGAACTGCGGGGCGATCACACCGCCATTGCAGAGGTAGAAGTTGATATAGCCCGCCGCGAAATCCCCGTCCACCCACTCGGAGCGGACGGTGTCCGGGCCCTCGATGATCTCGAGGTGCAGGGGACGACCGTGCTGATCGGTGGCCTCCTTCAGGATCTCCTGATGGATGCGGGTGACCTCGTAATCGAAGGCATCCGGATCGTTCTCCAATCCGGCCACCACCACGCCCGGGCGGGCGAAGCGGGCGTAGAAATCGGTGTGCCCGTCGGTGATATCGCGCCCGGCGATACCCGGCAGCCAGATGATCTTCTCGATGCCGAGCAGGCGCCCCAGCTCCTGCTCGACCTCCGGTTTGGTCCAGTCCGGATTCCGATTGTCGTTCAGCACACAGCTTTCGGTGATGATGGCCAGCCCTTCGCCGTCCACCTCGATACCGCCGCCCTCCAGGACGAGTTCGGTATGCACCGCCTCAGCGCCCGCCTGCGCGGTCACATAGCTGGCGGTCATGGCATCCTCGGCATGCTCCTGCTTATCGCCCCAGCCATTGAAATTGCAGTCGATACCCGCCTGCGCGCCGGATTCGTCGAAGACGAAGACCGGACCCGAATCGCGCAGCCACAGGTCATCCAGGGGTGTCTCGTACAGGGTGATGTCCGGGCCGACCAGCGCACGTGCCACCGCGAGCTCGTCGGGCCGCACCAGCATGGACACCGGTTCGAAACGCGCGATGGTGCGGGCGATATCGGCGAGAGCGCGCTGGGCCAGGGGGAGCAGGTCGGCGGTCCAGACCTGCTCACTCGCTCCGAACGCCATCCAGGTGCGCAGGTGCGGGCGGCCTTCGTCGGGCATCCGGTATCGCTGCATCGAACGACTCCTGACCTCGTTGGCACCCGCGAAAAAGGTGCGGGCAAACCGTTGGCGAATACGAGGTTAGCGGGTGTTCGGGGCGGTTCCGGGGAGGAACGCGGTCAGACGCTGCGGCGCAGCGCCTCGCGGAGATTACGGGAGCGCACATCGTCCAGGACCGCCATGCCCAGGCGGTTCATGGTGTAACCGAAGCCCAGACCCGTTGCGGGATCGGCGAATCCGAAGGAGCCGCCGTAGCCGGTGGTGCCGTAGGCGCGCGCATCGGTGCCGAAACGGAAGCCGCCGCAGGACTTTCGGAAGCCGAGGTGGTAGCGGCTCGGGGTGAGCAGCACCAGATCCTCGGCAGGCACCTCCTGTGCGGTATCGGCGGATGCCAAGCGGTCCAACAGCTCCGCGTCGATGGGCAGCTCGCCGGTGCGGCCCGCCGCCGCACCGTAGACGCGAGCCAGGGAGCGGGCGGTGCCCACACCACCGGCGGCCGGGCTCTCCACCTCCAGGAATTCGCGGCGGGCGGCCCGGGCGGGCGCGCCGACCTGTGGAGAGTTCAAGGCGCGGAAGGAGAGTCCGCGCTTGGCGTACAGCTGCACGCCGATCCGCAGCGGCAGATCACGTTCGTAGCGCAGGATATCCAGGCCCTCGGTGGCGGAGAGAGTGGCGACGCGATCCAGCGAAACCGCCTCCGGCAGGCCGATATAGAAGTCCAGGCCGAGCGGCTTCGCGAAATCCTCGGCGAACACCCGGCCGAGCGTGCGGTGTCCGGGATCCACCCGGCGGATCAGTTCGCCCTGATACAGCCCGGCCGTGATCGGGTGATAGCCGTGTCGAGTTCCCGGCCGCCACAACGGTTTCTGTGCCGCCAGAATCGCGGCGAGCCCATCCAGATCCGCCATATCCCGCAGCCGCACCGTCCGATCCAATGCCGCCAGTCCCGCCTGATGATCCAGCAGCTGGCGGACGGTGATCGACTCCTTACCGTTCGCCGCGAACTCCGGCCAGTACCGTGCCACCGGAGCCGCATAGTCCAGCAATCCTCGGGAAACCGCCGCCGCCACCACGAATGCCGTCATGCCCTTGGTGGAGGACCACACCGGAGCCATGGTGTCCCGCTCCCATGCCAGCCGCCGCTTGCGATCGCGGTAGCCCGCCCACAGATCCACCACCGGCCGATCCCCGTCGAAGACGGCGACCGCCGCCCCGATCTCGCCGTGCGCGGCGAAATTCCGCCGAAAAGCATCCGCGACCGCCCCGAACCCGCTGTCCACCTCACCGTGGACCGTGACCTGCTCACTCATGGTGGAACCGATCGTATCGAGCCGGTTATGCCCGCGCGATCGGGTGCTTGCCGAGGAAATCGAGGATGGCCGCATACCGGGGCGCGGGATCCTCGAGCATCACGACATGCCCGCTCTCGAACTCGAGGTACTCCGCACCCGCGATGGCCGCGGCCTGTCGGCGCGCCCCCCGCCGGATCGGCGAGCAGGTCACCTCGGCTACGCCCTCGACGTCAAGAACCTCCACCCCATCGACGCCGCGGCCCACACCCTCGGCCGCCGGTCAGGCCGATGACGAGCGTGGGAACGGCGATCCGCGGCAGATCCGCGGTGATGTCGATGGTGCCGATCAGCGCGGCCCGGGCTGCCGTACCGCCGGGGATAATCGCCGCGGTCTGCGCCAATGCCTCCGAAAGCTGTTCCGGAGAGCGGGCATTCACGAAATCGGCACTGAAGCCCGCCAGCAGCACGATGCGCGCGAACAGTGCCCGGTCGCCCGCGGCCAGCGCGTACTGCCACAGATCGGTATTCAGTCGCGTGCGATTGTCGGGCCGATCGAACCCGGCGGTGAGAGCCAGCCGGCGCACCCGCTCGGGATGCCGGGCCGCCGCGCGCACCGCCACCGCGGTGCCGAGCGAATACCCGACGATCGTGAACTGTTCCGCCCCAACCGCATCCGCCTCCGCCACCAGCGCATCGGCGAGCGCATCGAGTTCCAGGGGCGTGTCATCGCCGGGAAAGTCCGGCCCGATCACGGTGTGCCACTCGGCGAGCAACGGAATCAATCCGCCGAAGTTGGCCGCGATGCCACCACCCGCACCGTGCGCGAGCAGTGCGGCGGGGCCGGAGCCCACGCGAGTGAAGCGTCGCGGAGCGATTGCTGACCAAGGCAGCGGCAGCCTGCATGCCGGGGTGTGGTGCGGGAAACCGGACCGTGAGCCGGTAGCGTTGCAGCACGTGCCTGGACTACCGTCGATTACCGCATCGTTGCTGCGAACCAAGCCCGTGGAACAGCTCACCTCCGACGGCGAGCACACGGCGTTGCGGCGGAGTATGGGCCTCGTTCCGCTGATCTCGCTGTCGGTCGGCGCCACCCTGGGAACCGGCATCTTCGTAGTGCTGGGCGAGGCCGCACCGCTGGCCGGGCCCGCCGTGGTCATCTCATTCGCGATCGCGGCTCTCGCGGCGCTGTTCTCCGCGCTCTCCTACGCCGAGCTCGCGGGCGCCGTGCCGGTCTCCGGATCGGCGTACTCCTATACCTATGCGACACTCGGCGAGATCATCGCCTGGGTGTGCGGGTGGTGCCTGCTGCTCGAGTACGGGGTTTCGGTGGCTGCCGTCGCGGTCGGCTGGGGTGCCTACCTGAACGAATTCTTCGACTCGACCATCGGGTGGCGGATTCCGGATGCCCTGTCATCCGCGCCCAGCGACGGGGGAATCATCAATCTTCCTGCCGCCGTGGTCGTTCTGATCGCGACGCTGGTGCTGCTGGGTGGCATTCGGGAGAGCGCCCGAGTCACCACCGCCACCACGCTGATCAAGATCGCGGTGCTGATCTTCTTCGTGGCGGTCGCGGTGACGGCGTTCAAATCCGGCAACCTGCGCCCCTTCGCGCCGGAGGGTGTGGCCGGAATCGGATCGGCGGCCTCGATGGTGTTCTTCTCGTTCATCGGCTTCGATGCCGCCTCCACCGCGGGTGAGGAGGCGAAGAATCCGCAGCGGGATCTGCCCCGCGCCATCATCATCTCGCTCGGGATCGTGACGCTCATGTACGTGCTCGTCGCATTGACCGCGGTCGCCGCGGTCGGCGTCGACGATGTCAGCTCCTCCGGTGCGTCACTGGCGACCGTACTGGATCAGGTCACCGGAAAGAGCTGGCCCGCAACGATTCTCGCCGCCGGTGCGGTGATCGCGATCGCCTCGGTGGTGCTGACCGTGCTGTACGGGCAGACCCGAATCCTGGTCGCCATGTCGCGCGACGGGCTCATGCCCAAGGTGCTGTCCAAGGTCGGCCCCAAACGGGTGCCGACCACCAATACCTTGATCGTGGGCGGCGTCGTCGCGGTGCTGTCGGCGCTGATTCCCCTGGGCGAGTTGGTCAATGCCACCAATATCGGCACCCTGGTCTCCTTCGGCCTGGTGAATATCGGCGTACTGGTGCTGCGCCGCACCAAGCCCGATCTGCCACGCACCTTCCGGACGCTTGTCCCACTCGTTCCGGTGCTCGGTGTGGGCATGTGCGTCTGGCTGCTCTGGCACCTACCCGGGGTGACCTGGCTGGCCTTCACGCTCTGGTCCGCGGTCGGTCTGCTCGTGTACTTCGCCTACGGTCGCCGCCGCTCGGCGCTGAATCGGCCCCGGCCGGCCGCGGTCACCATCGACTCGTAGGCTCGTGACTGTGCGAGCGCTGGAGCAGATTCGAGAGTGGCCCGTTCCCAATACCGCGGCGGGTGTCGTGGTCCGGGGTAAGGGCGTAGTGGATACCGAGGGTGATGTCGATCGGGTATTCCGGCTCGCCTCGGTGACCAAACCCCTTGTGGCATACGCGGTTCTGGTCGCAGTAGAGGAGGGTGCGATCGAACTCGATCAACCCGCCGGTCCGCCCGGCGCCACCGTGCGGCATCTGCTCGCGCACACCTCCGGCCTGGCCTTCGACTCCACCGAGGTGCTGGCCGAACCGGGTGCGCGGCGCATCTACTCCAGCGCCGGATTCGAGGTGCTCGCGGAGTTCGTCGCCGGGCAAACCGGTATTCCGTTCGAACGCTATCTGCACGAGGCGGTTTTCGAGCCTCTCGGTATGGGATCGTCCGTGCTCGCCGGGCCCGCCGGACATGCGGCGAGCTCCTCGGTCGCAGACCTACTGCGGTTCGCCGAAGAATTGCTGAACCCCACCTGCGTTACCGCGGAATTGCTCACTGAGGCAAGCACAGTGCAGTTCCCTGGACGCAATGGCGTACTTCCCGGTTACGGGTCGCAGCGCCCCAACGACTGGGGTCTGGGTTTCGAAATTCGTGATCACAAAGCCCCGCACTGGACCGGGGGCGCGAATTCTCCGCGCACCTACGGGCACTTCGGGCAATCGGGTACTTTTCTCTGGGTTGATCCGGAAGTCGGCATGGCGTGTCTCGCTTTGGCGGACGAAAATTTCGGAGACTGGGCGCGCGCGGCGTGGCCGCCCCTCAGTGATGCCGTGATCGCGGAGTTTGCGTAGAAACGCGACACGGCTGACAAGTAACACACGTAACTCCGAGCACTCCAGTAAACTCGGGCAACGCTGGCTGGAGCGGGTCGTTGGGGAAGACGTCCCCGTCGAAGCCGGAGGTGTTAGTGGTGCGCGGAACGAGTCAGTTCGCCGACGCGACGTCTGGTGTCGTATACATTCATTCGTCGCCGGCGGCGCTGTGCCCGCATATCGAATGGACCCTCACCTCCACCCTCAAAGCGCCCGCGAAACTTCGCTGGACCGCCCAGCCCGCGGCCCCCGGAAATTTGCGGGCGACCACCGATTGGTACGGGCCAGTCGGTACCGGGGGTCGATTAGCTGGAGCATTGCGAGATTGGCCGGTACTGGCCTTCGAAGTCACCGAGGATGCCAGCGAGGGGGTCGACGGCGAACGCTACAGCTTCGTCCCCGGCCTCGGACTCTGGCACGGCGCGACCAGCGCCAGCGGTGATGTCATGGTCGGCGAGATGCGCCTGCGCTCGATAGTCGCCGAGGCGCGCGCGAATGGCCGCGGCTCCGCCAATGACATTGCCGCCGAGATCGATCGCGCACTCGGCACGGCGTGGGACGATGCCCTGGAGCCCTTCCGCCTCGGCGGTGAGGGTGCGGAGGTCACCTGGTTGCGGCGCGACGTCGGCTGACACCCTCCCGCGGTGCGTTCGACCGGGTGAAACCCGATCCGGTAGTCAATCGGTCTGTGCGAAAAGGAGATTTTTGTGCGGGGAATCCAAGGTCCGCTGGCCATGGCGGTCATCGCCGCCGCCGCGCTCGCGGTGACGGGCTGCGGTAACAACGACAAAGCCGAGGCCGCCGCCACCGGTGCGTCCCGTCCGAGTGCCACCCCGGCCGCCGCCTCCCAGGCGCTCCCCGGTCAGGAAGCGGTCCCCTGTGGCACCGGCCCGAACGGACTCGCGGTCGTCACCCTCACGGCCAAGGGAACCGACTTCTGCGCGACCGCGATTCAGGTCGCCACCACCTACACCCAGGAGCGAACCAAGAAGGCGGACGGCGATCTCGCCATCGAGGTGGCCGATATGCGCTGGGTCTGCGGTGAGCGCCAAGGCGACCCGAACCCGTTCCAGGAATGCGCCAGCCAGAACGAGTCCGCCGACAAGGTCCGCCTGCTGTCCTGAGTCGGTTCCACGCACCGCGCCCGCGTTGAGGTCGGTCGCGGCACCCGCTTCGCGAAACCACATCGTGCGCGATGAACTTTGCCGCGTGATCCCGCGTAACGCCCGAGTGGCGGCACGACACCAAGTCGATGCCGGAACAACGGCGAACGACCGCGCGGGGTGCGACTCCGCCACACCCCGGTCCTCGCCACCGGCATCACGACCCGGCACGCGAGGGAGCGGCACAGTGACGACAGCTGGAATCGACATCGAGGGATTGCGCGCCATTGTCGACGGCGCGGTGATCACCCCGAAGGACGCCGAATACGATGTGGCACGACAGGTTTGGAGTGGCTGCTTCGATCGCCGCCCCGCGGTGATCGTGCAGCCCGCCTCGGCGGCGGGCGTGGCCAGGGCGCTATTGCACGCCCGCAGGCACGGGCTGGATATCACCGTTCGCGGTGGTGGTCACAATTACGCGGGGCACGCGGTCGCCGATGACGCGATGCTCATCGATCTCGGTGCGCTGGACGGCATCACCATCGATCCGGTGAGCAAGACCGCCAAGGTCGGCGGGGGAGCCACCTGGGCGCAGGTCGATGCCGCCACCGCCGAGCATGCGCTCGCGGTCACCGGCGGTTTCATCAGCGATACCGGCGTCGGCGGGCTCACGCTCGGCGGCGGCATGGGCTGGCTCACCTCGCTCTTCGGATTGTCTTGCGACAGTGTGCTTTCCGCGCACGTCGTGACCGCGGACGGGCATATCGTCACCGCCTCCGCGGATGAGAACCCCGACCTGCACTGGGCATTGCGCGGTGGCGGCGGCAATTTCGGTATCGTCACCGAATTCACCTTCGCCCTGCATGAGCTGCCCCCGCTGGGGCAGCTCACCATGCTGTACTGGACCCCGCCGGACGCCCCGGCCGGTCTGGCCGCCGGTGCGGCCTGCCTGCGCGATCTGCCGGAGGGCTATAGCGGCGCGATCCTCGCCGTCAGCGCCCCGCCGTTGCCGTTCGTACCCGAGCGGTACCAGGGCCAGCCCGGATTCGTCACCGCCGTAATCGGTTTCGGAACACCCGAAGAGCTCGCCGAGATGGTCGCACCCCTGCGCGCGGCCGCCCCCGCCCCCGCCTGGGAGCTGGTGACCCCCATTCCGTACACCGCACTCCAGCAGATGTTCGACGATGCCGCCCCGCGCGGCTTACCCGCCTACGAAAAGTCGCTCTACATCAACGATCTCAACGATGAGGTGATAGCCGAACTGGTACATCGCTTCCCGCAGCGCCTGTCCCCGCTCACCATCGCGCCGATCTTCCCGCTGCGCGGCCGCTACACCGAAACCCCCGACGAGGCAACGGCATTCGGCGGATCTCGAAACGCGTGCTGGGCAATCAACCTCAGCGCCCTGTGCCCCGATCCGGCCGACTTCGATGCCGAACGCGCCTGGGTCCGCGACACCTGGGACGCCCTGCTCCCGCACGCCCGCTCCGATGCCGGATATATCAACTTCCTGGTCGACGACGACCAGCAGCGCATCCGAGACACCTACGGCGACAAGTACTCCCGCCTCGCCGCCATCAAAGCTGCCTGGGATCCGGACAACGTCCTGCACCACAACGCCAATATCCGCCCGGCGTAACCGGGACCGGTGCGGTGGTGAATGGCCGACTCACCACCCGCCCCGGTGCGCGAATCGGTCAGGTGGTCGACACCGCCACCGTCATCGGGTCCGGATCCTCGAGCGGTTCCACGGGGTCACCGGCCAGTACGCGGTTCAGGCGGTCGCGGTCGAGTTGACCCTCCCATCTGGCTACCACCAAGGTCGCGACGCAGTTGCCGAGCAGGTTACTGTGACTCGCATCGAATCCATGATTCGGTCAGCGCCGAGCAGAATGGCCACGGCCGCAACGGGAATCGCATTGTGGCCGATGGCGCTGATGGTCGCGGACAGCGCCAGAAAGGAGGAGCCGGGGACACCCGCCATCCCCTTGGAGGTGAGCATGAGGCATGCGGCCAAACTAGGGGTCCGCTGTATCGCGAGGATGTCCTCGAGGTTTCCCGAAACATATATGACTGTGCGCCGTACCACGGCCGACGCCGCGCCCGGATACGCGGAAGCGGGCGGTCTCCTGCGGAGACCGCCCGCTTCGCTATGCCGCGTACTAACGACTTTCCCTGTAATCCCTTACAGCGGAATGTTCTTCAGATGGCTCGGCCGGGCCGGGGCCGCGGCCAGGGCGGCGGCGATGATCGAACGGGTCTTGGCCGGATCGATGACCTCGTCCACCACGCCGATCGCCACGGCGCGCTCGACACCGCCCGCGATCTGCTCATGCTCGACGGTGAGGCGCTCGATGAGGGCTTCGCGCTCCTCTTCGGGGGCGGCGGCAATCGCCTTCTTGTGCAGAATGCCGACCGCGGCCTTGGCGCCCATGACGGCGACCTCGGACTCAGGCCAGGCGTACACCGCTGTGGCGCCGAGGGATCGGGCATTCATGGCGATGTACGCGCCACCGTAGATCTTGCGGGTGACCAGGGTGACGCGCGGAACGCGGGCCTCGGCGAAGGCGTGCAGCAGCTTGGCGCCGCGGCGCACCACACCCTCCCACTCCATGCTGACACCGGGCAGGTAGCCCGGAACATCGGTGACGACGACCAGCGGAATGCCGAACGAGTTGCACAGGCGCACGAAACGCGCTGCCTTCTCGGCACTTTCGGAGTTCAGGCAGCCGCCCATGCGGATCGGGTTATTGGCCAGGACACCGACGGTGCGCCCACCTAACCGGCCCAGACCCGTCACGATGGAGCGCGCGTACCCGCCCTGCAACTCCTCGAAAGTGCTTTCCCCGTCGACATTGTCGAGCAGCTCGTGCACGATCGGCTTCACGTCGTAGGCGCGCTTGGCCGAGGCGGGCAGCATGGCCTTGAGATCCACATCGCCGTGCGCGGCGGCGACCAGATCGAACTCGCCCTGCTCGGCGAACATGGAGATCAGGCGACGGCCGCGCTGCATGGCATCGGCCTCGTCATTGGCCACGATATGGCAGACACCGGACTTCTTGCCGTGCGTGACCGGCCCGCCCAGAGTCGCCATATCCACGTTCTCACCGGTGACGCTGCGAACCACGTCCGGTCCGGTGACGAAGACACGGCCCTCGGGGGCCATGATCACGATATCGGTCAGTGCCGGACCGTACGCCGCACCACCGGCGGCGAAACCGAGCACCACGGAGATCTGCGGGACCAGACCCGACGCGCGGACCATGGCCTCGAAGACCAGTCCGACCGCGTGCAATGCCTCGACACCCTCGGCCAGCCGGGCGCCGCCCGAATGCCAGAGTCCGACAACGGGAATCTTGGAGTCGATAGCGGTATCGATCGCATCGACAATATGCTTACAACCCTCCACGCCCATGGCGCCGCCCATGACGGTCGCGTCGGAGCAGTAGGCCACGGTGCGGACGCCGTCGATCTCGCCGATGGCGGCGAGCACGCCGGACTTGTCGCGGGGGTGCAGCGGAAGAACGGTGCCCGGGTCGAAGAAGCGCTGCAACCGGCCGAGCGGATCACGGGGATCGGTCGCGGTGTCAGCGTGAACGGGAGCCATGATGGTCATCGCAAACTCTCCTCTTGATTAAGGAAGTGCGGTCGCCTGAGAGCGGCTGCGAAAATGTCGAAGTCCCGGGGGGATTCGGATGCGGGATCGCGTGTCCGAATCCCCGCCGGGACCACTTGTCTTACGAACCGGCGCTGATGCCGAACCGAATCAACGGCTCAACAGTGCGTCAGTACCGGCCGAAGGCGAGCGCGACATTGTGCCCACCGAAACCGAAAGAGTTGTTGATCGCGTACTCGATGTCCTGACGGCGAGCTTCACCGTGCACGACATCCAGATCGATCTCCGGATCCTGGTTCTCCAGGTTCAGCGTCGGGGGGACGATGCCGTCCCGAATGCTGAGAACCGTGAGCACCGACTCGAGCGCGCCGACGGCGCCGATCGAGTGGCCCAGGGCGGACTTGGGTGCGTAGACCGACGCATGCTGAACGCCTGCGTAGTGAATCGCGTTCTTCTCCGCGGTGTCACCGATGGGGGTGGCAGTCGCGTGCGCGTTGACGTGGGTGATGTCCTTCGCGGACAGGCCCGCCGTCTGCATCGCGCGCTGCATGGCCCGACCGGCACCCGTGCCCTCCGGATCCGGCGCCACCAGGTGGAAGCCGTCCGAAGTGATACCCGCGCCCATGAGCCGGGCGTGGATGGTGGCACCACGAGCCTTGGCGTGCTCCTCGGTCTCGATGACCATGAGCGCACCCGCTTCGCCGAAGACGAAGCCGTCGCGATCCTTGTCGAAGGGCCGCGAGGCACCCTTCGGATCGTCATTGCGAGTGGACATCGCACGCATCATCGAGAAGGCCGCGATCGGCACCGAATCGATGAAACCTTCGACGCCACCGGTGACGACCATATCGGCGTCACCCATGACGATCATCCGCCACGCGTTGGCGATGGCCTCCGAACCCGACGAGCACGCCGAGACCGGAGTGATCACTCCTGCCCGGGCCTTGAGCTCGAGACCGACAACGGCGGAGGGACCGTTCGGCATGACCATCTGAACAGCCAGCGGCGAAATCTTGCGATAGCCACCGTTCTTCAGCTTGTCCACCGAATCGATGAGGGCATCGCCGCCACCGAGGCCGGTGCCGATGGCCACGCCGAGACGCAGCGGATCGACCTCGGGGGTGCCGGCGTTCTTCCAGACCTCGCGACCGAGGACGGTCGCCAGTCGCTCGACATACGCCATACGGCGGATCTCGACACGGCTCAGCAGAGTATCCGGGGACACCTTCAGATGACCGCCGATACGGACCGGAAGGTCGTACTCCTCGATGAAGTCATCCTCGAGAACGTCAATGCCGCTCTCGCCGTTGAGGAGTCCCTTCCACGTCGCATCGACGTCACCAGCGATCGACGTGGTCGCCGCCATGCTGGTCACGACGACGTTGGGGAAGTTCCCGTTCAAGGTGGAAGGAGTGGTCACGGTTGCGGTCCTACTCGCTTCCGAACTTGGACTTGAGCTCCGCAGCGGCGTCGGCGTTCTCGGCCTCGAGCTTCTGGATGTAGGAGACGGCGTCGCCGACGGTCTTCAGGCTGGCAAGGTCCTCATCCGGGATCTTGACGCCGTACTTGTCCTCGGTCTGAACGGCGATCTCGACCATCGACAGCGAGTCGATGTCCAGGTCGTCGACGAAGGACTTCTCGATGGTCACCTCGGAGGGCTCGATACCGGTCACCTCTTCGATGATCTTGCCGAGCTCTTCGACGATCTGTTCCTGGGTCAGAGCGGCCACTGTGGTGGCTCCCTTCATATTCGGTAGTTGGGGTCGGATGGTGTTCTTCGTGCTTGCGATCCGATTGCTCCGTCGCCGTTGACGGTGCGGGACCGCGAGTCAAGCTAGCCCGTGATCAAAAGTTCGGCCAGCGCGGGGAGGTCCGCGGGGGTCTTCAGCGCCAGATTCGGGGTGCCCTTGAGCTCCCGCTTGGCGATGCCGACCAGGGTTCCGGCCGGTGGCAGCTCTGCCACCGCGGAAACACCCGCCGCGCGAACGGTTTCGGTGCACAGGTCCCAGCGCACCGGGCGGGTGACCTGGGCAGCGAGCTTGTCGACCGCATCCTGGCCGGAGGCGACCGGCTTACCGTCGAAGTTCGACAGCAGGGTCCGGATCGGCTCGCCCGGAACGATCTTGGCGATGGCAGCTGCCACGGCGTCCTGGGCGGGTGCCATGAACGCGGTGTGGAAAGCGCCCGCGACCGGAAGAGCTCGAACGCGCGCCTTTTCGGGCGGGTTGCTCGCGAGTTCCGCGAGCGCGTCCAGCTTACCGGCCGCCACGATCTGACCCACCGCGTTGCGGTTGGCCGGGATCAGGCCGAGTTCGTCGAGCCGAGCGAGCACGACGGTTTCGTCACCGCCGAGC
This sequence comes from Nocardia sp. NBC_01503, assembly GCF_036327755.1. NCBI lineage: Bacteria > Bacillati > Actinomycetota > Actinomycetes > Mycobacteriales > Nocardiaceae > Nocardia > Nocardia sp. NBC_01503. The sequence goes on from NZ_CP109596.1 coordinate 4,712,033, forward strand.
ACCGCGGACATACCGGTCGGCTCGAGCGCGCACGCCTTGGCCATCTCCGCACCGCGGAGAGCGGCCAGTGCCACCGCGTCATCGGGGGAGATGACTCCGGCGATGGCAGCGGCGGCGAGCTCGCCGACCGAATGTCCGGCGACGATGGTATCCGCGGTCAGTGAATCCGTGGGGATTTCCGCGAATGCCAGAAGTGCTGCCGCGACGACCAGAGGCTGAGTCACCGCGGTATCGGTGATCTCCTCCGCGGTCGCGGTGGTACCCAACCGCAGCAGGTCCAGTCCCGAGGCCTTCGACCACAACGCGATTCGATCAGCCGCGCCGGGCAGTTCGAGCCAAGGGGTGAGCATGCCGGGTGTCTGAGAGCCCTGTCCTGGGGCGAACACTGCGATCACGCCTCTAAGAGAACACCGTGGTGGCGCTCGCACGAGATGTCGGCGCGAATGAAGGTTTGGGGGGTCTTTTGTGAGGTGTCTACAAAAGGGCACGTGGGTTGTTCGGATCGTCCGATTCGCCAATCGCGTTACATGCCGACTTACGCATCTGTGACGGGGGTTACATCTGAGGCGGAAGTGGGCGATTCGTTACGGGTTCGCGTCAGCCGACCTATCGTGGACGCGATTCGTAACACGTAGGCATCGCGCGGGTTCATCGGATCCCGACCCGTGATATCGGCGATTCGCTTCAACCGATAGCGCACGGTATTTGGATGAACGAACAGTTGGCGAGCGCAGGTCTCGACGGCTCCGCCACAGTCCAGGTAGGCGTCCAAGGTATTGGACAGCTCGCCCGCAGCGGCGGCCAACGGTAACACAAGCAGCTCGTTGAGGGCGGTTACGGCGGCACGGTCGCCGAGAAGCGCACGTTCGGGCAGCAATTCGGTCGCGTGCACCGGGCGTGGCGCGCTGCGCCAGCCGACCACGGCCTCCATTCCCGCCATCGCCTCGACCGAACTTATATGCGCGGCCGAGAGTGTGCGGGTGGTCGGGCCGATCACCACCGGGCCGTCGGAGAAAGCCTCGCTGAGCAGGTCGGCGAGGAATGGCGAGGGGTACATGGTGTCGCCGAGTTGGCCGCTGACCACCATCACCAGGCGTGAACCCTGCACCACGGCCAGGGCATTGCGGCCGTGCCGGGCGGCCACCGAATGTACGGAACCGACCACGGCCACTTGATCTTTGGGCGGCGTGCCGACCAGCACCGTCGCCGGTGCGGTGGCATCCCAGTTGAGCGTCGCGGCGCGGGACAGCATCTCGGGGCCGGTATCGCCGCGCACCACCGCGTCCACGACCAGCGCTTCCAGGCGGGTATCCCAGGCGCCACGTGATTCCGCGGCGCTGGCGTACACCGAGGCGGCCGCGAAGCCGAGCTCACGCCCGTATCGCAGTACCGCCTCGGTCAACGCCACCAACTGCCGGTCATTGCGAGCCAGCGCGGGCAGCCACTGTTCGAAGAACTCCATGGCCACCCGGACCATATCGACGGTCTGGCGCAGCGTCAGCCGCCGCGCCAGATCGTCCGGGATGACCTGGAAAGCGTCCAGGCTGAACCTGATATCGCTCTCCGGGTCCTGCAACCACTCCAGGAAGTTGACCACCGCCGTCTGCACCAGCATCTGGACCCCGGCACGTTGCGCCGCATCCAGATTGGCGAAGAACGGCAACCGCTCCTGCATCGAGGACACCGCCTCGGTGGATAGCCGCCCCGAGAACTGTTTGACGCGCTTGAGCAGCGTGTCGGGGAGTGGATCTCGGGTCTGCCGGTTCGGCGAGAGTGCGCCGGTCGGAAGGTAGACCTCATGTTCTGAGGAGCCTTCGTTGATCCGGCGCGGTCTCGGCGGTTTGCGTTCCACGGGGTTAATCGTGCGTTATGCGTCGCCACCTTCACTACCGGGTGCCGCCTTCGGCGCGGCGTTCACATCGTCGATGCGGTACTTGGCGGCGGCCTCGACCAGCTTGGAACGGTCGATCCTGCCCGCCTCGGCAAGCCCGGAAAGGGCCGCTACCACGATCGATGCCGCATCGACGTTGAAGACGCGGCGCGCGGCGGGACGGGTATCGGAGAAGCCGAAACCGTCCGTGCCGAGCGAGATGAACTTTCCGGGCACCCACTGGCGGATCTGATCCGGTACCGCGCGCATCCAGTCCGAGGCGGCCACGAACGGGCCCTCGGCCTGGGACAGCGCCTGGGTGACGTACGGCTGGCCGGGATCGGTGTCCGGATGGCGCAGCTTCTGAATCTCCTTGGCGAGAGCTTCCTTTCGGAGCTCGCCCCACGAGGTCACCGACCAGACGTCCGCCTGCACACCCCACTCTTCCGCGAGCATCTCCTGCGCGCGCAGGCCGTCGGGCATGGTGACGCCCGCGACCAGGATCTGTGCGCGCACCGCGCCCTCGCCACCGCGCTTGTAGAGGTAGATGCCCTTGAGCAGGCCCTCCACATCGAGGTTCTCCGGCTCGGCCGGCTGTGACTGCGGCTCGTTGTAGAGGGTGATGTAGTAGAAGATGTCCTCGCCACCGAAGTCGTGATGCTCCGAGTGGGCCTCGGGATCGGTGCCGGGCAGGGCTTCCTGGTAGCCGGTGCTGCCGACGCCGCCGCCGTACATGCGGCGCAGGCCATCTCGCACGATATGGGCGATTTCGAAGGCGAAGGCCGGGTCGTACGGGACACACGCCGGATTGGTCGAGGCCAGCAACAGTGAGTGACCGTCGTTGTGCTGCAGTCCCTCTCCGGTCAGCGTGGTTCGCCCGGCGGTTGCTCCGAGGACGAATCCGCGTGCCATCTGATCCGCGGCGGCCCAGAGACCGTCACCGGTGCGCTGGAAACCGAACATCGAATAGAAGATGTAGAGCGGGATCATCGGCTCGCCGTGCGTGCTGTACGAGGTGCCGACGGCGGTGAACGACGCGGTCGATCCGGCCTCGTTGATGCCCTCGTGCAGGATCTGCCCGATGCTCGACTCTTTGTAGGCAAGCATCAACTCGGCGTCGACCGATGTGTACAACTGGCCGTTGCGGTTGTAGATCTTCAACGAAGGGAACCAGGAGTCCATACCGAAGGTACGGGCCTCGTCCGGGATGATCGGCACAATGCGCTTGCCGATTTCCTTGTCCCGCAACAGGTCCTTCATGAGGCGAACGAACGCCATGGTGGTCGCGATGCTCTGCTTGCCCGAGCCCTTGCGGATCGAACGGTAGGCCTCATCGCCCGGAAGTTGCAGAGGCTTTGCTGCCGTACGCCTCTCGGGGACGAAACCGCCCAGCTGCTTGCGGCGGCCCATCATGTACTGGATCTCCGGCGCGTCCATGCCGGGGTGGTAGTACGGCGGCAGATACGGATTGGCCTCGAGCTGCTCATCGGTGATCGGAATGCGCTGCACATCGCGGAACGACTTGAGGTCGTCCAGGGTCATCTTCTTCATCTGGTGCGTGGCGTTGCGCGCCTCGAAGTGCTTGCCCAGGCCGTAACCCTTGATGGTCTTGGCGATGATGACCGTCGGCTGTCCCTTGTGCGCCATGGCCGCCGCGTACGCCGCGTAGATCTTGCGGTAGTCGTGGCCGCCGCGCTTGAGGTTCCAGACCTGACTGTCGGACAGGCCCTTCACGAGCTCCTTGGTGCGCGGGTCGCGACCGAAGAAGTGTTCGCGCACGTACGCGCCGTCATTGGCCTTGTACGTCTGGTAGTCGCCGTCCGGGGTGGTGTTCATCAGGTTGACCAGCGCGCCGTCGCGGTCGGCTTGGAGTAGCGAGTCCCACTCGCGGCCCCAGACCACCTTGATGACATTCCAGCCGGCGCCGCGGAAGAACGACTCCAGCTCCTGAATGATCTTGCCGTTACCGCGAACCGGGCCGTCCAGGCGCTGCAGGTTGGCGTTGATGACGAAGGTCAGATTGTCCAGGCCCTCGTTCGCGGCGACCTGGATGAGGCCGCGCGACTCCGGCTCGTCCATCTCGCCGTCGCCGAGGAAGGCCCACACGTGCTGATCGGAGGTGTCCTTGATACCGCGATCGTGCAGGTAGTGATTGAAACGCGCCTGGTAGATGGCGTTCATCGGGCCCAAACCCATGGAGACCGTGGGGAATTCCCAGAAGTCCGGCATGAGCCGCGGATGCGGGTAGGACGAGAGACCGGCTCCGGGTCCGCCGTGGGAGTACTCCTGGCGGAAACCGTCCATCTGGTCTTCGGTGAGGCGGCCCTCGAGGTACGCGCGCGCGTAGATACCGGGGGAGGCGTGGCCCTGAATGTAGACCTGATCGCCGCCGCCCGGATGATCCTTACCGCGGAAGAAGTGGTTGAAACCCACCTCGTAGAGGGCCGAGGACGACGCGTAGGTCGAAATATGGCCGCCCACACCGATTCCGGGGCGCTGGGCGCGGTGCACCATGACCGCGGCGTTCCAGCGGATGTAGGCGCGGAAGCGGCGCTCGGTCTCCTCGTCGCCGGGGAACCAGGGCTCGTTCTCGGTGGGGATGGTGTTGACGTAGTCCGTCGAAGTCAGCGCGGGGATCGCGACATGGCGTTCGCCGGCGCGCTCCAGCATTCGCAGCATGAGGTAGCGGGCGCGGCCCGGTCCCTCCCGCTCGAGCATTTCGTCGAAGCTGTCCAGCCATTCGCTGGTCTCCTCCGGATCAATGTCCGGAAGGTATGACGCCACCCCCTCGCGGATCACTCGGACCCGGCCCCCCGCCGGGCGATTACGTGCCGTGCCATTTGTGGGACTCGACGAAGGATTGGGGTGCATCAGGTCGGTCAAGACGATTGCTCCTCGTACACAGGGTGGGACATCTGATAGGCGTCATTCACCCGGGTAGCCGCCGGTTGTCGGCATACCCGTAACGATTGGTTTGGGGCGCACCTCACATCCTTGTGCATGGTGCGTCCCAGGTCATCATGTCAGCAGCGAATCCAGTACGGTTCTCCAGGGAACCGGCTGAGGCAGGAACGGGGAGACGATGAAGCTGCTGAACCCGCGTGGGTTCGGATTGGCGAGCGCGACCGTGGCGGTGGGTCTTGGGCTCGTTATCGCAGGTTGCGCCAATACCGTCGACGGTACTCCGACGGTGAACCAGGCGGAGGCGACCTCGTACAAGGCCGAGGCGGCGACCTCTTCATCGGCGGCCGCGGCCTCCAAAGCGGCCGCGGCGCAAGCCAAGGCGATCACCGACAATTGCGATCCGTTCCGCTCGACGACGGGCACCGCTGTGGATCGCTACAACGATTTCGTGGACGCGCATGACGGGCAGACCGCCGACCAGGCGGACAAGCGGGACGGTGCGGCGAACGCTTTGGACGATGCGGCACATACGGTCGAGACTCGGGTGAACGCGTCCGGTTCGGATCTGCCCGCGGATCTCGCGCAGAAGTTCACCGACTACATCGCTGCGGCGCGCGGGCTCGCCGCGGAGGTCCGCAAAATGGGGAACAACTCGTCGGTGGGGCCGTTGAATGACGCAAGTCACAAGGTCAACGATGCTTTGAACGCGGTCCGGAACGCTTGTCCCACGCGGTGATTCGGTCCGGTCCGCGCGGCGATTCGCGGGTATCGCCGGTGTCGGCCGGGGTGGGCGCGTGGTCTCACATACGACATTTAGGGTGCGAATTCGGCCGATCAGCTTGCGCTCAGGCCCATAACCATGTTCGCTTGCATCTACCTATTGTCTGGAGTTGAGGAGGACGCCACCGTGGTCGCCGCGGCGGACGCGCAGAACTACGCTCAGAAGCTTGGCATTACTCACGGAATGGTGATTCAGGAACTGGGCTGGGACGACGATACCGACGACGGCCTGCGGGCCGCCGTTGAAGAGGCCATCGGGTCGGAAATGCTCGACGAAGACACCGATGAGGTCGTCGACGTCGTGCTCTTGTGGTGGCGGGAGGGTGACGGCGACCTGGTCGACGAACTCCTCAACGTCATCACACCTTTGGCCGATGATGGCATCGTCTGGGTCTTGACACCCAAGACCGGGCACAGTGGACATGTCGATCCGGCGGAAATCGCCGAATCAGCATCGCCCGCGGGCCTCACCCAGACCTCGTCGATCAGCCTCGGTGACTGGTCCGGCAGCCGCCTGGTGCAGCCCAAGACGCCCTCGAAGCAGCGCTGACCAGCGTCTTCGCTAAGGTTTTCGAAGGACGGCGTATCACGTGACGTGGTACGCCGTCCTCGAATGCCCGGACACGATGGAGGTTTCGCATGCCACTAGAGGTCGGCACGGTCGCACCGAACTTCACCCTGAAAGACCAGAACAACCAAGAGGTTTCCCTCTCCGACTATCTCGGTGAGAAGAACGTCCTGGTGGTCTTCTACCCCCTCGCCTTCACCGGTATCTGTCAGGGCGAGCTCTGCAAGGTCCGCGACGAGCTCCCCAAGTTCCAGAACGACAACGCCGAAATCCTGGCCATCTCGGTCGGCCCCCCGCCCACCCACAAAATCTGGGCAGCCGAACAGGGCTACACCTTCCCCCTGCTCTCCGACTTCTGGCCGCACGGTGAAGTGGCGTCGCTGTACGGCGTCTTCAACGAGAAATCCGGCTACCCCAACCGCGGCACCTTCGTCGTAGACAAAGACGGAATCATCCGTTTCGCCGAAATGAACGGCCCCGGAGAGGCCCGTGACCAGCAGGCTTGGGAGAAAGCGCTCGCCGCGCTAGATTCATAACCCGTTGCCCCCGAATCCTCGGATCCGGGAACGACATCCGACCCGGCCTCGCCGGGGCGACTCGGGCGTATAGCTCAGTGGTAGAGCACTGGTTTTACACACCAGCGGTCCGCGGTTCGAAACCGCGTGCGCCCACCCTCAACCGGCAGGTACCGCAAGGTATCTGCCGGTTTCTTCTTGCCCCGCTTCCCATTACGGGGGCATTCATGGGGCAGTGGACGTTCGCTCGTTACCAGCCGAGGCCGCGCTCAGGCGCGGATGAATCGGCCTGCGCGATGCATCTTCAGCGAGTTGGTCGGTACCACCGGTTATCGTGAGGTATGGCTACTCCCGTGCCGCTCCCACATCCTCCGCAGATTCCTGCCGCGGATCCCGAAGCGCTACGGGCCGTCCTACCCGTGGCATTGCGGGACGAGTTCGATGCGGAATGGGCTCGGGTGCTGGATCGTGCGAAGCAGTCACATTCGCTCGAGGAGATTTACGACCTGCTGAACAAGTGGCAGCACACCGCCGTGATGGAGTCGCGCCATCCCGGCTCGTATCTGCGACTGTTGGAGAAGGCGGCGCAGATCGAAGCGGCAGGTGGTCGGACCACTGCTGTTTCGATCGAGGACATGCGCACCCAGATTCAGCGGCGTCTGCAAACCGGCTGAAGCCTGCCGCTTGTACCGAATCGTTCCGGACCCGGAAACAGCTGAGCAGGTCGCTGCCCTTCCGGTCGATGTGTTGCTGGACTACGCCCAGGTGCTCAGTGTCCTCGAGGTCGGGCTCTCCGCAGAATGATGCCAATCCTGATGGGGCCGTGCGCCGTTGGGCATTTGGCCCCGGAAAAGCTGGGCAGATCATCTACCTTGTGCTCGAAGCGCAACGCGAGGTGCATCTGCTGATGGTGCAGTGGCTCGGTTGATACCGCAGTTTGCACCTGCATTGCCACGCCACAACCCACGCCCCGCGTGTGTGCCAACGGTGGATCATGCGCCGCACAGTGGTGTTGCCGCGCGCATGAGGGCTGCCTGGTGGAGGGGATCGCTGTGGTGGGTGGTGATGGTGGTCATTACGCTGGCCAGGAGGTGGGTGGGGCAGTCGGGGCTTGTCAATGCGGCTCGGGTGTCGGCCATTTCGGTGATGATCTCGGTGTTGAGTTGGTCGATTATCGGGCGCACTGTTGTGAGGTCCATTGCGGGGGTGGGGGTGGGCGGGATGTTGTGGCGCCATTCCAGGATCAGGGAGTGCTGCACGATTTTGTTGGCGTCGATCTGGCCCTGGAAGACTTGCCGCACCCAGGTTTCGGGTAGACCGTGGGCGGTGCCCAAGGTGGCCATCGCGTCGCCGATCTGTGCCTCTCGGGCGGGATCGTCGATGACGGGGTCGGTGCCGTCGCGGGTTGCGGTTGCCCATTTCGCGGCGGCGACGGTGTCGGCGGTGGCGAGGCGAGCGGCCAGGAGGTCGGTCAGGTGATTCAGTGATTCGGGCTGGTTTGCGGTTGAGGGTGCGGCGTTGCCGAATCCGGCGAGCAGTACCATCGCCGTCGCTGCGGCCACTGTCATAGCTTTCATCGCATTCGCTCCTGCTCTCGTTCCCGCGGTGATCGCCGCACACGTTGTCGCCGCTCCGGCGTAATCCGCGCCGATCAGGTTCGATATCGCGGGATCGAGTATGTCAAAGTCGCCACGCGTGGTGATCTTCCGGCGCTGCCGTTGAGTAGCCTGTGCGCGTGCGCATTTCGACTCGACTGTTGCCGTCGCTGAGTATGGCCGTGGTGGGCTGGCTGCTCGCCGCCGGGATTGCCGGTCCTTCGGCCACCGCGGACCCGGGGCCGTCGCGGTTGCTCACCGTCGCGCAGACGGGTGTGTTGCGCGTGTGCACCACCGGTGACTATCCGCCCTACACCCTGCGTGCGGCGGACGGTTCGTATCAGGGGGTCGACATCACCCTGGCCACCGACCTCGCGGCGACCTTGCACGCTGTGCCGCAATGGATTCCGACCACTTGGGCCGCCCTGGCCGATGATTTCGTCGCGCACTGCGATCTGGCGGTCGGCGGTATCTCCGATACCGCCGAGCGCCGTCGCGTCGCCGACTTCTCGGTTCCGATCGCCACCGACGGCAAGACTCCGGTCACCCGCCGCGGGGATGGCGACGCCTTCTCGACTATCGCGGATATCAACAAGCCGGGTGTCCGCGTCATCGTCAATCCCGGTGGTACCAACGAGAAGTTCGCTCGCGCGAACTTCCCCGACGCCCAGCTCATCGTCTGGCCCGACAATCTCACCATCTACGACCAGCTCGAGCAGGGCAACGCCGATGTCTTCGTCACCGATTCGGTCGAGGGCCGCTACCGGCGGTTGACCCACCCGGACCTACAGGTCCTGCATCCCGACCGCCCCTTCGACTCCGCCACCAAGGCCTACCTCCTGCCGCGCGGCGACCTGGCCTTCAACGCCGTCGTCGACGCCTGGCTGCAAACCCAGATCAGCACCGGCAGATCCGCTCAGTTGCTGGACAATTGGATCGGCTGAGCGACAAAGCGTTCGGGCTCGCGCGTATCCGATGCGGCCGTCAGACGACCGTATTACGTTGGGCAAGTAGGAAATTGCGTTCGGATTGGTTTCGGGTGTAGGCGAGGGCGGCTTCGTAGGCTTGGGCGGCTTCGGGGTTCATGCCCAATCGGCGGAGCAGATCGGCGCGGATGGCGTGGAAGAGGTAGTGGTGGGGGAGGTTCAGGGTGTCGAGGGCTGCTCGCGGGCCTTGCACCTCGGCTAGGGCTACGGCCCGGTTGAGCGCGATGATCGGGCTTGGGGACAGGGCCCGCGAGCTGGTCGTAGAGGTGGAGGATTTGGGGCCAGTCGGTTTCGGCGGATGTAGGGGCGTCGGCGTGGACGGCATTGATGGCGGCCTGTAGCTGGTAGGGGCCGGGTTGGTTGTGGGCCTGAACTCGGTACTCGCTGTCCTGTACCTAGTCTTCACGATTGTCGCGACATCGACTGCGGCGGAGCCCATTTCAGCCGTCCTGTAGCGGTCGCACTTCGATCGGCAGCGTGACGACCCGGGCCAGTCGCCGACCCCATTCCAGTGCTTCGTCGAGATCGGCCGCCCTGATGACGGTGAATCCGCCGATGTGCTCCTTACCCTCGGCGTACGGACCGTCGGTGACGAGGACTTCGGATCCGGCGGCCCGCAGCACGGTGGCGGTGCTCGGCGCGTGCAGTCCGGCCGCGAACACCCAGGCCCCGGCGGTCCGCATTTCGTCGTTTAGCGTCTCCAGGTCGTGCATGATCTCGGCCAGATTGTCGGGCGGATCGGTGTCGTCGGGCTGATAGATGCTGAGCAGATACTGTTTCAACGCGACTCCTCCGTCGTGCGCCGGTACGTGGCGATGATGACACCGGTCGTCGTGGTGAGGCTGTCGGCCAGCCGCATCGCGCCGAGATCGACGCCGTCGAACAACCGCTGCCCGGTCCCCAGCACCAGTCCTGGTAGGTCCGGCGGCCCAAGAGCAATGCCCGTTCGGACGCGGCCATATGCCCGCCGACCAGTTGGCCCTGAATCGGGTCCGCGTACGGAATCGCCCACCCGCCGTATTCGAATCCGTCCCGGGGATCCTCGTCCGCGCGGCCGGGTGCCTGCATGACTCCGTCCAAGGTGAGGCTGACCACCGCGATAATGCTGCCCATGTTCGCTCCCTCCGGTGATCCCGGCGCGGTGCCGGGTTCATCACCTATACGAACGGGCATTGCCGTTTCAGACATTGAGGGGAGGTCGAATTCGGCCGATCGATCTCACCGTTACTGCGGGCCCGGATACCGCGCCCCGATTGAGCCGGGTCTTCGTCGTGGCAGTCCCCGGCGGGGTTGGGGTTCACTGCGGCGGTGCCGCTGATCCCGATGGCAAAACGGATTTGGGACATGATCACCGGTGCCGCGGCACGCCAGGGGTTTTGGTACCGATATCGTTGTGCACCAGTGGAACTGAGCAAATACACATTGAGTTTGCGGCCGGGGACAGCTTCCGGAGGTCACTGTTTCGTACTCGCCGGTGGCATAAGTCCGGAGGTTTCGGCGGCGTCGGCGAGTTGGCGGGGGGAGCCGGCCATCAATATGCGGGCGTGCCGGGTTACGGCTTCGGCGGGCCAATCCCACCAGGCCAGGCGTAGAAGTAGAGCGATCTCCTCGTCGGTGAATCGGCGTCGGATCAGTCGGGCGGGGTTACCCGCCACGACGCCATAGTCGGGTATGTCGGCGGAGACGACGGAGCCGGCCGCGACGATCGCACCGTGCCCGATTCGGATTCCGGGTAGGACGATCGCGCCGTATCCCAGCCATACGTCGTTGCCCACGACGGTGTCGCCTTTGCCGGGCATGGCTTCGAGGTTGATCAGATCGTGGGTGGCCGCGGCCCAATCGCCGTCGAAGATGGCGAACGGGAAGGTGGAGACGCCGTCCATCCGGTGATTGGCCCCGGACATCAGGAACCGGACGCCGGAGGCCAGGGCGCAGTATCGGCCGATGATCAGCCGGTCGGGTCGATAGTCGTAGCGGACGCATTCGCGTTCGAAGTTCTCGGGATGGTCGAAATTGTCGTAGTAGGTGTATTCGCCGACCGATATGTGGTCGGCGGTGATGAGGGGGCGGAGGAATACGACTCGCGGATGTGTTGGCAGCGGGTGTATTCGGGTGGGATCCGGTGCGCCCGTCGCACCGGATCGAGGTCCCCAGCGCCAGCCCGCCTGCTCTGGTTCGGTGCGGTTGGGTGCGCTCATAGGGACTCCTTCGAGATCGGGGCGTGCTGGGTCAGCGCAGGGTGATGGGCAGTGCTTCCAGCCCGCGTAGTGCGACATTGGGTTTCCATCGGGGTTGCCCGTTCAGCGCCACGGTGGTGGTGCGTTCCAGCAGTCGGCGCAATGCGATGGTGGCTTGGAGCCGGGCCAGCGGAGCGCCGAGGCAGAAGTGGATTCCTTGGCTGAAGGCGAGATGTCGTTGTGTCGCGCGGGTGAGGTCGAGCCGGTCGGGGTCCGGGAATTCGGCGGGGTCGCGATTCGCCGCTCCCAGAAGCACCATTGCCATGGTCCCCGCGGGTAGGAACGACTCGCCGATCGTGAGGTCGGTCAGGGTGGCTCGGAAGACCAGTTGCGGCGGCGGGTCGTAGCGCAGGACCTCTTCGACGGCAGCTGCGGCCAAGCCTGGTTCGGCGCGCAGGCGGGCGAGCTGATCGGGGTGGTCCAGCAGTGCGAGGACACCGCTGGCGATGAGGCTGGCCGTGGATTCGTGTCCGGCGACCAGTAGCAGCAGACAGGTGGACAGCAGTTCGGGTGCGGTGAGTGCGTCTCCGTTGTCTTCGATCGTGGCCAGTTCCGAGAGCAGGTCGGATCCCGGGTGCGCACGCCGCTGCGCGGAGAGTTCGTGGAAGTAGGCCGCGGTCTCCAGCACGGCCCGCACCCGCTGCTCGACTCTCTGTGGGGGAACGAGGAATTCGGGGTCGAGCCCGCGGGCCATGGTGTGCGACCAGTGCTGGACCATGGTGTGGTCGGCAGCCGGAATATCGAGCAGCTCACAGATCACGGTGAAAGGCAGTGCGTAGGCGAACGATTCGACGAGATCGACCTCGCGCGACGCCAATGCCGTGTCCAGCAGTGCGTCGGTGATGGCGGTGATGCGCGGCGCCAGCCGCGCTACCGCGCGAGGCGTGAAAGACGGTGCGACGAATCGGCGTAATCGATTGTGGTCCGGTGGATTCCGAGTCAGGAAGGAGCTGACGGACTTTCCGTGGTCGTCACGCAGCAGCCCGGTCCGGTCGTGTTCGGTGAGCAGAGCGCGGCCGAGGGGAGCGCGGGGCTCGCTGTAACCGAATCGCGGATCGCACAGGATGGCGGCGGCGTCGGCGTACCTGCTGAAGATGTGGATCCCCGCCGGGCTGTGGTAGATCGGTGCTTGTTCGCGTAGTCGGTGGTACACCGGGTAGGGGTTGGCTCGCGTCGCCGGTTCGAACAATCCGAAACCGACTCGCCCGATCGGAGTGTCGTCATCGGGTGTGCTGTTCACAGTCTGTTCTTCGGTGGTCATCGGACGACCACCGTTCCGGGTTCGATCACGATATCGGGCTGCACCGCAGTGGGTTCCGGGCGGTCGGATCCGATTCTGGCCGCGGCAGTGCCGATTCCAGTGGGACCGAAGGGCAGTCGAGTGTCCCGTGTATCGGTCAGCGGGGTGGTGTGCGTTCCGGCCGCCAACTCGTAGCGACTCGCGGCCACGTCCAGGTGGGCCTGGAAGATTCCTGCGATGAGTCGCTGTAGTCCGTGGACGTAGGTGTCCAGGGTCGCGCGCTGGTCGGCATCCAGGTCGAGTTCGTCGGCCAGGTTCGGCAATTCGGTCGCGGTGCTGTGCTCGAAGTGTCGCAGCTGGGACGTGACCAGGTCGTTGGTGAGGGTGAGTGCCTGCCGCAGCCACAGTCCAGGAACCGCCGCATGATCAGCACGAAATTGTGGATCTCGGCTTCCTTCTCCGTCTCCTTCCAATAGGAGAAGAGGTCGTTGAGCAACCCGTTCCAGTCGCGCAACGCGTCGACGAGTTCGCGCATCGGCACGGACTCGTGCCATTCGGGCGGGTTCTCCAGGTCGAGTGTGTAGTCGAGCAGAATCACGAGAATGCCTGCGCCGCAGGTGCTTCGGCGCATTTCGAGGTAGTCGACCGGATCGGGTATCTGATTCTCGACGAAGTTGAGGATCTCCCACAGCAGTCCCTCGCACGTCCGCAGAATGCTCTCCGCGAGTCGGCTTCGCCAGTGTTCGGGCATGGCGGGCGCGGTGCGCCGCCACAGGTCGGCCAGACCTCGTTCGAGCGGACTCGCCGGGGGTGGGAGGACCTCCGGGTGTGCGATCGGCATGAAGGCTATGAGCCGGTCGAAGGCGATCTTCGCCCCGGCGATATCTCGGCGGTTCCGGAAGAGCTCATCGGAGTAGTCCCCGAGGAAGAAGGTCCACGCGAGCCATTCGGCGGCCGATCCGAGCGTCTGGGTGGCGGTGTCCGGAAAGCATTGCGCGGCGAACTTCGGTATCTGCTTGGCGTCGAAACCCGCCTCGTTCCACTCGCTCAGTCCGCAGTCCAGCATCCCCATCTCGACGACCCATCCCTTGGTTCGGGTTTGGATCTCCGCCAAGGCCGGATGAATCCTCGGAGCGAACGGCATATAGAACTCGGGAAGTTCGGTCTCGGATTCATCCGTCGTCGCGGGCTGGTCGGGCCAGGCCACCGCCGCCGCGCGGCGGGCCAGCCCGAGTTGGGCGCTCGTCGAGCCGATCCTGTTGGGTCCCAGTAGTTCCGGCGACCCTGATGGTTCGGTGCCGATGTCCGCCACCTGCGGCGGGTGCTCCAGCCTCGGGTTGGTGATGCGGGTCGCCGAGGTGCCCACGCCGGTGGGACCGAAGGCGGGTCGAGCGGTATCGGTGTCGTCCTGCGGTGCGATATCCCGATAGCGAACGCTCTGCGATGCCCATTGGTGATCTCCCGCCATGCAATCCTGGAGCCCCTGCACGTACCGGAGGATCGCGAGCGGTAATTGCGGGACCAGTAGGTAGTCCCCGAACAGGATCGGCAGCTCGAATCGGACCGTGTCCTCGAACTGCTGCATCCGAGCGGTGGCCAGTTCATTGACGAGGTCGACGGCCCGGTGTAGGTCGCAGTCGAGGAACCGCTCGGTGATGGTGACCCCGTTGATCTCCCCGGCGCGGGACTCCTTCGGATAGGAGAGTATGTCGTTGCGCAGGTCCACCCCGTCGGAGAAGGTGTCCCGGAGTGCACGCAGCGGCCGGGTCACCGCGACCGCGGCGGGAATCTCCACACCGTTGGCGTGCTCGATCAGACATGCCACCAGTTCCATACCCCCGGCCTTGCGCCGCAGATCGATGACGTAGTTGATCGGGTTGGGCACCCAGCTCCGATCGGCCGGATAGACCTCGCGCGCGGTGTTGCGCAGATAGTCCTCGACGACGCGGGCCAGTCGAGTTTGCCAATTCTTCGATTTGGCAGGCACCGTGCGCGCCCACAGGTCCGCCAGGCCGGCCTCGGCGGGATTGCCGGGCGTCGCCTCGGCCGGTACGCGCATGTACTCCGTGAGATGGGCGATGTACTCGTTCCCGCCGGCCGAATCCCCTGAATGAGTGAAGGTTTCGGCGAAGAAGTCGTCGAGGAACCACGCCCAGATATGCCAGTCGGTCAGCAGGTCCAACTCCGGTGCGATGGCGTCCGGGTAGATCAGTGCGGCGTACCGGGCGAAATCCATGGAGTCGAACCAGGATTCGTCCCATACGCCGTGGCCCGGTGCGCCGGGGGGTGCGCCCAGCATGCCCAGATCGATTGCCCAGGCCTTGCCATGGGCGCGCGCGGACTCGACATTCGGATTGCATCGCGCGGGGTAGGGCATATAGAACTCTGGTCGCCGGAATGATTCCTTGGTCGACATTGGCTATCCCTGTGGAAGACGCTCAGTAGAGCTGAAGCGTGATGATTGGGAGCCCTGCGCCTGGCCGCTGATACCGATATCCGGTCGAGCAGGGCGATTGCGCGGCGACGCTGCCGAATTGATGTATGGATCAGTCGTGTATCAGTTGATCTCGGTCAGTTCGATGTGCTCCGTTCGTGTCTCATAGATCCGCTTATGCTCGGAAATCGCTGCCAGTCGGAACGGCCCGCTCGTCTCCTCGGGCAGGACATGGCGCCTGCCGTCGGAGGGTAGTTCGGCTTCGTGGAGTGCGCGGTAGCGGTCGTAGTCGATCGGCTTGCGGCGGGTGATGGCGTTGCCGTTGGCGGCCGTCCGGAGCTGATCCCGGTAGCCGTCGACCACCGTTCCGCCGAAAAACTCTGCGACACAACCTGATCCGTAGCTCACGAGTGCGATGGGCCGGCCGCTGAGATCGGCGTGGCCATCCAGCGCGGCGGCCAGACCCAGGTAGAGGGAGGCGGTGTAGCTGTTCCCGATGGTCCGGTTGTAGCCGGTGCTGTCGGATACGGCGGCCTCGACGGTCTGCGGGTCTGGCGTGAATCCCTGGCTGTCGAGCAGGTGGCGGTGCGCTTTGTAGGCCATCTTCGTGAAGGGCTGGTGGTAGCAGAATTGCGTGAACTCGGTCAGCTTCCGCCCGCCGCGGTCCCGGTAGTCCTGCCAGGCTCCTTCGATGGCCTCCAGATAGGCCAGCACCGAGGACTTTCCATCCACCACGGCGGCGGTGCGATAGTTGGGACGCCAAAAGTCCATGATGTCCTTCGCGTACACCCCCGAAACGGGTTCGAGCCGCAGTATCGCGGGGTCGGCGGTCACCAACATGGCCACCGCCGCGGCGCCCTGGGTCGGTTCGGCCGCGGTACCCAATTCGTATTTCGCGATATCGGTGGCGATGACCAGCACTCGCTGTGACGGGTCGACGGTGATGAGCGCCATGGCGAACTGGAGTGCGGCGGTGGCTCCGTAGCAGGCCTGTTTGAGTTCGACGACGCGGGCGGCGGTGGGCAGGCCAAGCAATGAATGCAGGTAGAGCCCAGCGGATTTGGCTTGGTCGATACCGCTCTCGGTGGCCAGCAATACCGTGCGCAGGTGCTCGACGCCGTGCCGCTCGATAATGGGTGCGGCCGCGGCGGCGGCCATGGTGACGATGTCCTCGTCGGCGGCCGCGATGCTCATCGCGTCCTGTCCGAGGCCGAAGTGGAACTTGTCGGCGTCCACGCCGTGCTGCTGGGCGAGCACCACGTGATCGAGGACGTAATGCGTTGTCGCGAAGGAGATGTCATGAATGCCGACCGGTCTCGCGTTCATCGTTGCGCTCCAATTCGTGTGGCTGGACGTTCGAGTTGACTGTGGGCCCGCATGAGTTCGCCGGGATTGGTCTGTGCCGCCATCAGCGAGAGTTCGCCGCACAGCACGGTGGCCGCGGCGATGACCGCGAGGCGGCGGGCGTTAGCGCCCGGGGCGCGTTCGGCGCGACAGCCCAGGCGGCGCAGGTTCTCCTGCGCGAACCCGAGATGTTTGCCGTTGCCGATGGTTCCGACTATGAGATTGGGTAGCGTGCACGAGAAGTAGAGGTCGCCGTCGCGATCCTCGGTATGCGTAATGCCTTGGGAGCCTTCGACGATATTCGCGCCGTCCTGCCCGGTGGCCAGGTAGAAGGCGAGCAGCATATTGGCGTAATGGGCGTTGGCCGTTCGGATTCCACCGGCGAGGGTGCTGCCGATCAGATTCTTGCGGATGTTCAACGTGGTCACTCGGGCGGCGGTGGTGTGCAGCCGTTGTGCCACCACCTCGCGCGGGATGAGCAACTCGGTGACGACGTTCTTGCCGCGGCCCAGGATCCCATTGACCGCGGAGACCTTCTTGTCCGTGCAGTAGTTGCCGGAGATCGAGCCGTACCGCACTCCGGGCACCGATCGCAGAATATGGTCCAGCAGTTGGTCGGCCGCGAGGGTGGCCATATTGTGGCCGGCCGCGTCCCCGGTGGTGAACTCGAAGCGCAGAAACAGCAGGTTCCCGGCTATTTGATGATGCAGGCCGATCAGCTCGGCGTATCGGCTGCCGTTCGAGACCACCTCGCGCAGCTGCCCGAAATCGTGCTCCAGCAGCCGCACCGCCGTATACGCGGTGCGGGCGTCGTCGGCTTCGAGCAGCACCGACCGTGCCATGCGATCGTCCACGACGGTGGCCAGGATGCCGGATTCGACCATGGTGGAGATTCGCGCGCCCCGCCGCACGGACGGCCACAGCGGTGATTCGTAGGTGGCGAGCGGAACCTCGACCTCGTCGCGGACGGTGTCCCCGCTGATCCGGATCGGTCCCACCCATTCGAGTGGGACTGCGGCACAAGATGATTCGTTCATACGGATTCCTCCACTCGTCGGCCCTCCGGAAATCAGCGCCGGATCGCGGCACTGAGGCATCGCTCAGCTGTGCCTCCGTACGCTCGAATCGGGGCTGCGGAAGCTGTATGCCATCGGGTCGATGCCGCGGAGTCGGCAGAACGACTCGACGTCACCGGTGAGCAGCAGATCGCAGCGGAGCAACTCGTCCGGCGTCCGCGCACCGAGCACCGTCATCAGTTGCCGTAGTTGTTCGAGCCAGTTCTCGATCGTCGTGACGAGCGCGTCGGTGCCCTGATCGACGAGGATGCGCAGGAAATGACCGGCGACGCCGGTTGCCTTGGCGCCCAAGGCGAGTGCGCGTGCCACGTCCAGCGGGGAGCGGACGCCGCCGGAGGCGAGAATCTCGATACCCGTCAGATCCGAGACGTCGAGCAGACAGCACACGGTGGACTGACCCCAGCCCTGCGCGAAGGAGAAGTCCGCGCCGGTGCGGCGGTTGTTCTCGATCCGCGCGAAGTTGGTGCCGCCGCGGCCACCGACATCCGCCGCCGCGACCCCGGCCTCGCGCAGCCACCGCACGGTGCGGCGGCTGAGTCCGAAGCCGACTTCCTTGACCACCACGGGCACCTCGACGGCCTGGGTGATGCGTTCGATCTGCCGAGGCCAGCCCGCGAAGGAACGGTCTCCTTCCGGCATCACGATCTCCTGCACCGCGTTGAGGTGAATCTGCACCGCGTCGGCTTCGAGCAGGGCGACGGCTCGGCGGACCTGTTCGACGGTGGCGTTGGCGTTCACATTGGCCATGACGAATCCGCGCGGGTTCTCGCCGCGGAGCACGCGGTAGCTGTCGGCGACGGTGTCGTCGGCGAAGTAGGCGCTCATGGATCCGGAGGCGATGGGGAGCCCGGTCTCGCGCGCGGCGATGGCCAGCTCGCGATTGATCTGCCCGGTGCGCTCGCTGCCGCCGGTCATGCCGTTGATGAACAGTGGTGCCGCCCAGGGTTTTCCGGTGATCTCGAGGCTCAGCGCGACGTCCGCGTAGTCGATCCCGGCGCAGGCGTGGTGCAGAAACGCCACTGATTCGAAGTCGTTGGAGTCGTGGCCTTCTCGTTGCTGGTCGACCGCATGTCGCACGTGGTCGTCCTTGCGGTTGCCGATCATCACAGGCGCCTTTCGCGTGCAGCGGCATTCAAGGGCAATGCGCGAATTCCGTTTCGCGCCCAGCGGTCCGCGAGCTCGGCGCTCGCATCCCGCCGGTCGCGCTCGATCAGCGCGATACCGCAGTCACCGCCGCCCGCGCCCGAAGGCTTGGCCGCCGCGCCGACCGCTTCGGCGCTCGCACAGAGGGTTTCGAGCCGCGGTGTGATGATGCCGAGGTTGGTTGCGGCGTCCAGCTTGGCGAGTACTTCTCGGGCGCAGCGTATTTCGTGCAGGATTCGGTGTGAGTCCTGGTGCCGGAGTGCGGTGATGAGGTGATCGACGCATGTGGCGCTGGAGGGCAGAAAGTCGTCGTAGGCAGCGAATCCTCCGCGCCGCAGTTCGGCGATCAGCGCCGGTGTCGAGGCGGGGTGCCCGGTCCAGCCGACATGCAGCCGAAGGTCTTTCGGTGTCGGTAGCGGCTGAATGGACAGTCCCGGCCAAGGCATCGCAAGGCAGTCGACGATCCCGTGCTCGGCGACCCGATCCGACAGCTGGCGGCGGTCGGGTGACCGGTAGGCGATCCAGCCGCCCCACGTGCTCGCCGCGACGTCGCCGCCGGAGGTGTTCGGCGCGATGTCCGTGGTGGCCAGCATGGCGAGCCGATATCGCTGCATCCGAGTCAGGTCGAGTCCGTAGAACGCGGCCAGCGCCGCCACCGTGGCGACGGTGACCGCGGCGCTGGAGCCGAGGCCGAACTTGCGGCCGTCGCGGTCGGCGAGGCTACTGGTGACCGCCAGCCGGAAGTGGCGACGGTGCAGGCCGCGTTCGGCGATCAGCCGATCGACAACCGCGACGGCCGAGAGCACGTAGTCGAAAGCGCCGCGTCCGTCACGACCGGTGGGCGGGCGGTGCACTCGTCCGTCGGCCCACTCACAGCGCATGCTGATACCGCCGGAGAGTGTCGAGTGCAGAGTCGTCGCATCGGGCGGGTCCGCGGCCCCGATCGTGACGGTGGCGTAGCGGTCGACAGCGACGAGCACGGCGGGATATCCCGGTGCGAGGACGGCGTATTCGCCCGCGATGTAGAGCTTGCCCGGTGCGCTGCGGGTGATCACGAGCCGCCGCCGGGCAGGAGTGCGGCGCCGGGGCCGGGGAGGGCCACATGCGTCGAGATATGCTGTCCCACCGCGGATATCGCGGCGGCGATCCGGGTCGCATCGGTGCGAGCGCAGAGCACTTTCACATTGGGTCCCGCGTCCATGGTGGCGTAGGCGGTGATGCCGTCTGCCCGCAGCGCCACCACCCGGTCCAGTACTGACAGCGAGAGCGGCGACAGATATCGGATCGGCGGGCGAGCCGCGAGCATGGTGGCGTGCATCCCGAACGCGCTGCGTTCGGCGATTTCCCCCATGGCGTCGAGATCGGCGCGGGCGACGGCGGCGCGCATGGCGTCGAGATCGGTGGCGTTCACGGTGGTCCACGGCAGGTAGAACGGCGAAGTGGCGATGGTCCGGCGCATGGCTTCCCGGCTCGACATCGCCTTCGGAGCGGGGTCGACCACCGCGATGATCAAGGCCGGGTCGAGCCCTTCGGCATCGATCGGTTCGGCATATGAACTACGGTCCCCGGCCGCGCCGTCGCCTGTGCCCGCATGCCACACCACCAGTCCGCCGAAGATCGACCGGCACGCGGATCCCGAGCCCCGGCGCGCCAGCCGCGACAGCGCCCGGGGGTCGAGTTCGAGGCCGAACGCGGTGGCCGCGGCAGTGGCCAGCGCGGCGAATCCGCTTGCCGAGGAAGCCAACCCGGCACCGGTCGGCACCGTATTGGTCGTCTCCACCACGGCACGCTCATCGCGACCGGTGAAGGCGCGGACCGTGTTCAGGAACCGTTCGACGCGCAGGTGGGTCTGCCGGGGCGCGGGGCGGCTGTTCATGGTGACCGAGTCCGCGGGCGCGCGCGTGGTCAGTCGCACCGTGGTCGTCGTCGGATACAGATTCAGCGTCATCGACAGACTGCCGGTAGCTGGAAGTATCAGCGATTCATCGCGTTTGCCCCAGTATTTGACCAGCGCGATGTTCGGGTGCGCGACAGCGGTGACGCCGTCGCCGGTTTCGAGGATCGCGGGCACCATCGCGGCTTCCGGGTTCATGGCCGGTCACCGGTTGTGAAGGTCCAAGTCTGTGTCGCGCCCGCCGTGCGCAGGGCCGTGCTGACCACTTCGGCCTCGGCTGGACCGGCGGTGAGTGCGAGGATGCACCCGCCGAGCCCCCCACCGGTCAGTTTCGCCCCCAGCGCGCCTGCCTGTCGCGCGACCGCTATCAGTCGATCGATCTCCGCGGTGCTCACGCCGAGCTCGGTCAGCACGGCTTGAAAGTCCGTGAGTTCGGCTCCGAGTGCCGGGGCGTCACCGTCCGCGAGATCCTGGGCCGCCGCCTCGGTGATCTCGCGCGCCCAGTCCAGCAGTCGTCGTGCGCGCAGCGGGCGCCGATCGAACTCAGCGCGCACGGCTGTCACTGCTTGTCTTGTGCCGCTCGCGATTCCGCTGTCCGCGACGACAAAGGTGGCGTCCAGACCGGTATTGATCGGATGTGCGATGCCGTGCTGGAACCAGATCGGCCCGGCGGCCAGCACGGCGCGGGCGTCGACGCCACTGGCGCGGCCGTGCGCCAATTGCTCACCATATTGAACGAGTTCGTACAGGGTGTCGGGGTCATCGAACTCGCCGCAGAGATCGGCGACGGCGCGGACCGCCGCGGCCGCGTACGCCGCGCTCGATCCGAGCCCGCGGGCAACCGGGATATCACCGACCAGGCGTATCTCGACAGGTCCGCCGACAGGCTTCCACCGTTTGAGCGCCTGCTCTGCCGCGACCTGTGGACCGGAATTCGCGACCGTCGAACCGGGTGGCGCCGGGCAGCGAAATACCCTGCCGCACAAGAGGTCTGCCCCGGGCATGGACACCGGTGTCGCGTTCGGTGCGATACGCGCGCACGCGGTGACGGTGAGTGCGGGCAGGGGGACGGCTATCGCGGGCATCCCGTGCACGACCGCGTGTTCACCCAGCAGAACGACCTTGCCGTGCGCCCGGCCGGTGCCCACCGTGCGGTCATCCGCGGTGACGGCGGCGCGATCGGATGTCATCGCGGTCACCGATCCCGATGGGTTATGTTGTGCGCCAACGTGATCAGATCGGTGGCGGCCGGCCGATCCGGCAGTGCGGCGAGGGCGGCGGCGATGCGTCGGTCGGCGTGGTGCTGGGTGGTTCGCCGGCCGCCCATCGCGTCGACCAGGACGGCGGCTCGTGCGATATCGGCCTGGGACATGGGCGCCTCCGCCCGATAGAACCCGTCGAGTTCGCGGGCGGCCGGGGCGTTCGAGTGCAGCGCGGTGACGACCGGCATCGACTTCTTGCGTCTGGCCAGGTCACTGCTGGGCTTTCCGCTGACCCCCGGATCGCCCCAGATGCCGATCAGGTCGTCGGTGTATTGGAAGGCCATGCCCAATTCGCGACCGAACCGGTCCATCGCCGACACCGCGGTCGCTCCGGCTCCGGCGCGCAGCGCCCCGAGCGCGCAGGCGCAGCCCAGCAGCGCGCCGGTCTTTCCCATCGCCATGCGCTCGTAGTCCAGGACGCTGGTGGGGTGACGGCCATCGAAGGAACAGTCCTCCTGCTGGCCCCGGCACATCTCGATCACCGCTGATTCGAGCCGGTCGATCGCTTCGCGCGCCTCCCCGGCGGGCACGTGTGCGGCGAGTACCCGGACCGCCAGCGCGTGCAGCGCATCGCCGAGCAGGACGGCGGCAGGGACGTCCCACACCGCCCATACCGTCGGTCTGCCGCGGCGGGTCGGGTCACCGTCGATCACGTCGTCGTGAATGAGCGCGAAATTGTGCACCAGTTCTATCGCCGCCGCGACGGGGGCGATGGCTGCCGGTTCGGCGCCGTACATGGCCGCGGTCCCGAGCGTCAGCGCCGGGCGCAAGGCTTTCCCGGATCCGGCACGGCACGGTATGCCCTCCGGGTTCCACCAGCCGAAGTGGTAACCGGCCATGCGCAGCAACGCATCCGGCAGCGACTGCACCGACTCCCGCAGCGCCGGTTCGCAGATCATGCGGGCCTGTGCCAGGACTTCGCCTGCTCGGCGGGGAGCCGAGTTCGGCTGGTCGGTAATGATGGACCGAGCATCATGGGTCGGTGCGGGTAGGACTGTCTCAGGCTCTGCGGTCATGGTGATGCCCTCATCGCTGCGGCGGAATGATTCGAACGGTGGTGGCCGAGCACGCGGAAACGGTTGCCGCGCATGGTTATCGCCGAGAATTCGAGGTGAGCGTCCAAGACGATGGCGCTCGATGAACTGGTCCTGGACGCGACGCCGATGTGGTGGGGGCACGCCGTCGCACGGGCGGCGTACCGCATTCACCGCAAATCTGCGGGACTCGGCGTCGCGTGGTGCCTACTCGGCTCCGGCCGGATCCTGTTGCCGGGAGACCAGGACGTTGTCGAGAATGCCGAGGGCGTCGGGTACCAGCACTGCCGCCGAATAGTAGGCGCTGACCAGATACGAGATGATCGATTGGTCGTCGATGCCTTTGAATCGCACATTGAGACCGGGTTCGTATTCGTCCGGGATGCCGGTGGCGTGCAGGCCGACGACGCCCTGATCCTTCTCCCCGGTGCGCATGGCGAGAATGGAGGTGGTGCCGGTGACGCTGACCGGGATCTTGCTGCACGGGAAGATCGGAACGCCCCGCCATGCGGGAACCCGGCTTCCGTCGACGTCGACGGGGTCCGGATAGAGGCCGCGGGCGCTGCATTGGCGGCCGAACGCGGCGATCGCTTTGGGGTGTGCCAGAAGCAGTTTGGTGCTGCGGCGCATGCTCAGCAGATCGTCGAGGTCGTCCGGGGTGGGTGGGCCGGAATAGGTGTCGACGCGCTGTTTGCTGTCGGCGTTGTGCAGCAGACCGAACTCGGGGTTGTTCACCAGGTCGTGTTCCTGGCGTTCGCGCAGGGCCTCGACGGTCAGCCGCAATTGCTGGTCCACCTGGTTCATCGGGTTGTTGAACAGGTCCGCGACGCGGGTGTGGATCCGCAGTACGCTCTGCGCGACGCTCAGTTCGTACTCGCGAGGCTGCATCTCGTAATCGACGAAGGTGCCCTGTAGTTGCGGTTCGCCGGTGTGCCCGGACTCCACCGTGATGCTGGCCTCGCCCTGTTTGTTCTGGGGTTGGGTCGGCGCGGCGGCGTACTGTTCGAGATGCTGGCGCAGTGCCGGAATCCGGTCGAGTATTCCGCTCAGCGATGCGCGCGGCAGGGCCAGGACCGTGGTCGCGGTGACCGTTTTGATCGTGACCGGCCAGATGGCCGAGGTCTCGGTCAGCATGGCATCGCCGAAATAGTCTCCGCCCGAGAGTATTCCGACAACCTGCTGTTCCCCGTACTCACCTGTGCTGATCTTGTTCAGCTTGCCGTGCACGACGAGGACGACCTGATCCATCGAGTTGCCGAACTCGGCCAGCACCTCGCCCGGTTCGTATTCATTCTGTTCGAACTGACTCGCGAGGGAGGACAGGGCGTCGTCGTCGGCGAAGTCGCGCAGTGCGGGCAGCTCTCGCAGCTCCTGTGGGATCACCCGGGACTTACCGCCCTCGGTGATGAATTCGACATCGCCGCTGCCCAGGGTGTAGGTGAGTCGCCGGTTCACTCGGTACACGCCGCCGCTCACTTCGACCCAGGGCAGCATTTTGGTCAGCCACCGCGAGGTGATGGACTGCATTTGTGGTTCGGATTTGGTGGTGGACGCCAGATTCCGGGCGGCCACGGTGCTGAGGCTCTTTTGCACCTGATGTTCGGTTGAAGCGGGGGTTTCGATCGACATGCGTCATCCTTCTTCCCACATGATGCCCACAGTCGCAACCGCCGACACGCCGCTACGGAAGCGCCTGGGTCGATGACCAGCGAAAGTTCCTGTGCGACAGTGCATTCTGGCAATTGCCACGGTACAACTCGATTGCCCGAATCCGTATCGTAATTGCATCAATTCGTCGAAAGATATTGATCCGAAAAGGGACCGGTCCGGTCGGTTTGATAGCATTGTTGTACTGCGTATCCGGCTGTCGATGCAAACAGCATTCCGAATACTTCGCTGACGTACCGGCATAGCGAGTTTTCATCGAATTCAGTCCAGAATGGTCTGATTGGAATCCTGCTGCCGACCTGTTACGGCGCCGGTCAGTAGTCGAGGGCGTGTTCGGGTTGGCATACCTCCAACGGGGATGGGAGGTAACGGATTATGGCGTCGAGGAGAGAGATCTCGTCGAGGGTGGGAGGTGCGCCGCAGAGGATGGGGACGATATCGCCGATGCGGGTCAGGGAGCGGATGCGGTGCTGGAGTTGCTCCAGGGGGATGTCGCGGAGGGCGTGGAAGGCGGTCGCGCCGGGGGTGTCCTGCTCCATCACCGTTTTGATCAACAACCGGTAGCGCTCCTCGGCGAGTTCCCAATGGGGGCCGTAGATTTCGGCCGCCAGGGGTTCGAGGGCCCACATGGGAAGAAGGTCGATGACACCTTCGAAGGTCGAGCCGAGGCCGATGGGGATCTGCAGGGTGAGGGGAACCGCCCCGCGGGTGTCCGCGATCGACTGAACGCAGCCGTTGAAATCGGCGGCGGGGTGGTCGAGCGCATCGATCAGGCATAGGCGGGCGACCTGATGGTCGTCGGCTATGCGCAGCATGGTTTCGAGTTGAGGAGTATGCGGGGTGGCCGCGTGCGCCAGTGCGATGATGCCGTCTGCCACCCGGATGGACCGTTCGAGCTCGACCGCGGGGGAGTGACCCGAGAGCTCCGCGATGCGGATGGTGTGCTCGACTCGCGCTGTCGACCAATGGATTTCGCCGCTGCCGACCGTACCGGCCGAGCGCCGCAGCCGCTGGATCAGCCGCGCCGTGGTCTCGGGGTCGCCGATCATGGTGACATTGCGGATCGACTGCGGGTCAATGGCTTTGGTGCCCATCGTGCTGTGGTACTCCAGATCGACTCGGGGGCGTCGTCGCATCCCCAATTCGTTCTCACGGTACCTGCGGTGCTGGATCGCCGGAGCGGAATTCCGCCCCAAAGTAGAACGTGTTCCTATACCGTCGGGGCTGTGCAGAAAGAACAACGCCCGGCCGTGGCCGACTGGTTCACTGCGGAGGACGGCGTGGCGCGTCTGAAGGGAACCCGGTGTACCAGCTGTGCCACACCGTATTTTCCGAAGAACACGCTCGCCTGTCGGAATCCGTACTGTGAGGGTCCGAAGGACGGGACTGAGCTCGTCGAGTACCTGTTTTCCACGCGTGGCCGGATCTGGTCCTACGCCGATGCCAGGTACAAGCCGCCCGCGCCCTATGTCTCGGCCGATCCGTTCGTGCCGTATGTCGTTGCGGCAGTGGAGCTCGAGGTCGAGAAGATGGTGATTCTCGGACAGGTCGTGCGCGGGCTCACCGTCGATGACCTGGCCGTGGGAATGCCGGTCGAGTTGACCGTCGGTGTGCTGTACGAGGACGACGAAGCGGAGCACACGGTGTGGATGTGGAGGCCGGTCAATGACTGAGACGAATCGCGATATCGCCGTCCTCGGCGCGGGTATGCACCCGTGGGGCAAGTGGGGGCGCAACTTCGTCGAATACGGGCTGGTCGCCGCGCGTGCGGCGCTGGCCGATGCCGGGATCGACCACCGCGATGTCGGCTACATCGCGGGCGCGGACACCATCCGCAATGGCTACCCGGGTTTCGTTGCCGGTGCGACCTTCGCGCAGGCGCTGGGTTGGTCGGGTGCGCGCATCTCGAGCAGCTATGCCGCGTGCGCCTCCGGGGCGCAGGCGATCGCCAATGCTCGCGCCCAGATTCTGGCCGGATTGACCGATGTGGCGCTTGTGGTCGGCGCGGACACCACCCCGAAGGGCTTCTTCCAGCCCGTCGGCGGTGAGCGCCGCGATGACCCGGACTGGCTGCGCTTCCACCTGCTCGGCGCGACCAATCCCATCTACTTCGCGCTGTATGCCCGCCGCCGGATGGCCCTGCATGGCGCCACCCTCGACGACTTCGCCGCGGTCAAGGTGAAGAACGCCCGGCACGGCCTGAACAACCCGAATGCCCGCTACCGCAAAGAGGTTTCGGCCGAGGAGATCGCCGCCTCGGCAATCGTCTCGGACCCGCTGCGCCTGCTCGACATCTGCGCGACCAGTGACGGCGGCGCGGCGTTGGTGCTGACGTCGATGGAGTACGCGCGCAAGCACGGCATCGCCGACCCGGTGCGCATCAGCGCGCTCTCCACGGTGACCCCGACCTTCCCGAAGACGGTCGTCGATCTCCCGGACTTCTCGACGGATTCCGCTGTCGCCGTCGAACCGCAGTCGCGCACCTTCCGTTCCGCTATCGCGCACGCGGCGTACGAGGAGGCCGGAATCGGCCCGCAGGACCTGTCCTTCGCCGAGGTCTACGACCTGTCGACCGCGCTGGAGTTGGACTGGTACGAGGATATCGGCCTCTGTGAGGTAGGCGGTGCGGAGCAGCTGTTGCGCAGTGGCGCAACTACATTGGGAGGACGCGTACCGGTCAACCCCAGTGGCGGACTGGCCTGCTTCGGCGAGGCTATTCCCGCGCAGGCCATCGCTCAGATCTGTGAACTCACCTGGCAGCTGCGCGGGCAGGCCGACGGGCGGCAGGTGGAGAACCCCCGCGCGGGTATCGCGGTGAACCAGGGCCTGTTCGGCCACGGATCGGCGATCATCGCCACCCGCTGACGCCGGGGTCATCCCGGGGCGCTGCGGGACGACTGTCGTCGTTATGGCCGAGTGCCGGCCGCCGCGCCGGAACGAATCGGCGGGTGCGGCAGCTGGCGGGTATGGGTTCGCATGGGGTCCACGCGAAGCAACTCGCCCGCGCCCACCATACGGTCGACCATCCCATCGGAAGGGATCGCGGCCTGGAAACAGGCGCGGGCGCCCTCGAGGCGAGTGTGGGCGAGGGCCACCTGAAGCAGTTCTCGGGAGTGGTATGCGAATTGCCGCGCCCGAGTACCGCCGGTTTCGGCGACGTGCGCGGCCCGGGCCAGCCAGCTCTCGAAGCTCGGGTACGGGTAGTGCAGGATCATCGGTGCGGTGACCATTCCACTCGCACCGGAGAATCCGGTGAAGCCGTGCGGGTCCACGGGTGTGACGCCGGGGCCCAGGCGAACCGCGCTGCGTGCGGAGGGGGTGTCCAGGAATGGTGAACGTCCGCTGACCCGGAAGACGGTGCACGCCTCGAACGGGTTGACCACCGGATGACGCACCGGAACGGCTTCGTGGCCGAGGAAGGTCACCTGCCCGGCGCCGGGCAACTGCCAGCGGCGTCTGCCGTCGTCGTAGAACAGCTCGTCGAGGGCGAGGGGAAGCAGCCACCGCATACCGGCCGCGTCAGCGTGCGTGACGGCGGCGGCGATATCGGCCAGTTCCTGATCCGAGGTATCGCCGCCCTCGATCCGGGCGCTGTCGCAGAGCATCAGCGAGTGCTCGGTGGCCAGCTCCTCGACCGCGGCCCGGACCGCCGGATGGTCGGTAAAGACGATGACCAGATCGACTCGCGCGCAATGGTATCGGAGCCAAGTCGGCAATTCCGGGCGCGGTCGATCGATGCTGACGCAGACCGCGGTCGGTTCCTCCGGCAGCGCTCGCCCGGCCGCGCCGATGCCTCGATGCACCGTGGTGGAGAGATCGTAGATCCCGTGTGCGCGTAGATAGTCGAGGTACTCTGCGGTGGGGTCCACGCCGGCGGCCCGCACCGCCGCCACATTCGGTCCGCCCACCGGCCTGGTATGACGGACCGTGACCGCGTCGACGATGGCGACCTCGGAGGTGTCGGGGGCGAAGCGCGGCCAGTGGAAGTCCAGGCCCCAGCCGGTCTGGCTCCGGTCGAAGGTCGGCAGGCAGCGGGCCAGGAACTCCCGGCTGAAACAGGGCGCCATGATCTCGACGAAATTCGTGTACCGCAACTCGAATCTGCGGTCAACCAGCGTGATCTCGTGGGTGAAGTAGCTGTCCTCGGTGAGCGCGGGCTGGGCGAGTGAAAGCCGGTAGCGCGCGGCGAATTCGAACAGGTCGTTGATGGTGCCGGTATCGGTGGCCAGATCGTCGTCAGGGAGCCAGATGTAGTCGTAACGGTCGATCACCTCGGCCAGGTCGACGGTGAGCACATGGTGCAACGCGGGCCATTTCGGCCCTTTGCGGTCCAGCCGGGTGATATCGCCACCGCGATAGCGCTGCGGATCGTCGCCGAAGTAGCTGACCACCAGATCCCAAGTCCGCCGCTGCGGTCCGGCGAGCCACCGTTCGTGCAGTGAGGAATCGCCCGCGCGCAGGATGACCAGATTCCGGCGCTGCGTGCCGGCCTGTTCCGGCGGCGGAACAGCGGCGGGGCGCTCGGTCTGTGATCGCGCCGTCATCGTCGTCACAGCAACCTCCTACGCGGCGTACCAGCCTTCGCCCCACAGTGTTCGCAGGCGTTCGAAATACGCCTCGTATTGGGGGGCGACGACATCGGTGGAGAACTTGGAGATCGCGTAATCGCGGATTCCCTGATAGTCGAGCTTGCCGACACTTTCCGCGGCGGTACAGAATTCGCGCAAGTTGCGGCAGCGGAAGCCCTGCACGCCCTGCTGCACCGTTTCGGTGAAGACACCCCAGTCGGTGGTGATCACCGGGGTGCCGCAGAGCATCGCCTCGGCGTGCACACCGCCGAAGGGCTCCAAATACAGCGACGGCACGAATACCGCACGGGCGCGGGACATCAGCTCACCACGGCGAACGTGATCGACCACGCCGACGTACTCGACGACCTCGGAGTCCGGGACCTGTCCGGCGCCCGCGACGATCAGTTTCACGCCGAGCCGCTGACAGGTGTCGATGGCGACCTGGATACCCTTCGCCTCGACCAGTCGGCCGATGAACAGGAAATAGTCATCCTTCTCGGCGGAGAACGGAAAGTCGTCCACCTCATAATAATTCGGGATGACAGCGTCGAAGAACTGGCCGCGCGTACTCATTACACCGGGCACCGTGGTGCGGGAACCGTAGACCGCGTGCATCCACGCATAGCTCTCGAAGACCCGGTAGTTGGCGAAGACCCCGCTGTAACCGATACCGAACTCGACCGTCATGAGATCGGGGAAGGTATCGGCGATCGGCTTCTGGCACGTGCCGCCGAGCACCCCGATGAAATCGCGATCCTGTTTGCGCTGGGCGATCTCGGAGACGGCGCGTTCGTTCGTCGTCAACCAGTGCGGGTCGTAGGGATTCCAGGTGAGGTTGTTGAGCTCCTTGTACAGGTCGTTGCCACCGAACCATTCGGCCTGTTCCGCCTTGGACACGATGGTGACGAATTCGGTACAGGCCGCGTCGTTCTCCTCGCCGCCGTACAGGTACACCTCGTGCCCCAGATTCATCATCATGTCCGCGAAGCGCCGGTTCTTCTGGGTGTAGGCGCACGGTTGATAGTGCTTGGTGGTCTGGGTATTGGGCAGATTGACAATATGAAAACGCATGGGAGGGCTCATATTCGGCTCGAAGGGATGCGGCGCGGACTCAGCGGTCGATGATGGGCCGGACCGAGAGCGGATCCTCGCCGACCGCCTCGTCCAGATGCTCCTTGCCATCGAGATAGGCGGCGCGTTTGCGCTCCTTCTGCTGACCGGCCTGCGCGCCGCCCATACCGCCGCCCATCGGCATTCCGCCCATCATTCCGCCCATGGGCATGCCGGAGGTGACCGCCGGGCCCGCGCGACCGTCGGCGGCGACGGTCGGCGCACCGGGCGCGGTCGTGGGTGCGGGTGCGGGTGCGCGGG
The DNA here is from genome assembly GCF_036327755.1 of Nocardia sp. NBC_01503. Classification (NCBI taxonomy): domain Bacteria; kingdom Bacillati; phylum Actinomycetota; class Actinomycetes; order Mycobacteriales; family Nocardiaceae; genus Nocardia; species Nocardia sp. NBC_01503. The sequence continues at coordinate 4,742,525 of NZ_CP109596.1, forward strand.
GAAACAGCTTGTCGTCCAAGGGATTCGCGCCGGGCGAGCCGCCGCCACCCGCCCCGCCGCCCAATCCGGCCGGGTTGACGTCGAATCCGAAGGGGCCGGAGGCGCCCCACGGGCCGGTGGCCATCCAGGGGCCACTGGGATTCCACGGTCCGGAGACCCCGAGTGGGCCCGTCGGGGCGCCGGAACTCAACTGCTGCAACATATTCGCCAGCGTCGACAGGGGCCCTGAGGCGCCGGTGAGCGAATCGGCCGGGCCGGTGGGACCGGACGCGACCGGACCGGTGGGCGAGGAGGAGAAGGGGCTTCCGCCCGGCGAATGCGGCTTCCCCGCCTTGGGGCCGCCACCACCCTGGCTTCCGCCGCCGCTGTGGTCGCCGCTGCCGCCGGTACCGCTGCCGCCGGTACCACCACCACCGTCGCCGCTGCCGCCGGTACCACCACCGTCGCCGCTGCCACCCGTACCGCCGCTGTTTCCGCTGGCGCCGTTGCCGCCGGTCCCACCGCCGCTGTTTCCGCTGCCCCCGCTACCGCCCTTGGCTCCGGGATCGATGAAGGCGGGGATCATGCCCGCCAGGATCGCGATGCCGTCGACATAGCCCTTCGCACCGCCACTTTCGTGACCGTCCCACCAGGTCCGGGCGGCGGCCAGGTCTTTGTCCGCGGCGAAATTGTTGACGTCGTGGACAGTCCCGTCGCTGTTGTAGTGCATCTGACTGTGCCGGGGCAGGTGTCCCCAGCAGTACAGGTTGAAGTCGCCGGTATCGGCCAGCACCGTGGATACCGCTTGGATCGCCTGCTGTAGGCCGGTGGCCGAGGTGATGTAGTCGTTGAGCGCTTTGACCGCGCTCTCCGCACCCGCGCCCTGCCAGTTCTGATTCTTGAAGACGGCGTGATTATTGGTCCGGAAGGTTTCGACGGCTTCGCTCCAGGTTTGGCCGATCTGATGCCACGCGCCCGCCATCTCCCAGATGTGGCCATCGGCGCGGTCGAACATCTCGGCGATATTGGCGAAGTCCAGCAGCCCGAAAAAGCTACCGCTCTCGATGGTGGGCCCGATCGCGTCCTTGGCCCGCGAGTCGTATCCGACGCCGGACCCGCCCGAATTCGAGAAGCTGCCGTTCATCCATTCGCCACCGGATATCGATCGAGTGACGGACATCGGACCGGTGGATTTCACATCCTTCGCGGCTGGGGTGGTGAAGGTGATCGCGTTCTCGCCTTCGGCGGTGCTGTATTGCTTATCGGCGGCAATGAAGGTATTGGCCATATCGGTGATGACGGCCTGATGGTCCTGCAAGGCGCCGACCAACCCGAATTTCGAACTGTTCTTGATTTCCAGAAATAGTGTGCGCATGCTGCTCAGGGATGTCGTAACATTCTGTTTCCCGCGCTGCCAATTATATTTCCAGTACCCATCCGCCGATGTGTACTGTGTCCAATCCATCGTGTCGATGACGTTGATCAATCCCAGGATGATCGCTACCAGATCCTCACATTGCAGGGTGAGCGCTCGGAGCGAACCACTGTCCACATTGAGCAGCTGCAGCTTGCCCTGCCTGGCGCTGGTCAACAGACCTGGCCAGCCGGTGTGGTCGCTCCCGGCACCTCCCGACGTCATGCCCGATACCTAAGCACGCGCGAATTCATAGATCGAGCTCGCCGACTACCGCATCGGCGAGTGTTCACATGCGGTTAACCGTCGGTCATCGGGCTCGGTGAACGGCCGATGTACAGACCGCTCAGCGCGCGCAGCGCCGGATGCTCGTTCGGGGCGGAGGTGCTAGAAACGGCCCGGCAGCTGTAATGGAGTTGGACGGTGGGAGCGCGATGGCATCGGGATCGACCGGCAATGATAAAACCGGCTGGCCCGGCCTATTGGATAGCGCCAAACAGGGCAAGCTTAAGCTCCTCAATGTCGACAGTGCCTCGCTGCGGGCGCTGAACGATCATTGCCAGGACCTGGTGGCGATCGCCCTGGGTCTTATCGATGTCATCTCCAAAATGGACTGGAAGCTGTACACCTCACTTGAGGGCGACGGGTACTGGAGATATAACAACCGTAATCAGACCACGGTCCTGAGCAGTATGCGAATGCTGTTCCAGAAGATTAGCGATAGTACCGCGATCGATCTCATCGATGTGCTGCGCAATCATCAGACGGTGATCACCGATATGGCCAATACCTTCATCAACGCCGATAAGCAATACAGCACCGCCGAGGGTGAGAACGCGATCACCTTCACCACGCCCGCCGCGAAGGATATGAAGGGCAAGGGCGGCCCGATGGCGACGACTCCCAACCCGATATCGGGCGGTGAGTGGATGAATGGTTCGTTCAGTACCGGCAGTGGTTCCGGCGCCGGGTACGATTCGCGGGCCAAGGACGCGATCGGTCCCACCATCGAGAGCGGCAGCTTCTTCGTATTGAAGGATTTCGCCAATATCGCCGAGATGTTCGAGCGCGCCGATGGCCACATCTGGCAGAGGGCCGGTGAGTGGCATCAGATCGGGCAGGTGTGGGGTGAGGCCGTCGAAACCTTCCGGACCGAGAGCCACGCCGTCTTCAAGAACCAGAACTGGGAGGGCGCGGGCGCGGAGAGCGCGGTCAAGGCGATCAATGACTACATCGCCTCGGCGACCGACCTGCAGAAGGCGATTCTCGCGGTGTCCACGGTGCTGGCCGATACCGGCGACTTCAACCTGTACTGCTGGGGCCACCTGCCCCGGTACAGCCAAATGACGTTCAACGACGACGGGTCGGTCAAGAACGTCAACGGGTGGGCCGCGGACAAGGACCTGGCGGCCGCTCGGACCTGGTGGGACGGTCACGAAGGCGGTGGCGCGAAGGGTTATGTCGACGGCATCGCGGTCCTGGCGGGCATGATCCCGGCCTTCGCCGATCCCGGCGCGAAGCGCAATTCCGGAGCAAGTGGCGGTAGCGGTGGCAGCGGCAGCGGAGGCAGTGGCGGTAGCGGTGGCAGCGGAGGTAGCGGCCGCGGAGGGAGCGGTAGCAGCGGCAGCGGAAGTGAAAGCGGGGGAGGCGGTAGCAGCGGCGGCGGTGGAAGTGAAAGCGGCGGAGGCGGTAGCAGCGGCGACAGTGGTAGCGGCAGCGGCGGAGGCGGTGCCACCGGCGGTGGCAGTGGCGGTCACAGCGGCGGCGGCAGCGGCGGATCGGGCCATCCCGGTCAGGGCACCGGGCCCACCGGTCCGAACGGGATCGGCGGCAGTGGTGGCAGCGGCGGCAGCGGCGGGATCTCCGGCACCGAGCTGCTCAGCCTCTTCTCCGAAGTGCTACAACTCATTTCGTCGGGAATACCGACGTTGGTGCAGCTCGGCAATCAGCTCGCGGCGCAGCTCGGTCCCGGCTTGCAGGCATTGGCGAAGTCCGTGGAGGACGGTTCCAAGACCGTGAAGCAGGCGACGGACGAGGCCGCGGAGCACGTTGTGGAGGAGCTGCACGAGATCGAGGACGAACTGCTGCCGCCCGGTGCGACCGGACCGATCGAGCTGTCGTTCGCGCTCTTGCCCGGCGGTACGCCGCAGGAGCCGCAACCGATCGTGGTCGGGCGCGCCGGAATTCACCAGCCAGGGTCGTTCGAGGACTTCACGGTGACGGGTGTGAACAGCGAGCCGGTAGGTGAGATGCCGACCGGTGGATCCGGTACCGGAGCGGAGGGCGAGCCGTAGTGGAACGCACATGGCGGCTGAGCGGACTCGAGTATCTGGTGATGCGCGAGCGGCTCGTCGGGCGAAGGAACAACTGGCCGTTCGCGTTTCGCTCCGACGTTCGCGGCTACTACGACTTTCAATTCAAGAAGGCCCGGGTCTGGGGCGAACTGCAGGCGGCCTGGGATCCCGCTCTGGCGGAGGTGCTGGTCAAGTCTCTGCAAGCCGATGTCCGACTGGTCGTGCACGCGGACGAGCAGCACGCGGACGACGCCGATATCACGCGAAAAGTCATGTCGGGCCGGCGTTTCGGCGACCGAGGGCTGCTGATTGAGGGATTTCACGGCGCTTCGCCGGACTGCCACGATCAGCTCGAGATCACCGAATGCGACGCGGCCGCGCTGGCCCGCGTGATCGTCGACCGGCTGCCGTCCGTCGCGGCGGGCACGGAACCACGGGTGGAGCTGTTGAGCGCGGGCGAGCAGCGGTTCGACCACTGGCACGGTCGCAGTTCGCTGTACGAGGATGACGATCGCGATGTCGACGCCCGCAGTCTGCGCTGGCAGGCCGCGCCGAAGGGAATGGTCGGCAGCATCCTGATCACCCAGGGGCACTCCAGCTTCGGGCCGCGCGGGCAGGTGACCAAGGGGATCTTCTGGGAAGACCACCCGGGCGACGGTCGCTATGTCATCGACCTGGAACCGCCGACAGCCGCCGTCGCCACCGATGCGGACGGACTCCGCAAACTCATCGACCGGCACTGCGATGAGCTGCGCCTGGTGCGGCAGGACGAGTCCCGCCGTGGGGTGTCCCGAGAGAGTGTCTACGACGATGGCCGGTAGTGCGCGAGACGGGGAAGCGGCGTGACCAGATCCAATGATCGGCTCAAAAGCGAAGTGGCGCAGGTCCTCGACGACGTCCGTCAGTTGATCACGGGCTTCGCCGACGCGCAGCGCCGACACCGGGCGGTGACGGCGTCGGTCTCCGTCGAGCGGGACCGGATCACCGTGACCGCGGACGCGTCCGGGGCGGTGGCGGAGGTGAGCTACGCCGAGGATATCGATGATCTCGGGTACCACCAGATCGCTCGCGGCACAGTGCTGGCGGCCCAACAGGCGGCGACCGAGGTCAAGCGCAGAGCCGAGGAGATCCTGGCCCCGTTGCGGTTGATGCAGGCGCGGTTGCCCAAGCTCACGGATCTGGTCGGTGAGGTACCTCGTCAGGACGAGATTCCGCCACCGCCGTCCGCACTGCTGACCCCGCTCGGCGACCGGAAGGATGATGATTTCGCGGCGGGGCCGCTCGACGCGCCGCCGGGCGGACCCGGAGCATCCGGATCGGCACTCGATGATCGGGATGTCGGCGCGCGCATCGCGCAGCTTGTTCGTCTACAGGACAGGCGGGCAAGGGTTTTCGCCACCGGCACCGCCGAGGGGCGTCGCGTGCTCGCCGCGGTGAACGCGGACGGCATTCTCATCGATCTCAAATTCTCTTCCGGCATAGCCGATCTCGACTATGACGAGATCGCGGAGGCGGTGACCGAGGCTTCGCGGGCGGCGGTGGCGGAGGTGGCGCGAATGGTCACCGAGTTGTTCGCCCCGGTCTCGGGCGATCACCCGCGCTATCCGGGACCGGAGATCGCGCTGGCCGGCATCGAGCAGTTGCGCAATCAATTGCTCTGACTGACGAAAGCTTTCATCACCAAGCACGTGGGAGTGTGAGATGGCACCTGATCCGAACACGGCGGACGACCTGGCCTGGGCCGGGCTGCCGACCACGGCCGGGAATGGGCAGCTGATGCTCGAACCGGGCATCGCCGAGAAGTGCGCGCAGCACGTCGAGGATATGTTGAACGTCGTTGTCGGCATGCAGAACTGGATCCTGGCGAATACCGCGGCGGCCTGCCCGATCATCACCAGCCCGCTGTTCTCGGGAATATGGCTGGGAACGATGTTCCGGAACAAGTTCGAAAACGAGTTGAAAGACCGAATAGGACAGCACCGCAACATCCTTGTCGACATGGGCCGCACCTTTGTCGCGGCGGGAAAGCAGTACCAGCAGGCCGAGCAGACCTCGACGATGATCTTCGAGAATGACGACCTCTTCACCAACCCGGCCGGTACCCCGCCGAGTGGTACGCCGCCGGTCATCTCGATACCGAAGCATCCGCACAAACCGAATTCGTCGTCGACGTTGTATGACACCGCCTACTGGACGCCCGAGCCCGGCCCCGGGATCCCTTGGCACACCCTCTATTTGACCGGTCAGTCGATCAACTCGCAGGCCGTGGCCAATGCCGGTGGCATCTGGTATTGGCTGTCGCAGACGCTGGACACCGGCTTCGGCACGCTGCGGTCGCAAATATCGGCCGCGTCGGATCAGTGGACCGGCCAGGGGGCGCAATCGGCGATTCTGGCCACCAACCAGTACGTGAACGCCTCCCAGCGACTCACCAGCGATATGCATCAGCTCGGTGACTCGCTGGTCTACACCTCGGGCTGGCTGCAGCAGACCAAGAACGGTATGCCGCCCACACCCGAGCCGCCACCGGGCACCACGCCCGCTCAGCTGTCCCAGAATCAAGCGGATCTCATTCAGTACCAGGAGAACTTCCACACCTACTACACCGAAAACTACACGCACGTCAGCACCCGAATCGTGGTGCTGCCGCAGCCGAGCCAGGTGGCCCTGCCGGCCCAGGACCCCGCGGACCCGAATGGTGAACCGGCGCCGCCCGCTACCGACCCGCAGGACTCCCCGCCCGGCGAAACGCCTCCCGGTAATACGAACGGTGACAACTCCAACGAACCTCCGCCGGACGGTGGCGGCGGTAATGGTGAGACGCCTCCCGGGGACCATCCGTCCACGGGCGGGAACTCCGGCGGTGACAATCCGCCCGAAGGCAGCACACCGCCCGCGGAGCATCAGCCCAGCGGTTCCGAACCCAACACCGGCACACCGAATCTGGCGAACCTCAACGATAAGGACCAGTTCCCGGCCGATCTGTCGACCACGCCCTCGGATGGATTGCCGATGGTGTTGAGCACTGTGCCGCCGCCGAACCCCGGTGGACTGCCGGGCAGGAGCGGCGGCTTCGGTGGCAGAGGTCCGAGCCTGCTGAGCGCGGAGGAGAAGCTGCTGCGCTCGGAGTCGAAACTCTTCCCGCGCGCCGCAGGTCTGCCGAAGGAAGAGTTCGTGGGCCGGGCCGGGCCGGGCTCCGGGCGCGGCTCCGGGTTCCCGCTCGGGGGTGCGCCGGGCCGCGCGAAGGATGAGGAGAAGGAGAAGAAGAAGTCCGACTACCTCAACTCCACCGAGCATCTGGAGGAGGCGCTCGGCGGGCCGGGGCGCGGCGTCAAGCCGGTGCTGGAACGGTGAGCCGCACCTGGCATCTCTCCGATGTCGAGCTGATCGTGCTGTGGGACAAGCTTTTCGGGGACCGGCTGCCGTCGCCGCTGTTCGCGCTGCACCGCGGTGCGAACGCCGAGGAGTGGGCGCGGTCGGCCACCGCGGCCTGGAGCGGGGTCCGGAACGACGGGGAACTGCACGATGCGCTCGGCCGGATCGCGCGGGCCGAGGTCCGGGTAGCCGTCCAGGCCGTCGACCCGCGCGCCCCCGACCGCGGCGACGGGCCGATTCGGATACTCGGCGGGCGGCAAGGTGCGGTGGCCACCCTGATTCGCCAGCTGCCCGGCGAAACCATTTGGCACAGTGGCGGTTACGTTGTCAGTACGGGAGGGGCGGAGCGGCTGGCCGGTGCGGTGGTCGGCGCGCTGCCCGCGCGAGATCCGGGACGGCTCTCGGACACACAGCTGGTGATCGCCTCCGAGAGTGACGCCGCCGAGTACGACTACGGCCGCTCCCCGGCGCTGGCCGGGTATCTCGAGATCGAACGCCGCAGCGCGGCTTGGCTGGAGCTGCCGGCCGAACGGCTGGGAGAGATCGAAACGTGTTTGGGTAGTTCGATTTTCGGGCCGCGCGGCATAGTCGCGCATCGCATCGCCTGGCGTGATCTGGTCGATGACGGCCGCTATGCCGTCGGCGAGGGGACCGCGCCGATCGCGACGGCGGTGGACCGGGCCCGGCTCGCCGCCATGATCACCGCCGATATCACCAAAGTGCTGCAAACCCTGGAGGACGAGCGCTGTGCCTGAACAACTCCGCGCGACCGGCGCCGCGACCTCGGGGTATCCGAACCGCGCGGTCGAAGGCGTGATTCACGAGAACGCGGTCTACCCGGGCGTCGATTCCGACCCGGCCGCAGCGGAGGATCGGACCACCCCGCTGGCGCCGGATTCGGCCATGACCGATTCCGAAACGGTCGCGGCGCCGGACGATTCGGGCTTCGCCACCTACTCGGTCGGCGAAGCCTCCTCGCGCGGCGGCGAAATCGTGATCACCGCAACCGATTCCGGTCTTCCGCTGACGGTGCGCGTCGCTCCCGGTCAGCTACGCCGCGATCCCGGCGATCTCGGCGATGACATACTGCGGCTGTGCCGCCTCGCCGCCGATCGCGCCGGTCTGGCCCGGCGCGCCTATCTGAGCGACCTCGGACTGTCGGAACAGACGCTGACCCGGTTGGGTCTGCCCACCCAAGCGGCCGTGGAGACCGCCGAACTGGCCGACGAGGCCGAACACGAATACGAGCCGCGCAGTTGGCTCGATCGGGATGGAGACACGTGGTGAGCGGTTTCGACGCGCTGGAGGTCGCGGCCCGCGCGCAGTTGGATCGAATACAACGTCTTACCGACGATCTCGCTGCCATCAGGGTCGACCACGCGAATGACGACGCGACGGTCACCATATCGGTCGATGGCGCGGGCAGACTTATGAATCTGCTTTTGTCCCACGATATTTCGCGATTGTCTCCGGCCGAGTTCGAGTGCGCGGTGGTGGCCACGGCCGCCGCGGCCGCGCGGGAGGCGCTCGGCCGGCGCGGTGGGCTGATCGAGGAATTCAACGGATAGGTGAACAGCGAGCGCCGGTGGATCCCGCGGGCACAGCGCGGTCCGAAGGCGCCGGTAGGTCGTCGGCCGCCGAGTTCGCAGCGCAGCGCAATCACCTTGCGCGGCACGCTGATCAGCGCGATCGACGCTCAGGTGAACAGTAGGCACCGCCGCTCGCGCAGCGCTTGCGAACCATATCGCGCTCATTAGATTTCACCGTGAACCGTGTTCGTATCGAGTTCGCAGATTAGCCCCAGGAGGGTGCCGCGATGAACGTTCTCAATGTGCAGCCGCAGACATTCCGGCAATACGGCGATATTTCCGAGGGTATGGCCGCGACGGTCGCCGTCGCCGGCGCCGTCGATCAAGCCGCGAGCATTGCCGCCGTAGTACCGGTCTTCGGCTTGATCGGCCAGGATTTCCTGGCCAGCTTCGCATACGCCCAGACCAATCACTTCGCCGCACTGGCGGAGTTGGTGGACGCCTGCGTCACCACCGCGGCGACTTCCCGGATGGCGGCTCAGTCGTATGAGCAGACCGAGGCGAACAGCGTCGAGACCTTCCTCTCCCAGACGAACGTATAGCCATGATTTCCGCCGAATCACTCGCGGAGCCACTGCATCCCACTGTGCAGGACGCGCTGCGGAACACCCCGGTGGCGCCCCTGCTCGGTCAGCCGGTCGAGCAGATTCTGGCCGGCATCGGCCTGCCCGCACTGCCGCAACTACCGGCGCTCCCGCCGCTGCCCGGCTTGCCCGCGCTCCCACCGCTGGACTTGGCCGCCCTGGCCAAGCCGATCACCGACCTTTTCAGCGGCTTCGGTGACGGGCAGCTGGGCGCGAGCGGTGCGATCAACCCGCAGACGTTGCTGCAGAACGTGGTTCAGTCCGTCGAGACGGCGATGCAATTCGCCACACAGGGCATCCAGCTGTTGCAGACCATGCAGAGCAGCGGCGCCCAGGCGGCCACCGCGACCGCGGTCGGTACCCACGCCACTTCGGCGGCGATCGCCACACAGGCCGCCCAGATGCATTTCACCATGGGTGGCGCCGCGGGCACCGTCGCTGTTGGCTACACCCAATTGGCCGCGGTGGCAGCACGATTCGCACTGACCACGGCGGCGCTGGGTCCCGCCCTGGTCACCCCGCCCGGCCAGGCCGCGCTGCTCGCCTCGGCGGTGGAGGCGGGCACCGAGGCGGTCGCCATCACCGCCCAGACCAAGGCGCAACTCGCCGCGCACTCGGCGAAGATGGCGAAGGACGGCACCAAGGTGCAGTCCCGGCATGCGCCCAACCACAAGGTCGCCAAACCTGTTGCGGCACAACATACAGTGGGTCGGAGCGTGGCCGCTCCGACCCCCGCGAAGTCTCCTGCGGCCACCGCCTCGACCATGTCCAATCAGGCCGAACTACAGCAGCTCCTCACACAGTTGCAGCAGGTGATACGGCCCTTGATGTCCGCCGCCGAGCAAGCCGGTAAGGGCATCTCGGCCACTCTCGCCGCTCCGCAGGCACCGGTGGACGCGCCACTCGCGCCGCCCATTTCGGCGCCTGTACTCGGTGCGAAGACCACCGCCGGGCCGATCGGGAGCGGCGGCGGCGCGGCCACCGAGACCGCGGCGGCTCAGCTCGGCCGCTGGCAGGCGGCGAACATCATCGAGACGGTACCCGGCTCGATCAAGACCACCGTGGCTCCCACCGGAATCACGACGGTCTCCGAAGAGGCGCTGCCACCGGTGATCCCGGGTGGCGGGGCGCTCGGCGCGGGCCGCGCACGCGGGACCGGCGGCGGTGCCGGCGCTCTGGTCGATGCCCGCAATGGCGACGAACTCGTCGGCGGTGCACCGGACGATACGACCGCACCGGTCATCGGCGGCTCCACGCCCGCCGACCCGGAAAACCCGTACCACCTGTAGAGGAGAAATCCCATGAGTCGCATCGCATTCGATCATGAGCTGGCCCGGCAGGCGGCCGGTCGGCTCGACCTGCTCGCCGACGGGCTGGAGGGCGGATTACGTAACTCGTCCGCTTCGCTGAGCCCGGTGGCCGCCGCCCAGGATCCGGTCTCACGCCGGACCTCGCTGAGCATCGACGAGGTCGGCGTCTCGTTCCGGCAGTCGTATCTCGGGGGCGTCGGGGAACTGCGCAAGATCGCCGCGAACCTGCGCGCGCACGCCGATCTGCACGAGGGTGCGGGCAATGACGTCGTCGACGCGTTCAAACCCCTGATGTAGCACCGAAAGCGTACCGCGAGACAAGGATTGACGTGATGGTCGAATCGCCGCAGGCCGGTTTCACCGGCACGGTATGGGATGCCGTTCCGGCCGAACAGCTCGCACACGAGTTGACCACCGGGCCCGGGACCGGCCCGATGGTCGAGGCCGGACTGGCCTACGCCGCGCTCGCCGCAGGACTGGGCGGGGCCGCTGCCGAGTATCGCGCAATCCTGTCCATGGTCGGCGATGCCTGGGGGTCGCACTCGAACGAGGACGGCCTGGCGCAGCTCGGGCGGCTGGCCGACTGGCTGGACGAGATCACCACGGCGGCCCAGCGCAATGCCGCCACTGCCGCGCAGCAGGCGGTCTCCTACGAGATCGCGCAGATCGCCATGCCGCATGTCGCGGAGGTGACCCAGGCCGTGCAGACGGCCGAGGAGATGATCCGCGGCAGTCTGCTCGGCGCACCCCTGGCCGGCCTGCTGGACCTGGCCGAGGATCAGCTCGACGGGCTCCGGGACCAGGCCGCCCAGGTGATGCGCACCTACGAGGCGGCCAGTGCGAAGCTGGCCGTCCCCTGGGAGCAGGAGGCGGCTCCGGCGGTTTCGGCGGGAGCCGCGCTGCTCGCCGAACAGGTTCCGCCGCAGGCGGGAGGTGACGGTCCGCCCGCCGGTACCGAAGCCGTACAGCAACCAGCACTACAGCTGCGGCCGGTTGACCTGTCGTTGAATATGGCTCCGGCCGCGCCCACCGTCGTGGTCGGCGGTGAATCGCTGGTGTTGACACCGGTATTGCCGTCCATCGCGCCCATTCCGCAGAGCTCGGTCACCACCCAGCTGGTGGCGGCGGCGCAACCGGTCTCACCGCCGGTGCTGCCGCCGCCCGTTGCCGAGTCCAAGCCGGCGGCGCAGCCCGCCACGACGCGTGCGCTCTCCTCCGATGCCGGAGACCTGGGTGACCGGATCGTGGTCGATGCCGGATTCGCCACAGCCCCAGCGGTATTGGGCGGTGCGGCGAACGCGCGGGGGCCACGCGTCGCGGAGGTGCGCGAGTGAACCGCGCTCACCGCGACCCGCCGAACGCCACTCCGGACCTGGAGCGCCGATGACGACCTTGACCAGCGACGCGGTATTGGCCGTCGCCGACGCGCTCGGCGTGCAGACGCTCCCGGCCGTCCTCGCCCTGCGCCCGCGGCAGACCGAACACGCCCGACTGCTCGCGGCCCGTGCCGCCGTGCTCCCGGACCTGCGTGAGCGCGGTCTGCTCGACCACGATGGGAACGTTCTCGACGACGATCTCACCACCGCCCTGTTCGCCCTGGCGCGCCCGGAGCGGCAATTGGTCCTGCGCATCCGCCGCGAGGGCACGGTGCACCGCCTCTGCCTGGTGCGGCGCGGTCTCGACCATGCCGTCGCGATCCGGGTCGGCGAGGAGCTCGACGTCCGAACCGTATGGGGCGATGAGGATCCCGCGGTACTGGCTCGCCCGCTGCTGACCGCACTCGGCTCGTGCCCGCCCGCCGATATCCCGGTGCTCACCGCCGCCACCGCCGAACTGCGACGGAGATTCGACGACGGCGAAACCGGGCACACCAGCGTCGCGTATCACCTGGGCATGTCCGAAGCCGATGCGGTGACCCTGGGATCTGCTCTCCGGCAATGGAATTCGCTCGCCGAACTGGTTTGCTACTCCTACCGGGACGGTCGTGCCGCCCGGTCTCCCGCCACCGCCGCGGTCTACGACACCGCGGTCGGCCGCATTATCGGCGGCGGCAGCGTGGCCGCCGACGGACGGGCCTGGACCACCCTCGCGCCGGGCAGCGACCGCCGATTCGCGCATGTCATAGCCGCGCAGATCGAATCGCTGCGGGAGGGCAGGTGGATGCCGTAATTCGCGCACCAGACCCGGGGCCGCCGACGGCCCATGATTCCCCCATCGTCCGGAGCCGTAACTCCGGCACTTTCACACATCCACCGTTCGGAAGGTAATCCCATGGCAGGTTCAGCTCTTCATCTTGATTTCGCGACTTTCCAGAAGTACGCGAACGACTACGCCGCCGTCATCCCCCCCATCAACAAGTCCGTGGATGCCCTGGGAACCTCTGTCCAGGAAGCCAAGTCGGGTTGGGCCGGTGACGCCAACGACGCCTTCACCCGCTTCGCCACCGACCTGGAGGACAAGATCCGCAAGGTCAACAAGGACCTGGGCCTGGTCTCCGACGCGCTGAACACCGGCGAGAAGACCGTCTCCACCTCGGACAACGAGAGCATGTCCGGATTCACCTCGCTCAGCAGCACCTACAGTTAGCCCCGAAACCACACTCCCGGAACGGATTTCACCATGCTTTACGATGACGCCAAGGTCAATGTCCTGATCGACGACCTGGGCAAATACCACACCACCATCAGCACCGAGCGCCAGAACGCGATGGACGCGGCGAACAAACTGCTCGCCGAGGCCTGGCAGAGCGGTGACGGCGGCGCCGCGGACGCCTTCAAGCAGAAGCACAACACCCTGATGACCGATCTGGATGATCTGCTGCGCACCCTGGCCACCGGCAAGCAGCACGTCGCGGACGCCCTGCAGAAGGCCAAGAGCACCGACACCAAGGTCGCCAACGACTTCACCTGGTAACCCGTCGAAACTCTATGGGCCCGAAGCCATTCGGCTTCGGGCCCATACTCGTTCGCCCGGGGTCCCGCGTGCGGAACGAGCGGTGCTACACCGGTTGCAACTCCGGAGCGGGGGCGGGTTCCGGGACGCCGAGGAACCCGGACTCCTGCGGTACCGACACCATATGGATCGGCAGTTCGCCGCCCGCGGTCCGAACCACCGCATCACCCGGACGATCCGGGGATTCGATGAGTACGACATCGGCCTCCGCGGCCTGGGACACCCGCGCCCGGATGTGGACGGCCGTGGCCTCGGAGACCTGCCCGGCGGAGGCGACTCCGTCGTAGACGATCATGGTGGCCGCGGCGGTGTGCTGTACTCCGCCCGGCGACGAAACCGAAAGCGCCGCAGCAGAGTCCACCGAATCGACCATATGGTCCCAGCTTTCCGGCCGGGTGCTGTGCACGATCACCTGGGCGCCGACCGCGATCGACCGCAAGATCATCAGCTGAGCGAATCGCAGACTGCCGTGGATCTCGACCCGCCGGATGGACGGCCCGAATAGCGGTATGGCGACGCCCAGCCCATCGCCGGTCGCGCCGAGTACCGGACCGCAACCCCCGGCGGGCACCGAGAGGCGGGCCAATGCCGCCGGCGCCCCGTACACCGCGGCCGAACGATCGAGTTGCCCGCCGTCGAGCAGTACCCGCCGCTGGCGGCCGTGCAGCGGCAACAATCCGAGCCCCTCGGGCGTCTGCTCGGGATCCTGCCGCCCCGCCCCGATGGTGTCCTGACGGACCAGCGCGGTCAGCGTCACCGTATCGGCGCGTTGCGCGGGAGTCTCCGGTCCGATTGCGGAGGTCATCCGCAATCGGGTGAGAGTGGCGAGTCCGGGCAGCGCCGACGCCGTGGCCAGCACCTCGGAGTCCAGTCGCTCCGGCCGCACCGCGTAGCCGGCCAGATCGATGCCACCGAAGTGCAACGCCTGCCAACTCTCACGCCATTGCCGGGGATCGGTGTCGTGCAGTTCGGTCGCCTCCACCGCGGCCAACTCCTCGGCGGTCAGCACCGATACCCGCACCGCACGGGTGGCCAGACGAGCGGCGACCCGGCGGGTGGCGACCAGCGCGGTCCGGATCATGCCCACCTCCGCGCCCCCGCGATTGGCGATGGCCTCGGCATTGTCCAGCGGGTCGAAGCGCAGCACCAGCCAGAGGTTCCGCTCCGCGGTGGCGGGCAGCGGGCCGAGCAGTTGCTCGTACAGCCGCACGACATGGTGCGGGCCCCGGGTGCGGACCGCGAGCGTCATCACATCCACCGCGGCCAGCCGAATATCGAACTGGGACAGGCAACGCGCCACCTCGGCGAGTGAAACCGCTGCCCCCGTGCGAATCTCCGCCGGACCGAGCAGGGTGGGCGTCAGCTCGGTGCGGTCGACCCGCAACATGGTGATCAGGTGATCGCCGTCCCAGCGCATGCCGCAGTGCAGGCCACCGGACTCCGGTATCGGCACGGCGAACGGTTCGGTACGCGGCGCGCTATCAGTGCCGCGCCAATTACGCCACCGCAATGCCAGTCGCATTCCGAGAATTCGCCAAATATTTGTCTTCCGCCGCCGGACCGCACCCAATGCCGCAATAGCGAAACCCACGCCGAGTGTCAGCCAGAGCTCTCCGTTCAATGCGATCGTCAAGGTACCGGCGACGGCTCCCGCCGCGGCCGAAGGCAGGACGATGGATAACGGCAGTCGTCTGAACAATCCGCGCGTATTCGAACGCAGCGGCGGAATCTCGGCAGCATTCGGTGTGATTTCGTCCGGGGAAGTCATCTCACTCATTCAGCACATCTCCATTCGGCCCATCTTTATTCGGCGCCCACCCCCGCGTTGCGGTAGCCTCCCATAATCCAGCCGAATATGCGTGTCCATGCGCATGGTGTTCACGCGCATGGTGGAGGAGTTGAAGTGCCGGCACAGTTGACGACCCGGGCGCAGGTCAATGGTTACCGATTTCTGTTGCAGCGATTCGAGCACGCGCTCGTCCGGCGCGATGTGCGGATGCTGCACGATCCCATGCGCATCCAATTCCGGTCGTTGATCACCGGATTGGTACTGGCACTGCTGGCCACCGGGGGTTGCGCCGTGCTGGCCTTCCTGCGGCCACAGGGTCAGATCGGCGAGGCCAAGATCGTCATGGGTTCCGACAGCGGGGCGCTCTACGCGGTGGTCGACAAGACCCTGCACCCGGCGCTCAACCTGGCCTCGGCCCGGTTGATCACCGGCAGCAATGAATCGCCCACCTCGGTCGATGACGCCAAGCTGGCTACCGCGCCCCGCGGCCCACTGCTGGGCATTCCGGGCGCACCGGCGGCACTGCCCGGCCCGGCGCAGGCCGGTCATTCGGAATGGACCCTCTGCGACGACACCACAGCCGGACTGAAAACCGCTGTGCTGGACGGTATTCCGGAGCTGGGCCCGCAGATCCACGCGGCCGGGACCGGTGACGCGCTGCTGATCGCCCGCGACGGTGCGACCTACCTCGTCTATGACGGCAAGCATGCCCGAATCGACCTGAACAACACCGCGATCGTCTCCGCGCTCGAAATACAGAGCATGCGCCCGCGGGAGGCCGGAACCGGCCTGCTGAACGCCACGGTCGCAGCCCCCGACCTCACCGTGCCCGCGATTCCGAACGCGGGCGCGCCCAGCGTCGTCAATGGCGGGGATATCGTTGTCGGATCGGTGATTCGGGTCGAGGAGCTCACCGGTCAGAAACCGTACGTGGTACTCGCCGACGGCCTGCAGAAGATTTCCGAGTTCACCGCGGACGTGCTGCGCTCCGCGAATTCCATGGGGCTGACCAAGATTCCGGTGCTCTCGCCGGACGCGGTCAGCGGGGTGCCGGTGGTGCACACCCTGCCGGTGGACCAGTTCCCCATCGGCCGCCCGGCCATCGTGACCGCCGATGCCAGCCCGGTCGCGTGCGTCTCCTGGGGGCGGGACAGCCAGGACCAGACCTCGCGGCTACGACTACTGATCGGCGCGCAGCTGCCGCTGGCCACCGGTGTGCGACCGATGGCCCTGGTCGTCGCGAACGCCGCCGACTCTGTCTACATCCCCGCTGCCACCGGGGAATTCGTGCAGGTCACCGGGGTTGAGCCGGACAGTACCCGGCGCGAGGGCCTGCTGTACATCACCGACACCGGGGTTCGATTCGGTATCCCGGACGCCGCCACCGCGGCGGTCTTGGGCCTGACCAAACCCAAGCTCGCGCCCTGGCAGATCGTCGGTCAGCTCCCTGCGGGGCCGATGCTGGACCGGTCCTCGGCGCTGATCGCCCGCGATATCGTCCACACCGACCAGGCGGGGCAGTAGTTCCACCGGGCGCGCAGAATTCACCGTCGGCGCGGGCCGGGCCGCGGCCGTGTTCATCTTCCGTTCATGGAAACCGGCGCGGTGAGTGAATACTTCGCCGGGATCGCGTGCGGTGCATCGGATATTTGCGAAAGAATTCATTGTGAACGGCCGGGGCGATAATGCTCCGGCCATGCTCCGTGCTCGGTTAACAGAACTATTCTCGATGGCCATCGGAGTATGCGGTCGGTACGGTCCGAGGGATCGGAACGCGAAAGTGAGGGCTTATGCCACGATTAGTTGGCAAGCTGGGGGACGGCGCGGCTATTGTCGCCATCGGCGGGGCATGTGTGATTGTCGGACCGGAGACGATCAACGCGGCGGGGCATTGTGAGACAGCGCCCGCAGATTTGCGCATGACATTGGTGAGCACGGCAGCGGGTGAGGCCGGATTCGCCGCCACCGATGAACCGATGCCAGCGGGTTTATTGTCGGCGACGCAGATCGCGGCCATTCTCGAATGGGAAGTCGGTTTCGTCGAGGGCGTACCCGGAGACGGCGAGCGGCCCGGCCTCAGCGCCGCGGAGGCCGAACTGTATCTGCGTTATCGGCCGGACACCGGCGACGCGTACCCCAACAACCACGCGGCGCCGGCGGTCGGCCATCTGTTCTCCCTCGACCGCGCTCTCGAGCCGGCGTCCGATGAGCCGCTCGATGCGGCGGATCCCGGTGCCGACACCGAACCCCAACTGGTGGTGCAGCTTTGCGCCTCCATGGTTTACGTGGATGATCTTTCCGGCGACCAGATCGTCGCGGACGCGGCGGAAGATCTCATCGACCGGATGAGCTACGTCGCGACGGTGCACGAGTTCTACCCGGCCTTGGCGCGGACGGTGGCGGCCCGCACACTCCCGGAGGCGGCGGTGGAATTGGCCGACGGATTCGGCGCGGCCGAGATCCTGGACTTCATCGAACGGCTCGTCGCCGAGCTCGACCGGCGCCGCCCCTGGCCGGATCCCGCCCTGATCTCGGTGGATCCGGCGATGTGGCCGTCGATGGGTGCGAGCCGGCCGATCGGCTGGGTGGACATCCCCATCACCGATCTGGAGTGGGCGGTCAAGGCGGGATTCGGTGACGTCGCCGCCGATGATCTGGCGCTGCTGGTACTGCGGCTGCGCAGCGCGCAACTGGTGGCCCTGGTCGGTGAGGAGGACCCGAACCCGGGGCGTTTCCTGGTGCTGCTGCCCGAACGCGAAGACCAGCAGGACCCCGCGTCGGTCATCGCCTATCTGGAGCGATACGCGGGATTGCGGGTGGAGTCCGAGGGGCTCGAGCAAGCCCTGCTGGAGGTGCCCGCATCGTGATACGACCCGAGAACCGGCAGGCCGCGGCGGACGCCGCCGACCTGGTGGACACCCTGCGGCAGACCATCGGCAGGATGGCGCAAGCGCGCGGCGCGCGCGACGCGCTCACCGCCTCCGCCACCGTGGAACACGGGCGAATCACCGTGGTGGTCAACGCCTCCGGATCCATCGTGCGAACCGAGTACTCCGACGGTATCGAGGAGCTCAGCTACGGTCAGATCGCCCGCGCCACCGTGCGGGCGGCACAGACCGCGGCGGCGGAGGTGCAGCTCAAGAAACAGGAACTGCTCGCACCGTTCGCCGCCCTGCGCGCGAATATGCCGCGGCTGGAGGAGCGGTTCACCGAACTCGCCGAACTGCGCGCACAGCTGCCCACACAGGTGCGGGCACCCCTCACTCCGCCCTCGGAGCGCACGGAATCGGTCGATCCGCGCTACGGCGACGCGGTGCGCCCGCACACCGGCGGCCACCGATTCCTGGACCGCTGAGCGAATCCTGATCAACGAGAGAGAACTTCACCTGATGGATGACGAATTCGCCAGCGCGGTAGGTGATTTCAAGAAGCAGGTCGCCGAAGTGGCGCGGGTGCGAGCCGAATGCGCGCAGCTCATGGGTACCGGCACGGCTGAACGCCGCCGAGTGCGGGTCACCGTGAATGCCGACGGTATCGCCATCGACATCAAATTCGCCGCCGATATCGGTGACCTGAGCTACGACGAGATCGCCGCCGCGGTCACCGCGGCCTCCCGCTCCGCCGTGGTCGAGGTCGCCCAGCGCAGGAAGGAACTGATGGCCCCCATTGCCGCACAGGCCACCGCCGCCCCGAAAATGGAGGACATCCTCGCCGCGGTCGATTCGTTGCGGGACCAGCTCAGCTGAGTCTCGGCGGGGCTCGGTTCCGTGCGGAAACCGTGCCCCCGAGCCGATCGCGCTCAGCGGGTCAGGCCCGCGACCGCGAGTTGAGTCCAGGCTCCCGGGATATCGGTGTCCTCGTCGGTGGTGAACGCCGATTCCACCAAATCCGGTGTTACCCAGCCGGATTCGGTCGCCGCTACCAAATCGGTGACGGCCGGGCGGGAGGCGGAATCACCCAGCACGCCGCAGACGATGTCGACCACCGTCGCCGGTGTCCAGAGACCCGGCACCGCGGCGCCGATCTCGGTGGGCGCGGGGGACTCCCCGCTCCACCAGCCGTCGCCGTCCCACCAGTAGCAGAAGGACAGCTCTCCGGTGGCCGCGCGAGGATTCAGGGCCGGAATGTCGAGCCAATCCGGGACCCCGGCGTAAAACTCCGGAAGCGGGCCGCCCGCGTGGTAGGCGGCATCGAGTTCCGCGGCATTCCAGACTCCGCCGGAGAGGACCGCCCGCCCGCCCGGCAGCAATTGCAGCGTCGAGCCACTGCCGTTGGTGGCCTCGAATACGGCCGTGGAACCCAGAATTCGCGGCCCCCATTCGGTGCGAATCGCCACCGCCGCGGCCGCCACCGTCGCCCAGCGCGCCAGCGCCGTGCCCGGTTCGAGGAAGGTGACCGGCGTCGCGGGCCCGCGCCGGTCGATCCGGGCGCGGGTGAGCAGCTCCGGCAGGCGCTGCCGTCCATCGTCCACGGCGAGTCGTGCCGCCAGCCAGACCGGCAGCCGCTCACGCGGGAACTCCGCCAGATCGGCCCGATAGGCGGCGGCGGGCAGCAGCCGGTTCGGTGGAAACGGCAGATCGCCATAGCCGAATTCACACTCGGTGACGCCGCTGCGATCGCGCCCGATGACGACCTGCCACCACGCCCGATCCTCCGGCCCGACCGTCACCAGCCGCAGCGCCTGTACCAATTCCACTGCGGTCGAAGGCACCTCGACAGTGACGGTCTCATCATCGGAGATCACGAAGACGGCATCGGCCGTCACCGCGGCCACGGTGACCGAGAAAGCCAACCGCAGTTGCCGCCACTGCGGCGGGGCCGCGGGCAACAGCGATTCGGTGATGTCGAGGGCCAACTTCTCGGCCGAGCGGCGATGATCGCCCCGGTGATCATCGGCGTCGTGGGCGGATGCGCGGGCAGCGGAGGCGGTCTCCGCGATCGGCGCGGTCCGCGTCGCGGGCGTCGGCCGCGAGGGAGCGTCGGCCCCCGCCGCGAGGCCGGGTGCGGGGCTTACCGCAAGACTGGGTGCGACGCTTGTCGTGAGGTCGGGTGCGTCGCTCGCCGCGACGCCGGGCGCGACGGCCTGCTCGGTCGCACCGCCGGTGGCGGATGTCGTCTGGGGGATCGGCATGAGTTCCAATGTGCCTGTGCCCGTAGTGAACTCGGCGGTCAAGGTGAACGCGAGGTCTGGGATCTCCTCCGCCGTGCCATCATTCGACGAGTGCTCCGGCTGGGTGGCTGCCACCCCCCGCGTATCTCCATCGGCGCGGTGGGTGTTCGCGGTGGCTGGGTCGGGGTCTCGCGGTCGTTCGATTGCCCCCGCCGGGGCATGGTCACGGGTGGGGCCGGTGCGGTGGGTGTCCGTGGTGTGGCGGGCGGGGTCGGTGTGGGTGATGTCCGGGCGGGACGGGTTGGGGGTTGGGCTTGGGCTGTTCATCGATTCCCCCTGTGCGCCAGAAGTCGTGGTTCGGCGGTCGTAGTGCGGTGAACTGGTCCGGCATGCCGTGCTCGAGAGGGCGTTTGCGGGGTTTGGGTTTGCCGCTCATATAGCCGCCGTCGAGGAGGGTGCGCTCGGATCGGATGCTGTTGTCGAGTTCGGCGAGTTGTGCGCGCAACCTGCTTTCGGCGATGCCGGATCTCAGTAGCAGGTCATCGCGTTCGACTCGCATTCTGTCGAGTTCGGCTCGGTGCTGGCGGATTTCGCCCTGGAGTCGTTCCCATGCGTCGGGGTGCGGGGCCCGCGGGTGCTCCCCG
Organism: Nocardia sp. NBC_01503; assembly: GCF_036327755.1. NCBI lineage: Bacteria > Bacillati > Actinomycetota > Actinomycetes > Mycobacteriales > Nocardiaceae > Nocardia > Nocardia sp. NBC_01503. The sequence continues at coordinate 4,763,565 of NZ_CP109596.1, forward strand.
GCCTCGGAGGTATGGTCGCCCGGCGCGGGGGACCGGCCGGGTTCGGAGTGCGGCCGTTCGCGGTCGGCCGCGGCCGCCCGGTTCGCGTCGTCCAGTTCGGTCAGGGCGTTCTCCGCGGCGGCCATCGCCCGATCCTGTTGGGCGACAGCCTTTTCCAGGTTTCCGCGGGTCATGCCCAACTCATGGTCCGTGAGCGCGAGCCGAGCCGTCTGGTCGGCGACGTCTCGTTCATGGGTCCGCAGGGTCTGTTCGAGGTCGGTGACTCTGGCTCGGGCCGCGGCGCGCTGCTCGGCGGGTGCTCCATCGTGGTCGGCCCGTGCGGTGACCAACTCGGCTTTGGTGGCGTCGCGAGTGGCTTTCGCGGCGGCCAAGGCTTCCCGCTCCGCCGCGCGATGCTCGTTGAGCGCACTCAGGCCCCGGCGGTCCGCGCGGGTATAGGCCCGCGCGGAATCGCCGGTCGCGGTTCGCAGTTCGGCGAGACGATCATCGGCCGCGGCGAGCTTGTTTCGGACCGCCGTCACCTTCGGGCCCTCCGCCACCTGCGATATACCGCCGACCTGCTCGTCCCGGCCGCCATGCGCCGGTTCATCGTTCCGGTGCGCGACCGGTTGTCCGCCGGCGTGCCCGGTGTCGGAATCGGCGTGCGATACGGGTTCATCGCCGGAGTGCTGGGCGGTGCCGTCATCGGTGTGCTGGACGCCGTTGCGCTGGGCGGGTTCGTCGCCGGGGTGCGGGACCGTGTCATCGCTGGCATGCGGAGCGGGTTCGCCGGAGGGTGTGCCGAGTTCGTTGCCGGTGGCCGCGTCGGCATCCCGCCGCGCCGTGTCATCGGCCGAACTTCCGCCCGCGGTGGCTCTTTCGGCGTCGTCGCGGTGCCGCGGCACCGGGCCGGGGTGGGCCGGAGCCTCGTCACCTCCGGTGCTATGACCGGCATTGCCGCCCGCACCCGCGTTATCGGCCGCCAATCCGGCCTGGATATTCGTGCGGGTCGCCGCATCGGCGGCGACGGCGGTATCCAGCCGCTGCTGCGCTCGGGTGACGGCGGTATGAGCCTCCGGGGTCGGTGTGGCCGCCGCGCGGGCTCGGGCTCGCACATGCTCGAGTTCGGCGTTGAGCACCTCGCGCCGGGTGGTGGTGAGGTCGCGAACCAGCGCGCGCTGCTCGTTGGTGTGCGCGTTGCGCGCGGCGCGGGCATCGTTCGATCCGCCGCTCTCAGCGGGATTCTCACCTGAACGAGCGGCGGAGCGATCGTCGGCGCGGGCACCGCGATATCCCGGCGCGTCCCGCTGCCGGATCTCCTCCAACAGCTGCGATGAGGATTTGATCGGTTCGGCCGGGGCGTCGGTCCGGGCCGCCGCCGCCCGGCCGCCCGGATTCGGCTGCTCGCCCGCCGGAATGTGCTCTTCGCCCGGTAGCGGCGCCGACCTCGGCGCGCTGACCGGTTCCGGGGTGTGCTCCAGTGCGGCCCGGCTCGTGGGCAGGGCCGGTTCGTCGAAGCGGGTCGCCGCCGGCTCCCGCCCGAGCATGCCGATATAGCCGCGCTGCATGCCGATGAGCGAGTTGCTGGAGACCGCGCCGATCAGTCCGATCCTCGGATCGAAAGTGCCGGTGAACAATTCGGCGATTCCGCCGCCCACCAGGGTGCTGACCATGGTCGGAACCGTGCCGGAGAGCACGCCGAGCCCGGCACCCCACACCCCGGCGGTGGGGTCCTTGCCCCAGCCGGTCAGCAGCTTGCCGCCGAATTTTCCCAGATTGGTGGCGACCAGCGCTCCGGCATACCAGCCGCCGGTGGAGGCGGCGATCGACATGCCGATCTCCTTGCCGTCGAGCCCGTCGCGGTGGCCCTTCCCGATCTGTATCTCCTGGACCATGATGTCGAGACCACCGGCCCAGATCGTATTGTTGACGGCTTTCTCGATGAGAAATTTGACGGTGTCGGCGGGCAATTCCGCGAGGGTCAGCGCAGTGGTTTCGCGGAATCCCGCGTCAACCAGCATCTGGGTCAATCGCGGTGTTGCTCTCGACGCGAGTGCGGTGGCCGGTTGCGCGACCAATCGTGAGATTCGCCCGGGCTCATCCGCCAATCGCGGGAGGTACCGGAATGCGCCGGCCAGATATTCGCCGATATGCGGAATCTCCGCGAGGGCCGCCAGCGCGCGATTGCCGATGCGGTAGACCGCCGCTCGGGTCGCACCGATCGCGGCCGCCTCCACCGCCGGCGCGGTCGGTGGCCACAGCCACGCGCCCGCGATCTGCGCGGCCAGCATGGTGGCCGACAGGATGATCATCAGCTTGGTTTCTTCGATCGTGGTCGCCGCGTGCCGGGTGGAGGCGCCGGTCTCCCGGAAGTCCTTGGCCAGCCGTTCGATCGAGTTGTCGCCGGTGCTGAGCTTGCCGAGCTCGGTGGCGATCGCCGTACGGCCCGTGCCGGATTCGTATCCGGTCAGGGCCAGCGCTTCTCCCGCCCGCACCAGGGGAATGACCTGCGCTTCGAGATCGGTCGCGGCGTCCAGCCAGCCCTGGGCCATCGCGAACATGCGGTCCTCATCGCCGTCCGGCCAGGCCTGTCCCACGATATAGGTCAGAAACCGCAGATCCGGCGGCCACTCCAGCGACATATCGACGTATCAGAACGCGGAGGTGTTGCCGGATTCGGTCTTCACGGCTGTGTTCGACGCGTCGATCAGCCCGGTCCCGAATTCCCGCAATGTGTCCGACATATCGCTTCCACCCTTCAGGAGATTACCGCGGGAGCTGTAGTAACCGTTCGTACCCTCGGCGAATTGCTTACCGTAGGAGTCGGTGCCCCAGGTTTCGGATCCATTCGACCCGACCGATGTGGAGAGCGTGCGCATAATGGTTTCGAATGCGGCCTGAGCGGCGAGTAGTTCATTGCCGCCGGCCCGCACAGCGTTTGGCGTGACGATCAGTTTTTCTGCCATGGCACCCGCTTCTCAATACGTCGTATAGACGTATCTACCATAAATCTGCGGCGTATACCGGGTTTTCATGGTCAGATTTACGCGGGTGTTACGCGCCGTCGGGGAAGACGTCCGCGAGTTCCCGCCCGACCACCGAGCCGAGGTACCGCTCGACGAAGCGGTCGATCACGCCGGCCGCGACCCGGCCGGGGCGCGCCCGGGCCGCGGTCAGCTGGGCGGTCAGCTCGCCGACATCCCGCTCGCCGCGATCGGACCGCCGAAAGCTTCGAATCGTGGTGCGCAGGAAGATATCCGTGAATTGCCGCGCGATGTGATCGCAGTCGGTGCGCAGCTGTTCGACCTCGTCGAGGGCGCGAGTGATCGGCATGCCGGCCTCGATCAGCTCGTCGAAGAGTTCGACCAGTTCGGGATCGGTGGCGCGGTAGGTGTTCGGATCCACCGGCTCGTAGAGCCCGGCCATGACCGCGCGGGCGAGACCGTCGGGAATCTCGTGGAACCGTTCGGCGAGCGCGATGGCGGTGACGAGTCCGTCGCCCGCGGTCTCCTGTCGTGCCGGGGGAGTGGTCGTGGTGGCGGCCACGCCCAGCACGTCGGCGAGATCCTCGCCGCGGTCCCAGGCCTCGAGCAGGCCGCGTACGCCGTTCAGGGTGATGCCGCGCTCGAGTAGCCGTTCTACGATGCGGACCCGATTCAGATGCTCCTCACCGTAGAAACCGGTGCGGCCCTTCATCTTCGGTGGCGGCAGCAGACCACGCTCGTTGTAGTCGCGCAGCGTTCGGACCGTCAGGCCCGCCTGCTCGGCCAGGTCGCTGATCGTGAGCCCCGCATCCACCGCCATGCCTCCAGGAAACCATAGATGAACAGTTACCGATCCCGGTGGCATCCGGTGTCCTCGCGGTGTGGCCGCTGCTTCAATCGCCACAACATCGGTGCCGGGAGTGTCCTCCACGTTACGTTCTCGGTCAACCATTGATATGTGCCATTGATTGCCGGTATGTTCCGTCAATCACTGGCATGGTTGATGTTAAGGAAGACCGAATCATGACAACCGTTCGACCACAAGAACTTTCGGAGACCGCCGTCGGCTTGAACGACGAGGACGCCGGGTACCACAAGGTGCTGCGCCCCCGGCAGTTGCAGATGATCGCCATCGGTGGCGCCATCGGCACCGGCCTGTTCCTCGGCGCGGGCGCCCGGCTCAAAGACGCCGGCGCGGGGCTGTTCATCGCCTACGCGATCTGCGGCATCTTCGTCTTCTTCATCCTGCGGGCGCTCGGAGAGCTCGTGCTGCACCGCCCGTCCTCGGGCTCGTTCGTCTCCTACGCGCGCGAATTCTATGGTGAGAAGCTGGCTTTCGGTGTCGGCTGGATGTACTTCTTCCACTGGTGTATGACCGGCATCGTCGACATCACCGCGATCGCCACCTACGTGCACTACTGGGGTGCGACCAAGGTGATCCCGCAGTGGACGATCGCGCTGGTGGCCCTGGTGATCGTGGTCGCGATCAATATGGTCTCGGTGAAGTGGTTCGGCGAGATGGAGTTCTGGGCGGCCCTGATCAAGGTGGTCGCGCTGGTCGGCTTCCTCATCATCGGACTCGTCTTCCTGGTGGGCCGCTTCAAGATTCAGGGCGAGGTCACCGGCCCCACGGTGATCTCCGGGCATGGCGGACTCTTCCCGCACGGCGTCATACCCTTGGTGCTCACCACAACCGGCGTCGTATTCGCTTATGCGGCAGTAGAACTCGTGGGCACTGCCGCCGGTGAGGCGGAGAACCCGGAGAAGATCATGCCGCGCGCGATCAACTCCGTCATCGCCCGCATCGCACTGTTCTATGTCGGCTCACTGGTATTGCTGTCGCTGCTGCTGCCGTACACCGACTTCAAATCCGGCACCAGCCCGTTCGTCACCTTCTTCGCCAAGCTCGGCATTCACGGCGCGGGCTCGGTCATGAACCTGATCGTGCTCACCGCCGCGTTCTCCAGCCTCAACGCCGGCCTCTACTCCACCGGCCGCATCCTGCGCTCGATGTCGATGAACGGCAGCGCTCCCAGCATGGCCTCGCGAATGACCAAGGGCGGCGTGCCCTACGTGGGCATTCTCGCCACCGCCACCGTCGCGCTGCTGGGTGTCGGACTCAACGCGATCGTGCCGCAGAAAGCGTTCGAGATCGTACTGAACATGTCGGCGCTGGGCACCATCGCGGCCTGGGGGGCGATCCTGGTCTGTCAGCTCAAGCTGTGGCAGTGGTCCCGGGAAGGCCGAGTCGAGCGCCCGAAGTTCCGGCTGATGGGCGCGCCCTACACCAGCATCGCGGCGCTGCTGTTCCTGGTGGCGGTGCTGGGCATCATGCTCTTCGGCCGTGACGCGACCCAGCGCGGTGCGGTGATCGCCATGGGCGTGGTGGTGCTGCCGCTGATGATCATCGGCTGGTTCCTGGTGCGCGGGCGCGTCGCGGCCATCGCGACCATGCGACAGGGCTACACCGGGCAGTTCCCGGTGCTGGCCGAGCGGCCCCTGGAACATCGGGACCCGCATCTGACCACCGTGCTCGACGAGATTCAGGGCGAAGTCACGCCCGGCGAGTCGCGAACGCGGTGAATACCGGCCGATCCCGCGGCGCGTATACGCAAACCCGTTGCGGGATCGGCTTTTACGGCTTCAACAGCAGAAATGACGTGGTAGGCATGAAGAACGTAACGCAGGACAACACCGAGGCCTCCGATGCTATTGAGGGGCAGCCGCATTCGGACCGATCCGGGCCTGTCCGGCAAAGTCCGCTGCGCTGGGGCTTGCGCCTGGTCTCGATGCCCGCCGTGCCGCCCGTCGAACCCGAAGCCGCGGTGCTGACGAAACTCGAAGTGCCCGAGGCCAAACGTTTCTGCTGGAAGTGCCGCAGGCCCGTCGGTCGCCATGACGATCACGGGCCGGGCGCGATCCAGGGCGCCTGCGGGCACTGCCGGGAATCGTTCAGTTTCCGCCCGGCGCTGCGGGACGGCGATGTGGTCGCCGACCAGTACGAAATCCGGGGTTGCCTGGCCTACGGCGGGATCGGCTGGGTGTTCCTGGCTCGTGACCGCCATGTCGGGGGGCGCTGGGTGGTGCTCAAGGGCCTGCAGAACCCGCGAGACATCGAGGCGCATGTGGCGGCGCTGGCCGAACGGCAATTTCTCTCCGAGGTGATCCATCCGGCCATCGTCAAGATCTTCAACTTCGTCACGCACCGCACCGCCGACGGCGTCTCCGCCGGATACATCGTGATGGAGTACATCGGCGGCAGATCGCTGGGCGCCATGCTCGAACAGCAAGCGCGCGAACCACTTCCGGTAGCGCAGGCCATCACGTACCTGCTCGAGATCCTGCCGGCTCTCGACTACCTGCACTCGCTCGGGCTCGCCTATAACGACCTGAAACCGGACAACATCATGGTGAGCCAGGATGAGGTCAAACTCATCGACCTGGGGGCGGTGGCGGCGCTGCGCTCCGGCGGCAGCTTGTACGGCACACCGGGTTATCAGGCGCCCGAAGTGCCCCGGACCGGTCCCACGGTGGCCTCGGACATCTACACCGTCGGCCGCACCCTGGCCGCGCTCACCCTGCCCGGCGGATCCCGTTGGCGCACAACCGAAGACGAGCCCATTCTGCGACGACATCCAGCCTTCGCGAAACTGCTGCGCCGGGCGACCGACGCGGATCCGGCCAAGCGGTTCCCCTCCGCTTCGGTCATGTACCGCCAGCTCGGCGGCGTATTGCGAATGGTGCTCGCGCGTGACACCGGTACGGACCATCGGCAGATATCGACCACCTTCGGCGCCCCGCGCACCGATTTCGGCGTCGACGCGCTGCTCGGCGGGCGGGACGCCGTGGCCGGACACCCACCCCGCCTGGACGCGGCCGAACTCGCCGCGGCCCTGCCGATTCCCATGATCGATCCGGAGGAACCCAGCTTCGAATTCCTCTCCGCTCAACTGCAAGCCGACCCGGGCCACGCCCTGGAGGGATTGCGGATCAGCCGAACGGCGGTGCGCAAGGGCCTGATCGAACTGCCCGACTCCTTCGAGTTGGAGAGCGCGCTCATCGAGACCAGGGCTTACCTGGACATCGGCTCCGTGCGCGTGGCGCGCGAGATACTGGACCGGCTGCGGGACGAACATGCCAACGATTGGCGGATCGACTGGTATGACGGCCTGGCCGATGTGGTCTCCGGCGAACTCGAAAAAGCCTATGCGCGTTTCGAACTCGTCGCCGCCATGGTGCCGGGCGAACTCGCGCCGCCGCTGGCGCTCGCGGCCACCGCCGAACTATTGGCGCAGGCCGATCCGGATCCGCGCCGCCGCGCACGCTGGTCGCGGTCGGCCACCGACGACTACCGGAGCGTATGGCGGACCGATCGCACCATGGTCACCGCGGCATTCGGACTGGCCAGGCAACAGCTCGGCGCGGGCGATACCGCGGCGGCGATCGACACGCTGCGGCAGGTGCAACCCGCCGCACGGAATTACGACGCCGCGCGCATGACCCTCAGCCTGCTGCTGGTGTCACGGACACCGGCGCAACTGACCCAGGCCCAGTTGGACGAAGCGGCGGAACGGCTGCGCGGCCTGCCACGGGAGCGCCGCGCCCTCGAATTGCGTTCCGCCGTACTGGAGAGCGCACTGCGCTGGTTCTGCGCCGGTGGCCGGCCCGGTACGCCGGACGACACCATTCTCGGCCATCTCTACACCGAACGCGGGCTGCGCAAGGGACTGGAGTCGGCCCTGCGGGCCGTCGCGCACGCGACGCCGGACCGCTTCGACCGCTTCGCGCTGGTGGATCGCGCCAATGCGGTGCGCCCGCGCTCGTGGATATGAACACCCCATGAACAACAGTGAAATCAGAAGGAGAACTCCCATGCCCACCGAGCTGCGAATCGAACGGGACTCGATCGGCGAGCTGACCGTTCCGGCTCGTGCGTACTACGGCGTGCACACCGCTCGTGCGATGGCGAACTTTCGGATCACCGGATCGGCGATGGGCAGCTATCCGGCCTTGATCTCCGCCCTGGCCGCAGTGAAACAGGCTGCCTGCCAAGCCAATCGCGATCTCGGACTGCTGGACGCGGAGCGGGCGAGCGCCATCGTATCGGCCTGTATCGAGATTCGGGGCGGTGCGTTCCTCGACCAATTTCCGATCGATCCCATTCAGGGCGGCGCCGGCACCTCGTCGAATATGAACGCCAACGAGGTGATCGCCAATCGCGCACTGGAACTCCTCGGCTTCGCGCCGGGTGAATACGCCGAACTCGATCCACTGACCCATGTCAATCTCGGCCAGTCGACCAATGACGTCTACCCCACCGCGATCAAACTCTGCCTGGTCACCTACATTCGCGAGCTGGTCGGCGCGCTCGGCAGGCTGGCGGAATCCTTCGACCGCAAGGCGATCGAGTTCGCCGATGTGATCAAGATGGGGCGCACCCAATTACAGGACGCCGTGCCGATGAGCCTCGGACAGGAGTTCGGCACCTACGCCACCATGGTCCGCGAGGATCGCGAACGGCTCGGCGAGGGCGCGCTGCTGCTGCTCGAATGCAACCTCGGCGGCACCGCGATCGGCACCGGCATCAACGGGCACCCCGATTACGCGGCGCTGGCCTGCCGCTATCTGCGAGAGATCTCCGGCGAGCCGATGTCGCTGGCGGCCAACCCGATCGAAGCCACCCAGGATTGCGGCGCCTTCGTGCAGGTGTCGGGGATTCTCAAGCGGGTGGCGGTGAAACTCTCCAAGGTCTGCAACGACCTGCGGTTGACCTCCTCCGGTCCGCTCGCCGGTCTACACGAGATCAATCTGCCTGCCGCGCAGGCGGGTTCGTCGATCATGCCCGGCAAGGTCAATCCGGTCATCCCCGAACTCGTCAATCAGGTGGCGTTCGAGGTGATCGGAAACGATCTGACCGTCACCATGGCGGCCGAGGCCGGTCAGCTCCAACTCAACGCCTTCGAACCGGTTATCGTCTTCAGCCTGCTCAAGACGCTCACCCACCTCACGGCCGCGGCCGACACCCTCGCCACCGAATGCGTCGACGGAATCACCGCCAACCGCGCGCGGCTGCGCGAGGGCGTGCGGAATTCGATCGGCATCGTCACCGCGTTGTCGCCGCAGCTCGGGTACGCGGCCTGCGCGCGGGTGGCCAAACAGGCGCTCGCCACCGGTGACTCGGTCGCGGACATCGTGGTGGCCGAAGGAGCACTGACCAGATCGCAGGTCGAGGAGTTGCTGTCACCTCGCCGGCTGGCGGGATTGCCGCCTATCCCCGAGACTTCCGTTAGCCAGGTCGGGTAGCCGAGCCCGAATGCGGACGTAAGGGCAACTATGACACTCGACGCCGAGCGTTCCCGGCGCATCACGGCACCGGACCGGGCCGGTGCACTGCCCGGTCCGGGCCGAGAACGCCTAGCCGTTCTATTGGTGTTGTGCGGCACCGGTTTTCTCCTCACCGAAGACGTCTCGCTGCACAGCATCGCGGTGCCCACCCTGCTGCAGCAGTTGGGTGACCGGCCCAACCTGCATATCGCGCAGTGGAGTCCGAAGGTGTACATGCTGGCCTTCGCCGCGCTACTCATGGCCGGTGGCACCCTCTCGGATCGGTTCGGCGCCAAGCGTTTTCTGGTAGGCGGCTATCTGCTCTACCTCGCCGGAGCCGTGGTACACCTGGCGCTGCCGTCCACGGCGCTGCCGCTGGCCCTGGCCAGGGTGGTGATGGGCGCCGCGGTCGCGCTGATCATTCCGGCCACCCTTTCGATCCTGTCGGCCGTCAGCGGCTCGGCACTTCAGCGGGCCCGGGCCATTACCCTCTGGGCGGGGTGCTGCGCGGCCGGCGTGACCGTCGTGCCGCTGGTCACGGGCCTGCTGCTGAACAATGTGCTGTGGCCCAAGGTGATGGCCGCGATCGGGATCACCGCCGTCGCGCTGCTGATCGGGGTTATCGCACTCGTCCCGAAGGTGCCGGCGGACCCGGACTCCGAATGCGATTGGCCGTCCACGATCACCATCACCTTCGGTACCGGGCTGGTGGCCTTCGCCCTCATGCAGGCGCCGGACTGGGGCTGGCTCGCCCCCTGGGTCGCCGGGCCGATGACGGCCGGCATCGTGCTCTGCGTGGTCTCGGCGATCATCCGGTGCGGCGGTCAGCTGCCCTACGACTGCCTGATCACCGCGGACGCTCGGCTCCGACCGGCCATGTTCGCACTGGCCGTGGGGGTTTCGGCGCTGTGCGGCACCGTCTTCTTGGCCGTTCAGTATCTCCAGGCGGTGCGCGGCCACGCGCCGATCGTCGCCGGCACGCTCATCTTCCTGCCGTCCTGCGCGGCGACCGTGCTGGGGGCGAAACTGGGATCGCTGGTACAGCGGTCCTACGGCGTCACCGCGGCCCTCACCATCGGTCTGACCGCGATCCTGGACGGCCTGGCCATCGGTCTCACCGCCGACGCGGCGGGTGATCTGGGCTCGATCGTGCTGATGGTGACCGTGGCGAGCGTGGGTTTCGGCATGGTGATGAGCGTCGGCCTCGACCTCATGAGCGCCGCACTGCCGCTGTCGAACTACGGAACCGCCTGGGCGGCAACGGAAACCATGGTGCAAATCGGCGGGCTGGTGGGCCTGGCCCTGGTCGGCAGCCTCGTCGACCGCGGCTATCACGATCGTCTGCGGCTGCCCAGCGCCCTCATCACCGCCGAGGGCGCCACCGTTACCCGCGATTCGCTCGGCAAAGGCGTCGCGGCGGCGGCTTCGGCCGGTACTTCGCTCGCCGACGCCGTGCAGAACGCCTTTCTGGCCGGGTACCGGCACGGGTTGCTGGCCCTTATCGTCGTGGTCGCCACGGTGATGGTCGCCATACTGGCGGCGGCTGCCCGCTCGAAGTCGCGCCGCGGAGCCGCGCCACTGCGCAGATAGCTACCGGCGGCGTTCGGCGACTCGCGCTGGTTATTGGTGCGGGGATACCGCTGCTACTAATTATTTGTCACCGCCAATTACACGCAAAATTGGCGGCTACAGGTCATGCTCTCGCAGATCGGACAGCGTTTTCTCTGGCATGCTCAAGAACCTGCCGGTTTATCAAGAGATTCCAAAGATCGAAAAGACGATCTACACGCTTGTAAAGCTGATCCAAATATTCCCGCTTCTGGAGTATCAAATTTCGGAATGGCTCGTACAATTCAATTCACTGTTGTAACTTCATTCCGAACCATCCGGGCCATACCGCACGATGTGCCCGAAAAATCGAAAGGCTGGGGTTTGCTGTGCAGGAATTCGATAATGGCACCCGGGTCGGTCGCCGCGCCGCCGCCCGCCCGTCCTCGTCCCGGACATCGGCGGAAGAGGCGCTGATGCGATCCCGCGCGGATCGCGCGCAACTCGAGCAGGGACGCCTGTTCCATGCCACCCTCATCGAAGAAGCGGAGCAGTTGCACGAGGAGCTCCGACTGGTACACGAAGAACTCCGCGAGGTGTACCGGAACCTGAGCGGGTTGCGCCGCCGGTTCCCGAGCCTGCCACCCGCGCCGCGGCTGGCCGGTTACCCCCCGGTTGTCGTCGCGCCGGTGCCCCCCGCCGGTGCCCGACCGGCCCCGGGTCGCGCCAGCGCCTGATGCCACGGTAACCATCGTCACGCTCCCGGTCAGGGGCTGGATCGCCAGTTGCTTGCTGTAGTCTCACCTTCTGTTCAGGTCGCCTCTGAACTCCGGAAGGGACCAGCGGTCGTGCGTGTGGTGGTGGTAGAGGATGACGCGGGTATGGCCGCAGCCGTCGTTGACGGCCTCTGGGCACAGGGCTTCGACCGGGTCGACCATCTCTCCCACGGTTTGGATCTGCTGACCTCGCATACCGGGTACGACGCGGTCATCCTCGATCTGGGTCTGCCCGATGTCAACGGATATCTGGTGCTGCGCCAGCTCCGCAAGGTCAGCTCCGTACCCGTGGTCGTGCTCACCGCGGAAGGCGATGAGCTGGCCGTTGTCTCCTGTCTGCGCGCCGGTGCGGACGATTACGTCGTCAAACCGGCTCGGGTGAGCGAGCTCGCGGCGCGGCTCGAGGCGGTGGTGCGGCGCTGGCAGGCCACCGACTATCGTCCGGCGATCGTGGTCACCGGTGATGTCCGGGTCGACCTGGTCGCCCGCAGTGTCGAGGTGGCGGGGCAACCGGTTGCGTTGACCCAGAAGGAATTCGCGGTCGCGCGGGCGTTGGCCGAGCGGGCCGGCGCGGCCGTGGGGCGCGAAGAATTAATGGACGAGGTCTGGGGCGAGAAGAATCCGTCCATCTCGCGTTCACTCGACGTCCACATGGGTGGGCTTCGCGCCAAATTGAACCGGCCCGGTCTGATCACCACCATCCACGGCTTCGGCTATCGATGGGATCGGTGAGGAAGACCTCCCATGCGCGGACGCCTGTTGCTGACGTTCACCATGCTCGCGGCGATCTGCATGATCGGCTTCGCCATCGGTATCGGCGGACAACTCGCCGCCAACCGAACCCGCGGATTGATGATCGATCGCATCGGCGACGCCAGTCGCTTCGCCGCCTGGTCCGCCGGGGATTCCGCCGGACTGGTGCACGAAGCCCAGAACTACTACGACCGCAGCCGCAATGGTGTGCTCGTGATCGATGCCGACGGCACCGTCCGCTGCGATCTCGGGGTGGATCGCAATGACCCGAGGATTATCGACGCCGTCGACCGCGCTCGCCGATACCAGCCGCCGCCCCTACCGCAAACCCTGTACCCGTGGAGCCGTCCCACCATGCTCGTCGCGCAACCGGTCGGAAGTCCGCCGGTCGCCGCGGGGGTGGTGCTCATCGCCGCGTCGACGGTCGAGACCACCACCGGAATCGCCGACGGCTGGATACAACTGGCGTGCATCACCGCGAGCGCGCTACTGGTCTTCGGCGGTCTGGCACTGGTGCTGTCCGGGTGGATACTGCGACCGGTATCCGAACTCATTCGCAATGTCGAGGCGCTGACGGCGACGCTGCCGGTGTCGGGACGGACCCCGCGCACCGCACCGGGCAGCGATGACGGCCCGCGGGAGATTCTCGAACTGGCCGATGCCGTCGGAGCGCTGACGCACGCGGTGGCCGAATCCGCCGCCGCCGAGCGTCGGCATGTGGCCGACACCGCGCACTCCATGCGTAATCCGCTGGCCGCGTTGTCGGTTCGCCTCGAAGCCCTGCAACCGGCGATCGCCGGCGGCCGGGCCGAATCGACCTTCGCCAGCATCGTCAGTGAAGTGGACCGGCTCACCGGACTGCTGGACGATCTGCTCGCCGAAGCGGTCGCGGAAGCGGTCGCCGAAGCCCGGCAGTCATGCGGCACAGGGGAACTCGTGGCCGCCGCGCCCGAAACGTGCGATGCGGTGAGCGTGGCGGAGGACCGGGTCGAGGCATGGCACGCGGCCTTCGCCCGCGCGGGCATGGCGCTGACCGTCGAATTACAGGTTCCCACCGCGAGAATGCGGGCGCCCGCACAGATCCTCACGCAGATTCTCGATGTCGCACTGAGCAATTCCGCCCGCTACGCCGGTGCGGGCGCGCACGCCACGGTCGTGGTGGCACAGGAATCGGATTCGGCGGTGATCTCGGTGCGCGACAACGGGATCGGCGTCCCCCAGGACGAACTCGACCGGCTCACCACCCGATTCTTCCGCGGCGGCAATGCTGCGGCGGGCGGCTCCGGGCTGGGTCTGCCGATCGCGGCGACCCTCGCCGGGAAACACGGCGGACTCTTCTTCCTCGACACCGCCGAAACCGGCGGACTCGTTGTCACCGTGAGCTTCCCCGCGGTGCTCGACCGCGCCGAATCCCGCTGATCGCACAACCTTACGGCCGGGTGAACTGCTGAAGAGGTGGTGAACAAACCCCTCGGGCGCCGGGACACTTCCGGCCGGTGCGGCAAGATCCCGCTGTGGCTATGTCGTAGACCCGCTGGTCGGCGCGGCGACTGCGCCGTTACTCAGCGAGCCACCAGGAGGACCCGTGACGGCACCCGCATCCGGCAACGGTGGCGAGCACACCGAGCAGCATCGGCCGCACCACCGTCACCGGCATGGTCATCACGGTGGTTCGGGTGCGAGTGGGCCTGAGGGTGGTTCGGGTGCGAGTGGGCCTGAGGGTGGTTCGGGTGCGAGTGGGCCTGAGGGTGGTTCGGGTGCGAGTGGGCCTGAGGGTGGTTCGGGTGCGAGTGGGCCTGAGGGTGGTTCGGGTGCGAGTGGGCCTGAGGGTGGTTCGGGTGCGAGTGGGCCTGAGGGTGGTTCGGGTGCGAGTGGGCCTGAGGGTGGTTCGGGTGCGAGTGGGCCCGAGGGCGGTTCGGGTGCGAGTGGTTCGGATGGGCACCACGGTGGTGCTTCCGGCGCGACCGGGCCGCACGGTCACCACGGTGGTGCCTCGGGGTCGAGCGGAGCGCATGGTCCGCGTCACCATGGGGCCTCCGGCGACGGCGGACCACACGGAGGTGGTGGCGCGAAGCCCGGCGGTGGTAAACCGAGCGGCGGCAAGCCGAATGGCGGTAAACCGAGCGGCGGCGAACCCCGCGGCGGAAATTCGGGTGCGGGCAGCCCACGCGGCGGCGGTAACCCGAATAGCGGCGGCAACCCGAGCAGCGGCGGTAACCCGGGCGGTGGCGGGAAGGGCGGAGACATTGTCAAGGTCGACCCGGAAGCCCTGACCGCGAAGGGTAAGAAACTGGCGGAGTTGCCGAGCGCGGCACACGGGCTGTTCGACGTGCTCACCAAATTGAGCAATAGCATCCACTCGCTCGGACAGCCCTGGGGCGGCGACGCGATGGGGAAGCAATTCTCCGAGGGTGCGTCGGGCTATTTGGCGTCGGTGGAGGCGCTGGTCGGCAATGGCAGCACCGGTTCCGACGCCTCCGGTGCGATTCCGGTATACGGACAGCTGCTGGTGAACTACGGCAAAACGATCGAGGAGGCGGGTAAGGCATTCGGTCTCGGTGAGGACCTCTACGCGGAGTGGATGCTGAAGAATTACATCGACGAGGACGCACACGGTAAACCGGCGCCGTTCACCGGCCCGGTCAGCTCCGATCCGAACTTCGGCAAGCCCTCCGGTCCACCGGCGAACAATCAGTATCAGGGCGGCGGCAGTTCGGGCAGCGGTAATTCAGGTGGGGGGAATACGGGCGGCTCGCAGTCGGGCGGTCCGAACATGGGCGGGCACAACCCCGGTGGCGCGAACCCACCGGGCGCGAATCCGAGTGGGG
The DNA here is from genome assembly GCF_036327755.1 of Nocardia sp. NBC_01503. Taxonomy (NCBI): domain Bacteria; kingdom Bacillati; phylum Actinomycetota; class Actinomycetes; order Mycobacteriales; family Nocardiaceae; genus Nocardia; species Nocardia sp. NBC_01503. The sequence continues at coordinate 4,778,757 of NZ_CP109596.1, forward strand.
CCGATGCGAGTGGGCCGAATCTCGATACCGGCCCGTCCGGGCCGTCGCTGGCGAATAGGGCATTGACCGACAGCACCGGCCCCCTGGCCCTGTCGCAGCAGAACGGTACCGGCCCGTGGAGCTCCGGCAACCCGATCGCCGCGATGACGCCGCCGGGTACCTCCATTACGGAGACGCCCGTGGATCCGGGTAGCACCGGGCTGCCCGGTGCTTTCGGACCGAACGCGTACGTTCCCGGCACCGATCCGGCAGGTGTTGGGCCGCAGGGTAATCCGGTCGCGACGAACCCCGGTCCCGGTGGTCCGGGCGGCGGGACGGCCGGAGCTCCCCGGCCGCCATTGCCGGGATCCGCGGTCGAGGGCGAGCAATTGGCGACCAAGGGCGCGCCGGGCGGCGTGCAGTCGCGGGCCGCGGTGTCCAGCGGCGGGATGATGCCGAGCGCGCCGGGTATACCGGGCAGCGGTGCCGGCGTCGGCGCCGGTGAGGCGAAGGAGAAGCGGCGCGGTGAGCGCCGCAAGCCCTCGTCATCCGCCGACGAGGGTGAGGGCGCTTCGGGTCCGAATGATCCGTGGCAGCGGTCCGGCTGGCCGGTCGGTGGTCAGTGATGACTGTTCCCGATCCGATAACGCGGTCCGATATCCCCCTGCCTTCCGAGCTGCACTTCTTGAGTTATGCCGCCGGCAGTGGATGGCCCGAGGGCAGCGAGAACGGCATGTTCGCGCTCGCCGACGCGTGGGCGGAGGCTTCCTCCGAGTTGACGGCATTGGTTCCTGGCATCACCCAGGCCATCGAGGACGTCTTGAAGGCGTACGAATCCGCGGGCGATAAGAACTCGCAGATGGTCAAGACACTCAAGGATATGACGGACGAATCGAGCCAATCGTCGCTCCATTCGATCGCTGAGTCTTTGGAGCAGATGGCGAAATCGTGCGACAAGGTCGGTTGCGCGATTCAAGAAAACAAGATCATGATCCTCATCGGTCTGTTTCAGCTGCTGTACGACATCATCATGGCATGGTTCTTCCCGCCGACCGCCGCCGAAGAGGAGGTGTTGCTGATCGGCTTCTATCAATTGGTATTCCATTGGTTGAAGAAACTGATGATGGAAATCGTGATCGCCGCCCTGCGTGCGATGGGTCAGCAGGTGATCATGGATATCCTGATTCAATTGGGGCAGATGGCCGCGGGCCACCGGGAAGGTTTCGATCTCCAGGAATTGGGGCAATTCGCGCTGGGTGGCGCGCTGGGTGGCGCATTCGGTCACCTGTTCGGAAAACTCGGTGGGGACCTCTTCCAGCATTTGGGCGGAAAGCTCACAAAATCGGAATTCGACGGCAAGTTCCAACAGCTCATGCGCGGTGCCGTACAGGGCGGGGCCGGTGGCGTCGGCGGCATGATCGGCGGTGGCGTCGCCAACCAGATCATCAATGGCGGACCGTTCGCCCTGGACCCGGCGATGCTGGGCGCCGGCGTGGCCGGCGCGTTCGCCGGTGGCGCCCGGGGTTTTCGCAACTCCGGCGCGAAGGTCCATGTGGATCTGCCCGAGAAGGTGGACCTCGGGGCGACCAAGGTCCCGGAGGGCATCACCGCGCCGATATCGGAGGGTGCGACCGGTGCGAAGCCCGCGACCGGAAACGGTCCGGAGGGCTCCACCGGTGGTTCGGGAGCGGGTACGGAGCGCGCGAACAGCGTCGTGAGTCAGCGTTCCGGCGACAGCGCCACCCAGCGCTCGACCGGCGGCTCCGACTCGAATGCCGGTGGCGTCCAGCGCCAGAACTCCGGAGCGGACGATTCCAGCGTTGGTGCGGACTCGAAAACCTCCTCGGGACAGGATAGTTCGGGTTCGTCGGCCCGCGGCGGCGACCGAACCGACGCGAGCGATCAGTCGCAGTACCGAAGCCCGGGATCGCAGCACGAATCCGAGCGCGGGAACGAGGCGGCCGCAGAGAGCGGTCAAGGGCAGGCGCCGGTCCGGCAGCCGTCGAACGGTACGACCGGCATGCAGGACGGCAGCCGCGCCGCGGAGACGCCCGGCAGGCCGGCTGATGGGCGCGCCCCGGCGAACGAATCCGGCAAGGCCGCCACGGCCGGGAATTCCGCTCGCCCGCAGGCCGAACCGCGGCCCTCGGCACCGGGTCGCCCCACCGGCGAGGAACCGCGTTCGCGGCCGCGATCGAGCGCAGGCTCCAGCGCGAGTTCGACCCGCGACAGGACCGATACGCCCGACGGCATTCAGGCGAAGGCGTCCACGTCGGAGGTCAAGTCGAACCTGTCCCGGACCGGCGACGAACACGCCGATTCCGCGACCGTGCACGAGCCCGCGCCGCCGCGTGCCGACACCCCGGCGTCCCCGCGCTCACCGGAGCAGGCGGCGAGCCCCCGGCCGATCCGGGACGGCGCGCCGGCCACCCACGAGAACGACAGGTCGCCCAGCGAGGTTCCCGCCCGCACACCGTCGAAATCCCAACAGCCCGAACAGAAGTCGGCGGCGTCCGCATCACGCGGCGGTACCCCGTCACACGAGGGGCGGGACAGCGAATCTATCCGCGACTCCGTCTCTACCCGCACCGGCGACAGTGTGAATTCGACACTCGCGGAAGGCCCGAAACATTCGGGCAACGCCAAACATGAGAGCGCCGCTTCGGCGGCACCTCTCCCCGATGTGCGCTGGCGCCGGGTCGATCCGAGCCTGCTGGGACCGGTGTGGCCCGGCTTCGGCGGCTTCCTGAAGGAGATCGTCGGCTTCCAGCAGACCTGGGCGATGCTCAAGGGCACCAAGTCGCCGCACGCGGATCGCGAGGCGTTCCGGCAGCACCAGGGCAATGACCTGACACTGCGTCCCCACTTCGGCGAGAAGAAGCCTTCCGCGCGCGCGGCCGCCGGGGACGACGGCGCCGTGATCCATGGCTCCGACCACGCGCATTCGCGGAATGTGTACCGGCTCAACGAAGACGAACGTCCCGACTATCAGCATGAGATCTCCGAGGACGGCCACTGGACCCGCTTGCCGAAGTCGGATGAAGCCGCGGGTGCGGACGCGCTCGACGAGCGTCGGATCGACCTGCCTCCGAAGGGACCACTGCTGCGGCGGTGGGCCCAGCAGCAGGCACCGGCCATGCGGACGGTCGTCGGCGATCACGAGGGACGCTGGTATGTCAGCGATCTGCCGCATGAGGCCTTCCACAACGCCGGGGTGTACACCGCCTTCAAGGCCACGTTCGAGAACGGGAGGCTGACCGCGATCCACGACGCGGCCGGGGCCTATCGTCCCGCCCCGGCCCGGGTGAAGGCCGCGCTCGGCAAGTTCTACGAGGGCGTCGATCATTTCGACCAGCACGGGCGGAAATACACTCCGGAACAGGTCGCCGACTGGAAGCCGGCGGCGAAACCCACACCCCCCGAGGCGAAATCGGACGCCGACAGCGTGCACAGCGATGCGGGGAAGACCGCGGAGCGCGATGCCGAGAGCATTCGATCATCGCGGACCCAGGAGCACGACCAGAGTGCGGCCGAGGGCAAGGAATGGGCACTGCTCACCGAACTCGGTGACGATCCGAGAATCCTCACGAAGGACCAATACGCGAACGCCAGCGTCTCCGACATCTCGGTGATCGCGCTGGGTGACGGCGAACGCGCCCATTACATCTGGCGGCGTCCCGGGGAGAGCGCGGCAGACGCTGGGGCGGAAAGCGGTTGGCGGCATGTCAGCGGAGCGGACGTACCGGCCAAGGACCTGGCCGCGATATTGACCGACGGGCGTATGACCGAATTTCGGGTGCGCGCGGATGAGAATGTGGCGCACCGGGAGCCCGCGCCGATCCGCGACGAGCGAGCGAACGGGTCGCGGCACGATGACGAATTCCGGCTCACCGGTGGTGGCCGGGCATCGGGTGAACGTGAGACCCGCGCCGCGGTCGACGGGATCGCTCCGCCGGGCCGGGACAGCGTCTGGGAGTCGCAGCCGGGGGAGGGGAACAACTGTTTGTGGCACGCGCTGGGCCGCGCCCTCGATATCGGTGTCGGCGATGTGACGGCCCACGCGGATCTGCGGGCCCATATGGTGCAGGAAATGCGCCGGCATCCGGAGTCGTACATCGGCGACTTCATGCGGGGGCATCCGGATCGGTACGCCGAATTCGACAGGCAGTTGGCCGAACTGCGGGAATTGGGCAGCTGGAACGTGCCCGCGGCCGAGGAGTTGCTGCCCGCCGCGGCGAAGGCGCTGAAACTGAATCTGGACGTCTACTTCCCCAATGGGCTGTCCCGGTCCCTGCACCACGGTCCGCGGGACCAGCAGGTGAGCGCCCTGTTCCGGCAGGGCGCCGGTGCGGACGACGGGCACTACTGGGTCGCGGTGCGGGAAGACGGCCGGGTATTCGAGGGCCGGTCACCGTCGGTTGTTTCGCCGCATCCGGAATCCGACGGAGTGCGGCCCGCCGCGACCGACGGTTCGAATCACTTACCCGCCCATAATGATTCGCAGTCCCCGCACTCCGAGCCGCAGGATTCGCACCGTCCGGCCGCCGAGCGGGCGAGGAATTTCGAGCAGGAGGCCAGAGACCTCGTCGACCGGTACGACCCCAAGGTGTGGGCGAAGACCTCGGACGCGACGCTGCGGGAGTTGCTCGCGGGCAGTTCCCATCATGACGACCCCGCGCGTGCGGACGAGTACCACGACGCGGTGTCGGCGGCGATCGAAGTGGTCCGGCGCGGGACCGGCAAGACCATGTTCTGGAACCAGGTCATGGCGGCGATGGCGATGCGCCGCGGCCCGATCAATATGGATGCCGGCGAAGGTAAGACGCTGGTATTCCTGGCCGACGCGATGTTGAAGGCGTCGGCCGGCGAGCCGGTGCAGGTGTTCACCACCCGCGATACCCTGGCCAACCATGCCTATGAGCTGTATCGGAAAGTCCTGGAGCCGCACGGGTTCAAGATCGCGCGCATGAATCCGGAGGACGGTCCGGACAACGCGTACGCCGAGGTGGTGCGGGGGGAGCCGACCATCTACGTCGGCACCCTGAACGATGCCGCCTTCGGACGTCTGCGCGGCAAGGAGTTGCCCGGACATATCGCCGTCATCGATGAGATCGATGAGGCACTGGTGCACGCGGACACCACCTGGATCACCTCCGAGGGCGTGTCCCAAGCCGCCGATCCGCGGGTGGCCGCCCGCGTCGTCGAGGCCCGGGACTTTCTCGATAGGTATTTGCGCACAGGTGATCTGACCGAAGCGCACTTCGGCAGGACCGATGGGCAGCTCGGTGGGCCCGCGAAGCTCACCGACGCCGGCGTCGCCGCGGTAAGGGACCTGCTGAAGACCGAGCCGGGTGATCGAGCGACGTCGGAGACGGCGCAGCAGCGGCTCGATGACGTTGTGCGGCGGGTGAATTCGGCAGCCTCGGCGCGCTGGGAGTTCATCGAGAACGACCACTACATCGTCGACCGGGCGAATCAGAAGGTCTATATCCTCGACCAGACCACCCATAAGGTGATGTTCGATCCGAAGACCTCCACCGAGAGCCGGTGGAACGGTGGTCTGGCACAGGCGATCGAGGCCGAACACGGGTTCACCATCCGCGCCGATTCGGCGAATTCGAAGAGCCTGACGGCGCGGGAACTGTTCTCCGGGGACCACTACACCTCGGTGACCGGCGCGTCCGGCACCGCTCGAGGGGCATCCCGGCCGCTGTCCGAGGACTACGGCATGGCGGACGTGGTGACGATTCCGCGCAACAAGGAATCGAAACTGCTCACCCTGGCCGCCCGAACGGCGGTCGACCAGACGGCCAAACACCAGATGATCGCCGAGGACCTGGTGGCGGGGCACAGCCCGACCGCCCTCCCGGAGTTGGTGATCGCCAACCGCAATAGTGAGGTCGCGCGCCTCTCGACGCTGCTGAGGGCGGCCGGTGTCGAGCATGTGGCGATCGACGCGGAGTGGTTCCTCGTCAATGGCGAACATGCCGAAGCTCGTCTGCAGCAGATCTTCGACGAGGCCGGCGCACTCGGCAAGATCTTGATCATCAATCGTCAGGGCAGCCGTGGCGTCGACATTCCCGTCGCCGACGCGGTCAGTGAGCGCGGTGGTCTACAGGTCAGTGTGACAAGCAAGTCGAATCTGCGCGATATCGATATCCAGGCCGAGAACCGTGCCGCGCGCATGGGCCAGAAGGGCAGCGTCCGTTACTATTTGGCCGCCGACGATGAGTTGTTCGCGCACTCACCCCAGCACGCGCAGACCGTTATCCGGTACACGGGTGCGATCGCCGCGCACGAAGACGCCATCACCGCGCATGAGCGTGCGACCGACGAATTCCACGCGGTTCCCAGCGACCGGAACAAGGCCGCCGTCGAGGCCGCGCTCAACGTCCGGGACGTCGCGCTCGCCGAGCGCCGGGCCGCAGAGTCCGAGCTGCTGACGCTGGCCGGGGATCTGCAAGTCCGCAATGCCGCCCACCTTGTCACCAATAGTGTTGTGGTGACGCCTGGTTCGTCCGCCACGGCGGATCAGTCGCAGCCCGGCCCGCGTGCGGGGGTCGCCGAGCAGGTCCCGCCGCCGATGGACGCTTCGGATGCCGCGGCCGCGCAACCGTTGCGCGGCGGAACGGACCAGGCTCGTCCCGGCACCTCCGCTCCGGCACCGGGGCAGGAGACAGACACCGAACCTCCGCGGTGGGAAGACACGCGGGTCACGCGGCGATACCACGATCCGATCGCCATCACCGCTGTCGACATCTTCGCCCGTGGGATCGCCGAAGGGGAGTTCCTGCTGCTGGGCAACGAGACCCGGCACTTGTACACGGTCGTGCGCATCGAGGGCACCGATGATCACATCGTCTACGACCACAACCTCGCACCCGTCCCGCTGGAGGATCGGACGGTTCGGGAATTCCTGCGCGAGCGGAATTTCTCGCAATTCCGAATCGCCCACGAAGACGCACATGTCCTCGAGGTGCGAGCTCCCGCCGAGAACCCGTCGCCCGATGTGGCGACGTGGGATCAGGCAGTGCCACCGCCGGGGCCGGACGCACCGGTCGCCCTTGCCGCGATCGGTGCCTGGAGTGATGAGCCGGTGCTGTCCCCGGCCGGGCTCGGTACGCGAATCACTTTCGGGCACAGCCCTTTACTGATCGGTCCGGGCCGGGTGTTCGAGCCGTATCCCGGCGGTATCCTGCGCACCGACGACACTTCGGGGTCCTGGCAGTTCGTGGACCCGGCAGGAATCCTGCATATCAGATTGCGTGGCGCGAACGGAAACGCCGCGATCTCGCATGCCGCTCTGCTGGCCGCCGGGTACAAGTGGGACAACCCCAACCGATGGTTCGCCCGCGCCACGACGCTGACCAGCGGGCTGGAGGTCTTCGAATATCAGCCGGTGGTCGTGGATCCGCTGGGAGTCGTCTCGGGCCACGTGCTGGTGCATGTCGGGGGCCGGGGGCATTGGGTCCGAGAGAACGAGGCCGCGCGATTAGGACTGCGTCCCCCCGCGGGCGTCCGACTGCGCGGGCCGAACCGCCCATTGACCTCCGATGCGGACGAATCCGTTGAGCCGTACCCCGGCGGTATTCTCCGACTTCCCGCGTCCCGGGCACGGTACGCCGACGCGGATGGTTCGGCACATGTCGAGATATCCGGGCAGAACGGCGACCATTGGATTTCGACCGCCGCATTGGCCGCCGCGGGATATCGCTGGGACCAAGCGAACGACTGGTACGCGCGCACCGTGGCCGTGAGCGCGGAACTCGCGGTGTTCGAGTATCAACCGGTGGTCGTCAGTCCCGCGATCGGCAATCCGGGGCAATTGCTCGTGCACGCCGGGGGTCAGGGCCACTGGATAACCGAGGATGAGGCTCAGCGCGCCGGGCTGTCGCGTCCGCGCGGGCTCGACGGTCCGGTATTCGGCAGTCGCGGCCCGGTGCTCGATGATCTGCTCGGTCTCCCGGACGGTCCGATGGTGCGCGAGTTGCGATCTCGCGCGGCCGTTCCCGGTGCCATCGCGAGCATGCTGCGTTTCGTCGTCGCCGACCGCGGCGCCGTGCGCACCGTCGGCGCCGAGGTGATCAACGCCGAGGGCAATCGGCTCGATGGCGGCGGAAACGTGATCGACGGTGCCGGACGGGTGATCGTCAGCGATGGCAATGTGGTCGGTGCGGAAGTCTTGCTGACAGTGGCGAGAGAACCCCGATGGGTGCGGGTGGATCGATCCACCCGACTGGCCGCGCCGGCGCCTGGCACTAATCCGGTCTGGCCCGTGCTGTTCATCGAGGCGCACGCCGCCGCGCTGGCTTCCGACGCGGCGCGTCCGACGCAGCGAGCCGCCGCACCGACGGCGCTGTATTTACAGCCCGATCGGGCGGCGCCGCTCGCGCTCGCGAAGGCGTGGAGCCCGGTCGAGCCGGAGGAGGCCGAAGCGGCCGGTGCGCCGGCGGACCCGTGGATGGCGCAATACCGCGTGAACCTGGAACCCATTGCGGAACACGCCGCCTCGGCGTCATCGGCAGGATCATCGGTTGATGTCGCGGCACAGCCGGTTTCAGCGCTCGAAGCCGCGCGGCCCTTCATCACACCCGCCCGCTGGACGAGCGAGCGGTCCGGCACGCTGCCGATGGCCCTGGGTCGCCTCACCAACCGTAACGGGAACGATCTCCGTCGCGAAATTCTCGATTTCATGCGGAGGGACCAATACCGTTATACCGCCACGGACCCCCAAATCGTTGACCTTGTCAACCGCGAGGAGCAGGCGCGGGCGCAATTCAGGGCGCGCTGGGTTCGTGGAGCGGTCACCGCAGCGGAATCGGTCGCAGAGCAGAATCGCGCCACCGCCGCCTACCAGGAGATAATGAACTTGCGAGATCTCGCGATTTCATATCGACTGGATGCGTTCGACGAGGCGGACTGGCCGATGGAGAATCGGGCCGAGCACGAAGATCACGCGCTGGCCGATATCGCGAACGCCCTGCGACTCAATCTCGTATTCCAGCAGCGCGATGGCCGAGTGGAGGTCTATCAGAACGTTCCGGGCAAGCAATTCACCTATCTTCGCCGATCATCCGATGGAACACGGTACGAGATCGGCGTCAACGACGACGGAAATCTCTTCGCGAGCATGGATCCAGAGTTCTCCATCCGCCCGCATCCAGCACCCGCCGATCAGTGGGCGCACCGCGCCCATATACCCCCACGGCGCACCCGGATGCTCGCCACCCGTAAGCTCCCGCTACTCAACGGCCTCGCCATGAGCAGCCGGTATATCGGCGAAACCCGGCCCCTCGAGACCAAGGCACACCTCACGCCTCGGAATGACAGGCGCGAAAATCAATCGGTCAATCCGGTTTTCGAACATACGCCGACATACTATATGACCGCGTCCGAACTCGAGTCGCATCGAATCTTCGTAGGGCCCGGTGGACTTCTGCATCGAGCAAGTGATGGCGCTGTTTTCGATACCCCTGCCGGTACTCACTCGATATTCGTCATGGACGAATTCGGCAACTTGTACGCGGCCGAGAAACGGCGCGGTTATATCCAGCACTCCTCATTTCTCGGCGGCCGCATCGTCTCGGGCGCCGGATATATCGAGGCCAGGCATGGGCAGCTCATCGCCCTGCGTGATGGTAGCGGCCATTATCTACCGAATATCGACCACAACAAGGATGTCCAGCAGTGGGAGAAAGCCCTCGCGGACGCCAAGGCATCCCAGGAGGAGGCCAACGACAGAGTCCTCGATGCGCTGCGCAGCCAGGGCGTTCGACTGGCGGAGGGCTTCCGATCGACCGATTTCGATGGCCGGCCACGGATCCGGCGGGCCTCGGCAGCCAATTGGTCACAGTGGAGGCGCGCGGAGAAGCTCGAGCGACAGTCGATCGCTGCCGCGCCGACGGGACTGTTCCGCGGTGGCGCCGATGACTCCTCGACCGATCGCCGGAGGGCGGTGGAGGTCGCGGGGACTCGACCGCCCGGCGACGGAAACACGTGGGAATCGCAGCCCGGAGCCGGGAACAACTGCCTGTGGTACGCGCTGGCGCGAACATTGGAGATTCCGCTCGAAGACGAGGCCGCGCATCTGGACTTCCGAAAGGGAGTGGTAAGCATGATGCTCGCCGCTCCGGACGAATACATCGGCGATTTCATGGCGGCGGAAGAATCTCTCGCCGTACGCCGTGCGGCATTCGTCGGACAATTGCGGCTATTGCTGGAGCTGGGGGAATGGAATCACCTCGCCGCCGATTACCTCCTGCCCGCGGCGGCCAAGGCGCTGGAATTGAATCTGGACGTCTACTTCCCCGGTGAGTCGCCGGCGCGGCTGCATTTCGGCGGCTCCAGCACTCAGGCGAAGGCCCTGTTCCGCGAGGGCGCCGGCGATGACGGTCACTACTGGGTCGCGGTTCGCGAGGACGGCGAGGCCCTCGGTTATCAGGTGTCGCCGAGCACTGCCGATCCGGCGAGTCCGCCGGTCGTCCCCACGCTGAGCGCGGCAGCGGAGTACGCCTCGCCGCTGGGCGAGCATCTGGTGGAACAGCTGCTGCGAGCACCGGTCGGGTACGCGTCGGCGGCCGCGGAAGCCGAGTTCAGATCGGCCGTGCCGACGCCTTCCGGTTCCGAGATCTCCCCGCCTTCGAACCTGCTGACCACCATGCCGGCGACGCGGCTGAAGGTTCCGGATCACCACCTGATCGTGGTCGATACCGGCGGTCGACTGGTATCGGCCACCATCGCTGCGACGCTGCCGATCGTCGGCGGGAGCAGACCCGGCGAACCCGTATTCCGCGAAATCGCCTTCCCGGACGGCAATGTTCGGAAGCTGGCGGACGCCGTGGTTCGCGCGGCGTTCGACGAAATCGCGCTTGCCGGTGGGGCGAAGAGCCTGCGTCCGAAGACCGCCGGGCTCTTCTGCCTCGAGGGCGGCAAGGTGGTGGAGTTCGGCCCCGGCTCAGCCATCGCGATACGGCCGAATCCGGATGATCCGACGAAGATCGACCTCTATCGCCCGGCGAGCGAAAGCTGGTTGCCGGCCGCCATTTCCGGCGGTACGGAGATCAGAAAGGGGAAAGCGGCCGGCGCACTGTTCGTGGACGGCATTCCACGACCGGCGGATGTTCAGCAGGGCGCCGTCGGAGACTGCTACCTGATGGCGAGTCTGATCTCCTTGGCGGATCGGAACCCCGGCCTCATCGTCAATATGATCCATGAGACCACGGTTGAGCAGGTGCGCACATTCAGCGTGCGATTCTACGATCGTAAGAATGACCGCTGGGAATGGGTCAAGGTGGATGACACCTTCTACCAGGACTCCACCGGGAAGATGACGTACGCCGTGCACAATGCATCGCGACCGCTGTGGCCCGCGGTGATCGAAAAGGCGTGGGCGGTATTCCACGGCAAAGCGCAAGGCTATCAAGGCATAGACTCCGGACATTCGGGAATCACCGCCGGGCAATTGCGACCGCCGCAGATGGCGGGTCGAGCGGGAACTCAGCCGACGCTGAGTATCGATCGGTATCTGATCGGCACCCCATTTCAGATGGGTCCCGACATGCTTGGCGAACTGATCGGCAGTCCCGGTGTCGCGCAGCTGATCCTGGGCATGGAAAAGGATCTGCTTTCGGGATTCTGGACGAATCCTGTCGCGGCGATCGAGTCGGATCTGCTGGAACCCGTGCTGCTGGAGGCGAGCCTCGATATCGCGGTTCGAATACTGGATGGTGACACCCGTCCATCCGCGCTGCTCGCAATGAGTCGTGCGGAGCTCGCGGCATTCGCCGGTGGTCGCGATATCGCGGCAGCGGTCGGGGATGTACTGAAGGTGTGGAAGGAGCTGGGACTCGACGATGACGCGACCGTCCTCTCCGACCTCATAGAAACGCAATGGACCGAGTCGGGTCAACTGCTTCAGACGCACCTGAAAGAGTGGATATCCAATGACAGATTGACCGACACCACTATTGCCTCCTGGGTGGCCGAGCGGATCGATCATCTGCTCCGGCGCGGGGATACCGTCGTTTTGGCGACGAAGCGGGCGCTATCGAATGATCAGCATGCCGAGGTGGGACTGACTCCCGGTCACGCGTACTCCATAGTTCGCGTGGACCGTGGGGAGAATCACCGGTCCGGCCTTCCGGCCGCGGTGATCATGCGTGATCCGAACGGGGGACCGGAGATTCGCGTACCCCTGAACCGTCTGAATCAATTCGAGGGAATCGGCGCTTCCGGTCCGGGAACTCTCAGTGCGTTCGGCCCGGAGGCCCGGACCCCCGGCGGGGCGGCGCACCGAGCGGCGGGCCGGGTCGGTGCGGTATCGGATGACAGCGCGGCCGGTGTCTCGGAAGTCATCGTTTCCGATTCGGATTCCCTTCCCTATCAAGAGGTTCGGTCCGATGCCGAACGGCGCGCGTGGCTGGCCCTCGAGCTGATGGCGGCGTCGGAATCGGCCGGCCTCGGTGAGCCCGGTGCGGGGAGCGGCGCGCGGACAACGGATGCGACGCCGCCCGGATATCTCACGACTCCGGCTTCGCTTGTGCGCGAGGACATTCCGGCACCGGTGCGGGAGCCTGCCGACGAGTTGGCATGGCAGCGGGCCGAAGTCGACCGCCGGAGACTCCTGCTGATCCCGCAGGAGACGGCCGTCTCGAGCCGGCTGCGGCGCGCCCAGAACACCGTGCAGGTGCAGCGCCTGCTGACGGCCGAACTCCTCGTGCTGCGCCGACAGCGCGAGGATCTCGATCAATGGTGGAACTCGTTGCAGCGCGGGGAGATTCGCCCGGCGGCACCGGCCGGTGGTCTCTGGACGGGCCCGGAGCCGACCGCTCCGACGGACCGGATGGCGCCGCCGCGGCTCCCGGCGGATTCGCCGGCCACGGACGCGGCGACCAACCAGCCCGCGCGATGGTCGCGGTGGTGGCGGGATCACGGTCGGCAGTGGTGGAGCGAGCTTCGGTTCCCGAGTCTCGCACCGGAATTCCAGCACCGCCTGGTCACGGACTTCCCGATGCTGCGCAATACCGACGGTGTTCCCGCCGAGGTCCGCGACACGCTGAACCGCGCCTATCTCCGATCCGGGGTCGTCGAACTCGCGGATGTCACCTGGGGCGCCGGTTTGCGCCGCCGCCACCTGCTGGACCGAATGCTGTTCAACCTGCACACCGCGGAGCTGGAGGCCCGAGTGGTGGCGGAATTGGCGGGAACGGCCGTTCCGCCGGTGCATCTGCTGAAGTTCGATCCGGACGCCTTCGGTAAGCGTGGCGCGGTGGTGCTGAGTTTCGGGGATGTCGACGCCGCCACGTCGATCACCTGGCTGGTACCCGGGTTCGAGACGTCGATTTCGTCGATGAGCACCGGGTTGGTCGAGGCGATGGAGCTGTCCGCGGCCATGCGGCAGGAGGAACCGGCGGCGCGAGTCGCGGTCGTGCTGTGGATGGACGACGGGGTCATGCGTGGGGACGGCCGGGCGGCGCGGTTGACTCGGACGGTCGAGACCCTGCTGAGCAGGGGCGCGGACCGGTTGCGGGACGCGCTGATCGCGTTCGATACCGCCCGGCTCGGCGGCTCGGCCGGTGTGCCCGGGATCCGGGTGCTCGAGCAGCCCTTGGGGCCGGTCGCCGGAAGCGTCGCGGACAGTCTGCAGCCCCACCGGCCGCGTAACCATCAGCTGGCCCAGCCGGCGGCGACGGTGGAGGTCGCTGATCTCTCGACGATATTCGGACCCGGCCGGGCCGGGCCCGCGCGGATCGCGGTACGCCCGCACGACACCCTGCCCGGCTGGGTATTCGTGCACGACTCGGCGGCGGTGCCCAACCGGAAGGCGTGGCGCCTGGTCGATCAGGCGCGACTCGGGGTGCCGATGCCGCGACTCGAGCGAGTCGGCGGCGCGCTGTTCGGGGCGGACGGCGTCCCGCACGAGAACGATGTGCGGCAGGGCGACGCCGGAACGTGCTACCTGCTCGCCGGCCTCAAATCCTTGGCTCAGCGGCATCCGGAGTGGATCCGTCAGATGGTGCGGGAGCGGTCGGACGGCAATTTCGAGGTGCGGTTCACCCAGCCCAACGGCCGGGTGCTGCGGGTCGCGGTGGATCGCCGGTTCTACAGCTACGGATCGGCCGGTATGGCGTACGCCGCCCATCGTCCCGGACAACCGCTGTGGCCCGCGGTAATCGAGAAGGCATGGGCGGTGCTGCGCGGCGGGGAGTTGGGGTATCAGGGCGCGGGCGGCGGATTCCCCGGTGCCACGGCGGCGATGCTGCGGCCGCCGGTGACGCCGCGCGGCGAGACCGATGTTCAGTTGACGCACACCATCGATGAGCCCCTGTTCCAATTGGATCTGGACAGGCTGGAGGAACTGCTGGGCAGTTCCGGTCTGGCTCGGTATGTCCTGGACGCGGATAGCCGGTATGCGGAGAACCGGTTCGCCGCGAGCGCTGTGGAGGGGGCCGCGGGCGCCCTGGAGAAGCGATTGCGGGATGCGATCGATGCGGTGATCGAGAGCATGGTGGACGAGGAACTGCTCCCGTCGACGCTGCTGGCACCGGATGGTGTGCTGACCGAGGGTTTGGGCTGGTCCGAGAATGTGGCCGGAGCGGTGACGGACGCGCTGGCGAAGTGGAACTCCGGAGTGCGAGAGGATGCTGTCGGGTCCTTCCGAGCCTTCCTCACCGAACAGTGGGTGGATCGCAATATCCTGCTCGCGCATATGCGGGCTTCGGAGTCGAATATCGAATTATCCGATACGACGATCGCGCGGTGGACCGCCGAACTGATCGAACACCTGCTCCGATTCCAGGATACGGTGGTCATCGGCACCAAATCGGAATTCGCGGGCGGTAACAGGCATACCGTCCAGTTGCAGGCCGGGCATGCGTATTCCGTAGTTCGCGTGGTGAACTCCGGAAATCCGGAGACGCCGACCGCCGTGATCGTCCTCGATCCGCACGCCAACGCCGAGATCTCGGTTCCGCTGAAAGACCTCAACCAATTCTCGGCTATCGGTACTTCGGGCCCGGGTACTTTGTTCGCGTTCGGCGCCGAGCCGGTCGGCGCGGGGAGCGCTGCCGCCACGGTTCCCGTATCGGCCGCTATCGCCGCATCGGCGCACTCGGCCAGCGAACTCGGACGGCAGAAAGCCGCGGTCGAGCGGCAGCGGATCCTGCGGAACCAGCAAGAATTGGCCGTATTGAGACGGCTTCGGCGGGTCGGCACGACGGCCGTCCAGGATCTGCTGCGAGCGGAGAAGCTGGCACTCGCCCGCAGGCAGGACGATCTCACCGCGTGGTCGGAGGCGCTCGCGCGCGGCGAGACGCGTCCCGCCGTTGACCCGGTGAAGATCGGGGATCCGACCCCGCCCGATCTGCCTGCCACCGGTGCGGCGGCAGCTCGGCAGGACCTGATGGCGCGATGGTGGGCCGAGCGCGGCAGCCGGTGGTGGAATGATCTGCGCTTCTCGAATATCGCACCGGAGAATCAATATCGCCTGGTGACGGAGTTTCCCGCCCTGCGTAATTCCGTGAGTATTCCAGCGGAGGTCCGGGATACGCTGAATCGGAATTATCTCCATGCTGTGCTGGAAAAACTGACGGTCGGATTCGACCGGGCCGCGCGTGGCGTTGGTGCGCCCCTTTCGGAGGCCGAGCAGCGGCGACTTCGGCAATTCGAAGAGGCGTCGTTCGCGCTCTGTGAAGCCGAATTGGAGGCCCGGCTGACCGCGAGTCTGTCCGGCATCGCCACCCCGGACGTGCACCTGCTGAAATTCGATCCGAACGCGTCCGGCCCGCACGCCGCGATGGTGGTGAGTTTCGGAAATATCGACACTGCCGGATTCGTGGCATGGCATGTTCCCGGGTTCGATACCACGCTGTCCGTGATGAGTAGCGGTGCGATCGACGGTATGAACTTGTACGCGGCGGCGCGGCAGCAGGATCCGGCGACGGACGCGGCGGTGGTGATCTGGCTGGACGACGAGACCCGCCGCGAATCCGGAACGCTGTCGCGGGTTTTGAACTCCGCGGCGGCATTGGTGGCTCCTCGTGAACGCCGGTTGCGGAACGCGCTGACCGCCTTCGCCGCGGCCCGCGCGGCCGCCGGAACCGAAGTGCCCGCCGTCGAGGTGTTCGATGACAGGTGGCGTCCGGACGCTGAGAGCACCGACGACTATCGGCTCGACCGGCCGGTGAACCATCGGCTGGCCCAACCGGCGGCCGCACTGCTGATCCCCGAGCCCGGCGTCTCGTTCGACTCGGGGGATAAGACGATAGAGCTCGAGGGTGACGAGCGCGCCGCGGTTCGCCCGCATGAGAACCTCACCGAGCAGGTGTGGGTGCTCGATCCGCTGGGTGACGACTCGGAGTCGGATTGGCACCTGGTACCGGAGTCGGTACTCGGTATCGCGGCGCCGAGGCTGGTCCGGGCCGAGGGGCCGTTGTTCGGGCCGGGCGGTGCCGTGCGTATCGATGATGTGCACGAGGTGGGGGTCGGATCGTCGGCACTGCTGGCCCTGTTGCTGTCCTTGGCGAAACGGCCGGAGTGGGTTCGCCGGATAGTGCGGGAGCGTCCGGACGGCAACTTCGAGGTGCTGTTCCGGACAGTCGAGGGCGGTACGGTTCGGGTCGCGGTGGACCGTTACTTCCACGCCTACGGCAGCGCCGGCGAAATGGCTTATGCGGCACACGTTCCCGGTCAGCCCGTGTGGCCCGCGGTGATCGAGAGGGCGTGGGCGGTGTACCACGGTGGCGAGCAGGGGCACGCCGGAGTGCGCGCCGGCCGCCTCCCGGAGGCCGTGCGCGCATTGCGGCCGGAGGGCGTGAACAGTTGGACATGGGCGGCCGGCCACGATTTCACTCCGCATCCGATGGCGATGTCGGTGGAGAATCTCACGGATTCGCTGCGTACGCCCGCGGAGCCGATGGGCAATCTCGCCGCGGCCTGGCGAGTACTGGAGCTTGCCGAGCGGTGGCGCGGACATATGGCCGATTGGTATCGCGCACAACAGGATCCGGATAATTGGACCCCGGCCCGTGACGCTTACGATCGGGCCTACGCCGCGGGAATCGAGGCGGCGGTCGCTCGGGGTGTCAGCGGGGACGCGGTCACGGATTTCGCCGTGCGGTTCGCCGAGCGCGCGTATCGGCGCTGGCTGGGACTTCATGATGCCCGGTACGCCGACGGTTTCGTCGGCTTCCTGCGCACGACGATGGATAGCGATACGCGTCGGGAGATCGGGCTGTCGGCGCGCATGTTCCGCAGGCATATGGCGGCCGTGGATTCCGGCATAACCTCGGATGAGGTCGAGGGTTTCCGCGCGGCGCTACCCGATTTCGACGATCTCGATCGCCAACAGTACGGGGAGAGTGCCGATTCCGAGTCCGGGCGCTCGCGCGCGGCGCGGCCGGTTTTCGCCTGGACCGACCTTCCGGTGCCGGAGCGAATCAATGCCGTGGACCGGTCGCTCGAGGGGGTGCGCGCCTCGGCCGCGATCGATTCATCGCTCGCGCCCGCCGAGCGTGAGCGGTTCCGAATCGTAGTGGGGCCGCGGGGACTGCTGTACAGGTCCGACGGTGGCCTGTTCGACACCACCTGGGATACGGAAATCACTACGCGCCAAGCGATCTCGCTCGCGGTCATGGTGATGGACGAGTACGGCAATATGTACGCGGTTCCCGAGGCGCGGCAGAGCGATGAACAGCTCACGCACGCAAGCCTTTTGAACGGCGCCCCGGCGGCCGCCGCGGCGCTGATCGAGGTGCGCGCGGGTGTGCTCACCAGGTTGTCGGACGAAGGCGGCGAATACCCGGCCGATCCCCTCCGCAACAGTGCGGCACTGGATCACCTGTACAGTCGGCCGAACCCCCTGCGGGTCGACGAAATGTCCCGGCCCGCATCGGCTTCGGTGATCGCCGGTCCGATCGCGCTGGTTCCGCATGGTGCGACGAGCGCGGCGGTGCTGCATCCCGCCCGGCGGGTGCACCGTGTCGAAGCGGACACCGCTCCGGTGGTGACGGAGGATGGACGGCAGTTGATGCCCCATCCGGGAGGCGTTTTCGAGTACGTTCAGGGGCCGGAGTCGACCCGGGTGAGCGCTGACGGATTGAAGTCGTACCTGGTGACAGGAGTAGCGGACAGCGGCTGGGTGTCCCAGAGCGCTTTCCTGCGTTCCCGATACCGCCGTAATGCGCTACGGGGCGGGTTCGTCCTGGAGCGGCGACTGTCCGGGCACCCACGCGGTCTGGATCTGTTCGCGAGTGATCCGGTTCTGGTCGAACCGGATCGCCGCCAATGGGGCCGGGTGCTGGTGTACAGGGCCGGTGACCCGGCTGTTTCGGTAACACGGCTCGCGGCCGAACGAGCCGGGCTGCCCTATGTGTGGGCGCTCGACGGCCCGCTGTTCGGGGACACCGGCAAGCCGGAGGTGAGCGATCTGGAGATTTTGCGGGGTCAGGATGACGCCGCCGCCGAACAGCTTCGTGAACTCCTCGTTGACTATCCGGGCGCGGTCGAGCATATGGTGCGGCCCGTCGCGGGCAGGGCGGGTGCGGACTCCGTCGAACTGTTCGATGTGCTCCTGATGGTCGACGGCCGCCCGCGGTGGGTGCGGGTGGACGGCTCCACCACGCTGGACCGGAGCAATGTCTACGACACCGATCCGATCTGGCCCGCGCTGCTGCTCGAGGCACAAAAAGCCGTTGCCGCGGTGCATGATCCGGAACGTGACGAGCGTGTCCCGGCTGCGATGGTGACAATGCCCGCGACCGGGATCGAATTCGACTCGGAGGGCGAGAGAATCCGCTTTGCCGGAGGCGCCCGGGTCGCGATCCGCCGGTGCGACAGCGCATCCGATCAAGTCCTGGTGCATGCTCCCGCGACAGCGGTGGGCAGAACGGTATGGCATCAGGTCGCCGAGGCCGAACTTCAGCGCCAGGGTGTGCGGGTGCCCGGCCTCGTGGAGGTCGACAGCGAGATTTTCGGCCCGGATGGACCGCGTCCGCAGGATGTGCGGCAGGGTGGCGCGGGGACATGCTATCTCCTGGCTCCCCTCCTCGATCTGGCGCGGCATCATCCGGAGTGGATTCGCGAGATGATCCGGTCGCGTCCGGATCATGACTTCGAGGTGCGATTCATCGAGCCCGACGGTCGCGCGGTGTGGGTTCCGGTGGACCGGCGCTTCTACGCCTACGGCGGCAAGATGGCCTACGCGGCGAACGAGCCGGGCCAGCCATTGTGGCCGGCCCTGATCGAGAAGGCGTGGGCGATCTATCGCGGTAATGCTCGGGGATATGTCGCGGCCAGTGGTGGTTCCGCCGGGGCCACCGCGGGCATGCTGCGCCCGACTGAACTGCCCGGTGCGGCGGGCCGGGCGCAGCCGACCGGAACCTCCGACGACGAGACCTTCGCGCATCCGATGACATTGGGCCCGGATGCGCTGGCGGAGCTGGTGGGTAGTGCCGAGTTCGCGAACGAGCTGCTGACCCTCGAGGGGGCCTGGCGTGATTGGCTGAACGGCCGGCCGAACCCGGAAGTATCCCGTGCCAACGACGCCCGGAAAGCGGCCGGGTTCGACGCATTCCTGAGGGCGACGCTCGGAGCCGGCGAATATGGGCAGCGGGAGCAGCTGATCGAAGTACTGCTGGCCGAGATGACGCGGTGGGAATCCGATGCGCCGCTGCCGGATTCGGTGGTGACGCGGTGGGCGCTCGACCGGATCGACTACCTGCTGAATCACGGCGATACCGTCGCCGTCGGCACTCGCCCCCGTGCCGTGGGCAGACACCCGTACACCCAACTCGTGGGTGGTCACGCCTATATCGTCTCGGGCTTGGTGACCGATGAAGCCACCGGGCGGGTGACCGGCGTGCGGCTGACCAATCCGCACGGGTCACGTCCGACGGACCCGAACGGGGGTGTGGTCGAGGTTCTCGCGCGGCATTTCAACCAATTCACGCGCATATCCTCGGCGGGTGCGGGCACGCGGTCCACCGCGGGCGACAGTACGCCGTCGACCTCGGCCGCACTCGAATCGCCGCAGCGGCAGGACGCCGGTGCACTCAGCGGTGCCGAGTCGGCGGAATATCCGAGCGCCGCGGTGAGTGTCGGCCGGACAGTGGAGAATTGGGGCGGCCGATTCGCGGAGTTCACCGAATTCGCGGAGGCGCGGACAGCTGCGGCCGGTCAAGTCGATAATGACGGAGTTCGCCGCTTCTCCAGTGACAGGGCCGGCGACGAGTACGCCAGTCGCCACCTCGAGACGCTGGAAAAATTGCGTCGGACGCCGATGGCGGGCCCGGAAAGTATGTCGCCCCGGAAGATGGAGCTCGCCGTCCATCACTATGAGCGGGAAACGTGGATCAATCGGATCTTGCGGAACGCCTCCGATACCGGCGACATTGCTGGATATATCGACGGTCTCTTTACGGATTTCAATGTCTTGAAAATCTTGAAGGGGGACGACTACTATGATGCGCCCAGTATATCCGAGCTCGAACAGGACAAAATAGAACTCGAGGACGCGGGGCCGGATGAGGAGAATGCCGAACGGTTGCGGGAGATCCGCGACACGTTGGCAGATCCGCGGCGGCTCGAAAAATTGGTGGCCGCGAGTGAATTATGCGAGTTGCTCTGGGATCACTATCGCCTACCCTTCGAGGAGCCGTTCACGGCCCAGCTCATGGAACAGATCGATCTCCTGGACGGAGCTACCGGCCGGCCCGCGCTGATATCCGAACCCATTCAGATCGTTCGCGTGGTGAGTGATATCGGGTATCTGGTCGATCAGGGGGGCGAGCCGCTCAATGGCCGTGACCCGCGGCTGCTGATCGGTGCAGTCCAGACGGAACCCGGATACATGTCGACCTCGGTTGCCGTGAATACCATTGTGAATGTGTTCTCCGGATACCGTTTGGAGTTGATCCTCCCGCCCGGCGCGCCGGGGCTCTACATAGGGAAAGACACGGTGGCCCAGGGCGGCAATCAATTCGAATTCCTGCTGGCTCGCGGTACGAGATACAAGATCAATGGCGTAGGAATGTCCGCCGACGGCATGACCATATTGAAGGCGGAGATCCTGCCCCCGAGCCGGTCCGGCGCGGACACGGAGGTCGCGCAACCTATCGCGTCGCCGGCGACCGGGGCCGATGCCATGACCGCGTTCGATGACACCGCGAGAGCGGCCGCGGCGATCGGAAGTGATCGCGGCGAAGGGTCCGCGGCGGTCGCCCAGTCGGAGGCGGGTGTCATATCGCCCGCGAACGTGTCTGACCAGCAG